>NZ_CP085880.1:0-4810966 GCF_006351725.2 Lysinibacillus sp. CD3-6
TTGGAACATTTAGAAGAATTATGGAATAATGTCCTGGCTCAAGTTGAACAAAAAATTTCTAAACCAAGCTTTGAAACGTGGCTAAAGTCTACAAAATTACTTTCTTACAATGGAAGTGGTTCGACAGTGACGATTGCCGCGCCAAATTCGTTTGCTCGAGACTGGCTTGAAAATCATTATATTCATTTGATTACAGGTATATTAACGGAGCTAACAGGCGAAGACTTGCTTATTAAATTTGTTGTTCAAAAAAACCAGGATTCGGACGATTTTGACTTACCAGCGCCGATTATCCAAGCAAAAAATAACGACCAACATGATATTTCACCAGGAATGTTAAATCCGAAATATACATTTGATACGTTCGTTATTGGCTCTGGAAACCGCTTTGCTCATGCTGCATCATTAGCTGTCGCTGAGGCCCCTGCAAAGGCCTATAACCCATTCTTTATCTATGGGGGCGTAGGGCTTGGCAAAACGCATTTAATGCACGCAATTGGCCATTATGTGTTAGAACATAATCCAAATGCAAAAGTCGTGTACTTATCATCAGAAAAATTTACGAATGAGTTTATTAACTCTATTCGTGATAATAAAGCACTCGATTTTCGCAATAAATATCGTAATGTAGATGTACTGCTAATTGATGATATTCAATTCCTTGCTGGAAAAGAATCTACTCAAGAAGAATTTTTCCATACTTTTAACACATTACATGAGGAATCCAAACAAATTGTCATTTCTAGTGACCGTCCACCTAAGGAAATCCCGACTTTAGAGGATCGCTTACGTTCTCGATTTGAATGGGGGCTTATCACAGATATAGCACCACCAGATTTAGAAACACGTATTGCCATTCTACGAAAAAAAGCAAAAGCGGACGGTTTGGATGTACCGAACGAGGTAATGCTCTATATTGCGAACCAGATTGACTCCAATATTCGGGAGCTTGAAGGTGCGCTTATTCGTGTCGTAGCGTACTCATCGCTAGTTAACAAAGATATTACTGCTACATTAGCCGCTGAAGCGTTAAAAGATATTATTCCTAATGCGAAGCCAAGAACTGTAACGATATTAGACATTCAAAATGCCGTAGGGGAGCACTTTAATATTCGTTTAGAAGACTTTTCAGCTAAAAAACGAACGAAACTAATCGCGTTTCCTCGACAAATTGCGATGTTTTTATCGCGCGAATTAACAGACTTCTCATTGCCGAAAATTGGCGAAGAGTTTGGTGGTCGTGACCATACTACGGTCATCCATGCTCATGAAAAAATATCTTCGTTGTTGAAAAATGACACTCAATTGCAACAAGATATTAAACAAATTCGTAGCATGCTAGGAAAATAATCTTGTGGACAACTCAAATATTTAAACACAAACTTATACACAGTCTATCTACATGTGGATAGACTGATTTTATTCACATAGAAGCACTTATCCACAAATCCACAGGGCCTATTACTATATCTTTTATATTTAAATAAATAAATAATATAAATATGTGAGGGAAAAGAAATGAAATTTGATATTTTACGTGACCGTTTACTAGAAGGTTTAAATGATGTCATGAAAGCTGTAAGTTCAAAAACAACTATTCCAATATTAACGGGGATAAAAATCGATGTAACAAACGAAGGAATTCGTTTAACTGGTAGTGATGCTGATATTACAATTCAAACATTTATCCCAGTAGAAGAAGATGGACAACAAATTATTCATATTACAGAAACAGGTTCTATTGTCGTACAAGCTCGTATGTTCAATGAAATCGTACGTAAATTGCCAACAAATGAAGTAGAAATACAAGTAACAACAGGTTTCCAAACGCATATTCGCTCAGGTAAATCGGAATTCCATTTAATTGGCTCAGATGCAGCGGAATATCCTTTATTACCCGAATTAACGGAAGATCAAAAATTTACTATACCTGCTGACCTACTAAAATCAATTATCCGTGAAACAGTGTTTGCAGTTGCTACTTCTGAAAGCAGACCCGTGTTGACAGGTGTAAACTGGCAGATAAAAAATGAAACATTAATCTGTGTTGCAACAGATAGCCACCGTTTAGCAAGACGTAAAGTTCAACTAGAAGATTTACCAGAAGTTGAACATAGTGTTGTTATTCCAGGTAAAAGTTTAAATGAGTTAAACAAAGTACTAGAAGACTCTACAAACCTTGTCCAAATTGTTATTACAAGTCAGCAAGTTTTATTTAAAACAGGAGATGTATTATTCTTCTCTCGCTTGCTTGAAGGAAACTATCCAGATACATCACGTTTAATTCCAGAAGAATATCAAACAAATGTAACGATTAACGGTAAAGCATTGTTACAAGCAATCGACCGTGCATCACTAGTGGCACGAGGTGATCGTAATAATGTCGTGCGATTTGAAATTTTAGATAGTCAAGCTGTTGAAGTTTCATCGAATTCTCCTGAGATTGGTAAAGTACAAGAAGAAATACCTGTAGAAGCATTAGAAGGGGAAGGCTTAAAAATTTCCTTTAGCGCAAAATACATGATGGAAGCATTAAAAGCGATTGATGGCCAAGATGTAGTCATTCAATTTACAGGCGCTATGAGACCATTTATTTTACGTTCTGTGCATGATGATGCGATTCTACAACTTATTTTACCAGTGCGAACATATTGATCATCTAATTTATATTAGTGGAGCAATGTAAAGAAATTGTGTTATGTTTACTTTATTTGGATAAACTTTAGGATAGTCGCGAGATGCGGCTATCTTTTTTTACTTATCATGCATTTTTAGGTATGATAGAGAGATAGACATTCTGTATTTGGAGGGTAACACAGCTATGAAAGACATTGAAATCGACGTAGAGTTTGTCACATTAGGGCAACTATTAAAAATGACCGATGCTATTAGCTCAGGCGGAATGGCAAAATGGTTTTTACACGAAAATGATGTTTACGTAAATGGCGAGGTAGACGATCGCCGTGGTCGCAAATTACGTAACGGAGATGTTGTAAATATCCCTGGGTGTGGCCGATTCCGAATTGTTGGGCCTACTGGACAATAAATTATGCATATAGAGCAGTTAAAACTTACAAATTACCGTAATTATGACGCTTTGGCGTTAAATTTCTCTCCAAAAATAAATGTATTTATTGGTGAAAATGCCCAAGGGAAAACAAATGTCATGGAATCTATCTACGTATTAGCGATGGCAAAATCGCATCGTACGACGAACGATAAAGAATTGATACGTTGGGATTCAGACTATGGTAAAATAGAAGGGGCCGTTCAAAAAAGGCATGGTATTTTACCGATTGAGCTTACCATTACGAAAAAAGGCAAAAAAGGTAAGATTAATCATATTGAACAAAGTCGCCTGAGCCATTATATCGGTCAAATGAATGTAGTGATGTTTGCGCCAGAAGATTTAAATGTTGTAAAGGGAAGTCCACAAATACGACGACGTTTTATCGATATGGAGATTGGTCAAATTTCGCCAGTCTACTTACATGATTTATTAACCTTTCAGAAGATTTTAAAACAACGAAATCATTATTTGAAAATGAATCAGGGCAAGTTAATGACTAATGACGTGATGTATGATGTTTATAATGAGCAGTATATTCACGCAGCTACCCAAATTATTCGAAAAAGATTTCAATTTATGGATTTGTTACAAGAGTGGGCAGAACCAATACATGCAGGAATTTCACAAGGCAAAGAAACTTTAGTTATTAAATACCGCACCGTAGCAGGTATTGATAAGGGACAGACAACGGGTGAAATTGAAGATATTTTACTTAAAAAGCTAATAGAGGTTAAGGACCGCGAATTCGATCGTGGCGTCACTATGGTTGGACCACATCGAGACGATTTACAATTTTTAGTGAACGACTATGATGTGCAAACATATGGCTCTCAAGGGCAGCAACGTACAACTGCATTATCATTAAAGCTTGCCGAAATTGAGTTAATTAAACAAGAAACAAATGAAACACCCATTCTACTTTTAGATGATGTATTGTCGGAACTCGACGATTATCGCCAATCGCATTTATTAAACACCATTCAAGGTGAAGTCCAAACCTTTGTAACGACTACAAGTGTTGATGGAATTCATCATGAGACGATGGAACATGCACAGCTGTTCCACGTGAAACAAGGTGCGATTGAAGAAAGTTAGCCAGGGAGTTTTTTAGATTATAAAAGAATGGTAATAGTCAGCTCGGTTGACTGTTCATTCATTTACACACAATGATGTTATGAAGGAGTAGATGGAAGCCGTGGCTATAGAAAACGAAGGTTTACAAGATCAAGCGTATGAAGCCGATCAGATACAGGTATTAGAAGGTTTAGAAGCGGTTCGTAAAAGACCAGGGATGTATATTGGTTCAACAAGTTCTAAAGGTCTCCACCATTTGGTGTGGGAAATTGTTGATAATAGTATTGATGAAGCACTTGCAGGATTTTGTACTGATATCTCTGTTACGATTGAAAAAGATAACTGGATTCGTGTAGAGGATAATGGTCGAGGAATTCCTGTTAGTATTCAAGAAAAAATGGGTAAACCAGCTGTCGAAGTAATTATGACAGTACTCCATGCAGGTGGTAAATTCGGCGGTGGAGGATATAAAGTATCTGGTGGTCTTCATGGTGTAGGGGCCTCGGTTGTAAATGCTTTATCAGTTGAGACAATCGTTCAAGTTCATCGTGAGGGACATATTCACGAAATTAAATTTGAACGTGGTCAAACGAAACAAGCATTAACTGTTATTGGTGAGACAGATCATAACGGAACAACAACTCGTTTTAAAGCAGACCCTGAAATTTTCAAAGAAACAACAGTTTATGAATTCGATATTTTAGCACACCGTATTCGCGAACTAGCTTATTTAAATCGCGGTATTCGAATTACAATTGCAGATGAGCGTGAAGATGAGGTACGTTCTACTACATATCATTATGAGGGTGGTATTCGTTCTTATGTAGAGCACTTAAATAAATCTAAAGAGCCTATCCATGAACCAATTGATGTTCTTGGTGAAAAGGATGGTATTTCAATTGAAATAGCCATGCAATATAATGCAGGATTTTCATCGAATATTTTCTCATTCGCTAATAATATCAATACGTACGAAGGTGGTACACATGAGTCTGGCTTTAAAACAGCACTTACTCGTGTTATCAACGATTACGCACGTAAAAATGGTTTGTTAAAAGAAGCTGATGCCAACCTTACAGGTGAAGACGTTCGAGAAGGGTTAACGGCTATTATATCTATCAAGCACCCTGATCCTCAATTTGAAGGACAAACGAAAACAAAGCTTGGTAACTCAGAGGTAAGCCAAATTACGAATGCATTATTCTCAGATGGTTTTGAACGATTTATGTTAGAAAACCCAACAGTAGCACGTAAAATTATTGATAAAGGCTTAATGGCTGCTCGTGCACGTGTAGCAGCGAAAAAGGCCCGTGAATTTACACGCCGTAAGTCAGCGCTTGAAGTATCAAGTTTGCCTGGTAAACTTGCAGACTGTTCTTCCACAAATCCTGCTGAATGTGAAATTTACATTGTAGAGGGTGACTCTGCTGGTGGTTCTGCAAAATCTGGACGTGACCGTCATTTCCAAGCGATTTTACCTTTACGTGGTAAAATTTTGAACGTAGAAAAAGCACGATTAGATAAAATTTTATCGAATGCAGAAATTCGCGCAATGATTACAGCATTCGGTACTGGTATTGGCGAGGAATTTAATTTAGAAAAAGCCCGTTATCATAAAATCATTATTATGACGGATGCCGACGTAGACGGAGCGCATATTCGTACGTTACTGTTAACATTCTTCTTCCGTTTCCTACGACCGCTTGTAGATGCTGGCTATATTTATATTGCACAGCCACCACTATATCAAGTGAAGCAAGGTAAGCATGTTGAATATTGCTATGATGATATTGCGCTACAAGAGATTTTAGGAAGATTATCAAGTATGCCAAAGCCTGTTGTTCAACGTTATAAAGGTCTTGGGGAAATGAACGCAGAGCAGCTATGGGATACAACGATGGATCCAGAGCACCGCACATTGTTACAAGTAGAGTTAGATGATGCAATTAAAGCAAATGAAGCTTTTGAACGCTTAATGGGCGATGAAGTAGAACCTCGTCGTCAATTCATTGAAGAAAATGCGGTATACGCTAATTTAGATATTTAATTTTTCTTGAGGGGAGGTCTACACTTTGTCAGAACAAGAACGCTCCGGAGTAAAAGGAGTTAATATAACAGAAGAAATAGAAACATCCTTCCTCGATTATGCCATGAGTGTAATCGTTTCGCGTGCATTACCAGATGTACGTGATGGATTAAAACCAGTTCATCGTCGTATTTTATACGGCATGCAGGAGCTAGGTAATACAGCAGATAAAGCGTATAAAAAATCAGCACGTATCGTTGGGGATGTAATGGGTAAGTACCATCCACATGGTGACTCCTCTATTTATGATGCAATGGTACGTATGGCGCAAGATTTTAGTTACCGTTATATGCTAGTTGATGGTCACGGGAACTTTGGTTCTGTCGATGGTGACGGAGCTGCGGCGATGCGTTATACAGAATCACGTATGTCCCGCATTGCAATGGAAATGCTTCGTGACATTAATAAAAATACAATTGACTATACGGATAACTATGATGGCTCTGAAAAAGAACCAGTTGTTTTACCAAGTCGCTATCCAAACTTATTAGTAAATGGTGCGGCAGGGATTGCCGTTGGTATGGCTACAAACATTCCTCCACATAATCTTGGGGAAACGATTGATGGGGTGTTAGCACTATCTGAAAATCCTGCAATTACAACCGAAGAATTGATGGAAATTATTCCAGGACCAGATTTCCCTACTGGTGGAATAATTTTAGGACGTAGTGGTATTCGCCGTGCTTATGAAAGCGGTCGTGGCTCCATTATTATTCGAGCTAAAGTAGAAATTGAGCAAAAATCAAATGGTAAGGAAACAATTCTAATTCATGAATTACCTTATCAAGTAAATAAAGCAAAACTAATCGAAAAGATTGCTGAGCTCGTACGCGATAAAAAAATCGATGGCATTACTAATTTACGTGATGAATCTGACCGCCGTGGTATGCGAGTGGTTATTGAAATACGAAAAGATGCAAATGCTAACGTCGTTTTAAATAATCTATATAAACAAACAGCGATGCAATCAAGCTTCGGTGTTAATATGTTGTCGTTAGTAAATGGACAGCCAAAAGTAATGGGTATAAAAGAGATGCTTTATCATTATTTAGAGCATCAAAAAGTCATTATTCGTCGCCGTACTGAATTTGACTTAAAGAAAGCGGAAGATCGTGCACACATTTTAGAAGGCTTACGTATTGCACTTGACCATATCGATGAAATTATCGCGATTATTCGTGGTTCTCGTAGTGGGGAAGAAGCAAAACCACAATTAATGGAGCGATTTAATTTATCTGAACGTCAGGCGCAAGCAATTTTAGATATGCGTTTAGTTCGTTTGAGTGGATTAGAGCGAGAAAAAATAGAAGCTGAATATCAAGAGCTGCAAGTGCTAATTGCTGAATTAAAAGCAATCTTAGCTGATGAAGCTAAAATTGTTGATATTATTCGTACCGAAATATTAGAGCTTAAAGAACGCTTCAGTGATGCTCGTCGTACAGAAATAACATCTGGCGGTATGGAAATGATTGAAGATGAGGATTTAATTCCTGTAGAAAATTCAGTTGTTACTTTAACGCACAATGGTTATATTAAGCGCTTAGCTGCCAATACATACCGCAGTCAAAAGCGTGGTGGCCGCGGTGTACAAGGAATGGGTACGAACGATGATGATTTCGTAGAACACCTTATGAATACATCTACGCATGATACTATTTTATTCTTCACATCTAAGGGGAAAGTATTCCGTGCAAAAGGTTACGAAATTCCTGAGTATGGACGTACAGCTAAAGGTTTACCTATCGTTAACTTACTTAACATCGATAAAGGTGAAAAAGTTACAGCAATGATTCGCGTAGATTCATTCGATAAGGATGCTTATTTTATCTTTACGACGAAAACAGGTATTACGAAGCGTACGCCAGTATCTCAATTTGCTAATATCCGTACAAATGGCTTAATTGCTATTAGTTTACGAGAAGATGATGATTTAATTGCTGTTCGTTTAACGGATGGTATTAAGCAAGTTATTATTGGTACACGTGATGGGATGCTTGTTCGTTTCCAAGAAGAGGATATTCGTTCAATGGGGCGTACAGCAGGCGGTGTCCGTGGTATTAAACTACGTGATGGTGACGAAGTAGTTGGTATGGAAATAGTTGAACCAGGGCAAGAAATTTTAGTTGTTACCGCAAAAGGCTATGGTAAACGTACAACCGAAGAGGAGTATCGTTTACAGAGTCGTGGTGGCGTTGGTTTAAAAACAATTCAAATTACCGACAAAAATGGTCCTATGGTAGCTGTTAAAACCGTCGATGGTTCTGAAGATTTAATGCTTATTACTATCAACGGCATGCTTATACGTATGGATGTAAATGATATTTCATTAATCGGTCGTAGTACGCAAGGCGTTCGTTTAATTCGTTTAGGAGATGACGAACTTGTTGCTACTGTTGCGAAAGTAGAAAAAGAAGACGAAGATGTGTCCGATGAAAACGAAATTGAAAATGAAAATGAGCAAATAGAAGAATAAAAAAAGACCGATGAAGACAGCACTTGTTGCTGCTCATCGGTTTTTATTATATATCATGAAAAATAAGTAATAATTTAGAAATTCGTGATAATATATTATTAGACCTTAGTTTAAGTAAGTGAAATAGTAAAGAGGTGTTTAATTTCGTGGAAACGGTACATGTCCCAATTTCAGAATTACGTTTAGGAAAAGTTATTTCTGAAGATATTTTTGCTAATACACAATATCCTATTATCTTCAAAGATACAGTAGTATCTCATGAACATTTACAAGTTTTTAGTGCTTTTAATATTTCAAGAGCTCCTGTATATAAAGATAATGTAAAGGAAGTTTTAGTAGAAACCGAACAAGAAATAGATTTTGCTATCCTACCAGAAGCCATCCCAACATTTAAAAGAGTATACGACAATTCTGTTGAACAATTTAAAAGAGAGTTCAAAAATTGGGAAGCTGGTGCAAAAGTAGATATTACAAAAGCTCGTACAATTATTTTGCCTTTATTGGATATGGTATTAGAAGATCGTACAATAATTTTCAATTTAAACGAGTATTCTAATCCTAAAGATTATTTATACCATCATTGTGTAGGTACAGCTTTGATTTCTTCCGTTATTGCTCAAAAATTAGGTTATGATAAAGGGCTAACAATTCAAATTGCAATTGGCGGTTTATTAGCAGATTGCGGAATGGCTAAAATCCATCCACGTATTCGAGATAAAAAAACGTCTTTAACCGAACAGGAATTTGCAGAGATTTATAAACATCCTATTTATAGCTACAACATGGTAAAGGATTTAACAATCTTAAAAGATACAATAAAAGAAGCAATTTTTCAGCATCATGAGCGCTTAAATGGAAGCGGCTATCCTAAAGGTGAGAAAATCGCTAATATATCTATCTTTGCACAGATTATTGCTGTTGCAGATGTTTTTCATGCTATGACATGTGAACGCATCTATCGATCTAAACAATCTTCGTTTAAAGTTATAGAAATGATTAATGAGTCTGAGTTTGGAAAGTTTGATATTAAAGTAGTTAGAGCACTAATTGATTTAGTTGCAGACTTACCTATCGGTACAATTATTGAGCTTTCAAATCTTGAACGTGGAGAAGTAATGTTTGTTAATAGATTTGCTCCAACTCGTCCAATTATTAAATTAAGTATTACAGGAGAGATTTTTGATTTAGGTAAAAATCGCACTTTCTATATTTCACGAATAATTACAAATGAATAATAGAACAAAGTATTAATAAGGCAGTCATTAAGCATCTAGATTGCCTTTTTAATTTGCATAATATAAGGAGAAAATCCATGTCATTAAAAACTATATTAATTTTTTTAGAGAAAGTGTTGACATAGATTATGAAACTTGATATTATTAATGAGTCGCCAAGAGGTGACGCACTAAACGAAACAAAATGAACCTTGAAAACTGAACAAGCAAAACGTAATCAATATAGTTTTTAGTAGCTAACTTCGTTAGCGAACGAAACAAAATTTTGGACATCAAAATTGATGCCAGCAAAACAATTTGAGCTAATCAAATTTCTTTTATGGAGAGTTTGATCCTGGCTCAGGACGAACGCTGGCGGCGTGCCTAATACATGCAAGTCGAGCGGACAGATAAGGAGCTTGCTCCTTTGACGTTAGCGGCGGACGGGTGAGTAACACGTGGGCAACCTACCCTATAGTTTGGGATAACTCCGGGAAACCGGGGCTAATACCGAATAATCTTTTGTCTCTCATGAGACAATTCTGAAAGACGGTTTCGGCTGTCGCTATAGGATGGGCCCGCGGCGCATTAGCTAGTTGGTGAGGTAACGGCTCACCAAGGCAACGATGCGTAGCCGACCTGAGAGGGTGATCGGCCACACTGGGACTGAGACACGGCCCAGACTCCTACGGGAGGCAGCAGTAGGGAATCTTCCACAATGGGCGAAAGCCTGATGGAGCAACGCCGCGTGAGTGAAGAAGGATTTCGGTTCGTAAAACTCTGTTGTAAGGGAAGAACAAGTACAGTAGTAACTGGCTGTACCTTGACGGTACCTTATTAGAAAGCCACGGCTAACTACGTGCCAGCAGCCGCGGTAATACGTAGGTGGCAAGCGTTGTCCGGAATTATTGGGCGTAAAGCGCGCGCAGGTGGTTTCTTAAGTCTGATGTGAAAGCCCACGGCTCAACCGTGGAGGGTCATTGGAAACTGGGAGACTTGAGTGCAGAAGAGGATAGTGGAATTCCAAGTGTAGCGGTGAAATGCGTAGAGATTTGGAGGAACACCAGTGGCGAAGGCGACTATCTGGTCTGTAACTGACACTGAGGCGCGAAAGCGTGGGGAGCAAACAGGATTAGATACCCTGGTAGTCCACGCCGTAAACGATGAGTGCTAAGTGTTAGGGGGTTTCCGCCCCTTAGTGCTGCAGCTAACGCATT
Source organism: Lysinibacillus sp. CD3-6 (assembly GCF_006351725.2). Classification (NCBI taxonomy): domain Bacteria; kingdom Bacillati; phylum Bacillota; class Bacilli; order Caryophanales; family Bacillaceae; genus Lysinibacillus; species Lysinibacillus sp. CD3-6. The sequence goes on from NZ_CP085880.1 coordinate 11,135, forward strand.
AAGCACTCCGCCTGGGGAGTACGGTCGCAAGACTGAAACTCAAAGGAATTGACGGGGGCCCGCACAAGCGGTGGAGCATGTGGTTTAATTCGAAGCAACGCGAAGAACCTTACCAGGTCTTGACATCCCGTTGACCACTGTAGAGATATAGTTTTCCCTTCGGGGACAACGGTGACAGGTGGTGCATGGTTGTCGTCAGCTCGTGTCGTGAGATGTTGGGTTAAGTCCCGCAACGAGCGCAACCCTTGATCTTAGTTGCCATCATTTAGTTGGGCACTCTAAGGTGACTGCCGGTGACAAACCGGAGGAAGGTGGGGATGACGTCAAATCATCATGCCCCTTATGACCTGGGCTACACACGTGCTACAATGGACGATACAAACGGTTGCCAACTCGCGAGAGGGAGCTAATCCGATAAAGTCGTTCTCAGTTCGGATTGTAGGCTGCAACTCGCCTACATGAAGCCGGAATCGCTAGTAATCGCGGATCAGCATGCCGCGGTGAATACGTTCCCGGGCCTTGTACACACCGCCCGTCACACCACGAGAGTTTGTAACACCCGAAGTCGGTGAGGTAACCTTTTGGAGCCAGCCGCCGAAGGTGGGATAGATGATTGGGGTGAAGTCGTAACAAGGTAGCCGTATCGGAAGGTGCGGCTGGATCACCTCCTTTCTAAGGATATTTTCGGAATACAAACCTTGGGTTTGTAAGATTACGTTTTGCGTTCAGTTTTGAAGGTTTATAAACAATATTATAAAACTTCCAAGAGGGCCTATAGCTCAGCTGGTTAGAGCGCACGCCTGATAAGCGTGAGGTCGATGGTTCGAGTCCATTTAGGCCCACCATATATAACCTCTTGGGGCCTTAGCTCAGCTGGGAGAGCGCCTGCCTTGCACGCAGGAGGTCAGCGGTTCGATCCCGCTAGGCTCCACCAATTTATTATTTGTTCTTTGAAAACTGGATAAAACGACATTGAAATTGTAACAAACACATTTATTTTTTAAATTAAGTTTTTTAGGCTTAATAACTAGGTTAAGTTATTAAGGGCGCACGGCGAATGCCTTGGCACTAGGAGCCGAAGAAGGACGGCACTAACACCGATATGCTTCGGGGAGCTGTAAGTGAGCTTTGATCCGGAGATTTCCGAATGGGGGAACCCACTACGTTTAATCGCGTAGTATCTTGACGTGAATACATAGCGTCTTGAAGGCAGACCCAGGGAACTGAAACATCTAAGTACCTGGAGGAAGAGAAAGAAAAATCGATTCCCTGAGTAGCGGCGAGCGAAACGGGAAGAGCCCAAACCAAGAGGCTTGCCTCTTGGGGTTGTAGGACACTCTATACGGAGTTACAAAGGAATGAGTTAGATGAAGCGACTTGGAAAGGTCCGCCAGAGCAGGTAAAAGCCCTGTAGTCGAAAGTTTATTCCCTCCAGAGTGGATCCTGAGTACGGCGGAACACGTGAAATTCCGTCGGAATCCGGGAGGACCATCTCCCAAGGCTAAATACTACCTAGTGACCGATAGTGAACCAGTACCGTGAGGGAAAGGTGAAAAGCACCCCGGAAGGGGAGTGAAAGAGATCCTGAAACCGTGTGCCTACAAGTAGTTAGAGCCCGTTAATGGGTGATAGCGTGCCTTTTGTAGAATGAACCGGCGAGTTACGATTACGTGCGAGGTTAAGCTTTAGAAGGCGGAGCCGCAGCGAAAGCGAGTCTGAATAGGGCGAATTAGTACGTGGTCGTAGACCCGAAACCAGGTGATCTACCCATGTCCAGGGTGAAGGTGAGGTAACACTTACTGGAGGCCCGAACCCACGCACGTTGAAAAGTGCGGGGATGAGGTGTGGGTAGCGGAGAAATTCCAATCGAACTTGGAGATAGCTGGTTCTCTCCGAAATAGCTTTAGGGCTAGCCTCGTGATGAGAATACTGGAGGTAGAGCACTGTTTGGACTAGGGGGCCATCCCGGTTTACCGAATTCAGACAAACTCCGAATGCCAGATATTTATACACGGGAGTCAGACTGCGAGTGATAAGATCCGTAGTCAAAAGGGAAACAGCCCAGACCACCAGCTAAGGTCCCAAAGTAATCGTTAAGTGGAAAAGGATGTGGCGTTGCACAGACAACCAGGATGTTGGCTTAGAAGCAGCCATCATTTAAAGAGTGCGTAATAGCTCACTGGTCGAGTGACGCTGCGCCGAAAATGTATCGGGGCTAAACGATTCACCGAAGCTGTGGATTGACATCTACGATGTCAGTGGTAGGAGAGCGTTCTAAGTGCGTTGAAGTCAGACCGGAAGGACTGGTGGAGCGCTTAGAAGTGAGAATGCCGGTATGAGTAGCGAAAGACGGGTGAGAATCCCGTCCACCGTATGACTAAGGTTTCCTGAGGAAGGCTCGTCCGCTCAGGGTTAGTCGGGACCTAAGCCGAGGCCGATAGGCGTAGGCGATGGACAACAGGTTGATATTCCTGTACCACCTCCTCACCGTTTGAGAAATGGGGGGACGCAGTAGGATAGGGTAAGCGCGCCGTTGGTTGTGCGCGTCCAAGCAGTAAGGCGTGTGTGTAGGCAAATCCGCACACTGTAACGTTGAGCTGTGATGGCGAGTCCGTATGGACGAAGTTCCTGATTTCACACTGCCAAGAAAAGCCTCTATCGAGGTGAGAGGTGCCCGTACCGCAAACCGACACAGGTAGTCGAGGAGAGAATCCTAAGGTGTGCGAGAGAACTCTCGTTAAGGAACTCGGCAAAATGACCCCGTAACTTCGGGAGAAGGGGTGCTCTTGAGCGTGCAAGCGCACGAGAGCCGCAGTGAATAGGCCCAGGCGACTGTTTAGCAAAAACACAGGTCTCTGCAAAACCGTAAGGTGACGTATAGGGGCTGACGCCTGCCCGGTGCTGGAAGGTTAAGAGGAGTGGTTAGCGCAAGCGAAGCTGCGAATTGAAGCCCCAGTAAACGGCGGCCGTAACTATAACGGTCCTAAGGTAGCGAAATTCCTTGTCGGGTAAGTTCCGACCCGCACGAAAGGCGTAACGATCTGGGCACTGTCTCAACGAGAGACTCGGTGAAATTATAGTACCTGTGAAGATGCAGGTTACCCGCGACAGGACGGAAAGACCCCGTGGAGCTTTACTGTAGCCTGATATTGAATTTTGGTACAACTTGTACAGGATAGGTAGGAGCCAGAGATCTCGGAGCGCCAGCTTCGAAGGAGGCGTCGGTGGGATACTACCCTGGTTGTATTGAAATTCTAACCCATGCCCCTTAGCGGGGCAGGAGACAGTGTCAGGCGGACAGTTTGACTGGGGCGGTCGCCTCCTAAAAGGTAACGGAGGCGCCCAAAGGTTCCCTCAGAATGGTTGGAAATCATTCGTAGAGTGTAAAGGCACAAGGGAGCTTGACTGCGAGACCTACAAGTCGAGCAGGGTCGAAAGACGGGCTTAGTGATCCGGTGGTTCCGCATGGAAGGGCCATCGCTCAACGGATAAAAGCTACCCCGGGGATAACAGGCTTATCTCCCCCAAGAGTCCACATCGACGGGGAGGTTTGGCACCTCGATGTCGGCTCATCGCATCCTGGGGCTGTAGTCGGTCCCAAGGGTTGGGCTGTTCGCCCATTAAAGCGGTACGCGAGCTGGGTTCAGAACGTCGTGAGACAGTTCGGTCCCTATCCGTCGTGGGCGTAGGAAATTTGAGAGGAGCTGTCCTTAGTACGAGAGGACCGGGATGGACACACCGCTGGTGTACCAGTTGTCTTGCCAAAGGCATCGCTGGGTAGCTATGTGTGGACGGGATAAGTGCTGAAAGCATCTAAGCATGAAGCCCCCCTCAAGATGAGATTTCCCATTACGCAAGTAAGTAAGATCCCTCAAAGACGATGAGGTAGATAGGTTCGAGGTGGAAGTGTGGTGACACATGGAGCTGACGAATACTAATCGATCGAGGACTTAACCAAAAAAGTTTGTAACATTCAATGAACCGTTTATCCAGTTTTGAAAGAATAACATCTTTCAATTAAGAGGGTTTCAAGATACGATGTATATTGAAAGCCGAACATAGTCTAGTGATGATGGCAAAGAGGTCACACCCGTTCCCATACCGAACACGGAAGTTAAGCTCTTTAGCGCCGATGGTAGTTGGGGGCTTCCCCCTGTGAGAGTAGGACGTCGCTAGGCACACAAAGCAGTCAGCAATAGCTGGCTGTTTTTTTGTTTTATCTAAAAATAAAGATCTAATAGAGATGAAGAGAGTATGATTGAATAATTTGCGAAAGATAGATGCTAGAAGCCCGTTAGGGGTATTCAAGCAAAATTAACCATCGTAAAGATTCCTATGTAAGAGACTTGAGACCAGAAATTTGTATAGTTTTTCATGGAGGTAACAATCTATCATTTCTTATTGAAGAGATAATTGGTGTGAAGAGTTTGTAATTGATGCATATTTACATCAGATGGGAAAGTAATACTAAATATTTTCAAAGCTATGATGTTAAAACATTTGCGTATTTTCAGATGCTTATATATATCTAAGAGAAATTTTAGCTATTAATCACTTGTGCAATTTAAAAATTATTATTTTTTATAAGATTTATTATTTGGATCGTTCTAATAACTGACGGTCTAAATGATGAATAGTAAATTTATTCAGTAAAATCCTTGTTATAATACTCAGTTGTGAAAAGTTAAAGGCAGTAATGAAGGGGATTTATCCTTTTTCATTGCTGCCATTTCACTTAAGATTGATTTTTTATAAAGGGATGTTTTACATAACAGAATTGCTAGTCCTTACTAGTGGCTATATATGAATTTCTATGAAGGCTGTTTAAAATAAAGCGGTTCTTTTTAATTGATGGAGACCATGGACTTTTGGCCACATTATAAATTTACACAGATGTAAAACGGAGGAACTGTGTTTCCTCTATTCTTTAGCTATAAGTAAGGAGGTTCGATAAGGCTAAAACTTATAGTTAATTAACGCATTTTAACAAAATATTTGCTAAACGGTGATTTTAATTTAAGTACACAAGTTGTTTTAAGAGTTGAGTATTATAATGCCTTGCTAAATCGACAAATTTCGTTTTATTAAGTTCTAATCGCTTTACTAGTTTTCTATAATGAACTATTACTTGAAAAAGGAGAGGGAATTTTGTGGATTGATGGTGTTTTTTCTGGTGGGGGATTGAAGGGCTTTGCCTTAGTAGGAGCTTATCAAGTATTAGAAGCTGAAAATTTCCACTTTAAACGAGTTGCAGGTACTAGTGCTGGTGCAATTTTAGCTGCTTTTATAGCTGCTGGTTATAAGGGGAAAGAAATTGAATGTATGCTTGAAGAGTTGGATGTACCTTCATTACTAGATCCACGGAAAACATTTTTACCATTGCCTTTTATGAAATGGATTAATGTTTATAACCATTTAGGATTGTATAAAGGAAAAGCATTAGAAAAATGGTTCTTTCAAAAATTAGCGGATAAGGGGGTTTACACTTTTGCAGATCTACCCGAAGGATCATTGAAGTTAGTAGCTTCAGATTTATCAAATGGTAGAATTATTGTTTTACCAGATGATCTACACAAGTATCAAATTGATGCTAATAATTTTTCCGTTGCATGTGCATTGCGTATGAGCTGTGGGATTCCATTTTTCTTTGAACCAGTTACATTAAAAACAGGAAAAGGTGAATCGGTCATTGTTGATGGCGGTGTATTAAGTAATTTTCCTCTCTGGATATTTGATGATAAAGAAGGGAGAAAAAAGCGACCAGTCCTCGGTCTAAAATTAAGTAGAAGTAGTGAAGAACAATGTCCTCAATCAATAAAGAATGGTCTAAATTTATTTGAAGCATTATTTGCAACTATGAAAGGGGCACATGATGAAAGATATATTTCAAGAAGGCATGAAAGAGATATTGTTTTTATTCCAGTAGATGATTACAGTGCTACACAATTTGATTTAAATGAAGAGACAAAGGAAACATTACTAGAGATAGGAAGGAATCGAACTATTCAATTTTTAAAGCACTGGCCAAAGTATAGAATATAATAGTAAAAAAAATGATAAAATCTATTGACGAGTTATAAATCAGATGTTATTATATAAAAGTTGCTGTTACAACATGTAATAAGAAATATAAAAAAACAAAAAAATGTTTGACATTATTTCAATAACATGTTATTATATAAAAGTTAACTCTTATAAAACAGTTAGCACAATGAACCTTGAAAACTGAACAAGCAAAACGTAATCAATATAGTTTTTAGTAGCTAACTTCGTTAGCGAACGAAACAAAATTTTGGACATCAAAATTGATGCCAGCAAAACAATTTGAGCTAATCAAATTTCTTTTATGGAGAGTTTGATCCTGGCTCAGGACGAACGCTGGCGGCGTGCCTAATACATGCAAGTCGAGCGGACAGATAAGGAGCTTGCTCCTTTGACGTTAGCGGCGGACGGGTGAGTAACACGTGGGCAACCTACCCTATAGTTTGGGATAACTCCGGGAAACCGGGGCTAATACCGAATAATCTTTTGTCTCTCATGAGACAATTCTGAAAGACGGTTTCGGCTGTCGCTATAGGATGGGCCCGCGGCGCATTAGCTAGTTGGTGAGGTAACGGCTCACCAAGGCAACGATGCGTAGCCGACCTGAGAGGGTGATCGGCCACACTGGGACTGAGACACGGCCCAGACTCCTACGGGAGGCAGCAGTAGGGAATCTTCCACAATGGGCGAAAGCCTGATGGAGCAACGCCGCGTGAGTGAAGAAGGATTTCGGTTCGTAAAACTCTGTTGTAAGGGAAGAACAAGTACAGTAGTAACTGGCTGTACCTTGACGGTACCTTATTAGAAAGCCACGGCTAACTACGTGCCAGCAGCCGCGGTAATACGTAGGTGGCAAGCGTTGTCCGGAATTATTGGGCGTAAAGCGCGCGCAGGTGGTTTCTTAAGTCTGATGTGAAAGCCCACGGCTCAACCGTGGAGGGTCATTGGAAACTGGGAGACTTGAGTGCAGAAGAGGATAGTGGAATTCCAAGTGTAGCGGTGAAATGCGTAGAGATTTGGAGGAACACCAGTGGCGAAGGCGACTATCTGGTCTGTAACTGACACTGAGGCGCGAAAGCGTGGGGAGCAAACAGGATTAGATACCCTGGTAGTCCACGCCGTAAACGATGAGTGCTAAGTGTTAGGGGGTTTCCGCCCCTTAGTGCTGCAGCTAACGCATTAAGCACTCCGCCTGGGGAGTACGGTCGCAAGACTGAAACTCAAAGGAATTGACGGGGGCCCGCACAAGCGGTGGAGCATGTGGTTTAATTCGAAGCAACGCGAAGAACCTTACCAGGTCTTGACATCCCGTTGACCACTGTAGAGATATAGTTTTCCCTTCGGGGACAACGGTGACAGGTGGTGCATGGTTGTCGTCAGCTCGTGTCGTGAGATGTTGGGTTAAGTCCCGCAACGAGCGCAACCCTTGATCTTAGTTGCCATCATTTAGTTGGGCACTCTAAGGTGACTGCCGGTGACAAACCGGAGGAAGGTGGGGATGACGTCAAATCATCATGCCCCTTATGACCTGGGCTACACACGTGCTACAATGGACGATACAAACGGTTGCCAACTCGCGAGAGGGAGCTAATCCGATAAAGTCGTTCTCAGTTCGGATTGTAGGCTGCAACTCGCCTACATGAAGCCGGAATCGCTAGTAATCGCGGATCAGCATGCCGCGGTGAATACGTTCCCGGGCCTTGTACACACCGCCCGTCACACCACGAGAGTTTGTAACACCCGAAGTCGGTGAGGTAACCTTTTGGAGCCAGCCGCCGAAGGTGGGATAGATGATTGGGGTGAAGTCGTAACAAGGTAGCCGTATCGGAAGGTGCGGCTGGATCACCTCCTTTCTAAGGATATTTTCGGAATACAAACCTTGGGTTTGTAAGATTACGTTTTGCGTTCAGTTTTGAAGGTTCATCATTAGATGAAATACTTCAAAATTTGTTCTTTGAAAACTGGATAAAACGACATTGAAATTGTAACAAACACATTTATTTTTTAAATTAAGTTTTTTAGGCTTAATAACTAGGTTAAGTTATTAAGGGCGCACGGCGAATGCCTTGGCACTAGGAGCCGAAGAAGGACGGCACTAACACCGATATGCTTCGGGGAGCTGTAAGTGAGCTTTGATCCGGAGATTTCCGAATGGGGGAACCCACTACGTTTAATCGCGTAGTATCTTGACGTGAATACATAGCGTCTTGAAGGCAGACCCAGGGAACTGAAACATCTAAGTACCTGGAGGAAGAGAAAGAAAAATCGATTCCCTGAGTAGCGGCGAGCGAAACGGGAAGAGCCCAAACCAAGAGGCTTGCCTCTTGGGGTTGTAGGACACTCTATACGGAGTTACAAAGGAATGAGTTAGATGAAGCGACTTGGAAAGGTCCGCCAGAGCAGGTAAAAGCCCTGTAGTCGAAAGTTTATTCCCTCCAGAGTGGATCCTGAGTACGGCGGAACACGTGAAATTCCGTCGGAATCCGGGAGGACCATCTCCCAAGGCTAAATACTACCTAGTGACCGATAGTGAACCAGTACCGTGAGGGAAAGGTGAAAAGCACCCCGGAAGGGGAGTGAAAGAGATCCTGAAACCGTGTGCCTACAAGTAGTTAGAGCCCGTTAATGGGTGATAGCGTGCCTTTTGTAGAATGAACCGGCGAGTTACGATTACGTGCGAGGTTAAGCTTTAGAAGGCGGAGCCGCAGCGAAAGCGAGTCTGAATAGGGCGAATTAGTACGTGGTCGTAGACCCGAAACCAGGTGATCTACCCATGTCCAGGGTGAAGGTGAGGTAACACTTACTGGAGGCCCGAACCCACGCACGTTGAAAAGTGCGGGGATGAGGTGTGGGTAGCGGAGAAATTCCAATCGAACTTGGAGATAGCTGGTTCTCTCCGAAATAGCTTTAGGGCTAGCCTCGTGATGAGAATACTGGAGGTAGAGCACTGTTTGGACTAGGGGGCCATCCCGGTTTACCGAATTCAGACAAACTCCGAATGCCAGATATTTATACACGGGAGTCAGACTGCGAGTGATAAGATCCGTAGTCAAAAGGGAAACAGCCCAGACCACCAGCTAAGGTCCCAAAGTAATCGTTAAGTGGAAAAGGATGTGGCGTTGCACAGACAACCAGGATGTTGGCTTAGAAGCAGCCATCATTTAAAGAGTGCGTAATAGCTCACTGGTCGAGTGACGCTGCGCCGAAAATGTATCGGGGCTAAACGATTCACCGAAGCTGTGGATTGACATCTACGATGTCAGTGGTAGGAGAGCGTTCTAAGTGCGTTGAAGTCAGACCGGAAGGACTGGTGGAGCGCTTAGAAGTGAGAATGCCGGTATGAGTAGCGAAAGACGGGTGAGAATCCCGTCCACCGTATGACTAAGGTTTCCTGAGGAAGGCTCGTCCGCTCAGGGTTAGTCGGGACCTAAGCCGAGGCCGATAGGCGTAGGCGATGGACAACAGGTTGATATTCCTGTACCACCTCCTCACCGTTTGAGAAATGGGGGGACGCAGTAGGATAGGGTAAGCGCGCCGTTGGTTGTGCGCGTCCAAGCAGTAAGGCGTGTGTGTAGGCAAATCCGCACACTGTAACGTTGAGCTGTGATGGCGAGTCCGTATGGACGAAGTTCCTGATTTCACACTGCCAAGAAAAGCCTCTATCGAGGTGAGAGGTGCCCGTACCGCAAACCGACACAGGTAGTCGAGGAGAGAATCCTAAGGTGTGCGAGAGAACTCTCGTTAAGGAACTCGGCAAAATGACCCCGTAACTTCGGGAGAAGGGGTGCTCTTGAGCGTGCAAGCGCACGAGAGCCGCAGTGAATAGGCCCAGGCGACTGTTTAGCAAAAACACAGGTCTCTGCAAAACCGTAAGGTGACGTATAGGGGCTGACGCCTGCCCGGTGCTGGAAGGTTAAGAGGAGTGGTTAGCGCAAGCGAAGCTGCGAATTGAAGCCCCAGTAAACGGCGGCCGTAACTATAACGGTCCTAAGGTAGCGAAATTCCTTGTCGGGTAAGTTCCGACCCGCACGAAAGGCGTAACGATCTGGGCACTGTCTCAACGAGAGACTCGGTGAAATTATAGTACCTGTGAAGATGCAGGTTACCCGCGACAGGACGGAAAGACCCCGTGGAGCTTTACTGTAGCCTGATATTGAATTTTGGTACAACTTGTACAGGATAGGTAGGAGCCAGAGATCTCGGAGCGCCAGCTTCGAAGGAGGCGTCGGTGGGATACTACCCTGGTTGTATTGAAATTCTAACCCATGCCCCTTAGCGGGGCAGGAGACAGTGTCAGGCGGACAGTTTGACTGGGGCGGTCGCCTCCTAAAAGGTAACGGAGGCGCCCAAAGGTTCCCTCAGAATGGTTGGAAATCATTCGTAGAGTGTAAAGGCACAAGGGAGCTTGACTGCGAGACCTACAAGTCGAGCAGGGTCGAAAGACGGGCTTAGTGATCCGGTGGTTCCGCATGGAAGGGCCATCGCTCAACGGATAAAAGCTACCCCGGGGATAACAGGCTTATCTCCCCCAAGAGTCCACATCGACGGGGAGGTTTGGCACCTCGATGTCGGCTCATCGCATCCTGGGGCTGTAGTCGGTCCCAAGGGTTGGGCTGTTCGCCCATTAAAGCGGTACGCGAGCTGGGTTCAGAACGTCGTGAGACAGTTCGGTCCCTATCCGTCGTGGGCGTAGGAAATTTGAGAGGAGCTGTCCTTAGTACGAGAGGACCGGGATGGACACACCGCTGGTGTACCAGTTGTCTTGCCAAAGGCATCGCTGGGTAGCTATGTGTGGACGGGATAAGTGCTGAAAGCATCTAAGCATGAAGCCCCCCTCAAGATGAGATTTCCCATTACGCAAGTAAGTAAGATCCCTCAAAGACGATGAGGTAGATAGGTTCGAGGTGGAAGTGTGGTGACACATGGAGCTGACGAATACTAATCGATCGAGGACTTAACCAAAAAAGTTTGAAACATTCAATGAACCGTTTATCCAGTTTTGAAAGAACAACACTTTCAATTAAGAGGGTTTCAAGATACGATGTATATTGAAAGCCGAACATAGTCTAGTGATGATGGCAAAGAGGTCACACCCGTTCCCATACCGAACACGGAAGTTAAGCTCTTTAGCGCCGATGGTAGTTGGGGGCTTCCCCCTGTGAGAGTAGGACGTCGCTAGGCACACAAAGCAGTCAGCAATAGCTGGCTGTTTTTTTATTTAGGTTTTGTTAGAATGCTAATATGGCTTATATCACTATTTTCTTTGTTAAAATTTGTGAAAAAAATACATATGAAAGAATACAAGATTTCTAATCTTAAATTTGGTATTTCAAGATATGAGTCTTTTTTAGTTAGTTAGTCTATTACAAGAAAAACAGATAAAATAGAAAAAACTATACATTAAATATAGAAATACGGTCTTAAAAATAGAGAAATGGGTATAAATTTTACTAGGATGAAATATCTGAATTGTCTTTCTTTTAGAAGTTTCTTGACAGTAGCATGACTCGTTGTTAATCTTACAATTAATATTCTTTTAACTATAGGAGGAAGTTACGAAAATGTGGGAATCTAAATTTGCCAAAGAAGGTTTAACTTTTGATGATGTATTATTAGTACCAGCTCATTCAGAAGTATTACCGAAAGATGTTGATTTATCAGTTCAACTAACACCAAAGATTAAATTAAATATTCCGATGGTCAGTGCAGGCATGGATACAGTAACAGAATCTAAGATGGCAATTGCTATGGCACGTCAAGGTGGTATCGGTATTATCCATAAAAATATGGGAATCGATGAGCAAGCAGAACAAGTTGAAAAAGTAAAACGATCTGAAAATGGCGTTATTACAAACCCATTCTTCTTAACTCCAACCCACCAAGTTTTTGATGCTGAACATTTAATGGGGAAATACCGAATTTCAGGTGTACCGATTGTTGATAGTATGGAAAACCAAAAACTAGTAGGTATTATAACAAACCGTGATTTACGATTTATTTCTGACTACTCTTTAAAAATTGAAGATGTAATGACAAAAGAAGATTTGATTACAGCGCCTGTTGGAACGACTTTAGAGGATGCTGAAAAAATTCTTCAACAATATAAAATTGAAAAACTTCCTATTGTAGATGAAGATGGTAAATTAACTGGCTTAATTACAATTAAGGATATTGAAAAAGTAATTGAATTCCCGAAAGCTGCGAAAGATGTACATGGTCGTTTATTAGTAGGTGCAGCAGTAGGTGTTTCTAAAGATACAATGGTTCGCATTGAGAAGCTGGTGGAAGCACAAGTGGATATCGTAGTAATCGATACAGCACATGGCCACTCAGAGGGCGTACTACAAACAATTCGTTCTATCCGTGAAACATACCCTGAACTAGAAATCATTGCTGGTAATGTAGCAACTGGAGACGGCGCTCGTGCACTATTTGAGGCTGGTGCAGATGTAGTGAAAGTTGGTATTGGACCAGGATCAATTTGTACAACTCGTGTTGTTGCAGGTGTAGGTGTACCTCAAATTACAGCTATTTATGATTGCGCTACAGTAGCTCGTGAGCTTGGTAAAACAATTATTGCTGATGGTGGTATTAAATACTCTGGAGATATCGTAAAAGCCCTTGCAGCAGGTGGTAACATCGTAATGCTTGGTTCACTTCTTGCAGGTACATCTGAATCTCCTGGGGATACTGAAATTTTCCAAGGTCGTCGCTTTAAAGTTTATCGCGGTATGGGTTCAATTGGTGCAATGGAAAAAGGTTCAAAAGATCGTTATTTCCAAGAAGATGCGAAAAAATTAGTGCCTGAAGGTATTGAAGGTCGACTTCCTTATAAAGGACCTCTAGCAGATACAGTTTACCAATTGATCGGTGGTATTCGAGCAGGTATGGGTTATTGTGGAGCTCCTAACCTGGAGTACTTACGTGACAAAGCTCAGTTTGTTCGTATGACAGGTGCAGGTCTTCGTGAGTCACATCCTCATGATGTTCAAATTACTAAAGAATCACCAAACTATTCAATGTAATAAATTTCTAGCAACTTTTATGCTCTCGTATCGTCTACAAAGATGGCACGAGGGCATTTTTTTATGATACAGATTGCGCACGTAGGATGATATCTATGATAAAATGTCGAGGACAAGATTATTTTTTGGAGGGCAATGAAGGTGAAAAAATCAATGAACACCGTATTACGTTTGCTCCTAATTCCTGTTTTATTATTTAGTCTATTCGCGGGTATGCCTGCGAAAGCAAATGCAGAAACAGATTTAGGGCTTACAGTAGATGCTGCGATTCTAATCGACGCAGATTCAGGAAAAATTTTATATGAACAAAATGCAGATACTTCACTAGGTATCGCTAGTATGACGAAGATGATGACAGAGTACCTACTACTGGACGCAATCGATGCAGGTACGGTGAAATGGGATCAGGAATATCATGTTACAGATTATACGTATCGTATGTCTCAAAATCGTGCTTTAAGTAATGTACCATTACGAAGAGACGGATCATATACAATTCGTGAACTTTATGAGGCGATGGCTATCTATTCTGCTAATGCAGCGACAGTAGCTATTGCAGAAACAATTGCTGGTACTGAAACTGAGTTCTTAAAGCTTATGAACAAAAAGGCAGAAGAGCTTGGACTTGAAGGCTATAAGTTCGTTAATGCTACTGGTCTTAACAATGCAGATTTATTTGGTATGCATCCTGCAGGGACAGGTCCAGAAGATGAGAATGTAATGCCAGCTAAGTCTGTAGCAAAATTAGCGTATCATTTATTAAAAGATCATCCAAAAGTTTTAGAAACATCGAAGATTACAAAAAAGACATTCCGTGCAGGGACAGATGATGCAATTGAAATGTCAAACTGGAACTTTATGTTACCAGGACTAGTATTCCAATATGAAGGCGTAGACGGTCTAAAAACAGGTACTACAAACTTTGCAGGGCATTGCTTCACAGGTACTGCAGAACGCAATGGCACACGTTTAATCGCAGTTGTAATGAAAGCTGTAGATGCCAATGGACAAGGCTCGTATAAAGCACGTTTTGATGCTACAGCAAAATTATTTAACTACGGCTTTTCACAATTTACAAAGCATGAAGTAATCCCAGCGAACTATACGTTTAAAGATCAAAAGACAGTAAAAGTTACAAAAGGGAAAGAAGATAAAGTAGCGATCGCTGTGAAAGAACCAATTTCATTTATGGTGAAGTCTTCTGAAAAAGATTTATATCAACCTAAATTAATATTAGATAAAAAAAGCCTTGAAGCTAAAGTTAAAAAAGATACGGTTGTAGGGAAAGTCGTGATTGAGCGCACAGAAGGCACAGACTACGGCTTTATCGATGGCAAGGAATTTGCATCTGACGTCGTGACAACAGCATCTGTTGAACGCGCAAGTGGCTTTGCTCTATTCTTCCAAGGTATCGGTAACTTCTTCGGCAACTTATGGGGCGGTATTACTGACTTTGTTGGTGGCTTATTTTAATCGCTAAGTATAAAGAACGCGTTTATGTTTGAAAAAGCATAACGTGTTTTTTTTTCACATTTTTCAGCCTAAGCGCATACGCTAATAGGCGAAAGGATGTGGCTAAATGTGTGGTATTACAGGGTGGTCTAGCTTTAAAAAGGATTTACGTTCAAGTGATAAAATCATAAAGTCTATGGCGCAAGCTTTAAGTAAACGAGGCCCTGATGATGAAAATACTTGGTGTAACGAACATATCGCATTTGGCCATCGACGGTTAGCGGTTATTGATTTAGTAGGTGGCAAGCAACCGATGATGAAAAAACATGATGGCGTAAACTATGCCATTACATACAATGGCGAGCTGTATAATACAGAAGAATTACGTAAAGAGCTGCAAACAAGAGGGCATGTTTTTACAACACAATCAGATACGGAAGTATTAATAACTGCTTATATCGAGTGGAAAGAACAATGTGTGAACTATTTAAACGGCATATTCGCCTTTGGTGTGTGGGAGGAACAAACAGAATCGCTTTTCCTGTGCCGTGACCGTCTTGGAGTAAAGCCTCTATTTTATACGGAGCAGCAAGAGGGCTTACTTTTTGCATCAGAGGTCAAGGCGCTGTTTGCTCATCCAGCAGTACATCCACTCGTTAATACAGAAGGGCTTGCTACAATAATGGCTGTAGGGCCATCAAAAACGCCTGGGAAGTCGCTATTTCACAATATTAATGAATTGCGGCCAGGATACGCAATGAGGTATTCGAGAGATGGCATACGTATATGGCAATATTGGCAATTACAAAGCAAAAAACATGAAGAATCACTGGAAGAGACAATTGATCATGTACGGTATTTATTGACTGATGCTATCGAACGACAGCTTGTATCGGATGTACCGATATGCACATTTCTTTCGGGGGGCTTAGACTCCAGCATTATTACAGGTATTGCGGCAAATAGCTTCCAGCAACAAAATAAAGGTAAGCTTCATACGTACTCAATCGATTATGAGGATAACGAACGTTTCTTTAACCCTCACGCTTTTCAAACTTCAACTGACACGTATTGGATTAAAAAAATGAACGACTCCTTTGATACAACACATCATGCTGAACAAATTTCACAACAACAATTAATTGATTTGTTAATAGAAGCTGTCATTGTCAGAGATAGTCCTGGAATGGCGGACGTTGACTCCTCATTATTATGGTTTTGCAGAGAAATAAAAAAAGATTTTACGGTCGCTTTATCTGGGGAATGTGCAGATGAAATATTCGGTGGCTATCCATGGTTCAAAGAAAGAACTACAGGCTTTCCATGGATTCGATCACTTCCCGAAAGAACAGCTATGTTGCGAGAGGAATGGCGCAACAAGCTAGACGTAGAACATTATGCACAGCAAGTATATGATCAAACAATTGGCGAAGTTCCTTATCTAGAGGGGGAAAGTTCAGAGGCAGCACAGCATCGTAAAATGTTTTATTTAAACATGGTATGGTTTATGCAAACATTGCTAGAAAGAAAAGATCGGATGAGTATGGGTGCAAGTCTAGAGGTGCGCGTCCCATTTGCAGATCATCGGCTTGTAGAATATGCGTGGAATATTCCTTGGGAAATGAAAAATTTAGACGGTATGGAGAAAGGCTTACTTCGAAAGGCGATGTCGCATTTATTGCCAGAGGAAGTGTTATACCGCAAAAAGAATCCATATCCGAAAACGTATCATCCTGTTTATACAGCAGGTGTTCAAAAATGGTTAAAAGACATATTAAAAGATAAAAATTCAGTTCTTCATGAATTTTTTGACAGAGAAAAACTAGTGACGTTAATTGAGTCTGGAGGAAGTTCATTTAAAGTGCCTTGGTATGGACAATTAATGGCTGGTCCGCAACTGTTAGCTTATTTAGGGCAAATTCATACATGGTTTACGCATTATAATATTCAACTTAAAGAAAATGGATAAAAATAACCAACCATCTATATCACTTTAATCGTGATGTAGATGGTTGGTTGTGTTGTATTGCCCAGCAATTCATTAATTTTTCAACGGATGTTTCGATTTCCTGCACTGGTATTCCGCCAAAGCCAAGTAAAAATTGAGCTTGTGAGGTTGTATTTTCATCAAGGCGATAATCAGATAATGGATAGATCCCTATTCCAGCAGTATTAGCACTTTGCTGTAGTTGCTTCTCGGATAAGTCATGTTGGACATTGAGCAAAATGTGCATGCCTGCTTGCTCTCCTGTTATTTTAATTTGAGTAGAATAATGTTCTAAAATTGTAGTTAGCTTCTCATGCTTTTTTCTATATACTTTTCGCATTCGATTTAAATGCTTAGAAAAGTGACCGTCTCGCATAAAATTGGCTACAATATGCTGATCAAACCTAGGTACTGTGGATGAGTAATAATTAAAGACATCATTATAAGTCGCCAGCAGCTTTGGTGGAAGCACAAAATAAGCAACTCGCAAAGAGGGCATTAAAGATTTGGTAAAGGTACTCATATAGATGACCTTGTCATTGCGATCTAGTGCTTGAAGAGCAGGGATTGGTTTTCCAGTATAACGAAATTCAGAATCGTAATCATCCTCAATGATATATCTTGAGGTGCTTTGAGCCGCCCAATTTAATGCCTGTGCACGTCTTGTAGCAGATAATACAGCGCCAGTAGGGAATTGATGTGATGGCGTTATATAAACAACATTGGCATTTGTTTTTTCTAGTTCTTGAATAAGTATTCCTTCTTCGTCTACAGATATTGGGCAAACCTTTCGCTTGTGTTGCAAAAACATCCGATGCACTGTGGGATAGCCAGGGTTTTCGAGCGCAAAGCAAGTATCTTCACTGAAGAGACGTAGTATCATCGGAAGTAATTGTTCAGTACCAGAGCCAATAACAATTTGCTCAGGGCTACAAATAACACCACGTGATTGATATAAATAATTCGCAATCTCCGTACGTAAGGCTAATTCCCCCTGTGGCTCACCCGTCAATAATAATTCCTTCGAGGCATCATCAAATAGCTCTTTTGCATATTTTCGCCACGTTTGAAATGGGAAGGCATCAATATCAATGGAACCAGGGTTAAAATCAATCGTGTATGATTTTTTTCGAGGCTGCTCTGTTAGGAAGTTGGTTGTGTCTTGCTGAATATAGGGAAGTTCATCAATGTCCTCAACAAAATAGCCGACCCTTGATTTTGACATAATATACCCTTCTGCAAGTAACTGCGCATAGGCGATTTCAATAGTCGTTTGAGAAATATTTAAAAAATCGGCTAATTTCCGCTTTGAAGGTAATTTTTCTCCAACTGTAATCTTCTTAGTAATAATAGCTTCTTTAATCCCGCTGTAAAGCTGATCATATAGCGGTTTTCCACCATCTTTTTCAAGCTGAAATAAGAGCATATCCATGCGTAATTATTCTCCTGACCTTATAATTATTTTACAAACTGAATATTTTGATATGGTCAATTTCTATTATACTAAATTTTATCACAAAGGTGGAGGTAGAAAATAATGAAGCAAACAGGAACTGAATTAGTAAAGCGTGGGATGGCTGAAATGCAAAAGGGTGGCGTAATTATGGATGTCATAAATGCAGAACAGGCAAAAATTGCGGAAGCGTCAGGGGCTGTAGCTGTTATGGCGTTAGAGCGTGTACCTTCAGATATTCGAAAGGCAGGGGGTGTTGCACGCATGGCAGATCCTCGTATTGTGGAAGAGGTTATGGGAGCTGTTACTATTCCAGTAATGGCGAAGGCGCGTATTGGTCATATTGTTGAAGCGCGAGTTTTAGAAGCGATGGGCGTTGATTATATCGATGAGAGTGAGGTCCTAACGCCTGCGGATGAGGAGTATCATTTATTAAAGAGTGATTATACAGTACCATTCGTATGCGGCTGTCGTGATTTAGGGGAGGCAGCTCGTCGAATCGGTGAAGGTGCATCGATGCTACGAACGAAAGGTGAGCCAGGGACTGGTAACATTGTAGAGGCTGTACGCCATATTCGTAAGGTGAATGCGCAAGTGCGAAAAGTGGTCGGAATGACTGAGGATGAGTTAATGACAGAAGCAAAATTGCTCGGTGCTCCTTTTGAATTATTACGAGAAATTAAAAGACTTGGTCGCTTGCCAGTTGTAAACTTTGCTGCTGGTGGTGTAGCGACGCCAGCGGATGCAGCATTGATGATGGAATTAGGTGCTGATGGTGTATTTGTTGGGTCGGGTATTTTTAAATCAGAAAATCCAGAGAAATTTGCACGTGCCATTGTCGAAGCAACGACACATTATAAAGACTATCAATTGATTGCCGAAATTTCAAAAGAGCTTGGTGTACCGATGAAAGGCATTGATATTGCACAGCTAAGTCAAAATGAACGCATGCAAGAACGAGGCTGGTAACATGAAAAAAATCGGAGTGTTAGCATTACAGGGTGCTGTTCGAGAGCATGTTCAAATGATAGAAGCACTCGGGTGTCAAACGGTTTTAGTAAAGCACAAGGAGCACTTAGTAGGGCTCGATGGCCTTGTCTTACCAGGTGGCGAAAGTACGACGATGCGCAAGTTGCTAAATCGCTATGAGTTGCTGGAACCAATACGGACATTTGCGCAACAAGGATTACCTATGTTTGGCACTTGTGCAGGTCTTATTTTACTTGCTAAAGAGCTGGTCAATCATGAACCACATTTAGCTGTTATGGATGTTGTCGTTGCTCGAAATTCATTTGGACGTCAAGTAGATAGCTTTGAAGTGGCATTGGATGTGCCAGCTATCGGTGAAGCGATACGTGCTGTCTTTATTCGAGCACCGCATATTGTATCAGTCGGTGCAGGTGTGGAAGTATTAGCTGAGCATGAAGGAAAAATCGTGCTAGCACGTGATAGACATTATCTTGGATGTTCATTTCATCCTGAATTAACGACAGATTCGCGCATTCTCGAATATTTTGTGACGACTATGGTGTGACTTGCAAAATCTCGTATCATATAGTACAGTATGGATAAATTTAAATAAGTAAACACGATGATGGGAAGTAGTAACAAGCACGTTTTTTTTAGAGAGTCAGCGGGTGGTGGAAGCTGATAAAGGCACTTGTGAATCCGTCCTGGAGTTGCGCAGTCGAAGTAAATGAAGTAGGCTGTCGCCGGCTGAAATGCCGTTATGAGATAAGTGGACTAGGCAAAATGTCTGGTCAATTAGGGTGGCAACGCGGGTAGCTCTCGTCCCTTTCATGGGATGAGGGCTTTTTTGTGTTCTCTCATAAATAAAATGCCCATCATTATGAATTCTATTACTGGAGGTATGAACGATGTTAGATATTAAACGCGTCCGTGAAAACTTTGCGGAAATTAAAGAAATGCTATTAACACGTAACGAGGATTTAGGAAACTTAGACGATTTTGAAGCTTTAGATACAAAACGTCGCGAATTAATCGCAAAGGCAGAAGAGCTTAAAGCTGAACGAAATAAAGTGTCTGAGCAAATCTCTGTTATGAAACGCAATAAAGAAAATGCTGATGAAGTCATCGCACGTATGCGTCAAGTTGGTGATGAGATTAAAGAGTTAGATACACAGCTAAATGAAGTAGAAGATCGATTTAAAGATATGATGATGCGTTTACCAAACGTTCCACATGAGTCTGTGCCAGTTGGTACTACTGAAGACGATAATGTAGAGGAATATACGTGGGGTGAAGTGCCAACATTTGATTTCGATATTAAAGCACACTGGGATATCGCAACAGATTTACAAATTGTTGATTTTGAACGCGGTGCAAAAGTAACTGGAAGCCGTTTCTTATTCTATCGTGGCTTAGGTGCTCGTTTAGAACGTGCATTAATGAGCTTTATGATGGATTTACATGCAGAAGAGCATGGCTACGAGGAAATGTTACCACCTGTTATTGTGAATCGAGACAGCTTAACGGGTACAGGTCAGCTACCTAAGTTTGAGGAAGATGTATTTAAAGTAGACGATACAGACTACTTTATGATTCCAACAGCAGAAGTACCCGTTACGAATTTCTACCGCGATGAAATTTTGCCTATTGAAGCTTTACCACAGGGCTTTGCAGCATATAGTGCTTGCTTCCGCTCAGAAGCGGGCTCTGCAGGTCGCGATACACGTGGCTTAATTCGTCAGCACCAATTCAATAAAGTAGAATTAGTACGATTTGTTAAACCTGAAGAATCTTACGAGCAATTAGAGTTATTAACTGGTCACGCTGAAAAAGTACTGCAATTATTAGGCTTACCTTACCGTAAATTAAAAATGTGTACAGCCGATTTAGGTTTTACAGCTGCTAAAAAATATGATTTAGAAGTTTGGATTCCTGCACAAAATATGTACCGTGAAATTTCTTCTTGCTCAAACTTTGAGGATTTCCAAGCGCGCCGTGCGAATATCCGTTTCCGCCGTGAAGCAAATGCAAAACCAGAATACGTGCACACATTAAACGGCTCAGGTCTTGCGATTGGTCGAACAGTAGCCGCTATCCTTGAAAACTATCAGCAAGCGGATGGAAGCGTAGTAATCCCAGAAGTATTAGTTCCTTATATGGGCGGAAAAACAGTAATTGCACCAAAATAAAAGTCCATTGTGGTCGCAAATCTGTAATAACAAGCTACAACAGACAGAAATGCAATAATTCCACATAGAAAAATAAAGACAATACTATAAGCTATTTTAGTTAATCGTGTTTTAGATTTTCTAAAATAGCTTTTTTTTGCTTTATTAGCACTCGAATCTCTCATTATTTTAGAAAATTCGTTATAATGAGTATAATTCATGGGGACAAGGGGGGAGAAAATTCATGGTTCTACATCAATTTACACAAGCATTACGAGAGTTTGATAATGTTTTAATTACCGATGAAAAAGGCTGCGCCATTTTTTATGATTTAGCAGATTTAAATATATTGTTAGAGATTGGCTTAACACCAGATGAATTTTTCCAAAAAACCGTGACTGATAGCTATCAAAATTTATCTACTGAAACAAGTACAATTTTTAAAGTACTACAAACAGGGCAACCAATCATTTACTTTGAACAGGTTTTGACGACGTTAAATGGCTTTAGTTATACATCGCTAAGCTCAACCTATCCGATTATCGAAGAAGGAGCAATTATTGGCGCTATTGAGTTTTCAAAGCATTTTTATGAGAGTAAACAAATAAAATATTTAGATCATTTCCTCGGACATAAATTGTATCGAGATAACTATACAAATTACCGTTTAGAAGATTTAATTTCTGTTAATGCAGAAATGAAAGCTCAAACTGAGAAGGCACGTCGGGGGGCAAAGAAAAACTCTCCGATTCTGATTACAGGGGAAACTGGTACAGGAAAGGATATAATAGCGCAAGGCATTCATAATGAAAGCGAGCGTTTTACGAAGCCGTACATTGTACTCAATTGTTCGATATTGACAGAGGATAATATTTTTTCACAGCTTTATGGTGTTGATGCTGAAGGGAATCAAGGAAAACTGCAGGAGGCGAATGGGGGCACATTACTAATTGATCAGTTAAATATGCTGGACCTATCATTACAGGCGAAATTATTGCATGCAGTAGATTTGAAAATACTGCATGGGGAGCCGTTAGATATTAGGTATATTACAACGGTCAATGAAGATATAGATAAACTTTTAGCAGAAAAAAGATTACGTGAAGATTTGTTTTATCGGCTGAACGTTATGCAAATAGATTTGCCACCGCTTCATATGCGCAAAGAAGATATACCTGCGATTCTTGATTTTTATATTCAATTTTATAATGAGCATACAATTCAAAAGGATGTTCGTTATAGTGATGAAGTACTTCAATTATTTTATGAATATCATTGGCCAGGCAATGTGCGTGAATTAAAAAATGCGCTAGAAACAGCCTATAACAACTTAACAGGGCAAGAAATTTTACTAGAGCATATTCCAGAGCGCATTGTAAGAACGGTACAACAAAAAGCTCAACCGTCGATGCCTAATATTCACTCAGGGCATTTACGAGATTTAACAGAAGCTTATGAACGACTGATTATTGCGGAGAAATTGCGGGAAACGGAAGGGCGTTTAGCGGAAACAGCGCGCCGTTTAGGCATCTCACGTCAGTTACTAAAATATAAATGTTTAAAATACGAGTTGTTGTAAAATTTTTTTTACAAAAAGGAGATAAAAATTTATCTCCTTTTTTCATTGCTAAAAGTTTTTTATTATTTAGATAAATCTTATGTAAGTTTATTGATGTTTAAAGGAACAGTTTATTATAAACATGCTAGTTTTCACTACTTTGTATTTCCCGACACTATATGCCATTCCATCGGCTTTTGAGTAGGATTTGACATGTAATGAAAGCAAACGACCTAACGAAAACGACCTTGGTGTTGAAGAAATAGGAGTTGAAAAATAATGAAAATTTTTCGCAATGCAAAAATTTATACAGCGAATACCGACAGTCACTCTGCTACAGCAATGGTTGTTGCTGATGGCAAGATTCAATGGCTCGGTTTAGAAGAAGATATGCCTTTATATGAGGGCGAAATTGTTGATCTACAGGGAAAAGTAATTATTCCAGGTATTATCGACGCGCATATGCATCCAATAATGTTAGCAGATGTACTAGAGCAAGTGGCTTGTCTACCACCTCAAATTCTTTCTATTGAAGAAATGATTGTAGCTTTGCAAAAATACGACGCTAGTCAACGTGGCTGGATTTTAGGATGGGGCTACGATGAAGGGAAGCTTGCTGAAAAACGTGCACCACTAAAAGAAGATTTAGATCGTGCATCGACAGCCTTACCTGTTATCGTCATGCGTACGTGCGGACATATTATTTCTGTTAATAGTAAAGCACTAGAAATTGCGGGCATTACAAAGGATACTCCAAATCCGCAAGGGGGACAAATTGACCGAGATCAAAATGGAGAGCCGACAGGTGTGCTGCGTGAAAATGCGCGCAATTTAGTGCTACAACATTTACCGTCACCTTCTGAGGATGAAATTGTGGCAAGACTCGTAAAGCTTTCTCATATTTTAGCTTCCTATGGCGTAACAAGTATTACAGAAATGATGGCAACGGTAAGTCCTCTTGATTATTTAACTTTATATCGTAAGGCACGTAGTAAAGGTTTGAAGCAACGTGTCGCGGTTAATTATGTATGGGATGATATACAAAAGCATGACTTATTAGTAGAAGATAATTTAGATCCCCAAGCGGGTGCATATATAGGTGGAATTAAGTTATTTTCGGATGGTAGTGTATCGGGACGTACAGCGCTTGTTTCTGAGCCATTTTTAAACAGTACTGAAACAGGTATTGCTATGACGACAAAAGAGGAACTTTTAGCAGCGTCTACTGTAGCAAGGAAGTATGGTATTCAATTAGTCGTTCATGCAATGGGTGACAAAGCAATAGACTTAATCGTTGATACTTTTTATGAAGAAGAAGCATGGTTAACAGATGCACCATCTGTTCGTATTGAGCATGCAGCGATGCCATCAGAAAGCGCTTTGAAAAAGGCGGCTGAATGGGGTATTGGCTTTGTGCCACAACCAATCTTCCTATTTTGTGAAATTGAAAGCTACCTACAAAATCTCGGCCTAGAGAAAACGCAAACATTATATGGGGTGCAAACATTTTTACAGCAAGGTATTGCAACTGCTTTATCATCAGACGCCCCAGCGACATCTTGGGCTGAGGCATCTAATCCATTCGTAACGATTCAGGCAGCTGTTACACGTACTGCATATGATGGAACAGATTTAGGCGCCGCAGAGCGCATTTCAGTAGAAGAAGCATTGCAGCTTTATACTGCGGATGCGAAAAAGATGATACGTATGGAAAATGTCGGTCAGTTGAAAGAGGGATATGAAGCGAACTTCGTTATATTAGCAGAAGACCTTCGCGAAATATCACAAGACCAAATTATAAATGTGAAGCCACTTGCAACGTATATTGAAGGTGAGTGTGTTTTTAAACAGTAATTTTTAAGCTTAATTATATTTTGTTATGAAGATGTTGTCGCTGCTACGACACATTTCATATATATCGCCATCCCCATAATCATAGAAAAGAAAAAGGTACCTCACAATTTGGAGGTACCTTTTTCATATGAGAGCAAAGAAAATTTAAGCTACAGTGATTTATAAGATTCTGTGCCTTCCGCCATTTTACGCGCCTTTTTCTCCGCCTTTTTTCGTTCACGCAATGCACGGAAAAAATCCGTTAAAATTTGGCCACAATCTTCCGCCATAATGCCCTCTGTAACTTCACATTCATGGTTAAAGCGAGCATCATTTAATAAGTGATAGAGTGAATCAACACAACCTGCTTTCATATCTCGCGCACCATAGACGACACGTGGTACTCGTGATTGCAAAATGGCCCCAGCACACATAGGGCAAGGTTCCAGCGTTACATAAAGCGTTGTTTGTTCAAGACGCCAACTACCTATTTTTTTACATGCCTCCTGAATAACCATTAATTCAGCATGCGTTGTTGCATTTTGGGTTGTTTCACGTAGATTATGCGCTCGCGCAATGACTTCCCCTTCGTATACAAGAACGGCTCCTATTGGCACCTCGCCAAGCAAGGCAGCTTTTTTCGCTTCTTCTAAAGCTTGGCCCATAAACATACGGTCTGTTTTAAAAATGTCCACTAGTATCTCTCCTTATAAATAGTGTATCACGCGGGTGGAGTTTTGTGCTTTGCTTTGAATTGACATTCCTAAAATAACCATATATATTTATATATGAACACATGATCATATATAAATAAACATTGGGGGAATGGAAAATGGATGAACAAGTTAAACAAGTAGAAGTAGAGAGTGGCAAGGGACAGCACTTAGACGAAGAAACGCTATTTGTTGTATCTCAAACGTTCAAAGCACTGAGTGATCCGACAAGAATACGGATTTTAAATTTATTATGCTCTGATGAGCACTCTGTTAACGACATTGCTGAAATATTAAACTTAAGTCAATCAACAGTATCCCATCAATTACGATTTTTAAAAAATTTAAGATTAGTTAAATTTAGGAGAGAAGGAACAAGCTTATATTATTCAAAAGATGATGATCACATCATGAATTTATTAAAGCAAGCAATAGAACACGCTACACACAATTAAACGTTTAGGATGAATAAATTTTTGGAGGGGAAAATGATGGGGCATCATCTCGATCACGGCCATGATCATACACATGGCGCAAATAAAAAGGTACTTTTACTATCCTTTATAATCATTACGAGCTACATGGTTGTTGAAGCGGTTGGCGGGGTTTTAACAAATAGTTTGGCGCTTTTATCAGATGCTGGACATATGTTAAGTGATTCGATTTCATTAGCAATTGCACTACTTGCTTTTATGTTTGGAGAAAAGGCAGCTAGTTTAAGTAAAACTTATGGCTATAAAAGGTTTGAAATATTAGCTGCTGTATTAAACGGTGTGACATTAATATTAATAGCACTATTTATTTTCTATGAAGCAATTGAGCGTTTTGCAAATCCTCCAGAAGTGGCAACGTCAGGAATGCTCATTATTAGTGTTATTGGCCTTTTAGTAAATATTTTAGTTGCTTGGATTATGATGCGTGGTGGCGATACACAAGACAATTTGAATATGCGCGGTGCATTTTTACATGTTCTTAGCGATATGCTTGGCTCTGTAGGCGCCATCATTGCTGCATTAGTTATTATGTTTTTCGGCTGGGGTTGGGCAGATCCACTTGCAAGTGTCATTGTCGCAGTGTTAGTACTACGTAGTGGATATTTTGTCACAAAGGCGTCTATCCATGTTCTTATGGAAGGAACACCGTCAAATGTAGATGCACAGGAAATTATTCAAATAATCGAGCAAACTGAAGGTGTGCAAAGTATTCATGACCTTCATATTTGGACGATTACAAGTGGTACAAATGCTCTTTCGTGTCATGCAGTAGTCGATAGTAAGCTCAGTATTGGAGATAGCGAGCATATATTACGTGAAATTGAACATAATCTTGAACATAAGGGCATAAAGCATGTAACGATTCAACTGGAAACAGTGGGGAATCTTCATGATGCATCAATTTTATGTAATATTAAAAGTGAGCAAGCCCATCAGCACAATCATGATTAAAAAGTTAGAAAAAAATAAATTGCCTACTTTACATACCCTTCGTGGGTATAGTATGATAATAATCAAATAGGAGGTGAAGTAGTTGGAGGACACAGTGAAAGATGATGCTTGTCAAACAGAAGAAACTGCGTCATGTCGTAAAAGTCACCACCCTGAGCGCGTAAAAAAGGATTTAACGACTCGTTTAAATCGAATCGAAGGTCAAATCCGAGGCATTAAGGGAATGATTGAAAAGGACGTTTACTGTGATGATGTAATTACGCAGTTGTCTGCCACGCAATCCGCTTTAAATAGCGTAGCGAAAATTTTATTAGAAGGTCATTTAAAAGGCTGTGTCGTTGATCGTCTCTCTGAGGGCGATGAAGCGGTCCTAGATGAATTAGTAGTGACCATTCAGAAATTAATGAAAAAATAATGATTTTTTAGGGTATATACTCTTATATAACATTTTAAACTTAAAGGAGAGATTTTTATGCAAAATGTAACTTTAAATGTACAAGGAATGTCATGTGGACATTGTGTTAATTCAGTGGAGAAAAGTGTCGGTGCACTCGCTGGTGTAGAACAAGTAAAAGTAAATTTAGCTGATGGTTTGGTAGATGTAGCGTTTGACGATGCACAAGTCTCACTTGCGCAAATTAAAGAAACGATTGACGATCAAGGTTATGAGGTAGAATAAGATAAGTAGGGTGCTCAAAAAGCACTCTATTATTTTCAAATCTATATACCCCCTGTCGGTATGATAGAAGGAGGAAAGGTAATGAGTTCTGAGTTCAAGGAAACGAATTTACAAATTACTGGTATGACTTGTGCAGCCTGTGCAACTCGAATAGAAAAAGGGTTAAACAAAATGGAGGGTGTCGAGCAAGCAACTGTAAACTTAGCGCTTGAAAAATCCTCGATAAAATATGATCCAGCAAAATTGAATGAGGCAGATTTTGAAAAAAAGATTGAAGCATTAGGATATGGCGTGGTGAAACAAAAAACGGAACTAGATATTACTGGTATGACGTGCGCTGCCTGTGCGACACGCATAGAAAAAGGGTTAAATAAACTGTCAGGCGTATCAACAGCTTCTGTTAACTTGGCTCTTGAAAACGCAACAATTGAATTTAATCCAACAGAAGTTTCTGTATCGGACATAATCGGAAAGGTAGAGAAATTAGGTTATGGAGCTCACCAAAAAGCGGATGAGCAAGCAACCGAAGATTATCGAGAAAAGGCTATAAAACAACAGCAACAAAAACTCATTTTGTCTGCTATTCTTTCGCTACCACTATTGTGGACGATGGTTGGCCATTTTTCTTTTACCTCATTTTTATATGTCCCTGATTTTTTAATGAATCCATGGGTGCAATTAGTGTTAGCTACACCAGTTCAATTTATTATAGGGAGACAATTTTACGTAGGAGCATATAAAGCACTTCGAAATGGCAGTGCCAATATGGATGTTCTTGTCGTTATGGGGACCTCTGCGGCGTATTTCTACAGTGTTTATCAAGCAATTGTCACAATCAATTCGCACCACGGCCCACATCTCTATTTTGAAACGAGTGCCGTTTTAATTACGTTAATATTATTAGGTAAATTATTCGAGGCAAAAGCTAAAGGTCGCTCATCGGAGGCTATTAAAAAGCTAATGGGCCTTCAAGCTAAAACCGCTATCGTTGTGCGTGACGGCGTAGAAAAAGAAGTACCGTTAGAGGAAGTTGTAATAGGTGATATTTTATTAGTGAAACCAGGTGAGAAAATTCCAGTTGATGGTGCCGTATTAGAGGGCACAACGGCTGTTGACGAATCCATGCTAACGGGGGAAAGTCTTCCAGTAGATAAAAAGCAAGGTGATGTATTATACGGTTCAACAATTAATAAAAATGGTTTTGTGAAAATGTCGGCTACAAAAGTTGGTCGTGATACAGCATTAGCACAAATAATCAAAGTCGTTGAAGATGCACAGGGCTCAAAAGCACCTATTCAACGTCTAGCAGACCAAATTTCTGGCATATTTGTACCAATCGTTGTTGGTATTGCTATTGTGACATTCCTTATTTGGATCATATGGGTAAAACCAGGGGAATTTACACCAGCACTTGAAGTTTTAATTGCCGTTCTTGTCATTGCTTGTCCATGTGCACTAGGATTAGCGACCCCAACTTCTATTATGGCAGGTTCTGGTCGAGCTGCTGAATTTGGTATTTTATTTAAAGGTGGCGAACATTTAGAACAAACGCAACGCATTGATACCGTTGTTGTCGATAAAACAGGGACGGTTACACACGGAAAACCAGTGTTAACGGATGTCGTACTGGGTGCCAATCAAGAGGAGACACATGTTCTTTCATTAATTGGTGCAGCGGAGAAACAATCGGAGCATCCGTTAGCACAAGCAATTGTTCAAGGAATTGAGGATAAAGGTATCGAGCTTGGCAATGTTCAATTTTTTGAGGCAATACCTGGTTATGGTGTGCAAGCAACTGTTTCTGGTCAAGGTGTTGTCATTGGAACACGTAAATTAATGCAACAATACGATATTGATATTGAAAATATATTGCCAACGATGGAGCAATTCGAAGAGAGTGGTAAAACGGCAATGTTGGCTGCTATTAATGGTCAATTCGCTGGTCTCGTTGCTGTAGCAGATACAGTAAAAGATACTTCCAAAGAAGCAATTCATCGTTTGCAGGCAATGGGCATTACAGTCATTATGATGACAGGCGATAACGAACGCACTGCACAGGCAATTGGAGATGAAGTTGGTGTTAATGACGTTATCGCGGAAGTACTTCCAGAAGGAAAAGCAGATGAAGTGAAAAAACTTCAAGCAGCAGGCAAAAACGTTGCGATGGTAGGAGATGGCATAAATGATGCACCTGCATTAGCAACAGCAAATATTGGGATGGCCATTGGTACAGGTACAGATGTCGCAATGGAAGCCGCTGATATTACGTTAATTCGTGGAGATTTAAATAGCATTGCGGAAGCAATTATTATGAGTCGTAAAACAATGCGCAATATTAAACAAAATCTATTTTGGGCATTTGCTTATAATACATTAGGTATTCCTATTGCAGCAATGGGTCTACTTGCACCATGGGTAGCAGGCGCAGCGATGGCATTCAGCTCCGTATCTGTTGTCTTAAATGCCCTACGTCTACAACGAGTGAAATTATAGTGACAGGCACTCAAACAATTCTCAAACAATTTCTAAACTAAAAGTGGGAATTACGAAGAGGTAGTTTATTGATAGTTTGTTTGAGGAAAGCGTCAACCGTAGCAGAAATCAATCGCAATATTTGGACCCACTACGGTGGGTCTTTTTTTATTGGCGTATCTATCAAGAATGCTGGACTAAAAATGTTAAAAATTGAGATTCATGTTGATTCTGTTTTTCATTTTCTCACTATGATACAATGAAAAGCACTGATTCATTTTTAGTTTTAAACAATACAGCCTTAAAATAAGGACATAATTGACTCATAGAATTCTAAACATAAAGGAGGAACTTCTGGTGACAGTTCCATTTGTTGCGGTAGAAGGTCCGATTGGTGTAGGCAAAACTTCTTTGGCAAAAGAGGTATCAGCGACATTTAATTACCATCTATTAAAAGAAATAGTAGACGAGAATCCGTTTTTAAATAAGTTTTATGAAGATATTGAGGAATGGAGTTTCCAAACCGAAATGTTCTTCCTATGTAATCGCTATAAGCAATTAACAGATATCAAAAAAATGCGGTTGGCACAAAAAAACTCTGTTGTATCGGACTATCATATTTTTAAAAATTTAATTTTCGCGAAACGTACGTTGGCACCTGCCGAGTATGATAAGTATGAAGAAATCTATCAGATTTTAACGAAGGATATGCCTGTGCCAAATGTAGTCGTTTATTTACATGCCAGTGTAGATACATTAATGCAACGCATTGCTAAACGAGGGCGTGAATTTGAGAAAATGATTTCTCGTGAATACATGGAGCAACTGGTAGCAGATTATCATACCTTTACTGAACATTTTGAGAAGTTGCATCCTGAAATTCCTGTTATACGATTTAACGGAGATCAGCTTGATTTTGTAAAAAACCCGCAAGATTTACAATATGTTTTAAAAACAATTGAAGAAACGTTACAACAAAGGAGCTTGCAATAATGAATTTGAGAGAGAAATATGATATTCCCCCACAAACTGTCATTACAATTGCTGGGACTGTAGGTGTAGGAAAGTCAACGATGACAAGGGCGCTAGCAGAAGCGTTAAAGTTCCGTACATCATTTGAAAAAGTAGACACCAATCCGTATTTAGATAAATTTTATGATGACTTTGAAAAATGGAGCTTCCACTTACAAGTGTATTTCTTAGCTGAACGTTTTAAAGAGCAAAAACGTATTTTTGAATATGGTGGTGGCTTTGTTCAAGATCGCTCTATTTATGAAGATACAGGGATTTTTGCAAAAATGCACTTTGATAAAGGGACAATGAGTCCGATAGATTACGAGACATATCGTAATTTATTTGATGCCATGGTAATGACCCCTTATTTCCCACACCCAGACTTAGTCGTTTATTTAGAGGGGCCGATCGATGACGTCATTGGCCGTATCCAAGAGCGCGGTCGTGAGATGGAGCAGCAAACACCAAATGATTATTGGATTGAAATGCATGAGCGCTACGAAGATTGGATTAATAATTTTAATTCATGTCCAGTACTACGTTTAGATATTAATGATTATGATTTAATGAAAAATCCAGACGCAATTGAATCAATTGTGAGCCGTATCAGTCATATGCTAAAACAAACAAGTCATTTACGTAAATAGGAGAAGCCCTATGCAATCGTAAAGACTATAAAGTAAAGGAAATCCATGCGTTCTGGCCGAAAGCGAAGCGGCAGGCACAAACAAGTCATTTACGGAAATAGGAGAAGTCCTAGGCAAACGTAAATGCGTTGAAGTAAAGGAAATCCACGCGTTCTGGCCGAAAGCGAAGCGGCAGGCACAAACAAGTCATTTACGGAAATAGGAGAAGCCCTATGCAATCGTAAAGACTTTAAAGTAAAGGAAATTCATGCATTCTGGCCGAAAGCGAAGCGGCAGGCCTAAACAAGTTATAATTTATACGTAAAGAATAAAATCGCAAGGCTAAATAAAAATAAAAAGACCAAAAGACGTGAGACAATACGAAGCTTATTGTAATCACGTCTTTTGTAATAGGAGGAATAAGGATGAAGATTGCGGTATATTGTGGTTCAGGATTAGGCGTTAATCCCATCTATGCTGAAAAAGCAACTGAGTTAGGAACAGTATTAGCGAAACACGGTCATGGTGTTATATATGGAGGCTCTAAAATAGGATTAATGGGGAAAGTTGCAGATGCTACTTTAACAGCAGGGGGAGAAGTAATTGGTGTCATGCCAACTCATTTACAAAAACAAGAAATCGTCCACGCTTCATTGACAGAAATTCATTTCGTAGAGTCAATGCATGTACGCAAGGCAAAAATGGTAGATTTAGCGGATGCCTTTATTGCGTTGCCAGGTGGTGGCGGTACATTGGATGAATATTTTGAGGTATTTACATGGGCTCAGATTGGATTGCATGAGAAGCCCGTTATTTTATTTAATGTGAATGGGTTTTATGATGCACTACTGCAACATTTTAATCGAATGTTAGAGGAAGGTTTTATCCGTGCAGAACACAAAGCATTAATTAGGGTAGCTACAACAGCGGAAGAAGTTTTAGCATTAATAGAATAACAATAATGAGAATAAAGTACCAAAAATGAAAATTTATAGTATTTTTAATATACAATTAGTTATATTATAATATATAACAATCTAATTTATTATAAAAGAAAATACAGGATGACTCACACTAGTAAATTAGGACGACGGAGGTGGATTTTATGAATAAAATTGATACACAAGTCACAGATGATTTAGTCGTGCAAGCAATAGAACGCAATATAGCGATTATTCGTTTTAATATGCATCGTAAAGTGGCGTATGTAAATGAACTTTTTGCTAAAACAATGGGCTATACAGTTGAGGAAATGATCGGAAAAGACCATAGAGAATTTTGTTTTCCTAACTTCTTAAAAAGCCCTGACTATGAAAAATTTTGGCGCAACCTGACAGCAGGTAATAGTTATCAGGATAAAATTGAGCGGATGGATGCCCAAGGCAATAGCATTTGGCTTGAGGCGACCTATATGCCTGTATTTGAGAATAACTCCAGCAGAGTCATCGGCGTATCTAAAATCGCAACAAATGTAACTGATCGTCAAAAAACGATAGTCAATGTAGCAGATCAGTTGAAACAAATGTCCACCGAGCTTTATAGTCGTTCAGAGGCAGGTATAAAAAATAGTGAGCGTTTACTTGAAACTATTCAACAAGTATCAAAAGAATCTACGGAGAATGTAAAAAATCTTGCCCATTTACAAAATCAAGCTGAATCGATTAAAGGTATTGTCAAAACCATTCAAGGGATTGCTTCTCAAACAAACTTACTCGCTTTAAATGCAGCAATTGAAGCTGCAAGAGCTGGTGAGTATGGAAGAGGCTTTGATGTTGTAGCAAAAGAGGTTCGGAAACTTTCAGTTAGAGTTGAGCAATCGATTTCAGAAGTAAAAGAAAATGTGGAAGGCATTGTTCGTGAGATTGGGCAAGTTACCGAAAGCATTACACGGATTTCTGAGGAAGTTGAAAAGTCTAATGGGCAAATAAATGTCACAACAAGTGATTTTGCTGAAATTGCTTCTGCTGCTGAGGCATTAGATGAACGATCAAAACAATTTATCGAAATAATTTAAAACGAGCGTGCGGCAAGTGGCGATTAAGCCTAAACTGCCACAGGCTTTTTTATTTTCTTATAAAGGCTAGCACAGACGGATGCCAGTAAATTAGCCACTCTTGTATGTTCATTTATTAATAACACTATAAGTTTTCTAAATATATTGAAATAGTAGCTGCATTTTATTTACAATAATTGTGAAAGGGCTTCATAAATTATAAATAGGGGTGTTGTGTATGACAAAGGTGGAAGTAAGTTTTAAACATTTACCAACGACAGCAATTTCCGATGCAACTGGGGGCCATACAAATTTACGTAGTAATATTAAAGCGTTAGCCGAGCATTTTAAAATAGCGGGACGAGCGGTTACTGTACGTTTACCAGACGGAGAAAATGGAGCGGTACTAGAAGCGATTCGAGCTGCTAATGAGGGCGATATTTTAGTAATTGATGCAAAGGGGAATACAAATCGAGCAGTTGCAGGGGATTTTGTTATTTCTTTAGCAAAGGGTATTGGTGTACAGGGCTTCGTAGTGGATGGTGTTATTCGAGATATTGCTGCCATTCGCGAGCTGGATTTCCCTGTATTTGCTCTTGGTACGACTATAGCTGCTGGCAATAAAAATGGCGGTGGCAAAGTTAATGTACCAATTGCTATTGGCGGTGTAACCGTGCAGCCTGGCGATTATATTATCGGAGATGTTGATGGTGTTATTGTTGTTCCACAGGAGGATGCGGAGCGCATTGTAGCAGCCGCGGAGCTTAAAGTGGAAAAGGATGAAGTACGCGCACAAGAAGCACATGCAAACGGCAAAGAGTCTATTATTGCTTATTTAGATAAAGTACTAGCAAAATAAAAAAATCCTCACGATGCATTCGTCCATCGTGAGGATTTTTTTGTATTAAGCTAAATTTTCGTTGTTTTTAAAGTAGTTTTTCATCTTTTCTTTATCGAAGCGGCCTTCCCATTTCGCCATTACTAATGACGCTAAAGAGTTACCGATTACGTTTACTACTGTACGTCCCATATCAAGAATACGGTCGATACCTGCAATGAATGCTAAACCTTCAATAGGAATACCAACAGTACCTAAAGTTGCAAGTAATACTACGAATGATACCCCTGGTACACCCGCAATACCTTTAGAAGTAACCATCAATACAAGCATTAACGTAATTTGTTCTCCGATGCTTAAATGAATACCGTACATTTGAGCAATGAATAATGCAGCGATTGCTTGATACAATGTTGAACCATCTAAGTTAAATGAATAACCTGTAGGGATAACAAAGGATACAATATCTTTCGGTGCACCTAGTTTCTCCATCTTCTGCATTACACGTGGTAATACGGCTTCCGAACTAGCAGTGGAGAACGCTAAAATTAATTCGTCTTTTAATACTCTTATCAAGTAGAAAATGTTGACTCCAGCAAATTTTGCTACAAGACCTAGTACGATGAAGATGAAGAATATCATCGTTGCATAAACAAGTATTGCAAGCTTACCAAGTGGAATGAGGGAAGCAAACCCATATTTGGAAACGGTTACACCAATTAAACCAAATACCCCAATTGGAGCGAATTTCATTACAAGGTTCGTTACCCAGAACATCGCGTCTGCTACACCTTGGAAGAAGTCTAATACTGGTTTTCCTCGTTCTCCAATTGCAGCTACCCCTAAACCGAAAATAACAGAGAAGAAAATGATAGCAAGCATATTGCCTTCAGCCATTGATTGAATAATATTTGTTGGTACAATACCTACAATAATATCGAATGGTCCTTCATGTTGTACTTCTTCAGTTGTTGTAACGTATTTCGAAATATCCCCTTGCGAAAGTTCGTTCATATTTATGCCAGCACCTGGGTGAAACAGGTTAGCTGAAAGTAAACCAACAACAATTGCAACTGTTGTAATAATTTCAAAGTAAATAAGCGTTTTTCCGCCTAATCTTCCGAGCTGTTTAATGTCTCCAGTTCCAGCAACACCAACAATTAATGTCGAAATGATAATAGGTACCACGATCATCTTAATTAGATGTAGAAAAATATCTCCTAGTGGTTGTAAATATGTCTCAATTTTGGGGTTTCCATAAAAGATACCACCAACAATAATCCCTAAAATTAAACCGATTAGAATCTGAGCGGCTAAACTGAGTTTAAATTTCTTTTTCAAAATCTTAATTCCTCCCCTATATTAAAATTTTTAGGACATGCCTTACTTTAATAATACGGAGGACTTATAAAATCCGACAAAATCCGAGAAAATTAATTTACTTTTGTTAAAATGTCTGAATATAACACCTGTATAAACTTCTTTATATTGACCTTTGCTTTGCGATTTCCGTGGTCTTCAATCTGTGTCATAAGCTGACGAATCTCTTTAAAGTCAAAGTATCGAGGTGCATAGTATTCAAATTCTGAGTTTGTATAATCGACTACCCCTAAATTGGCGAGGTTAATCATCGCAGCTAAAATTGTTCGACGCACACGCTGTTCAATAGCCTTACTCTCTTTTAAAATTTCATCTGGAGTGGACTTTGTGACAGCTGCTATTTCCTCATAAAGCTCTTTTAAAGGAGGAAGTGGTGCAATTTTATGCTGATGTGCTAGCAATGTTTCGATAATTGCTATAATATCCTCACTGCCTATCTCACCGACAATACCCATATCATTTAAAATGGATTGAATATGATCTCGTGAAGTGGCCTTATTGTTTATCTGCTCACTTAGGTCGATGTTAGTCAACGATTGTCGTATAACTAATAGAGAGTTTTTAAGGCGAAACTGTTCTGTTGTTTTGCGTAAAACATTCTCCACTTCGATACGGTTAATCGGTTTATGGATAAAGAAGTCAATACCTTGTTCATACGCCTCGCCAACCATTTCTTTATTTACAACCTGAGAAATCATAATAAACTGTCCTTCAAATCGATTTTGGAGAAGATGCTCCACTGTAGCTATACCATCAAGCTTAGGCATAAGTAAATCGATTAGCACAAACTCTGGCTGTGTCATTAATATTTGAGGAATGGCGTCCACTCCATTACGTGCTTCGCCGATGACTGTGCCTAAACCACTATCTTCAATAATTTGTTTTAGCATCACGCGGCTAGCACGATCATCATCTACAATAAAATACCTCATTTAAGTCTCTCCCGTTTGAATAGTTTGCGTAGGAATTATAATTTTAAACACTGTTTTGAAGTTATTTGATTCAACTGAAATAGAGCCGTTTAATTTAGAAATTAATTCGGCAACATGTGAAAGTCCAATTCCTGTAGCTGCTACACCTTCGACATTATATTTTGTCGTATAGCCAGGTTCAAAAATAATAGAAAGATCACTTTCGGAGATTCCCTTTCCATCATCACTAACTGTTATTACAGTATCAACCTCTTGTTGCTGAATATCAATAGATATGACACCTTGTCCTTCTATTGCTTCAATGGCGTTGGCAGTTAAATTGTTTAAAAGGGCTAGAAGGGCAATATGCTCATTCGTTACAAAATCGGTCTTTAAAGTAATGTTAAATTGAATTTCTTTACCGAGTAATTCACTATATTTACTATTACCGTCTTCTATATAATGTAATAATTCTGATAATCGTAATGAACCAAAGCTCTTATCGCCGACGATTTTAGATATCCCTGCATAAATACGTTGGGAATCTTTTTTAACCTCATGAATTTCCTGGGCAATATGAAGCGCCTGTAAACTTTCAGAGCGATTGCCTTGAGCTTTTAATTGACGATATAAATCAAATCCATTGGCGGTAATTGCCTCAATATGATTCATAGACTTTTTTAAATAAAGTGTCTCTACATATAAGTCTGAGCCAATCGTTAGTATTTCTTGTACACGCTTTTTTTGCTCAGCAATTAAAATAGAGCTATAAATTCCGACAACAAAAAAGCTTCGTAACAAGGCAACAGCGAATAAAATCAGTAAGTCATGAATGAATAAAATTGTATAAGATTGTACAAAGAAACGTAGCAACTGTTCTGCTAAATTGCTAATGACCTCACTTAGGGCAACAAGTAACCCTAACTTAAGTGGCTTTTCGCGATATTGATGAATATTTAAATATTGCAGACATATTGCAAATAATAAATAAAATGTAGCTGCAGGTAAATGAATATAGATACCTTCTAATATGGATATGTTTTGTGTATAGAAACTAATAGCAGTTCGTAATGCAGTTGTTACAATACTTGTTGCGACGCCAGCAAAAATAATAGGTGTTGGTTTAAGCAATGTGCATAAAAAGAAAATGATCGTTCCTAAGCCAAATCGAAAAGACGTATTAGCGAATGGGATAATTTTAATTTCACTACCGAGAGCAGTTAATATGGCAATTAATAAAATCCATGTGAGGGAAGTACGAGATAAAAAAACCTTTGAGTACATATTTTATATCCTCCCTAAATTTTTAGTAGAAGCAAAATAGCTAATAAAAAAATACCACAACCTAAAAGGAAGTGGTATTTAATAAGTATGACATACAATTTTGAGCAAAAAAAAACGGCTACATTATGTAGTCGGTATTTTAAAAATGGAGGAGGTAGAGGGATTCGAACCCCCGCGCGGTGTTACCCGCCTGTCGGTTTTCAAGACCGATCCCTTCAGCCAGACTTGGGTATACCTCCATACTATATTGCTGTGTTATCTTATCGACAAGAACTAATTTATCATGTTTTGATTTTCACGTCAACATCTTTTTTAAAAAAATAATTTTGTTTATATTTCTTCTTATTATTTTGTAATAACGAATATAAATAATTTGTGCAATTCGTTGCAATTTATGAAAACTGAAAGTATACTAGTTATTGCCGTGCTAGGTGGGAAGGTAGCGGTGTCCTGTAACTCGCAATCCGCTCTAGCGAGACTGAATTCCTTTTTCGAGGCTGTCCGTATTGTTTGGTCTGCCTTTTGCACGTAGTGTTGACGATTGGGTCCTGCGCAATGGATACCCATGAACCATGTCAGGTCCGGAAGGAAGCAGCATTAAGTGGTCTTATTCATGTGCCGCGGGGTTGCCTAATCTGAGCTAACGACAAGAGTAACGCTTATGTGCGGCTGTCGAAGAAAGGTGCACGGCATTAAATTGCCAATTCGAACGCATTCGTCTATTATAGGCGAATGCGTTTTTTTATATTCTAATAAAGGCCACTGTTTTATTAACAACGTAGCCGATGCTATAATGGTTTTAATCATATTTAAAAAGAAGGGGAGAGGAAATTATTGACGTATCAAGCATTTTATCGTGTGTATAGACCACAATCATTCCGAGAAATGTCAGGTCAAGCACATGTCAAAAGAACGCTGCAAAATGCTCTCCTAGCGAATAAAACAACTCATGCATATTTGTTTTCAGGGCCTCGTGGAACAGGGAAAACAAGTACAGCCAAAATTTTTGCCAAGGCTTTAAACTGTGAGCATGCTCCAGCAAGCGAACCATGTAATGAGTGTGCAACTTGTATAAGCATTACTGATGGTTCACATCCAGACGTAATTGAATTTGATGCAGCTTCTAATTCACGTGTAGAAGAAATACGTGACATTATTGAAAAAGTCCGTTTTGCACCTGCAAGTAGCAGGTTTAAAGTGTATATCATTGACGAAGTGCATATGCTGTCTACAAGTGCCTTCAATGCGCTGTTAAAAACATTAGAAGAACCACCACCACATGCTGTATTTATTTTAGCAACTACAGAACCTCATAAATTACCAGCGACGATTATTTCTCGTTGCCAACGTTTCGATTTTAAACGACTTTCAACGAACGATATTATTGAGCGCATGAAGGTTGTATTAGAAGACATTGAGCTACCGTTTGAAGAACAAGGACTCAAAGTAATTGCGCAATCAGCAGCAGGTGGTATGCGTGATGCATTG
The DNA here is from genome assembly GCF_006351725.2 of Lysinibacillus sp. CD3-6. Classification (NCBI taxonomy): domain Bacteria; kingdom Bacillati; phylum Bacillota; class Bacilli; order Caryophanales; family Bacillaceae; genus Lysinibacillus; species Lysinibacillus sp. CD3-6. Next base: position 50,465 of record NZ_CP085880.1, read on the forward strand.
AGCTTGTTAGATCAAGTTGTATCGTTCAGCGGTGAAATGCTGAAACTTGAAGATGCGCTGCTAGTTACTGGCTCAATCAGTCAAGATGTTTTCTATGATTTAGCAGAAGCTTTAAAGGTGAAAGATGTAGCACAAATGCTAGCGCTTTTAGAACAGCTAATTGCAGATGGAAAAGACCCATTGCGCCTGTCGGAGGACTTAATTACATTTTTCCGTGATTTACTTCTTTTGCAAACGAGTGAAAATCTAGCTGAACTATTAGAGTTAGTATCACCAGAAGAGCGTGTGTTTGCTCTGGCGCATGATTTTGCCCCAGATATGCTCTATGGATACATTGATATTTTAGCGAAAACGCAACAAGAAATGCGTTTCTCTCATCATACAAAAATTTATTTGGAAACGGCATTGCTGAAAATGACGCAGTTTTCAGGTGGGGTTGTAAATCACAACGTTACATCAAGCGAAACGGCAATGAGTCCAGAGCTTGCGCAAAAAATAGTCGCACTAGAGCAGATGGTACAACAATTATCAGCGCAATTACAAAGTGGTGCACCATCACAAGCTGGTCAAGCTGCAAAAGAACAACGTCCTCGCGCAAAAAGTGCAAACGGCTACAAAGCGCCTACTGGTCGTATTCAAGAAGTGCTTAAGGATGCGACAAAGCAAGATGTGCAAAGTTTAAAAGCTGTATGGGCGCAAGCATTAAATCAAATGCAAAAGTCTCAATCCGCTCTTTTAGCAGAAGCTGAACCTGTTGCGGCATCTTCAAGTGCTTTTGTGTTAAAATTCAAGTATGATATTCATTGTCAAATGGTTGCAGACAATCAAATGCTAAAAGCGCAATTCACACAATTAATTGCAGCTCAAACGGGCACGATGTATGAAATGCTTTGTACACCAGAAGAAACATGGTTAAAGTTGCGTGAAGAGTTTATTCGTGATCACGGATTACAGCAAAAGAAAGCACAGTCTGTTAACGATGATCCGAATGTTGAATTGTTAGAACCACCACCGGCAGAAATGTCGGAAGAACCGTTTATCGATGATGCGCAACCACTGGCGTCACAAGATCCACTTGTGACGGAAGCGGAAAAGCTATTCGGTAAGGATTTTATTGAAATTGTTGAAGACTGATTACTTAGGAGGAATAGGTTATGCGTGGAATGGGAAATATGCAAGGCATGATGAAGAAAATGCAAAAAATGCAAAAAGAAATGATGGAAGCTCAAGAAGCTTTAAATGTAGAACAATTTGAAGGTGTTGCTGGCGGCGGTATGGTCAAAGTAACAGTTACAGGTCAACGCGAAGTTGTAGAAGTGAATCTTGATACTTCAGTAGTGGATCCAGACGATATCGAAATGCTACAGGATTTAATTGTTGTTGCAACGAATGAAGCACTTAAAAAAGTGGAAGAAAAAACAAATGCAACAATGGGTAAATTCACACAAGGCATGAACCTTCCATTCTAGGAGGTAACAATATGTATTACCCAGAACCAATATCTAAACTAATCGATAGTTTTATGAAATTGCCAGGTATCGGGCCTAAAACCGCGGCCCGACTGGCGTTTTTTGTGTTAACAATGAAAGAGGATGACGTTCTTTCCTTTTCAAAAGCTTTAATTGAAGCGAAGCGTAATTTAAGCTATTGCTCTGTTTGTGGCAATATTACTGATATAGACCCATGCCATATTTGTACTGATAAACAACGAGATGCTTCTGTAATTTGTGTTGTTCAAGATACAAAAGATGTTATCGCAATGGAAAAAATGCGTGATTATCATGGGAAATATCATGTGCTACAAGGAGCTATTTCACCGATGGATGGTATCGGTCCAGAGGATATTAATGTAGCCTCCCTTTTAGTACGACTACAAGATGAAACTGTACAGGAGCTTATTTTAGCAACAAATTCTACTATTGAAGGTGAAGCGACAGCTATGTATATCTCTCGTCTTGTGAAACCATCGGGTATCCGAACAACACGTATTGCACATGGATTACCTGTGGGTGGAGATTTAGAATATGCTGATGAAGTAACATTATCGAAGGCAATGGAAGGCCGTCGAGAGTTATAGTGAGGGATTGAGATGTTCTTCCGCAATAAAGGGAAATTAAAAAGAGAATTTGATGAAAAGCTTGTTAATCTCATTAAAGAAACAAAAGAAGATTTACAGCAAGCGAAAGTGATTGAAGAATTATTAAATGATTATGATTTAGAAATTATAGCTCAACGAAAAGCTGCTGAGAGTATACATTTCTATTTGTTTAAGGAAGCTAGAATTCGACGAGTGCTAATTAAATAATAGTTGAGAGTTATAGAAGCGACATGGGAATCATAAACTTACATAATTATTATCGAAGGAGGCAATTGGATGCCGTGGATTGTAATTGTAAGTATTTGTGTTCCTGTAGCGCTTCTTTTTCTTTATATAGTAGGAAAGCATGTTAAATTAGGAAAAGTATTAGAAGGGATTTCTGTATTTTGGTTCCGATTTGCATTTGCATTTTTATTACTATTCATTATCCATTTAGGTGTTGGGTATGGCGGCTATAATGTGCCTATCAACCTGTTTTCAGTTTTCACAATTGCAATATTAGGAATTCCTGGTGTGCTAGGAATCACTTTTTTAATATTTTTTTTATAAAAGACTTGCAAACTATATTTATTGTGATATAGTCATAAGAGTCGTTAAGACAACAACTGAAACAACTTATATAAAACAAAAACAATTAAAATAAATTGTTGACATCGATTTGAAAAAATGGTATTATATAAGAGTTGCTGAAACAAGAAGCGACACAATGAACCTTGAAAACTGAACAAGCAAAACGTAATCAATATAGTTTTTAGCAGCTAACTTCGTTAGTGAACGAAACAAAATTTTGGACATCAAAATTGATGCCAGCAAAACAATTTGAGCTAATCAAATTTCTTTTATGGAGAGTTTGATCCTGGCTCAGGACGAACGCTGGCGGCGTGCCTAATACATGCAAGTCGAGCGGACAGATAAGGAGCTTGCTCCTTTGACGTTAGCGGCGGACGGGTGAGTAACACGTGGGCAACCTACCCTATAGTTTGGGATAACTCCGGGAAACCGGGGCTAATACCGAATAATCTTTTGTCTCTCATGAGACAATTCTGAAAGACGGTTTCGGCTGTCGCTATAGGATGGGCCCGCGGCGCATTAGCTAGTTGGTGAGGTAACGGCTCACCAAGGCAACGATGCGTAGCCGACCTGAGAGGGTGATCGGCCACACTGGGACTGAGACACGGCCCAGACTCCTACGGGAGGCAGCAGTAGGGAATCTTCCACAATGGGCGAAAGCCTGATGGAGCAACGCCGCGTGAGTGAAGAAGGATTTCGGTTCGTAAAACTCTGTTGTAAGGGAAGAACAAGTACAGTAGTAACTGGCTGTACCTTGACGGTACCTTATTAGAAAGCCACGGCTAACTACGTGCCAGCAGCCGCGGTAATACGTAGGTGGCAAGCGTTGTCCGGAATTATTGGGCGTAAAGCGCGCGCAGGTGGTTTCTTAAGTCTGATGTGAAAGCCCACGGCTCAACCGTGGAGGGTCATTGGAAACTGGGAGACTTGAGTGCAGAAGAGGATAGTGGAATTCCAAGTGTAGCGGTGAAATGCGTAGAGATTTGGAGGAACACCAGTGGCGAAGGCGACTATCTGGTCTGTAACTGACACTGAGGCGCGAAAGCGTGGGGAGCAAACAGGATTAGATACCCTGGTAGTCCACGCCGTAAACGATGAGTGCTAAGTGTTAGGGGGTTTCCGCCCCTTAGTGCTGCAGCTAACGCATTAAGCACTCCGCCTGGGGAGTACGGTCGCAAGACTGAAACTCAAAGGAATTGACGGGGGCCCGCACAAGCGGTGGAGCATGTGGTTTAATTCGAAGCAACGCGAAGAACCTTACCAGGTCTTGACATCCCGTTGACCACTGTAGAGATATAGTTTTCCCTTCGGGGACAACGGTGACAGGTGGTGCATGGTTGTCGTCAGCTCGTGTCGTGAGATGTTGGGTTAAGTCCCGCAACGAGCGCAACCCTTGATCTTAGTTGCCATCATTTAGTTGGGCACTCTAAGGTGACTGCCGGTGACAAACCGGAGGAAGGTGGGGATGACGTCAAATCATCATGCCCCTTATGACCTGGGCTACACACGTGCTACAATGGACGATACAAACGGTTGCCAACTCGCGAGAGGGAGCTAATCCGATAAAGTCGTTCTCAGTTCGGATTGTAGGCTGCAACTCGCCTACATGAAGCCGGAATCGCTAGTAATCGCGGATCAGCATGCCGCGGTGAATACGTTCCCGGGCCTTGTACACACCGCCCGTCACACCACGAGAGTTTGTAACACCCGAAGTCGGTGAGGTAACCTTTTGGAGCCAGCCGCCGAAGGTGGGATAGATGATTGGGGTGAAGTCGTAACAAGGTAGCCGTATCGGAAGGTGCGGCTGGATCACCTCCTTTCTAAGGATATTTTCGGAATACAAACCTTGGGTTTGTAAGATTACGTTTTGCGTTCAGTTTTGAAGGTTCATCATTAGATGAAATACTTCAAAATTTGTTCTTTGAAAACTGGATAAAACGACATTGAAATTGTAACAAACACATTTATTTTTTAAATTAAGTTTTTTAGGCTTAATAACTAGGTTAAGTTATTAAGGGCGCACGGCGAATGCCTTGGCACTAGGAGCCGAAGAAGGACGGCACTAACACCGATATGCTTCGGGGAGCTGTAAGTGAGCTTTGATCCGGAGATTTCCGAATGGGGGAACCCACTACGTTTAATCGCGTAGTATCTTGACGTGAATACATAGCGTCTTGAAGGCAGACCCAGGGAACTGAAACATCTAAGTACCTGGAGGAAGAGAAAGAAAAATCGATTCCCTGAGTAGCGGCGAGCGAAACGGGAAGAGCCCAAACCAAGAGGCTTGCCTCTTGGGGTTGTAGGACACTCTATACGGAGTTACAAAGGAATGAGTTAGATGAAGCGACTTGGAAAGGTCCGCCAGAGCAGGTAAAAGCCCTGTAGTCGAAAGTTTATTCCCTCCAGAGTGGATCCTGAGTACGGCGGAACACGTGAAATTCCGTCGGAATCCGGGAGGACCATCTCCCAAGGCTAAATACTACCTAGTGACCGATAGTGAACCAGTACCGTGAGGGAAAGGTGAAAAGCACCCCGGAAGGGGAGTGAAAGAGATCCTGAAACCGTGTGCCTACAAGTAGTTAGAGCCCGTTAATGGGTGATAGCGTGCCTTTTGTAGAATGAACCGGCGAGTTACGATTACGTGCGAGGTTAAGCTTTAGAAGGCGGAGCCGCAGCGAAAGCGAGTCTGAATAGGGCGAATTAGTACGTGGTCGTAGACCCGAAACCAGGTGATCTACCCATGTCCAGGGTGAAGGTGAGGTAACACTTACTGGAGGCCCGAACCCACGCACGTTGAAAAGTGCGGGGATGAGGTGTGGGTAGCGGAGAAATTCCAATCGAACTTGGAGATAGCTGGTTCTCTCCGAAATAGCTTTAGGGCTAGCCTCGTGATGAGAATACTGGAGGTAGAGCACTGTTTGGACTAGGGGGCCATCCCGGTTTACCGAATTCAGACAAACTCCGAATGCCAGATATTTATACACGGGAGTCAGACTGCGAGTGATAAGATCCGTAGTCAAAAGGGAAACAGCCCAGACCACCAGCTAAGGTCCCAAAGTAATCGTTAAGTGGAAAAGGATGTGGCGTTGCACAGACAACCAGGATGTTGGCTTAGAAGCAGCCATCATTTAAAGAGTGCGTAATAGCTCACTGGTCGAGTGACGCTGCGCCGAAAATGTATCGGGGCTAAACGATTCACCGAAGCTGTGGATTGACATCTACGATGTCAGTGGTAGGAGAGCGTTCTAAGTGCGTTGAAGTCAGACCGGAAGGACTGGTGGAGCGCTTAGAAGTGAGAATGCCGGTATGAGTAGCGAAAGACGGGTGAGAATCCCGTCCACCGTATGACTAAGGTTTCCTGAGGAAGGCTCGTCCGCTCAGGGTTAGTCGGGACCTAAGCCGAGGCCGATAGGCGTAGGCGATGGACAACAGGTTGATATTCCTGTACCACCTCCTCACCGTTTGAGAAATGGGGGGACGCAGTAGGATAGGGTAAGCGCGCCGTTGGTTGTGCGCGTCCAAGCAGTAAGGCGTGTGTGTAGGCAAATCCGCACACTGTAACGTTGAGCTGTGATGGCGAGTCCGTATGGACGAAGTTCCTGATTTCACACTGCCAAGAAAAGCCTCTATCGAGGTGAGAGGTGCCCGTACCGCAAACCGACACAGGTAGTCGAGGAGAGAATCCTAAGGTGTGCGAGAGAACTCTCGTTAAGGAACTCGGCAAAATGACCCCGTAACTTCGGGAGAAGGGGTGCTCTTGAGCGTGCAAGCGCACGAGAGCCGCAGTGAATAGGCCCAGGCGACTGTTTAGCAAAAACACAGGTCTCTGCAAAACCGTAAGGTGACGTATAGGGGCTGACGCCTGCCCGGTGCTGGAAGGTTAAGAGGAGTGGTTAGCGCAAGCGAAGCTGCGAATTGAAGCCCCAGTAAACGGCGGCCGTAACTATAACGGTCCTAAGGTAGCGAAATTCCTTGTCGGGTAAGTTCCGACCCGCACGAAAGGCGTAACGATCTGGGCACTGTCTCAACGAGAGACTCGGTGAAATTATAGTACCTGTGAAGATGCAGGTTACCCGCGACAGGACGGAAAGACCCCGTGGAGCTTTACTGTAGCCTGATATTGAATTTTGGTACAACTTGTACAGGATAGGTAGGAGCCAGAGATCTCGGAGCGCCAGCTTCGAAGGAGGCGTCGGTGGGATACTACCCTGGTTGTATTGAAATTCTAACCCATGCCCCTTAGCGGGGCAGGAGACAGTGTCAGGCGGACAGTTTGACTGGGGCGGTCGCCTCCTAAAAGGTAACGGAGGCGCCCAAAGGTTCCCTCAGAATGGTTGGAAATCATTCGTAGAGTGTAAAGGCACAAGGGAGCTTGACTGCGAGACCTACAAGTCGAGCAGGGTCGAAAGACGGGCTTAGTGATCCGGTGGTTCCGCATGGAAGGGCCATCGCTCAACGGATAAAAGCTACCCCGGGGATAACAGGCTTATCTCCCCCAAGAGTCCACATCGACGGGGAGGTTTGGCACCTCGATGTCGGCTCATCGCATCCTGGGGCTGTAGTCGGTCCCAAGGGTTGGGCTGTTCGCCCATTAAAGCGGTACGCGAGCTGGGTTCAGAACGTCGTGAGACAGTTCGGTCCCTATCCGTCGTGGGCGTAGGAAATTTGAGAGGAGCTGTCCTTAGTACGAGAGGACCGGGATGGACACACCGCTGGTGTACCAGTTGTCTTGCCAAAGGCATCGCTGGGTAGCTATGTGTGGACGGGATAAGTGCTGAAAGCATCTAAGCATGAAGCCCCCCTCAAGATGAGATTTCCCATTACGCAAGTAAGTAAGATCCCTCAAAGACGATGAGGTAGATAGGTTCGAGGTGGAAGTGTGGTGACACATGGAGCTGACGAATACTAATCGATCGAGGACTTAACCAAAAAAGTTTGAAACATTCAATGAACCGTTTATCCAGTTTTGAAAGAACAACACTTTCAATTAAGAGGGTTTCAAGATACGATGTATATTGAAAGCCGAACATAGTCTAGTGATGATGGCAAAGAGGTCACACCCGTTCCCATACCGAACACGGAAGTTAAGCTCTTTAGCGCCGATGGTAGTTGGGGGCTTCCCCCTGTGAGAGTAGGACGTCGCTAGGCACATTTAAAAGATCGAAGAGAAATCTTCGGTCTTTTTTTTATTTCTACTAAAATAATAATCTATTCATGAAGAATACATATAAAAGAAAATGAAACTATACCTAATTTGCATCCGTCTATTGAGTAAAAATCATATATTAATTATTCAAACACAAGAGAAGGGGGGATTTTATGGAGCAGTACGATGCACAAAATATGAAGGAAATTATGCATACATATGGTGACTATATGCTGAGATTATCGTATTTATATGTTAAGGATTGGGTTACGGCTGAAGATATTGTACAGGACGTCTTTATAAAGTTTTTTGAAACGCAACACCAATTTGAGGAACGTGCTACGTTAAAAACATATTTGGCTAAAATAACAATCAATCGATGTCATGATTATTTGCGTAGCTGGAAAAGTAGAAGACAATTAATTTCGAACTACTTGTTAAAACAAATCCATGCTGAAAAGCCATCGATAGATAGCGAGATGTTACAACGTTTAGAGAAGCTGGATATCGCTAAAAATGTTCTACAATTATCTGTAAAGTACCGTGAAGTAATTATATTGTTTTATTATGAAGAACTGACCACTGCGGCGATTGGAGAGTTACTCAATCTTTCTGAGAATACAATTAAAACGAGATTGCGACGCGCGCGGGAAATGCTAAAACTGAGGCTAGTTGAAGCTGAATGGGAGGTGTTACGTCATGAATAAAATAAAGCATGAATTTGATAAGTTATTTAGTGAAGAATCTAGATTTTCGGAGGCTAATGAGGCACGAATTATGCAAGAAATAACAGCTAGAAAAAATACTAGTCGTAAACGTTCGTGGCAGTATCCTCTTATAATATGTGGCTCAATAGTTCTTATAGTTTTGCTCGCCGTGATTGTGTCGTTTGAATCAAATATATCCAAAGAAGAGTCACTGGCATTATGGTTGCAAAAAAGTGGTGCAGATGAAATTCTTTATGAAGAAATGAATGTGTTACAAAAGGAAGATGCCTTTATTATTTACAAAGTACAGACAGATTCGGGTTTGCTAGTCCATGCTACATATTTAATTTATCAAAATAGCGAATGGGTTTTCCAAGACAATTGTACGAATGGATTTGGTACAGAAGATGTAATTGTCCATTATAGACAGTCATCTAATTTATATTGTGGTGCTGTACGAAGCAATAGTTTAAAGAAAGTTATAGTTGGACAACAGAAAGCAAAGCTACTGGAGGTAGCCAATGAGGGCATGTTTTGGTTTGCTTTTAGCAAGCAACCAGGAGCTCGTGTTGTTTACGAATATATGGATGGATCAATGCAACGTATGAATTCCATAGAATGGTCGTACACGGACATTGATGATAGGGTCCCTGTGCTAGGTAATATGTCGGGACAACAATATAAGGTCCAGTATACAGGTAATGCAATGGATCGGGGTAACAACGAATATACTTCTTATCCGATTGTAGTTGAGCCAAATATTGAAAAACTAAATAGTGGCGACGTTGTTTATGTAAATGCCGAGGATGGAACAAAGACGATAGCACGTATTGTAGGATTGCCTGGAGAAAAGGTTGCCATTCATGATGGAACGATTATAGTAAATACAATATCCCTAGATATATACTATGGTTTTGCCACACAAATGGGCTTCGATGTGTTTGAAGTATATATCGACAAGCTGAAAGAAGATGGTGCGACTTTTGATGAAAATGAAATTCGTAAATATTTTTTCTGGAATATGGATGAATTGACCGTTAATGCAGACGAATATTTTGTAGCAGCAGATAATTGGGGACACGGTATGCTGTCGAAAATCACAGATGCTCAAATTATTGGGAAAGTGCTAGGTTATGAAGCAGGGGAGATGGCGAATGAATGGACGGAAACAGAAAGGTCATTATACGATGCTTTTAGAGAACAAAATAATATGGAAATATTCCGCGATGTAGATCCATTGACGATAGCCCGTGTCCAGTTATACGCGAAATTTTTAGCTGATGAACAAACGGTGTATCGACTGTATACAACTCGGGAAAACTATTCGAAGTGGAGCGAAGCAGAGCATATGCGTCAGCATACACAAGTAGAGGCAGAAAGTAATAGGTCGTGGGCATTTGAAATGGCTAAAGCGATGGAGAATGGGACTTTTAAAGAACTACCTGATCATGGAGGAGTCATACTTTTTACACAAAATGAAAGTGACATGGGCTATCAAATGGTAAGGAATGAAAACGGTATTTGGCAAGTGGCCTTTATGCCAATACAGTAAACATTCTTAGTGTAGTAGTATGTAGGCTATTTATTGTGATTTTCTACCCTTTAAATCTTAAGCTATCCTATTTAGTAGGATAGCTTTTTTATCCTGCAATAATCCCGTATAATTAAAGGATAATAAACGGAAAAGGGTGTCTTGTTTTGCAAAAGAAAAAGCCAATTGTAGAAGGTTTAGAGCGTTTTCGACAACAACAAAATATATCCTTCCATGTACCAGGACATAAACATGGTGAATTGTCACAACTTCCACAAGCTTTTAAAGATGTCATGCGTTACGATGTGACAGAATTAACAGGGCTAGATGACTTACATTATCCAGAAGAGATGATTTTAGAGGCAGAAAGTTTACTAGCTGATACATATGGCGCGAGAAAAAGCTTTTTTTTAGTAGGTGGCTCTACGGTAGGAAATTTAGCTATGATTTATGCTACATGTAAAAGAGGCGAGACGATTATTGTACAACGCAATGCGCATAAGTCTATTTTTCACGCAATCGAGCTTGTTGGAGCAAAGGCGGTATATGTTTCTCCACTGTGGGATGATCGAACATTAACTGCAACACATGTCTCTTATCATGATCTAAAACAGGCAGTCGATTGTTATCCAGAGGCAAAGGCGGTTGTCTTAACATACCCTACATATTACGGTATGACTTCGAAAGAAATGTCACAGCAAGTCGCTTATTGTTATGAAAAAAAAATACCCGTTTTGGTAGATGAGGCTCATGGCGCTCATTTTAGTGCCTGTGCTTTATTTCAGCCATCTGCTTTGACCTTTGGTGCTGATGTTGTTGTACAGTCAGCTCATAAAACGTTGCCCGCTATGACAATGGCTTCTTTTATGCATGTAAACTCACAATTAGTGGATGTAGATCGCATCCATCACTATTTACGCATGTTACAATCCAGTAGTCCATCGTATGTATTGTTAGCTTCTTTAGATGATGCACGCTATTATATACAGACATATATGGAGAGTGATGGTGCATATATAATAGAGAAAAAAAATCAATGGGTTGAAGCATTACGTGCGATTGGCTCACTTGAAGTTATTGAAGTAGATGATCCTATAAAAGTATTGCTCCGAGTTAACGGTTATAGTGGCTTTCAATTACAAGAAGCATTAGAAGCTAAGCATGTTTATGCAGAGCTTGCAGATGCACATCAAGTATTATTTGTGTTACCACTTTTAAAACAAGGGTATAGTTACCCGTTTGCAGATATACGTGTTCGCATTAAAGAAGCTGTAACAGCATTATTAAACACTGAAAAAACAGATATACAAGCTGTTTCACAAACTGCTTACAATTTTGTCGCTATTACTGAACCAGTGTATTCGTTCGATGAAATAGGGAATATGAAAAAAGAATGGCTACCATATATGCGAACAATGGGACGTACGGCTGCAAGTATGATTATTCCATACCCCCCTGGCATACCATTACTTGTGCCAGGTGAAAAAATTACAGTGGCTAAACTAAGTCAACTAGAGGAATTACTTGCAACAGGTGCAACCTTCCAAGGAAAACACCGATTAGAAGAAAAAATGATTGAGGTCATTAAATAGTTGGAGGCAATAACAGCATGAAGCGCAATTTATTTATTACATTCGAAGGTCCAGAAGGTGCTGGCAAAACAACCGTTATTAAGAAAATTGCTGAACGGTTAGCACAAGAAAATATAGATGTATTAGCAACAAGAGAACCTGGCGGCATTGAGATCGCTGAAAAAATTCGTACAATCATTTTAAATCCTGAGCATACAGCAATGGATGAGCGAACAGAAGCATTGTTATATGCCGCAGCTAGAAGCCAGCATTATTTTGAAAAAGTGCGACCTGCTTTAGATGCTGGAAAAATGGTGATTTGTGATCGATTTATCGATTCATCTTTAGCTTACCAAGGATATGCACGTGGCATTGGTGTAGATGAAGTACTATCCATTAATGAGTTTGCGATAGGAAAAAAACTACCTGATTTAACAATCTTATTTGATATTTCTCCAGAGGTTGGTTTAGCCCGTATTCATGCACATGGAGACCGCGAAGTAAACCGCCTTGATGTGGAAAGTCTGGCTTTTCACCAAAAGGTGCGTGAAGGATATTTACAATTAGTAAAACGTTATCCAGAACGTATAAATGTCATCAATGCAGACCAAAGTATTGAGCGTGTAGTTGAAGATGTATGGGCAATATTGAATGAAGCAATACAGTAAAAACATGAAGTCAACCACCATATTGTGATATAATGGTAACATACGGTGACAGATGAACTGCATCGAATAGAAGAACAACTTTCCTTATAGGTGCTAAGAAGAATGCAATTTATCATTGGTTACGCAAAACGTGATAAAATAAAGAAGTGAACTTTTTTTAGCGCAATCTTTCCTTCGAGGTAGTCATTCGAAAGCCTAATTAATTTTGTGCTTTTGTATAAAATGAAGTTAGTAACGATGGTAGATGTTGCTGTTTTTGAATAAATTCTATCAAGGCCAATTATATAAAAGGGGTGAGTGCGAATGAAGTTAGTCGTAGCTGTGGTACAGGATCAGGATAGTAGCCGCTTATCAAATGCTTTAACGAAAAATCAGTTTCGCGCAACAAAATTAGCGAGTACAGGGGGTTTTTTACGCTCTGGTAATACGACGTTCTTAATTGGAACAGAAGACTCTCTCATACCCAAAGTTTTAGATATTATCCGTGATAATTGTCGTGCGCGTGAACAGTTAGTTGCACCTGTGTCACCATTAGGTGGTAATGCTGATTCCTATATACCATATCCAGTGGAGGTAGAGGTAGGAGGCGCTACTGTATTTGTTTTACCGATTGAACAATTTCACCATTTTTAACGCTATTGAATAAAAATTTAACATAATCAAGGCAGTACAAATTCACTTACGAAGATGAATTTGAGAAGAAAGCAATTGGGGGCGAAAGAAGCTTGAAGATCAATCAAGATATCCGTGTCGGGTTAAATACTAATCGTAAAGAGCCTCTGCAAAATACTAATCAAAACAACCGATTTGGTGATATGGTCGTAAAGCAAGGTTCAAAATTGCAAACCGAACAATTAACACGATTGTTGGGGGATATTTCTACTGCTGGTGACCGTGTTGCAAGATCCCGTAATTTGCGAGAACTTGCTCGTTTTAAAATGCTCGTCAAGCGATTTTTACAGGAAACTGTAGAGCATGGAATGGAATTAAAGCAATCACATACATGGAATCGCTTTGGTGAAGGAAGACGATTAAAGATTATTGAAACAATTGATAGTCGTCTTGTGGAACTAGCACAAGATATTTTAGATGAAGAAAAAGAAGCGATTGACCTTCTCGATAAAATTGGAGAGATAAAAGGTCTATTAATTAATTTATATATGTAAAACCCGTGTCTTGTTCACTTGTAGGCGCGGGCTTTTTTCAAATTGGTTCAGTAGGATTTTAAATAGTAAAATTAGGAATGTATCTCTACTGAAATACATTTACTTGTACAAGTCTAAAAGGCTTTATTGATATAGGAAGGAATTTAATAAAAAATGGCGAAGAATGTTGAAGAGCTTTTCACACTACAGCCAGTCGTAATGAAGCAGCTTCAAACGATATTTGATAAAAATAGATTAGCCCATGCATACATTTTTGATGGCGAAAAAGGGACAGGCAAAGTGGATATTATGCATTTTTTTGTAAAATTAATGCTATGTGAACAACCACTTAAAAATGTTCCATGTGAAACATGTCGAAATTGCAGACGGGTCGATTCGGGAAATCATCCGAATATTCATCAAATTTATCCTGAAGGTCAATTTATTAAAATTGATCAAATACGGGATCTTATTGCAGAGATGAAGATGATGGGTGTAGAGCAAGGACGGAAAATTTACGTACTCCATCATGCAGACCGCCTTAATATTGCATCCGCTAATATGATCTTGAAGTTTTTAGAGGAACCAGAAGGGGAAGTTACGGCTATTTTGTTAACAGAACAGATGCAATCGATATTACCAACGATTCGTTCGCGCTGTCAGCATGTTAAGTTTCAAAAAATGCCAAGACAAGTGTTGTTAAAGCATTTGCAAGAAAATGAAATTTCCCACTCTATGGCTTCTACTGTTAGCATGATGACGAACGAGCTCGAAACAGCTATTTTTTTAGCAAAAGATGAGCAGTTTGCACAGGCTCGAAAAACAGTGTTAAAATTAGTAGAGGCAATTCGCCAAAATGTACATGAAGCTATGATTGTTGTGCATGAGGAATGGTTGCCACTATTTAAGGAAAAAAGCGAAATGGAGCAAGCATTGGATTTACTACTATTTGCTTACCGTGATATAGTGTCAATAAAAGCTAATCCCGAAGCAGCTTGTACTTATCCAGACATGTTACAGCCTTTCAAAGAAGCTGCGTTACATTCGACTTTCGAACGCCTATCTAGTCAAATGGAAGCCATTTTACAGGCGCGCGCATCTTTACAGCGTAACATGAATAGGACGTTAATGATGGAGCAGCTAATGCTTAATCTGCAGGAGGGATATACATTTGTATAATGTAGTAGGAATTCGCTTTAAAAAAGCGGGTAAAATATATTATTTCGATCCAGCATCATTTCTACTAGAAGACAGTCAATATGTCATTGTAGAAACAGCTCGTGGTGTAGAATACGGTAAAGTAGTTGTCCCTCAAAAAGTAGTAGGGGAAAATGATGTCGTATTGCCACTTAAGCAAGTACTACGACCAGCAGATGAACGAGATCGGATTCAAGTTGAAGAAAATGCAATTGAGTCAAAGCGGGCATTTGAGCTAGCAAGTGCCAAAATCATAGAACACAAACTAGAGATGAAACTTGTTGATGTTGAATATACATTTGATCGTAATAAAATAATTTTTTATTTTACAGCAGAAGGTCGGGTCGATTTTAGGGATTTAGTAAAAGATTTAGCCTCTGTTTTTAGAACGCGTATCGAGCTACGCCAAATAGGTGTTCGAGATGAAGCAAAATTATTAGGTGGTATCGGTCCATGTGGTCGAATGCTATGCTGTTCAACATTTTTAGGTGATTTTGACCCAGTATCTATTAAAATGGCAAAAGATCAGAATTTATCTTTAAACCCATCAAAAATATCAGGGTTATGTGGTCGTTTAATGTGCTGTTTAAAGTATGAAAACGATGAATATGAAGAAGCAAAAGAAGGCATGCCAGATGTTGGTGAAATGACAATGACACCAGATGGCCGCGGAAGAGTTGTAGGTTTAAATGTGCTGGAAAGACTTATTCAAGTATATTTACAAGAGCAGGAACGAACAGCTGAGTATACACTAGAAGAACTGCTAGCATGCGAAAAAAATCTTATATAAGATAGAGAATTTAACGAGGTGGCTTGGGTGAAGGACCGTAATTTCTTAGATACCGTTATGGAGTTCGAACAACAGCTCGAAGCAATGCAGGAGCAATTTGGTGCATTGAAGCAATTTGTAGCGTTAATGATGGAAGAACATAAGGCACTCGAAACAGAAAATCATCACCTTCGTACACGTCTAGAAGAACTACTTTCTAAAGAGAACACCGTACAGGCTGCAGATGAGAAGAAAGAGATTCCATTAGATATTGGCGAGGGATATGATAACTTAGCACGCCTTTACCAGGAGGGCTTCCACGTTTGTCATGTTCATTTTGGGAGTTCACGTAAAGGTGAAGACTGTCTGTTTTGTCTATCATTTTTAAATAAGCAAAATGTGTAATAGAAGGCTGATTCCCGCTTCGGTGGTGTCAGTCTTTTGTTTTGTATAGTAGGAGGAAGGTTCGTGGAAAATTGGTTAAAGGATGATGAAAGGCTAGACTATTTGCTGGCAGAGGATTTACGTATTATTCAAAGCCCATCTGTCTTTTCTTTTTCATTGGATGCGGTGTTGCTTTCGAAATTTGTCAATGTACCTTTTTATAAAGGAAAAATTGTTGATTTATGTTCTGGTAACGGTGTCATACCATTATTTTTAAGTGCCAGAACGAAAGGACAAATTACAGGTGTAGAAATACAACCACGTCTATTTGATATGGCTGAGCGAAGTATTCGTTATAATAACTTAGAAGAACAAATCCAAATAGTTCTTGGTGATGTAAAGGAAATTCCAACTCAATTAGGAATTGAAAAATATGATGTGGTAACATGTAACCCGCCGTATTTTTTAGCTCATGAAGCGAGTGATAAAAATATAAGTGAACATCACGCGATTGCGCGACATGAGCTACATTTAACACTCGATGAAGCGGTACAGTCTGCAAGTAAATTATTAAAACAAGGTGGCAAGGCAGCATTTGTTCATCGGCCAGGCCGCTTATTAGATATTGTCACTGCGATGCGGGCAAATCGATTGGAACCAAAACGAATGCAACTGATTTATCCGAAAGCGGGGAAAGAAGCCAATACCTTATTAATAGAAGGAATAAAGGATGGTAAACCTGATTTAAAAATATTACCGCCGCTTTATGTTTATGACGAAAACAATGAATATACAGCAGAAGTGAGAGAAATGCTCTATGGAAAAAACCAATAGTCATTTCTTCTATGTATTAGAATGTGCAGACAAGTCGTACTATGCAGGCTATACAAATAATGTAGACAAGCGTGTTGCCGCACATAATGCAGGTAAAGGTGCTAAATATACTAAGGCAAGAGGACCTGTGACATGTATCTATGTCGAAGCTTTCGACACAAAACAAGAAGCGATGCGAGCAGAATATGCTTTTAAGCAGTTAACACGGACGCAAAAAACAAAATATATGGGGAGGGATCAATCGTGAAATCACAAAAAAGTACGGTGCACAATCAGCAAGGATACTTATATCTTGTGGCAACACCAATTGGGAATTTAGAGGACATGAGTGTACGTGCACTGCGAATATTAAAAGAAGCGGATGTGATTGCTGCTGAAGATACACGAAATACAAAAAAGCTTTGTAACTATTTTGAAATTGATACACCACTTGTTAGTTACCACGAACATAATATCGAAGCTGGGGGAGAAAAGCTATTAGCCTTTTTACGAGAAGGGAAAACGGTGGCATTAGTTAGTGATGCGGGTCTACCTTGTATTTCGGATCCTGGGGCAGATATTGTCGTGAAGGCAATCGAGGAAGGAATTGCAGTAGTGCCAATACCAGGTGCCAATGCGGCAATATCTGCTTTAATTGCATCAGGTTTAACGCCTCAGCCATTTTTCTTCTATGGCTTTTTAAACCGTGGAAAAAAAGAGAGACGCCAACAATTAGAGCAATTAAAAAATCGACAAGAAACAATCTTATTTTATGAGGCGCCACATCGCTTAAAGGAAACGTTAAAGGATATGGAATTAGTTCTTGGCAATCGACGTATTGTGCTAGCGCGTGAGCTCACAAAGAAATTTGAAGAATTTCTTCGTGGCACGATAACAGAAGCGGTTGAATGGGCACAGACCGAAGAAATTCGAGGGGAATTTTGCATTGTTTTAGAAGGAAATCAACATGCAGAACAAGACAATCAAGAAGAGGCATATTGGAAAGATATGAACGAGGTAGAACATGTCGATTATATTATTGCTGAAACAGGTGTAACTTCTAAAGAAGCTATTAAAGAAGTAGCAAAACTTCGACAAGTAGCTAAACGAGATATTTATAATGCTTATCATAGTGAGTAAGTGTCAATAACAGTGGGGTTGTCTCAAAAGAGGCAACCTTTTTTGACTTATTAATACAAAATTTTCCAAATGTTGTCATTTTATTTGTTAAAATAAAAGATTTAAAATTGATAATAATTGTAAAAAAGAGTAATCTTAATAAAAGATGTCTGACATGGACATTATAAGGGAATCATATATATTACTTTTCGTGATAGGAAGAAATTTTTATCAAATAATAAAAACACCTAAATCGCTGTTTTCGATTTAGGTGCTAGAAAGAAATTATTTTTTTAAGCTAGATTGGATTTCTTTCATTAACATTTCTGCGCCTTCAGGACTTAAAATTAATTTTCCTCCAACTAGACGGAAGTTATCATCAGATACTTCACCAGTAACAGCACATGTCATATTAGGCATATATTTTTTAAGGATGATTTTGTCGTCATCTACGTAGATTTCTAAAGCGTCTTTTTCAGCGATACCTAATGTACGGCGAAGTTCGATTGGAATTACCACACGACCTAATTCATCGACTTTACGAACAATTCCTGTTGATTTCATAATTATTTTTCCTCCTAAAAGTAAAAGTTATATTGTATTTCGTCAAATTTCGACATTATTTCTTTGTCTGATAGTTATCATACCAAGTAATGCCATAAACGTCAATTAATTAATACAGTAATAATCTCTTATTTGTAAAAATTTTTGAGAAGAAAACAGTTATATTCAATTTTTTAAAAGGTTTTTATTATAGATTTTATTTTATAGTAAAAAAGCTTCTTATAAAATACATTAAATGGATTAGTATAATATTCGACAATTTTCGCATTCAATAAACTTTCATTGAAACGAATTTCGTACTTCGATAGAATAGATATTATACTGTGAAACATTGGAGGCAGTTCTCGTGAGCGAACAAAACAAAACATTCTATATAACAACCCCGATTTATTATCCAAGTGGAAAATTTCATATTGGTACGGCGTACACGACAGTGGCGTCCGATACGATAGCACGTTATAAACGTTTACGTGGATATGATGTGCGTTTCTTAACAGGAATGGATGAGCATGGGCAAAAAATTCAAGAAAAAGCAGCAGAAGCTGGCAAGCATCCTCAAGAATATGTAAATGAGATTGCCGAGGCAGCAAAAAAACTTTGGACATTAATGGACATTTCATATGATGATTTCATTCAAACAACAGAGGAACGTCATACAAAAACTGTCGAAAAGATTTTCCAAAAGTTTTTAGATAACGGCGATATTTATAAAGGTGAGTATGAAGGCTGGTACTGCACGCCTTGTGAGTCATTCTTTACAGAGACGCAACTAGAAGATGGGAAGTGTCCAGACTGTGGACGGGCTGTACACAAAGTGAAAGAGGAATCTTACTTCTTTAATATGAAGAAATACGCTGATCGCCTATTAGCTTACTATGAAGAGAACCCTGATTTCATTGAACCAGAATCACGTAAAAACGAAATGATTAACAACTTTATTAAACCAGGACTGGAAGACTTATCGGTATCGCGTACTTCATTCGACTGGGGTATTAAAGTACCTGGAGACCCAAAACACGTAATATATGTTTGGGTAGATGCGTTAACAAATTATATTACTTCTTTAGGATACTTATCGGATGATGAAACGTTATTTAACAGATATTGGCCAGCGGATGTGCATGTAGTTGGAAAAGATATTGTACGTTTCCATACAATCTATTGGCCAATATTCTTAATGGCTCTTGATTTACCATTACCTAAAAAAGTTTTTGCACACGGATTTATTATGATGAAGGACGGTAAAATGTCTAAATCAAAAGGAAATGTTGTGTATCCAGAAATGCTTATGGAGCGTTATGGATTAGATGCAACGCGTTACTTCCTATTAAGAGAGCTTCCATTTGGCTCTGATGGTGTATTTTCTCCAGAGTCGTTTGTTGAGCGAACAAATTTTGACTTAGCAAATGATTTAGGCAATTTATTAAACCGTACGATTTCCATGATTAACAAATATTTTGATGGTAATATCCCTACAGAAAATCTTCAATCTACTGAATTTGACGAGGCATTAAAAGTGCATGCAGAAGCAGTACGTATTAAATATGAAGAAAGTATGGAAAAAATGCAATTTAGTGTCGTATTAGCCGACCTATGGACGCTTGTTTCACGCACAAATAAATACATTGATGAAACGCAACCTTGGGTTCTTGCTAAAGATGATGCGGATAAACCAAAATTAGGTTCTGTTATGCGAAATTTGGCAGAAAGCTTACATCATATTGCTGTCATGTTACAACCATTTATGACATCTACTCCGACACGTATTATCAACCAATTAGGTCTAGATGACAAATTCTTAACATGGGAAACAATTGAAACATTCGGCAATACTATTCCAGCAAACATTAAAGTGGTAGAAAAAGGAACACCGATTTTCCCACGTTTAGATAGCGAAATTGAAATTACTTATATTCGTGAGGAAATGCGTGGCTCAGTTAAAACTTCTCAGGAAGAAGAAGCAAGCGTAGAATCAAAAGCTGTGGAGGTTCCAGAAATTCCTGAAATTTCAATTGATGATTTTATGAAAGTTGACTTGCGTGTGGCAACGGTTACAGCATGTGAGCAAGTACCGAAGGCAGATAAATTATTAAAGCTTCAGGTAGACCTTGGTTACGAGCAACGACAAGTAGTTTCGGGAATTGCTAAGTACTATTCTGCGGAAGAATTAGTCGGACAAAAAGTAATCGTAGTTGCGAACTTAAAACCTGTTAAGTTACGCGGTGAATTATCACAAGGAATGATTTTAGCAGGTGAAAAAGATGGAATTTTAAAGCTAGCAACTGTTGATCCAAAATTGGAAAATGGTGCAAAGGTAAAATAAAAAACTAAGAATGGCCTGCTGAGTAGAAAATATTCAGCGGGCCATTGTAAATTTAGCCTTAAAATGGCTATTTTATTATTTTGAGATAATTTATGCAATGCGTAAATTGACGAATTTTAGGTATATGGTAATAGTTATGACGAATATATATAAGTGTATTGTCACAATACTAAATTGTTTGTAACAAATTTGTAATACAGATGCAAAATATGAAATAATAATTTTTAATAAAATCAATGTTAGGAGAATGACAATGTTTATCGATACACATGTACATTTGAATGCGGAGCAGTATCAAGAAGACTTACAAGAAGTCATAGATCGAGCTCTTGAAGCAAAAGTTGAAACTATGGTAGTTGTAGGATTTGATCGTAAAACGATTGAAAAAACAATGGAATTAGTAGAGCAATATGATTTTATTTATGGTGTTATTGGTTGGCATCCAGTAGATGCCATTGATTGTACAGAAGAGGATTTACACTGGATTGAAGAATTGGCATCACATCCTAAAATTGTTGGAATTGGTGAAACAGGCTTAGACTACTATTGGGATAAATCCCCAAAAGATGTTCAACAAGCGCTATTTCGCAAGCAAATTCATTTAGCACAAAAAGTAAATTTACCAATTATTATTCATAACAGAGAGGCAACCGCAGATGTTGTCAACATTTTGCGTGAAGAAAACGCAGCTTCTGTTGGAGGCGTAATGCATTGTTATAGCGGAAGTGTAGAAACTGCCCGCCAATGCATTGAGATGAATTTCATGATTAGTCTTGGTGGACCAGTGACGTTTAAAAATGCCCGTATGCCGAAAGAAGTGGCGACGGAGATACCTTTAGAGCACTTGATGATTGAAACAGATGCCCCATATTTAGCGCCACATCCATATCGCGGTAAACGTAACGAACCAGCGTGGGTGCCATTAGTTGCAGAGGAAATAGCACGTTTAAAAGAAAAACCAATTGAAGAAGTTGCACAAGTAACGACTGCGAATGCAAAAAAATTTTTTAGGATTGACGTTTAACTAGCTAAAGTGCCTCCAATACAGTGTTTGCGGTTGGCTAATATAGCATGGTCAAATTTTTTTGAAATACAATCGGGTTGACAGTGCTAATTCTAGTCCGTATAATCCAACTTTGTATTAAGGAGGCGTTTTTTCATGTCAAATAATTCCATGAAAAACTTGTTCTTAGGATCATTGAGGAGTAAGCAAACAGTGATAAGAATTGTTTCAATTGTCCTGTTTGTATCAGTAATTTCTTTCGTACTTTACCAAGGTACTAAAAAAACCGTAACGCTTAGCGCTAACGGGGAAGCAAATGAAGTAGCAACACATGCAAAAACTGTAGAAGAACTATTACAAAATGAAAATATAGACGTAGCAGCGCATGATAAAATATCACCCTCTCTGAATGCCAAAATTGTTAATGGATTAGCAATTACTTGGGAACAGGCAAAAGAAGTAACAATTTCAGTTGATGGAAATCAGTCAAAAGTTTGGACAACTGAAAAACTAGTGAAGAACATTTTGAAGGAAGCAAATATTGAAGTATCAGAGCATGATACATTAAAGCAAAGCTTGGATACAGAAGTAGGAGCAGATAACAAAATCGATATTCAAAAAGCGTTTCAGGTGACGCTTGTCGATGGCTTAGAAAATAGACAAGTTTGGTCCACTTCGACTACGGTCGCTAACTTTTTAAAACAACAGGGAATTCAGCTAAATGAATTCGATCGTGTCGAGAATAACCTGGAGGACGTTATCACTCCAGAGAGTAAAATCGCAGTAGTTCGCGTAGAAAAGGTTATCGATGTAGTGGAAGACTCATTAGATTTCGCAATTGAAAAGAAGCAGGATGCTTCTTTGCTAAAGGGAAAACAAAAAGTAGTAACTACGGGCGAGAAGGGCAAAATTTCTCGAACGTATGAAGTCGTTAAAGAAAACGGCAAAATTGTCGCGAAAAATTTACAATCTGAAAAAGTCATAAATGAGCCAAAGAAACAAGTAGTGGCTGTTGGTACTAAAAATTTAGTAGCCAGCACTACAACTGTGTCTCGTGGTTCAGCGGAGCCATCTAGTGGAAAAGAGTTTTATGTTACTGCAACAGCGTACACACCTTACTGTAAAGGTTGTTCAGGAACATCAGCTACTGGCATTAACTTACGTTCAGATTCAGGCTTAAAAGTAATCGCAGTAGATCCATCTGTTATTAAACTTGGCTCAAAAGTTTGGGTTGAAGGCTATGGAACAGCGATTGCTGGGGATACTGGTGGTTCAATTAAGGGTAATAAGATCGACATACTAGTACAATCAGATGCACAAGCTCGTAATTGGGGACGCAAGAAAGTGCGCATTAAAGTATTAAATTAAAAAAATTGTAAAATATAACAAAATGTTTTCACTAAGCATTGGCTTTCCTGTATTGACTGGCAGGAAAGCTTTTTTCACGTAAACAACACATAAGCTTTGTATTTCTGTACAATCATACAGGGCAGTTGTAAAATGGTCTGAAGATATGGTAGAAAAGAGGAGCCTTTTTGCAAATACAAGAAGTGATTGTCGTTGAAGGAAAAGATGATACAACCGCAATTAAGCGAGCTGTTCAGGCAGATACTATAGAAACAAATGGATCGGCTATTTCGGAAGAGACGCTTAAACGTATTCAGCATGCACAGGATAAACGAGGTGTCATCGTCTTTACAGATCCCGATTATCCAGGACGACGAATTCGAGCAATTATTGAACAGCACGTGCAAGGTGTGAAACATGCCTTTTTACCAAAATCCAAAACAATTGCGAAAAATGGTAAAGGATTAGGTATTGAGCATGCGGCAGATGAGGATATTCGTGAGGCATTGAGTCTTGTTTATACGCCAAATAGTACGGAGCCCATTGCTGATGATATTACGCTAGAAGATTTAATGACCGCTCGCTTAATTGGGCATCCAGCGGCGAAAAGACGCAGAGATCGTCTAGGAGAAATTTTAAATATTGGTGCAACAAATGGTAAACAACTTCATAAAAGATTGAAAATGTTTCAAATAACAGAACAGCAATTTGGCGCAGCTGTCGCACAGGTAGATCAGGAGGAAAATAATGCATAAGGATATTGCAACACCGATTCGAACACAAGAAATTTTAAAGAAATATGGCTTTTCGTTTAAAAAAAGTTTAGGCCAAAATTTTTTAATTGATCCTAATATTTTAAGAAATATTGTTAGTCATGCGAATTTAACCGAAAATAGTGGCGCGATTGAAGTAGGTCCAGGAATTGGTGCATTAACAGAGCATTTAGCACGCAGCGCGAAAAAGGTCGTATCGTTTGAAATTGATCAGCGCTTATTACCAGTACTAGCAGATACACTAAGTCCATATAATAATGTGTCTATCGTACATTCTGATATTTTAAAGGCAGATGTGGAGAAGGTAATTGAAGAAGAAATGCCAGGCATTGAAGATATTATGGTTGTTGCTAATTTGCCTTATTATGTTACGACGCCTATTTTGATGAAATTGTTAAATGATCGTTTACCAATTCGCGGATTCGTTGTCATGATGCAGAAAGAGGTTGCTGATCGTATTACAGCAAAACCAGGAACAAAAGAATATGGCTCGCTATCTATTGCCATTCAGTATTATGTGAAGGCTGAAATAGCTATGACCGTGCCGAAAACGGTTTTTATGCCACAACCAAACGTAGATTCAGCAGTTATACGCCTTATTAAACATGATGAGCCGCCAGTGAAAGTTATAGACGAGGATTTCCTTTTCGTCGTAACGCGCGCTTCGTTTGTACAGCGTCGTAAAACAATTTTAAATAATTTACAATCAGGTCTACCAAACGGTAAGGCGAATAAAGAAAAAATAATCGAAGCTTTACAATCGGCAAATATAGAACCAACTCGTCGAGGTGAGACACTTTCCATTCAAGAGTTTGGAAAGTTAGCGGATGCCTTATATCCAACGTTTGCAAAGTAAAAAATATGTTACATTTTCATTCGAAATGAAAAAAAACGTATTTTTTCAAAAAAAATAAGTTGACAACATTTATAGAGGGCTGATAAAATATTATATTTTGTTGACATTTTTGGGCGTATCCCTTATACTAGTTATTAGTGAGGTGTAAGCGAAAATGCCAAAAACTTTAGCGGACATTAAAAAGTCGTTGGATTGTCATTTGGGTAAACGTTTGCAGTTAAAAGCAAACGGAGGTCGCAAGAAAACGGTCGAGTGTGCAGGGATATTGCGTGAAACATATCGTGCAATTTTTGTAGTTGAACTTGATCAAGAAGACAATACGTGCAAGCGCGTATCGTATAGCTACACAGATATTTTAACTGAGGCAGTAGAGATTACATTTTTAGACGAAGCACAGGCTGCTGTCGCGAAATAGTTTCTAGTACTTATTTCTATATTTTGAAGCACTCATGTATGTTAAAAACTACATGAGTGTTTTTCGTTTTATCGCACATACTAATATCGTCAGTTGTTAAAGGAGGAGTTTGCATGCCTAGAAAGGGAATCATGTCACCTCGTTTAAAAGAAGAGATCGCCAAAGAGCTTGGATTTTATGATGTTGTGCAAAAAGAAGGTTGGGGCGGAATTAAAGCTCGAGATGCTGGTAATATGGTGAAACGTGCCATTGAAATGGCGGAAAGAGAACTCAGCGAGCAAGAGCGTAAGTAGTATACTTCGCACAAAATTGCTTGCTGACATTTTTACTTCAATCAGCTAGGGAATGAACCGATGCTGAACACAACAAAACAACTGACGAGAGAGAACCGTTTTTAAAACGGTTCTTTTTTCAGTTTGCTTTCTCATTATGGTAAAATAAAATGAATTATCTTGCGCGAAAAATGAACGGCTGTTTATGCGTGTAGTTATGAGGGAGGAAGTAAGATGCTTTATGTAAAGGCGCCTGCAAAAATTAATTTAACATTAGATGTTCTTTATAAACGACCAGATAATTATCACGAAGTGGAGATGGTCATGACGACTGTCGATTTGGCAGATCGCATAAGCTTAGAATCTCGTGAAGATGGAGTAATTGAAATTATTTCAACGGATAATTTCGTACCAAATGATCACCGCAATTTTGCTTATCAAGCAGCGCGTCTTATAAAAGATACATACGGCATTAGACAAGGTGTATCCATTACAATTGAAAAAGAAATACCGATTGCAGCAGGGCTTGCAGGAGGCAGTAGCGATGCTGCGGCGACGCTCAAAGGTTTAAATGAACTATGGGATTTAAAGCTTTCAATAGACGAGCTAGCGGAGCTTGGTGCTAAAATCGGTTCAGATGTTTCTTTTTGTGTATACGGAGGTACTGCATTAGCAACAGGGCGAGGGGAGAAAATTCAGGAATTACCTGCACCGCCAAGCTGTTGGGTCGTGTTAGCTAAGCCTAAAATTGGGGTGTCAACAGCAGAAGTATATGGTGGCTTAAAGGTTGATGGACTTGAGCATCCTAATACAAAGCAAATGATTAAGGCAATTGAAACGGATAACTATGAGCTACTATGTGCATCGTTAGGTAATGTTTTGGAAACTGTAACATTTAAGTTGCATCCAGAAGTAATTATGTTAAAAGAGCAGATGAAACGTTTTGGAGCTGATGCTACTTTAATGAGTGGAAGCGGTCCAACAGTCTTTGGCCTTGTGGATAGTGAGGCCCGTGTGAGCCGAATTTACAATGGCTTACGAGGTTTTTGTGAGGAAGTATATGCTGTGCGCATACTAGGGGAGCGAAATACGCTTGCTTAAAAACGCATAATTGTGTTAATTTTACCTATAAATATTCGTGTTTAGGAGAGGGTCGCATGAAATGGAAGCGTAGTGAACGACTAGTTGATATGACGTACTATTTACTAGAACATCCACATCAGCTGATCCCGCTAACTTATTTTTCAGAATTATATCAATCCGCAAAGTCTTCGATTAGTGAAGATTTAACGATTGTTAAAGAAACTTTCGAAGAAAAAGGAATCGGGTTATTGATAACAGTACCAGGAGCTGCAGGTGGTGTGAAGTATATTCCTAAAATGTCCCAAGAGGAAGTTCGTTTAGTCATACAGGATTTAAAAGCAGAGCTCGAACATTCAGATCGTTTGTTACCTGGTGGCTATTTATTTATGACGGATTTATTGGGCAATCCAGATTTAATTAATCGAGTTGGAAAGGTTTTTGCATCTGCATTTGCTGACCAGCAAATTGATGTTATTATGACAGTAGCAACAAAGGGAATATCTATTGCCCATGCCATTGCAAGACATTTAAATGTTCCAGTTGTTGTCGTGCGTAGAGATAGTAAAGTAACAGAAGGCTCTACAGTCAGCATAAACTATGTATCTGGTTCTTCTCGAAGAATTCAGACAATGGTATTATCTAAAAGAAGCATGAAGAGTGGACAGCGTGTACTGATTACCGATGACTTTATGAAGGTCGGTGGTACGATGAACGGCATGAAAAATCTATTAGAAGAGTTCGACTGTCAATTAGCAGGCATCGCTGTGCTAGTTGAGGCAGAGCATGCAGACGAAACTTTAGTAGATGATTACTATTCACTTGTAAAGCTTCATGAGGTCAATGAAAAAGATCGTACGATTGCATTAAGTGAAGGCAATTATTTTACAAAAAGGGAGAAATGACAAATGAATGTAGTATCTACAACGAATGCACCAGCAGCAATTGGACCATATGCACAAGGAATGATCGTAAATGGGATGTTTTATAGTTCAGGTCAAATTCCTTTAACAGCAGCAGGCGAATTAGTAGAGGGCGATATTGTTGCTCAAACACACCAAGTATTTGCTAATTTAAAAGCAGTGTTAGAAGCAGCAGGTTCATCACTAGACAATGTAGTCAAAACAACAGTCTTTATGAAGGATATGAATGACTTTGTTGCAATGAATGATGTATATGCTAGTCATTTTGGAGAACATAAACCAGCTCGTTCAGCAGTGGAAGTAGCACGTTTACCAAAAGATGTGAAAGTAGAAATAGAAGTTATCGCAATCGTAAAATAAAAATTAGTAGCCCTTTAAAAGAACGGAATCTCTTTTAAAGGGCTTTTATTATAGATACATATAGCTGGCTTTGTCGTTGCGGGAGATTGCCTTACACGGGCAACAAATCCTCGCTGAGGCGAAGATTGTGACGTTATATTCGGAGCGTATGCCGCCTCGCTCACACCATCAACGAAAACGTTAGTAGAATTCTATTTTATACATATGACAAAAGTTATTGAGTTGAACTTCTTAATAGCTTTAGGAACCGTCAGAAAGTTCTTTTAAAGAGCTCTATCAATTTGCTTTAACGGATTAAGCTACTGGCTAAAAAAATTTAAAGAGTGGCCTTTTTTAAAAAGATTAAACCATGCAATTTCGCATCGTTATAAACTCGTTTTTGAAAATTTGACAAACAATTGTCAAATTTACCGTAAACTAGAGAAAATATTAGAACGAATTAAAAATGAAGTATTCAAATTTTTTAGAAAATTTGGTAGACTGTAAAAAGGGAAATATTCGGCAATATAAATATAATATTTTCATTTAGGCATCTAAGATGAGAGGTGGTGAGAAAATGGAAGTTACTGATGTAAGATTACGTCATGTACAAACGGATGGTCGCATGCGTGCGATTGCTTCCATTACACTCGACAATGAGTTTGTGGTACATGATATCCGCGTTATTGATGGGAATACAGGCTTATTCGTCGCTATGCCGAGTAAACGTACACCAGATGGCGAATTTAGAGATATTGCACATCCTATCAACTCAACGACACGTAACAAAATTCAAGAAATTATTTTAAATGCTTACCATAACTCTAGCGAAGTGCCAGAGTCGGAGCAAGCAGCTGAACTAGAAGGAATTGGCGTATAGTTTTATGAAAATAAATGCTCGTTTAAAGGTTATTTACAAATAAGTATCCTTTTGACGGGAGAAAATAAAAAGAACTCTTCTATTTATTGAGGAGTTCTTTTTATTTTTCAAAAAAGAGAAAAACAGCAAATTGTAGTGTATAGCTCATACCATTCGAGCATAAGGTGTGTTTGATTTAGGAATTCACCGTTTAGTCAATTCTACATGCCTTGAAAATAGATGAATTTTGCTATATAGTCATAAGAGAAAATGAGCGTATTGGAGGACTTACTGATGAGCAATATTTTTGCTGTCATTTTGGCTGCAGGTCAAGGTACACGTATGAAGTCCAAATTATATAAAGTGCTCCATCCAGTATGTGGGAAACCCATGGTACAACATGTAGTGGATCACATTCAAACGTTAGATGTCAATCGCATCGTAACGGTTGTAGGACATGGCGCAGAAAAAGTAAAACAACAACTTGGAGATAAGAGCGAGTATGTTTTACAAGCTGAACAATTAGGTACAGCACATGCAGTACAACAAGCAGAGTCAATTTTAGGTAGTGAAGAAGGAACAACATTAGTTGTTTGCGGTGATACGCCTCTTATTCGCCCTGAAACGATGAAAGCTTTATATGAGCATCATCAAGCAAAAGGTGCAAAAGCAACAATTTTAACAGCAGTTGCTGAAAATCCAACTGGCTATGGTCGTATTTTACGTGGCGATGGTGGACAGGTGGAGCAAATTGTTGAGCAAAAAGATGCAAACGAAGAGCAGCAACGAGTAAAAGAAATTAATACTGGGACATATTGCTTCGATAACAAAGCTTTATTTGAAACGTTAAAACTTGTGAAAAATGATAATGCACAGGGTGAATATTATTTACCTGATGTCATTGAAATTTTACAAAAGCAAGGCGATATCGTTGAAGCGTATGTAACGGATGATTTTGAAGAAACACTTGGTGTGAATGACCGTGTGGCTTTGTCACAGGCAGAAGAGTTAATGCGTGCGCGTATTAATGAACGTCATATGCGTAATGGCGTAACGATCATTAATCCAAATGCTACGTACATTAGCTCAGATGCAGTAATTGGTCGTGATACAGTGATTCAACCAGGCTCTATGATTGAAGGAGCAACTGTAATTGGTGAAGACTGTATTATTGGTCCAAATACACAAATTATCGATAGCCGTATTGATGACCGTACTTCTGTGCATTCATCAGTTGTACGCGAAAGCACTGTCGCGGAAGATACAGCAATTGGACCGTTTGCACATATTCGCCCACTTTCTGATATCGGTAGCCATGTTAAAATCGGTAACTTTGTAGAAGTGAAGAAAAGTAAACTAGGTAACGACACGAAAGTATCCCATTTAAGCTATATTGGAGATGCTGAAATAGGCAATAACGTCAATGTTGGCTGTGGTTCAATTACAGTAAACTATGATGGGAAAAACAAGTTCCAAACAATTATTGAAGATGATGTATTTGTAGGATGTAATACTAACTTGGTAGCGCCAGTGAAAGTTGGAAAAGGTTCATTTATTGCAGCAGGATCTACAATTACAAAAGAAGTTCCTGAGGATGCACTAGCAATTGCTCGTGCAAGACAAGAAAACAAACCGAATTATGTAAGCAAATTAAATTCAAAATAATTATCAAATAAACAGGAGGCCATCATGCCGTATCAATATGCAAACTCACAATTAAAAATATTTTCACTCAATTCTAATAACCCACTAGCCCAAGAAATTGCGCAAGAAATGGGAGTTGAATTAGGGAAATCTTCAGTTAAGCACTTTAGCGATGGAGAGATTCAAATTAGTATTGAAGAAAGTATTCGTGGTTGTGATGTGTTTATCGTGCAGTCAACTTCTGCACCTGTAAACGAACATTTAATGGAGCTTTTAATTATGGTAGATGCTGTGAAACGCGCATCTGCTCGTACAGTTAACGTTGTAATGCCTTATTATGGTTATGCTCGTCAAGACCGTAAAGCAAAAGCGCGTGAGCCAATTACAGCTAAATTAGTGGCAAACTTACTTGAAACGGCTGGGGCAACACGTGTTATCGTATTAGACTTACACGCACCGCAAATCCAAGGTTTCTTCGATATTTTAATTGACCACTTAATGGCAGTACCTTTACTTTCTGATTACTTCAAATCTAAAGGTATTCCTTCTGAGGAAATCGTAATTGTTTCACCTGACCACGGTGGAGTAACTCGTGCGCGTAAAATGGCAGAACGTTTAAAAGCACCGATTGCAATTATTGACAAACGTCGTCCAAAACCAAATGTTGCAGAAGTAATGAATATCGTTGGTAATGTTGATGGTAAAGTGGCAATCTTGATTGATGATATTATCGATACTGCAGGTACAATTACAATTGGCGCTGACGCATTACGTGCTGCTGGTGCAAAAGAAGTGTATGCTTGCTGCTCACACCCAGTACTATCTGGCCCAGCAATCGAGCGTATTGAAAATTCTGCAATTAAAGAATTAGTCGTAACAAATACAATTCAACTTTCTGATGAGAAAAAATCACCAAAAATTACAGAGCTTTCAGTAGCTAAATTGATGGCAGATGCAATTTCTCGTGTATATGAAAATAAATCAGTAAGTACTTTATTCGATTAATTTTATATAGAATAAAGAAATAATTGATACAGCATATTGTGTGACAAAAAAAGGACAAATCTACATTTATGAGTAGATTTGTCCTTTTTGCATAGCTGTTATGTGTGAATGTGCAAATTAAAGGGTATAATAGTAATTGTTACGGTGTAATATTTACGTTCTTGAAAAATAGATGTAAATATTATAAAGCCTTTCGTGATTGTCATAGACATTTAACAGAAGAAAGCAATTTTCATATTGAATTCTGTAATTAGCATGTGGCATCCGTGATAAGGCATAAATAATTTTCTTGGAAGGGGAAGGTAAAGTATGAGTACAGTCTTAAGTGTAAATAAACGCGAAGCTGGGCATCGTTCAACATTAACCCAACTTAGAAAAGGGGGAGCCATTCCTGCAGTTATTTATGGCTACAAACTAGATTCAACCCCAATTTCTATTTCAGCGAAAGAATTTAGACAGTTCGTTCAAAAAAATGGACGTAATGGTGTTATTCCCGTGGAGTTAGATGGTGAAAGGGTAAATGTCGTTGTATCAGAAGTACAAAAATGTACTCTGAAAGATGAAGTGAATCATGTTGATTTTTTAGCAATTAATATGTCTGAAGAATTAGAAGTAGACGTAGCGGTAACACTTGTTGGAGAATCAGTTGGTGTAAGTGAAGGTGGCATTTTAATGCAGCCTAACTTAGAAGTAAAAATAAAAGTAAAACCTACTGATATTCCAGAAACATTAGAGCTTGATATTACAAAACTAGCAATTGGTGAAACGATTATGGTAGCGGATATTCGCGATCATGTGGATTTTGAAATTGTGAATGAAGATGATCATATTTTAGTAACCGTTATGGCGCCAACAGCTTCTGCAGACGACGAAACTGAAGTTGAAGAAAGCGTTGAGTCAGAAGGTTAAATGTTTACTTAAAGGGAAGGCTATCGAGGAAGTCGTAAAAGACGGACTTGATAGCTTTTTTTATTGTAATAAAAATGAAATTTTATAAGTTAGGAATAAAATTTTATCATTCGTATATTTGTTCATAACTGGGTTGAACGAAATGTTTTCTTATAGCTCAGTATGGTAAAATAATGACTATTAGATTGAAAGAAGTGAGGTACTTATGAAAATTATCGTTGGTTTAGGGAATCCAGGTAAACCGTATGAGCATACAAGACATAATATTGGGTTTGATGTAATTGATGCATTAGCTAAAAAGTGGGATGCGCCATTAGCTACTTCAAAGTTCAATGGCATGTATGCAACAGTACATCGTCCTGAAGGAAAGGTTCTACTTGTTAAGCCGTTAACATATATGAACTTATCAGGTGAATGTGTTAGACCTCTTATGGACTATTTTGATATTGATGTAAAAGATTTAATTGTTATCTATGATGATTTAGATTTAGAAACAGGAAAATTACGTTTGCGTCAAAAAGGTAGTGCGGGTGGACATAATGGCATTAAATCTTTGATTCAACATTTAGGAACACAGGAATTTAACCGAATTCGCATTGGTGTGAGTCGTCCACCGACTGGCATGAAGGTAGCGGATTATGTGCTATCGAAGTTTTCTAAAGAAGACAATATTGTTATGGCAGATGCTATTAATAATAGTGTGAATGCAATAGAAGCGTCTCTTTCAAAACCATTTCTTGATGTGATGAGCCAATTTAACGGTGCATAATCCTTTTCCAAAATGTCTATACTTTAAGTAGTAAGTTGCTTAAAGGAGGATGATTTGGAGATGGCAATTCGCTACCGTTGTAGGCATTGTGAAGTAGAAATAGGAACACTACCATTTGATGCAGATGATACAATTCGAAAGTTGCATATTTTTGAATTAGGTGAGGCAGACGATTATGTTGAGAAGGATCAACATGGGCAAACGACTGTACACTGCATTTGTGAGCAATGTGAGGATTCGCTTAGACAATATCCAGATTATCACGCACTCAATAAATGGATTCAATAATGGAAGGATGCTTTGGCGCACATTGCGTGCGTTCAAAGCTTTTTCCGTTTTTATTTTTGAAGTAGCATATGACATTACTGACAATAGTAATGCGATGATAATTCACATGATGAATATCAATACATCATGTATTCTAAACCGAGAGTTTAATGCTAGGACAATTACACAAAGGTGAACTTGATAATTAGACAAATGAAATGTGTAATATTGTACTAGATTGGTAGTATGAAACACATTAAATAATTAGAATTTTCGCGCTGAAAGGGGCTTTTGACTGTGGAAGTTTTACGACAGATTGTGTCGCAGGACAAACATATCACATCATTTTTACAGGAGATTCAGAGCGGCAATACAGCATCTCAGCTCATCACAGGTTTAACAGGAAGCGCACGGCCAATTATGGTCGATGCGTTATTTGACCATGTACAAAAACCTATTTATATAGTGTCGCCAAATTTATTGCAGGCACAAAAAATGGCGGATGAGCTTGTTGGTTTATTAGGGGAGGAATATGTCCACTATTATCCAGCAGATGAGTTTATTGCTGCAGACTTATCAGTAGCCTCTCCAGAGCTTCGAGCAGAGCGTATCGCAACGCTTGACTGTCTAGCGAGAGGTGAAAAAGCCATTTACATTATACCTATTGCTGGCTTGCGAAAAATGATGCCTCCAAAAGAGCATTGGATACATTATTTTTTACAGACGACGGTAGGCGAGGAAGTACAAATTGAGGAATGGCTCCAAACGCTTGTGGCGATGGGGTACGTCCGCAATTCAATGGTAACTACGCCTGGTGAATTTGCGTTGCGTGGAGGCATTTTAGATATTTATCCTCCATATTTAGAAGCGCCTATTCGAATAGAGTTATTTGATACGGAAGTAGACTCGATTCGTACATTTTCTGCAGATGATCAGCGTTCAATAGATAAATTACAAAAAGTTCGTATTTTACCTGCGTCAGAAGTCATTTTGACAAAGGAAGAGCGAATAGCTTTAGCAGGGCGCTTAGAAAGTGCTTTGGCGACAAGCTTGAAAAAGGTGAAAAAACAGGAGACGAAAGAGCTTCTTTATCAACATATTCAATACGATATTGAACTGTTGCAACAAGGAAACCTACCAGATTTCGTTAATAAATACGGCTCCTTGTTATATGATAAAACGGCTTATTTAGGTGATTATTTTGCACAGGATGGCATCGTATTATTTGACGAGCTTGGTCGTATTCAAGAAGTAATGGATGCGTGGGAGCGTGAAGAAGAAGAGTGGTTTTTATCACTGATTGAAGAAGGGAAAATGGTACATGATGTAAAGCCAGCCTTTTCTTTAAAGGAGATTTTAGCAATGCTAACACAGCAGAAGCTATATTTCTCATTATTTTCACGTACGTTTGCTGGCATTACGTTCAATAAGACAACTAATTTTTCATGCAAGCCGATGCAGCAATTCCACGGACAAATGGCATTATTACAAAGTGAAATTGAGCGATGGCAGCTCGGTAAATTCACGGTGCTTATCGTAGCTAGGGATAAAAGCCGTGTAAAACGTGTACAGCAAATGCTTGAGGAATATGACATTCATGCAACAATTGGGGAGCCGACTGATGCTGGCCTGTATATTATAGAAGGTGGATTATCAAGCGGATTTGAACTGCCTTTGCAGCGTTTGGCTGTTGTAACAGAGGATGAATTATTTAAACAGCAGGCGAAGAAAAAATCACGACCTCAAAAAATGACCAATGCAGAACGTATTAAAAGCTATACAGAAATTAAGCCTGGCGACTATGTTGTGCACGTACATCATGGGATAGGGAAATATATCGGTGTAGAAACGCTAGTAGTCAATGGGACACATAAAGATTATTTGCATATACGATATCGCGCAGATGATAAATTATATGTGCCTGTGGAGCAAATCGATTTAATTCAAAAATATGTTGCATCTGAAGATCGAGAGCCGAAGCTACATAAATTAGGTGGAGCGGAGTGGAAAAAAGCCAAAGCGAAAGTTTCCTCTGCTGTTCAAGATATTGCAGATGATTTAATTAAGCTCTACGCCAAGCGAGAAGCAGAAAAAGGGCATGCTTTTGCGCCTGATAATGATGATCAGCGAAATTTTGAGACATCATTCCCTTATGAAGAAACAGAAGACCAACTGCGTTCAATTATTGAAGTAAAACGTGATATGGAACGTGAACGTCCAATGGATCGACTTGTATGTGGTGATGTGGGGTATGGCAAAACAGAGGTAGCCATTCGTGCGGCATTTAAAGCCATTCAAGACGGAAAACAAGTTGCTTTCCTAGTGCCTACGACGATTTTAGCGCAGCAGCACTACGAGACAATCCGTGATCGATTCCAGGACTTTGCCATTAATGTTGGACTCTTATCTCGTTTCCGTACGAAAAAAGAGCAAGCAGCGACATTAAAGGGATTAAAAGAAGGGCAAGTTGATATTGTAATAGGAACTCATCGAATATTATCTAAAGATTTAACATTCCAAGATCTTGGCCTACTCATTGTAGATGAGGAACAACGCTTTGGTGTTACACATAAGGAAAAAATTAAACAACTGAAGACGAATGTGGACGTATTAACTTTAACTGCAACGCCTATTCCAAGAACGTTGCATATGTCTATGGTAGGTGTGCGAGATTTATCGGTTATTGAAACGCCCCCTGCTAACCGTTTCCCAGTGCAAACTTATGTGATGGAGCATAGTGGCGCACTTGTCCGAGAAGCCATTGAGCGAGAAATGGCACGTGGTGGCCAAGTATTTTACTTATACAATCGAGTAGAGGATATGGCACGGAAGGTGGACGAGATTCAGATGCTTGTCCCTGAGGCACGTATTGGACATGCACACGGCAAAATGACTGAATCCCAATTAGAATCTGTCATCTTAGCTTTTATTGAAGGGGATTATGATGTCCTAGTAACGACTACTATTATCGAGACTGGTGTTGATATTCCTAATGTCAACACACTTATTGTTCATGACGCAGAT
This sequence comes from Lysinibacillus sp. CD3-6, assembly GCF_006351725.2. Lineage (NCBI taxonomy): Bacteria > Bacillati > Bacillota > Bacilli > Caryophanales > Bacillaceae > Lysinibacillus > Lysinibacillus sp. CD3-6. The sequence continues at coordinate 86,555 of NZ_CP085880.1, forward strand.
CGAATGGGTTTAGCACAATTGTATCAGTTACGAGGTCGCGTAGGTCGATCAAACCGTGTAGCATATGCATATTTTATGTATCAGCGTGATAAAGTACTTACAGATGTGGCAGAGCAACGTCTACAGGCTATTAAAGAGTTTACGGAGCTCGGATCTGGTTTTAAAATTGCGATGCGAGATTTATCTATTCGTGGAGCTGGTAATTTATTGGGTGCCCAGCAACATGGCTTTATTGATTCTGTCGGCTTTGACTTGTATTCACAAATGCTCGAAGAGGCCATTGCGGAGCGACAAACTGGCGTGAAAAAAGAGGAGAAGCCAGAGATAGAAATTTTACTCAATATTGATGCATATATTCCAGATGCGTATATTCCAGATGGTTATCAAAAAATTCAAATGTATAAGCGCATTAAAGCGATGGACCAAGTCGATGAATACGAAGAGATTGTTGAAGAATTACAAGACCGTTTCGGTGATTTACCGATTGAAACAGAACGGTTACTTCGTATTGCTCGGATGAAAATTTGGGGACTAGAAATGGGCGTTACATCTATTAAAGAAAAGCAAAAGATTATTTCTATTTTGATCTCTGAAGAAGGCTCTGCAAAAATAGATGGCAGTAAAATTGTAACGGAAACGATGAAATTTGAGCGAGCTGTTGGCTTCGGAATGGATAGTATGCAATTGATATTGACAATTGATGAGCGTAAATGCAATAAATACCATCATTTTGATATATTAGAAGAAATAATGCAGATTATTGCAAATTCGAAAAAAAATATGTGAAAAAAGGCTGAACTTGTTGACAAATTGGCAAGTTCAGCCTTATTGTATGAAAAGACAAATTTTTATTAAAAAAAATAATGTTGGATTCAAAATCCTTTTCGTTCATTTTTTGCATAGATTGTCTTAAGAAAAACCATACTATTGTTGTAGAAAAATTTTAATGAATACGAAAGCGAGGCAGTTTAGCATGAAAGCAACAGGAATTGTTCGTCGTATAGATGATTTAGGACGTGTGGTAATACCGAAGGAAATTCGTAGAACGCTACGTATTCGTGAAGGTGACCCGTTAGAAATTTATACGGACCGTGAAGGTGAAATCATTTTGAAAAAGTATTCTCCAATTAATGATTTAGGAGAATTCGCACGTGAGTATGTAGAAACATTGTATGAAACGCTAGGCACTCCAGCGTTTGTAACAGACAGAGACGAAGTAATCGCTGTTGCAGGGATTGGCAAGAAAGAATATATTAATCGCCGTATTACCTCTTTTGCAGAAGGTTTTATGGACGAGCGTTCAACAAAAATTGAGAAAATGGAAACAACTATTGAGATTGTTCCTGGACAATATGAGCAAGTAAAATCATATTGTGCAACACCAATCATGGTAAATGGTGATCCAATTGGTTGTATCATTGTTTTATCTAAAGTCCATTTTGTAGGCGAAGTAGAAGTAAAAGTAGTGGAAACAGCTGCTAATTTCTTATCTAAACAAATGAATAATTGATGAACATCGAAAGTTATTGTCATGACTCTTTTAGGGTGAACAATAACTTTTTTTGTATACATAATACTGTGCCGATAGCGGAAACAGTGTTAACGTGAGCGTCATACTTTTGAGGTATGCTATACTATTGGCATTGTTAAATGAAGGAAAGAGGACAATTTATGTCGGAACGATTTGGTATGAAAAGTTACATGAAGGGAGCGGCATTATTAACCATTGCTGCCCTTATTGTGAAAGTGTTAAGCGCAATTTATCGTGTACCTTTTCAAAATCTAGTTGGTGACGAGGGATTTTACATTTACCAACAAGTGTATCCTGTCATATCTATCTTTGTAGTATGGACGTCAAGTGGTTTTGCTGTAGCCATTTCAAAAATGCTTGCAGATAATGATTGTATAGTAAATGAGGAAGAACGTACACAGAAAAGACGAAGTATAATGCGGATTATTTTCCGCTATTTAACAGTTTTATCTTTTATATTTTTTGGTATTTTATTTGTTGGAGCAGATGTTTTAGCAACAATGATGGGTGATACCAGCCTTGCGCCATTACTACGAACAGGATCTTTTATTGTATTAGTAATGCCAGCACTTGCTGTTTTTAAGGGGGGGTTCCAATCGAGAGGAATTATGGAGCCTATTGCTTATGCACAAGTATTGGAGCAAACGGTAAGAGTTTCTGTCATTTTAGCTGGAACGTTTATCATAATGTCAACAACAAAATCCCTTTATGGGGCAGGGCAAATGGCTATTATTGGAACCGTCGTTGGAGAAGTAGTTGGCCTATTATTAATTGCGTTTCTTTTTAGAAAACGCTTTGGTTCATTTATTGGCAAACAACAACAACGACTTGCAAGCTTGCCTGTGTTAAAAGAAGTAACATTACTTAGTTTAAGTGTAAGTATGAGTAGTTTATTATTGCTAGGCTATCAGCTTGTCGATTCATTTACTATTTTTTCACTACTAATAGATAGTGGGATGGATGAGACAATAGCAAAGGAAACAAAAGGCATTTATGATCGAGGACAACCATTGGTACAGCTAGGGGTTGTTATTGCTTCCTCGTTATCGCTTGCCATTGTGCCCCTTGTTGCACATATGTCTAACAAGCAAAATGGCCGAAGCGCAATGCCGTTTATACAGCTTACGTATAGAGCATCGGTATTGTTTGGCTGGGCAGCTTCCCTAGGGCTAATACTTGTTATGCCTTATATTAATGCCATGCTATTTAAAACAGATGCACTGTCAGAAGTACTCATGCTATATGTCCTACAAATTGTACCATTGTCAATTATTTTGACATTTACAGCGATTTTGCAAGGTTATGGAAAATTAAAAATACCAGCTGTATTTTTATTAATAGGCTTTTTATTAAAAGTAGTGCTAAATGTGTTTACAATTGAACCGATGGGTGTTCTCGGAGCTGCTGTTGCTAATAATGTGGGTCTTTTGTTGACAGCATTAGCGCTCGTACTGTATTTAAAGAAAATAACAGGTATTCAATTGGCACCAGCAAGCTTTTATCAAAAAATTAGTGTTGCCTCATTATGTATGGCAGTGGTCGTAATAGTGTGGCTACGATTTGTCCCTACTTTGTTACAAGGCTTTTTATCTGAACGCCTTGTCGCAGTGGGAGCTGGCTTTAGTGCGGTTTGTATTGGCGCCGTTGTGATGATTACTTGCATCGCAAAGCTACGAGTACTTGCTGAAAAGGAATGGTATCTACTGCCTTTTGGTCGTAGAATGGCTGTTTATCAACTATGGTTAAATAGAAAGAAGTAGGTGGAGTTATTGAATACATTAACGATAATTGGCCTTGGTGCGGGTGATTTCAATCAACTGCAAATGGGTGTTTATAAAAAATTAAAAGCGGCAAATAAATTGTTTGTTCGGACGGTCGATCACCCTGTACTAGAGGAGTTAGCGAACGAAGGCTTACAATTTGAAAGCTTTGATGCTGTATATGAAAAGCATGGTACATTCCAGCCAGTATATGAAGAAATTGCACAAAGATTAATCGAGGCCACTTCAATGGGCGATGTAATGTATGCTGTACCTGGTCATCCGCTAGTTGCAGAGCAAACTGTGCAGCTACTTATTCAAGCGGCGGAAGAAGGTCAGGTCAATGTAGTAATAGAAGGTGGTCAGAGCTTCTTAGACCCGATTTTTGGTGCATTAAAAATTGATCCAATTGAGGGCTTTCAATTACTGGATGGTACGAGCTTTTCTATGCATGACATTAATATGCGCCAGCACATTTTAATTGCGCAAGTATATGATACATTCAGTGCGTCGGAAGTGAAGCTGACATTAATGGAGAAATATGATGATGAATATCCAGTAACGGTCGTTACAGCAGCAGGTTCCTCACAAGAGAAGCTAGTGACAGTTCCGCTATATGAGCTTGACCAAAGCGTTGAAGTAAATAATTTAACAACAGTATATGTGCCACCAGTGACTTCACAGGAGGAAGCGTTACGTGATTGGACAACTTTCCGTCAAATTATTGCTACTTTGCGTGGACCAAATGGCTGTCCTTGGGATCAAACGCAAACACATGAATCATTAAAGAAATATTTACTAGAGGAAGCACATGAATATTTAGCCGCTGTAGATGCAGAGGATGATTTTGCAATGATTGAAGAGCTTGGGGATGTGTTATTACAAGTATTTCTACATGCGCAAATCGGAGAAGATCAAGGCTATTTCACGTTAGAGGACGTGTTGGCTTCCGTTAGTGAAAAGATGATTCGTCGTCATCCACATGTATTTGGAGATGTGTCAGTTGAAGATGCAGACGGTGTTGTTGCTAATTGGGAAGCGATAAAGGCTGAAGAAAAAGGTATTAGTGACAAGCCGTTATTAAAAGAGGAATACCGTGCTTCATCTGCATTGCAAACAGCGTACAATTATCAAAAAAGGGCGGCTAAAGTTGGTTTTGATTGGCCTGATGTAGATGGTGCATGGGATAAGTTCGCAGAAGAGTGGCAGGAATTCCGACATGAAGTGGCGAAAGGGTCTAATATGACGCGCCTCGATGAATTTGGAGATGTGTTATTTACACTCGTGAATTTAGCTCGTTTTTATAAGCTATCACCAGAAGAGGCCATGTTACATGCAAATGAGAAATTTGCAAGACGCTTTGGCTATGTAGAAGCGAAAGTAAAGGCTAGCGGTAAGCCATTTTCAGATTATACACTAGAACAATTAGATGCTTTTTGGCTTGAAGCAAAGCAACTTGAGAAGGAGTAATAAAATGCGATTAGATAAATATTTAAAAGTTTCAAGATTAATAAAACGACGTACGTTAGCAAAAGAAGTCGCTGACCAAGGACGTATCACAATTAATAGCAAAGTAGCAAAGGCTAGTAGTAGTGTAAAGGCTGGTGACGAGCTAGCTATTCGTTTTGGCCAAAAAATTGTAACAGCTCGTGTAGAAGAATTACGTGACACTGTTAAAAAAGAAGATGCAGCAAAGATGTTCACAATTTTAAAAGAAGAGCGTCTTGAAAAGGTGGAGCCTGAATTTATTGATGACGAGGATTAATTTAGAGGTCTCTGAATTTAAGCGTGCTCGATAGTAATGTTATAAATTTTTCCTAATAAAAGTAAGGCAACTTTCATAAAGTTTGTCATGCTTTTAAGGTTGTCCGCATAAAGTGAACAGAAGCTAGGACGACTAAAGGAGGAAAAAAATGACGCTACATCAAGAAAGTAATCGTTACACAATTCCATCTGGAGAACATATTTTAACGATTCGTAATCGTAAAAGAATGGACATGACTTCTGTAAAATCAATTGAACGCTTTGATCAGGAAGAGTTTTTTATTAAGACGTCCCAAGGGCATTTATTGATTCGTGGAGAGGAACTGCATATCGTTCACTTAGATGTTGACAAAGGGTTATTGACACTTGAAGGAACTGTAAAAACCTTGCAGTATGACGAGGAGGAAAGTGGCTTCTCGAAAGGTTTCCTTCATAAATTGTTTGGATGATTGTTAGCCAGCAATTCGTTCAGCTATTAGTCATGGTTGTGAGCGGTATCGCAGTTGGATTTATTATTGATAGTGTAAGGCTCATTGTTTTTTCAACTCCCAAAAGGTCAAGCCTCCGAAAGTGGATGATGGTTTTAGAATTATTGACTTGGATTCTACTAGGAGGGTTAACGTATTATTTATTATTTTGGCTAAAAGATGGCGCATGGCGGGCATACGACCCGCTTGCGCAGATTGCGGGTATATTTTTATATCAGACCTTTTTTCAAAGCTTCTTACGTTTCGTTGCGCGTATAATAGTGAATATAACATGGAAACCATTTTGGTTTATCGTACGTTTAATAATCGCTATTATTCGACAAATCCTACACATATTTATGAAAATTGGTGCATTCGTCTTAAGACCTTTTGTCAAAATTTATTCGTATTTGTCCTACACTTTATTTAAAAAATTTCGATATATCAAGTATAATAAAAGACAACAATAACTTCGGAGGTGCGGGCATGACTAAACGTCATTCATCAAAAAATGAACAACAAAACTACACCAAGCTTGATAATGACTATGTCCGTAACACGGATAAAGCTATGAATCGTAAAATGCAATCGCGTAAACGAAAATTGCGCCGAATTGTCTTTTTTGCGGTTGTGCCGGTCGTCATTATCGCCTTCCTCATAAATGTTCTAGTCCATCAATCGGAGACGCTAGCTGAAAAAGAACAGAAAAAACAAGAGGCAACTCAGCATTTGGTAAAGGTAAAAGATGAGCAGGATTCACTAAATCTTAAAATCAAACAATTAGAAGATGATGAGTATATTGCAAAGTTATTACGCAAAGAGTACTTCTTATCTGAGGAAGGTGAAATTATTTTCATTATTCCTGAGAAGGAAGATAAAAAAGACGACTGATAAGCTATGTATTGTTGACACTCTTTTTTAGTTATATATAATGAAAAGAGAAACTTATTGAAGTAAAAAGTTTGATTAAATTGATTACATGGCTCAAAAGAGTCGCTTAATTTTTAAGGAGGAGCATTTTTTTTATGTCAATTGAAGTAGGCAGCAAGGTACAAGGTAAAGTAACAGGAATCACAAATTTTGGAGCATTCGTTGAGCTGCCAGACGGCAAAACAGGCTTAGTACACATCAGTGAAGTTGCTGACAATTATGTAAAAGATATCAATGAGCATCTAAAAGTTGGAGATGAAGTTGAAGTAAAAGTGATGAATGTTGAAGCGGATGGAAAGATTGGTCTTTCGATTCGTAAAGCAAAGCCTCAAGCTGAGAGACCAGAGCGTCCTCAACGTCCGCGTCGTGACAATCGTTCTAATGATCGTAACGAACGCCATCAGCCGAAGGAAAACTTTGAGCAAAAAATGGCACGTTTCTTAAAAGATAGTGATGAACGTCTAGCAACATTAAAACGTGCTACAGAGTCAAAACGTGGTGGTCGCGGGGCTAGAAGAGGGTAGTTTGCTGACTGTTTTAATCGTAGAAAAAGTGTATTAAATAGAACGGGGATTAGCTTTTGTTTATGACAAAGGCTAATCTTTTTTTATTTGGAAGCAACAATGGTATACGGTTGCTGAGGGCATAAGTATTATGACATTAAAAAACGTAATTTCATGTAGTAGAAATTACGTGTGATTGACCTAAAGTATTTAATTGGCGACGAGCGACGCCAAATATGTCATTCCTCTTCCTTTGGGTAGGTGCGACATTTCTACGAGAATAGCGCAAGCAGCAAATGGCTTTGTCTAGTAGTCACCAGAAAAGTGCCGTACCTGTACAAATGGAGCGAATGGAACGCTAATCGACGGGGTGTTTACACTCTACAAAGTACGAGAATGGAGAGAGTATACCTATAAAGTTGAAGTGGGCCCTTTTTTCTTTTTCGGAGCTGATACAGGCTTCTCTGGTGGTGTTTCAGGCGTCTTCTCCACAGGATTAGTGACCATTTTTACGAGTAAGTACACACCATATACGCTTATAATGAGGCCTGCAAAAAGTAAGAAAATTTGAATGACGAAGGGTAAGTTAATAAGTATTGATACGAGAATGATCATTGAGCCACTCCCGCATGTTAAAGCAGCTTTAGTTAATGAACCCAAAGAAAGTGAACCTCCTAGTAACACGTGCATTTTATAATTAGTATGCCATAAGATGAGAAGGTAGGCATACTAAAATGCTGACGTATTAGGTTTAAAACAAGAAAAAACGTCTCAGAAGTGCTTCTGAGACGTTTTTATATGTATGACCCCTACGGGATTCGAACCCGTGTTACCGCCGTGAAAGGGCGGTGTCTTAACCGCTTGACCAAGGGGCCGAATATGGTGGCGGCCGAGGGGATCGAACCCCCGACCTTACGGGTATGAACCGTACGCTCTAGCCAGCTGAGCTAGGCCGCCAAACTTTATTGGAGCGGAAGACGAGGTTCGAACTCGCGACCCCCACCTTGGCAAGGTGGTGTTCTACCACTGAACTACTTCCGCATGTCTTTTTAAAGGACAAGTTAAATAATACAATCCATTAAACAAAGTGTCAACATCTTTATGAAAAAAGTTTAATAAAAATCTAATAAAGTTGAAAAAACGTGTATTAGCTTAATGAATAGACAAAGAAAGGAATTATTTGTACGCGAATATTGACATTAGTACCATAAATACAGTTAATGTTGGAATATTGCGAAAAATATTTACTGTAAATATGCGCAGCTACCCGTTTTTTTAGTAGTTACTGACAATTATCGTATTTATGCATATGTATTCGTCGAAATGTTTATATTTTTTTTTGCCATCGTCAGACAATCTTTCCACACATAATTTCTTATAATAACGAAAAAGTGTAGAAAGGGGATTATGAAATGACGAGTGTTGAATGGTATGAAACAGTGAATGTAGACGACCAAAAATCGGGGGCGAGAAAAAGGCAATTGTTTATAGGTTCCCTATTTTTTTTAACAGCCTTTTTTTTAGCTCAATCTGTTGTGTTTGAAGCAGCTGTACCTTTCTCTGTCCCTTTTTGGGCGATTATTCGCAGTAAATATAAAGAGTATGCGAAATTCGTATTATTTGGCGGTTTAATAGGCTGCTATTTCCTAGGTTTTGGACAAGTCCTCATTCTAGCATTACAAATAGGCATGTACGAGTGTATAATGCGTTTCCGATATTGGCGACTCCCCCAAAGCATTGCCGTATCCCTTGCTGTACTAAGCGTACAAGTGCTGTGGCAGGGCATAATGTATCAAGGTCTTCCGCCAGTGCTTGTACAATTTTATGTAGGTTGTGAGGTAGCTTTAGCGCTTATTATGACGTTATTTATGCAAGTGCTCTTCATCAACTCTTATGAGTGGTTTACAAGTAATTGGACATATGAGCGGCTAGGTTCGGCGTTAGTTGTATTTGCTGCCATGCTAACGGGGATGCAAGCGGTCGTCATTAGCTATTTCTCGTTGCCGATTTTTTTATTGCAAGTTCTAATTTGCTTCGGTGCATTTGTAGGAAGTGTGCCACTAGCAACAGTTATAGGAGCGATACTTGGAACGCTTATCGGAGTGGCTAAGCTATCATTTACAGGCATGCTATCGGTCATTACCTTAACAGGTCTTTGTGCAGGTATGGCAGCACGTGCAGGAAGATTTGGCGTGGCGATTGGTAGTATTTTGCCAAGTGTGTTTTTTCTATTTTATGATGCAACATTACCTTTAGATAGTGTGTATTTCACTTCCATAGCTTTAGGCAGTATTGCTTTTTTAGTTATTCCTAAAAGCTATTCAGATAAAGTACGGCATAAGCTTTTTCCACAACGAGAAGAAGTTTTATTAGCAAGGCAGCATTGGTTGACAGAGCATGTTACATTTAAGCTAGAGCACTTTCAACACTTCGTTCATTTCATGAAAGAATTAGTCTTTGAACGCTTTATGACGGCTCCTGTAGCGGTGAAGGAAGAAGTTTCCCCTATGAATACTTGTTTAAGCTGTTTCCGTCATGATCGATGCTGGGGAGCACAAAATAACGGCATGGACAAGCTAATGACGGATTGGTTTCATATGAAAGGCGTAGGGAAGGAGTCTGCTATCCATCGAGTGGAAGAACAAATACGTTATAAATGCGTTAAATCAACGAAAATATTCGAGGAGCTGGATACGGAGCTTTATAGAGAACGAATAAATGGCCAGTATTTTCACGGTAAAAAAATGATTGCATTACAACTACGTGATATGAGTAATCATCTTAATCAGCTTATCGCTGAGATGAAAGAAGAAACAATTTCATTTGTTAGTGTGGAGAAGGATATTGTTCAACGATTAAAAGATGCCCATATAGAATGTTTTCAACTTGATGTGCTAAGCAATAAGGCGGGAGCACGAAAAATCGTATGTGCATTAGCACCTGCACGTGTCGACTGGGAAGAGGACACGACACTGGCGGAGCGTATGATTTTACCGATTTTATATGATACTTTTGATGAGCCATTCGAAATTGAAAAGGTAGTCGAGTGCGATGTACCATTTCGTCACATACAAGTAAGCTTTAGGTCAGCTATTAGCTTTGAAGTAGAGTATGATATATATAGCATGTCAAAAGATGCAACATTGTATTCTGGTGACTCACACGCACTGTTCCAATTGCATCCAGGGCTATTTGCGATATTATTGTCCGATGGTATGGGACAGAGTAAAGAAGCACAGCATGAAAGTAGAAAATTGATTCATTTAATGCGGGAATGCTTGAATTTCAATATGAATCCTGAGACGGCTATGCATACTTTGCATTATGTGATGTCACTAAAGCAACAAGACGATATGTACGCAACGCTTGATTTTGCTCTTGTGGATTTACAACATGGTGACTTATGGTCGTGGAAGGCAGGAGGCATGTCTACCTATATTTTACGTGGTAAAGAGGTATTGAAAGTAGAAAGTAACGCAGCACCAGTTGGCTTTTTGTCGATCTCAGCAGTAGAAGCTGAAAAAAGAAAGCTTAAGGCAGGCGATGTCATTCTTATGCATTCAGACGGTCTGTTTTCAAGTGTCGCCGACTGGGATGAACAGGAAGAAGCGTTTTTAGCGTTCGCACAACAGGTAGCAAGCACAAATAAAACAATTCAAGATAAATTAACAACGATTATGCAGTCCTTCCAATCGTATTATGAAATAGAAGATGACTGTACAGTGTTAATGTTAGAAGTTACCCACGTCGTACCAACATGGGCGGTATTTAAACCAGTCCAATATTCCATGAGCCAGTCTTCATAAAAGAGAACGAAAAGGGGAGGAGAAGCGTTTGTCATTTGAATTAAAGGTCAAACAATTTATTGATGAAGAGCAACTACTACAGCAAGACGATCATCTTCTCATCGCCGTTTCGGGTGGTGTAGATTCTATGGCGCTACTCCATTACTTTATTAAAACAAAAGAACAATGGGGGATTGAAATCGAGGCAGTGCATGTCGATCATATGTTAAGAGGTGAGGCTTCAGCAGAGGATCGAGCTTTTGTGCAAAATTATTGTGATAAATACGGCATTACATTGCATTCAACAGCGATTCCAATTCCAGAAATTTTAGCATCAGAAAATGGCAACTCGCAGCTAATTTGCCGTAGAGAACGTTATCGTTATTTTGGTGAAATCATACATACAACGATGGCAACCAAGCTTGTAACTGCACATCATGCGGACGACCAACTGGAGTCAGTATTAATGGCCTTGACGAAAAATGCCACGATGAATAGTATGCAAGGTATTCGCTCACAGCGTTTTTTTGAAGGAAAATCATTAATTCGTCCGTTTTTAACGGTTACAAAGTCTGAAATAAGGGAATATTTACAGAAGCAAGGCTTGAATTATCGTGAAGACGCGAGCAATACGAAAGATTCCTACGTAAGAAATCGCTTTAGACACCACGTAGTACCACTATTGGAGGCGGAAAATCCACGTGTAGCTGAGCAGACGAGTCGTTTTACAAAGCATTTGCAAGAGGATGATGCGTACTTAATGACCCTTGCACAAGACATATTTTCAAAAACAGTAAAAATATACAATGGAAATATGTATAGTATGGAGATAGAAGCGTTTGAAATGGTAGCACCTGCTTTACAAAGGAGGCTCATTTTAATACTATTAAACTATCTTTACAAAGATTCAAATACGATACAAAGTTATGCTATTTTAACTTCGCTTTCAAAGCTTTGTGAAACAACATCTGGGTATGCTGAAATTCACTTGCCAGAAGGTTTTATAGCAGTTCGCCGTTATGGCAAATTGACGATTCAAAAAAGCAATTCATTAGAAAGTGAGATTTATCCAGAAAAAGGATTTGTTTTAACTGCTAATGGAGAGGCGATAATGATAAATGGTATTCGTCTATCTGTCGTTCGTCTGTCTGAATTGGCACCTGATTTGCTTACGGATTCTGCACAACTTTTTTACTTTAACGCTAACAAACTTACACTTCCACTCTATATTAGGGCACGTAAGGAAGGAGACCGAATGCTGTTAAAAGGAATGGATAAGCCGAAACGTTTATCTCGCCTTTTTATAGATGAAAAGATTCCTTTAAATGAGCGAAATAGCTGGCCGTTACTGATTTCTCAATCTGACGAGGTCGTAGCGGTAATTGGTGTGCGTATGGGGATTTACTTTTCAACAACCCCGCAGCCAAGCGATGATACAGTGCTCATCGTAGACTAATGGTCTTTGTAAAATATTTCACCTACATACAGGTTGAAAATTTTTGAAACAACACGAGGAGGAATCGATATGTTACAAAATGACATCGAAAAAATTATGATTACAGAAGAACAACTGCAAGAAAGAATCGCCGTGCTAGGTGCCCAATTAACAGAGGAATATAAAGATTCATTCCCATTGGCTGTTGGCGTACTTAAAGGTGCGATGCCATTCATGACAGACTTAATGAAACGTTTCGATTCTTTCATTGAGCTAGATTTTATGGATGTTTCTAGCTATGGTAATGCTACTGTTTCATCTGGGGAAGTAAAGATTTTAAAGGATTTAAATACAAGTGTGGAAGGGCGTGACGTATTAATTATCGAGGACATCATCGATAGCGGATTAACGCTTAGCTACCTAGTAGATTTATTTAAGTATCGTAAAGCAAAATCAATTAAAATTGTTACGCTTTTAGACAAACCGTCAGGACGAAAAGTAAATCTTGCTGCTGATTATGTTGGCTTCAAAGTTCCAGATGGCTTTGTAGTTGGATATGGTTTAGACTACGCGGAAAAATACCGCAACTTACCATACATCGGTATTTTAAAACCGGAAGTTTATTCGTTTTAATGCTTAAATATCCACTTGGTTTTCCGAGTGAAAACAGCGTTAAGCCTCCAGTGGATGCACAGGTGATGAATTGTTAAAATACTATTCAATTCGGACACATAAAAGGCTGTGCCCAAAAGGAATCACCAAGTGTAAATACGCTGGGATTGTAATTAGTAGGAATAAATATGTTTAGATTTCGACAAAATTCTAACGAAACTTTTTTTAAGTAAGGCTTTTCGTTGTATGATGAAATCATGATATGTTAAGATTTTACTTATAATTTTTCTGTTTGTAATGAGGAGGCTGGAGATGAATCGAATATTTCGATATACCATATTCTATTTACTGATTTTCCTAGTGATCATTGGTATATTTGGTACTTTCAACGGTGGTAATTCGCCGACGAAAGAAATTACTTACCCAGAGTTTTTAGAAGCTCTTGATAAGAATGAAATTACAGAAGCAAAAATTCAACCTGATAAATCAGTATATATTGTTGAAGGTACGATGAAAGGTTATGAAAAAGGCGAAAGTTTCACAGTAAACCTTCCCCGCGATAACCAATCATTGATGGATCGAATCGATGCAGCTGCTAAGGATAAGAATAGCAATATAGATTTCTTGAAAGCACCAGAAACGAGTGGATGGGTACAGTTCTTTACAGGTATTATTCCATTCATCATTATTATCTTCTTATTCTTCTTCCTAATGAGTCAATCTCAAGGTGGCGGCAATAAAGTAATGAGCTTTGGTAAAAGTAAAGCTAAGCTTTATGATGACCAAAAGAAAAAAGTCCGTTTTACTGATGTAGCGGGTGCAGATGAAGAGAAGGCTGAGCTTGTAGAGGTCGTAGATTTCTTAAAAGATCACCGCAAATTCACTGAAATTGGCGCTCGTATTCCAAAAGGTATCTTACTTGTAGGTCCTCCAGGTACAGGTAAAACATTGCTTGCTCGTGCAGTTGCTGGTGAAGCTGGCGTACCATTCTTCTCGATTTCAGGTTCTGACTTCGTAGAAATGTTTGTCGGCGTAGGGGCTTCACGTGTACGTGATTTATTTGAAAATGCGAAGAAAAATGCTCCATGTATCATTTTCATTGATGAAATTGATGCTGTTGGTCGTCAACGTGGCGCTGGTCTTGGCGGTGGTCACGATGAACGTGAGCAAACATTGAACCAATTATTAGTTGAAATGGATGGCTTCGGTGCAAACGAAGGTATTATTATTATCGCAGCAACAAACCGTCCAGACATCTTAGATAAAGCGTTATTACGTCCAGGTCGTTTTGACCGTCAAATTACAGTAGGACATCCTGATGTAAAAGGACGTGAAGCAATTCTAAAAGTGCATGCACGCAATAAGCCTTTATCGGATTCAGTCGATTTAGCAGCTGTAGCACAACGTACACCAGGCTTCTCTGGTGCCGATTTAGAAAACTTATTAAACGAGGCAGCACTTGTAGCAGCTCGTAAAAGTAAACGTTCGATTAATATGGCAGATATCGATGAGGCGTCTGACCGTGTAATCGCAGGTCCAGCAAAAGCTAGCCGTGTTTACTCAGCAAAAGAGAAAAAGCTTGTATCCTTCCATGAAGCTGGTCACGTTGTAGTAGGTCTTGAACTTGATGAAGCGGATACAGTTCATAAAGTAACGATTGTCCCACGCGGTCAAGCGGGCGGTTATGCAATTATGTTGCCGAAGGAAGAACGTTTCTTCACTACGAAACAAGAGCTTTTAGACCGTATCGCAGGACTACTTGGTGGTCGTGTGGCAGAGGAAATTGTGTTAGGCGAAGTATCGACTGGAGCTCATAATGACTTCCAAAAGGTAACAAGTATTGCACGTGCTATGGTTACAGAATATGGCATGAGTGAAAATCTTGGAGCAATGCAATTTGGGTCAAGTCAAGGTGGCAATGTATTCCTTGGTCGTGACTTCAATTCAGATCAAAACTACTCTGATTCAGTTGCTTATGAAATCGATAAAGAAATGCAAAAAATTATCGATACGCAATACGAACGTACTAAACGAATCCTTACAGAAAAACGTCATTTACTTGATTTAATTGCGAATACATTAATGGAGAAAGAAACATTAAATGCGCAAGAAATTGAGCATTTACGTGATCATGGTGTCCTACCAGAACCAGAAGCGGTGGAAAATGTTGAAGACGAAGCGCCAAAAGCTGAAGCACAACCGTCATTAGAAAAAGTCGGGAAGCCAGTTCTTGAAAAAGAATTGCTAAGTGATGCGCCAACACCAACAACAGCGGATCTACCAAAAGAAGGTTCGGAACAAAATGATGCACCAAAAGGAATCGACGAAAAGCGTGAGTAATCACGTTAAAGACTGCTTATGAATTTCATAAGCAGTCTTTTTCTTTGCCTTTTTTTGGCCTGAAGCATTAGGATATAAATAGTATATTATGCATTTGCGTAATGGATAGGAGTGTTGGATATGGGTAATGTAACATTGAACAATGGTCTAGAAATGCCTTTAGTAGGTTATGGCGTATTCCGTGTGCCAGATGGAGATGATTTGGCTGAGGCTGTTAAAACAGCTATTGCAAAAGGCTATCGTAGTATAGATACTGCGCAAGTGTACCGTAATGAGGAAAGTGTCGGGCGAGGAATCCGTGCCGCAATTGAAGAAGGGCTAGTTTCCCGAGATGAGCTTTTCATCACTTCTAAAGTTTGGAATGACGGACTTTCTTATGAAGAGACACTTGCTGCATATGATAGTAGTTTAGAAAAATTAGGTTTAGATTATTTAGATTTATATTTAATTCATTGGCCAGGTTTAGATACGAATTATATCGATTCATATAAAGCGCTTGAAAAAATCTATCAGGACGGACGAGTTCGTTCAATAGGCGTAAGTAATTTCCATGTGCATCACTTAGAACTTTTGTTAAAAGAAACGACGGTTATTCCAGTTATTAATCAAATTGAGTTCCATCCCCATTTAACGCAAGAAGAAGTGCGTCACTTTTGTAAAGAGAACGGTATTCAAGTGGAAGCATGGTCTCCGTTAATGAATGGTTCTTTGTTAGAGGAAGAGTTGATTCAACAGTTAGCAAGTAAATACAGTAAAACACCAGCGCAAATCGTTTTGCGATATGATGTTCAGCATGATGTTGTCACAATACCAAAAACAATGACTCCAGCACGTATGACTGAGAACTTACATGTTTTTGATTTTGCTTTAACAGATGAGGAAATGGCACAGTTAGATGCTATGAACGACGGCTTGCGTTGCGGTCCAGATCCTGAAAAATTTAATTTTAAATAATGTTTAAGGAGCTACTTGCTAAAATGTTGAGTAGCTCCTTTTATCGTGAGTAGGAATGCTGTTTCATTGTCTTAAAAGTGTGGTATCATTTTCTAAAGTGTTCAAACTTTATTTAGTGTTCATTACTGAGCCTTTTTAATATAAAGTAGGGGCGACTAGTCATTGTAGGTAGGTTTGCACAAATAATGCAAATTAGCATATGGCATAAAGGTGAATTTGATATGGAGGCATCGTCCATGATTTTAGTTTTGGATGCAGGAAATTCAAATATAGTATTGGGAGTCTATGATACCAATGACCAGCTAGCTTTCCATTGGCGAATGGTAACAGATCTTCACAAAACAGAAGACGAATATGCAATGCAAGTATTAGCTTTTTTTAATCATGCAGGCATTTCATTTGAACAAATTACTGGCATTATTATATCCTCGGTTGTACCACCAATTATGTTTTCATTAGAATCTATGTGTCAAAAGTATTTTCGCAAAAAACCACTAGTAGTTGGACCAGGTGTGAAAACAGGATTGAATATAAAATATGAAAATCCTCGTGAAGTTGGTTCAGATCGTATTGTAAACGCAATAGCAGCATTAGATGCTTATAAAGCACCGTTAATTATTGTGGATTTTGGTACAGCGACAACATATTGTTATTTGAATGAAAAAGGCGATTACATGGGTGGCGCTATTGCACCAGGAATTTCTATTTCAACTGAGGCACTTTATACGCAGGCAGCTAGGTTACCGCGTATTGAAATACTACGTCCTCCACATATTGTTGGAAAAACTACCGTTTCTGCAATGCAGGCGGGCATTTTTTATGGTTTTGTTGGACAAGTTGAGGGCATTGTTAATCGCATGAAAGCACAAAGTAAGGAAGAGCCGCTTGTTATTGCAACAGGTGGGCTAGCAAATTTAATTGCTGGAGAGACGCAAGCTATTGATGTAGTCGATCCATTTTTAACATTAAAGGGTTTATATAAATTATATAAACGCAACCAATAAGAAAAGAGGGACTTTTCATTTATGAAAGATTATTTAGTTCGTGGGTTAGGTTTTAATGGGCAAGTGCGTGTTTTTGCCGCATGTACAACAGAAACGGTAGGGGAAGCACAACGTCGACATAATACATGGCCAGTTGTATCGGCAGCTCTTGGTCGTTCAATGACTGCTGGTGTAATGATGGGCGCAATGTTAAAAGGTGAAGAAAAAATTACGATTAAAGTGGAAGGTAATGGTCCAATCGGCCCTATGGTGATTGACAGTAACGCCCGTGGTGAAGTGCGTGGTTTTGTGACAAACCCTCATGTGCATTTTGATTTAAACGAGCAAGGCAAATTAGATGTACGAGCTGGTGTTGGAACAGAAGGTGCATTAACGATAGTAAAAGATCTTGGCTTACGTGATATGTTCTCTGGACAAACACCGATTGTATCAGGAGAAATTGCAGAAGACTTTACTTACTATTTTGCTACATCTGAACAGGTGCCTTCATCTGTAGGGCTTGGTGTGTTGGTAAATCCAGATAATTCAATTCTTGCAGCGGGTGGCTTTATTCTTCAGCTTATGCCAGGCTGTGAAGAAGAAACGATTGATGCAATCGAGCAGCATTTAGCAACAATTGAACCTGTTTCAAAAATGATTGAAAAAGGTTATACACCAGAGCAAATTTTAGAAGCTGTATTAGGAGAAGGGAAAGTCCAAATTTTAGATTCAATGCCGGTTGAATTTAAATGTCAATGTTCAAAAGAGCGATTTGGAGCAGCAATTTTAGGCTTAGGTTCACAAGAAATCCAAGAAATGATTGATGAAGATGGAGAGGCTGAAGCACAATGTCACTTCTGCTTAGAAACGTACCATTTCTCAAAAGATGAACTAGAAGGATTTATTGATGAGCTCAACGCGTAATCGTAGACCACAACCATCTTCAACAAACCAAACGCCTTTATTGCAACGCCGTTTAAAAACAAAGCCGGCTTTAATAGTTTTCTCTATATTATTTTTAGGAAATTTTTTATGGTTTATTGCTTGGTTAATTCCGAATAACGGTAAGGAAATCGGTAGCGACGAACAGGTCGCTACCGTTGATGGTGATGTGATAACTCGCCAAGAGTGGATGATTGCTATGGAAGAACGCTATGGTAAAGAAACACTCCAAAATTTAGTCAATGAATCGGTTATGGAAAAGGCAGCTGATAAATATAAAATAAAAGTGTCTGATAAAGAAATTAATTTAGAGCTTGCGTTAATGCGTTCAGCTCAAGATAAATTTGATACGGCATTGCAAAATTTATCAGCTGAGCAGCTAAAACAAAAAATTCGCTCAGGTCTAATTTTAGATAAAGTACTGACTAAAGATGTAGTTATAAAAGAAGATAGTATTCAAAAATACTATGAAGAAAACAAAGCGCTATACAATACTGAAACAAGCTATCGTACGAATTTCATTGAGGTGGATTCAAAGAAAGCTGCTGAAGAAGCGTTAAGTGAACTGAAAAATGGCTCCGATTTTTCTGTGCTTGCACGTGAAATTTCAATTGATAGTGCTTCAGCAAGCTTAGGTGGAGATATCGGTTTCCTAACTGAAAAGCAGGGCAATATTGACCCAGCTATTTTGAAGGCAGCGAAAGCTTTATCAGCAAATGAGGTTAGTAAGGCATTTAAGTTAGACAACGGACATTACGGAATTGTGCAAGTTCAAGAAGTAATAGAAGGTCAATCCTTTACATATGACGATGTGAAAGAACATATCGAACGAGAGCTTGCGTTGGAGCAACTACAACAATCGATAACACCAGAAGCATTTTGGTCTGAGTTTAAGGCAACTTGGTATTATGGTGAGGAAAAGAAATAATAAAAGGAAGCCAGGGAGTAGTATACTTTCTGGCTTCTAATAAATATTCTGAAAATATAAGTTTTATTGATTGACAATTCAACTGAAAAATTGATAAAATACAAAATAAGTAAAACCTATAAAAATAGTAGGGATTAGGAGTGGATTGATAAATGAGTAGATTAGCAAACTCGGTAGCTGAATTAGTTGGTAAAACACCAATTGTAAAATTAAATCATGCAACAGGTGAAAACGAAGGTACTGTTTATGTTAAATTAGAGTATTTTAACCCAGGAAGCTCTGTAAAAGACCGTTTAGCGTTAGCAATGATCGAAGCTGCTGAACAAGACGGCACGCTAAAACCAGGTGGCACTATTATTGAACCTACTTCAGGTAATACTGGGATTGGATTAGCAATGATCGCTGCAGCTAAAGGATATAAAGCAATCTTAGTAATGCCAGAAACAATGAGTTTAGAGCGTCGCAATTTATTGCGTGCATACGGTGCCGATTTAGTGTTAACTCCTGGACCAGCAGGTATGAAAGGCGCTATCGCAAAGGCAGAAGAATTATCAGCAGAGCATGGATACTTTTTACCTCAACAATTCACAAACCCAGCTAATGCGGTTGTACACCGTTTAACTACAGGTCCAGAAATCGTAGAAGCATTTGATGGCTTAAAATTAGATGCGTTTATTGCGGGTGTTGGTACAGGTGGTACAATTACGGGTGCTGGTAGCGTATTAAAAGAGAAGTACCCTGAAATCGAAATTATTGCTGTTGAGCCAAAAGACTCTCCAGTACTTTCAGGTGGTCAACCAGGTCCACATAAAATTCAAGGTATTGGTGCTGGATTTGTGCCTGCAGTATTAGATACAGATGTTTACTCATCAGTATTCCCTGTAGAAAATGAAATTGCGTTTGATGTAGCTCGTAAAGTTGCACGTGAAGAGGGTATTCTATGTGGTATTTCGTCAGGAGCAGCAATTTATGCAGCAATCGAAACTGCAAAACGTTTAGGCAAAGACTCAAATGTTCTTGCCATTGTACCTTCAAATGGTGAGCGTTACCTATCTACACCTTTATATCAATTTGAAGACTAATAAAAATAAAAAAGGCTCTCCTACGAGTCTCGCAAACTGTAGGCAAACTCATTAAATTGAGTTTGCCTACAGTTTTTTCTTTTTAGAATAGTGATGACGACATGCTTTGTGCCATACGTTTCCTTTTTGCAGGCATGTATGTAAGCTGCACCCCTCAATATGCGCAGGAGCCCCCATTCGTCCACTACCATCAACTCTCTTTTGGCGTTTTGACAGGGAGCAAATGCAATTGGTACTGAAGTGTGCTGGCATTGTGCATACAATCTGTTGCAATATGAGGAATGGTTATAGTATTTAATTGTTAGCAAAAACATTCGCATCTTTTCATTTTTCTAGTTAAGATGGAATCACATCATATGATTCAAAGGGGAAGAGTAACGTGAACACATTATTTACCATAACGACGGAGATGGACGCAGACGCGTTTTTTTATAGTTATAAGAAGCAAACAGAACATGAACAAGCACATGTTTTTTTAGAGAGTGGACGTGGAGGGCATTATTCAATTGCGGCTTGGCAACCTCTTGCAACAGCCCAATCAATTGAAGGTGGTCTATTAGTAAAGTGGAGAAATGGGAGCAGTGAAATGTTATTAGGTGAGCCGCTTGATTTACTAGAACAATTAGTAGCTACCTATCAATTAGCTTATGACCCTGAGCTACCCGTTTTTCAGGGGGGTGCAATTGGCTTTGTGTCATACGATTACGCTCGAAAAATTGAAGAGCTACCAATAGTAGCAACAGATGATTTAATGGTGCCAGATATTTATTTTTATTTATTTGACTGTTGGGCAGTACATGATGTTAAGACAAATGCAGTGACGCTTATGAAGTTAGCAAACAGCGATGTAAATCTAGAAGAGCGCGCGCAAGCATGGCAAGTGGCGGCACAGGAAGGTTTACAATTACGAAAATTTGAAAAGACCAGTGCTGTTGAAGTGGTTAATGATGAAAGTGAATTACTTGTATCGTTCGCAGGAACGGATTTTGAAGCGGCAGTGAGAAAAATTCAAACATATATAGCACAAGGTGACGTGTTCCAAGTGAATTTATCTGTACGTCAATCTAAAACGCTAAATGCTACCGCGATGGATGTTTATGAGGCATTACGTGCATTTAACCCGTCGCCGTATATGGCATATATTGAAGCGCCTGAGTTCGCTGTTGTGTCAGGATCACCTGAGTTGCTTGTAAAGCGCCATGGTAATGAGCTATCAACACGACCAATAGCAGGTACACGTCCAAGAGGGAAGTCGCAAGAGGAAGACATTGCATTGGCGCATGAATTGATTGATAACGAGAAAGAGCGAGCTGAGCATGTAATGCTTGTAGATTTAGAGCGTAATGATTTAGGGAGAGTTTCAGCCTACGGAACTGTTGAAGTAGACGAATTTATGGTGATTGAACGCTATTCACACGTGATGCATATTGTGTCAAATGTTCGTGGTGAAATAGCTGATGGAAAGACAAATGCAGATGTTGTGCGAGCGATGTTCCCAGGCGGAACGATTACGGGCGCACCTAAAATTCGTACGATGGAAATTATAGAAGAACTGGAACCCGTTCGACGAGGATTATATACAGGCTCTATTGGTTGGCTAGGCTATACAGGAGATATGGAATTAAATATTGTGATTCGAACGGCATTTGTTAAAGATGGCATGGCTCATATACAAGCGGGTGCAGGTATTGTCATAGATTCTGTACCAGAAAGAGAATACCAAGAGTCTCTAAATAAAGCAAAAGCAATGTGGCAAGCGAAAGCTATGGCGGAGGAGCGAGCAAAATGATTTTAATGATTGATAACTATGATTCTTTTACATATAATCTTGTGCAGTATTTTGGTGAGTTTGGACATGAATTAATTGTGAAAAGAAATGATTCGTTAACGATTGCAGATATTGAAAAACTTGCGCCTGATATGATTGTTATTTCTCCAGGACCTTGTAGTCCGAACGAAGCGGGTGAAAGTTTAAACATTATTCGTTATTTCGCGGGAAATATTCCTATTTTAGGTGTATGTCTAGGACATCAAGCAATTGCCCAAGTATTTGGCGGACATGTTATTCGTGCTGAGCGTTTAATGCACGGTAAAACGTCTCCAGTGTTACATGCGGAAATAGGGCTACATGCAGGTATGCCCAATCCATTTAAAGCAACGCGTTATCATTCCCTTATTGTGGAGAAAGAATCATTACCAGAATGCTTGGATGTAACAGCATGGACGGAAGAAGGAGAAATTATGGGTATTCGTCATAGAGACTATCCAATAGAAGGTGTGCAATATCATCCAGAATCTATTATGACCGAACAGGGGAAAAAGCTTCTGCGACATTTTATTGAATTGTATGTACAAGGAGCGAAGCAAAATGCAGTGCTGGATTAATGGAAACTATCTAGCGGCGGATGAATTACGAATCTCACCATTTGACCACGGCTTTTTGTATGGGTTAGGTTTTTTTGAGACGTTTCGTACTTATAACGGGAACGTGCTGTTTTGGGATGCCCATATGGAAAGGTTGCAAACGGCACTCTTACAATTCCGCATTCAAATGCCATATACAGAACAGGAATTGCTTGCTGTTTGTGAACGATTAAATGCAGTAGCGGGTGGACAAGATGGTTATTTTCGTGTAAATGTATCTGCTGGTGAGCATGGTATAGGTTTGCAACCGAGGGAATATACCCAACCTAATGTTATTATCTTTCGTAAAGAATTACTTGATGCACCGCGTGGCAAAGAAAAAACAGCACAATGGTTGGAGACAAGACGGAATACGCCTGAGGGTGAGCTACGTGTAAAGTCACATCATTATGGCAATAACGTTTTAGGAAGATTTGAAATGCCCTCATTGGCTGAACAGGAAGGTTTCTTTTTAACAGAGACTGGTTATGTCGCGGAAGGTGTCACATCAAATATTTTCTGGGTGAAAAATGATATACTATATACGCCTTCTTTAGAAGCTGGTATTTTGCCTGGGATAACGCGAGCATGGGTAATTGAGCGTGCACAATCACTAGGTATTGAAATACAAGAAGGTCTTTTTACTAAAAATGATGTGGAGCAAGGCAGCGAATGTTTTATTACAAACTCTGTGCAAGAGCTTGTTCCAATTTGTAGATTAGAAGATATACAGTTGTTAGGCAATAGAGGACCTATTTATTTGCGTTTACATGAAGCGTTTGTCAAAGAAGTGGAACAAGAATAGAAGGAGCGTCAAAATGCTAGAAAAATATATCACACCGTTAACGATTAACGGGATTACATTAGATTATACAAGCGAAACTTTCGTGATGGGTATTTTAAATGTCACGCCAGATTCTTTTTCTGACGGAGGAAAATACAATAACGTCGAGGCAGCGGTAGAACAAGCTAAAAAAATGGTCGCTGATGGGGCGAAAATTATTGATGTAGGCGGCGAATCGACACGCCCTGGCTATGAGCGTATTTCTGATGAAGATGAAATTGCTCGCATTGTACCAGTAATTCAGGCGTTAATAGCAGAAGTACCAGCGATTATTTCGGTTGATACGTATAAAGCGAACGTAGCACGTGCTGCAGTTGAAGCGGGTGCGCATATTATTAATGATATTTGGGGTGCAAAATCAGAACCTGCCATTGCACAGGTTGCTTCAGAACTCAATGTCCCGATAATTTTAATGCATAATCGCGATAACATGGACTACGGAAATGATTTTTGGGCAACAGCAAAAGCCGACCTAGAAGAAAGTATTGCCATCGCTAAAAAGGCAGGTGTGCCAGATAAGCATATTATATTAGATCCTGGTATAGGGTTTGCTAAAACAACGTCTCATAACATTGCAATGATGCAGCATCTTGCTGATTTAGTGGACATGGGTTATCCAGTATTATTAGCAACTTCACGTAAATCAATGATCGGCAATGTATTGAAGCTTCCTGTAGAAGAGCGAATAGAAGGTACAAGTGCAACCGTTGTTTATGGTATAGAAAAAGGCTGCCATATGATTCGTGTACATGATGTAAAGGAAATGGCCCGTGCTTCACAAATGACGGATGTGTTAGTCGGCAAACGTATATATGAGGAGGAAGCATAATGGACTATATTCATTTAAAGGACATGCAGTTTTATGGTTACCACGGTGTTTTAGCGGCAGAAACAACACTTGGTCAACGCTTCCGTGCTAATGTTTCGTTGGCGGTCGATATGACAGAAGCGGGACTAACAGATGATTTAGCATACACTGTTAATTATGCGGAAGTATATGAACTCTGTCGTGACATTGTTGAGGGTGAGCCGTTTAAGTTAATCGAAGCACTCGTATCGAAAATGGCAAACAGTATACTTTCTGCTTACCCTGACAAAGTAAAAGGTGTTCGGGTTGAGCTCATCAAACCAGATCCTCCGATACATGGTTATTATAAAGAAGTTTCGGTTGAGATTACTCGAGGTGATTTCTGATGAATGATGTGTATCTATCTATTGGTACAAATATTGGTGAGCGCTATGAAAACCTTCAGCGAGCAATCGAGCTTTTGATGGAAAAAGAAGGCGTAGAGGTTATTCGTATATCTTCTATATATGAAACCGCGGCTGTAGGTTACACTGACCAAGCGGATTTTTTAAATATTGCGGTTGCTATTAGAACGAGCTGCTCTTCTTCGGAAATGCTGAAGATTTGTCAGTCGGTAGAGAATGAGCTAGGTCGTGTGCGAGAGTTTCGGTGGGGACCTCGAATCATTGACCTTGACATTTTACTCTACAATCACGAGAATATTGAAACAGAGAGTTTGCTTGTTCCACATCCAAGAATGTATGAACGGGCTTTCGTGTTAGTACCTCTAATAGAAATTACACCTACACCCGTGGGTGAGCAATTACAACGAGCGCATGACACGTTGAAACAGCTAAATTGCCAAGCAGAGGGCGTAATGCTATGGAAAGACTCATCGGATATGAGATTTATGCCGTCTATGAAATAATGTGCATAAGTCGGTAATACTTTAATATTTGTGCTTAGCTTAACGATCATGGTCTAAGCACTAACAATAGAGCTTTAGGAATGTAGGGTAAAAGCCCGTAGAAGGAGGAAATCGACGTTGAGTCAGACATCTGAGAAGCCGTTTCAAATTGGCGATATTGTCATGGACAACCGTGTCGTCTTAGCACCAATGGCTGGGATTTGTAACTCTGCTTTCCGATTAACGGTAAAAGAATTCGGAGCGGGGCTTGTATATGCTGAAATGATTAGTGATAAAGGAATCGTGAATAAAAACGAAAAAACGTTAGGTATGCTTTATATCGATGAACGTGAAAATCCCCTTTCATTGCAAATTTTTGGTGGAGATAAAACGACATTAGTAGAAGCGGCAAAGTATGTAGATGAAAATACAAATGCTGATATTATTGATATTAATATGGGCTGTCCAGTTAATAAAATTATTAAGTGTGAAGCAGGCGCTCGGTTACTGCTAGATCCTAACAAAATTTATGAAATGGTCGCAGCAGTTGTAGATGCTGTGAAAAAGCCAGTCAGCGTAAAAATGCGTATTGGCTGGGATGATGAACATATCTTTGCTGTGGAAAACGCGCAGGCTGCAGAACGTGCTGGCGCCTCTGCTCTAGCTGTTCACGGCCGTACTCGTGTGCAAATGTACGAAGGTAGAGCAAACTGGGATATTATTCGTCAAGTAAAGGAAAATGTTAATATTCCTGTGCTTGGCAATGGTGATGTTGAAACACCGCAAGATGCAAAACGTATGCTTGATACAACAGGTGTAGATGCGGTCATGATAGGACGTGCGGCATTAGGTAATCCGTGGATGATTTATCGTACAGTTCAGTATTTAGAAACAGGTGAGCTAAAAGACGAGCCTGGAGTGCGCGAAAAAATGGATGTATGCTTACTGCACTTTGAACGTCTACTGCAATTAAAAGGCGAGAGTGTGGCTGTGCGCGAAATGCGTAAGCACGCATCGTGGTATTTAAAAGGCATTCGTGGTAACGGTAAAGCTCGTAGCGCTATTAATCAAACCGAAACAGCAGTTGAGCTACGTGCGATTTTAAATGGAATAGTGCAAGAGTATGAAGAACTGGAGTCTGGCATTTTTGCACCCGAGCATAAAGAAATAGTTATATAAATAGAAAAGAGGCCTCTCCATTTTAACGTGAGATGCCTCCTTTTTATATGTTTGTCTGACAAGAATGAATAGAACTAACACTGGTATAGAAGTTATTTCTAATGCAGCTAACTTTAATTTTTAGAATTATTAATAATTTCAACTCTTTTGGAAATTAAACCGAAACAGATGAATACAGCTTTAAAATTGTGTACAATAGAAATATTATGGACGTAAACGCGGACAATTTAATAAGGAGTGAAACAAGTGTCAAATATAGAAGAGTTAAATGATCAGCTTTTGGTGAGACGTCAAAAGATGACTGCTATTCAAGAGAATGGACAAGATCCATTTGGTAGTCGATTTGAACGTACACACTTATCTACAGAAGTTCGTGAACAATTCGCAGATCAAACAAAAGAACAGTTAGAAGAAAACTTACAAGAAGTTATTATCGCAGGTCGTATTATGACAAAGCGCGGTAAAGGGAAAGCTGGATTTGCGCATATTCAAGATTTAGGTGGCCAAATTCAAATCTACGTTCGTCAAGACCATGTAGGTGAAGAAGCTTATGATTTATTTAAGCAAGCTGACCTAGGCGATATCGTAGGTGTACGTGGTAACGTATTCCGTACGCAAGTGGGAGAACTTTCAGTTAAGGCTGAAGGATTTACATTCCTAACAAAAGCGCTACGTCCAATGCCAGAAAAATTCCACGGCTTGCAGGATGTAGAACAACGTTACCGTCAACGTTACTTAGATTTAATGACAAATGAAGATAGCAAAAAAACATTTATTACACGTTCTAAAATTATACGTGCTATTCGCAACTATTTAGATAACGCAGGCTATTTAGAGGTGGAAACACCAATGCTTCATACTATTGCAGGTGGTGCAGCGGCTCGTCCGTTCATCACTCACCACAATGCATTAGATATGGAACTATATATGCGTATCGCTATCGAGTTGCACTTAAAACGTTTAATCGTTGGTGGACTAGAAAAAGTTTATGAAATTGGTCGTGTATTCCGTAATGAAGGAATTTCAACTCGTCACAATCCAGAGTTCACGATGATTGAGCTGTACGAAGCATATGCGGACTACAAAGATATTATGTCGTTAACAGAGAACTTAATTGCACATGTAGCACAAGAAGTACTTGGCACAACATCAGTTCGATACGGTGAAGATGAGATCAACCTAGCAGTGGGTTGGAGACGTGTTCACATGGTAGATGCTGTTAAAGAAGCTACAGGTGTAGACTTCTGGCAACCGATGACAAAAGAACAAGCTCAAGCACTTGCTCAAGAGCATGGAGTAGAAGTGAAGGCTGCACATGAGGTTGGACATATTATTAATGAATTCTTCGAGCAAAAAGTAGAAGAAACGCTAGTACAGCCGACATTTGTATTCGGACACCCAGTAGAAATCTCTCCTTTAGCGAAGAAAAATCCAGAGGACGAGCGTTTTACAGATCGTTTTGAGCTGTTTATCGTACGTCGTGAGCATGCAAATGCATTTACAGAACTAAATGACCCAATCGATCAACGCGAACGCTTTGAGGCACAATTAGCTGAAAAAGAAGCGGGTAACGACGAAGCGCACGAAATGGATAATGACTTTATTGAAGCTTTAGAATTCGGTATGCCTCCAACAGGTGGTTTAGGTATTGGTATTGACCGTTTAATCATGCTTCTTACAAACTCTCCATCAATTCGTGACGTGTTATTATTCCCAACAATGCGCCACACTGCTAAATAAAATTAAAATAAGGAGATCCTTTATATAAAAGGGTCTCCTTATTTTATTGTGAAATTACAAAAACAGCGGTATAGTAAAAATAGTGTTGTATAGTATCAATAAATGCAAAAATATGAAAGCTAGAATAAGCTATTAATAGCTTACTAATGACCTTTTTTTCATAAAATGATATTTTTATAGAAAAACACTTGCAGAGATTATAAAATCGTGATAAATTATTACTTGTCGCTAAGACGACGCAACATTAAGTACTACAAATTATTAATAACATCACAAAAAAAGTGTTGACATCAACATTGCAAAGTGGTAAGATATAAAAGTTGTCACTTCTTAAGGAAATAAAATATTTCAAAAAGTTGTTGACAAAGAAAATCGAAAATGTTATTATATAAAAGTTACTGAAATTAGCGGTAACGAAATGAACCTTGAAAACTGAACAAGCAAAACGTAATCAATATAGTTTTTAGTAGCTAACTTCGTTAGCGAACGAAACAAAATTTTGGACATCAAAATTGATGCCAGCAAAACAATTTGAGCTAATCAAATTTCTTTTATGGAGAGTTTGATCCTGGCTCAGGACGAACGCTGGCGGCGTGCCTAATACATGCAAGTCGAGCGGACAGATAAGGAGCTTGCTCCTTTGACGTTAGCGGCGGACGGGTGAGTAACACGTGGGCAACCTACCCTATAGTTTGGGATAACTCCGGGAAACCGGGGCTAATACCGAATAATCTTTTGTCTCTCATGAGACAATTCTGAAAGACGGTTTCGGCTGTCGCTATAGGATGGGCCCGCGGCGCATTAGCTAGTTGGTGAGGTAACGGCTCACCAAGGCAACGATGCGTAGCCGACCTGAGAGGGTGATCGGCCACACTGGGACTGAGACACGGCCCAGACTCCTACGGGAGGCAGCAGTAGGGAATCTTCCACAATGGGCGAAAGCCTGATGGAGCAACGCCGCGTGAGTGAAGAAGGATTTCGGTTCGTAAAACTCTGTTGTAAGGGAAGAACAAGTACAGTAGTAACTGGCTGTACCTTGACGGTACCTTATTAGAAAGCCACGGCTAACTACGTGCCAGCAGCCGCGGTAATACGTAGGTGGCAAGCGTTGTCCGGAATTATTGGGCGTAAAGCGCGCGCAGGTGGTTTCTTAAGTCTGATGTGAAAGCCCACGGCTCAACCGTGGAGGGTCATTGGAAACTGGGAGACTTGAGTGCAGAAGAGGATAGTGGAATTCCAAGTGTAGCGGTGAAATGCGTAGAGATTTGGAGGAACACCAGTGGCGAAGGCGACTATCTGGTCTGTAACTGACACTGAGGCGCGAAAGCGTGGGGAGCAAACAGGATTAGATACCCTGGTAGTCCACGCCGTAAACGATGAGTGCTAAGTGTTAGGGGGTTTCCGCCCCTTAGTGCTGCAGCTAACGCATTAAGCACTCCGCCTGGGGAGTACGGTCGCAAGACTGAAACTCAAAGGAATTGACGGGGGCCCGCACAAGCGGTGGAGCATGTGGTTTAATTCGAAGCAACGCGAAGAACCTTACCAGGTCTTGACATCCCGTTGACCACTGTAGAGATATAGTTTTCCCTTCGGGGACAACGGTGACAGGTGGTGCATGGTTGTCGTCAGCTCGTGTCGTGAGATGTTGGGTTAAGTCCCGCAACGAGCGCAACCCTTGATCTTAGTTGCCATCATTTAGTTGGGCACTCTAAGGTGACTGCCGGTGACAAACCGGAGGAAGGTGGGGATGACGTCAAATCATCATGCCCCTTATGACCTGGGCTACACACGTGCTACAATGGACGATACAAACGGTTGCCAACTCGCGAGAGGGAGCTAATCCGATAAAGTCGTTCTCAGTTCGGATTGTAGGCTGCAACTCGCCTACATGAAGCCGGAATCGCTAGTAATCGCGGATCAGCATGCCGCGGTGAATACGTTCCCGGGCCTTGTACACACCGCCCGTCACACCACGAGAGTTTGTAACACCCGAAGTCGGTGAGGTAACCTTTTGGAGCCAGCCGCCGAAGGTGGGATAGATGATTGGGGTGAAGTCGTAACAAGGTAGCCGTATCGGAAGGTGCGGCTGGATCACCTCCTTTCTAAGGATATTTTCGGAATACAAACCTTGGGTTTGTAAGATTACGTTTTGCGTTCAGTTTTGAAGGTTCATCATTAGATGAAACACTTCAAAACTTGTTCTTTGAAAACTGGATAAAACGACATTGAAATTGTAACAAACACATTTATTTTTTAAATTAAGTTTTTTAGGCTTAATAACTAATAATAGGGTTTCAAGACACAAGCAGTTCTAGGAAGCAATCGAGTGAATGAAGAAGCGTACTTACGTACGTGACTGAATGAACGAGTGAAGCTGACAACGAAATGCGCAGTGGATTGGAAGCCGTTAACGGTTAAGTTATTAAGGGCGCACGGCGAATGCCTTGGCACTAGGAGCCGAAGAAGGACGGCACTAACACCGATATGCTTCGGGGAGCTGTAAGTGAGCTTTGATCCGGAGATTTCCGAATGGGGGAACCCACTACGTTTAATCGCGTAGTATCTTGACGTGAATACATAGCGTCTTGAAGGCAGACCCAGGGAACTGAAACATCTAAGTACCTGGAGGAAGAGAAAGAAAAATCGATTCCCTGAGTAGCGGCGAGCGAAACGGGAAGAGCCCAAACCAAGAGGCTTGCCTCTTGGGGTTGTAGGACACTCTATACGGAGTTACAAAGGAATGAGTTAGATGAAGCGACTTGGAAAGGTCCGCCAGAGCAGGTAAAAGCCCTGTAGTCGAAAGTTTATTCCCTCCAGAGTGGATCCTGAGTACGGCGGAACACGTGAAATTCCGTCGGAATCCGGGAGGACCATCTCCCAAGGCTAAATACTACCTAGTGACCGATAGTGAACCAGTACCGTGAGGGAAAGGTGAAAAGCACCCCGGAAGGGGAGTGAAAGAGATCCTGAAACCGTGTGCCTACAAGTAGTTAGAGCCCGTTAATGGGTGATAGCGTGCCTTTTGTAGAATGAACCGGCGAGTTACGATTACGTGCGAGGTTAAGCTTTAGAAGGCGGAGCCGCAGCGAAAGCGAGTCTGAATAGGGCGAATTAGTACGTGGTCGTAGACCCGAAACCAGGTGATCTACCCATGTCCAGGGTGAAGGTGAGGTAACACTTACTGGAGGCCCGAACCCACGCACGTTGAAAAGTGCGGGGATGAGGTGTGGGTAGCGGAGAAATTCCAATCGAACTTGGAGATAGCTGGTTCTCTCCGAAATAGCTTTAGGGCTAGCCTCGTGATGAGAATACTGGAGGTAGAGCACTGTTTGGACTAGGGGGCCATCCCGGTTTACCGAATTCAGACAAACTCCGAATGCCAGATATTTATACACGGGAGTCAGACTGCGAGTGATAAGATCCGTAGTCAAAAGGGAAACAGCCCAGACCACCAGCTAAGGTCCCAAAGTAATCGTTAAGTGGAAAAGGATGTGGCGTTGCACAGACAACCAGGATGTTGGCTTAGAAGCAGCCATCATTTAAAGAGTGCGTAATAGCTCACTGGTCGAGTGACGCTGCGCCGAAAATGTATCGGGGCTAAACGATTCACCGAAGCTGTGGATTGACATCTACGATGTCAGTGGTAGGAGAGCGTTCTAAGTGCGTTGAAGTCAGACCGGAAGGACTGGTGGAGCGCTTAGAAGTGAGAATGCCGGTATGAGTAGCGAAAGACGGGTGAGAATCCCGTCCACCGTATGACTAAGGTTTCCTGAGGAAGGCTCGTCCGCTCAGGGTTAGTCGGGACCTAAGCCGAGGCCGATAGGCGTAGGCGATGGACAACAGGTTGATATTCCTGTACCACCTCCTCACCGTTTGAGAAATGGGGGGACGCAGTAGGATAGGGTAAGCGCGCCGTTGGTTGTGCGCGTCCAAGCAGTAAGGCGTGTGTGTAGGCAAATCCGCACACTGTAACGTTGAGCTGTGATGGCGAGTCCGTATGGACGAAGTTCCTGATTTCACACTGCCAAGAAAAGCCTCTATCGAGGTGAGAGGTGCCCGTACCGCAAACCGACACAGGTAGTCGAGGAGAGAATCCTAAGGTGTGCGAGAGAACTCTCGTTAAGGAACTCGGCAAAATGACCCCGTAACTTCGGGAGAAGGGGTGCTCTTGAGCGTGCAAGCGCACGAGAGCCGCAGTGAATAGGCCCAGGCGACTGTTTAGCAAAAACACAGGTCTCTGCAAAACCGTAAGGTGACGTATAGGGGCTGACGCCTGCCCGGTGCTGGAAGGTTAAGAGGAGTGGTTAGCGCAAGCGAAGCTGCGAATTGAAGCCCCAGTAAACGGCGGCCGTAACTATAACGGTCCTAAGGTAGCGAAATTCCTTGTCGGGTAAGTTCCGACCCGCACGAAAGGCGTAACGATCTGGGCACTGTCTCAACGAGAGACTCGGTGAAATTATAGTACCTGTGAAGATGCAGGTTACCCGCGACAGGACGGAAAGACCCCGTGGAGCTTTACTGTAGCCTGATATTGAATTTTGGTACAACTTGTACAGGATAGGTAGGAGCCAGAGATCTCGGAGCGCCAGCTTCGAAGGAGGCGTCGGTGGGATACTACCCTGGTTGTATTGAAATTCTAACCCATGCCCCTTAGCGGGGCAGGAGACAGTGTCAGGCGGACAGTTTGACTGGGGCGGTCGCCTCCTAAAAGGTAACGGAGGCGCCCAAAGGTTCCCTCAGAATGGTTGGAAATCATTCGTAGAGTGTAAAGGCACAAGGGAGCTTGACTGCGAGACCTACAAGTCGAGCAGGGTCGAAAGACGGGCTTAGTGATCCGGTGGTTCCGCATGGAAGGGCCATCGCTCAACGGATAAAAGCTACCCCGGGGATAACAGGCTTATCTCCCCCAAGAGTCCACATCGACGGGGAGGTTTGGCACCTCGATGTCGGCTCATCGCATCCTGGGGCTGTAGTCGGTCCCAAGGGTTGGGCTGTTCGCCCATTAAAGCGGTACGCGAGCTGGGTTCAGAACGTCGTGAGACAGTTCGGTCCCTATCCGTCGTGGGCGTAGGAAATTTGAGAGGAGCTGTCCTTAGTACGAGAGGACCGGGATGGACACACCGCTGGTGTACCAGTTGTCTTGCCAAAGGCATCGCTGGGTAGCTATGTGTGGACGGGATAAGTGCTGAAAGCATCTAAGCATGAAGCCCCCCTCAAGATGAGATTTCCCATTACGCAAGTAAGTAAGATCCCTCAAAGACGATGAGGTAGATAGGTTCGAGGTGGAAGTGTGGTGACACATGGAGCTGACGAATACTAATCGATCGAGGACTTAACCAAAAAGTTTGAAACATTCAATGAACCGTTTATCCAGTTTTGAAAGAATAAGAAAGCTTTAAAAAAAGCTTGTAATTATAACATTTTATGTTATAATGAATCTTGTCTTTTAAATAGTCTAGTGATGATGGCAAAGAGGTCACACCCGTTCCCATACCGAACACGGAAGTTAAGCTCTTTAGCGCCGATGGTAGTTGGGGGCTTCCCCCTGTGAGAGTAGGACGTCGCTAGGCATAATACCCAGGAGGATTAGCTCAGCTGGGAGAGCATCTGCCTTACAAGCAGAGGGTCGGCGGTTCGAGCCCGTCATCCTCCACCATATGCCGGTTTAGCTCAGCAGGTAGAGCAACTGACTTGTAATCAGTAGGTCGTGGGTTCGATTCCTATAGCCGGCACCATTTTTTGAGCCATTAGCTCAGTTGGTAGAGCATCTGACTTTTAATCAGAGGGTCGAAGGTTCGAGTCCTTCATGGCTCACCATTTTTATAATTGCCAACAATAATATGCGGGTGTGGCGGAATTGGCAGACGCACTAGACTTAGGATCTAGCGCCGCGAGGCGTGGGGGTTCGACTCCCTTCACCCGCACCATTTATTTTTTAATTTCATAATTGCCAGGATAAATAATCTTATGCACATGCGGAAGTAGTTCAGTGGTAGAACACCACCTTGCCAAGGTGGGGGTCGCGAGTTCGAACCTCGTCTTCCGCTCCAAATGTGCCGGGGTGGCGGAACTGGCAGACGCACAGGACTTAAAATCCTGCGGTAGGTGACTACCGTGCCGGTTCGATTCCGGCCCTCGGCACCATTTTTTTAATAGTAAGCGCCCGTAGCTCAATTGGATAGAGCGTCTGACTACGGATCAGAAGGTTGTGGGTTCGACTCCTGCCGGGCGCGCCAATAAATGAACGGGAAGTAGCTCAGCTTGGTAGAGCACTTGGTTTGGGACCAAGGGGTCGCAGGTTCGAATCCTGTCTTCCCGACCATTTCCTTAATACATGATTTTATATGGGGCCTTAGCTCAGCTGGGAGAGCGCCTGCCTTGCACGCAGGAGGTCAGCGGTTCGATCCCGCTAGGCTCCACCAATTACAATAAATGAACCTTGAAAACTGAACAAGCAAAACGTAATCAATATAGTTTTTAGTAGCTAACTTCGTTAGTGAACGAAACAAAATTTTGGACATCAAAATTGATGCCAGCAAAACAATTTGAGCTAATCAAATTTCTTTTATGGAGAGTTTGATCCTGGCTCAGGACGAACGCTGGCGGCGTGCCTAATACATGCAAGTCGAGCGGACAGATAAGGAGCTTGCTCCTTTGACGTTAGCGGCGGACGGGTGAGTAACACGTGGGCAACCTACCCTATAGTTTGGGATAACTCCGGGAAACCGGGGCTAATACCGAATAATCTTTTGTCTCTCATGAGACAATTCTGAAAGACGGTTTCGGCTGTCGCTATAGGATGGGCCCGCGGCGCATTAGCTAGTTGGTGAGGTAACGGCTCACCAAGGCAACGATGCGTAGCCGACCTGAGAGGGTGATCGGCCACACTGGGACTGAGACACGGCCCAGACTCCTACGGGAGGCAGCAGTAGGGAATCTTCCACAATGGGCGAAAGCCTGATGGAGCAACGCCGCGTGAGTGAAGAAGGATTTCGGTTCGTAAAACTCTGTTGTAAGGGAAGAACAAGTACAGTAGTAACTGGCTGTACCTTGACGGTACCTTATTAGAAAGCCACGGCTAACTACGTGCCAGCAGCCGCGGTAATACGTAGGTGGCAAGCGTTGTCCGGAATTATTGGGCGTAAAGCGCGCGCAGGTGGTTTCTTAAGTCTGATGTGAAAGCCCACGGCTCAACCGTGGAGGGTCATTGGAAACTGGGAGACTTGAGTGCAGAAGAGGATAGTGGAATTCCAAGTGTAGCGGTGAAATGCGTAGAGATTTGGAGGAACACCAGTGGCGAAGGCGACTATCTGGTCTGTAACTGACACTGAGGCGCGAAAGCGTGGGGAGCAAACAGGATTAGATACCCTGGTAGTCCACGCCGTAAACGATGAGTGCTAAGTGTTAGGGGGTTTCCGCCCCTTAGTGCTGCAGCTAACGCATTAAGCACTCCGCCTGGGGAGTACGGTCGCAAGACTGAAACTCAAAGGAATTGACGGGGGCCCGCACAAGCGGTGGAGCATGTGGTTTAATTCGAAGCAACGCGAAGAACCTTACCAGGTCTTGACATCCCGTTGACCACTGTAGAGATATAGTTTTCCCTTCGGGGACAACGGTGACAGGTGGTGCATGGTTGTCGTCAGCTCGTGTCGTGAGATGTTGGGTTAAGTCCCGCAACGAGCGCAACCCTTGATCTTAGTTGCCATCATTTAGTTGGGCACTCTAAGGTGACTGCCGGTGACAAACCGGAGGAAGGTGGGGATGACGTCAAATCATCATGCCCCTTATGACCTGGGCTACACACGTGCTACAATGGACGATACAAACGGTTGCCAACTCGCGAGAGGGAGCTAATCCGATAAAGTCGTTCTCAGTTCGGATTGTAGGCTGCAACTCGCCTACATGAAGCCGGAATCGCTAGTAATCGCGGATCAGCATGCCGCGGTGAATACGTTCCCGGGCCTTGTACACACCGCCCGTCACACCACGAGAGTTTGTAACACCCGAAGTCGGTGAGGTAACCTTTTGGAGCCAGCCGCCGAAGGTGGGATAGATGATTGGGGTGAAGTCGTAACAAGGTAGCCGTATCGGAAGGTGCGGCTGGATCACCTCCTTTCTAAGGATATTTTCGGAATACAAACCTTGGGTTTGTAAGATTACGTTTTGCGTTCAGTTTTGAAGGTTTATAAACAATATTATAAAACTTCCAAGAGGGCCTATAGCTCAGCTGGTTAGAGCGCACGCCTGATAAGCGTGAGGTCGATGGTTCGAGTCCATTTAGGCCCACCATATATAACCTCTTGGGGCCTTAGCTCAGCTGGGAGAGCGCCTGCCTTGCACGCAGGAGGTCAGCGGTTCGATCCCGCTAGGCTCCACCAATTTATTATTTGTTCTTTGAAAACTGGATAAAACGACATTGAAATTGTAACAAACACATTTATTTTTTTAAGTTTTTTTATAGGCTTAATAACATTAAAAGGTTTCGAGATACGAGTAAGACAAGGAAGCGATTGAGTGAGTGAAGGAGCGTACTTTCGTACGTGACTGATTGAACGAATGAAGCTGACGCTGTATTACGATGTATATCGGAAGCTGTAGGTTAAGTTATTAAGGGCGCACGGCGAATGCCTTGGCACTAGGAGCCGAAGAAGGACGGCACTAACACCGATATGCTTCGGGGAGCTGTAAGTGAGCTTTGATCCGGAGATTTCCGAATGGGGGAACCCACTACGTTTAATCGCGTAGTATCTTGACGTGAATACATAGCGTCTTGAAGGCAGACCCAGGGAACTGAAACATCTAAGTACCTGGAGGAAGAGAAAGAAAAATCGATTCCCTGAGTAGCGGCGAGCGAAACGGGAAGAGCCCAAACCAAGAGGCTTGCCTCTTGGGGTTGTAGGACACTCTATACGGAGTTACAAAGGAATGAGTTAGATGAAGCGACTTGGAAAGGTCCGCCAGAGCAGGTAAAAGCCCTGTAGTCGAAAGTTTATTCCCTCCAGAGTGGATCCTGAGTACGGCGGAACACGTGAAATTCCGTCGGAATCCGGGAGGACCATCTCCCAAGGCTAAATACTACCTAGTGACCGATAGTGAACCAGTACCGTGAGGGAAAGGTGAAAAGCACCCCGGAAGGGGAGTGAAAGAGATCCTGAAACCGTGTGCCTACAAGTAGTTAGAGCCCGTTAATGGGTGATAGCGTGCCTTTTGTAGAATGAACCGGCGAGTTACGATTACGTGCGAGGTTAAGCTTTAGAAGGCGGAGCCGCAGCGAAAGCGAGTCTGAATAGGGCGAATTAGTACGTGGTCGTAGACCCGAAACCAGGTGATCTACCCATGTCCAGGGTGAAGGTGAGGTAACACTTACTGGAGGCCCGAACCCACGCACGTTGAAAAGTGCGGGGATGAGGTGTGGGTAGCGGAGAAATTCCAATCGAACTTGGAGATAGCTGGTTCTCTCCGAAATAGCTTTAGGGCTAGCCTCGTGATGAGAATACTGGAGGTAGAGCACTGTTTGGACTAGGGGGCCATCCCGGTTTACCGAATTCAGACAAACTCCGAATGCCAGATATTTATACACGGGAGTCAGACTGCGAGTGATAAGATCCGTAGTCAAAAGGGAAACAGCCCAGACCACCAGCTAAGGTCCCAAAGTAATCGTTAAGTGGAAAAGGATGTGGCGTTGCACAGACAACCAGGATGTTGGCTTAGAAGCAGCCATCATTTAAAGAGTGCGTAATAGCTCACTGGTCGAGTGACGCTGCGCCGAAAATGTATCGGGGCTAAACGATTCACCGAAGCTGTGGATTGACATCTACGATGTCAGTGGTAGGAGAGCGTTCTAAGTGCGTTGAAGTCAGACCGGAAGGACTGGTGGAGCGCTTAGAAGTGAGAATGCCGGTATGAGTAGCGAAAGACGGGTGAGAATCCCGTCCACCGTATGACTAAGGTTTCCTGAGGAAGGCTCGTCCGCTCAGGGTTAGTCGGGACCTAAGCCGAGGCCGATAGGCGTAGGCGATGGACAACAGGTTGATATTCCTGTACCACCTCCTCACCGTTTGAGAAATGGGGGGACGCAGTAGGATAGGGTAAGCGCGCCGTTGGTTGTGCGCGTCCAAGCAGTAAGGCGTGTGTGTAGGCAAATCCGCACACTGTAACGTTGAGCTGTGATGGCGAGTCCGTATGGACGAAGTTCCTGATTTCACACTGCCAAGAAAAGCCTCTATCGAGGTGAGAGGTGCCCGTACCGCAAACCGACACAGGTAGTCGAGGAGAGAATCCTAAGGTGTGCGAGAGAACTCTCGTTAAGGAACTCGGCAAAATGACCCCGTAACTTCGGGAGAAGGGGTGCTCTTGAGCGTGCAAGCGCACGAGAGCCGCAGTGAATAGGCCCAGGCGACTGTTTAGCAAAAACACAGGTCTCTGCAAAACCGTAAGGTGACGTATAGGGGCTGACGCCTGCCCGGTGCTGGAAGGTTAAGAGGAGTGGTTAGCGCAAGCGAAGCTGCGAATTGAAGCCCCAGTAAACGGCGGCCGTAACTATAACGGTCCTAAGGTAGCGAAATTCCTTGTCGGGTAAGTTCCGACCCGCACGAAAGGCGTAACGATCTGGGCACTGTCTCAACGAGAGACTCGGTGAAATTATAGTACCTGTGAAGATGCAGGTTACCCGCGACAGGACGGAAAGACCCCGTGGAGCTTTACTGTAGCCTGATATTGAATTTTGGTACAACTTGTACAGGATAGGTAGGAGCCAGAGATCTCGGAGCGCCAGCTTCGAAGGAGGCGTCGGTGGGATACTACCCTGGTTGTATTGAAATTCTAACCCATGCCCCTTAGCGGGGCAGGAGACAGTGTCAGGCGGACAGTTTGACTGGGGCGGTCGCCTCCTAAAAGGTAACGGAGGCGCCCAAAGGTTCCCTCAGAATGGTTGGAAATCATTCGTAGAGTGTAAAGGCACAAGGGAGCTTGACTGCGAGACCTACAAGTCGAGCAGGGTCGAAAGACGGGCTTAGTGATCCGGTGGTTCCGCATGGAAGGGCCATCGCTCAACGGATAAAAGCTACCCCGGGGATAACAGGCTTATCTCCCCCAAGAGTCCACATCGACGGGGAGGTTTGGCACCTCGATGTCGGCTCATCGCATCCTGGGGCTGTAGTCGGTCCCAAGGGTTGGGCTGTTCGCCCATTAAAGCGGTACGCGAGCTGGGTTCAGAACGTCGTGAGACAGTTCGGTCCCTATCCGTCGTGGGCGTAGGAAATTTGAGAGGAGCTGTCCTTAGTACGAGAGGACCGGGATGGACACACCGCTGGTGTACCAGTTGTCTTGCCAAAGGCATCGCTGGGTAGCTATGTGTGGACGGGATAAGTGCTGAAAGCATCTAAGCATGAAGCCCCCCTCAAGATGAGATTTCCCATTACGCAAGTAAGTAAGATCCCTCAAAGACGATGAGGTAGATAGGTTCGAGGTGGAAGTGTGGTGACACATGGAGCTGACGAATACTAATCGATCGAGGACTTAACCAAAAAAGTTTGAAACATTCAATGAACCGTTTATCCAGTTTTGAAAGAATAACACTTTCAACCAAAGGGTTTCAAGATACGAGTAGTTCGCGGAAGCGATTGAGAGAAGGAAGGAGCGTACTTGTGTACGTGACTGACTGAACGAATGAAGCTGACAAAGAAATACGATGTATATTGAAAGCCGTAAATAGTCTAGTGATGATGGCAAAGAGGTCACACCCGTTCCCATACCGAACACGGAAGTTAAGCTCTTTAGCGCCGATGGTAGTTGGGGGCTTCCCCCTGTGAGAGTAGGACGTCGCTAGGCAAACCAAAACCTGAGAATTTATTCTCAGGTTTTTTTGTATTTTAAATAGTCTATTTGAATAAGCCTCACTAAAATTGCATTGAGGCTATTCGACAAATAGACTTTGTATGCTGCTGCTTTATACACTCATTTTTTTATCTAAAATTCAAGGGCATTTCGCAGATTATTAAGATAGGATTGGCTGACTGGCAGTTCTGTCCCATCTTTTAATGTAACGATAAAATTTGAAGTAAGATCCCGTGCCATTTTTTTTATGAAATGAATATTCACAATATATGATCGATGAATACGAATGAAAAATGGTGGTAAACGCATTTGTAACTCTTTGAGTGTA
This sequence comes from Lysinibacillus sp. CD3-6, assembly GCF_006351725.2. NCBI lineage: Bacteria > Bacillati > Bacillota > Bacilli > Caryophanales > Bacillaceae > Lysinibacillus > Lysinibacillus sp. CD3-6. The sequence goes on from NZ_CP085880.1 coordinate 126,594, forward strand.
ATACTCGTTTTAAACTGTTCCTTTTCTACATAAAACCATGTTTTTTTCTGAAGACTTTCAAGGTATGATATTTTCTCAATTGCAACAGGGTTCCATTCTTCCTCTCGTTTACCAGTTAAAAATTGATATGGTTCTAATTTTTGGACAGTAAAAGTTGAAGGTAATACAACTACTAATGCAGCTAGAGAATCTTGTATATGTATTGGATAGCCAATACCGTAATATGGTGTTCCAAATAAGGTATTATCTAAAATTGCATCTGTACGTTTTTTTGTTTGTAGTACTTGCGCTGCAATACTACCTGGCTCAACTTGCCGCCCTGTTTCTAAATGAATATTGTGTGAATCAGAGTGAAAATAAATATAGGAGTTTTGAACAGCAATGGCGATGGACGAATTTGGTGGAATCCAGTCTTGTAACATCGTAATAAATTGTTGTGAAATATCTTTTTGTAAAGAATCGAATTCATTATTCATTGTGAGTAGCCCCCTTATTTGTAAACAGTTTACCAAATTTTGTCGCTTAAAAAGATAGTTTCATCATTAAAATTCGGTATTTTATCTAAAAATAATGAAAATTCAGATGTACTGTTATATATTAATTTACAACAAATAAACCTGTTATGGAACAGAATTTAAAAAGTTTTTTAACAGAGTATATTTTATACAAAGGGGAAGGTGGAATTTCAATATGTCAACACGTCAAGAAAAAATCCAAGCTTTAGAAAAACAATGGGCAGAAAACCCTCGTTGGGCTGGTATTGAGCGCGCATATACAGCTGAAGAAGTAGTTAAATTACAGGGGTCTGTAGTAATTGAGCAAACTTTAGCAACTAAAGGTGCTACACGACTTTGGAAATCCCTACATGAAGAGCCATTCATTAATGCATTAGGTGCACTAACAGGTAACCAAGCGGTGCAACAAGTAAAAGCAGGATTACAAGCAATTTACTTATCAGGCTGGCAAGTAGCGGCAGATGCTAACCTTTCTGGTCAAATGTATCCTGACCAATCATTATACCCAGCTAACTCTGTACCCGCTGTAGTAAAGCGTATTAATCAAGCACTACAACGTGCAGATCAAATCGACCATGCTGAAGGTCGAGTAGATGATTTCGATTGGTTTGCTCCAATCGTGGCAGATGCTGAAGCTGGTTTCGGTGGTCCTCTAAATGTATTCGAACTTGTAAAAGGTATGATTGAAGCTGGAGCAGCAGGTGTTCATTTAGAAGACCAATTAGCTTCTGAGAAGAAATGTGGACACTTAGGAGGTAAAGTATTACTTCCTACACAAAATGCTGTTCGTAACTTAATTGCAGCTCGTTTAGCAACTGATGTAATGGGCGTAGATACAATTTTAATCGCACGTACTGACGCAGATGCTGCTGATATGGTTACTTCAGATATCGATCCACGTGATGCTGAATTTATTACTGGTGAACGTACACCTGAAGGCTTCTTCCGTACAAAACCAGGTATTAAACAAGCAATTGCTCGTGGTTTAGCATACGCACCATACGCAGATTTAATCTGGTGTGAAACATCTAAGCCATCTCTTGAAGAAGCTCGCGAATTTGCAACGGCGATTCATGCTGAATTCCCAGGTAAAATGCTTGCTTACAACTGCTCACCTTCATTTAACTGGAAAGCAAACCTTTCAGAAGAAGAAATTGCGGAATACCAACGTGAGCTTGGGAAATTAGGATACAAATTCCAATTCGTAACATTAGCAGGCTTCCATGCATTAAATCACTCTATGTTTGAGCTAGCTCATGACTATAAAGATAACGGAATGGCTGCATACTCTAAACTACAACAAGCAGAGTTTGCTTCTGAATCTAAAGGCTATACAGCTACTCGTCACCAACGTGAAGTAGGTACAGGTTACTTCGATGATGTATCACAAGTTATTTCAGGCGGTACTTCTTCAACGACTGCCATGGCAGGATCTACAGAAACTGAACAATTCGTTTAATTCAATTAAGTTAATTCCTAAATTCATAATCATAGATAAGTTTCCCTCGCACCTCCTAAGCGGGGGAAACTTCAATCACGAGAGGTGGGGGAACTACTAATGGAACAGGTAACTACAGGTAAGCTTACTATTGTTGGGGAACAAAACGAGCAAACAAAAGAAATTTTAACACCAGAAGCCCTTGAGTTTGTTCTTGCCCTGCATGAAAAGTTCGATGCGCGTCGTCAGGAGCTTTTAGAGGCTCGTCAAGAACGTCAAAAACGTCTTGATGCTGGTGAGAAACTCGACTTCTTACCAGAAACAAAGCATATTCGCGAGGGAGATTGGACGATTGCGCAACTGCCAGCGGATTTACAAGATCGACGAGTAGAAATTACTGGACCAGTAGATCGCAAAATGGTTATTAACGCATTGAATTCTGGTGCGAAAATGTTCATGGCTTGTTTTGAGGATGCATCTGCTCCTACATGGGAGAACATGATTTCTGGTCAAATTAATATGCGTGATGCCATTAATAAGACAATTGAATTTACACAGGCATCGAATGGTAAAACGTATAAATTAAATAAAGAAACAGCTGTATTATTAGTACGTCCACGTGGCCTTCATTTACTTGAAAAGCATGTCCTTGTAGATGATGAGCCAATTTCAGGAAGTTTCTTTGATTTTGCTCTGTATTTATTCCACAATGCTAAAAATGCACTAGCAAAAGGTACGGGTCCATACTTCTACCTACCAAAGTTAGAAAGCCATTTAGAGGCTCGTTTGTGGAACGATGTTTTTGTCTTTGCACAAGATTACATCGGTATTCCGCAAGGTACAATTAGAGCTACTGTACTAATTGAGACAATATTAGCTGCATTTGAAATGGATGAAATTTTATATGAGCTTCGCGATCATTCAGCAGGACTGAACTGTGGCCGTTGGGATTATATTTTCAGCTACATTAAACGGCTGCGCAATCAACCCGATGTCATTTTACCAGATCGCGGTCAAGTAACAATGACGGTTCCATTTATGAAGGCTTATACGTCTTTATGTATTCAAACATGTCATAAACGCAATGCTCCAGCTATGGGCGGTATGGCTGCACAAATTCCTGTTAAAGGGGATGACGAGGCAAATGCAGTAGCATTTGCAAAAGTTGCGGAAGACAAACGTCGTGAGGCAACTGATGGTCATGATGGAACTTGGGTAGCACATCCTGGTATGGTTGCAACAGCTATGGAGCAGTTTGATGCCATTATGGAGACACCAAATCAAATTCATAAAAAACGCGACGATGTGAATGTTAAGGCCGAAGATTTAGTAGCTGTTCCAGAAGGTACAATTACACTTGACGGTCTTCGCGTTAACTGTAGTGTTGGGGTTCAGTACATCGCTTCTTGGTTACGTGGTAATGGTGCTGCACCAATTAACAACTTGATGGAGGATGCTGCAACAGCAGAAATCTCACGGACACAAGTATGGCAATGGATTCGTCATCCAAAAGGTATTTTAGATGATGGTCGTGGTATTACATTAGCATTCGTGCTAGAAATTTTGGAAGAAGAGCTTGTGAAAATTAAAGAGGCTGTTGGGGAACAAGCTTATAACAGTGGTCGCTATGAAGAAGCTGCTGAACTGTTTAAATCTTTAATTGAACAAGATGAATTCGTGGAATTCTTGACACTTCCAGGTTACGGAAAATTAAGTTAATTGATAGAAATCACTAACGAACATAGCTACTTTCTTAAAATATAGTGGGCTGAACTCGAATGCAGCCCACGACTTCCACTAATGTAACGAGCGGGGTCTGTTCCCCTGTTCCTTACTAGTACTAAGTGAGCACTGTTTAATAAAAGGGGTCTACTTATATTAAAGGTAATGAGATTTAAAAATGGGGTGCAAGATGTCTTACGAGCTTAGATGGGGGCTTGTAAGGCATTTTTCTATACAGTGAAAAACATTTTAGAGGGGGAAGCGAAATGGGTAATAAAGAGCTGTTATTAATTCCTGGTCCAACGCCAGTAGTTGATGAAATATATGATGCTTTAGCGAGTGAGACACGTGGACATACCGATTCACGATTTGTGGCGATTTATAAAAATGCATTAGCACAAACTAAGGAGCTGTTTCAAACGGATGGCGAGGTGTTTGTACTAGCAGGATCTGGAACGTTAGCGATGGAAATGGCGATCGTCAATACAGTTGGCAAGGGAGAAAAAATCCTGGTCATTAGTCATGGCTATTTTGGGGATCGTTTTACACCTTTAGCAATGGCTTATGGTATTCAAGTAGAAGTGCTGCAAGCAGAATGGGGTAAACAAGTTGAAATAGAAGCTGTAAAGGCAAAATTAGCAGAGGGGAATTTTAAGGCAGTCACGATTACTCATGCTGATACATCTACAGGTGTTGTTTCAGATTTAGATGCATTAGTACCAATTATTAAACAAGCAGGAGCGCTTATCATTTTAGATGGAGTAGTTGCAACAGCCGCATTGGATGAAAATATGAATAAAGCGTATGGACACCCTGACTATAAATTAGATGTCGTATTAACTGGCTCACAAAAAGCTATTGGTGTACCACCAGGATTAGCAATTATCGCTTTTAATCAATCTGCATTGAAAGCTCGCGAAACACTTGGCACGATACCAGCCTACTACTGCGATATTGAAAACTGGATACCAGTCATGAATGATCCAGGAAAATACTTTGCCACACCACCTGTGAATTTAATTTATGCCTATAATGTTGCTATGAAAATAGTTTTAGATGAAGGGATTGTAAAGCGCGAGGTGCGTCATAGAGCATATGGACGTGCAGTACGTTTCGCATTGTCTACGTATGGTATGGTGGCACTTGCTGAAGAGACTGTTGCTGCTCCAACTTTAAGTTGTATGCTCTATCCTCAGGGGGTAGAGGATGCCAAGTTCCGAGCAAAGCTTGCAGAAAAAGGTGTCATTGTTGCTGGTTCATTGGCACATTTAGCAGGTAAAGCATTCCGTATAGGCCATATGGGGAATACAACACCTGCTATGCTTGAACAAGCAGTGAGGCTAATTGGTGAATCACTCAATGAGTTAGGACATGCAGTAAACGTTGAGGAAGCGGTGGCACGTTTGAAAGAAGAAATAGCGGTAGTGACTATGTAATTGTAGAAGGAGATGTCTTGCGAAAGCATAGGACATCTCCTTTTCGTTATTTAACAATCGCTAGCACGAGACCGTCATATCCTTTAATCCCTACGGTTTGAATGGCTGTAGATTCGATTCGTGATTCTTGTTCTAACAAATCCATAAATTGACGCACACCTTGTACACGTTCATCTTTACTTTTATTATCGATCACTTCTCCGTTACGCACTACATTATCAGCGATGATAAGTGCTCCACTATTCGCTAATTCTAAAGCCCATTTTAAATATTGAGGATTGTTTGGTTTATCTGCATCAATGAAAATAAGGTCGAATAAAGGTCCTGAATTTTTAAAGGTAGGTAAAGAATCTAGTGCATTTCCTACAAGCACTTCGACTTTGCTACTACAGCCTGCCTTTAGGATATTTTGCTTTGCTGCTTCTGCATACGCAGGGTCGATTTCTAGTGTGTAAACTTTCCCTGATTCGGGGAGAGCACGTGCAAGCCATATACTACTATAGCCGCCAAGTGTACCAATTTCTAGAACGTTTTGTGCACCTTTTATTTTTGCTAATAGATAAAGTAATTTTCCTTGTGTAGGGGATACATCAATTTCTGGAATGTCAGCATTTTTATTTGCCTGTAATACGTTCTCCATTGTTTCATCAAAAGGAATTAGCTTTTCAATAAAATATTCATCTACGTCATGCCATACGTTGTTTATTGCCATTGTAAAGTTCCTCATTTCCATAGTGATTTTCAATTGCAACTAAAGTGTATGATAAAATGAACTATAATAAAAATATATAATAATTACTAGTTCATAACTTAAAGTTATGAGTAAGGAGAGGGCATGAATAGTCACGCATTAAAATTATTTTACCAAGTAGCTAAAACAGGTAGCTTTACAAAGGCTGCTGAAATATTGCATATTAGTCAGCCTGCAGTGTCTAGCCAAATTAAAAGGTTTGAGCAGGAAATAGGCGTCTCATTATTTAAACAGCAGGGCAGAGGGATCGTATTGACTGAATTCGGTGAGGCGTTAGCGGAAAAGGCGAAAAATCTTATTTCTCTTGAGCAACACATTGAGTCATTTATAGAGGACTATCGCCTTGCCAAGATAGGTTCTATACATATTGTAGCTACGTATTTACCTGCTAATTTTTTAATCCCGAAATGGGCGGCTACTTTTAAAGGCTTAAACGAAGACGTTAATTTAGTTATTACAACAGTCAATACAAAAGAAGCATTTGAGCAGCTAATACATTATAAGGCGGATATCGCTATTTATGGAGGCGGAACTTCGGAGAGACCAGAGGAAGTGTTATGGGAGGAGCTTTTTGAAGATGAGCTATGGTTTGTAGTGGCACCTGAACACCCGTATGCTAATCAAACTGTTTCTATAGAAAAAATGATGAAGGAACCTTTTATCATGCGTGAGGAAGGGAGCTCTATGAGAGATCACCTCTTTTCGCTATGTGAAACGCATCAAGTAAAACCGCCTAAAATTGCCCTGCAATTTAGTGGAATAAATGAAACGATTCGATCAGTTATGGCTGGATATGGGGCGATTTTTATTTCCTCACTAGCAGTTAAAGAGTATGTAGATAATGGGCAATTGGCTAGAGTATATGTACAGGGGATACATAGTAAACATAAAGTTGCTATTTGTACAAGGAAAAATGAGAAGCAAAGTATACTAGTAGAAAAGTTTATTGATACGATAAAAAATTCATTATAGAATCGTTTTTTGCCATTATGAGACAACCCAATTTCTCTATGCATAAAATCGGAATTTTGTTATACTAATTGTATAACAAACATGGAGCTGATATAGATGTTTATTCAAATAGAGCCTTTTTCGGATGTGCCTATCTATGAGCAAGTTACACGGCAAATTATAGAGGGTATCGCAAGAGGAGACATGGGACCAGGGGATATGTTGCCATCTGTCCGAAGTTTAGCGGCAGATTTAGGTGTTAATATGCATACAGTAAATAAGAGTTACCACGAGCTTGAGGCAAAAGGAATTATTACTATTCGTGCTAAATCAGGTGCAATTATACGTTCAACAGAGGAGCGTGCATTAACGCCAGAACAGTTGCAGCAGATTGAAAAAAACTTAAAGCCTGTTGTGGCAGAAGGAATGGTGCTCGGCGCAACAGTTGATCAAATTGAGCACATGATGAAAAAGGTATTTGCTGATTTGCAACTACCAATAGAAGGGGTGTAGCATGCTACTAGGAATTTTTACAATTTTGTATATCATGACATTAGCTATGCAAATTTTTGTCCCTTATATCGTACGAGAGACAATCGTATTTGGAGTTACCGTACCTGAACAAAATGTAAAGCATCCAGCATTAGCTATTGCAAAAAAGCGCTATGCGCAAACAGTCGGTCTTTTTGGTGCGCTAATATTAATGATTATGTTTGTGTTTTATTGGTTACTTGCTCCTTCAGAAAGTGTTCAAGGTATTCTTTTACTAAGCTGCTTATTTGGAATGTTAGCCGTCAGTATGGTGCTATACTGGTTCAACCATTCACAAATTATGAAGTTAAAAATGCGTGAGCAATGGGGCATGAACATAAAACAAGTAAGAGCAGTCGATTTAACAGCCCGTAGCCGTGATGAAATACTACCTTGGCCATTTTATGTGGTACCTCTAGGTGTCACGGTTTTTCTTATCATATTTACGATATTGCATTATGATCAAATACCAAATGCAATTGCGGTACATTGGGGTCCAAGCGGAGCGGCGGATGCATGGCAAGAAAAATCGTATTTTACTGCGATTGCACTGCCACTAATTATGTTAATGATGCAATGTATGATGTGGGGGACTGCTGATTCTATAAAGCGTTCGGCGATTCGATTGGCTATTAATCGACAGCAGGAGTCTTTGGAAAGTGAATTAAAAACACGAAAGCTTATGAGCTGGAATATTGCATTGGTCAGCTATAGTTTAACAGGATTATTAACAATGCTACAGTTAAGTAATATCTACCCTTCAATGGCGGATGGAAAAAAACTACTACCATTTTTCATGACATTTCTCATTTTAATCATAGGTTCAGTACTTGTTTATGTATGGAAAAAGCGAAAGTTACGTGTACATTATAAAGACAATGTCGTTTCAGAGGTAATGGATATAGATGAGGATCGTTATTGGAAGGGCGGTCTGATTTATATGAATCGTCAGGATCCATCAGTATTTGTAGAGAAGCGTTTTGGTGTAGGCTGGACAATGAATTTTGCAAATCCAAGAGGCTATATCGTTATCGGCTTGCCACTACTTATATTGCTATTGATATCAATATTTTCATTTTGAGTGCCAGTCACTCAAACAATTCTGAAATTTATAGCAGTGTATTAAGGTTAACTAAGTAAAAATCCATGAATACTCCTGCGGGAACGCACAGCGCGTAAGGCGTAAAAAACGCTGTAGTGGCGAAGGATGCGGCTTCCGAAGTGCCCACGGGATAACGCAGTGGATTTTTACGCTGGTGCCAGTCACTCAAACAATTTCAATGCTAGGGCGAGTATAAATGCAAGTGCCAGTCACTCAAACAATTTGCAATACAAGCAGTGGATTTTTACGATATAGCAAGTACATATTTTTGATAGACTGGCTTATAGGACAGCCCTTTCTACATAAAGCGCAAGCTATGTTAGGAACTGAACTCCTAGTGCAATAGATTGAATGGGGGCAAAGATAAATGAAAATTTTAGTTGTCGATGATGACGTGCATATTTTACAGTTAGTCAATATTTATTTAACACGAGAAGGCTATCAAGTATTACAGGCGGAGAATGGCGAAAAAGCGTTGCAATTACTCGATGGAAATATGCCCGATTTGGCAGTTGTTGATGTTATGATGCCTGGAATGGATGGTTTTACACTAACTGAAATTTTGAGTAAGGACTATGATATTCCAGTGCTGTTGTTAACGGCTAAAGGAGAGCTTGAAGATAAGGAGCGCGGTTTTTTAGCAGGTTCAGATGACTATGTTGTGAAGCCGTTCGAGCCAAAGGAATTGCTGTTTCGCATTGCAGCAATTTTACGTAGACTTGATAAAAAGAATCAGGTCACGATACAGGTTGGTAAGCTCGAAATTGACCGTCGTAGCTTTGAGGTTACGATTGCTGGAGAAACACTTATTTTGCCCTTAAAGGAATTTGAGCTATTGGCATTACTTGCATCTCGACCCAATCAAGTATTTACACGTAGCATTATTATGGAGCAAGTGTGGGGCTACGACTATGAAGGGGACGAGCAAACGTTAAATACACATGTAAAGCGGATACGAGAGCGCTTGCATCGCTACGAAACAGACGTCGAAATTACAACGGTGCGCGGTGTTGGTTATAAGCTCGAGGCGAGTGCGATATGAAGACGTTATATAGTAAGTTTGTTGTTACAACATTGCTCATTATGATTGGCAGTTTATGCATAGGATTTTTAATGACGAATACGTACTATCATCAAGTAACTAAAGGAAAAAATGATGCGAAAAATGTTGCAATTGCGGAAGATATTGTCGATTATATTGAATCCGCCAAGCAAATGGATTTAGATAGCTATTTAACAACGCTTGGACAGATTGGTTACCAAATTTATGTGACAACGGGAGAGGAACATCGCTTCTTTGGTGGTGAATACCGAGATAAAAAATTATCAGCAGATGTTATCCAGCGTGTTTTAGATGGGGAAGTTTATCACGGTATGCGTGATTTCCCAAAAGAGACTTTTATGACAGGCTTTTTTGCCAATGAACTCATTAATACGATTGGTGTACCTTTTACGTATAAAAATGAACAGTATGCACTGTTTATTAGACCTGACATTCGTTTGTTGTTCTCTGAAGCCCATACGCTGTTAGGTGGTCTTATTCTTGGAATGGCCGTACTAAGTTTACTTGCTATGCTGCTATTTGCAAAGGCACTAATTAGACCGATTACACAATTAACAGAAGCAACTCATCAGTTGGCACATGAAAAGTTTGATACGTTGCTTGAGATAGATCGTGCGGATGAAATTGGGCAACTGGCGGATAGCTTTAATGTGATGACAGAAAAATTGCAGGAAAACGATAGAATCCGTAAACAGTTTATAAGTAATGTATCACATGACTTTCAATCGCCATTATTGAATATTCAGGGCTATGTAGATTTGCTGAAAAATCCTACAATTTCTGAACCAGAACGACAAGAATATGCGACGATTATTGAGCTAGAAACGAAGCGACTTTCAACATTAACGAAGCAACTATTACTTCTGACATCACTTGATCAATCGACTAGATTGCTAAAGAGAGAACCGTACAATTTAGATGAGCAATTGAAGGAAACTGTGCGCAAATATCGATGGCAGTTAGAGGAAGCCAATGTGCAGTTATCGTATCAGATTGAGCCTGTAACATATAAAGGGGATGCAGGGCTACTACAAAATGTATGGGATAATTTATTAACAAACGCCATTAAATACAATGTTAATGGGGGAGAAATTCACATACATCTTCAAGCACATTCTACTTTCATAGAAGTGCTAATAGAGGATAGTGGTATTGGTATGAATGAGGAGCAATTACAAAAGGTATATGACCGTTTTTATCGAGCTGATGAGTCAAGAACAAAGCAAGGGACAGGTCTCGGCCTTGCCATTGTAAAACAAATTGTTGAATTGCACGGTGGTGAAGTGCAAATGAAAAGTGCTATAAACGTAGGGACAAGCGTCTGTATACACCTACCAAAATTGTAATATAGAGTTCATGTAAAGTTCATGTTCAATCGATAAACTTCTAGGTAAGTTAAAACTTGGAGGAGTTATCGTATGGAACAAAAATGGAGTTTACGTCTTATTCGTCTCGCAGCGATTTTCGCATTAGTGGGTACGTACTTAGGTTCGCATATGTCAGGGTCAGGTAGCTATGAATTTCGGCCAATTCACGCACACGTTTTACTCGTTGGTTGGTTGAGTATGTTTGCATGGGGCATCTTTTACCGTGCTTTTAAAGTGAAATCGCAAAAATTAGTAGCATTACATGGTTGGACAGCGATTATTGGAGTCTTTGGTTTAACACTTGGTATGTGGTTCTACAATATTAATCCCTTTAACTTTGGTCATACATTTACGTTAATTTTCTTTATCGTAGGTGGCACAACATTGCTCATTAGTTTTGCACTATTTATTATTGTGACATTTATGGTAAATCAAAAACAGGAAATGAAAAATTAATATAAAACCGCGCCTATTTTTGACGCGGTCAGCGTGTAGGCAAATTCAAAGAGATTTGAGTTTGCCTACATTTTTTAGTTTCAACTTTAAATCAATAGCTCGTCTAAGCATCTTTTAAGTTAAATATTCTAGCGATTTTTTAAGCCAACGTGTTGCCTCATTATAATCTTGAGCAACGCCCTGTCCTTTCTTATAAAGCATGCCTAGCTGAAATTGAGCTTTTTGGTGACCCTGATTTGCAGCAAGCCGATAAAGTTGGGCAGCCCTTGCAAAATCTTTAGGGACACCCTGTCCATGGCTATGCATTTGGGCTAACTGGTATTGGGCTTTAGCATGTCCTTTAGAAGCGGCTTGTTCAATCCATTTAGCTGCCTCTGTGAAATCTTGGGTCACCCCTTTGCCCTTATCAAATAAATTACCAAGTTGATATTGTGCACCAGCATGCCCTTGAATAGCCGCAAGTCTATAGCAACGTCTAGCCTCATCTAAGTCTTGGGAAACGCCTAATCCTTGTTCATACAATAACCCTAATTGATATTCAGCTTGAATATGAGATTGGTCTGTTGCAGCTCTCCACCATTGAACTGCCTTGGCATAATTCAATGCAACCCCAACACCGTTAGCATATAACAGCCCAAGCTCGAATTGAGCATTAGCATAGCCTTTTTCAGCAGCAGTTATAAAATACTGTAATGCTTTGTCAGGCTGATGTAGCTGATAGACGAAAAGTAGGCCAAGTTCATAGCCTGCACTAATATGTCCATTATCAGCGGCAAGCTGAAACCATCTTTCCGCGCGCGTGTTGTCTTTTTCTTTTTGGTAAAGTAGGCCGAGACAATATTGAGCATTGGTATGACCTTTATGTGCTGCAAGTTTAAACCATTTTATTGCTTCAATGGAATCTTGCTGTATGCCCTGTCCTGTATTGTAGAGCAAGGCCAATTGAAACTCTGCATTCGTATGGTCCTGAAGTGCAGCTAGGTGAAACCATCTCGCAGCTTCCTCAGCATTTTGTGTGATGCCACGACCTTTGAGATACATATAGCCGAGGTTATACTGTGCACTGGCATCTCCAGCAAGTGCTGCCATTTCAAAGTAGGCTATCGCCTCCTCAAAACTTTGTTGTACACCCGTTCCATTATGATAGAGAAAGCCAAGATTATTTTGTGCACTTGTATTGCCCTGATTGGCTGCTGAAATATACCATTTTGCAGCCTCCTTAAAATCAATAGCAAGGCCAAGCCCTTGATTGTAAAGGACACCAAGATTATATTGTGCATCGGCATTTCCTAAATCCGCAGCAGCCTTATAATAATGAGCAGCCTCTTGATAATTTTGTTCAACACCTTGTCCTAAATGATAAAGCACTCCAAGACTATAAAGTGCATTGGCATCATGTTGAGCAGCTGCTTTCTCATACCATATTTTGGCTGTCACATAATCTTTTTGGACACCGCGACCGTGGTTATAGAGGAAGCCTAAGTTGTATTGTGCACTTGCATTGCCCTTATTCGCGGAAAACTCAAACCAACTAGCGATATGTTCATAATCCTTCGCTGAATACTGATCGAGCATCTTCGGATCAAGTGGTGGCAATATATCTTCAAATTTAGGAATTTTTCGAGTCGATATAGATGCTTTCAGGCTACGATCATAACGGTGAATAAACCATTCTACGATATCGCTGACATAATCGAGAACAATTTTGGCTGCCTTTGCTTCAACGATGTCATTGTTGCTAGTACTTGTCATTTTAAAGACAAGCTCCATTAATAAATAAATGCGACGTGGATGAATTTTTGAAATAAAGTTACGATTATTTAAAAGTGTTCGGATATTTTTTAGTTTCGGTTTTGCGTGCATTTCCAGCTCGTAAAAGTCATAGATTATTTCCTCAAGAACGAGGCGTGACTTTTGTAAAGCAACCGAGGGCTGTGTAATAGCAGAGCCACTAGCATCCTGTAAGTTTTGCGCTATATGTGTGAACGATAGTAAATGTAATTTTTCACATTGTTCGTGAAGGATCTCGTATTGTATGACGATTGTACTCACCTCTTCTTAAATAACGAAAGTAGTCTTTTTTCATATATCGGGAAATTATTAGTGTTATTGATTATTTTCCACAGAATTCCTCAGTTGAATTGTCTCTAGTATGATACTATTTGATTTAAGAGTTAGTTTATCGTCTTTGGGGGGATTGATGGATGAAAAAAATTGCAGCTATTATTCCAACATATAATCCGCAACAATCATTTATAACATTTGTACATCAATTATTAGCTACCTCAATTACGCAAGTTGTTATTGTGAATGATGGTAGCGATGAAAAATATGAAACTATATTTGAAGAGTTAAAGAAAATAGATAGATGTAAAGTGCTCCAACACGAACAGAATATTGGGAAGGGCAGAGCATTAAAAACAGCTTTCTCTTATATATGGTCTAAACGAGAGAATGTTCAGGGTGTTCTAACAGTAGGTGCACATGGACAGCATACGTTAGAGGATATTAAATTAGTATTGACCATGACCAAAGTATTTTCAGAAGGCATTGTCTTAGGAATACGCAATTTTCATTCTTCTGATAGTACGTTCTTTTCATATTGGGGAAATCGAGCAACGAGTTTATTGTTTGAATTATTGTTTCATAAAAAACTAATGGATACACAAACAGGATTACGTTACATAGAGATCAAAGAGTTACCATGGCTCATAGAAGTAAAAGGGGATCGTTTTGAATACGATACAAACATGCTCATCATGGCCTTAAAAAGAAAATGTCCAATATTCGAAGTGGAGATTGGTCAGCTACGTTTAAAAAAGAATTCGATTATTCAATACGATGAATTAACAAATGCAGGTACAGTAATGACTAAAATGCTTTTAAAATATTTGAAACCGTAGTAAGCGTAATGCAACACGTGTATTTTTAATATTTTGTGCTAGGATAAGAATAATAATTACTCAACTTGACGCAGCGAGTATAAACGAAGGGGTAATGAATGTGGAATATTCAGATCAAGTGAAAAATCGTGTAAAGCGAATGGAAGGCCAGTTACGTGGTATTTTGAAAATGATGGAGGAAGAAAAGGACTGTAAAGCAGTTATTACACAATTATCTGCTGTACGCTCAGCGGTAGATCGTACGGTCGGCGTAATTGTTAGTACAAATTTGTTAGAATGTGTTCAAAATGCTGAGGGTGACGGCGAGAAAATGAATGAAGTAATTCAGGAAGCTGTAAATTTAGTTGTCAAAAGCCGTTAGTACCCTTTTGAGCTCTTGCCTTATAGAAAAGTTAAACGACAAGTCTCGCTACCTTTAGTTTTTATCGGATAATCGTAAGCCTCCTTTGTGGAGGGCCTACCTGTCTTTGTTTCCGATAGAAATTATGATAGCGGGGCTTGTTCCGTTTTTTTGTTTAAATGTAATGTGTATGCAAAAAAATACTTTTAATTATTAGATTTATGATTTAGATAGGTTTAAACACCTAAACACTTACATAGAAAAAATTAGAAAAAGGTCACATGTAGTGAACTTGTATGATGGATTTAAAGTAATATTCTCTTTTATAATTAGTATAAAGATATTGTAAAAGAGAAGGTGAATAATTGTGAAAAAATGGTTGTTAAGTAGTGCCGCATTGTTGATGTTAAGTCCAACTGTAGCCAGTGCACAAAGTCAGTCTTTAAACATGCAAGCACCTGTTGCTTATAATGTGGTGGCAAGCACAAAGATAGAAACGTTGGATCAGCTTACAAATGAAATAGCAAAACAACTTAATAATTTTGCTACAGAAATAAAAGTTACATATAGTGGTTCAATGTCGGGTTTTGATAAAAAGCTAATGGAAGCATTTGAGAAGGCACAGCAAAAGTCTACTTATGCAAGTGGTCATCTTCAAGGAATGACAATGACTGCGGACTCTACAGGAAACGTGACTTATAAAGTGAAGTATTTTACGACTTCAGCGCAAGAAACGGCCGTTCAGAAAAAGATTGATGGTATATTAAAAACGATTATTAAACCAACTATGACACAATTTCAGAAAGTGAAAGCAGTTAATGATTATATCGTGTCAAATACTAGTTATGGTTCAAAAACGAAAGCAAGTCCACATAGCGCGTACGCACTATTATTTGAAGGACAAGCTGTATGTCAGGGCTATGCATTAACAGCATATAAAATGTTAGAGCAAGCTGGCATTGAAACAAAATATGTAGTAGGTTATGTGAATGGCAATGAAGCGCATGCTTGGAATATGGTGGAGGTTGATGGTAAGTGGTATCATCTTGATACGACATGGAATGATCCTTTACCAAATCGTATAGGGGCATCTTCCTATGATTATTTCCTTGTATCAGATGCTCAGCTAAAGAAAGACCATACTTGGATTACATCTAATTATCCTGCCGCAACAAGTACAGCATATCAATTTATGCAAAATGTACATTTTGCACACCAAATTAATAATACTCTATTCTTTAGCAACACAGCAGACAACGATAAATTGTATAAACTCGATTTAGTCAGTGGGAAGAAAACTAAGGTAGTGGATACTCGAGCACTATATATTACAGGTGTTGGGGAAAATCTTTATTATAGCAATTATAGTAATGGCGGTTACTTAACAAAACTAAATTTGAAAACATTAAAATCGAGTGTAGTTGTTAAGCAATCGGTATCGGACTTAATGATTAATAGCGGATATTTAGTATATAAAGTTAATGGTAAAGAGCAAAAGCTAAAAATTAACTAATTTATAGTGGTAATATACCGAAAGCTTCTATTTCACATATTCAATGCATATAAATTTAAAAGCACAAAAGGGCTCCTAATTGAGTTCTTTGTGTTTTTTTTGTATATAATGAAAGTAGTGAAACTGTGTGAGGTGAAGATTTTTGTGGAAAAAGCTAGCTATTATTGCAATACTTATCATTTTCTTAGAGCCAATTTATACAGTAGGTAAAGCGACAGTAAAACAAGTCGTTACTTGGGCAAATAATGATGACATTGAAACAGTGCTACTCGCAACAAAGGAGAAGATTGTTGATGTTACCACTAAATTTTCAGAAGATGCCTCCATACAAACAGCAAACCCTGAAGATGTGAAGGAACAAAAGCTAGCCGTTACTGCTCCAGTCGTACAGCAGCCTGAGACAAAGCTTGTTGTTACCAATGCCAAGGAAATGGCGGATGCAATGTACTCCTATTATAGTAGCTTTTCACCAACCTATGAGATTCAATATAAGGGAAGTACAGAACGAATCGAGAAGATTGTGGAAGAGGCCTATGATAGTGCAATTAAAAGAGATGATTATGTGTATGGGCATATTAGTAAGCATTCTATACGCTTTGAATATGGGAGAAAAACAGCAAAAATTTTTGGGGAACAAAGCTATTTAATGACGCCAGAGCAAGCAGCTTATGTTGAGATGAACGCTCAAGAAATAGTGGCTACAATTGAAAAAGACGCGAAGACCGATGTGGAGAAGGTTAGAGCTGTTAATGATTATATTGTGGCGAATACGGCTTATACAGAACAAACGAAGTCAAGTCCACATAGTGCTTATACTGTGCTTGCAGAGCATGGTGGTGTTTGTCAGGGCTATGCATTATTAGCCCATACACTATTACAAAAACTTGGCTTTGAAACGCAATATATCGTTGGCTATGTCGGTAAGGAAGGGCATGCTTGGAATTTAGTGAAACTTGACGGTCAATGGTATCATCTTGATACAACATGGAATGACCCTGTGCCAGATCGGAGCGGTGCTATAAGATACCAATATTTTTTAGTGGATGATCGCACAATGGCACGTGATCATACATGGATTGCAGATGATTATCCAAAAGCAATAAGTACCACTTATAGCTACTATCAAGATATCGATTTCCCCGCGCAAGTAGGAAATCAATTATTTTATAGCAGTATTTCTGATGACAATAAATTGTACGTGCTTGATATGACGACAGGTAAAGCTCAGCGTGTTACGAAAACGCGTGCACTATATATTGTGTATGCTGACGGATGGCTATATTTTAGTAATTATTCGCATGGCGCCTATTTAACGAAAATTCGTCCTGATGGAAGCGGTGAACAAGTATTAAATAGGGAAGACACGAAGGACTTATTTATTAAAGATGGCTATTTATATTTCATGACAGATGAACTGAAGAAAATGCAGCTATAGTTTTGGATTATTGATTGTAAATGGGCGTTTAAGTTTAAGTACCGTTGATTTCCGCTACGGTCGGACGCTTTCCGCGGGCACAATGTAAGCCGCAACCCTCGCTAGCGCGCGGAATGCCCGCGTCTTACGTTTTGTGCTGCTCCCACAGGAGTCGCCGCCCTCCGCTGCAATCAACTAGTTAGGTAATGATAGTGCTCCTTTCAATAACTACTTTAGCGTTGATTTCCGCTACGGTCGGACGCTTTCCGCAGGCACAATGTAAGCCGCAACCCTTGCTAGCGCGCGGAATGCCCGCGTCTTACGTTTTGTGCGTTCCCGCAGGAGTCGCCGCCCTGCGCTGCAATCAACTGACCATGTTGGTAGACCCATAAAAGGGCGTATGACATTAAAGACTGTCATACGCCCTTTTTGTGCGCTGAATAATATAATGGATCGGCTGATGCTGGCACAAAGACACTCGAATTTGTGGATACATGGAGGTCATTTCCTGGGAAAAAGTTTTGAATATTAGCGGGTTATGCTTTAGAGCGCCACCATTACAATATAAATGAAATGGCTCTCCTTGATATCTAATTTTTTTAAGTACCGCACATGCAAGAAGGACTAACTCATAGGCAGCCTGTATGGAGATATGAGTAGCACAAGCATCTTTTTTAGCAACTGCATCGGCTAAAAATGCGCCCATTTTTGCTAATTGAGCATTCGTATAAGAAGGGCGGAATAGCCATGCAGCAAGTTCTGTAACATCTTGAATACGTAAATAGTTGTAGACGGCATCCTTCAATATCGTCGGTTCACCTCGGCCATCTTCCATGCGGAAAATGGCCCGTATAACTTCCTGCCCTAGCCAATAGCCACTTCCTTCATCACCTGCACGATGTCCCCAGCCACCAGAACGTGCGATATGCTCACCATCGAATGCATATGCAATGGCACCCGTTCCTGCTATGAGTAAAGCACCTGCCTGTCCAGCGGTGACGCCTAATAAGGTAGCTTCAGCATCATTTTCAATGATAAGCGTCTGGATGTTTAGCTGTGTCGCTGTAATTGTATGTTGGACAATTTCTGTCACAATTTTATGATCATTAGGAGAATCAATCCCAGCCATAGCAAACGTGGCAACAGTAATTTTCGGGTTAGCTTGCGCCTGTAAAAATACTTGAGCCTTTGCTAATAATGCTCGTAATATATCCGTAGCAGGCTCCACACCTATAGCCTGATAATTGGATCCTCCTAATGATGCTGTATATTGGATTTCACCTGACTCGGCATGTACGATTGCACATGCCGTTTTTGTTGCACCGCCATCAATAATTAGTAGCCATTCGTTCATTGGTCCCATTCCTCTATAAATGTTATTAATTGCTTTTCTGCCTCCGTAATGGCGGATTCCTTTTGCTGAACCCACTCAAATAGGGCGTCTGCCTTTACTTTTGCTCGTTCAATGGATGCACGCATTGTTTCAGGCGAAGGGCCACCTAATAATGTTCTGACACTTACAAAAAACTCTGGTTTTAAGGTGTGATAGAAATCATCTTCGGAAATTCCTAAAGGTTTACCAGTAACCAATTTAGATTGTGTATTGGCTAGCCCCCATGTCAGACTAGCAAGCGATTCCTCACCGTGAGCAAGCAATACTTTAATACACTTACTGACGATGCTATGGGCTTGGCGGAACGAAATACCTTCGGAGCGAACTAATGTATCAGCGAGTTCTGTAACATTTGCAAAGCTGTTTTCCGCACGGTTCCGCAGCTTCTTCTTGTTGACATCCATTGTGACTACGAGGGAGCCAAATAATTTATAAATACCTATTAATCGATCTATAGCTCGCCATAAATATGGTTGCATATCGTCCTCTGTATCAACGATATCACCAAACGGTGTATTATGTACCATTTGTAGTACTGTACTAGCGTCTCCAACGACTGCGGATAGTAATGAGCGTGTATGTTCAATGGAAACAGGGTTGCGTTTTTGGGGCATAATCGAGCTAATTTGAACGTATGGGCTAGCTAGTGTAAATGCGTTAAATTCTTGTGTAGCCCATAATAAAAAGTCCTGAGATGTACGGCCGAGATTAAGGGCGGCAAGCTGTACAATACTAGCTGCTTCAGCGATATAGTCCGCACCAGCTACCGCATCCCAGGCATTTTCGATAATATCATCGAACGCTAATAAGTCTCGCATGCGTTCACGGCTAATGTTAAAGCCTGTAGTCGTTAAGGCGGCTGCTCCCATGCTACTCCGATTAACGGTTTGATAGCAATGTTGCATACGCTCGAAATCTCGATCAAGTTGATCGATTACAGCTTTTAAATAATGGGCAAATGTGGTTGGTTGTGCTTGCTGCGTATGTGTATAGCCAATCATAATTGTATCGATATGCTCCTCAGCGGAAGCAATTAAATCACCACGCAATTTAAGCAATTCTCCCATGAGCATTAATAATTTTTTACGCAATGTCATCCGATAAATGGCGATACCCATATCATTACGGCTTCTACCAATATGGAGATTTCCAGCAACGTCACCAGCTAGTTCTATTAATTTGTTTTCAATGCGGAAAAATAAATCCTCATATTGCGGGCTATAATCTTCAATTCGATAATAGTTCAAGTCTAGCTTTTTTAGCGCCATAGCAATTTGTTTCACTTCTTCTTTTTTTACTAGTCCTTGTTCTTCTAACATTTTTAAATGTGCAATATTAATTTGGAGCATAATCGTTAAAAAGTTTTTTTTAGCTTCGTCATAAGCTGGTTGCAAAACAATTTTCCGATAAATATTCGAAGGAAAAATCATTCCATCCTCCTGCTGGATTTTGTTGCGGAAATCTTCAAACATATGAATGGCCTCCTATAGGATGACAGTTAAATGGCTGTGCCAGCACTGCCCTTTGATAGCTTTTCAGAAATAATGAGTACTATTAAAATTAAGAAAATCTGTAAAACACCATAAGCACACGCAGTTCCAAACTTAAAGGCATATAATTTTTGAAAAATAGCAACAGACAGCGGAATTGTAGAAGTGCTGTAAATAAGAATAGAAGCTACGAACTCACCTAAACTTTGAACAAGTGCTAACAGAGTACCTGCCAATATTCCCGAAAAAGTAAGTGGTAGTACGATGCGTCTAAACGAATACCACCAATTTGCACCAAGACTTCGCGATGCCTCCTCAATCGACTGATCTAATTGCACAAGGGAGGCTGAGGTTGAACGGAACACGAGGGGTAAATGTCTAATAAAATAAGCTAACGGTAAAATCCAAAATGTGCCAATTAATACTTGGTTAAAGGCGAAAACATTTTCAGTACTAAAGGCTGCAATTAAATTGACGGCAACTACAGTCCCAGGTAATGCCCAAGGAACCATAATTAAAATATCAAGTAATGTTTTACCTTTAAAATTTAGGCGAACCATTGCGTATGCCGCAGCGACACCGAAGATTACATTACCGAATGTTGCGACAATGCCCATTTGAATAGAGTTCCAAATAGGTCTCCATGTTCGTTCATCCGTAAATAGCGCTATATAATGATCGAGTGTATAGTCGGTAGGGAGAATTTGAGTTTTCCAGGCACCATCCACTGAAAATGAAATTAATATAAGTACTAATATAGGTAAAATTAAAACAAGGGTTCCGCCAAAAGAAGCGATTGTAGCAAACATTTTCATCCACTTAGAGGACACTTCAGAACGATGAACGCTAATTCCTTTACTCAAATTTTGATAATTTCTGCGGTTTTGGTACCAGCGCATTATGATTAAAAAGGAAATGGATACAAACGATAAAATCATGGATTGTGTAGCTGCCATTCCCAAATTACCATTTGTTCGTGATAAGTATATTTGCATGGTCATTGTTCGTTCAACGCCAAACATTAACGGCGCAGTATAGGACGCCATAGATATCATAAATACAAGTAATGCAGATGCAATGATAGAAGGGGTCAGCATCGGTAATATAACCTTTGTCCATACACGTATACGCCCTGCGCCTAAGCTAGTTGCGGCTTCTTCTAATGATGGGTCCAGTCCTTTAATGGCAGCAGAAGCGGTTAAATAGAAGTATGTGTACATCGTAAATGTATGTACAACAATTACACCCCATATGCCTTTTAAAGAAAAGGGTACTTGATTTAGTCCAAACAAATGTTGAATTGCACGTGGGAAAATGCCACTTTCTCCATAAAGGAAAGTAAAAGAAAGTACACCAACAAGTGGTGGAAGAGCCATTGGTACTAATACTAAAATGGATAGTAGCCGTCTCCCAGGGAAATTATAGCGTTCCAACAAAAAGGCCATTGTAACGCCAACTATTGCACAGGAAATAACACTAATAATCGAGATATATAAACTAGTCCAGAGCGCCTCGAGATTCGCAGGGCTCGCAAGACTAAAAAACTTTTGATAATGATGAAGTGCATTATCTTCTGAAAAGCTCTGAACAAAAGTTTGATAAAAAGGGTAAATCACATAGGCAAACAACACTAAAAATAAGGGAGAAATTAAAATATAAACAAACCATTTTGATTGCGTTAGCCGTGTCCAAGCATTATTTTGATAAGATTGCACAGGTGGTTTTTCCATATGGTATGCCTCCTATTCTCCTAAAAAATAAAGTGATTCACGCGCTATATTTAATGTAATGTCTTCGCCAATACTTTTTAATTGAGCGTTTTTATTAATAATCATGACTTTCAAAGAGAAATCGATGAAATCGACAATATAATTTACGCTTATTCCTGTAAATTCCACAAAAGAAATGGTTCCTGTTAATGTGTTTTCTCCAGGGCCTTGATTGATGGTTTCAGGACGAATCGAAATAAACACGTTGTCTCCAATCATATGCGTTAAAGTAGGAGAGCTGTGTTGCTTTCGCCCAGTTAGAACAAGTCCGCTCTTCGTTTTTACTTGTATTTCATCATCATCAATAGCAATTGTTGTCGCTTCAATTAAATTGGTTTCCCCAATAAAGTCGGCGACGAATCGGTTTAATGGACGATTATAAATCTCTTGTGGTGTGCCAATTTGTTTCACGTAGCCATTCTCCATCACCATAATGCGGTCAGACATAGCCATTGCTTCCATTTGATCGTGCGTTACATAAATGGTTGTGACACCTAATTCCGATTGAATTCTTTTAATTTCAATGCGCGTTTCCTCTCGTAATTTCGCGTCTAAATTCGACAACGGCTCATCAAGTAATAAAATATCGGGTTCAATGACAAGTGCTCTTGCCAATGCAACGCGTTGCTGCTGACCGCCAGATAATTCATTAATTTTTCTGTTTCCATATTGTGCAAGATGTACTAATCCTCTAATGCGATCAACCTTTTGTTTGATCTCTAATTTTGAGAGCTTTCGTACTTGTAAACCGAAGGCGATATTTTCGTCGACAGTCATATGCGGAAAAAGGGCGTAATTTTGAAACACCATACCGATATTGCGTTTGTTTGGCTGAAGCAATGTCACATCACGATCATCGAAAAAAATTTTCCCTTCAGTAGGGTAGTAAAATCCTGCAATCATTCGTAATGTGGTCGTTTTCCCACAGCCACTAGGCCCAAGGAAAGTAAAAAATTCACCTGTTTTAATATTAAGATTTAAATCCTTCACACCATGTACTTTTCCAAATTGCTTAGAGACATTTTCGATTTTGACATTTTTCAAATGAAATGCTCCTTTCTATTTTGAAAAGATGGTCATGCTATTGCATGCACTTTCCGCACATTAAAGACTAAGTAGCATATTTATTTGCTTGTAATTGATACAATTCTGAAAAATATCCTTTTTGATTTAATAACTCTTGCATTGAACCCTCTTCAATTATTTGCCCATGCTGCAATACAATAATTCGATCAACCATTTTTAAAGCAGATAGTTTATGCGTTATTAATAATAATGTTTTTATTCTTGAAAGGTCAGTTAATGTTTCGATCATTTGGTGCTCACTCCTTGCATCAAGAGCTGCCGAAGGTTCATCTAAAATAAGAAATGCTGCATTTCGGAAGTAAGCTCTTGCGATGGCTACCTTCTGCCATTCACCGCCAGATAGTTCTGTACCATTATCAAAATTTTTACTTAAAATTTGCTCATAGCCTTGCTCGAAACTTGCAACTAAATCATTAAGAGCACTTTGCTCAGACACGCTAGCTAACTTTTCATAATCATTAGTACCTTCTGTATGGCTAATCATAATGTTTTCTTTAAATGATAATTGATAACGGGAAAAGTCTTGAAACACAATACCGATTATTTGACGATAACTATCAATATCATATTCTGCAATATCAATGCCATTTAATTCTATTTTTCCTTCGGTTGGTTCATAAAATCTTGTAATAAGCTTAACAATAGTAGATTTCCCAGCACCATTTTCTCCGACAAGTGCAATTTTATCGCCCATGGTGATAGTAAAATTAATGTGTTGAAGAGTAAATTTAGAAGAATGAGGGTATTTAAAAGATACATTTTTAAAAACTAATGTAAATTTACTTTTTTCTAACGATAAAATCTTCTTACCTGATTTTATGTCTGATTGTAACGATGCGAACTTAAAATATTTCTCCATATAAAGTAATGTGTCGTATAGTAAGCTCGAATTTTCAATAAAACCTGCTAAACTTTGCCGTGCAAGTAACACCGAAGAGGAAAAAATGAGTATATCTCCAGCAGTAAAGGTGTTATTTATTACGCCTTTAACTACCCACCAAAAACTTATGCCAATGCCTACTATTCCCAATCCAACAAAAACAACAGAGAAAATAGCTTGTTTATATCGAATTTTTTTTACTTCTGTATGAATTTTATTGAACGACACCATATATTTATTAATAAAAAAGGCAGCTGTATTATATATTTTCACTTCTTTAATGTGTTCTTTTGAAAGCATTACGGAACTATAATATTGCATCTTTCTAGATTCTGGACTATTCATTACAAGCGTTTCAAATGCTTCCTTTTGTAATTTATAAGAAACGATAGCCTGTGGAATGATTGCAATAAAAATAATGGATGCAATCAAAAAATTAAAGTTCGTTAATAGCACCAGCATAGAAATACCAGTTATGACACTACTAATCATGCCAGAAGTAAAAACGATAAGGTTTACGGGTCTCCATGCAGCTTCTTGCTCAAGTATTTGTATATCATCATAAAAAGCTGGATTTTCAAAGTAATATAGTCCTTTTATTTCTGAAGATTTCTCCATTAGCGATTTATTTAAGTTGGCAATTAGTTTATCGGTCATCAAGCCTTGAAAGGTCATTTCGATGGGACCTAATATAGCATTCATAAAAGATACTATTATCCAAGATAGTACAAAGAAAATAATTATAGAATAAATGATAGTGTCGGTAGTAGATATGGCATCAATTAAACCTTTTGAAAACCAAATTGTAAGAGAGGGTAGTATTGCTTGAAATGGAATAATAATTAACAAAATAATAGAATATAACTTTGAAGCACCCCAAAAAAGAGGGAAGGTTTTTAAGGTAAGTTTGAAATAAGAGTAGATTGTATTCATGATTCTTCACCTAATTATATGGTTTATATTTTATTTATACTCCGATTAAAATGATACGGTCACTTATTCATCAATTGACAAGGGATGACTACAAAAAATAAACGGGTCTCTATGTCTAAATAAATGAAATGTGCTTCATTTAAGAAGGGAATGTAATTAAAAGATAAATTAAAAAACCCCTTTAAGAAATTATAATAAATAATGTAATTTTTACATTTATAAGTTCTAAAAGAGGATATTAAATTACTTAATTTTTAATCCAATGCTTAGGATTTATTTTAATTCATATCTATATAATCATATTTTTGATGAGCAGTCAGTTCTATTTTTTCAATACGCTACCTCTCAAAACCTTTTATAAAAATCCCTATGCTTAAGGTTAATTGTAATTATTATAAACTGAAAAATCAGAAAAGACAAATTACTATAAAATTAGACAAGGTTAATTTTCGATTACAAAAAGTTGATTGCCGTTATGTGTAGCACTTTCCACGGGCACATTGTAAGCCGCAGCCCTCGTGTTAAAGAAGGGTGTTGCGACTTACGATGGATGTGCTTCCGAATTGTTTGGAAATTGTTTGAGTGCCTGGCACTATTTTTTTCCTCTGCCTTTAATGTTTGTATCCCAGTGCTCCATCCATTCTGCCTCTTTTTCCGCCATAAGCTGCCAATCAATATCAAATGTTTTTAAATCTAATTCCTGATACCATTCTGGCATTGCCGCTTGGTCAATGTCGGAGCGTGTTGGAATTTGGTAGTAGTCATTCGCTAATTTTGTCACCATATTTTTTTCAAATAAAAATTCTACGAACAATTTGGCGTTCTCCAAGTTTTTAGCATTGTTAACAACTGCAACGCCATCGACTAAAATAGGTGCGCCGCTCTTCGGATAAATGTAATCGAACGGATAATCAGTTGTATATTTCTTTAATAAAATATCTTGTAAATTCCATAAAGAAACACTGCCTTCTTGACGTGTGAGCTTTAAATAAAGTGCATTCGGGTCTTGCGTATATTCTTTCGTATTCGCATCTAATTTTAATAGCCAATCGTAGCCCTTGTCAGGTGTAGTAGCATCTTGACGAACAATCATTGAGGAATAAATTGTTCGCATTGTTCCCGAAGCTAATACGCCGCGAATTAAAATTTGATCTTTCCACTTTGGATCTAATAAATCATCCCAATCTTGTGGGCCTGTTTCCTTTGTTAGTAAGTCGCTATTAATCATTATTACTTCGGGTAAAAGCATTTCACCGAACCAGCGACCTTCTTTATCTTTATAATTGGCATCAATTGTTTCGATAAAGCTCGGTTGCCACGTATGCAGTAAATCTTCGTTAGCGCCAACCATTAATGCAGATTGGGTACCACCCCACCAGAAGTCCGCCTGAGGATTTGCTTTTTCACCGCGTAGACGCTCTAATATTTGCTGAGCTCCCATTGTTAAAAACTCCACTTCAATGTCCGGGTACTTCTCATTAAACTGATCGATTACGCCTTGCACCATTTCCTCATCGCGTCCTGTGTAAATGACCAGTTTGCCAGATGGAGATGCGTTGTCATCTGCCTTTTCTGAGTCAGAGGCATTGTCGCCATTTGTGGCATCTTTTGTCGAATCCTTATCGTCGTTATTGCTGCAAGCAGCTAAAACGATAAGCATCAGCACAAGAAAAAATCCGAAAATACGTGTCTTTTTCATAATCATCTTCCCCTTCCTATAGTGAGTTGCTTACATAGTGCAGTATAATACTTAAATAAAGTATTAATGTTAGAATAATTAAAAAATTCTAACGTTATTATTATCATAATCCAAAAAAATGTCGATTATCAATGATATATGTGTGAAAAAAAAACTCCTTAAAAATGGATAGGTCCATTTTTAAGGAGCTGTAATTTTGCGATTAGCAAGCATAGTAGGAAGCAACATGCCCAGTATTACGAGTATGATGCCAACTATTTGTAATAATGTAAGTGATTCATGCAGTACAATAACGGAAACCGTTACAGCAACAGGGAGTTCAATGGCGCTTAAAATTGAAGCGAGTGCACCACCAACTTTTGGTACTGCAATTGAAAATAAATAAATCGGTAAAATAATACCGAAAAGTCCAAGTGCTAGTCCGAATTTCCATAGCCCTTCAGTGAATAATTTGCCGTTCCATGCAATTTCAGGGTTTAGGAAAATGCTGATCATAATAAGAGCAACAAAGGAAACAATTAGAACCCTTGATGTCGTTGTAATCCCTTCAACGGGGCGAGAATTAAATTGGATAAAGCATGCAAAGGTAAATGCAGCAGCTAACCCAAATAGCCAACCTTGTATTGCAATACCGCTTAAATCGACATTCAATACACCCGCAGCCAAAATAGTGCCTGCAAATAAAACAATAATGGAAATTACTTCTGGTCTACTTGGCAGTCGTTTATGGAAAACGCAGTCTAACAATAAACCAATCCATGTGAATTGAAAGAGCATCACGACGGCAAGAGAGGCAGGTAGATATTTTAATGATTCTCCGTAGACAATACCAGTAATACCTGTGAAAATCCCTGCACTGACTAAAATAAGTAAGCCATTCTTTGAAAGTTTCGGTAGTTGTCTTTGCGTTATGATAAAGATTGTTGCAACTAGCATAAAGCCAATAATATACTGGCTTGATACCGCCTCTGATGATGTAAAGCCATGCTGCATAGCAACTTTGACAATTGTTGATAAAATGCCATAGCTACTAGAAGCGATGACGATCAATAGAGGGTAAATTAAATTCGTTTTCATGCGTAATTATTCCACATCCTAAATCTGTTTCACCATATGATGAAATGGTTCGTCTATGATAGACCATGGTTCAGTAATAACAAAGCCCATACGTTCATATAAGCGACGAGCATCTTCTTTTTGTGTTTCTACATTTAATGATAATTTTGTAAAGCCTCGTTCTTGAGTTTGCTCGATAGCGAATTGAATTAACATTGTACCGATTCCTTTACCACGAGCCTCTGGCGCTACACAAACTGTATCGATATAGTATTCATCCTCATGAGCCTCTTTATCGATAGTAATAGAAGGGGCATTTTTTTCTTCAAGCCATTTTACGAGATTGGCATCCATTTGAATGGCTTGTTCACCATTGTAGTAAACAAGTGTACCTAATATTTGCTCACCTTCAACCGCCACAAAAGTATTTAAATAAGAATGTCTGTTATCTTCGCGCTTGAAAAGCACTGTCAGTTCCTCTTCAATCTTTGAAGCTGTTTGTTCTCCTGTTAAACGGTTGGCAATATCACCAATCGCATCAATAATTAGTGGCACAACGGATTGAGCATCCTGAGGTTGCGCTTGTCGAATTATAATACTCATTGTCAAAATCCCTACCTTTCTTAGGCAAGTATAACAAAGATAGATGATGTCTCAAGCTTTTGAAATATTCACTACTTTACTTTTAAAAAAATAAGTCTAGCTAATAATGGCGTTGTTTTGCGTTGCAAGCGACGCATTCCGCTCGGTCAACTGCATACAGCACTCCTCGGTAGCATGCGGTTTATTGCTTCCTACTATGCATCATTCTGAGCGGGAGTCAGCGCATCACTCTCATTAGCTAAAAACGTAGGCGGGGGAATCCTATAGGTGGGAACGCGTGACGGATTTAATCAGTACTTCAAGTCCAGCCAAGAAAATAGCATTTATTTAGTAGCTAATACTAGTTGATTGTAGCGGAGGGCGGTGACTCCTGCGGGAACGCACACAATGTAAGACGCAACAAACCGCGCGACAGCGAGGGTTGCGGCTTACATTGTGCCCGCGGAAAGCGTCCGACCGTAGCGGAAATCAACCTTTACTCTAGAAAGCCCTCTACACGGTAGATTTCTGTGGGAACGCGTGACGGATTTAATCAGTACTTCAAGTCCAGCCAAGAAAATAGCATTTATATAGTAGCTAACACTAGTTGATTGTAGCGGAGGGCGGTGACTCCTGCGGGAACGCACAAAATGTAAGACGCAACAGACCGCGCAACAGCGAGGGTTGCGGCTTACATTGTGCCCGCAGAAAGCGTCCGACCGTAGCGGAAATCAACCTTTACTCTAGAAAGCCCTCTACACGGTAGATTTCTGTGGGAACGCGTGACGGATTTAATCAGTACTTCAAGTCCAGCCAAGAAAATAGCATTTATATAGTAGCTAACACTAGTTGATTGTAGCGGAGGGCGGTGACTCCTGCGGGAACGCACAAAATGTAAGACGCAACAAACCGCGCGTCAGCGAGGGTTGCGGCTTACATTGTGCCCGCGGAAAGCGTCCGACCGTAGCGGAAATCAACCTTTACTCTAGAAAAGCCCTCTATACGGTAGATTATTTTATAACGATTGAAAGAATAGATTCATGTCATCGAATTTGTTATAGTGGGCGATTTACTTAGGATGCATTTATTTAAGCGATATTGTTCATAATTGTTTAACGGATTTTAGCGAATAAGGTCGAAAAAAACCGTATGGACTAATTCATTTGATATTTTTCCGAAAGTTTAAAACTTTATAGGAAATCAACTTTCGTGTTAATCTATAAGGACTAGATTCTCGGGGGGACAACAATGACAAAGGAAGATAAGGATTTTATTTTAGTCTATGGAGATGCTTTTATTGACTATATTGCTGATGATGTAACGAATAGATCTTTTACTAAATATATGGGTGGCGCAACGGTAAATGTTGCTGCTGGCATTAGCCGTATTGGTGCTCCATCTGCACTTATTACTATTACTGGTGATGACGAAGGTTCGCAATTTGTTCGCGATGGTCTTGCACAAGAAGGTGTTAACCTTGATTTTGCAGTATTTGATCCTGCAAAACGTGTAAGTGGAGTTTATGTGCATTTAACAGAAGCTTGTGAGCGAATTTTCAAAGATTATGTCGATGAGACGCCAGATTTACAAGTTGAAGCTACACAATTAGATGAGGCTGCCTTTAAACATGCTTCTGCATTAATTGTGTGCTCAGGTACAATGTTTCATCCAACTGCATTAGCAACTACGAGAGCCGCTGTCGAAAAGGCAAAGGAAAAAGGTGCTATTATTGCAATGGATGCTAATATTCGCCCATTACGTTGGAGCAGCGAAGAAGTTTGTAGGGAAACCATTACTTCATTTTTTGAAAATGTAGATATTTTGAAAGTAACAGATGATGAATTATTTTTCTTAACGGAGACAACTAATTTAGAAGATGGCATTGAGCAGCTAAACAGTTTCTTAGTACCGATTATTTTAGTAACAGTTGGCGAAGAGGGGACATATGCCGTATTAAACGGTGAAGTTATTCACGTACCAACAGAAAAAGTTGTCCCAGTAGATACTACGGGTGCGGGTGATGCATTTATGGCGGGTGTATTACGCGATGTCCATTACAACGGTTTACCGACAACTGTAGAAGAGCTTGTACGCTGTGTGAGCTTTGGCAATCGACTAGGTGCCCTTGCAGCGACGAAGGCAGGAGCACTAACAGCGCTACCTTATTATGAAGATATTAAACATTTATTAGAGAAATAAAAGTTCGGGGCGTGCATATGATGGAAAAAAACTATGATGTGTTAGTAAAAGATCGATTATTTTTTGGCGGTGTGCAAGATGCACAGGCTGCTTATATCAATGAGAAGGTAGATGTTGTAATTGATGTTCGAGTAAATGGTTTAACAACACAAGAACAGCAAGCAGCGCACTATAATTACAACCATATGCCTATCGCTGATGAAGAAGTAGAAGTAGCTCAGTCTATTGAAAAGGTTGCGAAAAAAATAGTCTCTGCTTATGAATCAGGACAGAAGGTTTATTTCCACTGTGGAAGTGGCGGTGGACGAGCTGGTGTAGCAGCAACTGCTGTGTTAATGGAACTGGGCTTATCAAATTCGCTTGAGTCAGCACAATTAGCCGTTAAAAAGGCACGCCCACAAGTAACGATACGACCAAATATGGCAACTGCTTTAAAAAAGTTATATGAAAAATAATGCTATGAATAAAAAGGTACCTCTTTTTGTTCAATTGAAACGAATCGATATGTATAAATGTAGCCTGCCATGTTTCATGGTGGGCATTTTTTATTTTATACGAAACGTATATTTAGCGTTAGCAACGTGTGCTTACTGGCAGTGTCAGTGCTATATGGAAAGCGAATGACTCGGAACAAAATACTTTTGAAAACTTTGGCTCTTGAATTTGTTCTATACATATTAGAACAAAATTGTTATAGTTAAATTAGAACAAAAGGGTGAGGTGTATATACATGGAGGAGTTAGCTAAAATCCCTTGGGCGGTTATAGCGCCAATAATCGGGGTGCAAATTATTTTAATGATTATTGCTTTAATTGATCTTCGAAAAATTCATGCAACGAATGGACCGAAAATTTTATGGGTATTTATTATATTATTTATTAATCTACTTGGACCTGTTGCTTACTTTATCGCGGGGAGAAAACAATCATGACCACAATACTACAAGTAACGGGTTTGACGAAGCGTTTTGCTGAAAAAACAGTAGTAGATGCCATTGATTTTACGTTAGAAGAACATACATCAACAGCGTTAATTGGACCAAATGGTGCAGGGAAGACAACGACCTTATCGATGTTAACAGGCTTATTAAAGCCATCTTTAGGTAGTGTTAAAATGTTGGGCGGAGATTTGCGATCAAATATTGGGTTTTTACCTCAATATCCACAGTTTCAGCCTTGGCTAAGTGCGCTAGAGTTTACTGAAATGGCGGCGAGGTTAAGTGGTGTTCCTACAAAAAAGGCAAAACAAGAAGCTCAAAAAACATTAGAATTTGTAGGCCTAGGAAATGACCTTCATAAAAAGATTGCGACGTTTTCAGGCGGTATGAAGCAACGTTTAGGTATTTCCCAGGCAATTGTTCATAAGCCTAAATTACTGCTGCTAGATGAACCTGTCTCTGCTTTAGATCCTGTTGGTCGTAGAGAAGTGCTCGATTTATTAAAAGGTTTACAGCAGGAAACGACAATCTTATATTCAACACATATTTTGAATGATGCTGAGGAAATGACTGACCAGCTATTATTTTTGCGTAATGGTCAACTTGTGGAACAGGGAACATTACTTGAAGTGCGCCAACGTTTTGATGAGCCAGCGTATGTCGTTGAATTTAGTACAGTGGAAGAAGCACAGCATTTTATGAATCACTCTACATTTAAGTGTACAGTTAACGGTTGCTATGTATACGTAGCGATGCAAAATGAAGAACCGAGCATGCAACAAGTACTTGAACGCCTTACTGCTTATCCCTATTTAGTGCGAAACGTAGCACGTCAAACGGCGACGCTTGAGGAAATTTTCATGAAGGTGGCGAAAAGAGCATGAGTGGAATTACCGTACTACTTCAAAAAGAATATCGTGAAGCGTGGCGTAGTAGAAAGTTTTTATGGATTCCACTTGTTTTTGCATTTTTAGGGATGAGTGAACCGCTAGCCAATTATTATATGAAGGATATTCTAGATGCTGTAGGCAATATGCCTGAAGGTTTTGAAATGTTGATGCCAGAATTAGTACCTGCTGATTTAATATTATCTACAATAAGTCAGTTTCAATTAATCGGCTTACTCGTGCTTATGGCTTCTTTTGTAGGCTCCATTAGCAAGGAACGCTCAAATGGTTTGGCAACTCTATTGTATGTACGACCTATTTCATTTGGAGCCTTTTTTATGAGTAAGTTTTTAGTTATCAGTACAGTAGGCTTAGTAAGTATCGTAGCAGGATTTACGGCAAGTGTTTATTACACAGTTGTGTTGTATGGAACATTTGAGGTAGGGACTCTTATAGCAAGTGTTTGCACGTATTTTATATGGGTGTTATTTGTTTTAGCAATAACACTGATGATGAGTGCGATGTTTAAAACAGTAGTAGCAACAACATGCGCCTTTATTTTAATTTTTGGAGGTCAAATTATTGATGGGCTTGTAGGTACATTTTGGACAATTTCTCCGTGGAAGTTACCACTATATGGCGTTGAGCTAATTCGTGGAACGATGGAGATGTCTAATTATTGGTGGAGCCTATCGATAACAATAGTTCTTATAATTATTTGTATTTGTTTAGGTGTCTTTTCTATGAAAAAGAATGCATCGATGGCGAAAATATAACGAGAAAAATCCACTTTACTTCTGCGGCCTACAACGAGCCCGCAGAAAACGAAGTGGATTTTTACGCATGAGGAAGCCGATAAAAAGTAAAGAGCAACATATGAAACTGGTCATATATGTGTCCAAAAGGCACAGCGAGTAGGTTATTTTATATATCCAAGTAAAAATCCACGAAGACTCCTGTGGGAACGCACGCAATGGAAGACGCAACAAACCGCGCGCAAGAGAGGGTTGCGGCTTACAGTGTGCCCACAGAAACGAAGTGGATTTTTTACGCTTTAGAATGTCAGATATGTACGAACTCTTCTTGGAATATCCATAACTTAGGAATATAATGTAGCTATAACTTCTGATTTGTCAAATAACTTAAAAAATATAAAATCTTGCTATGAGAGTAGGTGATAAGATTGACTATACAAAATTCCGATCGCTTTCTCACAGCCTTTAATCGAATTGACCATCGGCTAAGAGATATTATTGGTGCGAAAGACTTTATGCCTTTTTATCGGCTCGTGGATCAGGCGAAAAAAAAGGATGTTTTAGTACGTAAATATGAGGATGATTTGCGCTCCTATGCAGATTTACGCAATGCAATCGTCCATCATCGTACATCTATGGAGTATGTAATAGCAGAACCTCACGTAGATGTAGTAGAGCGCATTGAATATATGGATGCGACGCTTGCTAAGCCCACTCTAGTAGGACAAATGTTTCGAAAAAGGGTGCTTGTATTCCAAGAAAACGATTCCTTAAAGCATGTATTAAAAGTTATTCGTCAACGGAAGTTTACACAGTTTCCTGTATATAATAAAGCCCAATTTAAAGGTCTTGTCACGACTGTGGGTATTACAAATTGGCTTGCATCAGTAATGGGAGGTAACCATGTGCCAAAACAAGTTCCCACATTGCATGATATATTATTGCACGAAAAAAATAGAGTGAATTACAAATTTGTGAGTAGATACATAACGATTTATGAAGCAGAAGAAATATTTAAACAAGGTGTGGAAAGAGGAAAACGTTTTGAGGCGTTATTGATTACGGAGCATGGGAGATCACACCAAAAGTTGATTGGCATAATTACACCATTAGATATTATGAAAATAGAATAGGCAAGACGATACAAGCTATTAAGGGCTTGATCGTCTTGCTTTATCTTTCAGGCTAATGTATAAGGAACCATTCGTTTGAACTTGTGCAAAGTAAACATCTTCATAGGATTGGACATTTTGTTTTTTCAGCTTTTTCATTACCCAATCTTCAGTCAACTCAAGTTCTACAATATTTTCTTTAATAAGCTGTCCATCGGAAATTACTTCTGTTGGTAAATAAGTTGGTGGTGTGACATCGGCTTTTATATCTTGTTTTGTTGAAGGCTGTTCTGTTGGCTTCAGCAATATGCTTAAATTACCTGTTGTTTCTAATAGGGCATATTGGACATCTTGAACGGAAAATACGGATTGTTCTCGTAACATCATCGTTAACTCATCCATATGCAAGCGATTTTTCTTTAATCCCGACTCTAAAATAAGGCCATTCTGAATAAGGATAGTAGGCTTATCGTCAATTAGCACACGTGCTTTTTTAGATTTAATGGTTACAACGGTCATGAGATACGTCAAAACGCTCCACCAAATTAGCGCAATAAGTCCTTCTAAAAATGGTGTCTCAGATTGTGCCGCAATTTCTGAAGCGATGGACCCAAATGTGATACCTGTTGTATAGTGGAAAAATGTAAGCTGACCTAGCTGTTTTTTGCCTAGCAATCGTGTAACAATGAGTAGTGCAAAAAAGGAAAGGGAAGCCCTCACAACCATTTCCCAAACATTCGCGTGAAAAAATTCATCATATGTCATACAAATTCAACTCCTTTGAACTGCTATCGAGAACTAGCTTGTGCAAAAAGTGGAATTGTATGCGACAATCATTTATTAATTAATGATTTCAAAAAATTTAGGAAGTGTGGTAGTAGCATGAACAAACAAATAGAGAATTCTAACAACCCTGTTTTTCCGATTATGATTGCTATTGCCATTGCCCATCTTATCAATGATACGATGCAATCTGTTATACCTGCGATGTTTCCGATTTTGAAAAGTGAGCTCGGTTTGACCTTTACGCAAATCGGGCTTATTTCGTTTGTATTAAACATGTTTGCCTCAGCTCTGCAACCAGTTGTAGGTTATGTCAGCGATAAGAAACCAATGCCATACGCATTGCCTATAGGTATGATTAGTTCATTTATAGGGATTGCCATTTTAGCTTTCACAACGCAGTACTGGGTAATTATTATAGCCGTATTATTTTTAGGCTTTGGTTCAGCGATATTTCATCCAGAAGGTTCACGAGTTTCATTTATGGCGGCAGGCTCTAAAAGAGGTCTTTCACAATCAATTTACCAAGTGGGTGGAAACTCTGGACAAGCGCTTGCGCCATTAATTAGTGCTTACATCCTGGACATTTTTGGACAGCGTGGAGCCGCTTTTGTGTTAGTCGCAACAACGATAGGAATTCTGTTATTGAGCAAGATAGCCAGTTGGTATAAAAAGCAATTGGAGCAAGAACGTCTATCCAAGAAAAAACGTACTTTAGTGTCATCTTTGCCTCCACTGACAAAGAAACAAGTGGGAATCGCCTTAACATTATTATTTACTATTATTTTTGCACGATCATTTTATACAACGAATATAACAAGTTTTTATGTTTTTTATTTAATGGATCACTACAATGTTAGTTTGCGTCTTGGACAAATTTTAATTTTTACTTTTATGGCTTTTGGAGTTGTTGGCACATTTTTTGGGGGATCATTATCCGACCGTATTGGGAGAAAAAATGTAATTTTACTTTCTGTTGTTGTGCCAATGCCATTCTGTTTAGCATTGCCCTATGTACCATTATGGACAGCGACAATCTTTTTAATTATTATCGGCACATTAATTATGATTAGCTTCTCTGTAACAGTTGTTTATGCACAAGAACTTGTGCCAACTAAAATTGGAACAATGGCGGGATTAACGACTGGCTTTGCGTTTGGTATGGGGGCAATTGGAGCAATTGTCATTGGAGTATTAATGGACCATAAAGGGATTGATTTCACGATGTTAATCGTTTCATTATTGCCCTTGTTATTATTAGTAGCATTTTTCTTACCGAAAGATAAACCTGCATCTGCTTTGTAAAAAAACACGCCTCGCTATAGGAGGCGTGTTAGCTAGGTGTATAATTAAACTGGGAAGAATGCCGTTAAACGGCTTCTTTCTGGCCCTTCACTTTAATCCCTTTGCCGCTGCAATACAAAATCCAAGTCGCCCTTCTAGGTGACTACAAACTATTGTTGTAATGGAGATGTAAATTCAGCAGGTAACTTTTCTTTATCATTCACCAAGCCCTCTGTAATATGAATCTCATGCATTTTATCGTTGTAAGTGAATTTGAATATCCCATTATCAAAATCAGTGCCAATTTCCTTAAAGAAAATCCCTTCGATTGAAACATGGCGCGGACAAGTAAAGGCTACTTTAAAATTGTCCTGATCTTTAATTAAATAGGCACGTACACCTTTTTCATATGTATCATAGGTGTCATCTTCCGTGGGACGTTGGACAGCTACAATGTGGAAATCTACAAAAGGAACCTCTTTTAATAGGACGTTCAGGAAGGAGCCCTTTGTTATTTCCTCCCAACGACTTTGTGCACTTTGACCGACAATGATTTGAGAAATGCCATAATTTTTTGCCACTTCAGCAATGACTTTTTGGATAGGACGTTTTTCGTTATCTAGTAAAATGAATTTTTCAACATCAAGTTCTTCCGCTAGGTCTTTCCACTGTTCGATATAACCAGATTTTTCAGCATCAAAGGCATCGATGGGTTGTGAATCGACCGAAAGAATATAGAGTGGGCAATCGAGCATCATGGCCATTTTATGACCGCGGCGAATTAAGCGTTCCCCATTTAGCCCATAGTAGACACAAACTAAAATACTTTCGTCTAATCTCCCTTTAACATGCTTCATTAAAAATATACACCTCTTTATCCTATTGTTATTTTGTTATTTGTACTGCATATTATGAAAAAAATATCCTAAAACAGCTAAAATGAAGGCTGTTACAGTGCATTATGCTTATTTATATTGTATACTTTAAAGTGAATAAAAAGTTAATGACGATATACGGGAAACCCTCAAGGAATTCGGCTTATCTCCATGTTCTAAAATTGTTTTGTTTATGCATAGTGTGCATTTAAATGAATAGCTTCCATATGCCACATTATTATGCAGTGAGTTAAATGGATAGTCAAGTGTTGATGCACTGAAACATTTATTAAGTGCCTAAGGTATGTTGAATGTTCGGTATGCACATCAATTAGTACAGATAACATCCAAATTTAGAAGAGTTCTGATATGTTCATTCAACTTTTTGTCTTCTATCTACTTTCTTTAAGAAGGGCATAGCAGGCTTATATTTTTCAGTAGGCATTCAAATGCTGACTGAGCAACATTAAAGCACTGGCGGTTGTCAAAGATTTTGTAAGGAATAATTTAGGAGTTGGTTTATAGTATGCATCTATGAACTAATAGCTGTATCATGCACACCTAAAATTACAAAATCTAGGACGCGAAGTCGCTGGACGAATTTGATTGTAGGAGGTTTTCATTTGGTTACAGTTCTCATTGCGATACTTTTACCATTTGTATGTGCCGCTCTAATCCCCTTGCTATATAGGCGACTAAGGCGTGTTGTACATTTAGGCTGGTTTGTTTTATCCGTTCCAATCATATTGTTTATTTTACTCGCACGGTACATTCCTCAAATTGCCGAGGGTAAAACATTTATTCATACATATGAGTGGATTCCCTCTTTTGATATAAACTTCACGACATATCTCGACGGGCTCAGCATTATTTTTGGTTTGCTGATTACAGGTGTAGGTAGTTTAGTTATTTTATATTCAATTTTTTATTTGTCAACGAAAGAATCTCTTCATCATTTTTACTGCTACTTATTACTTTTCATGGGCGCTATGCTCGGCGTCGTCTTTTCAGATAATTTAATGGTGCTGTATACATTTTGGGAATTAACAAGTGTATCTTCATTTTTGTTAATTGCATTTTGGCATCATCGTAAAGCTTCACGTGCTGGTGCACGAAAAGCAATGACTATTACTGTATTCGGTGGTCTATCTATGCTTGCGGGTTTTCTAATGCTATATGTAGCATCGGGAACATTTAGTATTCGTGACATCGTAGCTAATGTTGAGGTAATTCGAGATCATTCATTATTCGTTCCAGCGCTTTTGTTAATTTTAGTAGGTGCGTTTACTAAATCAGCACAATTTCCTTTTCATATTTGGTTGCCAGATGCGATGGAGGCCCCAACACCTGTTAGTGCCTACCTTCACTCAGCTACAATGGTAAAAGCAGGGATTTATTTAGTTGCTCGCTTTTCTCCAGTATTTGGAGGTGAGGCTATCTGGTTCTGGCTCGTTAGTGGCATTGGTCTTTTAACATTGTTCTGGGGATCGTTCAATGCTGTACGTCAAACAGATTTAAAGGCATTACTGGCATTTTCAACAGTTAGTCAGCTCGGCTTAATTATGAGCTTATTTGGACTTGGCTCCGTAGGGCATTATTTTGGTTATGCTGAAAGTTCCATTATTTATACACAGGCGAGCTTTGCTGCATTGTTCCACCTTATTAATCACTCCACATTTAAAGGGGCATTATTCATGATGGTCGGTATTGTCGATCATGAAGTTGGAACACGCGATATCCGTCGTCTCGGTGGTTTAATGGCGTTAATGCCCGTGACATTTACTATAGCTGTCATAGGCGGATTATCAATGGCGGGGTTACCACCATTTAATGGTTTCCTAAGTAAGGAGATGTTCTTTACTGCAGTATTGCAAATTCGTGAGGTCGGTATCTTTTCTATGGATAGTTGGGGTGTGTTATTCCCTATTGTGGCATGGGTCGCAAGTATTTTTACGTTTGTTTACAGCATGATTTTAATTGCTCATACCTTTTTCGGTAAATTACAGCCTGCTAAGTTGGACAAAAAGCCACATGAAGCACCGATTGGGATGCTCCTTTCGCCAATCGTACTTTGTTTATTAGTAGTGGCAATTTTCTTCTTTCCAAACGTCCTTGGCCATTATATTTTAGAGCCTGCAATGGCAAGTATTTACCCAACATTCCCATCTGCTAGTGAGTTAACACCACATATTTCTGCATGGCACGGTGTTAATCCTGAATTGTTAATGACCGCTGGCGTAATTATTATCGGTATTATTTTATTTAAAACATTAAAAAGCTGGAAGCCACTATATCGTGTCTTTTCACCAAACTATACATTCAATACTTACTATAATCGCCTTATAGAGTTCAGTGAAAAAAGCTCTATTAAGCTTACTAATCGTTATATGTCAGGCAATTTAACACACTATTTTGTTTATATATATGTATTTTTTGTCGCGCTCATTGCAGGATATTTTATATGGTCTGATGCAATGGCATTTGAATTTGCAAAGGACTCCCCAGTAGAGTCCTATGAGCTCATATTAGTATTTGTGATGATGTTTGCTGCAATATGGATGATCTTTGCAAAGGGACGTATCACAGCTATGCTATTGAACGGCGTTCTTGGCTATTCAATCGCATTCTTCTTCGTCATTTTCCGAGCACCTGATTTAGCACTTACGCAACTCGTTGTTGAATCCGTGACAACAGCATTATTCCTGTTATGTTTTAAATATTTACCAGATTTAATGCCTGAAAAGTCACGCACAAGAGTCAAGTTATCAAATGCTGTTATTGCCATTTTTGTAGGGGCTACAGTGACTTTAGTTGGCTTAGCTGTCGTGCATTATGACCGTTTTGAGACGGTCGCGCTGTACTTTAACGATGCTTATGACTTAGCGGGTGGATCGAATATTGTTAACACAATTTTAGGGGATTTTCGTGCGTTTGATACGATGCTAGAGGTTGTCGTTCTTTTAATTGCTGGCTTAGGCGTGTACACGCTAACAAAGCTCAAGCCGCGAAAAAAGGAGGCAGACCATGAAAATTAATGACGTTATTTTACGTACTATTACAAAGGCTGTCGTATTTATTATTTTAACGCTTGGTATTTACTTATTCTTTGCTGGGCACCATGCTCCTGGTGGTGGCTTTATAGGGGGTCTAGTGCTTGCTTCCGCAATAGTACTGCTATATTTAGCTTACGATATTGAAACAGTGCACAAAGGGATGCCATTTGATTTTAAAAAGGTAGCTGCGCTAGGGGTATTATTAGCGACAGGTACGGCCATCGGTTCATTGTTTTTTGATGTGCCGTTCTTATCTCAAACATATACGTATATTGATGTCCCTATATTTGGAAAAATGGGCTTTTCAACTGTTACTATTTTTGAGGCTGGTGTGGCATTAACAGTTGTAGGGGTTGTTGTAACGATTATTTTAAGTATAAGTGAGGATGAATAGCCAATGGAGTCTTTAATTTTAATATTAATTGGTGTGTTAGTTGCTGTAGCGACGTACCTAATCCTCTCAAAGCAATTATTACGTGTGATTCTAGGAACAGCAGTACTTTCACATGCTGCGCATTTACTTATTTTAACGATGGGCGGTCTGAAAAAAGGGGATGTACCACTCATTGGTGAATCACCAGGTCCATACGCAGATGCGCTTCCACAAGCATTGATTTTAACGGCTATCGTGATTAGCTTTGCCGTGACAGCATTTGTGCTAGTTCTTGGCTATCGTGCCTATAAAACAAACGGCACTGGGGAATTCGATGAATTGAGAGGTACGTCTGATGAGTAACATGATCGTTTTACCATTAATCGTGCCGGTTATTACGGCCATTTTGCTAGTGTTTTTAAGAGAAAATGTTTTGTTACAACGCATTGTGAGTCTATGTACATTTGGCTTTGTTGTAATTATAAGTGTCGTCCTTTTGCTTGAAGTTCATCAACAAGGTGTAATGCGTATTGATTTTAGTGGCTGGATACCGCCATTTGGGATACTCTTTGTTGCCGATTCTTTTGCGGTACTGCTTGTTTTAGTAGCGAATATTGTCGCAGCAATTTGTCTAATATACGCTTTCTTTACAATTGGCGAGCACTACGAAAAAATGTACTTTTATCCTTTTGTACTTTTGATGGTAGCTGGGGTAAATGGTTCCTTTTTAACAGGCGATATATTTAATTTGTTTGTGTGCTTTGAAGTCATGCTACTAGCCTCTTATGCACTTATTAGCTTAGGTGGTGGCAAAATACAGCTGCGAGAAGCGCTAAAATATGTCCTTATTAATATTGTTGCTTCATGGATTTTTTTAGTGGCATTAGCTTTTTTATATGGAACGGTCGGGACGTTGAATATGGCCCATATTTCCTTACGTGTTATGGAAGCTGGAGCTGATCCACTCATTACAACAGTAGGACTTGTGTTCTTGATTGTTTTCAGCTTAAAAGCTGGTTTACTTCTATTCTTCTGGTTGCCAGGTTCATATAGTGTACCACCAACAGCTATTGCTACATTATTTGCCGCGTTATTAACGAAAGTTGGTATATATGCGCTTGTTCGTACATTTACACTATTATTTACAACGAATACAGATGTAACACATACAACCCTCAGTATTATGGCAGGATTAACGATAATTGCAGGTTGTATGGGGGCACTTGCTGGAAGAGATGTCAGAACAATTGCTTCATACAACGTGCTAATTGGTGTAGGTTTTATAGTTGCGGGACTTGCTATCGGTACGGAATCTGCCTTGCAAGGTGTAACATACTATTTAATGCATGACATGGTCGTAAAGGCTATGCTGTTTTTAGCTGTTGGAATGATGATTTATGTAACGGGTGAAACTATTATAGATAGAATGAGTGGACTTATTCGAAATTATCCCTTTTTCGGATGGTTATTCTTTATCATGATGTGCTCACTCGCTGGAATTCCACCATTAAGTGGATTTATGGGCAAGGTATTAATTGGACAAGGAGCTATAGAGGGAGGAAATTTTGTCCTTCTAGGATTAGGTTTCTTTTCCAGCTTAATAGTTCTCTACTCACTCCTACGCATTTTTCTTTCATCCTTTTTTGGTGAAACTATTATTAGTATTGAAGATGAAAAGCCACTACCTAAGCGAGTAGTGTTGCCATTGACTTTACTAGCTGTTTGCACAATCGGTTTAGGCATTGGCGCTGAATTCATGGCACCATATGTTAAGGATGCGGCAGAAACGCTTCACACACCCTCTATTTATATTGATGCAGTGTTGAACGGCGAAAATTGGCAAGGTGAGGTGAATAAGTAATGGCTATGCAGTTTATATTAAATTTATTTATTGCCACTTTATGGTTATTGTTGCAGGATGAAATTACACCACAGTTTTCCACATTTTTAATGGGTTTTATCGTTGGTATTGGAATTTTGTATGCAATGCATCGCTTTTACGGTACTCAATTTTATTTGCGCCGTGTTTTCTCTATTATTAAACTACTATGGCTTTTTAACTGGGAGCTATTACTCTCGAGCTACAATGTGTTAAAACAAATAACAACACCTAAGTTGAATATTACACCAGGAATATTTACGTATAAAACGGAGCTTAATGGAGATTGGGAGATTACAGCGCTTGCGCTATTGTTAACGTTGACCCCTGGTTCAGTTGTGATGGAAGTTTCAGAGGATGGAGATATGTTCTATATTCATGCTATGGATATTGAGCAATCAAAAGACGCCGTAGTTCGCTCCATAGGGAAATTTGAAAAAGCAATTATGGAGGTGACACGCTAATGGTAGAAAAAGTTTTACTAATAGCACTTGCGTTATTTAGTATATCAATTGCCTTGTCACTATATCGTGTTATAAAAGGCCCTTCAATGCCTGATCGTGCAATAGCGCTTGATACGATAGGGATTAACTTACTTTCGGCGATAGCCATTGTATCTATCGTGTTAAAAACAAAGGCCTATTTAGAAGCCATTTTAATTTTAGGAATATTGGCGTTTATCGGTACAATCGCCTTTACAAAATATATTGAAAGAGGTGTGATTGTTGAACGTAAATCAAATGATTGAGTGGGCGGCAGTCATCCTAATACTTGTTGGTTCTATTGTTAGTGTTATTAGCGCATTTGGTATGATACGCTTGCCAGATGTCTATACACGATCACATGCGGCGACGAAAAGCTCGACATTGTCTGTATTAAGCTGTCTATTAGGTGCATTTGTCTACTTTTGGATACATGATGGCTATGTTAGCGTTCGATTGATTTTAGGGATACTTTTTGTATTTGTAACTGCACCAGTAGCAGGGCATTTAATATGTCGTGCCGCATACCGATCTCGTGTACCTTTAGCAGAGGGCTCGGGAGAGGATGAATTAAAAGCAAAGCTATTTATGGACAAAGCCGAATAATTAGCAAAGTTCGTGGTGAAATTTATATCTTTCGTATGGCGACGAGGAGATAAATTTTACATTCATTTTAGTGAAGAACTTCCAAAGTGAAAAAGTGTTAGATTGACTGCAATCGATCTAACACTTTTTTATTTTGTCCAACTTCTTTTTCAAAATGTATTATTGCATTCATTTTGACAGATGTCCTATGTTTTACAGGCATAAATGAGGATGAGAATGAAAATAGTAAAGGTACATGTAAAAAGAATAATTTAAAAACGGAAAAATACAAAAACATTGATTTATTAGAAAATTCTGTGTAAAATATTTTGTTAAAAAATTTCATGTATAGCTTGAAAATTATTTTGAAAGAGTATATCTTAATTAGCAGATAGATTTTTTATTCTGCTCTATGAATAAATATCCAATCGACTATTTTCGAGACGCAAATGTCTCATAGACAATAAAAAATGAAAAAAAAGGAGAAATTAGAAAATGAAGAATAAAATTTTCATGCTTATGCTCGTTTTAGTTATCGGTGTACTTGCGGCATGTGGCACTAAAGAAGATAATGCAACAAATTCAAATTCTGGTTCAGATACAGCAGAGAAACAAGTACTAAAAGTAGGGACATCAGCAGACTATGCACCATTTGAGTATGTTGACGCTGCTAAAGGTGAAGAAATTATCGGTTTTGATATTGATTTAATTAAACTAGTCGGTGAAAAACTTGGTGTAGAAATGCAAGTTCAAGATATGGACTTTAACAGCTTAGTTCCAGCTTTGCAAGCAGGTAAAATAGACGTTGTTATTTCTGGGATGACACCAAATGAAGAGCGAGAAAAGGTCGTAGATTTCTCAGACAAATACAATCAAACAGAACAAGTTATCGTAGTTAAAAAAGATAGCGGTATTAAAAAAGA
Source organism: Lysinibacillus sp. CD3-6 (assembly GCF_006351725.2). NCBI lineage: Bacteria > Bacillati > Bacillota > Bacilli > Caryophanales > Bacillaceae > Lysinibacillus > Lysinibacillus sp. CD3-6. Next base: position 171,111 of record NZ_CP085880.1, read on the forward strand.
AGCGGACTTAGCTGGTAAAAAAGTCGGTGTACAAACTGCTTCAATTCAAGAAAATTTAGGTAAAGCTATTGCTGAAAAAGTAGATGTTTCAATTGAAGGGCGTACACGTATTCCTGAAATCGTACAAGATATGATGTCTAAACGCTTAGACGGTGCAATCATGGAAGGCGGCGTAGCTAAAGGTTATTTAAAAACAAACGATAAGTTAACGTCGTTCCCTGTAGAGGTACAGCCAGAAGACCATAAAGCAATTGCTGTTCAAAAAGATAGCGATTTAAAAGATAAAATTAACAAAGCATTAAAAGAACTAGCTGATGAAGGTAAAATTCAACAGCTTGAAGAAAAATGGTTAGAAAAAGCTGAATAATTTAATTGAACTGCGATAGCTCTATATAGGGCTATCGCTTGTCCATTTCACTAAAAGGAAAAGAGAAAGGAGGGGACGCTGTGAATTTAGATTTTACAGCAATCATTCCCTCTATTCCTTATATATTAAAAGGAATAGGTGTTACACTTCAAATTGCAATCGGTGCATCGATCATCGGTTTTATCGTTGGTATATTATTAGCATTATGTAAAATTGGGAATGTAAAGGTGCTACGATGGCTTGCGGATTTCTATACGTCCATTTTCCGCGGAACACCACTTGTACTACAATTACTAATTATTTACTACGCAGTTCCACAATTATTAGATATTCAAATTGAACCAATTCCAACAGCAATCATTGCATTCGGGTTAAACTCAGGTGCTTATATTTCAGAAATTATCCGTGCTGGAATCAATGCCGTGGATAAAGGTCAAATGGAAGCGGCGCAAGCATTAGGTATACCGTATGCAAAAATGATGAAAGATATTATTATTCCACAAGCAGTAAAAAATATTTTACCGTCTTTAGTAAATGAATTTATTACATTAAATAAAGAAACAGCTGTTGTAACGGTTATTAGTGCACTAGATATTATGCGCCGTGCCTACATTGTGGGTGGTTCAACGTATCGTTATCTTGAACCATTACTATTTGCTGGGGTAATCTACTATATTATGACGCTTGTCTTGACGTTCCTTGGTAAACGAATCGAGAAAGGAATGAGAAAAAGTGATTAAAATTGAAGATTTACACAAATCATATGGGCAAAATGAAGTACTAAAAGGTATTTCAACTGAAATAAAAGAAAAAGAAGTAATCGCTATAATCGGACCATCAGGTTCTGGGAAGTCTACATTCTTACGTTGCTTAAATTTATTAGAAGAACCGACGAATGGAAAGATTACAATTGCTGGAGATGTCCTTACTGATAAGGGGACAAATATTATGAAGATACGTGAAGAAGTCGGCATGGTATTTCAACATTTCCACCTTTTCCCACATAAAACGGTACTAGAAAACTTAACTTATGCGCCTATTAATGTAAAAGGGATAGACAAGGCAACAGCCATTAAAAATGCTGAGGAGTTGCTAACGAAAGTAGGTCTTTTTGAGAAACGTAATGAGTATCCAAGCCGCCTTTCAGGTGGTCAAAAGCAACGTGTAGCCATTGCTAGAGCGCTTGCGATGGACCCAAAAGTGATATTGTTTGATGAACCTACTTCTGCTCTTGACCCAGAAATGGTTAAAGAGGTTTTAGCAGTTATGAAAAACCTAGCGGATTCAGGGATGACGATGTTAATCGTCACACATGAAATGGGCTTTGCGCGTGAAGTGGCAGATCGCATTTTATTCCTTGATGGTGGCAAGCTTATCGAAGATGCAACACCAGAAGAGTTTTTCTCTTCGCCTTCTACACAACGAGCAAAAGACTTTTTAGAAAAAGTTTTATAATGTATAAAACCCATTTAGTCTCTTAGATGTTAGAGACTAAATGGGTTTTTTGCTTTAAATGGAAGAAGAATTATCAAATTGTTTTATAAATGCATCAAGCTTGAATAACTCCTCTATATGATAGGTTCCAGCTGGATGCTCTTTTTCTAATAGCTCAGTAGCGACGGTTGCAGCTATTTCCGCAGTAACTAATGATTCATCATAATTCACAAAGGATAGTGTTTACAGGCACATCCAATTGCATAGGGCTAACAAGATGATTTAGTTGGATGCAAAACTGTTCAGCCTTTTGCATATCCCTACCAGCAATCCAAACTTTATTAGGATAGTCTTGTAATAGCAATTTTGCCCCCAACCTCGCCATAACCCCCAACGATTAATATATTTTTTATTTTCATTTTTTCCCTTCTCTTAATGAGGGAATGGTTGATTGGCAATTACCGAAACCGATACAGGCTATTTGTGCGAAGCTACTGGCAAACAGAACGAACACTAATAATTCCTTATTAGTGCCAATTCCAAACAAAGGTTATATAACAATTCAAGCGTCCGTTCTTATGACGGCTGATTTACAAGAACAAATAGTGATTATATTAAATGAAGCATCTCCAAAAGAAATGCTCACTTTTTTACTGACAGCTTACCATCTTACACCTAGAGAAAAGGATGTAATAACTGAAATAATGAAAGGGATACCGACAAAAGATATTGCACATAATCTCGGTATTTCCAGTTATACCGTTCAAGATCATTTAAAGTTAATTTTTCAAAAGGTAGATGTACATGATCGAAATGAATTGATTTGGAAGTTATTTACTCGTTTTAATTAAATAAAGAATCCCACTAATCTGTTTATGTTCCTCTATGAGAACATGAGCAGATTTTTTTTGCACTCTTACAAGATAGTAGATAGAAAGGTTAAGAAAACTTAACTTAAATATCGTAGAGGAATATAGGGAATTTATAATATAATAAAAAACAGTAAGTGAGACCTAAAAAAATACAATATTCGACACCGTTTATTAGGTAGTAAGAGATAGCAATTAAAATAAATATGTATTTATTGTTCTGAAAATTCTGATATTAGGAGGGGTAGCGATGGCATGGACTTTTTATTTAAATGTCACAAATGATACAGATCGAGATTTAGAGCTAATAGAATCGCAATTACATTGGGGCTATTGGAATACAGATGGTGAAGAGGATAAAAAACCTCAAACTATTAAAGCGGGACAGACAATTCAAGCTGTTGGTGCCAAATCAGCATTTGGACCAAATGGTTATGAATTTTCGTGCTCTTGGAAAGATAAAAATAGTGAAACGCAAGCACCGTACGGGGTAATCAGTCTATATGTAAATGTTCCTTATAATGATCCTAATGAAGCTAGATGTCGAGCAAATGGATATTTTGAAGTAGCTGAGTGGAAAGACATTCCACATGATGGCCATAGCTTTGTTCGAAATATCCGAATTTCGAACAAGCTAGATAAATTGAGACAAAATGATACAAAGAACAATCTAGAAACAGATTGGTCCAAAATTAATACATTAGTTGAAATCGAAGATGTGCGAGATATTGATTTAAATCAATATATTCCTAGTGGTGTTCATTTTGAAAAAATGTCGTTATTCAAAACACCTATCTTTACTATTCCAAAAAGATTATTTGATGGGGTCAATGATTTAACGTTTGATAGTCTTTATTTAAAGCAACGTGAAGTGCAACAGTATTATTCCGTAGAAGTGACTAGTTTAAGAGCAGATGCGTCTAAAATCGAAACTGTTACGAAAAAGGGAAAAATTACAGTGAAAGATGAGTTTGGATTATCTACTACAAGTAAAGTGGTGGAAGAGAAAGTTAGTACCATTGAAACGGCCTTTAAATTTACAGAAAAGATCTCTGTTTCTGATGAAAAAGTGGTAAAGGCAAGTGTGGCACAGGAACTACAGGCGGAATTAAAGGCAAAGTTTAATATATTAAATGCTGTTACAACAGAACAACAGCAAACTGAGAAAAAATCGAAAGAAAGAGTTTTTGAAGCCCCAAGTGATAAAGATATGGACGTTGTACCTTGGATTTTTAGCAAAATGATTCTTCTTTATCGAACGGACAACAATAATGTAACAACGTTGATTGGTGCTTCTGAATGGGATTATGCCGTATTACATCGTACGCATCTATACGATGTAATGGATAATGCGAGAAATAAAGTAACGACAGGAGGAGCGCACTAAAATGGCGACTTGGACATTTTCACTAATGATTACAAATGCAACAGACCGTGAGCTTGAAGTTTTTCAATCGCAGCTAGCGTGGGGTATCTGGAATACCGATGATATGGAAGACAAGAAGCCAGTAAATATTCCTCCTAACACAACATTACAGGCATTGGGAATAAAAGCATCGACAGGTCCCAATGGATATGAATGCTCTTGCTCATGGCGAGATATAGTCCCACCAGGCGAAAAATCATATGGCACAATCTCGATAGCGCTAGACGTTCCACAAAAAAGCAAAAATCGAGCTGAATGTTTAGCTGATCATCAATTGTATGTCGATAGTTGGGAAGACTTGCCTGACAAAGGACATAACTTTGTACGATCAATCATTGTGACCAATAAGAATGTCTAAAAGAAAGTGGAACATATGTCATGAAAATAAAGCTTAAATCTATCACAAAGGAAGATGAGGTATTTCTCTACGAAATTTTTGCTTCTACAAGACATCAAGAAGTAGATTCATGGGGATGGTCTGTTGAACAGAGGGCAGATTTTTTAGCAATGCAGTGGCGCGCACAACAAGTTTCGTATAATCAGCAATTTCCAAGGGCAAACCATTGGATTATTGTGGAAGATGCTGAATGTGTCGGCAGGATTCTCACGGAAGAACTTCCTGAATATCATCGTCTGATTGATATAGCTATATTGCCAAAATATCAGGGAAGAGGCATTGGGACCTATATTATTGTTCAACTTCAGAAAAAGGCAAAAGTACAAAGAAAAGCAGTTGTATTACACGTTCATAAAACTAACATAGCAAGATATCTCTACGAAAGATTAGGGTTTCAAGTCATTCAAGAAGACGAGATTTATATGAAAATGTTATGGAAATAAAAGTTAGGGAGAGTGTTGATATGTCAGAAGCGTATTTAGGCGAGATTCGGATGTTTAGTGGGAAGTATGCCCCGATGAATTGGGCCCTTTGTAACGGTCAACTGTTATCGGTTAATGAGTACCAGGCTCTTTTTTCGTTAATAGGAAATAAATATGGTGGCGATGGGGTAACAAATTTTGCGTTACCTGATTTACGTGGAAGAATCCCAATACATAAAAGTCCCGAATATCCTTTTGCAAGTAATGGAGGGACGGAAAAAGTAACATTAACAGAGGGCGATTTACCAGCCCATACGCATATTGTTACAGCAAATAATGTAAAAGCGGAAACAACAGAAAGCTCACCAGCTAATACTGTATGGGGAGTAGCTGATTTAAAGAATTATCAAACAAATATAGCGAGTGATGTTGTCCAGATGAATAGTAATTTAATGTCATCAGTTGGTGGCAATCAGCCACATGAAAATGTCATGCCTTCATTGGTTATTAATTTTATTATTGCAACACAAGGTCTGTACCCATATTTTTCTTAAAAGGGAGGAAGTACATTGGCAGAACCGTTTGTAGGAGAAGTACGACTTTTTAGTTTCGACAGAATACCTCAAAATTGGTTACCGTGTGATGGGCGCTTATTGTCGGTAAATCAATACATAGCACTTTATTCTTTGATAGGAGATAAATACGGAGGAGATGGTAAAACAACATTTGCCTTACCCAATTTGCAAGGTAGAGTACCGTTACATAAAAGTGACGAAATTGCCTATGCATCAACAGGTGGTGAAGCCACACACGCATTAACGATAAATGAAATGCCTAATCATACTCATGAAGTTTATGCTGATGAGGATGAAACAAATAAAGCAACACCAAAGAGTAACGTATGGGGAAAAGTGAATGGTAATAATATGTTTGCTAGTAATCCAAATACTGCAATGAATGCAATAGCGATGACAGCCACTGGCCAAAATCAGGCCCATAATAATATGCAGCCTTATCTAGTCGTATCGTTTTGTATTGCAACAATGGGGATTTTTCCACCACGAGGTTAGGGAGGAACGAAAATGGCAGAAGCCTATACAGGAGAGATTAGAATATTCGCTGGCAATTATGCACCAATTGATTGGGCTTTTTGTGATGGGAGTACATTACTTGTTAATCAGCATCAAGTGTTATTTTCAATTATCGGTAATAGATTTGGTGGCGATGGCAAAACAGACTTTAAGTTGCCAGATTTAAGAGGTAAAGCACCAATGCATTACGGAACTGGTACAGGACTTACAACAAGGGAATTTGCCACAGAAGTAGGTGAAGTAAGTGTGTCATTAAGTAGTGAGCAAATGCCTGCCCATAAGCATGAAATACAAGGGAGCACGAAAACAACGGGTGGAGCTAGTAGTCCCGAAGGTGCCGTTTGGGGCGCTCTAGGAGGATTGAATCCTAAGAAGTTATATAAAGAATTTACACCAACTACAAAAGTAAATATTCATCAGCAAGCGATTGAAACAACTGGAGGAAATATGCCACACAATAACATGCAACCATATGTAGCATTAAACTTTATTATTTGTTTGTATGGTGAATACCCAGTAAAAGAAGGGTGATATAGATGAGAAACTATAAACGGATAAATGTTGTACTTATGTTGGTTGCAATGTTGCTCAGCATTGTACAACCATTTTTGGATATACAAGTTGCGAGGGCAGCAATTCCAGCTATTGAACCTATTGAACCTATTGATATTGTAACGGGGACTGTTTATCAAGGTACACCAAATAGCGTTGATATTTTAGGAGGACTTGCTGGGGCAGGTGGTTATGATTCAGGCGATCAGACAAACACGGCTTATCTTAAATTTTATTTACCATCTGGCACTGACTATTCGAATGCAAAGTTAAGCCTTACACCAATGGATTCGGGTGTTACGGGGGATATTTCTAATTTGAAAGTTAATATAGGCAGCTCGGATAATTGGGTAGTTAATGAAGGTTTTGATCAACCTTTATCTATTTTACCGACTAAACATATAGGGATTGGAAAAGATTTTTCTAAACCTTTCTATATATTTAATCAATTCGATACCCCTATTTCTTTACCCATCGGTGATTTACTTACTAACCAGAATATAAATGATATTGGTAGTGAAAATATTATTACACTAATTCTTTCTTCGCCAACTATGATGGATGACTATGCAGTTTTTGGGAACATTTCAATAATTGATTATGATACATCACCACCTGTAGAAGCGAAGCATAAGGTCAGCTTTAATGTAGATGGGGGGAGTCTAGTACCAGAACAATCCATCACACACGGAGAAAAAGCAAGTGAACCACCAGCCCCAACAAAAGTGGGCTACACATTTGAAGGCTGGTATACAGATGATGAGCGAACAAATCAATATGATTTTACCAACAATGTCATTACAGCGAATACAACACTTTATGCGAAGTGGAAACCAGTTGGTTACACGGTTAATTTTGAAGTAAATGGCGGAAGTCTAGTCCTAAGTCAAACCGTAGCACATGGTGAAAAGGCGATAGTGCCACCAGTACCAACAAAAGCGGGTTATACATTTGAAGGCTGGTATACAGATGATGAGGGGACGAATCAATATGATTTCAGCACCAATGTCATTACAGCGAATACGACAATTTACGCGAAATGGAAATCACTGAAGTATACTGTTAGTTTTGAAGTGAGTGGCGGAAGTGCAGTCCCAAATCAAACGGTAGCACATGGCGAAAAGGCAACAGTGCCACCAGCCCCAACAAAAGTAGGATACACATTTGAAGGCTGGTATACAGATGATGAGGGAACAGAACAATATGATTTCACCAACAATGTCGTTACAGCTAATACGACACTTTACGCGAAGTGGGAACCAGTTGGTTACACAGTGAATTTTGAAGTAAATGGCGGAAGTGCAGTACCAAGTCAATCCGTAGCACATGGCAAAAAGGCAACTGTGCCAACAACACCAACAAAAGTAGGATACACATTTGAAGGCTGGTATACAGATGATGAGGGAACAGAACAATATGATTTCACCAACAATGTCATTACAGCCAATACAACACTTTACGCGAAGTGGGAACCAGTTGGTTACACAGTGAATTTTGAAGTAAATGGTGGAAGTGCAGTACCAAGTCAATCCGTAGCACATGGCAAAAAGGCAACTGTGCCAACAACACCAACAAAAGTAGGATACACATTTGAAGGCTGGTATACAGATGATGAGGGAACAGAACAATATGATTTCACCAACAATGTCATTACAGCCAATACGACACTTTACGCGAAGTGGGAACCAGTTGGTTACACAGTGAATTTTGAAGTAAATGGCGGAAGTGCAGTCCCAAATCAAACGGTAGCACATGGTGAAAAAGCAACAGTGCCACCAGCCCCAACAAAAGCAGGATACACATTTGAAGGCTGGTATACAGATGATGAGGGAACAGAACAATATGATTTCACCAACAATGTCATTACAGCCAATACGACACTTTACGCGAAGTGGAAACCACTGAAGTATACAGTTAGCTTTGAAGTGGGCGGTGGAAGTGTAGTATCAAGTCAAACGGTAGCACATGGTGAAAAAGCAACAGTGCCACCAGTACCAACAAAAGCGGGTTATACATTTGAAGGCTGGTATACAGATGATGAGGGTACGAATCAATATGATTTCAGCACCAATGTCATTACAGCGAATACGACAATTTACGCGAAATGGAAATCACTGAAGTATACTGTTAGTTTTGAAGTGAGTGGCGGAAGTGCAGTCCCAAATCAAACGGTAGCACATGGCGAAAAGGCAACAGTGCCACCAGCCCCAACAAAAGCAGGCTACACATTTGAAGGCTGGTATACAGATGATGAGGGTACAAATCAATATGATTTTACCAACAATGTCATTACAGCCAATACGACACTTTACGCGAAGTGGGAACCACTGAAGTATACAGTTAGCTTTGAAGTGGGCGGTGGAAGTGTAGTACCAAATCAAACGGTAGCACATGATGAAAAAGCAACAGTGCCAACCGCCCCGACAAAAGCAGGCTACACATTTGAAGGCTGGTATACAGATGATGAGGGAACAGAACAATATGATTTCACCAACAATGTCATTACAGCCAATACGACACTTTACGCGAAGTGGGAACCACTGAAGTATACAGTTAGCTTTGAAGTGGGCGGTGGAAGTGTAGTATCAAGTCAAACGGTAGCACATGGTGAAAAAGTAAGTAAACCAACGTCAGCTCCAACGAAAGCAGGCTACACATTTGAAGGCTGGTATACAGATGATGAGCGAACAAATCAATATGATTTTACCGACAATGTCATTACAGTGAATACAACACTTTATGCGAAGTGGAAACTGGATACTTACACGGTTAATTTTGAAGTAAATGGCGGAAGTCTAGTCCCAAATCAAACGGTAGCACATGGTGAAAAAGTAAGTAAACCAACGTCAGCTCCAACGAAAGCAGGCTACACATTTGAAGGTTGGTACACAAGCAGTACATTAGATAAACTATTTGACTTTAATAGTAGTTCTATAACTCGAAATGTTACTATTTATGCAAAGTGGGTTAGCATTGTATCACCACCTACTAGCAATGATGGTAACGAAAGCTCTACTCCATCAACAAACACTGAACACATTGTTGTTGATGTCGACGGAGAAAATGGTGTGAATTTAACGAAAACACCAATTATTCGTACGACGATGCCAGATGGAGTAATTAAAGATCATGTTTCGATGTCGGAGGATATCGCTAAGGAAACAATTGAAAAAGCAAAACAACTAGGTAATGATACTGCTCGTATTATTATTCCTGATGCAAACGATAAAGTTAGTGAAGTTGTCGTTGATATTCCTAAATCTTCATTAGCTCAAATTCATGCAGGAAATATACAGTTAGAAATTGCTACTATGAATGCTATAATCTCTATTCCTAATGTATCTATGTCGAATTTTAGTAATGATTTATACTTCCGATTGGTTCCTATCAAGTCATTAGAACAGCAACATCAAGTGGAGGAAAGAATACTAAAAGAAGAATTAATTAAAGAAACATTACAAAGTGAAAAAGTAAATTTAATTGGTCGTCCAATGACTATTGAAACGAATATGCAGCATCGCCCAGTGACTTTAACATTGCCATTACCTAAAAATATAACGCAAGAACAACTCAATAATCTGGCTATTTTTATTGAGCATAGCGATGGTACAAAAGAGTTATTACGTGGGAAAGTTGTAGATTATCAAAAAGATATGCTAGGTTTGCAATTTGAGGTTACAAAATTCTCTACCTTCAGCATTCTCTATTTACCAGAGGATGAAAATGTAGAGGAACCAACAACTGACGATGTTACACATACACCTTATATCCAAGGCTATGCAGATGGTACATTCCGACCGAATGCATTTGTAACACGCGCACAGATGGCAAGTATGTTTGCACGACAACTAACTGGTAATGCGATTCCAAAGTCTAATGCGACATTTACAGATACGGCTCAGCATGATGCAAAAGATGCAATCGAATTTGTGAAGGATGCTAGTTTATTTAACGGTGTTACGAAGACAAGCTTTAATCCGAACGGCTTTATTACACGTGCACAAATGGCAGCAGTTGCAGCGCGTTGGATAGAAAAGCATTGCGTTGACAATCCGAATGCAGATTTTTGTAAAACAAAATCAGAAGGTAATACTTTCAAAGATGTTAGTAATAATCATTGGGCTGTTCAGGCGATTGCTACTGTCAATGCATTGGGCATTATGACGGGAACAACAGCAGACACATTTAATCCAGATGGTAATTTAACACGTGCGCAAGCAGTGAAGGTACTAAATCGCTTGTTTGAACGACAAGCGCCAACAGAGCATCAAAACCCAATATTTAAAGACGTCCAAAGTAATCATTGGGCATTTTATGAGATTCAAGAAGCTGCAGTAAAACATACGCATAATAAATAAAGAATTAGAAGGCTGGATGAAAGAATTTTAGCCAATGAACATCCCGAACTTTATTAAAACACTCTAATTTAGTGTTTTAATAAAGTTCGGGTTTTCTGTTTTATTGTTTAGTAAATTTCAACTATATAACAGAAAAAATAATTTATGTAATAGCCTCTATTTTATCAAATAAAGGTTAAGAAAAATTAACTTTTGATATTGTGATATGTCGTAGTTAGGATTTTAGTACTGATATATAATGAGGGGTGAGTTATAAGTCATTACATAATTGTTAAAAAGGAGGGGTCACTTTGTATCGAAAAAGAGAATGTCTTATGATAGCCATTTTACTAACTTTAATCTTTAGTTTTTGTGTTCAAGAAAAATCAGCCTATGCAGCTTCTGGTAATCATCCACCTGTTGTTGTAGCTTCTGAAATAATTCCAAAGCAATCAATGACACTAGGACAAGAAAAAATTGTTATTGATTTAAGTAAGTTATTTTATGATGCTGATAATGATCCGTTAATACTTAAAGCTGTTACTGAAACTGTTGGTATTGTAACAGCAGATTTAAATTCAAATTTATTAACGATTGAGGTACTTTCACCTGGGAAGACACGAATAAAGATTAGTGCTGATGATCGAAAGTTAGGGAGAGCAAGCAGTAGTTTTGAAGTAGAAGTCTTACCTAAGTTGAATAACATACCAATAGTTACTCAATTAATAAATAATCAAACTGGGCATGTTGGAAATGCGCCAATTCTAGTTGATGCAAGTAATGTTTTTGCTGATGTAGATAATGATATTTTAACGTTAGAAGTTAGTTCCAGTGATGAATCTGTTGCTACAGCTCAATTAAATTCTCCAATGATCACTATCGTACCTGTAGGCATAGGCCAAAGTATAATTTCAGTAAAAGCGGATGATGGTAACGGGGGTAGTGAAACTACAACATTTGCTGTTACCGTAACTAGTCCACCGAACCAACCTCCCGTGGTTGCGCAATCAATTAGTAATAAATCAGGAATAGTGAATGATGTCATCACTATAGACGGTAGTGGTATTTTTTCAGATGCAGACAATGACGTTCTTATGATAAATGTTAATTCCAGTGATGAATCTATTGCTACAGCTCAAATTAATGGACAAACAATTACTGTTCTGCCGATTGCAGCAGGCATAAGTACTATTACAGTCCATGCGGATGATGGAAAAGGTGGGCAAGTATCTACAAGCTTTATAGTTACTGTATCTAACCCAACGTTTAACCATACCCCAATGGTTGCTAAAACAATTAGTAATCAAAGAGCAACAATAGGTGGGAAGCCTTGGGAGATGATAGTAAGTGATGTGTTTACAGACGAAGATAACGATACTTTAACGTTAACTGTAAGTTCTAGTAATAGCGGAGTAGCAACTGCTAGTCTGAATGGATCGTCTCTTAAAATTACACAAAATGCATTGGGTACAAGCGTAATTACTATTTCAGCAGATGATGGAAAAGGTGGACTAGTATCAACAAGCTTTCTTTTCAGTGTAGAAGCCCCAGGACTTTTTATATCGGATTTTGTGCAAAATGGAGAATATAATGATGTGCTAGAAATATATAATGCAACAATGGTGCCTCTATCAAATTATAAAATAGAAATTCAGCAATATAATCTAATTTTAAAGCAACATAGTATCAAAACAATAAATATACCTTTAGTATATCCAAACACAAACTTTGTATTAATCCATACTTATTTTTATGATTTTTTTGATATTACTACTTCTCAATACTTCAATGATGATTTTATTTTTAGAGATGCCTCTAAAATAACGGTGTCAATGACATTAAAAGATAGTAATGGCATTGTAGTAGATACGGTTGGGGTTAGGGATTCAATCAACCAGATAGTAGAAAGTAGCGGTGGTTATATAAGAGATAAAAGGCTCCAATCTGGTTCATCCAATTTTAACAAATCAGAATGGATAGTATTACCTAAAGACGATTATTCTACAATTGGTCACTATTAGAAAGAGAGGGCGATTTTTATTCAATATTCTAAAAGAAAAGTAATAAATTTATGTATGCTACCTATCTTAATAATGATTATGATGCCTGTGACTTTTGTATCTGCAAAAAGTGATTTTTATTCATTTAATACCGCAACTAATAAAGAAGAAATGAAATTAGCAATGACTACAGATTGGAGTGTAGTACATTACTCAGCTCAAGGAAATGAATTATTTCAAAATTTTAAAATAGCAGATCAAAATTATTTGGCAAATAAATTACTAATCGAGCGGCCACAGACAGGGTATACATCTACAAGTGCATTACGACAAGTATATTTAAATGCAGTCGAAAATCGATCCTATCTTATAAATGTTAACAATGCGACAGATGCACTTACGCTATGGACAATTTTTATTGATGATTATCATTTAAATTATAGTAACTTCAATCGAATAACGATAGAAGAGCAAGATAAAGTCTGTCAGCAAGTGATTATGGTACGTCCTAGTCAAGGTTTTGATTCTATAGAAACTTTACAATCTGTGTTTGACAGTGAAGTTAATGGTATTTTTATTAACAAAGTACAACTTGATAAAGATGCTCTTACTATTCAATATGCTCAAGATGATACTCCAGAAAATGTAACGAAAAACCTTGTTCTACCTATTATTGGGGATAATGGTGCGACAATCACTTGGTCATCTGACAAGCCAGAGGTAGTTAAAGGGAATGGCGAAGTTATACGCCCGTCGGCAGGCAAAGGAAATGAAAAGGTTACATTGACTGCTAAAATTTTCATCGGTGGATATGTGGAAACTAAAGTCTTCACTATTAATGTAAAAGCATTTTCACTGAGTCATAATGCTTTTTTAAAGGAGTTAACGATTTCATCGGGCAACTTCAATACAGCATTTGATAAGAACACAATGTCTTATACAGCCAAAGTTCCACATATAGTTGATAGTATAAATATTAAAGCTATTGCGGAGGACGATAAAGCAATTGTAACAATAAATAGTAAGGTAAGTACTGAAGCACTAAAGCTAGTAACAGGTATGAATACAATAAAGATTTTAGTGACTGCTGAAGATGGTAGCTCTAGGGAATATACAATTTTGGTTACTAGGGAAAATGCCCCTATTGATAGCGGGGATACAACTGTCTCTGAATCTACAGAAAGTTTTACTGTAAATATAGAGACAAGTAGTGGAGAAGCTGTCTCTAAAACGACAATTAAACGTATAATTAGTAAAGATGGATCGATGAGAGATGAAGTGATTTTAACAGAAAAAAGTGCATTGGAAACTATTTCTAAGTTAAAAGAAGCAGGATCAGATCAAGCACGTATTGTTATTCCAGATTCACAGGATAAAGTAAAACAGGTTGATATATCAATACCTAATAATATTATTAGCCTGTTGAAAAACAATCAATTAAATCTAACTATCCAGGCTTATAATGTAAACATCGATGTGTCAAAAGATTCATTGGCAACATTTAATGATAATTTATATTTCCGACTAATACCTTTAAATGAACAAAACGAGCAAATAAAAATTGAAGAGCGTGCAAAAAATGAATTGATTGATCAAGATATAACTGGTAGTTCAATTAGTAAGTTAATAGGGCGTCCAATGAAAATTGAGACCAATATGCAAAATCGCCCAGTAACATTAACCTTACCTTTGCCTAATGATTTATCCCAAGAACAGCTTCATAATCTAGCTATTTATATCGAGCATAGCGATGGCACAAAAGAGTTATTACGTGGGATAATTGTAGATTATCAAAAAGATATGCTAGGCTTGCAATTTGAAGTGCAGAAATTTTCTACATTCTCCATGCTCTATTTGCCAAAGCAGGTAGACGATGTTAAACATACACCATATATTCAAGGCTATGCAGATGGGACATTCCGACCGAATGCATTTGTCACTCGCGCACAAATGGCAAGTATGTTTGCACGACAACTAACAGGTAATACGATTCCAGAGTCTACTGCGACATTTACAGATACGGCTCAGCATGATGCAAAAGATGCGATCGAATTTGTGAAGGAAACAGGTTTATTTAGAGGTGTTACGGAGATAAGCTTTCATCCGAACGGCTTCATTACACGTGCACAAATGGCAGTAGTAGCAGCTCGTTGGATAGAAAAGCAGTGTGCGGCCAATCCAAATGCAGCCAATTGTAAACTACTAACAGAGGACATCATTTTCAAAGATGTGCGTGATAGTCATTGGGCTAGAGAAGCGATTAATACCGTCAATGCATTAGACATTATGACTGGTGTAACAGCAGACATATTTAACCCTGAAGGCTATCTAACACGTGCGCAAGCAGTGAAGGTTTTAAATCGCTTATTTGAGCGTCAAGTATCGACAGAAACGGATAGCCCCATATTTAATGATGTGCCAAGTAATCATTGGGCATTTTATGAAATTCAAGAAGCGGCAAAAAAATAAAACGTACTAGAACCAAAGTGAAAAAGTGTTAGATTGATGGCCATCAATCTAACACTTTTTTATTGTGCGGTAGTTGGTCGCTACTGCGGATACTTTCCATAAGTTTAGTTGCGATACATTGACTTATATTAGCAATTCCATAAGAGTCACTGCCTCTGCTACTCAAAGAGAAACAAATAGCCGGAACCTCTTACAGTTACGATTTTAGCTCGATGTCCAGAGATGGACTCCAGTTTTTTTCGCAAATTACTAATATGTACTTTTAAAGCCTGTGTTTGTCCAATACTATCTTCCGCCCAAATGAGCTTATACAGGTCAGAAGGGTGGAAAATTTCCCCTGGACGCTGTGCTAAAAAGTACAGTATATGAAATTCCTTAGTGGATAAAATTAAAGTTACCCCATCGATGTAAACTTTCCCTGAGTGCACATGGAAGTGAATATTATCAATGATCTGAACATCCTCATTACGTATATTTCCGTCTGTTAATTGAATATTTCCCTTCCGTTGTGAAATTCTTTCAATTGTTTTCATTAAGCGAGCTTTGTCGATAGGCTTTAAAATATAATCAATAGCTTGAACGGAAAAGGCATCAATTGCATAATGCTCATAGGCAGTTACAAAAATAATATCCATTACATGTGTTAAATCTCCTAATTTACTAGCAACATCAATTCCATTCATCTCTGCCATCTCAATATCTAAAAAAAGAATGTCTGGCTTAAGTGTAGGGATGTTTGCTATAGCGTCTAGTGGATTTAGATATGTCCCGATAACATCAATTGCCCCATTATCCTTTAACATAGTCTCTAGTAAATTAATGGCTAAAATCTCATCGTCAACAATGATTGCTTTTAACATTTTTCCACCTCATTTTCATCCGAAAAAAGCGGGAATTTTAGTATGACAGTCGTTCCTTCACCAACAACACTCTCTATATGGAAAGTGGCTTTCTCGTATTTTTTTAAACGTTTAGTAATATTGCGAATTCCGACGCTTTGATGATCGGTTGGTTCTTCCGATAAAACCTTTTCTATTATTTCTTGTGACATTCCTATACCGTTGTCCTTAATTTTAATATCAATCATTTGTTGAACCTTTTTAATAGTCATGGTTACTTTGCCATTTACTCGCTTATTTTTTAAGCCATGAAATAGAGCATTTTCTACTAAAGGCTGAAGGAGCAGAGGGGGAATTAGTATAGTTAAAGGTTCCTCCATCTGAATTTCCCATTCAAGCTGATCTGGATATCTTGTTTGGTGAATATTGACATACGCTTGAATTAACATGAGCTCTTGTTCTAGAGGGATAAGGCTATTTGTATTCTCGAACGAGAAGCTGCTTCTTAAAAATGTAGCAAAATCTGTTATCATAATACGGGCTTTATCCAAGTCTATATAACTTAGCGATAAAATCGAGTTTAAAACATTGTATATAAAATGTGGTTTAATTTGTGCTTGTAAAAACGCAGTTTCCATTTTAATTGCAGTTTCAGCCGATTCCTTTAGTAAAATAAGATTTCGTACTCTTGTCTTCAATTCAGCAGTATCTAATGGTTTATGTAGAAAATCATTCGCCCCAGATTGGAATGCTGCTAGCATATCTTCAGGTCGCAACGCTGCTGTAAGCATTAAAATCGGTAACTCTGCAGAAGAATAGTTTTTCCTAATTTGTTGGCAAACCTCATATCCAGAAAGGTTAGGCATCATAATATCTAATATTAATAAGTCTATATTTGGATGCGCTTGTAATTGTTCAAATACTTGCCGACTATCATCAACAGCGATAATAGAGTAGTTTTCCTTTGCAAGGATATCAATTAGTACTTTAAGGTTAATATGATCATCATCAGCAATCAGTATTTTTTTACCCATTTTTCTTTCAGCAACGTATGGAAATGCTATAGGTAAATAATCTTTTGTTAATGTAATTTTATTTTGTTGCGTATCTTGTTGAACTTTTTTTATTGTTTGCACAGGCAGTTTGACTGAGAAAGTTGTGCCTTGATTGACAACGGAATGGACCGTAATTTCTCCACCATGCAACTTCACAAGTTCCTTCGTCACATTTAGACCTAAGCCCGTACCTTTACTAGCGTCTTCTAATTGTCTGAATGGTTCAAATATCGACTCTATATGTTCAGGAGCAATGCCTCGACCAGTGTCACTAACTTCAATAGTAAGGAATCCTTGCTCTTCGTAGCAGGAAATCTCTACTTTTCCGTGTCTAGTAAATTTAACAGCATTTTCTATTATGTTATAAAGAATTTGACGCAGTCGATCCTCGTCGGCTACTATAATTTTCCCTCGTTCGATGTAATTGTAAATTTTTACATCTTTATTTTCGATGTACGACAGTATTTCGACGATTACATGGGTCACAGAATAAAGATCCACATTTGTAAGACGAAGCTTTAGTTCGCCTTCTTTTAACTTTGAAAAATCCAATATGTCATTAACAAGATGTGATAACTTTTTTGTAATATTAAATATGAGTGATATTTTTTCTTTTTGTTCCATCGTTAATGTGGAACTTTCATTAGACTCTAACATGGAATGAGATATGGCAATCACACCGTGTAACGGAGTACGAAATTCATGAGAAGTTTTTGCGAGAAATTCATCTTTTAATTTATCTACTCGGATTAAAGCATTTGTTAACCTTCCTTTTTCCAAATAAGAATCTGTAAAACGATGTGAAATATAAAGAGAAAGCATCGTTAAACAAATAAAAGGGAGCAGGGGAGGTAAAGAGTAAATTTCTAGATTAATATTAAGATTTAACGTTGCTACAACCATATAGATAAGAATAGCCATGGAACTAAGCCATAAGTAAATAGCTCCTACTAATCGTTTAAAGATTGCAATCGTTTGAATATAAAGCAAATAAAAGATAATTATTAAAATATAAATAGAATGTGCAGTTTGTAAGTATGAGCTAATGGATATTGGGAGCATTACCGTAGCTAATAATAAAATACCAATTATACAAAGTGCTTTCACAAACTTTTTATGTGAAAATTGCTGTAGGGCATGGTTAAAATACAGCAGCATAAAGATACCTGAGCCGATACTTGAAATGATTTGGACTCTTATTAGGAATTCATAGCTGATCGGTAATAACAACATTAATATTTTTTCCCCATGAGATAAACTGTATAAACCAACCATGAAGCAAAACAATGAAAAGTAGAGCTGCTCAATTTCGAGCTTGGCATATAGGTAAGAACCAGCAAAATAAATAAACATTGTAAAAAAAGCAGCAATGGTTATTAAATCGTAGAAAAGTGAACCTTCCCTTAATTTACCAATGCTCTCTTGATCCCCGATAAAAATGGACCCAATAATTCCCCCACCTGATGCATAATCAAAATTAGCTACATGTATGATGAGCTCAAGCTCATTTTTTTTAGGTGCGAAATAAGCAACATACGGCACATTTTGTTGAATATATGTCGAATCTTCAGCAGGTTCTCCACTTTGTCCGATTCGTTTTTCATTTATGTAAATGGCATTCGACATTCGGATATTACCTGTTTTGATGCCCAAAATAGTATCTGTATCATCAATTAATATTTTTAACCGATAGGTACCGCTACCAAGTGTAGTGAAATTTTGGCCATTAAGCTTGTACTTAGACCATAGAGACGGGACATTTACTGAATAAGAATGATGCGTGTCAAATTCGGAATAATTCAATAATTTATTAGGTGTAAAATCCCATTCACCATCTAAGCTTACAGTATTTTTGTGCAAATCATATTGTCTAAGATCTATAACGCCTGCAACAGCTTTAGGAGCATTTTGGTTTTCATTATTGTGTAAACGGGATGTCAACCCAATTAACACGATACTAATAATGACCATAAAAATAAGTAATAGCTTTTTCATTCCCATTTTGATCTCTCATTCCTAAAATTTAAGGTATTAATATTAACATTTCTTGTTTGTACATAAGTGTGAAATTATACCTATATTATATCATGTGAAAGTTAACTAAGAATAGATGGAATATACATGATTTCCTATAAAAGATAGGTAGGGATTGTTGGATTTTGTGCATTTTATGTAATTAAAGCGCATCTACTTACAATCGCTCTGTTTTTTGCTTATAATAGAAGGGTAAGAAATTTTTCTGAAAAAGTAGCCACAAAGTGAGCGATTGCGATTGAAAAAATTATTATACGTAGTATTTTTTCTTGTTTTTATAGTCATTTTTTTGTACGTAAACAATCACTGGCTGGTTGTAAGTAAGCATGTATATGAATCTGAAAAAGTGCCCGTCAGCTTTGATGGACTACGCATAGTACAAATTTCAGATTTACATGATGCACTCTTTGGTAATAACCAACAAAAACTCATTGCAAAGGTTAAGGCAACAAACCCAGATTATATATTTATTACAGGCGATGTGATTGATAGCAATCGTTTTAATTTGGAGCAGAGCTTACAGGCAGTGAGAGGTTTAGTCGAATTAGCGGATGTATATTATGTACTTGGGAACCATGAAGTTGCAACGAATAAGGTTAGTGAAATTTATGAGGCGCTGTCATCGTTAGGTGTACATGTGATGGCCAATGAATCGACCGTATTAGAGCGCAACGGGGAGCGCTTGGCGATTGTTGGTATTGAAGATCCGTTAATGGGTAGATCAACTGAAGAAATGCTGGACATAGCGACAGCTTATATTCCAGAAGACATGCTAAAGCTGTTGCTGGCACATCGACCAGAGGTGTTTAGTACGTATGTAAATCAAGAAATAGATTTAGTATTCTCGGGTCATGCACATGGTGGACAGGTTCGGATTCCTGGTATAGGAGGACTTGTTGCACCAGGACAGGGAATGTTTCCTAAATTCACGGCTGGTGTTTATGAGGAAGGCAAGACCCAAATGATAGTTAGTCGGGGGTTAGGAAATAGTAGCGTACCTTTCCGAATTTTTAACCGACCAGAAATTATTATTATGGATTTAAAGAGAATAAACACTGGGTCTTAGTTGCCCAGTGCTTAGAGACGTTGACAAAAGGCAACAAGAAGTTCACTCTTGATGCCTTTTGTCATTTTTTTATCCTTTGTCTGTAACAGTTGAATTGGAGCGGAGGGCCGTTGCCCGAAGGCAGGTGCCAGGCACTCAAACAATTTACTTTAGTTGATTGAAGCGGGAAACATTCGCACACAGCGGAAATCAACAGCAGTTGTTTAGGCAGTGCTTTCTATTTGTTTCCGTTCCATACGCTTTACAAGATGAATACTGATTTCGTATAAAATAATCATTGGTACTAATACGAGTAGCTGACTAATAAAATCAGGTGGGGTAATGACCGCTGAGCCAACCCCCATTGCGATATAGGACCAGCCGCGTATTTTTTTCATAGATTCCGCAGTTAGCACACCAATTGACGATAAAAAGAGTGCAACGATGGGCAACTCAAATAATAATCCAAGTGGCACTGTTGTCATAATTAAAAAATGCATATATTCACTGGCAGATACCATGACATCGAAATTTGCCGCGCCTAAACTTACTAAAAATGAATAGCTAAGTGGATTCACAACAAAATAACCGAATGCTACACCTAATAAAAAGAGTAAAAACATAACTGGTGCGTAGAGCCCGAGAAAGCGGCTTTCCTCTTCCTTTAAGCCAGGTTTTACAAAGCTCCAAAGAAAGTGAACGAGAAAAGGCATAGATAGACCAAATGCCAAAGTAGTGGAAATGGTCATATAAAATTTCACAACCTCTAGTGGTCCTAAAATAATGAGTGAATGCCCACGGGTTACATATGGAAACCAAATATTAATGGTAGAAAAGGCAACGATAAAAAATAAAATAAAGACGGCAAGCCCTTTAATAATTTGTTTTCGCAGTTCTGCAATATGCTCGAATATGGAATCTAAAGGTAGAATCGGTTTATCCTCGACAATTGTCTGTTCAATGCCATTATGAGTAATTTCAACAGGAGCCTCCTGTAACGACGGAGGCTCCTCTAGTTTTTTATCAAGTGGACTTAAATAATTTTTTTCTTCATAAGGATCCATAGGAAACCTCCTACGAAACGTCAGATTTTTTTTCTATTTTTTTCGCTGGCTCTTCGTCATCATCCATTAGCCCTTTTGTTGACTTTTTGAACTCTGCGAACGTTTTACCAACGGCACCACCGATTTCTGGTAATTTTTTTGGACCAAAAACGATAAGTACAATAACCAAAATAATAATTAACCCAGGAACGCCGATTGCTCCAAGTCCGCCCATAGCGTTATCCTCCTATAAATATAAATTTTTAGTACATTAATAACGACAAACTTACACTAATGAACCGCCAGATTTGCTATATTTCACAATACCTTCGGCACAGCGATAAGCTAATGCACCAAGTGTACCTGTTGGATTATAGCCACTATTGTGAGCAAAGCTTCCAGAACTTAAAGCGAATAGATTTTCTACATCCCAATGTTGAAGATAGTTGTTCACAACGCCTTTATCTGGTGTCGTGCTCATCACTGTTCCACCAGTATTGTGTGTCGTTTGATAAGGAACAATGTTATAGTCAGTAATTTCCGCATTTGGCACAATTGTTTTGGCACCCATTTCTTTCATAATGTCAGCAGCGCGAGCAGAAACAAATTTATGGAGCGCTCGATCCTGATCCGTAAAGTTGTAGGTTAATTGTAAAAGGGGTAAACCGTACGCATCTTTATAATTGGAATCAAGTGACAGGAAATTTTCCTTATGTGGCATAGAGGCACCTTGAGCACCAATACCGAATGAACGTGTATAGTAATGAATAGACTGCTTTTTAAATTCTGGTCCCCATGTAGGCGTATCTGGAGGTGTTGGATTCGATCCAATAGGGCGTGCACCTGTTTGAGTGAGTGCGATATTACCACCATGGATAAAATCTAACTCACTATGGTCAAAGTTATCCCCATTATAATCATCAATACTCATACCGAGAGAACCTGCACCCATAAATGTGTTATATTGCTCATCAAAGAATCCAGTTGCTCCAGGTAAAATTTGATAGCAATAATTTCGACCTAATGTTCCCTTGCCTGTTGTTGGATCATACAGTTGCCCAATGTTAGAAACCATTAGTAGTTTGGCATTGTTAAAGACATAGCTTGTTAATACGACAATATTCGCGGGTTGGATAAATTCCTCTCCAGATATCGTATCGATATATCTTACGCCAGTCGCTTTGTTGCCTTGTTTTAAAATTTCTACAACGTTTGAATTGTAACGTAAATCAAAATTTCCAGTTTTTAAAGCAGTAGGTATTACTGTAATTTCCGCTGAAGATTTTGCGCCATATTCACAACCAAAACGCTCACAGAAGCCACAATATTGACAAGCATTAATTGTTTCACCGTCTGGATTTTTATAGACTTCTGATATGTTAGCAGAAGGGACCATATAAGGTGATAATTTTAGATTTTTTGTTGCTTTCTCAAATTGTTGTAGCATAGGCGTCATTTTCATAGGAGGCGTTGGATAAGCACTTGAACGTTTCCCTGCAAATGGATTTTTATCATCGCCTGAAATTCCAGTAGTTTTTTCAAATTTATCAAAATAAGGCTCTAATTGATCGTAATTTAATGCCCAATCCTGTATTAAATAATCTGGACCTAATTTGTTAGCACCATAACGTTCGTCTGTCATCGTTTTAATTTGAAAGTCGTATGGTAAAAATCGGTAGGTCATGCCGTTCCAGTGCGTTCCAGATCCACCAAGCCCCTCACCTAATAAAAAGGACCCAAGTTGACGCATAGGTAAAGCCTGCATCTTACGATTATTACGGAAAGAAACTGTTTCCTTTGACAGATTTTGCATTAAATCATAACGAATTGCATAGCGATATTCGTCATGAATATTTAAAAAATCCTCAGTGCCTCGTTTTTGTCCGCGTTCTAAACCAACTACTTTTAATCCAGCTTTCGAGCATTCAGCAGCGACAATGCCACCTGTCCACCCAACGCCTACTGTTACAACGTCTACACTTGGTAATGTAGTTACCATTTATAAAACCCCCCTCAAATTAGTGATTGCCCAATTGATTTGGTTCAATTTTTTGGAACTTAGCATCTTCAATCATTGTGATATACGCCATCTGATGGCCAGGGAAGCCTTTCATACGCCAGCCTTCCATATTGCGGTTTCCGCCATATAAAGGATCTGAATATGCCCCCTCTAACGTAGCTGCTCGTAAAAGAGTGAAGAAAAATGCGGACGTTACACCATTCATTTGGATTTCACCCTTTTGAAAGGCTGTTAATATTTCATCCATTTGCTTGCCCTCTATTTCGTTAAAGCTTTTTTTGAAGCGACTTTGAGCTTCTGTCTCCATTTTTTCAACGCCTTGTTTGAAGATCTCTGCACGAGTTAGGCGACTTTGATAACCTTGTGTTGGGGCACCCTCCCCAAAAGGACCATGCATATATTCCTTAGAGTTACTACCGTATTGTCCAGCTAACTGATGATCAATAAAGTAAGGAACATCTAAATCAATCGCACCTGGGCCTAAATCATCTTTAGGAAAAATACGCTCAGTGGCATTTGATAAAATTTTAAAATCTCGGTCGTTCATGAAGAACATTTTAGCTTTAGGTGCAGCAGCTTCATTTGTAGTTCCGTTACCATGCTCTAATGTAGAAGTACCTTTACCGTTCATGTTATAGCCAACAAGACCACCTATTAATCCACCACCGACTAATGTACCAGCTGCAATACCTGTTGTTTTTAAAAAATCACGACGTGAGACATTATTATCTGTACTCATAAAAATCCTCCCCTCCAAGAAGTAAATAGATTGTGTTCTATCTTTTATAATCAGCAAAAAAACCAGATTATAATCAATTTGCCATGGAAAAAGTTTTAATTTCATCCACTTAAATAAACTAGTAAATAACAATTTAGAAAGGGAGTGGATAAAATGTATTAGACTATAAGCACTATGCTTATGATGAAAAATACAATTTTAAACATTTTTTATTGTTAATGGAAAAGTTTTGTTGACTTCTAGTTTTCGTGACCTTACTCTGAAGGAGAAGGGCAAAAAATTACAAAATTTTAAACAAAAATTTGGAGAAATGAGCAAAGCAAATATGTGGATTAAAGGTATTGGTGGTAAATTAGTTGTAGCAATTATCGCTTTAGTATTTGTGACATGTGGTACGCTCGGATTTTCTACGTGGTGGAATAGTACAAAAGCAGTTGAGGAACAGGTCCAAGAGAATTTAATATCGAGGGCAGAAGATGTATCGAAATACATAGAAGAACACTTCCAACTTGCACTAGTAGAGGTGGAGGCTATTGCGGAGCAAGCAGCTATCCGTAATATGGACTTTGAGGAGCAAAAGACATATTTAACGAAACGTATTGATGATAGTAAAAATTATTTAGGCTTTGGTATTATTACGTCGGATGGAATAGCTCATTATTTAGATAATACGACAGCTGATTTAGGTGACCGTGCATACGTAAAAGAAGGCTTTACAGGCAAGACAGTCATGTCGGAAATCACGATTAGTCGTGTAACGAATGAGCCAGTTATTTTAATCGTTGCACCTATTGATACAATGACAGGTGAAAAAGCATTGCTATTAGCACGAATAGATGGTTATTACTTATCTAATATCATTGAGGACATTAAAGTTGGAAAAAATGGTTATGCCTTAATGTTAGATGCGAAAGGAACTATTATCGGGCATAAAAATCACGCCCTTGTAAAAGAGCAGGTCAATGAAATTTCCGCTGCTGAAAAATCTGGTGAATTGTCAGGTGAATCATTAGCAGCACAAGAAATGATTAGTAATTCAAATGGATATTTTGCCTTTGATACAAAGGATCATGGTACAAATTTAATGGGGTATCATACGTTGGATAATGGTTGGAAGATGGGGGTAGTCGCATTAGAAGATGAAATGCTGTCAGGGCTTTCACAATTGAAGACAAACTTCATTATTATGACTATTATCGTTTCCATATTGGGCTTGTTGATTTCGTTTGCGATTTCACGATCTGTCAGTAGACCACTGCGTCATGTGCTGCGTATTAGTGAAGGATTATCAGATGGAGATTTTACACAAGAAATTCCTGATAAATATTTGAAGCGTATTGATGAAATGGGGACTATGGCACGTGCATTAGATAGAATGGCAGATAATATGCGAGGTATGATATTACAGGTTAGTAAGGAAGCAACAGAGGTAAATGAGGCATCTTGTGCATTAATGGGGAATGTACATGCTGTGACGAAGCATTCTGAGCAAATTGCAGGTGCAATAGGTGAGGTAGAACGTGGAGCACAAAGTCAAACGGCAATGGCTGAAGAAGGTGCATCAGCTATGGAGCAAATGGCATTAGGAATTCAAAATATGGCAGAGGTTGCTTCGACGATTGCATCTAATACTGATTTTATTTCCGAGAAAATAAGTGAAAGTAATGGAGCGGTAAAACAATCTATTAATCGTATGGATGAAATACAGCGAGGAACAGCAGTAGAGCTCGACATTATCCGTAAATTGGAACAGGAATCGAAAGAAATAGAACTAATTTCAAAAATGATTACTGATATTTCCGATCAAACAAACTTACTAGCCCTTAATGCTTCAATTGAAGCTGCACGTGCAGGGGATGCAGGTAAAGGCTTTGCAGTGGTAGCAGAGGAAGTAAGAAAACTTTCAGAGCAAACAGCGGGTTCTGCTGCGCAAATAAATGTATTAATTGATCGAGTACAAGCATACACATTAGAGGTTGTGAAAGCTGCAGAGAGTGGCGAAGTAAATGTAGCACGAGGATTAGATGCTATTGAGGCAGTAGGAGAACGTTTTGAAGAAATCGTACATGCTGTTGGTGAAATAGCAGGTCAAATTGAGGAAATGAATGCTTCAGCAGAGCAAATGTCTGCTAATACGGAAGAGGTTTCAGCTTCAATGGAAGAAATGGCGGCAACAGCACATGCTGCAAGTGATTATGTATCTGAAGTGAAAACCGCAACATCCGAGCAAATGAACACTGTAGAGACTATGAACGAACAAACGATCAAAATGTCTGAAATGGCGAATCGCTTACAAGGAGCAATTCAACAATTTAAATTATAAAATGAGCGCTAAGAGGCTAGTGCAAAAGACAAAAAGTGTTAGATTGATGGCAATCAATCTAACACTTTTTTCTATGCCATTGTTGTCTAAGACGGAGAATATTTACTACTCAACGGCACGTTTTGTGCTTTTTCACAATGGGTTTTAAATTGTTGAAAGAGTTCAGAATTGTTTGAGTGACTGGCACTAATTCAACGCTTCTTGCATAGCAGTGAGCAGTTGCTCACGGGCGATGATTCGCTCGCCGCCGCCTTGTACCATTTGATCACTGCCGCCACCTTTACCATTAATAAGTGGTAAAACTTTCGCGGCAAGCTCTTTCATACTTGTTTGTCCATGGGCGCCACGCGTCGCCACAAATTGTAGCTTGTCTTCATTTTCTGAAACGAGTAATGCGATGGCATCGGAACGTTCAGCCACGATAAAACGAGCCAATTTTTGAAGTTCTTGTATCGAACGATTATTAAATGCAGCGGTAATTATATTGTTATCACTAGCTGCCAAGGCATTTGCTTCAAAGGTAAGCAATTCCTCTTTTGCTGCTACGAGTGCCTTTTCTGTCGCTTTTTGTGTTGCTAGTAGCTTTGCAAGTGCTGTAGCTGCTTCGATTTCAGGTACACTTAATTGTTTTGCAACATCAGCAAGTACAGTTTTTCTCATAGCTAGCTCTGCTAAAACGCGTTGACCACATACAAACGACACACGTACATTGCCCTTCATTTTTTCAGTGCCTAAAATTTTAATAGCGCTAACTTGTCCTGTTGATGTTGGGTGCGTACCTCCACAGCCATTGTAGTCAAAGTCAGGAATAATGACTAACCGAATTTCACCTGTCACTGCTACCTCTTTACGTAGATTGTAATTACTAAGTTCTTGCTCTGTAATCCATTTTGTCTCAATTGGACGGTTTTCTAAAATAATGTCATTAGCTCGAGCCTCAGCTGCCGCGAGCTGCTCTTTTGATAGGCTGTCGACAGCAATATCAATCGTCACCTGCTCACTACCGAGGTGAAAGCTTACTGTTTGTGCATCAAAAAGTTCGACAAAAGCGGCGGTTAAAATGTGCTGTCCTGCGTGCTGTTGCATATGGTCGAATCTGCGTTGCCAGTTCAATGTACCATGCACTTCACCAGATAAAGTGGAGGCATCGCCCTCTATATAATGACGGATTTCTTCATTGATTTTTTCAACATCGATTACGTTCGTGTTGTTTAATGTTCCTGTATCATACGGCTGACCGCCACCTGTTGGATAAAAGGCCGTGTTAGAAAGCACAACGTACTGGCGTCCATCATCCTCTATGCCAGTTCGTACAACTGTTGCAGTAAATTCCCGTTGCATAGCATCTTGATAATATAGTAGCTCTTTCATTAAAAAGCCCCCTTTATGTCATTTGATTTGAATTGCAGTACGAAAAGATTTACTTTATTGTGGCATAATTGCTTGTAGGTGTATACAGGTTTTCTAGTTGACCCATGCTGAAATTGATTTATTATAGAAAAGAATAGGTAAAGATAAAGGAGCTAGTATAAATGGATATTACACAATTTTCGGTGGAAGAAATTTTAGATCCGACGAATATTATTGAAGGTAAGCGCTATGAGTTTATTTTAGATGTAGATATTGATGAAGAGGACGAGCTGTACCATGAAGCGGGTATTGAAATCCGTGTTTTAATTGGCGAAAAAGAAGGTGCACCATTTATTTTAAATTACTTCATTATGGAAAAGGCAAAGGGAGAGTATTTAGACTTTGCGCTTGAAGATGATGAGTTAGAAGAGATTTTAACGTTCTGCAAAGAAGAAATAGCAAAAGCATAAGTACTTAAACAGGTAAAGGAAAACGGTTGTTTTTCTTTACCTGTTTTTTGTAGAAAAGAAAAATACGTTTAAATGGTGAGTCGTTCCCATACCGCTCATTACCTTTTAAAAAAAGGTAGTACTGGAAACGTGCATTTGTAATTAGCTTTTTGATAACATTAAATTATTGAAAAGTTGCAAAGTAAGTGGTGTATATCGTTTGATTTCAGTACGTCCATCTCCATCTCAAAAGTAGGGAAGCGTTATGACGATTTTTCACCTATGGGGGGACGATTTGCTATGTCTGTGGTGGGAAATGTCATTTACATAGTTACGATACTGAAATTAAGTGGTCATGAGAAAAGGGGGCTTGTAGGATGAAATTCGTAATTATTGGGGGAGATGCGGCAGGAATGTCTGCCGCTATGGAGATTTATCGAAATGTACCAGGGGCGGAAATTACCTCTTTAGAGCGAGGTTTTATCTATTCATATGGACAATGTGGTTTACCTTATGTAGTAGATGGGCGGATTTCATCATCAAAGCGTCTTATTGCAAGGGATGTGGAAACATTCCGAGATAAATACGGTATTGATGCGCGAGTGGGGCATGAGGTCAAGCAGATCGATGTGGAGAACAAGCTTGTTAAAGGCACACAATTTTCAGGTGAGCCATTTGAGATTGCATACGATAAGCTTCTTATCGCTACAGGAGCTAATCCAATCATCCCTGTACAAAAGGGTGCTGACTTAGCAGGTATTCATAAAGTTAAAACTATCCCTGAATTAGAGGATTTACTTGCAGATTTAACGCCAGATATTGAGCATGTGACCATTCTTGGTGGGGGCTATATTGGGCTTGAAATGGCGGAAACAATTCGGGCATGTAATAAGAACGTGCGACTTATTCAGCGAGGCCATCAGGTCGCTAATATTTTAGATGAAGAGCTAGCTAAGCATGTCCATGAAGAGGCAAAAAAGCAAGGTATTGAGCTACTATTAAATACTACTGCCGAAGCGTTTGAGGGCACATCACGTGTGGAACGAATCATAACAGATAAAGGTGCGTTAGCTACTGATTTAGTTATTGTCGCTTCGGGTATTAAACCAAATACACAATTTTTAGAGGGGACAAATATTAGTCTAGCTAAAAATGGTGCAATCATCGTTAATCGTCATTTGGAGACGTCAGTTGAAGATGTATATGCGGCTGGGGATTGTGCAACTCATTTTCATATCGTTAAAGAACGTTTAGATTATGTACCATTAGGAACGACGGCAAATAAGCAAGGGCGCTTAGCTGGGCTTAATATGTCTGGCAAATTTGCACCGTTTCGTGGTATTGTCGGCACCTCAATACTGAAATTTTTCGATTTAACAATTGCGACGACAGGTATTAATGAACGTACGGCAAAGGACCTTGGATTTGAGTATGAGGCATATAAAATCTCTGCACGGCATATTGCAGGATATTACCCAGGAGCTCAACGGATGTTTATTAAAATTGTTGTGCGGAAGAGAGATCAGCAACTTTTAGGGGCACAAATTGTTGGACCTGCTGGTGTTGATAAACGCATCGATGTCTTTGCTACAGCTCTATTCAATAAAATGACATTACCTGATTTACTCGATTTAGATTTAGCCTATGCGCCTCCTTTTAATGGCGTTTGGGATCCGTTACAGCAAGCGGCAAGAGTGAATGCACGTATATAAAATAATGGTAAATAGGAGGAATAAAAGATGAATATTTATGATATTGATGTAGCTTTAGAGGATGGGACAGAGTATAGCTTAGAGAAGTATAAGGGCAAGGCAATGTTAATCGTCAATACCGCAACAAAATGTGGTTTTACACCACAATTTGAGGAATTAGAAGAGCTTTATAAGAAATATCATGATGATGGATTAGTTGTGCTTGGCTTCCCGTCAAATCAGTTTAAGCAGGAGGTAGACTCTGCGGAAGAAGCTGCCTCACAATGTCGTTTAACATACGGTGTAACGTTCCCGATGCATGAAATGGTGAAAGTAAATGGCAAGGAGGCACATCCTGTCTTTAACTATTTAACAACGCATTCTAAAGGCTTCCTTGGAAGTAATGTGAAATGGAATTTTACAAAGTTTTTAGTAGATCGCAATGGGGAAATTATTAAACGCTACGGCTCTGCTGATAAGCCAAGTAGTATGGAAGAGGATATTAAAAACGTACTAGCATAGAGAACGGATGGGGATATATTGTAGATGACTACTGTCTTCGTTGATTCCTGCTAAGGTCGGGCGCTTTCCGCGGGCACACCGTAAGCCGCAACCGTCGCAGTCGCGCCGTCTGTTGCGTCTTAGGTTTTGTGCTGTCCCGCAGGAGTCGCCCGCACTCCAATCGACGAGTATTAAATTTATTGTAAATTGTTTGAGTGCCTGACACTCGTTTTTTACCTTATGTCTAGTTTGAAGCATGCACATGATGTGCATGCTTTTTTTGATTTAAGGTTGTTGTAAGCTTGCGACAATTTTGCTGTAAGTTTAGGGCCGTATACTGGAAACAGAAAGAGGTGAGCGTATATGACGCCATTATTAAAAGTACAAAATGTAGGAAAAACATACGGCAAAGGCGCGAATACATTTACAGCGCTTGAGAATATAACATTTGAAGTAGGACAAGGAGAGTTTGTCGGTGTGATGGGGCCTTCTGGTGCAGGGAAATCGACGCTCTTAAATGTATTAGCAACAATTGATACGCCAACAACTGGCGATATTGTAATAGGAAATACAAATTTAGCACATATGAAAGATACACAGTTAGCAGATTTTCGTCGTGATAACTTAGGCTTTATCTTCCAAGATTATAATTTACTCGATTCCTTAACAGTTCGTGAAAATATTGTACTACCACTTGCCATTGCAAAGGTGCCGCAGAAGGAAATTGCTATAAGAGTAGAGCGTATCGCACAGTTGTTTGGCATTAGTGAGCTACTAGAT
Source organism: Lysinibacillus sp. CD3-6 (assembly GCF_006351725.2). Lineage (NCBI taxonomy): Bacteria > Bacillati > Bacillota > Bacilli > Caryophanales > Bacillaceae > Lysinibacillus > Lysinibacillus sp. CD3-6. The sequence goes on from NZ_CP085880.1 coordinate 202,344, forward strand.
AAATATCCTTATCAAATTTCTGGAGGTCAAAAGCAAAGAACAGCATCATCACGTGCATTAGTAACTTCGCCTAAGCTAATTTTTGCCGATGAGCCAACAGGCGCACTCGATTCAAAATCAGCAACGGATTTATTAGAAAGTTTAAGTGATTTGAATCAAACCCATGCGGCTACAATCATGATGGTCACGCATGATGCTTTTGCAGCAAGCTTCTGCCAGCGTATTCTCTTTATTCAAGACGGCAAGCTTTCCAAGGAAATTCATCGTAGTACACAGACGAGAAAGCAGTTTTTCCAGGAAATATTACAGGTGCTTGCAAGCGTCGGAGGTGGAGTAAATGACGTTATTTAGTTTGGCGCGTAAAAATATTCAGCGCAATTTCTCGAATTATTTTTTATATATTGCCTCAATGGTATTTAGCATCGTGATTTACTTTACATTTGTAACGTTAAAATACAGTGACGATCTTGCAGGCTCAACGAGTATGTCACAGCAAATTAAAGGATTAATGAGTGCATCGTCAATTGTGCTACTATTTTTCATTGTAATATTTATCGCATATTCTAATTCATTTTTTATGAAGAAGCGAAAAAAAGAAGTGGCACTTTATTCACTACTAGGTGTCCGTAAACAAAAAATTGGCCTAATGCTCTTTTTTGAGAATTTAGTTATTGGGCTCGTATCATTGGTTTTAGGTATCATAATAGGCTTTTTTATGTCAAAGGTGTTATTAACAATTTTAGTGCGACTGATGGGCTATCAGGTCGTAGCTAATTTAACATTTACTCCTGAAGCTGTGCTACAGACAGCGGGAATCTTTGCAGTACTATTCTTATTTACTTCTTTACAGGGCTACCGTGTTATTTATCAATTTAAACTAATTGATTTGTTCCACGCAGAGAAGCAGGGTGAAAAAATTCCACGTGCATCATTTTTAGCCGCAATTATGGGGACAGTACTTATTGCATTTGGCTATTATACGGCCTCTTCTGATATTTTCACTAGTCCTATTTGGAAGCTGTTCACAATCCTCGGTACACCCCTTTTAGTAATCGGTGTAACAATTGTGGGGACATATCTACTATTCCATAGTGTGAGCGTTTTCGTACTGACGGCTTTGAAAAAGGCAACATCTTGGTCTTGGAGAGGCTTGAATTTAATCGGTGTTTCACAACTACTATATCGAATACGAGCAAATGCTAAATCGTTATCCATCATCGCGATTTTAAGCGCAACGACGATTACTGCTGGTGGTGGCGTATTTGGGATGTACTACAATACTGAAGAAAGCGTACGTCAAATGCTACCAAACACATTTATGTGGAAAGGTGACGCTGTTGAATTTGACCAACAGAACGTGATATACAATGAAACGATTCATGCCAAAAATTTACGTGTCGATAATGAATTTGCATTTTTTGAATATACATTATTGAAGGAATCTGATTACAATCGTTTAGCGACATTACAAGGGAAAAATCGTGAGCTGCATGTTGCAGACGGTTCAGCTGTACTACTAGACGTTAGCTATGATGAACGTTTTTCACATGACTATACAGGCGAAAACTTTAAATTGCTAAGCGGGGAATCCTTCCATATCGACAAAATGTATACAGACAGTGTGCTAAACTTTATTCCAGCGGGTACGGTGCTTGTCGTAAACGATCTTGCATTTGATACAACAAATGCAGAAGGTGTTACAATGCAGGCTGTCAGCATGGACAATGATTTAAAGCAACAAAGTATTTCTAAACAAATTTATAAGCAGCTATCTACTGAGCAGCAAGAATGGTTTTCAAGTGTGCCTCAAAGCTATGAGGATAGTCTAGGTACTGTCGGTTCATTACTATTTGTAGGAAGCTTTTTAGGGTTAGTATTTTTAGCAGCTACAGGAAGTATTATTTACTTTAAAGTGTTAACAGAAGCAGAAGAAGATCAGGCGAAGTATGCAGTATTAAATAAAATTGGTGTGAATAGTAAGCAAATATTGAAGACAGTTGCAGGGCAGGTTGCCGTTATATTTAGCGCACCGCTTATTGTTGGCATCGTGCACAGTGCTTTTGCGCTTTTAGCTTTTTCACAATTATTTAATATGGATATAACGAAGCCTGTACTATTATGGATGGTTGCATATTCAGTTATTTACGGCTTGTATTACCTCTTTACTGTACGGTCGTTTTATAAAATTGTGAGACAGGGGAATTAATATGAAAAAGACGTTTATAAGTATTGGGGCACTGTTTATCTTATTTGTAGCAGGTCTTTGCGTACTCATGACAGTAGATTTTAATCGCTTAAATAAAGACACTTACTATGTGCATATAACTGCCGATGGGGAAGTTGAAGAATTTAAGGCGAATGATGGGCAAATTATCCAAACGTATTGGTATGAGCTACCAGCCTTTAAAGAAAACGGAGAAGAAATGATGTTGAAATTTTCTGCTCAAAAAAATTTGCGACTAGATGCATATTTAAAGCTTTATGTGAAAAAAGAAAATGAAGTGACGTCTTATGATGAAATTCAATATGATGACATGCCTGCAAAAGTACAAGCGCAAATGAAATAAAATATAAGAGAAGAGCAGTCCATAATAATTGGACCGCTCTTCTTTATTTTTCGTTCACTTTATGCAATTGAATTGTGACAGTTGTCCCTTTTTGTTCCTCAGATGTAATGGACACCGTACCACCGTGTGCTTCAATAATATCTCGTGCAATAGCAGTGCCAAGTCCAGTCCCTTGTTTTTGCTCAGTATTTGTTCCACGGTAGTAACGCTCAAATATATGTGTAAGGTCTTCAGCACTAATGCCATGACCATTATCAGTAATTGTGATGGTGTTAGCATCTATTAACACGTGAACACATACATCTGGAGGATTATGCAGTATTGCATTATATAAAAAATTTATCACAGCACGCCGCATAAAATGCTCGTCAATCGAATGGACAATGACCTCTGCTGTTGCATCAAATTCGATATTTGCTTGTTCATAGGGTGGCGTATTTAGTGTGTCGATGACAATTTCCCGCATAAACTGAACGATATTGACGTCTGTCAAAGCTAGTGGGAGCTGCTGATGTCTTAGCCGCATTGTTAAATTTAAATCATCGAGTAAATCTTGCATATGCAATGACTGCTTTTCAATAATTTGTGCATATTCGGTTTGCTCATTTGGTAATAAGCCCCGATCATTTAGTAACTCTGCATAACCACGTATGGAAGCTAGTGGCGTCTTCATATCGTGAGAGACGTTGCTAATCCACTCCTCACGCATCAACTCTAGTCGTTTGCGTTCTTGCTCATGTGCAGCTAGCTCACTCGATACTTCACTTAAATTTTCAAATACAGGTCGATAAAGACCTTTTGGCACTTTGATTGGCATATGTTTGTGATTTTTTAAATGCTGAATGCGTTCGATCATTGCGTAAAGAGGCTTCGTTAATGTACGACCAAATAACCAGCCGACAAGTGTTGCGACTAATAAATCGGCAATAACTATAAGCAATCCAAACTTCCCGATAAGTTGTAGTATAGAGGCACCTGATAGATGAACAACTAACCTTGATACGCCACTACCTTTAATGCCAATTAAATAGCTAATATTATCTTTACTGCCTACATAAACCGTCGTATCAACATCGAATTCCTTATATTTATAAACTTGAATTAAATCGACGGGAGCATAATGGGAAAGTGCCTTGGGAGGAGTAAAATAGCCATCGATAACTTGTCCGTTTGCATCAAGCAATTGAATCCACGCATTTCTTTGATGTAACTGTTGCAGCCCTTCTTCACTTACGGAAGGCTGACCATTATTTATATCAATATACTGTTGAAATCCACGCACAAAGATTTCCTCTGTGTCTGCAGTAGCATCATTAAATTTATTGTATTGCTGATATATCATTAACCCTATAAAAATGGCGGTATTGACGAAAATAACGATAATGACTATAGACAATATAGATAGTAAAAAACGAGCTGTTAATCGCCATCTCATGTTTGTGGCTCTTTTGGCACGACTAATTTATAGCCAAGCCCTTTGACCGTTGTTATATAAACAGGTTTTGAAGGATCGTGCTCAATTTTTTCACGAAGACGACGAATGTGCACCATAACCGTATTGTCTGAGCCGAAAAAATCCTCACTCCAGACACGTTCAAATAATGTTTCCTTACTTAAAATGCGGTTTGGATTATGCATAAAGCAAGCCATTAAGCCGATTTCCTTAGCTGTTAATTCTAATAATGTACCATCTTTGTGTACTTCTGTTTCATCACTATTAAGCACAAATGGTCCAACCTGTATCGTCTTTATTTGTGTAGTAGTTGTTGTTTCCTGTATTTGATAGCCTGCTCGGCGCAAATGTGCCTTTACTCGATAGGCAACTTCTTTAGGACTAAAAGGCTTAGTAATGTAGTCGTCACCGCCAATGGCGAGCCCTAAAATTTTATCTATCTCTTCGTTTTTCGCTGACAAGAAAAGAACTGGAATATGTGAAACTTCACGAATACGTCGGCATAAATCATAGCCTTCACCGTCTGGAAGCATAACGTCAAGTAGCACAATATCGGGTTTCACCTGTTGAAAGCTCGACCACGCTTTGTCGATGGAGTTAGCTGTATGGATAAGCTTATAGCCCTCTTTTTGAAGACTCACCTTTAGTAGATTAGCTAAATCTGCTTCATCCTCTACAATTAAAATTGTTGGTTCTTGCAAAGTTCATACGCCCTTTCCTTTAAGGTTGGCATTCATTTCTTATTTATCAGCCTTATTATAAATGAAAGTACTGAAAAAGACGAAGCATGATGAAGGGAAAACGGCAGATTTAGTCTGTGAAAATAGGCTGTCAAGATTTACTTGAATCATACTGCTAATCAGTGTGTAAAATTGGAAAGGTTTTATCGAAATAGCAGGAACTATTGACCTCTATGTCGAATTTAATTTTTATAAGCGGTAAAGTGTAGCTATTTATCGACATCAGCGACAGAGCTGTTAGTAATTGCAAAGAAAATGCACTAAAGTGAAGGCTTCTTCAAGATGATAAAATTTGCACATATTTTTGATTTGTACATGAATAAATTATGAATACTAGCTCTCTGCTCATATGTGGAGAGCTATCTTTTACCTTTAAGTAGATTACATAAAATATTTTTTGGATTGGGAGAGTGGATAAACATGATTACAGAATTACAGATGCATGAAAAAGCTAAACAACCAGAAAATGACGAAAGTGTACAGCAGGTCGAAGCAGTGGAAACGCTGTTCGTAAATGAGTTCATAGACGGCATTTTGGATCCACAGCAACAAATGCTCGGCCCTGTCAAAAATGGAGGCACGATTATTGCCAATACAACGCCTGGATGTTGGGGTCCTATGCTAACGCCAACAATCCGTGGTGGACATGAAGTAACGAAGCCCGTGTTTGTTGAAGGCGCTGAAGTAGGCGATGCAATTGTTATTACTATTAAATCCATACAAGTGACATCTCTTGCGACGGCATCTGGACATGATGAGGCAATACCCGATCGTTTTATCGGAGATCCGTTTGTATCAGTAAAATGTCCGGGCTGTGGCAAACTTCATCCAAGTACCGTAGTGAGTGGGGTAGGTCCGCAAGCAATACGCTGTTCAACATGCGATACAGAAACGGCACCTTTTAAAATGACGAATGGGTACACGATGGCACTAGATCAAAAAGGGTTTATTGGTTTAACAGTTGGACGCGAAGGCGCACGTCGTATTGCGTTAGAAGCAAAAAATTATATGCGCACACCTGAAAATTCAGTGCAAAACCCAGTAGTAGCTTTGGCACCGAGCGATTTGATTGGTGTAATGGCAAGAATGCGCCCATTTTTAGGTCAGCTAGGAACGACGCCTTCGAAGGCAATGCCAGATTCACATAATGCAGGAGATTTTGGTTCGTTTTTAATCGGAGCGCCGCATGAATATGCATTTACCGAAGCGGAACTAGATATACATCGTACTGACGGCCATATGGATATTAGCCGTGTTCGCGAAGGGGCTACCATTATTTGTCCAGTCAAAGTACCTGGCGGTGGTGTGTACATTGGCGATATGCATGCGATGCAGGGAGACGGAGAAATTGCTGGGCATACGACGGATGTTGCGGGAATTGTGCAGCTGCAGGTAAGTGTATTGAAAAAAGTAGCACTTGAAGGTCCTATTTTATTACCAAATGAAGAGGATCTCCCATACACAGCGAAACCTTTTTCGAAGGAAGAAAAACGCCGAGCTCGCGAACTAGCAGAGGAATTTGGCGTGAAGCAAGTAGAAGAAGCGTTCCCAGTATCCATAGTAGGGACAGGTACAACATTAAATAATGCGACAGATAATGCTATTAGTCGTGCAGCCAAACTATTTGAGATGAGTGAGCCAGAAGTGATGAATCGCGCAACAATTACGGGATCCATTGAAATCGGCCGCCATCCTGGTGTTGTAACTGCTACTTTCCAAGTTCCAAAGTCGGTGCTAAAAAAAGCACGAATTTATAAACCTATTAAAAAGCAGTACGATTAAAATTAAGCGCTGCTGAAATTTAACAACAAACTTTAAATAAGGGAAAAAATAAGGCACGAGCCAGTGTAATGTAACAATACATTGGCTCGTGCTTTGCGATGAGGAACGTGGAAGCATAATCGCAAACAAAAAATCAAAATTGAATTCTCGTATTAAGCTGATATAATAATAAAAGCTTCTAAATCTATATATTTAATTGCGTTTAATATAATTTCAACTTTTGATTTCAAGGATGGTGACTATGGCAGATTTCGTACGCTTGCAAGAAAAAGAAGTGAAAAATCATCGACTCAAAGCATATATAGCTAAGATGAGTGGAGGAGGACATGCCCCCTCAAGAACGAATTTAGCCGATGCAATAACAGGTGCAGTAGGTGGCTTACTTTGTATCTTTGTATTGATTTGTTTAACAAACTATACAGGAGCACCATGGTTAATGGCATCCCTTGGGGGGAGCTGTGTACTCGTATTTGTCGTATGGAATGCGCCATTGTCGCAACCTCGTAATATTATTGGAGGGCATTTAATTTCAGCCTTTATCGGATTGGTGATGTATTCTTTATTAGGATCAAGTGTCTATTCAATTAGCCTTGCTGTTGGATTAACGATCTTTTTTATGGCACTTTCGGGCGTTATCCATCCACCAGCGGGAGCTAACCCTATTATCATTATTTTAGGAGGCTATAGCTGGAGCTATTTAATAATGCCAGTATTAATAGGTGCAGTGATTATTGTCATCTTTGGTTTAATAATAAATAACTTACGACAGACTAGAAAATACCCACAATTTTGGTGAGCAAAAAAAATTTTTTTTTTACACTAATTTCGTGTAACTATTTTATTTATTGCCCGTCTACTGCATTGGTAGTGTTAGCTGCTCTTGGGAGCAGTGAATACTTAGAGAGATAAATAGTATGACGCCAACATTGTTGAGCGTCGGGCAAAGAGCCATCTGAGACCATGCACTGGGCTACCAACTTAAGGGCAAATATCAGATGTGCTCTTGCCTTAGTAAAAAATTTAATGAGCTTCGTGGATCGTTTAATGTTGCTCTAAGTAGAGCTAAAGTGTTTGTATAGTCGAACACTTTAGCTCTTTTATTTGTGCATATTTGTAACTTATTAGCATATGTTGGATAGGATTTGTTATATTGAAGAAAGAAGAGTGTTGAAAAAGTTGAGAAATATATTTTTGCATGTTAGGGGAAGATCTTTGTTGCGTGAAATTGATAGGGGGCTCTGGTTGTATGCTGCTGGACTGTGATGAGCAATTATTCATAACATATAGACAAAGTGGTGAAAATGGCGCTGAAAAGTTACTTTCAAAATGGGCGGAGGCCGAGGTCACTCCACAAGAAGATCCCAAAATATTGGGTACTGCATTATCACCTCAATTATTTTTAGTAAATAAAGAAGCGGCGATGAACATTGCCTTTTCGACAGCTCGAAAATATTGGGGACGTGTATCACCAGAGTTGCAGCTATTTTTCAACGAGCATGGCTTGGATGCAAAATATGTGAATGACCGACTTAATGCCTTTTTCTATACCCAAAAAGGGAAGCAAGCTTTTTTTGAGCAACTTTTTGCCCAGCATACAATGGACTTAGAGCGATTAGTCTGGCTTGTGTTCGGAAAGAGATGGCAGGTCAAGCTACCTGTAAATGACCTACAAACTATATTTTTATATAAATTTGAAGATGATTATTTTGTGCATATGATTTATAAAGAAGAGACACTGTTTTGGCACTGGCTTTTTATGAAAAAAGTTTATTCACTGCTTATCCACAAACCTCTGGAACAATTCACATTTATCCATGAAATAATGAGTCATTTTGAACAATCATCAACAATTACTTATGCACATGTGGATAACTTTGTGTATAATTATAGAAAAACTCTGGATAAGTGTATAACTCATGTGGATAAATGTAATTTGTCCTGTTTAGCGAAAAAACAGCTTCGTCTATATCAAATTGTCACACATTACCGTTTATCAGAGGGAAATTATCAATGCATTAAAGAATTGATTACTTCCTTTGAGGCGGATTGGCGTTATTCTATGTATGCCTTAACAGAAAAAGAAAAGGTTTTGATTGCCTATATTTTATGGCAGATTGCTCATCAAGAACGGGATTATGAAAAGGTCCTTCATTATGGTGAATATTTATTAGAAGATGAACGACTTAATAATTATGCCATTGAGATTTTGCTAGAGTACAAGGACTTACTCCCAAATCGAAAACCAACGCCACCTGCAATAATAAAAAATTATAATTTGAATTACTTAGAAAATCTGTATGCCGTATTACTAGATACTTATGTCAGATTGGAACGTTACCAAGAGGGGTTAGTGCTCTTAAAGGAACATGGCCTTGCATCCAATAAAAAAATAAATGCAGCATTAGTACAGCAAAACTACAGTAATGAGCAATTAATTGCTATTGAGGCATCGATGCAGCAAGATATAGCACTTCAAGTAAACAATTCGTTACAGCATATTGGTCTATCAGTGGAAGAATGGCGCCAAAATTATCGCCAGCCTGATGCCCCTTATTTTTTAGTTGCACAGAGCGCTTCCATGCATATGATTAATATTTTAAAAATCCTGTTTGTCACTGAGCAGTATGAGTTATTTGAGAAATTAATCGAGGTTTATAAAAAATATTTACTCGTCGAGGAGCATTTTAACCAATTGCGAGAATTTATTAGTGCGTATGTATAACGGGAAAAAGAGTGTGCTATGAAGGCAAATATTGATTTGAGTGGACACTCCAGACTATAGACAAACTCGAACAGATTCGGGTTTGTCTATAGTCTTTTTTATTTGAATAAATGTCCAGGACTCCTGCTACCGTTGATTACCGCTACGGGCGGACGCTTTCCGCGGGCACACAGTAAGCCGCAACCCTCGCTAACGCGCGGTTTGTTGCGTCTTACACTGCGTGCGTTCTCGCAGGAGTCGCCGCCCTCCACTCCAATCAACTAGTATAAATTGTTTGAGTGCCTGACACTATGACTTAAAAAAATGACAAAAGGTAGCAAGAATGAACTTCTTGCTACCTTTAGCCAATACGCTTTATTATTCTAAAACCCCTTTTTCTTGAAGTGCCATGATTTGTTCAGAACTATAGCCAAGTGCTGATAATACTTCTTCGTTATGCTCGCCTAGCTTTGCACCAACATGCTTGTACGTTGGATTGGCCCCATCAAATTTAAAGGCAGATGCAATTTGTTTTTGCGTTGTACCATCATTTTTCGGAATTTCCACAATCATGCCACGAGCTTGTAATTGTGGATGCTCGCATGCCTCTGGAAAAGTTAACACTGGTTCAACACAACCTTCGAAATTTTCATTAAAGACTTCGAGCCATTCGTTGTAGGTTTTCGACAAAAAGGCGTCATGCACGGCCTCTTTAAATCGAATCTGTGTATAGTAAGAATCATTAAATGTATTATCAATAAGTTCTGGAATATCAAGTGCCTCACATAGTAGCCTACGAAACTGTGGCTCTAGACTGCCCACTGAGAAAAATCGCCCATCCTTCGTTTTGTAAAAATCATAGTAGCTACCGCCGTTTAAAATTTCTTGTTCAGGCTGAGGTACACGGCCACCGCCAATAAAAGCAGAGCCGTACATGGCATTAAGTGAGAAAACAGCATCGGTCATGCTAATATCGACATACTGACCTTCACCTGTTTTTTCTCGGTGAAGAGCGGCAGCAAGCACACCTATTGCAGCGTGCATTGTACCACCAGCAATATCTGCAAGCTGAACCCCCATGGAGACAGGTTTTTTATCTTTATGGCGAGAATAGTCGAGCACGCCAGCTAATGCCAAATAATTATTATCATGTCCAGGTCGGTTGCTATATGGACCTGTTTGGCCATAGCCTGTAATAGCACAATAGATTAGTTTTGGATTGACTTCTTTTAACGCTTCGTAGCCAATACCGAGTCGTTGCATAACCCCTGGCCGAAAACCTTCAATGATTACGTCATACTCCTGTATAAGTGACTTTACAATTTCTACAGCCTCTGGCGATTTCAAATTTAATGTAAGTGACTTTTTGGAACGATTTAAGTGCTGATGAATATATGCCTCATGATTTTCATCATAGGGAGGCATAATGCGCGTTAAATCAACGCGTTTGGAGGATTCCACATGGATGACCTCCGCACCTAGGTCGGCAAAAATCATCGTTGCCATAGGCCCTGGTAGTAATGCAGAAAAATCGAGAATTTTTAACCCCTTTAAAATACCCAAATCTTCCAACCCCTTTTTGTGTAGGCTACAATGCAGTCATGTAAGAAGCATTAGTAGCGCTTTTCTCATTATCCCCATAGTGCGAAAAGCGTGTTTTATAAAATTCTGTATTAATACAGTTTATGTTTATTTTATTCAGTATTATAACAGAAGATACATTAGATTGCCTATGTTAATTTTTATTATAAATTAATTTATCAGAAAATTATATGTCACAATAACAATAAAAGTAAAAATATTTAGAATATAGATGGGTATTAATGGTGGTAATAGCGATAGAAGTGGGTGTATCGCCGATAACCCATGGAAATCGCCGATAAAATTACGTAATCGCCTGCAAGAGCCCATAAATCGCCGATAGAACTTTTGTAAATTAAAAAATCTAATTGTAATTATGTTTACCTTTTAAGATTATGGGTATTTGAATAATAGAACGATAATTTGGGCAAGCTATTGTTGTAAATGATACGTAAACTCGGGACACATCTCTCGATCAACTTGGCAAGACTTAAGGTTATCCCCCTTTCCCTTATGACAGAACAAGTATGATATGATGTATGCCTATATTTTGGGAAAGCCAAGAGAGCACCGATGCTTCTTGGCTTTTTTATTTTGTCTATGACTTTCTTCCATAATTTTAGAAATACTATGAAGGTTCACTATCTACCTGTCGATATAAAGGGTATGATGATTTTACGTACTCATTATATGTGAAAGGAAGAGTGAGATGGATAAAACAAAAATCCAAAAAGTGAACAAAGCACTTATTGCAACTGTTTTTGCTACTAGCGGGATTGCTGTTGTTGTACCACCACCACAAAAAGTAGCAGCAGCTACATCACCATTTGTAGATATTAACCAATATTCAAGTCACTACGACAATATTTTGAAATTATACTCTCAAGGTGCAATTAGTGGGTTTGCAGATAAAACATTTCGACCAAATCAAAATGTAACGCGCGGTCAAGCAGCAAAAATGCTTGCAACGGTTTTAAAGCTAGATTTAAAAAATGTACAAGATCCATATTTTAAAGATGTTCCAAAGAGCAATGAATATTATAAATATGTAGCAGCATTACAAAATGCGGGGATTATGTCTGGCTATGCAAGTGGTTCATTTATGCCGAATGAAGTTATTACACGAGGACAATTAGCCAAAATTTTAGTGCTTGGCTTTAAATTCGAAGTAGCGTCGAATTTTAACCATAGTTTCAAAGATGTAAATAGCCAAACGAGTAATGCCTACTATATTCAAACATTAGTAGATTTACAAATTACAGAAGGAACAACACCTGTCACATTTTCTCCATTCAATGCAGTAACGCGAGGACAAATTGCTTCCTTTATTGTTCGTTCACAAGAGAAAAAAAGCAATGCATCAACTTATAAGATTACGGGTGTTGAAGATGATATTGTTTACATAAATGCTGAACCGTATACAGTACCAGAAAGCCTTTCACATATTTTCAATGAATATAATGCAGATGTCCTAAAGGGGGCATTTATTGAGGGAGACCTCTCAGGCAAAACACTTTATTCTGTCGCAAAGTTAACGTTGAATGCAAGTGGTACGAGTTCACGGTTTTTACATTTTGATGGAGACTATAAATCCTTTGGTGGCACAATCGTTGTAAATGGGAATTATATTGAATTTTCGAATGTAACATTAACGGGCACAATGTTAGTCAATGAAACAGTACGCCCACCGTTACATTTAGATGTTTCTTACTATAAGCCATTAGCAATCGGCCGTGTAGCAAGCAATAATTTTTCATTTATTAACTGGTCTAATCCTGATAAGCAAGAAGGAGAAAGCTCATCGAATAGCAACTCGTCGAGCGATTTGCAAAACTGGACGGATTCAAATCAAAATCCAGATAAAAACAAGCCTTTTGAAAACTGGTCAAAAGATCAAGTAACGATGAAAAATGTTGAAAAGCATATTGAATTTTACAATAGTACGGTATCACGACTAGTTGTGTCTCAAAGTGGTACAAAAATTGAAACAAATAAAAAGCTACCTCGTGTTGATATTATTGGAAATGTACGTGAATTCGAGATACAAGGCAATATCGGTACGCTAAATTTGGATACGGAAACGAAGCTAACGATATATGGAACGGGCAATATCGACTGGATTAATTACAATAGCTATACCGATTTAGAGCTTTATATAGATGGTCGTGTAGGTACGCTTTATGTAGATAATGCATATGGTTGGATTGATATTGGTGACTACACGTATATTGACAAAGTAATTCTTCCAAAAGACGAAGGGCCAAATAATATTTTTGATGATTTTTTAGATGATAAAGATAACATAGGCAATATTACAGACCCAGATGGTAAACCAATCGATAAAGATGATATAGACAATTCGAAGCCAGCAGATAAAACAAAACCATTAATCGATATTACCAATGTAAGCGTATTGAATGGCAGCGATGTGCAAGTAGACTTTACTTCAGATAAAGTCGGAACATACTACTATATTGTTCGTGAAAAGGGCGCTGAAGTCCCAACAAAACGCGAGATGGTCAATCGTATATCTACTGATAATGTAGCAAGTGGAACGGCTGCAGCCGTCAATGGTAAAAATACGTTTAAAGTGACTAACTTAGGCGAGAAAAAAGAATATGTTGTTTATGTAATGGTAGTAGATGGAGCGAAAAATACGTCGGATATTAAATCGCAGTCATTCCAAATGAAAGATTCATCGCCACCAGTCGTCAAATCGTTAGCGGTAAACCCTTTACATGGTGGGACACGTGCAGAATTTACATTTAATGCGAGTGAACCAGGAGAGTACTACTACTATGTACGTAAAAAAACGACGGCTGCAGATCCAACAACCGCTGATATTGTTGCTAAACCAACAGGTAAGGGGAAAGTAGAAGCTGGGAAATTGAAAGTTGACGGATTACTAACAGGTTTAGACCCTGAAGAATCCTATCAACTTTATGTAGTCATGAAAGATGAGTCGGGCAATTATTCCGTAGACCCAATTCCAAAAGAAGCGATCAAAGAGTTTAAAACAGGAGCTTTAGATAATATTCCTCCATACATTGTTGGCGGAGAGCTCGTGTTACAAGATGAAATTAAAAATGAATTTTATGTAACGGTAAGTGAAGAGTTAGATATAACTTCTGCTGAAAAAGTAGAAAACTATGAACTGACAGGGACAGGTATAGTTAACCAAGGATTACAAAAACCAATCCGTCCAGAAAAAGTTGTCTATAATAAGGCTCAAAAAAGATTAACTTTCACAATTCCTTCTTTAACAGGTTTCGTTAATGGAGATAACTTGGTCGTAACGATTTCTCCAAATGTAAAAGATTTAGCTGATAATGAATTTGAAAATATAAATAATACACCAGTGAATAGTGTTCCGCGTAATACGGCCGAATATATTCATAGAGATGGTGAGTGGCCATATTTAACGATTATCGGTGAGCCTGCTATTAACGCTGCTAAAGATCAGACACTTGTTGAATTCAATGCAACAAAAGCAGGGACATATCATTATTTAATTATGGAATCGGATCTAAATTTAACACGAGATGACCGACTACGATTAATCGAAGCTGTGCAACTAAATTCAAAGGAATTTAATGTAGGAGGCAAAGATATACCGATTATCGGAAGTGGCGGTAATAAGCCAGCGCAGTTAGGAAAGCAAAAGGTGACAGTTCCGCTACCGAATACAATTCCGCCTTTAGATCCATTTAAGAGCTATTCGATTTATATGGTATTACGAGACCGTTCAGGGAATGTCTCAGATATTCAAACAAAACATGTAATTGATGACCGAACTGCACCAGTTATCGACAATACGTCAATTACAGTGGCGGAAGGGGACAGAAAAGCAACCTTCAGATTTATGTCAGACGAGGACGGTTCTTATTACTATGTTCTTCGCAATGTAGGCGACTCCACACCTGCACCTACAACTCCAGAAGAGGTAATGGCTAAAGGAATTACGAGCAGCATGCGTAAAGATACAAATGAGATTTCTTTAACACTTGCGCCACATCAACAGTACGAGTTATATGTTGCTGTAAAAGATCGCTATAATAACGTTACAATGCTACAAAAAGGCACAGAATCAAAAGTTTATACATTTGATGAGAAGCAAAATAAACCGATAACCTTGACGCCTGGTGGGGGTGGCAATGGTGTGATGAAATATACATTCTTCTCGGATGGAACACCACCAAAAGTTCAAGATCCTATCTTTAAACGACTTGATGGTAAAACATTTGAAGTGACATTTTCAGAGGCAATCGATACTGGATTTGATTTTAAATTAGTAGAACCAGGTACAACGACTGCTATTACACCATCTTACACACAAAGTTGGCTTGATATTACAGGTACTAGGGATTGGGAGCCACGTAAGCTTATTATCACGTTCAATAGTGAAGTAAAACAAAGCTTTGACATTAGCGTCAATGCTACTGCGAAAGATAAAGGCGGCTGGACATTTAGTAAGGATAGAGCAGAGTACAAATATCCAACAAAAGAGAATACAATTACTACTGCTACATTATTACCAGATACGCAATTCCCAAGTAATTTAAATATTTCTAAGAAGCTTGAAGTCGTTGCGAATCTAAATGCCGATATTACATGGGATCAGCATTATTACTACGCAGTACTGAACAAAGGATATGATTTATCGCCTGAAAATGTTCAAGATGTTATTGCAAATGCAGATAGTAATAACTTTACGTATATACCTGGAGGAGCAATTGTTTCCTACGGTAAAGGGAAAATTACAGCACCTGCGGATGCAAGTTCTGCGAAGACCTTTACAGCAATCCAAACAGGTAGTGATCCAAATTCAACGAATGTATTCCAAAAAGATCAACGAATTTATCTGTTCACGAAAGATAAGTATGGAAATATTGTGTATGCTAAAGCATCTTCAGATCCAGGAGCTTTAGATTACGTATTAATTCAGCCTAGAACACAATAAATCAATAAAAAGACACTAGCTATTACAAAGATAGCTAGTGTTTTTTTGTTGAAGAAAAGAAAAGCCCACATCTCTTTGAAGTGACTCGAAAGAGGTGTGGGATTCATTTTATTTAATTTCTAATAATTTGGAACGTACCAGAAGTTTGCGTTTCAATGATGTATTGATTGCCATTGACCGTATAGGATACAGGCTCATGGTCACCAAATTCATTGATTCGAACGATGGAAGCATTCTCTGGTATATTTTCTAAAATGATTTCAATATTTGCCTCGAATTTAACGGGCATTTTGTTTAATACTGCTTGGAACGTAATGCGGTTTAAATTTCTTGTAAGCTGAACATCCATTACGCCAAAATCCTCATTAACAAGCGTATTCAATGGTGGGATGATGACCGCCATATTCGCTTTCGTTGTTAATACAAAGCGTTCATTGTCATTTTCAGAATCAGCGACATTGATTTTTGCTTTATATGTGTTTCGACTTTTCGACATTAGCGTATTTTTACCTGGTATTGCGGCTGAGTCTGATAATTCGGGTGTTTTGATTGTGTTGCCGCCTTTAGCTGGTAGCTTATACTTTCCTTTTACATAGTCTACTAATATCCATACATTTGGCACTAGCTGTTGTTGTACAGGTGTCAATGCTTCGAAGGCTGTTTTTACTGCTTGTACATCGTGCGTCGTAGATGTTTTTGGTGATAAAGCTGCAATGGCATTTTCGACTTCTTTGGCAGCGCTTTTATCCATCGTAACGACGTGTTCAGCATCTAGTAAAAGCTGTTCAATACCTGTAGGCAAAGAAACGTTTGAGAATTTTCTTAATGCATTATACTCTGCGCGAGCTTCAGCTACATCTTTATGGAAGCTAAGACGAGAGGAATTTAATAGTTGAATTTTATTTACAACTTTATCAATTGAAGTATTTGGTGTAATCGATGACGTCAATATTCTTTGTGTTTCAGCGCTGACAAAAGTTTTTTGGGCAGCATTCAACGTGTTGTACCAATCTCTCGTTTCAATAACATTTTGATAATAGTTAACAGAAGTAGAGTCGACAGATGCCAATTTTTCTTCGATTTGTGCGGCTAGTCTACGATAATTTACTCTTGTTTGTTGGTGATTTGATAGCGTCGAGTAATTTGTAACATATTGTTTTTCAGTTTCTGTTAAAGCATTGTAGGCTTTAATTGCCGCCTCTAAGTAAGCCTGAAACGCAAATGATGTATCATTAATGTTCGAAATAAGCTGTATAACATTCTGCACATTGGAATTATAGTAATAATTATTATTGTATATGTATGCCGTCTTTGCATGTGTCGAAGTATCGGCAGCCGATGCAGACGTTATAGGTGTAGTATAAATAAGGGATGGAACGGCTACTAGAGCAAGCAAGGCTAGGCTTTTTTTATGTTTCATACGGGCAAACCTCCTATTTTAATAATATTAATTTTATCATAGCTTAAGGATTTTTTATGCATATTTTAGGTTAATAGGTAAAAAGGTTGTTCGTTTTTTATAACGTACTATATCATAAATACTAAAGGGAGAGTTGCCGAAACTGTTGGAGTTATAAAGAGAGCAGGTATTATCTTAGATATATAAGCTTTTATCTATAGGCATTTAGAATGTAGTTATTCCAAATGCCTATAGAAGTTTAACGAATAGAATAATAACAAAATTTAGTATAAATGGATGTATGTATCAATTTATTGTCTAAAAATAGTGAATTTTAATAGAAAATTTTAATTGTCTTGGTAAAATAAGATTGTTTTTTGTTGTGAAACATAGGTCCATACATTATTATTGTTTAATGAAAATGGAGGTGTTGGTATGAAAAAATCCAAAAGTATAGCTTTAAAACTCTCATCTTTAATAATAGGGTTATTTATCGTGTTATTTATTGCTTATACATTGGTAACAAGTATGATTCTTTATAATCAGAGTATACATGATTCAGAAGACGCAACGCTGCAAAATGCAGAACTATCAGCAGCAAATATGAGCGAGCGGTTTAAGAAAGTAAATGATACATTACAAACGACAAAACGAATTGTTCAAACAATGCAAGGCAAGGGTGAACTATCGACAGAGGATGTAATGGATATATTACAAAATAACCTAGACGACAATAAGGATTTACTAGGTGTAGGGGCTATTTTAGAAAATAACACAGTGAAAATTGCGCCAACTGTAGACACTGCTTTAGTTGACCAACAAAATCGCTTTATACCTTATTTAACAAGAGGGAAAGACCAAACTATTATTAATCCTGTAGTTGGGCTTGATGAAAAAAATGGTGCTGAATGGTATCGAATCCCAAAAGAAGAAGGTCGTGCGATTTTAACGGAACCGTATGAATTTAATGTAAATGGTAATACCATTTCAATGACGACTATTGCAGTACCACTAGTTAATAGTAAAGGTACATATTTCGGTGTTTTATCGGCCACTTTATCTATCGATTTTTTAAAGGAATTAGCCAATTCTATTGAGCCTGAAGGTGGTTACGCAGGCATAATTACAGATCAAGGTATGTTAACAGTTAATAGTATTAACGAAAAGTTAGATGGGACCAATATGCAGGACGCTATTGATTGGAAAACTGTTAAACAGTCCATGGACAATGGTGTAGCAGATAGTCTTTATGTAGATTCCAAGCAACTTGGCGAAAAATCATATAACGCCTTTGCTCCAATGAAGTTAGAAAATATCGATGAAGTATGGACCGTACAATTAGTTTTACCTAAAACGAAAATATTAGAAACGTATAATAAAGTTCTCATCGTTACGATTGTAGCTGCAATAATTATGGTTGTTTTAATGGCTGCTGCCAGTGCGATGTTTATCTTTAAACAGTTAAAGCCTTTGAAAGTTTTACGAGCATCCATTGAAACGGCTGCAGAAGGCGATTTAACGAAAAAAATAGACGAAAAACATATCAAATCAGATGAAATTGGTGCTGTTGCATTAGCCTATAATAATATGCTGGACAAAACGAATGATGCTATACATACAGTGCTAAATTCTTCTACAATACTTAATCAATCATCACATAATGTGAATGAAGCATTTAATGAAATTGTCGCCTCTAATCAGGAAGTATCTGTAGCTATCAATGAAATTGCGCAAGGTGCTTCGAAACAATCAGAGGATACGGAAGAAACGAATTATCGAATGATTGATTTATCTGAGCAAATTGACGCAATAACAATGCTTTCCAAGCAAATGGATGCACTGTCGATAAAAACAAAAGCTTCTACAGAGCAGGGCATGAAAGAAGTTGAAAGTTTACGTGACCGAAATGCTGAAACGAACGAAATGAATGTCCGTATTCAAGGTCAGATGGAATCCTTATCTAGTAACATCAGAAATATCAACCAAATTATTGTCTCTATTCAAGGAATAACGGAGCAAACTAACTTATTAGCATTAAATGCAAGTATTGAGGCTGCTCGTGCGGGAGAGCATGGAAAAGGCTTTGCAGTTGTAGCAGAAGAAGTTCGTAAACTAGCGGAACAGTCTAAAAACGAAACAGAGATTATTAAGAAAACTGTAACTAGCATTCTAGAAGACGCAAATCAAACGGTGTCTGTTATCGCTTCAAATGCAGATTTAATGCAAGCTCAAAATGAATCAGTGCAAAATACAGAGCTAGCTTTTAAAGATAATAATGAGCTTTCTCATTCTATTGCAACGTCAATTAATGAGTTATTATCAAACCTTTCACAAATGCTAGAGCAAAAAGATCAGGCAATTACAGCAATTCAAAGTATTTCTGCCGTTTCAGAGGAAACTGCGGCTTCTGCAGAGCAAGTAAGTGCATCTGCTGTGGATCAACAGGCAGAAATGCAAAAGGTTGCAGAATCTATTAATAATATGAACCAAATCTCTAAAGAACTACAAGAAGTCGTGAACCGATTTAAACTTGCTTAATGATTTTTAAATTGTAGTAGGTAGTAGGAATCGCCGATAAAATCATGGAAATCGCCGATAGACGTGGAGGAATCGCCGATACTTCTTCGGAAATCGCCGATACCCTGTGGGAAATCGCCGATAAAACTTCTTTAATATCCTTTGTAGATAAGTTGAGATTGAGGCTGTCCTTTTCTAAGGACAGCCTCTTTTTATAGCAACAGCTTGAGCCGAGAGTGGCATTGACCTAGTTTGCGAACAGTTTTACTATAGAAAGATGAAAGGGGGTCGCCTCACATGATGTATCTCGGTATGATTTTCTTTAAAATTGTTGCACCTATTTTGGTGTTGCTTGTACTTGGTGCGTTTTTACAAAAGAAATTTCAATTTAACTTAAAAGCACTATCTCAGCTTATTACATATTGTTTTATGCCAGCAGCTGTGTTTGTAAATTTATATGAAACAAGTGTGGAACTATCGGTGCTAGGTGAAGTGGCGCTATTTATTGTGCTTTTTATTGGGAGTCAGATGTTGCTTGGTCACTTTATAGCTAAGGGACTAGGCTTAAAGAAAACCGAGGCAGCTGTATTTAAAAATAGTGTTGTCCTTATTAACTCTGGCAACTATGGTATTCCAGTGGCACAAATGATTTTTGTGACACAACCAATTGGGGTGGCAATTCAAGTTATTCTCGTTATTTTTCAAAATGTAACGACCTATACATATGGTTTATATAATTTAATTTCTTCAACAAAGTCAGGCATGGCCATTGTGAAGGACTTTCTAAAAATGCCGATTATTCATGCGCTCATTATAGGTGTAGCAATGAATTTCTTTAATATTGGCATTCCCCAATTTATTCGTATTCCAATTGACCACGTTGCTGATGGATTTATCGCTGTTGCTCTTATTACGCTTGGTGCACAGCTATCTCAGCTTGAAATTAAATCAATGTTCAATAAAACTGTGTTTGTCAGCTGTTTTACACGTTTAGTAGTAGGACCTGCCGTTGCATTACTTATAATTTTTGTTCTCGGCTTAGAGGGTGTTGTGGCCCAATCGCTCTTTATTGCAAGTGCATTCCCAACGTCGCGTAATAGCTCGAGTTTAGCGCTTGAATATGATTTAGGGTCAGAAACCGCTGCACAAACAGTGCTTTTTTCGACGATTGTTAGCTGTATTACAGTAACAATTGTAATTTATTTGGCAGAAATGCTTTTTACTTAATGACTTCCATCTATTAGGAATATCTGTTACACTAGCATCAAACTGAATAGCTTAACTAGGGGAGTCCGATGAGTCGGGCTGAGAGGGAAACGCATTGAGGTTTCTTGACCCTTTGGACCTGATCTGGCTCATACCAGCGTGGGAAAGTTAATGAACTTCGCACTCCTTATACTTTGCGATAAATGTAACCTTACATGTACAGCCGGATCCAATATTTTTTGGATTCGGCTTTTTGTTTGTAATGCTACTTGTTGGAGTGGGCTAGATTCGGTCCTTTTCATAATTTACGAAAAAGGGAGCGGAATAGTAAATGACAACAGTTAGCGAAAAAAACATGAACATTATGACAAGCTTTGACGGGAGTAAAAAAGTATATTTAGAAGGAACACGACCAGATATTTTAGTGCCAATGCGTGAAATTAAGCTAAGCCCCACAACAGGTAGCTTTGGTGAAGAGGAGAATGCACCAGTAAGGGTATATGATACGAGTGGCCCTTATACAGATCCTACTTACAAAGTGGATATAACAAAAGGTTTGCCAGCTTTGCGTAGTGCGTGGATTAAAGAACGGGGCGATGTAGAGGAGTACGAGGGACGTACCATTAAGCCTGAGGATAATGGCTTCCGCAACGCGGATGACCCGCGCATAAAGGAAAATGTTTTTCCGAACCTTTCTCGCAAACCTTTACGTGCGAAAAAAGGCCGCAATGTGACTCAACTGCATTATGCAAGACAAGGAATTATTACTCCAGAAATGGAATTTGTGGCGATTCGTGAAAATTTAAAACCTGAATTTGTTCGTGCGGAAATTGCTGCGGGCCGTGCTATCATGCCATCTAATATCAATCATCCAGAGGCAGAACCGATGATTATCGGTCGTAACTTCCATGTAAAAATTAACGCTAATATTGGGAATTCAGCAGTAACCTCATCCATCGCTGAGGAAGTTGAAAAAATGACATGGGCAACACGATGGGGTGCTGATAATATTATGGATTTATCTACTGGTAAGCACATTCATACAACTCGTGAATGGATTATTCGGAATGCCGCTGTGCCTGTTGGAACAGTACCCATTTATCAGGCGCTTGAAAAGGTAAATGGCGTTGCCGAGGATTTAACGTGGGAGGTGTATCGGGACACGCTAATCGAGCAGGCTGAACAAGGGGTTGATTACTTCACGATTCACGCAGGTGTGTTGCTGCGCTATGTACCGCTTACAGCTAATCGTGTAACGGGCATTGTATCGCGGGGAGGCTCGATTATGGCACAGTGGTGTCTATTCCATCATCAAGAAAACTTCTTATATACTCATTTTGAAGAGATTTGTGACATTATGAAAACATATGATGTAGCCTTTTCATTAGGGGATGGTTTACGACCTGGCTCAATTGCAGATGCCAATGACGAGGCGCAGTTCGCAGAGCTTGAAACGCTAGGGGAGTTAACGCAAATTGCGTGGAAGCACGATGTACAAGTGATGGTAGAGGGACCTGGGCATGTGCCAATGCATCTTATTAAGGAAAATATGGACAAGCAATTGGAAGTTTGTAAAGAAGCACCGTTTTATACATTGGGTCCTCTCACAACAGATATTGCGCCTGGCTATGATCACATTACGTCAGCAATTGGTGCTGCAATGATTGGCTGGTTTGGAACAGCCATGCTGTGCTATGTAACACCGAAGGAACATTTAGGGTTACCAAATAGAGAAGATGTTCGTGTAGGTGTTATCACATATAAAATTGCGGCACATGCAGCGGATTTAGCTAAAGGTCATCCTGGTGCCCAGCAGCGAGATGACGCTCTTTCAAAGGCTCGCTTTGAGTTTCGTTGGCGTGATCAATTTAATTTATCGTTAGATCCAGAGCGAGCTGTAGAATATCATGATGAGACTTTACCAGCAGAAGGAGCAAAAACGGCACATTTTTGCTCGATGTGTGGTCCTAAGTTTTGCAGTATGAGAATTTCTCAAGATATTCGTAACTATGCGAAAGAAAAAGATTTAAATACGACAGAAGCTATTCATCAAGGGATGCAGGAAAAGGCAAAAGAATTTCAAGACGCTGGGAGCAGACTATATCAGTGATAAAGAACTAGAAACTAGAGCACGGTAGTTGAAGCGAAAAGTATTCATCGGAGCGGATAACCATTTTTACGGCAAAAAAGTGTTAGATTGATGGCAATCAATCTAACACTTTTTCTTTTTTGCCTGCTTTTAGACTTTAAATTTATTGATCTCTTCTTGAAGGGTTATTGCCTCATCACTTAATGATTTCGCAACATCGTTAACCTCTTGAATGATTGCTGCCTGCTCTTGAATGGCAGCAGCTATTAATTCAGATTGCTGGGCCGCATTTTTTGCCACGGATGACATTTCGTTAACTGATGCAGCAACCTCCTCTGTAGCTGCAGAAATTTGCTGTGTGGAAGCGGAAACGTCTTCGATTTCATATGCCATATGTTCAATGGCGTCCATTATTTTATTAAAAGCCGTTTGGGCATCATGAATGTAAGTAACGCCTTCATCAACTTTTTGCACTGTTACGCCCACTGCCTTCTCTACTTCTCTTGTGTTTTGCTGAATATTTGTAGTTAAATTGATAATTTGGTTAGCGGATATTTTGGACTCTTCAGCAAGCTTACGTACTTCATCAGCTACGACTGCAAAGCCTTGCCCGTGTTCGCCTGCTCGTGCAGCTTCGATGGCTGCATTAAGGGCGAGTAGGTTAGTTTGATCGGTAATATCAGTAATAACTTTTGTAATATTTTCAATTTCAGCTGATTGTGTACTTAACTGTTTAATAAGTTCATTCGTCTTATCTGAGGATTGCTGAATAACCATCATTTGACTTTCAGTTGTTTGTAACATTTTCTCACCGTTATTTGCAACACTTTGTGTATCGACTGCCTTCGAATGGAGCATTTGCGTTGCTTCAGCGATGCGTTGAACACCGCGAGCAGTTTCGTCCATGGCACTAGAGGTTTCCTGACCTGTAATGACAGCTTGGTTACCGTCCTTTGCCATCAATTGTATACGCTTTGCAATGTCGCTAGAAGATAAAGAAACTTCATCAGTGCTTGCCGATAATTCTGCTGAGCTAGAAGTAGTATACTCAACATTTTTTGCAACATTATTAATAAGCGAGCGTAAATTAAATTTCATGACATTAAATGAGTTCGCTAAATTTCGAATTTCATCTTTTGTTTTTACTTCTATATTTTTTTGACGTAAATCTCCAGTAGCAATTACATTTGCCGCTGTGGCTAGTTTATTAACTGGAATTGTAATAGCTCGTGTCATAAAGAATACAACGATGAAGGAGAAAATAATCGAAATGACGGAGATGCTTAGAACGATAACAGAGCTGACGTTCTCCGCATTGGACAACTCAGCACGGACTATTTGTATTTGTTGTTCTTCGTAAAGGGCAATATCATGGACTGCCTGTTGTATTGCTTCTCTTGCAGGATGTGCTCTTGTCCTAAGAATGTCGATAGCAGATTGTAAATCATCTGGGTTATATGTATTAATAATCTCTAATGCTGCTTTTTCAAAAATGGCTTGGTTCGTTTTAATAATTTTCATTTGCTCTTGTGTCGTTTCACTAGTAAATATTTTATCAAGCTCTGTTATTTTAGCTTGGATTAGTTGCTCCTGTTCCTCAAGCTTTTGTATTGTTACGTCATCTGGTTCGAGCATATATGAACGAATATAGTTTCCTTGCAAAGCAGCGGCGGTAAGGATTTTATCGATTTGAATCAGTTTATAAACGCGGTTCTCAAATAGCTCTTTATTTAAATTATTAATGTGATTCAGTTGATAGTAAGAGATTGAGGAGATAGTTAGTAATAAGAGAATAATTGTACCAAATCCAATGTATAGTTTCTTTCGAATTGACATGGAAATGTTCCTCCATTTCAATTTGTTGTAGTTGTCAAATATCAATATGGTTATTTAGAAATATGTGTAATACATATTTGTGGAATTTATCGATAAAGTTGATAAAAACACCTATATGACAATGGGGGATTTACAA
Organism: Lysinibacillus sp. CD3-6; assembly: GCF_006351725.2. Classification (NCBI taxonomy): domain Bacteria; kingdom Bacillati; phylum Bacillota; class Bacilli; order Caryophanales; family Bacillaceae; genus Lysinibacillus; species Lysinibacillus sp. CD3-6. Next base: position 227,311 of record NZ_CP085880.1, read on the forward strand.
TTTAAAAGGGACAATAATTATAGGTGAATTAAAACGATGAATGCCACTGTGTTACTTTGTCAGTGAATGGGGGAGATACCTTCCAGTGCGATTTGTAGTAATTGGCTCCAATCAACTGAATAGTAACGGAATAGTACAAAGATTATTGAAAATCTTAAAGGGACTAGCATAAAAAAGAACTACAAATGACAAAAGGCATCGAGATATTGTTTCTCGGTACCTTTTGTCTACTTGCCGACGACGACAAGCTATATTGGATATCAATAAAGTGGAATATTAAATGTTTGCTACTTGTTTTACTTCTTGTTTTACATATGGATTTGTAAGATTCATTCCGTCTAATGAAAGACCCATCGCTTTCGCTACACCTTCTCCGTAAGCTGGATCAGCTAGGTAGCAGTGTAGAATGTGACGACGTTTAATGAATTCTTCAACAGTTGCCATATCGTTTGCAGTATTTTCAAATAAGCGTTGTTGCTCTTCTGCAGATAAAAGACGGAACAATTTACCTGGTTGCTCGAAGTAGTTATTGTCATCTTCACGGAAGTCGTGGATATCAGCATGACCATCAATGCGTAATGGTGGCTCTTTATAGTCTAAATTGTGCTCCCATTCACCATAGCTGTTTGGTTCATAACTTAAAGTAGAACCTAGGTTGCCATCAAAACGCATAGCACCATCGCGATGGAATGAACGGAATGGGCATTTTGGTGCGTTTACAGGTAGCATATGGTGGTTAACGCCTAAGCGATAGCGAGCTGCATCTGCGTAAGCAAAAATACGTGCTTGTAACATTTTGTCTGGAGAGTAGCTAATACCAGGCACAATGTTAGATGGAGCAAATGATGATTGCTCTACTTCTGCAAAGTAGTTATCAGGGTTTTTATTTAACTCAAATTCGCCAACTGGAATGAGTGGGAAATCTTTTTTATACCAAACTTTTGTTAAATCGAATGGGTTATAAGGTAATTCTCGAGCTTGTTGTTCTGTCATAACTTGAATGTACATTTTCCATTTCGGGAAATCGCCTTTTTCAATTGCTTCGTACAAGTCACGTTGTGATGATTCGCGGTCTTTACCAATAATTTCAGCTGCTTCAGCACCTGTTAAGTTTTTAATGCCTTGCTCTGTGCGGAAGTGGAATTTCACCCATACTCGCTCATTTTGAGCATTGATAAAGCTATATGTGTGTGAACCGAAACCATGCATATTACGGTAACCTGTAGGAATACCACGGTCAGACATTACAATTGTGATTTGATGTAATGCCTCTGGTAATAAAGTCCAGAAATCCCAGTTGGAATTTGCGTTTTTCATATTTGTACGTGGGTCACGCTTAACTACATGGTTTAAATCTGTGAAGTGTAACGGATCACGGAAGAAGAATACAGGTGTGTTGTTACCAACTAAGTCCCAGTTACCTTCTTCAGTATAGAATTTAAGTGCAAAACCACGAATATCGCGCTCTGCATCTGCAGCACCGCGCTCTCCCGCTACCGTTGAGAAACGAGCGAACATTGGTGTTTGCTTCCCAATCTCAGAGAAGATTTTTGCTTTCGTATATTGAGAAATATCATGTGTTACTGTAAATGTGCCAAATGCTCCAGAACCCTTTGCGTGCATACGACGTTCAGGTATAACTTCACGGTTGAAGTTTGCTAATTTTTCAACTAACCATACATCTTGAAGTAAAAGAGGACCACGAGGACCTGCTGACATAGAGTCGTGGTTGCTTACTACTGGAGCACCACCTGCTGTTGTAAAACGACGGCTACGATCATTTGCGTTTGTCATATTAGTTTACCTCCTGAAAAATATTGTGAGTCAAACTCCTCGTAAATAACTATAACAAATATAAAATAGAATTTCTAGTACATTATAATAATTATTGTTAAAGAATTTATCTTGTAAGATATAAAGTATAAATATATGCGGGATTTTTAAAGATTATACATAGTTTTTTAAAATGTTTTCACTGTTTCTATAGTGTTTTTAGCTATTTTGTAAGGAAAAACGATTTACTATTATATAAGTAACAACCTGTGTGAAGTATAATAATTTTATTGATTTTTCTATTTACATTGAAAATATAATTGGCTAATTGAAAATGGCGATAATGTGTCTTCTCATTAGATTTTCCAACCTTTGCGATAGCGATTAGGTGTAGTTCCGATTAGTTGTTTAAATAATTTACTAAAATAATTTGGATCATCAAAACCGTTTAAAAGTGCAATTTCACTAATAGCAAAATCCGTTTCCATAAGCATTTTAGTCGAATTTTGTATACGAACCTGTTGTAAATAGCGTTTAAATGGTTGGCCTTGCTTCTTTGCAAATATAGTACTTAAATAATTTGGGCTAATACCCAACTTTTGGGCGATAAAAGGTAAGGATAATTCGCTGTTATGATATTGATGGTCGATTATATCTAAAGCTAACTCTACATAGTCTGCTTTTTTCTCCATTCGAGCTTCTCGTGCCAAGTCAATAAGTCTTTGTGTGAATAAAATTATGCCATTGAGAATTGTATAGAATATCGGATGTTCAATAATTAAATGAAAAAGCTGACGATAGTTTTGTTCAATAGCAGCTTTCTCATGAAGTTTATATTTCAACATAAAGCGGCGAATTTGTGCTAATACACTTGTTAGGTGAATGCGCAAATCATCTTGCTCGTAGTAGATGCTTCCGTTTGATAATCGATATAAAAATGCTTTTACTGCCTCGATATTTCCTTCCTCTAAACTCTTAATAAGTAGCTGCTGTTCCTCTGGTGTGAGTAAAGGATCTAGTGGCTGTGTTTGATATTGTTTCGTTGCATAAAAAATATGCCCAAAGCCTTCGTAAAAGCTTTGAAGAAGGGCGCGTTTTGTTAAGGCATACATTTCTTTTAAAGATGTTGGTGTACCATCATAAATCCCTATATTTAAAGATCCGTTATTAGTCATTTGCCATTCTTTTAATAATGATCGAATATCCTTTTCAATAATTTTTAAATCGCTTGTTTGAAACAAGCAGATAATTGAATCTGACAATGGATAAATGCTCATTTGATAATAAATAGGTGTTTGTTGGAGCCATATGTACAATTTATTTAACGTTTCTAAATGCTCAGGTTCAATCATCGTAAACTGAATATTTGTTGATAAAGTGCTTGGTGTGCTTTCTAAAAATAATTGATAGTAAAAAGATTCATCTTTAGCATCAAGACTAGGCTTTTGAATGTGAGGTGTATGAAGAGAAATAGCAGTGAGCTTTTGCTTCAACACTTCTAAATCAATGGGTTTTACAAAGAGGTGTGCCACTTGTAAATCTATTGCTTTTAACGCGTTTTTAAATAATGGTTCTGTCGTTATCGCAAGTATTTTGCCAGGATGCTTTTGTAAAAGTCCATAAAGTGCTGTTAAACGATTATTAGGAAGTAAATCAATATTTAATAAAATGACCTCTGGTGCAAATTGTTGAATGCTTTGAGTGGCCTCAGAAATAGTACTGCACATCTCAATTGATAAATCTCCAGGTAAGTATGTATGTAAAAACCATCGTATACCTGACAGTTCAGTTAGATCTCGATCAATTAATAACAGTCGCATGGAATCAGCCTTTCTTAAAATATTCTAGTTTCGTAATTTATTACGATTATATTAATAAAAATAACATAAAAATCTGAAATAATTCCTGTTTTCTCTTTTAAAATTCTATATTTTCTGAAAAAAGTAGTTTGTACAATGGATATAGAGAATTTCAATTTTTTTCACACTTTAATTTACATATGCTGTTAAGAATAGGGGGATATCGTATGCAAAAAATCATCGAACTTGATGGCAATACGTTAACGAGGCAACAAGTTGAGGAAATCGTGAGAGGCCAGGCAATGGTTGCGTTATGTGCTGAAAGTACGAAACGTGTTCAATTAAGCAGGGAACGGATTGAAAAGCGTTTAGCTGAAGGGCAAGTAATCTATGGCGTCAATACGGGGTTTGGCAAACTAAGTAATATACAAATTGAAGAATCAGATATTGAGTTATTACAGTTGAATTTATTGCGCTCAGATGCAACGGGTGTTGGAGAACCACTTCCGACTGAGGTTGTGCGTGCCATGATGGTTTTACGTGCAAATGCATTAGCGCGTGGTTTTTCAGGTATTCGCCAAGAAACGCTACAGCTATTACTAGACTGCATCAATAAAGGCGTACACCCTATCGTGCCGTCACAAGGCTCGGTTGGAGCAAGTGGAGATTTAGCGCCGCTATCACATTTAGCACTAGTGCTTGTAGGTGAAGGAAAAGCCGAGTTCAACGGGGAGCTGATGGCGGGTGGTGTCGCGTTACAAAATGCTGGTTTAACAGCTGTAAGACTACAAGCGAAGGAAGGTTTAGCACTTGTAAATGGTACGCAAGCAATGACAGGAATTGGTGCCTTGACATTGAATGAAGCAGAGCGTATTGGGCTTGCGGCAGATATGGCAGCGAGTCTGTCGTTAGAGGCATTAAAAGGTATTACGAATGCATTTGATCCTGCGCTTTTAGCTGTAAGACCACACCCAGAATTAGAGCTTGTAGGTGGGCGTATTCGGAAATGGCTTGATGGTAGTAAACGAGTGACGAAGCAGGGAGAAGTTCGGATGCAGGATGCGTATTCACTTCGATGTATTCCTCAAGTACATGGTGCTTCTTGGCAATCGTTTTTCTATGCTGAGCAGCGCGTACAAACAGAAATGAATGCTACAACAGACAATCCTATCGTTTTAGAAAATGGAGAAGTTGTATCGGGAGGTCATTTCCATGGCCAGCCAATAGCGTTAGCGATGGACTTTTTAAAAGTTGGGGTTAGTGAATGGGCTAATATTTCAGAACGACGCACAGAGCGTATGGTTAATCCGCAACTTAATGATGGTTTACCACCGTTTTTAGCAACGAATCCTGGCATTGAATGTGGACTTATGATTGCACAATATACAGCGGCCTCTATTGTATCTGAAAATAAGGTGCTAGCTCATCCTTCAAGCGTGGATTCTATTCCAACTTCGGGGAATCAGGAAGATCATGTCAGTATGGGAACGACATCCGCTCGACAAGTGCGACAAATTGTTCACAATGCTGCACGGGTGATTGCAATAGAAATGATTTGTGCTTCACAAGCTATTCATTTAGACAAGGCAGAAGAGCAATTATCACCAACAACAAGAGCGTATTTAGAAAAAGTGCGTCAATTCTGTCCGCCTTTATTAGCAGATCAACCTATCGGCGATGAGATTGAAGCGTTAGCGAAGTACTTATTGGCAAGTGATGATTTAGTTGTGTTAGCAAAATAGAAGCAAAGGGGATGACAGTATGAAAACACCAACAACGATTCGTGCACCGAGAGGAACAACGCTCTCTTGTAAGGGCTGGACACAAGAGGCGGCAATGCGCATGCTGATGAATAATCTCGACCCTGAAGTTGCGGAAAATCCTGACGAGCTTATCGTATATGGAGGTATTGGAAAAGCGGCTCGGAACTGGCAAAGCTACGAGCAAATCATCGCCTCTTTAAAAGAATTAGAGAATGATGAAACACTTCTTATTCAATCAGGAAAGCCAGTAGCTGTCTTCCGTACACATGAACATGCACCACGTGTCTTAATAGCCAACTCTAACTTAGTACCAGCATGGTCGAATTGGGAACACTTCTACGAGTTAGAGGACCGCGATTTAATGATGTATGGTCAGATGACGGCTGGTAGCTGGATTTATATTGGTGCTCAAGGGATTTTACAAGGAACATATTTATCTTTTGTAGAGGCTGGGAAGAAAGTGTTTGGTACCGCAGATTTACGCGGTAAATTCATTTTAACTGGCGGTATGGGTGGCATGAGTGGTGCGCAGCCTTTAGCTGGAAAAATGGCTGGTGCAGTCATTTTAGTAGTAGAGGTGGAGCGTGCACGTATTGAACGCAAAATGAAAGAGGGCTACTGTGATTATCTTGTTGAGACAGTAGATGAGGCAATTGTATTAGTCAATAAATTGCGCAGTCAACAAGAGCCAGCGTCTATTGGTCTTGTCGGCAATTGTGCGGATATTAATCGAGAGCTACTAAATCGAGGGATAATTCCAGACTTTGTGACAGACCAAACATCTGCACATGATCCGATTAATGGTTATGTACCGAATGGGATGACTTTTGAAGAAGCGCTGGAATTACGTAAAAATGATGTGAAAACATATGAGCGAAAGGCGAAGGAAACGATGGCAGAGCATGTTCGTACGATGCTTGAATTTCAACAGGCGGGTGCGGAAGTGTTTGATTATGGTAATAACATTCGAGCTTATGCGAAAGAGATGGGTGTCACAAATGCCTTTGACTTCCCAGGCTTTGTGCCAGCATATATTCGTCCTTTGTTCTGTGAGGGTAAAGGGCCATTCCGTTGGGCAGCCCTTTCTGGAAATCCAGAAGATATTTATAAAACAGATGCTTTAGCAAAAGAAATGTTTGCAGAAGATGAAGGGCTTGTCAATTGGATTGATATGGCGCAAAAAATGGTGAAATGGCAAGGGCTTCCTGCGCGTATTTGCTGGTTAGGCTATGGTGATCGTCATCGCTTTGCATTGAAGGTTAATGAAATGGTGGCAAATGGTGAGTTGTCTGCTCCAATTGTTTTTGGTCGAGACCATTTAGATTCTGGCTCTGTGGCATCGCCAAATCGTGAAACAGAAGGAATGCTTGATGGCTCAGACGCTGTATCCGATTGGCCGATATTAAACGCACTTGTCAATACGGCGAGTGGGGCGAGCTGGGTAAGTGTCCATCATGGCGGAGGTGTAGGAATGGGGTATTCTCAGCACGCAGGTCAAGTACTTGTGGCGGATGGCTCCGCACTAGCAGCTGAGAAAATTGCACGCGTGTTAATTTCCGACCCTGGAATGGGTATTGTGCGTCATGCTGATGCAGGCTATAAAATTGCTATTGATACGGCAAAGAACAAAGGTGTCCGTATGCCAATGTTAAAGGATGATGTGAAATGACCATTTTGATTAAAAATGCGGATGAAGTCATTACGTTAAAAAGTGAGGTCCAAGGTCCTCGAATAAAAGAACAAATGAGAGCAATCGCTGTAATAGAAGATGGTAGTGTATTGTTACAAGAAAATCGTATAGTCGCTGTTGGGTCATATGAGCAGTTAGCAATCGATTTCCCACATTTAGTGGAGGAAGCTGATGTTATTGATGCAACTGGAAAGATTGTGATGCCTGGTTTAGTGGATTGTCATACACATTTAGTACATGGTGGTACACGTGAGCAGGAATTTAATATGCGACTTAACGGTTCCACATATATGGAGATTATGAATGCTGGAGGTGGCATTCATGCTACGACTAAGCGAACGCGAGAAACCAGTTTTGAAGCTTTATATGAAAAGACAAAGCAGCATTTAGATGTATTTTTAAAGCATGGAGTGACAACTGTTGAGGCAAAATCGGGCTACGGTCTGGATTGGGAAACAGAAAAGAAGCAATTGGAGGTAGCGAAAAAGCTACAAGACACACATGCTGTAGACGTAATCAGTACCTTTATGGGTGCGCATGCGGTGCCACGCGATTTTAAAGGTCGTGAAGATGAATTTGTCGATGTTGTTATTCATGATATGTTGCCGAAAGTAGCACAACTAAAGCTCGCGGAATTTAACGATGTATTTTGTGAAAAAGGCGTATTTACTCCAGCACAATCCCGACGTATTTTAGAGGCGGGCAAAGCGCTTGGACTGACACCGAAAATTCATGCGGATGAAATAGAGCCTTATAATGGAGCGGAACTAGCTGCAGAAGTGGGAGCTATCTCGGCTGAGCATTTACTAGTAGCCTCTGATGAAGGAATACAAAGTATGGCTGAAGCTGGTACGATTGCGGTGTTGCTGCCTGGAACAGCCTTTTTCTTACGTGCGCCATTTGCGAGAGGGCGTCTAATGATTGATGAAGGGGTACCTGTAGCAATATCAACAGACTTTAATCCAGGCTCATCACCGACCATGAGTTTGCCGTTTATTATGAATTTAGCTTGTATGCATATGGGTTTGACACTAGAGGAAGTGTTAACTGCTACGACAATTAATGCTGCGTATGCACTTAATAGAGGGCATGAAATTGGTTCACTTGAAGCGGGGAAACAAGGTGACGTTATTATATTAGACGTTGCTAATTATAAGCAATTACAATATTTTTATGGCATGAATCATACACACACCGTTATTAAAAAAGGGCAAGTCGTTGTACGTGATGGCATTTTATTATAAAAGTTAGAAGAATTAGATGCTTAATTAGCGTTAATTTGTATACATTTGAAAATTAAATATTACAGAAAAAGCATAAATAGGGTGAAATCCGTTATTTATGCTTTTTTTCGTATAGAATATAGTTGTTACTATAGATAGAAGGGAATGTTTAACGTGCAACTTACATTAACATTTCTTATTTTAGGAATGACGATTTTTGCATTTATGACGAATCGAGTGCGTGCAGATTTTGTTGCTATTGTGTCACTCCTCGCATTTGTTATCGCTGATATTTTAACACCTGCAGAAGCTTTAGCGGGTTTTTCGAATTCAGTTGTTCTTATGATTGCGGGGCTTTTTGTTGTTGGCGCGGGTATATTGCGTACAGGCCTTGCAGCAATGGCTGGACAATTATTAATGAAATGGTCGGGGAATAGTGAGTTAAAGTTATTTGTATTGTTGCTCATTATTGTTGGTTCTGTAGGTGCCTTTATGAGCAATACAGGGACAGTTGCATTGATGATGCCTATAGTAGTTAGTATTGCAATTAGTATGAAAGAAAGTCCGTCGAAGTTTTTACTGCCTCTTTCGTATGTAGCCAGTCTCTCAGGGTTGATGACGTTAATTGCATCACCGCCAAATTTAATTGTCAGCCAACTCTTGGTTGATCGAGGCTATCAGAAGCTAGGTTTTTTTGAGGTGACACCTATTGGCATCGTTGGGATGATAGCGGGTATTATTTATTTAGTGCTCGTGCGCAATATATTGTTGCCGCATGACAAAAATAAAACACAAACTTCTACAGGCTATAAGCTTTCGCCTAAGAAAATTGTTAAACAATATGATTTAAACAATCGACTGTTTAAAATGTTTGTGCCTGAAGATTCTCCTATTATTGGCATATCATTAGCAGAGTTAAAGCTTCCTGCAAAATACGCGCTCTGTATGATGAAAATTCATCGTAAATCACAGGACGGTATTAATTTACTCCCTATGACTTATCAGGAAATGGCGGGACCAACAAGTGTTATCCATGCCCTAGATGAACTTTATGTACAAGGTGAGGAAAATGATATTGCTAGCTTGGCGGCAGATTATGGCTTAGTGATGCAGGAATTGACAGAGAATGAGGCGGATGAATTAGTAACGAAGCATTTAGGTATTGCGGAGGTACTCTTAACACCTAATTCTAGTTTTATTAACGAAACAGTCAGTTCACTTGGGTTTCGCGAAAAGTACAATCTCAATATTATTGGTATTAACCATAGAGGTGGCTATAAGCTACAAGATATGGTTACGCATAAGTTGAAATTCGGAGACGCCATTTTAGTACAAGGTGCATGGGACGAAATATTAGTACTTGCTAGAGAGACACAGGATGTTGTTGTTGTTGGTCAACCGAAGGAGCACGCGAGTGTTGCAGCAGCTACTGGTAAGGCGGGTATTGCGGGCGCAATTATGTTGATAATGATTGGATTGATGGCTTTTGAAGTATTCCCAGCCGTTATCTCTGTTATGATTGGAGCGGTTTTGATGATTATAACGGGCTGTTTGCGGAATATGGAGGATGCATATAGCAATATGAATTTTGAAAGTATTGTGCTTGTCGCAGCGATGCTTCCAATGGCAACCGCATTAGAGAAAACAGGCGGAATGGTTATTTTATCAGATGGTATTATCGATGCTCTTGGTAGCTACGGTCCTTATGGGGTGCTGATAGGGATATATATATTAACAGTAATTTTTGGCCAATTTATTAGTAATACGGCAACGGCTGTGTTATTCGCGCCAATTGCTATGAATGCAGCGATTGCAATGGATGCAAATCCTACAACATTTATGATTGGTGTAGCCGTAGCAGCGAGTATGGCGTTTGCCACGCCAATTGCCTCCCCAACAAATGCGCTTGTAATGACGGCGGGTGGCTATAAATTTATGGATTTCGTAAAGATTGGCGTGCCGTTGCAAGTTGTTATGTTTATTGTGATGATGCTAGCAGTTCCATTCTTTTTTCCATTTTAGAAGTTTTATATTTTGCTGAGTTGTAGATGTTAAATAATATTTGAATGGTTGCTTTCTGCCGTGGCTTGCACAAGCCGCGGTGGAAAGTAACTAGAGTATGTTTGAAAAAATAAATGTGAAAATAAACTTAACAAAAAGGATATTCAAAACCTGTTATGTATAACTAGAGATGATTTTTATGTGAAAATCTTATATATATTGTGTAAGATGCCTCATTAACCTATGTGGTAAATGCATGCTTTCATATAGATTAGCAATATGAAAATATGAAAACATTTAAATAGGAAAGTTCTCATATAAAAATGGACTGGTAATAGCTTGCTAATAAAGTTCTTATTATAAATTGATATTTTTTGTAGAAAAACACTTGCACAGAATGCAGAATCGTGATAAATTATTACTTGTCGCTAAGACGACACAACATTAAGTACTACAAACTTATAATAGCATCACAAAAAGGTGTTGACATCAACATTCTGAAGTGATAAGATATAAAAGTTGTCGCTTCTCGAAAGAGAAAAACAAATATAAAAAAGTTGTTGACAATGAAAATCAGAAATGTTATTATATAAAAGTTGCTGAAATTAAAAAGCAACGAAATGAACCTTGAAAACTGAACAAGCAAAACGTAATCAATATAGTTTTTAGTAGCTAACTTCGTTAGTGAACGAAACAAAATTTTGGACATCAAAATTGATGCCAGCAAAACAATTTGAGCTAATCAAATTTCTTTTATGGAGAGTTTGATCCTGGCTCAGGACGAACGCTGGCGGCGTGCCTAATACATGCAAGTCGAGCGGACAGATAAGGAGCTTGCTCCTTTGACGTTAGCGGCGGACGGGTGAGTAACACGTGGGCAACCTACCCTATAGTTTGGGATAACTCCGGGAAACCGGGGCTAATACCGAATAATCTTTTGTCTCTCATGAGACAATTCTGAAAGACGGTTTCGGCTGTCGCTATAGGATGGGCCCGCGGCGCATTAGCTAGTTGGTGAGGTAACGGCTCACCAAGGCAACGATGCGTAGCCGACCTGAGAGGGTGATCGGCCACACTGGGACTGAGACACGGCCCAGACTCCTACGGGAGGCAGCAGTAGGGAATCTTCCACAATGGGCGAAAGCCTGATGGAGCAACGCCGCGTGAGTGAAGAAGGATTTCGGTTCGTAAAACTCTGTTGTAAGGGAAGAACAAGTACAGTAGTAACTGGCTGTACCTTGACGGTACCTTATTAGAAAGCCACGGCTAACTACGTGCCAGCAGCCGCGGTAATACGTAGGTGGCAAGCGTTGTCCGGAATTATTGGGCGTAAAGCGCGCGCAGGTGGTTTCTTAAGTCTGATGTGAAAGCCCACGGCTCAACCGTGGAGGGTCATTGGAAACTGGGAGACTTGAGTGCAGAAGAGGATAGTGGAATTCCAAGTGTAGCGGTGAAATGCGTAGAGATTTGGAGGAACACCAGTGGCGAAGGCGACTATCTGGTCTGTAACTGACACTGAGGCGCGAAAGCGTGGGGAGCAAACAGGATTAGATACCCTGGTAGTCCACGCCGTAAACGATGAGTGCTAAGTGTTAGGGGTTTCCGCCCCTTAGTGCTGCAGCTAACGCATTAAGCACTCCGCCTGGGGAGTACGGTCGCAAGACTGAAACTCAAAGGAATTGACGGGGGCCCGCACAAGCGGTGGAGCATGTGGTTTAATTCGAAGCAACGCGAAGAACCTTACCAGGTCTTGACATCCCGTTGACCACTGTAGAGATATGGTTTTCCCTTCGGGGACAACGGTGACAGGTGGTGCATGGTTGTCGTCAGCTCGTGTCGTGAGATGTTGGGTTAAGTCCCGCAACGAGCGCAACCCTTGATCTTAGTTGCCATCATTTAGTTGGGCACTCTAAGGTGACTGCCGGTGACAAACCGGAGGAAGGTGGGGATGACGTCAAATCATCATGCCCCTTATGACCTGGGCTACACACGTGCTACAATGGACGATACAAACGGTTGCCAACTCGCGAGAGGGAGCTAATCCGATAAAGTCGTTCTCAGTTCGGATTGTAGGCTGCAACTCGCCTACATGAAGCCGGAATCGCTAGTAATCGCGGATCAGCATGCCGCGGTGAATACGTTCCCGGGCCTTGTACACACCGCCCGTCACACCACGAGAGTTTGTAACACCCGAAGTCGGTGAGGTAACCTTTGGAGCCAGCCGCCGAAGGTGGGATAGATGATTGGGGTGAAGTCGTAACAAGGTAGCCGTATCGGAAGGTGCGGCTGGATCACCTCCTTTCTAAGGATATTTTCGGAATACAAACCTTGGGTTTGTAAGATTACGTTTTGCGTTCAGTTTTGAAGGTTCATCATTAGATGAAATACTTCAAAATTTGTTCTTTGAAAACTGGATAAAACGACATTGAAATTGTAACAAACACATTTATTTTTTAAATTAAGTTTTTTAGGCTTAATAACTAGGTTAAGTTATTAAGGGCGCACGGCGAATGCCTTGGCACTAGGAGCCGAAGAAGGACGGCACTAACACCGATATGCTTCGGGGAGCTGTAAGTGAGCTTTGATCCGGAGATTTCCGAATGGGGGAACCCACTACGTTTAATCGCGTAGTATCTTGACGTGAATACATAGCGTCTTGAAGGCAGACCCAGGGAACTGAAACATCTAAGTACCTGGAGGAAGAGAAAGAAAAATCGATTCCCTGAGTAGCGGCGAGCGAAACGGGAAGAGCCCAAACCAAGAGGCTTGCCTCTTGGGGTTGTAGGACACTCTATACGGAGTTACAAAGGAATGAGTTAGATGAAGCGACTTGGAAAGGTCCGCCAGAGCAGGTAAAAGCCCTGTAGTCGAAAGTTTATTCCCTCCAGAGTGGATCCTGAGTACGGCGGAACACGTGAAATTCCGTCGGAATCCGGGAGGACCATCTCCCAAGGCTAAATACTACCTAGTGACCGATAGTGAACCAGTACCGTGAGGGAAAGGTGAAAAGCACCCCGGAAGGGGAGTGAAAGAGATCCTGAAACCGTGTGCCTACAAGTAGTTAGAGCCCGTTAATGGGTGATAGCGTGCCTTTGTAGAATGAACCGGCGAGTTACGATTACGTGCGAGGTTAAGCTTTAGAAGGCGGAGCCGCAGCGAAAGCGAGTCTGAATAGGGCGAATTAGTACGTGGTCGTAGACCCGAAACCAGGTGATCTACCCATGTCCAGGGTGAAGGTGAGGTAACACTTACTGGAGGCCCGAACCCACGCACGTTGAAAAGTGCGGGGATGAGGTGTGGGTAGCGGAGAAATTCCAATCGAACTTGGAGATAGCTGGTTCTCTCGAAATAGCTTTAGGGCTAGCCTCGTGATGAGAATACTGGAGGTAGAGCACTGTTTGGACTAGGGGCCATCCCGGTTTACCGAATTCAGACAAACTCCGAATGCCAGATATTTATACACGGGAGTCAGACTGCGAGTGATAAGATCCGTAGTCAAAAGGGAAACAGCCCAGACCACCAGCTAAGGTCCCAAAGTAATCGTTAAGTGGAAAAGGATGTGGCGTTGCACAGACAACCAGGATGTTGGCTTAGAAGCAGCCATCATTTAAAGAGTGCGTAATAGCTCACTGGTCGAGTGACGCTGCGCCGAAAATGTATCGGGGCTAAACGATTCACCGAAGCTGTGGATTGACATCTACGATGTCAGTGGTAGGAGAGCGTTCTAAGTGCGTTGAAGTCAGACCGGAAGGACTGGTGGAGCGCTTAGAAGTGAGAATGCCGGTATGAGTAGCGAAAGACGGGTGAGAATCCCGTCCACCGTATGACTAAGGTTTCCTGAGGAAGGCTCGTCCGCTCAGGGTTAGTCGGGACCTAAGCCGAGGCCGATAGGCGTAGGCGATGGACAACAGGTTGATATTCCTGTACCACCTCCTCACCGTTTGAGAAATGGGGGACGCAGTAGGATAGGGTAAGCGCGCCGTTGGTTGTGCGCGTCCAAGCAGTAAGGCGTGTGTGTAGGCAAATCCGCACACTGTAACGTTGAGCTGTGATGGCGAGTCCGTATGGACGAAGTTCCTGATTTCACACTGCCAAGAAGAAAAGCCTCTATCGAGGTGAGAGGTGCCCGTACCGCAAACCGACACAGGTAGTCGAGGAGAGAATCCTAAGGTGTGCGAGAGAACTCTCGTTAAGGAACTCGGCAAAATGACCCCGTAACTTCGGGAGAAGGGGTGCTCTTGAGCGTGCAAGCGCACGAGAGCCGCAGTGAATAGGCCCAGGCGACTGTTTAGCAAAAACACAGGTCTCTGCAAAACCGTAAGGTGACGTATAGGGGCTGACGCCTGCCCGGTGCTGGAAGGTTAAGAGGAGTGGTTAGCGCAAGCGAAGCTGCGAATTGAAGCCCCAGTAAACGGCGGCCGTAACTATAACGGTCCTAAGGTAGCGAAATTCCTTGTCGGGTAAGTTCCGACCCGCACGAAAGGCGTAACGATCTGGGCACTGTCTCAACGAGAGACTCGGTGAAATTATAGTACCTGTGAAGATGCAGGTTACCCGCGACAGGACGGAAAGACCCCGTGGAGCTTTACTGTAGCCTGATATTGAATTTTGGTACAACTTGTACAGGATAGGTAGGAGCCAGAGATCTCGGAGCGCCAGCTTCGAAGGAGGCGTCGGTGGGATACTACCCTGGTTGTATTGAAATTCTAACCCATGCCCCTTAGCGGGGCAGGAGACAGTGTCAGGCGGACAGTTTGACTGGGGCGGTCGCCTCCTAAAAGGTAACGGAGGCGCCCAAAGGTTCCCTCAGAATGGTTGGAAATCATTCGTAGAGTGTAAAGGCACAAGGGAGCTTGACTGCGAGACCTACAAGTCGAGCAGGGTCGAAAGACGGGCTTAGTGATCCGGTGGTTCCGCATGGAAGGGCCATCGCTCAACGGATAAAAGCTACCCCGGGGATAACAGGCTTATCTCCCCAAGAGTCCACATCGACGGGGAGGTTTGGCACCTCGATGTCGGCTCATCGCATCCTGGGGCTGTAGTCGGTCCCAAGGGTTGGGCTGTTCGCCCATTAAAGCGGTACGCGAGCTGGGTTCAGAACGTCGTGAGACAGTTCGGTCCCTATCCGTCGGGGGGCGGAAATTTGAGAGGAGCTGTCCTTAGTACGAGAGGACCGGGATGGACACACCGCTGGTGTACCAGTTGTCTTGCCAAAGGCATCGCTGGGTAGCTATGTGTGGACGGGATAAGTGCTGAAAGCATCTAAGCATGAAGCCCCCTCAAGATGAGATTTCCCATTACGCAAGTAAGTAAGATCCCTCAAAGACGATGAGGTAGATAGGTTCGAGGTGGAAGTGTGGTGACACATGGAGCTGACGAATACTAATCGATCGAGGACTTAACCAAAAAAGTTTGAAACATTCAATGAAACGTTTATCCAGTTTTGAGAGAATAAGTTCTTTCAACTGAATAAGTGAAGTGATGATGGCAAAGAGGTCACACCCGTTCCCATACCGAACACGGAAGTTAAGCTCTTTAGCGCCGATGGTAGTTGGGGGCTTCCCCTGTGAGAGTAGGACGTCGCTTCGCTTGTTTTTTATGTGGAGGATTAGCTCAGCTGGGAGAGCATCTGCCTTACAAGCAGAGGGTCGGCGGTTCGAGCCCGTCATCCTCCACCATTTTAATATCAAAGTATTATATTGTCGCGGGGTGGAGCAGTGGTAGCTCGTCGGGCTCATAACCCGAAGGTCACAGGTTCAAATCCTGTCTCCGCAACCAAATTATGGTCCCGTGGTGTAGCGGTTAACATGCCTGCCTGTCACGCAGGAGATCGCCGGTTCGATCCCGGTCGGGACCGTCTTTTTATTTGCCGGTGTAGCTCAGTTGGTAGAGCAACTGACTTGTAATCAGTAGGTCGTGGGTTCGACTCCTATCGCCGGCATCAGCCCTTGGAGGGGTAGCGAAGTGGCTAAACGCGGCGGACTGTAAATCCGCTCCTTAGGGTTCGGCGGTTCGAATCCGTCCCCCTCCACCAGTTTTTTATTTTAGGGGCATAGTTCAACGGTAGAATAGAGGTCTCCAAAACCTTTGGTGTGGGTTCGATTCCTACTGCCCCTGCCAAACTTTTTTAGATTAAACTACTGTTATAGTTCATATGGCGGTTGTGGCGAAGTGGTTAACGCATCGGATTGTGGTTCCGACATTCGTGGGTTCGATTCCCATCAGTCGCCCCATATAATTAATATTGGGGTATAGCCAAGCGGTAAGGCAACGGATTTTGATTCCGTCATGCCTAGGTTCGAATCCTAGTACCCCAGCCATTTTTCATTTATTAATAATATGAGCCATTAGCTCAGTTGGTAGAGCATCTGACTTTTAATCAGAGGGTCGAAGGTTCGAGTCCTTCATGGCTCATCATATTTGCGGGTGTGGCGGAATTGGCAGACGCACTAGACTTAGGATCTAGCGCCGCAAGGCGTGGGGGTTCGACTCCCTTCACCCGCACCATTTATTTTATTTACAAATTACATAATTGCCAGGATAAATAATCTTATGCACATGCGGAAGTAGTTCAGTGGTAGAACACCACCTTGCCAAGGTGGGGGTCGCGAGTTCGAACCTCGTCTTCCGCTCCAAATGTGCCGGGGTGGCGGAACTGGCAGACGCACAGGACTTAAAATCCTGCGGTAGGTGACTACCGTGCCGGTTCGATTCCGGCCCTCGGCACCATTTTTTAATATTAAGCGCCCGTAGCTCAATTGGATAGAGCGTCTGACTACGGATCAGAAGGTTGTGGGTTCGACTCCTGCCGGGCGCGCCATAAAAAGATAAGATAGACAGTAACGGAATGTAGCTCAGCTTGGTAGAGCACTTGGTTTGGGACCAAGGGGTCGTAGGTTCGAATCCTGTCATTCCGACCATCTTTTAAAATTTGGGGCCTTAGCTCAGCTGGGAGAGCGCCTGCCTTGCACGCAGGAGGTCAGCGGTTCGATCCCGCTAGGCTCCACCATATTTATTTCCGGAGGTATACCCAAGTCTGGCTGAAGGGATCGGTCTTGAAAACCGACAGGCGGGTAACACCGCGCGGGGGTTCGAATCCCTCTACCTCCTCCATTTTCTTTTTCGGGTCAGTAGCTCAGTTGGTAGAGCATTAGATTGAAGCTCTAAGTGTCGGCGGTTCGATTCCGTCCTGACCCACCATATGCGGGTGTAGTTTAATGGTAAAACCTCAGCCTTCCAAGCTGATGTCGTGAGTTCGATTCTCATCACCCGCTCCAAAGAGGGCCTATAGCTCAGCTGGTTAGAGCGCACGCCTGATAAGCGTGAGGTCGATGGTTCGAGTCCATTTAGGCCCATTAAAAAATTATTCCGAAGTAGCTCAGTTGGTAGTAGCACCTGACTGTTAATCAGGTTGTCGCAGGTTCGAGTCCTGCCTTCGGAGCCATGGCCCCTTGGTCAAGCGGTTAAGACACCGCCCTTTCACGGCGGTAACACGGGTTCGAATCCCGTAGGGGTCATCTAGTAAAGCATGTAGCATATTGTTGCTACATGCTTTTTCTTTGTAATTTTTTAAGCTATTCATTTAGTTTTTATAAAATTTTGATGGAGAATTTTTGACTATTGATTTAAATTTGAACAAAGTATTTCATATATAAAAGATGTATGTTTTCTAATGAATTTTTTCATGGAGAATTTATTTCTATTCATCTAATATGAGGGTAGATGGAGGAAAACGACATGAAACTACAAGAGATACAACGTTTTTTAACACTTTATCAAATGGAGCAAAATGAGTCTGCACAATGGCTAACAAATAGATTACAGCAAGTTGAAAATGAAGGACAATATATTCCTTCAACAGAGGAGCTTACTTTTGGTGCACGAGTAGCTTGGCGTAATAGTAATAAATGTATCGGGAGATTATTTTGGCAGTCACTTCATGTTGAGGATGCCCGTGATGTTTTAGATGAGCAAGGGATATTTGAGAAGTTGTTATGTCATATTCAATATGCGACAAATGGTGGTAAAATTCGGCCAACAATAACGGTATTTGCATCTGGTAGAGTAAAGATTTGGAATCATCAGTTGATCCGTTATGCAGGCTATGAGACGGAAGCTGGCATTGTTGGTGACCCACATTCTGTACCATTTACAAAAGTATGTGAATCGCTAGGCTGGCAGGGCGAGGGCACAGCATTTGATGTATTACCACTCGTTATCCAGGTGGATGACCGTCAACCACAATTGTTTTCAATACCACGTGAAGATGTACTAGAAGTTGTAATTCGCCATCCTGAGCACCCACAAGTGGAGGAACTAGCGTTGAAATGGTATGCGGTGCCGATTATTTCAAGCATGCGTTTTCAAATGGCTGGAATCGACTTTCAAGCGGCTCCTTTCAATGGTTGGTATATGGGGACAGAAATTGGGGCACGTAATTTAGCTGATACTGATCGTTATAATATGTTGCCGAAAATCGCTGAAATTTTTGGGCTCGATACGACTAAGCAAGCATCGCTTTGGCGTGATCGCTCATTAGTTGAATTAAATATTGCTGTACTGTTTTCCTTTAAAGAAGATGGTGTAAGTATAGTCGATCATCATACTGCTGCACAGCAATTTAAGTTATTTGAAGAAGCTGAGCAGAAGGCAGGTCGCGACTTAACAGGCAATTGGACTTGGTTGATTCCCCCATTATCACCTGCAACAACGCATATTTTCCATAAGCCTTATGTCAATGTTTATAATACACCGAATTTCTTTTATCAAAAACCGCCTTATTAAAAATGTAAAAAAGCAGCTCATAGTAGGATGAGCTGCTTTTTTTAATTTATATATTCGTTTCTAGAAGCTCTAAATGAGCAGAAGAATAGTAATACTGCAACGACAACGAATAGCCAGCCAGCGATGTTCCAACCGCCAAATAAATCATGTAGGTAACCAAATAAAATAGGGCCAACTGCGGCTAATAAATAGCCTAATGATTGTGCAAAGCCCGATAAATCAGCTGCTTCAAATGCCGTACGAGTACGAAGAGTAAAGAACATCATTGCAAGTGAAAATGAAGCGCCACCTGCTAATCCTAGCAATATCATCCACAATACAGCGAGATTAGTCCATTCCATGACAAGGCCAGTAAAGCCGACAACATAAAAAGCAGTAAACATCAAAACGAGAGGTCGTTGTGATGTCATTTTACTAGCGATAATCGGTACAGCTAGAGCCATAGGTACTTGGGAAATTTGCATG
The DNA here is from genome assembly GCF_006351725.2 of Lysinibacillus sp. CD3-6. Lineage (NCBI taxonomy): Bacteria > Bacillati > Bacillota > Bacilli > Caryophanales > Bacillaceae > Lysinibacillus > Lysinibacillus sp. CD3-6. The sequence continues at coordinate 246,809 of NZ_CP085880.1, forward strand.
ATTGAAAACATCCAACCTGCACGATCTGCTGCTATTCCTTGGGCAATATAGATTTCAGGAATCCAAGCTGCAGTTGTATAAAATAATAACGATTGTAAACCCATTGCGCCAGTGACTGCCCAAGTAACTGGTGATTTCCACAGTGGTATACGAGTTTTCGTAGTAGCTACAGTTGGTTCAGGCTTATTAAATTTTAATTGAGGAATCCAAATTAAGATAGTCACGACGACAAGAGCTATAGCGATGGCAAGTGCACCTTGCCAGCCAAGAGATGCATTGGCTATAGGATAACTAATACCAGCGCCAATACCAGCCGTTAAGTTCATGGACATTGTGAAGAATGCCATTAGTAAACCAACATGATAAGGGAATTTTAATTTAAGTAACCCTGGGATGAGGACGTTACCAAATGAAATAGCTACACCTATTATCATTGTACCGAATACGAGTAACCCTGTTGTTCCAAGTGAGCGCAGTACAATCCCAAGTGCTAATAAAATGGTTGATAGAAAAAGAGTTAGTTCTAGTCCTAGTTTTCTTGCAACGATTGGGGCAATAGGTGACACTAGTGCGAATGCAAGCAATGGAATTGTTGTTAGAAAGCCTGCAAGTACGTTAGATATACCGAGATCCTCACGAATGAAGGAAATAATTGGTCCTACAACCGTTAATGGCATACGTAATGTCGAAGCAAGAAAAATTACACCGATAACTAATAAGAGCGTTGTGCCCTTCCAGTTAATCTTTCTGCTAGGATAAGTAGATTCTTCGTTAGTTGTCAAAATAAGTACCTCCCTGATAGAACAGTTATAATTCGAACCACTATAACACTTTATCACATTAATAAAAATAGTAGAATATTCATAAAATACAGAACATTAATCGTTTTATTGAAATGTCTTAGGTCGTATGTTAAACTAAGACACATCATAAATTTAATAATTATATGCCTCATGTTTGTATTGAGGTAGAGGTCGCGGTATTTATTAGTAAGCTAGTGGAGATGACAAGCATTGAAGATGTTAGCTGAAAGGAAATATTGCCGAAGTGTGAGGGGACTTGAAAACCTCATGCTGGGGCTGTCTCCGAAAGGAACAGAACTGTCACGTTGGACAACGTGTTGTGCTATCATTTTGAAGAAACAGAGGATTTACTTAGCCATCACAACGTTCATGTGATGGCATTTTTATTGCCTCTTATAAAAGGAAGGAAGCTTTAACGTGAGTGAAATAAAAGTTAATCAGCTCGGTCATAAAGCACCAGAGTTGAAAAAAGAATTAAAAAGCCGCCATATAACAATGATTTCGTTAGGTGGTACTATCGGAACTGGGCTATTTCTAGCCAGTGGTGGTGCTATAGCACAGGCTGGACCAGGTGGTGCACTTCTTGCTTATGCATTAATCGGCATTATGGTGTACTTTTTAATGACAAGCTTGGGTGAAATGGCAGCTTATATGCCGTCATCAGGTTCATTTAGTACGTATGCAACAAAATTTGTAGATCCAGCGCTTGGCTTTGCACTTGGCTGGAACTACTGGTATAACTGGGCGATTACAATTGCCGCTGAAATTGCAGCAGTTTCTCTTATAATGAAGTACTGGTTCCCAGACAGCTCTTCGGCACTATGGACAGTCATATTTATTGCGATCGTACTAACATTCAATTTACTTTCTGTAAAAAGCTATGGTGAAAGTGAATATTGGTTTGCCATGATAAAAGTTGCGACTGTTATTGTTTTCATTATCGTCAGTCTATTGATGATTTTTGGTATTTTAGGAGGACAAGCACCAGTCGGCTTTACGAATTTCTTTATAAGTGATGGTCCATTCCATGGTGGCTTCCTTGCTACATTCGGCATATTTCTAGCAGCAGGCTTCTCGTTCCAAGGGACAGAGCTATTAGGAATCACTGCTGGGGAAACTGATGATCCTGGTAAAAATATTCCGAAAGCGGTTAAGTCAGTCTTTTGGCGAATTATTTTATTTTACATTTTAGCCATTGCAGCAATTGGGATGTTAATTCCATTTACAGATGCTCGTTTATTATCTGAAGATATTGCTGTTTCACCATTCACACTAGTGTTTGACCGCTTAGGTATTGCCTTTGCTGCATCATTAATGAATGCCATTATATTAACAGCGATGTTGTCTGCAGGTAATTCGGGGTTATATGCATCATCACGTATGTTATGGCAATTAGCAGTAGATGGACACGCACCTAAAATTTTCGCAAAGCTTAGCCGTCGCGGAATTCCGATTTACGCATTACTGCTAACATTAGCAGTCGGTTGCCTAGCATTTTTAGCATCATTCTTTGGTGATGGCGTTGTCTATATGTGGCTTTTAAACGCTTCGGGGATGTCAGGCTTCATTGCATGGCTTGGTATTGCATTTAGTCATTATCGCTTCCGTAGAGCGTATGAAGCGCAAGGCTTAGACCTAAAATTACTACCATATAAAGCAAAGCTGTATCCATTCGGACCACTCTTTGCATTTACATTGTGTATGATTGTTGTAATTGGTCAAAATTATACAGCTTTCACAGGTGATTCGGTTGACTGGTATGGTGTCCTTGTTTCTTATATCGGGATACCACTGTTTATCGCCTTGTGGTTGGGCTATAAAATAAAACATAAAACGAAAATGATTCCACTGCAACAGTGTGATTTAAAAGTAGAGAAATAGAAATGAAAGCTGTCCTATTAATTAGAGGGCAGCTTTTTCGCATTCCTTCCGTATTAATGAATGCTGTAGCGGCATCCAGTATGGCACTAATTCCATTGTATTTTGGTATGAAAAAATACTCCGTACCAACAACAATACTGTCCTCTCTGTTGATTGTGATGGTTGTTTCTACAAATACGGGTGCATTTTCATTGAATGATATTATCGTAATCCCGATAACATTAGCAATTATAGGGATAGTCATTGCCTATTTAGCAATCCGCAACATCGAAAAGGTAGATGTTTAATAACATAAGTAAAGCCCCTGTATGAAATTACTATACAGGGGCTTTAAAAAGGCCTGGGGAAGCCTGGCGAACCATATTTATTAATTATTCTCAGGCACACTAGCCGTTGGATAAACATCAACAGAAAGCTTGGCAGGTGCCGTTAATTTAGAAAAGCTAATATATAATAGGAAAGAAACCGCACCACCGACAAGCCATGCAATATCCAATCCATTTAGCATTTTTGCAATAGGACCTACATATAACTCCGTATTAATAAACGGAATTTGAATAAAGATAGTTAACAAGTAAATAATCATTGTAGGTATATTAATTTTTCCGAAAATGCCATCCTTCTTGTTGAACTCATCTGGAGGGTAATGTACTCTCTTTAAAATATAAAAATCAGTTAATGTAATCATACTCCAAGGGATAATAAAGAATAAAATAAACCCTAAGTATAATTGGAAATTAGCCATAAAATTGCTTGAGCTCCAAGTTGCAATAATGGCAATAATAATACCAATTGCGATGGAAGTAATTGTCCGTAGTCTCGCAGATGTTTTAAACGTTAAAAAGTTACTTGCAATCGATAATATAATAATGCCTGCTCCATAAATATTTAAGGAGTTAATAACGAGGACACCAAGAGATAATAATAGTGCAATAATGAAACCTAATGAGCCCATATCTTTAATTTGCGCCATAACGTTACCATTCACAACCATAGTGGCAATGGCTGCACCTAAAACCATTAACCAAACTGAACTAGCAAAGCTTCCAAGGTAACTATAAGTAAATACCTTTTTAGATTGTGAAGGATGGATAAATCTTGAATGGTCAGATACATATGGACCATATGTAATCTGCCATGTTACACAAATGGAAGTCATTAATAAAAACTGGCTGAAAGAAAAATTACCAGCATTTAAAAGCTCCATTGAAACATTCGTTAAAATCATAATCGACAAAATAATAAATACTACTGTAAAGCCAATTGTATAGATTTTCATCGACTTTTGAAGTAAGCCTTGTCCAAAAATAGCTAGTAATACCATTGGGATTAGACTTACAATAACCGTTACGTTCATATTAAGGCCAAGTGTTTCCTGCATTCCTTGTCCAACTAGAACGGTATTTGTAGCTCCGTAGCCTAAATACATGATTAGAATGATTAACATTGGCAATATAGCTCCGAAGTAGCCAAATTGTGCTCTACTTTGTACTACTTGCGGTAAACCTGCTTTAGGACCAGTGGCAGAATGGAGTGCCATAATTGCAGCTCCTATGCCGTGTCCTAATAGGATAGCAACAAGTGACCACCAAAAATTCAACCCTAATACGATAGCTAGAGATCCTGTTACAAGTGTTGTTGAAACGGTACTTGCGGCAAACCATGTAAAAAATAGCTCTTTGGCAGTGCCATTACGCTGTTCTAAAGGAATATGTTCATAACTAATTTCCTCGATAGAATTGCTCATAGATACCCTCCCTCTTAATAATTATTTTTAATATAATAATAGTGTTTACAATTTAAACAGTAACTTTTAATGATGGCCAATAAGCTGATTGGATTGAAATAACCTCATTGATTGCTTTCTTTTCTACTTCGTTTACAAAATCGGGATATCCTTGTGAATCTTGGAATGGATCCTCTACATCACTTTTCACGCCACATAATTCTTCAATAATGCGCAATGTACAAAATGGAACGTAAGCGTTACTGTAACCACCTTCATGACAGAAGACGATTTTTCCATCCGTATGCTTATTAGCTAAGTTCATCATAATTTTTGTTAACTCTGCAAAGCCTTCAGCAGTCATGTTCATGCGTCCAAGTGGATCAAACATGCCTGGATCTTGACCAGCAGAAATAATAATAAGCTCAGGTTTATAATCGTTGACAATAGGTTCCACAATGGACTTAAATGCTTCAATATAGCCTGCATTTCCTGTGCCTGGAGGAAGTGGAATGTTGACGTTAAATCCTTTTCCGTCAGCTTCACCTACGTTCTCTGCATAACCCGTATTATTCGGGAAACTTAAATGCTGATGTACTGAGAAGAATAAAACACCATCTGTATCATAGAAAGCACTTTCTGTTCCATTACCATGGTGAACATCCCAATCTAACACCATAACTCGTTCTAAATTGTATTTTTGCTTTGCGTATTTGGCAGCAATCGCAACGTTATTGAAAATACAGAAGCCGATGCCTTTTGCAGCCTCTGCATGATGGCCAGGTGGGCGAGTTAATGCATAAACATTATCGACTTCACCATTCATCACAACATCAACCGCTTTTAAAGCACCACCAGTTGACAGTAAAGCAATTTCATAAGAACCTCTACCAACAATGGCGTGATCTCCTGCGTCTCCGCCAGTTGTATCGCTTAAATGTTTCACTTTATCTACATATTCTTTTGTATGGAACATTTCAATTTCCTCACGTGTAGCAGGACGTGGCTCAATTTGTTCTAATTTTTTCATTAGACCACACCGGTTAAGTAAATTATTAATACGTCTCTTTGTTGAAGGATGTTCGACAAACACATCTGTTTCTAAGTAACCACCCGAAGGTAAATATAATGTTCCGCTACCGTTGTCGTGCCAGAAATAACTTTCGTCAAAAATATAACCTGTTTTCATCATCAATTCCGCCCCTTTGATTAAAAAATAATACCGATTTGCACCTTGTAACACACCCCTTGTCAAGGTGGAAAATGGTACTTACCGTTATGAAAATACTAGCTGAGGGAGATTTTTTCTTAAAATGAATTTCAGTCATCTTCCTTGGGATAAAATTTAAATGAATCTCGTTCATTTGTCAAACTAATTTTTTAAAATTACCAAAATTAAATAAATTTTTCAGGCCCATTATAGGAAATGATTCCTTTTCGTTAAAAGAAAGAGGTTGAATTCTATTTTTGTTTAGATTACAATTTTTAAAAATTCATGATTTTTTAGGGGGCGCATAATGGATAAGGAAAAACGTATCGTAACCTCTGCTATTCAATTGTTTAAAGAACAAGGTATCGACAAAATAAAAATTGCTGATATTGTAAAAAGGGCTGGTATCGCACAAGGAACTTTTTATTTGTATTTCCCTTCAAAAATGTCCTTAATGCCCGCCATAGCTAAAGTAATGGTCGACAATATATTTGAGGCAATTCAAAAAAACGTGGATGAGCAAGCACCACTAATTGAAAAATTTAATCAATTAATAGATACAATATTTATGATGACGAGAGAGCATAAGGAACTTGTAGCCATTATTTATGCTGGATTGTCAGCTTCTGATTATTTAAAGGACTGGGTAAATGCGTATACACCTTACTATAATTGGCTAAGAAATGAGTTGGACAAAGCAAAGACGAAAGGTGAAATTTTAATAGCCATTGATTCTTATGCTACGTCAAAGATGGTATTTGGATTAATAGAGGCTGCTGCAGAGCGAGCTTATTTATTTGATTCAAAAGAAGAAGTGCTAATCGATGAGGATAAAAAAGATTTATTAGAATTTATTTGTAATGCGTTAGTCGTAAACAAAGCTGTTATAAAATAAGCAAACAGAGATGAAACATATTACAGTGAATTTTTGATATATAAGTGGTAAACCATATATGCTCTTATTTGTAGTATTACGTTGCTATAAAAAGGGAAATACATGTCTTTAGATCCGAATTAAAAAGCGGATTTTTACTAAATTTTCTAGGTGGTTCTTGTTGCAGTAAAAATGAATGAAGTTCAGTCATTATTATTTTGGAGGTTTTTTTATGGGAAAAGCTTGGCTGTATGTAGGGTTAACTAGTTTTTTTGAATTAATTTGGATTTATGGCTTCAATGTGGCTGCTCATTGGTGGGAGTGGCTATTAATCGTTATATTTATTGGGCTTGATTTGCACTTTTTATCAAAGGCATGCGAGAAATTACCAACTGGAACAGTGTATGCAATATTTGCAGCAATTGGCACAATGGGAACGACCTTGATGGATGTATTAATATTCAATCAAGTAGTCAGTATCGGTAAGCTTCTCTTTATTTTTATATTAATTGTAGGTGTTATTGGTTTAAAAGTTGCTGACTCTGTTGAAGAACATAAACGTGCAAAAGAGGTGATATAGTATGGGATGGCTTTTTGTTTTTTTAGCTGCATCGAGTGAGCTTGTATCTGTTATTGGACTGAAAAAATATAGTACAAAAAAGGGATTTATCAGCATGGTGCTCTATGTAGGAGGATTTGCTGCGTCACTTACATTTTTATATAAATCATTTGAATTTTTACAAACGAGTACGGCTTATGCGGTATGGATAGGCATTGGAACGGCAGGGGCGGTCTTAATCAATATGATGTTTTTTGGTGAGTCAAAAAGTAAAGGCCGCTTAGCAAGTGTATGCTGTATCATCATTGGTGTCGTAGGGTTAAAGGCACTTTCTTAAAAGCGAGAGTCTAAGACAAAGAGAAAAAGTGATAGATTGACTGCCGTCAATCTATCACTTTTTTGCTATGCCGTGGATGTTCGCTACGGTGAGTGTAATTGTATGAGTGCCTGGCACCCATCCTAAGCAAATAGTGTTTCCCATAATAAGTAAATATTTAACGTAACTACTATTACAACGACAAACCACCCAAGTATAGTTGTGATACGGTGATTGACTAGGCTACCCATAATGTCCTTTTTACTTGTAAACATCACAAGCGGGATAAGCGCAAAAGCAATACCGAATGACAGGATTACTTGACTTAAAACAAGCGCATAAGTGGCATTGACACCCGCTGCAATAATAGCCAAAGGTGGAATCATTGTAATTGCTCTACGTAAATATAGAGGGATTTTTCGTTGTATGAAGCCTTGCATAACAACGTCGCCTGCTAATGTACCAACAGAAGAGCTTGCAAGCCCTGCAATGAGTAATCCAAGTCCGAAAGATACTGCCGCCATCGGTCCAAGAGCCTCTCGTAATCCGTTATAGGCGATATCTAAATCTTCAACTACTAGGCCTTGCGTATGGAACACTGCTGCTGCAATGATTAGCATACTCATGTTAATCGCACCAGCAATAATCATTGCAATCACAATATCGATAAACTCAAAGCGGAAAATACGTCGTTTTTCATTATCATTGCGACCAACGACACGACTTTGTGTTAAAGAAGAGTGCAAATAGATTGCGTGGGGCATAACGGTTGCCCCTAAAATACCTGTTGCAAGTAACAGTGAATCGACACCGTCAAATTGTGGTGTCAGCATGCCTATTGTTACATCACCCCAATTTGGTTGAGCTAAAAATGTCTGGAACGCAAATGCTAACACAACAATTAGCACCATTCCTGAAATACCTGCTTCAAATGCTCTAAAGCCTCTGCGCTGTAGCTCTAAAATTGCAAATGAACCAATTGCTGTAATAAGTGCGGCAGGTAGCATCGGAATATCAAATAATAAGTATAGACCGAGGGCAGCCCCGATAAATTCTGCTAGGTCTGTAGCAATAATTACAAGTTCAGCCTGTATCCATAAAAATATAGAAGTTTTTTTAGAAAAATTCTCCCTTGCTACTTCAGGTAAGTTTTTCCCAGTAGCAATACCAAGTTTTGCTGATAAAGACTGAATCAGCACAGCCATTAAATTTGAAAAGGCAATAACCCAAAGTAGTAAATAACCATACTGCGAGCCCGCTGTAATATTTGTGGCAAAGTTGCCAGGATCTATATAGGCAACCGCTGCAATAAATGCTGGACCGAGAAAGGGTAAAATACGCCGCCAGCCTTTTATGTCTCCATCTAAAACAGCTTCTGCTGCTGGTTTTGTCATCTGTTTATAGGCCATCTTGTTCCCTCGTTTCAAAAAGTATCGTAAATGAAATAAAGTTTCCTATAGGAAAATAATAATACTACTATTCTATAGCTAGAACTTAAAAATGTGAAGAAGTTTGCTCATTATTTTTTTTGTGAATTTTGAAAATCGCCGATAAGGCCAGCGAAATCGCCTGTAAAACAGCGAAAATCGCCGATAAACCACGCCGAATCGCCGATAAACCACTGATATAAGCTTGTCCATGAGGATATAAAAAAATTTACGAAAAAGTGGGCAATATCTTCTTTACTTTTTTTATTTCCAGGCGTAATATGACATCATTATAAAAGTTTCAAATTTCTAAATCGCTGAAGCAATTAAACGCGGGGGACCCAATTTTGATGGATTGTGTAAACAATTCTTGGGGTGAATCTCTTTTTGAAGAGTAGGGCTACTCAGGCCCGAATCCGACAGCTAACCTCGTAAGCGTTAAGAGCAGAAAAGTTGGAGCTTGTCAGACGTTAGAGCGTCTACAAGTCGTATTTAGTGATGACTTGTAGACGTTTTTTTTGATGGCATTCTATACAAAAAAGCCCCAGTAAATAGAAAGAGACCGATTATGCGAAGGTGTAATCGATTTAGAAATGCGAAACACACTCTATGAATCTAGAAGGTGTAAAGGATGAAAAATTCATTCAAACGTTATGTTATCGGTAAACCATTGAAATCCGATGCATTGGGGGAACAAAAGCTAAGTAAAACAAAAGCATTGGCTATATTATCATCTGATGCTTTATCATCAGTAGCATACGGTCCAGAGCAAATTTTAATTGTACTCATGACTGTTAGTACGGTTGCCTTTTGGTATTCGTTACCGATTGCAGCAGGGGTAGTGGTGCTGCTTGTGGCACTCACTTTATCGTATCGACAAGTTATTTTCGCTTATCCACACGGTGGTGGGGCATATGTCGTGTCCCGCGAAAATTTAGGTGTGAATGCAGGACTTGTAGCGGGTGGTTCATTACTCGTTGATTATATTTTAACTGTGGCAGTTAGTGTATCGGCAGGGACAGATGCTATTACTTCAGCATTCCCAAGTTTACATGCCTATAACGTTCCAATTGCTGTGTTTTTTGTTATTTGTTTAACGATATTAAATTTACGTGGGGTTACTGAATCAGCTTCTATTTTAGCGTATCCAGTTTATTTATTTGTCGTTGTCATGTTATTGCTTATCGGCATGGGGATCTATAATGTAGCAACGGGGCAAGTGCCAGCAGATTTACACCCTAAAATTGGGACGCCTGTTGCGGGCATTAGTTTGTTTTTATTATTAAAGGCATTTGCCTCAGGAAGCTCAGCATTAACAGGTGTAGAGGCAATATCAAATGCCATTCCAAATTTCAAAAGTCCTGCACCCGTTAATGCAGCGAAAACGCTATTAGCGATGGGGAGTATTTTAGCAGTACTGTTTATTGGGATTGTCAGTCTAGCTTATTACTACGGAGTCGCTCCGAATGCCCAAGCAACGGTTGTCTCTCAAATTGCTGAAGCGAGTGTTGGACGTAATGTATTTTATTATATTGTGCAAGGAACAACAGCGATGATTTTAGTGCTCGCTGCGAATACAGGTTATTCTGCCTTTCCGTTACTGGCAGTCAATTTATCGAAAGACGGCTTTATTCCAAGAATATTTCAAATTCGTGGCGATCGACTTGGCTATTCCAATGGGATTATGATGCTCGGGCTAGCAGCTATTGTGCTTATTATTTTGTTTGATGGTACAACAGAGCAGTTAATTCCACTCTATGCTGTAGGTGTATTTATACCATTTACATTAGCGCAATCTGGCATGATGCGGAAATGGTGGCGTGAAAAACCTAATGGCTGGGGAGTGAAATTTGTTATCAATACAATAGGGGCAGTTATTTCCTTTGTAGTGGCAATGATGTTTTTTGTCACAAAGCTACCCCAAGTATGGCCTGTATTTATCTTTTTACCGCTTATTATTTGGATGTTCCATCGCATTAAGCATCATTACAATGCAGTGGGGGAACAATTACGACTTAATGGTGAAGCATTACCGAAAGTAGAGGGAAATGTCTTTGTCGTACCTGTTGCGGGAATCACAAAAGTGGTGGAAAATTCACTGCATTATGCACAATCTTTAAATGTTGATAAAATAATTGCCTTTTATGTAGCATTCGATCAAGCAGATGCAAAAGCCTTTGAGGACAAATGGAAGGCGTGGCAGCCAGATGTGCGACTTGTCACTTACTATTCGCCATATCGTAGCATCACGCAGCCTTTGAAAAAGTTTATTGATAAGGTGGAGCATCAATATGCGAAAACTGACTACCAAGTAACAGTTGTTATTCCGCAGTTTTTACCGAAGAAAGGTTGGCAGCATATGCTACACAATCAATCGAGTCTATTAATTCGAACATCGCTGTTATTTCACAAAAATGTCGTCATTATGACTGTACCTTTCCATTTATCGAAATAATGACTAGCAAGGTCTAAAATAGTCTGATATAATCAGAGCATTGATTGAAAACACGAACGTTTACGCCAAAAAAATGCGTAAATACCATTAAATTCCGAAAATTCAAACTTTGTTCAGTAGTAGATATAAGCATCTGCCGAATGAAGTGCAGCACCAGCTTATTATGCATATTCATATTGAAATTATAAAAATGGATATTTATAATAAGGAAGTTCGTACAGCTTAATACTATTTCACTCATATAATAGCGAGAATATGGCTCGTAAGTTTCTACCGATTTACCGTAAATAAATCGACTATGGGTAGCATTGTTTTAGAGAATTCATACTTGTGATGATGTTTTCTATTTATTTCGACGTTTATGCGCTGAATGCCTTGCTCCACTCGTAGATGAATGGAATCAAAGTATTTAGCGCTCTTTTTATTATTATAAGAAAGAAGGAAAAATAGCAATGAAGTTATTACACGACAAAATTAAGCAGGAAGGTAAAGTATTATCTTCGTCTGTATTAAAAGTTGACACTTTTTTAAACCACCAAATTGATCCACTACTTATGAAAGAGATTGGACATGAGTTTGCAAATCGCTTCTCTGATGACATTATTACGAAAGTATTAACTATTGAGTCTTCAGGCATTGCGCCATCTGTATTTCTAGGACTTGAAATCGGGGCACCAGTCGTATTTGCACGTAAACGTAAATCTTTAACATTATCAGACAATCTGTATTCTTCAAAAGTACATTCTTTCACAAAAAACGAAACAAATGAAATTTCAGTATCTTGTAATTTCTTAAATAAAGATGACAATATTTTAATCGTTGACGATTTCTTAGCAAATGGTGAAGCGGTAAAAGGCTTACTTGATATTGCAGCACAAGCAGGCGCAAATGTCATTGGTGTCGGCATTGTTATTGAGAAAGGCTTCCAAGATGGCGGTAAATTATTACGTGAGCAAGGTATTCGTGTAGAATCATTAGCAATTGTGGATTCTTTAGAAGACGGTAAAGTAACGTTTGCCACGGAGGATCGTGCATAATGAATGCCTTTAAGTCAACTACGCTAGCTATTCAACATTTACTTGCGATGTATGCAGGTGCTATTTTAGTACCGCTTATTATCGGTGGGGCTTTAGGTTTTGATTCAAAGCAAATGACTTATTTAGTAGCAATTGACATAATGATGTGTGGTATCGCAACATTACTTCAAGTGTATTCAGGCAAATTTATCGGTATCGGTTTACCAGTAGTTCTAGGCTGTACTTTTACAGCAGTTAGTCCAATTATTGCAATTGGGACAAACCCTGAACAAGGCATTACAGATATTTATGGTTCTATCATTGCATCAGGTTTAATTGTAATGGTTATCGCAGGCTTCTTCGGAAAGCTTGTGAAATTTTTCCCACCAGTTGTAACAGGTTCTGTCGTATCAATTATTGGTATTTCTTTATTACCAGTTGCATTAAATAATATGGCGGGTGGCCAAGGTGCAGCAGATTTCGCATCTGGTTCAAATGTTGCTTTAGCTTTTATTACATTAGTCATTATTTTAGTCGTTTATCGCTTTACAACAGGCTTTGCTCGTGCAATTTCAATTTTAATTGGATTAGTTGCAGGGACGGTATTAGGTGGATTTATGGGTAAGGTGGATTTCACGCCCGTTTCAGATGCTGGTGTCTTCCACATGGTGCAGCCATTCTATTTTGGAATGCCGACATTTGATGCAACAGCGATTCTAACAATGACGCTTGTAGCGATGGTTTCTTTAGTAGAATCTTCAGGTGTTTATTTTGCACTTAGCGATATTTGCAATAAAAAACTAGATTCAAAAGATTTAGCACGTGGTTATCGTTCAGAAGGGCTTGCTTCTGTTATCGGTGGTATTTTCAATGCCTTCCCGTACACAACATTCTCGCAAAATGTAGGGCTTACACGTATGTCTGGTGTCAAAGATCGCAAAGTCATTTACCTAACAGGTGCCTTCCTTGTAGCACTTGGCTTCTTACCAAAAATCGCAGCACTCACAACAATCATTCCAACACCAGTACTTGGTGCGGCCATGTTAGCAATGTTCGGTATGGTTATAACACAAGGTATGGGGATGCTTGTACCTGTGATGAATGAATCAGCGGAAAACGCGATGATTGCAGCGATTGCTGTCGGTCTTGGTGTAGGTGTATCAGTTGTTCCAGATATTTTCGCGTCATTACCTCCAGGTGTAGCAATCTTAACGTCTAACGGTATCGTATGTGGTTCGGTAACAGCGATTATCTTAAATATTTTATTCAACATGATTGGGCCAAAGCATAAAAATGACCCGATGCATGGGTAATAGTTAAATAACGTCCATTGAAAATGGACATCACAATGCCACCTTCTTTATCTAGTAACTTAGATTGAGAAGGTGGCATTTTTTATAAGGGGAAGGGGTGTTATACACAAGCAAGCCTTTAGAGACAAGACAAGGGAAATTGAACAGGAGTCTTATTCCCGTTCAATTTCCCTTGTCTTGAAGAATTGATGGCGTATACAGCCGCTCAATTCACTGATTGCAATTAGTATAATTGCTGTTCAGTAAGCTTGGCCTTGTTTAAAGAGCTATTTTATCCATTTGGTTGTGGTGTCGTCCAATGGGCACGACTGAAGGCGAATTTGATACAGGATCTTCGATAACCATACAGTCTAGTGCGAATATATCTTTAATTAAAGCATTTGTAATAATGTCAGATGGGGTACCTTCAGCTACTAGCATCCCTTCATGTAGGGCGAAAATATAATCTGCATAACGTGCTGATAAGTTAATATCGTGTAGCACCATGACAATCGTCGTGCCATACTTACGATTTAAATCTGTCAGTAAATCTAAAATTTCTACTTGGTACGTTATGTCTAAATACGTTGTAGGCTCATCTAAAAATAAAATATCCGTTTGCTGCGCTAATGCCATGGCAATCCATACACGCTGTCTTTGACCACCTGATAATTCATCAATATGACGGTCAGCAAATTCCGTAATGTTCATCATTTCCATTGCTTCTGCTACAGCCTCATAATCTTTTTTTGACCACCCTTTTAAAAAACTATGATGAGGGAATCTACCTCTGCCAACTAAATCCGCAACAGTAATTCCCTCTGGAACGATAGGTGATTGTGGTAATAAACCTAGTACTTTAGCAAGCTTTTTCGGAGGCATTTTTTGAATCGGTTGCCCATCTAATGTTACTTGCCCTGAAGTTGGTTTAATTAATCGTGCCATTGTTTTTAATAGCGTAGATTTACCACAACCGTTTGCACCAATAATAATACTAATTTTATTGCTAGGAATCGTTACACTCACATCTTGTAAAATTGTTTTATTTTCGTAACCAGCAGTAATTTGTTCCGCTCGAAATGTATGTGTTGGCTTCATATTATAAATCTCCTTTTCGATTGATACGAATTAATAAATAAATTAAATACGGTGCACCGATAATCCCTGTAATGACGCCAACAGGATATCTGGTATCAAATGCGAACTGACCTATTAAATCTGCGGCTAATACTAAAATAACCCCAACCAAGCCAGCAGGAACGATACTCGAAAAGCCTACACCAACAATTTTCTTGGCAATTGGACCTGCTAGAAATGCAACGAATGCAATCGGACCAGCAGCTGCTGTAGCCAGCGCAATCATTAAAACCGAGCTAAGTAAAAGCACCAATCTCGTTTTGTTCGTATCAACACCAAGTGATGTCGCAGCTTGTTCACCTAGCTCTAATATTTCTAATCTACTAGCAAAATAAATAACAATCGGTGTACAAATACAAACCGTGATGATTAACGGATAAAGGTTCTCCATTTTTGCACCATTTAAACTGCCGCTTAACCAACGCATAGCTGAAGGGATATCGTGCGTATTACCAATAACCATTAAGTAAGAAATAAAAGCATTTAACATCGCCTGAATACCGATACCAATTAAAATTAAACGACCAATTGAGAACGAGCTACTTTTCGACAATAGAAAAATAATGATAGCTGTTAAAAGTCCGCCAATGACAGATGCAATGGATACGAATGCATTGCTTGCATGCAGGACGATAATGCAAAAGACAGCAGCAGCGCTAGATCCAGCAGTAATCCCAATGACGTTAGGATTAGCCAAAGGATTTCGTAACATCGTTTGGAAAACGTATCCGCCAGCACCAAATGCAAAGCCTGCAAATAGTCCGACAATCATTCGTGGTAATCTAATTGTACCTACGGCAAAGGACGCACCTTTGACATCCTCACCTAATAGAACGGCTACAACATCCTTTAATGGATAAATTGTATTGCCAAGCATAAGCATCAAACCCATAAGTATAAGAGAAATAACTGTTAGCAAACACGTCATCAGTAGGAAACGACGTTTTCGTTTCATTCTAGAGTTGTAAATGGAAATTACTGTATCATTCATCATAATGCACGCATTTTCGCTTTCATTGTAATTAAAATTAGTAGGGGAGCTCCAATGAAGGCCGTAACAATACCTACTTCAAGCTCACTCGGACTCCCTAATAGTCTTCCGCATACATCAGCAATCGTTAAAATAATTGCCCCAGCTAGTGCAGAAAGCGGAATAACATAACGCACGTCAGGACCGATAATTAATCGAATTAAATGAGTCGCCAACAATCCGATAAACCCGATTGGTCCTGCTAACGCGGTTGCTACACCGCATAATAAAACGCCACCAAATGAAGCGAAAAGGCGGATTGTCCCAGTTTTTACACCTAAGCCAGTCGCCACTTCATCTCCTAGTGCTAGCGCATTTAATGCAGGTGCAGAGAAGATAGCTATACCAAGACCAATTATTAAAAACGGAATAAACAAGGTGATATTATCCCAACTGCCTGAACCTACACTGCCAACCTGCCAAAATCTAAATTGATCCATAACATTTGTGCGTGGAATCATAACAGCCACTACGAGCGATGATAATATGGCACTTGTAGCAGCTCCTGCTAAGACGAGCTTGATTGGTGTCGCTCCTCCACTACCAAGGGAACCAACAGTAAATACAAAAATAGCGGTAATCATTGCACCCACTATTGCCAGCCAAATATATTGATGTGCAGAACTAATATTGAAAAAGGCAATCCCGCATACTACGAATAAAGATGCCCCTGTATTTACGCCTAATATACTTGGATCCGCAATAGGATTACGCGTTACAGACTGCATTAAGGCACCTGAAACACCTAAAGCAGCACCACACATAAAGCAAAAAATCGTTCGAACAATTCTTTGTCGAACAACATTTGCCTCATGAGAAGCAACTTCTGAATGGAATAAACCATCCAGAAGTTGCGTCCAAGTAATCATCCGAGAACCAAATACAAGCGATGCAATTACACTAAGGCAAAGTAATATTGAAAGCAAAATGATAAGCTTACCAAAGTTACGTGGCATCAATACATGCTTATTTTCTGAAACGGATGTATTCATATTATTTCAGCTTTTTCGCAACATCAGAGATTAATGATAAATACTCGTCAATTGTATATTGAATTGATAGAGGGTTTGGGTTACCTGCTGCTGCTAATGGTGTATTATCAGTGATTACTACTACTGAACCGTTTTGGATTGCTGGCACTTTTCCTAAAATTGGGTCAGCTTGTAAAGCAGCTAATGTTTTATCGTCACCATAAGTGATGAAAATTTCAGCATCCTTTAAAGCATCTGCATTTTCAGCACTTAATTCAATATAGAAGCTAGATTTATCGGTAATTTGATCTTGAATACTTTGTGGATATTCCATACCTAATTCCTCTAAAAACTCCCCACGAGGATCTTCTGGTGTACAAATATAAAACTTAGAAAGGTCTGTTGCATTGAACATAGCAAATGCAGCTTTTTTACCTTTTAGTTCTGGTTTTTCACTTGCCTTTGTAGCAATTAACTTTTCTGTATCAGTAATTAATTGTTTACCTTCTTTTTCCATGCCCATACCTTTTGCATTGTATAGGATTTGGTCACGCCATGAGATTACCCAAGGAATTTCTGGGTATGCCACAACGGGTGCGATTTGACTTAATGTATCGTAGTCTTCTTGTGTAATTCCTGAATAAGCAGCTAAAATTACATCTGGATTTGAGTCAGAAATTGCCTCAAAATCTAAGCCATCAGTATCTTGGTATATATTTGGTTTTGTTTCTCCTAATTCTTTTAACTTATCAGCTGTCCATGGTAACATGCCACTATCATCTTGTACGCCATAGTTTGCGGCCGAAAAGCCCACTGGAACAACATCAAGCGCTAATGCGACATCATGGTTTGCCCATGCAATCGTTGCTACACGCTCAGGTTTTTTTTCAATCACAGTTTCCCCAAATGCATGTTTGATAACGATAGGATACTGTGTATCAGAAGTCTCTGAGTCTGATTTTTCTGTTGAATCTTTTGAATCTGTAGACGCAGTGCCAGACTCTTTATCAGCACATCCAGCTAAAGCAAAAGAAAAAACTGCTATTAATAACATTGCAAATAATGAATAAAATCGCTTTGAATTCATGTTAGAATTACACTCCTATTAAGAAAATAATTGATAATGATTATCACTATCGCTTGTAGTATATAACCAATACCTACATATTTCAATAGTTTATTTTTTTTATTCAAAATTTCGAATACTAAGCATTTTTCTTATCCTTGTATTTTAGTAGATTCTTTGTGAACTGTTGCCTTAAATATTGATTGGATAAATAGGCGATGAGCGGTTTGTAGTGTGATTATGCAGTAAGAAGAAGCAGTTAAAATCTTGAAAATAGAGGCTTTCTTATTAGAAAATAAAAGCAAAAAAACTGCGAAAAAATACGG
Source organism: Lysinibacillus sp. CD3-6 (assembly GCF_006351725.2). Classification (NCBI taxonomy): domain Bacteria; kingdom Bacillati; phylum Bacillota; class Bacilli; order Caryophanales; family Bacillaceae; genus Lysinibacillus; species Lysinibacillus sp. CD3-6. The sequence goes on from NZ_CP085880.1 coordinate 264,898, forward strand.
GTGGTGTGGTGAACCGTGCAGCGCTTCAAGCTCATGCAGGTGCACCTAGCAGAAGGGAATGAATATTGGTATGGGAAAGAGCATAGTCAACCTCCCTGTATATAAAAACAGGGAGGTTCGTTTGTTATACGTTTTGATGTAAAAAGGATTTTGGTGCTTGGGGATGCTTTCTATTGTTAATTGAATCGATGCAATGAGCCAATCGTTCAATACCGTGTTTTATTTGGCTTTCATGCACTTGAGAAATACATAATCGCAAAATATTATCCTTTTTATATTCAGGTAAAAACATTCTAGAGGCATCATCCACATAGATTTGTTGCTCGTGTAACATATGAACGATTTGTTTAGCAGTTACATTTTTTGGTAAAAAGATAGAGAGATAAAAACCTGAAGTCGGCTTCGAAAAATAAGTATTAGCAGGAAGTAATAAATCACATGCTTCTTGCAGTATTTGCATTTTATTACGATATAGTTCTTTAATTTTTTTGAGATGACTATGAAACATACCATTTTTTAAATAGATTTCTAATGCACCTTGAGATAAGGCAGGGCTATTAAAATCCGAACTAAATTTATAACGTAAAAAACCGTTAACCATTCGTTCAGGCAGCACGACCGTTGCAATTCTTAAGCCAGGAAGGAAGACTTTTGAAAAGCTCTTAATATAAATTACCCTTCCTGACGGAGCAAAAGAAAACATAGGATCGGCCTTCATGTTTGGGTCAAGGTCGCCTAAAAAATCATCTTCTACGATATAAACATCGTATTTTTCTGCTAATTCCACAATTTTTTTCTTCTCGCTATTTGTATAACAGTGACCAAGCGGATTATGAAATCTTGGTATAACATAAAAGAACTTTATGTCATGATTGCGAAAAATATACTCCAAACGTTCGAGATCAATGCCTTCCATCGTTAAGTCAATACCGAAAGCAGTAACTTGATGTAAAGCAATAGATTCAATTATCCCAAAATAGCTAGGTTGTTCGATTAGAATGTTGCTTCTGCCATTTGGAAAGGGCATCGTAACAAATAAATTTAGCGCTTGCTGTGAGCCTGAAACGACAACTAATCTTTCTGGTTGGGTGAATACCTGTAAACTTTGCAAATAGCTCGCTAGTTGAACGCGTAATGAATACAGCCCTTGCTGATCTGAGTAAGTAAACAGTTCTTCTTTATAATGTTCGATAGCTTGATTCATGCAATGTTGAAAGTCAACGTAAGGCAGTGCATTTATATCGGGACCAGCAGAATAGAAATCAATAAATTTTTGCGCATGCTCGTTGGGCTGAAATTCATTGACTACATAGTAACCACTTTTAGGAATTGCATAAATCACATGCTGTTGTTCTAATTCTGCATAAGCCCTAATAACCGTATTTTTACTACAAGAAAATTGCTCAGATAAATGTCTAACCGAAGGAAGCTTACAGCCTGCGTAGAGTTTCCCTATTGCCAATTGCCCTTTTACTTCCTCGATGATTTGCATATATTTTGAACTCATCGATTCATCCCTCCTTATCTGTACCATGACAGATGGATAAAAAAGCTATTTATTTCTTATCTGTGTACCTATTAATATTTGATTATACCAGAGGCTGGTACAGATGAAGAAAGGGGAGTGGCTGCATGCAAGGGGAGAATAGAGGAAAGCTCGGTTTGCTCTTAGGATTAGTAGGTGTAATTTGCTTTAGCTTAACACTTCCTTTTACAAGTATTGCTGTAGCTTATTTTGGAGCGACTGTCGTAGGGCTAGGAAGGACTGTTATCGCTGCTATTGTAGTTGCTGTTGTTTTTATATTAAAAAAGCAACAACTTCCTACTCTTCGCCAATTTAAAAGTCTTCTAATTGTTGCTATAGGTGTCGTTTTTGCTTTTCCGCTACTTACATCTTGGGCAATGGATTCCTTGCCCGTATCCCATGGAGCTGTGGAATTAGCTTTATTACCTTTAGCTACAGCGGGATTTGCTATGTTTAGAGCAGGTGAAAAGCCATCTTTAAAATTTTGGATATCAAGTTTAATTGGCTCATTAGCTGTTATTGGATATGCCATTTATCTCGGACTCGGACAATTACAATTTGCCGACTTCGCTTTACTGGCAGCGGTTATTATACTCGGACTTAGTTACGCAGAAGGAGGCCTATTGGCAAAAGAATTAGGAAGCTGGCAAGTGATTGCATGGGCAATAATGATGGGTGCTCCATTTTTTATCATTCCAGTTGTACTCAATTTTTCAGCTGACATGCTTCATGCACCATTACAAGCTTGGTTTAGCTTTATGTATCTCGCGATTGTTAGTCAGTTTCTTGCATATGTAGCTTGGTATAGTGGAATGGCGATTGGCGGGATAGCAAGGGTAAGTCAAATTCAATATTTACAGCCGTTTTTAATGATATTATTTGCAACTGTATTTCTAGATGAAACCATTACTTGGTTCACTTTTATGATAGCGGTAATTGTTGTTATTGCTGTTTTAGTAGGAAAAAACGCGCCAGTATCCAAAAGAGGCGAAAGGTTAGACAATTAAAATGACGAGTGTAAGAAATGGAGAGACATAAATGGGCTATAGTTTATGGAACAATCGAATTGTATTAGATAAGGAAGTTATTATTGATCGAGAGGATCGTGGTTACCAATTTGGTGACGGCGTATATGAAGTAATTAAAGTTTATGATGGCATTGTGTTTACATTAAATGAACATCTTGAACGCTTTTACACAAGTGCAGAAAAAATTAAGCTAATGATTCCTTATAAAAAAGATAAATTGTTAATGTTATTACGAGAGCTTGTGCACAAAAATAATTTAGGCACAGGTCATATTTATCTTCAAATTACACGAGGGAGTGGTTCACGCCAACATCATTTCCCTCATACTATTAAGCCTGTTTTAGTAGCGAATGTTAAAGAAAATTCTCGTCCGCTAGCAAATTTTGAAAATGGAGTAAAGGCAACGATTTTAGAAGATATTCGTTGGTTACGTTGCGATATTAAAACATTGAACTTACTTGGCCCTGTATTAGCAAAACAAGAGGCATATGAAAAAGGCTGTTATGAGGCTATTTTGCATCGCAATGGAGTGGTGACAGAGGGGGCTTCTTCAAATGTTCATGGCATTTTAGATGGTGTACTCTATACACACCAAGTGGATAATATGATTTTAAATGGTATTACTCGCAACGTCTTGCTAGCGTGTGCTAAAGAAATTGGTCTGCCAGTAAAAGAACAAGCGTTTACTTTAGAGCAGTTAACTACAATGACTGAAGTTATTATTACATCTACAACATCTGAAATTACACCTGTTATTGAGATTGATGGTCATGTAGTTGGTACAGGAAAGCCAGGGGAATGGACACGAAAGCTTCAACAGCAATTTAATGCAAAAATTTCTGTGCTTGTTCGTTCGTAAACATGAAAAATTTTAATACCTAATGACAAGAAAGAGACAGTATCCTGTTATTTTGGATATTGTCTCTTTTTACGTTAAATATAGAATTTCCGCATAGCACGTCACAAGCCTGCCACCCTCTAACTTACTGTTTGTTTTGTAGCGTTCGAAGCTGCGGGCAGTACGCTCTATAACAGCTCTCGCAACTGTCTACATACATAAGTAACTTCTGAATGTCCATTGTAGAACAACTACAGTGTAATTCGGAACTCCATATGAACATAAAAGTATTTTCACATAGAGTAAAGTCTAAAACATGTTCAATTCAATTTTTTCATACTATAAGACATGCTTCGTTTTTGAGGGGGGTTGTATGTTTTTTCTGAAGAAGGGCTTGGTCATCATAATAGGTAGTATTTGTATTTCTATAGGCATTAACCTATTTTTAACACCCTATCAAATATTAGATGGGGGCGTAGTAGGGGTAGCGCTCATTTTGTACTATTTATATAAACTAAAAATTGGGCTAATGATTATATTATTAAGCATTCCGATATTTATCATCGCTTGGTTTAAATACAGAGCTTATTTTTACAATAGTGTGCATGGGTTAATTGCCTCGTCTTTTATCATTGACCTTTTGAAGCCTTTAAGAAATTTGATTCAAATCGATGCCATTTATAGTGCGATATTAGGAGGAGTATTAGTTGGTTTTGGTATCGGTTTAATGCTTCGGTATCAGACAAGCACTGGTGGGACAGATCTTGTAGCGCAATTTTTATGTGATAAAACAGGCATAAATGTTGGGGTTCTTATTTTTTTTATTGATTCAATCGTTATTGTATTAGGAGGATTTCTTTTGTCTTCAAATACATTAATTCTTTCCATTATTACCGTATTAGTAGTCGGTATTACTACAAGTATGATAACCAGCTATTCAAAATAAAAAAATAGCTTCAGTATCAACTGAAACTATTTATGCGGGAGCTTTATGGTCAGCTATTCATTATTCGTTTTTTTGGATAGGCGGGCTTCACTTCAGCAATTAAAATAGCTAGTAAAATTAATACTGCCCCTATTACCATTCGGCTTGTTAGTACTTCATGTAAAAATATTACCGATAACACCATGCCGAAAAAGGACTCTGTAGACAGGATAATGGCTGCTTTTGTTGCAGAGGTATATTGATTGGCCACGTTTTGAAATAGGTAAGCAATAGTAGTTGAAAAAATACCTAAATAAATGAGTGAATAGATAGCTTCTTTTTCAAGGGAAGCGGGAATATCACCTCGACTTACGACGACCAAAATACCTATAACGGATGCTGTAATAAATTGAATAATAGTTAAAGCGATTGCATCTTCTTTCTGTACAAAAAGGTTTGTACAAAAAATATCAAAAGCAAAGGCAACGGCACAAGCTAGAGAAAGTGCATCACCTATATTCATCGTGAAGGAACCTTGTAACGATAAACAGCCAATTCCGACAAGTGCTATAATTGAGCCGATAATTTCATAACCATCGATACGGCGTTTATAGACAGCGTAGGCAATGAGCGGAACGACAATTACATTGACAGCAGTTAAAAATGCATTTTTTGAGGGAGTTGTATATTGTAAACCAACTGTTTGAAGTGCAAAAGCAATATACAATATCGTTCCTAGTACAACGCCTTTCCAAATAACTGATTTTGTTGCTTTTTTTAATTTGTATCCAAAAATGGCAGTTAGTATAATTGATGCTAATAAAAATCTTCCTGCCATCACTTGATAAGCAGTTAAATATTCTAGTGCAATGGCTGTTATAACAAATCCACTGCCCCAAACGATAGCAGTTGTCAGTAGCATGCCATCAGCTATGTATTGTTTCATCTTTCTTCCTCCTTGCTTCATTAAGAATAGCATGAGAAGAAAGGAAATAATTTGACTTTGATTCTAAAATTTCAGGCGTTTTTTTGTACTTATTCCAAAGCTAATCTTTAATCTGCTATTTTGCTATGTAATAAGTACAATTTAACGGCTGCTGATAAACGTTCATAAAATACATAGTCATTATCTAACGGTGCTACTAATTGGCGTATTTTTGTCATGCGATAGCGTATCGTATTTGGATGGCAAAAGTGGGCTACTGCTACTTCTTTAATGTTACCCTTTTTGGAGATATACGTGATGGCAGTGTTGATTAAATCTGCATCTGCTTTTTCATCAAGTAATGGTCCAAGATAGCCATTTACATAGTTCCTAGCGAACTGTGGGTCTTTTCGATGTAATTCTAATAGTAGAATATCTGATCCAAGATGCTTGTAGTGACAAGTAGGGGTCATATCCATTTCAGCCATTATACGAGCGAAGTAAGCTTCACGCACAGCAAGGTGAAACTCAGTTTGTGTGGCATGTACTTGGCTATAACCAACAATCAGCTCGTCTGTTGAAATATTATATAATGTGAGCCATTCATTAAGAAAGTTCTCAAATTGAAACTGCTCTGATTGATTTGTCACTAAAATGAAGATGCTATTTTTATATTTACAAATAACTCCTGATTTTAATAGTGGCTCTAATTGTAAAAATGGTTGCATCCACTGGGGATTTGTTAATGACTGCATTTGTAGATTGGCTACGAATAGATATTTTTCAAACGGCTTGTTTAATTGCTGTAAAAAAGATGTAATTTGTTCATCAGAAACTTCTTCATTAATAAGACGTTTCATAATCGTTTCTAAAAAGAATGTATAATCTTGTGTCTTTGCATATGCCATCGTTTCTAAAATGATTTTTTCGAAAAATTCATCTCCCCCAAAGCGCAATATAGGGAAATGGTGTGCATTCGCTAAAGCGATCACCTCCTCGGGTAAATTATTATAAATAACAGGCTTATAGGCCAAGGCACTAGCTTTTAATTGAATAAGGCTTTCCACAGCATTTAAAAGATACTCGGGTTGTTGTTTTGCAAATAATAAACTGCTGAGAATTACACTATTTGGTGTGAATATCGTTTCGCGAACCGTTTCTATATCAGGCGAAAATTCAAAATCTAGAATTTCAACATTTTGGACAGGTTTATGTAAACCGTTGCTACCTGCAACTACTGTAAAATCCTTTGTAATAGGCAATTGCAAAAAGTTTTTTACGTTCATTAGGGAATCTAGCAACCTTTCCAGTAATTTATTATTAAGTATCGTACCATCATTTTAGGATAAATGAATATAGTTGTTGATTTTTATTTGCAATGAAAAAAATAACCGCCCACGAATGGACGGCTATATATGTTTAAATATTAGCAAAAAGATTAGGCTTTCTATTTTTTAATGGATTTGTTTGTTCAATCGCATAGCCTACATTTAAAATACGACCTTCTTTAAATGCTGGTCCAATAATTTGTAAGCCGATTGGTAAATTGCCTTTAAATCCACATGGAACAGAAAGGGCTGGTAATCCAGTTAAGTTACTTGGACCCGTGAAACGAATAATATTGTCGATTAAGTCGACTTTTTCCCCATTCAGGTCTGCAAAGTCATCGCCAATCGTATTGGCAACAATCGGTAATGTCGGTGAAATTAAAACATCTACTTGATTAAATATTTGTGTAAACTCTTGTTTAATTTGTCTACGTACTTGTTGAGCTTGTAAATAATCAACCGCCGACGGTAATTCACCTAGCTCAAATAACAGACGAATATCATCACCGAAATCTTGTGGTCTCTTTTGTAAATCGGAGTGATGGATAGCAGACGCCTCCGAAAGGGACGTTACAAGCTCTGCCCATTCTGCATATTGCAAGGATGGGATTTTAACAACTTCGACCTTTGCCCCTTGATCTACTAGATTTTGAATACTCGCACGAACCGCACGTTCAACATCTGAGTCAACGCGGTTAAAGAAATAATCCTCATTCACACCAATGACTAAATCTTTGACATTGCCAGAAAGCTGATTTACATAATTATCTACTTGTACATCTACACATGTAGGGTCTCTGTGATCGAAGCCTGAAATAATCTCAAGCATAGCTGCGGCGTCTTTTACCGTTTTTGTCATAGGACCAATATGATCTAAACTCCAAGCAAGCGGATAACATCCAAATTTACTTACACGACCATGTGTTGGTTTTAAGCCAACAATACCACACGCTGAAGAAGGAATGCGGATAGAGCCTGCTGTATCTGTTCCCAATGAGGCTACACTAGCGCCTGCTGCTACTGCTGCTCCTGAACCACCGCTTGAGCCTCCTGGAATTTTATCAAGATCCCATGGGTTGCGTACAGGTCCATAATGAGGATTATTATTTGTAATGCCCCATGCGTATTCATGCATACTTAATTTCCCTGTGAAAATCACACCTGCTTCCCGAAGCTTTTCAACAACAGTCGCATCATAATTTGAGACAAAATCTTTATGAATCTTTGAAGACATTGTTGTTATTTTATCTTTAAAGTATAAATTATCTTTTAGTGCCATCGGAATTCCGTGGTACATTCCTCGGTAATGGCCATTTAAAATCTCTTGCTCTGCCAATTTGGCATTTTCTATAGCCTCATCGTTATAAAAGGCCATGTAAGAATTAATTTTTGGTTGGCTTTCTTCAGCAAATGTCAAAATTTCTTTCGTCAATTCGACAGGAGAAAGTGTTTTGTTTTCGATTAATGGCGCCAATTCTTCTACAGATTTCAAATGTAAATCAGTTTTCAATGTGGTCACCTCCAGGTATATTGCGAATAGCAATATCTGCATCATCAATTGCAATGCCTTCTAAATTGCTGCGAAGTGATTGCATACTTTCCCACCGTGTTTTTAGTAGTTCAAGGTGTTCAGATTTTGCTGTAATTCCTTTGTTCTCCAATAATTGTTGAATAGACAAACTCATTAACATGATCCTCCCTTGAAAAGTAATTTATCTCAATAGGTTTTCCTATAAAGACCAAAGAAAAAATAAATCATCTACTAGTAAACTATAATTTTCAGAAAAGAAAGATAAAAGCTACTATATATAATCATAAATTATCAAAAATATTTGTCAATTAAAACGAGAGTGCCAGTCACCCAAACAATTCTGAATTTTGATAGCTTGACAGTCCCAGTTACTCCTGCGGGAACGCACGCAACGTAAGACGTAATAGGCGGCGCAACAGCGACGATTACGGCTTACGACGTGCCCGCGGAAAGTGCAGTGGATTTTTACGAATTAGGAGGTATGCAGTAGTTTTAAAGGTGGCTGACAAAATTACTTTGTTCTTTTTACACTGACTTCACAGCCCATTTACAATGAAAGCTTACAATAGTACTAATAACCAATTTAAGAGGTGCGAAATGGAGTCTGCTGTGAGACAAAACGTAAAAACAAACAGTTTCTTTTTATATTTAAATCATTTATATGAACAGCATCAAAACAATACATTATATATAAAACGTTTAAAGACATTGAAAAAAATTATAGAAACTAAAGATTTACATACCTTTTTTCAACCAATAATGAACTTACAAACAAAAGAAACAATGGGTTTTGAGGCATTGAATCGGCCGACACCTTCCGATTTGTTTAGTAGTGTCGATCAATTTTATGAATTTGTAGGGCAAACAGACTGCGTGTTTTTATTTGAATGCTTTTGTCGTAACCTTTCATTGCAACGTTTCAAAGAGCGCCTCCATGGAGAATTATTGAATAAAGATTATATGCTCTTTCTTAATATCCATCCGAACGTATTACTAGATAAGAAATATAATAGTGGTGAGACATTACAACTGTTAAAAGAGCTAGGCATTAAGCCGCAGCAAGTAGTATTTGAGTTAACTGAGCGTAGTGCAGTGTTAGATTTTGTGGAGTTTGAAAGAGTATTATCACATTATCGATCACAGGGCTATCGTATTGCGGTGGATGATATGGGATCTGGCTACAATAGCTTGAAAACACTTATCTATTTAAAGCCCGAATTTATTAAGTTGGATCGCTCATTAATTCAATTTATCGATAAAAATAGTGAGCAGCAGCAGCTAGTTACTTTACTAATGTCATACGCTGAGCAAGCAGAAACAAAAATTATTGCAGAAGGCATTGAACGGCAAGAGGAGCTCAATTATTTACAGGACATTGGCATCCATTATGCACAGGGATATGCGATAGGGAAGCCATCAAAAGACATACATTTTGGGGAAATAAGGGTGGATGACTATGCAGATAGGGGAAGTCATAGAAAACGTTCTTAGTATTGATGAATTTGTAAAAAATAAAGAAGTAGATTTACTTTTTACGAGCAACCCATCATTGCGCAGTGTTGTTGTTGTAAGAGATGGAAAACCAATTGGACATATTACACGCACACATTTCTATCAAAAAATTGGTACACGTTATGGTTATAATTTATTTATGGGTCGGCAAAATCAACTTATCATGAAAGACAACCCTCTAATTGTAGAGAGTAGTACACCTATTATTGAGGTCAGTACGGAGGCAATGGACCGACGAGTAGAGGACCTATATGATGATGTCATTGTCATTAAAAAAGGTCTATATTTGGGTGTGGTTAGTATTAGAGAACTGCTGTTAAAGCTCGTAGAGACACAAGTAGCTATTGCAAGCTTTTTAAATCCGCTTACAAGCTTACCTGGCAATAAATTAATAGAAGAAAAACTAGAAAAGGCATTACAACTTGAAAAATATAGCCTTATTTATTTTGATTTAGATCATTTCAAAACATATAACGACACCTATGGTTTTAATAGAGGAGATAAGATTTTGCTCTATTTAACAGATATCCTCAATAGAAATATTACTGGCATAGAAGATTTTTTAGGACATATAGGTGGCGATGATTTTGTGGCAATTCTCCCGCATTATGAAGTAGCAAGCATTTGCCAAACGATTATTGAAGAGTTTGATGCTCAAATAATTGATTTTTATGAGCTAGAAGATTTGGTGCAATTACAAGTTTTGAATAGAGCGGGAAAATTAGAGCGTTTTACATGTACATCATTATCTATAGCTGTTATTACAAATGAATATCAACAATTTACTTCTGTCGATCATTTGTCAGATGCAGTAACACGTTTAAAAAAAGAATGTAAAAAAATTTATGGAAGCTGTTTTTTAATTAACGATAAAAAAACCTACCTCGTGCACTAAACGTAGTAGGTTTTTATTATGCTTTACAATGTTAAAAGAATTTTTAATAAGCGCTCCAACCAGCATCAGCAGCTAAAGCTACACCGTTTATAAGAGCTGATTCTTCAGAAGCTAAAAATAGGGCGATATTTGCAATGTCCGAAACCTGACCTGCCTTAGGCATAAGTTGAACGCCACGTACAGATTGTTGCATACCAAATGGGTCCACATTCGTCATTGTTGCCGCGAAACCTGTTTCTACATGTGCGGGTGCAATGGCGTTGCAACGGATGTTTTGAGATCCATAGTGAGATGCGATATTTTTTGTCATCCCAACAACTGCATGTTTAGCAGTTGTATATGCTAGACCTCCACGACCGCCTGTTAATCCGGCGATTGAAGCCATATTCACAATCGTTCCGCCACCATTTTCAATAAAGATTGGTAATACTTGACGAATTGCACGCATTACACCGTTCACATTAATGTCCATGACACGTTGCCAAATTGCATCTTCAACATTTGCTGCTGCTTGCATATTGTCACCAACTCCAGCGTTATTGACTAAAATATCTATACGACCAAAATGAGCTACGGTATTAGCGATCATTTTTTGGATATCCTCTTCTATAGAGACATTTACTTTGACACCAAATGTCTCATAACCAGCATCATTAAATTCAGTAACGGTTGCATTTAATGCGTCCTCATTGAAGTCAGCAATAACAACCTTTGCACCTTCTTGTGCATATTTACGTGCTATTTCTTTTCCGATTCCTGCTCCACTACCTGTAATAATCGCTACTTTATCTTGTAATTTTCCCATGAACATTCTCCTTTTCTAAATACAAGTTTACTTTTAAACTAGTTTGATTGTATTCCTTTTTAGCCGTTTAATCAAAGAAAATAAACCGCTTACATTTATAAAAATATTAATCTTAATAAAACATACTTGAATAATAGGGATTATAGGTATATAATTCGGTTTACATTATTATAAATCATCTTAGGAGGCCTTCTATTGTCAACTTTACAGGTTATTCTTAACGTGGCACTGTTACTTGTGTTCGTTGGGATTTTAGTTATTATGAACAAAAAACACGTGAAATTTTCAAATCGTGTTTTTGCTGGTCTAGGTTTAGGGATTGCACTTGGTCTAGGACTTCAATTATTTTATGGTATTGATTCGGAAGTTTTAGCCGAAACAACGCCATGGTACAACATCATTGGTACTGGTTATGTAAAACTGCTACAAATGGTGGCAATGCCATTAGTGTTTATTTCGATTTTGATTGCCTTTACAAAAATGACAATCGGTAAAAATTTCGGGAAAATGGCTGCATTAATTTTAGCAATTTTAATTGGTACAACAGCTGTATCTGCGGCGGTCGGAATTCTTTCAGCAACAATATTTGATTTAGATGCTACACAAATTATGCAAGGTGATGCGGAAACAGAGCGTGGAGCATACCTAGAAGAAAAAACTACAGGCATGGCTGCACCAGATTTACCAACACAAATTATTGAATTATTCCCTGCGAATCCATTCCTTGATTTAACTGGTGCGCGTTCAACATCTACAATTGCAGTAGTAATATTTGCAGCATTTTTAGGATTTGCCTATTTACGTGTTGCACGTAAAGATGGAGAGATGGCAGCTACGATTAAAAAAGGTATAGATGCTTTACATGCGTTAATAATGGGTGTTGTAACTATTGTTTTACGTTTAACACCATATGGTATTTTAGCAATTATGGCACGTACAGTCGCAACTTCTGATTTTGGAGCGATTTATAACTTAGGTAAATTTGTTATTGCTTCTTATGTTGCATTAATTATTATGTTCCTTGTGCATTTACTAATTCTTTCATTAAGTGGTTTAAATCCATTTACGTATTTAAAAAAATCGCTTGAAACATTATTATTTGCTTTCACTTCACGTTCAAGTGCGGGTACTTTACCGATGAATATTAAAACGCAAACAGGTAGACTTGGTGTACCAGAAGGTATAGCGAACTTCGCAGGTTCATTTGGTTTATCAATTGGTCAAAATGGTTGTGCGGGTGTTTATCCAGCAATGTTAGCTATAATGATTGCTCCGACTGTAGGCATTAATCCACTAGATCCTGTTTTCATCATTACGGTTATTGCAGTAGTAGCAATTAGCTCGTTCGGTGTAGCAGGTGTTGGTGGGGGTGCGACATTTGCAGCGATTCTTGTGCTATCAGCGCTTCACTTACCAGTTGCGCTGGCTGGTATTTTAATTTCAGTTGAGCCATTAATCGATATGGGTCGTACTGCACTAAATGTAAGTGGTTCAATGACAGCAGGTGTTACTACTGCGCGAGTAACCAAAGAGTTAGATACAGAAGTGTATAATAATAAAGCAGTTAGTGCACAAGTGGCTGATTTATAGGCTTTTAAAATAGAGGTATGCTAAGTTGATTCTTAGCATACTTTTTTTGCGTAAAATTGAATTTCAGGGGGGGAGGAAAGGGTTTATGCGGTTTCTATAGGCCCATCTTCTAAAAGAGTATGAAGCCTTCAATAGCGTCTTGTGCTTTCTGTAGTCACGATATAAGCGCCTGACGTTATTAGCGTTACGACATACATAAAATTGTGTGAGTGACTGGCACTTGAAACCCGCTAAGGGCGAAAAGAGAGTACGGAACGTTTATATGTTCTCGTACTCTCTTTTTTTAAAACTTTAATAAGTATTTTTTATATTTTCAGTGCTTATAGCTGTATCATTAATGTATTTTGCGATGCTATGATTGTCAGCTGTGATGTTTTCAATCGATGCATTCATTTGTTGTAATGTTGCAGTTGCTTCCTCAATAATCGCAGCAAAGTCATTTGTCGACGTGTCGACATTTTGGCTGTTAACTGCTACTTCGTTTGATAAATGCTCAAATTCATTAAATTTAGTTTTTAATGAATGTAAAATTTCGCTTAACTGAATAAAGTTTGTATTTACTAACTTTGTAGACTCTACACTTTGATGTAATGTATCACTACTTTTGTTCATATTTACTTGTGCTAATTTATTCGTTGTATTGACATCAGTTAAATTCTCAGTGATTTTAACAGTAATATTATTCGTTAAATCAGCTAAATTTCTTATTTCTTGAGCTACAACTGAGAAACCTTTTCCAGCATCCCCAGCACGAGCTGCCTCGATAGAAGCGTTTAAGGCTAATAAATTCGTTTGTTCCGTTATTTGTTGAATATCATTGGCAAACTGATTAGTTTCTTCAATTTTCTCAGTTAACGTTTTGAAGTTGTCACTTAAGTTAGAAATAACATTTTGAAGACTATTCATTTCAGATGTAAGATGATGAATTTTATTTTGGCCTTCATCTGCTAGTGAGCTTGATTGAACAGAGTCATCTATTAAAAGGGCAGTGATTTCATTCATAGAATGGATTGCTGTTAAGTTATTTTGTGCACTGTCTGCTATTTTAGAAATTTGTTCACTTTGTATCATGCTACCTGTTGAAACTTCATTCATAGCTATTTGAATTTCTTCTTGTGATCTTAAATTTAATTGAACTTTATCGTTAATTTTGCTAATACTGTCAGCTATCACACCAATTTCACGTTCCAAATGAATTTTATGCTCTTCTTTTGTTTTCGCATCTGCTTCTGCGATTTCACTATACTCTTGTAGTTTTTTAAATTGGTTTTGATTCATACGAATTAATATTGTTAATAAGAAACCAGTAAAGAGATAAATGATAATAAATGAACTTATTTGTCCAGTATAGTACTCAAATTCAGGTGAAGGGAAAAGATAAACTAAAATAAGTGTTATTAAACCTAAAATATATCCTACACCGAAAATCTTATTATTAAATTGAACAGCAGCAAACACTGCAAAGAAAAATATTGATAGCGCTGTGGATAATTGACCGCCATGTATCATTACTAAACATATATTAAATACATTCATAACGATGACTATTATATATGGGAAGGCGATTTCTTTCTTATAACGATTAGTGATTATGTATATCAATGGATAAAATATAATTTGCGCGCTATAGAAAAAGATGATCCAAAAATCAGGCTTTAAAGATAATGCACCGATGAGACCTAAAATAGTGGAAGCTAAATAAGTGAATAGCATAAGTTTGTTTTTATTTTTCAAGTCTATTAATTTTAATTGCTCAATCATATTACACTGAATACCTCCTAGTTAAATTATTATTTCAAAATAGTTATTAATCACTAATAAAGGAAAAGATTTCCCGTTAAACTAATGATTAAGATTGATTATATTAATTTTAGTAGGAAGTAGTAAAGACTTATTTTCGAATTTTTCTGATGTTAGTTAGAACTACCTAGTTAAAAATAATAAAAGAAGTGTGGAAAATAAATACGGAAAATTCAAGAAAAGGATTTGTCAAGAGATTTCCAAAGAATAAATAAATATTCTGTGAAATTAATTAATTTAATATTAAACAGTTTAATGTTAAAATAAATTACAGGTCACAAAAGTTTCACATTTATTGGAGGTGTTTGTGTGGGAAGAAAGCAAGATAAAGTCTAATGTAGCGCGGTTTTATAGGTGGAATGATCAACTGCGAAATTGCTTGCAGAAATGTCAAAAGTAAGCTACCGCAGATCTAAATAAAAAGAGTGTAGGAGCATTTTGAGATATTCAGTGCGCAAGGATTCCACTTCATTTGATCAAATTAAAGGAAGCCGTAAATTCTTTTTATAAAGTAGATCTTACTTCAACGTTGTGCATATAGCTTAGTCTAATGGTACAAGTTAAGTAATGTAAATATACAACAAAAAATCTATCGTATCACTACAAAAATGACGAATTACATCCAAAAGGCGAAATTTGTTGTTTTATGTAAAATAAAGTCTTTTAAATAAAAGGAGAAATAGGGAAATGAGTGCTAATAAGAAAAAGTTTCACTTTGCATGGCTAGTTTTAATAGGTCTATGTATTACAGTAGGTTTAGCTAAATCTGGATTAAACAGTTCAGCTGGACTATTCTTACCATCAGTATCGGAAGACATTGGTGTAGGTTTAGGGAATTTAACGTTATATCTAAGTATTTCATCCATTGTAACAATGATATTCCTACCAATCGGCGGGAAGTTAATGGCTAAATATGATACTCGTATTTTACTTGTTGTTGCGATTATTTTACAAGCAGGTTCTTTCGCTCTATTCGGTATGATGAGCTCTGTTTGGGGCTGGTATATCCTTGCGATTCCTCTAGCTGTTGGTGGTGTATTAATCACAGTTTTAGCAGGTCCAGTATTAATCAATCAATGGTTTAAACAACGTAGTGGATTAGCTTTAGGTATTATTACTGCTTCAGGCGGTTTAATTGGAGCTTTCTCATCTCCTATAATTGGTAACTTAATTGCAAACCAAGGGTGGAGAAGTGCTTATATTATGGTAGGTGTTGCAGCTATCGTAATTATTGTTCCAACAATTATTTTCTTATTAAGAAAATCACCACAAGAAAAAGGTTTATTACCTTATGGTGCTGAAGACACTAACAATAATGAGAAAAAAGTAGAAAAAGATACAAGCAATTCTGGTATTTCATTTGCTGATGCGAAAAAATCATTATCATTTTCATTATTACTTTTGTTCTTCTTTATTATTACGTCTGTTGCGAGTTTTTCAATTCACATTCCAACATACCTTGTGAATCAAGGATTTAGTGTGAAATTTGCTGGTAATATTATGTCTGCTTTAATGGTCGGCGTACTTTTAGGTTCTATTCTATTTGGTTATTTAATTGATAAAATTGGCGCTAAAAGTACAACAATTATCGCAATGTTAATCGGATTAGTTTCGATGTTGTTACTGTTATTCTTTGTACAAAGTACAATTGCAATTGTAGTGGCTGTTGGCCTATTTGGTTTCGTATCAGCTTGTATCGGAACGCTAGCTCCTGCAATTACTGCTGCATTGTTCGGTAATAAAGATTACAGTCAAATCTATTCAACAGTTTCGATTGGCTTGGCAGTAGCGGGTATTATCGCACTACCAGCGTATGGCTATATTTTTGACTTTACAGGAAGCTACACTCCTGTGTTATACATTATTGTTATTATGTTAGTAATTAATATTATTTCTGTATTAGTTGCTTTCCGTAATAAAGAAAAAATGGTGAAAGACGGCTTGTGGAAATAAGTCATAACACCATTAATTGAATTAAAGGTTCTAATAACTACACCCCGCTTGTTGGACAAGGGGAGGTGTAGTTTTTTGTTTTTAGAAACTTGTTTTGCCGACAGAATTCAGAATTGTTTGAGTGACTGGCACTTATATAATTTTTACGTAAAAATCTTTACCATTTATAATGTCCGTCAACTCAATATCGTACTGCGTTTTATAGTAGTCATAAATATTGCGTGCTAATCCGGAGTGTCCATTTAAATAAGTTCCTTTTTTAATCTCTTTTCGTGGATTATGGAAATCAAAATATAAGCGTGAATCGTGACACATTGCATTTAAAATGGCTTTAAATTCTTGTTCCTCAATATGGATCCCTCGCGTATACTGACATTCACGACGATACGTATCGTGTGAGACATTTATAGGAGTAGGCTCAAGAATCATTTCGATTTTTCTATTCAAATGTTAACAGCTCCTTTCAAGTTACAAGTACTATTCCTTCTATTATAAAATTGTCAGAAAATTATATCAATATTTATCTATATGAAAGGTTTTACTATACCCAACTATAGGAGGAAATATTCGTTTATCTACCAATCCTGCTGTTGCTGTTGTATTTCCTCTGCGATTACTTGCAGATCGTAGGAGTTGATTGTGAGAATAGTATAATCGTGATTTTCCATATATTTTTCGGCTAAACGCTTCATATACTTTGGGGAGCCCTCATTTTCTTCATCATAAACTAGTAGCAAGCCGTCTGTATTTTGAATAATAAATTTATCTTTTTCAGTAAATTGCCAAGGAGCTTCGTACGGTTTTTTTGTCACGCTTGTTACGAAGTCTGCTTGTGCAACGAGTGACTGATATTTTTCTTGTTTTAGTTCTTGCCAGTTCTTTTCTTGTTCTAGAAATGGAGTAATTATTGCATATTTTAAGTTAGGAAATTCTTCTTTTAACGCTATTACAACTTCCGCACCCCATGTTTCAACGCCTTGCTGACCACTAATAATGACCCATTCCAGACCTTCATCTATTAAGGTTCTTAAACGGCTTTCTAAAGCTTTTTTAATAATGGGGATACCAGGATGCTTTTCATTAAAAATACCCAGTTCGTGTGGTTTATAGCCTGTGATAATAATTCGCTGTAGCACTCAAATGCCTCCTAAGCAGTTTTTATGTAACATTAGTATACAGCAGGTAAAGATTGAAAACGAATGGAATAGGGTCAATCACAGAATAGGTTTACCTAATGCGGATGGTATCGGGGGACAAGGCCACCAGATTGCTAAATTGCATAAAAAAAATAATGTCTGTTTGTTTTGGAGTACAAAAAAGGTTGTCGTAGCTCTATAGCAACTCGTTTATTTTGGCTTGTAGAATCAATACGAAAATACTTAATATAAAACCCCGATTAGTCGCATACTAATCGGGGTTCTTATATAGCTATTTATTTTTTACAATGCTCTGATGGCTGACCCATTTTCACATAGCGCCATAGATTATTGGCAATATCGCGCGCTTCAGCGGCATGTTCGGTTCCGACAAAGGCTTTTCTGAAAGGTGTAAGAAGAGATTCAATAATAAAAAGTTTTGGTTTCTGCTTTTGAAGTTCTTCGAGAAGGAATGTTGCGAATTCAAAACCTTCCACCGTTTCTTCTTCTGTTAACCCCTTCGTAAAGCCTAGCAATTGCTCAATCACAACATCTTTACTTATTTGCTGATAATTTATTACATTTTGTATAGCGTTAAACATTTCGGCGGTAATAAGGACTTCTTTCGATTCAAGCATGGCAGGTATAATTAGGCTTATATTGCGTAATGCTACCCGTACAATTGCTTCGCGGTTTATATATTTATAGTCAGCTATTAAAACTGCACGTAAGGAAAGGTTAACCATCCCAAGCGTTTGTACAGCACATTCATAGCTCATCGGTCTAATTTCTTCTCCAAAAACCTGTACAAGTCGATTTGCAAGCCATTCCAATTCTTGCAAGTGATAATTCAAAAGAATTTTCTTAAGTTCACTGTCTCGTGAATGGAAAATTGATTCGAAAATTTGTACTAGGTTGTGCTCACGGTTAACATGCATCAATACAGCGACCTGCTGTGTTAATATTTCTAAATCAGTAGGGTCTTTTCCATAAAGAAGCTCATGTCGACGATTGCTAGCTTCTTCACGCCCCTCATCTAATATGGCAATTAAGCAGTCATTTTTAGAAATGAAATGATTGTAAAATGTCCCTTTTGAAACTTTAGCTGCACTAATAATATCGTTAATGGATGTATCTAAAAATCCTTTTTCTATAAAAAGCTCCCGAGCTGAAGTGATAATTTGTCGTTTTTTTTTGTTCATGACCTCACCTTTTTAAATTATTATACTCGTATTCTACAATGTAAACGCTTATATATCAACGTTTTAAAATTTTTTAATCTTAATTCTTGAAAAAAGTAGACTGCGAGTATAAAATAAGTTTTATCGCAAAACAACAAGAAAGAATAGAGGGATATAAATGAATAATGACTTAACAATGAAAAAGCCCCCTTATGGCATGATTGCTATTTTGTTCGTGGGTGCTTTTGTTGCTTTTCTTAACAACACATTGTTAAATGTTGCGTTGCCAACAATCATGAAAGATTTTG
The DNA here is from genome assembly GCF_006351725.2 of Lysinibacillus sp. CD3-6. Classification (NCBI taxonomy): domain Bacteria; kingdom Bacillati; phylum Bacillota; class Bacilli; order Caryophanales; family Bacillaceae; genus Lysinibacillus; species Lysinibacillus sp. CD3-6. Next base: position 284,178 of record NZ_CP085880.1, read on the forward strand.
GTATTACGTATGCAAAGGTACAATGGCTTGCAACTGGTTATATGCTTGTAAGTGGTATTTTAGTACCTGCTTCAGCATTCTTTGTGACACGCTTTAAAAATAGACATTTATTTATTACTGCCATGTCTATTTTTACAATAGGTACAATTATGGCTGGCTTTGCTCCAAACTTTGGTATGTTACTTGCAGGACGTATGGTGCAAGCGGCAGGGGCTGCTAGTATGTCACCATTATTAATGAACGTAATGCTGACTAGCTTCCCGAAAGAAAAACGTGGAGCAGCAATGGGGATTTTCGGTTTAGTTATGATTGCTGCCCCAGCGATTGGCCCAACATTATCGGGTTATATCGTAGAACATCATGATTGGCGTATGCTGTTCCAAATGATTATACCATTTGCGATTATTAGTCTGCTATTTGGTATTTGGAAATTAGATAACGTTATGGAAACACGTGAAGTGCACTTAGATGTTCCTTCTGTATTATTATCAACAGTAGCATTTGGTGGTATTTTATACGGTTTCAGTACTGCAGGTGACAAAGGATGGTCTAGTCCTTGGGTTTACGGTACAATTTCAATCGGGTTTATTTCCTTAATTATTTTCATCTTTAAACAATTACGTATGGATCAGCCTTTACTAGAGTTACGTATTTACAAATATCCGATGTTTGCATTAGGTTCTGCTATCTCAGTAATTATTTCAATGGCGATGTTCTCTGGGATGATTTTAACACCTGCGTATGTGCAATCAATTCGCGGTATTGAACCATTTGAAGCTGGATTAATGATGCTTCCTGGGGCACTTGTAATGGGGATTATGTCACCTATTACAGGTAAACTTTTCGATAAGTTCGGACCACGTATTTTGGCTATCATTGGTTTAACGATTACAACAATCGCAACATTTGGATTAACAAAATTAGCTCTTGATTCAAGCTACACATTCATCGTATCGATGTATACAATTCGTATGTTTGGTATGTCGATGGTTATGATGCCTATTATGACAAATGGTTTAAATCAATTACCACAAATGATGAATCCACATGGTACAGCGATTAATAATACATTACAACAAGTAGCAGGAGCTATTGGTAGTGCTGTATTAGTTACATTTATGAATAACCGTACAAAATCAACAGCTGCAGACTTAATTGCAGATGCGAAGGCACAAGCAGCGCAATCAGGTGCTGCACCTACAGCAGAGCAAATGCAACAAATGCAAGATCAAATTATGCAAACAGCTCTATTAGACGGTATTACACATTCGTTCTTAATCGCGGCATTCGTTACAGTTCTCGCATTAATACTTGCGTTCTTCTTAAAACGTGTAAAAGTTGAAAGTGCAGCTGCAACAATGGACTTAAAAAAACCAACAAAATAATATAAAAGAGAATCCCACCGATACGTATCGGTGGGATTTTTAGCTGTAGACAACTAAATTTATAAAATCATGCGACTGCAGTCCATTTCTGCTAGCGCAGTATAAGCTACAACCCACGCTAACGTTTTAGCATTTTGAACATGGATGTTATTCATACGGATAAAAAAAGACAAAGGGTATTAAGTTAACTTCTTAATACCCTTTGTCGATATTCTAATGCCACCGAAGTATCGGTGGCACTTTTTATTGCTCTTTGCTAGTAACTTACTAAATAATTTAATTACCTTTTTTAAATAATGATCCTGGCCAGAATGCATATTTTCCTAGCACGGTTGTAATGGCTGGTACAAGCAATGGTCGAACGATAAACGTATCAAGTAATATACCAATTGCCGTCACTACACCAAACTGTACAAGTACTTGGATTGGTAGTGTAGCAAGCACTGCGAACGTACCAGCTAAAATAAGCCCTGCAGATGTAATAACACTACCTGTATGCACAACGCCTTCTTCTACTGCTGTTAAATGATCTTTCGTTTTTCGTTTCTTCCAAATCTCTGAAATCATGAAGATATTATAATCCTCACCAAGTGCAACTAAAAATACAAAGGCATATAGCGGAATAGAGCCTGCAATCGCCTCTGCCCCCATGACATAGTGCAAAATAAGCCAGCCTGCGCCAAGTGCACCAAAATAAGAAATAATAACTGTAGCGAGCAAATAAATAGTTGCTGTTACAGAACGTAAATAAACAAATAATAATAAAGCTATTAAAGCAATCATTGTTGGCATGATGACAGATTCATCGCGCTCAGTTACTTGTTTTGTATCATATTGGCTTGCTGTTTCTCCACCAATCCAAATGTGCGTATCGGCGTCTTTAATACCAGTGTCTTCAAGTAACTGAACAACCTCAGCCTTCAACTCTGGAATATGTTCTAAAGACTCTTTTGCATAAGGATTTGCATTCAATGATAATTCATATAATTGAATAGAGTCATTTTTCGAACCAATTTGCACATCAGACACGCTATCAATATATGAAATATTTGCAAGTTGATCTTGTAAATTAACATCGGCGCCTTGCGTATCGATAACTAACTGAACAGGTGCTAGCTCACCAGGTGAAAAATTTTCTTCTATTAAAGTGAAGCCTTCACGTGATGGCATATCTTCTGGGAATGAAGATAATAAATCAAATGTATATTGAATGCGTGGTACAAATGATGCTAAACCACCAAGAAGTAGGAGTGTAATAGCAATAACAATCCATGGCTTATGGGTTACGAAACGACCAATTTTATGACTAACTTTATGTGAAGATTTATGCTGTTTTTTGCCTTTTTTCTTTGCCATTTCCTCTGTGCGTGGAGTGAATGGGTAAAAGGCTACACGACCTATAACAACGAGAATAGCTGGCAATACTATTAGTGCTGCAATTCCCATGATTAACACGCCAAAGCTAAATGGAACTGCAAAGCGTTGGAATGATCCATAATGGGCAAGACTAAGGGTAGCTAAACCAATAACAACCGTTAGGGCACTCATCATAATAGCGCCACCAGACTCTTTAACAGCGAGCTTCATCGCTGTAGCTTTATCCTCAACTTCAAATAAAATTTCACGGTATTTTGAAATTAAAAATAAGCAGTAATCTGTACCTGCACCAAATAGTAATACCGTCATAATGGAGACAGCTTGTGAATCTTTATCAATCCATCCTTGCTCTGCGAAGAAACCTAGTGTTGGGCTAATTACACCATAAGCGAGCCCTACAACAATTAGTGGGATAATGGCAAGTAATGGAGAACGATAAATTAAAATTAATAATACTAATACAAGAAGCACTGTCGCTATCATTAATTTCACATCAGCTTGTGAAAATAAGCTAACCGCATCCGTTGCAATACCAACTGGACCAGAATAGCGAACATGGAGAGCATCACTTGTTAGGTCTTTATCTAATTGCACATTGTTTGAGTCCATAGTTTTCGTTAAGGAATCGAGACTCTCTTGTAACATGTCTGTTGCAACGCCTTTTTCAAAAAACACGGGTGTGACAATAGTGGAGCCATTGTCAGATGTAGATGCAGCAAAGGCCTGTGGTGGCATTTCATCATAAGGCGGAATTAGTGTTTGATGCCCTAAAGGATTTGCTTTAAGCTCTGCGTAAACCTTTTGGATAGACGCAAAATCATCACTTGTTAGGCCGCTTTCTCTATGCCAAACGAGTAATAGTGGTGTCCCTGCATCGTTAGGGAATTCTTCAGCAATAATTGCTGCCGCTTGCTCAGACATCTCAGTATCTGGTAAATTTTTACCTGATTCACTTTCAATACTGTTAATTTGTGGCCAAGCAAACGAGAGGACAACAACAAGTAAAACCCAGCAACCGAGAGCTATAAATCTTCCTTTTTTACTTGCTACCATTGAGCCCCATTGCTCAAGAGGGTGTTTTTTCATGAGAAAACCTCCGTTTCGTGTAATTATTATTAATTATATATACTAGAAGGTTAATTAATCAATAAAGAAGTTTCGATATGTTATAATATGTTTAAAAGAACACATTATAAGGAGGCGATCTTGTTGAAACAATCACCGCGTGTTCTAGGAAGACCCCGCCATGATGACAAGGCCAAACCTACAAAAGATATTGTCTTAGAAACAGCAACGATGCTATTTATTAAAGAGGGATACAAAAACGTATCCATGGATGATGTTGCGAAAGCCTGTAATGTTACGAAAGCTACGATTTATTACTATTACCCAACTAAAGGGGATTTATATACATCGGCATTAGTTGAAATGATGCATAGAATTAGGTTCCATATTGAACGAATTTTAGAACAGTCGATTCCATTTAAAGACCGTCTCCAACAACTAATTGAAGTCCATTTATCGGCAACTGTAGATATCGATATGAAGAACTTTATGCGAGAAGCTACAATTAATTTATCCAATACACAACTAAAAGAAGTTCATGCTTCTGAAAATGAAATGTATAAAACGATAGAGCAGTCGATGCAAAAAGAAATGGAAAAAGGAACGATACGTAATGGCAATGCTGAATTTTTTGCCCATAATTTTATGGCACTTATGACAGTTGGTTATTTTAAAGATGGGGAAGGAAAAAGATTATTTCAAACAGTGCCTTTAGCAGCAAAAGAGATAATTGACTTCTTTTGGTTATCTGTCGCAAAGTGAAAATATTTGTAGGTAATAACATATTTTATAGCGGACTGGTTTTTATAGAATTTTATGTTGTAGTATATTTTTTCCAAAACAAACAAATAAAGAGCGCGGATAACTAAAAATGGTTTACAAATAAACTATTTTTTAAAGATTGTGCTGTAGTTGATTGAAATAATGCGTAAACAGTCTTATAATGGATGTTGTAATATCACCAAGATAAGAGATAAGGATGGAATAGTGATGCGCTTTGTGCAAAGTACAGTAAATATTGTAATAACAAATCATGAAACTCGCTTTCCAGCCCTTGTGACTGGTGTGAAGGATATCCGCTGTAAGGACTGTTAAGAAGATCGCTTAATGGTCTTTTTTACATGGAGGCAATATAAAAAATAGTATTAGTGACGGCAAAGGAGAGTTCAAAATGTCAGAAACGAATAACCAAGCACAGTCTGAACAATTAACTGTGAGTCAAGAGCAACTAGATGTACTAGATCAACTATTAAAGCCTGAGGTGCAAGAATCTCTAACAACTTTAGTTGAGCAATTACCAAAGCTAACTGAAATGATGACGTTATTAACTAAATCATATGAGTTTGCTCAAGCTGTTGCAACAGATGATGTATTAAAAAGCGATACTGTTGGTGCTGTAACAGAAATGGCTGCACCAGTAGTAGGATCAGCTAAACAACTTGCTGCTACTGCTATTGAAGCAAAAGATCGCGCTTCTGAAAGCAATGAAGTAATTGGTTTATTTGGTCTTGTAAAAATGATCAAAGACCCACAAGTTCAAAATGTTTTCCGTTTTGTAAATGCTTTTTTACAAGTAAATGCTGAACGTAAATCTAAATAAGACCCGAGATATATTCAATTCGTAAGGACGGAGGATTAATTAATCATGTCAAAAGAAATCGTCATCTTAGGTGCTGGTTACGCGGGTGTATTAACTGCATTAACAGCACGTAAGTATTTATCAGCTGATGAAGCTAAAATCACTGTAGTAAACCAATTCCCAACACACCAAATCATCACTGAACTTCACCGTTTAGCTGGTGGTACTATTGCAGAAGGTGCAGTAGCTTTACCGCTTAAAAAAATCTTTAAAGGTTTAGATATTGATTTACAAATCGCTAAAATAACTAAATTCAATGTAGATACTAAAAAGGTTGACCTAGATAATGGTTACACTTTATCTTATGATACTTTAGTTGTTTCTTTAGGAAGCCAAACTGGATTCTTCGGTATCCCAGGATTAGAAGAAAATTCAATGGTTCTTAAATCTGTTAACGATGCAAACAAAATTAACCGACACATTGAAGATCGTATTAAAGCATATGCACAATCTAAAGACGAAGCAGATGCAACAATCGTTATCGGTGGTGGCGGTTTAACAGGTGTTGAGCTTGTTGGTGAAATCGTGGACAACTTCCCGAAAATCGCTGCTAAACACGGTGTAAACTTTGCAGATCTTAAAATTAAACTTGTTGAAGCTGGTCCTAAAATTTTACCAGTACTTCCAGATGTACTTATTGAACGTGCAACTGAAAGTTTAGCAAAACGTGGTGTTGAATTCATCACAGGTACTCCAGTAACAGGTGTAGAAGGTAACGTTATTTCACTGAAAGACCGTGAGCCAATCGTTGCAAATACATTTATCTGGACTGGCGGTGTCGCTGCACTTCCAATGGTAGCTGAATCAGGTCTTGCTGCTGATCGTGGCAAAGCAACAATCAATGAATTCCTACAATCTACATCACATGAAGATGTATTTGTAATCGGAGATGCTTCTGTTGCATTACCAGGCGATGGTGGACGTCCACTTTACGCTCCAACTGCACAAGTTGCTTGGCAAATGGGCGAATGCGCTGGTTACAACTTATTCGCACAATACAAAAACCAAGAGATGAAAACATTCTCTGCAGTTAACTCTGGTACTCTTGCAAGCTTAGGCCGTAAAGATGCAGTTGCTACTATCGGTGCTAGCAACACACAACTGAAAGGTCTTCCTGCAACACTTATGAAAGAAGCGTCTAATATTCGCTATCTTACACATATTAAAGCGCTATTCGGCTTAGTGTATTAATTTCTGAATAACTAAAAAATCCCCGTGAATGTTAATGTAAAAGCTAACATTTTACGGGGTGTTTTTTAATTACATATAAATTTGAGTTGGACCTGTGCTGAGGTTTTATTCTGTGCGATTAATTAGTGTTTGTATGAGATTCTAGAAGGTATCTAGAAGGTATCGCAAGGAGTTGTTAACAGGTAGAATAGTTTAATTAAATCAACTTAATTTTGAAGATAAATTTTGAGCTTTGATATGATAGTGTGACACGTAGAAATTGATTCTAGCGTATTGTGAGCTATTTCGAGTGAATGGTTTGCATTTTGCAAGATAGTAAGATGATGAGATGTTAGCAGACTCATCCTTTCATTGGAGAAATGAGGATCAGCTGTTCCAATAGCGATGAAGCTATGTTGATTTCCTAAGTTCTGTACAACATGTTCAAGGGATAGTAATGGTGTTAACAGGATATAACGAGAAGGGATAAGAGCCTCTTGTTGTAAATAATAGTCGGAAATCGGCAATGTTCCAAGCGACTTTCCAATGTAAACAGCTTCAGTGTAAGTATTAGATTGTAAATAATATGTAACGATAGAATCGACGCTATTATAAACCATTTCTGAAATAGCTTCTGGTGGCTGATTGAACTGCTGTTGCTCAAATGTATAACAAACTTGGACAACATCATAGCCTAATTCGAGCATGAGTGAAGTAGCGTAATGCATTAATGGTTTATCATAGTTATAGCCTGTACCTGAAAACATAAAGCAAATTTTATCACCATTCATATTAAAAAAATTGTAGGCAATATCGTTGTAAGTCTCTTTACTAGGTTTGATTGTCATCATAATCCCCCTTATCTTAAACTGAAAAAATGTAAATATGTAACTTTTTTATATAAAGTTAGTTATAATTTTACTATAACAGGAAGGGGATAATTTATGAAGGCTGTGACAATAAATGAATTTGGGCCGCCGTCTGTATTAACACTTGTAGACTGTCCTAAACCGATGATTGCTAAAGAGGAAGTCCTGATACGTACGACCTATACGAGTGTAAATTTTGCTGATATTAAAAATCGCACAGGAAATAAAGCAAAAGCTAGTTTTCCTATGATACTTGGTTTAGATGTAGCTGGTGTTATTGAAGAAGTTTTTGATGATAGCAGTATTTTTAAAAAGGGAGATCACGTCATTGCTTTTCCTAAGAACGGTGCGTATGCACAATATGTTGTAGCCAATGAACAGCTAGTCTTTCGCATACCAGATGGTGTACCTATTGAAAAGGTAGCAGCTGTACCGACTGTTTTATTTTTATCGTACATTTTAATTAATCGCATCGCACAAATTGGCTCGCAGGATAGCATTTTAATTCACGCTGCATCAGGCGGAGTGGGGACGATGCTTATTCAAATGGCGAAAAGTCATGGTGCAAAAAAAATTATAGGTACTGTAAGCAATTTAGAAAAAGCACCGATAGCATATGAGCTAGGTGCCCATCATGTGTTAACATATGAGAATTTTAGTGCCAAAGTTAATGAATATACAGATGGACTTGGTGTCGATGTTGTCTTCGATTCGATTGCAGGAACGATTACAGAAGAAAGTTTAAATTGTTTAGCGCCATACGGTACTCTTGTACAGTTTGGTAATAGTAGCGGTAAAGCGGGCAATATTAAAACTGCTGATTTACATAGTAGTTGCCGTAATGTAAAGGGCTTTAGCTTAGGAACGACTCGAGCTTTGAAGCCTGAATTATTACAACAAGTAGCTCCAGCTATTTTTACACTCTTGCAGGATGAAAGTTTCCAAGTGCCAATAGCAGCAGTGTTTGCTTTAGAGGACATGGAAAAGGCGCATGATTTGATGGAGAGACGTCAGCATCAAGGGAAAATATTAATTAAAATTGTGTGAGTGCCTGGCACTTAGCTTCGCGGGCGTGTTGTAAGCCGCGACCCTTGCATACGCACGGTTCGTTGCGGCTTACGTCGCGTGCTTTCTAGCAGCTAAATATAAATTGTTTATGAATTGTGTGAGTGCCTGGCACTATTTTAATTTTTCGTATATTCTTCTTTTTCGGTATAGCATGATGCCTGTTTCTGCAACATCTTGCATCATGCCTTTATTTGCGTAAGCCCCGAAGATCATACCTGCTATCGGAACCATTTGGAAAAGCTTTTTCCAGCCCATTTGATCTCGATATGTGAAGAATACTTCTTGCCACCCTTGAAGTTGTGAAATCATCGTTTCGGAAACTTGTTGATTGTCGTGCATTGATGAAATTTCTTCTAAAATAGCTTCTTTACCTACAATATCAGCGGATGTAAATTGTAGGCACTTCACGATGAAAATACGTTCCATTTTATCATTCGGGTCAAAGCCGTGAATAATGGCAATTTCCTGTAATGTTTTTAAAGCCATTCCTAAAATAAAAGGGATATCAATCGCCAATGTGAAAATACCGCCAAAACCAGTAGAGGCACCTTGAACTGTTGCCAATTTCACGCGTTCCTTTTGAAGCTTATCACTTAGAGCAATCATCTCTTCTAAAGGAATGTTACCGATATCAGAGATTGCAAAAATATTTTGATGTGAAGACTGGTTACGGATTTTTTGAATCATCGTTTGTTCGTTGATTAAATATTTGCCACCTGATTGAACATAGCTACCAAGCTCATCGACAAGTAAGGCGAGTTTCTGTTGAATAAAAGCAGGCGTCATTTTATCTAAAATCTTAAAGGGAATACGTCCTAATCTTTCCCAAAACCATAGCCCTTTTTGGTCTTTTTCCCACGCTTCAATTTCTTGTAAATAAATTTTTAATTGCTCCTGATTCTCCATTATCTAGTCCCCTTGTGAGTGCATTTAGTTACAATACGTAAACGAATCTAAAAAGTTTCAAGTACAACATAATCTATTGCCATACAGAAGCAAGTAATGTAATGCCCTCTTCAATTTGTTCAAGTGTTAATCCACCATATCCAATAATAATCATGCCATGTTCAGTTGGGTGTTGATATGAAGTAGAACAAGGATAGACATTGATACCTACCGCATGAGCAAGCTGGATAGCAATATGCTCGGACAATCTTGTAGGTAATTTTACAATAATATGTAGACCAGCATTTTCGCCTATAATTTCAAATTCCTCAGAGAATTGACTACGAATCGCTGCAAGTAAAGTCTGTTGCTTTTTACGATAGATAGTGCGCATTTTTGCTAAATGTTTATCGAATAGCCCTTGCCCAAGAAAATCAGCAAGCACGAGCTGATCTACCTTTGAAACGACTGACTTTTGTTCCTGATGGAAGCGGGTAAATCCAGCCACTAGTGATTTGGGCAAAATCATATAGCTAATACGTAGAGAAGGTAGCAGTGTTTTTGAACATGTACCAAAATATATGACTCGCTGTAACTGATCCATGTTCGCGAGAGAAGGGATTGGAAGCCCCTTATAACGAAATTCCGAATCATAATCATCCTCGATAATAAATGTGTTATTGGAGGTTGCCCATTGTAACAGTGATGCACGGCGTTCGATTGACATTACCATACCAAGTGGAAATTGATGTGCGGGTGTTGTGTATAACATGTGAATAGCTTTATTTGGCACAGTAGTTCCTGAGTTATCCACAGGAATCGGGTGAATTGGTAAACCACATTGCTGTAAAGTTGCCCGCACTCGTTTAAAGCCTGGTTCTTCTATACCGACTTGGGTTTGTGGTCCAAAGAAATGGCATAGCGCTTGCAGTTGGCTTTGTGTTCCGCTGTAGATAAATACTTGCGATGGTTCACAAATAACGCCTCGTGAGCGTCCAACATAGTGGGCAATCTCTTGTCTTAATGCAGTCTCTCCTTGCCACGGACTTATGGATAAAACATCTATCGTAAAGTGTTTTTTCATTAGCTTATGAAATGTTTGTAGTGGGAAAGCCGCTTTATCCACATGCCCATTACTAAAATCAAATTTCACTTTGTCATGCGTTTGCAAGGAAACTGTATTTGTTGTTTGAGCTTGTTGAAGCCATTCAAACTCCAACGGTGCTATATAGTAACCTGAGCGCTCTTTACTGTAAATATAACCTTCTGCCAGCAATTGCTCATAGGCTTCTTTAATAGTATGAACACTAACATTTAATGTTGTTGCAAGCATACGTTTTGAAGGTAATTGTTCATGTGCTAAAAGTTTATGTAAAACAATAGCTTGTTTAATGCTTTCATAAATCTGTACATATTTCGGGATAAGTCCTGTGAATGAAATCGAAAGTTCCATCGTCTATCAACTCCTTGGTATGGTCAATATATTCAAAATTGGTTATATCCATCATATCAAAATTGCAGTTAAATAATATAAAAGGAGTGAAGGTCATTGAAATTTAACGTTTTAGAAAATGAAGTCGTCTTATTAAAACCTCTAGCAAAAGAAGATATCCAAGGGTTACTTGTAGCAGGAAGTTATCCAGAGATTTGGCCATATTTGCCCACAGCGATAGAAAATGAAATGGATGTGCATAACTTTGTGGAAAACGCCTTATCTAACAAAGATAGACAGATAGAGTTTCCATTTGTCATTGTGGATAAGCATTCAGGACAAATTATAGGATCAACTCGCTATATGGACATAGATCATAAGCACAAACGTCTGGAAATAGGCACTACATGGCTTACTCCAGCATTTTGGCGAACTGCTGTAAATACTAATTGCAAATATTTATTACTTAGCTATTGTTTTGATGTACTAGGCTTACACCGTGTTCAAATTAAAACTGACCATGAAAATATACGCTCTCAAAGGGCAATTGAGCGGATAGGGGCTACAAAAGAAGGTATTCTACGCAATCATATGATCCGTAAAGATGGTTCAATTCGGCATACGGTAATGTATAGTATGACATTAGAAGAATGGCCCGAAGTAAAAGCGCGAATAGAGCAATTTTTAGCATTAACCTAACTAAAAATCTTTCTACTTTCGATTTCCTTACTAAAAAAAGTAAAAAAATGGATATTTGCTAGTCTTATAATCTAGTTTTTGTAAAATTATGTGTGAGTTGTGGTAATCAAGGGTAGATTACTTAAAATCTATTTTTGAAAAGTGGGGGAATAGTATGTTAAAGCCTAAATTAACATTACGACAAATTTACGGTGATAATGCTGTGTATACACCTCGTACACCATATAGCGATAATCCGTGGATGATGGATGATTGTCATAAATTAGATGCATTAACAGCAAGGGAAGTCGCCATCGCGGATATCCCTGTATTAGTGCATCGTGCAACACAAACAGCGAAGGCTAAAAAACTACATGAATTAGCGGGTTTAAGTTGGGTAGAGCAGCCATATACGTATGAAACACAAGAAGAATATTTAGCGCAATTAGATGCATGGTGTGAAGAAGGGAAGACGATTGTTTGCCAGTATTTACATGATGCAGAGCATATGAACCGTAATTGCTATTGGATGGATGCTGCCAAATTTAATGAGCTAAATACAAAAGCTTATATTGACCATTTAATTGATAGTAAATACGTACCAAGCCGTTTGAATATCGAACTATATAGATTATCGGATGCAATGAAAAATTGGAAGCCACCTGTTGTGCTCAAGCCAGGAGATGATTCACCCACTTCTGGTGGATACGGCGTCATCATTTGCCAAAATCAAGATGAGTTAACAGAGGGTTTACGCCAATTTCGTATGAATGGTACGGAAAGCATTATTATCGAAGAATTGTTACAGGCAAAAGATAATTATAGTTGTCAGTACGTGTATTCTGAAGAGCTCGGTATACAGTATTTAGGTGCTTCTCAACAAATGACAGATGAAAATGGAATTTATGAGGGGAATGTCATTGTAGAAAAAGTACCAGATAAAGTGATTGAAGTAGGACGCCATATAATGGAGCAAGGTGTAGCAGAAGGCTTCGTTGGTGTAGCTGGGTTTGACTTAATCGTCACAGAGGCAGGAGATGTGCAGGCGATTGATTTGAACTTCCGCCAAAACGGCTCTACCTCTATGTTAATGTTTCATGAAGCATTAGGTAAACCAGTTAATAAATTTGCCTCTTATGCATCAAAAGGTGTGGAACATAATGAACAATTTTTTCAAAAGATTGAGCAACTGATAGAGCAAAATGTTCTATTCCCATTAGCTTTTTATGATGGGGATTATTTTGAAAGCGAAGTTCCATCGAGATTTGTTGGTATTTGGTATGCAGACACATTAGAAGAAATCGAAAAACTTGAACAACAATTGCTTTAATGGAAAATTGTTTGAGTGCCTGGCACTTAAACAAATGCAAAGCATTAAGAGGAAAATCTTAATGCCTTGCTAATACGCTGAAAGAATGGTTTTAATCTACCATTCTTTTTTTATAAACAAATCCAGTAACAATCCAAGCTACTGCTGACCAAGCAATAATAATAATGATAGGGATGATATAGTCCATCGAAGAGTAGTTACCTTCCAAAGCTTCTGCTAGAAGTACTAATTGAGCACTTGGAAGCCATTTTGCAATTTCTAAAACAGGATAAACAGAAGCTAAAGTTAAGGCAAACGGTCCAAATGAGAAAATAAACATAACAGGTAATACGATAATCGATGCTTCCATAATTGTTTTTGCAAATAACCCACATAATGTTCCTAAGGCGATATAAAAAACGATAGAAAGTAATAGGGCAATAGCTAATATAAACAGGTTAGCTGGCTCGTAGCCAACAAGGAAAATCGACAAAGCTACTACTACAATCGTAACAATAGAGACAAACAAGCTTTTACCTATTAAAATATCTCCAAGTGAAGCAGGAGAAAGCATTAAACTTCGAAGAGTATTTTTCTCCTTTTCTTCTGCAATTAAGCAACATTGTACATAGGCAGTCACAACAGCAAACACTAAATTTATTGGTAAAAAATAAGCGTCAATACTATCCGTTCCGATTTTATTATAAGCAAACGCTAAAATTAAGGGTAAAAAAATCATAACAGACACTGCATAATTTCTTGAGAATTCCTTGTAGTCCTTCATAAAAATAGCTTGAATACGCGTTATTGATATATTCATATTAAATCACTCCCTGTTATTTGCATAAAAATATCGCCTAAAGTTGGTTCGTTTGTATAGATACGTGCCACTGCATTTGATTGCATCCAATCATATAATTGTTTTGCATCTTGATCGCCATTTTGAATCGTTTCAGATTGGCCATTTTTCAATTCTACAGTAAGCGTTTCATCTCCAAATTCACTTTTTAATTGCTTCGGTGAACCGATTGCTCGAATTTTTCCTTGGTGTAAAAAGGCAACACGATCACAAAGTATTTCTGCCTCGCTCATATCGTGTGTTGTTAAAAAGATAGTTGTTCCGAGCGCATTTAATTTTCTTAAGCCGTTATAAATATGCTGAGTATTCACTGGGTCAAGTGCTGATGTTGGCTCATCCAAAAATAACAATTCAGGTTTATGCATAATGGCACGAGCTAGCGTCACACGTTGAATCATACCTTTAGAGAGCTGACTCACTTTCTTTTTGCGCTCTGCATAAAGGTTAACAAAATCTAACGCCTCTTTTACTGCTGTATGAGGTAATTGATACAAATTACTATATAGTAATAAATTTTCTTCAATTGAAAGCCGTGTATACAGCCCACTATTATCCGTTAAGATGCCGAAGCGCTGACGATTTTGGCTAGATTTCATTTCACTAGCTGGTCGATTAAATAATGAAACCTCTCCAGCCGTTTTTTCGGTTTGCGCGGTTAATATTTTAATAGTAGTTGTTTTACCAGAGCCGCTTGGACCAAGAAAACCAAATATTTCTCCTTTTTTAATAGTAAAGGAAACATCCTGCAATGCAGCCTCACGATTAAAGACCTTTTTTAAATGTTGCACATCAATAATTACTGTCTCCATGTGTAAACCTCCTGTGGTTGTTGATAACCTCACTTTAAAGCACGATGGAGGAGTAAACATTAAATTACTGGTGAAAGGCGGAAAATTGAGCGTCAATGGAGAAATATACAGCTGACAGGAGTCGTTTATTTCCTGGGAAATCTACTATATTCCGAGTATTTCTTTTAAATCTGCTAGTTTATTTTTCGACAAAGGTACAATTGTTTTTTCGTTGCTATTTAAAGCAAGACTGTAGCTATTACGCGTCCACGTAATAATCTCACGTACTTTTTGCAGGTTAACAATATAAGAACGATGGCTTCTAAAAAAGCCGAATGGTGTCAATTTCTGTTCTAATTCATTCAGGGATAATGTGCATGGATAAGCTTCAGTTGCAACATAAACACTTACAATACCTTCCACACTTTCAATGTAATCTATTTCTGGAGGATTAAATAAAATGATTTTGTCATTTTTCTTCGTTGGAATT
The DNA here is from genome assembly GCF_006351725.2 of Lysinibacillus sp. CD3-6. Classification (NCBI taxonomy): domain Bacteria; kingdom Bacillati; phylum Bacillota; class Bacilli; order Caryophanales; family Bacillaceae; genus Lysinibacillus; species Lysinibacillus sp. CD3-6. The sequence goes on from NZ_CP085880.1 coordinate 299,192, forward strand.
TTATCAAGCCTTATAGGTGCATTTTCAATAGGAGTAGAAGCTGTTTCCATTTCCTCCTCTTTAACATCGAGTGCATGTAAACCGAATGCATCCAATCTGTATATTTTCCCACACGAAATAATTAGGTCCTCCAAATTGTTTGAAAGTAAAACTACGGATTTTTCTTGTTTTTGAAGTGCCATTAAAAGCTTGAGCACATTTTGTTTCGAAAATTCATCTAAGTTTTGAAGGGGTTCTTCGATTATTTGAGTAGGAGCTGAATTTAGATATGTATATAACAATTTTAAACGTTGCTTTTCCCCATATTGAAGTTTAAGAATTTTAGTATTCCTTTGATCAGTTAAAGCAAATAGTTTTAAAATGGCCTCTTTATTATGTAGATGGGGTGAAAAAAGTTTTATAGAAAAATGGATATACTCATCCACTGTTAGTCGTTCGTATAATGCACCTTCACGAATATGCGTATATGTCTTTTCTTGCTTTGTAAACCAATGCATTAAAGTATTGATTTTCGTTACATCTGTGTGGATACCTACAATCGTTCCTATATGCAAAGGAAGTTGAAAGCTTGGAAAGATGACATTTCCTGATTCCGTGTATGGATCGATTTCTAAAAGCTGCTGTTGATTCAAAATGATAACCTCCATTTTTCATAATTAGGTTTATAAAAATTTTTTAATAAATGCCTGCGCTAACATAGCACTTTCTTGATCAAATGAAGCGTTATAACGATCCATAAAGCCATGTTTCCCTGGAAATTGTATCGTTTGTACAAAGGGATGACGCTTTAGTGTATGACTCAATTCTTCGACATTAAAACTTTTTTCAAAACTAGGAAAAATAATTAGTGTCGGGCAATTCGGTTGCAAGTCAACATATTGGCGAATGCGGGAGCCGTATATACAAACAACACGATATAACGGCAGTTCGGCAAGACGCCAAGCAAGTGTTGCGCCTACACTATAACCAATTACAATTACTTTTTCATATTGTTGTATGGCAGTGTTTAGTTGTGTAATGAGCATTTCTAAAGGCGCATCGAAGCCAATTTCATTAGTGAAATAGTGGTAAGCCTCTTTTTCCTGATTATAAGTAAAGCTTCTTTTATCTGAATAAAGATGAATACAAACTACCTCGGTATGCTTATCCATAAAGGAACATGCCTGTTCTCGAATAAAATCATTAACCCCATAAATTTCATGTATAATAAATATTTTTCTATTTTTTCTATTCAAAAGAAACTCCTTTTTGCTTTTTCAAATAGTGTAACAAAAAGTAATTCTGTCGTACATTTAATCCATTAAAAGTAAATTTATGGTTTGGTAATTTTTATGGCAATATAGTTTTATTTCAATAAGGAAATATCTTGCGTAATACAAATGTATATAATTGGTAAATAACTAAATAACAATAGGTTTAGCCCATATAGAAAATGTAAAATGGAAATTGGAAATAGATATTAATTATTTCAAAATAATATTTTTCTGAGAAAAGGAAAGTGGGTTTTTCTAAATGTTGCAATGAAAAAGGTGCAATGTATGTATTCGCTCTAGAAAAAATTTTTTGACTTTTTTGAAATAACAATGTAAAAATAACTTTATCTTTATTCGGCGAATGTTTAGGTGAGGGATAAAGAATGTTCCTCTTACAAATGCGCTTTTACACGCCGCATAATTTATAAGGGAGGATGATGGAAATGGAATACCAAACAATAGAAGTGAATGGTAGTGCGTTACATTTTGCAGATTATCCAGGCGAGAAAGGGACTATTATTGCCGTCCATGGTTTAACTGGTAACCATATGCAAATGCATTACTATGCTGAGCTTTTAAAAGGTGACTATCGTTTTATTTCGGTTGACTTAAAAGGGCGTGGTAATAGTGCACCAGCACCAGCAAATACAAGTATTGAGTTACATACACAAGATATTTTAGCTTTGCTTGATGCATTAAACATTGAGAGCCCGATATTAATGGGTTACTCAATGGGAGCATTTATTATGGCGAATGTTGCTAGTAAGCGTAAAGATGTAAAAGGGGTCATTTTACTTGATGGAGCAGCAACTTGTACAGATCATCAACGCCAAATTGTTGAGCCTTCACTAGGTCGAATTAGCAAGCCGTATGAATCAGCAGATGCGTATATCGAGGAAATAAAGGCAATTTATGGTCGATTAGGTGTTGAATGGACGGATCATTTAGCTAGTGTCGGTCGTTATGAAATTGCAGCCCAGGATGGACATTGGGGAAATAAGTCTGATGAAGAGAAAATTCGTTTAGATTTTCAAAGTTTTTATGACTACAAGCCTGCAGAGGTTTTTGAAAAAGTGGACTGCCCAATCCTTTTAATTCATTCAACTGGCGGTATTGGAGCAATGCCCGCATTATTTTTAGCAGAATCTTATACTGAAACACTTAAATATGCTAAAAACATTTGGAAATTCACTTCAAATAGCAATCATTACACTTTGGTTTTTGAAGAGAGAAAAGATGTTAACCGAGTAATAGCGCGCTTTTTAGAGCGTTTTTGAAAAAAAGAGTTGCAGTTTTTAAAATTTTATGCGAATAATTAAATAACAAATATTAAATGCCTATCGAGCAGCTGTAGAAAAATGACCTTTTTCTACTTTCCCTGCTTGACTGTTGGCTACACTTTTCTAAATGTACGGTATATGCCGTCTTTGGGGAAGTGTGGCCTTTTTTTATTCAAAATTAACAAAAAGGGGATTTGTTGGATGAATACAGGATTAGAGTATTTTAAAAAAGTTTATGATGTTGTACCTGAATGGGTGCAAAAAATGCATGATTATAATCCAGCAATGCTAGACCATTATACAGCACTACGTGGCGCAGCTATGGCACCAGGTGTCCTATCTGTCAAAGACAAAGACATTTTATTAGTTGGCATGAATGCTGCAAGACATTATGCACGTAGCATGGTGTACCATACAAAAGGCGCCATGGATGGTGGGGCTACACTTGAGGAATTGATAGAGTACTTGCTTATAGCATTTAACTATGGCGGAGAAAGAGCCTTACAAATTGGCTTGCAGTCCTTTGACTATGCTTTAGAACTAACAAATACGACTGCTGATAAAATTTCACATGATGCTTCAGCAATTGAGATTGTGCGCTATTACAGTACGTTTGCATCAACAAATCAAAGTAAGGCCTATTTTGAGAAATTAGTAAGCTTTTTTGTTGAAAAAGATGAAAACGCTTTAAAAGTGGCGTTGCTTGATAGCAATGTTGTTTCGACGCAAATGAAGCATATTTTGATGACAGGCATTTACACAACAGTATTGAAAAATGAGGAAACAGAATATTGGGCTAAACAATCACGTGAAGTAGGTGTGGAAGAATCAGAATTGGCAGAGTTAGGCTATATTTGCCTATTAACAGCTGGCATTCCTTCATGGTTTGAAATCAGTGATGCGCTTATCCAAAAGTAATGGAGTGAAGACAATGAAAATTTATGAATCCGTAGAACAGGCTTTATCTTGTGTTGAAAGTGGTCAAACGATAATGGTAGGTGGCTTTGGCTTAGTAGGTGGGCCACTTACTTTAATAGATGCTCTAGTAGAGTTAGAGATTAATGATCTAACCATTATTAGCAATAACTTAGGAGAAAAAGGGAAGGGTCTTGGGAAATTGCTAGAGCAAAAGAAAGTAAAGAAAGCAATTGGCTCATACTTTACTGGCAATCGAGATGTTGGCGAAGCATTTCAACGAGGCGAACTCGAAATTGAATTATTACCCCAAGGTACATTAGCTGAATCGATTCGAGCTGGTGGTGCAGGAATTGGTGGTTATTATACGAAAACGTCTGTTGGAACAGATTTGGCGAAAGGGAAAGAAACAAAACTAATCAATGGTGAAGAATATGTTTTTGAGCAAGCATTAAAGGCGGATGTCGCAATTATTCGTGCACATAAGGCAGATAGACTTGGGAATTTAGTGTATTACAAAACCGCACGGAATTTTAATCCGATTATGGCAACTGCAGCGAAGACTGTCATTGTTGAGGTAGATGAAATTGTGGAAGCAGGCGAACTAAGCAGTGATGAGATCATTACGCCACATTTATTCATTGATCGAGTGATTGTAGCACAGAAGATTTTAACGAAGGAAGGCGTTGTGGATCATGGCTAATCCAATTCAGGAGCTAATAGCAAAAAGAGCTGCAAAAGAAGTTGCAAATGGACAAATTATTAATCTAGGTATTGGTATCCCTACACTTGTTGCAAAGTATGTAGAAAATGACAATGTCCACTTTCATACAGAAAACGGCATGCTCGGAGTAGTAGGTGTAGATGAGGAGGATATTGATCCGAATGTAGTGAATGCTGGAAAAATGCCTGTTGGAGAAGCAATTGGTTCATCCTTTTTTAATAGTGCAGAATCGTTCGGCATGATTCGAGGGGGGCATGTAGATGTCGCCATTTTAGGTGTATTACAAGTGGATGAACAAGCACGTATCGCCAATTGGGCAGTTCCAGGGAAAAATATTATTGGTGTTGGTGGTGCAATGGATTTATTAATCGGTGCACAGAAGGTCATTGTTACAATGACGCATACATCAAAAGATGGTAAAAGTAAGATTATAAAAAATTGTACTTATCCGATTACCTCAACACGTAGCGTGGATACGATTATTACTGAATTGGCTGTTTTTAACTATGTGGATGGACAGTTACATTTGGTTGAATTAATGCCTGGCATTACATTACAGCAAGTAGAGGCTAGCACTGAAGCAAGCTTTGTCAATGCGTTGAAATAGGAGGGATATTGCATGAAAGAAGTAGTTATTGTAGAAGGAATTCGAACAGCTATAGGGAAGTTAGGCGGTTCATTGATTAATGAGACAGCGGATATTCTTGGTTCGACAGTTATTCGCGAACTTCTAAATCGTACACAGCTAGACCCCACACTAATTGATGAAGTGATTTTGGGACAAGCAAAACAAAGTGCGGATCAATCCAATGTGGCGCGTCTTGCATCTCTACGTGCCGAGCTACCAATTACCGTACCTGGTTATACAGTACATCGCCAATGTGGCTCTGGCTTACAATCCATTAATAATGCGGCACAGCAAATTGCTCTTGGCTATAGCGATATTATTATCGCAGGAGGAACAGAATCCATGAGTACAGCTCCATATTACTTACGCAATGCTCGCTATGGATATGGCGTTGGTAATGCTGTCCTGTTAGATCCGAATACAGAAAGCCAACCAGGCTCACAACCGTTTGAAGTTTATGGCATTTCAACGATGGGTGAAACAGCAGAAAATTTAGCCGAAAAATATTCAATTTCTCGTGAAGAGCAAGATGCATTTGCACATCGTAGTCAAGAACTTACAGCGAAGGCCATACAAGAAGGTTATTTTGACAAACAAATCGTACCTTACGAAGTGAAAAAACGAAAATCAATAGATATTTTTGATAAAGATGAGCATCCATTTTTAACGAGTAAAGAGAAGTTAAGTACGTTAAAACCTGTATTTCGTAAAGGTGGATCAGTAACAGCGGGCAATAGTAGTGGGCGTAATGACGGTGCAGCTGCATTGCTAATCATGTCGAATGAAAAGGCGCTAGAACTAGGCTATAAGCCAAAGGTAAAAATCATTGCACAAGCAGCCGCTGGAGTTGATCCATCGATAATGGGGATTGGTCCAGTTCCAGCGACATTAAAAGCCTTGAAGCAAGCAAATTTATCGATTCAAGATATAGATATTATTGAGTTAAATGAAGCTTTTGCTGCGCAATCTATCGCAGTGATTAATGAGCTCGGGTTAGATATAGATCGAGTAAATCCGAATGGTGGTGCGATCGCCATGGGGCATCCTATTGGGGCAACTGGTGCCATTTTAATGACAAAACTTATTCATGAGCTTGAACGAACAGGCAAGCGTTATGGCTTAGTAACATTATGTATCGCAGGGGGACTTGGTGTTTCAACTATCGTTGAAAACTGCCAAGCATAGTGAACACCGAGTACATGACTCGGTGAAAATACTTAGCTATCTTTTTGAATTTTTTCAAGATATCTTTTTTGCGCAGACTTTAGAGCTACTACGACTGATCCACTTGATGGAGCATAATAGTGCTCATCTACACGAGCAATTAATTCATCAATATTGGCGGTAAGATCAAAGCCTATTAACATTCGTTTAAAGAAATCTTGAGCAAGATCAGTAACAAATGTAAATTCTGCATCAATAATTTTATGACTTTGTTGATCGATTTCTAACACAATGCCGGCATGTTTGTACATCTCGTACATAGACGTGCCTTGGGGTGCCTTAGCATAAGCGGTCACTAAAATACTAGTTAATTTTTGCAAGAAAATGCCCTCCAACATGTAAAGATTGTGATTTTATTTTATCATGTTTACACGTTAAAGAGCTAATTCCAAAAATTACTTAGGAGAACACATCAAGGGGGAAATTGTATGGAAAAGTTAACGAATTTTTTCACAAATGTAATGAAAAAATATTTACCAGACCCATTTGTATTTGCAATTGGACTTACATTATTAACGTTTGTATTGGCTCTAATAGTTGAAGATATTAGTTTTATGGATCTAACAACTGCCTGGGGTGGTGGCTTTTGGGATTTACTAGCCTTTACAACACAAATGGCTGTCATTCTTGCAATGGGTTATGTATTAGCTACAGCACCTATAACAGATAAGTTATTAAATAAAATTGCTAGTATGGTTCATACACCAAAAATGGCAATTATTGTGGCAACACTTGTTGGAGGTATCGGTAGTTATTTAAACTGGGGATTTGGTTTAGTAATTGGTGGGATTATCGCGAAAAAATTAGCGTTAAAAGTTAAAGGGGTCCATTATCCGCTAATTATTGCAGCTGCCTATTCTGGATTCACTTTCTATGGATTAGGTATATCTGCCTCTATTCCGATTTTAATTTCAACGCCTGGTCACTTCTTAGAAGGTGCCATGGGTTTAGTTACATTATCAGAAACAATTTTTAGCTTACCAATGATTATTACAACAATTGTTTTATTAATTACATTACCGCTATTTAATGCAATGCTGCATCCAAAAGATCCTAAAAATGTTGTGGAGATTGATCCCGCATTATATGCAGACCAACCAAAGGCAAAATTAAACCTTTTGGAAGACAATACATTAGCGAATAAATTAAATAACAGCCGCATTCTAGCTTACGCAATTGGTGCGTTAGGGCTGATTTATATTGTAATCTATTTCACAAAAGGGAATTCATTAAACTTAAATATTTTAAACTTTATTATTTTATTCTTAGGAATTATTTTACTAGGCACGCCTGCCCGTTATGTTGAGCACTTAGCTGATGGGGTTAAAACTATTTCAGGAATTATACTGCAATTTCCGTTCTACGCGGGGATTATGGCGATCATGGCAGCTTCGGGTTTAGTGGACACTATTGCTAAAATATTCGTTGACCTATCAAACGAACAAACACTTCCTTTCTGGGGATTAATTAGTTCCTTCTTCATTAACTTCTTTGCACCATCTGCAGGAGGACACTGGACAGTACAAGGTCCATTTATGATTGAGGCAGCAAAAGAATTAGGCGCATCCTTATCAGAAACGTCAATGTCCGTTATGTTAGGGAATGCTTGGAACGATTTAGTACAACCATTCTGGATTTTACCAGCACTGGCACTTTCTCGCTTGAAGTTAAAAGATATTATGGGCTTCCTAGTTATGATTATGTTCTTCGTAGGTGTTATTTACATTATAGCAATGTTAGCTTGGTCATATTTACTTTAGAAAATGATGAGTTAAGGTTATAGGATTTCAGCAAAAAATTCGCTAAACTTCTGTGGGAAAGCGAGCCAAGCGAGCCTCCGCAGATGCTTTAGCATTTGGGAGGGTTGCGGTTCCTCCACAGAAAGAGAGCGAATTTTTTGCATTGAAAGAAGTTCGTAAATCGCCGATAGAAGCTCGTGAATCGCCGATAAGACAGTGGAAATCGCCGATGGAAGCCCGTGAATCGCCGATAAGACAGTGGAAATCGCCGATGGAAGCCCGTGAATCGCCGATAAGATAGTGGAAATCGCCGATGGAAGCATGTGAATCGCCGATAAGACAGTGGAAATCGCCGATAAAAACCCGTGAATCGCCAGTAAACCCGCGGAAAGCATCCGCCGTAGCGGACAGCGACGACACATGGGACAAAACTAAAATATTTATAATAGAAGTAAAAATGTTCGTGAATTTTTACTATTAATTATGAAGAAGAACCTAGCTAATCTTTCTTTTGCCTAGATAAAAATTTGCAGATAGCACTAGATGATGGTAGCAAAGGCGGTGACTCCTGCGGGAACGCACAAAACGTAAGACGCAACAGACCGCGCGTAGCGAGGGGTGCGGCTTACGGTGTGCCCGCGGAAAGCACCCGCCCGTAGCGGACAGCGACATATGTCAAATAGCCAGTACCTGAGGGGGAAATATAAATGTCCAGCATGTATCAAGCACTTCTAACAGAAGGGGCTTTAACAAGAAAAGAAAAAACATTGTTACTTGTAGGATTATTTGCAGCAAGACGTGAGGAAAAACAAATGCTTTATTTCGTAAAGCAAGCAGTGGAAGAGGGCAATGCTGTCACAGAAATGGCAGAACTAATTGCATCAGCTATTATTTCTAGAGGTATTCCAACTTGGTTATCTGGAATAGAAGCTATCACCTATGCAATTCAGCTATCAGGTGACGCACAGGCCACTAAAATTGGCAAAGAGGTTGATGCATTTTCCTCCCAGCAGGAATGTATTGACTATTATCAAAGAGAGTTCGATGTATTACCAACATGGATTCAATATTTAGTAGATTATGCACCAGACACTTTACTAACATATAGCAACTTGCGTACAACATCTTTACGAGATGGTGCAGTATCTAGATTACTGAAGGAATTATTGCTGTATGCTATAAACGTTTGCGATGGCTATAAAAAAGGCATTCTGATTCATAAAACAAATGCCATTTCACTCGGTGCGAGTGTCGATATTTTAGATGAAGTAAAAGCAATATGTATTTATGCGGTTGGCATCAAAGCTTTATGGAATGATGAAGAAAGTAAAGCCTAACGAAGGAGAACTAACAATGCAAAAAGTACTAATAATAGGCGGAGGCTTTATGGGCTCGGCTATCGCGAAATATTTTGTGCAATATAACGTGGATGTTTATTTATATGAGCCTAATATGGAAAGATTACAGCAATTGAAGCAGCAATCGGATTTACACGAAATTACTTTTTTACAGCAACTAGAACAAATTGATGATTTATCATTTGTTTTTGAAGCAATTGTTGAAAATTTACAGGCTAAGCAATCTTTATTTGAACAACTGGATTCATTTTATGGAAGAGAAGTTACGTTTTGTACCAATACTTCGAGTTATTTAATTAGCGATATTGCAGTGAATATGTTGCATAAAGAACGCTTAATCGGGACGCATTTCTTTTCTCCCGCACATATTACCCCTTTAATAGAAGTGGTACCTAGCGCTTATACAGCCCAGGAACGGGCAAATGCTACTATGGAATTTTTACAGGGTGTTTGTAAAAAGCCTATTTTGTTAAAACGGGAAATTGAGGGCTTTGTAGCAAACAGACTACAAAGTGCACTTGCAAGAGAAGCGATGTCTTTAGTTGAAAAAGGAATTGTAACTGCTGAAGAGCTCGACTTTATTGCTAAAATGAGCCTTGGTGTACGATTAGCTCATACAGGACCACTTGAGCAACGGGATATTAATGGTTTAGATACACATTATGCCATTGTCGATCATGTATACCCGACTTTAGAGAATGGTACGAAACCACTTGCAATACATCATGCAAAAATAGAAGCCAAACAATATGGTATGAAAACCAATCAGGGCTTCTATGATTGGTCATCTATCGATAAACAACAATATTTAGCCGAAAAAGAAAAAATCCTAATAGATATTATTAAATTAGTTCAGTAGCGATCCAATAAAAGCAGTAAATATGAAATGAGAATAGGAGTCGAATTGGTGATGGAATATACAGCATTAGTAAAGTGTTCAGCAAAGAAAAAGGATGTTCAATTTAAAACTTATTCTGTTCCTGAATTAAATAGTAATGAATGTTTATTGAAAGTAAGTGCCGTTGGGATTTGTGGAAGTGATTTGCATATGTATGACGGGCATGGTGGCTATGACTGGGTCACTTACCCCCTTGTGCTAGGGCATGAAGTAACGGGAACAGTAATAGCTATGGGGGATTCTGGTAATAAATCCCTTTTAAATAAGAGAGTGGTCATTAATCCATATAAAAGCTGTGGGGTATGTGATTATTGTCAACGTGGTGAAACGAATTGCTGTGATTTTAATGACTATAAATTAATCAAAACACCGACGGAGGCACTGCGATATGGATTCCGTGAGGCTGGTGGCATGGCACAGTATATGGTAGTTGATGTAAATAATATTATTGTCATTGACGATGCAGTAAGTGATGAAGTAGCAGCTATTTCGGAAGCACTAGCAGTTAGTTATACAGCCGTTTTAAAAGTACCTGATTATAAGAACAAGGCGATTTTAGTAATTGGACCTGGACCGATAGGATTAGGGGTAGCAGCTATATTAGTAGGAGCGGGTAATCAAGAAACACATATGCTGGGAGTTCCACAAGATGAAAATCGTTTGCATTTAGCAAAAGAGATCGGAGTACATGCAACATTTGTTTCTACGGAGGAGCTGATTCACGATAATTTTGCAGGCTATGATGCTATCATTGACTGCTCTGGTCATCCAGCTATTCCGAAAGAGGCACTTCGTTTACTTAAACGTGGTGGACAGCTTGTATTAGTCGGCATCAATTCTGCTGAGTTTGCTGTGCCAATGGATCAAATTGTACGTGGTGAAATAATGATAAAAGGCAGTTATGGCATTACACAAGCTAATTATGAAGCGGTTTTACAAATGGCTGCAGATGCAAACTATCCATTTAATAAGTTAATCGCACACACTGTTCCATTTAAAGATAGTCTTGATGGTTTTGAAAGTGCCCTTAATAAAGTAAATGGCAAAGTTGTGATTCAGTTTAAGGAGGAAATTTAAATGAAAATTATTGATTTAACATTAGAAATTTATGATGGTTTAGTTTCTTACACATCACATCCACCGATTGCGATACAAGAAGAATCCACTTTTGATAATTCTGGTCATCGCTACGTAGCTCCATGTGAAGGATTTGAATCTCGCTTTTTACGTATGTCTGATCATAGTGGAACACATATTGATGCACCTCTTCACTTTATAAGAGGTGGGGAATCTACTGCTGAAATGGATTTAACAAAAACATATGGAGATGCTGTCTTACTTGATGTTTCCTCTTTCAAAGATCCATTTGAACCTGTTACAGCAGAGATGCTTTCACAGGCTGAGCAAAGACAAGGAATTACTGTTCAGCAAGGTGATATTGTGTTAGTAAGAACACGCACTGCAAAGTGGGGTCAAGGAGACTTTTTTGAAGAGCATGCATTTGCAACTTGTGCAGGTGATTGGTTATTTGATAAGCAAGTTAAATGCATCGGTCTTGATTTAGCGAATATAGATGTTCATGACAATATGAAACGTGAAGTACATTTAAAGCTGCTAAGTGTTCCTATTTATATAGTAGAAAACCTAGTTAACCTTGAACAGTTACCTTTAAATGACCGTTTTACTTTTATGGCACTGCCGCTTAAATTGAAAAACTCAACTGCATCGCCAGTAAGAGCTGTCGCATATGTGAAGTAACGTGAATAGTAGAAGGAGAAGGCATAAAAGCCTTCTCTTTTTATAATTCAATACTATGCGAAAATCTTTTATAAAAACTAACGTCTTCTATCATCCTATATAGCTTGGATATTATTATGCTTCGTTTTAATCATTAAATCCTCTTTAGCTAAATCTTAATCAATGTCATTTCTCGAATTAAATTATTTGAACAAGTCATGTGCATGTCACTTAAAATATGTATATTTTTTCATGAGCAAAATCTAACATAGCTTTTTCTTTTTTGGACAACCTAATTTAGAAATAATAGCATGAGGTGATGATCATGATTGTGGAGAGGTCGTCCGATTGGCAAGAAGGATTGATAAATAGGCTGGAAAACGATGAAAAATGGCATAGTTGGACTTTGTACAAAACGAACTATGAAATTGTGAAAATGAATTTAATTCCGGAATTTACAGGTTTACAAGCAACAAAGTTTTTACCAAAGCTAACACCACTTGCCCATCAGCTAGAAGCAGCGCAAACCGTTATAGAACGAATGAATGGGAAAGCGATACTTGCAGATGAGGTGGGGCTAGGGAAAACAATTGAAGCGGGCTTAATACTAAAGGAATACATGATACGAGGGCTAGTGAAAAAAGCGCTGATTTTAGCACCTGCATCTCTTATTAATCAATGGATTGAAGAATTAAATCAAAAATTTCATATTCCAGCTATTGCGTATAAAAAAAATTGCCCGATTGAGCGTTACGATATTGTTATTATGAGCATGGATACGGCAAAAAAAAGCCCACATAAAGAATTAATTTATGCGCAAAATTATGACATGATTATTATTGATGAGGCACATAAATTAAAAAATCATAAAACACAAATTTACGAATTTGTACAAGGATTAAAGAAGAAGTTTTGCTTATTATTAACCGCAACGCCGATTCAAAATGATGTTTTTGAGCTTTATTATCTGATTTCGCTACTGAAGCCAGGTCATCTTGGCAATTATGAGACGTTCCAATCTGCATTTTCAGCAAGTAAGCATGATTTACAACACGATGACTATTTAAAAGAACTAGTCAATCAGGTCATGGTAAGGAATCGAAGAGAGGACACGGGCATCGAATGGACTAGTCGACGCGTTCAAATAGTGCCTATTCAATTTAGCCCTGAGGAAATGGAAGTTTATCATTTGCTTGGCTCGCTTACCTCAACAGGCTCTTTCTCATTAATTACATTGCAAAAAGAAATGTGTAGCAGCAAAGAGGCAACAGCTTTAACGCTGTCCAAAATGCTTGAAAATAGTTCCGAACGCGAGGAGCTAGAAGCAATTCTTGCAAAAGTTATGTCATTAGAAGTGAATTCTAAAGCTGAGAAGACGCTAGAGATTATTGAACAGGCTAAAGATAAAGTCATTATTTTTACTGAATATCGTGCAACTCAAATTTATTTACAGTGGTATTTACATTCACATGGCATAACGAGTGTTTTATTTAATGGGAAGTTTAATAAAAACAAGCGGGATTACATGAAGCATATATTTAAGGAAAAAGCGCAAGTATTAATTGCAACAGAGGCAGGGGGCGAAGGGATTAACCTTCAATTTTGCCATCACGTAATTAACTACGATTTGCCTTGGAATCCAATGAAGCTTGAGCAACGCATAGGTCGTGTTCACCGTTTAGGACAAGAGCATGATGTCCATATTTATAATCTTGCGGTAGAAGATACGATTGAAAAGGATATTTTGGCATTACTGCATACAAAAATTGATGTTTTTGAAAAGGTAGTAGGAGACTTAGATGCCATTTTAACAAATTTCAAAAAATCTGTATAACCCGCATTTATAGAAGTTTTCTTGTAGTGAGGATTGCTATTCTTAATAAAAAAGGCATTGGCATATGTCGCAGATTTGAAGAGGAGCTTTTCGAGCAGACTGACAAATCTAAACGCAATATTCCAAGCCGTAATTGATTTGTAAGGGGAGAGGGGCATGTATCCACAACAGGTTCACAGTTATTTACGACAATTTTTTTTAGAAAATGAATGCGAAATGGTATGGGAGAGTGACCATTACTTAACAGTACAATTAACGATTGCTGTTGATAAAAGAATTATGAATCGCCCTTTTTACTGGCAATACGTAGAAGCGACAAATAGCGAACCTAACCCTGCACAAGTTACCTTTATTACAGATCAAAGTGCATTGTCAGAAAAAATAATCGGGGAAGTCGTCCATTTTGGTTCTCCAAGGCTCAATCAATTGTTTCAAGCTACGAGAGAGCTAGGAGCATATGTCCAAATGTTTCAAAAAGTAGATGCGAGTATAGGGCAAGTCATGCTTACTCCTTGGCTTGGTGTAAATTATAAAGTGTCGTATTGTTGTGACCAAACGAAAGAAATGCTGTATTCTTTTGGTATTAACTTACTGACAGGTACAATAAATGATCATTTCCATGAAACAATAAATCATTTTGAGTGGGATATTAAGCAGTCGGAAAATGCTTTTTATGTACAATATATAATTAAGCCTTTACGTGGGCTTCAACGTTTGGATGAAGCGATCGATGCAATTATTCAACAAGATGATCATACATGGGCTGAACAGGCTAAAAAAAGATGGCAACGGGATCAACGCGTGTTAGACTTCTTTTATGAAGATGTGGAAGAAAAGCCAGAGTGTTATGAAATAGAGAGAAAAGCATTAGAAGAACAATACGATGCAAAAATTAAAATCGAAATTGTAAATGGTGGATTATTTTATATGAGATAAAAGAAAGCCGCAACGATTGCATATGCATATTGTTGTGGCTTGTTTATTTTTCCTGCCATAAAAACTAGGTTAATCGTTTTCGACCATCGTTTGTAATTGTGCCAGTTTATTATCCCAAAATAAATGAAAGTATTGTAACCAATCTTCAATTTCTTTTAAGCGTTCAATGTGTAACGTGTAAATTTTTTCTCGACCCTTTTTTTGGGCGGATACTAGCTTAGCTTGCTCCAATACGTGTAGATGTTTGACGACAGCAGTTCTGCTAATCGTAAAATGTTCTGAAAGAAGAGCTATTGGTTTATCGCTTTCGGCTAGCAGTTGAAGTACATGACGTCTTGTTGGGTCAGCGATTGCTTGAAAAACATCATACTGTTGTGCGAGCTGTGTCATTTTGTTTCTGCAATCTCTTTTAGCTTTTTACCAACAAGCATTGTCCAGCCACCATCCATATTTTGACGAACAGCTTCCGCTGACATGTTAGCTTTTGGAATAATATGAGATGCTTCTTTCCAGCCGCCATGCGTTAATGTAAATTCTGTTTGCTCTCCAACTTGCTTTAACTCGAATGTGACAAACCAGCCATCAGTATCCCATGCGAAACGCACAAAATGAGGTGCATCTACTTTTTCTACTTTACATGGGGATGGACCAAATGGAGATTGTAGTGTAAATTCATGTCCTTCCACAGGTTTAAAATCATTTGGCATAAACCAAGAGCCAAGTTTTTCGGCATTTGTAACTGTTTCCCACGCCTTCTCGATAGGCGCATTTAGTGTAACAGTTTTAACGATATTTTGTAGTTGCTCTGACATTGTATAGTCTCCTTTTTATAAAAAAATATAACCATAAGGTGTTATGAATATATAACACCTTATGGTTATATGTCAATCATAAAGGAGATGGAAAAATTTTTAAGTGGTCTCTTTTTCGAGGAGGTAACGTATGGTAGAATTATTTTTATAATTTTCAGACGGATAGGAGGGAGTAGCATGGAAAATTTTCCGATGTTTTTATTGATGTGTATTTTATTAATAATTTTACCTGGACCTGATACTGCTATTGCAACAAAAAATACTTTAACAGTTAATAAAAAGGGTGGGTTACAAACAATACTTGGCTCATGTTGCGGTTTATTAATTCATACACTAGCAGCGGTTATTGGACTCTCTGCAATTATTGTAAAGTCAGCCTATATATTTGCTATTTTAAAATACGTAGGAGCGGTGTATTTATGCTATTTAGGTGTAAAAACATTATGGACTTTAAAGACCATTCGCACGCAGTCTCCAGTCGTAAATGATGACACTCAAATTGATAATAAATATGGGCATCAATCATGCTTTAAGCAAGGTTTCTTAACGAATGTTACAAATCCAAAGGTAGCCGTATTTTTTTTAACGTTCTTACCGCAATTTGTAGATGGCTCAAACAGCACATTTTTCCCATTTCTACTAATGGGGCTTATTTATACCGCCTTGACTGCACTATGGTTCATCTTCTATGTATATTTATTAGATAAAATTAGTACTTTTATGAAAAAACCTATGACAAAGGCAGTAATCGAAGGCCTAACAGGAACGGTTCTAATTGGCTTTGGCATTAAATTAGCATTAGAAAAAGCATAGGTGCTAGCATAGGTGTCAGGCACTCAAACAATTTCCTATGCATTCTAAAACTACAAAGGGAAAATCCACGAAGACTCCTGCGGGAACGCACGCATAGTAAGACGCAACAAACCGCACGACAGCGAGGGTTGCGGCTTACAACGTGCCCGCGGAAAGCGAAGTGGATTTTTACGCTTTAAGAAGCTGATATGATGTTAGGTGCATACCTATGCGATTGTCAGCCACTCAAACAATTTATTAAAAAAAGGCTGTAGACAATTCCAAATTTCTTTGGAGTTTATCTACAGCCAGAGATACCGAAAATATAAGCCTCGGAATCTCAACACATTTTACATTTTACACTGATCGTAAGTTCAACTTCAATCAGGTCAAAAGGTTATTATTTTTGTTGGTTTGCAGCCCAAACATTTGTATCTGCAATTGTTGGGTTAGCAATATAATGGCCACCTTCAATTTGAAGAGTTTGACCAGTCATGAATTTAGATTCATCAGAAGCTAAGTACACTACTGCGTAACCGATATCATCTGCTTCACCATTGTATGGTAGGGCATTGTATTTTGTGAAAATTTCTAGTAATTCTTTTGGTAAACTGTTTTTAGCAGCAGGAGTTAAAATTAATCCTGGAGCGATAGCGTTACAACGGATTTTATCTTTACCGTATTGAGTAGCAATGTATTTAGTTAAGTGAACTACGCCAGCTTTAGTTGTACCGTAAGCTGTACGGATTTGGTCACTTGCAAATCCACCCATAGAAGCAGTGTTAATGATAGAACCACCACCAGCTTTTTGCATATGTGGAATAGCGAAACGGCTACCTAGTAATACTGATTTTAAGTTGATGTTAACTAGACGATCGAACTCTTCTAAATCCATATTCACAACATCTAAATCTTTTTGTAAGTTTGTTGAACCAACATTGTTAAATAATACTGTTAAAGAACCGAATTTCTCAACAGTGAATTCTACTGCTGCTTTGATTGAATCAGCATCACCAGCATCTAAGAATACTGCAGCTGCTTCATAACCTTCTTTTACTAATACATCAGCAATTTCTTTTGCACCGTCAAGATTATAGTCAGCAATAACAACTTTAGCTCCTTCTTTAGCTAATAAAGTTGCTGCAGATAAACCGATACCTGACGCTCCGCCAGTAACAAGTGCTACTTTATTTTCAACACGTTTCATAATAAAATTCCTCCTAGTGTGAGTGATAAACTGAGTATTGACAGTTAAACACAAATCATACTCATTACTACTTCATTTAATTGACAATAGATAGTTTACCACTAAACTAAAAAGATTTGAAATAAAAAGCATAGTTTGTTGTCACTTTTTTCGCTTATGTAGTTGGGCTAGAATTAGAATAAAGACTAGCACAAGTGTTGTTTTAACGTTAGATTCCACATATGTATTGGTGTATAGAAATTTATTTAATAGTTACTTAGAATTCGTAAAAATAAGCTTTTTTAATCGTTCCTCCATAATTTTTTTCTTTTCTAGACGGTCTTTTTTAATTTGAAACATTCTTTTTAAAAAGAATCCCCCTAAAATAATGGCACAAAAAATAATGAAATAAATTAGCATCCGCAAAATCCCTTTTAATATTATTTAATAGAACAGTGGCGACCAGAGTTATAGCTACTATCTCCTAACTTTTATAAAATTGCGACAAAATACTTATGTATTTATAGTATGCTAAAGCCTCGAAAACGCCCAACTAGTCAAATATATCGACATTTGCGGAAATTTACCATTACTTAGTCTTTGAAATAAACAAAAAACCCCACAAGAACGTTAAAAACGTTCAATATGAGGTTCTAAAAGGCTATCTTTATTAGAAGAAGTATAACCCAATACTGATGATAACTCCTGTAAAGAGAAGGATAAATAAACAGAAGCCCATAATATCCTTTGCTTTTAAGCCAGCAATTGCAAGAGCAGGTAGAGCCCAAAATGGTTGAATCATATTCGTCCAAGCATCTCCCCAAGCAATAGCCATAGCAGTTTTAGCATAATCAGCGCCTAATTTAGTTGCTGCATCCAACATAATTGGTGCTTGAACTGTCCATTGGCCACCACCAGAAGGCACAAAAAAGTTTACAAGGCCTGCAGAGTAAAATGTAAATAAATAGAATGTATGGCCATTAGAGATGTTAACAAACCACTCAGAAAATACAGCAGCTAATCCAGAAGCGGTCATCATCCCCATAATTCCAGCGTAAAATGGAAATTGAAAAACAATACCTGTCGTAGTTTTAATAGCATCTTGCGCTGCCGCTAGAAAGCGTTGCGGTGTGCCGTGGAAAATGATACCGAGCACAATGAAAATAGTATTTACAACATTTAAATCTAATACAAATCCTTTCGTTATGAAATGATGTATTAAATAAATAACACCAATAAGTCCGATTAAGATTGTTAAGACATAACTACGCTCTGAACGACTTGCAAAATGGTTATCTGCCTTAGGTAGCTCTATTTTTTCCTCTTTTAATAAAGATGGTTCAACTTCAACTACATCTTCTTCTTTTGGCATCATCCAACGATTAAAAAATGGAAGTGTTAGTATGATGACGATTACAATAAATAGATTATACGATGAGAAAAGTGTAACGTTTGTTGGTACAACACCCATAATATTTTCAAACGGATGTCCATCTGTTGCAATAGATAGTGGTACTGAGCCTGCTAAACCACCGTGCCATATAACAAATCCTGAATAAGCACTTGCGATTAGTAAACGATAGTCCACTTTTTTTACATGACGTGCAATTTCCTTTGCAAAGAGTGCGCCAATTACAAGCCCAAATCCCCAGTTAATCCAGCAAGCAATTAAAGAAACAAATGTCACTATAATAATTGCCATACTTGGAGTTTTAATTTTACTAGCAACGGACGATAAACCTCTTTTAAAGACGGGACTATTCGCTAAAATATGACCAGCAGCTAAAACTATGACCATTTGCATTGTAAAAGCTAACAACCCCCAGAAGCCATCTCCCCAATAAGTAACCATATTTAATGGTGAGGAATCTGTTAACGTGACTCCCAATAACAACACAAGTACTGTGAGTATAGTGACAAATATGTATGGGTCAGGTAAATATTTTTCCATAATAGCATTTGATATTCGTGTTAACGTTTTCAATTAAGTAATCCCCTTTCTATTTCATCCATCCCTTATTTCTAATATTACATAGAGAACAAGGTAAATAAAGAGAAAAATGGAATTAATGACAGATAATGAAACGTTAAATAGAAATGAAAAAATATAATGTCCCTCAAGAATAATAGACATTAATATTATTTTATATATAAGAAAACCTTATCATTCTTGTATTTATAGGTATTTTACTTTCAAGGAAGGATTAAAAAAATATGAGGAGAATTTATAACTAATTAGTACTTTAATGAATTTTTACATAACAAATTAGAATAAATAAGGAGTTTTCATATGGAGTTACGAGATTTAAAGGCGCTTATGGCAGTAGTAGAACATGGAAGTTTTACGAAAGCAGCAAGTGAAACCTTTGTATCACAGCCCTCATTAAGTAAGAGCATTAAAAAGTTAGAAGAGAATCTTCATGTTGAGTTATTAAATCGTTCTACAAGACATGTAGAGTTAACGGATGCTGGTAATATCGTTTATCAACAAGGTCAAAAAATTATGCGTTCTGTCCATGATTTGCACATATTGCTAGATGATTTATTAAACATCAAAACGGGATCTATTAAATTGGGTATCCCTCCGCTCATTGGCACTTTGTTTTTCCCTGAAATTGCACGTAAGTTTCATCACCAATATCCAAATGTTCATTTAGAGCTAGTCGAGCGTGGAGCAAAATTAGTTGGTACTTTAGTAGAAAGTGGAGAAGTAGATATGGGCATCGTAGTTTTACCGACTGACGAACGGAAATTTAATGTTCAATCTTTCGTTGAAGATCAATTTTTTGTTTTTATTAATGACCAACACCCATTAGCCAATCAAGAACAGATTTTATTGCAAGAGCTAAAAAATGAAACGTTCATTATTTTTACTGAGGAATTTTCATTGCATGATTATGTTATTAAATCATGCAAAGGTGCAGGCTTCACACCAATAATAGGGTATAAAAGTTCACAATGGGATTTAATTGTAGAGCTGGTGTCCTCGAATTTAGGCGTGACCCTTTTGCCATACTCTATTGCAGCAAAGCAAACGAATCGGAATGTGAAAATCATCCCATTAAAAAATTTTTATATGCCGTGGCGTCTCGGTGTAATTACGAAAAAAAATACATATCAATCTTATGCGTTAAAACAATTATTAAAGACTATTCGAACGGAAAAAGAATAGTATCCATCGATTTATGCAAAATGAGCATAAATACCATTCCAATTAATCCCTTTACTTATAAAACGGGAATGAGGTAGAATTTTCTTTAATAAACGAGCAATTTTAGGGGGTTTCAATATGGTGGACGGGAAAGTATGGAATTCGTTTGAGGAAGCCGTTGCAGATATAAATGATGGCGCTACGTTAGCAGTAGGGGGTTTCGGTTTAAGTGGTATTCCAGAAAAGGCTATTGCTGCGTTACAACAAAAGGGAACAAAGGATTTAACCGTAATTAGTAATAACTGTGGTGTAGATAATTGGGGATTAGGATTATTACTAGCAAATAAACAAATAAAAAAAATGATCGCTTCCTATGTAGGGGAAAATAAAATATTTGAACAGCAATTTTTAAGTGGTGAGCTAGAAGTCGAACTTGCACCACAAGGAACATTAGCAGAGCGTTTGCGAGCAGGTGGAGCAGGTATTCCTGGCTTTTATACAGCTACTGGGGTTGGAACGCCAATTGCTGAAGGTAAAGAGGTCAAGGTGTTTGATGGTAAGGAATATATTTTAGAAGAAGGAATCGTTGCAGACTTTGCGCTTGTCAAAGCATGGAAGGCAGACAAGCTAGGCAATTTAATTTATCGAAAAACATCGCGTAATTTTAATCCGTTAGCAGCGATGTCAGGCAAAATTACAATTGCGGAAGTGGAAGAAATAGTAGAAGTGGGCGAACTGGATCCAGATCATATCCACACACCAGGTGTCTTTGTGCAACGTGTATTACTCGGGGAAAACTATGAAAAACGTATCGAACGTTTAACTGTTAAAAAGAAGGAGGAAGCATGATGGCGGATACAAGACATAAAATTGTAAATAGAGCTGTCCAGGAAATTGAAAATGGCATGAATGTTAATTTAGGTATCGGTATTCCAACACTTATTGCCAATGCCATTCCTGCTAATTATGAGGTGCTTTTACAATCCGAAAATGGACTTCTTGGAATCGGCCCATATCCAGAGGAAAGTGCGGTAGATGCTGACCTCATCAATGCTGGCAAAGAAACAGTGACAGCTGTGCCAGGCGCATCTTTTTTTGATAGTGCTGAATCCTTTGCCATGATTCGTGGCGGGCATATTGATCTTGCTATTTTAGGTGGAATGGAAGTTTCCGAAACAGGTGATCTTGCCAATTGGATGATTCCAGGGAAAATGGTAAAGGGCATGGGAGGCGCCATGGATCTTGTTGTCGGTGCGAAAAGAGTCGTCGTTGTGATGGAGCATGTGAATAAAAATGGGGAGTCAAAAATTAAAAAGCAGTGTGAGTTACCGTTAACAGGCAAAGGTGTTGTGCACAGATTAATAACGGATTTAGCTGTTTTTGATTTTACTGCTACAGGAATGCAGCTAATAGAATTAGCAGAAGGTGTAACATTGGAGGAAGTAAAGGCGAAAACTGCTGCTTCATTTGATGTTGCGTTATCCCAATAATTTAAAAAAGACCAGTTTACTTTATTTAGAAGTAGACTGGTTATTTTAATTTTAGGAGCGTGAGATAATTGCTTAGGATGTCTCAGGTAACAACGGAAGTAATAAAACGATTTAACAGTCTAAATCGAGGACAAAGGCCGCTTATTGTTGCCATTGACGGATTAGGTGGGGCAGGGAAAACAACTGTTGTAAAGGAACTAGTGAGCGCGCTGGAAAATGAATATATCATCAATGTGCTCCATATCGATGATTACATTGTAGAAAGTGAAAAACGTTACAATACTGGCAATGAAGAATGGTTTGAATATTATTATTTACAATGGGATATAGAGTTAATAAAAAAGTGCCTTTTAAAAATACATAATAATCAACAAGAATTAACACTGCCTTTTTATAATCGGGTAACGAATACAGTGATAAATAGTAAAAGGCTATTTGTGTCGAATAGTATTTTATTAATAGAAGGAGTCTTTCTTCAGCGTAATGAGTGGAGGGAATTTTATGACTACACGATATTTTTAGAATGTCCAAGACATGTTAGGGAAGAAAGAGTTTTAAAGCGTGATTCATATATAGGGGATGTATCAGCAGTAAGGGAGAAGTATGAGAAAAGATATTGGGTTGCGGAGGATTATTATTTAACAAAGGAACAGCCATTACAAAAAGCAGATTTAATATGGCGTGCGGAATACAACTCAGACTATTGACCGTTCTCCTCTCAAGTTTTCCCATTATATAATCGTCCTAGAAGGAGAGATGGCGATGAAAGAACAATGGGCAAAGGAAGTTGTACAAGTACGCGTTGCAAGACCGACTCATCAATTATCGGCAATAGAAAGGTTTTATTGTGAAGGTGTCGGTTTAGAAAAGATTGGTTCGTTTACAGGGCATCGAGGCTACAATGGAATGATGATTGGTCTGCCGAATGCCAATTACCATTTAGAATTTACTGAGCACATTGAAGGAAGCCCGTGTCCCGCACCGACAAAGGATAATCTTCTTGTGCTTTATATGCCAAACATTGAAGCAATCCAACGAATTGTAAAACGACTGTCGCAAATGGGTTATCCAGAAGTGGAGCCAGAAAATCTTTATTGGGCAGAAAAAGGTGTAACGATTGAAGATCCAGATGGCTGGCGTATTGTATTAATGAATACTGAGGGTATATAAGGGGTTCGTGCCAGGCACTCAAACAATTAACTAGTTGATGGTAGCGGAGGCGGCGACTCCTGCGGGAACGCACAGTAAGTAAGACGCAACAAACCGCGCGTTAGCGAGGGTTGCGGCTTACGATGTGCCCGCGGAAAGCGTCCGCTGTAGCGGACATCAACGTTGAGAGCAAAAAAGTGTTAGATTGATCGTAGTCAATCTAACACTTTTTCTCCTTTGTCCCAATATCTTTTGATGTGTTAATCACCTAAAGCTGGGTTTTCCTTATATTCAGTGGCAATGGATTCTATATTTAATTGTGAATAGTCGGCCCAATTGACGGTTCTAAAATCTTCTTCGTCAAAATAAATGCTTAATACTTTCGTCATTTCTTCATTACTATTAGCGCCAGTCAATGGGGCAAACCAAATAATCGAAGGTGTTTTCACACTTTTTAGCTTCGACAGCTCGGCAAATATTTTACCAGAATCTTTCAGCATCTGATTTTTCGAGCCTTCTCGTACATCTGTATCATGAATCGATATAGTAACAATTCCTTTTGTTTCTTCTACAGTGAATTTATTTTTAACCACTGCCCCCACGATATCCTTTACAGATGTGTCTTGATCGACTGCGACTTCCTTCGGTTCTGCATTTTTGCCACAGGCTGATAGTAATAATGTGAGTAGTACTAAGAAATAAAGTAGTTTTTTCATAATGATTACCTCCCTTGTTACTCCATATATGTTCAAATTGCTTATGAATTATACAAAGTTATAGGGAGTCGAAACTATTTTTTCTAATCGATATGTAGTAAATCATTTCTATCCGTTACGGTTTACCCAAAGTTATTAGATGATGAATAATATTAGAAAAACTAAACACATTGTGAGACCTGTGTACAAGCATTGATAAAATGCTTTTTTATCCGTTCCTTTATAATCAAACCCACGATTTAGTACTACCAGTCCAAAAATAAACATGATTATATTTAAATATTTTGGATTGAATCCAGCGGGAATGACAAGTGAAAACATCAAAATTATTAAAATGAAATGTATGTACTTTCTTATAGGATGGATAAATTTAATCTTGTTAAAAAGTTTCAAATATATCACTCCTTATAAAACAAATGATTTCGCATAAATAGATAGACAATATTATTTAACACGTATACTAAAAATGAAAGACGAATTTCCCTTGGCCCATCTACCTGAAACAGAGTAAATATAGATGCCTTCTTCTTTAGGTGCAGTAAAAGCATCATCTTCTACTGTTACTAGTGGACTCTCGCTATTGTTCAACAAGTACGCTACTTCTAGTTCATCAATGGGTGGTTTAGTAAACTTGATCTTTATTTCGCTATTAGGGGATACAGGTAGGGGCGTAATTTTTTTGTTTTCAAGGAGCTCTGGTGGTGAAATTTTATCAACACACCCTGTTCCCGCAATCCTTTTCCAACAATATGATCCTTGTACAAGTGTTATTTTTGTCCCTTCTACCGTTACAATTGGCTTAGGAGGACCAGAAGTAAGTAAAATGGCCAGTATGCCCAATATGACAATAAATAAAATACTCATTATTATCTTTGCATTTTTCATAACCAATCCTCCGATACAATCGTACTTAAATAAAAATAATATCAACCGAAAACAAAGGATGTTGTTTCTAGTTGATATTATTTCATCAAGTTCTATTTATTTGCTTACGACATCAAGGCACCAAGAGAAATTATCCCATGCTGAATACCAACCGTTGAAAACTTCTGATGAATCATCCCAACGCACTTCGAACTTTTTATGACCTTCGATATCTAGTAAATATAAAGCTAACGTATCATCCGCTTTAGAGACTGCTATTTTCATGCCGTTTTGAAGTTCTTCCTCAGTGAATGGTACATCCGAAACCGAACGTAGCTGCGCTTGTTCAAATACTTGTTTGTTAATAATTCTGTAATTCATAATAAACCTCCAATAAAACTTTCTTGAATTTTAAATTTTTATTTTACGTGCCAATAACAGGACTATAAAAGTATATCCTATATTCATTGAGTAAAGAAAACAAAATAATAATTAACTAGGCTTTTTTTTGTCTAAATTGTTGCTTATAGTGTATCAGTACTAGAACGAAGAAATCTAAAAACAATTTATTCTTAATCCAATGTTACAAGGAGGCAATAAAAAAGTCCAGAGGCTCACAAAATCGAGCAGTCCTGGACTTAATTTTTTTATAAAATTACTTTGATATAGCTTTAAAGGAATTACTACTTACTTTTTATTTGGATACGTGCCTTTTAAAGTGTATTCAGCTAAAACATGTCCATCCATTGCGTGATACAGTTCGTTCATAAAGAACCCATTTTTTAAGTCGAGCGTAGTATCTAATGCGTAGACATGGATTTCATATGTATGCGGTTTATCAGGCGGAGCCATTCCTCCGTAAAAGCTTGAGAGCTCTGGGCTTTGGCTGCCTCCTTGAGGACTCATCCAACTATTGACGCCCTGGACAAAATCAGTCGCTGATTGGCTTTCATTTTCTTTTAACTCATCTTTTTGAATATTGGCTGCTGTCCAATGAATCCAAGAGAATCCTTTACTAACTGGGAAAGCGTCTTTGTCCTCAATTACTAATGCATACGATACAGTTTCTTTTGGGGCATTTTCGAACTTTAAAGGCAATGAATAAGTTGGCATACCATGCTCATTAAACGAATCGCCTAGCTGCCCGTATTGATCTTGAATAACGCCATCCACAATTCCAGAACTTGTTACGACAAAAGTCTTTTCATCTTTGCTACTGCATCCAGCTATTGCTAGCAGAGAAATAATGGATAGCATAAATAAATATTTTTTCTTCATGGTGATTACCTCCATATTGTATTGTTGAGGTCATAATAACATGGAGAAAAAATCGCCGACAATTACCCACTTTTTTGTTAGGGTACTACGTTTGTTGAAGTCCTAATATTTCATTTTCTTCGATATATTGAATACCTAATCGTTGCAAAATCTCTAATGATTTTAAAACTTCTTGTCCCTTTGTACTTAAACGATATTCTACTCGAAGCGGGTAAGTGGAAAGGTATTCTTCCTTATTTACTAACTGAAAATCCATTAGCTCTTTTAATTGTTGTAACAGCATTTTTTCAGTTATTCCTTTAATGTCGCGTCTTAATTTTGATGGAGATGTAGGACCAAGCCGCAATCGCCAAATTATAATACATTTCCATTTGCCTTTAATCATGTCTTGAACTAGCTCCAACGGACAAGTATATTGTTGTCTTAATTTGATGATAATCTCCTCCTGCTCTAGTCTTTTTTCAGTTTTTTTATACCACAAACCGAAAAAACAGACAATTGAAATTAATTAGATGATGAGCTACTACTTTCTATAGAAGGTAATTGTTTGTGCGTTGTTGAATAAGTTAATATATGTAAATAAATGGATTGGTGAGGGGTGTTAGGGATTGACTAAAAAAATCGTGTTGGGGATTATTCTAACAGCAATCATATGCTCACTAATCATAACTTACAAGCATCTTCAACAACCAATGGAAAATGATGTACTGAATATAACGAAGAATTGGTCTGAAGTTGCAGAGGAAGCTTATCTTATCAAAGAAATTGATGAGCAATGGCTAACGATATTTCGAAATAGCCAATCTATAATGATTGCAGAGCTAAAACAAAATTGGCTTGGTACATGGATATTAAGCGAGGGTAGAACGCTATCCTCAACGTACTATCCTTCATTAAAGGACGATCAAATTACATGGAGTGCTTCAGGAAAGAGTAAAGACAATGCAAGTTATTATTTTGGAGAAGTAATAGATCCTGAAATTGTTAAAATAACGGTAGAGACGCAGAAAGGCACTTTTGAAAATGCGCTATTTATTGAGACTGAAGGACATCGGTTTTTCTTAAAAAGGACAGATGGATCGGTTTATTTGCCAGTTAACATTAGCGGCTATTCTAAATCTGGAGAATTAATTTTTTCATCAAAATCTCCTATTAAAAGAGAGTAGTCCGCGGCATAAAAGAGGCGATTGTTCCATGAGAGCAATCACGTCTTTTTTAATTTAATTTAAAAAATGAAACGAATTAACAAAATGAAAGTCAAATATAGAAAAAGGAGGTAAGGGTTTGAAAAAGTTATTTTTAATGATTGGCTTTTTTGCACTTTTAATTGCGGCTTGTTCGAAAGATGTAAGTAAAACTGACCTTGAAGTAGAAGACAATAAAGAAAGTTTCCCTCCATCTATGACAGGTTGGCTTCATGTTGATGGCAAAAAGTATGAAATGGAAGCGGGCGGTTTTCAATGGCAAAGAAAAAAGGGGTTAATAACTGAGACTGTTCAAACCGATCATGCCTCTCCAAATCAAGTAGCTGAAAATTTACCTGCACTTCAGTTAGAACCCAATACAATGATGCAAATTGAAATTGAAGAAAACCCAAAAATCATTGTTTATCTTTGGAATAAAGACGGTAGAGAGAAAGAAGTTTTATTAAATAACAATGAGATGGTGGCACCGACAAGCAAAGGTCGATATATATATGAGGTATTCGCTCGATGGTCAAACGGAGAGGTTTCCTACACATTTGTATTAGAAGTTAAATAATTTATTGCTCATTATTAAAATTGACAACATTCAAAAAGACAATTATTATTATGTAGACCGTTCGTTATAATTTTTTTAAGGGAGGTTCAGCCTATGTCTAGCAAAAATTCTTCTCGAGAGAAAATTTTAGAAGCTGCAACAGAGCTTTTTCATTTGAAGGGGTATCACGCTACAGGATTAAGCCAAATCATTCAAGAGAGTGGGGCTCCAAAAGGTTCTTTATATTATCATTTTCCTAATGGTAAGGAGCAATTAGCTTTTGAAGCGATTAATTTATCGGCAACAAGAATTGCAGCAGAGATAGAGCAAAATTTAGCAGCTTTCGATGATCCTACTCAGGCATTCCAATATCATATCGAGTTTATTTCTAGGATTTTTCAAGATGTAGAACCAATATCAAAATTAAAAAACGTTCCAATGGGTTTACTCGCAATGGAAACAGCATTTGTAAATGAGAATTTACGGCAGGCTTGTGAAGAAACCTTTGAAATATGGGGAAATCTTTACTTTGAGAAATTAAGAAGTAGTGGGTTTAGTGAAGAACGTGCTAACTTAATTAGCAAATCAATAAGTGCATTAATTGAAGGCGGCATTACGTTATGTATAACTAAAAAATCGGGTGAGCCTTTAATTCAAATTAACAAAATGATCCCTTTATTGCTTTCAAAGTAAAAAGGGGTTTTCATTTTAATGCTTATTATATAGACCGGTCTAATTAATGATAAAGAAAGAAGGAAGTATTTTATGGCTCCATCAATGCAAGTTGTGCCAGTACGAAAACCTAAAAGTATGGCTTTTGTACTTATGTTTGCCGCTTTTATAGGGCTGTTTAGTGAGACAGCTTTAAATATGGCACTGACAAATATTATGTCTGATTTCACTGTATCAGCGGGGACTGCACAGTGGCTTACTACGGGCTATTTATTAACGATAGGTATTTTAGTGCCTGTTTCATCTCTTCTTATTCAATGGTTTACAACAAAGCAGTTAGTTGTTGGATCATTAATTTTTTCGATTGTAGGAACGATTTTAGCAGCTTTAGCACCAAGCTTTCCAATCTTACTGCTAGGTCGTATCATTCAAGCGTTTGGAACAGGTATTATTTTACCGCTCATGATGAATGTGATTTTATTAATCTTTCCGATTCATAAACGTGGAGCGGTCATGGGGTTAATGGGGCTTGTTATTACGACAGCTCCTGCAATAGGGCCTACTTTAGCAGGTTTAATTGTGGACTCGTTAGATTGGTCTTATATTTTCTGGATTAGCCTTGTCTTTTATGCAGGATTAGTTGTAGCGGGGTTAAAACAAATCGATAATGTATCTACTATTACAAAACCAGCGATTGATATTGTTTCAATTCTATTATCGACACTTGGATTTGGTGGTTTCATTTACAGTTTAAGTACTATTGCAGAGAAATCCTTTGCTTCTGCAGGCGTATATATTCCATTTATTATTGGCTTAGTGGCAATTGCGTTATTTGTTATTCGTCAATTTAAAATGGAGCAGCCGATGATTAATTTACGGACATTTAAATATCCTATGTTTACATTAGGGACGGTGTTGTTATTTAGCGGTATGCTTTTAATTTTATCTACAGCGATACTATTGCCAATGTATTTAAAAGGTGCCTTACTATTCAGTGCAACGGTAGCGGGCCTTATTCTTTTGCCTGGTAGTGCTATGAATGCTGTATTATCACCAGTTGTAGGGAAGATGTTCGATCAATTTGGTGCAAAGAAATTTTTACCTCTTGGCTTCCTTCTAACATTAATTGCAAGTTTGCTTTTTGTTTTTACGATTTCTGCACATACACCCGTTTGGCAAATTATTTTAGCGAATACAATATTCTTTATAGGGATTTCTATGATTATTATGCCTGCACAAACAAATGGTTTAAATCAGTTGCCGCGTGAATTATACGCAGACGGTGCAGCTGTTATGAGTACATTACAACAAATTGCAGGTGGGACAGGGACAGCATTGGCAATTACATTAATGGTCAGTGGACAAAACAAGCATTTCGAAAAATTCCAAAATGCTTCACCATTTGAATTAATGGCTGAAGGGACAAAGTATGCATTCTTCTTTATTGCAGCCCTTGCTCTTATTGGGCTTGTGTTATCTCTATTTGTTAATGGAAAGCGTGTAGAAAAAAATTAAGTATTGAAGATATAAAATTATGTAGCCCTTTATGTTTGCGTAAATATACATGTAAAAATCCACTCAAATTTTGTGAGAACGCCGCAACTAGCAACAGTACGCTGGTTGTGGCTTTTTTTACGGAAAGAAGTGGATTTTTACTATGTAGAGCATACAGAGTATAGATTATTGAACAGCCACTCTTACTACTTCAAGCACTTAAACGCTAGAATCCTTGTTATGAAAGTAATGTAAGAGTAACTGCAGAGCGAGTGGTTCAATTGCTTCGCCGCAAATGTACGCACATTTCGGTTGGAGGGGGTTTCCTTGCTTGGGCCTCCACTCAGTGCCTTTGCTCTGCTTTTCAGGGCTTTAAGTATTCTTGTAAAGATTTCAAAATAACCTTTAATTGGACTAAGAGAGATTAAGTGATGCATGCCATTGAATTACTTGGGATAGAAGTTGTCCCTTGTGTACGAGAGGAAATGGCTAAATGGGAAGCTAATGATGAACGTGATAAATGAGGATTTAGTAACTGGAAATCTAATTTAAGTTTAATTTAATGAAATAAGACTAGCTGTTTTAGCTAGTCTTATTCTTCACAGATTCACGATAATGATGAGATTCATACTGTTGCATATTAAAAAATAGTCGGCACCATACCGCCATCCATACGAATAGGAGAACCTTTAAATGCAGATGCATACGGACTACATAAAAAAGTAGTCATTCTACCAATTTCAAATGGTTTGATAAATCGTTGTATTTCAGATTGAGGTAAATTGGTAGTCATAAAATCTTTTTCTTTTTCTGCAAATGTCATCTCTTCACTAGGATATAAGCCTTCAATGATTTGATGCACATTTTCAGAGAGTGTTGGTCCTGGCATAATTGCATTTACTGTAACCTCTGTTCCTATCGTTAATTTAGACAAGCTTTTAGACAACGATAATAGCATGGATTTAGTCATACAATATTGAGGCATTTGTCCTGATGGCATAATTGCTTCTTCACTACCAATAAAGATAATGCGACCAAAACCATTCTTCAACATTTGAGGTAGATAAAATTTAGATAATCCATTTGCAGCAAGAACGTTTGTACGGAAATATTGTATCCATACTTCATCATCAACGTCTTCGTATTGCATAATTTCATAAATACCTAAATTGTTAACTAAAATATCAATATTAGGATATTTTTCGAATAAAACTTCTCTTTGTTGAATATCTACAATATCTGCTGTAGCATTTTGCGGATTCGTGGACGGGTAATCTGCCTTAATTTCATTTACAGTTCGTTCAACTTCTTCATTATTTCGCCCGTTAATTAGTACATTAACGCCTTCTTTAGCAAGCTCAATGGCAATTGCTTTACCTATACCTCTTGTTGATCCAGTAACTAAGGCTGTTTTATTGTTTAAACCCATATCCATATTAATTTCCCCTTTTATCGTATTACGATTATTTAACAAAGCTAATTTATAGAGTCTGCTCCTAAATGTTCCATTCGCCATTTGGAAGGAGTATCTCCCTCCCAAGCACGGAAGGCTCGGTAGAACGAATTCTGGTCTTCATAGCCAATCAGGAATGCCACTTCTTTAATATCAAGAGAGGGGTCTGACAGATACTCTCGGGCTTGTTCATGTCGAACTTGCGATAACAAATGCTTAAAATTTGATCCTTCTTCAGTAAGCTTGCGTTGTAATGTACGTTCACTCATCCCTAACTCGCTTGCAATAGTATGAATGTCAGGGCGTCCTCCTGATAGACTACGCTTTATAAACCACTTGACCATAGCTGTTATTGAGCGGTTGTTTTGTTGTTCACTCAACGACTGATCCAGTACTGGAGTTAGAATCTCCAGCAATTCAGCGTTGTAAGAGACAAATGGGTGGTCCAAATCTGCTCGGTGTATTGTTAGCTTGCTACAATTTGGGTTGAATTGAATAGGGCATCCAAAGTACGCTTCAAGTGTCTGTACGTCGCCCATTGAGTGAGGAAGTTCCACTAACTTTGCCTTTAACGGTTTCCCCGTTCCTTTACGTCCTAGTTCGAGTAGAAATGCTAGCGTAATACCAGTAAGTATTAAAGGACCAGGTTGCTCGGTATTTAGCCATTCAAGTTCAATGGTACAATTCTCGCCTTCTTCAGTGATATGTAGGCTTTCCGGTGGACACAGTTGTTTGTATCTTCCCATTCGTTTTAGTGCATCACGATAGTCACGAGCGTGGTATGCTGCTAAAACAGACGGGGGATAATGAGCTGTTTCAAAGCCAGTCGCAAGCTTAATAATTCCTTGGGCAGTGTCATCAATCAGCTCTGAATATGCCTGCCAAATAGCAAAATATTGAGCAATGGTAACAACTGGGTCAGCAATAATAGTGAGAGGTAGTTGTGCTTTACGAGCTACATCGTGAGCTGTCAGACCTAATTGTCGTATGCCATCCCAAAATCCTAATGGCATTTTAATACGATTAGTCATTTGTAATGTCATCCACATATACCTCCTTTTATTTATTAGTTGAAATTATGGTCTTCATCTTATTTTGTGTGAGGACAATATTTATAGTATCTCTCTAAAGACGTTATGTAACTAGCGCATAGTGACAAATCACTTGCGAACTACGCCAAATTTGACTGTGGAGTATGTTAAACATATAAAGGGGGAGTACTCTAAAGAGGGGATTATGAAGGACAGGGCTGTAATCGATTTAATAACAAAAAATAAAGAAGAAGAAGAACCTGCTATTAATTGCATATGGATAAAATTTTTACACACTAGTAAAGCGCATAAAAAAACTCACCCTCCAATAAATGAAGGGTGAGTCGATTTGAAGCCTTGAGGCTCTAATGTAAAATTTAAAAGCCGCGTATGCCGTAGTTATTATAGAAAGTTTTAAACCACCACTCCTCAAAGTGGGTGTTCGCAGAAGTTTTCCTGCTTATCCTCATGCACCTTGGTGTGAGGCCCGTCATTCCAACTCCAATAATAAAACTCCCTTTTACAGCTTAAAGGTTAAAACTTAATATTATACGAACAATGCAGCCTTTAAAGATATAATACGGCATGATAATCAAACTTGCAAGCAAGATGGTTTATAGAAAAAAGTCAATGGGCATGCGCTATAAATCATGAAATTTATACGTATAAAACGCTTGGATTATATGGAATGGCTTCATATATTTTTCACAAATACGAACGAAAAATGCGAACAACCTTTGCGAAATTAAAGTAACTGTGTAAAGATAGGAGCGTAATCATTTACTTAACGAAAATGAAAGGGAGGAAGCGGAAATGGCAGCATATCCAAATTGTCCGAAATGTAATTCTGAATACACATATGAGGATGGCACAAATTTTGTATGTCCAGAATGTGCGCATGAATGGAGCACTAGTGTAACAGAGCAAGAGTCAGAGGCACTTATTGTAAAAGATGCAAATGGTAACTTGTTAGCAGATGGTGATGCAGTAACAGTAATTAAAGATTTAAAAGTAAAGGGAAGCTCTTCAACGTTAAAAATGGGCACAAAGGTAAAAAGTATTCGCCTTGTCGAAGGAGACCACAATATTGATTGTAAAATTGATGGCTTCGGTGCAATGAAATTAAAATCAGAGTTCGTGAAAAAAGCCTAATAGCTGGAATGATAACAAGCATCTTTCATATGAGAGATGCTTTTACCATTTAAAACCTACGTAAAATAATTGCGAAGGCAGAGCCAAGCAAGGCAAAAATCGTATGTAATAGAGCGATATAGCTAGCGCCAATGATAAGTGCACTAATATCCATAAAGGAGAGACCTTGGATATAAAGCGGATTGCTAAAATTATTAATGATGGCCCAGACAAAAACAGGTACAGAACTTATTGCGAAGACTATCCAAATATTTTTGTAAAATAAATAAGTAAGACAACCGAAAAGGGCATATAACGCGACAAAGCTTTTATGATCGCCAAGCAAGGATGAGTTGAGGGCAAACATAAAAGAAAGCACGATGAAAACGAGGTGGAAAAAGGTTAATGTGCTTTTCATTGATAAGTTTTGATTAGATGACAGCTTTGTTGCTGCCAACTGCTGACATTGCTTACATGTAGCTAAATGCTGTTCCACAAATTCAGCTGTATCAGCTTGAAGACGTTTGGTTTTATATAAAGGTAGTAAATCTTCTACTATTGAACATTCATGTGACAAAATTTTCCCTCCTATCCCTCCTATTATACGCCTTTTTTTAGGAAATAAAAAAAGCCTTCCGTCGATCAATTCATCGGAAAACTTGTACATGCACGTTATTTTTTTTGGTTTAAAATTTCATTCGTTAGCGTTTGAATATCAATATGTGTTTTTTCCTTAACAGCATCCTTCAATATTTCAGTACGGAAATACTCGACTGTTGCTGGAAGGGGAATCGCTAAAAGCTTCGCCAGCGCTGTTTGGTACATATAGACGAATTCCATATCCGTATTACCGCGCTTTAATTCTGCGAATGCTTCATAAAATTGATCCAGTTTATCTGCAAATTCAAGCAAACGTCCTTCAAGTGTTGCATCTTTGCCCTCTTTCATTCGCTCGAAAAAGATGTCCTGGAACTCTTTAGGGATTTCATTAATAATAAATTTTTCCATCATTTTTTCTTCGACATGTGCGAGCATTTGTTTAAGCTCTGGGCTAGCGTGTTTAACGGGAGTTTTTATATCACCGATAAATACTTCAGCGAAATCATGATTGATGGTTTTTTCGTATAATGACTTCCAGTTAACTGTTGCGCCATTCATTTCTTCAAGTGTAGCAAAAAACATGGCATATTGTGAAACCTTCCAAGAATGGGCAGCTACATTATGCTCTTCAAATTTGAAGCGTCCTGGGCAACGAATAATACGTTCTAGATCATTGAGATTTGTAAAAAATTGATGAATTCCTATAAGAATCACTCCTTTTTGTTTTATAAGTGCATGTTACTATAATAAATACCCTCTTTGTGTAAATTTCAAACAATTTTACAATGATTCACGCTACGTTTACAAAGGATTCACAATTAGAATGAGAGAACAGAATGGGGAATGCTATAATTAGTAAGACTTATTAAAGGGAGAGTATGCATTATGATATCCATTTATACACTTCTACTATATATACATATTTTAAGTGCTGTCCTTTCGATTGGGCCATTGTTTGTAGTTTTAGCAATAGTAAAGAAAATGCGTACAGCTTCACAAGAAGAAATGTCACCATATATCCAAGTATTTCAAGGCGCGATTACAATTGTTAAACATGCGGGACATGTTCTAGTGGCTTCTGGCATTTTATTAATGTGGCGTGGAGGATATCCATGGACAACTTCCTGGGTAGTTTTAACATTTCTCGTGATGGCGGGTTCTATCGTCTTTTTGGCGCGAGCATTTAAACCAACGATTCGAACATTTAATACGCCAGCCTACAATCAGCAAAAATTTGCCTCATTGTTACAGCGAAAAGCATGGATGTATATTGTATTATTGCTCATTATGCTCTGGTTAATGGTAGCTAAGCCTGTAATTTGGTAATTTACGTATGTAATAATAATTGTGTGAGTGACTGGCACTCACACAAATAAGCCGCAACCATCGTTTACACGCCGATGGTTGCGGCTTATGTTTTGTACTGTTCCCGCAAGAGCCTCTGGAAATTTTTCTAAGTTAAAATTGTGTGAGTGCCTGACACTACTTAGGGATGTGGAAGGTGATTGTTGTGCCTTTATTTGGTGTACTTTCAATTTGCAATCTTTGTCCATAAATTCTTTTAAGGCGTAGGTCCGTATTGCGTAGGCCAATGCCTCTACTTGTTGTGTTAGTATCAGAAAGCAATTGTGTTAATGTGCTAGCTTCTATACCGATACCGTCATCAATAACACTTATTTCTACGTAGTCCGAAAACTCCTTGATTCGAATGCAAACAGTTCCGCCATCCTTTTGTTTTAATACGCCATGACGTAAAGCATTTTCTACTAATGTTTGCAATGAAATGGGTGGTATTTCTATTTGAATATGTTCATCGATATCCCAATCAATTTGTAATAAATCCCCAAACCGTTGCTGTTCGATATAAAGATACGAGCGGACGAGTTCTAGTTCATCACGAAGCGGTACAACCCGTTGTAAATTCCTTACATCAAAACTTGCATGTAGATACTTGCCAAAATGGTGCATTAAGTCAATCATTCGATTTGGATCAATAGTGCTAAGCGAGGCAATTGTATTAAGCGTATTGTATAAAAAATGAGGCTGTATTTGTGCCTGAAGCCAAGCTGTTTCCAAATGTAGCCGTTGAGTAATGCTATATTTTAAATCGATTAAAGCGCGACTCCGAACTTTTAGTTCCAGTGCATTAATAGGCTTTGTAACATAATCATTTGTACCGTGAGCAAATCCAGTGTAAACGTCCTCGGGATTACTTCGAGCAGTTAACAATAATATTGGTAGCTCTAGTAAGGAATAATGCTGACGAATATTTTCGATTAAAGCATATCCAGAGAGATAAGGAAGCATAGCATCAATAATAATTAAATCCCACCTATGCATAGGTAACAATTCCAGCACCTTTTCGCTACTTGTAACGGTTGTAATGTCATATTCTGTAGGGGAAAATAAACTTCGCATCATTGTTAAATTAACAGGATCATCATCAACCATTAAAATTTTAAACTGTTTTTCAGAAGGAGTGGCTTCAAAGTTTGAAGAACTTGCTGATAAAAATGCCTTGTCTTGTTGTCCATCATTCATTTGTTCCTCTATTTCCATCTCCTCGGCAATTGGTATAGTGAAAAATAAATCAAAGCCTTTATTTGGACTGGAATAGATACGTAATGTCCCTCCATGTAAATCAATTAGTTGCTTAGATACAAGTAAACTTAGATGCATTCTATCATTATCTGCAATCTTTTGATCAGATGAAAATAGATGATTTTGAAGTATCATATCCTTTTTATCTAATCCAGAGCCTGTATCTTTAATATGAATAACAGCCATATTTTTCTCAATAGTAGCGTCAATTTCTATTAAATCAGCGTTTGTATATTTAATTGCGCTGTGTAGAAGATTGAAAAGGATTTGAATTAATCTTTTTTCATCTGCCAGTACACGCGGGAAATTTCGGGCAATGGTAGACGTCATTTGAATTTGTTTACCAGCTGAGATAAATCGTAGCATATCAAAAATACCTGAAACAATTCCTTGTATACGAACATTTTTCTTATGAAGATGTAAATTCCCTTCTTTTAAGCGTGTATAATCCAATATGTCATTTAACGTAAATGACATACTACGTCCAATATCTATTAAATATTTTAAATTTTGTTTATCTTCTTTGACAAAACTATTGTCTGGATTATCATAAATTGATTGACCTAAGGTAATCATTTTATTCATAGGATCCCATAATTTTTGTGCATTGCTTAATAAAAATTCATCTTTTAATTCCCCGTCTCTTTGCAATTGGGCAACTAACAAATTAATTTGTTGTTTGTTTTCATAAAAACGTTTAAACCAATATCCTGAAAAGCCAAGTGCAATCATTAAATAATCGAATGGATAAAACGGAATAGTTAAAACAAAATACATTTTTATAAGGCCCCATATAATACCGTTTGTTGTGCCAATGGCTGTAAACGCAATAAAAGCCGAACTTTCCTGATTTCCTATGTATTCCTTCAAGGCAAGTGTTAAGACATATAAAAAGGAGACAATATAGAGCATAAAGAACATTAGGTTAGCTGTACTTAGCATATGAATAGGTAATACTAAAATGAGAAGTGCTCCTAATGTATATAGCATTGTGAACAATCGAAAATATTTTGCATGTTGATATTGAACTAACAAGATTCGAATAAATTGCACAAAGAAAAATGAAGCACCGAGATAAATAATATTAGAAAGCTTTATTGACCATACATAATCTAAGTGTAACCAATCTAAAATTGACCGATCATTTGTAATCAGTTCATCAGCTAAAGGTAGAAGAAAGCCTACTGTGAACAGCAATACTATTTTTTTGCGATAAATAAAGAGAAAGACAAGAATGCTAAATAAGGCAAACAAAATGAGTAACATTGAGATCGCTACTAATGCTAATTCCGTAATGAGTTGATAGTGCGTCATCGCTGCTGCTGAGCTAAAGGAAAGTCGTTTAGTAATAAGTGCATTCGATGGTGTATCAAAATTAGATACATGTAAAATGACATCAATTTCAGGCTGCTCTTCTGTAAAAAATACAGTATATGGAACGGCCTGCCCTTTATGCGTGCTAGCATCTGTTGAGACTTCACCTGATTGTCCTACAAGTTTGCCGTTAATATACAATGCCGAGGCAGTTGAGATTGCAGGAACTTGTATTGCATATCGGTAATCTGACAGACCATTATCATTTAACAAAATTTTTAAACGATAAGTGCCAAAGTGCTGTGTCTTTGCTGGCGAAGCTTGCATAGGAACAGTTCTAAACGTTTGTTCTAAATGCGTGGAGCTAGTTGGATCTAACAATACTTCAGGATAATACATCCATTCACCATTCATTTGAAAAACTTCATCCTCTGATAAAGATTGATGGCGCATATCTAAAATACCAGCTTGTGCAGTTGGTTGGTCATTAGAAGGCATAAAATATACTAGCCAAAGGATGCGGAAAATAGTAAGGGCGATAAATATTAAAGTAATAATTAGTAAATGTTTGACGATGGTTTTTTTCAACGCTACATAGAGCCTCCTGTAAGTATAATAATTTATTGTATTGCTTTACCATGCCATGGATTGAAGAAAAAGAAAACGTACTTTTCTATAAAAGAAAACTTTATGTAACTAATAAGAAATTTTTTAGTTCTTTTTGAGTAATTAACTTTTTCATAAACAGGTTAAAACTATTAGTTGTTAAGTATTTTTTAAGAGGTATGACGTATGATGTTAAAATAAAAACTTTTATATTGAAATCGTATATAGCTTTTGCAAAATATCATCTCAATGGGAGAAATGATCTATTGTGGAGAAACTTAAGTTAAAATTATCGTTTGTCATTATTAGTATGATGATTATTATTGTACTCGTTACATCTAGTATTAGTATTTGGATTAGTTATCAAAGTTTTAACGAAATGCTTGTACAATCTAAATCTGTCGTGCAGGAAGAGTATATAACAGAAGTTTCGGATATAGATGTAAATTATGTACAAGAAAATGCTGAAACAGAAACTTTTGCAAAGGAAAAGGTTAAACAAGCCGACAATCAGGTGCAAATGGAAAACGTTTTCTCTTTAAGTGTGTTCTTTAAAAAAGTGTTTTTGCCTTTATTAATAATGTTTGCAATCGTTTTCACATTGGTGTTGTGGCTAACTATGAAAATTACCCACCCTCTACAGGAAATTTCTGAAAGTGGACGCAAAGGTAATAAAATCAGCTCTTTACAATCCATAAATGACTGGTATGTAGAGGCGAGTAACTTGAAAAATACTATGTTAAAATCGCTAGCAGACTCACAAAATACAATTGACGAATTGACTGACCAGTTGAAATTAGATTCATTAACAGGTATTCCAAATCGTCGAAGTATGGATCATGTATTA
The DNA here is from genome assembly GCF_006351725.2 of Lysinibacillus sp. CD3-6. Taxonomy (NCBI): domain Bacteria; kingdom Bacillati; phylum Bacillota; class Bacilli; order Caryophanales; family Bacillaceae; genus Lysinibacillus; species Lysinibacillus sp. CD3-6. Next base: position 338,645 of record NZ_CP085880.1, read on the forward strand.
AATAAATTAATTACAGAAAAAGTGCCGCATGCCATCATATTAATTGATTTAGATGATTTTAAAAATGTGAACGATACATACGGTCATACAGTGGGCGATGAAGTTTTAAAAGCATTTGCACATAAAATGAAAGAAAGTGTCCATGAGCAGGGGACTTGTTTTCGATATGGAGGCGAGGAGTTTATGGTTATTTTACCGCATACCGCAATCGAAGATGCTGTCACTTTAGCTGAAGACTTAAGGATTAAACAAGCATCAGCAGATAATCCTAGTGGACGCCCAGTTACTTTATCAGCAGGAGTAACAGTTTTTACTTCCACTTTTAGTAGCCCAAATCAGTTAATTGCTATTGCTGATCAAGCATTATATGAAGCAAAACAATCAGGGAGAAATTGTATACGTATAGTGGAGGATTTATCGATTGCTATTAACCATTGAACTAAAAAATGTAGCTGTCTCTGAAAAACGATGGTTTGGAGGCAGCTACATTATTTTTATTCTTGTGCTATAGAAGCATATAACGATATTGTCTCTTGATTAGGTAGAATGCCAAGGTCTGTATACAGATTTTTCTTAAAGGTGTTGTATACTCTCACTGCATTAGCACGATTATCCTCTTCGATATAGTGCTGAATAAGTTGCTGCATAGTATTGTCAGAATAAGGATTATATTCGATCATCAAGAGTAAAGTTTGCTCTCTTTTTTTTGCATTATGTTTTGATGTATAATGCTCGACTAAATAACTTAGTAAAAGTGTTAGTTGGTTATGAATAAAATTTGCTTTACTATGAATCCAAGAGTAATCTAGTGTGGCCATGTATTCTCCATGATAATTTTGAATAAATAATTCGGATTTTTCTACATCGAGCTTGCCAAACGTTTCTTTGTCTTTTAACAGTTGCTCCAATTCCATAACATCACTATGGAAATTTTCTAATTGCAAAATATAACACCCGTTTGCATATTGCAACACGTTGAAATAGCCTAAAGATGATAACGTTGTTCGTAAATATGAAATCGTAGTATGCAATTGTACCCTTGCTTTTTTGTATTCAGTTTCAGCCCATAAGGCATCGATGATCGTATCTCGAGGTATATGACTATTGAGATTAGATAAAAGAAAGGCAAACAACTCTTTTGTTTTAACAGTTCGCCAATGTACGATGTTCTTATTATGAAAGACGGTAAAACCACCTAGGCAATGGATGCTTAGGGAGGGCTCAAACTGTTGTACTTGTTTAGTAATTGGTATTTCTAATTGGAAAAATTCATGTATTCTATTAATCGTTGTTTCAAGGCGGGATTTAGAAATGGGCTTTAATAAATAGTCGAGAGTATTAATTTCAAAAGCTTGAACAGCATAATCTCGATACGCAGTAACAAAAACAATAAGAACATTCTTTTTCCACTTTTTTAATAATTGAGCAACCTCCAAGCCGTTCATACCAGGCATTTCCACATCTAAAAAGGCCACATGGAAATCTAATGTCGGTGCCTCATCCAGCAAATCGTTAATCGTTGAATATGCTTTAACCACCTCTACTGAATTAAATTCTTCTAATTTTTTTTCCATGTTTAACAGAGCTAACGGCTCATCGTCTGCTATTATTACCCGAATCACAGTAGGACACCAACTTTCAGATTAGTTTACAACTTCACTATGTTGTACAGTGAATAATACTAAAATTGTTATTATTAGTATAATTAAGATTTATTTTACAATAAAAGGGATATTGAAAACTATAAGTATGTATAGCGACATAATTAATTAGCAATAAACTTTATATTTACGTTTAGTAGTAACCCCCATAAGCAAGTTCCACATTTTGAAATTGAATCTATTAGATACCCCCGTTACTATTTTATCGGTAATATAAGCGGTATTTCCATTATATAAAATATGCAAATAGTTAGTAGTGATTTACACTTTATTTTCCAATTAATTGTGTGATTTGCTAAAAAAATGAATGGAATTGTATAAATTCTTGTTTAAATAGTAATAATTTGTAATATCAGGTCCGAGGTCCTGTGATATTTAGTTGCATTCTACAATATTGCGTGCATATTTAAGAGCTTAATTCTCTAGTGTGCTAGCAACAGAATGCCGAAAAATAAAACGACTGGAGGTATTACTTTTTATGAAGAAAAAAGCGATAGCATTAGCTGTAGCATTGACCCTTGGCATGGGGATGTTCGGGGGTACCACTTCTGCTGAGGCAGCATATACTGGTCAGATTGGTGATACACTATGGGGTTTACCCAATATTTTTAATTTGAGTTTAGCTGATTTGAAGGAGTTAGATGAAATTGATTCCATATGGGTTGACCCAGAACAAACCTTAAGTATTGAAAGGATTCTAAAAGAGGGGACGAACGACAATACCCATCTTATTGAGGCAGGCGATACATTATTCAGCCTTGCAAAAGTCTATAACGTGAAAGTAGAGGATTTACAGGAATGGAATAACCTCTCTTCTGATTTAATTTTAGTTGGTGAAACATTAGCTGTGAAAGAAGCTGCAGCAAAACCTAAAACTGAAAAAAGTGTAGCGAGTACTCCAAGTACTCCAAGTACCGTGAAAAAAACTACAACAAAACCCGTAACAACAGTCACGAGTGCACCACCTAGCCAAGATGGACAAACATATACAATGCGCGCTACAGCTTATACTGCTTACTGTGAAGGTTGTTCAGGTATTACAGCAAACGGGACAGATATACGCTCAAATCCAAATTTAAAAGTCATTGCTGTTGACCCACGGGTTATTCCGCTCGGTACTAAAGTTTGGGTTGAAGGCTATGGCGAAGCGGTAGCTGCAGATACTGGTGGTGCGATTAAAGGAAATAAAATTGATGTTTTCATTCCATCAGATGGACAAGCCCGTAATTGGGGTGTGCGTACAGTTACAGTGAAAATTTTGAATTAAAAAAAATAGGGATTTCTCAGTATGTTTTCTGAGAAATCCCTATTTTTTACTATGAGGATAAATGCCTAGTTATGAGTTGCGAAAGTGTTTAAACAGGTGATAAACTATAAAAAAAAGGAGGTAATTTAATGAAACTGACAACTTTATTGATTATTTCTTTAGGTGTCTTTTTAGTAGGCTGTGCCAGTAATAAAAAGGAAGCTGACGCCCCTTTAACGGCAACTGCAAAAGTAATAGGTTCTAATAATGAAAGCTATGGAGATGCCTTTTTTGAAGAGCAGGATAATGGAGTCAAGGTGACATTGAACTTAAGTGGATTTCCTGCAGAGGCAAAAGGATTACATGGCATGCATATACATGAAGCAGGAAAATGTGAAGGACCAGATTTCGGAACAGCAGGTGGCCACTTTAACCCAACTTTTAAAGAGCATGGGAAGGATAATCCGAATGGTCACCACCTTGGAGACTTGCCGAATTTAGAGATAGCTGAGGATGGTACGGCAAAAATGACTGTTATGGCAGAAGGTGTCACTTTAAAAAAAGATGCTGAGTATTCATTACTTGATGGAGAAGGCACTGCGATTGTTATCCATGAATCAACGGACGACTATATGACTGATCCTACTGGTGAATCTGGCGGAAGAATTGCTTGTGGCGTAATTCAATCATAAATAGTAAAGGACTATATCTATTATAGGTATAGTCCTTTTTCATATGGACTAAAAAAGATGTCTCCTGCCATTGATTTCCGCTACGAACGGGCGCTTTCCGAGGGCACATCGTAAGCTGCAATCTTCACAAACGCGCGTTCTTTTGGTCTTACGAACTGTGCGTTCCCGCAGGAGTCGCAAGTTCTCCTTCCAATCAACTTTATATGGAATGTAATAGTCCGCTCCAAATAAATAACTATTTTATATTATGGTAAATATTTTATTTTAATTCATTTTATTACCTCTTGATAAGGGATAGAAATTAGCGGTACATATTGCATAAGTAATGGGTGAGATGGGCACCATCAGAAATAGAGGAGGTAATAACATGAAAAAAATTTCAATATTAATTATTTCATTGTCCGTATTTGTCGGGGGGTGCAGCTTCTTTGATAAAAAAGAGGATAAAGTAGCTGTAAACGCTACAAATTCATCTTTAACGGCAACCGCAAAAGTAATTAGTTCAAATAACGAAAGCTATGGAAATGCCTATTTTGAAGAAGTAGACAATGGGGTCAAAGTGACATTAGCTTTAAGTGGAGTCCCCGCAGGCACACATGGTATTCATATTCATTCTGTAGGAAAGTGTGAACCGCCAACGTTTGAATCGGCAGGTCCTCACTTTAATCCGACCAACAAAGAGCACGGTACTTTAAATCCAAAGGGCTATCACTTAGGAGACTTACCGAATTTAGAAATTGGAGAAGATGGTACTGTTGATTTGAATTTCGTAGCTGAAGGTGTCTCTTTACAAAAAAATGTAGAAAACTCCTTACTTGATGGAGAGGGTACAGCGTTAGTTATTCATGAATCGGCAGACGACTATAAAACGGACCCTTCTGGTAATTCTGGTGCAAGAATTGCATGTGGCGTTATTCAATAAGGGACATATTAAGACTGTATCTATAGAAAAAAATAGATACAGTCTTTTCGATGTAACGAGATTATTCATAGAAGTTTGGTGTACCTTTTATACAAAATGTATACATTTTAAATTAATTGTATTTTCTGATAAAATATAATTAATGGTTTAATATAGAAAAATAAAGGGTAAATGAGAGTTTATTTGAATCTAATAATTTTATCAATTGGGACAAAAGGTATAAATATAATTATCTGAATTTACTATAAATAGATTGACATAATTATACTAAATTTGATAATTTTAAATAGATTCTTATATTATATCCAAAGGGGGAAGGTTAATATGAAGAAAAAGCAATTTAGACTATTAATCCTATTTAGTGCCATTGCGTTATTAATTTTAGCTGCATGTGGAACGGATAGTAGTACAGGCTCTAAGGATTCAGACAAGGGAAATGCGAATGGGGATGCAACTAGTTCCGAAAAACCAAAATTTTTAAGTTTATTAACAGGTGGAACACAAGGGACTTATTATGCATTAGGTGGTACATTTGCTGATTTAATTACAACAGAAACAGGCATTAAAACAACAGCAGAAGTTTCTCAAGCATCTGCAGCTAATATGACTGCTTTGCAAGAGGGTAAAGGTGAGATTGCGTTTGTTCAAACGGATATCGCTTATTACGCAACTGAAGGAAAATTAATGTTTGATGGTAAAAAAATAGATTCGATTGCTGCTTTAGGTGCACTTTACCCAGAGACTGTGCAATTAGTGACGACAGAAGCTTCAGGTATTAAAACATATGCTGATTTAAAAGGGAAAAAAGTATCTGTAGGTGCCCCAGGATCAGGGACATATGCGAATGCAGAACAGTTACTTGAAATCCATGGCTTAACGATGGATGACATTAAAGCGCAAAATCTTGATTTTGGTGAATCTACGGATGGTCTGCAATCAGGTCAAATTGATGCTGCGTTTATTACAGCTGGTACACCAACAGGAGCTGTAGAGGCTTTAAATGCTACAACGAAAGTAAATATTATTGGTGTAGATGCTGGTAAAGCAGATGAGCTTATTGCTAAATATCCATACTATGCGAAAGATACTGTAAAAGCTGGTACTTACGGTATTGCAAGTGATACAGAGACTGTTTCTGTACTTGCGATGTTAGCTGTAAGTAAGGATCTTTCAGACGATGTTGTATATGAAATGACGAAGGCAATTTATGACAACACGGATAAGATTTCGCATGCAAAAGGTGCATTTATTAAAGCCGAAACAGCTTTAGATGGTATTAGTATTGATATTCATCCTGGTGCGCAAAAGTATTTTGATGAACAAAAATAAAAAAACATCGGTTACAAGAGTTGCAAGCTAATGAGGATACTTTTATTTACTCAAAGTTTGACTTTGTGATGTGACTATTCCAGCAAAAGAATAAGCATTTTCCTAAACAGACAAAGGGGCTCGGATCGCGTAAAGCTTCGGGTCCCTTTTGTTTCGTTAAGATAAAACAAAAAGGCGGATAGTTTTTAAAGTGGGGGAACAGATGTGATGCGAAAGAGAAGAATAGTTTTTGTTATAGCCTTATGTTGTATATGCTTTGGCATAATTATTTTTCTTCCTCTTCAAAAGGTATTCGCATTTACAGAAACACGTATAGACAATCCGAAAGTGCATTATATACCATTTGCTGCTGATGATGCTTTTCGTATAAGGTACACACATTCAATCCATAAATCGGAAGTACTTGAATATTATCAATGCGTTGAAGAGAAGCGTATTCAAATGTTAGGAATGGAGTATGAAGACTTAGCAATTGGTATGCCAGGTTACGCGGAAGAAAATCAAACATTAACACAACGAGATGGAAAATATTTTCTGCAATTTGACAACGAAGTGATTGATAATTTTACAATTTTTATTGGGGATTTAGATTTGGATCTTGTATTTGTTTACAAGAATGATGAATATGATTTAAAAAAAGATTTACAAAGGGGTAAATCCTATTTATTTGAGGTGAAGCGATTATCACTTTATGAAAGATGGAAAGGAGTTAGGTTGAAATGACAAAACTGAAGGAACGCAACAACGAAGTAAAAGAAGAATTTGAACAAATATCGGCAGAAGAGCAACAAGCGATACTTGAAAAATACGATATTGAATCAAATGTGCGTACGATTTCAGGAATCATGAAGCATGTAATCTTCTTTGGATTATTAGCATTTTCATTGTTTCAATTATATACTGCGATTTTCGGGCAATTTACAGCACCGATTCAACGGACTGTCCACTTAGGGTTTGGGTTAGCACTTATTTTCTTATTATTCCCAGCTCGCAGAAAAGCGCCAAAGCATAAAATTGCATGGTTTGATTATATTTTATCGTTATTATCTGTTGTTGTTGGTTCATATTGGGCATTAAATTATACGGAGCTTGTTAATCGTAATGGTACTATTACACAGTTGGACTTTTTAGTAGGGTTAATTGCTGTCGTTCTTGTGCTTGAGGCTGCTCGTCGCGCGGTAGGCTTACCGATTATGATTATCGCAACTTGTTTCTTGGTTTATGCTTATTTTGGTCCTTATTTCCCTGCCTTTATGGCGCATAGAGGGCAAGATTTTGAAAGCATTGTTAACCTGATGTATTTTACGACAGATGGAATTTTAGGAACGCCGATTAGTGTATCTGCTACATTTATTTTTGTGTTCTTATTATTTGGAGCATTCCTTGTAAAAACAGGGGTTGGGCAGTATTTTAACGATTTAGCCGTAGCTTTCGCTGGAAAATTAATTGGTGGTCCAGCAAAGGTAGCTGTCTTTTCAAGTGCTCTACAAGGGATGATTTCAGGAAGTTCTGTGGCGAACGTTGTAACATCGGGTTCATACACAATCCCGATGATGAAAAAGCTTGGTTACCGTAAAGAATTTGCTGGTGCAGTTGAAGCAGCAGCATCTACTGGTGGTCAGTTAATGCCTCCGATTATGGGTGCCGCGGCGTTTCTAATGGTAGAATTTATAGGACGCGGAATTACATATTGGGATATTGCAAAAGCAGCCGCAATTCCTGCATTGCTTTATTTTACAGGTATTTGGATTATGACGCATTTTGAAGCAAAACGTGTCGGCTTAAGAGGCTTACGTGATGATCAAATGCCTAATCGGAAAGAAGTATTCAAGAAAATTTATTTATTACTACCTATTATTGCTATTATTGTTTTAATGTTAACTGGAACACCTGTTATGCATGCAGCCCTTTATGGAATTGTAATTTCAATTGTTGTTACAATGTTCAATAAAGATACACGTTTAAAGCCAAAAGATATTGTTGATGCGTTAGTAGAGGGCGCTCGTACGGCACTAGGTGTTGTAGCTGCAACGGCTTGTGCGGGTATTATTGTTGGAGTAGTTGTTAAAACAGGTCTAGGCTTAAGCTTAGCTAATAGTTTAGTAGCATTAGCTGGAGGAAGCATTATTTTAACGCTTGTTTTCGTTATGATTGCATCACTAATTTTAGGGATGGGTGCGCCAACAACGGCAAACTACGTTATTACGTCAACGATAGCAGCACCTGCCATTGTGGCATTATTATCGCCAAATACGCCACAAGAATTAGTGCCAGTGGTTGTCTTATTATCGGCACACTTCTTTGTATTCTACTTTGGTATTATAGCCGATATCACACCACCAGTAGCACTCGCCGCATTTGCTGCTTCGGGTATTTCAGGTGGGGATCCAATTAAGACTGGTGTTAACTCTGCAAAGCTTGCAATTGCAGCCTTTATTATTCCGTATATGATTGTGTTCTCCCCAGCTTTATTAATGATTGATACAACGATACCGCAAATTTTGTGGGTCGTATTTACAGCTGTTACGGGCATGGTAGCAATCGGTGCTGGCGTAATAGGATTCTGGTATCGTAAAGTACTTTGGATTGAGCGTTTGTTTGCTATTATAGCGGGCTTATTGCTTATCTATCCTGAAAAGTTCTCAGATTGGGCGGGGCTTGGTATTTTTATCGTGCTTGTGGCGATTCAAATTTTAACACAGCACAAATATGGTGGTAACGGAACTAATAACGATAACGGTCATAATAAAAGTGTGACTGCTTAATCAAAATAATAAAATTATGAAATGTATTGTAACTACGAAGGTGAAAAATGTTCGATTGATGGCATTGTTTCACTATGTAATAAAAATAAAGCCTGAATGGGCAAAACCTTTGCAGTGAAAAATTAAAAGTGAATGATGGTAGCGGAGGCGAGTGACTCCTGCGGGAACAGCACAAAACGTAAGACGCAACAGGCGGCGCGACAGCGACGGTTGTGGCTTACGATGTGGCTGCGGAAAGCACGCGCCGTAGCGGACATTAATGATACGGCAAAAAGTGTAAGATTGATGGCATTGTTTCACTATGTAATAAAAAGAAAGCCTGAATGGGCAAAACCTTTGCAGTGAAAAATTAGAAGTGAATGATGGTAGCGGAGGCGAGTGACTCCTGCGGGAACAGCACAAAACGTAAGACGCAACAGGCGGCGCGACAGCGACGGTTGTGGCTTACGATGTGCCCGCGGAAAGCACACGCCGTAGCGAACATTAATGATGCGGCAAAAAGTGTTAGATTGATTACAGTCAATCTAACACTTTTTCCTTTTCCTCTATCTATTTTTATATTTTAAAAGGGAAAAGCCATGATTTTTTTATGGAGTTGCAATAAATTCAACGATTTATTATCTCAAAAAGAGATGGAATTAATATTAATTATGCATAATAAGTATTATTTGTTGATTTTTAATAAAAAGCTAGTATATAATTCTTTTATCAGAAAATTCTATTAATAAAGGAGGTAACAAAATGGAGCACCTTTTCAACTCCAAATTCGAGACATATTTAATGGATCAAGAGTCAGAACTACAAACTGCTGACCAAAAAATTGAGGAGCAACCAATGCAAATACATTATGAAGAATATCCAGAGGGATTTTTTACAAGTTTATAAATCAGTTTTTAAAAGGGCTGTGTTAAAAGTGGAACAATGACTTTTAACACAGTCCTTTATCAAGAAAAAGAATTGTACAGACACAATTTTTAGAAGTTTACATAAAATAGGAAGAAGGATTTAAACATTTTCGTATTATTAAGTTATATGATATTTAAATGAATATAGTACTAATTTCATATATACTTTTCTAAAAAGCTTTCATGTATAATGGGGGAGAAAAAAGGTATATCGAGGTGTAGTTATGACGAGTGCAGCAATGTTAGAAGAAACAATGTATCAATGGTTTGAACATTTTCATAATTATCCAGAAGTAAGCTGGAAGGAGTATGAAACAACTAAGAAAATTGCATCTATATTAGATGATTTAAATGTTTCTTACCGTTTGTTAGGTGATGTACCAGGACTGATTGCAGAAATTGGTACAGGCGATGAGATTGTTGCAGTACGTGCAGATATTGACGCACTATGGCAAGAGGTAGATGGAAAATGGCAAGCAAACCATTCATGTGGTCATGATGCCAATATTACAATGGTATTAGGTGCATTATTGTTACTAAAAGACAGACCGTTACAACATCGTGTACGATTTATTTTCCAACCTGCTGAGGAAGTAGGGAATGGTGCTTGTGCAACATTTGATCGTGGCGCTGTAGATGGTGTTTCACATTTATTTGGTGTCCATTTAAGACCGATTGAAGAGCTCCCGTTAGGTAAGGTTTCACCTGCAATTCATCATGGTGCAGCGTATTTTTTAGATGGTACTATTCATGGCACTGATGCACATGGTGCTAGACCACATCAAGGGAAAAATGCGATTGATGTTATTATGGCTATTCAGTTAATGCTAAATAGCATCCATTTGTCTCCGTTCGAGCCGCATTCTGCAAAATTAACAAAGATTATTGCAGATGGCGGTAGCACGAATATTATCCCAGGTACTGCTAGCTTTGCAATGGATATTCGTGCCCAGCATAATGATCAGCTTGAGTTGCTTCGAAGCCGTATTGAAGCAGGTTTGACATCAGTTCAGCAGCAATTTGACATTGAACTGAAATGGAAATGGCTTGATTTCACACCTGGTGCAGAAGTTTCTCCTATAGCTGCTCGTATGGCTAAAAATGCTATAGTAGAAACACTTGGCGAGCAATTTTTGGCAGAGGAAATTACGACACCAGGTAGTGACGATTTTCATTTTTATACAGTTAAAAAACCAGAGCTTAAAGCGACGATGATAGGAATTGGTGCAAATTTAGTTCCAGGGTTACATCATCCGAAAATGACTTTTGAACGAAGTGCGTTAATCGATGCATCGAAAGTACTTGCGTGTGTATTAGAAAAACAGCCAGAACATAAATAAATTATTTTGAAAAAGGTTTTATCCAACGAATTACTTTGGATAGAGCCTTTTTTAGTTGCATTTTTTCGAAGGAATGCATAAAGATACGCCGTTTTGAATGGTTTTTAAAAGCTATTTGGAAGCGTTTTTTTTCCCTTTAACAGTCATAATTGCTATAGAAGCATAAAATTTTTGCGTTGACTTTATATTTTTTGAATATTAAGCTAAAAATCGTAAAAATATATTTGCGCCTGTGAGATAGCAAATTGTAATGGGGTGCAAAAAAAGGGGATGGGACAATGAAAAAGGAAATTAGTGCGAAATGGGCACTTCTAACTTTCGCAATAATGATTACTACAATGCTTGTTACAGTAGTTGTGTTAGAGCAGAGTCCTCACGTGCCATTAATTGTTGGAACAATTGTAGCAGCGATTGTTGCCAAAATGCATGGCTTTAAGTGGATGGAAATCGAAGAAATGATGTATAAAGGTATCCGCCTAGCTCTTCCAGCCATTGTCATTATCATTTTAGTCGGTTTGACAATAGGAGCATGGATTGGTGGTGGAGTTGTTGCCACAATGATTTTCTACGGATTAAAATTAATTTCTCCAGCCTGGTTTTTAGTCACGATTTTGCTATTATGTTCAATCGTGTCGCTAGCGATTGGTAGCTCATGGTCCACAATGGCAACAATCGGTGTTGCAGGTATGGGAATCGGTTTAAGTATGGGTATTCCTGCACCGATGATTGCAGGAGCCGTTATTTCAGGTTCTTATTTTGGTGATAAAATGTCACCATTATCTGATACTACAAATCTAGCAGCAGGTCTAACAAACACAGACTTGTTTGATCATATTAAACATATGCTTTATACAACAATTCCTGCATTAATCATTACACTTGTCGCATTTGGTTTAATGGGAAGACGTTTCGCTGATGTATCAATGGATTCAGAAAAAATTATGACAACGCTTGATGTTATGGAAAAAAGCTTTGTAATTTCTCCATGGCTATTACTTGTCCCAGTTGGCGTTATTGTCATGGTGGCAAAAAAAGTTCCAGCAATTCCCGCATTAGTTATTGGTATTATTTCAGGTTTCTTATTACAGATTTTTGTACAAGGTGGAACACCAACTATGGCTGTCCATGCATTACAAGAAGGGTTTATGATTTCTACTGGCAATGAAATGGTAGACGAGCTCTTTAATCGTGGTGGCTTAGATTCAATGATGTATACGGTTTCAATGACAATTGTTGCCATGACATTTGGTGGGGTTTTAGAATATTCGGGCATGTTAAAGGCGCTTATGGATGTTGTTGTTAGGTTTGCTAAATCTACAGGTAGCCTTATCGCATCAACAATTGCTGCATGTATTACGACAAATGCAACATGTTCTGAGCAGTACATATCAATTGTTGTACCTTCTCGAATGTTTGCTGACGTTTATCAAAAACGAGGTTTGCATTCAAAAAATTTATCGCGTGCTCTGGAGGACGGAGGAACATTAACGTCCGTATTCTTCCCTTGGAACACTTGTGGTGTATTTATATTAGCGACATTGGGTGTAAGCGCTATGGAATACGCACCTTATGCAATTCTTAACTTTGCTGTACCAATTATTTCAATCATTTATGGATACATCGGTTTTGCCATAATAAAAATGACACCAGAAGAGATTGAAGAAGCAAAGCAACGGAAAAAGGAAGCGCAAGAACAAGAGATGAATAATTTGGTTGTGGCAGATTAACACAAAGGATTCTTACGTAAGTAGGGTAAGTTGTCTGAACATCTAAAACAAGACAAGCCTCATCACATAGATTGCTATTGAAAAGTGAAGAGACGCTCGGCGCATGTTTGATGCGGTCGGATAGCGTTCTTCGCTCGCCAGTGTAGAGCGCTATGTGGGGGCTTGTCATTATTTATTAGTAGGTTGCAAAGTCCAATTCATATATTGTACGGGGGCGACCTTGTTGGTGGGTCATTTCTTCGCCAACAACTTTAGCATAGCCATGATCAACTAATTTTTTAATAATACGTTCCGTAGTACGACGCGTAACTTGTAAGTATTCTGAGAGATTTTGCGCTGTAAATTGTGATGCTTGTCGTTCAATACTAAATTGCATAATTTTAGATATGTTTAATGGGCTTAAGCTTGTCTGTTTAGCCATTTGTAAAACAAAAGGATCCTTTGTTTTTAAAGAGAGTTTGCTTTCTGATTTCGGAAATGGGCCAGATAAATTTTTATGTTCATCCAATATATATATTTCATAAGGTTTGGCAAACTTTAATGCGTGTGTAGCATTTTCGGCTGCCTCAAATATTGAATGTCCATAGCCAAAAGCAAGCCTAAAGGGCACATCTATATGTTGGATAAGTTGCTGTAAATTTTCTTTTTCGAGTGCGTTTTGTAAATGACCCGCTGTTGTATAAAGCTCAAAATAGTTAGTGCTAATTTGCTTATAGGTTGAATGTGTCGTTGTAGTTATTTGCTGTAAAATATCTTCGCAAGGACTAGTTTCAGGAATATCTAAAAATCCAACGGCTGCCTTTGCATATTCGGATTTAGTAAGAATTGATTGTGATTTCGTTTCTTCTAGACATTGAATAATAGAACTCGTTGCATCGAGCATCCGCATAGCAGGAATTTTTCGTAGCTGCAATTCATCAAATACTTTGTGAATGCTCGTAATAATATAATCAATTTGCTTGGTCTCCCATAGGGCGATATGCTTTTGCAAAACATCATCAGCTGTTTCTGTAATCGAAATAGAATGAACATATGGTTTTATACCAGTATATTCTATCTCCGTTAGAACATTATCGACGAATATAGGGTGCATGACATCGATAGATAATCTTTGTAAAGGAATTGCTTGGTTCGCTATCAATGATAATAAGGTCGTAGAAATTGTCATTTCATCCTGCTTTAAATAATTCCAGGGAATCGGAAAAGTCGCTAAAGATGTTTGCGCATGTAAATACGGCAATGTTCCACCAAATAATAGCGCATCACATGGCTTAATTTGTTTTAACAAAGACGGTGCATCGGAAGGCTGGTTATAAAGATAAAATTCTAATTGAATATTCTCTATGTTTTGTGCGATACTAAGTATACGATTCTGAAAAGCTTTCGAACATATAATTGCTATTTTAGTAGACAAAGGCATCTGTCCTTTTCTATTATTTTTTAAATAATTAGCGACGTATTAACGACAACTATAAATTATATAGGAGTATGATAAAAATGAAAATCCAACAAGTCGAAATTTTTGCGATTCAATTACCGCTTATTGATCCTTTTATTATTAGCTATGCTACATATGATACAATGCCTTCTATTATTTTGAAAATCACAACTGATACTGGCATTGTAGGATATGGAGAAGCAGTACCTGACGAACATGTTACAGGCGAGTCATGGGAAAGCACGTATGCAATATTAAAAAACCAACTTGTACCTGCCATTATTGGAGAAAATCCAATGGCTTTTGAAAAGCTTCACGATAAAATGAATCATATCGTAAAGGATGTACCAGCTGCCAAAGCCGCAATTGATATTGCATGCTTTGATATAGTCGGTAAGTCATTACAGGTACCTGTATATCAGCTACTGGGCGGTCGCTATCATGAGAAATTCCCGATTACCCATGTATTGAGTATCGGAACACCTGAAGAAATGGCAAATGAAGCAGCAAAACGAGTGGAAATGGGCTATCAATCATTTAAGATGAAGGTGGGCACTGAAGTTAGACGTGATGTTGCGCGCATAAAAGCAGTGCGTGAGCGCGTAGGTGAGGATATTGCGATACGTGTCGATGTAAACCAAGGTTGGGGAAATGCTTCTACAACTTTACAAGGTTTACGTGCATTAAAGGATTTAAATATCGATTGGTTAGAACAGCCTGTTGATAGTGAAGATATTGACGGAATGGTAGAAATTAAATCAAAATCATATGTACCATTAATGATTGATGAGGGACTTCGTGGAGTACGTGAAATGCGTGAAATCATTCTGAAGCGCGCTGCAGACAAAGTGAATATTAAGTTAATGAAATGCGGTGGAATTTACCCTGCTATGAAATTAGCAGTAATGGCCGAAATGGCAGGTATTGAATGTCAAATTGGTTCAATGGTTGAGTCTTCTGTAGGTTCTGCCGCTGGTTTCCATGTAGCATTTTCTAAAAAAATTATGACAAGTGTCGAGTTAACAGGTCCACTTAAATTCTCGAAGGACATCGGCAATTTATACTATGATGTTCCGTTCATTTGTTTAACAGAAAAACCAGGCTTAGGTGTAGATGTAGATGAAGAAATCCTAAAGGAACTATGTAAATTTTCAACAACAGTAACAGCTTAAGGGGGGCTTCGACATGGAAAGAATTTATGAAGGAATACTCGGAGAAACGCCTTTTTATGTTACGAAATTACAGATGCAGCATTTACCAGCAATAGAAAAATTACAGCAAGAGGTATATGAAGCATTGCCCGACCAAAGTATTTTACAGCCATTAACTACAGAAGAATTTGAATTCATCTTACAGGGAAATGGTTTAATGATTGGGGCATACGTTGATAAAGCGTTGATTGGTTTTCGTGCATTACTGAATCCACCTATTGAGAACGAGCACCTTGGATATGATTGCGGTATTGCGGAGGACCAATTCCATCGCGTGCTATATCAAGAGATATCCAATGTTTCGCCACACTATCGGGGCTACGGACTACAAAAAACGTTAGCAACAATTGTGATGAATGAAATTGATTTAGATAGCTATGACTATGTTTGCTCTACGGTTAAACCGTTTAATATACCAAGCTTAAAAGATAAATTTTCTCAGGGACTAGTAATTAAGGGCTTGAAAATTAAGTACGTTGATAAATTGCGTTATATTTTTTATAAAAATTTACAACAAGAGCAGCCAGTATATACTGAAAAAAAAGCTGTTTTAATGCGCGATACAACCTTACAGCAACAACTTTTAAAAGAGGGCTATACGGGAACGGCCATGTATGAAGAGCAAAATGATTGGTTCGTAGTCTTTGAAAGATAAACCGAATGTTAACTTAAAAAGTAAGCCTTACTTTTTCACATGAATGTGAGAAGTAAGGCTTTTTGTTATTTCTTTAGTGGACAAAAGCCACATGCAAGTAGGCCGGGAATATCCTTTGAAAAGCAACATGATTTACGGACAGGCACATTCACTAAATTAGTAGGGCTCTGACCGCCAGTATATTCTGCCCACCACGATTTTTGTGAAAAGCGAGCCCATGTTTTTGGGTTTTCTAAAATCTCGATATCGTCCATTGCCTGATCAGCCAAGCCTGGATTAGACAACAGTATATGGTAATGCCAAAGAAGGTAGCCAAAGAAATTTTCCCAAATTGTTAATGGTGAAATCGATGTTACTTTACGCAGTTGCTGAACAATAACATGCCCGTCATATAAAATTTTTTCAATAACAGCTTGTCGCTCTTCTTCATCCACATAACGCCAATCGTTAGGATTAACGAACATTGCGACAGTAAAGCTATTGAATTCCTTAGCTGCATCAAAGCGAATCTCAATTGGTTTTCCATCCCATACTTCATCGTAGGCAGCAAGCATATAAAGCTGCATAGCGAAAAACATCCCATAGCGACGTGCAAAATGGGAAATAGCTGCTGTTTCTGTTGCAGCATCTGTAATGCCCATCATTAGATTTAAAAAATCAGGATGGTAAAAGTCTTTATGTATATCAGCCAATGTAAATAACGTACGTTTTGGCTCCGTTGTATAAATACTGTAGGAATTCAGTTGTCTGACTTGATCCATCGTTAAAGCGGGCATTGTCATCACCTTTTCTTTTCAATCATTAACCTCAATTATAAGTTATTCATTTTTACTTCACAAATGGAATGCAGTATAGTAAAATACATTAAACATATCTGAAAGGTAGGTTTTTATATGGCATTGCCAACTGCAATTCCAAGACCGCTCGTACGACTCAATCAGTGGACAATATTATTAAGTGTTATACTGACTTGGGTAACAGGGGTTGAATGGATATTAGCGATTCCGTTAAGTGCAAATTTACTCGGTGTTTTGTGTAATTTTAATCCCATCATTCGATTTGGAAAGCTATTTTTAAAAAAAGCACCTGCTGCGTATATCCCAGAGGACGCACAGCAGCAAAAGTTTAATTCAAGTATTGCAAGCATATGTTTAGCTGGTGGTCTTGTCGCTTTTATGTTTAATTGGCAAGCAGTAGGCTATGTCTTTACAACGATGGTAGCGATTGCTTCATCAGTTGCAATTGCAGGGTTTTGTATTGGTTGCTTTTTGCATTTTCAGCTAAAGCAATGGCAATATCGACGTTCACTTAAGAAAGCCATGTAATCATTAAAAAAATTTTTAAGATAGTAGTTGACAATTTAACTGATAATGATTATCATTATCATTGTAAAGATTATTCCTTCTCTGCAAAACAAGTGTAGAGAGGATGAACTTTAGCTACTTTTCTCCAGAAGTTTGCTAGTTCATAAAGCGCTCCTAAAACCCCCCTCATTTTTTGGGAACGTAAAATCTCTAGACGGCTTATTCATAACGGAATGAGCCGTCATTTTTATGTGTAAAAGTTGATTAGCCTATGTTAGGTTGACTGCTCAGAAGGGGTAGATTGTTGGGAAACACTTTTCTTTCCAAGCACCATCGTATAGTAGCTATGCAGCAACATGCCAACAATAATAATACCAAGTCCAGCGAGCGCAATAGGCTCTGGAAACGCAATTCCGAGTAGTAACGCCTCTCCAATAATGACAAATAGTATTTCAGTCGATTGTGTCGCTTCAACAGCGGCTAATTTGCCTTGATGTTCACGAACACGATCAGTGGCAATGAAAAATAGAATCGTTGCAATAACGCCAGAGCTAATTCCAACTAGTAGCGATTGAAGCACTTGGCTTAATGAAGGCAGTCCAACTGTTAAAATGGCGTAAATGGCCATGACAATCCATGCAGGCATTGAAGCAACTGTCATGCCAAGCACTCGCTGAAATGTATCCACACGTCCTCCGCATACTTCCATCATTTTACGATTACCGAGAGGGTAAGCAAATGCAGCAACAACGACAGGTAAAATGCCTAATAAAAGATTTTTTGTTGGAACAGATTGTGCTTGTGGTACTTGAATTAATAAAATTCCTACTAAAATAACACAGGAAATAAGTAAAGATATTAACGGGATTTTTTGTCGTACTGTTTTTCCAGCAATTACTGTGATAAAGAAGGGGGCGAGTAGAACACCTGCAACAATTGTAAATTGCCATGTTCCAGAAACGAGCCACCCTGGACCGAACGCAGCTGCAAAGGTAATTGGTGCATAAAATAGCACGAAGCCAACGAAGCTCCACAGTAGCCATGCTACAGGTCTACTTTTCATTTCATTTGTTAGTTGCGAAAAGCCTTTACGATAAAAGACGATAGCTAGTAAAAAGGGCAACATGAAAAAGTAACGAAGTGATGCACTCCAGAGCCAACTGCCTCCTTGCATTTCCATCGAGTGATTTAAAATAAATGTCACTGCAAAAAATAGTGAAGCTAAAATGCCTAATGCAATTTCTTTCAAAATTCATCATCCTAACTTTTATGTAATTTGAAAATTCAGTTATTATTATCGAGAAATTAACAAGGAGTCATCTTTAACTTGCTTCAGCAGACTTCACATATTTTTGCGCGGGCATTAAAATATCTGGACGTAGTAAGCCGAGGTGTAATAAATGATGAAAAAATCCGCGTTTACTCCTAATAAAAAGCAAACGCACGGGCCTAGTTGCTTTACTAGTCGTACCTTACCCATCGGGAGCGAAGCGGATTTTAGTATCTTGAAGACTTTTTAGAGAGTCCTCGCTTTCAATTGTTTCTTATCGCTCGAATGTAAAAATGACTTATTTGCCTTGTTGTTCAAATAATTGCACGATTTCAATAATAACATGAGTAGCTTTTTCCATTGTTTCGGCAGATACATATTCGTATTTACCATGCATGTTCTCGCCACCTGCAAAAATGTTTGGCGTTGGTAAGCCCATATAGGAAAGTTGAGAGCCATCAGTACCACCACGAATCGGTAATGTATTCGGTGTAATATCTAATTTTTCCATTGCTTGACGTGCAATGTCAACAATTTCTTTTACAGGTTCAATTTTTTCACCCATGTTATAGTATTGGTCCTCAATAGAAATTGTCAGTGCATCCTTCCCAAACTGAGCTTGTATTTTGGCAGCAGCATCACGCATTAATTGCTTTTTCGCTTCAAATTTATGACGATCATGGTCACGTACAATATAAGAAAGCTCTGTATGTTCAATAGCACCTTTAAAGCCCATTAAATGGATAAATCCTTCATAGCCTTCTGTTTTTTCAGGTACTGCATCTGTAGGCATTTCGTTTTGGAAAGCAATAGCCATCGTGATAGAGTTGACCATTTTATTTTTTGCTGAGCCTGGGTGTACGCTTGTTCCTTTTGTTATCACTTTAACACCCGCAGCATTAAAGCTTTCGTATTGTAGCTCGCCTAGTGGTCCGCCATCCATTGTATAGGCGTAATCAGCTCCAAATGCAGCAACATCAAATTTATGAGGTCCACGACCAATTTCCTCATCAGGAGTGAACGCTACACGTAATTTACCGTGCTTAATTGAAGGATTATTGATTAAGTATTCCATAGCAGTCATAATTTCAGCAATGCCCGCTTTATCGTCCGCACCTAAAAGTGTCGTACCATCTGTTGTAATTAATGTTTGCCCAATGTAGTTTTTTAGCTCAGGGAATTCAGTGGGAGACATGATTAAATTCTCGTTTAATTGAATGTCACCGCCATCGTAATTGTCAATTCGTTGTGGTTGTACATTTTTACCAGTGTAGTCTGTTGCTGTATCCACATGCGCTAAAAAGCCGATTGTTGGTACTTCTTTATCTGTATTTGCTTCAAGTGTTGCAAATAAATAGCCATTGTCATCTAATGTAATGTCTGTTAAGCCGATTGCGGCAAGCTCATCCTTCAATACATGCAATAAGTCAAATTGCTTTTGAGTGGAAGGAGTTGTTTCACTTGTGAAGTCTGATTGTGTATCGATTTTTGCGTAGCGAATTAATCGCTCGATTACTTGTTCTTTCATAGAATATATGGCCTCCTTTGTAGGTGTCTGGCACTCAAACAATTCAGAATTGTTTGAGTGCCAGACACTTTCATTGTACCACTTTACTTCGGATTTCGGAATATTGAAGGATACTCAATGCAATAAGTATTTGAGCACTATAATATGTCATCATAATAACCTCATGTGAAAAAGGTAAAGGCAAAACAAATTTATTTATCGCTAAATAGGAATCTGATGTGATAAATAATATTGCACCGATAATAGCGAAAGCGGAACCAGTTCGAATGGCAGTCCAGCCCATTGTTAAAATAATTGAAATATACGCTAACACTGCAAAAGTAAGAACTGTTTCACCAGATTTAAAGACTGTAGTGGCAATCCAGCTTGCCATCGCTACTCCATATAGAAGTAATACAACCTTTGCCCAAGTTGGCACAGGTTGTTCATTAGTACTTGAAAAGGCAAAAATATAAAAAATATGGCCAATTAAGAAGCTTGTAAGACCAATAAGAAACCATTGTAATGTGTAGTCACCTACCATACAAAATATTAGCCCAATAACTATTAATAGTTGATATTTTTTTATAGATTTTGTTTTCTGGGTTGCAGCCATTACTATAATCAAAATCATAGGGATAACTTTGAATAGTAGTTTCAAACTTTGGTCAATATGAGAAAAGAAAAAAATGTAATAAAGACCAAAAAGTACGGTTAACGTTAACAAAATTTTTCTAGCCAAATTTTTCAGCTCCTTTACATTACAATTCTTTATCGTTGTTTAAATTTCCTTTTTCCAGCAAAAGCTCTTTATACCTTGTAATGTTCGGCTATTAAGAGGGAGGGAGTCCGTTCAACTTCAATTTATGTTTGAAACTTTTTTAATATGTAACCGTAAATAAGTAGACAGTAAGTGAGGAGAGGGTGAACGATATGACGAAGTTATTAATAGCTTCTGCAGTCATTGCATTAATTGCGAGTGTACTATTAACACCGCTAATAACGAAGAAGCGTGAAGATGGGGAATCGAAAAAAGTAGTCGGTTACTTTTTTATTGGTGTCTTTGTTATAGGATTTATAGCGTCGGGTATTACGCTATATGTTACAAAAATTGACGTGAACTGGCTTGTCTTTTGGCCAGTAATTATACTACTAACTTTAGGTGGAGCATTTCTTGCAAGTGGTATTGAGAGAAAGATTAAAGGTGTTTTGTTTTTAGCGAGCTTAGTTGTAGGGGTCTATGTATTGTCCGCTCCACTGTGGAACGCGAATGATAAATTCAAATCAGCGGAAATGAAAGAAGAGGTGGAGATTAAGCCGTTTGATGAGACGCAAACACCAGCGAGTGTCCCACCTAAATTTGTCCGAAATAAAATGAAAAAAGCATTTGGGCAAGTTCCAAATACAAGTTATTATGAGCTAGGACGATTACAAATTCAGAAGGTGAATGGTGAGTACGTTTATATCGCACCAGTTGAATTTTCAGGTTTCTTTAAATGGATGAATGGTAAGACAACACCAGGTTATTTTACAATGAGTGCCACGGACTCAGCTGATAATCCTAAATTTGTCCCACAGGAAATGAAATATGTTCCTTCAGCTTATTTAAATGCTAATTTAGAGCGTCATATACGCTTGCAACATCCATTCCTTATTTTCTATGGAGATGTTCAGCTAGAAATTGATGATGAGGGTAAACCATACTATATCCGTTCTTATGGGGAATTTATATCTGCACGAAATGGCTTTGATGTACAGGGCATTGTACTTGTAGATGCATTGACAGGTAAATCTGAGCTTGTAAAATTGGATGATGTTCCTGCATTTATAGATGGTGCTGTTTCACCTGAGACAGTAAGTTTACAAAATAGCTATTATGGAAAATACGTTCATGGTTACTGGAACAGTATGTTTGGTAAGAAGGATGTTAAGCTACCTTCAGACGAAGGCACTGAGTCCAATGTCAGCCCGATATTTGATGAGGCAGGCGATATGTATTATTTCACTGACTTCACAAGTCCAAAAGAGGGCGTCGATTCAATGCTCGGCTACTCATTAACGAATGCTCGAACTGGGGAAGCGACATATTATACAGGAAATCAAAATGAATCTTATATGGATTCACAAGGGAATTTGCAAATTATTGAAAAGAAATTTATAGAGAAAAAGTGGGCAGGAGAAATGCCTGTATTGTATAACTTTTATGGTGAGGCAAGTTGGTTAACTGCAGTGCTGGATGCTAATGGCTTCTTACAAAATTATTTCATCGTGTCGGCAGCAAATCCTGAAATTTCAGCCTATGCAACTACACCGAAAGAAGCGTTGAAATTATATAAAACTGCACTTAGCCGCGGTGGAAGTACGGTTGATGGTAGTTCTAATGCAGAAGAGAAAAATGCAAGTGGAACAGTACTACGCGTTTATAAAGAACGACTTGGTGACTTTACTATCGTATCGTTTTTACTGAGTAATGGTGAGAACTATTTAGTAAGTGCAGAAACGGAACCCCTTGCAATTTATTTACAAGAAGGTGACGAAGTAGTAATAACTTATGGCGATACAGGAGAGCAATTTTTACCAGTGCGCTCTTTAATGATTAAAGGTATTCAATAAACAAAAGACGATCAGCACAATGAATTTTGTTGTTTTGATCGTCTTTTTTATATAGTTTGATTCTCAATGTAGCGTAGCAGCTTTTCTTTATGATTGGAAAAGAGTGTTGCGGCGTGATCGTTTAAAGCGAAAATCTCTTGAATATAGCCTTGTAACAAATTACTTTCATACTCCAAAGAATGAGCTGTTTCGTTTGCTATAATATGCTCCAATAAAAGTGCATGCAGTACAACCACTTCTAAGTTTTGAGTATTTGTCACAAATTTTAAATTTAAAATGGATGTATAGGAAACAAATTGATCGACATATGCAACGGCATCATTGTAGTGAGTGAGATCGATATGTTGTTCAAGTCGCTTTCTTAAAAGTAAGCACTCATTATTTAAGTCTTGAATCTTTAAAAATAAACCTCTTACGCTCCTCTTATGTTGTTGTTCTAGGGTACGAGCAAGATGCTTATTAACAAAGGACATTTTACATAACTCCTTTCGAGATAGGGTCCTTCTAATAGTATTAATGGAAATGTTGGAAAAGGGAAGAGTCTTTTCGTTTAATTTATACCTAAAATTAACATACCCATCAAGACAAATATACTAGATTGGCAATAAAAAAAGGGCAAAAATATGAAAAAAGTGGAGTTATTATCAGACGATAGTAACCCCACTTTAGTAATGTTATTTCCAATTAAATCCTTTTTGTGCTAGGAAGCTATTGATGTGTGGACGACGCTGTTCTACTAAAAAATCAGCCATTTGCTTTGTCCAATTGTCAATTTTACGATTTGAGGAGCGACTATTGTAATATGCTTCCATAGTTTCATTGTAAGCAGGTAACAGTTCCTCATATTTTGCTGTATCATATCCATTTTCATGGAGTATAGCAGCAACTGGTAAACGAGGCTTCACCTCATTGCGTCGAGCAGGAACGCCAATTGTTAAACCGAACAATGGGAAGACATAATCAGGTAGATTAAATAATTCACTTATTTCTTCTGGCTTATTACGTACACCGCCTATATAACAAATACCATATCCCATAGATTCAGCTGCAATAACAAAATTTTGCGCAAATAATGCGACATCTGCGACACCTACTAGAACGTTTTCAGCCGAATCTGCAACGATATCAACGCCCTCTAATTTGCCAGCCATTTGTAGTCGTTTAAAGTCTACACAAAATACAAAAGCACCACCAGCGGTTTCGTATTGACGTGGATTTCCTGAAAGTAAACCTAGTTTTTCTTTTTTCTCCTCGTCTGTAACCCAAATTACGCTATATGCTTGTACAAAGTGAGAAGTTGCTGCCATCTGGGCAGTAGCAATTAAATCTTCAACGATTTCCTTAGATATAGGATTTCCATCATAAATACGAACCGAAGAGTGGTTACGTAATAATTCTTTAACCATCTAAAAAGTCCCCTTTTCCCAATTATATATACCAAGAGCATATCATGATTTTTGACTAAAATCGAATCAAATCCCATATGGAGTAACTATTAAAATAAAACTATTTTCAAATAATTAAGACAAATTATAATTACGCTCGTTAAGTAAAATATTTTGTTAGATATAGCTTAAATGTTCTGAATAGTGTAAAATTATGTATGACGACAGGTTATTTATCTCCTGTTTTTTTACATTGGTTGGGTGTACCAATGTGGAGGAAAATAATCGAGTTGAAGTAAATATATGTGGGATGGAGGAATAAGGAATGGATGAAAAGTTAGCAAAAAAGCTTCGTAATGAACAATTACGAAACAAAGTTGTAACAGCAGAAGAAGCAGCATCTTGGATTAAGGACGGCATGGTACTTGGCATGAGCGGATTTACACGTGCAGGTGACGTAAAAGTGGTACCGCTTGCACTTGTTGAGAAAGCAAAAACAGAAAGTTTCAAGGTGGATGTATATACAGGTGCATCACTTGGACCAGAAGTTGACCAATACTTAGCAGAAGCGGGTGTTATTCGCAAGCGTGGACCTTTCCAAGGAGACGCAGGCATTCGAAACATGATTAATAGTGGAGAAGTTACGTATGTTGATGCCCACCTTTCACACAATGCTGAATTAGTACGTCAGGGCATCATTGGTCCGATAGACTTTGCTATTATTGAAGCTGCTGCTATTACAGAAGATGGCTTATTAATTCCTACAACTTCAGTTGGTAACTCTCCGATTTTCGTACAAGAAGCAGATCAAATTATCATCGAGCTGAACGTAGCACAGCTGGATGCATTAGAAGGTGTGCATGATATTTTTGTACCTGGACCACAAGGAAAACGTGATCCAATTCCAATGCTAAATGTGTCAGATCGTCTTGGTACAATAGGGATTCCACTAAATTTAGATAAAGTTAAAGGTATTGTTATTTCAGATATTTTAGATGCGCCATCAATGATTGTTCCTGCTGATGAAGAAACAGATATTATGGCAAATCATCTTCTGAATTTCTTAAGAGAAGAAATAAAAGTAGGTCGTTTAACGACAAGTTTACGTCCACTACAATCAGGTGTAGGTTCGGTGGCGAATGCTGTCTTGTTAGGTTTCAAAGATTCCGAGTTTGAAAATTTAGAAGTTTATTCGGAAGTGCTACAGGATGCAGTATTTGAATTAATGGATGCTGGAAAAGTAAGCTTTGCATCTGCTACTTCTATTACCCTATCTGAGAAAGTAGGAAACCAGGTTTACGGGAATTTTGAAAAATATGCAGATAAATTAGTATTACGACCACAGGAAATTTCTAATCACCCAGAAATTATTCGTCGACTCGGCTTAATATCTGTAAATACAGCGCTTGAATTGGATATTTACGGTAATGTGAATTCGACTCATGTTTCTGGTACAAAGATGATGAATGGTATTGGAGGCTCTGGTGATTTTGCTCGTAATGCACGATTAGGTATTTTCGTAACAAAATCGTATGCAAAAGGCGGGAAAATTTCTAGTATCGTTCCTATGGTTTCACATGTAGATCATACAGAACATGATGTAGATATTATTGTAACAGAGCAAGGAGTTGCAGACTTAAGAGGTTTAGCACCTAAAGAGCGTGTTGGCCTAATCATTGAAAACTGTGCGCATCCTGATTATAAAGAGCAATTATGGGCGTACTTTAATGACGCTAATGAAGCAACAGGTGGTCACCATACACCGCATGATTTAGAAAAAGCACTTTCTTGGCATGTGAATTTAGCAAAGAATGGTACAATGCTAGACCCGTCATTTGCTAAATAATATATTTAAAAAAAGTGTTAGATTGACTGCCATCAATCTAACACTTTTTTGCTATGCGATTGTTTTCCTACGAGATCGTAAGCCGCTACCTCGCTGTTTCACCGCCAGTTACGCCTGTGTTTTGTGCTAACTGTAGCAGTTATCGCTTAGGCTCAATCACTTCCTTTATGCGGCTTTTTTAAAGGCAGATGTTACTTTCGGTTCCGTTCCGTTGAATAGTCTTTTAATATTTTCGATATGCAAGATGAACGCTATGCATAAAAGGAGAATAGAAATGATCGTTGGGCCGATGCCAGGTATCCATAAATAGGTAGCTGTACAAAATACAATATAAAATTCTAACACACCGACAATTAAATAGTTTGTTGCTAAAGATAAAATCACAAATAAGATAAGTGCACATAATGCAATTTTCCAATCGACGGCAAGTAAAATTCCGATAATGGAGGCAGTTCCTTTGCCACCTTTGAAGCCCATATGGAAAGGGAAGTTATGCCCTAAAATAACACTAGCAGCCATTGTATAGATTAAGAGCCACATTTGTACTTCAGTGAATTGTGATGCATTAGAAGATAAGTAGTAAATAGCACAGAGAATAGCACCAACGCCTTTACCAATATCAATTAGGGCCACTAATATGCCGTATTTCCAGCCAAGAGACAGCGTTGCATTTGAAGCACCAGCATTGCCATGACCAGTCTTTTTTAAATCTACACCTGATAGAAATTGTGCCACTTTAGAGCCGTGAATACAGCCAATGAAATAACCAATTATTATAATAATAAAAAATACCATGGCTTTTTCCATAAAAAATGCTCCTTTCATTTTATATTCTTTATATAGTGTATGTGCTCTTATTACGTAAATTAGCAGACAGAAGTTTCAGAAAAAAATAAATTTTACTGTTGACAGAAAAAAAGTCTATGTTTATACTGTGTAACAACGATGGAAATTGAATCACATACTCTTATCAAGAGCGGCGGAGGGAATAGGCCCTACGATGCCCGGCAACCAGTGAGTGACGAACTTGCTAAGGTGCTAATTCCTACAGATTCTTACTTGGATCTGGCAGATAAGGGGAGGAAAACTTGCAACCGCAACCCTCTTCTTAACTGAAGAGGGTTTTTGTTTTCTACACATAAATCCTCCTCATCTCCGGTACCATCGTAAAACCATTAAGGAGGAAGAAAATATGTCGAATTTCAAACCAGAAACATTACTATTACACGGTGGTCAAGAGCCTGACCCAGTAACAGGCTCCCGAACTGTACCAGTGTATCGTTCAACAGCTTTCGTATTTAAAGACACTGCTCATGCGCAACGTCTTTTTGCATTAGAAGAAGCGGGCAATATTTACACACGTATTACAAACCCAACTGTAGATGTTTTTGAAAAACGCGTCGCATTATTGGAAGGCGGGACAGCAGCAGTAGCACTTTCATCAGGTGCAGCAGCTATCGCATTTTCAATTTTAAATCTTGCAGGAGCAGGGGATGAAATTGTAGCAGCAAGCTCTTTATACGGAGGAACATATAACTTATTAGCAAATACACTACCAAACTACGGTATTAAAACAATTTTCGTAGATGAAACAAATCCTGAGAACTTCCGATCTGCGATCAATGAAAACACAAAAGCGGTGTTCGCTGAAATTTACGGCAATCCAAGCTTAAAGGTTTTAGATGTAGAAGCAGTAGCAAATATTGCGCATGAAAATGGACTGCCATTAATTATCGATAGCACATTTGCCTCACCATACGGCGCAACGCCAATTGACTTTGGTGCAGATATCGTTGTTCACTCCGCGACAAAATGGATTGGTGGACATGGAACAACTTTAGGTGGCGTAGTTGTAGATGCGGGGAAATTTGATTGGACACAAGGAAGATTCCCTAGATTTACAGAGCCAGACACTTCTTATCATGGATTAAGATATGGTATTGATACAGCAGCGGCTGCATTTGCAACAAAACTGCGCGTGCAATTACTACGAGATTTTGGTCCAACATTAAGTGCGGATGCTGCCTTTAACTTACTACAAGGTTTAGAAACGCTTCATTTGCGTATTCCTAAACATAATGAAAATGCATTAGCAGTCGCTGAATATTTACGTAACCACCCATCTGTGGAATATGTGAATTATAATGGATTAGAGGATTTTGCGTCGCATGATTTAGCAAAAAAATACTTGAAAAATGGCTTCGGTTCAGTGCTTACATTTGGCATAAAAGGTGGACGAGAAGCAGGGCGTCAGCTAATAGACAGCGTAAAATTATTCTCACACGTAGCCAACGTTGGAGATGCAAAATCATTAATTATTCACCCAGCATCAACAACACATCAGCAACTATCTGCTGAGGAATTAATCCAAACTGGCGTATCCGAGTCGCTCATTCGCTTATCAATCGGTTTAGAGGCAGTTGAGGATATTATTGCAGACCTAGAGCAAGCAATTGCACAAGTAACAGCAGCTACACAAAAAGTAGAAGCATAACTTAAATTAATAAAACTAGATTCCTGTCGTAGCGTTAACGTATTTTCTCATTCGAAATGCCTCATTTGGTAATGCGTATAACGTTGCTACATCAATCGTTACCTCATTTGGTAATGCGTATAACGTTGCTACATCAATCGTTACCTCATTCGGTAAGTTTTCTGAAATTTCCTATATTCAATACCTAGTATTTTTATAAGTATTATTGACTTAATTAAAACCATGCTATATACTAGGGATTAAGTTACATGTTCGAATGGCTACCAACCTAGAACAAAAATTAAAAGTGTCGATGTTACGTAATTCTAAATGCCGTAAATGTTTAGGCGGTAGAACAATCAATTTGTTTTCATAAGTGCTCCCCCACTTTTGAATATATATATAGAGGGTAGCTACATAGCCAGTAGCTACTCTCACTTAAAAAAACTGATCGATAAGGAGTGTTGAAAATGGGAAATGTTTATCGTGCACAAAATGTAACAGCTTATATTATTTATGAATTAAATGAAAGTCATCATTTTGTGAACAACAAATCCATTCAAAACATACTTTCGACAGTTGAAACAAAATGGCAACAAACTTTTGGACATAGTGCTTTTGAAGAAATTGTATATGCTAAAGAAAAGGGCTATATAGTCAAAGAAGTTTTTGAAGAGTATGAAGGTTACGGTACAAGCCATATCGCACTACCAGCGACAGAATATTATTTAAAATACGGATCGTTTCAATTAATTGAACGCACATATGCAATACCGAACTTTACACAAGAAGAAGTAAAGCTAGTGCAATTAGCTTTAGCTCAATATCGTTATCGATTATTCTTACAAGCAAGTTAACTTTCCCTTATATTTTTTAGCTCATTCTCTACTGCTATAGGGAATGAGTTTTTTATTGTGCAGTTTACTTGTCGAATTAATTACTACTTTTCAAAAATAGCTTATTCTATAAAGGGTATCTTCGTACATATATAATAGAAGAAAGACATTTCATTTTATCGTCAAGATTTGTTCAAAAATTATAGTTTTAATAAAAAAACGTATAATAAAGGCAATGAAACCGATTTCTTTTGCACGCCTAGGGAAAACAATTGTCCTTCCTAGAAAGATTTTTCTTGTGCAATGTATTTATTTGCGTTACAATTTTCTTTAAGTTAAATTTTGAATTATTTGAATATGTGCTTGTAGGCACAGACTTTATATATATATAAAACTGGAGAAATGTACGTTGGAGGGAATAACAGGTATGGCAACTATAAAGGCAGCGATTTTAGGATTTGGAACAGTAGGTCAAGGTATCTATCATATATTGAATGAAAAGCGTGAAGAACTAAAACGGAAATTAGGCATTGAATTGGAAGTAGCCAAAATATTAGTAACAGATACGAGTCGTGAACGTGTTCCAGGTACTGCTCATTTATTAACAACAAGTATGGATGAGGTTTTAGCGGAGCCTGGCATGCAAGTTGTATTTGAAGCAATTGTTAATGAAGAACCAGCGTTTAGTTATTTAAAGCGTGCTGTTGAACATAAGTGTCATGTAATTACAGCAAACAAAGTGATGTTTGCAAAACGTGGCTTAGAGTTACAAGAGCTTGCAAAGTCAAATGGTGTATTCGTGGGCTTTGAAGCAACAACGGCAGGCGGTGTACCTGTTATTAAAACGATGAAAAATATTTTGCTTGTAAATGATGTGAGCCGTATTCAAGGTGTTTTGAATGGAACATCAAATTATATTTTAACAAAAATGCGCGCACAAGGCTGGTCCTTTGAGCAAGCTTTAAAAGAGGCGCAAAACTTAGGCTACGCAGAAGCTGACCCATATAATGATGTATCTGGTCAAGATGCTTTTAAAAAGTTAATGATTTTAAGTGCATTAGCCTTTGGTGAACAACCCGATTGGGCGGATGTCGAAGTAATTGGTATTGATTGCATCACAGCACAACAAGTAAAGGATGCTTGTGAAAAGGGATTACGTTATCGCCACGTAGCGGAAGTGGAGAAACTTACAAATGGTAAAGTGGTAGCAAAGGTTGGTCCACAATTAGTAGATAAAGAGCATCCACTTTATCCAGTTGATGACGTAAATAATGCGGTTGCACTTGAAACAAATTATATTGGTACATTAACATTAGTTGGTCCAGGTGCAGGAATGTATCCAACGGCAAGTGTAATGGTTGAGGACTATGCTGAGATTATTGGTAAACGTGCTGGATTTGTCGTGAGCATTTAGTTGAGTAGGTGTCAGGCACTCAAACAATTCAAAATTGTTTGAGTGCCTGACACTTTTAATGTTTAGTCTTCGTCCTTCACATCAATATCTTCAGGAATAGGTGTGTTCCGCCAAATTTCTATTTCTTCTTTTATCCGTTCTAACTGTTCAAAATAGGTACTAAATTGGCCACTATTAATCAATATTTGATCCCCATCATAAATGGAACGGATAAGCCCTTCGTAAACAAGTCGTAGTATTTGTTCCTCAGGCATACCAAGATCCAAAGCTGTTTCTTCAATAGTTTTATACATAATCGGTCGCTCCTTCTAATGTTATTATTATACCTCCTCTTTTATAGAAAACATAATGATGGATTGTTCATCGAGGAAGTAAATTGGTAATTGTTTGATTTTGGATAAATATGTATAGTAGGTAGTGATAGTGTTTTAGGTTAGGAGGGAATCAGCAATGGTCTATCCATATTTTTTTGTACTTCTAGCAGCTATATTATGGGGAATGACAGGGACAGCACAAACTTTTTTAGATAATGGTGTATCGTCATTTGCCGTAGCAACTATTCGCTCAGCAATTGGTGGAGGATTATTATTAGTTGTAGTAGTGTTATTACGTAAAATTACTTTTCGAACATGGTCGTGGAAATGGACAATATTGGCGGCAGCAAGTATTGCATTATTCCAAGGTCTTTTTTTCACATCTATCCGTCTAACAGGCGTAGCAATTGGAACGGTCGTAACAATTGGTAGTGCCCCTATGTTTTCTGGCATATTAGAGTGGATATTATGGAAAACGCGCCCAACAAAAGTTTGGGGCATCGCAACGGTTATGACAATTACAGGGTGTATTCTATTGTTCATCAATAATGGAGATGGAACAATTCATATGGGTGGTGTAGGGCTAGCTATTTGTGCAGGAGTATCCTTTGCTGTTTATACAAATATGAGTAAAAAATTAATGGCACAGCAGGACGCATTACCTGCAGTGGCTATGACATTTTCAATCTGTGCACTTCTATTACTTCCGTTTTCAATTGGCAGTGGATTTAGCTGGCTAGCGGATTTTCAAAACTTATGGACAATGCTTTTTATGGGCGTTATGTGTACAAGCATAGCGTATTTATTGTTTTTAAGTGGTTTACAAAAAATTAGCTCTTCATCTGCTGTAACTTTGTCACTAGCAGAGCCTTTAACTGCGGCAATGTTAGGAGTAGTGCTAGTCGGTGAACATTTAAGTGTGACATCATGGCTTGGTGTTGTAATGCTACTTGGAGGCATTGTGGTTCTTACATTTGCAGGGAGAAAAAAATAGTATGTATGGAAAATGGTAAAAGCTTAAGAAATTCTTCATTTTTATCCTTGTTGGTTTTTAAGATTTTACATGTAGACTATTAATTGAGAGCGAGGTGTATATCATGACGAAGCTAACAGTTCTTGTAACAGACGATGATCAAGATATTCGTGATGGTATTGAAATTTACTTAAAAAATGAAGGTTATCATGTTATTAAGGCGGCTGATGGTGTAGAAGCACTCGAAAAGCTAGAAAATAATGAAGTACATTTAATTATTTTAGATATTATGATGCCCAATATGGATGGTATTACGGCGACGTTTAAAATTAGAGCAGAGCGCAACATTCCAATAATTATGCTGAGTGCGAAAGCTGAAGATGGTGACAAGATTCATGGCTTATCCGTTGGAGCAGATGATTATGTTACGAAACCATTTCATCCATTAGAGCTATTGGCGCGAGTGAAATCACAATTGCGTCGTTATGTACAACTTGGGACGTACAATGACGGCGCGACAAAGGTAGAAATTGATGGCTTAGTGCTCGATGAAGATGCTAAGGAAGTAGTATTGGAAGGCGAACCTGTTCGTTTAACACCAATTGAATATAAAATTACTGAATTACTAATGAAAAATGCAGGACGTGTTTTTTCGATTCGAGAAATTTATGAACGTGTTTGGAATGAGGAAGCTTATAATGCAGAAAATATTGTAGCTGTCCACATTCGAAAAATACGAGAAAAAATTGAAGCGGATCCGAAAAATCCACGTTATTTAAAGGTGGTATGGGGCGTTGGCTATAAAATGGAAAAATAAAATAGAGAAGTATGTAACGATTGCAGGATTCGTGGCAGGTATTATCGGTCTCGTTTATTTCGGTATTTATGCATATCAAATGGTAAATTCCCGCTCCTCCGAAATGCTACAATTTTTCGAAAAAATTTTTTAGAGGGGAATTGAAAACATGACGAAAATTTGGAAGCCTCTTCTTGCACTTATTTGTTTAACATGGTTTATTTTCGGTGTATTTACTTTTTCTAAAATCGGCTATCAATATGTAGGGAAATCGTATTTTCAATCTGGAAATTTTCAAAATGAACTGGATAACTTCCAAGCAGAGCTAGGACCATTAGTGTTAAATTTACCAACAGCAGAGGAATTGAAGAGCAAGATTACAGTCTCGGACAATGAAGTTGAGGAACACCGCAATTATTATGGCTCACTAGGCACGCAAATTGATAATATAAAGAGTCAATATGAAGAGAAAATTCAAGAAGCTGCTGATAATAATGCCAACGAATTAAAAACAAAGCTTGAAAATGAACGAGATGCCAAAATAACAGATATTACGAAGAACTTTGAAGATGATGAATATGTTCGTAAGAAAATTGTAGCGCAAAAGGGCGCACTCATTGATAAATATATAAAAGCTGTAAAAGATGAAGCAAAGGATTTTGCGAAAAACTATAATTATTTTTCTTATGAATTAACGAATGTTGAAACTGGCGAAACGTTTGAATCAGGAGATATTAATGACAGTAATGTCTACAAAACAACATATATACACCGTCCATTAAGAACAGGGAGTATCAGTAACAATTCAAGTCATTTGTTATATGGTTCGGATGTTTACATTGAATCGGATGTATTGAATGAAACGAGTGAATATACTGGGACAATTACTATTTCTAAAAAAGCGGCCCAATACGCATCAGTGATGGATGGTTATGACCAATTTAAACGGAATCAATACATGTTTTTTGTTATTTGGTTAACAAGTCTGATTGCGGCCTTCTTTGCCTGGAAAGGACGTAAAGAACTGCTACTAGTTATTGGTGGTTTAAAGGAGAAGGAGTCTTTAGCCAAGCTTCGCATTGATATTCAAGTTGTATTGTTATTCATAACAGGTTGCCTATATTGGTTTTGTTCACAAATTGCATTCGAAGCAATTGAATATACGTATCAATACAATTATGTCCGATTTTTAATTGACTTTGTATTTAAAGTATTAGTTTTAATCGTTATTAGTGTAGCGTTTTTCGTGCAAGTTATTTGGTTGTATGATCGCGTAAATACAGTGGAAAAGCTAAGTGAAAATGTACAAGATAGTTATTTATGGGGAATAGGAGATTCGATGACTGATTTATTTTTAAATCGATCGATTGCGTTACATTCAATCGTCTTAGTCGCAGCTGCTTTTTTTGGTGGTGGTAGTCTTGTTGCTACTATGGTGGCAGGCGGATTCCCACTCCTCGTATTTGGCGTATGTACGATTGTCGGTATCCCAGCAATGATTGTCTTCCTCTCTAAAATGGGCTATTTAAATCGCATTATGAAGGATACAAAAGATATGGCAGAAGGGCGCCTAAATCGTGATGTGAAAGTAAAGGGGAAATCACCACTCGCAGCCCATGCAGAAAATCTTAATCATTTACGTGAAGGTGTTCGTACTTCCATGCATGAGCAGGCAAAGAGTGAACGTTTAAAAACAGAGTTAATTACAAATGTTAGCCATGATTTACGCACCCCTCTAACTTCGATTATTACGTATACGGATTTACTGAAAAATCCAGATATTACGGAAGAGGAGCGTAAGCAATATATTCAAATTCTCGATAAAAAATCAGACCGCTTAAAAGTACTAATTGAGGATCTCTTTGAAGTATCTAAGATGGCGAGTGGCAATATCGAGCTGCATCGAAGTCGTGTCGATATAACACAGCTCGTTCAGCAGGCGGTAGGGGAGCATGAAGAGGATTTATGTAAGGCACGTTTAGATTTGCGCATGTCGATGCCTAACGACCCTATTTACGCTTATGTTGATGGACAAAAATGGTGGAGATTAATTGATAATTTAATTGTCAATGTATTGAAATATGCCCTTGAAGGTACACGTGTCTATGTAACGTTAAAAAGAACGGCTAACGGGGATGCTGAATTCACTGTGAAAAATGTTGCCAAATATGAAATAAGCGAAAATGCTGATGAATTATTTGAGCGCTTTAAGAGAGCAGATGCTTCACGTCATACAGAGGGCTCAGGGTTAGGCTTAGCGATTGCTCAATCAATCGTTGATTTGCACGGAGCTCGTATGAGCATAGACGTGGATGGAGATTTATTTAAAGTAATCGTCCGAATACCAGCAGTGTAAAAAGCAGCGGCAAAATTTTTGCCGCTGTTTAAAATTTCTATTTTTAAGAAATCTACTATCCCAAAGGCACGGCTTCTACGGCAAAGCTATTGTAAATTTCATCTATGTAGAATGTATGAAAACTGAGCTTTTCTATCCTTTGGCATTAAACACTTATAGAAGTGTGCACTAGTTGTTGGTAGCGGAGGCGGCGACTCCTGCGGGAACGCACAAAACGTAAGACGCAACAGACCGCGCGTTAGCGAGGGTTGCGGCTTACGGTGTGCCCGCGGAAAGCGTCCGCCGTAGCGGACAACAACGGCAGAGAAAAAGTGTTAGATTGACTACAATCAATCTAACACTTTTTCCTTTTGTCTTAGTTGCAATACACTGGAGCAATATTGCTTTTAAAGCCCTGCATTTTTTGCAATAATCATCTTCATCACTTCGTTTGTGCCAGCGTAGATAGACATAACAGGTATATCACGATAACGTCGTGCTATTTTATATTCCTCCATATAGCCGTAACCACCGTGTAACTGCATGCACTGGGTAGATATCTCTCGAGCATTTTCGGTAATCCAATATTTTGCCATCGAAACCTTTGTCACAACATCTTTGCCAGATATATGTTCCTCGATTAAAGATTCTAAAAACGTTTTACCAAGCTCTACTTTTGTTGCCATTTCGGCAATTTTAAATTGTGTATTTTGGAAGTCACTAATGGATTTTCCGAAAGCTTGACGTGATTTCACATAATCAATTGTTAAAGCAAGCATATCTTCAGCTGCCGATTGGGCTGCGATTGCTACAGCTAGACGTTCCTGCTGAAGCTTTTCCATCATGTAGGTGAAGCCTTTTCCTTCCTCACCTAATAAATTTTCTACTGGAACACGACAGTCCTCAAAAAATAGTTCGGCTGTATCTTGTGCATGCATGCCTACTTTTTCTAGTTTACGTCCCTTTGTAAAGCCAGATGTCCCATCCTCAATAACGAGAAGGCTAATTCCGCGATGTTTTTTCTCCGCCTGGGGGTTCGTTTTGACCGCGACGACCACTAAATTTGCATGAATGCCATTTGTAATAAAGGTCTTTTGACCATTTACAATATAATGATCGCCATCTCGAATAGCGGTCGTTTGTATATTTGCTAAATCGGAACCTGTTCCTGGTTCTGTCATTGCAATTGCTGTAATAGTTTCACCTGTGACACACTTAGGTAGCCAACGTGATTTTTGTTGGTTTGTTCCATAAGCCTCAATGTATGGAACAACGATATCATTATGCAAGCCGACACCGATAAGACTTGAACCTACCCGTTCTAGTTCTTCTTGAATAATGACACCGAAGCTAAAGTCTAACCCGAGGCCACCATATTGTTCTTCTACTTGTGGACATAAATAACCTAATTGTCCAAGCTTACGCCAAAAATCAAGCGGGATAAGGCGATCTTTTTCCCACTGATTATAATGTACCTCAGCTTCTTCAGCTAAAAACTTACGGAACGTTTTGCGGAATAACTTATGTTCTGTTGTTTCAAATTTATACTTCCCCATTTGTGATAACACCCCTTTATTTGCTCGTTTTTGCATGAATTTTCTAGTTACTCTTTAATGTTACTGAAATATTGTTCAAAATAAAAGAGCTTTTAAAAATACGATTTCTAGCTGTAATGCTATAATCACTATGAATATATGAAAGTAGAGGACCATTATATGGCAAAAATAAGCATGGGCGTTCTTTTTATAGGTATATATAGTGCTTTAACATTTTATTTAGGGTGGGGCATCAAGCAATGGCTAGTTGCGATGAATTGGTTTTACTATCCAATTGTGTATTGGCTATTACTTTATATTATTTCCTTTAGTGTTGTTATAGGAAGGTTACATGAGTCTTTACGAGTATTTTCAGTAATAGGTAACTATTGGATGTTTATTTTTGAATATGGCTTATTGCTTTGTTTAACAGTACAAATTGTTATGTGGTTAACGCCATTCAACAATATTCGTATGATAGGAAGTTTGGCTATCGTTATATTTTTTGTACTGTGGGCTGTTGGTACATATCTGGCATATTCTCCGATTGTACGTAATTTGGAGATTACAATGGATAAAAAAGATAGTGAGTTATCGTCGTTGCGAGTTGTTATGGCTTCTGATTTTCATTTAGGTGTGTTATCAAATAAAAAGCATTTACAACGTTTTGTAAATTTATCAAATGAAGTGAAGCCTGATATTGTTTTTTTGGCAGGGGACATTGTTGATGATGACCCAAAATGGTTTGTGCAGGATGGAATGGCTGACGTAATGAAACAGCTTAAGGCGACTTATGGCATATATGGTGTGCTTGGTAATCACGAATATTATGGAAAGAAAATTCCTGAATTTGTAGAAGAAATGAAAAACGCTGGTGTGGAAATTTTACGAGATGAAACAATTCGTGTTGGGAATGCGTTTATAGTAACAGGCCAAGAAGATATTACGAATAAAGAAAGGCAGCCACTCGATGCTTTAAAATTGAACGATCATTTGCCTTGGTTTGTGATGAATCATACACCAGATGATTTAGTAACACCAGCGCAAGCAGGGGTAGATTTCCATATGTCTGGTCATACGCATAAAGGACAACTATGGCCAAATCAATATATTACGGCACGTGTTTTTGAACTGGATCATGGTTATAAGATGAAGGGACAAATGCATACACTTGTTTCATCAGGCTTTGGATTTTGGGGACCACCAATGCGTATAGGTAGTCGTTCTGAGCTATGGGTAGTTGATATTACTTTTCAGTAAAAGAGGTAGTATATGAAAAAAGAGTAGCTTATAATAAGTTGGTGCGTTCAAAAAACGGTTATCGCCAAGTATTTATGTTTTTGACATATGGAAAGGTATTCGGATTGTGAAAGAAGTATACAGCAGCTTTATTCAACATGTGTAGTATCCAATAAAGGCTGACTGTTTCGAACTGAGGCTATTATAAGTATGAGGTACTAGGGAGCCTACGTAATTACCTCATAATTGGCGTCTATTGTAGTAGCTTCATTTTCCGCACAAAGCACAAAAGAAGAATAAAGTTAAAAGGTAAGGTGACAATGTGGATATATTAGAATTATTGAAGGCACTTATTTTAGGCTTTGTAGAAGGGATGACAGAGTTTGCACCAGTATCTTCTACAGGTCATATGATTATTGTAGATGATATGTGGTTAAAGACAGAGGAGTTTTTAGGAAAGTATCCAGCGAATACTTTTAAAATTGTTGTTCAGTTAGGCTCGATATTAGCGGTTGTAGTGGTCATGTGGAAGCGTATGCTAAGCCTCGTGGGTCTATACAATATTAGTGGACAATCAAGATCAATGAAAGGTCGCTTTAACTTAATGCATGTCATTGTCGGTATGCTACCAGCAGTTGTATTAGGTTTTGCGTTCAAAGATTTTATTGATGACCATTTATTTAAAGTAGAGCATGTTATTTATGCATTAGTAGCAGGGGCAATTTTAATGATTGTTGCTGATAAATTTGCACCAAGAAAGCCTAAAGTCGAATCATTAGATGATATTTCTTATGGCATGGCGTTTAAAGTAGGTTTAGTACAGTGTTTATCATTATGGCCAGGATTTTCTCGTTCGGGTGCAACGATTTCAGGTGGTGTCCTTTTCGGGATTAGTCACCGAGTAGCTGCTGATTTTACATTTATTATGGCTGTTCCGATAATGGCGGGTGCAAGTCTTGTTTCAGTATTGAAAAACTGGGATACCCTTTCGATGGATTATTTAGGGTTCTATGTAGTTGGTTTTATTAGCTCTTTTGTATTTGCATTACTATCCATTAAGTTTTTCTTAGCTCTTATTTCAAAAGTAAAACTGATGCCATTTGCGATTTATCGTTTAGTATTAGCTGCTATACTAAGTATTATTATTTTCATGTAAATGTAAAAAGTCACTCATTTGTCACAATAATGAGTGGCTTTTTTTGTGAACGCAGCACTATTCCTTCAGTTAGTGATTATAAAAATAGCATCATTCACTAATTTTTAACAATATATAGCTATTAATTAGATAAAAGGGATTATTAAAATAGTGATAATGAGTGTCAATAGGTATCGAAATAGATAATTTTTACTGAACTATTGTATCTATTAATAAATACACTTTATAATTAATTATAGATAGAATGCGTACGAAAATGGAATGGCACAATATATTATTTTATGGGGTGGAGAAATGTTTCAATTTAGGAATAGACCTAAACAAAATACAATTGTAATGAATGATGTGTCAAATACAGGTGTATCTATTCAAGATAAGGAACGTTTGCTACAGCTACAACTCGTCAATTTAACAATACAAGATTTACAGTTAATAAAAAGTTTAAAGCCATATGTGGAGCAAAATGTTGTGGAAGTGGTTGAAACATTTTATAAAGCTGTAGAAAGTGTACCAACTTTACGAGAAGTTATTCAAAAGCACAGTTCGAGTGAGCGCCTTCGCCAAACGCTGCGCCATCATATTATTGAAATGTTTGAGGGACGAATCGATGACAACTTTTTAGAAAAGCGTCGCAGCGTAGGAAAAATGCATGTAAAGATAAATTTATATCCGAAATGGTATTTAGCTGCATTTCAAAACTTAGAAAAATCTTTACGGAAAATCGTCTATAATTTGCATTTATCAAATGACGAAGAAGAAAAGTACTGTGATGCAATTAGTAAAATGTGTAATTTTGAACAACAAATTGTTTTGGAGGAGTATAACAACTACTCTAATTTTATTGTTGAGGAGCAACGAAATAGTATTCGTTCACATGTAAAAGATATTGTTGGTGGAATTTCAACACAGTTAGAAACCCAGTCTCATGATACGAATGAATCAGTAATGGAGCTTATTTCTAGTACGAAGCAAGTAAATACTTACTTAAAGGAAAGTCTTGATGAAGCGAAGACGATGCAAAAGGTTTCATCCGAAGGTTATTCAAAAATTGTCCTATTAAACGAGCAAACTGGAAAAATTAATGATAAGACTGCTGAGATGGCGATCATGGTGGAGGAGTTAAACCATTCTTCTTCAAAAATTAATAAAGTAATCGAGATGGTGAAAAGCATTTCTGGACAAACAAATTTATTAGCATTGAATTCAGCAATTGAAGCTGCACGGGCTGGAGAACATGGAAAAGGTTTTGCAGTTGTAGCCGATGAGGTACGTAAGCTGGCAGATCAAACGAAAGAATCAGTGGAACAAATTGCAGATTTAATCGGTATGTCTAGCGGGATTACGAAACATGTTGTTCAGGCGATCCAAGAAATACAAGAGCTCGTAAATAATAGTATTGAGCAAAATTTGAACTCATTAAAGGCATTCGATGCATATCTGGCTCAGTTGAGGGCTCTATCGTAAACTTTCAAAATGTCGGTAGTCAAATAGCTGAGTTGGCTACTGTAATTGAATCCATTGGTGAATCTTCGGAGGAATTAGAGCGTGTTGCAAGTCGTCTTGATACGACGATTAAAGATTTTTAAGTAAATTTCAATAGAGCGTACTTCAAAAGTTTTCGATAGACACTTTCTGCGCTCAGTATACAGAAGCGGCACTTCTGTTTGAAATGGATATAAATAACATTTAGCAACCGTAAAAAGGATGAAAACGGCAAGTTGCAAGAAGTTGTGCTTCTTGATTACGGCTGTTCTCAATGTGAACTATGCATACAAATAGTGCATAGTTTTTTTATGGAAAAATCGTTGGAATGGAGGGTAAAGAATTATGAAAAATGGATAAAATCTCATTATTGAAGGATAAAATTACGGATATGAGGGATAGATTCAGATAAAGTAAAAACTGATCATTTATTATTGTGGGAAATGCAAATATCGAATATAAAAGCTTGCTTGTGACGTTAGCTTATTAGTGTTACGCTAAAGGCAAAATGGGGAATTGACTTAAAGGGGTGTTGGAATATGAAAAAGAAATTATTTATTACACGAAAATTTCCTGCTCAGTTTGTTGAGCCTTTAGAGGAGTATTATGATATAGAACAATGGGAGGAAGAAGAAATCGTTATTCCGCGAGACAAACTTTTAGCAGCGGTAGCAGATTGTGAAGTATTATGGGTAACGATTGCAGACCAAGTTGACGAAGAATTACTAAAACACGCCCCCAATTTAAAACTAGTGACAAATCTAGCAGTTGGTTTTAACAATATTGATGTACTAGCATTGCGCAAAAGAGGCATTATGGCAACAAATACGCCAGGCGTCTTAACAAATACGACAGCTGATTTAGTATTTGGCTTATTGCTAGCAACAGCACGTAGAATACCAGAAAGTGAGCGCTATTTACGTGATGGTAATTGGAAAAGCTGGTACCCAATGCAGTTAGTTGGTAAGGATGTGTCGGGTTCAACGATTGGCATTATCGGCATGGGACGTATCGGTCAGGCTGTGGCGAGACGTGCGAAGGGCTTCGATATGAAAGTTTTATATCATAACCGTAGACGTCGCCATGAAGCAGAAGAAATGTATGGTTTTCGTTATGCTACTCTAGAGGAGCTTTTAACAAAATCTGATTTTGTTGTTATAATGACCCCTTATAATAGCGATACAGTTGGGTTAATAGGCGCGAAGGAACTTGCCTTAATGCAGGAAGATGCAGTATTGATTAATGCTTCCCGCGGAGGAATCATTGATGAAAATGCCCTTTACGACACGTTAAAAAATGGCAAGCTATGGGCTGCGGGGCTAGATGTTTTTGAACATGAACCAGTTCCATTGGACCATCCACTTTTAACCTTACCAAATGTTGTTGCGCTTCCGCATATCGGTAGTGCATCGTTAAAGACAAGAACAGCTATGTTAATGCTTAATGTCAATGCACTTATGGCATATGGAGAGGGTAAACCAATTTCGAATAGAATTGACTAACACAATTATAGTTTGCTCATACTCAGCATGCTACAACCTTGCACAATAAGATCAAGATTGAATAACGTAGACGCATAATCTAATGGATTATGCGTTTTTTTGTACTAAAAGAATACGGACA
Organism: Lysinibacillus sp. CD3-6; assembly: GCF_006351725.2. NCBI lineage: Bacteria > Bacillati > Bacillota > Bacilli > Caryophanales > Bacillaceae > Lysinibacillus > Lysinibacillus sp. CD3-6. The sequence continues at coordinate 380,637 of NZ_CP085880.1, forward strand.
ATTGAGCGTATGACTATAGAATTTCATTTAAGTGAATTTTTTTCATAATACATTGAATATTTCACTTAAATATATTATATTATTCACAATTATGAAAAATAGGGGGTGGAGTAGTGAATATAGGAATGGAAATAAAGAAATTAAGGACTGAAAAAGGAATTACTTTAAAGGAGTTAAGTGAAAAAAGCGAACTTTCTGTTGGATTTTTGTCTCAATTAGAAAGGGGTCTTACTACGATAGCAGTCGATTCACTAGAAAAACTAGCTGCGATTTTGGAAGTACATTTAACCCATTTTTTTGATTATCCACATAACAAAAAAGATATCGTTTTAAGAAGTTATGAACAAGAAATAATAGACGCGGTAGAAGGCGGCTTTATTAAGTATAGTTTAAGTACAGACTTGGAAAACAAACAACTTGTGCCACGGCTTATCGAAATACTACCTCAAAAGAAAAATGAAGAAATATTATCCTATAAACATGAGGGTGAAGAGTTCATTTATGTTTTAGAGGGGATTTTAACGGTTTACATAAATGGTAAGAGCTATGACGTGTATCCTGGTGATAGTATTCATATGGATTCGAAAATTGCCCACAATTGGGCGAATTACACTAATAAAAAGGTGAAGCTCATAGCTGTTAATACGCCAAATTTCTATGGGCATAATACGATCGCTTCTACTAAATAAAGACTTTAATTTAAGTTAATAGAAAGTGAAAATAGAAATGGATAAATTTGTATTGCTTGTAATTGGCTCCTTTTTTGTAATCGGATGTATCGATTATATGACTGGGAATCATTTAAAACTAGGTAGGAAATTTGAAGAAGGCATAAAAACTATGGGGCCTCTAGGGCTAGGGATGATAGGTATACTATCTTTAGCACCTCTATTAAGTAATTTTTTATCCGCTAAGATTATTCCAATATGTAAAGTATTACATTTAGATCCTTCAATCATACCTTCAGCATTCTTTGCTGTAGATATGGGGGGCTATCAAATGGCGGAGAAGCTAGCAATAACTGAGGAGATGGGCACCTTCTCAGGCATTATCATTGCTTCTACTTTAGGAGCTACGATTAGTTTTTCCATTCCAGTCGCTTTAGGAATGCTTGCAAAAGAAGATGAGAAATTCTTTTCTAAAGGTGTTTTGGTTGGAATTATGACTATACCGATAGGATGTCTTGCGGCAGGATTATGGCAAAATATAAATATTAAACTATTAGTGTGGAACTTGGTACCTATATTTATGTTTGCGATTATTTTAGGTATTGGATTATTAAAAGCACCTCATGTGTTTATAAAAATATTTAATCTATTTGGTAAGCTTATCATGAGTTTAAGTGCTGTAGGATTACTTTTACAAGGTGTAGAGGTAATATTTGGTGTAAGGCTTGTTTCAGAATTAGCACCTCTATCTGAATCTATGGTTATAGTAGGGAAAATCGCCTTTATTTTAGCTGGTGCATATCCTATGCTAGAAGTGATTAATCTAATTTTTAAAAATAGGTTTGAAAAAATAGGGAAGAAATTTGGCGTTAATTCTGCATCGGTAGCAGGTATTATCGGTAATTTAGCTAGCAATTTATTAATTTTTGGCACATTCAAGGATATGAATTCTAAAGGGAAAGTTGTATGTACTGCTTTTGGGGTAAGTGGAGCGTTTGTATTTGGTGGTCAATTTGGATATGTATCAGAAGTAGCCCCAGAAATGTTAGGCGCGTTTATCGTTTCGAAGCTTACAGCAGGTTTAATTAGTATAGTACTAGCCTTATGGTTATATGATCGAGAAAATAAAAAATTTAATATTAAAAATGTTGGAGGTACTAGGAATGAATATTAGAGATAGAGTTGAAAAGTTAAGAAAGCTAATGCAAGAAAATCATATGGATGCTTATATAATTCCAAGTTTTGATGCACATCAGAGCGAATATATAGCTGACTATTGGAAATGTAGAGAATGGATTTCAGGTTTCACAGGGTCTGCTGGGACAGTAGTAATTACATTAAACGATGCTGGATTATGGACAGATGGCAGATATTATATTCAAGCTGAAAAGCAGCTTGAAAATTCAGGAATAAGATTATTTAGAATGGTAGATCCAGGGGTACCGTTTTATTCAGAATGGCTAGCAGATGTTCTTAATGAAGGAAGCATTGTAGGCTTTGATGGAAATGTATTTTCAATAGATTTAGTTAAAATGATGGAAGAAGATCTAAAAGGGAAAGGTATCACGTTAAAAATGGATCAAGATTTAATAGGTAGTCTGTGGGAAGATAGACCAGAGATTCCTAAAGGGGCGATTTTTACTCATGACGTGAACTACGCGGGGCAATCACGAGTAGAAAAAATAAATGAAGTAAGAGCCATAATGAAAAATAAAGGAGCAAATTATTATATTTTAACTTCCCTTGATGATATTGCCTGGCTTTTGAATATAAGAGGTAACGATGTACCTAATAATCCAGTGGCGATAGCGAATGTAGTTGTAGCACAACATAAATGTTATTTATTTATTGATTCGAGCAAGGTTCCCGCTTTAGTAAAATCGGAATTAGAGGCAGAAGGAATTGAGTTGAAAGAAAATAATGATTTACAAACATTCTTAAAATACCTTTCGGCCGAAGATGTCGTGCTTTTAGATCCAAATAAAACAAATATCGGATTATATAATGCCATTAACGAAAAAACAAAGAAACTTGAAAGTCCTAACATTACAACGCATTTAAAAGCGATTAAAAATGATATGGAAATAAAAAATTTAAAATGGTGTGAAATAAAAGATGGTTTAGCTATGGTGAAATTTATGAAATGGCTAAAAGATTCTGTAGAACAGGAAGAAATTTCAGAGATTACTGCAGAACAAAAATTAGAAGATTTCAGAAGAGAACAGGAAGGTTTTGTTGGGCCTAGCTTTGATACGATTGCAGGTTATAAAGAACATGCAGCAATGATGCATTATAAAGCTAACCAAGAATCGCAATATACGCTTAATAATGAAGGTCTATTTTTAATTGATTCAGGCGGACAATATTATGATGGCACAACAGATATTACAAGAACGATTGTTTTAGGAAAACTAACTGAGGAACAAAAAAGAGATTATACTTTGGTGTTAAAAGGCTTTATTGCATTAAGCTCAGTAAAATATTTATACGGAGCAACAGGCGCTAACTTAGATGTTTTAGCAAGACAACCAATTTGGCAGTATGGCTTGGATTATAAATGTGGAACAGGACATGGGGTAGGCTTTTTCCTAAATGTTCATGAAGGACCACAAAGCATTCGAAATACGAATCATGTAACATTAGAAAAAGGCATGATTGTTACGAATGAGCCTGGAATCTATCTTGAAGGTAAATATGGAATTAGAATTGAAAATATGATGTTAGTAGTTGAAGACGAGAAAACAGAATTCGGACAGTTTATGAAGTTTGAAGCAGTGACATATTGCCCTATTGATTTGGCAGGGATTAATAAAGATATGTTAACAGAGAGTGAAAAACAATGGTTAAACAATTATCACCAAGAGGTTTACACAAAGCTAGTTCCATATTTAAATGAAGAAGAAAGTGCATGGTTAAGAGAAGAAACGAAAGAAATATAAGCGAAGTGCCTAAGTGAAGTGCCAGGCACACAAACAATTTCAAACAATTTTAGTTAAAAGAAGGGTTGCTTGATTCTTATAAAGAACAAGCAGCCCTAAAATCAACTATATTTTGAATAACCATGCTAAGTGAAATGCAACAAAACTGCAACGACAGAGAAGAGTACGAGCTTTGTTTAGCTCGCCTTAATCTGTTAGAAGTACTGAAGATGACAGGAAACATTTTTGAGACTAGATATGTCTAGTTGCTACTTATTGAACATATCAAATAGTCCACCAATACCACCTTCACCTGCAGATTGTCCGCCACCACCTTGTGAAATCGGTGCAGCTGCAAAGACACGACTTGCTAATCGGCTAAATGGTAATGATTGGACCCAAACAGTACCAGGACCGCGCAAAGTTGCGAAGAAGATTCCTTCTCCACCAAATAGTGCAGTTTTCACGCCGCCAACCATTTCAATATTGTAATCAACGTCAGAAGTCATTGCTACTAAACAACCTGTATCAACACGCAATACTTCGCCAGGCTGTAAAGTTTTTTGATGAATGGCGCCCCCTGCATGTACGAAAGCCATTCCGTCACCTTCAAGCTTTTGCATAATGAAGCCTTCCCCACCGAAGAAACCTACGCCGATTTTTTTCTGGAATTCAACACCAACTGAAACGCCTTTAGCAGCAGCTAAAAAAGCATCCTTTTGACAAATGATTTTTCCCTTTAATTGACTTAAATCCATAGGGATAATTTTCCCAGGATATGGTGATGCGAAATAAACATGGCGTTTTCCTGAACCAGCGTTCGTAAATGTGGTCATAAATAAGCTTTCGCCTGTTACAAGACGTTTACCTGCTCCAAGTAATTTCCCCATAAAACCGCTTTGAGAACTTCCTCTTGAGCCGTCACCAAAAATCGTTTCCATCTGAATAGCATCATCCATCATCATTAAGGCTCCTGCTTCAGCAACTACCGTTTCTTGCGGATCAAGTTCCACCTGCACATATTGCATGTCATCACCAAATATTTTGTAGTCGATTTCATGGTTATTCATAGTGTAATTCCTCCAATATCATTTATTGTTATTGTATACGATTATTAGTCAGGATAGTTTCATTGCGTAATTAATAATTTTAGAAATAAAGGGAATAAGATAGAAAATGTCGAATATAAAACACTAGAATGTGTATTATTTATCTTTTCGCCAGTTGTTTCTATATAGTGAAGAAAGTATGCACTAACTATATATAATTGCTGGACAAAGATAAAACCTTTGGCAAAAATCACCGATTTTTTCACCAACATTGCTTCAAGATGAGATTAATGCTCAAGAAGGTTCTTTAAAATGAAAATTCGGAATTTTGACACTTTTAGCTGCATAAATGTAATCCTATGCGCATAAGGAAGCAATAGCGCAGATATTTTCTGTAGCGAAAGAAAAAGATACGTTGAAAGCCAAAGCATCATAGATTTATCAGGGGGTGTTTGTAATGGAAATTAAAAACTATATCGGTGGTAAATGGGTTACACATTCGCATTTACAAAGTATAGCAGTGACAAATCCTGCAAATGGAGAGCACTTAGCGTCAATACCACTTTCCACTGCAACTGAAGTGATGGAAGCGGTAAATGTAGCGAAGGCTGCGCAAAAACAATGGGCACTTGTGCCAGCACCAAAGCGTGCAGATTATTTATATGCCATCGGTCAACGGATGAAGGAAAAGAAAGAATATTTGGCGACCGTTTTAACAAAAGAAATGGGTAAGGTGATTGAAGAAGCAAGAGGAGAAGTACAGGAAGGGATCGATATGGCTTATTATATGGCAGGGGAAGGGCGAAGGTTGTTTGGGGAGACAACACCGTCTGAGCTTGCCAATAAATTCGCCATGAGTGTTCGCGCACCCATCGGTGTAGTAGGTCTAATAACACCGTGGAATTTCCCTGTTGCCATCGCTACGTGGAAGTCTTTTCCTGCTCTTGTGGCGGGCAATACGTTTATTTGGAAGCCATCTAATGAAACACCAATGATGGCATATGAAATGGGGAAGATTTTTGAGGAAGTGGGCTTACCAGAAGGGGTAGCAAATATTATTTTTGGTACAGGGCCTACTGTTGGTACAGCATTAATTGAGCATCCTGATGTTAAAGTGATTTCGTTCACTGGTTCTACCACAACGGGAAGTAAGGTGGCGGAACTTGGAGGGAAGCATTTAAAGAAAGTTTCACTCGAAATGGGTGGGAAAAATGCTGTAATTGTCATGGACGATGCAGACTTACAGCTTGCTACTGAAGCGATATTATGGAGTGCATTTGGTACAGCAGGTCAACGTTGTACAGCATGTAGTCGTGTCATTGTGCATAAAGATGTAAGAGAAGAATTAGAAAACCGTCTACTAGAAGCAATGCAGTTTTTAACTATTGGAGACGGTTTAGATGAAAGTGTAAAAATTGGTCCAGTAATTAATAGAGCGGCATTAGAAAAAATTAATCATTATGTACAAATTGGTAAACAGGAAGGTGCCACATTATTAACAGGAGGCAAAATTTTAAATGAGGCTCCTTATGATAAAGGGTTTTACTATGAGCCGACACTGTTTACAAATGTAAAGCCACATATGATTATAGCGCAGGAAGAAATTTTTGGACCAGTCGTCTCTCTTATTGAAGTTGCAAGCTTAGATGAAGCAATTGAAGTCAATAATGGTGTGAAATTTGGCTTATCAAGCTCTATTTTCTCACAAAATGTTAATACGATTTTCCGCGCTCAACGAGATTTAGATACAGGTATTGTTTATATCAATGCAGGTACGACAGGAGCAGAAATCCATTTGCCATTCGGGGGAACGAAAGGAACAGGAAATGGACATCGAGATTCTGGAGTAGCAGCATTGGATGTTTACACAGAATGGAAGAGTATTTACGTTGACTACAGCGGCAAATTACAAAGAGCACAAATCGATACAAAGTAACAGATCTATGAAAGGGGATGTTCATGATGAAAGTTGTTGTATTAGGTGCAGGATTGATGGGGAAAGAAGTAGCTCGTGATTTAATAAAAAATAACAGTGTTGAACGTGTCTTTTTAGGGGATATCGACGTAAATGTAGCTCAACAGTTTGTAGATACATTAAATACAGATAAAGTTGAAGTAGTGGAGTTGCATGCGGAAAATGATGAGTCATTAACATCGGTAATTGCAAAAGGTAATGTTGTTGTAAATGCATTGTTCTATTCATTTAATGAACGAGTAGCAAGGGCAGCAATAGAGGCGGGTGTTCATTCCGTAGATTTAGGGGGACATATCGGTGGTGTAACTGAAAAGATTTTGGCATTACATGAAGAAGCCAAGGCAAAAGGTGTGACTATCATACCTGATTTAGGTGTAGCGCCAGGTATGGTGAACATATTAGCAGGCTATGGGGCAACAAAATTAGATGAAGTCGAATCTATTAAACTATATGTAGGTGGTATACCTACAGAGCCGAAGCCACCTTTGCATTATACGCGCGTCTTTTCTCTTGATGGTGTATTTGACCACTATACTCAGCCTTCTAAAATGATTCAAAAGGGTAAACTTGAAGAAGTTCCATCTTTATCAGGAATTGAACCTATTTATTTCGATGGTTTTGGTGTGCTTGAGGCATTTTATACATCGGGTGGTATTTCCACTCTTTATAAGACATTCCCAAATGTCCACACATTAGAATATAAAACGATTCGTTATAAGGGGCATGCAGAGAAATTTAAATTATTAGCAGACTTAGGATTTTTAGATGCTAGTAATAATGTAGAGCTGGAAAATCAAGAAGTGCCTGTAAGAGCGGTTGTCAGAGAGGCGCTGAAGAAAAAACTTGAACTTGGAACAAAGCCTGATGCGGTGCTATTACGTGTCATTGTTGCAGGTGAAAAGGCACAACAGCAAGTCACATATGAATACGAAATGGTCGTACGTAAAGATATGACGGTTAATGAAACAGCGATGGCTCGTGCAACAGCAAATACAATTTCGGTAGTAGCACAAATGATTGGCGATGGGCTTATTACAGAACGTGGGGTTTTTGCTCCAGAAACGATTGTACCAGGTGAGCCGTATATTAAAGAAATGGCAAAACGTGGTGTTGTCATTAAGGAAACTTCTCATAAGTCTGCAATGATTGTGAAATGGTAGGTGAAGGCCTTGAATTTCGAATTTACAACAGAGCAGGAAATACTAAGAAAAACTGTGCGCCAGTTTGTTGATGATGAAATAATGCCGCATATTGCAAAGTGGGATGCACAAGGAAGTTTTGATGCAACCATTTGGTCAAGGCTTGCTGAGCTTGGATTTATGGGTGTATGTGTACCTGAAAAGTATGGTGGCAGTGGCATGGATTATAATGCACTTGCTATCGTTTGTGAGGAACTAGAACGAGGGGATACAGCTTTTCGAACGGCTGTATCCGTCCATATAGGTTTAAATAGTATGACGTTAATGCAATGGGGCACTGAGGCACAAAAACAGCAATACCTTGTGCCACAGGCGAAAGGTGAACGTATTGGCGCATTTGGACTGACTGAGCCTGGTGCAGGTTCTGATGTGGCGGCAATGACTACGACGGCTGTACGCGATGGTGATTTTTATGTATTAAATGGCCAAAAAACATGGATTTCCTTATGTGATATAGCCGACCACTTTATCGTCTTTGCCTATACAGACAAATCGAAAAAGCATCATGGTATTAGCGCCTTTATTGTTGAACGCTCAATGGATGGCTTTTCATCCAAGGCGATTAAAGGGAAGTATGGCATTCGGGCAGGTAATACAGGAGAACTTTTTTTCGAGGACTTGCGCATTCCAGTAGAAAATCGTTTAGGTGAAGAGGGAGAAGGCTTTAAAATTGCCATGTCCGCACTGGATAATGGTCGCTTTACAGTAGCAGCGGGTGCAGTTGGCCTTATTCAAGCGTGTATTGAGGCAAGTGTGAAATATTGTCATGAGCGTGAGACATTTGGCAAGCCGATCGGGGAGCATCAACTTGTCGGTCAAATGATTGCTAAAATGGAAGCAGGCTATCAAATGAGTCGACTACTTGTTTATAGAGTTGGAGAGTTGAAAAATAACGGTATTCGCAATACAAGAGAAACTTCGTTGGCAAAGTGGCAGGCTTGTGATTTTGCCAACAAGGCAGCGGATGATGCACTGCAAATTCATGGCGCATACGGCTACTCAGATGATTATCCTGTTGCGCGTTATCTTCGTAACTCTAAAGCGCCAGTAATTTATGAAGGTACACGAGAAATTCATACGATAATGCAGGCGGATTATGTACTTGGCCGACGAAACGATAAGCCGTTAGCAAAAATGTTACCTAAATGGCCATTTGATGAGTAAATAAGAGACATTGATATCGACAAAGGGCATCAAGAGTAATTTTCTTGTTGCCCTTTGTCATTTTTTTAGGTGTTTTTTTAGGTGTCAGGCACTCACACAATTTTCACACAATTTTATGTAATGGGAAGAAAAAAATTTACGAAGACTCCTGTGGAAATTGCTAGTTCGTAATAGAAATCAACGGCAGTAGCCATCTACAGTGTGAGCTGAACTCCATAAAATAAATATTTTACCAACCTTTATTTAAATGCCACAGTAAGATATTTATAATAAAGTAGAATGTTCTTCCAGAATAAGCGTATTAAGTGGATTTGAATTTCGGAGAAAGGAATCTTTGTATATGTCTAAAATGGTTAATATGCTTTCTATATTATGGCTCCTTAAAACAAGGAAACAATTGACTGCAAAGGAGCTAGCTGAAGAATTAGAAATCAGTATTCGCACGGTATACCGTTATATTGATGCTCTCTGTGCAAGTGGGGTACCAATCATTTCAGATGCAGGGCATAACGGTGGGTACAGTTTACTGAATGAATTTACAAAGGTCCCTTTATTTTTTAACCAGGATGAGCAGAAAGCGCTTGTACACGCTGCAAAATTTGCAATAGATGCTGGGTATCCTTTTAGTGAAACTTTAGATGAAGCTATTTCTAAATTGAAAATGTATACAAACGAGGAACAACTGAATCATATAAATAATCATTTAAGAGGATTTGAAGTTATACATCCGACTGTTGCACCTTCTTTAAAATCTATTCTTCAAGATTTAGAAATGGCTGTTGCAGACAGTTATAGTGTAAATATCGTTTATCTTAAAGAAAGAGAGATTGAACCTCAATCTCGTTATATCGACCCTTATGGTATTGTATATTGGAAAAGTAAATGGTACACAGTAGCTTATTGCCATTTACGGAAAGAAGTGAGGAGTTTTAGAATGGATCGTATTCAATCATTGTCCAAAACAGATCAAAAATTTGATCGGCCTTTTGGATTCTCCGCACGTTCTTACTTTTTAAAAGACCTTTTACCTGATTCGAATCAGCTTGATAAACTCGTTTCAGTCCGTATCGAAGGTAATGCACATGTGCTAGATGATTTATGTCAGCATTGGTTATTCAATCATGCTTTAATAGAACGAAAAAATAATCAGGCTCTTTTTAAGGTTGATAAAGAGTCCATTCATAGTTTTGTACCTTACTTTCTTCTCCCTTATGGTAAATCACTTACTATTTTGGAGCCAACTTTATTACAGGAACAATTGGCAACTATTAGCTTTGAGATATTCAAGCATTATCAAAATACTTCACTTCACTGACCGTAGTTGTCAGTGAAGTTTTTTTATACTGTAAATGTTCAAAACAAAATTATTAGGAGGTATAAAAATGATGAATGATTTAAAATATCAATTTTTTATTGCAGGTACACCTGAGGAAGTTTGGAAAGCACTTATCTCTCCTGAAGGTACAAAACAAATTTATTATGGTTCTGTCATTAACTCTACATTTCAAGTTGGTGACCTTTTGGAATATGTCGGTCCAGGTGTAGATGGAGATAAAACAGTACATGTATATGGCAACGTAATGGAATATGAACCAAATCGCTTACTACGTTTTACTCACTATCCTGGAAAGTCTTATGTAAAGGAAAATAAAGCATTGGAATCAAGAATTTCTTATCTTTTAGAGCCTGTTGGATCATGCACGAAATTGACACTTATTCATGACCAATGGAAAGAAGGCGATGCCTCCTATGACAACAGTGACATAGCTTGGTGGATGATTTTAAGTAATACAAAAACTTTAGTAGAAACAGGTAGCACGCTAGATTTTGGAGAAGGTTTATAAGAGGAGAAGGAAGGACAGTCCTTATTAGCAACCATTAATAAATAATCCATTTTGATAATATTTTTATCAAAATGGATTATTTTTATTTACCGACATGCTCCTCAAAGTTTTGTTTCAATGTATCGCTTTTATTTTTTATAAAATTTTTTCTTTAAATGTAACTTTATAACACTTTAGTAGTCTAATTATAAAACAAGTATATGAAGGAGTGGAAAATAATGAGAGGTAAATGGCTAGCCATAATGATTATCGTCGTTTTAGCTGTTTTGCCAGGGGTCTTCACATTTATCGTTTCCCCAGAAGCGCATGCGAAAGCAACGAGTACAATTATGTCAACGCAAAGTTGGACAGCATCCTTTACACAAGCATTAAAATCAACAAACATAACGGATGAATTTGTCTACGTTACCGATGAAGCGGGGCAAACGGTAACAGCAACAATTACGTTGGGAGAAGATAAAAAATCACTGATTGTTAGTAAACTTTCTCCAGGTAGTTATCGATTACATGTAGATAAAGCAGCATTCGCTTATAGTACGCTTAAAACAACATCTCATGATATTGCATTTACTGTTATTGAAAAACTAGAGGCAGTAAAAACTGAAAAAGAACTACAGCAATATTTTGAAGCCATAATTGCAAATGGTAGTAAGGCGCCAGAAATGGGCATCCTTGAAGAGAGTACTTCAAGTAGTAAAGATAGCGCATCTTCAGCTAATGATTCTTCTACGACAAACAACCAAGTTGAAGGTGTCGAAGAGGGCGATATAGTCGTTGTAAAAGATGGCTTTATTTACGCTGTAAAAGATCAAAGTATAACGGTTGTGGATGCAAATAATCCTAAAAGCTTGAAGCTGGCAACGACAATTAAACAAAAGGAATCTCAATATATTGTGAAGCTAGCATTATACGATAATGTATTAATTGCTATCGGAGAAGACTATATTGAAAAATCAGGCACAAGCATGTCGACGGCAGTTTTTTATGATATTACTAATCCGAAAAATCCAAAATTCATACGTGAAGTCGCTCAGGAGGGCTATTTACAGGATATGCGTATTACAAATGATACGCTGTATTTAATCGGTAATATGCATCCGAATTATTGGATTCTTCAAGAAGAAGGCACACATGATTTAAAGCCAATAATGTATGATAGTGTTGAGAGTAAGGAATACAAAAGCTTATCACTTGATAAGATTTCGATTTTACCAAATACAATGGATGGCACATATAGTTTAATTACGGCAATTGATTTAAAAAATGGGGCCAAAACTACTGCTAACACAAAAGGATATTTAGGCGGTAGCAGTGGACTTTATATGTCAGAAGATGCACTATATTTAACTACACCAATTTATGATGGCAATCAAGCAGTGCCACTTGGCGGTATTATGGATAGAATCTGGATGCCTTTATCAAGTAATACACAGGTGTTTAAATGGGATTTAGATGGAACAGCCTTGAGCTTTGTTGGTACGAGTGAAGTTAAAGGTTCTGTGTTAAACCAATATTCAATGGATGAGTACGAGGGGAATTTCCGCATCGTAACGACAGAAGGAAATATGTGGGATGAGAAAAATATTTCCCGAAATCATCTGTTTATTTTAGATAAAAACTTAAAGGAAATTGGTGCAGTAAAGGATTTGGCACCAGGAGAAAAAGTGTATTCAGCACGCTTTATGGGAGAGAAAGCTTATGTCGTAACATTTAAACAAGTAGATCCACTTTTTGTTATCGATGTAGCCAATCCGAAAAAGCCAACAGTGCTAGGTGAATTAAAAATTCCAGGGTTTAGCAACTATTTACATCCGTTAGATGATACACACTTAATTGGGATTGGTTATGATACAGAGGAACGCTTTGATTCTTATACGAAGCGTAATTTCACGGTAACGACTAATATGAAAATGTCGTTATTCGATGTTACAGATTTTAAAAACCCCAAAGAGCAATCAACTGTAAAAATCGGAGGGAAAGGCTCTTATTCAGATGTACAATACAACCCTAAAGCATTATTCCGCAATAAAGACCTTAACTACTTCGGCTTCCCTGTTGTGCTTTATGAGGAAGGGAAGGGCGATGAAGTCGTTTACCAAGGCCAAGGTGCACAAATTTATGAAATAACAGCGGAGAAGGGCATTGCACTAAAAGGGAATATTATTCATAAAACCGCTGGTGAGCCATATGAAAATTGGGAGCAGAACGTCCAACGTGTAGTTTACGTCGAGGACACTTTGTATACAATTGCACGCAATGAAGTAAAGAGTTACTCGCTAAAAGATTTCAAACCGTTAGATACGTTAACGATTAAATAGAAGCGAAGGCATGGCATGGCATACGGTGTCGTGCAGAAAGCACCACCGTAGCGGACATCAACGTGAATGACATAGCAAAAAGTGTTAGATTGACCAAATCAATCTAACACTTTTTCTATTCTTGCTATTGACGATAAGGAAGGATTTCAGACACTGTCACAAATTCATAGCCTTCACCTTGTAAATAAGCGAGTACAGCATCAAGTCCATCTGCTGTCGATTGATGAATATCATGCATTAAAACGATGGAGTTATTGTGCAAATTACTTTTAATGTACGTTAATAATAATTGTGAGTTACGATGTTTCCAGTCTAATGTATCAATGCTCCAAAGTACTACAGGAACTGGTATTTTTTCGTTAATTTCATCATTAGTCGCTCCATATGGTGGTCTAAAAACGGTTGCGCCTTGATTAATTGCTAATTCAATTTCATTAGCGGTAGATGTATATTCTTTTAATACTTGTTCTAATGGCATTTTTGTCAATACAGGATGGTTCCATGTATGATTGCCAACTTCATGTCCACGTGCGAGAACATCCCTAGCGATATCAGGATAATGCTTCACACGACTGCCAAGCATAAAGAATGTAGCTTTAGCATGGTACTTGTCGAGCGTATTTAAAATTTGTTCGGTTACTTTTGGATGTGGACCGTCGTCAAATGTTAACGCAATACGTTTAACGTTTGGATCTCCTGGGGGTACAGGAGGGTTTGTCGGTTCCATTGTCTCCATAGCAATTTGGAATTCAGATGCTAACAATGGATTGATAAGTGAAAGGGAAAGTTTCACGATAGGTGCACCTGCTGATCCACTTGCGATTTCATACTCGTCAAAGTAAAAGTGTATCGAATCATCGACAATGGCAAAGCGATTAAAGTTTTCCCATTTTGGCTCCGTTACTTTAAGTAGCTCTTCTTCATTTAGCATTTCTTTTAACTGAAGATTTTGTTGTAAGTCTTTGCGAACATATGCCGCTAAAGTTGATAAGTTATTGTTATCGTTTTGTAATAACGTTTGTATATTAATTTGCTCACCTGTCTCGTTATTATAGAAAAATGTTTTTGTTGAAACGACATGATTTGCTCCGCCTAAATACAGCATTTTCGTCAAGACAAATGAATAGTAATGCTCGTGATATGGGAAGGTCTCTAAATTTATAGTAAGTTCACCTTGCGCCTTTTTATCTTTATTTTTTTTCATAGATGACAGATAGTTGTCTTTAGCCTCCGTAATATATTGTAGTACGGTCTCGTTAAAAACTTTATTTTCTGTTTGTGGATAGTGAACGGCAAAAGGTGAACGTTTGTCTTTAGAAACGTCAGATACAATACGTATGCCAGGAAACGCAGAGTTTTCTGTGGATAAATTAGATTCACTATTTGTGTCTTTCGAGGCACTGATTTTTTGGAATTTAAATTCATCCTTAGATAGTATAATAACAAGGATGATGGATATTAATGTAACAATGAGCCCAATTAACAATAAATCAATTATTGGGCGGCGTCTTTTTCTGCGTTCCTCTATCAATGGGGTCCGCTCCTTTCTATAATTATTCTTCTATAAAATCAGACGTACGAGTCATAGGAAAAGTTATAGAAATCTACAAATATTTTTTACAATTAAATAGAAATATAATAAAAAATTGAATATGTAACAGTTTTTTATAACTACCATGCAAATAACTTATAAATAGTCCATCTTGCAAATTGATTTTACAGGTTAAAGCTCAATTAAATTCGATTAATAAATGGATTTTGAAGTGAAGGCATTGTATCATTTAGCGACAGATACAATTATTCCAAAATATAATTGATAATATCGAAGATTTTTGGTTGAGTTTTTATTTACAGTTCGTTACTATATGCAAGGAACCTTTTGAAGGAGGTAGATAACTGGAATGCTATCACATGAAGTGGATAATGAATTTACTATTGACTGCTTGTTACTTGCAGGGCGAATTATGATTGAAAGTGGTGCAGAAACATATCGTGTAGAAGATACGATGTTACGTATGGCACAATCTCAAAATATGCTAGATGCGCAATGTTATGCTACACCTACAGGGATCATTTTTTCGTTAGGCAAGACACAGCCGACGAGAATCACTTCGATTTCCAGTAGGGTTACTGATTTACAAAAAATATCCATGGTAAATTCAGTATCTCGTAGACTCACATCTCACATAATATCATTAGAAGACGCTTATGACGAGCTAAAGACGATACAAAAAACAAATTATTTTTTGCCAATGTATATACAAGTATTTGCAGCAGCACTTGCGAGTGGCTGTTTTCTAATTATGTTTAAGGGTGGATGGTCTGATTTCCCTGCGGCATTTATAGCAGGAGGGTTAGGGTTTCTTACTCTTATTTTAATGAACCATTTAACAAAAGTGAAGTTTTTCTCGGAGTTCACAGCTTCGTTAATTATTGGTACTATTGCTTTTTTTGCGGTGAAATTTCACTACGGTACAGAAATTGATAAAATTATCATTAGCTCTGTTATGCCACTAGTGCCAGGTATTTTAATCACCAATGCGGTAAGGGATTTAATGGCGGGTCATTTTATGTCAGGGATGGCAAAAGGAGCAGAGGCGTTTTTAACGGCTTTTGCTATCGGCTCTGCAATTGCCGTCATCCTATCGTTTTAGGAGGCGGAAAAAATGGATATATTCGTACAATTAATCGTGAGCTTTTTTTCAACAGCAGGCATTGCGATTATTTTTAATGTTCCTAGAAAAACCTTGTTTCATTGTGGTTTTGTAGGTGTCATTGGCTGGATGATTTATTATTTATTAACAGAGCACGGAATGGATGTTGTAGACGCTTCGTTTTTTAGCTCATTTGTCATTGCGATTGTTGCGCACTTATATGCCCGACGTTTTAAAATGCCAATGATTATCTTTATTGTTGCGGGAATAATTCCTCTTGTACCAGGGGGGATGGCTTACAATGCAATGCGAAATGTAGTCGAAGACGATTATTTACAAGGCTTACAGTATGGGCTGAAGGCGTTTTTAATTACAGGTGCTATTGTTATGGGCCTAGTGTTTGCAGAAGTATTAATGCAGTTTGTGTTTCGGGCTGTACGGTCGGGCAAGTTAAAGTTGCAAAAGACTTACAGAAAATAAATGCTATTGACTTTATATGATGACAAGCGATAAAAAAGAGCTGCTCCATAAGGGATTATATCCTTAGGAACAGCTCTTTATCGTGTCTCTTATTTTACAAGTAATGCTTCAATTTCTTCGGGCGTAACAGGTTTGCTAATATAAAAACCTTGAATCGTATCGCAACCGTAAGTAATTAACAAATCAGCTTGCTCAGCTGTTTCAACACCCTCAGCTACCACTTTTAGCTCCATGGATTTGCCCAACTGTATCATACCATGCATAAGCTTTTGTGATTTTTCGGATTTTAATAACGAACTAGTAAATGCTTTATCAATTTTTAATGTATCAATCGGTAAAATTTGCATATAGCGGAATGAACCATAACCTGTACCGAAATCATCTAAGACAAAAGCGATGCCTTCATTTTCAAGCTTGCGCATTTGTTGTGTAATAAAGGTCGCTGCTTCAGCTTCCAATGCAAATTTCTCTGTAATTTCAATTTGAATAAGGTTTGCTGGACAATTTGTTTTTGCCAGCATTTCAAGAATTGACTTGGCCATGTTTTTATCACGGAATTCGCGGACAGAAGAGTTAATTGCCACTTTTAAATTTAGACCAGCCTTTTTCCAAATAAGCGCTTGTTCGCAAGCTTTCTCAAGCATAAACGAACCAATATTGTTAATAAGCCCAGTTTCCTCAGCAATTGGAATAAGCTCATCTGGTGAAACTACGCCAATGACTTCATCTTCCCAACGAACTAAAGCCTCTACAGCTGTAATTTTACCCGTGTATACATCCACTTGTGGTTGATAAAGTACTTTTAAGTTTTTCTGATCCAGTGCTTGTAGTAGACGTTTTTCAATTAAGGCTTTACGATTTAAAGCTTTATGTGTTGCTTTTGAAAGTGACACAATTTTGTCTCCACCAGCTTCGCGCACCGATGTAATTGTTGCAATAGACGCTTTCATCAGTTGAGAGAAAGTCGTCTGGTCCTCAGGGAAGCGTGTAATTCCTCCACTAATTGAAATAGGAACGGCAATATTGCTGCTATAAATCGGATGCTGTTGTAAATAGGACAAGAATCCTTGAATAAACCATTCACTTAAAGGTGTAATGACAACGAAATCATTTTCATTTATACGTGCCATTGTGCTGTCCTGGAAGTACATTTTAATACGATTTGTAAATTCAATAATAAGACTTTGATTTATTTGTTGATCATGTAGTTCTTTTAATGTGTAAAATTTATCGATACTTAAATAGACGAAGGAGAAGTGTTTTTCTTCCTCGATCATTTTAGAAATTACTTTTTCCAGTCGATGAGCATTCATTAGGCCTGTTTCGGTATCTATATACGCAATTTTCTCAAGCTGATGCTGAATCGTCTTAGACTTTGTAATATCCTTTTCAATTAAAATAAATTGTTGCTCATTTACCTCTAAATTAAACGTTGGGATAGCTGTGAGAAGTACCCAATATGACTGACCTGTTTTCGTAACTTTTTCAATTTCACCTTGCCATGTGTTTCCATTGTTTAAATTGCGCCAAATCGTATTTGTTATTTTTTCGCTCGCTTCATTTTCAGGGAATAATTGCCAAAATGTTTTACCGATAACGCGCTTTGGTGTCCATTGACTAATTTTTAAAAACTCAGCATTACATTCTAAAATAAATCCGTCACGATCAAGTGTTACGGTCATAAATGTAGAGTCTAAACCTTGTTTTAAGTCTACATAAGTGCTGCTGTTTGAAACCGAATTAATCATTAATTCTGGTAACATAAACATAATAAGAATAAGATGTTCACCTTGTTCAAAGTATGGCTTAGCCAGCATGGCCGTAGTGATTTCTTCATTGGATTGGGTGTAAACCTGAACCTGATCTATATATGTACTTTCTTCATTTTGTAAAATCGATTGAAACGTCTCTTTTGAAAGATTTCTTAGTAGATTTTCATGTATGGATGGAGTAGTATGTCCTGTAATGTCATTGACTGAAAAACCAAATAATTCTTCAGCGTGTTTTCCTGAAATAGTTGCTTGTCCATTTTGTGTTATGACAATTGCAGGAAAAGGAAGTGAATTTATATAATGCTCATCTATCGTAAATGATTTGTGCTTAAGACTCATGATTATTCGATCTCCTTGGGTAATCAATATATACTAATATTATAGAGAATTATCGGGAATTAGTCATTATGAATATATTTGTAAATATTTGATAATCGGAAAAGATAGGACTTTTCTAGTAAAATAAAAGAAAAGTTTTGAAGAAAAATAACAATTTTTAGTACGTATATAGGAAGCGGGAATTGGATGGAACGATTAAAAGGTATACTTTTTATTATCTCTGGAGCAATGCTATGGGGGGCAACTGGACCATTAATGGAATGGTTACTTAATCATACAGCATTGACAGTCTCTTTTATGCTGACAATACGATTGTCGGTAGCAGGTATTTTCTTACTTACATATTTGTTGTTAACAGGTAAAGATATTTTTTGTATTTGGCAGCAAAAGCTTTGGAGTAGGCAGCTCATCATCTTCGGTATCGTAGGGATGCTTGGAGTACAATATGCCTTTGTCGGAGCTATAAATGAAAGTAATGCTGTATTAGCTACGTTACTGCAATTTTTAGCCCCAATATTTGTTGTTGCTTATGTCTCTCTTAGTTTAAAGAAATGGCCCCCTAAATATCAAGTGTTAGGTATTATTGGCACATTAATAGGATTGTTCCTGCTACTAACGAACGCTTCATTTGATTCTTTATTAGTTAGTAATAAAGCCTTATTATGGGGAGTAGCGGTTGGATTAACATTTGCATTTTACACCCTATATCCAGCACGTCTTATGAAGGAATGGAATGTGTTACTTGTTGTAGGATGGGGAATGTTCATTGGTGGAATAACACTAGGTATAATAAGTCGTGTATGGCAATCCAATCAATGGATTGTCTTTACAGATTTAAAAATTACAGGACTAATGATGGCATTAATATTTACAGGTACTTTAGCATTTATTCTATTTTTAAGTAGCATGAAGTATATTACAGCTGTAGAGACAAGTATCTTATCAAGTATTGAACCGTTAACGGCAATGGTGATTTCAGTAATTGTGTTCGGCACATCGCTTGGATTGTGGCAATTAGTGGGAGTTTTCGTTATGCTTGTATGTGTAACGTGGCTATCTATTGCTGGTGAAAAAGCATAAATTTATTATTTGTATAGGTTATTATAACTACATTAAATGTAAATGATAGTTCTTCTCAAATAAGGGGGGAGAGAATGTGAAAATAATTTTTTCTTATGTAAAGCCCTATAAGTGGACTGCGATTTTTGCATTATGTTTGATGTTAATTGAATTATTTGTAGAGCTTGTTCAGCCACTTATTATGGCCAAAATTATTGATGATGGTGTTCGTGGTCAAAACAATGACATGATTATTCAATGGGGAGTCATTTTACTAGTTTTATCTTTTATTGCCTTTATATCAGGCGTAGTCAATTCTTATTTTTCATCGCATACTGCGCAAAGCTTTGCCTTTGATTTGCGCAATGCCTTGTTTGACAAAATTCAATCCTTTACATTGGCTACATATCAAAAGTTTTCTACAGCTTCGCTTATTACCCGTCTAACAAATGATGTAACGCAAGTTCAAACAGTGCTGTTTATGAGCCTTCGAATTATGCTCCGCGCACCACTAGCTGTTATTGGGAGCATTATCATGGCTTTTGTTGTCAATGCAAAGCTAGCACTGTTTTTAGTGATTGGTGCACCAATCATTTTAGTATTCCTTATTTTTATGGTAGCAAAAGGTGTGGCATATTTTGGACGAGTTCAAAAGCGTGTAGACCGTTTAAATCGTGTACTTCAAGAAAATTTGCAAGCGATGCGTCTAGTGAAGGCCTATTTACGTGGGGCGTATGAGGCTTCGCGCTTTGAGCAGGTTGCTTCAAGATTAAAATTTGATACTGTCAAGGCTCTGCGTACGATGGAGTATATTATGCCTGTATTATTGTTTGTCATGAACATGAGTTTATTGGCAGTACTTTGGTTCGGCACAAAGCAAGTTGCTGCAGGTACGACACCTCTTGGCGATATTGTAGCTATCGTCAATTATGCAATGCGTATTACAGGTTCATTTTCAATGTTCGCTTTTATTATAATTTTTTATGCACGAGCAAAAGCATCAGCAGAACGTATGACAGAGGTGCTTGCTGTTGACAATGAAGTAGAAATTACTTCTTCCTCTAAAGAAGGTACATCTAGCGCCCTGAAATTAGGCGAATTAGCATTTAAAAATGTTAGCTTCCACTACCCAGGTACAGAAACTGCTGTACTGTCCAATGTCACTTTTCAAGTAAAATCTGGTGAAAAATTAGCCATCATGGGAGCTACGGGGGCTGGTAAATCGACATTACTACAGCTTATTCCTCGCTTTTATGATGTGTCGGAAGGACAGATCTTTGTCGAAGGAAAAGATGTGCAGCAATGGGACCTGCAAGAGCTACGTGACATTATAGGTTACGTTCCACAGCAGTCGTTATTATTTACAGGAAGTATTGCTGACAATGTTCGGTGGGGCGATACAGAGGCCGCAATGGACGAAGTGCTCAATGCAGCGATGCAGGCACAAATCCATGCATCTGTGGAAGATTTCCCAAGTGGTTATGATACGCGAGTAGGGCAAAAGGGCGTGAATTTATCAGGAGGTCAAAAACAACGACTATCCATCGCTAGAGCACTGTTAAGAAAAGGGCATATATTGATGCTGGATGATAGTACTAGTGCACTTGATGTTAAAACAGAGCAGGCACTGTGGGATGCGCTTAGTGAGGAAAGAGCTACAATGCTCGTTGTTACACAAAAAATTCGGACAGCTAAAGGTGCAGATCAGATTTTGTTAATTGATGCAGGTGAAGTGGTCGGTTATGGGTCACATGAAGAGCTTCTGCAAACTTCTGATCTGTATAAAAAAATCGCAATCTCCCAACAGGAGGTGGAATAATGGGGTTTTTCCAAAAACCTTTTGGCTATGAGCCGATTTTATCGAAGGATGATGTAAAGCAGGTCGTAAAGAAAAAGAAAGGACCACGTGCAGCAGATTGGAAAAGTACACTGTGGCGTTTATGGAAGATTGTTGATGAACAACGGATGCTTTTAATCGTTGTACTGTTACTCGTAATGGCCAGCTCAATTTTGGCACTTCTAGGGCCATATTTAATAGGCAAAATCATTGATATATATGTTATGCATGGTGAGCTTAACGGGTTAGGCAGTAAAGTGCTGTTGCTTATTGGCGTTTATTTACTTTTAGCAGTCGCTTTATTTTTGCAAAACTTTTGGATGATTGGGATTGCCCAACAAACGATTTATCGACTGCGCACAAGTGTTTTTGCTCATTTTCAAAAGCTGCCGATCTCATATTTTGATAGACGGCAACATGGCGAATTAATGAGTCGGATGACAAATGATATTGAAGCGGTGAGCTCGACTTTGAATAGCTCTTTTATACAAGTATTTTCAAGTGTTTTAACACTTGGTGGTACGATTATCATTATGCTGAGCTTGAGTCCGTTGTTAACAATCTTAACGATGACAATTATTCCAATTATGTTTTGGGCAATGCGCTGGATTACTCGTCGAACGGCTCCGTTATTTAAGGAACAGCAAGCAGCTATTGGAGCGCTAAACGGCATGATTGAAGAAACAATATCAGGGCAACGAATTGTAAAAGCTTTTTCACAGGAAGAACGAGTTAAAGCGGAATTTCGTGATAAAAGTTTACGTTTAAAAAATACAGGCTTTTGGGCACAAACTTACTCGGGGTATATACCAAAGGTCATGAACTTTTTAAATAATATGAGCTTTACAATTGTTGCGGGTATTGGTGGGGTACTGGCGCTTTACGGTCATGTATCAATTGGGGTAATTGTTATTTTTACAGAATATGCTCGCCAATTTACACGACCATTAAATGATTTGGCAAATCAATTTAATACCGTATTATCAGCCGTAGCAGGTGCTGAACGCGTATTTGCTCTACTCGATGAAGAGCCTGAAAAGGAAATGCCTGCTGCGAAAAATCATACATTATTAGGGCAAGTAACATTTCAACATGTGTTTTTTAAGTATGATACTGCACAGGAGTCTTACACATTAAAGGATATTAATTTTACGATAGAGCCAGGACAAACTGTTGCATTGGTAGGTGCAACTGGTGCTGGGAAAACAACTATTTTACAGTTAATCGCTAGGTTTTATGAGGTGACAAAGGGCAATGTGCTATTTGATGGTGTAAATGTACAGCAAATTGACCGCAAGGCACTTCGTTCACAAATGGCCTTTGTATTACAGGATCCATTTTTGTTCGAAACAACAGTAATGGAGAACATCCGTTATGGACGTTTAGATGCTAGTGATGAGGAAATAATTGAAGCAGCGAAGCTTGCCAATGCCCATGATTTTATTATGAAACTAAAGGATGGTTATAACACTGTTCTTACAGCAGATGGGCGTGAGATTTCCCAAGGACAAAAACAATTACTTTCAATTGCGCGTGCCCTCATTGCAAATCCGAAAATTTTATTGCTTGATGAAGCAACAAGCAGCATTGATACAGTAACAGAATTAGCAATCCAAGAGGCGCTCGATAGGCTAATGCAAGGACGAACAAGCTTTGTCATTGCACATCGATTGAACACTGTACACAATGCGGATGTTATTTTAGTAATGCAAAAGGGTGAGCTCGTTGAAGCTGGGTTACAGCATGAGTTAATTGAGTCTGGGGGCATTTATGCCCAAATGCTAAACTCCTCGACACATCATTTAGAAGACTAAGGTGTGGAATATAAAGGCATCAAGAAAGTTTATTCTTGATGCCTTTTATCCTTTTTAAGGAAAACACAGTTGAATTGTAAGTAAGTACAATGTGGCAATTTGATGCGTTCTACTCATAATGGTAGAAAACGCAATGAAAAATCTTATGATTCAAATGTAATTGTTCCATCTTTTAAATAATGTAATTTATTAGAAATTATGGTATAATATTTATTGTGATTAACTTATTACTTGTTAAAATATAGACATGCCGTATAATGATTTCTAACTAATGGTCTCTAGTAAATTTCATTTACTTTTATCAACAATAGTAGTATAAATCTAACTAATTTTTCTGTATTGGAAGTAAAATTGCTGATTATTAGAAACGGATATTATAATTTGTTGCCAGTTTATTTTCTTTCTTGCTACAATAGGGCAATAGTCTGGTTTAAGAACGGAGTAAACAATGAACATTTCAGTAATTACAGTGTCATTCCCACTAGATAGGGAAACACTGAATGAATTAAAAATATTATGCGAAGAAGCAACCTTAAATGATTATCGTGTATATGAAACAATTATGAATATTCCATTAGCAGGCTCTTTCGACTCGAAAGGTTTTATGGTGCTCGCGTATGAAGATGACAATGATAAATTAGTTGGCGCTGCAAGTGCAATTGATTTAATAGGGCTACATACGTATGAATGGTCTTTAGTCGTGACACCAGCTTATCGTCAAAAGGGAGTTGGGACAGCATTAGTGAATGTATTACAAGCTGGACTACAAGATCGAGGTGCAGAAGGTCAATTAGCAGTAGTTATTGATGGATCTCCTTTTGGACATAGATTTATCGAAAAGTGTGGTTATTCATATAGTTTTTCAGAAGCGACGCTGGAAACGAAAGCGGAGTCAGTTGAACTACGAAATGATATTCATATTGCCCCATTTGCAGGGGAACAGACTGAATTGATTGCTATTTATAGTGAGGCGTTTGGTGATTTGCCATCAGAATCTGAGGAGCTAATTGCCTTTAATACGTCAACGAATGGTCGAAAATTATGGATAGCACATAAAGACGGGCAAGTTGTAGGTACGGTAGCTACAGTGAAGGAAAATGAAATTCAATGGGTGACAGCGCTTGCAGTTCATCCACAATATCAACGACAAGGTATCGGTACAGCTCTATTGTCCTTTTCGAAAGACTATGCAAGTAAACAGAGCGCTAAATTTGTCATGCTTGATGTAGAAATTGAAAATAGAAAAGCTATTTCGATTTATGAGAAAGCAGGATTTATGAAAGCGCAGCAACTAGACTATTATGTAAAAAATTAAATGAACGGTGAGGAGTGAGCCACAAGCGTCACTACTCACTTTTTTATTTTTAAAAACTGTTAAAATCTTCCTTTTTATCATAAAAGTGTACTATGTCCATATAGTATTAATAAGCCTGAAGAAAGGAGTCGTTCTTATGCGTATGCCAGCATTGCCGAAAAAAAAGTCTCCTACGAGGGAAGCACCTCGCTCATGGTGGAAAGTTGTTAAAGCTTACTTATCAAAAGGGAAGTTTTACAGACTACCACCGCGACATAAATAATTTTACATCTTTAATTATCTAAAATGATTGAGCAAGGCTATCCAATGTTAAAATAGCATGTTAGGGGATAAATCCTACTGTGCTATTTTTATTTTTATGATAGTGGTTGTTATCAATGTTCTAATAAAAAAGTCTTTTTGGAGGGACCAATTAAATAAAGCTCATGCATTGCACGAGTTAATGCAACATAAAGGAGCTTTCTATCAATTTTAGTATCAAAGAAAGGGGTATCAAAGGCAGCCACAATAACTGCATCAAATTCTAGTCCTTTTGCTAAATGGCTTGGAACTACAAGTAAGACTTGCTGATTAATAGACTCATCCTCAGTGAGAAGTTGACAAGGAAATGTATCAGCTGTTAAAGCCTGTTGCATTAATTGGGCTTCAGCTGTAGTTTTACATATTAAAG
This sequence comes from Lysinibacillus sp. CD3-6, assembly GCF_006351725.2. Taxonomy (NCBI): domain Bacteria; kingdom Bacillati; phylum Bacillota; class Bacilli; order Caryophanales; family Bacillaceae; genus Lysinibacillus; species Lysinibacillus sp. CD3-6. The sequence continues at coordinate 405,712 of NZ_CP085880.1, forward strand.
CAATCGACTGATGCCCATTTGCTCTAATGCGATCAAAAACCTCTTTAATTTGCTCGGTATTAAAGGCAGCTGCCTTTATAAAAGTTGGCGCATCCCCGTGGCGGACAACAGGCTCCACTAATGGTAACTGCTCATCCATTTGCATTAAAATTTGGTTAGCGACCTCCATAATTTCAATGGTTGTACGATAGCTTTTTTGAAGTGTTCTGAAGCTGGCACGCGGGAATAAATTTTGCACAGGTTCCCAAGCAGTTAGTGAGCGATAGCTGTGAATTCCTTGTGCTAAATCACCTACCATTGTAAACATATCCGTTTCTAGCCCAGCTTTTAGAGCGGCTAGTTGGAATAGACTGTAGTCCTGTACTTCATCAATAAAGACTACGCGCATTTTCCACTCATCTGCAATCCCTTTTAGTCGGGCTTGTAAATAATAGAGAGCAGCTAAATCCTCTAGCATCCATTGCTCTTTAGCATGTGCCTGTAAAAACTGCTGTTGCTCTAAATAATGCCATTCTGGTGCGACTTCGGCTAATAGCTCGGCATTTGTTAAAAGCGTACGATAGAGCGTTTTCACATTATATTTTGCAAAGCGGCGCATATAAACAGAGACGGTCGATTTTGCTTCTTTTTCAATTGCAGGCATTCGTTCATCACGTTCATCTATAAATTTAGTAACAATGTGTTTACGCTTCTCTGCATCACGAATGCCATTAAGTGCCTTGCCAAGTGCTTCATCATACTTTGCATGTAACATATTTAAGACAGCTTGTTTCTTTTGTCGAACATGACTAGCTAGCACCTTTTTAATATGTGCGAGTCGTTTTTCAATTGGCATATAAGAAAATTCATATAAAAATAACTTTTTTAAATGAGCGGCGCGCATAATACGATATTTTTCAATAAATACATCTTCGAATTGTTCAGCAATTTGCAGTTCAATTTTTTGTAAATATCGTTCAATCATATCGCGATAATAGAGGGAACCTTTCACTTCAGAAATCCAAGCAGTAGGCTGATTAGCGCCACCTATTACGAGGGATTCTAGCTGTTCGTTCGGATTGCGCAGCTTTAATTTTAGTTTAGTTGCTGCAAGGACATAATCTGAAAATGTTGTTTGGCATATTTTATCAACGCCAAGCTCTGGTAGCACATCTCCGATATAATCAATAAATAGCTTATTTGGTGCTAAAATCATCAGTTGTTCAGGATTAAAATGTTCGCCCATCGTATATAAGAAGTAGGAAATACGGTGTAAAGCAATTGTTGTTTTTCCACTACCAGCAGCACCTTGCACGATAATTGGCTGACGAAGATGCGCGCGGATAATATCATTTTGTTCTTTCTGGATGGTAGAGACGATTTCTGTTAAGCGTACATCTGCTTTTCCTGCTAATGCCTCTTGGAGTAATTCATCATTTGTCGTTAAGTCAATATCTCGAATATCGAGTAATTGTCCATCTTCGATTTTGTATTGTCGCTTGGCAAACAAATGGCCTTTATGAATTTCTCCACGAACGTCATATTCCATATCACCAAGACGCCCATCATAGTAGACATTTGCTACAGGGGAACGCCAGTCTACAATAATCGGTTCATGTGTATCGCGGTGAAACAACGATGTTTTTCCGATATACAAAAATTCTTCTGGATCACCTGTCTTTTGAAAATGAATTCGAGCAAAATAAGGCTTTTTTTGAACGGCTTCTAAACCTTCCTTTTGATTTCGAGCCATTTCAAAGAAGCGGGCGTTGGTTAAAATATTCAAATAACTTAAACTGGAATCTAAATAATCAAGATCTGCCATAGACTTACGAATGTTTTCTTGCGCAGATTGAAGATCACGCTGCGATTCGTTTAAGATTTGTTGCATATAATTTTGAGTGTACGCTAACCTCTCTAGCTCAGCCTGAAAATCTGGGTGTTGTGTAGTCATTTTTAGCACCTCCTAAGTACTTACAAATTTAAGTAGATTCTCATACTACTATACAAAATTTTACCTATCAAGTTAAATGTCATCATTCATTTATTGTTATACTATTAAGTAAAGATTAGAAGGAGGTTTTGCATTTGGATCTATTTGCACATAGAGGTGTATCTGCACACTATCCTGAAAATACAAAAGCTGCTTTTTATGCGGCCTCCAAGCTACCGATTGCGGGCATTGAGTTGGACGTTCATGTAACTGCTGACGGGGAGGTAGTAGTCATCCATGATGAAACGATTGACCGTACATCAAACGGTTCAGGCTATGTGAAGGACCTGACGCTCCAACAGCTTCGTTCATATGATTATGGCTCGTGGTTTGCAGACGAATATAATGGTGAAAGTATTCCAACATTAGGTGAAGTGCTAGAGATTTTCGTAGCTACACATCACCGAATTAATATTGAGCTAAAAACCGATATCTTTCCTTATGAGGGAATTGAGGCACTTGTATTAAAAGAAATAGCGAAGCACCAAATAACGGAGCGAGTAATAATTTCTTCTTTTAATCATGAATCGTTGCAAACTGTATCTCAAATGGCACCCTACATCGAAACAGCTGCTTTATTTGCTGAAGTTTTAGTTGATTTTACAACATATACGGCAAGTATCCCTGCCGATGCTATCCATGTTAGTTTACCAACAGCATTCAGGAAATCGATAGGTGTAGCACTTGAACAACAGGCGATGATACGTGTATACACAGTTAATGATCCCGAGTACGCAAAGCAACTAAAGCAGCTTGGCATACAAGCTGTTTTTACGGATGACCCTGAAGCAATACTAGCCGAATTAACAAAGTAAGAGGCTAATAAGCAAAAAAATTCGCAATACGTATGAGAGCGAATTTTTTTGCAATACATATGAAGTTAATAAGTGCATTTAGCCATTTACCATTTTGCTTGATGTTCCTCAATACAACCAAGCATTTGTTTAATTACAAGTGTCTCACCATTGTCTAGTAGAACAGTGCCGTCATAATAGCCAAACATTTGGTGAACTTCTGATTTGACAAGTTTTGCATTAGTTGCCGCAACTCGTTCAAAAAATGGGGAGAACGTTAGAGAGACTTGATTTGTAAATTTCGTTTTCACTTTCCAGCGTTGCATATAATCTTCACGATCATAATCGAACAGTAAGTCCTCATGAATTTTTGTCATTTTCCCATCAACAAAAACTGCATTTTCAGTCATTCCAGTACCATCCGTCCATTTACCACCTAAGTTGAGTCCAATACGTCTGCCACGAACTCTTTGTGATGCCATTCCCCAATTCCAAGTGGCTTCTCGAGGCCAAACACCTCGCCCGTAATCAAGTACAGCAAAACTTTCCTCTGGAGTAAATGTAAAGTGACGATTACCGATTATCACTTCACCTGACGTAGGGAGTATATGATGCTTTCCTGTAAATTGGAATGTTCTACGGTTCCATGGAATGACTACATTCAACGATTCATCTGCAGGTGGATGTTGAATGATTAAATTCGCACGTAAGGCATCGCCATCAAATGTAGGGATTGAAACGGATAAATGCGTTTCGTTTTGAATATAGGTCATATCAATCGACATTTCACTATTACTGAAAGATACGGATTCAAGTACGTGTGTCGGCATTTTAAGCTTGCCACCAAGCGGAACTGTTATTGTTTTTTCAAAATAGCGCTGAGTTTCATATTCAAGGAAATACACGAAGCAGACCGCTGCGTAATCGAGATGACTAATCGTTGCGGAGAATAAGATCTCATCGCCATAGACACACCAATAATTCCATTTCTTTTTACGCATGATATGACCACTTAAATTGCTATTTATGAGAGGTTTTCGTGCAAATCCAATAGCAGCTGGATTTAAATTCCCTTTTTTATCGCATAAAAGAGTAGGCTGTAAGATTTCTTTCTCAGCATGCTGCTTCACATTCAACATCCCTTCTGTTCGTAAAATAAAAAAATGCCCATTTGTTTAATCTTATTGTAGCAAAAACTATCTTGAAATTGGAAAAGATAGCGCCTGATATGACTGTTTTCATCAAGAATACGATGAAGGACCTAATTAATAGAACGAACGATGTAGTCATATGATGTACATAAGGAGGGGAAACGTGGCTAAAATGTATAACAGACAGGCAGCTGTTCAATATGCAAATTTGTGGTGGAACAGACGCAATCCAGCATTTCCGAACTTTGATGTTGACTGTACGAATTATATTTCACAATGCTTACTTGCTGGAGGGGCTCCGATGCGAGGAGCGCCAAATAGAGAAAAGGGTTGGTGGATTCAGCAAGGAAACTGGAGCTTTAGCTGGTCTGTCTCACATTCTCTAAGATGGTATTTAGAGGGCTCTACAACTGGCTTGAAGGCTACACGTGTACAATCAGCAGAGGAATTAGAACTTGGGGATATTATCTTTTACGATTTTCAAGGAGATGGAAGAATCGATCATTCTGTTATTGTCACGAGTATACAAAATGGAATTCCATATGTGAATGCACATACTTCCGATAGTATTAACAGACCTTATTTTTATCAGGATTCTACGGCGTATACCCCAAATATGACCTATTACTTTTACCATATAGATGATAGTTTTGCTTAGAGAGTTGGCGGTTTTAAAGCTTATCATTTTATGATAATGTTGGAGATAGTACTGACGAAGAATCTATATTCTAATTTTAATTGAAGGAGATAATAGAAAATGAGCGAACAAATTTTATCAGTAAGAGAAGCAATTATAAATCGCCGTTCTATAAAGAAATTTAATGGGAAGACGGTAAATCGTGAGGAGTTAATGAGCATTATAGATGATGCTATTTGGGCACCGAACCACGGGAATCGTGAGCCTTGGCGTTTAGTTATAGCTTGCGATGAAGATTTAGTTGCAGTGCAACATTTATTACGTGATTTAGCTATTCCAAAATGGCAGGATCTTTCGAGTGAAGATTTAGTCAAGCAAATGACGAAATTTACACTACCAGGTGGATTTGCCTTTGTCATTGTGCCAGAGGATGCCCGCCAAAAAGAGCGTTTAGAAGATTATGCAGCAGCCAGTATTTTCATTCAAAATATCCAGTTGTTAGCTTGGGAGAAAGGTATTGGCTCTTGCTGGAAAACACCAGGCTTCTTAGACAATCCGAAGTTCCGCGAGGCATTGAAGGTACAGCCAGGTGAACGTGTCATTGCAATGCTGCAAGTCGGATATTTTGATGAAGTGCCAAAAGGGAAAGAACGTAAAAAATCAGCACAATTTGTAACGAATTTCGGTGAATAAACGATTGAAAACCCCCCTGCTATGAACTGCACTCCAATTGTTAGATGTGTCTAACAATAGGGATGCAGTTCACCAACTGGTGAGGGGGTTTTATTGAATCATAATGCATTGTGAGTAATTCTAAGAAAAACCGTCGTGCTTCGTGGAAAACGAAAGTGGTTGGTAGCGTAGGTAGTGACTTACGGTGTGCCCGCGGAAAGCGTCCGCCGTAGCGAACAACAACGGTCGTAGTAAAAAAAGTGTTAGATTGATTGCATTCAATCTAACACTTTTTCTCTTTTATAATAGCTATTGCCTTGTTTATTTTTGTAACGCTGCAACCTCATATAAGTAGTCGCCTAATACGCGTAGGCCGTTATCAAAGTTTTCTAAATGGAAGTGCTCGTTTGGTGCATGGAAGTTTTCACTCGATAAACCGAAGCCCATTAAAACAACAGGTAAATCTAAAATTTCATCAAATGCAGCAACGATAGGAATTGAACCACCGCCACGTGTGTAAGCTGTTGGGACATTATAAACTTTTTCATATGAACGTCCAGCTGCTTGAATAAATGGGTGATCAAACGGTGTTAAGAATGGACGTCCTTTATCGAATTCTGAAATGGTTACGTCTACACCAGTAGGCTTATGTTTTTCGATATGTGCCTTTAATAAAGCAACAATTTCTTCTGGATCTTGATTTGGTACTAGTCGGCATGTGATTTTTGCACCAGCTTCAGCGGGAAGTACAGTTTTAATGCCTTCGCCTGAGAACCCACCGAACACACCGTTTACTTCTAGTGTTGGACGAGCCCAAGTTCGTTCTAAATAAGAATAGCCAGCTTCACCGAATAATTCTGATACGCCAACTTCTTCTTTTACAGAATCTTCGTCAAAACCTAGCGCACGGTAAGCTTCACGTTCTTCTTCTGTTAATGGTAATACGTTGTCATAGAAACCTTCTACTTGAATTGTGCCATGTTCGTCTCGGAAAGATGCTAAAATCTCTGCTAAAGCATGGATGGCATTTTGCACGCCACCACCGTATAGGCCCGAATGTAAATCACCTTTTGCACCGCGGACATCAATTTGTACACCTGTAAGACCACGTAAGCCATAGCATACTGCAGGTTTACCAGGTCCATAAAGGCCTGTATCTGAAATCAAAATTAAATCTGCAGCTAATTTTTCTTTATGCTCCTCAACAAAGGCTGGAAGGTGGGGACTTCCGATTTCTTCTTCACCTTCATAGATGAATTTGACGTTCACTGGCAAAGTACCTGTTGTCGCAAATAGCGCTTCAATCATTTTTAAGTGCATAAACACTTGGCCTTTATCATCGCTTGCGCCACGTGCAAATAACTTGTTATCACGAATTGTAGGATTGAACGGTTCTGTTTCCCATAAATGCAATGGATCTACAGGTTGTACATCGTAGTGTCCGTAAAACAGAATCGTTGGTTTACCTTCTGCATGTAACCAATCAGCATAAACAACAGGGTGTCCAGCAGTTTGCGTAATAGAGATGTTTTCTAGATTTAGTTTCTTGAAAGCATCCGCTAGCCATTCAGCAGCTTGCTGAATATCTCCCTTGTGTTCTGATAATGAACTAATACTTGGAATACGTAAAAATTCATTTAGCTCATTTAAGTGTGCCTCGCGATGTTCTGTAAAGTAAGCATCTAACGTCTGTAATTGCGTCATATTAGCATCCCTCTTTCAATATTTCGATAATAGAAATAGTATAGCATAATGTGGTTGGGGAATCTTGCTATAGCAATGGTTTCTTCTGTTTTTATGAATGCTTGGGCTCACTAGGTTGTAATGTTTCGTAAAAGAGGATAGCTCGATAATACAGTGAATTTAAGTCTATGATTCAAAAAAATCTGAAATCGATGTTTTATCGAAATCAGATTTTTTATCATATTTAGTGGGCTGTATAGCCGCCATCGACAAGAAGGGTCGTACCGTTCACAAAGCTTGCGTCATCACTTGCTAAAAATAAAACGGCTTTAGCGATTTCTTCTGGTTTACCAAGACGACCTTGTGGATGAAGGGATGCTAAGTATTCTTTTGTTTGAGCATCTACTTCTGACAATAGAGGTGTGTCGATGTAGCCAGGACATACCGCATTTACACGAATACCTTGTTTAGCATAAGCAGTACATAGGTTTTGCGTTAATAATTTTACGCCACCTTTTGCAGATGAGTAGGCTGTTGGATTTGGTAAGGCTACAAAACTATGAATGGAACCAGCGTTAACGATAACACCACCTGTACCTTGAGCAAGGAACTGTTCAATCGCATATTTATCTGAAAGGAATACACCAGATAAATTGATATCAATTGTTCTTTTCCATTTTTCGTAAGATAACTCATGTGCTGGCGCATCGTCAGCCACACCCGCATTAGCATACAGCACATCAAGTTTTCCGTATTTTTTCACAGTTTCATGTATCATGTTTTTAATATCTTCTTCGATAGTTACATCTGTTTTCACGAAGAGTGTATCAAAACCACTATTATTTAATTCATCTGAAATGCTTTGTCCACGCTCAGAGAAGTCAGCAATGACTACTTTTGCTCCTTCTTGTGCAAAAAGACGAACGCTTGCTTCACCGATACCGCTAGCACCACCTGTTACGATTGCTACTTTATCTTGTAGTTTCATGTAAATGACCACCTTTATTTTTATTTTGCTGTTGCTCCGCCATCAATGACAAATTCTGCACCTGTTGAGAAGGAAGACTCTTCAGACGCTAAAAATAATACTGTTTGTGCTACTTCTTTAACAGAGCCTAAACGTCCTAATGGGAAAATGCTTTTTCCCAATTCATCTTTAGAGCTTCCAGTTGTTGCTGACGCATAGTCTGCCATTCCTGTATCAATATAGCCAGGATGGATAGAGTTTACACGTACGCCATATGGTGCATATTCCATTGCCGCATCTTTTGTCATAATGCGAACGGCTCCTTTACTAGCGCCGTATAATACATGTCCAGCAGCGCCTGTTAAGCCAGCAATAGAAGAAGCATTAATAACAGAGCCTTTATTTTGTTTAGCCATAAGTGGCATAATATGTTTCATGCCTAGGAAGACACCTGTCACATTGATGGACATTAAGCGGTTCCAATCGGATAGTTCGATTTCTGCTAGTGGTTTAATGATATAGATACCTGCATTATTGAAAAGAATATCCACTTTGTTAAATGTTTTGATTGTTTCATCTGCGACCTTTTTCCAGTCTTCTTCATTGCTAACATCGTGGCGTACAAATAATGCTTCACCGCCAATAGCTTGAATATCACGTACAGTGTCGTTACCAGATTGTTCGTTTATATCAGTAATAACTATTTTGGCGCCTTCTTTGGCAAATAATAGTGCAGTTTCTTTCCCGATTCCTGTACCTCCACCTGTAATAATGGCTACTGCATTTCTAAGTCTCATTTCATCCATGCCCCTTTCATTATTTCTATTTATATAATTACTTTAGGATCCAAAAGTATTCGCATTGTTTAGCGATACCTTTATTTTACTATTGTCAATTTGAAATACTATCCTATAAGATGCTGTATAATATAGTGAGTGAATATCCTCCATTTATAGGGGTATTTTAGTGTGAAGGAGAAGAATTTCCTATGACGCATCCATTTCAGCCAATTGAAGAAGTAACACTTCAAGAGTTTGTGTTATTTATAAAAGTTCATCATAAACAAATTAAAGAGAATATGAATATTTATCTCAATCTAGAACCTGCTATAGGCGAAACAGAACGAAATAGAGTAGCTTTGCTATTAGATTCATTTTTACGTTTACTAACACATACAAACATTGATGAATTAAATGGAGATGATAAGTATTTTTTAAATACATGGCTACAATCACAATTATCCATTATTGATAGGAAGAGCTTTAATTTATTCCAATTAATATTTGAAAAATCATTGATTACGTTTATGATTCAACAAAAGAGTAGTCGAACGAATGCCGTCTTAATGTATGTATTATCATTATTTATTTCTCTAGTACAGCTTTACAATGACTGTGAGGGAGAAAGCGAAAGTAAGATGCCTATTGAAAATCAGGGATTAAGACATTTACAGTTATTGGATAAACTCGATCAATTGCTTATTAGTTCCTCAGGCTATCAGGATTTAGCCTATATTTTAAAAAAATGTGAAGAATATTTTAGCTATAAAAGATGCGTATTTTATGCATATGTCCCATGGTCCAATCAATTTTATGGTGTTATTGGTGCAGAGCTTCCTAAAGTGCAAAGTATGAAAGGGGAGCTAACGGGAGAAAACACTATACTTAGTTCAAGAAAACCAATTTATTTAAAAAGCCCAAAAAATTACGTCAAGGAAGAGCATATCCAATTGTTTGGATTATCCTCAATTATCTTTATTCCGATTATTGGTCAGGATCAGTTATTCGGCTGGCTAACATTTGATCAGCTAGGCGAGGAATTTGATTGTACAAAGGAAGAATTAACGCTTCTTGAGGAAGTAGGAAAGCGTTTAGGCTTATTTCTATCACGTAAGGGTGAAAAGGTAGAAAAAAATACAGAACTTCATTTAACAGAAAGGGAGTCGATGATACTCGGCCTGCTTGCTGAAGGATATGATAATAAAAAAATAGCCAGTTTATTATTTTTAAGTGAACATACGGTCAGGGATTATGTAAGTAGTCTCATGACAAAGCTCAAAGCAAAGAATCGAACACAGGTCGTTGCTTCATCTTTTCGTTTAGGGCTGTTAAGTTAACAATAAATGCGCTTCTACTATAGGAGTGCATTTTTTGTTATTTGCATACCTATTAATGTTCAGTTAATTTTCTGATAATAATTATTATTGAAAATATAGTGATAAGAATAGGGGAGTATTGTCTAGAAGTGGTGTTTTAACGAAAAAGAAATATAGTAGTAAAACAATTTTTACGAATATTACAAGTGAAAGCATTTAAGCTTACACGATTGTAATGAAATTGAAAGCCAATACGATAGAGTGTAATACATTATTTTGCGAGAATGTGTATAGAAGCAAGAACAAGAAGCGGAGGAATACACAATGAATGAAAAATTAGAAGGCGTATATGAGGAATTTAACCGTTATATATACCATTTATGTTTGAAACTTACTCGCAACAATGTTGAAGCAGAGGATCTAATGCAAGAAGTTTGGGTAAAAGTTGTACGCTATGAAGATAGCGTTGCCGAAGTTGAACATATTAAAGCTTGGCTAACAACCATTACAATGAATACATTTAGAGATCGCTATCGAAAAAAAGTACGACGCAGTAAGTATATGATGAACCAACCTGAAACATTAGACGTACCGATTTTAGATTTGGTTCCCAATAATGATATTTCTACAGAAGAAAAAATTGAAAAAGAGATTGTGACGAAGCTAGTACAGGACAAAATGGGTCAATTAGATACAATTTATCGTAAAACTTTATGGTATTTCTACATAGACCAATATTCACTTGCTGAAATTTCTACTATTATGAAAGTATCTATCGGTACAGTGAAATCTCGTTTATTCCGTGCGAAAGCGCGTTTAAAAGAAATGTTAATGGCTGATGTGTCAATCGTCGAGGCTGTGCTGCCAGCGTAATCAAAATATTGGTCGCACAACTATAACTACTTAGACGGAAGTATTCGTTCGGCCAATCCAAAAAAGGATGCACTGCAAAGAAAATTTGCGATGCGTCCTTTTTCGTGTTTTTACACAAAGATGAAATTTAATCTTGCCGATGTGTATCAACAGATAGTAAGCATTTAGCGAAAATATCACGTAACGTTTGCACCTCTTCTGCTGAGAGCATGCCAAACATATTGTTAATAATTTCGCTAACCTGTTGACGGGATTCTTTAAGTATTTCTTCACCATCAGTAGTAATAACTAATTGTGAGGCTCTACGATCAGTAGCATGCTGCGTTTTTTCAATAAAACCAGCATTAATTAGCTTGGTCGTTAATACCGTGACGCCACCAGTTGTTACCTTTAAGCGCTCTGCTATTGCAGAAGGGCGCTTTGGTCCCTCCTGCGATAAGTAGTCTAAAATTAAAATATGGGATTTTGAAAAGCCGAGTGCATTATGATTATTCCACTCGTTTGCCCATTTACGCTCGATAGAAAAGACAACTTCAAACAATGAGGTAATGGCTTTTTGTTTTTCTTGATCCATATAAGGTCATCTCCAAAACTGTTTTAACTTTCTTGTGCCAATCTAGTCATCGCATTTAATTCGTAAGCACGTACTTTACGTGGAATAAAACGACGGATGTCCATCTCATTGTACCCAACTTGAATACGTTTTTCATCTATAAGGATAGGACTACGCAACATTCTAGGATGTGCTTGAATAATTGCGTACAGCTCTTGAATAGAAAGCTGATCAATATCAATATTTAAATTTTTAAAGTCATTTGAGTTTGTTGCAATAATTTCATCTGTACCATCTTCAGTCATGCTTAAAATTTCTTTAAATTCTGCAAGTGTAAGAGGATGTGATGTAATACGTTTTTCTTTATATTCGATGTTGTGATCTTTTAACCATTTTAGTGCTTTTCTGGATGAAGAACAGCTCGCTTGTGAGTAGATAGTAACTGTCATTCTTCATTCCCCGCTTTCTTTGTTGGATTATATTATATGAATAGCTTATTAGTAAGTTAAATAGGTTATACATATATCTTACTAGTAAGCTATATATAAATCAATAGTTTATTTAAAAACTTTTTAGAGAACATAATATTTTTAATCTATACTAAATATACGCTGGGAAGAGCGAAAAGTTTCATTAAATAAGCTTACAATGATGTAAGTTTGGGAGATTTTAAAAATAGGGCGTGCCAGTCACCCAAACAATTCTGAATTTGGGCAGTAAGATATTTTTTCAACTAAAAAAAATCCACGAAGCCTCCTGCGGGAACAGCACAAAATGTAAGACGCAACAGACGCGCGATAGCGACGGTTGCGGCTTACGATGTGCCCGCGGAAAGCGAAGTGGATTTTTACGTTTTAGAAGGACATTTTCTTTAGCTTTGTTGCCCAGTTGTGAACCAGTCTTGTACATCCCATACTTTTGTTACTAAGCCTTCATAGAAATCAGGTTCATGGCTAACGAGTACAATTGTGCCTTTAAATTCTTTCATAGCACGCTTTAACTCTTCCTTTGCATCAACATCTAAGTGGTTTGTCGGTTCGTCAAATAGTAACCAGTTTGCTTCTTCCATCATTAGCTTACATAAACGAACTTTCGCTTGCTCACCACCAGATAAAGAATTAAGTGGGCGCGTAATATGATCTGTTTTTAAACCTGCACGTGCCAATGCTGCGCGAACTTGTGCTTGCTCCATAGAAGGGAAGGCGTTCCATACATCATCAATAGGAGTGATTTTATCTGCCTTTACTTCTTGTTCGAAATAAGAAGGAGCTAAATAATCACCACGAATTACCGTACCACCTAGCGGATTGATTTTTCCAAGCATCGTTTTAAGTAATGTCGATTTACCAACACCATTCATGCCGACTAAGGCAATTTTTTCACCGCGTTCAATCATAAATGATAGAGGTGGTAGTAGTGGTTTATCTTTATCGTAGCCGATGACTAAATTCTCTGCTTCCACAACGTAACGACTTGGTGTACGTGCTTCTTTAAACCCAAATTCAGGTTTCACTGCTGTTTCAGGACGGTCAATACGTTCTAATCGATCAAGCTGTTTCGCACGAGATTTTGCACGACCAGTTGTAGAGTAGCGTGCTTTATTTTTTGCTATGAAGTCTTCTTGTTTTTTTATAAATTCTTGTTGCTTTTCATATGCATCAATATGCTGGCGTTTATTGATTTCAGCAAGCTCTAAAAACTTTTCGTACGTAGCTGTATAGCGAGTTAGCTTTGAAAACTCTAATTGGAAAATAACATCAACAGTCTCATTCATAAATTCCGTATCGTGGGAAATTAATAAGAATGCATGTGGATAATTTTTTAAATAGTTTTTCAACCATGTAATATGCTCTTCATCGAGATAGTTCGTTGGCTCATCAAGTAATAATACTTTTGGCTTCTCTAGTAATAGCTTTGCCAGTAAAACTTTCGTACGTTGACCACCTGAAAGGGCAGCAACATCACGCTCAAGTCCAATTGCATCAAGACCTAGACCACGTGCAACCTCTTCAATTTTCATATCAAGTGAATAGAAATCGCCAGCATCAAGAGCATCCTGAACTTCAGCCATTTGTTCTAGTAAAACTTCTAGTTCTTCAGGTGTAGCCTCAGCCATTTTCCCTGTAATTTCATTTAGCTCTTCTTCTTTTTTATATAGTGGGAGGAAGGCATCGCGTAATGCATCGCGCATAGTGCGTCCAGCTGTAAGCGCAGTATGCTGGTCTAAATAGCCATAATGTGTTCCAGGTAGCCATTCAACTTTTCCCTCATCGTGAATTGTTTGTCCTGTAATGATTCCCATAAGAGTAGATTTACCAACGCCGTTTGCGCCGACAAGGCCGATATGATCGCCCTCTACTAAACGGAAAGAAACATCTTTAAAAAGAGTACGGTCACCGAAAGAATGACCTAATTTTTCAACTGTTAATATTGCCATATATGTTGTTCCTCCAAAATAATTCGATTAGGTCTTGTTTAAATAGATGAATCGCAGTGCGGCTGTTATAACCTAAACAGTTGGCACGATGCGACATTATTATAGCTCTGCTAGTTGTTTATTTAATTCTGCTAGCTGTGCTTCCATGTTAGCAAGGCGTTGCTCAGCCTTTGCAACTTGGTCGTTATGGCCAGTAGATTCAAGTTTTTCGATATCACCTTGTAAATTCATATAATCCATTTTTAATTCTTTAATTTGATATTCAATATCGCTTTTTGATGGCATGATCGTTAGCTCCTTTATTAGTTTATTTTTATTAAGAAAGCGTGTAAAAGCGATGAGGGTTTGTCATCCCCCACCGCTCAATTGTTAAAATTAATCGGGTACTGATGCGTTGAGATTCCTCAAAAAATTCTAGCCTACTTTGTAATGAATACATTCAGCAAGATGCAGGGGAATAGTGAAAGTGAAAAATTCTAATATATTGTATCATATCCACCTAAAAAGAATCACTAAGTTGAAGCGATATTATGTCGATCATAAGCAAAATCAAGTAATAAAGATTCCAGCGTATTGTTATTGCTAGCAAGATTAAGCTGGCGCTGTTTTTTAACAGCACGTTCACTGCGCGCCTCATGTAATAAAAACTCCATTACAGCATTTTGTATTTGTGATTGTTTCATCTTACGCCCTAGGCCGAGATGTATAAAGCCATTATGCTCGCGAGGGAATGCATGCAAAAGCTCGTTTTCTGTTTGTGCGAGCGTAATACATGGCACGCCATAGGAAGCAATCTTATATGGTGTGTAGTTAGCATTGCAAATAATGACATCCGCTTTGGGTAATAATTTTAGGAGTGCGTCTTTATCACGCAAAATGGCAGTATTACGACGACTTAATACCATCATTTGTAAGTCGTCAGTCGCATGTCGATAGCTTTCATCAATCATTACTGTAATTTGTAGTGGAATTTGTAGCTGAGTTAAGTGTCGAAGAGTACGATATGTTAAGTTATGCTCGTCCCCATCCTCGAAAGCAACAACAATATGGGGCGGGTTCTCTGGTGTTTTAAGATCAGGTAATTGTTCGGAATGCTGATAAGCTTCTGGTAATGCAAAGACGAAACTGCCACCGATATAATGGGATGGCATATAATCTTTAACTTCCTGATAGAGTGCTAGTAATACACAGTCACAGGCTTGGCCACCTTCACCAAAATCATCAAAATGAATAATTGTTTTACAAAATGGTCGTAAATTTTCCACTTGCCAGCTTTCAGAGTTCCGACCGTCCCTAACAATTAAATCAGGTTGTATCGCTTTTATTTGCTTAGGTAATTCATCGAAATGCTCGAATAGTATTGGTGAAAGATTGTGATTCATTAAAATTTGAATCCCATCATTGGAAGGGGTCTTTACGAATATAAAAACTTCCTCTTGTCCAAGCAACTTAGCTAATGTTGCAACTCGTTCAAAAGGATACAGCCCTTTATCAATACAGCTTTCAATTATGAAAACAATCGATTTTTTCGGTTTAATTGTTTGTGTTTCGTTTTGCAAATGTATCCCATCCTTTCATCTGTCTATTTAAATTATGGTGAAAATGGGGCAAGTATGTGTAAAAATTAACATTAGATAAATAATGTAAGAGATGAAACTTTAAAAATTAAGTTTGCTATACCGATGAATAATAGAGAGGACATGCAAAAAAGATGTTAGTACGCATATTGTAAATACATACAAAGAGCTCGTCCATTTAGAGCGAATATAAAATTTTCTCGAAGGGGGAGAATGAAATTGGGCATGCGTTCGGCAATTGTTGTAGGGGCTACTGGATTAACAGGTAGTTCACTAATAGAACAGTTATGTGAAAACGATGAATATGTTTCAGTAATCGTGATAGCACGACGAGAGCTACAATATAAGCACCCGAAGTTAGAGGTGAAAATTCGAAACTTCGATACATTAGAAGAAAAGGATATTGAGTTTGCGCATGAGCTATATTGCTGTTTAGGCACTACGATAAAAAAGGCAGGCGCACGTGAGGCGTTTGAAAAAGTCGATTTTGAATATCCACTAGCCATTGCCTCTTTGGCTAAAAAGCAAGGGATTCCGCATATGCTTGTCATCACTGCTATGGGTGCTAATGAGCAATCGCGTTTTTACTATAATCGTGTGAAGGGAAAGCTGGAGAATGCTTTAATAGAACTTGGTTTACAGCGTCTATCAATTATTCGTCCCTCTCTTTTGGTAGGACCGCGCGAGGAATTTCGGTTAGGTGAAAAGGTAGGAGAAAAGCTATTAAAGCTTGCTAACCCATTATTAATAGGACCATTAAAGCGTTCACGCGCTATTGAAGCTTCACAAGTTGCAAAAGCAATGATTGTCATTGCGTTACATGGAAAAAAACAATCGGTGACAATATATCCATCACAGGACTTAGCGAAAATGGATTTTCCGAATGTGACACAAGAAGACTTTACGCGTGACGAGTTATTTAATTGGGGAAAACTTCAAGACACCACCGTATCTAATGAAGATCACAAGGTCAATCGTGAGGTCATTATTAACCGAGATAAATTTAAAGTGGAAGAAACTGTTGTAGACGAAGATGTGACATTTAATAGGCATAATGAAAAATAGTTGTCTTTCTACTAACTATAGCATTCCGTCTAAAGACTGAATTTATTGTTTTGACTACTACAATTCTTCCCGAGCCACTTTTCATTTGTTACAATATTATTGTAGAAGATGAATGTGGAGGCAAAATGAATATGAAAATTTTACTCGTTGATGGCACAATGTTTGGGCGTAAAACTGGTGCTATTTTAGAGCAAGTAGAGCGTTATATTAAAGATTTCGATGCTAGTTTCGATTTAGAAATTATGCATTTTAGTGAATATAAGCATCAAATTGTCGATGGCTCACCATTGAATGACGATATGAAAAAAATGATCCGGAAATTTGAAGAAGCGGATGCGTATATTATTGCAACGCCCATTTTCCAAGCTTCCATTCCAGGCGTATTGAAAAATGCTTTTGATTTCTTACATCCGAAAACAATGCGCTATAAGCCAGTTTCTATCGTAGCGAATGGTGGCACATATCAGCACCATTTAGTAGTTGAAAATCAATTAAAGCCTATTTTAGACTACTTCCGTGCACTTGTAACACCAAACTATGTATATACGCATACATCACATTTTGATGCAAATAATGTAATTGTAGACGAGGATGTTCATAATCGTTTACGTGAAATGGCACGTGTTTTCGTTCAGTACTGTGAAATGAGCAAAACATTACCGAAAGAAACAATCGACCAACATTAAAGAGATGTCTTAATGTCGGTACCAATAAATATTGATCCCTTGTACAGTGGAAGGAAATCACTGTGCAGGGGATTTTTCTTTGCAAGATTCCTTTTGCGATATGATAAAATAATACTTTAGTGAATTCGGAAGGGAGGGCAGCTCATGCAGAACATCGCTTTACTAGAGAAACAACGCTGTAATTTAATTTTGACGAATAAGGCGAAGGAGGCGGTAGAGGAATGCTCAGCAAATGAGCATGCCTTTTTTGCGTTACAAAAAACAATTACCGTTTATATTGAAAAAAGAAAAGCGAAAACCATTGGTGAAACGTTTTTATCCATTTATTTTAATGCGGAGCACAATGAGAAGTTAGATAGTGTACTGGCAGGAAAAACAGCGATTATGGATTGTGTACTAAAAGTGGAAGGATTATTAGCAACTAATATTCGTTTTGTACATATGCGTGGTCCAATAAGTACGAATCGTCGCTTACCAGCTGCATTGCAATTTGTCACAAAACCTAATAATGGCGCAGGTATCCCGCTTGACCTTCATTCGAAAATAAGAGAATTACCGATTGCTGAAGAACGCACCGAATATGTGAAAAAACGTATTGCAAGTTGGGAAGGCTATTTAAAAATCCAAGAACGGGATGCAACAATTGATGATATTCATACGGAATTTAAACAAAGCTACTTTAATGAAGACTTTTCACGTTTAACACTAGTATGTCCTTATGTAAAAGCAAAGGAATGGAAGCAACTCGAAGGTTTAAGTGTTAGCATCCAAGGTGTACGTGGTGAAATCGGACAAGTATTAAAATCGAATGCTGGCAAGCAAACGGTTGAAATTGATTTAAAGCCTTTTGCACAGGATCAGGCTCGTAAAGATCAGTTAAACTTGCGCTCAAAGCAAGCGAGCTTTAGTAATTTTGCAACACTAAGCCAAATACGACGCTTGCGCAATGGCTTTACGAAGCTAGAAAAGGGCGAAGCAGTGAATGCTAGCTTAGAGACGATATTATTTGAGAAACGCCCAACCGTCCGCACGGCCAAGCTGCGCGATGATATTGCGTTTCATAATAATTTAAATGAATATCAACGGAAAGCGGTAATCGGTGCCCTATCTGTTGAAGATTTGTATGTGATTCAAGGACCTCCAGGGACAGGAAAAACAACGGTAATTTCAGAAATTTGTCAGCAAAATGTTAAGGCAGGCTTGAAAACACTCGTTGCATCACAGTCAAACTTAGCTGTTGATAATGCATTGGGCAGGCTTCTCTCCAATCAAGAAATACGAATTTTGCGCTATGGCCGTACAGAAAGTATTGAAGAAGAGGGTAAAAAATTCATTGAGGAAAATGTTGCCCTACATTGGCGTGAGCAAACATTAGCTGCTGTTGAAGAAGAAATTATTGCATTTGCTGAGCGTGAGCAAGAGCTACAAGCAAGTATTGTAAAAGCAGTGGATGAGAAACAAAAGCTGGAAACATGGCTTGAGGAGTTAACAAAGGAAATAGCTGCTAAGGAGCAGGCCGTAATTGATGAACCCATTTTACAAAAAGAGATTCAATCGCTAAAAAAGGATTTGAAAACGGCAAAAGCAGAAAAAGAATCTAGTGAAGAGCAAAAAGAGCATTTTGAAAAACAGCTAGCACAATTAGAGTCCGCTATACAATCGCATGAACAAATTTTATCTGAATATGATTCGCTTGAACAGCTTCAACAAACGATTCAAGACAGCACCCATAATATAGAACAGTGGCAAGCGGCTATTCAATATAAAGAATTACTTGCAGAAAAGCAAGAGCTGACATCACAGTATCAAGATATTCAATTAAAATATGAACAAGAAAATAAGCGCTTGCTTTTAATGAAGGAAGGCCAACAATATATTGGTACGTTAACGTCTTTTGAACGTATTCAACGCTTTTTACAGCATTATCACATCCGTCCGACGCACATACTAGCTCAACAAATTGGACGATTAGAGCATTTAGAAGATGCGAAAGATTTAGAAGCATGGGCAACAATTAATTCCCGATTACAAAAAGCAATTGCAAAGCTTGAAGCACTGTTATCGTCAGAGGAGAAAGAGCGAGCGTTAGCTAAAAGTCGTCAACAGCCAGTACAGTCGTTCTCGCTACAAAATTTAACAGGTGTATTTGCGCAGCTGAATGAGTCGTTTCAAGAAGGGCAAACACCAACGAATGAACAATTGGAGAGCTATTTACTAGGGCTCTATATGCGGCGTGATTTTGTTTGGCAAAAAGGTATGGCGCTTCGACAACAACAGGACCATAAAGATCGTGAATTTGAGTCACTACGTAAAAACATTAGTAGTTTAATACATCAAGAATGTGCTATTACAAGCTTCGATGTTCAAAGTTTACAGCGGCAATTACAGCCATTTATTACACATACCGAACGTCTACAGCAACTCGCTGATACACTCAAAGCTGATGTGATGCCAGAGGAATCAGTGGAGCAGCTAAAAATGCTAGTATCTACTACACAATCCGCTCTACAAATAGCACGCCAACAGTTGCAGTCCGTTGAGCAAGCTAATACACAGCTTGCACCTAAGAAAGCGGCACAACAAACAGCACAGGCTAGCTTACATGAGGTGGAAGAACAGCTAGTGCAATTAGAAGAAAAAATTAAGACTATAAATGTAGAGGGACTAAAAAAGGAAAAACAACTTACTGCGTTAACAGCATTGTTACAATCTACGCCAGAGCGCACATATGAGGAAGTAAAGGATGCTATTCAAGTGACAAATGAAAGCTTAGAAGAGCTACATCGTAAAGAACAGCAGCTACCTCTACGAAAAAAATTACAAGAGCAATGGCGTGATAAGCTACAAAACGCAACCGAATATGATTTAGACGAAATTCGCAAATTATATGTGCGTCATGCCAATGTGATCGGAACAACATGTGTTGCTTCTGCAAGTAAGGAATTTATGGAAAACTATCCGACCTTTGATGTAGTTATTATCGATGAAGTATCTAAGGCGACACCTCCAGAGCTTTTATTACCAATGCTAAAGGGAAAGAAAGTTATTTTAGTTGGTGACCATCATCAGCTACCTCCACTTCTTGGTGATGATACGCTGGAGGAAACATTGAAGGGGATGTTAGAAGAAAATCCAAACTTTGATGGCGCGCAAGAGTTAAAAAGCTTGCTGCGTGAATCGTTATTCGAGCGCTTATTTAATAACCTACCGTCAACACATAAGCAAATGCTTGCATTGCAGTACCGTATGCATGAAAAAATCATGCACAGTATTACACCGTTTTACGCTAAGGAAGAGAACGGCTTGCAATGCGGTTTACCTGACTCTGATGCAGCACGTGACCACGGCTTAGAGGGACAATTCGTTAATCGAGATGACCATTTATTATGGATTGATATGCCAACTGAAAAACCATTTTTAGAGGAACAGGTGAAAGGTGGTACAAGTCGTTATAATGAGGGAGAATTACAAACTATTCGCCGAATTTTAACAGATTTAAACGCCTCTGTTATGGAAGCGAAAAAGGCAGGGCGCATACCACAGGATGTACAAAAAAGTGTAGGCGTTATTAGCTTCTATGGTGAGCAAGTGAAGAAAATTAATCGTCTACTGCAACAGGAATTACAGCTACCCCATCTGCAGTTTAGAACAGGAACAGTCGATAAGTTCCAGGGGATGGAGATGGATGTCATATTAGTTAGTATGGTACGTAATACACCAAAGGGAGGGGACATAGGCTTTGCGAAAGATTATCGCAGGTTAAATGTTGCGTTATCTCGTGCGCGTGAATTGTTAATGCTTGTTGGCAGTGCAGAGATGTTTGCAAAACGAGCTAAACATCAGGATACACGTGACATGTACAGCAACCTTTTAACGACAGTGAAATCCTACAACGGTTTACGTAACCATGAAGGACAGGTGATGTAGGGTGTTAAAATTACAACAACGTTTAATGAGGGAGTTACAGCAAAATCGCCATGTGAAAATCATGAATTCAACTGAATGGTGTATTCCGATTCGTACAATCGAAGTGACTTATGAGCCGATTCGTCGCTCAACGATGGATGTCTTGATGCAAATGCTATTAATTAGCATGCAGGAAGCGAATTTTCAAAATGTCCAGGAATTGAGTGAGCTATTATTAGTAGATCCACTGTTTATTGAGGATTTAGTTTCATTAATGTCTCGCGTGCGACTTATCGAACAATCAGATGGTTTCTATAGACTAACCTCTAAAGGAGAGCAACAACTGGCGCATGGCATTTTCGAGGAAGAGCTTGAGGTCGAAACGGCAATGCTCTTATTTAGTCCATGCCACCAAGCTATTCTCCCTGCCGTAGAAGAAGATATAGAGGAGTTCGATGAGTTGCCTGAGCCGTATCGTTATGTCGATAAAGAGGCAGAGCAGCAAGAGCATTTTGAAGAGGAAATGATGCTTGAAGCTTTACAGCAGGACGAGGAAGAAGAAGCGAGCTCCCAAAAAATCGTGGCAACAATTGTTACTGCAGATGCAAAACAAATTAATGATATTCCCTGTCTAGAATTCATTCTTTATAATAAGGAGCAAAATATTGTCTATGCCCGAGTGTGGAATACATTATTAAACCGATGGGATGAAATACTAGAACAGCAACTGACAGAAAAAGAGCAGCTACAATGGCGGGAACAATATTTATAAACGACAGAACGAGCGGTAAAGCAATGGTGAGCTTACCGCTAGTTTTTTTGTGCTTAAAAACGATTAGCTATGGAGAGGATTCCGCGGAGCAAGGGGTTGATTCCGCGAAGCGAGGGTGTGATTCCGCGAAGCGAGGGTGTGATTCCGCGAAGCAGGGGAGTGATTCCGCGGAGCAGGGATGTGATTCCGCGGAGCGGGAAGTGATTCCGCGAAGTGAGGAGCTGATTCCGCGAAACGAGGAGTTAATCCCGCGAAGCAGTGGTGTGATACCGCGGAGCAGGTGTGTGATTCCGCGGAGCAGTGGTATGATTCCGCGGAGCGAGGATGTGATTCCGCGGAGCGAGGATGTGATTCCGCGGAGCGAGGATGTGATTCCGCGAAGCAGGGGTGTGATACCGCGAAGCAGGGTGTGATTCCACGGAGCGAGGAGCTGATTCCGCGGAGCGAGGGTGTGATTCCGCGAAGCAGGAGTGTGATTCCGCGGAGCGAGGAGTGATTCCGCGGAGCGAGGGATGTGATTCCGCGAAGTGAGGTGTGATACCGCGGAGCAGGGATGTGATTCCGCGAAGCGAGGTGTGATTCCGAGGAGCGAGGGTATGATTCCGCGAAGCAGTGGTGTGATTCCGCGGAGCGAGGATGTGATTCCGCGAAGCAGGGGTGTGATTCCGCGAAGCAGGGGTGTGATTCCGCGAAGCAGAGGTGTGATTCCGCGAAGCAGGTGTGTGATTCCGCGGAGCAGGGATGTGATTCCGCGAAGTGAGGTGTGATACCGCGGAGCAGGGATGTGATTCCGCGAAGCGAGGGTGTGATTCCGCGGAGCGAGGGTATGATTCCGCGAAGCAGGGGTGTGATTCCGCGAAGCAGGGAGCTGATTCCGCGGAGCGAGGGTATGATTCCGCGGAGCGAGGAGTTGATTCCGCGGAGCGAGGGTGTGATTCCACGGAGCGAGGAGTTGATTCCGCGGAGCGAGGGTGTGATTCCGCGAAGCAGGAGTGTGATTCCGCGGAGCGAGGAGTTGATCCCGCGGAGCGAGGGTGTGATTCCGCGAATTGAGGAGTTGATTCCGCGGAGCGAGGATGTGATTCCGCGAAGCAGGGGTGTGATTCCGCGAAGCAGGGCGTTGATTCCGCGAAGCAGTGGTGTGATACCGCGGAGCATGTGTGTGATTCCGCGGAGCGAGGATGTGATACCGCGAAGCAGGGATGTAATTCCGCGGAGCGAGGGTGTGATTCCACGGAGCGAGGAGTTGATTCCGCGAAGCAGTGGTGTGATTCCGCGGAGCAGGGGAGTGATACCGCGAAGCAGGGAGCTGATTCCGCGAAGCAGTGGTGTGATTCCGCGGAGCGAGGATGTGATTCCGCGAAGCAGGGGTGTGATTCCGCGAAGCAGGGGTGTGATTCCGCGAAGCAGGGGTGTGATTCCGCGAAGCAGAGGTGTGATTCCGCGAAGCAGGAGTGTGATTCCGCGGAGCGAGGAGCTGATTCCGCGGAGCGAGGAGTCGATTCCGCGAAGTGAGGAGCTGATTCCGCGAAACGATGAGTTAATCCCGCGGAGCAGCTGAACTCAAATGTATAATCCCCAAATAGAAAAAAGAATCTGCTTTACGCCCGCACTGTACCAAGGGCGCTGAACAGATTCTTCTTTTACACGTTAACTGTTGCACTATGTTGCTATAACTCCATTATTTTTAAAAAACCTCAATATAATTTACATAAATCGAATGACCAATAATTAGTGATAAAACAACAATAATCGTAATAATAATTACATTTCGAGGTCTAAAGTCTTGAGCTTGCATTTTCTACCCCTCCTTCACGTTAAGTGCGAATATTATGACAATTTAATGACAATTCAATATATGTTAAGGGAATAAGAGTATGCAGTTTTAAAAGTACTTTTTATGTAAAAGAGATTTGCAAGCATAATAGTTCTACTAGCAAATTTAAATTTTATTAGATGAAAAATGCGAAAGCCGCAACCCTCGCTTATGCGTGGTGTTGCGGCTTAAATTATTGCATGGGAGAATTCAGAATTGTGTGAGTGACAGGCACTATTAATCTGGCACTTTTAATCGAGTTTTAATCCTTTTAGTGCTTCGGCTAATGCGTTGTTTACTGGTTCATCATTATCTTGTTGCTTTAAATATTTTTGAACGGAGCGTTTATCGACTTTACCGCCGCCTTCTTTTTTACGGCGTGCTTCAAATGCAGATAATTTTTCACGATGACCACATTTACATACAAAGATTTGGCCATCGCCTTCACCTCTAAGCTCAAGTTTTTTCTTACATTGAGGGCAGCGAGCGTTTGTTACACGGGATACGTTTTTACGGTGACCACATTCACGATCCTGACAAACAAGCATTTTGCCCTTTTTGCCGTTGACTTCAAGCATCGGTTTCCCACAGTCAGGACATGATTTAGTGGAAATATTATCATGCTTATATTTTTTATCGCTTGCCTTAATTTCTGAAACAATTTCCTTCGTGTAATTTTTCATTTCACTAATAAATACTTCTTTTTTCAGTTTCCCATTGGCAATCGCTTCAAGCTTTTGTTCCCATTCAGCTGTAAGGGTAGGAGATTTTAACTCTTCGGGAACTAAATCAAGCAATTGACGACCTTTTGAAGTGATGTAAATATCTTTAGCACCACGTTTTTCAATTAAAAACGAGTTAAAGAGCTTGTCGATTATATCAGCACGAGTTGCTACTGTGCCTAAACCACCTGTAGATTTTAACGTATCGGCTAATTTTTTATCGTTCGTCGCCATATATTTCGTTGGATTTTCCATCGCAGATAATAGTGTTGCCTCGTTAAAGCGTGCTGGTGGCTTCGTTTGGCCAGATGTTTGGGCAATCAGTTTAATCTGAAGTGTGTCACCCTTGTCGATGCGGGGAAGGATTTGTTCTTGCAAATCATCTGTTGTATCCTCATCGTCAAAGCGATTTTCATAGACTTCCTTCCAGCCAGCTGATAGGATTGTTTTCCCGCGCGCGACAAAGCTTTCATCAGCGATTTTTGCACGTAATGTCAACTGTTCATATTCGAAAGCAGGGAAAAGAACAGCTAAAAATCTTTTCACAACAAGGTCGTAAATTTTACGTTCCTTATCGGAGAATGCTGAGAAATTGACATAGCCTTCTGTCGGGATAATCGCATGGTGATCGGATACTTTACTATCATCAACAAATGCCTTCGACGTTTTAATTGGTTTATTTAAAAGCTTATTGGCAAGTGGACGATATTCACCAATACCACAAGCTTTTAAACGTTCTGGTATAGTTGCAACAATGTCTTGTGAAATATAGCGTGAGTCTGTACGTGGATACGTTAATACTTTGTGTTGCTCATATAATTTTTGCATAATATTCAGCGTTTCTTTTGCAGAATAGCCGAAAATTTTATTCGCATCACGTTGCAACTCTGTTAAATCATATAAACCTGGAGAGAACGTTTTCTTCGGTTTTTTTTCAATGTCTGTAACCATTGCATTGCTACTACCTAGTTTTTTTACAATAGCGTCAATTTTTTCTTTCTCAAAGCTACGGCTATTGCCTTTTGCATCTTGCCATGTCAGTTTTAAACGATCGTTAGTCTGTGCTTCAATACCATAATAAGTTTGAGCTTTAAAATGTTTGATTTCATCTTCGCGCGCCGCAATAATTGCCACAGTTGGTGTTTGTACACGACCACAGTTTAGCTGTGCATTAAAACGCGTTGTTAAAGCACGCGTAGCATTCAGTCCGATGTACCAGTCTGCTTCAGAACGAGCAACCGCAGAAGCATATAAATTATCATAGGCCTTGCCTGGCTTTAAGTTAGCAAATCCATCTTTTATGGCTTTGTCTGTCACAGAAGAAATCCATAAACGTTTAATTGGCTTATTTATCTTCACTTTATCAATAATCCAGCGTGCTACAAGCTCACCTTCACGTCCAGCATCAGTTGCCACAATGATTTCGCCTACATCCCCACGCGTTAGCTGGCTTTTAACCGCATTAAATTGTTTACCTGTTTGTTTAATAACAGTCAGTTTTAAGCGTTCAGGTAACATTGGTAAATCTTCTAAATTCCACGTTTTGTATTTAACGTCATAGCTTTCAGGGTCTGCTAATGTTACAAGGTGACCTAATGCCCATGTCACGATGTATTTATCCCCTTCAAGATAACCGTTTCCTTTTTTATTGCAATTCAATACACGCGCAATATCGCGAGCTACTGATGGTTTTTCAGCTATTACTACACTTTTAGCCATAACTAACATCCTTTCGTAAATCCTTGTTTTTACTATATCATAGAGCATTATTATTATGTTAAAGAAGAAATTAGCGGTGTATGAGGTTATGTTTCCTTTTATTCCGAATGTGCGTAACTCGAATTGGTTTAAAATGGAATATAGAGGAATGAATCAATTATAATTATATTACCAAATAAGCTGTAGGAGGTTAGAATATGGAAACAGTAAAAAAACCTAGATACATACTATTATGGATAAGTTTGTTTCTCATTTATATTTTTATTTTATTTATATATCAAATGTCCTTTAATGAAAGAACAACCATTATTTTCACAGTGATGTATGCGGTTTGTACAATATTAGTGTTGGTATTTGCACATGGACTTAAAAATAAGAAAAATCGTTATTTGTATACAGGTGCTATATTATCAATCTGCCTAAATTTTGTTGTTATAGTTGCTGGAATTATGTATTTTAATAATCTGAAACATGAAGACTTTCAACGAAAGCAGATTTTACTAACGGGTACCTCTAATGCTTATGAAGCTTTGAATCTTGATAGTAAAAAAATAATAGCTGTAGAGGTAGGCGAGTATACAAAACGTGATGGGTTCCCCTTCCAATATAAAGTGAAGATCACAACAAGCGAATCGGATCAACCCTTGTATTTTGAATGTAGTAATTATGAGTGCACAACCATGATAAGAGTGCCAGTCACCCAAAATATTCTGAATTTTAAAAGACAGCAGTAAACTCGAAATTTTCCGAGTTTACTGCTGTCTGAATAGCCTTTAGACAATAGAAGTACTTGATGATTTTCTAACGATAAGCTTTGGTTGAAGATTAATTTTGCGATATTCGCTTGGTCCGTTTCCTTCAACTCGTTCAATAACTAATTGTGTCCCCATATAACCAAAGTCATATGCGGGCTGTGAAGCTACTGTGAAGAAAGGATCTAAATTAGAATAGGGCTCTAAGTCGTCGAAGCAGACAACGGCAATATCTTCTGGCACTCGGATATTTTTGTTGCGCAGTGTTGTAATTGCGTTAATTGCTATAAAGTTATTAGCTGCGAAGATGGCAGTAGGTCGTTCTTCCTCAGGTAATAGCAGTAAACCATTGATAGTGTCCCATTCTTCTTCTTGTTTATAATGTGTTTGGATAACTAAATTTTTATTAAAAGCTAAATCATTCACTTTTAAAGTTTCTACATATGTTTGATAACGCTCTTTGGATGTAGAAATATCTAAAGGTGCATGAATGAGAGCGATCTTTTTATGTCCTCGATCAATTAAATGCTGCACTAACTCTCTTGTTCCCTCATGATTATTTCCCAACACCATATCGCAAGGAAAATCATCTATCATCCTATCAATTAATGTAAAGGGCACTTTGTTTTTCACAAGCTTTTTTAAGTTTTTTTTAGATTGATTCCCTGTTGGTGCGATAATAACGCCATCTACCATCTTGGAAATAAGAGCGTCTATATAGCCACTTTCTTTTTCTGGATCCTCGTCAGTATTACACAGCATAAGCTGATAGCCCATTTGATTCGCCTTGTCTGCTGCTCCTCTTGCAACCTTTGTGAAGAAGGGGTTTGTAATATCAGGAATAACTAATGAAAGAAGCTTCGTTTTTTTTATATTTAAACTTCTAGCAGCGGAGTTGGGGATATAGTTTAGTTCTTGAATGACAGCCTCTACTTTTTTTCTTGTTTTCTCGCTAATATTTCCCTTATTGTTAATGACTCTTGAAACAGTCATAGGAGAAACGTTAGCTTTTTTTGCAATATCATATATTGTTGTCACCTATCGTACCTACCTTACATTGTTAATTTTTTTGTATTATTCCTACTGCTGGCGCAACGATTCTACGCAAAAAATATCTCGAATGAAGATACATTTTATTTCAAACTAAAGTCATCGTGATTAGTCATAAGTTGTTGGATTATTTTTACATAATTAGTTCTAATATTATTGTACTTCTTCTAACTCTATACTTTCCAATAATTAAATCCAAGAGGGAAAGCGCTTCAATAGAGCCAAAAATAAAATAATACAATTCATTTTTCGTTTAAAGCTCCCCGATGTGCATCCACCATTTTTCTCAAGTCATTATAGCATGTGGTTTGAAAATCTACATCACCATCCATTTTTCTAACCTACTCATATCAAAAATTTTTTAACATTTGTGCTTGGTAAATGAAACGTTCAAACATGTCTATGCATCTAATGAATTGCGTTCATTTTCACGATTCTACTCTACTAAGTGTGTAATATTCTTAGAAATACCATCTATTTACCTTGGTTTTGAATTTTGATTATTTTCAGAAATTAGTATTGACATGTAATTTTACGTTTGTTACTTTTGTGTTATCGGTAACATAAAAGTTAACAAAGGTGGTGTCGAATATAATAATTGATTCACATCAACATTTTTGGAAGTTATCAAGGAATGATTATAAATGGTTAACCAAAGATTTACCAGAGCTTTATCGGGATTTTATGCCTAATGATTTATATCCAATTTTAAACGAACATCAAATTGATAAAACAATCGTAGTCCAAGCTGCACCAACAATCAATGAAACATTATTTTTATTAAATTTGTTTGAAGAGCATGAATGGATTGCAGGAGTAGTCGGCTGGTTAGATTTAACGGAAATAAACTTTAAGCAACATTTAGAGGAGCTACACCAACATCATGGTTTTGTAGGTGTGCGACCTATGTTACAAGATTTGGATGAAGATGATTGGATTTTAAGAAAAGATGTATTAAAGAACATTGAACTGCTAGTACAGTATGATGTTCCGCTCGATCTTTTAATAAAGCCAAGGCATTTTCCTTACATACTAAAATTATTAAAAATGTTTCCTCAATTAAGAGTAGTAGTAAACCATATTGCAAAGCCAAATATTGCAAAACAACAGCTAGAAGGTTGGAAAGAGGAAATAGGACAAATTGCAATGTACCCGAATGTGATGTGTAAAATTTCAGGTTTAGTGACAGAAGCAACGCATAAAAATTGGACAATTGAAGAATTTCAGCCCTATATCAACCATGTTGTAAATGTATTTGGGACGAATCGCGTGATGTTTGGCAGTGACTGGCCTGTTTGTCAGTTAGCAGGTACATACAACGATGTACTGACAATTTTGATGGAAAACTTACCTACAAACATACTTGGAAAAGATTTAGAAAACATATTTGGAGAAAATGCAAAGCGTTTTTATAAATTATAAGAGGGAGGGCGAAGGAATGGCAGAAATGGCGTATCAACAAGGGATAACTTGCATTGTAATGGATGAAAAGGACAATGTAACAACCCTTTTAACAGATGTGAAAAAAGGCGAAAGTGTATTTTACACAATAGGCAACCAAGCTTATGAAGTAACATTGCGACAAGATGTTAGCTTTGGTCATAAAGTTGCGATTGCGCCTATTAATAAGGCAGAGGAAATTGTGAAATACGGTGAAGTAATAGGAGCGGCATCAATTGCCATTTTGCCAGGTGATCACGTGCATGTTCACAATATCGAAGGCATACGTGGACGTGGAGATAAACATGTGGGAGGTGCGCAACAATGACAGTTATTAAGGGCTATCGAAGAGACAATGGAAAAATTGGTATTCGAAATCATCTTTTAATTTTACCAACAGTGGTGTGTGCAAATCAGGTTACTTCGAGAATTCAACAACAAGTTCCAGGGGCAGTCGCTATACCTCACCAACATGGGTGTAGCCAAGTTGGCGCTGATAAAGAGAGAACACATAAAGTATTAGTTGGAATGGGAAAAAATCCGAATGTCGGTGCTGTATTAATTGTTAGTCTTGGTTGTGAAGTCATTAATGCTCAGGACATCAAGCAAGAAATTGAAGCAACGGGTAAGCCTGTTGTTTGGATAGACATTCAAAATGAAGGTGGCTCCGTTAAAACAATTCAAAAAGGTGTGGAAGTGGCACAGGAGCTTCTGAAAAAAATAGAAGATATACCGTTAATAGATATTCCACTTTCAGAGCTAATTGTTGGTGTGAAATGTGGCGGTTCTGACGCAACGTCAGGATTATGTAGTAACCCTGCACTTGGCAGAGCAGCTGATACTATTTTGAATGCTGGTGGCACTATCGTCATGGGTGAGACTACAGAAATCATAGGTGCTGAGCATCTAGTTGCTGCAAAGGCAATTAATCATGATGTACAACAAAAATTATATAAGTGTGTTGAGCAATTTGAACTCGAAGTTGAACGGATGGGTGTCGATATGCGTGGAGGAAACCCTAGTCCAGGTAATATTGCAGGTGGCTTATCAACAATTGAGGAAAAGTCATTAGGTTGTATTAGTAAAGCGGGAACAGCCGAGCTTCAAGGGGTTGTAGACTTCGCAGAAGAAATTCCAGGCACAGGCTATTATTTCATGGATTCGCCAGGGAATGATATCGAATGTGTGACAGGTATGGCAGCGGCGGGAGTTCATGTTGTTTGCTTTACAACTGGAAGAGGGACACCGACAGGAAATCCAATTATCCCTGTTATTAAAATAACAGGTAACGAAATGACTGGCAGACGAATGGCAGACAATATCGATGTAGACGTTAGCCCTGTTTTACAAGGTAAAGAAACGTTGGACGAATCAGGTGAACGCATTTTTGAATCGATTGTCAATGTAGCAAAAGGCCAGGAAACGAAAGCCGAGATTTTAGGCCATCAAGAATTTAGCATTAGCAGAATTGGTATTAGTCTATAAACAGTAAAGTTGGGAGAATAAATATGAAAAAACTTGAAAATCGTGTTGCCCTAGTAACAGGAGGGAGTAGGGGGATAGGGGCTGCTATTGCAGAAAGATTAGCAGAAGAAGGAGCCCACGTTGCCATTAACTATACATCTCAAAGTTCACTAGAAAAGGCCGAAATGTTAAAGGAACAAATAGAGAAACGATTCCATGTCAGAGCGATGGTAGTGAAAGCGAATGTAGGTATTAAACAAGAAGTCGATCACATGATTGATGAGGTAGAGAGCACACTTGGCCATGTAGATATATTAGTGAACAACGCTGGTATTGCGCCATTTGAGTCTTTTATGAAGTTAACAGAAGAAACTTGGGATAACACGTATCAAACAAATGTAAAATCCATTTTCTTAACTTCCCAAAGAGTAGCTAAAAAAATGATTGAAAAACGTTACGGTAAAATCATTAATATTACATCTACGGCAAGTCTGCTTGTGACAAGCCCAGTTATTCCACATTATATTTCTTCAAAAGCGGCGGCGAGTCATTTAACTAAAGCTTTAGCGATTGAATTAGGCAAATATAATATTAATATTAATGCCGTTGGTCCAAGTACAGTAGCTACAGATATGTGCCAGGAATATCTTGAAGATCCAAGTATTTTAGAAAAAGAAATTCAAGCGAATCCAATGAAAAGACTAGGTACTGAAAAACAAATTGCTGATGCCGTTGTATTTTTAGCTTCGGAGGAAGCGATGCAAATAAACGGACATTTACTAATGGTAGATGGCGGGCTTACTGTGAAAGCCGCACAGCCAGAAGATCATTTAGAACAAGAAAGGGAATTGCTGCTATGAGATTACAAGGTAAAGTAGCACTCATTACTGGTGGTGGTAGTGGTATTGGTCGTTCTACAGCCCTGCTGTTTGCAGCAGAAGGAGCCCACGTTATCATCAACGATGTTCATAAGGAAAATGGTGAAGGTACTGTAAAGGATATTCAACATAACGGAGGAAGCGCAACATTTCATCATGCAGATGTAACGAATCCTGAAGCTGTAAAAGAGATGGCTGAACAGATTACAAAGCAGTTCGAAAAAATTGATATCCTTTTTAATAATGTGGGCATCAGTAATGTTGGACGTATAGATGAGGTTGAGCCAGACGTATGGGATAAAGTAATGAGCGTAAATGTAAAGGGCGTTTATTTGCCAACCAAATACATTGTCCCTTACATGATGGAGCAGAAGAGCGGGTGCATCATTAATATGTCTTCATGCGCTGCAGAAATGGGCTTAAAGCAACGTGCTTTATATTCAGCAACAAAAGGAGCTATTTTATCGTTAACTAAGGCGATGCAAGTAGATTATGCGCCTTACAATATTCGAGTAAATGCTTTATTGCCAGGAACGATTTTTACACCATTTGTAGAAAATTATTTAAAGAATGCATATGACAATCCACAAGCTGCCATTGCAAGTATTAAAACAAGACAGCTAAGTGGTGAATTAGGCAAACCTGAAGATGTTGCGAAAGCTGCCTTATTTTTAGCATCTGATGAGTCCAGTTTTATGATGGGCTCGCCGCTTTACATAGATGGTGGCGTTGTTTTTGGGAAAAATGCTTAATATTACGAAATGACGTGAGGAATGACTATGAAACTATTAACATTTGAAAAACAGGGCGACTATCAATTAGGCGTTCAAACGAAGCAAGGCATTATCGATATAGCAGCATCGATGGACAAAAATTCGAATTTTAATAACTTACCCGATTTAGCGTCTCTATTTTCTTGTAATAAAAAAGAGATAGCAAAGCTGCAAAATTTTATTCAGGCAATAGAAGTAGAAGAAAGTGCAGTATTTATAGAGGACAGTCAAATCAGCTGGGGACCATGCGTTACAAAACCTCATAAAATTATTTGCGTTGGTTTAAATTACCGTAAACATGCAGATGAAACGAATGCACCATATCCAGAAGTGCCTATTTTATTTAATAAATTTGATAATACATTAACTGGCCATCAAAGTGCTATTCCAATTCCAACTGTAACAAAGCAACTTGATTATGAGGTAGAGCTTGGCATTGTTATTGGTGAAAAGATAAAAAATGTAAAAGAAGAAAATGCATTAGATCATGTTTTTGGTTATTGCACTGTCAATGATCTATCGGCACGCGATTTGCAAATGAAAACACAACAATGGTTGTTAGGAAAAACGTGCGATAAGTTCAGTCCTGTTGGTCCTTACTTAGTGACGGCAGATGAGATAGAGAACCCTAATAATTTGGCATTAAAAACATATGTAAATGGAGATATAAGACAAAACTCAAATACAGCGGATATGATTTTCAATTGTGCTGAAATTATTAGCTATATTTCTCAACATATGACATTAGAGCCTGGAGATCTTATTTTAACAGGTACACCTGAAGGCGTAGTGTTCGGATATCCTGCAGAGCAGCAAATGTATATTCAACAAGGGGATGAAGTAACTGTAGAAATCGAGAAATTAGGTTCTCTGACAAATTACTTTGTAGCAGAAGATTAAAGAAATGAGTGTGAATAACTATGCTAAAAGGGATTCCTCCAATTATTTCACCAGACTTAATGAAAGTATTGATGGAGATGGGGCATGGAGATGAAATTGTGTTGGCGGACGGGAATTTTCCCGCTGCCAGCCATGCCCAACAGTTAATCCGATGTGATGGACATACGATTCCAGAATTATTAGAAGCAATATTAGCGTTCTTTCCTATTGATACGTATGTGGAACATCCGATTCAATTAATGGCAGTTGTTCCTGGAGATACGGTGGAACCAACGATTTGGAAAGAGTATGAACAAATCGTTCAACGTCAATCTGAATTTCCAATTCCATTCGAATTTATGGAGCGCTTTGAATTTTACGAGCGCACAAAAAAGGCATTTGCTGTAGTCGCAACAAGTGAAAAAGCGCAGTACGCTAACATCATTTTAACAAAAGGTGTCATCAAATAATTGGTATTTTCGAGAGGATGAACATTAACTGAATGTTCACCGTAAACTCGATATGAATACAAGCGTATCGGGAATTTGGTCATTCTAATGTAACGGGGGAAAGCGAATTATGAATTCTAAAGTTTTAGTAGAAGAAACAAGAGCGAACTTATTGGAAAATGTTCATTCTGGCGTTGTTTGTGGTGTAAATGACAGTAAAGAGGCAATATATCAAGTTGGTAATATTCAACATAATACATATTTCCGTTCTGCTGCAAAACCAATTCAAGCACTACCCGCATTTTTATCTAAAATTGATTTGAAGTATGGCTTAACTGATAGGGAAGCGGCATTATTTACTGCTTCGCATCGTGGAGAAACGTATCATATAGAAGCGCTGGAAACGATGAAAGAAAAATTAGCTATTGATGAAAATGAATTATTTTGTCCATATTCGTACCCTTTAAATGCGGAACCGAAAGAGGCAATGTTAAGACAAAATCTTGAGAAAAGACGACTTTTTCATAATTGCTCAGGAAAACATATGGGCTTTATTGCAACGTGTCGTGAAATGGGTTTCCCAACGGAGGGTTATTGGAATATAGACCATCCCCTACAACAGCTTATTTTGAAAACGCTATCTTATTTATCTGAAACACCGCTATCTGAAATTCATGTCGGAGTAGACGGTTGTGGTGTACCTGTGTTCGCAATACCGCTGCACAATATGGCTATTACAAGTTTGAAATTAGCTTGTCCAGATTTAATTGAAGATTTGGAACTTAGAGAAGCGGTAGAGCGAATGACAACAATGATGAACAATGAATTCAACATGGTAGCGTCTGAAAACTTTATTTGCTCAGTGTTATTGCAAGATCGAAATATTGTAGCAAAGGGCGGAGCAAAAGGTGTTTATTGCTTTGGCTTGAAGAAAGAACGTTTAGGTTTCGCATTGAAAGTTTTAGATGGCTCAGAAGACGTTTGGCCAAATGTAATTGCTGCGATTTTAGAGCAAATAGACTATGGAAATAAAGAAACAATTGCTAATATTCGCTCGCTAAGACCTAGCATCATTAAAAGCGATGGAGGTATTGAAGTAGGATCAATCCGTGAGGTATTTGCATTAACACCAAATACAAAATAAAAATTTGTTACAAAGGGGATGAAATTTATGAAGAAAAAGATGTTAGTCGTATTGATGGTTTTATTAGCTACTATACTTACAGCGTGTGGTGGTTCGAGTGATGCTAGTGATAATGCAGATGGTAAGGTAAAAATTAGATTGCTAACAAGAATGGCTGGGACAAGCACTCAGGCACAAATCTACAAAGATATTATAAAGGAATTTGAAGCAAAACATTCCGATGTAGTGGTAGTGGATGAATCGCAAGGTGATGAATCAGCATTTAACAATAAGCTGAAAACAGATCTTGCATCTGGCACTTTACCTAACATCTTTAGAGTACAAGGTGTTGCAAATTTAAACGAATATATTGAAAGTGGCTTACTTATGGATATGGACCCAATTTTAAAGGATGATCCTGAATGGGGACAAAATTTCACAGAAGGTGCATTAAAGTATTATCAAGTGCCAGGTCATGAGGGGACTTATGGAATTCCAATGGAGTCTGGTTTAATTGGTGTTTATTATAATGAAGAACTACTTAAAAAAGCTGGTATTAATGAATTCCCTGAAACGTGGAGTGAACTAACAGCAGCAGTTAAAAAGTTAAAAGGCATCGATGTAACACCTATTGCACTTGGGGCAAAGGCAA
Organism: Lysinibacillus sp. CD3-6; assembly: GCF_006351725.2. NCBI lineage: Bacteria > Bacillati > Bacillota > Bacilli > Caryophanales > Bacillaceae > Lysinibacillus > Lysinibacillus sp. CD3-6. Next base: position 441,269 of record NZ_CP085880.1, read on the forward strand.
CATATATGGCGGGACATTTACACAACCAAATTTTTTATAAATGGATGGGAACAGAAGCAGCAAAGAAACTAGGCACTAGAGAATTAAAATGGACTGATTCAGAGGTTGTGAAAACACTAGAGTATGTTGAAGACTTAAATAAGTTAGATGCATTTGGTCAAAGTGCTGCTGGTATAAGCGATGAGATTGCTGTGGCAGATTTCCTTGAAGGGAAGGCAGCGATGATTATTACTGGTCCATGGAATATCGGTAAATTTACAAATTCCAGTGAGACAGAATACGCGGATGCTATTAAACTTGCGAAATTCCCATATTTTGATGAAAAACCAGAGTTTAAAGATGAAGATATGCAAATTATTAGCCCATATATGGTGAATGGCAAACTTGAAGGAAAAGAAAAAGAATATACGATTGAGCTTTTAAAAATGCTTACTTCTGCTGAAGCAGCTAAACGATTTGCAGAGGAAGCGCAGTTCTTAATTCCAAGATCAGATATCGCCATTGATAACTCGAAAGTATCTGAATTGTTTTTACACAATATTGAATTAGGTGCTACGTCAACAGGCATTGCAGTAGATGTCTTCGATTTCGATCCACTACCATCTATGCAAGATAGAACAAGAAACTCTATCGTAAGTATCTTAATTGGTGGTAAGCCTAAAGATGCAGCAAAAGAAATTCAAGATGAAATTGATAAATCTAAATAAATAGTTTTTCAAAGAAGAACAATGAACATTTAGATGAGCTAAAAGGCGGCGACTCTAACGGGAATAGTAAGCACCGTGCGTAGCGAGGAAAGCTACTCGGTGCTTGCCCGTAAAAAGCGTCCGCCTAAAGCTTATACGAGACATTGTATTTGATTAGGATTACAAAAAATTTAAGAAATGGAGGGGAATAGATGAATGTAAAAACAAATAGAGATAAGTCGAAAATTTTTCTATTTACTTTACCTGCCTTAGTAATCTATATTCTATTCCTTATTATACCTATGATAGGCGCCCTTTATTTTTCCGTTGTCAATTGGAATGGCATTAAAGGAGCACCATTAAATTTTGTTGGTTTAGAAAACTATCTCAATGTGTTTAAAGATAAAGACTTTCTTATTTCTTTAAAAAATATGTTTGGCATGGTGTTTTTTAGCGTTTTATTCCATACACCAATCGCTTTATTGCTAGCAGTTGCTATTAATACAAAATTTAGAGGACATCGATTCTTTAAAGTCATCTATTTTGTACCTACTATTTTTCCACTTACAGCTATTGGTTTACTTTGGTACTTTATCTTTATGCCGAATGGCTCCTTAAATAGCTTATTAGAATTTATTGGGCTTGCAGACTTAGCTAAAGGCTGGTTAATTGACTCGTCTACTGCGATGGGTGCAATTATTTTTGTGAACATTTGGGCAGGTGTTGGATACTACATGGTCATCCTATTAGCAGGATTAACAACGATACCAGAAGAAGTATATGAAGCGGCAGAGATGGATGGAGCTTCAGCCGTACAAAAGTTCTTCCATATAACTGTTCCTATGTTAAAGCCAATTATTACTTTATGTATTTTAATGGATATTATTGGGACAGTGAAAGTATTCGATTTAATTTTTGTTATGACTGAGGGAGGACCGAATGGACTAACCAATTTGCCGACTACTTTAATGTATTATGAAGCCTTCAGATACAATAATTATGGCGTTGGTAGCGCATTAGGGGTCATTATTTTTGTCATTGCGCTCGTATTGACTATCGGTAGTGAAGCAATCATGAATAGGAAGGAGAAGAATCAATGAAAAAGAAAATAATATTATATGTTTTTGTCATAGCAATGGCTTTATTGTTTATTGAACCGATGTTATTTACATTAGTTTCTTCTCTTAAAGGAAATAAAGAAATATTTAGTTCACCCTTTAGCTTGCCTGAGGTATTTAGATTTGAGAACTATGTAATTGCTTGGCGTGAAGCGAATATGAGTCGATATTTCTTAAATAGTATACTTATTTCGATGGCAACCGTTATTATCCTAGCGATTGTCTCTTCGATGGCGTCCTTTACATTATCAAGATTTAACTTTAAAGTGAATAAATTTTTAGCATTGTTTTTCCTGCTAGGTATGATGATACCGATGCATACAGTTCTTGTGCCAGTTTCTTATATTATTGGGGCACTAGAATTAAAAAATAACTTAGTCGCATTAGTTCTGCTGTATGTGGCGTTTTCTTTATCGTTTAGTATTTTAGTGTTAACACGCTTTATGAAAGGCATTAACGCCTCTTTGGAAGAAGCAGCACTTATGGATGGTGCGAGTTATTTCCAAATATATTTCAAAGTAATATTGCCGATGTCTGTTCCAGCAATATCGACTGTTTCGATTTTTAATTTTTTAGGTGCATGGAATAACATTCTGTTCCCACTTTTATTTATTAATGATGACCGCTTAAAACCAATTGCATTGGGTCTATTAAACTTTAGTGGTGAAAGAGGATCAGAATACGGGCCATTAATGGCTGCCATCGTCATCACAATATTAGTGCCTTTAGTCGTTTATCTTCTATTCCAAGAGAAAATTGAAAGTGGTCTTGCGGCAGGTTCAGTCAAAGAATAGCAATGAAATGGTGATTATAATAGGGGGTTATGAATTTGAGCGAATTACGTTATAGACAGGTGCATTTAGACTTTCATACGAGTGAAGATATCCCTGGGGTTGGAAAGGACTTCGTTGCAGAGGAGTTTGTGGAGACATTAAAAGAAGCCAATGTAAACTCGATTACTTGTTTTGCTAGATGTCATCATGGCTGGTTGTACTACCCTTCAAAGCATCGTCCAGATTTGATTCATCCACATCTTGAAAATAAAAACCTGTTATTAGAACAAATAGAGGTTTGCCATAAAAATAATATTAAAGTGCCGATTTATACAACTGTTCAATGGGATGGTTATATTAGCAAACATCATCCTGAGTGGTTATCGATTGATGAAAATGGACAATTCATTAATAGCCAGGGGGTTCCTGAGCCACATTTCTACTATACAATTTGCTTAAATAGCGGCTATAGACAATATTTTAAAGACCATTTACAAGATATTATCGATACAGTAAAAAGCGAAAATATTGATGGCTTCTTTTTAGATATTTTATTTAAAGTTGATTGTAATTGTAAAAATTGTTTTGAACAAATGGAGCGAAAAGGATTAGACACAGGAAATAGAGTCGATCGAATCTATTATTCTACGGTGATGCTTGAGGAGTTTAAAGCAGAGATTAGCGATTTTATTAGAACTAGAGTGCCACATGCAGGTATTTTCTATAATAGCTCTCACATTGGTCCAGGCAATAAAAGTAGCTTAAATAATTATACACATTTGGAGCTTGAGTCTTTACCAAGTGGTGGCTGGGGCTATGATCATTTCCCTGCAACGATGCGATATTCTCGTACTTTGGGCAAGGACATCATTGGTATGACGGGCAAGTTCCATACGTATTGGGGTGATTTCCACTCACTGAAAAATAAGGCAGCATTAGAGTTTGAATGTTTCAATATGCTTGCTTTAGGTGCTGGTTGTTCGATTGGAGACCAACTTCATCCAAATGGCAAATTATCGAAGGCGGCTTATGAATTAATCGGCAGTGTGTATGGCAGAGTGAAAGAAGTAGAAAAATACTGTATGAATACTAAGCCAGTTGCAGAAATCGGGGTATTAACGCCTGAAGAATTTTATACACCAGGAGATCATAATTTAGGTATCCATCCAGCATTAATCGGCGCCGTTAGGATGCTACAAGAGTTGTCTTATCAGTTTAATATTATTGACAGTCAAATTGACTTTAATGACTATCAGTTAATTATCTTACCTGATGTGATTGACTACTCTCCTGAATTACAGCAAAAGCTACAGGCTTATGCTAATAATGGCGGAAAAATTATTGGTACGTATGAATCGCTAATTAATAAAAATAGTAACGAAGAAGATTTATATGGAAATGTGTATGTTGGTGAATCAAAGTATGACCGTGATTTCGTTTTACCGAATGATGTAATAGGTAAAAAATTATACAAAGAAGAATATGTCATGTATTTAAAAGGTTTAGAAATTAAGCCTGTACAGTCAGAGGTACTGATGCAGACAGTAAAACCTTACTTTAATAGAGAAGGCACTACATTTTGTTCGCATCAACATGCCCCATCATCGCATACATTTGGACATGCTGCAGTGACAAAACGCCAAAATATCATTTACTTCTCACACCCTATTTTCAAGCTATATCGAAAAAATGGACTCGCTTGGTGTAAATGGATGATGAAAGATGCCATTGACCATCTTCTCGAAAGTAAGCTTATTGCTCATAATGGTCCGTCGACATTGTTGATATCATTAAATGAGGATAAGGCAACAGGGGCAAAGATTTTGCATGCACTTCATTATATTACGGAGAAACGTTCAGAGGATATTTATACGATTGAAGATATTATCCCACTTTATAACACAGAGATTAGAATGTTTGTTGGTGAGACAAAGGTGACATCAGTAAAAAAACTGCCTGAATTAACAGAGGTAAGTTACAGTGCTGAAGGACCGTATATACACTTTACTGTCGATAAAATCGAGGGACATTTAATGCTACATATCGATTAATGTTACTGAAAAACTATAAAAAGGGAAATAGTCTAAGAAAAATAATCTTAGATATTTTCCTTTTTAATATAGTTAAAGGCAGGCTCGAAACTTAATTACGATAAATGAAAGATGTGATGATAGATGGAATTTCATTTTGGGCAACAGAACAAGGATATAGTTGTTGTAAATCCTGTATTACAATCAACTCATCAATCTCTCCAAGTTCCTAAATGGATGATTGAAAAACATAAATGTCACTGGCTCAGACATGAAACAGAGCAGGGAGGACAGGATTACTTAATTGTTGGGTTAGGAAGCGATGAGACCGTTACTTATGAAAGCTTACGAGAAGCTGCAGGAGAAGTAGCAAGAGTGGCTAACGCAAGTGAAAATGATGACATGCAAGTATCTTTTGATTTTTTAAATGCAGTGAATCTCAATCAAGTAGATGCTGTGACTGCTTTTGTAGAAGGTTGGATGCTTGGAGCCTACCAGTTTCAAAAATACCGTCAAGAAAAGAAATTCATAAAACCTTGTAATGTTTATTTTTTATTGGACGAAACAGAAGCGTTACTAGAAGCGATTCACATTGGGAAGTTACGTGCAACCAGTATAAATCTTACGAGAGACCTATGTAATACAGATCCAATAGATCTAAATCCAGACACTTTTGCTGAAACAGTTCGCCAGCATTTTGGAGGAAAAAATCTGTCCGTAAATATTTATAATACAGACGACTTGCAACAGCTTGACTTAAATGGGCTACTTGCAGTTGGCAGAGGCAGTCAATATTCTTCGTATTTAGCAGAAATTAAATACTGTACGAATGTTAATAAGCCACATATCGTGTTGATTGGTAAAGGTATGACTTATGATAGCGGTGGTATTAGCATTAAAACGGGTCTTAACATAAGCGATATGCGTATGGATATGGGCGGGGCAGGTGCTGTATTTGGTGCGATGGATTTAATCGCTTCAAAAAATGTTGATGTAAATGTCACTGCCCTGTTGCCGATTGCTGAAAACTTGCCTAATGAAAAGGCATTTTTACCAGGTGAAGTTATTCGTTTCGCTAATAATTTGCATGTTCAAGTTGGCAATACAGATGCGGAAGGAAGGCTTATTTTAGCTGATGCTCTATTATATTCTGAAAGGTTAAAGCCTGATGTAATCATTGATATTGCTACATTAACGGGCTCCATTGGTGCGGCGCTAGGCTTAAAATATGCAGGTGTATTCGGAGATGAGTCGATTACAGAATTAATGAAGAAGCTGGGAAGTTACAATGGTGATTTTATATGGCCGATGCCACTTATCGATCAATATGAGGAATCATTAGCGAGTGATTATGCAGATATTTGCAATATTAGCTCAGACAATCTTGCAGGTTCTATTACGGCTGCACTGTTTTTAAGAAAATTTGTCCCTAAAGGTGTTAAATGGGGACATATTGATATGGCGGCACCTGTTCAATCACCTAAAACGACAGGGTATCATGTGCGTGGTGCATCAGGTTATGGCGTTCGATTATTGGCAGATTTCATAGAAAGCTATAGTAAACTAGGAAAAGGAAATGACTAAATATGGTTATTGAAGTGATTGCAATTTCTTTAACAGATGCGATAACGGCACAAAAAGCTGGAGCTGACAGAATTGAATTGGTCGCAGGTATAGCCGAGGGAGGGCTCACACCGAGCTATGCGATGATTGAAAGTGTGTGCAGTGAATTAACGATCCCAGTAAATGTAATGATTCGTCCTCACAGCCGTTCATTTTGCTATGATCAAAATGATATGAAAATAATGTTAAAAGATATTCAAATATGTAAACAGCTAGGTGCGAGTGGAATAGTCGTAGGTGCACTTACCGAAGAGCAAAATATTGATGAGCTTATTTTACAACAATTAATTGAAGCAGCAGATGGATTGGATATTACATTCCATCGAGCATTTGACGATGTAAAGGACCAATCCAAGGCATTACAAACGCTAATGTCCTATAAAGAAATATCACGGATTTTAACATCAGGTGGCAAAAGTAAAGTACTTGATGCGGTTAGTGAAATTCAAGCTTTAGAACAACAAGCAAGCCTCGCTCATATGCAAATCATGCCAGGATCGGGTCTATCACCTAAAACCCTTCCATCCTTTTTACAGCATGTCAACGTTTCCGAATTTCATTTTGGATCTGGTGTTCGACATCAATCCAGCTTTGACCATTTTATAGACGAACATAAAATTAAAGAAGTTAAGGATATAATTTTATCCCGTGCATAGTAGACACAGTGGACCATTGGGGGAAATAAAATGCAACAAAAAGAGTACCTAGTTGGAGTAGATATGGGTGGGACAAAAATTGCCATTGGATTATTAAGTGTTGATGGGGAAATGATTAAGGAAATTCGTCTGGATACAAAAGGGCACGAAGGTCCAGAGATTGTTGTCAATAGAGTAGTAGAGGCGATAAATGCTCTTTCAGAAGGCTACGAGATTAGAGGTATAGGCGTCGGCGTGCCTGGGATAGTTGATACAGATCACGGCATTATTCGCTATTGGTCTACTTTTGATTGGAGAAATGTACATTTAGGGCAGATGCTAAATGCACAATTAGATAAGAAAATTACAGTTGTCAATGATGCAAGTGCAGCTACTTGGGGAGAATTCAACTTCGGGGCAGGCCAGCAATCAAAGAATATGCTTTTTATGACGATAAGCACTGGAATCGGTGGCGGCATTATTTTTGAACGAAAGCTATATACTGGCAGTAATAGGTTAGCTGGCGAAATAGGGCATGTCACTGTGAATCCGAACGGACCAACATGTAATTGTGGCAAATTAGGTTGTTTAGAAGTATATGCATCAGGAGTATCGATTCAACGACATGCGGTGGACGCAATCAAAAAGTGTACATCTATGCTGGTTGAAATGGAGAAGCAAGAACAAAGGCCGATTGATACTAAAATGGTGTTTGCTGCATATGAATCAGGAGATTTAGTTGCACAAGAAATTATTGAGCAAGCGGCTACATATGTAGGTATTGTTTTGGCGAATTTTATACAAACATTTAACCCAGACTGCATTGTACTCGGTGGCGGTGTTATGAAAACAACTTCTCGATTTATGGAAAAGATTGAAGAAGTGACCGAAACCTACGTCCTTCCTTCCTATCGAAATACATATGAAATAAGACGTTCGCAATTGTTTGAGAACGCAGCATTAATTGGTGCGGCCCATTTAATTGTTTGAGTGCCTGTCACCTCTAAAAACCCACTTAGCTTTCTGCGCGCAGGAGACTTCGTGGGTTTTTACTTGGGGGAAAGTTCAGAATTGTTTGAGTGCCTGTCACTGTGAATGGAGTTATGACATGGGAAATTTGAGCATATAGTTAATGTGTGTATTTTGCAGATGAAGCTTTAGAAGGAAATACGTTTGTTGTTAAAAGCGGAGGTTTTATATGCTGTTTAATGTAAAAAAATTCTCTTTCATGCTATTAAATTGTTTTATGGAACTAGACACCAATTTTTGAGAATGCTATATTAAAGGAGTCATAGTATTTTTATAATTAGGAAAATTAAGTGAATACACGTCCTAATTACGTCCTAATTATAAGGAACAAAGGGGTAAGTGTTATAAAGAAGGATGATAGGTGCCTATGGTAAAAAAAACGTTAAAACAAAGAATTGTAGACGCTTCTGTAGTGTTGTTTCAGCAAGATGGCTATCATAACGTAACAGTTGATCGCATTGTGGAATATATCGGTGCATCAAAAGGTGGATTTTATCATAACTTTAAATCGAAAGATGAATTGTTATATGAAGTACATGATGTGTTTATTTCCTATGTTATCAAACAATCACAGGAAGCTTATGACAAATACGATACACCTATTGAACGCTTATGTGCAATGCTTCAAACGCTGACACAAGTGTTTGATGTGTATCAAGCCCATATTACTGTATTTTATGAAGAAAGCCGTTCGTTGTCAGAAGAATATAGTGTAATCATTCATAAAAAGCGGGACCAATATCGGGAAATATTACAAAAGGTGATTGAAGAAGGACAGCACACGAAAGATTTTCGTGCTGAATTACCTTGTACGATTGTAACAATGGCCATTGTAGGGATGATTAACTGGACATATATGTGGTTTAAACAAACAGGTCCATTAACAATGGAGGAAATTACAGAAGTATTTACGGATATGATATTACGAGCAATTGTGACAGAGCAAGCTATGGAAGAAGCAACTCAATTTATGGTCAAGGAAAAGCCAGAAGAAATAGCTGGTTTTATTAATCTTTAAAACCGACCGACTAGTCGGTCCAGATTTGTGTAACTGTCGTCTGAAAGAAATCCGCTATGGCAAATTGGAAACTAGGGGGAAATGGGAATGAACTTTGAACTAACGAAAGAGCAAGCGATGATTCGAGACATGGTACGTGATTTTGCAGAGAAAGAGATTAAACCTTACGCTCGTGAAGTCGACGAGACATCAACAATGAGAATAGAAAGCTTTGAAAAAATGGCAGAGCTAGGCTTATTGGGTATCCCGTTTCCTGAGGAATATGGTGGTTCTGGTGGAGATACGGTGTCCTATGCAATTGCTGTCGAGGAAATTGGGCGCGCTTGTGGTGGTACGGGTTTAAGCTATGCAGCAGCGGTAAGCTTAGGTGCCGCTCCAATTTATAATTTTGGAACGGAAGAACAAAAGCGTGAATGGCTTGTACCTTTAGCAAAAGGCGAAACATTAGGTGCTTTCGGTTTAACGGAGCCGAATGCAGGGTCTGATGCGGGTGGAACACGTACAACAGCAGTCGTTGACGGCGATGATTACGTTATTAACGGTGAAAAATGCTGGATTACAAATGCAGGCCATGCAAGACAAATTATTGTCACGGCAGTAACTGGCAAGCGTGAAGATGGCAAAAAAATTATCTCATCAATTATTGTGCCAACAAACACACCTGGTGTCACAATCAATTGTAATTACGACAAAATGGGCGTACGTGGCTCCAATACATGCGAAATTATTTTGCAAAATGTGCGCGTTCCAAAAACGAATCTATTAGGGGACGAAAAACGTGGGTTCAGCCAGTTTTTAAATACGTTAGATGGTGGACGTATTTCCATAGCGGCTTTATCAGTCGGCATTGCACAGTCTGCTTATGAAAAAGCATTAAAGTATGCGAACGAACGCGAGCAATTTGGAGCACCAATCTCCAAGTTACAAGCAATACAGTTTAAATTAGCCGATATGGCAATGGAAATAGAGCTTGCTCGTACACTTGTACATAAAGCAGCATGGCTTAAAGATCAGAAAAAACCATTTGCTAAGGAAGCAGCGATGGCGAAGTTATTCGCATCAGAGATGGGCTTCCGAACTTGCAATCAAGCCATTCAAATTCATGGTGGTTCAGGTTATATGAAGGAATATGATGTAGAACGTCATTTACGTGATATTAAATTAATGGAAATCGGTGAAGGTACATCTGAAATTCAACGTCTCGTTATTTCTCGTCTAATTGGCTGTTAAAAACATTAAATAGCATATTTAAGGGGGATTTTCATGGCAGAACTTGTGTATCAAACAATTGGTCAATTGCTCGATGAACAGTCTAAAAAATATCCTAAAAATGAAGCGCTAGTGTATGCAGATAGAGACTTACGTATGACTTATGAGGAGTTAAATCATCAAAGTCGTTTAGTTGCGAGAGGATTAATGGCCCTTGGTATTGAAAAGGGAGATCATATCGCAGTGTGGACGACAAATGTTCCTGAATGGGTACAGTTACAGTTTGGCACAGGAAAGATGGGGGCGCCAATCGTTACGGTAAACACAAATTATCGTGCACATGAACTGGAATATTTACTAAGACAATCCGATGCTAAAACGATAATTTTAATCGAAAATTATCGGGACCATTCTTTTATGAATACACTCCAGGAAATTTGCCCAGAGTTAGAAAATTGCGAACCTGGTAAATTGCAATCAGAGCGTCTACCTTTATTGAAAAATGTTATTTTAATTGGCGAAACAAAATATCCAGGAGTACTTAACTGGTCAGATGTACTGGCAGCTGCGGAGCAAGTAACAGAGCAACAATTAGATCAAATACAGGCTTCACTCCATTATGATGATGTCATTAATATTCAATATACATCAGGAACAACAGGGTTTCCAAAAGGGGTTATGTTAACGCATTATAACTTAGTCAATAATGCGGTGAACATTGCCGAATGTATGCGCTTAACGTCAGAGGATCGCTTATGTATTCCAGTGCCATTCTTCCATTGCTTTGGCTGTGTAATTGGTACGTTAGCCATTACTACAAGTGGTGGAACAATGGTGCCAGTGCAAGAATTTTCTCCAGCGGAAGTATTACGAACAGTTGAAAAAGAAAAGTGCACTGCATTACACGGAGTACCGACAATGTTTATTAGTGAATTGAATTTGCAGAATTTTTCGTCATACAACTTATCGACATTGCGTACGGGCGTAATGGCAGGTTCCAATTGCCCAATTGAAGTGATGAAAGCAGTCATCGAGAAAATGGGGATGACTGATGTCACTATTTGTTATGGTCAAACGGAATCTTCTCCTGTTATTACTCAAACGAGAGCAGATGACCCATTCCATTTAAAAGTAGAGACTGTAGGTAGGGCATTACCAAATCTAGAAGTTAAAATTGTCGTTCCTGGTACAGATGTAGAAGCGGCAACAAATGAGCAAGGCGAGCTATGTACAAGAGGCTACCACGTGATGAAAGGTTACTATAACAACCAAGAGGAAACACAACTTGCAATTGATCACGATGGCTGGCTTCATACGGGTGATTTAGCAACGATGGATGAAGAAGGTTATATCAGGGTTACAGGCCGTTTAAAGGACATGATTATTCGTGGTGGTGAAAATTTATATCCACGTGAAATCGAGGAGTTTTTATATACATTTCCAAAAATCGCTGATGTACAAGTAGCGGGCGTTCCTGATCCTAAGTACGGTGAAGAAGCCGCTGCATGGATTATATTGCGAGAAGGGGAACAGGCGACAGAAGAGGAAATCCGAGCTTTTTGCCGAGATAAAATTTCTAAACATAAAATTCCGCGACATATTTTCTTTATCGATAGCTACCCAATGACTGCCTCAGGAAAAGTGCAGAAGTTTAAACTACGTGAAGATTTTGTGGCAGCAGTGAAGGTCAATTAGGGAGGGGGCAAGACAATGTTCAAGAAAGTATTAATTGCAAATCGTGGTGAAATTGCTAGACGTATTATACGCACTTGTAAGCGACTCAATATTCAAACGGTGGCGGTATATTCTGAGGCGGATGCTGAAAGCTTACATGTGAAAGATGCAGACGAGGCATACTGCGTTGGTAAGCCGCCTGTTGTTCAAAGCTATTTAAATATTGATCGCATTCTTGAAATTGCAAAAGAAAGCGGGGCTGACGCTGTTCATCCAGGATATGGCTTACTTTCGGAAAACGCTGATTTTGCAAAACGTTGTACAGAGGCTGGTCTAGTATTTATTGGACCTAGCGCTTCAGTGATTGCGTCCATGGGCAGTAAATTGGAAGCCCGAAAGACGATGAAATCTGCAGGTGTCCCGATTGTAGAAGGAGTTGAAACGCCTGTCAAAGACGTTTCAGAAGCAGTTGAAATCGCTTCCCGTTTAGGTTATCCGATTATGCTGAAAGCGTCTGCTGGGGGTGGTGGTATCGGCATGCAGTTAGTGTCTGATGCTGAGGAGTTGGAGAAAGCCTTCGAGGGTAATCAGAAACGTGCACAATCATTTTTTGGTGATGGCACGATGTACATGGAACGTTTCATAGCTAATCCACATCATGTTGAAGTACAGATTATCGCTGATTATGAAGGAAATGTCGTGCCATTATTTGAACGAGAATGTTCAATTCAACGCCGCAATCAAAAAGTGGTTGAAGAAGCACCATCTCCATTTATCTCTGAGGAAACGCGAGCAAAAATGCTAGAAGCATCTGTGCAAGCAGTGAAGCATATCGGTTATGTAAACGCAGGAACAATTGAATATTTAGTAGATGCAGAGCAAAATTTTTATTTCTTAGAGATGAATACACGTCTGCAAGTAGAGCATCCAGTAACAGAAGAAATAACGAAGCTGGATCTTGTGGAAGAACAGTTGAAAGTAGCGGCGCGACAACCGTTAAGCTTTACACGCGATAGCATTGACAAACAAGGGCATGCGATTGAAGTACGCATTTATGCGGAAAACCCGACAACATTTTTCCCGTCTCCAGGCAAAATTACAGAGCTAGTATTACCGCTAGGAGAAGGTATCCGACATGAATGTGGTGTAGAAGCAGGCTCAACTGTGACACCTTTCTATGATCCAATGATTAGTAAATTAGTAGTATGGGGTGAAACGCGAGCAATTGCCTGTGAGCGTCTAATACAAGCACTACAAGATTACAAAATTGAAGGAATACAAACAAATATACCGATGCTTTTGAAAACTGTAACCCACGAGCAATTTTTAAAAGGGCATACAACAACGAAATTTGTGGAGGAGTTTTATTTACCACAATTAACAGAAACAAAATAAGGATAAGTTCATGATTTAGACATTCGTAGCAACGAGTTTATAAGAAATAGCTCGTGTTGACGGTCAGATGTTTTCATACTGAGGAGCTTATGCAAAGCATGTGCTAGTAGGCATGCGTTACTAAATGAATATATGTGTATTGATTTGAGTGATAGCTGTCACTTGAAGCAAGTACACCAACTATTTGGAGGGATTTATATGGCAACAGTAAAAGCGAGCATGGCAGGAACAGTATGGAAAATCGTAGTGGCAGAAGGCGATAAAGTAACAGCAGGGCAAGACGTAGCAATTTTAGAGTCAATGAAAATGGAGATACCGATAGCTGCCGAAGAGGATGGCGTTGTAACAAAAATTATTGCGAACGAAGGCGATTTCATTAACGTTGATGATGATATTTTAGAAATTGAATAGGGAGGCATTTCTATGCAATTACCAAAGCATGTTACGTTAAAGGAAGTAGGGCCTCGGGACGGTTTGCAAAACGAAAAGGTACACATCGCGACTGCAGATAAAGTACAGCTAGTAAATTTACTTAGTCGGACGGGATTAAATTATATAGAAGTAACGTCTTTCGTCCATCCGAAGTGGATTCCTCAATTAGCAGATGCAGTAGAAGTGTTGCAAGCTATTAAGCGAGAAAAGGACATAACGTATGCGGCACTCGTGCCAAACATGCGAGGACTAGAACGGGCATTGCTAGCAGGCATCGATGAAGCAAGCATTTTTATGTCTGCTAGTGAAAGTCATAATCAAAAAAATATCAATAAAACGATTCACGAAACATTTCCGATCATGAAGGAAGTAGTTGAAGGGGCAAAGGCAGCAAATAAGCATGTACGTGGTTATATCTCAACAGTAATTGGTTGCCCTTATGAGGGTTACATACACCCAGAAAAGGTTTTACAAGTAACAGATAAATTATTGGAAATGGGCGTTGATGAAATATCGCTTGGCGATACAATCGGCGTTGGCGTACCGACGCAGGTTGAGCATCTTTTAGAAGAGTTGCTAAAGAGGTATCCAGCTGAAAAATTTGCGCTGCACTTCCATGATACGCGTGGTACAGCGCTAGCTAATATTATGAAATCATTAGAAATGGGTATTACAAAATTTGATAGTGCACTCGGTGGTCTGGGCGGTTGCCCTTATGCGAAAGGTGCAACAGGTAATGTAGCCACAGAAGATTTGTTGTATCTATTAGAAGGAATGGGTATCGAAACAGGTGTTAATAAGCAAAGGCTGTTAGAAGCGGTACTATTTATAGAACAAAAGCTAGGGAAGGACGTTGCATCTAAACAAATGGCTATTGTTCGTAATGAAGGGAGTGCCAATGTCACGTGACACAACAACTCGTTCAATTTGATTTATTACCAGGTAATATAGGGCTCATTACACTTTCTAGAGCGGAAGCTGCAAATGCCATGTCAGTACAATTATTAAACGACCTTAGTGCTACGCTAGATAAAATAAATGCTGATCCAGCAGTACGTGTTGTTTTACTATCAGGCGCAGGGGAAAAGGCATTTTGTGCTGGGGCAGATTTAAAAGAGCGTAAAGGAATGTCTGATCATCAAGTAAAACAAGTTGTGCAATTAATCGGAGCAACCATTGCCAAAGTAGAGTCATTAGCTCAGCCTGTCATTGCAGTGTTAAATGGCGTCGCATTTGGGGGCGGACTAGAACTCGCTTTAGCTTGCGATTTACGCATAGCGGCGACACATATCAAGGTTGGTCTTACGGAAACTTCTCTTGGCATTATTCCAGGAGCAGGTGGAACACAACGCTTACCGCGATTAATTGGAATTGGAAAAGCGAAGGAACTAATTTATACAGCACGTCGAATCGATGCCGAGCAAGCGAAACACCTCGGTATTGTGGAATATGTATATGAGGGGCATGAAGTGCAAGAAAAAGCGCAACAGCTTGCACTTGAAATGGCAAAAAATGCGCCATTGTCATTAATTCAAGCGAAAAATGCTATTAATAATGGTGTGGAAGTAGATTTAGCTACAGGCTTGAAAATCGAGTCACTTGCATATAGCGCACTTATTCCAACTGAAGATCGCTTGGAGGGCTTACAAGCTTTCCAGGAAAAAAGAGCACCGCAATACTCAGGAAAGTAATGGACTGCAAAGGGGGAATTGGACATGAGCAATATATCTACAGAAAACACATCAAATGCGATGAAGGAACAAATTTTAGCAGGGGGACTGCCAAAATATCACGATAAAAATGCACAACAAGGCAAGCTATTTGTTCGAGAGCGACTAGAATTATTACTAGATGATGGACTTCAGTCGGAAGATGGGCTTTACGCGAACTGTTTAGCAGGTGATTTACCAGCAGATGGTGTTATTACAGGTATCGGTAAAATCCACGGTCGTACAGTATGTGTGTTAGCTAATGATTCGACAATTAAAGCAGGGTCTTGGGGAAAACGTACAGTAGAAAAAATGATTCGTATTCAAGAAACGGCGGAGAAGCTAAATTGTCCATTATTTTATTTAGTGGATTCAGCAGGTGCGCGTATTACAGATCAGTTAGAGATGTTCCCTGGTCGTCGTGGGGCAGGACGAATTTTCTACAATCAAGTAAAACTTTCAGGTAAAGTACCGCAAATTTGCTTGCTGTTTGGTCCTTCTGCAGCTGGAGGCGCTTATATTCCTGCATTTTCTGATATTGTGGTGATGGTAGAAGGCAACGCATCTATGTATTTAGGGTCACCACGTATGGCAGAAATGGTCATCGGTGAAAAAGTAGATTTAGAAACAATGGGTGGCGCTAAAATGCATTGTTCCGTTTCTGGTTGTGGGGACGTCCTAGTAAAAACAGAACAAGAAGCGATTGCTTATGCTCGTAAATACTTAAGCTATTTCCCGAATAACTATGCGGAACGTAGTAAAGTGGAGGCTCCAAAGCCGCCAGCAACATTTGAAAAATCAATTGAAGAATTAATTCCTAAAAATCAAAACTCGCCATTTGATATGTATCAGTTAATTGATCGGTTGATTGATGAAGATTCTTTCTGTGAAGTGAAAAAATTATTTGCCGCAGAATTAATAACAGGTCTTGGCCGTATTAATGGACAATCAGTTGGTATTATCGCCAACCAACCTCGTGTGAAGGGGGGCGTATTGTTCCACGATTCGGCTGACAAAGCAGCAAAATTTATTTCATTATGTGATGCCTTTAATATTCCATTAATATTCCTTGTAGACGTACCAGGATTTATGATTGGCACACAGGTTGAAAAGGCAGGCATTATTCGTCACGGCGCAAAAATGATTTTTGCAATGAGCGAGGCAACTGTACCGAAGCTAACTGTAATTGTCCGTAAGGCGTATGGTGCAGGGCTTTATGCAATGGCAGGTCCAGCTTTCGAGCCTGATTGCTGTATTGCGTTGTCGAACGCACAAATAGCCGTAATGGGGCCAGAGGCAGCGGTAAATGCAGTATATGCCAATAAAATTGCTGAACTACCAAAAGAAGAACAAGCAAGCTTTATTGCTGAGAAGAGAAAAGAATATCAAGAGGAAATTGACATTTATCGCTTAGCATCTGAGCTAATTATTGATGATGTCATTGAGCCAAATGATTTACGAAAAGCATTAGAAACACGTTTGGACTTGTATATGTCTAAATACTTGTTATTTTCTCAACGGAAGCATGGTGTGAATCCAGTATAAGAAGAAACACTTTCATCAAAAAATGCACCCAGTTTATGCTGGAGTGCATTTTTTGATATATTTCACCCCTTGCATGTGTACGGTCAGACATATTAAAATATGGGATGGATAAGAGGAAGTGGGTGAATGAGCATGGCAAAAAATAATATATCCAGTATCCAAGGTGATGCCAAGCTACCATTACCATTTCGAGCGTGGATTGATACGTATTACATACAACTTAAAGTAATAGGTTGGGTGTTTTTTAGCTTTTACACATGTATTGCCTTTTACAAGCTAGTAATTAATCGTTTAGTCGAAGTTTGTATTATGTTGTTCAGAGGCAATTATTCTTTAAGCGAGATGGGTTTGTTTGATTATAGTAGCTGGCGGGTAACGACAAATTTTATACCGTTTGAAACGATTTTACGTTATATCAACTACTCACAATATTTTAATTTAGACTTGATTGTCGTAAACTTATTAGGCAATTTATTAATTTTTACACCGATGGGTTTTTTGTTACCGCTACTGTCAAAGAGGTTTCGAAAGGCGTGGGTAATTATTTGTATAGGCTTTTTCTCTAGCCTTGCTGTTGAAACCGTACAATTTATTTTTACGGTTGGTTCTGCAGATGTTGATGATTTAATTTTAAATACGCTAGGTGCCTGGTTTGGATACTTAGCTTATAAATGTGTGCTTATTATGCCCAAAAAACGAGCGTAAAGTTCGTTTGTAGAAGAAACAGTCCATTTAAAATGGGCTGTTTTTTATTATCGATTAGCACTATTTTACAGGTATTTAATGTGATAAATTTTAATGAAAATAAATGAAAAAGTAATAAAGAGAAGTAATAACAATAAAATCACTTTAATTAATAGGGTATTTTTACCTATTAAAAAATTTTTATATTGTTTCTTTAGGAGGTTCGTAGTGATTTTTGCTTGAATTTAAGAGAGAAAATTCCGATAATAATAGTACAGAAACAGTTCAGTTTGAATAAAAATAGGGAATAGAAAGTTGTTCATATTTACTACTAAACTTGCATATTAAAAAGAAAGTCGAGGTGAGGATATGAAACTATCAAACATGATGGAGCAAGAGAGACAATCTGCTTATTATAATCGTAAGAAAATCCTTCAGCGCAAAGAGGCTGGTGATGCTTATCGAAAAAATGCACAGTATTTCCAACCAGAAAAAAATCCGATATTGCTAGAGCTTGAAAATCTATTATTAGGACGCCAAGATCAAGATTTATATGAGCAACATAAAGAGGAATCTAAAGACGTAACGCCACAGCAACAGGCGATGATGCAAGACTTACAACAAACAGAAAAAAGTGTAAGGGCTCATGAACATGCATTTAAAACAACTGGCAGTGATATAGGGGAATCGCCCTCTTTATCACGGTTAAAAGAAACAGATACGGACCAATTTACGGCATTAGAAGATTTAGGTGGAGCGGAAATTAATACGGATGCTGAAAGTGCGGACACATTGCAAATTTTACAGCAGGTTCGAAGTGCGGCACTAACACCTACAGTTCCATCTCCGCAAGATTTACGTATAGCAGCTAGTGCAGATGCTCAAATGCAACAAATTCAGGCAGATATCAATGCTACAGAGCTAGATGAAACATTACTGAAGGAGCTTGAACCATCTTTTGTGACGGAAACAATTGATGTAAAGGTGCCAGAACGATTTTCAAAGGAATTGAATTTAGATCCATTAGCAGATACAATTTTCGGTAAGACGTATGATGAGACGTTGAAAGCACGGACATTTAAAATGGCGTCAGCAAAATATGTTGCGCATATTCAAATGGCAAAAAGCGGCTATCTATATGGAGACAACTCAACGTTTTCAATGACAGCCTAAAGGATAGATAGGGGATTTTAATTGTGGCAAAGGCGAAGTATACGAAAACCAATGCAATTAGATTGTTAGAGCAACAAAAAATACAGTTTGACGTTTTAGAGTACGAGACAGGTGACGGTCTAGTAGATGGAGTGTCAGTAGCTGAAAAAATCGGACACCCTGTCACAAGTGTATTTAAAACATTAGTGGCAAAGGCGAGCGCTCAAAAGCTTTTTGTTTTTGTTATTCCAGTTGCGGAGGAACTTGATTTGAAAGCTGCTGCTAAAGTCGTTGGCGAGAAAAAGATTGAGATGCTAGCGGTTAAGGAGCTACTTGGTTATACAGGCTATGTCCGTGGTGGTTGCTCACCAGTCGGCATGAAAAAGCTATATCCGACGGTTATTGATGCATCTGCACGTGAGCAAGGAAGTATTATTGTTAGTGCAGGGAAAATTGGTATGCAAATGAATGTTCAAGTTGATGATTTACTTACAGTGACTAAGGCGCAACTTGCTCCCATCACAACTATCCAAGAATAATCCTTGGATAGTTTTTTATTTTGGGAAAAATATAGTCGGATTATTTAAAATAATTAACGGAATATGAGATTTTGTAGTAGAAATGATGATAAAGTTAGAGCAATATCATACATAGAGAGAAGGATAGAGAAATGCGAAAAGTCACAGGATGGCGCTGGGCGTTTTTTGTGGTAGGAATGGTGATAATGTCATTAGGAATTACGATGTCGATCAAAGGGAAAATTGTAGGAACAAGCCCATGGGATGTGTTACATGTAGGGCTATTTCAAAATTTCGGCTTAACAATAGGAACTTGGTCTATTGTAACAGGACTTTTGATCGTCGTCTCTACCTCGATTGTATTACGGCAATGGCCCAAAATAGGGACATGGTTAAATATGCTACTTATCGGTTCATTTATTGATGTGTTTAATTGGCTGTTGCCTTCAACTGATATTTATGGCTTACAAATAACTTATTTTGTACTTGGTTTATTTGTTTTAAGCTTTGGCTGTGGCATGTATATTGCGCCAAATATGGGGGCGGGTCCGCGCGATACTTTAATGATGATTCTCGTTGAACGATTTGGAGGGACGATTAAAACCGCGCGTATGGGCATCGAAGTTCTCGTCACTATTTTTGGATGGTTGCTCGGGGGCCCTGTTGGTGTTGGTACTGTCGTTATTGCATTAACATCAGGCTATATTGTGCAAATTTCCTTACCGTATTGTCGTAAAGTTTTAATGAAATGTATCGGAAGCATGGAGGGCTTCAAACCATTTTAGTTTGGGTGACAGGCACCAAAACAATTCTGAAAACTTCAGTCCCAGTAAAAATCCACGAAGACTCCTGCGGGAACGCACGTAATGTAAGACGCAACAAACCGCGCGACAGCGAGGGTTGCGGCTTACATCGTGCCCGCGGAAAGCGAAGTGGATTTTTACGTTGTTAGGAACCTGTATTATGTCAGATATCTATGCCAAGTGCCAGGTACGCACACAATTAGTGTCAGGCACTCAAACAATTTACTCCTCTTTCATCTTTTTGCCTAATAGTTCATATAATGTCTTGGCATAAAAAAAGGGGGAGCGACATTGAACGGAAATGTTACCTATTACTTTGGACACGCACTTACTGGGCAAGGAATCAAACATTTATATAAAGAAATGATGGATGAAGCGGAATTAGTTTACGTTCTGCAAGGCCCATCAACATATAAAGGATCAGAGCTTTTGAAGGAGCTAGGCTATTATTATGTAAAACAGGGCTTTGCAGTAGAGTGGTTTCAACACGCATTGTTAGAGAACGTAATAGAGGGAGTCTTTGTTCGAGGCTGTAATCGACTCTATGTGTGGTCTTCGCAATGGGGGATTGAACCAACTTTATTTGGTACGAAGCATCGTGTGCTGTCCTTTTATGATTGCTTAGAAGAAGACCGACTTGAAGAGATTGGCGAAAAGCTAGCTGTTGCGATAAAAGAGCGGGAGTTATGGCGTGAAAAGTGTATAACAATGCTTGAAATCGCCAAAAAAATACATGATGACTGGGAAATTGTTACGCAAAGTTGCATGAACTGGCAAGCTTTAGATGAACAAGTTACAAACTTAAAGTCGAATATTTTTCAATCCATCGTTTTAAATAAAACTGGAAGACGCACGCATCGACTATTAGGAACACTTACACCTCGAGGTGCAGAAAATACAGTAGATAGCATGACAAAAAATCTAGCGAGAAGATTGATGATAAAGGGCAAGCCAGGTACGGGGAAATCCTCATTAATGAAAGGATTGGCAGACGAGGCAAATGCAAGAGGGCTAGATGCGCAAATTGTATGGTGTGGCTTAGATGCTGGTTCAGTGGATATGGTCATCGTACCAGAATTAAACCTTTGTATATTTGATAGTACAGAGCCACATGTATTTGATCCACAAGATGGAAGATTAGGCGATGAAATTTTTGATATGGGGAAACATTGTGTTTTGTCAGAGGAAGCCGAAGCTCAAATTGAAGAAATCCGCGTGAACTATAAAAGCGCAATGCAAGATGCGATCGGCTATACAACGCGATATGCGGAAGCAGAGAAAACAATTCGCCAGCTCATGGATCAATGTTTGTCGACAGCGATTTGGCGTGAAAAAACAGCTCCTTTATTTGAAAGATTAGCAAAGTAATTTATTCTAATTGGTTGCTTATGCTACACTATGGGTAGACTAGTCGATCTTTATTCAATAGCTTGCTTGCGAAAGCGAAATGGATGCAAATGACCCCTTATTTGCATGGATATGAACAGCAAGCTGAATGAAGAGAATGCCTCTGGCAGAAGCCTTGGATTTTGAGTTATAGGATGCATGCATAAAATAAAATCCGAATATTATGACGCCGAGACAAAACTGATCTTAGAAAGGATGATACTCTTGTCTAAAGTACTAAATACATTTTTAGATGAAAACTTACAAGCCTTACGTGATCAAGGCTTATACAATGAAATTGACGCAGTAGAAGGCGCAAATGGGCCAGTTATTCAGGTTCGAGGTCAGAATCTTATCAATCTTTCCTCTAATAACTATCTTGGCTTGGCAACAAATGAGCAATTAAAGCAAATTGCTAAAGAAGCAACAGAAAAATATGGTGTAGGTGCAGGGGCTGTTCGTACAATTAATGGTACACTTGATCTGCATGTTAAATTAGAAGAAAAGCTTGCAGAATTTAAAGGTACAGAAGCGGCTATTTCTTATCAATCAGGCTTTAACTGTAATATGGCTGCTATTTCAGCTGTTATGGATAAAAACGATGCCATTTTATCAGACCAATTAAACCATGCTTCTATTATTGATGGATGCCGCTTATCGCGTGCAAAAATCATTGCGTACAATCACTCGGATATGGAAGATTTACGCGCAAAAGCAAAAGAGGCTACAGAATCAGGTTTGTATAATAAAGTGATGGTCATTACAGATGGTGTTTTCTCAATGGATGGCGATATCGCCAAACTACCAGAAATCGTCGAAATTGCGAAAGAGTTTGATTTAATTACTTATGTCGATGATGCACATGGATCAGGTGTTACAGGAAAAGGGAAGGGCACTGTAAAACATTTCGGTCTAGAAAAAGAAATCGACTTCCAAATCGGTACACTTTCAAAGGCAATTGGAGTGGTCGGCGGTTATGTTGCTGGCAAGAAAAATCTGATTGACTGGTTGAAAGTCCGTTCTCGTCCATTTTTATTCTCAACAGCATTACCACCAGGTGATGTGGCGGCTATTACGGCGGCAGTACAAATGCTTATTGATTCAACAGAACTACATGATAAGCTATGGGAAAATGGCGATTATTTAAAAGCAGGGTTAGCGAAATTAGGCTTTAATATCGGAGAATCAGAAACACCGATTACACCATGTATTATTGGTGATGAAAAGCTGACACAAACGTTCTCTCGTCGCTTATTTGAGGAAGGCGTTTATGCAAAATCAATCGTTTTCCCAACTGTTCCAAAAGGCACTGGCCGTGTTCGTAATATGCCGACAGCTGCTCATACAAAGGAAATGCTAGACAACGCATTGACAATTTATGAAAAAGTAGGCCGTGAATTAGGCGTAATTTCATAATGACTAGAAGGCACTTTTTGTTCGAATTGAACAGGGAGTGCCTTCTTTTCTTTTATATTACGTACAGTTTTGCTTCGAAAATTCGCTATATTGCTTAAGATATAATCATTTAATCGGAAAATAACTATTCGGTGATATGATAGATTGTCAAAAGAGATTGACAAATAACATAATTCGAACTATTCTAGAAAGCATATTGAAATAGTAGGTTATAATAGCTGTTGAATAATTGAATAAGGAGAACAAAATGCTCGAATTTCGTAATGTATCAAAAGTTTATAGCTCAAAGAAAAAAGAAGTTGTTGGTGTTAGTGATGTATCCTTAACAATTAATCGTGGCGATATTTTCGGAATAGTAGGTTATTCGGGAGCTGGCAAAAGCTCGCTTTTACGTTGTATAAATTTACTCGAACGACCTACTAGCGGTGAAATATTAATTAATGGTAAGGATTTAACAAAGCTATCACGAAATGAACTACGTTTAGCTCGCTTAAAAATAGGGATGATATTTCAACACTTCTATTTAATAAGCCAAAAAACAGTAGGCGAAAATATAGCCTTTGCCCTAAAGGCAGCGAATATGCCAGCAGCTGATATTCCTGCAAGAGTGGACGAATTGCTTAAAATGGTCGATTTAGCAGAAAAAAGAGATGTGTATCCTGCGCAGCTTAGTGGGGGTCAAAAGCAAAGAGTAGGGATTGCAAGAGCTTTAGCAAACAATCCAGCGATGTTGCTCTGCGATGAAGCCACATCTGCTCTCGATCCTAAAACAACAGTATCCATTTTACGACTATTAAAGGAAATTAATAATAAGTTAGGGATTACGATTGTCCTTATTACACATGAAATGGATGTTGTGAAGGAAATTTGCAATCGTATGGCTGTTATGCAGGATGGTAAAGTCATCGAGGAAGGCGAAGTATATGATATTTTCGCTAGCCCTCAAAAAGTATTAACACAAGAATTTATTAGTAGTGTGGTATCTTTTGATATTCCACAAACAATTTTAAAAAATGTCCAAGGTCAAATCGTCAAAATTTTATTTAAAGGAAATGTAGCAGGGGAAGGCGTTATTGCAGACACGATGCAACGTTTTTACGTAAAAGGGAATTTCCTTCATGGCACAATCGAATACATACAAGAACGACCACTTGGTATTTTTTTAATGGAGCTACAAGGTGAGGACAGTGAGTTAGCAAAAGCTGTTGCCTATATGACCGAACGTGGTGCTATTGTGGAGGTGGTTCAGCATGTTTGATGTAACCCATTTTATCGAGATGATTCCAGATATATTGAAAGCCTTTCAGGAAACGATTATTATGATTGGCATCTCGCTATCTGTGTCAATCGTGGTAGGTTTACCACTTGGTATTTTACTATTTGTCACGGATAAGGGGCTATTTTGGGAAAATCGTTTAATTAAAAGTGTGTTTGGCTTTGCGGTGAACTTTATTCGGTCGATTCCATACATCATTTTATTAGTCGCGTTATTCCCATTAACGAAATTACTAGTTGGACAAACAATTGGGCCGATTGCAGCGAGTGTTTCGTTATCAGTTGCAGCCATTCCATTTTTTGCACGATTAGTGGAAACGTCATTACGAGAAATTGATAAAGGTGTTATTGAGGCGTCAATAGCAGTAGGCGCCACACCGTGGATGATTATTAAAGATGTTTTAATTCCTGAAGCAAAATCAAGCATCATTCAAGCAATGACAGTTACTGTCATTAGTTTAGTTGCTTTCTCTGCAATGGCAGGCGTAGTAGGTGGCGGTGGTATTGGTGATTTAGCTATCCGATTCGGCTACTATCGTTATGATAATACAATTATGATTGCTACCGTTGCGATTTTAATTTTGCTCGTGCAAGCGATACAAATTGCTGGCGACTGGTTTGCAAAATCAATTGATAAAAGATAAGAAGAGGAGAGAAAGAAAAGATGAGAAAATCATTACTAGCATTTTTGACAATTATCCTTGCTGTCGTTTTAGCAGCATGTGGTTCTAGCGACAAAGGTTCCGATTCAAAAAAAGGTTCAGATGCAGCGGGAGATAGTAAATCTATTAAACTAGGTGCAACAGCAGGACCTTATAGTGATATGCTTAAAAAAGCAATTATTCCACAGCTTGAAGAAAAAGGTTACAAAGTTGAATTAGTAGAGTTCAGTGATTATGTGCAGCCAAATAAAGCTTTAGATAATGGCGATATTGATGCGAACTTATTCCAGCATACGAAGTACTTAGAAAACTTTGAAGAGCAGAACAACATGGATTTAGAAGCATTAATTATTGTGCCGACTGCGCCAATGGGCTTTTTCTCGAACAAATACAAATCAATCGATGAAATTCCTGATGGGGCAACTGTGGCAATTGCCAACGATCCTTCAAATGCAGCACGTACATTATTATCATTGCAGGAGCAAGGCTTAATCGAGATTGACCCTAGCATTGAAGAATTAAAAGCATCCGAAAAAGATGTTGTGAAAAACGACAAAAATTTAGTATTCCAACCGATCGAGGCGGCAGCACTTCCGCGTACAGTGGAAAGTGTTGATTTAGCTGGCGTACCTGGTAACTTTGCTTTAGCAGCGGGGCTAGATTTACTAAATGCGGTATTTTTAGAAAACATGCCTGACCAATTCCGTAACGTTATTGCGGTGAAGGCTGATAATAAAGATTCACAATTATCAAAGGATCTAGTTGAAATTGTAGAATCGGCTAAATTCGAAGAAGTTATTGATGCAGATTTCAAAGGCTTTGGTAAACCAGAGTGGATGGAAAATCGTAAATAATTAAGAAACAAGAAGCACTCGTCATATGGCGAGTGCTTCTTGTTTTATAATTCGTAACTTATCGTTTAAAAAGGTTAAGCTTTTCAATTCGGCCAATAGCTTCACGTAAGCGTTCTTCGCTTACAAGCAAACCGACACGTACATAGCCTTCACCAAACTGTCCAAAACCATTACCAGCGGCTACAGCAATATCCGCTTTATCAAGTAATACATCGGCAAATTGTTCACTTGTGTACCCTATTGGAACAGGGAGCCAAGCAAAAAACGAACCTTTTGGAGCGGTTACTTGCCAACCGATACGCTGTGCTTCTTCGATAAGAACGTTTCGTCGACGCTCATATGTTTCCTTAAGTTCCTGTGCACAAGTTTGTGAGGATGTTAATGCGATAGCTGCTGCCTGTTGAATAGCAGGGAATTGGCTACAGAATAAATGATCTTGAATAAGATTAATAGCTTCTATAACTTGTGCATTTCCAACTGCAAAACCGATGCGCCAGCCAGCCATATTATAGGTTTTTGATAATGTATACAGTTCAATGCCCACATCTTTGGCACCGTCTGCCTGCAAGAAACTTACTGGTTTATTGCCATCAAAGCCAATCGCACCGTAGGCGAAATCGTGTGCTACAATCATTTGATGCGCTTTTGCAAAGCTTACTGTTTCTTCGAAAAATGCAAGTGTTGCTGTTCCACCAGTAGGATTGTTCGGGTAATTTAAGTAAAGAAGCTTAGCTCTTTCTTTTACTTCATCAGATAATGCATCATAGTCAGGTAAAAAATCATTTTCTGCAAAAAGTGGCATGACGTCATATTGCACGTCACCTAACACAACACCAGATAAATAATCTGGATACCCTGGATCAGGTAACAGCATAGTGTCACCAGGATTTAACACTGCCATTGGTAGTTCCACAAGTCCAATTTTCGTACCACCTAAAATGGCTACTTCTGTATCAGGATTAATCTCAACGTTGTATTCACGTTTATAAAAATCAGCTGCCGCTTGGCGTAATTCAGTAATGCCACGAAACGGAGAGTATTTATGATGCTGTGGGTTTTCTGCTGCCTCTTGAAGTGCTTTAATTATATGCGGGGGAGTCGGTTGGTCGGGATTGCCTTGACCAAGATTAATAATGTCGCGTCCTTCCGCTAGTGCTGCATTGACCTTTTGTACAAGTGCTGCAAAAAATTGTGGAGGGAGTTGCTGTAGTTTTTTTGATAATTCCATGTATGTTCACCTTTTTCAGAATATAATAATTATTATAGATATGTTGCAAATACTATTACTTTTTTAATAGATTGTCTATAGTCTTTCTTTATCAAGGGGAAAAAACGTATAAAGAAGACCAAAAAGAGACTTATGTGGAAAGAAAAGACCAGGACTCAATTAATTTTGAGCCTGGTCTTTATTTGGGTTACGATCTATAAATTCGTTGATTTCATCTTTTAATCGATAAACTTGTGTGAAGTAAAGAGGTTCAGGTACTTCGTCACGTATTTGCCATTCTCGTAAAACTTTGTGATGGAAAGTTACAAAATACTCTTCTAATACACTTCTGTCAATGCCTTGTTTTGTAGCCATTTCAGCTATAGAAAGACCTTGTTGCCAATATAAATTAAACTCCTCCTCAGACAATTTTAATAACGCATAAATCTCTTCGTAATTATATTTGAGGCTATATTCATATTGTTTTTCTGTTGTAGAGTTATTCGTATTTTCTTCAGCGTTAACTATATCGCTAAGTAATGTTGAATTAGAAATAAATAAAGTAGCTATGACTATCGGTATAAATTTTTTCACAAGTATCTCCTCTCGTTTTTCACCGTATTATTTATTTTGTGAAAGTTATTTATAAAAATACGTCTAATTGTTGCCTTGGTCTTTTTTGTACTTATGAGGATGGAATTGTCTATGTAATATATCAACTCCAATGAAAACTAGGAAAGCGCCAATTATTTTTAAAAGAATATTCTTTATCAGAACATCATCAATCGTTATAGCGATGAGCATACTTCCGAACAATATCATGATGAATCCTAAAAACCCTTTTATATATGTCATATTTACCTCCTAAAAATGCTACTCGATGAAGTGGCGCTAGTTTTAGTCTTTTTAAGTAATGTTGCATGTTTTACAATTCTTGAAGTTCATTAACGGTAACAAATGTATAGCCTTCATTTGAAAGCTCTTGTAAAATGCCTTCAATTGTTTGAAGCGTATTATCGGTTTTATCATACATTGGATGAATCAAAATAATTGAACCAGGCTCGATATTTTCTTTTACATAATTTACTTTGTCTGTCGCTAAGCTGTAATAACTATCTGGTTCGAGATTCCAAGTTATCGTGTCTCGATGATGTTTCTTTAGGTAGTATGGAAATCCTATAAGTTTTTTCCCATT
Source organism: Lysinibacillus sp. CD3-6 (assembly GCF_006351725.2). Classification (NCBI taxonomy): domain Bacteria; kingdom Bacillati; phylum Bacillota; class Bacilli; order Caryophanales; family Bacillaceae; genus Lysinibacillus; species Lysinibacillus sp. CD3-6. The sequence goes on from NZ_CP085880.1 coordinate 469,297, forward strand.
AGGAGGCCGAACATCAATTTCTCCTTTAAAACCAGCATTGCGAATCAATAGATCGGTTTTTTCAATTTCTTTCTTATAATATGAAAGGGTTTTGAAAACCATCCGATTATGAGAATAGGTGTGATTGCCGATTTGATGTCCTTGCTCTACAATTTTTTTTGCCTCGTCTGGATGTGTTTCAATTTCTTCGCCAATTAGAAAGAAGGTCGCTTTTGCATGATACTTTTCTAATAGTGGCAGTATCATATTTACATTTTCTGTTGGGCCATCATCAAACGTTAATGCAACCACTTTTTGGGTTGTCTCTACTTGTTTCGTTATATTTCCGAACAACTGATATGTCCTCGAATTCATTAATTTATATGTGACCAGTAATAGGAGAAAAACTAGCAGAAAGCTTGTCACAGTGATGATTACTTTCCTTTTCATAACAACCCTTCTTTCTTATTTTGCATATTAGAAAGCCTAGTCTTACGGGAGTAAGGAAGAAAAATAAAAAAGATGGGATTCCCATCTTTTTTATTGCTTATCTAACTTATCAGAAATACTTTTAAGGATTTGTATTTGCTCTTGTTGTATTTTAAGAAATTTAAGCAGAAACCAAATGACAAATACAGCTGGAGCTATGTAAATTAATAAGCTTAAGAGAGGTAAAAAAACGAAGAATGCGCTTTCCATAGATGATGTGACCTTCCTTCTTGATTATGATTTTTACTTTCGGGAATACCTTTATTATCATATTTATGTATGTAATAAGTATATCAGTAATGGTTTTTGTTGTCATTGAAAGATAAAAATGTATATATTTATCGTTTTTAAAGTCGTTAACAAAACATTAAAAGATGAACATAGCCTGAAATTGATGACAATTGTCTTTAAGTATTTCATGGAATCTTTACCCTGATATCATCGACATGCCATGTGCACTCAGTGATATAATGGAACAAAGAAAAATGTAGTGTAGTAAGCTACACGGTATAGGATGTACTCATATGTCTTGAATGTTAAAACTATTTTTTACGAATGGATGGGGGAATAAACATGAAAATAGGTTGTATTCAATTGAATGTAAGATTCGGTAAAGTAGAAGAAAATTTTGTGAGAGCAGAGGAAAAAATTCGCGAAGCGGCACGCTTAGGCGCGGAGATTATAGTACTTCCCGAAATGTGGAATACAGGCTATGCGCTTGAAAAGCTAGCCGAACTTGCAGATACAGATGGCCAACGAGCAAAGGCGTTTCTACAAAGCTTGGCAATCGAACTTGGTGTACATATTGTGGGGGGCTCTGTCGCAACGAAGAAGGGCGATAAATTTTACAATACGATGTATTCCTTTGATAAGGAAGGAAATCTGGTTGGTGAATACAGTAAAGCACATTTATTCCGCCTGATGGATGAACATCTTTATTTAGAAGCGGGTGATGAAATGAACCGCTTTGCATTGGGGGATATTGAAGCAGCGGGTGTTATTTGCTATGATATTCGTTTTCCAGAATGGTTACGTGCGCATGCATTAGATGGTGCAAAGGTGATATTTGTACCAGCTCAATGGCCAACACCTCGTATCGATCATTGGAAAACATTATTGCAGGCACGTGCAATTGAAAATCAATGCTTTGTCATTGCCGTTAATCGTATTGCTAACAAGGTAGAAAACTTTAATGGTCAATCTATGGTGATTCAACCTTGGGGTGAAGTATTATGGGTTGGTGCAGAAGATGAGGAAGTAGCTGTTATAGACGTCGATTTTTCAATTGTCGATGAAGTTCGAGGAAGAATTCCAGTTTATGATGACCGTAGACCAGGCCTGTATAGTGGCGTAGTTAACAAATAAGTGCCACTCTTAGAGTGCCAGGCACCCAAACAATTCTGAATTAAAAATCCACCTAGACTTCCGCGCCTTATGGAGTGCTGCGCGCCGAAAGTGAAGTGGATTTTTACGTTTTATATGGAGGAGTGCCAGTCACTCAAACAATTTGACAGTGGACTTTACTTCTTTTCTTCTATAAGCGAATTGGCAAGTAACATAAACTCAAGTGTAATGCGATTATGACCCTTCATAAAATCCTCCCCTAGCAAACTTTCAAGCTTCTTTAGGCGATGATAGAGTGTTTGCCGTACAATAAATAATTGTTTAGCAGTTTGTTGTTTGGATCCATTTGTCTGTAGATATACTTGAAGTGTTTCGAGCAATTTACTGTTGTGCTTTTTATCATATTCAATAACAGGCTGTAAATAGTCTTGAATGACTTCTTGTAAATCCACTTGCATTTGCAATTTGTAAATGAGGTGGTATAAGTGTAAGTCATCATAGAAAAACGAGGTCGTTTGCACTTTGCCACAAATATATAATGTTTCTAAAGCCGTTTGATAGCTCTTCGGAATTTCCTCGACATCTGAAACGACCTTACCAATCGCTAGGTGATATCCTTGTGATAGTTGCTTTTTATAAAAATCCGTTTTTTTAAGCGTAGAAAAAAGCGTATTTAGTAATTCTCGGCTCGCTTTACAGTCTTTTGTATGGAGGAGGATGAAAATAACATAGCTCTTCCTTTCAAATAAAAAAGGGATAAAACCATTTTGTTCAAATAGATTGCGATAATAAAGCTTGCTATACACAATATCCTCTTGTACCTTCATAATTGTATAGGGTGAAGATAAAATAAACACTGCGCTACTATAATAAGTAAAGTTCGAATGATGGGACACGATAAATTTAAAAATTTCCTCTTTCGTTAGCTTGTGATCAATCCAATCCGCTAAAATCGTTGCATCCTCAATATCCCTTTTCTCTTCAATATAAAATTCACGCATTAAAAGCTGAGCAAGTGCCGTCGCCGTACGATCTAAAATAAGTAATTCAAATTCAGAGAACAATCCATCCCCTCGATAAAGGGTTAAATCTGCATAATGTTGATCGACAATAAAAATAGGCTCATGTATAAATTGTGTTGCTGATTTTGGCATCTTTAATAAATCCCGTCGTTTGACTGTAGGTATATTCGGAAAAAAGATAGGGTCTCGACCTTTAATAGAAAAAATGATTTGTGTACGTAGTGCCTGATAGAGTGTTTGCAAAATATCATCTACGGTTTGTCCTAACAGAGCATTTTTGTTTAAAGTTTGTGAGTAAGTTTCTAATGAAGAAATCATAAAATATTGTTGGTTCATAATTTGACTATGTAAATCCTGTGTAATCCTCACAAAAGGAACTGTTTCATGAAAAACGATGATTGGGAAGTCATGTTGGTTGGCAAGTGAAAGAATGGATTCTGGTATTGTTTGTAAATAAGTGCCGTATTCTATGCAAAGTGCTGCACAGTTTTTTTTAATTAAAGACTCCACAAAAAAGATAAAGTCCTCAATACAATGCTGTAAACTAATTCCCGTCGTTAAAACCAATTCGTCCCCAGCTAGGAAATTATCAACTTGCACAATTTCAATAACATGTGCCCACTTTACAATGCGTAATAACCCATCCTTGCCTGCAACGACCTCGGCGCTTTTAAAGTGTGCATTCTCTAATACATCCTTTACCTGAAGCTTATATTGACTCATCGTAGCCCTCCAATCAAATATTGCATTGTACATAGAAAATGATTGAATTCTAAGTGAAAAGTAATGATTTAGCTATTATTTTACGAAATATCGTCTTTCGATACTATTTATTCTATTTTACATTATGTTTAAAACAAAATCATAGCATTTTACAGTTTGTCTATTACTTCGTCTCTTTGAAAGATGTAAGATTTTTGTAAGTACTAATCCAATCTTGCAAAAGGGGTGACAGATATGGAACAACAAACGCATTTACAGAGAGGGTTAAAGAAAAGACACATGACAATGATCGCTATTGCAGGGGTGATAGGCGCTGGCCTTTTTATGGGAAGTGGCTCGGTTATAAACTTGGCTGGGCCTGGTGCCATATTATCTTATATTTTTGCTGGGATAATTGTCATTCTTGTTATGCGAATGCTAGGTGAAATGGCAGCTGTAAACCCGACAAGTGGTTCATTTGCACACTACGCACATGAAGCAATTGGTCCGTGGGCTGGTTTTATGATTGGCTGGTTATATTGGTTTTTCTGGGTTGTCGCAATTGCGCTTGAGGCAACCGCCGCCGCCGCAATTATCCAGTATTGGTATGATGGCATTCCATTATGGTTGCTAAGTCTTATATTAACAGTCGCACTTACTTTAACAAATGTACTGTCAGTAAAGGCATTTGGTGAGTTTGAATACTGGTTCTCTCTTATCAAGGTTGTAAGTATTATTGCCTTTTTAGCAAATGGGGCATTTATCATTTTCGGGATAGCGCCGAATTTTAATGCTATTGGTACTGCCAATTTAATCGGTGAGGGTGGTTTTTTACCAAATGGATTTGGGGCTGTATTAATGGGGGTAGTAATTGTTATTTTCTCCTTTATGGGTACAGAAATTGTTGCGATTGCTGCGGGAGAATCTGATGAACCGTTAGCAGCAGTGACTAAAGCAACAAATTCGATTACATGGCGTATTTTAATTTTCTATGTTGGGTCAATAACGGTAGTCGTTACATTATTACCATGGCATTCTTCAGATATTTTAACAAGTCCATATGTAGCAGTTCTAGATTATATCGGTATACCCGCTGCAGCACAAATAATGAATTTCGTTGTATTAACAGCGGTTTTATCGTGTTTAAACTCGGCGCTCTATGCAACATCAAGAATGGTTTTTTCTTTAGCAGAAAAAGGGGAGGCACCAAGAGCATTTTTAAAACTAAATAAAAATGGCGCTCCTGTAAATGCAATTCTAGCAGCCACTTTTTTCTCATATATTGCTGTAATTATGAACTATGTTTCGCCAGATAAAGTTTTTATGTTTTTATTGAGTTCCTGTAGTGCAATAACGTTAATTCTTTACTTAATTATCTCGTTTTCACAATTAAAAATGCGTCGAAAAATAGAAAAAGAAAATCCAGCGTTATTAAAAGTGAAAATGTGGTTATTCCCTTATTTAACGTATTTTACTATATTGGCAACAACTGCATTACTAGTGTCGATGTTTTTTATTGATTCTATGCGTTCTCAAATTCTATTTACGTGTGTTGTAGTAGCAATAGTGATGATTCTTTATGTCGTAACACAAAGGAAAAAGATTACTAATCCTGTGGGAGAAGCGAGTTCATCTTTCCAAAAGGTAAATTTAATATTAAACAACGATACAGAATAAGGAGTGGTGAAGAGATGCCAATTCAACAAAAAACGAAAGCGCTATCACATTTTATAAATGGAACAAAAATGGAAGGAACGAGTGGTTGCTTTTCAGCTGTTTACAACCCATCGACAGGAGAGATTATTGCCCAGGTTCCATTAGCTTCAAAAGAAGAGGTAAGGCTAGCTATTCAGCTTGCGAAAACAGCCTTTCCTGCTTGGAAAAAAACATCTATTGGCAAAAGGATTGAAGTATTGCATCGTTTCCGTCAACTATTAGTAGCGAGGCAGGATGAACTAATTCAAGTTATTTGTGAGGAAAGCGGTAAAACATTTGAAGATGCGAAAGGTGAAATCATTCGTGGAATAGAATCTGTAGATATGGCAATTGGTGCACCGCAATTATTAAAGGGCGAATATTCAGTAAATGTAGGTGGCGATATTAATGCCTTTTCTGCAAAGGCGCCTCTCGGTGTTGTAGCAACAATTGCACCATTTAATTTTCCTGTAATGGTACCTCTTGCAATCTCTAGTATGGCGATTGCGGTAGGTAATGCTGTTATTTTAAAGCCATCTGAGCGTGTACCACATTCAGCATTGTTACTAAGCGAATTTTGGAAAGAAGCAGGCTTACCAGATGGGATATGGACAGTTATTAATGGGGATAAAGAAGCTGTCAATGAACTACTTGAAAACAAAGAAATTCAAGCCATTTCTTTTGTTGGATCGACACCTGTAGCAGAATATATTTATCATACAGGTACAAAGCATAATAAGCGCGTAGCTGCATTTGGTGGAGGAAAAAACTTTATGATTGTCATGCCTGATGCCAATCTTGAGCAAACTGCCAATGCCTTTTTAGGCGCAGCATATGGTGCTGCTTCACAGCGCTGTATGGCCATTTCGGGAGCTATAGTTGTTGGGAAGGATACAGAAGAACGATTAACAAAAGTGTTAAAAGAGAAAATAGTAAATTTAAAAATTGGTTGTTACAAAGATCCTACTATCGATTTTGGCCCTGTCATTTCGCAGCAAGCGAAAGACTTAATTATCCAATACATCGACGGAGCAGTTGCTGAGGGGGCCAACCTCGTCATAGATGGAAGAAATCCTAGCATTTGTGAAACGTCGAAAGGCTTTTATTTAGGACCGACCCTAATTAATCATGTCACACCAGATATGCAGATTTTTAAAGAAGAAGTATTTGGACCAGCACGCATTATATTGGGCGTCGAGACATTACAGGAAGCCATTGATTTAATTAATAACCATGAGCTTGGAAATGGTGTGACGATGTTTACGCGTAGTGGACGTGCAGCGCGTAAATTCCAAGAGGAAATAGAAGTTGGGATGGTAGGCATAAATGTCCCTATTCCAATTCCTGTTGGATATCACAATTTTGGAGGGTGGAAGCGTTCTAAATTTGGCGAAGGGCATATGTTTGGGCCAGATCAAGCGAGGTTCTTTACGAAAGCAAAAACGATTTCTGAACGATGGCCTGATGAAGCGGAGAATACAACAAGTTCATTTGCCTTTCCAAGTAATAGCGATACCACATTACATTAAGTGGAACAGTTTAGCTGCTTCAATAATTTACCTGAATATAATTAAAGGGGTGCATGTAAATGGTTCAAACTAATCTTAAGAGTGATGTATTAAAAAAAGATGAACAATATGTCTGGCATTCAATGAAGCCTTATAATCCGCAAGCAACATATGTTGTAGAAAAATCGGATGGTGCAAGAATCGTTGATACAGAGGGTAATGAATACATTGATGCAATGGCGGGGTTATGGTGTGTAAATGTAGGATACGGTCGTAAGGAATTAGCGGATGTTGCACATGAGCAAATGATGAAAAATGCCTATGCGCCTCTATCACAAGGCCATTTGCCCGCTGTTGAATTAGCAGAAAAAATTAACCAAATGCTTGGCGGCGATTATGTCATTTTCTTTTCTAATAGTGGCTCTGAGGCAAACGAAACGGCGTTTAAAATAGCCCGTCAATATCATCAACAAAAAGGGGAAAGTGCACGCTATAAAATTGTCTCGCGTTATCGGGCATACCACGGAAATTCATTCGGAGCTTTAGCTGCGACAGGGCAAGCAGAACGAAAATATAAATATGAACCACTTTCACCAGGCTTTATTCATGTTGCGCCACCTGATCAATATCGGGAACCAGAAAATGACTCGTTAGCACCAACTGACTTAGCGAGTGTAAAAGTTGTCGATAAAATGATGACATGGGAACTGGGCGATACTATTGCAGCAATGATATTAGAACCGATTATTACAGGTGGCGGTGTTATCATGCCTCCAGAAAATTATATGAAGGGCATTGAGGCAATCTGTAAAAAACATGGAGCATTAATGATTGTCGATGAAGTCATTTGCGGGTTTGGACGTACAGGAAAGCCATTCGGTTTTATGAACTACGGTGTGAAGCCTGATATTATTACGATGGCTAAAGGGATTACAAGTGCTTATTTACCACTGTCAGCAACGGCAGTGAAGCGGGAAATTTATGAGGCATTTACAGGAACAGATGCATACGGTTATTTCCGTCATGTCAATACATTTGGTGGATCACCTGTAGCCTGTGCTGTCGCTTTGAAAAATATCGAAATCCTTGAAAGAGAAGCGTTATTTGAGCGATCTAAGGAAGTAGGAGCTAAAACATTACAAACGCTTCAAAATGCTTTAAATACGCATTCAAATGTTGGCGATGTTCGTGGGAAAGGCTTATTGATCGGGATAGAATTAGTTGTAGATAAAATCTCAAAAGAACCTTTGCCAGTGGAAAAAGTGAATGCTGTCATTGCAGCATGTAAAGGGCAAGGGGTTATCATCGGGAAAAATGGAGCTACCGTAGCAGGGTTTAATAACGTCTTAACATTATCACCACCACTTAATATTGCACAAGAAGATCTTGATCGCATACTAAATGTGGTTGTGAATAGTATAAATACGCTGTAGTAACTATTCAAGTAAGTTCTAAAAGCCGTGTTAAAGGCTTTTAGAACTTTTATTGTAGTACTTTGTAGCTTAAATATTTTTCAAGAAAATTATTATTGCACAATAAAAATAATTTTAAAATTCTGAAAATTATTAAAAAAATACTGGAAATATTAGATTTCATAGTTTATAGTTGTAAAAAATAATTAATTTTCTGATAATTAAAAAATATTGTGAAAGGGAATATTTTTTTAAATACTTATTTTCAGCAGTGGAATAAATACACTTTGTAATTTGAACTATACTTTCTGATTAAAAGCAATTTTGATAGTTGAGGAGGCAATGTCTTTCCTGAATTGAATTGTCTAATCGTAAGAAAATATAGTTTTATTTTTTGCCTATTTATTTTCAGCAGTGGAGAAAATAAATATTTTTAGTAATTATATTTCTTATTTTAAGCTATAAGAAATATTTTTATATATTTTTACTAAGGGGGAAGATGGAATGAATTTTGTTAAAAAATTGGTTTTTGTAATTCTATGTACGTTGCTTTTAGCGGCATGTGCAGAGAAAGACAATTCTACCGCACCAAATACGGGAGACAAGTCTACTACAGATTCAGGCACAGCAAGTTCAAAAAATGAGCTTGTCATCGCTGTAAATGAAAACTTTATTTCTATGGATCCGCATAACACAGGGGATACTAATTCGAACTCTGTACAGGAGACGATGCTAGAAGGATTGCTAGGCTTCGATGCAGATGGGCAAATTATTAAGGTTTTAGCAGATGATTATTCAATAAGTGAAGACGCGCTCGAATATACGTTCAAACTTCGAGAAGGGGTTACTTTCCATGACGGGGAACAGTTTAATGCTGATGCTGTAAAGGTCAACATTGAACGAATCATGAATGATGAAAGCTTACGCTTATATTCTCGTGGATTTAGCTTAATAAACAACGTTGAAATTCTAGGCGATTATGAGATTAAAGTTACTTTAAAAGAACCATATGGACCAATGATTACTCGTTTTGGGGTTGCCAAAATGATTAGTCCAAAAATGATTAAAGAAAATTTAGCAGAAATACCTAAAAAACCAGTCGGTACAGGTCCATATAAATTTGTTGAATGGGTACAAGGAGACCATTTAACAATTGAAAATTTTGATGGCTATTGGGATGGCAGACAACGTGTTTCTAAAATTATCTATAAACCAGTACCCGAAAATGGATCACGAGTGGCGATGCTAAAAGCGGGGGATGCACAAGTTATCTATCCTGTGCCATCTCAAAATATTGATGAACTTTCTAGTAGTAAAGATGTAGAGGTTAATAAAGTTCCTTCTACAATTGCACACTACGTTTCATTAAATACTTATAAAAAACCTTTGGATGATCTTAAAGTTCGACAAGCCTTTAACTATGCGGTGGACAAAGATGCTTATATAAAAGTGGTTAATGCGGGGCTAGGTGTACCATTAGACTCCATTATTCCTTCCAAAACGGTTTATTATAAGCAACAAAAAATGTATGAACACAATATTGAAAAGGCAAAAGAATTATTGGCTGAGGCTGGCTATCCTGATGGCTTCGATATTGAAATCTGGGGTAACACAAACTCAGATACGATGAAAGGTATGCAGTTTATTCAACAACAGTTAGGTCAAATTGGTGTAAAAGTAGAAATTAAATCAATGGAGGAAGGCACTTTATCAGATGAAATCTATGGTGCACAAACACCAGATGATGCGAAATTGAAAATGTGGTATGTGAGTTGGTCAGCCTATGCTTCGGATATAACGAATGCGACAAAGCCTCTTTTCCATAGCGTATCATTCCCTCCAAATGGTGCAAATACAGCTTACTATAATAACACGGAGGCAGATCAATTAATGGATGAAGCTAACTCCATTTCAGATGTAGATCGCCAAGCGGAACTATATGAAAAATTACAGGAAATCGTTTATCAAGATACGCCTTGGATTTTCTTAGGGGTGGATGAGGTTGTATATGGCGTGCGCTCAAATGTTAGTGGTGTGTTAGTAAACCCTACAGGTGGACTTGATGTGAAGAATGCCAAAGTGGAGTAATGTACAGAAAAGGAATTGATGCTAGTCAATTCCTTTTTTACAAAATAGAAAGGAGGAAGGCGCCATGGGGAAATATATAGCAAGAAGAACTGTTGAAATGATACCGATTTTAATTGTCATTTCCATATTAACATTTTTATTTATTCATTTTATACCTGGTGATCCAGCACGATTAGTAGCAGGTAAGGATGCCACGCTAGAAGATGTTGAAAATGTACGACATGAGATGGGTTTAGATAAACCGATTCTTAAACAATACGTGGATTATATGAAAAATCTTGTGACGGGTGAGCTTGGCACGTCTTTAACAACAGGGCTACCTGTCATCGATATGTTTAAAACAAGGTTTATGCCTTCTCTTCAGCTTACTTTCCTTTCCATGTTTTGGGCTACATTAATGGGTTTGGCGATAGGTGTTTTTTCTGCCATCAATAAAAATAAATGGCCTGATTATTTTGGCATGGTAACGGCTGTTTCGGGCATTTCGATTCCAGGATTTTGGCTAGGCCTATTATTAATTCAATTATTTTCAGTGCAACTAGGGTTACTTCCGACAGGTGGATTAGATGGCTTTTCTAGTTATATTTTACCTTCCTTGACCTTAGGGGCTGGCATTATGTCAATGATCGCTAGATTTACTCGATCTTCCATGCTTGAAACGTTACAAGCAGATTATATAAGAATAGGGAGAGCAAAAGGGTTGAAAGAACGCTCCGTTATTGTGACACATGCTTTAAGAAATTCCTTAATTTCTGTGGTAACGGTAGCAGGCCTGCAATTTGGATTTTTATTAGGTGGATCGGTAGTAGTAGAGACAGTTTTTAGTTTTCCAGGAATGGGACGACTTCTGATCGATTCTATCGCATTTCGTGATTATCCCGTTATTCAGTCAGCATTGCTGTTATTTGCTTTGGAATTTATTTTAGTAAATTTAGTCGTAGATGTGCTTTATACAGTGTTAAATCCAAAAATTCAATTAGATGCTTAAGGGAGGGAACAAAATGACTTCACCAACTACTGTGCAAAATAGCCAAGTGCAAAATACACAAAGAAAATACTCTCCTCTTAAAGAATTTTGGAAGTCTTTTAAAAAACAAAAGGCTGCATTGGTAGCAAGTATCTTTATAGGATTATTAATTGTAGTTGCTATTATTGGTCCTTATATCGCGCCGTATGATCCTTTCGAACCGAATTATGATGCTTTATTAGAGGGACCAAGTGCGAGTCATTTGGCAGGAACGGATGAGTACGGTCGCGATATTTTCAGTCGTTTAATAGTAGGAGCAAAAATATCCTTAATGGTGAGTTTTAGTGCCGTATTTTTAGGCTTAATATTAGGAACAATTTTAGGCTTAATTAGCGGTTATTTTGGTGGGTGGATTGACAAAATCATCATGCGTAGCTGTGATGTATTATTTTCATTTCCTGATTTATTGTTAGCTATTGCCATTGTAGCCTTATTGGGTCCTGGTATTAATAATGTCATTATTGCTGTGATGATTTTTAGTGTGCCATCCTTTGCCCGTTTAGTAAGAGGTGCTACATTGAATGCGAAAGAGAATGTATACGTAGAGGCCGCACAATCCATGGGGGCTTCGCATGTTAGAGTGCTGTGGAAACATATTTTCCCTGAAACCATGAGTGAGTTAATTATTTTTGTCACAATGCGTATAGGAACAGCCATTTTAGCAGCATCTGGTTTAAGTTTCTTAGGCTTAGGTGCCAGCCCTGAAACGCCAGAGTGGGGAGTCATGCTAAGTAGCGGGCGTGACTATTTAGGAACATCTTCGCACGTAGTCATCATGCCGGGCATTGCTATCTTTTTAACCGTACTAGCATTTAACTTAATAGGTGATGGATTACGAGATGTATTAGATCCAAAAATAAAAAATAATTAAGGAGAATGCCTATGTCAGAACATGTACTGCGAGTAACTGACTTAGAAACGTCCTTTACGCGTGATAAAAAGGAAATCAAGATTTTAAGGGGTGTCAACTTTGCCATCCGTAAAGGAGAGATCTTAGGCTTAGTGGGAGAATCGGGTAGTGGGAAAAGCTTAACATCGTTATCCATTATGCAATTATTCCATGGGACTACAGGTAAGATTGTCAATGGCTCTATACATTTTAATGGTGATGATTTGACGAAAATGTCTGAAGCTGAAATTCGGAAGATTCGTGGCAAGCAAATGGCGATGATTTTTCAAGAGCCAATGACTTCTTTAAATCCAGTCTTAAAAATTGGCAAACAGTTAATGGAAGCAATTGAGATGCATTTGAAGCTACCGAAGAATGAAAGTAGACATCACGCCATCCAAATGTTAAAAAACGTGGGCATAGGAAGAGCCGAGGAAATCATTTATGAATATCCACATCAGCTATCAGGAGGAATGCGCCAGCGCGTAATGATTGCTATGGCGATGGCTTGTCATCCTAATTTACTTATTGCTGACGAACCAACTACTGCGCTTGATGTTACAATACAAGCTCAAATTTTAGAGTTAATGAAAAAGCTAAAGGAAGAAAATGACACAGCTATTTTATTAATCACTCATGATTTAGGTGTTGTGGCAGAAATGTGCGATAGGGTGGTTGTAATGTATGCAGGGCAGGTTGTAGAGGAAGCTGATGTCTTTGAGTTATTTGCTAGCCCAAATCATCCTTATACAAAAGGTTTAATTGCATCTGTACCGAAAATTGGTGATAACAAAGAAATATTGGATTCTATCAATGGTCAAGTGCCATCCCCGCAAAATATGCCAAATGGTTGTAAATTTGCTCCAAGATGTAATGAAGCGATGTCTATATGCCATCAGGAGAGTCCACCGACAGTGGAAATTTCAGCTACACGGCAATGTAGCTGCTGGCTATATGCGAAAAAGGATGTGAAAGTAAATGCCTAATAGTATTTTAAAAGTGGAGAATTTGAAAAAAAGCTTTCAAATAGCTGGTGGATTATTTCAAAAAAAGCAATATGTTAACGCGGTCATAGATGTTTCCTTTGAAATAGAAGAAGGTACGACATTTAGTCTAGTTGGGGAAAGTGGTTGTGGAAAATCTACTACAGGTAGGTTAATCACTAGATTAATAGCGCCAACAAACGGAAGTATTGTTGTTGACGGGAAAGATGTGGCTACAGCAAAGCAATCCGATTTAAAGCATTTAAGACAAACTGTTCAAATGATTTTTCAAGATCCATATGCCTCATTGAATCCAAGAATGAAGGTAAAGGAGCTTGTTGGTGAGCCTTTAGAAATTCATACAAAACTTTCAAAAGCCGAGCGTGAAAAACTAGTTCTTGAAATGCTGGATGTTGTTGGATTAAATGCTGAACATGCTGACCGCTATGCACATGAGTTCAGTGGTGGACAAAGACAGCGTTTAGGTATTGCACGCGCTTTAATAACAAAACCAAAGTTGATTATTGCGGATGAGCCTGTGTCGGCATTGGATGTATCTATACAATCGCAAATATTAAATTTATTAAAGCAATTACAGCAAGAATATAAAATATCTTATCTTTTTATTTCTCATGATTTAAGTGTTGTAGAACATATTAGCCATTATATAGGTGTCATGTATTTAGGTTCCATTGTAGAAATCGGGCGAAAAGAGACTATATTTAATGAACCTAAGCATCCTTATACGCAAGCACTCATTGCTTCCGTGCCGATAGCAGATCCCACATTACGAAAAAAGAAAATCGTTTTAACTGGTGACATACCGAATCCTAAAAACCCGCCAAGTGGTTGTACCTTCCACACAAGGTGTCCTTTGGCATCAGATATATGTAAGCAAGCTATACCAGAAATGAAAAAAATTAACGAAGAGCAAAGTGTTGCATGTCACTTTGTTCACTAATAGAAAGGGTGTTCATAAATGAAAATTGGGTTAAGCACATACAGTATGGTCAAAAAAATGAGGCAGGGGGAAATGACTGTTCTAGATGTTTTGCAATGGGTAGCAGACAACGGGGGGCAGCATGTAGAATTAGTGCCCTATGAATTTACTGTTGTAGATAACTATGAACTTGCAACACAAATTAAAGAAAAAGCAGCAGAGCTAGGATTAGAGCTATCTGCCTACTCATTACCAGCAAACTTTATTCAGGATACGGAGGAAGCTTTTCTAGAAGAAGTTGAACGCTTAAAGAAACATATTGATGTAGTACATCATATGGGCATTAACATTATGCGCCATGACGTTACGCTCTTTACTTTACCAAAGGAGCAAACAACCATTCATTATTACAATGAACACTTTGAAGAAATGGTTAGAGGCTGTCAGTTGATTGCCGATTACGCGAAACAATTTAATATTACGACAACAATTGAAAATCATGGCTTTAATGTGCAAACGAGTGATCGTGTACAACAATTAATTCATGCAGTAAACAGAGACAACTTTAAAACAACTTTAGATATTGGGAATTTTTTATGCATCGATGAACAGCCTTTAATTGGTGTAATGAAAAACCTTCCCTATGCGGCTACAGTGCATTTCAAAGATTTTTATATTCGTCCTTATTATGAAAATCCAGGGGATGGCGAATGGTTCCGTACAGTGCATAACAACTACATTAGAGGGGCAATTGTCGGGCATGGCGATCTGAATATTCGAGAAATTATTAAGCTCGTAAAAGGTAGTGGCTACGATGGATATATTGTGGTGGAATTCGAAGGCATGGAAGATTGCCAAGTTGGTTCAAAAATAGGGATGGATAATGTACGTCGTTTATGGGACGAATGCCAGCTCTAAAGGAGGAAAGAACATGAATAAATTAAAAGTTTGTGTAATCGGTACAGGTTCTATTTCCGATTATCATTTAGGTTCCTATATGAAAAATCCAGCGGTCGAGTTATATGGGGTGTATGATGCCTCCATTGAGCGCGGTAAAGCAAAGGCAGCTCAATTTGGAGCAAGTCACGTTTTTTCTTCAAAAGAAGAGCTGTTTGCAGACAAAAATATAGACGCTGTTAGTATTTGTACATGGAATAATACGCATGCCGAATTCGCCATTCTTGCATTGGAAAATGACTTACATGTGCTGATTGAAAAGCCGTTATCGATGACTTATGCGGAAGCTTTAAACATTCAAAAAGTTGCCGAACAGCATCAGAAAGTATTTCAAGTAGGCTATGTAAGACGCTTTGCCACAAATACCAAAGTGCTGAAAAGCTTCATCGACGATAACAAACTAGGCGATATTTATTATGCGAAAGCGTCCTGTCTTAGAAGATTAGGAAATCCAGGAGGCTGGTTTGCAGAAATCGAGAAGTCTGGTGGCGGTCCTTTAATTGATTTAGGTGTACATGTCATTGATATTTGCTGGTATTTAATGGGCAGACCAAAGGTGAAACGGATAACAGGTCATACTTACAATCAATTAGGAAATCGAAATCATGTTGAAAATTTATCCTTTTATAAGGCGGCAGACTATGATGCTACTAAAAATACAGTAGAAGACTTAGCAAATGCCCTTATTACCTTTGACAATGGCGCGTCGTTAATGGTAGACGTTTCCTATACACTACATGCCATAAAAGATGAAATAAGCATTAAGCTATATGGCACGAACGGTGGAGCGGAGCTAGAACCAGAATTAAAAATTGTGAGTGAAGAGCATAATACGATTTTAAATATTCACCCTCAAATTAACGATTTAACCTTTGATTTTGCGAAAGCCTTTCAAAATGAAATTGATGCATTTGTTGATTGTTGCCTTCATCAATATGATTCAGTGGCACCAGTTGAGGATGGGGTAGAAATTATGAAAATCTTAGAAGGTATTTATATTTCTGCAAATGAAGGAAAGGAAGTGGTTTATTAAGATGGTGAAATTGGACAATAAAATTGGTGTGATAGTAGACAGTTTTCGTTTGCCTATTCGTGAAGGCTTATTAAAGGCGAAAGAAGTTGGGGCACAAGGGGTACAAATGTATGCAGTGTCAGGTGAGTTGGACCCAGATAATTTAAATGCTACACAAAGAGCAGAATTGAAGCAGTACATTTTAGCGTTAGGTCTAGAAATCTCCGCATTATGTGGTGATTTAGGAGGACATGGCTTTCAAGATAAAACAGAAAATGCTTGGAAAATAAAAAAATCGAAAGAAATTATGCAATTAGCAAAAGATCTTGGCACATCGATTGTGACAACTCATATAGGAATCATTCCTGAAGATGAAAATGATCCAATTTATCAAACGATGCTGGAAGCTTGTGAAGAATTAGGTCAATATGCTACATCTTTGGATGCTTACTTTGCAATTGAAACAGGTCCAGAAACGAGTCTTACATTAAAGGGATTTTTAGATAAACTATCGACTAATGGAGTATCGGTTAATTTTGATCCTGCCAATATGGTAATGGTAACAAATGATGACCCTGTAGCTGGCGTTAAGCTTTTAAAGGATTATATCGTACATACGCATGTGAAGGATGGCATTCAATTACAGCAAACGAATCCAAAAGATGTGTATGGCTACTTAGGATACGATTCTGGAACATCTCATGATAAAATAGAAGAAATGGTGGAAAATGGGGATTTCTTTAGGGAACTTCCATTAGGTCAAGGAGATGTCAATTTCGAGCTTTATTTTTCAGCTTTACAGGAAATCGGATACAATGGCTATTTAACTATTGAACGAGAAGTGAGATTAAATCCCGAAAAAGACATCAAAGAAGCTGTACTATTCATAGAAAAGTTTAAATAGGGGTTGAATTTAATTTGAAAAAGCAAGATCAAGTACAAATGCGAAGGCAAAATAAATATATTGTGCTTGACGCAATAAGACAGATGGCACCAATTTCAAGAATTCAATTATCTAAATATACAAAAATGAGCCCTACGACCATTACTCGTATTGTGCAGGAACTAGAAGCGGAAGGCTTTATTCTTGAAGGGATTTCGGAAGAAACAGCTATTGGTCGACGTCCTACGTTAATTCATATGCGTGAAGATGCTTTATATACTATTGGGATAGAAATTGATTGCTTTACTATACGGATAGGTATATTAGATTTCTTAGGGAAGCTTATCGCCTTCCAGGAAGTCAAATGTAGCATCAGACATCAATATGAAGAAGCTATACATCTACTGAAACAGTCTATAAATAATATAATGACAGAATATCAGATTGCCCAGGATAAATTACTAGGCATTGGGATAGGAATTCCAGGAGTCATCAATAACGAGGAAGGAATTATCGTTTCTTCTGAGCAATTGAAGTGGGAAAACTGCCACATAAGAGAAGATTTAAATGGTGTTTTTGGTTGTGAAGTCATCATAGATAATGAATTAAAAATGCAAATTATTTCTGAAATTGGTAATATCTATTCGCCGCTGTATTCAAATTGTATTTTAGTTGGAATTGGAACAGGAATAGGAGCATCTATATTATTAAATGGAGAGGTCTATCGTGGCATTCAAAATAAAGCTGGAGAAATAAGCCATATAACGATTAATCCCTTTGGTGAAATGTGTCACTGTGGTAAAAGAGGGTGCTTATCCATGTATGTTTCTGAAAATACGTTGTTAAAAAGAACGCCTAAAAATCTTAATATTCAATCAATGGAAGAAATTTTGCATTGTGTTGATCAAGGCGAGCCATGGGCAATCGATATTCAACAAGATGTAGCTACTTTTCTAGCTATTGCCATCAATAATCTAGTTTGCTTATATGAACCAGAGGCTGTCATAGTCAGTGGAGAAATGATTGAACACAATGCAACATTTCAAAAACTACTAAGTGAAAAGTGTAAACAATATATATGGAAAGAATTACAACCTTACTTTGATTTGCAGTTTTCAAATCAACTAAAAGAAGGGGTTGTAAAAGGAGCGGCATTACAAGCACAAAAGCAGTTGCTTTCTGTTTAAAGAAAGGTTGATTATTCATGGCTTACTCAGAATTTTTAAAGGAGTATCGTTCAGGATTAATGGAAAATGTGCATTATGGACAAATGAGTGCTGTGAATCTGACGAAGGAAGAATTTATTTCTGTAGGTCAAGATTATGAGCCTGTGTATTTTCGTTCTGCAGCAAAACCATTTCAAGCTATTCCTATTTTTATGACAGATTTTATAGAAAAGTACGGTATTACTGCAACAGAAAGTGCATTATTTCTGGCTTCACAAAGAGGCGAAATTTATCATCAAGAGGCGTTAATCTCTTTATTAGGAAAAATACCTATTGATGAAAATGAGTTAATTTGTGCTGCATCCTATCCATTAAATGAGGAACCTAAAACACAGTATATTCAACAGGGATTTGAAAAGAGGAAACTATTTCATAATTGTGCGGGCAAGCATTTAGGATTTTTAACTGCCTGTTTAGCAAATGGCTTTGACGTTAAGCAATATTGCCATCCAGATCATCCACTGCAGCAGATGATTAAAAAATACATTGCTTATTTAAGTGAATATGATGTGGAGAGAATTCATACAGGGATGGATGGTTGTGGTGCACCAGTGTTTGCGATTCCGCTAAAAAATATGGCAATTGCCTATTTAAAGCTAGCACGACCAGAATTAATTGATGATCAACGGATTCGTGAAGCAGTAATAAAACTTACTGGAGTAATGAATAAAGAGAATCATATTATTGCATCTCAAAACTTTATTTGTACGGCATTATTACAGGACCCTAATATTGTGGCGAAGGGTGGGGCACAGGGGGTATACTGTTTTGCTCTAAGGAAAGAAGGGTTAAGTTTTGCCTTGAAAATTATGAATGGCTCAGAAAGTCCGTGGCCGAATGTAATTGCTTCTATATTGGAACAAATTCAGTATACAAATCAGGAAGCAATTGAGCGTATTAAAGCATTGTCTCCTTCATTTGTGCGTAATGACACAGGAGTTGAGGTAGGGGAAATTGTTTCGACAATTAAAATTGTATAGAGGTGAAGGCACTTGTATGTTTTGGCAATTGACGGTGGTGGAACAAAAACAATAGCAACAATCTCAACATATCGTGGCCAAATGATGGCGCTAGCTGAAACGGGCAAAAGTAATCCTACATCCATGAGCTTAGAGCAATTTACCGAGACGATAACAGAACTCATAAAAGATTTAAAAAGACAACGGCCTCACGAATTTCAACACATTACAAAATGCCATGCGGGACTATCTGGTGTAACAGAAAATAATAATGAGAAAATTACTCATGCATTATTAACCTCGCTTTTACCTAGAGACTGTCAACTAGCACTATCGAATGATGGCTTGAATGCGCTGTATGCGGGTACATTAGGTCAGCCTGGCATTGTACAAATATCTGGTACAGGTGCGATTACACTCAGTATAGATTCGTTTGGAAGAATTGAGCGTACAGCAGGCTGGGGTTATATTTTTGATGATGAGGGCAGTGGCTATGATATTGGTATTCGCACATTAAAAGCGGTATTTAAGGCATTTGATAAAAGAGGTTCTGAAACGCTCCTAACAGCAGCGGTATTAGAATATTTTCAATTACAATCTGTTCCGCAAATAATCGAAGTGGTGTATGGTGAAGGACATCCGCGTGACATAATATCTCCCTTAAGTAAGGTAGCAATCGAATGCGCTAAATGCGGGGATGCAGAAGCCAATACAATCATTAATCAGGTATGCCATGTTTTTTATCAAAGTGTAGAAGCTTGTTACAAAAAAAATCCGTTTGCAGAGAAGCGTGTTAAAGTAGTGCTGGCTGGTGGAGTTTTTAATGAGTTGGGGCTATTTATTGAAAAATTAGAAGCTATTGATAAAAAGAATAGTAATCAGTATGACTTCATGGGTGCTTATAGCTTACCAGTTGGTGGTGCAGCTTTAGCTGCATTAAAATTACCTCGTAATGAAGCTAAGATATTTATCGATCAATTTAATGTAAGTATGAAAGAGTTTTTAACTAATTAATCCCCCTTTAACCTAGCAAGTAGAGATGGCATGTACATATCTCTACTTGCATTATGTTAGTCCCCTGCTTTAAACATATATCCCTTATAAGAGTTGTGGATAATCATGACGATCCCCATTAACATGAAATTTGAAAGTAGTGAACTTCCACCGTAGCTTAAAAACGGTAAAGTTACGCCTGTTACAGGTAAAAGTCCTATCGTCATACCAATATTTTGCGTAATTTGAAATGCTAATAAACTGGAGATACCCGCGCCCATTAGTGTCATAAATGGATCCTTTGCTTGTACTGTAATTAGGACAATACGGTAAATAACAAAAAATAATAGTGCAATAACAAAAGCCCCACCCACAAATCCTACTTCTTCTGCGATAGCAGAAAAAATAAAGTCGGTATGTTTTTCTGGAACATAGACATTATTTTGCAAATAGCCTTTCCCTATGAACTCACCTGAACCTATAGCCATAAAGCCTTGTCTAGTCTGAAAAGATGAATCCGTATATTCATAAGGCTGTAGCCACCCATAAATACGAGAAACCTGATGCCCAGATAATTTACTTAATAGCTTCTCGGTAAAAAAATCATTAAACTTTATATAAAGAGTAGCGATAACAGTCACAATTGACACTGGGATGGCTGTAAAGATTACGAGTAATTTAGTTTGAATGCCTGAGAAGTAAACCATCGGTATAATCATCGCCATGTATAGCATAACCATGCCTGTATCAGGTTGCTTATAGACAGCAAGTGTCGGTGGAAGAGTAATAATGCCAATCGTAATTAGTAGGCGCATATCTGATAGGAAGGATGGCTGTACATATTTTGCTCGATGGGCAACAATGACTTTACTCACAACAATTAAAAATGCAAACTTTAAAAATTCTGATGGCTGAAATGATCCTAAAAGTGGAACTTGATACCAAGATTTCGCTTCATTGATTGTTCGTGCGATGCTTTCAGGAGCAATAAATAAGCCAAAAGTGAGGGCTACCATAAACCAATAAAATGGCCATCCTATTCTTTTAAGTTGTTCAATATCAAGTGTTGCGACGCCATACATAATTAAAAATCCAAGGCTATAATAGATAAATTGCTTTACAATAAACAAACTTGCATATTGTTCAAATGCTATACTGCTAGAATGAACGAAAAGGCAACTAATAATACCGAGCAACAATAGACTGATTGCTAAACTATTATCAAATTTTTTTAGCTGCAACAGTTTCACCTCCTTTCCTTTTTGGAAAAACCAACTAGTAATAGGGAACGAATGGAATTAAAGAAGGTTCCGTGAAGCATATGATCATTTCTTCAGTTTTCTAGAAAATTTTACAAAAACATAACACTGGCTTTATATCTCCATACTATGATTAATGGTAAGAGTTGGAGAAGGAGCCGAAGATGATGCATTTTTTTCGTTATATTAAGGTAAAAGATAAGCTGCTTGTACTCATGGTTGTATGTGTACTATCAAATATTCTAATAGGTATATTTAGTGTAGATTATTTACGGAAAATGTCCTGGCATGCAAGCGAGAGTTATACAGAGGGGCTTTTACCGATTGGTTGGCTAAATGAACTAGAAGAAGCGCAACGACAATTGGATTTCTTAGTGGATTCCAATGGTGATTACCAAGAGATGACGGGTATTCTAACTAATATTGAACAGCCTGTAGGTCATTTAGAAAAATTAACGATTGATAAAAAGATGAATCATCAAGTAAAGAAGTATAATACGATATTCGCCCAGCAGGTAGATTTAGTTGAAAGCTATGAGCAGTTAAATTTGCAAGAGCGTCAGCGATTTTATGAGCAAACCTATTTACCTGTAAGCCAACAAATTCATGCATTATTAGAAGAAACACAGAGCTACTTAGTTCAAAGAGCAGAGGAACAGCAGCAAGCGTACCAAAAGGATGTACAATTCGGTTATTGGTTATTAGGTAGTGTTTGTATGTTTGTTGTACTATTAGTTATTTTCATTGGTTTGATTGCAACGAAAGCAGTGAATGTTCCGACACGTCAATTAAAATCTTTATTGAAACGCGCTGAGCAGGGAGATTTTACAGCCAATGCGAGTTACGTGGCGCATGATGAGCTTGGAGAAGTTGTCCTATCCTATAATCAGATGGCAACAGAAGTAAAACAATTACTACATACGGTGACAAATAGTGCGCAAGAGGTAGAAGTGATGACGGAGAATTTGCAACAATCCTCTGAGCAATCTTCTACAACTACGGTTAAAATTGCAAAGGATGTGCAAAATATTGCCGAGTTGACTACTGCTTCTACTACAAAATTAGCGTCCAATTCAGCTTCATTAGAAGAAGTACTGAATGGTGTGCAAGTTATATTAGAAAAGGTGAATCTTGTAGAGAGCTTTGCACACGATACTGCACACGAAGCAGAGAGTGGTACAGAAATTGTACAGGCAAACTTAACGCAAATTCAAGCGATTAAACTAGCGGTAGAAAAATCAAATACAGCTATTTTTAATTTAGTTGAACGTGCCGCTACAATTGACCAAATGGTTGAAGTTATTGAAAAAATAACTGCACAAACAAATTTACTTGCTTTGAATGCATCCATCGAAGCCGCTAGAGCAGGCACGCATGGGCAGGGATTTGCGGTCGTTGCAAATGAAGTACGCAAGCTAGCGGAACAAACCGTTCATTCAACAAATACTATTACGTCAATTGTACAAAACATTCATACAGATTCTCACTATGCTGTAGAGATGATGGAAGGTGTTTTAATTGCTACCGAGAAGGGTGTAAAAGTAACTGCAGAAACAGCAACAAGTTTCGATCAAATACTAGAGAAAGTAAATAATATACAGCCTTATATAGTAGAGGTATCGTCGACAGTTCAAGAAATAGCAGAGCATACGAAAAAGGTAAACGAAGATGCAGTGATGTTGACATCTCTTTCAGAAACAAATGCTGCCTCGACCAAACATGTGGCAAAATTGACGACAGATCAATTAAATGCACAGCAACAATTTCATAATTATATAAAAGAATTAAGAAAAGTTTCAAAGGTATTACAAATCGCAGTGAAACGCTTTTCAATCTAATGAAAAAATTCAAATTAAAAAATGAAGAACCTCTTTTACATTTAAGTGCAAAGAGGTTCTTTTATTATGTAAAAAAATAGATAATTGTACATGTGGAAAATACAATTGTGTTTTCTATAGATGGTGTAGAACACTTTGAATATGAAACCATATACTGATAACAAGGTGTTGTATGTTCTTTTTTAGAAAATTACACATATTGTTGTTGTATTTTTAATATGAACACATTATAATAAAATTCATCAAAAGTGTTATTAAATCAATGTTTTAGTATAAAATATTGTGCTTCTCAGGAGTACAATTGTTCATATGTGGAGGTTTGGAGAAATGGAAAAGATTATGGTTACAGGTGCTCTTGGTCAAATTGGCTCTGAGCTAGTAGAAAAACTTCGTAGTATTTATGGAGAGGACAATGTATTAGCAACGGATATACGAAAGCTTGAACATACAAAGGGTCCGTTCGAAGTACTGGACGTGACAGATGGACAAAGAATGCATGATTTAGCTAAGGACTTTGGGGCGGATACGATGATGCATTTGGCCGCATTATTATCTGCAACCGCAGAAAGAAATCCATTACTTGCTTGGAATTTAAATATGGGTGGATTGATGAATGCGTTAGAAGTTTCTCGTGAGTTAAATTTACAGTTTTTCACACCAAGTTCAATCGGTGCATTTGGACCATCAACACCTAAGGATGATACACCGCAAGATACGTTACAGCGCCCAACAACTATGTATGGTGTTAACAAAGTTGCTGGTGAATTATTATGTGACTATTATTTTAATCGTTTTGGCGTTGATACACGTGGGGTGCGTTTCCCAGGTTTAATTTCTTATGTAACGCCTCCTGGAGGCGGTACAACTGACTATGCGGTTGAAATCTTTTATGAAGCAATTCAGCAAGGAAAGTATACATCATATATTCAAGAAGGTACTTATATGGATATGATGTATATGCCCGATGCATTACAAGCTATTGTAGACTTAATGGAAGCGGACAGTAGCAAGTTAATTCACCGCAATGCATTTAATATTACGGCAATGAGTTTTGAACCATCTCAAATCGCTGCTGAAATTAAAAAGCATTTGCCACAATTCCGTATGGATTATAAGGTAGATCCAGTGCGTCAGGCGATTGCAGATAGTTGGCCAAATTCTATCAATACTGATGCAGCCAAAAATGAGTGGGGCTTTAAAGCGGAATATGATTTAGCAAAAATGACTATTGATATGTTAGAGAAATTAAAAATTAAGTTGCAAAAAAAAGCCATTTCATAAAAAACATATATTAAATCGAAAGTTTGTACTTTAAGACAGGCGGGAAAACAATGTTGTTTTCATTGCCTGTTTTTTTGTTTTGGAAATGCATTATTGAATGTGTTAGAAAAGAAGGATAGAAGAGAAAATGTAAGGATGAGATAGAAAATTTTCGGAATATATAGCATCGTAATTAATTTTTTAATATAATCATATTCAGAATATTAATATTATTCTGTTAAAATTGATGTTAATATTCTACAAAGTTTGGGGGAATTCACAAGAAGAAGGGATGGATGTTTGATGATGCAAGCACCGTTAGTATTAACAAACTTTTTTAAGCGTGCAGAAAGTTATTTTGCTAGAAAGACCATCGTGTCACGTACAAGCCCGCATACAATTCACCGTTTAACATATGGGGAATGGGCAAAAAGAACACGTCGGTTAGCAGATGCGCTTACAAAGCTGGGGATGGAAAAGGGCAAGAAGATTGGTTCCTTCGCTTGGAATCAGCATCGCCACTTAGAGGCGTATTTTGCTGTGCCATGTGCTGGTGCTATATTGCACATGGTCAATATTCGGTTATCGGAAGAACATTTAATTTATATTATTAACCATGCGGAAGATGAGATTTTAATGATCGATGAAGATCTTGTCCCTATCATTGAAAATATTGCATCTGAGTTAAAGACAGTAAAACACTATATTATTATGACAGATGAAGATACTCTACCAGAGACAACATTACCGAATGCTTTGTCTTATGAGGAATTATTAGCATCTGCGGATGAAAACTTCGAATTTCCCGATGATTTAGAAGAAGAAGCACCAGCAGGTATGTGTTATACAAGTGCAACGACGGGAAATCCAAAAGGGGTTGTTTACTCCCATCGAGGCTTAGTATTACACAGTATGATGCTTAGTATGTCCGATTCCATGGGGATTGCTGAGCGTGATGTTGTGATGCCAATTGTGCCGATGTTCCATGCAAATGCTTGGGGATTACCGTTTGCCAGTGTCAATGTTGGTGCAACACAAGTACTGCCAGGTCCACAATTTACTTCTGATTTAATTTTAGATTTAGTGGAGCAAGAAAAGGTGACGTTGACGGCGGGTGTTCCGACAATTTGGATTGGCGCATTACAGGAACAGGAGAAGCGTGAACGAGATATTAGTTCACTACGAGCAATTTGCTGTGGTGGCTCAGCTTCACCAACACGATTAATACGTACTTTTGAAGAGAAATATGGTATTCCATATATCGTTGTCTATGGGATGACAGAGACAACACCAATCGTTGCATTATCGAATTATATGTCATGGATGGATGAATGGCCGATTGAAAAACGTATTGAAGCACGTGCTATGCAAGGTATGACGATGGCTGGTATTGAGTCAAGTATTGTCAATGATCATGGTGAAGTACCATGGGATGGTGAGACGATGGGGGAATTACGTCTACGTGGTCCGTGGATTTCACATGAATATTATCGTGATGAGCGTACGAAAGACGCTTATCGGGATGGTTGGTTATTTACAGGGGATATTGCGGTCCGTACAGCAGATGGTTTTATTAAAATTACCGACCGTACAAAAGATTTGATTAAATCTGGCGGTGAATGGATTTCTTCTGTAGATTTAGAAAATGCATTAATGACACATGATGCCATTTTTGAAGCAGCGGTAATTGCAATCCCACATGCCAAATGGCAGGAGCGTCCGCTAGCGTGTGTCGTTTTAAAGGAAGGAAAGTCAGCGACGAGTGAAGAATTACTAGCCTTTTTAGAAAGCCAATTTGCAAAATGGTGGGTGCCAGAGGATATTGTCTTTTTAGATGAAATTCCAAAAACGTCTGTCGGGAAATTCTTAAAAGCTAAATTACGAGACAATGTGGCTGAAATTTATCCGAAATTAAGTACGCTTGTATAACATGATAAAAGGCATCGAGAATTGATTTCTCGATGCCTTCAGTATGAAACAACTATTGGGATTTCCCTATGTGTAGCTACGACTTCAATTTAATTTGGTGATGGTGCGCCTGCGCCACTAACAACCTTTAGCTCGTGCTGTTCTTGCTGGGATTTTATTTATTTAACATATGGAATACTTGTTCAACGTCCTTATCGCCACGACCTGAAATATTAATAATAATACTCTCTTCAGATGATAAAGTGGGAGCTAATTTTAATGCATGTGCAACAGCATGGGAGCTTTCTAGTGCAGGAATGATACCTTCAACTTTAGATAGCACTTGGAATGCTTCAAGTACCTCTTCGTTAGTAACTGTTACATATTCACCGCGACCAATTGTTTTTAAATAGCTGTGCTCAGGACCTGCGCCAGGGTAGTCAAGACCAGCTGCAATTGAATACGTTGGTAGTGGATTACCTTGAGCATCTTGCAATAGTAAGCATTTGAATCCATGTAATTCACCTGGTGTACCTTCGTTTAATGTCGCTGCTTTATCGGGCTCAATGCCGATTAAACGAACGCCCTCATCCGCGATATATTCTGCAAATGCACCGATTGCATTGCTGCCTCCACCTACGCAAGCAAGTACTGCTGCTGGGAGCTTACCTTCTTTTTCTAAAATTTGTTCACGACTTTCTCGGCTAATAACCGATTGAAAATGCTTCACCATTGAAGGGAATGGGTGTGGTCCCACTGCAGAACCTAACAAATAGAAAGTTGTTTCATAGTTTTCTACTAAATCAGCGAATGCTTCATCCACAGCATCTTTTAAACGACCTTGCCCTTTATCGACCGCAACGACTTTAGCACCGAGTAGCTCCATACGGAAGACATTTAATGCTTGACGCTTTGTATCCTCGAGACCCATGTAAACTGTGCAATCCATGCCAAACATTGCACAAGCAGTTGCTGTGGCAACACCGTGTTGACCTGCACCTGTTTCTGCTATTACACGATTAGCACCCATGCGTTTTGCAAGTAATATTTGACCTAGTACATTATTAATTTTATGAGAACCAGTATGATTTAGATCTTCACGCTTTAAATAAATTTTAGCGCCACCTAGTTGTTTTGTTAAGTTTTTAGCAAAGTATAGTGGCGATTTACGGCCTATATATTCACGGAAATAATAATCTAATTCATTATTAAATTCTGCATCATCCTTATATTTCTGGAAATTCTCATCTAATATATTTAAAACATTTTGAAGCTCTTCAGGAACAAAGCTACCTCCAAATTCACCAAAATATCCTTTTTGCTCGACTGTTGTACTCATCTGCTCTCGACTCCTCTAATCTAATTTTCCATAAAAAAAAGCCACTTCAATCCCTCTATAAAAAGGACGAGTAACCGTGGTGCCACCTTTATTCGCAAAATTGCGCACTTTTGTACTCCTGTAACGGGGAGTTAGTTCGGCCTCCTATTACTGAGGCTGCTCCAAAGTCCATTCACAAGTATATACTACTGATTTGCACCAGCCATCAGCTCTCTAAAAGTATAAGCTCTCGCTACTATTCTTCTTCTTAGCATTTATTATTGAAAAATTTTAAAGTATTTTCAAAATAGTGTCAAGAGAAAGAAAATGGGTTTCGCATGTAGGGACAAAAAAAGACGAATCTATAAAGACCCGTCTGTTAAATCAAGTTTTTGAAGTTTAAGCGCTTATTGAGCATATACATAATCGGCGCACCAATAGCCATTACAACAAATTCACCTGCTGCGCATGTAAGCCATGTCCAGAAGAATGGCAATTCAAGTGCTAAGTTCAGTTCGAAAGCGATAATAAACATCGTGCACGTAAATAAAAATGTATTAATGATTAATCGTGCCCACGTATTTTTAACGAATTTACAAATAAGAATCAATAGGCCGAGCGTAATCATTGTCTGACCAACGCCGAAAACTAAATCGTAAGCACCGAGTGGTGAAAATAGGTTAGAAATAAAGACACCCATAATAATCCCAACAGCAAAGCGAGGATTAAAGGCAACTAAATGATTAAAAATTTCTGAAACACGGAATTGCACCTCTGTAAACCCGAATGGTGCGACTAACAATGTAACAGCAATATAGAGCGCGGCAATAATACCACTTGCTGCTAAAAACTTTACTTTCATATTCATTTCTCCTTAGTTTTTTTTCGTGGGATGGTTACGAACCACGTAGAGCAAATGCAATCATATCAGTGTTGGTGCGGGTTTGTAAATAGGTATGTGTAAAATAAGTGTAGCCTGAATATTCGTAGTATTGCATCTATTGGGGTAGGTATAAAAAACCAATTTTTAAGTGTAAGGGACTGGGCTACCGACAGAAAAAATGTCGGTGTTGTGTTAGATAAAATTAAATTAACTCGAGTATATGGTTTGCTATAGCACCAACTTTATATGACTTTAGAAATAAGGTGATTTGGAAAAGGAAAAAGGGGTGCAAAGCATGATTCTTTTATACAACGGATGGGAATTTTTATCATTCAACAATGTCAACTCATACAGGAGCTGTAAGGGTCACTACGGTTTTCAGTGCTACGTATTCAGTTGCCTCAACTAGTAATTATTATGCATCGTTAACAATCTTAAGGACAAAACGGGAGTGTTATGTTATTAGATAGGATAAAGTAAAATGATCTTATCCGTAACTGGAGGGATGTCGTTTGAAGAAAATTGCATCTTTGCTTATCGGGGTTTTAATCTGTGTCGTTGGCTGCGATAATACATTTAGTATTTATCAAGGACGAGATTTAAAAATCGGGGTAATTGGAGCGATTCCAGAAGTAAGGGAAGAAAATATAGATTTTCAAGTTATTACTTTTGAGGAGTTAAAATATAATACAGAATCCCTATCTAAAGAGCTAGATGCCATTATGATTATGAAGGAATTTTTACATGAAGCAGATGATGACCAATATGTAGCTGCTTATAGGGCGTTAACAATTCCTACATTTTTTATGCAATCCACTAAAGTACACGTTCCATTTGTCAATGAAGGTGTTCAGTATGATGATATTATCGAAGTTGCCCCTGCTAATTTCTCTACAGGCTTTCTCGATTTAGGAACAGATGAGAAAATTAATGAACATACATGGAGATATACTTTGGGAAAGAAACAAAATATTCAAGATGTGTACTCGCAAATTTTTGCTACTATTGAATCTGTAAGTTCCTTATAAATAGTATTTTAAACAGAAAAAGTATTCCAATTTATTTTTAAGACCAGGTTTTATAAACCTGGTCTTTTTATGCACGTATAGACTTTTGGATTAGGGAAGCAACCTTTAACTTTCGAAAAATTGACATACAATTTTTTATTATATTACAAAAGAATTATAACGCTAGAAATGCAGCAGTTTAGCGGTTTAAAGCGCCAAATTGTACGAAAAAGTAAAATATTTTGTCAAATATAAAAGTCAGAACATTCATAATGTTGTTGACGAATATCAATAATAACGATAATATAGCGATACATTCACACTTTGCTAGAGTGAAGTGTGATAGATAATAGAGATATTAGTCGGGGGGATTAATTGTGAAGCGCAATATGACAAAGCTTTCGTTCCTATTATTTGGATTAGTATTACTGCTTGCTGCTTGTGGTAGCGGAGGTTCTAGCTCATCTGATTCAAAAGGCGACGAAAAAAATAATGCAAGTGAAAGCGGTAGTGTAGATCAAAAAACATATAAAATCGGGATTACACAAATTGTTGAGCATCCATCTTTAAATGCTGCAACGGAAGGCTTTAAAAAAGCGATTGAAGATTCTGGCTTACAAGTGGAATATAATCAACAAATTGCACAAGGTGATAATAGTCTGAATACGACAATTGCCAATAACCTAGTAAGTGATGGCGTAGATTTGATTTTTGCTAACTCTACACCTTCTGCACAAGCAGCAGCGACTGCAACTAGTGAAACACCAATTATCTTTACTTCAGTAACAGATGCAGTTGGTGCACAATTAATTGAATCAATGGAGAAACCAGGGAAAAATGTAACAGGTACGATTGATTTACATCCTGAAACGATTTCTAAAACAGTAGCATTCTTAAAAGAACTTGGTGCTAAAAATGTAGGTATGGTCTACAACGCTGGTGAGCAAAATTCAGTAGCACAAGTAACAGAAGTGAAAAAGGTAATGGCTGAGCAAGGTCTTGCAGTAAAAGAGGCTTCAGCTGCAACTTCAGCAGATGTTAAACAAGCTGCTGAATCATTAATTGGTAAAGTAGATGCTTTCTATATTATTACAGATAATACAGTAGTCTCTGCATTAGAGTCTGTCATTGATGTTGCGAATGCAAATAAATTACCACTTATTGTAGGAGAGCTTGATTCTGTGGAACGTGGTGGCTTAGCGGCATTCGGCTTTGAATACTATGATATCGGTTATGAGGCTGGTCAAATGGCTGTGAAAATTTTAAAAGGTGAGGCAACGGCTGCTGATACGCCAGCTCAATATCCTCAAAATTTAAAATTAGTAGTGAATAAAAAAGTAGCTGACGAATTAGGGATCGAAATTAAAGATTCTTGGGGCGCAGAGCTTTTAGAGAAATAATGCATATGTGAAGTCAATTTTAAGCTGAAGCGGGGGAGAATTATCCCCGCTTTATCTTCATTTTAACTTGCTTCAGTAAGTGTTTGCCGCTTCGCTAGAGAGAATGATGCTAAAGTAATGGCGGTTGCCATATGTTTTGAGAGGTGTTTTTCGAGCAAGCTTAAAAACACGGACGAAATTGGGATGAGGCGTAATGATACGATAATTTTTTAGGAGATGATTCAAAGATGTTTACAGCAATATTTGGCTCTGTGGAGCAAGGAATCATCTATGCAATTATGGCACTCGGTGTGTACTTAACATTCCGTGTGTTAGATTTTCCGGATTTAACGGTTGATGGAAGCTTTGTAACAGGGGCGGCAACAGCAGCGACAATGATTCTGCTTGGCTACCACCCAATCTTAGCGACTTTAGTGGCAATTGTTGCTGGATTTATTGCAGGATGTATGACAGGAATTCTTCACACAAAAGGGAAAATCAATCCGCTTTTATCAGGGATTTTAATGATGATTGCCTTGTATTCTATTAACCTACGTATCATGGGGTTAACTGCAGAAAATACGATAGGTCGTCCGAATATTCCATTGTTAAACTCTGAAACGTTGTTTTCAAAGTTTCAAACATTTTGGAGTAATTTAGGTATCGATGCTGCATTAAATAACGTATTAGAAAGCATCGGCATTCAGCAAGTACCGAAGACTTGGGGTACGTTGATTGTAGTTTTACTCATCACGATTTTAATTAAATTTATTGCGGATTGGTTCTTAAAAACAGAAGTCGGGCTAGCTATTCGAGCAACAGGTGATAATAAACGTATGATTCGTAGCTTCTCTGCGAATACAGATACGCTTATTATTCTTGGGCTAGGTCTTTCAAATGCACTTGTCGCATTTTCTGGAGCTTTAATCGCACAATATTCGAAGTTCTCCGATGTAAGTATGGGGATTGGTATGATTGTAATCGGCCTTGCCTCTGTTATTATTGGTGAAGCAATCTTTGGCACAAAAACAATTATGCGAACTACTTTAGCTGTAATCGCAGGTGCTATTATTTACCGTATCATTTTAGCGTTAGCATTACGTGTAGATTTCCTAGATTCAGGAGATATGAAGCTAATTACGGCTATTATCGTTATTTTGGCGCTTGTTGTACCTCAATTTGTTGATAAAAATAAAGAACGAAAACGTAAAGCAAAGCGAGCGGCGGAGCGTACACAAGCAAAACCAGTAGAGCAAGGGGGAAAAGGCCTTGCTTAAATTGGACGGCATTAATAAAATTTTTAATGAAGGTACACCTGATGAAAAAATCGCACTTGCGGAAATAAATCTACATTTAACGCCAGGTGATTTCGTTACAATTATCGGTAGTAATGGTGCTGGTAAATCAACGATGATGAATATGATTTCAGGCGCGTTAACGCCAGATTTCGGTTCGGTATTAATCGATGGCAATAACGTAACGGGGTTGCCAGAATATAAACGCTCGCATTACATTGGTCGTGTGTTTCAGGACCCTATGGCGGGGACAGCGCCGACAATGACAATTGAAGAAAATTTAGCACTAGCGTATTCTAGAAATAAGAGTCGGGGCTTACGTATCGGCGTTGATAAAAAGCGTCGACAAGTTTTTAAGGAATCATTAGAGATGCTTGGCTTAAACTTGGAAAATCGCCTGTCGGCAAAGGTTGGTCTCCTATCGGGTGGAGAGCGTCAGGCATTATCACTTTTAATGGCTACGTTTACTAAGCCATCAATTTTATTGCTAGATGAACATACAGCTGCACTCGATCCGTCTCGTGCGGAGCTTATTACGCGCATTACGAAGCATTTAGTTGAAAAAGATAACCTTACAACGCTGATGGTCACACACAATATGCAACAAGCATTGGATTTAGGAAATCGCCTCATTATGATGGATAAAGGTCAAATCATTTTGGAAGTTGGTGAGGATCGTAAACACGAACTAACAATTCCTGATTTAATGGCTGAATTTGAACGCATTCGTGGCGAGAAAATGAATTCAGACCGTGCGTTGCTAGGATAAAAATGAAATGCCCATACATTAGTATGGGCGTTTTTATCGTCCAAGTGGGAATTCAGAATTGTTTTGGTGACTGGCACTATAAATTCAATAAGGAATGATTTAATGAAAAAAGTTTATATAATCCTCTTACTTGCAGTTGCTACGGTGCTTGTCTTTGTTTTATACAATAAAGAAGATAAGCAAAATCAAGCTATTTATGTTGCGACAGATGGAAATGATCAATATGATGGTACAAAATCAAAGCCATATCGTACCTTAAAAAAAGCGGCTTCAGAAGCAAATGCTGGTACTACCGTTTTTATACGAAAAGGAAACTATCATGAAAAGCTTGTCGTAAAACATAGTGGCACAAAGTCAAAACCCATTACATTTAAAGCTTACAATAAGGAGAAAGTTGTTCTTAGTGGAGAAGACATGAAGGATGTTGAAGGGGATACAGCTATAGTAGCGATAAATAATAAAAATTATGTGACTATCAGTGATCTAACTATTCAGGATTTATTTACTGATTTAGCAGATGAAACAGTAATAGGGCTATATGTTACAGGCTCTAGTAGCCATATTACACTGAAAAATAATCATGTGCAGCGCATTGAAACAAATGCAGCTGATGGGAATGGGCATGGGATTGCTATATACGGAACAGGCACAATGAAAGATATAAATATTTCTCATAATACGTTGGAAGATTTGAAACTTGGAGCTAGTGAATCACTTGTTCTAAATGGAAATATTGACGGTTTTCAAGTAGATAA
This sequence comes from Lysinibacillus sp. CD3-6, assembly GCF_006351725.2. NCBI lineage: Bacteria > Bacillati > Bacillota > Bacilli > Caryophanales > Bacillaceae > Lysinibacillus > Lysinibacillus sp. CD3-6. Next base: position 503,076 of record NZ_CP085880.1, read on the forward strand.
TAATATAGTCCGTCGGAGTGATAATATCGGGATTGATTTGATTGGTTATGAAGGCATTTCAAAAGATAAAACATTAGACTTTGTGCGGAATGGCGTCGTCAAAAATAATATAGTTACTGAAATCTCCTCTTACGGCAATCCCGCATATGGGAAAGATTATTCTGCAGGCGGAATTTATGTTGATGGTGGAAAAAATATAACTATTAAGAAGAATACTGTTTATAAAAATGATATTGGAATAGAAGCTACCTCCGAACATGCTGAAAAATACGCTGATAACATTACAATAAAGAATAATAATATTTATGAAAACTTTTATACTGGGATATCGATAGGTGGTTATGATGAACATCGAGGAGGAACGAGGAATTCTACTATTTCTCAAAATATTCTTTATCGAAATGACACGAAGGGGTTAGGTGGGGGACAACTATTATTACAATATGAAACAAAAAACAATGTAATAGAAAGAAATATTTTAACTGCTGGACCATCGCGGATTTTTATCTCCAACTATTTTACAACTAATCAAAAAAACAAACTAATAAAGAATGTATTTCATAAAGAAAAAGGCGAGAAGGGTATTTGGGTATGGAAAGAACAAGAATATACTTCCTTTTCTAAATTCCAAAAAGCCTCAAAAAGTGATAACAAATCGAGTTATATAGACCCGAAATATCTTAATGCAAACGAATATGATTTTAGGCTAGAAGAGGATTCGCCTGCAAAAAAAATTGTAGACTAATTTTGTATTCTTGAGCTCGATTCCTTCAGAATAGGAGTGTGCTTGTCTGGAGATTTCAGAATTGTTTGAGTGCCAGGCACTGTAATAAGCCGCAACCGTCGCTGTCGCGCCGTCTGTTGCGGCTTACTTTTTATGCTGTTCCCGCAGGAGTCTACGTAAATTTTTTACTAATTATTAATTTAATTTTCAGAATTGTTTGGGTGTCAGGCACTAAAACTTATACGAGTAAGCCAAATAATTGGATATCGTTATTTACTTCTTTGTAGTTGAATCCAAACTCTTTCATGCGTCTTAGTAATCCGTCATAGTCATCGCGATTACCGAGTTCGATGCCGACTAAGGCTGGGCCACTTTCCTTGTTGTTTTTCTTTGTATATTCAAATGTAGTAATATCATCATTTGGCCCTACAACACTTGTAAGGAATTGGCGAAGTGCACCTGCACGTTGAGGGAAACTTACGATAAAGTAGTATAGTAATCCTTCATGAATTAAAGATTTCTCTTTTATTTCTTGCATACGGCCAATGTCATTATTACCACCGCTAATAATCACGACGACAGATTTTCCTTTAATTTCTTCTTTATAGCTATCAAGAGCAGCGACCGATAACGCGCCAGCTGGTTCAGCGATAATAGCGTGTTTATTGTACAAATCTAATATTGTTGTACATACTTTTCCTTCAGGAACGAGTACGATATCGTCTAAGTAACGACGACAAACATCATATGTGTGGTGACCAACGCATTTTACGGCCGCACCATCTACGAATTTGTCAATCCAATCAAGAGCCACTGCACCGCCTTCTGCAAACGCGGCTTTCATACTACCTGCGCCTGCTGGCTCTACACCGATAATTTTACTGTTGGGGGAGAGGTTTTTCACATAAGCTGAAACACCTGACATTAATCCGCCACCACCGATACTACCGAATACATAGTCGATTGGTTCTTCCATGTCGTTCATTATTTCAACAGCGACCGTTCCTTGTCCAGCGATGACGTCAAAATCATCGAAAGGATGGATAAAGATTTTACCTTGTTCCTCGCAGTAGACCATTGCACTTTCAGCAGCATCATCAAACGTATCTCCTGCTAAAATAATTTCAACACAATCACGGCCAAACATTCGAACTTGGTCAATCTTTTGTTTAGGGGTAGTTTGAGGCATGAAAATGCTAGCTTGAATCTTTAGTTGTGCACAGGCATACGCAACACCTTGTGCATGATTTCCTGCGCTTGCACAAACTACACCTGCTTCACGAGCTTCTTCCTCAATTTTTTTAATTTTATAGTAAGCACCACGTAGTTTAAAAGAGCGAACATGTTGTAAATCTTCGCGTTTGAAATAAATATGGGCTCCGTATTTCTCCGATAAATAATCGTTTTTCTGCAGTGGTGTATGTACCACTACATCCTTTAAAAAGTGATGTGCAATTAAGATATTTTCTACTTGCACCGTTTTAGTATCAGCTACTTCCATAGTATTCATCCTCCGTTTTACGTATAAAACATTCATCTATGATAGCATATTTTTCTCGACTTTTGGTATAAATTTTTAGTAAATTCTAAATTTTCGGTGTCCATTTTTATCATAGCGTTTTAATGGGGCAGCATAATCTGTAATGTTCGAGAAAAAACGTCCTATTTTCGAGTTTAGTAGTAATTGAATTATTTTATTTTTTTAAATCGCCAAGTCGGTGACATCTCATAACGATGATTGGTGAGCATATACTAGATTAGTTTAGGACAAGTAGGGAGGAAGCAATTGGACATTATTCATGGGATACTATCTACATATATGCAATTTTTCGATTGGGACATGTGGAAACAAGTATTGGCAGATCCAGTATCATGGGGATTAATTTCATCGCTCGTTGTAATTGAAGGATTACTTTCAGCGGATAATGCCCTTGTACTCGCGGTACTTGTCAAACATTTACCAGATAAGCAACGTAAACGGGCATTAATGTATGGTATGCTTGGCGCTTATTTTTTCCGTTTTTTATTTATTGGAATTGGTGTGTATCTCGTAGAATTTTGGTTTATTAAAGTGTTAGGGGCTTTGTATTTAGGGTGGATTAGTATCGCTCATTTTTTACAACTAGGACAAGAGGATAGTGTCAAAGAAGTAAAAAAGTCTGGCTTAATGGTACGCATTTTTGGCGTATTTTGGGCAACGGTTATTGCAGTTGAGTTAATGGATATTGCTTTTTCGATTGATTCAATATTTGCTGCATTTGCGATATCTGATCAAGTTTGGGTACTATTAGTTGGCGGAATGTTAGGCATTTTAATGATGCGAACAATAGCAGGTTTATTTTTAATTATTATTGAAAAAATACCAGAGTTAGAAGCAACAGCTTTTATTATTATTGGCATTATTGCAATCAAGATGTTAGTGACTGTGTTTGGTATACATGTACCACATTATATATTTTTTGTAATCTTAGTGATTGCGTTTGTTTTAACGATGATTATTCATGTAATCAATAAATTAAAAGTAGCGAAATAAAAGCGGTTGTGACCTTTTTAGGGCACAACCGCTTTTCGTATTATTTTATATAATTGTCAGGATTAACAATGTAGAACTTTTCAACATTCAGCCAGCTTTCGCTCATTGGCTCTCCGTCGTCAATGCGTTTTTCTGTTTCTTGCATCATCCAACCTGTTTGTGAAGCGTGAGCTTGTAATGCCTGTAATTTATCCATCTTCATTTCGCGAATATCGATTTCTACATGTGGCTCACCGTTTTTCTCGAGTGTATCATTAGCAAAGGCACACGCTAAAATTTGAGGGCGTGCTGCTTTAGGCATGCGACGAACAGCCTCAACAACTGCACGTGCTGTTGCTTCGTGGTCAGGATGCACTGCAAAGCCTGGAAGGAACGTGAAAATAAGCGATGGCATCAATTCTTCGATTAGCCCCTCCACGAGTTTGACCATTTTTTCATCATCTTCAAATTCAATTGTTTTATCGCGTAGGCCGAGCATGCGTAAATCTTGAATACCCATAGCATCTGCTGCAGCAACTAGCTCCTTGCGGCGTATTTCTGGCAACGATTCACGCGTAGCGAAAGGTGGATTTCCTAAATTACGACCCATTTCACCCAATGTTAGGCAGGCATATGTAACAGGTGTATTCATCTTTTTTGTATAATAGGCAATCGTTCCAGCAACTGAAAAAGCCTCATCATCTGGGTGAGGGTAAACAATTAAAATATGACGTTGTGGTTGTAAATTCAAATAGTTGTCCCCCTTAATAAGTAAATGGCGTTTCGCTAATTTCAAGTGCTATCGCCAATTTACCTGAATAGTCTAGTCCAGCCATTAACAAACGGCCTAAATCATCTAATTCATAATGTGTAATGCCTTGAGCATAAACCCAACCATGTGCCATTTTTAAGCCGACACGATGTGGAGAGTCATCTACCACTTTTGCCAGTTCGTAATTAATTTTTGCATTACGTATGAATGCACCAGCGTTAAAAAACTTTTCATCATAGTGTGCTGCGTAAGAACCGTTTGTCGTCTCAAGATGGATATAAACGTCTTTGTTGGCAAAAGAATTTAGTAATTCTTGCAACGTCTCTACTTGTACTTCTTGCATCTTAACACTCCTCTCGATTATGTCTTTCTTAAGTATAGTCAAAAAAGGTCACAAAGGGAAATTGAATGACCTTTTTATGACCAATTTTTGTTGAGGCTGATTTTCATATTTTATACGCATGTAAAATAGTGAAATTGTAAAAGTTTATGATTCTTTAGTTCTTTTTTTAAAGCAAAATCCTTGAAAAAGTTATTGTAATGTATCAATATATAGAGTGTGAAAGCAAATATGTACAAAAAGTGTCGTTTTAATTTGTATGCGGTTTCACAAAATAAAAAGATGTTGCATATTTGACTTCTCTCACGTAGAGTGGGACAGCTTACCATGTAGAAGGGGATTTTAAGTTGAACAAAAACGATTTCTATCTTGGTACAATAGATGACGTTCTTCTACATATTTAGGTTTAGAGCTGTTGCGTGTAGAGAAGACATGAAAGCTCATTATCATAGTATAGTAAAAAAGCCACAATCCTCTTTATGACGGAGGATTGTGGTTTTTTTACATGTATACGTATCAAAATTACTTACTAATCTTCCATGCAAACGGAGCGAATAGGATATGTACCTTTTAAAAACGATTGAGCTTTTTTTCAATGGAATCTAAACGATTATTAACAGCTTGTAATTGTTTGCACATTTGTTTAAATTGTTGATTTTGATCTTGTGAATTGGAAGCAAGTAATTGTGCATCTTCCTCCTCCTCCTGTAACGCTAAAATCGTGGCAAGGGTAGATAGTGAATAACCGAGAGTTAATATAATGGATGCGATTACTTCAACTTTAGAAGAAGTGATTTCTCCAGCTAACAAGCGTGATTCTTCAGTTGTTTCCTCAGATTTTTGTTTTTTCATACGTCTCCCTCCCATATACAGCTAATATATGGCATATATAGCGATACTGTATCTTGTCCTATTTTATTGTGTAAAAGTAAAAATTTTAAATTTTCAGAAAATAAGATTGATTTTTCAATTAAAATATTGCATTATAATAGGAACAAAAAATAAGTAATAGGAGGAATTGATGGGATGAAGGATTATAAGTTTTGTAAAGAATCTAGAGTTATGCGGACAAGTCGTGTTTTTCCGAATGATGTAAACAATCATAATACACTTTTTGGTGGTCGCTTAATGAGTGATATCGATCAAGTCGCCTCAATTTCCGCAGCCAAACATAGTAGAAGAGATTGTGTCACTGCCTCCACAGATTCAGTCGATTTCTTACAACCTATTCGACCGACGGACTCTGTTTATTTTGAATCCTATGTGACATGGACAGGGACTTCTTCGATGGAGGTGTTTGTGAAAGTTATTTCGGAAAATCTTAAAACAGGTGAGCGAAAAGTTGCTGCGACAGCATTATTAACCTTTGTCGCCCTTGATGAACATAATCAGCCTACGGCAGTTCCGCGTGTTATACCTGAAACAGTTGAGGAAACTAAATTGCATGAGACTGCCTCTGAACGAGCAAAAGTACGGGCGGAGCGTAAAAAGGAAAGTAAAGCATTAGCTAGTTTTATCTCCATGAACGATCCATGGGATTATCGGCTCGAACTAATGGTTAACTATATGTAAAAAAAGGTATTTAATTAGAAAAATCCTGACCTGTAAGCAAGGGGTATAGGTCAGTTCTAATTAGATACCTTTTTCTATTCCATAGTCTTATTAATATAGAAGTGGTGACTACTGCTGTTGATTTCCGCTACAGGCGGGCGCTTTCCGCGGGCACAACGTAAGCCGCAACCCTCGCTAGCGCGCGGTTTGTTGCGTCTTACGTTTTGTGCTGTTCCCGCAGGAGTCGCCCGCCTTCCACTCCAATCAACTTTATAAGTATTGCAAGCAGTCTACTATAAAACAAAGGAAGGTATCACCAATATAAATCAAGTTCAGACAGTATGGTCAAGATGGAAAGAACCTATTTTTTATTTAAAGTTAATATAGAAGTGATGACTATTGCTGTTGATTTCCGCTACAGGCGGGCGCTTTCCGCGGGCACATCGTAAGCCGCAACCCTCGCTAGCGCGCGGTCTGTTGCGTCTTACGTTTTGTGCTGTTCCCGCAGGAGTCGCCCGCCTTCCACTCCAATCAACTTTATAAGTATTGCAAGCAGTCTACTAAAAAACGAAGGAAGAGTATCGCCAATATAAATCAAGTCCAGCCAGTATGGTCAAGATGGAAGTAAGAACCTATTTTTATAATAAAAAAACAAAAGGGATTAAGAATTCATTCTTAATCTCTTTTGTTAACAAGAAGAGAGCACTTTAATTAGTGCTCTCTTTACTATTTAAATGTACTTTTACAATTTTTAAATTTCAGTTACAGTCACTTCTGGAGCGCCAAAGCGAGATTTCGCACCGTGCATTACTGGTCCAACATAGTCGTTTAACGCCCAACCATGTGCGATAGCAGCTGAAACAAATTCTTTTGCTTCAATTACAGCTTCTTTCACAGATAGACCATTAGCTAAATTAGCTGTAACTGATGCAGCGAATGTACAGCCTGCACCATGATTATAAGTAGAAGCCACTTTTTCTGATTCTAATAAGTAGAATGTCTCACCATCAAAAAATAAGTCTGTTGCTTTTTCTGTTGCTAATGCTTTACCACCTTTAATGACAACGGCTTTTGCACCTAGCTCATGAATTTTACGAGCTGCTGTTTTCATGTCATCAATTGACTTAGGTGTACCTGTGCCAGCTAATTGACCAGCTTCAAAAAGGTTCGGTGTTGTAACTGCAGCTAGCGGTAGAAGATATTGAATCATAGCGTCAGTGTTCCCAGGATTTAATACTTCATCATCACCTTTACACACCATAACAGGATCAATTACAACATTAGAAGTACCAGATTTTGCGATTGCTTCACCAGCTATGCGAATAATTTCCTCTGTTGAAAGCATACCTGTTTTTACTGCATCAATGCCTGTAGATAATGCTGTATCAATTTGTTTTTGAAGAAGCTCTGTTGGTAATGGAGTTACATTATGTGTCCAACCATTTGGATCCATTGTAACAACTACTGTTAGTGCCACCATACCGTATGTGCCATGTTCTTGGAATGTTTTAAGGTCAGCTTGCATGCCAGCGCCACCAGATGTGTCTGAACCTGCAATTGTTAAAGTTTTTTTAAGAGCCATGTGAAAGATCTCCTTCGTTTTTGAATAGTTTCATCTACCGTTTAGTATAGTCCTATTCTGATTCTGTAAAAATAGTCAGAAATCAATATTTTTATAAGGTCAGTATAAATTGAAACTTGAATAACACATTATTTTTTTGTACCGTTGTAAGAAAGAAAGGGGCGTAATTTCAATGAAAGAAGTATTCCCAAATGATTGGCAAACAATACTAGCAGATGAATTAGAAAAACCATACTACCAACAGTTACGTCAATTTGTGGCACATGAATATTCGACACAGACGATATATCCACCGATAAGCGATGTAATGAATGCATTTCATTGTACTGCTTATCGTGATGTAAAAGTTGTAATTTTAGGGCAAGATCCATACCATGGTCCGAACCAAGCACATGGCTTAAGTTTTTCTGTGAAGCCAGATGTTCCACACCCGCCAAGCTTACGCAATATGCTACAGGAATTACAAGACGATATTGGCTGCCCAGTTCCTCAGCATGGTACGTTAACGAAATGGGCACAGCAGGGTGTCCTGCTTTTAAATACTGTACTAACAGTCAGGGCGGGACAGGCCCATTCTCATAAGAACCAAGGATGGGAAAAGTTCACAGACGCTGTTATTGAAAAACTGGCAGCGCGACCAAAACCAATTATCTTTGTGCTATGGGGCAAACCAGCACAGCGTAAAAAGCAAATAATTTATCAACATGCAACACCCCATGTCATTATAGAAGCGCCACATCCAAGTCCATTAAGTGCCTATAGAGGCTTTTTTGGCAGCAAACCGTATTCAAAAATAAATGAGCAATTAAATGATTGGGGAGAACAGCCAATCGATTGGTGTCTAGGATAAAGTGGCACAAATCGTTTGCTTTATACACTATAAAAATCATGGTACAGTTAATTAAGAAGAAAGAGAGGCACGGCAATGCAGGTAAATTGTTTTAAATGTCATTATTTCAAAGTAACATGGGACCCGCAAACACCGCGTGCTTGTGTAGCATACGGCTTTAAAACAAAGCAACTACCATCAGTTGTTGTCAAACAATCGTCTGGCATGGACTGCCTAAAATTTGTGCCAAAAGCAGAAGGTGAGAGAGCGCAATGATTTCATATGAAGCTGTCATGCAGCAACTTGAAAAACAATTAGCTAGTGCAAATAATGCAACGAATGAACAGCAAATTCGCGAGGCACTGACAGCCATTCGTGCATTATGTGATGTAGTACTGGATTTACCTACAAATAACACAAACATGCAACCAAAACATTTACCACAAATGTTAGTTACAGAGCAAAAGCCATCTACTTTAAATGCAACAAAGATACAGCATGACGATGGTGCAAATGGGGATTCGATTTTTGATTTTTAAATAAAGACATTAAACGTTCCTAATACTAGTAATTGGAGCGCTAAGATGAAAAAGGTAGGGTAATTAAGATGAAAAAATTTATTGTCACAGGTGCACTTCATGGTTTTTTAGCAGTAGCATTAGGTGCATTTGGTGCACATGCTTTAAAGGATATTGTAGATGATTATGGTCTTAGCATTTGGGAAACAGCTGTGCAATATCAAATGTTCCATGCTACGGGTTTACTCATAATCGGTCTATTAATGAGCTCGAAATTGCTAGGTGAGGTCAAACAATTAAAGTTAGCGGGAATTTTCTTTAACCTAGGGATTGTGTTTTTTGCAGGTAGCCTATATGTGTTAGCGGTAAGCGGCATTAAAGTACTTGGGGCAATTACACCAATAGGTGGTGTGTTATTTTTAGCAGGTTGGGTTTTGATTATTGTTAGTGCATTAAAACATGCAAAATGATTAACGGAGATTTTTTCACCACCTTTGGACAGAAATATTTAAAAAGTAGTGTGCTAGGTAATGCTGGCATGCTATTTTTTATAGCTAAAACGGCAACGGCTTATGAATAATTTTAATTCCTATTGTTTTTGTAAGGATTAGTAGAGTACACTAGTATTACTAAAAATGGAACAAAAGAAAGCGGGGCTATAGTGATGGAAAAATTATTTAATTTGCTTGATGAGTGCTTTGATGAGATGGTAGCAATTCGTCGTCATTTACATCAGAATCCGGAAATCTCCTTTGAAGAAGTGGAAACACCTGCCTACATAGCAGCTTTTCATAAAGCATTAGGGCATGAAGTAAGGGAGCAAGTCGGTGAACGAGGCGTCGTGGCAACGTTACGTGGTGCAAAGCAAGGAAAAACGGTGGCGTTACGTGCTGATTTTGACGCATTAGCCATCCAAGAGGAAAATGATGTGCCTTATAAGTCTAAGGTCGACGGTAAAATGCATGCTTGTGGACATGATGGGCATACCGCAACACTACTTGGACTTGCCAAAGTACTAAATGCTATGAAGGATGAGCTTGCAGGCAATGTAGTTTTCATTCATCAGCATGCAGAGGAAGTTGCGCCAGGCGGAGCAAAGCCGATGATAGAAGATGGTTGTCTTGATGGGGTAGACGTAATATTTGGTACACATTTATGGGCACCGACGCCACTTGGGGATATTTTAGTGAGAGAGGGGGCGATTATGGCGGCTGCTGATAAAGTGGAAATTGTTTTACAAGGAAAAGGAGGACATGGTGCAGAGCCACATCATTCCATCGATGCGGTTGTACTAGCTTCTCAATTTGTGATAAATGCCCAGCAATTAGTCGCTCGTCGTATAGACCCTTTAAAATCTGCCGTCTTAACAATTGGACATTTTGAAGCGATAAATCCATTTAATGTGATTGCAGATCGAGTAGTTTTAACTGGTACTGTAAGGACTTTTGAGGAGCAAGTACGTACACAAATGGAACATGAGCTAGAGGCGATATTAAAAGCTACGTGTCTTGCCTTTGGTGCAAGTTATGAATATCGTTATACAAGAGGATATCCACCCGTATATAATCATGTGAAAGAAACACAATTTGTTCAACAGCTTGCAGCGGATATTCCTGGGGTGAAAAATATTATTACGTGCCCACCGTTTATGATTGGAGAAGATTTTGCGTATTATCTGGAGAACATTCCTGGTACGTTTTTCTTTACAGGTGCCAAAAAACCTGAGTGGGAAACAGCCTATCCACATCATCATGCACGTTTTGATTTTGACGAACGTGCAATGCTAATTGCAGCAAAAACATTAGGAAAAGCGACTTTACAATATTTGCAAGGAAATAACTAGTAAGTCTTGGACATAACGAGTGAAGGCGATGCTTCCTGCGGGTATGCACGTAGCGTTAGATACGGCTATTCGGCATGATGTCGAAGGTTGCGGCTTACGGTGGGGACAACAACTGTGCAACAAAAAAGTGTTAGATTGATTGAGGTCAATCTAACACTTTTCTCTTTTGTCCAAACCTCATTTCAGTTATGGATTTTGATTGAAATAAGACATTTCCTCATCGAATTCAGCGAAATCAAAGTAAATCATTGGGAATAAAAAGCGGTGATTTGACTTAATTTCTCTTAAAATAACATGGTCCCTACCTGCAGCTTCTACTACACCACGTACCGTTTTTGTGTTTTTTCCTTGCTCAACAGCATGTTCAAAGGAAAAGTGGAATGTTCCAGGTTTTCCTCGATTCAAACGTAAGATGTTTTCAATGTACGACTCCTCACGTCCAGGTGGCCGTCCGCTTGGAAGCGTCACAGGAGGAGGTGTCATTTGTTGTTGAGTTGTCGGTGTCCAATAGTAAGGCATCATAAGTATCGACCTTCTTTCATTTAAATTTGAGGACAATCTTCTTCAGTTGGTGAGAAGAAGCAATGCGATTTGTAACGCCCCGTATTCCATTGACCATACCATTGTTCAGGGCAACCGCCCTCAGGTCTGAAAAACCACAGTGAGCGAGTAGCCGGATGGAACCTTTCACCTTCAATAACCCTTCTTGCTAATCGAATGTCTTGATCACGTGCCCGTTGATAAAAATAACTTTTTGTTGTAGCTTCAAACCCCCCTGGACGTTGATAAATCATTTGCTCGAGTGTTCGAATATCACCAAAATCGAGACAATCTGCTCGTACACGATTGACGCCAACATTGCCAACCATTAGCATGCCCAGTTCACCTTCACCCTCAGCTTCCGAACGCATAAGCCTTGCAAGCAAAGCAGTTTGTGCTTCATTCGTCTTTATAACAGCGATTTTCAAACCTCCTCGCAACCAGTATATGCTCAAAGGTGTTGTAGACATGTTTAATTTCCATAAGAAAGAAAATCACATTTCAATTTGCAGAAGCATATATTAGTAATAGTGAGTAGTCCGTAAAAATAAGGAAGTTTTTAGATAGTATTCATCTAAATGGGGTAAAGAAAAATAGAAAAAATTTAATTTATTTTTACAGAAGTCCTTCACTTTTATAATTTGGAGATGAAAGCCAAATGGTTATATAAGTGTAGAGTGGAGTAAACTCTGTATGAATCAAATTAAAGGCACCGCCCTCTATTTTTTTATGTTTGCTTGGAGAGAATCAGGGCGCAATTGGTGTGGGGAATGTGAATAAAAGTGTGCATGTGTATTAATACATGTGAGGTGGAAGGCATGGAGGTTGGTGTTTGGGTTGGGATTTTATTGAGTGCTGTACTAGCTTTTTTACTCGGAAATATCTATGGTCAGCCTCTCCATTGGTATCTTTTTATATTAATAATTGTAGTGGGCTTTTTCATTCATACGATTATTATAATTTTAAAAGTTAAGGATGAAAGCTCATGAAGCTACATTAGCGGATTGAACATTGGAAAATAGGGTGCTTCTCGTTCAATTTTGAACAGGAAGCACCCTATTTTACTGTGACAAGTTGCAGTAAATAAAAAAATCTTTCAATGACTGACATAGCAATGGCGCAATTTATAATAAATATTTGCGTCTATATTATGAAAAAACTTATTTTTGCAAGTATATTGAAATTTGTTTGAGACATACTAAATTGAAATGATTATGGCTTTTATAAAGGAGTAGTACTATGCGTATTTTCAGTATGTTTGTAGCTATTATCGTAAGTGCATTCATGGCTGTTGGAATTGCTGAGTATTACAATCAACCTTATGATTGGTATTTAGTATTTGTAATGATTCTAATAGGCTTTTTTATCCATACCATTATTTTAATCATAGAATCAGAAAACAGTGAGGAACATGAAGCATAAAAAATGCGAGCCCATTTTATATGGACGCGCATTTTTTCTTTTATTTAACTGATAGGAAGTTCACTAATTTTTCATTATCAAGAAGGTTACCAACGAAGAATGCACCGAACTCACCATAGCGAGCAGATACTTCGTCGAAACGCATTTCGTATATTAATTTTTTAAATTGTAATACATCATCTGCGAATAGTGTAACGCCCCACTCGTGATCATCAAATCCAACAGAACCAGTAATAATTTGTTTTACTTTTCCTGCATAGCCTCGACCAATCATACCGTGTGAACGCATTAAAGACTTACGCTCATCCATTGATAACATGTACCAGTTATCATTGCCTTGACGACGCTTGTCCATTGGGTAGAAGCATACATACTTAGAACGAGGTAGTTCAGGGTATAGACGTGCACGCACATGTGGATTTTGATAAGGGTCTTCGTTTGATTCACCAGCTAAGTAGTTTGAAAGCTCGACAACAGATACATAAGAGTATGTAGGGATTGTGAAATCAGCAATTGCCAATTTGTTAAATTCCGCTTCAAGCTCTTGTAATTCATCCATCGTTTCACGTAATGTCATAATCATAAAATCGGCCTTTTGACCAACGATTGCGTAAAATGCATGAGCACCTGTTTTAGCAACATCTGCTTCATTTAGCTTCTCTAAATAAGCAATAAATTCCTCAACTGCTGCTTGACGTTCTTCAGCAGATACAAGTTTCCAAGAAGCCCAGTCGATTGAGCGGAAATCGTGTAATGCGTACCAACCATCTAATGTAATTGCTGCTTCATTCATTATTCAAAGCACTCCTTTTTAAGTGAAAATCATTCTTAATTTAGTTTATCATAGTTTGTACAAAATCCCTAAATTCATGACTGAAATTCACTAATTTGACACCTTCGATGGATGCTGTATGCTAAAGAGAAGAGATGTAAATAGAGGAGCTTTCAAAATAAATGAACAGTAATTTACAACAGCCAATATGGCGTTTATATGATCAATCTATTAGCATGAAAAACAGTTCCCCACTTGAGTCGTTTGCAACCGATGATACATTGTGTCAATTAGTAGGACAGCTTGAATCGCCACCAACGATACGCACGTGGGTACATAAAGCCTCTGTTGTGCTCGGGATTCAAGATCATCGTTTACCATTTGTACAGCAAGGAATGAAGTTGCTCGAGGAACGAGGCTATCACCCAATCGTACGCAATTCAGGCGGTCTAGCAGTAGTGCTGGATGAAGGCATACTGAATATTTCCCTTGTTTTATCAGAACAAACTAGCGCAATTGGCATTAATGACGGCTACGATGTAATGGTAGCGCTAATTAAAGCTTTACTTCCAGAAGCCGCCGATAAAATTGAAGCCTATGAAATTGTTGGCTCTTATTGCCCAGGGTCCTATGATTTAAGTATTGAAGGTAAGAAGTTTGCTGGTATTTCACAAAGACGATTACGACAAGGTGTCGCGGTACAAATATATTTATGTATTGAAGGAAGTGGTGCGGAACGAGCAGCACTTATTCGTGATTTTTACACTGAGAGTTTACGAGGAGAGGTAACGAAATTTACGTATCCTAAAATTATACCAGATGTGATGGCTTCATTAAGTGAACTAGTGGATGCCTCATTAACAGTAGAAGCCGTTGTAATTCGGCTACAACAAATGGTCCTTTCATTTGCAGAGGAAGTACGTTTAGAGCCCTTTCATGATGAAGAAATACAACTATATGCATTTTATTTACAACGTGTGCTCGAGCGAAATGCTAAAATGCTTGAGTTGAAATAATGGTAAATAAAAAAGGCGAATGTGCTAACTAAGCACATCGCCATTTTCTTTTTGATATGTTGGACCACTAACAACTAGATTACCGTTTTTCTCCATTTTGAATACAGGAGCAATGCGTTCTTCCTCTTCATCTAGCGTTACAAGGCGTCTAGCACGGTTCATAATTTGTACAAACTGTTCATAATCTTTGCGAATTGCTCGATTTTCCTCTTCTAGCTGAGCAATAGTTTTCTCTAGCTTTTTATTTTTCTCAGAGGTTACGTGTACAAGTTGTCTCCATTTTGAAGACTCATTTCCTATTTCACCAGAATGTTGTAAACGTAGTAAATATGCTATGACAATATCAAGAGATAAGGCAGACAGTGGAATTGACTTGCTATCTGCATCACTATTATTAATGGTAAACATATTTGAGGAACGGCGTCTTGCTGGTGCACCCAACACTCGCATTCTCTCTTTTCTTTCTTTTTTCGCTTCTGCTAGTTGCTCTTCATAAGTTTTACGAACAACTGCATTCCAACGGAAACCACATGCAGCAGCAGTACGATTTAACGCATCACCAGCTTCTTCAAAGGCATTTAACTGTGTACTACCTTCTGTTACGTGACGAATTACTGCCTCTGCTAGCAATTCATCGTTTTCTTCTAACCAAGCATCTTGTCTTACTTTACTCATCATATAATCCTCCCACCTTTATTTGGAACTTCCTTATTTATGTCTAGCATGACCAATCTTTTAACCTTTTATTCATCCAAGTGAAAGGAATTATGCTTGAATACAAGGGGAAAAATGCGATACAATACCGGATGTAGGTTTGTGCGTATGCTGCATACTTAAATATGTGAAGGTTATGCGTGCATTAAAAAATTTTAATAAACAAAATACTATATAGAAAGGGTTGTTGACAAAATGGCAAACGAATTTAAAGTTTGCGATGAATGTCAGGCCGTTAACTTAAAAACGTTAATTCCAAAATTAAAGGAAATAGATCCTGATGCAACCATCGAAATTGGATGTCACTCTTATTGTGGTCCAGGACGAAAAAAAACATTTACATTTGTAAATAGTCGCCCTGTAGCTGCATTAACAGAAGAAGAACTAATGGAAAAAGTATTAGCAAAATTAAAAAATAAGTAATAAAAAACTATCTTCACGTGGCTGAAGGTAGTTTTTGTTTTAGAGCGATAGTCACTTATAACATGCGAAAATTGCGTTCGATTAGGTTGATAGTCTCTCTACTTACAGTGCAATCTCTATGCTAGTTCTATATTGTTTGCATATAATAGAAGAAAGATGAAATGGAGGTGCTGTACAATTGACACACTATGCCAAGGCAAAATTACAAGAGGAAAAAGTTTTTAAGGATCCAGTACATCGTTATGTGCATGTACGTGATCAGGTTATTTGGGATTTAGTAGGGACAAAAGAATTTCAACGTTTGCGTAGAATTCGCCAGCTTGGCACTACGTTTTTAGTATTCCACGGAGCAGAGCATAGTCGCTTTAGTCATTCACTTGGTGTTTATGAAATTGTGCGTCGTATTGTCGATGATATTTTTGTAGGTCGTCAAGATTGGGATGAGGACGAGCGGCTATTAGTGCTTTGTGCAGCCCTATTACACGATTTAGGGCATGGCCCATTTTCACATGCATTTGAAAATGTATTCGAATTAGATCATGAATTTTATACGAGACAAATTTTACTTGGCGATACGGAAGTACACGCAGTGCTAAAAAAAGTAGCACCTGATTTTCCTGAGAAAGTATCGCAAGTAATAGAAAAAACGTATCCGAATAAGCAAGTCATAAGCTTAATATCGAGCCAAATAGATGCTGACCGTATGGATTACTTACAACGTGATGCTTATTTTACAGGTGTAAGCTATGGCCATTTTGATATGGAACGCATATTACGAGTAATGCGCCCACGCAAAAACCAAGTAGTAATTAAAGCCACAGGTATGCATGCCGTAGAAGATTATATTATGAGCCGCTATCAAATGTACTTACAAATATATTTCCATCCTGTCTCACGTAGCGCAGAGGTTATTTTAAATAATATATTAAAACGAGCGAAACAATTAAGCCAAGCGGGCTATAAGTTTAAGCATGAGCCTACCCACTTTTTAGCATTTTTCCAAAACTCCATTACATTGG
This sequence comes from Lysinibacillus sp. CD3-6, assembly GCF_006351725.2. Lineage (NCBI taxonomy): Bacteria > Bacillati > Bacillota > Bacilli > Caryophanales > Bacillaceae > Lysinibacillus > Lysinibacillus sp. CD3-6. Next base: position 519,653 of record NZ_CP085880.1, read on the forward strand.
AAGATTATCTTGCTCTTGATGAAAGTATTCTTTTTACCTATTTTCAATTATGGATGCAAGAAGAAGACGCGATATTAAGTGATTTAAGTCGCCGTTTTGTCAATCGTAAGCTATTCCAGTACATTGATTTAGATCCAGGCGTGGAACTTGAGAAATATCAAAAGCTCCAAGAATTATTTAAACAAGCAGATATTAATCCAGAATACTATCTTGTACATGATACAACAGCAGATCTTCCTTATGATTTTTATCGACCAGGGGAGGAAGAAGTACGTGTCCCAATTTTTTTAGAGATGAAAAACGGAGAATTACGTGAACTATCTAGGGAATCTATTATTGTGGATTCCATTTCTGGTCGAATGAAACGAGATCATAAAGTATATTTCCCGCTTGATATTTTAGAAGATAATAGTACAAAAGTGGGAGTTAAACATCAGATTTTAAAGTTATTACAAATACAATAAAAGAAAATATAAGAAATTATATCTATTTTAAGAATATACAAAACCAAATTGTATATATATAATATAAAAGCACTAAACTCACTTGAATATAGTGACAGTTTAGTGTTTTTTATTATGTATAATTTCATATTGGTTTAAAGTGTTGGCGAGATATCTAGGAAATGATAATGAAAAATATGGCAATGTTTAGAATTTGTTTAGATAAGCTTTTTATAATGAAGTAAAACCTAAAAAGGGGGTGAGGCCATTATATTGGTAAAGGCGTCACATCAACTTAGGATACATACAACTGGTACAACACATTGACAAGACATCATGATAATTGACCGCGTGTAAGACGGTTTGGATGTATCGTAACGACGACGAGTTATTCAAGGGGAAGAGGGGCAAACCGAATGTTTGGAGCAGAGCTTTCGAGATTGAGAGAGCGTGCAAAGTCGTCAGCAAACGCCTATAGGAATCTCTCTGAACTTAGAAAAGGAGAGAAACATGAAAAAATTAAATTTAGCAATCATTACATTATTGCTTGTGTTCCAAACTGTACTTTCACCGCTATCCGTATTTGCGGAAGAAGGAGATTCTTCTCTACCTCCATCTGTAGAAACAGGAACTGACGGAACTACTTCTGATTCGGCGGGCACAGGCGACACAGATTTACCAGTGCCAACACCTGGAGAAACGGGGGAAGCTGGTGGAGCTGATTCTAGTAGTGACCCAACTGAAATACTGCCAGGTGATACAGAATCTGGCGATGTGACGGAAGGTGAAGAAAAACCAAGTGGTGACAAGCCAGAGGAAACTACACCTAATGAAGAAGCATTGAAAGTGGCACCATTAGCAATAGCAGCTGGTGATATGCAAGGTAATGTAGCTGGATTATCTGCTGGCATTCGACTAACAGGTCCGACTGGCGATGTGATTACTGATTCTTCACAAATTCCTGCTGACGCTGCACCTAAAAAAGGTGATACAGTTTATTTGAATTATGAGTTTGGCGTGACACCTACGCAAGATTATGGTGTAGGCTCTACATTTGTGTTTGATTTACCACAATATATGATTGAACAAGTAGATAACTCTTTTTCAGGAACGAAAACAACAGATTATGCTACTTATTCTTATAGCTATGCTGCTGGTAAAATTACCGTAACATTAGAAAGTGAGATACAAGATGGGGTTGATGGAAATATTGACTTCAATTTCATGGCCAAGTTTGGTAATTTCCAAGATGAGTCAACACTTGATCAAGAATTAGTGATGCCTGTGTTAGGAAAAGCGGATGTTACATTACAATTTAAATTTAAACCTACAGGTAGTGGAGATCCAATTACTAAAACTGCTGGCGCAATTACGCGTGCAGCGGATGGCGCTGAAATGGATTGGACAATCTGGGTAAATACAGAAGGTAAAACAATTAATGCAGGTGCTACAGTAGCAGACACGCCAGATGCAAACCATGCATTCAAAGTGGGAAGCTTGCTAGTGGAGAAATATCCAATTGGTTTAAATGGTATTGATAAAAATAATCCTGGAACGCCTGTAACTTATAAAGGTGCTTCAACAGCGTTTCCTGTCACTTTAGATGATGGCGATTTTGCATATAAGCTGACGTATAAAACGAAAGTAACAGAAGATCCAACAAGCTCAAATATGACGTATAGAAATACGGCTGAATTTACAAACAATGGTGTTCCTAAAACGAGCCCAGGACAAGCAAATATCACGTATGGGCCAGCCTTACTAAAAACTATTAAGTCTAATAATAAATACGAAGCATCATGGGAGATTAAGTATAACTGGCTAGGAGAAGATCTTAGCAAAAAGAACGCTCGATCATTAACGGATTCGATTCCAGCTAATAGTAAAGGTGCAAAGCACAATATACAATATGATGCTAATTTCGAAGTGTTCCGCGTAACTTTAAATGATGACGGTCAAACAGCTGCTTCGCAAACACCATTAAGTAAAGGTACAGACTATACTTTAAGTAACGATACGACACAAGGATTTACTATTGATTTTTCAAATGACGTTGCCTCGAATCCTCGAGCAGCCTATTTGATTAAGTATAATACGAAGTTTGACCAAGAATTTGTTACAGATGCGAATGCAGGTAATATAACAAATACTGTAACGCGTTTAGACGATAATAGTTCAGAATCGGCAACTGTCAATATTGCATCGAATATCTTTAAAAAAGAACGTGGTGCAATTGACTATGTCAGCAAAACAATTACGTGGAAACTGACAATTAACGCTGAAAAACCTTTAACAGACTTTGTAATTGCAGATACTATTTCGACGAAAAATGCGAACGGTAAAACGTTAAAGCATAAATTAATGTCGTGGGATGGTTCAAGCAAAGTATTCGAAGTAAAAGGTAGTACCGCTCCAATAATTAATAGTGGTGGGCAAGTAGGTGATGAAGCATTTACTATGACATTCGCATCCATCCCATCAGGAAATGTAACGATTGAATACAAAACAAAGTTTGATATTGAGTCAAACGGTGGCGTGGCACTTAGCTATGACAACGTAGCAGACGCTACATGGGATGGACAAACAAGTACAAATAATGAAGCGCAAAAAAGCGCTACTTTTAAACCAAATGCAACATCACCTACAAGTAAAAATGGTTATAAAGACAATGCCATTGTCGATAACAACAAACAAGAGTTTTCTTGGAAAATTGGTGTAAACATCAATAAGCAAAACATTGATGGTGCAGTACTGACAGATACATTAGGTACAGGGCATCATATTGTTGTTCCAGAAGGGCAAGCATTAAAACAAGTTATGACTGTAAGCAAATTAAAATTAGGCGTGAATGATGAACGAGGAACAAAGGACGGTTCATTAGATCCTGCTAAATGGAATGCAGTCCCTGTTACACAGGATGCTAAAGGCAATGTTACAAGCTATACACTAACATTTACAGGATTAACTACCGCTGAGAATAACGAAGCGTATTTAATAGAATACAAATCAAAAGATTCAGACGATGTTTATGGGAATGGTAGTACGAATTCTCAAAAATATACGAATCATGCTGTTTTAGATACACCGGATAATGGTAGCTATTCATATGATGCAGAAGCAACAATTACAAATAAAGCAAACAAGTTAATTGAAAAATCTGCTAATCCTCAACCTGCATCAGATACGATTGAATGGACCGTGAAAATTAATGAATCTAACTCAAAGCTAGGTAACATTACGTTAACGGATAAACCATCAACTAACCAAAAGCTATTAACAAACACATTTACAAAGCAAGAAATTAAATTAGATGCAGCAGGGAACACGCAAAATGTAGGGGCACCTGTTGCAATTGACCCGACTGATATTCATATCCAGCCAGATGGTTCATTTACATTAGATTTAGGAAATGTCGATGGCAAAGGTTACATCATTAAATACAAAACATATTTTATGGGTGATCCTAATGCTGGTGAACAAGTATCAAATAATGCATCAATCAACTATGCAGGTGCAACTTCAGCTGGTACATCGTCCTCGGGCGGGGATAACAAGCTATTTAAATACAGCACATCTGATACAAATGCTTCAGGCAAAAAAGGTACATTTAAAATTAAGAAGCAGGGTGTAAACCCTAATACAGGTGTGACAACAACACTTAATGACGTAGAATTTAAGTTATATAACCGTGATGGATCCATTGTTTTAGCTGAAGGTACGACGGATGATGGTGAACTTACATTCGATAATTTACGCTATGGTATTTATAAACTAGAAGAAAAAACACCTACAGGCTATAAAGTAGTTTCAACAGTTGAAATTAGGTTCAATGATACGAACAACTTCGAGGTAACAAACAAACCTTATACAATTATTAATGTTGAAGATGTTACGCCACCAGCAAATGCTTGTGCGGAATTTGAATTAACTATTAAAGATATTGATGGTGCCTTCATAGCGGACCAAAGTGTAACTTTTAAAGATGCAAATGGTACTGTCAAACATACAGGCCCAACTATTGGTGGCGTTGTAAAAGTTCCGAACACTGTATTGGCGGGACAATACGATGTATATGATTCAAATGATATTTGGCTAGGAAATGTGACTGTAAAATATACAGACGGCTGTAAAGATGAAATTGCACCATTACCTGCATGCCCAGTATTTACAATTACATTGAACGAAAACAAAGCAGGTGTTGACGTACCTCGCCCTGGTGTGACTGTCACATTGAAAGATTCAACTGGTAGCGACATCGTAACTATCACAACAGATAAAGATGGGAAATTTACTGTCCCATCAATACAAGCATCAAATGGTGTGAAAGCAGGCGAATACTATTTATATGAAGGCAATCAATTCTTAAGTAAAGTTGATATTTCATATAAAGGTAATTGTGAGACTTCCCTTACGCAAGCACCAAAATGTGAATCATTTGAACTAACTGTAAAGGATGTTGACGGTAACCTAGTTGCTGATGGCACTTCTGTAACAGTTAAAGATGCGGATAAAAATATTGTTGATACTAAAACGACAACTAACGGAGTTGTAGAATTAACAGATTTAGATCCAGGAATTTATACAGTCGTAGTCGATGGCAAAGAAATCGGCAGTTTCCAATCTAATATAGATTGTGAAGCGACAGTGCAACCAGCACCTTCTTGTCCAGACTTCACTTTAACTGTAAAAGATGAGAACGGAAATGCTCGCCCTAATGTAAGCAAAATCATTATTAAAGATAAAAACGGAGCAACTATTGCTTCAAATAAAACAACTAACGCATTAGGTCAACTTACAATTCCATCTAAAGATATTCCGTCTGGTGTGTATGATGTATATGAGGGGGACCTATATATTGGTCAAATCACCGTTCAATATTCAATTTCTTGTAATGCGGAAATTTTAGCAGCACCTACTTGTCCAGCATTTACATTAACTGTACAAACGGCGTTTGGCACACCACTTGCAAATGCACAAGTAACAGTAAAAGATGCTAATGGTAATGTCATTAAGGATGCAGCAAACAACGAAAATTTAACTACGAGCACTGCGGGAACAATTGTTTTACCAAACAAGGCAATTCAACAAGGAACGTACAATGTATATGAAGGAAGTCGTTTAATTGGCTCATTCACCGTTAAAGATACATGTTCTGCACTTGTAAAACCGTCATTACCAGGTGGCGGCGGAGGCGGTGGAGGTGGTGGCTCAACACCAGATCCAGAGAAACCAGTGGATCCGAACAAGCCAACACCAGATCCAGAGAAACCAGTGGATCCAAACAAGCCAACACCAGATCCAGAGAAACCAGTGGATCCAAACAAGCCAACACCAGATCCAGAGAAACCAGTGGATCCGAACAAGCCAACACCAGATCCAGAAAATCCAGTGGACCCGAATAAACCAACGCCAGATCCAGAAAATCCATCTACAAATCCAGATGAGCCAGGTAACCCAGAAAATCCGTCAACAGATTCAAAAGATCCAACGACACCTGGAAAACCAGACACGTCTAAACCATCAGTACAAGATGTGATTGATCAAGGTAAAAACTTACCGCCATACAATCCTTCTACTGCAAATAAAGACACACTAGATGCGTATAAGGATTTCCTTGATAAATATAATAATTTATCAAAAGAGGATCAGGCGAATGTTGCAAAAACACTTGATATTAATAAAATCAAGGAAGATGCACAACGTTTAGAAGCGCAATTAAAAGCTCAAGGCAAACTGCCACAAACAGATGGAGCAAATCAAACAGCGCTTACACTAACTGGTGTAATGCTAGTTTTAGGTGCATTGTTCTTCTTACGTCGTCGTGAAGCCGAAATGAAATAATATACAATAAGAACCCCCAAGGCAATGAATGAAGTCTTGGGGGTTTTCCTATATTAAAAAGCTTCTGATAGCTTGGCAGGTGCATGATCAAGCGGATATTGTTCAACAAAATCTGCACGGATTGATAGGCGTTTCGTGCCATTATCAGCACATGTAATAAGGGTCAAAATAGTTTCGTTAGGGATATCATCAATGACATACACATCTGTAGCAGCGATAATTTTTTTAGTCGTTAATTTGTATTCATAAATATTCGTTAAATCAGTAACGTAAATGGCATCCCCAATGTTGGCTTTATAGAGGGGACTAAATAATATGTCCTTCTCTTCAAAATAATGACCAGCTAAGGCGTAGTTTCCTTGTCCCAATTTTTGATTAGCTTTCATCGTGCCAGCTCCGACCGCAAGAGTGGCATTGCCAACGCCTTTAATAATCGGAAGGTTCATGTCCACATTTGGAATGGCAATACTACCGATGACAGGTAAATGATCAATTTGTGTTTGTGCTTTTAACACTTCCGCTATGGAAAGGGATTGAACGTCGTCAAACTCAAAATCTGCTGTTGCATGATTGTTGTTCTGTAAATCTTCTGCACTATAATCAGTCGTATTTAGTTGTTTACTTAAATGAGCAATCACTGCATGTTGAATAGGATTAATAAAAATAAGTAATAAACCAATGATTAGAATACAAATAAGTAATATTTGTTTTAGCTTCTTCATAAGAGGAAAGTCAGCTCCCTTTGCGTAAGTAAGAATCGCTGGTAAAACTCCGCAAATCGCCGATAAACTTCTAGCAATCGCCGATAAAACTAAAAAAGGGTAGAGCGGTATGTTGCTCTACCCAGATTATGATTATTTATCGCTGAAGCGGACGCCTGCAACGCCGTAATGGTTTTTAGACATTTCTTCGATAAAAACTGTGACGTTTTCCACTGGTGCGTTTACTGTGCGTGAAACAGCTTCTGTTACTTCCTTTACTAGTGCGCGTTTCTGTTCTTCTGTACGGCCTTCAATCATTTTTACTGTTACGTATGGCATAATAGTGCCTCCTTTTAGAATTATGTTGTATAGTTAGTTTATAAGAAATAATAAACTTCTTACTTATGCACAAAAGCGCAAGAATATGCTTTACTTTATAATAGCAGAATGGAGGGAATTAAAGTATGGCAAATGAAGAGAAACCGAAACAAAAAATGGGCTTTACAATTATAAAAAATGACCCGACAGATGGCCATAAAGGATATGGAATTGGATCGCTTTCATTAGAAAACGTATCACCTGTCATTATTGATATAGAAGAGGGGAAGGCTTCCGTTGAAGTTGGGGCGATGCATGCACGTAGCGATGTTGAACGAGGCATCAAATTTACGACAGATCGTGCTGATTCAGAGGGGGGGAAACCTTACTGGTTAATATGGGTAACAATTGATCATAAAGCAGACGGTCCTTACTATGCAGGTGTAACAGCATGTGAAATGGTCGTAAATCGTGAAAAACGTCGTGGTTATAAAATTTTAGCTGATCACGTTAATAAGATGGATAAGTCGATGAAACGACAAATTATTGTTGATCATATGGATGAAGCCTCTAAAAAAGTGTTAGCTTCTTTCTTAGCGGAGCTAAATCCCGAACTTTGGGAGCGCAGTGACAATCAATTACGTCAAGACTTATTTGTATAAAAGACCATCAATGATTGAACAATCTGTGACATTTTGCAATCGCTTTCGATATTAGGTTGAAAGTAGATATGAAAAAAAGTACACTTGATTCAGAGCTTACATTTTAGTAAGCTAGGACACTTGGTTCCAAGAATGTGATGAGGGCTATGCGACATTTGACAACCCAAACCCAAGCCAAATGCCCCATGATTCTCATCCTTTCCAGGGCCAAAAAATAAGAAAAGCTTTCTGTTCCCACGGACACGTCTCCGGGGAAGAGAAAGCTTTTCTTTTTTCGCTTTATGTCTATAACTTTGTCGAGAGCTTTTCAATAAAATAAAACGACTATTCGAGAAAAAGGTTGCGCATTATTGTTTATTTTTGAAGAACGGAAGCATATTCCAAAATTCTCCCCACGTATTGCTATCAAGAATATCAAAGTTAGTACATTTTTCAGTTGGTACATCTTTTGTTTCTAAATAAACGAGACGTTGTTTAGGGCAGGCATCTGTAGCAAGCTTTCCTGTTTCAATATCAACGACAACACCTTTAACGCCTTTTGGTTTCGAGAAGTCCTCGTTTTTAGTGCCTTTATTTACGCTTTCCATAAAGTCAATCCATATTTGCTTCGTAGCAGCTGTATCTTCTTTCGTAGATAGGTTTTTACCTTGATCGTAGCCGTTCCATACGCCAGCCGTTAAGCTTGGTGTAAATCCTATGAGCCACTGATCGCTATTAGTTGAGCCAGACTTTGCAGCATAGGTATGCGTCATACGTGAACGAATACTAATTCCTGTAGCAGGAGAGTAATCACTAAATACAGGATCGAAAATGCCAGTCATCATTTCTGTTAGAATATAGGAATTTTCTTTCGAAAGAACCGTTTCTTCTTGTTTTTCAATGTTCTTATTATCGTAAATAACATCTCCATTAGCATTTTTAATGGAAATAATAGTTGTTGGCGCCGTTTTTTGACCTTCTGACGCTAAAATATTATATGCATTTGTCATTTCGTACAGTGTCGTTTCCATTGTTCCAAGAGCAAGCGATAAATTGTCCTTTGTCCCAATTGTTACGCCAAAGCGGTCCGCTATATTATGGAATGCTTTAAATCCGATATCCTCTAATGTTTTAACTGCATATATATTATCGGAAATCGCAATGGCCTGTGCCAACGTCATATCATGGTCGGCAAATTGACCGTTTACGTTTTTAGGAGAGTAAGTTCCACGTCCATTATCATAAGTAAATGTTGTTTGTCCTACATCTAAAAACGTTAAAGGTGTATAGCCATTTTCTAATGCTGCTGCATATAAAACTGGCTTAATCGTTGAACCTGGTTGTCGTTTTGCTTGTGTTACACGGTTAAAAGAACTAGTGGCATAATCCTTCCCACCAACAAGTGCAGTAACGGCGCCTGTTTTAGATTGCATACTCACAAATCCTGTTTGCAAATCATTATTAGGCATATTTTTAGCGACTGCTTCTTCCGCTGCCTTTTGGTGACCAAGGTTAAGTGTTGTTTGAATTGTCCAACCACCTTCGCTTATGTCTAAATTCTTTTCTTTTAAAATCTCACTTGCTTCTTGCCAAGCAACATCTAAGAAATAAGGTGCAACAGATTTGGAAGCGACCCACATATCATTCTTTAAGACAAGCTGCTCTTCCTCAGCACGTGTTTTTTCGTCCTGTGTTATCGCACCTTGATCTGCCATCAGTTTCAAGATGACGTGCTGGCGATTCGTCGCTTTTTCGATATTGGCGATTGGTGAATATATACTTGGACCTTTAGGTACCCCAGCAAGCATCGATGCCTCTGCTAGCGTCAAGTCCTTTGCAGATTTCCCATAATAATACCGACTTGCTGCTTCTATTCCATACATTCCATGTCCGTAGTAGACAGTGTTTAAATAACCTTCCAATATTTCATCTTTGTTATAAAAAACTTCTAATCTATAAGCATACAATGCCTCGTTTGCCTTTCGAGTCCATGATTTTTCATGAGATAAATATAAATTACGCGCATATTGCTGGGTGATAGTACTTGCCCCTTGCACTTTACTACCTGCTTTAATATCAACTAATACCGCACCAGCAATACGAGAAAAGTCAAAACCGCTATGTTTGTAAAAGTCCTTATCTTCAACGGCCACTGCTGCTTTTACTAAATAGGGTGATATTTCATCAAGACCAACCCAATAGCGACGTTCATTCGTAAAGTGGTCTCCAATCTGGTTCTCGTTTTCATCTAAGAAAATAGAGGCTTTCGGTACAGTTAATGGCGGTGCACCAGCCACTTGAACATAGACGCGTAGTGCAATAAATGCTACTACTATTGCAGATGCAAAGGCGACAAAAAGTGTAAGCGCTTTGCGTGAACGCTTCACACGCTTTTGCTTACGTTGATAGATTTTTCTTTTCATCCGACTTCACCTCGTTTTCTAACAACTTGAGTTTAGTATGTGTCTGAATATTCTTCTTTAATCGGAATTCTAAGCAAAAACTATTGCACTTTATTCAAAAACATCTATACTTTTTTTGTACTGATATGAAACGCTAGCTTTCGACAAAAGTATTGCACTTTGTAGATTTTAATTGAAATTTGCTAGTCGTTCCAATAATGTATACGAGGATTGAGTAAATGAGGTTTCATTACAAACCTGTAAGTCCTCAATAAGTAACAAATATAAAAACTGAATTTCATAGGAAGTTCAGATATTAATGGAGGCAAAATATGAGATTTGATGAAGCTTATTCAGGGAATGTTTTTATAAAAAGTCATCCTACATATGAGGATGCTCAAGCAGTTATTTACGGCATGCCGATGGACTGGACAGTTAGTTATCGCCCAGGTTCACGTTTTGGCCCTCAACGTATTCGTGAAGTATCAATTGGACTAGAAGAGTATAGTCCATATTTAGATCGCGAGTTAGAAGAAGTGAGGTATTTCGATGCAGGGGATATTCCGTTACCGTTTGGTAATGCACAACGTTCTTTAGATGAAATTGAGAAATTCATTGTGAAGCTTTTAGAAGACGGTAAAATTCCTGTCGGCATGGGCGGCGAGCATTTAGTATCTTGGCCTGTTATGAAGGCAGTTTCTGCAAAATACGACGACTTAGCAATCATTCATTTTGATGCGCATACAGATTTACGTGTTGAATATGAAGGGGAGCCACTTTCACATTCAACTCCAATTCGTAAAATTGCAGAGCACATCGGACCAAAAAATGTCTATTCATTTGGGATTCGTTCAGGTATGAAGGAAGAATTTGAGTGGGCGAAGGAAAACGGCATGCACATTTCAAAATTCGAAGTACTAGAGCCACTAAAAGAAGTGCTACCAACATTAGCAGGACGGAATGTATATGTGACAATTGATATCGATGTACTAGATCCTGCACATGCACCTGGTACAGGTACAGTAGATTGTGGGGGTATTACTTCTAAAGAGTTGTTAGCTTCAATTCATGCAATTGCTGCAAGTGGCGTGAACGTTGTAGGCTTTGACTTAGTCGAAGTGGCACCAATCTATGACACATCTGAAATGACAGCCAACACGGCAAGTAAATTATTACGAGAAATGATTTTAGGCTGGGTGAAATAATAGGGGCTTTGTGAAAGTTTATATGAAGCGGTTTTTAGGGGGTAGCTATAAGCTAGCCCTTTTTTTATCTCTTTTTTGTTTTCAAATTAGAATAGCTCTTATCTCATGGAAGTATTGAACACTTAGGTAAAGTTACTATCCCGCATAATGGGTGAATAACCATTAATTAGTAAACTAATTAATTATACATTGTGTTAACATTTGAAAGAATAGGAGAGGTAAAGCTTTGAAAAAAATATTAGTTGTTTTTATATTATTATTTAGTACGATACCAGTTGCTAAAGCAGAAGAAATAGTGAATTATCCAATTTGGGGAGAAAATGAACAAATCGTAGGGAAAACAAATGGAGAAGCTGATTTTTATACAATTATCTTACAACAAGATCAACGTGTAACATTTACATTTCAGCATATTGGGGACGCAAGGCTTGAAATTTGGACTGCGCCAAAATCGACCGTCTCTATTTCAATTAAAGACATACCTGGAGATAGTTCATCACATTTTGTTGATTTACGCAAAGGTACATATAAAATTAGTATTCGCGATGCGATTTTTAGCAAAAAGGAACTAGAATATGCTATTTCCTATAAACTATCAGAAGTAGGGGGTTATGATTTAGAAAAAAATGATTCGATAGAGTTTGCAAATCCTATACCGCTTGATACACGAATTGTCGGAAATTTAGATACTACATTTTATTATACGGATGATTATTACCGAGTTGATTTATCAGATCGTAGTATTATAACATTGCAAATAGATGAATTATTTAATTCTCAAGTAAATGCCAATTTGGTTGGTTTTACATTATACGATAAGGACTTACAAAAAATAGGGTCGAACAGGGTTAGCTATCAATATGATGGTTCGGTTAAACAATATGTGGATGCTGGTACATACTATGTAAAAGTAGAAAACCTAAATGCCAACGAACCATCTATTGATTACGCATTTACTGTTTCTGCTGAACCCGTTGATCCCAATATCTTAACCGAGACGGGGAAAAATATTAATGAAAAAAATGCGATGGAACTGCCTTTCAATACATTGCTGTATGGATTTTTCTATGATGAAAGCCGTTTCGGTAATACGTTTGATTACTATAAAATTACTGTTCCTAAAGAAGGAACTATACAAATTCGATTAAATCGTGAGTTAGTAGGTAGTCATCTTCGCTTACTGGGAGATAATAATTTCCATGTTTTCATAGGAAACCGTGAAGAAAATACACCAACTATTTTAGAAACATCCGTAAAAGCAGGGGAGTATATTCTGGAGGCTACCACAAGCTTTGCTTTTAACGGTACTTCACCTTATACGCTACTAGTTCGTATGCAATCATTTACTGATGTAGCATTTAGTCATCTTTACTATGAACAAATTGAAAAGATTAAAAATCGAAAAATTATAAATGGCTATCCAGACGAAACGTTTAGACCTACCAATGCCATTAAAAGAGAACATGTTTTTAAAATGCTAGCTGCTGTAGATGAAATTGATTTTTCAAAAGTTCGTACTGTAAAAGAATTTAGTGATGTATCGGAAACTAATCCGTACTACGAACAAATAAAATTAATGTACGAATCTGGAATTGTGGATGGTGATCAAGGGAAAATGAATCCGACATCAACTCTAACCCGTGCACAACTAGCAAAGATATTAGTAAACGCTTTTGACTTAAAAATGAATGGAGACGTTAAAGGTTATACGGATGTTTCTCCGTCTGATTGGTCATACAAATACATTCAAATATTAGAGAGTAATGGTATAGCTAAAGGTTCAAATGGAATGTTTCTTCCAAACGATCCTGTTTCTAGACAACACTTCACCGTATTTTTAGCACGAATTTTAGAGTCTAATTAAACTATTAATATTAAATCATTCGGGTTTCTAAAATGAATAATATCTAATATATGAAAAGCATCTACTCTGCGTGAGTAGATGCTTCTTTGTGTTTTTTTATCAGTTAAAAAATCGTGAAAATCTTATTCCTTTTATAAGCAATTTTTTGCTAATTGACTAAGATTTTTATATTTTTCAGCCATGCCATTTAAAGTTTGTGTTCGTGTATCTTGTTGTCTTAACGTCAAGTATTGATGTGCACTGAACAAGACTGCTTGAAGAAAGTCTTGTTCAGTGCACATGCCTTTAGACATTTCCCCCATACCACGCTTTGACGAAAAAATGACTAAATGATTTGGCTTTGTCCTAATTTTTTCTATAGTCCATTGGATATTATTCAATGATATCGATGTTTCACCAAAACCATCACGTAAGTAATCGATAATCATCGTTAAAAACCCTGGCCATAGTAAGTCACAATCATCCCAATCAAACAACGACGTAATGGGTACACCGTCTATTTCTACAATAATAGCCCCATGTAAAAAATGACCTTTACTTTTCGTTAAATTTTTTGCAAGGATTTGTAACGCATCGTTGCTTTGAATACTCGTAAATTCCTGTTGAAGCTGTTCCATCGTATGGGAATAAATACTTTTTGTTTCAATGGCAATGAATGTATCAATTTTTATCATTTATATCACCTACAAGCTGTTTAGATAGGATGTAAGATATTTTATAAACTTGGCTTTAATAACTATTGATTTATAATCATTCTCTTGGATAGTCATAATACTTTAAAGCTCAGCAATAGCCTCCAATTCAATTAAGCAGCCGTGGCTTAATTCTTTAATGGGGATAATGGCACGCGCAGGCTTATGAGTACCGAAAAATTGTGCATAGGCTTCATTTACGTCTCCCCATAAATCAGAAGAGGTAATATAAACTCTACACATGACGACAGCCTCTTTAGTAAGTCCACTTGCTTGAAGAACAACCTCCATTTTTTGAAGAGCCATTAACGTTTCAGCGTGAATACCACCCGTTGCAGGTTTGCCAGTAGCTGGATCTACTGAAGTTTGCCCGGATATATACAAATTGCCGTTACTAATCATTCCTGGTGAATAATGCCCGATAGGTTCTTGATTGATAAATACTTGCTTCATAATGTTAGCCTCCTTATAAATGCTGTAATTGATTTAACCCAACATTGCCACCTGAAATAAGGAAGCAAACATCATCGTTTTTCGAAATTGGTAAATGCCCTTGAAGAGCGGCCCCGATTCCAATAGCAGAGGAGGGCTCAGCCAATATTTTGCCTGCTTCTAGCAATTTTTTTACCCCTCTTTCTATAGAAGCCTCGTCTACACGAACAATGTCATCGACAAGTTTTTGAACAATGGGGAAGTTTCGCTCACCAGGCTGTAAAGTTAAGAGTGCGTCAGCTAAAGATTTTTGCTCTTTTAAAAGTAATCTTTCACCAGACTTTATACTTTCTGAATAACGTGAGACGACAGCTGGTTCTGCCCCAATTATTTTGACATGAGGAGCTAAAGCTTTTATAGCAGTGGCGACCCCACTTATTAGCCCACCCCCACCAATTGGCACAACGATTGCATTTACTTGAGGGAGTTGTTCTAATATTTCTATTGCTACCGTTCCTTGGCCAGCCATAATGTCATAATCATCATAAGGGTGAATGATAGCATAGCCATGTTCTAAACTTAGTGCTTCCGTAATTAAATGCCGTTCTGCAAGTTTACATTGAACAACGTTTGCACCTAGCGCTCGAATACCATCAACTTTTATACTTGGTGCTGTCTCTGGTAAAACAATTGTTGCTGGAATATTTAATAGTTTCGCTGCGAAGGCAACACCTTTTCCATGATTGCCAGAGGAGGCCGCAACAACGCCCTGCTGTAATTGTTCAAGTGGCATCGACAACAGTTTATTAAGGGCCCCACGTAATTTAAAGGAATTCGTTTTTTGCATATTTTCTGCTTTAATCGAAACGTTGCAATTTAACAAATCGTCAAGTCCGTGTAAGCGCACGACAGGCGTTTGATAAATATAAGGTGCAAGTTTAATTTTGGCGGCTTGGATTTTTTCAACGGTTAACATTAGCACTCCTCATTTCTATTAATAGGTAGAAAATTCTGATAAATTATAATATAAATGTAGTGTTAGAGTAAACAACTGTCAATGACGATTAGTAAAAGGATAAGAGAATCTGCATAGTTTTCGCAGATTCTCTTGAAAGTAGATCAAATATTAGTTTTCATTGTCGAATTTGATGTTATTAGCATGTAAGACTTGATTACCACCTGATGCTTTTATATCGGCTGTAACTTGTGCGGCGATAATGGAAAGCTCATCAAACTCTATACCGTTATCAGGACTTGAACTAATACCAATTGACACTGTTAATGGCGTAGTTTGCTCTGCATTAATGTTGAAAGAATGAAGTGCAATTTGATGTCGCAGTTTCTCAGCGTGATATAGAGCGATGGCTGGAGGAGCATTTTTTAATATAATATAAAATTCCTCCCCAGCAACTCGGGCGGCAATACCGTTTATAGCTTCTACGTAGTCATTAATAATCGTGGCGAGTTGTTTAATAACCCCATCACCCGCTAAATGTCCATACTTGAAATTAATTTCTTTCATATCATCGACGTCAAAATGTAGCACTGAAAAATTGTCCGTTTCTAAAACCATTCCTTGCGCAAATGAACGAATTGCTAAATTATTTGGAAGCTGTGTTAAATAGTCTTTTTCTTTAAGATGATAAGTTAGCTGTACTTTTTCACTTGTCGCTTGTAAACGTTTAATAACAGCGAAAATCGAAAAAAATGTAAAAAGAGCGTAGGCTATAAATCCAAAAATAATTTTCATCTTTAGAATCGCTGGCAAAGTAACAATTAATACTAGCATTACCGTGATTTCAATCGTCAAGCTATAAAAATAAGCTGTTAATGTGTGAAAAGAAATGGGCTTTTTAGATGCCAAAAGTGCAAGGACAATAGAAACCACCAGTAAATTAATATTTGATAAACTTGTGATTGAGAGTATGGCTTGTGTAGGGATGATGATTAAGCTTCCTATAGCCATTATTATGCCACTTATAACAATCGACCACGGACCACCGATAAGTCCGCTAAAGAGAAGCGGTACAATATGAATGTTTATAAGTGTTCCGTTCAAATAGTTTAACGAAATGCCACTTAGTATAAGACCTGTCAGACCAAAAGAAATACCCACTAAAATGGGCTTGAAATCTTTAATTAATGATTGTCTTCGAGCCGGATGAGTAAACGGCCAATACGTTAAAATAATTAATGTAAAGGTAATACAAAAGCTGACAAAAATGTGAAGTAACATCTATAATAGTAGTTCCTTTCTCGAAGATCTATAAATAATAGTAAATCTTTTCCCTTTGTCTGCCAATGCTTTAAAACAATACTCACTTCTATCTTGAAAAAAAGTAGACATTTAACCTATAATAAAAAGGTTATAGTAAAAAGAATAAAAGGGAGCGTCCATGATGGTGAACGAAGAAAAATCGCAGGTGAACATTAAGCTCATTTCGACGATTCGTCCGATTGATGGGGAGTCCGAAACCCTTGAAATGTGGTTAGATGGGCAGCTTATAAATAAAGCAGATTCCCTATATTTAAAATATGAAGAGGTGCAGGATGGAAAAACAATCCGCACGACGATGAAGTTAGACAAAGAACGGGCACTTATTATGCGCGCAGGGACAGTGAAAATGCGCTTACCACTCAATATTTTTGAACAACAAATAGGCCATTATGAAAGTGAATTTGGTTCAATGCCACTCGTGACTCAAACGAAAAACATGTTATTTACTAGACATGAAATGCGCGGAGATTTTCATGTGCAGTATGATTTACTAATGGGTGGACAAAATGTTGGCAATTATACATTAGACATTACATTTACGGAGGTACAATGATGAACGCAGTAGAACAAGTACAACAAGCCATTAAGACGGCGATTGCACAGGCTGTTGAAAAAGCTGGCTTAGTTGAAGCTGGCACAGAGTTAACGATTCACCTTGAAACACCTAAGGATAAAGCAAACGGTGATTATGCAACAAATATTGCAATGCAATTAACAAAATTAGCTAAAAAGCCACCGCGTGCAATTGCTGAGGCAATTTTAGAAAACTTAGAAACTACAGGTACTGATATCGAAAAAATTGAGATCGCAGGTCCTGGCTTTATGAATATTACTGTCCGTAAAGATTTCTTAGCAGGTGTTGTAACAGCAGTCCTTGAGCAAGGTGCAGATTATGGACGCTCAAACGCAGGAGCTGGTGAAAGAGTACAAGTGGAGTTTGTGTCAGCAAATCCAACTGGCGACCTTCATCTAGGTCATGCACGTGGAGCATCTGTAGGGGATTCATTGTGTAATGTTTTAGATATGGCTGGCTATGCAGTATCTCGTGAATACTACATTAACGATGCAGGTAATCAAATTAATAACTTAGCTTACTCTCTAGAAGCACGTTATAAGCAAGCTTTAGGTCTTGATGCAGATATGCCAGAAGATGGCTATCACGGTCAGGATATTATCGATATTGCAGGTAAATTAGCGAGTGAGCATGGGGATTCGATTTTATCAAAATCTGATGAAGAGCGTTTTGCATTTTTCCGTCAACATGGTCTAGCATTAGAATTAGATAAATTGAAAACAGATTTAGCGAACTTCCGCGTTAATTTTGATGTATGGTATTCTGAAACATCATTATATGAAAACGGAAAAATTGAAGTGGCGTTAGATAAATTAAAAGCGAATGGTCATGTTTTTGAGGAAGAGGGCGCTACTTGGTTCCGTTCAACAACATTTGGTGATGATAAAGACCGTGTATTAATAAAAAATGACGGTTCTTTCACGTACCTTACACCAGATATCGCATACCATGAAGATAAAATTGTTCGTGGCTTTGATAAACTAATTAACATCTGGGGCGCTGACCACCATGGTTATATCCCACGTATGAAAGCGGCGATTCAAGCGCTTGGTTATGATCGAGACACACTTGAAGTAGAAGTAATTCAAATGGTTCAGTTATATAAAAACGGCGAGAAATTTAAGATGTCAAAACGTACAGGGAATGCTGTAACGATGCGTGAGCTTGTTGAAGAAGTTGGACTAGACGCTGTGCGTTACTTCTTCGTGAAAACAGCAGGTGATTCGCATATGGACTTTGACCTTGATTTAGCCGTATCCCAATCAAACGAAAACCCAGTCTACTATGCGCAATATGCGCATGCGCGTATTTCTTCAATTTTACGTTCAGCAACTGAACAAGGCTTTGCGGCTTCCACAGCGAACTTAAGCCTGTTAACTGCTGAAAAAGAGATTGATTTATTGAAAAAAGTTGGTGATTTCCCGAAAGTTGTAGCGGATGCAGCAAAACACCGTACACCGCACCGTATCGCTAACTATATTCAAGAAACAGCAGCTGCATTCCATAGCTTCTATAATGCTGAAAAAGTATTAGATGCTTCGAATAAAGAGCTAACAGAAGCGCGTTTAGCACTTATTACAGCTGTACGTACTACTATTGCTAACGCATTACGTCTAATCGGCGTATCTGCACCAGAAAAAATGTAATACACTTTTTATCACCCCGACACAATCATGTGTCGGGGTTTTTTATGTCGGTGGACGTGTTTCGTGCCTGACACTTCAAAAATTCTGAATTGTTTGCGTGCCTGACACTTTTAAGCTTCTTTGTGTACTTAATTTTCTGTTTATTTCTATTTTTCTGTTGAAGTTTACGTTAACGTAAATGATATACTGATGAAAATTGTGAAGGAGGAGCTGGTTTGAAAACGATTCAGGAGGTAGCAAAGCAATTTAATGTGTCTACACGTACTATTCGCTATTACGAGGAGCTTGGGCTTCTATGTCCTCATCGTTCAGCTACGAATCAACGGACCTTCTCAAAAAAAGAAATGGCGAAGCTCAAACTTATTTTTAGGGGAAAGCGTTATGGTTTCTCATTAGAAGAAATCAAGGAAATGGTATTGCTTTTTGATTTTGATCGTTCAGGAATGCAACAACTGGAACGTACTGTGGCATATGGCGACCAAAAAATACAAGAAATTGATAGTAAAATAGCTGAGCTTACACAAATGAAAAATGAATTACTGCAATTACATGGCATGTTTAGTGAAAAATTATTAACTTTAAAGGGAGAGATGCACGATGAATAGTTCAAATTTGTTAGCACGAAATGCCCGAAAGTATGCTGAAAAAGAAGCTGTTGTTTGTCATGGAAGAAGAATGACTTATCGTGATTTAGATGAGCAAGCTACACGCCTCGGACACGCTTTAATAGACCTGGGCATTCACCATGATGATAAGGTCATTATTTTTATGCCAAATGTTGTAGAGTTTGTCGTTAGCTATTTTGCAATTCAACGTATTGGTGCAATTGTCGTTCCTGTCAATGCTAAATTTACATTGCAGGAGGTAGAGTATGTTGCACAGCACGCTGAGGCGAAAGCTATTTTAGTGCATGAAGCTATTTTTGCTGCCGTCGAGCACCTTCCTAGTGTGCCTTTAAAAATTAAAACAGGACTTGTGGAGGCAGGGTGGCTTCAATATGAGACATTAATACAACATGCCAGTACACAACCAATTGATTGTCAGCTAAATGAAGACGATGCATCCACAATATTATATACATCTGGCACAACAGGAAAACCGAAGGGTGTCCTTTTTAGTTATCGAAATATTTTAACTGTAGCCCAAATGATTGCAGTAGAAATGGAAGTAAAACCTACAAGTCGCATTCTCCTTATGATGCCGTTAACGCATTCCGCACCATTACATTTATTTTTAATGGCAGGCGTCCTTGTTGGCTCCTCAATTGTATTAACGCCAACATTCACACCAGATTTATTGCTAGATTCGATTGAACAAGAAAAAACAACACACTTTTTTGGAGCGCCTGTCGCTTATTTATTAACAGCCGAAACGAAGAGATTGCAAACAGCGGATTTATCTTCAATGAAATGGTGGGTTTACGGAGGTGCACCTTTATCACAAAATGAAATTCGCTATATACAAAAAGCCTTCCAAACAGAAAATCTGACATGTGTTTATGGATTAACAGAGGCAGGACCAAGTGGGTCTTTAATGTTTGGAAATGAACATGATTTGAAAGCGGGAAGCATCGGTCAGCGTGCACCACTTGGTACAGAGCTTCGTATTATTAACGACAATGGGGAAGATGTCGGTGTGAATGAAGTAGGCGAGAT
This sequence comes from Lysinibacillus sp. CD3-6, assembly GCF_006351725.2. NCBI lineage: Bacteria > Bacillati > Bacillota > Bacilli > Caryophanales > Bacillaceae > Lysinibacillus > Lysinibacillus sp. CD3-6. Next base: position 540,345 of record NZ_CP085880.1, read on the forward strand.
TGTGTTATTTGGTGAAGGCAATATGATGGGCTATTACAGAGACGAAGTAGCAACAAAGGCAGCGTTTATCGATGGATGGCTGAAAACAGGCGATTTAGCTCGTAAAGATGAAAACGGCTTCGTTTGGATTGTGGATCGCAAAAAAGATGTCATTATTTCGGGCGGTGTCAATATTTATCCGAAGGAGATCGAGGATTTACTTTTAAGCTACGAAGGTATTTTTGAGGTAGCGGTAATCGGTGTCCCTCACCCGCAGTGGGGGGAAACCGTAAAGGCAGTGTATGCTACAAAAGCGGAGATAGATGAAAACGAACTTAAAATATTTTTAGAAGAGCATCTAGCAAAATATAAAATTCCACGATTATTTGAACGAGTGGAAGCGCTACCACGAAATGCATCTGGGAAAATATTAAAACAATCGTTGAAGGAACAAGAGGTGAGATAAGGATGAAAGTGTTACAGCAAGATGCAAATCGCACAACTAACTTTTTCACGGAAGATGAGACATTACACAAACTATTAGAAATGATGCTAGATAAAGAGCTTTTAGACTATGCTAAACGGGAGTTAGAGGATTTTGGCGAGCTTTGTGCAAATGATATTGACGTAAGAGCGAAGCATACGGATAGAGAGGGAGAACCACGGCTGCAGCGTTATAATGCGTATGGCGAGGAAATAGCGCAAATTTGGGTCAATGAAGGCTACAAAAAAACGGTTGAAGAGACATATAACACAGGGATTGTTGGCTATGTGCACAAGGAAATTCCTCAGTTAGGGAAGAAGGGGAATTATGTGTACAGCTTTGCGCAAGGTTATTTATTGTCACATGCAGAGCCTGGCTTCTATTGTCCAGTAACTTTGACGATGGCAACCGCCTATTTACTAGATCATTATGCGAGTGATGAGGTGAAGAATAGGTTTTTACCACATGTTTGTGCAACAGGAGATCGAGAGCTATATGAGGGAGCAACATTTTTAACGGAGCGGCAAGGCGGGTCAGACGTCGGTGCAAATGTTGTAGAGGCTGTTCAAGACGGTAATCACTATCGGTTGTATGGAGAGAAGTACTTTGCATCAAATGTAGGGATGTGTGGTGTGGCGATGGTATTAGCGCGCATCGAGGGAGCTTCAGCAGGTTCCAAAGGGTTAACATTATTTGCTGTACCTTGGCGTCAAGATGATGGAACGGTTAATCATCTCCGCATTCGTCGTTTAAAGGATAAGCTTGGTGTCAGAGCAGTGCCATCGGGTGAGGTGGAATTTGATGGTGCACTAGCGTATGTCGTTGGTGAACAAAATAAAGGAATTTATTATATGTTAGAGGCACTTAACTTATCTAGAATTTGTAACGCTGTAGCTTCTATTGGCATTATGCGTCGAGGTTATTTAGAGGCGAAGCATTATGTATCAAATCGAAATGCGTTCGGGCAGCCTTTAATTCAATTTCCAATGATTCAAGATACAATAGGGAAATATGCGGCCAAGCTCCATGTAGAAGTGGCTACTGTTTTTGATCTTATTCAGTTGTATGACAAGGTAACGAGTGGACAGGGCAGTGAGCAGGACATCATGCTTAATCGTTTGAATATCGCCATCATGAAAAAGGAAACAGCTGAACAGGCGGTGCATTACGCAAGCGAAGCAATTGAATTGCATGGAGGAAACGGCTATATCGAGGATTTTGTAACGCCACGTTTACTTAGAGATGCTCAAGTACTTACGGTGTGGGAAGGGACTGCTAACATTTTAGCGCTAGAGCTTATTCGCTTAGTAGATAAATTTCAGGCCCACGAATTATTTGTTCGTGTGATGCAGGAGCGCTTGACGAAGTTAACAAATTGTTCATTGGTACAAATCGTAAGGGAACAACTGAAGAAAATCGAAACAACATTGCAAACTTTTAGCGCGTTGGATGAAGCTACGAAAACCTACGAGGCAAAGGGAGTAGCCCAAAAAATGGCACATCTATACGAAAGTGTAGTGGCAGTCGAATGGGCAGCAAAGTTTGGCGGCAAGTATGAAAAGCTAGCTGATATTTATTTAGAAGATACATGGGCATTGCGCCAAATCGGTGCACCAATGAAAACTGTTCAATATTTTGCGGATATTGTGTAGAGAATAGTTCGTGTGTCAGGCACGCAAACAATTCTGAATATTATAATTTTTAAACAAAGAAAGACTGACGTAGACTTCTGTGGGAACGCACACAGTATAAGACGCAGGCAATCCAGATTACGGTGTGCCAGGCACGCAAACAATTAAAGGAATTGTTTGAAGCGGAAAGCACATGCATGCATTGGAAATCAATAATTATAAAAAAGAGACGCTAACTTAAGGTCTCTTTTTTTATCGTTATCTATTTCGATTTTCATGTATAATAAAATCAACTGAATATTATAAAGGTTCTTTACTAAAGTAAAGTGAAAAGGGAAATCGGTGTAATTCCGATGCGGTCCCGCCACTGTAAGTGTGAGTTTTTTCTATCAATGCCACTGAAATTTTTTTGGGAAGGCATGAAAAAGCATTTGAAGCACGAGCCAGGAGACCTGCCTTTATAGAACGATACATTGCAGCCTACGAGGATAGGATGGTGGTTTTTTGTGCAAGCACCGCCTCTCGTTATGATGACGAGGGGATTTTTTATGTTTTAGAAAGCTAATGACGATAATAATTGAAAATAAAGGTGAGAGTTCGAATAATGAAATACCTACATAATATCGATCATGCAACTGAACAGAGCTGAAACATGCACATACAATCTAAGGAGGTTTCACAATGAAAAAATATTGGAAGTTAGGTTTATCCGCATTTTTAGCAATGGGCATTTTAGTTGCTTGTGGACAAGAACCGAAAGACGACAGTACTGCGTCAGAGCAACAGGAGCAACAAGGAACAAATCAGCTTGAGGAAGCAACATTCCCGCTAACAATGACAGATGCTACTGGCAAAGAAATTGTACTGGAGGCACCGCCTGAGCGAATCATTTCGCTTATTCCAAGTAACACAGAAATTTTATTTGGACTTGGCTTAAACGATAAAATCGTTGGCGTAAATGATTATGATGATTATCCACCAGAGGTAGCTGACAAGGAAAAGGTCGGCAGTATGGAATTTAATATTGAACAAATTATTGCTTTACAGCCAGATATCGTTTTTGCGCATGAATCAGGTATAGCTTCTTTAGGTGGAGCAAAGGATCAGCTGGAAGCAGCGGGTGTAAAAGTATTTGTTGTAACAAACGCTCGTGATTTTAATGAGACATATACGACGATTGAGCAATTAGGTCGCGCCACTGGTAAGCTACCAGAGGCAGAAAAAATTATTGCCAATATGAAAGCGAAGGTTGAGGAAATAGAAGCAAAATTGCAGGATGTACAACCGAAGAAAGTCTTTGTAGAAACGTCAGATGAACCAGAAATTTATACACCTGGCAAGGATACGTTTATGCAGGAGATGCTAGAAATGATTCATGCTGAAAATATTGCAGCTGATACGGATGGCTGGTTCAAAATAGATGCGGAACAAATCATTACAAAAAATCCAGATGTTATCGTGGTCACTTATAATTATGTGCCCGATATTTTAACGAAAATTCCACAACGTGCAGGCTTTGATACAATTACAGCTGTAAAAAATAAAGCGATTGTACAAGTAGATGAAAATATAACAAGTCGTCAGGGCCCACGTTTAGCAGATGGGCTTGAAGAGTTAGCGAAAGCCATCTATCCTGAGGCTTTCGAGTGAGAAAAACAGCTATTGCCTATGTAACAGCCATTACGTTACTTATCGTTAGCATCTGGTGTGGCGTATCAATAGGCTCGGTTCATATTCCGTTAGAAGTACTTTGGAATAAAGCGGCAGATGAAACTGCTGCCAATATTTTATGGAAAATCCGTTTGCCACGAGTATTACTTGCAGGCCTTGTAGGAGCATCATTGGCAATTGCGGGAGCCGCCTTTCAAGGATTGTTAAAAAATCCGTTAGCAGACCCATATACGCTTGGGGTATCTTCAGGTGCTTCAGTTGGCGCTGTTATGACATTGTTTTTTGGCATCTCTCTACCCGTCGTCGGTTTGTATGTATTGCCAACGCTCAGTATGATCGGGGCAATCCTTACGATGGTAGCTGTGATGAGCTTTGCCAGAATAGTAGACCGTTCTCTAAAAATGGAGACACTAATTTTAACGGGAGTTATATTTAGTTCATTTTTAGGCTCGCTTATTTCATTAATGATAGCGTTATCAGGTGAAGAGCTCCGCCAAGTGATAGGTTGGTTACTCGGCTCGGTGTCAATGCGTGGATGGCCATATGTACAAATGATTACCCCATTTGTTGTCATTGGCTCTGTTATTTTGTGGACGCAAAGACGTGAGTTAAATGTTTTGCTTTACGGAGAGGAACGAGCGAAGCATTTAGGGGTCAATGTAAAGCGTAGCAAATATTTAATTTTAGTAGGAGGCTCAATGCTTACTGGGGCGGCAGTTGCTGTTTCTGGAACAATTGGTTTTGTCGGTTTAGTTGTGCCGCATATGACCCGCATGATTTGGGGTTCAGATCACCGTCATTTACTGCCGCTATCGTTTTTAAATGGTGCAACATTACTTATCATTTGCGATTTAGTGGCGCGTACGATCATTATTCCACGTGAGCTACCGATAGGTGTTATTACTGCATTTATTGGTGCACCTGTCTTTTCTTATATTTTTTATAAGCAGCGTAGAAGCAAGGGGGTACGTGTATGATTATCGTTGAACATCTATCAGGTGGCTATGAGGACATCCCAATCGTCAAGGATGTAAGTTTTACGGTAGAGAAGGGGAAAGTCCTTGGTATATTAGGACCGAATGGTAGTGGGAAATCAACATTATTGAAAGTAATTAGTGGCATATTACCAGCGACAGCAGGAACGGTTTCATTGGACGGTAAAAATATTAAAACGTACAGTCCGCGCGCGCTGGCAAAAAAGATGGCTGTCCTCCCACAATTACATGCCAATGCATTTTCCAATACAGTGCGTGAGGCAGTATCACTTGGTCGTTACCCACATCAAACTGGATTTTTTTCTCAGTGGTCAGAAAGAGATGAGCAAGCGGTTCAATATGCCATGGAGCAAACGGGCGTCACACGTTACGAACATACATCAATGGAGTTTCTATCAGGCGGTGAGCAACAACGAGTTTTTGTAGCTCAAGCTTTAGCACAGACAGCGGAAGTATTATTGTTAGATGAGCCGACAAATCATTTAGACATTGCTCATCAACGCCAAATTTTAGATATGGTGCGCAAGGAAGCCATTGAATGTGGTTTAACCGTAATTATGGTGTTGCATGATATGAACTTAGCCTCCCTCTATTGCGATGAATTATTATTAATGGAAAGTGGCTGTGTACATGCTTTAGGTGAACCACATAAAGTATTAATAGCCTCTCAAATTGAGGACGTCTACAAGGCAAGAGTGACAACATATGCCCATCCAGAAATACCTAAACCACAAATTACCATCATGCCATCATCAAGTGAATATCAGCAACGAGCAGTCATTGTGAAAGATGATTTTAAAGTAACAACCGATTATATCCAGCTAAAATCAAATGTTCCGTTAAAAACAGTTTCTTCAGCTGTTCATAATCCTGGAATAGGGTGGTATGACTGCTTATTAAATCGCTCTGTACCAGGAGATTATGTCGTGAGTGATGTGAAACAAGAGGTCACAGATTTTTTACAGAGAGAACACTTTTCGGCAACTAGCACAGTAGTAATGCTAACTGCTGTTCCTACACAACTCTATGCACTTAATGAATATAGCACTTCTTTCGGTAGTGTGTTTGTCGTTGTCACGGCGGGTGTTGGAAATGCTGTTGATGTCTCTCGCACACACGAAAGACAGGATGCGCCATATATTGGTACTATTAATACGTGGGTCATCATCAATGGTTGTTTATCAGAAGAGGCGTTTTTCCAAGCACTGATGACTGCAAATGAAGCAAAAACAAAGGCATTGCAAATGGAAAACATTCGCGATCACCGTAGCGATACAATTGCAACAGGTACTGCGACAGATAGTTTACTTATTGCGGCAACGCAAAAGGGTGAGGAAATGCGCTATGGTGGGCCGATTACAGATGTTGGTAAAATCATTGGTAAAGGTGTTTATGAGACGACGATTCAAGCAATACAAAATTATAAAAATAAAGCATAGGAGTGAAGAGGGATGAAACTTTACACGAAAACAGGCGATACGGGGAAAACAAGCTTAATTGGAGGGCGTGTAGACAAGGATAGTTTACGTGTTGAAACATACGGGGCAATTGATGAATTAAATTCTTTTATCGGCAAGGCAGTGAGCGAATTAGATCGCGAATTATTTAAAGACATTTTAGTTGATTTAGAAACAATTCAACATGAGCTTTTTGATGCAGGTGGTGACTTGGCCAATGTTATGAAGGAGCGTCATTATAAGCTTGCTGAAGCGCCGATTGAAGTATTGGAGGCACGTATTGATGCATTATCTGATGAAGCGCCACCATTAGAGCGATTCATATTACCAGGAGGTGCTCCTGCTGCTGCAACATTACACATTGCGCGAACTGTTGCCCGCCGCGCAGAGCGTCAAATGGTAACGCTTATGAAAGAAGTGCAAGATGTACCGACTATTGTGCAAAAATATTTAAACCGTTTGTCAGATTATTTATTTGCTGCTGCACGTGTTGTGAATGCTCGTTTAAATTTACCTGATATTGAATATATTCGTAGTGGGAAAGTGTTTAAAAAATAAGGCAAGAACAGCGGTAATACGTGTCTAGAGCTAAAGAGCTAGAATAATCTTACTTTTTAAAAAATATTTTAAAATGACCTTTTTACAGAGAACGTTAGTAATTGTACGAAAAAAAGGTAGTTACGATAAAATAAAATACAAAAAAGCTACTTTGAAGGAAAATTCAGGGTAGCTTTTTCTCTTATAAAATGTAAGAATATAAAATTATCAGAAATATTTTTGTTTTATGTTGACTGAATGCTCACTCATTTATTAGAATGTGAATATAGTGGTGGAATGTCATACATTTACGTATGAGCTAGAAAATTTAACACAAAGAGAGAAAATTTACGACAAACTAAAAGGGGGGACCAACCATGAGTCCATTAGTTATTGCAAACATTGTTCTAACAATCGTGGTTGTGCTTTATGCAGTAGGGTTATTTATCTATCTGTTAAAAACACGCTATAAATTCGTACAACTGGGGAAAAAGGTTGAGTTTGATGAAAGTGTCCAAGAACGTATTCGTTATTTAATGGTGAATGTGTTTGGTCAAAATAAGCTATTAAAGGATCCTAAAAGTGGTTTAATTCACGTTATGTTCTTTTACGGCTTCTTGATGGTTCAGTTAGGAGCTATCGATTTAATTTGGAAGGGGTTAGCTCCAGGGTCGCATTTACCACTTGGCATGTTCTATAGCGTATTCACTTTCTTCCAAGAGCTAGTAGTATTAATGATATTAGTTGCGGTAGTATGGGCGTTTTATCGCCGCTATGTAGAAAAACTAGTACGTTTAAAACGAGGCTGGAAAAATGGTCTTGTCTTAATTTTTATTGGAGGCTTAATGCTTTCAACATTACTTGCAAACGGTATGGGCCTTATTTGGCATGATGAAGGTTTAACTTATACTGAGCCCATTGCTTCTAGCATTGCAGCAATTTTTGGCTTTTTACCAGCAACGGCAGCAGCGACGATTTTCTATATTTCTTGGTGGGCCCATTTATTAATTTTACTTACATTTTTAATTTATGTACCTCAATCAAAGCATTTCCACTTGATTGTCAGCCCACTTAATGTGTACATGAATCGTTTAGATCGCACAGGTACATTGACACCAATAGATTTCGAGGCGCTTGAAGAAGCGGGTGAAAATGCTGAAAATGAAGAAGATATCCCATCTATTGGTGTAGGACGTATTCAAGATTTTACACAAAAGCAAATGCTTGATTTATATTCTTGTGTAGAATGTGGGCGTTGTACAAATATGTGTCCTGCAACAGGTACTGGGAAAATGCTTTCACCGATGGATTTAATCGTTAAGCTTCGTGATCATTTAACATTCACAGGTGCGGTGGTAACAAAGCAAAAACCGTGGGTGCCATATCAATTTTTTGCGAATACAAAAGGCAATCAGCTTGCAATGGCAGCAGGTGCTGAAGGGGCAGTAATTGAGGATATTTATAGTCCTTCTTTAATCGGTGACGTTATTACAGAGGAAGAGATTTGGGCATGTACAACTTGCCGTAACTGTGAGGACCAATGTCCAGTTATGAATGAGCATGTCGATAAAATCATTGACCTACGTCGTTACTTAACAATGACGGAAGGGAAAGTAAATTCTGATGCCCAACGTGCAATGACGAACATAGAACGTCAAGGAAATCCTTGGGGTCTAAACCGAAAAGAAAAAGAAAACTGGCGCGACCTAGACCCAACTATTAATATTCCAACTGTGAAAGAATTGAAAAAATCGGGCGAAGAAATGGAGTACCTATTCTGGGTAGGCTCTATGGGTGCATTTGATAATCGTTCACAAAAAATTGCCCTAGCGTTCTGTCGTCTATTAAACGAAGCGGGCGTGAAGTTTGCTATTTTAGGAAATAAAGAGAAAAACTCTGGAGATACACCACGTCGTTTAGGAAATGAGTTTTTATTCCAAGAACTAGCGACAGCAAATATCGATGAATTTGAGAAAAATGATGTGAAGAAAATTGTAACGATTGATCCACATGCATACAATATCTTTAAAAATGAATATCAAGATTTTGGTTGGAAAGGCGAGGTTTATCATCATACTGAATTACTGAATGAATTGATAGAGGAAAATCGTTTAGTACTAAATCATGAAGTGGATGAAACAATTGTATTCCACGATTCTTGTTATTTAGGTCGTTATAATGATGTGTATGATGCACCACGTGAAATTTTACGAGGCATTCCAGGCGTCAAGCTTGTAGAGATGGAACGTAATCGTGAAACGGCAATGTGCTGTGGCGCAGGCGGTGGCTTAATGTGGATGGAAGAGCATGTCGGCAATCGCATTAACGTTGCACGAACAGAGCAAGCTTTAGCAACGAACGCGTCTGTAATATCTTCAGGATGTCCGTACTGCTTAACGATGTTAGAAGATGGCACGAAAGCGAAAGAGGTTGAAGATACAATTAGTACGTTCGACGTTGCGGAATTATTAGAGCGCTCTGTGTTTGGTGAAAAAGTAAAAGCTGTTACAGAGAGTGACGAAGAAGTAACAGCAGAGGTGCTAGAAGAAGTAGTAGCTTCAGTGGAAACTCAGGAACCAAACAAGAATGAGGAGTTAAACGCAGAGAAATAATAATTATTGTAGAAATATTTTCTTTATCTGAAAAATATAAATTGCACAATAATTAATTGTTTTGTAGAATAAGATTAATTAGAAATGGGAGTTGCTTAATAACTCCCATTTTTTTATCGGGAAGAGTCGAGCGAGCGTTCAGTCAATGGAGATTGCTTTGATGCTTCATCGAGAAACGTAAAACAAAAGGGGTGTTTTACTTGAATAGAGCTGTAATTTTAGCAGGAGCAAGAACGGCATTTGGTAAATTTGCTGGATCACTGTCCGCACTTAACGCAAGTGATTTAGGTGCCATCGCCATTAAAGGTGCACTTGAAAAAGCAAATATAGCACCAGATGCAGTAGATGAAGTGATTTTAGGTACTGTTTTACAAGGTGGGCAAGGACAAATACCGTCAAGACAGGCTGCTTTAAAAGCAGATTTGCCAGTAGCGGTCAAAACAGAGACGATTAATAAAGTTTGTGCGTCGGGGATGCGCGCTGTAACGTTAGCCGATCAGCTAATTCGTTTAGGGGACGAGGAAGTGATTGTCGCTGGCGGTATGGAGTCTATGTCAAACGCACCTTACTATCTTCTTAATGGTCGAACGGGTCTCCGTATGGGCGATTCAACAATGGTCGATGGAATGCTTTATGACGGGTTAACTTGTCCCTTCAATGAGGCAAGACCACCAATGGGAAGCTATGGCAATAAAGCTGCAATTGAATTTTCGCTAAGTCGTCAAGAACAGGACGCTTGGGCTGTTCGCAGTCATGAACGCGCCCTTGCGGCAATCGACCAAGGCTATTTTGCTGAGGAAATTGTGCCTGTGCAAATCGCACAACGTAAAGGTGAGCCACTTGTAGTAGATACTGATGAAGCACCAAGACCAGGAACTACACAGGAAGTGCTTGCTAAGCTTAAACCAGCTTTTGAAAAGGATGGTTCAATTACAGCTGGTAATGCTCCTGGCGTCAATGATGGGGCATGTGCACTTGTTGTAATGAGTGAAGAGCGTGCAATGCGTGAAGGTAGAGAACCACTTGCCGTAATTATTGGGCATGCGGAAATTTCAATTGAGCCAGAAAATTTCCCGCAAACACCAGGTCTCGTTATGAATAGCCTGCTAAAAAAGACGGGGAAAACATTAGCTGACATAGATGTCATTGAAATCAATGAAGCCTTTGCAGCAGTGGCTCTTATTAGCAAACAGCTTGCCGACCTAGATGCAGAAAAAGTGAATGTTAATGGTGGTGCTGTAGCACTTGGCCATCCTATAGGGGCTTCTGGTGCACGCATTATATTAACACTAGCACATGAGCTAAAGCGTCGTGGTGGGGGAATCGGTGTTGCGGCAATCTGCTCTGGTGGAGGGCAAGGCGATGCAATCATGATTGAAGTACCAAAACAAAGGGGACATGAATGATGGGAATCCAGAAGGTAATGGTGATTGGTGCTGGGCAAATGGGCTCAGGGATTGCACAAGTTTGTGCACAGGCAGGCTTTGATGTGTTATTGAATGATATTAAACAACCATTCTTTGAGCGTGGTTTAGGCGTAATTACAAAAAACTTAACGCGTGATGTCGAAAAAGGCCGTAAAACAGAAGATGAAAAAACAGCGATTTTAGGCCGTATCAAGATGTCACTAGATTTAAAGGATGCTAGTGATGTAGATATGATTATCGAGGCAGCAGTGGAAAATATGGAAGTAAAGCAATCTATTTTCAAGCAATTAGATGCAATTGCACCTGCACATGCCATTCTTGCGACAAATACATCATCACTGCCAATTACAGAAATTGCAGCGGTTACTAACAGACCAGAGCAAGTAATTGGCATGCACTTTATGAACCCAGTGCCTGTTATGAAACTTGTCGAAATTATTAGAGGTTTAGCTACCGCTGACGAAGTGTACAAAGCTGTCGAAGCAATGACTGTGCAGCTGGCGAAAACACCAGTGGAAGTAAATGACTTCCCAGGCTTTATTGCAAACCGTATTTTACTGCCAATGATCAATGAAGCAATCTATGCGTTGTATGAAGGGGTTGCAACGAAAGAAGCCATCGATGATGTGATGAAACTAGGCATGAATCATCCGATGGGACCTTTAACATTAGCAGACTTTATCGGTTTAGATACATGTTTATCAATTATGGAAATTTTACATGAAGGCTTAGGCGATAGTAAGTATAGACCTTGCCCTTTATTAAGGAAATATGTAGCAGCAGGCTGGCTTGGTAAAAAATCAGGAAGAGGCTTTTACGTTTACGAATAATCCTATGGGGATGGGAAGATTCGGATAAATTACACCTCGGCGTCATGCTGAGGACTATAGCTTGATTCAGCGATGAATGCTAAAGCAAATTAAAATGTAATGCTACGTGACAGCATAGAGGGGTGACATTATAGATGCATTTACAATTTACAGATGAGCAGTTAATGATGCGTGATATGGTGCGAAGTTTCTCACAAGAGAAGATTGCACCGTGGGTAGAGCGTATGGAGGCAGGAGAGTTTCCGCGAGAACTCCTGCAACAGATGGGTGAGCTAGGTTTAATGGGGATTACAACACCAGAAGAACATGGTGGCTCTGCAATGGATTTTACATCATACATCATCGCTATCAATGAATTATCGAAAGTGAGTGCGGTAATGGGTGTTATATTATCCGTACATACTTCAGTAGGGACGAATCCTATTATTTATTTTGGTAATGATGAGCAGAAAAAGCGCTATGTTCCGAAGTTAGCAGCTGGTGAATATTTAGGCGCATTTTGTTTAACGGAGCCAGGCGCGGGTTCCGATGCAGGCTCACTTCAATCTAAAGCAGTGCGTGATGGTGATGATTATGTTATTAACGGCTCAAAAGTATTTATTACCAATGGAGGCGAAGCGGATGTTTATATCGTTTTTGCCTCAACCAATCAAGCTGAAAAAACACGTGGTATCTCAGCATTCATTGTTGAAAAAGGTACGCCAGGCTTAATTATTGGTAAGGATGAACATAAAATGGGCCTACATGGTTCACGTACAGTCCAATTAACATTTGATAACTGTCGAATACCAGCTGGAAACCTTCTTGGGGAGGAAGGGGAAGGCTTCAAAATAGCAATGGCTAATTTGGATGTTGGACGGATAGGAATCGCGGCACAAGCTTTAGGTATTGCGGAAGCGGCGCTTGAAGCGGCAACCAACTATGCCAAAGAGCGTGTGCAATTTGGTAAACCGATTTCAGCACAACAAGGAGTTGGCTTTAAGCTTGCCGATATGGCGACTGCTGTTGAAGCGGCAAAACTGCTTGTGTATCGAGCAGCTGATTTACGTGCGAAAGGTTTACCTTGTGGAGCAGAAGCGTCGATGGCTAAGCTCTTCGCTTCACGCACAGCCGTACAAACAGCGATTGAAGCTGTACAAATTTTTGGAGGCTACGGTTATACCGAGGATTATCCAGTAGAACGTTATTTCCGTGATGCCAAAGTAACGGAAATTTATGAAGGTACAAGTGAAATACAAAAACTCGTTATTAGTAAACATTTAATTTAATAGATTTAGCACCATTGTAAAGAGTATGTTAAATGCTCACACATCCGCAAGGAATCCAATGATGTCTTAGATGAAATTCATTAAAATTAAAGGGGAAATGGACAATGAACTTTCAATTAACAGAAGAACATGAACAATTACGTGAAATGATTCGCGACTTTGCTTTAAATGAGGTAGCACCAACAGCAGCGGAACGCGATGAAAATGAGGAATTTGATCGTGCGATTTTCGACAAAATGGCTGAGTTAGGCTTAACAGGGATTCCATGGCCTGAAGAATACGGTGGTGCAGGTTTTGACTATCTTGCCTATGTGATAGCTGTTGAAGAATTATCGCGTGTGTGTGCTTCTACAGGCGTAACATTATCTGCGCATACATCTCTTGCTGGTTGGCCACTATTTAAATTTGGTAATGAAGAACAAAAACAAAAATATCTTCGACCAATGGCAGAGGGCAAGCATATCGGTGCTTATGGCTTAACAGAGCCAGGATCTGGATCGGATGCAGGCGGTATGAAAACTTATGCAAAACGTGATGGCGATGATTATATTATAAATGGCTCAAAGATTTTTATTACAAATGGTGGAGTAGCAGATACATATATCGTATTTGCCGTAACGGATCCAGAAGCGAAAAACGGTACTTCTGCTTTTATCGTGGAAGCGGGCTTTGAAGGCTTCTCTGTTGGGAAGAAGGAGAAAAAACTAGGAATTCGTTCATCACCAACGACAGAAATTATTTTCGATAATTGCCGTGTACCAAAAGAAAACCTACTTGGGGCTGAAGGAGAAGGTTTTAAAATTGCGATGACAACACTTGATGGTGGACGTAACGGTATTGCGGCACAAGCGGTGGGAATTGCACAAGGTGCATTAGATGCTGCGGTTGACTATGCAAAAGAGCGTGTACAATTCGGTAAGCCAATTACAGCAAACCAAGGTGTTTCATTTAAATTAGCTGATATGGCAACACAAATTGAAGCATCTCGTCTTCTTACATACCAAGCTGCTTGGTTAGAGACGAATGGTCTTCCATATGGTAAAGCATCGGCAATGGCTAAGTTAATGGCTGGTGATACAGCAATGAGCGTCACAACGGAGGCGGTTCAAGTCTTTGGTGGTTATGGTTATACGAAAGATTATCCAGTAGAACGTTATATGCGTGATGCAAAAATTACACAAATTTACGAAGGTACACAAGAGATTCAACGTCTTGTTATCTCACGTATGTTGACGAAATAATTTATGACAGAAAAAAACAAAAGGCCCCAAGTCCAGTCAACCGTGAAAGACGAAAATCTCATTGCCATCCGCCGAGAACAAATGATTCAAGGTGCTATTAAGCTATTTAAAGAAAAAGGCTTTCATCGAGCGACAACAAGAGAGATTGCAAAAGCAGCAGGTTTTAGTATTGGTACATTATATGAATATATTCGTACGAAGGAAGATGTACTATACCTTGTTTGTGATAGCATCTACCACCATGCGATGGAGCGACTATCAAGCTATGAAATAAAAGCAGGTACGATAGAAGAGTTAAAAGAAATGATTCGTGAGTATTTCTTACAAATTGATAGCATGGTCGATGAATTAACAATTATGTATCAAGAAACGAAATCATTGTCCAAAGAAGCACAGCGCTATGTTTTCGGTAAAGAGTTTGAGATGGTTGCCACTTTTGAGAGGCTGTTGCAACGCTGTGTGCAGTCAGGAGAACTAACGATGACTGATAAGCAAATTCATTTGGCAGCAAATAATTTAGTTGTTCAAGGACAAAGCTGGGCGTTCCGTAAATGGGCGCTGCATCGTCAACATTCACTCGACGAGTATATCGAAATGCAAACAACATTGTTCATTTCAGGCATTAAGGGGTTTTAATAAGTTCCAAAGGGGTTCGTCGGTAATTGCATAATGCGACATTGCAATTACCGATTTTTTTCATGATTTTGTATGGCAGAGAGCTCATAATAGCTGAAAAATTACGAACACAAGTGAAGCGGAAGCAGCTCGTTGCTTGCCTGCGGAAAGTGTTCGTATCAAGCGAATTAGCTTCAAACATCAATGAAAAGATTTACTAAGGGGAGAAAGTGGGGGTTTCATATGACAAAGGTAGAAGTGTATCGTCCAAAAAATCACGTACGTTTTGTAACAGCATCTAGTCTTTTTGATGGACATGATGCTTCGGTCAATATTATGCGACGTATTTTACAATCAAGTGGTGTGGAAGTTATCCATCTAGGCCATAATCGCTCTGTAGAAGAAGTCGTTAATGCTGCGATTCAAGAAGACGCTCAAGGTATTGCGTTATCTTCTTATCAAGGTGGCCATATGGAATACTTTAAATATATGTTTGATTTATTGCGCGAAAAAGGGGCACCGCATATTAAAATATACGGCGGTGGTGGTGGTGTTATTTTGCCACGTGAAATTAAGGAATTACATGCTTATGGCATTGCGGGCATTTTCTCGCCTGAAGATGGCCGTGTTTTAGGGCTGCAAGGCATGATTAATGAGCAAATTAAAGGCACTGATTTCCCAACTGCAACAGGTGACTATCTAGAAAAGTTGAATGCTTTAACGACAGAGACACCAGAATTATTGGCGAACTTAATAACTGCAGCTGAATCGAATGATGATGAAGATACGAAAAAAATGTTAGAGGAAGCACGCAAACGTTCAAAAGGTACACCAATTTTAGGTATTACAGGGACAGGAGGCGCCGGTAAATCTTCTTTAACAGACGAGCTTATTCGTCGTTTCTTAAAAGAATTCCCAGAAAAACGTGTAGCAATTTTATCGGTCGATCCAACAAAGCAAAAAACAGGTGGAGCATTACTAGGAGATCGTATTCGAATGAATGCCATTTTCAACAACCGAGTTTATATGCGAAGTTTGGCGACGCGTGGTTCTCGTACAGAGCTCTCCGCTTCTATTGGTGATGTGTTAGATGTCGTGCGCGTAGCTGGTTATGATTTAATCATCGTAGAAACAAGCGGAATTGGTCAAGGGGATGCAGAAATTACAAATTTCACAGACTTGTCCATGTATGTTATGACAAGTGAATTTGGTGCACCGACACAGCTTGAGAAAATCGATATGATTGATTTTGCAGATGTTATTGCCATTAATAAGTTCGAACGAAAAGGCTCAGAAGATGCGCTACGTCAGGTGCAAAAGCAATACCAACGTTCACGCGAGCTTTGGGATGAACCAATTGATAAAATGCCTGTTTACGGGACGATAGCTAGTCAATTTAATGATAAAGGAACGAATGCTTTATTTGCTGCATTAGTTCATATTATTAACCAAAAAACAGGTAGCAATTGGGAAACAGGCTATGAGCAATTTGCTAAAACGCAAAAACAGGATGTTATTATTCCGAATGATCGCCGTTACTATTTACGTGAAATAACAGATACAGTGCGTGGCTATCATAAAAAAACAGAACAACAAGTTTCCTTTGCCCGTCGTCTATTCCAACTAGAGGGTGCAATCGCAGCAGTGAAAGAAAAGGCACCAGATGATGCACTTGTCGCATCGCTTACATCTTTAGCGAATGGTGTCCGTGATGAATTAACAGCGGAGTCTAAGCGTATTTTAGATAATTGGCAAGCCTTAAAAGAAGCGTATGCTGGTGATGAATTTGTAACGAAGGTGCGCGATAAGGAAATTCGTACAATTTTAAAAACAACGAGTCTTTCAGGGACAAAAATACCGAAAGTAGTCCTACCGAAGTTTGTTGATTATGGAGAAATTTTACGCTGGGTGTATCGTGAAAATGTACCAGGTGAATTCCCGTATACTGCAGGCGTGTTCCAGTTTAAACGTGAAGGTGAAGATCCGAAGCGACAATTTGCTGGCGAGGGTACACCAGAAAGAACAAATAAACGTTTCCATTATTTATCGAAAGACGATGATGCTAAGCGTTTATCAACTGCATTTGACTCGGTTACGTTGTACGGTGAGGACCCTGATTACCGTCCAGATATTTATGGGAAAGTTGGAGAATCAGGTGTTTCGATTTGTACACTTGAAGATATGAAGAAGCTCTATGCTGGTTTTGATCTTTGTGCTCCTTCTACTTCTGTATCTATGACCATTAATGGACCTGCGCCAATAATTTTAGCGATGTTTATGAACACAGCGATCGATCAGCAAGTAAAGTTGCGCGAAGCGGAGCTTGGTAGACCTTTGACAGTTGAAGAATTTACAGAGACGCGCGCGAAAACATTACAAGTTGTGCGTGGTACGGTGCAGGCAGATATTTTAAAAGAAGATCAAGGGCAAAATACATGTATTTTCTCTACGGAATTTGCTCTCAGAATGATGGGCGATATTCAGCAGTATTTTATCGACAAAAAAGTGCGTAACTACTATTCTGTTTCCATTTCGGGCTATCATATTGCGGAAGCTGGAGCTAATCCAATTTCCCAGCTAGCGTTTACACTCGCAAATGGCTTTACGTATGTTGAATACTATTTAAGTCGTGGTATGAATATAGATGATTTCGCACCAAATCTATCATTCTTCTTCTCCAACGGATTAGATCCTGAATATACAGTAATAGGTCGTGTGGCCCGACGTATTTGGGCAGTTGTCATGCGCAATAAATACGGTGCAAATGAACGTGCACAAAAGTTAAAATATCATATCCAAACTTCTGGTCGTAGCTTGCATGCACAAGAAATTGACTTTAATGATATTCGCACAACATTACAGGCACTTATGGCATTGCAGGATAACTGTAATTCATTGCATACAAATGCATATGATGAAGCAATTACTACGCCTACAGAGGAATCTGTACGTCGAGCTATGGCAATTCAAATGATTATTACAAAAGAGCATGGTTTAGCGAAAAATGAAAACCCATTACAAGGGGCATTTATCGTTGAAGAATTAACAGATTTAGTAGAGGAAGCTGTGCTTGAAGAGTTTGATCGTATTAATGATCGCGGTGGCGTGCTAGGCGCGATGGAAACACAATATCAACGTGGAAAAATTCAAGAAGAATCGATGCATTATGAAATGTTAAAGCATTCGGGAGAATTACCAATCATCGGTGTAAATACGTACTTAAATCCGAATCCGCCTACAGATGATGCAATCGATAACATGGAAATTGCACGTGCATCTTCTGAAGAAAAAGAAACGCAAATTCGTAATTTACAATCGTTCTGGCAACAACATGAAGGACGAACAGAAGCAGCTATTGCTCGCCTACAAGAGGTAGCTGTAAACAATGGGAATATTTTCGAAGAACTAATGGAAACTGTTAAAGTAGCGAGTTTAGGACAAATAACAAAGGCTTTATATGAAGTTGGTGGGCAGTTCCGTCGCAACATGTAAAACAATCGGTGCTAATTTGCTAATTTGTGGAATGTAAATGCTGGTAAATCCGACATGCTGCTGTATTTAAAAGTGTCTAGTCATACGATTAGGCACTTCTTTTCATTTTCGCTATAATAGAAATGTAAAAAAGAGGGGGCGCAGTAGAGGATGAAATCAATAATTCACTACATTATTGTTTTAGCTTTAGTATTGGGAGTAATTTTCCTGTATAATAAGCAAATTGGCGCTATTCCTTTATTGTTATTATCGATTTATTTATTTTTTCTAGGGATAAAAAAAATGTGTAATATAAAAAACAGTAATTGAAGCTAGCAAAGAGACTAAAACATTGTATATAATGGGTATTATGCTTATGGTATGGAAAGTTACTTTTGTGCGGTCTTTTTTAGCTGCGCTCCGAAAATAAAGCACTATATAATTTTAAAACGTCCATTGTGATGAGAGGAAGGAAGTGCACGAATTGAATTTTCGTGAAATGACAAAGGAACAATTAGCGGAAGAATCGTTAATTAACTTAGCTTATGCAATTTTAACTGAAAAACGTGCTTCAGTGTCATTTAATGACCTGCTTACAATTATTAAAGAGCTTGTTGGTTATAGTGATGAAGATATTAAATCACGCCTACTACAATTCTACACTGATATGAATGTTGATGGACGTTTCTTATTTAATCAAGAAACTGGTTGGGGCTTACGCGAATGGTTCAAAGTAGAACAAATCGAAGAAGAAACAGCTCCATCAGTGAAAACGCACAAGAAAAAATCTAAAGCTACACTTGATGAAGACGATGAATTAGAAGAAGATTTAGAAGAAGATGACATTGACTTCGACGAAGATTATGAAGAGTTTGTTGAAGAAGATGAAGAAATCGATGAAGAAAAAGAAGATATTGACTTCGACGACGAAGAAGATATTGAAGACATCGAGGATGAAATTGATGAAGATTTCATTGAAGAAGAGGAAGAAGAGTTCGATGAAGAAGAAGAGGAAGAAGTGTAATACGATTACGCTTTGAATTTTCTTACTTCAGTACTTGTATTAAAAATTCTTGACTTCTTACACGGTTCCGTTTAATCTTTTACTTGGGCTCCTTAAAAAAAGGAGAAAGACCGTGTATATAATACGCTCCCCCTGCAAACCTATGCAGGAGGGGCGTTTTTTTTGTTTTTAACTTGCTGAATCAAGTTAAAGGTCAAGGCGAATATTTAAGAATTAAAAAGGGGCTTTTCGACCAGGCTCGAATAAAATTCGGAAGTAATTACGCCGAGATGTAATGAATCATCAGTCAAGCTCTCCCATGCTAATAAATAATGATTTGAATACGAAAGTGGTAAACTAATCATTATGTATATTAATCGGTGACTGAGTTATATGGTAAAGCTTCTCATGGAGAACATAATTAGATTGCTTACTGCCATGCTAGCTATGAAAGTTTTACTACAAAGAACAATTTAGAAAAGTAAAAAAGATATAGAAACGATTACAGCTTCGAATCGACTACATTCTAAATGTAGGCATTCTCGGCTTTTCTTATTTTAGGGATAGGAAAGCATTATGTTTCTTATTCATGTCCAACTATTCGTGTTATAGGTTTACGTTTCCTTCCTGCAAATAGGTAAATCAGTAAGCGATATGACAGAATGGAAGGACGCAATATCCTTTTTTTACTAACAAGATCCAGTACAACATAAGGAGGAATTTTTCATGACAAAGTATATTTTTGTAACAGGTGGGGTTGTGTCATCACTTGGAAAAGGGATTGTAGCAGCATCTCTAGGACGTTTATTAAAAAACCGTGGGTTAGAAGTAACGATTCAAAAATTTGACCCATATATCAATATTGACCCAGGTACAATGAGTCCGTACCAACACGGTGAGGTATTTGTTACTGATGATGGTGCTGAGGCTGACCTAGACTTAGGTCACTATGAGCGCTTCATCGACATTAACCTAGGCAAACATTCAACTGTAACATCTGGTCGCGTATATCAATCTGTTTTACAAAAAGAACGTCGTGGTGATTACAACGGCGGAACAGTCCAAGTAATTCCTCACATTACTAATGAAATTAAAGAACGTATCCAACGTGCAGGACGTGAAACGAATGCAGATGTTGTTATTACAGAGGTTGGAGGAACTGTAGGTGATATTGAATCACTACCATTCCTAGAAGCAATTCGTCAAATGAAAACAAATTTAGGCCATAACAATGTAATGTATGTTCACTGTACGTTAATTCCTTACATTAAAGCTGCTGGTGAGTTAAAAACAAAACCAACACAACATTCTGTTAAAGAATTACGATCTTTAGGGATTCAACCAAATATTATTGTCGTGCGTACAGAACAAGAAGTACCACAAGAGATGAAAGAAAAACTAGCATTATTCTGTGACGTTCAACCTCATGAAATTATCGAATCTCGTGATGCAGAGCATTTATATGAAGTACCATTAAATCTACATGCTCAAGATTTCGATGATATCGTACTTGATCATTTCGGCATTGAAGCACCAGAGGCAGATATGGAAGAATGGCGCGAGCTTGTTGCAAAAGTGAAGAGCCTACCAAATAAACGAAGAGTGGCATTAGTAGGTAAGTATGTTGAATTACAAGATGCGTACATTTCAGTTGTAGAGGCGTTAAAACATGCAGGTTATGCGTTTAACTCTGATATCGAAATTGATTGGATTAACGCAGAGCATGTAGATGCAGACAATGTTGTATCATTACTAAAAGATGCTGATGCCATTTTAGTACCAGGCGGCTTCGGTGATCGTGGCGTTGAAGGTAAAATTTTAGCAACTCAGTATGCTCGTGAAAATAATGTGCCGTTTTTAGGTATTTGTTTAGGTATGCAACTAGCAACAGTAGAATTTGCTCGTAACGTACTTGGCTTAAATGGAGCGCATTCCACAGAGCTTGATTCGGAAACACAATATCCTATTATTGATTTCCTTCCAGATCAAAATGATAATGTAGACATTGGTGGTACATTACGTTTAGGTTTATACCCATGTAAGTTAAAAGATGGCTCAAAAGCAAAAGCTGCTTACGGTCAAGAGCTTGTGTACGAACGTCACCGTCATCGTTATGAATTTAATAACGAATACCGTGAGGCAATGGAAGCGGCAGGTCTTGTATTCTCAGGTACAAGCCCAGACGGAAAATTAGTGGAAATTATTGAGCTACCAGAAAACAACTTCTTCGTAGCTTGTCAATTCCACCCAGAATTAGTGTCACGTCCAAACCGTCCACAACCATTATTCCGTGATTTCATCGGCGCAACATTTAAATAAAATAAAAAAGGATGTCTTGTTTAAACGAGGCATCCTTTTAATATAGTAAAAAATCCTAATTCCACGGGAGTAAGCCTTTATTCCGCGGAAGGAGAGTGGAATTCCGCGAAAGTAAGTCTTTATTCCGCGGAAGGAGGGTGAAATCCCGCGAAAGCGAGCCGTAATTCCGCGGGAGAAGAGTGGAATTCCACGAAGTTGCTAAAAAGGATGCCTCGAAAATTTTCGAGACATCCTTTTGTTTCTAGCCTTAATTTTTTGGGAGTTTTTATAGCTCCTCATCATCGAGTCCAAGCATTTCATCATAAGCAATTTTCACGGCTTCATAAATGAATAGGGCAGCAATCGCATGTGGAACAACAATACGCTCACCTAAATCGTTAGGCAACAACCCTCCGCGCATACGAGTAGAAATATATGTATACGCTAAATCGGCTAATGGATTTTCTGCATTTGCTACTTCACTAGCTACTGCTGCAAATGGAATAAATTGTTCGTTCAATTTTTGGGCTAATGCTAATGCTTGCTGATCATGTGCGCTACGGGTAAAGATACAAATACGATCAGCTTCACTAACTTCTGTGTGCGCTGTCCACGGGAGTAGCTTTGCAAAACGCTCAACACCTTGAAGTGCATTTAACTCGACAACTTGCATTTCTTCAAAACAAGCAAAATAGACATTTCCTTCTCCTATTGCCGCCTGTGCAAGTAAACGTGCAGTTTCCTCAATAGATTCCTCTTCACTTTGTGTTATTCTTTGTAATAATCCGCTCAGCTGTGTTGTTAGTATTTTTGACATGATTCCACCTCAATCAATATTATATGTATGTGTGAAGCATAAAGCAAAAGTAGATAATTTATAATACTAGAAGGTATTAAGCTGTAAAAGGAGAATAATACATAATATAGATTTCTTTGTGCAAAATAATAATTCAAAAAGGGCGGAATGCAATGTGAAACGATTACTAATTGTTGATGATCAGCAGGGAATTCGTTTGCTATTAAATGAAGTTTTGAAAAAAGAAGGTTATGTTACATATTTAGCAGCTAATGGCGCTGAAGCACTACGTTACGCAGAGGAAGAATCCATGGATTGTGTATTGCTAGACATGAAGATTCCTGGCATGGATGGCATAGAGATTTTAAAATGTTTAAAAGAGAAATGGCCTCAGCTACCTGTCTTTATGATGACTGCTTACGGTGAACTAGATGTAGTACAGGAAGCATTGGATTTAGGGGCAATTCGTTACTTTACTAAGCCATTTGATATTTTTGAAGTACGTGATGCAGTAAATAAAACATTGAACACATAAGAAACAGGCAGTGGCAAGCACCGCCTGTTTTTTACATATGCCCTATTTCTTTTTTTATTTGAAGTGGCACCTGTCGCTACGTTGCCCTTCGCTTTCGGTGCAGAAAATATAAGCACCTGAAATTTCTTTTTTTATTTGAAGTGGCACCTGACGCAACGTTTGCCCTTCGCTTTCGGTGCTAAAATATAAGCACCTGAAATTTCTTTTCAGGTGCTTATGAAAAAAAGGCACCTGTCGCTACGTTGCCCTTCGCTTTCGGTGCTAAAATATAAGCACCTGAAATTTCTTTTCAGGTGCTTATGAAAAAAAAGGCACCTGTCGCTACGTTGCCTTCGCTTTCGGTGCTAAAATATAAGCACCCGAAATTTCTTTTTTATTTGAAGTGGCACCTGTCGCTACGTTTGCCCTTCGCTTTCGGTGCAGAAAATATAAGCACCTGAAATTTCTTTTCAGGTGCTTATGAAAAAAAAGGCACCTGTCGCTACGTTGCCCTTCGCTTTCGGTGCTAAAATATAAGCACCTGAAATTTCTTTTCAGGTGCTTATATTTTTGCTATGATTAAATAGCACATTTATGTATAAAGAATAGTCCTAAAAGGAGGATTTTTAGTATGGCATTAGTATCTATGAAAGAGATGTTAATTAAAGCAAAGGCAGAAGGTTATGCAGTTGGTCAATTCAACATCAACAACCTTGAATGGACACAAGCGATTTTACAAGCGGCAGAAGAAGAAAAATCACCTGTAATCCTTGGCGTATCTGAAGGCGCAGGTAAATATATGGGTGGATTTATATCAGTTGTACACATGGTAAAAGGTTTGATGGAATCTTACGGTATTACTGTTCCCGTTGCTATTCATCTTGACCATGGTTCTAGCTTTGAAAAGTGTAAAGAAGCGATTGATGCAGGATTTACTTCTGTTATGATTGATGCTTCACACCATCCTTTCGAAGAAAATATCGCAACGACTTCAAAAGTAGTTGAATATGCACATGCCAAAGGTGTGTCTGTTGAAGCTGAGCTTGGAACAGTTGGTGGTGACGAGGATGGCGTAATCGGTGGTATTATGTACGCTGATCCAGAGGAATGCCGTAAAATGGTTGAATTAACAGATATCGATTGCCTAGCACCAGCCCTTGGCTCTGTACATGGTCCTTACAAAGGTGAACCAAACTTAGGCTTTAAGGAAATGGAGGAAATCTCAAAATTAGCAGATCTTCCTTTAGTATTACATGGTGGTACAGGCATTCCAACAAAAGATATTCAACGCTCAATTTCATTAGGTACTGCTAAAATTAACGTTAATACTGAAAATCAAATCGCAGCTACAAAAGTGATTCGCGAAATTCTTGACAATGATAAAGAAGTTTACGATCCTCGTAAATTCTTAGCGCCAGCTCGTGAAGCGATTAAATCAACAGTTATCGGTAAAATCCGTGAATTTGGAAGTGCACAAAAAGCATAATTAAGCTTCTTATATGGTACAAAAGCAAAGATGAATACACATAATAAGAGAAGTGTTGATGCTAGTAATCGACCTTCTCTTGTTTTTGAAATAATAACTTTTTTTGAAAAAAATTAAAAATATAAATAAATAGGGTTTAGGAGGAAATATTATGAAATTTTTTATTGATACAGCAAACTTTGACGAAATTAAAGAAGCACATGCATGGGGTATTTTATCAGGTGTTACAACAAATCCATCATTAGTAGCAAAAGAGGAAAATGTTTCTTTTCATGATCGACTACGTGAAATTGCAGAGCTTGTAGATGGCTCAGTAAGTGGAGAAGTTATTGCCTTAGATGCTGAAGGGATGATTAAAGAAGGTCTAGAATTAGCTGCGATTGCACCGAACATTACCGTTAAATTACCGATGACGCCAGCAGGTTTAGAGGCTTGCCGCTTCTTTGCAAACAAAGGCATCAAAACAAACGTAACGCTAATTTTTAGTGCAAACCAAGCATTAATGGCTGCGCGCGCGGGTGCTACATATGTATCACCATTTATCGGACGTTTAGATGATATTGGTCAAAATGGTGTAGAGCTGATTGAAACAATTTCAGACATATTTACAATCCATAACATTGAAACGCAAATTATTGCCGCTTCTATCCGTCACCCTCAACACGTAACGGCTGCAGCTCTTGCGGGCGCTCATATTTCAACAACTCCTTTTAAAGTGTTAAAACAACTTTTCCACCATCCATTAACGGAAAAAGGAATTGAAGGATTTTTAGCGGATTGGAATAAGCGAAAAGGTGAATAATAAGATTATAAAGTGAGTCACATGCAAAAATTACTTTCCAATCATGAGGGAGAACGCAAAATGGATGTTTATAAAATTACAGGCGAAAATCGTCTAAAGGGTACAATTAAAGTTAGTGGTGCAAAAAATAGTGCAGTCGCCTTAATTCCAGCATCAATTTTGGCGAACTCTCCAGTGACAATTGGAGGGATTCCAGAAATTTCAGATGCTTGGACTTTAAAAGCCTTGTTAGAAGAAATCGGTGGAGAAGTACAATTTGACAATGGCAAAATGATTATTGATCCGTCCGATATGCTTGCACTACCTTTGCCAAATGGTAATGTAAAAAAGCTCCGTGCCTCTTATTATTTAATGGGGGCAATGCTTGGTCGCTTCAAAAAGGCTGTCATTGGTTTGCCAGGTGGTTGCTTCTTAGGACCACGTCCGATTGATCAACACATTAAAGGCTTTGAGGCACTTGGCGCTAAAATTACAAATGAGCACGGAGCGATTTATTTACGTGCAGAGGAATTAATTGGTGCTAAAATTTATTTAGATGTCGCAAGTGTTGGCGCAACAATCAATATTATGTTGGCTGCAGTACGGGCAAAGGGTCGTACGGTTATTGAAAATGCAGCAAAGGAACCTGAAATAATTGACGTAGCAACACTTCTTACCAATATGGGTGCCAATATTAAAGGTGCAGGTACAAGTGTAATTCGTATCGAAGGTGTTGATGAGCTGCACGGTACGGAGCATACAATTATTCCAGACCGTATTGAAGCTGCAACGTTTATGATTATGGCAGCAGCAGTAGGCGACGGCATTACTATAGACAATGTAATTCCACTACATTTAGAGGCAATTACTGCAAAGCTTCGTGAAATGGGCGTCAAAATTGATATAGGTGAGGAAAGTATTTTTGTTCCAAAAACAGACCTATCTACATTGCAAGCGGTTGATGTTAAGACGATTGTGTACCCTGGATTCCCTACGGATATTCAGCAACCACTCTCCGTGTTAATGACACAGGCATTTGGCTCTTCAAAAATAACAGATACGATTTATACGGCTCGTTTTAAGCATATTGATGAGCTGCGTCGTATGAATGCCAACGCACGTGTAGAAGGAAATACTGCGATAATTACTGGTCCAAGTAAATTACATGGCTCAAGTGTAACTGCAACAGACCTTCGCGCAGGTGCAGCATTAGTATTAGCTGGCCTATTAGCAGAAGGGGAAACTGAAATTCACGATATCTATCATATTGAACGTGGCTATAGCTCACTTATTGAAAAATTACGTGACTTAGGCGCAGATATTCGACGTGAAACAATTATGGTGAGTGTTGCAGAGGTAAAGGAGTAATGTGAGGTAAAAGTTTCGAGCCAATTATGTTACAATAAAGGTAATTTGAATGTTTCGGCGCAATGTAACATGCCGATAACGGGAGGCAAAACAACAATGGAACGCAGTTTATCGATGGAAGTAGTACGAGTAACAGAGGCAGCAGCAATCGCATCCGGGAAATGGATGGGTCGCGGTTTGAAAATTGAGGCAGATGATGCAGCAACGACAGCAATGCGCTCAATGTTCGATACGATTCCAATGCATGCTACAGTAGTAATTGGGGAAGGTGAAATGGACGAAGCGCCAATGCTTTATATCGGTGAAGAGCTTGGCCTTCGTAATGGCGGACCTCAAGTAGACATAGCAGTCGATCCTTTAGAAGGTACAAATATAGTAGCAAAAGGTACGAATGGTGCCATGACTGTATTAGCTATTGCAGATAAGGGTAATCTATTAAATGCACCAGATATGTACATGGAGAAAATCGCTGTAGGACCAGAAGCGGCAGGAAAAGTTGATATTAATGCCTCTGTTACTTATAATTTATTACAAGTAGCAAAAGCAAAAAACAAAGATATTTCTGATGTAGTAGCTACTCTATTAGATCGCCCTCGTCATCAAGCAATAGTAGATGAGATTCGTGAAGCGGGAGCACGTATTAAATTTATTCAAGATGGGGATGTTGGTGCTGCCATTAACACGGCATTTGATGAAACAGGCATCGACATTATGTTTGGAATGGGCGGCGCACCAGAAGGTGTTATTTCAGCTGTTGCATTAAAATGCCTTGGCGGAGACTTCCAGGCCAAATTAGTGCCAGAGGACGAAGAACAGTTAGAACGCTGTAAACAAATGGGCGTAGATGTAGATAAAGTTCTTTACTTAGATGACTTAGTAAAAGGTGACGATGCGATTTTTGCCGCAACTGCTGTCACAGATTGTGAGCTATTAAAAGGTGTTCAGTACAAAGGAGCTTACGCATTAACACATTCAGTTGTTATGCGAGCGAAATCAGGTACTGTGCGATTTGTAGAAGGTCGTCACGCGCTTGATAAAAAACCTAGCTATTAATAATATTTTCTTCTAAAATATACCTAGTGCAACTTATTGCACTAGGTACCTTCTTCTTCATTAAAACCATCCCATAGTTTTACTTAAACTTCTATGTTTACCCCAATACATGCATTATATTTTGAAAAAGACTGGAGTTGTGCATATGTCTGCATTGACAATCGCTCAATTAGAAAACATGACGTTAAAAGAGCTTTACGCCCTCGCACGCCAATACAAAATTTCGTATTATAGCAAACTAACGAAAAAGGAATTAATTTTCGCTATTTTGAAAACGCGTTCAGAGCAAGAGGGTTATTTCTTTATGGAAGGGGTACTTGAGATTGTTTCGCAAGAAGGCTTTGGCTTCCTTCGTCCAATAAATTACTCACCAAGTAAAGAAGATATTTATATTTCTGCTTCTCAAATTCGTCGTTTTGACCTTCGTAATGGGGATAAGGTGTCTGGTAAAGTACGCCCACCTAAAGAAAATGAACGCTACTATGGCCTACTACAGGTGGATGCTGTAAATGGAGAAGACCCTGAAGTAGCAAAAGAACGTGTTCACTTCCCAGCGTTAACGCCATTATATCCTGATCGACAAATTAAGCTTGAAACTACTCAGCGTAATCTATCAACTCGAATTATGGATTTAGTAGCACCAGTAGGATTTGGTCAACGTGGTTTAATCGTTGCGCCGCCAAAGGCTGGTAAAACATCGTTACTTAAAGAAATTGCCAACGCCATTACAACGAATCATCCTGAGGCTGAATTAATCGTCCTACTTATCGATGAGCGCCCTGAGGAAGTAACGGACATTGAGCGTTCTGTAAATGCGGATGTCGTGAGTTCTACATTCGATGAAGTACCAGAAAATCATGTGAAGGTAGCTGAAATCGTATTAGAACGAGCACGCCGTTTAGTAGAACATAAACGTGACGTTATTATTTTAATGGACTCTATTACGCGTCTTGCACGTGCTTACAACTTAGTGATTCCACCGAGCGGACGTACGCTTTCTGGTGGTATCGACCCTGCTGCCTTCCATAGACCAAAACGATTCTTCGGTTCTGCTCGTAATATCGAAGAAGGTGGTAGCTTAACAATTTTAGCTACAGCTTTAGTAGATACAGGATCACGTATGGATGAAGTAATCTATGAAGAATTTAAAGGGACTGGTAACTTAGAGTTGCACCTAGACCGACAATTAGCAGAGCGTCGTATTTTCCCTGCGCTTGATATTCGTCGTTCAGGTACGCGTAAGGAAGAATTACTTCTTGAACCAGAACAACTTGAGAAACTATGGGCAATTCGAAAAACATTTTCCGATGCCCCAGATTTTGCAGAGCGTTTCTTGAAAAAGCTGCGCACTACAAAATCAAACGAAGAATTTTTCGAAAAGTTAAATGAAGATATGAAAAAAGCCACTAAAGGTAAAGGGCTTCTTTAAAATTGTAGACACCATTGACTAGTAATAGTGAATGGTGTCTTTATTTTGTTATTTGACTGCCGTTGATTTCCGCTGCGGGAAGTGCCAGGCACTCAAACAATTTTACTAGTTGATTGGAGCGAAGGTGGACGACTCCTGCGGGAAAGCGCAGAACGTAAGACGCAACAGACCGCGCGATAGCGAGGGTTGCGGCTTACGTGTGTGCCCGCGGAAAGCGTCCGCCCGTAGCGGAAATCAACGAATTGAGCTTATCTCTACTCTGACACCAATAACTATTGTTAGTAATTGGTGTTTTTTTCTTGTTCTCTAAAAAGTATAATGAAATTGAGAATCATTATCAATATAATGGTGGTATGTCTTATTAGTTGAGGAGAACGCTATGAATTACGATGCTTACATGCTCCTATGGGAAAATGCCCATATCAAAGTAAAACACATGGAATGTGTAGTTAACAACTCGGGGCAAAAGAAAGAAGTAATGAAATACAGCTCGTTATTAATCATTACAGTTGGGGAAGCAGAAATTGTTATTGGAGAGAATCCTTATTATGTACAACGATTTAGCATTTTTCATATTGGAAAATCCCAAACATTACATATAAAATCAAAAAAGCCTTTGAACTACTTTCTTATTCACTATAAAGGTGATGTTATTTATGATGATGCTTTTATGCAACATTTACAAATGCAATATCAACCGTTTCAAACGGAGTTCTCATGTATACCTGCTAATCCAATTCCGATTCATACGTTACTACAAGATATGTTTATCAAGTGGCAGACAGGTTCTATTCATGACCATTTATTTGTCAAAGCATCCTTTTACAAGCTCATTTATCGGATATTTCAAGAGCTAACTGAAGGGCAGGGGAAGCCACATGAAATGGATAAAGTAGAATTAGCACGTTTATATCTAGAAGAGCATGTTCAAGAGCCGTTATTAATCCAAACGCTCGCTGATTCACTTCAAATTAGTACACGACATTTATTACGTGTGTTTAAGGCTCGTTATGGAATAGGGCCACAAATTTACTTGCAGCAACTCAAAATTAAACGTGCGAAACAATATTTAATTGCCAATCAATATGACATTAAACAAATAGCCATCTCTCTTGGATATGAGGATGAATACTATTTTAGTAGGGCCTTTAAAAAGGAGACAAGTATGGCGCCTAGTATTTATAGGCTGAAATATACAGCCGCTATGTCCGAATTCACTATTACAAATGAGAATCATTTTCAATACAATAAGAATCAGCTCGCGCAAGCAAAACGATTTAAGATTGGGGAAAATGAAGTCATGATGAAAAAAATGCTTAAACATATAAAGACGCCCTTTTTACTAAGTTTGTTAGTTTTACTAGCAGCATGTGGCGAGGATACAAAACAACCAGCTGAAAATAATGATAGTGTACCTAAAACGGAAGAGTCCGAGACTAGAACTATAACGGATGATAGTGGGCGCGAAGTAGAGATTCCAGTTAAAGCGCAACGTATTGTGACAGACTGGTATCTTGGACAAATACTTGCATTAGATGTTGTGCCTGTTGGGGCTGTAGTAGCTAATTTAGACTATGCAGCATTTTTAAAATCGTACTATAAAGACGGTGAAATTACGAATATCGGGACAGACGGAAATGCTTCATTAGAAAAGATTTTAGAATTAAAGCCAGATTTAATCATTACTTGGAATCCAGAAGATGTTGAAAAATATGAAAAAATTGCACCGACGATCGTCTTTTCTGATACAGCCTATAAATCTGCGACTGATGAGGTCAAAGCAATGGGCGAATTTTTAGGAAGACAGGAAGAAGCAGACGCATTTGTCAAAGATTTTGAAAATCGCGTAACGAATGCACAACAAAAAATAAATGATGCGATACCAGAAGGTGCTACCTTTACAATTTTTGATGTATTTGAAAAAAATGCAACGGTTGTAGGGAATACAAGCGTATCAGGTGGCCGAGCGCTGTATCAAATTCTTGGTGTAAAACCACAAGAAAAAGTTCAGGAGCTTTTTGATACAAAGGAATCTAACGGTGGCCGCTATGATATCTCCTATGAAGTAGTAGGTGACTATGTTGGCGATTACGTCTTCGTTATTAATTTCTTTAATAAAGGTGGGCAATTCCCTCCAACTTGGACAAATCTTGATGTTGTCAAAAATAATAAAACAATTCCTTTAGAAGCCGAATATTATTTTGCTTCTGATCCGTTATCTGGACTCCATCAAGCAGAAGATTTAGCGAATAAAATAGTGGAATTTACAAAATCGCAGGAAAAATAACAAGTAGAATTGCGGAAAATATATGAGGTGAGCTACCTAGTTTTAAGATTAGGTAGCTTTCATTAAATAAATCATAAACAAGTATGAGCAATTTAAAGTTGTTAGTCGTATATTAGGAGGTTCCATCCATGTTACTACAACGTTTCTTTACTTATTACAGGCCATATAAAGGCTTATTTCTATTAGATTTCTCCTGTGCAATTTTAGTTGCCCTCATTGAGCTGGCATTTCCATTAGTTTTAAATAAAGTCATTGATGATATTCTTCCAGATGGTGAATTAAAGTGGATTATGATGGCATGTGGTTTGCTGTTATTGCTGTATATTTTTAATTCGATTTTAGATTTTATAGTTTCCTATTGGGGGCATATGCTAGGCATCAATATTGAAACGGATATGAGAAGGGAAGCGTTCAATCATATTCAAAAGCTCTCATTCCGCTACTTTGATAACAATAAAACGGGACATCTTGTCTCACGCTTAACAAATGATTTAATGGACATCGGTGAGCTTGCCCATCATGGTCCAGAAGATATGTTTGTTGCAATGATGACAATCATCGGTTCCTTTTGCGTAATGTTTTATATTGATCCTACCTTTACGCTATTAATCTTTATTCTTGTACCCATTATTCTTGTACTAACGATTATTTTTGGCAAGCTTATGTCGAAAGCATTTCATCAAATGTTCAGCGATATTGCGGACTTTAATGCTCGTGTAGAAAATAACGTCAGCGGTATTCGAGTAGTTCAAGCATTTACAAACGAAGACCATGAAAAAAACCGCTTCAAAAAGAATAATGAAAAATTCCGAGCAACCAAATTGTTTTCTTATAAGGTGATGGCTTGGAATGAAGCAATCTCTGGTATTTTAACGAAAGTCTTATCATTATTTACGCTATTTGTCGGCGCATACTTTGTATTAAAGGACTATTTAACGAATGGCGAATTTATTGCTTTTATTCTTCTCTCTGGAATTTTACTCGGTCCAATTAACAAAATAAATATGTTTATTGAGAGTTATCCAAAGGGCATGGCTGGTTTTAAACGCTATATTGATTTTTTAGAAACAGCCCCAGAAATTGAAGACCATCCAAAAGCTAAGCAAGTAGAGTCTATTGATGGCAATATTACGTTTGATCGAGTTTCATTTGGTTACACCGATACAGAGCACACATTAAATAATATTAATTTAACGATTCACTCTGGGGAAACAGTAGCGCTTGTTGGTCCATCTGGAGCGGGGAAATCAACTATTTGTAGCTTACTCCCACGCTTTTATGAGGTGAGTGAAGGTTCAATAAAAGTCGATGGGCTAGATATACGCGATTTTAAGCTTCATTCATTACGCTCCCATATCGGCATTGTACAACAGGATGTTTTTTTATTTGATGGTACGATTCGAGAAAACATTGCATACGGAGATTTACAGGCGAGTGAAGAAGATATTTGGTATGCGGCAAAACGAGCACAGCTTGAAGAGATGATACAAGCATTACCAGATGGAATGGATACGTTAATTGGTGAACGAGGCGTGAAGTTATCAGGTGGACAGAAACAGAGGCTGTCTATAGCACGTATTTTCTTGAAAAACCCCAAAATATTAATTTTGGATGAGGCCACTTCCGCTTTAGATACAGAAACAGAACAGGCTATTCAGCAAGCATTACAAGAACTTTCCAAAGGACGTACAACATTAGTCATTGCACACCGCTTGGCGACAATAAAAGATGCAGACCGTATTGTCGTTGTTTCGAAAAAGGGGATTATAGAAGAAGGAACACATGAACAATTAATGGCTAGGAAAAACGCATATTACGGTTTGTACACAGCACAATTTGGTTTGCAAATCTAAAAACGAAAGGAAGTTTTGTATGTCAGTATTGGAGATCGAACATGTGGCAATTGGTTACTCCTCGATGCTTATTGTGGATGATTTCAGTGTGGCCATTCCTAAAGGACAAATCTCAACAATAATTGGCCCAAATGGCTGTGGAAAATCTACTTTATTAAAGGCTATTGCGCGTGTATTACGAACACAAAACGGTACTGTCTTTTTGGACGGTAAAGCCATTCATCAATTAAAGACAAAAGAAGTGGCAAAAAAGATGGCAATTTTACCTCAAACAGCAACAGCTCCTGGGGGATTAACTGTTTTTGAATTAATATCATATGGCCGTTTTCCTCATCAAGGAGGGTTGGGGACATTGCGTAAGGAAGATTATGAATATATTCATTGGGCCATTGATGTTACAGGACTGAGAGAGTTTTGTGATCGGCCAATAGAAGCATTGTCAGGTGGTCAGCGCCAAAGAGTTTGGATTGCCATGGCATTAGCCCAAGGTACGGATATTTTAGTATTGGACGAACCGACTACCTATTTAGATTTAGCACATCAGTTAGATATTTTATTATTGCTTGAAAAACTGAATCGGGAAGAGGGACGGACAATTATTATGGTATTGCATGATTTAAACCATGCGTCTCGTTTTTCTCATTTTATGATGGCGATGCGTGACGGGAAATTAATCGTAAGTGGCAGCCCTCAAGAAGTGATGACAAAGGAGAATTTACAAACTGTGTTCAATATCAATGCAGAAATGGCTGTCTGTCCATATAGTAAAAATCCAATTTGTCTATCGTATCAGCTATACAATATGAAAGATTAAGCGGAGCATTGGAAGTTAAGAGGAGGAAGTAGAATGACTGCGTCGACAGGAGTAGAAGGGCTCAGTGATATAGCTGAGCTACAAAAACAATCTCACCCAATACGCGGAATAGTAGCTTTAATTTTAGGAGTTATTGGATTAGTATTTGCCATTGGCTTAGCCATCTCTTTAGGGGCAGCAGATATTTCATTAAGTACTGTTTGGACGGCAATTACGCAATTTTCACCAGAATTAACAACACATCAAATTATTCATGATATTCGTTTGCCACGAGTACTTGGAGCAGCGTTAGTAGGTGCAAGCTTCGCAGTTGCTGGTGCAATCATGCAAGGTATGACGCGCAATCCTTTAGCGGACTCAGGGTTATTAGGATTGAATTCTGGAGCGGCATTTATGCTTGCTGTCTGCTTTGCCTTTTTTCCTGGCATGCCCTATATGTATTTAATTTTATGGTCGTTTGTAGGTGCAGGTCTCGGCGTTGCGATAGTCTATGGTGTTGGCTCATTATCTAAAGGTGGCTTAACACCTATGCGTCTCGTTCTTGCTGGCGCTGCTGTAAGTGCTTTACTTGGTGCGTTAGGTGAAGGCATTGCGCTTTATTACCGCATTGGACAAGACTTAGCATTTTGGTATGCGGGTGGAGTATCTGGTACGATGTGGAGTCATCTTCGAATTTTATCGCCCTGGATATTGGTCGCGATGATTGGTGCGCTTATGCTATCCCGCTCAATTACATTGCTAAGCTTAGGTGAAGAAATAGCAATTGGGCTTGGCCAACGAACGGTTGTCGTAAAAGTGTGGGGGATGGTGATTGTTTTAATTTTAGCAGGGGCAGCAGTTTCAGTTGTAGGCGCTGTTGGTTTTGTAGGATTAATTGTTCCCCATTTTACGAGATACATAGTAGGACATGATTATCGATGGATCATCGCCTGTTCATTAGTATATGGAGCATTACTTGTTGTACTTGCTGATTTAGTTGCGCGTACTATTAATCCACCCTACGAAACGCCGATTGGTGCATTAATTGCTTTAATTGGGGTTCCATTCTTTCTTTATTTAGCCCGAAAAGGAGGAAAGGAACTGTGAGTAACGACTTTTTAACACAGAATCAACAAAACGTCAGAAGGAAAAACTTCCTTATAATAGCTACTCTAATCGTTTTAATAGTAGTTACCTTTGTAATGAGCATGAACACGGGTGTAATTAAACTGACACCAATGGAAGTAATACGTACGCTTTTTGGACAAGGTGATGCGCAACAGCAATTAATATTATTTCAATTTAGGCTTCCTAGAATTGTCATTGGGGTTTTAGTAGGGATGGGCTTAGCAATAGCAGGAGCTGTTTTACAGGGCATCTCAAAAAATGCATTAGCAGATCCAGGTATTTTAGGTATTAATGCAGGAGCTGGTTTAGCTGTAATGCTTTATATTTCGTTTTTCCCAACGACTAAATCAGTACCCATCTATTTGCTACCAGTACTAGCCTTTATAGGGGCAGGGTTAACAGCTGTGTTAATTTATTCTTTGTCTTTTAAGCGCCATGAAGGTATAACACCAATGCGTTTAATTTTAACGGGTGTTGCGGTGGCAGCTGGCATTAGTTCAGCAATGATTGTGTTAACACTTCGCCTTACTCCTGAAAATTATCAATTTGTAGCTACGTGGCTTGCAGGTAGTATTTGGGGTTCAAATTGGAGGTTTGTCCTATCCTTATTACCATGGTTATTAATTTTTTTACCATTTATTTACATGAAATCACGGGTGTTAAACATACTCAATCTAGGAGAAGTAACATCGATTGGATTAGGTGCCTCTATTGAAAAGGAACGTCGTTGGCTATTAGCCGCATCAGTTGGATTAGCTGGAGCTAGTGTTTCTGTTAGCGGTGGAATTGGCTTTGTTGGATTAATTGCACCACATCTAGCTCGTCAACTTGTAGGAGCAAACCATCAATTTTTGCTTCCGACTTCAGCACTTTTAGGTGGCTTTTTAGTGTTATTAGCTGATACGGTAGGGCGCTCAATTTTAGAGCCTTCTGAAATACCAGCTGGAATTGTTGTAGCAGTTTTTGGGGCACCATATTTTTTATTTTTATTAGCTCGATTAAAGGAATAAAATAGATTCCGCATATTTTTAATTGAGAATGAATATCATTACCTTTGGGAACAATAGAAAAGGCAAACGTTATAAGTAGAAAAGGGGAGAAAGACATGCCAGAAGAATTGTATGATGTAACAATTGTTGGGGGTGGACCAGCAGGATTATATACAGCTTTTTATAGCGGGATGCGCGATTTAAAAACAAAAATTATCGAATTTAGCTCACAGTTGGGTGGTCGCATGCTTATTTATCCTGAAAAAATGATTTGGGATGTCGGAGGCGTAAAGCCTATTTTAGGTGGCGAGTTGATTCAGCAGCTTATACAACAGGCAAAAACGTTTGATCCAACAATTGTTTTAAATCAAAAGATAGAAAAATTAGAAAAGCTCAGTGATGGGACATTTATTTTAACATCCGCAACAGGCGAAAAGCATTATTCCAAAGCAATCATTTTAGCGGTCGGTTATGGTGTACTGTCAATGCAAAAGCTTGAAATTGAAGGTGCAGACCGCTATGAAGTAACGAATTTACATTATACTGTGCAAGAATTAGAGATTTTCCGCAATAAACATATCCTGATTTCAGGTGGCGGCAATTCCGCTGTCGATTGGGCGAATGAACTAGAATCTATTGCTGCTAGTGTAACAATAGTCCATCGTCGTGATGAATTTGGTGGTCATGAAAAAAATGTTTTACGTATGCGAGAATCCTCTATCAATGTAAAAACACCATATGAAGTGGTGCAATTACATAGTGATGGTGATGTTATACAGTATGTGTCCATTGTCAATAAAGAAACAGATGAAATGGAACGCGTGCAAGTAGATGCGGTTGTGGTGAATCATGGCTTAAAATGTGATTATGGTGCACTTGAGGAATGGGGATTAGAAATTCAAGATGGTGTGGCGATCGTCAATGAGAAACGTGAAACGAATATAGAAGGCATCTATGGTGCAGGTGATTTTATTGATCATCCTAGTAAAGTACGATTAATTGCTGGCGCGTTTACGGATGGTATTTTAGCGTTAAATAGTGCAAAATTATTTTTAGAGCCAGATGCCCCAAAAGTGGCGTATGTATCTTCGCATAATATTCGATTTAAAGAGCGCAATAAACAAATAGGATTAGTAGATAATGATTATCGCGAAGTGCGTGGTTAAATATTGTAATAATCGTTTTTTAATATCTTTTGCTTGAAAAAAATAAAATAACTATGCTATACTTCAAAAGTATGCAACGTGTACATATGTAGCCGACATATTCGGGCTATGTAAGGTGCAGTTCGATAATACTCTGTTCCAGATGGTTCAGGGCGAGAGGAGAAAACGAATATGAAACAAGGAATTCATCCAGACTACAAAGAAGCAACAGTAACTTGCTCTTGTGGTAACACTTTCAAAACTGGTTCAGTGAAAGAAAACATCGTTGTCGAGTTCTGCAACGAATGTCACCCATTCTACACTGGCCGTCAAAAATTCGCGTCTGCTGATGGTCGCGTGGATCGTTTCAACAAAAAATACGGTCTTAAAAACTAATGTTAGTTTAATACCTGCCAAGCATGTGCTTGGCAGGTATTTTTTTCAGTATAAAAATGTGCATACGTTCATTTGCGTCTTGACGTATTTGGATTTTCCACAGCGTTGCACGTACGTCCAATAAAACAAAGACCGGATTTTGAAATGTGCTTAAGCTAGCGCAAATCCATTCGATACTGACAGTAGGTTCGGTATAAAAAATTAACACTATGGTGCAAGCATTTAAGCTAATTGCTAAAATAATTCCTTTCAAAATCCATCATTGAAAATAGAGAGGGAGAAAATACTATGGCACAGCTATACTATAAACATGGTGCGATGAATAGTGGTAAATCAATTGAAATTTTAAAAGTTGCACATAACTATGAAGAACAGCAAAAGCCTGTCATGATGTTTACATCTGGGCTCGATACGCGAGATGAGGTAGGTTTTGTTTCAAGTCGAGTAGGTTTACGACAAGAAGCTATTCCAATTTATGAGGATACGAATATTTTTGAACTTGTAAAAAACAATGTTGTAAAACCATACTGTGTTCTTGTAGATGAAGTGCAGTTTTTAAAAAAGGCTCATGTGCTACAATTAGCTAATATTGTCGACGAACTAGACATCCCTGTTATGGGCTTTGGCCTGAAGAATGATTTTCAAAATGAATTATTTGAAGGTAGTCAGTACATGCTTACATATGCAGATAAAATTGAAGAAATGAAAACGATTTGCTGGTTCTGTCATAAAAAAGCAAC
The DNA here is from genome assembly GCF_006351725.2 of Lysinibacillus sp. CD3-6. Classification (NCBI taxonomy): domain Bacteria; kingdom Bacillati; phylum Bacillota; class Bacilli; order Caryophanales; family Bacillaceae; genus Lysinibacillus; species Lysinibacillus sp. CD3-6. Next base: position 578,622 of record NZ_CP085880.1, read on the forward strand.
AATGAACTTGCGTGTCGATGAAAATGGCAAACCTGTTTATACAGGTGACCAAATAAAAATTGGTGGTAACGATGCTTACTATCCTGTTTGCCGTAAATGCCACGCACATCCACCGCTTTGAAATACCTTTAATCGGAAGAAAGCTTAATGATTTTAAGCAGTTGACCGAAGAAAATGTAGCATACATGCTGAATTTTCCTTATACTAAGTAGTGGAAATAATGCATGACTACTACGCCTAAACAAATTTTCGTCACACTCTATTGTAGGCGGAATGTTTAAAACGAATAGAGTAAAAAATACGTCTCACTATCTTTAATGGAGGCGGATTCCTACTGGATATAGATAAATGAACTAAATAGAGGTGAAGCCCATGTTTGATAGACTACAAGCAGTAGAAGATCGTTATGAAAGGCTAAATGAGCTTTTAAGTGATCCAGATATTGTAAACGACAGTAAAAAATTACGTGAATATTCAAAGGAACAATCGGATATTCAGGAAACAGTTGATGCTTATCGTGAATATAAAAGCGTGAAAGAGCAACTAGTTGATACTCGTGAAATGTTAGATAACGAAAAAGATCCTGATATGCATGAGATGGTAAAGGAAGAATTCAACTCGTTAAAAGAACAGCAAGAAGAGCTAGAAGAACGTCTACGCGTATTGTTAATTCCAAAAGACCCGAATGACAATAAAAACGTAATTATGGAAATTCGTGGAGCAGCTGGCGGTGATGAGGCGAATATTTTCGCAGGAGATTTATTCCGCATGTATTCACGTTATGCTGAGACGCAAGGCTGGAAAATTGACATTATGGAAGCAACGCCAAACCCAATGGGCGGCTATAAAGAAGTCATTTTTATGATCAATGGGCAAGGCGCATATTCGAAATTCAAATTTGAAAATGGTGCACACCGTGTACAACGTGTACCAGCAACAGAATCACAAGGCCGTATTCATACTTCGACAGCGACAGTTGCATGCTTACCTGAAGTTGAAGAGGTTGATGTTGAAATCCATGAAAAGGATATCCGCGTAGATACGTTTGCTTCATCTGGTGCAGGTGGGCAATCGGTAAATACAACGATGTCTGCTGTACGTATGACCCACTTACCAACAGGTGTTGTTGTATCGATGCAGGATGAACGTTCACAAATTAAAAACCGTGAAAAAGCGATGAAAATTCTTCGTGCACGTGTAGCTGATAAGTATTTGCAGGAAGCTCAAAAAGAAATCGACGCAACACGTAAATCCGCAGTAGGCTCAGGCGATCGTTCAGAGCGTATTCGCACATACAATTATCCACAAAACCGCGTTACAGACCATCGTATTGGCTTAACGATTCAAAAGCTTGATCAAATCGTCGAAGGAAGACTGGACGAAATCATTGATACGCTTATCTTAGAAGAGCAAGCATCCAAGCTAGAGCGACTAAATGATGACCTATAAAAATGTGATGGAGGCCCTTGATTGGGCTTCTTCTTTTTTAGTGGATAATGGACGTGAAGAAACCGCGGGGCGTATTGTAATGCAACATATATTGGGTACAACATATTCGGGTGTTATGCTCCATTTACAAGATTCGTTAACGGCTGAACAAAGTGAACAGTTTCAAAAGCTGATTGAAGAGCATGTTAGTGGGCGACCTGTACAATATTGTATCGGTAGTGAAGAATTTTATGGACGGACATTTCTTGTGGATGAATCGGTGCTGATTCCGAGACCAGAAACAGAGGAATTAGTATTAGCAACAAACAATCGTATCGATCAATTATTTCAAAAGAAATCATTAAAGCTAGCAGATATCGGGACAGGTAGTGGCGCTATAGCCATTTCTATGAAGCTAGAATGTCCAGAGCTAACAGTAGTGGCAACTGATTTATCAACAGCAGCATTAGCTACTGCACAAAAAAATGCACAAATACTTGAGGCAGATATTGATTTTCGTCTAGGCGATTTAACGGCACCTCTTATCGGAGAGACGTTTGATATTGTTTTATCTAATCCTCCGTATATAGCATTTGAAGAAGCGAAGGACATGTCTAGCATCGTACTGGAGCATGAGCCCCATAGCGCCCTTTTTGCAGAAGAGGATGGACTTATTTTATATCGAAAATTAGCGCAACAACTCCCAGCTCTAATGAATAAGCCTGCTTTAATCGGTCTTGAAATTGGTTATACACAAGGAGAGCAGGTAGCGAAATTTTTTAAAGAAAGTTTTCCACAAGCCACTGTTACCGTTGAAAAAGATATTAATGGAAAACCGCGCATGATTTTTTGTGAAATTGATGTATAAAGTTTCTCCTTCTTGACAACAATGTTGAGCAAGGAGGGATTTTTATGTTAAACGAATACAAGATTGTTAGATTTTCAAAATTAAATATTTTGCTAGCTTTTGCTAGACTAGTAATTATGGCGATAGCTTTACAACTATGTATTTTATATATTCCATCATTAATAGGTTCTGCAAAGGAAGCTACGAATAGTGAACAAGAAAACGATTTTCGTATAAGAGTGATAGCAAATAGCAATACAACTGATGATCAGCTAGAAAAAGAGCAACTTGTGAAAGATTTAAAACCTTATTTAATGCAAGTAGGATCAACTACAAATGTGGATAATGATAATTTTGTTACATTAAAAGAGAGTATTGAGGCAGAATTAAAAGAAAATTATCCACAATTGCGTACACAAGTGTTACTTGGGGATAACTTATTTCCACCGAAGAGACAAGATGCAATGTTTTATCCACAAAATATGTACCATTCAATCGTCGTAAAAATAGGCGATGCACGTGGTGATAACTGGTGGTGTAGCATTTTCCCGTCTATTTGTGAACCAGAAAAAGAGGAAGAAAAGGCAGAGGAAAAAGAACAAGTAACATTCTTTATTTGGGAATGGATAAAAGGATTTTTCGAATAATTGTGCACAAATTCAGATAACTTATACACAATCATTGATAAGTTATAAACAAAATGTGGATAATTCAGAAAAAAACAACGATTGAAAGAAGGTTTTTCATATGGAAACCGTGTGTAAGATTGTGGATAGTAATGTGAATAGTCAAATAACTTATGCACAAGCTGTGGATATCTTGAATGCTGGGGAGGTCGTGGCATTTCCAACAGAAACGGTTTATGGTTTAGGTGCAGTCGCTACAAATGATGATGCAGTTAGAAAGATATTTAAGGCAAAAGGGCGTCCTTCAGATAATCCACTTATTGTCCACATAGGAACGAAAGAGGAAGTTTCTCTTTATATCGAACATATTTCTGAGCTAGCAAAAAAATGTATGGATGCATTTTGGCCAGGACCGCTTACACTTGTTATGCCAGTTAAGCAAAATGTTTTGGCAGAAAGTGTGACAGCTGGATTAAAGACAGTCGGCATTCGTATGCCGAATCATCCAGTCGCACTAGCATTATTACAGCAAATTCAAAAACCACTTGCTGCTCCAAGTGCGAATCGTAGCGGGAAACCTAGCCCGACAGAAGCGATTCATGTAAAAGATGATTTAGATGGGTACATACCGTATATTTTAGATGGAGGTCCTACAGGAATTGGCTTTGAATCGACTGTGTTAGATGTTACACATGAACCACCAGTTATATTACGTCCTGGTGGTATTACAAAAGAAATGTTAGAGGCCGTAATAGGTCCAGTTATTCAACCGACTAAAATAGAGCAGACAATGGAAGAGACACCAAAAGCGCCAGGCATGAAGTATACACATTATGCGCCGAATGCACCCGTATACTTAATCGATTGTGATGAAGAAAAAGTACAGCAAGCTATACAACAACTTCACGCGCAGCATCATAAAGTAGCACTTCTAGCACCAGGGAGCTTTAAAGATCTTCAAGCAAATTATTACTTTTCAATTGGCCAAGCGGGAAGTAAAGAAGAGATGGGCGCAGCACTCTATCATGCGTTGCGAGCTTGTGATAAAACAGAAGCGACTGTTATTTTAGTGACGACGACATCTACTGAAGGTGTAGGCGCGGCTATTATGAACAGACTTGAAAAAGCTGCTGGGGGCAAGTGGTTTTCACTATAAGATTGTGAGGCGTGCATCGGCATACTATTAGCGATTCGTTAAGGTTTCGTGGCGCAACACGCGTTTTTCCTGGCGATTCTCCCAATTTTATTGGCGATTAGATGTTCTCTCTATTAGCGATTCTATAAGACAACCTATAAAAAGGGCTGTCCCAAAAGTCATTGAAATGACTTTTGGTGGCAGCCCACTTTTCATATTAAAAAAACAACAAAAAGTATATTTAAGAAGTAACATCATCTGAATGTATTCAAGCCATAGCGGATTTTGCTACTCCCAATAATTTTACATAGTAGAGTTCCAGTATTGATATTAAATGCTCATTAGCTTGTGTCCAGTAGTCATTTTTTGATAAATGCTTTGTGTCTACTAAACAAGTGTCTTTCCGAAATCAGAGAGATTTTTTCTATATGTTTGCCACCTCTAATTATCAACTTTCATCATTCAACCCCGACTTACACATCAACCACTATTCCTTTCTAGCTACAAAAGAAATTATTCCAATTATTAGTGTAATACAAGGTAATATGAGCCATAATGAACTCCTTTCAAAGAAATCGGAAAATTCATTCACAAAAATCATGTTTTTTGAAATATACATAAACATAAAAAAAGAACTCACCAATAGAATGGCTTCTGAAACATTTATATTTTTTCTTTGTTTCAATATAAACCCTCCTTATCAAATTTTGACTTATTTAAAGAAAAAATTGATTTTTTTATTATTTTTTTGTGCGATAAAATAGTACATGAAGTAAAAAAATAAAATAGGAAAAGGGGTTTTGTAATGAAAAAAGTATTTTTTAAAGTATCTCTCTTACTTAGCTTCACTCTAGTCTTATTTATTTTTAGTTCACAAGACGTATCAGCTAATGCATTTAATCTTGAGCTAGTAAGTTCATCAAAAGTAGATTTTGAAAACTTATACATCAAGAAATCAGATGGATCGATAACTGCTTTTGATAATATTAAAGAGATGCGACTGCATTTAAATTATATCAATTCAAACGGCTATGCTCCAGAATTTACTACCTTAGCAAGATAAGGACATAGACTAATAGGAACTCAATATAAAAACAGAGTATTCTCGGGTTATTCAAAGTTCACACCTTTTTGGACAAAAGCTTCACTTTATACATTAACAAATAATCAATCAGAAAGCTTTGCTGCAACAACTAATACTGATTGGGGAAGCATTAATTTCTCATTTTCTAAATCGTATGGTGTTTCTACAAACATACCAGCAGATTCAACAAAATATAGTAGATTAGCAGGTTACGCAGATTTAAAAATTGAAAGATACTATGTAAGTTTGCCTAACTTACATAGCGGTTATTACAAAACAGAAGTGAATGTTCAAAATATTTATATTGATTCAATATACCAATAACGCAAATATCACTTCTCAGGCTGTAGACAAAGTCAGTTTATTTATTAGCGACTATTTTAAACGCTATTGTTTTAGAACTTTCTAAACGACCTTTTCAATTATTATTACTGGCTCATACAAGTAACCAGTATCCGCCAGATATCTCTAAGGGGCTTATTAGATAGCCCTTTTTTTAATATGAACATTATTGATAATAATGTATTTCCGAGCATAAAATGATAAAATATTAGGAAGCGAAGGAGTGCATTCTTGCAGGGTATTCTTGCAGGTATTTTAACGTCTGTCGATGTCGTCGGTTTATTTGTATTAATTCCAAATGTAAAATATCGATTTTTTTTGGCCATGTGGACAGCAACGTTACATATGCTTTTTCCACTACTTGGCTTTGAATTAGGAAATTACTTAGTGCGGTTTTTATTAGAGTGGGGCCAATGGATTTCGTGTATTTTATTATTTAGCATTGGATTACATTTGCTTTTGTTTTCCAGTAAAAATGAGAAAATAACCATTTCACCAGTTTTATTAGCTGTGACTGCTAGCCTAGATACCTTTTCAGTAAGTGTTTCTTTTGGTATGCTTAACTTAGAAAAAACAATTTTTATTATTAGTGCTGGATTGAGTGCTTTTCTTTGTGCATATGGGGCTTTAGTTATAGCTCGCAGAAGTCAGGTTATTTTGGGGAACAAAATTCAAATTATTGCAGGGATTGTTTTTATCATTATGAGTATTTTAGCACTCCGAAAATAATAAGGAAGGTGATAAGTGTGAATATATTATTTGTTTGTACCGGAAATACTTGTCGCAGTCCGATGGCAGAGGCTATTTTAAAGCAGAAGCAAATCGACAATGTTCAGGTTCGTTCTGCTGGGATTTATGCAATGCCGAACGCTGAAATGTCAGCACATGCGCAGCAAGTTTTAAATGAAGCGAATATGGCACATCAACATGCAGCTACACAATTATCGATGGCTGAAATAGAGTGGGCCGATTTGATTTTAACAATGACAACAGCACACAGAGATACGATTATTGCAAACTATCCAAACAAAGAAGAAAAAGTTTTTACATTGAAAGAATATGTGCATGAAGGAAGTTTAGAAAATGTTGTTGACCCTTACGGCGGTAATAAAGCCATATATGAAGAAACATTTGCAGAACTAGAGAAATTAGTAGAACAGTTAGTTAAAATACTTGAGAAGAATTGAGGGGCACTATGAAAAAACAGTTTGGCTTACGACTTAAATTAGTATTATTTGTAAGTATTCTAGCACTGATCACTTATAGTATCAGCTTTGTATTCATTGAATTTATACAACCTACTTTTTTCCCAGAGATTAATCGTAAGCTATTTGAAGTGATTACTTATTTATTAGGGATTATATGGTCAGGTATTTTAGCTGCAATTTTCAGTGTTATTTTAATCAAGCCTTTACAGCGTCTTGAATATTCTGCTACACGCGTTGCAGAAGGAAAAATTGGACAGGATGTAGTGATGCCAAAAACGAACGATGAGATTCGTTCAGTGGCAATAGCATTCCAACAAATGGTGTTAAATTTACGCCATATGGTGGAAAGTATCGATCAAAACTTTCAACAAACAAATCAATCAATTATTAAGTTATCCGATGAAACCGCTGTAGCAACAAAGAAAGCTGATGGTATTGCGGTGACAGTAAAACATATTTCCGCAGGAGCAGAAGCGTCAGCTACAGCAGTGCAAGATACAGCAGAAGCGATTGAGGATGTGCGCACATTAGCAACAGAAGTAAATACGAGAGCAGAACAGTCTGCAACGCAATCGAAAGAGATCTTACATAATTTAACTAATACAACAAAAGCGATTGAAACGTTAGTTAACAGCATTCAACAAATTGCGGCTGGCAACAATGAAGCACTAGAAAGTATTCGTACATTAGAAGATAATGCTGGACAAGTTGAACGTATCATTAGTTTAGTAGGCGACATTGCAGCACAAACAAATTTACTCGCATTAAATGCATCTATTGAAGCAGCACGTGCAGGGGAACATGGCAAAGGCTTTGCTGTTGTGGCAGAAGAAGTTCGTGGTTTGGCCGATGAAAGTGCAAAAGCTGTTCAAGGAATTACGACACTTATTCAATCAATGCAACATAATGTTGAAGTGGTTGTGAAACAAATGAATCAACAGGTAGCATTTGCAACGAAAGAGGCCGCACGTGTCTCCGAAACAACGACTGCGGTTGAAGGGATGTCATCAAGCGTCCATGAAATGGCAACAGCAATCGTAGAGATTTCTTCATTAATTGAAAAACAGATGCACAATATTGAAACAACTGCTCGACAATCTCAGGAAGTAGCAGCAATTGCTCAAGAAACATCAGCAGGTGCACAGGAAGTAAGCAGTGCAACTGAAGAGCAAGCACATGCAATTGAACAAGTAGAACAACTTGCGCAAGATTTGAAAAAACAATCCGAAGCATTGCATAAAATGATTCTACAATTCGATAGAGAAGCGTAGCAAAAAAGCATTCAATAGTATAGGCAAATGAAAGACTGTGGACAGGCTCAAAAAAACGAGCTTATCCACAGTCTTTTCTATTGATAAACCAATTACGCGTTGTGAGGGGATATGACCGTTATTAACAGGTACAATTGAAAAAATATTGAAATAGTATGTCCACTGTAGTTGAAAAGGTAGAAAAACTTCAGAAGAGGGAATATTACAACAAAAGACCATTACCCGAATTTATTAACAGGATATTCACATTATCCACAGGAAATTGACTTAAAAATGAACGTTTTTAAGTCTAATTACAAGAAATGTTCGTCTTTTAGGAGAAATCAGCATAAAATTGCAACAAAAATCATGTTATTCTTGAAAGAGAAGTGGTAAACTAATGTTGACTATAATTCGAAATGAGGGAACCCAGTGAGAATAGCAATTTCTTCTGATCACGGAGGCAATAACTTACGTCGTGAGATTATGCAACTGTTAGATGAGCTTAATATTAGCTACGAAGATTTTGGTCCACAATCTGCGGATTCAGTAGACTATCCTGATTATGCAAAGCCAGTTTCTGAAGGTGTTGCTAACGGGGAATTTGATAAAGGCATTTTAATTTGTGGCACAGGGATTGGCATGTCCATCGCTGCGAACAAAGTAAAAGGCATTCGTTGTGCATTAGTGCATGATGTATTTAGTGCTAAAGCAACACGTTGCCATAATGATTCAAATATTTTAGCGATGGGTGAGCGCGTAATTGGCCCTGGCCTTGCACGTGAAATTGCTCAAACATGGCTTGAAACAGATTTTGAAGGTGGTCGTCATACACGCCGTGTGGAAAAAATCGCTGAATTAGAACAGTAATACAAGATCGTTTTCAGCCGTTCACACAAAAACAAATAGGTAGTGACAGTCTCGCACTGTCACTCTTACCTTAGCTTGACGCCTAGCGTAAATAAAAGACATTAAAATAAGGGGCTGAGCTTAATGGTTGTGCAACAAATCCAAACGCAATTGACTCAGTTACTCAGTGAATTCGAAGAGCAAGTAGTATTACGACCAAAGACTATTTTTGTCGTAGGCTGCTCTACGTCTGAAGTGATTGGTCAGAAAATTGGCACAGCAGGTGCACTTGAAACAGCAGAAGCAATTTTTGAGCCATTACAGGCATTTGCCAAGAAACATCAGCTATATTTAGCGTTCCAAGGCTGTGAGCATATCAATCGAGCGATTACGATGGAAGCTTCAGTTGCAGAACAGTTGGGCTATGAACCAGTGTCCGTTATTCCTGTTCGCACTGCAGGCGGGTCGATGTCAGCTTATGCCTATACAAAATTGGAAAGCCCAATAGTTGTAGAAGCGATACGTGCACATGCAGGTATTGATATAGGCCAAACTTTAATTGGTATGCATTTAAAGGAAGTAGCTGTTCCAGTTCGTACATCAGTGCGAACAGTAGGAGAAGCGGTTGTCACAGTAGCAACAACACGTCCAAAACTAATTGGTGGCGAACGTGCTGTATATAAATAACTCTACTTCTGTTGTCAGAGGTACATGTAAATAACGATTATACTTAGGAGGCTTTTTCAAACATGGCATACGAAAAATTAGCAGTACAAGACAAAGCAGTATTAGATGGGATTTTAGCTGAGAAAAAACGTCAACAAGCGAATATCGAGTTAATTGCATCTGAAAACTTTGTATCTGAAGCAGTAATGGAAGCACAAGGTTCAGTTCTTACTAACAAATATGCTGAAGGTTATCCTGGAAAACGTTACTATGGTGGCTGTGAACACGTAGACGTAGTAGAAGATATTGCACGTGATCGTGTGAAAGAACTTTTTGGGGCAGAGTATGCCAACGTACAACCGCACTCTGGTGCACAAGCAAACATGGCTGTATACCATACAATTTTACAACCAGGTGACACAGTGCTAGGAATGAACCTATCACATGGTGGTCACTTAACACATGGTTCGCCTGTAAACTTCTCAGGTATCCTTTATAATTTCGTAGAGTACGGAGTAACAGAAGATACACATGTTATCGATTATGAAGATGTTCGTCAAAAAGCATTAGCACACAAACCAAAACTAATTGTAGCTGGTGCATCTGCATACCCACGTGAAATCGATTTCTCTAAATTCCGTGAAATTGCAGACGAAGTAGGCGCTTACTTCATGGTGGATATGGCGCACATCGCTGGATTAGTAGCGGCAGGAGAGCACCAATCACCAGTTCCTTACGCTGATTTTGTTACATCTACAACACATAAAACATTACGTGGACCACGTGGTGGTTTAATTCTTGCTTCAAAAGAATGGGAGCAAAAATTAAATAAATCTGTATTCCCTGGTATTCAAGGTGGACCATTAATGCATGTTATCGCTGCAAAAGCAGTCGCATTTGGAGAAGCTTTACAACCTGAATTCAAAGACTACGCTAAACAAATTAAAGCAAATGCACGCGCTTTAGCAGAAGTGTTAATCGAAGAAGGTGTTGAAATCGTATCTAATGGTACTGATAATCACTTATTACTACTAAACGTAAAATCTCTTGGCTTAACTGGTAAAGTTGCAGAGCATGCATTAGATGAAGTAGGTATTACAACAAACAAAAACACAATTCCATACGATACAGAATCTCCATTTGTTACTTCTGGTGTTCGTATTGGTACACCTGCAGTTACATCACGCGGCTTTAAAGAAGAAGATATGAAAGAAGTAGGCGCAATTATTGCAGCTGTACTGAAAAACCCAGAAGATGAAGCTGTAAAAGCTGATGCAAAAGATCGTGTTAAAGTTTTAACTGATAAGCATCCATTATACGCATAATTAGTATTGTTTAATTATAGGCTGTGCCTTAAGGTGTTGTTCACTTTAGGCACAGCCTTTAGTTTTTATGGAATGAAGCCGACTAGATGAAACTGCAAAACTATATTTTTTGCTTATATAAAAATAAATTCATCTTATTTTTGGATTTTTTTACATAAATATAGGATAAAAGGTTATATTATATTGGATGAGGACAATTAATGTCCCGAAGAAGAATTGTTTTTTTGCAAAAGTGACAATTTATCGAATTTTTTATGTACAATATAAAGGAGTAGAATTGATGGATATAGACGGGAGGGGTTGGATGGTTACTAAATCTATGGACGTACAAAAAAATATTTTATTAACGACAATTCGTAACTTAGGTGAACAATCTAAAGAAAGCTACGTTATTTTGGACGCTAATACTAATTTCATAGTAGAGTGTAATAATTCTTTTTGCATGCTTACAAATGCAATACGTTCACAGATTCTAGAAACAGATTATTTTGCGATGTTTTCAAGTGAGTTACAGACGACAATGCTTGAAAAAATAAAAGAGAAAATACATAGTGGAGCAATGGCGACAGAAAAGTTGCACCATCATCGCTTCGAACAGCCACCATTTTGGGCAGAAATGCAAACCCTTCCTTTTCAAAATGATGATAATGTTACATTATTCGTGTTAATAATTGTGAAGGATATTACGTATTATCATACTGAAGATTTTATAGCGGAATTAGAGAAAACCGTTTATGAGGCAATAGAAAAAGACCAGCCATTTTATAAAAAAATGGACACTATTTGTAGCAAAATAAATCATTTTTTCACGCCATATGTGTTTAGCTCAGTTCTTATTAAAACAGAGTCAAATCAATTACAAGTTTTTACGTCTAGTAGTGTTCGCCAACATGTGCCTCAGCTTTTCGAAATGAGTGACTTCTATCGAAAGGTAATGCAACAGGAAACACCGATAATCGCTTATAAACTAGATGAGGTTGCTATTCCAATAGAATTTAAAAATTTTGCTAACCTAACAAATAATCACTCGGGATGGTTTGTACCTATTCGCAATCAAAAACAACAAGCAATCGGACTTTTTGCAATATTTTCTCAATACCCAGGGGAAAGTGTATTTTTTAACAATGTGTTTCAAAAAATAGGAGCACTCGTTGCATTAGCATATTCGTATGCGAAAACACAGAAAAAAATATGGGATTTAGCATATAAAGATATTACGACGGGCTTACCAAATCGACATAGCTTCTTAAATAAGATGGAAAAGGAAGAGCAGCGAGGGCGAATAGGCTTTATTAAAATAGTAAAACCAAGTGAATTTCATCAAGTTGTTGAATTATATGGGCGAGAAGCAGGGGATGAATTATTAAGGCAAATGGCCAGACGTCTTCAAGAACATAACCATGATTTGAAAGAGTATATTGCTAGATTCACAAGTTCTAGTCTTATTATTTCACAATTGACACCTGATGAAGAGCTCAATGATTATGAGCTTCGCATAAAAGAATTAACGCGCCAGCCTTTTATTATAAATGGTAAACATATGTATATTACATTAAAGACAGGAATTTCTTCTTTTGATAAAGATATTAAAATTGCAGATGCAATAAGATTTGCAGATAATGCATTATCTTATGCGGCCAACAAGCCAGGGACACATATGGAGATTTTTACGAAGGAACGCAATGATTTACTAGAACAACAAATGACGGTATTAAATCATTTATCCCAAGCACTTAAAAATAAAGAGATTTCAGTAAATCTACAACCAAAAGTAGATTTACGAACGGGGGAAATTCAAAGTATTGAAGCGCTAGCTCGTTGGCATTCTCCAGTGCTCGGCTTTGTATCACCAGCAATGTTTATACCTGTTGCTGAAAATGCAGGGAAGGTTCGTGAAATTGACATACAAATTTTAGAAATTGTTCTTGCTTGGCTAGCGGAGCGTCAACAATCGGGGAAAAAGTTAGTGAAAGTCGCGGTCAATATATCGCCTGATCATTTTTACTATCCTCATTTTGTAAGGGATATCCGACTTTTAGTTGAAAAATATAGGATTAGCCCAAGCAATATTATTTTAGAAGTAACTGAAAATATCGGCTTAGTAGATTTTCAAACCGCATTTGCCATTATTCAAGAATTAAAGAGCTATGGCTTTAAAACATCAGTGGATGATTTTGGGACGGGTTTTTCCTCACTTAGTTATTTACAAAGATTGCCGTTCACGGAGTTAAAAATAGATCGTAGCTTTATTAATGATATAAATGATGCAGCGACATTGGCAATTGTCCGTTCAATCATTCAGCTTGCCTTAAATTTAGGCATGACATCTGTTGCAGAGGGAATCGAAAATGAGGAACAGGTTGAGATATTACGTGCGCTTGGTTGTAAGGTCGGACAAGGTTACTTCTATTATAAACCGATGGCGATTGAGCAAGTTGATTCTATACTTGATGTATAATTTGCTTCTATTTGTAGCAAACACTCTGGAAAAGGGAATATCTCGAATTTATTTTTGAGACAGCTCATGTTTTCTGTTATACTAGTTGAGATAAAAATGAAATCCGAACGGTTAGGAGAGAACCCCTTTGAGCAAAGTATACGTATTTGATCATCCACTAATCCAACACAAGTTAACTTATATTCGTGATAAAAATACAGGAACAAAAGAATTTCGTGAGCTAGTTGATGAGGTCGCAACATTAATGGCATTCGAAATTACGCGAGAAATGCCTGTAGAAGAAATTGAAATTGAAACACCAGTAACAATCGCAAAAACAAAAGTTCTTTCAGGGAAAAAACTTGCAATTGTCCCAATCTTACGCGCAGGTATTGGTATGGTAGATGGCGTATTAAAACTAATTCCAGCTGCGAAAGTTGGTCATATTGGTCTTTACCGTGACCCAGAAACATTAAAACCTGTTGAGTACTATGCAAAACTTCCAGCAGATGTGGAAGAACGCGATTTCATTATTGTAGACCCAATGCTTGCTACGGGTGGTTCAGCAGTGGAAGCTATCAACTCACTGAAAAAACGCGGTGCGAAAAGCATTAAATTTATGTGTTTAATTGCTGCGCCAGAGGGTGTAAAAGTAATTCAAGATGAGCATCCAGATGTGGACATCTATATTGCAGCACTTGACGAAAAGTTAAATGATCATGGATATATCGTTCCAGGTCTAGGTGATGCTGGTGACCGTTTATTCGGTACGAAATAATAAGTAGGAAATTGCCCGAAAAGCAATATCGTTTTCCTACAGCAACTTTATAGCATTTGAAAGCGTCCTTCATTATTGAAGGACGTTTCATAGTATGTTTAGGCAATTAGGTCTCACTTATTTTGGATGTAGACCATAACGCTTGATGTACAATATAACCAAAGGACGGTGCAAATCGTTTTGACGAAAAAATGGAAAGTGATGACGATTTTCGGTACGAGACCAGAGGCGATAAAAATGGCCCCGCTTGTATTGGAATTACAAAAACATCCCGAGCAAGTGGAATCAATCGTGACTGTAACAGCACAACATCGCCAAATGCTTGACCAAGTATTAGAAACATTTAAAATCACACCCGACTACGATTTAAATATAATGAAGGATCGTCAAACGCTAATTGACGTGACAACAAATGCATTACAAGGTTTAGATAAAGTCATGAAAGAAGCGCAACCTGATATCGTTTTAGTGCATGGTGATACGGCGACAACATTTATCGCAAGCTTAGCAGCATTTTATAATCAAATTGCGATTGGACATGTTGAAGCAGGTCTTCGAACTTGGAATAAGTATTCACCTTACCCAGAGGAAATGAATCGTCAGTTAACAGGTGTCATGGCTGATTTGCACTTTGCACCAACAGAAGTATCGAAGAAAAATCTTCTGGATGAAAATAAAAATGCGGATACTATTTTTGTCACTGGTAATACGGCTATTGATGCATTAGCTACAACAGTGAGTGAGCATTATACACATCCCGTGTTAGAAAAAATAGCAAACGATCGCATGATATTATTAACAGCACATCGCCGAGAAAATCTTGGTGAGCCAATGCGCCATATGTTCCGAGCGATTACACGGATATTAGCTGAACATGATGATGTTCAAGTTGTCTACCCAGTGCATATGAACCCTGCTGTTCGAGAAATTGCCAATGAAATATTAGGTGATAATGACCGAGTGCATTTAATTGAACCTCTTGAAGTGTTTGATTTCCATAACTTCGCTGCGAATTCTTATATGATCTTAACAGACTCTGGTGGTGTGCAAGAAGAGGCGCCGTCATTAGGGAAACCAGTTCTAGTTCTTCGTGATACAACAGAACGTCCAGAAGGAATCGCTGCTGGAACTTTGAAACTAGCAGGAACAGAAGAGGAAACAATTTATTCTCTTGCAAAAGAATTACTAGAGAATAAAGATGCATACGAAGCTATGGCAAAAGCCTCTAATCCTTATGGCGATGGACATGCTTCACAGCGAATCGTGGAAGCGCTCTTGAATTTTTTGCAAAAAGGCAAGTAATATATCATTTTGACTTCTAAAAAATAAGCAAAAAGAACTAAAATTCTTTGCTGAGCTAATTTACGAGCATATCTATGTCGTAAATTAGCTTTTTTTTGCATTATTCTAAAAAAGTTTTTATAATCTATGAAAGTTCATACACAAATTTGTCAACAATTTGACAAGAGTATAGTAGCTGTGAAGTTTTTCTCCTTTACTAATTGACTTCAAATATCTCCTATTGTATGCTTACAAAGGGTAAGAATGATAAGGGTTTCAATTCGTTGATAGACGTTGAAACACTTGTTATATCAAGTTTCTACTAAATTGACAGTTCAAACCATCGCTGTCGATTTGCAACGTTTTGTGCGTTTCGGTAAATCACCGAATCAGTAAGGGGTGTAAGGCATTATTAGGAATTTACACCTGTAATTTCATTCAAATGACTCTCCCATTACTATTCCGCTGTGAGTAGTGTTTTTCACTGCTCTTTTCTGATTTCACAAAGTGGTCAGCAAACGTTTTCTTTACTCGAAAAAATGATTCAGGAGACTACAAACCAATGCTAGATTTGCATCACATTTTTGCTGTGCAGAAGAGAGCGTTATTTTTTTTGCTCGCACTTTGCGCATTAGGCTGGGGCTTTACGTCCTTTCAAACAGTTTTTGCGGGCATCGCAATCGGTGCATTTTTTGGTACGTATAATTTTTGGATTTTGGTTCGCCGTATGGAGAAGTTTGATCGTTCCATTAGTGAAGGGAAGAAAATAGGTTCACTTGGTACAGCACTGCGTTTTGGATCAGGTGTAGCGGCAGTCGCTATAGCCATTTCGTTGCCAAACTATTTTCACTTGATTAGCACGGTCATAGGGCTAATGATTCCGTACGTAGTTCTCTTTGTCGAGAGAATTGTATCTCATGTAAGGAACCACTAATTGTGCTTTATTAGAAAGAGAGGTGAAAAATAACAATGAATCATGAAGCTCCGTTAGTAACCATAGGTTTTTTAACATTTAACTTATCTACAGTGATGATGTTACTAGTTGCAGCAATAGTCGTATTTTTAATCGCTGTTATCTCAACTAGAAACTTAAAGTTAAAACCGACTGGTATGCAAAACTTTATGGAATGGATTATGGATTTCGTAAAGAATATCATCAAAAGCAACATGGACTGGAAAACTGGTGGACGATTCCACATTCTAGGTATCACACTTATTATGTTTATCGCAGTATCTAACTTATTAGGTCTTCCATTCTCTATCGTCTATGACCATGAACTTTGGTGGAAATCGCCAACAGCTGACCCAACGGTTACAATGACTCTTGCAACAATGATTTTAGTATTATCTCAATACTATGGTATCAAAATGAAGGGTACAGGCCATTATGTTGGTACGTTCTTCAAACCAATGTCATTTATGTTCCCACTAAAAATTATTGAAGAGTTTGCGAACACTTTAACATTAGGTCTGCGTCTTTACGGTAACATTTATGCAGGTGAAATTTTACTTGCATTAATCGCAGGTTTAGCCGTATCAGGTCCTTTAGGGTTCGTAGGTGCAATTGTTCCTATGATGGCATGGCAAGGTTTCTCTATTTTCATCGGCTTTATCCAAGCCTTTATCTTCACAATGTTAACAATGGTTTACATGGCTCATAAAGTGAGCGATGACCATTAATATAAAGCATAAAATTTATGCTTGAACCAAAAAAACAAACAATTCCAAGGAGGAAATTTTAAAATGACAGGTTCATTAGGTTTATTAGCAGCAGCAATCGCAATCGGTTTAGGTGCACTTGGTGCAGGTATTGGTAACGGTCTTATCGTATCAAAAACAGTTGAAGGTATCGCTCGCCAACCAGAAGCTCGTGGCGTTCTTCAAACTACTATGTTCATCGGGGTTGCATTAGTTGAAGCATTACCGATCATCGCAGTAGTAGTAGCATTCATCGTAATGAACAAATAATTCAGTTGTATACTGAATTTTACTAGTGGCGAAGCAGGATTCTCCAGATGAAACTTCGCCCTTCATTTTGGAACTGATAAAAGCTATGTGCAAATATAGCTTTTTAAAATAGGTAAGTTTTTAAGTATTACAAACTAATATGTTGAAGTTAAAGCTCTTGAAGGGAGTGAAACAATCGTGTTTTTAGACAATCTTGTACTAGGTGCAGGTGGAGGATTTAATGGTGGAGATATCGTCTCAACATTAGTCATCTTCTTAGTATTAATGCTTCTACTTAAAAAGTTCGCTTGGGGCCCATTAATGGGCATTATGCAACAACGTGAAGAATTAGTAGCTAGTGAGATCGAAGCAGCTGAAAAAGCTCGTAAAGATTCGCACAAATTTTTAGAAGAACAAAAAAGTCTTCTTAAAGAAGCTCGTACGGAAGCACAATCGATTGTTGAGGGTGCTAAGAAGCAAGGCGAAATGCAAAAAGAAGAAATTCTTACAGCAGCTCGCAATGAAGCTAACCGCTTAAAAGAATCGGCTTTACGTGAAATCGAGTCTGAAAAAGAAAAGGCTATCGCAGCTGTACGTGATGAAGTCGTTTCATTATCTGTACTTGCAGCATCTAAAGTCCTTAGCAAAGAGATTTCTGAGGCAGACAACCGTGCTCTAATTGAAGAGACGATTGCGAAGGCAGGGGAAGCTCAATGAGTAATTCAACTGTAGCAAAGCGTTACGCTCAAGCTCTATTTGAAATTGCGCAACAAAAAAATATTCTTGCAGAAGTTGGGGCAGACTTAAACGAGTTAACAAAAGTTGTTACACAATCTCCAGATTTTTTAACACTTTTAAACGCGCCTAAGTTCTCTATCGAACGCAAGAAACAAATGGTAGCTGAAATCTTTGCAAGTGCAACGCCAGAAGTTTTACACACAGTTCAACTACTTGTAGAGAAAAAACGTGTAAACGAAGTGAAGCTAATTGCAAACGCATATGCTGAGCTTGCTGCACAGGCACAAGGTTCTGCAGATGCAACTGTATTCTCAACTCGTGAACTTTCTGCTGAAGAAAGCGCTAAAATTTCTGCGGCATTCTCTAAACTTGTTGGGAAACAATCATTAAACATTACAAACGAAATCGATCCTTCATTAATAGGTGGTATTCGTGTTCAAATCGGTAACCATATTTATGATAGCTCAGTAGTGAATAAACTTGAGCGTCTAAAACGTGAATTAATCGGTTAATAATTTAGAAATGTGAGAGGTGACATACATGGGCATCAAGGCTGAAGAAATCAGCAGTCTGATTAAACAACAGATTGAGAATTATGAATCTGAACTTAAAGTAAGCGAAGTTGGTACAGTTATCCGTATTGGTGACGGTATCGCTCTTGCTCATGGCCTCGACAACGCCATGGCTGGAGAGCTTCTAGAGTTCTCTAACGGTGTTATGGGTATGGCTCAAAACCTAGAAGAAGGTAACGTTGGTATCGTTATCTTAGGTCCATACACAGACATCAAAGAAGGCGATGAAGTTCGTCGTACAGGTCGTATTATGGAAGTACCAGTTGGTGAAGAACTAATTGGCCGTGTTGTAAACCCACTAGGTCAACCAGTGGATGGACAAGGTCCAATCAACACAACTAAATCTCGTCCAATCGAAAGCCCAGCTTTCGGTGTAATGGCTCGTAAATCAGTACACGAACCACTACAAACTGGTATCAAAGCGATTGACGCACTTGTACCAATCGGTCGTGGTCAACGTGAGTTAATCATTGGTGACCGCCAAGTTGGTAAAACATCTGTAGCAATCGATACAATCCTTAACCAAAATGACCAAAACATGATCTGTATCTATGTTGCAATTGGTCAAAAAGAATCTACTGTACGTGGTGTAGTAGAAACTTTCCGTAAACATGGCGCTTTAGATTACACAATCGTTGTGACAGCATCAGCTTCTCAACCAGCTCCATTATTATTCTTAGCACCATTCGCTGGTGTATCTATGGCAGAGGAATTCATGTTACAAGGTAAACACGTATTAATCGTGTATGATGATCTTTCTAAACAAGCATCAGCTTACCGTGAACTTTCACTTCTTCTACGCCGTCCTCCAGGCCGTGAAGCTTACCCTGGTGACGTTTTCTACTTACACAGCCGCTTATTAGAACGTGCTGCGAAGTTAAATGAAACATATCAAAATGGTTCAATCACAGCTCTTCCATTCGTTGAGACACAAGCTGGGGATATCTCTGCATACATCCCAACTAACGTTATCTCAATCACTGATGGACAAATTTTCTTACAATCTGACTTATTCAACTCAGGTGTACGTCCAGCGATTAACGCCGGTCTTTCTGTATCACGTGTAGGTGGATCTGCTCAAATTAAAGCGATGAAAAAAGTTGCGGGTACACTACGTCTTGACTTAGCTGCATTCCGTGAGCTTGAATCTTTCGCTCAATTCGGTTCAGATTTAGATAAAATCACACTTGCTAAACTTGAGCGTGGTAAACGTACGGTTGAAGTTCTTAAACAAGACCTAAACAAACCACTTAAAGTTGAAAAACAAGTTGCAATCCTTTATGCATTAACTAAAGGTCACTTAGATGATATTCCAGTTCAAGATATCGTTCGTTTTGAATCTGAATTCTTAAGCTGGTTAGATACAAACCACACAAACGTTTTAGATCATGTTCGTACTACTAAAGAACTTGCTCCTGACGCGGAATACGTAGCAGCTTTAACTGCATTCAAAAAAACTTTCGCTAAATCAGAATAAGTAAGAAAAATAGTCGCTTGATTAAAAAACAAAAGGTGGTGAAATACCAGTGGTAAACTTACGCGAAATAAAAGGTCGTATTAATTCAACAAAGAGTACGAAACAAATTACGAAAGCGATGCAGATGGTTTCTTCTTCAAAGTTACGTCGTGCAGAGCAAAACGCTAAAGCTTACGTTCCTTACATGGAAAAAATTCAGGACGTAGTAGGCGCTATCGCTTCAGGTACAAAAGACAGTGGACATCCAATGTTAACTGCACGTCCTGTTAAGAAAACAGCTTACTTAGTCATTGGTTCTGACCGTGGTCTTGCAGGTGCTTACAACTCAAGTATCCTTCGTCAAGTGCAACGTACAATCAACGAGCGTCATAAATCAAAAGACGAATACGTTGTGTTAGCAGTAGGTCGTGTTGTTCGTGATTACTTTGTGAAACGTGATCATAATGTTATTAGCAGTGTAGTTGCTCTTCCTGACCAACCGTCATTTGCTGATATTAAAGAAATCGCTCGTAATGCTGTTGGTATGTTCATTGACGGTACGTATGATGAACTTTATATGTACTACAATCACTTTGTTAGCGCTATCGCTAACGAAGTGACAGAGAAAAAACTTCTTCCATTAACTGATATTGCAACTGTAAGCAGTAAAGCTTCTTATGAATTCGAGCCATCTGGTGAAGCAATTCTTGAAGTATTACTTCCACAATATGCGGAAAGCCTAGTTTACGGCGCATTATTAGATGGAAAAGCAAGTGAACATGCTTCTCGTATGACTGCTATGAAAAATGCAACTGATAACGCATCTGATCTTATCGGAGATCTTTCATTGCAATATAACCGTGCACGTCAAGCAGCAATTACACAAGAAATTACAGAAATCGTTGGTGGGGCTGCAGCCTTAGAATAGGCTCAGCTCACCAATGTCGTATAAGAATACGATAGGAGGGTACACAGTAATGAATAAAGGACATGTTATTCAAGTAATGGGTCCAGTTGTTGACGTAAAATTCGACAATGGCCAATTACCAGCAATCTATAACTCATTAACAGTTAAGATTGAACGTCCTAATGAAGAACCAACAACTCTTGCATTAGAAGTTGCACTTCATTTAGGTGATGATTCTGTTCGTACAATTGCAATGTCATCTACTGATGGCTTACAACGTGGAGCAGAAGTAACAGACTCAGGAAAAGCTATCTCAGTACCAGTTGGTGAAGTGACTCTTGGTCGTGTATTCAACGTATTAGGAGAAGTAATCGACTTAGGTGAAGAAATTCCAGCTGATGCTCGTCGTGATTCAATTCACCGCGAAGCACCAACTTTCGATGAGCTTTCAACTTCAGTTGAAATCCTTGAAACAGGTATCAAAGTAGTAGACTTATTAGCACCATATATTAAAGGTGGTAAAATCGGTCTATTCGGTGGTGCAGGTGTAGGTAAAACTGTATTAATCCAAGAATTAATCAACAACATCGCACAAGAGCACTCAGGTATCTCTGTATTCGCTGGTGTAGGTGAGCGTACTCGTGAAGGGAACGACTTATTCTTCGAGATGAGCGATTCAGGCGTTATCAAGCAAACAGCGATGGTATTCGGTCAAATGAACGAGCCACCAGGCGCACGTATGCGTGTAGCTTTAACTGGTCTTACAATGGCAGAATACTTCCGTGATGAGCAAGGTGCAGACGTACTTTTATTCATCGACAATATCTTCCGTTTCACACAAGCAGGTTCAGAGGTTTCTGCCCTATTAGGTCGTATGCCTTCTGCGGTAGGTTACCAACCAACACTTGCTACTGAAATGGGTAAATTACAAGAACGTATCACATCTACTAACAAAGGATCTGTAACTTCTATTCAAGCGATCTATGTACCAGCCGATGACTATACTGACCCGGCTCCAGCTACAACTTTCGCCCACTTAGATGCAACTACTAACCTTGAGCGTAAATTATCTGAAATGGGTATCTACCCTGCGGTTGACCCATTAGCTTCGACTTCTCGTGCATTATCACCAGAAATCGTAGGCGCTGAGCACTACGCAGTAGCAACTGGCGTACAACGTACAATCCAACGTTACCGTGAATTACAAGATATCATTGCTATCTTAGGTATGGATGAGTTATCTGATGAAGATAAACAAACAGTTGAACGTGCTCGTCGTATTCAATTCTTCTTATCTCAAAACTTCCACGTTGCGGAACAATTCACTGGTCAAAAAGGTTCTTACGTTCCTGTTAAAGAAACGGTTCGTTCATTCAAGGAAATCCTTGATGGTAAACACGATCACCTACCAGAAGATGCTTTCCGTTTAGTTGGTTCTATTGAAGAAGTAGTTGAAAAAGCGAAAAGCATGGGCGTAGAGGTTTAATACTAGGGACGAGGAGGAAAAAATATGAAGACAGTTACAGTCAATATTGTCACTCCCGACGGCCCAGTATACGATTCTGAAGTATCAATGGTAATCGCGAAAACAACTTCTGGTGAGATTGGTGTTCTTGCTGGCCATATTCCAA
Organism: Lysinibacillus sp. CD3-6; assembly: GCF_006351725.2. Lineage (NCBI taxonomy): Bacteria > Bacillati > Bacillota > Bacilli > Caryophanales > Bacillaceae > Lysinibacillus > Lysinibacillus sp. CD3-6. The sequence goes on from NZ_CP085880.1 coordinate 601,129, forward strand.
TGGTTGCTCCACTTGCAATTGGTGCAGTGAAGCTGAAAAAAGAAGACGGTTCTACTGAAGTTGTAGCTGTAAGCGGTGGTTTCATTGAAGTTCGTCCAGAAAAGATCTCAATTTTAGCACCTTCTGCTGAAATTGCTGAAGATATCGATGTTCAACGTGCTAAAGAAGCCGTTAAACGTGCTGAAGGACGAATTCAAAGCAAACAAGATAACATTGATTTCAAACGTGCTGACCTAGCATTAAAACGTGCGTTGAATCGTATCAACGTTCATGAGGGTAATATCTAATTCAATTTTTAACGGGCAGATTCAATATCTGCCCGTTTTTTAAATGGAGGAACACGATGTGGAAATTTATGAAGCAGTAGGGCAAGAAGCTTTAATGGGAATTCTATCGCATCTATTTTTTATTGCTATCACATTTTACGCTTTGCAAGCCTTCATGTTAGAAAAACTATTTAAGAAAAATAAAGTATTTCAAATACAGTTGATCTATATTTTGTTAAGCATTGCGATAGGCACAGCAGTTTCTAATTTCTTTCTTCAAATTTCAAGCTGGTCTGGAAAACTTCCGTACTTATTTTAAATTTAGCGAGATAAACATAATACGTAGACGGAAGCATAACTTTATAGGTACATATTTCGAAGGGCTCCATAAGATAACTTATGTGGTCCTTTGAAATATGTACAAAAGAGGTTTAGCAATCCATATAAACGGATATATTTTAGTCACGAACTTTCATTATGTATAAGAGAATTACATTTTTTACCGTGTTATTGGTCATTCACAAAAAAAAAAATAATGCGTACAATAAATAAATAGCAAAATATCAATAAATGCATTAAAATAGTGATTTGGACGCTTGAACGAGCGTGTGAAAAGTTGTACTATAAAGTTGTTTGTTTACTGATTATGACATTATACATCTTTTTTTAAAATAAATTTTCGATAGGTTAAGAGATTGAATTCGGAGGGACGTAGGGTGGATAAAATTATAGTGACTGGCGGCCAAAAGCTACAGGGAAAAGTTCGTGTAGAGGGCGCAAAAAATGCAGTGTTACCAATCCTGGCAGCAGCTTTACTTGCTTCAAAAGGAGAAAATGTAATTAAAGAAGTCCCTAATTTAGCAGATGTTTATACCATAAATGAAGTACTAAAAAGTCTAAACGCTGATGTTACATATATACCAGAAGACAATATTGTATATATAGACGCAACAAAGGATCTTTCAAGTGAAGCTCAATTTGAATTTGTTAGTAAAATGCGTGCATCAATTTTAGTAATGGGCTCTTTACTTGCTCGTAATGGCTTTGCACGTGTAGCTTTACCGGGTGGTTGTGCAATCGGTTCACGTCCAATAGAATTACATTTAAAAGGCTTTGAGGCAATGGGTGCAAAAATTTCATTTGGGCACGGGTATGTGGAAGCGAAGGTAGAGGGTCGTTTACAAGGTGCGAATGTGTATTTAGATTTCCCAAGTGTTGGAGCTACAGAAAATATTATGACAGCAGCATCTCTAGCAAAAGGAACGACTGTTATTGAAAATGCAGCAAAAGAACCTGAAATCGTAGATCTTGCTAACTTCATTAATAGTATGGGAGGCCGTGTTATTGGTGCAGGTACGAATACGATTCGTATAGAAGGTGTCGACACATTATATGGAATTGAACATCACATTATACCAGACCGTATAGAGGCAGGTACATTTATGGTAGCTGCTGCGATAACAAAAGGTGATGTAACGATAGAAAATGCTGTGCCTGAGCATATGACGGCTCTAATAGCCAAAATGCGTGAAATGGGCGTAGAAATTACAGAGCTAGATGAAGGTATACGCGTACATGTACCAAGTACATTAAAAGCTGTAGACATTAAAACAATGCCACATCCAGGATTCCCAACGGATATGCAATCACAAATGATGGCATTAATGTTAACTGCAGAAGGTACGAGTATTATTACCGAAACTGTTTTTGAAAACCGTTTTATGCACGTAGAAGAGTTTCGTCGCATGAATGCAGGCGCAAAAATAGAAGGCCGCTCTGTCTTTATCGAAGGACCTGTAGACTTACAGGGAGCTGAGGTAATGGCTACAGATTTACGAGCTGCCGCTGCATTAATTTTAGCTGGTCTTGTATCAGAAGGTATTACGAGAGTTACAAAGCTTCATCACTTAGATCGTGGTTATGTAGATTTCCATGGGAAATTAGCGTCACTTGGCGCTAATATTGAACGTGTAACAACGATGGAAGTTGTACAAAAAGAAAAGGCATCTTTGGAATTACCAACAAACTAACGCTAATGAAATCTCTTTGCTTATGATAAGCAAAGAGATTTTTTGTTGTTAAATCGAAATCTACTCTTTAAAACAAGATAATGAGACTTTTACGTTTAGTAGAACACTCATATATTAAAGAAATCTCGCATATTATTCCTTATGAAAAAATGGATAATGAGTATTGCTGTTATTTGTTTAATTGGCACATTATATATGCTGCCTTTAGCATTCAGTGAGAGACGAACAGAAGACAATGTTAAAGCTCCACAAACGACGGAAAAAGCCTGTGAAATATTCATAGAAGTGGAGGGACAACAAGAAAGAATTCCTTTAGAAACGTATATAGTGGGTGTAGTTGCAGCTGAAATGCCTGTTTCTTTCCATAAGGAAGCTTTAAAAGCACAAGCAATTGCTGCAAGGACATATGCTCTGAAAACGACAAATTACGGCAAGAATGCCATTGCACCTACTGTTGCAAGGCAAGTTTTCTATAATAAGGAACAAAGAAAAGCAAATTGGACTAGCAATTTCCCGGGAAATGAAAAGAAAATTGTCGAAGCTATTACAGAAACTCAAGGACAAGTTCTTCTATATGATAATGAATTAATCACGGCAATGTTTCACTCAACGAGCAATGGAAAAACAGAGAGTGCTTATGGCTACAGTGGTAACGACTTGCCATATTTACAAAGCGTCGCAAGTATATCCGATCAAACTTCTCCAAAGTTTGCAACAATAGAAGAATGGACATTAGCCGAATGGAATGCCTTATGGTCGATTAAATGGCAGGCGGCAGATTTTAATCGTATTCAAGTGTTCCTTAATGATTCAGGACGTGTAGAGCGGCTACAAATGGGGAACAACGTGTGGTCTGGGAGAGAGGTTCGAACACTCTTACAATTACCGTCGACTGATTTTAAGATTACCTATAGTAAGGACACAGGAAAAGTTCAAGTAGCAACGAAAGGATATGGTCACGGAGTCGGTATGAGTCAATATGGTGCAAATGCGATGGCGACCGAAGGAAAGACCGCCTCAGAAATTTTACACTATTATTATCAACAAGTTGAGATAAAAAAAATAGATGCATGTTTAAAATAGCTTTTAGTTGTTCACACTGCAACTAGAGGTGATGAAAATGAGAGAGGATAAAAATAGTAAAACTTCTCAAAATGAAAAAGGACAATTGCAGAAAAAACCTTGGTTTTGGCCGGTAGTATACGGTGGAGGTGCGTTAGTGTTAGCAGGTTTGTTATTTGGTTACAATAGTCTCGTATCAAAAGAAGAGGCGCCATTACCAGATCTAGCACAAGTTGACCCAGGTCCAGTAGTTGAAACAAATGCACGAACAGAAACAATGAAGTATCCATTCAAAGAAGCAGACTTTAGTAAAGTACAAGTTTCACAGGAATTTTATGAAGTAGAAGCCAATGAAGAGTCGCGTGAAAATGCACTAATGGTATTCAATCAAACTTTTACAACTTCATCAGGCATTTCTCTTTCTATGAATGGAGAGGAATTCGAAGTAGTTGCTGCGTTGAGTGGTAAAGTACTAGAAGTAAAACTAGATGCGTTCACAGGCAATAAAATCGTTATTGAACATGCAAATGGTTTGCAAACAAATTACAGCTCTGTGAAGGACATTGTCGTTAAAGAAGGCGATGAAGTTGCACAAGGTCAGGCACTTGGTAAAGCGACTGACAATGAGTGGAATCAAGCAGCTGGCGTTCACATGCATTTTGAAGTTCTAGAAAACGGGAAATATATCAATCCTAAAAAATTACTAGCATTTTAAAAAAATCAGCATTTTAACGAGAAAGTGCAAAACGTGTTCTGAATAGCTTTGTCCCCACATAAGGTGAAGAAATGCGCAGACGTGCATCTGATGCCAAAGCCATTTTGTGAAATTGTGTGGAAAGGACGAAGAACGTGCACGAGCACATTCGGAAGCGCTGCATACGCCTCGGTGAACTACTGATTGAGACGCGTGAAACTGTGCGTGTCCTCGCGAAAATGACAGGTTACTCAAAAAGTACGGTGCATAAAGATTTAACAGAGCGATTACCAACAATTCATGAAGGATTAGCTGATCAAGTGAAAGAGATTCTCGCCTACCATAAAGCCGTACGTCATATTCGTGGAGGAGAGGCAACGAAAAACAAGTGGAAAGAAAGAGCGAGTCAAGAATGATTCGTTCTTTTTTTGTACTTTGCTACTTGTGTACATATAATTGTAGGAAAACAAGCGGATTAACTAAATTTAGGTGAAATTACCAATGGGGTGTGATAAAATATTCTAGATAAATAGACAATAGGAACGTTATGTAGTTTGAACTGGCGGGAAGGAGAATTTTAAAAATGTTTTCGAAGGATATAGGCATTGACTTAGGAACTGCGAACGTATTGATTCACGTAAAAGGTAAAGGAATCGTCCTTAATGAACCTTCAGTGGTAGCAATAGATAAAAAGACAAACAAAGTTTTAGCTGTAGGAGAAGAAGCTCGTCAAATGGTGGGGCGTACGCCTGGTAATATAACTGCAATTCGACCATTACGTGATGGAGTAATTGCAGATTTTGATGTTACTGAAGCGATGCTTAGACATTTCATCAATAAATTAAATTTAAAAGGATTTTTATCTAAACCACGTATTTTAATTTGCTGCCCAACAAATATTACTAGTGTAGAGCAAAAAGCTATTCGCGAAGCCGCCGAAAAATCTGGTGGTAAAAAAGTATATTTAGAGGAAGAACCAAAAGTTGCGGCAATCGGTGCAGGAATGGATATTTTCCAACCAAGTGGCAATATGGTAGTTGATATCGGTGGTGGAACTACAGATATTGCAGTACTTTCAATGGGTGACATTGTAACAAGTGAGTCTATTAAGGTAGCGGGCGACGTTTTTGATAATGATATTTTGCAATATATTAAAAAGGAATATAAATTGCTAATCGGTGAGCGTACAGCAGAAGCAATCAAAATAACAATCGGTACTGTATTTAAAGGTGGACGTAACGATTCAATGGATATTCGTGGTCGAGATATGGTAACAGGCTTACCTCGTACTATTACGATTCATTCTGAAGAAATCGAGCGTGCATTACATGAATCGGTAGCAATGATCGTACAATCAGCTAAAAACGTGTTGGAAAAAACACCGCCTGAGCTGTCAGCGGATATTATTGATCGCGGTGTAATTATTACTGGTGGTGGCGCATTGCTACACGGTATGGACCAACTATTAATCGAAGAATTAAAAGTACCAGTCTTTATTGCTGAATACCCTATGGACTGTGTGGCAATTGGCACTGGTATTATGCTAGAAAATATTGACCGTGTTCCAGCATCCCTATAAAAATACAATGAGGTGATTCCTTTGTTCAAAGGGTTTTATACAGTAGCAACAGGTATGATAGCACAACAAAGACGAACAGAATTACTGACAAACAACCTATCAAACGCAAATACGCCTGGATATAAAGCTGATCAATCCACAATTCGTTCATTTCCAGATATGCTAATGTCGAGCGTAGGTAAAACAAATGCACCTGCCAATCAGCAAGCAGGCTCGCAGTATATGAGCCAAGTTGGTGCGTTAAATACAGGAATTTATATGCAAGAAACATTGCCAAATTACATACAAGGTCAAATCTATAGTACGGATTTAACAACAGATATGGCCCTAATTGATGGATACTTACCGCAAAATGAAGATGGTGTTACTGGCTCAATTTTCTTCCGTTTAGCACATCCAGACGGTGGAGAAGCCTATACGCGTAACGGGAATTTTACATTAGATGGTCAAGGCTATTTAGTAAATGCGCAAGGACTTTACGTATTATCAGAAACTGGACAACGCATCCAGCTACCAAATGATGATTTCCGTCTGGATCAAGACGGCACTATTTTTGTAAACAACCAGCAAGTAGCACGTGTAGGTGTATCATTTGCTGCCAATCCGAACATGCTAGTCAAACAAGACAATGGCTTAATTCGTACAGAAAATGGAGCGGCTTTACCTACTGCTTACGGCGCAAATGGCGTATCGTTTACATTAGGTCAAAATTATTTAGAACGCTCTAACGTAGATTCTGGTCGCACAATGACAGACTTAATGACAGCGTATCGAGCTTTTGAAGCAAACCAAAAAGTGTTGCAGGCTTATGATCGTAGTATGGAAAAGGCTGTTAACGAAATCGGCAAACTATAATTAGGCGAACAGGAGGCGTATTCTCATGCTACGAACAATGATTACCGCAACGAATACAATGGGCCAATTGCAAAATAAACTAGATACAATTAGTAATAACATTGCTAACAGTGGTACACATGGCTATAAAGCACAACAAGCTACGTTCAATGAACTCATGTACCAGCAATTTAATAATGATACAAAGGATCCTACAGCGCGCCAATCACCAGTAGGTATACGCTACGGCTCTGGCGCAATGCTTGGCCAAATTCAAACAAATCATAAGCAAGGTTCCCTTCAAACAACAGACCGTGACCTTGATTTAGCTTTTACGAAGCCAAAACAATATTTCAACATTTTAATGCCAGATGGTGAAAATGGTACGAAAACAGTGTATACTCGTCAAGGTGACTTTTATTTATCACCTTTAAATAATGGGACGGTAATGCTTGTTAATACAGATGGCTATCCAGTAGCTGATGCAAATGGACAGCCTATAACATTACCTGATAATGTAAAAGGATTTGCTGTTCGCGATGGAGGCTCGTTAGAAGCAACATATCCGAATGGAGATATTATTCGTACGGATCTCGCTGTAACGGAATTCCAAAAGCCACAGCTAATGGAGCATGTATCTGGCACATATTTAGGCTTACCGAATAACTTAGCGGAGCTAGGATTTGCACAAGCTGAAGTTGTAACAGATTTACAAGGCGCAAATCGTCAGCAAATCGGCATGCAAAATGGTACACTCGAATTATCGAATGTAAACTTGTCGAAGGAAATGACAGATTTAATTGAAACGCAACGTGCTTATCAATTTAATGCAAGAGCCGTAACACTAGCTGACCAAATGCTAGGGCTAATTAATGGCATTAGATAGGTACATGTTTGAGTAAGTAATGAAGGGGTACAATATCTATGACAAACGATTCACGTCGACGTTCTGTGCCGACACAAGAAACCGATACGCCACCAGAAGAAAAGGGACGTCGCTCAAATGGAGAGCAACGCGAGGTTCGATGGGTGCAAATACGGCTGATTCCGATTTGGTTACGTGTTGTACTTGTTCTTGTTTTAATCATTGTGGCTGCTATTTTAGGTACGATGGTTGGCTACAGTGTGATTGGTCAAGGAAAAGCAATGGATGTCTTTAATTTAGAAACATGGCGGCATATATTTGACATAATGAATGGTAAAGAATAATAATATTCTTTACCATACTTTGTGTTTCACATAAAAAGGTTTAATACTGTAACTGTACTTCAAATGCGCGCTATTGGATGAAGACAACGGCGAATTGTGTTTGAGACGCTCATTCTGTTGGCCAAGCTAGCTCGTTGCTTGCTAAATCGAGTGGACTCAGGATTGGACGTTCGGTACATATTTTATGTAAAAAACCAACTTACATACTCAAGAGGGGGAAAAGAAATGTTAACAGCAGAACAAATTCAAGCAATTTTACCACACCGTTATCCTTTTTTATTCGTAGATCGTATTGTGGAATTAGAGGAAGGCAAGCGTGCGGTAGGTTTCAAAAATGTCTCAATTAACGAAGATTTCTTTAATGGACATTTTCCAGGATATCCAGTGATGCCAGGTGTTTTAATTGTTGAGGCATTGGCACAAGTTGGTGGGGTAGCTTTATTAAAGTCTGAACAATATCAAGGACGTTTAGTGTTTTTAACGGGCATTGATAATGCACGTTTTAAGCGTCAAGTAGTACCAGGCGATCAGCTTAAATTAGAAGTGGAATTCATTAAATTGCGCGGTTCAATGGGTAAAGGACACGGAATTGCGACTGTTGATGGGGAGCTTGTTTGTGAGGCAGATATTTTATTTGCAATAGGGCCAGAGCAACCAAAACAACCTTAATTTGCAATTATAGGCTAAAAGTTATAAAATAATCTTGTCGAATAGTGTTCTTATTATTAATTTTTTTTGACAGAAATTAGTATAGTTTTAATAATACGATGGAATTGTATTGAAATACATGAGATTTTAGGTTTTTTAAAAAGTAGGAGGATTATATAGATGTATAAGGAATTGTCTTCAGGTGTTAAAATTAGCATTACGCGTTCGATTTCAACATCTTTTGAATCATACTTAGCAAGTATTGGTTGGGAAGAAGAACGCTTTTCTATGGAAGACTTCATTGCTAGCTGGCAGTCTTATTTTCAGGAAAATGCCGCTTGGATCGAAAAAATCCCAGCCGATGTTTTGATGAGTACTGAATTCCATGAAGAAATGGCACAAAAAATCGATGAAGTAATTGCAAAAATTTTAAATGAAGAACCAACTGCTAAGCAGATCGAAACAATCGATGCTTTACAAAAAGAGCTAGGGACAAACTATACCTATAACTGTAAAGCAGAAGCAGCTTATATTGAGCAGTTGCTAAAAGAAAAACAAAAATAGTTTGTACAAAAATCGGATAGTTCCCTCCTTTCTCGGGCAATCTATGTAGGATCACAAATGCACAAGTTGTATTTGCTGACATAGTACTCAAGAGAGGAGGTTTTTTAATATGTGGAAAATGTCTTTTTTAACCATTATTCTTGCTACAGTATTCCTTGGAGGTTGTAACTGGGGTAACAATGCAGCGAATGAAACCCCAATGGAAGACGTGAAGAACGACGTTCGAGAAGGTGTTAACGATGTGGAAGATGTTGTAGATCCAAATCGAAATCATGATGTCTATGATCGTGATGTAAACAACAACACTCGTGGCACAGTGAACGACGGTACAGTAAATGATGGCACAGTAAATGAAAGCACTGTAATGCCTGAAGCAACAACACCTGGCTCAAATGCGGATGTAAATGGCTCAAATGGCTATGATAACGTTCCAAATGCAAACGGTGTTGATAGAAACAACAATACTGTCAACGAACGTAATACTATGACTACTCCATAAATACAAAAAGTGATTCCGTCAAACGGAATCACTTTTTTTATCGAAGCAGGGGTGTGATTCCGCGGAGCAGAGGTAGGATTCCGCGAAGCAGATGTGAGGGTAGGATTCCCGCGAAGCAAGGGTGTGATTCCGCGGAGCAGGGGTGTGATTCCGCGGAGCAGAGGTGTGATTCCGCGGAGCAGAGGCGAGGGTGTGATTCCGCGGAGCAATAGTATGATTCCACGGAGCAAAGGTAGAATTCCGCGGAGCAAAGGTAGAATTCCGCGGAGCAGAGGTAGAATTCCGCGGAGCAGAGGTAGGATTCCACGAAGCAGGGGTAGGATTCCGCGAAGCAGAGGAGAGATTCCGCGGAGCAGAGGTAGAATTCCGCGGAGCAGAGGTAGAATTCCGCGGAGCAGAGGTAGGATTCCGCGGAGCAGAGGTAGGATTCCGCGGAGCAGAGGTGAGATTCCGCGGAGCAGAGGTATAATTCCGCGGAGCAGGGGTGAGATTCCGCGGAGCAGAGGTAGGATTCCGCGGAGCAGAGGTAGAATTCCGCGGAGCAGAGGTAGAATTCCGCGAAGCAGGGGTAGGATTCCGCGAAGCAGGGCCGTGATTCTGCGGAGCAGAGGTAGGATTCCGCGAAGCAGAGGTAGGATTCCGCGGAGCAGATGTGAGGGTAGGATTCCCGCGAAGCAAGGGTGTGATTCCGCGGAGCAGGGGCGAGGGTGTGATTCCGCGGAGCAATAGTATGATTCCGCGGAGCAGAGGTGAGAATCCGCGAAGCAGATGTGAGGGTAGGATTCCCGCGAAGCAAGGGTGAGATTCCGCGAAGCAGAGGTAGGATTCCGCGGAGCAGAGGAAGGATTCCGCGGAGCAGGGGTAGGATTCCGCGAAGCAGATGTGAGGGTAGGATTCCCGCGAAGCAGGGCCGTGATTCCGCGGAACAGGGGTAGGATTCCGCGAAGCAGAGGTGAGATTCCGCGGAACAGGGGTAGGATTCCGCGAAGCAGAGGTGTGATTCCGCGGAGCAGAGGAGAGATTCCGCGAAGCAGGGGTAGGATTCCGCGGAGCAGGGGTAGGATTCCGCGGAGCAGAGGAGAGATTCCGCGAAGCAGGGGTAGGATTCCGCGGAGCAGAGGTAGAATTCCGCTATGTATGAAGTACACCTCAAAAAAATCTTATGCGGACCTCCGCATAAGATTTGGTCAAAAGAATTGCTTCATATATTTTGTTAAATTATCTGGGAGATGGTAGACGCGATTTTTAGTTGTACCAATGCTAGGGAAATGAAATTTTCGCAACAAGCGATTTGCTGCATCACTCGATTCAATCCTAAAGAATGTACGCAATTGACTATTGGTTATAGTCCGACTCACAAGCAATTGATAATCTTGTAGCGCCTCTGCAAAAATCTCTACGCTATTATGTCGACATACTGAACATTTCCAAATGCCTCGATAATACAACATTTGATTTTTATAGTTGCATTTTGGACAAAGTACTCCGTGACGGAAGCGCGAAGAATCTATACGGGTCAATAACTTTTGGGGTTGATGTTGAGCACGAATGAGCTGCACAAAACGGGTTAGTTGCTCATCCGTTAATATGGGTTTGGTGTATTTTTTTAATAGACTTTGAATATGACTCTGGAGTCCGGATACATGGAAAATAGGAACAGTATTCGGATGGTTTACAATGATTGCGGAAGGATTAGAAAAAATAACAGCACCTTCAATAGGGAGAGAATAATTTTTAGAAATAATTTTAATAAATCGAATATGACGTTGAATTTGAGTAATAGCATTTGGAAAGCCTTCTACTGTTCCATCAGGTTTTGTTCGTGTACATTGATATGTAGTACCATCAAAGTCTAGCTTTCCGTTAATATTCTTAATTTCCACAACTAATATGAAATGCTTGCAAATAAAGAGTGTATCAAGTTGATGAAAGTGATTGGCTGTATTTGCAAGCAATAAATTATGCAATACGAAAAAAGTATTTGGATATACTATCTCATCCCATTCTTTATCGACTCTTAGTTCACCAGCAAAACCAGCATCAAGCCTTCGAAATTGTTCCATAAAGTAGCCTGCCTCAGGATCTTGCTCCCGAAGTCGTCTTAATAAAGCTTCGAGCCATAATAATTTTAACGGCTTTTCTCGGATGACAGTATTCATGTAATTCACCCCTTTTTACACCATATTTTATCCAAAAACGAAAACTTGTCCAGCAAAAAAACGATACGTTAAACAACGTATCGCTACATAAAATTAATCATTTTTTAGTTTTGGTCGTTCTTTCATACCTTTTGAGAAGCGGTCTAGTAACTCTACTTGTGAAACACCCTCTGTTAGGAGATCGGCTAGTAATTGTTCCGCGTATTTTGAACGCTTAATTTTTAAAGTACCTTTTAAAAGCACAGAGATATGTTCACCAATTTCCTGCACAGTATGAACGACAACCCGAAATGGCGCTGGTTCATTGTCGGGGAATGAAATAACTGCTCGCACATTAAATACTGTTGCATTCGCTAATAACTCATCAAAAATTGGTCGATATTGCCGATCGATAAACAGTTCAAGAATCCAAGATTGATGGCTGTTTTCCTGGTTAATAATAATGCCATCGACTAAAGGAAATGTTTGTATGCCCTCTTGAGTGACAAGGTCAAAGGAAAGCATTTTAAATGTTTTCATTATGTATCCTCCTAAGTCGGTCATTCATTTTAGTATAACATAATCAATTACAGCTTGTTGTTGTTGAGACTGTTCCGTTACTACTTCATTAAATATGCAAAATTTAATTTTTAAGGAATACACACTTTCACCTACGGCCACCAAGTTTCTACTCTGAAAAAATTCCAACAAATAAAAAATAAAATGGTGAAAAATAAATTTTCAGTTTGAATATTGCTCCAAAAATTTATAATCGACTTTTGCCAATGGGGATTGCCATCTTGTAAGATGAGAGCAATTAAAAGCAAAGGAGGTGAATGGATGAATCAAGTCGGACTGGTTGGAAGATTAACAAAGGATCCTGTGTTACGACAACTATCAAGAAATCGCGTGCAATCTCATTTTTCACTCGCCATTAATCGCAATTACAAAAACAGCCGTGGGGAAGTGGAAACTGACTTTATACTTTGTACAGTATGGGGAAAGCTGGCAGAGCATATCGTTAGATTTTGCGGAAAAGGCTCACTAATTGGGATCAATGGGCGAATTCAGTCCAGATCATTTATGAATGAAGAAAGCACAAAAATTTATATAACTGAGGTAGTTGTTGAGGATGTCCGCTTTTATAGGCTGAAGCCACCAGATAGTAAAGCGTGTGCAGTACCGCCATCGTCATCCGTCGATCAGGAGATTCTGAACGATTTTGTGTTGCCAGAAAAAGAGTTGCAATTACCAGTAGTATAACCGACTAATGCAATACATACGGAGCAATGCTAAAACATTTTTTATTCGCCATTCTCCTATAAAAATGCTAAGCATGCACCGTAATTAATATTTATGAGAAAGGGGAGCTGTGGACTTTCAAAAATACCTGTTATTGCTGAAGACCGCACAGCAATAAACATTTCACACAACTAAATATTAGAAGTAAGTAGGAAAGAAGAAAAACATTGTTCACTGTTATGTTGCTAATTAAAAGAGCGCCAAGAACGTTTAGCTCTTGGCGCATCTTTAAGATATATTATAATCCAGTGTTATTAAATCGCGTAGTTCATCATCGTCTAGCTCTGTTAACCACTGGCTCGATTGAATAAGTTCTTCTGATAATGCAGATTTCTGCGCAAGCATTTTATCAATTTTTTCCTCAATCGTCCCAATAGTCACAAACTTATGCACTTGCACAAATTGAGTTTGCCCAATTCGGTATGCTCGGTCTGTTGCTTGATTTTCAACAGCAGGGTTCCACCAACGATCGGCGTGCAAAACATGGTTTGCAGCTGTTAAGTTTAATCCCGTTCCTCCAGCTTTTAATGAGAGGATAAATATAGGGAATTCACCTGCCTGGAAAGCCTCCACTAATCGGTCACGTTGCTGTTTAGGCATCGCACCCGTTAAAAATGGCGCATCAACATTATATACTTCACTGAAACAATGCTGTAGTAATTGTCCCATGCCAATGTACTGTGTAAAAATAAGACATTGTTCACCATTATCCACGATTTCCGCTGCCATGTTGACGATACGCTCAAGCTTGACGGATCGTGTAAGCATCGCTGCAGCATCCTCGAAAGGTTCCTTTAAATACAGTGCAGGATGATTACATAATTGCTTCAACTTACTAAGCATCTTTAAGACACGGCCTTTCTTTTGAAAGCCTGTTAATTGCTCTAGCTGATCAAGTGTTTCTAAAATGTAGCCCTCATACAGTGATGCTTGTTCTGCAGTTAATGCACAATATGCATGGGACTCTTGCTTATCAGGCAAATTAAGCTGTAAATTCGGATCGCGCTTAGTACGGCGAAGTAAAAACGGTTGAATTTTTGCACGTAACTTTTGCTTATGTGATTCTGATTCATCACGTTCAATCGGTAATATAAATTCTTCATTAAAGCGTCCGAAGCTACCTAAATACCCTTTATGAATAAAATCAAAAATAGCCCAAAGCTCCGATAATCGGTTTTCAACAGGTGTACCTGTTAGAGCAATATGGTGCCTACCATGTAATTTTCGTATCGAACGAGATTGTAATGTCTGCATATTTTTTATATTTTGTGCCTCATCTAGAACAACAGTTGCCCAATCGATTTCTTGTAAAAATTCTGCATCCTGTGACACTGTTCCATAAGTTGATAAAATAACATGTGGCTTTTCTTGTTCGATAAGTCTTACAAATGCCTCTTCTTTCGTCCGATTTGCCTGATAATGCGTATGCACAATCAACGATGGAGCAAAACGAGCAAGCTCTTTTTGCCAGTTACCAAGTACTGAAGTCGGACAAATAATGATGGTTGGTTCTTTGGCATCCGTTGTTTCATAGACATGTAGCAAATAAGAAATAAGTTGAACGGTTTTTCCAAGTCCCATGTCATCAGCTAGACAGGCACCAAAACCTTGTTCGCGCATAAAAATAAGCCATTCATAACCTTCTTGCTGATAGGGACGTAAGCTAGCATTTAATGAAAGGGGAACAGGCACTGGTGGAAGACCTTTCTTTTCGTGCAGCTGCTCCATATAAGATTTTAAAGATTGCTGTAACTCAAAGGCAAAAAGTGGATCGTCTCGCATTGCATCATCAGCATCTTCTTCTTCCTCTAGCGGAGATAAGTCTTCAGGTAGCTCACGGAATAAAAGCTCACGAACAGTCCAACTTTCATCTTCAGCCTGTTGCATTAAAGCGCGCATTTCTTGCATCCAGTTGGCATCCACTCGGAACCATTCTGTCCCTATGCGTATGAACTCTCGTTTTTCATCGACTAGCTTTTTAAATTGCTCTGCTGATATCGTTTCACCATTCATTGAAAATTGCCATTTGAACGTCAATATGTCATCAAGTCCAGCAACTTTTTTCGTTGAGATATTACCTGTGCTAACTCGCACACGAATTTTTGACTGTTTTAAATCTTTTAGCCATGCTGGTAGCACAACATCAAAACCAAGGGCCTGTAAACGTGCTAAGTCTTCTCGTAGAAATTTACGTACCTCTAAATCGTCGAATGTAACATGAATAAAAATATTAGGTTGTATATCCTCAATTGAAAGTAGCTCCACAATTTGTGTTTGTTGTTGCTCAATATCCAGCGCAAATGGCTGCCATTTAGTTGGTAATGCATCGACTAATGGTAGTAATTTTTTACGAACAGCAGGTGTCCAATAATTTTTTGTTGAAGCGGTACTAAGAACTGTTTCCAAAAGCCAAACATCGGAATCTTCCTCAGGCTCACTTAAACGTAGCGAAACAGTAACAGCGCCAGCTTGTCGATCCTGCTCTAAAGGCCAGCCACCACGTAAGAAAAATGGGAGTAGCTTCGGTACATCCGACACAAGAAGTCCAGCATGAGCAAGTTTTTGCTGTACAGCTACTTCAAGTAACGCAGAATCTTCACTTTCTATAGAAAATGATAGCGATGAAAAATCATCTGCAATAACTACATGCGACCAAAGTAAAGGATCTTGCCAATATTGCTGTAAATTTTGTGCTTGTTCTATCATCGCACTACTTTCCTCATTAATCCCTTGCCAATGGATAAATGGATGACTGTAGCGCGCAGAAAAGATATCGAGTAGTTCTGCAGTAGAAATATCGATGGAAAGTTCTGTACGATTGGTCATTAAGCCATAAGTATTTGCCTCATAGTTGAAAAATAATGAAGAAATAAGTGTCTCTACCTCTATTGCGGTACCACTTGCAGTAAAGCCCTGCACCGTATAATTGCCATTCTGAGCTGATTCAATGCGTAACTGTAGTCTTTTTGTAAACGGAGAGGGAGCATCTAATGTCATCATACTAAGTTTCCTTTCTCAATCTCTTCCTGTAGTGCACGAAGTCGTTTATATTCTGCACGGATTGTTTGCATGTATGTTTCAAAATAAGCCACTTTACCTGCTCGTTTTGCTGCACTTCGCATACTTTTCCATATACGTACAGCTTGCTTATAATTCATACGTGATTTTTGAGTAATCTCTGCCATTGCATAAACATGATACAACGGTAAAACTGCTGCAGGCGCTATGTGTAACACATCTTTTAGACCACACATTTCTAAATAAGAAAACGATGAAACATTTAATTGATGTAATGCCGCCCAATCACGGTAGCGTTCTTTTCGAATAAGGAAGAATGAATATGGCTGTAAACCGTATACACCGAACGCACTATACAATGTCGTTTCTTCCTCCTCGGTCAATTGGATATCTTCATATAATAACTGGAATTGTCGCACATATTGCGCTCGCTGTACGACTGGCACAGTTTCTTGTAAAAAAGCTTCGGCAAATGGGAGCATCGCACGCAAAATTAATGCTTGTGAATGTGACTCGCCAGCACGCTTTGCAAAAGTAGCTAATTCGAACAAGTCTTGCATCTGAGATAATGAAACCTGTGCAATACTTTCCTGTAATAATTGTTCTTTTTGTAATAGCACATAAAATATGAGCTTTAACGATTGTAAAGAAATCTCGGGTGGCAAATTTTCAAGCTTGCTAATAAGCATTAGCTCTTGTTCGCGTCGAGGCTTCTCATAAAAAAGCACTGCCCAAAGCAGCATGTAGATTTGTAGTCGATTGGCAAATAGCCCTTCACGTTCAAGTAAAAAGTTTCGGACGATTTGCTGAAGTGCATCATAAAATGGATCCGTTGCAAAAAGTCGAGAGCGATTCGTTAATTCAGTCAGTATACTTTCGAATGATTGCACACTTTGATCGATAAAGTATTTCATATAGGGTGAATCTAACGAATGACCCTGTGTATTGTTTAAATGACGCCAAATCGCATTCAAGATGGACAGCTCTATAAATAGCTTATAGATTGGTTGCCACTCGCGTTCAAATGGCATATGTTTGCGAAGTCGCTCCAATGCATCAGAACGAATTGCTGAAAGTCCGTAGCCTTCTAAAATGCGACCAGACGGTAATAGACGTTTCATTACTTCATCAACCATCATCTGCCAGCTTTCAGGGCTTCGTTCCTCAGCCAATGATTTTAACTGTACTGATTTTTGGGAACGCCAAGCACTTGACCAGTTTTGGACCGAATCAAAGTACTGATAGAGAGCAAGTAGTGCGCCAACCTGATGTCGACACCATTTTTGTTGGGGACAGTTACAGCTTAAAGTCCCGTGAGCAAAATCAATTTCTACAGTTGCAGGTCTTACATCCTGTACGCTTGCATATAATATAGAACTTGCTCCATTAAAACGATCAAATACGATAGATTTGTTACGTACAGAAAAAACTGCACGGCGCACAAGTTCCTCGTCTTCGCTTGAGGACGGATGTAAATCCTGCTCAGCTTCTTTTAATTTAGCAAGTATAAATTGTTGATGTTCCTTAGCTAGTTGCGAAATAGACAAAGCCATAACCTCACTCCTCTCAATTGCATTGGCCAATGACTTTAGCTTTATTTGGATGATCTAAAATGTCATCTGTAGTATTAAGGAAAAAAGACTGTCTTTCCATTATACGATTAAAATGCGGACATGATAAGCTGAATGATCAGAAAGAAAAAATTTGAACATAAGATGGTTAACAAGCACGTTTATTTATGTTAAAATCTGAATAATCAGATAATGAGGAGGGATGAAGGATGATGCAGGTTCAATATATGAAGCCGTTCTACACGAAAATTTCTGGAGATAAATTGCGTCTCGTATTTGCTTATCAATATTTCTCAATATTAAAAGAGAATGAGATTTTTCATTTCATTCCGATCGAAGGGAAAGAAATGATTATTAACTTGCATACACAACAAATCGAAAATTTATCTGAGGTATTTGTTTTCCAAAAAGGAAATCGTTTTATTCGATTACCGCTTTATCAACTATTACTCATTACAAATGTCCATGAACATTTAACGCCAATTCTTGAAAGCGCTACACCAAAGCCACAGTTACCCCTTGTCTCTTCCGCAACTGTTGGTGAGATAGATCAGCTAATTACAGAAATTGAGCAAAAAAATATTGACTATTTAATAGATCAAGCATTATTAGACTACAATGAAGCTCTCTTTTATGAGCTATTACATCAAAAGAGCACACAATTCGGAGGTTAATAAAAATTGAATACAAGGTACAGCAAATGAGCACCCACTTTTCAGGAAGAAGAAGCGGGTGCTTTAACAGTTTAGTTAATAAAGATATAATTACAGCGATTTTCAATTATTTGGATTTATTACCAATAGCACTTAAAAGCAATTGGCTGACACCGATATAAATAGAAATACTGTTCGCAAGGGGGTGGGAAGATGCTGGGAAAGTGGTCTGCTACGGGAATGTCGATATTAAATAATATGAATAACCATTATAGTGCAATGAGCAAGGCGATGCTGCGAATTTCTACTGGCTATCGTATTAATAGTGCAGCCGATGATCCAGCGGGTCTTGCCATATCTGAAAAAATGCGCGCCCAAATCCGCGGATTAAATATGGCATCGAAAAATATACAAGATGGCATTTCACTTGTTCAAACTGCTGAAGGTGCGCTTAATGAAACGCATGCCATGATTCAAAGAATGAGAGAGCTAGCAGTGCAAGCGTCTAATGATACGCTAACAGATAATGATCGTCAGCAACTCGATAAGGAATTTCAAGAGCTAAAAAAGGAAATTCAACGTCTTTCTAAAGATACTGAGTTTAATACGAAAACTTTACTAAATGGTGATTATTCGACGAATGGCATCAAAATTCAAGCAGGTGCAAATGCGGGGCAAAACATTGAGCTGTTCATTAATGATATGGGGTCTGGGGCACTCGGTTTAGACGACACTACTTCTATTGCAACACGAGATGATGCAAACAAGGCGATTTCAACGATGGACGAGGCATTAAAGCGAGTATCGTCTGAGCGGTCGCGACTAGGTGCATATCAAAATCGACTGGAACATGCCTATAATGCCAACATGAATACAGCAGAAAACTTAACTGCTGCGGAATCCCGAATTCGCGATGCTGATATCGCGAAGGAAATGATGAATATGGTAAAATCACAAATTTTGTTACAAGCAAGCCAATATGTACTAGCACTTCACATGCAACAGGCACAATCCATTTTAAAATTGCTAGAAAGCGGAACAATAAGGAATCCCAGATACTAATGGCGATTCCTTATTGTTTTTTTGAATTTGATGGAATCGCCGATAACAACCAATCAATCAACTCCCAAAAACCTACGATAAACCCAACAATATGTAAAACACACACAGAAAATACTGCAAAATAACAAATTGATTCACACTTTCCCTTGAAAGATGTATACTATAATGCAGAACAAAAATGTGAAAATGCATTTTAATGACCATATAAAAATTTACTACTCGTTTTTGAAACGGAAGGAAGAATAGAGAATGACGAAATCAATTTGTGTCGTTGGACTTGGCTATATCGGATTACCAACGGCTGTAATGTTTGCCAACCACGGCATAAAAGTACATGGGGTTGACGTAAACCCAGCAGCAGTAAAAAGTATTCAAGAGAAAAAACTTCATATTGAAGAAAACGGTTTACAAGAACGCCTAAATAAAGCAGTAGATGAAGGATTCTTAACAGCGTCAACGACACCACAAGAAGCGGATGTTTTCATTGTGGCAGTACCATCGCCAATTAACCCTGACAATACAGCGAATTTAGAATATGTACGTCAAGCAACGGCATCGATTGTGCCTTACGTGAAAAAAGGAAATTTAGTAATTCTTGAATCGACAGTACCACCGAAAACAGTAGAACACGTTATGCTACCTGAGCTAATCAAAGCAAACTTAGAGTTTGGCGTTGATTTATTTGTAGCACATTCACCGGAACGCGTAATTCCTGGTCGTATTTTTGAAGAATTAGTGAACAACGATCGTATTGTTGGTGGGATTGATGAAAAATCATCTCAAATGACAAAAGAGCTTTACCAAACATTTGTAAATGGCACAATCCACTTAACAGATGCAACAACAGCTGAATTAGTAAAAGTAATGGAAAACACATACCGTGATGTCAATATTGCTTTTGCCAATGAGCTTGCAAAAATGGCTGAAAAATTAGACGTAAACATTTGGGAAGCAATTAAATTTGCCAACTATCACCCACGTGTAAATGTACACTTTCCAGGCCCTGGTGTAGGTGGACACTGTATCGCAGTAGACCCATGGTTCCTAGTTGAGCTAGGTGGGGAGCAAGCACAAATTATTCATATGTCACGTAATACAAATGACAGCATGCCAAGATTTACAGCACAAAAAACACAAGCAATTTTAAATGAAAACAAAATCGCAGGTGGCAAAGTAGCTGTGCTTGGACTAGCCTTCAAAGGAAACGTTGATGATATGCGTGAAAGCCCATCAACAATCGTTATTGATGAGCTACAAAATTTAGGCTTAGATGTGATTTCGTATGATCCACACATTAAAGAAAATAAACATGCTACACAAACACAAAGCTTAGTAGAAGCAACAAAAGATGCAGACATCATAGTTGTGTTAACAGATCACAATGAGTTCAAAGCATTTGATGCAGCGGACATTACTGTAAAAACAAAAATCGTCTTTGATACGAAAAACTGCTTAAACCGTGAAAAATGGCAAGAGGCTGGCTTCCAGTTCCACTTACTAGGGGATGCGAAAAACCGATGAAAGAAACAGTACTTGGCATTAACGTCAATACGGAAGGCTACGATGAATTAATGGATATGGCATTTGAGCGCATTGAACACAAACAAAAAGCGCTCGTTGTTGCCATCAATCCAGAAAAAATTATCAAAGCAAAAGAAGACCCAGCACTAAAAAAGCTATTAAACGAAGCAGAATTTCAAATTCCAGATGGTATTGGTGTTATTCTTGCCTCAAAAATTCAAAAAGGGCAAATTCGTGAACGTGTTACAGGCGTCGATATGATGATGAAGCTTTGTGAGGAAGCTGCAAAAAGAAGCAAGCCAATTTTCCTTTACGGAGGTAAACCTGGTGTTGCCGATGCAGCAAAAGCAAAGCTAGAATCACTATTTCCTTCTATTAAAATAGTTGGCGTACAGGACGGCTATGAAAAGGACGAACAAAAGGTCATCGATCGTATTAATGAAGCCCAACCGGATTTACTATTTGTTGCAATGGGAAGCCCTAAACAGGAAAATTGGATTAACGCCAATCGTGACCGTTTGCACCCAACGATTTATCAAGGTGTTGGTGGATCGTTTGATGTGCTGGCAGGTACAGTCAAACGTGCTCCGGAAATTTTCCAAAAGTTTGGCCTTGAATGGTTTTACCGATTAATGAAAGAACCTAAGCGCATCAAGCGTCAGATCGCACTACCACTTTTCTTATTGGAAGTGGCAAGGCAAAAACGTCAATAATTTTTAAAAATTGGTATTGTCGTTTTAAATTGAAAGTGTTAGACTGTAGGTGTATAGGAATTTCCTCTATGAAATAATAGAATTCCCTGCAAGGAAACAACGGTTGGTAGCCCAAGCGAAAAAAGCTCAAGCATTTATATGCTTGAGCTTTTTTCGTATTATCATTTAACTTAATTATCCATTATTTTAGATCATTCTAGAAAATATGAACAATAGAATGGTAGAAAATTAGATTTTGTTGGAAAAGTTGCATATTTTCACTTGAAAAAAAGCGTCAGATAGCCGACAATGGTAAAAGAGAGTTCGATGTCCACTATTTTCCGGAAACCAATTAGTAATTTTCCCAAAATATGATTGACAACTTTTAGGGATGCAACTATACTTTTATGTGTAGTTGTTTATTTACTACATAACTATGTAGTAGAGACATAATTTTTGAACTTAGAGGAGGAAATTTTTCTATGGCTAACCAACCAAAGAAATACAAAAAATTCGTAGCGACGGCAGCAACGGCTACATTAGTAGCATCTGCTATCGTACCAGTGGCTTCTGCAGCAGGATTTTCAGATGTAGCAGGTAACGACCACGAGGTAGCAATCAATGCACTATCTGACGCAGGTATCATCAATGGATACGCTGACGGCTCATTCAAACCAAACCAAACAATTAACCGCGGTCAAGTGGTTAAATTATTAGGTCGTTATTTAGAAGCACAAGGCCAAGAAATTCCAGCTGACTGGAATACAAAACAACGCTTCAACGATCTACCAACATCAGCTGAAGCTGAATTAGTAAAATATGCTGCACTTGCTAAAGATGCAGGCGTATTCGCTGGTTCAAATGGTAACTTAAACCATACACAAACTATGCAACGTCAACAAATGGCAGTAGTTTTAGTACGTGCTATTAAAGAAATCGCTGGCGTAGACTTAGTTGCTGACTACAAAAAAGCTGGTTTCGTAACTGAAATCTCTGACCTAGAAAAAGCTTACTCTGCTGAACAACGCAATGCGATCGTTGCTTTAGAATACGCTGGTATCACTAACGTATCTAACTTCAACCCAGGTAACAGCGTAACTCGCGGACAATTCGCTTCATTCTTATACCGCACAATCGAAAACGTTATTAACACTCCTGAAGCTGGTGTTGCTGCAGTTAAAGCTATCAACAACACAACTGTTGAAGTGACATTCGACGAAGAAGTGGACAACGTACAAGCTCTTAACTTCTTAATCTCTGATCTTGAAGTTAAAAACGCTGCTGTTAAACAAACAAACAAAAAAGTTGTTGTTTTAACAACTGCTGCTCAAACAGCTGACAAAGAGTACACTGTATCTCTTGGCGAAGACAAAATCGGTACATTCAAAGGTATCGCTGCTGTAATCCCAACTAAAGTTGATTTAGTTGAAAAATCAGTACAAGGTAAACTTGGCCAACAAGTAACTGTTAAAGCACAAGTAACTGTTGCTGAAGGTCAAACTAAAGCTGGTATTCCAGTAACGTTTAATGTTCCTGGTAACAATAACGACGCAGTTAACCCAACGCTTACTGGTGAAGCTGTAACTAACGATGAAGGTATCGCTACTTACACTTACACTCGTTACTCTGCAAAAGATGATACTGTTACTGCATATGCTACAGGTGACCGTTCTAAATTCTCAATCGGTTATGTATTCTGGGGCGTAGAGCAAATCTTAACAGTTGATGAAGTAACAGAAGGTACAACAATCAATAATGGTGCAAATAAAACTTATAAAGTGACTTATAAAAACCCAACAACTGGTAAACCAGAAGCGAACAAAACGTTTAACGTTGGATTCTTAGAAAATATGAATGTAACTACAGATAAAGTTGCAAATGCTACTGTTAATGGAGTTCAAGCTTTACAATTAAGCAATGGTACTCTATTAGATGCTGCTCAAATTACTACAGATTCAAAAGGTGAAGCAACATTTACAGTTTCAGGTTCAAACGCTGAAGCAACTCCAGTAGTTTATGAATTACATTCAACTACAGGTGGAACTTCAAGCAAAACTTACGTAGCTTCAGCTTTACAATCTGCAGCTAAAAAAGTTACATTCTCAGCAATCCAATCTGCATACACTATTGAACTTACTCGTGATGGTGGAGAAGTAGCTGCAACTGGTTGGCAAAATGGTCGAGTTTACAAAGTTCTTGTTAAAGACAAAGACGGTAAAATTGCTGCAAATGAAGTGGTGA
The DNA here is from genome assembly GCF_006351725.2 of Lysinibacillus sp. CD3-6. Lineage (NCBI taxonomy): Bacteria > Bacillati > Bacillota > Bacilli > Caryophanales > Bacillaceae > Lysinibacillus > Lysinibacillus sp. CD3-6. The sequence goes on from NZ_CP085880.1 coordinate 624,712, forward strand.
ATGTTGCTTTAAATGAAGATGTAGATGGAATCATTGCTACTGATTCAAAAGATACTCAATTCATTAAATTTGATGAAGATGGCGATCAAATTGGATATGACACTAAACAAATTACAGTTAAAACTAATGCTAAAGGTGAAGCAACATTTGCAATTTCTAGTCCTTATTCAAACCAATATGCAACGCCAGTAGCATGGATTGATATTAATACTTCAAATGCTGTAAATGGCAAATTAGACAAAGGTGAACCAACTACTGTTGGTACTATTTCTTACTTTGCTGATGAGTACTTAGATGGTGCATCATTAACAGTTTATAAAGGCACTAAAAAAGCAACTAAATTTGATGGCTTAGAAATGGCTGAATTTAAATCAGATTTAGTAAACCAAAGTGGTCAAACATTTGGTGGAACTGCTCCAATTACAAAAGCATCTTATACTGTATTCAACACTGGTGCTAATAACGTATTAGTATATGATGAAAATGGTGCTAATCCAGTGGTTGTATCACCAAACCGTAGTTTAACAATCACTTATAACACTGGCGCAAACTTAAAAGTTCGTGCTGAAGAAAACAAATCAACTGCAGTGCGTGTTGTAGCAACTGGAGTTGCAAGATACAATGGTAAAGACTTTGCATTTACTGCTAAAGAAGCAACTGCAACATTTACTTCAACTACTGCAGTAGCTGATACATTCACTGGTGAAGTAGCAGCTATTACAACTGAAGGCTTAACATTTGTAAACAAAGCAATTGAAAAATTCTCATCAACTACTAAATTCTATGGTGGTAACGGTGCGGAAGTCTTCGGTGCTCAAAACTTTGTAAATGAAATTCAAAATTTAGCTGCTAACGGTACTAAATCAGTAAACGTTACAGTAATCAAAGATGCTGATGGCAATAAAACATTTAAAGTCGTAAGTACTGGTAGTGGAACTGCTCCTGTAACTTCTAATGAAATTTATGTTACAGATGTAACTGTTGCTTCAACAGGTACTTCAACTGATACTTTCAAAATTGGTGATACTGTTTCAGTAACATTAACATTCTCTGGAAATGTTAATATTGCTAATGGTCAAACAGTTGCATATGGTACTCAAACACTTGCAACAACTGGTGCTACAAACACAAATAAAGCGGTATTTACGGCAACTTTAACAGCAGGTACTGATGTTGCTGCTACTGCAATTAATGTTACAGGCTTAGCAGTTACAGATGCTGTTGGCACAAAAACATTTACTACTAACTTAAAAGCTGCTAAAAATGCTGATGCGAATAAAGCATTTGATTTAACAGCTCCAACGGTAACAGCTAAGTTAGCTGTAGCTGGACCACTTGCTGGAAATACTTCTATTGTATTTAGTGAAGCATTAAACGCAGCTAGCCGTACAGCAGTAGAAAATTTAGTAAAAGCTGCAGTTACACCTAACGCAGATACAAATGTTGCAGTTGCATTTGCTGCTGATAACAAAACTTTAAATGTTACATTTAACAAAACTTTAAATGTTACATTAACATTAAAAGTAGCTGGAACAGGTACTTTAGGTGCTACGGTAGGAGCTTTAACGCCAGGAGCAAGCTTTACAGTTACAGATCTTGCTGGCAACGCATCAGCAGTATTAGCTGATACTGATTTACAAACTCCTTAATAAAACTAAACGAAACGTTACTCTATAAGCTGACTAGTTCAGTGAAATGAGTGGAAATGAAAACCCAGGTCTTGTTAATAGCAATTCACTGGGTTTTCTTTCTAACTACAACTACTAATTGAAAGGTGAAAATCCTTTCCTTGTAAACAGTCAATATACAAGTACCTAATCCTCCTGCATCCAATGCTGTGCTGATACACAAAAGGGATGAAGTCAGGTGAAGTCGTACTCGGTGAACAGAGGCGGGGTTCTTTAAAAGATTTCTATGGTTAGGCAGACGAATCCATGTAGGCAGGGTAAGCTAGTGTACGGTGCGAAATTAAGCTAGGAGTTCACTGTACATCCCTATAGATGCAATGCTATAGTGGCGATTGATAAATTGACTGTTAAACCAGTCGTTCTTACACCTGGATAGTGGAAACCTAAGGAAATCAAAAAGAGGGATGGCAGTTGTGGAACGTTTGAAGTCTTATTAGGAGAGGTGTGTCAGCACCAGTGAAACTAATAAGATGGCAGCAGGTTCATAGTAGTTTTGATTGCTAGCCGTTTGGACTTGTATGGTAACATACGAGAAGGGTAAAACTAGCAGGAGCGAAGGAACCTAGTCAGTAGTAGTTCAATAAGAAACTTATTTCCCCAAAAAATTTGTTTCTTACAATTAGTAATTTCATAGGAGTAATCACATATATGTGGTTACTCCTTTTTTTATGTTTTTAAAACCACTTGCTTGCAGGTGGTTCCGAAAACCATTTAGCTATAGACAACAAAAAAACCCCAATCGTACAATAAAATCAGGTCTAGTCAACCGACTTTGTACGAAAGGAGTTTAAATGAATAGTAAAAGTTTAGCACATACAACATGGAATTGTAAGTATCATATTGTCTTCGTACCGAAATATAGAAGACAAGAAATTTATCGTCAAATTAAAGCGGAAATAGGAAGGATACTACGGCAGTTATGTGAAAGAAAAGGTGTAGAAATTGTAGAAGCAGTAGCATGTTCGGATCATATCTACATGCTTGTGAAAATTCCTCCGAAACTAAGCGTTTCCGCTTTCATGGGTTATTTAAAAGGGAAAAGTAGTGTCATGATTTTCGACCGACATGTTAATATAAAATACCAATTTGGCAATCGTCAATTTTGGTGTCGAGGATACTTAGTGGATACAGTCGCTCGAAATCGAAATATGATTCATCGGTATATCAAAAGACAATTACAAGAAGATATACACTATGATCAAATGTCAATGAATGATATCGTTGACCCTTTTAATTGTGAATAAATTAACTGGAAGCAGAAAAAAGCATTCGGTTGGCGGACCTTTCAGAATGTCGTGAGACATGATGTAGTAAGTTAGCGTTTCACGCGTTGTCAAACCCACCAGTTTTACTGGTGGGTTTTAAGCTGTGGTATCAGTTATATTTATTGTTAGATTTGAATAAATATTCGTGGTTTTATTGTCATTTCAACTTTTTCATAGCTGATCTCAAATCATCTACTTTCAAATGTTGATAACGTGCAGTTGAACGGGAATCGGTATGACCTAATAAAGTAGCGATATAATGTTGGTCAACACCAAGTAGTGTTAAATGTGTTGCTGTACAGTGACGGATAACATGTGGAGTTAAACGTTTTGTAATATTGCATTGTGATCCGATTTTTTTCAATTTGATACGAATTTCTACGCCGCTTATTGGCATATTCCGACTTACGGGAGATGGAAATAAATAGTCTGATCCATTGTCTTTAGTATTGTGTAAATAATTTATCAATATTTGATGCAATTTAGGATGTAATGGTAAATGAAGATCTCTTCCTCCTTTAATGCGTGGGAAGTATATTTTATTATTTTTTATATCTACATTTTCTTTTAACAACGTTCGAGCAGCTGTTATTCTTGAACCTGTATAATATAGCAAGCTGATTAATACATGGTAAAACTCAGAGTATTCTTTGGCTGTAGACAATACTAATGCCATTTCATCTATATCTAATATTTCGGGTAAAGGGACGTAAACATTTCGAGTAGAGATACCGATTGTTGGGTCGACTTTAAAGTCCAACTCGATAACAAGATACTTGAAAAATGCCTTTAAACCGTAAAAATACCGATTAATAGAGTTAGGTTTATAATCTTGGTTACCTAAAAAATCTAGATATTCTAAGATGTCATCTTTCGATATTTCATCTGTTAAGATTTGACCATCATATAATTGGTAAATAAATGATGAGAATTTTTTTATATCATTTTCATAGCCAATAATGGTTTCTTCTGAATAGTACTTTCTTTTTAGATGTTGAAGAAACTTTTTTAAGTATTTAGGTAAATCAAAGTCTGAATGGAAAATCAAAGAGATTTCAGCTCCTTAGCTAATGTTTTCTTGTATGTCTTGCATTGCATTATGCTTATCGTAATTATGAACAAACCAATTTAGTTTTGCATCACAATAGTTTAACTCCAAAGAAAGTAGCTCTTTTGTTACTAAATATTGATATTGTTGTCGATAGGACATATTGGGACTTAACCATAGTATATTTAATATTTTCTGAGGTTCGCTAATGTGCTGTAAATTTTCCTCAGTCTGATAGGAGATGGAACAATCACCTAACCAATTTTCAAAAAGTGTTCGTTGTTTTCTATCGCAATATAGTAGCTGAACATGTAATACACTGTGCTCTACATATAATTCAAAATATAATTGCTCACTCGATAAGGCAATATAGCCCTTGTAGTTTTTTATTTCTATCAGCGGTTCCTCACATTCAGAAAACCAAGCATTTTTTATTTTCGTAATGTATTTTTTTATATCTGCAATATTGTATGGCGTTAGAAGATTATAAAGTGTCTGTTGTATTTGCTCCTTAAAGTCCTCAATAATGGAAGACCGGAAATCCTCATTTAATTTCATTAATAAACTATTTAATTCCATCATTTCATCTGTTAATGTAAGAGGATTTTCTATTTGGGTAGGGTATTCTAGTTGTAATTGTAATTCAGCTAATTCTGCATATGACACTTGAAAAAAATCCGCATACTTTTTCAATATTTTTTCAGAGGCATTTCTTGAACCATTTTCGATAAAACCTACATAACTATGCGAAATTCCTAATAAATCAGCTAATCCTGCGATCGTTAAATGATGCTTTTGGCGGAGCCTTTTTAAGTGATTTCCTAGCGCAATGGCTTGTCCATGTTTTGTCTCCATTATTTCACTTCATTCCCTTCGAATTAAAATTATCTTCCCTTTGTTACAACTTCTATAAAAAATGAATGTTGGAGCTATGCAACATATTGAGAGGGAACAGAAGATAAAATGATATGATATTAGAATTTTACTATATTGAAAATTTTACTTTATTTAGGATTTGTATTTAGAAAGAAAACCCAATGTATTGCTAAACACAAGACATGGGTTTTCATTCTCACTTGTTACATTGAACTAGTCAGCCAATGAAGTGACTATTCTTTTTTATTTTATCAAGGTGTAGCTACCTCAACTTTTGTAGTACGGTTACCCTTATCATCAATTGTAATAGTTGCTGTGAATTTCTCTTTAATATAATCAGTAGCTTGAGCTTCAAAGTGAATCTTTAAAATTCTACTCTTCATATTAGCAGGTTCTTCAGTAGAAGCTGTGCTCTCTGAACCTTTAGTAGTACCACCAGAAGTTTTAGAAATAGTAATTACATTATTGTTATAACCTGTAGTAATATCAAGAGCATCTTGAGCATCTGGATTTATATTAGCAATTGTGAAACCAGCAAGTGTAGACATTATCGTAAAATCTAAATCTTTACCGTTGCTGTTCACTGCAATTGATGAAGTGATATGAGCAGCAGTTAATTTTTGACCAAATTGTGGTGTCACAGTTACTGTATCTGTACTTGCTCCTTTAGATAACGTAACCGTATAAGTTCCTGTTGTAGAAGATTCTACTACAGTTACATTTACTGAAGTATCATTCACTTCTTTTGTTACATGTGCTTTTACAGCTTCAAGTTTTGTTTCAGCAGCATCAGTAGCACCAACTGTGGCTAAAGCAGGAGCTACAGAAATTTTTCCTTTTGCCGTTGTAACAGAAGTAGTGTCATTTGCTTTTCCTCCAGCAGTATCTATAGGCTTAGACCCACCAGCATTTACAGAAATAACATTGAATATTACCGTATTATCTTTCACTTCATAAGTTACTTTTACCCCTGTAATTGCCCCTTTAAGAATGTTTACAAACTCATCTTTAGAAAGTGGTGCACGATTTATATTTCTGTATTCATATTTTTTATCCGTTTCACCAGCGTATTTCACAGCATCTTTTAGAACGGAACCATCTGTAAATACGACAGTTTCTTTTTCTGTATCGAATGAATGAATATCACCAGTAAATAGGTTCGTTACTTCTTTTGAAGATGTGAATGTTGCAGTTGCTTCTTTTGAAGTGAATGCAAATTCTTTGTTACCGTTCGTTTCTTTAGCTACACCAGTAGCAAGAACTTTTACAGAAGAAGATTTACCATCTACAGTAGTAACGTTGATTTCACCGCTTGGAGCAACTAATGTATGCACGCGATTTGGAGCGATTTCAACATCGCCAACTTTTACGTTATTTGCACCAGTGTTGTAAACAGTGTACGTAACATCTTTCGTTGTGTAACCAGAATTCGGTACTACTTTACCACTTTGGTTTGTAAGTTGTACTTTAAATGTTGCAGTTTCCCCACTAACAAATTTGTCAGTTTGAGTAGCACCTTTGTAAGAAACTAACTTTGAACCATCTAAAAATGGTGCTTGGAAGTATGAAATTGGTGCAACTGCTGAAGGTTCACCTTTATCTAAGTTTGCATCTTTACCACTTTGGTTATTAATGTCAATCCAAACGATTGGCGTAGCATAAGAGTTTACAGTATCACTTGCGATGACAAAGCTTGCTTCACCTTTTGCGTTTGTTCTAACAGTGATTTTTTTCCCATCGTAAACTTGTTTGCCGTTTTCGATTTTTACGAATTGTGCAGAAGTAACGGTAGAGATTACCCCGTCAATATCTTCGTTAAATGCAACGTTAACAATTTCGTTAGCTGCCACTTTACCATCTTTATCTTTCACTACTATGTTATATTTACGACCGTTCATTACACCAGTAGCTGCCACTTCGCCACCATCACGAGTTACTTCAAGTGTGTAAGCAGCTTGAATAGCACCGAATGTTAATTTAGCAGCAGATGCTTGTAATGTATCTGCAGTGTATTTTTGAGCGTAACCAGTTGTTGTAACTGTACCATTTGGGTTAGTCACTGTTACTGGAGTCGCTTCAAATACGACTGGCGTTACTTCAGCGTTAGAACCTGAAATAGTGAATGTAGCTTCACCTTTAGAATCAGTTGTAACTTGTGCAGCTCTCGTGTTGTTATCACTAGTTTGAACTACAGCTACACCATTAACTGTAACGTTTTGTAATTTATCAACCGTAACGTCAATATTTTCTTTCACTGATACGTTTAATACTTTACCTGATACTGGTTTACCAGTTTCAGGGTGTTTGTAAGTTACTTTGTAAGTTTTATTCGCGCCGTTGTTGATAGAAGAACCAATCGTTACTTCTTCAATTGTTAGAATCGTATCAACACCCCAGAATACATAACCAGTTGAGAATTTAGAACGATCACCGCTTGTATAAACAGTTACAGTGTCGTTTGTTGCTGCGTAACGAGTATAAGTGTAAGAAGCAACTCCGTTTTCATCAGTAACAGCCTCAGCTGTTACTGGAGTTTTCACACCGTTCGTAGAACCAGGGATGAAGAAAGTCACAGGAATACCAGCTTTAGATTGACCTTCAGCAACAGTTACTTGTGCTTTAACAGTTACTTGTTGGCCAAGTTTACCTTGTACTGATTTTTCAACTAAATCAACTTTAGTTGGGATTACAGCAGCGATACCTTTGAATGTACCGATTTTGTCTTCGCCAAGAGATACAGTGTACTCTTTGTCAGCTGTTTGAGCAGCAGTTGTTAAAACAACAACTTTTTTGTTTGTTTGTTTAACAGCAGCGTTTTTAACTTCAAGATCAGAGATTAAGAAGTTAAGAGCTTGTACGTTGTCCACTTCTTCGTCGAATGTCACTTCAACAGTTGTGTTGTTGATAGCTTTAACTGCAGCAACACCAGCTTCAGGAGTGTTAATAACGTTTTCGATTGTGCGGTATAAGAATGAAGCGAATTGTCCGCGAGTTACGCTGTTACCTGGGTTGAAGTTAGATACGTTAGTGATACCAGCGTATTCTAAAGCAACGATCGCATTGCGTTGTTCAGCAGAGTAAGCTTTTTCTAGGTCAGAGATTTCAGTTACGAAACCAGCTTTTTTGTAGTCAGCAACTAAGTCTACGCCAGCGATTTCTTTAATAGCACGTACTAAAACTACTGCCATTTGTTGACGTTGCATAGTTTGTGTATGGTTTAAGTTACCATTTGAACCAGCGAATACGCCTGCATCTTTAGCAAGTGCAGCATATTTTACTAATTCAGCTTCAGCTGATGTTGGTAGATCGTTGAAGCGTTGTTTTGTATTCCAGTCAGCTGGAATTTCTTGGCCTTGTGCTTCTAAATAACGACCTAATAATTTAACCACTTGACCGCGGTTAATTGTTTGGTTTGGTTTGAATGAGCCGTCAGCGTATCCATTGATGATACCTGCGTCAGATAGTGCATTGATTGCTACCTCGTGGTCGTTACCTGCTACATCTGAAAATCCTGCTGCAGAAGCCACTGGTACGATAGCAGATGCTACTAATGTAGCCGTTGCTGCCGTCGCTACGAATTTTTTGTATTTCTTTGGTTGGTTAGCCATAGAAAAATTTCCTCCTCTAAGTTCAAAAATTATGTCTCTACTACATAGTTATGTAGTAAATAAACAACTACATATAAATGATTCTTTAAAAGATCGTACTATTCTTTCTATAGCTAATTTATGTATGGAATATAGGAGAAGTCTAGCGGCGGATTTCTGATGGAAATCTAATAAGGTATTTTCAATTTAACAAAAGGAATAAATTTTCCGATTGTTTCCAAGACAAAATTAAGGAGCAATGATTCAATGTAGGATGTTTGACAACATTATATAAGTGCTAGTTGGAGATAGCGAAAAAGCAAAGAAGTTACCTACATATTATTTAGGAAAAGTGAAGATACAGTTAACAATTGCACTATTTTTACATGTTCATGCGTTATTAAAAATAGTAAAAATTTACAACTTATAAATATTTCTTAAATAGTGCATTAACACTAATATGGTTTCATATATATGTACTGGGGAAATAAGTTTTACTACTATTGATGGCACGCCGTATGCGATGAAAGTCGCCTGTGCGGTGTAGGCCCAAACCGAAAACCGAGATAGAGAGATAGAGAGATGGTATAAGGTGGGAATAGCAAAGGTAATTTTAATTTGTCGTTAATGCATTCTAACGACACGCATGCGAATTTAACTAATATTGCTAGAAAGGTGACAGCAGTCAAGGAGGTTAGAGCGAAAAAACCAAATGCATTACTAGTGGATGCGGGAGATGTATTCTCTGGATCTTTATACTTCAATGAATTTAAAGGACAAGCTGATTTGGCGTTTATGAACTTAATGGGTTATGACGTGATGACATTTGGTAACCATGAGTTTGATTTAGGCTCCAGTTCTGAAGGGCATCAAGCGTTAGTAGATTTTATTAAAGGCGCTCAATTCCCATTTGTTTCAGCTAACGTTGATTTTTCTAAAGATAATAAATTTACTGGGCTATTCTCAGATTTAATTTCAAGTGATCCGAAAAACGGTAAAATTTACAATGGGATTATTAAAGAAATTAACGGAGAAAAAGTGGGTATTTTTGGTTTAACTACTGCTGAGACAAAAGATATTTCTTCTCCTGGTAGTATCGCATTTGAAAACTATATTGAAGAAGCTGAAAAAGCAGTTAAAGCTTTTGAGGATAAAGGCGTTAATAAAATTATTGCCCTAACGCATATCGGGTACGACGATAATCCTGCATATGATAACGACCTAATGTTAGCGAAATCAGTAGCAGGCATCGATGTGATTGTCGGTGGTCATAGCCATACGCAACTTGATAAACCTGTTGTAGTCGATAAGAATATGGGTGGACAAGCGAAAGATAAGACAATTATTGTACAAGCGTATCAATACAATGATTATTTAGGGACATTGGATGTTACCTTTAACCCACAAGGTGTAGTCATTGCACATAATGGGGCTTTATTAAAAGTGGCAGATTATGCAGAGGATGCAAATGCTGTGGCGACATTAAAACCATTTAAAGATAAAGTTGATGCGGTTTCTAAATCTGAAACAGGTGCAACTGCAACAGTAGCGCTGGAAAATCCACGTGATAATGGAGATACGGCAAAGCCGAGTGTTCGTAAAAATGAAACGCCGTTAGGGAATGTTATTACAGATGGCATGCTTGCAAAAGCGAAACAATACAATAAAGATGTGATTATGGCGCTACAAAATGGCGGAGGTATCCGTACAGCAATTAATCAAGGTCCAATAACGGTAGGTGAAGTTATTTCCGTTCTACCATTTGGTAATACATTAGCAACGGTGACTTTAACTGGAGCGGAATTAAAACAAACACTTGAAAAAAGTGTGAGCCTATATCCACTTGAAAATGGTGGTTTCCTTCATGTTTCAGGTGCAAAGGTAGAATTTGATTCTTCTAAACCAGCAGGTCAACGTATTGTCAAAATCTCTTACAAAGATGCTCAAAATAACTACATCGAAATTCAAGATAACCTGAAATATACAATCGCTACAAATGCATTTACTGCAAAAGGCGGAGATGGATTTGATGTTTTAGCAAAGGCATATGCAGAAGGACGCGTAACAGACTTAGGTTTATCGGACTGGGAAAATCTCGCTGAGCATTTAAAATCTTTAGTTAATGTCAATCCGCAAGTTGAAGGTAGAATCGTAGACGTCGCTAATAGTCAACAGCCTGATAAAACTGTTGATGGAGCTGATTTCTCTGGAACTGCTGGACAACCAAAAGTTTATGAAGGCAATGTAACTGTTAGTATCTCAAATATTGCTTCTTTAGCAAATGCAGTTGTGAAAGGGAATTTAATTTTAACTGGTACTGTGCCAGCGCAATTCTCATTTAACAATCTACAAGTTGGAGGCAATCTTGATCTTTCACAATTAACGGGAGACCTATTTAATTTTGATGGGGTCGATGTTACAGGAGATACAATTCTATAAGTATTGCAAAGCCTTCTCCTAGAGGGATGAGGGCTTTGTATTTTAATGTTAACTATACTCGTTTGTCCATATTGAAAGGGGAACTTTTTGGATGTATAACAAGAACTGGAGAAAACCAATACATGCTTTTTTAGCGACAAGTCTAATTGCGAGCGCTGTTGTTCCTACAGCAGCACCCCTAAATGCCAAAGCCGCTACGTTAGCAACTGATTTAATAATTTCAGAATACATTGAAGGCAGCAGTTTTAATAAGGCGATTGAAATTTATAATGGTACTGGTGCAACAATCGATTTAGCAAATTATACGTTAGAGATGCATACAAATGGCGTAGCAACTGCTGATAAAACAGTGGCGTTATCAGGAACATTAGAACATGGAGCTACGTATGTGGTGCATCATAAAGACGTAAATGCAGCTATTAAGCAAGTTGGAAATCTAGAAAATTCGACTGTTATTAATTTCAATGGAGACGATCCAGTCGTATTAAGAAAAAATGGGGCAATAATTGATTCTATTGGGCAAGCAATTGGAGCAAAAATAAATTTTGGTGTGGATGTTACATTAGTTCGAAAAAGCTCAGTCACATCTGGAGATACAATCATTGACGATGCATTCAATCCTAGCGAGTGGGATGTGTATCCTAAGGATGACTTTACACAAATAGGCAAACATTCTATGGACGGTGGAGAAGTAGGGCCAATTACTAAGGTAGGCGCAGTAACAGCTTCTACACCTTCTGGAACGGTTGCGACTGGTACTGCAATTGCATTAGCTTCAGCAACGGAAGGCGCAACGATTTATTACACAACGGATGGTACAGACCCGACTTCAGAAAGCACTTTATATTCGCAACCAATTGTTATTGATAAAACAACTACAATAAAAGCAATGGCTGTAGCAGAAGGATTAGAAAATAGTGATGTCCAAACTTTTAATTATACAGTAGTTGGACAAGAAGATATTCTGTCTATCGCTGATGCTAGAGCAAAAGCTAACGGTACTTCAGTAACAATTAAAGGTGTTGTGGCAGGCAAGCTGAAAAATACAATCTCTGTGCAAGATGCAACTGGCGGTATTGCAGTTCGTCCGACTAGCTTAAATGCGAATGTTGGTGATGAAGTCACGCTCAAAGGTACGTTAGCTGATTACAGAGGTTTGCTGCAATTAGATGGAGCACAAATGATCGATAAAGTAGCAGGCGTTGGTGAGCCAACTGCAAAAGTGGTAACAGGAGCAGAGGTAAAGGAAGCTAATGAATCACAACTTATTACTGTGAAAAATGTTACGCTTACGAATGTTCAAGAAGGAAGCGGCTGGGCAAACTTCACAGCTAGTGATGGCAGCAATTTCTTAGTACGAGATGAAACAGCTACGCTTGGCTTAACTGTAGGCGCAACGTATGAATCGATTACAGGTATTGTGCAACAGTTTGATAATGATTACCAAGTGATTCCTCGTTCTGCATCGGATATTGTGGTGGATAGCACAGCGTTAAAGCCTGCTATCGCATCTCCTGGAAGTGGAACATTTGTGGATAAAACAACTGTTACGTTATCTACATCGACAGCAAATGCAGAAATCTATTACTCAGTAGATGGCTCAGATCCAACTGTAGGTGGTACGAAATACACAACGCCAATCGAGATTACTCAAAATACAACATTAAAAGCAGTTGTAAAAGCGAGTGATGGGAAATTTAGTGAAATTATGACCTATGACTATACTATTACAGATGCCTTGCAGATTCATAATATTCAAGGGGAGGGGCATACTTCTCCATTTGTAGGTAAAACAGTTGAAGGTATTCAAGGGATCGTGACGTATTCATTTGCTTTAAACGGTAGTACGTATTATACAATTCAAACGCCTGATGAATTGGCGGATAATAATCCAAATACATCTGAAGCAATCTTACTTTATAGTGGGAAAAATGCTTGGCCGATTCAAGTAGGTGATTTAGTATCTGTAACAGGTAAAGTAGATGAATTTGCGTACGATGGCTATAGTGACGCCAACCAAACAGATTTAAAAACAACGCAAATCAATGTTCGTAATGATCAAGGTGGCAAAGTAGAAAAAATAAAGAGTAGCGTAGCATTACCGAAAGCCATTCAAATTGATGAATTAAAAATGTCATTTAGCAAAATTGATAGTGACAATCTTCAAGTATTCAACCCGACAATTGATGCCATTGATTTTTGGGAAAGTATTGAAGGTATGCGTGTAGAAGTAGGCAATGTTAAAGCTGTCGCTCCACAGGAACACGGGGACTTAGTAACGGTTCTAGAAAGTGAACCAACGAATACCCTTCATGGTGGTGTCTTGTATGAGGAAGGGAAAACAAACCCAAATCGTATTCAATTCAGATTAGAACCAAATGGAACAGCTCGGGATTTCGAAGTTGCAACAGGTGATAAGTTTAAGGGACCAATTACGGGTATCGTTGGCTATTCTTATCAAAACTTTAAAATCTATGTCCCATTAGATGAGATGGAACAAGCACATGTAAAAGGGACTGCAAAACCTGAGACAACAAAGATTGTTAAAGCGGAAGACAAGTTAACAATTGCATCTTATAACTTAGAAAACTTCTCTAATAATAAAACGTCAACATCAGATGATAAAGCACGTAAATTAGCACGTGCAATCGGTGTCGATATGAAAACGCCAGACATTGTAGGGGTTACGGAAGTACAAGATAATAACGGCGAATCGACTGGTGATTCAAAGGCAGATCAAAGTTACCAACGATTAATTGATGCCATTAAAGCAGCAAGCGGCGTTGAGTACAAGTATGTCAATATTGACCCAGTGAATAATGCAGATGGTGGTGCACCTAACGCAAATATTCGTGTTGGATTCCTTTACAATCCAGAAAGAGTGAAGTTGAAGGAAGGTATTCCAGCAGGTAATGCTACAACTGCTGTTGGTTATAATGACGGCAAGTTAACGTTAAACCCAGGTCGAATCGACCCATCGAATGATGCATTTACAAGTAGCCGTAAACCGTTAGCTGCACAATTTGAATTCCAAGGTGAAGATGTAGTAGTTATCGCTAACCACTGGAATTCTAAATCAGGTGACACGCCATTATTCGGAGCGAAACAGCCACCAGTTTATGGAAGTGAAGTGCAACGTAAAAAAATCGCAAACATTGTGTATGGCTTTGTGAAAGATATTAAAACAAAAAATCCAGATGCCAACGTTGTATCTTTAGGTGATTTTAACGACTACCAATTTGCTGATGCGCTTAAAATTCATGAGGGCGAATTGATGACAAATATGATTAATAAAGCGGAAGACGCTGATCGTTATACGTATTTATATCAAGGGAATTCGCAAGTATTAGATCATATTTTAGTTTCTAATAATCTTAAAGACAATACAATCATTGATATCCTTCATATTAATGCTGACTTTACGGATATGGCAGGACGTGCAAGTGACCATGACCCTGTAATGGTGCAAATTGACTTGAAAAAAGGTTCAACTGTTGAACCGATTGAAGCTGAGATCACATATAATTTAACAAACTTTAAAACAAACAAATTAACTATTACAAAGCCTAGTGTGGCATTACATTTAGATGCTAAATCTGTTATCACTGAGGGCGTGTTCCTAAAAGGGAACTATACAGAGCTTCACGGTGAAGGGTTTAAAACGACAAATGTTATCATCAATCCAGATCAAGCAGGTGCTATTGTTGACTTAAAAGGCAATACCTTTAAAAAGATCACGATTGACGGTAAAAATGTAAGTGAAATTAGAGGCGCCGACAATATCGACTTAAAATTGATTGAACTGAAGAATGGTGCAACGCTTGATCAAATTAAATTTACGAATTCTAAAGGGGATCCCATTGTGGATCCTTCTTTACCTTCTGAAAACAAGCAACCAATCATTAAAAAACCTTTTACAAATAAAACAGTAGCTGTAGGAACGGCAATTACAATCGATTTAACAGAACATTTCGCTGATCTTGATAATGACCCACTGTCATTTACAGCTACAAAAGGGTCGATAAATGGCAACATATTAACGCTAAATTTAGAAGCGGGTAGCCATATTGTTGGTGTTACGGCATCTGATGGCAAGAAAAGTGTTACTACTAACTTTAGTGTTACCGTAAATGCTGCTAATGACTACTATGCAGCTGCCTATGACAAAGAAGGCCAAGCACTAAAAAAGGCACTTCACGATATTATTTCTGTACAAAAGATACTGTCATATGATGATGCTTGGGATGCATTAAGATATACGGATGAAGATCCGAATAATTTAAATAATGTACTGTTATTTTACTCTGGGAAATCAAGCCCTAAATCTAACAATGGCGGTAATGTAGGAAACTGGAACAGAGAGCATACGTGGGCAAAATCACATGGTAATTTTGGGACGAGCAAAGGGCCAGGAACAGATATTCATCATTTACGCCCTACAGATGTTTCAGTGAATAGCTCGAGAGGAAATTTAGACTTTGACAATGGTGGCAGTCCTGTATCTGGCTGTAATGGTTGCTTAAAAGACTCGGATTCATTCGAGCCGCCTAATAATGTAAAAGGGGATGTAGCACGCATCTTATTTTATATGGCAACTCGTTATGAGTCAGGCGATAGAGTTGATCTTGAATTAAATGAAAAAGTTAACAATGGCACAGCGCCTTATCACGGTAAACTTTCAATCCTTTTACAATGGCATCAACAAGATCCTGTAGATGACTATGAAAAACGAAGAAACGACAGAATCTACGAGGTGCAAGGTAATCGCAATCCATTTATCGACCACCCAGAATGGGTAGAAACGATTTATGGTAAAAAAACAGCATTACAGATGGCGAATTAACTAGAAAAATATATTGGTAGCCCACTTCAATTGGTTGTGAAGTGGGTTTTTAGTTTTTTAAGACAAATACCTAATAGTTATAATGATAGAAAATTTGAAATTCAGTTCTTCCAGAAGCTATGGTGGGCTTCAAATTTAGCGATTTAACAGGAATATGAACGGTAGGTAGAAGTACAATGATAATTCTTAATAAACAGTGTAGGAAATTTTCTATACTGTTCCTTTTGTATGATATTTTAGAAGTAATTCAGAATATGATATAATATGGGCAAAATACGAGTGGTTAGCGTTCGTAAATAAACGATTATTCTAGGGTAGAAATGATGAAATCTTATTTATTTTGCTATCACGGTACAACTAAACGCGATGGAGAAAATATTGAGAAGAGAATAGATTTGTCGAGAGCTCGATGAATTTTTTGATAGTATCAAGCCATTGTATATGACGAATTCACAGTTAGCGCTACATACAGAAGCAGCAATTGAATGTTTAAAAATTGTGGGGGTGGAGGAAATTGAAATGGATCGATTATACATTTAATGAATTAGATTTGGAGCTTGTCTTTTTGATTCGAGATGAGTTAAAAAAAGTTTTAGGTGAGCAAGCGGATGAAGCGCTCATGACATCTGGTTTCCTCCATCGTTTACAGGAGGACCCGATCTATGTTCATCACTTTGACGAAGACTATTGGGTGAGCCATATTATAAAGCGATTTCAACAATCGATAGCAGGTTAGAAATAAACAAAGGTATAAAAAAGTGTTAGATTGACTGTCGTCATTCTAACGCTTTTTCGTTCTCTTTTAATGAAAAAATGACTGGCACGCTTAATGCACTTCTACTAATTTCTTTAAATAACTTCGAGGATAATGAAGAAGCTTCCTATAAAGAGTAGTGAAAATATACTGATGCCGATTGCGGTCAATCTGATGCCAAGTACCACCATTGCATTAATCGACAATCTATGACATGCTTAATAGAGAGAGAAAGTACTAGGAGAATGTTGTAGTGATAAAGGAATGGGATTTACTACGTGTGGTGGCATGTCTATCTATTTTACTATTGCATACATCATCGTGGGTTATTATGGAGGTTGGAGCAGAGCCTGAGCAACCGTTGTATTTGTTTTTGCGAATTGCACTTTGCTATGCAACACCGACGTTTATTGTGCTATCCATTTTAATATTGTCGAATCGTTATCGTGAGCGACTACCGATTAATTTTTGGTCGAGTCGCATTCAATATATTTTTGTACCTTTTTTAGTGTGGGCTTTTTTAGATGCGTTATTAGTTGAGTCAATTTACCAGAAGGGCATGCTATTGGATAAGTTTTATCACAATGTTATGTCTGGCGAGTTTGTAGGCTGGTTTGTCGTAGTCATTATGCAGCTGTATGTGGTAGTTGCGCTAATGAAGCGTTTTAAGTGGTCGATTGCTTGGTTTTTACCTATTAGTGCATTGATTACACTTGTGCATCATGCAATTATTTTATTGCCATATCCGATATTCGAGGACAATGTAATGGTTATACGCTTGCTGTTTACTGGCTGGCTCGGTTATTTTGCTGTAGCCTATGCGATTGGTGCTTATTATGAACAATTAGCCGCGCTAGCGAAAAAGTATCGCGGTGCGACCGTTGTGTTCGTCGTACTAGCTGCGCTGTTCTTATATATTCGTGTGCAACTTGGTTACACAGAGGTACATTCAAGACGGCTCGATTTAGTGCCACTTGTCATTAGTGTTGTCCTTTGTGTAATTGCTTGGGGGCAGTCAATACCGTCTACAAAAGTGGTCCATATGATAAGTCGATATGCGTTTATGATATACCTTATCCATTGGGAGGTTTTGCGCCTATCAACAAGCTGGTTCGTGGCGCATTTTGATAGCACACTGACGCGTGTTCCACTGCTCATGCTATGGACGCTGGTTGTTTGTATTGGACTGACAAAACTACTGTCATACTTGCCATTCAGTCAATGGATCGTCGGCAAACTAAAGAAACGGTAAAAGCAGTGATTTCTTGTAGTAGAAATCACTGCTTTTTTGTTTTGTAGGGAAGTGAAACGTCGGAAGCCCCGAGTAAATCGCCTGTAGTTCCGAGTGAATCGCAAAGAACCCTGCGTGAAACGCCACTAAACCCCGAACAAGCACTGAAACATTATTGAATTCGTAAAATCGGTTTAATTGCCTCGCCACTTTTTGATGCTAAAAATGCTTCATTGATTTGGTCAAAGTCATAGAACTTCACCAATTTATCGAATGGGAATTGGCCCGCTTTATAGTAGTCCACTAATTGAGGAATAAATACGTTTGGTACGGAATCACCTTCAATGACACCCATCATTGTTTTACCTTCAGCCATGATATCATTGTGCACATCGATAGTCATTTCTGGTGTTACACCAACGACTGCTGCAACGCCTAGGGGACGTAGCGCTTGTAGACATTGGCGAACTACTGGAGGGACGCCTGTTGTATCAACTGCGTATTTTGTTCCACCATTTGTTAATTGTTTAATTTCTTTTACAACCTCTACTTTTGAACCGTTAAATGTATGTGTTGCACCTAGCTCTTTTGCTAATTCTAAGCGTGAATCGTGTACATCGACAGCAATAATTGTTTTACAGCCTACAATTTTTGCAGCCATAATCGCACTTAAACCTACAGCGCCTGCACCATAAATTGCAATAGTTGAGCCGAACTCTGGTTTGATTTTATTTAAAACAGTACCTGCACCTGTTTGAATACCGCAGCCTAAAGGTCCGAGTAATGCTAAATCTACATCTTTATCTACTTTGACAACATTACGCTCATGCGAGATGGCAAAAGTACCGAATGAAGATTGACCGAAAAATGTTGAAAGTGGCTGGCCATCTTTAGATAAACGATGTGTGTAATCATCATGTGTACCGCCAAAGTTTAAATCATTGAATGTTTCACAAACTGTTGGGTGACCTGTTAAACAGTTATCACAATGTCCACAATGTGCAAATGAAAGGACAACGTGATCACCTTTTTCAAAACGCGTGACACCTTCACCGACTTCTTCGATAATTCCCGCTCCTTCATGTCCAAGAACAGCTGGTAGTGGGGCGATGGCTGCATCACGTGCCACAGCATCTGTATGACAAACACCTGTACTTACAATTTTCACTAGCACTTCATTCGCTTTCGGAGCTGCTAGTTCTACTTCTTTAATAATAAAATCCTGACCTTGTCCAGGTGTAACTGCTGCTTTAATTTTCATAAATACTCCTCCGTTTAGTACAGATTATTGAAATTCGCTATCATTGTAATCGTTTACAGAAATCGCTACAATATATTCAAATCTATATCTATATTCATTATGATTCATAAGGGGAGATACTATGCAGTTTTTACAGTTACAATACTTTTTAGCTGTGGCAAGGACGGAGCATATGTCTCAATCTGCACTTTCTTTAAATATTACTCAGTCATCATTAAGTAAAACGATTGCCAAATTAGAAAATGAATTAGGTGTCCCTTTATTCGATCGAGATGGGAAGAAAATTCGTTTGAATAGTTATGGAAAGTATTATGCGCAGGAAGTAGAGCGAGCATTAAATATTTTACAAGAAGCACATGAAGAAGTGCTAGAAATGGCTGATATAGAGGAAGATCGCGTATCCGTTAGTGTAATGAGCTCCACCATCCTACCGCCGATATTTAGGAGTTTCTATGATCGTAGACCGAATATTCGTATTCAACAATCCATCCTACCCGATTCAGTTGCAAAGGAACGTCTTATTAGTGGGGAAATTGAGCTGTGTGTTTCCAATACACCGATTACAGGAACGGATATTGAATGGCTACCTGTTTTAAAGGAACGATTAGATTTGATTGTTCCTAAAAATCATAGGCTTGCTCAATTCGATGAAATTGATTTACTTGAAGCGAAAAATGAACGTTTTATAGGATACAAATCTGGTTTAGAATCGATTAGCATGTTTGAGAAATGCTGTTTAGAAGCGGGGTTTACACCAAACATTGTCTTTGAAGGGACGGAAATGTCGATTGTTTTACAACTTGTAAATGAAGGACAAGGTATTACATTTTATCCGCAATACTCCTTTTTAGGTGAACAACTAGAAAATACTAAAATCATTCGCTTGAAAAATAGTCACTGTTATCAAATGGTAGGTTTCGCATGGTTAAAAAACAAAAAGTATTCGTATGTATCAAAGCAATTCCGTCAACATATGATTGAAGCTTTTATAGACATTCATAATAAAAATAATAGATAAGAAAAAGCCGAATATTTTATTCGGCTTTTTTTAATTTATATATTCGATAGAACATGGAGAATCGCCGATACCCTGGCAGAAATCGCCGATAGAACCCGGAGAATCGCCGATACCCTGGCAGAAACCGCCGATAGAACCCGGAGAATCGCCGATACCCCGGCAGAAATCGCCGATACCCCTGGCGCAAACTATAATCAAACTAATTTTTACTCAGGCATTAGTTTTAGATTGCGATCGTTATAGGCAAGGACAACATAGTCTGGTTGCATGCTTTGTAGGTAAGGAATGATTTCTTTATCCAAATAACGTAAGTCTAAAATGGTTAAAGTTTTAAAGTGACTTGCTACGTGAAATTGGATGGTGTTAAAGTATGAATCTTTAATAACGACGAGATGTTTGTCACTATCATAATTTTGATTAACAATCGTGAGTTCAGCAAAGTCACGGCTATAGGCTTCAGCGTAGTTTACGACTGCATCGGGACTCATTTGTTTGGCGCGACCGTACACTGCTTCGTATGGTGCAGTGACCCCATCGTCAATCGTACCGTCGTAAATAGTAAACTGTGTTGCGAAAGAGTCTGGCTCGTTATAGCAAATTTGTTCGTCATTATCGACGGTCATATACAGTATTTTATTCCATGAGCCAGCAAATTTATTTGGTAAACAAAATGTCTTGGCTTCATCGTATGGAATTGGAGCAATTGTTTCGCCAAGTCGTTCGCTTAGTGTATTGATTAGTGCCTCGTAGCCAGAGTATGCACCACGTATTGTCCAGTGATGGTCTGTTTTATAGAAGTTCCGCTCTGCAGAAAAGTCATCCTGCATTTCATCATATAGACGAATATTGTTTACACCAGCAGCTGTGACAAGTTCGTGCAGTTTGGTGTTGTTGGCTATACCCGCATCTTCAGGCATATAACTTGGACTTGGCTCACGTGAGTAGGTTGCCTTCGCTGGTAGTGAGTAAAATGTAAACGGAATATTTTTTTCGGCTAGCCCCTCGCTTAAATGTTTTAAATCGGAGGCAAAGGAAGCTAGCTCTTCTTCTGTTTTTGCTACGGCTGGTTTTGAAATGATCCAGCCGCTTTTATCATCTACTGCGTACTTATCATTTAAATAAGTTTTGCCTACAACACGCTGGAAGTTAACATAATTGCGCATCCATGTATCTCGTGCAGGAAATTGATCAGAAATATAAGATTCTACCTGTTTGGACCATGCTCCTGAGAAGATTTCCTGTGGACTTGGCGTAATATTGGCAGATGCTAATGGACGGTTTTCCATTTCTGATTGTGGACGATCCACTGTTAATACATGTACGACGAAGCCACCGAAAATGATGCAAAAAAATGTAATTGGTAAAAGAAACGTTTGTATTTTTCGCATGATGTCCCACCTAAAATCTAAAGTAAATGAATGGATTATGTGTTGCGTTCACTAAAAACATCGTAATAAATAACAACAGAGCGCCATAGTAAATTGTTTGCGTAATGCGTAGCCCCCAGTCAAATGATAGGGAAACGGTAGCTTTTTGCTCGCTCCAATTTTGATAAAGTTTATAAACAGGCATCGCAAATATAATGGCGATAACAAAGTAAATAGCATAATCTTTAGTCAATAAAATTGTTTCATAATTGTACAGCGCGGCGTCAGATAACCCAAATAACGCTTTGATAAATGCAAAGGCATATGTAAAGTCATTCGCTCTAAAGAAAACCCAGCCAATCATGACAATAATAAGAATATACATATGTCGTAATACACGTGGAATACGCGCTAACCATTTTAGCAGTACCCATTTTTCAAGGCAGATTAATATCCCATAGTAAAAGCCCCATGCCATAAAGGTCCAGCTTGCACCATGCCAAAAACCTGTTAGTGTCCAGACAACAAGTAAATTACGATATAACTTCCATTCATGGCTTACACGACTTCCACCAAGTGGGAAGTAGACATAATCTCTAAACCAACTGCTGAGTGAGATATGCCAGCGACGCCAGAAGTCTGTAACGGATTGTGCGATATACGGATAGTTAAAGTTCTCTTCAAATTTAAAGCCGAAAATACGTGCTAATCCAATTGCCATATCACTATAACCTGAGAAGTCGAAGTAAATTTGTAGGGAGTACGCTAAAATCCCAATCCAGGCAGTACCAGTTGTTAAGTCCCCACCAGATAAACTAAATACATGATCGGCTACTTCGCCCATTGGGTTTGCGATTAGCACTTTTTTCGCTAAACCTTGTACAAAGCGACGCGTCCCAATCATCCAATCTTCTGCTGTAGCAATACGTTTTTTTATTTGCTCAGCTACCGTTTGATAGCGAACGATAGGGCCTGCAACGAGCTGTGGAAATAAGGTAATGAAAAGTGATAAATCCAAAAAGTTGCGCTGAGCCTTTACGTCCTTGCGATAAACATCGATAACATAGCTAAGTGCTTGGAACGTGTAAAACGATATGCCGATTGGCAGTGGAACTGCCTGCCATTCAATAGGCTGTGCCAAATAATTGTTAAGAATGTCCACGAAAAAGCCAGCGTATTTGTAATAGCCTAAAATGGCTAAATTACTAACAATGACTAACCATAGAAGTGTTTTTCTCTTTGACTGTGAAACTGTATTTTCAATGATAATGCCGAGTACATAATTGAGCACGATAGACAGCATCATTAAAAGCACATATTTCGGTTCACCCCAAGCGTAAAAGAACAAGCTTGCCAACAATAAAATTGTATTGCGTAGCATCTTCGGAGAGATGAAGTACAAAACAATTACTAATGGCAAAAAAACATATAAAAAAATAAGACTACTAAATACCATTTCTGTCAAATCCCCATCTCTGTAAATGATAGAACTTAGCGAATAGTCGAGGTCGTTAATAGCGCAGCAACAATCGCCATTAACTTAAAGTGAAACGCCACAACACTCGAGTGAAACGCCACACCCCTGAAGCGAATCGTCAGACCACTGAGCAAATCACGACAAAACCCAGTCATACCGCTGATTGAAGTCCATTAATCCTTAATAGAATAAAGTCACTATCGCTAGATTCTGGTTTCCATAAAATATTAATCCAGTTTTCCAAGGGAATTAATGAATAAATTACCTATATTATTGTAACGTAAATTCATGATTTGTTCACTATTCCTTTAAGTGAGAAAATTGTCTTAGCTAAAAATATATGGAAGGGAAAAAGTCTCAATACCTATGGGTAAAATGGTATATTTTCCGCATAAAAGCAACACTTCTCTACTAATTACTGGATGGTAAAACACTATATAAAAAACTAAATTTTGTATGTGTAACCAATGAAGTATTACTGTTACCACATCTTTCATTCCAGATATTTCACATGGATATGTATGTTCTACTTCTCTTATAATAGAATCGTAGTCATAAAAGTGGCTAATTTATCTAGGAGGTTTTTAGACATGAAACAAAAATATAGCAAATGGGTTGTCGGCGCAGCATCAGCAGCTCTAGTAGCATCAGCAATCGTACCAGTAGCAAGCGCAGCAAGCTTTTCTGATATTGAAACAAGTGATCACAAGGACGCTATCTTAGCATTAGCGGAAGCTAAAATCGTAGGAGGTTACACTGACGGTACATTCAAACCGAACGCAGTGGTAACACGCGGTAACGTAGCAAAATTCTTAGGTAAATGGTTAATTTCTGAAGGATATGAAATTCCAGCTGATTACAAAACAGAAGCTCGTTTCACTGACCTTCCAACTTCAGCTCCAGACCAAGAATTACTACAATATGCAGCACTTGTTAAAGATGCAGGCGTATTCAAAGGTTCTAACAACAAATTAATGTACACAAACAACATGAACCGTGAACAAATGGCAGTAGTATTAGTACGTGCTATCAACACTGTTTACAATGTAGACTTAGTAGCAGATTACAAAGAATCTGACTTCAAATCTGCTATCACAGATTTAGACAAAGCTACAGCAACTGAAAACCGTGAAGCAATTATCGCTTTAGAATATGCTGGACTTACAAACGTTAAAGCGTTCAACCCTAAAAACTCTTTAACTCGTGGTCAATTCGCATCATTCTTACACCGTACAATCACAAACGTTGGTGAAGCTGCTTTAACTGTTAAAGAAGCTAAAGTTGTTGACGCAACTACATTAGAAGTAACTCTTTCTGATGACACTAAACACACTGTAAAATTAGAAACTCCACTTGAAGAAAACAAAGAAACTAAAGTAGAGTTCGAAATCGAAGGTAAAACTTATTCAGCTGTAGTTACATATGAAGTAACTGAAGTTAAATTAGAATCAGTAAAAGCAGTAAGCTCTAAATCAATCGAAGTAGCATTCAACAAAGCTGTTGATTTTACAGCAGCAGACTTCACAGTAAACAAAGGTACAGTGAAAGCTAACGTTGCTTCAGTTGCACTTTCTGAAGACAAAAAAACAGCTACAATCGAATTAACTTCTAAATTAACAGAAGGTGAGTACACAGTAACTGTAGCTCAAAAAGAAGCTGATGCATTAAAAGGCTCTGTAAAAGTAGAAAACGAAAAAGTAGCTAAACTTGACGTATTATCTGATGTTGCAGCATTCACTAGCACAGCTAAAACTGCAGCAACAGTTGGTGTGAAAGTTTCTAACCAATACGGTGAAGACATCACTAAATTAAACCACTCTGACGTAACTGTAACAGTTGCTGGTGCAGCTACTGCTGGTTCATTAAATGCTGATGGTACATTAAATCTTACTTTAGCTGCAGGTGCTAAAGAAGGCGATAACGTTATCATTACATTAGTACACGCTAAAACAGGCGTTACTGCTCAAGCAACAGTTAAATTATCAGCTGTAGCAGCAATTTCTGACATCACTTTCGGTGAACTTTACAATAAAGACGGTAAAACATTATCTCAAGATACTGACTTATCTAAAGATAAATTCTACTTACCAGTAACTACTAAAGACCAATATGGTAAAGAAGTTACAAACTTAACTACTATTAACAACGAAGTTTTATTAACAAACTCTAATCCAGGTGTTGTTACATTAAGCGCTGTTAAAACTGTAACAATCAATGGTAAAGAAGTGAACGTAGTAGAAGTAACAGGTACTAACCTTGCAGGTACTTCTAACCTTATCGCTGTTTCTAAAACAACTGGTAAAAGTGCAACTACTACTGTAGCTGTTTCTGAAGGTGTTAAACTTTCATCTGTATCAGTTTCTGCTCCAACAGAAGTATTATCTGCTAATAAGGATGCATTCTTCCCATTAACAGTTGTTGATACACAAGGTAAAGAAATTAAAACATTAAAAGAATTAGCTGCTGTTAAACAAGATACATTAACTGAATCAGCTGGTTACGATATCGTTGAAGTAACTGGTAAAACTGGTTTATTTGTAAAAGTTCCAGCTAACAAAGTAGAAGCTAACAAAGCTGTGACAGTTGTTGTGACAACTTTATCTGGTAAAGTGTCTACTCAAACAATCGTAGCGAAAGCTGAAGCAAAAGCAACTGTAATTACTGGTTTAAATTCTAAAGTAGCAACTGCTTTACGTGCAAAAGACGTTACAGGTGTAACAGTTAAAAACACTGACTTAGTAGTTGAAGACCAATACGGTCAAGTTATTACTGATACAACTGTATTAGGTGCTATTCAATTTGAAGCATCAGTTGAAGCTGGTTCTGCAAGTGATAAAGCATTCACTGTAACAAACACTGCTAACACTTCAGCTAACATCGTTGCTAAAGCTGGTACTACTGAAACTTCAGGTAAAGTAAGCTTCAAATTATTAGATGGTGCAACTCCAGTTGAATCAAGTGCATTAACAAAAACATTCTCTATCGTTTCTGATTCTCAATTTGCTTCTTACACTGTAGAAGATGTACCAACTATCTATGCTAACGCTGCTGACGGCAACAAAGTAGTAACTGCTTACGATAAAGCTATCGTAGTAAAAGCTAAAACAGCTTCAGGCGAAGTAGTAGAATTAAAAGAAGGTACTGATTTCACTGTAACTGGTAAACCAGCTGCTGGATCTGCAATTACATTTGCTGATAAAGAAACTACAGCTAAAAAGACTGTTACAATCACAATCAATGCTACTGGTGAAGAGTTAACAAAAGAATTAACATACTCTAACGTAGCTCCAAAAGTTGCTAAAGTACAAGTTGTTAAAGAAGGTACTGCAGCTGCTGCAGTAGCAGACGCAACTAAACTTGAAGAAGCAAAAGCTGTTGAATTTACTGCAACTTCTGCATTCAACTTAACTGAGTTAGCTAAATTAGTTGACTTCGTAGTAACTGACACTTATGGTGTTGCAGTAGCTGCTGATGAAACTGCTGGCGTAAAAGTAACTCTTGCTGATACAACTGTAGTAAATGCAGATACTTTAACTTTAACTAAAGTATCTGGTGAAGTTGAATTCGCTAACAACGGTACATTAACTGCTGCTGTTTCTAAATTCACTGCTGGTTCTGAATTTAACGCATTAGTTAAATTCGGTGGCGTTGCTGGAAACCTTGTAAAAGTAACTGCTACAACTACATTAAACTAATTGATTAAGTACGAATGTCTTAGCATTTAGCTATTAATGTAAAACTCTAGTCGAGAAATCGACTAGAGTTTTTTTGTGTTTAGATTACATAACTATAGAAGAATATGAAACTTTTACTATTACCTCCACGTATTATCAAGTATGATAGATAAAATGTATAGGGGGATGAGCGGATGAAGCGGAACAGTTTATTTCAAGGTGCGATCGTTGCAGCATTAGCAACAAGCGCCATTGTAGTAGTGCCAACAGCACAAGCAGCAGAAGGTTTTAGCGATGTTGATATGTCGAAAGAATATGGGGCTGCGGTAAAAGAATTAGCAGCAAGAGGAATTATTAATGGGTATGCAGATGGTACATTCAAGCCATATGCTGATGTAACACGTGGACAAGCTGCGAAAATTTTAGCTAATTTATTGGCGCTAGATACGCAAAACGTGATAAATCCGCAATTTACGGATGTTCAGGAAAGTGATGAATACTATGGCGCAATTGCTGCTTTAGCTAATGAAGGAATTACGACTGGCTTTGCGAACGGTAGCTATGGTGTTAATCAAGCGATTACACGTGAACAGTTGGCGAGTATGTTAACGGCGGCCTACCAATTAGCAAATATTGCAGAAGATTGGACACTTCCGTTTACAGATATTGTGAAATACTCTGATGCCTATTATGCAGTTGGACCTTTGTTTGAACACAACATTACAAAGGGGATTACAGCAACTACATTTGGTTTAAAAGAAACAGTGAAGCGTTCTCAATTTGCCTTATTTATTCAACGCATAGAGGCGATGCAAGCGAACCGTGTTTTACAGAAATTTTCTGCAAGCGAACTTGGTGCAAGTCAACTTGATGCTTACTCTTATGATAATGTTGCGACGGATGGTGAGCATGAATTTTTCAACATTCATCAAACAACAAATGGCATAACAGTGGAGGCACTTCGAGAGGGCTCGGGCTACTTCATGTTAATAGGCTACAATATAGATAAGGAAGAAAACTATGAAGTCGTCGAAACGCAAAAATATAAGGTTGTTGTTACGGAAGTAGACGGTAAGCTCCAGCTCAATTGCCAGCAAACGGATGAAATAACACCTGGCGTAGCACTGCTTTTTGAGGAGGAGTTAGGATTTGATCCTGCTCATATCAAGCTGACAACTGCAAACGGTTATGAGGTAAGCGATAAAGTCTTTGTCTATCAACCTTACAATTTTGAAGGTTGGGAGGAAGATAGCATTCCAAAAGGCGGCAATTACGAGTTGAAGCTATTGCAGGCAGGGGATTATATAGCAACATTGTCTGATGGCAAAGGTCAATCTGTGCGTGTTGGCATTCGCGCTGAAACGGATGGTTTTGATATGTATACTTCAGCAGCTGTTGAAATAAGTAGCGAATTCATTCCAACAAGTGAAATAGGCTTTACCGTTAAGGATGTTAGCATTGAGCAATATACAGGAGCCACGATTGATCACAAAATTGTTGATGTTGAACATTCAGCAGATGGTGTAACAATTAAACGTGTAGGCAAAGGAGATGCTCTATTTGCCATTCGCCTAAACGGTACAAACGGTGAAAAACTTTATGTACATGGCATGATGTATGAAATAAGCGGTGTAACATCTATGTATTACGAGCTAGCAACGCAACAAGATATGGAAAATTCATGGTGAACCGCCGATAAACTGCTGGAAATCGCCGATAGAACAACTGGAACCGCCGATAAACTGAGGTGAATAGCCGATAGAACCTTAAGAATAGCCGATAGAACCTCAAAAATCGCCGATACCCCTAGTTAAATGAAGCTCTCTTGTATGATGAAAAGTCAATTGTCGTTGACTTTTGCATCATGCAAGAGGGCTTTTTGATTACAAGCTCTGTAACAAAACAAGTGAAATATGAATATTGATATAACTATGACCAATTGTTGTGAATTCACCTCTATCAAAATACATTTTTCCAAAGCATTTAATGAAGGAGGATTACATGAAACCTCATATTTTAATTGCCAGCCCTGTGCGACAAAACCCTTATATTTTGGCATATTTCTTAACTTCCCTGCAATCGTTAAATCAAGATGAACTTGTAGTGGATTTTTTATTTATAGATGATAATGACGATAAACAATCAACAGAACTTTTAGCGTCATTTCAATCGGAAAATGAGCGTGTGAAAATTATTAAATATGATCAGCAAAATGACATTTATATGAAAGATGAAAAAACACATTATTGGACAGATTCACTAATTGAAAAAGTAGCAAAAATGAAAGACGCTATTATAGAGCATGCAATTCAATTCCAGTATGATGGGTTATTCCTTATAGATTCAGATTTAATGTTGTATCCGAATACACTACAAAATTTATGGCATGAACAAAAGGATATCATTTCAAATATTTTTTGGACCAAATGGCAAAAGGATGTTGAAGCATTACCGCAAGTGTGGATGATGGATGAATACACATTATATGAAATAAAAAATGGAGAAAAATTGGAACCGATAGAAATAGCAAATCGAACTGCAGCGTTCATAACGAAATTAAAAGTACCAGGCGTATATGAAGTAGGTGGATTGGGTGCGTGCACATTAATAAGTAGAAAAGCACTTTTAAAAGGTGTTCGTTTTAAACAGATGAACAATTTATCATTTTGGGGTGAAGATCGACATTTTTGCATAAGAGCTGCTGCATTAGATTTACAGCTTTTTGTGGATACTCGTCTTCCTGCATTCCATATTTATAGAGAATCCGAATTACTTGGTGCACAAAAATTTAAAAATGAAGTCCTCACGGAGAAAAAGGACAAAGCAACAGTTAGCTTATGTATGATAGTCAAAAATGAAGAACAAGTTTTAGCACGCTGTTTATCTTCCGTTCAAGAACTTGTTGATGAAATTATTATTGTAGACACAGGTTCCTCAGATAGAACAAAAGATATTGCGGGGCAATTCACTAATCATATTTATGATTTTGCCTGGGAAGATGACTTTTCAAAAGCGCGTAATTATTCATTTAGTAAAGCAACAAAAGACTATATTTTATGGTTAGATGCAGATGATATTTTACAGGAAAGCGAAAGACAACGTTTTTTGAGCTTAACAAAAGAGCTCAGCTCTAAAGAAGTAGACAGTGTCATGATGGACTATCACTTAGCATTCGATCAGAATGGAGAGCCAACATATAGCCTAAAAAGAAACAGACTAGTAAAACGTTCATGCAATTTTACTTGGGTTGGTGCAGTCCATGAATACTTAGCTGTTCACGGCAATATAATACAACGCAATATTGCGATTATGCATCGTAAAGAGAAGCCATATACAGATAGAAATATAAAAATATATAAACAAAGAGAAGTGTTAGGAAAGGAATTTTCGGCTCGTGATTTATTTTACTATGGGAATGAATTAAAGGACCATGCCATGTATGAAGAAGCGATCGAAAAATATAAACAATTTTTATTAACAAAACAAGGATGGATAGAAGATGAGATAGCAGCTTGCTTGCACATAGCGGACTGTTATGAAATCCTGTATGATCCTGATAAACAATTGCAATTTTTATTTAAAACATTGGCATATTGTATGCCTCGTCCAGAAGGTTGTTGTCGCTTAGGTGCAAGATTTTTAGTAGATGAACAATATGAACAAGCCATCTATTGGTATGAGCAAGCAATAAACGTGAAAAAACAACCTAAACAAGGAAATTTAATCAACCATGCTGCTTGGACTTGGTTACCGTATGTTCAATTAGCACTTTGTTATGAGCGATTAGGAAACAATCAAAAAGCTAAAGAATATCACGAACTAGCAACAAATTACCGAGGCACATAATTGTTTGAAAATTGTTTGAGTGCCTGGCACTAAAAAAGGTATCAAGAATGATTCTTGATACCTTTTTTGTTCTTAATTAAGTTTTAGAAAATAATATATTTGACGTAGTCTTTCCAGCCAATTTCTTTAAAGTGTTGCCATTCTATTTTTTTAACAGGCATTGAACAGAAGGAGCGTGCTAAAATATTGCGCTGTTCATTAGCTAGAATCGGTGTGCCTTCATCGAAATAGCTTGTGAAAATCGTTGAATTGGCAGTTGAAAAATCAACGTCAATATCTTCAAGACGGATTTTTCCGTTTTCATCGATAATATATACGCGCTTAGCACCTTTTGCTTTTTTGACCCAAGAAGACTTCACTTTATAAGCATCGAGCGCTTCGTTAACAACAATTGAAGCTTGGCCGACTGTAGAAAATGGAATATTTTCTAACATATCGTCCTGCTGTAATGTTACTTCATAATTTGTTGGTTTCGGCAATTTTGCCGATTTCGCTAATTCTTTTGCCCATGTAGAGTCATGATTTGTTGCAATCATTTGCTTTTCAAGTACAACACCAGATAATTCACCTTTAAAATGTTGTAAATCAAAATTAACCGTTTGTCCCGCTAATACTTTTTGCCATTCATCTTCAGATAAATAAGCGAGCATTGATTTTTCTGTTGAATATACTTCAAAGGTCACCGTACCAGCTTCTTCTATAATGTTGGCAATAACGCCATCTACTGGGCTTATCACGCCTTGACGTGCTTGAATTTGTGCAATTTGTGCATCCATTACGGCAATTTGACGCGTCGCTTCTGCGATGTGACGATTTAAAATCGCAACAGCTGTTGATGGTGAATTTTGTTGGCCTAACTCTAATTTAACTGTGACATTTAATTTATCACTAATTTGGTCTGTATTGATTGAACTTTTCGGATTTGATTTGTCTCCGAATTCAGATTCTACTTGTGATAAAGCAGACTCTAAATCGCTTAATTCTGTTTCATATGCATCCCGTTCAGCCTCTAGCTTCGTTAATTCATCGTCAACTTCTTCTGTTTTATAAGTAGCTAGAAGATCCGTTGCTTTGATGTCCTGCCCACGCTTTACGTTTACTGCTGATAAAGTTTTGGCATCTGCAGAAATTGTATACGTTTCAGCGGGCGCAACAATCGTATCCTTTTTCACCGTTTCAACTCGGTCACCAATAGTAGCTCGTTGAAATTCATCTACAAAATACGAACGGGCAACTTTACTATTATCCTTGAAAACGAAGAAGGCATTCACGCCGACTAATAGCGCTATAACAATGATACTCAGGCTTGTCCAAGGTCTGGATTTTATAAAACGCATCATCCTAACCCCCTTGTAATCCATTCTTGTAGTGGTAACACGCTAATCATTCCAACAAAAACAGCCATTATTACTTGGAGTACGATAATTTTTGCTAATAATGCTTTACGGTCTGTTGCTTCCTCCCATTTTGAAAGAAACGTAAATTGTATAATAATCGTCAGCACAGTTGTCACCGTTAACTGATTAATAGTGAATAACACAACATCTTTATCTAATACTTGCTGTACAACAGGGGCAAGTGAAAAGAAGGAGAACGTTGTAGAGTAACCAACTGCATAGAACACTGCAAATAAAATGGCCTTTTCGATAAGCAAAAATGCCACCACATATAACTGTACTTTTTGAATCCATTTGTAAGGAATGTCCGTTAATAGATGTAATATATATGTAACGCCATAATAGTGGAAGCAAAAATAAATGATTCCCCAAACAATTGCTCCGACCATTGATAGCAAACGGGCAGTATAGTATTCATCCTGGTGATTTATTGCAAATAATGATGTTAAGCTTTCAGTGCCCATTCCCCAAAACTCGCGTATCACAAAAAGGAGCAAAAAGAGGATGAAAACCGTAAATGATCGTTTTTTATAGCCCCTTATTTCTCCTGACTCAATAGCCTGTGTAAAGTTCGTGGGGTGCGTTAAGCTATGCCAAAACTTGTAGTGATAAAACATATCTAGCTCCCTTTCTAGTAAATTAAATATTAAAGATGTAGTATACACCTAGTTACTGGTAAATGACATAGTATAAATGCTAGTTTTTTTCAGGAATTTTCTCGATATGGTGGGACTTTAATTCGGCTCAATTCCTTATACCCGATGCGGGATAAATGCGTCTAATCCAATTATATAGTATCCTAACAATAACTTCCTTTAAAAAGTCTATTCTATCTAAAAATAGCAATTATCTGTAAGTTAGTAAAGGAAGTACGTGAGTTTACTAGATTAGCTTGAAATCAAGTGATGCATACCGATACTTAATATAGTAGATTCGCAATAAATAAATCATACATATCTATGTTCCTATATAACGTAATAAGAAAGGATGAGCAAGTTGAATAAACCATTAAAAGTGGGTGTCCTAACAAGTCTGTTATTAACACCAACTGCACTTGCCAATGCGCAAGAAGCACAACCGCAAACAGTATCACAATCTGAGCAAGTAGCTTATGTAAATACCGTAGCAGCAACGGATACAAGAAGTAAAACGATTGAACAATTCGGTAAGCTTTCAGAAACATCATCAGCCAATGACATGGTCATTGCAGACGGAGACGTAAAAGTTTTAAGCACGACTGATTTCAATGAAAATGAACGAGCATTTATTGAAGCAAAGTATGATTATGTAGTTGCACAACGAAAGTTCGTTAAGGAATTAACTGATATTGGTAAAAGCATCAATGCATTGTCGTATACAAGTAAAACATTTGTAGCGGATGTTGCAAAAGTTCAAGAAGTCTATGACAAATTTTTAATACCCTATCTTACTGTTCAAGAAACTTTCAATGACGCTGTTAATACAGCATTAGCAGCCGAGGATGCTAAGGGCATTGTATCAGCTGTTCGAGGGACATCTTTGCAATACGGCTACGACGAAGCTGAACGTAACAATTATTTTAAAAAGAGCGGAGCAGATATCGCAAAGCTAGCAAAATTAAACGCTGATGCAACTGCAGCGAAAATAACAACTGACCAATTAGATGCTTTTGTTCGTGTACTAGAAAATACGTCATCAACTTCTACTCAAATCGCTGAAGCAGCCAATGAAGTAACGACAAGCTACAGTACACTGACAACAGACCAAAAGAAAATTATTACAGCCTATAATCCGAATACTACGTCAGTGACGCCATATAAAAAATATACAGATGTATTAGCTAACTTATCTTCCGCAGATAAAATAGTTGCAAGTATTACACAACTAATCGCAAAAAAACCAGAAGACTTCCCAACGGCTGCAAGCTTTATTAGTGCTGTAACGGCCATTGAAACAGCTTATAACAATTTAAAGGATGCAGATACAAAACGTTTAGTTTCGAATTACAATGACTTACTGCCATATCAAGCTGCAGTTAATGTTTCCAAACAAATTACTGCATTACGTATTTCCAATACTGATGCGTATCGTACTGCAGTAACGGCGGCAAAGGCGGAATACGATCAGTTAACTAAAAAAGATTTCGTGAAAAATGCGAGTGATTTACAATTAGCTGAAGCGAATATTGCAGCAGCAAAAGAAATTGAAAAACTTATTTCTGGCATTGCGACAGCTCCAGATGTCATTACTAAAATCGAAGAAGCGCGAGCTGCCTACAACACACCTGTAGCACCAGATGGTCAAAAAATCGACGCAGCAAGTGTGAAAAAAATCGTTAACAATTTGGCAGAGCTAACAAGCTGGGAAAGTTCAAATAAGACAGTGTTAAATGTCATCACCCTTGTTGAAAAACTAGATCCAGCAGCAAAGGATTATACAAAAAAAGCAAAGGCAGCTCACACAGCTTACTTAAAATTAGATACAGCAAAGCGTGAGTTCGTAAAAAGCTATAAAGATAGTAAATTAAAAGACCAAGTAGATGCAATGAGTCTCATCGATCCTATTTTGGCTTTAAATACTTCGCGCAAAGATTACAAAGAAACTGTTTCTTCTTTGAAAGCAGAATATAATAAACTATCGCCTGAAGCGCAAAAATTAGTGACGAACTATCCAGCTCTTTTAACTGCGGAAAGCTATATCACTACAGCTCAGCAGTTTGACGATAAAGTGATTGCATTGGCAAATGAATCAGATGCAACATTCGTTGCAAAAGTAGTGGAGTTGTCTGCAGAATATAAAGCAATGGACAAAAATGCGAAAAAATTAGTGACGCAATATAAAACATTAACGACGTACGAGAAAAATAACGCTAATGTTGTGAAAGTGATTAATTTAATCGCTGCTCTAAATCCAACGAACAAAGATTATACGAAAAAGGTAATCGCAGCTCGTAAAGCCTTTAATGCCTTAGATACAGCATCTCAAAAGCGTGTAACAAACTATGAACAGTTAACATCTGTAGAAGATGTGGCATCTTTAATTGGCTTAATTGAAACGTTGAAGCCAACGAGCAAGACATTTTTAAACGATTTAAAAACTGCTCGTGCAAACTACGATGCATTACCTCAAGACAAACAGCAAGCAATCATTAACTATGAAAAGCTTGTAACAGCAGAAGCAGAGCTAACATCTGCAAGTACAGTTATCGCTTTAATAGATGCGGCAGTTCCTGGAGAGGAAAATTATTTAACAAAATTAATGAATGCACGTGTTGCTTATGACAAACTATCAACAGGGCAAAAAAAGCTTGTCTCTAATGTAAAGTTATTAACGGATCGTGAAAAACAAGTAAAACCAATTTTAAATGTCATGGTGCAAATCGATAACTTAGACCCAAGCTCAAATAACTTTGTAAGTAAAGTGAATGCTGCGCAAAAAGCGTATGAAAAATTGACTAAAGACCAAAAGGCGTATGTGAGCAACATGGCGACGCTACAAAGCTATGAACCGTTAGCAAAGGTTATTGAATTAATTGGTAAGCTAAAATCATCGAGTAAAACATTCCATACGGATACTGTACAAGCACGTGCATTATATGATGCGCTAAGTAAGGACATGCAGCAGTATGTTACAAACTATAAGCAGTTACAAGCTGCTGAAACAAGTATTTTAGGTGCTGGAAATGTGCAACGAATGATTGAGGAATTGCCATATATTGAGCCACATCAATATGTAAAACGTATTGAGGAAATTCGTGCAGCCTATAATGCATTACCAAAAGATCAGCAAATGGCAGTCGAAAATTATAAAACATTACAAGACCAGGAAAAAATTATTAAGCCTGTTATTAGTGTAATCAATGAAATTGATAAGCTGATGACATCGAAAAATATGGATAGTCAATATCAAAAGATTTTAAAAGCATATGATAATTTAAACGCCACACAACGCAAATACGTTTATAATGAGCAGTTGCTTCTGTCATTAGATAATGTCATTAAAGTGTACAAAAGTATTGCGGCTTTAAAACCAAGCGATAAAATGTACTTTGGTATGATTGAGTCCGTACGTAAAGATTACGATAGTTTAAATACAACAGATAAACAAAGAGTATCAAATTATTCAATTTTACTAGAAGCAGAGAAAAACATGAGTGAAGTGAAAAAGGTTGTGGAGCTTATCGCAAGCCTTTCTCCAACATCAAGTACGTATATTCAAGATGTAGCGAACGCAGTAGCCGCGTATAAAGCACTAGACTCAAAAGTAAGAGGACAAGTTATCAACTACGATAAGTTGAAAATTGCTGAAAAAGATATAGCTGCTGTTCTAAAAGTCGTGGATGCTATT
The DNA here is from genome assembly GCF_006351725.2 of Lysinibacillus sp. CD3-6. Taxonomy (NCBI): domain Bacteria; kingdom Bacillati; phylum Bacillota; class Bacilli; order Caryophanales; family Bacillaceae; genus Lysinibacillus; species Lysinibacillus sp. CD3-6. The sequence continues at coordinate 660,809 of NZ_CP085880.1, forward strand.
GCTGAATTAGATCCAGATGCAAAAACATTTGAAAAGAAAGTCATTGCTGCACAAAAACTTTATAGTTCACTATCACTTGAACAACAAGATTTAGTTTATAACTACCGTATTTTACAAGAGCATATAAAAGAATTAGGGCTGTAATAGAGAATGAAAAGAGGGTATGCCCTCTTTTCATTATTTTTCGATAGAGATCAATCAATTTAAAAGGGGCGAAGGACAATGAAAATAAAACACAAATACGCATGGGCATTTGCTACGGCTTTAGTTGTGGCACCTTGTGTGGCGGTCATTCCGACTCAAGCGGCTGTAATGCCATTTGTAGATATTAAAAAAAGCGATCGTGACATGGAGCTGTACAATGCAGTAAGCGAACTGTACAGCAAAGGAATCGTATTTGGTACAACGTCTACAACATTTAGCCCTTATCAACAATTAACACGAGGGGAAGCAGCTTATTTTTTAGCACAAGCACTTCAATTACAAACGTCCAATGTTGAGAATCCAAGCTTTAGCGATGTTCCAACTACACATCCATACTATGGACCAATTGCAGCACTTGCAGCGAATGGTATTATCCAAAAAGGTACGCATTTTAATCCAGATGCTTCGATTAAACGTAGTCAAATGGCCAAAATGTTGACATTGGGCTTTCATTTAAAACAAGCAACATCATTAACTGCTCCTTTTACAGATTTTACAAAGGATGCTGAAACCGATCGTTATATTCAAACGTTATTAGATTATGGCATCACACAAGGGACTACCACTACGACATTTTCACCATATATGGATGTTCGACGTGGTCAAATGGCTTTATTCCTTTATCGCATGTTACAAAAAAATGACGATGACTTATACATTATTGGAGTTGAATAGTAAGACATACATCACTCTTAGGAAAGAAGTACCTTTGAGTGATTTTTTAAAAATCGCAGTAGGAAAAAACAGGTAATAATGGTATGTTTATATATAAGGAATATGGGTAAAGAAAATCAATTATCCGAAAGAACTAGCTGTCATAAACTGTTGAGAAATCGGAAATTAATTAACAACTCCATACATATATAGGAGGTAGCTATGTTAAAAAAAGTATCTAGTATTGTCGGAATGTCGCTTATTTTGCTGGCTACTCCATTTGCATTACCTCTACCAAATAGCTCGAACGTTGCGTTAGCGGCAGAGGAGGCAAAGGATATTTCGCCTTCACATTGGGCGAGAAGCTCGATTCAGCACATGTTAGATAAGCAATATATGACAACATATGAGGATGGTACGTTTAAGCCAGAGCAAGCAATAACAAGAGCAGAGGCAGCAGCGGCCATTGCCCGTTCGATGCAACTGAAGACGAGTGTGTCTGCTAAGCCTAATTTTGTAGATTTACAAGCAGATCATCCATTTTATAAGGAGATTTGTGCACTAGTAGAATTAGGGATATTGCAGAATGGTGATTGCTTTAATCCAGATGCACCATTGAAGCGCATGCAAATCGCTAAAATGTTAACGCTTGCATATAAAATTGAGGTGGATTCTCAAAATAATAGTAAGTTTAGTGATGTTACGGATAGCCATTGGGCAAAAGATTACATTGAATCACTTGCAGATGTCGGTATTATTAAAGGGGTCAACGCGAAACAATTTGCACCTAATCTTTTAGTAACACGTGCGCAATTTGCATCTCTAGTGGAACGAAGCTTGGACTTTACAACGACGCTAACAAATTATGAAATAGCCTATGACTATTTATCAAAGTCTTATATTCCGACAAAAAACTACTCAGCAACGTTGTCTAATGAAGTGTTAAATTTAGTCAATAACGAAAGACAAAAAAGGAAGCTGCCGATACTTACCTATGATGGAGCTTTAACACAAGTTGCCGTTATTAAGGCACAGGATATGGTGAATCGACGTTATTTTGAACACGAATCACCTTACTACGGCATGCCATGGGATTTAGCTACTTTATTTGATTATCCATATACGAGTTTAGGAGAAAATATAGGTAGAAATATTCCAACCCCTGAGGCGGCTGTTAAAGCATGGATGGCATCACCATCCCACCGTGAAAATATTTTGAGAGAAAATTATACAAATACGGGAGTAGCTATTGCAGTCGATAGCAAAGGGATTTACTATTGGGTCCAGCTATTTTCCAGTCAATAACTAGACTAGAAAGCAGTAATTGCCTGAGGGATACGAAAGTTCATAGCATATGGCTACTAAAGGAAGCTCTACCAATAATGGTGGAGCTTTTTATTGTACGATGGAGAGGAGGAATAGACGATGAAATATACTAAAAACTATATTGATAACTACTTTCATAACATTCACGAATATAGTTCTATGGCTGAGTTGTTTCTTATTGCATATGGTGAATTAAAAGAACAAAACAATTTGCCTGATTGGTTTGTTGAATTAAGAGAGATGATGAATTGGCAATCTCAGTCAAATAGATCGGGCGTTTGGACATATTATGAAATAGTCAATAATTCTTCAGCCACTACACTTATAAGTAAACTAAAAGGAAAAGAAGAAATTGAAATTCTTCCTATATATAAGATGGGGCTAAATAAATATAATGACGAAACGATTATGGAGCATATTGATAAATGGATTTCGGAAAATGAAGAGAGAATTTATCGATATATAACTGCTATATTGATGAGCAATAAAGACTGGTTTTATAATATCTAACTTAAAACGAACAAGCAGGACATAGCATTAATTAGAATGTTATGTCCTTTCACTTGGATAAAATTCAAGCTCCTTAGACAGTAAAATTAATTTTGGATTTTCTCACTTTAAATTTAACATCCCTTTTTCTGATAGTATTCGACTTTGTATGTCTGTATTTGTTGAACGATTTTTAAAGGAATGGACCCTTTTTTTGCGGAATTTATGTATATATAAGAGATGGATGTCATGTCTACTATAGCCGTATAAAGCGTTCCCACCAGCGAATGTAGAATTATAAAGTTAAGGATATTTTCGTGTAAAATGCCAATGACTCAATTTACTTCTGAGAGGGTGATGTTATGTTAAATGGTGAAAAGTTAGTACAATCTATAATTATTTTATATGGAGACTTGCTACAAGTAGAAGTCGCTTATTTTACTGCTAAAGGTAAAATTTTAGCAACAGATGAGTATAGAAAAAGAAAAGGGGAGCAAGTGCATTTACCCTTTTTCCAAAAGTACTATTCCGAGCCATTTCAATACGTGCAAAGACCTGGAAAAATGAAAACATGCTCTGGGTGTAGGTTTCAAAACAATTGTCCTTCAAAAGTAGAAATACTGATGAATTTAGTTAAAGATGATCGGCATTTTGGGTATTTAACGTTTGTAAGTTTTACAGATGAAGGGGAAAGAAAATTATCTACTGAACAAAAGAAATATCAATACTGGTTAGCTCGTTTAGGGGAAATAGTGATTAATGTTCTAAATAACGAGGGGTCTTATTTATTATTTGAAACAAAAAAAGGATTTGATACAAAATATGTACTTGGAGATGCACCTTATTTGCAATTTATTAAAACCAAACTAAATAGTATTGCAAATAGTTCCTCGTCCATTGTTATCACTGGAGAAACAGGTACTGGTAAAAGTTTACTAGCTAATCATATTCATTCAAACAGTATTACGCATAAAGGAAAATTTGTAGAGTTAAACTGTGCTAGTATTCCAGAAACTTTATTTGAGAGTGAATTATTTGGCTATGAGGAGGGTGCATTTACTGGCGCAAGGAGAAAAGGAAAACAAGGTTATTTTGAAATTGCAGATAAAGGTACCTTATTCCTTGATGAAATTACCGAATTACCGTTGCATCTTCAAGCTAAACTATTATCAGTTTTACAGAATGGACTTATTTATAGAGTGGGGGCAATAGAGCCTAGAAAGGTAAATGTAAGAATTATTGCTGCAACAAATAAATCTTTAGCTGAAATGGTGAAAAAAGGAGAGTTTCGAGCAGATTTATATTATCGATTAAATGTGATTCCTTTAACGCTACCACCATTAAAAGAAAGAAAAGGTGAAATGGAGTACTTAATTTTTACATTACTAGAAAAAATCCAACATAAAACAGGTAAATATATTAACGATTTTACAGACGAATTTTTAGAAGAATTGAATGCTTATGATTGGCCAGGTAACATAAGAGAATTAGAAAATGTTTTAGAATATAGTATGGTCATGGAAGATTCATTGCAATTAACAAAAGACAGTTTACCTGGCTATATAATTGAGCATAATAGGATGCAACATTCTCACGTTACGCCTCCAAAATTATTAAGAAATATGGAAATGGAATTAATCAATCAAAAGTTATCTGAGTACGGAAATGATGCTGCGGGCAAGGAGCGTCTTGCAGAAGAGTTAGGCATCAGTACAAGGACGCTTTATCGAAAATTAAAAAGTAATTAACAGGCAGTCGACTCCCACTACGGGCGGCATCATCGCACTCTAAATTGTTTGAGTGCCTGACACTTAAACCTACTATGCTATATGTACAGAAAAAAAGAGATGCTCATTTGAGCATCTCTTTCTGACTATACAGTTAACCTTTTAATCGGATAACTCGCCGTCACGCACGATATATTATATGTTTAAATAATAGCATATATGCTTTAACTATTAAAGAAAAAATCACAACTCTATGGATAGAAGGCTAGTTGCATTTCCCTATACTAAGCCAATTAGAAAGTTTGTTTTCTCCCATTCTTTCGAATATTTTCATCATTAACTGTCTTTCTCTTTTTGAATTACATCTTTTATAATAAAAATCATTCATCAACTTCCTTATGTTTTTTAAATCTTCGAATTGAGAAATAACTAACAAAGTATCATAAAGTTTTATTTCATAAAAAGTAGGTAATCCCCGGATATTTGATTTTGGTCTCAATCCTAAATCATTAATCATTCCTGCATCTATTCTTATATTATTTGCTGTACGGTATCTATTAACCAGTTGGAAATGTGCACAAGTATTACGTAAGTCAATAAAGATTCGTATTGAATTAATAAATTTTTGTTTATCTATGTACTTCATTCCCATATCTTCAATGACTTTTTCAAATACGTCCTTTTCATAACCTAATAAAAGTTTGAATACAGCACCAAATTCAAGTACTTTAATTAACATCCAAAAAGGCGGAGAATCATAAGTAGACAAAAAAGTGTATTTTGCCTTGCTAAACTCAATAAAGGTTCTATACGTAACCCCGTTATATCGAATGTTAGTTTTAAATATTTTATGATTCCTAATAGATTTAGCAATATCGCTAGGTAAACTTAAATGATTATTAGCCGGATTTGTGTAATTGCTCAAATTAATGTAACAATCTGCATCGGCAGCAGTTCGAAAATATTTTTCGCAAAATCTGTATGCCATTGATGTTTTTAAGCGAGTTTCAAATTTATCTAAAAGTTTTAATAGCTCAATGTTCAATTTTTTATCTAAATCATACAACAATAAAAAATCCTCAAAGTAATATCCTTCGAATTCTTTATCTATCGCTTTATCGTCCTTTAATAAAAGTGTTTCAAAACCATTAATTAAATCAAAATAGTTTTTTTCTAATAAATGACGTTTAGCTTTTTGTTCATCTCTAATGATTAATTTTCTTCCTTTTAATAAAGCAATTTGTTCATCTAAAGATTTAAATGTTTTAGTTACGTGTAATCGGTTGCTCATTTCATCGCCCCTATATTCTCTCTATAGTATTATACTAGTCATTTTCTTAGACTTTTATTCTACATTTTTATTTGAATTTCTATTTTATTTTTCAATTTCTTGTTTTATTTTGTAGATAGTTGTCTTTGAAACCCCTGTAACTCTCTAAGTTTGAATACACTCTTGTATTTAAGATAGGCATATTGATTGCTGCAATATCAATTTCATTTTTCTTTTCTTTAATTCATTCCTCCTACCTTTTCTATTTTTAAAATTTATTTATCTTCAATTTTTATATTTTTATGCTTATTTTATCAGAAAGCTAAATCATTAAGACTTCTTCTAAAGGAACTATTAGATAGTTCTTAATTAATCTCATTAAAAAACTGAATATTATGACAAAAATAACATTTGAATTGACAAATGTGTCAAAAAATACTGATGAATTATTTATGAATCTCGTAAAATCAGCTTTTTTAATTTGGCATGGTTTTTGCATTATATACATTGAGAAACAAAAAAGGGGGTACATTTATTTGCTAGATTACTTCGAATTAGGTGGGAAGATTGCAGTAGTAACAGGGGGAGCTTCAGGAATAGGTCTTGCAACCGCTAAATTGCTAAGTGAGGTAGGGACGAAAACAATTATTCTTGATATCGATCAGCAAAAGGGAATGGAAACAGAAGAAACATTGCGAGCTGCGGGCTTAGATATTGAGTTTGTAAAGTGTGATGTCACAAACTCACAAGATTGCCAGCGTGTGGCGGGGTTACTTGAAGAAAAGCATGGAAACGTCGATGTGCTCTTTAATAATGCAGGCATTATACGTAGAAAAACAGTTGTAGATTTAGATGAATCTGATTGGGATGCTGTCATTAATGTTTCATTAAAAGGCGTTTACCTACTTTCTAAATATTTGATTCCACTTATGCGGAACAACGGAGGCGGCAGTATTATCAATACTGGTTCTGGCTGGGGACTAAAAGGTGGAGACAAAGCGGCATCTTACTGTGCTGCGAAAGCAGGGGTTGTAAATTTAACGAAAGCTATGGCTATCGACCATGGATCAGAGAACATTCGCGTAAATTGTATTTGCCCTGGAGATACAGATACGCCGTTACTGCGTGGGGAGGCAAAACAATTAGATATAGAGGAGTCTAGTTTTCTTCGTAGTTCGGCTGTAGATAGACCATTGGCAAGGTTGGGCACACCTGAAGATATTGCGAAGGGGGTATTATTCCTTGCAAGTGGTTTATCTGCTTGGGTTACTGGAACGACATTAACTGTTGATGGTGGCGGCTTAGCATAAAAAATTTTAGGAGGTAATTTACATGAGTAAAAAAGTTCATCCATACATTCCAAATATGGTACCCGAAGTAAAACAAGAAATGTTAGACGAAATAGGAGTGCCTTCCATTAAAGAACTCTATTCTTGTATTCCAGAGGATTTGCAATATAAAGGAACAATGAATATCCCAAAAGCTTTAAATGAATTGGAGTTACGACGACATATTGAAGGTTTATTAAATAAAAATATAAGTACGAATGAATATCTTAACTTTTTAGGGGCTGGCTGCTGGCAACATTTTATACCAGCAGTATGTGATGAGGTCAATCAACGAGCTGAATTTTTAACTGCTTATGCGGGAGAACCATATGAAGATCATGGTCGTTTCCAAGCTTTATTTGAATACCAAAGTCTTATGGCTGAACTTGTTGATATGGAAGTAGTGAATGTGCCAACGTTTGATTGGGCTCAGGCTGCAGCTACATCGATTCGTATGGCTAGTCGTATTACGAAACGTACTAAGATTTTACTCGCTAGTACAGTTTCGCCTGAGCGAAAAAAGATTATAACAAACTATGGTACACCGCAATTAGCATTTGAAGATGTGAATTTTAATCTTAATACAGGGTTAATGGATTTAGCCGATTTAGAATCAAAACTATCTAATGATGTTGCGGCGATTTATTTTGAAAATCCATCCTATTTAGGATTTATTGAATCACAAGGGCAAGAGATTTCAAATCTTGCAAAAAAATTCGGTGCCATAATCGTAGTTGGAGTTGATCCCATTTCACTTGGAATACTAGCACCACCGAGTCAGTATGGTGCTGATATTGTATGTGGAGACCTTCAACCACTTGGGATGCATATGAATTATAGTGGAGGGCAAGCAGGGTTTATTGCGACACATAATGATCCGAAATTCGTTAATGAATACCCATCACGATTGTTTGGTATTATTCCTACGGTAAAAGAAGGAGAGTATGGTTTTGGTGACATTGCATATGACCGTACATCTTTTGCAGATAGAGAAAATGGTAAAGAATCTGTTGGTACGCAAACAGCTCTATGGGGTATTACAGCAGGTGTTTATTTATCGTTAATGGGACCAAATGGTATGTACGATTTAGGGCAAGCAATCATGCAAAATAGTCAGTACGCTGTGATGCAGCTTAATAAAATTCAGAACATTAGAGGTTCGAGAATGACATCACCTTTTTTCAAAGAATTTATTATCGACTTTAATGATACGGGATTAACTGTAGAAGAAATCAATACGCAATTATTAGAGCATAAGATCTTCGGAGGAAAGAATCTCTCGGAAGAGTTTCCACAATATGGGCAGTCGGCTCTTTATTGTGTAACAGAAGTGCATACGAAAGAAGATATAGACAAACTAGTAAGTGCTTTAGCAAAAATTGTGACGAAATAACGAGACAGAAAGGAGCATTAGCATGTTAAAAATTCAAAGACAATCTGTAAATATAGATTTTCATCAAGCCAAGTGGAATGAACCTATAATTTTCGAGCTTCATCAACCAGGTGAAGTTGGAGTTGAAGTACCGCAAGTTTCACAAGAAGTGATAGATGTAGTAGGTGATGGTATTTCAGTTTTACCGCAAAATATAAAGCGAGCAAGTAAGCCGAGCTTACCAGAAATCGGGCAAGCCCGTGTCTTACGCCATTATGTTCGACTTTCACAAGAAACATTAGGTTCAGATTTTAATGTAGAAATTGGTCAAGGGACTTGTACGATGAAGTACATCCCGAAAATTAATGAGCTATTAATTCGGAATCCTAAACTAATGGAATTACACCCACTACAAGATATTCGTACTGTACAAGGAATGTTAGAAATTATTCATAACATGGATTTAGCGATGCGTGAGATTTCAGGAATGGATGCATTCTCTTTCCAACCGAGTGGAGGTACACAAGCTTTATTTGCCATGGCATCGATTGTCCGTAAGTATTTTGAAGTAAAGGGCGAGGCAGAGCAACGTAATGAAATTATTACAACTATTTTCTCTCATCCATCTCAAGCTGCAACGGCAGTTGTAAAGGGATATAAAATTATTACCTTACACCCAGATGAAAATGGATTCCCTGATATTGAAAAGTTAAAGGCAGTTGTATCCGAAAGAACTGCAGGCTTTGTTGTAGCCAACCCAGAAGACACAGGTATTTACAATTCGAAAATTAAAGAATTTACGAAGATTGTACATGATGCAGGTGGTATTTGTTACTACGATCAAGCGAATGCAAACGGGTTATTAGGCATTACACGTGCAAAAGAGGCGGGCTTCGATATGTGTTTCTTCAATTTACACAAAACATTCGCAGCGCCACATATGTGTGGTGGTCCAGCAACAGGTGCATTAGGCGTAACTAAGGAATTAAAGCCGTTTTTACCAGGACCTATTGTCGAAAAAAATGGGGATCAATATGTGCTAAATGATCAATTAGAGCATTCAATTGGAAAAGTGCGCGCTTTCCATGGGGTAGCACAAACTATTTTACGTTCGTATGCATGGATTCGAGCATTAGGGCAAGAAGGGCTTAAAGCAGTGGCAGAAACAGCTGTGCTAAATAATAACTATTTATATAGTAGAGTTTCCAAAATTCGTGGCGCAAGTGTGCCTTATGTACAAGGGCAACGGTTGGAACAAGTTCGTTATAGTTGGGAGCAACTGGAGAAAGAAACAGGTGTTACAACAGAGGATGTACAGCGTCGCATGACAGACTTTGGTTTACATTACTGGACAAGTCATCATCCGTACATTGTGCCTCAACCATTCACATTAGAACCAACAGAATCCTACTCTAAAGCAGATTTAGATGAGTATATCCAGGCACTTGAACAAATTTCAAAGGAAGCATATGAAAATCCAGAAGTAGTGAAAAGTGCACCGCAAAATAGTACCATTCATCAATTAATCGAAGCTGATTATTTAGATGACCCTACAAAATGGTGTATTTCATGGAGGGTATATCAAGAAAAGGTGAAAAATGAAGCGGAAATAACAAGTTATAACCGTTAGGGGGGAATTTGATGACGACAAGGCATAGTAGCTTAGAAAAGAAGAGAGTAGTCATTACAGGAGGGGCAAGTGGTATAGGATTAGCCACAGCACAACGTTTTGTCGAAGAAGGATCTATCGTAGCCATTTTAGATATTAATGAAGACAGTATTGAAAAGTCTGTAAAAGAAAACAAAGGAATTGCTAAAGGCTATGTAGTGGATGTTAGTAACCATGAAAGTGTAAACGCTGTCTTTAAAACCATTAAAGAGGATTTAGGTGGAGTGGACGTTTTTATAGCAAATGCAGGTATTAGCGTTCGCTCTCAATTTCTTGATATTACGCCAGAACAATGGAATAAAGTATTAAATATTAATTTAAATGGTGTCTTTTATACGTCACAAGCGGCTGCAAAAATCATGGTTGAACAGGGGAAAGGCGTTATACTCATGACAGCCTCTACAAATGGAGTTACGGGACATCCGTTCTATGCGGACTATAACGCTTCAAAAGCAGGCGTCAATTTATTAGCAAAAACGATGGCATTAGAATTGGCACCACACATTCGAGTGAACACAATATGTCCTGGATATGTATTAACACCGATGCAAATGGCTGAGTATACACCTGAAATGTTAGCGGCTGTAAATGAAGGCATTCCTTTAAAGCGGCATGCAGATCCAAAAGAGGTAGGGGCATTGTATGCCTTCCTAGCTTCAGATGAATCAGCTTACATTACGGGGCAAACAATTGCCATTGATGGTGGAGAATTAGCTTAATCATAAAACGAGGGGGATTGGTATTTATGAAGAAAAGTCTATTCTATTTGTTATTGGTGATTGCTGCATTGATGGTTGCGTGTTCAGAAAAAGATTCAAATAAAAAAATTGAAACAGCTGCAAATAATAAAGAACAAGAAAATAGCGCTACATCGGAAATGAAATTAGTGAATGATGGGAAGCTAACATTTGCCATGAGCGGTTTACTAAAACCATTAAACTATAAGGAAAATGAAAAATTAGTTGGCTTCGATGTAGAAATTGGAAATGAAATTGCAAAAAGAATAGGTCTTGAACCGAACCCTGTGACAAATCCATGGGAAACGATTCTCCAAGGACTACGAGGAGAGAAATATGATGCCATTATTGGAAGTATGACAGCTACTGAGGAGAGAGCAAAACAGGTGGACTTCTCAGACCCATATTATATTTCAGGAGCTACAGTCTTTATCTCAAGTAAAAATACAGACATTAAATCTTTTGAAGATTTAAAAGGAAAAACAATCGGTGTTATGCAAGCGAGTACGTATGTTGAAGACGCAAAAAAATATACAGATAAAATTAAAGAATTCCCTAGTGAGATATATGCATTACAAGACCTTCCTCCAGGACGTCTAGATGCCGTTATTACAGATAAAATTGTAGGCATTTCAGCGATGAAAGAATCTGGGTTAGAAATTGAAACAGTAGGAGAAGAAATTAAAAGAGAAGAAATTGCGGTAGCTATTAATAAGGATAATCAAGTGTTATTAGATGCAATAAACAAAGCAATAGCAGATATGGTGGCAGACGGCACTTATAAAGAAATAAGTACAAAATGGTTTGGCAAAGATTTATTAGAATAAACAGACTGTATAAATTATTTTACCTAGTTGAATAGAAAAATACTAGGTAAAATAATTTGAATATTCTTAAAATTTTCTTCTGTACCAAAAACACTTAAAGAGGTTAGGTGATTTTTATGGAGTTTTTAACGAATATAGCCTCGATATTCCAAAAACATGGAATCGAGTTTTTAAAAGCTACTATTTTAACAGTGGAGTTAACGGTTGTTTCTTTATTAATTGCCTGTGTTATTGGACTTGTTTTTGCCTTCTTCAAGGTTTCAAATATAAAGATATTAGAAAAAATAGCAAACGCTTATATTTTTATTATTCGTGGTATGCCACTTATAGTACAACTTATGTTTTTATACTACGGCATTTCTAGTATATTTGTTCTTTCGGATTTTGCAGCAGGTGCTATTGCACTTGGAATTCATTCTGGAGCTTATATTGCTGAAATCTTTCGAGGATCCATTCAATCAATCGATAAGGGACAAATGGAAGCAGGCCGCTCTTTAGGAATGACGTATTTTAAAACAATGAGACGAATTATTTTGCCACAAAGCTTTAAACGAGCTATACCAGCATTAGCAAATCAATTCATTATTGGATTAAAAGACTCTTCTTTAGTAGCCTATATTGCTGTTTCAGAATTATTTAACCATGCCTTATCCGCTCAAGCGTACAATTATATGCCTTTAGAAACCTACTTTGTAGTAGGTGTATATTACTTAATTTTAGTTCTAATATTCACACTGTTGTTCAATAAACTTGAAAGCCGAATGGATGTTGGAAAGGGGAAAAAGCATGATAAAGTTGAAGTCGCTTTCTAAATCATTTGGTAAATTGAAAGTTTTAAAGGATATAAGTCTTGAAATCGATAAATCAGAAGTAGTTGTTTTAATTGGAGCAAGTGGCTCGGGAAAAAGTACGTTGTTACGTTGTATAAATTTTTTAGAGATTTTAGATGAAGGAACTATCAGCATTAATGATGAAATGATTGATATAGAAAAAACGAATTTAAATAAAGTTAGAGAAAATATGGGTATGGTATTTCAACACTTTAATTTATTTCCTCATTTAAGTGTTTTACAAAATATAACTGAAGCACCTATCCAAGTGAAAAAGCAAAGTAAGGAGGAAGCGAACAAAAAAGCAATGGAGCTATTAACGAGGGTTGGGCTTGCTGATAAGGCTAACTATTATCCTGAACAATTATCTGGAGGGCAAAAGCAACGAGTAGCCATTGCAAGAGCACTTGCGATGAACCCAAACGTTATGCTGTTTGATGAACCTACATCGGCGTTAGATCCTGAATTAGTTGGTGAAGTATTAGAAACAATGAAAAGTTTAGCTAGGGATGGGATGACAATGGTCATTGTAACGCATGAAATGGGCTTTGCAAGAGAAGTTGCGGATAGAGTCATTATGTTAGCTGATGGAAAAATAATTGAGGAAGGGCCTCCCTCCGAATTTTTTAAAACGCCAAAGGAAGAGAGAACAGCGAAGTTTCTACAACAGGTTTTATAATCATTATTTCAAGTTAGGAGTTGTGTTTAATGTTAAAAACGTATGATGAAGTATTAAAAGTGACGAATGATCTTGTCAATATTGAAAGTATCGTCAATACTGAAGGCGAAATCGATATATCAACAACACTTGCTAAAACAATTGCTAACCTACCATACTTCCAAAAACATTCGGACTATGTGTTTACATCACAAACTGTAGATGATGAGATTGAGAGATATAACGTATTTGCTTTTGTAAGGGGGACAAAAGAAAGTAGCGCTAAAACGGTTGTCTTAATGGGTCACACCGATACGGTAGGTATAGATGATTATAATAGCTTAAAAGAAAAAGCCTGTTTTCCTAATAATCTTCAAGAAGCATTAAAAAATGAAAAGCTTCCTCCGTTAGTTAAAGAGCATTTGGAATCAAATGAATGGTTATTTGGCAGAGGAACACTAGATATGAAAAGCGGTGTAGCCAGCAATTTTTATCTTTTAAAGTATTACTCAGAGCACCCAGAAGAATTAAAAGGAAATATTGTATTTTTTGCTGAATGTGATGAGGAAGATAGCTCGCACGGAGTATTATCAGGCTTAAATGATTTAAAACAACTTAGAGACGAATATGGATTTGAGTATGAAGCGTTAATAAATTCGGATTTTGTAGCTCCTAGATATGAAGGCGATGAAAATAGATATATTTATAAAGGCAGTGTCGGGAAGCTGCTTCCTTCATTTTATATAACTGGAGCTGAAAGTCACGTGGGCTCAAGCTTTGAAGGACTTGATCCTAACTATATTGCAGCAGAGTTAACTAGACAAATTGCATATAATCCTGAGCTATGCGATAAATCATTAGGTGAAACGCCTATGCCGCCAGTAACGCTGAAGCAAACGGATTTTAAAGAAACATATACTGTTCAAACAGCACTTGCTTCCTATGTATATTATAATTTCTTTGTGCAATCATGGTCCCCTAAAGATGTTCTTGATAAGTTGAAAAACCAAGCAGAAATTGCCTTTAATAATGTAGTGGAAAATTTAAATAATCATTATAAGCGGTATTGTGAAATTAGTGAACAGGAATATACAAAATTACCTTGGGAAACAAGGGTGTTATTTTATGAAGAACTAGAGCAATCAATTATTTCACAAGCTGGTGAAAGTTATAAAGAGCATATGAAGAAATTTAAAGAAAACTTATTGGCAAATAAAGAACTAGATGTACGTATGTTTTCAGCGAGAGTTGTAGAAGAAACTTGGAAATGGGCAAAGGATAAAAGCCCTGCTATTATTCTTTTTTATTCGTCACTATATTCACCACGCGTAGAGGTGACTGGTAAAAATCAAAAGGAAAAGAATCTATTAATCGCTTTAGACTATGCTATCGAAAAAGTGCAACCACATTATAATAAGCCGATTGTCCAAAGAAATTACTTTCCTTATATTTGTGATATGAGCTGTGTAGCAATTAATGACGATGAAGATAGCATTCAATCCGTTATTAACAATAACCCAAGTTGGGGGACAAAACATTTTGTTGATTATAAGGCCATTAGGGATATAAATATTCCAGCAATTAATATTGGACCGTATGGTTATGATGCACATAACAGATACGAAAGAACGGAATTAAAATATACAATGGAAATCATGCCTAATTTAACGAAACTAGTAATAGACAAGCTACTTGGTTCATAAGCCAGTTATAATCACTGATACTGCATTAGAAGTGCCTTCAGACTATAAACAAACTCGAGCAATTTCGAGTTTGTTTATAGTTTTATTAAATTGTTTGGAAATTGTTTGAGTGCCTGACACTCAAACAAATTTTTTCGAAAGGTTGTTTTATTTTAGATTGTTTATTCTATATACAATAAGAAAAGGAGGTGATTTTAAGAAAATAATAAAATCGTTAAAATAATCATAAGATAGAGAAACTAGGTTTAAGGACAAATGGTTTATTTTGAAAAAGAACTTACACTCTTTTTTTTACTCGAAATAAGAACATATGCTCTTTTTAAAATTTGGAAGCGAATGTATGCTTCTTAAAAGGAGTGCTTTGGATGTTGGAAAATAAAAGGGATGATGAAGAAAGAATTAAAAAATTTGAAGGTGAAAATCAACAGCTAATAAATAACGAGTTGGTAATTTCCTTTTTGAAAATACCAACTAACAAAGAAAAGTACATGGATACCATAATAAACCCAACTACGGAGAATATGAAAGAATTAGATATGTTATTTAAACATTTTTATTTTAAAATTCGCTTTATTTCTCATATTTCCTCAACTCTAAAGTTTAATTCAATTAATTTCGACAAAAAATTGAGACTTATACAATCTAGATTTTCTCTTACTTTAGACGCCAAGATTAATGCTAATGAAGGACAAGAAACATTTCTCGATTTAATAGCTGATGAACAAGCTGAAGGCCATTTTAGTGAGGTCAACTTAAAGGATAACTTAGATGATTATGTAATAAGCCCGATATTGTATGATGCATTAAATTCGCTGACAAAAAAGCAAAAGGAGATAATTAGTCTAGCTTATGCAGAAGGTTTAAGCGATACGGAAATTGGACGAAGATTAAATAAATCACAGCAAGCTGTCTCTAAGACCCATAAAAAAGCTTTGGAAAATATGATGATGTATATTAAAAATCATGGGGAAAAAAAGGGGGATTTCTGATGATAACAGAACCATCTGATTGGATCATGATAATCGGAAATTTTGGTTTTCCAATAGCAATAACAGTCTACCTTTTCATTAGATTCGAAAAAAAAATTGAAAATCTTGAGTTAAGCATTAATAAATTATCGGACCTTATTAAAAACGTAAGAAAGGACTGAAGGGAGATGTCACAAGAATTAATTGCCTTAGTAAAAAAATCAAAATATGATGATAAAGCTTTATTAACTGTAATTAATTATTTTGAGCCTATAGTGAAACATTGTCTTTATCAAACCCATCCGCATTTTAGAGAGGATTTACGTCAGGATTTACTTATTAAGCTCATCAATACTATACGAAAATATGATGTGAATTCCGTCCCAGGATTTTGGGATTTGAAGAAACGATATAATGAACAAAATAATTAGGTTGTTTTCATCTTTCATAAATAAAATCGTAGTGGCATAGCCAAGTGGTAAGGCAAAGTTTGTAAAACCTTTTTCTCGGTTCAAATCCGAGTGCCACCTAAAGTCGTTAGAAATTGTTTGAATTATTTGAGTTGTTTGAGTGCCTGGCACTTCAACAGGCACTCTATTGTAACAAAGCATGGCTAATATTACAGGAATGTTACAAAAAGCCGCAATACCCATTAATTAATACCCATATTTTAACGTTGATAAACCACAAAGTGTTGGTATATCAGCTTTTTTTTTACTTTTAAAACCGTTACACAATTGAAAAATTAAAATACCTTCATTTGTGATAGTCTATGTATAGGCAAAAAAGTTCCTTGAGAGGGGTATAACAAACTTATGAAGAAAAAATGGTTATTACCGATTTTTGCATCTTTTATGTTATTTTCAACAATTCAAATAGATAACGCTGAAGCGGCAACTGCAAATGAAGTTACTGAAACAGCGACGAAATATTTAGGCATTCCTTATGCATATGGTGGTACAACTACTAGCGGATTAGATTGCTCTGGCTTTACTTCTAAAGTCTTCAACGATTTAGGCATTAAACTAAACCGTACATCAAGCTCTCAATATCAGCAAGGTACAGCGGTTGCGAAGAGTGATCTAAAAGTTGGCGATTTACTTTTCTTTAACACGAGTGGTAGTGGTATCTCACATGTAGCGATATACATAGGTGACGGTAAAATGATTCACTCTCAAACAGGTAAAGGCGTTAGCTATTCTAATGTAAACGATCCATATTATTGGAGTTCTCGTTACGTTGGTGCTAAACGTGTAGCAGATTTTGACGCAGAACAACAAGCTGAAGTGACAAAAGTAGCGACTGCTGAAGTAAAAGACGCTGCAATTGACTTTTCAGTATATGCTTCACGTGCTGAAGTTGCTGTACAAATTGCAAAAGCTTTAAATTTAGATACATCTGATAAAAACACGTCATTTGCAGACGTAAAACCTACTTATGCACATGCTGGTGCAATTTCTGCTGTAGCGAAGTTAGGAATTTTTACAGGTGATGATCACGGCAAATTTAATCCTTCTTCTCCAATGACTCGTGCACAAATTGCAAAAGTTTTAGTAGTTGCTTTTGGTCTTGAGCATAAAGGTGATGTTGTGACATTTGCTGATGTTCCTGAAAACTATTGGGCAACAGAATATATTTCAATTATCGCATCAAATGGTATTACATCAGGTAAAGATAACGGCAATTTCGGCTATGATGAA
Organism: Lysinibacillus sp. CD3-6; assembly: GCF_006351725.2. Lineage (NCBI taxonomy): Bacteria > Bacillati > Bacillota > Bacilli > Caryophanales > Bacillaceae > Lysinibacillus > Lysinibacillus sp. CD3-6. Next base: position 678,271 of record NZ_CP085880.1, read on the forward strand.
ATGTTAAAAATTTCTCAGCTTGAAACATTTATCGAGCGCGCTAAGCAAGTGAATAAGTAATCAATTTCTACTTCGCTTCGGACAAGGGCTACGTTTGAAGTGAAGCAATGCATGGAAGTTCTTTTAAATAACGTATAAACGGAGGAGAGTTTGCACTTGCAGGCTCTCTTCTTTTTATGAATCTATATGAAATGGGGTGATATAAAAAAATGTCGAATAGTTACAATCTATGATAGTTTTGTATGTGAATTTTTGTTAAAATGAACACAATAACACGAGAACATGAAGGGAGGAAATAAGACATTGTACTTTAAAAAAATCAGTCTTATATTATGCGTCTTATTCATTTCAGCTTCTATGTTTACGATACATAGTGCAAATGCTAGTGGTGGTTTTGAAGATGTACCCCAAAAGCATGAAGCTTATGAAGAGATCAATTATTTAGTTAGTTTAGGTGTTATTAAAGGGTACACGGAAAATGGTAAAACGTATTATAAGCCTTATAATAACGTGACACGCGGACAAGTTGCAAAAATGGCCGTTGTTGCTTCTGGTAACAAACCATTAGTTGTCAATAAATCCAATTTTTCAGATGTAACAGTTGGTACCGAGCTTTCAGGCTACGTTGAACGTGCTATACAGCTAGGATACTTTAAAACAAATACAACAGGTCAGTTTTTACCGAACAAGCCTCTAACTCGCGATGAAATGAGTTATGTATTAACAAAGGCATTTAAGCTTGACGCAAGTGAATACGAAAATATTGATTCTCCTTTTGTTGATGTAGGTATTACACATCCCTACGTTCAATATATCAATACGATTTACTATAATGGTATTACAAAAGGAAGCGGTCAAAACTATAATCCAAATAGCCAAGTAACACGTGCACAATTTGCATTATTTGTTGCTCGTGCTAAAAGTGAAAAATACCGTTTAGAGTTACCTGTAAAAGGTGTTACTGTTCCTGATACAACACAGGTTATCGGTTTAATTCAAGTGACAACAGATGGCTTGAATATTCGTAAATCAAAAGACTCTTCAATTAGTACTAACATTGTAGGTACTGTCGATAAAGGTGGAAAACTATCAGTCTATGCAGTTGAAGGAGACTGGTTAAAAGTAACATATAAAGGTGCATTTGCTTATATTTATAAAACGTACGCACAATTTTTAGATGCGGACGGTAATGCGTTAGGAAAAATCCAAAAAGAAGTGAAGACAACACAAGGTATCAATCTTTATGTGAAGGCTACTTCATCTTCTAAAACAATTTCAACAATCAATAGTAATGTTAAACTGCCTGTCTATAAAACGGTTAATGGCTACTATTTAACAGTAGTAAATGGTTTACCAGGTTATATTGTTGCAAATAGTACAGAGGATGTGGAAGTAGAACAACCTTCTATACCAGATCCGACTCCACCACCAGTGGCAGGAGACTTACTAGGTCGCGCAACTGTTGATAGTTTAAATGTCCGCAAAGAAGCGAACTCAACTTCTACGGTACTATGTAAATTAAGTAAAGGCGACTATGTGCATGTTAACAGCATTAGTGGCTACTGGGCTCAAATTACTTTTGATGGACAAACAGGCTATGTGCATAAATCTTACTTAAAACTATTAAACCAAAGTGGTAATGCACTGAAAAATCGTATTATCATCCTTGACCCTGGTCATGGTGGTAAAGACCCTGGAGCTGTAGTAGGTTCCACTTCAGAAAAATCTATTACATTAAAAGTTAGTACACTAGTAAAACAGAAACTTGAAGCAGCTGGAGCGAAAGTGTTAATGACTCGTACAGGTGACACATATCCTTCATTGCAAGACCGTGTTGATTTTACCGATGCAAACTTTGGCGAAATCTTCGTTAGTATACATGTCAACTCAGCATCTAGCACCTCTGCACAAGGTACTGAAACATATTATGCTGTAACAACTGGAGATATGTATCAAGAAGATGTTGATCTCGCTACTTTTGTAAATAACCAAATTGTTAATAACTTAAACATGAAAAATCGTGGAGTTAAAGAACAACAATACTATGTTATTCGCAATACATTAATTCCTGCGATTCTAGTTGAACTAGGTTTCCTTACAAATGGTGAAGACCGTGGCAAAATGACAGATGATCAATATATCGAGTTATTTGCTGAAGCTATTTATAAAGGTATTTCTCAATACTACGCAAAACAATAAAACGAAAGAGCTACATCGTTCATATTTTTGAACGACGTAGCTCTTTTTTTATTGGATGAAGGAGATTACAGACAATCTATCAGCGCTAACAATCAAGTTATTTAGCATTTGCATGAAGTGTACGATTTACAAATTGGGCAAAGTTTTGGCGTGTTACCGTGTTGTTTGGTTTAAAAGTTTGATCCGCGTAGCCTGTCGTTATATTTAAAGCAAAGAGAGCTTGAATATCTTTAAAATTGACATGAGATATCGGGACATCAATGAATGTATTTTTAGTAAAGCCTTGTAGCTTAAAGCCCTTTACAAGTGCATGTGCCATTGCTGCACGTGTCATTGGTTGATGGGCGTTAATTTTGCCATCTTCTAACGAAAGAATCCCATAGCGAGCACCTGTGGCTAAAACCGCATAGCCATAATCGCCAGCATTTATATCACTGGCGTTCAAGCTTGCTGAGCTTGAAGGGGTGATACCAAGTGCACGTAATATCATGTCAGTAGCTTGTATCCGAGTGAGTGTGCCTTGGGGGTTAAATTTGCCATTACTACCTTTCACAATGCCTAATGCATGTAAGTTTTTTATGTCATAATAAGCACCATTTGATGTTGATACATCTGGAAAAAATGGGGCAACCTCAATAGACGCCTTATTGGAACCTTTTGTACGTGTGAGCGTTTTAATTTCTGCAATGGTTGCAAATTTTTCGTCAGCATTTTTACGATCATCGCGACCTTCTATGAAGGAAGTACGGATTGTATATGTTCCAGTGGCTAAATTTCCTGGCATAAAAATTTGATATTTTTCCGAGTGGGTACTAATATCTTTGCGGTCAGCATTAGTAGTTGTCGCATCTGCAGCAAGGCCTGGTATATAACGATCATGCCCTTTACCGACAACGTGATCGTTTGCATCGAGAATTTCTACTTTTAGTGTACCGCGGGCTGGCACATTGCCATTGTTTTTAACCGTTACAGTAGAGTAGAAGACGAATTTACCAGATGGCGCTACATAGCTTTGCACACCGTCAGAGTATAGCGAAAGATTGTAGCGACGTGGCACATCACTATCATGATTTTCGGCAACCCAACGTAAAGCGTGCTTCATAAATACTTGAGCGTCTAAGTCGCCTTGTGTTGTAGAGTAAGCAACACCGTTTTCGTTATCTTGCCAATCTGCTTTGGTATTAATAGTAATGTAATCATAAATTTTGAATCCGATTTGTACGACTCTACCTTTGCCATATTCAATAGCATGTGCTGCTCCGAACTCATTTTTCTTCATTGTTTGTGGCTTATCAGTATAATCGTAATTCGAAAAATATAATAGCGGTGACGCAGAGCCACCTTGCCATGGTTTAATGATTTCAACCCACTCACGATCAGATTTTTTAAAACTTAGTTGGCTTTTGCCGAGCTCGTTAGTAGCATTTTGGATAATTGGATGAACTGAATTGTTATTGCTAATTGTTCCGTTACCCAACACGATATCGTCGATAAAGCGTGAGTTGAAAACTTCTGATAGGTTATCCCATTCCATGACCCATGAGTCGACATCATAGATTAACGGAGAGAGGTCCATTTGGCCAGCCTTTGGAAATTTGGCAGACTCGTTACGAGCTGTTTGGAACGCAAAAATGGCACCGCCACCGTTGCGAACGTACATTTTGACATTTTCGCGTTGTTGATGGTTCATCATGACCGTATAAGGAAAGACGATTGCATCATATTGGCTTAAACTTTCTAAGCTATTTAAGTCCTTTTCGTAAATTTTCTCTACATTGAAGCCTTGTTGCTGATATAAAAGGAAAGCTTTTAGCTCTTTGTTGTATGTAGAGCTATAATCGACCTTTGGAGATACAGTTTGTCCCTCATATGTACCACCAGGGTGTGTGGCGTTGGCATATTTCTCGCTACTTTCAGAGAAAACGATGCCAATTTTTTGTGTTGTAGCTTGAGCTTGCGTCGGTAATAGGAATACAACAAGCAAACAAGCGCAGACTGTAATTAATGAAAGAAATAACTTCAATAAATCCACATCCTTGTTTTGTATTTTTCTCAAAAATAGTATTACTTCATTTCATCATACACCCAAATAATTACTGAATCGTAGAGATTTAGGTGAAAATGAAAAATTTGAGCATTTTTATGTAAAATCCATAGAATACTTTCTATAAGTCTATCCGTATTTATGATATAATAACCTTTGTTTTTGTAGGGAAAACTAAAGAATATAATAGTGAATAACAACTATTGATTCACGATAGAGGAGGGCAATAACATCTATTTAGATGTATTACATGTATGAATAAACTGAAGCAAGTTTTCGCAAAGGTCAATAAGATTGATACGTTTTCACCGTATTTCTTTTTACCTTTTATATTAGTACTATATTTCTTTACAAGTCTATTCGATTTCCATCGATTTGAATTATTTAACGTTCGTGTATCAATTTTGCCAGCGGTACTAGTAGCACTTGTTTGCTATTATATCGGTGTTTATATTATTGATAAATTACAATGGACAATCCCATCATTTGGGCTATCTTTCTTAGGTAAATATGTTATCCACATTGTTGTATTACTAACTATAATCGGTTTAGCTTCTTATTTAATGATGATTTTTGGTGGAGGTTTAGGGATTTCAGATGAATCGAATCGTCGTAATCTCGATCCAAAACTAAACTTCTTCAGCCAATTATTATGGTATGGAATTTTACTGTTATTATCTTACAAAATGATTTTAGAAAAGCATATGACATGGAAGAAAGCAATTGTATACGGCACGATCTTTGCTGTTGTAATGTTCTTGTTCCTTTTAATGGGTTATCGTACGCCATTAATTATTATGCTATTTACTGGAATTATTATTTTCCACTATGTTGTGAAACGTGTAAAATTAACTTGGTTCCTAACAGCATTATTTGTAATCGGTGTTGCGTTCTCGATGTTTGGTTTCTTACGAGTAGTAACAGAAGATACAACGAAAGAATTCAATAATCGTGATCAACCAGATGTTGAATTGACAGAAACAGAAAAAGAAAAGCTTTTAACTGTTGAGCAAAAAGTAAATTTAACACCTAAATGGATGCGTTCTATTAATGGTGAAAGTGTGACAGGTCATATCGTTTTAAGTAAAATTATCGAATACACGCAAGAAGAAGGCTATTTAAAAGGCGAAATTCACAAAGGGATCTTTAATACGATTCTTCCTGGTGAGCAAATTTCACCTCGTATGAAGGTGACGGAAGTTGTGAACTCATTGAGCGTGGAAGAAGGTAAATATATTACACGTCCAACAAGAACAACAACACCTACCTTTATCGGACAACTATTCCTAGATGGTGGCTATGCGCTTGTAGCAATTGGCTTCTTATTATATGGTGTATTAATTTCATTAATCTATAATAAAGTTAAACAAGGTGGCATCCGTAGCTTCCACTCAGTAGCCTACGCATTTGTCATTACACTGTTTACAGTGTCGATGCACACAGGCTTACTTGATTTAATCTTTATATTAATGTTAGGTTTTGTAGTAATTGCATCAGCAATTATAAAAACAGAGCAAAGAAAACTTCGATACTAACAGTAAAGGGCTGCCCTATTAAGGACAGCCCTTTTATTATTCCTGCATAGGGGGAGTGAATCGCGGAATTCCAGCGTCATACCGCGGAAAAAAGGTGCAGAATCGCGGAATTCCAGCGTCACACCGCGGAAAAAAGGTGCAGAATCGCGGAATTCCAGCGTCACACCGCGGAAAAAAGGAGTAGAATCGCGGAAACTACCGTATTGCATGTAAAAAAGCTCCATCCAATAGCATTATTGGATGGAGCTTTTGTTTTATTTCACTGTATCTATAAACTGAATATAGTCTTTACTAATGTAAGCTGAACCAGTGTGGAGCTTATCAGATAGTACTTCATACCAGCCGTTAAGGTTTGTGTTGATCACAATAACAGGCATCCCACTTCTAGCATAAGTGAAGAGCGGGCTATTGCTAGTAGAAGTGTCTACACGTACATTTAAACCAGTCGTTGTTGTTAAGCCAATTTTATAAGGATTATTTGCATCCTTAAAGCCTAACGCTTTTTCAGCACGATAGTAGTGTCCAGCAATTTTAGCTCCCCAGTAAGGGTCAGAAGCATATTTTACGTTAAAACCAAGTGCTTTTGAACCGACTACTGCCCCGTTTGCATAGTTTTTCCCAGGAGCACCACCTGGTGTAATATAGTTTGGTTGTAGGAACTTATCAACCAGTTCATTAATATTTGCAGCTACACTGTCAAATTTCTTATTAAGGGGATTCGTGTCATAAACATATAAACCAAATAGGTTGTTTAAGTTTTGTGCATGATCACTCATACCATAAGCACTTTCATGCTGAGCAAGTGCCAAAATTAACATGGCGTTAATATGCGAGTTTGCCTCAACCTCTTTTAATGTTTGGCCTAACCCGATAAGCTTACTTTTCGTAGTGGCATCTTTATAAAGTGTAATACCTGTACTTTCCATTTCCGCAAGCTTGTTCATAATGTAAGCATCGATTTCTTCTGCTGTGTATTGTGTTGTTGCACGAGCAGGTAAAAATTGATAATAGTTATAAGCGTCACCTTTAGAAGAGCCATTACCATTTGTGAAGTAAATACCATTCCAGCTATAGTATTTTTCACCTTGCTTCATGAAGGCAGGTGCTTTTCCGTAAACATAGCTTGAAGAATATTTATTTGTTGCGTAATCGTATAGTGTGTGTTTAATTTCACCATTTTCGTTTGAATAGTAAGAACGTCCCTTACTTAGTGAAAAAGGAATTAGCGTTACATCGGCCTGTTTTAAATAGCCTACTTGACCAGCTAATCGCACTTTTACTTGTGCTGCATCACTGCTGATATATTCCATTTCTGTATTACCAGCAACAGCGATTTGATCTTTAATCGTTTCTGAATAAAGTGCAACATATTTATTAGTTACAACATAGCCAGAGGTCATTTTTACAATTTTATCTTTTTGAACGATAACTTGCGTATTTTTTGTTAAGGCTTTTTCCGCAGCATCAAAGCTTGTGAAGCCTTGATTGCCAACTAGTGTACCATTTGAAATTTCTTTAATCGCATAAGTAGAGAAGTCAGCAGCAGCATCACCTGCAAGTAACATTAAACGTTGAATAAACGTTGCAGCTTGTCCAATTGTTGCATTTTTTTCTGGCATGAAGTAGCCATCAGAACCGATAATGATTCCTAAATGTGCACCGATTGCTACGGCATTGCGATAGTCTTTAATAATGGATGCATTATCCTTAAACGTAATGGATGAAGTACCCTTAGGAATCTTTAAATAATCAATAGCTCTCTCCAGCATAATTGCCATATGCTGTCTTGAAATGGCTGCATCAGGTTTAAATGAACCGTCTGTGTATCCAGTAATAATTCCAGCTGTAGCAGCCAATTGAATGTCCTTTGCATACACATATGTATCTGGAACATCTGTAAATGCCATACCGTTATTTGCTTCAAGATTCATTACCTTCGCTAAATAAGAAGCAAATTCACCACGCGTGACATTGTCATTTGGACGATAACTGCCATTAGCATCCGTTACTAAAGCGTTCTTCGAAATTAAGTAGCGCAGACCATTTTCATGAGCATGCCCTGAAAGTTCATCAGCAGATGCCATTTGGGGTTGCCAAAAGAGCAAGCTAACCACTGCCATAAGCAATGCAATGATTGATAGTTTTTTCATATTTTTCCCTCCTAAACTTTAACATCATTTTACCAAAGTTAGAGAGTCGAGATAAGGTCAAATGTATGGATTCTTGTAAAATGCGTCAATATAAATAGTTTTTTTACCAATTATATGTAACTGGAAAATAGCTTAAATGTTCCATAGCTATTTTGGCATATTTTTGATAATCTTATAGAAGTAAAACAAAGAAGGGAAGGTGAGGGCTCTACATTACTTGAGGAGCGCGAAAAAATGAAAAAAATAGCAAAAATTTTACTGATTTTAGTTGTAATGATGTCGATCGTTGTTAGTCCGCTAAATGCCTATGCATTTCAAACAGTAAAGAAGGATTACCCGCTTTCAAAAGGTGTACAGTATAAACAATATACATACAGTAATACCTATACAAACTCTATTAATCATTTATCGATTAATGTTGGAGATCCGACGACAGAAGTACAATTAGGGATGCCCGCAGCAGTCAATGGAAAAGAATCGACAGTAGCAAATGCGAATCGTCTTTCTCGTGAGGGAAATCGAGTAGTTGGTGCTATTAATGCAAGTTTTTACAATATGTCAGAAGGTTACCCATTATTTTTACTAGCTAAAAATAATGTTATTTTGAACGGTGGAACAGTTTCAAGCGGTTCCGACCAATATATGAATGTTCCGACGGCTTTTGGAATGACATCTGATGGTCGCGGTGTTATTGATTATTTTGATTTTGACGTGACACTTTCCCATAACGGAACGAATTACGAGATGTCAGGCTTAAATCGTACACGTAATATATATGAAGCTATTATTTACACACCACAGTTTTATAGCAAAACAACAGATACTAATGAATACGGCTTTGAAATAGTGGTAGACACTGGTTCACCGATTACAGAAAATACATTTGGACAAACGTTAACTGGTAAAGTAACACAAATTAAGCCTTATGGATCGAAAGAAAAATTAACGATTCCATCTACTGGCTTTGTTGTATCTTTACAGGGCGGTGAATGGCACAATAAGTTAAGCCAAGTAGCTGTTGGCGATGAAATGAGTGTTAATTTTTCAATTGATCAGCTTTGGCAAAATGCACAATTTATATTGGCGAGCGGTCCTTACTTAGTAAAGGATGGTAAACCTTATATTATGATGAGCACTTCAAGCTCACGTGCAAAAGAAGTTGCACCACGTACAGTAGTAGCTACAAGTAATAATGGACAAACAGTGCACTTTATTACAGTAGACGGGCGTCAAACCCATAGTAAGGGCATGAATATGGTGCAACTTGCGAATTATTTAGTAGCACTTGGTGTCGACAGAGCCATTAACTTAGATGGCGGTGGCTCAACAACAATGGGTATTCGAAACTACGGCAGTAATAATGTGGTCTTAGCGAATTTGCCATCCAATTCAGGTAATACGCAACGTCTTGTATCTGCCACACTACAAGCAGTAAGTACAGCGCCAACTGGCAAGGCAACACATATCAAATTTACGAATAGTACAAACTACGCAACACTTTTAGTAGGTGCTTCATCAAGTGTAGCTGTTCAATATGTTTTAGATGATAACTATACGACACTACCTCTAGATGGTCATTTATCGTTAGCATCTCAAAACCAAACGTTACAGATTAATGGCTTGAACTATACAGCAACACAAGCTGGGGATGACCGAATCTATATCGGCTATGACGGCGCTGCTGTGCAATCATATCAAGTTAAAGTAGTAGATGCCCCTACAACAATGGCTGTTGCACCAAGCTCTAAAACGGTAGGTGCAGGCGAATCTGTTAACTTTACGATTGATGCAAAAGATGACGCAGGTAAGCCTATTGTTTATAATCCTTCTCAAGTGAAATGGTCTGTAGAAGGTAACATCGGTACAATTACAAGCACTGGTAAGTTTACAGCGCAAAATCCAGGGGCGACTGGTAAGGTAATCGCTACTTTAGGAACGAAAAATGTAGCTGCTACAGTTTCTGTAGCGAAACCAGCGTTGTTTAAGGACATTCCGAATAATTATGTCTACTATAAAGAGATTGAATATTTAACGACGCACAATATCATTACAGGTCAGGCTGATGGTACATTTAGACCGAATGACAAGCTAACTCGTGCACATGCAGCAGTCATTATTAGCCGTGCATTAAATTTAGATACAAAAAATGTGAAAAATCCAAGCTTCAAAGATATTCAGGCAAATCACATTTACTATAAAGAAATTGCAGCTGTTGTAGAAGCAGGGATTATGAGTGGTCGTGAAAATAATACTTTTGACCCGAATGCAACATTGACACGAGCGCAGATGGCGAAAATTGTGGCAATTGCCTATAATTTAAAAGGAACAAGTAGTATTGCATTTAAGGATGTTCCAAAAGATCATTGGGCTTACACATATGTACAACAACTAGCAGCAAACAACATTACGACTGGCTATGACGGTAACATTTATAAACCGAACGAAGCGATCAGTCGAGCACATTTTGGTCTGTTCCTTTACAGAACGATTAATAAATAATCGCTTAAAAATGAAGTAGTACTTTTTTGCTGTTTTAAGCTATGAATTGTAGCCATAAGACGGTAGAAATAGAGGGAATCTCGTAGATATTCGAGGTTCCCTTTTTTTTTACTATTTTTAAAAAGAACGAATAAGTGCAATTGTGGTATAATCTCTGTATTAAAAAGTAAAAGGATGTTTTTTAATGAAAATAGGCATTGTGGGGAATTACGGCAATGATAATAATGGTGATGAATCAATATTATACGGCATTCTTCAACAAGTAAAACAAACATTTTCGGTAACGAGTGACGACATTACCGTTTTTAGCAATAACACAAAACAAACATCCGAGCGTTATGGGGTACATAGCTATCCGTTGTATCATAAAAAGGGCAATCTATATAAAACGTTTATCCATACGTATAAAAATAACAAACAATATGTATCGAACTTTGACCTCCTCATCATTGGTGGTGGTGGTATTTTAATGGATTTTTATAAACGTGAAGCCCATCTTTATGGAACATACGCAATGATGGCAAAACAAAATAATATTCCCTACATTATTTACGGATGTGGCGCAGGACCACTAGATACATTTTCAGGTAAAATTAGTATCCGATTCATGTGCCGTTATGCAGCAAATATCTCTGTGCGTGATCCGCAGTCTAAAAAGTTATTACAAAGTATCGGGGTCAAAAAACCGATAGAAGTGATTGGTGATCCTGCGTTTACATTAAAAGGTGATCGCAAAGATTATGCTGAAAAGCCAAGAAAAATTGGTGTATCTGCCGTTCCGTATTATAATGCAAACTATTGGCCAGAAGGTAATGTAGCAAAATATGATGCATATGTAACAGGTATGGCGAAAAACTTAGATAAAGTCATTTCGGAGCAAAATGCTCACATCACATTTTTTGCAACGAAGTTTCCTCAAGATGTAACCGTGACACAAGATATTCAGAAGAAAATGCAGCATCGTGCACAGACAGAAATAATTGAGGGAAATCTTGTGCCTGAGCGTTTACTAGAAGTTACGGGCGAACAAGATATAATAATTGGTACGCGTTTACATTCGCTTATTTTGGCGACCAATTCAGAGACTCCCATTATTGCTGTATCCTATCATACAAAAGTGCAAGATTTTATGTCCTTTGTTGGTGCATCAGATCGTTGCTTACAGATGCAGGATATAGAAGATGATGAGAATGCTCTTTCTAAATTAGTTGGTAAACTAAGTAGCAATTGGGAACAGTCAATTGCAGAGACGAAACAAATTGCTACACATATTCATAAAGAGGCCATGTATGGTCAGGAATTAATGAAAAAGGCAGTGACACGTCTATGAAAAAAATACTCGTCATTAGTAATATGTATCCAACATCTGATCATTTATCATTCGGTATTTTTGTAAAAAATCAAGTTACAGCTCTTGAAAAAGCTGGACTAGACGTTGAAATAGCAGTGAATACAAACCCAGCTACAGGCAAGAAAAACACCATTGTAAAATATGCTAAATGGGGATTTTCTACATTATTGAAGGGGTTAAAAAATCGAAAATCAATCGATATTACACATGCGCACTATGTGTTTCCTTCAGGGATGTTATCGCTACTTTTAAAGAAAATGTTTGGTATACCGTACATTGTTACTGCTCATGGTGGAGACATTGAACGTATGGCAAAGAAAAGTGCGAGAATTCGCAACTGGACAGCGAGTATTTTACGTGAAAGTGAGCATGTCATTGCAGTAGGTCCTGTGTTAGCACAACAAATTGAGCAAGACTTTGATATAGCTCCCGACAAAATCTCAGTAGTTAGCATGGGCGTGAATCGTGAAGTATTTTCACAAGGTAGACAAGCAGAAGCACGACAACAATTGCAATTAGCCAAAGAGCCTTTTGTTTTTCTATTCGTAGGAAATGTCATTAAACAAAAGGGTGTTGAAGAGCTACTGCAAGCATTCCAAATGTTAAAGACGAAAGTGGAGCGTCCTATAGAGCTAGTTATTGTAGGCTCTAGAAGAGATGAGGGATTTTTCCAATCTTTGCAACCATTCTTCAGTGAAGACGTCAAATTTATAGACCCACTAAAACAACAGGAACTTGTAAAGTGGTTCCAGGCAAGCGATGTCTTCGTATTACCATCACATTTAGAAGGATTCGGACTTGTAGCATTAGAGGCATTAGCGACAGACACACCTGTCATCGCTTCTAAAGTTGGTGGCCTCGTATCACTACTTGGTGAAGGTGCAGGGCATTTAGTGGAGCCTGAAGACGCAATCGCTTTATCTGAGGAGATGCTGCGTGCCGTGAACACGCCGAAAGAACAATATATGAATCGTGAAGCGGTCGAAGAAGTATTAGACGTTCACGATGAAAAAAATATAACTGCAAGATGTATTGCCATTTATAAGTCGGCCATTAAAGGTGGGGATGACTTATGAATAAATTTATAAAAGTTGTAGGAGCCGTAGCGATTATTAATATCGTTGCCCGTGTCTTCGGCTTTTTACGTGAAATAATTATCGGTATCCAATATGGAAGTTCTCATACTGCGGATAGTATTTTCACAGCTTACACCATTCCGAATTTTTTATATTTAGTAGTAGGTGGGGCTTTTACGACAGCTGTAATCTCGATTTATAATCGGGAAACAACAGACCGCGCACTATTTGTAAAACAGTCCTTTACCATTGTGTTGTTGACTGTGTCGGCAATGACTATTATTTTATTAGCATTTACGAATCCAATCATGGAGATTTTCAATCATGAAAAAACGAATGGTGAGTATAGTCAAAGTGATTTAGACTTATTGAAAAACTTGTACTATTGGATGATGCCATCATCGATATTACTTGTGTTATCTTCTTGGTATAGTGGCTTGCTGAATGTCAATGAAAAATTCCACTTATCGAGCTTTGCCATTTTAATTTACAATGCGATTTTCCTAGTCATTGCTGTTGGGTTATCTCAAATTGAAAGTATTAGAGCACTTGGGTATGGTATAAGTGCCTTAGCCAGTGCGGCAATTATGTTGTATTTCTTAATAATTGGTTATCGCAAATTAGATTCCCCTAAAGTCGGGTTTTCATTTGAGCATAATATTTCCTCAAAGCAGCTTTGGATTATGGTGTTGCCAATTATGCTTGGAGGAGCGACAATTCAATTATATGCTTTGTTACAGCGTATTTTTGCTGGTATGCTTTCTGAAGGGGCTGTAGCAGCTGTGAACTATTCTTCTAAGCTGATGCAATTCCCACAAGCGATTTTAATTACAGCAGTGACTACGGTCATTTATCCGATTTTGAGTCAAAAAGAAGCTAACAATGATTCTGCTTCTATTAAGAGCCTGTATTCAAAAGGTTTACATTATCTATTGTTGCTACTTATACCAGTAACAATATATTCTTACTTCTACTCAGAAAACCTTATACAAGTTATATTCCAATATGGTAAATTCGATGCTGATTCGACTGCCATTACAGCACCTGTCTTAGCAATATTCGTATTATCCATGTATTTCTTAGCTGCGAATACGTACATTACACGCTTTTACTATGCAAAAGGCGACTCGATGGCACCTGTTATTTTTAGCTTAATTAATGTCTTTGGTGTCAATATTGCGGTTATTATGCTGATGGTGGATAATTACGGTGCTGAAGCAATTGCTTGGGGTACATTAATTAGTTCTATTACAAACTTTATTATGCTAGTCGCTTATGCAATACCGAAGTATGACTTGAAAATGGGCATCTTCAGCAAAGAGTTACATTTTTTCAGAGCGATGCCGCCAATGATTATCATTACGATTGTCATGTATTTCTCAAGCCATTATTTAGTGTTTGAATACAAGTGGTTAACATTCATTGTAGGTCTAGCTATTTTTATCGCTGTCTTTGTTGGATCATACTTAGTATTTGGCATTAATGAAGTAAAAGAATATTATGATAAGCTGAAAAAGAAGTTGTTAAAACAATAAAAATGAGTGACTGTATAAACAGTCAGCTAAAAAATCAACGTTTTCTTATTTGTTAAAAATATGCTTATTTTAGACAGATTATCTTTATCAAAGCATGTCGGGAGTACTTCCGACATGCTTTTTATATTGTATCTAAAGCTAGTGAAAGGGCATTTGTAAAGGGTTGTGATGAAGAGTGGGGAGTCTCTTTTTTTGATGGTAGTAGTTTGTAAGAAGCAAGAAAAGTATCATGTATCATATTATTGTTAAAAATGCATAGTGTAATTTTTTGAATTGTATTATAATTAACATTATTCAGGCAGTGAAAAGGTAAATGGTGGGTTTAAATATGGTATTAAATATTTTTAATACCATATTTAAACAAAACAAAACGAATATTTATTAATAGAGTAAGGTGACTAGTATGGCAAGAGGTAGGAAGATTAATTCGAATGGAGAAAGAAGTAAACAATTATTACTTGAAAAAGCTGTGGAGCTTTTCTCTGAAAGGGGATATTATGCTACAAAAATAAGCGATATAGTGAAAGCGGCAGATGTAACTCAGCCTACATTTTATTTATATTTTAAAAGTAAAGAATCGCTCTATAATGATTTGAATATAAAATTCCAACAAGGATTTAATGAAATCATGTCCAATCAAAATGAAGAAGTGGAAAAAGGGATAGAGGGCTTTATTCAAATGTTGGAGCAAAAGCTATATTTGTTGTTCCTTTATATAATTGAGAATCCGAAACTAACGAAAATTGGCTTTTTTGAATCTAAACAATCATCATTCGTTAAAACACAATTAACACAGCAATTTATTGAACTAGTTTATCGTCATGATTGTGATCGTCTATTTCAATTACAAAATATAGATGTAAAAATAGTAGCAGATAGTTTAGTTGGCTCATTTGAACGTTTAATATTAACAAATTTACTAGAACAAAAAAGCAAGCCGTGTGAACTTGCACGCAATTTAGTGCATGTATTTTTTCTCCTAAGAGAAACGCATAAGTCGGGAATGTAGATGTAGCTTATTAGAAGTATAAAACCCATCTCCACATAGCTTGGATAGAGCGTTAAGACTACGGCACACAAGAACATTGGGAACGAAGGAAAGGACTCCTAAGGCATACGCTACGCCTGTGGAAGTACCAATAGAGAGGGTCTAAATACGTCGACAGCAAGTGTTAGATTGATTATAGACAATCTAACACTTTTTTGTAGTGGTTTTTATGGATTAGAAAAGCGTTTGATTTCGCATTGGCGCGACTATCAAACGCTTTCTATTATGGAAAACTCTATTTTTAATTAGTTACTGCTATATGGAGATAAATCCCCTTTTGTAGTTTGTCACCTGAAGATTTTTGAATAGTTGGATGCACAAGCAGCATGTATTCTTGCCCTTCAACAAGTGGTTCAGCAGGTTTAATAATTAAGGAATTATCTTTTTCCACCTTTGTTGTAAATGGAACTTCATCTCCACCTAAAGCAACTAGCTGTACGCTTCCTTCAGGAATTGGTGTAGAGAATGCCTGTGAAAACTTCACAGTAAACGTTTTAGTAGTAGGTACATTTTTTAGGCTAGTTAGTTCTTGATAATCTTTGTATTGTGCCTTAATAGCATCATAATGTGCTTGGAAAATTGGAGCAGTCTTCGTTTGTATATTAGGCTTCACACCTACTTCATTAATTGTATGACCTGCAGGACCAGTAAATTTACCGACAGTAAGCTTTAAATAGCTACCGTCATGCAATTCATAGAAGCCTTGCATAGCCCCTTTACCGTAAGTAGTTTCACCATATAGAATGGCAGATTGTTGATCTTGTAACGAAGCTGATAGCATTTCAGATGCACTTGCACTATATCGATTTACTAAAATACGAGTATCTGCTGGAAATTTAACGTTTTGTTGCTTAGCACGTACTTCGTAAGAGGCATGTGCTTCTTGCAATAAATAAGCTATTTTTGCTTTAGGAAATAAACCAGTAAGCTCTTCTGCTGTTGTAACATAGCCACCGCCATTATTTTGTAAATCCAAAATAAAAGAAGTAGCGCCACGCTGTTTAAGCTGAATCAGTGCCTCTTTTACTAGTTGCGCACCATCTTCAGAGAAAGAAGACATTGCTATGTAACCAACATTACCAAATAATAAAGCAGATTCTACGTTTGGCAGTGTGAATTTTTTACGTGTAATTGTTTTTGTGGAAGTAGACCCGTTCTCGTGTAATAGCTTAACCTGTACTTGTGTACCTTCATTACCGATTAGTAGGGAAGAGGCTTCTTCTATGGAGTTACCTACTATGGATTGACCGTTAATGGAAATGATGATATCTCCAGCCTCGACACCTGCATCAGATGCTCCACCTTCGTCGATTACTTGTAAAATGTGTATTCCATCATCATGTTCCTCAATAACAACACCAATACCAATTGTGGATAGATTGATGCTATTCATAAATTCTTCAAATTCTTGTTTAGTAAAATATGTTGAATAAGGGTCTAACATATTAATAATGTCAGAAATGGTTGTTGCCTTTTGTAGATCTCCATTAATTTTCCCAACATAGTTTTCTGTTATAATTTCTTTTATTTCTTCAACTAGTTGCTGGTCATTATTATTTGCAGCAGAAGCGTTTGATAATGGAAAAATGACAAAGCTCAATACGAACAAGAAAGACCATAATACTTTTTTCATAAGACACCTCTTTTCAGAATTATTTACATATATTATACATGAATTTCCATATTGACGTCGAATAAAAACAGACACGTCTATCGTAGAACGTGTCTGCTAGCATTACCTATTTAGTTTTTCTTGAAAAGCTTATGAATAATGAAGCCGATAAGCGCACCGATCATTGCAGGGACAAGCCAACCAAGACTTTGCTCGTACAGTGGTAATGCTTTTAAAATATTTTCATAGGAAGTAATTTTAATTTCCATTTGTTTTAAGCCGTCATAAACACTAACAAAGAATGTTGGAATTAACGCTAAAATGTAAACAATTCGTCCACCTTTAAAGAAATGATCAGCAAGCGATAACACCATTAAAACCATTGCCAGTGGATAAATAATTAGTAGTACAGGTAGTGATGTATTAATAATTGTTGATAATCCAACATTTGTAATGGCTACACTTAATAATGTAAATACGATTAAGAACGTTTTATATGAAATTTTTGGGAAAAGCTTATTAAAGAACTGTGCATTGGCTGTCAATAAGCCGACAGCAGTAGAAATACAAGCTAATAAAATAGTAAGCGATAAAATAATACTTCCGAAGCTGCCGAAAAGGTATTCTGCAGATTTTGCGATGATGACGCCACCATTATCAGATGTACCTATTGCTCCTATACTTGTATTGCCGATATAGCCAAGTGAAATATATACGAAGGCTAAACCAATGGCAGCCACAATGCCTGCAAAAATTGTTGTTTTAACTTGCTTTTTAGTATCTTTCATTCCCATATCACTTAAAGCTTGTAAAATGACAATACCAAAAACAAGTGCACTGAGAACATCCATCGTTAAATAGCCTTGAACAAAGCCCTCGGAAAATGGCGAAACATTGTATTTCCCAACCGCCATTCCTGCTTCACCCATTGGTGTAATAAAGCTTTTAACAGCTAATAGTAAAATAACGATTAAGAGTGCAGGGGTTAAAATCTTGCCTACACGATCTACTAGTTTAGAAGGATTGAAGGCTAAATAAAGTATAAACGCAAAAAATACGATCGATGTAATAAATAGAGGAGCCCAATGTGCTTGTGCTGCCTCTGAAAGAAATGGTGCAATGCCGATTTCGTAAGACACAGAGCCAGTACGCGGAACGGCGAAAAATGGCCCGATTGCTAAATAGACAATTGAAGTGAAAATGATTCCGAAAACAGGGTGAACACGACTTGAAAGTAGCTGTAAGTCGCCACCTGCTTTTGCAACAGCGACAATAGCAAGTAATGGTAAACCTACACCCGTTATTAAAAATCCAATCATAGCAATTGTAATATGTTCACCGGCTTGTTGGCCTAGTAACGGTGGAAAGATAATGTTGCCCGCCCCTAGGAACAAGGCAAAAAGTAGTAAGCCTACAGCTAAATTCTCTTTGATGAAAATCAAGATGTTTCTCATAAATACTAAAACTCCTTTATAATTGAAAAAATAAAACTTTCTAAAAATTTTAAATACAGACATGTATGTTATCATAGGACTATAAAACTTGCAATTATTATACTAATAGTAGATAGTCGGATTCTGTAGTATTCTATAGGATTCATAAATTGTTTGAAAAATAGTCAGTTTTTCCGATTTTTGTTTAGACATATCTTTAGTATGATAGACACACAAGGAAATATTCTACCATGAACGGAGGCTATTTGATATGCTAAAATCACAAAAATGGAGAATTCTCGCTTTAAGCACTATTGCTACTTCATTTTTTGCAATACAAACTGCAGAAGCTGCAACATATACAGTACAAAAAGGCGATACGTTATCCAAAATCGCCCAAACCCACCAAGTGACAATTCAAGACATAAAAAAATGGAACAATTTATCAAAGGATACGATTTATGTAGCCCAAAAACTAGAGATTACAAAGCAGGCGACAGCTGAAACAGTAAAACCGTCAAAACCTACAACGGAAACAGTTAAACCGTCAAAGCCAACAACAACTACACCTTCTAAGCCATCGACTGCCGTTCATACAGTTATTAAAGGCGATACGCTCTCGAAAATTGCAAAGCAATACAATGTGACATTAAAAGAGCTTAAAGATTGGAATGGAATAGAGAACGACACGATTTATATTGGACAAGTGTTAAAAATTTCTCCAGTAGCCGTAATACCCGAGGGTGATACAATACATAACAATGTGACTTCAGATACGGGGGCACCATCAAAAGTAACAAATCAAGATCCGACAGCGAATGGACAGGCTATATACAAAAAAACGGTGGAACTGGCTAATAAACTAATTGGAACGCCATATCTTTATGGAGGAAACACACCAGAAGGTCTTGATTGTAGTGGATTTATTTTTTACGCTTTCAATCAAGGTGGTTTGAAAATTGGACGAGATAGCAGCGAAGGCTATTTCAATAACAGTACAACGCAAGTGAAAAATCCTGTGCCAGGAGACTTAGTATTTTTTGAAAATACGTATAAAGAAGGTATTTCTCATATGGGTATTTACCTCGGTAACAATAAATTTATCCACGCAGGTACGGATGGTGTAGAACTTTCTGATGTTACGTACTCTTACTGGTCAACTAGATTAGTAGCTTATAAACGATTCGATACAGTGAAATAAGGAAAAGGCGATATTTGCATTGTGCAAATATCGCCTTTTTATGTGCTAGAAGGACGTGCGGATTGCCAGTAAAGTACGGTAATCGCCAGAAGGACAGTGCTTATCGCCGATAACTCGGACGAACCGCCGATAGAAGTTAATGAAACGCTGTAAACTGGAGTGAAGCGCTGTTCAACTTCCGCGAGAAAGTGAGCATCATTTTTTCACTAAAAAAATCCTTCTTTCCGAAAAAAGAAGGATTTTTGCTGTTTTTATTGAGTAACGCGTGCTGTCCAGCGAGAAAGATCAGCTTGTTGTGCATCAACAAGTTCAGCTGGGAAAATGAAAGTCCAAGGTTTTGTTGAGTTCGGTTGGACAGTTAAGATTGGATCCATTGTAAATGAACCTTTTGCAATTTGTTTACCTGTTGCATCAATGATTTCTAATGGTAATTGCTCTAAATTAATCGCTTTGTTATGACCATTACGGATAAAGATGGATACATTTAGGTTCCCATTATCAGCAAGCTTTGCTTGTAGACCAGTGAAGTTAACTTCCGTTTCACCTAACTTTGGTAATGTACTCACGATTTTTGCAAGCTCTTCCTTTTGTGCAGATGGTAACTGTTTCTCCCATGTAGGGTCTAACTCTAATTGGTGACCACGTAATGAGACAAGGTTAAAGGCGATTTTCCAGCCGTCTTCTGGTACTTCGTCAACTTTAATAGTTGATTTTTCAAATTCAAATACCCATGGACGTGCACTTTCAGCTGGAATTGTGCCAAGCGCTTTAAAATCGAATTTTTTAGAAGCTATTAGCTCATCATTTTTATCCATAATGAATAATTCAATTTCGCCTAGTTCAATTGCTTCTGCTAATGATGAACGGAAGAAGGCGCGTACAAGCCATTTGCCCGTGCGTGGCTCCTCTTCAATACTAATAGATGATAGTGATAATTGATTTGGTTTTAATGGCTCTAGGTCATTTGCTAGGAAGTTAAAAATGTATTTTTGTTCCTGAGGTACATCCCATTCAGGATGGAATGAAAGTTTCGTTACAACGTCACGGTTGTCACCTTTATTTGCTGAAACTTTTCCTAGTAAATCTTTAGAATCAATTGTGTTTTCTTGAACGATTTTGTCTGATTTCTTAAAAAATGAAAATAAACCCATTATTGTACCTCCTGTTGTCCTTCAATCATTTTCATGAAGCCTGTAATTTCAATAATAATAGAACGGCGTAATTCCTGGAAGTTCTTTCCGAATAATTCAAGTCCTTCGCGTTGATAAATACGCATTGGATCTTCTTGTTGATAATGACGTAAGCCAATACCTTCTTTTAAGTGAGCCATTGCTTCTAAATGCTTCACCCAGCCACTATCTAAATAACTCAACATAACTTGTGGAATAACAGCCATTACTTGCTCATTTTCTGCAAATTTTTGCATATGATCAAGGAGTTCTTGCTCAGAAGGCTGGACATCAGCTAAAATTTGCTTCACTTTACCTACTTCACGATCGATCGTGACTGGAGTAATGAATAACGAATTAAGTGAATTTTCCATTTGGTCATAAGCCCATTCTACAGAAGGGAGCTCTTCAGGCGCAGCATCTCGCACTGCAAAATCGACCGTTTCGCTCAGCATTTTTTTCAACTCACCCATTAAATCCTCGCCAGCTAAAATCTTGTCACGTAAACCATAAATAACAGTACGTTGATCATTGATAACATCGTCTAATTTTAAATTGTACTCACGCATGCCGTATTGTGAGCCTTCAACAATGCGCTGTGTACGATTAATTAGCTCTTGTACATCTTTGTTTTGAATGACCTCATTTTCATCCACAACCATTTTTGCTGAGAATTTTTCAACTTCTTCTTTTGCATAGCGGCGGAACATATCATCTTCAATAGAGAGAATGAAGCGACTTTCACCTACGTCACCTTGACGACCAGAGCGACCGCGCAGCTGATTATCAACGCGTCGGCTTTCATGCTTTTCGGTACCGATAACATACAGTCCACCAAGTTCATGGACATCGTCGCCTAGCACGATATCTGTACCACGACCAGCCATATTTGTAGCAACGGTAATACGTCCTTTTTGACCTGCTTGAGAAATAAGCTCAACTTCTTGTTCAACCGTTTTTGCATTTAACAATTGGAATTTCAGGCCCTCTTTTTTCAAATGATCTGCAACCATTTCGGATTGTAGAATGGATGTTGTTCCAATTAACACTGGTTGTCCTTTAGCATGTCGTTGTTTCGCCTCAGCAGCTACAAATTTATATTTGGCAGCTTGCGTTTTGAAAATCATATCAGGCTGATCAACACGTTGACGTGGACGGTTTGTTGGAATTTGAATTACTTCCATGCCATACACTTCACGAATTTCTTTTTCCTGTGTTTTCGCTGTACCTGTCATCCCAGAAAGCTTCGGATACATACGGAAATAGTTTTGAATTGTAATTTGTGCCTGTGCTTTATTTTCTTCTGTAATTGTTACGCCTTCTTTTGCTTCGATAGCTTGGTGTAAGCCATCAGAAAGAGAACGACCTTCTAAAATACGACCTGTGAACATGTCTACAAGCTCGATTTTATCTTCTTTAACGATATAATCAACGTCACGCTGGAACATGACATGGGCACGAACAGCTTGGATCACATAGTGATAAAGTGTTTGATGTTCTAAATCATATAAATTATCAACATTGAAAGCAGCCTCTACTTTTTCAATGCCTTTATCTGTTAAAGAAGTAGCTTTTGTTTCATCATCAAAATCATAGTCTTCTTCAGCTTTAAAGCGTTTAGCTAACATTGCTGCAATGCGGTGTAGCTCATCATTTGCAGGCATTTTACCAGCAATAATTAGTGGCGTTTTTGCTTCGTCAATAAGCACACTATCGACTTCATCGATGATGGCGAAATGATAAGCACGTTGCACTTTATCCGCTAAGCTATGTGCCATATTGTCACGTAAATAGTCGAAACCAAATTCTGTACCTACACCGTACGTGATATCTGCGTTATACGCTTCTTTTTTCTCAGTAGGTTCCATCATTGGAATATTTAATCCAACTGTTAAACCTAGGAAGCGGTGAATTTGTCCAACAAGCTCAAAGTCACGTTTAGCTAAGTAGTCATTGACTGTGATGACATGAACACCTTTACCTTCTAATGCGCGTACATAAGAGGGCAGTGAAGCGACAAGCGTTTTCCCTTCACCTGTAGGCATTTCTGCAATATTGCCTTCTGTTAATACAAGTCCACCAATCAGCTGTACATCAAAATGGCGCATTCCTAAAACACGCTTTGAGGCTTCGCGTACAACTGCAAATGCGTCTGGGATAATTGATGTAATTGGTTCGCCTTGTTCTAAGCGATCCTTGAAAATAAAAGTCATTTCTCTTAATTCAGCATCTGACTTATTGACATAGTTTTCTTCTAGATTATTAATTTGCTCTACTATTTTATAGTAGCGTTTTAATTGACGAGCACTTGTTTGCTCGTTGTTGCGTTTAAAAATTGAGAACATGAATTTACGCTCCTTTAAAGTTGTCTAAATGCTAGACACCTCATTATTCTATCAAATTTTACGAATGATGACTACATTTGACATTAAGTAATACAAGTAGAATAATAGAGAAAAATGTAAATTGTGAAATGGTGGAAAATGAATAGAAAAAGTATATTTCAGAGCTTGTTCATGCTATAATCAAATTGGATTCAAATGTAGATTAATTTTTTGAGGGGGAGAGACATGCTTTACGTGTCTTTAATAGCAGCATTCGTTGCTTCCATTTTGTTAACTCCACTAGTTAAACGTTTAGCGTTTAGAATTGGTGCCGTTGACGCGCCAAACTATCGAAAAGTACATGCACGCATAATGCCAAGGCTTGGTGGTCTGGCAATTTTCCTTGCGTTTTTAATAGGGGTGGCGTTTTTACAGCCACAAGGTGAAAATAGTTTAGCGATTATTATCGGAGCTTGTATTATTGTAGCAACTGGTGTCATTGATGATATGCGCGAAATTTCCGCAAAGGCAAAAATGCTTGGGCAAGTAGTAGCGGCCCTTATCGTTATTTTTGTTGGCGGAATTCAAATTGACTTTATTAACTTGCCATTTGGTGGCCAATTAGATTTCGGTTTCTTAAGTATTCCATTTACTATACTATGGATTGTTGGTATTACGAATGCGATTAACTTAATTGATGGCTTAGATGGTTTAGCTGCAGGTGTTTCTTCTATTGCACTAATCACATTATCAGGTATGGCATTTATAATGGGCGATATGTTCGTATTAGCCTTTGCAGCAATTTTAGCTGCAGCGACAATTGGTTTCTTATTTTATAACTTCCATCCAGCAAAAATCTTCATGGGAGATACTGGAGCACTATTTTTAGGATTTATGATTTCAGTATTAGCATTATTAGGATATAAAAACTTTACGATCATTTCGTTAATTATCCCAGTTATTATGCTAGGTGTACCGATTTCTGATACATTCTTTGCGATTGTTCGTCGCTTACGTATGAAGAAAAAATGGTCGGATCCAGATAAATCGCATTTACATCATCGATTATTGGATATGGGCTTTACACATCGTCAAACTGTACTGATTATATATGGCATTGCGATGATGTTCGGCTTAGCTGCTATTATCTTCTCAATGGCTAAATTATGGGGAGCAATTTTGCTTATTACAGTTATTTTAATCGCCATTGAAATTTTTGTTGAAATCATAGGACTCGCTGGCAAAAACTATAAACCGCTCTTAAATTTCATGCGGATTTTTAATAAATAACATTCGAACCAACTATACTGGACTATAGTTGCTCAGACAGAAGACAAACTCAAAGGCATTTGAGTTTGTCTTCTGTCTTTTTTGTACTATCGCGGAAAAACCTTGTTGCTTCGCGGAAATATAGGTCTAAAGCGCGGGAATAATCCCATGTAACGCGGAAAAAAGATGCCGTATCGCGGAAAAAGGGTCTTGAAGCGCGGAATAACTAAGCGGAAGCGAAAAACAACCAGTCACAGGTTAAATACCCGCAACTGGCTGTTTCTCAAAAACTCTATTGTGCTGACTCGTTAGTCGAACTGTCGTCGCCAGCTGCATTATCTTTATCTGTATTATTATTTGTTAACGTTGAAGATGAAGATTTTAAAGCTAAATGATTTTTAAGAATTTGTGATACGTCATCAACTGATTGCTGATCTAGTTGATAATAGTAAACACCTGTAGACATATCATCGTTACCTTCTAAAGTTAACGAATCGATGCGTGGTTTACCTTGTTTTAAATATGACAGGAATGATTTCATTTCACTAAATGTCATATTTGTTTTCATATTATCACCAATTGCTTTAATGACATCATCATACTTTGTAATAGAACCGACTGAAGCTACTTTATTTGTAATAGCTGTTAAAATTTCTTGTTGGCGAATACCACGTTGAATATCATTATCTTGTTTACGAGTACGGGCAAGTGCAAGTGCTTGACTACCACTTAAGTGCTGTAAACCTGGTTTTAAATTAATTGTATTACGATCAAATTCATCTTTTTCGTGTAATGCATATGGCACTTCTGCTTCGATGCCGCCTAATGCGTCGACAACATCAATAAATGCATTAAAGTTCATGCGCACGTAGTAGTCAATTGGTATATCTAGAAGTCCTTCAACTGTTTCAATTGTTGCTAGTGTACCGCCTAAAGCATGTGCATGGGTAATTTTATCTTTATAACCTACTGAAGGAATATAAACGTAAGAATCACGAGGGATACTTAACATTTTAATCGTTTTTGTGTTGTTGTTTAAAGTCGCTAAAATCAGAGCGTCTGAGCGTGAGTGATCAGAACCTTGTCCACGATTTTCGCTATCATCAACACCTACAAATAAAATCGAAACATTATCATGAACTGGTTCTACTTTTTCTTCTCTTAGTGTAGAAACATCGCGACCTTCTAATTCTTCATGAGCTGAGTTTGCAGCGTGCTCGGCTTGCTTTGTAATATATACTCCGTAGGCCGTAACGCAAATTAGGAAACTAGCAACAAGTAGTAATGCTACTTTTATAATGAAAGACGCTTTAGAAGACCTCTTTTTCCTTTTTACATTTGTTCTTTTCATATCTGGTATATTCTCCTCTTGATTTTGGGAATAATTACGCGATTGAACTAAATTTTATTCATAATAGCACAGAGGCGTAACTGAGTAAGTTAGCTCAATATTAAAATTATACTATGGACCTTCAGCATTAGACAATTAAAACTATTTATTTCACAATAAATTCGATAAATTGCGCACTCTCGAATGAGACAGAAGCTTGTCCATTTGTAAGTTCTGTAATCCAATTGGTAAACTGATTTTCTTCCTCTTTCAACACGGAAACAATGATTTCGACACCTTCTAAGTAGCGAATTTCCTCTAATGAGTAAGCGGAGTTGCGAATCTCATTTTCTACTTTTCCAAGCCAAGTGTAGTCGATGACAATTTTCATTAGGTGGTGTAGCTTGCGTTCGACAACTTGTGCAGCGAGTAATCCTTCTGTTGTTGCTTTACCGTAAGCACGAATAAGACCGCCGCCGCCCAATTTTATGCCACCAAAGTAGCGTGTGACGACAACGACCGTATCTTTTAAGCCTTGTTTTTTTAAAACCTCTAACATAGGGACGCCTGCCGTGCCACTAGGTTCCCCATCATCATTTGCCTTTTGGATATGATCATGCTCCCCAATTATATAAGCAGAGCAATTATGTGTCGCATTATGATGCATTTTTTTTATGCGCTCGATAAACAACATTGCATCCTCTTCGCTTTCAGCGCGTTCTATATAAGTGAGAAAGCGAGATTTAGATATTATGATTTCACTTTCTCCATAGCCTTTTACAGTTAAATAGTTATCTCTCATATGTGTCATTCTCCTTTAAAGTAGGGTTGTATGCTATAAATTTCATAAAGAAAAAGCATTAATTTTTATCATTGTGATGCTATAATAGGTTTAGACTTAGATTCTATGAAATTGGTCTTTCAAAATACTATGTGGTA
Organism: Lysinibacillus sp. CD3-6; assembly: GCF_006351725.2. Lineage (NCBI taxonomy): Bacteria > Bacillati > Bacillota > Bacilli > Caryophanales > Bacillaceae > Lysinibacillus > Lysinibacillus sp. CD3-6. The sequence continues at coordinate 704,985 of NZ_CP085880.1, forward strand.
ATAAGGACATTAGACTGGGGAGTACACTATGTTTTCAAATGATACCTTCGATTTAAAGTCGCTTGATGACGTATTCAATCGAATGTTAGAAACAATAATGAGCTCTAAAGACGATATTTTCATTATAAGTGAACAAAGCCGTAGAAGCTTTGAAGATATGCAACGAGAGCTAGAAATTGTTCGAAAACAGATTTCAACTGTCATCGATGAAGGCGATGCTTTAGAAAAAAGCACGCAACTTGCTAAGCAAAGACTTGTGTTAGTGAGTAAAGCTTTTGATAATTATACCGAAGAACAAGTTAGAGATGCATATGAAACGGCCCATGATTTTCAATTGAAGCTCTCCGTCATTAAAACACAAGAAAAGCAACTGCGCGACAAAAGAGATGATTTAGAGCGACGTCTAAGAGGATTACTCGATACAATTGAACGTGCTGATCATATTGTTAATCAAGTAAATGTTATTTTAAATTATTTAACGTCTGATTTAAAAAATGTTGGGTTAGCGCTTGAACAAGCGAAAATGAAGCAAGATTTTGGTATACGAATAATCGCAGCGCAAGAAGAAGAGCGAAAACGTTTATCAAGAGAGATTCATGATGGACCTGCGCAAATGTTGGCCAATGTCTTAATGCGTACGGACTTAATTGAAAGAACGTATCGTGAAAAGGGCATTGAATATGCTTTGGCTGAAATTGCTGATTTGAAAAAAACAGTGCGCAATGCGCTATCAGAAGTGCGACGTATTATTTATGATTTACGTCCTATGGCACTCGATGATTTAGGTATTGTACCGACATTAAAGAAATATTTGTCGACTGTGACCGAATATAATCCGGGAGTTGAAATCCATTTTCAGTCAAGGAGTACAGAACAACGTATTCCATCAAACTATGAAGTATCCATTTTCCGTTTAGTTCAGGAATGTGTAACAAATGCTATGAAACACGGGAAATGTAAGGATATTTGGGTAAAGCTTGAATGGTTGAATAACGCGGTAAATATTGTCGTGAAAGATGATGGCGTTGGATTCGATCAAAAAGTTGTAAAAGATCATTCCTTTGGTATTTTAGGAATGCGAGAACGAATTGAAATATTAAATGGTACAATCTCAATTGAAAGCGAGATTAATAGAGGTACAACGGTACTATTTAAAATTCCGTTAGAAGTAGATTAAAGAATGTGTTGCAGAATTTTAGGGGGTAAAGACTTATGACGAAGATAATTATTGTAGATGATCACCAGCTATTCCGAGAAGGGGTTAAACGTATCTTAGATTTTGAAGATACGTTTGATGTAATTGCAGAAGGTGACGATGGCACAGATGTTGTAAACTTATATGCGGAAAATCAACCGGATGTTGTTTTAATGGACATCAATATGCCAGGAAAAAATGGTGTAGAGGCAACAGCTGATTTAATTGCAGAATTTCCAGATGCAAAAGTCATCATGCTATCTATCCATGATGATGAAACATATGTAACACATGCATTAAAATCAGGTGCACTTGGCTATATGCTAAAAGAGATGGATGCTGATGAAATCGTAGAAGCGATTAAAGTAGTGGCAAATGGCGGCTCTTATTTACATCCAAAAGTAACAAAAAATTTAGTAGCAGAATTCCGTCGCCTTTCTGAACATGAAAACAAAGGTAACTTCCATCAAACGGAAATTCGTCGTCCATTCCATTTACTAACAAAACGTGAATGTGAAGTTTTACAATTACTAACAGACGGTCAATCTAACCGTACAATCGGTGAGACACTGTTTATTTCTGAAAAAACGGTTAAAAACCACGTTTCAAGCATTTTACAAAAAATGAATGTAAACGACCGTACACAAGCCGTAGTAACTGCCATTAAAAATGGTTGGGTTGAAGTACGATAACTGCATAGTATAGTATTAAAGGCTGTTTTTAAAAGCTACTTTAACAGATAAAGTAGCTTTTAAGGCAGTTTTTTTTGTTGTGCAACATTTTAAATTAAAAGACGTCATAAGAATGATATAAGCACCTAAATGTAGAAAATGCGCAACAAAATTCCTACTAATGCATTTATATGCTACAATATTGCGCGGGAGGTTTTATGATGTTAAAGAAAAGTATTCTAGCAGTTTTAACCTTATTAGTGTTAACTGCCTGTGGCAATAAAGATGAAGACTTAACTGCAAAAGAGCGAGAAAAGGTTATTGAGGATGGTACAGTAGGCTTTGAAATGATGGGTGGAGAAGTCGAAAAAGCGACGAATGTACCAGTTAATGAGGAAGAAGCAATTTTAGCGGCGTTTGATGAATATATTGCCGCATTAAATGAAGAAGAAATTCATCGTTATATGAAAACGATATCTAAGAACCCAAAAGGCTTTAAATATGATGAAGAAAAAGTATTTGCAGAAGAAATATTTGACCAATTTGATACGAAACGTGATGTTACTAATGTAACGATTGCAAAGTATGGTCAGGAAGAAGCACAAGTATTTGCTAATATGACGATGCACTCTTTACAACTTGAGACGAATGTCGAACACGATAGTGCTGGACGACAAGTTACGGTATTTGTAAAAGAGGATGGGGCTTGGAAAGTGACGAGCGTCTTTTATATTGGTGATGATTCAAAATCTAGCACGGGCAATCAATAAGGGAAATTCTTCCCTTACTATACATAGGAAATGAATGTGAAGTGGACATCATCGTTTGAACTCGTACTTACTAGTAGTTCAATTAGGATGTAATTACGTTAGGTCGTAATTCAATTCACATTCATTTCTTTTTGAGGTAAACTTGGAACATAGGAGAGTGGACATGAATGAGGACGGCAATCGTAACAGACAGTACTGCATACATTACGCCAGAAGAACGAGCGCGCTTAAATATTCGTATGATTCCGTTAAGTGTAAACATCGCAGGTGAATTATTCGCAGAGGAAGTAGATATTACGGCTTCTGAATTTTATAATAAAGTACGTGGGGCAAAAGAATTCCCTAAAACAACACAGCCACCAATTGGTGAGTTTGCTGCTCTCTTTGAAGAGTTGGCAAATGATTATGACGAAGTAATTTCTATTCATTTATCAAGTGGTATAAGCGGTACATATCAAGGTGCTGTTCAAGCAGGAGAAATGGTGGAAGGTATTGATGTATTCGCATTTGACAGCGAGATTTCTTGTGCGGTTCAAGGCTTTTACGTGTTACGTGCAGCTGAAATGGCGGCGCAAGGTTGCACGGCACAAGAAATATTAGCAGCATTAGCGGACATGAAGCAGTCTATTCGTGCTTACTTCATTGTAGATGACTTAGCGCACTTACAACGTGGAGGCCGTCTATCTTCAGCAGCAGCTTTAATTGGAGGTTTATTACAAGTAAAGCCTGTTTTGCATTTTGTAGATAAGGTAATTGTACCTTTCGAAAAAATTCGTACACGTAAGAAAGCACTAAAGCGTGCAGAAGAATTACTAGCAGAAGATGCAAACAAGTATGACAAGATGGATGCAGTAGTCATACATGGTAACTGCCAAAAAGAAGCTGAAGAATGGTTAGCACAGCTCGCTGCAACCTATCCGAACGTAGACTTTAAATTGAGCTATTTCGGCCCAGTTATTGGCACACACCTTGGTGAAGGTGCGATGGGATTAGGCTGGACAAAAAAATAATATAAAAAAGTCTCTACAACTTGTTGTAGGGGCTTTTTTTATTTATTGTAGGCGAGAAATCTCTGATAGCGTGAGCGAATCGCCAGTAAACCTGGTTGAAACCTCAGATAGAAGCGCGTGAAACGCCGATAAACTCTGTCAAATCGCCGATAGAAGCGCGTGAAACGCCGATAAACTCTATCGAATCGCCGATAAACCTGAGTAAATCGCCGATAACCCTGCAGAACCCCCTGCTAGAACCATTATCACAAAAAGAAAGGAGCAAATTAGAATGAAATATAAAGGATGGCTGTTGCCTCCTACTTTACGAGATTTTCATGAAGGGCGTATATGGTTAATGGAACATTCACCATTTGCTAATCATGACATACAGTATGCTATTGATAAAAAGTATCTTCATATAATAGAAGGTATTCAAACAAGACCACGATTAAGATGTAACCGTTGCTATAATGATAAACCTCAGTTTTTTACGATGTTTGATTGCTCAAAATGCCAACAACAATGTGTGTATTGTAGACATTGTCTAAGCATGGGCAGAGTAAGTAGCTGCATGCAACTGATCATATGGCGAGGGCCGAAAGCTTATAGAAAAAGACAGCATCCACTCCAATGGACAGGCCAACTGACGGAACTTCAACAACAGGCGGCAAATGAGCTGCTTGAAAGTGTTAAAGCAGGTCGATGTCATTTGATTTCAGCGGTGTGTGGGGCTGGTAAGACAGAGCTGCTTTTTCAACCAGTACAGTATGCGCTAGAAAAAGGGATGCGCGTTTGTATTGCAGCGCCACGAACAGATGTTGTGCTAGAGTTGTTGCCACGCTTTCAAAAGGCTTTTCCTGAAACCGTCATTCACGCTTATTATAGTGGAGCGCCGCAGCAGAACGGTTATGCGCAACTAATACTGGCGACGACACATCAGCTATATCGCTTTGAACAGGCATTTGATGTCATGATTGTTGATGAGGCGGATGCATTCCCTTATTCATTCGATGAAACATTAGCAAGAGCCGTGAAAAAAGCCAAAACTGCAAAAGCCTCAACTTACTTTATTACAGCTACACCATCACAGACATTAATTGATCAGTTTAAATATTGCTCATCTATTCCAAAAAGATATCACAATAATCCTTTGCCAGTGCCACGCTTTAGCTCGCTATGGGGATATGAAAAAAGCTTAAAACGGGGAAGACTCCCGAGAAAGCTAAAAGTTTGGATAGAGGAGCGGCTAACTAAAAAAGAACCATTTCTTATTTTTTTACCGAAAGTTGAATTGTTGAAAATTGCCATGCCACTTTTTCAAAGGATACATGCAAATATTTTAGCCGTTCATGCTGACGACCCAGAACGAAAAGAAAAAGTACTTCAGCTACGTAATGAAGAAATTCCTGGATTAGTAACGACGACGATTTTAGAAAGAGGTATCACGATAAAAAATGTACAAGTCGCTGTTGTTGGGGCAGAATCGGCTATTTTTACTGGAAGTGCATTAATTCAAATAGCAGGACGGGTTGGGCGACATGAAGCTTATGCAGAGGGAGACGTCGTGTTTTTTCATCATGGCATCACAATCGCCATGGATGAAGCGCGCGAGAAAATAATTTATAACAATAAGGTAGGGTTCTCCCAATGAATAAAGTAGAAATGTTTTGTTTGCTATGTGCTCAGCCTTTGCAAATCGTTCCTAGCTGGAAAACACTTTTAATAAGACACTTCCCGCCTTGTCTTTGTGAAAAATGTTTCTCCAAATTTGAGCTTTCCTCAACAACGACAGCACTTTATCAATATAACGATGCAATGAAGAAGTATTTGCATCAATATAAATTTCTTCAAGACGTTGCACTTGCTAAAGTATTTCGACAGCAGATTCATACACAATTTAAATGTGAAGCAGCAACAATTATTCCGATTCCAATGCATCCGATTAAACAAAAAGAGCGTACCTTTTCACATACCGAGGAGCTTCTGAAAGCTGCAAATATTCCCTATACACAACTTTTAGAAAAAACGACAGTAGAAACACAAAGCTCCAAAAATAGGGAGCAACGTCTAAAATCAGCTTCACTTTTTCGACTAAATCCTGTAGCACAAGTTGAACATAAAGATTATCTCCTTTTTGACGATATACAAACTACAGGGACAACAATGCGGCATGCTAAACAGGTTTTACTAGAAGCAGGTGCCCGAAATGTTCGAACCTTCACATTAATTAATGGATGAAAATGCTAATACATCATGTATAATAGATTACGAATTTAGGATTCGTGTAATTAAATAGTGATCATGCAAGAGGAGGAAGAAGAGATGGCTGAGGTTCGAAATTGTCCAAAATGTAATGAGTTTTTTAATTATACTGGGGTCAGAGACGTATGTCATAAATGCGCACAATCAGAAGAGGAATTATATCAAATAGTATATCGTTTTTTACGAAAACGCGAAAATCGTGCGGCTACAGTGGAACGAATTGTGGAGGCAACTGGTGCTGAAGAGGAATTATTATATAAATGGGTTCGTAAAGGGCGTTTGCAGCCAGCAATGTTCCCGAACTTAGGTTATCCATGCGATAACTGCGGTCATTTAACGACAACAGGGAAACTGTGTACAAAATGCCAAGATGAATTAAAGTCAGATCTTCGTACATTTGAAGCAGCTAAGGAGTTCCGTGAAAGTGTAGCAGAGCATGATCGTGTAACTTATCATGCCGAACGTAAAAAGTAACAATTTGAAATAGGTTAATTTTACACAAGAGTTGAGCTTCCTTCACTTACATACGTGCAATGCTGATGCGATCTACCAAGCAAAATGTAACAGGGAATTGAGAATGACGAAGTTAAATTATACACCTTAAAGATGGTTGATAAGCGAAAGTGTGTTAATTTTAAACAAAATTAGCACACTTTTTTATATTTGAAAACTTAACATTGTTGGAGACAATCCGAAATAATAGTAAGATAAGCTTTTAAGATAGGGGGATGAATATGAAAATTACATCGTATGGTGTTAATGCTGTAAACGCATATAAAAATCAAGTACGTAATGTCAAATCTGGCGACAACAAAGCGTCATTCGCTGACAAAATTGAAATTTCAAAAGCAGCTCAAGAAATGCAAGGTGTAACGACGTACAGCACTGAACGAGCTGAACGCGTGCAACAATTAAAGGCAGATATTGATTCTGGAGAATATAAGGTCAATGCTCGTAAAGTTGCTGAAGATATGCTGAAATATTATCGCTTCTAGGAAATACAGAAAGGGTGCTTAGTAATATGACTGTAGAAACAATTTGTTCTACATTAACAATATTAGAGAGAATGCATAAAAGCTTACTCGAACTAGCCTTTAGAAAAACAGAAATTATTAAAGCTGGCGATATCGAAGCACTAGACCAAATGCTCAAGGATGAGCAGGCACATGTAGCGGCCATTGATAAGCTCGAGCAACAGCGTCAGGTACAGGTAACCGAATACCTTAAAGCAAAAGGAATTGCTTTAACTGACAAAATGTCTGTTGCTGATGTCATCGATGCTGCTGAACTAGAAACTGAAAAAGAAGCACTTTCAGCTGTTCGCAATCGACTAATGCTCATCATTAATGATTTACGAAAACAAAACGAACTCAATCAAAAAATGGTATTCCAATCATTACAATTTGTCAATCTAACATTAGATGCCCTACGCCCACGCCCAGAGCAAATAAATTACTCTGGTCGTGAGGTGCGTGGCACGAATACAGTAGCAAAAAAATCGTACTTCGATTCACAAGCTTAATTTTTAATCGTTACTAAAGGGAGGAATAATGATGCGCTCAACATTTATGGGCTTAGAAACTAGTAGAAGCGGTTTATTTACACAACAATCTGCTTTATATACAACAGGTCATAATATTTCAAATGCCAACACACTAGGTTACTCACGCCAACGAGTAAATATGCAAGCTACACCAGGTTTTCCAACAGCCGGTTTAAACACGCCTAATTACCCTGGACATATGGGAACAGGGGTAGAGACAGGATCTATTCAACGTATTCGCGATGAATTTATTGACCGTCAATATCGTCAGGAAACAAACAAGTTAGGTTATTGGGAATCACGTTCAAATGCTATTTCTCAAATGGAAGATATTATGGACGAACCTTCTCAGTACGGTTTAAACGCAGCATTAGAACAGTTCTGGAAAGGTCTACAAGATGTTAGTACAGGTCCAGAAAATGCGGCATCACGTAAAGTTGCTATCGAACGTGCCAACCATTTAGCCGAATCATTTAACTATATCGATACGCAATTAAAAACAATTCAAGGTAACTTAGGTAACGAAATTAGTGTTTCGACAAACCGCATCAATTCCTTACTAAAGCAAATTGCTTCTATTAATAAGCAAGTGCAAGAGGTTGAACCAAATGGTCATGTACCAAATGATTTATATGATGCTCGCGATGTGTTAATCGATGAATTAAATAGTTACATCCCAGTCTCAGTCGAACGTGTTCCTTCTGGTGGACTTGCTTCTAGTGTAGCTGAAGGCAGTGTAACTATTACATTTAAGCCATTTGGAACAAACACAGCTATTAAATTAGTGAATGGTAAAGATGCTGCTAGCATTGAAGTAAATAGTGGAACTACACAAATTGATGGAACGGATTTATCAAAAGTATTTACGAGCATCAATGTAGTTGGCACAGGTACAGCTGACTCAGGCACGATTACATATGACCAATTAGAGCCTGGCAAAGGTAAATTATTATCATTGATTAACTCTTATGGATATCAAGATGGAGCAAATGTTAAAGGCTATTATCCAGAAACGATGGCTAGCCTCGACAAACTTGCCTCAGAATTTGCAAATGTCTTTAATGCGATGCATAAGCAAGGGTATGATTTAACAGGTGCTCAAAGCACAATCGATTTCTTTGAACCAATTGATAATACAAAACCGATGTCTGCAGGAAATATTAAAGTGAATGCTGAGCTTTTGAAAGATTCTTCAAAATTGGCTGCTTCTAGCAAGCCAAATGAAGAAGGGAACGGAAAATGGGCACTTGAGCTTTCAAATATCCAATCAAAAGTTCAAGCAAATTTAGACGGCGCAACATTTAACACATTCTATCAAGGAATCATTGGTAAGCTCGGTGTCGATGGAGAAGAAGCAGCGCGCCTAAACGCCACTTCTGAAACACTACTTGTGACAATCAGCAACAGCCGTGCTTCCATCACTTCGGTATCGCTTGATGAAGAAATGACGAATATGATTACATTCCAACAAGCATATAACGCAAATGCACGTATGATTACTGTTATCGATGAAACATTAGACAAAATCATTAACGGCATGGGCCGTGTAGGAATTTAACTAAAAAATAAATGAGTACGACTAAAGGAAGGAGCTTTTACAAACATGCGCGTAACACAATCCATGTTATCGAATAACATGCTTCTAAACTTAAATAATAGCTACGGAAAAATGTCCAAGCTACAAGATCAAATCACTTCAGGCTCTAAAATCACGAGACCTTCAGACGACCCTGTTGTAGCAGTTAAAGGAATGGGCTATCGACGTGATTTAGGGCAAGTTGAACAGTACACACGTAATATGAATGAAGTGAACAACTGGCTCGATACATCTGACGAATCATTAAATCAAGTAGGCGAGCAGATGAAGCGAGTTCGTGAGCTGGTAATTCAAGCGGCGAATGATACGAATACACCAGATGAGCGAGCGAAAGCGAAAGCCGAAATCGATCAAATTCGTAAACAAATTCAAGATGTAGCGAACACAAAAGTGGGAGATCGCTATATTTTCAGTGGTACAAAAACAGGACAACCATTATTTATAAATGGCACACTTAACAATGCAAATGTCAATTCTGAAGATGTTAAGATTGAAGTATATGATGGAATTCAAATGACAGTGAATACTGCTGGCATGGATTTATTTAAAAGTGTTGATGATATGATGGGCAAAATTTCAGATGTTCTAGACCCGAATAGAATTCCACTTGCTACAAGTGACGAAATTAGTTCAACACTAGGTGGTGTTACAAGTACAAGCACTGACGATGACATTACAACAATGCACAATAAAATTCTTGAAACGCAGGCGGATGTTGGTGCACGCCAAAATCGTGTGGAATTAATGGAAAACCGCTTATCTATTCGCGAAATTAGTGTGACGAAGCAATTATCGAATAACGAAGACGTTGATTATTCAAAAGCTATTACAGAGATGGTAACGTCAGAATCGATTCATCAGGCAGCATTATCTGTCGGCGCTAAAATTATTCAACAATCTTTAGTTGATTTTATTAGATAAATACAATTGATTTTCCTACTAATAAAACCAAGCGTTTGAACATTTTGTTCAGACGCTTTTCTTGAAAGGAGAAGTGTACATGAGACTCCCACAAATCCAAATTCGTACTACGGACGCACAAATTGACCTTAATATTGCCAAGCCACAGCAATACATTAAACAACCAAGTGCTACGCAGCATATTGAACAGCCTGCCGCTATACTCGAGATTAATACAACACGCAGTGTGCTGAAAATTGATTCATCCCAAGCAAGACGTGATTTAGGCTTAATTGGACCATTAGAATCAAGTGCAAATTATGCGCAAAAAGGGAAACAAGAAGCAATGAAGGGTATGGCACGAAGAGCAAGGGAAGGCCGACAAATGATGGAGGGCGCCGGCAAAGATCAGGGAAGAGCAACAATCCAAAATATCGCCAAACAAAACCATGGCCCACACCGTGTGCAATTTAATATAAAATTTGTGCCATCTGTTGATTCCGTAAAAATCGACTATACGCCAGGTACAACTGACGTCAATATACAACGAAGAGAACCAGTAATTGACGCCCAAGTGAACAAACCGATACATGAATACACACCAGGTAAAGTAACTGGTACAATGATACAAAGACCAGATGTTGACATTGATGTCATCGTTTAAAGGAGTGCACCCGAAAATATGAAAATAGCTACTAAATTTTTAGGAGAAGTAGAAATCGTTGAACATGATATCCTGACTTTTGAACATGGCTTATTAGGATTAGAAGAAGAAAGAGAGTTTGTCTTACTACCAATCGATGCAGACCTGCCGCTTGCATTACTTCAGTCTGTTCAACATGTCGAAATCGGCTTTGTCGTTGCCTATCCATTTGCATTCAAAAAAGATTATAGCTTTGATATTAGCGAAGAGGATCGCGAGCAATTACAAATTGATAAACAAGAAGATGTTCTTCCATATGCCATTGTCACAATGAAAGAAACATTCCAAGAATCTACAATAAACTTATTAGCACCCGTTATTTTAAATATAAATAAAAAACGTGGTAAGCAAATCGTTCTCCAAGATAGTAAAGCCTATCCATTGCGCTATCCAATGTTGCCTTTGGAAGGAAGTGCGAAATAATGCTAGTACTTTCACGAAAAAAAGATGAGTCAATTATGATAGGTGATCAAATCGAAATTAAAATATTAGCAGTTGAAGGTGACCAAATTAAACTTGGCATAGTTGCGCCTAAAACAGTAAAAGTACATCGCTCTGAAGTTTTTGAAGCAATCCAAGCACAAAATAAAGAAGCACTTTCTTCTTCAGCAAATTTTTTAGAACAACTTAAGAGAAAATAGTTACTATTTTTAATGGTAAATGAAAGCTTCAAATCTATTACATAAAAAAATAAAAAAACTTTTAAAAAAACTATTAAACTTTTCCAACTACTAACGATATATAGATTGTAGGGTAAGGGAAGTACATATATACAACCTAAACCGACAATATTCCACACGGATGTGGAATAACAAAACAAACATTCAAGGAGGAATTCCAAATGAGAATTCAACACAACATTTCAGCTTTAAACACACACCGTAACCTTTCTTTCAACAACACTGAAGCTTCTAAAAATCTTGAGAAGTTATCTTCTGGTTACAAAATTAACCGTGCTGGCGATGACGCTGCAGGTTTAGCAATCTCTGAAAAAATGCGCGGACAAATCCGTGGTCTTGACATGGCTACTAAAAACGCTCAAGATTCAGTATCTTTAATCCAAACTGCTGAGGGTGCTCTTAACGAAACACACTCTATCCTACAACGTATGCGTGAATTAGCAGTACAATCTGCGAACGATACAAACGTATCTACAGACCGTGATGCACTTCAAAAAGAAGTTGATGCATTAACTTCTGAGATTACTCGTATTTCAACAGATACAGAGTTCAATACTCAAAAATTATTAAACAGCAGCTTTAAAGCTAAAGTATTCCACATTGGTGCAAACAAAGACCAAAATATTTCATTAACAATCAAAGATATGGGTGCTAAAGGTATTGGTGTAAGTGGAGTTAAGATTGACAAACAATCTACAGCTAACAAAGCAATCTCTACTATCAACAAAGCTTTAGAAACAGTATCTACACAACGTTCTGCTCTTGGTGCAGTTCAAAACCGTTTAGAGCACACAATCAACAACTTAGGTGCTACATCAGAAAACTTAACAGCTGCTGAATCACGTATCCGTGACACAGATATGGCGAAAGAAATGATGGGCTTCACTAAGAACAATATCTTAATGCAAGCTGCTCAATCTATGTTAGCGCAAGCTAACCAACAACCACAAGGTGTACTACAATTATTACAATAATTCTTAAATGATTAAGAAGAAGGCTCTCTCTATTAATTGAGAGGGCCTTCTTTATTTTTTTAAAAGAATGCCGATATACAAAATGAGGTGATTGATAGATTTATGGAATTACTAAATATAAAATGTATAACTGCAAAAGACGGCAATGAAACGTTTGAAGTGAATGGTTATTTATTGCATAGTAAATATAATCCTTCACGGGAAGCTGAAAGTTTAATTAAGAAAGAAATTAATAAACAATATATTAATGTTATTTTTGGATATGGAAGAGGTTACCTTGCAAATGCGCTAGTAAAAGAAAAAATAAGTAATGAAAAAATATTATTTATTGAACCAATTACTACTTTTGATAAATTTGATACTAAACAATATGATATTGTATTTGGAGATAATTTAGATGAAATTCAAGAAGCTATTGATGGAAAGCTCCGCTTTTTTAGTAGAAAAATTAATGTAATCTGTGCCCCCAATTATGATAAAATTTTCTCCTCTTTATATGTGAATGTTTTAAAAAAGGTGAAAGATATACAAAGTCTAAATGTTGTTTACAATAATACAGTTAGAGATTTGAGTGTTACTTGGCAGGAAAATAGTATTCGTAATATGCTTCCAACATATATTAATGGTTCGTTAAATGTATTAGAAAAGTATTATAATTGTCCAGTAATAGTTGCATCTGGGGGGCCGTCATTAACTAAGCAACTCGATATGCTGAAGGGTGTTAGAAAAAATGTTATATTAATTGCTGCAGGTTCAACTGTAAATACTTTAATAACACATAATATTGAACCTGATTATATTATCTCAATCGATGGCTCTGAAATAAATTATAATTCTCACTTTAAAGATTTAAAAGTAAAGTCAGCTGAACTTATGTATGCTTCAACTAGTCATTATAAAATACAGCAAAATTTTAAAAATAGACAATATGCTTTTTTGGATACTAGGGAAAATAAGTTTAAAGAGCATGTAAATAAGACACTTGGAATCGACTTACCTAATATATTAGGAGGTGGATCGGTAGCAAATTTTGCATTAAGTATTGCTCGTTATTTATCTACAGGACCAATAGCATTAATAGGGCAGGATTTAGCTTATACTGAAGGTAAGACGCATGCCGAGGGGAACAAGAATTTAAAAGCAGCTGATTCAGCGTTTCTCACTTTTCAAGGAGCATTTGAAATAGAAGGTTACTATGGAGATAAAGTGATGACGGATTACTCATTATTTTCAATGAAAGAAAGCTTTGAGGAAATAATGAAACAGATTGAAGACCCTGATACAATTTTCAATTGTACTGAGGGTGGATTGAAGATAAGGAATATTCAGCAAAAATCCTTTGAGCATTTCTGTCATCAATTTGTAAATCGGAGTAATGAAGTGAAATTATATAATGAAAAAGAGAACAAAAAGAATTTGGCTAATTATATAAGTACTGCAAGAGAGGAGATTAGAATTTATAAAAGTATTATTTTAGAGTTAAAGTTAGCTCAACATGCGTTAGGAAAAAATACTTTAACTACAGAATTTGCTCCTAGTATATTAAAAACGTTAGACGAAGTAGATATTAAGGTAGCAAAATTAATGAAAAAAGTAGTTATGGAGCGTATTAATGATCCCATTACATTAGACGTTATGACTAATTATGAGGCAAAAGGTGAAGAAACTCCAGAACAAACATACCAACGTGTGTTTGAACAGAATAAAGAGTTATATGACAGACTATGCAAGGCTACTGAACAATCTATTCAGTATACACTAGATACAATAAGAGAAGCTGAAGAGCTTATGGGGGAGTAACAATGGAGATTAAAGAACTAATCGGAAGTTATAATGACTATGTAAAGAAGATACCAGTTGGAGCTATATATATTGCTAACTATTTACGTGAGGACAATCTAAATAATGCTTTAACAGCGATTAAAGATTTTTCTGAAGGTGTACTTTGGCTTTCTGAAGCAAGTGACCTATTAGTAAAAAACGGTGCTGAAGCAGCATTAAATATTGAACAAATACAGGAGTTTTTAATAGAGGTCAACGATGGCTTAGAAAAGCAAGATTACGTATTAGTTGCCGATATGTTTGAATACGAAATAGCACCTTTTTTTGAAGCAGTAGTTAAAGCAAATGGTACGGTACAATAAGTTGCAATGGCAAGTAGTACAAGCTAAAAATGAAGAACATACATTACAACTTAATGGGGTCTTTATCTATAGTAAATACAGACCAAAAGAAGATGCCTTACGCTGGATAAATGCTGAGTTTAATTCAGTGGCAAAAAGTTACGTATTAATTGGTTTGGGTTTAGGATATCATTTAAAGGCTCTTGTTAGTCAAAGTAAAAATAAACCAGTCACAGTATATTATTTTGATAAACAAGAATACGAATTGTTTTTAGCTCATAATACTGATCTTTGGTGGGAACAGGAAAATATACATATAGTTCATGAATTTAGTCAAACAGAACTTCATGATAATGTTCAGATTTTACTTCCAAATGTCTGGATTAAAGGGATTGGCCAAAGTCATCCCTTATTTTCAATTTTAGAAATGATAAAAATAAACCAACTTTCTTTTAAAAGAGATTCTAGTAAAATGGAAGAAAATTTTTACTGCAATACTATTTTAGATGACGATATTATTCAAGTAAAAAAGCAACGTATTATTGGTTGTATAGTTGCAGCAGGACCATCGTTGGACGAAACAATACGATGGTTAAAGAAGTATCAACATCAGGTGGATATTTATGTTGTAGGGGCGGCATTAAAAAAATTATTGAAAAATGGAATTATACCAAAAGGTGCAATTTTATCAGATGCTAATGATGAAACTATACTCCAGTTTCAAGATTTAAATTTTGATGGTGAGTTGTATTATTTATGTACTGCAAACTATAAAAGCGTAAAACTACATGGTAGCAAGCGTTATATACTTTTCCAACAAGGATATAAATTAGCTGAGAGAGAAGCTGAAAAGCGGAATGCACCTTTAATTGAAACAGGGGGATCTGTAGGGACTACAACTTTTAGCTTACTTGAATATTTAGGATATGAAACTGTAGTTTTATTTGGTCAAGATTTGGGATTCTCGGGTAATCATACGCATGCAACAGATTCTACATCAGGGAGAAATGCTTCTAATAGTACTTTTTTAAGAAATATAAAAGCAAATGATGGCAGTGATATCCATACAACAGCAATGTTTCAAGTGTTTTGGTATTGGTATAATCAAAAAATGGAAAAAACAAAAGTGAAAGTATTTAATACAGCTATTAAAGGAGCTAAAATAAAAAATGTTCCTTTGATAAGTGAAGAGGAATTTGTACAATTAATAAAAAAATGAATAATTTTTTAGAAGAAGAGGGATAAGTGTGATGCAAAAAAAAATTTTAGTAACAGGTGCCGATGGCTTCATAGGCTCACATTTAACGGAAACATTAGTACGACAAGGTTATGATGTTCGTGCATTTGTTTATTATAATTCATTTAATTCATGGGGCTGGTTAGATCAGTCATCATCGGATATTAAATCATCATTGGATGTGTTTTCAGGGGATATTCGTGATCCATATGGTGTCAAAGAAGCAATGAAGGGGTGTACGCATGTCCTTAATTTAGCAGCGCTAATTGCAATTCCGTATTCCTACCATTCTCCTGCAACTTATGTAGATACAAATGTAACAGGGACGTTAAATGTTGTACAAGCAGCGAAAGAGTTAGGTGTAGAAAAGGTTGTTCATACTTCTACAAGTGAAGTATATGGAACAGCGTTATATGTACCAATTGATGAAGAGCATCCATTACAAGGACAATCGCCATATTCTGCATCAAAAATAGGCGCTGATCAAATGGCTTTGTCATTTTATCGCTCATTTGATACACCTGTATCTATTATTCGTCCATTTAATACATATGGACCACGCCAATCTGCACGCGCGGTTATACCGACGATTATTAGTCAACTGGCAAGTGGCAAAACGAACATAAAGCTTGGAGCTATAAGCCCTACACGTGATTTTAACTATGTAAAAGATACAGTTAACGGTTTTATATCTGTAATGAATTCCACTAATTCAATCGGTGAAGTCATTAATATCGGATCAAATTATGAGGTTTCTATTGGCGAAACTGCAGAAATGATTGCTGATATTATGGGTGTAGATTTAACAATCGAAACGGATGAACAACGCCTTCGTCCTGAAAAAAGTGAAGTCGAACGTCTTTGGGCTGAGAACAAAAAGGCGAAGGAATTACTTGGGTGGGAGCCACAATATGGTGGCAAAGATGGCTTCCGTAGAGGTCTTGAAGAAACAATAGAATGGTTTACAAATCCTAAGAACTTATCTCAATATAAGGCAGATGTTTATAATATATGAATACGCAATGGTTGGAATTTGCAGATAATGTAAAGCAGTTTTATGGAAAAGAGTTTGTGCCTTTACATGAGCCCACATTCAATGATAAAGAAGTTGAATATGTCACGGATTGTGTAAAAACAGGTTGGGTTTCTTCAGTTGGCGCATATGTTAATCGTTTTGAGGAGGATTTAGCTAAATTTGTCGGTGTAAAGCGAGCGGTTGCTGTTGTAAATGGTACAGCTGCACTGCATATAGCATTAAAAGTTGCAGGCGTAAAAGCTGAAGATGAAGTGTTGATGCCGTCACTTACTTTTATTGCAACAGCCAATGCTGTGTCATATTTAGGCGCTGTTCCACATTTTATAGATGTTTCTCTTAATACTTTAGGTGTAGATGCAGATAAATTACAAATCTATATAGAAAAAATTGGAAAAATACAAAATAATCAGCTTTATAATAGAGAAACGGGAAGACGTATTTCAGCACTTGTACCGATGCATACATTTGGTCATGCAGTTGATGTGGAAGGATTACTTAAAGTATGTGAAATGTATAATTTGACTCTTGTTGAAGATGCCGCAGAGTCATTAGGTTCCTATTATAAAGGAAAACATACAGGCGGTTTTGGAAAAGTAAGTGCATTGAGCTTTAACGGCAATAAAATAATGACAACTGGCGGTGGCGGCGCGATTGTGACAAATGATGATGCAATAGCTGACTATGCAAAACACATAACAACCACTGCTAAAATTCCGCATCGCTGGGCATATGAGCACGATGAAATCGGATTTAATTACCGCTTGCCGAATTTAAATGCAGCGTTAGGCTGTGCGCAATTAGAAAAATTGCCGATGTTTATACAACAAAAACGCGAATTAACGAAGCACTATGAGCAATGGCTAGGTAATTTAGATGGCGTCCATCTATTTAAAGAGCCTGCAAATACTAAAAGCAATTATTGGCTACAAACAATTTTATTAGATGAACGATTTAATCGTGATGAGGTGTTGGACTTTTTAAATGAGCAAGGTGTAATGAGTCGCCCTATTTGGACACCGATGCACCACTTAGCAATTTATCAAAACTGCCCGAAATCAGATTTAAGTGTGACAGAGCAGTTAAATAGAAGTGTAATCAATATTCCCAGCACACCAATAAGTGAGGGATTACGATGAAACGTAAAATTTGTATTGTAACTGGTACTAGAGCAGAGTACGGGTTACTTTCCAATCTTGCAAAGAAACTTCAGGAAGATAAAGAATTTGACTTACAGATGGTTGTAACAGGGATGCACCTATCTCCAGAGTTTGGAAGCACATATGAAGAAATTGAAAATGATGGTTTTTTGATTAATGAAAAAATAGAAATTCTTTTATCTGCGGATTCTCCCACTGGTATTGTGAAATCGATGGGACTAGCCACAATTAGTTTTGCAGATGCACTTAACCGTTTACAACCAGATTTAATTATCATTTTAGGTGACCGTTTTGAAATGTTAGCAGTCGCTCAAACGGCACTTATTATGCAAATACCTATTGCACATTTACATGGAGGTGAATGTACATTTGGAGCGTATGATGATGCTATTCGTCATTCCATTACAAAAATGGCTACCTGGCATTTTACAAGTACAGAATCCCATCGTAAACGTGTTATTCAATTAGGTGAATCTCCAGAATGTGTCTATAATGTCGGTGCTCTCGGAATAGAAAATATTGCGAATTTGAACCTTTTGACGCGACATGAACTATATCAAAAACTTCAGCTTGATGAGCAACGTCCTATGTTTTTAATAACATATCATCCTGAAACGAATGGTCATACTAATGGGATAAACGAGTTGTTAAAGGCATTAGAAAATTACCCCGAAATAAATTTAGTGTTTACTAAATCGAATGCTGATAATGGGGGAAGGATGATTAATGAATCTATTCAACAATTCATTTTAAAACATAGTAATGCTAAATTATTTGACTCACTTGGTCAATTAAAGTATTTAAGTGCAGTGAAGAATGCTGATGTTGTTATTGGAAATTCTTCGAGTGGTCTAATAGAAGTTCCTTATTTAGAAACACCTACTGTTAATTGTGGAAACCGTCAAGAAGGGCGTGAGCATCCCAATTCAGTATTTAATACAAATATGGATGTTGAAAATATATATAATACTATTGAAAAAGCAAGAAAGTTTAGCGATAAGTATGAACATATATTCGGTGATGGAATAGTATCTGAAAAAATAATTACAGTATTACGCGATTTACCATCATTTTCTATTCAAAAGGGGTTTTATGATTTATGAGTAGTAAGACATATATCATCGCTGAAGCCGGTGTTAATCATAATGGTTCATTGAAAATGGCAAAAGAGCTTGTAATGGTTGCAAAAGAAGCAGGGGCAGACGCTGTAAAATTTCAAACATTTAAAGCAGAAAACCTTGTTACTAAGCAGGCTCAACAAGCGACATATCAAGTTGAAAACTTGAAAGAAGAAACATCTCAATTTGCAATGCTAAAAAAGCTAGAATTAACGTTCGAGGAATTTGTTGAATTGCAATCATTTTGTAAAACAGAGCAAATAGAATTTCTATCGACACCTTTTGACTTTGAAAGTGTCGATTTTTTGCTAGAGGACATTGCAATTGCAACGGCTAAGATACCTTCGGGAGAATTAACGAATGCACCGTTTATTCATTATATCGCAACCAAACAAAAACCAATTATCTTATCAACTGGAATGGCAACTGTCGAGGAGATTCATGAGGCACTAGCATTTATATCATATGGTTTAGTGAAATCTAAGGAACCTGTTACGATCGAGAACGTATTTAATTTCTATGCTACTGAAGAAGCGAAAGAAGCGTTAAAAAGATATGTAACAATTCTACATTGTACAACACAATATCCAGCGCAAATGGATTCAATTAATTTAAAAGCAATGATTGAAATGGAAAAAATCTTTCAATTACCTATTGGTTTATCAGACCATTCTGAAGGGATCAATATCCCTATAGCGGCAGTTGGTTTGGGGGCAACAGTAATAGAAAAGCATTTCACATTAGATAAAACATTAGAAGGACCAGACCATGTGGCCTCTTTAAATCCAGAAGAACTTAAGTTAATGATTAAAGGAATCAGAGAAGTAGAACAGGCACTAGGAGATGGCATAAAAAGTCCAACACCTATAGAACTTCAAAATCGTATTCCTGCAAGGAAAAGCTTAGTCGCTAAAAATCCGATACAAGCAGGTGAAATATTCTCTGTTACCAATTTAACTATAAAAAGACCTGGAAGTGGTATCCAACCTTCGAAATACTGGTCTCTCATCGGTGAAATTGCTTCAAATTCATATGAAGAGGATGAGCTAATAGATGAATAAACCAATTATAATTATTGGGAATGGAGGACATGCGTCTGTATTAACAGAAATTTTACTTGCACAGAATCAAACGATTATCGGGTATACTGCACCGACTATAGAAGAGAATGCTTTTGATTTAGCTTACTTAGGATCTGATGAGATAATACAAGAACATAATCCGTCTGATATTGAACTAGTACTTGCTATAGGGACAATTAAGCCGTCACCAATACGAGAAAAAATATTTAATATCTTTACCCAAAAAAATTATCAATTTAAATCTGTTATACATCCTTCAGCCATTATTGCTCCTTCCGTTCAATTGGGACAAGGAGTTCAAATAATGGCTGGTACTATTATTCAAACGAATACAACAGTTGCCGATAATAGTATTATAAATACTGGTGCGCTGATTGATCATGATTGTCAAATAGGTTCCCATATACACATTGCGCCAGGTTCTAAAATATCTGGCAGTGTCCATATACAAAAAGGGACACATGTGGGAACCGGTGCAACTATTATCCAAGGCATTCATATAGGGTCAAATTGTTTAATTGGTGCAGGAGCAGTCGTGGTTAGGAACATTGCTGATGGTATAAAGGCAGTTGGCGTACCTGCAAAGGAAGTGTAATCTATGAAACAATGGCAAAAAACATTAGTTAATCAAAATCATACTTTACTAGATACTATGAAAATTATTGATGATTCTTCCTTGCAATTTGCAGTAGTTGTGGATGAAGAACAACATTTACTTGGGACTGTCACAGATGGGGATATTCGTCGTGGTATTTTGCGAGGCGAGGGTCTCGATGTAACCATAACATCTATTATGAATCCAAATCCAATAAGTGCGAGAAGCGGTCAAAAATATCACAAATATAAGCAAATAATGAAATCCAAAATGCTTAAGCAGTTACCTATAGTAGATGATAATAATAAAATTATAAATATACTTTTCGCAGATAATATTGAAACTTCAATAAACAAAAATACAGTTATTTTAATGCTTGGCGGGTTAGGAACAAGGTTGCGACCGTTAACGAACGATACGCCAAAGCCGATGCTTAGAGTTGGGAATAAGCCTATTTTAGAAACAATAATAGAAGGTTTTAAACAATATGGTTATACTAATTTTATCTTTTCTGTAAATTACAAAAAAGAGGTTATCCAGGACTATTTCCAAAATGGACAAGCATTTGATGTAACAATTGAGTATATTGAAGAAGACAAGAAAATGGGGACTGCTGGAGCACTTTCATTACTAAAAAATAGACCGACAAAACCGTTTTTCGTGATGAATGGAGATTTGCTAACACAAATTAATTTTGATCAACTTATGCAATTTCATATGGAGCATGAATCTGTAGCAACGATGTGTGTAAGAGAATATGAATATCAAATCCCATATGGAGTTATTGAAACTGATGGTACAGATTTAGTGACAATAAAAGAAAAGCCAATTCATCGTAGTTTTGTAAATGCGGGAATTTACGTACTAAATCCTGATGTAATTGATTATATTCCTCAAGATAAATTTTATGATATGCCTTCTCTATTTGAGAAATTGATTGAAAAAAATAGTAAAACTTCTGTATTTCCAATTAGAGAATACTGGCTAGATATAGGGCAAATAGATGATTTTAATAAAGCCAATAATGAGTTTAAGGAGCTTTTAAATGAAGCCTAAAGTTTTAGCAATTATACCTGCACGTGGAGGTTCAAAAAGTGTACCACGAAAAAATATTAAAGAGTTAGCAGGAAAACCATTAATTGCATGGACAATTGAAGAAGCAAAAAAGTCTAAATATATTGATAGAGTTATAGTTTCATCAGAGGATGAAGAAATCTTACAGATTGCCCGTAAATTTGGTGAAGAAGTTCCTTTTGTAAGACCGGCTAATCTAGCAGAAGATACAACTGCTGGAATTGAGCCCGTATTACATGCTTTAGACCATTTTACTGACTACGATTATGTTGTTATGTTACAACCAACATCGCCTTTGCGTTTAGTTGAAGATATTGATGGATGTATAGAACAGCTTTTACAAGAAAAAGCGGAATTTAGTGTTAGTGTATGTGAAGTAGAGCAATCACCTTATTGGATGTATACGGTAGATAATACTGCTAAAATGCAACCGTTATTGAAACAACAATCTTTAATAACAAGACGTCAAGATTTGCCTAAAGTATATACGTTAAATGGAGCTATATATTTAGCTAATACTAGTCTTTTAAAACAAACAAGAAACTTTTTAACTGAAGAAACAAAAGCATATGTTATGCCAGTTGAGAGATCGTATGATATTGATACTGAAGAGGATTTTAAGATTTGTGAGTACCTTTATATGAAAATCTAATACAAACTATCAAATAATTTATTATAAAAAGAGAGAATTTAGGATGTGTAATAATGAGACCAATTTTAATACCAGAGTATTTTTCAGATTTTAGTTGTATTGGTGGTGCATGTGAGGATACTTGTTGTGCAGGATGGAATATAACAGTAGATAAAAAGACTTATCAAAATTATCGTAAAGTAAAACATCCAGAAATAAGTGAAAAGTTACAACATTATGTGAAACGTAATCGAAAACAAAATGATGATTCGAATTACGCAAAATTACTTTTAGACGAAAATAAGAATTGTCATATGATGTTAGAGGATGGGCTATGTGGTATTCATAAAGAATTGGGTGAACAGTTTTTATGTAACACTTGTGCTACTTATCCAAGACAATTTACAAAAGTGGGTTCCTTTGTCGAAAAAAGTTTAACTTTATCATGCCCTGAGGCAGCAAGAGTCGTTCTGTTGCGTGAAGACGGTTTAGGTTTCATTGAGACTGAGGAGCCTAAAGACACTCGTGGATTGATAGGTAGTGAACTTAATTTAAATAAACATCCACTGTTTTGGGATATAAGAGTTTTTACTATTCAACTAATGCAAAATCGTAAACAACCTATTGAAATCCGATTAATAATTTTGGGTCTATTTATTCAAAAAATTGAGCAATTAAAGCAAAGTGACTTAGAACAACAATTACCTATAATTATGGAAGACTATTTAAAACGTTTAGATAACGATGAATTTATTGAATCTTTAAAAAATGTTAATGGGAACTTGAATTTCCAGCTGAATTTAGCTAGAGATTTAATACGTTATCGCATGTCTGTTGGCTCATCGGAAAAATATTTAACCATTCTATATCAACTAATAGAAGGTTTATTATTAGAAGAAGACGAAAATAAAGAAGTGCAGGATATGGATCAATCGATTGCTAAATATAATCAAAGCTATCTAGAATTATATGAACCATTTATGAAAAAGCAAGGCTATATGCTTGAAAATTATATCGTCAACTATGTATTTAAAAATCTATTTCCGTTTGATTATAATACAATGTTTGAAAGCTATATGATGCTTGTTATTCACTTTACACTCATTAAATTACATATGATTGGGATGGCTGCGAAACAGCAAAAATTAACCCAAGAAATGGTTATTGAATGTATACAACAACTTGCAAAAGAAATTGAACATAATTCTACTTATCTACAAGGTGTTCGTAAAGGTATGGAGGACTCTGGTTATACAACGATGGGACATATGTTTGTAATGATTAGTAAATAATTTTAATTAGTTGTTTTTACTTCTGAAAGAATACTTAAATAGATTAATTTGTGAAAAACCTCTAGTTTGATGTCTGCTAACGGGAGGTTTTTTTTTATGAGAAATGTATCTACATTAGTTGTTTACTGTAAAAAGGTGAAATATTTCTAATAACTTCCGATATTAAATATAAGAACAAGAAATGTTTAGGAGGTTACATATTATGCGTATTGCAGCTCAAGGACAATCTACAGATGTAGGAACTGCAGCTTCATCAACATTTTCTAAAAAGGTTGGTTCGGAGGAACTCCCGATGACAACTGTTAAATCGCAGTCTGTAGTGCAATCAAAAGAACTACCAACTGCTGAAGACCAAGAAATATCAAAAGACAAGCTGCAAAATGTCGTAGACACTGTAAATGAGTTTTTACAAGTAAATCATAATGCTTCTAAATTTGTATTGCATGACGGTTTGGAACGTTATTTCGTACAGGTTGTAAATACTCAAACAGATGAAGTCGTAAAAGAGATTCCCCCTAAAAAACTTTTAGACGCATTTTATGAAATGCAAAAGTTATTAGGAATGATTGTAGACGAAAAGATATAAGTGTATATAGGAGGAA
The DNA here is from genome assembly GCF_006351725.2 of Lysinibacillus sp. CD3-6. Lineage (NCBI taxonomy): Bacteria > Bacillati > Bacillota > Bacilli > Caryophanales > Bacillaceae > Lysinibacillus > Lysinibacillus sp. CD3-6. The sequence continues at coordinate 729,219 of NZ_CP085880.1, forward strand.
GATAGAATGGTAAATAGAATCGGTGGATTAGCTTCAGGAATGGATATAGATGCATTAGTAAAAAAATTAATGACTGCGGAGAAAGCACCATTAAACAAGTTATATCAAAAGAAACAAACGTATGAGTGGCAGCGTGACGCATATCGTAGTGTGAATACAAAATTAAAAACATTTGATACTTATATTGCTGATAATTTAGTTTTAAAAAGTTTCCTTTCGAAAACAGCAGCTAGTTCAAACTCTAATTTAGTATCTGCTACTGCAACTGGAAGTGCTGCTGGTTCACTTTCAATCGAAGGGGTTTCTCAATTAGCAACAGCGGCTCGTAAAGTTGGTGATCAAGTAAATGCTATCGGTACGACAAAAATGTCGGATTTAGGGGCAACAGGGACGATTGAATTTAAAGCTATTCAAAGCAATGGTCAATTAGCAAGTGAAGCAACAAAAATTGAAGTTACTTCTGATATGACTGTAAACCAGTTTATTAGTAAAGTGAATTCTAGTAATGCGGGGATTAACGCCGTATTTGAAAATGGTCGATTCTCATTTACTGCCAAAAACACTGGTGATGTTAAAGGTGAGGATGAAATCCAAGTTACAGGTGGAGTAGATATTTTCAATAAGTTAGGATTTGCTGATCCTAGTAAAGTCCAAAATACAGAAGGAAAAAATGCTATTTTCACTGTGAATGGTATTGCAACAGAAAGAACAACAAATACGTTTAATATTTCAGGATATAATGTTACGTTAAAAGAAACATTTAACGGTGTTCAAACAATTGCAGATAAATATAAGGCTGCTTTGGAAGAATTTAAAAATGCTACTACTAATTTAGCAAATAAACAAGCAAACCTTGCAAATAAACAAGGGGCTTATGGTGCTAGTGATATTAATAGTTACACAGCAGGACACAACCAAGCTTATACAGATGCTTTCGGTAGTTCGTTAACTTTGTCACAACAAGTGCAATATAATAAACTAGGAAACGCTTTTTGGAAAGGTTTAGCAGACGATGAAGCTAGTTTCATTAATGATAAATTATCTGCAGGTCAATCAGTTGCGGATATGAGGAAGGCAATAGATGAAAGTGGTATGAGTCCTGAGAAGATAGAAAAATTCCAATCTTTAAAAGATGATGAATTACAAGCTTTATCTTCACTTGATACAACGCAGTTAAAAGCATTTAAATCTCAAGCTGATTACGCACAATATGGTACTAAATTAAAAGATTTTGATTCAAATGCTATTGATGCTCTAAAACGTTTCCCATACAACAGCAATGATTCAATTGACAAAATTCATAAAGATATTGACGATAATGCGGAATTTTCACAAGAAGTAAAAGATGCATTAAAATCTTTAAGTAAAGATGATTTAACTAATATAATAGCAACAGATTCGGCAACTTTAAAAACTTATCAAGAAAAAGCTCAAGCTGATGATTTAAAAGAAAAGTATAGCCAATTAGGTGATGCTGTATTAAAAGGTTTACAAGATGGTAGTATAAAAGAAGAGAATTTATCAGATGACCAAAAAAAGGTTTGGGATGGTTTAACAGCGGATCAAAAAAATAAATTTTATGCGCTAGCGGATCAAAATGTTAAACGATCAGAGTACTTAATTGCAACTGCTGAAGAAAAAGCCGCTGTTACACGCTTAAATGAAGCTACTAATACGCAAAATACGGCAAAAGCAGATGCTGATGCAGCTGGTATTTTAAAACCTGATGGTACTATAGATGATACGAAAGTAAATGACGCGCCAAAAGCACAAGCCGTGACAATGACATCGACAACGAATGTTGACGACATCATGACAAAAATAAAAGAATTTGTTACGACTTATAATGGATTAATCAAAGATTTCAATGATCAAACCAAAGAAACAAAATATCGTGACTATACGCCATTAACAAGCGAGCAAAAAGAAGAAATGTCCGAAAGTGAAATTAAACTTTGGGAAGAAAAAGCGAAGAGTGGTCTACTTCGAGGTGATACTCTTATAAGAAATGGCTTGTCAAATATGCGTTCATTAATTTACCAATCAAATCCAGCGATTGATGACTCTAAGTATAATACACTTTATAGTATTGGAATAACAACGACAACAAGCTATAGCGATGGCGGAGCATTGCAAATTGATGAAGCTAAATTACGTAAAGCGTTAGAAGAAAATCCAGATGCAGTCGAAAAACTCTTTAAAAATAGTGAAGGTAAAAAAGAGGATGTAGTGGATGGAAAAACAGTCGATACACGTGGTTATTTAGAAAAATTACGTGAATCGATGAAATCTTTAGAAATGAATATTGAGAAAAAAGCTGGACGTTCTACGATGACGGATTCTCAATATGTAATTGGGAAAAACCTTATAGATACAGAAAGTCGAATTAGCACTTGGAAGAGCAAACTTGAGGATATTGAAGCTCGTTATTGGAAGCAATTCACAGCGATGGAACAAGCAATTAATAAAGCTAATTCACAATCAAGCTTGTTTGCTCAAGGTTGATAAAGTTTTTAATTTGGCAAGGTAGGGGAAGTTTATGCAACTAACAAATCAACTATTGCAGGCGTCTGCGAATCTATATAAATTATTAGGTGATATCCCAAAAGGCGAAGATCGTGATGACTATGTGGATACTATTAATAATATGTTGGACAAGCGTGGAACGATTATCAATGGATTGAAACAAGAAGGTTTTCATTATGATGAACAAGATCGCGTTCATCGTACTTTGCTTGAATTAGATAATGGCATTAAAGAACGATTGGCTGCTGTAATGAGCGCAGTAAAGCAGGATATGGCAAACCTTCAAAAAACGAAAAAAAGTGAAGTGCAATATTTTAATCCTTATGGTAATGTCCGTGTGATGGACGGGATGTATTACGATAAGAAAAATTAATTTCTCTATTAGCTTTTCTTTGTTTAATGGTTTAAAATAGTAAATAAGTAACATCTAAAAGGAGTTGTCCTTTATTGGCAGCAAATTTAACAGCACAAAACGCGTATAAGCAAAATAGTGTCACAACTGCTTCACCTGGTGAGCTAACATTAATGCTTTATAATGGATGCTTAAAGTTTTTAAATAAAGCTAAACTTGCGATTCAAGATAAAAATATTCAAGACAAAAATACAAATTTGATAAAAGCTCAAGCAATCATTAGTGAGCTTATGGCGACGCTTAATATGGATATTGAAGTGTCGAAAAATATGTTAGCACTCTATGAATATATGAATCGTCGGTTAGTAGAAGCAAATATCCAAAATGATATTAGCATTATTGAAGAGGTTGAAGGCTTAGTGACGGAATTTCGAGATACTTGGAAAGAAGTTATTCGCATTAATCGACAACAACAATTCGGTAATGGGAATAACGGACAAGTTTAATAAAAAATTAGAGACCATCGCTTGATGATGGTCTCTTTTGTTTATTAGACAAATTATGCAAATAAAAAAACGAAAAAGTTATTAAGATTATACAAAAATCGACAAGAGGAACTTTACATATAGTCATAAATTAGGTGATTTAACGGTAAAATATGTTACTAATTCCCTCTAGATGAAAATCATGTATTCATGTCATAATCAAGCTAACTATATGTTTGAAAAGTATTGGGGTGGGGAAAATGATATTTAAGCGTCAAGAAGGCTTTCGTTTTAAATTTGACGAGCCTGTTAATATGACTTTTGCGATATATGAGAATGGAAAAGTGAATCATGCGCAAACTGCAATGGCGGATTTATTGGATATCAGTCCAAGGGGTTTAAAGATGTTTACTGAGGTCGATTTAGGTTTACGTCCTTCTCCTCTTGATTTGCGATTTGTTCTAGATACAAGAGAAATTCGAGTATATGGTGAAGTTATTTGGAGCCGTCCTTATGGGAATGGGAAACAATACGGTGTATTTTTCAATAATCAAGGCGCTATTGAGGATTTGATTGTTGACGAGCTGAAATTGCGTCGTAAAAAAGAAGCGGCAGAAGCAAAAGCTAAAAAAATTAATTCTTAAAATTTATTGTGAAAAAAAGAATTATTTTAGAGGAATTTCACACACTTGTGTAGAAATAAGAAGTATAGCAGTCATAAAGGAGGAGTTTACATGTTAAACTTTAACATTCGTGGTGAAAATATTGAGGTAACGCCAGCTATTCGAGAGTATGTTGAAAATAAAATCGAAAAAGTTGAACGTTATTTTAACGAAGATGTTAACGCCAATGCTAACGTAAATTTAAAGGTTTATAATGACAAGCAAACAAAAGTGGAAGTTACGATTCCAATGAAGAACTTAACACTTCGTGCAGAAGAACGTCATAATGATATGTATGCTGCAATCGACTTAATTGTTGATAAATTAGAGCGACAAATTCGCAAGCATAAAACAAAAGTAAACCGTAAATTCCGTGAGCGTGAAGGTGCAGGACTTTATTTTGCTATAACGCAGGCAGCAGCTGATACTGTAACAGAGGAAGACGAATATTCCATTGTACGTACTAAACAATTTGATTTAAAACCGATGGATCATGAAGAAGCGGTTTTACAAATGAACATGCTAGGCCATGATTTCTACATCTTTACTGATGCTGAATCAAACGGTACTAACATTGTTTACAAACGAAAAGATGGCAAGTATGGCTTAATTGAAACAACTTAAATAAATAATTAAGAACCCTCTTCTAATGAGGGTTCTTTTTTTATCCTAATTTAAAGGAAGGTATATTGTACTTTTGAAAATGTAGAACTAATGTGTTGAGGCTTAGTAGGATAATGGAGCTTTACATAATATCCAGAGGCTAGATGAAATGCATTTCAATCTAAATGAGTTTGGTATTTTTCCTTTCCTTAATCTAAGGGGATAATATCGAGAACTTCTCATACTTATAGTAGAAAAATATAAAAGCAATTTTTTATAAGTTTTTGTTGACTATTAAATATATAACATGATAATATTTAATCCTGTCGTAAAACACCGATTAATTATATTGATGAAATATTAATTAAATGAAAGTGTTGACAGATAAAGTATTATCGTGGTATATTAAAACTCCTGTCACTTAGACAGCGAAAACAACTTTTAAAAAAGTTGTTGACAAACACAATAGTATTTTGATATAATAATTGTATTGCTGCTGAAACGCAGTGCAACATGAACCTTGAAAACTGAACAAGCAAAACGTAATCAATATAGTTTTTAGTAGCTAACTTCGTTAGTGAACGAAACAAAATTTTGGACATCAAAATTGATGCCAGCAAAACAATTTGAGCTAATCAAATTTCTTTTATGGAGAGTTTGATCCTGGCTCAGGACGAACGCTGGCGGCGTGCCTAATACATGCAAGTCGAGCGGACAGATAAGGAGCTTGCTCCTTTGACGTTAGCGGCGGACGGGTGAGTAACACGTGGGCAACCTACCCTATAGTTTGGGATAACTCCGGGAAACCGGGGCTAATACCGAATAATCTTTTGTCTCTCATGAGACAATTCTGAAAGACGGTTTCGGCTGTCGCTATAGGATGGGCCCGCGGCGCATTAGCTAGTTGGTGAGGTAACGGCTCACCAAGGCAACGATGCGTAGCCGACCTGAGAGGGTGATCGGCCACACTGGGACTGAGACACGGCCCAGACTCCTACGGGAGGCAGCAGTAGGGAATCTTCCACAATGGGCGAAAGCCTGATGGAGCAACGCCGCGTGAGTGAAGAAGGATTTCGGTTCGTAAAACTCTGTTGTAAGGGAAGAACAAGTACAGTAGTAACTGGCTGTACCTTGACGGTACCTTATTAGAAAGCCACGGCTAACTACGTGCCAGCAGCCGCGGTAATACGTAGGTGGCAAGCGTTGTCCGGAATTATTGGGCGTAAAGCGCGCGCAGGTGGTTTCTTAAGTCTGATGTGAAAGCCCACGGCTCAACCGTGGAGGGTCATTGGAAACTGGGAGACTTGAGTGCAGAAGAGGATAGTGGAATTCCAAGTGTAGCGGTGAAATGCGTAGAGATTTGGAGGAACACCAGTGGCGAAGGCGACTATCTGGTCTGTAACTGACACTGAGGCGCGAAAGCGTGGGGAGCAAACAGGATTAGATACCCTGGTAGTCCACGCCGTAAACGATGAGTGCTAAGTGTTAGGGGGTTTCCGCCCCTTAGTGCTGCAGCTAACGCATTAAGCACTCCGCCTGGGGAGTACGGTCGCAAGACTGAAACTCAAAGGAATTGACGGGGGCCCGCACAAGCGGTGGAGCATGTGGTTTAATTCGAAGCAACGCGAAGAACCTTACCAGGTCTTGACATCCCGTTGACCACTGTAGAGATATAGTTTTCCCTTCGGGGACAACGGTGACAGGTGGTGCATGGTTGTCGTCAGCTCGTGTCGTGAGATGTTGGGTTAAGTCCCGCAACGAGCGCAACCCTTGATCTTAGTTGCCATCATTTAGTTGGGCACTCTAAGGTGACTGCCGGTGACAAACCGGAGGAAGGTGGGGATGACGTCAAATCATCATGCCCCTTATGACCTGGGCTACACACGTGCTACAATGGACGATACAAACGGTTGCCAACTCGCGAGAGGGAGCTAATCCGATAAAGTCGTTCTCAGTTCGGATTGTAGGCTGCAACTCGCCTACATGAAGCCGGAATCGCTAGTAATCGCGGATCAGCATGCCGCGGTGAATACGTTCCCGGGCCTTGTACACACCGCCCGTCACACCACGAGAGTTTGTAACACCCGAAGTCGGTGAGGTAACCTTTTGGAGCCAGCCGCCGAAGGTGGGATAGATGATTGGGGTGAAGTCGTAACAAGGTAGCCGTATCGGAAGGTGCGGCTGGATCACCTCCTTTCTAAGGATTTTAACGGAATGTTTCGTTTAGGACGAAACAATGATTACGTCTTTGCTGTTCAGTTTTGAAGGTTCATTCTTACGAATGAAATACTTCAAAATTTGTTCTTTGAAAACTGGATAAAACGACATTGAAATTGTAACAAACACATTTATTTTTTTAAGTTTTTTATAGGCTTAATAACTAGGTTAAGTTATTAAGGGCGCACGGCGAATGCCTTGGCACTAGGAGCCGAAGAAGGACGGCACTAACACCGATATGCTTCGGGGAGCTGTAAGTGAGCTTTGATCCGGAGATTTCCGAATGGGGGAACCCACTACGTTTAATCGCGTAGTATCTTGACGTGAATACATAGCGTCTTGAAGGCAGACCCAGGGAACTGAAACATCTAAGTACCTGGAGGAAGAGAAAGAAAAATCGATTCCCTGAGTAGCGGCGAGCGAAACGGGAAGAGCCCAAACCAAGAGGCTTGCCTCTTGGGGTTGTAGGACACTCTATACGGAGTTACAAAGGAATGAGTTAGATGAAGCGACTTGGAAAGGTCCGCCAGAGCAGGTAAAAGCCCTGTAGTCGAAAGTTTATTCCCTCCAGAGTGGATCCTGAGTACGGCGGAACACGTGAAATTCCGTCGGAATCCGGGAGGACCATCTCCCAAGGCTAAATACTACCTAGTGACCGATAGTGAACCAGTACCGTGAGGGAAAGGTGAAAAGCACCCCGGAAGGGGAGTGAAAGAGATCCTGAAACCGTGTGCCTACAAGTAGTTAGAGCCCGTTAATGGGTGATAGCGTGCCTTTTGTAGAATGAACCGGCGAGTTACGATTACGTGCGAGGTTAAGCTTTAGAAGGCGGAGCCGCAGCGAAAGCGAGTCTGAATAGGGCGAATTAGTACGTGGTCGTAGACCCGAAACCAGGTGATCTACCCATGTCCAGGGTGAAGGTGAGGTAACACTTACTGGAGGCCCGAACCCACGCACGTTGAAAAGTGCGGGGATGAGGTGTGGGTAGCGGAGAAATTCCAATCGAACTTGGAGATAGCTGGTTCTCTCCGAAATAGCTTTAGGGCTAGCCTCGTGATGAGAATACTGGAGGTAGAGCACTGTTTGGACTAGGGGGCCATCCCGGTTTACCGAATTCAGACAAACTCCGAATGCCAGATATTTATACACGGGAGTCAGACTGCGAGTGATAAGATCCGTAGTCAAAAGGGAAACAGCCCAGACCACCAGCTAAGGTCCCAAAGTAATCGTTAAGTGGAAAAGGATGTGGCGTTGCACAGACAACCAGGATGTTGGCTTAGAAGCAGCCATCATTTAAAGAGTGCGTAATAGCTCACTGGTCGAGTGACGCTGCGCCGAAAATGTATCGGGGCTAAACGATTCACCGAAGCTGTGGATTGACATCTACGATGTCAGTGGTAGGAGAGCGTTCTAAGTGCGTTGAAGTCAGACCGGAAGGACTGGTGGAGCGCTTAGAAGTGAGAATGCCGGTATGAGTAGCGAAAGACGGGTGAGAATCCCGTCCACCGTATGACTAAGGTTTCCTGAGGAAGGCTCGTCCGCTCAGGGTTAGTCGGGACCTAAGCCGAGGCCGATAGGCGTAGGCGATGGACAACAGGTTGATATTCCTGTACCACCTCCTCACCGTTTGAGAAATGGGGGGACGCAGTAGGATAGGGTAAGCGCGCCGTTGGTTGTGCGCGTCCAAGCAGTAAGGCGTGTGTGTAGGCAAATCCGCACACTGTAACGTTGAGCTGTGATGGCGAGTCCGTATGGACGAAGTTCCTGATTTCACACTGCCAAGAAAAGCCTCTATCGAGGTGAGAGGTGCCCGTACCGCAAACCGACACAGGTAGTCGAGGAGAGAATCCTAAGGTGTGCGAGAGAACTCTCGTTAAGGAACTCGGCAAAATGACCCCGTAACTTCGGGAGAAGGGGTGCTCTTGAGCGTGCAAGCGCACGAGAGCCGCAGTGAATAGGCCCAGGCGACTGTTTAGCAAAAACACAGGTCTCTGCAAAACCGTAAGGTGACGTATAGGGGCTGACGCCTGCCCGGTGCTGGAAGGTTAAGAGGAGTGGTTAGCGCAAGCGAAGCTGCGAATTGAAGCCCCAGTAAACGGCGGCCGTAACTATAACGGTCCTAAGGTAGCGAAATTCCTTGTCGGGTAAGTTCCGACCCGCACGAAAGGCGTAACGATCTGGGCACTGTCTCAACGAGAGACTCGGTGAAATTATAGTACCTGTGAAGATGCAGGTTACCCGCGACAGGACGGAAAGACCCCGTGGAGCTTTACTGTAGCCTGATATTGAATTTTGGTACAACTTGTACAGGATAGGTAGGAGCCAGAGATCTCGGAGCGCCAGCTTCGAAGGAGGCGTCGGTGGGATACTACCCTGGTTGTATTGAAATTCTAACCCATGCCCCTTAGCGGGGCAGGAGACAGTGTCAGGCGGACAGTTTGACTGGGGCGGTCGCCTCCTAAAAGGTAACGGAGGCGCCCAAAGGTTCCCTCAGAATGGTTGGAAATCATTCGTAGAGTGTAAAGGCACAAGGGAGCTTGACTGCGAGACCTACAAGTCGAGCAGGGTCGAAAGACGGGCTTAGTGATCCGGTGGTTCCGCATGGAAGGGCCATCGCTCAACGGATAAAAGCTACCCCGGGGATAACAGGCTTATCTCCCCCAAGAGTCCACATCGACGGGGAGGTTTGGCACCTCGATGTCGGCTCATCGCATCCTGGGGCTGTAGTCGGTCCCAAGGGTTGGGCTGTTCGCCCATTAAAGCGGTACGCGAGCTGGGTTCAGAACGTCGTGAGACAGTTCGGTCCCTATCCGTCGTGGGCGTAGGAAATTTGAGAGGAGCTGTCCTTAGTACGAGAGGACCGGGATGGACACACCGCTGGTGTACCAGTTGTCTTGCCAAAGGCATCGCTGGGTAGCTATGTGTGGACGGGATAAGTGCTGAAAGCATCTAAGCATGAAGCCCCCCTCAAGATGAGATTTCCCATTACGCAAGTAAGTAAGATCCCTCAAAGACGATGAGGTAGATAGGTTCGAGGTGGAAGTGTGGTGACACATGGAGCTGACGAATACTAATCGATCGAGGACTTAACCAAAAAGTTTGAAACATTCAATGAACCGTTTATCCAGTTTTGAAAGAATAACATCTTTCAATTAAATATAAAGTCTAGTGATGATGGCAAAGAGGTCACACCCGTTCCCATACCGAACACGGAAGTTAAGCTCTTTAGCGCCGATGGTAGTTGGGGGCTTCCCCCTGTGAGAGTAGGACGTCGCTAGGCAAAAAAGTAAGCAGAGGATTTAAACCTCTGCTTTTTTTTATAATTTTCTACTGCAAGATTACCTATTTTCTTTTATATAGAGCTGTCTTGCCGATTATTGAAGAATGAACAGGGATTGCAAATAAGAACAAAGCGTTTAAGAGGAGAATGGCATTGTGTTGATTTGTTAATCAAGATGAACTTGCTATGAGATGGATAGGTTAAAGTTACTTGACATGGAGGCAGGCATTTTTAATGCAGATGTGTAGTCAATTGATAAACGACTAAATTATTTTCTTTTTCATTTGTAATACCCTCGTCTTACGCTTAAAAGGTAAAAAAAGGTCGTAAAATGAACTTATTTTGCGATGTTTTGTACCTTACTATAGGACACTGTTTGCATGAAACTGTTACACAATGGTAAAATGGAATTTGAGACTCGTATAGGAAGTGAAAAATATTCATGGCAAACCTATTAAATAAATTATTTGATTTCAATAAACGTGAGTTAAAAAAATTAGAAAAAATCGCTGACCAAGTTGAGGGATTCGCTTCTCAAATGGAACAGCTTTCAGATGAGCAACTACAAGCGAAGACAGAAGAATTTAAGAAACGTTATGCAGATGGCGAAAAATTAGATTCCATTCGTGCTGAAGCTTTTGCAGTTAGTCGTGAGGCGTCGAAGCGTGTATTAGGAATGTATCCTTTCCGCGTGCAAATTATGGGTGCTGCTTCACTTGATGAAGGTAATATTTCAGAGATGAAAACGGGTGAAGGTAAAACGTTAACTGCTACTATGGCGGTTTATTTAAATGCGATTACTGGTAAAGGCGTGCATGTTGTTACAGTCAATGAATATTTGGCTAGTCGTGACGCTGCTGAAATGGGACAGCTGTACAATTTCTTAGGGCTTACAGTAGGCTTAAATTTAAACAGCTTATCAAAAGAAGAAAAGCGTGCTGCATATGATGCAGATATTACGTATAGTACAAATAATGAATTAGGATTTGACTATTTACGTGACAATATGGTGCTTTATAAAGAAGAACGTGTTCAACGTCCACTTCACTACGCTGTAATCGATGAGGTTGACTCGATTTTAATTGATGAGGCACGTACACCATTAATTATTTCGGGACAGGCTGGGAAGTCAGCGCAGTTGTACAAGCAGTCTAATGCGTTTGTACGTATGTTAAGTGCTGATACAGATTACACGTATGAAGAATCGACAAAGGGCGTTACGTTAACGGATGCAGGTGTAGAAAAGGCCGAAAAAGCATTCGGTATCGACAACTTGTTTGATTTAACACATGTACGTTTAAATCATGCCATTAACCAATCGTTAAAGGCGCATGTGAGTATGCATAATGATGTTGACTATGTTGTGCAAGAAGGCGAAATTGTTATCGTTGACGGCTTTACTGGTCGTTTAATGAAGGGACGTCGTTATTCTGATGGTCTCCATCAAGCAATTGAAGCTAAAGAAGGCGTTGAGATTCAAAATGAGTCGATGACGATGGCTACAATTACGTTCCAAAACTATTTCCGTATGTACCAAAAGCTTGCGGGTATGACGGGTACTGCGAAAACAGAAGAAGAAGAGTTCCGTAATATTTACAATATGAGCGTTATTGCAATTCCTACGAATAAACCAATTGCACGTGATGACCGTCCAGATTTAATTTTTGCTTCAATGGAAGGGAAATATAAAGCTGTAGCAGCGGATATTGCTGAGCGTCATAAGGCTGGTCAACCAGTACTTGTAGGTACAGTTGCGATCGAAACATCTGAAATTATTTCACAGTTACTTGATAAACATAAAATTCCTCATAATGTACTGAATGCGAAAAATCATGAGCGTGAAGCAGAAATTATCGCAAATGCCGGTTCAAAAGGTGCCGTTACGATTGCAACAAATATGGCTGGTCGTGGTACTGACATTAAACCTGGTGAAGGTGTATTAGAAATTGGTGGTTTAGCTGTAATTGGTACGGAGCGTCATGAATCACGACGTATCGATAATCAGCTACGTGGACGTTCTGGTCGTCAAGGGAACCCAGGGGTTACGCAATTCTACCTGTCGCTTGAAGATGAATTAATGCGCCGCTTTGGCTCTGATAATATGAAGTCTATGATGATGCGTCTTGGTATGGATGATTCACAACCATTACAATCGAAAGTTGTATCAAGAGCGGTAGAATCAGCGCAAAAACGTGTTGAAGGGAATAACTTCGATGCACGTAAACGTTTACTACAATATGATGATGTTTTACGTCAGCAACGTGAGATTATTTACAAAGAGCGTTATGACGTTTTAGAAACAGAAAATATGCGTGAACTTGTAGAGTCAATGATTCAGGAAACAATTGATAATATTGTCGGTCTTTATACACAAGGTGAGCAGCCAAAAGATTGGAACTTAAAAGCGATTGAGGACTTTGTGGCAGCTAACTTACTAGAAGAAGGCACATTAAAAGTAGCAGACTTCCAAGGTAAAACTGCCGAAGAAATTAATTCGATTATTTCTGATGCTGTACACCAACGCTATGATGAAAAAGAAGCAGAGCTTACACCAGAGCGTATGCGTGAATTTGAGAAGGTTATTTTATTACGTTCAATTGATACGAAATGGATTGATCATATTGACGCAATGGATCAATTACGACAAGGGATTCATTTACGTGCATATGGTCAAAATGATCCGCTACGTGAATATCAACAAGAAGGTTTTGCGATGTTTGAGGATATGGTCGCTTCAATTCGGGAGGATGTAGCGAAATATGCGATGAAAGCAGAAATCCGCAGTAACTTAGAACGTGAAGAGGTTGCGAAAGGTCAAGCTGTGAATCCGAAAGAGGATGGTTCTCCAGCACCGAAGAAACAACCTGTACGTAAAGCTGAAAATATTGGACGTAATGATTTATGTCCATGTGGTAGTGGAAAGAAATTTAAAAACTGCCATGGTGCAGGTCAATAAAGATACGAAAAGATCAATTCAACGAAAAGTTGAATTGATCTTTTTTTGCCATGGAAGAAATAATGCCAAAATCTGAATTAATAGACAATAGACAACCGAAAGTATACAATAATTGTAACAATAGGTATTTAGTTCAACGAAAGTAATGAGTATAGCAGATTATTTAAATAAATAGTAAGACACTTTCATATGAATTTACTTTCTTTGACAAAAGGGGAGGTGAATTTATGCGTTAGTTGAATCAAATTCTCGAGTAATGTAGTTTTAGCAGACGTGCTCGAGGAAGTACATAGATATACCAATAAACATGTACATTCCTTTTTAATTCACACGATAAACATGATTTAAAGGAGGAGTAATCATTGCATTATAATTGTGAAGACATTATGAGTAGTGAAACAATGTTGTATATGCCTGAGTATGATGCCTTTGGAAATTTATGTACGAGAGTTATTGAAAGAGACTATCAATATATATCCAAATTATCTCCTACAAGATTAATGGATTTTAATCTCCGTTATTTTGGTTCGAGCTTGCGAGGGGCCTTTGATGGTTCAAAGATGATCTTAGGTAAGCTCAATAAAAATCCCATTGTTGTTCATGAACGGTTTAATATTTTGTGGTTCCCTAGTAAGTCACCATTACATCCAGAGTGTATTTGGTTTGCTGTCCATCATATAGATGATTATATTGCTATTGGTAAAAAGCAAACAAAGGTTGTATTTATGAACGGTCAAGAAATTATTGTGGATGTGAGTCCGAAAGCATTTGAATATCGTATTCAGAGAGCTTTTTTATTAAAATACAAACTTGAAAAACGAACAAAACATTTACTTGTGCAGTTTGATCGTGTCAAAGTATTTCAACGAATGGCAATTCGCTCTAAGATAGAGGATGAAACGAAAAAAGATGAATGCTAGAAAACAGAAGCAACGGACTATCCAATAACTGTTCTTAAAATTATTAGCTAATTAGAAATCCAATTAATAAATACAGAGGGGTGTAGGCTTTGATGATTTATTATGAAACGATTTGTATTTGCTGTAAAAAACAATTTAAGCTTTTAGAAGGAACGCGGAAATATCAGCTTTATAAAGTGGATCGCAATAGACGATTGACATGTGAGCATTGTGACCAAAAAATTCATGCAGAAGCTCGGAAAAGTTTACTTGCCAAACTAAATTGAACATAAAAAATAGTAGTATAAGCTAAGTGCTTTGTACTACTATTTTTTATGGATCATGGATTGGCGTATTGAAAAAATTATGTTTTCCGCTTGAAAAACGCTATAATAGAATAATACGGATTTTACTTGTAATATCCATTAAATATGTTCGGAGGATTTAGCAATGATTGAATTAGCAGATGTACGTAACGCGTTAGACACTACAGCCAAAAAATTGGCGGACTTTAGGAGGTCTCTTTGACTTAGAAAACAAAGAGGCACGTATTCAAGAATTAGATGAAATGATGCTAGAGCCAGGCTTCTGGGACGATCAACAAGGAGCACAGGTAGTCATCAATGAAGGTAATGGCTTAAAGGCTATTGTGAATGAATATAAAGAGTTAGTAGATACACATGAAAATTTAGATATGACACTAGAGTTATTACGTGAAGAGCCCGATAAGGAATTACAGGAGGAGTTAGGTAGTGAGCTTGCAGAATTCCAACAAAAAATGGGCGATTTTGAATTGCAATTACTATTAAGTGGTCCATATGATCAAAACAATGCGATTTTAGAGCTCCATCCTGGTGCTGGTGGTACAGAGTCTCAAGACTGGGGTTCTATGTTATTACGTATGTATACACGTTGGGCTGAAAAACGCGGATTTAAAGTAGAAACAGTCGATTATCTTCCTGGTGATGAAGCGGGGATTAAATCCGTTACACTATCTATTAAAGGGCATAATGCGTACGGTTACCTGCAGGCTGAAAAGGGTGTACACCGTTTAGTACGTATTTCACCGTTCGACTCTTCTGGTCGTCGTCATACATCATTCGTTTCATGTGATGTCATGCCTGAATTCGATGACAATATTGAAGTAGATATTCGTACAGAGGATTTAAAAATTGATACGTACCGTGCAACAGGCGCAGGTGGTCAGCATATTAATACAACCGATTCAGCTGTTCGTATTACGCATATTCCGACTGGCACTGTCGTTCAATGTCAGGCAGAGCGTTCACAAATTAAAAACCGTGAAAAAGCAATGACGATGTTAAAAGGGAAATTATATCAATTAGAAATCGATAAGCAGCAAGCACAACTTGATGAAATTCGCGGTGAGCAAAAGGAAATTGGCTGGGGCTCTCAAATCCGCTCATACGTATTCCATCCATACTCTATGGTTAAGGATCACCGTACAAGTGAAGAAACAGGGAATGTAGGCGCAGTAATGGATGGAGATTTAGATCCATTTATCAATGCATATTTACGTTCTAAAATTTAATGATAAGTGCCAGTCACTCAAACAATTCAGAATTTTGTTAGTAAGGTTATCAAACAAAAAACCCACAAAGCATTCAGCGGGAATGCACCCAATGTAAGACGTAACAAACGGCGCCACAGCGACGGTTACGGCTTACGTGTGTGCCCGCGGAAAGCGAAGTGGGTTTTTACGCTTTAGAAGTACAATGCATAGAATGGCACAGGAACTCCAGCTATGCAATATCCTCCTAGGCACTGCTAGTAGAACATTAATATATATATTTCCTAAGTAAAAACCCACGTAGACTCCTGCGGGAACGCACAGAGCGTAAGACGTAACAAACGGCGCCACAGCGACGGTTACGGCTTACGTGTGTGCCCGCGGAAAGCGAAGTGGGTTTTTACGCTTTAGGAAGAGTCACATGAATAGAGCATTTTTTGTGACAGCTCCTACTAACCCTAACAAGTAGATATTTTATTAATACTCAAGTGAACCTTCTCATTAAAATGGTGGATGATACGGAGCATCATGGCTAAGTTGTTTACGCTCACCCATATAATGTTTATAAAGCATGGAAGCATTCACAAATTGTTTACTAATCGAAGCATATTTAATAGGCAATTCAATTTCCATATCATTTTTCAATGTAATAATACAGCCTTCATTACTTGGTGAAATATTTGAAATAGCATGAAGCCCAATCCAAATATTGTGTATAGAGTTTGGTGAATAGGTCGGTAAAAAAATACATGGAAAGCCATAATCATATGCGACGACTATGGGAAGCTTATGTTGATTACCAAAAAAACGCTTTGCTGAATGTTTTGCCGCTTCATAAGTCGTGCCTAATGAGATGCAAGATTTGCGTAAAACATGCAAAGGTTTGCGTGTCACAATAAGCTCATTATGCTTGTCGATAACTCGAGTAAAAACTTTAGATTCATGCTGAATCGGTTGTAATAAATAAGTATTGAAAGAAATTAAATAACCATTCACATAATTTGATGACATATGTAAAAACCTCCTTTTGATAGTGATTATTTGTAGTGTAAATGACAAAAATACAATCTGGAAATATAGATTTAAGCTTAAAATATATAGAAATTTGATGCTTTTTCCTAAGGGATTTGCTCGAAATTACGCTATAATTCTAATAAATAATAGATGATTTTTATTTGTTTAGCGTTGCATTTTAATCTAAATTTTCTTATAATTTAGAAAAGGATCGAGGTGAGATCGTTGGATAAATATTATTCGTACACAGATTTTCTAAAAGCCGTTGGTCAGTCCAAAAAAATTGATGAGGCAGAGAAATTATTGAACGAGATTTATTTAGATTTATTTTTAAATCATATCCAGCGTATACATCGTGAAGAACAGCTAATGGTTCTGATAGATAGAACACTCGATGAACGAGATAAAAAAGCTTTTCACTTATACGCAACTGAACTAGAAGCTTTACACAAAGTAGCAAGTGAATAATATGATAAAACCGCTCTCCACTACAGGAGAGCGGATTTTTTTGTCTCATGAACTAGACGATAAGCGTGCCGATAGATTATTGCTTGCTGTAAAATCTTTTATTTTTCTAGAATTCTATGATTAAAGAATGGGTATATATCTAATCATGGGTATAAAGGATAGAAGTTGATCGTAACTGAAAGAGACATACCAAAAATTGAAAATGAAAAAATAACAAACATTCGTTCGTTAAATGTTCGATATTTTAATACTGCTATGCTAAAATATATGTACAAATTGGAAGGAAAGGACGGGGACATGCGTGCAAACATTTGATTTACAGGCGCCATATCAGCCTAATGGGGATCAGCCACAGGCGATTGCAGAATTAGTGGAGGGTGTACGTGAAGGGAAACGACATCAAACATTACTTGGTGCAACAGGGACGGGTAAAACGTTTACGATTTCTAACGTCATTCAGCAAATAAAAAAACCAACACTGATTATGGCCCACAATAAAACACTTGCGGGTCAATTATATAGTGAGTTCAAAGAGTTCTTCCCAAATAATGCGGTTGAATACTTTGTAAGTTATTATGACTACTTTCAGCCCGAAGCGTATGTTCCGCAAACCGATACGTATATCGAAAAGGATTCAAGCATTAATGATGAAATCGACAAGCTGCGTCACTCAGCTACTTCGGCACTTTTTGAACGCGATGATGTTATTATTATTGCCTCCGTATCCTGCATATACGGTTTAGGTTCTCCAGAAGAATATCGGGAATTGGTTGTCTCAATTCGCACAGGGATGGAAATTGAGCGCAATCAATTACTTCGAAAATTAGTCGACGTGCAATATGAACGCAATGATATTAGTTTTACTCGTGGGACGTTCCGTGTGCGAGGAGACGTTGTGGAAATTTTCCCAGCATCTCGTGATGAACATTGCGTACGTGTCGAATTTTTCGGAGATGAAATTGATCGAATTCGAGAGGTAGATGCTTTAACGGGAGAAATATTGGCAGATCGAGACCATGTAGCCATTTTCCCAGCATCCCACTTCGTTACGCGTGAAGAAAAAATGCTTAAAGCAATTGACAATATAGAACAAGAATTAGAGCAACGTCTTGAGCTATTGCGAGCAGAAGATAAGCTATTAGAGGCGCAGCGTTTAGAACAGCGTACACGCTATGATTTAGAAATGATGCGAGAAATGGGCTTTTGCTCAGGTATTGAAAACTACTCACGCCATTTAACATTACGTGAAGCTGGAGCAACACCCTATACGTTACTTGATTACTTCCCAGAGGACTTTTTACTTGTAGTTGATGAAAGCCATGTGACATTACCACAAGTACGGGGTATGTATAATGGGGATCAGGCGCGTAAAGGTGTTCTTGTAGAGCATGGTTTCCGTTTACCATCTGCACTAGACAATCGTCCATTACGTTTTGAGGAATTTGAGAAACATATTCATCAAGCAATTTATGTATCAGCAACACCTGGCCCATATGAAATTGAACATACTCCAGAAATGGTAGAACAAATTATACGTCCAACAGGATTATTAGATCCGTTAATTGATGTTCGTCCAATTGAAGGGCAAATTGATGATTTAATTGATGAAATACATGATCGTATTGCGCGCAATGAGCGTGTACTTGTTACAACATTGACGAAAAAAATGTCGGAAGATTTATCAGCTTATTTGAAGGAAATGGGCTTAAAAGTGGAATACTTACATTCAGAGATTAAGACACTAGAGCGTATCGAGATTATCCGCGAACTTCGTAAAGGTACATATGATGTACTTATCGGCATTAACTTATTGCGTGAAGGCTTAGATATTCCTGAAGTATCACTAGTAGCAATTTTAGATGCAGATAAGGAAGGCTTTTTACGTTCAGAGCGTTCTCTTATTCAAACAATTGGCCGTGCTGCACGTAATGCGAATGGTCATGTCATCATGTATGCGGACAATATGACTGATTCTATGAAAAAGGCTATTGAGGAAACAAAACGCCGCCGTACAATTCAAATGGCTTACAACGAAGAACATGGTATTACACCGAAAACAATTGTCAAAAAGATTCCAGATGTTATTCGTGCGACACAGGTGGCAGAGGAAGAGGAGTCTTATGTAACAAAAGCAACAAAAGGCAAAAAGTTAACGAAAGTAGAAAGAGAGAAATTACTTGCTACTCTTGAATTGGAGATGAAGGAAGCGGCAAAAGCACTTGATTTCGAACGTGCAGCAGAGCTTCGCGATACAATATTTGAATTGAAAGCAGAAGGGTGATTGGCTTGTGAAAAATACAGAAATTGTCGTGCAAGGTGCACGAGCACATAATTTAAAAAATATAAATGTCACAATTCCACGTGACCAATTAGTTGTGATAACAGGTTTATCTGGGTCTGGAAAGTCATCATTGGCGTTTGATACGATTTACGCTGAAGGACAACGTCGCTATGTCGAATCATTATCGGCATATGCTCGCCAATTTCTTGGCCAAATGGATAAACCCGATGTAGATGCAATAGAAGGGCTATCGCCTGCCATTTCAATCGATCAAAAAACGACGAGCCGAAACCCACGCTCAACAGTCGGAACAGTTACGGAAATTTATGATTATTTGCGTTTACTATTTGCTCGTATTGGCAAGCCGATTTGTCCAAATCACGGTATTGAGATTACGTCTCAAACGATTGAGCAAATGGTGGATCGTTTGCTCGTCTACCCAGAACGTACGAAAATGCAATTACTTGCACCAATGATTTCTGGGCGTAAAGGGACACATGTAAAAATACTTGAGGATTTGAAGAAGCAAGGCTTTGTTCGTGTACGAATTGATGGAGAATTACGCGATTTAGATGATGCAATTGATCTTGATAAAAATAAAAAGCATTCGATAGAAGTTGTAGTCGATCGTGTTGTTGTAAAAGAAGGAATTGCAGCTCGTCTTAGTGATTCATTAGAAACAGCACTTCGATTGGCGGAAGGGCGCGTACTTGTAGATGTAATGGAGCATGAAGAATTATTATTTAGCGAACATCATGCTTGCCCATTATGTGGATTTTCAATTGGGGAATTAGAGCCTCGTATGTTTTCATTTAACAGTCCTTTTGGAGCGTGCACAAGCTGTGACGGTTTAGGCACGACACAAGAGGTTGATCTGGATCTTATCGTGCCAGATTGGGATCGCTCATTACTAGAGCATGCTATTGCACCGTGGGAGCCTACAAGCTCACAATATTATCCACAGCTATTAAAAGCTGTATGTGACCATTACGATATTCCAATGGATGTACCTGTCAAAGATATACCTAAAGAAAAGATGGATAAGGTTTTATTTGGCTCAGGTAAAGATAAAATTCACTTCCATTATGAAAATGAGTTTGGCAATGTGCGAGATCAAATGATTGAATTTGAAGGTGTTGTTCGTAACGTAGAGCGTCGTTTTAAGGAGACAACTTCGGATTATGTACGAGAACAAATGGAAAAATATATGGCACAACAAGCTTGTCCATCATGCAAAGGCTACCGCTTAAAACCCGAAACATTAGCAGTGAAAATTGCCGATCAGCATATCGGACAAGTAACAGAGTATTCGATTCAGGATGCCGATACGTTTTTCAAAGAGCTCGATTTATCTGAAAAGGATATGCAAATTGCAAAACTAGTTTTGCGTGAAATTGAAGAACGACTCGGGTTCTTAGTGAATGTAGGGTTAGACTATTTAACATTAAATCGTGCTGCGGGGACACTTTCAGGCGGGGAGGCTCAGCGTATTCGCCTAGCAACGCAAATCGGTTCTCGCTTAACGGGTGTGCTTTATATTTTAGATGAGCCATCAATAGGGCTACACCAGCGTGATAATGACCGTCTTATTAGTACGTTACAAAATATGCGTGATATTGGAAATACGCTAATTGTAGTTGAACATGATGAAGATACAATGCTCGCAGCGGATTATCTTATTGATGTTGGACCAGGGGCTGGTGTACATGGGGGACAAATTGTTGCCTCAGGTACACCACAGGAAGTAATGGATAACCCTAAGTCGTTAACAGGGCAATATTTAAGTGGCAAGAAATTTATTCCTCTCCCAATCGAGCGTCGTAAACCAGATGGTCGTAAACTATCTATTTTAGGAGCAAAGGAAAATAACCTTCAAAACGTTAAAGTAGATGTACCATTAGGTCTATTTGTAGCAGTGACAGGTGTTTCTGGCTCAGGGAAATCTACGCTAATTAATGAAATTTTATATAAATCTTTAGCACAAAAGCTTAATCGTTCAAAGGTGAAGCCAGGTGCTCATAAAGAAGTCACAGGGTTAGAGGAATTGGAAAAAGTCATTGATATTGACCAATCACCAATCGGAAGAACGCCACGCTCAAATCCTGCAACGTATACAGGTGTATTTGATGATATTCGAGATGTTTTCGCAACAACAAATGAGGCAAAAGTACGCGGCTATAAAAAAGGGCGTTTTAGCTTTAACGTTAAAGGTGGTCGTTGTGAAGCATGTCGTGGCGACGGAATCATTAAAATTGAAATGCATTTCCTGCCAGATGTTTATGTGCCATGTGAAGTTTGTCATGGAAAACGCTACAACCGAGAAACACTAGAAGTGAAATATAAAGATAAAAGTATTGCGGATATTTTAGATATGACAATTGAAAATGCGGTAGTGTTCTTTGAAAATATTCCTAAAATCCAACGTAAATTACAAACGATTGTTGATGTAGGGTTAGGGTATATGAAATTAGGACAACCTGCTACGACTCTCTCTGGTGGTGAAGCACAGCGTGTGAAATTGGCTTCAGAATTACATCGCCGTTCAACAGGTAAGTCATTTTACATTTTAGACGAGCCGACAACGGGTTTACATGCGGATGATATTGCACGCTTATTGCTTGTGTTGCAACGACTTGTTGAAAATGGTGACTCTGTACTTGTTATAGAGCATAATTTAGATGTTATTAAAACAGCGGATTACATTATTGACTTGGGGCCAGAGGGTGGCGACAAGGGTGGTACCATTGTTGCAACAGGAACGCCAGAGGAAGTAGTGGAAGTAGCTGGCTCTTATACAGGGAAATATTTAAAACCGATATTAACACGTGATCGAATGCGTATGGAAGCTGCTTTAGCAGAGGCATCTAAATAAATTTTCAATCAGTAAATAGGGGAATTTTATTATAAAAATCTGCTCTTTTTCCGAGTGAAGGACTTAACACCTAGCAGACTCTTTAGCTTTTGGAGCAGCTCGCAAAAGGTTTGTCCTCACTTAGGAAATCTTGCAGATTTTATTGCACATATCAAAAATATACCTAATAGCGGCAATGTAATATTTCATAATTTGTGCTAGTCAATGCTTTTTCATTTTTTCAGTGAAACTTTTCACATAGGGATACGTATAAATAGATATAACAATCTGTGGGAGGCTATATGATTATGCAAAATGAACGTCAACGAATTTTAGAACTTGTGGAAAAAGGAACAATTTCAGCGCAAGAGGCGATTACATTATTAGAAGCATTAGAGCAACCTAGCAAGTCCACTCAAAGTAGTAATAGCGATGTGTCGAATATGGGTCAGCAATCCTCAACAGAGAAAGAGTCTATCTTTAAAGATCCAGAGTTTAAAGAAGAAGAAAAGAAAAAAGATGCAGACTTCACAAAATATTTCCAAGATGAAATGCATGATTTTCGTAAGGATTTATCGCAAATCGGTTCCATCTTTATGGATATGATGAATACGGCGGTTAAAAAAGTAAAAGAATTCGATGTTTCTTCGCCATTTGGTGATAAATTTGAATTTACACATACAGAAGAACTAGCGGCAGAGAATGTAGAAAATGTCATTGTTGAATTACCGAATGGCAATTTTTCATTAGAAACGTGTGAAGGTGATAACTTCCAAATTATTTGTAAAGTAAAGGCACCACTTCTTAATGATAACGAAGAAGAAACACGTAATCATTTTTTAGAGCAATTTGTTGTGAAAAATGAGGAAGGTACACTTCGTATTTTAAGTCAGCTAAAGCTCGTGCAGGTCAATGTACAATTGCTTGTGCCAAAGGAAAAGTTAGATAAATTGTCGGTCCGTTTAATGAACGGTAGTGTTGCTCTGCAAGATATTGAGCTGGATCAGTTAAAACTTAAAACACTTAATGGAGCAATTAAAGGCTCTAAGCTAGTATTTACAAAGGCAGAAGTAGATTCATCGAATGGCTCAATTGAACTTACAGATGTACGAGGTAAAGATTTAGAAGCTGAAACATTAAATGGACGTGTTTATTTAGATGGTGCATTAGATGAAGTAGAAGCGAAATCTATAAATGGACATGTTGTTGTCACAACATGCTCTAGTAATTCATCAAAAATTAAAGCACATACAGTTGCTGGAGCCGTTGAAATTTATGTACCACGGACAATGTCTTTAAGCGGAAAAATTGTAACAAACTTCGGTAAAGTGGATGTAGGTATTCAAGATACGTCGAAAATTGAAACGCAAGATCAATTTTTAACTAAAGTAGTTCGTTTTGATAAAGAAGTGGAAAATGCAAATCGCTTATTTATCGAAGGAGAGTCGAAAACAGGAGCAGTATTAATTCGTTATACAACGACTGACGAACAACAAATGTAAAATAATATAGGGCATTCAAGCTAAGCAACTTGCTTGAATGCTCTTTTTTACATGCATTTTTATTGATATAAAACAGGAATCGACTAGTACTTTCCTTCGATTCCTGTTTTAATTTGTTGTCATTTGGTGTATTTTAAAAAAATATTCCAAATGACATTAAATAATTAGAATATAATGCCAACGAATGAAATAAAACTGTAATAAAAAAACATAGATTGAGTGATATAATAGAAAAAGAATACATCTTACATATAAGAGGTTTAGGTGGTTTTAAAAAAATGATAGAAATGAAAAATGTGACAAAGAAGTATCCGAATGGTGTAGTTGCGACAAATGGCATTTCGGTTAATATAAAACAAGGTGAATTCGTTTATGTTGTTGGTCCAAGTGGTGCAGGTAAATCGACATTTATCAAATTAATGTACCGTGAGGAAAAAGCAACTTCAGGTGAAATTACTGTTAATGGTATTAATTTAGGTGATTTAAAAAACAAAAAAGTGCCTTTCTTGCGCCGTCAACTAGGTGTTGTTTTCCAAGATTTCAAATTACTTCCAAGATTGAATGTCTATGAAAATGTAGCATTTGCACTTGAGGTAATTGAAGAGGAACCTGTTGAAATTCGTCGTCGAGTTATGGAAGTTTTAGATCTTGTCGGATTAAAGCATAAGGCAAGAATGTTCCCAAATGAACTTTCTGGCGGGGAACAGCAACGTGTTTCTATTGCACGTTCTATTGTAAATGTACCAAAGGTAGTAATCGCAGATGAACCAACAGGGAATCTGGACCCAGAGACATCATGGGAGATTATGAATTTATTTGAAGAAATTAATGCACGGGGAACGACAATTGTAATGGCAACCCACAACCGCGAAATTGTGAATACCATTCGTCGTCGAGTTATAGCGATTGAAGGCGGTATGATTGTCCGTGATGAGCACGGAGGTGACTACGGCTATGAAGCTTAATACAGTAAAACGACATTTTCGAGAGAGCATAAAATCACTTGGGCGTAATAGCTGGATGACAATTGCTTCTGTCAGCGCGGTTACAGTGACTTTGATATTAGTAGGTGTATTCTCGCTAATTATGATGAACTTGAATAAAGTAGCATCAGATTTAGAGAACGACGTTGAAATAAAAGTATTAATTGATGAAACAGCAGATGAAGCTGCTGAAAAAGCATTACTAGCAAAAATAGAAAAATTGCCTGATGTTGCGGAATTTAAGTATTCCACGAAAGAAGACGAATTGACAAAGCTAGTGAAAGATTTTGGGGATGACTTTAAGCTTTTTGAGCAAAGTAACCCGTTACGAAATGTTATTTATGTGAAGGCAACAGATCCACAGCAAACTGCCACGGTTGCAAAGACAATTAATAAGTATGAATATACATACGACGTGAAGTACGGTGAAGGTAAGGTAGAAAAACTTTTCAACTTCTTAAATATTAGTCGTAATGTAGGTCTTGTGCTGATTTTAGGTTTATTATTCACAGCTATTTTCTTAATCTCTAATACGATTCGTATTACGATTATCGCACGTCGCGATGAAATCGAAATTATGAAACTAGTAGGTGCAACAAATTCGTTTGTCCGAATTCCATTCCTTTTAGAAGGTATGTGGCTGGGGATTTTAGGTTCTATTATCCCAATTGCGGTTATCGCAACACTTTATCACAATGTATATAGAATTATTGCACCTCGTTTACAAGGTGAGCTTGTTCAACTTCTTGACTTCTCACCACTTGTCTATCAAGTAAGCGGTCTATTACTGCTTATTGGTGTGCTTATTGGTATTTGGGGAAGCTTCATGTCTGTACGTAAATTTTTAAAAGTTTAACTTGCTTCAGAAAAGACTTTAAGTGGGGGATACATTGCATTCTGTATGGATTTACCTCCACTTGAATCCAGAGAAAGATATGGTATGTCAGACATGTAGCGCAATAAAAATGCCGTTTATAACGGCGTACATAGTCAACAAAATGGAATTAAATAAACGAAGGGGAGTTCAATAAATGAAAAGTAAGGCAAAAAACACGATTAAAGCATTTGCAGCAACAACGGCACTACTTCTTATTATCCAAACTCCAACAGCGTATGCAACTAGTTTAACGGATTTAAAAGAAGAGAAAAAACAAGTAGAAACAAAGAAAAATCAATTAAATTCTTCTATTAGCAATAAAGAAAATGCTATTAGTGCAAATGAAGAAAAACAACAAAAATTACTAGACCAAATTCAAGCGTTAAACGCAGAAATTGAAACTACAAATAGTAGTATTAAAAGTGTATTGGCAGAAATTCAATCTACAAATGCAGAGATAAAAGAATTAGAAGGTACAATTGAAGAGCTTCTTCGCAAAATTGAAGAGCGTGATTTACTATTACAAGATCGTGCACGCGCAATTCAAGCTGGTGGCTCAGTTAGCTATTTAGATGTGCTACTAGGTTCTAATAGCTTCGTAGATTTTATCGACCGCTTCTCCGCTGTAAATGCATTGCTTGAAGCAGATCGTCAAATTATTCGCGATCAAAAACAGGACAAGCAAACATTAGAAGAGCAAAAGCAAGTACTAGAAAGCAAACGTCAAAAGCTAGAAGAGCAGAAAGCAAAGCTAGAACGACTAAAAGCATCATTAGATGGACAGAAAAAAGAGAAAAACACATTAGTTGAGCAGTTAGAAAAAGAACAAGCAAAACTAAAGTCAGAAAAAGTATTACTTGAAAAAGAATATTCAGAGGCACTTGAAATTAGTGCTGAATTACAGCAACAAATCATTTCAGAGCAAAACCGTTTAGCGGAAGTAGCTCGTCAACAAGAGGCAAAACGTAAAGCAGCTGCCGCAGCCGCTGCAGCTGCTGGGAACTCAGGCTCTGGTGGTTCTACGGTAAATGCTCCAGCTTCGGATGGAACATGGATAAAACCAACAAATGGCCGTTTAACATCACCATATGGCTGGCGTAATCTTGGTGCTGGTCCTGAATTCCACTATGGAGTTGACCTTGCCAATAAAACAGGTACGCCAATTTGGGCAGCTGCTGACGGTGTCGTATCTTACGCCGCACCACTTAGCTCTTACGGAAATGTCGTTATTTTAACACACTCTATTGATGGAAAAATTTATACAACTGTATATGCACATCTAAGTGCATTTAATGTGAGTGTTGGTGACGAAGTAAGCCAAGGGCAGCAAATTGCAGCAATGGGCAGTACAGGTCGTTCAACAGGACCACACTTACACTTTGAAGTGCACATCGGCTCTTGGCAAGGACAAGCAGTTGGTAGTGTGAATCCACTCAAATATATTCCATTGTAAATATTTAAATTAAGAGAGCCGTCTCATTGTGAGGCGGCTCTTTTTATCTGTAAGGACAACAGAATAATATAATTTCCTTCAGTGGATAGCACGCATTCGAAAGAAATAAATATTATGATATACGATATGGGGTATTTACAAGTGAAGTGCTCAAAAAATGAGTATTTTTAGAAAAGTTTTCGAACACAGTATGAAATGGAAGTTTTCATAAATGCATCTATGCTATGCTAAAATTATCTATATTGGTGGAGGATTTATTAGGGTGATTAATACTGAGTGGTTTTCTATTCGCGCATTAACGTTACCAGCAACGGCAGTCGCATTAATAGCTTCATTTATCATCGTCTGGCTTGTTTTACGAATACAATTCCCCAAAATATGGTCAGGGGTATACGGCGATGCAATTTTTACTTTTATACTTGTTTGGAAATTTAGTCTCATTATTACGGATTTTCCATCTGTCGTTTCACAACCATTAGCACTTCTTTATTTTAATGGTGGAACGCTCGGCGTCTTATTAGGAACAGTCGCCATACTATTGCAATTGTGGTGGAAGCGACAACAACTTCAATTCGATAATGAAGGCGTAACTGCAAGTAGTTGGGCAATTATTTTGACACAATCCATTTATCAATGGTTCGTGGTATTATTGAATGACAATTCTATCCAAAGCGAACTCGTCACTTTGTTAGTGCTAAGCACACTAACAATCTTCATACTATGGAAAGTAACGGAACCTACTCTAGCGTTATTAGTGTATACAGCTGGGTATGTAATCGTTGCAGCTTTACAGCCAAATGGCTTTTGGCAACCAGCTGTTGGAGTAAGCTTCCTATTACTTATGCTAGGTATAGGAATGCAACGAATGGGAGGAAAAGAATGAAAAAAAATATTGGGTTACTTGTTGTCGTGTTGTTAATAGCTGCGATGATTGGTACATATGTTAGACAGCAAATCGATAAAGAACGCGAAATTGAAACGGCTTCACTTGGTAAAGAGGTAGAGGAACGGACAATAGGGTTGAAAAAAGGAGATACACCGCCAGATTTCACGTTAACTAATTTAGATGGTGAGAAAGTGACGTTAAGTGAGCTCCGCGGAAAAAAAGTAGTATTGAATTTTTGGGCAACATGGTGTCCGCCATGTAAAGCCGAAATGCCTCATATGCAAAAATATTACGAACAATATGCAACAGAGGACAATGTTGAAATTTTAGCTGTCAATCTAACATCAGCAGAGCGAGACGTAACAGCTGATGCAAAAATTGATTCAGTCATGACATTTAGAGATAGCTTTGAACTTACATTCCCAATCTTACTTGATCCAGAAAATGCTGCTGGTTCAGATTATCAGGTCATTACAATTCCAACAACGTATTTCATTGATTCAACAGGGGCTATTCAGCAAGCAATTGAAGGTCCTATGAATGTCGAAATGTTAAAAAATACTGTTGAAGCATTAGATTAACTAGAACTATCTTAAAATCCCCAGTGCCCATGGAAGGCAAAGGGGATTTTTTAGTGCCAGTCACTCAAACGATTCTGAATTTTCCCAGTACTCCTCTAAGTAAAAATCTACGATGACTCCCGCGAGAACGCAAGTGTCAGGCACCCAAACAATTCTGAAAAAAGAAGGGCAAGCGCTTATTTA
Organism: Lysinibacillus sp. CD3-6; assembly: GCF_006351725.2. NCBI lineage: Bacteria > Bacillati > Bacillota > Bacilli > Caryophanales > Bacillaceae > Lysinibacillus > Lysinibacillus sp. CD3-6. The sequence goes on from NZ_CP085880.1 coordinate 757,809, forward strand.
GAAAACAAAACATTATTTTGTATGTTTGAAAATAAAAATTCATACAGTAAAGAGACAGAGGAGGGAAGGTTTGCGCAAAATTACGGCAGGAGTCGGGGTACTTGTCAGCAGTTTATTGATAGGTAGTGGAGTTTACTTTGACTGGTTTGATTTTGTTGGAGCTGAGAAAAAAGTGCAAGTGGCAGAGGTTGATTCGATTAACGAAGCTTTACAACTAATCGAAAAGAAATCTGTATATAGCACGAAAAAAGAAGAACTAGTAGAAGGCGCTTTGCGCGGTATGGCAGATGCAATAAAGGACCCGTATAGTACCTATTACACGAAGGAAGAGGCTGAGCAACATCGACAAATGCTAGCAGAAGAAAGAGTTGGCATTGGTATTGAACTGACAGAAAACAATGGCAAGTTTATTATTGTATCACCTGTTCGTTCGTCACCAGCAGAAAAGGCTGGAATGCGCTCTCTCGATGAAATTGTACAAGTTGATGGTGTAAAAGTAGATGGGAAAACAATGAGTGAACTCATGCATTTGATTCAAGGGGAGAAAGGGACAAAAATTACGATTGTTGTTTATCGTCCAAGCGAGGATAAGCATATTAAAATGACGATGGAACGTGCTGCAATCTCCAATAAAACAGTATCGAGTGAAGTAGTGAAGATTGAAGATACTTCAATTGGATATATAGAAATCTCGTTATTTGGTGAGAAGACAGCTAATGAGTGGGTAGCAGAAACAAGTAAGCTGCTACGCAAAGATGTAGAAGGGCTCGTTGTTGACGTTCGAGATAATCCTGGAGGCTATTTACATAGCGTCGCAGCGCTACTGAGTACAATTTTAGAAAATGGTAAAGTATTTGCCTATATGCAAAATGCAGAAGGTGCTATGGAGCCGTTAAAAACTGAATCGAAAGGCTTTGATGAAAAATATTTAGCTAAGATGAATAAAATTCCGATTGTCATTATTCAAAATGGTGGTAGTGCTTCTGCTAGTGAAGTACTGAGCGGAGCATTAAAAGGCTGGAATCGTGCTTCACTTATCGGCGTTAAAAGCTTTGGTAAGGGAACAGTACAAGAATCTTGGTCTCTTGCTAATGGAGGAGAACTAAAACTATCGACAAATAAGTGGCTCACGCCAAAACGTGAATGGATTCACGGGAAGGGTATAGAGGCTAGTTTAGTTATTGAACAAAATGAATTATTTGCATTCCAATTGCATCCATTAACAGGACAATTCAAAGTAGGCAATATGAGTGAGGAAATTGCGTATACACAAAAAGCCTTGCAAAAGCTTGGTTATCAGATTGACCGATTAGATGGCTATTTAGATGAGACAACTCAAGAGGCAGTAAAGCTTTATCGCAAGCAAAAAGAATTACCAGCAGCAGAAGATGATATATATGTAGACTCCACTTTCTTCAATAGTTTAAATGGAACGCTAAAGGCATACAAAGAAGATCGTCAAAATGACTTGCAATTCCAAATGGCTACAAGCTTCTTGTTGCACAATATTGAGCAGTAGATGCAATAGTTATTATAAATCTAGTAAAAATGATGGGAATTGCAAAGCTTTCTACCAGTTACTACTACGCAAGACAGTGGTCGTTTGATACAATGAATGCATAGTATTCATGACAGAAACGGCGGGTGTTCGTATGGTTAGTAACATATTAATAGAAATTGTAACAGCGATTGGCCGCTTTTTACTTAATCCAGTAGTTTATATTGCGATAGTAGTTGCTATTTTATTAGGGTATAGACGTGTAAAGCAAGAGCGAAGATTTTTTAACAGACGTATCATTTGGGGTTGGACAGAGCTGTTAGAACAATGGAAGCGTGGATGGCCTTATGCATTAGTCATTTCACTAATTAGTCTAGGTGTCGGGCTGACTGTTCCTCCAGCATTTTTATTGAGTCTAATGGCTATATCTTTTCTAGGTTTGTTGCTATTTTTCATCAATGTATTATCACCAATTTACACAATGGCAATGGCGACTCTAGCATTATGGGCAATGTTTCAATACAATTGGACGTTCTCCTGGTGGAAACTTTCGTTGGAAGGCGTGAATTTATTAGAAGGAGCTATTGTTACAATTACAATCATAACAGGGCTATGCGTTATCGTAGAAGGCATGTTAATTCGTCGTACTGCTAAACAAGTGGTAACTCCTGGTATTGAAAATACGAAGCGTGGGATGCAGGCTATCGTGTATCGTACACGGAATGTCTGGTTATTACCTATATTCTTTATTATTCCAGGTAATATCATTCCATCATCATTGCCATATTGGCCGCAGTTTACGTTGGGAGATAATCACTTTGCTTTCGTATTATTCCCTGTAGTTATCGGATTTTCTAAGCTGTTAAGGAAAGAATTACCGATTGTGCAGTTGCCGAAAATAGGGCGCTCCGTCTTATTGTTAGGTCAGCTGATTTTAATAGGTGGACTTGCTTCATTTTTGGCACCAACTATTGGCTATATAACATTAGCAGTAGGGGTATTAATTCGAATACTGATTTCAATTTATTATGCATTGCAAGATAAAACGGAATCATATGCAGTTGCACCAAGTACAAAGGGAGCGATAATTGCTGCTGTGCTTCCTGATTCACCAGCAGAAAAAATGGGCTTGCTTGCAGGGGAATGTATTCGTAAAGTAAACGGACACACGATTACTACAGAAGTTGAACTATATGAAGCTTTACAATTGAATGCTGCACATTGTCGTTTAGAGGTGCTTGATCGTAATAACGAAATTCGCCTGACACAGCATGTCATTTACAGCAATGACCATTATCGAATAGGGTTATTGTTGGCGGAGCCGAGAGAACTATGATAGATCTATATGGGAAAATAATGTTAGCATTATTTTTCCCAGCATTACTCGTGTTATTGTTTACTCGAATTACGTATAACCGTTATGTGGCACTAAGTTTAGCAATAGCACTTATTGCGGCTTCAGTATATGCAGGTTATACTTCTCCACCTATTATTTTTGTCATTGATGCATTTTCGTTAACTGTTGGCTTTTGGTTGGCGAGCAAAATGCAAAAAAAATAAGGAAGGCTGTCATAAAAAGTCTTCTTAACTCCTGTGAAAAATAAAAATCCGCGTCGCATTTGCGTGCACTGTGCAAGACGAGATCATCTTTATAGCGATGATTTCGTCTTATACCTCGTGCTAATTCGCAAGCGTCTAAGCGGATTTTTTTATAGGGAAAAGTCAACCTAATTGATTACATAAAAAATCTAACAGCAGCCATGATGATAACGCCTGCCACAACTGTAATAGATAGACTTTTTGTAACTAATGCAATAAGTAGAGTAGGCACAAAGGTTAAAAAGACAGGCCAATCTAGTGTCACGAAACTTTTGCTTTCAGTATCTAATAAGTTTTCTATAACAAGGGCGCTGAGAATGCAAACTGGAATAAAGCTAAGCCATTTTAGCACAACATCTGGCAGTGTTACACTGCGTACAAACATAAATGGAATAACACGGGGTAACCATGTAACTAATGCGCAACCGATAATAAGCCATACCATCGAAGCTGTTGTCGTCATTTATCTGTCACCACCCCAATCGTCGCCACAATTACAGTTGCAAGTAGTACTGCTAAATGTGAAGGAACGAGATAAGATAAGCCGTACATAATGATAACCATATAGCCAATCAATTTTAGGTAATGCATAATTTTATTTTTTCCAACGCTACTAAGCTGTAGTACGAGTAAAGCTACAAACATGGCGATTAATGCAAAGTCCAAGCCCCACTTTTCGGGGTTTGCCACCCATTGCCCTAAAAAAGCACCTGCAACGCAAGATAAAATCCAAAAAGAATACGCTGTTATATTCAGTCCATCCATCCATTTGCCATGTAATTTACCATTTTGCATTTGTTTGGTTACGGCTACTCCAAATGTTTCGTCTGTTAATAATGTCCCGAATCCAACATTTCGTAGCATAGAATAGCGCGTAAAATGAGGTGCCAATGTTAAACTCATTAATAAATGACGTAGATTTACGACAAAAATGGTTACAATGATAGCAGAGGCAGGACTACTCGTTAGCAAAAGTGCACAAAAAATAAATTGAGCAGAGCCAGCGTAAACGAGTATTGTCAGTAATGCAATTTCAACTACAGATAGTCCAGAAGCGGAACCTACAACCCCGAATGCCAGTCCTATACTAATGTAACCGAGTAGAGTAGGTACACAATCTTTAAATCCTTGTAAAAAGCTATCTTCTGTAGTGGTTGTTGAATCATTATGAAGATCTGTTGTGCTTGTCATAAATAGGTCATCCTTTCGGAAAAATTTCCATGTATACTTATAGTGGAATAGTTTGATAATTCACACATGTTTATTAAAGTATACATATGTCTGATAAAATAAACAATAGGAAATGGTGAGTCAGATGGAACAAATGAGTCGAAATTTAGCATTCCAATTAAAAAAAATACGACAGCAACGTAGTTTAAGCTTAGATGATGTAGCAAAAGCAACAGGCGTTAGTAAAGCACAGCTTGCCCAAATTGAGAAAGGTGAAGCGAATCCAACTGTTTCAACAATTTGGAAAATTGCTGCAGGTCTTCGTATATCATTTTCATCCCTTTTACAACCACCGATAGCCCATTTTATGAAGTTTAGCAGTAAAAATGCGCCACATGTCGATGAGGATGACGGGCGTTATCGTGTCTACTCCATTATTCCTTATGATCCTGAACGAGGTTGGGAATTTTATAAAGTAGAAATGGAGCCAGGTGCCAGAAGTAGGAGTGAAGCCCATACAGAAGGGGTAGAAGAAACTGTAACTGTTATTCATGGACAAGCAATTATTTCTGCTGGCGTAATGCACGAAACTTTAACTGAAGGAGAAACTTTGGTATTTTCTGGACATCAAGCACACGAATATCAAAATGCTTCAGAAGAACTTACGATTTTACATGTAATCTTGCAATATAAATAGAGGTGGCAAAAGTGAATGAATGGTTTACTGTAGAAAATATCGAGCATGTTGCGGCACAATACCGAACGTTGGGACCCATAATAGGTGTGATATTACCTTTCTTAGAGGCTTTTTTTCCTTTTTTACCGCTAGTTGTGTTCGTTGTCGCAAATGCAAGTGCGTTTGGATTATGGATAGGTTTTTTATTATCATGGTTAGGTTCAGTAGCAGGTTCATATGCAGTATTTTTGCTTGTCCGACATTTCGGAAAGCATCCGAAGCTGCGTTTTGTAACGCGGGGGAAAAAGGTACAAAAGCTTATTAAATGGGTTGATATGAACGGAATTAGCCCGTTGTTTGTTTTACTGTGCTTCCCATTTACACCGTCAGTGCTTGTCAATATAGTTGCGGGTCTCTCGCATATTCATAAAAAATATTATTTAACAGTGCTACTAGCAGGAAAATTCGTAATGATTTTAGGGATGAGTGTTCTTGGCTATGATTTAAAATCGTTGTTAACAAGTCCAATTCGACTGATTAGTGCTGGTGTAGCCATTGTATTGTTATGGTGGATTGGCAAGCTTATAGAGAAGCGTTTGAATGCGCGAGTGGAAAAAGATTTGAAACGTGCGCGAAAAATGACGAAAAATGAATAATCTTCTAGGCTGAATCTGCACATGCAGTCCCTTGTATCATGTAAAATGGTAGGAGGGTCTTTTTTATTTCAGTAGTTTGGTATTGGAGAATTATGGTGAAACGATTACAATAGATTTCTTATAATAGATTTGAATTTTTTACGAATAGGGGGAAGAGTGAATGACATTACGAATTGTATCAGGACGTGCAGGTACTGGAAAATCAGCGTTTATTCATAGAGAGATTGTCGAGCAAGTATCTACAGATCCATTAGGTCACCCTATTTTTATCATTGTTCCTGACCAAATGTCTTATTCTACTGAATATGAGCTTACTAATAGACATGGCTTACACGGACTAATACGTGCACAAGTGATGACGTTTAAACGTTTAGCTTGGCTTGTACTACAAGAAACGGGTGGGATTGCCCGCCAAGAAGTTAATGGCTATGGCTATCGAATGCTTATTCGAAAATTACTAGAGGAGCAAAAAAGCGATTTCTCTCTATTTCGACAAGCTGCTGGTAAACGAGGCTTTACAGAAGAAATCGAAACATTATTACGTGAATTTAGCCGTTATAGTGTGAACAGTTCAGTATTAGCAGAAGTGACAGCTTCCTTAAAGGCTGTCGATGCACCGAATACATTACAGGCAAAAACAAATGATTTACAAATTGTTTTACAAGCATTAGAAGAACGACTTGGCACGACTTATGTCGACAGTGAGGGATACTATCCGATTTTAACAGAGCAGTTAAAATTTTCGGAGACGATGAAGCAGGCGACAATTTATATAGATGGTTTTACCGCATTTACTGTTAGAGAGCTAGAGCTTGTAAAAGAACTGCTAAAAGTATCAAAGCAGGTTACCGTTGTACTGCCGTTCGACCATATCGAAGAAGTTTACGATGAGCAAGCGCTTTTCAATGAAGCGGCGATGACAAACCAACGTCTGCAAGATATAGCACAGGAAAATGGCATCGAGATAGATGGACCAATACATTTTTTCAATACACACCGATTTCAGTCTGAAGATTTACGTCATGTAGAAGCAACATTTGAGAAAATGGTGCCACAAACAAAAAAATCAACAGGTGATGTGAAGGTTTTTGAAGCATCGAATCGACGGGCTGAGATTCATGCCATTGCCCGGGAAATAACGAAGCTGACAAGGCAGGAGGGCTATCGTTATCAAGATATAGTATTGCTCTATAGACAAGCAGATGTATATGATCCGCTCATATCAACAATTTTCCAACAGTATGACATTCCTATTTTTGTGAACTCGAAAAAAACGATGCTTCATCATCCTTTAATTGAGTTTAGTCGTTCTGCTTTGGAAGTTATAACATCTAATTGGAAATATGAACCGCTTTTTAGAAGTGTGAAAACAGATTTATTTTTCCCGTTGCATGCAGAGCAAAGTGTTTGGCGTGAGCGTGCAGATCGTCTAGAAAATTACTGTTTAGCACAAGGGATTTACGGAGAACGATGGTTTGAAGAGACTAGATGGTTTTACAAAAAATATAGAGGGCTCGAATTTCATTCCCGTGTTCAAACGGATGAAGAGCGTGCGATGCAGACAGAAATCGAGGCAATTCGCGATGTCATCCGTGCACCGTTAAAAGTATTACAGGACAAGCTTATGCATGCAACAACTGGTAGAGATGTCGCAACTGCGTTATATGAGCTAGTCGAGGAAGTGCAAGTATATGACAAGCTACAACTTATGAAAGATCGTGAAATTGATAGGGGAGAAGCATTAGCGGCAAGTGAGCATGATCAAGCGTGGAAAGAATGGGTGGCAGTACTTGATCAGTTTGTTTACATGTTTGGGGAGCAGGAAATGTCTGTGGAAGAAGCGGCAAAAATTTTAGATGAAGGATTCGATTCATTAGAATTTTCCCGTATTCCGCCTACTTTAGATGAAGTCATGGTGGCAACAGTCGATTTAGCCCGTTTATCGCATATTAAAGTTGCCTTTGTTCTAGGAATGAACGATGGCGTTTACCCTACGCGTATGGATTATGAAGGATTACTATCTGATACAGAACGTGATTGGTTTATGCACATCGGCTATGAATTAGCACCAACATCGAAAAATAGATTATTGCAGGAAAACTTCTTACTATATCGTGCAATAACAACACCGTCAGAAAAGCTATATATGACCTATTCGACGGCAGATGAAGAGGGAAAAGCGCTCCTCTCTTCGTTATACATTAAGAGGATTATTGGAAACGATAAAACGGAAGGACTTTTAAGCGGGGTAAATGTTGAGCGTGTTGTCATTGATCCAATTGAATTGCTCGATAATAATGTATTGCCTTATTTACGACATCCTCGTACAGCATTAGCACATTTAACGCTGCAATTACGGCAAGCAGAGCATACTCGTGAGCTTGCACCAGAATGGGTAGCTTTACAAAAATATTATGAACAAGATCCATATTGGGCGTTAATTTTACATCGACTAATGCATCCAATTACACATAAAAATGAGGCAGAACCTTTAGAAGGTTACATTACACAAGAGTTATATGGTCGTAAGCTGACATCTAGTGTGTCACGTATTGAAAAATACTTCCGTTGTCCATTCTCCCATTTCACAACGTATGGGCTGCGGTTGGAAGAACGGGCAGAATATCGCTTAGAAACATTTGCAATGGGTGATTTATTCCATGAGGCGTTGAAATGGATTACTGAAGAGACGCATCGTTTACAGCTATCGTGGATTCGTTTAACGAAGCAGCAAATTCAACAGCTTGCGCGACAGGCAGTTGAGCAAATAGTGCCTGTTTTCTCCCATCAAATTTTACTATCGAGTGCACGCTATCGTTATATCCAGCGCAAGCTTATCCGTATTGTAGAGCGCACAATGATGGCACTGACACAGCACGCAAATGTTTCCCACTTTAAACCAATTGCCATTGAGGCATCGTTTGGACCAGGGCAACACGAACAGCTTCCGCCATTGGAAATTGATTTACACGGTGGCAAAAAAATGTTTATGCGTGGTCGTATTGACCGTGTAGATAGTGCATCTATTGATGATCGCTCTTATTTACGTATCGTCGATTATAAATCATCTGCTCGTGATTTAGACTTGAATGAGGTCTATCATGGCCTATCGCTACAGGTGCTCACTTATTTAGATGTAGCGATGGAAAACGCATCCTATTGGCTACCTGGTGATGCAGAGCCTGCGGGTGTGTTGTATGTCCATGTCCATAATCCGATGTTAAAACTTGATAAAGACTTGAGTGATAGTGAAATTGAAGAAGATCGTTTAAAGCAATTTAAGATGAAGGGGCTTTTAACAGAAAATCCAGAAGCAATTTTATCGATGGACGAGCAACTTGAGGAAGCAAGTGGGCACTCTCAAATCATTCCTGTCTATATGAAAAAAGATGGTACACCATCAGAATCACAATCGCGTATTGTGCCTGTTAATGATATGAAAAACTTACAACATTTCGTCCGCCGTAAGCATCAAGAAGCGGGGAATGGTATTTTAGCAGGGGACACAGCGATTAGCCCGTATAAACTAAAATCCAAAACAGCCTGTGATTATTGTCAATTTGCATCAGTGTGCCAATTTGACCCATCCGATGGTAAACAAAGCTATCGTCAGCTACCGCAAGTAAAACCAGTAGAGGTTGTCGAAAAAATTCGGGAGGAGATGAAATAATATGGTGCAGCAAATACCTGTGAAGCCAGCAAATGTCACTTGGACAGATGATCAGTGGAAAGCGATATATGCAAGTGGACAAGATACTCTTGTTTCAGCAGCAGCTGGATCTGGTAAAACAGCAGTGCTCATTAATCGCATGATTGAGAAAGTCGTCGCAACAGAAAACCCAATTAATGTGGATGAATTACTTGTTGTAACGTTTACTAATGCTTCGGCAGCTGAAATGCGCCATCGTATGGCAGAGGCACTTGAAAAGGCGATAGCAGAAAATCCGACGTCTAGCCATTTACGACGTCAGTTGAGTCTAGTTAATAAAGCGCAAATATCAACACTGCATTCCTTCTGTTTAGCCATTGTGAAGCAGTATGCGTATATGCTCGATATTGACCCAGGTTTTAGGATAGCGAATGAGGCTGAGATTGCGTTGCTTAGAGATGATATTCTAGCTGACGTGCTAGAATCAGCCTACGATACAGAGGACGAAGCTCAAATCAATGCCATATATCGATTAGTGGATAGTTTTACATCAGATCGTGATGATCAGGCGATTGAAACATTAATGAGTAAGCTTTATGATACGTCACGCGTTCATGCTGAACCGAAAAAATGGTTACGAAGCTTACCAGAAACATATAAGTTAGCAGATGATGTGACAATTGATGATTTAGAGTTATCAAAGTATGTGAAATTAACTGTTAAACATAGTCTAGAGGAAGCTTTCGTGCTAATTTCTGAAATGCGTGCCATTACGCTTCAGCCAGACGGCCCTGCGCCATATGCTGAAACGGCAGAGCTCGATTTTGCCATGATTCAAGAAGGGATTCGGATTAGTCATGAAGGAACGTGGCAACAGCTATTTGATTATTTTTCAACTGTCAAATGGTCGACATTGAAGCGCGTGTCAAAGGATGCATTAGTCGATGTAGAGCTTCAGGAGCTGGCAAAGAAAAAGCGTGAGTCGGCTAAAAAAATGATGAATAAGCTGAAAGAAACTTATTTTGTTCGCACACCAGCACGTCTGCTAGAAGAAATACGATTAATGGCACCGACGATTGCAACTTTAGTTGAGTTGACGACTATTTTTTACGAGCAATTCCGTCTGGCAAAATTAGAGCGGGGAATTATCGACTTTTCCGACTTAGAGCATTATGCGCTGCAAATTTTAACGGAAGAGGTAGATGGAAAATTACAGCCATCACCTGTTGCGCTAGATTTGAAAAAACGTTTTAAAGAAGTGCTCGTAGATGAATATCAAGATACGAATATGCTACAAGAAACGATATTACAATTAGTCAAACTTGGTGAAGAGCAAGATGGCAACCTTTTTATGGTTGGTGACGTAAAACAAAGTATATATCGCTTCCGTTTAGCAGAGCCAAAGCTCTTTATGCGAAAGTATGGTGAGTTTTCAGAGAATCCAGATGCAACTGGCATGCGCATTGATTTGAATGCTAATTTCCGAAGTCGTAGTGAGGTTTTAGATGCCACAAATTTTGTATTTGCACAAATTATGGGTGAACGTGTTGGAGAAATACACTATGATGACAATGCTTCATTAAAGCCAGCAGCACCGTATGATGATAAAGAAGTACCTGTTGAACTCGTTGTTTTGCATCCACTAGAGGAAGAAGCAACGGATGAAGAACTGGAAGAGAGTATAAGCGAGGCATCAGAGCTTGAGGAACTAAAGAAATCCCAGTATGAAGCAAGATTTATTATTGATCGAATTCGCCAAATGATGGAAGACGGCACAACCGTATATGATACGAAAACCGCAACAGAGCGCCCATTAAAATACAGTGACATCGTTATTTTAATGCGTTCGATGACATGGTCAACGGATTTAGTGGAAGAATTTAAGCTTGCTGGAATTCCTCTCTATGCAGAGTCATCTAAAGGTTATTTTGACGCACTTGAAGTGATGATTATGCTTAACACATTAAAAGTCGTAGATAATCCGTATCAAGATATTCCACTAGCCTCTGTGTTGCGAGCACCCTTTGTAGGCTTAACAGAAAACGAGTTAGCCAAAATTCGTTTAGCAGATACAAAAACACCGTTCTACGATGCATTAAGGCAGTTTATTCGTAGTGAAGGACATGGTGTACAATCTGAAACATTTGAGAAGCTTCAACGTTTTATGCTGGCATTTGAAAATTGGCGAGATTTAGCGCGACGAGGATCTTTGTCAGATTTAATTTGGAAAATCTACTTAGATACACATTATTATGAAATGGTTGGCGCAATGCCGAATGGTAAACAACGACAGGCAAATTTACGCGTTTTACATGATCGAGCATTAATGTATGAAAAAACGTCGTTTCGAGGCTTATTCCGCTTCCTACGCTTTATAGATCGTATGCGCACACGTGGCGACGATTTAGGAACGGCAAAGTCCATTGGGGAAAAAGATGATGTCGTAAGACTTGTGACAATACACTCCTCCAAAGGGTTAGAGTACCCTGTTGTGTTTGTTGCAGGAATGGGACGTCCCTTCAATAAAATGGATTTCCATAATCCGTATTTATTCGACCAGGATTATGGGCTTGCAGTCAAGGCGATTGATCCAGAAAATCGTATAACTTATACTTCCTTACCGTTTCTTGCGATGAAGGAGAAAAAAGAGCTTGAAATGAGAGCCGAAGAAATGCGGGTTTTATATGTAGCAATGACACGTGCCAAGGAACGGCTTATTTTAGTAGGTTCAGTAAAAAGCTGGGGTAAAACACGTGATGCTTGGCAGGATGCTCAAAACTTGGCTGTGGATGTACCGTTACAAGATTATTTACGTGCACGTGCCAATAGTTATTTTGACTGGGTTGGACCTGCTGTTGCACGACATGCTGATTTTGCTTCCATCGCAAGTTCGCCATATAAGGCGAGACAAGATGTATCTCATTGGTGGGTTCGTGCGATACCAACCTATCACTTTATGTATGACACGCAAGCGCTCGACAGTGACGTACAGCAGATGCTAGAAGCACCCGAGGATGCGACGTTGCTCGCAGAAATTACAAATCGCTTCCAAGCGCAGTATGCATTTCAAAAATCGACACTAAAACGCTCAAAAACATCTGTTAGTGAAATAAAGCGTGTTGAAAGTTTACAACGTCAAGAAGAGCCAGAATACTACTTTATGAATCCTAAAAAGAATCAGGCTACGATTGCACCTAGACCAACCTTTTTACAGGACAAGCAGCTAACAGGTGCAGAAATGGGTACAGCTGTCCATACGGCTATGCAGCATGTACCACAGAGTGGCTTTTCTACAGTGCAAGAGGTTGAGCAATTTGTAGCTGAGTTAGTGGCAAAACAGTTGCTAACGGAGGCAGAAAGCAAAATTGTTCCGTGCGAGAAAATTTTCCGTTTCTTTACAACAGAGATTGGACAACGCTTTAAAAATGCCAAGCAAATTCGCAGAGAAATGCCATTTACCATTAGTCGTGTCGATGAAGACGGTGACGCGCAAATCGTTCAAGGGATTGTGGATTGCTTGTTTGAGGATGTTTATGGCAACTGGATATTACTTGATTATAAAACAGACCGTATTAGGCCCCCATTTATGGAGGAGCCAGCGCTATCAAAGGAACTTATAGGTCGATATGGTGTACAACTACGTGTTTATAGTGAGGCGATTGAATCGATTTTACACATACAAGTAAATGAAAAAGTATTGTACTTGTTTGATATTGAGCAGGCACTTTATGCGTAGGGAAACCGTCGCCTTAGAAATTAGGTAGTATTCCTTTCATACGCGTGAAAATGCAAGCTGCAAACTTCTGCGTGGAAAGTGAGCGTTCATATGGCTTACATACATGCAGAAGGGAGCAAATTGCAATGTACGTGATAGGAAAGAAGAGGAGGCTATTTTGTGAATTTAAAACCGACGATGTTGCAGGAGCGTATTGCAACATTAGATATTTTACGTGGAATGAGTTTATTAGGTATTTTGCTCGTGAATATGTATGCTTTTTATTTGCCAATGCCACACATCGATTTAGGGTCATGGTTTACGACACCGTCTGATATTGTTTGGCAGCAAAATTTAGATATTTATGTGCAAAGCAGTTTTTACCCGTTATTTTCTATGTTATTTGGCTATGGGTTAGCGATGCAATGGCAAAAAGCCCAAAGCCGTGAGCAAAACTTTTATGGAACAGGTCTTCGAAGGCTGAGTGTATTGTTTATGTTTGGTTTGGCGCATGCGGTCCTCATTTGGTGGGGAGATATTTTAATGATGTATGCATTTTGTGGTGTTTTTTTATTGTTACTACTACGTTTACAGCCAATTTGGCTTTTATTGACTGGAATTATTATTAATGGACTTATGCATGTTTTTATGTTGTTTGTAGTAGGGTATATTAGCTTTAATACGGAGGTTGATACGTATTTAAATATTATCGATGTCGAAAAAGCAATCACGGCTTATGGCACAGGCAGTTGGGTGGATGCCTTTTTACAACGTTTATCAGACCTATCTGTTCAGGCTGGTATCGGAATGTGGATTGCGTCATTGTTTATGGTATTACCATTTATGCTAATGGGTGCTGCTGCTTCCAAATGGCATTTAGTTGAGCGAGCGAAAGAGCTGAAATGGTTGTGGCTGGCATTAACAATTGTAGGTCTCGCAGCAGGTATTTTTCTGAAAAGTACCCCAATCTTATATTCTCGTACGTATTTACTCGATTATATAAAGGTCTATATAGGTGGCCCAATATTATCAATCGGCTATATAGGGCTTATTGTCTTACTATGTTTATTGCCCGTTGTCCCAAAATTACTTAGTCCCTTTGCGAAAATCGGACGCATGTCGTTAACGATGTACATAGTTCAATCCATTATCGGAACATGTATATTTTATCAATATGGATTAGGCTGGTATGGGAAAGTCAGTGTTGCTACTGGTGTGTTAATTGCTCTTGGTATTATTGTGGCACAAATGATTTTGGCAGAAATTTGGCTAACGAAGTGGAAGCAAGGTCCTTTCGAGGCTTTATGGCGCAAATTAACATATAAAGCGAAGACTGAGTCAAGCTAAAAAATTGCTCGTAATACACTTAATTGATAGAGAATTAGCAACATTAAAAATTGTTATCGTAAAAGTAAGGTAATTTATATCATATTGTTGTATCATGTAGAAAAAAGAAGGAGCTCTTAAAATCATGAAAATTTTATCATTTAAATTAGGTGGACATGTAAGCTTTGGACCAAAAGTAAAAAAAGAAGAAGCGGTATGGGATGTACTCGCTATTCAAAACGAACTTCAAGTTCTCCCTTCTTTTTCAAGTTCAATTGTCGATGGCATTGCATTAGGCTTCGATTTTGTTGAACAGATTCGTAAATTAGTAGAGGCAGCAGAAAAATCTGATCGTGCGAATAGCTTCAAGCGTGAATTTACAGTGATTGAATGGTTATCACCAATTCCACGTACGCCTAAAAATATTATGTGTATCGGTAAAAACTATGATGAGCATGCAAAGGAAATGGGTGCAGAAGCAGCACCAATCGATTTAATGGTATTTACGAAGTCTCCTACAGCAATTGCTGCAGACGGCCAAACATTATCTATTCATGCTGATCTTTCTTCAAAAATGGATTATGAAGGTGAACTTGCGGTTGTCATCGGTAAACGTGGGAAAAACATTCCGAAAAATTTAGCCTTTGATTATGTATTTGGCTACACAATTGCGAATGATATTACAGCGCGTGACTTGCAAGATAAACATAAGCAGTTTTTCTTAGGAAAAAGTCTTGAAGGCACTTGCCCATTAGGACCATACCTTGTGACAAAAGATGAAATTCCAAATCCACAAGACTTAACAGTCGTAACAAAAGTGAATGATGAAGTACGCCAAAATGGTACAACAAAAGATATGATGTTCACTGTCGAATCCCTTGTGTCAATTTTATCGCAACACGTAACATTAGAGCCTGGTGATGTCATTTTAACTGGTACACCAGCAGGCGTAGGGAAAGGCATGAATCCACCGCAATTTTTAAAAGCGGGGGATACAGTGAAAGTATCTATTCAAGGTATTGGTACGTTAGTCAATCATTTCGAATAATATGTTTAGTCCGCGTGAGTGTATGCTCCGCGGATTTTTTTATTAGTGGAATCTTTTATTATTTAGATGGTAGGGATAAATGTCAAAAAAGCAATAAATTTAGAGTGGATTCGTCACCATCCAGCCGTAATTAATTCAATTTCGTGAACACAATTTGTAATATTTGAAACCATTTCCACCACATGATAGGATATAGTTTGATAGAAAAAAAATGAGGTGGGACAAACATGGATTTTTTAACTAACCAAACGCATTTACACATTACAACTTGGGTAGTTGGTATCGTTATCTTTTTAATCGCAGCACTTAGTGGTAAGCAGTCTAAAGGCTTACATATGGTATTACGTTTATTTTACATTTTAATTATCATTACAGGTGGAGCATTATTTATTAAAGGAATGGACTACGGTCAAGGAATGCTTTATGGCTTTAAATTTATTGGCGGTATTTTAGTTATTGGCATGATGGAAATGGTATTAGTCCGTCAAAAGAAAAACAAGCCAACAACAATGTTCTGGATTTTATTTGTAGTGTTTTTACTAATTACACTGTTCTTAGGGTTCAAATTACCAATGGGACAAAATTTCTTAGCATAATGATTTAAAAGCCGTGAAGTTTTGCTTCACGGCTTTTTTAGTGCCCAGCTTTTTAAGTGCCTGTCACCCAAACAATTTTCCTTGCAAAAATAGAACTTAGCAGATAGTACAAGTTGATGATAGCAGAGGCGGTGACTCCTGTGGGAACGAACAAAACGTAAGACGCAACAAGCGGCGCGACAGCGACGGTTGCGACTTACGTGTGTGCCCGCGGAAAGCACCGCTGTAGCGAACATCAACGACAATGCCAAAAGAGACGAGGCCATCTCATTTTTGAGAGAAAAACCGAATGACATTAGTTATCCTTTCCTTGCAAAAATAAAACTTAGCAGAGAGCACAAGTTGATGGTAGCGGAGGCGGTGACTCCTTCAGGAACGCACGCAGCGTAAGACGCAACAGGCGGCGCGCCAGGGAAGGTTGCGACTTACGTGTGTGCCCGCGGAAAGCACCGCTGTAGCGAACATCAACGACCATGCCAAAAGAGACGAGGCCATCTCATTTTTGAAAGAAAAACCGAATGACATTAATTATCCTTTCCTTGCAAAAATAAAACTTAGCAGAGAGCACAAGTTGATGGTAGCGGAGGCGGTGACTCCTGCGGGAACGCACGCAGCGTAAGACGCAACAAGCGGCGCGACAGCGACGGTTGCGACTTACGTGTGTGCCCGCGGAAAGCACCGCTGTAGCGAACATCAACCACGATGCAAGATTAATTCCTCCTTTTTCTCTATTGTCGCTGTCTTTTATTTTTGAAGTTGACTTAATTTGACACCTTTTTGTCGTAATTCATTTTGCATTTCACGAAAATATTTTGAAATGATAGCTACGTAGTTGTTTTATTTGGTAAAATGACGTTGGATTGCTTTGAAAGAGAGGGAATAAAAGTGAAATTTAAGAAGTGGATAGGCGCAACAGCCGCATCGCTTTTACTAGCAACTTCATTAATAGGTGCAACACCAGCTCATGCGGATGAAGTTCAAACTAGAACGATTGCAGAAGAAAGCATTTTTGATTTACTCGTTGACCGTTTCTTTAATGGTTCGGGTACCAATGATTTTGATACAAATACGAAAGACCCAACCAAATTTGCAGGTGGTGACTTTACAGGTCTACAAGATAAACTAAAATTTATTGGCGAAATGGGCTATACAATTGTATCTATCGGAACAGTTTTCGATACTGAAATATACGATGGCTCCATGCCAACAAGCTATAGTAAAATCGAAGAGCATTTTGGAACAGAAGAAGAATTCCAAAATGTCGTGAAGGCTTATAAAGAAAAAAATATGTCGATGATGGTAGACTTTCCTTTAAATAATGTGAGCCCTAATCATGAATGGGCACAGGACACTACAAAACAAAATTGGATTGCCTCTACAGATAATGGCCATATTCAATGGGATTTAACTAATAAAGATGTACAAGCTGCTTTAATTGAATCTGCGACAACATTTGTTTCTACATATGATGTTGGGGGCATACGTTTAACGAATATTGCGGATGCTGATGCTGATTTTCTCAATGAAATGATTACAGCATTAAAAGATACCAAAAATTCGTTATACGTTATTACAAATGAAGAAAGTGATGCAAATTTTGATGCAAGCTTCTCGCCAGCAACGGCTGAAATTTTCCGTAATATTTTTAAAAATGTTGATCAGGACTCATCAAAGTTAATGAAGCCTTTTGCTAGTGAGAAACCAACACAAATTATGATTGATTCACTGCAAACGCATCGTTTTACATTCGATTCGGCATCTGAAAACATGTTCCCACCAACACGATTAAAAATGGCATTGGGTGCATTATTTATGATGCCTGGTATTCCTGTAGTTCAGTACGGTACAGAAATCGCCATGAACGGGGAAGAGAAGCCTGACACACATCAGTTATACAATTTTAAAACAGATGAAGAGTTAATTGATTATATTAAAAACGTACAATCTTTACGTAATCAATCAGCGACATTACGTAAAGGTGATTTTGAAGTCATTACAAATGACAATGGTTTACTTGTATTTACACGAAAATCTGATGAAGAGCAATGGATTATTATGGTGAACAATACGGGGAAAACACAACGTGTCGATTTAACACCAGAGCAAATTGGTGAAGGCAAAATGCTAAACGGTATTTTACAAGAAGAAAAGGTACGTATAAATGAAAAAGATGTGTACCCAGTCATTTTAGACCGTGAAATTGTAGAAATCTATCAAGTAAAAGACGATGAAGGACTAAACATTCCTTACATGGCTGCGCTTGGATTAGTCTATGTTGTATTTATTGGCTTTGTCATTGTTATTATTAAACGAGGTAAAAAACGTCGTCAAGAACAAGACGCTGCAAAGCAAAATTAGCTAAGAGGCTGGGACAAAACTTTAAAAGAGGAACAAAGCTGTTAGTAAATTCTTTTACAGTAGATAAAATTTAGAAGAGAACATTTGTTGATGGTAGCGAAGGCGGTGACTCCTGCGGGAACGCACGCAACGTAAGACGCAACAATCCGCGCGTTAGCGAGGGTTGCGGCTTACGGGGTGCCCGCGGAAAGCAACCGCCGTAGCGGGCATCAACGGCATAGTAAAAAAGTGTTAGATTGATTGCAATCAATCTAACACTTTTTCTCTTGTGTCCTGTTCTCATTATGCTATGCTTGGTAGCTCTTATTCGTAAAGAAAATAGCAATCGTACCTGGTCCAACATGAGAACCAATAACTGAACCAATCATTGTTATTTGAACTTCTTTTGGAGCGAATTTTTCCTGTATCGATGCCTTTACGTCGTTCGCGAAGGCCTCGTCATCACTGTGACTAATGCCAACAATTTTGTCAGAAAAATCACCACCGCGTTCTTGCATAATATCTAACATACGTGCAATCGCTTTTTTACGACCACGTGATTTTTCAATCGGTACAAGTTTGCCATCCTCAACATTTAAAATAGGCTTAATGCTAAGGAGCCCACCAAGAAATGCACTTGCCTTCGAAACACGACCGCCTTTCGCAAGGTAGTCTAAATCTTCCACTGTAAAAAGATGTTCCATCTGTGAAGCGAGTGAGGAGACTTTTGTTTCAATTTCCTCAAGCGGTGTACCAGTTTTACGTAGTTGAACGGCTTCTTGAACGATTAAGCCATGACCTAATGAGGCACATTTTGAATCGATAATTGCTAGCTTTAACGTAGGATATTGCTCGATTACTTGGTTGCGAATCATTACAGCTGTACTATACGTGCCTGACAATTCAGATGAAAAGGCGATATAAATGCCTTGCTCTCCGCTTTTTGCAAGGTCTTCAAAATGCTTTAAAAAAAGTTCTGGTGAAACTTGTGAAGTTTTTGGATGTGCGCCTTGTCGGATAGCGTCGTAAACTTCTTTAGAATCAATCGATAGGACATCATCATATTCGTTGTTATTTACTTGTACTCGTAGTGGAAGTAGAATGACATCATTCTCTTCGTAGTAAGATTTCGGTAAGTCACATCCACTATCAGTATAAATTTTCATCATCTTAACCTCCTAAAAAATTATATTTATTAGTAATTCTATACTTCGTCCAAATTTTAAATGGCTGAAAAAATGGCAATAGCTACTTATCTATGATAATTTTAAGCGCTCAATCAGTATTTTAGCAATGCCATCATCGTTATTCGTCGTTGTAATTTCATTGGCAATGTTTTTTAAGCTAGCGATTCCATTCCCCATAGCGACGCCGATACCAGCATAATCAATCATTTCTAGATCATTGTCCTCATCACCAAAGGCGATAATACGCTCACGCGGAATACCTAAATCTTTAGCTACATGTGAAATTCCGACAGCTTTATTTAAGCCACGACGCACAATTTCAATAATGTGAAGCGGAGCACCCCAACGACGATGCTCAATCACTTCCGCATGAACTTCTTGTAAATGGTCACGTATAATCATTGAGTTAGTTTCGTTAGCTTGAATTAGTAGACTCGTTGGATTAACTAATAGATTTGTCGAAATATCACCGAGCGTAATTTTGGGATTACCCATGTTAAAAATGTTTAGTATCCGATCATCCTCTGTATGCACATATATGTCATCTTTTACTTCAGCGATAATATTTTCATATTCATAGCTATTTACCGAATCGACAACCTCTCGTACAACGTTTAAGTCAATCGGTGTATGCATTGTTTGCCAAGCAGCATTTTTAGGATGGTGGACATAAGCACCATTAAAATTAACAATAGGTGTTGTTAAACCAAGCTCATGATAGTAAATGTCACTTGCACGGTAAGGACGACCTGTGGCAATCATCACTTGATGCCCTTGTTCCTTAGCCTGCAATAATGTTTTTTTAGTTTTTAAAGAAATTTGTTGTTGGTCCGTCAATAACGTACCGTCTAAATCCAAAACGATTAAATGCGGTTTCATTGCATGTTGCCCCTTTCCTATATGTTTGAATAGTATCTCTTTGTAATCCATACGTCAAAATTTTGTCACATTGAAAAAAGTTTGCTAACATAAAAAAGGTTAGACAAAAGTTGGGAGTGACAAGAATGTTAGTAAAGAATGAAATTTGGGGACAAATTCCTTTGTTACATATATCGACAGATAATATGAATGAAAATACCCCCGTAGTAATTTTCTTACACGGCTTTATGAGCGCAAAAGAACATAACTTACATTATGCATACCAGTTAGTAAATAAAGGGGTGCGTGTCCTATTACCAGATGCAAAACTTCATGGTGATCGCAGTGAAGGATTAACAGAGACTCAAATGAATCTACATTTTTGGGATATCGTTTTAAATTCTATTCATGAAGTAGAGCAATTATATAAAGAATTAAAGAATAAGCAATTACTAGCTAACAATAAAATTGGTGTGGCTGGCACTTCGATGGGTGCAATCGTTACATCTGGTTGTTTAAAACGTTATGATTGGATTCAAACGGCAGCAATATGTATGGGTGGCCCAGGTTTTATTAAATTAGGTGCCTATCAATTGCAGCAAATGGCTAAAAGCGGTGTGAAATTTCCGATGTCCGAACAAGAAGTACAAAAAACGAACGAACTTCTCGCAAAATATGATATCAGTTTAACACCAGAACAATTCGCTGGCCGCCCAGTATTCTTTTGGCATGGTGAGCATGATAAAACCGTTCCTTTTAATGATACGTATGACTTTTATTTATCATTACGTGCATACTACGATGAAAATCCGAGCAACTTAAAATTTATTGCAGATAAACATGCTGGTCATACTGTAACACGTACAGGTATGCTAGCGGCAACTGATTGGCTTGCACAGCATTTGGCATAATAAGAAGCATCTGCTATGATTAAGTTAACACTGTGACGAAAGGAGAAATACAGATGGATCAAGATATGAAAGACAGCATGTTAAGTGCATTAGAAAACGTAATCGACCCTGAGCTTGGAATTGATATCGTCAACTTAGGTTTAGTATATGATGTAGATTTAGATGACGAGGGGTTAGCGACAGTTACAATGACACTAACGTCAATGGGCTGTCCAATGGGACCAGTTATTGTCGACCAAGTAAATACAGCTATGAGTGAACTACCAGAGGTGAAAAGTACAAATGTAAATATTGTATGGAATCCACCATGGTCTAAAGATAAAATGTCTCGCTATGCGAAAATGGCATTAGGTGTCCGTTAGAAGTTGGCCTTCTAACGAGATGAATAAAAAATCCCTGCTTGCACATAACTGTAAGCGGGGATTTTTTATTTATTTTTTACTGTTAAGTAGACAAAATGAAATCACAAATGGCCTACATACGACGCGCTATAGTTAATAAATCAGTCTATACGGCAAATTTGTAATGGGCAATTTTCACAGGCAATTTCATTTTTTAAATATTGTAAATCAAGAATTGTAATATAACCTTTTTCGAAGGATAGAATGTGATGCTTTTTTAGATCATTCAACATACGGTTAATCATTTCTCTACTTGTAGCACATAAATTCGCAATTTCTGAATTCGTTAATGGAAAATCGATAAAAATGGACTCATTTTCTAATGGCTTGCCATAAGTATTTGAAAGGCGAATTAATGTTGAAAATAAAGCACCTTTTTTACCATTTAACACTAAATCACGTAGTCGGCTTTGATATTTTAAATTTTCTGTTTGCAACCATTTCATATACTCTACCATTAAATGTGGCTGCTCCACTAAAAGATGCTCTAATGATTTACGACTTAAAACATACAACGTTGAAGTTTCTAAAACTTTAGCTGTCATCGAAAAATAAGTAAGGTTACAAAATAATGAGCCTTCACCAATTATACTATCAGGACCGCAAATTCGAATTGTTAATTCCTTGCCACTCTCGGTTTCCTGGCTAATCGAAATAGCACCTGTTTTAATATAATAAATCTCTTTAGCTCGTTCCCCTTCTAAGAAAATTTTACTATCTTTATTCACTTTAATAAAAACACCATTGTTTTGAAAAAGTGCATGCATTTTCTCTTGGATATTATCCATTAGTACCATATATCAAACACATCTCTTTCTTTTTGTAATAGAAATTACCTGTATTACAAAAGGATGACGATAATCATTTCGATATACTAAAACAACGAAACATACCACTATTATAACGTAATTTTCCATTTTTCAGTAAAAAATTTTTGAGCTTTTTTTTTGCTACGGTTTGTCGATTGTTGTAAAATAAAGTTAGTCAAAAAAGGTCAAACTTTTAATTGAAATTAAATTAGGGTAAAGATATAAAAAGAGAAGAGGAGTGCTACAATGCAATTTCAACAAACTGATGATAAAAAACCATTAGAGCAATTTGGTCGTAACTTAGTAGAAGAAGTAAAAAACGGCAAAATGGACCCAGTAATTGGACGTGATGAAGAAATTCGCAATGTCATTCGAATTTTAACACGTAAAACGAAAAATAACCCAGTATTAATCGGTGAACCAGGGGTAGGTAAAACAGCCATTGTCGAAGGGTTAGCACAACGTATTGTAAAAGGTGATGTTCCAGAAGGATTAAAAGAGTGTGTATTGTACGAGCTTGATATGAGCGCATTAATAGCGGGTGCAAGTTATCGTGGTCAATTTGAAGAACGATTAAAAGGCGTATTAAAAGAAGTGAAAGAATCTGAAGGGCGCATTATTTTATTTATCGATGAAATCCATACGATTGTTGGTGCTGGTAAAACAGATGGAGCAATGGATGCTGGCAATATGTTAAAACCGATGCTTGCACGTGGTGAGCTTCACTGTATAGGTGCTACTACACTAGATGAATATCGTATGTATATTGAAAAAGATCCCGCATTAGAACGTCGCTTCCAACAAGTGCTTGTTCGTGAACCATCTATTGAAGATACTGTTTCTATATTACGTGGCTTAAAAGAACGCTTTGAACTGCATCATGCGGTTCGTATTCATGATCGGGCAATTGTAGCGGCGGCTGAGCTTTCAAATCGCTATATTACAGAGCGTTTTTTACCAGATAAAGCGATTGATTTAATTGATGAGGCATGCGCAATGATCCGTACAGAAATCGATTCAATGCCACAAGAATTAGATGCGGTGACTCGTCGAATAATGCAATTAGAGATTGAAGAACAAGCATTACGTAAGGAAAAAGATGAAGCTAGTAAAAAACGTCTGGAGCAATTACAAGAAGAGTTAACAAAACTTAAAGATTCATCAGAAGGTATGCGTAAACAATGGGAAGCAGAGAAAGAAGCATTGCAAGGCATCCAGAAAAAACGTGAATTACTTGATAAATATCGTCGTGATTTAGATGAAGCGGAAAGTAAATATGATTTAAATAAAGCAGCTGAATTACGACATGGGAAAATTCCTGCCCTTGAAAAAGAGCTTCAAGAGATGGAAAAACATTTAGAAAAAGGTAGTGAGACACGTATTTTGCGTGAGGAAGTTACTTCTGATGAGATTGCTTCAATTGTATCTCGTTGGACTGGTATTCCTGTCACGAAGTTAGTGGAAGGCGAACGTGAAAAATTACTGCGTTTAAAAGATACATTACATGAACGTGTTGTGGGGCAGGATAATGCAGTTCAGCTTGTTACAGAAGCAGTATGGCGTGCACGAGCAGGCATTAAAGACCCACATCGCCCAATTGGTAGTTTCTTATTCCTAGGGCCAACGGGTGTAGGTAAAACAGAGCTCGCTAAGGCACTTGCTGCCCAGCTGTTCGATTCTGAGGAGCATTTTATTCGTATTGATATGAGTGAGTATATGGAGAAACATAGCGTGTCTCGTCTCGTTGGTGCACCTCCAGGCTACATTGGCTATGAAGAAGGAGGACAATTAACGGAAGCCGTTCGTCGTAATCCGTATGCTGTTGTATTACTTGATGAAATTGAAAAAGCTCATCCTGATGTAGCGAACATTTTATTGCAAATTTTAGATGATGGTCGCATTACAGATAGTCAGGGACGAATGGTGAACTTTACAAATACCGTAATTATTTTAACATCCAATATAGGCTCTAGCTATTTAATGGAAGCACAAGAAGATGATGCTGGAGTCGAGGATTTAGTTATGGCGGCATTACGCCAGCACTTTAAGCCAGAGCTATTAAATCGAATGGACGATATTATTATGTTCCATGCGTTATCTGAAGAACATTTCACAGCCATTGCTTGGAAATATGTTGAGCAGCTTGTAAAACGTGTAGCTGAGCAGGAAATTACGTTAAATGTTGATCAAGACGTAATTGATTGGGTTGTGGAACATGGAGCAGATCCACAGTTTGGTGCACGTCCTTTAAAACGCTTTGTGCAACGGTATATCGAAACAGCAGTTGCTAAGGAGTTACTGCGTGGCGAAGTGCTACCAGGAGAAACATTGCATATTAAAATGCAAAATGGCCAGTGTGTAGTTGAAAAATAATAAATAGAAAAAAACC
The DNA here is from genome assembly GCF_006351725.2 of Lysinibacillus sp. CD3-6. Lineage (NCBI taxonomy): Bacteria > Bacillati > Bacillota > Bacilli > Caryophanales > Bacillaceae > Lysinibacillus > Lysinibacillus sp. CD3-6. The sequence continues at coordinate 782,634 of NZ_CP085880.1, forward strand.
TGTTTCGCATGAGGCGAGACAGGTTTTTTATGATTTTGATTAATGATGGTCTGCAGCTTCTGGTGTTGGCTCGTTTGGAATGATTGCGCCAATAACAAAAATTAGTACAGAGAATACAACTGAAAGGATCGCACCAGTTTGGAAATCAAATGGTACTCCAATTACAGCACTTACTACGTAGTTTAACATAGAAACTAGTAAGAATGACCATATGAACGTTACGATATATTGCATTAATTTCACCTCAACCGAACTTTTTTATTACATATACATTATCATATCATAACATAAGCCGAAAAAAAAAGAACCTTTTATCAAAAAGTGACGCATTCCAAGCGGTGATTTATGGCAATATTGTCACAACATTTTAGCTTGTTGACAGAACGGAATTGTTTAAGCAGCGATGGAGCGAGTTCTAATGACGATAACAGAAGTTTTATCGGTGATTAAGAGACATCATTCGGCGATAGTAGGACTATTACCGTCGATGGGACGACTATCTTCAATATGGTATACTAAATTTTAATTCACCTTGCACCATTCCTTCATGATGAGTTATAATTATGACCAGTTACTAATAATTGATAGTAAGAAAGCAGAGGGGTTGCTATATGAACGCAGGTATTTTAGGTTTAGGCAGATACGTTCCTGAAAAGGTCGTTACGAATTTTGACTTAGAAAAAATTATGGACACTTCGGATGAATGGATTCGAACTCGTACAGGAATTGAAGAACGTCATTTCGCTGCAGATAATCAAGAAACTTCAGATTTAGCAGTTGCAGCTGCGAAAGATGCTATTGCAAAAGCAGGTATTACACCTGAAGAAATAGGATTAATACTTGTAGCAACTGTAACACAAGATCAAACATTTCCAAGTGTAGCATGTATGGTTCAAGAGCAAATTGGAGCTGTAAATGCAGCAGCGATGGACCAAGCAGCAGCTTGCGCAGGATTTATATATAGCTTAGTGACAGCAAAACAATTCGTAGAATCAAGCGCTTATAAATATGTCTTAGTAGTAGGTGTTGAAAAGCTGTCAAAAGTCATTGATTGGGAAGATCGTAATACGGCAGTCTTATTCGGTGATGGAGCAAGTGCTGCCATTGTCGGGCCTGTCTCAGAAGGTAGAGGGATTTTATCATTTGAGCTTGGCGCAGACGGCACAGGCGGTAAACATCTTTATTTAACACAGCAGGAAACAATTGCGATGAACGGTCGTGAAGTATTTAAGTTTGCTGTACGTCAAATGGGTGAATCAGCAGTGAATGTATTAGATAAAGCTGGTTTAACAAAAGAGGATGTTGATTTTTTAATTCCACATCAAGCGAACATTCGTATTATGGAATCAGCACGTGAACGTTTAGCATTACCAGCAGAAAAAATGTCTAAAACGATTCATAAATATGGTAATACATCAGCAGCTTCTATTGGTATTTCTTTAGTTGAAGAGCTTGAAGCAGGTAAAATAAAAGATGATGATTTATTAGTACTTGTCGGTTTTGGCGGTGGCTTAACATGGGGTGCCGTTGCAATGAGATGGGGAAAATAACATAGAAAATTGCTTGAGAGGAGTAAGACAATGAGTAAACGACGAGTAGTAATTACAGGAATTGGCGCTGTTACACCACTAGGGAATAGCATCGAAGAAACATGGGCAAATATCAAGGCTGGTAAATCAGGCGTTGGTGAATTAACACGCTTAAATAAAGATCTATTTGCTGCCAAAATCGCTGCTGAAGTAAAAGACTTCGATATTGAAAAGTATATTGAACGTAAAGAAGCTCGCAAAATGGACCGTTTCACGCATTATGCACTAGCAGCGTCTATTATGGCGATGGAAGATGCACAGCTAACAATCGATGAAGAGTTAGCACCACGTGCAGGCGTATGGATTGGCTCTGGTATCGGCGGGATGGAAACTTACGAAAACCAGTTTTTAACGTTCCAAGAGCGTGGGGCAAGACGTGTTAGTCCATTCTTTATCCCAATGATGATTCCAGACATGGCTTCTGGTCAAGTGTCTATTCACTTTGGAGCTAAAGGTATCAATTCTTGTTCAGTAACAGCTTGCGCATCAGGGACGAATTCAATTGGTGATGCATTTAAAGTTATTGAACGTGGCGATGCAGATGTTATGATTTCAGGTGGGGCCGAATCACCAATCGTAACGATGGCAGTTGCTGGCTTCTGTGCGAATACAGCATTATCATTAAATACAGATCCTCAAACGGCTTCTCGTCCATTCGATAAAAACCGTGATGGCTTTATTATTGGTGAAGGTGCAGGGATTGTTATTTTAGAAGAATACGAACATGCAAAAGCGCGTGGCGCAAAAATTTATGCGGAAGTTCTTGGTTACGGTTCAACTGGCGATGCGCATCATATTACTGCACCAGCTCCAGAAGGTGAAGGGGCAGCGCGTGCGATGATTCAAGCATTAGAAGACGGTGGAGTAGACCCTTCACAAGTTGGCTATATTAACGCGCATGGCACAAGTACGCCATACAATGATTTATTTGAAACTCAAGCAGTAAAAACTGCTTTTGGTGAACATGCTTATAAACTAGCGATGAGTTCTACTAAATCCATGACAGGTCACTTATTAGGTGCAGCTGGTGGGGTTGAAGCTATTTTTACAGCACTAGCATTAAAAGAGGGCATTTTACCGCCAACAATTAATTTAACAGAGCCAGATCCAGAATGTGATTTAGATTATGTGCCGAATGAAGCTCGTGAGGCCAATATCGAATATGCAATGAGTAATTCCCTTGGTTTTGGTGGACATAACGCAAGTCTATTATTTAAAAAAATTGAGGAATAATTAAAAAACGTCAGCCGAATTTACAAGGCTGACGTCTTTTTTTTAAGGCTAGCGAATAGAAAAGAAAGTAAGAAGAAATAGAAAGGATGCCGTTTATTTGTTTCGTCTTTTTATATTTTTAATGAGCTATGGATTAATGATACTTTCTATTGGCAATTTAATTTTATATTTAAATTACAGGACTCTTGGATATTCCTGGTCGGTTGTCTTTAAATTTATTGTGCATACGACAGAATTTTATATAGCAATAGGAGCCTGTATTGTACTTTGTAGTGTTGTGCTTGATTTTGGTGTTGATCGAACAGCTAATTTGAAAGATAAGGTATAAATGTAACGGGTATCGCTAATGCTACTGCCACTTTTTGGGCCAAGTCTTCACCTTGCTCATCATGATTTTTCGCTAAATATTCCATACCTTCAATAAATGAATCTGTTTCAAGATCAATCCATTCACCAAACTTACACATCCATGTTGTCAACTCATCTTGTAATGCCTCTTCTAACGGAAGTTGTTCTAATTCTAAATTGGTACGACAATGACCACACCATAATGGATCAGCACCAAAGTCACTTTCTAACAAAAGCGCTTTGATTGGTTTATTACAATGTTCACAGTACATGTGCTAATTCCTTTCTTAGCGACGTGTGCGGCCTAAGCCCATAGCTTGTTCCATACGCTTTAAAGTTGCGCTAGCAATAGCATTTGCCTTTTCTGCACCTTCATCTAAAATGATATCTAATTCAGAAGACTCTACAAGGTTATAAAATCTTTCTTGGATTGGTGTAAGGTGGTCGATAACTGCTGTAGCTACACTTTGTTTAAAGCCGCCATAACCGATACCTTCATATTTTTTCACTAAATCATCAATTGATACACCCGAAATAGCAGATTCAATCGTTAGTAAATTCGAAACGCCTGGTTTATTTTCAACATCAAATGCTACAATACCATCTGAGTCCGTTACGGCTGATTTGATTTTTTTCTCAATATCTTTTGCTGTATCTAAAAGTTTAATCGTTGCTTTTGTATTTGGGTCGGACTTGCTCATTTTTTTCGTCGGCTCTTGTAATGATTTAATACGAGCTCCAGCTTTTGGTAATTGAATTTCAGGGATAGTTAAAACGTCACCGTAGCGTTTATTAAAGCGCTCAGCAAGATCACGTGTTAGCTCAATATGTTGCTTTTGATCGTCCCCTACAGGAACAATATTCGTGTTATATAATAAAATGTCAGCAGCCATTAATGGTGGATATGTTAAAAGAGCTGCAGAAACAGTTTCTTTACCATGAGATTTATCTTTGAATTGTGTCATACGCTCTAGCTCACCGATAGAAGCAACACATTGTAGCATCCATCCAGCTTGAGCATGGGCAGGCACTTCTGATTGAATGAATAATGTAGACTTTTGAGGGTCAATACCAGTAGCGATATAAGTAGCAGCTAAGTTACGAATGTTTTGACGTAACTCTTTTGGATCTTGAGCAACCGTAATAGCATGTTGGTCAACGATACAATATATAGCATTGCCTTCTTCCTGCAATGCTGGGAATTGCTTGAATGCACCAAGATAATTTCCTAATGTCACAATACCTGTTGGCTGTACGCCTGAAAAAATTGTTGTCATAATAAGTTCCTCCTCGGTTTCGAAAATAAAAAAACATCATGCGTCCTCATTAGAAATAACTAATGAAGGGACGAATGATGTTCGAATCCGCGGTACCACCCTGCTTGCCAAAAAGGCCTCTTAGCTTCGTAACGTGAAGAGACGAGCTTTGCTAATAAGTATCAAGTGTGTACTTGTACGTTCACAAAGCTAACTCGGAAGTCCATTCCAAATGCATACATGATCTGTTTCCAGCAACCACAGACTCTCTATACATGTATATTGCATATGTACTACTCTTCGTCAGCGTTTTTAACTACATTATAAATGTAGATGTTTAGCGCAAATGCGCTTTTCTTATTGCACCACATTATAGTATAAAGACTTATCTAAATGCAAGTCTGCAAATTCAGTCTTTAGACTGAACTTTTTTTGTTTTGTCAAAAAAAGCAACCTGCAGTTTGAAAGCTGCGTCATGATTGTACACGTCTAAGTGACATTATTCTCGTTTGTATTTTTTAATTGAGAACAACTAGTTTCCGTATATTCATGTTTAAAATGACGTGCTTATGGGAATATTATTATTAGTTCGTAGGACATACAAAGGAATTAGACACTTTAAGGTAGTATTAAAAGACAGAATATTTTGTAACAAAGTCATTTACTATGCATTCTTTTTTTCCTTGGAACTATATTCAAATACAGCTGAGTGCTGTATAATGGAACTGTAGTTTTACATTACATTAATTCTAATTTAACAAAATGGTCTATAGATAACGAAAACAAAGAGAAAGGATGTGTCAGTATGATAGTTACTTTATTTACATCACCAAGTTGTACGTCTTGTCGTAAAGCGAAAGCATGGTTAGAGGAGCATGAAATTCCATATACAGAACGTAATATTTTTTCTGAACCGTTAAGCATTAGTGAAATTAAAGAAATTTTACGCATGACGGAGGATGGAACAGATGAAATCATTTCAACTCGATCTAAAATATTTCAAAAATTAAATGTAGATGTTGAAAGCTTACCGTTACAACGCTTATATGAACTAATTCAAGAATATCCAGGATTATTACGACGACCAATAATTTTGGATGAGAAACGCTTGCAAGTAGGCTATAATGAAGATGAAATTCGAAGATTTTTACCACGTAAGGTTCGGGCTTATCAATTACAAGAAGCACAGCGCATGGTGAACTAAAATCCTCCTATATTGCATAGATTAAATGTATTAGGTGTTACAAATGCAGAAGCATGCATGTTGTGACATCTATTTTTTTATGTTTTACTTATGTAAAAACCTTCAAACAAAACTAATAATTAATAGGTAAAAGTCATATATTTCCCTAAAAGTATGTTAAACTTGATTTAATCAAAATAGTTTACTACAATTTCAATAATTCAAATATCTTCTTTGAAATGGTGTATATCCTTTTCATTTTATGAAAGAACAGCATACAATAGAATTAGAGACAACTGTGAACACAAAATTTATGATTACAGTTGCTCGATGACTTTTCTGTGGTGTGGTCAAAGGTTGAAAAACAAGGGAGTATGAAGGTTAAAAACAATGAATCAAAGCATACTAATGGAATAATACTGTTTTTCGACAAATGACAGTGAAGGGAGATGAGGTCTAGTGGACATCGAACGTGTAAATGAAAATACACTCAAGCTCTTTATTACGTACAATGATATAGAGGATCGCGGCTACAGTCGTGAAGAAATTTGGTACAACCGAGCAAAGGGTGAGCAACTTTTTTGGGATATGATTGATGAAGTGAATACGGAAGATTATTTTGATGTAGAGGGTCCGATTTGGATTCATATCAATGCGTCGGAAGTAGGCTTAGAAATCATTGTCACACGTGCACATATTTTAAAAGACGGTGAAACATTAGATGGTCATTCACATTATGATGAACAAAAAAGTATGTTTGCCCCATTCGACGAAGTAGGAGAGGATCTTCTTAGTCAATTAACTCAATTTGGTGACATGGATGAATCAGAGTTATTTATGGATACAGACATTTATGTTTATAAATTTAAAGATATAGATGAGTTAATCCCCGTTGCAAAACGGATGACTGATGATTTAGTGGATTCCTCATTATTCAAATATGAAGGTTGTTACTATTTAGTAGTAGACTTTGGGAACGCAGATGATGATTTAAATCGTCATGACAAAAATGCAGTCATTAAAGAGTTTTTAAGCCCTTCAAATTTCACAATTCATCGTCTTGAAGAATATGGCGAAAAAATTATGGAATACAATTGCTTCGAAACTGTTCGAAAATATTTTAGTTAACATCTTTTAAGCTTCTGATGGAGCTATTAGACTGTAGACATACTCAGAAATTTGAGTAAATCTACAGTCTTTTTTTGTGCTAAAAATCAAATTTCAAAGAAAAGCAGATAATTAGTTGGCTTAAAGAATAACTTTATTTACAATGAGTGCAAAAAGGAGAAAGATGGTTATGCTAATTGCCTATACAGAGCAACAGCAATTATTTATCTCATATCAACATTCGAGAGAAGCCTTACAAAAGTATCGCCAGCTTCAACAATTTTTTTGCCCTCAATGCCAGCAGCCTGTTCAATTAAAAATCGGTCAGCTGAAAATCCCACACTTTGCTCATATTGCTAGCCAGTCTTGTGATCGACAATTTTCAGAAGGAGAATCACAGCTTCATTTACGTGGAAAAATTCAATTATTCGAATGGTTGAAATCGCTTGGGCATACAGTAGAGCTGGAGCCATTTTTACCGAAATTAGCTCAACGACCAGATATTTTATTACAAAGCAAAAAGCAAACGATTGCAATGGAATATCAATGCAGTGCGATAACAAACGAAAACTGGCTATTACGAACAGAAGGTTATGAGAAAAATCACATCCAAGCGTTATGGCTATTTCAAACCCCGCAGAACAAATATAAAACGCATGCTATTCAAAAAATTAGAATTTCGCCTATCTTTCAAAACGTAATTAATTATTCAGCGAGCAATGTGCCATATTTAGTTACATATGATGCGAATGCAGCTCAATTTAATTATTGGACGAATCTTCTTCATGTTCACGGGCATACTTTTATAGCGTATGTACTAAATATCCCACTTGAAAAACAACACTTTCCATTTTATGAGCCAAAGTTAATTACGTATGAAGCGTTTATTATTTACTGGCATACGTATAAAAGATTATGCCAACAGTATGTAAAGCAACGTTTAATGCGCAGTAAAAAAGGCGTGCAGGACCTTTTTTTACGAAGTTGTTATGAATTGAGGTTTTCACTTAATGCATTGCCGAATTATATTGGCATACCTGTTAAAAATGCAAATGCTATTCCAATTTCTCCAATAGAATGGCAAGCCATTTTATTGGATTTTTGCAGGAAACGGCAGTTACCACCATCAGTGCTGTGGAAAGAGGATATTCAATTATTTCTAACGCTTCTCAATCTAGAGCCAACAAATATAAGAGTGCAAGTGATTGAAAACTATGCAAAACTGTTAGGGCATAGTTTCCTTCAACAAGATGACAGTATGGGAATGTTGGAAAAAGTATATGAGCATTTGTATTGTCATATAAAAACCTCATAAGGAGGAAAAGGTAGGTAGATTATTATTTGCAATTGTCGCAATATATTGAGAAAATGTTAGGAGAAGGAAAGTCATATATAAAGGGGGCTGGCTCATGGCTAGTAACAGCAATCGAGTATTAATGAGAAGTGAAGTACCAGTAGAGTTAACTTGGCGATTAGAAGATATTTTTGCCACTGATGCACTATGGGAAGAGGAGTTTAAGAAGGTCGCAGAACTAGCAAAAAAAGCACCTAGCTATGCAGGTACTTTAAAAAATGGTTCAGATGCCTTATTAGCAGTATTAACATATTACGATGAAATTTATCAGCGTACAATGAAACTGTATACGTACGCACATATGCGTAATGATCAAGATAAAACGAATAGTTTTTATCAAGATTTGTATGGGCGTATTCAAACGTTAGCGACTAATATTTCAACGGCATTATCATTTTTAACGCCTGAAATTTTATCATTAAGTGAAGAGACAATCGAAAGCTATTTAGCAGAAAATAAAGATTTACAATTATATAAGCAATCATTGAAAGAAATTTCAATGACTCGTCCTCATGTGTTACCTGCTGATCAAGAGGCATTACTTGCACAGATGGCAGAGGTTACAGGCACCGCATCGAATACGTTTGGTATGCTGAACAATGCGGATTTAGTTTTCCCTATAGTGAAAAATGAAGAAGGGGAAGAAGTCCAGCTGACACATGGTAATTATATTAAGTTTTTAGAAAGTAAAAATAGAGCGGTACGTGAAGCTGCATTTAAAGCGATGTATGAAACGTATGGTAATTTTAAAAATACATTTGCGGCTACATTAACAGGCAATGTAAAAAAACATAATGTCAGTGCCAATATTCGTCATTATGATTCTGCACGTCATGCTGCGATGTCAAATAACTTTATTCCAGAAAGTGTCTACGATCAATTAGTCGAGACCATTCATAAGCATTTACCAGCTATGCAGCGTTATATTGCTTTACGTAAAAAGCTATTAGGTGTGGATGAACTGCATATGTGGGATTTGTTTACACCACTTGTCCAGGAAGTTGACATGCAAGTGCCATATGAGGAAGCGCAGGATATTTTAGTGAAGGCGCTAGCACCTCTTGGGGAAGAATACCAAAGCATCGTACAAAGTGGTTTTGATAATCGTTGGGTGGATGTGTTGGAAAACAAGGGGAAAACGAGTGGTGCTTATTCATCTGGTACTTACGGTACGAATCCGTATATTCTTATGAACTGGCAGGATAATGTAGATAATTTATTTACATTAGCCCATGAATTTGGACATAGCGTACACAGTTATTACACACGTCAAAATCAGCCATATGTCTACGGAGATTATTCAATTTTTGTGGCTGAAGTAGCTTCTACATGTAATGAAGAATTATTGAATGATTATCTGTTAAAAACAATAGAAGATCCTCAGCAAAAAATTTATTTATTAAATCATTGGTTAGACAAGTTCCGTAGTACAGTTTTCCGACAAACAATGTTTGCCGAATTCGAGCATATGATACACCAGATGGACAAAAATGGAGAATCATTAACAGCGGAACGTTTAACGGAAGTATATTATAATTTAAATAAGCTCTATTTCGGAGAGGCAATCGTAGTTGATGAGGAAATCGGTCTAGAATGGGCACGTATTCCACATTTCTATTACAATTACTACGTATATCAATATGCTACTGGCAAATCTGCCGCTACGGCATTAAGTAAGCAAATTTTGGAGGAAGGTGAACCTGCTGTAGAACGTTATATTAATAACTTCTTAAAAGCTGGTTGCTCTGACTTCCCAATAGATGTGCTAAAAGCAGCAGGTGTTGATATGAATGTAGCAAAACCAATTGATGATGCTTGTAAAGTATTTGAACAACGATTAAATGAACTAGAAAAGTTATTGTTGAATAATTAATTTGTATGGCTGTAGTAAAATTACTACAGCCGTTTTTTTCTGCTAATTAGAAAAGGACATTTTGGAAAAAATAATTAATAATGATTTTCTTTGATTTACAAATGAAAAAAAGGTACCATCTTGTAAAAATACTCTATTGTAATCGCTTTCTATATGACAAATTTGTGAATCTAAAGCAGGATACATTGCTTAATTTATTATTCCATGATAAAGTGAATCTTGTGAAATAAATCACAAAACAAACATACACCCCTTTGTTTGAACGTGAACATTTCTCCCATCCCCTTTGTGAAAAAGAGGCGTCTCTATCTGTCGAGGATAGAGGCGTCTCTTTTATTTTAGGTCTTTATTGCTATCAGCATGTAGTTTATGTGCCTTTAGTAGTTTTAATATTAAGCATCTCTTTTACTAATGATGCGAGTGATGCGTTGTTTTATTGCTGAGACTATCGATGCGATTTTTCGTCTATCGATAATGTTTTGGATGCACGGCTTTGAAAATCCGTTAATTTAATTACCAGTTTTCTAAATGAAAAAAAAGGATAGGTCTCTCATATACTCAGAGAGTTCCTAACCTTTTGGAATAAAAGTATAATTGCATTATTTAATACGCCATAGTGTAGCGTAATCTGTTTGAATCCGTTCTATCTTTTGTTGCAGCATCCGTTTTTTTAATTCACGCTCAGCTGCTTGTTCTGTTAATGAATAAATAAAAGCTATATCATTTGTAGAAAGTGTTTGATACTTTGAAAACAATTCTTCAATGGTTGGTAACGGTTGACGTATCAGCTGCTCGTTCAACATCTCTTGTAAAATATGTTCATAAACTTCATAGGAATAGCTGCCACTTACCTTTAAACCTTCATCCTCAATGCATTCATTGAAAAATACGATACTCGGTACTTCATCTACTTCCATTTCCCGTTTTATATATAAATCGCATTGGAAGGCACGTGCGGCTTCTTTTGAACCAAAGTCTACAACAAATTCATTCATATCTAATTGGACATCCTCTGCAATTTTTAAAAGCGTTGCATAGGAATTTACATCCTGGTAGTTCAATACAACATATTCCTGTAATTTCGATAAGTAGCGAGCGCCTGCACGTTTACCCTGTAATTCAGCTGCTTTTATCGCTATAGAGGGTAACACAGGGTGATTAATATCCAGCTCAATCCCAGATTCGCAACCTTTCATACGCTTGCTCAGACAATTAAGTGATGAAAGCTCTGTGCTTAAGACAAAACGCCATGAAAAATAATGATTGTATTCTAGTTGTAGTTTGCGAATGATGGATTGCATACTAAAAGCTTCAGGACAAAGTGGATCTACGAAAATATACAATTCAATTGGCTTATTAGCAGTAGAAATCGTCGGTGTTGGTTCTTGCAACATTTGAATATTATTCACGTAATAATTCCCCCTCATCGTCATTAGGTGTATTAATCATGTGATGAGCTGTTAATACTAAGCGATGGTAATAAGTTTCACGGAACTTCCCTTCCAAGCCAACTTCATCCATTGCTTCGGCCATACATTCTAGCCATGCTTGTGCACGATCGGGTGTAATTGGAAAATTCATATGACGCGCACGCATCATCGGATGTCCGTGCTCTTCAGTAAAAAGATTTGGACCACCTAAATACTGTGTTTGAAATTGAATTTGCTTACGTGCTGTCTCTGTCAAATCTTTTGGGAAGATTGGTATAAGTTCAGGATGCTGTGCAACTCTTTTATAGAACGCATGTATGAGTTCAGAAAGTTTTTCAGCGCCCAGCTCCTCATAAGGAACAGTGTATTTTCGACTCATAAGTAAATGCTCCTTTTATTCTTTATAGGAAGTATATCGTAAAGTGCAAATCAATATGTTGATCTACAATTTTATCTAATACTAAGTTGAATAGAAAAATGTGAATATCTTGTGACTACCTTCATTCTATCAACGTCCATTCGTTTACACAAACAAAGAGCACTTTGAAAATGTTTTCGCTAGAAAAGAACAAATTTCACCAACGTGGGTGAAATTTGCTGAAAAAGACCGTAATTACAGGTTTTATGCGATTTACACAGTGTAGTAATTCATCACTTTTTTGACATAATTCTGTGTTTCTTTGAATGGCGGAATTCCATTATATTTTGTAACACGAGAAGCACCAGCATTATAAGCTGCCAATGCAAGTGTTGGATCATTATCGAATTTATCGAGCATTTGACGTAAATATTTGGCGCCTGCCATAATATTTTGTTCAGGATCAAAAGAATTCGTTACACCTAAAAATTGTGCTGTCTTTGGCATTAATTGCATTAAGCCTTGTGCTCCTGCATTGCTGACAGCTAATGCATTAAAGTTGGACTCCTGCTTTATAACGGCTGCGATAAGCTTGGCAGGTACATTATAAGTAGTCGAAGCCTTGTCAATGATATCGGCGTATTTATTTGCTCCAGTAAGTGAATTTGCATAGGCAGTTGATCCAATTACATCATCAGATACATAGGAATCAAGGCTAGTGCTGGATTGCATTTTTGCTAACGTAGCCTGAATCGAAGCAGGTATATACACGGAATTAGAGCCATTATAAAGCAATGATTGCAGCGAGCTGTTTGTTGTTCCGACAGACATACCTGTTAAACTATTTAGCTGATCCATGAAATTTGCAGAGCTTGAAGAACTCATGCCAAGCAAACTAGATAATTTTGCACTATTAGTTGTTGTGGCATCACCTAACATTTCGTCAATCATATCAGAAAATAATGAATTGCTATTTGTGAAAGAATTAGCTGAAGTATTTTCTGTTGAACCTAGTGTTTGCAGTGCTTGTATTTCAAGCATCGTTCTTAAAGATTGGATATCCAATTAGTTGGTCACCCTTTCGTTTGTACTATAGTTGTAGTTGCTTTATTTATTGTTGCTTAATTGATTGAAGTGCTTTCATAAATCGGGCGATTTTTTTTTCAGCAATTTGTTTTTCTATACCATATTGCTGTAGAAATTCGTCGAAGATTGCATTTCCTTTTATTTCATCTTTTGATTCATATTCTACCTCATAATCGTCACACTGCAAATAGAAAGAATGATCAAATACAAGAAGTCCGTCTTTATAAGGGATTTCGACACGATCTGTTGTAAGGGAACCGAACACAGCTAATTGCTCTAGTGGTATATTGTGTAGCGCCAGTCTTTTTGCAACTTCAGGTGCATAAAAGCCTTGACCAGCAAGCATTTTTTCAGCATGCGTTGCAGTTAAAACGTCTGTCGTCTCTAAATGGGCATGTTTTGAAGATTTTTCTTTTAATGTACATTCGTAATAAGTGTCTATTATTCGAATTCGTAGTCCACTTTGCAATTTACGAATAGCATTGGAAGGCGTGTCGAAATAATGATTTGTTTGACGATGAATAGCATTTTCTTTGATTTGGAAATCCTCTAGTAATTGTTCATATTGTTGTTTGGTTAACACATTTTTAAATTCAATTTCAAGTTGTTGTGCCATCTATGCTCACCCTTTATTATTAGTTTTTACCTTGTTTATGCAGAATTTCTCCAAATATACACTTGTTAAAGTGGAGGTCACCTCTTTCAAGTACGCTCGAAAATAATGTCACTAAGAGGTAATTAATTTTTAACAAGCGTTTGCTTGTAGTTTTGCAATTACACACTGCAACTATTTACCCCATATGCTAAAATAAGAGGAAGAGAACGACGAAAAGGGGACCCACATGTGCGTAAAATATATACAATAGAATCATTTTATTTTGAAAACCAGCAACCTCATTTTAGTTTAAACGACAATAATAAAAATTTACAGTTAAAGCCTGCTGCTCAATTAATTGCAGACTCAGATGATTTTGCTTTTATTTATTTACTAGATGCAGGAGAGGACTATCATTATTTGCGTTTTCCATTGACTAGTTGGGAGAATCTTGTACATATTTTACAAGCTAAACAAAACCCAATGTTAAAAATAGATGAGGAAGTCATTGAACTTACAAATTTTTACGATGAATTGGAAATGCTCGTGTATAATATTGAAGGAAATTACAATTACGGAGCAGAATTTGTTCAGGCAGTGGAACAACACTTCAAGGCAGTTCTCGCTGAATAAAGAGACAAAACGAACAGACGGTATTGCGATTGTTCGATACCGAATGTCGGGAGGTTTTAGCGATGGGACAATGGGAGATTTTTTTAAGTCCTTATAAACAAGCAGTAGATGAGTTAAAAATAAAATTAAAAGGTATGCGTTCCCAGTTTGGCATTGTCAATGCAAATTCACCAATTGAATTTGTCACTGGACGAGTAAAGCCACTGGCAAGCATTTACGATAAAACTTTAGAAAAAGGACTAGCCTTTGAACCTTCGAAACAACTTGGCGACGAGCTTGGCGATATTGCAGGTGTTCGTATTATGTGCCAATTTGTAGATGATATTTCGACGGTGACAGAGCTAATTCGACAGCGGAAGGATATGCGTGTTGTTGAAGAGCGTGACTATATCACCCATAGTAAACCAAGTGGTTACCGATCACATCATATGATTGTAGAATACCCCGTTGAAACCATACAAGGAAAAAAGGTAGTGCTAGCTGAGATTCAAATTCGTACATTAGCTATGAATTTTTGGGCATCAATAGAACATTCACTAAATTACAAATATAAAGGCATGTTTCCAGAGGAAATAAAGAATCGTCTGCAAAGTGCTGCTGAGGCTGCCTTTCGGTTGGATGAAGAAATGTCATCGATTCGCAGTGAAATCCAAGAAGCGCAGGCCTATTTTAGTGAATTTAAAGAGGCATCGAATCCTAGTTTACTATCAGAGAAGGAGCGTGACTCACAATGAAATTTTCCATTCAATCACGTAGAGATGCACAATCAAATGAATTAATGGAGCTAGCAAAAACATATTTACAAGATTTTGGATTAACCTATGATGAAGAGACGCCTGAAATTGTTGTATCAATAGGCGGAGACGGAACATTATTACACGCCTTCCATCGCTACTCACATTTGCTAGATCAGGTAGCATTTGTCGGTATTCATACAGGTCATTTAGGATTTTATGCAGATTGGAAGCCTTCGGAATTAGAGAAATTGGTGTTATCTATTGCCAAGAAGGACTTTAATGTTGTGGAGTATCCATTACTGGAAGTAAAAGTGGAGCATCATAATACAGATTCAAATACTTATTTGGCGTTAAATGAAGCGACAGTGAAATCACCAGATGTTACGCTCGTAATGGATGTAGAATTAAACGGCAATCAATTTGAGCGTTTCCGTGGCGACGGCCTTTGTGTTTCCACACCTTCAGGTAGTACAGCCTATAACAAAGCACTTGGAGGAGCGATTATTCATCCAACATTAGCGGCACTTCAAATTACTGAAATAGCCTCTATAAATAATCGTGTTTTCCGTACAGTTGGCTCGCCATTGATATTACCAGCACATCATCACTGTGTGTTACGCCCTGTCAATGAGCAAAACTTTAATATGACAGTTGATCATATTCAAGTTACACAAGGCGATGTAAAATCCATTGCTTTTAATGTCGCCAATGAAAGAGTCCGCTTTGCTCGCTTTAGACCTTTTCCATTCTGGGAACGTGTGCATGAGTCATTTGTTGCCAATGAATAATAGCGATAGACGATTTACGCTTCAGTTTCTAGCTGAGAAGGATGGCCAATTATTGCGTGAAGCTTTAGCAGAATGGCAAATATCCAAACGAGCCTTAACAGCTATTAAATTTGAAGGGGGCTTATTGATGGTGAATGGTAACGAACAAAATGTACGTTACCCTCTCCGTATAGGCGATCAAGTAGAAGTAAAATTCCCACCAGAAGAGAAAAGTGATGGGCTTGCCATTGAATATGGCGAGCTTGCTGTTATTTATGAGGATGATGCGCTGTTAGTACTCGATAAACCAGCACATCAAAGTACTATTCCATCTCGGGAGCATCCAACAAAAAGTATTGCGAATGATGTTTGCGGCTATTTCGAACAACAGAATTTAGCTTCTACCATTCATATTGTGACAAGACTTGATCGGGATACATCTGGCTTGTTATGCATTGCAAAACATGCGCATATTCATCATCTAATGGGTTTAGCCCAACGCTTTGGTGAAGTATCACGGGAATATGAAGCAATTGTACATGGACATTTAACACAAAATCGCCAGTCTATCATAGCGCCTATTGGACGCAAAGAAACAAGTATTATTGAGCGTGAGGTACGACAAGATGGACAATATGCACATACAGATGTAACTGTATTACAGCGTTTTTCTGTTCAAGGTGAGCCGATGACGCATATCCGCTTAAAGTTGCATACAGGACGAACACACCAAATTCGTGTGCATATGAGTTATTTGGGGCATCCGCTCGTTGGTGATGATTTATATGGAGGGAGTCGCGATCTAATAGATCGGCAAGCGTTACATTGCGTATCGTTATGTTTACAGCACCCTTTAACAAAAGAGCAACATTATTTCTCTAGTCTGCTGAAGGATGATATGCTACAAATATTAAATACTTGAGGAGGTGTTCGCAAAAACGGGCATCTCCTTATCATTTTTACTAAAAAAAATTATCTTAATAGCATGTTAACAGAAAAATAAGCAATTGTAGGGTATAGTATAGTAGAAAGTTGTTGCTACCTAAAAAAAGAGTTTGCACAAATAGTACATGCACACTATTATATAAAAGGTAGATTTACATCAATGTATGTAAAATGAAATGAATTCAACGCTCGGAAGGAGGGGACAAGCATGATAGAGGAAAGAAATGAAAAGGATGATGTGCAATTTGACGAAGCACATTTACGAGGTATGCTCGAGACCAATGATATTACCGCATTCCGTGATGAGTTTTTAGAACTTCATCCATATGATCAGGCAACGTTTTATGAAAAGGTGGAGCCTGATATACGAAAGATCATCTATTCGTACTTGTCTCCGACGGAAATGGCTGACATTTTTGAGGCAATCGAATTAGATGATGATGAATATAAAGCATATTTAGCAGAGATGGATCCC
The DNA here is from genome assembly GCF_006351725.2 of Lysinibacillus sp. CD3-6. Classification (NCBI taxonomy): domain Bacteria; kingdom Bacillati; phylum Bacillota; class Bacilli; order Caryophanales; family Bacillaceae; genus Lysinibacillus; species Lysinibacillus sp. CD3-6. The sequence continues at coordinate 799,603 of NZ_CP085880.1, forward strand.
GCCTATGGTGCGGAAATGCTGTCTCATATGTATGCCGATGATGCCGCAGACGTCTTAAATGAACTAGATACTCAGCAACGAGAAAGCTACTTAGGCATGATGGATGAAGAAACAGCTGGAGAGATTAATGAGCTTTTAAGCTATGATGAATATACAGCTGGTTCTATTATGACAACGGAATACGTGGCCATTCCTGAAAATTCTACAGTGCGTTCGGCAATGGCGATATTACGTAAAGAGGCACCGAATGCCGAAACGATTTATTATATTTTCGTTGTGGATGAGGCGCATCGACTTACAGGTGTTATATCTCTTCGTGATTTAATTATTGCTGACGAAGATACACTTATTCGCTCCATTATGAATGAACGTGTTGTAATGGTCCATGTTGGGGATGACCAAGAAGAAGTAGCACAAATTATGAAAGATTATAATTTCTTGGCGACACCTGTTATTGATGATAAAGGTGAACTTTTGGGGATTATTACAGTCGATGATATTATCGATGTTATTGATGAAGAAGCATCTGAGGATTACTCTAAATTAGCGGGTATTTCAGATATGGATAAATTTGATACAAGTCCTTGGCAAGCAGCGAAAAAACGATTGCCATGGCTTGTCGTATTATTATTTTTAGGCATGCTAACAGCAAATTTAATGGGCCAATTTGAAGATACCCTCGATAAAGTTGCACTACTAGCTGTCTTTATTCCACTTATCTCGGGTACTTCGGGGAATAGTGGGACACAAGCGTTGGCTGTTGCCATTCGAGGTATTGCTACTGGTGATGTCGAAGAACATAGCAAGATGAAACTGCTACTTCGAGAGGCTGGTACGGGAATTTTGACTGGTATTGTTTGTGGTATTATCGTTATTGGTATTGTATATATATGGAAAAACGAATTAATTTTAGGCATGCTTGTAGGGGCAGCTATTTGTGGTTCAATTTTAGTGGCTACGCTTGCTGGATCATTTATCCCATTATTAATGCACCGCATGAAAATTGATCCTGCTGTTGCATCGGGTCCGTTTATTACTACGTTAAACGATATTACAAGTATTTTAATTTATTTAGGACTAGCGACAATGTTTTTAAGTCAAATAGGCTAAGAACCAATTTCTTCGTTTTAGCATATTGTAGGGAAAAAAGGGAAGTGATAATTGTGGAGCGAGAGCCACGCCTATATATAAAATCACCAACTTATTTCTTAAACATTTCCAAAATGCTACATGAACTTGATTTGGATGAAAGTACGTCTGTGTATGTAAGGGATCAATATGCAAGCGAGTCGAGTGAAGAAGAAGCGCTGTTAAAACAAAAGGAAGAAAAAGTAGAATTCCAAGTAAAAGAAGAACAAATTGATGAGTATTTAATTAAACAGTTGCGATTTTTGGAAAAACCATTTCGTCAAAAGGCCTACCAGCCATTATTAATTAGTTTAAAAGATGGTAGAAAATTGAGTGGAACTGCTTCTGATTTGCAAGAGGATTCACTTATGTTGACGTCGAGGGAATTTAATACACAAGAAATTATTTACTTTGAAGATATCGAACAAATATTATGGCGAGGAAAAAAATTGCCAACATTATAAAAAAAGTGTACAGCAGAGGATGCTGTACACTTTTTTTTTATGTGTAGTGTGTCAAAGGAGAAAGACTTAATCACAAATCCCTAAGTCAACATCAGCGATACATTGTACAGCGCAGAAACAAGATAGATCCACAGTAATACAGCTATCAGTGGAGTTCCAATCATCTACTTTACAAATTTTCTTCATATTAACGCAGCAGCCATCACGACTTAATAAGTCAACTGTGCTTTCAGTAGAATCATAAGTACATAAAGGTTCTAAAACACGTAAAGTAGCACAGCATTCATCAAACATATCTTCGACACGGAAAAATACTGATGTACATTTACAAGGATCTGCTGATGGTGAGCTAAAGAATGCTTTAAATGGAGTACCGTCTTTTGTAATTAACATGAATACGCGTGTGTCTGCTGCTGAACGTGCAGGACTTACAATCCCGCCTAGTGGTTCTAAGAAACAGTTTGCTGTACATGGAGAACACTCATCTCGCACCGCTTGATTTTGAATATCTAGAATTGCACGAACTACGTCACATACGCAGCCTGCTGATTGGATAGGTCCAATAGGATTTGTTGGTTTACCACAACCCATATCGTCACCTCCTTTCTTTCTAATACTTCTACAATATGTACTTTTAAAAAATGGACTCGGGCTTTCGTTTACTTATTCAAATGAATAGTTTTTTTCTGTGTGGAGAAACTGTGAAGAAAAGGAGGGTAAATAACTTGAGGTTATTAAGAATGATGTTGCCTCTATTAGTTTGTATGACATTGCTTATTGGATGCACGGAAAAAGAAAAATTTATTGTTTATGGTTCTCCTCAAAATGAGGAAGAGCTGGAATCGTTATTAAAAGAAGAAAAATTTGTTGAAAAATCAACGGTTATTCAATATGACGATAAAATGCTTGTTGCCGTGCAAATTAAACCAATAAAAAAATGGAATAAGACTAAATTAGAGAAAAAACTACAAAAGAAGTTTGATGAAAAATACCCTAACAAAGAAATTTTCGTTTCAGCTGATTATAAAATATTTTATGAAGCAAATAAAATAAAAAAGGATCAACTTGAAGATAATAAACTAAGCAAAAAAATAACGGAGCTAACAAAGCTTGCAAAGGAGGAAACATAATGGAAAAAGAGCAATATCAACAACTTGAGCAAAATATAACACCGACTCCACCTTACTTAAAAAATGCTGTAAAAGCATTTTTAGTAGGAGGCCTTATTTGTACAATCGGACAGGCAGTTTCTCTTTTTTATATCGTTTTCTTTAATTTCACAGAAGCAACAGCAGGGAATCCTACCGTTGCCACAATGGTGTTTTTTGCAATGATTTTAACTGGCTTAGGTTTATACAAAAAAATTGGTCAATTCGCTGGAGCGGGTTCAGCAGTGCCAGTTACAGGTTTTGGTAACGCTGTTATATCGGCTGCAATTGAACATAAATCAGAAGGTCTAGTACTTGGTGTTGGCGGTAACTTATTCAAATTAGCTGGATCGGTTGTTTTATTTGGAGTAGTATCTGCATTTTTTGTAGCACTTATTAAATATATTCTTGTAACGATAGGGGTGGTCTCATGGTAATCATTTTTCCATCCAAACCATCACTGTTAGCTGGTGGTGTGGTGGCAGGGCCGTTAGAGGACCGTAGTACGTTTAAACAATATTTCGATACGATTTACGACGATGAGCGCTGGCAAATGGAAACAAATGAACAAGGCCATCGAAAAATGATTGAAGAAGCCAGTGAAATTGTAATGAAAAAAGGTGGCATTTCAACTGGGGAAGTCGATTTTTTGTTAGGTGGCGATTTAGTTAATCAAATGACACCTACAAATTTTGCTGCAAGGGAATTAGCCATTCCATTTATCGGACTATTTTCAGCTTGTGCTACCTCGGTCTCTTCTGTTATTGTAGCTAGCCTTTTAACAGAGATTGGAGCCGCAAATTTTTCAATTGCTGGTGCATCAAGTCAGCACAATGCGGTAGAACGCCAATTTCGTTATCCTATCAATTACGGGGCACAAAAACCTCAAACGGCGCAGTGGACAGTAACCGCTGCTGGGTATGCACTTATTGGCAAACATCAAGAGGACGCTCCATGTATTGAAGCGGCGACAGTTGGAAAGGTAATTGATTATGGAATGGATGATCCTTTCCATATGGGCGCTGCAATGGCACCTGCTGCCTTTCAAACAATCAAGGCACATCTTGAGGACCGAAAGCAAGAAATTTATCATTATGATTTAATTTTAACGGGTGATTTAGGACAGCTTGGCTTAAAACTTCTTAAAGGGATGCTTGTTGAGAGTGGCATAAAAAATGAAGAGCTAACACTTTTACGCGATGCTGGAGCGGAATTTTACGGTCAAGATGAAGCATTTCAATCTGGGGCAAGTGGAGCAGGCTGTTCAGCGGCTGTTTTTTTTAGTTATGTTATTCAAGAACTCCGAGCAGGCACATATAAACGTGTGCTTCTTGTAGCGACAGGTGCGCTACTATCTCCACTTTCATTCCAACAAAAAGAAACAATTCCATGTACGGCACATGCGATAGAAATTACAATGAAATGAGGCAATAGCATGGTTACGACATTTATTTTTGCATTTATAGTAGGAGGCATTATCTGTGTAATCGGTCAATTATTAATGGATGTTGGTAAATTGACACCAGCACATACATTAAGTACGTTAGTTGTCGTTGGTGCCATTTTAGATGGAATGGGGTTATACGAGCCGCTAATTCATTTAGCGGGTGCTGGTGCTACAGTACCAATTACGTCATTTGGTAACTCCTTAACACATGGAGCAATGGCTGAAGCAGAAAAACATGGATTAGTAGGCGTATTAACGGGAATGTTTGAAGTAACAAGCTCAGGAATCAGCGCAGCTATTGTTTTTGGATTTATTGGAGCATTAATTTTTAAACCAAAAGGGAATATTGACTAGACGAATACCCCTCTCTTATCTGCAACTTTACATATTATAGGTTGTAGAAGGGAGGGGTGCTTTTATGGGATATCAGGGCTGGTGTGCACAACCTTATGCAGGGATGAATAGCTGGAACAATAATTATTGTGGAGGTAATAACAACAATAGTGGCTATGGCTCAACATTTGTTCTAATAGTTGTCCTATTCATTCTTCTTATTATTGTTGGTGCAACTTTTGTAAACTAATTTACTAGCTACTAGTGTTTTCTAAAAAGGTTTTGAGTATTAGGCTTTAACTTTATTTCTGTAAGTATATAAATAGCTTACTAAATTAGGTTAAAGCCTCCAACAGTTGTCATAGATTTTGGGCAAGTGCTATGCGTTTGCTTCCAAACATTAACGACAATGAAGTTGAGGTGGAATTGATAGGAGGGGGAACATGCATCGCTCGTTTTTTAATTCGATTGAACAAAAGACAGGCGTTTCAATGGATGAAATCTTTGCATTAGCAAATGCAATTCAACATGCGGATTTTACCAATGAAAAACAAGTAAGAAAAATTGTACGTCGTGTGGGCAAAGTGTCTAATAGACAAATCACACAAGAGTTGGAAGATAAAATCGTAAACTCCATTATTCAAGATGGTGCTTCACTAGATTTCGAAAAGCTTGCTAAAATGATGAAGTAATACTTCAAAGCTAGCACCATTTGAATATGAAAGAGCTTAAATAGCTACTTAATTAGTAGAAAGCGATTTTCTAAGAAATAAAAAAAGGTGTTACGACTATGCTTTGCATATCGTAACACCTATTAATTAAATCTTTTTTTCCATTGCACGATGTGGTATACCTGCATCCATAAATTCAGGAGATGTTACCGTATAGCCAAGCTTTTCATAAAAGGGAACAGCGTAGCTCTGCGCATGGAGTTTTAATTTCTTTTGGTCGATGGAAATCGCGTATTTTTCCATTTCCTTCATTATTAAAGCCCCAAGTTTTTTGCCACGTTGACTTTGTAAAATACATACGCGTTCAATTTTTGCAGTTTGGTCTTCAATGCTACGGAGACGAGCAGCACCAACTGGTTCATCGCCCTCATACATAATGAAATGTGTTGCAGTTTTATCTTGCGCATCACATTCTAAATGAAGTGGAACACCTTGTTCCTCTACAAAAACCTTTTTTCGAACCGCAAATGCATCATCATGCTCTTTCTCTGTTTCAACAATCTTAACGTTATACAAAAATTATTCAGCTCCAGTCAATCGGAATGTTTCATATGTTGTCCATGACCCATCTTCCAATTGATATAAAAGATGAATACGATCAATACTATCTTTTTCATCAACCCCTGTCATACGGAGTTGGCCAAAAATGTCATCATGCTCTGAATCAGTCATTTTCTGTGCAATTGTAATGTGTGGAACAAATACATGTTTAGAATCCCCAAATGGAATTTTTTCTTCAATTACACGATGGAATGCTTGTAATTGTTCAGTTGGTTCGATGCGGAAATAAATCGCATTTGTTGTTGGGAAAAACGAACTAATGCGTGATGCATGAATGCTTAAAGGTGCTTGATTGGCAGCAATGTCATCTAATTGCTTCACGATAGATTGAATATCTTCTTCCGTTGCATCAAAGCTGTCCTTTAACGTCATATGCGGTGTAATCTTTGCATAATGCGGATCGTAACGCTTGCGATACGTGTTCGCTAAATCTTGCAATTTTTTTGATGGAAATGCCACAATTCCGTACTTCATAGTCCATTACCTCCCGTAAATAAACAATTTTTCTATCTAAGTATAACAGAAAATTCAAAATACGTAATTTGAATCGCCCAACATTAATTGAAATTTTCGATTAATGCACGTCTTAAATCAGGTTTCCAATATTTCCATGTATGATTACCATCGAACTCTTCATAAAATGTAGAAAAGCCTTTGCTTAACATAAGATTATGCAACCGACGATTTGGAGTTAAGAAATCTTTAACAGTTTTATCCATTGTTACAACTTTATCTTCGTTTTTGCCTACGATATGATAAATAGAAATAGCCCCTGGATCTTTGAATTGTTCAACAGCTTTCAGTACATCTTCATCAACATAAGGTGATTGTAAAATAACTTTACCAAAGATGCTTGGATACTTTAAAGCAGCCATTAAGGAAGCGGTTGCAGCCATAGAATCACCAATAACCGCGCGACTCATACCCATTTGGTATGTTGCATATTCAGCATCCAAATAAGGAACAAGTTCATGTGCTAAAAATCGCAAATAGGCTTCATGTTGTTCGCCACTTGGAATATATTTATGTCGGCGATCTTTAATATCTTTATATGGAACGAATGCAATGATTAAATTCTCGATTTCATAGTCATCTATAAGTTCATCGGCTAGTTTTGTAATACCTCCTAGTTGGAAATAGTCTTTACCGTCTGATGCGATTAAAATATTATATTTGTATAGTGGAGAATAATTAGCAGGGACATAAATATATAGCTCTAATTCCTCCTGTAATGCTTCACTATAGAATTTTAAATCTTGTACAGTTCCCTTATCCAATGATGACACTCCTTCATGTGTTTGTGACAAAATTGTACCATATTACGAAAGTAAAGGTATAATAGGTTGGGCTAGCGTAATACTAGCAAAAAAACTGAAATGAGGGTTAGTTATGCACGATAAAAGTATTCGCGTACATTCAGAAGAAGTGGCGAAAGCGGCTCAAGCTGCACTAATTCGTCGTGGTGTAAAATTAGAGGACATTGCTGAAATTGTTTATGAGATGCAAAAATCCTACAATGTAGGTTTAACATTAGAGCATTGTATTCATTCGGTTGAACGTGTATTGCGTAAACGTGAAGTCCAGCATGCACTATTAGTTGGAATAGAGCTAGATGAGCTAGCTGAAAAAGGGCTATTATCATCACCTCTTCAACAAATTATCGAATCTGATGAAGGATTATTCGGAGTAGATGAAACAATTGCGCTGGGGTCTGTGTTTACATATGGAAGTATTGCTGTAACAACATTTGGACATTTAGATAAACAAAAAATCGGTATCATAAAAAAACTCGACACAGAGCCAGGACAGCATGTTAATACATTTTTAGATGATTTAGTTGGCAGTATTGCAGCTTCGGCAGCCTCACGTATTGCGCACCGTATGCGTGACTTAGAAGAGGAAGGCGAAACATTTGCAGATATTGAGCCAGAAGAACTTGGCCCAAAACCAAAACCACATAATGAAATTTAATATTTAATGGTACATCAATGCAATTGATTTCTCCATTAATATAAGCAGGCTTAGACTGTAAATAAACTCGAACATAACCGAGTTTATCTACAGTCTTTTTTGCATAGCAAGTTGATTTTTGCTAAGGCATAGCTTACGATTGTCTAGCATAAAGCCGCGGGTAGATTGGTCGACTAAAGTCGAACAATGGAGTATTACTGTAAGTTTTCTTAACAAATTTAGCAGAAGAAAACAAATCAAAATCATTGTGCTATTCGCCGACTTTATTGATAATAGTATTAAATATTATGAAGGTAAGAAGAGAGGTACTAAAAATGAGTGACAAAGATATTAAGACGTTAATTACTAGCGGAACGATTATATTTGCAGTTGTGTTGTATTTAATATTTAGATGAATTTTGACATCTTCAGTTTTGTATCGAACTGAGGATTTTTGTTATGGAAAATAGAAGGAAGTAGGATTTGAATTTGAAAAAGTTATTTTTTGCATTGTTCTTTTTAACATTGCTTATTAGTGGATGTACGGAAGAAGAATCTAGCACAGAAAGTATAAAAACTGAAGATATACAAGGAATTGTCACTGCCACAAAGGACACTGCTGAAAAGCATGATGTCAGTAAATTTGAAGAATTTGAGCTAGAAAGTGTCATTGACGGTGATACGATAAGAATTAAATATAATGGCAGCTCTGAAAAAGTTCGTTTTTTACTTGTGGATACGCCTGAAACGAATCATGAGACATTAGGCGTCCAACCGTACGGACCTGAGGCGAAAGAATTTACAAAGCAATTATTAGCTGGTCAAGATACGGTTTACTTAGAATTCGATGTGTCCTATCGAGATAAATATAAAAGATTACTAGCATATATTTATACTAAAGATGGTATTAGTGTTCAAGAACAGTTATTAAAAAATGGCTTAGCACGTGTAGCTTATATATATGCTCCAAATACGAAGCATGTCGATTGGTTTAAATCCATTCAAAAAACCGCCCAACAGTCAGCCCTTGGTATCTGGTCAGTGGAAGACTATGTAACAAATCGCGGTTATGATAAAGAAGCCTATTATGCTGCAACAAAAGATCAGAAAGATGATGCTGCAACAAATAATGGCGAATCTAAGAAGACTAATAATAATAGTTGTGTAATTAAAGGAAATATTAATGCGAAAGGAAATAAAATATACCACATGCCTGGTCAACGTGATTATGACAATACTGTAGCGGAAGAAATGTTTTGTACTGAGGAAGAGGCAGTGGAAAATGGATTCGTTCCAGCAAAGCAATAAAATATTTGAAGTTTTATATTTTTAGATTTGAAGCCTCGATAAATAAAGTAATAAACGTGTATGTAATCTATGGATAAGCGCCCATTAGGTTTAGTATTACTTGTTGATGCGCCGACCAATTGCGTGTCTTACGTGTCCAATGCTCTGGCAGCCCTTGTTTTGCTAAATCTTTTCACTTTGAAGGGATGTGGAACAATTCACTTCCGAGCATAAAAAAACCGAACGACTTTTCAATAGTCGTTCGGTTTTTTAGTTTGCTTTTTACTTTTTAGCGTTTATTTTTTCTCCTCTACGGGCTTCGGTAAACCGATGATCGGGTCACCGAGTAAAGGTGTAGATAGGGCGTACATGCCATGGTTGGAAAATGCCCAAATTAAATTTCGGTCCCATTCGACGAAAATGCCGTGTACTGGATTAGAATGATCGCTTGTTGTAGTTGTGCCATCTTCATTTGGAATTTCTCCAGACATCTTCGGCACAAAGTATGCTTCGATTGTTGATTCTGTTGGGTTAGTTACGTCAAAAATTTGGACACCTGCATTGTAGAAGGCATAAGGGATATATTGTTCGCTCGGAACACCTGGATTAATAGTTGCATAGCCACTACGCTTCGGTCCAAAGCTGCCGCGACGTTGGCAAAAGTCTGTGAAAGGTGCTGATTCTGGTGGTGTCGGGCGTTTTAACGTACTAATGATTTTAGGCTTAAGCGGATCGTTGACATCGATTGCGTAAATATCCTTATAAGGCTCATGGCAATCTTCGCTAAGTGGATAGCCGCTATAGTAAACAATGCCTGTGCTTTCGACTTTTGAAACGTCAATATTATCCCCTTCAGTACCGCTAACACTCATAGGCATGTCAATATGTGAAACCGTTTTCATATTTGATGGATCGGATATGTCGACAATATAAAACCCAAAGCCACCCATTGCTGCATAGCCGTATTTGCCACCTTTTTCTACAGGTGTCGGAATGAATAGCGGCATGCGAGCGCCCATCCATGTTGTTTTGTTGCCAGCGCGGGGGTTTTTGTTATAGGCTGCTTCTTCACCTACACGTTGACCTGGCACCCACCAAGTTGAAAGACGTTTCGGATTAGAGGGGTCTGAAATATCAAAAGCCATTTGTGCACCTGAGTATAAATAGCTTTTATACTCTGTATTGCTGAAGGAATCATCAGGTGCACCTGCAACAAATAAATAATCTCCACCATCATAGACAGGTACGTCTTGACAGCCAGAGCCTTCTTGTACAAGGTCACTTGCATTTGCTTTCGCATCTAAAGGTGTTTCAGATAGCAGCTCCCATTCTGAAAATAATGGGCTTGTCACTTCAAAAATACGGAATCCACGCAGCATTTCTTTTTCTTTAATAGCCTTTACTTGCTCAGGGTATTCATACTTATTCGATAGAACACCATAACGTGGTACTTCGTAACATTGAACGGCAATTGTTTTGTCCAACTTTTTATTGTATTTTACTGTCATTGGACCGAAGCGATTGTCTCCCTTATCTGTGTCAATTAATTTATTGGCAATACGCTTGGCGTTTTTAGGATCTGTAATATCGAATACATTGTACATATCTGTTTCAAGATCGTATAAATAGCGACGACCGTCTAGATCGAAAGTAGCTTGCCAGCTATGTCCCCAACCAATAACGTATGGATAGAATGCTTCTACATTCATATTTTTTGTATATTGATTTTGATCTAGATAAGGCAAACTCCCTTCAAATGGTTGTGGACCTTCATTATCTGGTGTTGCGGCTGGGTGAGTGAAAATGCCTGTCTTTGCATCATAGCCCCAACTGTCTTTCGCGGGCTCTTTTGGTTCACCTGGTAAAAGCTTTGTTGTGCCTTCCTTTTTCGTTGGCAGTGGTGCATCAGGTGCATTTTTGTTCAGACCTGTGCGCGGTGCTTCCTGCTTTTCTTCATTTTTAGCTTCATCGTTCGCTGCGGCAGTACCTAAAGACAAGAATAAAATAATGCCCAACATAAGAAAGGTAAAAGCTAAATGACTCAGAAAAGGATGTGACTTAAATTTTTTCATCAACGCAATCCCCCTAGAAATCTATGAATTTTTTAAAGCGTAAGAGCATTTTACTAAAGACATGTAGATTGGATAGGTGACAAATAATTTGAAGCTGAAAAATTGTACTTTAGTTGTTCCGGAACTAAATAAATACTACAATTATATATGACACGGTGTCAACTTTTATTTTCTGAATATTTAGACTTTGTTTCGTTTTAGTTTCCAATCCTTCTATACGCAATAATTAGAGCTCGGAAATTGGTGCCAGGCTAGTAGGTCACACAGAGGGAATTGTGGGGATAATGAAGTGACGAGATTACGTGTCGTGAAATATATGAGAGAATATAATGAGAAACGATTAGAAAAAAATTAGGCTACTTAACTCCCCTATAATTTGGGAAGCAAGCAGCCTAATGAGGTGTTTTATATGTGTCTCACATAACTAGGTCAGTTCTTGATCTAGTTTTTTTATTTGTATAACCCATCGATATACATCGTTGTAATCGTCCATGCGATATCCTCAATAGAGGCAGACGTATCATCACGCACGAGGTCCCATTGGTGGTTTTCATTGATTAAAAACCATGAGCGTGCGACGATATCGATTTTTAAATCTGATCGAACTAAGCCTTGACTTTGCGCATATGTAATATCGCGGATAATAAAATGAATGTTCGTTTTTCGGATGTCATCCCACTTTTCATTCACGGCAGGGGAAAGGCTAATCGCTTCTGCGAATACTTTCATAATATCTTTATTGGATTTTGCCATCGTTAAAAAAGCAGTGACTTGTTTTAAGACAAGCTCTTTTGCTTCTTCTTTGCTAGTAGGGAGGAAAGGTGTGTGTGCCATATCAAGAAATTCCTGCATGACCGTTTCCATGAGTGCGATTAAAATCTCATCTTTTCCTTTGAAGTGTACATAAGCTGTTCCATAACCAGTTTCTGCTCTCTTAATAATTTGAGAGATAGTAGTTTTTTTAAAGCCACATTCATAGAAAACGTCACGCGCGGCATCCAATAATTTTTGTTTCGTTGCGATAGAGCGCATATTTCTTCCGTCGATTTGCTTCGTTTCTCCACTCATAAAATGACCTCCAAGATATGACTTGTTTTATTTATAATAAGCGTGCGATTACTTGATAATCCATTGATTTATTTCATTTAATCATAGACCATTTGAAATATTTTTACAAATGACGTTGAAAAATTTGGTAGAAATAATATTGACACCATGTCAACTTTATTTTAGACTATGAACATATTCAGAAAATTTAAAAAACGGGGGAGAGCATTTTGGGGATTAGAGAAAGCGTTTACAAAAATGAGCAAGCAAAACAATATGATGCGAATGATTCATTTCGATCATACCGCGATGAATTTTATTTACAATCAGGTGTTATTTACATGGATGGCAATTCCTTAGGCTTAATGTCCAAAAGAGCAGAGAGAAATGTCAGTGAATTAATGGAATCGTGGAAAGCATATGGGATTAAAGGGTGGACAACTGGTAAGTATCCATGGTTTTTCATTTCAGAGAAGCTCGGAGAAATGTGTGCACCGCTAATCGGAGCTGAGAAAAACGAAGTCATTATTGCTGGTTCTACGACTTCCAATATTCATCAAGCTGTCGCAACATTTTATAAACCAGAAGGGCGACGAACAAAAATTTTAGCGGATGAATTAACATTTCCATCAGATATTTATGCGCTACAAAGTCAAATAAAGTTAAAAGGCTATGATCCAGATGAGCATTTAGTACGTGTGAAAAGTCGTGATGGCAAGCTAATTTTAGAAGAGGATATTATCGCGGCAATGACAGATGAGATAGCGCTCATATTGCTGCCAACTGTCCTTTACAGAAGTGGTCAGCTACTAGATATAAAACGCTTAACTGCTGAAGCACAAGCAAGAGGCATTTGCATTGGCTTTGATGCTTGTCATTCCATTGGGGCAATTCCGCATTACTTCAGTGAGTGGAATGTTGATTTTGCTATATGGTGTAACTATAAGTATCTCAACGGTGGTCCTGGTTCAGTCGCTGGCTTGTATGTGAATAAAAAGCATTTCGGAATTCATCCTGGCTTAGCTGGCTGGTACAGCTCCAAAAAAGATAAACAGTTTGATATGGCACATACATTAGATGTGGAAGAATCTGCAGGGGCATTTCAAATGGGTACACCGCACGTGCTGAGCTTAGCCCCTATAATCGGCTCATTAGAAATGTTTGCGGAGGCTGGTATCGAAAATATTCGTCAAAAATCATTAAAGCTTACACGATATATGATGGACTTAATCGAGCAAGAGCTAACTGAGCTTGGCTTTTCAATTGGCAATCCAGATGAAGATGATAGACGAGGGGGGCATGTTTGCTTAGAGCATGATGAGGCGGTTCGAATTTGCAAAGCTTTAATTGATAAGGGTGTCATTCCAGACTTTAGACCGCCTAATATTATTCGTCTCGCACCAATCGCCTTTTATACATCATTCGAGGAGGTGTGGGAAACCGTCGAAATATTAAAGGCAATCGTGACAGAAAAGCAATATGAAAAGTACGGGAAGGAAAGAAATGTAGTATCTTAAACGACAATATCAAAGGGGGGAAATGTATGTCACAAGACAATCGTTTGCAAGATATCGTTGAAAGAGAAAAGGGATTAAGTCAGAGCTTAACGACACGTCAGTTGACGATGATTGCCATTGGTGGAGCAATCGGGACCGGGTTATTTTTAGGAAGTGGCTTGGCAATTGGCTTGGCAGGGCCAAGTGTCATTATTAGCTATACAATCGGTGCATTAATTGCATTATTACTTATGGGCTGCTTAGCAGAAATGACTGTAGCTCATCCAGTGACAGGGTCGTTTGGTGCCTATGCTGAGAAGTATATTAATCCGTGGGCTGGCTTTACGGTACGCTATTCGTATTGGTTTAGTTTAGTATGTGCAATCGGGACGGAGGTTACAGCTGTAGCCGTTTATATGAAGTATTGGTTTCCGACCGTGCCTGCCATCGTTTGGATAGTCTTGTTTGCAGCAGTGCTTATGTATGTCAACGCAACAACGGTCAAATTATTTGGTGCTGTTGAATATTGGTTTTCAATCATTAAAGTGGCTGCGATTGTTGGATTTATTATTCTAGCGGTATATGTCATTGTTGGCGCGGATAGTAGCGCAGCTATTGGTACTCAAAATTATACAAATGACGGTGGATTCTTCCCTAATGGGGTATGGGGAATGTGGATTGCTATATTTGTATCGTTGTTCAGTTATTTAAGTATTGAAATGATTGCTGTTAGTGCTGGTGAAGCAAAGGATCCGGAAAAAGCAGTGCCGATCGCGCTTCGTTCAGCCGTTGTTCGACTTGTACTGTTTTACTTATTAACACTTTCTTTAATGCTGATGATCGTGCCTTGGGGGATGGCAGGAATCGATAAGAGTCCATTCGTAAAAGTAATGGAAATTATGAATATCCCAGGAGCAGCAGCTATTATGAATTTCGTCGTACTTGTAGCAGCGCTTTCTGCGATGAATAGTCAATTATATATTTCTACACGTATGATGTTTTCTTTATCAAGAGGTGGCTATGCCCCGAAAGTATTAGGTAAATTAAATAGTAAAAACGTACCTTCAGTTGCATTATTTGCTTCTGTTATCGGTATCGCCATCGCGACAATTTTTACAGTTGTCAGACCAGATGCAGCTTTTGCAACGATGATTTCGCTTTCTAGCTTTGGTGCGATGTTTGCTTGGTTTATGATTTTTATTACACATCTGTTCTTCCGTAAAAAATGGAATGAAACGAACGGGCGCAAATTACCAGTAAGAATGATTGGTTATCCGTACTTAACAATTTTCGGAGCAGTCCTGTTAACGTCTGTTGTACTATCAACATGGTTCTCACCAGACTTTAAAGCTACATTAACACTAGGGTTCCCTTGGTTAATCTTTATTACAGTTTGTTACTTCTTCTGGAAGAAGGCGAACACGAAATCTTCGGTTATTGTAGAAGATACTACAGAGAGCTCAGGAAGCGGGATTATTTAGCTGTAGGCAATCATGGTATGCAGTCGGTAAGCCATTTCAGCACGGTTTTAAAATCCATAAAAAAACATAAATATAAAATTTTAGAGGAGTGGTTTTCGTATGGCAACATTACAAGCATTTAATCTATTAAAATGGATCGAAGAAAATAAGCATTCTTTAAAGCCACCTGTTAACAATAAAGTGCTATGGGAGGATTCGGAGTTTATTTGTATGATTTTGGGCGGACCTAATCGCCGTCGAGATTTCCATGTCGATCCATCTGATGAGTTCTTTTATCAAATTAAAGGCGATTGCTTCGTTGAGGTAATTAATGAAGGAAAGCGTGAAGTGATTACAATTAAAGAAGGGGAAGTGTTCATGCTACCAGCCAATGTGCCGCACTCTCCTCATCGAATTGCTGACACATATGGACTTGTCGTAGAAAGGAAGCGAGCAGAGGGAGAGCTAGAGGACTTCGTATGGTTCTGTGAAAACTGTGATCAACAAATGCACAAAAAAACAGTGCAATTAACAGATATCGAAACACAAGTGAAAGGTGCAATTGAAGAATTCAATGGTAGTTTAGAGCTGCGCACATGTAAAAATTGCGGTCATGTAATGTCTGAAGAAGTGAGTTTATGGCAATGCGAGTAGATTTCCATACGCATATTATTCCAGAGGATATTCCTAACTTTGTGGAGAAGTTTGGCGGAGAGCGCTGGCCAACATTAGAAAAAACATGTACATGTGGTGCGAATATTATGGTGGCAGGAAAAGTGTTTAGAGAAGTGACAGACCAAGTATGGAGCCCAGAAAAACGCATACAGGATATGGATGCTGAAGGGGTGGATATACAAGTATTGTCCCCGATTCCTGTGACGTTTTCCTATTGGGCGGAGCCACATGCGGCAGAGGAAATGGCTCGTATTCAAAACGACTTTATTGCGAATACGGTGAAGCAATATCCGAAGCGATTTATCGGTCTTGGCACAGTGCCACTCCAAGATGTAGAGGTAGCTATTCGTGAAATGGATCGTTGCATACATGAGCTAGGGCTTAAAGGCATCGAAATCGGGACGAATATAAACGGCAAAAATTTAGACGACCCAGCTTTTACAGCATTTTTCGAAATGGCGGAGAAATGGCAAGTTCCTTTATTTATTCACCCGTGGGAAACGCTTGGGAAGGACCGAATGCCACGCCATAATTTTATGTACACGGTAGGAATGCCAAGTGAAACTGCGCTTGCGGCTGCTAGTCTTATTAACGGCGGAGTTATCGAAAAATTCCCAAAACTTAAAGTGTGTTTTGCACACGGTGGCGGCTCTTTTCCTTATATTTTACCTCGCTTAGATCAAGGGTGGAAAGTATGGCCACATCTACGCTTAACGAGTAAACCACCGAGCTATTATGCGAAAAATTTCTATTTTGATTCTTTAAATTATGATCCGCTAAATCTTCAATATTTAATTGATCGATTTGGAGTAGACAAAATTGTGATGGGCTCAGACTATCCCTTCTTATTAAGGGAAATCCCACCAGGGAAGATAGTGGATGAGACACTTCATCTTTCAGAAGAACAAAGAAGGGATATTTTAGGAAGAAATGCCCTAGCCTTTTTAAATATCGAGATAAAGGAAGAGATCGAATCATGACACCAGAGGAAAGACTTGCACAGTTAGGACTTGAATTACCACCTTTACGTCCTGCTTGGGGAGACTATGTAGGTTGTGTAAGGACAGGCAATCTTTTATTTACCGCAGGACAGGGTGTGGATCAGTACCACGGTAAGCTAGGGAGAGATTTGACGACAGAAGAAGGCTATTTAGCAGCACAGCAATCGATGCTTAACCTACTCAGTGTAGTGAAACATGAAATAGGCGAATTAAGTAAAGTGAAGCAATTTGTCAAAGTATTAGGGATGGTAAATTGCACGGAGGATTTCATTGAGCAGCCTAAAGTAATGAATGGAGCCTCAGATTTAATTGGGAAGGTTTTCGGAGAGAAGGGTAAGCACGGGCGCTCTGCTGTTGGTATGGCTCAATTACCTAATAATACAGCAATCGAAATAGAGATGATTATTGAAATCGAAGAATAGGAGGAGTGGCATTGATTAATGAAAAAGTAATCGAAGGAAAATATTTAAAAGATGCCAAACTATTCATTGGTGGCCATTATGTAGAAGCCTTATCAGGTGAAACTTTCGATACGATTAATCCCGCTACAAATGAAATATTAGCATCAGTAGCAAATGGCGGACAAGAAGATGCAAAGCGCGCAATAGAAGTTGCACATAAAACATTTGCTAGTGGTGTATGGAGCAAGATGCCTGTTGAGGAGCGCTCCCGCATTTTATGCAAAATGGCTGATTTAATAATGAAGAATGTTGAAAAACTTGCCTATGTCGAAACGTTAGACGTAGGTAAGCCAATACGGGAGAGTCTAGAATTTGATATACCTCGAGCGGCTGCTAACTTCCGTTTCTTCGTGGAGATGGCGAAATATATGACGCACGAGCATTATGATCAAAGCAAGCATTACTCATATGTGCAGTATGCCCCAGTCGGTGTGACAAGCTTAATTATTCCGTGGAACTTGCCGTTTATGCAAATGACGTGGAAGGCATCTGCTGCTCTTGCTGTAG
Source organism: Lysinibacillus sp. CD3-6 (assembly GCF_006351725.2). Classification (NCBI taxonomy): domain Bacteria; kingdom Bacillati; phylum Bacillota; class Bacilli; order Caryophanales; family Bacillaceae; genus Lysinibacillus; species Lysinibacillus sp. CD3-6. Next base: position 817,371 of record NZ_CP085880.1, read on the forward strand.
GTAATACCGTTGTCATCAAGCCTGCATCTTATACACCGCTAAGTGCCATCATGCTTGGAGAAATAGCGAATGAGGCGGGATTACCTCCAGGGGTGCTAAATATTCTGACAGGTCCAGGTGGTATTGTGGGAACAGAAATGGCGACAAACCCTGCTGTGAAGAGAATCTCCTTCGTGGGTGAATCAAATACAGGAAAAACGGTTATGCGTAATGCTGCTCAAAATTTAATCCCAGTTTCGTTAGAGCTTGGTGGCAAATCAGCTAATATTGTGTTTGAAGATGCTGATTTAGAAGAAGCAGTATCAGGGTCAATCGAAGCCATTTATCGCAATCAAGGAGAAATTTGCTTAGCAGGCTCCCGAATTTTAGTGCAGGTAAGTATTTATGATCAATTTTTAGATAAATTCGTGGCAGCTGTGAAACAAATTAAAGTCGGAAACCCGCTCGATATGACAACAGATATGGGTGCTTTAGTTTCGAAGGGGCATTTAAAGCTTGTAGATGAGTATGTGAAAATTGGTCTAGCTGAAGGGGCGAAACTAGCTTACGGTGGTAAGGCTGTCGCTACATTACCTGAAGGGAACTTCTATGAGCCGACTGTTTTGTACGATGTCAATAATCATATGCGCGTTGCTCAAGAGGAAATATTTGGTCCTGTCCCTGTCATTATTCCATTTAAAACAGAAGAAGAAGCTATTCAGATAGCGAACGATTCTATTTATGGATTGGCAGGGGTAGTATGGACGAATGATTTACGGAGAGGACAGCGTGTGACAGCCCAAATTCATGCGGGCTTATTATGGGTGAATTGCTGGTATGTGCGGGATTTAAGGACTCCATTTGGTGGAGCGAAAGCTAGTGGTATTGGGCGCGAAGGCGGTCGTCATAGCTTTGAGTTCTATAGTGAAACAAAAACAATTACCGTGAAAAAATAAGGAATGAATAAACAAACAAAAGTTGGTATAGCAACCGCTTTTGTTTGTTTTACTAAGGAGAGTGAATGTGGTGTCAGAGAAAATTAAGCATTATGCCACACAATTACTAACAGCTGAAAAAACAATGCAAAGCATCGTTCCTTTAACAGAGTCGGATGCAAGTTTAAGCATAAAGGATGCTTATGAAATACAGCTTGAAACAGTAAAAATGAAGCTGGATGAAGGTCGACACGTCGTTGGTAAAAAGGTTGGTTTAACAAGTGTAGCTATGAAAAAAATGCTCCATGTGGACGAGCCAGATTATGGTCATATATTAGATGATATGGTGTTTGGAAATGAAGCTATTATAAAAGTGTCTAGCATGCTTTCCCCAAAAATTGAGGCGGAAATTGGTTTCGTACTTGGAGAGGATTTAGTAGGACCGAATGTAACCTTTCTCGATGTCATGATGGCTACTGACTATATCGTGCCGACAATTGAAGTAATTGATAGCAGAGTAGAGGAGTGGCGCATTAAATTAATTGATACAGTAGCTGATAATGGCTCGTCTGCAAAGGTCATCGTCGGACATGAAAAGGCGAAGGTAAATGAAGTTGATTTACGGACAGCAAGCATGGCACTTTACAAAAATGGAGAGCTACTCGCGACAGGGGCAGGGGCTGCTGCACTGGGACACCCTGCACACGCTATTGCTTGGTTGGCAAATAAATTACATGAGTTTGGCATTACACTTAAAAAAGGCGAGCTTATTTTACCTGGCGCTTTATCTGCGGCAGTTGTAGTAAATGTTGGGGATAGGATTGAAGCGAAATTTGGAGGCATCGGATCAGTAACAGTTCACTTTGAATAATGTGAAAGGAGAGAAGGATATGGGCAAAATCAAAGCAGCTATACTGGGCACAGGAAACATAGGCACTGATTTGCTTTATAAATTAGAGCGCAGTGAAGTGATTGAAGTGGTGGCGATGATTGGGATAGATTCACAATCAGAAGGTTTGAAGCGTGCAGCAGAGAAAGGGTATGCGACATATTCAAATGGCATCGAAGCTATCGTTGCCAATCCTAACATGGCGGCTATCGTGTTTGACGCCACATCAGCGAAAGCTCACGTACGCCATGCGAAAGTATTGAAGGAGCTAGGAATTTTAGCGATTGATTTAACACCAGCAGCAAGAGGACCGTTCTTTTGTCCAGCAGTGGGGACTACGGAAAACTTACTCGATTTACACAATGTCAATATGATTACGTGTGGTGGCCAGGCGACGATTCCGATCGTCTATGCGGTCAACCAAGTTGCAGATGTACTATATGGGGAAATTGTGGCGACTATTTCAAGCTTAAGTGCAGGACCAGGGACGAGGGAAAATATTGACGAGTTTACAATTACGACGCGCCGTGGAATCGAAGAAGTAGGTGGAGCAAATACTGGAAAAGCGCTCATTATTTTAAACCCTGCAGACCCACCTATCCTTATGCGAGACACGATTTATTGTGAAGTGAAAAATATGAAAGAAGAGGCAATTCGTGATTCTATTTATACAATGGTAGAGAAAGTGAAGGCATATGTGCCAGGCTATCGTCTCAGACAGGAGCCATTATTTGATGGCAATCGTGTAACAATCTTTATAGAAGTAGAAGGTGCTGGAGATTATTTCCCTCCGTATGCAGGGAATTTAGATATTATGACAGCTGCTGCAACACGTGTTGCGGAAGATTTTGCGCGGGCCATGTTAGAAAGAACGACATTAGAGACGCATTAAGAAAGGGGGCAGAATACATGAATTTGCAAGTTAATAAACCCATTCGATTAACAGAAGTGTGCCTCCGAGATGGCAGTCATGTCGTGGCACATCAATTTACAGAGCAGCAAGTACGAGATGTTGTAAGAGGATTAGATGATGCAGGCATGCATTATATAGAAGTAAGTCACGGAGATGGCCTTGGAGGCTCCACTTTTCAGTATGGCAAATCGCTCGTTAATGAGATGAAGCTCATTGAAGCAGCTGTTGCTGCATGTACCAAGTCAAAAGTTGCTGTGCTGTTAATACCAGGCATTGGTACTGTACACGAATTGAAGCAGGCAAATGATTTAGGTGCTCGCTTAGTGCGTGTGGCTACACATGTAACAGAAGCGGATGTGTCAGCACAACATATGAGCAAGGCACGCGAGCTAGGGATGGAGACAGTAGGCTTTTTAATGATGGCTCATTCTGCACCTGTAGAAAAGTTAGTGGAGCAAGCGAAGAAAATGGAAAGCTACGGTGCTGAAGCGGTTTATATAACAGATTCTGCTGGCGCATTGCTGCCGCATGAGGTGCGTGAGCGTGTGCGCGCTTTACGACAATCGTTGCAAATAGAAGTAGGATTCCACGCTCATAACAATTTATCTTTGGCAGTGGCGAACACGGTCGTTGCTATAGAGGAAGGAGCGACACGGATTGACGGGAGTGTGCGCTGTTTAGGAGCAGGTGCAGGAAATACGCAAACAGAAGTGCTATTAGCTGTGCTAGACCGCATGGGAATAGATGTAAGTATTGATTTATATAAAATGATGGATGTCGCAGAAAATATTGTAGGCCCTCTCTTGCCAGGCTCGCAGGAAATTCGAAAGGGGAGCTTAGCATTAGGGTATGCAGGGGTGTATTCAAGCTTCCTGCTTCATGCAGAGCGTGCGGGGAAGAAATTTGGTCTTGATCCACGCGATATACTGATTGAATTAGGTAAACAAAAAGTAGTAGGTGGCCAGGAGGATATGATTATCGATGTCGCTGCTGAGCTCGCTAAAAAAAGGGAAATTGAGGTGTGAAAATGACGGTACAAATAAATCAGCAAAAATTGGTTGATTATTTATATGAGGCAGAGCGTGATGTAAAGGAAGTCATCAAGCTGACAGATGACTACCCACAGTTGACGATACAGGAGGCTTATCGGATACAGGATGCTTTACTAGTGCGCAAGCTAGAGGAGAATGGCACGAAGCAAGTAGGCGTAAAGCTAGGGTTAACGAGTAAAGTAAAGCAGCAGATGATGGGAGTCAACGAAGCGATTTATGGCTATTTACATAGTGATATGCTCGCGCTAGAATGGGAAACGATTGAATTTTCACAGCTCATTCATCCAAAAGTTGAACCTGAGATTGCCTTTTTTTTAGGTGAGGATTTGGCGGGGGAGGCAGTTACAGAGGCGGATGTTGTAAAGGCAACAAAATATGTCGCACCTGCCCTTGAAGTAATAGATAGCCGTTATAAAGATTTTCGCTTTACATTAGCAGATGTGATTGCAGATAATTGTTCCTCGGCGAAATTTATTGTTGGTAGTAAGTGGGTTTCTCCTCATATGCTTGATTTGGGACAAATCGGCATGGTACTAAGTAAAAACAGCACTGTGGAGCAAACAGGCTCAAGCGCGGCTGTATTAGGGCATCCTGCTACTGCCATTGTGTGGGCAGTGAAAGAATTAGCCAAGGTAGGAAAAGGCTTTAAAAAAGGCGATATTATTTTAAGTGGTGCGATGTCTGAGGCGATTTCTTTTCAGCCAGGGGATACAGTCGTAGCAGATTTCGATGTGCTCGGTAGTGTGACATTATCTTGTAATTAAAGGTCAGTGCTTTGCTCTTCTTAATTGTCAAAAGACGATTGCAACCTCAAATGATCCAAGTAGCAATAAGAGTTTTGTAACATTAAAGGGAATAAAATATACCACATGCCAGGGTAACGTGAAAGAAATCCAGCGGAAAATTATTTTGCTTATACTGTATTCTTCAAGTAAATAGCCCCGTAAAAGTTAGACATTAAATCTAACCTTTACGGGGCATTTTAATTAGAGTTTTTTAACAAAATAATTAGATATAAGCTTTAAGAAATAACTCTTCCTTTACCAAAAGGGATACATAAAGGCGTTCCATAAATAGGATCATTTGTCATCTGACATTCTAAATCGAAAACATGTTTGACTAAAGAGGTTGTCATAATTTCTTCAGGTTTTCCTTGTTGGTAAACGCCTCGGTCACGCACCGTAATAATGTGATCAGCATATCGACATGCTAAATTAATATCATGTAGAACCATAACGATTGTTCTATTTTGTTTATTTAACTCAAAGAGTAAGTCTAAAATTTCAATTTGATGTGTTAAATCTAAGTAAGTTGTAGGTTCATCTAATAAAATAATATCTGTATCTTGAGCTAGTGTCATAGCAATCCAAGCACGTTGACGTTGACCACCTGAAAGCTCGTCCACTGGTTTATCTTGCAACTGATCAACGCCTGTCGCTTTTAAGGCGTTTAACACGATTGCTTCATCTTCTTCAGTCCATTGCTTCCGCCAGCTTTGATGAGGATAACGGCCTTGTTTAACAAGTTGTAACACTGTTAACCCTTCTGGAGCAACTGGTGATTGAGGAAGAATGGAAAGCTTTTTAGCTACTTGTTTCGTCGATAACTTAAAAACATCTTGACCATCTAATAATACTGTACCTTGCTTCGGCTTTAATAATCGAGCAATTGAACGCAAAAGTGTCGATTTTCCACAACCGTTGGCCCCAATTAGCACAGTAATTTCATTCATAGGAATAGATAGATTAAGATCTTCAATAATATTGGAATCACCATAATTTAATGTAAGTGATTTAGTTTCTAACGTTTTAGTCATGAAGTTTGACTCCTTTATTTTCTAGGGTTTCGCAATAATAAGTAGATGAAATAAGGGGCACCAATAGCAGCTGTAAATACTCCTGCTGGCACTTCTAAAGGACTAAATGCAGTTCGTCCAATAATATCTGCAACCATTACTAATAAAGCACCAATAGCAGCGGATGTAGGAATTAATACACCGAATGCTGGACCTACAATGCGTCTTGCAATGTGTGGTGCCATTAAGCCGACAAAACCAATAGCGCCTGCAAATGAAATAGCACAAGCAACGAGACTTGAACTCAAAAGTAATAGGAAAAAACGAGTTTTTTGTACAGTTTGACCTAAACTAGCAGCTGTATCATCACCCAATTCTTGCACATTTAACTGTCGAGTAATAAAGACTGTTAGAAGCAGGAGGATGATAATAATCGGAACTATAATTTGAACTTGATTCCAATCAGCACTTTTGACGCTTCCTGTAATCCACTTATTGGCTTCACTAGCTTGATAAATTGGACCAATTACCATTAACATTGTCGTAATAGCCTGCATAAAAGCTGAAACCCCAATACCAATTAACACAAGACGAGTTGCTGTCACACCATCTTTCCAAGCAAAGATATACACAATAAATGCAACGACAGTAGCTCCGATAAATCCAGCGAGAGGTAGCCATTCAATACTAACTGTTAATGAATGATTAGAGTCGCTAAAAATAGCTAAAAACCCAACTACCGCAGCTCCACCACCAGCAGAAATACCGATAATATCTGGTGAAGCGAGTGGGTTTTTAATAAGGCCTTGTAAAATAGCACCCGCAACGGCTAACGCCATACCTGCAAATGCCGCAATAAAAATTCTTGGCAGTCGGAAGTCAATAATAATTAATTGATCGAAATCCGAACCTTGTCCGAGTATCGTTTGCAATACTTTTATCGGATTTATAAATGAATCTCCAAATGATGCACTAAAGAAAAAAACCAATAATGCAATGAGGCTAATAAACGTTAGTTTTTTAGAAGCTTTTATATCTAATAAAAAGGATATTTTATTTTGTAGTAAACGAACTGTTTTTAATTGTTTCATTATTTTTTTCCACCTTTTCGCGCAAGGTAAATAAAGAATGGCGTACCAATCATGGCTGTCATTACGCCTACAGGCACTTCTTGCGGCATAATGATGTAGCGTGCTGCAACATCAGCAACCAATAATAATATGCCACCTAATAGTGCAGCCATTGGAATAAGCCAGCGATGATCTGTGCCAACAAACTTTCGCGCAAAATGGGGTACTACAATTCCTACAAACCCAATTGGGCCAGCTATAGCAACTGAACCACCAGCTAAAAAGATGACAATAATGCCAACTGCTAATTTCATCATTCCTAGTGGTAAACCTAGGCCTCTTGCTATATCATCCCCAAGTGCAAGAATATTCATTTTAGAAGAGATTAGGAGAGCAGCAATCCATCCAATAACTAAATATGGTAACACAGATATTAGAATCTCTAGCTTTCTCCCTTGTACAGATCCAGCTAACCAAAACAGTACTTGCTCAAGTTCAGCTTCGTTTGTTGCCAGTAAACCTTGTGTAAAAGAAGCGAAGAGGGCACTGATGGCGGCCCCAGCTAACGTTATTTTGACTGGAGTTACGGCATCTCGTCCAGATGAACTAATACCATAAACTGCTAAAGCAGCAATTGTAGCACCTAAAAATGCAACCCATGCTAGAGATTGTAAACTCGAAATATGGAAGAAAATCATGGCAAATACGACGGCAAAACCTGCTCCAGTATTAATCCCTAAAATCCCTGGTGATGCGAGTGGATTTTTCGTTAATGTTTGCATAAGTACCCCTGTAATAGCTAAAGAAGCCCCTACACATGTAGCTATTAAAGCTCTAGGAATACGAACATTTTGGATAATAATATGCTCGTTAGAATTATTAAACTGGGTAAAAGATTCAATCGTCGTTTGTATGGAGGTATTTGCATAGCCATATACAATACTTATTCCCATGCAAATAAGTAAAAGAAGCAATCCTACTATTAACGCTATAGACTTTGAAGCATTATTTTTTAATATCATAAATTCGTACTCTTTCTTTATATAGAATGCACTAACGTTTGATTAAAAATATATTGACAGTAATAAATTCTTACAATATTATTGATTCGTTCTTACTAAAAATGATAATCATTATCACCAAACAATTTTATCATATACAATGGGGGAAAAAAAGATGCAAAAAGCATTTCAAAAGTTATTAGTATTGCTAGCTGTTATGGCTATTTTTGTTCTTGCAGCGTGTGGCAATTCGAAAGATAACGAGAAGGAAGAAAGTTCAAAAGAGGGCAATGCATATAGTGTCGAACATGCAATGGGGACAACTGATGTAAAAGATACACCAAAACGTATTGTTGTACTTACAAATGAAGGTACAGAAGCACTTTTAGCTCTAGGTATTAAGCCTGTAGGTGCAGTTCAATCATGGTCAGGTGATCCTTGGTATGACCATATTAAAGATCAAATGGACGGTGTAGAAGTAGTTGGTGTTGAACATGAAGTTAATATTGAAAAAATTGCTTCTTTAAAGCCCGATTTAATCATTGGTAATAAACTAAGACAAGAAAAAGACTATGCGAAACTTAGCAAGATTGCACCAACAATTTTTTCTGAAACATTACGTGGTGACTGGAAAGAGAATTTTAAATTATATGCAAAAGCAGTAAATCAAGAAGCTAAAGGTGAAGAAGTATTAACAGCCTACGAAGATAAATTACAAGCATTAAAAGAAGAACTGGGTGATCAAACGAATAAAGAAATTTCGTTTGTACGTTTTATGGCAGATAAATCTCGCATCTATTACACGGATTCATTCTCTGGTGTTATTTTTGATGAATTAGGATTTAAACGTGTTCCAGCTCAAGCAGACTTATTTAAAGATAATGCAAAATTAGGGAAATTGGCTATTGATTTAGGAAAAGAAGCAATTCCTCAAATGGATGGGGATGTTATATTCTACTTCACATACATGCCAACGGGTGATGATACTGCATTAGCAACTGAACAAGAGTGGACACAAGATCCACTTTGGAAAAACCTAACTGCTGTCCAAAAAGGCAACGCACATAAAGTGGATGATGTCATTTGGAATACTGCTGGAGGCATTCTAGCTGCGAATATTATGTTAGACCAAGTTAAAGAATTTTTTGTTAAATAAAATTATTGTAAAACCACCTACTGTTGAGAGCCATTTCATACAGTAGGTGGTTTTTTGTTTCGCGGAAACCCGAGGTTCTATCGCGGAAAAAGGTGCTACAAACGCGGAAACCCGAGGTGCTATCGCGGAAAAAGGTGCTACAAACGCGGAAACCCGAGGTATTACCGTGGAAAAGAGCCTTTTTCCATAACGAATACATTGCATCACAGATGAACGCCTACTTGAACAAAATTTGCTCCTCATATTATAGCAATGGGTAAACGCATTTCTTGACGTATTTATGCCGAAGCGTTATGGACAGGAGGGAAATCATGCATTGGATAACCATTATTCTGATTGGTATAGCTGCCAATTTAGATAATCTAGGGATTGGCCTTGCATATGGTGTTAAGCGAGTGAGGATTCCTATTGTATCGAACGCAGTCATTGCCATCATTTCAATGATTGTCACTTACGTAGCAGTAACGGCTGGTAGTACAGTAGTAGAGTATATTTCTCCACACACAGCCAATCTTTTGGGAAGTCTTTTGCTCTGTGCGATTGGGGTGTATACGCTATTCTCTAACCGCCTTTCCAAAAACGGCATCGCGAAAAATCCTGAAGTGTTTGATGAAGATAAAAACTACATTATTTCAATTAGAGAGGCAATGACACTTGGCTTTGTTTTATCGGCAAACTGTTTAGCAGGCGGAATTGCCATTGGAGCGAATGGTATTTCAGCTATATGGACGGTTATCTCAATTGGAATCTTTTCCTTTATTACTGTCGGCGTAGGAATTCATTTTGGCGCCCTTCTTTCAAAAACATATATTGGCATGTACTCGACAGCAATTTCAGGATGGTTATTAATTTTAATTGGGGTGTTTGAAGTTTTTGCTAAATAATAAAATGAAGGGATATTACTGATGTTTAACAGTGATATTCTTTTTTTATGAGGAAATTTTGACATATTGAGGACGTTTTTGGATTGCTAGTTGACATACTAAGGTAACAGAGATTATTCTTTGGATAGATAGTGTAATTGAGAATTATTTTCGTTTTCATTCTCATAATATTGATTTCGTGGAAATATTGAGAATATAATTCGTATCAATTATAATGTTTAATGGAAATTAAATAAAAATTTTCCATAATTATTAGAGGGGGCGTGCAACACATGAAGAAAATAATGATGTTGGTCATGCTAGTCAGTATGGTTATTTTTAATTTAGCGTTACCACATGCATCTGCTCAAATGGCTGATGGCACATATTCTGTAAAATATCAGGTGAATAAACCAGATAGTAGCTCAGCATCTATTGCCAATGATTATTTCGTAAAGCCAGCTACGGTGACAGTGAAAGATGGTACATCTACTGTACAAATTACATTAAAGAATAGTGCTTGGATTACTAAATTTCAACCACCAGGTGGAGCAGCAGTTGTTAGCGAAGATAAAACAGCTGATACACGTGTTGTACAATTCACAGTAAAAGATTTATCAAAGCCAGTTGTAACATCTATGAAAATTGATATCGATGATATTAATTATCACCATGAGTATAGCGTTTCACTAGTATTTGATGCAGCGGTATCAGGAAGTTCAGCAGCTACAACAACAGCAACAAATAATACGAAAACGTCAACAGGATCTGAAAGTCAAGTGTCTAATCCACAAACAAGCGATGCGATGCCTTATTTATTACTAGTTGCATTTGCAGGATCAGCATTTTTACTTTATAGAACTAAATACAAAACAAAAATGGAGGGTCAATAATGGCTAAAAATCGTCAATCTCGTGCAACAAAAATCGTACTCGCTTCATTATTAGCAGCATCACTTTCAGTTCCAACATTTGCATCAGCAAAGGTGGCTGACACAACAACGACAACTATATCTACAGATGTAAAAGTGGAAGCTACGGCTGAAACAACAGAAGGGACAGTTGTAAAGTTCCAAACGTTTAAACCTGGTACAGATGAAGCAGGATACATGGATAAGTATTTTGCTGGAACAGGCTTACTTGTTGAGAAAGATGGTACATATACAGTGAAACTAACGATTCCAGCTCAATTTGCTGCAATGATTCCTGGTTTCCAAATAAAACAAGGCGATAAATATGTAGATGCGACAATTGAAAAGCAACAAGATGGTTCAAGCATCGTGTCATTCCCAGTAGATCCAAAAGTAAAAACGGGGGCAAAAGTACATGTAGTTGCTTCTCAAGCAAACATGGATAAATGGTATGACTTTGATTTCCAACCAGTTGCGACAACTGAGGTTACAGAGCCAACTGAGGAAGTAAAAGAAGAACAACCTGAAAAAGAGGAAACAGTTGTTACTGACGAAGAAGAAGATGTTGATTTATATGAAGGTACTGTAACAGTTTATAAAGATGGAACGAAAGAAGAATCCATCATGAAAAACTATATTAGTTCTACTGTAGTTGTTGGAGATGCAGATGGCACATACGTTGTAGGAATGGTATTCCCTAAAGGGCAGTATGTTCAATCATTTAAAGTAGACGGTAAAGACGCTGTTTTAGAAGAAGAAGATAAAGAAACAAATGAACGTATTTATACTTTTGAAGTAAAAGATTTAAAAGCACTTGCAAACGCTGAAATTCATATTATCGTTGATGAGCCTGCAGCGGGCGTAAAATATGATTCTGTTCATACTGTACAATTTAGCTTTAATGTAGATTTAAGCAAACCAGTTACAGATACTGAAGAAACAACAGTTGAAAATCCATTTAAAGATATCGATAACAACGAAAATAAAGAAGCAATCCTTAACTTACTAGCTTATGAGATTATCATGCCGCAAGATAAATTTAATCCAAATAACAATTTAACACGTGCTCAATTTGCATTAATGATTGCACGTACTTTAGAGTTAGAAGCTACTGAAGTTGCTGGCTTCCAAGATATTAAAGGTATTGAAGCAGAAAATGCAATTAATGCTCTTGCTGAATATGGCATCGTAGAATCACGTGAAAAATTCAATCCAAATGGCATTTTAACACGTCAACAAGGTGCATTAATGATTTACCGTGCTATCCAAGCTGTCACTGAAGGCGACTTAAATGTTCAAATTTCATTACCATATGCTGATGTAGCTACAATTGCGAATGATGAAGCGAAAGAAGCTTTCTCATTACTGAACAAAGAAGGCATTATGACAGGATCTGTTGCGAAAGATGGTAAAACTTATATCAATGCAAACAAACCATTAACTCGTGGACAAATGGCAAAAATTTTAAATAACTCTTTAAAATTCTTCTATGAATTTGAAGAATAAGAATAAGCATTAAACAATAGCAACTTCCTTTCTCACTTAGATGAGGAAGGAAGTTACTGTTGCTTCTATAGAAATTGGGGGTATTTTATGAAAACATACAATAAAAAAGTTATCTTTTTATTGTCTTTTATCAGTGCAATAATCTTGGTGTTTATCCCTCAATTGCCGTTACATGCACAAGCCGAAGTAGGTAGTTCGTTAAAAAATGGGAGCTATCAAGTTGAACTAAGTTTTTCATCCATTGATGGGGTGGAACCAAATCGATTTTTCAATGAAGAGGCAACAATTAACATAGTGAATGGCCAATATACTTTGTCTATGGCGATAAATCATTCATATAGTTTACAAGAGATACATATTGAACAATCGGAAAAAGAGTCTTCTTCAATTTTAAAATGGACTGAAAATTTAGTTCAGTTTGATGTAAAAGATTTAGAAGAACCTATTATTATAAAGGGTCTTTTAGCTTCAGAATCTGTAGAGGAAAGTTTTCAATTTGCTCAGCGACTTCGTATCATATTAAAAGCACCAATCGAAGACAATGAACAAGACAATATAATAGAAGAAACTACACCTAAAAAACAATGGTCCATTGATTATATTTTGTACGCTGATGGAAAAAAAGAGCAATCCATTATGAATACGTATGTCAATCCAGTGGCAAAGGTGATAGAAAAAGACGGCAAATATTATGCCCAGATGACCATTTTAAAATCAGCTTGGGTAACGGGGTTAACAGTTGATCAACGAGGGACACAGGTGGAACCAACATTTGTATCGATTGTGGGAAATGAGAGAATTGTCGAATTTGAAGTAGTTGATTTAACAAGACCATTGCGTATGTGGGTACAAGTAGATATTCCAGAAATTGCATATCATCATCAATATTTTGTTGATTTACAATTTGATGCGCAACAAGTGGCGAATATTTTAGAAAAACCAATCGAAGCGGAGCCTCCTAAGCAAGATGATAGTGTGAAGCCTCCTGACGCCACAAGTGACAAAATAGAGAAGCCATTAGAGGAAAAAACAGAGGAACCTATAACAAATGCTAATTTGCAGTCATTGCCAACAGTTCAGCCTCCTTTCACAGCATTACCAGAAGAACAGTTAGCTTTTGACCGTACACTTGATGCAAGTGCTGAGGACAAGGTAGAAGAAGAACCTACTGTAACTGAAGAGGAAAAGCAACCGAAAATTGAGCAGGCTGAAAATAAAACGAATGTAGATCAACAACTTGCCCAGTTAGATAAAGTGAAATTACTATTGTTAGTGGTCATTTGTTTACTATCGGGCTGGTTACTCATTCGTCGCTTAAGAAATTCCAAAAATACTTGAACAAAGTAGGAGATGACTATATGTCTAAAAAACAAAAAAACTGGCTGGCATTGATAGCGCTTATGACAGTATTTTTAATTGCTGGTTGTAGCGGTGGGGGCGAGCAAGCAAAGAATGAAGCATCTACTAAAAAAGCTGAAGAATCAGTAGCAAATACACCAAGTGAAAATCGTATTATTGCAGGTACAGTTGTTATAGCTGATATTTTAGATAAGCTAGAGCTTGATGCTATTGCAGTACCAGAAACAGAAAAAGTATTAGCAAAACGCTTTGAAGGTTTACCTACAATAGGTAATGCAATGGAGCCAGATATGGAAATTGTAAAATCATTAACTCCTACCGATGTATTATCAGTGTCCACATTACAATATGATTTACAAGATAAATTTGAACAGCTAAAAATACCTGTAAATTTTTTGAATTTCCAAAGTGTTGATGCGATGATGGCTGAAATAAAAACATTAGGTGAGCGGTATGATCGGTCAGCTCAAGCAGAAGAATTAGTGGTGGGACTACAAAAGAACATTGATGCTATACAAACTGTCGCTGCCAATAAAGAAGGACCTCGTGTTTTAATATTACTTGGTATTCCAGGAAGTTACTTAGTAGCAACTGAAAATTCTTATGCTGGCGACCTTGTCAAACGTGCGGGGGGAATTAATGTAATGGAGGGGCAAGAAGCAGAGTATTTATCATCAAATACGGAGTACTTGCATAATAGCAACCCTGATATTATTTTACGTCTATCGCACGGCATGCCTGATGAAGTTGTTAAAATGTTTGATGAAGAATTTAAAACAAACGATATTTGGAAGCATTTTGACGCAGTGAAAAATGGTAAAGTATATGATTTGGAAGAAGAATTATTTGGAACGACAGCTTCCTTACAGGTGCCACAGGCTTTAGGACAGTTAATGGAAATTTTTTATCGCTAATAAGTAAGCTGAAATTGTCGCTCGTATTGCAAGATAACTCTTGCCGTAGAGCGCTTTTCTTATATTCTATTACATAGTATTTTTTCGTTCCTGAGCAGTCGTAGTGAGCGAATCTTTTAAATAAGTAAAATCGACGCAATTCTAAGATGCACATTCACTGTGCAATGTGATTTTGCGGAATTCGATTAGAAAAAGGAATCCGATATGACGAAAAAAATAATAAGTTTTGCATTGGTAATATTATTGTTACTAATTTCGATGATTTACTCAGCCACGACAGGTAGTATTAAAATGGGCTTTTTTGAATTTATAGGTGCATTGTTTGAAGAAGGAAATAGTCAGATGGAGGCAATACGTGATTTGCGTTTTCCACGTATTCTAGTCGCTTTATTTGCAGGTGCTGCGCTTTCTGTTTCAGGTGTATTATTGCAATCAGTTATGCGTAATCCGCTAGCAGACGCTGGCGTCATAGGTATTTCATCAGGAGCAGCATTTGTACAATTATTTATTATTTCATTTTTTCCAGCTCTCTTTTTTATGACACCGATATTAGCGTTTATAGGTGGAGCATTTGCTTGTGCGCTAGTGTTTGCCTTGTCATGGAAATCGGGATTGAGTCCTTTAAAATTAATATTAGTAGGGATTGCGATTAATGCGATGTTTACTGGTCTAACAGAAGCATTTTTAAGTCTAGGTGGCTCATTGAATACATCTGCTTCTAGTGTCGTCGGATCAAATTTAACAATGCGGACATGGAAAGATGTGACGACTATTGCAACATACGGAACGATAGGCTTAGTCGCAGCATTTGCGTTATATAGCTGGTGTAATCTTCTCGTTCTACAAGATAAAACGGCAAAAAGTCTCGGCTTTAACGTAGCACGCGCGCGTTTAATTATTGCCGCAGTTGCTGTATTATTAGCAGCCGTGTCAGTAGTCGTCGCAGGTGTTATTTCCTTTGTCGGCTTATTAGTTCCACACATTGCCCGACGTTTAGTTGGACATGATCATCGATACCTAATACCGTTTACGGCGTTAGCAGGTGCCTTATTAATTTTAGTGGCAGATACAATTGGTCGAACAATCGTTGCACCAATTGAAATCCCTGCATCAACTATTATGGCAATTATCGGTGGCCCGTTCTTAATATTCCTTTTACGAAAAGAGTGAAGAAAATGGAAATGCACGACCTTATCGTCTCGCATGATAATACACGCAATCATTTAGATGGAGTCTCAACGAGCATTCAAAAGGGCAAAATTACAACGATAATCGGCCCGAATGGCTGTGGGAAATCAACATTACTAAGTGTGATGTCACGAAATAATATGCCGAAATCGGGGCATGTTTCTTTGGAAAATAAAGACTTAGTCCATTATAAGCCAAAAGAGTTTGCTAAAAAGCTAGCAATTGTTTATCAACAAAATGATGTCCCAAAAGATTTAACCATTGAAAAATTAGTGAGTTTTGGGCGCCTTCCGCATAATACAATGTTAAAACGTAATCATGAGGAAGATGAAAAAGCGATTGATTGGGCATTAGCATGTACAAACTTATTAGAAAAGCGAAAAAATGATTTAGAAGCGCTATCAGGCGGTGAACGACAACGAGTTTGGATCGCGATGGCATTAGCACAGCAGTCTGAAATTTTATGCTTAGACGAACCGACTACGTATTTAGATATTTATTATCAAATGGAGTTATTGGAGCTTGTAAAAGAATTGAACGAAGAACATGGTTTAACAATTGTTATGGTGCTTCATGATATTAACCAAGCAATTCGTTATAGTGATCATATTATTTTGATGAAAGCAGGACAAATTATAGCTGAGGGCGCACCGCGTGACGTCATCACAAAGGAAGTTATTAAAGAAGTCTATGGAGTTGACGCAATCTTCAATGAAGATGAACAGCTCGGTCTTTATATGGTGCCTCTTGGTATTTAAGTTGGTGAAACGATGAAAAAATGGAAATCGAAGCTTTTAACAGTTTTATACTTGTCTATATTTTTATACTCTGGCTTTGTGCTAGTAAAGTACGTCTACACATACTATGAATCATCAAAATCTTTAAAAGAAGTGCAAACGATTTACGCTGAAACATTGGCGACGATTCAAGAAGAAGTAGTTGAGGAAGACATTTCAACTACTGAAATAGAAACCAAATATACGATTAGACCTCAATTTCATGATTTATTAGCTGTAAATAAGCGCATAGTTGGCTGGATTTCAGTAGATAATACAAAGCTCAACAATCCAATTTTACATGCGGATAACAATGAATTCTATTTAAACCATAATTATAAAGATCGGGAAAGTCGTGCAGGCAGTGTTTTTATGGATTATCGAAATGACGCACTTGATATTAGTCGTAATACCATTTTGTATGGTCATGCCATGAAAGATGGGACGATGTTTGGTAGTTTGAAAAATTACTTGAATCAGGATTATGCCGATGCACATCGTACAATTTATTTAGATACATTATATGAAGGGTATGATATTGAAGTATTCGCTGCTTATGAGACAACGATTGATTTTTATTATATTGAAACAGAATTTAAAACAGACGAGGAATTTCTTCAGTTTATCGGAGAAGTTCAAAAGCGTTCTACAATTGATATGAATGTAGATATAGGACCAGATGATAAAATTATTACGCTTTCTACATGTAAAGATTCCGTAATTAGTGATGACCATCGATTTGTTGTACAAGGGAAATTAGTGAAACGTTAACTAAGTTGAAAATCGCCGATAGAAACTTATGAATCGCTGGTTACAGTCCGCGTTTCGCCGATTGGACAGGAGAAATCGCCGATAAAAGACTATAAATCGCCAGTAAACCTTCGTAAAGCATCGGATATCAGCATTACTTTTGCATCTTGAAATGAGTAAGAATAACGTCGAAAATAATTTAAATAAATTACTTGACGTAAATTAATTATTAATATATAGTAAGTTACATAAAGTAATTGATTACTTTTAGTAACGGAAAATTAACTAAGATGTACTGCGAAGTAACTACATATGTTTAACCCATTTATTTTTGGGTAACATAATTAGAGTAGTTACTTCATATTTTAACATATATCTCGAATTCGAGATATAAAACAATTCAAATTGGAGGAATTTAAAATGGCAAAATGGAATATCGATTTAGGACACTCAGCAATTAACTTTCAAGTAAAACACATGATGGTATCAAAAGTAAAAGGTGTATTCGATTCTTATTCAGCTGATATTGAAGCAGCAGATCTTGCAGATTTAACAACAGCAAACATTAGCATTACAATTGATGCAGCAAGCATTAACACTCGTAGCGAAGATCGCGATAATCACTTAAAAGCAGCTGATTTCTTTGATACAGAAAAATACCCAAATATTACGTTTAAATCAACAAGCATTACAAAAAAATCAGGTGATGAGTATGCCTTAACTGGTGATTTAACAATTAAGGATGTTACAAAACCAGTTACTTTCAATACTGAATTCAATGGTAAAGGTACAAACCCATGGGGTCAGGAAGTATATGGCTTCGAGGCAGAAACGACAATTAACCGTGAAGACTTCGGTTTAACTTGGAATGCTGCTTTAGAAACTGGTGGAGTACTTGTAGGGAAAGATATTAAAATTTCAGTTGAACTAGAAGTAAACCCTGCGTAATAATGTTAGCCCATGTTGTAAAAAAATAAAGAATAAGTTTGTGAAAATCCGCTCGGCTTTCATGAGCATAGTATGAGGTGGGTCGCTAGCTAACGCTTGCGATTCTCTTGTGTACATGCTTGGAAGACTGTGTGGATTTTTGTCTTTTAATAGAATGCTCATTAATCTTTTACCTGCGGACGAAGGTCTGTTAAAATAATCCAGTAGTATGTTCCTTGCATATTTTTAGCAATTAATGCATATAAAACATCATATTGTTTTTGGGGGCGATGGGATGAATGTATTAGTGACAGGTGGCTATGGGTTTATTGGTAGTGCCGTGGCGAGGCGTTTTTTTGAAGAAGGCGCCAATATTTATATAATTGATAATTTAAGTACAGGACATTTACGGAATATTGATTTCGAACATAAATCGTACTTATTAAATGTTGAAGATGAAGTATGTGAGCATTTCTTTAAGGAAGTAGCATTTGATGTAGTCGTTCATTGTGCGGCGCAAACGAGCGTTCAGCTCTCTATCCAAGAGCCAATGAAGGACATATTAACAAATATCGTGGGGCTAAGCCAAATGCTCTTTTATTCTTCTAAATACAAGGTGAAACATTTCGTGTTCGCATCTTCAGCAGCGGTTTATGGTAATAGTCACTATCCACCGTTAGAGGAAACAGATATTAGTGAGCCAGTTTCAATGTATGGGCTAAATAAAAGCATTGGTGAAACATATTGTGAAAAGTGGCAACGTGATTATCGTTTACCAACGCTCATCTATCGTTTTGCTAATGTTTTTGGTCCAAGACAACGTATGCAAGGGGAGGCGGCTGTTATCCCTAGTATGTTGAAAAGTAGTCTTGAAGGTAGACCTTTTACTATTTATGGCGACGGTGAACAGACGCGTGATTTCATCTACGTAGATGATATTGCAGATGCCATTTATGCTGGAGTAGAAGCTAGACTTCAAGGTATCTACAATGTTTCAACAAACGAAGCGTGGTCACTTCATCAAGTGATATTATTATTACAACATTTAAATCATCCATTAGAAATCCAATATGCCCCTGCAAGAGAAGGCGATATTGAGCATTCATTTTTAAATAATGAAAAGCTTGCTAATGCGATTGGCTGGAAGCCGAAAAAAACATTTGCAGAAGGCATCGAGCTTACTATACAGGCATTACAGAAAGAGAAAATTGTTGAAATTTAATAATGGTAAACACAGAAGAGCTGTTTTGAAAATGAAGTTTACTAATCGGTTTATTCGGTCTGCGTTCGATTTTTTCGAGCACAGACCTTTTTGATTTCCTGATTTAGGTAAGTTGTCATTTGTTGCTGGATCGATAATTTTGTATTATATTAATTGACGGGTCAATGATTGAGCACCCAATGATTAGTTGACACTTCTATAAAGTTGACCATACAAATTATTAGGAGGGTTATTGATGCAATGTTCACTTTCAAATCATGAACAAATTTTACAGCTTCTTAAAGGGCTGAATAATCAAATTAGCCCTAAATTTGAACGATGTACAGGCATTAGCGCATCACGCTATGAATTGCTACACCAGCTTTATAAAACAGAAGAAATTAATCAATCTACCCTCCAAAAAGCAGTTAATATAGACAGTGGTGCCATTACTCGTCATTTAAAACAACTTGAGGCAAGCGGTATGGTGACAAGACGACGAAACCCCACCGATAATCGTGTAATATTTGTTCGACTGACTGATGAAGGTCGTAAACAAATTGTCGGTTACAAAAAAGAAAAGGTTCGTTTCGTTAACCAAATGCTTCATGATTTTAATCAAGAAGAATTAGAATCCTTATCTGTCATGCTAAATCGCATGCAAAACAACATTATCGATTATTGAATTTTTTGACCAATATACTGATTTGAAAATGAAGCATTTAGTTCAATAAATGAATTTAATTAAAAGGATGGGTAACTATGATTATTATTCACGCACACTTACAAGTAAAACCAGAGCAAGAGCAAGCATTCTTGGAAGAAGCAAAGATCCTTCTTTCAGCAACAAGAGCTGAAGAGGGTAACATTAGCTACGATTTGATGAAGTCTACTGAACATGATTGCCATTATACAATGGTTGAAATTTGGAAAGACGTAGAAGCTACTGCAATCCATAATACGAGTGAGCATTTTACTGCTTTTACTCAAAAAGCACTAACTTTTATGGCTGCACCAATGGATCTTAGAGTATTTAGTGGAGAACCTCTAAAAGCATAATTTGTAAAAAAAGCAAACACCTCAAGGAGTGAACTGCACCCCAATTGTTAGACACATCTAACAATTGGAGGTGCAGTTTTTCTATGGGGTGTTTGTTTATGTTCATTTTCATCAAATGGATTTTATAGGCACGTACAAATGTTGTATTTAGCATGAGTCATAGTAGCTGCATACAATAAAAGAAAGGCGATTTTTTCTAGTGTACTCATTGCAATACCAGTTATAAATGAATACTTATCCAATCAATATTTACGTGGAGTGGAGGTATTTGACCAGTGAGCGTACATCAACATGGTAATCGGACAATACGTAAAACAATATTAATTTATTGTGAGGGAGAAACGGAGCGCATTTACTTTGAGCAATTGCGTATTTTAAAGCGCTCGAAAACAGTGAGCGTGAAAATAAAAAACGTTAAGCGCTCTGCGATCAAGCTAGCACAACACGCCTTCCGTGATTCCAGCTACCAATATTTTGATGAAGTATGGATTGTTTTTGATAAGGATGATTTAACAGATAAACAGCTAGACGAAGTAAATATGTTCTGTGAGGAAAAAAATATTCACATCGCTTATTCAAATGAGGCATTTGAATTGTGGCTATTACTACATTTTGAAGAAGTAGATGTATCTGAAAAATATCCACGTGCTGTTTTAAACAACAAGATGGAGGAGCATTTAGGGGTAACACGCTATTTTCGTCATAAGGCAGACGAGTCTATTATTGCTCCGATTGCACTACTACATGAGGTAGCCATTAAAAATTGTGCGGAAATGATGTCCCTACGAACGACAGAAAATCGTGATAATCCTTATTGCAATATACATGACATGATTCAATACATATTCTAAATCTGGTGGATGTCTTGTTCAGCTAACGTAATGAGAAAGGTGAAGCATTATTTAAGTACAGGCGATGAATAGTTTGCAGGTTTTTTATTTAAAAATAGAAAACCTGTTTTTTTATGCGAATTGTCGGAATACAAATATTCTTCTTAAAATTAGGTTGAAATTTTAAACTGAGTATAATAAAATAACTTAAAACATATTAAACCTAGTAAAATTATAAGATTAAAGTGTGAGGTGACAATTGCATGATGACAGCACCGTTAATTTCTATACAACAAGTTAGTAAAACATTTGCTGAGCAGACAGTACTTCATGAAATTTCGTTGGATATTCAAAAGGGAGAGGTTATTGCCATATTAGGAAGGAGTGGTTGTGGCAAAAGTACATTGTTAAATTTAGTTGGGGGTTTTGAGCAGCCAACTAGTGGACAAGTATTGTTAGAAAACCAAGTTGTTACTAGAGCAAGTAAACGTTGTATTATGCTCATGCAAAATTATGGATTACTTCCTTGGCGTTCTGTGCAAAAAAATGTAGAGCTCGCATTAGAGGGAGAGACTTTAACGAAGAGTGAACGACAGCAACGTGCGCATTATTATTTGAAGCTTGTTGGCTTAGAAAATCGATTAAGCGCATTACCTAGTGAATTATCGGGCGGTATGCAACAGCGTGTTGCCATTGCACGCGCATTAGCGATTCGTCCAGAGGTAATTTTAATGGACGAACCATTTGCAGCACTTGATACCTTTACACGTTATTACTTACAGGACGAGCTACTTGCTATTCAAAAAAAGGAGCAAACAACTATTTTATTGGTGACACATGATATAGACGAGGCTATTTATTTAGCTGACCGCATTTTTATTATGAGTCCAAATCCCGGACGCGTCCATCGTGAATTACATATTCGTAGTACGAAACCACGCGATCGTTCAGATTCGGAATTCCAGCATTTTCGTGAGATTATTTTCAATGAATTTCAGTTTACGCATCCGCAAGATACGATTGAATACAACATTTAAAATAGGGGGAAAACGATGAACAAGAAGGTAGGCATTTTTTTACTAGCGTTAATACTATTGCTGACACTTGCGGCATGTGGAACGGATGAAAAAGAGGCAGTATCCCAAACAGAAGGCAATAAAAAGGTAGTGAAAATTGGGTATTTACCAATTACGCATGCTGCACCACTTTACATGCAAACAGATAGAGAATACGAAGGTTATGCCATTGAGCTTGTGAAATTTGGTTCATGGCCCGAACTAATGGATGCTTTAAATACAGGAAAAATTGATGGTGCATCAGTGCTTATTCAATTAGCGATGAAGGCAAAAGAACAAGGAATTGACTTAAAGGCAGTAGCTTTAGGACATCGAGATGGCAATGTTTTAGTGGCAGCCCCTACGATAGAAAATGTGGAGGATTTGAAAGGGCAAAGCTTTGCGATTCCAAATAAATATTCTACACACAATATTTTGTTATATCGGATGTTACAAAATGCGGGCTTAAATTATGAAGACGTAAATGTTGTAGAGCTACCACCAGCAGAAATGCCAGCTGCCCTTGCAGAAGGTCGCATTGCAGGATATGTAGTAGCAGAACCATTTGGTGCTATTTCTGTGGCGCTTGAAAAGGGTAAAGTGTTATTCCAATCAGAGGAAATTTGGCAGGATTCAATTGACTGTGGACTAGTCCTTCGTCATGACTTTATCGAAAAAAATAAAAATATTGCAAAACAATTCGTTAAAGATTATGCCGCTGCTGGTGAGCTCATGAATGCAGAGGGAGACCATGCACATGATGTTGTTGCTAAATATATTAAAGTTGATAAGGATGTTTTAGATTTATCGTTGAATTGGATTTCGTATCATAACTTAAAAATTGAAGCGGATGCGTATGCTATTTTAAGAGATTCATTAATAGAGATGGGCTTGTCAGAGAACCCACCATCATATGAGGAATTTGTTGATACGACATTATTGGAAGAATAGTAGGGTGCATATGTATGAAAAAAATAGGACCAATTTTGCTTGGATTTGTGTTATTAATAGGCGTTTGGCAAGTAGTAACGATTATTGGTGATCATGATGCAGCATTATTTCCTCCACCATTAGCTGTTTTTACGGCATTACTGGATACTATCAAAGATGGCTCCATATTCGAGCATATACAAATTAGTTTGTTTCGCTTTTTTAGCGGTTATTTGTTAGCGGTTGTTGTCGCTGTAATTGTCGGATTAGTTGTCGGGAGATTGGTGAAAGTTTGGGCTGTGCTAGATCCGATTGTACAAATTTTACGTCCTGTATCACCGATTGCTTGGTCACCTTTTATCGTACTATGGTTTGGCATTGGCAATATGCCAGCCATTGTCATAATATTTATTGCAGCCTTTTTCCCCGTGTTATTATCCACAGTGACTGCAGTGAAAAAAGTTGATGCTACTTATTTACGAATTGCGGCCAATTTTGAAATGTCGCAGTTTAACCTATTGCGTAAAATTGTTTTTCCAGCTGCTTTTCCTATGATTGCAAACGGGTTGCATATGGCATTAGGAAGTGCCTGGATATTCTTAGTTGCTGGAGAAATGGTAGGGGCGCAATCAGGATTAGGCTTTTTAATAGTCGATGCTAGAAATTCACTTAGTTTAGATTTAGTTATGGCGGCCATTATTGTTATTGGCGTACTTGGTCTGTTGCTCGACAAGGTCATTCGCTATTTTGAAGGCTGGGTTTCGAAAATTTGGGGCGGACAAGGGGCTTAGAGCGGGCAAAAAAGAGCTAGCCCAATAAATTATTGGTTAGCTCCGTTTTGAATGGCACGTATTTGAATCGTATCGCTACGCTCACCAGTGTTTTTTGAATAGTAACCAATTTCTACTCGGTCACCTGAATGCGCATCAACAATTTCTTTATAGCAAGGGTCCAAATATTCGCTGCCCCATAAAATCATTGCATTAAATACAGATTCTAATGCCTTTCCTGATTCAGTTAATGAATAGGCATAACGCGGTGGATGTGCAGAGTAAAGAGTGGAAGCAACTAAACCTGCTTCTTCTAAAGATTTTAAACGTGCAGACAATAAATTTGCTGAAAGACCTGGTAAATTTAATTTAATGTCATTAAAGTTCGATTGACCGATTAATAGTTCATGTAAGATGAGCAATGTCCAACGATCACCGATAATGTTCAATGTTTGTGCAATATTGCATGGTAAGTCGTATCGTGTTTTCATAGTGTTCCCTCCATGCAGTAGTGTAGCACAAATCATAATTTTTAGTAAATTCAGTTGTTTTTATTAAGTAAGTATAATAAAATAACTCACATAAAGAAAAAACAAACTATTCGGAGGTATTTACTATGAGTTTATTTTTGGTAGAATCAACAGTTAGTGAAGTAACGAACAAAGAGCAATTTGCAGCATTAGTAGAGCGTGTAGGACAAGAGCAGGATGTAACTGTTATCGAAGTACAAGTAGCGAAGGATTTTAGTCGTGCGTACTTTATCGTGGAGGCAAATGAAGAATCTCAAGCAACAACAGCACTAGCAGCTCAAAACATTCAAACAGATTTAGTAAAAGAAGTTCGCCTAGTTGGGAAAGAGTTGGATGAAGTTAAAACAAATCAAGAAGTTGTGAACTATTTAGTAGAGTGGGAAATTCCAGCAGAAATTACAATGGATCAATATTTAGCACGTAAAAAGAAAAACTCCGTTCACTATGAAGAAGTACCAGAAGTACATTTTTCTCGCACATATGTATGTGAAGATATGACAAAGTGCCTGTGCTTCTATGACGCACCAGACGAAGCAGCTGTAAAACGTGCTCGTGAGGCAGTGCAAACACCAATTACGTCTTTAACTGAATTAGCTGATAAGTAAAGGATAGGAGTGGAAACCATGGCAGTAGATGCAGTAGCTTTACAAACGTTAATTGAAGAAAAATTAAAACCGTTCGTAAAAAAGATTGATGAGGAAGCTTATTACGCGGAGGATTTTTTATTGGAGCTCGGCAAGGCTGGATTTTTTGCTTCAACACAAAAAGATGAACAAACAACGCTATTAGATGAGCTAACGATTGTACAAGAGACAGCGAAAGTTTGTATGACAACTGCATTTTGCCTATGGTGCCACCTTGCCGCTTTAACTTACTTACGTAAAACGAATAATATGCAATTACGTGAAAATATTTTACCATTACTAGAACGTGGAAAAGTACTTGGTGCGACAGGTTTATCGAATCCGATGAAGTTTTATGCTGGACTAGAGAAGCTTCATTTATCAGCTGAGCGTGTGGACGGTGGCTATGTCGTAAATGGAGTGTTACCCGCTGTTTCAAACTTAGCAGCGAATCACTGGTTCGGGGCGATAGCCCATAACGGTGAGCAGGAAGTGATGGTATTCGTTAATACAGACAATGAGAACATTACACTAAAGGAAAAAATCCACTTTTTAGGTGTCAACGGCAGTGCGACCTATACATGTAAGTTTGACAACGTGTTTGTTGCTGATAACTATATCATTGCACAAGATGCAAGCACATTTGTAGATACTATTCGCCCGATATTTGTACTGTATCAAATCCCGCTAGGTTTTGGTGTTGTAGACTCAGCTATTGAAGGGATAGAAAAAGTTAAAGCTAAGCAAAATGGTTGTAATGAATATTTGCAAGTGCAAGCGGATGAACTAACAGAAAATCTACACTCATTACAAGAAACACTTCAAGCACTAATTCAATCTGGTGAAGTAAATTTACAAGCAATTTGTCAGCTTCGTTTACAAGTCGTTTATAATACATTGGCTGCAGTGCAGGCCAACATGCTCCATAATGGCTCAGCGGGTTATATTGCAGGAAGTACACCATCACGTAAGCTACGCGAGGCCTACTTCTTTGCTAATTTAACACCGACAGTTAGACAGCTTGAGAAGATGACGGCAACAGCGAAAGCGAAATAGAGAATGAAGAAACCTTGACTGGCGTTATTGAGTCAAGGTTCTTTTTTATGAATGGACTCATCCATTCATGTTTATTTCAGAAAAACATACAGTGTATATAGAGCGTAATTAGTACAAAAGGAAAGGGGATCGCGTGGATAAGTCTAAATCAAATCAGGGCAAGGATTTGACTGAGAATGCGAAGGATCAACAACTAGAGGCATTTCGCGTCAATAATGATGGGAAAAAGATGACGACCAATCAGGGGCTGAAGGTTTCCAATGATGAAGATTCATTGAAAGCTGGCGTTCGTGGACCAACCATTATGGAGGATTTTCATTTTCGGGAAAAAATGACGCATTTTGACCATGAGCGGATTCCCGAACGTGTTGTACATGCTAGAGGATTTGCCGCGCACGGAGAGTTTGAACTATATGAATCGATGAAAGAGTATACAAGGGCCAAATTTTTGCAGGAGCCTGGAAAGAAGACGCCTGTTTTTGTTAGATTTTCGACCGTAGTAGGGAGCTTAGGCTCAATGGATACGGCCCGAGATGTACGCGGCTTTGCAACAAAATTTTACACAGAAGAGGGCAATTATGATTTAGTTGGTAACAATATACCAGTGTTTTTCATTCAGGATGCTATTAAGTTTCCAGATTTAATTCATGCTGTAAAACCTGAGCCTCATAATGATATGCCACAAGCGGCTTCTGCACATGATACATTTTGGGATTTTGTCGCAAATAATCAAGAAATAGCGCATATGATTATGTGGCATATGTCTGATCGAACGATTCCTAGAAGTTTTCGGATGATGGAAGGCTTTGGTGTGCATACGTTCCGTTTTGTAAATGACAAAGGTAGGTCGAGATTTGTAAAGTTTCATTGGAAGCCAGTGCTAGGTGTGCATTCACTTGTTTGGGATGAAGCACAAATTATAGGGGGCAAAGATGCCGATTTTCAACGACGAGATTTATGGGAATCAATTGAAATCGGGGATTTTCCAGAGTATGAGCTTGGAGTCCAGATGATTGAGCCAGAGGAAGAATTTAAATTTGATTTTGATATTTTAGATGCAACAAAATTATGGCCTGAAGAGCTAGTACCTGTTAAAAGAATTGGAAAAATGACATTGAATCGCAATGTAGATAATGTTTTTGCTGAAACGGAGCAAGTCGCTTTTCATCCTGGAAATGTTGTGCCAGGCATTGATTTTACAAATGATCCACTGCTTCAAGGTCGCTTATTTTCATATATCGATACACAGCTTCTTCGTTTAGGCGGACCAAATTTTGCTGAGATTCCTATTAATAGGCCAGTTTGCCCGATTCATAATAACCAACGAAATGGATTCAGTCGACAAACGATTAATACGGGAAAGGTTAGTTATCATAAAAACTCGCTTGCAGGTAATACGCCTTCAACATCCACTGCAAAAGAAGGGGGATTTTTCCATTATGAAGAAAAGGTGGAGGGACGTATTACAAGAGCTCGAAGTAAGTCCTTTAATGATCATTTCTCACAAGCTCGACTATTTTGGAATAGTATGTCGCCACCTGAAAAGCAGCATATTATTGACGCCTTTAGCTTCGAGGTAGGGAAGGTTAAAAGTAAATACGTTCGTCAGCAAGTTGTAGATATGTTTGTCCGTGTCGATAAAGAGATGGCTACAATAGTTGCCAATAATATTGGTGTTAATCGACCTACAGGTGAGCAATCAAACGTTACTATATCCTCACCTGCATTGAGTCAGGCGAATACTGTGAAATTGCCACAGACACTTAAAGTGGGAGTATTAATAGGGGATGGGTTTGACGCCAATGAGGTGGGAGAAGTACTTAAATATTTAACAAAGAATGGTGTTCGCTATAGCATCATTTCTGATAGGCTCGGTGTGGTGACGGGTACTAATGGTGTGCAGTTAACAGCGAGCGATACATTTATTACAACGGATGCGGTGCTTTTTGATTCCTTATATGTTGTCGGAGTTCGAGCTGACAATCAAGCAAAGTTTAACACTTATATTGTCAATTATATTAATGAAGCGTACAGACATTTTAAACCAATTGGCATTGCTTCAACAGGCACAACATTTTTTAATATGTCCAATGCTAACGTAGGGCCAGGCATTATTTTAGCAACTGGAAATGCTGGATTTGCCAAAAAATTTGTTGATGCCATTGCTCAGCAACGTTTTTGGCAGCGCAATATTTTCTAATATACGTCCATGACGGGTGTATGAGGGTGTCAGGCACTCAAATGTATGAGGGTGTCAGGCACTCAAATGTATGAGGGTGTCAGGCACTCAAACAATTTAGCATGTGCTTCTTCGCCAACTTAGATTTCTGCTCAGAACGTATGCAATGTTAGACGTATCAAATCACGCGCTGGCAAGAGGTCCGTGCGGAAACAGCTTATAAGTGTCAGGCACTCAAACAATTTAGCGATTTGTCACAAGAAAGAGACTGTTCAATATAGCACAGTCTCTTTCAGTATGTCATTATTTCGTATATACTTATATGGACTATAGTTTGAGAAAGGGACCAATATTATGAAATACATAAGGAAAATATTATTATTTGTTGTACTTGTTTGCTGCTTTCTCTCAATATCAGAACAGGCAATGGCAGCAAAAGCAACAAAATTCTATGAATATAGTAATGCTAAAGGTATTACGGTCATTAACTATCATTCATTTGGGGATTATAAAGAAATAGCGAATATAAATATTACAGAAAAGCTATTTCGTGAGCAGTTGAAGATGCTAAAGGACAATGGCTATTCAACCGTTACGGAGGAGCAGCTAATCGCATATTTACAAGGGCATGGTCGCATTCCTGAGAAAGCAGTATTTTTAACGATAGATGATGGCTATGAAAGTGTCTATAAAATGGCATACCCTATTTTAAAAGAAATGGGCATGCAGGCAACATTGTTTGTGATCGCAAATGATGTAGAGACAGGTGCCAGAAAAAATGTACCTATGTTGAATTGGCAACAAATAAAGGAAATGTCCGATTCTGGTATTATGCGTATTGGCAACCATACATATGATTTACATTGGCGAGGGAACAATGATAAGTCAAAACACGAGGCAATGATACTTAATCAGAAAAAAAATGGAGAGCCACTTACAAATGAGGAGCGTCTTCGATACATTCAAGAGGATGTTACAAAGGCACATCAGCTAATAGAAAAATATACAGGGATAGCACCTAAATCGTTTGCATACCCATATGGTGTTTATGATCGAATTGCTGAGCAGGCAATCAAAAAAGCAGGTTACACGATCGATTACTCTACACAGGGTGGCTATAATTTATTTGGACAAGGAACCGTTCATATTAAACGTATCGATTCTAGCAATCGAGTGTCGGCGCATGAGTTAAAAAAGATTTTAGAAAAAAATTATTCACTTGCAGAGCAACAATATCGACAACGAGATATACAAGTCGAGGCTCAAGTGACTTCAAATAAAGTGACACTCAAAGCTTGGTTAAAAAGTGATATGAATAAAGGACCACTTCAAGCAAAAGAAACACGTTTCGAGCTTTATAAAATGGTGAATGGAGAGCGCCAGCTTCAACGTGATTTTGGCAGTTACTGTGTGACAGCAAATAAGAGTACAAGAGTGATGTCAACCGAAGAAAATATCGCAAATTATGAAGCGGGTGGTTATTCCGTTAAAGCGATTATGATTAAACAAGACGGAAGTAAAGAAGTTTTTTGGATTAATTTTAATAAATAATAAAAACCGCTATGCTACGCGGGAATCCTGATTTGTTCCGCGGAAATAACAGTTCACTTCGCGGGAATCCTGATTTGTTCCGCGGAAATAACAGTTCACCTCGCGGGAATCCTGATTTGTCCCGCGGGAATAACAGTTCACTTCGCGGGAATCCTGATTTGCTCCGCGGAAATAACAGTTCACTTCGCGGGAATATTGTTTTATTCCGCGGGAATCCCGTTATGTCGGAAGTTCTTTATATATGGTAAGAAGAAGGATGTGTCATTGCATTCAAATTTTGTAAATGTTAAGGTGATAAATGAGGTGAATAGATGTGAAACAATTTGATATCGCTATTATTGGCGCAGGTCCAGGAGGATATGTGTCAGCAATTCATGCGGCTAAAAGTGGTATGAAAGTAGCTTTAGTAGAACGCGATAAAGTGGGAGGCGCTTGCTATAATGTTGGCTGTATTCCATCTAAAATTTTGTTAGAGCACAGTAAATTAGTGCAAGAAATAAAGCGTGGCAACGATTGGGGAATTGAAACACCAGTCGTAAATGTAAACTTCCCTCGTTTAATGCAACGTAAAAATGCAGTCGTTCAAGAGCTTTTAGATAATATTGAACAGTTTATTGCGAGCAATCAAATTACATTTTACCGAGGAGAAGCATCGGTAGCTGCCGATTTAACGATAACGGTCGGTCAAGAAACTTTTAGAGCGAAAGATATCATTTTAGCAACTGGAAGTAAGCCATTTGTGCCGCCGTTTAAAGGACTAGAAAACGCAGCCTATTATACGACGGATACTTTTTTTGAAATGGAAGAACTTCCACAACAGCTAACGATTATTGGTGGAGGAGTAATTGCCGTTGAAATGGCATTTAGCTTGGCACCACTTGGTACGAAAATAACGATGCTGAATCATAGTGCCGATATTTTACAGACGGAAGAACCAGATGCACGACCAATTATTCGCGAGAAGATGAAAGATATCGGTATCGAACTTGTCACAAACTTTCAATTTGAGCTTTTTAATGGCAATGAAATTCATACATCTAAAGGAATCTATACATACGAAAACCTATTATTTGCAACGGGGCGTCGGCCAAATACGGAAATTGCACAACAGCTAGCGCTTGATTTTGATGGTCGTTTAATTGCGGTAAATAAGCATTACGAAACGAGTCATCCACATATTTATGCAATAGGTGATTTAGTCGGAGGCTATCAGTTAGCACATGCTGCTAGTGCGGAAGGTATTTATGTTGTGGATTATATTTTGGGGGCTAAACGAGCATTGGTTGACCAAGCACTTATTCCACGTTGTGTTTATACACATCCTGAAATTGCGACGTTTGGCTTGTTAGAAGAGCAAGTGGAGCAAGCGTATACGGTGACCAAAATGCCAATTCACACAAATCCAAAGGCGTTAATGGAAGGAAATGTCGAAGGTTTTGTAAAGCTTATTGTAACGAAAGAGGATGGAGATATTTTAGGAGCATGTGTTGTGGCTGATGGTGCTACAGAAATACTCAATGCTATTTTAGCTACGAAAAATGCTGGTGGCACAGTAGCCGAATTAGCAAATATGATTTTTCCTCATCCTACCGTATCAGAGCATATTGGGGATGCTGCAAAAGCGGTATTCGGTAAAGCGATTCATCACTAAAGTAAATTGAGAAGAAGGTTGTTCACATAATGGTTGTGGCAACCTTTTTGTTATTCAAATATAAACACCATTAAAGTTTATTGACTTTAACTAAAATTATGTTAAATTAAATTTATAAGATTACTTGGTATTCGAGCGGATTAGCTGGCTAGACATCTAGAGGCTTCTATTTTACATGACGACTTATTTGTTGACTGTATATAGAAGCCTCTTTTTTGAACAAAGGTTGGAACATGGTTTTAAATAGATAGTCATTCTTGACCGCTAAATAAGGGGGAGGGTGACTTTGAAATGGACTAGAAAACAAAAGGGAGTGAGCAAGATGACAAAAGTAGTAATTATTAACGGTAGTAATACGAGGTATTCACGAGTAACGGCGATTCAGGAGAAAGTAGAGCGTTTTTTCCCAGCTCATAGTACTGAGATACACACAATTCAAGTACATGAATTGCCTGCTGTGGCGTTAATAACTGCAGACTTTGAAAATGATGTCATTAAAGCAGAAAATCGTAAAGTGGAGGAAGCAGATATTGTTGTTATTTTAACACCCATATATAAAGCATCATATACAGGCATATTAAAAACCTACTTAGATTTATTGCCACAAAAAGCGTTAGTAGGAAAGAAGATTTTACCGATAGCAGTGGGTGGCTCTATTGGGCATTTACTCGCATTAGAATATGCTCTAAAACCTGTATTGGCTGTATTAGGTGCAACAGATATTGCCCATTCTGTTTATATTATCGATAAGCAAATTATTCGGCTAGAGGATGGCAGTTTTGCTATTGAGGAGGATGCCATTCATCGCCTTGAGGTCGAATTAAAAAAAATACAGCATATTGTAGCTGTAAACTAATGTATAAAAGCGCATCGCAGGAAATGCACTCCTAAGATGCGCTTAATCGATTAATTTACTTCAGATTCATCCAATAAAGTTTCTTTCTCCGACGGTATTGTAGAAAGATATAAAAATGCCTCATCTTGCAATAACAATAATTTCTCTTCACATATCCCGTGCGATAATACTCCTGAAAAAATGGATTCCCACCAAGTTCCTGTTGTTGTTGTCATTATCTACGCCCCCGTTTCAAATTAATATGTAATTGTATATTTCCCGAGATTCACAAAAAAAAACATGGCATCATTAGTTGCTATTACTTTTTTTTTACAACACCACCTGTTTCAGAAGGAGGAATTTTCGCCTTCAATGTTGTATCGTATAGACAAAGATAGTTTGTTTCAAAAAAGACCAAACTATGTATTGCAATAAAAAAAAAGGGGTGTTTATTTATGAATTTTACGCCACAAGATGTTGAAAATATGATTACAGAGCAGCGACAATTTTATTTTTCTCGCGCTACAAAAGATGTAAAGTTTCGAAAAAACCAATTAATGAACTTAAAGAAAAGTATTTTAAAGTATGAAAAAGATATTTTACATGCGTTGTTTTTAGATCTAAGAAAAAGTGAGTTTGAGGCATACGCAACAGAAATTGGAATTGTCCTTGATAGTATTTCTTATATGGTGAAAAATTTAGAGGAGTGGGTGAAGCCAGAAATAGCTAAAACGCCAATTCACCTTCAAATGGGAAAAAGTTTTATTGTTCGAGAGCCATATGGCGTTACGTTAATTATTGGGCCATTTAATTACCCATTTCAACTTGTGATGGAACCTTTAATTGGTGCAATTATTGGTGGGAATACAGCTATTGTCAAGCCTTCTGAAACATCTGTGCATACAGCAAATATCGTGAAGAAAATTATTGAAGAAACATTTGAACCATCCTATATTCGCGTTGTAGAAGGGGAAAAGGAAGAAGTAACTGCCCTAATCCATGCTTCGTTTGATTATATATTTTTTACTGGCAGTGTAGCTGTCGGTAAAATAGTGGCGAAAGCAGCAGCTGAACGGTTAACGCCATTAGCACTCGAACTTGGTGGTAAAAGTCCTGCAATAGTCGACCAAACCGCAAATTTAGAAGTTGCTGCCAAACGAATTGCTTGGG
This sequence comes from Lysinibacillus sp. CD3-6, assembly GCF_006351725.2. Taxonomy (NCBI): domain Bacteria; kingdom Bacillati; phylum Bacillota; class Bacilli; order Caryophanales; family Bacillaceae; genus Lysinibacillus; species Lysinibacillus sp. CD3-6. The sequence goes on from NZ_CP085880.1 coordinate 850,794, forward strand.
GGAAATTTACAAATACAGGTCAAACATGTGTAGCACCAGACTATTTGCTTGTCCATAAAGACATATATGATCGGTTTATGAAATTGTTAAAGGACACTGTCCGTTCTTTCTACGGGAAAAATGCGATAAAAAGCCCCGATTACGGTCGTATTGTGAATGATAGACAGTTTGATCGTCTGCAAAAAATTTTAGTGGAGGAACGGGACACTATTACATATGGTGGGCGGACAGATCGGGATGATTTATATATTGAACCTACCATTATTGAATATGTAAAGTGGTCAAGTCCTTCCATGCAAGATGAGCTATTTGGACCGATTTTACCTGTTATGGTATATGATGATTTACGCCTTGCTATTCATCAAGTTCGACAATTGCCGAAGCCTTTAGCAGCATATTTTTTCTCAGAACATGAAAAAGCGATCCAATACTTTTTAGAGGAATTGCCATTCGGTGGTGGCTGTATAAATGACACGGTAACACATGTAGGAAATCAGCATTTGCCATTTGGTGGGGTTGGTCCTTCAGGGGTTAATGCGTATCATGGAAAGGCAAGCTTTGATAATTTTACACATCCAAAATCAATATTAAAAAAATCTTCAAAGCTCGAGACAAATATTCTTTTTCCACCGTATAAACAAAAGGTTAAACTTATTCGTACTATTATGAAGTAAAAATGATGGAGGTGTCTATTTTTTAGACACCTCCATCCTCTTCATTTTCTACTGGCGGTAGTTTTATTTTTATCGTTGAGCCATAGTTTAACTTGCTTTCAATTGCAATAGTGCCACCATGTTCTTGGATAATCTTGTTTGTGATGAGCATACCAAGACCTGTTCCTGTAGACTTGGTTGTATAAAATGGTTCAAAAATACGCTTAATCATAGCCTCAGACATTCCAACACCATTATCTGTAATTGTCACCATAATTAATCCTTCCGTATTTTTAGCAATGAAAATAATTATTTCTCCTTCAGCTGTACGTGCTTCAATGGCTTCAATGGCATTTTTAATAATATTGATGAATACTTGTTTTAATTGATTTTCATTAGCTAATATTCGATTATCTTCGCTGACGGTATGCAGTGAAAAGGTAATGTTATGCTTTTGAAATTCTAGATGAAATAGGTGACTAATACTATTAATAATATCGTCTATGGAAACGATTTTTAATTGTTCTACATGAGGCTTAGACAGCACTAAAAATTCACCAATAATTAAATTAATACGCTCGATTTCGGATTGAATAATTTCAGTATAAGCATAACAGGATGAATCCTTTTCTATACTCATCATTTGTACAAAACCTGATATGACAGCCATAGGATTACGAATTTCATGTGCTACACCAGCTGCAATTTCGCCTGCCATTTTTAGTTTTTCTGATTGTAGTAAAAGTTGTTCATTTTCTTTTTTATAAGATATGTCGCGCGTAATAGCAGAAATAGCTATCATTTTGTTTGTGCGATCATAGATAGGCGAGAGTGAAATTTCAACATCGAAAACTGTACCATTTTTTCGCATATCTTGTGTTTCTAATAGTTTGAAGCTTTTTCCCTCTAATAAACTGGCATATCGCTGTTCTGCTTCCAAGACATTTTCTGGTGGCACGAGTGGGATGCTTTTGCCAACAATTTCAGCTCTAGTCCAGCCATATACTTCCTCAAAAGCTGGATTTACATCAATAATGCGATTATCTAAACTAAAAACCGCGATACAATCATTGGCATGTTGAAAAAACAAATGCAAATAGGCTTCTTGCGAAAGCAGCTCTTGTTTCTTCTCTAAATTCATTTCGTTTAGTCGATACCAAAAATGTTGTAAATAGCGTGATTGAATCCATCCAATAATAGTAAGTAAAAGGACAACAAAAATAAATGTATCGAAATACTGAGCATTCACAAAGGATTCACTGGGAAAATGGTGATAATAAGATAGAGCTATAATTTCTAACAAAGAAACAATACTAATAAGGGTATTCATTTTTATCGATTGATAGATAGTTATTAATAATATATAGAAAATAAAGCAAATAAAACTAGTTAAAGAAAAGCTAAAGATATTAAGGTAAACGATGGCTATATTGCCTGATATAATTAATACCCATTGCATGGGCACTGGTTTAATTTTAAATATTTTGCCTGCTAGTAAAGGTAAAAATAATATTAGCAATATACCGATCAGTACTTCGAGGCTACTATAGAGATTTAACATAATAAGCACTCCATAGGCAAAAATAGCTGTCACATAAAATAGCAAGATAATCTCATTACGCATACGTAAAAATTCCAATTGTTGCATATTTAGCACCTCAATTTTTAATCAATATTTCCATCATACATGATTCGCAGTTGTCGATAAATGCCGATTTTTGATAAGATAGGAAAAATCGGACTTAATTTTATAAATGGTAGCGTTTTCATTTAAAAAACGTCTTGTGAGGCATTTCATTTCTAGGCGAATAAGTAGTAAAATAAATTCATTAGGTAAGTGGGGGTATTCAGATTGTCTTTTTTTGTCGAAAAACAAGAAATGATGAAATGAATGTTGAGATTGATTGGAGGACTATGAAATGTATGCAGAGGAATTGTTAAGTGCATTACCTTTGAAAAAAATAATTGGCGTGTTACCAGACCAAGTGACGGATATTGTGATTGATTCTCGAAGTGTGCAACCGAATAGCATGTTTGTATGTATTAAAGGTTACACAGTGGATGGCCATGATTACGCGCAAAGAGCTGTTGATGGTGGTGCAACAATTGTTGTCACTGAACGAGAACTACCATTAGCTGATGCGATTGCACAAGTTGTTGTGAAGGATACAGATCGTGCAGTTGGTTTGTTAGCTGCTAAGTTTTTTGACTATCCTTCAAAAGATATGACAATGATTGGTGTAACAGGGACGAATGGGAAAACATCTGTAACAGGTATTATTCAAAATATCATGCACGGTATGGGCGAGAAATCTGCATTGTCGGGAACAATTGGTTTTAATTTAAATGGTATTTTATATGAATCTGCGAATACCACAAGTGATGCATTATCGACGCAACAAATGATTTTCCGTGCAAAAATGGAAGGCTGCCGTTTAATGACGATGGAGGTTTCTTCTCATGGTTTAGCACTTGGCCGTTTAGCAGGTGTTGATTATGATGTTGCTATTTTTACAAACCTTACTCATGATCATCTTGATTTCCATGGTACGATGGAGGAATATGGGAATGCAAAAGGCTTATTATTCTCTCAACTTGGACAAGACTTAGAAAAAAATAAACTCGTAGTGCTTAATGCGGACGATGCTTGGTCAGAACGCTATGCAGCGATGACGCCATTCCCAGTATGGACTTATGGATTAAACAATGAGACAGCCGATTTCCGTGCTATTAACTGTGAGTACCATGATTACATGACTTCATTTGATGTAGTGATGTCTGAAGGGATATTCCCTGTGAAAATGCATTTACTTGGTGAGTTCAATATTTATAATGTACTTGCTGCAATGGTTGCCTTTTATGGCAGAGGCTATTCTATGGAATCGATTATTGAACAGATAGAGCAATTACCACCAGTAAAAGGTCGTATGGAAAAAGTATGCTCTGATTTGCCAGTGCAAATCTTTGTTGATTACGCGCATACACCAGATGCTATAGAAAAGGCTATCGCAGCAGCTACGCCTTATAAAAAAGGAAAGCTTATTTTCTTAGTTGGCACAGGGGGCAATCGTGATAAATCTAAACGTCCTGCAATGGCTGAAAAAGCATCAGCAGCAGATTATGTAATTTTAACGACAGATGACCCTCGCTATGAGGAGTACGATAGTATTACAGGTGATCTTGCTAAAGGTATGCTGCATAAAAATTATGCATGTATTGGAGATCGAGCAGAGGCAGTACGTCATGCAATAGAAATTGCTGAACCAGGGGATATGATTATTTTTGCTGGTAAAGGTCATGAAGATTACCAAATTATCGAAAATACAAAATATCCACATAGTGATGCAGAAATTGCGATAGAGGCTGGACACTTAAAATTTGTCTAAATTAATTGCGAAAAAAACTTTAGTAGCAAGCCCAACTTGCAAGGCAGCCAACGTAGTGATGGCTTCCATGCGTACAATAATTCAAACGTATCGACAGTCTGAACCCTTTTAGTAGTGACTAAAGGGTTTTCTTTTTGGGGAATTCATGTAAAAAGGTTGTACGAAGGGCTAGACTTCTTTTATTATTAGTAGGTATGAAAAAAGGAGAATGAAGAGATGACTTCAAATTTAGAAAAAGATATATTAGCAAGACGTACGTTCGCTATTATTAGTCACCCGGATGCTGGGAAAACGACGATTACAGAAAAGCTTTTACTTTTTGGCGGAGCGATTCGTGATGCAGGTACAGTAAAAGGTAAGAAATCAGGGAAATTTGCTACATCAGACTGGATGGAAATTGAAAAACAACGTGGTATTTCGGTAACATCTTCTGTTATGCAGTTTGATTATAGTGGTTCACGCGTTAATATTTTGGATACACCAGGACACCAAGATTTCTCTGAGGATACGTATCGTACATTAATGGCAGTAGACAGTGCTGTCATGGTTGTAGATGCTGCTAAAGGGATTGAGGCACAAACATTAAAACTATTCAAAGTTTGTAAAATGCGCGGTATTCCGATTTTTACATTTATCAATAAATTGGACCGTCAAGGGAAAGAGCCTCTTGAGCTAATCGAAGAGCTTGAAGAAGTGCTTGGTATTCAAGCCTACCCAATGAACTGGCCAATTGGTATGGGGAAAGAATTCCTAGGTATTTATGACCGTTATAACAAACGTATTGAGCAATTCCGTACTGAAGAGGGAGAACGTTTCCTACCAATCGATGAGAACGGTGAGTTAGCAGTTGATAATCCGATGAAAGTCACTTCCTATTACTCACAAGCGATGGATGACATTATGCTACTAAATGAGGCAGGTAATGCTTATTCAGAAGAAAAAATTCGTCGTGGTGAATTAACACCTGTGTTCTTCGGTTCTGCCTTAACAAACTTTGGGGTACAAACATTCCTTGAAACTTATTTACAATTTGCTCCAACACCTCAGCCTCGTATTACAGAAGATGAGCAGTTCATTGACCCTGTTGAGCATCCAGAGTTTTCTGGCTTTATTTTCAAAATTCAAGCGAATATGAACCCTGCACACCGTGACCGTATTGCCTTTGTACGAATTGTATCTGGTAAATTTGAGCGCGGTATGAATATGACGCTATCTCGTACAGGAAAATCGTTTAAAGTGACACAGTCTACACAGTTTTTAGCTGACGACCGTGAAACAGTTGACGAAGCGGTAGCTGGAGATATAATTGGCTTGTACGATACAGGCACATACCAAATTGGTGATACTGTTGTAGGTGGCAAGAAAACGTTCCAATTTGAAAAATTACCGCAGTTCACACCTGAACTATTTGTGCGAGTAACGGCGAAAAACGTAATGAAATCAAAGCAATTCCATAAAGGGATTTTGCAATTGGTGCAAGAGGGAGCCATTCAATACTACAAAACACTTCATACAGAAGAAGTTATTTTAGGTGCAGTTGGGCAATTACAATTTGAAGTATTTGAACACCGCATGAAAAATGAATACAATGTAGAAGTAAGAATGGAGCCAATTGGTTCAAAAATGGCACGTTGGATTGAAAATGAAGAAGATGTAAAAGAATCAATGTCTTCAAGTCGTTCAATGCTTGTAAAAGACCGCTTTGACAATCTTGTTTTCCTATTTGAAAATGAATTTGCTATGCGCTGGTTCTCAGATAAAAACGAAAATATTAAATTATATAGCCTTCTATAAAAAGAAACACGAATCGACATTTCATCGATTCGTGTTTTTTTACAAGGAAAATAAGCGATTGGTGTAGAATGTATACAATATAAGGAAATGTTTAATCATTATGAGTACTGGCATCATTGCGCTACAGGCGGACGCCTTCCGCGGGCAAGCACCGAGCCGCTTCCCTCGCTACGCTCAGTTCAGGGTCTCGGTTTGCTTGCTTTTCCCGCAGGAGTCGCCGCCTTCCGCTCCATTGAAATATTTTATTTCTCAAAAAAAAATGATAAAAATGCGAATTATGAAATTGTTTCAACATAATGTATTAATTTATAAAAAATCCCCCTTTTCGGCTATCATAGGAAAGAAGAGAAAGAAAAGGAGTATTTACAAATGAACATTAGCAACTTTTCGATAAAAAGGCCTGTTTTTACACTTGTGTCGATGCTACTAATCATTATTTTAGGTGGCGTATCATTGTTAAAAATACCAATCACTTTAATTCCTGAATTAAATCCACCAATAGGTGTTGTTGTTACCTCCTATCCTGGTGCGAGCTCAACGGAAGTGAATGAGAAGGTAACAAAACCTTTAGAGGCGACATTGGCCACCTTGCCAGGCATAAAAAAACTTCAATCTACCTCACAGGAAGGTTCAAATTTAATTGTGCTCGAGTTTAATTGGACAACGGATATAGAAGAAGTTCAACTCGACATTTTACAGCGAATTGATATGACACCGTTACCGAGTGATGCACAAAAACCAAGTTTTTTAAAATTTGACCCATCACAGTTTCCAATTATTCAGCTTTCATTACGCGCAGACAATGATCAGGTGGACGTGCGTATTTTAGCAGATTCATTGGAAAAAGAGCTCCGTCGTACAGAAGGAGTTGCAAGTGTAAATGTCTCTGGCAAGCTTATAGAAGAAGTACAAGTAACATTAGATGAATCGAAATTAATTGCCAAAGGCTTAACCCAAGCTGATATTATTCAAATCATTCAAACGAATAATGTGTCACTGCCTGGAGAACCAGTATTGACCGCTGATGGCCAAATGCTGTCGACACGTATTATTAGTACATTAACAAAACCAGAAGATATTGCGGATTTAATTGTATCCGTCAATCCAATAGACGGGGAAACACTAACGGTAGGAGATGTAGCGACCGTCGAGCGTGCAGAGCAAAAATCCTTAACCGAAACGCGTGCTAATGACCATCCAGCTGTATTAATGTCCGTTTTGCAAGAGTCAGGGGCAAATACTGCCGAAGTATCAAAAGCGTTCCAACAATCCTTAAATGACTTACTAGCACAGGAGCAATATAAAGGTGTAGTAGCAGATGTATTAGTAGATCAAGGGAATTATGTGAATTTAGCGATCAGTAACATAGGTTCTTCATTACTATTAGGTGGCTTATTTGCAATGCTTGTATTATTTGTTTTTTTACGAGGCGTGAAAAGTCCAATTATTATTGGCATTGCCATACCTTATTCTGTCATCGTCACATTTGTATTAATGTATTTTGCTCATTTCACTCTCAATATTATGACATTAGGTGCGTTGGCATTAGGCATTGGGATGCTTGTTGACAATGCAATCGTTGTTATTGAAAATGTGGAACGGCATCTAGGGCTTGGGAAAAACCCAATCGAAGCAGCAAAGCAAGGCACAAAGGAAGTGGCGCTAGCAATAACAGCATCTACATTAACAACAATTGCTGTGTTTATTCCCGTAATGTTTATAGAAGGTTTAATAGGGCAAATCTTTACGGAATTTGCACTTACAATTTCCTTCAGTTTAATTGCCTCATTATTAGTCGCATTAACCGTTGTACCAATGTTGGCAAGCCGTCTGTTAAAAATGAAAGACCAAAACATAAATGAAATGCGAAAGGCATCGGCATTTTATAAGCACTACAATGCATCTATTGTTTGGGTTTTAAAACATCGTTTTTTAGTTATTTTATCGGCCGTTATCCTCTTCGGTTTATCCGTGTTTGGCTTATCGAGAATCGGTACGGAATTTTTACCAGCAACAGATGAAGGATTTGCTTCTATCAGTGTAGATCTTGATAGAGGTGCTGCAGTAACAAAAACGGAACAGGTTGTCACAGCAATAGAGGAGCGCTTAAAAGAAGAGCAAGATGTGGATGTCTATGTTAGCCTAATTGGCGGTACGCAGCAGTCGCAAGCACGTGGACAAACAAGTGCAAATCGAGCGGAAATCTATGTGAAGCTAGTACCACTTGCAGATCGTAAACGTTCAATTTTTGAATTTGTAGAAGAGGTAGAAAAGGATTTAAACAATGAGCTAGGTGAGCAAGCTGACATCACATTTAATGTATCAACATCGTCGGGTTCATCTCCTAATACATTGACATTCCGATTAACTGATTCAAATGAACAACGTTTACAAGAGTCAGTTGATAAAGTACAGCAAGAACTAAAGCGCATTAACATTGTCACAAATGTAATGACAGATTTAGATAATACAGTCCAAGAAATTCAAATTGAAGTAGATCGTGAAAAAGCTAAGGATTATGGCTTTTTACCTGCTCAAATAGCCCAAACGGTTAATCAAATGACAAAGGGGCAACTGACGACGCAAATGATTGATGATGATGGAACTGTGTTATCGGTGTATACAGGCTTTGGTCAGTCATTTAATGAAAGTATTGAGTCCTTAAAGGCAATGGAGCTTCGTTCTCCAGCAGGTCTATTTGTTAAGCTCGATGAAATCGCGCACGTATCTATACAAGAAGGGCCAGTATCGATTAGACGTTCCGATCAGGCTGCTGCAGTTGCATTTTTCGTTGATTATACAACGAAGGAGTCACTAGGGGGTATTTCAAAAGAGGTCGATAAGGCTCTTGAAAAAGCTAATTTACCTTCTGAAACACAAGTGGTGTTTAGTGGCGATCGTGAGCTTTATGATAGCGCAATTGATGATATGCTTTTAGCTGTAGCGTTGGCTGTAGTGCTTGTTTATATTGTAATGGCAGCGCAGTTTGAGTCATTTAAATATCCTTTCGTCATTATGTTTACGGTACCGCTTATGATTATTGGTGTTACGATTGCAATGTTTGCTACAAAGACATTACTAGGTGTGACATCTGTTATTGGGATTTTGGTACTTGTGGGCATTGTTGTGAACAACGGTATTGTGCTAGTCGATTATATTAATCAGCAAAAGATGAATGGCATGAAGTCCTATGATGCGATATTACTTGCTACTCAAGATCGACTGCGACCGATATTAATGACGGCGTTAACAACTATATTAGGTTTGCTACCACTTGCACTTGGTATTGGCGAAGGTACGGAGATGAACCAGCCAATGGGTATCGCTGTAATTGGTGGGCTTATTACTTCGACTTTACTGACATTATATATAGTGCCAGCTGTTTATAGCTTAATGGATAAAGAAACTAGAAGATTGCCTTAAGTATAAGGGGGAAATGAGATATGGGCGTTCATTTTTTTACAGGTTTTCCAGGGTTCATTTCAAGTCAATTAATACGTGAGCTATTTCACAAAAATAAAACGCAACAAGTTATCGCAATTGTGCTAGCGGGGGAATTACCAAAAGCAGCTGTTGAAAAAAGCAAGATAGAAGTAGACTACCCTCATTGTTCGATACAAATCGTCGAAGGAGACATTACACTACCTAATTTAGGGCTGACAAATCAAGTCGTACAGGAAATTCAGCATCAAATTGAAGTGTTTTGGCATTTAGCAGCTATTTATGATTTAGCTGTGCCGAGAGATATCGCTTGGAAAGTTAACGTCCATGGCACAGCAATGGTAAATGATTTTGTACGAACACTACCGAATTTAAAGCGGTATATGTATTTCAGTACAGCATATGTTGCTGGACTGCGTGAAGGGGTTTTACGTGAAAATGAATTGATTCGACCTCCTGCTTTTAAAAACTATTATGAGGAGACAAAATACGAGGCGGAGCATCGTGTAGAAGATTTAAAGTCGGAGATACCGATAACGATAATTCGTCCAGGCATTGTGCGGGGGCATTCAGAGACTGGGGAAACGATTAAATTTGATGGGCCATATTTCTTTTTAAATATGGTAGAAAAATTAAAACGTTTACCGATTATACCGTATATAGGCGTGTCAAGTACGGCAATTAATGTTGTGCCGATAGATTATATTATCAATGCAGTAACTTATATAATGGATGAGAAAAGTGCGGAAGGGAAAACTTTACATTTAACAGATCCGAATCCACATCCTGTACAAGAGGTATATCGCACAATGGTAAAATTATTAACGGATCATTATCCAAAAGGACGTTTTCCTTTGTCTTTAGCAAAACAATCGCTAAAAGTACCGTTCATTCGGAAGATGTTGGGCGTGGAGCAAGAATCTTTAGATTATTTAACATGGCAGGCAGTCTTTGATACAACAGAAGCGGTTGCCATTTTACAAAAAGGAAATATTACATGTCCTGATTTTATACAAACAATGCCGAAGATGGTGGATTTTTATCTAGCACATAAAGACGATAAAAACTACCAAATTCAAATTAAATAATGATGGATTTCTTTGTCAGCTTTAAATGATAGTGCTATAATAAACGAACAAAAGAAATATCCTTAGACAATTTGTTAAAGGGGAGTAGCTAGCAGATGCGAGCGATGCATCTGATTTCACATTCGTCAAGACATGGTATTTGCCATCGGGTGTGATAGCAAATGTTGTTACTTTGCAATAGGTGCAAAGCTGAGACTTGTAATGAGAGAAGTAACAAATCCAAATTTGCTTAGCAAGACCTTTGCCTTCTTTCAGGCAGGGGTTTTTTCTTTTGCATTTGACTAGTAAATGACCGCAATTTTGGGTATACAGAGTTTAAAGGAGGAACAGAGGATGGAAGCAATATTATTACAATATGGCTGGGTACTGATTGTACTCGTCGTATTAGAAGGATTACTAGCAGCAGACAACGCAGTTGTAATGGCTGTTATGGTTAAACACTTACCGCATGACCTACAAAAAAAGGCACTTTTTTACGGATTATTTGGAGCATTAATATTCCGATTCTCTGCGCTCTTTGTTATTACAGTATTAGTTAACTACTGGCAAATTCAGGCGGTTGGAGCTGCCTACCTATTGTTTATGTCAGCGAAAAATATTTATGACTTAAGAAAAGGTAAAGATGAAGAAGAAGAAAATGATGAGGCGGCTGTGAAAAAGGGTTCTGGCTTCTGGATGACTGTCTTAAAAGTTGAGCTTGCCGATATAGCATTTGCAATTGACTCAATGCTTGCTGCAGTTGCTATTGCTGTGACGCTTCCACACTTAGGTAATTTTGATATTGGTGGCATTAATGGTGGACAATTTATTATTATGCTATTAGGTGGCTTTATAGGCGTCATCATGATGCGTTTTGCTGCACAATGGTTTGTGAAAGTTTTAAACGACTATCCTTCACTTGAAACAGCAGCCTTTTTAATTGTTGGATGGGTTGGGGTAAAACTTGTTGTTTTAACATTAGCACATGAAAAAGTGGGCATATTACCTACAGAATTCCCTCATTCAACAGGCTGGGAATTAACGTTTTGGATTGTGTTAATAGGCATTGCATTTGTCGGTTATTTAGTAGGAGTACGTAATAAAAAACAAACAAAATAGCCGTTTATATTTTTTATAAATATATTTTAAATCCGCGTTGCTTTCTGCGGGCAAGGCAGAGCCGCATTACTTGCTTCCACTAGCATGATTTTGTGTGCTTGCTTTTTCTGCGAAAGTCTCAATGCGGATTTTTGTTTTATATCGAATAAATAGCTCGAGGTTGCTCATTTTATACTGTGTAGAACAGCCTCTTTCTTTTTTTATAGTTTTTTTCTATACTAATATCTATCTTGGCATCATGAATGGAAGGAGTTGATGAGGTGCCTTGGAAAAAATCATCAAATAAATTAATTACACCGTTTCAGGCACTAGTTTCTTATTATTTCATAGCAATAGCAATATCCTTCCTATTGTTACGACTGCCTGGCGTTCATCAAACGGGTGTAAAGGTATCATTATTAGATAGCTTATTTACTGCCGTAAGTGCTGTTAGTGTTACTGGCTTAACAACGTTTAATATTTCAGAGACCTATACAACATTTGGGCTCGTCATGGTACTTGTTATTTTACAGCTCGGCGCGATTGGTATAATGTCGCTGGGAACCTTTGTATGGTTGCTTGTAGGAAAAAAAATCGGCATGCGTGAACGTCAACTAATTATGATTGATCATAATCAGTATAATTTATCAGGCGTTGTCCAATTGATTCGAGAAATTTTGAAAATCTTAATCGGTATAGAATTAGCAGGAGCTATTATTTTAACTGCACATTTTACGAATTATTTCGATACATTTGAACAAGCTCTAATTCATGGTGTCTTTGCTTCTATATCAGCTACCACTAACGGAGGCTTTGATATTACAGGAATGAGTTTACTGCCATTTCATAATGATTATTTCGTCCAACTAATCACCATGGTATTGATTGTGTTAGGCGCAATTGGCTTCCCAGTGCTCGTCGAGATAAAAACATTTTTACTTAATCGACATGCCAATTTCCGATTTAGCTTATTTACAAAAATAACGACAACGACTTATGCCATTTTATTTGTAGTAGGGGCGCTCGTTATTTTACTGCTTGAGTCATTCCATTCATTTAAAGGAATGCCTTGGCATGAAGCGATCTTTTCCGCAATGTTCCATTCCGTATCTACACGTTCTGCGGGACTTACAACATATGATGTAACATCCTTCAGTGAGGCGACAGATATTTTTATGAGTTTTTTAATGTTCATTGGTTCATCTCCAAGCTCAGTTGGAGGCGGTATACGGACGACGACTTTCGCTATCGCGATATTATTTTTAATCACATTTGCACGTGGAAGAGAGGATATTCAAATATTTGGGCGTGAAATCCATTTAATTGATGTCTTCCGAGCATTTGTCGTTATTTTAGTAGCTTGTTTTATGGTGCTAATTGCGACAATCATTTTACTTATTACAGAGCCACATGCGACGCTTATACAAATCATTTTTGAAATTACATCTGCGTTCGGAACATGCGGTATGTCTTTAGGAATTACCTCCGATTTATCGGTTGTAGGTAAAATCATCATTATTATTTTAATGTTCATAGGGCGAGTAGGTTTAATTTCCTTCCTGTATTCACTTGGTGGAGGCGGAAGAGGTAAAAAATCCAAATACCATTACCCGAAAGAACGAGTGATTATCGGGTAAACTTCTGGAAGTATAGAGATATAAGGGTTTAATGGGGGCGAAATTATGATTTGCCCCCTTTTTGCCCCCTGAAGGTCAATTTTTGAGGTATTCTTCGAATTTTTTAAGTGCACTTCTTTCGTGCTCAGGGGTAATGTGTAAATAAGTGTTTGCCGTAATGTCTATATTTTTGTGTCCTAATCTTGTGCTTACTGTTTTGATATCTACTCCAGCTTCTAACATCATTACTGCGTGTGTATGACGGAGTAAGTGTGTAGATTTTCTAGGTTCTAATTTGGCATACCTAAGTAAATTTTGCATCATGTCTTGTGGCTTTGTTTGATAAAAGATTTTTCCATTCTCATCAACAAATACATATTCAGATAAAAAGTAATCTTGTTTTATCTTTTCATTCTCTTCTTGCCACGATTTATATAATTGCAATTCATTAATCAAATCATCTTCAATACTTATTGTACGAAGGCTAGATTTTGATTTTGGAGGTCCTAAACCAGTTCTAGTGCGTTGCCGATCAACTGTAAGTGTTTTATTTACAAAATCTATATCAGACCAAAATAACCCTAGGAGCTCACCACTACGCAGCCCTGTATGAAGTAAAGTTATGACCATAACACGTTTGTAAATATCTTCAGTTTCGATTGCATTCAATAGTTTTTTTACTTCAAATTTGTTCAAGAACATTGTTTTTTCTTCTTCATCGTCTTTAGTAATTTGTATACCTCTTAATAAATTTTTCTCTAATTCATCATGTTCAACTGCGCTATTTATAATTCCCATCATTTCACCGTGGATGCGGTCTACAGTGTTTTTTGCATAATCATGTTCAAATAACAACTCGTTTATAAATAGTTGATAGTCTGCACGCTTTAACTTATTTAATTTATGTCCTTTAAATCTATCAAGCAATTTAAGTTGTCCGTTTCTAGCTGATATATTGCTGGACTCTCTTCGATGTTGGTTATGCATTTTGTTATGTATTTCTAACCAATCCTCAAAAAGCATCTCACCTTTTCTTAATTTTTCGATTCCACCTACAACAAGTTTTTCTTCAATTAAAACTGCTGCAGTGCGTGCCTCGGCTTTAGTTCTAAAACCACCCTTTGATATTTCTTTTTGCTTACCAGCATCGTTGTATTTTATTCGGTATTCCCAATGGTCGCCACGTTTACGAAAGTAAGCCATTATATTACCTCCTTTAAATAGAATGTATGTTCTTTTTTTATGTATTAAAATAGCCCCTTAAATTTTAATTCCACTAATTCAACTGGAACATGGTGTAAGGCAGCTATTTCGTATATCGTCATTCGTTCTGATATATATTTTCTTGCAAGCTCGTCAGGTATTAATAATTCAACCGCAAATATATTCGCTTGATGCTCTATCTTATCTATAGAGAAATAAGTGTTACTTCTCATAAAAGGTGTGTTTACGTCAGGGTGTAAGACTACATGCCCTAGTTCGTGAACACAGACAAATTCTTTTTTGTGTTCAGCAAGATTTGAATTTATAAAAATGTATTTATTTCTTCTAACATATCGGTAGAAACCATGAATTTCATTGTCTAAATCATACTCAATTATTTGAACATTCATATGTTGAGTAATTACAGCAATATCATTTGTCTGATATGTATTGATCAAGTCTTGGACGATTTTCTTTATCCACATGCTTGTCACCCCTCAATGGTAATGGTTAATCATTTCTATATTTTTTAGGGATAAACTTTTTATTAGCAAGTGTGGCTAATCTTTCAGCATGCTCTAAGGCTTCTAAAAGAGATTCAATCGCTTCTTCACTCATCGGCTCGCCCATGAAACTTAATGCATCATTGTTATCATTACTACTTCCCTCTAATAAATCTTTTTTTATTTTTGCCATTCGTTTGCCGATATCACGCTCGTCTTTTTCGGTAAGAGAAGACTTCTTTTTCTCAATTCGGCTAGGTATGTTCATATCTCCTTCACCAGTTAAAAGCCATTTATAAGAAACGTCATATAATTCGGTAAGGGTAGCTAATGTGTTCATGTCTGGTTCACTAACGTTATTTTCATAACCACTAAGTGTTTTATTATTAATGTTAGTTCTTTCTTTTACTTGTGTTTGTTTTAATCCACTCTTCTGACGAGCCATCCTAAGTCGGTCACCTAATGTAGTCATCATAACACCACCTTTTTCTTTAAGTTTAAGAACATTTAATCATAATCTCAAAAATAAAGAATATTTTTCTTAAAAACTTAGAATTTTTATTGACTTCTTAGAAATTAAGAATTATAGTTAACTTAACGAATTCTTAGATATTAAGAAAAGAGGTGATTCTTATGAAAGTACACGAAAGAATTCGTCGGTATTTAGAAAGCAACGGTTTGAAAATGAATTATGTTGCTGATAAATCGTCCATTGAATTAAAAAGGTTTTACAGAATTATTAATGGAGATTCAATTTTATCGGCGGATGAGTACGAACAAATTTGCATTGGTTTAAATGTCGAGCTAAATTTTTTTAAAGATAATTTCTTAGTTTCTAAGAATAAAACTGCCTAACTATTCACAGATTAACTGTTGGCATGTATATAACTCGAAAGGTGGTGTTAATGTGATTCATCATTACATTACAAAATACGAAGAGTCAGGCAAACGATATGCAGAATCGTGGTTACAAATCGACTTCTTCAAATGGTGCTGGTGCTTTTCTAAGAAAAGAATAAGTCTTTAGAAGCCGTTGCGCCAACAACGACTTCGAAAAGTTACTTTTGTTTTTCCCATTTACGTCCAGGCTCTTGTGTTGGAGGCAAACGGTCTCCTTGATCAATTTTCACAACCCTTGGTTTAGAAATTTGTCCACCGCGTGGGCCAACTTCTTTGTAAGTTCCGGGTGGTTGGTTATCCTGACCTGGTTTCTTTAAATTAGACATTTTAACACCTCCTCTCACTGTCATTATTCGACAGAAGATGGAGGAAACCTTTAACAAAATAGGAGGTTTTATCATGAATCAATTAACAAGAAATATCCCAAGTACAGAAGTTGCTGAAATGGTCGGACGTGATCATAAAAATGTTTTGCAAGATATTCGAGGGATTATCGCTCATTTAGACGAGCTGAAAATTCAGTCCGTTAATTATTTTATTGAATCATCGTACAAAGGTGGAAACGGACAACAACGTCCATGTTTCTTATTAACAAAGCAAGGTTGCGAACTGTACGGAAATCGAATGACAGGCGCAGATGGAACAGCGTTTTCAGTGAAATACATCGAACGTTTTAACGAAATGGAACAAGTACCTCAAAAAGTAGTTCCACTTTCCAAAGACCAAGCACTAGTAACGGTACTGCGTACAACAGCTGATTTGGTCGAAGATACTCAAGCAATAAAATTAGAACAACACGAAATACGTAAAGAACTTTCGATGATTAATGAAAAAGTTGAAGAGCAAATTACTTTAACTTCAGGAGAACAACGGGCTGTTCAAAAGGAAGTTGCCATAAAGGTCTATGAAATTGAAAATGACTCAACAATCCGCCCAAAACTATTCCGTGAATTGCATCGTGAAATTAAAGATCGTTTTGCTGTACCAAGCTATAAAGATGTTCGTCGTCAAGAATTACAAACAGTTTTGAATTACATTCGCTGTTGGGTTCCTAGAAAAGTTTCTTGAACTTCTCAAATTAACAAACTGGAGGTGTGATACATGATTCAAGTCCAAATAGACGAACAACAAGTGCTAGATATTGCACGAAACGAGATAAAAGCTAAATTACAAACCATTGAATCAGAATTTGTTTTTTGGGATTTAAAAACTTTATGTGAAAAAACTTGCATGTCACGCAGTTTTGTTTTAGAAACATTCTTCTTTTTGCCGGATTTCCCAAGACATAAAGTCGGTACTAAATGGTTAATTCCAGCCAAAGAAGCTAGTGAGTTTTTAACAAAATGGTTGAAACAACAACCAAGAGCATAGGAGAGGCCAGGGCAAATGGCCTCGTCAAACTACCAATCTAGTAAGAGGTAGGGGCAAATCTACCTCTTATCTCAATAATAAAGCTAACTTAACAAAGAGACCATGCAACGGTTGCATAATATGCAAATTCTGCATAAAAAGGATGGATAAATATGGACTTTGACATTGGGACGTTAATAAAAAAGTGTCGTAAGAAAGCCAAGCTTTCACAAGAGGCATTTGCAGATTTGATGCACACGACACAATCAACGATTAGTCGTATAGAACAAAATTTGATTGCTTGTGAGGCTAAGTTTTTAGCTAGGGCAGCAGCAGTCACTAATTCACAAGATGTTGTTGTAGCTACATTGTTTAGCACGGATGCAGCACTTCAATTTTTACAAACAGTACCTATGTTTATTGGAGGATTATTCAATTGGATGCTTTAGAAAAACTGAATCAACAGATTAATAGAGAGCTAATTTGTATCGATGATTTAACAACTGAAATCAAAATGCTTGCTCGTAAGGGTCAAACCAACTTAGCCAAACAACGAGAACATGACCTACATAATTCATTGAACCAACTAGAGAAACTTCATAGAAAAAAGGAATTGTGGGCAACAGTAGATGTTTTAAACCAGCAAGGAATACTTGTACAGGTGGTGAAGAGATATGCGCATCAAGCCTAGAGCGTGGAGACACATGTCGTTAAAGCAGAGGTTAATATATGTACATTTCTTTTGTGACAAGAAAGTATTAGAAAAGTTAAATGGCAATAAAAAAGCTGCTTAATCTTAGCGAGAGATTAAACAGCGACAACTTATACAAGTTTATTATAACACAAAATCAGACGTTTGCGAGTCGAAACTCGCTTCCGTCAAGCAGCTTGTAAATGGTTGGTTAGCCGTTTCCTCTAAGGAATTTACAAGTTGCTTGATGGGAAAAGCCATCAAAAAAACCACTGCGACAACAGTGGCTTCAAAAACAAATAATTTACATCATCATACCACAGGAGGGCAAAAAAGATGAAGAAAATTGAGCTGGTAGTTTTAAAATTACGTGATTTCAAGGGCATTAAATCACTAGATATTCAATTAGACGGTGGCAACGCGGAGATTTTTGGTGACAACGAGGCAGGTAAAACTACAACATTTGATGCGTTCTTATGGCTTTTATTCGATAAGGATAGCAACAACAAAAAGGATTTTGCTATTAAGACTTTAAACGGTGACGGAACCGAATGCCACAACTTGGAGCATACGGTTGAAGGCTCATTCTTAATCGATGGGGTGCAAGTTACTTTAAAGAAAATTTACAAAGAGATTTGGATTCAAAAAAAGGGCGGAGTCAAAAAGGAGTTTACTGGTCATAAGGCTTTTCACTTTGTAGATGATGTACCGATGTCTAAAAAAGACTATACGTCCAAAGTTGCTGAGATTGTAGATGAAGAAGTGTTCAAGCTTTTAACATCACCAACGTACTTTAATGAACAAATGAAATGGCAAGATCGTCGTGCCTTACTTATTGAAATCTGTGGTGATATTTCGGATGAAGATGTGATTGCTTCGAATAAATCGCTGGCTAAACTAAATGACCTTCTTAACGGCAAGACAATGAATGATATGAAAAAAATCATTACTAGCCAAAAGAAACATATCAATGACGAGCTTGAAAAGATTCCAGTACGCATTGATGAAATCAATAAAATGATGCCAGAAACGACTGTAGACATTGAAAAAATGCGTCAACAAGTGGAGCAAATAGAAGCAGAGATGGATGAACTGCAGCAACAAAAAATCCGTGTGAAAAATGGTGCATCAGTACTTGATAAACAACGCCAGTTGCAAGAGTTAGAAATGAAGCTGAATGACCTTAAACGCTCGTTTGAAGCTGATAGTTTGCAAGAAGTTCATAAGCTTCAAGTACGTTTGCAGGAAGCGCAAGGTAATGTGCAAATTATCCAATCTGAAATTCGCATGAATGAGGTTGAAAAGCAATCAATCAATCGTGACATTCAAGCGTTTACTGGTCGTATTACGCAAAATGAAGCGTTTATGCAGAAGTTACGAGAGGAATTTGCTTCATTAAATGCATGGACTTTTGAGTATTCGGATGAATGCGAATGCCCTACTTGTAAACAGGCATTGCCAACAGAACAAGTTGAGGCTGTTCGAGCAGAGGCTTTAGCACAGTTTAATGAGCGCATTTCTAAGCGTAAGGCGGAAATTAAAGCAGAGGGGCCAGTATTCGCGGATGAGAATACTCAAATTCAAACGCAAATTCAAACAAAGAACGAGAAGCTCAATTCTGTTCTAATCCCTAAATCTAAGGAGCTAAACGAAAAATTAGCCGCAGCAGAAAAAGAGCTTGCAAAGTTTAATGAAAAATTACAGCAAGCACAAGCATCTGTTCCAGACGTTACAACAACAGATACTTACCAAGCAATTGTGGCACAAAAACAGGCGCTGCAAGCTGAAATTCAACAGCTTAATGAGCATGCAAATGAAGCGATTGCTGGTATTGACCAAGAAATCCGGGGCGAGCGTGATATTATCGGCAACTTAAATTCCGAAATCGCTCAACATGCAAACATTGAAGCGAGTAAAGAGCGAATCATTGAGCTGGAAGATCAACAGGTGAAACTTGCTCAAGAGTACGAAAAACTAGAGCAAACTACATTCCTTATCGAAGAATTTATCCGAACAAAAGTAAACATGCTCACTGAACGTATTAACAGCAAGTTCAAATACGCACGATTCAAGCTATTTGATACACAAGTAAATGGTGGATTAAACGAAGTATGTGAAACGACATTTAAGGGCGTACCTTACGGCACTGGCCTTAACAATGCAGCGAAAATCAATGTCGGCTTAGACATCATCAATACACTATCAGCTCATTATGGCATCCTAGCACCTATTTTCGTAGACAATGCCGAGGCTGTAACCAAGTTTATAGATGTGGAAACTCAACTTATTAGCTTAGTGGTTTCTGAAAAGGACAAGCAGTTACGAGTTGAATTAGAACCAATCGAATATAAGGAGGCAATTTAACATGGAATTATATGAACAAACGACCGTTTTTAATTCAAAACTGGCAGGTAAGGCAGTACACATTAAAGGCCACGATGTAGATGGTGAAGAATATGACCGTGTTTTCCTTGTGAAGTCAGTAGACGGTGAAAATCTTACTTTAGTTAATTGCCAAGGTAAAGTAATTTTTTTACACATGGAAAGCTTCGATTCTTTTGATAAAGAAGCGTTAAAACTTAAAGTATTGGAGGCAATGTAACATGACTTTCGATGTGGGAGAGAAAGTGAAAGTTACAAATAATGATGGCACTGAAACATACACAGGGACAATTTATAATTACAACGATTTTAGAGAGCCTGGTATGGAGTATGCAGTATTTTTAGATGATTTAAATGAACCAGTTTTTGTTGGCGAAAACCAATTATCGAAGGTTAAAGGGGATGTTCATTAATGACAAATCAATTAGCACAACAACAAAACCAAGTAGCTCCAAAAGAAAAACAAAACGCTTTTGTTACACAAGTAGCGAAAAAGATTGAGGAAATGAAACAACAAGGTCAAATTAACTTGCCAGATAACTATTCTGCAGTTAATGCCTTACAAGCAGCTTATTTCACGCTGACAGCCGTAGATTTCGGTAGTGACAAAGCATTGATTGATAAAGTAACTCCTGAATCAGTAGCCTTTGCTCTCCAAGACATGGCAATCCAAGGGTTATCTGTAGCTAAAAAGCAGGGTTATTTCGTGCCATACGGTGACAAATTGCAGTTCTTACGCTCTTATCATGGTACCCAAGCAGTCCTTAAAAGATTGAATGGCGTAAAAGATATTTGGGCAAACGTTATCTGGAAAGGCGAAGAGTTTGAGGTCGAATATAACGAACGAGGTCAACTAGCTTTCAAAGCTCACAAAGTAAATTGGAAAGCTGCCACAGGTAAAAAAGAGGATATCGAAGGTGCTTATTGCATTATTGAGCGCGAGGACGGCAAACAGTTCTTAACGGTTATGACAATGGATGAAATTGCAACAGCATGGTCAACAGCTAAAACGCAAAATGTCCAAAATAAGTATCCGCAAGAAATGGCGAAACGTACAGTTATCAACCGTGCTTCGAAAGCCTTTATTAATACATCCGATGATAGTGATCTATTAATAGAATCTGTTAATCGCACAACTGAAAATGAGTTTGAGCCAACAGTCAAAGATATGGGTGACATTGAAGAAGTGAAGCGAGAAATTGAACAAAATGCTAACTCAGAAGTAATTGATTTTACTAATGAACCTGCTGAAAAAGTTGAGGCAACAGTAGTTGTTGAAACTAAAAAGCCAGTACAGCAACAGCAAGCATCATTTACTGATGGTCCAGGTTTCTAATGATTGAAATCAAAACTCTAGCAACAGGAAGTAAGGGGAATTGCTATCACATTACAGATGGTAGCACCCCTCTACTCCTAGAGTGTGGTATCAGCTTCAAACAGATACAGCAGGGACTTAATTTCGAGACTTCAAGCCTTGGTGGTGTCTTTGTTACCCATGAGCACAAAGACCACTGTAAAGGCGTGGAATCGGTGTTAAATCGAGGGTTAGATGTTTACATGTCAAAAGGAACTCAAGAGGCTTTACAGATACAGCATCACCGTATTGTTACAGTCGAAAGCAAGCAACAATTTAGAGTAGGTACGTGGACGATATTGCCGTTTGATGTGCAGCATGATGTAAATGAGCCGTTAGGGTTCTTATTGCAGTCAGATAACGGTAGCAAGATGTTATTTGCAACGGATACTTACTATGTGAAATACCGATTTACAGGTTTAACACACATCATGATTGAGTGTAATTATGACCAACAAACATTAGATGACAACGTAGAGAGTGGCCGAATACATCCAGCAATGCGTAAAAGGGTTATGAAGTCACATTTTAGCTTAGAAAACCTTTTAGAGTTCTTTAGAGCTAACGACTTATCAAAGGTCGAAGAAATACATTTACTGCATTTATCGGATGGCAATAGCAACGTGGAGCGCATTTTTAAAGCAGTAGCAAGGGTAACAGGCAAGATGATTTATATTCCTTGATTTTAGAATATTGAAAATATGGAGGGCGAAAAACATGGCAATAGCATTAAAAAGTAATGAACTTGAAGTAGTTGGGCGAGAAAGATTAACGCCAGCAATAGATGTAGCGAAAAAATTTGTATCTACATCACAAGCTAGACCAGCATTAACTTATGTGGCTTTACGAAAAAACGGTGAGATCCATGCTACAGATAGTCATCGAGCAATTATCTTGAAGAACATTCATTCTTACAAAGAAGAATTATTGTTGAACTATAAAACATTGGATTTAATGAAAGGTTACAACTATCCAGAACTAGGTGGGTTATTAAAAGTTGGAGAGCCACCTCAATCTTCGTTCCAGTTATCTAAAGAAAATGCTTTGCAACTTATACCTGCAATTAAATTTATTAAGGCAAACAAATTTTCAACTATGAAATTTACTTTTACAAACGAATCTATTGAATTTTCAGTACCTGGCATTCACTTAAAATTAGATGGTTTTGAATTTGATATTAATCAGCACAAAGATACTGATAATACACTTTCATTCACACCTTCCTACTTATTAGATGCTTTTGAAGCATTTATAAAATTTTCTTCAGATGAAAATATCACTGTTTATAACCAAGGGGCATTAAGGATTTTTATTTTGGAAAACGAAGAAATGACTATAGGGGTTTTACCACGCAGAGTTTTTTAGGAGGGACGAGGGCAAATGGCTGAAATCACTTGGATTAAGCTACGTACAGATATGTTTGATAACACAAAAATCCGTTTGATTGAGAAGCTACCAGAGGGCGATACAATCTTGGTCATTTGGGTGAAGTTATTAGCAGCTGCGGGCAAAGCAAACTGCAATGGATACATTATGTTAAGCGAAAACATTCCAATGAATATTGAAGAAATGGCAGTAATATTTGATCGACCGTTAAACACTGTCAGATTGGCATTAGAGGCATTTAAAAGATACGGCATGGTAGAAGTTGATGAAAACGAAATCATCCGTATACACAACTGGGAGAAGCATCAAAACGTTGATGGAATGGAGAAAATCAGACTTCAAACAGCAGCTAGAGTGGCGAAACATCGTGAGAAAAAGAAGGCTGAACAAGCTTTACCATTACCTAAAAATGAAGATAACGCTACATGTAACGTTACAGTAACGCAAAGTAACGAAACAGAACAGACTAAGACAAGACTAGATAAAGACTTAGATATAGATAAAGACATACAACAGACAGTTAGTCAGTCGTCGGTTGCATCTCAAAAATTATTCACTTTCTTTACAACAAGATTAAATCGTTTCGCAAGTGAACAACTAAGAGAAGATATTAATTTCTACTTAGAAACTTACTACGATGCAGATTTAATTATCGAAGCATTTAATAGATCGCTAGCAGATGGTCGTGTAAAAGCTAAAGAAAAATATGCATTAGGTACATTACGAAATTGGAAGCATGAAGGCGTCCTATCATACGAACTTTTACAACAGAAGGAGGCAGCGCAGAATGCAACCATTAGCCAAGGTTATGAACGACCTAGTAACAACGAATACGACAACCTCTCACTCTAGTGAAATTTGCGAACATTGTGGAAATGAGGTAAAGGCAATTTCGGTTGAAGTCCTGGGAAGAACTCGTTGGGTGCAGCCTGTATGCCAATGTGAACAGGACATTAAAAAGGCTGAGGTTGAACGCTTGGTACGAGCGAAAGAAGAAAACGAGGTTCGTAACTTATTTTCCATTAGCAATATAGGCCAGAAATACTTGAATGTTAGTTTCGAGAATTTCCTTATGCGTCAAGGTGCTGAAAATGCATTCAAAGTAGCCAAGCACTATGCGGAACATTTTGAGGAATATGGTTGTGATTCAATCATGCTCTGGGGTGATGTCGGGAACGGTAAAACTCATTTAGCAGCTGCTATACACAATTACTTAGTTGCACAAGGAAAGGTAATCGTATTCGTATCAATGCCGGAACTACTAAGCAAAATTAAGGCTACTTTCAATCGCAACAATAATGAAAGTGAACAGCAGATTATGAAAGCGCTTGTTATATGTGACCTACTTATTATCGATGATCTTGGTGCTGAAAAAACAAGCGATTGGGTGCAGGAAACCGTATTCGAAATATTTGATGCTCGTTGTCGTCGTGAGAGACCGATTTTAGCGACATCAAACTTAAATCCGAAACAGTTGCCAGAGCAAATAGGAAAGCGTGCTTGTGACCGTTTAGTCGAGATGTCACAGCCAATTGAAAACAAGGCTACTAGTTATCGTCGAGAGATAGCCAAAGGGCGAATGAGTAAATTTGATGCGATTTTAAATCATTGAGGGGCGCACAGCCCCTTGATTGGAGGGTGAAGGGATGAACACAGACATTCAGTTTTTGAAGGAATTACAAGCTCAAATGAAATGGGAAGATGAACATGATTATGATTCACAAGCTTCGCCTAGATTTTGGACTGTTATGGATTATAAGAAAGAACCGTGTTGGGATGAACATGCAGAGTACTGGGTAATTTATTCACCGAGTAATTGCGAGGATTATTCAATGGAAGAAGAAACAATTAAGGATTTAATCGACAACCATGATCTAAAAGGTGATGCAGCTGAGATTTTAGAGGATTTTAGCATTATGGATGATGACGATGTATTGGAATGGTTCCAAAAATTCATTGATGGAGATGCATATTTAGTTCCTCAAAGAGAAGTTAGTTTCATTGCACCAAATACGATGTTCCTTACCAAAGAAGAAGCTAAACGCCATATTGAACTAAATCACTATCATTATTCGAAAAAAGCTCACACATACGCAATGACAGCCTGGCGAGCACCGAAAGTAGCGCAATTAATCAACATCTTGATGTCGTTTGATTGGGAATCAGTACAGGTGAAGAAGGGGGTAACGAATGGCTGAAAAAGTGAAGGTTAGTCATAAGGTTGCTGAGGCTTACCAAGAACTATTAGACAAACATGAAGGCAATTCATTAGCGGTAGTTTACGAATGGTCTGAAAAGATCCTAGCGCATAAGACGAATTGTGTTTTAAAAGATATTGATTGGTTTACTTTGTTGGCTTTAATTACTGGTGGATATGAGGTATTCGATGTAACTCCAGAAGAGGATATTGCAGAAATATATCTCAATTCTAAACAAAATATTAAGACTCAAAAATCTGTTTCAAATAAAGCCTTTAATGAAGGTGTCTGCGACGGAATAATTACAACTTTAAATTTACTTAACTTGAAAATCGAAGGAGTGAATGAGTGATGAATCCAGTATATATAGGTTTTGGAGTTATACCATATGCAATTATCATTTGGCGCAAAGATGATCAAGCAGAACACAGAACATTTTGTGATGATGAGCAAGCTATCCAAGACATGCTAGAGCGTCATCAAACGGATGGGGATTTTTATAGTCGATTTGATGCAGCAACAGTTTACTATCCAGAACAGAGAAAGGAAATGATTGCATGATTAACCGAGTCGTTATTGTTGGTCGACTTACAAAAGATCCTGAGCTTCGATATACACCGAACGGCATTGCATCATGTCGCTTTACAGTGGCAGTTAACAGACCATTCAAAAACGAAGGTGAGCAACAGGCAGATTTCATCCCATGTATGGCATGGCGTAAACAAGCTGAGAATCTAGCTAATTTCATGAAGAAAGGTAATTTAATTGGAGTTGAAGGACGTATCCAAACAGGCAGCTATGAAGGGCAGGATGGTAAGCGCGTTTTTACAACTGATGTTGTAGCAGACAGCATCCAATTCTTAGAGCCAAGAAACAGCACAGGAGGCGCTCAGAACACGCCAAACTATCAATCTAGTACAAATACAGGTGGAACGAATCAAATCCCACCACAGGGCAATTATGGCGGTAATAATAACCAGCCAAGTTATACGAGAGTGGATGAAGATCCATTTGCTAATACAAAGGCACCGATAGAGGTCGATGAATCAGATTTGCCTTTCTAAGGAGTGATTTATATGTCAAATACACAAAAACGCAAAATCTTGTACGGCAAAACACTGAGAGAATTACAAAAGCAAATTAAATTTCAAGAGCATGCAGCTTATGTACCCATCAGCACGGTTAAGTTTTATGAAAATGAAAAATAACCATATCAAATTTTAGTAGAGAAAAAGTGGCTAGCAAAGGAGCGTAAAAATGAACTTAACAAAATTATTTGATACACAGGCAGCGTTGGACGAGCACATCATGCAAGAGCATTCGGAGTTACGAGGACAAAACAATCTTGATTGGAAGCTGTTAGCACTACAGGTTGAGCTTGGTGAATGCGCGAATGAATGGCGTGGGTTTAAGAAGTGGAGTAAGGACCAGGAGCCGAGAATTTACAAAAAAGAAACACATTATGTTGATGTACCAACTGATAATCCCAATTGGATTGAAAGAAAAGATATTGGCGAAGTAAGAAACCCACTTCTTGAGGAATACGTTGACTGCTTGCATTTCATTTTGAGTATTGGGTTGGAATTGGAGTTAAACGATAGATCAAATTCTCTGATAAGAGAATTACACGCTGGGGAAACCGAAATAAACGAAATGTTTGTAGAAGTTTTGACACATACGTGTGACTTATATTGGGCGGATTATCACGATCCTGAAAATACCGAAAGTTCTTATAAAAACATTTTCAGTAACTTTGTTCAGTTGGGTCAATTACTTGGCTTCACATGGGAACAGGTCCAAGAAGCCTACTACGCTAAGAACAAGGTCAACCATGAGCGTCAAAACGCTGGGTATTGAGGTGCTGTATGAAAGAATATGCACTCTTCAAAGGTGAACAGATGGTAGCAATAGGAACGGTTGAGGAAATAGCCGAGGAACGTGGTGTTAAGCCAAAAACAATACAGTTTTACATGTCGAAGGTTTATCAAAGACGCGCTAAAAGTGAAGTGAATAATAGATTACAGCTCATTAAACTTGAGGATTAAATAGGGTGCCGACAGGAGGGCAAACATGAACGTACTCAAAATTGAAATACCAGGAGATGTGCAGGCACAACAGCGACCGAAGTTTTCAAGGTTTGGAAATAACGTGTCTGTACGTGATCCGAAAGAATCCAAAGACTATAAATCATTCGTGAGATTGGTAGCCTCACAGGTTGCGCCAGATGCACTTATTACCGAGGAAATAAGGCTACGAATTGATGTTTATCGCAAGATACCTAAATCATTTAGCAAAAAGAAGCATCAGCAAGCTGTAGATGGAGAGTTAAGACCTACAACTAAGCCAGACATCGACAACTTAGCAAAGGGCATAAAAGATGGCCTTAGTAAGGTTGTATGGCATGACGATAGCCAAGTGACGGAGTTGTTTGTTCGTAAGTTGTATTCGGATAATCCAAGGGCAGAGGTGACGATTGAATGGGGCGAAAAGTAAAAGGAAGATACATTTTATTCTCGCAACCAGAACACGAAATGTTGCAACTGGATTTCACGCATGAACAGATCGAAAAATTCATTGGTATGTGGGAAGCTGATTTCTCTATTAATTTGATTTATCGCAAGTTGAATATTCATAAGGTTAGTGCTGCTCTAATTGCTATAGATTTGGAGTTGTTAGGAGTAATTAAACCAAGGAAACATGGATTAATCGGTAAGAGGTTAGATGGTGATTATGATGATTGGTTTGAGGATTTTAAAAAGATAAAAGAATTAGTGCTGTGTAATGGTTGAAAGATATTGCACAGTAAATGGAGGGAAAAATAATGAATTTTGAGCGTGGAGATAGTGTGAAATTTGGAGAAAAATGGTGTAAAGAACATGGACGAGAAGAACTTATAAATCAAATTGTAAAATTTTCACCACAATGGTTTGAAAACGATAATGGTCTTTACACTTATGAAGAAGAATGTCCTGGTATTTATGATGAAGAGAATCAAGAAGCTGATAGCATTTATCATCTATTTGGGAATAACTTCGAAAACTTTAAGGACTGTGAGCTAATTAAAGGAACGGTTGTGGATAAAGAATCTTATCAAAAAATCATTCAAGAACAAAGAGATGCGGCAGCAGAACACTGGTACTAAACATTTCGAGAAGAATGCGCACTTGAAAGATTTTGTGCAGTAGGTGATTTTTAATGAAACCGAGATTTGTAAAAATTACAAAGAAAACACACGACCTTAATTGGTGGTATCGTTATGGTTTGATTGGTAAAACATTTGAAGTTTTAGCTATCTCACCATATAGCTTTGCAAAAATCGAATATGAAGAAGATACGTTTGGTTGGCTACCTTTAGATGTTTGCGAAATTAATCCGCATTTAAAAGTAGTTAGTTGCTGAACACTTTGAGGATTAAACGATATACCTTAAGGGGCCAGAGCAACCGTTACTACAGCTGAGCCGCACATAGCGGCTAAATGACCAACAACAAGTACTAAACATTCATACAATAAGTTATTTTTCATATCAACCACCACCCGATTCATTTTTGCTACTAAAAGCAACTGTAATGTTATTAACAACACAAGTAAGGTTACTAGCTCTGGTCTTTGACCGACTGGTCCCTTAAAGCATATCTAATTACATTATATATCCAATATTGAATGCTTTTCTATCATTTACTCTTTTTAATTATAAAAAAAGCCGCAGCGTCGTCACACGCTACAGCTCGAATTGGTTTATGCCCTTTGATGGCTTAGTCATATAAGCATTATATCATAGGGGGCAAAACTATGTTAAAAGAGAGAACAGAATTAAATCGCTACCAACTAGACAAGGCAATCAAGAAGTATCACGACAACATGTGTAAGTACATGAGAATGAAGGATGAGCTTGATTCATTAACAGCTGCTGCATCTACTGCGCAATATGGAATTGAAGCAACAATGCCAAAAGCAGTTGGTGGCACAAGTGATCCAGTCCATGCACATGTACAAATTAGAGCAGCGCGCGAAGTACGAATTAACAAGATTAAAGACGAACTACTTATGGTTCAAAATTTAACAAGCAAGGTAGCTGGCGACATAGAGCAAGAAGTGCTTTATTGGTTGTTAGAGGGCATGCCTTTCCGTTGGATTGGTGCAAAGCTTAATATGAGCCATACAAGCGTACAACGAGTACGAGAACGAGTTATTGATCTGATGATGAAGTGACCTTCGGGTTGCTTCATTTCATCTAGTAAACAACGAGTACAAGCCACTTTCAAGTCTAATTAAATCATCATAGTTAGTTGCATGGTAACGTTTTTTAGCATTAGCGCAACATCGGTAACGAACATGAGCTTCAATTGTCTTTTCAGTAGAAATAGAACCATTTCGAAGCATGTAGTCCTTTATTTCTTGTATAGAAAATTCTTTCTTTCCAGTTGAAGCTATTAAGTTTTTGAAGGCATTTAGAAGTTCATCTCTACATGTTATCTTTTCAGTTAGCATTTTGATCACCTCTTAATGTATTTGAGATTAATTTAACAGATTATTAAGGAATGCGTAAGTAATTGAAGAGGTGTGATTCGTGTGATGTGATTAGAAGTATAGGTGTTACAGATGTTACAAATGTGCCAAGTGTTACAAATGTTCCAGATGTTCCAAACGTATCATTTTGGATAGGGTGCGATGTAAACTAAAGGGGAGGTCGGGCAGGTAAATGTTTCTTCCCTTGGTATTTATAAAAACCTAAATATTAGGGAAAGACAGACCGACGACCGACCAGCGCCTCATAAACTTGTTCGAGGCAAGACATACATGGCCGGCCCATATATTTAAAAAGATTAGGTATCTTAATTAATATAAAGGGCTAAAAATCGGAATAAGGAGTGGTTATTATGTGAACTTCGTCCACTTTCCATTTTGATCAGTCAAACATACTAAACGTGCACGGAAATGCACGAAAACAATTCGATACAATAATTAACGTGGGGAAGAAGCTCTGCCACGGTTGCTAGAAGTGAGCTAAATCGACAGTTTTACCACAAATAGAATAATAGACGAATGCAAGACCCCTTGAGCGGATTCGAGGGGTTTTTATTTTGCTTTGAAAACTGCATCAAACAGCCAAAACGCTTTGTGTCGAGAGGGTAGAGTTTGGTGTGGTTTTGAAAGTGAAGTTAGTAGAAAGTTCTTCCTATTTGTCGTCTCTAAGATTAAGATAAACTGGGAGGGATATTTGTGACCGAAGAAATACATGACATGTTAATCGAAAAATATGAAGAAACCGGAAGTGTATATAGTGCATTCCATGATTTTTATTCTAAAAATTATTTATCTTCCATGGTAATACAATTTATTGAAAATCAAGAAGCTAATAATGAATTAATTGGTGATGAAAATAAAAAATTAGAAATTAAATATTTAGTTATTCCGAAAGTAGCAAATGCAATATTTTTAACTCTATATAGCGATTTTGAGTACTTCCTAATTAATTTATGTAAAGCATACAAAGAAACTTTGAATTTGCGGTTAAAATTCAGTGATTTAAAAGGCGATGGAATTATAGGAGCGTTGAACTATTTAGATAGAGTTGTTGGTATCGAAGTGAAAAATAATAATTATTACCAGGAGTTACCTCACTGGAATAAAATAAGAAATGTATTAATTCATAATAGTGGTATTATAGAAAAAGAATCAGTTGATAGTATTGATAGACTAAATATTAAATCTGCTCATTCTTTAGGGAATGAATTAATTACATTAAGTTTAAAAGACGTTGAGAGATTTATTTTAATAACTGAAAACATACAAAAGTATCTAATAAAAAGGTAAGGGTTATCTAAATCGATAATCCTTACCCTTTTTTAATTAAAGAAATAGGGGTGGTGGTGATTATGAGATATGGCTAATTGGGATGAAATACAGAAAGAGTGGGAAATCACAAAGATTACACTTGCTGATCTTGCTGAAAAGCATGGAATAAAACTTGGTACATTAAAAAGCCGAAAAAGCCGAGAGAAATGGTCGAGGGATGCAACTGAAAAGGATGCAATCAAAACAGCGAAGGTTGCAACTATTTCTAGTAAGGATGCAACCGAACCGAGTAACCATGAAGTGATACAGGATGCACCGCCTAAGAAGGATGGGCGAGTGAAGAAACGAAGTGGCAATCCTAATCCACCGAATCAGTTCACCAAACGGAACAGGGCTGCTATGATACATGGCTTGCGTAGTAAGTTCCTTTACGATGAGCAAATTGAAATCATGGAAGCTTTGCAGGACTTCGATGTCGTTGACCAACTGTGGTTGCAAATCGAATTAAGCTTCTCAGCTATCATCCGTGCTCAAAAGATAATGTGGGTAGAAGATCCGTTTGACCATTTGAAAGAAGTTAGTGGCGAGATGGAAGGCGAGAGCATCAGCAAGACAGATTACAAAGTTATCTACGCTCACGAACGCTACGAGTCTTACATCAAAGCTCAAACAAGGGCGTTCGCTGAACATCGTAACTTGGTTAAGCAGTTCATGGACCTTACAACCGAGGATGATGAGCGTAGGCTTAAACTTGAGCAGATGCAGTTGAATATTGATAAGACAAAAGCTGAAATTAGCAAAATTGAGCAAGGCGATACAAATGCTCAAGAAAGTGAAATCGCTAAGATGCTTCGTAAAATGGCAGGTGATGATTAGTGGCCGAACTTACACCGAAGCAAAAAGAGGTTATGGATTCTTTTATTCAAGAAAGACCTAAAATACTGCTCGCCAGTGGCGCGAAACGTGCAGGGAAAACATTCGTGTTTATTCTGCTTTTTTTAATGCACATTGCTAAATACGAAGGGCAAGGATTGTCATTCATTATGGGCGGGGCTACTCAAGCGAGTATTAGACGTAACATATTAAACGATATGGAAGTCATTCTAGGTAAAGAGTTAAAGCTTAATAAATCGAATGCAGTTTCTGTTTTTGGCAATAAAATATATTGTTTTGACGGCGCTAATTCTGATGCATGGAAAAAGGTGCGTGGTTTCACTGCTGCTGGAGCACTACTCAATGAGGGCACAGCGCTTCATGATTCATTCGTAAAAGAAGTTATCTCACGTTGCTCATATAAAGGAGCTCGTATATTGATAGATACTAACCCTGAGAATCCAGCGCATAGCGTAAAAACAGATTACATTGATAAAGATGGTCAAATGTTAGATAACGGCCGTTTAAATATCAGAGCATTCCATTTTACGTTGTTCGATAATATCTTCCTTGACCCTGAATACGTTGAGTCAATTATTGCTTCAACTCCGACAGGGATGTTTACTGATCGCGACATTCATGGACAATGGGTAGCTGCTGAAGGTGTAATTTATAAAGACTTCAATAAAGATACACATTACATTTCGAGAGAGAATATCGAATCAGTGAATATTACGAAATATTTCGCTGGTGTTGACTGGGGGTATGATCACCACGGTTCTATTGTAGTGATGGGCATTGACGACAAGGATAACGTGTATTTGATTGAAGAGCATGCAAAGCAACATGAAGAGATTGATTATTGGGTAACCGTAGCTAAGGACATTAAAGACCGTTACGGCAATATAAACTTTTACTGTGATAGCGCGCGTCCAGAGCATGTTGTTCGATTTAGAAGAGAAAGAATACGTGCTTTAAACGCAGATAAAAAAGTAGTTGCAGGAATTGAAGAAGTTGCAAGGTTATTCAAACAAAACAAATTGTATGTTGTTCGAGAAAATGTGAATCGATTTGATAAAGAAATATATCTTTATGTATGGAATGAAACAACGGGTGATCCAATAAAACTGTGGGATGATGTGCTCGATGCATTAAGGTATGCAATCTATACAGAATTGAAACCACAACGTCGAAAAGGCTAGGGGTGATTGAATGAATACTTATAAATATTTGAATCAGTTTCGAAAACAAGGAGCTGACCCACAATTAATAACAAAAGTAATTAATGAACATAAAGCAGATAAAGAAAAACGCATATTATTTTATGAGCGTTATAAAGCATCTGTTGAGGGTGTGCCTATTTTAAAGCGTGAGGCGGTCGATTATGACGAATTTGAAACAGGGGCTATAAAACGTATCGATAACAAAGTAAACAACCGTCTAAACAATGCGTTTGATGCTGAAATAGTAGATACAAAAGTAGGTTATATGTTTGGTCATCCGATTGGTTATGAAATTGAAGAAAAGTCGAGAGATAGTTTAGTTAAAATGAAAGACGAAGTAAATGACTTTCGGTTACGTAATAATGTTGAGGATAAAGATAGCGAGTGGGGCAAGAAGGCTGCAATATGCGGTTACAGCGCTCGGATGGCTTATATCGACAAAGAGGGTAAAGAACGCATTGTTAATATTGACCCTTGGGAAACGATTATCATTTCATCAACAGATTATACAGAGCCGGAATTTGCCATTCGTTATTTTGATATTGATGATAACAAACAGCGTGTCGAGTTTTACAACAACGCTTATTTTTATGTATTTGAAACAGGTGAAAACGGCCTACCTCTAGTGGGAGAAGGAAAGCTTCACACTTTCGATTACTGTCCATTATGGGGGTTGCCTAACAATGAGGAACTTATGGCAGATGCAGAGAAAGTATTCGCGCTTATTGATGCTTATGACCGTACGTTATCAGATGCGTCCAATGAAATTGAGCAGTACCGTTTAGCATACCTAATTTTAAAAGGTTTAGGTGCTGATGCTGAAACCATTGCGGATATTAAAAAGTCAGGCGTCTTTGAGTTGTTTGAAAAGGATGATGATGTTCGTTATTTAACAAAGGATATTAACGACACCATGATTGAAAATCATTTAGATCGTCTGGAAGCTAACATCTTGCGTTTAGCGAAGTCAGTCAATTTCAGTGATGAATCATTCTCTAACAATGCGTCAGGTGTTGCTATGAAATACAAGCTAATGTCACTTGAAAACAAGTGTGTAACGATGGAGCGCAAAATGACTGCTGCTTTACGTTATCAATTCAAGGTAATTTGTAGCGCATGGGCAAAGAAGGGCATTTGCTCTAATGAAGATTATTTGAAGCTTTGGTTTAGTTTCCGTCGTAATGTTCCTGCTAATTTATTAGAGGAGGCTCAAACGGCCACAACGTTAATGGCGATAACATCACAAAAAACAGCGCTGTCTACGCTATCGATAGTTGATGATGTGGACTATGAGATGGAACAAAGGGAATTAGAGCGAGATGGAATAGAACCATTATTTAAAGATGATGGTGGTGACGAAGATGGATCTCGAAAAGTACAGTGAGAAGCTGGAAGATTGGGCGGATAAAGAACTCAAGAAGATTGAGGGCTCTATCCGCTTTTATTATCGCCAATTAGTAAATGTAGCGCTTGGAGAGTTAGGCAAGATTTACGCTGACTATGAAGATGATGGCGTACTTACTTACGAAAGCATGATTAAGTATGATCGATTAAAGAAATTCATTGATTCGCTCAATGAGCATGTTGATACGATGTCTATAGAGGTACAAAACAGTATCTCAACTCATTTAGCAGAATCATATGTCTATTCATATTCGTGGATGGGATGGGCTATTGAAAACGAGGCTCGAAGGAACTTGCAATATAGTTCTCTAAAGGTTGAACAGATAAGAGCAGCTTTAGATAATCCTGTAAAAGGCTTAACTTTATCCCAGACACTTGAAAAGAATCGGAGTGACATAATCTATAAGATTCAACAGGACGTTACTCAGAGCCTTGTGAGAGGTTCTAGTTACAAAGATATGGCTGAGTCATTAAAAGGTACATTTGAGGGTGATTATGAGAAGGCTATTAGAGTGGCACGTACTGAAACGCATCGAGTAAGAGAACAAGGAGCATTAGATAGCGCTAAACGAGCTAATCAAAAAGGCATTCTCATGTTAAAGAAATGGCGAAACATGAAAGATAGTCGCGTTCGTAAAAAATCAAAGGCGAATCACATTAAGATGGATGGTATGCAAATACCTGTAGATGATTTATTTGACTTAGGGAATGGTGAAAGTGGTATTGCACCAGGTAACACAGGATATGCGCATCATGATATTAATTGTCGCTGCTTACTTGTTTACGAAATAGAGGATGTACAAGGGCAAACGAATGACGATTTAGCGAAGCGAACCTTTGAAGATTTTAAGAATGCAATGGACAACGATTCATCTTCATCAACTGAGGTTAAAAAAAGAGCAAGTAATGTAATTCCAAATATTAAGAATGCGAAATTTATTGATCAAAAGCTTACTTATTACGCACTCGATAAAAACCATCCTACAGGTGGACCTAAAGCTGTTTTATTTGATGACTTATTGGGGTATAATCAGAGCAACTGGAAACATTTGAAAGATACGATCATGAAGCAATTACCTGATTCATTTACTAATTCAAAAGGGCATAATGGTCATGGTGAAACGTATGAATCGATATTGAACATTAGTGGTCCATCTGGAAGAAGCGCATTTATTCTTACAGGTTGGATTGTTAAGGATAATACCGATACGCCAACTTTGACTACAGCTTATATCATCGAAGAAAAGAAAGCGAAAAAGAAAATGGAGGATGATTAGAATGATTGAAGCAAAAGAATACGACGTTGTTTTAACGAAATCAGGCATTGAAGCTACAATTATTGAAAAATATGATTCCGAACCATTGTATTACGCTCAAAGGTCGGATGATGATGAACTGATATCTTTAAAAAGCGACGAAATAAAGAAAATAATCTTTAAAGCATAGAACACTTAACCAAAATGGTTGAGTGTTTTTATTTTGTGATGAACAGCCGTAGCAATACGGCTTTTTATTATGCTCGAAAGCCTAAACAGAGGATAAAAGCGAATAAGGCAAAATACTATTGTGTTCCGTGGGCATAGCGTGCGGAGGACTGGAGGATGCAATGAAAATTAATTTAGATAAATTGAAAGAATTAGTTGAAGCTGGTGACGTTACTGCAATTGAAAAGCATGTTTTAGAGGAATCGCTTGAAAAAGGCGACTTAACATTGGCTGTGAAAACTAATAGAGATGTTAAAAGCGACTTTGAGTCTGAGCGCGACAAGCACCATACCAAAGCACTTGAAACATGGAAATCGAACAATCTTGAGGCTTTGATTGAGGAAGAAGTAAGCAAACGTAACCCTCAAAAAACACCTGAACAAATTGAAATCGAAAAGCTTCGCAAAGAAATCGAGGACGAACGTAAAGGTCGTGAACGAGAGACATTAAAAACCAAAGCGATTGAGTACGCTACCGAACAAGGTCTACCAACGAAATTCATCGAGCGTTTTTTAGCTGACGATGAGGAAAGTACGAAAGTGACGCTTGGTGAATATAAAGCAGAACTTGATACGTTTGTTCAGGCGCAAGTCGATGCCAAATTCAAAGAATCTGGTCGCGACATTGATAAACCTGGACAGGGCGGTCCTACAGTAACAAACTTATCGGAATTAGCTAGTGCAGCTAGTATCCGAAAATAAACGAGAAGGAGCACAACAATAATGAACAAACAATTTAGTATTTTACCGAATGGCTTTACACCTTATATTGATTTAGATATTCAAATGTTTGCAACTCCCAACAACATCTTATTACAGGATGCAAAAACAGGATCTATTCCAACTGAATCAGGAACTTTGGTATTAAAAGAATTCATGGCAAATTCGGCAGTGGCTCAATTAGCTAAGTACGAAGAAATGACTAAGCCTAAAAAAGAATTTACTTATTTAGCAGAAGGTCCTGGCGCTTACTGGGTTGGAGAAACTGAACGTATTCAAACATCTAAAGCAACTTGGTTAAAAGCTGTAATGGAAGCGAAGAAGTTAGCTGTAATCATCCCAGTGTCAAAAGAATTTTTAAAATTCACAGTAAGTGATTTCTTTACTCAAATGCAACCAGCTATTGCAGAAGCATTTTATAAAAAGTTTGACCAAGCTGCATTATTTGGCACAGGTTCACCTTATGCAAGTGGTGTATCAGTTTTTGAACGTATCACAGCGAGTGGTCAATCTGTTGAGTACGGTACAGGTGCCAACCTTTACTTTGACTTAAACGACGTTGCTGGATTATTAGAAGAAGCTGATCATGATGTTAATGGATTTACTACGATTAAATCATTCCGTAAGGATTTACGCGCAGCTAAAGACCAGAACAACAACCCTATCTTTAATGACGCGACAGGCGGCACACCTTCACAAGTATTAGGGCAACCGATTGGATATGTTTCAAAAGCATCCTTTGATAAAACAAAAGCTTTAATGCTTGCTGGTGATTGGGATATGGCTCGTTACGGTATTTTACAAGGGATTGAATACAAGGTATCAGAAGAGGCGACGTTATCAACGATTGTTGATGCTGACGGCAAACCAATTAATCTTTACGAGCAAGATATGTTTGCGTTACGTGCAACAATGCATATTGGCTTCATGACGTTAAAAGAAGATGCTTTTGCGGCCCTAGTACCTAAAGCAGCAGTCGGTGGATGATTCTACAGGGTGGGGAAAAGCTCCATCCTTTTTATATTTTAATAAGGAGGGCTCTTTATGCCGCAGTACAAAAAAGGTGATCATGTTATAAATGCGACAGAGAAAGCTTACGAGGTTCTTTACGCATCACGCGGTTATGTTCAGATAACCGAAGAATTGGAACACATTGAACTTTATGGTTTAAGTTATGAAGAATTAGATGCGTTGCAAAATGAAGCGTTAAAAAAATTCCTAGATCAAGAAGAAATTGAATATAAATCACGTGCAACAAAAAAGGAATTGATTGCACTGATTTTAGGGGATGAGGGCGTTATGAATGGAACTAACGGAACTGAAGATACTCATTCAAATGAATCAAAGTGACGAATCCACTGACGCTTATTTAAAGTTAAAGCTTAATGAAGCAATCGAATGGGTTCAAGGGGTATGTAACCAATCTTTTATTGCTAATGGGGTTATCAAACTACCTTCAATAGCTAAAGGTATTGTAGCTCAATATGTTCTGTTTGAATTACAAGGAAACACAGGTATCAAAAGTGAATCAATAGCAGGTATGTCGCAGGCTTTTGATAGTGCTGAGGAACGTAACGATGCATTGATAAAAAAACTTAGTTCAGCAGGACTTAGAAAGCTTCGTTTCAGACCGTTTGGGGGTTATTAAGGTATGGCAAACATCCGTATAAACATATCTGACAATAATCGCATTCCTGAGATCCGAAGAGACTTGAACAAGGCTCGAAGCAAAAAAGCCAAAGTAGGCTATGTAAAAGATAGTGAAATGGCAATGATTGCAGCTGTACACGAATATGGAGCGAGAATAAAAGTTACGGAAAAAATGCGAGGTTACTTAGCTTATCACGGTTTGCATTTAAAGGCTGAAACTACTCATATTGTCATTCCAGAACGTTCATTTATGAGGACAGGTGCCGATTTGCACCAAGCGGATGTACAAAGAAAAGCAGAACAACTCATTGATAAGGTGATTGCTGGTAACTTGTCAGTAGAAACATTCTTTGAACAATTAGCTAATGAGCTTAAAGGGAAAATTCAAGAGCATGCAATCGATTTAAATAATCCTGTTAATCATCCATTCACTGTTTCTAGCAAGGGTTCAAGCAATCCTCTAGTAGATAGTGGTGGCCTTATTAACAAAATGGAGGTCGATATCGATTGAGCATGTACAATTTTAGCCGATTGATACGTAAATACAGCACTGATGTAACCTTCATTATCGGGGTAGCTGATGGTGGTTGGAATGACGATGGAGAGTATGTTAACGGTCAGCAAATAACTGAAACTAAACAATGCGCTGTTATTCCTTTTGACATAAAAACAATAGCTCAATTAGGTGGACTTGTAACTCAATCAGATAGGCAAGTATACTCGCTGACACCTTTCAAGCATGGTGATAAGTTCGAACATCAAGGCATGAAATACAAAATTGATACTAGCCTTGATTTAACACCGTTTGGAGATTTCTATCGCTATGTAGGTAAGGGAGTGAGTGCGTTTGATCAAATTAAATGAAATACGCCAACCAATTATAAAAGGTTTGAAGGGTTACAGCGGAGTGACGACAATAACAGCCGAAACTACAGCAAAACAACCTGATTATCCATTTCTGGCTATAAAATTTACTACACCGGGTCAAGGTATAGGGCAAGTTGCTGAAACGGTTGTAGGTGATGCTACTGGTGTTATAGAGCAAGATATTGAAATTGTTGTTTCTATAACATGCCACGCTAGTGACATTGCGGATGCACATGATATAGCACAAAAAGCGAGAGCTTATTTTTTAGGCAAAGGAAATATTGATTTATCAGATGTAAACATTACAGTCGTTGAAGCACTGGCTATCACGAACCGTGATGTTTTTTTGAATATCGAATATGAACGTCGATATGGCTTTGATATTCGTTTACGAGTACGTGGCCGAGAGTCATTTGAAATCGATGTTATAGATAGCATTGATGCAACAGGAACTATAGAAAATATCGAAATTAAGGAGGGGATTTAATGCCATTACAAGACGTTACAGTCACGATTGACATTAAGAAACCATCAGCGCTTATCGGGCTAGGTACGCCACTGATTTTAGCTAATAAAGCTGGCGAAAGTACTTACAAAGAATATCTTGATTTAGATGGTATCAAAGAGGCATTAGGTCAAGAGTCAGATGGTTATAAGATTGCAAAACAAATCTTTGCACAAGGGGATTACAGACCTGAGAAAGTAGCTATCGCGACTTACAGCGATCCAATAACTGCCGTGACAGTATTAGAAAACTATTTTTATAACGATTGGTACTTTGTAATGTTGGATACTGGCGCGGTTACTGACTATAAGGCGATTAGTGATGCGGTAGAAGCAAAAGCATTAAAAATGGCTGCACATGTAGTTGATAGCAAAGAAGATTTAGCAATTTTAAAAGCTGGTAAATATGATCGTACTTTTGTTATTCAACATAATACAATTGCTGAATTACCACACGCTGCTTTAATTGGACAAGTTGGTTCGCGTCCAGTAGGTTCACTTACGTGGAAGTTTAAAACACTCAAATTTGTTACGCCACAGGACCTTACACCGACACAATTAAATGATATTCATACAGGTGGAGCATTTGCTTATGTAACTAAAGCAGGCATTGACCAGACAAGCGAAGGTACGCTAGTCAGCGGAGAATATATCGATGTAATTCACGGCAAGGATTGGGTGAAATTGAACATTGAACAACAAGTGCAGTATTTGTTATCAACCAACCCGAAAATCCCTTACACAGACAGTGGTATTGCTCAAATTGAGGGTGCTGTACGTACAGTGCTAGAAATCGCTGGACAGAACGGCATAATTGGCACTGATGATGCAGGACAATACTTATATACGATTACTGCTAAAAGTCGAAATGAAGTATTAGCATCTGATCGCGCGGCACGTAAATATAATGGGTTGTCGTTTAGCTTTGAACTTGCTGGAGCAATTCATGAGGCCAAAATTCATGGCGAAATTTTAGTATAAGGAGGCTTTTAAATGACAGGACATATCGGCACATATGATGCGCGAAAGGTTACGACGACCGTAAACGGCGTTTTTATTACAGGCTATGCAGATGGAACTATGGTCAAATGCTCGAAGGATAATGATAACTTCGAAGCGAGTTCATCAGCGCAAGGGGATGCAGTTGTGTCGATCAACGGAGATTCATTAGGTACAGTCGAAATTACATTGAATCAAACATCGCCATCAATCACAACACTTAATAAACATGCAAATGAGCGTACAATGTTCCCCGTATGGGTGAACAGTAACAACGAAATTAAAGAGGTTGTTGGTGGCACGAAGGCAATGGTTACAAAAGTTCGGGACATTGAACATGGTAAATCCGTAGCTAACCGTGTATATACAATCAAAGTATTTGATTACACAGTTAAATAAAACGAAAGGAGAGTGGGCATTATGCTCACTCTTTTAATTTGTAATGAAAAAACAACACATAACAAATCAATTAAAACAAAAGGAAACGGAGCGAAAAGCAATGGCTAAAAAAGGCGAACAAATGCAATTTGAAACACAAAAAGGACAAAAATACACTTTCCAACACCCTGGTTTACGCGAGTCACTACGTATGCGTGATCGTGCTAAAACAGAGGTTGGAACATCATCTGAATTACTTTATAGCGAATTCATGGACCACGTTGTCTTTACTGCTGAAGGTGGTCGTACAAATTGGGATCACTTCGAGGAAAACGGTGGCCTATCTGAAGTTATGAAAGCAGCAGCAACGTTCCTCTTTCAAGACGTGTAAGCCATACGAATCTTATAAGCAACAAGTTGAAGAAAATTGGTTTTTCTGGCGCCCTGTAATGGAGCGCTTTTTAAGTTTTGAACGTGCCGAAACGATGACGCCAGATGAACTACATGAATTCAATGCTGCGATGGATGTGTATGTCGAACGTAAGAATGCCGCGAAGGGAGGATAAAACGTGAGTATTCGTGATTTATTTGTTGAAATCGGTATGGATATTGACGATGGCCCTTTAGGAGAGTTAGACAGAAGAATTAACCAAGTGATATCAGCTATATCACACATGGATTTCAGTAGCTTAAATGATCTGGAAGATAATGCGGAAGATGTAGTAGATAACTTCGATGACTTAGGTGAGATTATCTATGATGTTGACCGCCAATTGAATAATTTAGACGGAGATAATTTAAGAGATGTTGAAAGAGGCGCTAATGATGCCGATGGAGCATTTGGAAAATTAAAAGGCACAATCATTGGTATAGGTTCAGCTATCGGAGCTTATATAGCTGTTGATAAGATCATTGAATTTGGCGTATCTGCAATTGAAGCAGCAGCTAATATTCAAGCTTTGACCGCTCAGTTTGAACAGGTATTTGGGGAGTTGGAAACTAAAGCAACCGAAACAGTTGAACAACTGGGTGATAAATTCGGAATGCTACCAAGTCGTATTAAGGCGCCAATCACTCAAATGACTTCTATGTTTAAGGGATTGGGTTTAGATACTGAGCAATCTCTAGGTATGGCTGAAAGAGCTGTTACAGTAGTGGCAGACGCCGCGGCATTCTATGATAAGAGCTTTGAGGATGCCAATAGTGCATTAAACAGCTTTATTAAAGGTAACTATGAAGGTGGCGAATCGATTGGATTATTCGCTAATGATACACAGTTAGCAGCCTTTGCAGTAAAAGAAGGGGTAGTAGCTGCAACGAAAGAATGGTCTAGCCTGGATGAAGCTACAAAGCAAGCTACTCGATTAGAATACGCAGAAAACATGCAAGAATTAGCAGGTGCTACAGGGCAAGCAGCGCGTGAGTCGGATGGTTACGAGAACGTAATAGGAAACCTCAAACAAGCATGGCAAGACTTTTTAGCAAAAGCTGGAGCTCCAATACTTGAGCAAGTAGTATCTATTTTAGATAAATTAGGCACTGCTTTAAGCAATGTTGATCCTGGACCAATTATGGAGTTTTTATCTGCAGGTTTTAGTAAATTCTCTGTTATAAAAGACGTTATTTCAGCCGTTTACG
This sequence comes from Lysinibacillus sp. CD3-6, assembly GCF_006351725.2. Classification (NCBI taxonomy): domain Bacteria; kingdom Bacillati; phylum Bacillota; class Bacilli; order Caryophanales; family Bacillaceae; genus Lysinibacillus; species Lysinibacillus sp. CD3-6. Next base: position 893,353 of record NZ_CP085880.1, read on the forward strand.
AATCAATAATGTCACTAGTTTATGATACAGGAGAGATATCGGATATATGGCAAAATCTTGGGGTTCCTTCAGAGATAGCAGATGGTATTGCACACTACTTCGATATTATAGGGTCAGTATTTTCGACAGTAAAAGGAGCTATTACTGATTTTGTTGAAAATGTCGTAATCCCTCTTATACCTCAAGCACAAGAATATATCGGTGTTGCATTTGAATATATAGGCCACATAGTAGGTGGGGCCATGAATATTTTCGAAATGACAGCAGGGATTATCAAAGGATTAATTCAAAATGTTATCGTTCCGTTGTTCCCTGTAGCTCAAGAAGTTATTAGCGTAGCGATGGACATTATTTCTCCAGCTTTAAAAATTGGGGGAGCACTTTTTGAAGGATTAACGGCAATAATAAAGTTTTTAGTAACCGAAGTTATTGTACCTATGTTCCCTTTGGCTGTAAGTTCGATTGAAAATGCATGGGCAATACTAAAACCTATACTCAGCGCTATTTCCAAAGCGTTTAATGGCATTGCTGATGCAATTGAATGGGTAATGAAGAAGCTAGGAGCAGTCGGAGAAGCAATCAAAAACTTCGACGTTGGTGAAAAGATTAGCGGAGTAGTATCGAAGGTTTCGAGTTTCTTGCCAGGATTTGAGATTGGTCTAGGGCGAGTACCGTTTGATGAAATGCCCGCATTATTACACAAAGATGAAGCTGTTTTACCTGCAGTTGAAGCAGATAAATTACGTGATAGAGGTATTTTACAAGGCGATGGCACGCATCCAGAAATTAACCTAGATCAAGCAACACAGTTCGAGCCAGCAAAGGACTATTCAACAACAGAAACTGTTAATAATACATCCAGTAGTACGAAGGTTTCTGCACCTATACAAATTATTGTACAAGGTAGTGATAACCCACAAGAGACAGCGTTTAGTGTGAAAGCTACTTTGGAAGAAATGTTTGGAGATTTATTGAGTGTAATGCCTGTACCAAGGGAGGGATAGTCAATGGCAGAAGAATTGGTTGGTAAGGCTCAATTGAACGGTTTGTTAATACATGTCACAAGTGAGGATGCTAACTTTGACGTTGATATTCCTACCCATAAGGTTGAAAAGGGAATTGATTTATCTGACCACGTTGAACGGAAACCAGAGGTAGTTAAATTATCTGGGCTCTTAATTAGACCGACTAATGAGAGAGTTGAATCATTAATCAGTAAGCTGAAAAATATAGAGATTAAAGGCCAACTGGTTACGTATGAAGGGCGTCGCATCTACAAGAACATGCTCATGAGTGGATTATCTATTAAAGCAAGTTCTAAGGTGATGAATGGTTATAATTTTAGCTGCACCTTAAAGGAAGTGCGGATTGCTCAATCATCTTATGTAGCTCCTGAAATTAAGGCAGTTACTGCACCTGTTGCAGAGGCAGGACGTAAACAAACCGAAAATAAGAAAGAGAAAGAAGTGTATCATGTTATTAAAAAAGGAGATACTTTTTCTTCTCTTGGTCAAAAGTACGGTACTAAATGGCAAGACATTCAAAAATGGAGTGGCTATGCTCCTCAAAAATTACCTATTGGAGTTAAGATTAGGGTGGTGTAGGGATGTTAGAATTTGAATATATCGAAATTGAAAAAGCGCTCATTCCCTATCGTTTTGAAGTGGAATTGGGCGCTGAATTATTTTTAATAGAAATACGATACAACGAGTTACATGATTACTTCTCATTAGATTTACAAAAAGATGGGGAGGTCCTAGTTTATGGTGAAAAGCTTATTTACGCTATGCCATTGTTTAACGAGATATTTGATCATCGTTATCCAGCGCCAACTATCATCCCTTTAGATGAATCAGGGAAAGAAACACGTGTAACGTATGAGAATCTGAACAAAACAGTATTTTTAAAGTTGGTGAACAGCTATGAGTAAATTATTTAAACGATATGTAGAGGTAGTGACAGGTAATTTAAAGTTTAATAATACTGATTTAGATATTGAGTTTGAAGTTCCATTTGATGATGACTTAGAACCTAATATAAGTGAAATTACTATCTACAATTTATCTGAATCAACAAGAAATAAGCTAAAACTCGGTGAATCTATATCAATAAATGCTGGTTATGTTGAAGATAAAGGATTAATTCTAAATGGTCGTATTAATAGCGTAAGTACAACACCATTAGGAGCAGATAGAGCAACAGTAATAAAAGTATTAGACACTTATCCATTCAATGTGAAAAAGACCTTGCAACGTTCGTATAAAGGAAAAATTAAAGCTGATGCCATTCTTAAAGATTTAACGAAGGCGTTAGGTTTAAAAGTAGCCGTACTCAAATTACCAACAAATAAAGTATATGATAAAGGTTTTTCTATCAATGGAGAAGTCTTTAAGAAAATTCAAGATGTCGCGAATGATTGCGGAGCATCGGCTTATATTTCAAGGCAACAAACCTATATAAGACCCATTACAGAGGGTGATAACCATCGATTTATCTTAAGTCCAGATACAGGACTTATTGGCTCACCTGAATACTTTGAGAATGAGCGAAAAGGTGTCATTGTCAAAGGTTACAAAGCAAAATCATTATTGCAACACAGAATGAATACGGCATCTATTATTGAACTTCAATCAATTGTAACGAAGAGTAAAGTTCGTGTGAAGAAGGGAAAACATATTTGCAAAGGCAACTCATTTTATACTGAAGTGGAGGCTGTTTTATGACGAATATGACCGATTTTTTCAGTACCCTTCAACAAGGAGTATTTATGAACTTAAATACGGCTATGCCTTGCAAAGTTCTTTCTTATGATGAGAGTAATCGAAGAGCTAAGATACAACCTTTATTTAAAGTGAAAGAATACGGACAAAGTGAAAGTTCTTTGGCTCCAATCGAAAATGTACCAGTATTATTTCAACGGTATAAAGTGCATAACAATGCACCGATTTCTATAACCACAGATACTGCACCTCACGCTCAATACACAGGTACAGGCGAGCATGTGCATAATGTAATAACTTTTACAGAATCAGTTGAAATGATTCCAGACTTAAGAAATGGCGACATAGTACAAGTGATATTTAACCAGCGATCCATTGATGAAGCACAAAACGGTCATAATGTTTTTCCGGGTACCGCCAGGATGTTTGATATTCACGACGCTGTTATAGTGGGGGTGTTTTAGTGAAAACGTTAGCGCTTTTAAATGGCGATTTACTTTTTGAAAATGGTGATTTCAAGTTAGATGAAGGTGAAAAAGAGGTTGCTCAGTGTATTGGAATATCATTAGGCACTAACTTAAAAGAGTGGTTCTTAAACGAGGCTACAGGGCTTGATTTCAAGCGTGTATTAGAAAAATCAACAAAAGAGGAAGCAAGAGCAGAGGTTATGCGTGTACTTTCACAAGAGGAACGAATTAGAGAAATAAATAGCATAGAAATAAAAGATGTTAATCGAGTTCGAAAAATTGTTTTTAGTGTAACCCTCACTGATGGCACTTTTTTAAACGAGGAGGTGGTTTTAGGTGGCATTAGATAAGACTGGTTTTAAAAGAAAAACATACAGCGAATTAGTTGATAATATGTCAGCTAAGGCAAAAGAAAAGTTTGGTGCGGATGCTAATACTACAGAACGATCCGTATTGGGTATTATCATTCGCATTATGGCATGGTTCTTTTCACTTCTTTGGCAAGATACAGAGGATGTTTATCACAGTGGATATAGAAAGACTGCTGAAGGTAATCAGTTAGATATGTTACTACCTTACGCGGGAATTAGCCGTAATTTGGCTGACTTTGCCTACGGACAAATAGAAATAATCGGTACACCAAACCACTTTATTGAAAGTGGTTTTTTAGTGTCTACAGATAACGATATTTATTTCGAAACACTTTATGATTTAACGCTCAATGATGAAGGTAAAGGGTTAGTTGATATAGTGTCCTATGAAGTCGGAGCAAAAGGCAATGTAGGAGCAAATACCATAACTCAAATAGTTAATCCTGACGCTAACATTAACGGCGTTAATAATCCTAGAAAGACTAATGGTGGTCGTGAAAAAGAAACAGATTCCGAAGCTAGAGAAAGAGCTGACATTACTGTTGAAGGTATAGGTTCAGCTACAACAGCCGCAATACGAAGTAATCTATTAAAGTTATCAAGTATACGTGCAGCTAAAGTTATAGAAAACTACAGCGATGTAATAGACCAATATGGAACACCACCAAGAGCGATTCAAACTTTTGTGTTAGGTGGCAGCGATGAAGAGGTAGCTAAAGCTATCCACGAAAAGAAAGCAGGTGGCATACAACCTTATGGTACGACGTATGTCGAAGTGATTGATTTAAGTGGCGATGTAAAACAGATAGGATTCACAAGGGCTAATGAAGTAAATGTTTTCATCAAAGTCAATGTGACAACGAATACTTCATTTAGCTCAAATGGCATTAATCAAATAAAATCAGCTCTCGTCAAATATGTCGGAGGTACAGACCTAAGTAACAACTCTTATGCAGGTTTAAACATGGGTGATGATGTAATAGTGTCACGATTAATCGCCAGTACCTATAGTGTAGACGGTATTGAGGACGTTACTGTTGAGGTATCTACGGATGGTTTAGTTTATAACGATTCAAATGTATCAGTCGGCTTACAGGAAGTTGCTCAAACACATTTTAATAACATTGAGGTGGCAGTGAATGTTTAGTACAAAATCAATTGTAAAACGATTTGCTGATTACTTTGATAAAACGCCAGATTCGAATATCTCTAAACTAATGAGTATCTTTGCTGCAGAAGCACAAGAAGTACAAGCCACAAATGACCGTATTAGGCAGTGGAGGAACATAGACGACGCTGAAGGTGCTGGACTTGATTTAATAGGTCAAAACGTTAATCAACCTCGCGGAGTGGCGAATGATGAAGTGTATCGAATATTACTGAAATCAAAAATAGCCCGAAATCTAAGTGATGGAACAATTGATACCATAATTCAAGTTCTGGCTATTGCATTATCAGTCGAACCCAAGCTGATAAGGATTAAGGAAAAGTGGAACGATCCAGAGGAACCAGAACCTGCTGCAATTAAAGTCATTGAGTTACCATTAACAAAATTAAATGAGGCAGGACTTGACCCTACGAACTTCGTTAGGATTGTTCAAAGGACAGTAGCTGCAGGTGTTAAGGTTGGTGTTATTGAACTTACAGGAACTTTCGAATTTGGTGATATAACAAACACTATCGACAACAATAAAGGCCTAGGAGATATAAATGATGAGGTAATAGGGGGTTACTTTGGTGCTGTCTATACACCTTCGCAAGACAATGAACTACCGATTTAAAGGAGAGTGAAGATTATGGTAAGTGCATTACCTGTGTGGTCGAATCAAGGTGTTGAACCACCTGAAAGCTTAAAAACAACAGGTTGGCAACCTGGTATGAAACCATCAGCGCAACATATGAATTGGTTGTTTAATCGTTCATATATTGCGTTGAAAGAACTACAAGAAAATGGTGGTATAGCAGATTTACAACAACAAGTAGATGAATTAGAAACTAAAGTTACTGCACATTTGGAAGAAATTATGCCTCACAAATTTTTAGACAACGGCAAATGGTATCGATGGGGCTTTCGAACAGTAGGCGGAGAACCGGAGTTTATTTACGAGGAGGTTCTGTAGTTGGAAGTATTAAAAATGGCTACTAAAACATTACAGTTAGCAATACAATCTGCGGTTGATGGGGTTAAAACTGTGGTTGATGCAATAAAAACAACTACAGACAGCACCAAAGTTAAAGTGGATAGTACAGCAACTAAAGTTGAAGAAATAGACATTAAAGTAGGAACTTTACTAGAAGGTCGCGTAGTTAAAAGTGTTCAAAGAGGAGCAGTTAAAATTTCAACTGCAACCTCATTTTCTATTACTCTTGCTAAAATAAATCCAGCTAAGGCGCATGTGGAATTATACGGAATCGCCCTTACGTCAGCAAGTAATGACTTCCCACCGTATGTTAACTCATTAAGCGAAACGCAATTAGTAATAAAACCTAGTGCTACAGTAGATGTGAACTTTACGAATAACATTGTTCTAAGTTGGGAAGTTATAGAATTTTATTAAGGCGGTGGTAAAATGTTTAAATATGCACAATTAGATGCTGGAAATGTTGTAGTTGGTATAAGTCAATTAAGTGGTGAAGTAGCTGCCAATAATATGATTTTCATAGCAGATAAAGAGGTTGCGTTAGGTAGTTCGTACAATCGAGAAACAGGCGAATTTACGGCACCTATCATTCCAGAGCCTATTCCTGTCGAACCTCAACCAACGCAAAAAGAAATGCAAGCTCAAACGTTATTAAACACTGAAATGTTATTACTACAAAAAGAAATTGGATTATAGGAGGAATAAGCATGATTTACAAAGCAGCAAAAATTGTTATCAATTCAGGTAATTATATTTACGAATCATTAGAATCAGATTTAAGTTTATTTTTAATGATGAAGAAAATTTCACAAGAACAGTATGTGGAACTAATTACTATAATGGATGAGCATAAAACGCAAGCAGATGCTTAGCGTTATTTTTATTGTCTTAACCAGATAATTAACATGACCATTAACATTCGTCAGTATTGACATTATTTTAATTGATATATAATTAAATGCGGGGAAATAAGTTATAAAGATCTATTGTTGACGGATCGCCGTATGCGATGAAAGTCGCCTGTACGGTGAAGGCTCGTTATAAAACCGATATATAGAGAAGGTATAAGACGAGAATAGCAACGTAAATGTAAACGCGGTTCCATTAACTATAGGTTCTAGTTCTAGTATCCACCAGGTAGTAAGGTCTACACCTTTTGTATTTAGTTTTAATGATGATTTGGCTTGGAGAGCTGCATTTACGAGCTTCACGTTTACTCATAATATGTATGGATCTAATGTATTTGATTACACAAATGAGGCTAAATTTACCAACGGACAACTTGAGTTTCTAAATCGTAGGTTCCTTCAAGATGGAACTTGGATAATAACTATTAAAGCTACAGGGTACCCAGATACAATTGTCACGGTTATTTCAGGCCTATAATGGTGAGTTAATTTAGTATTAATTAGTTTTATTGCACTCTCTATTGAGGGTGCTTTTACTATAATGATAAACATTTGTCCCATATTGTTCAGTAACTGACCATACTTAAGTAAAAACTTTTTTGTCTTTTTATTTTCATCATTAGAAGGAAAATCATACCATTTGTCGAATTTGGTAATTAAAAGGGAGATGATGATAATGAATATATCGGTAAAATTTATTTATAATGCTACTATAAATTCTCCGATAGAAAAAGGTTTCGAAATAATGTATTTTGATGATTACTCTTATGAAGATTTAGAAGATGGTACTTTGGAAGAGCGTGTATTGATTGATTTAATTATTAAAGAATTAAAGAGACAATATGGTTATTACAGTATAAAAGTTACCGGAATTTCTGAATTATAAGCACTCTCAACTGAGGGTGCTTTTTATTATGCGCTATGAGAACAATCGAGACGGGCAACAGTACATGTTACTGAATCTCGATGCTTCTCATAGCTTTTTAATTTTAATTGAATAGGGCAAAGGATTGGTGATGGAATGGATGTAGCTGCAGTAAATGAAATTGCTACAAGCCAAGCAGTATGGGCGATAGCTTGTTTAATTATAGCGTTTGGGGCATTTCGCTATTTAATAAGCAAAAATGATAATCTAATGAACCGAGCAGAAGAACGAGAAAACAAATTAATGGACCATCTAGAACGGTCAAATGAATCACAAGAAAGAACAGCAATCGCACTAGAAGGTATGAACCGATCGCTGAACGTATTAGAAGGTCGAGTGGACCGTATCGAAAAACACTCGCTCAAACATAAAAACAATGAAAAGGATGATGAATAATGGATTTAACAAACATTTTTATGATTGCAATGGTGATGGTGGCTATCGTATTAGCCGTTTCAGAGGTACTGAAAAAGACATTTAAAATTAATACACAATACATGCCAATCACGTCGGTAGTGATTGGTATTTTTATTGGCATAGTTTGTTGGCCGTTATCAGAGTATCCACCATATGTGATGTTGATGGCTGGCTTTGTTGCTGGTCTAACAGCTTCGGGAACTTTTGATTTACTAAAGGCTGCAAAAAAAGAAGGTGAACAGTAATGGCTTACGTTTTTAAACAAAACTTATTGCCAACTAGTAAGTATTCTATAAAATCGCCTTACACTATGACACCTCAGTATATTACAGTTCACAATACGGCAAATGATGCTTCTGCAGCTAATGAGATTAAATACATGATAACTAATGATAATCAGGTATCTTACCATATTGCAGTTGATGACAAAGAGGTTATTCAAGCAATCCCATATAATCGCAACGGCTGGCATTGTGGAGATGGTCAAGGTAACGGTAATCGCAAATCCATTGGTATCGAAATTTGTTACAGCAAAAGTGGCGGACCTCGTTACAGTGCTGCTGAGGAAAATGCAGTGCAGTATATAGCCTCGTTACTAAAACAATATGGATGGGGCATTGAACGAGTTAAAAAGCATCAAGACTGGAATGGAAAATACTGTCCGCATCGAATTTTAAATGAAAACAGATGGAATAGCTTCTTAAAACGAATCGAAGAGGCTATGAAACCAACAACTATTATCCAACAAAAGGAGGAACCAAAAGTGACTAACACACTAACATCAACTGCTAAAGAGGATTTGAAAGGATTGTTAAAAGAGACATATCAAAAAGGAATCTTAAAGGTGGACCATAGTGAAAAAGTTTGTTCAATGACAGATGGCGAAGCTTTAGGATTATTGATTTCAGTTGTAAAGCGCACTCTATAAACAGAGATACCAGGTACTCATATTTTTAATGGGAGCCTGGTATTTTTTTTATTGCCAAAAAGAGAACTAATGTTCTATAATAAAACAAACAAATGTTCTAATAAGGGGAGTTAATATGGCTGTTAAAACAAAAACACCAGCAAAAAAGAAAGAACCTAAACATTTAGATCGTGATGAATTCGATCTTGAAGAAATCGCATATACCTTAACAGAATCGATGCAAGAATATAAAGTTTATACATACACAATTTACAAACATGATGAGCTGTTAGAGGGTACAGTCGTAAAAATGGATGCAAACACTAAATTAATCCACATAAAAGACAGAAATATGGGCATCCATAAGATACATTTTCTAGATATTTTAAAAGTATCTGACGTTGATTAATTGTGGAGAGTGATTGTAATGATAAACGACCGCGGAAATATGAAATGGACATCATTGATGCTACCCGAACATTTAGTTAAGTTAAAGGAATGGAAAAAAGAGCAATTTTACGATAAAAAGCGCGAGTTGACTGAATGGGAACTTGATGAGATTGAGCAAACAATACAGCGAGCTTTCAAAATGAAAAAGCAAATTAAGCTCACACTTTGGAAAAGCCAAAAATTATATGATGAAATTGGAATGATTACGGGGACAAATATTTATAATAAGGAGTTACTTTTAGATACTGATTTATCAATCAAGCATATTACCTTTGATATGATACAAAATGCGTCACTGGTAGACGTTGATGATTAAGCCTGATGAGCGAAGAAATGTACATGAATTTATCCTTCTGGATATGGCTGTAAAATCGTTGCAGAATGATTACGATAAACTAGGAAATCTAAAAATGTCAGTGGTATATGTCAAAATAGTTGATGACCTATTGAAAGATTTAAGAAGTGATTATTTTAATAAAAAACGAATGTTAGCTAAACAAAAAATTGAGGTAGTGAAGTGGATCCATGTAGACGAATACTTTAGTGACGTTGTTTTGAAAACTCCTGGAGAAGATGTAATACTGAGGTATGCTAAGCAAGCTCTAAAATCACAAGTAGAAAAATTATTAATAGAACATTTAAAAAGTCACTCATGTGAAAAATAATGAGTGACTTTCTTCTATATTATTTGAAATCGTTATGCGTACCATAACTTGACGCAGCGTCTTTTATGTTTGATGCCTTAAAATTAGCAAAATCAATCTTATCTATATCGCTCTTTTTGAATAATGCAGTCATAGCAGATCCAATGCTGCTGTTGCCTGAAGCATCTTTAAAGTTTGCTTGCCAGTTAATATTAATATTGCCCATATCTTCAACATCTTTTAATACTTCAAGTAATTTCACTGTATTACGTTGTGCGTAGTCTAATGTGTTTTTCTTTGTAACAGCATCGTCAATCATCATTTTTAAATAATACATGTCGCCCATACTTTCAACAGTGATATTACGATCACTACCATCAGTCGTCTTTGTGCCAAATAAGTCAGTAGCTATTTTGGCAATACGTTTTTCAAGTGGCACGTTTGTATCATTTGCGGCCGCCATATCGATAGTAACCTCATTATCTTTCTCTTCTTTTTTGCCAGCTTCAGCAGAAGTTTCTTTTTTAGTTTCTGCTTTTGGAGCTTCCTCTTTTTGTGAAGATTCCTTTTCATCACCTTCAATTGCATTCCCAATAGCACCAATTACGATTACTACTAGAATTAAAATAAACCACCATTTTTTATAGAAGGGTTTCTTCATTATGTATAGTCTCCTTTTTGTATATTAGTACCAATAAATTATATCAATAATGGTAGGGGTTGTCAGTAAAGTGCGCATGAATTAGTTCCATGAGTTTCTACTATTATATAGGGAAAAATATTATAAATTGTCGACTATTGTCATTACAAGTGTGTTGACATAATGACAAGCCCTCATCTTGCCCCCTAACTTGCCCCCTATAGATAAGCTAAGTAAAGACAACAAAAAATCAAAAGTGAAATTATAGACGGATTATACTGTACAAATAAACCTAAAAACACATAAAGATACCACACTAATAAACGAGTGATTATCGGGTAATTATTCAGAAGTATGGGTCGAGAATGATTTAATGGGCATAAATGGTTGTGCCCCCGAGACTGTAGCTAAACTCGAAATTTTTCGAGCGTTTAGCTACAGTTTTTTTGCATTTAATTGTCGTAGATTTGTGCTGCGGGTCATATGGGCTTTCCTTAAATTTTCAAAATTGTTTGCGTGCCTGACACTGAAAAAATACACTGAAAAAATACTGAAGAAAAAGTTTAGTTGTTTTAGGGTGCGGGTACAACTTATTAAGAGTGGTTGAATACCACCACCTTGTATTAGAACTGAGGGGCATCTGAAATAGAATGTAGAAAAAGACAGATAACGGTGAACCCAGTTATGAAAAAGAAACAAAAGGAGAACTTAACTATGTCACTTACAAGCACAGCTAAACAAGAATTAAAGGACTTACTAAAAGAAACACACAAACGAGGAATTATGAAAAGAGATCATAGTGATCGAGTAAGCAGTATGACAGATAGCGAAGCATTAGGATTATTAATTTCTGTTGTAAAACGTACATTGTAAAATTTTACTAATAGAAATAACTACATGCTACAATGGGTTCTATGTACATTGCTATACTCTAAAGCAAGTAGATTAAGTACTTTACTGTAATATCGAAAAGGACGAGGCTTAATGACTTTCTACTATTATATTGTATTTAATATTTAATATGTAAACAGATGTAAGCAATTGTAAAGTAGTGGATTTATGAAGTATGTGGTTTTGCTCAATGGAAAACAAAGAGATGCGAAACTATATTTCGGTTTATTCGCTAGGCTTTTTTAGGATGTTTAATTGTTTTTTTATGCAATTTACAAGATTAAATTTGCCTTTGAAAGTCGTTCAGACTAAGCATTTAATAGCGAAAAAGTAAATTTGTCGAAAATATATCTAAAAATTTAGAAAATTTAACAAAATATTTCCTGAATAAAAATAGTGCATAATAGGTAAAAAGTACTTGTTGTGAATAACTAGATTTTAAGTAATTTGTTCTAATGGTTTTTATTGTCATTGTGAGTCCGTTACTAGCGCTAAAAGTTAGTTTTAGTAGGCAGAATTTATAATTGATTCGTAATGCGAAGGATATGGAATGAATTAAAAAATGGAATTATTTTAGTTTCAAATTAAAAAAAACGCTACTCCTTGAAATATTTCAAGTGAATAGCGCTTTTTTATTAAACAGAAGGGATTGTTGCAAAATACGGTTCTTGGCCGTGTCGGAAGTAGGTTAAAAGATAGCCGTTTTTTTGTACAATTTTGCCATTTGCAAATTTTTGATAATCTAAATTATGCGGAATGATAAGGGTATGCTTGAATAATTCCTTTTCAGTTAAATTCAAGTTAGCAAATTCTTCGCCTGCAATGGTAGGATTTTCACGTAGAGCAGAGTAAAGTGCTTTTTGCTGCACTTCGGTTGGGCGATCTTTCCACCATAATTTCCGTGGTTGGAATTGCTGTGCCTTTAAATAATCAAGCTGCATTAAGCTTTGGATAACTTGTAAATTAGCACTTTCCACTGTTTCTAAAAACTCTAGTAAACGGCGGAACAAATCTTCAAGCTGGTGACCAATACGTGACCATCCCTTTGTTTCCCAATAAGTTCCGAAGTTTTGGAAGAAATCAAATGGTGTATCAAATACTTCTGTTACTAAATATTCGATTGTATGATCCATTCGGTGAGCATTCCAATATTTTTCGAGTACATCTTCCGCATGTTTAATACGGACAATATCATCAAAGTTTAAGACATTATTCGAAAAAATTTCATATGGAGCTAAGTCCACATACGTATAGCCAAACTTTTCAGCCTCCAAACGTAGACCTGTACCACGCAATAGCTTTAAAAAGCCTAACTGTAATTCCTCAGGGCGCATAGCAAAAACATCATTAAATGTTTGTCTGAAGCTACTATAATCCTCTTCTGGTAGGCCAGCAATTAAATCTAAATGTTGATCGATCTTGCCGCCATTTTTGACCATTGTTACTGTACGCGTTAATTTTTCGAAGTTTTGACGTCGTTGTACTAGTGTGTTTGTTAAATCATTTGTAGATTGTACACCAATTTCAAAGCGGAAAAGCCCTTTTGGTGCATTATCATTTAGAAATTGAATGACTTCGGGACGCATTATATCTGCTGTTATTTCAAACTGGAAGACTACACCTGGCTGATGTTCATCTATTAAAAATTGGAACATTTCCATTGCATAGCTACGGCTAATATTAAATGTACGATCGACAAATTTAATAGTTCGAGCACCATTATTCATTAAATAACGAATATCTTCTTTTATACTTTCTCTATTGAAATAGCGTACGCCCACTTCAATAGAAGATAAGCAAAATTGACAGCTAAAAGGACAGCCTCTGCTTGTCTCAATGTATTGAATTCGCTTGCTTAGATGTGGTAGATCTTCTTCAAAGCGGAATGGGCTCGGCAATTCACGTAAGTCAATTTTAGGTGCTTGCGCGTGAATTCGAACTTTACCGTCCTCTAAGTAACAAATGCCTGGAACATCTTCTAAAGGTATTTCTCCATGCAAATGGTGTAGTAACTGCTTAAATGAAGTTTCTCCTTCGCCCATGACAATAAAATCAACTTCTTCGATACGACGTAACCAATGATGGACATCGTAAGATACTTCAGGTCCGCCTAGCAAAATTTTAACATTTGGACAAACCGTTTTTAACATTTTAATAACGTGTATTGTTTCTTCAATATTCCAAATATAGCAACTGAAACCTACGATATCGGGGTTTTTTTGAAATAAATCTGATACAATATTAAATGCAGGGTCTTTAATTGTGTATTCTGCAATGACAGGATTGTATTCAGGTAAAGCAGCACTTTTTAAATAACGCAATGCTAAATTTGTGTGGATATATTTTGCGTTTAAAGTAGTTAAAATAGTATTCATGCATTAATCTTCCTTTCACTTTCTAATTGTAACAGTCAAGTAGCTGACAAACAATATAATCCTTTAGACCTATTTATTTTGTGAACGGTTCGTGAAATAATTTTAAATACTTAAATTCACTAAATTTTGTAATAATAGAATCGTACAGTCATAAAGTATAGTAAAGGCTCAAAATTCGAATGAGAGGTTTTTTACTCTTTTGAAAGGTTCGGTGAGAAAGTTGAAGCAAAATGATATAAATCAATGTTTTGGAAATCTTATGAAAAGTACTTCGTCACCAACACTTATTCTAAATAAATCAGGGAAAATTTTGAATTGTAATGAGGCAGCTATTAAACTTTTTGATCTTAATTCATCATTTAAAGGTTATATAACAATGGACGAGCCATCCAATATTAAGTGGGCTAAGTTCGTTAAGGAGCTACAAAGTGAGTTAAGATCAGAAGAAATATTTAATATTCGTAAAAATAACAACGATCTAGAAATGATGTCCTTTAAATGTTTCTATGATCCAAACACAGAAGAAATAGTCGCACAGCTATCAACTATCAATAATGACAGAGCGATTGAATTATATGTTAGCAAGGAACAGGAACGTTCACAATCCTTCAGTGCATATGATCATTTACCCTATGCTGTTATTGTGAGTGATGCGAGTGGGATTATTCTTGGTTTAAACAAATATGCAGAAATGTATTTAAAAATAGAAAAATCGCAGCTTCTTCATAAAGCGCATCAACATATATTTGACTCATTTACAATGAAGAATGGACAAATTACAACATATTTATCCAAATTGATGGGTGAAAAACATGCCAATATTCATGTCGTAGATGAAACCCAAGTAAGCAGAACTTGCTATTACGAAATCTCAAGTGTTTTCGATGAATATAATAATATTATCGTTACGGTTATTAATGATGAAACTGAGAAAAAGCAGTTGCAGCATAAAGTGGAGCATCAAGAAGCATTAAATGTAGTTGGACAAATGGCTGCAAGTATTGCACACGAGATTCGTAATCCCTTAACGTCTTTAAAGGGCTTTACGGAACTTTTAAAGCTGAATGCAGATGAGGAATCGCGCATGTATTTATCTGTCATCGATAGTGAGCTACAACGGATGGAGCAAATTTTGTCAGAATTGTTAGTTTTGTCGAAGCCGACAAGCATGAAGATCGAATTAATCGAATTAGATCAAATTGTAAAACAAGTAATCGAATTTATGTTACCAGATGCTTTGATGAAGAAAATTATGATTCAATATATTCCTACTGCTACAGAAGTGTATATTGGAGGCAATGAAAATCGTCTAAAGCAAGTATTTATGAACCTTATAAAAAATGCGATGGAAGCGATGCATAATGGCGGTACAATTACGGTAGAAATGAATGTTATTGACTGTACGATTGTAGAATTAATGATTAAAGATGAAGGCAGTGGTATGGATAGTAAAACAATCCAAAACCTATTCCAACCTTTTTACACGACGAAATCATCAGGGACAGGACTAGGCCTTGCATTCGTGAAAAAGGTCATCGAAGAGCATGAAGGTATAATAGGCGTACAAAGTGAAGTACAGAAGGGGACATGCTTCCATATGCAGTTTCCAGTTTACACATTCAATCAATTGGACTCGTTAGATGTTTCTGCGAAGGATTCTGCGTATTTAGTAACCTAAATACAGTGAAAATTATTTCAATAGTGCGCTATTATTGATTGCTTTTGACAATGCTTTTCAAAAGTCGCTATAATGACATGTATAAAGAGCGAATTGAGAGGACTAGGTTATGACGTCAGAAGAAGATTTAAAGCAAACTTTAAAATTATATATTGTATTATCCCGTGCCCATAAAGCAATTAATGAGATGACAAATCATTTTTTTCAAGAGAATGGTCTGAATCCTACTGAATTTGCGGTTTTAGAACTCCTTTACCATAAAGGGAGACAACCATTACAGCAAATCGGTAATAAAATTTTACTTGCCAGTGGGTCTATTACGTATGTAATTGATAAGCTTGAAAAAAGAGGCTATCTTTTACGAGTTTCCTGTCCATCAGACCGTCGCGTTACCTATGCAGAAATTACAGCGGATGGTGAAGCGTTTATGGGCGAATTATTTCCAAAGCATGAACAACATCTACATGAATTGATGAGTGCTTTATCAGTCGAGGAAAAAGATCAAGCAATAGGCTTATTAAAAAAATTAGGACTATCGATTAAAGACTTGTCTTATTAAAAAGAGTTGTCTCAAATGGATTTTGAGGCGATTCTTTTTTCTATGCCCAAATATAGGATGTGAAAAAGGAACATAACATAGTTTTTGGCAAGGAATCGATTTTAATAGCTATTTTTGCCTGTTAGAAAGGTTTTTTAAGGGGATGACTCCGTCGCCCTATGTTTTTTGTTAGCGAATAGAAGAAAGGCCTTAGAATGAATTCTAAGGCCTTTTAAATAATTTATATTATTTTTTAGAAATAGTGGCTGCCATGGCAAGCATTGCAGCAGTTAAATCTTGTTTATCATTATCATGAATTGTTAATTTTGTAATGAGTCCATCTTTTTCAAATACGACACCCACTACTTTTTCTGTATCAAAGTCTACAACATAGCCTTCGATATTTTTAATATCCTTAAATGCAGAAAGTTCCTCAGCAGATAATGGTACTGTGCCTCCAACTGCATTCATGTAGTCTTGCATAGATGTTTTTACAGCATCATAGCTTGTTTCAGAAGCATTTGTAGCTTCAATACGCATAAATACTTCATCATCAGCATTTGATACTAACATGTCTTTTCCTGGTTCTTCTTGAGAAAGCGTAAATTCAGGTAGTTGTTGGAATTTATAGCCTTGATCCACACTATCAGATTCAGTTGCTGTTTCCTTTTTGTCGACACCATTTTGAACGTATTGCACTTCTTGTTCTGGTTTAGCTTGTGTGTCTGTATTGGCATCATTTGATGTAGGCGTTTCTTGCTTGTCATCGCCTGCAGTTTCATTGTCAGATGGTTGTTGTGAGTTCGCTGGTTCATTTTGTTCAGCATCTGATTGTTCTGTCTTATCAGAGGTATTACACCCCACGAATATAACAGCTGTTAGTAATAATGCAAGCATTGAAAATAATTTTTTTTGCATGAAAAGCCCTCCTTTTCTATATTAAACGCTAATAAAAGATAAAATGTTTCCAATTTTTTTTGTTATGATGTTAAAGGTAACACTAAAAACAACAGTAGAACAAAAACAACATGGGCCACAATAACTAACGGCATACTCTTGCGCCATTCATAAATAAAGCCCCAAATAAGACTTGTAACAAGAGCTGCAACTATACCTAGCTTAAAACCACTAAATGCAATTGAGATGGAACATAAAATGGCTGTTACGACCACTGCTAAAACAGGGCGCATAAAACGCTTTAATTGTTGTTGTACGTATCCACGCCAAAATAGTTCTTCGCCAATGGCAACAATAAACACAAGTAAAATATAGTGCCAAATATTTTGTGGACCGTAAACAGTTAAAAACTTTTTCACAGTTACTACTAGCCGATCATTTATATATGGAGCGAGCCAATAACCAAAACGTATAATGCCATATGTGATAGTACCATACCCTATGCCGAAAATTAGAAACTTCCAAGTAGGCAATTGATCTTCAATCGTACCTGAAAGAATAGCAATAGCTATACATACGAGCAGTGTGAATGCATACAAGTACCAAAATACAGCTGGATTAGCAAATGTGAAAGCAAGCATACCATAAACGAATAATAAAGAAAGGAGAAGTATTATTGTTTGTTTCGAATTTGTTTGCATAATTCGACCTCCATACTTTAATTTTACCAAAAAAATAGTCCCTAATCATCTATAAAGACAAAAAGGGACTATTCAGAATATTAAGCTTCACTTGCATATAAGATTTTGTAACGTTTATGGTTGACGACCGTTTTCTCTTCAATTTCAAGGGAATCAAAATTCTCCATATATGTTAGATCAACGATCACCGAATTTTCATTTACTTTTTCAACAATACCTTGCAAACCATTTTTAAACTCGATAATATTTCCAACTTCAGCTATTTTCACAGACAGTCAGCTCCTTCATCGACTAATAATATACAGTTTGCATGAAAAAAAGGAAAACGTAAAGCTTTTTTTGAATAATTCATAATTTTGATACACAAAATAAGGAAAGAGAAGGGAATAGAAAAAATGGAACAATATGAAAAAATACTTAAACAATTACAAGAGGGAGAAATACAAAGTATTGAAATTACGAAAGACCAATTTTATGAGTTTCGTGAAGTATTAGTGAAGCACCCGCTATTTAAACATTTTAGAGGTGAAGCAAAACAAAATGGGATTATCATCTATACTTATTTGGAAATTCCTAGGAGTTAAATTTGTCGAACATTGTCGTAACTTAATGCTGTAAGAAATGAAATATAAATGTATAATAATGGTATGATTATTTGTATGTTGGAGGGTTGTATGAATGGTCAATCTACTCTTGAAACAAATGGAACAAACTCGTGAGATGATGATTCGCTCTGGTGTTGAAAACGGGTTACAGAATGCAAAAACCATTCAACTGAGTCGCAGACTAGATCAGTTAATGAATACTTATTATAGACAGACAACATTAGAAGAAGAAGATCAGGATGATTTGTTTCAGTATTCAGAGTAAAACTTTTTAGATTAGATGTTTAAAAATGCATTTACTGGGGAATAGTTAATATGAACACAGCAACATTCTCATTTCCCCCTTTAGAGCAGTGATTCCCATCACCTGCTCTCTTTTTTTTGCTTATTCGGTATATATGCCATACATAATAAAATTAGTACAAGTTTTAAGAAGAATTTGAATTATTGAACTGATTCAACTACACTAAAAACACATCATAAGCTAAGCAACAACTCCTTATAGCTCAGTTTATGGGCAGAGGAAACAATTGTTTAGTTTTACTAAATGAATTAATAGCATTTAAACGCGTACAATGCGACTACTTTGGCGGAAAGATAAGCGAACGAAGTGCTCGGTGCTTGCCCGCAAATAGTGCATCCTGCTGCGAATGAAATTGATTCAAGTAAAGGAGTCCTTACATATGGGAAAAGAGCGTATTGCATTTATTGGTACTGGTGTTATGGGTGCTAGCATTATCAAACACTTACTGCAAAATGGACATGAGGTCACAGTTTACACTCGCACTAAAGAAAAAGCAGAGCCGTTAATGGCATTAGGTGCTGGTTGGGCTAGTTCGCCAGCTGAAGCTTTTAAAGATAAGGATATAGCGTTAACGATGGTGGGTTACCCAACTGATGTTGAGGAAGTATATTTCGGTGAACATGGTCTATTCAAAACTGCACAGGCTGGCAATATTGTTATCGACATGACAACATCTGAGCCGACGTTAGCGAAGAAGATTTATACCCATGCTCAAACGCTAGGGGTGGAAGCTTTGGATGCACCTGTTTCTGGTGGAGATGTTGGTGCTCAAAATGGCACATTATCCATTATGGTTGGTGGAAATGAACATGCCTTTAATAAAGTTGCACCAGTACTACAACAATTTGGAGCAAATATAGTGTATCAAGGTGAAGCAGGTGCAGGACAGCATGCCAAAATGTGCAATCAAATCGTTATTGCATCTGGCATGATTGGTGTATGTGAGTCACTTACGTATGGCTTAAAGGCTGGGTTAGATTTAGCTACGGTGTTAAAATCTATCTCATCAGGTGCTGCTGGTTCTTGGTCGTTAAGCAATTTAGCTCCACGCATGATGAACGAAGATTTTGCACCAGGCTTTTATATTAAACATTTTGTAAAGGATATGAAAATTGCTTTAGATGAATCAAAGAATATGGGTATTTCTTTACCAGGACTAGCATTAGCTTATGAAATGTATAACAAGCTGATCGCTGAGGGCTATGGTGACAATGGTACACAGGCTCTTTTAAAGTATTATCAATAGACAGTAATAAAAGAGAAAGTGTTAGATTGATGCAATCAATCTAACACTTTTTTTGCATTGTTGTTGAGTGCCTGGCACTATTCTTTACTAAAAAGTTGAGAATCTAAAGAAAATCTAGACGCCCCTGCAAGAGCAAAGTATAGAGCTATAGCACCTAATGCTAAATCAAGCTCATAGCCTGCCAATCCATTTTCTCCGATAAACCCAATACTAAGCTTTGCTGTAAAGATAGCAACAATCATTGTCATTGTTAGTAAAGCACCAAAAATCCTTGTTGCAAAGCCTAAAATAAGGGCAACTCCGCCAACTAATTCAATAATCGCAACGATATACGCCATAAAACCTGGTATACCTAGACTATTAAAAAAGTCAGCTGTGTAGCTAATTCCGCCTTGGAATTTTTGAAAACCATGTACTGCAAAAATAATGCCGAGAACGACACGTAAAATAGTTGAACCAATGTTTTGCATAATGTAATTACTCCTTTTCTTCAACTTACATTTCGTAACTTAGTTTATTTTTAAAAACAACTTTTGTCAAGTAACTAAGTAGATTTTAAGAACTGATTTTTAAAAAATGATATAATCTTTTATAGGAACTAGTAATAAAGGGGGGAGTAATTTGAATCAAAAAAATATTTGTCCGCGATTTGAAAAAGCACTTATGCTATTGAATCATCGTTGGAATACATTACTTATTTATCAGTTACTTGATGGGCCACAACGATTTTCAACAATTAAAAATCAGTTGAATATTAGTAGTCGGGTATTAACGGAGCGATTAAAGGAGTTGGAGACCGAGCAAATCGTGTTACGTACCGTTATTCCTTCTACACCAGTTGTTATTGAGTATGAGCTTACAGAAAAAGGATATGCCATCACACCCGTTCTAAAAGAAATTGAACAATGGTCTAGTAAATGGGTAACTATTGCTGAGGAATAATATAAAAGATATTCAAGCGAGGGGCTTGAATATCTTTTTTTCTTTCTTTTAAAATGGCTTAGTAAAGGATTAACCAATTTATGGTCTTTTAATAGGTATGTTTGTTATATTGTAAATAATATTAATTTTTATTAAACAAAAGGTATTTTTTAATACAAGTAGGAATTAATTTAATATTATATAAAGGAAAAGGAGGGATTTAATGAAACAGAGGCAAGCAGGGGAAACACAGCATCGCAGTCAGCTAGCACTCTATTTATCATTGCCAATTCTATCATGGGCGTTTTACGATTTTGCTAATACGATATTTTCTTCAAATATTAATACAGTTTTTTTCCCTTTTTATATGGACGAAGTTTTAGGTACGAATGAAGTCATGCAGCAAGTAGCAAGTACATTTATTTCATATGCCAATGCATTAGCAAGCTTTTTTCTGGTAGTTTTTTCTCCGCTTTTTGGAGTATGGATAGATCAAACAGGCTATAAAAAGCGATTCATTGTATGGTTCGCATCAATCTCTATTTTATTTACCTTTATGATGGGTGTTTTCGCTAATTTAGAGACAACAACAAATTATTCAGGTGTACCGCTCAGTTTATTTTTAGTCGTTGCAAGTTTTGTCATTGCGAAATTTTTCTTTAATTCGAGTCTCGTATTTTATGATTCAATGATGGGAGATCTTGGAACAAAAGAAGAAATGCCATTAATATCAGGTTATGGTGTCGCAATTGGTTACTTAGGAACTATTTTTGGACTTCTTGTTTATTTATATGTAGGAAACAGTGATTTCCACCGTGCGTTTATTCCAACAGCAATTTTATATTTGTTATTTTCATTACCATTATTCTTTATTAATAAAGATACGCCGATACCGAAGGAACAGCGTAAAACGGCTAAGTTTTTTGAAGGATACAAAGAAATTATTCTTACATTTAAGGATATGAAGCAACATAAAGCAATTTTTACTTTTATGATTGCTTATTTCTTTTTAAATGATGCAATTGCGACAACAATAGCGATGATGGCTGTTTATGCAACGACTATTGTAGGGTTTTCTTCAGGTCAATTTATTATCCTATATTTAGTTTCCACTGTATCGACAATTATTGGCTCACTTGCATTCGGTTATATTACGAAAGCAATTGGCGCTAAGCGGGCTATTACCATTGTAGCCGTATTAATGATTATTGCATTAACCTTTGCTGTTTTTGCGACAGAACAGTGGATGTTTTGGATTGCTGGCAGTATGTTTGGGATTTCATTAGGCTCAATGTGGGTTACATCAAGAACATATATTATTGAGCTATCACCAGATGAAAAGCGAGGGCAGTTTTTCGGCCTATTTGCCTTTTCTGGTAAAGTGTCATCGATAATCGGACCAGCTGTATATGGAACGGTTACATTATGGATGAAAGATTACGGTACATTAGCAAGCCGCGTTGCATTATCAACATTAATTTTGATGACGGTTATTGGTCTATTGGTTCATCTAAAAGTAAATGATAAAAATGGAAATACCAGATAGGAGAATTGTATCGCCTATGATACAATTGAATTATTATTTGATGTTGATATAGAAAGGAGCGGGGTTGCTTTGGAACATAAAGGCATATTATTAGAAAGTGGCACAAATGAGCTAGAAATCGTTGAATTTGAAGTAGCTAACAATAAATTCGGTATTAATGTTATTAAAGTAAAAGAGATTATTCAACCGATTCCAGTAACGTTTATTCCACACGCGCACCCGCATGTAGAGGGAATTATTCAATTAAGAGGCGAAGTACTACCTGTAGTAGACATGCTACGAGTACTAGGGATACAAAGCGCAGAACGTAATCCACAACAAAAATATATTGTTGCTGAGTTTAATAAACAACGAGTTGTTTTCCATGTAGATAACGTAACACAAATTCACCGTATTTCTTGGAATCAAATTGAAAAACCTTCAGATATGTATCAGGGTGGTACTTCACAAGTCATTGGTGTGATTAAGCAAAACGAACAAATGATTTTATTGCTAGATTTCGAGAAAATTATGGTTGATATTAACCCTGATTCGGGTATAAGTGTAGAGTCAGTAAAAAAACTTGGTAAACGTGAACGCTCAGAAAAACGCATTTTAATTGCTGAGGATTCACCATTATTACGTAAGTTATTATTCGATACGATGAAGGAAGCCGGTTACGAGAATGTAGAGTTCTTTGAAAATGGCCGTGATGCTTATGAATACTTAGAAACATTGGCGAAAAGTGGCAGTAATGTAACTGAGCACATTCAATTAGTAGTAACAGATATTGAAATGCCACAAATGGATGGTCACCATCTTACACGCAAAATTAAAGAGCATCCCGATTTACAAAAGCTACCAGTCATTATTTTCTCTAGTTTAATTACAGATGATCTTCGCCATAAAGGTGATCAAGTAGGGGCAGAGGACCAAATTAGTAAACCCGAAATTGCAGAGCTTATTTTACGCGTTGATCAACTTATTTTATAAAGCTAGTGAAAAGGAACTTCACAATTATAATAATTGGTATCCTGAAATATTAATAAAAAATGAAAGTCGGATACCTTTTAGGTTCCGACTTTTTTGTATAAATGAAGGGGCTACTTACACAAAATAATGAGACTACCGATTGTTCTATAAAGGAAGTGATTATTTGGATGAATTGAAAACGGCTATTATTGATATTGGCTCGAATACGATTCGTTTAGTACTGTATCAGTATGATAATGAAGAAGGGCTTAGAGAGCTAGGGAATATTAAAACGGTTGCACGTTTACGTACATATTTGCAACCAACTGGTGACATGTCAGAAGAAGGTATACAAGTACTTACAGAAACATTATTAACATTTAAAGCAATGCTCGATGATTTTGAAATTGTGGATGTGAAAGCTGCTGCGACCGCTGCAATTCGTCAAGCAACGAATCGACAACAAATAATAGCGTTAATGAAAGAGAGAACTGGTATACAAATAGAGCTGTTGTCTGAGGAGGAAGAGGCGTATTTCGGTTATGTTGCTGTAGCACATTCCATTGGCACACTTTCTGCTGTGACCATTGATATTGGTGGAGGAAGTACGGAAATAACATTGTTTAAAAATAAAGAACTGATTGAATCTTTCAGCTTTCCTTTTGGAACGGTGTCGTTAAAGCAACGTTTCGTTAAAGGTGACATTATGAATAGTAGTGAAAAGAAAGAACTAATTGCATTTGTGAAAGAGCAATTTAAAACACTTCCTTGGATTCAGCAAGTCGGCTTACCGATTATTGCGATTGGTGGCAGTGCCAGAAATATTGCGCAAGTTCATCAGCAACGACATCAATATCCCATTGCCAGTGTGCATGGTTACGAAATATCTAAAGGTGATTTAGATCAGCTTAGTTTGTTTTTAGGAAGTTTAAGCTTTCAAGAATTAAAACACTTAGATGGATTATCGACAGACCGCGCAGATATTATTGTACCTGCCTTAGAGGTGTTCCGCGTACTTATGGACATTGTTGGTAGTGAAGTGTTCCAACTAACGAAAAAAGGTTTACGAGAAGGGCTTATTATCCATCGTATTTTGCAAAAGGATGCCAATGCTTTTGATAAGTATAATGTGTTTGAGGGAAACGCTAGAAGGTTAGCTAGGCAGTATGGTCGCTCTGAGGAAGAAGTTGATTATTTAATGCACCTAGCAGACCAATTATACCGTGAGTGTTGTCATTTAAAATTTTTACAATTTGACGAGTCAGATTGGCAATTGTTGAGAAAGGCAGCAAAGATATTTAATATCGGGGAATATATCGAGTTAAGCTCTGCGAGTCAACATACCTTTTATTTAGTTGCCAATCAATCCATTGATGGCTTAAACCATAAAGAACGACTAAAACTTGCACTTTTAGCATCATATAAAAATAAAGATTATTTTCAACGATTTGCTGCACCTTTTATAGAATGGATGAGTCGCGAAGAATATCGTAAAATGCGTGATTTCGGTTCATTGTTAAAATTTGTCTATGCGTTAAATGTATCAAAGAGAAATATCGTGCATGCGATTGAACTGCAACCTAAGGACAATTTTGTTCAGTTAAACATCTATGTTAAAAAAAATGCGGCTGCTGAAAAATATCAAGCCAATCGTCATAAAAAACATTTAGAACGTGCTCTAAAAACACCAATTAAAGTAAATTTCATTGAAGAAGGGTGGAACCAAGATGACAACGGAAGTAACGAACAACCGCTTACATGAAGATGAATTTTCAGAAGCACATAGCCGTTTACTCGAAGAAATTGCAAAGCCTCAATATTATAATAATCGGGAATTAAGCTGGCTGGCATTTAATGAGCGTGTTTTAGAAGAAGCAGAGGATGTCAATAATCCTCTGCTGGAACGTCTGAAGTTTTTAGCGATATTTAGCTCCAATTTAGATGAGTTTTTTATGGTGCGCGTAGCAGGGCTACAGGACCAAGTGCGTGCAGGCTTTCATAAACCTGAAAATAAATCAGGCTTAACACCAAAAGAACAATTAGCGAAAATTGCTGAGCGTACACAAGCTTTAGTACGTCGCCAAACAGAAGTATACAGACATTTAATATATGATTTATTGCCACAGCATAATGTACATATTGCGGACATGAAGGATTTAAATAGTACGCAAAAAGCATTTATTAATGAAATGTTTGCTGAGACAATTTTCCCTGTACTCACACCTGTTGCAGTAGACGCTTATCGACCATTTCCAACATTGCTTGGAAAAACTTTAAATTTACTTGTACTATTGGAACAAGATGAAACAGATTTTGAAAGCCGTGAAAAAGTGGCAATAGTGCAAGTACCATCTGTATTGGATCGCTATATTAAAGTACCTTGTGCTGAGGGAGAAACGGTTATTGTGCTTCTTGAGGATGTTATTGTTGCCCATATTGAAAAGCTTTTTTATGGGTACAGTGTTAAATCTGCACAGGCGTTCCGTTTAACACGTAATGCGGATTTAACGATTCATGAAGAAGGCGCACGCGATTTACTCGTGGAAATTGAAAAAGAGTTAAAGAAACGCAAATGGGGAGTCGGCAGTCGCCTTGAAGTACGCGTCGGAGAAATGAATGAAGAAGTCCTTGCTTATTTATTAGAAGAATTTGAAATCGAAGAGAACGATGTTTTTCATATTGATGGTCCATTGGATTTAACATTTATGTTTTCGTTTGTGAAAGGTATTTCTGTAGGACGAGAACATTTAGAGTACGAAAGCTTTATCCCGCAGCCACCTTTAGATTTACAATCAGATGAAAATATTTTTGAGAAAGCATTACAACAGGACATTTTTTTCCATCATCCATATGAGTCATTTGCACCGATTGTGGACTTTATTTCAGAGGCCGCTATCAATCCCAATGTATTAGCAATAAAGCAAACATTGTATCGGGTTAGTGGTAATTCCCCAATAATACAAGCATTAAAACTCGCGGCTGAAAATGGTAAGCAGGTGACCGTTTTAGTAGAGCTAAAAGCCCGCTTTGATGAAGAAAATAATGTACATTGGGCGAAGCAACTGGAACAAGCAGGCTGTCTTGTTATATACGGTATGAATAATTTAAAAACACACTCTAAAATAACGCTAGTAGTGAGTCGTCGAAATGGAAAAATTGAACGTTTTGTACATCTTGGCACAGGAAATTATAATGATGCCACAGCCAAAATTTATACGGACATGGGCATTATAACGTCTGATAAGGAATTTGGTATCGATGCAACAAACTTCTTTAATTATTTAAGTGGCTATACGGAAAAGCCTACTTTTAATCATTTAGTCGTTGCTCCATTCGATATTCGTGATGAATTTATCCGTTTAATGGATGAAGAAATTAGCTGTCATAAGAAATACGGTAATGGGTTTATTCGCGCTAAAATGAATTCATTAACGGATAAGGATTTAATGATGAAGCTTTACGAAGCCTCCATTGCTGGTGTAAAAGTGGAGCTTATTATTCGTGGTATATGCTGTATACGGCCAGGTATACCGAACATTAGTGACAATATCACCGTCACAAGCATCGTTGGTCGATTCCTGGAACATTCACGGATTTATTGGTTCCATCATAATGGTGAAAATAAAGTGTATTTATCTTCAGCAGATATGATGACAAGAAATATGATAAAACGAGTTGAAATTCTTTTCCCTGTCTATTCAATTGAAGCAAAAGCCCGTATTATGGATATTATGAACAAACAACTTGAGGATACAGCAAAGGCTCGTATTCAAGATTCCAATGGAAAGTATCATTATAAAGAATTTGATCGAAGCGAAGACCCTATTAATAGTCAGGAAATTTTCTTAAAGGATGCTCTAAAGCCTACGCTAGATGAAGAATAAATAATAAGCGTACTAGACGACTTAGAGTAAACACGCTACCTAGAGAGGGATATAATGAAAAAATATAGAGATAATGTAGCGCAATTCGCAAACTATCGACAGATGGCAATGCTTAATCCGTTTGATGCAGTTATATGCTTGAAAAAAGCTAATAATGGGGAATTTGAAATAGTTCACTATAACGATAAACTCCCATTATCAGTGTTGCAGGATGTGAAAGCAACGAAAGCAGACCAATTCTTTACTAAGCAATGTTGGCAACAATTATTGAAAATCGTGCAACAAGAATTTAACATTGCGCGTAAGATGGAGCTTTATTCAGAGACAGAGCAAATGAAAAAAACATTTGCTGTAAGTGTACAGCAATTGGAGGCATCACTGATAGCTGTTATTTTACGTGAAGAACAGAAGGATACGAAGCCTTATTTGCAATTCGTTGAACAACATGTATGTCCTGTGCTGACGACTGATTTACAAGGTCATATTATCCATCAAAACGTCGCTGCTACGTCTGTATTGTCGAGAGAACATCACAGTCTAATAGGACTTGATATTTTTTCATTATTAGAGTGCAACTATGTAAACGAAGTACAATTATTATTTGCTAAATCGATTGAGGGCGCTACATTGGACATGCCTAAATGTTTATTTAAGCGTAATTTACTAAGTAGCGAGCCATTTTATTTACGTATCCATCCAACTTATTTTAACGGTGAAATAATAGGAGTTCATTTTTTTGTAAAAGACCCGAAATCGTTTATAAATGATCATGATGCCTTTTATTATTTAGCGTTAAAGGATGAACTAACAGGTATTTGGAATCGTAGAGCATTTAAAGAGCATTGGCTACAGCATTTGAACGATAATCAAAATGAGCATCAGCAAGCAACAATCATTTTAGTAGATATAGATCGCTTTAAAAAATTTAATGAGTCCCTTGGTGAAAGCAAGGGTGATGAGCTAATGCGGATGTTTAGTCATAGACTTCGTGAACTTTGTTACGCAAAATGCGCACTATATCGTTATAATAGTGACGAATTTATTTTTATTCTAAAGGATGCAACAATTGACAAAATCGAGCAATTAGCGAATTCAATATTAGACTCATTGAAACAGCCTTTTATGATTGATGAACAAGAGTATTTTATCAGTGTTTCAATCGGTATCTCGTTAAGTCCAGCTGATGGCAAGGATATAGAAACGCTTGTGAGAAAAGCCGATCAAGCATTATTTTCGGCTAAGGAGCATGGGCGTTCACATTATCGCTATTATCGTGATGATATGACAAATGTGTTTCCAAATGAGGCATTGATGGAGGCTCATTTACGTCGTGCGATCGAGTTTAATGAGCTAAGTATCCATCTACAACCACAGATGAATTTAAATGATAATAGCATTAATAGCTTTGAGGCATTATTACGATGGAATAATCGTAAATTTGGTTTTGTTTCCCCAGCGCAATTTATACCAATTGCCGAGGCGACAGGCTTAATTGTTGAAATTGGTGATTGGATTATTAATGAGGTTTGTCGCTATCAAAAAGAATGGAGTGCGAAAGGCTATCGCCCAGTCCGAATCGCGATAAATATATCGCCAAAACAATTTAGAAAAGAAAACTTTGCTCGCAAGATTAAAGCAACACTAAAGAAATATAATGTGGCACCACAGTTAATTGAAGTAGAAATTACTGAAAGCTCAATGACCAATGTTCATGAAACATATTCAATCCTAACGGAACTGAAGCAGCTAGGGGTATATGTTTCGGTAGATGATTTTGGTACGGGTTATTCATCACTTAGCTACTTGAAACGTTATCCAATCGATATTATAAAAATTGACCAATCGTTTATTGCTGATATCGAAAAGGATGATAAAAATGAGGCGATTATTAAAGCAATTATTTCCATGTCTCATAATTTAGGGCTTGAAGTAATAGCAGAAGGCATTGAGGAACCGTCACAAGTAGCATTTTTAAAACGTCATCGTTGTCAAAAAGGGCAGGGCTACTTATACAATAAACCTTTGCCTGTTGAAACGATTGTTGCACAATATTTTGTAGGGTAATTGATATTACATTGCCGTTGATTTCCGCTATGGGCGGGCGCTTTCCGCAGGCACAACGTAAGCCGCAACCCTCGCTAACGTGCGGAATGCCCGCGTCTTACGTTTTGTGCTGTTCCCGCAGGAGTCGCCCACCCTCCGCGCCAATCAACTAATTAAAAAATAGAGAGCATGAACTATATGCCTTCTGTCAACACACAGAGCACCTCGAAAATATCGAGGTGCTCTTTTTATAATTTTGGTTATTTTGTAGGATATGCCTTCATGCCATTTAATACAATCGCTGTGAAGTTTGCCATTTCTGACACTAAATCAAATTCCTCGTTATGAATTAACCAATCATAAACATTTGCGCGCATACAACGCTGTATAATTTGTTGCATTTGTTGCGCTTGTAGTTCGTTAACAAACTCTCCTTGCTGCACGCCTTCATCAATATAGCGATTAATTATTTGGAAGATTTTGCGCTGAGGGCTAATTAAATAATGGTTTTGCTCAACTTGATTAGTCATTGCGGCAGAATAGACTGTTCGTAATAAATCTTTGCCAACAACATTCGTCAAATACAACATTTGTTCCTTGTAAAGCGCAAGAATTTTGTCATTTGCTGATAATGTTTGATCAATTTTTTTTTCAACTGTACTATAAAAACTATCAAGCTCCTCGAACTTTTCCAAAATAACATCATATTTAGATGGGAAATGTGTATAGAATGTCCCCTTTGATACGTTACATGCTTTCGTAATTTGTTCAACAGACACATGCTCATAGCCATGCTTATTAAATAATTCTAATGATGTTTTGAGTAACTTTTCCCTTGTTTCTAATGCCTTCTTTTGGCGTGTAGTTAACGAATTCATGCCCTTCTGCCTCCGTAAATAAAATATTCTATAATAATAAAAATCAAATTTATTCAGAAAATATAAAAAATTTAATTGACGCGCTCTATTAAGTTTGTTTATGATTTAAGTGACCGAAGTCAGTGACTGCGGTCATCGAGAGTATCTCGCTATTAATGTTACGATAAAAACGTAAAGTTTGCTAGTGTATCAGCACTTATTATGCAAATCACAGGAAATGGGGGACTCAAATGAAAGAGAAGTTAGGTTTTATAGGCCTAGGCAATATGGGGTTACCAATGTCGATTAATCTACTTCGTGCTGGTTATGAAGTGTACGGTTTTGACACGAATACGAAAGCAATGGAGCAATTTATTGCAGAAGGTGGT
The DNA here is from genome assembly GCF_006351725.2 of Lysinibacillus sp. CD3-6. NCBI lineage: Bacteria > Bacillati > Bacillota > Bacilli > Caryophanales > Bacillaceae > Lysinibacillus > Lysinibacillus sp. CD3-6. The sequence continues at coordinate 923,769 of NZ_CP085880.1, forward strand.
ATTGGTCTATCAACAACGAAAGAACTTGCTCAGCACAGTAATGTTATAATGACAAGCTTACCTACACCGCAAGTCGTTGAACATGTCTTCACCTCAGAAGAAGGGATTTTACAAAATGCTCAGCAAGGCAGCCTGCTAATTGATTTTAGTACAGTAAATCCTGAGCTAAATGATGAGCTACATAAGAAAGCGCAATCATTTGATTTACGTTATCTTGGGGCTCCTGTAAGTGGTGGCGTTATTGGAGCAATAAATGCAACTTTAACAATAATGGTTGGTGGAGAAGAAAAAGATTATCAAAGTGGTGAAAAAATTTTCGGAATAGTTGGAAAAAACATCTATCACCTTGGTACATCACCTAGTATCGGTACACGTATTAAGTTACTTAACAATTTAATGATTGGTTTTTATACGCAGGCTGTAGCGGAAACGATTGTCCTCGGAGAAAAAATGGGGATTTCAGCTAATACACTTTACGAAGTATTAAGTAATAGCTATGGTCAAAGTCGTATTTACGAACGTAATTACTTAGAATACATGAAAAATGAAAATTATGAGCCTGGGTTTTCTACGAATTTATTACTAAAAGATTTAAGGCTAGCTAAAAATATGGCTGATGAAGCAGGTGTCCCTCTTCGAATAGGCGAACAGCTAGTCCATCTTTACAATGATATAGCAGCGGAAGGCTATGGTGAGAACGATATGTCTGCAGCTTATTTAAGTTTGAAGGAAAAATGCATTATTAAACAACATTAAACATTAAAGGAGGAAAACAATTATGACAACAGCACAAGAAGTGAAAACATTAACGCATTTTATCGGTGGAGAAATGATTGAGGGGCAAAGCGGTCGGTATGGTTCGGTTTATAATCCTACAACAGGTGATGTCATCGCGAAAGTTCCGCTAGCAACGGTAGAAGAGACACGTGAGGCAATTGCTAAAGCGCAGGAAGCATTCCCTAAATGGCGTGATACATCTGTATCCAAACGTGCGGAGGTTGTACTAAAGTTCCGTAATTTAGTGACAGACAATATGGAAGAATTATTACAAATAATTTGTACGGAAAGTGGTAAAACGATTGAAGATGCAAGAGGTGAAATTACACGAGGGCTAGAGTCCGTGGATTTAGCAATTGGTGCTCCTCATCTAGTGAAAGGTGAGTACTCTGTTAACGTCGGTGGTCAAATTAATGCCTATTCAGCCAAGTATCCATTAGGCGTTGTAGCAGCAATTTCTCCATTTAATTTCCCAATTATGGTGCCGTTAGCACAAACAAGTATGGCTATTGCTGTAGGGAACGCCGTTGTATTAAAAGCCTCAGAGAGAGTACCGATGACAGCCTTATATGTAAGTGAGCTTTGGAAAAAGGCTGGATTGCCAGATGGTATTTGGACAGTAGTCAATGGCGATAAAGATGCAGTGAATGAGCTTTTAGAAAACCCTATTGTGCAAGCGATTTCATTTGTAGGGTCAACACCTGTTGCTAAATATATATATGAAACAGGGTCAAAATATGGGAAACGTGTCACTGCTTTAGGTGGTGGTAAAAATAATATGGTCGTAATGCCCGATGCAGATTTAGAGCAAGTTGCAAATGCATTTATCGGTGCAGCATATGGGGCTGCATCACAACGTTGTATGGCGATTTCTACAATTATGCCTGTTGGTAAAGAAACGGCAGATCGTTTAGTAGCGATATTAAAAGAAAAAATTACGGCATTAAAAGTAGGCGCTTACACAGATGCAGATACAGACTTTGGTCCAGTTATTTCACAACAATCAAAAGAAGCAATTCTTGCTGCAATCGAAAAAGGACAATCACAAGGGGCAACTGTTGTATGTGATGGTCGTGAGCTAGCTATCGTTAACGAATCAAAAGGGTTCTTTGTAGGACCAACATTATTAGACCATGTAAAACCTGGAATGGAAATTTATGAACAAGAAGTATTTGGACCAGCTCGAAATGTTGTACGTGTTGATTCATTAGAAGAAGCAATCGAGCTTATTAACGAGCACGAGCTAGGAAATGGTGTCACGATCTTTACAAATGATGGGCTTGCAGCTCGAAAATTTACAACAGAGATTGATGTAGGAATGGTCGGTGTGAATGTACCAATTCCAATTCCTGTTGGCTACCATAACTTTGCTGGATTTAAAGGCTCACGTTTCGGTGAGGGGCATATGTTTGGACCAGATCAGGCACGTTTCTTTACAAAAACTAAAACAATATCAGAACGCTGGATGACTAGTAATGCTTCCTCAGCATCTACATTTGCTTTCCCAAGTAATAACGATTAATGCTAAAGAAAAAGTTGTATCCCTTAAGTAAACTTCATATTTTTTTATAACAAACATCAAGGGAGCTGTAGGCGGCGACTCCCGCTGCTTGATAGCAGAAAGTAACTGCCTGCAGCTTACTGATACGAATATATGAGATGTAACATAGCACTTTCTATACAAAGATAGGTGGGATGTGAATGTTAGCGTATATTGGACTTTTTGGTAGTTTAGCACTTTTGGTCTTTTTAACAATGAGAGGTGTCAATTTACTTATTTCAGCACCATTAACCGCATTAATCGCAGCTGTAACGAATGGTCTAGCAATCTTTCCACAAACTGCACACGACAATCAAGCAAATTATTTAACGAGTTATATGAATGGCTTTACTGGCTTCGTTGGTTCTTGGTATTTAATGTTCATGGCAGGTGCAATTTTCGGGAAGGTGATGGAAGATACTGGTGCAGCGGATAGTGTTTCTAAGTGGATTGTTGAAAAAATTGGCGTGAAATATGCGACTTTTGCGGTGGTGGCTGCAGCAGCAGTTTTAACGTACGGTGGTGTCTCTGTATTTATTGTAGCTTTCTCTGTTTATCCGATGGCTATAAGTTTATTTAAGCAAGCAAATTTCCCACGTCGCTTTATTCCTGCGGCACTTGGCTTAGGTTCTGTGACCTTTACGATGACATCTGCAGGTTCACCTGAGATTCAGAACTGGATTCCCATTGAATATTTACATACTTCACCATATGCAGGTTGGGAAGTGAGTATAGTCGTCGCGATTTTTATGGGGGTTGGAGGGGCGCTATGGCTAAATTGGATGATTAAGCGTGCAGTGAAAAATGGGGAAGTATTTATTGAGCGCTCAACGGATCCAGTAGTTGACGAAAAGAAGAAGCTTCCTAGCCCTATATTAAGCTTAGTGCCTCTTTTAGTCGTGTTAGTGATTTCGTTTATTTTCCACGACTCACTTGGCACATCGGCTTTAATCGTTGCGCTAACGAGTGGTTGTATTATGGCGTATTTAGTAAGTTATAAATATTCAAAGTCTGTAAGTGCGACACTTGCAGCAGGTGCTATGGGTGCTGTTGTAGCTATTGCAAATACGGCAGCAGTAGTCGGCTTTGGAGGCGTTGTAAAAGCTACACCATCATTCGTAGCAACTGTAGATTTAATGACCAATATTCCTGGTAATCCTTTGATTGGCGGTGCTATTGCAATTGCTGTTATTGCAGGCTTAACAGGGTCAGCCTCAGGTGGGCAAACGATTGCGATGCCATTACTTGCTCCACACTATATTGACATGGGCGTAGATACAGAAGCATTACACCGAACAATCGCGATAGCTTCTGGCTCCCTTGATTCATTGCCACATGGTGGTTACGTTGTGACGACGATAAATTCTGTCTGTAATGAGAAACATCAAGATGCCTATTTGCCTTTCGGTGCATTGACAGTCGTTATACCAATTATTGGTACAATCATTGCAATACTATTATTTTCAATTGGAATGTAGGAGGGAAACGAAGTGATAGATGGCAAAACAGTATTTATTACTGGCGCTGCACGTGGAATTGGTCTGTCAATCGCTCAAGCATTTGCTGAGCAAGGGGCGAATGTTGTTATTTCAGATATGAATGAGCAACGTTTAGCTGAGGCAGTAGAACAAAATCCACGATTAACAGCTTTTACATGTGATGTTACAGATGAACAAGCAGTTAGCGATGCAATCGCTTTTACAGTTGAGAAATTTAACACTCTTGATATTTTAATAAATAATGCAGGGTTCCAACATGTTTCTTATATCGAGGATTTTCCGACTGAAGTCTTTGAACAAATGCAAAAAGTAATGCTTGTTGCACCATTTGTCACAATGAAATATGCATTACCTCATATGAAGAAAAATACATTTGGTCGCATTATTAATATGGCGTCAATAAACGGTGTTATTGGTTTTGCTGGTAAAGCAGGATACAATGCTGCAAAACATGGGCTAATAGGATTAACAAAAGTCGCGGCACTTGAAGTAGCCAATGATGGCATTACTGTAAATGCTATATGTCCAGGATATGTGGATACAGAATTAGTCCGAAATCAGTTTACAGATTTAGCGAAGACGCGAGGTATCCAAGTAGAAGAAGTACTAGAGCAAGTGTTATATCCACTTGTCCCTCAAAAGCGCTTGCTAGACGTTTCAGAGATTACTGGACTTGCTCTCTATCTAGCTAGTGATGTAGCAAAAGGCTTAACTGGTCAGGCGATAGTGTTAGATGGTGGTTATACTGCTCAATAATGGGGGAGAGATGCGTTATGATTCAAACTAAAACAACTTTCACTGTAAATTCTCCAGGGACGATTATTTATGGAAGAGATGCATTCGAAGAGGTTGGGGTATATGCTAAAAAACTAGGTACGAAGGCACTAATCGTTAGCGATCCAATAATGGATAGCTTAGGGTTTGTCAATCAATGTAAGTCATTATTGACAGCGAATGGTTTGGAAGCGGTTTCGTATTTAGGGGTAACGACTGAGCCAGTAGATACGTATGTAGCAGAAGGTCTTGAAATTTTGCTATCTGAGCAATGTGATGTCATCATTTCTGTTGGTGGCGGAAGTTGCATTGATACAGCGAAAGCGATTGCTGTTGTAGCAACAAACGGTGGATACATTGGTGATTACATGAAAATGGCGAAAATCGCTGAGCAAGCACCTATTCCACATATAGCAGTCCCGACTACAGCAGGCACAGGCTCTGAAGCAACAGATGCTACCGTTATTACCAACACGACAAATGATGTAAAAATGATGATAAAACAAGCAGCTTTTATGCCACCAGTTGCAATTGTTGACCCAATGTTAACGATAACTTCTCCACCAGCCATCACAGCGGCGACTGGCATTGATGCATTAAGCCATGCAATTGAAAGCTATTTATCACGTTTAGCACATCCATATTCAAATGTATTGGCATTATCGGCGATGGATTTAATTATTCATAATATGTTAAAAGTTTATGAGCATGGTGATGATATCGATGCGCGAGAGGCGATGTCTCTAGGCTCGATGCAAGCAGGACTTTCGTTTTCCAATGCGTCAGTAGCTTTAGTGCATGGGATGTCGCGTCCTATAGGTGCACTCTTCCATGTGCCTCATGGAATTTCAAATGCAATGCTGCTACCAGCGGTATTAGAATATACGAAGGATGCATGTGTAGAACGGTTAGCGAACATAGGCCAATTCTTTAACAAAGATGGACAGTGCGGTACACAAGAAGAACTAGCAACTTTAGCTATCGAATCAATAAAAGAACTATGTAAAAAGATGGGGATCGGTAATTTACGCCAATGGGGTATCGAGGAGGAAGCTTTTTATGCAGCAATTCCAAAAATGGCAACCGATGCAATTGCAAGTGGTAGCCCAGGAAATAACCCTAAAGTGCCCACACAGGACGAATTAATGGAGCTATACAAAATTGCCTATCATTATGAATTTTAAACAATTCGAGTCAGAGTGTCTTCCTTTATGCAATAGATGAAGGCACTTTTTATTTGAAATTTTATGTTGAAAATAAAAAGGAGTTGATATTTCATAAAATTAGACGTCACATTCATGCTTGTGTCATTATAATGCAATGTTCCGTACACTAATAAAAAATGATATGTATCAGTTATACATATGTATGATTGACATATATGTATTGGAAAAATATAATTACCTTATGAACAACAAAAATAATAATACGCAATATCTTAAGGGTTTATTTGAAATAGCAATTTTAATGATGCTACAGAAAAAAAAGATGTATGGCTATGAATTGACTAAAGAATTGAAAGAGAGCAAATGTTTTTCTATTTCTGATGGCTCAATTTATCCAATATTAAAACGTTTGACGGCGAATGATTATGTTGATGTATTTTCAGAAGAATACGAAGGAAGAATTAGAAAGTATTACAGTATTACAGATTTAGGAAAGGCATTAGTAGAAAATAGACTAAGGGAGTTAGAATCAATATTAAAATATTTTGAAGAAATTAAGGGGATGGATTAGACGTGGATAATCAGAAGATAAATGAATATGTACGACAACTGGAATTTGAGTTGGAGCCATTACCCAAAAAAGATAGAGATCATCATATCATGGAAGTAAAAGATCATTTATTGCAATCAGTAAATGATGGTAAATCAGTAGAACAGGTCTTAAAAAGTTTTCTCCCAGCTAATGAATTAGCGAAAGAAATTAAAGCTGAGTTTCAACACTTGTATAGTGCACCTTCTACTGAAAATAAACATCCTATTAAACAAAAGAACAGCAAGAAAATATGGATAACTGTAATGGCTTCTTTAATAGGGATAATCATTTTTTCTATATTTATAGCAATTATTGTATTTATGGGAAATTCATCAGATAAACCGATAGAAACGAATGGAGTTGTTGATTATGAAGAAATAAATGATTAACAATTAAAAAGAAGTATTTAACATTTGTGCTGATGAATATTTCGTTTTTGATTATCCTTCAGTATTGCTTACAATATATTAGGCTCCTTGTGTAACTGAATAAATAGTTAAAAAGGAACTACTACTTTGAAAATCATATTATTTTGAAAGTGGTAGTTTCTTTTGTTAAATAATAGAATTTATAAATATACTTAAATAATCACTTATACTGTAGACAAACATAGTAAAACTTTGAGTTTGTCTACAGTATTTTTTAATTTCAAATACATAAATAAGTTAGGGAAGTATGAAAAGATAGTGAATACACTTCTATAAAAAAAGAGTTTTGTAGAATTAATATGACATTTACGAGAAAATATAGTAAAATAAAATGAATGAGTATTCATTTTTCTAAAAAAAGGGGGAAGTAGAATGTTGCAGGGGAAAACAATTATTATTACGGGTGGATCAAGTGGTATGGGGCTTTATATGGCGAAGCAATTCGTATCAGAAGGGGCAAATGTAGTTATTGCTGGTCGTAATGAAGAGCGATTAGCAAAGGCAAAGGAGTTTATATTAGAAGCTGGAAAAACAATTGAAACATTCCAAATGGATGTTCGTATACCAGAGCAGGCTGAGGCAATGGTTGCGTTTGCTGTTGATAAATTTGGCCAAGTTGATGGGCTAGTGAATAATGCAGCTGGTAACTTTATCGTTCGGGCAGAGGATTTGACGCCAAATGGTTGGAAAGCAGTTGTGGATATTGTCTTAAATGGTACGTTCTTTTGCTCTTCTGCCATCGGTAAATATTGGATTGAACATAAAATTAAAGGCTCCATTATTAATATGGTGGCAACCTATGCTTGGAATGCAGGCGCAGGTGTAATCCATTCATCTGCTGCAAAAGCAGGCGTATTATCAATGACAAGAACATTAGCGGTTGAGTGGGGAAAACGTTATGGAATTCGTGTAAATGCTATTGCGCCTGGTCCAATTGAACGCACAGGTGGGGCAGCGAAACTATGGGTATCAGAGGAAGCAGCTGCCATGACTCTTGACTCCGTTCCACTTGGGCGAATTGGTACACCAGAGGAAGTAGCGGATTTAGCAACATTCATGATGTCGGATAAAGCGCGTTATATGAATGGGGAATGTGTCACATTGGATGGAGGACAGTGGCTAAATCAATCACCTTTTTAACTTGCTTCAGCAAAAGTATGAATGGTTGAATCCAGTTCAATACACTTGAAGATTTCTTTATTTTGAAAGGGAGCATTTAAAGTCTTGAATAAAATCATTGCATAAGGAAGCGCTGTATTGATGCATACTAAGGACAAAGAAAGGAGTTTTGTCTATGGGTATGTGGTTAATACCAGCTCTAATTGCGATTACAATCATTGCGGTTATTTCCTTTGTATCAACAATGCGAATTGCCAAAATGACTTCAGAGCGGGAATCGGAGAAAGATAAACCGATTTCAGGGACAGTCGAAGAATTTGCAACAATGCTGAATCCAATTGTTTGGGTGTATATTGTTTTTTTACTTTTTTTAGGGATTATGATTTTTTACTACTGGAGTAAAATAGGATATTAACATGATTTACATGAAGTATCACATTTACATGTGGTACTTCATTTTTAATAAAAGCAAAAGCTAAAGTGTTAACTATTATTTTTCCTTAAAATAAAGAAATTATAAGGTGTTTTTTATTATCTTTAATTAAACGTCTAATCGGTGCTGAGCTCAAACATTTGGAGCGACAGCACTTTTTTCTTTTTAACCGTAAATTTGAAATGAATGACATAAACACTTCGTAATATTTTTGAAGCTATAATTGTGTTATGGACATATTACTTTTTTATTATTAGAATAGTTATAATGATAAGGGGTTTATATTATAAGTAATAATATATAATAACAAATTTCTTCAAAAAATTTGCACCATGTGGCGCTCACATAAAAAAATGTAGTGATTAGGGAAGTATAAGAACCAAATATACTGTAGAAGAAAAGGAGAATTATGTTAGAACTTATTTCAAGTAAAATAAAAGAAGCACGTAAGGATAAAGGCATTACACAAGCAGAGCTGGCAGATGGAATTTGTACGCAGGCGATGATAAGTAATTTTGAAAAAGGTGAAAGTGTACCATCTAGTATAGTGTTGTTTAAAATTGCTCAAAAATTAAAGTTAGATATTAACTACTTCTTCGGACAAAATTCAATGAAAACTCACCATGATGATAATGAGGAAACAAAAAAACTAATAAGGAAACTAATTAGAAATCGAGATTATCAAGCGATAAACTATATTGTCAAAACTGAAAAAGAAAAGGCGAATTTTAGCAGCAATGAAGATAAACAGTTTTTACTATGGCATGAGGGCATATGTGATTTTTATTTAAATAAAGATAGTGTAAACGCTATAGATATATTAAACACGGCATTAAAATTAACTGGTAAAGAAAATTACACTGAGCAAACTATTAGTATAAATAATAGTATTGCGATCATTTATTTTGAAGTACAACAGTATGAAAATTCTTTAGAGTTCTTCCAAAAATGCAAATCGGAATACGATTTAAGTAATTTAAAAGATAGTGTTTTAAAGATTAGGATTTTATATGGTCTATCTAAAACGTTAGTTGCTTTAAAAAGAGAAGAAGAAGCTATTTTGGAATGTAAAAAGGCAATTAAAATCTGTGTTACAGAAGAGTCACTATATTTATTGGGAGAGCTTTATTTCCAAATAGGTAGAAACTTAGTTATTTTAGATAGGGTCAAGGAGTCAGAACAATATTTTGAGAAAGCGCAGCATATTTTTGAAATTGAAGGAAACTATGAATTCCTTGATGTGATAGAAAAAGTAAAATTGGATTATTTCACTGAAAAACGATAACAATAATGGATTCCTGATTGCAATCTGCTATCGGGAATTTTTTAATAAAAAAATATTTATATAAAAATACTTATTGAAAAAATCAAAATATTTATGTATAATATTTCAAAAGGAGGGTAATATATGAAGAAAATAATAGCGCAATTTTTAGTAGTATCTACTCTTTTCGTAACTTTTATTAGTGGACCAACAACTACGCCGACAGCAATGGTGGATAGTCCGAAAAATATTGAAGTAGTCAATATAATAGAAGTTCTGGATATACCTGATTTACCTAGCCAACACTAATCCTATGTTGAAAAGAAGCTATTCCTCCTATACGTGGGGGAATAGCTTCTTTCTTTATTTAGTAGACTTAACGAAATGATGAAATGCCTCTTCTTCTTCAACAAAAGGGTTATGACTACTTTTTTCAAATATCGTTAAGCTAGAATGGTTAATTGCCTTGGCAATTTCTTCAGAAAAAACTAAAGGGCATTGTGTATCAAACCTTCCGCAATAAATAAAAGCAGGTATGTTTATTGCTTTTAATCTATCAGTGACATCATAGTCTTTTAATTCAGTAGTTATAAAATAATCTAATCTTTTGTTTACTGCCTTTCCACTATTAGGTCGAGACATTATGCGGTCATAATCTTCTTTTTTATAAAAGGACATTAGATTCCACTCTTTATTTAACGCTCTTCGTTGTTCTAAAGTTTTAGAAGGATCTTTAAGAAGTTTTAAAATTTCTAATAACCTCGAATTATACGGATTACTCTTGCAATATATGCTATCTGGATGCGACATATATTTTGACGATGCGGACAAACCACCTACTATAATTTTTTGTAAAGAATTAGGATTCGTTATGGCATAAGTTAAACCTAACATACCACCAGCAGAATGCCCTGCAAAGCTCCATTGTGAAAAGCCTAGTGCAATTCTGATAGCTTCCAAATCTTTAACACTATTCATAAAACTAAAGTCATCAGGTGATGTTGAATCAATAGAGTTTCCGCAGCCCCTTAAATTAATTAAATAGACCGTATAGTATTTAGTAAATGGAGCAGCAAAGATATTGCCCTTACTATTAAACTCTGTATATTGATGTGTAATACATATTGGTTTTCCACTGCCCATTTGAAAATACTCAAAGTTACCTCGAGGGGTTTCAATCATATTTTGTGTCCACATAAGGTTCCTCCAATTGTTTTTTTCTAATTATAACACTAATGTAATAAATTTATTTATAAAATACTAATTAAAATAAATAATTTTATAATTTAATAAATAAACTTATTGTAAAAATATTAAAAATTAGTATAATTATTTACAAGGAGGTGTTAAATATGAAATTAACAATTAAAAGTGTAGATGTTCAAGCATTAAACACAAAAACTACAAAAGATTCACAACAATTACTTCAAGCTGGTTGCTGTTGTGGAGGTGGAAGTGAAGCTCGTCCATTAAAAAAATAAGAGCAAATATTTTCGTACCATCTAGATATAAAAATTTAAAAAAAGTAGCGAATTTTAAATTTGCTACTTTTTTGCAACTTTGAGGTGATAAATATGTATATTCAATCAAACGGGGAACTACAACGTTTATCTGAAAAGCTAATATTTATTAATGATAGAGTAGGTTATGAGATAGATGGAGAAGGTGTAACAAATTTTAATGAACTATTTCCTTATTTAACAGGAACAATTCCTTTGACAAAAATAAGTGAATTAGTGCATATGGAAGAACATGAATTATTGAATAATATAAGTGATTTAGAGAAAGTTGGGATTGTGTCCATTAATGAAGCACCATTGTTGAAAGTAAGCATAGTTTCTGGAAGTTTAAAAAGTGAAAAGTTACAACGAATTTTTGACATTCCTACTTTAAATCAAATTATTACTTGTACAACTTTAGAAAATATCTCTATAGAAAATACAGACATTGTAATAGCACTTGATAATGATGGTAGTAGTTTTTTTTCACAGGTACATAAACGTTTAAGAGCGATTGAAGTCCCATGGTTAAAGTATTCCTTTAGCTATTCTAAAATTTTTATGGGACCGATTTTCTTTCCTGATGGGGGTCCTTGTTACAATTGCTTCGAAAAACGTCTTAGTAGAGCAGAAGAAGAGCCTATAAAAAATAAAAGTTTAGGCAATTTAGATGCTTTTCTAGCACCTTTTATGGAGAAAGAATTATTAAAGTATTGTAGAGCGAAAACGCCAACACTTTGTTTTAATACTGAAATCGTCTTTGATGTGGAGGAACTTGAAATTAAAAAATACCCTGTATTCCAAATGCCTGACTGTGAGTATTGTAGGGGTGAGGTTAGTTTATGAGTAATCAAATAATCATTGAGGATACTTTAAGAGCAAGCTTTATTTCAACAATAAACGAAATTCACCCATTGCCAGGGTCACCAAGATTATTTCGCTATTTAGCAGTCATTAATGGGGATCATTATTTAAGTAGCGGCTCTGGCTTTTCAATAAATAAGGAGTATGCTCGGTCTGCTGCAATTGGGGAGAGTATTGAGAGGTATTGTGCTAATCAGTTTCATATGAAAGACATTTATGTCGGTAAATATGCTGATATTCGCCATCAGGCACTTAACCCAACAATCATTACTCGATATACAGAAGAACAATACAAAAATAATACGAAGTACAAAGAGGTCAACTTTCATGAAGAGAGAACATGGGTTGAGGCTAAGGATGTCGTAGATAATAAAAAAATATTAGTTCCATTTGAACTCATTTTTTTAGCATCACCGCCTAATCATTTACCATTACGGGATTTAATTTCTACTGGATTGGCGTGTGGTCAAAATTTAGAGAAGGCGGTATTAAGTGGCTTTAATGAGTGTATAGAACGCGATGCGTTTATTCAATTTTGGTTGCTTGGATGTGTTAGAGGAGAAATCGATTTAAATACGGTTCACAACGAATATATAAAAAGGCTATTAGAGCTTGCGGAAAATAGCAACCTACAACTGCGTCTGTATGATATTACTACTGATTTAGAAGTTCCTACAATATTAACTGTTGTAAAAGTTAAAGGGAATGCTGGATTTTACTTAGGTTGTGCTAGCTCACTTGAATATTTGCAAGCTATAAGAAAGTCATTAGAAGAGGGTTTGGGAGGATTTTCTATTTATTATGAGCTAATTCATCACTATGAAGAACCAATTCCTAAAAAACTTGACCATACATCGACTTTAGATGATCATCCGCTATATTATTTAGCTGGCAATAATGATGAAATTTTATCGCAACTACTGCCTAGTTCTTTACCTAAAATTGCTGTCAAAAACCATCGTATGCAATTTACTGATGCAGTCGAAAGGATAAATCGTCTAGGTCATAAAATATATTATAGCGAAATTACAACTGAAGATGTAAAACAAATGGGATTATCCGTTGTAAGGGTGATAATACCCACTTTGTGTTTTCTCTCAATTAATGATCCTCTACTCAATTGTCTAAGATTACAAGAAACAGCTTCTAAATTAGGGAGAAAAATAAATCTAGAACCACACCCATTTCCATAAGGAGGGCTTTATTTGAAAGATTCATATATATACGAGTTTTATCATAACAATTCAAAAAACTATCTTTCGCAAATTTTAAATGCTCCGGGGAAAAGTTTTACTATAGATAGTAACGGCAAACATTATCCACTTAGTAATAAAAATTATGGTGATGTACCGAATGTGAACGGTACTATAACGAGTTCTTTTAGAAATTATGAACAAGTGGATTTAACAATGGAAGTACTTTTACAAATACTAAAAAAGAGTTACTTTTTAGAGAAAAAGGGGGATGAAATTAAATCTTTAACCCCCTCAGCAGGTGGTTTATATCCAATTGAAATGTATGTACTAACATCTGCTAGTCATTATTTAAAAGGAACTTATCATTATCTTAGATCAGAAGCAAAGCTAAATTATATTCGTGATGCAATCCCGTTTGACTCATTTCTACCGATTAATAATAGTTTTGTTTATAGTGCTTCCTTTGTCATAGTAATGACGGCAAGAATGGAAGAAATAATTAATAAATATGGAGCTAGAGGATATAGATACGCCCTTCTTGAAGCGGGGCACATAGGTCAAAATATTTCGAGGGCAGTGTTAGATAATCCAGATTTAGGTTGTTGTGCTATTGGTGGCTTTTATGATGACAAATTACATCGTGCACTAAATCTACCGTTAGATGAAGTGCCGTTATATTTATATTGTATTGGTCAAAAGGGGGGGTAGATGATGGCATATAAAGAATATTTAAGGTTATTAAACATTGATGAATCTATGCTTTTACAACTGCCGCGTTTTGAGTTACTTTCACGAATTATTTTAAATCACCAGTTAGCAATACCATTCGATACAGTTAGAAAATTTCAAGATTATAATGCTAAAAAAACTGTAAAAGAGAATTATGCAGATGTGAATAAATATATTGAATCTGTTCGTGAAAATGGTTATGGAGGGACCTGCTTTCATCTCACGTGGGGTCTTTATAATCTGTTACGAGCACTTCATTATGACGTACAAATAATTAAATTAGAGGAGCTACATTTTGCGTTAGTTGTCAGCTATGATGCAGAAGAGTATTACGTAGATGTTGGTTTTTGGGCACCGTTATTTAAGCCCTTTCCTTTAAGAGAAAATTGGATTGTAACTAATCATGTGCATTCTGTTGAATGGCGCTATGTACCTGAAACGCAAAGTGGCACTCTTCTATGTGGCGGAGAACCAGCAAAATGGTGGGATGGGCGTTTCCTAACTGTTAATGATTTTTGGTGCGAATGGGAAAATTCTATGCATGAAGACAATACATTTCTTCAAAATCTATATATTAATAAGTGGAAGAATCCAGAGACTTTTTTATTTCTAGTTAACAATAGCTATAAGGAATTTTACAAAGGGGAAAAAATTCAAGATATACAATTTGACTATACAAATTCAGTAGAATTAAAGAACTTACTTGTCAGTAATTTTAAAGTGGATGGGAACGATTATATTTATTTATTGGACCAACATAATAAAAGCAAGATGAGGTGAGTGATATAGTTAATGTAATTAATTTAATTGACAAACCTATCGACGAGGTAAAAGAAAAGCTTGCTATATTTAGCTCAGCTTTCGATATCAATCAATTATCACAAACTGGTTTTAGTCAAATGATACATGACAAAAAGGAAAACTTATATAATGACATCGAACATGAAGTGGCAACTTATATTCAGTCAGCGAGTAACAATTTAATAGAAGTTCCTACGAATGTGTTCCTTCTCCCGTTAATTACGACAGATAGATTTTATTTAGAAAAAATGAACGGAATTTTGGCACATACAGATGGCACATCGAATATTTTTATGTATTTAAATGTTGATAAAAGGGTGGAGTCAAAATATATTCACAGTATTTCCTTCCATGAATACCAGCATGTTGTTCGCAATACAATCGTCAAAAAGAAAGATCCAAAAACTTTACTAGACGTAATAATAGATGAAGGCTGCTCAGAATTATTTGTAGAATATGCGCTGGGCAAAGACTATGTTGGAAGATGGGCAACAGCTATAAGTAACAATGAAATAGATCAGTATATAGGACGTTTTAAACATAAGCTTTCTTTAACGAAAGTGGATGAAATTCAAAAATTTATGTATGGTAATACGTTGGATTATCCATTGTGGTTAGGTTATACGATGGGATATTACATTGTTAATAAATTTATGAAGAAGGCACCCCAAACACAATTTGAGCATTTAATACGACTTAATCCTTATCAAATTTATTATAACTCTACTAGTATAGACAGGTGATTAACATTAAAATAAATACAATTTCGTCTATATGGAGAAAGTATCCCGATTTTAAAAGATTACAAATGTCCTCCATTTTTACGGGTTTAGGATCATGGATTTCGTTTATTGGGATGCTAGTGCTATTAGATAAAATAACACAAAATGGAATACAGTTAGGGTTATTATGGTCAATAAGTGGACTTGCACCTATTTTATTTAGCTTATTTACGGGGGTATTTGTAGATAGGGTAAATATTAGGAAGTTCATTGTATTGGCTGATTTTTTAAATGCAATATTGTTCTTAGTTTATATATTTGTACCTCAATTAGATATGAAAATATCTTGGGTTTTATTTTTTGTTATTCGATTTATAATTGGTATTTCAAATTCGTTTTCCTCTATTGCCTCTCAAAAAGTAGTGAAAAATATCGTTAATGGAGAAGATTTAGTTGCTGCTAACTCTTTAAGTTATACAATTACAAGTGTTATAAGACTGACAGGTGCCTCAATTGGGGGACTAGTAATATCATTTTTCCCCCTTGAAATAGCATGGATTATTGCCTCATTCCTCTATCTAATATCAGCGGTTAATATTTATTTATGTAACTGGAAGCTTAGTGAGAAAATAAAAACTGAAAAGAATTTTAAAGAAGAATTTATAACGGGGTTAAAAGTGGTACAGCAAAATAAATTAGTAGGAATCGTCTTAATTTCCGCATTTTCAATGGGAATCATTATTGGGACATTCAATTTAATGCTTCAGCAATATGTAACGAATATCTATGAAATGCAAAATTACGGAATTAGTATTTTGTATTGTGCGGAAGGTTTCATCGCAATTATTGTTGGGTATAAAATAGCGCAGAAAAAATTTATGCTAAGCAATAAAATTAACTATAGCTTTATTTATGGCATGATTGGATTAGGATGGATACTATTCGGTTTTACTAACGGGATATATCAAGGCATTCTTGCACTAATAATATTTTCAATCGGCGCAGCTATACTAGCTCCATTTGAAAGATATATTATGCAGACTCAAGTTTCAGAAAATCTACAGGGCAGAGTCTTTGGCTTGTGGAATACCGTTACATTGGCTGCAATTCAATTGGGTGCATTACTTACTGGTATCATTATCGAAGGGTTAGGTATCCGATTTGTCCCACTCATAAGTGGCACTCTGGAAATACTAACAGGCATTATATTTTTTATTATATTGGGTGTCAGGCACACAAAAAATTCTGAAAATTTAAGTTAACAGGAACAAATGTCCTTTCCATATGCGAATACATTGTAGAGAACAGGTGAAATGAATTTTGTATATGGAAAGAGGCATTAATGGTTTAGTCGAAGGGTTATGAGGAAATTTTATTAGAAAACGACATAAAGTTATTTCAGCATTACATACATAAATAGATAGTACATTAAAATATGCATTATCTATTGTAAAACAGGAGAATATAAAATTATTCCTCCTAATACACTTAGAACAGAAGAAGGTGTTAATGGGAAATGCCCATATTATGCGTTGTGTATAAAAAACTCTTCTTGACCTTGTCGTGGTCATATTCGGAAACATTGTGATATGATAAAAGAGAAGGATCCTGTTCTGCAAAGCAAGGACAGAAAAGGAGAAGAATTTCATGATTTCAACTAACAGCAAAGACTTATTAGCAATGCCAATTAGTGATTTTATTATTTCATCCGAAAAGGTCGCGCATGTACAAATTGGTAATAGTGCTGAGCATGCACTCCTTGTTCTAACACGTACGGGGTACTCATCAATACCTGTATTAGATTTAAAATATCGACTTCAAGGTTTATTGAGCATGAAAATGATTACCGAATCCATTCTAGGTCTCGAACATATTGAATATGAAAAATTACCAGATATTAAAGTGGATACAATAATGGAGAAAAATATAGCCGTTTTAAATATGACGGATACATTCCAACGCGCTTTAGATTTGGTTATTAACCATGCATTTTTATGTGTTATAGATGAAGATGGTACATTTACAGGGATTTTAACAAGACGCGTTATTTTAAAGCAATTGAAAAAATATATCTATCAAAAAGAAAAGTAGTGTAAGAGGGAGCTCAGATGAAAATCATGAGGTCCCCCTTTACTTGTATTAGGAGGTTTAGGTAATTGATGGCAACAGAGGCGGAAATTTTGAAAGTTTTAGCTGAGGAACGTAATATGCGTAAGGCAGCGGAGCGGTTGTTTTTATCGCAGCCTGCACTTTCACAACGGTTGCAATCGATTGAAAAAGATTGGGGTGCACAGCTTTTTATTCGTTCACAAAAGGGTCTAACAGCCACACCAGCAGGGGAGCATGTTATTGCCTATGCAACAGATATGCTCACTAAAAAAGAGGAAATCTTTGAAATGATTCAATCCTTAACGACAAAAGTTAATGGGACTTTAAAGATTGCTTGTGCTTCAATTGTTGGACAAAACTGGTTGCCCCAAATATTAAAGGACTTTGTGACAAAATATCCTGAAGCTAAAATTTCACTTATGACTGGCTGGAGCTCAGAAATTGTAAAAGCTTTATATGAAGGAGAAGCCCATGTCGGAATTGTGCGTGGGCAGGTCGATTGGAAAGGTGAAAAGATTCATCTTTTCCGAGATACATTGTACTTAGTCGATCAGGAATTAAAAACAGTTGAAGATGTGTTAACGACTGATCGCCCTTTTATTCAATTCAAAAGTGATTCGAATTATTATCAAGAAATACAGCAATGGTGGCAACAGCATTTTGCTTCAAATCCAAGAAGACAAATTTTAGTGGACCAAATTGAAATATGTAAGCAGATGGCGCTAAATGGAATAGGCTATGCTATTTTACCGTCCATTACTTTAAATGAGCATGATAATATCAATAAAATCGCACTAACAAACGATGAAAAAGAATTCGGTTTAACTAGAGATACATGGTTAATTGGCTATGAGTCTTCATTCGAATTACGACAAGTGGAGGCATTTGTAGAAGTCGTACAAGATCATGCGCGATGTCTGTTTGATTATACAAAATAAATAACCCAATGCTAAAAGGGTCTGGGACAAAAAGTGTTAGATTGATTTCAGTCAATCTAACACTTTTTTGCAATACCTAATAAAAAGGAGAACTACGAAATACTTTCTTCTGCCAAAGAAAAAATTTAGCAGAGCACACTAGTTGATGGTAGCGAAGGCGGTGACTCCTGCGGGAACGCACAGAACGTAAGACGCAACAAGCCGCGCGTTAGCGAGGGTTGCGGCTTACGTGTGTGCCCGCGGAAAGCATCCGCCGAAGCGGACATCAACAATAGCTCCCTAAATCTTAAGAGTTTATGAATATTCATGAAGATATCATAAGAAATGGAACAAAATGCCCGATAAAACGTATAATTATGTAATCATCTAAAAGTAAGAAAAAGGGGTTGAGCTTTTGAAAAAAATAAATATTACAGTACTAATATTACTATTAATGCTTGTTGTAGGTTATGCTCTGCCTGTCTCCGAGGCGAGTGCAGCACCTACTTTAGAGGTACAAGCTAAGGCAGGAATTTCAGGAAAGGCTAAATATCAATCCGTTACACCATTGCAAGTAACAGTAAAAAATAATGGTGCTGATTTTTCGGGTGATATGGCCATCAATGCCTTTAATTCTTATCAGGCTGCATCAGCACTAGTCGTTCCAATTGATATAGCGGCTGGTGAGGAAAAAACATTCACATTATATTTAGACAGCCTAGCTGACTACGGCTATTCCGATGCCGACTTATTTGCCTTTTATGAGGGCGATATTGAAAAAGGGAAAAAGGTTGCTTATAAAGGAACAAAACGTTTGCAAGCTAATTTCTTAGAAGCAAATTCCACATTTGTTTATACGCTAACAGATAAAAGTGACCGTTTATCAGCATATTTGCGATTATCTCAATTTGCACCATCCACTAGTGTTGAAGTGTTTAATTTAAATCAATTAAAAGACTATACATTACCAGAGGTTGCGCAAGGCTTTGCGATGGCGAATATCATTGCAGTAGATGAGATAGCCATTGCTGATTTATCACCAAAACAACAGGAAGCGTTATTAAAATGGGTACAAGATGGCGGTACATTATTACTTGGAGGCGCTGAGCAGATTAATGAAACAGCGGGCGTTTTTAAAGACTATTTACCACTTTCATTATCTCAACAAACGGCAAGCGTCTCAGCAGATAGCTTAACAAAATTATCTGGAGGCGGCATTTTCACGCAAGCAATCCCTGTTTATACAGCAACAGAAAACAAAGGAAGTATTCCTGTATTAAAGGATAATAATATTATACTAGCAGCTAAGAAACAGGTTGGTAGTGGAGAGGTTGTACAAACAACGTTCTCTTTAGGAGATCAACCTCTAGCATCAATGGATGGCTATGCGGCATTAACAGCGAAAATGCTAGATATTCAAACAATGTCTCAGCAAACGCAAATGCAAGGTCAATCTACGATGGATCAGCTATCCTATGAGCTAGGTAGTATAAATGAGTTATTCCCATCATTTGAAGTGTCTGTTAGCTATATGCTTATCGTCATCATTCTTTATATTTTAGTAATTGGTCCACTCCTTTACTTCGTTCTAAAGAAAATGGATAAACGAGAGCATGCTTGGTGGGTAATACCTGCTATTTCTGTTGTCCTATCAATCGCATTATTTATATTTGGTGCAAAAGATCGTATAGTACAGCCACAAGTTCAACAATCCGCATTTTTTAAAGTAAATGAAGATAGTAGTGTAAATGGTTATTATGTAGAATCCATTTTAACCAATCGAAGTGGTGATTTTGTTGTGAATGCAGATAATAACACCTCTGCATTAGCATTCCGCAATAACTATAATCTTACTGGTACAGCGGGTTCATTACATGAATCTTCGTACATTAAGGAGCATGCAAATGGCTCTACATTAACATTACGTGATTTAAGCTACTGGTCCGTCCAATCTTTTGGAGGGAAAACAGCAGCGCAAAATATTGGTAAAATGGATGTTGATATTACATTAAAAGATGAAAAGCTTTCTGGAACAGTTAAAAATAACTTCCCGTTTGCTCTAAAGGATGTCACGGTCATATCAGGTACGAAAGAAGTGAAGCTTGGTGATATTGAGCCAAATGCTACACTGAAGGTAGATCAAGAGATGAAAACAACGGTTCTTCAAAAGCCTTCAAACTTTAATAATTATAATTATGATTATCCAAAGAAGAAGGAAGAAGTTGACCCACTACGTATAGATCGCATGAAGTCTCAAGCACTTCTTTTAGTAGAAAATGAAAAACAACCTGTTATTACTGCATGGGCGGAACAAGCTATTGTTGGCGTAGAACTTGATACAAGCGTCAAAATGTCGCCTATTTCCTATTTTGTACAGCCATTCGATGGAAAAGTTGAAATGTCTGGTCCGTTTACGATGAAACGTAACAACTTTTCGTATAATTTGAGTCCACAATCATCAAATGCTTATTTCGATAAAATAGATGAGCAGTTGAATACGTGGTACATGCAAGACGGCTTATATGAATTATCAATAGAGATGCCAGACAACTTTATGAGCTTCGTTCAATCTTTAAATGAGCTCACAATTTCTAATAAAGATGTGAAACGTATGCAGCTGTCAATTTGGAATAATACAACGAGTGCCTATGAGCCATTAGTTGATACAAAGCAGGTGTTTACAAAAGATATTACCCAGTATTTCAATGATAAGGGTGAACTGCTTTTAGAAATTAAATTTGGACCAGATCAAACTGGAGAGCAGACAAAATTACCTGAAATAGAGCTGAAAGGAGTGGCGAAGTAATGATTGAAATTCGTGATTTAACAAAAAAATATGGCTCCTTCATAGCACTAGATCATTTAAATCTGTCATTGGAGGAAGGGGTAGTGTTTGGTTTTGTAGGTGCCAATGGTGCTGGGAAATCGACAACATTTTCGATTTTAGCAACATTGCTTTCCCCTACTTCAGGCGATGCATTGATTAATGGAAAAAGTGTAATTAAGGAACCAAAAGAAGTTCGTAAACAAATAGGCTATATGCCAGATTTCTTCGGTGTCTACGATCAACTAAAGGTAGACGAATATTTAGATTTTTATGGTGCGAGCTATGGCATTGGCATACAGGAGCGTAAAGTATTAATACCGCAGTTACTAGAGCTCGTCAATTTAACAAATAAACGTTTTGAATATGTAGATTTACTATCGCGAGGAATGAAGCAGCGTCTATGTTTAGCAAGAGCCCTCATCCATGATCCAAAGGTATTAATCTTGGATGAGCCTGCTTCAGGATTAGATCCACGTGCACGCGTAGAAATGCGTGATATATTACGAAATTTAAAATCCATGGGGAAAACCATTTTAATCTCCTCGCATATTTTGCCAGAGCTAGCTGAAATGTGTGATGAAATTGGCGTTATAGATAATGGGAAGCTGATTGCTCATGGCAATGTTGCTTCTATTCAAGCGCAGTTACAAGGAGAAAAACGCATTGTCATAAAGGTTTCGGATAGATTAAACGATGTACGTGCATTTTTGGAGGAAGATCCACTTATTTCTTCAATAGATGTGATCGACAATCGATTGGAAATTGCCTTTAATTATCGTGGAACAGACCGCGATCAAATTATGCTACTGAAAAAAGCAATGCTTGCGGATTTACCAATTTATGCATTAAGTGAGGAAGAAAAAGATTTAGAGGATGTCTTTATGGCCATTACGAAGGGAGCGGACAATCAATGATGGAAAGGTTTTATAACCCCGTACTCGTGAAAGAATTGAAGTTACGCTTCCGTTCTTTTAAAAGCTTTTCAGGTTTAATGTTTTATCTAGCGGTGATTTGTATTTTTATCGCAGGGTTTTTACTGCTGACGACTGGATTTACTGGCAGAGGCTTCTTTAGACCTGATACGAGCTTTATGATGTTTGCCGTACTGACAATTTTACAAATGGCACTCGTTCTTTTCATTACCCCAAGTTTAACTGCAGGGGCAATTAGTAGTGAACGAGAAAAGCAAACATTAAATATTTTGCTAACAACGACACAAAGTTCAACACAAATTATTATTGGTAAATTATTATCATCAGTGGCGTTTTTAGTATTAATGTTAATCGCAGGGCTACCGTTGTATAGTTTAGTATTTTTATTTGGTGGTGTATCACCTTCACAGCTTATTTCAATCTTTTTATTTTACTTATTAACAGTCGTTGCAATTGGCAGCATTGGAGTTATGTTTTCAACTATTACGAAGAAAACCATTGTTGCCATGATAGCTACGTATGGCTCTATCATTTTTTTAGGAGGAATTACAGCGTTTTTCTTCTTCCTATCAATGGCATTCCATCAAATGGGGAATACGATCGCAACAAGTACTTCATTTATGACATACTTTTGGGCATCTATTAATCCAGGAGCTTTAATGCTTACACTGATTTCTCCATCTATGGGAGATGCGTTAACAGAGCTAAGCGGAGTAGAATTCCCTGTATGGATTACCTATTTAGTAATTTATATTTTAATTATCGTGTTAAGTTTATCGATTGCGATTAAAAAATTACGTGCCAATATGAAGAGTAATCGATGAGGAGGGAACAGTATGGAGCGTCGACAGCAATTACGAAAATTTATTCAGCGTGCACAAAGTAGTTTAACTTTTGAGAGAAGTCTTCCAATTGCACAGTACGGGTTGTTTTTAGCATTGCTTACGAGTGCTTCACTCGTCCTTGTATCAAGATTATTTGTATGGCCTTATTACCGTCAGATTGCTGTTGCTACCTTTATTATAGGCATACTTGCTACTGTTATTTTAATGTGGTGGCGGCGTGTGAAAGAGAAGGAAGCATTGCATGCGCTTGATCATTACTTTTCTCATAATGAATTAGTAACCGCACTATCTTTTAAAGATGATAAAGACCCACTCGTGCAGTCTTTACTTGCGAAAGCAATGCAAAAGTCGGATAAAGCATTTACAGAATTTAAAGGTCGAAAAAAGAATTTGTTTCGTCCTAAGGCATTCGTCGGACTTTTTGTGACAGCTGTCGTATTAGCAATACTTTATATGTTCCCAGCTGCAACGCAAATCGAGGCGATTGAAGTTGAAAAAGAAAAAGCGGTTATTGAGGACATTAAAAAAGAAGTTGCCAAGTTAGAGAAAAAAGCAGAGACAAAAGAAGTGAAAGAGCAGTTAAAAGAATTACAAAATACATTAAAAGAAACACAAACAGCGGAAGAAGCATTACGTGAAGTTGTGAAAAAGCAGAAGGAATTAGCTCTAAAAGAACAGCAATTAAAAGATAAGCAAACAGCGAGTAATGAAGGCGCTGCAGACAATAACAATGATGCATTATCAAAAGAGGAAATCGCCCAGTTAAAAGAGCTTGCTCAGATGCAGCAACAGCTTACACAAAGTGCAAATACAACACAAACTGCAATGAGCAATCTAGGTAAACCAGCAAGCAATACGTTACAAAATGCGATTGCTAGTGCGAATAGTACAAATAATAACAAACAAAGTAATGCCAATGCTAATCAAACTTCGGGTAACGCTCAGCCAAATAGTCAACAAGGGCAAGCGGGACAGCAAGGGCAAAATAATTCACAAAATGGTTCCCAACAAGCAACAGGCAATGGGCAATCACAAGGCAATCAGCAAGGCCAGGGTCAAGGACAAGGACAGGGCCAAGGTCAAGGACAGGGTCAAGGACAAGGCCAAGGACAAGGTCAAGGCCAAGGTCAAGGACAGGGTCAAGGACAAGGAAGCGGCTCTGGTTCTGGTTCTGGAAAAGGTGCGGGGAGCGGTCAAGGTAGCCGCAACTTATTAACTACACCTAGACTTGGTGGAACTAATGAAACGTCTGTCGATAGTGGGCAATTAGGGGACGGTTCGCATGTATCGGAGCAACAAGGAAATGGACCGATTACGAAAGGTTCTATCCGACCGTATGAAGAAGTAATTGGCTCGTATAAAGATAGCTATTTAGAAAGCTCTGAGCGTTTACAATTGCCGAAGGATTTACAACAAGTCGTGCAATCTTATTTCACGACTATTGAGCAGCAGTAGGAGGAGAAAACATGGCATTTACAGAACAACAGTATGTTGAAATGGGTACGAAATTACAACAAGTAAAGGATGAAATTCATCGCTTTATTGTTGGACAAGAAGAAGCAATTGATTACACGTTATATGCGGTCCTTGCAGATGGCCATGCGCTGTTAGAGGGGCTTCCAGGTTTAGGGAAAACGATGCTCATTCGTACAATTTCTGAAGTGCTCGATTTATCTTTTTCTCGTATTCAATTTACACCGGACTTAATGCCCGCTGATATTACAGGAACAAGCATGATTGAGCGAACAGCAGACGGCAGACAGCAATTTACATTCCAGCCTGGGCCGATTTTTAGTCAAATGGTATTGGCGGACGAAATTAACCGTGCAACACCAAAAACGCAAAGTGCCTTGCTTGAAGCAATGGGGGAAAAAACAGTTACGATTTTAGGTGATACGAAGAAAATGGCAAAACCATTTTTCGTTTTAGCTACACAAAACCCTATTGAAATGGAAGGTACATATCCGTTGCCAGAGGCGCAAATGGACCGATTCCTTTGTAAAATACTTGTTCCTTATCCCGAGAAAAGTGAGCTTATGGAAATTATGAAGCGAACAACAGGTGCGCAAGAAGTAAGCTTACAAAAAGTTCTGGATACAGATGGACTAATATTGGCACAACAAATGGTTAAGGAAGTGATGATTGCTGATGAGATGCTTGAGTTTGCAGCAGATCTTGTAGTGGCAACACATCCAGAAAGAGAAGAAGCTATAGATGAAGTAAAACACTATGTACAATATGGCAGTGGTCCAAGGGGCTTACAAAGCTTAATTAAATTAGCGAAAGCTAGAGCACTAATGAGTGGACGCTTTCATGTATCTGTAGGTGATATTAAGTCAGTGGCGAAGCCAGTATTCCGTCACCGAATGCTGCTGAATTATGAAGGGGAGGCTTCAGGTAAGACAGCAGATGATGTGATTGATGTGATTTTAGAAAAAGTACAGCAAGGCGTAAGTCGATGACAAAAAACATCCTGCCCGAAGATTGGTTAGCGAAAATTAGTCGTTTCCAAGTGGCGACTGCCTCCAAATTGCGTGGTCAACATAAAGGCTCGCATCGTTCGCAGCGCTTCGGGGCATCCCTCGATTTCTCTGATTTTCGCGAATATCATTTAGGTGATGACGTGCGACAAGTAGATTGGAACGTTTTTGCAAGAACCGATAAATATTTTATTAAACGTTTTTTAGACGAGCAAGAAATGCGCGTGCATATTTTATTAGATGCAACAAAGTCAATGGGCGATTCGGCTAAATGGACGTTCGCAAGGCAAATCGTTGCTTCACTTGGTTTAATGGTACTTGGACGAGATGACCGTTTATCGTTTACTTATGTGCAAGATGACGTAAAGCCACCTTTTCGTCGGAAAGGAGCAATGTATCGTCGTGCATTTTTGCAAGTTGTAACAGATATTGAAGAAGCAACTTATACAGCAGGCTTTGCACAAGGTGCATTAAAGGCTTTACCAAAGGATAGTACAGTGCTATTCATCGTGACGGATGGGCTTGAACCTATTGAGGAATGGGAGCAATTATTGAGAAGATTACCCCGTTTTGCAGGTGATGTCCGCATTTTACAAATCGTTACGGAGGAGGAGCTATCCCCTCATTATGCAGGAGATGTGCGTTTACTCGACCGTGAAACAGGACGTGATGTAAATGTCACAATGTCATCAAAAGTACTAAATACGTATGAGGCAAGACGTCGCCAGCACGAAGAGGAATTTGAAGCGATTTGCCGTCGCTTTGGTGTACGTAAACTGCAGCTTAAGGTGGAGGACGGGTTGCAACATGCAATCTTTCAGCAATTATTAAAAGCACATTGGATTAGGTGAGGTGAGCCGTTTTGGGCTTTAGTCAAATTATGTTTAGCTGGACGGCCATCATCCCGGTCATTGTCCTGCTCTATTATTTCTTTCGAAAAAAATATACCGATCAAACGGTGTCCTCAACACTTTTTTGGTCTGAAATTATGCAAGAAACAAGGGTTTCCCCATATTTAAAGCATTTACAAAAAAATGCGTTGCTCTATTTGCAATTGCTGGCATTGCTCCTATTAGTGCTTGCACTAATGAATCCGTATATGAAAAAAAGCACTATTGCTGGTGCGCAGACGATATTTATCGTGGATACGTCTGCTACAATGCTCGCTGGCAAAGAGCAATCCACATTTGATGCACATAAAAAAGAAATGCAATCATTAGTAGATCAACTTGAAGGTCGACCTGTCACGTTGATTACAACTGGCAATACGCCACAAGCAGTACTACAGCAGGAAACGAATGTGAAAAGTATTGAAAAAGCGATACAAGATTTACAGGTAACGTATGAAACTGCGCAAATGAATAAAGCGCTTGACGTCGCACAAGCATTTGTCGGTGATACACAAACATCGATTTACGTCTTTACAGATTCACTTGATAAAAAGCAATTGCCGATGGAGAAAAATTCAGTAAAATGGCTCGTATATGGTTCTGAGAAGGGGTTAGCAAATGTTGCGATAACACGCTTTGCCGCTACGACAGATGGGCAATCTACAATGGCATTAGTGCAGTTGCAAAATGATACCGACCAGAAACATGAGCTGACAATTGCACTAGAAAATAGTCAAGGTGAAGTAGTAATCGAAGAGCAAGTTTCTTTAGCAGAAAACGAGGCAACGACTAAAACATTTAAAGATTTACCGTTAATGGATACTATAACAGCTAACATTAATGTGGAAGATGATTATGTGGTGGATAATAAACAATCAGTTGTGCTTCAAACAGCTACATCGAATATCGTTGTCGATCAAAACATGCATCAACTTATTCAAAAGGGCTTCCAATCGATTAGCGATCATGTAAAGATAGTACCGTCATTACAACTAGCGGATAACGAAAATGCTACCATCGTAACAAACCAAACGTCATTACTTCAAAACATGCAGCGACCGTTAGTGTTAAATGGACGTGATGATGTAGAAAAAAAGGAAATCAATGGTGAGGTCAAAACAACGAGCGATGCTTTATTTGCATTTAGTGAGTTAAATGATATTTATGTAAGTGCTCTGTATCCTGCTTTTGATGGCTATAAGACAATTGCCACAGTAGGTGATAAACCATTTATTCAACGATCACCGCAAGGCGATATCATCGTTTTAGCTGATATTGCTGATACGGACTGGCCGTTATATCCTTCGTTCCCGTTATTTTTATGGAGTGCGACACAACAATTATCTGAATCAGTAGGCTCTCTTGGCATTTTCGTACCAAATGAGCAACGTTCAGTTGCGTTAGCACAAGGTGATTGGAGTGTCTATTCTCAGGACGATGAATTTTTATCGACAATCACTAATGGCTTAATAACTGCACCGATGCAGCCAGGTATTTACACGGCTCGCTCAAGCAGTGAAGAAAAACGCCTTATCGTGCAACTACAGGCACCTGAACGTGTAATAGAAGAAGGAACAAGTTATACACTTGGAGAACTTCAGCCTAATGGTAAGGAAGAAGTATCAAAGGCTTCATTTGTTCCTTGGTTAATACTCATTATTTTATGTTTGCTTGTAGCAGAGTGGGAGGTGCAACGACGCCGTGGATTTACGAATTGATACGCCATTAGCCTTATTGTTATTAGTACCATTGTTTATATACTTTGGATGGTCTTATTGGCAAGAGCGTATGCGCCTGAAAAAAAGTCATCTAGTCGTCATGAGCATTCGTATAATAGCAATCGGTTGTTTGGTTTTCGCACTCGCAGCGCCCTATATTTTATTACCAGTAAAGGACGAGCAAGTATTGTATTTAATGGACCGTTCTGCTTCAATGAATAACACAGAAGCGGAAATGACTAGTTTTATAGAGGAAAGTTTGAAATCGAAAAAGGATGAACAACTTGCAGGGATTTACTCTTTTTCATCAACTCTCCAAACAGAAGCGATTTTATCGAAATCTTTAAAAGAAGTTCCTAAATTTACTGAAGTTAAAGGAACTGACCAAACGAATATTGAGCAAAGTCTTCAACTGGCTACGGGTATTGTCGATCCGAAAAAGGCAACGAGACTTGTTTTACTAACGGATGCTAATGAAACCCAAGGCAGTGCGATAGATTTTGCTACGAAGCTAAAGGGCTCCAATATTAGTGTAGATGTCGTTCCGTTCCATCAAAACGTGACGAATGATGTGTCACTTAAAAGTTTTGTCACACCACAAGTAGCTTATGTAGGTGAACAGCAGCAGCTTGTAACGGAAGTAAATGCTACAGCTGCAGAACAAGGTGAACTATTACTGTACGAAAATGATGAACTCATTCATCGTGAGTCGGTGGAACTTGCACAAGGTTCAAATGTTTTCACATATAAACATACCGCAACTGCAGAGGGGCTTGTAAAATATGAGGCACAGGTGCAAGTTGGACAGGATGCTATTTTTGAAAATAATAAATTAACAAGTATTACAATGGTGCAAAGCGAGCCACATTTACTTATTGTTAACGGCTACGATACGGCATCACCTATTGCTGCAGCGCTAGGGACGAATTCAATTTCCTATGATGTGATAAATGCAGCAAGCTTGCCAAATGAACTTTCTAGCTATTTGCAATATAACGCTATTATTTTTGATAATGTACCAGGCCACTTAGTCGGTGAAGCGAAGATGAGTGTTATTGAGCAGGCAGTTAAAAACTTCGGTGTTGGTTTTACAATGGTCGGTGGTGAAAATAGCTTTGGCTTGGGTGGCTATTTCAAAACGCCGATTGAAACATTGTTACCTGTTGAAATGGAGATAAAAGGTAAAGAGCAATTACCATCGCTAGGACTTGTCATCGTACTAGACCGTTCAGGAAGTATGTATGGCTCAAAATTAGAGCTAGCGAAAGAAGCAGCCGCACGATCAGTGGAAATGTTACGTGATGAGGATACGCTCGGGTTTATTGCCTTCGATGATCGCCCTTGGGAAATCATCGAAACGGCCCCCCTTGGTAATAAAGAGGAAGCAGTCGATACGATTTTATCAGTGACGCCTGGTGGGGGTACGGAAATATATAGCTCCCTTTCAGCAGCATATGATAGTTTGGCAGATTTAAAATTGCAGAGAAAGCATATTATTTTACTAACAGATGGACAGTCACAATCAGGCAATTATGAGGATTTAATTGAAAATGGGAAGGAACAAGGGATTACACTTTCTACAGTGGCGATTGGACAAGATGCAGATGGCAACTTACTTCAGTCATTAAGTGAAATGGGTAGTGGTCGTTTCTATGATGTTATTGATGAACAAACAATTCCTTCAATTTTATCCCGTGAAACAGCGATGATTTCCCGTACTTATATAGAGGACAATCCGTTTTATCCTACAATTTATAATGCAACTGGATGGAATACACTATTTGCAAAAGGTGTGCCACAAATGAATGCATATATTGGCACGAAGGCAAAGCAGGGAGCTGCTGTGATAGCTGAAAGTGAGAAGGAAGACCCTGTATTGGCCCAATGGCAATATGGGCTTGGTAAAACTTTTGCTTTCACATCAGATTCGACAGGGAAATGGGCTGGTGACTGGGCAAGATGGCAGGAATGGGGATCATTTTGGCAAACAATCATTTCGCAAATGCTACCAAGCTATAATGATGTGGCCTATGATGTACGACTCGATACAGACGGCTCATTTCTCATCACTGATCCGACAAATGAAGCAGCATTTTTAGATATTGTCGCTGTCGATGAAGCGGGTGAGGAGCTTGATTTACAGCTTGAAACGATTTCCGCATCGCAAGTACGGGCAGTTGTGCAAGCGAAACCAGGATTGATTTTTTTCCGTATTGCTGACGAAGAGCAGGCTATTTACCAGGCTGGTCTAAGCGTACCGTACAGTGCAGAATATGAATTACGTCCTGTGAATGAAACACTTGTCGAGCAACTAACGAAGCAAACGGGTGGCTCTGTCTTGAAAGAACCACAAGACGTGTTCCGTAATTTCACCAACAAAGGAGCAGAGCGCCAAAATATTGCAACATGGTTACTATTAACGGGGATGCTATTATTCTTCGTAGATATTACGATTCGACGCTTTGGATGGAGCTTTATAACAAGGCAAAAGAAAGAAAAGCCTGTTGAAGAAGCGACTGTCCAGTCAGAGGATACGAATGTTGCACAGTTATTAAAAGGCATGAAAAAACGCTCATAAATAAAAAACGATGGCACAATGCAAAAAGCATGTGTCATCGTTTTTTTATAAACATAGCTATTTCGTAATAAGAAAATGGGGCGCAGTTTTCCGTAGACTGCTAGCCATCATCATGCCAAGAACGGCCCCGATTAAACTAGATGTAAAAAATGCAGGCATAAAAAATAATGCACCGACAGACGTTCCCATAAATAATTGCGCATATGGAACAGCGACTAATGAGGCAAGAATACCTGTGCCAAATACTTCACCAGCACCAGCAAGCCAATTGCTGCGACTGTATTTATAAGCAAAGGCCGCACATGCCGCACCGATGACGCTTCCAGGAATCGCTAAAAGGGAGCCTGTGCCTGTTAAGATACGAATCAATGCTGTAACTATAGCAACGACGATAGAAGGCATAGGACCTAATAGAATGGCGCAGATGACGTTGATCGCATGTTGTACAGGATAGGCACGTGCAATGCCAGTTGGAATGGAGACAAAAATAGAGCCTGCTACTGCAATAGCTACTAATAAAGCCATAGTAGTTAGTTTTCGAATAGACATGATAGTTACTCCTTTTAGTTTTGTGCGATGAATCGCCGATAGAACTCAGTGAATCGCCGATAAAATGTGAGAAATCGCCGATAAAACGGGGCAAATCGCCGAGAGACCTCACAAAATCGCCGATAAAATCGGACAAATCGCCGATAGCACTGCCTGATGAATACAAAAAAGCCGCTTCCTAGTAACGAAAGGAAGCGGCCTTGCATTTTTAAATTACACAAAAGCAAGTGTCGCCACTTCCCTCCGCTAGTGTGAACTAGATCAGGTTCAAAGGGTCCGTATATGAACATATACGTCTCAGCCTTGTAAAGACTCCCCTAGTGGTGTTAAACGATTTAATTTTTCGATAATAAATGTACCATATTTGAAATAATTGTCAATGGACTAATTTGAATCAGGATGCATAAGATGTGGAGCCTTTTTTACGGTCCAAATGAGCGCTAGTAAGAAGCATGTCATTAAAATAATCGACCCGAATATATACGGACTGTTCATATCCCAGTCAAATAAAAGACCCGCAAGTGCAGGACCAATCATATTTCCAAGACTCATATAGGCATTGGTAAGTCCAGCGGCTAAGCCTTGCTCATTGCCAGCAAGCTTAGAAATCAGTGTGTTGACTGCTGGACGTATAAGTGTTGTTGCCGTAGAGAAAATTGTTGCGACAACTAAAATTAATGCGAAGCCAGAAACAAATAATATGAGGAAGATTGCTACAGCAGCAATAAATAAATTGACTAATACAACTTTCATTTCCCCATAGCGCTTAAACAGTGGTGTGATAATGAACATTTGCACAATAACACCGAATGCGCCACCTACAGTTAAGATGATTGCAATATCTGGAGGTGTATAGTTAAATTTCTCGGTTACAAATAATGATAATGTCGTTTGGAAATTGGCGATTCCGAACGAAAACACTAGCATAATAATAAGCATGACAAAGTAAGGCATTTGGACTGAACGCGCCATCTGCTTCGCAAGATTTTCTTGCTTTTGTGCTTTTTGAGCAGCAGTTGGTTTTGTAGAAGGTAATAACACCAACGAAAGGATAGAGGCTATAATAGCCGCTCCTCCAGCCATAAAGAATGGGAAATGCAAACTAACTTTAGAGAGGAACCCGCCAATACCTGGTCCAATCATAAAACCAAGAGACATAGCAGCACCTAACATGCCCATCCCTTTACCTCGTTCTTCATACGTTGTGATATCTGCTACAAATGCCATAATTGGAGGTGCTATAAAGGCAGAACCTAGCCCTCCTAAGAAACGAGCAACAAAAAGCATCCACACATCTGTAGATAGCCCAAATGAAATTTGCCCAATACCAGTTACAATCAGACCAAAAACAATCAAATTTTTTCGACCATATCGATCCGAAAGATTCCCAGCAATTGGAGAAAATATAAACTGTGCAAAGGCGAACGTTGCAATTAACATGCCAAGAACTTGTCCTGCAGCACCAAATATGTGTAAGTACTTTGGCATGACAGGAATAATAATTCCGATACTCCCCATTGCGATAAACATATTAAACATTAAAATGTACAAAGCCGCCTTGTTGGACTTCTGCTGGGTCATCGTATACCCCCCTTTTTTCTATTGAAACATTCCTAAAGTCTATCATAAAGAAATATTGCTTGGCTATCAGATTATAGTCGTAGGTGAATGACTTGGTTAGCGGAACGAAGACATTGTTTTTCCTCAGAATAATACCGTTGATTTCCGCTACTTGCGGTCGCTTCCCGTGGGCACACGGTAAGCCTCAATCATTTCGGTGCGCGTGGTCTGTTGCTTCTTACGTGTTGTGTGTTACTGCAGGAGTCGCTGACCTCCGCTCCAATCAACTGAACACATCGAAAGTGAAATTCTATATTAGAACGATTAAAAGAAAAAATGACAAAAGACATCAAATATTTAACTCTTGATGTCTTTTGTCGACGCTTTGAGAGAGAAAAATATTGTTTTTTCTCTTTAGTATTTATCGAATACTCATTTTAAATTCTAAAAACAATTCATTATATTTTCCTAAATAATCTGGACCAAGGTTTTTATATACTTCTAATGTTTTACGTTGCTCCTCGGAAGGGTAGAAGCGCTCATCAGCTACAACTTCTTTATCCATTAATTTTGTCGCTGCAATATTAGGAGTAGAGTAGCCTACATAATCCGCATTTTGAGCACCAGATTCCGCATTTAACATAAAGTTAATAAAAGCATGTGCACCATCAACATTTTTCGAAGTTTTTGGGATAACCATATTGTCAAACCACAAGTTCGAGCCTTCCTCTGGAACAGCGAAGTCTAAATCTTCATTTTCGAATAACATATCTGCTGCTTGACCAGACCAAGTGAGGGCGACAGCCGCTTCATTATTAATCATCAAAGGTGTAATTTCATCACCGATGATTGCTTTCACATTTGGAGCGAGTGTAATTAGCTTATTTGTAGCTTGACGTAATTCTTGATTATTTAACGAGTTAAGAGAATGACCAAGACTATTTAAGCCCATGCCAATAACTTCACGTGCACCGTCTACTAAAAAGACTTTACGTTTTAACGAGGGATCCCATAAATCTTCCCAAGAAGAGAAATCTAAGTCACCGACTAAATCTGGATTATAAACAATACCTACTGTGCCCCAGAAATAAGGAACAGAGTATTCATTGTTATCATCAAATGGTAAATCGAGAAAATACGGATCGATATTTTTAAAATTAGGTATTTTCGTTTTATCTAAAGGAAGGAGTAGGTTTTCCTCCTTCATTTTTTCAATCATGTATTCAGACGGCACGGCAATATCGTAAGCCGTACCACCTTGTTTAATTTTCGTCATCATAGCCTCATTTGAGTCAAATGTTTCGTAAATAACATGGATACCCGTTTCTTTTTCGAATTGCTTTAGCAAATCAGGGTCGATATATTCTCCCCAGTTAAAAATAGTTAATGTATCTTTACCACTTTTACCACCGTTCGCACTCATTGCGTCAGCAGCGTACATTAAAAGGGCGGACACGACAAGAATGGCAATGGTTGCTTGAATTAAATTTTTCATCGTTGTCCCTCCGTTCTTTTATTTGTACGGCTTGTAAAGAAATAGTAGCCAACTACAACTAATATCGTTACGAAGAATACTAAACCAGAAATTGCGTTAACCGTTAACGAAATACCTGCACGTGCCATCGAGTAAATTTCAACAGATAATGTACTAAAGCCATTTCCTGTTACGAAAAATGTTACGGCAAAGTCATCCAATGAATAAGTTAAAGCGAGAAAGAAACCTGCAAAAATACCAGGCTGAATATACGGTAAAATAACGCGCATCATGACATCTTTTTTCGTCGCGCCAAGATCTAAAGCTGCATCAATTAACGACTTATTCATCTCAAGCAACTTCGGTAAAACCATAAGTACAACAATAGGAACACTAAATGCTACATGGGCTAATAACACTGAAGCAAAGCCTAATTTAATACCAACCATTGTAAATAATATTAAAAAGCTGGCACCAATAATTACATCTGGACTAACGATTAACACATTATTTAAGGAAAGTAGGGTATTGCGCATTTTTGAATCTTTTACTGTGACAATACCGATTGCTCCTAATGTGCCAATAATTGTGGAAATTAGGGCAGAAAGCAGTGCCACGATTACCGTATTAATTAAAATAACGATTAGCCTTGAATCTTCGAAAACTGCCTTGTAATGGTCCAATGTAAAGGATTGAAAGTTATTCATGGAATCCCCACTATTGAATGAGTAAAAGACTAAGTAAAAAATAGGTGCATACAGGACGAGAAAAACGATCGCTAAATACACTTTTGCAGATGTAGAGAGTTTGCTCATCGTACGCGACCTCCTTTATCCTTTTGACCTGTAATAAGCATAATGATCACCATAAATAAAATTAAAAATACGGCTATTGTTGAACCCATGCCCCAGTTTTGCGTTACAAGGAATTGCTGTTCAATTGCTGTACCAAGTGTAATGACACGATTCCCTGCAATTAAGCGAGTAATCATAAATAGTGATAAAGCTGGAATAAATACAACTTGAATCCCTGATTTAACACCATCCATCGTCAATGGTAATACAACGCGACGGAATGTTGTAAAAGCAGATGCACCTAAATCGCGCGCTGCGTATACAAGCGTTGGATTTAGACGATCTAATGAGTTGAAAATTGGTAAAATCATAAATGGTATGAAAATATATACGGAAACGAAGACAAAGCTAATATCGGTGAATAGCATTTGTTTCGGATCAAAGCCAAATACTTCAATAGCAGCGTTGATTGGGCCATATAAACCAAAAATCCCAATAAACGCATATGTTTTTAACAATAAATTAATCCAAGACGGAATAATAATAAGCAATAACCATAGCTGCTTGTGTTTCGTCTTTGTTAAAAAATAAGCCGTCGGGTATGAAATAAGCAGTGTAAAGAAAGTGATTAAAAACGCATACCAAAACGAACTAAGCGTCATTTTTAAATAGACAGAAGAGAAAAAGGCTTTGTAGTTATTAAGCGTAAAATTGCCATGTAAATCTAGTAGGGAATAGTAAACAACGAGAGCAATCGGCGCAATAACAAAAAGTGCAATCCATAAAACGTATGGAAATAACGCTGATTTCGAAGTTTTAGTTTGCATCTTCGTCATCTCCATAGGATTCTAGACGTTTATCGAACTCTTCCTCAGTTTCATTTAAGCGCATAACATGAATGGCTTCTGGATCGAAGTCTAATCCTATTTCTGTCCCTACTTCAGCTTTTTTCAATGAATGAACAAGCCATTCATTGCCTGCCTTGTCATACGTGGAAAGCTCATAATGTACTCCACGGAATAATTGTGTATCTACCTTAACAACTAATTTTCCTTTGTCGACTGTTGTAATTTCTAAATCCTCGGGACGAATAACAATATCAATTTTCTCATTTGGTTTCATCCCTTGGTCAACACACTCGAACACTTTACCAGCAAATTCAACTGTAAAATCTTCTATCATCACACCGTTAACAATGTTTGATTCACCGATAAAGTCGGCAACAAAACGGTTAATTGGTTCATCATAAATATCTACAGGTGTGCCTGATTGTTGAATTTGACCTTCGCTTAGTACAAAAATTTCATCACTCATGGCAAGGGCTTCTTCTTGATCGTGTGTAACAAATACAAAAGTTTTGCCGAGTCTTTGCTGTAATTCACGAAGCTCATACTGCATTTCTGTACGTAGTTTTAAGTCTAATGCAGAAAGTGGCTCATCAAGTAAAATTACTTCTGGATCATTCACAATGGCACGTGCGATAGCTACGCGTTGACGCTGACCACCTGACATCTCAGAAATTTCACGATTTCCATAACCTGCTAAATTGACAAATTTAAGCGCTTCTGACACTCGTTCTTTAATATTTTTTTCAGGAAGCTTTTTAATGCGTAGTCCAAATGCAACATTTTCAAAAACGTTTAAATGGGGGAATAACGCATAATCCTGAAATACTGTGTTAACTTGGCGTTCATTAGCTGGAACAGTATTTATTTTTTTATCGTGGAAGAAGACATCACCTGTAGTAGGTTCTGTGAAACCAGCAATAATACGTAAAATAGTTGTTTTACCGCAACCAGAAGGACCAAGTAACGTATAAAACTTTCCTTTTTCAAGCTCTAAATTAATATTTTGTAGGACGACTGTACCGTCACTATATGATTTTGAAACATTTTCAAAGCGGATAATTGAATTTGTTGTCATTGAAGCGCCTCCTTAAGCTATAAATAAGAATCTGTTGCGACGAGTAAAATTTTCGTCTCATCGTCATGTGCATTAAAAATTTGGTGATGATCGGCTGCGTCAAAATAGAGCGCATTGCCTTCACTAGCTATATATTGTTCATTCCCTAAAACGAGACGAATACGCCCTTTGACAATATAAATAAAAGTTTCAGATAGAGACGGCTCGAATTGTTTAAATTCACCATCAGCAGCGAGTGTCAAAAAGATAGGCTCCATTTCTTTCTCATTGGATGTAGGAATGAGCCATTGAATTTCATATTTTTTTTCTTCATCAGTATAGGTTGATTGATCTTCCTCAGTGTAGACAACCTTTTGTTCTGGTGCATCATCATCAAAAAATTCCTTTGGCGTCGATCCTAAAACTTCTAATAATGAAAAAAGCGTTTCAATAGAAGGCGAATTCAAATCTCGCTCCAGTTGTGAAATATAGCCTTTACTTAAATCAGTACGTTCTCCAAGCTCTTCTTGGGTAAGACCTTTTTTCAAACGAAGTGCTTTAATTTTTCCTCCAATTTGCATCCTTTCCCTCCTAGAAGAAGTTTAGCAATCATAAACTTTCAGAAAACGAAGTTTACTTTAACGAAACTTTTAGTTTACTAAAAACATTACTATTATACATAATAATAAAAAATTTGCAATCGTTTTGAAAGAAAAAAAGTAGAAGAAATTTATAGAAAAAATGCATATGTATTTTCATGCAAATTTTTAGGCTTTTCCAGAATAAATTTGCGAAAAGAAGCGAATAACTAATGTGTAGAGTTGATTATTTTTGGGTATATGACAAATAATTGTCAATGCGTTGGAAACGATTAGCATAGAGAAGTGAACTTCGTTGAAAAACTGAGCTTTCTTTGCTATCGTAGAAGACGGTTCGCATGTGCGAATAGAATATAAAACTACATATTATTCGGAGGGATTAATAATGGCAGAACGCATGGTAGGTAAACAAGCCCCAGACTTCACAATGGAAGCAGTACTTCCAGACAAATCTTTTGGTAAAGTATCTTTAGAAGAAATTAAAGCACAAGACAAATGGACTGTACTTTTCTTCTACCCAATGGACTTCACTTTTGTATGTCCAACAGAAATTACTGCAATGAGCGATCGTTATGACGAGTTTGAAGACTTAGATGCAGAAGTAATCGGTGTATCAACTGATACAATCCACACACACTTAGCATGGATTAACACAGATCGCACTCAAAATGGGCTTGGCGATTTAAAATACCCATTAGCAGCAGATACAAACCATGCGATTTCAAAAGAATATGGTGTTTTAATTGAAGAAGAAGGTATCGCACTACGTGGTTTATTTATTATTGACCCAGAAGGCGAATTAAAATATCAAACAGTATTCGATAATAACATTGGCCGTGATGTTGATGAAACATTACGTGTACTACAAGCTTTACAAACAGGTGGTCTATGCCCAGCAAACTGGCGCCCAGGTCAAGCAACACTTTAATTACTGATTTTATAAGATAATTTTCGAGCATGCTCGAAAAAATCTAAACACCATTACGCTAGAACGTTATGGATGCATAAAATAAATAATGGGTCCCCACGATACGCTTGTGGGGATATTTTTTTCTAGGGAGGATTTTTAATGAAACTTCGTGAACAAATGCCTGAACTAGTAGGCGCAACAACGTGGTTAAATGGGGAAGTAACAAAAGCAGAGTTAGTAGGCGAAAAACCAACTTTAATTCATTTTTGGTCAGTTAGCTGTCATTTATGTAAAGAAGCAATGCCAGATGTGAATAATTTCCGTGATCAATATAAAGATGAACTAAATGTGATTGCTGTGCATATGCCTCGTTCTGAAGAAGATACGGATTTAGATACAATTAAAGCTGTTGCGGCAGAGCATGATATTACGCAACCAATTTTTGTTGATAGTGAAATGAAGCTAACGGATGCATTTGAAAACCAATATGTTCCAGCGTACTTCGTTTTCGATAAAGATGGTCAGCTTCGTCATATGCAAGCTGGTGGAAGTGGCATGAAAATGCTTGAAAAGCGTGTAAATCGAGTGCTTGATGAAATGCGTAACGCATAATTTTGATTGTAGAAAGACGGGGATATTTACATCCTCGTCTTTTTTTAACTTCCATTATAGAAACGTGCAGATGGAATGTCATGGTATTTAAGAGATGCGTTTCAAGCGTGCTCGAAAATATTTAAATGTTGTTAAGCTTATGTATAAATAATAGTTGTATGATAGAATGTCGAAAGCTATAGATAGAATATATAAAATGGGGAATCGTATCCTGTTTTGACGATACATATGGGGAAATATAAGTTAAAATAAAGTAATTGTAGTTTTCGGAGGGATTTGTAATGATGAAAAAGGAATTTGCTGTCATTGGACTTGGTCGTTTTGGGGGAAGCATTGTTCGTGAATTAATGAGTCAAGGAGCGCAAGTGATGGCGATAGATCATTCATCAGAACGTGTGGATGAATTTGCTGCGATTGCTACTCAGGCTGTTATTGCAGATTCAACAGATGAATCGGTTTTAAATTCATTAGGCATTCGTAATTTTGAACATGTGATTGTCGCGATTGGCGAAGATATTCAGGCTAGTATTTTAACGACAATTATTTTAAAAGAAATCGGTGTTCAGCAAATTACTGTAAAGGCCCAAAATGATTATCATGAAAAAGTGCTAAGAAAAATTGGGGCAGATTTTGTCGTGCATCCTGAACGTGATATGGGGATTCGTATTGCTAATAATATGCTGTCTAATACGGTGCTCGATTATTTAGAGCTTTCAGATGAGCACTCTATCATGGAGTTAAAAGCAAATGATGCCATTGCAGGCTACTCTATTATGGATTTAGATATCCGAGCAAAATATGGCATTAACATCGTAGGTATAAAGCGTGGATCAGATATTATTGTTTCGCCACAGGCAAGTGACAAAATTTTACTTGGGGATATTATGCTTCTTATTGGTGCAGATGTGGATATAAATCGTTTTGTGAAAAAAGCGATGAAAGAATAAAAATTGGGTGCCAGGCACGCACACAATTTTAAATTTTTAAGAAAGCTTGGGAGTAGGTTTAGCACATGTTCAAAATTAGAAAAGAACCATTAATGCGGTTTCTGAAAATTTTATTTCCAATCGTACTCTTAGCGATAGCTATTTATGAAATTCAGCAATCGTTAAGTGGGGTAGATGTTCATTTACTTCGGAATGAAGTTAGTCAATTGCAAATATGGGAACTGTTATTGATTTTTGTCATCGCATTTTGTGCGATTACTCCGATGATTTTTTACGATGTCATTTTAACGAAGCTACTAGGAATTAAAATGAAGAAGCGTACTTTGGTGAACAATTCATTTATCGTCAATACATTTTCGAACCTTATTGGCTTTGGTGGTTTAGTAGGCGTTTTTCTACGCAATTATTTTTATTCAAAATATAAAGAGGATCGAGAAGGTTTGCTGAAAAGTATTGCCACCGTTACTCTTTTTTATTTGACTGGCATTTCCTTACTAGCGTGGCTAATGTATATTTTCTTTTGGGATTTCCCATTGCTAAAAGAATATCGGTGGCTTTCAATTGCTGTTATTCTTGTCAGCTTGTATGTTCCCGCGTTTATTGGGATGCACCTTATTCGTTATAAAAAAGGTAGCTCCTTATCCATAAAAGTTTCTTTTCAGTTAATAATTACTTCAGTAGCAGAATGGCTTGCGGTTTTTTTCGTTATTTGGATGTTAACATTAATCTTGCACATTCCTATTGAGTTAACGACCCTTATACCAATATTTTTAATAGCCTCGTGTGCTGGCATAATTAGTATGATACCAGGAGGGGTCGGCTCATTCGACCTTGTTTTTCTGTGGGGGACCCAAAGTGTAGACATAGGTGAAGAAAAAGTACTTTTCTTATTAATTTTGTATCGCGTTGGTTATTTTGTATTACCATTTTTAGTATCCGTACTATTATTTATTAAAGATTATTGGGAACGCTGGAATCGTTCTTGGGATGACTTACCGAATGTTATTTTTCAAAAAATTAGTCATAAGTTGTTAACAATATTAGTTTTTGTATCAGGTATTGTGTTATTGCTATCGGCTTCGGTACCAGGCGTTCTAAGTCGGCTAAAAATTGCCCAGGAGTTTTTATCATCACCCATTATGAATATATCCCATCAATTGACGGTCGCAGCAGCCTTTATCCTTTTAGGGTTGTGTAGGGGAATTAATTATAAGGTGAAAAAAGCTTATCAGCTTGCAATTATTGTGCTTGGTAGTTCAGCTATATTTTCCATTATTAAAGGCTTTGATTATGAAGAAGCGATTTTTTTACTAATTGTCGCCGTGTTACTCATGGCATCGAAAAAACAATTTTATCGAGAAAGTTATGTCCTCACATGGGGTGCCATCCTATTTGACATTGCTGCTGTTATTTTCATTACTACAATGTATTTGTTAATCGGCTATGTCAACTTACCTACAGCAAAAATTCATATTCCGACAGC
The DNA here is from genome assembly GCF_006351725.2 of Lysinibacillus sp. CD3-6. Lineage (NCBI taxonomy): Bacteria > Bacillati > Bacillota > Bacilli > Caryophanales > Bacillaceae > Lysinibacillus > Lysinibacillus sp. CD3-6. The sequence goes on from NZ_CP085880.1 coordinate 965,298, forward strand.
GTTACAATACTATATTCTTACCGACTATCGGGATTTATTTTATAGTGCAATTATTGGTATCCTCATAGCGTGTATCATTTTTTACTTCGGCTATTTTACGCGCGGACCTAAAAAAATGGAGAAGCTCCTATCAAAAGAGCAGGAAGATAAAATTAAAAATCATTTAATGGAATATAAAGGGACGGAGTTTTCTCATTTAATATTTTTGCATGATAAATTTGTATACTGGAATGAGAAAAATACAGTATTATTTGCGTATCAAATAATTGCAGATAAAATTGTTGTGTTGGGCGATCCAGTAGGTCAAGAAAGTGATTTCTTACAGGCAATGGAAGAGTTTTTAGAGTTAGCAGATAAACATGGGTATACACCTGTTTTTTATGAAATAAACAATAAAATTTTCCCTTCTCTACATGAGCATGGCTATAGCTTTTTTAAACTTGGAGAGGAAGCATTTGTTGATTTAGAAAAATTCACGTTTACTGGTAAAGATATGAAGAGTAGTAGGGCAGTAAAAAATAAGTTTGAACGAGAGAACTACACTGTTGCATTATTAAGCCCGCCTTATTCACAGGACGTCATGAAAGAATTGCAAGAGGTATCAAGAAAGTGGCTACAAGGAAGAGCTGAAAAGGGCTTTTCGCTTGGCTTTTTCGATGAAAACTATTTGAGTAAGTCGAACATTGCTGTGTTAAGAGGAGCTCAAGGTGTAATGGGCTTTGCTAGTATTATGCCAATGTATGACGATGGCGAAAGAATTTCCGTCGATCTTATGCGCTTTAAACCAGGAGCACCGTCTGGCACGATGGATTTCATTTTTTTATCGCTGTTTGAATGGGCGAAAGAACAAGGGTATCGCGTGTTTAATATGGGCATGTCGCCATTATCAAATGTTGGTCAATCGAGATACTCCTTTTTAAGCGAAAAAATTGCAGCACAAATATTTTTACATGGCCATTACTTCTATCATTTTAAAGGATTAAAAAATTTCAAATTAAAATATGCTGATTTTTGGGAACCAAAATATGTGGCGTACCGAAAAAAATCTTCATTACCATTTACAATGGCACAAGTAACACTATTAATCGGTCGAAAAAGAAAATAAGTAATTTTTAAATTGCAAGTAAGCATACTAGAAATGGAAATGTGCTATAATTTTCCTAATTACAATGGAAGGAATGATGAATATGAAACAGCTTGGGAACGTGATTGAGAAGTAGCATATAGAGGATATGCCACTTTTCAATAGTAAAAAAATGAATAATCATTGAAAAGAGGCTGCTTATGTACACAGATCAAGAATTAAACCTTCGTCCTATCATTGAGTCAGACTTAGAGCGCATTTGGGAGCTTATTTATAAAGACGAGCAACCAGAATGGAAAAAATGGGATGCTCCTTATTTTCCACATCAAGCTAAATCATTGCATGATTTTATGTTAACATCACAGCAATTTATTAATCAGAAAAACGTTTGGGCAATCGAGGCTGATGGCATTATTTGTGGCGTTATTTCTTATTATTGGGAGCATGAGCCTTCTAAATGGTTAGAAATGGGCATTGTTTTTCATGAGTCTCATAATTGGGGCAAAGGACTTGGCACTAGAGCAATGACACTATGGATTGATCACTTATTTTCAACGATGCCACTTGTCCGTGTTGGCTTTACGACATGGTCGGGAAATAAGCGGATGATTCGCGTCGGAGAAAAATTGGGGATGCAATTGGAAGCGAAAATTCGTAAAGTACGTTTTTACGAGGGTGTCTATTATGATTCCATACGTATGGGTTTGTTAAGAGAAGAGTGGGAAGCTAGACAAGAAAGCTTAAAGGAGCTTCCAATAATGAAATAACGTTTTGGCCTGTGTTCGATATTGTATCGAAGCAGGTCTTTTATTTTTAGTAAATGTAACATATTTATGTAAAGTTGTGTTTGATTTCCTGTTATAGCTTTGTCATAATAAAGAAAATTTGAATAGCGAGGCAACAAGTTATGATAATAACTGAAAATTGTAAAATACAGTCTGTGAAGCCAAACGATATTGAAGATGTTTATTCATTGTATTGTAATGAAGATGTCAGAGCCTTTCTCGGAGGGATACCAGATAAAAGCTACATTTATGCTTCTTTTGACAGCATGCTACAGGCACCTTATCCTAATTCCTATTTTTGCATTTCATTAAAAAATAAAAATGAGTTTATTGGTTTAGTATCGATTGATGCATATCATGAGAAATCAACATATGAGCTGAGTTATCAATTTTTGCCTCAATATTGGGGCAAGGGGTATGCGTTTGAAGTATTATTAGCAGTTATCCGTTATGGATTCGACAGTCTTAATTTATCGAAGATAGTTGCGGAAACGCAAACTGCAAATATTGCCTCCTGTCGTGTATTAGAAAAGTTAGGGATGCAAAAAATAATGGTTTTAGAAAGGTTTGGTCATGAGCAAGCTGTCTATCAGTTATTGAAAACAACTTAAGATGGTTAAGGGCTAAATCGGTAAGTAAAAGGCAACGCAAGTTGAAAATGGTGGAGACATTTAAGCCATGCCCGCAGAAGGCGGCTCCAGCTGTAAATTTTAAAATAATGATTGGTATTTCACATTAATTGATCGTTTATAAAGAAAAATTTCCAATGCAATTACTCAATACCCCCATCAACAAATTATGATGGGGGTTACTTTAATTTTATACTACGAACATAAATAGTTAGAGAAAGTTACAACCTTTAATCTACGTTCAAGTACTGTTCCATCTATTTGTTAAAAGAACTTATGTTTTATAATCAAAACTCAGACTTTATTATTACTTCTAATGCTTTTTTTAACACTTCTTTATCACTGTCTGTCAAGTTTTGAAGTACCTTATTATTTAACTTAATGGTTGCAGCTTCAACTTCATCTCTAATTTCTTTAGATTTTTGAGTAGCCATTACTAAAACATTTCTACGATTTTTTGGATCTACCGAACGCTCTATTAATTCAGCTTTTTGCATTTTATCTAATATTCCTGAGACAGTAGGGGCTTCTAAAAAAACCATTTCTCCGATTTGTTTAGGAGATAATTGTCCTTCTCTCCACAAACAATTCAACACACCGTATTGAGCAGGTGTTACACCATACTCTTCTAAAAGCTTACTGAAATATTTAAAAACTTTATTCTGACTAGCACTTAGTAAAAAGTTCATGCAATCTTTTAATTCCATAGCATCTCCTCCGTATTGACATTACCTATAATATCATGTTAGTTTTTGATAAGAAACATTTTTGGTGCAAAAATGTTTTGTATCAAAAGGAGGGAAATATCAATGGAGACATTCAAAGCAATTGTTGTAAAAGAAAATCATGATCAAGTAATTTATGGTTTGGAAGATGTTAATCTCGACAGTCTCTCTGATGGTGAGGTTTTAGTTAAGGTAGCGTATTCTTCAATAAATTATAAAGACATGTTGGCTGTTCAAAAAAATGGAGGAGTTATTCGGAATTATCCGATGATCCCAGGCATTGATTTAAGTGGAACCATTGTTCATACGACAGATAATCGTTACACAGAGGGACAGAAAGTGATTGTTACAGGCTTTACGATGGGTATGAGCCATACAGGCGGGTTTGCAGAATATGCAAGAGTTTCTGGAGATTGGATTGTTCCATTACCAGTCAATCTCTCGTTAAAGGATGCTATGGTTTTTGGAACAGCTGGGTTTACTGCTGCTCTTTCAATCATAGCATTAGAGGAGAAAGGTATGGATTTAAATAAAAACCCTAGGATTCTAGTCACTGGTTCAACTGGTGGAGTAGGTAGTATAGCTTTACAGATTTTATCTAAAATCGGCTACAAAAATATTACTGCTTTAGTTCGAAAAGAACATCAGAAAGAGGTAGCAAAATCTTTAGGAGCTACCGATGTTATTTTCGTAAATGAATTAGGAGAACAAAATAAACCATTAAATAAACAAAATTATGATTTTGTCTTAGATACTGTTGGTGGGGATATTGCTTCTGTATTAATTTCTCAAATTTCCTACGGTGGAAGTATGAGTATGTGTGGGAATGCAGGTGGGATAAAACTAACATCAACCGTGTTGCCATTTATACTTAGAGGAATTAACCTTTTGGGAATTGATTCGGTAAATGTACCAATTAAAGATCGTGATTATATTTGGGAGAAAATAGCGAATGAATGGAATATTTCTCAAACAACTCTCATCAATGAAATTTCACTTGAAAAATTACCCCATACAATTGAAGCAATTAAGAATGGCCAACATTTGGGTCGAACAATTATTAAATATTAAGACTACTTTTAGTTATCACAACGTAAAAAGAGGGCACTCCATTTCTGGAATGCCCTCTTTTGCATTGCTAAGATTAATTAATTTTCTTCAATATCTTTACGGTTTTTCTTTAACATTTTTGATAGCATTTCATACACAATTGGTACGACTACTAATGTTAATAATGTAGAAGATAATAAACCGCCGATTACTGTAATGGCAAGGTCTTTGGAAATTAATCCGCTACCGCCACTGCCTAGTGCCATTGGAATCATTGCACCGATTGTTGCAATAGCAGTCATTAAAATTGGACGTAAACGCGTTGCACCTGCTTCTAAAATTGCTTCACGCATACCGAGACCGTCGCGCTCCATATGGATAATGCGGTCAACAAGTACGATGGCATTTGTGACAACGATACCTATTAACATTAATAGACCCATCATAACTGAAACAGAAATTGTTTGATTTGTTACGTATAAGCCAACAAATGCACCAATTACCGCAAACGGTAATGAGAAGAGGATTGCAAATGGTGCTAAACCTTCACCAAACGTTACGACAAGAATGAAGTAAACGATGGCAATTGCGGCTAACATAGCTACGCCAAGTTGTGTGAATGTTTCCTGCATATCTGCAGCTACACCTGATACGCCTGTTGTCACACCTTTAGGTAAGTCTAACTTATCAATTTTCTTATCTGCTGCAGTTGTTGCTTTTGAAATATCATCGCCGATAATTGTGGCAGATACAGTTGCAAAGTATTCACCTTTTGAGCGTGATAATGAATTAAGTGTTGTACCTTCTTCAACATCCACTAATTCACCAATAGTCATCGTTGTGCCTAAAGCTGTTTTAATTTCAGTTTTTAGAACATCATCGATTGATAAGGCTGCTGCCTTTGCATCGCGTTTTACAATAACATTAATGTCTTTACCATCACGTTCAACTGTTGTTAACACTTCTTGTGATGTTGTAGAATTTAAAGCCATGACGATTTGAGCAGTCGTTAAACCATATTGTAAGACATTTTCTTGCTCTACTTTTAAGACATGCTCTACATAAGGGTCTTCATTATCGGATTTAACATCCTCTAAACCATCAACATCTTTTAACGTTTCTTCAACGTCTTTTACAGCACTACGTAGGTTATCTAAGTTTTCGCTGTATAATGTGTAGCTAACTTCGTTTGAAGACATAGACATTGATGAGAAGTTTTGGCTTTTCCATTCACCTGATTGGTCAATGTTAAAGACGTAATCTTCTACTTCTTCACGTGCTGCAGGGAAGTCCTCCATCTCTGGATCAAAGATTAGGTACATTAATGCACCGCCAGCTCCGCCACCCATCATCATTGTTGCAGGGTCTGCATTTGTAGCATCTGTAATAGAAACTTGTAAAATATCAATATCTTTACGTTTCATTAATTCTTGCTCTACTTTTGCCACATTTGCTTCTGTTTCATCGTTTAACTCACCAGTACCAGGTGTATATGTTAAGTACATCACCTTTTCCTCTTGAGATCCCATGAAACTGAAACCGATTAATGGTGTGAGGGCAAGTGAACCAACAAGCATTAAAATCGCAATCGTAGACGTAATGATTTTATGATTTAACGCTTTTTCTAATACACCTCTGTACCAAGTAGCTAATTTACCAACTTCTTGATGTTGGCTTTCTTTTTTCTCTCCATATATTTTTTTACGGAATAAGAAATGAGATAAAGCAGGTACGATTGTAATCGCTACTAATAATGACGCACCTAAAGCAAATGTCATTGTTAAGGCGAATGGCATGAATAATTCGCCAACCATACCACCAACGAAAATAAGTGGAGCAAATACCGCTACTGTAACTAATGTAGAAGACAAGATTGGTTTAAACATTTCGATTGTCGCTTCACGGATAAGTGCGCGACCTGTTAACTTTTCTTGTTTTAAGTGGATACGTCGATAAATATTTTCAACTACGACAATGGAGTCATCAATAACCCGCCCAATTGCAACGGTAATTGCACCAAGTGTCATAATATTTAACGTAATATCCATCCAGTTTAGTAATAGTAAAGCCATGAATACAGAAACTGGAATAGAAATAATTGAAATAATTGTTGACTTGAAATCGCGTAAGAATAGTAAAATAATTAATACAGCTATAGCGCCACCGAATACTGCCTTTTCAATCATTGTGAAGACGGAATCTTCAATAGGCGCACCTTGGTCAAGTGAGATATCCACTTTTAAGCCGTCAATTCTTTTTTCTTCATCTTTAATAAGGTCTTTTACTGCATTTACGACAGTTACTGTATTTGCATCTTGACCTTTCACGATTTGAATCGCAATGGCATCTTTACCATTTGTGCGTGAAACAGATTGTACTTTACCTTCAACTTCAATCGTTGCAATATCACCTAAACGAACGAATGGAGAAGGTTGTGTTGCTGAAGGTGTGACTGGTATCAATAAATCTTTTAATTCATCAACAGATTTAACTTTACCATCTACGGAAACCGCTTGTTCACCAACCGTAAATTGATATAAACCGAGTGATAGAGACATATCACTTGCTTGGATCATTTGTTTGACAGTATCCTCAGTTAAGCCGAGAGCAGCCATTTTTTCTTCGTCATATTTAAACGAAACTTGTTCAATATGTTGACCAGTAATAGTTGCAGAAGCAACACCGTCGATTTTTTCGATTTTAGGAAGTAATATATCTTCTACTGTTGATGTCAGATCAACGATATCTTCCTTAGAGCTACTTACTGATAATGCGACAACAGGCATCATGTTCATGCTAATTGCCATAATTGTAGGTTCTTGTGCACCTTCAGGAAGTTTCACATTATCTAAAGCTGACTCTAACTGGCGTTTTTTTTCATCCATATCAATGCCATAGTCATATTCAACTTGAACTTGTGCAATGTTGGATGAAGAAGTAGAGTAAACTGCTTTAACATCCTCTAAACTTTCGATTGATTTTTCAAATGGAATGGAAAGTTCATTCATGACTTGTTCAGGCGTTGCACCTGGATAAACGCCCATTACAATTAAGTATGGAATCGATATATCAGGGATTGATTCCATTTTCATTCTTGTACCTGAATAAATACCAGAGACAGTGATGATAATTGTTAATAACCACACTGCCAATTTGTTCTTCAATACAAAATTAACTAAACCTTTCACCTTCACACCTACCCTTTATTGACTTACTAGATTCAATTATTTATAATAATGACTAATCGGTCATTTGTCAATGAAATGCATTAGGAGAGATTTAAAAATATGTCAAAAAAGCAACTGATTATGGAGAAAGCATTAGAACTGTTTTCTGAACAAGGCTTTGAAGCAACGTCTGTGCAGCAAATTACAGAGCGCTGTGGGATTTCTAAAGGGGCATTTTATTTGTCTTTTAAAACAAAAGATGAATTACTTTTTTCAATGGTTGACTACTTCCTACAGCAATTTATAGCGGATATTGACCAAGTAGTCAGAAACATGAACAACAAAGATGTAGTATTGGTAGATTTTTATAAAGGTATTTTTCAAGCGTTTAAAAAACATTCAGCTTCTTCGCGTGTGTTTTTTAATGAAAAAGTTTTTCTTACAAAAAAAGAGCTGTTTCATAAAGTAAGTGCTTATGAAGCGGATATGTCGAAGTTTATCGTCCAAATGCTTGAAGAGCTTTATCGAGAAGAGCTACAAGAGACGATATATGATGTTATGTATTGTGTAAAAGGATTTGTGAAAGGCTATGCCGAGCTGTTTATGTTCTCAAATTTGCCGCTTGATTTAGATCAATTGGCAAAATCATTAGCCGAAAAGACAGATATTATTGCTCGTCATACGACAATTCCTTTTATTACAGAGGAACTCGCACAAATAGTCGCAAGACCTTGTGAAGAGGAAGTCACGCAACAATCCTTATTGCAGTTAATCGAACAAAACATCCAGAACTTAGAGCCATCTATTGAGCGAGAATCATTAGAGCTATTAAAAAGTCAAGTAGAACACCAAACATACAGTAAACCGATTATTAAAGGTCTAATTGAAAATATTCGCCTACAACCAGGGTGTCAATGGATCGCATATGTATTAGATAAATATTTCTAATTGTACACATTGAATTAGAATTGTTCACAAGAAGTAATAGTGAGCAATTCTCTTTTTTATGGATTGAACAAGATATTTCGTTTTTAATGGGGAAGGAAGCATATTCTAATACTATATACGTTCGTTGTTAAAGGAGGTTTCAATATTTTAGTAATTTATTTCATTAAATTTGGAATCGTTCAAAAAAGCCTCTTCGCGTAACTAGTTGGAAGGATAAGTCATTGAGTATCGGTAACCTAATTTAACGGCGTCTAACTACATACTGCAACTCTATAATATTATGGAAATAAAATAAAGTGTATAAACAGAAAAAGCTACGCAAATAATGCGTAGCTTTCTAATTTAAAAGATTATACTTCCATAATAATCGGTAAAATCATCGGACGACGTTTAGTTTTCTCGAATAAGTAAGGCCCTAAAACGTCTGTAATTTCATTTTTAAGCTCAGTCCATTGTGGCGTTTTGCTTTGAATGGTTTCGTTAAGATGACGGTTCAGCATTTTTTGTGCTTCATTAATCATCGTACCTGATTCACGCATATAAACAAATCCACGTGAAATAATATCAGGACCAGAAACAATTTTTTGGTTTTCCATATCTACGCTTACAACCACTATTACTAAACCTTCTTCGGAAAGTATACGGCGGTCGCGCAGTACGATATTACCAATATCTCCAATGCCGTTACCATCAATATATACATCGCCAGAAGGAATACGACCTGCAACATGTGCTTCATTTGCACTTAATGCAAGTACATCACCATTTTCCATTACGAAAGTATTTTCAAGTGGCACATCACAATCTTCTGCTAAATGTGTATGCATTTTTAACATACGGAATTCACCGTGAATAGGCATAAAGAATTTTGGTTTCATTAATCGAAGCATTAGCTTTTGTTCTTCTTGTGATCCATGACCAGATGTATGGATATTATTTAATGCACCGTGAATAACTTCAGCGCCAGCACGGAAAAGTAAATTAATGATTTTATTTACGCTAACTGTATTACCTGGTACAGGTGAAGAAGAGAAGACAACTGTGTCCCCAGGCTGGATTTGAATTTGACGGTGTGTACCGTTGGCAATGCGAGATAGAGCTGCCATTGGTTCACCTTGAGAGCCTGTACATAAAATCATCACTTCGTTGGCAGGTAAACGGTTAATGCTTTGGGCATCAATAAATGTATCTTTTGGTGCGTTGATATAACCAAGTTCACGACCGATTGTAATGGCATTATCCATAGATCGACCGAATACGGCGATTTTGCGTCCGTATTTTATGGCTGCATCTGTTGCTTGTTGCAAACGGTGAATATTTGATGCGAATGTTGCGAAAATAATACGACTATCAACCTTGCGGAAGATTTCGTCAATACTTTTCCCAACTGTACGTTCAGACATTGTGAAATTTGGTTTTTCAGCATTCGTACTATCAGATAGTAGACACAGCACACCGTCACGACCGATTTCGGCCATTTTTGTTAAGTTTGCTGGCTCGCCTACTGGAGTAAAGTCGAATTTAAAGTCACCTGTATGCACGATATTGCCAGGAGGTGTTTTTACGACGATACCATAAGCATCTGGAATACTATGCGTTGTTCTAAAGAAGCTTACAGATGTTTTTCTAAATTTAATAACATCATCTTCTTTAATTTCGATTAGTTTAGTTGTACGTAGTAAACCATGTTCTTCAAGTTTGTTGCGCAATAAGCCAAGTGCAAGCTTACCACCATAAACGGGAACATTCACTTGACGTAGTAAATAAGGGATACCACCAATATGGTCTTCGTGTCCGTGTGTTATAAATAACCCTTTAATTTTATCGACGTTTCGTACTAAATACGTGTAATCAGGAATAACATAGTCGATTCCGAGTAAATCGTCTTCTGGAAATTTTATTCCGGCGTCAATTAAGATGATTTCATCTTGAAATTGAACGCCGTAAGTGTTTTTGCCGATTTCGCCCAGTCCGCCGAGCGCGAAAACAGCTGCTTGGTCATTTTTAACAAACTTCATGTTTGTTAAATTTCCTCCAAGACGAAGTTCGGGCTTGCTTGTTCGTAGTCTAAATAGTTACCTTCAAGCAGTTGGATGAACTCAATGTTGTAATGACGGTCTTGTAACTTTTGACGTACTTCACGTTCTGAAGCAGCTTCAAGGTATAGACTTTTAGTGTTTTCGCGAACTGGAATCTCATTTGCTTTTTCTTGATAATAAACTTTGTAAATCATAGTTTGCTCTCCTTTAATTGCGTACATTATTATTGCAGATTTGGCTATTACCACACACGTACTACAAGAAAAAACCGCGAATTTCTAGTATACTTCAAACTAATAAAGAAATGAGCGTTTGAATTTCTTGTATCTCAATACTTTAATCTTGCACTTTTCATAAGGCAGTGAGACAGTGGTTGCGCATAGTCAAATAAATGCATTTCCTTTATATTATCACGCGGCTACTCTAAAATAAAGAAAAGCCCTTCAAATAATGAAGGGCAAATGTTAGGCAATTGATTTTTTTCCGAGTACGCCGCGAAGTTGCTTCAACAATTTTTGCTTTAGTTTCTTCAGCATGGCACATCACTCCTTAGGATCATTATAATTAAAAACGATACCTGTGTAAAGTATTTTGCCTTTGCAATATATTACATAAAGAAAGGAATTATAGAATGAATAAAATTTTATTTTTTGATGTTGATGGAACACTTTATAACAGTGAAAAAATATTGCCAGCTTCGGCAAAGGAAGCGTTATTAGAGGCTCGTCGTAAAGGCTATGAGATTGCAATCGCCACTGGACGTGCACCGTTTATGATTCAATCATTGTTAGAAGAACTTGATATAAATACGTATGTGACCTTCAATGGACAGTACGTTGTTTATCGTGGTGAGGTTGTCTATACAAATGGTGTTGACAGAGATGAGTTAGCGAAAATTATTGCCTTTGGTGAAGCGCGTAATGAACCAGTTGTTTTTTTAGACGACAAGCGCATGATTGCGTCAGTTGGAGAACATAACATGGTATCTGAAAGTCTCGAAACTTTAAAATATCCATATCCAGAACTAGACTCATCTTATTATATGCAGAACGATGTTTATCAAACACTGATTTTCATGGAAGAGAAAGATGAACATTTATATGATGAAGCCTTTCCGAATGTTCAGTTTGTACGTTGGCATCCATATTCATGTGATATTTTACCTAAAGGAGGCTCGAAGGCTGCGGGGATAGAAAAAGTGCTTGCAAAAATGGGGCTCACGTTAGAAGATGCCTTTGCTTTTGGTGATGGGATTAATGATATCGAAATGTTAGAGGCTGTTGGCACAGGCGTAGCGATGGGAAATGGTCATGAAAGAGTCAAGGCAGTTGCTTCACATATTACAGATCATGTAGATGCGGACGGACTTGCGAAAGCGATGCGCTATCTGAAGATTATCTAAGTGCCAGTCACCCAAACAATTCTGAATTTTTATGGCACTGCTAGTAGGGCTAAATAGGTAAAAAACCCACGGAAACCCCTGCGGGAACACACATAATGTAAGAAGCAACAGGCCGCTCGACAGCGAGGGTTATAGCTTCCGTTGTGCCCGCAGAAATAACGTGGGTTTTTACTTTAGGAGCTTGTTGCGTTAAATAGCAACGACTTTTAGCTCAATTCCTGCTTCGCTATATTTCACTACCGTTTCTTTCGAGAGCGTGTTATCCGTAATAATCATATCGACCTGATTTAACGGACACACTTGAATTGCAACATCTTTATTAAATTTAGAAGAATCTGTTGCAACATAGACTGTTTGCGATATATTAATGAGCTGTTTCCTCGTCATCGCCTCTTCTACACTGAAATCGGATATACCCTTTTCTAGCGTTACCCCGCTTGCACATATAAACGCCTTATTAATATTCAAATGCTCAAATCGGAAAAGAAAATCATTTGAAGTGACCGACTTTTCTGAATGTCGTATCTTCCCGCCGATAATCATGACTTCAATATTAGAGCCAATTAAATCAAATGCCACAGGTAGAGAATTTGTAACAACCGTTAGTTTTTCCTTTCCTAAAAGAAATGGCGTCATCTGATAGGTTGTTGTGCCGCTATCAATAAATATACAATCACCATCCTCTACTAAAGATGCGCAAGCTTTTGCGATGGCAATTTTTTCTGTTAGTTGCTGCGTTAATCGATTGTCTATTAAACCTTCGACAGGTTCAATATATTTTACGCCTCCATAAAACTTCTCGATTTTCTTCTCTTGCACAAGTAGTTGAATATCTCTACGGATAGTTTCCATTGATACATTGAATTCTTTTGTTAAGGTCACTAATTTCACTACTTTATTATTGCGCACATATTGCAAAATTTGTTGCTGCCTTTCTAATGTGTACATTCAATCACCTCTATTTGTTATTTACTCAAAGTAGTAAAGACTTTGTCAACAGTTGGTCAAAATTTACTCAACATTTACACAAATATGTATTTTCCCTTTACAAATTGCCTCTATACTGTGAGTAACAACTCAAAAGGAGTGAGCGATTTGTTGGAACTAAGAAATATTTCAAAAAGCTATAAAAATAAAAAAGTATTAAATGATATAAATTTAACGATTGGCTCTGGAGAAATAGTTTCTTTATTGGGGCCGAGTGGTTGTGGCAAAACAACATTACTCAACATTGTTCTAGGTCTTACAGAACAAACGGAAGGACAACTTTTTTACAATGGACAAGATATATCGAAACAATCGATGCAGGCACGAGGATTTAATATCGTTTTCCAAGATTTTGCGTTGTTCCCACATTTAAATGCCTACGACAATATCGTATATGGTTTAAAAAATAAAAAACAGCAAATGACAAAAAGCGAGATACAAGAGTATGTTGATTTTTTAGAACTTGCCCCACATTTACATAAGAAGATTCACGAATTATCAGGTGGGCAGAAGCAACGTGTATCAATAGCTAGAACACTTGTAATGCAACCGAAAATATTATTACTAGACGAACCATTAAGTGCGCTGGATGGAGTAATTAAGGAATCAATTAAAGAACGCATTAAATCGATTGCACGACAGTTTAATCTAACAACTATTATCGTGACCCATGATCCTGAAGAGGCGCTTACGTTATCAGATAAAGTACTCATTATTAATGAGGGAACTGTTTCACAATATGGTACACCTCATGAAATTTTAAAATCGCCAAAAAATCAATTTATCGAAGATTTTATCTTAAGGCAGCTTCACATTAAACGTCATAACATCTACCAACTGTTTGGAGAATCCTATGCTTAAAACGAAAAAAATGGTGAAAATTTTATTTATGCCCATTGCCTTGTTTTTTCTCTTCTTTTTAATTGTGCCATTGCTTTATATGTTTTGGCAGTCCTTGAAAAAAGGCAATAGCATAACGTTACAAAACTATGTAGAAGCATTACAGAGCGTTGAAATACGTGAAGCATTTCTCAATAGTTTTCAAGTGTCAATCGTAGCTGCAATTATTACAACCTGTTTAGCGTTTGTATTGGCTTATGCATTACATTTTACGACGATGAATCGGTCTGTTAAAAAACTTGTTCACGTAGGGATTACATTACCGATGCTGTTGCCGACAATCACCTATGGTTTTGTATTAATTTATACATTTGGTAATCAAGGCATTATTACTAAATTAGTCGGACAGCCTATTGTGAGCATTTATGGATTTAATGGATTGTTGATTGGATATGTGCTTTACACATTACCAGTTGCCTTTATTTTAATGCAAAATTCGATGCAGTATATCGATAAACGGTTTTTACTCGTTTCTATGCTGATGCATGATAAACCGTCACGTCGATTTTACCATACCGTGCTTCGTCCAATGATAGGAACAATTGGTGGCGCTTTTATTTTAACGTTTATTTTAAGCTTTACCGACTTTGGAATACCCGCATCGGTAGGAGGGAGCTATAAAGTTATTGCTACTGAGCTTTATCAAGCAATGCTTGGCTCTATTGTGCGATTTGAACAAGGGGCAGTGATTTCTGTATTGATGCTTGTGCCTGCAGTACTTGGTATCGTGATGCTAAGTTTGCTAGACCGATTTAATTTTCAATATAAGCATGCTAGCCAAAGTGAGCTAGTCGTACATCGTCTGCGAGATCGTGTATTTACAGTTTTTTCACTAGCATGTGTGAGTTCAATTTTACTCATCTTCTCGACAATGTTCATTGTGCCATTTACAAAGGGATATCCATATGACTTTAGTTTCACATTGGAACATATTCAAAATGTTTTAGCAGAAAAGAATTTAACGAGAGTTTATTTTAATTCACTAATTGTTGCCTTCTTTACAGCCGTATTAGGTGTTTGTATAGCATTTGTTTCAGCTCTTCTCAATGTCAGAACACCACTGAAAGGAAGGAAAACGATAGATATTATGTCGATGGTTACGAACACTGTGCCAGGAATGGTTCTTGGTCTTTCTTATTTGTTTTTCTTTAATGGAAGCACGCTAAAAGGAACCTTCTTTATTATTGTTGCCTATACAGCCGTTCATTTTTTCACAACACCGTATTTGATGGCGAAAAACTCCTTGCAAAAAATGGACCCGACTTGGGAAGTAACGGGGGAATTGTTGAAAGACTCCTGGATTCAAACGGTGGTACGCGTTATTTTGCCGAATATCCGTCCAACTATTTTTCAAATGTTTAGCTATTACTTTTTAAATGCCATGGTGACGGTAAGTGGGGTAATTTTCCTTGTCAGTACGAAAACAATGCTTGTCTCCACACGTATTAAAGAGCTTCAGCATTTTGCGAAGTATACAGATATTTTTGTTCTCTCCATTTTTATTTTATGCACTAACCTCATTGTGAAATTAGGTTGTGATTATATAACAACAACTAAAGAAAAGGGTAAGGAGATGGAATGATGAAAAAGTCAACAATCATGATGTTAGGTAGTGTTAGTTCTGCAATTGTATTGGCTGCGTGTGGCAGTGCGGAGGCTGATGCAAACAAACAAGTCATCATTTATTCAAATGCGGATGATGAAGCTATTGAGGTAATGCAAGCGACATTAGATAAGAAAGGTTATGAAGGCAAATATATCATCCAATCGTTTGGCACATCTGAATTAGGTGGGAAAATGATGGCAGAAGGTACTGATATTGAAGCGGATGTTGTAACGATGGCTTCTTATTTTATTGAAAGTGCGCAAACATCTAAATCCATATTTGTTGACCTATCCTCTGACTTAAAGCTATTAGACGACGGTGGATCAACCTACGCATTACCGATTTTAGGAAACGTAGGATCAATTTTTATCAATACTGATTTATTGGCACAAAAAGGGCTACCTGTGCCGAAAACAATAAAGGATTTAACGAACCCGGAGTTTAAAGATTTAGTGTCATTTCCAAATATTTTAGATTCATCTACAGGGTGGTTATTAGTTCAAGCGATTATGAACGAATATGGAGAAAAAGAAGGGAAGCAAGTATTAGCGGATTTAATTAAAAATGCTGGTCCACATATTGAAAGCTCAGGTTCTGGACCTATTAAAAAGGTGAAGACAGGAGAAGTGGCTGCAGGATTTGGTTTACGGATACAAGCAATTGATGCAAAAAATGAGGGCTTACCTATTGACTATATTGATCCAACTGAAGGCAACTTTACGTTAACGGAATCTGTTGCTGTTGTAGATAAAGAAGGCGATGAAGCAATGGCAATTGAAATCGCAAAAGTAATTGCAACAGAGGCACGAACAGATTTATTAAAGCAATATCCTGTAGCGCTTTACGAAGGTGAGCAAGTCGAAGATGAATATGTTCCGCAATACTTGAAAAAGTGGGATACGACGTTAACTGTCGATTTATTAGAAAAACATCAAGCATTCTTTAAAGAAGCACAACAATAAAGGAGCATAAAGACATGAATAACTACAAATTATTAACACCAGGTCCATTAACTACAACGGAAGCAGTCAAAAAGGAAATGTTAATGGATCGTTGTACATGGGATGACGACTATAAGCAAGTAACACAAACAATACGTAAAAAGCTCGTAGAACTCGCTCAAGTGGATGAAACAATGTATTCAGCAGTACTCATGCAAGGTAGTGGTAGCTTTGTTGTGGAATCGGTCCTAACAACGACTATTTATGACCTTGATAAAGTCCTTATTATAACGAATGGTGCTTATGGAGAACGTATAGTAGAAATGGCGAAAGCCCTTCAGTTACAGCATGTCGTTTATTGTGTGCCGTATAATGAGCAACCATCGCCTTTAGAAGTGCGAACTATTTTAGAAAACGATGAAAGCATTACACATGTAGCAGTTGTACATTGTGAGACGACAACGGGAATATTAAATCCGATTAATGAAATAGGAGAAGTTGTTCAATCGTTTAATAAAACGTTTATTGTAGATGCGATGAGTAGCTTTGGTGGTGTGCCGATGGATTTGTCAAACGGACATATTGACTTTTTAATCAGTAGTGCAAATAAATGTATTCAAGGCGTTCCAGGTTTTGGATTTGTCATTGCAAAAATTGAAGCATTAGAAAAATGTAAAGGAATAGCCAAAAGTGTTGCATTAGATTTATACAGTCAATGGCAAGTGATGAAAGTGGATGGGAAATGGCGTTTTACATCACCGACACACGTTGTTGCGGCATTTGCGAAGGCGTTGGAGGAACTAGCTGAAGAAGGCGGTATTGAGGCGCGCTACAATCGCTATGCAAAAAACAATAAAATGTTGCGTGAAAGATTATCGAAATGCGGGTTTGAGGCTTATATTTCTGTGGAAATTCAATCGCCAATTATTACAACATTTTTATATCCATCTGCAGCATTTTCTTTCGAGCATTTCTATCAAGAGATGAAACAAGCAGGCTTTGTCATCTATCCAGGAAAGCTAACTGATGTTGATACATTCCGAATTGGTAATATAGGGGATGTTCATGAGGAAGATATTCATACATTATGCAATGTTATTGAAAACTATATGGCGGTGAAAAATAATGAAAATTGAAGCAGTGATTTTAGATTGGGCAGGTACGGCGGTTGATTTCGGATGTTTTGCTCCAGTAAATGTTTTTCTCACAATTTTTGAAGAAGCATGTGTAACTGTAACGCTGGAAGAAGCGCGTAAACCGATGGGGATGTTGAAAATTGATCATATTCGAACGATGCTTGAAATGGCAAGAATAAGTGAGGCTTGGGAACAAGTATATGGACGTGCATATACAGAGCAGGATGTACAAGCTTTATATGCTCAATTTGAAACAAAGTTAATGGCATCGCTAGCATTGTTCACAGATCCCATTCCGCATGTAAGAGAAACGGTTCAACAGTTAAGACAAGCTGGCATACGTATCGGCTCTACAACAGGCTATACGAAATCAATGATGGAAGTAGTGACGCATCACGCTGCGGAAAAAGGATATAAGCCTGATTATTTAGTGACACCAACTGATGTAGGAGATAAAGGGCGTCCGTATCCTTATATGATTTTTAGAAATATCGAGGAACTTGGCATTCAAGCAACGAAAAAAGTAGTAAAAGTAGGGGATACTACTTCGGATATGCAAGAGGCATTAAATGCAGGGGTTTGGGCTGTAGGTGTCATCATCGGTAGTTCAGAAATGGGTTTAACAGAACAGGAGTTTATGCGTTTATCTGCTGAAGAGCGAGCGGATGCTATCGAAAGAACAAAAGCTGTTTTTGAACAAGCAGGTGCGCATTATACCATTCAAACAATGCAAGAACTGCCTGCACTAATTGAAACAATTAATGCACGATTAGTTTAAAATAAAGCTCTTAAAGCGAAAAAGTGTTAGATTGACTGTCATCAATCTAACACTTTTTGCAATAAATAAAACTTTGCAGAGAGCAATAGTTGATGGTAGCGGAGGCGGCGACTCCCGCGGGAACAACACACAATGTAAGACGCAACAATCCCGCGCGTTAGCGAGGGTTGCGGCTTACGGTGTGCCCGCGGAAAGGGTCCGCCGTAGCGGACATCAACCAATAGCCACTATCTTAGTCTCGTTCGTACGGTACAGCGTTTGGAATTTCTGCGAATGGATTTTTTTCGTTAATACGATCATAAAACATGACGCCGTTTAAATGGTCTAATTCATGCTGGAATGCAATAGCTGGCAAGCCTGACAGACGCATTTTTTTCTCTTCACCGTCGATTGTTTTAAATTTCACTGTAATGCGTGCATGACGAGGCACGTAACCAGGTACATTACGATCAACAGATAAGCAGCCCTCACCAGTCGGCAAATAGGTATTTTCAACAGAGTGGCTGACGATTTTAGGATTGATAGCAACAAAGCTAAGTTGTTCGCCTTGGTCATCTTTTAAATGAAGAGCAAACATTCGATGTAGACTGTTTACTTGATTAGCGGCTAAACCGATGCCACTACGTAAGTCATATTTATCAGCCATTTCTGGATCTTGGCTATTAATTAAAAATTGAAGCATATCTGTAGCCAGTTGTTTTATTTCATCAGTTAAAGGGAATTGAACGTCTATTGTTTTTGTGCGGAGAGTCGGATGGCCTTCGCGAATTATATCATCCATTAAAATCATGAGTAAATCTTCCTTTCAATCTTTGTATTACCTTACTTATAAGTATACATCACGCATCGAAACATGCACATGAAAAAAGACTTTATTTGAATAAACTTAAAAATATTTTATGTTGCTATTAGATTATAGAGAACTGGGGTATTCTACTATTGGTAATTATGTATTGAAACGTAATGTTTGTGCGCTTGATGAATGTTGTTGTAATACAGATTTACTTAGTTAGTAATACAGTATGGAACAGTTTATAATAATCGTTTTTGTAGAAAAATTCTTTAGTATCAGGCGTAATATATGATTGACCGACAGTATTTTATTCAGTATACTGAGTGCTAAGAATAAGTTGTACTAGTTAAAAAGTGATTTATTTTAATACAGTTGAAAGGGAGATGTGACAAATGAGCAAGAAAAACAATAATATTTTTGATCCACAACAAACGCTAGCTGAAATCGAAGAAAAGTTTGAAATGTTTCAAATTTTGAACGAAGAAGGCGAAATTATAAATGAAGAGGCAGATCCGAAATTATCAGATGAAGAGCTAGTTGAGTTAATGACGCGTATGGTTTATACACGTATTTTAGATCAACGTTCCATTTCTCTTAACCGTCAAGGTCGCTTAGGCTTCTACGCACCAACAGCAGGTCAGGAAGCATCACAACTTGCTTCTCATTTCGCATTAGAAAAAGAAGATTGGATTTTACCAGGTTACCGTGATGTTCCACAAATTGTGTGGCATGGTCTACCTTTAGATAAAGCATTTTTATTCTCACGTGGTCACTTCTTGGGGAATCAAGTTCCTGAAGGTGTAAACGTACTAGCACCACAAATCATTATCGGTGCTCAATATATCCAAGCGGCAGGGGTGGCACTTGGTATTAAAAAACGAGGTAAAAAAGCAGTAGCAATTACTTATACAGGTGATGGTGGGTCATCACAAGGTGATTTCTACGAAGGTTTAAACTTTGCTGGAGCATTTAAAGCGCCTGCGATTTTCATCGTTCAAAATAACCAATTCGCGATTTCTACACCACGTGAATTGCAAACAGCAGCAAAAACAATTGCACAAAAAGGTATTGCAGCAGGTATTCCAAGTGTTTTAGTGGATGGTATGGATGCGCTTGCAGTTTATGTTGCAACACGTGATGCACGTGAACGCGCAATTAATGGTGAGGGTCCAACGTTCATCGAAACAATGTGTTACCGTTATGGCCCACATACAATGGCTGGGGATGACCCAACACGTTACCGTACATCTGATACAGATAACGAATGGGCTCTAAAAGATCCACTAGTTCGTTTCCGTAAATACTTAGAGGGTAAAGGTTTATGGGATGAGCAAAAAGAAGAGGCTGTTATCGAGCGCGCGAAAGAAGAAATTAAAGAGGCTATTAAAAAGGCCGATGCTGCTCCAAAGCAAAAAGTAACAGAGTTAATGGAAAATATGTATAAAGGCGAAATGCCATCTAATTTAAAAGAACAGTATGAAATCTACAAAGAGAAGGAGTCGAAATAACCTATGGCACAAATGACGATGATTCAAGCAATTACAGATGCTCTTCGCACAGAATTAAAGAATGATGAAAACGTTCTTTTATTCGGGGAAGATATAGGCGTCAATGGTGGGGTTTTCCGTGCAACTGAAGGCCTACAAAAAGAATTTGGTGTTGACCGAGTATTCGATACACCATTAGCAGAGTCAGGTATTGGTGGGTTAGCGATTGGTCTTTCTCTTCAAGGATTCCGTCCAGTTCCAGAAATTCAATTTTTCGGCTTTGTCTATGAGGTAATGGATTCTATCAGTGGGCAATTAGCACGTTTAAGCTACCGTAGCGGTGGTGTGTACAATGCACCTGTAACAATTCGTTCTCCATTCGGTGGTGGTGTGCATACACCAGAAATGCACTCAGACAGCTTAGAAAGTTTAATGACGGCTCAACCAGGTTTAACAGTGGTTGTTCCTTCAACACCTTACGATGCGAAAGGGCTACTCATTTCTTCTATTCGAAATGATAATCCAGTCATTTTCTTAGAGCATTTAAAATTATACCGTTCATTCCGTGAAGAAGTACCTGAGGAAGCATACGAAATTCCACTAGGTAAAGCTGATGTAAAACGAGAAGGTAAAGATTTAACGATTGTTGCTTATGGCTTAATGGTACACGAAAGCTTAAAAGCAGCAGAAGAACTAGAAAAAGAAGGCCATTCTGTAGAAGTTATTGATTTACGTACAATTCAACCAATTGATATTGAAACAATCATTGCGTCAGTTGAGAAAACAGGCCGAGCAATCGTTGTTCAAGAGGCACAAAAACAAGCAGGGATTGCTGCGAATGTTGTCGCTGAAATTACAGAACGTGCTATTTTGAGCTTAGAAGCTCCTGTTCTTCGTGTAGCAGCACCAGATACAGTGTACCCATTCCCACAAGCTGAAGGTGTTTGGTTACCGAATTTTAAAGATGTAATGGAAACAGCGAAAAAAGTTTTAACATTCTAATGTAGCTTGCATATTTGAAGAAGAGCAAAGAGAAAGGATGGGTACACATGGCATTTGAATTCAGATTACCGGATATCGGCGAGGGTATTCACGAAGGCGAAATTGTAAAATGGTTCGTTAAAGCTGGAGATACAGTAAAAGAAGACGATATCCTTTGTGAAGTACAAAATGATAAAGCAGTCGTAGAAATTCCTTCACCTGTTGAAGGTAAAGTAGAGGAAGTATTAGTAGCAGAAGGTACAGTAGCTGTTGTTGGCGATGTATTAATCCGTTTAGATGCTCCTGGATATGAAGATATGAAGCTAAAAGGTGACGATCATGCGGAAGCGAAGACAGAGGCACAAGTTCAGTCAACTGCTGAAGCTGGTCAAGATGTAGCTAAAGAACCTGCTGCTAAAGAAGAAGCGCCAGCAGCTCCAGCAACAGCAGAGGTAGCGGTAAAGCAAGAATCAGCGGATAGTACTAAACGCGTTATTGCAATGCCTTCAGTTCGTAAATTTGCTCGCGATAATGATGTCAATATTCATGAAGTAGCGGGTACTGGCAAAAATGGTCGTATTTTAAAAGAAGATATTGAGAATTTCTTAAATGGCGGCGGAGCAGTGCAGGCTGAAGAAGCACCAGTTGCAAATGAAGAAGCAGTTGTTCAACAAGAAGCTGCACCATCTGCGCCTGTTGTTCTTGAAGGCGACTTCCCAGAAACACGTGAAAAAATGTCTGGCATTCGTAAAGCGATTGCTAAAGCGATGGTACATTCAAAACAAACAGCGCCACACGTTACACTAATGGATGAAGTTGATGTAACAGCTCTTGTAGCACATCGCAAAAAATTCAAAGATATCGCTGCTGAAAAAGGCGTTAAATTAACGTATTTACCATATGTAGTGAAAGCACTTATTTCAACATTGCGTGAATTCCCAGAATTTAACCGCTCATTAGATGATGCAACACAAGAAATCGTTCAAAAGCATTACTACAATATTGGTATTGCAGCAGATACTGAAAAAGGCTTACTAGTTCCAGTTATTAAGCATGCAGATCGCAAATCTGTATTTGCAGTTTCAAATGAAATTAATGACTTAGCAACAAAAGCACGTGATGGAAAACTTGCGCCACATGAAATGAAAGGTGCATCAATGTCTATTACGAATATCGGTTCTGCAGGTGGTCAATGGTTTACTCCAGTAATTAACCATCCTGAAGTAGCAATTTTAGGTATTGGTCGAATTGCAGAAAAACCTGTAATAAAAAATGGTGAAATTGTAGCTGCACCTGTGTTAGCATTATCATTGAGCTTTGATCATCGCATGATCGATGGAGCCACTGCGCAAAATGCTTTAAATCACTTAAAGCGTTTGTTAAGTGAGCCAGAATTATTATTAATGGAGGCGTAACAAAATGGTAGTAGGAGATTTCCCAATCGAAACAGATACTCTTGTCATTGGTTCAGGTCCTGGAGGATATGTAGCAGCAATTCGTGCAGCTCAAACTGGCCAAAAAGTAACAATCGTTGAAAAAAATGTACTTGGTGGTGTGTGCTTAAACGTAGGTTGTATTCCGTCAAAAGCATTAATTTCAGTTGGTCACCGCTTTGAGCATGCTAAACATTCAGATGACATGGGTATCATCGCTTCTGATGTGAAACTAGACTTTTCAAAAGCGCAAGCTTTTAAAGACAGCGTTGTTAAGAAATTAACTGGCGGTGTTGAAGGCTTACTTAAAGGTAATAAAGTTGAAATCGTACAAGGTGAAGCATATTTCGTTGACGCTCATTCAGTGCGTATCATCAATGGTGAATCTGCTCAAACTTACACATTTAACAATGTGATTATCGCAACAGGTTCTCGTCCAGTTGAAATTCCAGCTTTTAAATTCTCTGAGCGTGTCCTAAACTCTACTGGCGCACTTTCTTTACAAGAAGTACCTGGTAAATTAGTTGTTATCGGCGGAGGCTACATCGGTACAGAGCTAGGTTCAGCTTATGCAAACCTAGGTTCACAAGTAACGATTATCGAAGGTGGCAAAGACATTTTAGCTGGTTTCGAAAAACAAATGACGCAAATCGTTAAAAAAGGCCTTAAAAAGAAAGGCGTTGAAATTGAAGTAAACGCATCTGCAAAAGGCGTAGAAGAAACAGAAAACGGCGTAGTTGTAACATATGAAGTTGGCGGAGAAGAGAAAAAAGTCGAAGCTGATTATGTATTAGTAACTGTTGGTCGTCGTCCAAATACAGATGAAATGGGTCTTGAAGGTGTTGGAATTGAATTCGGCGAACGTGGTCTAATTAATGTTGACAAACAATGCCGTACAAACATTCCAAACATTTATGCAATTGGTGATATCGTAGCGGGACCACAGCTTGCACATAAAGCTTCTTATGAAGGTAAAGTTGCTGCTGAAGCAATCGCTGGCGAAAAATCAATCGTAGACTATTTAGCTGTTCCTGCTGTATGCTTCACTGATCCAGAAATGGCGACAGTTGGCTACAACGAAGATCAAGCTAAAGCTGAAGGTATTGAATATACTGCAGCGAAATTCCCATTCGCAGCAAATGGTCGTGCACTTGCATTGAACCAAACAGAAGGCTTTGTGAAACTAGTTGCGCGTAAAGAAGATGGCTTATTAATTGGTGCTCAAATCGTAGGTGCTGGTGCATCTGATATGATCGCTGAAATGGGCTTAGCAATCGAAGGCGGCATGACTGCTGAAGATATCGCGTTAACAATTCATGCTCACCCAACTTTAGGTGAAATTACAATGGAAGCTGCTGAAGTATTACTAGGCAACCCAATCCATATTGTAGCTAAAAAATAATTTAACACATATAACACGACTATAAAGCACAAACGCTTTATAGTCGTTTTTTTGTATAATTTTAGTAACTTTGATACAGTAAAACTATTGAAAGACTATTCGAAAAAATAGGGGTGGGACGAAATGGAATTAGGCTTAAAGGGAAAAGTGGCGATTATTACTGGTTCAAGTAAAGGTATTGGCTATTATACGGCTATGCAGCTAGTGAAAGAAGGCGCGAAGGTAGTTATTAGTGCACGCGGCGAAAAACAGCTACAAGTAGCCGCTGGATGCATTAAAAACGAAACGGGCGAGGAAGTGTTAATTGTTCCGACAGATATCACAAAGGAAAAAGATTGTAAGAGACTTATAGAGCGTACAGTAGAGCATTTTGGGCGTATTGATATTGTTATTAATAATGCGGGTACAGCGTCAGCCAATCCATTTGAAACGGTTAGCAGTGAAGTGTGGCAAGCTGATATTGATTTAAAAGTATTTGGTGCGATTAACTGTTCCAAATATGCAGTGCCCCATATGCGAAAGGTTGGCGGTGGAGCAATTGTTAATGTAACGGCTGTAATGGCTAAAACGCCTCCTGCAAGTTCCCTTCCTACAACGGTGAGTCGTGCGGCTGGACTAGCGTTAACGAAGGCGATGAGCAAGGACTTAGGGAAAGATAATATCCGTGTGAATTCGGTCTGTATTGGTTTAATTCGAAGTGATCAAATTGAACAGCGATGGAAAAAAGATGCTCCAGAGCTATCGTGGGAAGACTATTCGCAAAAAGTCGGTCAAACGATTCCGCTTGGCCGTGTAGGAGAAACCCAAGAGGCGGCAAATGTCATAACTTTTTTAGTTTCAGATGCAGCGAGTTATGTGACGGGTACTGCTGTTAATATAGACGGTGGTTCAGGACACGCCTTATAGTTTACCGACAAAAACTGATAAGCAAAACACACTAAAGTATTGACGTTTTTCTTCCTTTTATTTTCCATAAAATATTGGAGAAAGTTTGCGCTATTAAGAGGTTATTGCATGAAAAGGAGCAACCTATTAAGTTTTAGGTTGACTCTTTTTTCTATTGTTTTTCTAAAATTATAATAGACAGAAAATTCCTGCAGTTGTAGAATAAGCGTAATAGGGGGTGAAAAGAGGCGAAATGTTGAACGAAAAATTTACAATGATTTTAATGCGTGCTGTCCGTATTATTGTCCAAATTGCAATCCTCAATATTTTTTATTACATTGGTGTGGGCATTGTTTCGTATTTGCACATTCCGCTTCCTGGAAGTGTAATTGGATTACTGTTATTAGCACTTTTACTCAATTTTAAAATAATTAAAGTAGAATACATTCAAGATGGTGCTAGTTTTTTAATTGGCATTTTAACATTATTTTTTATTCCAGCAACGGTTGGTATTATTGATTATCCAGAATTAATGTCCACAACTGGGCTGTTCATTATTTTAGCTGTAATTGCTAGCACATTAATTGCCATTTATGTAACAGGCGTGTTGACCCAACAAATTGAAAAACGAGAATTAGCGAAAAAAGAAAAAGAAGTAAATGTTGAAGAGGGGAAGGGAGAATTATCTGTTGATTGAACTTATAGTTGTACTTGGTACGATAGGGCTGTTCGTTTTATTTACGAAGCTTTATCAACGGTTCCCGCATCCTATTATGATTCCATTAGTGACAACAACGATTGTCAGCGCCGTTATTTTAGTCGTCTTTCAAATTCCGTATTCAACCTATATGGTAGGTGGGGAATGGCTGCAAAAAATGCTCGGTCCAGCTGTTGTGGCACTCGCATATCCACTTTATAATCAAAGAGCTATTATTATGAAATATAAATACTCAATTCTTTCAGGGATAATGCTAGCAATGGTTACAGGATTGCTTACAATTTTTATCATGCTAAAATGGATCGGTGTAAAGGAGAGTTGGATGCTGACAGCCTTGCCTAAGTCGTTAACAACACCAGTAGGTATGCAAGTAAGTGAAACAATTGGTGGAATTCCTCCTTTAACGGCGGTTTTTGTAATGATTGCAGGTTTTGTTGGAGCTATTGTTGGGCCATTAGTTATCAAATATGGAAAAATTGATTCTGCTGTTAGTAGAGGTGTAGCGATAGGAAGCGCTTCGCATGGTGTAGGGCTTGTAAAACTGCGAGAGTATGGTGAACAAGAATTATCGGTTGGCTCGCTTTCTATGGGGCTTACAGCAATTATAGGGGCGTTTCTATGTCCGCTCTTTGTTTATCTATTTATGTAGTAAAATACCCTTTACAAGATAAAACGCGCTTGTAAAGGGGTGTGGTCTTTTCTAAGTGTAGCTTGTCTAACTTTTTTCAATGATTAATTGAATGGTATGCGCAAGTCCAGTGTGTAAGCTACCTTCATTTCGTATTTGTTCGCCAGTAAAAAAATGAATGATTTTATAGGGCTGACACCAAGTAAGAACAGAAATAGGATGATATAATAAATTTATATTTTGTGGGCCACCTGTGGCATAGGGTAGTTGGTATATGGAATATAATTCCATCATTATTCGACCACCAGGTTTAACAGAATGGACAATACGATTAAAAACGGCTTGCTGCTGTTCTTGAGGAAAATGACCAAAAACCATGACCGCAGCGTCAAATTTTTCGATTGGTAATTCATCTTGCAGTAAATCAACAAGTTGAGTATTAACTGTAACACAATGCTTTCTTGCTAGCTGTGCTGTTTTCTCAAGACCGCTTTTAGCGTAATCGAATGCAGTAACTGTATGCCCTTTAGATGCTAAAAAAACCGCATTTCTACCTTCGCCTTCAGCATATGCTGCTACATTTACATACCCCTTTAAATTATCTACATAGTTTTCTATAAATGCATTTGGTTGTTCACCATAAATATATTCCGCTGATTTAAAACGTTCATCCCATGTATTCATTCAATTCACTCCCTTTTAAATATTGTAAGTAATGACCAATACTTAATCTAATTTTTCGCTTCGTAAAATAGAAATTGCGCCAAATAACACAGTTGCAACTTGAAATTGACAAAGTGCACTCCCTGAAATATG
This sequence comes from Lysinibacillus sp. CD3-6, assembly GCF_006351725.2. Lineage (NCBI taxonomy): Bacteria > Bacillati > Bacillota > Bacilli > Caryophanales > Bacillaceae > Lysinibacillus > Lysinibacillus sp. CD3-6. The sequence goes on from NZ_CP085880.1 coordinate 992,618, forward strand.
GAATTAAAGGAAATGTTTTAATAAAATTTACTTAATAACAGAAAGGGGAGTCCATATATGAAATTTAGTGAAAAACTTTTTAAACTAAGAAAAGAAAAAGGTTTATCGCAAGAAGCACTAGCTGAAAAATTAAATACTACTAGGCAAGCTATAAGTAAGTGGGAAAATGATCAAGGTTTTCCTGAAACCGAGAAACTCTTAATGCTTGGCAATGTTTTTGAAGTGTCAATAGATTACTTGTTAAAAGATACTGTTGAACATAGTCATGAAGATGAACATAGTTATTATGTCAGTAAAGAAATGGCGGAAGGATATGTCTTATCACAACGTAAAATTTCTAAGTATTTTGCTATAGGATTTAGTTTGCTTATCGCATCTACTATCCCTTATTTCCTTTTTAAACAAGATCCATTAATTTATACTATTTTCATTACTATTATTGTTGTTTTTGGAATTGGGTCGATTGCAGCAGGCTTTATAGAGGAAGATCGTTATTCTATTCTGAAAAGAGAAGTATTAATATTTGACCATAATTACTTAAAAGAATTGAGCAATAGGTACGAAGAAGTGAAGAGAAAGAATACGGCAATTATGGTAGTAGGCTTATGCTTAATTGTAGCAGGTGGTATTTCATTTTTATTAGTAAAAAAAGAAATTGTAGCAGCATTCGTGTTAATGCCTTATTATCCATTACTTATTGCATTTATTGCAGTTGGGGTGTACCTGTTCATCCGTACAGTGTCAGTAATAGATTCTTATAGAATATTAGTAAAAAATAAGGAACATATTCAACGCTTAAATAATACAGTATTAAATAAAATAAGAAAAAAGTTAAATAACTTTTAATCATTAGTTGAATAAGTTTAGTAGACATAATGAGGTGCTCGAATAGTGGATAAAAGGTATCAAGGAGTTTAACTTGATACCTTTTATTTTTATTTATTGATAGAAGTAGTACTGCCTCTCCTGCTCAAGTTTGCAGCTTACAGTGTACCGAGTGGACAGCGCAATATGTGACGGAAATCACTGAATACTAGCATTCAGAAGAGGTAGCGTTGCATTGTTAAATAATTGCTCTACGTTCTTTAATAACACGAATCGTTTTTAATGTTGTATCTTCTGGTCCTTGAACTGGTAAACCAGCTTCAATATTCATTTGAATGTAATGAATATTTTCTTGCGTAATTATTTCCCCGGGAATAAAAATTGGAATTCCAGGTGGATAAACCATTATGAATTCAGCGCAAATGCAATTATCTGCCTCTGCAAGAGGGACTACCTCTGTATCTGCATAAAATGCATCACGAGGTGACATTGCAAGTGCTGGAATTTCAGGAACATTGACAACCGCTTCAGTAATGGCAGCTTCTGAATCAAAAGCTTTTGACATACGACCTAGTGCATTGATCAGAAGATTAATTTCTTTTTTCGTATCTGCTAATGTCACTAAACATAAAATGTTATATAAGTCTGATAATTCCACTTCGATATTTGCGTTATGACGAAGCCACTCTTCAGCTTGGTGACCTGAAATACCTAAGTCTTTTACACTAATTAACAGCTTCAATGGATCCATATCATATGTTGCAGATGAGTGAAGCTTTTCCTTACCTGCACATTTTAAATGTGCAATTTGGTTAATGCGTTTACGTGCATCTTTTGCTAAACGCAGTGCATCGTCGATTAAATCATAGCCATGAATAGCTAGCTGACGACGAGCTGTGTCAAGTGACGCAAGTAAAGGATAGGACGTTGACGTTGTTGTCAGCATTGAAAAGACAGCCTGTACACGTTTGGCAGAAACTAACCCTTCACGTACATTTAAAATTGAAGTTTGCGTCATAGAGCCTCCAAGCTTATGTACGCTTGTTGCAGCCATATCTGCGCCAGCCTCCATTGCTGAATAGGGAAGCTCGTCATGGAATTTTATATGAACACCATGAGCTTCATCGACAACGACTGGTATATTACGACGATGGACAATTTCGACAATGCGTTTTAAATCCGCTGAGAAGCCATAATATGTTGGATTAATGACAAGAACAGCCTTTGCGTCTGGGTATGCATTTAATGCCTTTTCAACAGCTTCCGCTGAAATACCATGAGAAATGCCATATTCACTATCTACCTCAGGATGAATAAAGATAGGAATGGCACCAGCGAAAACAATCGCTGACATAATGGATTTATGAACATTCCGTGGTACTAGAATTTTATCACCTGGACCGACGACGGTCAGAATCATCGTCATAATGGCGCCACTAGTACCTTGAACGGAAAAGAATGTATGATCAGCACCAAAGGCTTCTGCAGCAAGTGCTTGTGCATCCTTGATTGCACCTTTTGGTGAATGTAAGTCGTCTAGTGGAGCAATGTTAATTAAATCGATTGATAAAACGTTGTCGCCGACGAATTCTCGGAAAGCAGGATCCATACCGTGCCCTTTCTTATGGCCTGGAATATGGAACTGAATTGGATGTCTGTTCCGATGTTTTAGTAATACGTCGAACAATGGAGTCTCTAATTGTGACAACGCAGGTACCACCTCACTTTTATAATATCTAAGAAAACAAATGAATTATAGCACCTAACGACATGAAAAAATAGACTTTAATTAAAAAAATAAAGGGATTTTTTCAAGATTACGAGAAGATAGTATGGTACGAAAGGGGAGATTTGATGATTTGGGAGACACGTATCACCGAACTTTTAAAGATAAAATATCCAATAATTCAAGGGGGATTAGCCTATTTAGCTTATGCAGATTTAGCAGCTGCGGTGTCGAATGCTGGCGGACTAGGGCAAATAACGGCTATGAGCTTGCGAGACCCAGAATTATTGCGTGCGGAAATCCATAAAGTAAGAACATTAACTGATAAACCATTTGGTGTGAATTTTGCAATCGGTATGCATGGCACAGGCTATGAGGAGATGGTACGAGTAGCTGTAGAAGAAGAGGTACCTGTTGTCACAATGACTGGTGGAAATCCAGCACCGATATTTGATTTACTTGCAGGAACAAATATTAAAAAACTTGTCCTTGTAGCAGCGCGTAGGCAAGCCCAGAAAGCCGAAGAGCTAGGTGCGGATGCGGTAATGGTCGTTGGACAAGAAGGTGGTGGACATCTTGGCCGTGATGATGTCGGAACGATGGTACTTGTACCACAAGTTGTAGATAGTGTGAAAATCCCTGTTATTGCGTCTGGTGGTATTGGAGACGGTCGTGGTTGGATGGCTGCACATGCACTTGGTGCAGAAGGTATTGAAATGGGTACGCGCTTTATTGCGACTAAAGAGTGTGTCGATGCATCACAAGCATATAAAGAGGCATTACTTAATAGTTCTGAGGCAGATACAACTGTTATAAAGCGTTCCATCGGGGCACCTGCTCGAGCGTTACGTAGTCATTTCACAGAGAAAATTTTAGAAATAGAACGTGAAACACCTACTTATGAGGCATTGAAAGATTATATTAGTGGCAGTGCTAATAAGCGTTTTATTTATGACGGAGAAAAAGATGCGGGCATAGGTTGGGCAGGACAAGTTACAGGAATGATTCAAGATATTCCTACAGTGGACGAGCTCATTACACGAATGGTTGCAGAAGCAGAAAGTATCCGGGTAAAATGGGGACAGTAATGTAAAGGTGGTCATGTCCAAATGGAATATTCTTATCCGTTTTCAATCGATTGGTCGACTGAAGAGATTGTCGATGTTGTTAAATTTTTTGAAGGCATCGAGCTTGCCTATGAAAAGGGCATCAAACGTGAAGTGATGATGGCTAAATATCGTCGCTTTAAAGAAATTGTTCCTTCACAAGCGGAGGAAAAAACAATTTTCCGTGAATTTGAAGAGGCTAGTGGCTATGTTAGCTACCCAGTTGTGAAACAAGCAAAAGAGGCAGCTGATGGAACGATGATTAAAGTTGTTCCAAAGCAACGACGTTAAAATTCGTCACAGTTTAAAGTGAAAAGGTGTGTTAGGAAATTTCCTTGCATGCCTTTTTAATTATGTGAAAATACCGCAAAGCTTTCTGTAGAAATCATTCGAAACGATAAAACAACAAACAAAATACTGTCTGCATAGACAAATCCTACAGAAAGCACAGCGGAGTTTCCATTGCCTATTAAAAAAATTTATTAAATTACTTAGTGTAATATAGTGTTAATTAACGATAATTTGCATAAACTACAGCAATATCGATTTCTGTAACAAAATGTTCGTTAACGTTGGTGAAACAACTTCGCCAACACTTCAAAAACGAATTAAAAAGTTGAGTATAAAAGTTATCATACCCTCAATAAGCGTCGACAATACACCTTTAAGATGTTCTGTGCAATTCCTCAAAAGACCTACATTAAGACCTCGTCCAAATGTGTAAAACCTTATAAAATTCGGGTTTCAGGATCTTTCGAAGAAGTAATGTTCAAGTAAGATTTTTATTCCACATTTTCATGATGAATCTTCACAAATTTATTTTCCTTGAATAATTTTATAAATAGGAAGTAATGTTTGGAATGTATCTTCTGTTAATTGTTGGAACTGTTTAAAGGACATGTTTACAGCTTCCTCTTTTGGAATATGACGACCAATGAGAAATTCCCCTTTTTTCACATCACGCAAACGTATAAGCATTTCTTCTAGTTTTTCTTCTTTCGCATCTTGTAAGGAAATGGCAGCAGGTGACATATGATCCCCAGAAACAATAAAATCTTCCGGAAGCTGTTGTAGCAAGGATTTATTGGCTAGTAAACGCTCTGCCATTAAATTTTTTTGCGGTGCTTCATAAATAATAGCCAAGACGATGAATAAATGTGTGCTCCAAAGACCAATCTGAAAGTGAGGCAACGCTTTATAACCTCTTTTATAAGGAGCGAATGCAACCCAACTGTCATTTGGTGGATTAACCGTTCTGCGGGCGTGTTTTGCTACATGGGGATAAAATTCTTCACCTAGGTGGCTGGAAAAGAAGGCGGAGAAGTTTTCTCCTAGTTTATTGAATTTTGGTCGTACACAGGAATTTAAGGCATCCATCCGTTGTTCTAAACCGTTTATTTGAAAAACATTAAAATCTTTATTAGTCCATTTTAAGGTAGACATTTTTAGTAACTCCTTTCGATTATAAGGTTTATTTTATTAAAAAAATGGGAAAAAATCTTATAACAAGAACTTTATCGAATCCTATAAGGTTTTGTAAAAAAATAAAAAAGGGAAGTGACTTTTATGAAACAAGTCGTAAAAATTATACGTAAAGTTGACATTGAAAAGCAATATGAACGCATCCTGCAATTAGAAATTGATTATGAATTAGCCTCATTGTTTTCTGCAATGAATGAGAAAGATGAGGGTGAAATAGCAAAAAGTAAAAAGCGTCTAGCCGAAATACAGATGGAGCTGGAAAGTTTGCACGCCTATGCGTAAAAAAAAATTAACCCCCATATAAAAATCACTTGCTGAATATTCTGACAGCAGGTGATTTTTGTTATTATAAAGGTTAAAATAGATAATATATCATATTAGAATTTATTGTTTTCATTTTTTAGTGAGTGTCATTGCACAATAAATGTGCTGAAAGGTGTAATATAATACATAACTCACGCTCTCTTTTCGGATAAGGGTTTACCTTTTTGATGACTAGAAACGGGGAAATGTAGTACTGCGTAGCGAACAGCAACATTGTCGCTCGTAGGCCAAGTACTAGTAAATGCGTGTGTGCACGAGTGTGAATGTTTTCTATATTCGAGGGGTGGGTTTTTATGGATTTAAAGCAAATCGATCAATATGCGAAAAGTATCATCGTAGAAGCAGGTAAACGTATACGGAATGCATTTTCGTATAATCTAGTGATCGAGACAAAATCGAATGCGAATGACCTTGTTACAAATATAGACCGAGAAACTGAATTATTTTTTATTGAACAAATTAAAGCTTTTGACCCTACCCATAAAATTTTAGGTGAAGAGGGAATGGGTGAAAAAGTCGAATCATTAGATGGTGTTGTATGGATTATTGATCCGATTGATGGAACGATGAATTTTGTAAAGCAACATCGTCACTTTATGATTTCTATTGGGATATTTATTGATGGCATAGGGAAACTTGGTTACATATATGATGTAATGCGTGAAGATTTATTCAATGCTGTTGCAGGAGAGGGAGCTTGGTATAATGCATCACCATTGCGCAAGTTACAGCCTGTAAACATTGAAGAATCTGTTATTGGCATTAATGCCCATTGGGTAGCGCCAAATCGACATATACATCATGAAAAAGTAATTGAATTAGTTCGTAAAGTGCGAGGGACGCGTTCATATGGTTCTGCTGCAATGGAAATAGCCTTTGTTGTCAGTGGGAAGCTAGATGCTTATGTGTCCATGAGATTATCTCCTTGGGACATCGCTGGAGGAATGATTATTGCTCAGGAAGTTGGAGCTATCGCAACAAACCTACATGGGGAAGGCTTTGATTTCTTACATCAGGATACGTTTATAATTGCTAACCCTGCTATTCATCAGGAATTATTAAAAAAATATATTGTCCCTTATGATTTGTAGCTTTTACATAAAAACTGTTTAGGAATTTTTTCCTAAACAGTTTTTTGTTGATACTAATATAAATTGAGTTGATAATATTTTTTCGGACGTCCACGATTGGTGGAAGTAGTACTTGGCAATTCGACCGCTAAATTTTTTTCGTGTAGCTGTTTTAAAATGCGGTTTGCAGAACGCACGGTAATGCCTAAATGTGTGCTCAACAGTTCTCCATTAACAATAGTTGTTGCTAATCTTTCTATAACAGCCTCAATTTTTTGCAATTGCAGTAAAGGGATATCATAGGCAGCGCTTAATTTTTTTAAGCGCTGCTGTTTTTCGTTATCAAACTGTAGTAATGCTCCATACAGTAACGGACCAATTTCTTTTGCATTTTCTATAATATAGCCCTGTGTTTCCTTTGAAGAACAGAGTGTTGCAGCCTTTTTTGCAAATTTCTGACTTTCTGTTAGAGAGTTACCAATTCCCCATCCTATTTTTACGGGAAATAGTAATTTATCATCTAAAAAATCTACGAGTTGACAATGTGTATAGTCATTGGTTGTCATTAAAAATTGCTGATATGTTGTAATAATCGCGATATAGGATGCTTCCCGATGCACGATAAAGGTGCTGGCATATAATTGTTTAAAATCTAAAATGGCTTTATATAAAGCGATTTGCCGATACTCCAATTCATCTATATTGGATTTATCTATCGGAATTACAATATGTACAACGACTACTTTATTTAGCTCAAGTTGACGAAGGTGGAGCTGATTCACCAACTGATCCAATGTTAATTGCATGGCATGAAGCGATGGATGAAAAGCGATAAATGGTATATTTTGGTGTGCCAATCGCTCTCGCATCTCTGCAATACGAGTAAAACTTAAATCTACTTTATTATCGCGATGTAATTGAATGTGCCAGTTCGCCACTTTATCAACAATATCATTGTTTGCGTACTCATTCATTGTTTGACTAAAAAGATAAGGTTGTCTTCCTAGTGACCATTCATGAATGCCAAGGTAATCGTTTTCCTCATAACAAAAATCAATGGCAATCCGATTCATAGCAATTTTATTCTCATAAAATAATTCTGTTAAGGTACGGTAAAAATCACGTTCTGAAATATCGAAATAGAGCATAGGTATAGCCATGTTTGGAAAATGTGTTTGCGTAAAAAAATAGGGAATTTGCCCGCTAAAAAGTGCACCGTCGCCCGCTATTAAATGTTGCTCTAACAGAGTGTATAGATGCTCAGAATCAGTGTAGGAATGATAATGAAATTCGCAAAAAGCGGGCTTAATTTTTTCGAGTTGCTCTACCCATGAGAGGGACAATTTAGCAGTGAAAACATTAATTTTATACATAGTATTATCTCCTTAATTTAAAATTAAATATTGAAAATATTCTAAAAATATGGTTTCTTTGTATTAAGGACACATGCTATCAATGTCTTAAAATGGTGTTTGATTGAATAGCATAAGTCGAATTTTAAACAATAGAAGGAGAGGGATTTATGCAAAAAAAATCAGACACATTAAAGAAATCTTGGATTGATAAAATGTTAGATAGTATTGAAAGGGCAGGTAATAAACTACCTGATCCTATTACACTATTTATTATTTTAGCAGGTATAGTGCTTGTTTTATCATGGATCCTATCAATGTTTGGTATTTCAGCGGTTCAACCAGGCACTGAAGATGTTATCCAAGTAAAAAATCTACTGAGTCAAGAAGGTCTTATCTTAATATTAACGCAAATGGTATCGACATTTACAGGCTTTGCTCCTTTAGGATTAGTAATCGTGACGATGATTGGTATTGGTTTAGCAGAGCAAACAGGACTTATTTCAGCCGTTATGAAAAAGCTTGTCATGTCAGCTCCAACAAAATTAATTGTGCCATTTATTATTTTCACAGGTTTAGTCGGTAATCTAGCTGCTGATGCAGCATTCATCATTTTACCACCGATTGCAGCAATGATTTTTATGAGCATTGGCCGAAATCCACTTGCTGGTTTAATTATTACATATGCAGCCGTAGCTGGGGGCTTTAGTGCCAATATTTTAATTAGTTCTCTAGATGTCTTATTATTAGGAATTACTGAATCCGCAGCGCATATTGCCAACCCAGAATATACTGGACGAGCAACGATGAACTATTACTTCTTAATTGCGTCGACGTTTTTATTAATCGTCATTGGTACATGGGTTGCGAAAAAGTTTACAGAACCTCGCTTTGGCATATTTGAAGGCAAGGTTGAAAAGTTAGAGCCACTAACAGCTTTAGAAAAACGTGGTTTACTATGGGCAGGTATAGTAACAGTCATTTATATTGTTGTCATTGCATTTATGGTCATTCCATCGAATGGTCTTTTACGTGATCCTGAAACAGGAGGCTTTTTAAATTCTCCGTTTATGTCAGGTATTGTACCGATTATGTTATTCTTCTTCCTTTTACCTGGTCTTGCCTATGGGATTGCGGCAAAAGTAGTGAAAAATGATAAGGAAGTTGCCGAGAAGATTTTTAAATCAATTGCGGATATGGCTCCCTTCATTGTTTTAGCATTTGCTGCTTCACAAATGATTGCCTTTTTTAACTGGAGTAATATTGGTGCTATTTTAGCCATTAAAGGGGCAGAGCTTTTACAAGCATTAAACTTTACAGGTTTACCAATGATGATTGGGTTTGTTTTAATATGTGCATTCGTCAACTTATTGATCGCAAGTGCTTCTGCGAAATGGGCATTACTTGCGCCAATTTTCGTCCCAATGTTCCTTTACTTAGGTTATTCTCCAGCCGTAACGCAAATGGCGTATCGTGTAGGAGACTCAATTACAAATCCAATTACACCGATGCTTCCTTATTTCGCCATTTTACTGTCGTTTGCTAAACGCTACGATAAAAATATCGGTATCGGTACACTTATTTCAGCTTTACTACCGTTTTCTGTGTTCTTTGCAATCGGTTGGATTATACTGTTTGCCATTTGGTTCTTGCTTGGTTTACCGCTTGGACCTGGAGATTATATCTACTTAAAATAAGGAGTGTTGAACTATGACAGTTTTACAACAAGAGCAGTTAGTTGATTTATTAAAACAATATGAAGAGGAAATGATTCAGCTACGTCGTCATTTTCATGAAAATCCAGAACTTTCCTTTGAGGAAGTTGAAACACCGAAAACTATTGCGGCATTTCATCGCGCATTAGGACATGAGGTTCGTGAAGGTGTGGGTGGTAATGGTGTTGTGGCAACGTTAGTTGGAGCTAAGCCAGGGAAAACGGTGGCATTACGAGCAGACTTTGACGCTTTAGCAATTACAGAAGAAACAGGTTTACCTTTCCAATCAACAATAAAAGGGCGTATGCATGCTTGTGGCCATGATGGTCATACAGCTTCATTATTAATTTTAGCGAAGGCATTTAATCAAATGAAGGACAACTTAGCTGGGACAATTGTTTTTATTCATCAACATGCAGAAGAACTTGCACCAGGTGGAGCGAAATCAATGATTGCTGATGGCTGTTTAGAAGGCGTGGATGTTATTTTTGGTACACATTTATGGGCACCAACAGATCTTGGTAAAGTGCAGACCGCTATCGGACCATTTATGGCTGCGGCAGATGGCATTTATATTAAGATTAAAGGAAAGGGTGGGCATGGCTCAAATCCGAGTGATACGAAGGATTCAATCTTGCTTGCAGCGCAATTTATTACAAACTTACAGCAACTTGTAGCACGTCGTATTAATCCTTTGCGTCCAGCGGTCGTATCGGTTGGTCATATTGAGGCATTGAATCCTTTTAATGTTATTGCAGACCAAGTCTACATGAAAGGAACTGTACGAACGTTCCATGAGGAAGAACGCGATTTACTAGAACGTGAAATTGAGGAGCTATTAAAGGCAACTTGTTATTTAACAAAGGCAGACTATGAATATGAGTTTCGCCGTGGTTACCCACCAGTTGTGAATCATGCTGCAGAAACAGAACATGTAATGGCATCTGCAAGAAAGGTAACGGATGTAGTATCAGTTGATTTTGTTGAACCAACTATGGGTGGTGAAGATTTTGCTTACTACTTAGAGGAAATTCCAGGGGCATTTTTCTTTACAGGAGCAAAAAATCCTGAATGGGAGGAAGTATATCCACATCATCATCCGAAATTCGATATTGATGAACGCTCACTGCGCATTGCGGCGAATGTTTTAGGTCAAGCAACTTTAGATTACCTAGAAAATTAAAAAACGAATAGGCTAAGGATTTAACAGCCCATTTGATGAGCAATATAATTTGGGAAATAAATGAGGAAGTAAAAGTGTTAGATTGATGGCCATCAATCTAACACTTTTTTGCTATAAATATTGCTTTCTTATGCCAAAAATAAATTCGCTTGTTGATGGTAGTTGCGGGCATACTGTGCGTTGTGAGGATTGCCGCTTACGGTGTGCTCGCCGAAAAGTGCCCGTTGAGAAGCGGGCATCAACGGCATAGTAAAAATTTAAGAACATCTTTGCGATTGTTTCTAACAACAATAAGTTATGTCCCCGCATCTTTTGTTTACAAAATAGAAGGAGCTATCCAATAAATGGACAGCTCCTTCTGAGATACTATGTCATGTTAGACACATAAATGTTGTTAGAAAGTAAATACTAGCATTAAAGTAAGCCTTGTTCTCGCAGTTTACGCTTCATTTTAAAAGCTGTCATGAAAATGACACAAGTAGCTATAATGCCTGCTAATACGCCGAATATATTACTTGCCGCTACTGAATACCCGATAGAACACATTGCTAGTACAGCTGCTAGTGCATAAATGGCCATTACGATTTTTCCACGATTCATAACCGAGCCCCCTAATTTATAATAAATTTGTGATTGAAAATATTTTTTTAGAATGAGAGAAATTCTAATAAGGACATTTACATCCTTCTTGTGCTATAATATCACAGTTAAACATTCGAAAAAAGAATATGGAGTGGAATAATGACAAACTTACGTCAAGATCTTCGCAATATCGCAATTATCGCCCACGTTGACCATGGTAAAACTACTTTAGTCGACCAATTATTAAAACAATCTGGTACATTCCGTTCAAACGAACGTGTTGAAGAACGTGCAATGGACTCTAATGATATTGAACGTGAACGCGGTATTACGATTTTAGCTAAAAATACAGCAGTAAACTATGAAGGAACTCGTATCAACATCCTTGATACGCCTGGACACGCCGACTTCGGTGGTGAGGTAGAACGTATTTTAAAAATGGTAGACGGCGTTTTACTAGTTGTCGATGCGTATGAGGGTTGTATGCCACAAACACGTTTCGTACTAAAAAAAGCATTAGAACAACGCTTAACACCAATCGTTGTAGTTAACAAAGTGGACAAAGATTCAGCTCGCCCACTAGAAGTAGTAGATGAAGTGCTTGAATTATTCATCGAGCTAGGTGCAGATGATGATCAATTAGACTTCCCAGTTGTTTATGCTTCAGGTGTAAATGGTACAGCTTCGTTAGACGCTGATCCATCTAAACAAGAAGAAAATATGAAATGTCTATTTGAAAAAATCATTGAGGCTATCCCAGCACCAGTTGATAACTCAGAAGAACCATTACAATTCCAAGTAGCTTTACTTGACTATAATGACTTCGTTGGACGTATCGGAATTGGTCGTGTATTCCGCGGAACAATTTCAGTAGGTCAACAAGTTGCGCTGATGAAATTAGACGGTACAGTGAAAAACTTCCGTGTAACAAAAATCTTTGGTTTCTTCGGTCTAAAACGTGAAGAAGTTGAGACAGCAAAAGCTGGTGACTTAATCGCCGTTTCAGGGATGGAAGATATTAACGTAGGTGAAACAGTATGTCCTGTTGAACACCAAGAGGCACTAACACCTTTACGTATCGATGAGCCAACTCTACAAATGACTTTCTTAGTAAACAACTCTCCATTCGCAGGTCGCGAAGGGAAATGGGTTACTTCTCGTAAAGTAGAAGAACGTTTACGTGCTCAATTACAAACAGACGTATCTTTACGCGTTGAAGATACTGATTCTCCTGATGCTTGGACAGTTTCAGGTCGTGGTGAGCTTCACTTATCGATCCTAATTGAAAACATGCGTCGTGAAGGTTTTGAATTACAAGTATCAAAACCACAAGTAATCGTGCGCGAAATCGATGGCGTGAAATGCGAACCATTCGAACGCGTGCAAATCGATGTACCTGAAGAAAATGTTGGTTCTATTATTGAATCTATTGGTACACGTAAAGGTGAAATGCTTGATATGGTGAACAACGGCAGTGGTCAAGTTCGTTTAACGTTCTTAGTACCAGCTCGTGGTTTAATCGGTTATACAACTGAGTTCATGTCGATGACAAAAGGTTTCGGTATTATCAACCATACGTTTGATTGCTACCAACCATTATTACCAGGAAAAATTGGTGGTCGTCACCAAGGCGTACTCGTTTCAATGGAAACTGGTAAATCGACAACTTATGGTATGATGCAAATTGAAGACCGTGGTACACTATTCTTAGAGCCAGGTACAGATATTTACGAAGGTATGATTGTTGGAGAAAATACTCGTGACGCTGATATCACTGTAAATATTACAAAAATGAAACAAAAAACTAACATCCGTTCAGCAAATAAAGACCAAACGAATGTTATTAAAAAACCACGTATTTTATCTCTAGAAGAAGCTCTAGAATACTTAGGTGATGATGAGTACTTAGAAATCACTCCAGAATCTATTCGTCTTCGTAAAAAAATTCTAGATAAAAACGAACGTGAGAAAGCAGCGAAAAAATTAAAAAACGCTGAACAATAATTTTCCGCTGAAATGAAAGGAAGAGGAGTCTTGGATATAAAGTCCGCTTTATTGGGTGAACTAAATGTTATTCAAGTTGCTACACCTGTAAATGCAGAGGAAACAACAAAAGTTTATGAAAGAATGGCTGGTATAACTAGATTTTTATACGAAAATTTACCAAGCTATGAAGTTGCAGGCTATGTTGTATTCTTTCTAGTGTTTGCACTTTCTGCAATTGTCTATAAATTAGGCTTTGCAAAAAAGTTAAAGCTATCTCAAAATATTGTCATTTATGTGTTCCTATTTTTGGGATGTATTATGTTGACATTTTTCGCGTTATTCCTACCAATGGTTGAAGGCCTCATCGTAGCGGCGTTAATTTTAATTGTATACAAAACACGTATGTGGCGAGAAAAAAGAGAAGAGCAACAAGCTGCCAATCAATAATAGTAGCTTGGCTCCTTTACCGTAAACAGTCTTAGCATTCATTTGCTAAGGCTGTTTTTTTTTCTCTCTTAAATAAAATAGTTCATTTTTGTTTGCTAGATTCAAAAAAATGGACAAATATTCTGCTTGAAAAAATACCTCATTATATTGCATTAGAAAAGGATTTATTTCCCATTACTTTTTTATGAAACATCGTAGGCACCGAAATCTTTGTGTGTGAATAAGTTAGTCTCGATAGGCTATTTATCAAATCAAGGAGGAAATGGAATGCGTTGGCTTAAAAAAGGTTTGTTAGTTAGTGGTATTGCTTTGTTGCTCCTTTCGTTGGCAGCGTGTAATAAAGCTGAGCTAGAAAAAGTAAAAGTCGGAGAAGTGACGCGCTCGATTTTCTATGCTCCGCAATATGTAGCACTTGAAAAAGGGTTCTTTGAGGAAGAGGGGCTTTCTGTAGAGCTACAAACGATTGCAGGTGGAGATAAAACGATGACTGCGTTACTTTCTGATGGTATTGATATTGCCTTGGTTGGCTCTGAGACATCCATATATGTCACTGCGCAAGGTGCCAATGATCCGATTCAAAATTTTGCGCAATTAACACAGACAGATGGCACATTTTTAGTAGCACGTGAAAAGATGGACAATTTTTCATGGGAGGATTTAAAAGGATCCACATTTTTAGGGCAGCGTAAAGGTGGAATGCCACAAATGGCAGGTGAATTTGTCCTGAAAAAGCATAGTATTGATCCTACAAAAGATTTGACGCTGATTCAAAATATTGATTTTGCCAATATTGCTACAGCCTTTGCGTCAGGAACAGGGGACTATGTACAGCTATTTGAACCGACAGCAAGTGTTTTTGAAAAAGAAGGTAAAGGCTATATTGTAGCTTCATTTGGTACTGAATCGGGTCATTTACCATATACATCCTTCATGGCAAAAAGTAGCTACTTAAAGGATGATGCTAAAACAGTGCAAGGCTTTACAAATGCACTAAAAAAAGCACAAGATTTTGTACAGGAAAAAAGTTCAGCAGAAGTTGCGAAAATAATTCAACCGTATTTTGAGAATGTAGATGTATCTTTAATTGAAACAGTAGTAGAACGCTATAAATCACAAGGTTCCTACGCAACAGATCCAATATTGGATGAGGAAGAGTGGGATAATTTACAAACTATTATGGAGGAAGCAGGTGAACTTCCTCAACGAGTAAAATATGAAGACCTTGTGAATACGAAGTTTGCAAAAAAGGCTGCGGAGTAAATGGAGTTTTTAAAACTAGAACATATTCACCATAGTTATTTCTCCAGTACGCAGGCGAAGGAAGTTTTACGTGACATTAACCTAGATATTCGCGAAGGTGAGTTTGTTTCCTTTATAGGGCCAAGTGGCTGTGGGAAAACAACTCTATTGTCTATTATTGCTGGGTTGTTTCCTGCAACAGAAGGCAAGGTGTTTATTGATGGGGAAATCATTGCACCACACAATCAATCGCTTATTGGCTATATGCTTCAACAGGATTACTTATTTCCTTGGAAAACGATTGAGGATAATGTCACAATTGGATTAAAAATAATGCAGCGAGATAATAAGACGCATAAAGTAACTGCAAATGCGCTCTTACAAGAAGTGGGTTTACCGCATGTCGGAAGTTATTACCCGAGAGAATTGTCAGGAGGAATGCGTCAACGCGTTGCACTAGCAAGGACTTTGGCAGTAAATCCGAAAATTTTACTGCTAGATGAGCCGTTCTCAGCACTTGATTATCAATCGAAATTAAAGCTTGAGGACTTAGTCGTCGAAACATTAAAGGCCTATCAAAAAACCGCAATTCTTGTCACACATGATATTGGTGAGGCAATTGCGATGAGTGAACGAGTTTTTCTCTTCTCAGCCAATCCTGGTACGTTACACAAAGTGTTTGAAATACCTTCTGCGTTACAACAGCTATCTCCGTTCGATGTAAGGCAGCATCCGGCGTATTCAGAAGTATTCCAAACGATTTGGAAGGAGCTGGAGAGCCTTGGATAACACATTGTTTAAACAGTATCAACAATTGCTAAAAAAGGAAAAACGCTATGTTCGATTATATCAAATTATTATTTTAATCGCCTTTTTTGGAGGGTGGGAGTTACTATCAAGGCTTGAATGGATCGATCGTTTAATCTTTAGCTCGCCCACAAATGTTTGGCATACGTTTATTGAAAAAGTAAGTGACGGCTCGCTCACATTACATGTCGGTGTGACGTTAATGGAAACAATTATCGGTTTTATTGCAGGTACATTACTAGGAACTATAATTGCCACTGTTTTATGGTGGTCACCGATGCTATCAAAAATACTTGATCCTTATTTAGTTATTTTAAATGCAATGCCGAAAGTAGCACTAGGACCAATTTTAATTGTGGCACTTGGCCCAGGGTATTTTTCGATTATAGCAATGGGTGCACTCATTTCAATCATCATTACAACGATTGTCGTTTACACCGCCTTTAAAGGTGTTGACCCAAATTACAGTAAGGTATTGCAAACTTTTGGTGCGACGCGGTGGCAAACTTTTAAAGAGGTTATTTTGCCTGCATCCTTCCCAACAATTATTTCGACTTTAAAAGTTAATGTTGGATTATCGTGGGTAGGTGTTATAGTCGGTGAGTTTTTAGTTGCTTCAAAGGGACTTGGCTATTTAATCATTTATGGCTTCCAAGTATTTAACTTTAATCTTGTCCTTATGTCACTGCTCATAATTGCTTTCTTTGCAACAATCATGTATCAAGTCGTCGAATTAATCGAGAAAGTAATTATTAAAAATAATGGATAAATAAAAACGCAAAACCTGTTTTAACAAGGTTTTGCGTTTTAAAGCATGGATTTCCACTCCAGGCGTGCGCTTTCCGCGGGCACAGCGTAAGCCGCAACCCTCGCTGTCGCGCGGCTTGTTGCGTCTTACGTAATGTGCGTTCCCGCAGGAGTCGCCCGCCTTCCGCTCCAATCAACTGAGCATACTGACAGAGAAATTTTATGTTGCAACCTTCAAAAGGGGAAAATGCTAAAATGTATCGACAGTGGGAAAGCCCATAGCTGACACTAAAAAACGCAAAACCTGTTTTAACAAGGTTTTGCGTTTTAAAGCATGGATTTCCGCTCCAGGCGTGCGCTTTCCGCGGGCACAGCGTAAGCCGCAACCCTCGCTGTCGCGCGGCTTGTTGCGTCTAACGTATTGTGCGTTCCCGCAGGAGTCTACGTGAATTTTTACTTAGCAAAATTCAGAATAGTGTGTGTGCCTGGCACTCCAAGTGGTGCTTAAAATTCTTTATCCATTTGTGGTGAGGTACGATAAAAACGGAAGTTCCCTGTTTCTATTCGTGTCACCGTATTTTCTTTAATACGATCGTGACATGTATCGCACATATACGTATGAATTGGGCGATTTCGTAGTTTTTTTGCTAACGGTAAATCATCATCTAACTGGTTAATAGTATCGCAAATGACACATTTTACGCGCATCGCATTCCCTCCCTATTCCGCACGAACGGCTAATACATTTTTGATAGGGTTGTCTACATTCGAGCCGTCTCCAAATAATATATGGACAGGGCCATCTTCAGCTAAAGGTTTGCCATCTTGGCTGTATTTAAAAATTAATGTCTGTGCTTCTTCGATTGAAAATGCATGTTCTTCACCATCTTTGCATTCAATGACGATTTTTGTCGCCTCTGGTTTAAGTTCAGCATTTTTCAAGAAATGACTTAATTCGATACCGAAAGTACCTGTTTCCATCCCTTTACGATCGAATTTACGTTCTGATTTTAAAGTTGGTGGGAAAGTAGCACCTTCCATAATTTCACGTGACCAGTGAGCACCGACTTCACGCATATATTTTGTATCCGCATCTTCCTCTACTTCTCTTGCTTGGAAGTACGTATTTAAGTCTAGTTTACGATCGTCAAAAATCCAAACAGTTGGATCTAATGTAAGCTGATACGAAACTGCACCCTTGATAGGAATAATTGTTTCCATAATAGAAATCCTCCTCAAATCTTGTATATCCATGAATTAGTATAACGCTAATACAAGGAGATAATAAAGAAATATAATTTGGATTCTTTATTTTCCAACGAAGACACTTGCATTTTTATCGACTAAAAGATAAACTTTATTAAGATAGAATCGAAGAAATATCAGATAATGGGGGCGTCCTCATGGATACGAAATCACAAACTTCCTTTCAAGAGAAGGCTTTGGAGCTTTTAGTAGCTGATGCAGATAAAATTGCTCGCCTCATTCGAGTACAAATGGATCATTTAACGATGCCACAATGCCCTTTATATGAAGAAGTATTAGATACACAAATGTTCGGCCTTTCACGTGAAATTGACTTTGCTGTGAAGCTTGGACTTATTGAACGCGATAAAGGCAAAGCAATTCTCGATTCACTCGAGAAAGAACTTTCTGTACTACATGACGCGTATACAGACAAATAAAAAGAAAAAACTCAAACGCTGCTGCGATTTGAGTTTTTTTACTAGAACGAGGTTTTCCAATGAAACAATACTTAAAACGATATGCTCAAAATTTTGATTATCCACTATTTTTTACTGTCTTGTTGTTAAGTTTATTTGGATTAGTGATGATATATAGTTCAAGTATGATGGTAGCAATTGTCCAAAAAGAACAAGCGCCTGATTATTTTTATCAAAAACAATTAATTAACTTAGCTGTCGCGTCTTTAGGATTTTTGGTAGCAGCATTTTTCCCTTATAAGCATTATGCAAATAAGAATATTATGTTGTTACTGACGATTGTATTAATTGTTCTCTTTACATGGGTAAAAGTAGCAGGTAATGGCGCAGAGGAAGTAGGCTCTCAAAGTTGGATTCATGTCCCAGGATTCGGGAATTTCCAGCCTTCTGAATATGCGAAACTATTTATAATTTTATATTTTGCAGCAGCATTTTATCGAAAATCTCAAAAATATACATTTGAAAAGCTACAGCCAACAGAAATTTTTTACCCGATTTTCCTTTGGATTCTTGTTGTTGCGGGTGTGGCATTTGAAACAGATTTAGGTGCAGTCATTATTTTATGTGGCATTGCAGTATCTGTTGTAGCGGCAAGTGGTATTCCTTTTAAAACGTTTTGGAAGTTTTTTGGCGTATTAGGTGCATTTGGTGCAGCCATTCTTGGTATGCTTTGGCTCTTTAAGGGCGAATTATTAAAAGGAAATCGTAAAGGACGTATCGAGTCGTATTTCAATCCGTTCGATTTTGAAAACGGGGTAGGTCACCAAGTTGTCAATAGTTATTATGCAATTGGTGGTGGTGGTCTAGAAGGTCGAGGACTCGGACAATCTATTCAAAAATTAGGATATTTACCTGAACCTCAAACCGACTTTATTATGGCAATAGTGATGGAGGAACTTGGTGTATGGGGCGTGCTAATCGTCTTAGGCGGTTTAGGATTTATTGTATATAAAGGTTTTTCAATTGCATTGCGAACAAAAGATCCGCTAGCACGAATGATAGCGGCAGGTATTGCGAGCTGGATAGCTTGGCAATCGTTTATTAATCTTGGGGGTGTAACTGGGTTAATCCCGTTAACCGGTGTCACGCTGCCTTTCATTAGTTATGGCGGGACATCTATAATTTTGCTATCTTTAGCTATGGGGATATTGGTCAATGTTTCCATGTTTGAAAGGGTAGAAAGAAAAAAATCACAAACATAACATAAGGGGGATACCTATGGAATCAATCAACAAAATCCTTGTAGCCAATCGGGGAGAAATTGCAATTCGAATTTTCCGTGCGTGTACGGAGCTCAACATTAACACTGTCGCTATCTATTCACGAGAAGATAGTGGGGCATTCCATCGCTTTAAAGCAGATGAAGCTTATTTAGTAGGGGCAGGTAAGAAGCCCATCGATGCGTATTTAGATATTGAGGGCATCATTGCAATTGCTAAGGATGCAGGCGTTGATGCGATTCATCCAGGGTATGGTTTTTTATCAGAAAACGTGGATTTTGCACGTCGTTGTGAGGAAGAGGGCATTTTATTCATTGGTCCAACTTCACAGCATTTAGATATGTTTGGTGATAAAGTAAAAGCACGTGAACAAGCTATTAAAGCAAATATTCCTGTCATTCCAGGTACAGACGGTCCAGTTGCTTCTGTAGAAGAAGTACAAGCTTTTGGTGAGCAATATGGATATCCGCTTATGATCAAGGCTTCCTTAGGTGGCGGTGGGCGCGGAATGCGTGTCGTACAAACAAAGGAAGATGTGGCGTCCGCTTATGAACGTGCCAAGTCAGAGGCAAAGGCAGCGTTTGGTTCGGATGACGTATATGTAGAAAAGTGCATTCTCCAACCAAAGCATATTGAAGTACAAATTATAGGCGATAAAATGGGCAATATTGTGCATTTATATGAGCGTGATTGCTCAATCCAACGCCGTCACCAAAAGGTGGTAGAAATCGCGCCATCAAATTCGATTTCAGAAAATTTAAGAAATAAGATTTGTGATGCTGCGGTTCAGCTAATGGAAAATGTCTCGTACATAAATGCAGGGACAGTCGAGTTTTTAGTTGCAGGCGATGATTTCTATTTCATCGAGGTTAACCCTCGCATTCAAGTAGAACATACAATTACGGAAATGATTACAGGTATCGATATTGTACATGCACAAATTAAAGTAGCGGCAGGCTACGGCTTGCATAGCGAGGAAATTCATATTCCACAACAAGCGGATATTCCGATGATTGGTTATGCAATCCAATCGCGTGTTACAACAGAAGACCCAGCGAATGACTTTATGCCAGATACAGGAAAGCTAATGGTATATCGTTCAAGCGGTGGTTTCGGTGTTCGTTTAGATGCTGGTAATGGCTTCCAAGGGGCCGTTGTCACACCGTACTATGATTCGTTGCTCGTAAAAATTTCAACTTCAGGAATGACGTTTAAGGAAGCCGCAGCGAAAATGGATCGGAACTTAAAAGAATTCCGTATTCGTGGGGTAAAAACAAATATTCCATTTTTAAATAATGTAGTAACCCATAAAAATTTTATCGAAGGCACGTTTGATACAAGCTTTATCGATACAACGCCTGAATTATTTAACTTCCCAGTACGCCAAGACCGCGGAACAAAACTACTTAGCTATATTGGTAATGTGACGTTAAATGGTTTCCCTGGTGTAGAAAATAAGGCCAAGCCAATCTTTGCGCAGCCTATTAAACCGCTAGTAGATTTAAAAGGACAGCCACTATCTGGAACAAAACAAATTTTAGATGAACAAGGTGCAGATGGGCTGAAAAAATGGATTTTAGCACAGCAAGATGTGCTATTAACGGATACAACATTCCGTGACGCACATCAATCTTTACTAGCAACACGCGTACGTTCTCAAGATATGTACCAAATTGCAGATGAAACTGCACGTATGATGCATAACTTCTTCTCACTTGAAATGTGGGGAGGCGCAACGTTTGACGTAGCGTATCGTTTCTTAAAGGAAGATCCATGGGAGCGTTTAGCGAAACTGCGTGCGCAAATACCTAATGTACTGTTCCAAATGTTAGTGCGCGGGGCGAATGCTGTAGGTTATACAAACTATCCAGATAATTTAATTCGAGAGTTTATTGCTGAGTCGGCTGCATCAGGCATTGATGTATTCCGTATTTTCGATAGCTTAAACTGGATTAAAGGTATGGAAGTGGCAATTGATGCGGCAAGAGATGCAGGCAAGATTGCTGAAGCTGCAATTTGCTACACAGGAGATATTTTAGATGATGGGCGTGCGAAATACTCCGTACAGTATTACAAAGATATGGCGAAGTCTCTAGAGGCGTCAGGAGCCCATATTTTAGCGATTAAGGATATGGCTGGGCTATTGAAGCCAGAAGCTGCATATCGCCTAATTTCAGAGTTAAAAGAAGCGACAAGCCTACCTATTCATTTGCACACGCATGATACGAGTGGCAACGGAATTTATTTATATGCAAAAGCGATTGAAGCAGGGGTCGATATTTTAGATACAGCACTCGGTGCAATGGCTGGTTTAACGTCACAGCCAAGTGCGAACTCATTGTATTATGCAATGAAGGGTAGCCAACGTGAAATTCGTGCCGATATTGAATCGCTTGAAAAGCTTTCCTACTACTGGGAGGATGTTCGTAAATACTATAAAGATTTCGAGAGCGGTATGATTAGTCCGCATTCTGAAATTTATGTCCATGAAATGCCAGGTGGACAATACAGTAACCTACAGCAGCAAGCTAAGGCTGTTGGACTTGGCGATCGATGGGATGAAGTAAAACGGATGTACTCACGTGTAAACTTATTATTTGGAGACATCGTAAAAGTAACGCCGTCATCGAAGGTAGTTGGAGATATGGCATTATTCATGGTGCAAAATGAGTTGAATGAAGAAACGGTTATATCAAGAGGACAAACAATTGATTTCCCAGATTCAGTAATTGAATTATTCCAAGGGTATATAGGGCAACCACATGGCGGCTTCCCAGAGGAGCTTCAAAAAGTAGTATTGAAAGAGCGCGAACCAATTACTGTTCGTCCAGGTGAACTGTTAGAGCCAGTGAACTTTGAACAGCTAGAGGAAGTATTGGCGGACAAATTAAATCGACCTGTTACGAAGAAAGACTTACTTGCCTATGCTTTGTACCCGAAAGTATTTGAAGAGTATGCTAAAACTGTAGCGTCATTTGGTAATATTTCAGTTTTAGACACACCTACGTTCTTGTACGGTTTAAAGCTAGGTGAAGAAATTGAAGTAGAGATTGAAAAAGGTAAAACGTTAATTATTAAACTAGTATCGATTGGTGAGCCACAGCATGATGGTACACGTGTTATGTACTTTGAGCTAAATGGTCAATCACGAGAACTTGTCATTCAAGATATGACAGTAGAAGTGGATGGCAGCATAGCACTAAAGGCTGACCCAAGTAATCCAAATCAAATTGGGGCGACAATGCCAGGTACTGTTTTAAAGGTCGTAGTATCTAAGGGTAGTCCTGTTAAACGTGGTGACCACTTGTTAATTACCGAAGCCATGAAAATGGAGACAACTGTACAAGCGCCAAAAGACGGTGTTGTAAAAGAGGTATATGCAAGTGCGGGCGATGCTATTTCAACAGGTGACTTATTAATTGAAATTGAATAATTAATATAGAAGAAGGTTAGTGGTGTGCTCCTATAGCACACTACTAACCTTTTTTTATGTAAAAGAATAGTAGGAAGTGCTCAAGAAGAAATATAATCTAAATCACTATAAAAATCGTTTTAATAGAAAAAACGATTTTACTATTATATATGAAGAAATCCACTTTTTTTAGCTTAAGGTATAAGCAGATTCATGTTTGTTGATGCTGTTGTTGTATTATTTATAGTTTCTTGTGAAAGGATTTATAGTGGGACTGGACTAAGAACCATTTATATGAAGTGTCAAAAAAGTAATATAAATTAACTGTTTCTTAACAAAGTTCATGCATGTGAAAATTCTTTCTTTTAGAAGAGCATGAAGTGGGGTAAATAAAAAAAGATTCGACAGTGCCGAATCCTTTTCCAAACGTTACTTATTTTTTTCATTATAATTGCTACGTGCTACAAGCATAATCATGTAACAAAGGAGACCAAATAATAGAGAAATGAACAATGAATGCAATAATGCTACAGTTAAATTCAATCTAGTAAGGACTACTGACATACCAGCTAAAACTTGTAATATAACGATGATGAAAGCAATAATCCAGCCGTAATAAATAACACGTTGTTGTTTGTATTCTTTTATTACGTGCCAAGTTATGTATGTAATCCAAATGAAAATAATAATAGCTGCAAGTCGATGTCCCATTTGTACCCATTCGTACATATTGTTTGGTGAGGCAAACGGTGTTTCATTGTAGCAAAATGGCCAGTCTGGGCATACTAAACTAGAATCAGTATGTCGAACGAGTGCCCCTGTATAAACAACTAAATAAGAATAAATTGTGACAGCAATTGTATGCCAACGTAGTTTTTTCCCAATAAATACGTTATCTGCATCAAACTTTCGATCAACTTCAAATACAATCATAGAAAGAATAAGAACGGCAGCAAAAGAAATAAGTGAGATTCCAAAGTGAAGTGCTAGAATGAAGTCTCCTTGTCCCCATAGTACTTGAGCTGCTCCAATTAGTGCCTGTGCAATTAAGAAGAACATCGATAAAAAGCCTAAAAATTTTACTTCACGAATATGTCCAAGTTTCCGCCATGTCCAAATGGTTAAGACAAGAATTGAAATTGATACGACTCCTGTGACAACGCGATGCGAGAATTCGATTAATACTTCTGTTGTAATTTCTTTTGGGATAAGAGATCCATTACAATCTGGCCAGTTTCTACCGCAGCCTAAGCCACTATCTGTTTTAGTAACGAGTGCCCCGCCTAGTAAAATAAGGAGCATTCCCACTGTAGCGGCAACAGCAAACCACTTCATATACCTGTTGTGTTGCATAAAATGAGTCACCTACTTTATCTATCAATATTACATGAAAGTAATGTTTCTGCTACTAGATGATATCTAAAATACGTTTAAAAAACAACTTGTAAGGAGTAGGGAGTTTTAGATGTTGATTCCATTTCACAAATTGTTCATAATTTCGTGCTTTAACCTTCACAATTCAATTTGGAAAATGATTTACTATAGATATGTTGTTTTTAATTATATTTCTAGACAAAGCTAATTTTTACAACTTCATCTAAATTTCACTAAACGTCTAGAAATCAATCGCAAATTTCGCTATAGTTATTGTTAGCGGAATATGCTTACAAAAATGAAAGGAGAGGTAACATGTCAAACGGTCGTACGTTTTCAGCTACTAGAAATACTAAACCAGGAACTTCATCCGTTGTAAAAGATTTCTTAGCACTAATAAAAATTGGAATCGTCAACTCGAATCTTGTCACAACGTTTACAGGGATGTGGCTAGCATTTCAATTTACTGGTAGACATTTCTTGCAAGAGCTTGATGTTATAGTTTGTATCATGCTTGGTGCTGCATTAATTATTGGCGGTTCTGGTGCAATGAATAATTTCATTGATCGAGATATTGACCCTATTATGAAACGCACAAAGACAAGACCGACAGTAACAGGTAGATTTAAGCTGAACTTTGTATTGACTATTGCTCTCTCATTTTTAATTGTAGGTGAAATTTTGTTATTTACGGCATCATTTGCGGCCGGCATGTGGGGACTAGTTGGAATATTCGCTTATGTTGTTCTATATTCAATGTGGTCAAAGAGAAAGCATGTTAGTAACACGATCGTTGGAAGTATTTCAGGGGCGATTCCACCAGTAATTGGTTTTGCAGCAGTGGAACCTACTCTGGGCCCAGGAGCACTTGCCCTATTTCTTATCATGTTTGTATGGCAACCACCGCATTTTTATGCGCTTGCTATGAAACGTACTGAAGAATATCGTGCAGCTAATATACCAATGCTACCAGTTGTAAAAGGTTTTAAACGAACGAAGTACTCAATGTTTTTCTGGATTCTTTTATTATTACCGTTACCGTTCCTTTTACCTGAGCTTGGAACTGGATTCTTAGTGCTTGCGACTACTTTGAACGTAGGCTGGTTATTACTAGCTTTAAAGGGCTTTACCACAAAAGACGATATGAAGTGGGCAAATAAAATGTTTATTTATTCATTGAATCATATGACCATACTATTTGTGGCTATCATAATATTTGCGGTATTCAGCTAATTTGGAATTCTTTCTTTCACAAGAATTCATATAGATAGAACCAATGTCCTAGGTACACATGAAAATACAACAAAGAAAGAGGGGTTTAATTAAGCTATGATGAAAGGGCTTAAAAAGTGGCGTCTTTTTTCACTTCTAGCAGTGATGATGGTTTTCCTTTCGGGTTGTGGTGAAGAATATATTTCTGCACTAAAACCATCTGGTCAAGTAGGTAAAGAACAATTTAACCTATTAATGTTGGCTACTGGAATTATGACGTTAGTTGTAGTAATAGTATCTGTAATCTATTTACTTGCATTCTTAAAATTCCGCCGTTCAAAAGTAGGCGAAAATGTTATTCCTAAGCAAGTAGAAGGTAGTCACACACTTGAAGTAATTTGGACAGTTATTCCAATTATTTTATTATTAATTTTAGCTGTACCAGTTGTTACTGCTACTTATAAATTTGCAGATGTTGCTGCAATGGATGAAGTAGATGCAGAAGGTAACAAAACGGCCCTAACAGTAAATGTAACGGCAAAATTATACTGGTGGGAGTTCGAATATCCTAACCAAGGGATTGTAACAGCGCAAGAATTAGTAGTACCAACAGGTCAAAAAGTTTACTTTAACTTAAAAGCTGCTGATGTTAAGCACTCATTCTGGATTCCCGCGATTGGCGGTAAAATGGATACGAACGTAGAAAACTTAAACAAATTCTATTTAGTATTCGATAAAGAATCAGCAGATCTTAAAGATGGCGTATTCTATGGTAAATGTGCTGAGCTATGTGGCCCTTCACACGCACTAATGGACTTTAAAGTAAAAACAGTTAGCCCAGAAGCATTTGATGCTTGGGTAGCTAGTATGAAAGCAACTGAAGGACAAACTGCTTCAAAAGATTCAACTGATCTTGGTGAAGCAACATTTGCTAACAGCTGTTTAGCTTGTCACGCTGTATCAGGCGTAGGCGGTACAGGTGGAGTAGGTCCTAACTTAACTACATTTGGTGACCGTAACCGTGTTGCAGGTTTCTTAGAGCATACTGAAGAAAACGTACAAGCATGGATTAAAAACCCAGGTGAATATAAACCAGGTAACTTAATGATGAATCCAGATGGTACTGCACCTATCTATGGCGATTTATCTGAAGAAGAAATTCAAGCTCTTGCAACTTACATCATGGGCTTATCAGTAGAGAAATAATTTTTCGTTTATGTAACAAACTTTGAGGGAGGTAAAAGTTGTGAGCTCATATACACAGAAAAAGGGCTTTGGAGCAGCTGTCTGGGATTACATTACAACTGTTGACCATAAAAAGTTAGCAATAATGTATTTATTAGCCGGTACATTGTTCTTCGCTATCGCTGGTTTTGAAGCGTTATTAATGCGTATTCAGTTAATGAAACCAAATAACGATTTCGTTTCAGCTGGTTTTTTCAATGAATTATTAACGATGCACGGAACGACAATGTTATTCCTTGCCGCGACACCATTACTATTCGCATTTATGAACATGCTTGTACCATTACAAATTGGTGCACGTGACGTTGCATTCCCATTCCTTAACTCTTTAGGGTTCTGGTTGTTCTTCCTAGGTGCAGTATTCCTTCACCTATCATTCTTTATGGGTGGCGCACCTGATGCGGGCTGGACATCTTATGCATCATTATCTTTATATTCTCCAGGACATGGTATTGACTTCTATGTACTTGGTTTACAAATTTCAGGGGCGGGTACGTTAATTTCAGGTCTTAACTTTATCGTAACGATTATTACAATGCGTGCTCCTGGTATGACATTTATGCGTATGCCATTATTCACTTGGACGGCTCTAGTATCAAGTGCGTTAATCTTATTCGCATTCCCTCCATTAACAATTGGTTTATTAATGATGTTATTTGACCGTATGTTCGGTGGTAACTTCTTTGACCATACAATGGGTGGTAACACAGTAATTTGGGAACACTTATTCTGGATCTTCGGACACCCAGAAGTTTACATTTTAGTATTACCTGCTTTCGGTTTATTCTCGGAAATTATCCCAGCATTCTCTCGTAAGCGTCTATTCGGATACTCTTCAATGGTATTCGCAACAATTTTAATTGGTTTCCTAGGCTTCATGGTTTGGGCTCACCACATGTTCACAACTGGTCTTGGGCCAACTGCAAACGCAATTTTCGCTGTTGCAACAATGGCAATTGCCGTTCCAACAGGTATGAAAGTATTCAACTGGATCTTAACTATTTGGGGCGGATCTATTAAAGTTACAACACCAATGCTATATGCACTTGGTTTCATCCCGTCATTCGTTGCGGGTGGTGTTACTGGGGTAATGCAAGCATCTGCTCCACTTGACTACCAATTACACGATTCTTACTTTATCGTTGCTCACTTCCACTACGTAATCGTTGGTGGTATCGTAACTGCTCTATTCGGTTCAGCGCACTTCTACTGGCCAATTTTCTTCAACCGTATGTTAAACGAAGCGCTTGGTAAATTGACTTTCTGGGTATTCTTTATCGGATTCCATTTAACATTCTTCGTACAACACTTCTTAGGTTTAATGGGTATGCCACGTCGCGTATTCACTTACATGGAAGGTCAAGGTTGGGATCAGTTCAACTATATTTCTACAATCGGTGCATTGATGATGGGTGTTGGGGTTATCTTAATGGTAATTAACTGCTTAATGTCTATCAAAGGTAAACCAGCAGGTCGCGATCCATGGGGCGATGGACGTACTTTAGAATGGTCAATTCCACAACCAATTCCATTCTATAACTTCCGTCAAACACCACTTGTTCGTGGTCTTGATCCATGGTGGATTGAAAAGCAAGAAGGTAATAAAGATGTTACATTTGCTGAGCCATTAGGTGATATTCATATGCCAAACAACTCTGCAATTCCATTTGTAATTTCTTTAGGTATGTTTATCGCAGCATTCGGTGCACTTTATAATCCAGATGCAGATAAACCATGGTCAATTTACATTTTAATTATTGGTCTTGTTATTACATTTGGCGCGATGATTTTCCGTTCTGTTAAGGACGATCATGGCTTCCACTTACACAAAGAAGACATTCTTGAAATTGAAGAACAACTTTACGGTAAAGGAGGAAATAAATAATGGATATCAATACTAAATTTACTCCTCATACTTGGCCAGATCATCCTGAACAAGCAACGATGGAAGGAAAAAATAAAGTCGTTGGTTTCTGGATTTTCCTTGCCTGTGAAGTTGTACTTTTCGCAAGTTTATTTGCGACTTACTTAGCACTTAAGAACAAAGGGCCAGCTGGCATGGAGTTCACAACACAAGGTTTATTTGAATTACCGTTAGCATTTGCGATGACGATGTTACTATTAACGTCTTCGCTGACATCAGTTTATGCAATCTACCATATGCGTAACTTTAATTACAAAGGTATGCAAACTTGGTTAGCAATTACGTTACTTTTAGGTCTTGGCTTCCTTGCCCTAGAAATTTATGAGTTCCAACACTATGTGCACCTTGGTTTCACATTTAACCAATCTGCATTCGCAACTTCGTTCTATACGCTAGTAGGTACACACGGTTTCCACGTAACTTTAGGTTTAGTATGGATTACGACTTTACTTGTTCGTAACGCTAAACGTGGTCTTAACTTGTACAATGCGCCTAAATTCTTTGTGGCTGCATTATACTGGCACTTTATCGACGTTGTTTGGGTATTTATCTTTACAGTAGTATACTTGATGGGAGTGATCGGATAATGTCATCACACGATACACCTGTAGTTGCTAAGTCTCAAGCTCAATTCGAGTATGATCGTCATCATAATGCCGTTCATATGCGTAAACAAGTAATCAACTTTGCGATCATGATTTTCTTAACGTTTATCGCGTTCGCTGTCGTTGCTGCTGGTTTTTCTAAATACTTAATAGCTCCATTTGTGTTATTGCTTGCAGGCGTTCAAGTTGTTCTTCAACTTTATGCTTTCATGCACTTAGAAGACAAAAAAACACACTTCGGTGGTGTTATTGGATTCTTTATGTGGATGGGGATATTAATCGCATTTACATTCTTCTTAGCATTTTTAACAATTATTTGGTGGTAATCACCAAAAAAGCATGTTCTCTGCTCTTCGCGGAGACGTGCTTTTTTTTGTTTTGCTAATAGAATGTAGTGCTGGTAAATTGTTCACCGTTCGTTCATTGCAGTATAGCTGTAAGCGTTTTATAATAGGAGTACTGAGTTTTCATTATGTCTCTGTTTAATTGTGCCCGTTTTTATTGTGCTAACGCTAAAAAAACACGACATTCGCTAGAGGCTTAACTTTATTTTGTAGAAGTTTGTATCCAAGATAAGTAAAACATTTTGGTATGCATCACTCGCTTAAGGCGTTAGGAATGTATGCTGGAAAAAGTTAAAGGAGCGCGTATTGTATGCCACTTAGTATATTTGGTTTCCAAGCTTTATGGAGCCCGTATTTAATAGGGGTTCTCGTTTTTATAACAGCGATCTACTTTTTAGTGACAACGAAATGGCGTAAAGATTTTAAAGTAAGTGAGCCATTGAAAAAAAGTGAAGCAATTTATTTTGTATTGGCAATGATTACGATTTATATTATTAAAGGTTCTCCGATTGATTTAATGGCCCATATTATGTTTACAATGCATATGGTCCAAATGGCGATTCTTTTATTGCTTGTGCCAATATTCTTAATTAAAGGTATTCCATGGTGGGTGTGGAAAGTTGCTATTGAAGCGCCTGTTGTCAAACCTTTATTTAAAGTGTTAACATTACCAGTGGTTGCGATATTTGTTTTTATAGGTTTATTTTCTATCTACCATTTACCATCAGTATTAGATTACATTAAATTAAACGAAACATTACATGGTACTTATACATTTGTATTATTTGTTTCTTCTGTTTTAATGTACTGGCCTCTAATTCAAAAAATACCAGATAGTGATGAAATGAAACCTTTGCATAAATTAGCGTATATTATTGCCAATGCTGTTTTAATTACACCTGCATGTGCATTAATTATTTTTGCGCCTAACGCTATGTATGAAACATATACGAGTGGTGAAGCTTGGCTCAAAGCAATGGAGCTATGTGTACCAGCCTCAACTTTATCGGGCTTGTCTTTATCTGGACCAGAGTTATTTACAGATATGAAGCCTGCTGCGGATCAGCAACTTGGTGGTGTTCTTATGAAAATCTTACAAGAGCTTATTTTTGGTGTTTTAATCGGCGCTATTTTTACAAAATGGTATCGTTCTGAGCAAAAGGACCCTGATAAAATTACTGCCGATGCATTAAAGGCACACCAACAGAAATGGGAAAGAGAACATCAACATCAGCTGTAATAATTGAAATTTATTTTGTATAAGGGGTTTTGTGAATGGAATTGCAAATTTTGCCTACTATTAGTACATCATTTATTGTAATAAGTGCTGTACTTGTAGCAATTGGTTGGGGCTTAATTATAAAGGGAAAAGTAGAAGCACATAAAAAGGTTATGTTAGCTGCTGGTGTTGCTGCACTTTGCTTCTTTATCATCTACGCTTCACGTACGGTCTTTATTGGTAATACAGCTTTTGGTGGCGGAGAGGATTTAAAACCTTACTATACATTCTTTTTAATTTTCCACATTACATTAGCAACGGTTGGAGCTGTGTTTGGACTAGTTAGTATTATTTCAGGTTTAAAAACAAACATTAAGCTTCATAAGCGAATTGGGCCAATTACAAGCATTATTTGGTTCTTTGTAGCCGTAACAGGTGTTATGGTGTACATGTTACTGTATATATTATTTGAGCCAGGCGAAACAACGTCTGTTATTAAAGCGATTTTAGGATTTTAACATAAAAATCTCCCTCCTTACTCTTGAGAAGGTGGGAGATTTTTTGTAGAAGGCTGATTAAATAAAGAAAGAGCAACGACAACGAGTAGAGGGCCGATTAAAATACCGAGAAAACCAAATATTTTAAAGCCGATAAACATTGCGATAAAAGTGGAGAGCGAAGAAAGACCAATTTTATCACCAATAATTTTTGGTTCAATCATACGACGTATTAAAAATAGGATGACTGTCAGCACAACTAAGGCAATAGCAAAGACGTAATCACCAGTAAACGCTTTGTAAATTGCCCAAGGTAACAGTAAAATAAATGAGTCTAAAAAGGGAATAATATCTAAGACGACAATTAAAAGTGCTAATATAAAGGGAAATGGTGTTTTTAATAAAAAAAACGATATTAAGGCGACTGCAAATATACAAATTCCAACAAGTAATTGAGCTTTTATAAAGCCGAATAATGCCACTTTAACACGCTCTCCGATAAAAAGGATTTTTTGATGGTAATGAAAAGGGATTGGTGCCAATAATCTTTGGTTGATGGATGGTAAATCTAAAAGTAGCATATATAGCACTATCCAATACACGAAAATATCAAATAACAGAGATGGTATATAGGAGAGTAACGACGACCAATCATTAATATTTGTTAAGGAAAGTGCAAATTTTTCAATGGAAGATAGTCCTCGTCCAATCATTACTTGAATTTGTGCCACAAGATCTAAAGGTAAATGGTACGTATAATTGGCTAGCTTGGATTGGATTTGAATCCATAGTGCTGACAATTGGTTAAGATAATCTGGAATATGAATAATAAATGATGAAAACTGTTTCCAGCTTATATAGCCAATGAGAATACATAATAGTAATGTTATACAAAAAAAGAAAACTAAAAAAATGGAGACAATGATTTTACGCTTTTTTCGAAAGCGTTCGCTCATTCGAATAATGAAAGGCTCTAATAATAGTGCGGTTACATAGGCAAGAAGTATAGGAAAAGATAAGGATAAAAACCAAAGTAAAATTAATCCTATAGCGATAACGATTATAGGATGGCGAAAAAAGGGTCTTTTAAAAAATTCTATCAAGTATCTCACCTACATCATTTGAAAGATATAGTTAGTATGAGAAGAAAAAAATTTTTTACTCAAAATAAAAAAGACTGGACCACCAGTCTTTTCTTAATAATCATACATATACATTTTTATGACAGCTTGCATTTTAGCAGCAAGTAAACATGAACTTATTGTAGCATCAATGCCATCGTTTTAGGTCATTAATATGCAAAGACATTGGCTTAAGCGTTAACAGTTTCCAACGCTTTTTTGTTAGAAGGAGACTCAACTACGAATGCTTCTAAGTCTAATCTTACTTTTTTTAAGATTTCATCACATTTTTTTACAAGATGAGCTGGGAACACTTCATCGTCACCATACTCAACACCATGTGGATAGTAGTATTTACCAAGAGCTGGTTTCATTAATGTAAGGACAGCATCGTGTGCACCAACATCACCTGATTGCGCATATGCGAATACGCGTAGGTAGTAACGGCCTTCACGAGTATCGAAACGACGGTCGAAAGTCATGCGTTCGTAATCCCAAGCACCGTCACATTCTAATCCATTATTTTTCATAATGTTTTCAATTAGTTCTTGGTCAGCTGTTAAATTTTCAAGGTTAGTATTCTCAAAATACATCTAATAATCCTCCTTTAGCTTTTCGTACAAAGTATACGCTCATTTTTATAATAGAGCATATTTGACATTGTTGCAATGACAACATTGTGTCAACACGTTTACAATTGATATAATAACTTACAATAATGGGGAAGAAAGGGGTCGAGTATGAAAGCTTTATTTCGCATTTTAATTGCCTGTGCAACGATTGCGTTTATCGGCTTTATGTTCTTTAGTACGCCCAAGGAAAATGAGCCACTAGAAGGGCCAAATGCCAGTTCAAATATTATTCCGAAAACAGAACTGGAGCAGCCAGAAGTTGGAGCGATGACACGTCCGCAAAGTGGTATGTCGACATTAATTGGCCAAGGAATACAAGTTGTCTTAGAACAATATGGTGAACCAGCAAGGAAAGAGCCTTCATCGTTTGGTTACGAATGGTGGGTTTATAAAACAAGTGTATCAACATTTTTTATGTTAGGTGTGCAAAATGATGTTGTGACACAAGTATACATAGCGGGTGATAAGCTAGATGCTACACCTTTTAAAATAGGTCAGAAGCGGGACGATATTTACCGAATGACCATTATTGATTATGAAGTAGCTGCCAATGTCGGGGAGAATATTTTCATTTTCTCTATGAGTGAGGAAGATATGCAGACTAGACTACTTATAAAATTTGATGGGCTGTTTGCACAGCTTTATATTGATAGCGAAACGAGTGCACTACAAGGTGTTCGCTTCACTGATAGCGAGACGCTCGTACTTCATCAACCTTACGAAATGATTTATCAAGGGGAGCTTGTTAGTCCTACACCGCCTTCCTCATTTTTACAGCAGGACATCAATGAAGCTAGTACGGCACAGCTTGATGATTTAATTAATGTCACGCGTGTTCATCATGATTTAGCGCCGTTGGCATTTGATGAAAAATTAGAGGAAGTAGCTAAATTGCACAGTGAAGATATGAAGGTGCAAAATTTTTCTGGTCATGAGTCTCCAACAAATGGAGATTTAAAGAAACGTTTAGACTCACAAGAAATTGCTTATAGTAATGCGAATGAAAACCTTGCCACAGCATACTTTGATGCGATTGAAGCAATGCATGGCTGGTTAAATTCACCTGAACATCGCAAAGTGATTTTAAACGATAAATATACTGCTGTAGGATCAGGTGTCTTTTTAAATTACTATACACAAATTTTTATGGAGCCATCGAAGGAAAAAGATGATAGTGAAGAATCCGTAGAGGAAACTGAGAGTGACAGTCACTCAAACAATTCTGAATTTTCGCGGCGCTACCAGTAGGGTTAACTAAGTAAAAATTTATGCGGGAACAGCTCAAAACGTAAGAGGCAACAAACTGTACGACAGCGAGGTTAGCCGCTTACTGAAAAGCGAATTGGATTTTTTCGATATAGTGCCCATGTTAAGTGACAGGCACTCAAACAATTTTATTTATAGAAGATTGTCTTGATTAATTCAAGACAATCTTTTTTTGTGCTTAAAATCGGCAAAATCGAACGACTAATATTTTTTGTACTGGTTAATGGATTGCAAGATTCCACCTTTAAAATAGCCCGTTTAACTGGCATGAGGAGGCATCTACATTTTTCGTCACACCGTTACAAAAGCCGTCATATGATAGAGAACTGAAAGGAGGATGAGACATTGCAATTAGCTGAGCTATTGAAAGATTGGCCATGTAGTGTAACTGGTGGATCCATTCGCACAATCATTACTGGTGTAGAGGATTATGCACAAGCGGTGAAACCTGGAGATATTTTTATTGTGCGAAAAGGAAAAAAAACATCGGGCAGTCGTTTTGTAAAAGAAGCACTGGCAAGAGGAGCTGCGGCCGTCGTATCCGAGGAAAGTATTGCAATACCATTCAGCGATCAAAACATTCCTTTCGTTTGGGTACCGAATACCGCTTTGTTTTTATCATATGCAAGCGCAAAGCTAGCTGCTTTTCCAGCTGAAGCTTTGTCGGTAATTGCCATAACAGGAACGAATGGAAAAACAACAGTAAGTCATTTTGTAAGCCAATTACTAAAGGCTTTACATAAAAATGTAGCAGTTATTGGAACAGTAGGCTTCTTTGTTAATGGGCAAAAACAACAAACAGAATATGAGCAATTAACAACATTACAAGCAAAAGAGCTCCATCCTATTTTAAAACAATGTGTTCGTCAAGGTGTTACACATGTTGTTTTAGAAGCTTCCTCAATGGGATTGCAACAACATAGACTTGATCATTGCGACATTGATTGTGGAGTATTTCTAAATTTATCAGAGGATCATATAGAAGACCATGGAGGGCTAGAAGCGTATAAACGTGCTAAAAAAAGGTTAGCCGATTTATCTAAAAAAATTGTGTTAAACGGAGACGATAATTTTTGCCGATCCGTTGGTATTTACGACAAGAAAAAATCTTGCTCATTTGGCTTTGACAATCACAATGATTTACATATCCAAATTGTGAGTGAAACCATTGGAAAAACTGTACTATGTTTGCAAACGTCAACGACTGAACACATCATTGCCATACCTTTTGTTGGTAAGTATCATGTGCAAAATGCAGTAGCTGCATTCATGGCGGTGTGGCGTTTAGGCTTCTCGATGGATGAAGTAGCTGAACATATGTGGGAACTAAGATTACCAGAAGGTAGACTAGAGCGCATAGATAACCCACTTGGGATTGAAGTGTATGTAGATTACGCACATACGGCAGAGGCATTGCAGGCAGTATTACAAACCTTTGATAGTAAGAAGACCATCTACCTTGTGTTTAGTTGTGGTGGCAATAGAGATAAGGCAAAACGTTTTGCAATGGGTGCTGTAGCAAGCAAGTATGCAGATGTTATTTTTTTAACAACTGATAATCCAAGAGATGAGGACCCTATAGTAATTAATGAAAGTATTATTGCTGGTTTTTCAGAACAGCAATATTATGAAATTTTTTTAGACCGTAAAGTTGCGATCCATCAAGCATTGGCTAAAGCGCAAAAAGGAGATATTGTGCTTGTTGCCGGAAAAGGGCATGAACAAACACAGCAAATAAAAAATCAAAAATTCCCTTTTTCCGATCAACAATGTATTAAAGATTATTTCTCTGTTATGACTGACGGCGCTGAATAACGAAGAACGAAGCGGTGGCAATTGCCAGTTTACGACCAGTTTCATCCTCAATGTCACATTCCATTACAAGTGTTTGACGTCCTTTATGAACAAAACGACCTCGTGCAATTAACTCTTTATTGGTTGTAGTGGCGATATAGGACACGTTAATATTTGTTGTCACAACATTAAAGCCTGCTGGAACAGAACGCGATGCGAGTCCGCCCATTGCGGCATCAGCTATTGTCGCAATAATCCCTCCATGCGGAACTTTAATGGTATTGTGAATCACGGGCGTAATCGGTATCCGTACTTCACTACTGTCTGGCTCGAAGTTGCCTACCATATGTAAAGCAGCATTGATATAACGGCGATGTATACCTTGTTGTTTATCGTGAATACCATTTAGCAAGTGTAATAATACTTCCTCATCCTCCGCTGTACTATTTTGTAAAATAGTAGCAAGTAATTCTTCAATTTGTCCTTTAGATGATGTTACCAATTTTAAAACTCCTTCATTTAGAAATATCAATAATGTAAAATTACCATAAAATCTGTTATGATGGGTATTAGATTGGGGGAATTAAAATGATGATAACCTCTGAATGGGCAATCATTTTAGATGAGGCAGATGCGCTTTGCGAAATGATTCTTTCCTCCGAACCTGCGAATACGCTTAGGTTAGCGTATAATGCCGTTTATAGCGATAGTGAGCTGGTTGAAGCTATTTATGCATTTGGTCGCATGAAGGAGCAATACGAAGATGTACAACGTTTCGGAAAATATCATCCGGATTATCATACAATTATGAAATCGATTCGTCAGCAAAAGCGCTCACTCGATTTAAATGAAAAGATTTCAGCATTAAAGTTAGCTGAAAATGATTTTCAAGATTTACTAGATGAAATAAGCTTGCTTATTGGGAAAACTGTTTCTGAAGCAGTAAAAGTACCAGTAAGTAATCCGTTTTTCGCATCCAATTCTTCATGTGGAAGCGGTTGTGGGTCAGGTGGCTCATGCTCCTGTTCTGCATAATATAAATCGTATCAAAATGACACTGCTTCATTGTAAAGACACAATACCTCTCGAGGTGTTGTGTCTTTTGTTGTATAAATTCATAACCTTATTTTAAGTAGGGAAGGAGCAAAATATTTTATATGTAGATGCTACTAGTTGATTGGTATGAAAGGTGCGACACTCTTGCAGTAAAAGCAAGAGCTAAAATGAGTTGAAGCCGTGCCTGCGGAAAGAGAGCGTCTGGAACGGAAATCAATGTGTCATATTTCTATGTACTAGGTAGAGGCATATCAAATGGATACTGCTTCTATTTTTTTTACAATAAAAATTATATAGTAAGTATGTAAGAAAAGTTGGGAAAAGGGGGCAATGAAATGAATACATATCGAATTGCTGTTATTCCAGGGGACGGTATTGGAAAAGAAGTAGTACCAGCAGCGATAGAAGTTTTAGACAAGGTTGCACAATTAGATGGAAGTTTTCAATTTGAATGGACAACATTTCCTTGGGGCTGTGATTATTATTTAGAAACAGGGAAAATGATGCCTGATAATGGGATTGAACTATTAAAGGGCTATGACCAAATCTTTTTAGGTGCGGTCGGAATGCCGAATTTAGTACCAGACCATATTTCCTTATGGGGATTACTAATTAAAATTCGCCGTGAAATGAAGCAATCTATTAATGTACGTCCAGCAAAGCTACTACAAGGTTTACCATCGCCATTACGTAACCCAAATGGCTTTGACTTTGTTGTAGTACGTGAAAACTCAGAAGGAGAATATTCGGAGAGTGGTGGTCGTATTCATAGCGGCCAGGATGAAATTGCTATACAAAACGCCATCTTTACGAGAAA
Source organism: Lysinibacillus sp. CD3-6 (assembly GCF_006351725.2). Classification (NCBI taxonomy): domain Bacteria; kingdom Bacillati; phylum Bacillota; class Bacilli; order Caryophanales; family Bacillaceae; genus Lysinibacillus; species Lysinibacillus sp. CD3-6. The sequence continues at coordinate 1,030,671 of NZ_CP085880.1, forward strand.
AGGAACTGAACGTGCGATGCGTTATGCCTTCAATATGGCTAAAACACGTCGTCAGCATGTTACAAGTGCAACAAAATCCAATGGTTTAACTTACAGTATGCCATTTTGGGATGAGGTTTTTGAAGAAGTCGGTAAAGATTATGAAGCGATTGGACAAGCGACGAATCATATTGATGCGCTAGCAGCTTTCCTAGTGATGAAACCAGAAAACTTTGATGTAATCGTTGCTTCTAATTTATTTGGCGATATTTTAACAGATTTAGGTGGAGCTATAATGGGAAGTATCGGTATTGCTCCTGCAGCTAATTTAAATATTGAACGCGAATATCCTTCTATGTTTGAACCTGTGCATGGCTCCGCGCCAGATATAGCGGGTAAGGGAATTGCCAATCCGCTTGGTCAAATATGGACAGGTAAAATGATGCTTGATTTTTTAGGTTATCAAGAGCTCGGTACTAAGGTGTTAAATGCAATGGAGGCGACATTGGCGCAAGGCATAAAAACTGGAGATTTAGGGGGAACTGCTACAATGAGGGAGGTAACGGATGCAATTTTAGCTCAATTATCTCAATGATATTATTAAAAGATAAAGGTAAGAGCATATACGATAGTTGCTCTTACCTTTATGTCTTCAATCATGTTCTTGTAGTAATTCAACTGCAATATCAGGTCGATCGGTAATAATTCCTTTTGCACCGTTATTAATTAATTTACTCATCGTTACAGAATCGTTAATTGTCCAATAATGGACAGGGATGTTTAAGTTATTTAAAAACTGAATAAACTTTGGTGAATCGAGCGAAACAACACCTGATTTTGGAGGAATTTGAAATACGTCTACTTTTGGATGATATAAATGTCCGAATTGACTTGAGAATGAAGCAAATGCTTTGCGTACATCTGATTCACCTGCGCCAAGCGCAACTTGATTTTGCGCATATAAATTAAAACGGTCAATTTGTTCACCATAAAAGCTAGTAACAACGACATGATCCTCTGCATGAAGTTCTTCTATTAATCGCCATAGTTTTGAAGGCATTAAACTACCTTCATACGTATCTGGTGCATCTTTAATATCAATATTGATTAACATATTTGGATAGCTTTCTAGTAGTTCACGTAGTGTAACAACGTCAACTTTTTTATCCTTATAAGGTAACTCACCTGCTAAGTCTTCAAATTGATAGCCATGATTCAATGCGTTTATTTCTGCTAATGTCATTTCTGATACGGATCCATAGCCATCAGTCGTACGGTCTACGGTAGCATCATGGAAGACAATAATTTCTTCGTCTTTAGTTAAGCGAATGTCTATTTCAAAGCCATCTACACCTAATTGTGCAGATTTTTCAAAAGCAAGCATTGTATGCTCAGGTTCTAAATGTGCTCCGCCACGATGTGCGAGAATGATCGGGCGATCAAATTGTAATGCTTGTTTCCCTTCACGCTGTTGAGGTTTGGAAATAGCTTTACTACCTGCCCAAGCAGCTGCACTGGCTGCTGCTATTGCAATAGCTATCTTCGTTTTCTTACCCATATTCGTCCTCCTTAACAATCAAATTAATATAAAAGGTGCTGGCGAATTCACTTGCAATGTTCAAGCTAAAGCACTTTTATCTAGCATGAGAGAAAGTAAATCTGTCGATAAACGCGCTATGCTTTTCCATTATAACGGAAAAATGAGCGTTCTGTCAGCTAAACTCTGTTGCTATCATTTTCCGGTCTATGGTATGCTTTTATGTAAGAAATGAGGGGAAACTATATGAACGAACGACAAGGGCTAATCGTTTACGTCCATCAATTAAAACATGCGAAATCACTTCGAAAATATGGTCATGTTCATTACATTTCTCGGAAGCAAAAGTATGTAGTATTATATTGCAATCGAGAGGACATTGAAATGATGACAATAAAATTACAACGCCTTCCATTTGTGAAAGACGTTGTAGAATCTTATCGTCCCTTCGTTAAAACTGAGTTCGAAAATGCAAAGCCAGATAAAGCGAAGGAATACGACTATAAAGCGGGGCTATAACGTCAGTTTAATGCAGGAATATAGTGATGAAGTCTCATTATTCCAATTAAGTATTGATAAAATAGTTTTGGCTCCGAAAATATAGATGAGTGCTTTATTTCTACAACAACCGCTTTTCGACCTAGTTGTTCAATACTTTCTTCGAACATCATTTGACGCTTGGAAGGCTTTTCTTCATTGAATGGAATGCCTTCGCGACAAATATAAATCGGCATGAATTTACTGTCTCCGACTGGTTTTAAAGCGATAGCTAAAGAAGCTACCTTTTTATCTTCTTTTGTAGATGTTAGTATAAAGGCTTGGTGAAAGCGACCTTGATTCGTTTTAATAATTTCAAGTAGTTCATAAACATCGCCATAGCCTTCTCCTAATTCTATAAATTGTTGTGGCATTTAATATTGCACATCCTTTCCAATACACATAGTATCATGCTGCGGGAGGTCAAGCACATGAAATTTGCAGTCAGCTTTTTTTCAATTTTAGTATTAGTTGTATCGGGTGTGTTGTTTTTCCAATATCAGGCGTATTCATCGGATTTAGAGACAGGAAATGGTACATTCCATTATTCGCAGGAAATTGAGATTGTCTATCGTGAAAATAGTCTAGATATTCGTCATCATTTTAAAAACTTACCAAATCAAAAGGTAAAAATAAAATGGCCTGAAGATGCGACAAACCCAACATGTTTTATCGATAACGAAAATAGTTGTAATCGTTTATCTGAGGAAGTCTCCTATTTTGAAAAAGGAGAAACAAAATCACAATCTGTTTCATACATAATCCCAATTGAGGGTGGCCTAAAAGATAAAATGTTGCTTCAAAATATCTTTGCCACGTTAACGAATGGAGAAGTATCATATTCAGTCATTCATATTTCAACAGATAGTAAAACTGTTGGACAATGGATAACAGGTCTACCTTTAGTTGGTCAGCAACAATTATCACTTGTTAACTACACAATGTTTAGCGGCAATGGTACAGCGAGTGATTTATATTGGCAGGCTGGTGAGTTAAAAGCGCAAGAGCAAACACCTGTGTTAACAATTTATGCACAGCAAGCAATTTCAAAAGATTTCCTAAAGTCACTTGAAAATTTAAAGTTTTTAAATGATGAGCATATTGCGATTATACAAGAGAAAAATCCTGTTGCGCAGCATGACGAACGTTTATTATTTTTACCAACGCTCACAGCACAAGCAGTTGAGCAAGAAGTAATCCTTTCGCAAATTCATTCACAATATAATTTTGAAAATTCACCAGCATGGTTGGCTGAAGTTGTGGCATCCTATTTAGTGAAGGATACGATTGGTTCAGAGAAGACAAAGGAAATGGTGCAGACATTAAAAGACTACATGACTGCAAGCCAGCAGTTAGCATGGCAGGAAGCGATGGATAACCTAGGACAAGAATCCATTTCTCCAGAAACAATGGATAAGCTACTTTCAACTGTGTTGAATGGAAAAACTTCTTATTTCCAATTAAATGCAGCACAAGAAAATGGTACGTATCCATTATTAATGGAAGATGAGCGTAGTATTTATGTAGATGGCATTCATAAAAAAGATGTGCATGTTATTTTATATGAAGGTCAAGTATTATACAGTGCCGACACATTACTACCTTACCTAGGATATACAGCTGGCGAAGGGAAAAACGGTTATTATGTAAATAGTGACAATCGAACATTCCGCTTCCCGAAAGAATCAGGATTCTACGTGTTCAATCAACGTAGATATTCCACAATTTCTGATCCAATTATAAAAATTGTTGATCATTATTATGTAGAAGAAGCTTGGCTACAACGACTATTTTTAGTAGAACTACAAAAAAGTGATGGTCGCATTCAAGTTTTAACACAAGCACAAGAATAATTTTTTGCAGCGGAGGAGTTCTTTCGCTGCAAAAATGCTTTCTATTTGTAACAGAAAGTACGGTGAAATACATCTATGAGAGTAGTAGCAGGAGAACGTAAAGGAATGCCGTTAAAGGCAGTTGCAGGGAGTACAACAAGACCTACAACAGACAAAGTAAAAGAATCCATATTTAATATAATCGGTCCGTTTTTTGATGGTGGAACAGCATTGGATTTATTTGCAGGGAGCGGCGGGTTAGGAATAGAGTCGCTCAGCAGAGGTGCAGAACATGCTATCTTTATTGAAAAGGACGCTAAAGCATATCAGGTATTGCAGGAAAATATTAAGAAGTGTCGGTATGAAAACTGTTCTGAGCTTTTTCGTATTGATGCAAAGCGCGCTGTGAAAGCGCTCTTAAAGCGTGATATTTCATTTAATCTTGTATTTTTAGATCCGCCTTACCACCATAAAGAATACTATGATTTAGTACAGGTGCTTGTCGATCATGATAAAGTACAACCCAATGGTATTATTTTATGTGAACATGCAAAAGAAGTAGAATTACCAACTAGTTTTGGTGCTTTTCTATTACAGAGACAAGAAACATATGGCGGAACGATTATTTCGGTCTATCGTTGTGCTGGGGAAGAGGGAGAGTAAGTTGGAGAAAATTGCTGTTGTTCCTGGAAGTTTTGATCCTGTTACATTTGGTCACCTAGATATAATTAAGCGTGCAGCTGATGTTTTTGATATTGTCTATGTTGCAGTTTTAAACAATTCATCAAAGAATCCGTTATTTTCTGTAGAGGAACGTATGGCGTTAATGGCAGAAGTAACAAAGGAATTGCCGAATGTACGAATTGAGAGTTCTTCAGGTCTGCTTATTGATTATGCGAAAGAAAAGAACGCAAAAGCGATTGTGCGCGGCCTTCGAGCGGTTTCAGATTTTGAATACGAAATGCAAATTACTTCAATGAACCGCTTTCTTGATGAAACGATTGAAACATTTTTTATCATGACAAAAAATCAATATTCGTTCTTAAGCTCTAGCATTGTGAAAGAAGTAGCGAAGTATGGTGGCAATGTGCATGAACTTGTTCCAGCTTGCGTGGAACAAGCTTTAAAAGAAAAATACGGTTTTGCTAAATAACAAATAGAGGACTATAGACAACTCGAAAATTCCGAGTGCTGTCTATAGTCCTTTTTTAATTGTGTGAGTGCCTGGCACTTTCTACGGGCATGTGACAAGCCGTACCCTTCCTTGTCGCGTCTTACGTTTCGTGCTTTTTGCAGGAATCAAACGGTCTTGGTAGACAAAATTGTGTGAGTGTCAGGCACTTATTATTTTAAGAAAAAAAGAGCATAAATAGTAGGCACAATGATTATGCTAAGAAGGCGAAATTTGATATATGGTCTGACTGAAAGCTTGGCTGATTTTGCAATTACAAAAATTTGTAAATGGATACTAATGCTTTGCATTGTCAGCATAATGACAACCAGCAATGATAAGTACTGGAAATCTCCGAATTCTGTGACAGTCATTTTTAATCCGTTTGTTACTTCTAGTATAGCGGCAATAGCATGTTCGACTGATTGTGGAAGATTGGGCAACATTTTATCTAAGCTTTGTTGTAAAATCGTTTGAATCGTAGTGAAAAAAATAATGGTCGTTCCAACTAACAAAATGGTTGGTGCTGTTTCTTTTATGCTTTCTGAAAATGGGGATGAATACAAGGTGGTATTGTGTATAGAAATAGTAGGTGGATCGGTTTTACGAAATAAAAAATAACCGACTACTAAGCAACAAATATTAAAACTATGTAGTAAACATAAAAACAGCCAACCAAACGTATTACTGTGTAATAAATCAAGGCTAACAAAGCCTAATACAAAAAGAGGGCTAGGTGCATGACAAACAGCGAGTAAAAAATTTGCCTCCTTAGGGTGTAATTGTCCACTGTTTTTTAGATACACAATGGTTGTAGCTCCTGTTGGATAACCACCGAGAGCGCTTATTAAGTAGGCTTGTACGTATAAAGAAACTCGTTTTGTTTTTGCGCGCATGGGAGCGGTTAAACGAAGTAGCCATTGCGTTAAAATAAGATAAGGTAATAAATACGGAAATAACGCCTCCATAAATAGATTCAATCCTAAATCTGTACCAGTATGAGCAGTTTGTGGGAATAACAAGAGTAATAGGATAAGAAGTATGCAGAGCGCTATTTGAATTGTCGCAAACATGTGATCATCTCGTTTCAACTTTTTGTCATTCACATAGGCAAATGCTAAAATTAATATATGTGAAAAAGGCAAAAACATGAACTACTGGTTTTTGCATGCGTCTTGGGAGGTGTCCATTCAATGAAGAAAAAAATTGGTTTTTATGCAGTGTTTTTAGTCGCGCTTTGTTTTTTAATGCTATACCGACTAGACGCGTATATTATGAAGCCTGGAAGTGCATACGATGTAAGTAAATTTGTGAGTGTCGCTAATAATCATACGGATGAAGCGGGCTCAATGAGTTTAATGACAGTTGCTATGCAGCAAGCCACACCGTTTTCGTATCTATGGGCGAAAACGCAAAAATATGAAAAAATAATGGATATTCAACAAGTAAGAAATCCATTAGAGGATGACGAGGAATATAATATCCGACAGTTAAAGTTAATGTCTGACTCTCAATTTAATGCAAAATATGTGGCCTTTCAAAGAGCTGGGTTAGAGACGAAGATACACTTCAATGGTGTATTTGTATTAAATGTCTTAGATGGTGGCGCCTCAGATGGTTTATTAAAAGCTGGTGATGAAATAACAAAAGTGGACGGTACAGATATTTCGAATCAACAAATGCTTGTTGATTTGTTGTCAACAAAACAAATAGGTGACAAAGTGACCATTCAATTATTACGAAATCAAAAAGAACAAGAAGAAACGATTACTTTGAAGGAAATTCCTCAAACAGAGCAAAAAAAAGCTGGGTTAGGAATTACCTATGCAGAAAGTAAGTCGATTGAAACGAATCCAAGTGTCACAATGCATACAGAAGATATTGGTGGTCCTTCAGCAGGTCTTATGTTTACACTGGAAATTTTAAATCAATTATTGGATGAGGATTTAACAAAAGGCTATGCAGTAGCTGGAACTGGTGAAATGCTTATTGATGGAACAGTTGGGCGAATTGGTGGTATTGATTACAAAATCATTGCAGCCGATCGAGATGGCATGGAAATCTTTTTTGCGCCTGATGATGAAATCTCAACTGAAATGAAAGCGAAGTATCCTGAATTAGAATCAAATTATGCAACGGCAGTGAAAACGGCTAAAGAGATCGGTACAAAAATGAAAATTGTACCTGTGAAAACGGTCGATGATGCAATTGCGTATTTAAAACAATTAAAGGCTAAATAAATGCCTATTTGTGTTTGTTTAAAGAGAAAAAGTGTTAGATTGATGGCCATCAATCTAACACTTTTTGCTATGCTGGATGTTTATTAAGGTAGTTGTTTGCTCTATAACTCAATCAGCTGTGAAGACGTTGCATCGTATTAATTTGCTAAAATCGAATTGGTGGCGTTTGGAAATCTTTTGGTAATGGGGATTTCTGGGACCCTTGCTCTATACTAAAGTTATATACTTCAGCAGCGTGTATATCTACAGCGAGCATAGTATCATTTGTAGAAGCAACGCGACTTATTAACGGTAATGTAAAGTCTTTTTTATGCATACCTAAGTACGCTTGTCCTTGCGTACTCATGCCAAGTAATCGAATTGTAGAAGGGGATTGGAAGCTCTTAAGTTGCTCCTTCGTAAAACCAGTGTAAATATGTGTCAGCATGCGTTGCAGACGTGTCCAAGTATAGCGTTTAGATTTTATTTTCTCCATAAAGCTACTAAATGAGCTACTCGTCTTCGCTGCTTTTAGTAGTGCGTGCTCTATGCCCTCTGTTACTTCCGCATAGCGCGTTAGCTCACTTGCTGTATGCCGAATAAGGGTAAACTGTAAAAACGGCCAAAACGCCTCCCAACTAGCAAAATTTTTATGTTGCTCATACCAATCTTGCAAATAATGAAAGGAAGCTTGCGGGAGTACATCACGAACGCTTTGTAATGTGCCTGTCGTAGCAAGTGCTTTACGAATGCCAGTGGCACTTGCAATCGATGCGCCCTCCTGCATAGCGTCGTGATATCCTGCTGCTATACGTGGAATCGTTAAAGGCTTAATAGCACTCCCTAGTGTCATAGCCGCTTCAATATAATGGAAGCCTAGTATATTGTTTGGTTGTGCTAAGTCAATGTATGTAGCAGGAAACTTTTGTGAAAGCTGTTCATAGGCATAATGTAAGCTTTTAGGATAGCTAACACCTGTTTTAACGCTTTCTTTAATAAGTGCGTCATATTCGGTGCGGTGCTTCGTAATTAATTGGTACGTATTCATAAAGGGTTGTATTGAGCCATCTTCGCTACCGAAAGCAAAAGCATCACAGCGAATTGCCGATAATAATGCAATCGCCCCCTTTGCGAAATCCGTAGCGGGTGCGGTACTATAGACATACGGTAGCTCAATTACAATATCAACTCCGCTAGCGAGGGCCATTTTTGTACGTGTCCATTTATCTACCATGGCAGGTTCACCGCGCTGCAAAAATGTACCGCTCATAACAGCAATTGCTATATCTGCTTGCGCTACTTTTTTTGCCTGTTCTAAGTGATAAGCATGTCCATTGTGAAAAGGATTATATTCAACAACAATACCAACTGCTTTCATTACGTAAAACCCCCTTTATTTCTATTTGGTGCTACTTGTTTCTGACCAATCAGGTTGCTACAAATAGTTTTATAGTGCCTTTAGCTATTCTTTGCACATTGCTATTGAAATTTTTGTATAGGTTGTGTATTGTGGCTAAGTAGCATAATTATGATGTACTTAATTATAGGTGGGTTTTCGAGTGGTGACAAGAAATTATCTTGACATCTATTTTTACACATTATATAATCAACAGTGTTGTCTCGAGGTGATTAAACGAATGAAATGGTCAATTCATCAATTATCTAAATACCGTCAAGACGGAATGCCGATCGATACCTATGTCCAATTGGATGAGGTGATGGAGCGAAACCAGGATATTCGAGCAATTTCGCCCGTTCATGTAAAAGGGCTATGTACATTCGGTGCATCGCAAATGACTTGTCAGCTTACTGTGACAGCTACGTTAACACTCCCGTGTGCTCGCACTTGGGAAGATGTTGAGTTTCCTATCAACGTTGAGACAGTTGAAATGTTCAGCTGGATTGACGAAGAAAAAAGAGGGGAAGATGACGGTGATATTCACTATCTAGATGGTGATGTTATCGACATGAAGCCAGTTATTGAGGAGTTAGTTCTTCTTGAGGTACCAATGCAAGTATTCAAAGAGAATACCGAAGGACAAGTGCATGGTGGTAAAAACTGGTCTTACGCAACTGATGAAGACGTGGAACTTCACAAAAAAACTGACGAACCAAAAGTGGATCCAAGACTAGCTGATTTAGCTAAGTATTTTGATCAAACAGACGAATAGACGATCTGTAAGGAGGTGCCATCAATGGCTGTACCATTTAGAAGAACTTCTAAAACTGCAAAAAGAAAGCGTCGTACGCATTTCAAACTATCTGTACCTGGTATGGTAGCTTGCCCAAACTGTGGTGAAGCAAAATTATCACACCGTGTTTGCAAAGCTTGCGGACAATACAAAGGTAAAGAAGTAGTAAGCAAATAATACAGTGTTTGCTCACTTAAAAGGCTAGTAGAGAGACCATGGCTCTTTACTAGCCTTTTTGTTTATGTGAAGTGACAGAATTTTTAATAAATATTATAAAGTTATATAGTACTATAATAATTGTGTGATACAATTTATTTAACTTGTAGTCAGTGGGGGCTTAGGGGTTTTTAGTTGGCTCCGATTACACTAAACATAATTGAAGGGGACTAAGGGGGAACAGTAGTGGCTTATATAATTGACAATCAAGATGGGATTATGACATTTACTATAAATCGTGAGGAAAAGCGTAACGCTGTGAACGATGAGGTAATGAATGGTCTTCGGGAAGTAATTACATATATACAAAATCATGACGATGTACGTTTTTTAGTCGTGACAGGAGCGGGGGAAAAATCCTTTTGTTCAGGTGGCGATTTATCGGAGTTTCATTCCCTTGAAACGGAAGATGAAGCGTTTGGTATGTTAAGTAAGATGGGTGAGATTTTATATGATCTTGCTACATTGCCAGTACCGACGATTGCGTTAATCAATGGAACAGCTGTAGGTGGAGGTTGTGAGATAGCGACTGCTTGTGATTTTCGCTTAGTGGCGAGTCATGCTAAATGTGGCTTTATTCAAGGAACATTAGCAATTACAAGTGGATGGGGTGGCGGTACATACTTATTTGAACGAGGTTTACGTCATGATCGCGCAATGAAGATGCTAGTGGATGCAAAGCCATATCCAGCTGAATTACTATATGACATTGGTTGGGCGATGCGCGTATTTGAGGGATCGAAGCAACTTGCGTTAAATGATTTTATTGAACATATGCGTAAAATTCATCCTTCTGTGCACAAGGCATATAAAGAAATTGAACTTCTTAAATGGCGTGAACGTAATATGTATGAGCGTGTAATGGAGGAAGTTCGCACATGTGCAAAATTGTGGGAGAGCGAAGCACATCATGAGGCAGTTAATAATTTTCTAACTAAAAAGAACAATAAATAGCGTATAGTGGCAGTGATTACATTCAAACATAATCACTGTCTTTTTTCGTCCTGTGATTCTATTTTGCCTGATAACGCATATAGTAGTAAAAAATGTGAGGGTGATAGATTATGGAACTGAAAAAAAGAAAAGATCAATGGACGAAGGAAGACGATGAAAGATTAGCAGAAATCGTCTTGCATAATGTGCAAAATGGGAAAACGCAGTTAGAGGCATTTGAAATGGCTGCGGATGAACTTGGACGTACAAAACAAGCGTGTGGTTTTCGTTGGAACAAGACGTTACGCGGGCAATATAGTCAATCGCTTTTAGCTGTTCGCAATCAACCTCAACAATCTATGCGAAGTCATTTGAAATTAGCGTTAACGAGTTTTGATGAATTGACAGAAGCTTATCAAAGTCTTGAGATTAAACATCGGGAATTACAAAATGAACATGAAAAGCTAGTGAAGTGGTTACAGCAAGGCTATTCTTTAATGAAAGATTAACGGGTCGAAGGGAAAATGATTGTAAGTAGATCGTTACGTTCTTTTTCAAAGAAAGAGTAAGGTCTTTTAAGAAAATGATGCAAAAGAAGTCATAGAATGTAAACGCTAACGTCGACTCAACATTTTACCTACATTGGATGAAAATAACCATTCTTGTATCATAAACACCAGCTAATCTTGTATAATAGAAACACCTGAAAAGGAGGTGTCTCAGATGAATTTCTGAGGCACCTCCTTCTATGGCGTAAAGAAAATGGTGTTTATGGTATTGTAGAACGAGACAAGTAAATGCTGGAGAAGTTGTTTAGTACTTCAGTTTAGGCTGTTTAAAGGTTTTTTTATTACTGTTTAGATAGCCTCTTTACATTAAGTGGAGGTGGCGAACGTTGTGAATGTAGTAGTTATTGGAGCTGGTGCAGTCGGTCAGCTAATGGCTAGTTTCTTAGTAGAGGCTTGTTTCGATGTGACGTTAGTTGTAAGAAGACAAGAACAAGCCGATGAGCTTAATTTGAAGCATATAACGAGAGTCCATATAGATGGTACAAAGACAATCCATCAAATTGCTTCTAGCGTTGAGTTAGAGATGCTCCCTCGACCAGATTTAATAGTAGTAGCTGTAAAATATGGTCATTTACAAAATATCTATAAACAATTATTAGGTTTCCCTCAGGAAGTGCCAGTATTGTTTGTACAAAATGGACTAGCGCATTTTGATGAGGCATTGCGCTTACCACAAAATACAATTGCATTTTGCTCAGTTTCTTTCGGTGCGCAAACTATTGATTTGACAACTGTTCAACATAGAGGCGTGGGTTTGTGCAAAATAGGAGTAGCGCGTGGAAGTAGTGTTGTATTTGAAAAGTTGCTACACTTGAAAAATCCGTTATTTCCAATAGAGTTGGTTGAAAACGCCGAACAAATGCTTTTTGAAAAAGCAGTTTTCAATTGTATGATTAACCCGATAACAGCTGTTTTGCAAATGAAGAATGGGGAGTTAGTTACGAATAAGCACGCATACTTGTTAATGCATACCATATATCAAGAGCTAACAGAGGCTTTTAAAGGCATTGAAAGTACTATTCCGTTTTCAGCAGTAATCGCTTTGTGTGAAAAAACAGCGGCGAATACCTCATCTATGCTAGCTGATCGTATACAAGGGAGAAAAAGTGAGGTAGAAACAATTGTTGGGGCAGTTTTACAAAAAGCTGCTGCAAATGGTTACCCATTACCTACATTGCGAACTTTATATCACCAAGTTCTAGCGCTTGAAGAGAGCGGTGGGCAATCTTGAAAGATTTTTTACATATAGTCATCAGCGTTATTATTTTTTGTCCAATTCTTTTATTTGGCATTGTCTATGTTATTAGTCGAAAGGTTAATATTCGTGGTACCCATGCCTTTGGAGCCGCATCTGATGTAACAACGTTCTGCTTGTTTTTTTCAGTACCGTTGGCAATTGGAGTGCTGTGGGGAGTGAATGTTGGGGCTATTTTAATAATGCTAGCAATAATACTGGCAATTGTTTTTACATATATAGACTGGCGTACAAAAAGAGAAATTGAGGTAAAGCCGCTACTGCGGAAAATTTGGCGTTTTTTATTTTTAGTACTTAGCGCAGCATATATTTTGATTTGTATAGTCGGCATGATTCAATCTGTTGTAGAATATTTACACTCTGTATAAGCATTTTCTTTTCATGTTGGAGACAGAAGCGTTAAAATAATAGCATTAAAATGTTTACAAGGAATACGATGATTTAGTGAGTAGAGGAGTTTGTGTTAAATGAAACTGGAGTCAATCCAAGTACCCGTGAAAAATCGTGTGCTAGCAGATTATTGGTCGCCAAATACTGCCATTCATGAGTTTTTTGAATATGAGTATAATGATAAATCGTTTGAAAAGCGGGCGAAATATTTGGAGCAACGAGCGTGTGACCAAAAAGAATTAACAGCAATAATTCGTCAGTTTATGGAGCCGCTTGGCTTATCAGAAAAAACGAATGAGCATTTGCAACAACTAGAGCAAGGAGCTGTTGCGGTTGTCGGTGGGCAACAAGCGGGTGTATTAACTGGCCCTCTTTACTCGGTTCATAAGGCAATTTCGGTTATATCATTAGCAAAAGAACAAAGTGAAAAGCTTCAACGACCAGTTGTGCCTATTTTTTGGATAGCTGGAGAAGATCATGACTTAGAGGAAATTAACCATACATTTACAATGCATGATATGGATATTAAAAAACGTGCGTATGGTGAACGTTCGCGAAGAAAAACAATGGCATCGACAACAAGCATAAACAAAGAAGCGATGGTTCAATTAATTAATACGATCATTAAGGATTTTGGAGAAACAGCACACACTGAAAAAATGTTCAATCAACTATTGGAGGCATTGAACAATAGTGAAACATTCACAGATTTCTTTGCGCGACTAATGAATGAGTTGTTTAAAGAAGAAGGGCTGCTCATGATTGATGCGGCAGATGTGAACTTCCGTCATTACGAACGTAATAATTTTGTGCAGCTTATCAACCATAGTGAGGAAATTGCAAAACTAGTAACGGAAAAGGAAGCGGTATTGGAAAGTGCTGGTTACGGGAAGCCGATTTTAGCAACTGATGATGCAGCGAACCTGTTCTATGTCAAAGATGGAGAACGTTTTTTACTAGAAAGACGACACGATCAATTTATCAATTTAGCCGCAAATATCAAACTTTCACGTGAAGAGTTATTAACAATTGCGGAAAAACACACAGAGCAATTAAGTAATAATGTTGTAACGCGTCCATTAATGCAAGAAATGACGTTACCTGTTTTGGCGTTTGTTGGTGGACCAGGTGAGCTTGCATATTGGGCAACATTAAAGGATGCCTTTTCTATATTAGGTTTACAAATGCCAATTTTTGCACCACGTCTCAATATTACGATTGTTACACGACATGTAGAACAACTATTGGGTGAATATCATTTAACAGTAACGGATGTATTGGATGGCAAGGCGACGGCGTTGAAGGAGCAATTTATTGCTGAAGTTCAAGATGATGAGGCGAAACGTCAAATACTAGAGATGCAACAACTAGTTTTAGAAAAATACGCTACTCTTGAGCAATATTTCGCGCAACAACATATGTCGCTAGATAAAATACTTGAAAAAAATAAAGAAAATCATGTGAGGCAGTTTGAGTATTTGCAACAAAAGGTAGAACAAACGGTGCTGAGCAAGCATGAGACGACTATCCGTAAATTTATGACATTACAAAATGAGCTATATCCAAATGATGGGTTCCAAGAACGTTCTTATAATCCTTATCAATATATCAATGAGTTTGGACCTACGTTAATTGATGAAATGCTCAAGAAAACATATAGCGTTGGAAATCACCACTATTTACTTTATTTATAAGAATAAAAAATGTATCTTTAGAACTATTAAAGGCATGTTGGAATTATAGATTTGAAGAAATTTGTCGGTTTAACAGGAAAATAGAGAGCTATCCTACTAAGGGTAGTTCTTTTTTTATGCCCTTTAGCACAAAATAAAATTTCGCTTAAAGGTCTAAACACACATAAAAGGTGAGAATGTCAAGTTTTTTTTAAAAAAAGTGGAGGAAAGTGGGGCGATGTGGTACATTATTTAATAAAGTGGGGTGACTAGCATGTTCATGGGAGAATATCAACACTCTGTTGACGCAAAAGGACGATTAATCGTACCCGCAAAATTTCGTGAAGCCTTAGGTGAAACCTTTGTTGTGACACGCGGACTTGATAATTGTTTATTTGGCTATCCTATGGATGAATGGCGAAAACTCGAAGAAAAATTAAAAGGTTTACCAATGACAAAGAAAGATACTCGTGCTTTTGCAAGGTTCTTCTTTTCAGGTGCGACGGAAGTAGAAATAGACAAGCAAGGTCGTATTAATATTCCTTCGACGTTAGTACAACACGCACATCTAGTAAAAGAATGTGTTGTGCTAGGTGTTTCGAATCGAATTGAAATATGGGCAAAAGATGCTTGGGAAACTTATTTCACTGAGTCTGAACAATCTTTTAATGAAATTGCAGAAAATATGATTGGCTTTGATTTTTAACTTTGTATTAAACGTGAAAACGTCAGTTGAAAAAGTAAAGGCCTGAGGGGAGCGATTGGTATGTTCGATCATACAACCGTGTTATTAAAAGAAACTGTTGACGGATTGAACATCGATCCTGATGGTGTATATGTGGACTGTACGCTTGGTGGAGCAGGACACAGTGAATATTTAGTACAACAATTATCAGATAAAGGCCGTCTAATTTGTTTTGATCAAGACACAACGGCCATTGAAAATGCGAAAGTTCGTTTAGCTCCTTATATAGAGCGTGTAACATTTGTGCATTCGAATTTCCGCTATTTAAAAGAAGAGCTATTAGCCCTTGGTATCCAAGAGGTAGATGGCATTTTATATGATTTAGGTGTTTCTTCTCCACAATTAGATACACCAGAACGTGGTTTTAGCTATCATCATGATGCCCCACTTGATATGCGTATGGACCAGACGGCTGCGCTTACAGCGTATCATGTCGTTAATGAATGGGCATACGAAGATTTAGTCCGTATTTTCTTCCGTTATGGGGAAGAAAAATTTTCTAAGCAAGTAGCTCGTAAAATCGAAGAGGCTCGTAAAACGGCACCGATTGAAACAACGGGACAACTTGTGGAACTAATTAAAGAGGGTATACCAGCAGCGGCTCGCCGTAAAGGGGGACATCCTGCAAAGCGCATCTTCCAAGCAATTCGTATTGCTGTAAATGATGAGCTAGGTGCAGCGGAGGATTCATTAGTCGATGCGATTGATATGATTAACGTAGGTGGACGCATTAGTGTTATTACATTCCATTCATTGGAAGACCGCCTATGCAAGACAATTTTTAAGGAAGCGTCATCCTTACCTGAATTACCACCAAATTTACCGGTAATTCCAGATGACATGAAGCCGACTTTAAAGCTTGTATCTAGAAAGCCGATTCTACCTTCTGAGGAAGAATTAGCAGTAAACAATCGAGCACGTTCAGCAAAGCTTAGAGTGGTGGAGAAAATTAACGACAAAGGGCGTGAGTAAATGGCAGCAGTTCGTGTAAGGCAGCACCAACAGCAACATGTGCAACAACCGTTAACACCACCTAGTCCACAACCCACTATCATACGTCGTAAAAAAACGAACCAGAAGTTTGAAAAGATGATGCTATTAGCACTAGTAAGCATTATTGTTGTATTGTCAGTACTAGTGTTGAACAACCAAGCAGCAATTCAAACGACAAGCATGGACATTCAAAAAATCGAAGCAGAGGCAGATGAGATTGCAAAACAGAATGTTGACTTGACAGTTCGTGTAAGTGAACTTTCTACATACGAAAATATATGGAAAAAAGCAAAAGAACTCGGTTTAACTCAAAATGAGAAAAATGTAAAGGTAGTGCCGGGAGAATGAAAAAAAAGCGATTTCGATTCCAATGGGGAGCCTTTCTATTACTAGTTTTTTATGGAGGGCTCTTTTTTCTATTATTTACGAGAATGATTACGTTGCAGGCGACAGGTGAAGTTGAAGGGCAAGCGCTTGCTGCAAAGGCAGCAGCTAAATATAACAAGGAAAGTGCAATAACAGCAAACCGAGGGAAAATATTAGATAGAAATGGACAAGTTATTGCAGAAGATACTCTCAGTTATCGATTGATAGCTGTAGTCAGCGATAAGGCTACTACAGATGAAAAGAATCCACATCATGTTGTAGATCCTGAAAAAACGGCGGAAGTTTTAGAAGAATATATACCGATGGAAAAAGATGATATTTATAAGCGGCTAACAAAGCTGCGCAGTGATGGAACACTGCCATATCAGGTGGAGTTTGGCGTTGCGGGCAGGGGCATTAACCATGAAGTAATGACCAAAATTAAGGACTTGAAATTACCTGGAATTTTGTTTGTTAGCGATTTAAAACGCTATTATCCAAACGGTATTTTTGCTTCGCATCTAATAGGCTTTGCATTGAAAGAGGATAATAAGGATGGAACTGTAACGACGAAAGGGAAAATGGGTTTAGAGCTTACGTATGACAAGGAATTAACGGGTGTCAACGGCAAGGTTAAATATCAAACAGACGCTTTTAGTTATTTATTGCCGAATAGTGAAAAAATGGTTACACCTGCTAAAGACGGCAATAATATCTTTTTGACGATTGATAAAACTATTCAAAGTTTCGTAGAGGATGCGATGACGCAAGTAGAGCAGGAGTATAATCCAGAATCTATGATAGTTGTAGTAGCTGAGCCGAAAACTGGGAAAATTTTAGCAATGTCACAGCGTCCGACTTTCAACCCCGATACACGAGATAGTTCGAATATGAAATGGCTCAATGCCGTAACAGAAGAAACGATGGAACCAGGGTCAACGATGAAGACGTTCACACTTGCTTCTGCTATCGATACTGACAAATGGGCGCCATATGATGAGTATATGTCAGGGCAATACACTGTGCATGACAGAACAATTCGAGATCATAATCAAGTAGGTTGGGGTAAAATTTCGTATTTAGAAGGTTTCCAACGCTCATCAAATACAGCGATGGCCAATTTATTGAAAAGTATTGGTGATGAGGTATTTGTCGACTACCTAGATAAATTTGGTTTTGGTAAGAAAACAGGGATTGATTTACCGAATGAAGCAACGGGTACTATTTTATCGAAGTATCCAATTCAACGAGTGACAACGACATATGGTCAAGGTTCAACAGTGACACCGATACAGCTTATACAAGCGATGACTGCGATTGCCAATGACGGTAAGATGATGCAGCCATATGTTATTGATAGGATAGTAGATTCAGCAACGGATGAAACGATTCAACAGCATGAGCCTGTTGAAAAGGGACAGCCTGTTTCGGCGGATACAGCGAAACAAGTACGCGAAATATTAGCTTCTACATTAACGGCAGAATACGGGACAGCGAAGGATTTTGTACTCGATGAATATCAAGTAGCAGGAAAAACAGGTACTGCCCAAATTCCAAAGGCTAATGGTACCTATTCATGGGGCGCTAATGAGTTCTTGTACTCATTTTTAGGAATGGCACCCTACGATGATCCACAACTAATTATGTATGTTTCAGTTGAAAAGCCAAAGCTTAAAGGGGAACTGGGCTCGGTACCTGTGTCAAAAATATTTAAGCCTGTTATGCTCAATAGTTTAAAACATTTAAATATTAGTCCAGACGATGTACAGCATGTAGATCATGTAAATATAAATGATTATACTGGTCAAAATGCAGAAGCTATTCAGGTAGAGCTAGCAAATGATGGATTGAATCCTATTATTGTCGGGACTGGTGGAAAAATTATAGAGCAATATCCAAAAGGTGGACAAAAGCTTGTAAAAGGAAGTTTTGTATTTTTAAAAACTGAAGGTGATATCGCGCTACCAAACTTTACTGATTGGTCGTTGCGTAATCTATTAGTTTTCAAATCAATGTCAGGTCTTCAGATTGAAGTTGTTGGAGAGGGCTTTGCAGTCAGTCAAAGTGTATCTGCAGGTACGGTGATTTCAGATAGTTCACCTATTGTAGTGAAATTGAAAACACCTGCTGAAAGCTTTGTACAAGACGTAGAAGCGCCATCTGAAGGTGAAGTTGAACAAGTAGATGATGAATAGTCACTGAATAGAAGTCCACTTTATTTCATACGTTGTAAAAAACAAGGTGTGATGTCGAATGAAGTGGATTTCTATCCATTCCAAAAAGCGTTTACGTATTTTATATGTTTTGTTTATGTGTGTAGCGGTTGCAATTGTCATTCGGTTATTTGTTTTGCAAGTGTTTGACCAAAAAGAGTTAACGCAAAAAGCAGAAGAGAACTGGGATCGTGAAATTCCATTTGCAAATGAACGCGGACATATTACGGACCGAGATGGTAACAGTATTGTGACGAACAAGCTAGCGCCTACACTGTATTTTATGCCGTCACAAAGCAAAGATATTGCAGGAGCGGCAGCGAAAATTGCACAAGTACTTGAAGTAGATGAACAAAAACTGTTGGAAAAGATGCAGAAAAAGGCGTACTTAGTAAAGCTAGCGCCTGAAGGGAAAAATATTTCCTATGAGAAGGCTGTTGAATTGCAAGGGATGCAAATTGAAGGACTATATAGTGGTGTAGATTACTCAAGGGAATATCCGTATGGTACGTTACTATCTCGCTTTTTAGGTTTTACAGGTTATGATGCGCAAGGGCTAGCTGGGATAGAATATGAATACGACAAGCTATTACAAGCAAATTCTTCTGCCATACGGCTTTTCACAGATGCGAAAGGTAATAACTTACCAAATGTCGCAAGTGCATGGAAAGCTGGAGAAGATGGCGCAACGATAGAGCTAACAATTGATGTAGATGTTCAGCAAGTTGTTGAACGTGAGCTATCACAAGCAATGGAACGCTATGAAGCTGACCAAGCAATGGCGATTGCTATGAATCCAAATACTGGGGAAATACTAGCTTTAGCCTCATATCCAACTTTTCATCCTGCAGAATATCAGTTAGTCGAGCCTGTTATTTATAACCGAAATTTACCTGTTTGGATGACATATGAGCCAGGTTCAACTTTCAAAATTATTACACTCAGTGCCGCTCTAGAAGAGAACTTGGTAGATTTAGAAAAAGATACATTTTACGATCAAGGTTATACAATGGTTGCAGGTGCTAGATTGCGCTGCTGGAAGCGTGAAGGTCATGGGCATGAAACATTTTTAGAAGTCGTACAAAATTCTTGTAACCCAGGCTTTATTGAATTAGGTCAACGCTTAGGCGGAGAAAAATTATTACAGTATATTAAAGACTTTGGTTTTGGAGAAAAAACTGGTTCCAACATCGCTGGTGAAGCTTCAGGGATATTGTTTTCTAAAGACGCATTTGGCCCTGTGGAACAAGCGACAACCTCATTCGGTCAAGGTGTAGCAGTTACACCAATCCAACAAGTGCAAGCAGTAGCTGCAGCCGTCAATGGGGGCAAGCTCTATACGCCATATGTTGTGAAAAAAATCTTTAACCCAGATACTGGGGAAACGATTAATGAAACAGAACCAGTTATTAAAAGGCAAGTAATTCGTGAGGAAACATCTGCAAAAGTACGTGAGGCATTAGAGTCGGTTGTTGCGAAAGGGTCAGGTCGACAAGCATATCGAGATGGTCTGCGTATTGGAGGCAAAACAGGTACAGCTCAAAAAGTTGAAAATGGGCGGTATAAAGATGGTGAATATATCGTATCATTTATAGGATTTGCGCCTGCAGACAATCCACAAATTGTCGTGTATGTAGCAGTGGATAATCCGAAAAAGACAACACAATTTGGTGGTGTTGTAGCAGCTCCAATCGTCGGCCAAATTATTGAAGATGCAGCACCATTTGTTGGCATTGAAAAATCGAAGGAACAGCTTGAAAAAGATTATCGTTGGGGTGACCCACTTACTGTGAAAGTACCGAGTTTCATAGGACAAACGAAGGATGATATTGCCAAGCAACATTATCCATTCCGCATTGAATGGCATGGGGAAGGGACTAAAATTGGTAGTCAATTACCTGAAGTGGATAGTGTTATCAAGCAAGATGGCACCATTCATTTATATTTAGTGAACTAACGTAACTTTACCTTTAAAAAAAGGGAAAGAACCACTATTATTATGAAGGGTAGTAATAAATATATGAGGGTTTGTACTTTTTTCGTGAAGAAGAAAGTGAAACAAGATTTAAAGGAGATTTTTCAATGAAACTCGCAACAACACTTACCATTTTAGCTATTGCTTTTATAGTAACAGTTATCTTGGCACCAATTAGTATTCCGCTTCTTCGTCGATTGAAGTTTGGGCAAAGTATTCGTGAAGAAGGACCAAAATCACACATGAAAAAAGCTGGCACACCGACTATGGGCGGCATTATCTTTTTAATAGCCATCATTCTCACAACGGTGGCGATTGGAAGCTTTTTAGATTTATTAACAACGCAAACGGTGGTCCTTCTACTTGTACTTGCAGGTTTCGGATTAATTGGCTTTTTAGATGATGGCCTGAAGGTCATTTTTAAACGTAACTTAGGTTTAACATCGATTCAAAAGTTAGTAGGGCAAATCGTTATTGCGATACTTGCATACTTCCTATTGCACTTCAGTTCTTTTGATACAACTTTAGCCATTCCTTTTACAGATTTTACAATTGATCTAGGTGTGTTTTATGTAGCCTTTTTAATTTTCTGGTTAGTTGGGTTTTCGAATGCTGTCAACCTAACAGATGGTTTGGACGGTCTTGTGGCAGGGACGGCATCGATTGCTTTTGCGGCATTTGGTGTTATTGCACTATTCCAAAGTCAAGCAGATATCGCGTTATTTACATTTGCAGTAACAGGTGCATTATTAGGATTTTTACTTTTCAATGCAAACCCTGCAAAAGTATTTATGGGAGATACTGGCTCACTTGCACTAGGTGGTGCGCTAGCCATGGTATCGGTATTAGTTAAAGAAGAGTTTTTACTACTATTAGTTGGCTTAGTGTTTGTCATCGAAACACTTTCTGTTATTTTACAGGTGGGTAGCTTTAAAATTCGTAAAAAACGGATATTTAAAATGAGTCCTATCCACCATCATTTTGAATTATCAGGTTGGTCAGAATGGAAAGTTGTACTTGTATTTTGGTCAACTGCTTTAGCAGTAGCATTGATTGCAGTCTTATCGGAGGCGTTCTTATGAGAGAATATACAGATTTACAACATAAAAAAGTCCTTGTTTTAGGCCTAGCTAAAAGTGGTGTGGCAGCAGCGGAGATTTTACATGAGCTTGGCGCCTTTGTAACAGTCAATGATTCAAAGCCATTTGATGAAAGCCCTGATGCGCAAGGTCTACTGCAAAAAGGCATTACGGTTATTTGTGGTCGTCATCCAGAGGATTTACTTGATGAAGGATTTGAGCTAGTTGTTAAAAACCCTGGTATCCCTTATAGCAATAAAATTGTAGCGGATGCAATTAGTCGCGAAATACCTGTTTGGACAGAAATAGAGCTTGCTTATTTAATTAGTGAAGCACCATTTATAGGTATTACAGGATCTAATGGTAAAACGACAACTACAACATTAATTTTTGAGATGTTAGAAAATGGTGCGAAAAAACCATTAATCGCAGGGAATATCGGCACAGTAGCGTGCGGTGTAGCAAGAGAGGCACAAGAAGATAACGTTATCGTTACGGAGCTTTCATCGTTCCAGCTTATGGGTACAAAAACTTTTAAACCAAAAATTTCTATTTTAACAAATCTTTATGATGCCCATCTTGATTATCATGGGACATTTGATAACTATGCTGAAGCAAAGTTTGGTGTAACACGAAATCAGGATGAAAATGATTATTTCATTTATAATGCGGATCAGCCAATTGTTGTAGGTTATGCTGCAAAATCCAATGCAAAAAAAGTGCCTTTTTCTTCTAATGGACGCACTGAACAAGGGATTAGCGCTGATGATACGACAATCTATTGGCAAGGTGAGCCATTTATGGATCGAGCGAATATTGCGCTGCCTGGTAAACACAATCTAGAAAATATTCTTGCAGCTGTAGCAGCTTGTATATTAATTGGCTGTGACAAAGCAAAAATGGAAGAAGTATTAGCAAAGTTTGGCGGTGTTCGTCACCGTACACAATTTGTCCGCGAGTGGAATGGTCGAAAAATATACAATGACTCTAAAGCAACAAATTGCTTAGCAACAAAAAGTGCTTTAGACGCATTCCAAGCGCCTGTAATTTTACTTGCGGGTGGTTTAGACCGCGGACATTCTTTTGAAGAACTACGACCTTGTATGGGGCATGTAAAAGGCGTTGTGGCGTTCGGTGAAACGGGCTTACGTTTTGTGGAATTCGCTAAGTCTTGTGGGGTTTCGCAAACGGTCATTGCTCAAAATGTAGAAGATGCTGTTCATTATGCTGCGCCGATGTCGGCAGAAGGAGACATTATTCTACTATCACCAGCTTGTGCAAGTTGGGATCAATATGACAGCTTTGAAATACGTGGCGATGTTTTTATTGATGCTGTAATGAAGCTGTAATGAGCCTGTAACTATTTTAGAATATACTTGATGTGGAAGGATGGCATTACTGAGAGGGAAAGAAAGCTATTTATTGCTCGTCACAACATTGATGCTATCAATAATCGGCATTATTTTCGTCTATTCTGCAGGTACCTATTGGAGTGCCGTTCATTATAGTGGAAAGATGCCGTTTTATATGAAACAAAGTATGTATTTTGTGGTAGGCATCGTAGTGTTTTTTATTACCATTCGATTAAACATATTAAAAGAGCAATCCTTTTGGAAAATGGCGTATATTTTTTCGTTAGTGTTACTAGTCCTTGTACTGATACCAGGCATTGGACTTGAACGAAATGGGTCTCAAAGCTGGATTGGTGTAGGCCCTTTAACGATACAGCCTGCTGAACTAACGAAAATTACAGTGCTAGTGTACATCAGTCATATATTGGCGCAGCACAAAACTGGTACGCCAATCGTTAATTGGCGACATGCTGTAATCGTGGTATTACCCGTTGTATTAATAATGCTTCAGCCTGATTTTGGCTCTGTATTTATACTTGTAGTATCAGTTTTTTTATTGTTATTTGTGGCAGGGTATCCATTAAAGCTTTATGCGATGATAATGGTAGCTGGAGTTGCTGGATTAGTTGGGTTGATTGCAACAGCCCCGTATCGACTTAAACGTATTGAAGCGTTTCTCGATCCTTGGGCAGACCCATTAGTAAGTGGATTTCAAGCTGTA
This sequence comes from Lysinibacillus sp. CD3-6, assembly GCF_006351725.2. NCBI lineage: Bacteria > Bacillati > Bacillota > Bacilli > Caryophanales > Bacillaceae > Lysinibacillus > Lysinibacillus sp. CD3-6. Next base: position 1,054,618 of record NZ_CP085880.1, read on the forward strand.
CAATCTTTAATGGCAATTGGCCCTGCTGGGATTTTTGGACATGGCTTTGGTCAAAGTAGGCAAAAATTTCTTTATTTACCTGAGCCGCAAAATGATTTTATTTACGCGATTATTTTAGAAGAAATTGGTTTGGTAGGTGGGCTCGTTATTTTAGCACTATTTGTACTGACAATATACGCTGGTTATAAATTTGCGGTACAGGCTAAAACACGAACATCCTATTATGCCATTATTGGACTTGTGACAATGTTAACTGTACAGGCGTTTTTAAATATAGCTGTCGTTATCGGATTGGTTCCTGTAACGGGTGTCACATTACCTTTTATTAGCTATGGTGGAACATCTTTAGTAACAATGTGGTTAATAATAGGTATTATTTATCAATTAGCGAAATAAATATAAAGGAGGAGTACTTTTTATGGAGAAAGTAATTGATATAGAAGATCGCATTCCTACGCTAAAACAGCGACGAAAAAAGCGTACAAATCGCAAATTCATTGTCCTAATATTACTTTTCTTTTTAGTGCTAGCTGTACTCCTTTATTTTCAATCTCCTTACAGTGATATTAAAAGCATTACGGTCAACGGTGCCCAACTAGCTGACGAACAGTATTATCTGGAGGCTAGTACCCTTGCACCAGGAAAGTCGATGTGGGGTTTTACGGTAAAAGATGTAGAGCAGGCATTACTAAAAGACAAATGGGTGCAAGAGGCTCATGTCAAGCGTAAATGGCTGCGCGGCGTCACGATTGATATTAAGGAATGGAAAAAAGTTGCGTATCTAGCTGGTGACGGAACTTACTACCCATTGTTGGAGAACGGGAAGAAGTTTGAACAAGCTGGCGACAATATCCCAATTGATGCACCGGTATTTATGGGCATTACAGGAGAAAAAACCATTAACAAGCTTGTAGAACAATTAGCACGGTTAAAACCAGAGGTATTAGCTTTAATCTCACAAGTAAATACGAATAGTAATGAGGCTAATCCTAATGCGGTCAAGCTTTATATGAATGACGGCTATGAAGTTCGTGCAGTTATTCCAACATTAGCTGATAAGCTAAATTATTATCCTTCAATTGTTGCGCAAATAGCAAATTTAGAAAAGGGTGTTATCGACATCGAGGTTGGCTCATATTACCGTCCATTTAATGATGAGTACAATAAAGTCAGCATTGATATGGAGGACAACCCTGATGCAAAAAAGGACAACCCTGATGAAAATGCGGCCAACCAGGAAGTGAATGAAGATGAACAACAAGAAACAGAATAGCAAAGGGAACTTCTTTACGAGGAAACAATTTGAGCTCCTCATCGTTTGTATAACTACTGGGTTTATCATCGGCTATTCTTACAACCAAGCAAAAGACAATCGACAAACTAGCTCCATTAAAACTGAGCTATTTGAGCAAGAAGATACGTATCGTGAGGAGCTGATTGAACAGCAAGAGCGCAATAAAGAACTCACAGAAGAGGCGAACAAGTTACAAGAAAAGATTCGGAATTACGAAAAAGATTTCGCCTCGAATGAAAAGGAATCGAAGCAATTAGTTCAAGAAGCAGAAGACTTACGTTTACTATTAGGTGATTTAAGTTCAGAAGGAAAGGGTATACGTATAACGCTTCAAGATGGTGATTACGACCCTAAATCTGTAAATCCTAATGATTATATCGTCCATGAAAGCCATGTGTTTAAATTATTGAATGAATTAAAAATTTCTGGAGCACAGGCGATTGCCATTAACGGGCAACGGGTCATGGCCAATTCTTATATAAGATGTAATGGACCTGTTATTACAATTGACGGCAAGCAACATCCTGCCCCCTTTGTAATTGAGGCTATAGGGGATTCAACAACACTCCGTGCTTCACTGAACTTAAGTGGTGGCGTAGTAGATCAACTGTTAAATGACAATATTGTCGTGTCATTAGAAGAAAACCAAAAGTTAACAATGCCAAATGTAAAAGTAGAAAGTTAACGACTGTTATTCCATAAATAACATGGGATGAAAATTAGGTAAAGCCTCCCACGGATGTCCTAGATAAAAATTGTTCATATTACAGTTCAACATCTAAATTTAACGATATCAAGGAGAAATTGTTTGCGATGCGTCTAGGAGGGGCTATTTTGAAAAAAAATATGTACACCCGAATAACGATCGTGCTATTTATTATCGGTTTGATGATAGCGGTACAATACAATACCATTCAAAAACCAGCTGAGCGAGATACACGAGATATTTGGGCCATACGAGAGGAATTAGCAGAAGAAAAGCAAAGGCATTCCACATTATTAGCAGATATTCGCTCACTTAATGAGGTAATGGGTCGCTATGAGCAATCTGAAAAAGCTAATTTACAAGTTGTTTTAAATGACACAGTCAATCAATTAAAACAGCAGGCAGGCTTAACGGATATTACAGGTCCAGGGGTAGTACTCCGAGTGGAGCCAGCACCAGAATTAGTTGCAATGGGGTATGAAATGAAAGAGATCTCTCCAGATTTACTTACCCAATTACTAAATGAATTATTTAAATATGATGCTGCTAGTGTTGCCATTGATGGGAATCGCATTGTTCATACATCAGCCATCAGAGACATCAATGGGAAAACAACAGTGAATAGTGTGGCACTTTCATCACCACCCTTCGAAATTTATGTTGGGACAAGCACTTTTAAGGCAGCACAAAAAATGTATAATTCTATTCAAGCTTCATCATTTATCGATTCATTTTATTTAGATAATTTTAAATTAGTGATAGAGGAGCCTACTGCACAGTTAACTATACCGGCATTCGATCAACCATTGACGAATGATTATTTAACAGAGGTCAAAAAAAAAAGGAGATTAATATATGTGGCTACCATTTTTAGGTTTGGTATTTGGACTAGCACTAGGCTTGTTAACAAATATCCAAATTCCCTCTATCTATGAAAATTATTTGTCAATAGCAGTGCTGGCTGCATTAGATACGTTATTTGGAGGCATTCGAGCTCAATTACAACAAGTATATGACGATAAAGTATTTGTATCAGGTTTCTTTTTTAATATAGTTCTTGCGGCAGGATTGGCGTTCATAGGGGTGAATTTAGGGGTGGACTTGTATTTAGCTGCCATTTTCGCCTTTGGAGTACGTTTATTCCAAAACATAGCAATAATTAGGCGTATTTTACTAACTCGGTTAGATGAGAAACGTCACAATAAGAAAAAAACTTCCATAGAATGAGAGAAAAATTGACCAAAATACTCGATTTGCTTAGACATTAGGCAAGATTTACAATAGAATGAAATTAAGAGCATTTTCAAGGAGGTGCAGCGAATTTGAATCATCAAGAATTATATATATCACTCGATATAGGATCTTCTTCTATCAAAGTATTAATAGGTGAAATGAGCGACGGACAATTACATGTAATTGGGGTCGGCAATGTAAAATCGAATGGGGTTCGAAAAGGTGCAATTGTTGATATTGATGCAACAGTTCAATCTATTCGAAAAGCAGTAGAACAAGCAGAACGAATGACAGGTTATCAAATCGATGAGGTCGTTTTAGGCGTTCCAGCTAATCAGACGATGTTACAACTAGTTAAAGGTGTTGTCGCTGTAAATAGTGAAAATAGAGAAATTACAGATGATGATTTAGACAGAGTGGTAGAATCTGCACAAGTCATGTCAATACCTCCTGAACGTGAATTAGTCAACATCATTCCAAGACAGTTTATAGTAGATAATTTAGACGAAATTAAAGACCCACGAGGTATGATTGGTATTCGTCTCGAAATGGATGCGACAATGATTACGACCTCTAAAACGTTGTTACACAATGTACTTCGTTGCGTAGAGAAAGCGGGATTAAGCATTAGAGAGATTTATTTACAACCACTTGCGGCTGGTTATTTTGCATTAACGGAAGATGAAAAAAACCAAGGTACAGCCTTTATTGAATTAGGTGGCGGCTCAACAACTATTGCGGTATTTGAAGAGGGGCTACTGACACATACTGGGGTCATTCCAGTAGGTGGGGATCATATTACAAAAGACATTTCAATTGTTTTAAAAACACCGACAGATCAAGCGGAGCAAATTAAACACCAATTTGGACATGCCTTTTACGATGATGCTTCAGACGAGGAACTTTTTGAAGTGCCAGTTGTTGGTACAGATTCAAGGGATCAGTACAGCCAACGCTTTATATCAGAAATTATTGGTGCTAGATTAGAAGAGTTATTTGAACTAGTAATTGATGAGTTAGCACGTCTAGGCGTTCGAGATTTGCCAGGTGGTGTTGTTTTAACAGGTGGTGTGGCAAAGCTAGATGGTATAGCTCAATTAGCACGCCAAATACTGCAAACGCGTGTTAGAATATATACTCCAGATTATATTGGCGTTAGAGAGCCTTCATTTACGACGGCAGTTGGACTGATTCGTTACGCCTATCTAGAAGATGATTTTTATGGAAAAGGTACGAATACGCAGCCTATTGAGTATGCGGTTGTCGGTGCTCAAGCACCAGCATCTAAAAAGCAAGAATATGCTACACCTTCAGAATCAAAAGGAAGCGTAATCGGTAGAGCAAAAAAATTATTTGATAAATTTTTTGATTAACTTGAATGCGTAATGAATGATACAGAGTCGAGTTACCGTGGGAGGAAAAAAGAATGTTAGAATTTGATACAAGTGTTGATCAACTTGCAGTTATAAAAGTCATTGGTGTGGGTGGTGGCGGTAACAACGCTGTTAACCGAATGATAGAGCATGGTGTACAAGGTGTTGATTTTATCGCAGTGAACACAGATTCACAGGCTTTAAATTTATCGAAAGCAGAAATTAAGCTGCAAATCGGTACAAAACTTACGCGTGGTTTAGGAGCTGGAGCTAATCCAGAAGTAGGGAAAAAAGCGGCTGAAGAAAGTCGTGAACAACTAGAAGAAGTATTACGCGGTGCGGATATGGTATTCGTAACAGCTGGAATGGGTGGAGGCACAGGAACTGGTGCTGCACCAGTTATAGCACAAATTGCACGTGATTTAGGCTCACTAACAGTTGGTGTTGTCACACGTCCATTCACTTTTGAAGGACGCAAACGACAAACTCAAGCAATCGGTGGTATTGGCGGTATGAAAGAAGCTGTCGATACATTAATCGTCATTCCGAACGACAAGCTATTACAAATTGTCGACAAATCGACTCCGATGCTTGAAGCTTTCCGTGAAGCGGATAACGTTTTACGTCAAGGTGTACAAGGTATTTCCGATTTAATCGCAACACCAGGTCTGATTAACCTAGACTTTGCCGACGTAAAAACAATTATGTCTAACAAAGGTTCTGCCTTAATGGGTATCGGTATTGCAACAGGTGAAAATCGTGCTGCAGAAGCTGCTAAAAAAGCTATTTCAAGCCCATTACTTGAATCTTCAATTGATGGCGCTAAAGGTGTTCTAATGAACATTACAGGTGGCTCTAACCTTAGCTTATTTGAAGTACAAGAAGCTGCAGATATCGTTGCATCGGCTTCAGATGAAGAAGTTAACATGATTTTCGGTTCGGTTATTAACGAGAATTTAAAAGACGAAATTATCGTAACCGTGATTGCGACTGGCTTCACAGAAGAAGCGTTACAACAACATCGAGGAAATGCTCGACCAAGCATTAACAACATTAATAATAATCGACAAGCTGCGCCTCAACAACAAGCACCGATTCGTGAGCAGCGTCAAGAGATACATGTACAGCAAGAACAACCACAGCGTCAAAATCATCAAAATTATGCACAAGATGATATGCTAGAAGTACCTGCATTTTTACGTAACCGTAAAAATCGTGGATAAACAAAACTCGTATTTTACATTTGTAAAATACGAGTTTTTTTAAGTGCCTGACACGCAAACAATTCTGAATTGTTTGCGTGTCAGGCACTTTTTGTGTAAGGAAACGATGTTTTTTGTCAAAACATTTTAAGGAAATCATGCGATTGTTTGACAATATTTGTGGCGCTGGCATGCTAACTTTGTAAGTAGGAGGCGGCTGTTATGTATGGAGAATGGCTGGTGCTCATTAATACGCTTTATAATTTAGCAATATTGACGTTTACAGCAAAAGTTACAGGCGTACATGTAAAGAGTACGAGATTATTAATGAGTTCAATTATTAGTAGTTTTATAGCTGTAATCGGTGGTCACATGCTGCTTACGATTGTACTAAGTTTCATTGTACTAATTGGTCTAGCTTTTCGCTTTAAACTTCGAAGTTTTCAAAAGCAAGGTCCTATTGTACTGACTGCAACGATTGTTATTGGCGGACTGTTAACAGCATTACAACCGTATTTAAAGAATCTTTCTGTCATTCACTTTATTGTACTTTGCTTGTTGCTAGCATTTGGTAATCTTCTTATATTTTATAAGCAATGGGGATTTGTAAAGCTGGAGCGTGTAAGTGGACAGTTTGTATTTCAAACGACCTTAAAGGTTTTTGATAAAGTTATCCCACTTTCGGCATTCGTAGATACAGGGAATCAATGTATCGAGCCGTTGTCAGGAAAACCTGTTCATTTTGTTTCGTATTCGGCACTACGACCTTATTTACCAACAGCAATTCAAGATGCATTATTACAATGGCAGGAAACAGATCCTTACGATGTATCGATGTTTTCAGTAGATTATCAGCGACTAATTCGATTTATTCATGTCAATACAGTGCAACAACAAACCGTTGTCTTAGGCTTTCGCTTTGATGAATTACACATTAAAGGAGAGTCATCACAAGTAAAAACAAATGAATATATCGTATTAACAAAAAAAGCTAAAAATTTTCCGCATAGCACAGCAGCAATTTTACATTTTTCAGCGCTTTCAAATAACTCATAGAGGGGGAGAACTATTGCTTCTTAGGCTACTTGCTAGCTTGAAAAAATTATGGGGTAAGTTTCGGAGTCGTGAAACGTACTATATAGGGGGAAATGATTCATTGCCAGTGCCACTAAGTCGAGAAGAAGAAGTCACAGTCATTGCATCCTTTATGAACGGAGATTTACGAGCTAGAGATACACTTATTGAACGTAACTTACGTCTTGTTGTTTATATTGCTAGACGTTTTGATAATACGGGTACGCCGATTGAAGATTTAATTAGTATTGGTTCGATTGGTTTAATAAAGGCGATTGAAACGTTCAATACCGATAAAAATATTAAACTTGCAACGTATGCATCACGTTGTATTGAAAACGAAATTTTGATGCATTTACGTAAAACAAGTCGCATGAAGGGTGAAGTTTCACTAGATGAACCACTAAATTCTGATGCAGATGGAAATGAGTTATTATTGTCTGATATTTTAGGGACAGAGGAACATATTATTTTAGACAATGTTGAAAAGAAAATTGAACGTCAGCATATGTTCCATGCCATTAATTTATTAGGTGCACGTGAACGATATATTATGGAATGTCGTTTCGGATTAAACGGTAAAATCGAAATGACGCAAAAAGAAGTAGCAGATCATTTAGGCATTTCGCAATCATATATTTCAAGGTTAGAAAAGAAAATTATACAAGATTTACGAGAAAATTTGAATCAGCCAATATCTTAGAGAGGGAAATTTATCCTACCTAAAATTGGACGCATTTTTTCTGCATATTCTCGATTCTGTCGGACAAACTGATGTAACGGTTTAGTCAGAGAATAACATCCGGAGGAATCGAATATGCGAACAAAAGTAGATCTTTGCGGCTTAGATACATCGACTTTGCCAATTTTAAAGCACGAAGAAATGAAGGAACTCTTCATTCGATTACAAGCAGGAGAAACCGAGATTCGGGAAGAGCTTGTAATGTGCAATTTAAGGTTAGTGCTAAGTATTGTCGGACGATTTGCCTACAGGGGTGAACAGGCAGATGATTTATTTCAGGTAGGCTGTATTGGCCTCATGAAAGCTATTGATCATTTCGATTTGAAGCATAATGTACGATTTTCAACATATGCTGTACCAATGATCATTGGTGAAATTCGTCGCCATCTGCGTGATCATCATGCACTACGTGTTTCTCGTTCTCTTAGAGATATTGCGTATAAGGCGATGCAGGCAAAGGAACAATGGATAACCGACAATTTGCGTGAACCAACGATTGAAGAAATCGCAGAAATGATTGACATGAAAAAGGAAGATGTATTATTTGCTTTAGATGCCATTCAAGACCCAGTTTCATTACAAGAGCCCATTTATGCAGACGGTGGAGACGCTGTTTATATGATGGACCAATTACGGGATGATGATGTATCGGAAGATCAATGGGTTGCCTACGTGTCAGTAAAGGATAGCTTGCAAAAATTGGATGTACGTCAGCAAATGATAGTAGCTAAGCGTTTTTATTATGGTGAGACACAAACTGAAATTGCAAAAGAATTAGGGATTTCTCAAGCGCAAATTTCACGTCTAGAAAAAAATGCCATTGAAACAATGCAGAAAGATTATAAGTAAGTAGACAATGCGCACCCGAAACTTCGGTGCGCATTTTATCTTCATTGCGTTCGTCTAAACATGAAGATTGTAGTCATACATTTTTATATGCAATACTGCAACTAATCAAAAAGCATTGTAATTGTTTTAGCTCAACATAAACACAATGGTAATTGATTTAGTAGGAGGGATACAAATGCGTTTCTCAATGTTACAGCAAAAAGAAGTAATAGAAGCAGGGAATGGACGTTTTTTAGGCTTTGTTGTAGATGCAGAAGTATCAAAAGAAACGGGCTATGTAACGGCGTTTATGATTGCAGAGCCTCGAAAATATTTAGGGTTCTTCAGAGGCGAAGAATCGATTAGAAAAGTGTATATGAAGGATGTTCTTGTAGTCGGCAAAGATGTCATTCTAGTAAAGGCATTATCGTAGAAACATGGCATTTGTGCTGCTCGCTCCTATTTTCCGAACAGTAAGTCTGTAGCCCCTCATTTAGTGTGAGCAGCGAAAATGTATAAGCATTTATAGGTCAGGCTATTCATTGATAAATAAAGAGTTGCTTGTTACAATAAAGGAAACTAAGTTGTAAAGTTGGGAAAAAAGTGACGAAAATCTTAACAAATTTAGACAAAATTAATAATCAAATACAAGCAGCACAACAGCGTTCAAATCGTGAGGCAACTAATGTTCAAATTATTGCTGTTACGAAAGAGGTTTCCGTTGAGAGAACACAAGAAGCAATTGATGCAGGGCTTATACATTTAGGTGAAAATCGTCCTGAAGGCTTAAAACAAAAAATTGAAGCCATTCAAGCTAATGTACATTGGCATTATATTGGATCACTACAAACGCGAAAAGTAAAACAAGTTATTAATGAAATTGATTACTTACATTCATTGGATCGTCTAAGCTTAGCAGAAGAAATTGAAAAAAGAGCAACAAAACAGGTAAAATGTTTTGTACAAGTTAATGTGTCAGGTGAAGAATCAAAACATGGTTTAACACCAGAGGACGCAGTAACTTTTATTGAATCTTTACAAAACTTCTCGAAAATTCAAGTTGTAGGTTTAATGACTATGGCACCAAATACAGAGGACGAATCAATTATTCGCTCTGTTTTTAAACAATTAAAACAATGTCAACAGCAAATAGCCGAACGAGGATTCGCACACGCGCCTTGTACCGAGTTATCAATGGGCATGTCTAATGACTTTGAAATAGCGGTAGAGGAAGGAGCTACATTCGTTCGAGTCGGAACGGCTCTTGTTGGAAATGAAAGAGGGGAACAGGATGAGCATGAAAAATAAAATTAAAAACTTCTTTTATCTTGAAGAAGAACTAGAAGAAGAAATCACGCAAGCTCCTATTCAACAGCAACAACCCGTGCAACAACAACCGATTCATGCAGCTAAACCATCTAAAAAGGTTATCAAAGAACGTAAGGCACAGATTCATGAAATTGTACCGCAAAGTACAACAGCCAATAATAATATTGTTAGTTTACAAGCAGCTATGAATACAAAAGGTGCAAAGGTTGTATTGGTAGAACCGAGAGTTTATGCAGAGGCTCAGGATATTGCTGAAAACTTAAAAAACAAACGAGCAACAATTGTTAATCTGCAACGAATCGAACGAGAACAAGGTATTCGAATTATTGATTTTTTAAGCGGTACCGTCTATGCGCTAGGTGGAGACATTCAGCGTATAGGGAAAGATATATTTTTATGCACACCAGATAATGTAGAAGTATCTGGAGAAATTTCGAATTTTATTTTAGACGATAATTAATAGCGAGGATTGTAGTTTATATGACTTTTTATATAATTTTGCATTATGTGGATTTAGCGTTTACTGTGTACTCATTTATGCTAGTAGCATATGTTTTAATGTCTTGGGTACCAGCCGCCCAAAGTTCAGCGATTGGCCGTTTTCTTGAAAGACTATGCGAGCCATATTTAGGGCTTTTCAGAAAGATCATTCCTCCTATTGGTATGGTTGATATTTCTCCGATCGTGGCAATTTTTATGTTGAATTTTATTAAAAATGGGCTTTTTATTGTGATTCAAAAAATATTCTTTATGTTTTAGTTAAAATCCTCACAATTAGTGGGGATTTTTTGTGTAAAAAGGGAATACTAGACTTAACTAAACTAATAGTTTCAATTGGATGAGGTAGATGGGGTGAACAATAAATGGAGCATTTAATACAACATTTTAGGAAGGACGAGCAGCCTTTTATTGAGCAAGTAGTAAGCTGGCAACGTGAGGTGGAAGATCGCTATGCTCCGAAACTTACAGATTTTTTAGATCCAAGGCAGCGCTTTATCGTAAAGTCTGTTATTACGCAGAACAATATGCTTCAAACGACTAGTGATGGCTTGTTTCATGAAGCAGAACGTCAACGTATGCTAATTTTCCCGACATATTTCGAACCGCAAGCGGAAGATTATCAGTTAACAGTATTTACTATTCACTATCCTGCAAGATTTGTACAACTGCGCCATCCAGATGTTCTCGGTGCTCTATTATCATTAGGATTAGATAGAGCTAAATTCGGAGATATTCGGGTGAATGAGCAACAAGTACAGTTTGTTGTGGCTGAAGAAGTAGCAGACTATGTACGCCTTCATTTAACAGGGATAGGCAAAATAAAAGTACACGTAGAATCAATTAAAGAGTCACAAGCGCTTATTGACAATGAAGACGATTGGCAGGAAGAATCCCATACCGTTTCTTCTATGCGTTTAGATGTCATTATCGCAACAGTATTAAAAGTGTCTCGTCAAAAAGCACAAGCACTTATTACTGGAAAAAAAGTGCGTGTAAACTGGACTGAACGAGATAGTGTTGCATTTGAATGTCAAGAAGGTGATATTTTATCAGTACGAGGTAGTGGTCGCGTAAAAATAATAATGACAGAAGGCCGAACAAAGAAAGATAAAATTCGTTTACAAATCGGTCGTTTGACCCAAAAAGGCTAAAAAACATGTAATTTCTATTTATTTTTACTGCTAAGTTGTTAGAACAATTGTATAATAGAACTTACGAATGTACTTGTAAAGGAGAGAAGGATCGTATGCCATTATCACCTATTGATATACATAATAAGGAGTTTACAAAATCTTTCAGGGGATATGCTGAAGATGAAGTAAATGAATTTTTAGATCAAATCATTAAAGATTATGAAAAATTACTACGTGAAAAAAAAGATGTCGATAAGCAATTAGAAATGGCTTTAGAGCAAGCGAGACATTTTAATTCTTTAGAGGAAACATTACAAAAATCAATTGTTGTCGCACAAGAGGCAGCAGATGAAGTACGAAGAAATTCACAAAAAGAAGCAAAGCTAATTGTAAAAGAAGCTGAAAAAAATGCCGACCGTATTATTAATGAGGCGTTAACGAAAGCACGTAAAGTAACAATAGAAATAGATGAGCTGAAAAAGCAGTCCAAAGTTTTCCGCAATCGTTTTAAAATGCTTGTCGAAGCACAATTGGATTTACTGAATGCAGACGACTGGGATCATTTATTGCAATATGATATTGATCTAACAGAAATTCAGTCTTCAGTTGAGGATGCACAAGAATCAGAAGAAATTTAAATGGTCCATTGACGAAAAAGTGAAGTAGTCATCGAATGAATATGACTTGACGCCATACATGGATTTCCATATACTATTGTCATAGTAATTAAAAAGAACAGATATGCATATAGGCAGAGACGAAGACAGTATTTGTTAGGTGTAGTAAAGCGATTTGGGGATAGTGGGAGCCCAAACAAGCAATTAACAAAGAAAATCACTTCTGAGCTAAATAACTGAACGTTAAGTAAGTTATTTCGGAGCGCACAACGTTAACGTGCTTTCAAGCGGTAGTACAATTATGTACTACAACTAGGGTGGTACCGCGAGTTCAAGCTTCTCGTCCCTTTTAGGGATTGAGAGGCTTTTTTGTTGTTATTGGATTGTTTTGCGTGTCACTAGGAAAGTATAGCAAAAAGGCGCAGTTTAAAATACTGGCACAAGATGTGTCATATTTACTTTTGCTTGGTGCTCACAACAATTTGTCCAATGTAATGAAATGCTTAGCAATTGTTCTCTGTTTGCAAAAAATAAAGGAGGAATTAACAAATGGTTGAATATAAAGAAACCTTACTAATGCCAAAAACGGATTTCCCAATGCGTGGAAATTTACCAGCGAATGAACCAAAAATGCAAGAAAAATGGAATGAGATGGACATCAATAAATTACAAATGGAGCGTACAGCAGGTCGTCCTGAGTACGTTCTACATGATGGCCCTCCATATGCAAATGGTGATATCCATATTGGTCATGCCTTAAACAAAGTACTGAAAGATATGATTACACGCCATCGTTCAATGACAGGTTTCCATGTTAACTATATTCCTGGCTGGGATACACATGGTTTACCAATCGAGCAAGCGTTAACAAACAAAGGTGTAAAACGTAAAGAAATGTCCATTGCTGAATTCCGTGAGCTTTGCGAAAAATATGCATATGAACAAATCGACAATCAGCGTGAGCAATTCCGTCGATTAGGAATTCGCGGTGATTGGGAAAACCCATATATTACGTTAAAACCAGAATTTGAAGCTCGACAAATTGAAGTGTTCGGTAAAATGGCTGAAAAAGGCTATATTTATAAAGGCCTAAAACCAGTGTACTGGTCACCATCTTCAGAATCTGCATTAGCAGAGGCTGAAATTGAATATAAGGATGTAAAATCAGCTTCTATTTATGTAAGCTTTGCGATTAAAGATGCAAAAGGTGTTGTACCAGCTGATGCGCAATTTATTATTTGGACTACTACGCCTTGGACATTACCAGCAAACTTAGGGATTTCTCTAAATCCAGAATTCATCTATGTTGTTGTAGCAGTAGCGGATAAAAAGTTCATTATTGCAAAAGAATTACTTGAAACAGTGGCAAAAGAGCTTGAATGGGAATCTTACGAAGTGATCCAAGAAGTAAAAGGGGAAGCTTTAGATCGCATCGTAGCACAACATCCATTCTATGACCGTGATTCACTTGTCATGGTCGGTGAGCACGTTACGGCTGAAGCGGGTACTGGTTGTGTTCATACAGCTCCTGGACATGGTGAAGATGACTATCAAATTGGTAAGTTATACGGTTTACCAATTCTTAGCCCAGTGGATAATAGCGGTTGTTATACTGATGAAGCACCAGGCTTTGAAGGTGTCTTCTACAATGATGCAAATAAAATGGTTACAGCCAAATTAGAAGAAGTTGGCGCATTAGAAAAATTAAACTTCTTTACGCACTCTTACCCACATGACTGGCGTACGAAAAAACCAGTTATTTATCGTGCAACACCACAATGGTTTGCGTCAATCGATGCATTCCGTGATGAATTATTAGCAGCGGTTAAATCAACAGCATTTACACCTGCTTGGGGTGAAACGCGTCTTTATAATATGATTCGTGACCGTGGAGACTGGGTTATTTCTCGTCAACGTGCATGGGGTGTCCCAATTCCGATTTTCTATGCTGAAAATGGTGAGCCAATTATTACACCAGAAACAATTGCGCGTATTTCTTCACTATTCCGTGAGCATGGATCAAATATTTGGTTCCAAATGACAGCAAAAGAATTATTACCAGAAGGCTTTACACATCCAGGTAGTCCAAATGGTGAATTCACAAAAGAAAACGATATTATGGATGTATGGTTTGACTCTGGATCATCTCACCAAGGTGTACTAGTAGAACGTGGTATGAAATATCCAGCAGATCTTTACTTAGAAGGCTCTGACCAACACCGTGGCTGGTTTAACTCATCATTAATTACGTCTGTCGCAATTAATGGCTATGCACCATATAAAGGTCTATTAACGCATGGTTTCGTTTTAGATGGCGATGGTCGCAAAATGAGTAAATCATTAGGAAATGTAATTATTCCTCAAAAGGTAATGGATCAATACGGTGCAGATATTTTACGCCTATGGGTAGCTTCAGTAGATTATACTGCTGATGTTCGTATTTCAATGGATATGTTAAAGCAAGTATCTGAAGTGTACCGTAAAATCCGTAATACATTCCGTTTCTTACACGGCAATGTAGCTGATTTTAATCCACTAAAAGACCGTGTAGCGTATGCTGATTTACGTGAAATGGATCAATACATTTACATGCGTCTACAAGATGTATTAAAAACAGTGCGTAGCGCTTATGATCGTTATGATTTTGCTGCTGTCTACCATGCGGTTAATAACTTTGTTGCTGTAGAACTATCTTCATTCTACTTGGACATCGCTAAAGATGTTGTTTATATTGAAGGTCATGACAATCACGATCGTCGTGCAATGCAAACAGTTATTTACGATACATTAATGACATTAGTAAAAATTATGACACCAATTATTCCACATACAACGGATGAAGTTTGGTCTTATTTACATGCACAAGGTGTTGTGGAAGAGGTATCAGTTCAATTAACGGACTTCCCTTCAGTAGATGAGCAAGCAAACTTCGATGAGTTACGTGAAAAATGGGAAACAATTATTGATGTACGTGATGATATTCTAAAAGCATTAGAAGAAGCACGTAATGCAAAAACAATTGGTAAGTCTCTTGAAGCGAAAGTAACAGTTTATGCAAAACCAGAAGTTTTAGCATTATTAAATGATGCAAACATTGATTTTGCACAGCTTTCAATCGTTTCTAATTTTGGGGTAGCACCAATCGAATCAGCTCCTGCTGAAGCACTAGCTTTAGAACATGTATCAATTGTTGTTGAAAAAGCAACAGGTGAGAAATGTGAGCGTTGCTGGTCAATTTCGGCAACAGTTGGAGCGAATGATGCACATCCAACAGTATGTGCTCGCTGTGCAGAAGTTGTTGAGAAGTATTACGTATAAAAATGATGAAATAAAAAAGAGCAGTCGAGATGAAATCGACTGCTCTTTTTTTATGTTTGACTAGCTTTGAACATACCGATTTCTTCGTACGATAGTGGAAAGGATCATTGAATGGGAGGTAAGCGAGGAAGTCTGCACGAAGCTGTTTAGCAACCAAACATTCAGTATCATCTTTACTTAAACAATATTTCAATTGTATTGCGGTAGTCGGTTGGTGAAATCCCCACATATTTTTTAAAAGTAAGACTGTAATAATTGGGTGTATTAAAACCAGAACTTGCTGAAATTTTTTCAATGGTGTAGTCAAACTTGCGTAAGGAAGGGAGTGTTTTAATAATGCGAGTAAACGCTACATAATCAACAAAATTACGACCAGTTTCTTTTTTAAATAAGCGACTAAAGTGAGTAGGACTAAAATTAATTGATTTGGCGACATCACTAACAACTAGCTGCTCATCGTAATGCTCCTCAATATATTGAATAGCCTTTTGTAGCTGTTCATGTTTTGTTAAATCTTCATAAAATCGTATGTGAATATTATCTACAGGTGGTTTTCTACGAGCTTTTCTAGCCTGACTGTAAGATTCTTTAACTTGCATAGCGTGCGTAAAAACACCACCGATGCCTATAAAAAGGTGGATATTATAATCTCTTTTCAAAAGTTCGATAACAGCCATTAAAGTAGTGACACCATCTGTCCAATGCTTAAATGATGTATACGTCTGCGGTATCCGCATGAGCACTAATAAATATCGCTCAAAATTTAAAAAGGACAGCGGGGCTTTGTCCGAAAAATGCTGACGAAAAATATTGGTAATTACACTACTTGCGTCATGTAGTATCGGTCGGTTTTGTTGAGCATCTACATAGCCTTGGATTAAAAATACGATATTTGGAATACAGTCAGAAGATAAAAACGATGAAGCTTGTACAATTTCCTGTTCACTGTTTATTTCTCCCCGTATTAGCCGTCTCAAAAAAGCTTCGCGAAATGGTGATGTATGATTGTGAGGGATTTGTTGTGACAGCTCAAGCATCGTAACGGTACTTGCTTGCTGATCTTTATAGGATGCATAAAGCTTTTTTACAATTCGTAAAAATTTTTGTTTTTGCAAAGGTTTAATAAGAAGTGCTAGTAAATTTAATTCAATGGCAATACCTGCTGAATAGGTTAAGTGTACTGCAACAATAGGGACAATAATACTATTAGGATAATTTTTCTTTAATCGTTTGACCTTTACCCAATCAAATAAATGGTTAATTTCATAGACGAAAATTGCCACCTCTTGTGCGCTTGGTTGTGTACATTCGATAAATGTATACGGGAGGAATTCTTCTAACCATCCTATCATTTGCTGTTTCTCAATTGAATTCTCAACGTACCATACGACGTTTAAAATGCTAAACAGCCCCTTTCTAAAATCCAAAAATAAAAAGAAGTTTAATAAAAGTATTTTAACTTAAAATAGCAATATTTTGTACTAATACAGCAAAATATTGTACCTATATTATTAGAAAAATAGAATAGAATAGTTGTAGTGAATAATAATTTGAAATTTCAGATAATTATTCACCTAG
Source organism: Lysinibacillus sp. CD3-6 (assembly GCF_006351725.2). Lineage (NCBI taxonomy): Bacteria > Bacillati > Bacillota > Bacilli > Caryophanales > Bacillaceae > Lysinibacillus > Lysinibacillus sp. CD3-6. Next base: position 1,071,546 of record NZ_CP085880.1, read on the forward strand.
ACTAAAGGGGGTTAGTACTATGGCGGGGAGTCATGATTATGAGTATGTGGAAGCGGGAACTGTGGATGTTAGAGATTTGCCACCGTTAGATCCGACAACACATAAAATTATGAAGGATGAGTTTACTACAGGCTTTAGCTTAACGGTATTTTACTTTATTTTAATTTTTAGTATCCCAGTAATGAATTGGTTCGCTCCTGAATTTGCCTTTAAGAAAGTATGGGGAGGCATGACTGTAACATGGTTTGTCACAACAATTGTCATGATGGTGATGGCCTTTGTTATTGCTTATGTGCATACGGCTTTATATGAAAAACGTTTGAAAAAATATGAAATGTCAAATAACTAGTTCATTAAAGGGGGCAGTTGAATGATTGAGACGCTATTAGAACCAAAGATGTTGTTGACCATTGCACTAATGGGAACGATTGTGTACATTACGTATTTAACGAAAAAAAATACAACGGCATCTGATTTCTTCGTTGGGGGACGGAGTTTCGGATGGTTTACGAATGGGTCAGCCATTGGAGGAGACTATTTAAGTGCAGCAACATTTTTAGGAATTGCTGGTTTAACATTTCAGTTAGGCTATGATGGTGCATATTATGCATTTTGCTTCTCCATCGGTTTAACTTTACTAGCTATTTTTGTTGCGGGCCCATTAAGACGCTTTGGTGCATTTACAGTGGCAGACTTTTTAGCCTATCGCTTTCATAGTAGACGAGCACGCTTAGCCGCAGTTATTGTTGTTTTAGCGATTTCAGGATTTTATGCGGCTCCACAGCTATTAGGGGCAGCACAAATATTAAGTATGTTTTTTGGTACATCTTATGAATTCGGCATTATCTTTACATGTGTAGTGATGATTTTCTACGTAGGAATAGGCGGAATGAAAGGGACGACAATCAACCAGGCGCTCGAGCTTTGGATTCGTCTAGGTGCGTTCATTGTCATGCTTATTGCAGCAATGTATGGGGGCTTGCATTACGATAAAATTTTAGCAGCTATTAATTCTTTTAACGGTCCTATTACAGGTACATCACCTTATGCATTGGATGGTAGTGATGTAAACTTTGATGGTGCAGCATGGACGGGGACAGGCTTTTATTTCCCAACGTTTTGGCAAACAATCAGTATGACAATCGGTTTAGCGCTAGGTACTATTGGGTTACCGCATATTTTATTGCGTTTTTATACAAATCCAAGTGCTAAGGCTGCCCGTAAATCCGCTTTAATGGCCATCGGAATTGCTAGTACGTTTTTCTTATTAGCAGTATTTTTAGGCGTTGTTGGTCGTGCTATTTTCATCTCAGGTAGTGCGAGTGAAGAAGTAATGAGAGATTTAGTACTTGGTGGCAATAACATGGTTATTCCAACAACTGCGCTTGCCTTAGGAGGCGACTGGCTTCTCGGCCTCGTTATTGCTGGGGCATTTGCTGCTATCTTCTCTAATTTATCAGGCCTATTTATTACAAGCTCTGGTGCATTAGCACATGATTTATATGCTAGCTTTATGAAAAAAGATATTACGCAAAAACAGCGAGTAGTTGCTGGAAAAGTAGCTATTGTTATTTTAGGTATTCTTTATGGCGGTCTAGGTTTACTTGTTAAAGATGCTTCTATCGGTCATTTAGTCGCTTTAGCATTTACAGTTGCTGCGAGTACATTTACACCGATTTTCATCTTAGGAATTTGGTGGCGAGGGATGACTGAAAAAGGGGCTATTGCAGGATTGGTGATTGGACTTGTTGTCTCCATGTGGATGATTTTTTTACCAGGAACACTTCCGAGTTTCTTACAATTTAAAATTCCAGGTATTATAACAGTTCCAGTAGGTTTCCTGTCTGTCATTATTGTGTCATTGTTAGATCGGAAAGTCCCTGCAGATGTAAATGATTTTATGAAGCGCGTACACTCGAAAGAATCTGAAACGGTATAGGTCCTGATACAACTTTCACTATTTAGTAATAAATTGTAAAAAGCTTAGACAGTAGACCAACTCAAAGAAGATGGAGTTGGTCTACTGTCTTTTTATTTTGAGTCAATCAATTAATGCTTCTTTTAAAGTAATGTGTCCGCAATCGTCTATTGGGCTATGCAAAGTTGGATATTTTCCACGAGGCAAGCCCAACACGGATACTTTTGGGAGGAAAGGCAAAAAGAGTTATCATCACCTCATGTATTTTTTAGGAGCAGTCTATTTTAGGTTAGCAGGCGATACTAGTTAATTGGAGTGGAAGGTGCGACACTCCTGCGGGAACAGTACAAGCAGAAAATCCATTTTTGCGGCTTCTGCCGCAAAAATTAGTTGGAGCTGTGCCTGCGGAAAGGGAGCGTCTGGAACGGCAATCAACGGCTTCCTATTTTACGTAGAAGTCGTCCAAAATAGGGGACAACTTATTGAACTTTTTTGGACAAGGCATGGCGTTTATGTGATTTTTTTGACAGAACGATTGATTAAGCACGCCGATTTTTGCTTTTGGGCCACAGCCTTGTGTTTCCGTCATATTTTCATGTTATATTAGTTATTGCTATATAAGCTCTTATGGTAGAATAGGTAAGATGTTGAGTGATCGGAGGAATAGCTGTGTATAAATATTATGGATTGGCCGCTTTTGTGATTATTTTAGATCAATGGACAAAATGGCTAATTGTGAAAAATATGGAGTTTGGTGAACGCATTTCCGTATGGGATCCATGGTTTGGCATTTTATCGCATCGCAATAGAGGTGCAGCTTGGGGAATGCTAGAAGGGCAAATGTGGTTATTTTCCATTGTGACAATTGCTGTTATTGGCGCCATCATTTACTTTTATCATAAAGAAGCAAAGGGCAAGCCTCTTTTCCAAGTGGGTTTAATGCTGTTATTGGGCGGCGCCGTTGGTAACTTTATTGATCGTTTATTTAGAGGAGAAGTAGTAGATTTTGTCGACGTATTAATCCCTATTATGAATTACGATTTCCCAATTTTTAATATTGCGGATGCAGCATTAACAATTGCCGTTGTCGTATTAATGATTGGTTTAATCGCCGAAGATAAAAAAGAAAAGAAACAGGTGAAACAATGACGCAAGTATCATACACAATCGAAGAACAACAGCAAGGAGAGCGCATTGACAAAGCGATTTCAAGTATACAAACAGAATGGTCTCGTACACAAATTAGCAATTGGATTACAGAAGGAATTGTTAAAGTAAATGGTGAGACAGTAAAAGCGAAATATAAGGTAAAAGCAGGCGATGTAGTAGAAATCATCGTGCCAGAGGCAGAACCTTTAGATGTAATCGCTGAAAACCTAGCACTTGATATTGTTTATGAAGATGCGGATGTGCTCGTTGTCAACAAACCAAAGGGTATGGTTGTCCATCCTGCGCCTGGTCATATGACAGGTACACTTGTGAATGGTTTAATGTATCAATGTAAAGATTTATCGGGCATTAATGGTGTAATGCGCCCAGGTATTGTACATCGTATTGATAAAGATACATCAGGTTTACTGATGGTAGCGAAAAACGATGTGGCGCATGAATCGTTAGTCGATCAACTTGTGAACAAAACGGTAACGCGTAAATATACAGCTCTTGTTCATGGACATATTGCACATGATAAAGGGACGATTGACGCACCGATTGGCCGCGATCAAAAGGATCGTCAAAAGCAAGCAGTTGTTGATAAAGGAAAACATGCGGTAACACACTTCCAAGTTATTGAACGTTTCGGTGATTACACACTTGTAGAATGCCGCCTTGAAACAGGACGTACACACCAAATTCGCGTGCATATGAATTATATTGGTTTCCCACTTGTCGGTGATCCAAAATATGGACCGAGAAAGACAATTGATTTTGGTGGACAAGTATTACATGCAGGAATTTTAGGATTTAATCATCCTACAACAGGTGAATATATGGAGTTTGAAGCACCACTTCCTGTCGATTATGTACAATTATTAGAGGAATTACGAAATAAGGATTGACGAATATTTAAAGAAGGTCTATACTAACGAAAGTGAATGAACGACTTTAATTTAATATTCACCTTTAATGGCAGTCCAGAGAGGCTGAGAAGGTACATGTGAACGTGTTGCAAAAATTTGTGCTGCAAATTTTTTCGACATGCTATTTAAACACGTACTCAACCCTCTCAGGCTATTCGCCTCGAGAGGTTTTTTTATGCCGTTGACAATGATGCTTAACGACTTAGGGAGCATCGCGTAACAATCCGAATGTGCTACAAAGCTTTCATCAGGAATTCTTTTTGATAAAAGTTGCGCATTATGGACAACACTGAAAATAGATTCTAGAGAGGAGGACAAAATATGTCAAAAAATGAGCTATTAGATGGGCCATCGATGACAAGAGCATTAACACGTATTGCACATGAAATAATTGAACGTAATAAAGGCATTGATGAATGTATATTAGTCGGTATAAAAACGCGCGGTGCCTTTCTAGCGAGACGCTTAGCGGAGCGTATCGAAAAAATAGAAGGTAAAGCGATTCGTACTGGTGAGCTAGACATTACACTTTACCGAGATGATTTAACGACAAAGCATGAAAATGAGCAAGCACATGTCGAGCAAGTTGATATCAATTATGTTGTTGCCAACCAAAAAATAATTTTAATTGATGATGTACTATATACTGGCCGCACAGTTCGAGCTGCATTAGATGCCATAATGGACTTAGGACGACCAGCCCAAATTCAACTGGCAGTATTGATTGATCGAGGCCACCGAGAGTTGCCAATTCGAGCGGACTATGTTGGAAAAAATGTGCCGACATCTGGAACAGAGCGGATCGTTGTTAATTTAACTGAAGTTGACGGTGAAGATTGCGTCATTATTTATAAAGAAGACTAACTATAAAGTGAGGAAACGTTATGTCAAAGGCAGTGTTAGATGTAAATGATAAACCGACTCCAGTCCAATTGGTGACATTAAGTTTTCAACACATGTTTGCCATGTTCGGGTCAACGATTTTAGTACCACAGCTAGTAGGACTTAGCCCAGCAATCGCCCTTCTAACAAGCGGGATTGCCACATTGTTCTTCTTATTAATTACGAAGTTTCAAGTACCAGCATATTTAGGCTCATCGTTTGCCTTTATCGCACCGATTTTACTTGCTGCAGGCGGTTTAGATGACAATGGCTTAAGTGTCAACCCAGGTAACGCTATGATAGGGGCGATGGCCGTCGGTGTTACCTACGGCATTGTGTCACTCATCATTTGGAAGAGCGGTTATAAATGGATTATGAAAATTCTTCCTCCAATCGTAGTTGGTCCAGTTATTATGGTGATCGGCCTTGGCTTATCAGGAACAGCAGTAGGCATGGCGATGAATGTTGATGGAGAGTATAACTTACTGCATTTCTCAGCAGCACTTGTCACATTATTTACGGCAATCATTTTTACAATCTTCTTTAAGGGGATTTTAAGTACAATGCCGATATTAATCGGCCTGATCGTAGGCTATGTATATTCAATCTGTATTGGTATCGTCAACTTCGAGCCGATTAAAGAAGCGAAGATGTTTGCAGTACCACATTTCATCATTCCAGGTATAGATTATGACTTTACGATTACATCTACGATTTTACTAGCGATGGTACCGATTGTCATTGTGACAATTTCAGAGCATATCGGTCACCAGCTTGTACTAGGAAAAGTAGTAAATCGAGATTATATTAAAGAACCAGGCTTACATCGCTCATTACTAGGTGATGGCTTTGGGACATTAGTGAGTGCGTTCATTGGAGGTCCACCAAAAACAACGTACGGCGAAAACATCGGTGTTCTTGCAATCACACGTGTTTACAGTGTGTACGTAATAGCAGGAGCGGCAGTGGTAGCGATTGTCCTGTCATTCTTCGGGAAAGCAATGGCAGTAATCGCAACAATTCCAACAGCTGTTCTTGGCGGAGTTTCCATTCTGCTGTTCGGTATTATCGCTTCAAGCGGTTTACGTATGCTAGTAGATAACCATGTTGATTTTGGGAACAGCCGCAATCTAGTGATTGCCTCTGTTATTCTAGTAATAGGTATCGGCGGTGCGAAATTTATCGTCACAGAATCTCTAAGTCTAGAAGGTATGGCGTTAGCAGCCATTATCGGAGTTGTGCTAAACGCGGTTTTACCAGGCAAAAAAGAAGCCGATATACCAGTACCTTACAATCAAAATAATAATTCATAGTAGTACCTTTTAATGAATTGTCCAGAGAGGCAAAAAAAGGGAAGTTGTGGACAAGCAATCAGTAAGCAATACAGCTTACTATAGTTTGTCACGCCTCCTTATGCCTCGCTGATGACATCAGCGGGGCTTTTACATTATTTAGACACTTAAATAATGAAGAACGTCATACATAGACGTTCATGACACACAATCTAATGGAGGTACATGATGAAGAACTTATTATCAATGGAACATTTAACAACTGAAGAAATTAACAGCATTTTACATCGTGCGCAGGCTTTTGAAAATGGCGAAACATCATCGTTATCTCGTGCTTACAACGTTGCAAACTTATTTTTTGAACCAAGTACCCGAACGAAAACGAGCTTTGAGATGGCAGAGCGGAAAGTCGGCTGTACTGTAATCCCGTTTGACGCAGGCTTTTCAAGTGTGACAAAGGGTGAAACGATGTACGACACAGTCAAAACATTAGAAATGATTGGCATGGATGCGGTCGTTATCCGAGCAAAAGAGGATGAGTATTATAACGAGCTACTAGAAGGCATTCATGTTGCAGTTATAAACGCAGGCGATGGCGCTGGTCAACATCCATCACAATCATTACTTGATCTGTATACGATAAAAAAAGAGTTTGGTTCTTTTGAAGGGTTAAATATCACAATCGCGGGAGATATATCGCATAGTCGTGTCGCGAAATCAAATGCTTCGGCGCTACAACGACTAGGAGCAAATGTGCACTTCCTGTGCCCCGAAGAATGGGCAGGAGATTTCAACGCACATCATTCTTGGGATGATTTAATCGAAATAAGCGATGTCATTATGTTACTTCGTGTACAACATGAACGTCATAAAGTAAATAAAAGCTTCTCAAAAGAAAGCTATCATGAAGAGTACGGATTGACAGTGGAACGTGAGAAGAAAATGAAGGAAAAAGCAATTATTATGCATCCTGCACCAGTTAACCGTGATGTAGAAATTGCATCAGAGCTAGTTGAATGCGAACGTTCTCGCATTTTTGAGCAAGTACGTAACGGTGTATATACACGCATGGCAATTATCGAAACAATTTTACAAGGGAGAGAATAACATGACAAAAGTACTTCAAAATGTGCAAATGTTAAATGAACAAGGTGAACTGCATACAGTGAATATCGCCATGGTCGATGGCAAAATTACTGCCATTGGACAAGAGGTCGATGTAGCTGGTGCGGAAATTATCGAAGGAAACGGTTTAGTTGTTGCTCCAGGCTTTGTAGATGTACACACACATTTGCGCGAGCCAGGTTTTGAACATAAAGAAACAATTGCCACAGGCTCTGCATCAGCAGCTAAAGGTGGTTTTACAACGATTTGTGCAATGCCGAATACAAAACCAGTGCCTGACACTGTAGAAAACATGCAACTAATTAACGGTCTTATAAAAGAAAGTGCAGTGATTCGTGTATTGCCATATGGCTCATTAACACAAGACATTTCTGGTGAAGTTCGTACGGATATCGCGGAATTAAAAGCACATGGTGCTGTCGCTTTCTCAGACGATGGAGTAGGAATCCAATTAGCTTCAACGATGTACGAACAAATGCAGGATGCAGCAAAGCATGACATGGTTGTTGTAGCACACTGTGAAGATAATTCATTAATTTATGATGGTGTCATGCATGAGGGCAAGCGCAACAAGGAGCTAGGGTTACCAGGTATTCCGTCCATTTGTGAATCTGTTCAAATCGCACGCGATGTTCTTCTTGCCGAAGCTGCAGGTGCACGCTACCATGTGTGTCACGTATCAACAAAAGAATCTGTGCGCTCAGTGCGAGACGCAAAAGCAGCAGGCATTCGCGTCACTGCAGAAGTTTGTCCACACCACTTATTACTTGAAGAGATGGATATTCCATCAGATGATGCGAACTGGAAAATGAACCCACCATTACGCGGTGCGGACGATAAAGATTCTCTACATGCAGCACTCCTTGATGGCACAATCGACTGCATCGCAACAGATCATGCACCACATACAATAGAAGAAAAATGTTGCGGTATGGTGGGCGCACCATTTGGCATCGTCGGTTTTGAAACAGCCTTCCCATTGTTATATACACAATTTGTTGAAACAGGGAAATGGACTTTAAAGCAATTAATTGATTGGATGACTGTGAAAGCTGCCCAAATTTTTGACTTACCATACGGAACGTTAGAAGTGGGTGCATCAGCAGACATGGTTTTAATTGATGTAAAGAAAGAACAAACAATTGATGCAGAAGGTTTTGTATCAAAAGGTCGCAATACACCATTCAATGGTTGGGTTGCGAAAGGTTGGCCAGTAGTAACTATTTTTGAAGGTAATATCGTATACCAGGAGGCAGAGTAATGAAAAAACGTTTACTTATTTTAGAAGATGGCACAGTATTTACAGGCACAGCGTTCGGTAGCGAGCGAGCTTCACAAGGTGAGATCGTATTCACAACAGGGATGACAGGTTATCAAGAAACGATTTCAGATCCTTCATTCTACGGACAAATCGTAACGTTAACATACCCACTTATCGGTAACTACGGTATTAACCGTGATGATTTCGAATCTATTACACCTGCAATTCGTGGATTTGTAGTTCGCGAACTAGCAAAAACACCGTCAAACTTCAGATGTGATTTAACAGTTGATGAATATTTAACATCAAAAGATATCCCAGGGATTGAAGGTATTGATACACGTAAATTAACACGCATTATTCGTAGCAAAGGATCTGTTAAAGCGATATTAACAGCGGCTGACGAAGAAGTGAATGTAGAAGAAACCGTCGCAAAACTACAAGCGACACCAGCCATTACACATCATGTGCGCGAAGTATCGCCAAAGGCTGCATACCCATCTCCAGGTCGTGGCAAACGAGTAGTATTAATTGACTACGGTATGAAGCATGGTATTCTTCGTGAATTAAATAAACGTGATTGCGATGTACTCGTTGTTCCTTACAACACACCAGCAGCAGAAATTTTAGCATGGCATCCAGATGGCATTATGCTGTCAAACGGTCCAGGGAATCCTGAAGACGTTGCAGAAGGTATCGAAACTGTACGCGATTTAATCGGAAAAGTGCCAATGTTCGGTATTTGCTTAGGGCACCAAATATTCTCATTAGCAAGTGGCGCAAAGGCATTTAAATTACCATTCGGTCACCGTGGTGGTAACCATCCAGTAAAAGATTTACGCACAGGTCGTACAGATTTAACATCTCAAAACCATGGCTATGCAATCGATATTGAGTCTTTAAAAGATACAGATTTAGAATTAACACATATCGCATTAAATGATGGTACTTGTGAAGGCGTACGTCATAAGAAATATCCGATTTTCACGGTACAATATCACCCAGAAGCATCACCAGGACCAGAAGATTCAAACCACTTATTTGATGAATTCATTGAAATGATGGAAGTAGAAGCAGGGAAGGGGAAACAACATGCCTAAACGTACAGATATAGAAACTATTTTAGTAATCGGGTCAGGCCCAATCGTCATCGGACAAGCAGCAGAATTTGACTATGCAGGCACACAAGCTTGTCTTTCATTAAAAGAAGAAGGCTACCGCGTTATTTTAATAAACTCAAACCCTGCAACAATTATGACAGATACTGAAATTGCAGATAAAGTATACATTGAACCAATCACACTAGAATTTGTATCACGCATTTTACGTAAAGAACGTCCAGATGCAATCCTACCAACACTAGGTGGTCAAACAGGTTTAAATATGGCAATCGAGTTAGACAACTCAGGAATTTTAAATGAGCTAAATATCGAAATTCTTGGTACAAAACTTGATGCTATCCATAAAGCAGAAGACCGTGACTTATTCCGTAACTTAATGTACGAACTTGGTGCACCAGTACCTGAGTCAGACATTATCCATAACTTAGATGAAGCGAAAAACTTTGTCGCAAAAATCGGTTATCCAGTAATCGTGCGCCCTGCATTCACACTTGGAGGTACAGGTGGCGGTATTTGTTATAACGATCAAGACTTAGAAGAAATCGTTACATCAGGTTTGAAATATTCGCCAGTGACACAATGCTTACTTGAAAAATCAATTGCGGGCTTTAAAGAGATTGAATATGAAGTAATGCGTGATGCAGCTGACAATGCAATTGTTGTTTGTAACATGGAAAATGTCGATCCAGTCGGTATTCATACAGGTGATTCAATCGTAGTAGCACCAACACAAACACTTTCTGACCGCGAAAACCAAATGTTACGTAATATCTCACTAAAAATTATTCGCGCACTAAAAATTGAAGGTGGCTGTAACGTACAGTTAGCCCTTGATCCATATAGCTTCGACTACTATGTAATCGAAGTAAACCCACGTGTATCTCGTTCATCTGCATTAGCTTCAAAAGCAACGGGTTACCCAATTGCGAAGCTAGCAGCAAAAATTGCAGTAGGCTTAACGTTAGATGAAATTAAAAATCCAGTTACTGGTTCAACTTACGCTTGCTTCGAGCCAGCATTAGACTACATCGTCGCGAAAATTCCACGCTGGCCATTCGATAAATTCGAATCAGCAAAACGTAACCTAGGCACACAAATGAAGGCTACTGGGGAAGTAATGGCGCTTGGTCGTACGTTCGAGGAAGCAATGCTAAAAGCTGTACGTTCACTTGAAACAGGTCAAGTTCATCTAGAGCTAAAACATGCTGAAGATAACTCTGATTCTTGGATTGAAAAACGCATCCGTAAAGCGGGCGATGAGCGTTTATTCTTCATCGGAGAAGCATTGCGCCGCGGAGTAACAATCGAGCAAATTCATGAATGGTCTGCAATCGACTTATTCTTCTTAAATAAATTCAAAAACATCGTAGATATGGAGCAAACACTTGCTGACAATAAAAACGATAAAAAAGTATTACGTACAGCAAAACGTTTAGGCTTTGCGGATAAAAAAGTCGCGGAACTATGGGACACAACGCAAGAAGCAATCTATGCATATCGTAAAGAAAATGGCATTGTCCCTGTCTATAAAATGGTGGATACATGTGCAGCAGAGTTCGAATCAGAAACACCATATTTCTATGGCACTTATGAGGAAGAAAATGAATCTATCAAGTCTGATAAACCATCTGTCATCGTATTAGGGTCAGGCCCAATCCGTATCGGTCAAGGAGTAGAGTTCGATTACGCTACAGTGCACTCAGTTTGGGCTATCCAAGAAGCAGGCTATGAAGCAATCATTATTAACTCAAATCCAGAAACAGTATCAACTGACTTCTCAATTTCAGATAAATTATACTTTGAGCCATTAACGATCGAGGACGTAATGCACATTATCGATTTAGAACAACCAATTGGCGTAGTTGTGCAATTCGGTGGTCAAACAGCTATTAACCTAGCTGATAAATTGGCTGCAAATGGTGTGAAAATTTTAGGTACATCGCTAGAAGACATCGATCGTGCTGAAAACCGCGATAAATTCGAACAAGCATTACATGCATTAGACATTCCACAGCCTCCAGGTGAAACGGCTGTATCAACAGAAGAAGCACTTGCGATTGGTGAACGCTTAGGCTTCCCAGTGCTAGTACGCCCTTCGTATGTACTAGGTGGACGTGCAATGGAAATTGTTTATAACGAAGAAGAATTACAACATTATATGGAAAACGCTGTTGAGGCTTCACCTGATCACCCAGTTTTAGTAGACCGATACTTAACAGGTCAAGAAATTGAAGTAGATGCGATTTGTGACGGTGAAAATGTATTAATCCCAGGTATTATGGAACATATCGAACGTGCAGGGGTACACTCTGGTGACTCGATTTCTGTATACCCACCACAAAAATTAACACAAACGCAAAAAGATACGTTAGTCGACTATACTACGCGTCTAGCAAAAGGTCTTGGTATCATCGGCTTAATGAACATCCAGTATGTAATTTCACATGGTGAAGTATATGTGATTGAGGTAAACCCTCGCTCATCTCGTACAGTACCGTTCTTAAGTAAAATTACGAACATTCCAATGGCAAACATTGCAACAAAAGCCATTCTTGGTAAATCAATCGTAGAACAAGGCTATCCAACAGGCTTAGCAGCAGAGCAAAAAGGTGTGTTTGTGAAAGTACCAGTATTCTCATTCGCAAAATTACGCCGCGTGGACATTACATTAGGGCCTGAAATGAAATCAACCGGGGAAGTAATGGGGAAAGATGCCACTTTAGAAAAAGCCCTTTACAAAGGCTTAGTTGCAGCTGGCATGGAAATTCGCACAGAAGGCACAGTATTATTCACTGTATCTGATAAGGATAAAGAAGAAGCAATTGCACTTGCCAAACGCTTCTCAACAGTTGGCTACCGCATCGTTGCGACAGAAGGTACAGCACAAGCATTTGAAGCAGCAGGCGTACGTACAGATGTTGTAGGTAAAATCGGTGCAAAAGGCCAAACGCTATTAGACTTAATTCAAAACGGTGAAGCACAGTTAGTAGTCAACACATTAACAAAAGGCAAACAACCAGCTCGTGATGGATTCCGAATTCGTCGTGAATCTGTAGAAAATGGCGTACCTTGCTTAACTTCATTAGATACAGCAGAAGCAATGCTGCGTGTAATTGAATCAATGACATTTACAGCAGAACAAATGCCAAAAGCGGAGGTAGTACATTAATATGATTCGTCAAGAGAAAATGACGGTCGTCTCTCAAAAGCAAATTGCGACAAACATTTTCGAATTGACACTTCGTGGTGAACTGGTTCAGGATATGACTCCTGGCCAGTTTGTCCATGTAAAGGTGTCAGATTCATTGGAGCCGCTTTTACGTCGACCAATCAGTATAGCAAACATAGATAAAGACAACAGTGAATTTACAATGATTTACCGTGCGGAAGGTCGAGGAACGCAAGTATTAGCAACAAATCGTGAAGGGCAGTTAGTCAATGTCCTTGGCCCAATTGGTAATGGCTTCCCAGTCGACGCTGTAAAGGCAGGTGGGACTGCATTGTTAGTTGGTGGCGGCATCGGTGTACCACCTTTACATGAACTTTCCAAACAGCTTCATGCTCGTGGTGTGAAAACAATCCATGTATTAGGCTTCCAATCAGAAGATGTTTGCTTCTATGAGGAGCAGTTTAATGCACTTGGTGAAACGCATTACGTAACAGTAGATGGATCGAAAGGAACGAAGGGCTTTGTAACAAACGTGTTAGAAACGCGTGCACCCGAGTTTGATGTGTTCTATTCTTGTGGTCCTCTACCAATGCTAAAAGCGTTAGAAGGCTTCTACCCAGAAAAAGAAGGGTACTTATCTTTTGAAGAGCGCATGGGATGTGGCATTGGGGCTTGCTTCGCATGTGTATGCAAGACAACAGATCAAATTGAAAAAGACTATGTCAAAGTGTGCTCTGACGGTCCAGTATTCCCGAAAGGTACGGTGGCATTATGAGTCGTTTAAATATCCAAATACCTGGCTTAAATTTAAAAAATCCAATTATGCCAGCTTCAGGCTGCTTCGGCTTTGGTCGTGAATATGCACAGCTATACGATTTATCGAAGCTTGGCGCTATTATGATTAAAGCAACAACAGTGGAAACAAGACCTGGCAATCCAACACCACGTGTAGCGGAAACAGCAGCAGGGATGCTAAATGCCATTGGCTTACAAAATCCTGGTATTGAAAAAGTAATGAATGAAGAATTAAAGTTTTTAGAAGGCTATGATGTGCCAATCATCGCCAATGTAGCTGGAACTGAAACAGCAGATTATGTGGAAGTTGCACGTCGCATCTCTGCAGCACCGAATGTAAAAGCGCTAGAACTGAATATTTCTTGCCCGAATGTAAAATGTGGGGGTATTCAATTCGGTACAGACCCAGCAACAGCACGAGAGCTCGTTGCGGCAGTAAAAGCTGTTTCAGAAGTACCTGTTTACGTAAAATTATCACCAAATGTAACGAATATCGTAGAAATCGCTCAAGCAGTGGAAGCAGGCGGAGCGGATGGTATTACGATGATTAACACTTTAATCGGCATGCGTTTACATGAGCGTACAGGTAAACCAGTTATTGCAAATGGTACAGGAGGCTTATCTGGTCCAGCAGTAAAACCAGTTGCCATTCGTATGGTATATGAGGTATATAAAGCCGTTAATATTCCGATTATTGGAATGGGCGGAGTGAGCGAAGCGCAAGATGTTATTGACTTTATGTCAGCAGGTGCATCAGCAGTTGCAGTTGGGACAGCCAATTTTGTAGACCATTTCGTTTGCCCGAACATCATTGAGGAGTTACCAGCAAAGCTTGACGCATTAGGCGTAGAGCATATTACGGACATAATCGGAAGGAGCCATCGTTAATGAATACAAAACCAATACTAGCACTTGATTTCCCAGGTGAGGCGGAAGTTTTCAAGTTTTTAGCACATTTTCAAGAGCCTCTTTTCGTAAAAATTGGTATGGAGCTTTATATGCAGGAAGGTCCTGATATTGTACGTAAAGTGAAGGATTTAGGTCACGATATTTTCCTAGATTTAAAGCTACATGATATTCCAAATACTGTTGGCTCAGCGATGAAAGGTTTAGCAAAATTAGGGGTAGATTTAGTCAATGTACATGCAGCAGGCGGTCGCCCAATGATGGAAGCAGCACTCGAAGGCCTAGAAGCGGGTACACCAGCGGGTCGAGCGCGTGCAGCGTTAATTGCTGTGACACAATTAACATCTACTACTGAAGTGCAAATGCAAACAGAGCAAAAAATTGCACTAACATTACAAGAATCTGTATTACATTATGCTAGCTTAACAAAACAAGCAGGCTTAAATGGTGTTGTCTGCTCGGTTCATGAAGCACAGGCAATCGCCGAAGTGTGCGGTGAGGAATTCTTACGTGTCACACCAGGTATTCGTTTAGCTGGTGGTGACGCACACGATCAAAAACGTATCGCTACGCCAGATGGCGCAAAACGTGATGGATCTTCGTTAATCGTAGTTGGGCGTGCCGTTACAGGCGCCCAAGATCCAGTGGCAGCATATAAAATCGTAAGTGAATTATGGGAGGCAACAAAATGACATTACAAAACGAAATCGCACACGCTATGCTAAAGGTAGGCGCAGTTGAATTAAATCCAACAGATCTTTTCACATGGGCATCAGGCATTCAATCACCGATATACTGTGATACTCGCTTAACTATTTCAGATCCAGTGATCCGTAAGCAATTGGCAAACGGCTTAGCAAAAATCATTAAAGAAAATTTTGAGGCTACAGAAATCGTAGCGGGTACTGCTACAGCAGGTATCCCACATGCTGCGTGGGTAAGTGACATTTTAGACTTACCTATGGTGTACGTTCGTTCAAAGGCAAAAGAGCATGGCCGTGGCAATCAAATTGAAGGAAAATACGCAGCGGGTCAAAAAGTCGTTGTAGTAGAAGATATTGTGTCAACAGGTGGTTCCTCTATTACAGCAGTAGAAGCTTTACGTGCAGCAGGTTGTGAGGTACTAGGTGTCGTATGTGTCTACACATATAATTTACCACGTGCTGAGCAAGCATTTGAAGAAGCTGGCATCCAATATGTATCTTTAACAAACTTTGATTATTTAATTGAAGCAGCGAACGAATCAGGTGCTATTAAAGAGGAAGATATTCCATTTTTAAAAGATTGGCATGCAAAACTGAAAGCTGGCGAACTATAAGGTTAAATAGAATAATAAGAAGAACTTTAAAAAAACGATCACGGTTAGATTAGCCGATGATCGTTTTTTTTATGAAGATGTACGTTTTGAAAAATTAATAAAAAAATAGTTTTTTACTGTAGCAAAAAGTGCTTTTTGTTGTTAATACTTTAAACCGAAAAACTATATAAAGATAATAATTGAATATTGTAAATAAACAGAATTATAGATTTGTTCCTAAAATATTCAAGTTTACCAAATAAAAGAATGCTTTAAGTAGGGAGAGCATGAAATAGGGTATTGATTATTATTATATCTAAATAATAAATAAATGATGGATAATAGAAAAAATAAGAAGGCTAGCAAATATATGTTTGTAAAGAATAGAAAAAATATATAATTTTTTGTAATAGTTGTATGGTTTATTATGTATATAACATTATGAGTGTTGTAAAAAAACTCTTGATTAAATGCATTATTTCTATATAAAATAGCAATATGAATAATTTTCAGATAATTCCATAAGTATATAGTTAGATGCTTTTTTGTTTCTTCTGTAAAAAATTTATTAATATGTTTTTTAATTGAATAAGATGAAAACTATTAAAAATTTGAGTAGAAATAATATTGAAATAAGTTTAATCAATTTTTGAATCTTTTTTCTGAATATTGAATCAGAAAAGTTTGTCATCGTAAGTTATTACTACATATTTCTATTTAGAAAAAATACAAAAAGGTGTGATGAGTGAAATGAATTTAATGCTTGAAGTGAAAAACCTTAAAACTGGTTTTGATATAGACGGAGAAATATATCACGCGGTTGATAACGTTTCGTTTACCGTTAAGCCAGGCCAAATTGTAGGTATTGTAGGGGAATCTGGTTGTGGGAAAAGTGTGATGTCACTATCAATCATGCAATTACTTCCTCAAGGGATTGGCAAAGTTACTGGAGGAGAAATAAAGTTTCAAGGCAAAAATATTGAAGGCTACAAAAGTGATGAGATGAATAAAATACGAGGCAAAGATATTAGTATGATCTTCCAAGAGCCTATGACATCTTTAAACCCTGTATTTACAATTGGCAATCAGATTGAGGAGATTTTATTAAACCATCTACCAATCTCGAAAACAGAAGCAAGAAAGCAATCAATTGAATTATTAAAAAGTGTAGGCATACCAAGACCAGATAAAATTGTCGATGAATATCCACATCAACTATCAGGTGGGATGCGACAAAGGGTCATGATTGCAATTGCCATCGCTTGTCATCCAAAGCTTTTAATTGCTGATGAACCTACTACTGCATTAGATGTAACTGTACAAGCCCAAATACTTGAACTGCTAAGAAAAATTCAAGCGGAAAATGATATGTCTATTATTTTAATTACGCATGATTTAGGTGTAGTGGCAGAAATGTGTGATGAAGTCATCATTATGTATGCTGGAAAAATTGTAGAGCGTACGAGTGTGGACAATCTTTTTTATAATCCGAAGCATCCTTATACAAAGCTATTAATGGCATCCATTCCACGTATTGATATTGAGGTTAGTGAGCTAACGACAATTCAAGGTATTGTGCCATCTTTAAAAAATATGCCGACAGTCGGCTGTCGATTTGCCGATAGATGCCCGTCAGTGAAACCAGAGTGTAGTACGGTAACACCTCAGCTTGTCCATATTGGCGAGGGTCATGAGGTTTCGTGCTTACTATATGAAGGTTCTATCCTAGAGAAGGTGTGAGGTAACAACATGACTGATACGACAATCAAACAACATAAAGAAACTTTGCTTGAAGTGAACAACTTAAAAACCTATTACCCGATTAAAGGTGGATTTCTCAAAAAAACAGTCGGACACGTGAAAGCTGTAGATAATATATCATTTTCTATTAAAAATGGTGAAACATTAGGGTTAGTTGGTGAGTCTGGTTGCGGAAAATCAACAACTGGCCGAACGATTATTAGATTGTTAGATTCTACAGAAGGACAAATCGTGTTTAATGGTCAGGATATTACGACATTACAAGGCAAATCATTAAGAGAAATAAGAAAAGATATCCAAATGGTTTTCCAAGATCCTTATGCTTCATTAAATCCAATGCAAATGGTTGGCAGTATCGTAGCTGAGCCTATTATGAATTTCCACAACAAATCGTTGGATTCTTTAAAAGAAGAAGTCATTGAATTATTGAGAAAAGTAGGGCTGCCGAAGGACGCGTATTATAAATATGCACATGAATTTTCTGGTGGTCAACGTCAACGAATTGGTATTGCAAGAGCATTAGCACTTAAGCCAAAGCTAATAATTGCCGATGAACCAGTTTCTGCCTTAGACGTTTCCGTACAATCTCAAGTATTGAATCTACTAAAAGAGTTGCAGGATGAGTTTGATTTAACGTTTTTATTTATTGCCCACGACTTAAGCGTTGTTAAACATATGAGTGACCGCATAGGCGTGATGTATTTAGGCAATATTGTTGAAATTGCGAACAAGGAAAGCATTTATGATGAACCGTTGCATCCATATACTCAAGCGCTCATTTCAGCAATACCCGTGCCAGATCCTCGGAAAAAAAGCAATCGCATTGTTTTACAGGGCGATGTACCGAGCCCAGCTAATCCTCCGCAAGGATGCCCATTCCATCCAAGATGCCCAAAGGCCATGATGGAATGTTCCTTAACAAAACCAGTATTAAAGGAGGTGAAGCCAGATCACAAAGTTGCTTGCCATTTATATTAAGCTGGCAAGAAAAAAAAGGATAAAATGCTTTTCAAAATAAAAAATTATCGGGGGGAAAAAAATGAAAAAGACTAAAACATTATGGTCACTTTTACTTATGCTCGTCATGGCATTGTTCCTAGCAGCATGTAATAATGATTCATCGAAAACGGACGACAAAGATACAGGAAAGGATACGGAAACACCAGTAACGACAACGACTGATGCTAAAGAAGGTGGCGTTGTAACATTCGGTACAGACCAAGCGCCAGAGGGCGTATTTGACCCTGCATTCGCGGGAAGTATTGTGGATGCATATATTCAAAACTTCATGATGGATGGCGTTTATGATGTAAATGATGAGTTAGAATATATACCAAACCTTGCAAAGTGGGATATTAGTGAAGATAAATTAACGTATACATTCAACTTTGAAAAGGGCGTAAAATGGCACAATGGTGATGAATTAACAGGGGAAGACTGGGTATTTGCATTAGAAACGTTAGCAGACCCTGATTATGATGGTCCTCGTTTTAATTATGTTGAAGGTGTAAAAGGGGCAGAAGATAAAAAAGCAGGAAAAGCTGATACAATTTCAGGAATTGAAGTTGTTGATCCTTATACAATTAAAGTGACATTTAAAGAAGTGAAAATTAATAATCTAGAGAGCATTTGGCAATATCCAATGCCAAAGAAACATTATGAAGGCATTGCAGTTAAAGATTTAAGTGAATCAAAACAAGTGCGTGAAACACCTGTAGGAAACGGGCCGTTTAAAGTGAAAAAAGTTGTGGACGGCGAGTATTCTGAATTAGAGCGTTTTGATGATTACTGGAAAGGGAAACCAGCGCTTGATGGTATTATTGTAAAAGTTATTGACCCATCATTAGCTGCGGGTGCGTTCCAAAACGGAGAAATCGACATCATGGATATTAGACCACAATCTGTGAAAGAGCTTTCAGCATTAAGCAATGTACGTATCGAAGAAACGACTGGTGTAGGCTATTCTTATATCGGGCTTCGTTTTGGTCATCGTGATCAAGCTACTCTTAAAAATGTAGCAGATTTTGATAAATTCAATTCAAAAGAATTACGTCAGGCACTATTATATGCTCTTAACCGTCCAGCAATGATCGATGCTTTCTTAGAAGGAAAAGCTGAAGTTGCGAATACAGTTATTCCAGTTACTTTCTGGACTGCTGCAGATGCTTCAGATTTAAATGCATATGACTTTAACGTAGATAAAGCAAAAGAACTATTAAAAACAGCAGGCTATGTGGATAAAGATGGCGATGGATTTGTTGAAGATCCACAAGGCCAACCATTTAAAATTTCATTTGGACACTATGCAGGACCAGCAGCATTTGAAGGTCGTTCACAAGCAATCATCCAATCTTGGAATGATATTGGTGTAAAAACTGAATTAGCAACAGGTAGCTTAGTAGAGTTTAACTTGTACAATGAAATGAAAGATAATGATGATGCTGCATTAGAGGCATTCTTCGGTTCTTGGAGCATGGGTTCTGATCCAGATCCATCTGGTTTATGGGCAAATGATGCAGAATGGAACTACGGTCGTTATGTAGATGAGCAAAACGACAAATTATTAAAAGAAGCGTTAAGCGAAGCGGCATTTGATAAAGACTACCGTAAAAAAGTTTATGTTGATTGGCAAAAGTACTTCAACGAAGAATTACCAGCACTTCCATTATGGGAAAACCTAGATTTATATGGTATTAACAACCGACTACAAGGTGTTCATATTAACGCTGTTGGTTTCCAAACAGACGTTTATAAATGGCATATTGTCGAGTAAATTTAATGCCTAAAAAAGGCTGAGAAACCTACTACTATTGGGCTCTTTTAAGGAGCCTGATAGTAGTAAATTTTAATTGATAAGGGGACGTCACATGCTTCAATACACACTTCGAAGATTACTCGGCATGATTCCATTGTTACTCCTTATTTCGTTAGTTGTGTTCTTCTTAGCAAAAATGATGCCAGGAGATCCATTTGCGGGAGAAATTGATCCTTCAAATACAAACCCACAATACATCGAGGAAATGAGAGAGAAGTTAGGCTATAATGATCCAATTATCGTGCAATATGGAAGATGGATGTCTAATTTTGTACAAGGGGATTTTGGCAAATCAACAGTTTATAAAAAACCTGCAGTAGATGTTATTGCACAACGAATTCCGAATACATTATTTTTAGCAGTAACCTCTTTAATTTTTACGTATATATTTGCTTTTTTCATGGGCATGTATGCAGGGAGAAAGCCTTATACACTTGGTGATAATTTAATAGCTTCATACAATTATTTGGCTTTAGCGATTCCATCGTTTGTCGCTGGTATTGTAGCCATTTATGTGTTCTCTTTCCAACTAGGATGGTTCCCATTCAACGGCTCAGTTGGCGTAGGACTTCAAGAAGGAACGTTTGCTTACTATTTAAGTAGGGTCCATCACGTATTATTACCAGCACTTGTTTTAGGATTAATGGGAACGGCATCCTATACGCAATTTTTACGAAACGATATTATTGAAAACAGTAGAAAAGATTTCGTACGTACAGCGAGAGCAAAAGGAACAAAGGAATCAAAAATTTACAACAAGCATATTTTAAGAAATTCGATTATTCCGATTATTACTTTTCTTGGTTTTGACATCGCGACATTAATAAGCGGTGCAGTAATAACAGAAACCATCTTTACTTATCCCGGAATAGGCGCACTATTTTTAGATTCCGTTGGTAGAAGAGATTATGCGGTCATGATGTCGATAACTATGTTACTTTCGTTCTTAACACTTTTTGGGAATTTAGTAGCCGATTTATTGTATGGTATAGTAGATCCGCGAATTAGACTAGATTAGGGAGGGGAAAAATGTGGAGATTATAACAAAACAAGAAGCGTCTGCATCAAAAACACCGAATAAAAGCCCCTCTCCATGGGTGATAGCGAGAAGAAAGTTCGTTAAAAATAAATTAGCTATGATAAGCCTTATTTTTTTACTAATCGTTATTATTCTATCGTTTTTAGCACCATATATTACGACAAAAGATATCGTGCGTGTAGACTTTATGAAAATTAGCCAACCACCTTCCAGTGAGAATTGGCTTGGAACCGATACAAATGGCCGTGATGTATTTACACGAATGCTTTATGCAGGTAAATCTTCTTTAACGGTTGGTATAGGTTGTATGTTTTTCATTGTTTTAATTGGGACAACTATAGGGTCTATTTCAGGTTATTTTGGGGGCAAAATCGATCAAATTTTAATGCGTTTCACTGACTTTGTATTAATGTTCCCATTACTAGTTTTTGTGATCGTGCTAAATACGATTTTAGTTGGTAAAGTATCAGGCTTATGGACGTTAATCATTGTCATTTCCGTATTAAGCTGGGGTAGTGTTGCCCGTGTTGTACGAAGTCGAATTCTTGCAGAAAAAGAAAATGAGTACATTTTAGCTGCACAGTCAATCGGCTGTAAATCATCGAAAATCATTATGAAACATTTATTACCGAACGTCGCTTCTACAATCATTGTACAAGCTACATTATTAATGGCGGTAACAATTGTTATTGAGTCGGCATTAAGCTTCTTAAACTTCGGTGTGCCAGCAGATACACCAAGTTGGGGAAATATGCTAGCCGAGGCTAGAAACTCAGACGTGCTAAGAGATAAAATTTGGATCTGGATTCCACCAGCAACAGCCATTACATTAGTCATTTTATCGATCAATTTTATCGGAGAAGGACTAAAAGATGCAATGAATCCAAAATCAAGAAGATAATGTTGGTAAATAAATGGCACCTATCAAAGTCAAACTTTGATAGGTGCCATTTGCTGTTGGTGTGGAGAAGGGGGATTCTGCGGAGCGAGAGTTGATCCCGCAAAGCGAAGGTTGATTTTAGGGGATGAGTGCGATCCCGCGAAGCGAGGGAGTAATTCCGCGGGGTGAGGGAGTAATTCCGCGGAACGAGGGAGTAATTCCGTGGAACGAGGATTGATTCCGCGAAGCGAGGAGCTGATTCCGCGAAGAGGTGTGATTCCGCGGGTTGAGGGAGTAATTCCGCGGGTTGAGGGTGTAATTCCGCGGAGCGAGGGAGTAATTCCGCGGAGCGAGGGGCCGATTCCGCGAAGCGAGGGAGTAATTCCGCGGGTTGAGGGTGTAATTCCGCGGGGTGAGGTGTGATTCCGCGGGTTGAGGGTGTAATTCCGCGAAACGAGGGGTTGATTCCGCGAAGCGAGGGAGTAATTCCGCGGAGCGAGGGGCCGATTCCGCGAAGCGAGGGAGTAATTCCGCGGAACGAGGGAATGATTCCGCGAAGTGAGGTGTGATTCTGCGAAGAGAGGATTGATTCCGCGGAGCGAGGGAGTAATTCCGCGAGGTGAGGCTGTGATTTCGCGAGCGAGGGTATAATTCGGCGGAACGAGGGGCTGATTCCGCGAAACGAGAGTGTGATGCCGCGGGTTGAGGGTGTGATTCCGCGGAACGAGGGAGTAATTCCGCGAAGCGAGGAGCTGATACCGCGGGTTGAGGGTGTAATTCCGCGGAACGAGGGGCTGATTCCGCGAAGTGAGGATTGATTCCATGGGGTGAGTGCTGATACCGCGAAGCGAGAGAGTAATTCCGCGGAGCAAGGGTGTAATTCCGCGGAACGAGGGAGTAATTCCGCGGAACGAGGGTGTGATTCCGCGAAGCGAGGTGTGATTCCGCGGAGCGAGGGAGTAATTCCGTGGGGTGAGGGTGTGATTCCGCGGAACGAGGGGCTGATTCCGCGAAACGAGAGTGTGATTCCGCGAAGCGAGAGAGTAATTCCGCGAGTTGAGGGTGTAATTCCGCGAAGTGAGGTGTGATTCCGCGAAGCGAGGGCTGATCCCGCAAAGCGAAGGTTGATTTTATGGGATGAGTCCGATTCCGCGGAGCGAGGGGCTGATCCCGCGGAGCGAGGGGCTGATTCCGCGAAGCGAGAGAGTAATTCCGCGGAACGAGGAGCTGATTCCGCGAAGTGAGGTGTGATTCCGCGGAGCGAGGGGCCGATTCCGCGAAGTGAGAGAGTAATTCCGCGGAACGAGGGGCTGATTCCGCGAAGCGAGAGAGTAATTCCGCGAGTTGAGGGTGTAATTCCGCGAAGTGAGGTGTGATTCCGCGGAGCAAGGGTGTAATTCCGCGGGTTGAGGGAGTGATTCCGCGGATTGAGGAAGTGATTCCGCGGAGCGAGGGAGTAATTCCGCGGAGCGAGGGTGTAATTCCGCGGAACGAGAGTGTGATACCGCGGAGCGAGGGAGTAATTCCGTGAAGAGGTGTGATTCCGCGGGTTGAGGGAGTAATTCCGCAGAGCGAGGGGCTGATTCCGCGGGTTGAGGGAGTAATTCCGCGGAACGAGGGGCTGATTCCGCGAAGTGAGGTGTGATTCTGCGGAGAGAGGATTGATTCCGCGGAGCGAGGGGTTGATTCCGCAGAGCAAGGGTGTGATTGCGCGAGTTGAGGGAGTAATTCCGCAGAGCGAGGGGCTGATTCCGCGAAGCGAGGGCTGATACCGCGGAGCGAGGTGTGATTCCGCGGGTTGAGGGTGTAATTCCGCGGAGCGAGGGGCCGATTCCGCGAAGTGAGAGAGTAATTCCGCGGAGCGAGGGGCTGATATCATGGGGTGAGTGCTGATTCCGCGGAGCGAGGGTGTGATTCCGCGGGTTGAGGGTGTGATTGCGCGGGTTGAGGGAGTAATTCCGCGAAGAGGTGTGATTGCGCGGGGTGAGGGTGTGATTGCAGCGAGCGAGGAGCTGATACCGCGAAGCGAGGGTGTAATTCCGCGGAACGAGGGAATGATTCCGCGAAGCGAGGGAGTAATTCCGCGGAACGAGGTGTGATTCCGCGGAACGAGGTGTGATTCCGCGGGTTGAGGGTGTAATTCCGCGGAGCGAGGGAGTAATTCCGCGGAGCGAGGGGCCGATTCCGCGAAGCGAGGGAGTAATTCCGCGAAGCGAGGGAGTAATTCCGCGAAGAGGTGTGATTCCGCGGGTTGAGGGAGTAATTCCGCGGAACGAGGGTGTGATTCCGCGGAGCGAGGATGTGATACCGCGGAGCGAGGGTGTGATACCGCGAAGCGAGGGTGTGATACCGCGAAGCGAGGGAGTGATACCGCGGAGCGAGGGTGTAATTCCGCGAAACGAGGATGTGATTCCGCGGAGCGATGCAGTAATCCTTGGGAAAAAAGAAATAAAACGGTTTTACCAAGCAACATGTAGAAAGAAATATCAAAATTGTACATGGAAGCAGAATTTGAAGCGTAGAAACTAACTATTTTTATGTAAAAGGTTGCTAATTTAAAAACTAATTATTGTGTGGAAAATAAAAAAATAAATATAAATTAATGGTAGAAACAAAATTTTTTTAAAGTAATAAGAAGTTATGAAAGCAAAGCATTTAGCAGCGCAAAAATACTTAAATAAAAACATATAAATAAAATTTATTTACGAGCAAATTTTATTATTAATTATTGAAAAAAGTTGAATGTGAAGTTAATAACTTCTTTTTTATTTTATTTTAAAATAATTATTTGGCATTAACTCACTTATTTTATTTATATAACAAATTATAAAAATTAGCAGATGAAATAGTAAGTTCATCTAGATAAAAAGTAGGTAGAAACATTATATTTTATGATAATAATTTGAAAAAAACGCTTGATTTTGCATATAAGTACTAGATAAAATAGCGTTATAATAAATTATCAGATAATTCTATCTATAATGTGAGTGTCAATAGGGAGGTGTTCATTCAACGGAATTATAATTTTAAAATAAAGATAAATACATTTAGCAGAAAACTGAATGTTGGAGGGAGATTGTTTGTGTACAAATAACTTATTAACAATTAACAATTTAACAACGAGTTTTCGTATTAAAGACACATACCACGCAGCAGTAGAAGATGTCTCGCTCTCACTAAGAAAAAATGAGATTTTAGCGATAGTAGGAGAGTCGGGCTGTGGGAAGAGTACGTTAGCCACAACTATTGTTGGCTTACATAATGATGGGAATACAAAAGTGACTGGGGAAATACTTTACAATCAACAAAATTTAACAAAGTTAAGAGAAGTACAATTCAACCAATTAAGAGGCAATGATATTGGCTTTATATTTCAAGATCCTCTTTCAGCTTTAAACCCATTAATGCGCATTCATGAACAAATTGCGGAAGGTCTTATTTATCACACAACACTAACTAAAAAGCAACGTGAAGCACGTGTTTTAGAATTGCTTGAACAAGTAGGGATTGCTCATCCTAAACGGGTTGCTAGACAATTCCCGCATCAATTATCAGGTGGTATGCGCCAGCGTGTCATGATTGCGATAGCGCTATCCAGTAAACCAGCCATTATTATTGCTGATGAACCGACTACAGCTTTAGATGTAACGATTCAAGCACAGATTCTAGACCTTTTAAAAACGCTGCAAGATGAGACACAAGCGGGCATTATTTTAATTACACATGACTTGGGCGTTGTTGCAGAAATTGCAGACCGTGTAGCTGTTATGTATGCAGGACAAGTTATTGAAGAGGCGCCCGTCCAAGTATTGTTTAATGATGCCAAACATCCATATACCCGTTCCTTATTAAATTCCATTCCGCAAACACATAAGGAAAACGAGCGACTGGAGGTAATACACGGCATGGTGCCTTCGCTCATGCATTTGCCACGTGAAGGCTGTCGTTTTTCAGCCCGCATACCGTGGATTGATGAATCAGCACATGAAAGTGCCCCCCAATTACATGAAATTGCACCTGGGCATTTTGTTCGCTGCACTTGCTGGAAACACTTTCGTTTTAAAGGGGAACTAGGGGGTGGAACAGTATGACATTTATGCTCATTAAAGATTTAAACGTCCATTATTCAATACGAGGTGGCTTTTTTAATACCGTCATTGATAAAGTGTATGCGGTTGACGGTGTGACGATGGCGTTTGAAAAAGGAAAAACATATGGTTTAGTCGGTGAATCGGGTTCTGGTAAATCAACTACAGGTAAAGCAATCATTGGTCTCGAAAAGGTAACGTCTGGCCAAATCATTTATGAAGGGCACGATGTTACCAATAAAAGACGTAAACGCAATTCGGCATATAACAGAGATATTCAAATGATTTTCCAAGACGCTCACTCAAGTATGAATCCAAGAAAGCGTGTACTAGATATTCTGGCAGAGCCGATGCGTAATTTTTTGAAGCTTAGTGATCAGGAGGAACGCAAGCGCATTAAAGCGTTACTTGCCATTGTCGGTATGTCAGAGGACGTTCTGTTAAAGTATCCCCATGAATTTTCTGGAGGGCAAAAGCAACGCCTTGGAATCGCACGGGCAGTTGCTTGTAATCCGAAATTGATTATTGCTGATGAGCCTGTATCCTCACTTGATTTATCAGTTCAGGCACAAGTGCTAAATTTTATGAAAGATATTCAGCAAGAATATGGGCTAAGTTACTTGTTTATTTCTCATGAC
The DNA here is from genome assembly GCF_006351725.2 of Lysinibacillus sp. CD3-6. NCBI lineage: Bacteria > Bacillati > Bacillota > Bacilli > Caryophanales > Bacillaceae > Lysinibacillus > Lysinibacillus sp. CD3-6. The sequence continues at coordinate 1,098,611 of NZ_CP085880.1, forward strand.
CTTGGGGTTGTAAAACATATGTGTGATTACATTGCAATCATGTACAAAGGGCGCTTTGTTGAAACGGGTACCCGTCAGGATATTTACATAAATCCACAGCATATTTATACAAATCGCCTATTGTCAGCTATTCCACATATTGAGCCTGAAACGAGGATGGCACGCAAAGAAGTTCGGCAAAAAGTCGAAGAGAAATATCGCACAGATCATCATCATTATTATGATGAAAATGGTAAAGTATACCCTTTAAAATCCATTTCAGAGACTCATAAAGTAGCGATGTCTGACATTGAGCAGGAGGGATTTTAAAATGTGGAAAACTGTTGTGAGACGCACTATTGTAATGATTCCCCAAATGTTTATATTAAGTTTAATTATATTTATATTGGCAAAACAAATGCCTGGCGATCCTTTTACAGGATTAATTACACCAGAGACAGATCCTTCGAGGATTGAGGAACTACGCATACAAGCGGGCTTCTATGATCCTTGGTATGTTCAATATTATCGCTGGATTACGAATGCCTTTCAAGGTGATTTTGGACAAAGCTATACATATAAAATTGCGGTGTCCACTCTTATTGGTGAGCGTGCACTTAATACATTTTGGCTTTCATTACTTAGTGTCATACTAGTCTACTTGCTCGCCATACCATTGGGAATGCTTGCAGGACGTAAGCAAGATACATTTTTAGATAAATCGATTATCCTATACAGTTTTATAAGCTTCGCAATTCCCACTTTTGTATTATCTCTCGTTTTCTTGTTCGTTTTTGGTTATCGCTTCATGTGGTTCCCAACGAGTGGAACCGTTGATGTTGGACTTGAATCAGGAACGATGGCCTATTTTTGGAATAAAATATATCACTTGCTATTGCCTGCTATGACGGCAGCTATTTTAGGTACTACAGGGATTATCCAATATTTACGCTCGGAAATTATTGATGCTAAAACACAAGATTATGTAAAAACAGCTCGAAGTAAAGGCATTCCAATCCGTAGAATATATGCGCGACATATTTTCCGCAATTCAGTTCTTCCTATTGCAGCGTTTTTAGGGTTTACAATAACAGGTTTATTAGGTGGCTCGATTTTCATAGAAACTATTTATGGCTACCCAGGTATGGGGGAATTATTTATTAGTTCAATAACGAGTCGCGACTATAGTGTCATTACTGCTCTTATCATGCTGTATGGTTTCTTAGCATTATTAGGTAGTCTGCTGTCGGACATTATTATGAGCATTGTGGATCCTCGTATCCGTATAGACTAACGACTAACATAATGTGTAAGAAGAGGTGAATACGAATGACGCAACAAACTTACGAGACGAATATGATGGAAAACTCTCCGCCGACAGGTATACAAGTCGTTTTACGAGAGTTTAAAAAAGATAAAGTAGCGATGTTTTCCTTTTTTGGTGTCACGATTATTATGTTAACGATTTTTATTGCAGCATGGATGCTCAATCAAGAAGAAGTATTGAAAATTAATTTGCTAGAACGCTATACCGAACCAGGTGTTAATGGTTACATTCTTGGAGCAGATGAAGCAGGACGTGATGTGCTAGGTCAGTTAATTATTGGGGCGAAAAATTCGCTTTTAATTGCTATATGGGTAACGGTGATAGCCAATATTATAGGCATAGCTATGGGAATTATTATGGGCTATTACAGCGGTATTGTGGATAATGTGATGATGCGAATAATTGATTTTATTATTACATTACCGACACTTATGATTTTTATTGTCCTTGTTTCTATCATTCCAGAATATGGCGTTCTTGAGCTCGTTATTATTATTAGTGCATTTCAATGGATAGGAATTGCACGGTTAATTCGAAGTAAAGCTTTATCAGAAGGGCGACGGGATTATGTAAGTGCATCTAAAACAATGGGGACGAGTGATATAGCCATTATGTTTAAGGGGCTATTACCAAATTTAAGTTCGATTTTAATAGTAGAGTTTACATTAAGTCTTGCGGGTAATATTGGGATTGAAACAGGGCTATCATTTTTAGGATTTGGGCTACCACCTTCGACGCCAAGTTTAGGAACTTTAGTAAGCTATGCAAGAAATCCGCTCGTCTTAGCAGACAAATGGTGGGTTTGGCTACCAGCATCTTTATTAATTTTAGTTTTAATGCTCGGTATTAATTATATCGGACAAGCATTCCGTCGTGCCGCTGATGCAAAACAAAGATTGGGATAACAGAGGAGGCAATAACAATGAGGAAAAAGTGGTTGATGAATGTTATTACGTTGGCAATCATATTGCTATTAGCTACCGCCTGCAATCGCAATGAAAAAGAGCAGTCAAATGAAGCTGAGGGCAGCAACGATAAGCCAGCACAAACAGAAGATAACAAAGTAGATACAAATACTCTTCCATTTGAAGTCACACACGATGGGGATACTATTCAAGGAGGCACATTACAAGTAGGACTTGTAGCAGATTCGCCATTCAAAGGTGTTTTCTCCTGGGAGCTTTATGCAGATGTTTATGATGCAGAAATTATGGGCTACGCAACAAATAGTTTATTTGTCGTAGATGAAGACTTTTTAATAACTGATAAAGGCATCGCCAAGTTGGATGTTGATGCGAACAATAATAAAGTAATGATTACGATTCAAGGGGATGTGAAGTGGTCGGACGGCATGCCTCTAACTGCGGATGATTTAATCTATCCGTATGAAATAATCGGTCATCCCGATTATGAAGGTGTGCGCTATGATGATGACTTTAAAAATATTGTAGGGGCAGAAGAATACCATGAAGGTAAAGCAGACAAGATTTCAGGCATTAAAAAGATTGATGACAAAACGATAGAAATTTCGTTAAAGAAAGTATCACCTGCTATTTATTCAGGTGGTGATGGTTTATGGGGCTATGCAGCACCGAAGCATCACCTTGCAGCGATTGCTGTAAAAGATTTAATTTCCTCTGATGTCGTGCGTAAAAATCCAATTACTCTTGGGCCATTTAAATTTGACAATATAGTCAATGGTGAGTCTGTACAGTTTGTAGCAAACGAACACTACTATAAGGGCAAACCAAAAATTGATAAAGTCGTTGTGCAAGTTGTACCCTCAACATCAGTAGGGGAGGCATTAAAAACAGGGAAATTTGATTTAACGTCAGAATTCAGAGCCAATCAATATGATAGTATAAAAAATTTATCAAATATTTCGATATTAGGGCGACCTGAATTATCTTATAGCTATCTAGGCTTTAAGTTAGGGAAATATGACAAAGAAAAAGGCGAAAATATTTATGATGAAAAGGCAAAAATGAATGATGTTGACTTACGTAAAGCGATTGCCTATGCAATGGATATTGAAACTGTAACAGATAAATTTTATCAAGGGCTACGTGTGCGTGCAAATTCTCTAATCCCGCCAGCTTTTAAGTCCTACTACGATGAAACGCTAGAGGGCTATCATTATAATCCGCAAAAAGCGAAAGAAATACTCGATACAGCAGGCTATAAAGATACAGATGGTGACGGTATTCGTGAAGATAAAGATGGCAATAAGTTTACCATTCGTTTAGCGGCGATAGCGGGTTCTGATACGGATGAAGCGATCGTTGAGTACTATCGTCAAAACTGGAAAGAGGTTGGTTTAGATGTGCAATTAACGACAGGGCGTCTACTTGAATTCAATAACTTCTACGATAAGGTAGAAGCAGATGATCCTGAAATTGATATGTATATGGGGGCTTGGGGAACTGGAACAAACCCATCTCCAGCAGGATTATATAGTAAAGGCGCAGCATTTAACTTCAGTCGCTATGTCTCAGAAGAGCTGACAAAATTATTAAATAATATTGACTCGGAGGAAGCACTAGATGCAGATTATCGTGCCCAAGCTTTCCGTGCATGGCAAGAATATATGCATGAAAAGGCAGCGATAATACCAATGTATTTCCGTACTGAAATTATTCCTGTCAATAAACGCATAAAAAACTATGCTATTCAATACGGAAATGTTACAGAGCTACAAAACGTTGAATTTATTGCAGATACAGCTATTAAATAGAGCCATGTTTATGATGAAACTATTAAAAGTGAAGTGAGATTCAGTGGATGAAATGAGGAGGAAATATCGATGAGAAAAGAGTGGACAATACTATCCGTAATGATAGCATTCGTGTTGCTATTGGCTGCTTGCAACTCTACCGATAAAGAGCAGACCAACAGTTCTAAAGACAGCGATGATAAGCCAGCTCAAACAGAAGATACTAAAATAGATACAAGTTTACTACCTACTGAAGTAACAAATGAGGGAGATGCTATTCAAGGAGGTACATTACACGTAGGGCTTGTCTCAGATTCACCATTCAAAGGGATTTTCCTTGCTGAGCTATCTGCGGATGCCACAGACGGATCCATTACAGGTTATGCTTCAAATGGTCTATTTGAGGTCGATGGCGACTTTTTGCTTACGGATGAAGGAATAGCTAAATTGGACGTGGATACTGATAATAAAAAGGCAACAATCACCATTCAAAGCGATGTGAAATGGTCGGATGGCACACCATTAACGGCAGAGGATTTAATCTACCCGTATGAAATTATTGGTCATCCCGATTATGAAGGTGTGCGTTATGATGATGACTTCAAAAATATTATAGGCGCAGAAGAATACCATGATGGCAAAGCTACTACAATTTCTGGTATTAAAAAGATTGATGATAAAACGATAGAAATTTCGTTAAAGAAAGTGTCACCAGCTATTTATTCTGGTGGTGATGGTTTATGGGGCTATGCAGCACCGAAGCATCAACTAGCTTCGATTGCCGTAAAAGATTTGATTTCTTCGGATGCCGTCAGAAAAAATCCGATTACACTTGGGCCATTTAAATTTGACCAAATCGTAAATGGTGAATCCGTGCAGTTTGTAGCAAATGAGCACTATTTTAAAGGGAAACCGAAAATAGAGAAGCTTGTTGTACAAGTCGTTTCAACTTCAACTATTAGTGAAGCATTGAAAGCAGGACAATTTGATATCGCTTCAGTCCCAGCCACTCAATATGATTCTATAAAAAATTTATCGAATATTTCGATATTAGGACGTCCAGAATTATCATACAGCTATTTAGGCTTTAAATTAGGGAAATATGACAAAGAAAAAGGCGAAAATATTTATGATGACAAGGCAAAAATGAATGATATTGATTTACGTAAAGCGATTGCCTATGCAATGGATATTGAAACCGTAACAGATCGATTTTATCAAGGGTTACGCGTGCGTGCCAATTCATTAATTCCACCAGCATTTAAAACTTACTATGATGGTGCGCTTGAGGGCTATCACTACAATCCTGAAAAAGCGAAAGAATTATTAGATGCAGCAGGCTATAAAGATATAGATGGTGACGGTATTCGTGAAGATAGAGATGGCAATAAGTTTACCATTCGTTTAGCGGCGATGTCAGGCTCTGATACGGCTGAAGCAATCATTGAGTACTATCGTCAAAACTGGAAAGAGGTTGGCTTAGATGTGCAATTAACGACAGGGCGTTTAATTGAATTCAACAACTTCTACGATAAAGTACAAGCAGATGATCCTGAAATTGATATGTTTATTGGTGCGTGGAGTACAGGGACAAACCCATCGCCAGCGGGATTGTATAGTAAAGGTGCCGCATTTAACTTTAGTCGCTTTGTTTCTGATGATTTAACAAAGCTATTAAATGATATAGATTCAGAAGAAGCATTAGATGTAACTTATCGTGCAAAAGCATTCCGTGCTTGGCAAGAGTATATGGCTGACAAGGCAATGGTTGTTCCGATGTTATTCAGTACATCAACGATTGCAATCAATAAACGCATAAAAAGCTATAATATTGATCGTGAAACGGGTACAGAGATTCAAGATCTTGAACTAATAGCTGATGCGCCGATAAAATAAGTGTATAATGGTAAAAATAGTATTTATTACAATTTAAGTAATGGAATCAACAAAAAAAGATCCATCCATTGCATATTTTCAATGGATGGATCATATATTATTTATTGGCAACCCAAGTTTTCACAAGGTCAGCAGTGCCATATACATAATGTTGTTCGCCAACTTCATGATATGTTGCGCTTTCATCAACTTCTGTATGCTTGTAAGGAATACGTTGACGGCGTTTTTCTGACATTGGGTCTGGAAGCGGAATTGCTGATAATAATGATTTTGTATAAGGATGAACAGGATGATTGTAAATATCATCAGCTTTACCAATTTCCATAATCTTACCACGGTACATAACAGCGATACGATCACTGATGTATTTAACCATTGAAAGGTCATGGGCAATGAAAAGGTATGTTAAGCCACGTTCTTTTTGTAGTTGTTTTAATAAGTTAACAACTTGCGCTTGAATCGATACGTCAAGTGCAGAGATTGGTTCATCGGCAATGATGAACTTAGGATCTAAGCTAAGCGCACGAGCGATACCAATACGTTGACGTTGACCACCTGAGAATTCATGTGCGTAACGATTTGCGTGCTCTTTGTTTAAACCTACAGCTTCAAGCAATTGGTTGATTTTTTCGCGACGTTCTTTCTTATCCGTATATAAACCATGAATATCGAAAGCTTCTGCAATGATTTCTCCAGCTGTCATACGAGGGTTTAACGATGCGTATGGATCTTGGAAAATCATTTGCATTTGACGATTAAATTTCTTTAAATCGCTCTTCGATTTTTTACCATGGACATTTTCACCGTCGAAAATAATTTCACCCTCTGTAATATCATATAGGCGAATGATTGAGCGACCAGTCGTCGATTTACCACAGCCTGATTCTCCAACAAGTCCAAGTGTTTCACCTTCATAAACATCAAAGCTAATACCATCAACAGCTTTAATAGGGTTGTTTGATGAACCGAAATATTGCTTTACGTTTTTAATTTCAAGAATTTTTTTTGCACCTGTTTTAGTCATTGAATTCTGCCTCCTTCGCTAAAAAGCCCTCAATACGTTTAGCAACCGCATCTGGAAGTGGAATTTTTGGCGCATCAGGATGTAACAACCAAGTTTTTGCAAAGTGAGTATCGCTTACTTGGAACATTGGCGGCTCTTGCTCATAGTCAATCGCCATTGCAAATTCGTTACGAGCAGCAAAAGCATCTCCCTTTGGAGGGTTAGTAAGATCTGGAGGTGAACCAGGAATCGTACGTAATAGCTCGTCCTCATTACTATCTAAATCAGGCATAGAACCAAGTAATCCCCATGTATAAGGATGTTTTGGATTATAGAAAATATCATTTACTGTACCATACTCGACGATTTGACCAGCATACATAACGGCTACGCGGTCTGCCACATTGGCTACAACGCCTAAGTCATGCGTAATGAAAATGATAGAAGTTTTAGAACTTTTTTGAATTTCTTTCATTAATTCTAAAATTTGTGCTTGGATTGTTACGTCCAATGCTGTTGTTGGCTCATCGGCAATTAACAGCTTAGGATCAGCAGCAAGTGCGATAGCGATTACAACACGTTGACGCATCCCGCCTGAAAACTCATGTGGATATTGATTGTAACGTTTTTCAGGGAATGGAATACCTACTTGCGTTAAAAGTTCGATTGCGCGATTTTTAGCATCAGCCTTCGAAACTTTCTTATGTTGCAAAATTACTTCAGTTATTTGACGTCCGACCTTCATAGTTGGATTCAAACTTGTCATTGGATCCTGGAAGATCATAGCAATATCATTTCCGCGTACTTTTGACATTTCTTTATCAGTAAGTGGAATTAAATCACGACCGTTAAATAAAATTTGTCCTGACTCATAAATACCAGGTGGCTGTGGAATTAATTTCATTAAGGCATTACTCGTAACACTCTTACCAGAGCCAGATTCACCAACGATTGCTAGTGTTTCACCTTCTTTTAAATCAAAGTTTACACCACGCACAGCATGGACAAGTCCTGCATATGTTTTAAAGTTAATTTTTAAATCTTTTACTTCTAAAATTGTTTTACTCATTTCGGCCACCTCCTTATTTACGTAGTTTTGGATCTAGTGCATCACGTAAGCCGTCACCAACAGCGTTAAACGCAAAGATTGTTAGCGAGATAAATACTGCTGGGAAAATTAAACGCCAAGGAGCATTTGTAATGGCTTTATTCCCTTCAGATGCCATTGTACCCCATGAAGCATGCGGAGCAGGAACACCAAGTCCTAAATAACTTAAGAATGACTCAGTGAAAATAGCAGACGGAATTGTTAGAGTCATTGTTACTAAAATAGCACCAAGTGCATTTGGAATTAAATGTTTTAAGATTAAATGCATTGTGCTCGCACCTAAAGTACGTGCAGCTAATACATATTCTTGATTTTTAATGGATAATACTTCACCACGAACGATACGAGCCATGCTAATCCAGCCTGTAATCGAAAGAGCGATAATCATAGGGAATAAACCTGGTTGTAAAACTACTAATAAAACGATTACAACTAAAAGGTAAGGCACAGCTGTTAATACGTCGGCAATACGCATCATAATATTATCAACACGTCCACCAGCTAATCCTGAAATACTTCCCCAAAGAACACCAATCACTAAGTCAATAATAGCCGCTGTAATCCCGATGAATAGGGAAATACGAGCACCTGCCCAAATACGTACGAAAATATCACGACCTAAATCATCTGTCCCAAACCAAAATTCAGCAGATGGGGGACTGTTGTAGACACCAAGTTGATCGCTATATTTATATTGTGAAAGCATTGGAACAGTAATCGCCATGATAATAACGATAATCAGTGTAATTAAACCGAATATTGCCATTTTATTATGTGAAAAGCGAATAAATACTTCCTTCCAGAAGGAAACGGATTTATCAGCTAATTTATCTGTTGCTTCATGATTTCCACCGACAATTTTAAACATATCTTTGTTAATCGGTTGCTGAGTCATTACTTTTTCGCTCCCTTCAACTTAATTCGCGGATCAACAATGCTATATAGAATATCGACAATTAATACCGCAAATAAAAGGATGATTGAATAGAACACTGTCGTTCCCATGATAACTGTGTAGTCACGGTTTGTAATACTTTGTACAAAGTGTTTACCTAGACCAGGAATTGCAAATATATTTTCAACGATGAAACTACCTGTTACAACACCAGCTGTTAATGGTCCAAGGTAAGTAAGAACTGGCAGTAAGGAATTTCGTAAAGTATGACGGAAAACGATTGTCCATTTGCCAATTCCTTTAGCACGTGCCATTTTTACATAATCACTGCTATTTTGCTCAAGCATACTTGAACGTGTTAATTTTGCGATAAAGCCCATGTGCGAGAACGCGATAGCAAGGGCAGGTAAGATACTATAGCTGAAGCCTTTCCATCCACTTACAGGGAACCAGCCTAATTTAAATGCTAAGAAATACTGCATTAAGCCTGCTAAAATAAATGATGGTACAGAAATACCGAGCACCGCAAAGGTCGTTGCCAAATAATCCGGCCATTTATTATGATAAAGCGCTGAAACTACGCCTATTAATACACCGAATCCAATCGCCAGTAGCATAGCTTCAATCCCAAGTGTTAACGAAACTGGGAAGCTCTCATTAATCATATCATTTGTAGAACGCGCTTTATACTTCATAGACTCACCGAAATTAAATGAGGCCGTATCGATTAAATAATCTTTATATTGAATATACCAAGGGTTATTTAATCCATACGTTTCGTTTAACTTTTCCTCAATTTGAGGAGGGAAATTACGCTCACTTGCAAAAGGACTACCTGGAGCAAGACGCATTAAGAAAAACGTAGCCGTTACGATGACGAAAAGCGCGAGAAGTATATACATCAGCCTTTTCAAAATATATTTAATCACATAAAACTCCTCCTTCTATTTGTCAATTTTCTGACAAATAAATGCCTTCGTATTTTAAAAAGAGCTGACTCGCGCCGAAGTGGCCACGAGGCAGCTCTTCGTTGTAGAGCTTAAAAGATAAAAGATTCAGTAGTGGAAATTATTCCACATCAACATATTTAAGTTTAATGTTACCTAAAATATCTGGAACCATGTTTTTAACTTTTTTATCAACTACTGAAAGGTTTGTGTAGTAGTAGATTGGCGCAACTGGGAATTCTGAAACTGCGATAGATTCAGCTTGTTTTAATAAATCTAAACGTTTAGCAGAGTCACCTTCAGCAATAGATTGTTTTAACAATTCTTTGTATTTAGGATTTTCCCAGCCTGTATCGTTGTTACCATTTGCTGCTGTATCATACATTTCAAGGAATGAATAAGCATCGTTGTAGTCAGCAATCCAACCCATACGTCCTACTTGGTAGTCAAGAACGTTAAGTTTTTCTAAATACACTTGCCATTCAGAGTTTTCAAGACCTACAGTAATACCAAGGTTTTTGCTCCATCCTTCTTGGATATATTGAGCAATAGAGGCATGTCCTTCACTTGTATTGAATGAAACGTTAATTTTAAGATCTTTAGGATCTTTAATACCTAGTTCTTCCATACCAGCTTTAAGTGCTTCTTTAGCACCTTCGATATCGTTATCTTTGAAGTAACCGCGGTCTTCTTCAAAACCGCTAATTGCAGATGGAACCATACCTAAAGCAGGTTTTTGTTCACCTTTAGTAATGTTGTCAATTAAGCCTTGACGATCGATTGCTAAAGTTAACGCTTTACGAATGTTAGCGTTTCCAGTAATTTTGTCTGTTGTATTGAATTTGTACCAGTATACACCAGCGTAGTCAGCGATTTGTAAAGAACCGTCTGCTTTAAAGCCATCAATTTCATCAAGTGAAACTGTTTGATAAGGAGAACCTAAATAATCGATTTCTCCTGATTTGAACATTGTTGAAGCTGTTGCTTCATTTTCAACCATACCGATGTTTACAGTATCTAGAGCTACACTAGAAGCATCCCAATACTCAGGGTTTTTCTTTAATACAACTGAATCATTGTGTTTCCAAGTATCTAATGTGAATGGTCCGTTCGTTACGAAGTTTTCACCAGCATCAGTGTACCAGTTTTCATTGCCTTCAACTACTTTTTGATTTAAAGGAGCATATGTTTTAAATGCAACTAACTCTAAGAAGTAAGCAGTTGGTTGTTGTAAAGTTACAACTAAAGTTTTGTCATCTTCAGCTTTAACACCAACATCATCAGCAGAACCTTCGCCTAAGTTATAAGCTTCAGCGCCTTTAATTGGGTAAAGTAAAGATGCGTACTCTGATAAGTTTTCAGGATTTAAAGCCCATTTCCAAGCATATTCGAAGTCGCCAGCAACTACTGGATCTCCGTTTGTCCATTTTGCATCACGTAATTTGAAAGTGTAAGTTAATAAATCTTCACTCTCTGTATAGCTTTCTGCCATACCAGGAGCTGGTTTTCCATCAAGGTCTAAAACCATTAAACCTTCAAATACATTTTGAAGAATTGCTCCAGAAGTTGTATCTGTTGCAAGTTGTGGATGTAAAGATGGCGGCTCAGAAGCTACAACTACATTCAACTCTTTTGAAGAAGCTGTTTCTGAAGAACCAGAATCTTTTTTATCGTCTTTTGCTTTGTCAGACGAATCTCCACCGAAGCCACATGCAGCAAGTACTAGTGAAAATACTGCAAGGACTGTTAGTAATAAAAACTTTTTGTTCTTATTCATGTGAATCCCCCTTATACAATTTTTAAGCCTTTTGTGAAGCTCCTATTTAATATACCAAAAAAGTCATTGTGCACAAAATAAAAAAGATTCAAATTTATATAGTATTATCTGACATTTACAAGAATAATAATTTTCTTCGGTCTATCACTTTAGTGTACAAAAGTGTTTAAATAATGAGAATTTGATTTAAAACAGCTAAAAATATCAAAAATAAAACAAAATCGAAAAAATGATTTACTATACGGAAAATTCCTATTTTTTTGATAATATTACGACCAAATAAAAAATGATTCAAAAGTCACGGTTGTTATACATTAAGAAATTTACATAGTTTTGTAGAAAATCATCGTAAAACTAAGTGAATATGATTTTTTATAAGGGAATTTCTTGTAATTTCTAATCTAAAAATATGAATAATACTATCTATAAATGATATATAAAAATTTTGTTTTGTATTTATCTAGTATTTAGCTTTAAGAGAGAAAAAAAGGGAAAAGGAGAGAAATATGTATGAAATAGCATGCAATTTAATAGATAAAATAGAACCATTGGAGTGCAAAATAGTAGTCTAATATTTTTTTAAAATAATACAACGACGCTTTAGAAAGATGCTGCAGATATGAAAAGGAGTGATTTTGGAACTTTTAGAAATCAATATTAAGTTTATTTTTCTATTTTTCAGCAAAAATTTACAAAGCCATATGTAATTTGTATAAAAAAGATGTTTTACTAACTTTTTATTTGATGTTCGTCTACATAACTGAATGATTGATAAATATATAGATATAAAAACACCCCAGGCAAACTTCATGCCTGGAGTGCTTCTTTAAAGTTTATAACTTAAACTGATGAATCTGATCTTGTAAATCGAGAGCCTTTTCACTTAAATCTGTAGCTACAAAGTTTACTTGTTGGATTGTCGCTGCTTGTTCTATCATTGCATCAGCGATAATTTGTGTATTGTCAGCACTTGCAGAAGCACCGTAAGCAATTTCAGCAACCGATGCAGCAACTTGTTCAGCGCTAGCGGATATTTCTTCAGAAGTTGCAGAAATATCTTCAATTTGATCTGACATTGTATTAATTGCTTGTACGATGGATTCAAAGGCTAGCCCTGCATTTCCTATCATTTTAACACCATCTGTTACAGAATGAAGGCCATCAAATACTGCCTTTTCAACATTTTTAGTATCTTGCTGGATGTCTTGTGTTAAAGCGACAATTTGATTGGCAGATTGTTTTGATTCTTCCGCTAGCTTGCGGACCTCATCAGCTACTACAGCGAAGCCTTTACCGTGTTCACCAGCACGGGCTGCTTCGATTGCGGCATTAAGTGCAAGTAAATTTGTTTGATCGGTAATTGTTGTTATGACTTCTGTAATATTGCTTATTTCTACTGATTGTTTACTCAGTTTTTGAACGAGCGTGTTAATTAGTTGTGTTGAATCATTGATAACATTCATTTGTTGTTGAGCTTCTTCTATAATGTTGTTACCACTGTTGGCTGTTTCCGATGTAGCAATAGCATTTTGGTGAAGTTGTTGTGTTGCTTCTGCAATACGTTGTACACCTGTAGCAGTTTCATCCATAGCAGCAGCACTTTCCTTTGCAGCGATTGTTGCAGCTGCGGCTGAAGTAGCGGTTTCATTAATACGGGAAGTTACCTCTTCGGTTGTAGCTGAAACTTCTTCGGTAGAGGCTGTTAACTCCTCAGCTGCACCTGTTAAATGTTCAGAGTTTTCTTGTATATGTGTCATTAAATTACGGACGTTGCTTTTCATCGTGTTAAAAGATATTGCAAGTTGGCCAATTTCATCTTTCGATTGATTCGCGATATCTTGATGATATAATTCACCATTTGCAATATTATTAGCTGCGGCTACAACGGATTTTAAAGGACGAGTAATTTTGCGTTGTACATAGAACATAAGGAAGATACCGAGTGTTACACCGATAATAATTGCAATGACAGAAATAATTTGAGAATTTTTTACTGCCTGTTTCGATTCCTTCGTAATAATTTCTAATTGATTCTTTTGATAGTCTACAATTTTATCAGAGACATCTGATAGTCCTCTGTTCGCTTGTTGGGCTTCACCATTTACTTTTTTTAAAGCTTCTTCTATATTACCTTCTTCGTGTAAAGCCAAAACAGCATCAGCTGCTTTGTTAAAATCATTGTTATATGTATTAAGCTCTTTAGCGTACTCAATCATATCAGGTGAATCTGCTTTTTCTGTAATTTCGTCAACATGCTCATCAAGCATTAATGCATATTTTTCAAAACTCTCCTTATTATATGGAGTATCTTCTATAAATATTGCACGAATAAAAAGACCTTGCATTGCCAATTCAATTTTAATATTATCTGATAGTTCAACTAAAGAGACACGTTTTTCTAAAGCTTCTTCTACTTTATTTTCAATTTTAGTAAATTGGATAAATAAAATAAGCAAAGACAGGAATAAGGTAAAGATTATCGAGAAAAAACCGAAGCTTAACTTTTTGCCTACAGACATAGTGAATACGCCCTTTCCGAATTGAGAAAAATTTTTATAGTTAAATTAAGACATCGTGGAGGCTAGAAGTCAATAACAGAAGGTAGAAACAGTGCAGAATGTTCATTGTGGCAATCTTAAAATGCCGATATAGGGAACATAGTCTGTGAAAATCACAAATGTCATGGATTTTTATCTATTTATAGTACACATTGCGGAGGAGGATTTTAGAAAAAGAAAAATACGATGCGAAATGCATCGTATTCCTATCTTTAAGACTGTTTTTTTAACTGTAAAATGACAGTTTCATCTGGATCGATAAATAATGTTTTTTGTTCGAAATAGATAACAAATCCAGGTTTAGCACCATTTGGCTTTTTGACTTGACGTATTTCTGTATAGTCTACTGGAACTGAGGAAGAGTCGCGAGCTTTGGAGAAATACGCGGCAAGTGTTGCGGCTTCTCTCAATGTCGTTTCATCTGGCTCAGTAGCGTGAATGACTACATGCGAACCTGGTATGTCCTTTGTATGTAGCCATGTATCTGTCCGCTTCGCAATTTTAAATGTTAGCATGTCATTTTGTTTATTGTTTTTACCTACTGAAATCGGTGTCCCTGTAGATGATATATAACGTTCTGGCTCAGGCTTTAGTTGTTTTTTCTTTTTCTTAGCGTGACGTAATTTTAAATAGCCTTGTTCGGCTAATTCCTCACGAATTTCTTCTATATCACCTGGGGATGCCTGTTGAACCTGTTGCGCTAGCATTTCAAAATATGTTATTTCCTCTTTTGTTTTTTCAAGCTGCTCTTGTACCATAATAAGGGCATTTTTAGCTTTTGTGTATTTTGTGTAATAACTTTGCGCATTTTCAATAGGTGTTTTACGTTCGCTTACAGGAATCGTAATTTCTTCAGCGGACTCACTATAATAGTTAGTTACTGTTACTTCCTTCACACCTTTTTCGAAAGCGTAAATATTGGCCATAAGCAGTTCCCCAAACAATTGGAATTGATCTAGTTTGGATGCACGTTCATAGTCTTTTGTCAGTTTTTTTATTTTTAATGACAATTTATCAATTTCATTTTGTAGCCAGCGTTCTAAATCTCCTGCCTGTTGCTTCACTCGATCTCGCTCCGCGCGCGCGAAAAATACGCGATCAAGCAGCTCATGTAAATTCGGATAAACGGTTTTTTCTCCTTGTAAATGGGTTAAAGCGATAGGGGAGAAATAGGTTTTGTTATTAGCAAATACATACATCGGTTCTGTGCCACCATCACGAAAGGCAGCCATAAAGTCTCTGAAACATATAACTTTATTAGCTGTAGATGCTAAACGGAATAATAACTCCTCGGCATGTAATGGCGAAAAGCCAACAAATTGTGAAACTACTTCCTTTGCTGTTTTCGGCTCATTAAAAAATACAGTTAGCTGCTCATCTGTTACCGTTAGTGGTTGCCATTTATTTTGTGCAGGTGGTGCGATATAAGGCTGCCCTGGTAATATAGTGCGGAAACTATTCATCGATGGTGATAAATGTTTTAAACTATCGATAATTTTAGTTTGTTCCTTATCTATTAATAGCAGGTTACTATGTCGACCCATAATCTCTGCGTGTAATTCTCGTACAATTGGATCGCCAATTTCATTTTTACTTTGGATTTCTACTATAATAATGCGATCTAGGTCATGCTGTTTAATAGAAGAAATAAAACCACCTTCTATATGTTTACGTAATAACATACAAAACATAGGAGGTTCTGAGGGATTTTCTATTGTTTGCTCAGTAAGATGTACACGTGCATAGGAAGGGTGGATAGAAAACAATAATTTATGGTTGCCACCATTTGCACGAATTTGTAAAACAACTTCTTGAGCGTTAGGTTGATGTATTTTAGTAATACGACCTGTTACTAATTGTTGCAGGTCTGTTGTCATTGAATAAGTAAATAAGCCATCGAATGCCATTTTAGTTCCTCTTTCCAACGATTTATTGCATCATTGTGTATTCGTATATAAATAGTAATCTTTGCACATGCATTGGCAGTGTGTATGAACAGATAGGATGGAATTCTTCCTATTTTAAGGTGTGTTCAAATAGCCATCTTACGCATGAATGCATTTTTTGTATGTTTATCATAGCATTTTTTAGGTGAATATTAAAATATAGCTTCAGATGTGGTAGAATTAATTTTTGCACTAGCGAATTTTTTGTGGAGAGACGTCATAAATGACGGAGCTTATGTTATAATAATCCCAGTATGCAAAGAAAGGTGTGACGAACCTTGGTGCGTAGTATGACTGGTTTTGGCAGAGGTGTCACAACAACAAGAGACTTTCAGTTAACCGTAGAAATACGCTCGGTCAACCATCGTTTTTTAGAAATTCATGCAAAGTTTCCAAAAGAATGGCTAGAAGCAGAAATTTTTGCTAAGAAATTGATTTCACAAGCTTTATCACGTGGGAAAATTGATGTGATGGTATATGTGAAGGATTTAGAAAACGTCGAGCAATCTATTGAAATTAATTGGTCATTAATTGAAGCGTATCGTAAGGCAAAAGAGCAATTAGCAAGTAAAGTACCACTAGAAGAAAAATGGACAATGCAGGAGCTACTAGCGCTAGAGCAAGCGTTAGTACAGAAAAAACCGCAATTAATGCCAGAGGATTTATTGGGGGCAGTTGAACATGCGGTAGCAGAAGCTACTCGACAGTTGATCCAAATGCGTGAGCGTGA
Organism: Lysinibacillus sp. CD3-6; assembly: GCF_006351725.2. Classification (NCBI taxonomy): domain Bacteria; kingdom Bacillati; phylum Bacillota; class Bacilli; order Caryophanales; family Bacillaceae; genus Lysinibacillus; species Lysinibacillus sp. CD3-6. The sequence continues at coordinate 1,115,490 of NZ_CP085880.1, forward strand.
AGGGCAAGAATTGCAAGATGTTGTTGTACAATATAAGGAACAGTTAATGGAACAAGTGAATCAAATTCGCTCTTATTCCTCACTTGCTGTTGAAAAATATCGTACACGATTATTAGAACGAATTGCTGAAATAGCAGATGGAGCGCTCTTAGAAGATCGTTTGCTCGCGGAAGTAGCAATATTTGCAGAACGAGTGGACATAACAGAAGAGTTAGATCGATTAGATAGTCATTTTAACCAGCTGGAAGAAACACTATTAGAAACAGTTTCAATCGGACGTAAATTAGACTTTTTAATGCAGGAGATTCATCGCGAAATTAATACAATAGGTTCAAAAAATCAATCGACAGAAGCAGCCGTTGCAGTAGTTCAGGCAAAAACAATTTTAGAAAAGATGCGAGAGCAAGTTCAAAATATCGAATAACATGCTTGCATCTGTTATAAATTAAGGGAGATATAGAGAATAAATGATAAAAGAACGTGGATTATTAATTGTTCTGTCTGGCCCATCTGGTGTAGGAAAAGGGACAGTGCGAAAAGAATTATTTTCTCAACCGAATACGAATTATGAGTATTCCATCTCAATGACAACACGAAATCCTCGCGAAGGTGAAGTAGATGGTGTAGACTATTTTTTTAAGTCGCGTGAAGAGTTTGAAACGTTAATTGAACAAGGTGGCTTATTAGAACATGCTGAATTTGTAGGAAATTACTACGGCACTCCGATAACGTATGTAAATGAAACACTTGATGCTGGTCGTGATGTATTTTTGGAGATTGAAGTACAAGGAGCAGCACAAATTCGTAAAAAAGCACCGGATGCCTTATTTATTTTCTTAGCCCCTCCGAGTTTAACGGAATTAAAAGATCGTTTAGTTGGTCGTGGGACGGAAACAGCAGATGTTATTGCAAAGCGCATCGCAACTGCAAGTGAAGAGCTTGAAATGATGAGCTTATATGATTATGTAGTTGAAAATGATGAAGTGACGAATGCCTGTGATCGTATAAATGCGATTATTAAAGCCGAGCATTGTCGTAGAGAACGTGTTGAAAAAAGATATTTGTCAATGTTGAGAGGAGAATAAACCAATGTTATACCCATCAGTAGATGCCTTAAAAAAAGAGATAGATTCTAAATATTCTTTAGTAAGTTTAGCATCAAAACGTGCTCGTCAAATGCAAGAAATCGAAGGTACTGAGCGCTTGCACAAATATGTTTCCTATAAATATGTAGGAAAAGCGCTTGAAGAGGTAGCAGCAGGCGTACTTACGAAAGTATCACAAGATGAGTCAGCTGTGTACGAAGACGAAATCTAACATTGATGGTATAAAGCTTTTGCCAAGTTAATGTTAAAATCTGCAGTGATTTTTTGATTATACAAGAATGCCGAGAGCTCCCGAGGAATTGTCCTTTGGGAGCTTATCGTTTGAAAGGACGACATTGTAGATGAACAAAAATATTTTACTTTGTGTATCAGGTGGTATTGCTGTTTATAAAGCTGTAGCACTAGTGAGTAAACTATCTCAGGCAGGTGCCAACGTAAAGGTCATTATGACAGCATCGGCGCGACAGTTTGTTAATCCGTTAAGCTTTCAAGTCATGTCAAAAAATGATGTCTATTTCGATACCTTTGATGAAAAGGATTCAAAGGTAATTGCCCATATAGATTTAGCAGATTGGGCAGATTTAATTATAGTTGCACCAGCAACTGCTAATGTCATTGGTAAACTCGCAAACGGAATTGCTGATGATATGGTGACAACGACTTTACTTGCCGCAACTGCGCCTGTTTGGATTGCGCCAGCGATGAATGTTCATATGTATGATCATCCAGCAGTAAAGCGAAATTTGGCACAGCTAGCAGCTGATGGCTATCAGTTTATTGAACCGTCTGAAGGCTTTTTAGCGTGTGGCTATGTTGGCAAAGGTCGTTTAGAGGAACCAGAAAAGATTACAGCTCTTGTGCAAGATTATTTTTCATCCAAGGTTAAACCACTTGCAGGCAAAACGGTGCTTGTTACAGCGGGTGCATGGTATATCCCTATGGACGATCAACAACATGTCATTAGTACAAATGCAAATGGTAGGATTGGACATGCGTTAGTGAACGAGGCACAAACACTTGGAGCACATGCGATTCTATTAGGTGGAGAAGCATCAAATGCTAATGAACTGATAGCGCAAGTCGAACAATTAAAAAAACAATATCCACAGGCATTTTTACTTCACGCGGCTAATATACCAACTATAGAAAGTGCCCCTATCATGTCTGTTGATGGTACGACTGCAGTAACTTTTGGACAAAAAGTGGTTGGGGAGCCGATTGTACGAGTTATATCAAACGAATGGATTGATTTTAGTCATGTAGCGAACGTAAATGGTGAAGAATTGGATGTCTCAGACGCCGCACAATTTGCGAAAGAGCTATGGCAGCTTGTATTACAAGGTGAGACGCAATGAGTTTATATGCTGAGATTATAGTGGATGTTTCGACATACCATGTAGATCGCACATTTGACTATGCTGTTCCTGAAGAGTGGCTAGCTGTAATAGAAAAAGGTTGTCGTGTGAAAGTACCTTTTGGACCGAGAAATGTACTAGGATTTGTTGTAGGTTTAAAAAACGATACAGATGTTCCTGAAAACAAAATAAAGCCAATCGCACAAATTTTAGATATTGAGCCTGTTTTCACTGAAGAAATGCTGTTGATGGCAAAGTGGTTAAAAAACGAAACAATTTGTTATGAAATTGATGCTTTACAAGTAATGCTACCTTCTGCACTTCGGGCAAAGTATGAAAAAATAGTAACATTACAAGTAGAGCAAGCTTCGTTGCCATTAGAAGTTCAGGAGATTTTTGGAAAACGCCATAAGGCAAACTTTAAAGAATTTGAACGTGCGGGCTTATTGCCGTTATTAAAGCAACTGATTGCAGATAAAATCGTAAAGATAGAAAATGTTGTAAAGCAACAAGGCAATGTGAAAGAAGTGCGCATGGTCAAAATTGCAGAAGACGAACAAGCTCTTAGTAAAGCACTGATAGAAGCATCGAGAGCTGCAAAGCAACGGTCTTTAATTGAATGGATGACTTCACATCTTGGAGAAATATTCACGCCCCAGCAAATTTATGAGGCAACAGCAGTATCTGCTGCTGTATTACAAGCGGTCATTGATAAAGGAGCTGCGTGCTTTATACAAGAAGAAGTATATCGAGATCCTTTTACAAATGAAGTTGCGCGTACACAATCACTACAATTAACAGACGAGCAGGCTGTTGCATTAAATGCAATTTCACACGCTCTTGAAACACATGCCGCTACAACTTTTTTATTGCAAGGTGTAACAGGCAGTGGTAAAACGGAAGTCTACTTACAGGCGATTCAAAAAGTTTTAAATGAAGGTAAAGAAGCGATCATGCTAGTACCTGAAATTTCTTTAACACCGCAAATGACAGAACGCTTCCGTAGCCGCTTCGGTGAGATGGTTGCGGTCATGCATAGTGGGTTATCTGTAGGTGAGAAGTATGATGAATGGCGAAAAATTCAACAGGGTAAAGTAAGAGTAGTAGTTGGTGCTCGTTCAGCTATTTTTGCACCTTTTACAAATTTGGGACTTATCATTTTAGATGAGGAGCATGAATCTACCTACAAGCAGGAGGACTCTCCACGCTATCATGCGCGAGATGTAGCAATTTGGCGTAGCCAATATTATCAATGTCCTGTCATTTTAGGTAGTGCGACACCTGCCCTTGAGTCATATGCCCGTGCAAAAAAAGGTGTATACACACTACTTACATTAAAACAACGTGCACTACACCAGGCGATGCCGACTGTCTATGTAGCAGATATGCGAGAAGAACTTCAAAAAGGAAACCGCTCTATGTTTTCTGAACTGCTTATTGAAGGGATTCGTACTCGACTTGAACGACGGGAACAGATGGTGTTATTTTTAAATCGAAGAGGGTATTCGTCATTTGTGCTATGTCGTGATTGTGGTACTGTCGTACAATGTCCGAACTGTGATATTTCACTAACCTACCATCGCACTACTGAAAAACTGAAGTGTCATTACTGTGGGTATGAAGAGCATGTGCCACAAATTTGTCCGCAATGTCAAAGTGATCATATACGGTATTTTGGAACAGGGACGCAAAAAGTGGAAGAAGAAATTTTTAAGCTATTTCCAGAGGCTAGGGTGCTAAGAATGGATGTGGACACTACAAAGCACAAAGGGGCACATGAAGAGATTTTGCAAGCATTTGGTGAGGGGCAAGCCGACATTTTACTCGGTACGCAAATGATTGCAAAGGGACTTGATTTTCCTAATATTACACTTGTTGGTGTGCTTAGTGCTGATACATCTCTGCATCTACCAGATTACCGCGCGGCGGAACGGACGTTTCAGTTACTTACACAGGTAAGTGGTAGGGCAGGACGCCATGATAAACCAGGTGAGGTCGTTATTCAAACGTATACGCCAGAGCATTATGCAATTGAATTAGCTAAAGTACAAGATTACGAGCCATTTTATGAACGTGAAATGTTTTTACGTCGTCGTTCAGGCTACCCACCTTACTATTTCGTTGCGCTTATACAAGTATCGCATGAAGATGTAATGATGGCAGCCGAGTATGCTGGGCGAGCTGGGGATTGGCTTCGAGGGAATTTATCAAATCAAGTGTCTATTATAGGCCCAACAGTTGCAAGTATTAGCCGTCTCCAAAATAGATATCGCTATCAATGTTTGATAAAATATAAAATTGAACCAAATCTGATACCTGTATTGCAACGATTGCTTGCAATGTATCGAGCAGAATGGATAAAACAGGGCATATTAATGACGGTTGATTTAGACCCGTCTACTATATAGGAATGCGATGAGATATGCTTGCATGCAAGTTCAGTTTATTAGTTATTGGCCTGACATAACAATAAAGGCGTAGACGTCTTAAATATTAGAAATGAGGAACGAGAAATGGCGATTAAAAAAGTGATTGAACATCCAGCAAAAGTTTTATCAACACCATGTGCGGAAGTTACAGAAATTAATGAAGATATTATTACATTACTAGATGATTTATATGACACGATGGTGGAATATGATGGTGTAGGTATTGCAGCACCACAAATAAATGTAGGCTTGCGTGTGGCGATTGTCGAGCTTGGCGAGGAAAGAGATATTTTAGAGATGATTAATCCTACTGTTATTAAAACGGACGGTGCAGAAGTTGATGTCGAAGGGTGTTTAAGTTTCCCAGGTCTATATGGAGAAGTTGAACGTCCTGACTATGTAAAAATTGAAGCATGTGACCGTGAAGGGCGTGTTTATGAGCTTGAGGCAGGTGGCTTTGAAGCACGAGCAATTTTACATGAAATTGATCATTTAGATGGTATATTGTTTGACTCTAAAATTAAACGTATTCTTACAGAAGAAGAGCTTGAAGAAATGTACGCAGAAGAGGAGGAATAAAATGACGTCGATTATTTTTATGGGAACACCTGATTTCTCCGCGCCAATTTTGCGTATGCTACACAATGAGGGCTATGATATTAAAGCAGTTGTGACACAACCAGATCGACCAGTAGGACGCAAGCGGGTACTAACACCGCCACCTGTAAAGGCAGCGGCTTTGGAATTAGGCTTACCAGTTATTCAACCTGAAAAGCTACGTGGCTCTGAAGAATTACAGCAAATACTTGATTTACAGCCAGATATCGTTATTACAGCAGCATTTGGGCAAATTTTACCGAAAGACTTGCTAGATGTCCCACCACTTGGTTGTATTAATGTCCATGCATCACTTTTACCGAAATACCGTGGAGGAGCTCCTATTCACCAGGCAATTATAGATGGTGAAAAAGAGACTGGCGTAACGATTATGTATATGGCAGAGAAGTTAGATGCAGGCGATATTATATCTCAAAAGGCAATAGCTATTGAAGAAGACGACCATACAGGTGGCCTCTTTGATAAACTAAGTGTTGTAGGCTGTGATCTGTTAAAAGAAACACTACCTTCTATTATAAATAGAACAAATAACCGCACTGTACAAGATGAAACGCAAGTGACATTTGCGAGCAATATATCGCGCGAGCAAGAACGAATTGATTGGACAAAGGATGCAACGACTTTATACAATCAAGTGCGAGGACTTCATCCTTGGCCAGTAGCTTATACAACTTTTGAAGATGGAAACTTTAAAATTTGGTGGGCACAAGTAGGACAAGCAAAACATAATGCTGCACCTGGTACAGTCGTAGCAATTGCAAAGGACCATTTTGAAGTTGCGGCTGGAAATGGCACAGCACTTTCATTATATGACATTCAACCAGCTGGGAAAAAACGTATGACAGCAGAGGATTATTTGCGAGGTACAGGTTCAAAATTACAGATCGGGGATCAGTTTAAATGAGTAAAAAAAGCGTAGTAATTTGGGATGGTAATGTACGAGATGCCGCACTATCTATCCTATTAGCAGTAGATAAAAACCAAGCGTATAGTAATTTACTTTTACATGAAACGATAAAACGCCATAAAATTGAAGCGAAGGATCGTGCACTTTTAACTGAAATTACGTATGGTACGCTTCAATATAAAATGACCCTCGACTACTATTTAGAGCCATTTATTCGTGGTAAACTAGATCATTGGGTGCGTTGGCTGTTGCGTTTGTCACTATATCAAATGCATTATTTAACGCGTATTCCACCTCATGCAGCAGTGAACGAGGCGGTAGAAATTGCCAAGCGCCGTGGACACCAAGGAATTGCCTCTACAGTCAATGGTATTTTACGTTCTATATTGCGTCAGGGTGTACGATCTTTAGAGGAAATAAAAAATCCTGTAGAACGTCTTGCTATTGAAACAAGTCATCCACAATGGTTGGTAGATCGTTTTGTTAATAATTATGGCGTAGAAGTAGCTACTGCAATGCTTCATGAAAATAACGTTCCACCAGTACAAACGGTTCGTGTCAATACGACAGTGGCAACTATAGAACAAGCGATTGCAAGCTTACAAGCTGAAGGCTTAACTGCACAGCAAAGTGATTTAATGCCAGAATGTCTACATGTGACAAATGGACAACCTGCCCGTACAAAGGCATTTCAAGATGGACTTATTACTATTCAGGATGAAAGTTCTATGATTCCTGCAAATGTTTTGAATCCTTCCGCAGGAATGCGCGTCTTAGATATGTGTGCGGCACCTGGTGGCAAAACAACACATTTAGCCGAAAAAATGAACAATACAGGTTCCATTTTGGCAACGGATTTGCATCCACATAAATTAGATTTAATCGACCATAATACAGAACGTCTAGGACTTGATATTGTAGAAACCGCTCCAATTGATGGACGTAAAGCTCCAGAGTTTTTACAACCAGAATCGTTTGACGCGGTGTTAGTCGATGCGCCTTGTAGTGGTTTAGGTGTAATGCGTCGTAAACCTGATATTAAATATACGAAGCGTGAAGAAGATTTAGAAAACCTTCAAAAAATCCAATTAGCACTACTCGATGCAGCAACTAAAGTACTGAAAAAAGAAGGCAAGCTTGTATACAGTACATGTACAGTCGATAAACAAGAAAACGAAGGCACTGTTGATGCCTTTTTAAGAGAGCATCCAGAAATGGAAGCGATACAACTAGAATCTTTACCAACAAAATTAGCGGAAAAGCAAGCAAATGGCATGCTTCAAGTCTTTCCACAAGACTTCGGCAGTGATGGTTTCTTCGTCGCAGCCTTTCGTAAAAAAGGAGAATCCAACTAATGGTGGATCAAGAGCAATTTAATGAACGTATTAATGACTTAGTCGAGGAAGCTGAAGAAAAGCCCGTACGACGAGCGAAAAAAGAAAAGCCGAATTTAAAAGAATCAATCTACTCACTACAACCACATCAATTAGAAGAGTGGCTAAAAGAAAATGGTGAAAAACCATTCCGCGCAGCACAAATTTTTGACTGGTTATACAATAAACGTGTTAAAACATTTGAAGACATGTCTAACCTTTCAAAAGCATTGCGTGACAAGTTAGAGGCAAGTTTTGCATTAACAACACTATCAACGATCATTAAACAGGAATCAAAAGATGGTACGATTAAATTTTTATTCCAACTACAAGATGGTTACTCAATTGAGACAGTGTTAATGCGCCATGAATATGGCAATTCAGTATGTGTCACGACACAAGTGGGCTGTCGAATTGGTTGTACGTTTTGTGCGTCAACTTTAGGGGGCTTAAAGCGCCATTTATTAGCAGGTGAAATTGTAGAGCAAGTTGTAAAAGTACAGCAAGCTTTAGATGAAGTAAATCAACGTGTGTCACATATCGTTATTATGGGTATTGGTGAGCCTTTCGATAACTATGATGCCATGATGAGCTTCTTAAAAGTCATAAATCATGAAAAAGGTTTAAATATTGGGGCACGTCACATTACTGTCTCAACTTCGGGTATTGTACCTAAAATCTATCAATTTGCAGATGAACAGCTTCAAATTAACTTTGCTGTATCATTGCACGCGCCAAACCAGGAGGCACGTCAAAAACTGATGCCTATTGCACGCGCATACAAATTGGAAGAATTAATGGAAGCAGTTCGTTACTATACGAAAAAAACGGGCCGACGTGTAAGTTTTGAGTATGGTTTAATGTCAGGTGAAAATGATTCAGTAGAAGTGGCAGAAGAACTTTCTGCACTAATAAAAGGAATTAAATGCCACGTAAACTTAATTCCTGTAAACTACGTACCAGAACGCGATTATATCCGCACATCTCGTAGTAAAATTTTTGCTTTTGAAAAAACATTAAAGAAAAATGGTATAAACGTAACAATCCGTAGAGAGCAAGGGTCTGATATCGATGCGGCATGCGGACAATTACGTGCGAAAGAGAGATCTGAAGAAACGAGGTGACCAGTGATGGAATACACAGTCGAAAGTGATATTGGTTTAAAACGAGCAATTAATGAAGATCGAGCTGCATTTTTTAAACGTCCAGATGGACTTGCACTAGCACTTGTAGCGGATGGCATGGGTGGACATAATGCTGGCGATGTGGCGAGTGATATGGCAATGAAACAAATGGAGACCGTTTTTTTACAAGCAGAGACACATCATTTTGCAACTATGACATCAAAAAAAGAATGGTTACGACAAGCAGTTAAGCAATTGAATAAAAATATATTCGACTATTCTTTATCACACGAAGACTGTAAAGGAATGGGTACGACGTTTATTGCCGTGTTAATTGAAGGGAATTATTGCTTCATTGCGCATGTTGGTGATAGTCGTGTGTATTATTTCTTTGATGATGGCGCACAACAAATAACAAGAGATCATTCTTATGTTAATGTTCTACTTGAAAATGGTGAAATTAGCGAAGAGGAAGCAATGACGCATCCGAAGAAAAATTTCATTTTAAAAGCTGTTGGAACAGAGGAAACTATTGAGCCAGACTTTTATGAAGTAGAGCTAGCGCCAGAATCGTATTTACTCATTTGCTCAGACGGTTTAAGCAATAAACTGTCAGTGTACGAAATGGCATCTATCATTACCTATCCAGATTTAATTGAAGAAAAAGGACGAAAACTTGTGGAATTAGCCAATGCAAGCGGGGGAGAAGATAATATCTCCCTCGTGTTACTCACAAGGCAAGATGAGGAGGTGTAAGTATGCTTGTAGGAAAACGAATTAGTGACCGCTATAAAATTTTAGATCTCATTGGTGGCGGAGGCATGTCCAATGTATACTTGGCGCATGATATGATATTAAATAGGGACGTAGCGATAAAAATATTACGTTATGATTTTACCAATGAGGATGAATTACATCGACGTTTTCAACGTGAGGCACTTTCAGTTACAAGCCTTACACATCCGAATATTGTAAGTATTTATGATGTAGGTGATGATGGAGATCTGCATTATATTGTGATGGAATATGTTCAAGGAAAGACGTTAAAGCAGTACATACAGGAATATGCACCAATTTCGCCTGCGAGAAGTGTGCATATTATGAAGCAATTAACGTCAGCAATTGCCAATGCCCATGAAAATCATATTATTCACCGTGACATTAAACCGCAAAATATTTTAATGGATGCGGATGGGAATGTGAAAATAACGGATTTTGGAATAGCTATGACGCTAAGTGCAACATCATTTACGCAAACTAATTCTGTGCTAGGAACTGTACATTATTTATCACCAGAGCAAGCGCGTGGTGGAACAGCAACATATAAATCAGATATTTATGCACTAGGCATTGTGTTGTATGAATTACTAACAGGAGAATTGCCGTTTTCAGGTGAATCAGCTGTTTCCATTGCACTTAAGCATTTGCAAACAGAGACACCATCTGTGCGAGCATTTGACGGTACAATTCCACAAAGTCTAGAAAATGTGGTATTAAAGGCTACTGCCAAAGATGCATCCCATCGATATGCGACCGTAGAAGAAATGCAAGAGGACTTAGATACGGTGTTATCATCAACACGTATTAATGAACCAAAGTTTACGATTCCTATTGATAATGATGCCACAAGAGCCATTCCAATTATAAAGGAACAGCCAAAACGCAAAGATGAGGATTTAACGCAAACAAGGTCAATGGAAGCTATTACCCCATCTAAAGTGGAAGCGAAGAAACCTGTTGAAAAAGCGGCGCCTGTTAAACAAAAGAAAAAGTGGCCAGTTTATGTGGCAGGGCTATTAGTAGTCGTTATTGCCATGTTCCTATTCTTTTTATTTGCAACAGATTTATTTAGCCCGAAAAAAATTGAGGTGCCTAGTGTTGCGAATTTAACGGTTGAAGAAGCGACAAAAAAATTACAAGAACAAGGCTTTGTTGTAGCTGAACAAAAACAAGAGCGTAACTCTGAAGAAGTTGAAAAAGACAAAGTTATTGAGACAGACCCAGCAAAAGGTTCGAAGCGAGTAAAAGGAACTGAAGTAGAGCTAATTGTCAGTATTGGTGTAGAAACGATTAAAATCGAAGACTATACGGGGCAACAAATTAGTCAAGTAGAGTCTTTGTTAAAAGATAAACTTTTAATCCAAAAAAATTATGTGCATTCCAAACAGCCTGAAGGTCAAATTATTGAACAAGATCCTGCAGAGGGTGCGGAAATCATCGCTAAAGATGCGACGATTACATTTACGATAAGCCAAGGTGTAAAAATGATTACAGTAGATAGCGTGGCAAATTACACGAAAGCGCAAATGGATGATTACGTAAATCGAGTAGGATTAAAATGGCGTACTGTTCGAGAAGATTACAACGATACCGTACCAGCGGGTAGTGTTATTTCACAAACGCCAAAACCTGGTACTAGCTTAATGGAAGGCGATACAATTGCAGTTGTTTTAAGTAAAGGACCTGCCGAAAAACCTGTAAAAACATTTATTAAAAATGTTTTAATTCCATATGAGCCTGCAGAAGAAGGCGACGAGCAAGTTATTCGCATTGAAATTCAAGATAAAACCCATACAATGGTAAAAGCCTTTGATGAATTTACTATTACGAGTGACCGACAATATAAAATACAGCTTGTCATCGTAGAAGGTGAAGAAGCGGCTTATAAAATAATCCGTGACTCAGAAATTATTGAGTCAGAAAGCTTTAATTATGATGATGTTAAATAAGGGGGAATTGGATGGCGCAAGGCCAAATTCGTAAAGCATTAAGTGGCTATTATTATGTTTATAATGGCGAAGAGCTCATACAATGTCGAGGACGTGGGGTATTTCGTAATCGCGGGGAATCCCCACTTGTGGGTGACTTTGTTGAGTATACACTTGAAACAGAAGGCTCCGACGGTACAATACAAAAAATACTTGAACGCCAAAATGAACTTGTTCGTCCACCGATTGCCAATATCGACCAAGGCATTCTAGTATTTTCTGTCAAGGAGCCTAACTTTAATACGATTTTACTGGATCGTTTCCTAGTCGTTTTAGAGTCATTTCATGTCCACCCAATCATTTGTCTGACAAAGATGGATCTATTAGAAGACAATGAGCGTGAGGAATTACAGGGCTATATCGAAGATTATGAAAACATGGGTTATACAGTGCTTCAAACTTATAAAGATGAGGAAGAGCTAATGGACCGACTTCAGCCAATTTTAAAAGGAAAAACATCGGTGCTTGCTGGGCAATCGGGTGTTGGCAAGTCGACATTACTTAATACGTTAATCCCTGATTTAAATTTAAAAACGGGCATTATCTCGCAAAGCCTAGGACGAGGCAAGCATACGACTCGTCATGTTGAGTTAATAGAAGTTTGTGACGGTTTATTGGCAGATACACCAGGATTTAGCTCATTTGATTTTGATGAAATTGAAAAAGAAGAGCTAGGTGCATGTTTCCCAGAAATCTCACGAATCGCTGAAGATTGTAAATTCAGAGCCTGCTTGCACTTGAAGGAACCTAAATGCGCGGTTAAGGCAGCGGTCGAAACAGGAGAAATTCGCGAGTACCGCTACAAGCATTACGAACAATTTATGCAAGAAATTATGGATCGAAAGCCGAGGTATTAATCATGATACAAATAGCACCATCAATTTTAGCAGCAAACTTTGCAAAACTAGGAGAAGAAGTGAAGGATGTAGAACGAGCAGGTGCAAAGCTTATTCATATCGACGTGATGGACGGTCATTTTGTACCGAATATTTCATTTGGCTCTATTGTGTTGGATGCCATTCGTCCTTTAACTGATTTACCGTTAGATGTTCATTTAATGATTGAAAACCCTGATCAATATATTGAACAATTTGCAAAAGCGGGAGCAGACTATATTACAGTACATGTAGAAGCTTGTCGCCATCTACACCGTACTATTCAATTGATTCGTTCTTATGGTGTAAAGCCAGGTGTCGTTTTAAACCCGCATACACCAATTGAATCTATTCAACATATTTTAGAGGATATTGATATGGTGTTATTTATGACAGTGAATCCTGGATTTGGTGGTCAAAAGTTCATTCATTCTGTTGTGCCAAAAATTGAAGCGTTATCAACAATTATTAAAGAACGAAACTTAGACGTTGCGATTGAAATCGATGGTGGTATTAATGCGGAAACAATCGTTCCTTGTGCAAAAGCAGGAGCAACAATATTTGTTGCAGGCTCAGCGATATACAGCAAAGAAGACCGAACAGCTGCATTGCAAGAGATTTTAGCTGCTGGTGAGGCTGCGATTAAAGAATGACCACTGTTGTCGTTTGTGCAGGCGGTCCGAAAGAGGAGCTTTGTTCCTTTGAACCGTATAATAAGCGCAATGATGTTTTATTTATCGGTGCGGACCGAGGAGCGCTGTATTTAATTGAACAAGGAATGACACCACATGCCATTGTTGGCGATTTTGACTCGTTATCACAAGAGGAATACAAATATGTTATGGAGCATGCAGATGATGCTCAGCGTTTTCAAGAAGAGAAGAATGAAACGGATACGGATTTAGCACTATTAAAGGCATTAACCTATGCCCCTAACGAAATTGTGTTAACAGGTGTGACAGGTGGTCGTTTAGATCACTATGAGGCAGCTGTTCGTTCGATATATCGTTTGCAGCTAGAACATCCTCAACTTGTGTTGAAAATTATAAATCATGCTAATATGTTACAATTTTTAGTGCCAGGCACTCACACAATTCTAGCGGATGATCGCTATCGCTATTTGTCCTTTTTTGCGCATGAGCAACCTATACAAGGTGTGACATTAAGGCATGTTAAATATGAAACGACGAATGAAGAAATTTCATTAGGTTCAACCCGTTTTACAAGTAATGAAATAATAGGCACTTTAGGGTCTATATCCTTCACGCAAGGCATATGTTTAATGATAAGAAGCATAGATTAGCGTAAGGGGGAGAGAGTCCTGAAAGTATATACGTTCCAACTGCCGAAATTTGTTAGTAGCATTACGCGTACGTGTATTAACCTATTTAAAAAAGATAAGAAAGAAGCTAAAAAATCCGACTGATGCCAGTCGGATTTTTTACTTTTTCATAGCTATATAAAGGCGGTTGGTAGTTTGCCTTGAGAAATGAAAGAAAAAAATCGATTTACGCTTAATGCGAAATCGATTTTTTAGAAGCGGCTATTAAACGCGCTCGATTTTACCTGATTTTAAAGCACGAGTAGATACCCATACACGTTTTGGTTTACCGTTAACTAGGATACGAACTTTTTGAAGGTTAGCGCCCCAAGTACGTTTGTTAGCGTTCATAGCGTGGGAACGGTTGTTACCAGTACGAGCTTTACGTCCAGTGATTACACATTGTTTTGGCATGTTGTATTCCCTCCTTACAGTTGATGCTGAAAGATTATTATTTCAGTTCGGTATTTCACATACCATAATAATTTAACATACGAAATCGTTCAGTGCAACAGTTTTCACATAACCTTTCAAGAAAAAAACCTTTACAGGCAAAAAACTGCTATGAAAAAACACTGGACAATGGTCACTAGATTCATTGTGCAGTGCATTTTTATAAACTACTTCCCTCGGTAGCCAAGCTTCGTTGAAACACGTTTTCCCGTTTCTTTAAGACTTTCGATAAGGAAGTTGATATGATCGTCGCTAACGTTAAAGCTAACAAAGCCTATACTAACTGCGCCTATAGTTTCTCCGAACCCATTAATAACAGCTACAGCGACTGAGGAAGTACCAGCAGTTCGTTCACCGTGGCTTATAGCATAGCCTTGTAACCGTATTTGTTCTAACTGACCTTCTAAATCAGCCATCTCTTCAATAGGGACTAGTTGATTTATTATTTCCTTAGCTTGTTCAGTAGGTATGGAGGCTAGCAATGCTTTATTGGCAGCTCCAATATGCATTGGAATGCGAATACCGAGTTGATCATAAATTCGAATTGGATTTGCTGCACTATCTATTCTTTCGATAATTATAGTATCTAACCCAGCAGGCTTGCTTAAATAAACACTTTCCTCGACTTCTCTAGCTAGGCGCTCTAATTCAGGTCTGATTTTGCTTATATAATCCATCGTATCATACACTTGTAAGCCTAATTCCATCCATATCGTTCCTAGGCGGTAATGTTTCGTTTGCTCATCTTGTTCAATCATTCCTTGTGCAATCATCGCTTTTAAAATTCTATGTAATGTACTTAGTGGTAAATCGCATTTGGTGGATAGCTCTGAAATAGACAAACTGCCTTCTGCTGCTTCTGAAGCTAACACTTTAGCAATGGTCATTGCTCGTTCTAATAACTGCATTTTGTCCCACCTCCTCTAATCTTATTGTATTTTTATTCTCAGTTTACGTCTAGTTCCTTCTGGGTGAGTAAGAACTTTTTAAATAGTTTAATATTAAAATTTTCTAAATATATTGACAGTATAACATAAAACGCATATATTTTTTATATAAACTTTCCTCTTAACGGAAACGTTTTCCACTACACGGAAAAGGGGTGAAAGGTATGCATTATTGTTCATCCATGTATGCACCTTTAAAACACGTAATTGTCAAACATCCAAAAGAAGCTTTTATAAGCCAAGAGCATCTTACGGATGAATGGAAAACTTTCAACTATTTATCAGAACCTAACTATAATGTGGCTCTTACAGAATATGCTGAGTTTATAGCAATTCTAGAAAAATACGTTGAACAAATTGATTATTTACCAGCTTCAAATGATGTAGGGTTAGATTCTCTTTATGCACATGATCCTGTTAAATTCACACCACACGGTGCAATCATATTGAAATCTGGAAAGAAATTAAGACAACCTGAAGCAACTGTATATAAGGAGTTTTTACAGAGTAAAGGGATTCCTATCATTGGAGAATTGACTGGAGATGCTGTTTCAGATGGTGGGGATATTGTTTGGCTTGACGACCGTACACTTGTTGTCGGCCGAGGGTACCGTACGAATGATGAAGCCATTCGTCAAATTAAAGAGATGACAGCGGATGTTGTCGATGAATTTATCGTTGTACAGCTACCGCATGACTTAGGTGAAGCGGAGTGCTTACATTTAATGTCCTTTATTAGTATGGTGGACAAGGATTTGGCTGTAGTACACTCTCGTTTAATGCCCGTATTTTTCCGTCAGCTTCTTATTGCACGCGGGATTCAGTTCGTTGAAGTACCTAAAGATGAATACGACACGCTAGGCTGTAATGTTTTGGCACTCGCTCCAAGAGTATGCGTTATTCCTGAAGGGAATCCAGCTACAAAACAACAGTTATTAGATGCAGGCGCAACTGTTTATGAATATAAAGGTGAAGAAATCACAGTAAAAGGAACAGGTGGACCAACATGTCTAACTTGTCCAGTAATCAGAGGATAAAAAAGGAGACGAATAAAAATGTTTAAAAATGTCATTGTGAAAAATCCAGGTAACAGCTTTGTAAACGGTTTAACAACGAGTGATCTAGGAAAACCTATTTTAGAAAAATTATTTGAACAGCACGTACAGTATGTAGAAGCTTTAAAAAAATGTGGCGTAGAAGTTACACAACTAGCTGCAGATGAAGCATTCCCTGACGCTACTTTTGTAGAAGATACGGCAGTACTAACTTCTGAATTTGCTATTATTACAAATCCAGGAGCAGATGCACGTAATCGCGAAATTGAAGATATCGAACCTGCAGTTAAAAAATTCTATGACAAACTTTATTATATCGAAGCACCAGGAACTCTTGATGGTGGGGATGTTTTACAAGCAGAAAAGAAATTTTATGTAGGTATTTCTGATCGTACAAACGAGGAAGGTGCACGACAATTCAAAGAAATCGTAGAAAAAGAAGGTTATGAAGCTACGATTATTCCATTAAAAGAATTCTTCCATTTAAAAACGGGAATCGCTTACGTTGGACAAAATCGTATGGTCGTTGCAGGAGAGTTTATCGATCACCCTACTTTTGCATCATATGAGAAAATTGTTATTCCACAAGAAGATGAATATTCAGCGAACTGTATTCAAGTAAATGATTATATCATTATTCCAGCAGGTTACCCTGACACAAATCGTAAATTAAATGATTTAGGTTATAAAACAATTGAACTTGAAATGTCTGAGTTTAGAAAACATGACGGCGGCTTGAGCTGCTTATCCCTTCGTTTTTAATTAAATGTATATATGCCCAATCAATTTGTAGGGGAAAAATTGATTGGGTGTTTTAATCCTCTAAATATCTGAATATTTAATATAATGACAACATATGGAAATGGGGAAACACTTTGAGCAAAGGGGAACAACAGCATAATAATGTATTGAAACGCTCTATGAAGAGTCGACATTTATTGATGCTATCACTAGGTGGAGTGATTGGGACAGGGTTATTTTTAAATGTAGGTTATACAATCAATCAAGCAGGCCCTGGTGGCGCATTAATTGGCTATTTGTTTGGCGGTTTTATTTTATATATGGTAATGAACTGTTTAGGAGAATTGGCAGTGTACATGCCTGTAACAGGCTCTTTCCAAACATATGCAACACGTTTTATTAGTCCCTCAGCAGGCTTTTCTTTAGGATGGATGTACTTTGTAGGTTCTGCCGCCACCGCAGGGGTGGAGTTTACCGCAGCAGGGATATTAATGCAACATTGGTTCCCAAATGTACCTATTTGGATATGGTGTGCGGTCTTCATGGTGCTTTTGTTTACATTAAACGCCTTAACAACGAAAGGTTTTGCAGAGGCAGAGTTCTGGTTTGCGAGCATTAAAGTAGTTGCCGTAATTGCCTTTATTATTATTGGTGCCGCTGCAATATTTGGCTGGATCCCTCTGGCTGATCGTCCAGCTCCGCATTTAACAAATTTAGCACCGACAGGATTATTCCCTGCTGGTATCGCGATTATTTTTGTAACGATGATGAATGTTATTTTCTCTTATCAAGGCTCCGAGCTGGTAGGTATAGCTGCTGGTGAAACAGAAAATCCAGAGAAAAACATTCCAAGAGCAATACGGACAATCCTTTTTAGAATCATAGTATTTTATATTGCTTCAATTATTGTGCTTTCTGCGATTTTCCCATCATCTGAGCTTGGGCTACTGGAAAGTCCATTTGTAACATTGATGAAAATTGCTGGTGTACCATATGCAGCTGGCATAATGAACTTCGTTATTTTGACAGCAATATTATCTGTAGGAAATTCATGCCTTTATGCATCAACACGATTACTATGGTCGATGTCAAAAGAAGGAATGGCTCCAAAATACTTTGGACGTTTAACAAAAAACAAGGTGCCATTAAATGCGCTTATTTTCACTATGCTATTCTCGCTGCTATCTTTATTAACAAGTGTTATGGAAGCAGATGCAGTATTTGTGTTGCTCATGTCGATTGCGGGAATTTCGGTAACGATTTCTTGGATGGGTATTGCGATGTCCCAATTAATGTTCCGATATCGTTATGTTAAAGGGGGAGGCAATGTGGCAGATTTGAAATTTAAAACGCCACTATACCCGTTAATTCCACTATTTTGTATTGTCTTTTGTATCATTATTCTCGTGTTTTTAGCGTTCGATCCAACTCAACGAATCGGTTTACTATACGGTATAGGGTTCTTTATAGCTTGTCTGCTATTTTATAAACTGAAATTGAGTAAAGTAAGTACAGTTTCTTCAGAAATTGAGGAGACGGCAAAAATAAATTCATAATGAAATGCTCCTGATATAGGAAAAGCATTTATCGAATAAAGGAGATTTTAAATATGAGTAAATATTTATGGAATACGCCGAAAAATCTTCGGGCATTATTATGTGAAATTGTTAGCTGGGAAAGCAGAACATTAACACCAGGCGAAAATGAATTTGCCTATAAATTAAGAGACACATTGCAAACGCTTTCTTATTTTCAAGACAATCCTAACTATATAGAACTACATGATGCAGGGCTAGGTCGCCATGCGGTAACAGCATTGTACAAGCATCCGACGGCAACAGAAACGGTAGTGCTTATTAGTCACTTTGATACTGTTCATACGGAGGAATATGGAGAGCTTGAGCCATTTGCTTGTCGCCCAGAAGAATTAACGAGCAAGCTAATGGAGCCAAAATATAAAAAAGATTTACCAGAAGCGGCAAGAATAGATTTAGAATCGGGCAATTATTTATTTGGTCGTGGAACAATGGATATGAAAATGGGACTTGCATTGCATATGCAATTGATAGAGAAAGCAAGTATTGAACAATGGCCTATCAATCTTATTTTAACAGCGGTACCAGATGAAGAAGTGAACTCAGCTGGTATGCGTGCAGCAGTAGTTGAGCTAGTCAGACTACGTGAACAATATGGGTTAACCTATAAGTTATTTTTAAATAGTGAGCCATCGTTCTCGCAAGGACCTTCGGATATAAATGAATATATTTATTCGGGTACAATAGGGAAAATTATGCCAGCAGCTTTATTTTATGGGAAAGAAACGCATGTAGGTGAACCGTTAAAAGGCATGACAGCCAACTATATTGCATCCTATATGACGCAGCATATGGAATGGAATCCAGTGTTCAGTGAAACGGATTTAGGCGAAAGCACACCACTCCCTGTATCATTACAATTAAAAGATTTAAAAATGGAGTATTCGACACAAACACCATATCGTGCAGCTGCGCTTTACAATGTATTTTTGTTGAAGCGGACAGCAACAGAGGTAATGGAAATTTTTGAACAAGTCGCATTAGAGGCAATGGCCGCTTGTAACACGCAATATAATAAAATTTGTGCGCGTGAAAAAGTGCAAGGTGTTGGTGAAGTAAGAGTACTTCGATACGAAACAGTGTTAGAGCATGCCATAAATAAACTTGGTGCTGAAGAAGTGAACCACATTAAAAAGCAAGTTATAGAAAATACATCGTGGGATGATCGTGAAAAATCGATTCGTATTGTCGATCAATTAATGATTCGATGTCAGGAGCTAACACCAGCAACTGTGCTGTTGTATGCACCACCATATTATCCTGCAATCAATTCATCAGATCATCCGCTAGTAAAGGAATCTATCGAATTAATGAAGAAAACAGCTAAAACGTTTGATATTGAAATTGAGCAAATTCATTATTTCAATGGTATTTGTGATTTAAGTTATGTAAATTACACAGATGACTCAAACGGTTGGACTGCATTTGAGCGAAACACGCCTGTTTATGGTGATACGTATAGTATTCCATTTGAAGCGATGGCTGATTTGCAAGGACCAGTGCTAAATGTTGGCCCATTCGGCAAAGACGCACATCAAAAGACAGAAAGGTTACATGTGGATAGCGCATTTAAAGAAATGCCTGTTATGATTGAAACATTAATTAAAAGCTTATATTGATAATTTGATCCACAAAACGGAGATGGCGGTGTCCTATGGCAGTGCCAGGCACTCAAACAATTCACGCCTAAAGCTGATGTATAATTACATCAGCTTTTTTTATGCTTGGAAAAGATATTCGATGAATAGTAGTTTGAATAGGTTTCGACAGAATAACTTCAGGCAAAGCTAGAGGTAAGAGTAGATAAACATAAGTTCAAAACAAATAGTGTGAACGATGAAGATTGGAATGAATCGCTAAAAACGTTGACACAAAGCGCTTTCAAGGCAACTTAGGTTGCCTAATGTATACCCAAAGTGGTACAATAGAATTTAGTCAAAAAGAGCCAAGGGGGCATTTCTATGTCAATTGAATTAAATAACGAATTCGGCCAAATTGATATTTCAACTGATGTACTAGCACAGATTGCTGGTGGCGCTGCTATAGAATGCTACGGTATTGTTGGCATGGCATCAAAACATCAAATTCGTGATGGTCTAACTGATATTTTACGTAAAGAGAACTTTGCAAAAGGTGTTGTAATTCGACAACAAGAAGAAGATTTACATATTGATATGTACATTATTGTTAGTTACGGGACTAAAATTTCGGAAGTTGCTTATCAAGTACAATCGAAAGTGAAATATACAGTAGATAAAACATTAGGTATGAGCGTAAAATCTGTCAATATCTTTGTGCAGGGCGTTCGTGTAGCGAATGAGTAAGAGGAGGAACAAAATCGAATGCAGTCTTTAGACGGATTAAAATTTGCTGAAATGGTGCAAATGGGTGCCCATCACCTATATCAAAATGCAAATTATGTAGATTCTTTAAATGTATTTCCAGTACCAGATGGGGATACAGGGACAAACATGAACTTATCGATGACATCTGGTGCAAAAGAAACGGAACTACAAGCATCAGAACATATTGGTAAAACGGCACAAGCTTTATCTAAAGGGTTACTAATGGGCGCACGTGGGAATTCGGGTGTAATTTTATCACAACTTTTCCGAGGTTTTGGAAAATTTGTGGAAAAAGATGCAGCGGTTGATGCAAAAGCTTTCGCTGGTGCATTTCAAGCTGGTGTAGATACTGCTTATAAAGCGGTGATGAAGCCAGTTGAAGGAACAATCTTAACGGTTGCGCGTGAAGCAGCAAAAAAAGGTGTTGAAGTTGCTGAAAGTGAAAACGATATCATCGCTGTAATGGAAGCATTTACTGAAGAAGCAAAGGCTTCACTACAGCGTACACCTGACCTTTTACCTGTCTTAAAAGAAGTGGGTGTAGTAGATAGTGGCGGTCAAGGATTGCTATTTGTTTATGAAGGTTTTTTAGCTTCTTTAAAGGGAGAGCCTTTACCGAAAAAAAATGATGCAACATTAGACGATTTAATTAATGCAGAACATCATAGAGCACAAGATTTTATGAATACAGCTGATATTGAATTTGGCTATTGTACGGAAATTATGGTTCGTTTGGAAGAAGGAAAAGAGCCATTTAGTGAGGAGCAATTCCGTAATGAATTAAATCCACTAGGCGATTCTTTACTTGTTATTTCAGATGAAGAAATTGCTAAAGTGCATATTCATTCAGAGCAACCAGGTGCAGTTTTAGCGATGGGGCAAAAATACGGAAGTCTTATTAAAATTAAAGTTGATAATATGCGCGAGCAACATTCAGCTATTGTGGGTGAAGATCACAAAGCATCTACTCCAGCGAAAAAGGCTGAGAAGCATCCATATGCCATTGTAACGATTGCAATGGGAGAAGGTGTAGCTGAATTGTTACGCTCAATCGGCGCTTCTTATGTTATTGAAGGCGGCCAAACGATGAATCCTTCAACTGAAGACATTGTGAAAGCTGTTCAGGAAATTGGCGCAGAAAAAGTACTCATTTTACCGAACAATAAAAATATTGTAATGGCAGCAGAACAAGCTGTAGAGCTATTGGATATTGAAGCAGCAGTTGTAGCAACAAAAACTATTCCTCAAGGGATGGCAGCCATTCTTTCATTTAATCCAGAAGCAACTGTTGAGAATAACCAAGCAACAATGACAGAAGCATTTGCTCATGTAAAAACAGGCCAAGTAACTTATGCAGTGCGTGATACGTCTATCGATGGCGTAGAAATTCATAAAGACGATTTTATGGCACTTGCTGAAGGGAAAATTGTGCTATCTACACCAGCATTAAAAGATGCTGCTGAGAAAGTAATTACGGATTTAGTAGATGCGAATACTGAAATCGTTACGGTTATTTATGGAGCAGATACTTCTGAAGAAAATGCCTCTGAATTAATCCAATTTATCGAAAACAACTATCCAGATGTAGAAGTGGAGTTATTTAACGGTAAACAAGGATTATACCCATATATTATTTCAGTAGAATAATGTAAGGTGATTGAGTTAACAAGTAGGCGAAGCAGTGCACAATGTGTGTACTGCTTTTGTTTATGGTAAAAGGAATACAACGTGTAGAAAATTACTTGAATGAAACAAAATAGATAGTTTTGTGTATTTCTACAGAGGACAGATGTTTTGAAAATACTGGAATATCAGCATGTTGGAAAGAGTGTGTTTATAGAATGGACAAAGAAGAAATAATATAAATACGTTATAAATTATAGTCGTGTTAATTTTCTGAAAGTTGATAAAGTAGTGCTTTACTTTTATAGTAACTATCAAGCATGATATAAGTAAATTATAAATTATTATACGAATAGAATAGAGGGGTGTGCTTGTATGAAGTTTACATCGGTTTTTGATATTATTGGACCCGTTATGATTGGTCCATCTTCTTCTCATACAGCAGGTGCAGCGCGTATTGGACGTGTAGCAAGAGATTTATTTGGTAGACAACCGAAATGGGTGAAAATTCATCTTTATGGATCATTTGCTGAAACGTATAGAGGGCATGGGACAGATGTAGCGATAATTGGTGGTTTATTAGATTTTGATACATTTGATGAACGAATAAAAACGGCATTTGAACATGCAGAAAAAGCTGGATTGGAATATGAGTTTATTCCAGAAACAGCGAATACAGAGCATCCGAACACAGCTAGACTAGTGTTTGGTGATGATGAAGGAGAAATGTCTATTGTCGGCATTTCAATTGGTGGCGGAAAAATTGAAGTAAGCGAGGTCAATGGCTTCAAACTTCGTTTAACAGGTGGTATGCCAGCCATTCTTGTTGTTCACGATGATCGTGCTGGCTGTATTGCTAATGTTGCGAATTGCTTAGCGATGCACAATGTCAATATTGGGCATATGGAGGTTTCCCGTATTGAACGTGGTTTAACGGCACTCATGGTCATTGAGATTGATCAAAATATTGAGGAAAAAGTACTTCAGCAAATTTCATTAATACCACATATTACGAAAGTGTCGAGAATTAATAACTAGGGGGGTGTCTCTATGGAAGTGTTATTCCATAATGTACGTGAGCTTGTGGAACGAGCAGAACAGGAAGAAAAGCTAATTTCTGAGCTTATGATTGAGCAGGAAATGTTAATAAGTGGACGAACTCGAGAAGAAATTATGCAACAGATGGACCAAAACTTAACGGTGATGGAGGAAGCGGTTGAGCGAGGCTTAAAAGGTGTGCAGTCTGTAACAGGCTTAACGGGTGGAGACGCCGTACTAATACAAAATTATATTGCACAAGGTAAATCGCTATCAGGCGATTTATTATTAGATGCTGTTAGTAAAGCCGTAGCAACGAATGAAGTAAACGCTGCTATGGGTACAATTTGTGCAACGCCTACAGCGGGTTCAGCGGGAGTCGTGCCAGGTACTTTATTTGCGGTGAAAAATAAGCTAAATCCAACGCGTGAACAAATGATTCGATATTTATTTACTTCAGGTGCATTTGGCTTTGTTGTAGCAAATAATGCTTCCATTTCAGGTGCCGCTGGGGGATGTCAGGCGGAAGTTGGGTCAGCTGCTGGTATGGCTGCGGCTGCAATCGTGGAGATGGCAGGTGGTACGCCACAGCAATGTTCAGAAGCATTCGCTATTACATTGAAAAATATGCTTGGCCTTGTTTGTGATCCAGTAGCTGGATTAGTTGAGGTGCCTTGTGTTAAACGAAATGCGATGGGTGCAGCAAACTCACTTGTTGCAGCAGATATGGCGCTAGCAGGTGTAACGAGTCGTATTCCGTGCGATGAAGTTATTGGTGCGATGTATCGTATTGGTCAGTCGATGAGCCCGAATTTAAAGGAAACAGCGCGTGGTGGCTTAGCAGCAACACCGACAGGTAAAGCAATCAGCAATGCTATTCTTAATAATGGTGATCTACAAAGTATACTAAAAGCAAAATTAGCAGTAGAGTAAGGCTCAAAAATGATTGAAAAGAGGAAGTGTTAGATTGATTGCAATAATCAATCTAACACTTTTTTGTTATAGATAAAATTTAACAGAGAGTACTCTGTTGGTGGCGGACATCGTGAATCGCCGGTAACCCCGAAGAATTCGCCGATAGAAGCCCGTGAATCGCCGGTAACCCCGAAGAAACCGCCGATAGAAGCCCGTGAATCGCCGGTAACCCCGAAGAAACCGCCGATAGAAGCCCGTGAATCGCCGGTTACCCTGAAGAATTCTCCGAATAGAAGCCTAGTCAATCGACTTTTTAGTTCGCTATCGACAGTTATTTTCGTTTGCATTCAAAATAATATGTATTTGTGACATTGTTGTAAATTTTTAAAATGACTTCGCCACCGATTTCATAACATCGAGAACTTGCTGTATTTATTTCTTTCGTATGAAAGTAACTTGTTGCATGTACTAAAAAGGAAATGCCGAGCAAAAGTATAGCGACTAGCCACATAATGCTATTAAGATGCGTTTTTATAGTCAAATTCATATGAACCTCCCTACAATTATTTCCTGCACTATTTTTAATTATATTTCCAATATTAACTATTTATGATTTAATTTTCAAATAAACGACAGTGTACCGCCATTTCCTAGTCATTGGGACGACACGAATTAAAAGTTTTATGATAAAGTTGACAAGAGAAGTGCTGTATATAGGCAATATAATACTAACAATCTATAAAAGATAACGAGGATTTGAATAGAAGGGAGGTAGGCTCTTTTGAGTAACAAAAGTTTAAGAATGTACTCGATGACAGCAACAGTATGCGAATGGACGTTATTTGAAGGGGCTGATATGAAAGGTGACTGAATTAACCAGTCCTGTCTCTGAATTAAAAGGAGTTGGGAAAGAAACTGCTGCGCATTTAGAAACATTAGGTATTGAGACGATACAAGATTTGTTGTGGACTTTCCCGCATCGACATGAGGATTTTCGCTTAAAGGATTTAGCACAAACACCTCATAATGAGCGTGTTACTGTTGAATGTAAAGTAGAACGTGAGCCGACAGTGTTATTTTTAGGACGAAATAAATCTCGCTTGCAAGTGACTGTACTCGCTGGCCGTCATCTTGTGAAGGTAGTGTTTTTCAATCAAAACTATTTAAAACAAAAGCTAATACCAGGTACTATTGTGACAGTGACGGGGAAATGGGATAGAGGTAGACAAGTAATTAATGGTACGACGGTCACATTTGGTCCGAAAATAGACCAAGTAGATTTTGAACCTGTTTATAGTCTCAAAGGTTTAATTCCGCAAAAACGTTTTCGCAAATATATGCGACAAGTGTTAGATGATTTTGGCGCAGAATTACCTGATGCAATTCCGCAACATTTGCAAGCAGCTTATAAGCTTGTCTCAATTCGCGATGGTCTTGAAGGTATTCATTTTCCGCAAGATGCTGAACACGCTAAACAAGCAAGAAGACGATTTGCTTATGAAGAATTATTAAACTTTCAACTTCGTATTCAAGCGTTACGAAAAATACGTAAGGATAATGAACGGGGGACAGTTATACAATTTGACTTGCAAAAGGTACGGGCATTTATCGCTTCACTTCCATACGAATTAACAGGAGCACAAAAGCGAGTTGTCAATGAAATTTGTAAGGATTTAAAAGAACCGCATCGGATGAATCGTTTGCTACAAGGGGATGTTGGTTCGGGAAAAACGGTAGTTGCGGCAATTTGTTTATATGCCGCTGTGACTGCAGGGTTTCAAGGAGCGTTAATGGCACCAACTGAAATTTTAGCCGAACAACATGCGGAAAACTTACTTGCTTGGTTCGAGCCATTTGGAGTCCGTGTAGCGTTATTGTCGGGCTCAACAAAAACAAAGGAGCGACGTCTATTATTAGCTGCACTTGCAGCTGGTGAAATAGATATTGTAATAGGAACGCATGCACTTATACAGCCAGATGTAATTTTTAATAGACTAGGCTTTGTTATAACGGACGAACAGCATCGCTTTGGCGTAGAACAACGGAGAATTTTACGTGATAAAGGGGAAAATCCTGATGTGCTCTTTATGACCGCTACGCCTATCCCTCGAACACTTTCGATTACAGCCTTTGGCGAAATGGATGTTTCGTTGATTGATGAAATGCCAGCAGGGCGTAAGGAAATTGAAACACATTGGATGAAAAAAGAACAACTTGGTTCTGTGTTGTCCAAATTAGAGCTAGAGCTTCAAGCAGGTAGACAGGCCTATGCTATTTGTCCATTAATCGAAGAATCGGATAAATTGGATGTCCAAAACGCAGTGGAAATTTATGAGCAGCTCGCATCGTATTTTAATGGACGTTATAAAGTTGGTTTAATGCATGGTCGCTTACCAGCGGATGAAAAAGATGCTGTGATGCGTGACTTTAGTGAAGGAGAAATACAAGTTTTAGTATCTACGACTGTTGTTGAAGTCGGAGTAAATGTGCCGAATGCAACGTTTATGGTTGTATATGATGCAGAACGCTTTGGACTAGCACAGCTACATCAGCTGCGAGGTCGTGTAGGGCGTGGTGAGCACCAATCTTACTGTGTGTTAATCGCTGATCCTAAATCTGATGAAGGTAAAGAGCGGATGCAGTCTATGACTGAAACAAATGATGGCTTCCGACTTGCAGAAAAAGATTTAGAGCTACGTGGACCAGGTGATTTCTTTGGACGGAAGCAAAGTGGCTTACCTGATTTTAAAGTTGCGGATTTAGTACATGATTATAGGACGCTTGAGACGGCGCGAAAAGATGCAACTGAAATGATTGAAACAGACGCATTTTGGCATGATGAAACGTATCAAATTTTACGTGATATGCTTGAGAAGTCTGGTGTTCTACAAGGTGAACGTTTTGATTAGTATAATTACGTGTTGTACGACAAGGAATGCGAGTGCTTGTTTTTGAAAACAAGTCTTGCATTCTTTTTTTATACTCTATATACTGATATTAGTACCAAGTGCTAATAACAACTCAAAAGGTGGCGAATGACGTTGAGACGAACGAAAAAAGAGCGACAGCGATTATTATCTGAAACGATTGCGGAAAACCCATTCGTCACAGATGAACAATTAGCGTCGGAGTTTCAGGTAAGTGTACAAACAATTCGTTTAGATCGCATGGAACTAGCAATTCCAGAATTGCGCGAACGAATTAAAGATGTAGCTTCGAAAACATATGAAAATGAAGTAAAATCATTACCGATTGATGAAGTCATCGGTGAAATTATTGATATAGAACTAGATAATCGTGCAATATCTATATTTGATGTAAAAGAAGAGCATGTATTTCAGCGCAATGGCATCGCGCGTGGACATCATTTATTTGCCCAGGCAAACTCATTAGCTGTAGCGGTTATAGATGATGAGCTTGCTTTAACAGTGCACTCCAATATTACATTTGTGAAACCTGTTAAAGCAGGAAATCGTGTTATAACTAAGGCGGTCGTTGTCGGAAGAGATGATGAACGCCATCGTACAAAAGTTGAGATTATATCGACTGTGAATGGTGAAACTGTTTTTGTTGGTGAATTTGATATGTACCGCACGAAAGGTAAGGGTGAATAAGTATGAAATTAGCACTTGATGGAATGGGTGGCGACAATGCACCGAAATCAGTAGTGGAAGGTGCATTATTAGCATTAGAACAAATTCCAAATTTGGAAATACAATTATATGGACAGCAAGAAAAGCTCGACCCATTTTTAAAAATGCACGATCGCTTAACAGTTATCCATTGTGAAGAAGTGGTTGAAGGGACAGATGATCCTGCACGTGCTGTACGACGTAAAAAGGATTCATCAATGGCGAAAATGATGGATGCGGTTGAAGAAGGTACAGCAGACGCTTGCCTTTCAGCTGGCAATACAGGCGCACTAATGGCAGGTGGTTTGTTTAAAGTAGGTCGTATCGAAGGAATTGCGCGACCAGCTTTAGCAACGACATTACCGACGCTTGATGGTAAAGGCTTTTTAATGCTCGACCTAGGGGCCAATGCGGACGCACGACCAGAGCATTTACTGCAATATGCAATTATGGGTGATATTTACGCTAAAAAAGTAGGCGGTCTACAAAAGCCTCGTATTGGATTGTTAAATATCGGGACTGAAGATAAAAAAGGAAATGATTTAACGAAGGCTGCTTTTGAATTACTAAAAGAAGCCGACTTAAATTTTGTCGGCAATGTCGAAGCGCGTGATTTACTCGATGGGGTCGCTGATGTTGTTGTAACAGATGGATTTACGGGCAATATGGTGCTAAAGTCGATTGAGGGAACAGCAGGCGCATTATTTAAGATGTTAAAAGAGGCATTTATGTCTTCTACAAAAACAAAAATTTCAGCAGCACTTATGAAGAATAATTTACGTGACTTGAAAAATAAAATGGACTACACAGAGTATGGCGGGGCAGGTTTGTTTGGTTTGCAAGCGCCTGTTATTAAAGCGCATGGATCATCGAATGCAAAAGCAATCTTTAGTGCAATACGTCAAGCGAATACGATGGTAGAGCATACGGTTATTTCAACGATAACAGATACAGTACGTCACTTAGAAATTGACTAACAAAGGGGATTAATAAGAAATGACGAAAATCGCATTTATATTTCCAGGCCAAGGCTCTCAAGCGGTTGGTATGGGCCAAGAATTTGTAAGCAACTCACAAGAAAGTAAAGCCTTTTACGAAAGTGCTAATAAAACACTTGGTTTTGACTTATCTAAATTAATGCTAGAGGGACCTGCTGAAGAATTAACACTAACATATCATGCACAGCCAGCGTTATTAACGACAGGTGTTATGGTCGCTGAGAAATTACGCGCTGCAGGTATTACACCGAATTTTGCAGCTGGTCACTCACTTGGAGAATATGGTGCATTAGTTATCGCAGGGGTTTTATCGTTTGAGGATGCTGTTGCAATTGTTCATAAACGAGGTTTATTTATGAACGAAGCTGTGCCAGCAGGGCAAGGGGCTATGGCTGCTATTCTTGGTATGGAGCTAGATGCATTGCATGAAGTGACTGAAAAAGTAACAGCTGATGGCGATGTAGTACAAGTTGCAAACGTCAACTGTCCAGGACAAATCGTTATTTCTGGAACAAAAGAAGGCGTTGACAAGGCTTCAGTTGCCGCTAAAGAAGCGGGCGCTAAACGTGCTATTCCATTAGTTGTAAGTGGACCTTTCCATTCAGAATTAATGCGACCTTCATCTAGTAAATTACAGGAAACATTAGCGGATATTACTTTATCGGCACCGCAAATTCCAGTAATCGGCAACGTTAAAGCTAAAGAATTGTCAGATGTGCCAGCTATTCAACAAGAATTAGTGGAACAGGTATATAGTGCAGTACAATGGGAAGCATCAGTACGTGAAATGATTGCGCAAGGTGTCGATGTATTTATCGAGTGTGGACCTGGCAAAGTGCTAAGTGGCTTAGTAAAGAAAGTAGATCGTTCAGTGGCAACGTATTGTGTATATGATGAAGCTTCATTAGAAGCAGTATTAGAAGCGTCGAAGGAGTGGACAATCAATGCGTAAATTAGAAGGGAAAGTTGCAGTTGTAACAGGTGCTTCACGAGGAATTGGACGTGCGATTGCGTTAAAGCTTGCTGATGAAGGTGCAAAGGTAGTTGTAAACTATAGTGGCTCACAAGCAAAAGCGGAAGAAGTTGTGGCGGCAATTCAAGCAAATGGTGGTGAGGCGCTTGCAGTACAGGCAAGTGTTTCAAAAACAGAAGAAGTTACTGCTCTGATGGATGCTGCAGTTAAAACATTTGGCTCACTTGATATTTTAGTGAATAATGCAGGTATTACACGCGATAATTTATTAATGCGAATGAAGGAAGAAGAATGGGACGATGTTCTTAATACTAACTTAAAAGGTGTATTCCTTTGTACAAAAGCTGTTACTCGTCAAATGATGAAGCAACGTGCAGGACGTATTATTAATATTTCTTCTATCGTTGGTGTAGCAGGTAATGCTGGGCAAGCTAACTATGTAGCAGCAAAAGCGGGCGTAATTGGCTTAACAAAAACAACTGCTAAGGAACTTGCATCACGTAATATTTTAGTGAATGCAATTGCACCAGGCTTTATTGAAACAGAAATGACTGAACAGCTTCCAGAAGAGATAAAACAAGGTATGCTTACGCAAATTCCACTTGCTAAACTTGGGCAACCAGAGGATATTGCAAAAGCCGTTGCGTTTTTAGCTTCGGATGAAGCAAACTATATGACGGGTCAAACGCTACATATTGACGGCGGCATGGTGATGTAATATTATGCTATAGCATAAATATAAAATTTTTGTATAATCATTTGAGGGGAGGTGAAAGTTTTGACTACAGTATTAGAACGCGTAACAAAAGTAATCGTGGACCGTTTAGGTGTTGAAGAAAGTGAAGTAACATTAGAAGCTTCTTTCCGTGATGATTTAGGTGCTGACTCATTAGACGTTGTTGAGCTTGTTATGGAGCTTGAAGACGAATTCGATATGGAAATTTCTGATGAAGATGCTGAAAAAATCTCAACAGTAGGTTCTGCTATTTCATACATCGAAGGTAAAATTAACTAATCGCCTCTGGCAGATGTTACAGATTTCAATTGCAACCTTTTAAGATTGCATAATAAAAATCTGATTTCATTGAATACTTTCATCAAAGCATAATCGTTTATGCTTTGATGTATTTTAAAGGTACGAAATGGTTCGTTTTTCGAACGATTTGCGTGCCTTTTTTTATTTTTGTAAAAAAATTACGTTAAAACTTCCAAAACATTGTATTTTAGCCGAAATACTTTTGCATAAATGCCTTGAAAAAGGTACACTAAGACGGTAGAAACTATTAGGAAGGCAGATTGTTCAATGGCTATGAGAAGAAAAGGAAATATGCAGAAATCAGGCGTACTTCCTGAAAAGGTACGCAATCAATTCGAGCTGTTACAGCATGAATTAAATATCACATTTATTAATAAAAATTTATTGTATCAAGCATTCACGCATTCATCTTATGTGAATGAGCATCGCCGTAAATTGTTTACGGATAATGAGCGTCTCGAATTTTTAGGTGACGCAGTACTTGAACTATCTGTTTCTAAATACCTTTTTGAGAAATACCCGCATATGAGCGAGGGTGAATTAACAAAACTCCGCGCATCGATCGTTTGTGAGCCATCACTTGTTATTTTTGCAAATGAGTTGGGCTTTGGTCGCTTTGTATTGCTTGGAAAAGGTGAGGAGTTAACAGGAGGACGGGAACGCCCAGCGCTACTTGCAGATGTTTTTGAATCATTTGTAGGTGCCCTTTATTTAGATCAGGATTTGCAAACGGTCGTGACATTTTTAGAACGAATCGTGTTCCCAAAAGTAGAAGTCGGTGCTTTTTCGCATGTGATGGATTTTAAAAGCCAGTTACAAGAAATGGTACAGCAAACAAACAACGGTCTTCTTCATTATGAGATTATCGATGAAAAGGGCCCAGCGCATAATCGTACCTTTGTATCGAGCGTATTATTAAATGGACAAGAGCTTGGTATCGGTCGAGGGAAATCGAAAAAAGAAGCTGAACAACAAGCAGCACAATGCGCTATGCGTATGATGCGTGAGCATTCTGCTAAAGAGGAGGCTTAATAGATGTTCCTAAAACGACTCGAAGTGATTGGCTTTAAATCTTTTGCGGAGCGCATTGGTATTGATTTTGTACCAGGTGTTACAGCTGTTGTTGGACCTAATGGCAGTGGGAAAAGTAATGTAACTGATGCTATTCGTTGGGTACTCGGGGAGCAATCGGCAAAGTCGTTGCGTGGGGCAAAAATGGAAGATGTTATTTTTGCTGGGAGTGACTCTCGAAAGCCACTAAACTTTGCAGAGGTAACATTAATTTTAGATAATACTGATGAACAGCTTGCTTTTTCGTACACAGAGGTAAGCGTAACAAGACGCGTATACCGTTCAGGTGATAGTGAATATTTATTAAATAACCAGCAGTGTCGCCTGAAGGATATTACGGACTTGTTTATGGACTCAGGACTTGGGAAAGAGGCTTTCTCGATAATTTCCCAAGGCCGTGTCGATGAAATTTTAAATAGCCGTCCTGACGACCGTCGCTCTATATTTGAAGAGGCGGCTGGTGTATTAAAATACAAGCTGCGAAAGAAAAAAGCTGAGCATAAACTTGTAGAAACAGATGAAAACTTATACCGTGTTTTAGATATTTTGCATGAGTTAGATAGCCGTTTGGAGCCTTTGCAAATACAAGCTTCTAGTGCAAGAGATTATGTGCAAATGTCCACGGAGCTAAAAGATTTTGATATTGCGATTCTTGTGCACGATTTAAAAAATTGTGCACAATCTTTGCATGCATTGAAAGAAGAATATACGCAGTTAGCTGAAACAGAGCAAAAACATGCTAGTAATATTCAAGCTTTTGAAACCCAATCTGCTGCAATTCGTAAACATTTAAAAGAGCTTGATGTTGTATTGGATGCGGCACAATCAGAGCTTGTCGATGCCACAATGGAAATGGAGCGTTGGGATGGTCGTAAAGCTTTAATGGCTGAGAAGCGACAAAATGCAACGAATCAATTACAGCAGTTGAATGCATCATTGCAAGAAGCGAAAAGTGAAGTAGAAGATCTAACGGCACAGGAGCTTGAGAAAAAACAGTTGTTTACTGAAAAGCAACAGGAAGTCTCAACTTTAAAGCAAATTATTAAACAATTAGAACAATCATTAAATCGTTCGGTTACAGAAATAGAACAAGAAATTGAAGGGCATAAAAACCGTTATATCGATTCGTTAAATGAAGAAGCAACAGTAAAAAATGAACTAAAAAATATTGATCAACAACTATCGCAACAAAAAGCAATGGCCGCGCGTATGACAGACCAAACGGATGAAATTGGGCAAGAGCTTATTGAAGTTGTCACAGAGAAAGAGTCGCTTGTTGGTACACATATAGCAACGACAACGGAGCTGCAAAAAAAGCTAGAGCAATATGAAGCGTTACAAATTCAATTTAAAAATGTGAATAGTTCATTTAACGAAAAGCAGGAAATGCTATACAAAGCTTATCAGCATCAGCAACAGTTAAAAGCTAGAAAAGACACATTAGCAGAGCTAGAAGCAGACTTTTCAGGCTTCTTCCACGGCGTTAAAGAAGTATTATTAGCTCGTGACAAAGGTGAATTATTTGGCATTGAAGGTGCAGTGGCAGAATTAATTCAGGTCGATGGGAAGTATTCACAAGCGATTGAAACAGCTTTAGGGGCTGCATCACAGCATATTGTGACGTCGAATGAACAGAACGCTCAACAGGCCATCAAGTGGTTAAAACAAAAAAGAGCTGGCCGAGCGACATTTTTACCGAAAACGGTCATGAAATCACGCAAAATAAATTTATCTTCGATTCAGCTTGCAACGGAGCATCCTGCATTCGTGCAAATGGCAGATGCACTTGTGACATTTGATGAAAATTATCGCTCTATCGTAGAAAATTTACTTGGCAATGTGATCGTGGCATCAAATTTAGAAGGTGCTAGTCAAATAGCACGTTTATGTGGTTTCCGTTATCGTGTAGTAACACTCGAAGGAGATATTGTTAATGCTGGCGGTTCTTTAACAGGTGGTGCTGCAAAACAACAATCTTCATTATTTACGAGAAAAGCGGAGTTAGATGGTTTAATTGCCAAACTCGAAGCGTTAGAGACATCGATTTATAGCGCAGAGCAGGCTGTAGCAACGGAAAAGGAAACATTGTCATCGTTGCGAGACACA
The DNA here is from genome assembly GCF_006351725.2 of Lysinibacillus sp. CD3-6. Classification (NCBI taxonomy): domain Bacteria; kingdom Bacillati; phylum Bacillota; class Bacilli; order Caryophanales; family Bacillaceae; genus Lysinibacillus; species Lysinibacillus sp. CD3-6. The sequence continues at coordinate 1,149,894 of NZ_CP085880.1, forward strand.
TTGGAACAATTAAAACTTGAAGGCGATCAGTTACGTAAAGAAGAGATGCAACAGGCAAGTCGTATTCGGGAATTAGAAGTTGTTGAAAAAAGCTTGTCAGCCCGAGTGTCATTTGCCTCCAATGAAACGCTGGATGTTAAGACACGTGAAGAATCACTGCTTGCTCAAAAGGAAGCAGCAACGCTACGTTTAGCAGCTCTTGCATTAGAGTTAGTGGAGATTAATGAAACGGTAGAGCAACTAGGTAAAGTGAAATTACAAAGTGAAACGGAAAAGGATGTTCTTCGTGAACAAACTGCTGAAAAACGTTCACAATTGGCGGTAATGCAGGAACAAATGTCCCAAGTACAAATTGCAACTGCAGAACTTGCGCTACAGTTAAACAAAGCTCGACAAAAAGTCGACAATATTTCTCAGGAAATAATATGGCTTCAATCTGATGAATCGACAAAATTGTTGAGTGATGAAGAGGTAGAGGCACAAGTTGCTACGTGGAAGGCTAGAAGAGAAACATTACAAGTTACAATTTCACAGAAAAAAGATGAAAAAGCAGCCCAACAACAAGAGCTAGCAACGTTAGAAGAGCAGCTAAAGGAATTGCAACGTATACATAAAGGCTTCATAGAAGCAATACGTGCGAATGAATTGAAGCGAAGCCGCGTAGAATTTGAGATGAATAATTATAATGATCAGCTCGAAGAAAACTATCAACTAACGTTTGAGGAAGCAATGGAAGTCGCTTTATCAATTGAAGATGAAGAGCATATGAGACGTCGTGTCAAGCTATTGAAAAAATCTATTGAAGAATTAGGTCCTGTGAATTTAAGTGCGATTGATGAATTTGAGCGTGTCCAAGAGCGTCATTCTTTTTTAACAGAGCAGCGTGAAGATTTACTTGCAGCGCAAGACACGTTACACGAAGCGATTAAAGAAATGGATGAAGAAATGACACTGCGCTTTAGTGAGACGTTTTTTGCCATTCGAGAGCAATTCAAACTTGTTTTCCGCGAATTATTTGGTGGTGGTCAGGCGGATTTAGTATTATTAGATCCAAACAATATGCTTGAAACGGGCATTGAAATTGTTGCCCAACCTCCTGGGAAGAAGCTGCAAAACTTAAGCTTGCTTTCTGGTGGTGAACGTGCACTTACTGCAATTGCTTTACTATTCTCGATTTTAAATATAAGACCTGTGCCGTTCTGTATTCTCGATGAAGTAGAAGCGGCATTAGACGAGGCAAATGTTGTTCGATACAGCGAATACTTGAAGAAGTTTAGTCGCAATACCCAATTTATTGTCATTACACATCGTAAAGGTACAATGGAGGGGGCTGACGTACTGTATGGTATTACGATGCAGGAATCAGGTGTATCAAAACTTGTATCAGTAAAATTAGAAGATGAACCCGTACTTGCGGAGCAAAGGAGCGAACAAGCATGAGTTTTTTTAAACGTTTAAAAGATAAGTTGGTTGGAAATCCAACAGAAGAAGAAAAAGTAGAATCGATAGGCGAAGAGCAATCAGCCGATTTACAGCATGAAGACACAGCAGAACCTGCTCTACTTGAAACATCTAACGTAGAAGTAGAAGAAAAGCAAGAGCAATCAACAAATGAAGACATTGCTGTTGTAGAGACTTCCAATGTAGTAGAGGAAGAAAAAGTGGAAGAAGTGCAGGAAATTGCTGTTGTAGAGGAAGTAGTATCTGAAAAAAAACCTTCTGCGTGGTCCATTACACAAAAATTTAAAGCAGGTCTTGAAAAAACACGTAATTCATTTACTTCTAAGGTCAATGATTTAGTTGCACGTTATCGTAAAGTAGACGAAGATTTCTTTGAAGAGCTAGAAGATTTATTATTACAAGCAGACGTTGGCTTTGAAACAGTGATGGAACTTATGGATAAACTACGCTTCGAGGTTCAACGTAAAAATATTAAAGATACAAACGGTATCCAAACCATTATTTCTGAGAAACTTGTGGAAATTTATGAGCAAGGTGAAGAAGATTTAATTGAACTAAATATGCAACCTAATGGTGAGCTAACTGTTATTTTATTTGTTGGCGTAAACGGTGTTGGGAAAACAACAACAATTGGCAAATTGGCACGTCGTCTTAAATCAGAAGGAAAAACGGTCGTATTAGCAGCGGGAGATACGTTCCGTGCAGGTGCGATTGATCAATTACAAGTGTGGGGAGACCGTGTTGGCTGTGAAGTGATTAAGCAGTCTGAAGGCTCGGATCCAGCAGCAGTCATGTATGATGCAATACGCGCAGCGAAAAATCGTAAAGCGGACGTTTTAATTTGTGATACTGCGGGTCGCCTACAAAACAAAGTGAACTTAATGAACGAGTTAGAAAAAGTACATCGTGTTATTTCGCGGGAAATACCAGATGCGCCACATGAGGTATTGTTAGCATTAGATGCGACTACTGGTCAAAATGCGCTTGTGCAGGCACAAACGTTTAAAGAAGTAACAAACGTAACGGGTATTGTCTTGACGAAACTTGATGGGACTGCAAAAGGTGGTATTGTGCTAGCCATTCGAAATAAATTGCATATTCCTGTGAAATTCGTTGGTCTAGGTGAAAAGATGGACGATCTACAGCCATTTGATGCAGAACGTTATGTATATGGCTTGTTTGCAGAAGGCTTAGATAAAGAGCTAGAAAATAGCGAAGAATAATAATAGCGATTTGTAGTGGATAGAATGAGCGCTCGACTGTATAAAGGTAAAATGCGTGTTTAAAAGAGAAATACTAGCTAATGATGGAAGAATACTTAAATCGGCTAATAGAAGGCTTTTAGACAAGGAGATTACCTTGACACAGACGGGCGCTTTTCGTTATGATACAAATGACAAACAACGGGGGGAGAAACTCGATGCTACTTGAAAAAACAACACGCATGAACTTTCTCTTCGACTTTTATCAAGCATTATTAACAGATAAGCAAAGAAGTTATATGGAACTCTATTATTTAGATGATCACTCACTTGGAGAAATCGCTGAATCATATGGGGTTTCACGTCAAGCTGTTTATGATAATATTCGTCGAACTGAAGCGATGCTTGAAGAATATGAAGAAAAACTATGTTTACTGGAAAAATTTCAACAACGCACGCAAATGCTTGCGCGACTTACAGCTGGGATTACGGAAAAAAGTATGACGGTTGAGGAGCAGTTGGCGCTTATTGAGCAGTTGAAAGAATGGGATTAGGAGGCGAAAGCAGTGGCTTTTGAAGGATTAGCGGAACGACTCCAAGGAACGATCCAAAAGATTAAAGGTAAAGGAAAAGTATCGGAACAAGACGTAAAAGAAATGATGCGTGAAGTCCGATTTGCTTTAATCGAGGCGGATGTTAACTTAAAAGTAGTCAAAGAATTCGTTAAAAAGGTAAGTGAACGTGCTGTCGGTGTAGATGTTATGCAAAGCTTAACACCAGGGCAACAAGTCATTAAAATCGTTCAAGACGAATTAACAGAGCTGATGGGCGGCGAACAAAGCCCGATTAAATTTAATACAAAGCCCCCAACTGTCATTATGATGGTCGGTTTGCAAGGTGCGGGTAAAACAACAACTTCTGGGAAATTAGCAAATATTTTACGTAAAAAATATAATCGTAAACCATTATTAGTTGCTGCTGACGTTTACCGCCCAGCTGCGGTTCAACAATTACAAACATTAGGAAAGCAACTATCTTTACCTGTTTTTGCTTTAGGCACAGACGTATCACCAGTTGAAATCGCTCGCCAGGCAATTGAACTAGCAAAAGAAGAGCATCATGATGTCGTAATTATTGATACTGCAGGTCGCTTGCATATCGATGAGGATTTAATGCAAGAATTAAAGGATATTCGTGCGCTTAAAGAGCCAGATGAAGTATTCTTAGTAGTAGATGCTATGACTGGTCAGGACGCCGTAAACGTGGCGGAAAGCTTTAATGAGGCTGTCGGCATCACAGGTGTTGTATTAACTAAGCTTGATGGGGATACACGTGGTGGTGCGGCATTATCTATCCGTTCTGTAACACAGAAGCCGATTAAATTTGTCGGTATGGGTGAAAAAATGGACGCTCTTGAACCATTCCATCCAGAGCGTATGGCATCTCGTATTTTAGGAATGGGTGATGTTTTATCACTAATTGAAAAGGCGCAGGCAAACGTCGACGAAGCAAAAGCGAAAGAACTAGAAGAAAAGTTCAAAACGCAAAGCTTTACACTCGATGATTTTGTTGAGCAATTACAGCAAGTGAAAAAAATGGGCCCACTCGACGAAATATTAAAAATGCTACCAGGTGCAGGCAAAATTAAAGGCTTAGACAATGTCAAAGTGGATGATAAGCAAATGGGTCGTGTAGAAGCCATTATTTACTCGATGACAAAGGCTGAAAAGACAAATCCTGAAATTATTAACGGCAACCGTAAAAAACGTATTGCAAAAGGTTCAGGTACGTCTATTCAAGAGGTAAATCGTTTATTAAAACAGTTTGATGAAATGAAAAAAATGATGAAACAAATGACAGGTATGGCGACTGGTAAAGGTAAGAAAAAGATGAAATTACCAGGCTTTGATTCATTGTTTAAATAATATTTTATAGGTGTTAAGAAAAAACACTTTACAAACAACATAAACATTGATAATATACTATCTTGTGTGAAACTTATTCGGAGGTGCTATTAAAATGGCAGTTAAAATTCGCTTAAAACGTATGGGAGCTAAAAAATCTCCTTTCTATCGTATCGTAGTTGCAGACGCTCGTTCACCACGTGACGGTCGTTCAATCGAAACAGTTGGTACTTACAACCCACTTACTCAACCAGCTACTGTAAACATTGATGAAGAGAAAGCTCTTAAATGGTTAGCTGACGGTGCAAAACCATCAGATACAGTACGTAACTTGTTCTCAGAACAAGGTATCATGGAAAAATTCCATAACCAAAAATTCAGTAAATAATCGGGGGAGACGTCTTTGAAGCAGCTGATTGAAGCAATCGTTTTACCGTTAGTCGATTATCCAGAAGAAGTTCGTATTGAGACGGACGAAAATGCAAATCGAATTGTTTATAAACTTTTTGTTCATCCAGAGGATCGAGGGAAAGTCATAGGCAAACAAGGGCGAGTGGCGAAAGCGATTCGTACAATTGTTTATTCAGCGGCAGGTAGTCACCATCAAAAAAAGACTTACGTCGATATATTGGATTAATAAAAAGATTTTCACGCTCGTTTACACGCGAGAAGGTAACAATGTAGCAACTATGCAACTTGTCGCCGTTTTGCACTGAACAATTCTAACAAGTATGCATACATACGTTGCTAGAATTCGACGGGGTCAGTAAATGTGTAGCGTAAAATCTGGATAGAAGAGGGGGGAGCTTGCTGGTTCCTTCCTTTTTTTATATAGTACGGATATATAACGGTATAGAGGTGAAATGGATGGAATGGTTTAATGTAGGTCGTATTGTCAACACGCACGGTATCCGTGGGGAAGTACGTATATTATCGACTACAGATTTTGAAGAAAAGCGCTTTGCGGTTGGAAATAAGCTTGCAGCGTTTAAAAAAGACGATAAAAAGCCAACGTGGGTAACAATTCAATCAGTACGCCGCCATAAAAACTTTATTTTATTAACATTTGAGGGCATGGATAATATTAACTTTGTCGAACCGTTCAAAGAAGGCATGCTGAAAATAACGAAAGATCAAATGACTGATGATTTATTGCAAGAAAATGAATTTTTCTTCCATGAAATTATTGGCTGTACAGTTGTATCTGAAGAAGGCGAAACAATTGGTGAAGTGAAAGATATTCTACAAACAGGCGCAAACGATGTATGGGTAGTGAAAGGTGCTAAAAAAGAACACTACATTCCTTATATCGAAGACATCGTAAAAAATATTGATGTGGAAGAAAAGAAAATTGTCATTCATGTGATGGAAGGCTTGCTATGATGAATATTCATGTGTTAAGTCTATTTCCTGATATGTTTTCGGGTGTGTTTGGTGCATCGATTCTGAAAAAAGCGCAGGAAAAAGGTGCGGTAAAGCTAGAAGTTTCCGATATTCGTGCATTTTCAGGCAACAAGCATAAACAAGTAGATGATTATCCATATGGTGGTGGTGCAGGGATGGTGTTGAAGCCAGAACCGATGTTTAGCGCTGTGGAGGCGATTACAGCAGACAGAAAACCACGCATCATTTTAATGTGTCCGCAAGGTGAACGATTCACTCAAAAAAAAGCGGAGGAACTTGCGCAAGAAAGCGAATTAGTATTTTTATGTGGGCATTACGAAGGCTACGATGAACGCATTCGTGAGCACCTAGTAACCGATGAAATTTCTATTGGAGACTTTGTATTAACAGGTGGAGAGTTAGGTGCGATGACGGTTATTGATAGCGTTGTACGACTTTTACCAGGTGTTTTAGGACAAGCAGATTCTCATATACAAGATTCCTTTTCAACTGGTTTGTTAGAACACCCACATTATACGCGACCTGCTGAATTTCGAGGTATGCAAGTACCTGAAGTATTATTATCAGGCAATCATGCAAAAATTGAGCAATGGCGTGAAGAACAATCGTTAAAAAGAACATTCGAGCGTCGCCCTGATCTACTCGAGCATTATCCATTAACAGACAAGCAAAAATTGTATTTAGAAAAACTTAAAAAAGAACTATAAAGATACTTGCTTGCATGCAGTATATGTGATAACATCTATTCTGTACTTCTATGTGAAGTGCTGAATTACGGTGTTCCGCTGTGGCATAGATTGCGTGCAAGAGCATCTGTCTAAGGAGAGAAAACAATGTCAAACATTATTACAGAAATTACTAAAGCTCAGCTTCGTACTGATCTACCTGCTTTCCGTCCTGGTGATACTGTTAAGGTACACGTGAAAGTAGTAGAGGGTACACGTGAACGTGTCCAAGTATACGAAGGTGTAGTTATCAAACGTCGTGGTGGCGGTATTAGCGAAACTTTCACAGTTCGTAAAATTTCTTACGGTGTAGGTGTTGAACGTACATTCCCTGTACACACACCAAAAATCGCTAACTTAGAAGTTGTACGTCGTGGTAAAGTACGTCGTGCTAAACTTTACTACCTACGTAACCTACGTGGTAAAGCTGCTCGTATTAAAGAAATTCGATAATTATGACTTAAAAGTGAGGGGCTTGTATTGCAAGCTCCTTTTCTTTTTGCTTGTCATCTTAAATAATAATCATCTAAAATGAGGATGAGGATAGACAAGGGGGCAATTCATAATGGAAAAACAAGTGAAAGAAAAGAATGAATTATGGGAATGGACAAAGGCGCTATTAATTGCATTTGCGATTGCAGCAGTTATTCGTTATTTTTTATTTACACCGATTGCAGTTGATGGAGAGTCCATGATGCCAACCCTTGAAGATGGCGACAGAATGATTGTTAATAAAATTGGTTATAAAATTGGTGAACCAAAGCGCTTTGATATTGTTGTGTTCCATGCACCAGAACAAAAAAACTACATTAAACGTGTTATTGGGTTACCAGGTGAAACGTTAGAATATAAAGATGATCAGTTATACATTAACGGTGAACCGATAGACGAGCCTTATTTAGATGCCTACAAAGCCAAAATTACAGAGGGTACATTAACAGAAGATTTTACGTTAAATGACATTGATGTATCACTTAATGATGTAATCCCAGAGGGCTATGTTTTTGTCATGGGCGATAATCGTCGTTATAGTAAGGACAGCCGTCATATTGGAATCGTCGATCAGAAAGAAATAATAGGTAATACGAGCCTTATTTTCTGGCCGTATAGCGATATAAAAATTGTGAAGTAATGTTTGAAAGGGAGGCGAACCCTCCCTTTCTTAACGTCTAAGAACATAAGTTATCTTATTCGATTTTAGCATTTGCACTGCGCGTTAATGACGTGTACAGGAGGCGAATGCGCTTTTCTTATTTAGGAGGTATAGAAATGACTATACAATGGTTTCCAGGGCATATGGCGAAGGCCCGCCGTGAAGTAACAGAAAAATTAAAGCTAGTAGATATTATTTTTGAATTGATTGATGCACGTTTGCCTCTATCTTCTAGAAATCCAATGATTGATGAAGTTATCAATCAAAAGCCACGATTGCTTATTTTAAATAAATCAGATATGGCAGATGAACAGGAAACACGCAAATGGGTAGAGTACTTTGCGCAGCATGGTCATAAGGCGGTGGCCATTAATTCTCTTGAAGGGAAAGGGTTGCAACTCGTTACAAAGGCAGCTCAGGAAATTTTAAAAGAAAAATTTGACCGCATGAAGTCTCGTGGAATGAAGCCAAGAGCAATCCGTGCAATGATAGTAGGGATTCCGAACGTTGGCAAATCAACACTTATAAATCGATTAGCGAAGAAAAATATAGCGAAAACAGGCAATATGCCAGGTGTAACGAAGGCCCAACAGTGGATTAAGGTCGGCAAGGAACTAGAATTGCTTGATACTCCAGGGATTTTATGGCCAAAGTTTGAAGATCAAGAAGTCGGCTACAAGCTAGCATTAACAGGCGCTATTAAAGATACTATTACAAATATGGAAGATTTAGCTGTTTACGGATTGCGGTTTTTATCGACGCATTATCCAACACGCATGGAGGAACGTTATGGTTTCCGATTTATGCATGAGGATTTAGTAGAAACTTTTGACCATATCGGCAAGCTTCGTCGTGTTTTTGGTGCAGGTGGAGAAATCGATTATGATCAAGTAGCACAACTTATCGTTCGAGATATTCGTGGGTTACTTTTAGGGAAGCTAACATTTGACTTTGTTGACGAACAGCTTGAAAAAGAAGCAACACAGCAATAATGTGCGAAAAAACTGCCATGCTCACGCAATAAAACGTGAGCATGGCAGTTTTTCTTTTAGGAAATAGTAGTTGTTGCCGATAAAGGATATAGAGTGAGAAAAAGGGAGTAAAATGATGAAAACGATTAAAGAGATTACAGCAGCATTAAAAATAGCTGAGGATTGGCAAGAATGGATGACAGCAGTTGCAGATGATGAACGTGCAGGCGTGCAGAAAGCGTGGCTTAGTTGGAAAAAACGGCAGGACAAAAAACAACAACTAATTGACGAACATCAAGCTAAAATAGATTTCGATCATCGCTACGGTGGCAAAGATGCATTGATTGCAGGTGTGGATGAAGCTGGACGTGGGCCATTAGCTGGACCAGTTGTAACGGCGGCTGTTATTTTGCCAAAAAACTGTGATGCTCTTGTTGGATTAAATGATTCGAAGCAATTAACAAAGGAAAAACGTAATGCCTTTGCAACATTGGTAAAAGAGCATGCTATTAGTTATTTTATTCATTTTCAATCAGCAAAAACCATTGATGAACTGAACATTTACGAAGCGACGAAGCAATCGATGAAAACAAGCGTGGAATCATTGTCTATTATGCCTGATTATGTATTAGTTGATGCAATGACATTACCAATAGCAATTCCTCAGGATTCCATTATTAAAGGAGATGCTAAAAGCTTAGCGATTGCAGCGGCTTCTATTTTAGCAAAAACGGCTAGGGATGATTATATGGAACAATTGGATAAAGATTTCCCTATGTATGGCTTTGCACAGCATGCTGGTTACGGTACGAAACAACATTTAGAGGCACTTGAAACATTCGGACCAACAATACACCATCGAAAGTCATTTGAGCCTATAAAATCCATGTGAGAAAGGAGTATTTAGATGACAGCTACATCGTTTAATCCGATACAAGCGCAATCAACTACTTTAATGCAAGCGAATCAACCACTTGCGTTAAAGCAAGGACAAGTATTTCATGGCACAATTAAACAACTATATCCAGATCAAACAGCAGAAATTCAGGTTGGTAATCAAAAACTCATTGCTAAACTTGAAGTACCACTTAAAGCAGGGGATGCACATTTCTTTCAAGTAACAGGGACAAGTCCACAAACAGAGTTAAAGGTTGTTACAGGACCAATGGGACAAGAAACTTCCGCGAGTCAGCAAATAAATCAGCTACTTGATTCGATGAATTTGCAAAAAACGACGGAAATGCAGCAAGTATTAGCGCATTTTATAAAGGCGCAAATCCCGATATCTAAGGAGCAGCTCCTACAGGCAGAGATGTGGATGAAGGCATTACCCGAAGGTGTGACAAAGATGGATGCTTTGCAAGCATTACAAAAAATGGTCGAACTGAAAATGCCGATGCTTCAAGATGTGTTCCAAGCGCTCGTTAGTGGGCAAAAAACATCAGGCATGACGGCTATTATGGATACCTTTACACAGTTATTAGCGAAGGATACGGTATTGCAAGAAAATATGAAGCAAAATTTGATGCAACAAGTGACAGCGATTGCAAAGCCGTTTGAAGCAGAAACGGGAGCGTTAGTGCTATCAAAGTCAATACAACTTTTAACGAATAATGCTGCATCTGTGAGCGAGCGATTACAAGCATTAAATTTGTTAAAGGAAGCAGGGATTTTACCGCAACAGGCAACTTTACAAAATTGGGCGTCATTAAGTGATACAAAATCTGTGCAACAAGGCCAACAACAACAGGCTGGCCAAGTAATTCAAACGATTTTAGCGACAAACCCAGAAAATAAAGCCCAGCTTATTGACCAGCTAAAAGCTTGGACAGCGAGTCAAGGTTTATTGACGAATGAGCAAAAGTTACAACTTAACCAAATGATTGATAGATTGAACCAACTACCAATTAATAAACAAACATTAGACATATTTGCAAAGCAAATGCAGGAGCAATTAATCAAAGCTTTTACTCAAAATATACCCGAGCGATTATTTACACAAGATGCGAATGGTCTTTCTGTAAAGGAACATTTATTATCGTTGGTAAAGCAACAAACAACTTTACCAGCACAAAATGAAGCACTATTGCGCAATCTTGTGAAGACTAGTATTGAAACGCCACAGCCAGGGATTCAGCAACTGCTGACAGAAGCTGATGCACATGTCCGCAATTCGATGGATAGTAAGGCAATGGAACATGCGCTCAAAACGGTTTTGAAAAGTCTGGGTATTAGCTATGAGGCTGCACTTAGTAGTAAATCTGCAGATTTACAAACGATTGCACACCAATTAAAGCCTCAGCTCCATACATTGCTTCAGGAGGCGCAAATTACACCACAGCTAAAAGAAGCTGCTGAAATGTTAATGACACGTATGAATGGCATGCAGCTTGTGTCTGGAGAAAATGGTCATCAACATCAACTTGTGATGCAAGTACCACTTGAGTTTTTCGGTAAGAAAATGGATGCGACATTACAGTGGAATGGGCGAATGAAAGAAGATGGAAAGATTGATGCTAACTATGCGCGTATATTATTTTATTTACAAATGGAATCAATGAAGGAAACCGTTATTGATATGCAAGTTCAAAATCGTGTCGTAACGGTCACTGTATTTAATGAGCAAACAAATATTATTCCGCTTGCTGATCCACTAAAAGATGCATTAAAAATAGGTCTAGCTAAAAAAAATTATCAGCTTTCAGGAGTCTTTATTAAAAAATTTGAAAAAGCCCAACTAGAAAAAACACCCCCTGTAGTACAACAGCAGGAGGAAAATAGTGGGGTGGATTTCCGCATATGAGTGAAGAAAAAAAGACTCGTAAAGAAGCAATTGCTCTAACTTATAAGCTAGGACAATTAGATAGCCCCTCTGTCGTGGCAAAAGGTAAAGGCAAGGTGGCGGAGAATATATTGGCACGGGCAAATGAGCATAATGTGCCTATTTATGAGGATCCAAACCTTGTCCAATTACTTGGACAATTAGATTTAAATGAGTCCATACCTGAAGAATTATACCAAGCTGTGGCAGAAGTTTTTGCATTTATATATCATTTAGACCAAGAACATAGCAAAAATATAGAAAAAATAAAGTATTCTGATATTTAGAATTCTCTGTTTTAGTACACGAAGTAGAAGAAAACGTCATAAGATTAGAGAATTTTTGAACGAAAGACAAAGTGTAGACTTTATCAGAATCTTTCGTTAGAATAGATTATGTTAGTAAAACAATTTTATGCAAATGTTTGATGGGAGGATGTATTATGAATATCCATGAATATCAAGGGAAAGAAATTCTGAGAAAATATGGTGTAGCAGTACCAAATGGAAAAGTTGCTTTTTCCCCTGATGAAGCAGTGAAGGTAGCGAAGGAACTTGGCTCAAATGTTACTGTAGTCAAGGCGCAAATTCATGCAGGTGGACGCGGTAAAGCGGGTGGTGTCAAAATCGCAAAAAACCTTGATGAGGTGCGTACGTACGCAAAAGAGTTATTAGGTAAAGTTTTAGTAACTCATCAAACAGGTCCAGAAGGAAAAGAAGTAAAGCGCTTGTATATTGAAGAGGGCTCTGATATTCAAAAAGAGTATTATTTAAGTTTAGTATTAGACCGGGCTACATCTCGTGTAACTGTAATGGGTTCAGAAGAAGGTGGCATGGATATTGAAGAAGTAGCAGAAACAAATCCTGAAAAAATCTTCAAAGAAGTTGTAGATCCAGTAATCGGACTAACAAGCTTCCAAGCACGTCGCATGGCGTTTAATATGAATATTCCAGCGAACCTAGTAGGTAAAGCTGTTAAATTAATGTTAGGTTTATATCAAGCATTTATCGATAAAGATGCTTCTATTGTAGAAATTAACCCACTTGTTGTTACTGGACAAGGGGAAGTGGTGGCACTAGATGCTAAATTCAATTTTGACGCAAATGCATTATACCGTCATAAAGATATTGTCGAATTGCGCGATTTTGATGAAGAAGATCCAAAAGAAATCGAAGCATCTAAATACGATCTTAGCTATATCTCTCTAGATGGCAACATTGGCTGTATGGTAAATGGTGCAGGTCTAGCAATGGCAACGATGGATACAATTAGTTACTACGGCGGCAGTCCCGCTAACTTCCTTGATGTTGGGGGCGGTGCAACAGCTGAAAAAGTAACGGAAGCTTTCAAAATTATTCTTTCAGATCCACATGTAAAAGGTATTTTCGTTAATATTTTCGGTGGAATTATGAAATGTAACATTATAGCTGATGGTGTAGTAACTGCAGCCAAAGAAATTGGTTTATCTGTACCATTAGTAGTACGCTTAGAAGGTACGAACGTAGAGCTTGGTAAAGAAATTTTAAATGCATCTGGATTAAACATCGTAGCAGCAGATTCAATGGCTGACGGTGCACAAAAAATTGTGGAACTAGTAGGCTAAGGAAGGCAGGGAGAACAATGGCTGTATTTATTAATAAAGATACAAAGGTAATTGTACAAGGGATTACAGGCGAAACGGCGCTATTTCATACGAAGCAAATGCTTGATTATGGTACAAAAATCGTAGCAGGCGTAACACCTGGAAAGGGAGGTCTTGAAATTGAAGGCGTACCTGTATTCAATACTGTAGCTGAGGCTGTAGCGGCAACAGGTGCGACGACTTCAGTTATTTATGTACCTGCACCTTTTGCAGCAGATGCAATTTTAGAAGCTGTAGATGCTGAACTAGAATTAACAATTTGTATTACAGAGCATATTCCTGTCCTTGATATGGTTAAGGTAAAACGCTTTATGGAAGGCAAAAAAACACGCCTAGTTGGACCAAACTGTCCAGGTGTTATTACAGCAGATGAATGTAAGATTGGTATTATGCCTGGTTATATTCATACGAAAGGTCATGTTGGGGTTGTTTCTCGTTCAGGAACATTAACATATGAAGCGGTTCACCAATTGACGCAAGCTGGAATTGGCCAAACAACAGCTGTAGGTATCGGTGGAGACCCTGTGAATGGGACTAACTTTATCGACGCACTTGAAGCATTCAACAATGACCCTGACACATATGCAGTTGTCATGATTGGGGAAATTGGTGGTACGGCTGAGGAAGAAGCAGCGGAATGGATTAAAGCGAATATGACAAAACCAGTCGTTGGCTTTATCGGTGGACAAACTGCACCTCCAGGAAAACGTATGGGACATGCAGGTGCCATTATTTCTGGTGGTAAAGGAACAGCAGCTGAAAAAATTAAGGCGATGAACGAAGCTGGTATTGAAGTAGCTGAAACGCCATCTGTTATCGGTGAAACACTTATTAAAGTAATTAAAGAAAAAGGGCTATACGAAAAATGTAAAACCCATTAAAATGGAAGATGTAGCACATTGTGGCTACATCTTTTCTCTTTTTCTCTGTTTAAATGATAGTGTTTGAATTGCTCCCTCCCTTTTGGAATATTTAACACTAGAAACTCGGGTGTGAAAATTCGAGTAGATAAAGCGGCAAGACAGGGCGCTCTCTTGTGTGCATATGAGTGTATACACACATTGTTTTCTACTTTTTTGTGATGAAATGAATTTGCGGTCATTTAATTTCTTCTATTATAAAGGAGGTTTTTAAATGATTTTCTCAGTAGATACTCAGAGACTGCTAGCTATGCATTATGTATATCCATTACCACTCCAAAAACTTCAACAGTTATTGTCCCCGGTGGATGTATTAAGTTATTTAGAAGAAACACACCCTAACGAGATTGCAAGCACTTTGCAAATAACGAGGCAAAAAGCTTTGCAAATTTCTCAAAATTTCCAGCGCGTAATGAACTTGCCACTCAAAGAGGTGTACGCACAAGCAAATATTTTCCCCATACCTTTTAATCACCCATATTTCCCGGCGCAATTATTTGAAATACCTAGTCCACCTACTGTATTGTATGTGAAAGGTCAACGCGCCCTGCTGGAAAGAGATAAGCGGATAGCTATTATAGGCTCAAGAAAGGCTACAGCCTATACTAAAGTTGCAATAGACATAATCGTCCCTTCGCTTGTTGAAAACGAGTACACGGTCGTGAGTGGGCTTGCACGAGGTGCAGATACAATGGCTCATGAGGCAGCAATTAAGTTTGGAGGCCATACAATCGCAGTGCTTGGGCATGGATTTAATTTTCTATACCCAAAAGAAAACCGAGCGCTTGCTAATAAAATGGCAGAGAGCCATTTACTTATTACAGAGTATCCACCTTACATGAAACCGACAAAATGGCAATTTCCGATGCGTAACCGATTAATAAGTGGGCTGTCTCAAGCTTTAGTTGTTACGGAAGCGGCACTAAAAAGTGGAACGTTAATTACGACAGAATGTGCATTAGAGCAAGGAAAAGATGTATTTGTTGTACCTGGACCAATTCATGCAGAGCAGTCAAAAGGGACAAATAAATTACTTTTAGAAGGAGCTATTCCCGTGTGCGATGGTCACCAAATCGTTGAAACACTTTCGCTCTTTTCTAGCAAAAATTGAAAAAAAGTTGCATTATCTTAAAATCTGTTATACATTTTGCAACAGGTAACTTAAAAAATTAGCAATAGACCTCGCTAAGGGGGAGACATAGATGGCGGATTATTTAGTGATTGTAGAATCACCAGCAAAAGCAAAAACAATTGAACGTTATTTAGGAAAAAAATACAAAGTAAAAGCATCAGTCGGGCATGTGCGTGACTTACCACGTAGCCAAATGGGCGTAGATACTGAAAATAATTATGAACCTAAATATATTACAATTCGTGGTAAAGGACCTGTATTACAGGAACTTAAGTCTGCGGCTAAAAAAGTGAAGAAAGTCTATCTAGCGGCCGATCCAGACCGCGAGGGAGAAGCGATTGCTTGGCACCTTGCGACTGCATTAAATATTGATATTAACTCGGATTGTCGAGTAGTTTTCAATGAAATTACAAAGGATGCAATTTTAGAATCCTTTAAAAATCCTCGTGCTATAAATATGGATTTAGTAGATGCACAGCAAACTCGTCGTATGCTCGATCGACTTGTAGGCTATAATATAAGCCCAATTCTTTGGAAAAAGGTTAAAAAGGGCTTATCTGCGGGGCGTGTGCAATCCGTAGCATTACGTATGATTATTGACCGTGAAAACGAAATTAAAAACTTCCAGCCAGAAGAGTATTGGACAATTGAAGGTTCTTTTGAAAAGGGCAAGAAGACATTTGACGCACTATACTACGGTAACGGCAAAGATAAAATAAAATTAACGAATGAAGAGCAAGTAAAGTCCATTTTAAAAAATGTTAAAGGAACAGCATTTGAAGTCGTAAATGTGACGAAAAAAGAGCGTAAACGAAATGCCGCACCTGCTTTTACTACATCTTCTTTACAACAAGAAGCAGCGCGTAAGCTAAATTTCCGTGCGAAAAAAACGATGATGCTTGCGCAGCAATTGTATGAAGGTATTGATATTGGTAAAAAAGAAGGTACTGTCGGTTTAATTACCTACATGCGTACAGATTCAACGCGTATATCAGAAACTGCTAAGGCGGAAGCGGTTTCGTATATTGAGACAAAGTACGGAAAAGAATATATTTCGACAGAAACAAAGCAGGTTAAAAAGGCGTCCAATGCACAAGATGCCCATGAAGCAATTCGTCCTACAAGTACGATGAGATCACCAGAAGAGTTAAAAACAGTACTTAGTCGCGATCAACTACGTTTATACCGTTTGATTTGGGAGCGCTTTATTGCAAGTCAAATGGCACCTGCTGTATTAGATACAGTTGCAGTAGACCTTCAACATGGTGATGTTTTATTCCGAGCAAATGGCTCACAAGTCAAATTTGCTGGATTTATGAAACTATATATAGAAGGTACGGATGATCAAACAGAGGAAACGACGAAACTTCTACCTGAAATGGAAATTGGCGATCAGGTGAAATCACTTGAAATTGAGCCAAAGCAACACTTTACGCAGCCACCACCACGTTATTCTGAGGCGCGACTTGTGAAAACGATGGAAGAGTTAGGAATAGGGCGACCATCGACATACGCACCGACTCTTGATACGATTCAACGCCGTGGCTATGTTGTGCTCGATGCCAAAAGATTTATGCCGACAGAGCTTGGTGAAATCGTCCATCAACAAATGCTGGAATTTTTCCCTGATATAATAAATATCGAATTTACAGCAAAAATGGAACAAGATCTGGATGATGTTGAAGAAGGTAGTCGTAAATGGGTTGAAGTAATCGATGATTTTTATAAAGACTTCGAGGTTCATGTTAAGCATGCAGATGCTGAAATGGAGAAAGTAGTCATTAAAGATGAGCCAGCTGGTGAGGATTGTGAGAAATGTGGTTCACCAATGGTATTCAAGCTAGGTCGTTATGGGAAATTTATGGCCTGCTCGAACTTCCCAGATTGCCGTAACACAAAAGCCATTATGAAGCCAATTGGGGTTAAATGTCCTTCTTGTGAAACGGGCGAAATTGTGGAACGCAAAAGTAAAACTAAGCGCTTGTTTTATGGATGTAATCAATATCCAGAGTGCGAATTTGTTTCATGGGACAAGCCGATTAGTAGACCATGTCCGAAATGTAGTGCATTATTAGTAGAGAAAAAATTAAAAAAAGGTGTGCAAATTCAGTGTACGAAATGTGACTATGAAGAGACACCAACTCAATGATAGGAAGATGGTAAGAACATGACTGAACACGTTGTAAATGTAATAGGAGCAGGCCTTGCGGGAAGTGAGGCGGCTTGGCAAATTGCTAAGCGTGGTGTAAAAGTTAAACTTTATGAAATGCGTCCAGTAAAGCAAACACCTGCCCACCATACTGATAAATTTGCAGAGCTTGTTTGCTCAAACTCGCTACGTGCAAATACGCTAACAAATGCTGTAGGCGTAATTAAAGAAGAAATGCGTTTATTAGATTCTGTTATTTTAAAAGCGGCGGATGCTTGCTCCGTACCAGCAGGTGGAGCACTTGCAGTAGACCGCCACGAATTTGCTGGCTATGTAACGGAAGCAGTGAAAAATCATCCTTTAGTGGAAGTAATTCATGAAGAAGTTACTGAAATTCCAGAAGGTATTACAGTTATTGCAACTGGTCCACTAACTTCAAAAGCATTAGCTGAAAAAATTCAAGGTTTAACAGGTCTAGACTATTTGTATTTCTATGATGCAGCAGCTCCAATTATTGAAAAAGATAGCATCGATATGGATAAAGTTTATTTAAAATCTCGTTATGACAAAGGGGAAGCGGCTTATCTAAACTGTCCTATGACAAAGGAAGAATTTGATCGTTTCCGCCAAGCATTAATCGAGGCAGAAGTTGTACCATTAAAAGAATTTGAAAAAGAAATTTATTTCGAAGGCTGTATGCCAATTGAAGTAATGGCAGCACGCGGTGAAAAAACGATGTTATTTGGACCGATGAAGCCAGTAGGTCTTGAAGATCCGAAAACAGGAAAACGACCTTATGCTGTTGTACAACTGCGCCAAGATGACGCTGCAGGTACACTTTATAATATTGTCGGCTTCCAAACTCATTTAAAATGGGGACCACAAAAAGAAGTGCTGCAACTAATACCAGGCCTAGAAAACGTTGAAATCGTACGATATGGCGTAATGCACCGAAATACTTTCATTAATTCACCGAAAGTGCTAGAAAAAACATATCAGTTACGTGAACAAAAAAATGTATTCTTTGCTGGCCAAATGACTGGTGTAGAAGGATATGTTGAATCTGCAGGTAGTGGGTTAATTGCAGGGATTAATGCGGCACGTTTAGCATTAGGACAAGAGCCAATTATTTTCCCATTTGAAACTGCATTAGGTAGTATGGCGCGTTATATAACAGAAGCACAATCGAAAAATTTCCAACCGATGAACGTTAACTTTGGTATATTCCCTGAATTACC
Organism: Lysinibacillus sp. CD3-6; assembly: GCF_006351725.2. Classification (NCBI taxonomy): domain Bacteria; kingdom Bacillati; phylum Bacillota; class Bacilli; order Caryophanales; family Bacillaceae; genus Lysinibacillus; species Lysinibacillus sp. CD3-6. Next base: position 1,168,616 of record NZ_CP085880.1, read on the forward strand.
ACCTGGACGTCGTTCAAAACCCGAGCGTGCGGAAATGCATGCAAATCGTGCAATGAGCACAATTCGAAATTTTGTGAATTCACAAACAATTTAATTGCCAAAGGCCTCTAAAAGTTGATATACTCTTAGAGGCTTTTTCTTTTGTGTAGACAAAATGCTTGATTACACGTATTTTATTATTTTGTATAGTGATTTTCTCAAAATATAACCATTTTCACTTGCTATATTACGAAGATAGGTATAGTGTCAATATGTATGTTTTTTAAGGATTACTTTAACGACAAATTTAATTAAATGGCAACAGTTGTTTTACCATTTGAATTTGTTGGTAATAGTAATGAGAGAAGGTTACGAATAATTCATTGGTGGTGAATCTTTCATGTTAGTTTCGTCCCAAGAAGCACTTGAACAGTTTATGCTTTACATCCAGGTAGAAAAAAACTTCTCTGTTCATACTGTGCGAGAATATGAATCAGACCTACTAGATTTTTTAGCGTTTTTACAGGCAGAAGGCGTTAATGATTTAGCCAGTGTTGAGTATATACATGCACGACTATATGTAACGAAGTTGTATGATGAAAAGAAAGCAAGAACTTCTGTATCAAGAAAAATTTCATCAATCCGCTCCTTTTTTCGCTTTCTAAATAAACAGCACGGCATGGATGATAGTGCTTTTCGATCGCTTTATCATCCGAAAAAAGAATCTCGTTTACCAAGTTTTTTCTATGAAGAAGAATTGATGCAGCTTTTTGAAGCGAATGTAGGAGATGATTTGAAATCGTTGCGCAATATGGCTATTTTAGAGTTATTATATGCAACGGGCATTCGGGTGAGTGAGCTTACATCCATTATGGTAGCGGATATCGATTTCCGTTATTCTATTGTTCGAGTAATGGGTAAAGGAAGAAAAGAACGCATTATACCATTTGGTCAATTTGCGAGTGTGGCTATACAGCACTACATAGAGCAGGCTCGTCCACGTTTGATGAAACAAACAAATCATCAGCAATTATTTGTCAATATGCGCGGCGGGGAACTTACGCCACGTGGGGTACGTCATATTTTAAATGAAATGATTAATAATACCTCACTCCATACGAAAATATACCCACATATGCTTCGCCATACTTTTGCTACACACTTACTGAATCATGGCGCGGATTTACGGACTGTGCAGGAGTTACTAGGGCACGCGCATTTAACTTCAACACAGGTTTATACGCATGTAACAAATGAGCATCTTCGTCAAACATATATGAATGCCCATCCAAGGGCATAATAGAGGCTAAGGAGGAAGGCAAATGGGACAAATCCATGCGACTACGATATTTGCGGTACATCACAATGGCGGGTGCGCTATGGCTGGCGATGGTCAAGTGACACTTGGGAATGCGGTTGTCATGAAAGGCACTGCAAGGAAGGTCAGACGTCTGTTTAATGGGCAGGTGCTAGCTGGCTTTGCAGGCTCTGTAGCCGATGCTTTTACACTTTTTGAAATGTTTGAAGCGAAATTAAACGAATATAATGGGAATTTACAGCGAGCTGCTGTAGAAGTAGCAAAACAATGGCGTGGTGATAAAATGCTACGTCAATTAGAGGCGATGTTACTTGTGATGGATAAAAGTACACTACTCCTTGTGTCTGGTACAGGAGAAGTTATAGAACCTGATGACGGTATATTAGCGATTGGTTCTGGTGGAAATTATGCATTATCAGCAGGTCGTGCTCTAAAAAAATATGCAGGTGAAACAATGACTGCCCGTGAGATTGCGGAGGCAGCATTAGAAACAGCCGCTGAAATTTGTGTATTTACAAACCATAATATTATCGTGGAGGCACTTAACTAATGACACCACAAAACTTAACCCCAAGACAAATTACTGAGCATTTGGATCGTTTTATCGTAGGGCAAAATGAGGCGAAAAGAGCGGTAGCTATTGCACTACGAAATCGCTATCGTCGTTCTCTGCTAGCGGATGAAATGAAGGCTGAAGTTATTCCTAAAAATATTTTAATGATTGGACCAACGGGAGTTGGGAAAACTGAAATTGCAAGGAGAATTGCAAAACTAACGAATGCGCCGTTCGTAAAGGTTGAAGCAACGAAATTTACAGAAGTGGGCTATGTTGGACGTGATGTTGAGTCAATGGTCCGCGATGTTGTGGAGGCTTCTCATCGCCTCGTGAAGGAAGAAATGATGGAGTCTGTGAAGGAACAAGCGGAAGAGTTGGCAAATGAAGCCATTGTAAAATTACTTGTCCCTTCTTTACGTAAAAAACAAGCTATGCAAAATCCGTTTGAAATGTTATTTGGTGGCAAAGAACAACAAACGCATGATGATACATCTTCTGAGGAAACGGAAGTACGCTCAAAGCGTGCGCAAATCGCTATTGATTTACGCAATGGCAAATTAGAAAATGAATGGGTTACTGTTGAAGTTACTGAGCAAAATCCTTCGATTTTTGATGCCTTACAAGGTACGGGAATGGATATGTCTGCCAATAACGGTATGCAAGATATGTTATCGAGCTTAATGCCTAAAAAGCAGAAAAAGCGTCGTGTCCAAGTAAAAGATGCACGTCGTATTTTAATCATTGAGGAAGCGAATAAGCTTATTGACGCAGATGAAGTGTCACAAGAAGCTATTGCTAGAGCAGAACAGTCTGGAATTATTTTCATTGATGAAATAGATAAAGTCGCGAGCAAAGATACGAATACGTCTGCTAGTGTTTCACGTGAGGGTGTCCAACGCGATATTTTACCAATCGTAGAAGGTTCAACTGTTACGACAAAATATGGTGCAGTTAAAACAGACTATATGCTTTTTATTGCTGCTGGAGCTTTCCATATGTCTAAACCGTCAGATTTAATTCCAGAGTTACAAGGACGATTCCCGATTCGTGTAGAACTTGAAAAATTAACGAAGCAAGATTTTGTTCGTATTTTAAAAGAACCAGATCAATCGCTTATTTTGCAATATAAAGCGTTATTAGAAACAGAGGGTGTAGCAATCAATTTTGCAGAAGATTCAATTGAACGAATTGCAGAAATCGCTACAGAGGTCAATCAAGAAACAGATAATATCGGGGCACGTCGATTACACACAATTTTAGAACGCTTGCTAGAAGAATTATCGTTTGAAGCGTCTGAAATTGCGCCAGCGCAAATTGAAATTACTGCTGCTTATGTTGACCAAAAATTGGCGGGTATTGTAAAGAACAAAGATTTGTCACAGTTTATCTTGTAGGCAAGGCTTGATAGTACCATTCAATTGTAAAAAACTTTAGAATATTAATTAAATACGGTATGGATAATTTATAGGAGGAACATATAATGAATTTATTAGAAAAAACAAGAAAAATTAACTCAATGCTCCAGGCATCGGCAGGTAAGCCAGTAAACTTTAAAGAAATGGCTGACACTTTAGGGGATATAATTGATAGCAACGTATATATTGTAAGCCGTAAAGGGAAACTTTTAGGTATTTCAATTCACCAACAAATTGAAAACGAACGTATGAAAAAAATGTTCGAAGAGCGTCAATTCCCAGAAGAATATACACATAGCTTGTTTACAATTTCTGAAACGTCTTCAAATTTAGACATTAACAATGAACATACTGCGTTCCCTGTTGAAAATAAAGACTTATTCCAAAGTGCTTTAACAACTATCGTACCAATCGTTGGTGGTGGTGAACGTTTAGGTACATTAATTTTAGCTCGTTTATCAGCTCAATTTGAGGATGATGATTTAATTTTAGCTGAGTATGGTGCTACAGTAGTAGGTATGGAAATTTTACGTGAAAAATCTGAAGAAATTGAAGAAGAAGCACGTAGCAAAGCTGTTGTACAAATGGCAATTAACTCACTCTCTTATAGTGAATTAGAAGCAATTGAACACATCTTTGAAGAACTAGATGGAAACGAAGGCTTATTAGTTGCTTCAAAAATTGCAGACCGCGTAGGAATTACACGTTCAGTGATCGTAAATGCATTACGTAAACTTGAATCTGCAGGTGTAATTGAATCGCGTTCTCTAGGTATGAAGGGGACTTACATTAAAGTATTAAACGATAAATTCTTAAACGCACTTGCTGAAATTAAAATGAAATAATGAACAAAGGCTCCCTGTTTAAGGGAGCTTTTTTTCTGTGAGCATATACGATGTAAATTTTTCATATAGCAAGCCCTACCACTCTGCTTTGTGCGAGCGAGCGTAGGTTATTCATTACTGGCACTTGTGTCATTTCTGTGAATATCCAATGTCTTGTTTCTACAAAATACTAAGTGGTAGGGCTTGCTTTGTAGTTAAAATGATACATAATTAATCTTTAAAAAGTACTTCTTATTACTTGAGGGCTATAAACTTTAGAAAATTGACCTATGACGAGCGAGAAATGCTTATATATGCTGCGTGTAAAGCACACGCCCTTAGGTACTAAAGCTAAAAGCTTTTAGACAAGATTGAAACTAAACCTTTAAAAATGCGTCCACTTGGAGTGAAAATCATTGCCATTAAGAAATATCTAAATGATTAGCCCTTTTGTCGAAAGGGATAGACGCTTCAACTAAAATAAAGGGAGTTTTATTATATTGTCACGTCTAGAATAGTAAAAAGGAACTTTATTTTACCAAAAAACCCCTATTTGTCATTTAAATCCAACCCTCTGAAGTAATAAAAAGGGATATATTTGATACTAATACAGTAAACACTGTCGAAATAGTGTAAAATAACTAGAAAAAAGACGAAACGTTACGAATTCACGTGGCTGTAGGGATGGGGCATATTTGTCCTGGTTGTTTAACATGAAAAATAGGGCGTATATACTATTAAAAAATGACAAAAGACAATAGACACTACGTATCATCTTAATTACAATTGTATTATTGGATAAATTAAGAAGTACATAGATTGAAATTAAATGAGGTGAATGGTTTTGAACTTATTTGGAGGAACTATTAGTAGCCTGGAAAACGGACTTTCCTATGCAACTTTGAATCATAAAACAATCGCAAATAACATTGCGAATGTCGATACACCAAATTATAAGGCGAAAAATGTAAGTTTTAAGGATATGTTGGAAAATGAAAAACAAATTTCTATATCAGCATATCGAACAGATAATAGACATTATGATTTCGAAATTAAACAATCGACACCAGGTGTCAATAACGTTACAAACTTACGATATCGAAATAACGGTAACGCTGTAGATATGGATGCAGAACAAACGAAATTGGCAGAAAATCAAATCTACTACAATGCGTTAATTGATCGTGTTAACGGCAAGTTAAATACGCTAAATACTGTTATTAAAGGAGGTAAGTAATAAATGTCTATTTTTCATGGAATGAATACTACAGCCTCTGCATTAACGGCACAGCGTTTACGAATGGATGTTATTTCTTCGAATATGGCAAACGTAGATACTACTCGCGGTAAACAAGTAAATGGAGAGTGGGAGCCATACCGACGGAAGTCTGTTACTTTTTCTGCGCAAGAAGGACGCTTTTCAAACTTTTTAAATGTGGCTATTGGTAAAAATGCGAAAAGCGGTGTTGGGAATGGTGTGAAAGTTACGCAAATTAAAGAAGATACTGATACACCTTTCAAACTAGTGTATGATCCTACACATCCAGATGCAAATGCAGATGGCTATGTCAACATGCCAAATGTTGACCCATTAAAAGAAATGGTAGATTTAATGTCTGCCACTCGTTCGTATGAGGCGAACTTAACTGTTTTAAATGCAAATAAGTCGATGCTGACAAAAGCGTTAGAAATCGGTAAATAATAAAATAGAAAGGATGATACATAATGGCAATTTCGTCCGTTTCACTAATGACACCTACTCAGGTTGTAAATGAAACAAACAAACTAAATACAACACCTTACGAAGCCCAGCAAAGCTTTGCGAATTCATTAAAAGAGGCAATAGCGAAAGTGAATGATCAGCAAATCACTTCTGATAATCTTACACAAAAGCTAATAACTGGTGAAGATGTGGAGTTGCACGAAGTAATGATTGCATCTCAAAAGGCGAGCATTACATTAAACGCAACAATTGAAGTTCGCAATAAGGTGATTGAAGCTTACCAAGAAATAATGCGAATGAGTGTCTAATTAGAGTGAATTGGTGAAGAAAGACACCAATTCATTTCGTTAGGCTTCCAATGAAGACAAAATATTTATGACTTTTTGTTTTCATTGGATTCCACTATTATCGCGAATTATTGATTGCTAGGTTATTCACTATAACCGGAGGATTCATAATGAATGAACGATTGACGAAAATAAAAAACGACACCAGCCATTTTTGGACAAGTCGGAGTAAAACACAAAAAATAGTAATGATAGGTTCTTTAGTAGGTGTAATAGTACTTGCAGCGCTCATTACATTTTTTGCAACAAAAACTACATATGTTCCGCTTTATAAAGATTTATCGACAAGAGAAATCGGCCAAGTTAAAGAAGCTTTGGATTCGCAAGGCGTAAAATATGAGATTGCTCCAGGAGGAACGTCCATATTAGTACCCGAAGAACAAGTCGATTCATTATTGGTGCAGCTAGCATCCGATGGTTATCCTCAAACTGGAACGATCGATTACTCATTTGCTAATAGCTCTGGTTTCGGTATGACAGACAACGAATTTAATTTATTGAAAAAAGCTGCGACTGAAACAGAAATTGCTAAGCTAATAAAAAATCTTGAAGGCGTTAAAGATGCAAAAGTTATGATTACTCTTCCAGAAGAAGGAGTCTTCATAAAGGATGTAAAAGAAGATGCAACTGCATCCATTGTATTGAACACAGATCCTGGCTATAAATTTACAGAGCAACAAATAGCCACTATGTACAACTTAGTAGCAAAAAGTATCCCGAACTTAAATACAGATAACATTGTTATCTCTAATCAATACTCCGAGTACTTTGATTTAAATGCTGCAACAACAGATGGCACTTCTACAACAACAGCTGAAGGCCAATTGCAGATGAAGAAATTGGTAGAACGTGACTTGCAACGTCAAGTGCAAAATATGCTAGGTACTTTGATGGGACAAGATAAAGTCATCGTTTCTGTTACGACAGATATTGACTTTAAAAAGGAAAATCGTGAAGAGAATTTAGTAACACCAGTTGATGAAGAGAATATGGAAGGGATTGCGATTAGCGCCCAACGTATTACAGAGCAATATTCTGGTACTGGCAACCCAGCAACAGGCACACCTGAAGCTGAAACAACAACAGATAACTTTACTACGTACAATGAAGGTACTTCAGGGGACGGAGATTACGAACGTACGGAAGAAACAATCAACAATGACGTCAACCGCATTCGTAAAGACATTCAAGAGGCACCTTATAAAATACAAGATATCGGTATCCAAGTAATTGTAGAGCCACCAACGGCTACAGACGCAGCATCTCTACCAGATGGCGTTCGTCAAGACATCGAGAAAATTTTAAGTACTATTGTTCGTACAACGATCTCAAAAGATGTAGCTGCTGAACTTACACAAGATCAAATTGATGAAAAAGTGGCTGTTTCAGTCCAACCTTTAAATGGTAAAGTAGCAGATACTGCTCCTGAGACACCTGTCATTCCATGGTGGGTTTGGGTAGTCGGAGGCATTTTACTGGCTGTTATTCTATTACTTGCATTCTTCATCATCCGTTCACGTAAACGTGCGAAAGAAGAAGAAGAGCTTAGTATCCTAGAAGAACAAGAAGAATTGATTATCGATGATATTAATGAAGAAATTGAAACGGAAGCTACAATGCGTCGTAAACAACTTGAAAAAATGGCGAAAGATAAGCCTGATGATTTTGCAAAGTTACTGCGTAGTTGGATTGCGGAAGACTAACTAGGAGGTTCTGCTGTGTCCAAGAAAGATAAGGAATTAACCGGAAAACAAAAGGCCGCTCTCTTGTTAATTTCACTAGGGCCTGAGGTTTCAGCTTCTGTCTATAAACATTTAACTGAGGAAGAAATCGAACGGTTAACGTTAGAAATTTCAAGTGTTAAAAAAGTAGAAGCAAATGTTAAAGAAGAAATTATTGAAGAATTCCACAATATTGCTCTTGCGCAAGATTATATTACACAAGGTGGTATTGGTTACGCGAAGACGGTTTTAGAAAAAGCATTAGGTATGGAGCAAGCACAAACAATTATTAATCGTTTGACTTCTTCGTTACAAGTGCGACCGTTCGATTTTGCACGTAGAGCAGATCCTGCTCAAATATTTAACTTTATTCAAAATGAACATCCACAAACAATTGCCCTTATTCTTTCTTATTTAGAAGCAGGGCAAGCGGGTGTTATTTTATCTTCATTACCGCAAGAAGTACAAGCGGATATTGCTAAACGTATTGCAATGATGGAATCAACTTCACCAGAAGTAATTAGTGAAATTGAATCTGTATTGGAACGCAAACTATCATCAACTGTTACGCAAGATTACACAGAAACTGGTGGTATTGATGCAGTCGTTGAAGTATTAAATGGTGTTGATCGACAAACAGAAAAAACGATTCTCGATGCGCTCGAAATTCAAGATCCAGAGCTTGCAGAAGAAATCAAAAAACGCATGTTTGTATTCGAAGATATCGTGACGCTCGACAATCGTTCAATTCAGCGTGTTATTCGTGATTGCGAAAACGAAGATTTACTTCTTTCAATGAAAGTTTCCAGCGAAGAAGTAAAAGATATTATCTTCCGAAATATGTCACAACGTATGGCCGATACTTTCAAAGAAGAGATGGAAATTATGGGACCTGTTCGCTTGCGTGACGTAGAAGAAGCTCAATCACGAATTGTCGCTGTTATTCGCCGCTTAGAAGATGCTGGTGAGATTATTATTGCACGTGGTGGAGGAGATGACGTCATTGTCTAGAATCATCCGTTCTGTATATACACAGTCCAATGGCGATAATGTAAAGAAGATACAAATTCGTGATATGTTTGAATTACCCGAAATGGAGACAGATGAAACATCCCATCATCATATGACGATGGAAGATGTTTTTACAGAACGCGATCGATTGCTTGAAGAGGCAAGAGCCAAGATTCAGGCAGAACGGGAAGCTTTTGAACAAGAGAAGCAAATGCATTTTCAAGAAATTGAGCATTTGAAACAAAGCTGGGAAGAAGAACGCCCTAATCGCGTACAAGAAGCGTATGATGAAGGGTATGGTCAAGGTTATGAGGATGGTACAAATAGAGCCACTGAAGCAATGGCACAATCCCTTCAAACAGCGAATGAAATTATCGCGCAAGCAGGGGAAAATGCAAAAAAATATATCGATGACCAAGAAGCGATTATTTTGGAATTAGGCTTAACTGCTGCACAACGTATTATTGGGACTTCATTAGAGCAAAATGACGAACTGTTTTTATCAATAGTTCAAAGAGGGCTTAAAGAAGCGAGAGAGATGAAGGAAATAAAAATCTACGTTTCTCCTACATATTATGGTTTAATTACATCGAATCGCGATGAATTGGCTGAAATGTTCCCAACAGATGTACCATTTATGATTTTTGTAGATGAGGATTTTGAAAAAGAAACAGATTGTTATATAGAAACAAATCACGGTCGGATTGTTGTTAGTATTGACGAGCAATTAAATGAATTGAGAATAAAGCTACATGAAATATTAGAAAGTAAGGAATGATCTAGATGAAAACGGCTCAATTAATCGAACAAATTCCTAATATACCAACTTTTAAAAAGTTTGGTAGAGTAACGAGAGTTGTCGGCTTAATGATTGAGTCGCAAGGTCCTGATAGTTCCATCGGTGATGTATGTAAAATTCATGTTGAAACGTCGAAAAACGGACATCAAATCATTTTAGCAGAGGTTGTAGGGTTTAAAGATGAAATTGTAGTTCTAATGCCCTTCACCTCGCTCCGTGAAATATCAATTGGCTGTTTAGTGGAAGGAACAGGGGCACCTCTTGAAATCAAAGTCGGACCAGAGCTAATTGGTAAAGTACTTGATTCAATGGGGAATCCAATCGATGGTACTTTGTTACCGAAAGGATTAATGTCAGTACCGACTGAGCAAGATCCGCCTAACCCACTTACTCGTCCGCCGATAAATGAAAGACTTGAGGTTGGTGTAAAAGCAATTGATGGGATGCTAACTGTCGGCAATGGACAGCGTGTAGGTATTTTCGCGGGCTCTGGTGTCGGTAAAAGTACACTACTTGGTATGATTGCGCGTAATACACAAGCTGACTTAAATGTTATTGCATTAGTTGGAGAGCGTGGTCGTGAGGTACGTGAATTTATTGAACGTGATTTAGGACCTGAAGGTTTAAGCCGTTCCATTGTCGTCGCAGCGACCTCAGATCAACCTGCACTTATGCGTATTAAAGGAGCATTTACAGCAACAGCGATAGCAGAATACTTTAGAAATCGCGGCTTAAATGTGATGTTGATGATGGACTCCGTAACACGTGTTGCAATGGCTCAACGTGAAATCGGACTTGCAACAGGAGAACCACCTGCTCAGAAGGGTTATACACCTTCTGTATTTGCAATTTTACCAAAGTTATTAGAACGGACTGGGACAAATGAAAAAGGCTCAATTACAGCCTTTTATACAGTATTAGTTGATGGTGACGATATGAACGAGCCTATTGCTGATACTGTTCGTGGTATTTTAGATGGTCATATTGTACTTGATCGAAACCTTGCAAACAAAGGCCAATATCCAGCTATTAATGTGCTGAAAAGCGTCAGTCGTTTGATGAATCATGTGGCAGAGCCAGAGCACAAAAGGGCTGCTGAGCGTTTACGAGAACTCTATTATACTTATGACAAATCAGAGGATTTAATTAATATCGGAGCATATAAACGAGGCACTTCTAAAGAAATTGATGAAGCAATTTATTATGAACCGCTCATTACAGCTTATTTAAAGCAAGGATATTTAGATAAGGTGACGCTTGAGGAAAGTAAGAATGAGTTAATTACATTATCGAACGGTGGTGGCAGGTAGGATGGTCAGTTATATGTATCGTTTTGAAAAGGTATTAACCATTCGAGAGCAAGAAAAAAACGAGACTGAAATTGCCTATAAGGAATCTGTTCGTTCTTTTGAAGAAGTTGCAACAAAGCTCTATGACTTGCTGAAAAAGAAAGAAGATTTAATAGAATTTCAGCAGAAACGTTTAGTTGTAGGGTCATCAATAGAGGAAATTCATCACTATGCTCGTTTTATTGATAGCCTTGAAAAAACAATTGCAGATGTGCAACAAAAGGTTGTGCAGGCACGTTCGAAAATGAATTGGCACGAAGAAAAACTATTAGAAAAAAACTTGGAAGTACGTAAATTTGAAAAAATGCGTGAAAATGATTATAAGTCTTTTCAACAAGAACAAGATCGCATTGAAAGCATATTTTTAGATGAAATTTCTTCACTTACGTATTTCAAGAAAGAAATCAGGTGATTTCATGGCGAAAAGAGAAAGCCGTATTAAAACTGAATTAGAAGTACAACAGCCAACACGTAAATCAGGAGGTTTCCAAAAGTTTTTCATATGGATATTGATACCTATTATGTTCGTGGTAGCGGTATTGCTAGTTGTGGCAACGTTAATGGATACGAACGTCTTTGATTTAGGAAAAAAGGCAGTAAGTAATTTACCTTTTGTTGAATCGGAAGAGCAGCAAGCAAAAGATGCCATTGTTATGGATGATTCCAAGGTAGTAGGCTTACAGGCAGAAATACAAGAAAAAGAAGCCGAAATAGCACAATTGCAAAATAAGTTAGATACAACTACAAATGAAAAAGAAAAGTTACTGACGGAGCAAGAACGATTACTCTTTGAAATTGAAAAATTAAAAAGAGAGCAAGATGAGGTCAAACGTGACTTTAATGATATTTTGTCTACTTTTGATAAGATGTCTCCGAAAGCGGCAGCGCCTGTACTTATAAAAATGAGTGATGCACAGGCACTTCGTATTTTATCAAGCTTAAAACCAGATAAGTTAGCGGCGATTTTAGAAAAAATGGATCCGCAAGATGCTGCAAAATATACAGAAATGATGGCGAAACAATAATAAACATTTTTTAAAAAGGAGGTGAAAACATGAACATTGCTATGATGAATATAGGTGCTCCAAGTGCTCCAAAGGCTAGTACTAATACTTCAAAAGCTGTATCAACTAGTCAGTCTGATATGAAAACAAATAGTGGGGCTGCAAATGATAAAATATCTAAATTTGGCTCTGTATTTGGACAAGCTGTTGCTTCAACAAATCAACAAAACAAAACAGCTCAAACTAATAATTCTCAAGGTGACGATAAGCTAGCTGAGCTAGATAAAGTTTTAAATAGTCAATCTATTGAAGAATTACTAGATTTATTAGAAATTCCACATGATGAAGGCTTATTAATGCTTCAAGTGGGGGAAGATGGCAAGGCAGTAGCTATGGATGAAATGTTAAATTTAGAGCATTTAATGGCTGCATTGAATGTAGATCAAGAGCAAATACAAAAATTGGTTCAGCAACTGTTAGATGAAGATCAGCAAGCGAGCGATGTATGGGAGCTTTTAGCTTTAGTAGACGCTCAAGCACCATTGTTACAGACGCAGTTAGTATCGGCGTTGCAAGGTGAAGGACAAGTACCTTCAGAAGATGCTACGAAGCTACTGCAAGTATTAAAATTAGCACAGTTAGTTGGTCAAAAATCGGATTTAACGATGTCTCAAGAAAACGCACTGTCAAACGTAAATAATTTTTTAACAGCGTTACAAACACAAGTTGAGACTATTCAAACTGCACAGCAAGTTACTACAAAAACGACCGTTACATTACCGTTGCAAGGCTTCCAGCAAGTAATTCAGCAAGTGCAAGTGACAAAACAATCGGATACAAGTGCAAATGAAATGGTGACTGCTAATACAGTACAAACAAAAGCCGACACATTCCAAGTTACTTTACCAGCGGCTAAACCCGCACAATCAGAAGCTTTACTAAAAGAAATGCAAGCTATCATCAATAAAGCTCAAATTTCAAATGCACAAGGGATTACGCGTTTAACGTTAAAATTGTATCCTGAAAATCTAGGTACCATTAGAATCGAACTTGTACAAAATGACGGTGTTTTAACAGCTCGTTTACTTGCTTCGACTGCCCATGGGCGAGAGCTTCTTGACAGTCAAGCGCATCAATTAAAACAAGCTTTTGTCCAGCAAAACATCCAAGTTGATCGACTAGATATTGCGCAATCATTGCAAGATGCTGATAGACAACAACGTGATCAAAACTTCTTTAATAACTTCTTTAGACAACAACAGCAAGAAGAGCAAGAACAAGCAAATGAGGACAGCGAAGACGGATTGTCCTTTAATGATTTTTTAGAAAATGAGGAGGTGTAAACGTGGCAGATAAAATTACAAATGACCTTTACTATTCCAACTATACTGCACCAACAAAACAAACTGGCAATAGTGAACTTGGTAAAGATGCATTCTTAAAATTACTGATTACACAATTACAACATCAGGATCCAACAAATCCTATGGATGACCGTGATTTCATTGCACAAATGGCGCAGTTCTCATCTTTAGAGCAAATGCAAAATATGACGAAGGCTATGGAGTCATTACTGATGTCTCAACAGCAAACGCAGCTTATGAACTATACATCATTTGTTGGAAAAGAAGTAAAATGGCATGAACTGACAGAGGAAGTAGATGCAGATAATAAGCCAGTTATAAATGAAGGTACGGGTGTTATCCAATCATTAAAATTTGTTGATGGAGAAGCCGTATTCATTTTAGCTGACGGTAAGGAAATCTATCCTGGAAACATTTCTGCAATTTTAGGTAATAAAGAAACAAGCACGGGTGAAAGTAATACATCAACTGAATCGCCTCTTGTACAAGCAAGTAAGTTAATCGGCAAAAATGTCACTTACAATGACGGAGAGCAAGATGTGCAAGGACGAATTGTCTCTGTATCAAACAAAGATGGCAATATTTACTACGAATTAGATAATGGTAAAAAACTTGCTGGGAAAGAATTTACAGTAATAAGCGAATAAAGGTGGTGGAGAAAGATGGATAAATTTTCGATTCATCGTGTCCCATTGTATCCAACTATTCGCCAAACGCAGCCTACACCTATTAATACACAGCAATCGTTTAGTGCTCATTTACAGGAAGCAACGAATCAACAGGAGCTAAAAGTAAGTAAGCATGCAAATGAACGCATTAAAGAGCGTAATATTGCGATTTCTGAACAGGAATGGCGGGTTGTATCTGACAAGGTATTTGAGGCACATTCAAAAGGTGTCAAACAACCATTAGTCTTGATGGATCAAGCGGCTCTAATTGTCAGTGCTAAAAATGCTACTGTCATTACAGCAATGGATCGCACGGAAGCAAAACAACAACTGTTTACTAATATTGATGGCACAATCGTGCTTTAAGGCTGGACCTTCTTTATGTAAGGAAGCCTATGTGTTGCTGACTGATAGAGGCACACAATTCAAAAAATGAAGGGAGAACGACAACTTATGTTACGTTCTATGTATTCAGGTATTTCAGGTCTTAAAAACTTCCAAACAAAGCTAGATGTTATTGGGAATAATATTGCCAATGTTAACACGTATGGATTTAAAAAAGGACGTGTTATTTTCAAAGACATCCTATCTCAAACAAGCGCAGGTGCTTCAGCTGCAACTACTACTCGTGGTGGTACAAACCCATTGCAAGTAGGTCTTGGTTCTACACTTGCTGCAATTGATACGGTTCACGGTTCTGGTTCACGTCAAACGACAGATCGCCCATTGGACCTTGCTGTTCAAGGTGAAGGCTTCTTTATGGTAGCTGACTCTGTATCAAATACTGATGGCGTTGCAGAAGGCTATACAAACGTTGTATATACACGTGCAGGTAATTTCTACATGGACAGCGAAGGTTATTTAGTCAATGCAGAAGGGAAGTATTTAGTAGGTCATGCAAATGATACATTGTATGAAACAGACTCTACTGAAAGTAATGCTGAGGGAGATAAAGAAGCAAGTCCGCTGAATGGTGAAACTGAGGATTTATTAGGGGAAAATGATACATTTACTTTTGAAGATAATAACCCAATCAAAATCCCAACAACAGCTAAATCTATAAGTATCGGTCAAGACGGAACGGTTGAATATGTAGATGCAAACGGATATAGACAATATGCAGGTCAAATTGTCATGGTTAAGTTCCCGAATGCTGGTGGACTTGAAAAAGTAGGAAGTAACTACTTCCAAGCAACAGCAAACTCAGGTCAACCATATGGCCAAGTAGCGACAGTTGCTGGTATGGGTTCAATTACGGCAGGGGCGCTTGAAATGTCCAATGTCGATCTTTCAGAAGAATTTACTGAGATGATTGTTGCACAGCGTGGTTTCCAAGCGAATACGCGTATTATTACGACTTCAGATGAAGTACTACAAGAACTAGTAAACTTAAAACGCTAGTAATAAGTTTCTTCTAGTTATAAAAGCAAGAATATATAAGTTTTACACGCTAATATATGAAACTTCTCAATGTATGCTAGTGTGATTATAGCGAATCCACAATGGATGCGTTCTAAAACATAATTTTCAATATGAGGGAGGGTCGGGCCGGCTCTCACGCTAGACCGGCCCTATTTCAATGATTGAACTAACAAGACTAAATGGCAAAGCATTTACACTGAATGCTTTATACATAGAAACAGTTGAATCTTTTCCAGATACGACAATTACTTTAACAACTGGAACAAAAATTATTGTGTTACAGAGTGAAGATGAGGTGCGACAAAAGGTAACTGCCTTTTATAACAATATACAAGTACTATCAAACCCGCATCTACGAGGTGAAGAAGATGAAGAATAATAAAGTGTTAACGATGATCATCATCGTACTAGTGGCGATTATACTTATTGGAGTTATTGCGTTTGTATTATTTACCCAATTCAATAAGCCTGCAGCATCACTTGAACCATCAATAGACGATATTGTCGAAGCATCTGTTGATGTTCCTGAAATTATGACTAATCTTGCTGATAAAAGGGTAGTGCGCATGACGCTGAAAATCCAAACTTCTAGCAAGGACGCTGCCGAAGAGTTAAAGAAGCGTGATTTCCAAACGAATAATTTAATTATTCAAGAGCTTTCAGAAATGGAACAGAAAGATTTAGATGGCAAGGCAGGAAAAGTAATGTTTGAAAAGGCATTAAAAACACAGTTAAATGAATTGATGCAAGAGGGAGAAATTCAACAAGTATATATTACCTCCTACATCTTTCAATAAAAATTAGAAACTGCTTGAAACGGAGGTGGGCAAATGGCAGGAGATGTGTTATCCCAATCGGAGATAGATGCGCTACTTTCCGCAATCTCGACCGGAGAAATGTCAGCGGATGACATGAAGAAAGAGGACGAGGTACGAAAGGTTAAAGTTTATGACTTTAAGCGAGCGTTGCGCTTCTCTAAAGATCAAATCCGAAGTTTGACCCGAATACATGAAAATTTTGCGCGATTACTAACGACCTTCTTTTCTGCACAGTTAAGAAGCTACGTGCAAATTACAGTAGCATCAGTAGACCAAATACCCTTTGAAGAGTTTGTTCGTTCAATTCCGAATATGACACTCATTAATGTGTTTGAAGTGCCACCACTTGATGGTAATATATTGATGGAAATAAACCCAAACATTGCCTATTCGATGTTGGATCGTTTAATGGGCGGTAGTGGAGCGAGTCATAGTAATGTTGATAACTTAACTGAGATTGAAACAAAAATTATGACAAACCTCTTCGAACGTTCATTCGACAATTTACGCGAAGCATGGGAAAATGTTGCTGAAATTGACCCAATTCTAGTAGAACTTGAGGTAAATCCTCAATTTTTACAAATGATTTCACCAAATGAAACGGTAGTCGTTATTTCATTGAATACAATTATTGGTGAGACAAGCGGTATGATTAATATTTGTATCCCGCATGTTGTATTGGAGCCAATCGTACCGAATCTATCTGTACGTTATTGGATGCAAACAAATACGAAAGAGATGTCACCTGAGCAAACAAAAATGCTCGAAACACGTGTGAAACAAGCAAGATTACCTCTTTCAGTAGAGTTAGGTATTACAGACATTACTATTGAAGACTTCCTAATGATGCAAATTGGTGATGTTATTCAATTAGAACAAAAAATTGATGATCCATTACTGCTGAAAGTAGGTACATTGCCTAAATTCACAGTACAACCTGGTAAACAGGGTAAAAAATTAGCAATCCAGATTATCGACCCTTTGAAAGGAGGAGACGAAGATGAGTGATGAAATGCTCTCCCAAGAAGAAATTGAAGCGTTATTAAGGGGCGAAACGTTGGAGGATAGAATAAACGACAGCGAAGCTTCTACAAAAGAAGAAACAAATGAAATACGAGTAGAGGATTACCTTGATTCGTTTGCTCAAGACGCACTAGGTGAAGTAGGAAATATATCTTTCGGAAGTTCAGCTACTGCTCTATCTGCATTATTAGGCCAAAAAGTAGATATTACTACTCCTAGTATTTCAATGATTAACCGCAATAAATTAGAAGAGGAATTTCCTCATCCATATGTAGCGGTACAAGTTGAATATACAATCGGTTTAACAGGTATGAATTTACTTGTTATTAAACAATCAGATGCTGCCATTATTGCTGATTTAATGTTAGGTGGGGACGGCTTAAATCCTAAACCTGACTTAGGCGAAATTCAGTTAAGCGCAGTGCAAGAAGCAATGAACCAAATGATGGGTTCAGCTGCTACATCGATGTCGACAGTATTCAACAAAAAGGTGGATATTTCGCCACCGACGATTGACTTAATGAATATTTCTCAAAATGAAGGTCGAGATAATATTCCAGAAGATGATTTACTTGTAAAAGTTTCTTTCCGACTTCGAATTGGTAATTTAATCGATTCAAACTTAATGCAATTATTACCGCTTAAGTTTAGTCAAAACATTGTTAAGTCATTATTAGGAGAAACAGAGGCGATTGAAGAGCCAGTTGCAGCAACAATTGCTCCAGAAGCGCCTATCGCACCACCGCCTGTTCAACCTACACCGCCACCAGCACAGCAACCTGTATATCAACAGCCAGCAGCGCCAGTGCAACAACAGCCGATGTATCAAGAACAGCAACAACCAATGTATCAAGAGCAGCAACAAATTCATACGCAACAAAGACCAGTACAACCTGTAAATGTTCAACAGGCACAGTTTGCTAGCTTTGATCCAAATGTAATCTCTCAATCTGAGGCTAGAAATTTAAATATGCTACTTGATATTCCATTGCAAGTTACTGTAGAGTTAGGACGTACGAAACGTTCTGTTAAAGAGATTTTAGAACTAGCTAGTGGATCGATTATTGAATTAGATAAGTTAGCAGGGGAACCAGTTGATATTCTAGTAAATAGTCGTTTAATTGCAAAGGGCGAAGTTGTTGTTATCGATGAAAACTTCGGCGTACGCATTACAGATGTTTTAAGTCAAGCAGAGCGTTTAAATAATTTAAGATAGTTTCAATTGGAGGAGTTAACCATGTCTAAAAGAATTTTGATTGTAGACGATGCTGCATTTATGCGCATGATGATCAAGGATATTTTGTCGAAAAACGGATTTGAAGTTGTAGGAGAAGCTGCCGATGGTCTACAGGCTGTTGAAAAATACAACGAGTTAAAGCCAGATTTAGTAACAATGGATATTACAATGCCTGAAATGGATGGTATTGCAGCTCTTAAAGCTATTAAAGGTACTGATCCAAGTGCAACTGTAATCATGTGTTCAGCAATGGGACAACAAGCGATGGTAATCGATGCAATTCAAGCTGGTGCGAAGGACTTTATTGTTAAGCCTTTCCAAGCAGATCGTGTAATTGAAGCGATTCAAAAAGCACTAGGATGATTTCATGCAAATGTTAAAATCATTTCGTGTAACGATGATTTTCGCATTTCTATTAACCTTCCTATTTGTGTACCCGCCAACAGTTTCTGTTTATGCTGACTCTGATACAAATAGTATTGAGTATTGTATGAAAAAACCAGAGGAATGTAAGGATAATACAGATCCAGCTGCGAAGGAAGATACGGTTGTTTCAGCAGCTGGAGATGTTTCTGCATGGGAATACATAAAAATGGTTTTGGCGCTTATTTTTGTTGTAGCTTTATTTTATGGGTTGATGAAATTTCTTAATAAAAGAAATTTAACTTTTCAACGAAATCAAATGGTACAAAATTTAGGCGGTTTATCGTTAGGTGCACAAAAGTCTGTTCAACTTTTGCAAATAGGAAAATCACTTTATTTAGTTGGTGTCGGTGATGATGTCCAACTTTTACGTGAGATTACCGATCCGCAGGAAGTTGAAGCACTCCTTTCACTATATAACGAAAAACAGGAATATGCGGCAACATCACCTTATATAGCAGAAGTATTTTCAAAGTTTAAGAGAAAAAATAACCAAAATGCTTCAAAAGTTCAAAACCAAGATTCATTTGGTGAACTTTTTGAAAAGAAAATTTCCGAAATTAAACAGGAGCGCAGTGAAGAACTAGAGAGATGGAAGCAAAAGGAGAATGATGATAAATGAATGATATAGTCAATTATTTTTCCAACAGCGATCCGACAAATGTCTCAACCTCTGTTAAGCTCCTATTATTATTAACCGTACTGTCACTTGCACCGAGCATATTAATTTTAATGACGTCCTTTGCAAGGATTGTCATTGTGCTCTCGTTTGTACGTACAGCTTTAGCGACACAACAAATGCCACCAAATCAGGTTATTGTTGGTCTTGCTTTGTTTTTAACGTTTTTTATCATGGCTCCTACTTTTCAAGAGGTCAATAAAGAGGCATTACAGCCATTATTCGCTGAAGAAATAGGGCTAGAAGAAGCATACGAGAAAGCTAGTGTGCCCTTTAAAGAATTTATGAGTAAACAAACGAGGCAAAAAGATTTAGATTTGTTTTTACAATACAATCAAGCAGAAAAACCAGCATCGGTGGAGGAAATTCCTCTAACTATGCTTGTACCTGCCTTTGCATTAAGCGAAATTAAAACAGCTTTCCAAATTGGTTTTATGATTTTTATTCCATTCCTAGTAATCGATATGATTGTCGCAAGTACATTGATGTCGATGGGGATGATGATGTTACCACCGGTTATGATCTCATTACCGTTTAAGATTTTATTATTTGTACTCGTCGATGGCTGGTACCTCGTAATGAAATCATTACTACAAAGTTTTTAGGGGATGATACAGTATGACAGGTGAAATGGTTATTTCAATTGCAGAGCGTGCCATTATGATTATCCTTCTAACAAGCGGACCGCTATTATTAATTGCTTTAATCTCAGGTCTAGCGGTAAGTATATTTCAAGCAACAACATCAATTCAAGAGCAAACATTAGCATTCGTTCCAAAAATCGTCGCAGTATTAGTGGGCATCGTTTTCTTTGGTCCATGGATGTTATCTCAAGTAACAAGCTATGCGAGAGATATTTTTGAGAATTTAACGCGTTATATAGGGTGAGTGCATGAATGAACTAGTCCCCCCAATAACGGTATTCTTATTAGTGCTTGTGCGTGTAACGGCTTTTTTCGTTACAGTACCTTTCTTTTCATATAAAACGATTCCGCAGCAAGTACGTATTGCCCTCGCATTCGTTTTAGCTTGGATGATGTATTATACAATCGACGTAGAGCCATTTCTTTTTAATGGTGATTACATACTTTTAGTGATGAAAGAAGCCCTTATTGGATTGTTACTAGGTCTAGTAGGCTATATCATCATGTCGGCAATTCAAATTGCCGGAAGCTTTATCGATTTCCAAATGGGATTTGCCATCGCCAATATTATTGATCCGCAAACAGGGGCACAAAGTCCACTTATTGGTCAATTTTTTAATACATTGGCGTTACTATTTCTATTAGCAATAGATGGCCATCATATGATTCTAGATGGAATTTACTATAGTTATCAGTTTTTACCTATAGATCAAGGATTTCCAGATTTCGCGAAAGATGACTATATCCAGTTTGTTATAACAACCTTTACTGCAGTCTTCGCCATAGCTTTTCAAATGGCAGCACCTGTTGTAGCAACGTTGTTTTTAGTTGATTTAGCACTAGGGATTACGGCGAAAACTGTCCCACAGCTTAACATCTTTGTTGTCGGTTTTCCCATTAAAATTGGTGTTAGTTTTTTAGTGCTATTCACGATGATGGCGGTTATGATACAAGTCATACAAAAGTTGATTACGATTATGATTTACGGTATGCGCGATTTAATGGCAATATTAGGTGGTGGATAACATGTTGCTACTACTGGACTTAGATTTACAGTTTTTTGCAGGTG
The DNA here is from genome assembly GCF_006351725.2 of Lysinibacillus sp. CD3-6. Taxonomy (NCBI): domain Bacteria; kingdom Bacillati; phylum Bacillota; class Bacilli; order Caryophanales; family Bacillaceae; genus Lysinibacillus; species Lysinibacillus sp. CD3-6. The sequence continues at coordinate 1,190,009 of NZ_CP085880.1, forward strand.
AAAAAACGGAAAAGGCGACACCTAAAAAACGACAAGATGCTAGAAAAAAAGGGCAGGTCGTAAAGAGTCAGGACATATCTAGTGCGATTGTTATGCTCATGGTGTTTATCTTTCTTTTTTTCTTCGCGGGATCATTGCGAGACGAGCTTTTATCTTTTTTTAGGCAAACATTTATCCATAACATACGTGTAGAAACACTTACGATAGACAGTGTAATGCATCTCTTTACCGAAACATTAGTAGAAATGGCTTATGTTATCGTACCGATAATGGCGATTGCTTTCGTAGGAGCATTGGCGGGTAACTTTCTACAATTTGGTTTTTTATTCACATTAGAGCCGATGAAATTCGATTTAAAAAAGATGGATCCTATTAAAGGATTAAAGAAAATTTTTTCAGTAAAAGCCATAGTAGAGCTTTTAAAATCAGTATTAAAAATCACCTTTATTGGTGGGGTAACAACAATTATCATATGGTCAAATTTACATGAAGTATTAGCACTATCCTTTAAAAGTCCGTGGATGACCCTTATTACAGTTGGCAAACTAGTCGGCATTATGGGAATTGCGGCTTCTCTTGTGTTACTATGTGTATCCTTATTGGACTGGATGTATCAAAAACATGAGTATGAAAAAAATCTTAAAATGTCTAAGCAGGACATTAAAGATGAATATAAAAATAGTGAGGGCGATCCGCTCATTAAATCAAAAATCAAACAACGTCAGCGTGAAATGGCGATGCGTCGAATGATGTCAGAGGTTCCGAACGCAGATGTCGTTATTACCAACCCAACGCACTATGCGATCGCTCTGAAGTATGATGAGGAAAGTATGGATGCCCCACGTATAGTGGCAAAGGGAACAGACTTTGTAGCTCAAAAAATTAAACTGATTGCTAAAGAACATGATGTCGTAATGGTAGAAAATAGACCATTAGCCCGCGCCATGTATGATCAGGTAGAAATAGGCGATCAAGTACCAGAAGAGTTTTTCAAAGCAATAGCAGAAGTACTCGCTTATGTTTATCGTATTAAGCGGAAAATTTAAAGCTTTTTTGTAGGAGGGACACAAATGAAGGTTCGCGATATAGGGGTTTTAGGTGCGGTTATTTTAATCGTTGCGATGCTCATCATCCCTCTTCCTCCGTGGATGCTAAGTTTCTTAATCGTCATTAATATTACATTAGGATTAATAGTACTTTTAACAGCAATGAGTATGAAGGAAGCATTAGATTTCTCTATATTCCCTTCCGTTATATTACTGTTGACCCTGTTTCGACTTGGATTGAGTGTTTCCACAACGCGTGCAATTTTAGCGAATGGAGATGCTGGTTCAGTTGTTGAAACCTTTGGGGATTTCGTAGTTGGCGGGAATGTTCTCGTAGGTTTAGTAGTGTTTTTAATTCTTGTATTAATTCAGTTTATCGTTATTACAAAAGGGGCGGAACGTGTTGCAGAGGTAGCTGCTCGATTCACTCTAGATGCGATGCCAGGTAAACAAATGAGTATTGATGCAGACTTAAATGCAGGTGTTATTTCTGAACGAGAAGCGCGTGAACGACGTGATAAAGTTGCGGGTGAAGCGGATTTCTATGGAGCGATGGATGGTGCTACGAAATTCGTAAAAGGGGATGCAATCGCCTCTATGGTGATGGTTATCATCAACTTATTATTTGGTATTATCATTGGTGTTGTACAAATGGGCTTACCATTTGCAGAAGCGGCAACCCATTTCTCTAAGCTTACTGTTGGCGATGGTATTGTATCGCAAATCCCTGCACTTCTTATTTCAACAGCAACAGGGATTGTTGTAACGCGTGCATCTTCAAAGGGAAGTCTAGGAGAAGATATTACAGGACAATTATTCGCCCAAGCAAAGCTTCTTTATGTTGCTGGGGGTACTATTATTTTACTAGGTTTATTCACGCCAATTCCTAACTGGGTAACGTTACCAATCGGTATTTCACTAATTGCAGGTGCTTACATGATGGATCGTAAAAAACCAGAGGATGAGGAAGAGTTACTTGAAATTGAGGAAGAAGTGGCAACAGACGGCATGAAGAGCCCTGAAAATGTTGTGAATTTATTAAATGTGGACCCAATTGAATTTGAATTTGGCTACGGGTTAATACCGTTAGTAGATGCTGCTCAAGGTGGAGACTTATTGGATCGCGTTATTATGATTCGTCGTCAACTAGCATTGGAGCTAGGTATTGTCATACCAGTTGTTCGTATTCGCGATAATATTCAATTACAGCCAAATGAATACCGTATTAAAATTAAAGGTAATGAAATGGCTCGGGGAGAGCTTTTACTCGATCATTATTTAGCAATGAGCCCTGGAGATGACGATTCAATAGAAGGTATTGATACTGTTGAGCCATCATTTGGTCTACCTGCAAAATGGATTACGGAACAAGTAAAAGAAGACGCTGAAATGTCGGGCTATACAGTTGTTGACCCACCAAGTGTTGTATCAACTCATTTAACTGAAATTATTCGAGCGAATGCGCATGAACTTTTAGGACGCCAAGAAACAAAACAATTAATCGACCATTTACGAGAAACACATCCAATTTTAGTCGAGGAGTTGACACCTGCTCCATTGTCTACAGGTGAAATCCAAAAAGTATTGGGCAAGCTTCTTCGAGAAAATGTTTCAGTACGTAATTTACCAATTATTTTTGAAACATTAGCAGACTATGCAAAATTAACTAGCGATACCGATATATTAACAGAGTATGTTCGTCAATCATTAGCACGTCAGATTACATCACAATATGTAGGTGGCAGCTCGTCATTGAAAGTCATTACTGTATCGGGTAAAGTAGAGAAAATGATTGCTGATAGTATTCAGCAAACGGATCATGGAAATTATTTAGCGATGGATCCACAAGATTCTCAAATTGTTTTAGAGACCATTGCATCTGAGGTAGAACGCGTGTCCTTTATGGAACAATCTGCTATTATTCTATGTTCTCCAGCCGTTCGTATGTATTTACGCCAACTGACAGAACGTTATTTCCCGCAGATTCCTGTGCTATCTTATAATGAACTAGATGCTTCTATTGAAATTCAAAGTGTTGGGGTGGTGAATGTTGAGTGAAAATGAAAAAATATTATGCATCTTCCATACCTGAAGCAATGAAGCTAGTACGAGCTGATTTAGGCGAGGACGCTGTCATTTTGAATTCAAAAGTAGTAGTTACAAAGAAACTTTTTGGGCTTGTAAAGAAGAAAAATTTTGAGGTAGTTGCAGGGATTGACTCCATGGAGCCGAGTTATACGGCTCCCGCTCCTGCTAATGTGCCTACAATACCTGCTAAAAAAGAAAATGCTAGTTTACAAGAGATTACAAATGCTGTGCAAGCTAAAATTCAACATGCTCAGCCTAAGTATGAACCATCTTCCAAAGATGAGACAGGTATGTCTGAAGAACTGCGGAAGGAAATTGCAGATTTAAAATCGTTAATGCAATTAATGCACAAGAAGGCTAGCCAAGCTCAATATCCGGATGAACTCTTACCCTTCATTGAATACTTAAGACAGCAAGAGCTAAATGAGGAGCTCATCACAACGATTGGTGATGAGCTTTTTACGCATTTTAGAGAAGCCTCAGATATTAATTTTTCACAATGCAAGTTAATTACAAAAAACTTGTTACGAAAAGAGCTAGAGGAATTGCCGATTGGTGGTCTATCGTATGAACGTAAATTTATTAATGTTCTCGGACCAACTGGTGTCGGCAAAACAACGACAATTGCTAAAATGGCAGCAAGAGCGGTTTTAGAAAAAAAGAAAAAAATTGGCTTTATAACAACAGATACTTACAGAATAGCTGCCATTGAGCAGTTAAAAACGTATGCTGGTCTTTTGCAAGCACCTGTCGAAATAGCCTATAACTCGACGGATTTTGAACAAGCTGTGCAACGATTGTCCCATTTAGATTTAGTCTTTATCGATACCGCTGGACGCAATTATAAAGAAGTAAAGTATGTAGATGATTTACAGCGCCTTATTAAGTTTGATGATCAGGCGGAATCTTTCCTAGTGCTTGCTATGACAGCAAAAGAGAAGGATATGACCAATATTATTGAGCAATTTAAAAGCGTACCAATCGAAAAATTTATTTTTACGAAGATCGATGAAACAAATTCTATTGGCACAATGATTAATTTAATGATTAAATATAATAAAGGACTTGCTTACTATACGAATGGTCAAGAAGTACCAGAAGATATTGAAGAAGCTGAGTTAGAAGCAGTGCTTAATTTGTTTTTCCAAGGTGAAGAAAAATGAGGGACCAAGCAGAAACATTACGCTTGAAAATGCTTAAGCGGCAAGGTGAATTAGGCAAAACCATTGCTGTAGTGAGCGGTAAGGGTGGAGTTGGTAAAAGCAATTTTTCTATGAACTTTGCAATTAGTTTAGCGAGTAAGGACAAAAAAGTAGCGATTGTAGATATGGATATTGGTATGGGAAATATTAATATTCTAATTGGAAAAAATGTTTCTTATAGTTTAAAAGATTACTTAGAAGGAAACAAATTACTAGATGAGGTAATTTTTGAAGGTCCACATGGTTTACAATGTATTTCAGGGGGCTCTGGTATGTCGAGTGTGCTGGAGTGGACGGATGAGATGTTTGAAAGATTAATTCATGCATTTGAACAACTCCAAAAAAACTTCGACTATATTTTGTTTGATATGGGCGCGGGGGCAACTAGTTGGTCATTAGAATTACTGACATCCATTGATGAAATTATTGTCATTACCACAGCTGAGCCAACTTCTATTACAGATGCCTATTCGATGATGAAATATATTCATGTACGAGATATGGAGAAGCAATTCTATATACTTTGTAATCGTGCTTTTTCTAAAGAAGAAGGAGTCGAAACGATTGAACGTTTAAGGCTTACGATGAAACGTTTTCTTGATAAAGAGGTTACAATATTGGGCTCGTTACCAGAGGATCCTGTTGTGCGTAAAGCTGTACGCGAGCAAGTGCCTTTTTCAATCGCATATCCAGAAGCACTTATTTCTAAGACACTTCAACTGATAGTGGCTCGTTTTATGGAACAACGTATGGAGGAAGTGCATGCACATGAACAGTCAGCAAGTAAATTCTTAACAAAACTTAGAAATATTTTTTCGAAAGGGCGTGATTAATTGGACTTTTTACATAAAAGCAAGCTGTTAGTTGTCGATGATTCTGCTTTTATGAGAAAGCTAATTAGTGACTTTTTTGTTGGTAGCTCGAAGGTTGAAGTAGTTGGAACAGCAAGAAACGGAAAAGATGCGATAAAGAAAATCCAAACATTAAAACCAACAGTCGTAACAATGGATATTGAAATGCCTGAAATGAATGGACTCGATGCATTAAATGAAATTATGACAATTTGTCCCGTGCCTGTCGTCATGCTTTCAAGTACAACCCAAAGAGGTGCTGAAAATGCACTAACTGCAATCGAGTATGGAGCAGTTGATTTTGTTGCAAAGCCTAGCGGCACAATTTCACTTGATTTACATAAAATCCAATCTGAACTTGTCCATAAAGTGGAACAAGCATCGTTGGTACCTATTGCTAAACTTAAAAAACATTCGAGTAGTAAAAGACAACCAGAACCAAATGTATCACCGTCTACTATAAGAAAAGATTTATTGAATGAACGAAAAGTATTGCCATCATTTAATGGGACTTCAACAGCAACACATGTGACGAAGCCTCATAGTGAATGGAGTAAAGTAAGCAAAAAAATAGTGTTAATTGGTACATCTACTGGTGGACCACGTGCGCTACAGGAAGTTATTACAAAAATTCCAAAATCTATTCAAGCGCCGATTTTAATTGTCCAACATATGCCAGCTGGTTTTACTAAATCATTAGCTTCTCGTCTAGATCAATTGAGCGAGATTACAGTTAAGGAAGCAGAGCAAGGCGATATTTTACAAAATGGCGTGGCGTATATCGCTCCTGGAGGATACCATTTAAGGTTAAGAAAAGTAGGTATCTCGTATGGCATCGTTCTAGATAATCAAGAACCACCACGTTCTGGCCATCGCCCATCTGTAGATGTGATGTTTGAAGATGTAAGTCAATTTAAAGATTTTGATAAGGTAGCGGTCATTATGACGGGTATGGGCTATGACGGTTCAAATGGACTGAAAGCTTTAAAAAATACTGGAAATGTGATTGCTATTGCAGAGTCAGCTGAAACTTGCATAGTGTATGGTATGCCGAAAGCTGCGGTGGAAACGCAGCTTGTCGATGAAGTCGCTGATGTAGATGATATTGCACAAACAATTATGAAATATTTGCCTTAAAAGGGGTGTCCTCTTAATGGAAGTCAATCAATATTTAGAGATGTTTATCGAAGAAAGTAAAGAGCATTTACAAGCATGTAGTGAGCATTTATTAGAACTAGAAAAAAACCCTGATGATTTGGCAATCGTAGGAGAAATTTTCCGTTCAGCGCATACATTAAAAGGGATGTCAGCGACTATGGGCTTTGAAGACTTAGCAGACTTGACACATAAAATGGAAAATGTGCTAGATGCAATTCGAAATGAAAAGATCCATGTTTCACCAGAAATTTTAGATATCGTATTTGAATCTGTTGATCATTTAGAAGAAATGGTAATGGATATTGCGAATGGTGGAGATGGTAAACGTGATGTATCCTCCACAGTAGCGCAATTGAAGCGTATTGAATCTGGTGAGGAAGCAGCTCCTGAGGTTGTAGCAACTGTTGCAACTGAAGATAAACAACAAGTATCAAGTGTGCTAGAATACGACAGTTTTGAGCAAACGGTTATTACACAATCTGCGGAACAAGGATTTAATGCATTTGAAATTTCAGTAAGCCTACGCGAAGATTGTCTATTAAAAGCAGCGCGTGTATTTATGGTGTTTGAGATACTTGAAAAAGATGGTGATGTAATTAAATCAACGCCATCCGTTGAGAAGCTGGAAGATGAACAATTCGATCAGCAGTTTTATGTAGCATTCGTAACAAAAGAATCAGCAGAAGATATGCAGAAGAAGTTACTGAAGGTTTCTGAGGTTGAGGAAGTTAACGTTGCTACAATTAATCAAATACAATTCAGTGAAAAACAACAATATGAGGCAAGCCAAGAAGCTGCAGCTACTGCCATAGCGACAGTTGAAGCAGTCGAAACAACAGATGCAACAACAGCAAAACCTGCATCAGCAAAATCTACAGCACCTGCAAAAGCTGATAAAAGTCATGCACCTGTAGGAAACAAAACAATTCGTGTGAATATCGAACGTCTTGATATTTTAATGAATTTATTTGAAGAGCTCGTAATTGATCGTGGACGCCTACAATCCATTTCGACAGAAGTAAATCATGGTGAGCTAAACGAAACAGTAGAACGAATGAGTCGAGTTATGGGTGACTTACAAACAATCATTTTAACGATGCGCATGGTACCTGTTGAAACGGTATTCAATCGCTTCCCTAAAATGATTCGTCAGCTATCTCGTGACCTTAATAAGAAAATTAACCTTGAAATTATTGGTGCCGAAACAGAGCTTGATCGTACAGTAATCGACGAAATCGGAGATCCACTTGTGCACTTAATCCGTAACTCTGTCGATCATGGTATAGAAAACCCTACTGCACGCCGTGCGAAGGGGAAACCAGAAGAAGGTACAGTAGTATTACGTGCTTATCATAGCGGTAACTATGTCTTTATCGAAATTGAGGATGACGGTGCGGGCATTAATCGTGATAAAGTGCTGTCAAAAGCGATTTCAAAAGGAATCGTTACGCATGAACAATCACTTGCAATGACAGATAATCAAATTAATGAGCTCATTTTAGCCTCAGGTTTCTCTACAGCAGATGTTATTTCTGATGTATCTGGTCGTGGTGTAGGATTGGATGTTGTAAAAACAACGATTGAATCTTTAGGTGGAAACATTTCGATTGAATCTACACAAGATGTAGGCTCTATTTTCTCTATTCAATTGCCGCTAACATTATCAATTATTTCGGTAATGCTTGTAGAAATCGAAAAGGAAATTTATGCAATACCACTTTCATCAATCATTGAAACTTCAATTATCCGTTCATCGGATATTATGAATGCTCATAACCAAAAGGTAATCGACTTCCGTGGCAAAGTGGTACCACTTGTATTCTTAGAGGAAATCTTTGAGGTTCCTCGTAAAGAGCTACAAGATGATGAATTCCATTCAGTAGTAATTGTTCGTAAAGGCGAGAAACTTGCTGGTTTAGTTGTAGATTCATTCATTGGCCAACAAGAAATTGTACTGAAATCTTTAGGAAACTACTTAACGAATATCTTTGCAATTTCAGGTGCAACAATTTTAGGTAACGGTAAAGTAGCCTTAATTGTAGATTGCAATGCACTAATTAAATAAGGTGAATGAATAAGAGAGGTGTTAACCATGACAAATGCAGTTGAACAAGAAAATATAAAAGTGATTGTTTTCCAATTAGCAGATAAGGAATATGCGATTCCTGTATCACATGTTCAAGGTATCGAGAAACTTATGCATATTACACGAGTACCTAAAACAGAAAAATATGTAAAAGGCGTTATTAACTTACGAGGAGTCGTAACGCCGATTATTGATTTACGGGAACGTTTTGAGTTACCAATTTCTGACCATGAAGAAACGACTCGTATTATTATTATTTCATTAGAAGACATGGAAGTAGGCTTTGTTGTAGATTCAGCTAATGATGTGTTAGATATTCCAGCGAGCTCTATTGAGCCACAACCAGAAGTAGTAGGATCTCTAGAAGAAGAGTTTATTTCAGGTGTAGCGAAAATCGACAAGCGATTATTAATTTTATTGCATTTAGAGAAAGTATTAAATCCACTAAAGTAGGGATACGATTATGACATTTAATCAAAAGATTACATCACTACATTTAGACGTATTAAAAGAAATTGGAAATATTGGTGCCGCACATGCTGCAACGGCACTTTCCAATTTGCTTGGTAAAAAAATCGATATGCGTGTACCAAAGGTTGAAATGGTGTCGTTTAACGACATGATGGAACTAGCTGGTGGCTCTGAAAACGTCGTTGTTGGGATTTTTTTACGCATCGAAGGTGATGCTGAAGGAAGCATGTTCTTCATTCTTCCTATCGAACAAGCTAATCGTTTTATTCGTCGTCTAATACAGGATGAATCATTCGACTTTAAAAAAACACCTGTTTCTGAATTAGGTTTATCTGCTATGCAGGAAATGGGGAATATTTTATCTGGTTCTTATTTATCAGCTTTATCAGATTTTACAAATTTAAAAATTTATCCTACTGTACCAGGTCTAAGTGTAGATATGTTTGGGGCTATTATCAGTATTGGCTTAATTGAATTATCACATGTCAGTGATAATGTTATCGTAATAAATACATCCATTTTTGAAGACGGTGTAGAGGATCATGAAACCGTAAGAGGACACTTCTTCTTATTACCTGATCCTGATTCTTTTGATGCTATTTTTAAAGCATTAGGAGTTTCATAGCCTATGCTAAACACAAACACGAATGGTCAAGTTATAAAAGTGGGAATTGCTCAAATGGATGTAGCAAAATTGCCAAACACAATTAGAACCTCAGGGCTTGGTTCTTGTGTAGGCGTTATTTTATACGATGAGTCAAAGAAAATAGCTGGTTTAATACATGTGATGCTACCTGACTCTAGTCTTGGGAGATCAGAGTCGATAAACGTAGCGAAATTTGCGGATACAGGCATTGCAGCCATGATAGATTTATTAAAACTAGAGGGTGTTCAAAAATTTAAACTAAAAGCTAAAATAGCTGGGGGTGCGCAAATGTTTCAATTTACATCAGACAAAGATTCAATGCGCATTGGCCCTCGGAATGTAGAGGCAGTCAAGTTTGAATTAAAGCGTCATGGAATTCCTTTAATTGCCGAAAATACAGGCGGTAATAGCGGTCGAACTATTGAGTTTAATCCTGCTACGTCGATATTACATATTCGAACAGTTAACCAAGGAGTGAGTGAAATATAATGTTTGGTTCTATCTTTTATAACCTGTGGGGGGCGTTAATTGCCTTTTCTATTTATTTCTTTTTGACGTTGCAACAACCATTAACGCCATTGCGTATCATCATAGGTTCATCTGTAGTAGCAATTATCGTATTTTTTGTTATGTACATTGTTAGGTTTATAATTGCGTATGTGCTATTTACGCCCAATGCTGATCAATCACTAGCGGATAGCGATCTTGAAGAAAAAAGTTCTACCCACTCGGACGAGGAAAGTGAAGAAACGGCTTCTACAAGCTCGACGGTTGAGTTTCAAGATGAAAGCACGGAAGATATTGCACAAGTTGTCCGAACGATGCTGAATCGTGAAGATGAACAACAAGTAAATGCATAAAGCAAAAACACTTTGAACTGCCTCTAACGTTAGCAATAGACTAATGATTAGGGGCAGTTTTCTTATGCCCAAAAATGATAGAGCTGTTAATAATAGAATAGTGTTAGAGAATCATATGAAATTATAGTCGAATCTTGTTATAATAAAAGGAAAGAATGGTATAGGTTTGTATCTACGTTTGTCAGTCATTGTAAGCAGACTACTCAAAATAGGATAAGTATGATTCTTTTGATATACATGCTGTTTTTTCATAATGCAAAGCACTTACTACAGCGACGGCAATAAACACGCCTTGGAGCATTCAGGGGCCACAAAAGTCCGTTCAAACAGGTGCAACATGCTTTTAAAAGAGAGGTGGATTTTATGACACAACCAAATCTAAACGATGAACAAAAGCTGTGGAATCGATGGATTAATGAACGGGATCCAGATGCGGGCGATTTACTAATAAAAAAATATACATCTCTTGTAACCTACCATGTACAACGCATCGGTGCAGGTGTACCTAAGAGTGTATCTCGAGACGATTTAACAAGCTTAGGTATGTTAGGTCTTTTTGATGCATTAAATAAATTTGATATAAATCGAGACTTAAAATTTGATACATATGCTTCTTTTAGAGTGAGAGGCGCAATAATTGATGGCTTACGGAAAGAAGATTGGTTACCACGCTCTGCGCGAGAAAAGGCAAAAAAGTTGGATGCCAAAATTGAACAATTAGAACAACAATTTATGCGTCATGTGACTCCTGAGGAGCTTGCAGAACATATGGAGCTCCCTGTGGATGATATTTACCAAACTGTACAGGAGCATTTCTTCTCGAATGTACTATCTATAAATGAGCAACAAGACCAGGAGGAAGCTGAGGGAAAGTCCTTTGTAATTCGTGACGATACGACAAAGACCCCTGAGCAGGTCGTAATAAAATCAGAATTACTCGATGATTTAGCGGTAAATATACAAAAGCTAAACGACAAAGAACAGCTCGTACTGAGTTTGTTTTATACGGAGGAATTAACTTTAACTGAAATTGGAGAAATGCTCGAATTGTCGACATCGCGTATTTCACAAATTCACTCAAAGGCATTATTTAAGTTACGTAAGCTATTATCTAGTGAAATTATCAATGCGTAAGCATTCTAGAAAGTATTGTTGAGGGAGGAAATAATATGAGTTTAAAAGGTGTCGAATTACAAATTGCTCTACCAAAAACGTTTGAAGCGGGTAAAATGGCAGATCAGGCACAACAACAAACTTTAGCTCAACAAGCACACGCAAATGAAGCGCTAAAAAAGGAAATAGAGCGCAAGCAAAAAGCTGTAAATACTTCAGAAGGGATGGCTGAGATTAGTGAAGAGGAAGAAGCGGGTGGCGAATATATAAAAGGCACTCGCAAAAAGAAAAAACATCCTAACGAAAAACTAGAAAAACAAGCTCAGCATCCTTTCAAAGGTAATTTCGTAGATTTTAGTGGATAGGAGTTTACTATGACAACCATACTAATAGTCGTTCTCTTTGTATTGCAGCTACTATCATTTTATTTCATTATTATATTAAATACGAAATTAGCGAAATTCAAAGATTTAGAAAAAAAGCAGGAACGTTTAATGCGGGAAATGGATGACTCCATCAGTCTATATTTAACCGAAATGAAGGATGAAAATAACCGTCTTATTCAAGCGTTACAAGTCGTACCAAAGCCCGAAAGAACAAATGGTACAGGACAACACCAAAAGCCGCTTACTGTGCAAAAAGATCAAGGACAGCCTTTGACACAGGCGGAAAGTGTACAAAAGGATGTTAGCGAGCCACGCATTTTAATGCCGAAAACTATTGTAGCAAACGCTTACTCACGCCAACAACAAGGAGCAGGGACACCGATGCAAGCCACTGCCTCGACGCCAGTTGCGGTACAAAAGGAAGAACAAAAACCGATAACATTGGAACAACAAATTGTGCAAATGGCAAAGCAAGGGAAAACAGCGGAGGAAATTGCGAAAAAGCTTCAAAAAGGGAAGACAGAAATCGAGCTATTATTGAAATTTCATAGTTAAAACAGTTGCGAATGCTATAAAGCTGTGATATAGTTGCAAATGGTGTTATTACTACACACGCATTTTGATGTAGTAAGTGGTGCTCTAAGATTAGGGTAGCTTGTTGCAAACGATAAATGCGGAGGAAAAAAACCAAACATTCTAGGAGGAAATTCACATGTCAGTAATTTCTATGAAACAATTACTTGAAGCTGGTGTACATTTCGGTCACCAAACTCGTCGTTGGAACCCAAAAATGAAGAAATTTATCTTCGTTGAACGTAACGGGATCTACATCATCGACTTACAAAAAACTGTTAAAAAATTAGAGGAAGCTTATGACTTCATGCGTCAAGTTGGTCAAGACGGTGGTAAAGTTCTTTTCGTTGGTACGAAAAAACAAGCACAAGAAGCGATCAAAGACGAAGCTGAACGTTCAGGCAACTACTACATCAACCAACGTTGGTTAGGTGGTACTCTTACAAACTTCGGTACAATCCAAAAACGTGTTGCACGTATGAAAGCTATCGAAAAAATGGAAGAAGAAGGAACTTTCGAAGTTCTTCCTAAAAAAGAAGTAATCCAACTTAAAAAAGAACACGAACGTCTAGTTAAATTCTTAGGCGGTATCCGTGATATGCACGATCTTCCAGACGTTATGTTCGTGGTTGACCCACGCAAAGAACGTATCGCTGTTGCAGAAGCTCGTAAATTAAACATCCCTCTAGTAGGTATTGTTGATACAAACTGTGATCCAGATGAAATCGACTATGTTATCCCTGCTAATGACGATGCTATTCGTGCTGTTAAACTTTTAACTGCTAAAATGGCTGACGCTTTAATCGAGTCAAAACAAGGTGAAGAAGAAGCTCCAGCTACAGAAGCTGCTGCTGAGTAATTCACGTTTACAAAAAGGTGATAAGTGGCTCAGAACCCTTATCACCTTTTTTAGAACCTATCACTAAAATAGTTTAACCAATTTGAGGAGGCAACACTAAATGGCAAACATTACTGCACAATTAGTAAAAGAATTACGCGAAAAAACTGGCGCTGGTATGATGGATTGTAAAAAAGCGTTAGTACAAACTGATGGTGACTTAGAAGCTGCAATCGATTTCCTACGTGAAAAAGGTCTTTCTTCAGCTGCTAAAAAAGCTGACCGTATCGCTGCAGAAGGTACTACTTATATTCTAGAAAAAGGTAACGAAGCAATTATTCTTGAAGTAAACGCTGAAACTGACTTCGTTGCGAAAAACGATAAATTCCAAGTGTTAGTTTCTTCTTTAGCTGAGCAATTACTTGCTGCTAAACCAGCATCAGTAGAAGCAGCTTTAGAGCTTGAAAATGCAGAAGGTGTAAAAATCTCTGACCAAATTTCAACAGCAGTTGCAACTATCGGTGAAAAAATTACACTTCGTCGTTACGAAATTAAAACAAAAACAGATGCAGATGCATTCGGTTCTTACCTACACATGGGTGGACGTATTGGTGTATTAGTATCTTTAGAAGGTTCTACAGATGCAGCAGCTGCAAAAGATATCGCTATGCATATCGCAGCTATTAACCCAACTTACGTTTCTCGTGAAGAAGTTTCTGCTGAAGAAGTTGAACGTGAGCGTAAAGTGTTAACTGAACAAGCTCTTAACGAAGGTAAACCAGAAAACATCGTTGCAAAAATGGTTGAAGGTCGTCTTGGTAAATACTTCGAAGACGTTTGCTTACTTGACCAATCATTCGTTAAAAACTCAGACCAAAAAGTACGTGACTTCGTTGCTACAACTGGTGGTACTGTAACTGGCTTCGTACGTTATGCTGTTGGTGAAGGTATTGAAAAACGTGAAGATAACTTCGCTGAAGAAGTAATGAACCAAGTTAAAGGTAACTAATTTGTAGACTAGTTCACTTGATGGATTGGCTTACATTTGATCCTAATCAAATAATAACTAGATTTTCTAGACAAAAATGGGGAACACAACATAACGTGTTCCCTATTTTTCCGAAAAGAGCGAGAAAACGCAAGAATTTTCTATTACCATTATTCACAGCTAGCAATTATTGTTAGATATACTATAATGGAAAAGGAAAAGAAATGTTTTAAATAAATGTCTGACGGAGGTTTACAATGAGTGTGCCACAATATAAACGAGTAGTTATTAAACTAAGTGGTGAAGCGTTAGCAGGAGAGGCTGGCTTCGGTTTATCACCAAAAATTATCAAGTCTGTTGCAGAAGAAGTAAAAGAAGTAGTAGATCTTGATGTAGAAGTTGCTGTTGTTGTAGGTGGCGGTAATATATGGCGTGGAAAAATAGGTAGTGAAATGGGCATGGACCGTGCGGCAGCTGACTATATGGGAATGCTAGCAACGGTAATGAACTCATTAGCATTACAAGATGCTCTTGAAAAATTAGGCATCGAAACACGCGTGCAATCTTCTATTGTGATGACACAAGTAGCAGAGCCATATATTCGTCGTAAAGCAGTTCGTCATTTAGAGAAAAAACGTGTTGTTATTTTTGCTGCAGGTACAGGTAACCCGTTCTTCTCTACAGATACAACAGCTGCATTAAGAGCAGCTGAAATTGACGCAGATGCTATTTTAATGGCGAAAAATAATGTAGATGGTGTCTATTCTGCAGATCCTAAAGTCGATACTACTGCCATCAAATATGATACACTCACATACTTAGACGTTATTCAGCAAGGGTTACAAGTAATGGACTCTACCGCTTCTACATTATGTATGGATAACGATATTCCGTTAATTGTCTTCTCAATTACGGAGCAAGGTAATATTAAACGTGCCGTACAAGGCGAGAAAATTGGAACAGTTGTTAGGAGGAATGCATAATGACTAAACAAGTATTAGATCAAGCAAAAGAAAAAATGAATAAATCAATTGCTGCTTTTTCCCGTGAATTAGCATCAATCCGAGCTGGTCGTGCAAACGCATCTCTACTAGATCGTATTTCTGTAGATTATTATGGAGCACCAACACCGATTAACCAACTTGCGGGTGTTGCTGTACCAGAAGCTCGTTTGCTAGTGATTACACCTTACGATAAAACAATTTTAGGTGAAATCGAAAAAGCAATTATGAAATCAGATATTGGTATTACACCGACTAACGATGGTTCTGTTATTCGTTTAATGATTCCTGCATTAACAGAAGAACGTCGTAAAGATCTTGTAAAACAAGTGAAAAAAGAAGCAGAAGATGCAAAAATCGCAGTACGTAATGTTCGTCGCGATGCAAATGATGATCTTAAAAAACTTGAAAAAGCTGGCGAAATCACAGAAGACGATTTACGTGGATATGGTGATGATATTCAAAAATTAACAGATGAGTTCATCGTGAAAGTAGATCAAGTAGCGAAAGAAAAAGAAAAAGAAATTCTAGAAGTGTAAGCAGGCGCTTTACATTTCTAAGATGGAACTTTTTGATGAGATGAAGGCGTCCTATATATTACAGGACGTCTTTTCTCTTTTATTATAAAAGTATTCATTCTTATCGATGCTACAATTCTCACTTGAAATGTATGAGCTGTAAGGTTTACTGAAGTAACACTAGTAAACTAGTTACCGTTTTTTCAGACTTACTAGCAGCTGTTGAATGTAGAAAGACATGATTTTCTTTGAGATATATGTTGTTCTAAAATAAGGTAGTTCATACATAGTCAATTAGAGGGAAAAAAAAGACAAAAGGCACTTTTGTTTGTTATGATAGGTTAGTATACGTCCGATTAGTTGTAGTGGGGGAGTTAGCATGTTTAAGAAGCTATTAGGTAAACAAGTAAATATGGATATACTATCATTGGAGGAACGTGTTGCCCTTTCGAAAAGCGAGCCGATTCCTGCCCATGTAGCGATTATTATGGACGGAAATGGACGTTGGGCTAAAAAACGCGCCATGCCACGTGTTGCTGGGCACCATGAAGGTATGAAGACGGTACGGAAGGTAACTAGATTTGCATCTGATCTTGGAATAAAAGTATTAACAGTGTATGCGTTCTCTACTGAAAATTGGAAACGACCAAAACCAGAAGTCGATTTTCTGATGCGTTTACCTGTTGAATTTTTGGGTTCTTTTTTACCGGAAATGATGGAGCGCAATGTGCGTGTTGAAATGATTGGGGATCCGTCGCTCTTACCAGCACATACACAAAAAGCATTGTATGAGGCTATGGAGGAGACGAAGCATAATACAGGGTTAATTTTAAATTTTGCTTTGAATTATGGCAGTCGCTCAGAAATGGTGAGCGCCATGAAAGCGATGCTTCAAAAAATTCAAGACGGTCAATTAACAATACAAGACATAAATGAGGAATGTATGACATCTCATTTAATGACAGCTCATCTACCAGAGCCTGACTTACTAATTCGTACAAGTGGTGAAGTACGATTAAGTAACTTTATGTTATGGCAACTCGCCTATACAGAGTTTTGGTTTACAGATACATTGTGGCCAGATTTTAGCGAGGAAAACTTTCTGGAAGCGGTGGAAAACTATCAAAAACGTAATCGCCGTTACGGTGGGTTGAAGGGAGAAGAAACATCTTGAAACAGCGAATAATTACAGCAATCATTGCAGCGGCACTGTTTATTCCATTTGTCATTTATGGAAAAGTGCCATTTACACTACTTGTGCTTGCAATGGCTGTTGTAGGCTTTTATGAAATACTAAAGATGAAAAGTATTTCGATTTTTTCTGTACCAGGGTTGGTTGGCTTACTAACCCTTATTATGCTCGTAATACCAAATAACTGGGCAAATGAGGTAGTACATGCAATTGGCTACTCATCTGTATTAATGGTTATTTATGGACTCGTAATGCTTTTACTGATTTATGTTGTCCTAGTAAAAAATAAAATTACATTTGACGAAGTTGGCTTTATTTTACTTGGCGCGTTTTATGTAGGATTAGGCTTCCATTATTTAATTGAAACGAGAAGCTACGGTCTTGAATTTGTTGTATATTGTTTACTTGTTGTATGGACAACAGATTCTGGCGCATATTTTGTAGGTAGAAAATTAGGTAAAAATAAGCTATGGCCAGAAATTTCACCGAAGAAAACGATTGAAGGCTTTATTGGTGGGATTGTGATTGCAGTTATTTTTGCGATTGCGATGCAAGCAATTTATCCATTTGCCAATGGATATGTTTCACTAATATTTATTACGATTTTTGCTTCCATCATTGGACAAATGGGTGATTTAGTGGAGTCAGCTATAAAGCGACACTTTGACGTGAAAGATTCGGGCAATATTTTACCAGGGCACGGCGGGATTTTAGATCGCTTTGACAGTTTGCTATTCGTAGTGCCTTTACTCCATTTTTTACATCTCTTCGGTAGCTAAATAAGCAAATTGAGTTGAGTTTATTTCATGAAAAATGATTTCAATGTGATTGATGAATATGCGAATAAAGACATTAATTCGCTTAGATAGAAAAAGGGGACGTTTTGTCGTGAAAAAAATTAGTTTATTGGGTGCAACTGGATCTATCGGTTGGCAAACCTATGATATTTTAAAAGAACAACGTGATGCATTTCAACTTGTAGCGTTTTCTTCAGGAAAAAACATAGAAAAAACACGTGAAATGATTGAAACCTTACAGCCTGAACTTGTATCTGTTCAGCTGGAGGAAGATGCACGTTTGCTAGCAAAAGACTACCCACATGTACATTTCACATTCGGTGCAAAGGGGCTTGTAGAGGTTGCTACACATCCTGATTCGACGATACTTGTCAATGCAGTGCTCGGTAGCGTTGGTCTTGAATCCACACTAGCTGCAATTCGCATGAGCAAAACTATTGCCATTGCCAATAAGGAAACGCTTGTAACGGCAGGACACTTAGTGATGGCAGAAGCGAAAAAATACAATGCTCCAATATTACCAGTTGATAGTGAGCATTCTGCTATCTTCCAATCAATGAATGGTGAAAATCCAAAAAATATTGAGCGTTTAATTATTACAGCTTCTGGTGGTAGTTTCCGCGACAAAACGCGTGAAGAGTTAAAACATGTGACGGTTGCGGATGCACTCAATCATCCAAACTGGTCGATGGGCGCGAAAATAACGATAGATTCCGCTACGATGATGAATAAAGGGCTTGAAGTCATAGAAGCACATGTCTTGTTTAATATGCCTTATGATAAAATTGATGTACTTTTACACAGAGAAAGTATTATTCACTCTCTAGTTGAGTATCATGATACTAGTGTTATTGCTCAGCTTGGTACACCAGATATGCGTGTCCCTATCCAGTACGCTTTAAGTTATCCAGACCGTATACCGCTTCATAATGGTCAACGACTTAATTTAGCGCAAATTGGTCAGCTTCATTTTAAAGAAATGGATTTTGAACGCTACCCAGCTTTGCGATTAGCCTTTGAAGCAGGGCGTACAGGAGGTACGATTTTAACTGCGATGAATGCGGCAAACGAAGCAGCAGTCGAAGCATTTTTACAAGGAAAAATAACTTTCCTTGAAATTGATGAAACAATTGAACGTATTATGCAGGGACACAATAATATTTTAGTTCCAGATTTACAAACAATTTTACATGTGGACAGAGAAACAAGAAAAATAGTGTTAGACATGGTAAAATAATTAAGACAGAAAGCTATCGTTAACTATTCGTTTTAAAAGAGGTGGGGTATTATGCAAACAGCCGTTGCGTTTATTTTAATATTTGGCTTGCTCGTGTTTTTCCATGAACTTGGTCACTTCCTTTTTGCGAAGCGTGCAGGAATTATGGTTCGTGAATTCGCAATTGGTATGGGTCCGAAAATCTATGGTAAGACGCATGGTGAAACAATTTATACAGTCCGTTTATTGCCAATCGGTGGATATGTCCGCATGGCAGGAGAGGACATGGATGGTGTTGAATTACAGCCAGGTTACCGTGTAGGGATAATTGTCAATGAAGATAATATCGTGAATAAAATCATTTTTAATCAAAATAATAAACAATTGCCAGATTTATTATTTTTAGAAGTGGAACGTGCTGACTTAGAACGAGAGTTATTTATTGAAGGCTATGATGAAGAGGAAAATTTAGTTCGTTATAGTGTGGCAAGAGATTGTGTAGTTGTAGAAAATGGTAGAGAAACAGTAATTGCGCCATATGATCGTCAGTTTAACGCAAAAACAGTTGGTCAACGTGCAATGACAATTTTTGCTGGACCATTATTTAACTTCATACTAGCCTTTTTCATCTATATACTAATTGGCTTGTTAAATGGTGTCCCAACATATGAGCCTATTATTACAGAAGTAGTTGCAAACGATCCAGCAGCACAGGCAGGGATGCTTGCGGGGGATAAGGTTACATCTATCGATGGACAAGCTGTTGAAAAATGGCAAGACTTAGCTGCCATTGTACAAAAGCGCCCTGACCAAAATATTAATGTAACTGTTGAGCGCGGTGGACAAGTAGAAAATCTTAACATGACAGTGAAAGGCGTTAAGCAGAACGGCGAGACTGTCGGGCAAATTGGTGTTAAGTATGAAAGTCCTCGTGTATTTAATCCTATAAAGGCTGTCGTTTACGGAGCACAAGAAACGTATAATATGACAGTTCGGATTTTTGAATTATTAGGTATGCTCATTACGGGGCAATTTACAATTGATGCATTATCAGGACCAGTAGGTATTTATAAAACGACTGAGGAAGTTGCAGCGTGGGGCATTTTCGCATTAATGAATTTCGCAGCTATGTTAAGCATTAACCTTGGTATTATGAACCTTTTACCGCTTCCAGCGTTAGATGGCGGACGGCTCTTGTTCTTTGGCTTTGAAGCTGTAAGGGGTAAACCAATTGATCGTCAAAAAGAGGGAATGGTTCACTTCGTCGGCATCGTATTGCTGATGATATTAATGGTCGTTGTAACATGGAACGATATTCAACGATTCTTCTTCTAGCAAAATTAAACGACAGTTTGCTTTCGTATTTCCAATGTCTTAAGCTTATACAAAATAAACTTGAGCCAAGGTTTTGCTAAAGTGAAATTAAATTGTAAAATAGCTTTGAACGCAATTTTTTTGAAACATTGCGTTCAAAGCTAAATTTGTTTATGCTAATTAGAGTATAAATTTATTTATTAAAAAGGTGGAACACTGAATGAAGCAAAGTAAAACATTTATCCCAACGCTACGTGAAGTACCTGCGGATGCAGATGTAAAATCACATAAGCAATTATTACGTGCAGGGTTTATTCGTCAAAATACAAGTGGGGTATATTCGTATTTACCGCTTGCAAAACGTGTGTTAACAAAAATCGAAAATATTATTCGTGAAGAGATGGAAGCCATTAACTCAATCGAATTATTAATGCCTGCATTGCAATCTGCTGAACTGTGGCAAGAATCAGGCCGTTGGGAAAAATACGGTCCAGAACTTATGCGATTAAAAGATCGTCATAATCGTGACTTTGCCTTAGGACCAACACATGAAGAAGTAATAACTACTTTAGTGCGTGATGAAATAAAATCATATAAAAAGTTGCCATTAACACTCTATCAAATTCAAACAAAATTCCGTGATGAAAAACGTCCTCGTTTCGGCTTATTGCGCGGAAGAGAGTTTATTATGAAGGATGCATATTCTTTCCACGCTTCACGTGAGAGCTTAGATGAAACATATGAAGATATGTATCGTGCATACTCTAATATTTTCTCACGCCTAGGCTTAAACTATCGTGCAGTAATTGCGGATGCTGGCTCAATCGGTGGTAAAGGTACCCATGAATTTATGGTGCTTTCTGAAATTGGAGAAGATACAATTGCTTACTCTGATACTTCAGATTATGCAGCAAATATCGAGATGGCAGAAGTGACTGTAGAGTATCAACCAACTAACGAAGAAGTAAAAGACCTTGAAAAAGTAGCAACGCCAGATCAAAAAACAATCGAAGAAGTATCTGCATTTTTACAAGTAGCACCATCAAATGTTATTAAGTCATTAGTATTTAATATAGATGATGAATTAGTTGTTGTCCTTGCTCGTGGTGATCATGAAATAAATGATATTAAATTAAAAAATGCGCTAAATGCTGGTTCTGTAGAGCTTGCTGATGAAGCGGCGATTCGTCAGTTACTAGGCTGTGGCGTAGGTTCTATCGGACCTGTAAAATTACCAGTAGACGTAAAAGTTGTTGCGGATCATGCCATTAAATCAATTCGTAACGGTATAGCTGGTGCAAATGAGGACTGCTTCCACCTTGTTAATGTAAACCCAGAGCGAGATTTTGCCATTAATGAATACTTAGATATTCGCTTTATTCAAGAAGGAGACCCATCTCCTGATGGACAAGGTATCATTAAATTTGCAGAAGGTATCGAAGTTGGTCATATTTTCAAATTAGGTACAACATATTCTGAAAAAATGAATGGAACATTTTTAGATGAGCAAGGTAAGGCACAGCCGTTTATTATGGGATGCTATGGTATTGGGGTATCACGTATATTAGCTGCTGTAGCGGAACATTTCCAAGATGAGAATGGTTTCACTTGGCCTACACAATTAGCGCCATATGATATTCATGTAGTGCCTGTTAATACGAAAGATGAAACACAAGTTTCATTAGCAAATGAGTTATATGGCTTACTAAAATCATATCGTTATGATGTACTTTTAGATGATCGTGCTGAACGTGCAGGCGTGAAGTTTGCTGATGCAGATTTAATTGGCTTACCAGTTCGTGTAACAGTTGGTAAAAAGGCAACTGAAGGCGTTGTCGAAGTAAAATTCCGTCAAACAGGCGAAACTTTTGAATGGAAAAAAGAAGAGGTCATTGATCGCTTAAATGAATTTTTCCGTAAAAATTAATATCCTTTGGGAAGGTTAAACTCAAAAGATATAGATGCTTATACGAATAGCATCTTTTAATGAAGAATGAGGATTAAGCAAACGAATTCGCGACACTCCTACGGGAAGCCAAGCAAATCTCACTGAACAAAACAATGTGAGATTTGCGGATTTGCCCGTGGAAAGGGAGCGAATTTTTTTGCTTCAAATTTGAATAGTATTCGCTAGATAAAAATAGAACAAGAGGCTATTAGGGCTGCCTCCTTCTCTTTAAATGAAAGTAGGTGTCGACCGATTGGAACAGCAACAAGAAGCAAGACAGAGATTACGAATGCTCTTGCAACAACTAGAGTTAACAGATGATGTATATATGTCTTTTTTTGAAGAAGGCGAGTTATCACGTCTAACGGTGCATAAAAAGAACAGACTCTGGCATTTTAATATTAAATTACGTGGCATACTTCCATTTCCGTTATATCAACTATTTCGTACACATCTAGCTGAAAAATTCGCTGCTATTGCGCAAATTGAAACAACCTTTGAAACAGTTGAAAAAAATGTTACGGAAGAACTTATCCAAACGTATTGGCTAACAGTAATTGAGCAAATCGACGATATGGCACCACCGTTAAAAAACTGCCTTGTTTCGCAAATCCCAATGTGGAATGGGCAAAAAATTATGGTATCCTGCAAGCAGGACATGGAGCTAATGATGCTGAAAACAAAATATGCAGAAAAGCTTGCAATGAGTTACAGTCAATTTGGTTTTCCGCAAATAGCGTTCGATTTTATGCTCCAAGAGGAAACGGATGAGATGCGTGAGGCGCAGCAAGCCTTTATCGAGCAAAAACGTTTAGAGGAAGCAGCAATGGCACAGCAAGCGATGCAAGACTTCCAAAAACGTGAGCAGGAGAAAAAGGACAATCCAGCATTGGCAGCGCTTGGCGATCGTCCATTCCAGCTTGGTATGCAAATTAAAGATGATGAAATTATGGAAATTAAGCGCATTGTGGAAGAAGAACGACGCGTCATTATTGAAGGCTTTGTTTTTGATACAGAAATCAGAGAGTTAAAAAGTGGCCGCTCACTTCTTCAAATTAAAATTACCGACTATACCGATTCAATCGTTGTCAAAATGTTCTCGCGTGATAATGACGATGCAGAACTGATGCAACATTTGAAAAAAGGTATGTGGGTAAAAGTGCGTGGCTCGGTGCAAACCGATACCTTTATTCGTGATTTAATTGTGATGGCAAATGATATTAATGAAATAAAAAAAGAAACACGACAAGATAAAGCGCCAGAAGGTGAAAAACGAGTAGAGTTACATTTGCATACACCGATGAGCCAAATGGACGCAGTGACGCCAGTAGATAGATTAGTGGCACAGGCTGCTAAATGGGGCCATCCAGCGATTGCGATAACAGACCATGCTGTAGTGCAATCTTTCCCTGATGCATATGGAGCGGGGAAAAAACATGGCATTAAAGTTATTTACGGTTTGGAAGCAAATCTAGTGGATGACGGTGTACCTATTGCATATGCTTCTGAGCATCGTGCATTAGACGAAGCAACTTATGTGGTCTTTGACGTCGAAACGACAGGTCTTTCTACTGCCTACGATACAATTATTGAGCTCGCAGCAGTAAAAATTAAAGGTGGCCATGTCATTGATAAATACGAAAGTTTTGCCAATCCACATCATGCACTGTCAGCAACGACTATCGAACTGACGGGCATTACAGATGATATGGTACGCAATGCACCTGAAGTGGAACAAGTTATCCATGAGTTCCATGCTTTTATTGAGGACGCTATCGTTGTGGCACACAATGCATCTTTCGATATGGGCTTCTTATATACTGGCTATAAAAAATACGGACTTGAAGACACAATTCACCCAGTAATTGATACACTAGAACTTGCCCGTTTGCTCCATCCAACAATGAAAAATCACCGTTTAAATACACTTTGTAAAAAATTCGGTATTGAATTAACGCAGCATCACCGTGCGATCTATGATACGGAAGCGACAGGCTATTTATTGCTGCATCTGTTAAAAGAAGCCGATGAACTAGGCATAAAATATCACGATGATTTCAATAAGCATGTTGGTGGTGGCGATGCATATAAAAAGGCGCGACCGATGCATTGTACGATTTTAGCAGTCAATAATGACGGTTTGAAAAATTTATTTAAAATCGTATCCCATTCTCACACAAAAACGTTCTACCGTGTCCCTCGGGTAACACGCTCTACACTGGAACAGTATAGAGAGGGGCTACTAATTGGTTCAGGCTGTAGTAACGGTGAAGTGTTTGAGACAATGATGAATAAATCCCCAGAGGAAGCAGAAAAAGTTGCAAGATTTTACGATTATATCGAAGTGCAACCAAAGGCTGTTTATGCACCTTTAATTGAACGTAATGTCGTTCGTGATGAGTGGACAATTGAAGATATAATACGCAAGCTTGTTAAATTGGGGAAAAAAATGAATAAGCCTGTAGTCGCTACTGGCAATGTTCATTATTTAGATCCGAACGATGGCATGTTTAGACAAATATTAATTGGTTCCCAAGGGGGCGCCAATATATTAAATAAATCCAAGCTTCCTGAAGTACACTTTAGAACGACTGATGAGATGCTGAAGGACTTTGACTTTTTAGGTCCTGATCTTGCGAAAGAAATAGTTGTGACAAATACGCAAAAGGTCGCTGATATGATTGGCGATGTCAAGCCGATTAAGGACGATTTATATACGCCAAAAATTGAAGGCTCCGATGATGAAGTAACAAATTTAACGTATGAAATGGCACATCGTATATATGGTGAGGAATTACCTGAAATCGTAAAAGCACGTATTGAAAAAGAATTAAAGTCGATTTTAGGCCATGGATTTGGTGTTATTTACTTAATTTCCGCAAAGCTCGTAAAAAAATCTCTTGCTGACGGTTACTTAGTAGGTTCGCGTGGTTCGGTAGGTTCTTCATTAGTAGCAACCTTTATGGAAATTACAGAGGTAAACCCATTACCACCACATTATATTTGTCCAAATTGTAAGCATTCCGAGTTTTTCAATGACGGTTCGGTTAGCTCGGGCTATGACTTGCCAAACAAAGATTGTACTGAATGTGGCACACCATATAAAAAAGATGGGCAAGATATTCCGTTTGAAACGTTCCTTGGTTTTAAAGGGGATAAAGTTCCTGATATCGATTTGAACTTCTCAGGCGAATACCAACCGCAAGCCCACAACTATACGAAGGTTTTGTTTGGTGAAGATTATGTATTCCGTGCAGGAACGATAGGTACTGTTGCGGAAAAAACAGCATACGGCTATGTGAAAGGTTATGCGAGCGACAACAATCTGCATTTCCGTGGTGCTGAAGTAGACCGTTTAGTACAGGGCTGTACAGGCGTTAAACGGACAACAGGGCAACATCCAGGTGGGATTATTGTAGTACCAGATTATATGGATATTTATGATTTCTCGCCAGTACAGTTCCCAGCAGACGCACAGGATTCTGAATGGAAAACAACGCACTTTGATTTCCACTCTATTCATGACAATATTTTAAAGCTCGATATTCTTGGGCACGATGACCCGACCGTAATTCGGATGTTACAAGATTTATCTGGAATTGACCCAAAAACAATCCCAACAGATGATCCGTTCGTTATGAAAATTTTTAGCTCGCCTGAATCTCTAGGGGTGACAGAAAAACAAATTGGGTGTAAGACGGGTACATTAGGTATTCCAGAATTCGGTACACGATTTGTCCGTCAAATGCTAGAAGATACAAAGCCATCTACATTCTCAGAGCTTGTCCAAATTTCAGGACTTTCGCACGGTACGGATGTATGGCTAGGTAATGCGCAGGAGCTTATCCAAAATGGAACATGCGTATTAAAAGAAGTAATCGGCTGTCGTGATGACATTATGGTATATCTAATATACCAAGGACTTGAACCGTCTTTAGCCTTTAAAATTATGGAGTCAGTTCGTAAAGGGAAAGGCTTATCAGAAGAATTTGAAGCAGAAATGCTAGCAAATAAAGTACCTGGATGGTATATCGAATCTTGTAAAAAGATAAAATATATGTTCCCTAAAGCCCATGCCGCTGCCTACGTTTTAATGGCAGTACGTATTGCTTGGTTTAAAGTGCATTTTCCAATCTTATATTATGCTGCCTACTTCACAGTAAGAGCAGATGATTTTGATTTAATTTCGATGACACAAGGTTCACAAATGATTCGTGCAAAAATAGATGAAATTAACATCAAAGGCCTAGATGCTTCTACAAAAGAGAAAAACTTACTGACGGTAATGGAGCTTGCACTAGAAATGTGTGAGCGAGGCATGAACTTCCAAAAGGTTGATTTATATCGTTCGCAAGCTAGTGAGTTTATTATTGATGGCAATTCCTTAATCCCACCTTTTGATGCGATTCCAGGACTCGGAACGAACGTTGCCAAAACAATTGTAGCTGCACGTGAGAATGGCGAGTTTTTATCGAAAGAAGATTTACAACAACGAGGTCGTGTGTCGAAAACATTAATTGAGTATATGGATCAATTAGGTTGTCTGGAAGGCATGCCTGATGCGAATCAGTTATCGCTTTTCTAGGAAGCGCTCGAAACGTAAATTAAGCTCATTTGCATTGTAGCGTGAATTGTGCTATTCTTATGGTAATAATTTGTTGATAGTTTTCCAGCAAAAGAGTGGGGCATTCCCGCTCTTTTCTGTTGTTATACCGAAGCAAAGCAAATTTTTTAGACTAACAGCAGGTAAGACCGTCAAATTTCACCAACCTTACTGGTGGAATTTCTGTTTTATTACGCCTGAAATTGAAAAACGCAGGAGGAAACAATGAGCAAAGTACCATCTTTAATTGAAGAACTTGCTACGCCGATTGTCGAAGAGTTAAATCTTGAGTTGGTGGATGTTGAGTTTGTGAAAGAAGGACGTAACTGGTTTTTACGTGTTTATGTAGATACACCCGAGGGTGGAATTGACATTGGCCAATGTGCTCAAGTTAGTGAACGACTATGTTTACTGTTGGATGAAAAAGATCCTATTACACAAAATTATTATTTAGAGGTATCTTCACCAGGTGCAGAACGTCCATTAAAAAAAGATACTGATTTTAAAAAAGCCGTTGGCAAGTATATTTATGTGAAGACTTATGAGCCTATTAAGGACATGAAGGAATTCCAAGGCTACTTAACATCTTATGATGAACATACATTAGTGATGGAAGTACCCGTTAAAACCCGAAAAATTACAGTAACCATTGAACAAGAAAAAATCGCTTTGGCACGACTTGCCATCGATTTTTCAGCATAATGCATATTTAGGAGTGAAAATAAAATGAGTAGTGATTTGTTAGATGCGCTAACGGCGCTGGAAGAACAAAAAGGAATTTCAAGAGATGTGTTAATTGAAGCAATTGAGGCTGCATTAGTAACAGCTTACAAGCGTAACTTTAACCAAGCTCAGAATGTTCGTGTAGACTTAAATTTAGACAAAGGCTCAATTCGTGTGTTTTCACGTAAAGATGTTGTTGAAGAAGTTGACGATGACCGTTTACAAATTGCAATAGAAGATGCAAAGGCTATCAACCCTGCTTATCAATTAGAAGATATTGTTGAACAAGAAGTAACACCTCGTAATTTTGGACGTATTGCTGCACAAACAGCGAAGCAAGTTGTTACACAACGTGTTCGTGAAGCAGAACGCGGTTTAATTTATGAGCAATACGTAGATCGAGAAGATGATATCGTAACAGGCGTTGTAGAACGTTTAGATGCACGTAACATTTACGTAGGTCTTGGTAAAGTAGAAGCTGCATTACCTCAAAACGAACAAATTCAAGGTGAAACGTACAACCCGCATGATCGTATTAAAGTTTATATTACAAAAGTTGAACGTACGACGCGTGGACCACAAGTAATCGTTTCACGTACACACCCAGGCTTATTACGTCGTCTATTTGAAATGGAAGTGCCTGAGATTTATGAGGGCATTGTCGAAATCAAATCTATTGCTCGTGAAGCAGGGGATCGCTCTAAAATTTCCGTCCATGCACATAACGAAGAAGTGGATCCTGTAGGCTCATGTGTTGGTGCCAAAGGTGCGCGTGTACAAACAATTGTCAATGAACTTAACGGCGAGAAAATCGATATCGTTGAATGGTCAGAAGATCCTGTTGTATTTGTAGCAAATGCACTAAGCCCTTCAAAAGTATTAGATGTGCAAGTAAATGAAGAAGAAAAATCAACAACTGTTGTAGTGCCAGATTACCAATTATCGTTAGCAATAGGTAAACGTGGTCAAAATGCTCGTTTAGCTGCAAAATTAACTGGCTGGAAAATTGATATTAAAAGTGAAACAGATGCACGTGAGTTAGGTATTTATCCATCTGCAACAAGCACATTCGTACCTGCTGAAGATAGCGACTACGAAGAAGCTGCAGTTGACTTATATCAAGACGACGAAGAATAAGTAAGAAAGCCCGTGTGACTGGTCACCTGGCTTTATTCAGTGGGCGTTCCCAGGCCGACTGAATAAAGCCAGAAGCTGAGGCAAAGGTTCAGGATTTTGAGATGCGTGATTGTACTCCACAATGGGCAAATCACAAAATGCCACCTTGCTGTATTGGTTATGGCTAGTCCACCTCTTACGAAGCTTCAGAGAGGAAAGGTGATTCTTATGGCGATTAGTAAAAAAGTACCACTTCGAAAATGCGTAGCTACTGGAGAAATGCTACCAAAAAAAGCAATGATTCGTGTTGTTCGCTCGAAAGAGGGCGAGGTAAGCGTTGATGTTTCAGGGAAAAAACCTGGTCGTGGCGCCTATGTTTCCAAGTCTGAGCAGGCTGTTGACATCGCGCGTAAGAAAAATGTATTAGGGCATCAGCTTGAAGCAAAAATTCCTGAAGAGATTTACGAAGAGCTTTTAATGCTCATTCGTCGGGAGGCTATTTTATGACCAATCAAGCAGTGTTTAATTTGCTTGGTATAGCGGCTAGAGCCCGTAAAGTTATTTCAGGTGAAGAGTTAGTAGTAAAGGAAGTTCGCAATGGTAATGCTAAGCTAGTATTACTCGCAAACGATGCTTCTAAAAACTCTAATAAAAAAATTCAAGATAAATGCACTTATTACAACGTTGAGTATCATGTAATTGGCGATCGTTATGATCTAGGACATGCTACAGGTAAGGAGGCCCGAGTGGCTTTAGCTATTACCGATAAAGGTTTTGCAAGTAAATTGTCTAGTCTACTCAACGAAAAATAATCGGGGGTGAGCAGATGACCAAAATCAGAGTTCATGAATATGCCAAACAAGTGAATAAATCGAGTAAAGAGGTTATTGAAGCGCTAAGTAAATTAAATGTGAGTGTAACAAATCATATGTCTATGTTGGAGAACGATACAGTGGTGAAGTTAAACCAATCATTTAAAGCACCAACAGATAAAAGAGACGCAAAACAACCTACTCAAAATGTAACACAACGATCTCAAGCGAATGGACAACAAAAACCACAGCAATCGGTGAAAAAGCAAGATGGACAAAAGCAGCAGTCTGCTACTTCTAAGCCGAAAGCGAATAATTACAATCAACAAACGCAACAAAACTCAAATTCGTCTAACGAAAAATCTAAGAATACAAAAGGTAATCAAAATCGAAATATGACACAAAATAATAATAATAACAATAATAATAATAATCGTAGAGGCGGCGGTGGATACAACCAACGTCCAAAACCAGGAATTCACGGCGGTAAACGCCGTCATCCAAAAACGCATCAACCATCAATTCCAATGAAACAAAAAGAATTACCAGAAAAAATTACATTTGTAGAATCACTTTCTGTAGCTGAATTAGCAAAAAAATTATACCGTGAGCCATCTGAAATCATTAAAAAATTATTTATGCTTGGTGTAATGGCTACAATTAACCAAGAATTAGATAAGGATGCAATCGAGTTAATTTGCGCAGACTACGGTGTAGAAGTTGAAGAAGAAATTCGTGTAGATATTACGGATTTAGAAACGCACTTCGAACAAACAGAGGAAGCTAATGAAGCTGAATTATCAGAACGTCCTCCTGTAGTAACTATTATGGGTCACGTTGACCATGGTAAAACAACGTTACTTGACTCAATCCGTCATACAAAAGTAACTGCTGGAGAAGCAGGTGGTATTACACAACATATCGGTGCATACCAAGTAACTGAAGGCGACAAAAAGATTACTTTCCTTGATACACCTGGGCATGCTGCCTTCACAACAATGCGTGCGCGCGGTGCGAAAGTAACAGACTTAACAATTTTAGTAGTAGCGGCTGATGATGGTGTAATGCCTCAAACAGTTGAAGCAATTAACCATGCTAAAGCAGCAGAAGTGCCAATTATTGTTGCTGTTAACAAAATGGATAAACCATCAGCAAACCCTGATCGTGTAATGCAAGAATTAACTGAGCATGCACTTGTACCTGAGGCTTGGGGTGGCGATACAATTTTCGTCCCTATTTCAGCATTAAAAGGTGAAGGTATTGACACATTGTTAGAAATGGTATTACTTGTTGCTGAAGTTGGAGAGTTAAAAGCAAATCCAGATCGTTTAGCACTTGGTACTGTAATCGAAGCACAACTTGATAAAGGTCGTGGTTCTGTTGCAACACTATTAGTGCAAGATGGTACGTTAAAAGTTGGAGACCCTATCGTAGTTGGTCACGCTTATGGTCGCGTACGTGCAATGGTCAACGATAAAGGTCGTCGCGTGAAAGAAGCTGGCCCATCAACGCCAGTTGAAATTACAGGATTAAACGATGTGCCACAAGCTGGTGACCGCTTCGTTGTATTCGAAGATGAAAAAACAGCTCGTCAAGTTGGGGAAACACGTGCAATGACAGCTATTCAAGCACAACGTTCTGAAAAACAACGTGTAACGCTTGATAACTTATTCGAACAAATGAGCCAAGGCGAAATGAAAGAGTTAAACTTAATCGTTAAAGCTGACGTTCAAGGTACTGTAGAAGCGATGGCTGCTTCACTTATGAAGATTGATGTTGAAGGCGTAAATGTGAAAATTATTCATACAGGCGCTGGCGCAATTACAGAATCAGATATTTCTCTTGCAGCAGCATCGAATGCAATCGTTATCGGTTTCAACGTACGACCTGATATTAACGCTAAACGTGCAGCGGAAGAAGAAGGCGTAGATATTCGTCTACACCGTGTTATTTATAAAGTAATCGAAGAAATCGAGCAAGCGATGAAAGGTATGCTAGACCCAGAATTTGAAGAAAAAATTATTGGTCAAGCGGAAGTTCGTCAAACAATTAAAGTATCAAAAGTGGGTACAATTGCTGGTTCTTATGTTACAGAAGGTAAAGTAACACGTGACTCAGGCGTTCGTGTCATCCGTGATAACGTTGTGATTTTCGAAGGCGAATTAGATACATTAAAACGTTTCAAAGACGAAGTAAAAGAAGTTGCAAGAGGATACGAATGTGGTATTACAATTACAAACTTCAATGACATTAAAGAAGGCGACATTATTGAAGCCTACATTATGGAAGAAGTTAAACGTGCATAATGATTGTATACGTTGAGGTAGAATTCATTATTCAAACTGCCCATTCGTTAAAGGAAAAGCGCGCTGTTTTACAGCGTATGATTACTCGCACAAAACAAAAGTTTAATGTTTCCATTGCAGAAATTGACCACCAAAATGTATGGCAACGTACGAAATTAGCGCTAGTTGCTGTTTCTTCCTCGAAAGAAGCAGCGGAGCGTGAAATCAATCATGCACTACATTATTTAGAGTCAAATCCTTCATGGGAACAGCTTAATGTGTGGCGAGACTATTTATAAGCAGTAAAAATATTTGTGAATGCAGGATGTCTGTTGAGCGTATCAACAAACGCTAACAGCACCTTTAGCGCAAATATTTGAACATCGAAATTGAGGTGACTAATTATGTCTCTACGCTCAAACCGTGTTGCTGAGCAAATGAAAAAAGAGCTTGGTGATATTATTGGCCGTAAAATTAAAGATCCGCGTGTTGGCTTCGTTACTGTTACTGGTGTAGATGTAACTGGTGATTTACAACAAGCGACGATTTATATTACATCTTTAGGCAATGAACGCGAACGTGAGGAAACGTTAAAAGCTTTAGTAAAAGCTGCTGGCTTTATCCGTTCAGAAATTGGTTCTCGTATCCGTTTACGTCGAACACCAGAGTTAATCTTTGAATTCGATTCATCGATTGAATACGGTAACCGTATTGATTCATTGTTACGTGGTTTACACAAAGAATAAGCAAATCAGTAAAAGTCTGCCACATGCATTTTCATGCAGGCAGACTTTTTTTATGCAATTTTGTTTAAGGAGGATTTTTATGAACGGTATTTTACCGCTTTGGAAAGAACGTGGCATGACAAGTCATGATTGCGTATTTAAATTACGAAAAATATTGCGTACAAAAAAAGTTGGCCATACGGGCACATTAGATCCAGGAGTGGAAGGTGTTCTTCCAATTTGTATCGGACAGGCAACCCGCATCGCAGAATATTTAACAGATGCAGGGAAGACTTATGAGGCAGTAATTTCAATTGGGCGAACAACGACAACTGAAGATGCCGAAGGAGAAACAGTTGCAGAAGATAACACAATTAAGTCGTTTACACGTGCAGAATTACTCGATGTATTAGCGTCTTTAACTGGTATCATTAATCAAACACCACCGATGTTTTCAGCTGTCAAAGTAAATGGTAAACGTTTATATGAATATGCACGTAAAGGTGAGACTGTTGAAAGACCAACAAGACAGGTAACAATTTATGCTTTAGAGTTACTAGACGATCAGGAAGTATACGAAGGGCAGGACATTACGTTCCCTGTAAGGATTTCATGTAGCAAAGGGACATATATTCGTACACTTGCTGTGCAAATTGGTGAAGCACTTGGTTATCCTGCACATATGCAAGCACTTGTTCGAACAGCGTCAGGTACTTTTACGCAAGACAATTGCTTTACACTAGCACAAGTTGCCGAATTAATGGAAACTGAACAAATTAATACATGTATTCTACCTGTAGAATATGCCTTATCTGACTATCCATATATTGAAATAACTTCCGCTAATGAAAAAGAAATTTTCAATGGACAAGTGCTTCCAGCAGATGCATTATTAAAGGTGCATGATAAAATTGTGTTTGGAATCAAAGGGAAAGCATTTGCGGTTTATCAAGCCCATCCGACTAAGGAAGGGTACATGAAACCACATAAAATGTTTCCGACGATAGAGTAGGAGGATTTTTTGTATGGAGGTTATTCATTTAAAATACCCACACCAATTACAGCAACGAGAAAGCATACCGCCTTACTCATTGGCTATTGGCTTTTTTGATGGTGTACATATTGGACATCAGGCGGTTATTGATGCGGCCAAGCAAGAGGCGGAAAAGCGACAAATCTCAACTGCCGTTATGACATTTGATCCGCATCCATCTTTAGTGCTAGGCGGACGAAATGAAAAAGTATTTTATATTACATTATTACAGCAGAAATTGCAGTTGTTTGAAGAACAAGGTGTAGATACTGTATTTGTTGTACATTTCACATCGGACTTTGCAAAGCTGTCACCTGCTGCTTTTATTGATACATTTATTCGAGGATTAAACATTCAACACGTTACAGCTGGCTTTGATTTTTCATTTGGTGCATTTGGAAAAGGCACAATGGAAGATATGCGCGCATTAAGTAATGGGGAGTATGGTGTAACAGTTGTCGATAAGAAAACCGATGCGACTGAGAAAATTAGCTCCACGCGTATTCGTAAGTTATTGCAAGAAGGGGATATGGAGGCAGCAAGAATGCTTCTAGGGCGACCTTTTGACATCAAAGGAATAGTCGTGCATGGTGATAAACGTGGACGTACAATAGGCTTCCCTACCGCTAATGTGCAAGCATTAGAAGGTACTTATATTCCAGCAAGTGGTGTGTATGCTGTTCGATTACTTGTACAAAATAATTGGTATGATGGTGTATGTAATGTAGGCTATAAACCAACATTTAAAGATCCTAATGACAAGCAACTGTCTATTGAAGTTCATATTTTAAACTTCGATAAAAATATTTATGGCGAAGAAGTACATGTTGCTTGGTATAAACGTATTCGAAGTGAGCGTAAATTTGATGGCATCGAAGCGTTAAAAACACAAATAGAAAAAGACAAGCAAGAGGCTATTCACTTTTTTAACGTAATAGAATAGACGTTGCCATGTTTGGCAGGACTACGTTATTACTTGCTTGCCCCTTTATTTTATGGTAACATTCATAAGTGCATAAAGTGCTTAACCTTAGCTCGGTATACCGAAGACTCCAACGTTTACTGTGCTAATGGGGATTAAACAATTATTTAGGAGGTCAATACAAATGGCTATTACAAAAGAACGTAAAAACGAAATTATCGCTGAGTACCGTACTCACGAAAGTGACACTGGTTCTCCAGAAGTACAAGTTGCAGTTTTAACAGCTGAAATCAACGCTTTAAACACTCACTTACGTACACACAAAAAAGATTTCCACTCTGAGCGTGGTCTTCTTAAAATGGTAGGTCGTCGTCGTCACTTACTTAAATATCTACGTGAAACTGACGTTCAACGTTACCGTGAACTAATCAATCGTTTAGGCTTACGTCGCTAATTGACAATCGAAAAGCGGGATTATTCCCGCTTTTTCTTTATGTTTATAAAACTTTTAAGCTATTTAAAGTATTCATTTAGTTTGGTACTTCCAAATGGAAAGCGCATGACGAAGTGCAAATGAAACGAAACATCGTGTAGATGTTGGCAACTATTATCATGAATAGAAAAAATTAGCCAAATATAATACAAATATAAGCACAAAAGCAAGCTAAAACGCCATTAAAACCAAATTAAGAAATAAATCCTAAATAAATTGGCAATAACTGAATTTAAATGTATGATTATTTCATGAAATATTTAGCATAGAACAAGCATTTTTGGTACACTTACTATTAGTACATACAGACGAGTAAGTGTTTTTATAATAGAGAGGGGTTCATTGAATGAACGAAAAGAAAGTCTATTCCTACGAATGGGCTGGCCGTCCACTTGTAATTGAAGTAGGACAGTTAGCAAAACAAGCAAATGGAGCAGCATTAGTACGCTATGGTGATACTTCTGTACTTGCAACAGCAACAATGTCAAAATCACCAAAACCACTAGATTTCTTCCCATTAACAGTAAACTACGAAGAACGTTTATATGCAGCGGGTAAAATTCCTGGCGGCTTTATTAAACGTGAAGGACGTCCATCGGAAAAAGCGATTTTAGCAAGCCGCTTAATTGACCGTCCAATTCGCCCAATGTTCCCAGATGGTTTCCGTAATGAAGTACAAGTAATTTCAATGGTTATGTCTAATGATCCTGATTGCACGTCTGAAATGGCAGCTATGGTCGGTTCATCATTAGCATTAGCAATTTCTGATATTCCATTCGGTGGCCCAATTGCTGGTGTACAAGTTGGATATATTGACGGTGAATTCATCGTGAACCCAACAGTTGAGCAGTCTAAAATTTCAACAGTTCATTTATCTGTCGCTGGAAACAAAGATGCTATTAACATGGTTGAAGCAGGCGCTTTAGAAGTACCAGAAGAAGTAATGTTAGAAGCTATTATGTTCGGTCATGAAGAAATTAAAAAAATTATTGCTTTCCAAGAGCAAATTATTGCTGAAGTAGGGAAAGAAAAAATACCTGTAACATTGTTTGAAATTGATGAAGCGATTCAAGCTGATATTAAAGCAGCGTGTGAAACGGAAATGCATGATGCGATTCAAACTGCTGAAAAACATGCACGTGATGAAGCTATCAAAGCAGTGAAAGACCGTATTATCGCTTCTTATGAAGAACAAGAAGCTGATGACACAACAATGAAACAAGTGCATACAATTTTAGATAAAATGGTGAAAGACGAAGTTCGTCGCCAAATTACAGAAGATAAAATCCGTCCAGATGGTCGTAAACTCGATGAAATTCGCCCACTTTCTTCAGAAACAGGTCTATTACAACGTACGCATGGTTCGGCATTATTTACACGTGGACAAACTCAAGCACTGTCAATTTGTACTTTAGGTGCACTTGGCGATGTACAAATTATCGACGGTTTAGGTGTAGAAGAATCTAAACGCTTTATGCATCACTACAATTTCCCTCAATTCTCTGTAGGGGAAACTGGTCCAATTCGTGGTCCAGGTCGTCGTGAAATCGGTCACGGTGCTTTAGGTGAGCGTGCACTCGAAGCAGTAATTCCTGATGAATCTGTATTCCCATATACAATTCGTTGTGTATCAGAAGTACTTGAATCAAACGGCTCAACTTCACAAGCTTCAATCTGTGCTTCTACTTTAGCTATGATGGATGCTGGTGTTCCGTTAAAAGCACCTGTTGCTGGTATTGCAATGGGACTTATTAAAAAAGGTGAGCATTACTCAATTTTAACGGATATCCAAGGTATGGAAGATCATCTTGGTGATATGGACTTTAAAGTAGCTGGTACAGCTAAAGGTGTTACAGCACTTCAAATGGATATTAAAATTGACGGTTTATCTCGCAATATTTTAGAAGAAGCATTAACTCAAGCAAAAATTGGACGTATGCATATTTTAGAATCTATGCTTGCAACACTTGCACAACCACGTGAGAAACTATCTGCTTATGCACCGAAAATCGTAATTGTGCGTATTAATCCAGATAAAATCCGCGATGTCATTGGACCAGGTGGTAAGCAAATTAACAAAATTATTGAAGAAACAGGCGTAAAAATTGATACAGAGCAAGATGGTACAATTTATATTTCTTCAGCAGACGAAGAAATGAACGCACGTGCAAAACAAATTATTGAAGATATCGTACGTGAAGCAAAAGTAGGCGAATACTACTTATCAACTGTTAAACGTATCGAGAAATTCGGTGCTTTCTGTGAAATCTTCCCAGGTAAAGATGGCTTATTACACATTTCTGAAATTCAAGAAGAGCGTACTAAGCAAGTAGAAGATGTATTAAAGCTAGGCGATCAATTACTTGTGAAAGTAATTGAAATCGACAAGCAAGGTCGTGTAAACTTATCTCGTAAAGTAGTTATTCAAGAGGAAAAAGAACGCGCAGAACAAGGTAAATAATTTTATAAATTAAAGGCTGCGTATGATGCGCAGCCTTTTTCAAATAAAACGGTTAAAAAGGAGGAAATTATTTGGTACAAGTACATACATGTCAAAACGGTGTGCGTATTGTGTCCGAGCAAATTGATCATGTAAGATCTGTTGCGCTGGGCATATTTGTCAATGCGGGTTCTCGCTATGAACTTCCAGAAGAGAATGGGATTACACACTTTATCGAACATATGCTTTTTAAAGGGACAAAAACGCGAACTGCTCGCCAAATAGCAGAAGAATTTGATCGTATTGGTGGGGAGCTAAATGCCTTTACTTCAAAGGAAAATACATGCTATTATGCAAAAGTTTTAGATCATCATGCGGAGCTTGCCATAACAATTCTTGCTGATATGTTCTTTCATTCGACTTTTACGGAAGAAGAATTGGAGAAAGAGCGTCAAGTAGTACTAGAGGAAATATTCATGAGTGAAGATGCTCCTGATGATGATGTGCATGAAAAGCTTTGGGAAGTAATGTATCCAAATGATGCACTAGGCCGTCCAATTTTAGGGACTGCTGCTACATTAAAAACATTTACTGCAGATGTGATTCGACAGTATATGGCTAAACATTATGGACCAGAGTCGATTGTCATTTCCGTGGCTGGCAATATTTCACCGTCACTATTAACGACAATTGAAAACTTATTTGGACAATATGAGGCTTCACCGCATGCTGTGGTACCTGTCTTGACAAATCCACAGTTCCAACCAGGAGAAATTATGAAAACGCGTGATACGGAACAGGCTCATTTAGCGATTTCCTATCCTGCAATTGGAGTCAAAGATCCAGATATGTATAGTTTTATTGCCTTAAATAATATTATCGGTGGCAACATGAGCTCCCGTCTGTTCCAAGAAGTACGTGAAGAGCGTGGCTTAGCTTATACAATTTTCTCCTATCAATCATGCTATGCAGACGTTGGGGCATTTACGATTTATGGCAGTGCAAGTCGCCAACAACTAGCGCAATTGCAGCATACAATTGATGCTACATTGCTAGATATTGTAGCGGGAGGCGTGACTGAGGAAGAGTTAGATAATGCTAAGGAACAGCTAAAAGGAAGCTTTGTGCTTGGTCTTGAAGGAACGGGTGCGCGTATGAATCGGAATGGGACAAGTGAATTAGTTCATCGACGCCATCGTACAGTAGATGAAGTATTGGCGTCAATTGATGCTGTTACGATGGATTCAATAGATCGACTCATTGCCAAAATTTTAAAAGCAGAGCCGGCAATTGCTATAATCGGACCTGAAGCTTAAAAGAGTCTAAAGCGCGGTCACAAAAAATTCATATTTTATTACGAGGCTTCTAACGTTCAATCGTTGGATGCCTCGTTTTAGTTTGGCGTCCTCAAATTGATTAGATAATCTGACTTGCGTGTTAAATGTTGAAGTGAAAATAACCTATCTCGCCTTTCATAAAGAGTGGCTAAAACGTATAGCATTAAACTATTTCAGTTGATTTCAGCTACGTGCGGTCGCTTTGCACGGGCACAGAATCAACTAATTATTGAGATGAAAATAAACCTATTTAGCGACAAAGTGCCTGGCACTCAAACAATTATGGAGGGTGTCCAAAAAGCTAGGTATAATTTCCAATTGGAAATTATATTATCAATTAGGCGTTGATATTATCAATGAAGTCTGATATTATAAATGACATTGAATATCATTATCAATTAGTAGGGAGATAGAAAAATGAAAAAGTGGATATGGATTAGTCTTTTAGTAATTGTATGTGCATTAGCAGGATGTGCGAAGCAAGAAGAAAAAAGTGTAGAAAAAGAAACAGATAAACAACAAGATGTAACAGCAGATGTAAAAGAGGATGCATCATCAAAGGCATTTGACGACGGCGTAGATGAGGAAGCATTTCAAAAAGCGTTAGCAAGTTTCCCGACAGAGGTGCCTGTAAAGATCGTCACAACATCTGTCCCATTAACAGAAATGCTTAACCTATTAGGTATTACACCAGTGGGAGTTCCAACATCGACAAATCCACTTCCTAAAGATTTTGAAGCAATTACGAAGATTGGCTCACCGATGGCACCTGATTTAGAAGTAATTTCAAGTTTACAAACAGAGTTAATTATTGGGGCATCAGCTCTTCAAAGCTCATTAGATCAAGCACTTACAGGTATGAATATTCCATCAGCATATTTACCGACAGAGTCATATGACGATTTAAAATTAAGTTTCAAAGTACTAGGTACATACTTTGGGAAAGAAGAAAAAATGAATGAAGTGCTACAAAGTATTGTAGCGAAAGAAAATGAACTAGAAGAACAGGGGAAAGGCAAGGAACTTCCATCTGTAATGTTAGTCATTGGTACATCGGATTCATTCATGGTAATGAACGAAAAATCTTATTTAGGTAGTTTAGTTGAGCGTTTAGGTGCTGATAATATTGCACAATCAGTGTTAAAAGCAGAATCAACATATTCACCAATGAACTTAGAAGACATTGTAGTAGCTGATCCAGATATGATTTTTGTATTAGCATCAGGTGATCACGGAGCAAATGAAGATAAATTTAAGCAAGAAATTGAAAAAAATAGTGCATGGACGCAATTGTCAGCTTATAAAAATGACAAAATCTATATGCTTGATTATAGTACATTTGGTGTAACATCTATTGCCAATGTAGAAACAGCACTTACAACAATTGCAGATTATTTCTACAAGTAAGAATGAGGTTTAACTATGATTAGTACAACGAGAAGTCGCATAATCGTAATTGCTACCTTTGTGCTGACATTAATAGCAGCAATTGTTGCCATTGGACTTGGAAGTGTCCATATTACAATTCCAGAAATACTATCGACGATATTAAATGGCCGAACAAATGAAGGTGTGTATACAACGATAATCTGGGATATTCGACTGCCGCGTGTGTTACTAGCATTGATTATTGGCGCAAATATTGCAATTTCAGGGGCGCTATTGCAGGCGGTAATGGGAAATCCACTAGCTGACCCAGGATTGACAGGTGTAACAAGTGGTGCTGCTGCCTTTGTGTTACTAATTATGTTAGCAAATCCAGAATTCACAAACTATATTCCGATAGCAGCATTTGTAGGAGGCTTACTTGCAGCAACAATTGTCTATGCATTAGCTTGGCGTCGTTCAGGTATTTCTCCAATTACCATTATTTTGTCAGGTGTGGCTGTTAATGCGCTAGGTGGCGGAATCATTGGTTTCCTTTCCATTATGTATAGCGATCGTCTTCCATCTGCTGTGCAATGGTTAAATGGTAGTCTTGCCGCGAAGGGAAATGCTTCGCTCCATATGATTTATCCTTACGCGATTATCGGTTGGATTATATCAATCTTTGCTATCCGAAAGGCGAATATTATCCGCCTAGGGGACCAAGTTGCTGTGAACCTCGGTGAAAATGTAACACGTATTCGCATTATGTTATCAATTTTAGCTGTATTTTTAGCTGCTATTTCAGTAGCGGCAATCGGCATGATTGGTTTTGTCGGCTTAATCGTTCCACATATGGCACGCATGCTTGTAGGCTCAGACTATAAGTACATGCTACCAATGAGTATGGCGATGGGAGCGATTGTATTACTTATTGCAGATACAGGTGGTCGGACATTATTTGCCCCTCTAGATATTCCAGCGGGGATAATTATGGCTGTTATTGGTGGACCATATTTCTTATATTTAATGCGAAAGAAGGCGTTTTAATTGTTAATAATTGAAGAGCTATCTGTCCGTTATGAGCAAAAAGAAGTTGTCCATAATTTTTCATTTGATGTCAAAAAAGGAGAGGTCCTATCCATTATCGGTCCTAATGGCTCTGGAAAATCTACAATACTAAAGGCCATTGCACGTTTGCAGCCTTATAGTGGTGGGACAATTACCTTCGATGGCGAAAACATACGTCGACTTTCGTCTAAGGAAATTGCACAGAAAATGTGCATACTTAGTCAGCGAAATCAAGCACCAGCAGATATTTCAGTTCGTAATTTAGTCGCATATGGTCGTTACCCACATAAAAAATGGTTTGAACGTTTAAATGCTGAAGATGAAGCAATCATTGATTGGGCATTAGAGAAAACGCAATTAATGCATTATCGAGATCAACCTATAGCAGCGTTATCTGGTGGAGAATCGCAACGCGCATGGATTGCGATGGCATTGACACAGCGACCACAAATTTTATTATTGGATGAGCCTACGACCTATTTAGATATTGCCCATCAACATGAAGTACTGGAATTAGTACGAGAGCTTAATCGTGAAATGGGGATGACGGTTGTCATGGTGCTCCATGATCTAAATCAAGCATCTAGTTATAGCGACCAAATTGTCGTTGTAAAGGACGGATACCGAGCACAAATTGGTACACCTGAAGATGTGATGACAGAACAAATGATTCAGCAAATTTATCGGATGGAAGCGGAAATTCAATATGTATCATGGGATTCTGCTCCACGAATTCAATTAAAAAGTACTGTGAAGGCATAGGAGGAAATAGGATGCAAAAAGAAATGAACATGGACCAAATTAAACAAGATTATGAAACGTTTTTACAAGGTAAAAAAAGTTGTGTGCTTAGTCTTGTAGATGCAGAAGGTAAGCCGTTCAGCAGTACTACACCATTTGTGCGACTAAATGGGAAATTCTATGTTTACATTAGTCGAATCGCTGAGCATTTTAAATTGATGGAGCAGTCTCAATTTGTAGATTTAATTTGTGTGGCAGATGAGGCCGTGACAGCGAACCCATTTGCTACAGAGCGTGCACGTTGGCAATGTACACCAACTTTATTAGGTAATGAAGGCTATGAAGAAGTATTTGCATTATTCGATGAAGTGCATAATGCAAAAATGATGCAACTGTTACGTACACTTGATTTTTCGTTATTTGAGCTAACGCCATTAGAAGGTCGTTACGTTGTCGGCTTTGGTAAAGCGTTTGATATTGATGTAACTACTGATACATTAAAACATGTAGTAATTGATAAAAAATAGTTTTTAATGACTTGCTACAAGGTGTAGCTAAAGTGAAGCCATGCCCGCGAAAAGTGTCTACTCGGAGCGGCAACCCGTAAACAAAATAGCTTGCACCTTATATGTACATCGTAAGCCCCACCACTTTTCTTCTCGTGGTGGGGCTTGTTATATTTAATAGATCTCTTTTGCTCTATACAGCACATGGCATTTTCGAAAAACGAAAATACTGATGATGGCGCTAATGACTGTTGGTATGAACATGACTGACAAATTAGCAGCTACCATTGATAAATAATAATGGATCGGAAAATTGATAGAAAAAATAAGTAATACATAAATGATCATTCTAAAGGACCGCATCCCTTTAGTTTCCTCTATATGATGTGAATAAAATTGCGCACAAACAAGCAAAATAGCGCAGCTAATATTTGCGAAATAAATAGCGAAATGTTCGTAGCTATCGCTATGTACGAAAAACGGTGAAAAATAAATAGGAGCAGATGTGATAAAAAGTAGTGCAATTAAGCCGTAACAATAAAGGTAATCCGCTTGTAACTGCATCTTTTTCGTTAAAGGAAGACTATTAACAAACAGTTCCCACTTCGCTTTATGATCTTGCGTATACATGCTTTCGACTATCGTCACAGAAAAAATTAACGCAAACATGACGATAGAAGAGTTACTGAAAAAACGGACGTTTACGAAAGTAATGGTCACACTAATAGTTAGCACGATTAAAATATACCACTTTTGCATAGACAATCTATGCCATACTAAAGCTTCCATAGTACATACAACCTCCCTCCTAAAATTCCTTACGTTTATAGATTGCTGTTGAAATAAGAGAAGATATCCATAAAATAAAAAGTCCGATAAAAGGTGCGAGATAGCTCAAATGTTGTAGTTTAGAAACAACTAGCAAAATATTCGCAAAGTACTCATCTAACATACCGATAATCAAGCCTGGAATAAAGCATAGGAAAATAAGAACGTATCTTCCTTTTATAGAGCCGAATTTTATATAGATTGGTAATAATAAAGCAAGCATACATAATGCTGCCGCAATAATAAGGTTAAATGTAAGGAAATAATTAACTGTTTCCCAATTGTTGGTGAAGTGATTAATTATCAAAACTATAGGTAACGCAATAATCAAACCAATAAACATCAGTAATAGGCCGAGCATGTATTTACTAAGAACAATTTCGCTCTTTGAAATGGGTAATGTATTGGCATATTTATCAAAATCACATAGTTCATCATAAGTAAGAGCAGTGACTGCTTGAATAATTAGGATAAATAAAAGAAAGGGAAAAATAAAATATCCTTGCCCAAATACAAAGGATATAAAAAGAATAGGTAAAAGAAAAAGGACTTGTGTCTTTAATTGCCGTTGAATGGTCATTAAATCTTTCACTAGAAGAGCAGTCATAATTGAACACTACCTTTCACGTAAAATAGCATGATATCTTCAATAGTAGGCCTTTCAACGGTAAATGCTTCACTTATTTCGTTTTTTAGAACAAGTACCTCTAGCCCGAAAGCGCCATTACGTTTGCGGATAATGGCTTGCTCAGGTAAATCGCTTACTTCCTCTTTATTGCCTTTGAAAATAGCGTAGTCATACAGCAAAATATCCTTGCTTTCACTAAATAAAATTTCTCCATTATGAATGAATGTTATATAATCCGCTATCTTTTCCAGATCACTCGTTATATGTGATGAAAATAAAATGCTATGTGTTTCGTCCTGCATAAAATCTAAAAATAAGTCGAGAATTTCATCACGTATAATTGGATCTAGTCCACTTGTCGGTTCATCTAAAATTAATAATTTTGGATGATGCGATAACGCTAATGCAATCGACAGCTTCATCCTCATTCCACGGGATAACTTCTTTACTTTTTTTCGCTCAGGTACTTTAAATTGAGCCAGTC
The DNA here is from genome assembly GCF_006351725.2 of Lysinibacillus sp. CD3-6. Taxonomy (NCBI): domain Bacteria; kingdom Bacillati; phylum Bacillota; class Bacilli; order Caryophanales; family Bacillaceae; genus Lysinibacillus; species Lysinibacillus sp. CD3-6. The sequence goes on from NZ_CP085880.1 coordinate 1,234,413, forward strand.
GCTCAAAATAATAGGTAGAATCCCATGTTTTAAATACTTTTTTCATGAATTTGTCGAGCTGCGTCGCATTAAGCGTTTCAGGTATGTGCAAGTCGTCGAAAACGACACCGATGTCGTTTTTTATCGCAAGCTCATGTTCGACAATATCTTTGCCGAAAAGAAAAATTTCGCCATATTCTTTTTTTAATAAATTGAGTATGCATTTAATGGTAGTTGACTTACCTGCACCGTTCTCTCCAACAAAGCCCATAACAGTTCCTTGAGGTACTGAAAAACTAATATCCTTTAATGAGAAACCTGCAAAGCTTTTGTGTACATCGTGAATTTCGATGGCATTCATTTAGTGGTCCTCCTCTACAATTAACGAAAGTAAGTCTGCTAATTCCTCTTTTGTAAGCCCTGCAGTTTTAGCTGTTCTTACGGCTTTGTGCAAATACTCCTCTACTTGACGCAATAATTCCTCACGAAGAAAGTCTTGGTTGCGTTCAGTGACAAAACTGCCCTTCCCAGCGACCGTTTCAATGAAGCCATCTCGCTCCAAATCTGCATATGCCCGTTTTGTTGTCATAACGCTAATTTTAAGATCCTTTGCGAGTGCACGAATAGAGGGGAGTGCATCGCCAGCTTGTAATTTATTAGCTAAAATTGCCTCTTTTAGCTGTATAGTAATTTGCTCGTAAATTGGTTTATCACTCGCATTACTTAAATGGATATGCACAAATCTTCACCTCTTATTTCTCTAAAACTGTATATATACACTATACACAGTTCAGTCGAAAGTTGCAACATTGAAGTACTTTCAATATCGGGCACGATTTGCAAAAACTCGGCATATATTGGGTTAACGGCTCAAGGAGGGAGATGAGGCATGCTATTATCTGAAATGGTGGATAAAGAGTTAATTCAAGTTGAAGGTGGTGTACATTTTGGCATACTGGCCCACACAGAATGCCTATTAGATGTGCAAACAGGAAAGATACATGGATTTGAGATTATTAAAGAAAAATTACCATTCCAAAAGAAGAAAGTGAAAGTTAGCGAAATGATTCCATGGCATGAAATTATATTAATTGGGGAAGATCGTATTTTATTTAACAAAACAACGACGGTACAGTCCGAATTTTTACAGTGAGGTGAGCTTTTGGAAAACGAAAAATGGCTGGTGATCGGCGAGGACTCAAGATTGAAAGAATTAGCAACGATGCTACGTAGTCCTTCACGTACAGTATTCTATAAAAGAACTTCTGTTTGGAATGAGGAGTTAAATAAACTTGTTTTAGAGTTTCAGCCCAATAAAATTATTCTGCCTATACTTCCTTTGAAGATAGAAGTAGAACAATTATATGGCATATCACAAGTTAAGTTTTATACTGGGCGATTGACAATGCATTGGAAACAATTGCTTGAAAAAAATGAGACCAATTGTTATTTACAGCAAGAGTCCTTTATTTGGCAAAATGCAAGGTTGACAGCGGAGGGATTTATCGCAACGTTTTACGGACTCGAGCAGAAATGTATTTACGGACAAAACTTTACTATCGCAGGCTTTGGGCGCATCGCCAAAATGCTCGCTTCTTTACTCGTAAAAATGGGTGCTAATGTCCATATTGTTGCGCGTTCAGTGGTACAAGTGAGTGAAGCGAAAGCTTATGGCTATAAAGCGTCTGATTTAGATGATCGCAAATGGTCGGTACATGATGGTATTTTCATCAATACGATTCCTGCTAAGTGGATTACAGAATCGTTTCAAGATTATGTGCCTGCCGTGTTATATGATTTAGCATCAGAGCCAGGCTGCTTAGATATTGATGCTGACCAGTTACAGACATATGTACTATTGCCATCATTACCTGGGAAATACTTTGCACATAATGCGGCAGAAATTTTGTGCAAGGCAATAGAGGAGGAAGAAAATTGCTGACGGGTAAACGAATTGGTTTAGGTATTACGGCTTCACATTGCACGTATGAGGATGTTGTACCCAAAATTCAAAACTTTATTAATGCAGGGGCTACAGTTATCCCGATTATTACCCATTCGGTATTACATGCCGCGACACGTTTCGGTACAGGAGAAGAATGGATAGAAAAAATTGAGGCACTGACAGGAGAAAAAGTTATTTCTTCTATAAAAGAAGCAGAACCATTTGGACCATCCAATCCATTGGATGCAATGGTTATAGCGCCAATGACAGGTAATAGTATTAGCAAATTTGCCAATGCAGCGACAGATAGCCCTGTGTTGATGGCGGCAAAGGCAACGTTACGAAATGGTTCGCCTGTCGTTCTAGGCATTTCCACAAACGATGCGCTTGGACTTAACGGCATCAATATTATGAAATTACTCAATTCAAAAAATATCTACTTTATCCCATTCGGTCAGGATTCTCCACATGGAAAACCGAATTCTTTAATAGCTGATTTTACTCAAATGGTCGAGACGGTTGATGCAGCAATTACGCATAAAAAACAATTACAGCCATTGTTGATACAATATTTCAAATAAATCATTAATTGCACACAATTTTCAGTATTTTTATGATACAATAGCACACATTATGGAACTTGTATTCAAGGAGAGATGACAGATGACTAAGCAGTTAACAGTTGCAGTTGTAGGGGCAACAGGAGCAGTAGGTTCAAAAATGATGGAACAGCTAATTAAACGAAAATTTCCAATAGGACACATTAAATTTTTAGCTTCTGCACGTTCTGCAGGAAAACCAATCGAATTTAATGGTAAGACATATACAATTGAAGAAGCGACACCAGAAGCTTTTGAAGGCGTCAATGTCGCTTTATTCTCTGCGGGTGGTTCTGTATCGGCAGTACTAGCGCCTGAAGCGGCAAAACGCGGGGCAGTAGTTATTGACAATACGAGCCATTTCCGTATGGATCCAGAGGTACCGCTAGTTGTACCTGAAGTGAATCGCGGCGATCTTGCTAAACATAATGGGATTATCGCCAATCCAAACTGCTCTACAATTCAAATGGTTGCAGCACTTGAACCAATTCGTGCGACATTTGGCTTAACGAAGGTATTAGTATCAACATACCAAGCAGTTTCTGGTGCAGGGATTTCTGCAATTGAAGAATTAAAAGCACAAAGCGCAAACTGGGATGCAGGTAAAGATGTAGAAGCAAATATTTTACCAAGTGGTGGCGACAAACGTCATTTCCCAATTGCTCGTAATGTCATTCCACAAATCGATAAATTTACAGACAATGGCTTTACATACGAAGAAATGAAAATGATTAATGAAACGAAAAAAATTATGCATGCACCAGAGTTAAAAGTGGCTGCTACTTGCGTACGTGTACCAGTCGTTTCAGGACATTCTGAATCTGTTTATATTGAAGTAGAAAAAGATACAACAGTTGAAGGGATTTTCGAAGTATTACGTCATGCACCTGGAATTGTTTTACAGGATGATATCGCAACACAAACTTACCCAATGCCAATTTACGCTGAAGGGGAAGATGCTACCTTTGTAGGACGTATCCGTCAAGACTTAGACAATAAAAAGGGATTCCATCTATGGATCGTATCAGATAATTTATTAAAAGGCGCTGCATTGAACTCTATCCAAATTGCAGAAGCAATGCTTGAGGATAACTTACTATAAGAGGGGTGTAAGGATGAATTTAGGTCGAATTGGAACGGCAATGATAACGCCGTTTAAGGAAGATGGTACGATTAATTATCCAGAACTAGAACGTATTATTAATTACTTAATAGATAATGGCACTGATTGCATTGTTGCATGTGGCACAACCTCCGAAAACCCAACTATGACCACAGAAGAAAAAATTGAAGTTGTAAGATTTACAGTAGAGAAAGTAGCAGGCCGTGTACCAGTTATTGCAGGTACAGGTGATAATGAAACGGCTTATTCTATTGCAATGACGCATAAAGCCGAAGAAAATGGTGCTGATGGTATTATGTTAGTAGCACCATATTATAATAAACCAAATCAACGAGGGATTTACGCGCACTTTGAAACTATTGCAAAAGAAACTAGGCTACCTGTAATGCTTTATAATGTACCGGGACGCACAGGTGTAAACGTAGCATATGAGACGTCAGTTGATTTAAGTAAAATTCCTAATATCTCTTGGATTAAAGAGGCGAGCGGGAATTTAGATCAAATGGGCGATATTATAGAAAACGTTGAAGCTGTTGATAATTTCTTTGTATATAGTGGAGATGACGGATTAACATTACCTTTGCTTGCAATAGGTGGCGCTGGTGTAATTTCAGTAGCGTCGCATGTTGTTGGAAATGATATGCAGCTAATGATTAAATTGTTTGAAGAAGGTAACCATCAACAAGCTGCAAAAATTCATAGAGCATTATTACCATTAGTACGTGCATTGTTTGCGCAACCAAATCCTTCACCAGTAAAATACGCAATGACTAAATTAGGCTTTGATACATTAAATGTTCGTCTACCAATGGTAGAAATGACAGATGAAGAAAAAGCAAACTTTGATTTAGTATGGGAAACCTATCAAGAAAAAGCAAAAAGTTTTAGATAGTGATAGATGATACTATAGACAAACTCAGCAATATGAGTTTGTCTATAGTTTTTTTAACATTGCGATGCCATTCACTACGTAAAAATCCACTTCGCTTTCCGTGGGCACGGAGGAGTTTTCGTGGATTTTTACATGATATTAAATAGATAAATTGTCAGAATTCAGAATTGTTTGAGTGACTGGCACTACGTTTCTAAGTAAAACCTACATTTTTAATTTGTGCAAAAGCTTTGCAAACCGTATAATGAAAATAAGTGGTTGCTGTTCGGGATATTTTTTAGGAGGAAACAAATTGACGAAAAAGAAAAATGAACTTATTCGCATCATTCCACTAGGTGGCGTGGGCGAAATCGGAAAAGCAATGTGCGTAGTAGAAATTGACGAAGAGCTATTTGTAGTAGATAGCGGTTTAATGTTCCCAGAAGACGAGATGCTGGGCATTGACATCGTAATTCCTGATATTACGTATTTAGAAGAAAACAAAGAGCGTGTGAAAGGGATTTTCTTAACACATGGTCACGAGGATGCTATTGGCTCGATTGCTTATATTTTACAAAAAGTGAAAGCGCCAGTGTACGGATCAAAATTAACGATTGCACTAGCAAAAGAACATTTAAAGGAACTACCTGCACCACATCAGGTGAAGTTCTTTGAAGTAACAAACCGAAGCCGTATGAATTTTAATTCTACGTATGTAACATTCTTCCATACAACACATAGTATTCCCGATTCATTAGGGGTTGTGTTCCATACTTCTGAAGGGGCGATTGTTCATACAGGAGAGTTTAAATTCGACCAATCTGCGACAGGTAAGTTCAAGCCAGATTTAGCAAAAATGGCGCAGTTAGGTGAAGAAGGCGTATTTATTTTACTTTCTGAGTCTTGTGAAGCAGAGCGACCAGGCTATACGACATCTGAAATTGTGATTGAGGAACAACTATCAAAAACTTTCCATTCAGCACCAGGTCGTATTTTAGTAGCTGTATACGCATCGAACTTCATTCGTATTCAACAAGTATTAACGCAAGCTCAAAAATCATTCCGTAAAGTGGCGATTGTAGGAAAACCTTTAGAAAAAGCTGTTGATTTAGGTGTACAGTTAGGTTATTTAACGGTTGAAGAAGATACTATTATTCCTATCTCTGAGATACAAAAATATCAAGAAGAAGAAATTATTATTATCGCAACAGGTAATAGAGGCGAACCGCTAGATGCGCTTGAAAAAATCGTTCGCAAGCATCACCGAGATATTAAGATTAAACAAAATGATACAGTACTCATTACGTTTACTCCGTCTCCAGGCATGGAAGTACAAATGGCTAACACAATGAACTCCATTGCAAAAGCAGGAGCTGAAATTTTAACATCAAGCAAAAATGTCCATGTTTCTGGGCACGGCAGCCAAGAAGATTTAAAGCTAATGCTGAATTTAATGCAGCCAAAGTACTTTATCCCTGTTCAAGGTGAATATCGTATGCTTATTGCACACTCTAAGCTAGCTCAACAATTAGGGATGCAAAAATCACAAATTTTCATCGCCGATAAAGGTGATATTGTAGAATATAAAAATGGTAAAATGCGCATGAGTGGTCGTGTACAAGCTGGCAATGTATTAATTGACGGTATTGGTGTAGGCGATGTTGGAAACATTGTGTTACGTGATCGTAAATTACTATCACAAGATGGTATATTCATTGTTGTTGTTACATTAAACCGCGCACAAAAGAAAATCGCATCAGGTCCCGAAATCTTATCGCGAGGTTTTGTCTATGTACGTGAATCAGAGCAACTGATGGTGGAAGCATCGGAAATTGCGAAAAACGTCATTGAAAAATACGTTGGAAAAGATACATTTGAATGGACAAACATTAAGCAAGAAATTCGAGATACATTGAATACTTATTTATTCCAAAAAACGAAGCGCCGCCCAATGATTATCCCAATCATTATGGAATATTAAAATTTTAAATGACTATCTTTACGCACGTTGCTAATAACGTGACATTTACGTAGCATTGCCGATTGAATTTTCAAAAGGTTTGCTGAATGTCTAATATGAAAATACGACATTACCTATGCAAGTAACCTTTGAAAAAGGTCTTGCCCACTGGTGAAAGTTGTTTTTAGAGCAAGGTATGGAAAAGTAGCGAAGGAGAAAGGATTTTCTAGCCGATAAAAACGGTGGAAAATCCTTTTTTTGAAATAATCGGGTTCTACATGATATTATTCGCTACATATATAGAATGGATTGCAAAAGAAGGTGAAAAAGATGGCAAGTAGTAAAAGAAGAAAAACAACAAAATCAAAACCAACATCTGACAAAAAAGAAATGCATCCACTCATGTACGAAATTTTAGGGCTCATCTTAATCGCAATTGCGGTCATTATGATTTTTGAATATGGCATGATTGGACGTATTTTACAAACAATTGCCATGTTCCTTTTAGGGAATTTACATTTTGCAGTGCCATTTATGCTGATATTTGTTGCATTGCTACTAATGATTGGGCAGAAAAAAGTAAGCATGAAGGATCGACTAATTTTAGGGATGCTGTTAATTGTCATGAGCTTAACTATTTTTAGTCATGGGATTTTATTTGAGCAATTATCCAAATCAGGTGGCTTATTATCTGAGTCGGTTTTGAGAGAGTCGTGGCGAATATTAATTAATTCAGAGGGTGTGATTCATCGCAGTGATGCCCTTGGTGGCGGAATGGTAGGCGCCTTGCTATTTAGTGGCCTCCATGTATTATTTGAAGCGACAGGTGCGAAAGTAGTTGCTTGGGTTATTTTCTTTATCGGCTTAATTTTAGTGACGGGCAAGGCACTCGTTCCATATTTAGCTGAAAAAATGCCTGTACTTTTTGGGAAATGGCAAAAAAAACATAAAGAAAAGAAAAAAAATACGCCAAAGAAACCAAAACGTCGCCGTTCAAGAGCAGAAAGTACGGCCGACGAAGTTGCGGCTGTTGACCATGCCCATGATGTACATGAAGAAGAAGAAATTTCTCATGAGCCCATCATCTCAGCCTTTACACAAAATGTATCACATGAACGAGAAGAGACGATGCCAATAGCTGAGCACGTGGAAGTGGAAGAGGGAGAAAGCATGGATGACGTCCATATTGGCAGTGCAGATGCTGTAGAAAATGCAGATTATCAGCTTCCCTCATTTAATCTTTTACAAATGCCTCCTCAGCATGACCAGAGTGGTGAATATTCCGTAATTCAGGCAAATGCGAAAAAGTTAGAGCAAACATTGCAAAGTTTCGGAGTGAAGGCAAAAGTTACGCAAGTCCATTTAGGACCTGCAGTTACGAAATATGAAATATTGCCAGATATCGGCGTAAAAGTAAGTAAAATAGTTAACCTTCAGGACGACCTAGCTTTAGCACTTGCAGCGAAGGATATTCGTATGGAGGCACCTATTCCTGGTAAATCGGCAATAGGTATTGAAGTACCAAATAGTGAGGTAGCAATTGTGACATTGCGAGAAGTGCTGGAATCAAAGGATGGAGCGAAACCAGATGCATTGTTACAAGTAGCGCTTGGCCGTGATATTACTGGACAAGCCGTGTTAGCAGAGCTTAATAAAATGCCGCACTTACTTGTAGCGGGTTCAACGGGCAGTGGGAAAAGTGTGTGTATAAATGGCATTGTGGTATCCATACTAATGCGAACAAAGCCACATGAAGTGAAACTGATGATGATTGACCCTAAAATGGTGGAATTGAATGTTTATAACGGGATTCCACATTTGTTAGCGCCAGTTGTAACTGATGCTCGAAAAGCGTCACAAGCACTTAAAAAAGTAGTATCGGAAATGGAACGACGCTATGATTTATTTTCACATACGGGTACTCGAAATATTGAAGGCTATAATGGCCATGTCCAAAAAGTAAATGAGCAAACAGAAGAAAAGCATCCGAAGTTGCCGTATATTGTTGTGATCGTCGATGAGTTAGCAGATTTAATGATGGTAGCCTCAAATGACGTCGAGGATTCCATTACACGTTTAGCGCAGATGGCTCGTGCAGCAGGTATTCATTTAATTTTAGCGACTCAAAGACCAAGCGTCGATGTTTTAACGGGGGTTATTAAGGCAAACATTCCTTCACGAATAGCATTTGCTGTGTCATCAGCGATTGATTCGAGAACAATTTTAGATATGGGTGGGGCAGAACGTTTGCTTGGCCGTGGCGATATGTTATTTTTACCTGCGGGTGCTTCTAAACCTAAACGAGTACAAGGGGCATTTTTATCTGATCAGGAAGTTGAAGCAGTTGTTGATTTTGTTATAGAACAACAAAAAGCGCAGTATCAAGAAGAGATGATTCCGAGTGAAGAAGAAACAATTTTAGAAGAAACAGATGAATTATTTGACGAGGCAGTCCAATTAGTTGTCAATATGCAGACAGCTTCGGTGTCCATGCTACAGCGTCGCTTCCGTATTGGCTATTCTCGCGCTGCTCGCATAGTCGATCAGATGGAACAACGCGGTATTGTCGGGCCTCCAGAGGGCAGTAAGCCTCGCCAAGTACTTATCCATCAGTACGATAACTAATTCCTGAAAAAGGAAAAATAATCATTTTTTTCAGTATTTATGTCCAAATGTTTGCAACAAAAAGAAGGAAAAAATGATTTCTATAATTGATTTTGCTTAAAATAGTTTATTTCATTCTGCAAAAATGTTATATTTATGAACGATTAGTAGGAATGTTGTACATCAGATGTCTGATCTCTGATTTTGGTGGTGATTTATGTGACTATAAAAGCAGATCATCGTCATCTCTATCTTCAAGTAATTGATCGTTTAAAGTCTGACATTGAGACGGGCGTTTTTAAAGAAAATGAAAAACTTCCTTCAGAGTTTGAATTATCGAAATCACTAGGGGTAAGTCGAGCAACACTTAGGGAAGCGCTTCGACTGTTGGAAGAGGAAAATGTGATTGTGCGTCGACATGGGGTTGGTACTTTTGTAAATCCTAAGCCGTTGTTTACTTCAGGCATCGAGCATTTATCCAGTATTTCTTCTATGATCGAAACAGCAGGTATGGAACCAGGGTCTCGTTTTTTAAAGGCAACGGAGAATATCCCTTCTGATGAAGATTTAAAACGCTTCCAATGTGATGGCGAGGATAAAATACTCACGATTGAACGTGTCAGAACTGCGGATGGTGAGCCAGTAGTTTATTGTATAGACAAATTACCAGCCAGCTTCCTGCCTACTGACTTTGTTGACAAAAAAGAAGTTTCACTTTTCTCTGCACTTGAACAATCGGGTAAAATTCATGTTGCCTATGCTGTAACTTATATTGATCCAGTTGGGTATCATGAACAAGCATCACCGATATTAAATTGTGGTCGTGAAACTGCTCTTTTAGTATTGAAACAGCTCCATTATGATGATAATGATCAAGTAGTGCTGTATTCAAAAAATTATTTCCGAGCTGATAAATTCAGCTTCCATGTAGTACGTAAACGGGTGTAGAACATTTCTAAATTATTTTCCTGCTAATTACAATACCTCGGGGGGTTAACAAAATGAAAAAACGTAAATTTGGTTTAGTATTATCTTCAGTTTTAGCTGCAAGTGCAATTTTAGGTGCATGTGGTGCGAAAGACGAAGAAAAACCTGCAAAAGACAATGCGGCATCAGGAGACAAAAACACTGAGGAAACTTTCTCAGTAGGTATGGTTACTGACGTAGGTGGCGTTGATGACAAATCATTTAACCAATCTGCTTGGGAAGGTGTTCAAGCTTATGGTAAAGAGCACAACCTGAAAAAAGGTGATGGATTCGACTACTTACAATCAGCTTCTGACGCTGACTATGAAACAAACTTAAACAACTTAATTCGTCGTGACTTTAACTTAGTATTCGGTATTGGTTTCATGATGGCTGATGCAATTGAAGCAGTAGCAACAGAAAACCCAGACAATCATTTTGCATTAATCGATGCTGAAGTAAAAGACGAAAACGTTGTATCTGTTCTTTTCAAAGAGCAAGAAGGCGCATTCTTAGCGGGTGTAGCTGCTGCTAAAATGTCTAAATCAGGTAAAATCGGTTTCGTAGGTGGCGTAGATATTCCAGTAATCAATCGTTTTGAAGCTGGTTTCGTTGAAGGTGCTAAAGCTGTTAACCCTGATATCGAAATTCAACGCAACTATACAGGTGCATTTGACAAAGCGGATCTTGGTAAAATCGCTGCAAACAGCATGTACTCTTCAGGCGTAGATATTATCTTCCACGCTGCTGGTGCAACTGGTAACGGTGTATTCTCTGAAGCTAAAGAACGTAAAGCTAAAGATCCTAATGCCAATGTTTGGGTAATCGGTGTAGACGCTGACCAATACGATGAAGGTAAAGTAGATGATAAAACAAACATTACTTTAACTTCTATGTTAAAAGGTGTTAACGAAGCAGTAGTAGATATTTCTAATAAAGCGAAAAATGGTGAATTCCCAGGTGGTACAACAGTTGTTTACGGTCTAGCTGAAGACGGCGTTAAACTTGCTGACTCTCGTGGTGCAATTCCAGCAGACGTACAAGCTGTTATTGACGAATATAAAGAAAAAATTGCTAGCGGTGAAATCGTAGTTCCAGAAAAAGTGGAAAAATAATTCATCTCTGAATCATCATAAGGGCTTTACAACTGCCCTTATGATGATTTTTCAATCTATCGTTATATTTAGACTATTTGTAATACTCTGTTGGATATATTTTATTTTTATAGTATTTTTAAAATAAGATTATTATATTATCGTAAGCTTAAGATAATGATGGTACCAAGTTAATAGAAGAAAGGTTTCTAACGATGACCTTTCCTGTATTAATTTATATTTCTGTTAGAAAATGCCTTACCTTTAGGTGGGGTTCAATACAGGTGTTTTTTTATTTTAAGAAATTGCAACGCTTTTGAACTATGCTAAACCTTAGGCTGTATTGCAATAGAGGCAGGTAGAAATACACTAGAGTACAATTGTTTTAGAGAAAATTGCCTATAAGGGAGTGACAATATTGGAATACGTGATTGAAATGCTTGGAATCCGCAAAGAGTTTGGTGATTTCGTAGCAAATAATAATATCACCCTCCAACTAAAAAAAGGCGAAATCCATGCGCTATTAGGAGAAAATGGTGCGGGTAAATCGACTTTAATGAACGTCCTTTTTGGTCTGTATCAGCCAGAAGGTGGAGAAATTCGTGTTCGTGGGAAAGCTGTTAAAATTACAAACCCGAATGTTGCCAATGATTTAGGGATTGGCATGGTGCATCAACACTTTATGTTGGTGGAAAACTTTACAGTAACAGAAAACATTATTTTAGGTTCAGAGCCTACTAAGATGGGCGTAGTCAATATTAAAGACGCAGCTAAAAAGGTGCAAGCGCTTTCTGAGAAATATGGTTTAGATGTAGATCCAAATGCTAAAATCGAAGATATTACAGTTGGTATGCAGCAACGTGTGGAGATTTTAAAAACACTATATCGTGGTGCAGAAATATTAATTTTCGATGAACCAACTGCTTCTTTAACACCACAAGAAATTACAGAGCTAATTCAAATAATGCGTCGACTAATCGCTGAAGGTAAATCGATTATATTAATTACGCATAAGCTTAAAGAAATTATGGATGTTTCTGACCGCGTAACAATTATTCGTAAAGGTGAAGGCATTGGGACGGTTGTTACAGAAGAGACAAACCCTAATCACTTAGCTGAGTTAATGGTTGGACGTCAAGTTGAGTTTAAAACAGAAAAAATCGATGCGAATCCAACTGATGAAGTACTGACAATTGAGAATTTAGTCGTAACTGACTATCGTAATATCGATAAAGTAAAAGGTCTTAACCTCAATGTACGTAAAGGTGAAATTGTTGGTATCGCTGGTATCGATGGCAATGGTCAATCGGAGTTAATCGAGGCTATTACAGGCTTGCGTAAAGTGAAAAGCGGTCTCGTGAAGTTTAACGGCAAAGATGTAACAAACATGAAACCACGTAAAATTACTGAACAGGGTGTTGGACATATCCCACAAGACCGTCATAAGCATGGTTTAGTATTAGACTTCCCAATTGGTCATAATATTGTACTTCAAACATATTACCAATCGCCAATTGCAAAAGGCATTGTTATGGATTATAAAAAAGTTTCAGAAAAAGCGAATCAAATTATTAAAGAATACGATGTGCGTACAGGTAATGGCGAAATGACGCCTGCACGGGCGCTATCAGGTGGTAACCAGCAAAAAGCGATTATTGGTCGTGAAATTGACCGAGATCCTGACTTATTAATTGCTGCACTACCGACGCGTGGACTTGACGTAGGGGCAATTGAATTTATTCACTCTCGACTAATTGAGCAACGTGATAAAGGAAAAGCCGTATTATTAATTTCATTTGAATTAGATGAAGTAATGAATGTTTCCGACCGTATCGCTGTTATTTATGATGGTCAAATTGTGGATGAATTAAATCCAAAAGAAACAACAGAGCAAGAGCTTGGTCTATTAATGGCGGGACAAAGTAAAAAAAATAGCACAAATATAGCGAAGGAGGGGAACGACTAATGTCAAATCGTGTCATTAATATACTCGTTCCTATCATCTCTATTATTATCGGTTTAATTGTAGGTGCTATCGTAATGGTAGTCAGCGGCTATGATCCTATATTAGGATATAGTGCACTTTGGACAGGTATTTTTGGAGATTCATATTCCATAGGGAACACGATCCGTCAAATCACACCATATATCTTGGCAGGTCTTGCGGTAGCATTTGCCTTCCGTACAGGGTTATTCAATATCGGTGTTGAAGGTCAATTAATTTTAGGTTGGCTTGCAGCAGCATGGGTAGGCTATGCTTTTGATTTACCAAAAATTATTCACTTACCATTAGCGTTGCTAGCAGCAGCGGCGGCGGGTGCATTTTGGGCCTTTATTGCAGGTTTCTTAAAAGCGAAATTTAAAGTTCATGAAGTAATTGCGACAATTATGTTAAACTATACAGCGCTTTATATTGCAAACGCTGTAATTAAAAAATTGTCAGATGGAAGCTTTAAAACAGAACGTGTTCTTGAATCCGCTTCATTACGTTCTCCGTTTTTAAGAGAGCTTACAGACAACTCAAGTCTTCACTATGGGATCCTAGTTGCACTTCTTATGGTAGTTGTAATGTGGTTCATTTTAGAAAAAACAACACGTGGTTATGAGCTTAAAGCAGTAGGCTTTAACCAAAATGCAGCAGATTATGCTGGTATGAGTGTCAATAAAAATGTCATTTTAGCTATGACAATTTCAGGCATGTTTGCAGGTCTTGGTGGTGCGATGGAGGCGCTTGGTACATTCCAAAATGCATCTATTAAAGCTGGCTTTACAGGTATTGGTTTTGACGGTATTGCCGTTGCCTTACTTGGTGCCAATACACCACTTGGCGTAGTATTTGGGGCTTCTTTATTTGGCTCATTAAAATACGGTGCTCTTAACATGCCGAATGCTGCAGGAATTCCAGAGGAAATTGTGTCTATCATTATTGCCTTAATTATCTTCTTTGTAGCATCAGGTTACGTCATTCGGGTTGGATTACAAAAGTTAAGTAAGAAAAAGGAGGGACAATAACATGAGCTTTTTAGAAATGTTATATTTCATCATCCCTTCTGCAATCCTTTATGCGACACCATTAATTTTCACTGCTATTGGTGGTGTATTCTCTGAGCGTTCAGGTGTTGTTAACATCGGGCTAGAAGGTTTAATGATTGTCGGCGCATTTGTTGGTATTTTTGTCAATTTAGAGTTTGCAGCACAATTAGGTTCTGCAACAGTATGGGTAGCTATGCTGGCAGCTGTTATTGTAGGTGGAATCTTCTCCTTGCTACATGCGGTGGCATCTATCTCTTTCCGTGCCGATCAAACGGTATCAGGGGTAGCAATCAACTTACTTGGTTTAGCTGTTACTGTATTCTTAGTAAAATTGATTTATGATAAAGGTCAAACAGATATGATTGACCAACCGATCCGTCGATTTGGCATTCCATATTTAGAGGATATTCCGTTCTTTGGACGTTTATTATTCCATGATGTCTATAGCACATCGATTTTAGCCTTTGCTGTGGCAATAGGTGCTTGGTTTGTTATTTATAAAACACCATTTGGACTACGCTTACGTGCAGTAGGGGAACATCCAATGGCTGCAGATACAATGGGTGTTAAAGTAAATAAAATGCGTTATATTGCCGTAGTTATTTCAGGCGCACTTGGTGGTCTTGGTGGTGCGGTTTATGCGCAAACAATTACACATGATTTTTCTCACGCAACAATTGCTGGTCAAGGGTTTATGTCACTTGCAGCAATGATCTTTGGTAAATGGCATCCAATCGGTGCACTTGGGGCAGCATTGTTCTTTGGTTTAGCGCAAACATTAAGTATTGCAGGGAACCAAATTCCATATGTGCAAGAAATCCCAGCAGTGTATTTACAAATATTACCTTACGTGTTAACGATTTTTGCGTTAGCAGGATTTATTGGTAAAGCAAATGCACCAAAAGCAAGTGGTCAACCATATATTAAAGGCAAACGATAAGTCTAAGACAGCATGTTTATTCGTCGAATTACTAGACAAAGTCGAAAGAAATGAAGCGAGTAAACAAAAGACTGGGCAATCAAGCCCAGTCTTTTGCCTTATACAAATAACAATTGACAAGCTTATTTTCACTTTCCTAATACATACTTTGGATTCTTTTTGCAATTATAGACAATAGACATGTATAGTATTTGTAGTACATTGTTATATTAAGAAAGATAGGAGGGTTTCATATGTTTAAAACAATACCTTTTGCAAAAGGTGTCAATTTGCATATCCGACAAACGACCCAATTTAAAACAGTAAATTTCTCAATTAAATGGAGAAGAGCATTAACGGCCAAATGTGCGTCTGAGCGTACGGTGTTAACAAATGTATTGCAACACAGCAATGCAAAATATACAACAACTGCCGCATTTCGTAGTTTTTTAGATGACCTATACGGGACAGTATTGTATTTTGATACATCGAAGCGCGGTAACGAGCATACGGTATTGATGAATATGGAAACCGTAAATGATCAATATTTGGCTAATACAAGTGTCTTAAATGACGTGCTCGGTGTCATGCATGCGGCAATATTTGAGCCGAATTTAGAAAATGGTGTATTTAAAGAATCAATCGTAGAACGTGAAAAGAAAATGGTTATCCAACGTATTGAATCCATTTTTGACGACAAATCTCGTTATGCACAAATGCGTCTGCAAGAAATATTACGCCCAAATGAGCCAGCTTCTATTTCAGCAAACGGTACAGTAGAAGACATTCATCATATCACACCGTCCTCGCTGTTGGCAGCCTACGAATCAATGCTAACGACGGACAAAATTGATATTTATGTTGCAGGTGACATCAATGAGGATGAACTTGTTGCAAAATTAAAAGAGGCGCTGCCTTTTAAGGACCGTATTCCTGAGGAAATCCCAGCTGTATCGCCACAACAACACCCACAAA
This sequence comes from Lysinibacillus sp. CD3-6, assembly GCF_006351725.2. Classification (NCBI taxonomy): domain Bacteria; kingdom Bacillati; phylum Bacillota; class Bacilli; order Caryophanales; family Bacillaceae; genus Lysinibacillus; species Lysinibacillus sp. CD3-6. Next base: position 1,250,481 of record NZ_CP085880.1, read on the forward strand.
ATGATTATGTTCGTGAACAGCAAGAAATGAAACAAGGTAAGCTGCATATAGGATTTAGTACTCCAGTTCGATTTGGTGATGCAGATTTTGCGAAAATGCAGATTTTTAACGGTATTTTCGGTGGCTATCCGCATGCCAAGTTATTTATGAATGTTCGAGAAAAAGAAAGTCTTGCGTACTATGCTTCTAGCTCCTATGCATCACATTACGGCTTATTATTCGTTGTGTCAGGTATTGAGGCGAAAAATGAAGAAAAGGCACTCAATCTAATTAAAGAGCAACTTGCTGTGATGCAAGCAGGGGAAATTACAGATTTAGAATTAGAACAAACAAAGGCGATGTTAACGAACCAGTTAAAAGAATCCCTTGATTCAGCGCGTGGTCAAATTGAAATTTTTGACCAATATAAAGATTTGCCTGAGGAGTTCTCTGTTGAAGCATGGGCAACTAAATGGCGTGCTGTCACGAAAGAAGATGTAATCGAAATGGCGAAGCAAGTGCAGTTAGAAGCGGTCTATTTCTTATCAGGAAAGGAGCAAGCTGCACAATGAAAACAATTGAATTCAAACAATTAGATGAAACACTTTACTATGAAAAATTAGAAAACGGACTAGATGTTTATATTCTGCCGAAAAAAGGATTTTCAAAAACATTTGTCACGTTCACAACGAAGTACGGCTCAGTCGACCGTACATTTGTCCCACTTGGTGAAACGGATAGCGTTACTGTGCCAGATGGAATTGCACACTTTTTAGAGCATAAAATGTTTGAAAAGGAAGACGGAGATGTATTCCAAAAATTTAGTGAATACGGTGCATCAGCCAATGCATTTACTTCCTTCACTCGAACTGCATATTTATTTTCATCAACAGATAATATCTATAAAAGCACCGAAACGTTATTAAATTTTGTCCAAGAACCTTACTTTACTGAAGCTACTGTAAATAAGGAAAAAGGGATTATTGGTCAGGAAATTACAATGTATGATGACCAACCTGATTGGCGTCTATACTTTGGTACGATTGAAAATATGTATCATCATCACCCTGTAAAAATTGATATTGCGGGCACAATCGAATCTATTGACGGCATTACGGCTGATCATTTATACACGTGCTACAATACGTTTTATCATCCGTCTAATATGTTGTTATTTGCAATTGGTGCTGTTGATCCAGAAGAGATGATGGCGTTCATTCGCGAGAACCAAGGTAAAAAGGAGTTTCCAGAGCCAACACCTATACAACGCTTCTTTGATGAAGAGCCAACAGATGTTGCCATTAAAGACCGTACATTACACATGGATGTTCAAAAACCAAAGGTGTATATCGGTTTGAAGGCGAGAGAAACGAATTTATCTGGTCGTGAAATGTTAAAACATGAGCTATCAGTTCAAATTGCTTTAGAGCTTATTTTTGGGCGAACTTCTAATTTTTATGAGCATGTATATGAAGAAGGCTTGATTGATGAATCGTATGCATTTGATTTTACTTTAGAAAAAGGTTTTGGCTTTGCGTTAATTGGTTCAGATTCTACAGAACCAGATGTATTGGAGAAAGCGATTAAAGCCGAATTAGAAAAATACGAAAAAAACGCACAATTTGCAAGTGAAGACTTAGAACGCATTAAGCGTAAAAAAATAGGCTTCTTCTTACGTGCATTAAATTCAATTGAATTTATTGCGAACCAATTTACGCGTTATTCGTTTAATGAAATGAATTTATTTGATGTAGTACCTGTTTTAGAAGAGCTAACAATTGAAGACTTAACGAAAGCGTTTGCGTCTATTCAAGGTGAGTCTCAACAAACTGTATTTAAAGTTTTACCAACAGAGAAGGGCGCCTAGTGAAAAAGTTTGCCCTTATATTAGGTGCATCAGGTGAGATCGGTCGTGCTATTTGCCACAGCTTGGCAGAGGACGGCTGGTCTCTCTATGTGCATTATTCAAACAATGAGCAAATGGCTCAAACATTATGTGATTCCCTTATAAGCCATTTTCCTACTCAGGAATTTATGCTTGTACAAGGTGATTTTACAAGTATAAGAGCGGCGCAAGCGTTAGCTGCACAAATATTTAGCGTACAGGCAATAGTTTTTGCTAATGGTCAAGCGCATTATTCCTTGCTGGAAGACACAACTGTAGAAGATATGGATGCATTATGGCGTGTTCATGTGCAAAATCCAATGCATTTAACGGCTTTATTATCTCCGAAACTACGTACCCATGATGTGAGCTATGTACTTTTTATCGGCTCTATTTGGGGCGAGGCAGGTTCTGCAGGTGAAGCACTATATGCAACGGTAAAAGGCGCACAGCATGCGTTTGTGAAGTCCTATGCTAAAGAGGCTGCATTGTCTCGCATTCGTGTAAATGCTATTGCGCCAGGCTTTATTAATACTTCAATGAATAGCCATTTAAGTGAAGAGGAAATGCAATATATTTTAGACGAGATTCCTTTAGGATTTGTCGGTCAAACAAAGGATGTAGCGGAGATGGTTCGGTTTTATCTATCAGGTAAAGCAGACTATGTGACAGGACAAATCATCCGATTAAATGGTGGCTGGTACATATAATATTTCTTTTTGCACATACTACATGTGTAAAGGAGGAGGAAACATATGACCATTTTAGAAAACTGGCAAAAATGGACATCTTTTTTAGGACAAAACGTAATGCAAGCTGAATCAAGCGGTATGCCGAAGAAAATGATTCAACAGGCTGCTGTCCAAATCGGTGAGTATTTGGCGACTAATGTCGATCCTAAAAATGAACAAGAGCGAGTGCTGTCGGATTTATGGGGCGTTGCCTCTGATGATGAAAAACATGCATTGGCGAATTGTGTCGTAAAACTTGTGCAAAATAAACATGTGCAATAAAAAAAGAGGAGAGCTAATCTCCTCTTTTTTCTATTAAAAATCGATATTAGTACGGAAAAGGGAACGTATGTAAGTCTATTTCCAATACTACCAAAAAAAATTAGTAAGAATTTAAAAATAACGCTATAATTCCATGTATTCTAACTTTCCATTACATAAAAAATCAGCTATGATGGAACTTATAAAAGATTTTTTACGTTAACTAATAGGAAGGGAACGAGTGTGTTTGAGCGATTGGTACTTTGAATATGAAATTCAGGTGAATCGCCCTGGATTATTAGGAGATATTGCTTCACTTTTAGGGATGCTTCGAGTCAATATTATATCAATAAATGGTGTCGATGAAGATCGACGTGGTATGTTAGTGCATACAGACAATGATGAAGCAATTGAGCGTTTTCGTACAATTGTTTCGACAATGGAACATATCCACGTTACTAAATTTCGACAACCAAAACTCCGTGATCGTTTAGCTATCAGGCATGGTCATTATATTCCACGAGATGCAGACGAAAAAAATACTTTCCGCTTTGTACGAGATGAACTAGGGATTTTAGTGGACTTTATGGCAGAACTCTTTAAAAAGGAAGGTCATAAGCTCATTGGAATACGTGGGATGCCTCGGGTTGGTAAAACAGAATCTATTGTTGCGGCAAGTGTTTGTGCCAATAAAAAATGGATTTTCTTATCGTCTACAATGATTAAGCAAACTATTCGTAATAAACTCGCAGGCGATGAATTCAGTGACAATAATATTTTTATTTTGGACGGTATTGTTACAAGGCGTTCCGAGGATGAGCGACATTTGCAACTAGTACGTGAAATGATGAATATGCCATCTATTAAAGTAGTAGAGCATCCTGATATGTTTGTTCAGCATTCTGAATATAAGATTGAGGATTTTGATTATATCATTGAACTACGTCATCACCCAGATGAAGAAATTACTTATGAAATAATGGAAAAAAATCATATGATGTCCGAATCCGATTCATTTGGAGGATTTAATTTTTAATTTGATATTAAAGTAGGTGTTATGAGTGGCAGAATTAGGTACTCGACTGAAAGAGGCGAGACTGTCTAAAGGCTACAGCTTAGACGATTTACAAGAAATAACAAAAATTCAAAAACGTTATTTAGTAGGTATTGAAGAAGGCAATTATTCCATTATGCCAGGCTCGTTTTATGTACGAGCATTTATTAAACAATATGCTGAAGCTGTTGGGTTAAATCCAGAGGAAATTTTAGAGACGTATAAAAGCGAACTACCAGGCACAAAGAACGACCAAGTAAGCCAATCGATGACTCAAACTTCAACTAGAAGAAAAGTTTCAAAAAGCCCTTCAAATAAAATGATGGAGGCTATGCCCAAAGTCATTGTCGGTTTATTTATTATCGTAATCATTGTTGCAATTTGGGTTCTTTTACAATCAAAAAGTAAAACAGGAACAAATGAATATGATGATACAACACCAGTAGTGGAGTACGATAAAAAACCAAAACCAATTGATAGTGAAAAAGATAAAGCCGAAGAAGATAAAAAGGCACAAGCAGATGCGACGAAAGATCAAACAGATGAAACATCAGATGAAGATAAAACTGATAAAACTGAAGAAGAAGTTAAGCAAACGGTTTCAGCAGGAACAATCGAATCAGATGGTGCTACAACATCTTATACGTTAACAGGTGCTGATACATTTAAAATTCGCATTGAAGTATCAGGTCCTACTTTTATTGGTATTCGCGACCAACAACAACAAGAATTACTAGCAGATACGCGTGTTTATAACGCAGGTGAAGTTGTTGAGTTTGATGCAACAGCACAAAACTATGCGCGTATTCGTTTAGGCAATTCAACTCAAGCTAAGGTTTATATTAATGACGAACTTTTAACGTACGCACAGCAAATCGTAACGCAAAATATTGTCGTCAATTTCAATAAAGAACAGTAGTCATCCTATCGATGACTACTTTCTTTCATCATGAAAGGTGTTAGAAAAATGAACATTCCAAATAAAATTACCATTTCACGTATCTTACTTATTCCGTTCTTTGTAATTGTTATGATGTTTGATTTCGGCTGGGGAACAATGAACTTATTTAGTGCAGAAATGCCAGTCCATCATTTTGTAGGAGCTCTTATTTTTATCATTGCATCAACGACGGATTGGGTAGATGGTTACTATGCGAGAAAGTATAATCTTGTAACGACATTTGGTAAATTTTTAGATCCTTTAGCGGATAAATTACTTGTCTCTGCAGCGTTTATTTTAATGGTAGAGCTTGGTATGGCACCAGCTTGGGTGATTATTGTTATTATTAGCCGTGAATTTGCGGTAACAGGTTTACGTTTAATTCTTGCAGGTGGCGGAGAAGTCGTAGCGGCGAATCAGCTTGGTAAGATTAAAACATGGGCACAAATTGTAGCTATTGCAGCTGCTCTTTTACACAATACAATTTTTGTGATTTTCGGTATCCCATTTGATACAATAATGCTATATATTGCATTGTTCTTTACACTTTGGTCTGGATGGGATTACTTCTATCTAAATCGACGTGTATTACTTGAGTCTAAATAAGAAAGGTCTTGTGAATCATGAATGCTGAAATCCTTGCAGTTGGCTCAGAGTTATTACTTGGACAAATTTCAAATACAAATGCGAAATTTATTTCTAATCAGCTTTCTGAATTAGGCATCAATGTCTATTATCATACGGTTGTTGGGGATAATTCAAAACGTTTAGAGGAAGCAATCACTATAGCGGAATCGCGCGCTGATCTTATCATTTTTTCAGGTGGTTTAGGTCCTACAAAGGATGATTTAACGAAGGAGACCATTGCTCGTCATCTTGGGCTAGATCTTGTTATCGATCAAGTTGCATTGTCATACATTGAGCAATTTTTTGCTAAACGAGGCATCGCAATGACAGAAAATAATCGTAAGCAGGCGCTAGTATTAGCAGGTAGCGAGGTGCTAGCTAATCATCATGGTATGGCTCCAGGGATGATATTGACAAAGGATAAACGTACCTACATTTTACTTCCTGGGCCGCCAAAAGAACTGGAGCCAATGTTCCAATTCGAAGCAAAGCCAAAGCTTGGTACAATGTTAAATGATGGCGGAGTCATCGTGTCTCATGTAATGCGCTTTTATGGCATTGGAGAAGCCGAGCTAGAAGTGCGTGTGCAGGATATATTAGATTCACAAACAAATCCGACAGTTGCTCCACTCGCTGCTGATGGAGAAGTAACTTTACGTGTCACAGCTAAGGCGCAATCAGAACAGGAAGCTCAACAGCTGATTGCTGGTAAAGTGTCGGAGATTCGTGCTATTGTAGGAGACTTCCAATATGGCATTAATGATGATTCACTTGCCTCAAAAACGGTAGAAATGTTGCAAGATAATAATTTAACGATTTCTGCAGCCGAAAGCTTAACAGCAGGCTTATTTCAATCAGAGCTAGCTGAGATTCCAGGTGTTGGCAATTCACTTATCGGAGGCGTAGTTACCTATACAGAAGATGCTAAAGTAAAGCAGCTAGGTATCGACCAACAACTATTAGATACTTATGGTATTGTAAGCAGTGAATGTGCTGCGGCAATGGCTAGCGCCGTGCGGGAAAGATTCGGCACGAATATTGGTATTGGGTTAACAGGAGCGGCTGGTCCTACAGCACATGACCATCAGCCAGTTGGAACTGTCTGGATTGGGATTGCTATAGGTGATGAAGAGCCAATAACATATTTACTGCATTTATCAGGTATGCGCAATACAAATCGTTTACGTGCAGTTAAATTTACATTCCATTATTTAATGCAGCAATTAGAAGAACGAGGTTATATAAAACGCTTTTAATTAGCCGCAGCAAGAATGATATAAAAAATGCATGTAGTTCAGGACTAAGATGCAACTATTACTGAGCAGTATGTATGATTGAAAACATGTAGCGCAATTATGATTAGCATAATTGTTTATAGTTGAAAATGGGAATTTGGGTAGGAAAAACTTATCCAAATTTTTATTTTTGATTAAAATCGAATAAATGTTCGCTTTTTTCTTGCGTGTTCTCAAAAAAACAAGTATAGTAGAGATAGACAATAACAGTGAACAGTTTTTCGAAGGAGGAAAATAAATGAGTGATCGTAAAGCAGCCTTAGAACAGGCGTTAAAACAAATTGAGAAGAATTTCGGTAAAGGCTCTATCATGAAGCTAGGCGAAAAAACAGATTTAGAAATTGCTACTTCTTCTAGTGGTTCGCTAGCGCTTGATGCAGCATTGGGTGTTGGTGGATATCCACGTGGACGTATTATTGAAGTATATGGTCCAGAATCATCAGGTAAAACAACAGTTGCGCTACATGCTATTGCGGAAGTACAAGCTAAAGGTGGACAAGCAGCATTTATAGATGCTGAGCATGCATTAGATCCGATTTATGCTCAAAAATTAGGCGTTAATATTGATGAGCTTTTATTATCACAACCAGATACTGGTGAGCAAGCGCTTGAAATTGCAGAAGCTTTAGTACGTAGTGGTGCTATTGATATTATCGTTATTGACTCTGTTGCAGCATTAGTACCAAAAGCTGAAATTGAAGGTGACATGGGTGACTCTCACGTTGGTTTACAAGCTCGTTTAATGTCTCAAGCATTACGTAAGCTTTCAGGTGCTATCAATAAATCAAAAACAATCGCTATTTTCATTAACCAAATTCGTGAAAAAATTGGTGTTATGTTCGGTAATCCAGAAACAACACCTGGTGGTCGTGCGCTGAAATTCTACAGCTCTGTCCGTTTAGAAGTTCGTCGTGCAGAAGCGATAAAACAAGGTAATGACATTATGGGTAACCGTACAAAAATTAAAATTGTAAAAAACAAAGTAGCCCCACCATTCCGTACAGCAGAAGTAGATATTATGTACGGTGAAGGTATCTCAAAAGAAGGCGAAACTGTCGACTTAGGTGTTGAATTAGACATCGTTCAAAAAAGTGGCTCTTGGTACGCTTACGGTGATGAACGTCTTGGCCAAGGTCGAGAAAATGCAAAACAATATTTAAAAGAAAACCCTGCAGTTTTAGAAGAAATTGCAAATAAAATTCGCTCTTCTTATGGCATTGCAGCACAATCGTATACAATTGCAGCACATGATGATGAAGAAATGGATGAAGAGTTAATGCTTCTTCTTGAAGATGAAAAATAATAGACATCGTTCTTTCTTCTAACAAACGTTAGAATGATTCTGAGGGCGGCAACTTCTCAGGGAACGCACGCACGTAAGACGTAATTTACTACCGATAAGAGAAGGTTGTGGCTTACGCGGAAAGCGTCCGTACGCAGTAAAAATGAATGATGGACGTTCTCTATAAGCTAAATCGTTCTCACTCTTTTAGAGTGAGAACGATTTTTTTGTCTTCATTACTAGATAAATAGAATGAAGTGAGCGTTTAATTAATTAGTTAGTAAACGTCATTATAGAATTTTATATGTAGAATTTTGTAAAAAAGTGACTGATTACTAGCTTAGAAATAAACTATATGTTTATTTGTAAAGAAAGTTAAAATAATTGTATTAAGATGACAGTGATTGTGGTAATAATTGTATTATAACCTTCGTCCTGATAAAAAGAATTTTCATCTAAGAAGGTATTTTTTCTAGCTCAAAAGTAATAGTTAATATATACATCTAATGGATATGACTTACTTTTTTTCTTGTGGATAGGCGAACAGATGCCCGTCTATCCTTGACAGAGCTTGAGGCTAGCTATACAATTAAATATGTATAATTTCTGAATTATGACTTTAAAATAGGCAGTACAATTTTTGTATGCGCCGACTGAACCTGTATTACCCAAATAGCAAGAGGAGGTGTTCATATGGATGGAATTACTATCATCTCCGCTTTGCTTGGACTCATCGTTGGTGCCGCTGTTAGCTATATCTACATGAAAAAAGTGAATGACTCAAAAATCACTGGTGCTAAGCATGTCGCTGAAACAATCGTTGAAGAAGGAAAACGAGAAGCGGAGGCATTAAAGAAAGAAGCACTACTTGAAGCCAAAGATGAAACTCACAAATTTCGCACTGAAGCAGAAAATGACATTCGTGATCGTCGTTTAGAACTTCAAAAACAAGAGAACCGTTTATTGCAAAGAGAAGAGAATCTTGATCGCAAGGATGATGCTCTGAATAAGAGAGAAGCCGGCTTAGAGCGTAAGGAACAAGCTCTAGCTGAAAGACAACAGCATATTGAACAGATGGAAAGCAAAGTGGACGAGCTCGTTGCAGCGCAAAAAACAGAACTAGAGCGCATTTCTGCATTAACAAGAGATGAAGCTAAAACTATTATCTTAAGTGAAGTAGAGAAAGAGCTAGCGACTGATATTGCTGTAATGACGAAGGAATCTGAAATGCGTGTGAAAGAGGAATCTGATAAAAAGGCACGTGAAATTCTATCATTGGCACTGCAACGCTTTGCTGCAGACCACGTTGCAGAAACAACAGTCTCTGTTGTGAACTTGCCAAATGATGAAATGAAAGGTCGTATTATTGGTAGAGAGGGTCGTAATATCCGTACACTCGAAACGTTAACAGGTATTGATTTAATTATCGATGATACGCCAGAAGCAGTAATTTTATCTGGTTTTGATCCAATTCGTCGAGAAACGGCTCGACTTGCACTTGAAAAGCTAGTACAGGATGGTCGTATTCACCCTGCTCGCATCGAAGAAATGGTTGAAAAATCTCGTCGTGAGGTGGATGAACAAATTCGTGAAACAGGGGAACAAACGACATTTGAAATCGGCATTCACAATCTACATCCAGACTTAATGAAGATTTTGGGCCGCATGAAATACCGTACTAGCTACGGGCAAAACGTCCTAAAACATTCTGTGGAGGTTGCACATTTGGCAGGCTTACTAGCTGCTGAGCTTGGTGAAGATGTAGCATTAGCTCGTCGTGCAGGCTTATTGCATGATATAGGAAAAGCAATCGACCATGAAGTTGAAGGAAGCCATGTTGAAATCGGCGTGGAATTAGCTACGAAATATAAAGAACATCCTGTTGTTATTAATAGTATTGCTTCTCACCATGGTGATACAGAAGCGACATCTGTTATTGCAGTATTAGTAGCTGCAGCAGACGCATTATCAGCAGCGCGTCCAGGTGCTCGTAGTGAAACACTGGAAAACTATATTCGCAGACTAGAAAAATTAGAAGAGATTTCTGAAAGCTATGATGGTGTTGAAAAATCTTATGCCATCCAAGCGGGACGTGAAATTCGTATTATTGTACAACCAGAAAAAATTGACGATTTAGCATCTCATCGTCTTGCACGTGATATTCGTAAGCGTATTGAAGAAGAACTAGATTATCCAGGTCATATTAAAGTAACTGTTATCCGCGAAACACGTGCAGTGGAGTATGCAAAATAATAAAATAAGAGGCTCCTCTTGATTTTTATCAAGGGGAGTCTTTTTATATTTGTCGTCATGCAAGATTATACTTGGGACGTATGTACATAAAAAATATGTCATTCCAATTGTGGTCTTATACTAATAGTCATTTAAGTAAAATTAATAGTTCATTTATGAAGCGAATCACCTAAAAAATGGATATGCTTTTTGTTTTTGAAAACCGCCTATTACGCACAGAAGTTATAAGCTTAAATAACAACTATGTCTCTTTATCAACCATGAATAAAAGAGCGATATCGATAATATAATAGGCCATAAAACTTTTTGAATAAATTTTTACTGTAACTAGGGAATATAGATTAGCTAGCCTATGTTATGTCGAGGGGTGAAAGTCGTTGCAAGAAACTATCACATTACAGGATGTATTAAAAATAGTGCGAAAGCAACTGCTCTATATTATCAGTTTTGCACTTTTCTTAGCATTAGTCACGGCGTTTCTCAGTTACTTTATTATAAAGCCAACCTATGAGGCGCAGACACAGCTTTTAGTCAATCAAAAAAATACCGATCAAGCGCTATTAGGGGTACAGCAAGTAGAAACAAACTTACGCTTAATTAATACGTATAATGTTATTATTCAAAGCCCTGCTATATTATCTAAAGTGATTAGCCAACTTCATTTAGATAGTACGCCTGAAAAACTAAAGGAACAGATTACTGTATCGAACGCCAGTAATTCTCAAGTTGTCAATATTGCTGTCCGCGATAAAAAGCCAGAAACGGCAGTCGAAATTGCCAATACAGTAGCAGGCGTATTTCAAGAGGAAATACAAGTGTTAATGACAATTGACAATATTAATATTTTGTCCGTCGCGAAATTAGATGACAAGCCTGAGCCAGTAGCTCCAAATAAAAATTTATATATAGTAGCGGCTGCAATGATTGGGTTCATACTAAGCGCTGGTGTTGCTTTATTGTTAGAGTGCTTAGATACAACGGTTAAGACAGAGCAGGATATTGAAGAAATCATCGGATTACCTATTATAGGAATAATCAGCAAAATTAATAGTACGAACTATAAAAACATATAATGAAATCCCGTAACAGAAGGAGGGAGTCACCGTGTTTCAACATAAAAGAACTAATAAAAAAAAACTAGTAAAAATGGGTAGAAAGCTTGTGACCATTGGCAATAGTAATTCAATTGTTTCTGAGCAATTTCGTACAATACGAACAAACATTACTTTCGCGATGCCAGACCAAGATATAAAAACCATTTTAGTCACTTCGGCGACGCCAGGTGAAGGGAAGTCTACAAATGTCGCCAATTTAGGCGTGGTATTTGCACAAGAAGGGAAAAAAATTTTAATTGTCGATGCCGATTTACGTAAGCCAACAATGCATTATACCTTTCGATTACAAAATATAAAGGGTCTATCAAATTTACTGACAAGACAATATGAGATGTCAGAGGTTTTAAATAGTACAGATATTCCTAATCTTTTTGTTCTGACGAGTGGGCCCATTCCACCTAACCCAGCGGAATTGCTTTCTTCTAAAACAATGGATAATGTGATGATGCAACTGATAGCAGACTTTGACATCATAATTTTTGACGCACCACCATTGTTATCTGTAACTGATGCGCAAGTTTTATCAAATAAATGCCAAGGAACACTACTCATTGTGAATAGTGGTGTAGTAGAAAATGCAAGTGTACTTAAAGCGAAAGTAAGCCTTGAAGCATCAAAGGCGAATATTTTAGGAGTCGTTTTGAATAATTATAAATTACCACTTGGCGAATATTATGATCAATATTACCGATAATGATTGGCATAGATAGGGAAGTGAAACATTGTGATAGATATGCATAGTCATATTTTAGTAAATGCAGACGATGGTCCCGAAACAGTAGAAGAGACATTCCAGTTATTTGAACAAGCTGTTAGGGAAGGGATTACAGCAATTATTTCTACTTCACATGCGCTACATCCTCAATATAATGTCCATACACAAGTGATACATGAACAAATTGCACAATTGCAGCAAGAAATTGACAACCGTAACATGCCGCTAACACTATATCCAGGACAAGAGGTACGTTTAGCGGGGAATATTTTAGAGCTTTATCAAAAAGGTCAGCTTCTTACATTAGCACATTCAAATTACTTGTTACTAGAGCTTCCCTCTGGTTTTATTCCTACCTATACACAAACAATTATTTACAACTTATTAACAGCTGGTATAACGCCAATTATTGCGCATCCCGAACGAAATAAAGTGATAGCAGCAAATCCAAGCCACTTAGAGAAGCTCATACGTGACGGTGCACTTGCACAAATAACAGCGGGAAGTTTAGCTGGTTTGTTTGGCAAGGACATTCAACAGCTTTCTTTAAAGTTAGTTCGATCGAACCTTGTCCATACATATGGTTCGGATGTGCATAATTTACAAGCTCGACCATTCCTATTTGAAAAAGGGCTTAGTTTTTTAGAAAAGCAAAAAGAATTACATGCGATAGATACCTTTTTAGAAAATAATAAACGAATCATTAATAATCAGCCTTTCATCATATATGAGCCAGAAAATAACTTCACAAAAAAACGGTGGAAGTTATTTTAATTGTGACGTCAAGCGTGCAAGTAGTAGGAAAGATGCTATAACGACAGTAGGTATTAAACATATAAGGGGACAGTTTGGGATGAGAGTCGTTTTTATGAGAAGTAATCCAATTTCTCCAGATCCGAGAGTTGAAAAAGAAGTGGACAGCCTAAGAAAAAACAACTGGGATGTTCAAATTTTAGCATGGGATAGAGATAGTAAATATAAAGCAAAAGTGGAATTTCTAAAGCGAGCTCACACTATTAAAATTACAAGGTTTGGCATCCCTGCTACATTTGGTGGAGGATTTAAAAAAAATTTCTTTCCATTACTACGGTTTCAGCTAAAGCTATTCAAATGGCTACTTCAACATAAAAATTCGTATGATATTATTCATGCTTGTGATTTTGATACAGCGTTTGTAGGTACAGTCTGTGCGAAAATACTTCGTAAAAAAGTTATTTACGATATGTTTGATTCCGTTACGGCGCCCTTCCATGGCCCCGCCATTATAGGGAAGATAGTCGAAAAAGTAGATATAGCACTATTGAATAATGTGGATGCGGTCATTATTTGTACAGAAAAGCGAAGAGGGCAAATAGCTAAAGCCTCACCTAAAAAAATTGAAGTTATTTATAATACGCCACTACATGTTGATTTAAATAGTGATTTAAAGTTGAATCGAGATAAAGTAAAAATCGTCTATGTCGGTATACTTGCACCTGAAAGGCTTATTAAGGAACTGGTAGATATCGTCAAACATAATCCTCTTTACGAATTGCATATTGGCGGGTTTGGGGAGTATGCAGACGAATTGGCACAAATAGCACAGCAATATGACAACATACTTTTTTACGGAAAAATCCCTTATGAAAAAACTTTAGCATTAGAAAAGAGTTGTGATATTATGACTGCCATTTATGATCCTGAAGTGTCCAACCATTATTACGCTGCGCCCAATAAATTTTATGAGGCACTTATGCTAGGAAAGCCTTTAATTATGGTGAAAGACACAGGTATGTCGGAAGTAGTGGCGGAGCATAACCTGGGGGAGCTAATTGATTTTAATCAAGAGAGCCTACAAAAAGGTATTGAAAAGCTAATAGAGCGTAAAAAAGAATGGCCAGAAATTTCTAGAAAAATGAAGTTATTATATGAATCACATTATAGTTGGAATGAGATGGAAAATCGGATTGTGACATTGTATAGCCATTTATAGCTGTAGAAGCTTTTTGAAAATTTCACAGTAATATTGTATTTCTATGGGGGGCATAAAAGAGATGAAGATATTATTTGTTGCACAAAATTTTCAAATGGGTGGTATTCAAAAAGCATTAATTAATACGTTGAAAGAAATTAGTGTGGATAAGCAATATAAAATAGATGTTTTTACGTTCGGTAAAGGTGAACTCTTTACGGACATCCCCCCTAATGTACATGTCAATGTTGGAGGCTTATTATTACAGCTCATTGCTACTCCATTTTATGTTGTAAGACAAAGTAAAAATTGGTGGCATATCATCTTACGAATATTTTGTATGTTGATTGTACGATTAATAGGATCAACGAACTTTTATACATTACTTTTTAAAATGCATTCCCATCCAAAACAATATGATATAGCCATTTCTTATTTTAATGATGCACCAACTAGTTACTTTAACCAAGGCACAAATTTATTTGTAGATAAATTTGTAAGAGCGGATAAAAAATTTGCATGGATACATACAGATCCATTAAGAGCAAACTTTAATTATGAAGTATGTGTCAAAACCTATCAAAATTTCGATAGATTAATATGTGTTTCTGAAGCATGTAAGCAAAATTTGCTTACATTTCTCCCACAATATCAACAAAAAATGCAAGTAGTCTATAATTTCTTTCCACTAGCCGAAATAACTGAACTAGCAATGCAATACATACCATTTGAAAAAGGACCAATGGACTTAATATCTGTTGGACGAATGGATAATGCAACTAAAAGGTTCGATCTCATTTTGCACATATGTAAACTGTTAAAGGAGTCATCATTTAATTCTTTTCATTGGCGAATTATTGGCGATGGGCCAGATTTACTTCATAATAAACGATTAGCGCTCGAATTAGGTGTAGAAGATGTAGTTGAATTTGTCGGTGAATGTAATAATCCTTATCCGTTTATGAAACAGAGCGATGTACTCATCGTAACCTCAGCATATGAAGGATATCCGATGGTAGTAGGGGAGGCATTAATACTAGAGACGCCTGTTGTTACTACAAATTTTGCGGCAGCGAATGAACAAATACACGATGGTTGCAACGGTTTGATAACGAGTGGAGAAGTAGAAGATATGTATGTAGCCATTGCCAATGTAATCAATAATGCGGAATGCCTCCAGCAGATGAAAAAATATATTGAAGAAAATCGCTATACAAATCGTAAAGCACAAGAGCAATTAGTATTGGAGTTTGATCGTATATGAAATTAACAAACAAAAATTTCAGTATGTTGATCTGTATTATTTCCAGTATTTTTGTCGTATTAAAAATGTATACAGGTAGTAATCAATTTCTTGTGATCTTTAGTAGTCTAGTAATTATAGCGATGTTGTTAGATAAACAACAACATCGAATTGATTATTTATTGTTTTTTATTTCATGGGTGTACGTCATTAAGTTTGATTTAACAAGTTATTCCCTTTTTGTTGTGCTAAGTTTTGTTTATATTGTGTTAAGTGTCCTAACGCTTTTTATGCAAAATAAAGGTATGTCAACACAGCTTGTCATCACCTATGTGCTTTTTGTATGCTTTGCTGTCATGGGAACGCTACTTAATAGCGGTAATGTAATCGAAGTGTTGGGCTTTGTATTAAATTATAGCGTTATCCTTTTTGCAGTTTTGTTCATCGATGACAATACTTATTTTAGAAGGTATACGTATGTTTATGCGTTAGGCTTATTAACTGCTGCAATCGTTCGCTGGATTAGTTTTTCTGTTCCAGCGATTGATAGCTTTATTGAGTCCATGACAATTGTCAATACCGTGAAGACGACAAGTGCCATTAATACAAGATTTACTGGTTTAGATTTAGATCCGAATTATTTCAGTTTGCAAATTCTTATAGCAATTGCTTGTTTATTAGTACTTTGTTATTACGATAAAAAAATGGAAGTTAAGCCGATTATGTTCATCATTGTATTAGCGGTATTTGGGGTATTTACTTATTCCAAAATGTTTATTATCACTTTTATTGCATTCATTTTATTGACGTTTATCATGTTTGTTAAAACCAATATAAAAACAGCATTCAAGTTCGCTTCGTTTATGCTAGCGATTTGTAGTGTTCTCCTATTTTTTTTTTACGAGAAGTTATTCGAAATTTATTGGATTCGATTTTTTGGAGCAGGAACATCAACGGATGCTATTACGACGGGGCGATTAAGTAGCTGGAATATGTTTGCGGCGGAAATTTTGCAAAGTACGAAAATATTTGTTATGGGGGCAGGGTTTGGCACAAGTTTTTCCAATGCGAAAATGGCCCATACGATGTATTTATCAACGCCTTATTATCTTGGCTTAGTAGGAATTGTTCTTGCACTACTTTATATTCTAAGCTTACATAAAGTTCTCCGCCAAAACATTAGTAACAGTGGAAAAACACATTTGCAAATATTAACGGTCAACGCTATTCCACTCTATATCATGCTAATTGCCAATACAGTACTTGACTCTTTCATAATGGATTATTTCCCTTTTCATATTATGTTAATAATGTTTGCGTTAACGCTTCAGAAAAATCAGGAGCTAAGTAAGATTGGGGGGTGAGGCAATGCCATTTTTAAGCATTATTGTGCCAATTTATAATGTCGAGCACTATTTAAAAGAATGTCTAGATAGCATTTTGAATCAAAAATATGAAGATTTTGAGCTCATATTGGTGAATGATGGTTCAACGGATAATAGTGCCAAAATATGTGACGACTATGCCAAATACGATGCAAGAATTGTAGTTATTCATAAAGAAAATGGAGGGCTTGTCAGTGCGCGAAAAGCGGGTCTAAAGGTCGCATATGGCAAGTATATTGGCTACGTGGATAGTGATGATTGGATTGAAGCGGATATGTACCAATCATTATGTGGCGCAGCACATAAATATGATGTAGACATCGTTATTTGTGATATTGTAGAAAATTATCCAAATCAAGAAGTAAGACGCACACAAATGGTTGCACCTGGGTTGTATGAGAAAAACGGGATGGAACAAGAAGTCTATCCGATTATGCTATATGCAGGTGAATATTATCAGTTTGGATTATTTCCTTCTGTCTCGAATAAAATTTTCAAAAAAACGCTTATCCAAAAATTTCAATTGAATGTGGATGAGACAATTCGCATGGGCGAAGATGTAGCTTGTACATATCCTAGCTTACTTGATGCGAACAGTATTTATATATTAGACAAACAATATTTGTATCATTATCGCCAAAATCCCTCTTCTATAACAGCAAGCTATGATCAGAATTTTTTTGAAAAAATCCTCATTTTATATGGACATTTAAAACATTTTACACGTAGTAATGAAAAAACAGCCCCCAATTTTGCATATCAACTACAGTATTATTTTACCTATTTAGTTATAGCTGGAGTCAATAATGAATTTAATCCGAAAAATGAGAAGAGCTTGCGTGAGAAAAGAGCCTTTATAAAAAAAATGATGAAACAAAAAGATATTAACGAGGTATTACAGACAATTCGTATAAATGATTTACCATACAAAGTGAAATGTTATATTTGGTTACTGAAGAAGCAACACATTTTATTACTCTATACATTGATTGAGATGAAACGAAGTAGAAGTGGCGAATGAGAACAAAGAAAATCATGTTAAATTTATTTTCTAATGTTATGTTGCAAATTGTTTCAGCGGTCATTAATTTTATTTTGCCTCGATTATTTATGTCAACGTATGGATCCGCGACGAATGGACTTGTGACGTCTATTAAGCAATTTTTAAGTTATTTAAAAATTGTAGAAGCGGGAGTAGGTAGTGCCTCCATTGCAGCGCTGTACAAACCTTTGGCGATGAAGGATAAAGAACAAATAAATGGCATTCTATCAGCAACCCATTATTTTTACAGACGGTCAGGTATTATATTTGTTGTTTTAGTAGCCTTATTAGCTATTTTCTATCCATTAATTGTTGGCAAAGAAGTGAGTCCACTTACAGCTTTTTATTTGGTACTCATTTTAGGAATTAGTGGTGTATGGGAGTATTTTTTAATCGGAAAATATTTAGTACTATTAACTGCAGATCAAAAAAGCTACATTATTTTTCGTATACAAACATGCTTATTGATCGCTAGTACAATTTTATCTTTAGTTTTATTAACGCTCGGTTTTTCAATTGTTGTTGTGGTTGGTAGTTCCAGCATGCTGTTACTACTAGATATTCTTTTTTTAAAAGTATATGTCCAAAAAAAATATCCGTATTTCAATAGTAACGTAAAGCCAAATACACCAGCAATTAAAAAAAAGTGGGATGCGTTAATCCATCAAATTGCTTCATTAGTTGTATTTAATACGCCGTTTATTTTAATTACTATTTTCCTTGGTCTTGCAGAAGTTAGTGTATTTACGGTGTACAATATGGTATTTAATGCTGTTACATTGTTTATTTCAGCTTTTTCAGGTGCGATGTTAGCAGCCTTTGGAGACATACTTGTAAAAGAAGATCGAGATACATTGCAAAAACATTTTCATCATTTCGAATACGTTTTTTTTGCAGTCGTTGCATTCGGCTATTCGTGTACAGCAATTCTAATTTTGCCATTTATAACAATTTATACAGCGGGGATTGAGGATGCAAACTATATAAGACCGTGGTTAGCAGCACTCTTTGTAGTTGTAGGCATTGCCAATGCTATTCGAATTCCTGCAAATACATTAGTCAATTCGGCGGGGCATTTTAAAGAGACGAAAATTCGTGCCATTATTGAAGCGACCATAAACTTTAGTGTCTCTTTCGTTCTAGTACAATTTATCGGTGTTGAAGGCATTTTAATTGGTGCACTTTGTTCTTATGCCTATCGTACATGCGACTTACTGCTGTATACGTCTAAAGAAATATTAAAAACTTCAGTATACGTTTCCGTTAAAAAGATTTTACTTAATAGTGTTTTGGCATTCATCGCAGCATCCCCATTTCTATTTTTTATCAAACTACCTATCGTCAGTATCAGTACATGGTTTTTAGCAGCTATATGTATTGCTATATGGACAATAACTGTTGTTTTTGTTGGAAATTTTATTTTCCAACCTACAACGATGCGAGAAATTTTGCTGCACGTAAAGCGTGTCATTTCCAACGACTAAAAGCTTTTCCTTCGTTTTTAAGTAAGTGAGATAAGCTAAATTACCAAATAGAAAATAAGTTGAATTGCTTAGAAATGGCAGGTGGGAAAATGAAGCCAGTAGTTAAGGAAATATTTTTACTAAGGTTTGTAGCCTGTTTGGGAATTGTTTTAATGCATAGTGTCACTTTAGTATTGGACATATACGATATAGAAGAAAATACTTTATTTTTTGTACTGACATCCCTTCAATTAGCTTTAATGTTTGGGACACCTGTCTTTATATTTATTTCAGAATTTGTAATGGCGTATTCCTATTCTGATGAATTGCCAAAAAGATTTTATAAAAAACGTTTTTCTTATATTTTTCTTCCTTTTATTTTTATTGGCATTGTAGATGCGGCCCTTCATTCCATTCATATAAATAGTGTTGATTTTGAAAAAAAGCTTTTATTAAATTTTTTTGAAGGGGATTTTCACGGCTATTTTATTATCATCATTTTCCAGTTTTATTTTTTGCATCCGTTATTTGTAAAATTTATTGTTGCGAAATATTCAGCCTTCCAAGTTATCGTCACAGCATGTCTCATTAATTTTATTTACCTTGCTGTTTTCAATTTTTTTGACCCATTTAAGTATTTGTATTTTCTACCTTATATAGAAGTGGAATGGACTGTATTGAATAAGATGCCATTTCCTGCTTGGATCGCCTATTTTGTCGTTGCTTATTACTGTGGGAAAAATTATGAACAGTTTCTTTCGTTACTCCATCGACTGCGTTATGTATTACCAACTGTTTGTTTACTCATGCTAGCTATGTTACTTACTAGCCAATGGTCTGGCTTAATTACAGAAGTTCACTCAAAGAGGATTGATGTTATTTTTTACACATTGAGTGTAGCTTTTCTATTGTTTTTCATTGCCAGTAAAATAAAAACAATGCCTAAATTAATTATTTTCATTAGTCGTTACTCTTTCGGCATTTATTTACTACACCCCATTTTTAACATCATGTTAAAAGGTTTTTTTGTGAAATATATCGATATATTAAATCCTTTTACTGTTATCGTCAGCACATTTTTACTCAGCACGATAAGCTCCATTTGTGTCGTATTTTTGCTCAATAAATGGAAATTCGGTCCTTATTTAGTTGGTCAAGTGTATGCAAAAGAAAAATCAGATAATAAAATGAAACTGAGCCAAACAAAGCATTTGGTCAATCATCGTTAAGGACGTATTAGCTTTGTTGTTAAAAACAAATAAATAGAACATAAACCTTGAAACGAATTTTTCTTGTTATTTTTGCGATTGTCGAAGAAAAAATGGTAAACTCTAATGAGTGTTATTGATAGAAAGAGTGGTTTTGTAAAAATGAAAGTACTATTTATTGGAGACATCGTCGGATCAATTGGCCGAGATGCGGTAGAAAAATATTTACCACGATTGAAAAGGAAATATAATCCAAATGTAGTTATTGCAAATGGTGAAAACGCTGCAGCAGGTCGTGGGATTACACGCAATATTTATAATGATTTGTTACAAATGGGTGTAGACGTTATTACAATGGGTAACCACACTTGGGATAATAAAGATATTTTTGATTTTATTGATGATGCAGATTACTTAATTCGACCAGCAAACTTTTCAACAGAGGCACCAGGTAAGGGTATGGTACAAATTTCGAAAAATGGTGTAACGTTATCGGTTATTAATTTACACGGTCGTGTATTTTTACCACCGCATGAAGATCCGTTTGCAATGGCAGAGAAATTAATCGAAGAAGCGCATAAAACGTCACCACTAGTATTCGTGGATTTCCACGCAGAAGCGACAAGTGAAAAAATCGCACTTGGTTGGCACTTAGATGGCAAGGCATCGGCAGTTGTTGGCACACATACGCATGTGCAAACAGCTGATGCACGTATTTATCCGAATGGTACTGCTTATATTACGGACGTCGGCATGACAGGACCGTATGATGAAATCTTAGGGATGACAAAGGAAAGTGTTATTTACAAATTCCAAACTAATATGCCATCTCGTTTTGAAGTACCAAAAAAGGGTCGCGATGTGTTAAGTGGCTTTTATGTTGATATTGATGACAAGACAGGGAAAGCTGTTCATTGTGAAAGAATATATATTAATGAGGACTATCCGTTCCAAGCGTAATGAAAAATACTGTGCATAATTCATGCACAGTGTTTTTTTTTTATTTGCTGTTTACTCCGCTTTAAATATGAGTTTATTAGTATTCAAAATGTATTTAAACGAATAAAAACATCAAGTATTTCATTAGTTTACAATATATCAGAAATGAAAATAGTCTATTTTCATTTTGCTGAGCATAAAATGACCTACGGACAATAACTTGAGGTTCAAAAAGGGGGACACGAGTTATTGAGCGTAAACACTATTCGCGAAACGGGGAGGAATAATTGTGGATTCATTAAAAGTATCATCACGCTCTAATCCAAATTCAGTTGCAGGTGCATTAGTCGCGGTAATCAGAGAAAAAGGGCAAGCAGAAATGCAGGCAGTTGGGGCAGGTGCACTTAACCAAGCCGTGAAAGCAGTGGCCATCGCACGCGGATTTGTAGCGCCAAGTGGCACAGATTTAATTTGCGCACCGGCGTTTGCCGATATTTTAATTGCTGGTGAAGAACGTACAGCCTTAAAGCTGCTAGTAGAAAAACGTGTTCGATAATAAAGTAGAACTTTAATCGGTGGGGGGTGACCCCACCGATTATTAGTTAGACAGTGGTGATTTTTATTCCACTATAAAGAATGTTAAAAAGTACAAGCCCTATCACTACTTCTTTCCTCTAGGAGTTAATGTGATAGGGCTTCTTTGTGCCTATCTTAGTGTCAGGCACCGAAACAATTCTGAAATTTCATGACAAAGCCAGTAGTGTTAACTAAGTAAAAATCCACGAAGACTCCTGCGGGAACGCACGCAATGTAAGACGCAACAGACGGCGCGCTAGCGACGGTTGCGGCTTACATCGTGCCCGCGGAAAGCGGAGTGGATTTTTACGAAATAGGAGCAGACCATATGCCAGTTGCCCACGGTATAGTGACAGGCACACAAACAATTTAAGCCAAAGTGCCAGGCACGCACAATTTTCACTTTGCCAATTCAAACTATCTAAGTAAAAATCCACGAAGACTCCTGCGGGAACGCACGTAATGTAAGACGCAACAGACGGCGCGCTAGCGACGGTTGCGGCTTACATCGTGCCCGCGGAAAGCAGAGTGGAATTTTACGAAATAGGAGCAGAGCATATGCCAGTTGCCCACGGTATAGTGACAGGCACACAAACAATTTAAGCCAAAGTGCCAGGTACGCAAACAATTTTCACTTTGCCAATTCAAACTATCTAAGTAAAAATCCACGAAGACTCCTGCGGGAACGCACGTAATGTAAGACGCAACAGACGGCGCGCTAGCGACGGTTGCGGCTTACATCGTGCCTGCGGAAAGCGAAGTGGAATTTTACGCTATAAGAAGCCGTTATTAAGCAATTAGCATTGCCTAAATCCAAAAATAAATGTCCATTAATGCACTTGAAATCAGCAAGTTAATTTTTTAGACTTTATTGGTTTGAAAATTACAACATTTTGAACAACATTTTCAGTCAAAGGTCTGAATTTCGCCCAATTCATTGAATAACAATAGTGTAGACCGTTTCTTCGTGTTAAACTTATGAAGGAAAAAAATAATAGTATACATTGGATTTAAGGAGTTGTTGAGATGTTACATCAGCTTTCGTGGAAAGTCGGTGGGCAGCAAGGTGAAGGGATTGAGAGTACAGGTGAGATTTTCTCGATGGCAATGAATCGTTTAGGTTATTTCCTTTACGGTTATCGTCACTTCTCTTCTCGTATAAAAGGTGGCCACACTAATAATAAAATTACAGTTCGTCCAACAGAAGTACGTTCCATTGCGGATGATTTAGATATTTTAGTGGCGTTCGATCAAGAAACAATCGACGTCAATTATAAAGAATTAACAGAAAAGGGCATTATTTTAGCCGATGCAAAATTTGAACCTGTAAAACCAGAGGATTCAAAAGCACCATTATTTGCAGTACCTTTTACAGAGGTGGCGGCAGAGCTCGGTACTACGTTAATGAAAAACATGGTAGCTATCGGGGCGACTGCATCTCTTCTAAACCTAGAAGATGCTGTGTTCCAAAATGTTGTAGATGACATCTTCGGCAAAAAAGGGGAAGAAGTTGTTCAGAAAAACATGGAAGCAATCGCGCGCGGTCATGAAATGATGAATGAACTATTAGGCGATCGTATTGGTGAGTGGGCATTAGCTCCAGCTGATGGTAAACGCCGTATGTTTATGATTGGGAATGATGCAGTAGCGCTTGGTGCATTAGCTGCTGGGACACGCTTTATGGCGGCATATCCGATTACTCCTGCGTCAGAAATTATGGAATACTTAATTAAAAAATTACCTAAATTTGGTGGCGCGGTTATTCAAACAGAAGATGAGATTGCTGCAGCGACTATGGCAATTGGTGCAAATTTTGGTGGTGTACGTTCATTTACAGCGTCAGCAGGTCCTGGTCTTTCTCTTATGATGGAAGCAATCGGGCTTTCTGGTATGACAGAGCAACCACTAGTTGTTGTGGACACACAACGTGGCGGTCCATCTACTGGTTTACCAACGAAACAAGAACAATCAGATTTAATGGCAATGCTTTACGGTACGCATGGTGAAATTCCGAAAGTTGTCATTGCACCTTCAACGATGGAAGAAGCGTTCTTTGACACAATCCAAGCGTTTAATATTGCAGAGGAATTACAATTGCCTGTTATTTTAATGACTGATTTACAGTTATCACTTGGTAAACAAACGGTTGAACCATTCGATTACAACAAAATTGAAATTCGTCGTGGGAAAATTGTTACAGACGATCTTGAAGCATCAGCAGATAAAGCTTACTTCAAACGTTATGAAGATACAGAAGACGGTATTTCGCCACGCGTACTACCAGGTCATTTAAACGGTATCCACCATGTAACAGGCGTTGAGCATGATGAAACAGGGAAGCCATCTGAAGCTACTGGCAATCGTCGTACACAAATGGACAAACGCTTCCGTAAGCTCGAAGCATTGAAATTCGATACACCTGTTTATAAAAATGCACCACATGAAGAAGCAGATGTTTTATTAGTAGGCTTTAACTCAACACGTGGCGCTATTGAAGAAGTACAAGAGCGCTTAAACGCTCAAGGTATGAAGGTGAACCATGCACATATTCGCTTAATTCACCCATTCCCATCTGCTGATATGGCACCTCTTGTGGCGAACGCGAAAAAAGTAATCGTTGTAGAAAACAACTACACAGGTCAATTAGCGAATATCATGAAAATGAATATTGGTGGTCACGGTAAGATTGAGATGATTACAAAATATAACGGAACACCGTTTTTACCAGGTGAATTAGAAAATAGAGTGAAGGAGTTGACTCGCTAATGGCAACATTTAAGGATTTTCGTAATACAGTGAAACCAAACTGGTGCCCAGGTTGTGGCGACTTCTCTGTACAGGCTGCCATTCAACGTGCAGCAGCAAATGTAGGAATAGAGCCGAACGAACTAGCCGTTATTTCTGGTATTGGTTGTTCAGGTCGTATTTCGGGCTATATTAATTCATATGGTTTCCATGGCATTCATGGTCGTGCATTACCGATTGCACAAGGATTAAAAATGGCGAACCGTGATCTAAATGTTATCGCTTCTGGTGGTGACGGAGATGGTTTTGCGATTGGTATGGGGCATACAATTCATGCCATTCGTCGTAATATCGACATCACATATGTTGTTATGGATAACCAAATTTACGGTTTAACAAAAGGTCAAACATCTCCACGCTCGGCCGCTGGATTTATTACAAAATCTACGCCAGGTGGTGCAATTGAGCCATCGTTAAAACCGTTAGAAGTCGCATTAACAAGCGGCGCTACATTTGTGGCACAAGGTTTCTCAACGGATATTAAAGAATTAACAGCTTTAATAGAAGCGGGCATTAATCATAAAGGCTTTTCATTTATCAACGTATTTTCACCATGTGTCACATACAACAAAGTGAATACGTATGATTGGTTTAAAGAAAACTTAACAAAGCTTGCTGATATTGAAGGTTATGATAATGCTGACCGTGGCATGGCAATGCGCACAGTAATGGAGCATGAAGGCTTAGTAACAGGTATTATTTATCAAGATAAAGAAACAACTTCTTATCAAGAAAAAGTTCCTGGTTACGCTGAGTTACCACTAACGGATATTGATATTAAAATGAGTGAAAATCAATTCGATGCACTTGTGCAAGAATTTATGTAAATAAGATTGCTTAAAGCCACAATTTTAATATTGTGGCTTTTAGTATGTAAATAAAAGGCATCAAGAAGAGTTTTTCACTCTTGATGCCTTATGTTGTGTCAGGTACAAAAACAATTTCTAGATTTGCATTCTATTACTAACTAAGTAAAAATCCGCGCAGACTCCTGCGGGAACGCATGTAATGGTAGACAGAACAGGCGGCGCGACAGCGACGGTTGCGGCTTACGTCGTGCCCGCGGAAAGCGTCACACGCGGCGGAAATCAACTTACATTTTTAATAGTGAAAATTCATCAATGATTAATAGGGAGCGTACGCGGGTAAAATTAAAGGGAAAAATGATACAATAAAAGAAAAAAAAGAGGCGATGTTCGTGAATAATATCATTGATTTTATTGCGAAGAAAAAGGAACGTGAAGAACGGCAGCGTGCACAAGATTTAGAACGTTATGTTGCGACTCAATGTAAATTTCATCAGCCAGAAAACATAGACGCTCTTGTTGATGGTAAAGTAATTGAAGTGAAAGATCATACACTTTTTTTAGGTTTCTTATCAATTTTAAAAGATGAACAAATAGAGCCGCTTCATATCTTTCAGGACGTTTTTTCATTAGAACCAAGCCGTTTTGAAATAGCCTACAACATGAAATGGTGGTCGGTTGTTCAGCTTGCTTTTACATTTTTAACGATTTTAAAGGAAAATGAACCGCATACATATGCAGATTTTCTAGGACTATCTTGATTTATCTGGGGTGTGTGCACGTCTGAAAGACTAAACAAACGTGCGCATACACAACTAGATTCCTCTTTTTACATCAAAAGAATACAATCATCTTTACAATTCCTCTAATACTTCAAAAACTTCACATATATTTATAATCTCTCAATAATGTTTACGAAATATTTTTAAGCCATCCATACTTGCTTAATGTTTGTTTTATAAGATTACTGTTGTAAGCAAATAAAAATAAACACAAACAAATGGAGGGTCCAACTCATGGCAATTCAAAAGTTATGGAAGAAAGGCTTAATCGGTGCATTAGCAATTTCAATGTTGGCGGCTTGCTCAGACAGTTCTTCTACTTCAAATGAGGTAAATAGTGATGCAACACTTGAAGAAATTACGGAACAAGCGAAACAAGAAGGAACTGTTCATTCAGTCGGAATGCCAGATACATGGGCAAACTGGGTAGAGACTTGGCAAGAGCTTGATAGTGAATATGCCATCAAGCATCAGGATACAGATATGTCGAGTGCGGAAGAACTAGCAAAATTTGAAGCTGAAAAAGATGATGCTACTGCTGATATTGGGGATGTAGGGATTGCCTTTGGACCAATTGCCAAAGATAAAGGCTTAACATTGCCATACAAAACATCGTATTGGGATGATATTCCTGAATGGGCGAAAGATGATGAAGGCCATTGGATTGTTGGCTATACAGGCACAATTTCATTTTTAACAGACACAAACAATGTGAAAAATGCACCAACCTCTTGGGAGGATCTTAAAAATGGAGATTATCATGTCAGCATAGGGGATGCTTTAACAGCAAACCAAGCACAATTTGCGATTTTAGCCGCAGCAATGGCTTTCGGAGGCGATGAATCGAATATTCAACCAGGTATTGATTTCTTTGCGGAATTAGCGCAACAAGGGCGTTTGCAGGGAGATCCATCAGTCGCTAATTTAGAAAAAGGCGAAATTGATGTAGCAATCTTATGGGACTTTAATGCATTAGGCTATCGTCATCAAATTGATGAAAAACGCTTTGATGTGGTAATTCCTTCAGAAGGCTCTGTAACATCAGGCTATGCCACGATAATAAATAAGTATGCGAAAAACCCTTATGCGGCCATGTTAACACGAGAATATATTTTATCGGATGCTGGACAAGAAAATTTAGCAAAAGGTTACGCACGACCAATTCGTGAGAATGTGAAGTTATCACAGCAAGTACAGGATTTATTACTACCTGCAGAAATGTATAAAAATGCACAACCAGTTAATGATCAAAAGCAGTGGGAAGAAACGACAAAACAAATTCCACAAATGTATCAAGAGCAGGTATTAATTCATGCCAAATAAAAAAGTCGCTCTCATTGTCATTGATGCCCTTCGATTTGATACAGCATGTACACATATGGGATTTATGCAACATTTAGTAGAACGTAATTTGGCTTCACGTTTCGAGGTTCGTTCTGAAGTACCGTCTTTATCGAGACCATTATATGAAACGATTTTAACGGGAACTCCACCAATCGTTCATGGTGTAACAAGTAATATATCGGTGCGCTTATCGACACAAACTAGTTTATTTCATTTGGCGAAGTCCAATGGTTTATCTACAGCAGCAGCTGCTTACTATTGGGTAAGTGAGCTATACAATCGAGCGCCATTCCAGCATATGGAGGACCGTTTACAGTTCGATACAAAGCTCCCGATTGAAAATGGCTTGTTCTATTTTGAAGACCATTACCCAGATAGTCATTTGTTTGCAGAGGCAGCGTGGTTAATGGATCAAAAGCAACCCGATTTCTTATATATTCACCCGATGAATGTAGATGATGATGGGCATAAGTTTACAGCAGACTCAGCGCCATATCGTAATCGCGTATTGGCTGTAGATGCACTATTGTCGCTGTTTATACCAAAATGTATGGCACAGGGGTACGAAGTAATTGTGACGGCAGATCATGGGATGACAAGTGATGGCAATCATGGCGGGTCGACGATTGAGGATCGACATGTACCAATGTTTGTCATTTCCCAAGCTGTAAAAGCAGGTGTGAAGGATGGCGTGGTGTCTCAGCTGCAAGTCGCACCCCTCTGTTGTCATTTAATGAATATAGAGCCTTCTGAAGAGATGGTCCCTCTATTATTAGAAGGTGTACAGACATTAAAACAAACGAATTAGTTGAATTCATGCCCTTTAGCATTAAAGTTTATATATTTATAAGTTAGAAAGAAGTGATAGTTTTGATATCCAAGCGGCAATCTTTTGCCTGGCTTACACCTTTCCTGTTACTTGTATTGTTATTTTTCCTAGTGCCATTACTGTACATGCTTGTAACGAGCTTTAGTAATAACGAAGGTTTTACGTTGGCGCAATATAAATCTGTATTAACAAATAATTATATTTTACAAGGGTTTAAAAATAGTGTGACGTTATCGGTCATTTCTGCTGTAGTAGCGCTAGTAGTTACGTTGTTTGCAGTTTTTGCGATGACCAACTTTTCACAGCCAGTACGCGAGAAAATATTAATAGTAACAAATTTAACTTCGAATTTTTCAGGTATTCCTTTAGCTTTTGCGTTTATTGTCTTGCTTGGCAATAGTGGGCTATTTACATTGCTATTTGAAAAATGGGAAATAGGCGCTTTATCGTCCTTTTCCCTTTATAGCTGGAGTGGTTTATTGCTCATTTATATATATTTCCAACTG
The DNA here is from genome assembly GCF_006351725.2 of Lysinibacillus sp. CD3-6. Taxonomy (NCBI): domain Bacteria; kingdom Bacillati; phylum Bacillota; class Bacilli; order Caryophanales; family Bacillaceae; genus Lysinibacillus; species Lysinibacillus sp. CD3-6. The sequence continues at coordinate 1,279,497 of NZ_CP085880.1, forward strand.
CCGTTAGCACTAATGCTACTGTATCCGATTTATGATGGCATACAGCAGCAATGGAAGGAAGCGGCTGCGCTTTTAGGTGCTTCGACTTTTCAGTTTTGGATGAAAATAGGAATACCCGTTATGTTACCAGGTATTGTGGGAACCTTTAGCGTGTTATTTGCCAATGCAATGGGAGCCTATGCATCTGCATACGCTCTAACTAGTAGTAATTATAATTTAGTTGCTATCCGTATTGGTGCACTGATTAAGGGAGATATTTTTGCACAACCCGAGTTAGCAAGTGCTATTGCCGTCTTACTGGCGGTAACGATGGTGACCGCAATGCTAATAAGTGAATGGAGCATAAAGAAAACAAGGGGGAAATTGTGATGAAAAAAAGAGGCTTTGCTAATATCGTCTTCCTCCTTTTAATGTTGTATTTGCTATTACCAATTGTAGCGACAATGCTTTATGCCTTTTCATCAAAATGGCATAAAACGATTTTCCCAGAGGGACTGACATTCAAGTGGCTTGCTACACTATTTCAGGATGCAGCATTTATGCAGGCATTTGGACGTTCTGTCTTCCTTGCAGGAAGTGCGGTCGCCATTGCATTATTCGTTATTGTCCCTGCGATATTTGTCATAGTTTTATATTTTCCAAAGTATGAGAAATGGATTCAAGTGGCAGTCGTTATGGTGTATTCATTTCCAGGCATTATATTAGCCGTTGGATTAATCCGCGTGTATTCAACAGTAGGCGTACCGATGATAGTGGTCGTATTGGGTGCCTACGTAATTGGTATTTTGCCTTATATTTATCAAGGGACTCGCAATAGCTTGCGTAATGTAGATGCAAGGCAACTGTTGGACGCCGCACAATTATTAGGTGCAACGAAAATGCAGGCATTTACGAAAATACTGTTACCTACCGTTTATCCAGGCTTGTTCGTTGGCGCACTATTATCATTTTCAGTGCTATTTGGCGAATTTGTACTTATTAATTTAGTAGTAGGCTCGCGCTTTGAAACTGTACAAATTTATTTAATGAAAAAGCTAAGTACGAGTGGTCATATTGCTAGTGCGGTCGTCTTTATTTATATCGTACTTATGGGCTTATTAACGTTCGCGATTGCGATATTAACGAAACGTTCGAAAGGTGCGACAAATGTATGAGCTATATTGTTATTGAAGGACTTCATAAAAAATATGAAAAAACAACTGTCTTATCAAATATCGATATCACGATTGAAAAAGGTCAATTTATTACGCTTTTAGGGCCAAGTGGTTGTGGGAAAAGTACTATTTTGCGAATTATTGCGGGCTTAACGGATGCTACAGCAGGAAAAATACAAATTGAAGGAAAAAATATGGGTGGCATCCAACCGAAAGAGCGCCAGGTTGGAATGGTATTTCAATCCTATGCATTATTTCCGAACATGACCGTCAAAGAAAATATTGCCTTTGGCTTACGAATGCACAAAATAAATAATGCTGAAGTGGAGCACCGTGTGCAGGAAATTCTAGCGATCGTACATTTGACAGAAAAGGCGAATGCATTTCCAAAGGAATTGTCTGGGGGTCAACAGCAACGTGTTGCGCTTGCACGTGCGCTCGTTGTACGACCTAAAGTGTTACTTTTAGATGAACCACTAAGTGCGCTTGATGCGCAAATACGGAAAAAATTACAGAGTGATTTACGAGCAATCCAACGACAGCTTGGGATGACAATGATTTTAGTAACCCATGATCAGGATGAGGCGATGGCAGTATCAGACAAAATATTTGTTATGAGTAATGGCGAAATTGCACAAAGTGGCACACCGACAGAAATTTATATGAATCCAAAAAGTGAGTTTATTGCAAACTTTATTGGTCATTATAATGTTTTTCCACGCCAAGTGTTAGAGACGATGGTTGGATTAAAATTGCCTGGAGATAGTGGGAAGTTTGCCATTCGACCTGAAGCTATTCATGTCGAGAAGAAAGATGGAGACCTTTGTCTTTTAGGTGTTGCGACACAGTCGTTAATGAGTGGCAATATCGTTCGTACAACTTTGGAAGGTAACTGTGTATTTACAATGGAGCAATTACATCAACGAGGACAAATGCTTGAACTCGGTAGAAACTATGCGTGTTACGTGGCGAAGGAAGATGTGATTGCACTATCATGACGTATGCAAAAATTGAACGCTTTGAATTTATTTTAAAGCAATTAGAGCTTGATGGAAAAATTATTGTCACAAATATCGCAGAAGCACTGTTCGTCGCACCTGAAACGGTTCGGCGGGATTTGGATGAGCTGGAGCAGCAGCATCTATTGACGAGAGTGCATGGAGGAGCAATTAAGTATACAAATGTGCGAACAGAACCTGCATTTTTGCGGAAATTGCAAATGCAAAAAGAGGCAAAGTGTACAATTGCTCGGCAGGCAGCGATGCGAATATGTGATGGCGATACGATAGCAGTTGATACAGGAACAACAACAGTACACATAGCAGATTACTTAATGGCAATTGATGATATTACTGTTGTTACGCATTCCATAGCAGCTGCTGCACAATTTAATCTTGCCATTGAAGAAAGACGGATGACAGGGAAAGTTATATTACTGGGTGGAACAACAAACCCTAGACAAGCTTCGGTTGCTGGTGCAATGACATTAGAATGGTTAGGCAATATGAATTTTGACAAAGCATTTTTATCTTGCGGCGGCATGAAGAATGGCATTGTATATGATTATGATTTAGATGAATCACTGATTTCCAAAAAGATGCTACAGCAAAGTAAGAAATCAATACTTTTAGCTGATGCATCAAAAATTAATGGTCAATCATTTTATCAAATCTGTCATTTAGCTCAATGTACGGAAATCATGTGTGATATTGCTTGCCCAGAAGACTGGCACGAATATGAAGAACAATGGACTGTATGTAGTGGAGGGAAAAGTGGATGACAATTGATTACCATGTACATTTAGAGGAGGGGCCATATTCTTTCCGTTGGCTGGAGCGAACTACACGTGCGATATCGCACTTTCATGAGGCTAACAGTGCTGCTAAAGGTTCAAAAGCGCTGGTCGAATGGCAAGTGTCAGCGTTGGCTAGTCGATTACACAATGGCTGTTATAGTGAAGACTGGCTCGATCTGTATTTACAAAAGGCAAAACAACTTGGTTTACAAGAGGTTGGGATTGTCGATCATTTGTATCGTTTTCAGGAAGCACGTGCCTATTTTGAACAATATATGCAATTAGATGATTCACAAGAAATCGGTCAACTGCAACGATACTGGCTAGATAGTGTGATGACTGAAAATATGGACGATTTCGTATTAGCGATAGCAAAAGCAAAAAAAAGATGGCGTCAGCATGGTGTCGAGTTAAAGCTAGGTATTGAAGCGGATTACTTTGTAGGTGGCGAGAAAGAATTGACGTCACTATTACAAGGACAACATTGGGATTATGTAATTGGTTCTGTTCATTTTGTAGATGGCTGGGGCTTTGATAATCCACAAACGGAGCATCTGTTTGCTAATATGGCGCCCACAACACTGCAGATGAACTATGCGCAGTTTTTTACAACGGTCTTGCAAATGATACAGTCTAATATGTTTGATTTCGTAGCTCACCTGGATAACTTTAAAGTCTTTAATTATTATGTTGAGGATGAGGCATTTAATCTTCAATGGTATGAACAAATTGCACAAGCGCTCGTCCATACACAAACAGCTACAGAAATTAATGCAGGATTATATTATCGCTATCCCGTCCAAGAAATGTGCCCTGGGCCATTGTTTTTGCAAGTTTTAGTGCAACATGGTGTAGAGTTTACCGTTTCTTCGGACGCCCACTTCCCTGATGATTTAGGGAAATATACATTTGATAATGCCGATTTACTAAAAAGCTTAGGTGTTCAACATCTTGTAGGATTCAATCAACGTACAAAAAAATATATAGCGTTATAACAAAAATCACCGTTGATAATGTCATCGGTGATTTTTTCTAGGTATCTATGCTAAGTGTCATGCATTTAAACAGTTATACTTGTTGTTGGTAGCGAAGGCGGTGACTACTTTAATGCACCCAGCGTAAGACGCAACAGACCACGCGATAGCGGGGGTTGCGGCTTACGTGTGTGCCCGCGGAAAGCACCGCCGTAGTGGACAAACGACATTGCCAAAAAGTGTTAGTTTGATTACTGTCAATCTAACACTTTTTCTCTTTTGTCCCAGCCTCCTTGTTTATTATGAAGCAATAGACAAGAACGACGGAATATTTTTAATAAGAAGTGTATTTAAGTCGAAACCACGACATTTAGTACACAAACCTTGTAGGAAGTAGTAATCATTCAGTATAATAGTAAAATGGGAATTCGAATGCACGGATTTCGTTTGAAAGGAGTTACCTGACCTGCAATGAATGAGGAACAACGATTAACTAGTCAACAAGTCAATCAACCAAAAAAAGAAGACAAGCCTGAAAAGGATTATAGTAAATATTTTGAGAAGGTCTTTACAGCACCTTCATTAAAAGATGCAAAAAAACGTGGCAAAGAAGAAGTGAAATACCATAAAGACTTCCAAATTGCAGAACAATTTGCTGGCATGGGTGAGGGACGGACATTCTATATCCGTACATATGGTTGCCAAATGAATGAGCATGATACGGAAGTGATGGCTGGGATCTTTATGCAGCTTGGCTATACTTCAACAGAGATTATCGAGGAAGCAGATGTGGTGTTACTGAATACATGTGCAATCCGTGAAAATGCAGAAAACAAAGTATTTGGAGAGCTTGGTTTCCTGCTAAAATATAAACGTAAAAATCCAGAAATGTTAATTGGTGTATGTGGCTGTATGTCACAAGAAGAATCTGTAGTAAATAAAATATTAAAAACATACCCACACGTCGATATGGTATTTGGAACGCACAATATTCACCGTCTGCCAAATATTTTAAAAGAAGCTTACATGTCGAAGGAAATGGTTGTAGAAGTTTGGTCTAAAGAGGGCGACGTTATTGAAAACTTGCCGAAGAAACGTTTAGGGTCCATTAAAGCTTGGGTCAATATTATGTACGGCTGTGACAAGTTTTGTACGTATTGTATCGTGCCATATACGCGAGGAAAAGAACGCAGTCGACGTCCAGAGGAAATTATTGCTGAAGTTCGTGAGCTAGCTGCGGCGGGCTATAAAGAGATAATGCTCCTCGGTCAAAATGTCAACGCTTACGGCAAAGACTTTGAGGACCTTGATTACCGTTTAGGTGATTTAATGGATGAATTGCGAAAAATCGATATTCCGCGTATTCGCTTTACAACGAGTCACCCACGTGATTTTGATGATTATTTAATTGAAGTACTAGCAAAAGGTGGCAACTTGGTTGAACACATTCATTTACCAGTACAATCAGGCTCAAATGAAGTGTTGAAAATTATGGCACGCAAATATAGTCGTGAGCATTTCCTAAGCTTAGTAGATAAGATTAAAGCAGCAATCCCAGGTGTAACGTTAACAACAGATATTATTGTTGGTTATCCAAACGAAACAGAGGAGCAATTCGAAGAGACTATTTCGTTATACCGTGAAGTAGGCTTTGAAATGGCCTTTACGTATATTTACTCTCCTCGAGAAGGTACGCCAGCTGCGAAGATGGTCGATAATGTACCAGAAGAGGTTAAAAAAGAGCGTTTACATCGTTTAAATGCGGTCGTACAAGAGTATTCTAGAAAAGCGTTAGAAGGCTTGAAAGGCGAAATTGTGGAAGTATTAGTGGAGGGCACAAGTAAACGTCGTGATGATGTGCTTGCGGGCTATACACGTAAAAATCGCCTAGTGAATTTCAAAGCGCCAACAGAGTTGATTGGACAGTTAGTGAAAGTGAAAATAACGGAAGCTACTTCTTATTCATTAACTGGAGAATTTGTGGAAGTAGTAAAAAATGAAAAGGTGGAAGCGTAAATGACACAAGTATTGTATACAAAAGAAGATTTAATTAAAAAATCCCATGAAATTGCGCATATGATTGCGAATACACCAGAAGTCGATTTTTTTAAAAAAGCTGAAGCACAAATTAATGAAAACCAACTTGTTCGTGAACGTATTGCTAGCTTAAAAAGCTTACAAAAACAAGCAGTTAACTTTCAACACTTAGGTAAAGAAAAAGCATTAAAAATGATCGAAGACAAAATTGAAAAAATTGAAGAAGAAATTAATGCTATTCCTGTTGTGCAGCAATTTAAAGAATCACAAGGTGATGTAAATGACTTATTACAATTAGTGTCGAATACAATTGCCAATAACGTTACAAATGAAATTGTGCGTTCAACAGGTGGCGATGTATTGCGCGGTGAAACTGGATCTTCTGTACAAAATTCTCAACCAGGTAGCTGTTCATAATTAAATATAGAAGAAATAGCCCGAATAACTGCATTCGGGCTATTTTTATGCCGAACTTTAGGTAAGGATTTATACATAAAAAAAGCCTATATGAAAGCTGTTGAATGAAAAGATGTAGAAAGGAAGTCGATTCGATTCTATGAAATACGTTCACCCAATGGGCGCCCCCTGCATATGATGGAGTGAAAAGAGTCGAAGGAGGAATTGCGCTGAAACGTTTACGACAAATCGTGACGAAAGCAGTAGTTGCCAAAGGGAAGAAGAGAACGGAAGAACGTGTAACGTTATGTCCAACAAATAAACCGACGAGTATTCTCGGTTGCTGGGTAATCAACCATACTTGTTCAGCAAAAAAAGTCGGTAAATTTGTAGAAGTGTCAGGAAAGTTTGATGTGAATGTATGGTATGCTTATAGTAATCATTCGAAAACAGCAGTGTTTTCAGAAACGGTTCACTATAAAGACAAGGTAAAACTTAATTTTAGAGATGGCGAAGTTACAGTTGGCGATGATGTGCGTGTGCGTGTAATACAAGAACCAAATTGCATGGAAGCGGTAATTTCTCCATGTGGAACAAAATTTGAAATTGTAGTAGAACGCGAGACTGTTGTTGAAGTAATGGGTGAAATGACAATTTGTATTAGTGTACATCCGCTAGATTTCGAAGAGGAATGGAATTTTAATGATGAAAGCTCATCTTCCTCATCAAGTTCTAGTTCAAGCTCCAGTTCTTCTAGCAGCTCAAGCAGTGAAGGAAGATTTGTTTTAGAGTCCTCGTCGTTTCCTGATGAACGTCCTAGATAAAAACCAAGATAATATTTTTTGATACATGCGAAATGCTAGCATCTTTACAAAGGTGAAATAAGCGTTTCGCATGTATCTTTTGTTATAATAAATATAACGATCAATGGATGAAGACTTATGTAGCAAAAAATAATAGTAGGTTAGCATTTTGGTTGAATGAAAACAAAGCACACATAATGGATATTGCAGCCTTTACAAGCTGTATGTATTTAGTGCAATTGTTAACGTGTAACTACAAATTGCATATTTAAGCACAAAATATAAAATATCTAAACGCAAATATACTATGCGTATTTGATTTAAATGGCAAGAGCGAGGGAATTTTTAAATGACAACTTATACACCAATGATGCAACAATATTTGCAAGTAAAAGAAGATTATAAGGATGCCTTTTTATTTTTTAGATTAGGTGATTTTTACGAAATGTTTTTTGAAGATGCGGTTAATGCATCACAAATTTTAGAAATTACATTAACAAGCCGAGATGCAGGTGCTAAGGAGCGTATTCCGATGTGTGGCGTACCTCATCACTCAGCAAAAAATTATATTGAAACACTTGTGCAAAAAGGCTATAAGGTTGCAATTTGTGAGCAAACGGAGGATCCAAAGCAAGCAAAAGGTGTAGTCAAACGTGAAGTAGTCCAACTTATTACGCCAGGTACTATTATGGAAGGTAAGGCGCTAGATGGTAAAACCAATCATTTTATAGGGGCAGCAGAACAGTTGGATGCCATGACATTTGGCTATGCCTACTTGGATTTATCTACAGGTGAGGCAATTGCGTCAACAATTGAAGGGGACGGCAAGGCACTACTGATGCAGATGCAAGCTTATGGTATTCGAGAATTAATCGTGACAGAAAGTTTACAGCTTTTATTAGCAGAACATGCTATGAATGTTGGTATTGTTCTATCTGTTGAAGAAGATGAAATGGCAATGGACAAAGCGGCGAATTATTTAGAAGCGGTGCCAGTGACTATACAGGTAGCTTGCCTTCGTTTACTTCATTATATTGATAAGACACAAATGCGTTCACTTTCTCATATCCAAGCGTTTACCTTCAATGAAATGAAAAACTATTTACGTATCGATTCGAGCTCCAAGCGTAATTTAGAACTTATCCAATCAATTCGTGGCGGCGACCAAAAAGGTACATTGTTATGGCTATTAGATGACACCGTTACAGCGATGGGTGGACGTAAGCTGAAGCAGTGGCTCCATCAACCGTTAGCATCACGCACAGCTATTGAAGATAGACTTGCAATGGTTAGTGATTTGTTAGAAGAATATTTTGTAAGATCAGAATTACAAATTTCGCTAAAACAAGTATATGATTTAGAACGTTTAGCTGGCCGTGTGGCATTTGGTAATGTAGGCGGGCGTGATTTAGCGCAGCTTCGTGATTCATTGCGACAAGTTCCCGTTATCCAACAGCAGTTACTTGGAGCAAATAAAGAAACATTGCACAAGTTAGGTGCAGCACTCGATACATGTGCTGACGTTGAGACATTATTGGCAAGTGCTATTACAGATAACCCACCAATCACGATTAAAGAAGGTGATGTTATCCGAGATGGCTATCATGAACGATTAGATGAACTACGCTATGCATCTCGCAATGGCAAGGACTGGATTGCCCAATTAGAACAAGCAGAACGTACGAAAACGGGTATTAAAAACTTAAAAATAGGTTATAACCGTATTTTTGGCTATTATATAGAAATTACAAAATCTAATATTCATTTAGCAGATTTAACACGCTATGAACGGAAGCAAACGCTCGCAAATGCAGAACGATATATAACGCAAGAACTGAAAGAGAAAGAGTCGCTTATTTTGAATGCTGAAGAAGAAAGCTTGGCATTGGAGTACAAGTTATTCGTTGAAATACGTGAACAATTAAAATCATTTATTCCACGTGTACAAGCATTAGCAGCAAGTATTAGTGAGTTAGATGTATTGCTTAGCTTTGCAAGCGTTTCTGAAAAATATCGTTTTACGAAGCCAGAGTTTCATGAGGGACGTGCGCTTGAAATTATTGAAGGACGTCACCCAGTTGTGGAGAAAATGCTCAATAAGCAAATGTATGTACCAAATGATTGTGTGCTTGAGGAAAAACACAATATGATGCTTATTACAGGGCCCAATATGTCCGGTAAAAGTACGTATATGCGCCAAGTTGCCTTAATAGTAGTAATGGCACAAATGGGATGCTATGTGCCTGCGGAAAAGGCAAGATTACCAATTACGGATCAAATTTTTACACGAATCGGTGCAGCAGATGATTTAGCGGCAGGTCAATCCACGTTTATGGTGGAAATGCTAGAATCACAGCATGCGATTATGCATGCTACTAAAAATAGCTTAATGCTGTTTGATGAAATTGGTCGTGGAACATCTACCTATGATGGGATGAGTCTTGCACAATCTATGATGGAATATATTCATGACAAAATAGGCGCAAATACACTTTTCTCAACCCATTATCATGAATTGACAGCATTGGAAAAAGAGCTGCCACGCTTACAAAATGTGCATGTATCTGCCACTGAAAAAAATGGCACAGTCGTCTTTTTACACAAGGTGAAAAAGGGAGCGGCAGATAAATCGTATGGTATTCATGTTGCGCAGCTAGCCCAATTACCTGAGGAAATTTTAGAGAGAGCTCGTATATTGCTCGAAAACTTTGAGGCGGGTAATGAAGTGCCTGTTTCTCAACAGGTTGTGGAGCAACCAGTACAAATGTCGCTCTTTACAGAAGAAGCGGCGTTGCCTTCAGCTGAGACTGATGTGTTAAAAAGCTTGGAGAAGGTGAATATTTTAGGCACTTCACCAATGCAGGCTATTAATATTTTATATGAATTACAACAGCAATTAGTTAACGCTAAAAAATAAAGGAGTGAAGCGCCATGGGGAAAATTCAAATTATGGACGCGTGGCTATCCAATAGAATTGCCGCGGGGGAAGTAGTAGAACGACCAGCGTCTGTAGTGAAAGAATTAGTCGAAAATGCGATTGATGCTGGTAGTACGTCCATTGATGTCTTTTTACTAGAAGCGGGCCTCACTTCAATTCAAGTAATTGATAATGGTAGTGGGATGGATGAGGAAGACGCACTGATCTCTTTCTCCCGCCATGCAACAAGTAAGATTCATCAGGAGCATGATTTATTTCGTATTCGTACATTAGGATTTCGTGGGGAGGCATTAGCATCCATTGCATCGGTATCTAAAATGACGATGATAACTTCAACTGGTGAATCAGGGACGTATGTGGAATTAGAGGGAGGCCATGTAAAAATGCAAAAGCCTGGGCCTTTACGTAAAGGAACAGATATTACAGTGGCACAGCTATTTTTCAATACACCTGCACGTTTAAAATATATGAAAACGATACAAACAGAGCTTGGACATACAATTGATCTTATGAACCGTCTAGCGCTTGGTAATCCCCAAATTGCGTTTCGATTGCTACATAATGGTCAGCAGTTATTACAGACAAATGGACGAGGCGATGTACAGCAAGTACTGGCCGCAATTTATGGCGTGCATAATGCGAAAAAAATGGTGCCGTTTCAAGGGGAATCCCATGACTATAAGGTGTCGGGCTTTGTATCTTTACCAGAGGTGACACGTGCTTCTAAAAATTATATGTCGCTGTTTGTCAATGGTCGTTGGGTGAAGCATTATTTGGTGCAAAAGGCAATTATCGATGCGTATCATACGTATTTACCCATTGAACGTTTTCCAATTGTAGCACTTTATATTGAAGGCGATCCTTATTTAACAGACGTAAATGTCCATCCAGCGAAACATCAAATCCGTTTAAGTAAAGAACCAGAGCTACTAAAATTAATCGAAGAAACGATTCGTGGCAAAATTCGAGAAGTGATGCGTGTACCTCTAATGGAAAAGAAAGAAAAAATTCCGAAACCCGCAACAGAACAGTTAAATATATGGAAGCCTACCCCGAAGCTGGACGTCGAAAAAATGAATGCTATCGTTGAAAAGCTTTATGATGCGCAAACTGTTCAGGAATCTAGCATATTGCCCGACGAGGAGCCTTTAGCCCCAGCTACTGTTACAAAAGAGAGCTGGCAACCAATGCAACAATTAGAAACTAATCAGGTTGAAGTAGAGGCACCAATAGCGCATAGCGAAATTTTAAATGAGGAGCCTCACATTGAAGAAACTCAAATAGAAGAGCCTAAAAAAGAACCATTCCCTGCTCTTGAGGTTGTAGGACAAATTCATGGGACATATATTGTGGCGCAAATGGAGGACGGCTTTTATTTAATCGACCAACATGCCGCACAGGAGCGTATTAAATACGAATTTTTCCGTGAAAAGGTTGGGCAAGTTAATCCGAACGAACGACAGACATTATTACTTCCCTTGACCTTCCATTACGCAGCAGATGAGGCGCTTATACTGCGTGAAAATAAACAGCAGCTAGAGGCAGTTGGCGTGTTTTTAGAGGATTTTGGACAGTCATCATTTGTGATTCGTGAGCACCCTAGTTGGTTCCCGAATGGCGAGGAGCAAGACATTATTGAGGATTTAATTGAGCAAGTGTTGACGACAAAAAAAGCGGATGTTAAAAAAATGCGTGAGGCGGCAGCTATTATGATGAGCTGTAAAAAGTCTATTAAGGCTAATCATTATTTAACGAAAGAGCAAATGGTTGCATTGCTAGATGATTTACGTGAAGCAGATAATCCATTTACTTGTCCGCATGGTCGGCCAGTACTAATTCATTTTACAACCTATGAAGTGGAAAAAATGTTCAAACGGGTAATGTAGTAATAGCTAAGCAATGTGGTCGCAGTAAATAAAGAAAAGCTACAGCGATCAAGAGCCTGGTGTGAAAACCTAAGGGGGAGAATGAATGGGTGAATTTATTTTAGCAATTGATCAAGGGACGACAAGCTCAAGAGCGATTTTATTCAATCATAAAGGTGAAATTGTCCATGTTGCCCAAAAGGAATTTCAGCAGTATTTTCCGAAGGCAGGCTGGGTGGAGCATAACGCCAATGAAATTTGGGGATCAGTGCTCGCAGTTATAGCAGCTGTGTTAACTGAAAGTGGTCATGAAGCAAGTGAGGTCCATGCAATTGGCATTACAAATCAGCGGGAAACTACGGTAGTTTGGGATAAACATACTGGTCAGCCTGTTTACAATGCTATCGTTTGGCAATCAAGACAAACGCAGGATATTGTTTCAGAGCTAAAGGAACAAGGCTATGAAAAAATGTTTCAGCAAAAGACAGGGTTACGTCTCGATTCTTATTTCTCTGCAACAAAAATTAAATGGATTTTAGACAATGTTGAAGGGGCACGTCATAAGGCAGAAAATGGCGATTTACTATTTGGCACGATTGATTCTTGGATTGTTTGGCGATTATCAAAAGGGAAGGCACATATTACGGATTATTCAAATGCGGCGCGGACATTACTTTATAACATCCATGAACTAAAATGGGACGAAGAGCTTTGTGAACTATTAAATATTCCAATGACGATGTTACCAGAAGTAAGAAATTCGTCAGAGATTTATACGAAAACAGCACCAAGTATATTTTTTGGTGAGGAAACGCCAATTGCAGGCATTGCTGGTGACCAGCAGGCAGCACTCTTTGGTCAAACATGCTTTGCGAAAGGCATGGCTAAAAATACGTATGGCACTGGCTGTTTTATGTTGTTAAACACGGGCGAACAGGCAATCCATTCTGAAAATGGCTTGCTTACAACGATTGCTTGGGGCATTGATGGCACGGTGACTTATGCGTTAGAGGGCAGTGTTTTTGTGGCAGGTTCAGCAATTCAATGGTTGCGCGATGGTCTTCGAATGATTCGCACTGCTAAGGAATCTGAAAAATATGCAACAAAGGTAGCTGATACAGATGGTGTATACGTAGTACCTGCATTTGTAGGATTAGGAACACCATACTGGGATACGGATGCTCGTGGCGCTATTTTTGGTTTGACGCGGGGGACTTCTAAAGAGCATTTTATCCGCGCAACGCTTGAATCATTGGCTTACCAGACGAAAGATGTACTGGATGCAATGAAGGAAGCTGCGAGCATGCCAATTGAAGTATTGCGGGTAGATGGAGGAGCTGTAAGTAACGGCTTCTTAATGCAATTTCAAAGTGATATTTTACAGTTAGAGGTGGAGTTAGCAAAGCTTAATGAATCGACTGCACTCGGGGCAGCCTATTTAGCAGGACTTGCAACAGGATTTTGGGAAAATAAAGAGGCGTTAGCTGCATTATGGGCAAATGGGCAAACCTATCAACCTAAAATGACCACAGAGCAAAGCGCAAATTTATATGCGGGCTGGCAAAGAGCTGTGGAGGCTACACGTATATTTAAATCATAGCTAATGGGGGAGAAAGTATGTTTTCATTTGAGCATCGACCTAAAATTATCGATTATTTAGAGCAATATAGCTTTGACGTTTTAGTAATTGGAGGTGGTATTACAGGTGCTGGAATTGCACTCGATGCCGCGTCAAGAGGATTATCAGTCGCACTAATTGAGATGCAGGACTTTGCTGCTGGTACATCAAGCCGTTCGACAAAGCTTATCCACGGAGGACTTCGATATTTAAAACAATTTGATATGGGGGTAGTGGCTGAAGTTGGACGTGAACGCGAAATCGTTTATGATAATGCTGTTCATGTAACGACACCTGAAAAAATGCTGTTGCCTTTATATAAGCATGGTTCACTTGGTCCTTTAACGACTTCAATTGCATTAAAAGTATATGACCGATTAGCAGGTGTCAAAAAGAAAGAACGCCGCACAATGCTAAGTGCACAAGAAACAGCAGCGCTTGAGCCTCTATTAAAGCGAGATGAGCTCGTTGGAGGTGGCTATTATGTCGAATATCGTACAGATGATGCACGGTTAACGATTGAAGTGCTAAAAAAAGCGGTTGAATACGGCGCACTTTGTGTAAACTATGCGGAAATGACAGGATTTTTATATAACAAGAAAAAGCTAATTGGCGCAAAAGTAAAAGATCATGTAACAGGAAAAGTAGTGGAAGTTCATGCTGCGCAAATTGTCAATGCTACTGGCCCTTGGGTAGATGAAGTACGACAAAAGGATAAAGCGATGGACAAAAAGCAATTACGCCTGACAAAAGGTGTCCATATCGTCCTCAATCAAAAGCATTTCCCATTACAACAGGCCGTCTATTTTGATATTCCAGATGGTCGGATGGCTTTTGCTATTCCTCGTGATGGTAAAACTTATATAGGGACAACGGATACAGTTTATGAAGGAAATCCTATACACCCTACTGCAACACAACAAGATGTAGATTATTTAATTGAAGCTGCTAAAAATATATTTCCTACAGCCGAAATTACAAGAGAAACAATTGAATCTTCTTGGGCAGGTGTACGTCCACTTATTTTCGAAAAGGGGAAAGACCCTTCTGAAATTTCGCGTAAAGATGAGATTTGGACAGCATCAAGTGGTTTGATGACGATTGCAGGTGGCAAGTTAACAGGCTACCGCCAAATGGCAGAAACAATCGTTGATAAAATCGTCAAAACTCATAAATTTAAGCATGCTAGTCCATGTATGACACGTGAACTATCTCTATCTGGTGCAAAGGGCATTAATGCCATTAATTTCCCAGATTACACTGCCTATAAAGCAAGAGAAGGTGTGCAGTATGGCCTGAACTATGATGAAGCGAAGCATCTTGTGCAAAAGTATGGAACGAATGTGGACGCTTTATTTGATCAGGTGAAGTATTTACATGAGCATGGCAGTACAATGCCTCTCGTGTTACATGCGATGCTGCTCTATGGTATAGAAGCGGAAATGGTGTACACACCTTGTGATTTCTTTATTCGTCGCACGGGATTATTATACTTTGATATTGATGCAGTGAAACGATATAAGGAGCAAGTAATTCAAGTAATGCAACAGCGTTTTCACTATTCAGAATCTCAAAGAAATACCTATGTTGCGCAATTAGAACAAGCCATAATCGATGCGACAAGTTTTGCGGATGTGGAGGTGTAATATGGAAGAGCGTTATATGAAAATGTCAGATGGACATTTTGTGTTTACGCGAACATTAACGCCGACTATTCCATGCATAGGTCATATTCATATTTTACATGGCATGGCAGAGCATAGTGGTCGCTATATAAAATTTGCTCAAAAATTATGTGTAGCAGGTTATGCAGTGACGATGCATGATCATCGTGGGCATGGAGAAACGGCATCTTACAACGGCACATTAGGCTTTTTCGCTGAAAAAAATGGTTTTGATCGTGTTGTAGAAGATGCTCATGAAGTGATTGTAGCTATGCATGCTCAATTTGCAGATGTGCCATTCATCTTGTTCGGACATAGTATGGGTTCTTTCATTGCTAGAAGGTATATTCAACTTTACAGCAATGACGTGGATAACGTTATACTTTGTGGAACAGGTAATGTCTCAACACTGCATAAGATTGGGCATTATGTCGCACAAGTATTGGCAATGCAACGAGGCAAAGAGATGGAGAGCCCTTTACTAAACAAATTGAGCTTTGGGAGCTTCAATAAGCAAGTTCCAAATGCTAAAACAGCATATGATTGGTTATGTTCTGTAGAGCACGAGGTGCAAAAATATATTGATGATCCATATTGTGGCTTTATACCAACCAATCAATTTTTTGTTGATTTAACGGCGGGTCTTATGGTACTGAATCGAAAAAATGAGATTGAAAAAATAAATAAAAACTTACCGATCCTTTTGATAAGTGGTAGCAAGGACCCTGTTGGAGATAGTGGTCACGGTGTGTATAATGTGGCAGAGCGCTTTGCAGCAGCAGGTGTACAGGATGTTACAGTCTATTTATTTGAAGATAAGCGACATGAAATTTTAAATGAAGACAATCATCAGGCGGTTCATCAAGTTTTATTACGGTGGTTAGAAAAGTATGATACAAAATAAAATACAGCAAGCAGAGGTTGTAGCAATCGTAGGACCAACAGCCTCTGGTAAAACAGCACTGAGCATTGAGTTAGCAAAAAAGTTTAATGGTGAAATTATTAACGGCGATTCCATGCAAATTTATAAAGGCCTAGATATTGGTACTGCGAAAATTACTGCGGAAGAGATGCAAGGTGTCCCACATCATTTATTAAGCTTCAAGGAGCCTACAGAATCCTTTTCGGTAGCAGATTATCAAAAATTGGTACGTGCCAAAATTAGTGAAATACAAGCACGAGGAAAGCTACCAATTATTGTTGGAGGCTCTGGGTTATATGTACAAGCCGTGCTCTATGATTTCCAATTTACCGAGGAGCAAGTAGATGAGGTAGCACGAAAGGCTTATTATGAGGAGCTAGAAAAGTTAGGTCCTGAAGCAATGCATGCAAAACTATTAGCATTGGATCCGAAAACGGCGGAAACAATTCACCCTAACAATACGCGACGCGTCATTCGAGCATTAGAAATGATTGAATTAAGTGGTGTTTCAAAAGCCTCAGAAGAACACAATCGAGGAGAAACCCCCCTTTATCGCCATTTAATTATAGGGTTAGGTGAAAATATGTCACGCGATGCGTTATATGATCGCATAAATCGCAGAGTAGATTTGATGATGGACAAAGGGCTGTTGCAAGAAGTACAAGGGTTGTGGCAGCAAAATATTCGAGGCGTACAGTCAATTCAGGCAATTGGCTATAAGGAAATATATGATTACTTAGATGGTCGATGCACTTTAGAAGAAGCAATTGAAAATTTAAAACAAAATTCTCGTCGCTATGCGAAAAGACAACTTACTTATTTCCGCAATAAGATGGATATTCATTTTATTGAAAAAGACTAAAAACTTTAATAATTTCTAAAAATTACTAATTGATAAATTGGGATAACATGCTACTATAGGAATGAAGAGGTAGAAAGAGAGTAGGGGAGGCGCATTCTATGAAATCAATCAATTTGCAAGATACGTTTTTGAACCATCTACGTAAAAACAGTGTTTTTGTAACTGTGTTTCTGTTAAACGGGTTCCAGCTAAAAGGAACAGTGAAATCCTATGATAACTTTACAGTATTACTAGTCGATGCTGAAAGTAAACAGCATCTCATTTACAAACACGCAATTTCTACTTTCGTTCCAGCAAAGCAAGTCGAATTTTTAGAGACAGAAGAATAGAGTCATTTTTAGGCAGCTAGTGTTACATCACTAGCTGTTTTTTTTCGTTCACGCTATAATGTAATAGGAAATTGATATATTGGAGGACTGTAAAGATGAAATCGATGGATACAACGCAATTATTAGAACAACTAGATGCGAACGAGGACTTATACATTATCGATGTGCGAGAAGATGACGAGGTAGCACAAGGTGTCATTCCAGGCGCTAAGCATATTGCACTTGGAACAATCCCTGAGCGCTTAGAAGAAATAGATAGATCTAAACCTTACATTATCGTCTGTAAAGCTGGCGGACGCTCAGCAAATGCATGTGCATATTTAGAAGCACAAGGCTTTGATGTAACAAACCTAGAAGGCGGCATGCTTGCTTATGATGGGGAATTAGAATTTAAATAATGTAGGTCACAGGTATTTAACAATTCAGTTGTTAAATACCTTATTTTATTTAGTTTATACTTAACATTGGCAGTGCACAAAATGCTGTCACGCAAACTTTATCCAATATTGACACGAAAAAAACTTTATCGTAAATTTAAAGTAATTACATAAAAGCATTAGGTGCCCATTATGGGAGAATAGGGAATAAAGTGAAATGCTTTAGCGGTCCCACCACTGTAAAATGGAGTTTTATAGAAAATACCACTAGCGTTATGCTGGGAAGGTTCTATAAAATGTTGAAATTGAGCCAGGAGACCTGCCTAATTGCTTTGAATGATATAGACGATGGAAAAGTCTGTAGTTTATTTGTTATGAAATAAACTACAGGCTTTTCTATTTTTTTTCATTCTATATGTAAATGGCTAAAAAAAGGAGAGATGATGATGCAATTATTACAACAAACGATTCAACGCATTCAACCTACTAATAATACAATGAAGGAAAAAGCTAAGGAACGTATTGATTCACTTAGCAAGCCTCCTAGCAGTTTAGGGAAACTGGAGTCGCTAGCTATACAATTAGCTGGTATTACGGGAGAACTATATCCAAAACTTGATAACAAAGTAATCATTGTTTGTGCAGCTGATCATGGTGTTTGTGAAGAGGGGGTAACATCAAATCCGCAAAATGTCACGTTTTTACAAACATTAAATTTCCCAAAAGGGGTAACAGGTGTTTGTGCAATTGCCAAAATAACAAATGCAAAAATTGTAACGGTAGATGTTGGAGTCAAAGAGGATATACCGCTTGATGCAAAGGTGTTAATGAAAAAAATTAAGCATGGTACAGACAATATGGCAAAAGGTCCAGCAATGACAAGGGAAGAGGCAATCCAGTCAATTGAAGTAGGTATTGAAATTGCAACAGCAGAAATAGCAAAAGGGGCAAATGTTCTTGGTACAGGTGAAATGGGCATCGGCAATACAACACCGAGTGCGGCTATATTATCAGTACTTCGTGGTTGTCATCCACAGGAAGTGACGGGATTCGGTGCAGGGCTTGGGGCAGGAGGAATTGAACATAAAGTAGCGATTATTCAAAAGGCCATTGAAATAAATAAACCTAATCGTCATGATGCGCTGGATATACTTGCAAAAGTGGGAGGGTTAGAAATAGGTGCGATGGCGGGTAGTATCCTAGCTGCAGCTGCAAATCGGAAACCAGTTGTGATTGATGGCTTTATTTCTACAATAGCAGCACTATTAGCATATGAACTTGAACCAAAAGTACAAGACTATATTATACCTTCACATGCCTCTGAAGAGCCGGGTGCCAAAATAGCAGCCGAATTGCTAGGAGTTGAGCCGATGCTTCATATGAATATGCGATTGGGAGAGGGCTCTGGTGCAGCACTAGCCTTTCCAATTCTAGATGCAGCTTGTTCGATGATGAGCAATATGGCTACATTAGCAGAAACGATGGCGCTAGTTGAAGAGAAGTGATGGGGCATTTGAGAGGTCAAAGCTTCGAGCGAGGACAAAAGAGAAAAAGTGTTAGATTGACTGGAATCAATCTAGCCCTTTTTTTTACTGCGCCGTTGATGTCCGCTGCGGCGGTGCTTTCCGCGGGCACACCGTAAGCCGCAACCGTCGCTGTCGCGTCGTTTGTTGCGTCTTACTGAGCGTGCTGTTCCCGCAGGAGTCACCGCCTTCGCTACCATCAACTCGTGTTCTCTTCTAATTTTTTATTTACTGCAAAAGAATGAAACTAGCCCTTTTTTTACTGCGCCGTTGATGTCCGCTGCGGCGGTGCTTTCCGCGGGCACACCGTAAGCCGCAACCGTCGCTGTCGCGTCGTTTGTTGCGTCTTACTATGCGTGCAGTTCCTGCAGGAGTCACCGCCTTCGCTACCATCAACTCGTACTCTTTTCTAATTTTTTATTTACTGCAAAAGAATGAAACTAGCCCTTTTTTACTGCGCCGTTGATGTCCGCTGCGGCGGTGCTTTCCGCGGGCACACCGTAAGCCGCAACCGTCGCTATCGCGTCGTTTGTTGCGTCTTACTAAGCGTGCAGTTCCCGCAGGAGTCACCGCCTTCGCTACCATCAACTCGTATTTTCTTCTTTATATACTGCAAAAGAATGAATAGAAGGTATTGCTTATGCTCGATTTAATTTCCGTAATGGCAAACGCCATTTCTTCATATAAGAAAGAACTCGTAATATCGTAATGACTCCGAATAATGCATATAAGAAGATGTCTCCTGGCAGTAACTCCAGTCCAATAAGTAGGCCAGCAAGTGCTGCCCATACTCCGTAAATTTCATCGCGGAGAACAAGTGGTTTACGTCCTGCCAATAAATCACGAACAATACCACCGCCTGAACCAGTTAAAACAGCAGCAACAATTACGGCACTAATAGGCATATTGAGTTTGACAGCGTACAATGCACCTTGTATCGCAAAAGCCGATAAACCAATAGCATCTGTGAAATTGCCCCAACGGTGCCAATGCTGTATAAGATGATGTGGAAAAATAAAAAATATAGTAATAGCAGCAATCGCAATTTGGAACATCATATCTTGCCCCCATAATGTTGTCACAGGTAGACCAATCAATAAATTACGAATGGCCCCACCACCAAAAGCAGTTACAATGCCAAGTATATATACACCGAATAAATCGTATTCTTCTTCCATTGCTATTATTGCTCCGGAAATAGCGAAGGCAATTGTCCCAATGATGCTAAAAACTTCCCAAGCCATCACTTTCCCTCCTTAAACGAGAATAAATTGTAGTAAGTCCGCCCCTTAGCTTAGCGCATTTAACAGCTAGACACAATAGCAATTTTTGCAGGGTTGCAAACAAATTGATAAGATAGGAAAGAACAATTTGAAACGGAGACGAAAACAATGACATTTACAACCCATTTAACAGCAGAGACGTTAACATTAGCGGAAAAAATAGAAGAAAAGGTGCGACCTTATCACAAGAAAGTAGAGGATATGGCGTTCTTCAATCAGCAAAAAGTACTTTCCGCCTTCAGAGCACATCAAGTAAGTGATTATCATTTACACCCTTCTAATGGCTATGGCTATGATGACGAGGGACGTGACAATCTTGAGCGTGTATATGCACAAGTTTTCGGAGCAGAGGCAGCGATAGTCCGTCCGCAAATTATATCTGGTACACATGCGATTACGCTTAGTCTATTCGGTGTGCTACGACCAGGTGATGAATTACTTTATATTTCAGGTCAACCATATGACACGCTACAATCAATTGTCGATGGTGGTGACAAAGATACAGGTTCACTGAAAGATTATAAAATTGGCTATCGCCATGTAGATTTAATCGATAACGAAACGATTGATTGGACGGCAGTCGCTGCAGCTATAACGCCTAATACTAAAATGATAGCGATTCAACGTTCAAAGGGCTATGCAACGCGTCCATCCTTTACGATCTCACAAATTGCAGAAATGTGTGAGAAAGTACGAGAATTGGCCCCACATGCCGTTATTTTTGTTGATAACTGCTACGGTGAATTTGTAGAGGCACAGGAACCTACAGAAGTAGGTGCAGACTTAATGGCAGGTTCTCTTATTAAAAATCCAGGTGGTGGCTTAGCCAAAATAGGAGGCTATATTGCAGGTCGAGCTGATTTAGTTGAAAAATGTGCTTATCGAATGACATCACCAGGTATTGGAGCAGAAGCAGGAGCAACATTAAATACACTTGGTGATTTCTATCAAGGGTTTTTCCTAGCACCGCATGTTGTTAGTCAAGCGTTAAAGGGCGCCATTTTCACAGCAGCTATGCTAGAGGAAGCGGGCATGAACACATTCCCTAGCTATCATGCTGAGCGTACAGATTTAATTCAATCAGTATCGTTTAAAACAGCAGATCAAATGGTTGCATTCTGTCGTGAAATTCAAGCAAACTCACCGATAAATGCGCATTATGCCCCTGAGCCTGCATACATGCCTGGCTATGAAGATGATGTCATCATGGCAGCGGGTACATTTATTCAAGGCTCAAGCATTGAACTAACAGCAGATGGTCCAATTCGTCCCCCATATACAGCATTTATTCAAGGTGGATTGACATACGAGCACGTGAAATTTGCCATTTGTAGCGCGGTCCAAAGCTTACGAAAATAAGCTATATATAGATGTTAGACAACCCCCATCACAGATTTGTGGTGGGGGTTTTATCGCAATATGAATGCTAGCTGTTTTGCTTTCATACTAAAGCTAGTGAATTAAAGCAATATCTCAATAGGTCAGCAGGAACAGAACGAGTTGAAACGCCATTTTATTGTAGTGACATACATAAAGAGCTGTTGAAGTTACGCATGCTAAAAAGGAGCATATGCAGCATTCTATATTTTCATATGATTGAATCTAAAAAGATTGTATACAAAAAGTGTCAAATGCTGTTTTCGACTTTCTTGCCCCGAGAAAAGCGTCGGTCCGAGGCGGAAACCAATCGCAGAAATCTTATATTGAAGACTAAAGATGAACTGTAAAATATTTCGAGTTTGGCTAAAGCTTGGACTATCTTTTTATAGTTTTTAACAATTTTTCATCAATTCAAAAAAAAATTAAAAATCCATGTTAGGAAACCTTACATCTTTGTTGACAGTGAAAATTTTTCGTTATATGATAAGCGGGTATTGGGGGGACTTAAATGAGTCGTGAAATTAGACGAACGATGCCGTTATTATCTATGAGTATCGTGATGCAATTGACCGAGCTTTCGGCACGCCAAATTCGTTATTATGAAGAACACCATTTAATTGAGCCACACCGAACTGAAGGTAATCGTCGAATGTTTTCATTAAATGACGTCGATACGCTTCTTGAAATAAAAGATTACTTGGAGCAGGGTATGAATATGGCGAAAATTAAAAAATTATTTGCTAAAAAATTGGATCCTGCTGCAGCTGAAGAACCTGATTTAACTGACACAGAATTACGTCAAATTATGCGCGAAGAAATGCGTCAAGCACAGCGCATGCAAAAATCATCTATCCGACGTGGGGATTTATCCCGATTCTATTAAAATAACTACTATTAGATGGTTATTATTTAATAGGGTAGGGTAAAGATATAAGCTAGACAATTTATAGGAGTGTGGAAAACTGTGGGTAAATACACAAAAGAGGACATCAAGAGTTTAATCGAGGAAAAAAATGTAAGTTTCATACGTTTACAATTTACAGATATTCTAGGTACAATTAAAAACGTTGAAATTCCTGTTAGTCAACTAGATAAAGCACTAGAAAACAAAATGATGTTCGATGGCTCATCAATTGAAGGCTTCGTGCGTATCGAAGAATCAGATATGTATTTATATCCTGATTTAGATTCTTTCGTAGTGTTCCCTTGGACTTCAGAAAAAGGGAAAGTAGCACGTTTCATCTGTGACGTATACACTGCTAAAGGCGAACCATTCGCTGGTGACCCACGTAACAATTTAAAACGCATCCTTAAAAAAATGGAAGAAATGGGCTTTACAAGCTTCAACTTAGGGCCTGAGCCAGAATTCTTCTTATTCAAATTAGATGCAAAAGGTGAACCTACGTTAGAAGTAAACGACCACGGTGGTTATTTCGACTTAGCACCAACTGATTTAGGTGAAAACTGCCGTCGTGATATCGTGTTAGAGCTAGAAGAAATGGGCTTTGAAATCGAAGCTTCTCACCACGAAGTAGCACCTGGTCAACATGAAATTGACTTTAAATATGCAGATGCCATTACAGCATGTGACAACATCCAAACGTTCAAGCTAGTTGTTAAAACAATTGCACGTAAACACGGCCTACATGCAACATTCATGCCAAAACCGTTATTTGGTGAAGCAGGCTCTGGTATGCACTTTAACGTGTCATTATTTAAAGGGAAAGAAAATGCATTCTATGATGAATCTACTGAGTTAGGTCTTTCTGAAACAGCAATGCAATTCATGGCAGGTGTTCTTGCACACGTACAAGGATTTACAGCTGTAACAAACCCAACTGTTAACTCTTATAAACGATTAGTTCCTGGTTATGAAGCGCCATGTTACGTTGCATGGTCTGCACAAAACCGTTCACCACTTATTCGTATCCCATCTGCACGCGGACTTTCAACTCGTGTAGAAGTACGTTCAGTGGACCCATCAGCTAATCCATATTTAGCGATGGCTGTTATTTTAGAAGCGGGTCTAGAAGGTATTCGCCAACAATTAACACCACCAGCGGCAATTAACCGCAATATTTATGTAATGACAGAAGAAGAGCGCAAAGCAAACGGTATTGCTAACTTACCACCAGCGCTTGACGATGCGTTAACATTACTTGCGCAAGATAAAGTAGCTCAAGCTGCTTTAGGTGAGCACATTTACGCAAACTTCAAAGAAGCAAAAGAAATCGAGTTCGACATGTACCGTACAACAGTACACCAATGGGAACGCGACCAATATTTAAAAATGTATTAATCAAAAAAGTGTTGGGACTTAAGGTTACTTAGGGTGAAATATTTATAATCAAACTACCAAAAAGGTATTACATTTTAATAATGTAATACCTTTTTTATTGTATTAATCTGCCTTTGTTCTCCTGATTCAAGATTTATTACATATAGCGCTGTAAACATAGTTGGAACCCGTCCCAATTTCCACGCTTTGTTTTCTTTTGCTCGAGCAACAATTATTTCATCTAGAGAAAGCCATTCCAAATCTAGGTCTATATATCCTTTGGGTGTATAGTCCTTTTGTTTATTCGCTGTAGGAATCATTTTGAATGTTAATTGTCATATCGTTAACATTTGTTAGTATCGTCTTCTTTTAACCCCTAGTACAATTAAGTGATGTGTAATTGAATTACCCATTTAGTGGTGATTACTACTACATAGAAAAAAAGAGAAAGAGAGACTACTATAATGAAAGAACTATCTAACCTATTCCCAGGCTTTTATCTGTGGCGCCTGGCTGTTAACCAAGATTATATTAAAATCAGGCAAGGAGGAAGATTGTAACATGCGTCAAAAGAGGATATTCAACAAAAAAATATGGTTAATTTTATTAGTTGCCATAATGCTATTCTTCAATACTTATTCCATATCTAGGGCAAACGTTAGCTCGGCTATAGCCCAAGGTTCTACTTTGTTTGATAGACCTGTAGCTGTAGCCGTTAATGACCAAGGAATGATCTATGTTGCGGACTACGCAAACAACCGAATAGTCGTGTTGGATCCTGTCGGGAGATACGTGGCTGAGTGGGGCGGGCAGGGAAGCGCCGATGGACAATTCAACTACCCAAGCGGGATCGCCTTCGATTCGCATGGCAATGTTTATGTTGTTGATAGAGGGAACCACCGAATCCAGAAATTCGACGCGAATGGTAGCTATCTGGCGCAATGGGGGACAAGGGGCAATGGTGATGGACAGTTTCTCAATCCTTCAGGTATCGCGATTGCTTATAACGATATCTTGTATGTGGCAGATCGTGATAACCGTCGAATCCAACGTTTCGATCTCAAAGGAAACTTTCTAAGCGAATGGGGGAGATATGGCAATGGAGACGGGCAGTTTTACCTCCCCTATGGTCTTGCGATTGATACACAAGGTCACGTTTATGTAACGGATAGTGAATTGCATCGAGTTCAAAAATTTGATGCCGATGGTGCTTTCATAAGCAAATGGGGAACTCAGGGGACTGGTAATGGTCAGTTTCGGTATCCTTTTAGTATTGCGGTAGACAATGGAAATGGTCATCTCTACGTCCCTGATGCGCAGAACAACCGAATCCAAAAGTTTGATTTGGAAGGGAATTATGTGAGTCAATGGGGCAGCACGGGGAGCGGCGATGGACAATTTGACTTCCCAAATAGTGTAGCGATTGACAACAACGGTAGCGTCTATGTAACGGAAGCTGGAAATAATCAAGTACAAAAGTTCGATGGCGATGGCCATTTCCTGAACAGGTGGTACGGCTCGATTAACGCTACAAGTATTGATCTTTCACCAAAAACGGGGCAGTTGATTGTAGGAGGAAAGCAAAGTTTCCAACTGACAGAGATCTTCTCAAATGGATCGAGTCAAGACCAAACAGCAAACACAACGTTTACGGTAAGTGATTCTTCCATTGCCACGATGCAAGGGAATGTTTTAACAGCAATTGCACCAGGAACAGTGACCGTAACGGCAGCCTATGATAGTACGTCTGATACGGCCATGATTACGGTGAATGCAGTACCAGTAATAACAACAGGCATAGTCCTATCACCTAAAACAGGGCAACTAATTGTTGGAGGCACAGAGAACTTCCAGCTAGTAGAAAATCTATCGGATGGGACAAGTCGAGATCAAACGGCTAATGCAACCTTTACGGTAAGTGATCCAACCATCGCTACTATACAAGGAAATACCTTAACAGCAATTGCACCAGGAACAGTGACCGTAACGGCAGCCTATGATAGTACGTCTGATACGGCCATGATTACGGTGAATGCAGTACCAGTAATAACAACAGGCATAGTCCTATCACCTAAAACAGGGCAACTAATTGTTGGAGGCACAGAGAACTTCCAGCTAGTAGAAAATCTATCGGATGGGACAAGCCGAGATCAAACGGCTAATGCAACCTTTACGGTAAGCGATCCAACCATCGCTACGATGCAAAATAATAAATTAACAGCGATTGCGCCAGGTACTGTAACAGTAACGGGTATCCATGGTAATATGTCTGATACGGCTACGATTACAGTAAATCCACTACCAATAGTACCAAATCCGACACCAGAGCCAGTCTATCCAGTAGATTCGACGCCATCAAATGAGATAAAAATCATTCGTACGGTAGAGCAAGAAATCGTGAAGTATCGAGCAGACATTTTATTGAATCATGTCCAAGCATTAGTACCACAACTATCGAATCAAGAGGCACGAACAATTCGCCTTGTATACCCAGTGGAAACAGCTACGGCAGAGGCACATTTGAGTCTTTCAAGCAATGCAGGGTTATTTTTAAATAGGCAACAGACGAATTTCTTCATGCAAACAGCGTTAGCCCAATTGACGTTGCCATCAACTTCATTCAATGGCGTGACAGAAGATGTATTCTTCCGTGTTGTGCCAGTAAAGGCACAACAACAAGAAGTGATTCAGGCGAAAGTGCTAAAAAATGAACAAATCCAACAAGGTATGCCAAAAAGAGCGATTATTTCGCTAATAGGAACACCTGTAACGATTGAAACAAATCTACAAAATCGCCCTGTAACGATTACGTTACCAATTTCGGCTGAACTAACAGAAGAACAAATGGCTTCATTAGTCGTTTACATCGAACATAGTGACGCAACAACTGAAGTAAAGCAAGGGCATATGGTCGAATTTGAACCAGGCGTGAAAGGATTTCAGTTTGAAGTAGACCACTTCTCAACATTCAGTCTACTTTATGCTTCTGAAGTGCAAGAAGAGGAAGGACAAATGGAAGTGAAGCGATTAGCACCATATATTCAAGGTTACCCAGATGGCACATTTAAACCAAATGCCCCAGTAACACGGGCACAAATGGCCACGATGTTAGCGCGTTTCTTAACAAATGGTGACATGCCAACAACGACGAATAGTTCATTTGAGGATACAATAAATCACCCTTCAAAAGATGCGATTGAAGTGGTGAAGCAAGCTGGTTTATTTAATGGCCAAACGGAAACGACATTCAATCCAAATGGCACGATTACACGCGCACAAATGGCAAAAGTCGTGGCTAATTGGATCGAAACCGTATGTGCACAAGATCCTTCAAAAACAATCTGTCAAGCCTCTGGCAAAGGTAAATCATTTACAGACGTTTCGCCAACCCACTGGGCTGCACGTGCAATTGAACAAGTGAGTACATGGGGGATTATGACGGGGAATAGTGAAACGACCTTTCATCCAAACGGTTCCTTAACACGCGCACAGGCGGTGAAAGTGCTCAACCAATTATTCGAACGTCCTGCTTTAGAAGACATTACAACATCGACATTTAGCGATGTCCTTTCTACTCATTGGGCTATTGGGGAAA
The DNA here is from genome assembly GCF_006351725.2 of Lysinibacillus sp. CD3-6. Classification (NCBI taxonomy): domain Bacteria; kingdom Bacillati; phylum Bacillota; class Bacilli; order Caryophanales; family Bacillaceae; genus Lysinibacillus; species Lysinibacillus sp. CD3-6. The sequence goes on from NZ_CP085880.1 coordinate 1,307,290, forward strand.
TCGAGGCAGCTGCAACAGAAAGAATGGTCAAACAATAAAAAGGAAACTACACATGTACGGTTGGGCAGATGCCCCGTAACGTGTGTAGTTTTTTATTGGGAGAATGCCTAACTCAGGAAAATCAGCTTTCCTAAAACGAAAAGTTTTAATCCATCTTTTTTATAAAAATGACATTCAAACAAAACGAACCCACTTATTTTGATCCAATTGTGTTCTAAACGCATGGGTTTCATATATATAACCAACCTTTTTAGAGCATTTTTAATCAAAAAATAAAGATTAATAATACGTAAAAAGACTGATAAAAAAACCTCTTGTCAATAAAATATTGGCAAGAGATTTTTTCGCATTTATGAATAGATTCTTTAAAGTTTTATAGCTTATTGAGTTTCATTTATATTCTAGTCGATAATTAAAATTTCAATTTGTTATTCAACAATCGGGTGCGATTCTGTAATAAGAATCAGCGCTCGTTTTCATTAAAGGGTCATTTAATTGAACGTGGAGATTGTAGAGAAAAGTACTTAAACTAACGAAGCAGTTTAGAAGAAGAAGGATATGAATTTACTATGATATGTAATCCAAGTAAAATCTAAGAAGGGGGGGTTACATACTAACGAAAAAATGTTTTGTAGAATGAATATAAGGGAGGAGAATTAACTTGGAATTCACAACAGAAAGATTAACAATTAGACCTTTTCAGAGTACTGATTTACAGGATGTATTTGCTATTTATAATGATGAGGATACATGTAAATTCCTATTACATAATAAATGGACTCAAGAAGATATGCAGGAAAGATTTAATAAGAAGCTAGCAAACAGTGTACTTTCTAAAGAATCAAAGCTAAGTTTGGCAGTTATATACGAGACTAAAGTAGTTGGTGATCTATCCGTATGGTATACAGATATGAAAGACACTGTTGAGATTGGTTATGGTTTTTCTAATGAAGTAGCTGGAAAAGGTTTGGCAACAGAAGCGGTTAGTACTTTGGTTAATAAATTATTTAGTGAATTTAATGTACATCGTATACAAGCCAATCTTGATGCACGGAATACAGCTTCACAAAAATTGTGTGAACGAATAGGTATGAGAAAGGAAGCCCATTTCATCCAAAATTATTGGAATAAAAATGAATGGACAGATAGCTTTGTATATGGAATGTTATCCTCCGATTTGTAGTAATAGAATTACATCATCTCACCTTTATATAATGAAGCTTTTAAAAAAAGCTTCATAAGCTTTACAGTTATTCCATTAAAGGGCGCTTTCCTTGAATAAGGAAAGTGCATTTTTCATTAAAGGGCCATTTAATTGAATAAAATATAAGAATTAAATTTGAAGTGGTGATTGTGAAGAGAAGTACTTAAACTAACGGCACAGTTTAGTTCAATAACTATTGAGAAAAAAGCTATAATATATTTAATTTAAGGTGGTGTTCTTTTGAAAGAAACAAACAATAAACACATATGGATAGAAGCAGAAGAATGGACTGAAGGTGAATGGAATGCTGAAGATGCTAACCTTGATGTCATCGTAACTTTCTCTGACCGTTCTAAATGGATTGCGAGTTTTTTTACCTACACAAACATACAGACATTGAGAGAGAAGAATGTAAATACAGGCGAATGTATGAAAGGTGCATATCTTTGGTCAAGCGATATGTTTCTTATAGATATTGCAAGTAGAGAACGAATTTATGAAGTTATTGACTTCCTTATTGAAAATGATGAGTTTGAGTCAGTTTTTACTCGATACTCAGATGTAGATGTTTAAGATGACTATTTGTATCCAGAGGATTTCTTAAAATGAGTAATGAATAGACATTACTATTCAACTAACGGAAGCTATAGTTCAACAAGGAATTGGAATTTAGATCTTCAACATTCGGGTACGATTCGGTAGTGACCCCTTAAAGTTAGAGTTTTTATTAAAGGGCCATATTGTTTAATAACATTCTTTTATTTAAGGTTATACTTTAACTAAGAAAGCCTGAATGAATGTATAAGAAAAAAGGGTTTTTGTAATAAGGAATTTGCCTTTTAATACGATTGGACTATAAGGGAATATGGATTGGAGTGATATAGTGTTAAGGAAGGAAGCTATAAAAATTATCTTAGAAAATGATATTACTAAACTAACTAGGGATGAACGTGAGGCATTGATATTGAACTCTTGGGGAATGGATGAACTTGATCCTGAATTTCATTTTTTCTCAAAGTCGTTGCAGCATGAACTATTAACTTCAGATGGACCAACAAATGACGTAATGGACTTCCGTTATAATAAATTATTGCTTATAGGTGCAGAAGGTAGTTTCTACGGAATTCCAAACGAATATTTATCTAAACTCGTTTCGAAAATAGTAGGGAGCAATATTGTAGTTGAAGGCTATGTAGAAAAATTAGTACCTTGTCCCTGCTGTAATTATGAAACCTTGGTACAGCGAGGGGAATATGATATTTGCCCAGTTTGCTTCTGGGAGGATGATGGTAGCGATAATCCAAGCCAATATAGTGGCCCTAATCATATGACCTTGTCAGAAGGTAGAGGAAACTTTGAAAAGTACGGAGCTTGTTCAGAAAAAGAAGTTACATTTGTAGCTTCCAACAGATTTGAAATCTATAACAAGGCTGAATAAAAGGATGCTTTGAAAAAAGAGATTTTTCAAAAGTAGTATATGATGGGCCATGCAGCAAATGAGATACCAGTACAATGATTCGTTCTGAATTTATTGGAAAGCCCCAAGAATTGTGTGAATATTTTGATGAAAAGTGGCATCAAGTGAAGCATATGATACGGGTTTCGCGAATAAGTACTTTTGAGCTGCTGCTATTTTCAATATACTGGGAAGTAACTGCCAAATTGACGCGTTGGAGGAGAAAATATGACCGAAGAAGTGAATACAAAGTAAGTAAAAATCTAAGCCCCACATTGTTGAAGGCTTGGAGTGAACCAAGCCCTAATTTCATAAAAACATATGATAGCCCCCAAAAAGCATTTATAACTATCAATAACATATTTGCCAATGTCTGTAGGTTCATAAACTCCCATCCTTCTTGTATAGCTTGCGGATTGGAATATTATTGTATTTCCTTTCTTAGCTGTTCCGTTGCAGACAGTGCTTTTAAGTCCTGTGAAATTTCACCTGGTCTGTTTCCTTCCCCAATAATATATCCTTCGAAAGTTGTCCCTACAAAGTCAAAGATATGTTGAAACTGTTGAATCATTGGTAAGCCTTTGATATATGGTTGATCTCCACCCACTGCAATGACATATGCTTTTTTTGAAGCCATTATAGACTTGAAATCAGGATAATTTGGATCTTTTAAAGTCTGTGACCAACGATCAATAAAGTTCTTCATTGTGCCTGTCATGCTATACCAATAAATTGGGGTAGAAAAAATAAGAATATCATGTGGAAGGATACGATTAATAATGGAATTATAATCATCATTGACTTCAGAAAAACCTTCTTCCGCATGTCGCTTATCAATTATAGGTTTAATTAAATAATCCTTTAAATATACTTCTTCTACATCTAAACCTTGGATGGCTAACTTTGTTAACGTTTCTGTGTTTCCGTTTTGGCGGTTTCCACCGTAAATAACTGCTATTGTCATGTGAATTAACTCCTTTTCCTCGAAATCTTCTATTATTGTTCTTCTGATATTAATATCTTATAATAAGTTGATAAATCGATACAGACGATTATTTCGATTAAATAAATCGGAAAAACCGATTTAAAAGAGGTTGATATAAATGGAAATTAAACAGTTGATTACATTTAAACATGCTGCTGAAAATCTGAATTTTACCCAAACAGCAAAAATATTGAATTTTGCTCAATCAAGTGTTACTGCACAAATCAAATCCCTTGAAGATGAGATTGGGAAACCTTTATTTGAGCGTTTAGGTAAACGACTGATTTTAACAGAAGCTGGACATCAATTTAAAAGCTATGCAGAAAAAATGATTAATTTAAGCCAAGAAGCAATTACAGCTGCAAAAGGAGAGGAAGAATTATCTGGTACGTTAACAATAGGTGCGCAGGAGAGTCAGTGTACTTATCGATTACCACTAATCCTTAAAGAGTTCAAGACTGCCTTCCCAAAAGTAAAGCTAGTATTTAAACCTGCACATTCTGATGAAATGGCGAGAAAGCAGCTAATGGAAGGTTTATTAGATATTGCCTTTATTATGGATGAAAGCAAACCTGACGGATCGTTAAAGGTAGAGCGACTTATCAAAGAAGAGTTAAAATTAGTTGCCTCACCAAACCAATCTAAATCAGACTTTTCAATAGATGATCTGAAACATGAAACTCTTTTGCTTACAGAAGCTGGATGTTCTTATCGAAATATGTTTGAAGAATCTCTAAATTTACTTGGAATTTATTCATTAGATAAAATTGAATTTGCTAGTATAGAGGCCATTAAACAGTGTGTAGTTGCAGGATTAGGAGTGGCACTACTGCCTGAAATGGTAGTTAAAAAAGATATTGAAGAGGGGCGAATGAAGGAATTGCCGTGGAAATCTTCCGTACCTCCACTTTATACTCAAATTGCTTGGCATAAAGATAAATGGATAACACCACCTTTAGCTGAATTTATAAGCTTAACTCGTAAGATGTTTCAGTCAGTATAAAGTAAGTCTTCAACAATCGGTCGCGATTCTGTAACAAGAATCAGCGCATGTTTTTTCATTAAAGAGGTCTAGCTACGGATTCACCAACGATAAGCAAAGAAATTTCCCCAAACGATGCTTTGGGGGCATTTATCTGTTTCAACTAACGGAGAAAGAAATGTTTTATAAGCATGAATTAAAAGTGAAATATGTGAAAATTAAGATATGTTATAATTATATTCAAAACATATTAGGGGGTAAGTGAATGTCAGTTAATAAGATAGAGGAATATTGGCATATGTACACTAGAGAAAATGAGTGCAACATGAGTATTCCAGATGCATGGATGTTTGGAGATGGTTCCAAAGAAATGGGAGATGATTTAGGAAGTTTAGTTGTTAAAGGGATCAAAACTGGAACATGTGCTGCACATTGTGTCTATGAGCTTGAAGGAGAAGAAATTCAAAAAGTTGGTCAGTACGATATTGTATTGGATGGAGACAAAAATCCATTAGCCATTATAAAATATACAAAGATTGATGTTATTAAAATGAATGAAGTAACAAGTGATTTCGCAAGGTCTGAGGGCGAAGGGGATTTAAGCTATGATTTTTGGTATAGAGAACATGTTAAATTTTTCACTTGGGAATTAAACCAGTATGGACTTACGTTTACTCCAGACTTATTGCTAGTTTGTCAAACGTTTGAGGTAATGGATATTTATAAAGATAGATTATAATATTTATAACATATACATAACTAAACCTAAACGTTCCCATCAAAGTTTGGAAAGAAATTTTAAGCCCAAAAATGCTATGAAAACAATATTTCTGGGCTTTTCCTTTGAGTATTGATTGAAACAATTTATTAACGATTAATCCTGCTTTTTTTATCGCCCATTTACTTTACCTACACCTAATATTGTAATTATTTGGAAAAATAATTGTTTCTCTAAATTAGTAAAATACTGGCGATATACGTAGTAAGTGGCAAGGTAGATTTGTATTAGCTCTTTACGTTTTATTTTTCAGCGGATATCTTCTTCATTAACCGCCTTAACTTATCCTCTGTTTCTGTTTCTTCTACAGGTGTATAAATACTGCACCGTAAATCCATATCTCCTTGAACTTGAAGTGAAGTTAGATTAAACAACATTTTGCCTGCTTTGGCATGTCTGAACTCGATTATCATTTCTGGCGCCTTACTCACCTGACTTTCTTGCCATAAATCTCGGAATTCTTGATGGGATTGACTCATTTCCTCAATAAATTGGTTGTACCATTCATCCCCTAAATAGTGACCATAGTAGGTACGGAAAATAGCAAGGAAACCTTTCGCGAAATGCTCCCAATTGACGGCTAACGCTTTAAATTCTTTTCTAGTGAACACTAAACGAATCAAATTTCTTTCATTATACGGCACCTGTTCAAAATCTAAAAAAACATGTGCAGCAGCAGCATTCCAACCGACAATATGACAATGGCGATCCGTAATAATGGTTGGACAATATGTTAATTCAGCTAATATTCGTTTTAAAGAAGGGCTAAGCTCTGATGATTCTTTTTTTATCGTTGTCATTTCAGATTTTACATCTAATGCAAGATTGTATAAGTAGTCTGTTTCATCATTACTTAATTGCAAAGCAGTAGCAATACAATCAAGCACACTGGCAGATACTTTAATATCTCTTCCTTGCTCTAGCCATGTATACCAAGTGGTACTTACACCTGCTAATTGGGCAACTTCTTCTCTACGTAATCCTGGTGTCCTTCTACGAGTTCCAGCTGGCAAGCCAATAGACTCGGGCTTTAATTGGGCACGTTTCGATTTTAAAAATGAAGACAACGCTTCAAGCCTATTTTTATCATTCAAATTAAAAACCCCTTCATTTCATTTTACCTAGTAGTTATTATACCAGGATAAACAGTGTCTTGTAATAGGATATAAACGATGTAAAATACAACTATCATATTGATTTGGGGGAATGAAAAATGGAGAGAGTAGTGATTACTGGAATGGGAGTAGTGTCGCCTCTAGGAAACGACGTTCAAACATTTTGGAATAATTTAATGAATGGACAATCTGGCATTTCAACGATTGATACATTTGATACTACAAACCAAAAGACAAAAATTGCGGGACTCATCAAAGACTTCAATGCAGAGGAAGCGTTAGGTAAGAAAGAAGCAAGAAGTTTAGATCGTTTTGCTCAATTTGCCTTAGTTGCGGCAGAACAGGCTTGGCAAGATGCCAATTTAGACCTCAATCAAATAGATGCTGAAAGATTAGGCGTATACGTCGGCTCAGGTATTGGTGGAATTGAAACTTTCATTGAAAATATTGATGCGCTTAGACAGAAAGGACCCAGAAGAGTTAGCCCAACGTTAGTACCTGCCATGATGGCTAATGCTGCAGCAGCACAAATTAGTATTAAGTGGAAAGCAATGGGCCCATCCATGTCACCTGTTTCAGCTTGTGCTATTGGAAATACAGCTATCGGAGAAGCCTTTAGATTAATTCGTTACGGTGAAGTTGATGTTATGTTTGCAGGGGGAACAGAGGCTGCGATAACAGACTTATCGATAGCTAGCTTTGGGAATGCTACAGCGTTATCTACGAGAAATGATGAACCCGCTTTGGCTAGTCGGCCATTTGATGATAGCCGAGATGGGTTTGTTATGTCAGAAGGGGCAGGCATTTTAATTTTAGAGTCTTTATCCCATGCGTTACAACGAGGGGCAAAAATTTATGCAGAGGTCATTGGCTATGGTGCTAGTTCAGACGCACATCATATCGTCGCAACACATCCAGAAGGTAAAGGTGCCTATCACGCAATGAAGTCAGCATTAAAAAATGCCAATATATCACCTGATGAAATTGATGTTATTAGTGCACATGCGACAAGTACAAAAGTAGGGGACATCTCTGAAACGATGGCTATTAAGCAGTTATTTGGCAAACATGCTTATCAAATCCCAATAACAGCAAATAAATCAATGCTTGGTCATATGCTGGGGGCAGCTGGTGGAGCGGAGGCAATTGCATTAGCAATGAGCTTAAAGGAGGGAATCGTTCCTCCTACTATCAACTTAGAGCATCCCGATCCATTATGCGATCTGGATTATGTACCAGCTGTTGCTCGTCATGTGAATATTACTACAGGATTATCGAACTCATTTGGCTTTGGCGGTCATAACGCAGCGATCGTTTTAAAACAATATGAGTGAATGTATATAACGCATTAGTAAAATTATTTTTTAAAAATGAGATAGGAATCGAATAAATCTAATAAACAAAAAGCGTTGGAGCTATATGGCCAACGCTTTTTATTGTGCAAATTTACAGGACATTCTTTCAGATTGAAAAACAAAATGTAACTGGCCCAATTCATGTTGATTTGTTACAAATAATACCTAATTTTCTAGGTCTGAACTTGTAAACGTTATCAAAGAGATTCTATTTCACACTTTGGACAAATTATAAAAATTAATATTAGTAGGCTATATGTATTGATTGCAAAGTAAATCGTATTTTTGTAGAATTACACTCACGGTTTAATTAAACTACTTAAATTAAACTATTTTGTTTAGATTATAAATTTGGAAAAAGGTTTGTAGAAGGGGAGTACTAATTTAATGAAGTTTAAAGAGTTTATGAAAACGAAGGGTGCAAAAGGCTCTATTTTTATGGGGATCTTATATGCCGTCTGTATGTTGGGTATCTTTTTACCAGGGTATACAGCAATACCGGGCAATATTGATCAATTACCGATTGCCATTATTAATGATGATAAAGGGGAATATGGCGCTCAAATAGCGGATAGTTTAACAGATCAGCTACCATTCGAGGATATTCAAACAGACATCTCAAATAAAGAAGCAATAAAAGATTTAGAAAAAAACGACTTAGCATTAGTTGTTCACATTCCAGAGACGTTTTCAGCGGATTTACAAAAAGGAGATGTATCATCAAGCATTGATTTCTCAATCAATGAAGCTAGTGCAACGGCAGTGTCATCTTCTATGCAACAAATCGTCATGCAAATTAATGCACAACTAAGCTCTCAATTTTCACAACAAACAGCTCAAGGAATTTTAATGAACTTACATGTTCCGAAAGAGCAAGCAGCTGAATTAGCGGCACAAATTGAAAATAGTTATGCAGGAAATATTGTTATAAAGAATGATGTGCCTGATGGTATGCACAACAATATGCTGCCAATGTTCTTAACAATGGCAATTTATGTTGGGGCTATGATTGGTGCGATGCAATTAGTAGGTGCATTTAAAGCGAGTCGTGGGAAAGCAACGAAAACACGTTTATTTATCTACATGCAATTCACAGCGATTATTATCGGTATGTTAGCTGGTTTAGTATCGACAGTCATGTCATTTGCCATCAATGATTTATCTGGAGTAGATTCATTCTTCCAAATTTGGGGTCAACAAATTCTAAACTATTGGGCATGCTTTAACTTCACTGCAGTTTTCGTTTTATTAATTGGTGAAGCAGGTATGATTTTAAATATTCCAATTCTATTAATCCAAACAATCGCGAATGGTGCAACAATCAATCGTGATATGATGTATTTACCGTATAAATGGATGAGTCATATTTCACCAATGTATTATTCTGTTCAAGCATACTTTAACAGTATTTTTGGTAGTGTGAGTGCGGCTCCGTTCGTTTTAGGATTAACAACAGTGGGCTTTGTAGCAATGGTCATTAATGTTCTTATTGTTTGGGTACTTCATAAACCACTACCAGTTGCAGTAGAGAAGTAGTTTGAAGAATTTATCAAAGGCTTAAAATTCTGATGAAGTAAATCGTTAGTTTTGATAAAATAGAACTAATATTTGCCTAAGGAGCTGAAACAATGGCAATTCAAATTTTCATTCTTAGCAAGCTTATGGACGGAGATAATTATCCTTATAATTTAAAAAAACAGATCTCAGAATTACAATCCCTCGATTCGATAAATGGTTTGACGGAAAGTAAGCTATATTATCATATTGAATCATTAGCGAAGCAAGGTTTAATTGAGACGAAAGAAGTTATTAAAGAAGATAATCGACCAGATAAGCATGTATTTTCCATCACGGAAAAAGGGCGCGAAGCCTTACCAAAAAAGATTTATAAATCCCTTGAAAGTGCTAATACAATAGGTGATATGGTAATCGGTTTAGCAAATATGAAATATGTTGATCGTGATAAAATCGTTCATATTTTAGAAAAAAAGTTAAACGGAATGCATTCTAAATGGGATTTGCTTTTTAAATCAGAAAGAAAACATTTGGTTAAACCAGGCGTAGAAGTACTGGCGGATTTTGTTAGTGACTATGCGAATTTTAGAATACAAGGTTCTATCCAGTATTTAGAAAGATTAATTGAGCATGTTCGAAAAGAAGAAATATAAGAAAAAGACTATTTGCAATTTATAAATAGTCTCAGGCTATAGACAAACTCGAAGATTTTGGAGTTTGTCTATAGTCCTTTTTTATTTAAAATTAATATAAGTGAAGACTACTGCCGTTGATTTCCGCTACGGGCGGTCGCTTTCCGCGGGCACTACGTCAGCCGCAACCCTCGCTAACGCGCGGAATGCCCGCGTCTTACGTATTGTGCGTTCTGAGCAGGAGTCGTCCGCCCTTCACTCCAATCAACTAGTGTCAACACGCTCTTTCGAAGGAAAAAGTTAAAATACAGTACAATTATTGCACTTATGATTATATAGGATAGTCGTCTGCATGAATCATTAAATAAATTAGAGAACTACTGCCGTTGATTTCCGCTACGGGCGGTCGCTTTCCGCGGGCACATCGTCAGCCGCAACCCTCGCTAACGCGAGGAATGCCCGCGTCTTACGTATTGTGCGTTCTGAGCAGGAGTCGTCCCCCTCCACTCCAATGTAATGGAATAATCATCTCGTACATAAATTCCCGTTGCTATATAATAGAATAGTTGAGTTCCAAATAACGTATTAAATTGTAAAAGCGATATCAATAATCGTAAATATATACATTAAATTAGAGAAATATATTAAAAATTATAAAATATTAAGTTTATAGTTATATATTTAAACCAGAAAAATGATTAAAAGTTTAGTTTTACAAATAAAGTATAGGTCTTTAACAACACATCTTTTACAAATACTTTTAATATATACAAGAAATTTGTGTTTTAATAGATAGTGGAAAGTGAGTCTTTAAACTTAAGTTATAAGATGGGCAAAATACATAAATAGGAGTAATAAAAAACAATGAAATCAACACAATTAAGGCTAAAGCATTTAATAATGGGTTTAGCTATGGCAGCATTTTTCCTGACAAGTATCGGTAGCTTATGGAGTGGCTATGGCATGAATGTTGATTCGATAAAGGAAAATTCGCTTGAAACCAATCGTGTATATGCACAAAAATTGGCAACTACCGCAACTGCATACTTAGAAGAAGCCTTTCAAATTTTAGGTTATAGTGCGAGCAATATAGAATCAATAATGGATGATGAGGCTGCCTTAGATCGGGAAACGGACCGATTAAAAATGCAAAATAATATGTTTAACTCAGTTATTGTGTCCAACGCGGAAGGTTTAGTATTGTCAGTATCACCGCCTTCTGTTGATGTTAAAGGAAAGTATTTAACCTCTGAAGGTGGGAAAGAGGCATTATCTAAAAAAATACCCCTTGTATCCAAACCGTATGAAGGTATTACTGGAAGACTAATTATCTTTATTTCATATCCTATATTTTCAGCGGAAAATGAATACTTAGGAATGGTAGCTGGCACAATTTATTTGAAGGAAAAAAATGTATTTAATTTGCTGTTAGGAGAGCATTATTATCACGACGGTTCATATGTTTTTGTGGTGGATTCGGACGGACGTATTATCTACCATCAAGACCCATCTCGCGTTAATGATGTTGTAATAAAAAATAAAGCTGTACAAGAAGTAGTTTCTGGAAAAAATGGCGCGAAGCTAATTACGAATACAAAAGGGGTAGAGATGCTGGCAGGCTATAGTGCAGTGCCACTAGCAGGTTGGGGAGTCGTTTCTCAAAGACCGTTAGATGTAGCGTTAGAGCCTTCATTCGATCGTGTACAAAGTGTTGCAATTAAGGCTATCCCACTTATGCTTTTATCTATCATCATTTTACTATGGACAGCGGCGAGGATTGCTCGTCCATTGCAACAATTAGCAACATTAACAGAAGAAAGTTTAGATTCAAGAAATGTAGAAGGGTTAAAATCCGTACGCAGTTGGTACTTTGAAGCGTATTATTTAAAGAGTGCACTAATCCGTAGTTTGTCCTTTTTACAAGGGCAAGTTTCCTATTTTAAAGACCAATCAACAACAGATCCATTAACTGGTGTAACAAACCGACGAACAATGGATGCTATGTTATCTGAATGGCATAAAAAACATATGATGCATTCGATTATTTTACTTGATTTGGATCACTTCAAGAGCGTTAATGATACGTATGGTCATGCAGTAGGAGATAAAGTACTGCAATTTTTAGCAAAAAATATGAAAGCTGTTGCCCGTGAACACGATATTTGTTGTCGGTATGGTGGTGAAGAATTTATTATCTTATTGCCTAATACAACTGTTGAAGAAGCGGCTATTGTAGCAGAAAATTTAAGACAACAATTAGCAAACTCAGTTAGTCCATGTAGTCGTCCAGTCACCTTATCAGCTGGGGTTGCGGAGTATCCAAAAATGGCTAGTACAACAGAAGCATTAATTGAAGCTGCAGATAGAGCACTGTATCTTGCTAAGCAAGCGGGTCGAAACCAAGTGAAGATTGCGGGAAAAGAATAGAGTAATGTATGAGAAAAGCGATGAGACAAAAAGTGTCTCATCGCACAAAAAACTAATACCCCATACCCATGCCCATATGTTTATGGTGACCCATATGGTGCTGTGGCATATGGCAGTGATTGTGTGGCATACCGCATAGTGTGTGGTTTTCACAGCATTCATTTACTACGTTTTCAGTGCATGGGAAGTAGTATTGATGATCAATGATATGTTTGTTAACTGTTGTAATATGTGCTGGCTGAACGTGTGGTACAACTGTATGGATATAATTTGTGCGAACATATTGCTCTGGTGGTAAAAATTGTGGCGGGTCAAATTGTGTTGGCATTGTTTGTGGTGGGCAGCATTGTGGTCCTCTTCCATGGTGACGCTTACGATTAAACATGTTATTACCTCCTGTTTTGATAAGTTGTGGTTCATAATTAACATATGAGATGTAAGACTAAGTGGTCTATTTGTATGCCTATTAAGGGCTAGTTAAATCTCTTAACTGCCACAAAGTAATGAAATTTCGTACCATACAATGTTTAATTGTCAAAATGAAAGGCTAAATCATTTTTTGATGCATCCAGCCAAAAAGTGAAAAATTCTTTTTCATTGTAGATATGAAAATGCCTAGAGAAAAAGGATAGTTCTCGTCAATAGCTTGGCGAAAGAACTATCCTTTATTTTATGGTCGATACCAATTTTCATCAAAATTAAGCTGTAACGCTTTCCCAAAAGCGATTCCAAACTGAATAAAACCTCTTCCTCTTGCAGTAATAATCGGACCATCTTGGACAATTAAATCATCAGAGTAATAGGTAAGGTCAAAAACCCCTAATTGCTTCATACCTTCAAGTGATAAGCCAACCGTATAGTTTCTGTCCTTCAAGACACCAGCTTTAGCTAAAAGGTAAGGAGAACTTGAAATACTCGCAATGATTGCCCCGTTAGCACTCATTTTTCGAATAAAATCAATTAGCTCTTGCTTATCTACTAATGTCATAATGTCCAAACAGCCAGGTAATAACAGACTATCAAACTCTTCTAATTTGACCTCGCTCAATTGTATATCCGTTAAACAAGATAAACCTGACTCTCCTTTAATACTATTATTATTTAAACCAACTGTCACAATTGGTTTATTACCTTGCATTAATATTGATAATGCTACACTTAATTCATATTCACTAAACAAGGGGTATAACAATACGGCAGTTTTTTTCACGATTATCACATCTCCAATATACTTAAGGATACAGTATCTATTTTACAATATATTGAAAATTAGTTGTATAATATAAAAAAAGAAGAAGGGAATCGATGATGAAAAAGGGTGTATTTTTAACGTTTGTTTTTATAAGTATACTTGTTTTAACTGGCTGTTTAAAAAGTAGTGCTTATCGCACAGCAGATGCCATCGAAAAAGGGGATATTACCGTTACGCCGAGTGATGTTTACAACTTGGAGCGTTTTGAGCAATTTTTGCAGAGTATATCAAAGCAGCAAGAAGATACTATTCGGGTGACATCTTATACACTCGAAGGTGATCCTATTTTTAAAGATCTACATTATGATGGAAAGAACATTCAATATGTATATGATAATACAAATGATGCTTTTGGTGGACAAGATAAAGGAATTAAAACTGAAATTTGTACAGGGATAACGAGCAAAGGTAAAGTAAATGGGGAAATAGAATACTATATTGCAGGTTGTTCAGACAATATGGACTCTTCCTTATTCCAGGTAGATGATCGCTGAGAGGGGCGAAGAAATCACCATAAAAATGGGGGGAACGGCAATTATATATGAGAACAAAGGAGATAGGTTATTGAAAAACATTTTAACTTTGATGTGCCTATTACTATTTCTATTTTTTTTTATAAAACACCAATTTTAGATACTAAAGATGCCGTTTTAAAGGCAGAAATGTATTTAAATAATCCTCCTCAACAGACATATACTGAGCAATTGAATGTGAATGTAATGGAACTGACTGCTGAACAAATAAATACTCAATTACATCATCAAACAGGCATGTTAAATCAAATGTTTAATCGTAAAGAATGGGTGATTATGCTGCAATTTGATAATAGAAATCCAACAGTCGTGATAGATGCTCATAATGGCAAACTGATTCAAATAATAGGAGCTACCAATTAGTTAAAACATGTCAAGGGCTTTAAAAGCGCCTTGACATGCTTTTACTCTGTCTCGATGGATCAAGAATAGTTGAGCTAATTCATAATGTCATCTATAGTTAAAGTAGTGTATTTTAAAACATTTTTTAAATGTAACTCATTTCGAGACCACGCATCATATTTTTCATACAATAAGCCAATTTTATGATTTGGTAACTCGGTAAGTGCGGAATACGAATAGCCATATTGCGGATAATCGACATCATACTTGTGATTCCAGTCGATTGTGTTTGTAGCTTTATCAATAAAACCTACCCATAACTGTCCATTTCTTCGGCCAGTTGTGGAATTCGGCGTACTTAATATTACTGCTTCTTTGCCATTGATGAGCTGAGAATATTTAATAATTGACAGTTGTGTACCATAAGAGGTATTTTGCACGATGTCGAGATATTTCACTTCACTCCAACTATCTCCACTATCTAAACTCGTCATATAGCCAATTTTACCTGTTGTTGTTCTTAAATACGTTTGAATAACACCTGGTTGAATTTCCACCATTTGTGCTTCAGCCGTGGCATTAGTAAACGGTAGTGGAGCGGTTTTATGTGTCCAAGTTTGTCCGTTGTCGTCGCTAATAATATAGACCATTTGCTTACTTGCATATGAGGAAAAAATTATACGATTCGTGTCTGTTAAGACCAAACCTTGTCCAGGGCTTAAGTACGAAGCGTTAGAATTTACGCCAAGGAATGGCGGTAATAATACAGGTGCATTCCAAGTTTCCCCTGAATTATCACTTGTCGTATACCCAATATAATTTGTAGGTGTGATTTTCAAGATGGAATCTTTATAAAAGATATTCATTTTCACTTGATTGCCATTTTTGTACTCAATGAGATTACCATTTTCAAATTTAACAGAGTACTGCTCCACATTTAAATATTCATTGTTCTTTTTTAAATTGTAGTAATTATCCACACTATATTCAGTTGGTGTATTTGAAGTATCATTATAAATTATACCGTTTTCACGAATCGAATAATTATAGGCAGTTTCAGAGCCATACTTTAATTTTAGATAGAACTGTCCATTGATAGATTTGTAGCCTGAATCCGTTTTTAATGCATTTTGATTTCCTATTCCTGCTGGCATAAAATCAGACATTAAAATGACCTTATTATTCTGTTTATCTTGTACTAATGCGGAATCTATAAAAGAAGCACTACCACTTATCTGAATATTTTTTCCTACATCATCCCTAGGCCAATCAATTGTTTGTTCTGCATAGTCATCAAATTTTAAGGCTAGTTTAGGATTGGACCAAGTTACCCCATTATCATCACTATAAGAGGTAGCAATATTTATTTTGCTTTTAGAATCATGTGTCCCTCCGTATCTAGCATCCACACTTGCCAGAACTCTGCCATTACTTAGCGTATATAAAGCAGGAATTCTGAAATAATTCGCTTTTGTTGCATCCCCAGCCTTGAAAATCAAATTGTCCGTAGTCGCATTGGTTGTGTCATTTAGTAGTTGGGCATCAGGTAGTGCTTCATTATAGATTTTGAGTGACTCTATTTCTCCATTAAATTTAAAGTCTAGTGCCCCTGCTCGATTAACGCCACCTAAAACAATGGAATTTGCGCCAGTAATGTTGTTAATCGCTTTAAACAATGAAACCTTACTCTCTACAACTTTTTCACCATTTGCATATAACGCGTAACTACCTTGTTGTGCGTTAGAAACAAATGCTACCGTGTTAGACACTTCTCCATTCTCGTCCTTGCCCCATAGCGATGCAGGCCTTGCAATCAAATAATTTATATTTGCATTAGCGTCTCTAACTTCAACACCCAATTCACCGTTATTTCGTAAAAAAATATCAAAATAATTATTTTTATAACCAGTATTTTTATTTGATATGCCAAACAAAGCTTGTAATGCATTTTGATTATTAGACTTAAACTTAATAATTATTGTGGAACTATCCGATGTCAGGGCTTGTTGCAGGTCATTTGTCACATCTAAACCTTGGTTATTTAACACTATATTATTTCTTTCAAAAATGGGTGTACTAACAGATTGCACTTGATTATTAATAACATTAGTTTCTGCACTTGCATAAGTTGGACTTATTTGGCTAAAGCCTAGCCCTAAAAGCAGTGTAGAGATACCGATTACTTTAAAAGGATATTTCATATTAAGCCTCCTCAAATTTTTAGATTTTCCAAGATTTACGCTATACTCCTACAGGCTAAATTTGTAAAGCGAAAGTTAGAACATTTTAGCTGTAAGTTACTAGATTTGTTTTGTGTTTTTACAGTAAAAAGACAAAAAAGAATAGTACCACCTCCATATAAAATTAACGCATGAAACATATTGAGTAATAAGTATTTAAACCTACATATTGCAAAATAGGAATATATTTTTCTCAAATGAAATGCGTACACAAGTGAATTATACATATATTCCGAAAATTCTCAACATTAACATTTTTAATAAATACTTAAATAAAAGCACATAATTATTCATACTAAAAACGCTATGAAACCATACATTGCTTACAATTTTCCTTAAAAGCAATGGATGAAAAGATGCTGAATTTTGGTGGATTTTTTTTTCAAAATTTTAAAATATAAAGAAAATTATTTACAATTAAATTTTAATTTGGTATATTTCAGTTGAAAGCGGTAACAGATAAAAAATGAATATTGGGAGGGTGAAAAATGACATTAGAGAGATTAAAATGAATTTTTCCAGCTTTTTATGCTTGTTGTGACGATGGTGTATACATGTATTCTGCTGTAAGAGAACTGGGAACTATAGTTTAGTGAAGTTGGGATCTTAAATAAAAACTTACATGATTTGCATACCTAGGAACATCGTTAACAGAGGAATGTATGGCGTTGCACGCTTTTCTTTAACTGGATATTTCTGAAAGTTCAGTCTTATGGCTTACCTAATCTATCTAGTAAGAAGTTGATAGAAATTAAAACAGGTATTGGTGCATTCTATTTTCTCGTGGGAAGTGTAAGTGCTCCATTGAAGAAATTCCAGCAAGGAATTACATACTAATTGAATTGATGGAGCAATTGCTAATCGTAATACAAGCATTGTTATAAATTTGTTCTTTTCATATTTAAAAATATTTAATGGGAGGTATTTGAATGAAAAAGAAATTATTAGTGCTTTTTGCCGTATTAGCTATGATGATTATTACTGCTTGTAGCAGTGGAGAAAAAGAAGCTACAACCAGCCAAAGTTCTTCAGGGGAATTTGAAGGGGAAATTACAGTTTGGCATTCCTTTACACAAGGGCCGAGACTTGAATTTATGCAAGCAGCTGCAGATTCATTTGTGAAAGAACACCCGAAAGTAAAAATAAAAATTGAAACGTTTGCATGGCCTGAATTTTATACGAAATGGACGACAGGTTTGCAATCTGGACAAGTTCCAGATGTGAGTACAGCATTACCAAACCATGTCGTTGAATTAATCGATGTTGATGCGCTTGTACCATTGAATGATGTTATTGATAACATTGGTAGAGATCGTTTTTATGAAGCTCCATTACAAGAAGGAACAGTGGATGAAAATAATTACTCGATACCACTGTATTCTCATGCCCAAGTTATGTGGTATAGAAAAGATTTATTAGAAGCAGCAGGATTGGAAGTTCCAAAAACATGGGATGAGCTATATGAAACTGCTAAAAAGTTAAATAATGCGCCTGATGTGTATGGATTATCAGTGCCGATGGGATCGGGCGATATGATGGCAACACGATTCCTAAATTTTTATGTGCGTTCTGCTGGTGAAACGTTAATAACGAAAGATGGAAAAGCAAACTTAACGAGTAAAGCTGCAATTGATGGTATCAATTATTGGATCAATATGTATAAAACGACATCGCCTGAAGGCTCAGTCAATTACAAAGTATTAGATCAGGCTAATTTATACTATCAAGGAAAAACTGCATTTGACTTTAATAGCGGTTTCCAAATCGGCGGAGTAGAAACGAATTCTCCACAGTTGCTGGATAAAATTGATGCTGCACCTATGCCAAAAATAAATGCGAATGATCCAGAAAATGGAATTGAAACATCAAACATTCCAGTTGTAGTGTGGAAAAATAGTAAGCATCCTGAAATTGCTAAGGCATTTGTAGAAAGCTTATATGAAAAAGAAGAATACATTAAGTTTTTACATTCAGTACCAGCGGGTATGTTACCAGCTTTAAAAGACATTGCGGAGGACCCAGCATTCTTAAATAATCCGACAATCCAGAAATTTGATCATGCCGTTAAAGTAATTAGCGCAGCCGTAGATAAAGGGACTGCAATCGGTATGGAGAATGGTCCAACCTTACAATCAGGTATTATCGTGAGTCAAGGCGTTATTGAGAAAATGTTCCAAGATATTGTACTGAAAGATGTACCTGTAAACGAAGCTGCGGAAAAGGCCGAAAAGGAATTAAATGACTTATTTAAGATGTTAGGTAAATAAGCAGAGCTCGGACTACACAACTTACGACGCTCTCATAAATGATGAGAGCGTTTGTTTTTTAACTTGTTTTGCAGAAGTTCTCCACTTTTTCAATGTGTGATGTCTCGAAATAAAGTGGAAGCAATTTAGCTAAAGTGTAACTGCAGTAACAGGTCATTACATAACAGGAAAGGAGACGTGACATGGAAAAAAAGCTTAAGTCTTTTAATTGGACAGGTATGCTGTTCGTTTTACCTTCTGTACTAATCGTTATTTTACTATTAATCTATCCGATTTTTTCGAGTATCTATTTTAGTTTTACTTCGAAAAATTTAATCCGTCCATTTTATGATTTTGTATGGTTAGATAACTTCAAATTTGTTTTAACTAATCCAGATTTTTATAGGGCTTTTCTCAATTCAATCAAATGGACTGTTTTGTCGTTAGCAGGGCAATTATTTGTTGGTTTCACTGCTGCGTTAGCCTTAAATAGAATTCCAAAATTCACGGGACTTTACCGAACTTTATTGATTATTCCGTGGGCATTTCCAGCAATCGTCATTGCCTTTTCATGGAAGTATATTCTAAACGATGTATACGGTTTTATACCTAATTTACTTACGAAGCTCGGAATAACAGACGCAAATATTAACTTTCTGGCTAATCCAGATTTAGCTTTTATTGTTGTAGTATTAATCAATATTTGGTTTGGTGCACCATTGTTTATGGTAAATATTTTATCAGCCTTAAAGACAGTTCCATCAGAACAGTACGAAGCAGCCCAAATGGATGGGGCATCCTCCTTCCAAGTATTTTGGCATATTACGCTTAGACATATTCGTGTCGTTATCGGGTTACTGTTAGTTTTAAGAACGATTTGGGTCTTTAATAACTTTGATATCCTATACTTAATTACTGGTGGGGGACCTTCAGATATTACGACAACGCTACCAATCTTCGCATTTAAAGCAGGATGGGGAATGAAGCAGCTTGGTGTCGCTTCTGCCATTACTGTTATTCTATTATTGTTTTTACTTGGTATTTGTTTCTTATACTTTAAATTACTCGATAAATGGGAAAGGGAGGATCGATAATGGTAGGAAAAAGCAAACTATCTACAACATTGAATTATATTTATTTGACTTTATTAGCCATCGTGTCGGTCTTCCCGTTACTGTGGATTATTTTATCGTCAGTAAAGTCCTCAGGGGAAATGGCTAATAATCCACTTTCATTCTTTCCTGAAAATATAACATTTGATTACTATTTCAGAGTATTAAATGACTTATCGTTTACTACCAATATAAAAAATAGTTTATTAGTATCATTTTCAGCGACTTTCATTACCATCGTAGTGTCCGCATTAGGGGCATACGGCATTGTCCGTTTCTTTCCAAAGGCTGGAAAGAAAATGACGAAAATTTTAATTACTACTTATATGTTCCCGCCTATTCTTTTGGCTGTTCCATATTCGATTATTATCGTATCAGTAGGTTTAGTAAATACATGGACAGGACTAGTTATCACATATCTTTCCTTTTCCATTCCTTATGCGATATGGATGCTTATTGGATTCTTTCAAACTGTGCCGTTAGAAATAGAGGAAGCGGCAAAGGTAGATGGAGCTGGAATAGTGCGCACCTTTTTGCAAGTCGTGCTGCCAATTGTAGCACCAGGTGTGGTGGCAACTGCTATTTATACTTTTATCAATACGTGGAATGAGTTTTTATTTGCCTTGCTTCTTATAAATAGTTCTGAAAAGATGCCTATATCAGTGGCATTGTATTCCTTAACAGGCTCAGAAGTTTTGGACTGGGGAGAAATGATGGCCGCATCGGTAATTGTCATTTTACCTTCTATTATATTCTTCATGATTATCCAAAATAAGATTGCAGGCGGTTTATCGGATGGAGCAGGAAAATAATAATTGTTTAAATTGAGAGGAGATTAATTATGAGTCAAATCAACTATGGAGTAGTAGGGACTGGCTATTTTGGCGCTGGTCTTGCAAGAATACTGAACCGTTTAGAAGATGCAAAAATTGTAGCGGTATATGATCCAAATAATGCAGAAGCTGTAGCTGCAGAGCTAGAGTGTGAAGTTGAACCTGATGTTGAAGCATTGTGTCAACGTTCAGATATAGATGCGATTATTATCGCTTCACCAAATGGATTTCATAAGCATCCCGTGTTAAGTGCTGCTCAAAATAACAAACATGTATTTTGTGAAAAGCCAATTGCTTTATCCTATGAAGATTGCAATGAGATGATTGAAGCTACGAAGCGAAACGACGTGACGTTTATGGCAGGGCATGTTATGAATTTTATGAACGGGGTACGTACAGCGAAAAGATTGATTAATGAAGGTGAAATTGGCGAAATTCTTTTCTGCCATGCAGAACGAAATGGCTGGGAAGAAGCACAAAAAGAAGTAAGCTGGAAAAAACAAAGAGAACTTTCAGGCGGTCATTTATATCATCATATTCATGAACTTGATTTTATTCAGTTTTTAATGGGTCCAGCTAAACGTGTATCGATGGTTGGCGGAAATGTTGCCCATCAAGGGGAACAATTTGGTGATGAAGATGATATGCTGCTAATCACGCTTGAATTTGAAAATAAACGATTTGCAACATTACAATATGGATCTGCCTTTAGATGGAGCGATCATTTTGTAAAAATCCAAGGAACAAAAGGTGCCATTTTAATCGATTTGCAAGATGTAAAAGTCGTTTTAAAAACGCCAGAAAAAGAAGAAAGATATTTACTGCATGAATCGAAAGAAGAAGATGAGGATCGTACAAGAATCTATAGTGGGTTAAAGTCTGATCAAGCGATTGCCTATGGTAAACCAAATCAAACACCACCAATGTGGCTGAACTCGATTATGGAAAAAGAAATGAAGTATTTCCATAGCATTATGCAAGGTGCAGAGGTAGAAGAAGAATTTATTCCTCTATTGGACGGTACAGCAGCGAGAGCCTCTATTGCGACAGCAGATGCCCTTACATTATCATTGAATGAAGATCGAAAAGTTAGTGTTGACGAGATTACATCTAAAGGTGTTTATCAAAAGTAATTTTTAATGTTGAATAAAATGATTTAATTCGGGCATTATTAGCGGGCATCCTTTACAGGACAAGCCCATAGTAATGCCCTATTCCTTTCACTACAACAATCTGTATCTTATTAATCAAAAAAACACCTCCTCATCGAAGGTGCTATTTTATAAGATTATAAAGTTGGCAACGGTTGGATGGCTGCCTTTTTCTTAACACGTCGCCATAAAACCAACATATAAACAAATAGAACAAAAATGATAATATACGCAGTTAGCATAGAACTTTCTGCATTTCCCATAAAGTTAAAGAAATTGTTCAAACCATGGAAGAGAATTGTCAAAATAATAGATTGACCATCGATAATAAGTAATGAAAGGACAAGACCTACAAGAAGTGCATAAATAATTTGAATGATTGTATCCTCAATAGATTGCCCCCCAATTAGCTGCAATGCATGGGTGATGCCAAACAGTATGCTCGAAATCCATACCGCAACAAAGGTTCCCTTAGGTAGTAACATACGAAGTAGGATGCCTCTAAAAATGGTTTCTTCAATAAACGCAACAATAAACATTTGCATCAACAACATAAGTAGTAAATCGCTAATGGATGCAAAATTCAAACCTTTTGTACCAATTAAAATAATACATAACACGATAAGGAGCGGTGAGTATACGATAATATTTTCTTTATTGATGCCAATGAAGAAGTAATGGCGCCATTTCTTTTTGATAGCAATATAAAGAAAGAGGCCAATTGCCAAAGGAATCAACAAAGCAAATTGTAAAAAAGGGCTTGATGGCTGTTGAATGGATACGAATGCCCCATTTACAACATAAAAAATTATAAGAAGCATTTCTAAACCAATAATTTTCAAAATGATTTTTTTCATTTCGTCGATTCCCTTCAAAGTTAATGATTTTACTTTTCTTTATTTAATGTTTGAATGCACGGTTTTATGATGGGATTGCAGAAGCTTTTCGTAACGCACTAGAGATTAAGATATAGATAAAAATGATAATAGCTAGTAAGCTAGCGATGATAGAAAAAGCAGAAGTGTTCGAAACTAAATCAAACAGCGGTGTATACCATTCGAAAATAACCATCATGATCGGAATCAACGCAAGTAATCCAATAAAGCTATAGCCACCTAATGTACCAAAGCGGTAAAAGATGACATTTAAAAGCAAGCTTGAAGTTAAACAGAATAGAAGTAACACGGTATCCATCGACATTGTTAATAAAAATGAATCAGAATTGCTGAAAAATAAAATAGGGTGGACGATAATCATATTGTCATAATTTAATAGGTTAGAAATGAGGGCTATGATTTTATGTGTACAAGCGATTACAAATGCACCAGCAAGGCTCCATACGATGAAAAATATGCCAACATTGCACATATACTGCATACGACTTAAACCAAGCTTCAAAAAATAAGGCAAAGTGTTATTTAAAATTTTTGCTCCCTTTATACTGTAAAAAATATAAACAGGTATTGAAATCGTCATAGCAAAGGATACATACTGTCCAAAAAAGGCGTCGATGAAAAAAGATAAAATGACGATTGAAAACACAATCATCCAAAAAATAATATTACTTTTTTTATAGCTTTGAAATAAAACGTATAAGCTACCTTGTACTGTTTTCATTTCGCTAGCCTCGCTTTCTGCTGCTTACTTAAATACACTAATAGGTCTTGTAACGATACATTTTCTAGCGTGATGTTATCTCCTTCAATAACATGACCATCAGCATATACAATGGCGGTCATCTCCTGCATAAAAGTGTGCATGTAAATTACTTCAAAGTCTTTGATTGCGTGCTCGACATCTTGTGTGCTGCCTTTAACTGCAACGATATATTTTTCCCATTCTTCTACGGTTTTTTGAAGCAATATTTCACCTTCGTGCAGGATAAGAATTTCCTCAAACAATTCACTAGCTTCATCTATTAAATGTGTCGATAAAAGAAATAGCCTTGGGTTTTCTATTTGTTGTTCTATTAATAAATCATAAAATGTATTTCTTGCAGCAACATCTAATCCAATATAGGGCTCATCAAATATTGTGATTGTTGCATTACTAGCAAACCCTGTTATAATACCGAGTGCAGAGACCATCCCTTTCGAAAGATTGCGCACCTTATATTTTGGATGAAGAGCAAACACTTGCAGAAGCTCATTTGCAAGCTCACCATCCCACTTTGGATAGAAAAAACTATTGGCTTTTAAACTTTGCGCAACTGTCATATCTTCTTGAAAATTCCTACTCTCAGCGACATAACAAATGTCTCGCAATATCACTGGAGCATTAAAAACATTCTCGCCATTGAAACAAATTTGTCCTTCGGTTGTCGCAATAAGCCCTGCTAAAAGATTGAGGAATGTTGTTTTACCAGCGCCATTATGACCTAACAAGCCAATAATTTTAGGCCCTTCTAGAGTGAATGATACATTTTTTAAAGCATACTTTTGCTTATACAACTTACTTACATTACTCACTTCGATCTTCATACGTTATCCCCTCTGTAACATATTTTGTAATTCTTCATCTGAGATACCTAAACGGATTGCTTCTTTTTTTAATGGTTCAATATGTTGAGCAAAGAAAATTTCCTTCCGTTCGGCTATTAAAATTTTCCGTGCATCAGGACTAACAAACATACCTACACCTCGTTTTTTATAAATGACACCCTTTTCCACTAATTCGTTCACGCCCTTTCCTGCAGTTGCAGGATTAATTTGATATTCTTTTGCAAATTCATTTGTCGATGGAATGCGATCTTCAGATTGTAGTTGCCCATCAAGTATTGCATCTTCAATCCGTTCACGAATTTGTTGGAAAATTGGTTTTTCATTGCTTAAAGAATAAATCACAATCCACCTCCTAGTTAATTGGTTCATTACTTATGTAACTAACCATACAACGTAATAATAAAATTGTCAATTTATAGTTGGTAAATTTTTCTTTGAATGTGCGGAACGATAAAGTTGGAATCAGTAAATAAGGTTTACTGTTATGGAAAAGAAGATGGACAGGACTACCAAGGTGTGGCATTTCAAATGTTCTTTTCTAGAATTATCCTTTTTCAAAAAAATAAATATAATCCCGTTCTACTATTTAGTAAGGGATTATATTACGCTTTTAATCTGCAACAATCGTGCCAGATTGTGGAATAACAATATACTTCGTAATTACGGATTAATGTTAAAATATATAAAGTTATAAATAATAAACTAAAACTAAAGTCTGTCCTCAAGGGGGGAACTAAGTTGAAAATTATTAAAGTAATGCTTGCTTTAATTGTAGTAGCGATTTCAATGTACGGATTAATGACAAAGGATTTTTCATATGCTCCAATATCATCTTTATTGCTTGGAATGCTCTTTGCAATTATGGGAATTGAAGAATATAAAATGAAAGGAAAAAATGGTTGGGGACTGATTCTTATAATAGGATCTTTGTTAATTATTGCGATGGCTCTTTTTAGTTTTTAATTATGTTAGCGTGGCATAACAACTAATAGAATACGAATGAACAACTCGAAAACATTGTAAGTTGTTATTCTGATTGGTTGAATGACCATGTGGAATACAGAGTCCAAGCAATACGAGGAGGACTTGTAAAATGAAAAACAAACCCAGGATTGGATTCCTGGGTTTGTTTTTACTTATTGGCAACTAGGACTAATTTACCTGTATCCAGTTCCTCTTCGTATTGAGCAGCTTCCGATTTACTTAATCCAACAGAAGCTAACTTATTGCGGAGTTCATCTCCACGGGAATTCACCAAGTTCTTCATAGAAGTCAGGAACCCTTGCTCGCTAATACCAGCTTCTTCTGTCCCCAGTGCTTCGTTAATATCATCTTCACGTTCTTCATAGTGTGCAAAGATGTAAATGTTATCTCGAAGATATCCTTGCGCTTCTAATTTCTCCACTTCTTGTTTCGCCTGTACGACGTTTTCTACTGTTAATTTGACTGTCATAATATATCCCTCCTATTTATGTTTACATTTAATCTATTCCACTAAAGTGAATAAATAAAACATAAGGAGAGGGTCACCTTCTATATGTGGTGAGGCTTTATGCTTTTAAAAACTATTAGGTAGTAAACGCAGTGCTCCATTTAAAGAAAGTTTAGGGAAAATTGCAAAAGCGATGTATTCGTCTAGTTGAACTAACGGTAGCGATAGTTCATCTTCCTATAAGCAATTTTAGTGACATTTTAGTTATTTCATTAAAGGGCGCGATTCTGTAATAAGGCTCAGCACTCGTTAAAGGGCCAGATTGTGGAATAAATGTTGTAAAATAATCAAAAGAAATCTATTACCATTAGGAGGGAGGGTATGATGATAAGACTTGTGATTCCACTTCTGTATAAGGGGTCTAGCCAAATTTATACGGATTTACAACGTAAGCAAAGAAATATCCCCAAAAGGTCCTCTTCTTCATCCGTTATTTAATTTTATGTTTAGAGATACGCTGTAGGGGTATACGTATAGAGAGTACCATTTAAAATTTAGGAGGAATAGAATATGTCACATGAACAACACCAAGAATTAATCCAGGCTTTACACCAATGTATGGCTGCCTGCAATCACTGCTTTGATGCTTGTCTAAAGGAAGACGATGTAAAGATGATGGCTGAATGCATCAGATTAGACCGAGAATGTGCAGATATCTGTAACTTTTTAGAGCAGGCGTTAGCACGAAATACACTATTTGCTTCAGAGCTTGCATCAGTATGTGCGACAGTATGCGAGGCGTGTGGCAATGAGTGTAAGAAACATGATCATGAACATTGCCAGCAGTGTGCGGAAGCTTGCTTCAAATGTGCAGAGGCTTGCAGAAAGCTAGCTGCTTAATTTTTTTCTTACTTGAAAGATACTTTATTCAAGCATAAAGTATTTTTTCACGAGCGGGGACGTCCAATTGTTGGGCGTCTTTTTGTTTTTTTGCATATTAAGCATATGTGGACAGTTTCGGCATCGTTCTCAAGATTTAAAGCAATCGGCATTTTTATCTTTTCTATACTTCAATTACCGCACAGCACCTTTGAATGTAAAATGATATTCCACAATCTGGCGCTTTCCTGAAATAGGGGAAGGCCCTAAAATAAAAAACAGATAGGACAGTATCAATAAATAATACTAGTTCTACCTGTTTCAATGATCAAACTTTTCTTACCTATAACTATACCAATATTAAACTACTGTTTTTTGCATGTAATAACCTGCGATAAATCAGTAAATGCTTCACCATTAATACAACTTTCATTAAGAAAAGGGAGTTTGCAGAAGCCTGTGAATAGCTCTAAAAAATAAATGGAACATCACCAAATTTACAGATAGTGACATAAAAATAATTAATGAAAATGGCATAAGACGCTTAATTAAAAAGAACGCCCACAATGGATTTGGACAATCGCTAGCATCAGTATTTAGGTCAGTTCGCCTTAGATGTTCCTTTTTTTACAATTATTTTACGCCTGGCACCCAACCGACATTACGTTTCATCATGTTCATTAGCGGTTCTGGAATGTTATTATCACGGCTCATATCCATTTCAGTAATAACTGGTTCACCAGCTGCTACTTTTTCTACCCAGTGTGGTTCAATTAATAGCTCGCGACCAAGTGCAAGTAAATCAGCACCCGTTTTCATCGCTTCTTTCGCATCTTCTGGTGAATAAATAGAACCAACGCCTATCAACGGGACACGACCGTCAATCACGCGTTTTATAATTTTAATACGGTTTTCTTTTTCACCGCTATAACGACGCGCTTCTGCACGGAAATCACCTAATGAAATGTGTAAGTAATCGAGCTTTTCATCTGCTAAACGATCTACAAGTTGAACCGTTTCATCTAGAGTGATACCGTCATCTTCAGGCTCTTCTGGGCTAAAACGATAACCAACGATAAATTGGTCATCAGCATATTGCACTTTTGCACGGTTTATACTATCGATGATTTTTAATAAAAATGTCATACGTTTTTCAACAGAGCCACCGTAACTGTCTGTACGTTTATTTGTAAAGCCTGAGAAGAATTGTTGCAATAAATACGTATTGGCACCGTGAATTTCCACACCGTCAAATCCTGCTTCAATTGCACGACGTGTCGTTTCACCAAATGCAAAGACTATTTCCTCAATTTCTTCTACCGTTAATGCACGAGCCACACCGCCATCTGCTGCAACGGTTTCACTTGCGCTTACGACATCGCCATTTGGCACAAGGTCACGTACTGCTTGGCGTCCACCATGATAAATTTGTAAAATTGCTTTTGCTCCACCATCGTGAATCGCATCAGCAATACGTTTTAAGCTCGGAATATATTCATCGCTATGCGCAGATATTTGACCTGGGAAGCCTTTCCCATTAGGAATTACGTACGCACATGCTGTAATCACCATACCGACGCCATATGAGCGCTCACGGTAATATGTAATCTCCGCATCTGATACTGTATCATCAGCATTTGCTGAGTAAGTTGTCATGGGCGCCATCATGTAACGATTACGAATTGTGACGCCGTTTTTAAAAGTAAATGGTGTTAAATAAGTTGTCATGTTATTCACTCCTTCTAAAACAAGAGTAAATTTATAGGATTTAAAAGTCAAAGATTGCGCTTGACTACTATATTTTATTTCCTGAATCATAATAAAAAGCAGTAGAACATAGGGATCGTTGTGTTAAATCACTATTTAGATGGTTACATGAAGTAAAGAACTTCCATTCAATTAAGACACTCATGTAGAAATGGGTGTTTTTTTATTATAGGACCAAATTGTTTAATAAAGAGATTTTGCAATCTAGAAGAAATTATTGATTGTTATGTGTGCTATACTTGACTTTGCACATGACATTAATGAAAACTGCAAAGTATAATGTGACATCCCTCATGAACAAAGGAGAACTGAAAATGAGAAAACTTGTTCTATTTCTGCACACATCGCTTGACGGTTTTGTAGAAGGGCCAAACGGTGAAATGGACATTGGTTGGGTTTCCTACGATTCTGATTTGGAGAAACATGCGAAAGAAATTCTGAGTACTGCCGACACTGTTATTTGGGGACGTGGGACTTATCAGATGATGCACAGTTACTGGCCATCTGTGCCTTCGAACCCATCAGCTTCGCAGTACGAACGGAATCATGCCGAGTGGATCGAAAAGACAGCCAAAATCGTTTTTTCTACGACGCTGGAGAAAGTCGAATGGAACAATTCTAGTCTGGTGAAAGAAAATGTCGAGGAAGAGATCAAGAACCTCAAACAGCAGCCAGGCAAGGATATGGTCATCCTAGGAAGTCCTAGATTCGCACACTACCTTATGCAGTTTGATTTAATTGATGAGTATAAAATTACGGTTTCTCCCGTCCTTGTCGGCAGCGGGTTGCCGTTATTCCAAGGTCTAAAGGAGAAGGTCAATCTTAAACTTATCGAAAACAAGACATTTGATTCTGGAGCCATAGGTCTCGTTTACCAGACGGTTAGATGACCTTGTCACCTAAAATAGATTACGCTAACAAGATTACGTTAGCACAATAAAAGCAGCGGCAGTCTAGGTCTTTCGAGTTCCTAGGCCGTCACTGCTTTTTTTACGAGTTAGTCTAATTCAGTTTGTCGGGTGATAGACAAACTTTGAAATTGTAATTGTATTATCTTGAAATCAAGTCTTCCATATAAGAATCCGATTCTGTAGCAAGAATCCACGCTCGTTTTCATTAAAGGGCCATATTCCAATAAAGAAGGATGGGTTTTTATTCTGATTGCTTGAAAGGCCATCTGGAAGACAGAATTCTAGCAATACGAGGAGGACTTGTAAAATGAAAAACAAACCCAGGATTGGATTCCTGGGTTTGTTTTTACTTATTGGCAACTAGAACTAATTTACCTGTATCCAGTTCCTCTTCGTAGTGAGCAGCTTCCGATTTACTTAATCCAACAGAAGCTAACTTATTGCGGAGTTCATCTCCACGGGAATTCACCAAGTTCTTCATAGAAGTCAGGAACCCTTGCTCGCTAATACCAGCTTCTTCTGTCCCCAGTGCTTCGTTAATATCATCTTCACGATCTTCATAGTGTGCAAAGATGTAAATGTTATCTCGAAGATATCCTTGCGCTTCTAATTTCTCCACTTCTTGTTTCGCTTGTACGACGTTTTCTACTGTTAATTTGACTGTCATAATATATCCCTCCTATTTATGTTCACATTTAATCTATTCCACAAAATTGAATAAATAAAACATGGAAAAAGTCACCTTATGTGATAAAAGGCAATCACTTAAGCTGTATACCTGCATTTTTTATCGTTCATAATTACAGGAGGATAGTTGAAAAACAATCATCTACAATCGGCCGCTTTTCTGGAATTCAAAAAAAGATCTTTGGCTGCAATAGCTGTCAGGTCCTTATTTTTATGCCATTTTATTGGTTTTTTCAATATCTTCTACTTTGATATACTTCAAGACAACGAACAGGAGAATAAATCCCAATACACTTGCCGTAATATAGCTTGCATTGAGATAGTTTTTCATGACTAGTGACATAATGGGAGGGCCAGCTGCAACGCCTATAAATCGTGCCGAACTGTAAAAAGAGGATACTGTTCCCCTTAATTCTTTTCTAATATTGTCAGTAATAATTGTGTCAAGTGCAGGTAATAGGGCACCGATAGCAATCCCCACTATACTTGTGACCACTAATAAAAGAATCAGCTTTTTGCTTGTAAACCCAACAAAGATAATACCGACAGACATTGCGATTAAGGAGGTAATGATTATTTTTTTAATTCTTCCAAGGTTTCCTTTAATTTTCCGCCCAGATATAAATGAAGCTATACAAAGTAATAATAGCGGGATGGCCAAGACAAACCCTTTTTTAATACCTTTTATATCATGAACTTTTTCGAGGTTTTCGGACAAGAAAAATAGCATACTAAATAATATGAGCATCACAAGGATCCCGTTAAGGAATACGGTATACAACCATTTTCCTTCCTCCTTGAAAACTTTTTTAGTA
Organism: Lysinibacillus sp. CD3-6; assembly: GCF_006351725.2. Taxonomy (NCBI): domain Bacteria; kingdom Bacillati; phylum Bacillota; class Bacilli; order Caryophanales; family Bacillaceae; genus Lysinibacillus; species Lysinibacillus sp. CD3-6. The sequence continues at coordinate 1,338,440 of NZ_CP085880.1, forward strand.
TTTTGTAAAAACTCTTTGAACTTCAATGGTTCATCATCATCTTTCGGAGCTTTAACGAAGAAAAAAATAAGTACAATCGAAATCAGACTAAGCGCTGAAATGGAGAAGAAGGGAAGGAACCATAAAAAAGCTGCAAATATTGAACCTAGAATGGGGCTTAACACTTTCCCAAACGTGTTAGACGTTTCAATTATCCCTAATGTAGAGCTTATTTTTTCGTCATCATCCTGATAAAGATCACCTACAAGAGGCAATACAATTGGCATGGCACCAGCAGCACCTATTCCTTGAATAATTCTGCCCACAATGATCATTGTATAAGGGTCATCCATTTTCCATGAAGCAAATCCAGCAATTAGACCACCGATTAAAGCTAAAATTAAGCTCGGTAATATTACTATTTTTCTGCCGAAGCGGTCCGATAAATAGCCCGCTACTGGGATAAGAAAAATCGCTGCGACTGAATAGCTTGTAATGATCATGCTGGACTGAAATGAAGTAATCCCGACCTTATCTTCCAGTTTTGGGAGCACGGGAATAAGCATCGAATTTCCCAATGTCATGATAAGTGGAATGGAAGTCAAACTTACAATACACCAGACACTAACATTAACCTTCTCTTTGTCCATTACCACACCTCGTCTAATATTCTTTTTAAGGTATGGTTTCCTTTCGTGTTCATTTTATGCGCTGTTGTTGACTTTATTGGAATAATGCTTGGTAAGCTTGCTTGCCAAAGTAGATTCCAAAACCAATCATTAATAAGGCTGAGATAAAAGAGACTGTTTTCAAAAGCTTTATGGATAGTAATTTTCGAGCGACACTGGATAAAAAAGAATAAATAAAATCTATAAAAATAATGCCAATTAAAATAGAAGTACTGACTAAAATGATTTCATACCCTGTTGAAATATCAGACGTTTTTGCAAGTATGGAGCCGTAAATTCCCAGCCAAAAAAGGATGGTTAACGGATTCAAAAAAGACATGAAAAAACCAGACATAATCGAGTGTCTCAGTCTTGTTCTTTTACCCGTTTTCGAATCTATTTCAATTTTATGTAACGACAGTAAACTTTCGATTCCTGTATACAAAAGAACAAAACAGCCGAAAGACCAAAGAATTGTTTTTAGCCAGATGGAATTGATAAATTGTCCAATTCCATAATATACGATAAACATATAGATAATATCGGTCGTTATGGCACCTAGACTAAAAAACCATGCATGAAAAAAGCCATTTTTTAAACCTGTATTTATTAGGATAGACTTAACAGGTCCAATCGTTGCAGCCATTGATATACCTAAAAAGATATAGGTAACTATAGAATCCATAAAATAGCCTCCAATTATCAGATGTATTTGCATTTTATTCGAAGGCAATGACTTTTAGGACAATTTCAAAGTGCAATTCTAATAGCATTATTGGATTGGTAATCTCTGTTTTAGAGGTATATTTTTAATATAATTTTTTCAGATGTATATGAAGAGAGTAACGAAGTGATTTGATGAAACATCTTATACAGGTTATAAAAAAACTAGCTGAAAAAGCTTGAAAGACTCAAATCTATCTATTTATTGAACTAACGGAAAAGGTAAGTTTATTAAGATTAGCCGCAGCGAAAAATAAGAAAAAGTCATTCCCTCCACAAGCGGAGAGAATGACTTTCCTTTATAAATCGTAATACTATTGATTACAGTTTTGCCCAACGTTCTTCTAACCAACTCATAAATTGAACACCTTTGTCGCCTTCATACGCATCAAAGACATCTAAACGCATACGTTTTAGTTTATCCGCAAAGTCTGCCACTGTATGGTCCTTCGGCAAGCTCTTTTTAACTCGAAGGAAAATTTTGTCTGTTCCTTTGATAATATCAAAACGTGCAGGTGATGGTTTCTCTACGTCCTCGCCAAGCGCAACAAGTGCTTCATAGGCTGCTAATTGCACTTTGTGGACAGTATCATGCTGCATACGATTTTTTAATAAATCTATGATTTTGTCATGATGATAAGCCGATAATATTTCGACTGCTTCTAAACGCTCTCGCCAGCTAGATGTATAATTGGCCTGTTTTTTTAATGTTTCATAATGCTCAGGTAATGTTGCTTCAAACTGTTTCAAGTAATTGCACCTCTTTTTTTAACTAGAGGAAAAATGAATTCTTCTTCTGCTTCTTTTATTATACGTTGTCTTACTGAAAAAAGCGAAGAATCGAGGGTAAGCATATAAAAATAGCAAAGCTCAATATGAAAAATTACGACAATGGGGATGCATATGTAAAAATACTGGAGAGATGGTCGGTAGGCGATTTTTCAAATGCTGTTGATGACCATAATTCTATTTGGGAAATGCAAAATGGAGAGGTTGGAAAGGCGATTCGTTTATTAACGCCCGAAGAAGAAAAATCGCACATCAAATTTTCATTTTACAAAACCATTAAAACCAGAGAATAGTGGTCAATAATGAGCACTTTTAAACAGTAGACAAACTTAATGAATTTTAAGTTTTCACAATTAAAACGCGAGAACGTGATGGATTACACTTAAATTAAAGAGGCAGGATAATTGAAAAAGCTTTGGAAAGAATACCTCTAAAAAGGAGGTTAAGAAAATGAAAAAAATAGTTATTTCTGTCTTAATATTATTAACTTTAATAGGTACTATTGAGAAAGTATCAGCTCGTACATCACAATCAACTGGAAAAACGTTAGTAGTCAGTGAACACCAAGAATTATCCATAAAACAAGCTATTGAATTAGCATATCCTTCAGCAATAAAATGGAATGAAAATGCGCAATTATTAGATGCAATCAATATAGATTTAGATAAACCTGGTAAGGGAATTGGTGCAAACGGTAAAAGAAAAAATTGGAATATATCGTTTGGAGTGCCAGACACGAATAAATATTTTTTAGTAACTATCCATAATGGAGAAATAGATGGACTAAATGATTTAACAACAGAAGGTACTTCCCCTTATCCTAAAAAGGAGTTTATAGGTGTTAATGATATCAAATATGATTCACCTGAATTACTAAAAAAAGCATTAAAAATGGGCAATATTTATCCAGGTAAGGATTGGGCAAAAGGTTACAATTTCATGCTGAGAAAAGATACAGAGACAAATATTTCCTTAATGTTAGTAATCGGTTGGAATCGCGATCAAACAGAAATGACAGCAGTAGGATTTAATGTAACAACAGGAGAATATATTCCGCCAAAAAATTGATTCAATTTTCATTAATTGTGCTTGATTATTGAAGAGACCGTGCTATTCTTCTTAAATCAGAGAGCCGAGGATTGTTAAGTAAATAAATATAAAAAAAGCGGTCCTCCACAAATTTGTTTGTGGAAGATCGCCTTTTTTATTACACAATCACTCTTCACCGTATAACTAAAAAATCTATTTAGCTTACGATGCTTTACGCATTGATTTTAAAATTACGCTCACAATGAAAACTAGTATAATTGCTCCAATGAGTGCTGGGAAGATATAGAAATCAGAAATTTTAGGACCCCAACTACCAAGAAGCATACCGCCAATCCATGCACCGATAATACCTGCGATAATATTACCAATAATTCCACCAGGGATATCTCGTCCTAAAATTATACCTGCAAGCCAACCGATAATCCCGCCAATTATTAAAAACCAAATGAAACTCATACTGTCCATCTCCTATTTTGTATTTTAAATATTTCGCTATAGTGTTTAATAACCTTTATTAAACCTCTTCAAACTTAAAAGAGAAAAAAAGATAAAAATTAGTGGAAGTATGGTGGACATTCTTAGATCTCAAGGTAGCATTTATGGCTAATTTTAAAATTCAAGATTGGTCTTATTCATTAAGTAGCACTTGTGTTCAACAATTGGTGCATTCAGCTAACGGGTCAGAATAGTGGAATAAACAAAACTTCTTCGTTATAAAAACAAGAAAACCTATAATAGTGGTGTAAAGAATGGAAATCTATAATGTGGGAAATAATGTAGTTCTATTATGAAAGAACAATTCACAATAAAACCAATTCAATACGGAGGTAAAAAATGAATATCCTCGATTGTATCATTATAGGTGGGGGTCCTTCTGGGTTAAGTGCTAGCTTAACTTTAGGAAGGGCTAGAAGAAATATTGCATTATTTGACAATAGCACGAATAGGAATAGTGTGACACAAGCGTCACATGGATTTATTACCCGTGATGGGATAAAACCACAAGCGTTTAAAGAAACAGCGTTAAAAGAGTTGGAGAATTATCCGACCGTATCATATTTTACTGCAACAGTGAATGAAATTATTAAGGATTTTGGTAATGAGCGATTTATAGTCAAAACATCTAATAGTGAGGAATTTGTTTCTGAAAAAATAATACTCGCCACAGGTATTCAAGAAATATTTACTATTCCAAGTATAAGAAGGTTTTATGGGAAAAGTCTATTCAGTTGTCCGTATTGTGATGGCTGGGAGCAGAAAGATAAGCCATTAGTAGTTATTGCGGAAAAAGAAGAGCATGTACTGCATTTGACTAAGTTAGTTTATAATTGGTCGCAAGATTTGGTTGTCTTAACGAATGGAGCTCAATTATCTAAAGAAGGTACAATGGAGTTGCAAAAACACAATATCAAAATGATATCGGAAAAGATAAAAGACTTAATAGGAAATGACGGTTACTTACAAAAAATAGAGTTTGAAACAGGAGCAACAATTAGAAGAACAGGTGGATTTGTTGCCCCATCTTATTATCGTCCAAATCATTTTGCTGAGAGGCTTGGCTGTGATATTCATGAAGATGGAAAAGTTATAACTGATGGTGTTGGTAGGACAACTCAAAAAAACGTATATATTGCAGGGGAAACCGAAAGATCTAAACCATCCTCTTTAATGATTTCAGCTGCTAAAGGAAATAAAGCTGGGGTTTCAGTAAATACTGATTTAACGATGGAACGCTTTTGATAACGTCTTAACAGCTTAAACACTTCTGTACCAATGTGTTGTCACATATAAACATTATGTTAGAGTTAATATAAGAATTTATGAAGAACGGATTTTGATTTTAGAATTCGTTTTTTTCTGTTGCTTAAAAAGGAATGAAGTTTTTGAACTATCGGCTCATTTGTAAATTATAGTTTTACAAGGTAGGGCAACAACAAATAAAAAAAGCTCGGAGGAATAAAAATATGAAAAAATTAGGAAATCTATACTTTTTCTGTGGAAAAATGGGGGCAGGGAAATCAACTAAATCAAAACAATTGGCTATAGAAAAACATGCGGTACTGTTATCTGAGGACGAATGGCTGTCATCTCTTTATCCCAATCAGATCAATTCATTTGAGGACTATCTAAAATTTTCAGCACAGCTCAAGCCGATATTGAAAAAGCATGTCCAAAATATATTAAGTGTTGGTACAGATGTAGTGATGGATTTTCCAGGTAACACGCAAAAACAGCGAAAGTGGTTTTTGGATATCGCGTCAGAGGTCAATGCAAATCATCAACTAATTTTTCTTAATTTAAATAACGAGCAATGCTTACGTCAAATTGCACAAAGACGTAACGAACAGCCTGAAAGAGCAGTTTTTGATACGGAAGCGACGTTTATACAAGTGACAAAATTTTTTGAAGCGCCAGAAGCATCCGAGGGTTTAAAAATTTTAGAGGTTAGTGAAAAAGAATAACATCGACTTTAAAATCGAGTATCGTAAGCATGTATTGCATTTTAATCGCTCCCAGACTTTCTGAATTATTAAAAAATGTAATTATACACATTTCAGCCTAATTACCGATAGCATATTAAGTGATTATCATTTATGGTTAATAGGTCGTAAAAGAGACTATCAGGTATATCCTGCAAATATATGAAATGATAGGTGAAAAGTATGAATTATCAAGTTTTATTGTATTACCATTACACGAAGATTGAAGATCCAGCTGAATTTTCTACAACGCATTTAGCAATGTGTAATGAAATCGGTTTAAAAGGTCGTATTTTAGTAGCAAATGAGGGCATTAACGGTACTGTTTCAGGTACGATTGAGCAAACAGAACAATACATGGCAAATATGCAAGCTGATGCTTTATTTGAGGGCATAGTCTTCAAAATAGATGCGGCAGATGGCCATGCATTCAAAAAAATGCACGTACGCCCACGTCCTGAGTTAGTAAACTTAGGCTTAGAGGAAGACGTTAACCCACATGAATTAACAGGTCGCTACCTGTCACCAGAACAATTCCTTGCTGAAATGCAAGATGAAAATACAGTAGTATTAGATGTACGTAACACGTATGAATACGATGTCGGCCATTTTCGTGGCGCGATTCGACCAGATGTAGAAAACTTCCGTGACACACCAGAATGGGTACGTGAAAATCGTGAGCTTTTCGAAGGGAAAAATGTTTTAACATATTGCACGGGTGGAATTCGTTGTGAGAAGTTTTCAGGATGGATGAAACGTGAAGGCTTTGGTAATGTCGGTCAATTACATGGCGGTGTTGCAACATACGGAAAAGACCCTGTTGCGAAAGGTCAATTATGGGACGGTCAAATGTACGTCTTTGATGAGCGTTTAACAGTGCCAATCAATCAAGTAGAGCATGTAATTATCGGTCGTGATCATTATGACGGTGAACCTTGTGAACGTTACATTAACTGTGCAAACCCTGAATGTAACAAGCAAATCATCGCATCTGAAGAAAATGAAGCAAAGCATTTAGGTGGCTGTACAATCGAATGTACGAAGCATGAGCGTAATCGCTACATCGTGCGTCACAATTTAACAGAAGAGCAAGTAGCTCAAGCAATTAAGGCGTTACAAGCATAAGCACAAACATTTGTCTAACCATTATAAACATCATTATAGAGGTACTTAAAACACCTTCTGTAAGTGTTCAAACTATCCATTACAAAATGGACTAGTCTGCTCGCTTACATGAGGTGTTTTTTCTTTTGCAAGAATAAGTAAATAGCTAAAGCATAGGGAGGAATAGAACTGAAGCTGTTTAAAGTAAATAGTCACAGGGTATTCAAACAATGTAACAGGATTTGGTGAGTGTAAGCTCACAAAGTGTTTTCGATTTTTTTATGACAATTTAAAAATTATACAAAATAGGAGATGATAATTGATGGGAAACCCACATCTAACAGACCCACGTAAGAAATTTCAAACGAGAAAATTCCCGAATCAAGAACAGAACACTCCAGCGCTACAAAATGAAATGAGACCCAAACCTGACTGTGGAGAAGAATCATATAAAGGATACAATCGGTTAGAAGGGCGCAATGCCTTAATTACTGGAGGCGATTCTGGTATTGGTCGTGCCGCCGCCATTGCCTATGCACGTGAAGGAGCTAATGTAGCCATCCAATTCTTCCCTGGCGAAGAGGAAGATGCTAACGAAGTCAAAGAATACATTGAAAAAGCAGGTAGAAAAGCCTTACTGCTACCATATGACTTGCGAGAAGATGGCTCAGCGACAGAGATTGTTACAAAAACAGTGGAAGCTTTTGGCGGATTGGACACGCTTGTATTGAATGCTGCGCAACAAATCGCACAGCCTTCCCTAAGTGATTTAACAATCAAACAAGTGCAAGACACTTTCAAAGTAAACATCATCAGCATGTTTGAGACCGTAAAAGCTGCTGAAGAACATTTGGAACCTGGAAGTGCGATTATTACCACCACCTCAGTTCAATCTTTCGATCCGTCCCCATCTTTAATGGATTATGCCGCTACAAAAGGTGCGATAAGCAACTTTATGGTATCGCTATCCACATACTTTGCTTCTAAGGGTGTGCGCGTCAATGGTGTCGCGCCAGGACCAATATGGACGCCATTGCAATTAGATAATGGACAATTGCAAGGACAAATTCCTGAATTTGGGCAAAATACGCCACTCGGTCGTGCAGGACAACCAGTGGAGCTTGCGCCAGTATATGTTCTTCTAGCTTCTGATGAAGGAAGTTATATTACTGGTCAGATTTATGGGGTGACAGGTGGCAAGCCGATAGACTTGTAATGTTAATCACTACGCTCTCTACAGTTGGTGATTTGTGTCTCACGTAACCTCTACTGTTATGATCCGTAAAAGTTAAAAAAGAACACAGCTTGGTATGTTTCATAACCAAGCTGTGTTCTTTTTATAATTCAAATTTTACTGCAACTTGTTTTTTATTTACATCCTATTCGTACGATATAGTATCAATGCTATAATTTGGATATTGAAGTGAGGAGGTTTTACTATTGATTATGATTAGAGAAAAAGTTGAAGGGAAACGATACCAACAGCTTATTGAGTTTCTTGCAACGAGATGTAACCGTTTTGCGTTTGTAGAGAACAGACAATTAATGGATGATGAAAAACTGAGGCTAGCCTTTGTCGATGAAATAATGGCAGAAATAAAAGACCAAATTATCGACAGGAAAATTCAACGACAGTGGGAGACAACGATACTTGGTGAAAGTACAGCATTTGTTTTTTATTTTCATTTAAATAACGTTACGACACAATTTTTAAAGGAGCGAAGCAACTCACTTTTTGGTTGGATTACTCCAAAATTACCAGAGGATTTGATGTTTTATCAAGATGATCAATGTTTACTAGCAGCATGTTCGCATGAAGGTTTTTTTATCGTTGATGAAAATTTATGGAATAGTTTTAATGATGCATGAACAAAAAGCCGTGTATGTATTGAATTTTAATTTGAAATAGTATAAGATTTACAAAATTACATATAAAAAGCTATGAAAAGAAGAGTAAATATACGTACTATCTACAGAGACCTCTGGAAGCTGAAAAGGAGGGATAGGAAATATGTTGAAACAAGCCTCGGAGCTGTGCATTGGATTTGTTTGTAAAAGCAATGATGATGCAACGTATTCTCACGTTAACGAGATAGAGTATCGCAGGTGTTTTATTTCACAATGCCGTACTCGATAAGACTTCTACAGCGATGTAGAAATGAACTGGGGTGGCACCGCGATATGACTCGCCCCCAAGATGAAAATCTTGGGGGTGAGTTTTTTTATTTTGTTTGACTAAAAATAAAAATGGAGTGGTGAAGATGTCCAGATGGAAATATCCTTTAATCCTTTTAGGGGGAATAGGCATTTCAAATGTCGGTGCATGGGTGTACCTAATCGCACTAAACTTAATTATATTGAATGAAACAGGTTCTCCACTTGCAATTGCTATTTTATATATATTAGGTCCCATTGCAACAATATGTTCGAATGCTTGGGCAGGTAGTTTAATTGATCGGATAAATACAAGACGACTTATGATGTGTTTAGATATTTTTCGAGCAATTTGTATTGCGTTAATTCCGTTTTTACCTTCATTTATTTATGTTTATGTACTAGCTTTTATCATTAATATGGGCAGTGCTATTTTTCAGCCTACTTCTATGGTGTATATGACAAAACTTATACCAGAAAACGATCGGCAACGTTTTAATGCGCTACGTAGTTTTATTAACTCATGTGGTTCACTAATTGGCCCTGTCATCGCTGGAATCTTGTTTTGGATGGGGACTCCTTATACGGCCATTCATATTAATGCAGTGGCTTTATTTTTTTCAGCATTCATAATTATGATGCTACCGAATGTTGATACAAGACTCAACGAGACAGAGGCGCAAAGATTTACATGGGACTTGATAAAAAAAGATTTTCGCATGGTATATCATTTTAGTAAGAACGATACCTATATCACAAAAATATATTTAATATTTAGTGGGACTACGATATTTATGACTGCGATTGATTCCCTTGAGGCAGCGTTTGCTAAAGGCATCCTTTCCATATCAGACACCAATTATGGCTTTTTATTAAGTATCTTTGGAGCGGGCATTATAATAGGATCAATTATTAACTCAGTATTTTCAAAACAACTTGCAGTGAATTTATTAATTGGTATGGGGACTATTTTTACCTCAATAGGTTATGTCGTCCTTTATAGTTCGAGTGGCTTTATGAGTGCAGCAACAGGGGTATTTATAATAGGGTTTGCAGTTACATTTGCAAATACAGGATTTTTGACGTTCTACCAAAATCATGTTCCTGTGAAGATGATGGGGAGATTTGGCAGCATCTTTAGTGTCATTGAAGCGGGTTGCATTGTAGCTTTAACAATTGTAATAGGGTTAGCTGCTGAATGGACTGCCATCCGTCCTGTTGGATTAATGGGGTCATTTGCCTTTTTATTATTAGGTTTATTGGCATTGAAAGCTGTAACAGGTGCAAAAAGGCAGAAGTATTTTAAAAAAGAGTTTCTACTTTAAACAATTAGTGACACACAAATAGGAGGCGGAAAAATGAAATATATTGAATCAGATAATGTGACTAAACAGGAAAAAGAATATATTTTTCAAGAACTATTAAAATACAATCTTGAAAGTATTGAAGAAAAGCTAATAAGAGATATTGGTCTATTTGTAGAAGATGAAAAGGGGAAAAGGGTTGCGGGTTTGATTGGGGATACACATGGAAATTGGTTGGAAGTTGAGTATTTATGGGTAAGTGAAGAACTTCGTGGACAGCATATTGGTACCGAATTGATGATGAAAGCTGAGAAGATTGCTATGAACAGAGGATGCAAATATGCTTTCCTAAATACGTTTAGTTTTCAAGCACCCGATTTTTATATCAAGCTAGGCTATCAAGAAGAATTTGTCCTCAATCATTATCCGCTAACGGGGAAGCGATATTATTACACAAAAACGCTTTAAGATTTACTAAGCTACATTATTCATGGGAGTGAGTATGGATACTTGTCAAACAACTGTTTTAATAAAAAAGGTATATATGGTAATATATAGAATATATTAATTAACTTATGAAGCTTTGTCATTATAAGTTAATTAATTGGATTAAATGAAAAGGATGGGATTGTTCCAATCAATACTAACAAAGTTTCTAATTATTTCAGTCACTCAGAGAGGAGAGGGTTTATGACTTATAATGAGGTTGTTAAAATCGGTGAGACATATTTACTTCCATTAATATCAAAGTTGTACCAGTTGGAAGGTTATGAAATCAAGCCGATAGAAGCACATACTGGAGGGCGTAATGTTGTCTATACATGTGAAAAAGAGGGTGCGGACGCCAAAATACTCAGAATTGCCTACTTAAATGACAGAGGCAGGGAAGATTTCCTTGGTGAAGTTGAGTATATCAGATATTTATTCGAACATGGCGGAAGTGTTTCAGATGTAGTCAACTCTATGAAGGGGAACCTCTTGGAAGAGCTTACTCATAATAATCATACCTTTTTTATCTGTCTATTTAAAAAGGCTAAGGGAAAAATGCTTGTGGAAAATAATTATCGGTACAGGGAAGGCGTTTCGATTACCGAATATTATTATAACTGCGGTAAAGTCCTCGGGAAATTGCACCAATTATCGAAAGAATATAATCCCGTCCATCGTCGGTATAGTTTTCTTGATAAATATAATGTCGAATATATCAATAGCTTGATACCAGGCTCCTTTACTTTGCTTAAGCAAAAGATGGTAGAGCTACTTAAAACCTTAAAAGGATTGGACAGGGACAGTGAGTCATTCGGTATGATCCATTTTGACTTTAATGATGGGAATTACTCGATAGATTTTGATAGTGGACAAATCACTGTATATGATTTTGATAATGCATGTTTCGGTTGGTATATGTATGACTTGGCTGATCTTTGGACACAAGGAGTGGGTTGGATACAATTTGAACAAGATCCTCATGAACGTAAACAGTTTATGGATGATTATTTTAAAATCGTCCTTGAAGGATATCGTTCCGAAACTCATATTAGTAATACGATGGTAGATCAATTACCCTTATTTATAAAAGCAACTCTTATGGAGAATATTCTAGATAGATTTGAAATAATGCAGAATAATGGCGAAGAGCGGGAGTGTGATGAGGGGCTGTCATATCTCATAAAATGCTTGGAAGATGATATTCCGTATAAGGGATTTTTCAATGAAATCTATTCGTGTGAAGAACCCTTTGAGTATGAAAAACAACGCATTTAAACATTGTGTAGTAGCCTTTAATTTCAATATGTAAGGAAAAAAGGACTCGATTCCACTAAAGGGGAATCGAGTCTATATTATTAATGGCTAGGTTTATTTATTCAATTCCTTATATAATACATATTTTAAAGCAGAAATTTCTTCTTCAGATAGTTTACCTTCAATTTCAGATAATACTTCATCCTTACTAATAGATCCGTTTTGCACTTGTTCCTGAATTTCAAGTATACGATTAATGCCTACTTTTTTTATTAACACACGTGTCGCCTCTTCCTTAGTTTGGAAGGGGAGAGTTTCTGGATTTGTAGTTGCTGCTTCACTTACAATTTCTTGAACCATCGAATCATTCTCGATATACGATTTTACTTCTTCTAAATTTGCATCATCTAAATTAGATTCCACTTTTTCAATTATTTTTTCGGAAGCGATATTTGTCCCAAAATGCCACACAGCATAGCCAGCTGCTCCGAGTAAAACAAGCATTATCGCGGTAATTGTTAAAAACTTTTTCATTCACTCACTCCTGACACTTTGAATATAGCACAACTTTTCAAAAACCACGAAGAAAAGCTGCTATTATTATTTAAAATTATGTGGGAACCAAAACAGATCAATTTGCATCTTTATAGATAGATATATAGTTTTTTTCTGAAAAAAATTACATAACCATTCAATGAACATTTACTTTAAAATATTTTAGTTTCATGTACTTCACTTTCAGAAAGGGAGAATTATTATACTCATTTTATTTGGTATCTTAATTGCATTTATTACTATTCTTTTATTTTTCATTTTCTGTACGAATGTCTTAATTTCCGTCATTAAAAAGAAACCCTTTCCTAAAAAAATGCTAATGGCAACGCTATGTGGGATGGCTTTAGTATCTACAATCTATCTATATGAAACATATTTTTTTACATTTAATGATATAGATCGAGAATTCGTCCAAAAGGGACCTGGCCCTGTCGTATCCCCAACAGAAAAGTATACTGCCAATGCTTATTACGAGCCATACGGTGGTGCAGCAGGTGGAGTGAATGTCTGGGTAGAAATTAAAAACAATAGTGAGAATAATAATGTACATACAATTTATTATAGTGATGCAAAAAGTAATTTTTCTATGAAATGGCTTGATGAGGATATCTTGTCTATTATAAATGTTGACCCAGATTTTCCAAATTCAAATCGAAGTATTAAATTAAAAGTAGGTAAAGAGATTTATCACGAAAATGGATTGGCTTGTAAAAGTTTGTTAATGAAAGGCGATTATGACACTTGTTATCAAGATTAATATCCCCTAAACAACCTGCAAGAGCCATAATCGAAAAAGTGTCGAATGATAATGTCTTTCGGAAATAAATAGTAGAAAGGGAAGAAGCAGAAAATATCGCTTTCTTCCCTTTTTAATTTCATTATTTAGTAGCTAATTGTGACGCTAATTGCTGTGCTTCAGTTGCAGCATTTTTTAAAAGTTCTTCACGATTTATTATAGAAGATCCTTGAACACGCATAATTTTATAATCTTCTATGCCTATAAAATTAAACATAGATTTCAAATATTTATGTGAGTACTCTACTTCTGTATACCAATCGTTATTTGTATAAATAGAACCACTTCCTTGGATAATAACCATACTTCGACCGTCATTTAATAATCCAACTGAACCGTTTTCAGTATATTTGAATGTTTCTCTTGCAATCAAAATGTTATCCATATAATCTTTCAATTTTGATGGTACATTGAAGTTGTGCAATGGATATGCAATGACATATTTATTGGCACTTTTAAATTGCTGGACTAACTCATGCATTCGTGAGATAGCATGTAATTCTTCATCAGTTAGTTTTTCGTTGTTTGCTTGTTTATTCCAAGCGGTGAAAATAGTTTTATCCAACTGGGGAATATAATCGTCATATAAATTAATTTGCTCTATGATTTCTTCATCAGAATTTTCTTCTTGATAAAAGTCCATAAAATTGCGTAAGCCAACTAAACTAACGGAAGTTGTAGAATCGAATTCAGGATGCGCATTGATGACTAAAAGTTTACTCAAAGTTGTGTTCCTCCTAAAAATTCCTATATAATATCGATTGTAGACAATTTTAATCGTGGATAGAATTTGTCTGTAATTAATATATAGCTTTTTTCTTTTTCCGTCAATGATGTGGACTTATTGTATTTTTCTATGCGAAATATTAAAATATCTTCTTATAGGAGTAGGTGAATAAATATGAAGTATAGTGTAATGGTGGAATATGCTTTACATAGTTTGGTGTATTTGATCGATATACCTTCTGATGAAACAATTGGAATTAAAGATTTAGCAGAGTTTCAAGGATTATCAGAAACCTATTTATCGAAAGTTTTCAGTAAATTATCAAAGGCTGGCATTGTAATTTCGGTTCCTGGTGTGAATGGTGGTTATAAACTGGCTAAGGAACCAACTAATATTTCTTTTTGGGATGTCATTCGAGCAGTCGAAGGTATTAAGCCAATTTTTCAATGCAAAAATATCTTAAAAAATAATGTGATGTATCAAGACGATGAGAAATGCCAATCGTGTACAACTAACTCTACTTGTACAATTAACATGGTTATGTTAGAAGCAGAAAATCAAATGAGATTGTTTCTTCAAAAAAAGACACTTGATTGGTTGAATCAGGTACTCGATTCAGCGTTATCGGAAAAAATGAGAGAAGATTCAAGGAAATATTTTATTAAAAGAGGTACTAGTATTTAAGGTGTTTCTTATCGGTCTATTGGGTATAAAGCACTTTGTATTTTCCAATAAATAAATGTTTTATAAAACTTGTTAATGCTATTAAAGCTATTGAGAAATACTATTTAAATTGCAAAAAAATCGCAAATAGTGTTGACACTTATATAATATTTTCATATAATAGTCCTAATTTTATAAGCAAACACTCACGAGTTCGTGAGTGGCGGAATTTTGTAGAGTTTTAGCTCTGTTTCATTCGCTCGTCGTCTATTTATAGTCGACGAGATTTTTTATTTTTTGGAGGGGTTTTTTTGCAAAAATTGAAGTTTTCTTTAGTCGTTTTATTAGGTGCCTGTAGCTACGGGGTCCTATCTTCTATTCTAAAAGTTGGATTTTCAAATGGCTTTACCTTTCCTGAACTTTTAGGTGGACAATATGTATTTGGCTGGTTTGGACTATTATTGCTCGTTATTATTTTTTCTCGTCATAAAGTATCTTTGAAAAATATACTATCGCTGTTAGCGGTTGGGATCACAATGAGTTTAACAAGCATTTTTTACGGGTTTTCTGTAAAAGAACTACCCGCCTCTATTGCGATTGTGTTGTTATTTCAATTCACATGGATGGGCGTTCTCATTGAAGCAATTGCAAATAAAACTGTTCCAAGTCGTGAAAAGGTAATTTCAATTATTATTTTATTTGTAGGAACATTGTTTGCTGGAGGTATATTTGAAGGTTTAGGACAGCAATTATCGATGAAAGGTATACTCTTTGGATTACTAGCAGCTATAACCTTTTCACTCTATATTTTTGCAAGTGGACGAGTTTCCACCGAAGTACCAATTTATTCAAAAAGCTTTCTTATGACAACGAGTGCAACTCTTTTTGTTTGTTTAGTTTTCCCACCGACATACTTGATTGATGGTACACTGCAGGCAGGATTATGGAAATATGCATTAATACTTGGTTTTTTTGGTGTTGTTATACCTGTCATTTGTTTTTCTGTTGGTATACCAAAAGTAGGGACAGGCCTTGGAACCATTTTAGGAGCTGTCGAACTACCAACAGCGGTTATCGCTTCTATTACACTTGTTCATGAAGTCGTTTCTCCTTTGCGATGGTTTGGAATTGTGTGTATTTTATTAGGGATTTTTATACCGCAAATATTAGAAGTACGGAAAGAGAAGAGACTAACCCGTTTTGACTATGAAACGACAAAGGTTTAAAGTATTCTCTAAAACACCCTAGTATAACCTGTTAAATTAGACTGATAATAAGTTGAACAAATCTTTAATACTGATAAATTTAAAAATCCTCTCATCTCTATATCATTTCAGATGAGAGGATTTTTTATAAGGTTCTTTCTATTTAGGTCAAGATAAAGATTGCGAAAAAATATACTGTCAATGCGATTTAGTTCGAAATGCTATAATTTAATTAATTATTTTACTAGTAAGGAGCATTATTCTATGAAAGCAAAATATATTAAATTTAGCGAATTTGGCTGTCCCAAAGATGTATTGAACATTGACTATAAAACAATTGAACCACCAATTAATAATGAAGTTCTTGTACGAATGCTTGCCCGTCCTATCAATCCTTCTGATTTAATTCCAATTAGAGGGTCGTATGCTCATCGCATATCATTACCTAGCATTCCTGGTTATGAAGGAGTTGGGATTGTTGAAGATGTAGGTTCAATTGTTTCAAAGAATCTTATTGGTAAACGAGTTTTACCTTTACGAGGGGAAGGGACATGGCAAGAATTTGTAAAGACATCAGCAGATTTTGTCGTTTCTTTACCGAATTCAATTGATGATTTTACAGCTGCTCAACTGTATATTAATCCAGTTACTGCATGGGTAGTTTGTACGGAAGTGTTAAAATTAAAACCAGATGATGTTTTATTAGTGAATGCAGGTGGTTCTGCTATTGGACATATTTTTGCTCAATTATCAAAGATTATAGGCTTTCAATTAATTGCTGTGACAAGAAGTAATAAATATACAGATGAATTACTTCAACTTGGCGCGTCTTATGTTATAGATACCTCTAAAAGTGCTTTAATTAATACTGTTATGGAATTAACAAACGGAAGGGGGGCAGATGCCGCAATTGATTCAATTGGTGGTGCGGATGGTAATGATTTAGCTTTTAGTGTTCGTCCAAATGGACAGTTTTTAACCATTGGGCTTTTATCAGGGATACAAGTAAACTGGGCAGCTATAGTAAATCAAGCGAAAGTGAAAGCAAATATGTTTCATTTACGGCATTGGAATAAAAGTGTCTCAACAAGTAAGTGGCAAGAAACTTTTAATCATTTAATAAAGCTAATCGATGAAAAAAAATTACGTTTAATGACCGTCGATTCGACGTATGACTTATCAGAGTTAAACAAGGCAATAGATGCAGTAGAATCTTCTAAAAAAGCTAATGGAAAAATATTTTTAACAAGCTACTGATGATGTAATGCCTGTTCAACATCCCCGTTTAATTGATTTATTAGTATAGGTGCTACGTTTGCAAAGATTTATATACATAAGCGCTCTTTCAGCGTAAAGAGTGCTTTAATTTACTTTAGGCATTGATTTTTCCAATGCTAATTTAACAAAATCGAGATAAATGAGAAGCTCTTCTGGCAAAAAGACATCATTTCGTTTCACATATCCAACTTGAATGAGCTGACTTTCTTCTAATGGAATCGAGAAGATTTTAGGGTTCATGCAATTGTTCACAATGCAACCTGTTCCAAGGTTGTAGCCATTCGTATTAGAGAGCAGGTTATTCATCGTGCCACGATCTGTCACATAGACTAGCTTTTCAATATTGTTAACATGGAGCGTTTCTTCTGCAAAATGTAAAAGCATATCATCCTGCTGGTAGCTTAAATAAGGAAAGTCGCGTAATTGTTCAAAAGTAATCGTTTCATAATGAGCTAAAGGATGTTCTTTGCGTAAAAAGACGTGCTGCTTCAATGAAGCCAGTGGTGTAAACGTTAATGCTTTTGAGATGAAATGGCGCTCAAAAAAGTGTTTATTTAATTCGCTTACAGATAAAATACCAACAATGCTCCTGCTTGAAGATATGTCATCAATAACGTCAGTGGATTTCCCCTCCCGAACTGCTAGCTCATATTTCCGTTCATTCAAATGCGCCATTAAATTCGCAACAGCCTCTATGGCAAAACTATAATGTTGTGATGAAATGGAAAACTTCGTTAGACCAATTTTTTTGTCTTTATCAAAATGATGCTTAACAGCCTCTGTTTGTTCAAGTAGCATTTTTGCATAAAACAATAATTCCGTTCCTTCTTTTGTAAAAAAAACCCCTTTGTTCGTTCGGTCTAGAATTGTAATTCCTAGCTCAGTCTCCAAATCACGCACTGATTTACTAATACTAGGCTGTGTTATGTAAAGTGCCGAAGCGGCTTTACTAATTGAATTATGTTTGGCTATCTCTACAAGATAGCGAAATTGCTGAAATGTCATTTCCTCACCAACTCTCGATTTTCTTGCTATAACTTTAGTCTATAGCAAGGAGTTAAAAAGTTCAATTTTACCTTGTATATAAAGAGTTTTAATATAAAAGGAGCAATACAAATTGATTGCTTAAGAAAGGAAGAAAAACATGATAAGAGAAGCAACGCCAAATGATTTAATGGACATTTTAAACATTTATAATGATGCAATTGTCCATACGACTGCTGTCTACACGTATAAACCGCAAACTCTTGAAAATAGACAAGGTTGGTATGATCAAAAGATGCAAGAGGGCAATCCAATACTAGTATACGAATTAGAGAAGAAAGTGGTAGGATTTGCGACATTTGGCCCTTTTAGAGCATGGCCAGCTTACAAATATTCGATTGAGCATTCTATTTATGTAGATAAAAATTATAGAAAAAAAGGTATTGGAACGACATTACTTACAGAATTAATTGCGATTGCAACAGAAAGAGAATACATGACATTAATTGCTGGAATTGATGCTCAAAATGAAAAAAGTATTGATATGCATAAAAACTTTGGCTTTGTCTATTCAGGAACTATAAAAAAAGCAGGTTTTAAATTTAATCGTTGGCTTGACTTGGATTTTTACCAATTAGAATTGCAAGGTCCTAAAAATCCTGTAGAAGAATAAATCTGTTTGAAAGTGGGGGAACAAAAGGTGAAGAAGTATTATGGCTTGTTGCTTTTAACTTGTTTATTATGGGCTGGAAGTTTTGTTGTTAGTAAAACGCTCGTTGAACATGCTTCACCTATCACCTTGACGACTTTAAGGTGGTTCATTGCTGTCTTTTGTCTTGTGCCTATTGTATGGTGGAAAGAGAAAAAGATTTTGCCTCCCAAAAATGCAATACTTCCTTTAGCTTTCATGGGGTTAACAGGTGTTGTACTATTTAATGTTCTACAGTTTTTAGCATTAGAGCGGACTACCGCAACAAATGTTGGCTTAATATCAACATTAAATATGATTTCCATTGCTATTTGTTCAGTAATATTTTTAAAAGAGAAAATAACAATGCTACAATTCTTTGCCATGAGTATCTCCTTTTGTGGCGTCCTACTTGTACTATCTAAAGGGAAAATAGACTACTTACTATCATTAAAGTTTAATACAGGTGATTTATGGATGCTTGCTGCAGTATGTATATGGGGACTATATACGATTTGTAGTAAGTGGGCAATGACTAAAACATCGGCTTTGATGTCTACTTTATACTCAGCTATTTTTGGCCTAATAATGCTTTTACCGATAAGCGTACCAAGATTTACTGTTGCCGATATCAATACTGCTTTCATTTTGGGAATTCTTTATACAGGTGTATTAGCAACGGTCTTATGTATGTTATTTTGGAATATGTGTGTTCTCCATTTAGGCTCAACAACATCAGGTGTTTTCCTAAATTTTAATCCAATATTTACTGCCATTTTAGCTTTTCTTCTATTGGGAGAAAATATGAGTTGGTTACAAGGCATGGGGAGTATTATTGCAATAGGTGGATGTTATTTATTTTCATACTTTGCAAAAAAGACTGAAACAACAAATGATGGAATTGTATCACAAAGCGGTACAACTTGAATCGTAGCATACGGAACACTTCACTTTAGTAATATGATATTGATATGATAGCATGATTACCATTTAAAAAAGGAGTGCTGAAGTTGAAAGGATATGACGATTTTCTACCAAGGAGCGTATACGATGTTGATAAGGTAGCAGAAATTAAAAAACTGGATAGAGATACACAAATGTCTTTATTGCAGGACCTTCTCGTATTTACGCAGGATATGAACTGGCCAGTTGCACCTAGTGTATTAGAAATTCTCTTAACTTTCCCCGAGGAAATTGTCCCCCATGTGCAAGCTGTATTATCGTCAGAGGATGATAATTGGAAGTGGTTTCTTCTCCACTTTCTAGTGATTAAATTGCCTGTAGCGTCAAAAGTTCAATTTAAAGATTATTTATCGAAGGTAGCCGAAAATCCTACAAATATGGAACGTGCGGAAGAACTGGATGAAATCGCAAAGGAAATTTTAGCAACGCTCAGCTTATATGAATAAGCCTCTTATAGGAGCAGTATATGGGAAGAAGGATTTATCATATTTCAGCAGAACTTATATATCTATTAGAAATAATATTAGATGAGGTGTTCTATTGAATAAGATAAGAACTGAAACAGATAGACTCATTATCCGTTTATTAGAAGAGGAAGATTATTCTTCGTGGCTTATGCAATATGAAAATCGTCTACCTTCTCAGCATAAATACGATGAAGGTAAAATAGATATGAGCATTTGTACAAAAGAGTGGTTTCGTGATTTAGTGGCTGAACATTTTCAAATGGCTGTTGATGACAAAGTTTATATATTTGGCGTGTTTAGAAAAGACGATAATGCTCATATTGGTTTTGTAGACTTTTCGACAATTATGAGAAGAGAATTTCAATGGGCTAGATTCGGTTACACAATACATAATCAATTTTGGAAACATGGTTATGGTAAAGAGGCTGTAAAAGCAGCGATTGATTTAGCGTTTGAAAAATTAAATTATCATCGAATAGAAGCTCACATTAATATTGATAATGTGGCGTCTATAAAATTGGCAGAAAGTGTTGGTCTGGTTTATGAATGTACAAGGAAAGGTTTCATCTTCGAGAACAATCATTGGACAGATCATCTAGTTTACGTTATAAATGCAAAGTAATTTTATATAAAAAAGAGGTAGTAATTCGTTGAGTTGCCTAGGCAGCTCTTTTTTCATCAACTCAATGAAAATACAGATGAACAAATTGAGAAATTTAATATGTTGGAGGAACAATCAATGATACGTTTTGAAAGTGATTATGCGGAAGGTGCTCATAAGCAAATACTGAGCCGACTAATTGAAACGAATGAAGAGCAGACACCTGGTTATGGAATGGATGAACATTGCGAAAAAGCTAGAGGGTATATTAGAAAAGCATGTGGCGTTGAAAATGCAGATGTCCACTTCTTAGTTGGTGGAACACAAACGAATACGACAATTATCGCGTCGATTTTGCGTCCACATCAAGGTGCAGTTGCAGCAACTACAGGTCATATTGCAGTACATGAAACAGGCGCGATTGAAGCTACTGGTCATAAAGTACTTACTTTACCGAGTGATGATGGCAAAATTACAGCACAGCAAGTAAAAGAATTATATGATGCACATTGGAATGATGTCACGCATGAGCATATGGTTCAGCCAGGCTTAGTTTACATATCTCATCCTAGCGAGAATGGGACGACTTACAGTAAATCCGAATTGGAGGAATTAAGCAAAGTTTGCCGACAATGTAGTTTGCCGTTAATGATGGATGGAGCTCGATTAGGATATGGTCTTGTGTCCAAAGATAGCGATCTATCCTTAGAAGATATTGCTCAACTTTGTGATGTCTTCTATATTGGTGGAACAAAGGTAGGTGCAATGTTTGGGGAAGCGGTAGTCATTATAAATGAAAACCTTAAAAAAGATTTTCGCTATTTTATTAAGCAAAATGGCGGCATGCTCGCTAAAGGGAGATTGTTAGGAATTCAATTTGAGACGTTATTTGAAGATGGCTTATACTATGAGATTTCTAATCATGCTGTGGAAATGGCAATGATGATTCGAGAAGCGTTTGTTGCAGAAGGTTATGCATTAAGATATGATTCCACAACAAATCAACAGTTCCCTATTTTACCGAATGATGTGTTAACTAAATTAGGTACGAAATATTCATTTTCCTTTTGGGAACAGGTCGATGCTACGCAAAGTGTCGTAAGATTTTGTACGAGCTGGGCAACGAAAAAGGCAGATGTTGAAATGCTCATTGAGGATATTAAGAAATTAAAATAATAAATGTGTTTTAAATAAAAAGAATCCATTTAAAATGGATTCTTTTTATTTAGCGAACAGTTTATTTATCTTACATAATAGTTTATAAATATTTTAAAATTTTTGAACGAAATGAAGTATTTTACAGTCTAATGAAGGAAGGAGGCGAAAAGGATGGAATTTGAAATTACACAGCGTGCTATACGTGGCGATCATCAAGCGATACTTTCTCTGATTGAAATGGATGAAGATATTTTATATCGCATGGCTTTTACATACATGAAAAATGAGCAAGACGCCTTAGACGTAATGCAGGAGCTAGTTTATAAGGCACTAAAAAAAATGCATACCGTTCAACAGCACGAATATGCCAGAACATGGCTCGTGCGCGTCTTAATCAATTGTTGTAAAGATCATTTACGTAAACGCCAACAAACAATTCAAATTGAAGAATATCACTTATTTGAATGGGCCATTTACTCAGATATTGAGAAATTGTTAGAGCAATTAACCTTATCAGAGCAGCAACTCGTCTATATGAAATATTTCCAGCAACTTAAAAACAAAGAAATTGCCGAGCTCAATCAAATTCCTGAGGGTACTGTAAAGTCGAAGCTTCATCACATTCTAAAAAAACTTAGAACCTTCGCAAGAGAAAAGGAGGACTGGTTATGAGTAAACTACCGATTGACGTTCCAAAGGACAAACTTCAACAAATTCGAATGGATACGTTTCGTAAAGTGAAGCGAGAAAAAAGAAAAAAGAAGCGCATTGTTTCGGTTGCCATCGTATTTTTGTGTTGTCTAAGTCTTTTATTTTCTATTCGTGTATCGCCAACAATTGCAAGTCAAATTGCAAAAATACCTGGCTTTCAAGCGATTGTCTCAGCGGTTGCCAGAGATAAAGGGATAAAGGATATTGTGGATAATAATTACTATGAAGAAATCAATGCGACCCAGACAAAAAATGACCTATCGCTTACATTGCAAGGCGTAATTGCAGATCATTCGGGTTTTGTCCTGTACTATGATGCTAATGCTCCGTTTGAATTATTTTTGGAGAAAGTGCAATTGTTCCAGGGAGAGGATGAAATTGAATGCGGTTGTTCCTTCACGCACAATGCAAGTAATCAAACAAACATATCTTCTTCAGTTGAGTTTGGTTTTTCAGAGCCAATCGCCTATACTTCAAAGGATTTTAAAGCTATTTTTCATTTTAATGATAAAGAAAAAGGGAACATTAAAATAACTATACCGTTTTCACTACAAAATGAAATCGCACAGGAAAAAGTTTTTAATGCGAATCGTACTATAGATGTCCAAGGTCAGAAACTTACGATTAAACAAATTCGCCGTACTCCACTAAAATTGGCACTGGATATTGAAGTAGACGAGGAAAATACAATGCAAATATTAGCATTGGAAGATATTGCTGTCATGACGGAAAGTGGTGAGCGTAGAGAAACAGTTAGAAATCGCTCATCAATATACAGAAATAATTCTGATGGAAAATTCACGGTATACTTGCAAAGTAATTATTTCGATGATCCAGAGTCATTGACAGTTATGATTGGCGCTGTACAAGCTGTGCCAAAGGGTGAGGACTTTATTGAAGTTGATTTTGGAACACAGAAAATAATCTCAAAACCAGATTATTTAGATTGGGATATATCTATAGAGCAACAAAGTCTAAAAACTGCTGCAAAGAAATGGGATAATCGCGAGCGCCATATGTTCTTTCAGAATGCTCTAAAAGCAGATGGCACGGTGTTAGAATTTGCAGGGGGCTCATACTCAGATGATGATGAGTATCTATACGCAACGGAGACCTTTAAAAATTACGATGGGAAAGCCAAAATATTAATAGACTATTACTTCAATCCTATTGGGGAAAATATTGAATTGAAGATTCCGTTAAAATAAATTACAGATGTTCAAAAGGGTGTTGGTCCTTTTTGAACATCTTTTTTTGGGGGTTGCCCTCAAAGTTGAAAGGTTATAAAGAGGGAAATATTCATTAAAAGAGAATGTTAACAATAATTAACGTTTTGAAAAGGAGTGGGGAGAAGTGTTTCACCCAAAAGATGTTTTATCTGATCAGTTATTAGCAAATGCAAACGATCCAAGTTGGTACGTCCCATTTACAGAGTCGATTAAAAATCTGACAGAAGAAGAAGCTCTCTGGAAGGTAAATGATGAGAGCAATAGTATTGCTGAAATAGTACAACATTTGCTCTATTGGAATGAGACATGGCAAACGAGATATAAAGAAGCGAGTATACATGCAGTTCAGGCGGTAGAAAGTAATGACAGTACGTTTACTATTCCAAAAAATAAAACATTTTCAGAACTGCAACAACAACTTTTAGAAGTGCTATTACATTGGCAAGAATTATTAACGGCACAGCAATTAGAAAGTGAAGTTCAGGGCTACTTTAATGCAAACTGGTGGCAAGTAGTGGGGAATGTAACGACACATAACGCCTATCATATTGGGCAAATTGTTTATATTCGGAAGATACAGAAGAGCTGGCAGCGATAAGCAAATCGCCGATAAAGCAGGGGAAATCGCCGATAAACTTGATGAAATCGCCGATAGAAGCCTATGAATCGCCGGTAACCTCATGGAAATCGCCGATAGAGATCCGTGAAGAGATTCTGATTCAATATTATTGCATTGCTTGGTTTTGATATCATTTAAAAAAGAAAATGAGCTTTTGGAAGGAACGTAGGAAGATGGATATTCGCAATAAAAAAATATGGATTTTGTTGATTGTAGTTGTGATTTGGCTAATATGGTTTTACACTAGACCACTAATTACTTTTAATGAGGCTGTACCAGCATTGGATATTGCGAGCATCAATAATCTTTTGATTTCAGATATGAGAGAGTCGTTTTATATTGAGCAAAAGGAAACAGAACAATTTATCTCGATACTAAATAGCCTCTTTATGAAAAAGAAAATAATTCCTAATAGACCGGCTTTTAATGAGGATGCTTATATTTATTTTTATTCCAAAAATTCAGAAGTATCCTATACAATAATCTTAGATTATAAAAGAAAAATCATAGGAATTATCGAGAGGCCAAAGATGTTGAAGCAATATATTCTTGAGGATAGTTCTGAGCTATTTGCGTTTGTTAAAAGTTATTTAAGTAATAATGAGGTAGTCGAATAAAATCGACTACCTCATTATTTTATACTGGGATTCGAAAAAACAGCGACAGGTGAAGTGTCAACACTTATATCTGGTAAGGGTTCTGTTGTTAAATGGAATACCATTGGGGGAAGTATCCCGGGTTAATGTATAATGGAAAATCGAATTGATATTAAAATTATTGTGACCTTTGGTTTTTAATAAATATTTGTTCATTTCAAAAACAGCACCACCGATTAGATAATCGGAGATGCTGTTTTTGAGTTTTAATGCAATATTAAATGTAATAATGTATTAAATACTTGGTTATCAACAACTTGATATGTTTCTTCTAGCTTTCCATCAATGAACAAAGAACCGTCATTTGAAAGATATAATTTAAATGCACCGCCACTACCGCTAAGTGAAACTATATAATCAATAGCTCTGGTTTCTGAGCGTTTTTGAACACACTCTAATTCAATTGTTTTTAGAGTGGATAAAATAGTAGTTAAACTTTCCTCGTTTAAATCGCGTATTGTTTCATTAGCAGCATCAACAACAAAACCTGAATTGACTTTATTGAAATCAATCTCTGTCAATAGGTCCTTAGCTAGTGATGTCGTTTTAAAAAAATTCAATGTGTAGAAAGATAAAAAAACAATGCAAACAAGTGAAAAGATGGATAAACGTAATTGCTTACTTGTCATTTTTAAACCTCCTATAGACTAGTATACTTAACATTAATTTTAGCAAAGTGAAAAAATTAATGTTAATAATTTCTCGCTATTTTTGCTAGAATCCTATGAATCGTCACTAAAATCAAAGAAACCGCCATAAAACCGGAGGAAAACGCCACTAAAAACCTATGAATCTCCACTAAGACTTCGGAAGGAAGGCCCTCAAAGCGAACTTCAACAGAAATGAAAAAATGTTCTATTGATTGCAGTCAATAGAACACCTTCATTACACTTCTTCATTAAAATAGATCTTATAATATTTGCGATTCGTTTCCTCATCAAAGCCCACTTCAATTAGCTCATCCATTTGCTCAATATCACGGACGTTCACCTGAATTTCTATTGCGGAATCCAGTTTGATTTTCCGTTTATAGCTTTTTTCAGCCTTTGCAATAGCACTTTCAGAAATCACTGTTTCGTAGGGCTTGACTGAATTGACGATAATATCTTTTTGCGTTGAATCAACTGCTTCAAATACAGTTTCAATATAGTCGTTTACTTCAAATTCTTCTTCACTACGGAAATAATCGAGCGTTTTGTTTAAAAGACCCAACTTTTCGGGATTGGTATAACTCTCTTCTTTTAAAATATACTTTTTACATTCAGTTAATGCTAAGTTTGTTTTATGATAATGCTCATCAGCTACTTTCACTTTCAAAAAACGCTCTTGCCAGTAAACGACATCTTCTTTCTTTTTCGTTTTCATAAAGACAACTGGCGCTTCATCCGCCCCCATATCTACAATGACGGCCATATTATTGATTTTCTTTACATTAATGCCGTCAATGCCATTGACAGTCATTTTATTTTGTTCATTTTTCACATCTAAAAACATTTCTTTTTCTTCAATTTTCACAATGGCTATGACTTTTTTGGCTTCTGTCGACATCAAACAATTGTCAAATAAGCCGATAAACAACTCACCACTTTTAATATTTGGATGCCCAGATGCACTATGTAAATGCGTGGCAATATGCTTCGACTGTTCAAGGAAACTACCTTCCTCATCAAAAATGGCTTTGACATACGTATATACTTCATTTAAACCAATATTGGATTCATGAAAAAATTCATATTGCTGTTCAAAGTCTAGTTTGTTAAAGGCTAATTGTGTAAATGCTGCTTCTAACATAACCTCTGGCTGCGAAAATGCTTCCTCCCCGAAAACAAGACTCTCACTTACATAATGCATAACATATTGTGCTAACTTACTATCGCTTACCTCTAACATAATTTTCCACCTTTATCTAATTGTCTCGATAATTTACCATAGCACACCCCACGCAAAATTTACATGGATTTTATATGTTGATAGACCAGGAGTTGGTGAGGTGTAAATAAAGATTCACTTGAGGTGAAGGTGGATTCTATCCATGTGTGTGGTAGAAAGCGGTGAAATCTAGTGTTCACATTCTTAATATATAGATTAAATCGCATAATATTCAGACTTCTCTTTAATGTAATGTTAGTGATTTGTTATAATTAAAAGTAGAAAATAAGGTTAATAGGAACGGAGGATGATGGATATTCGCAATAAAAAAATATGGTTATTGTTGATAGTAGTTGTGATTTGGCTAATATGGTTTTACACTAGACCACTAATTACTTTTAATGAGGCTGTACCAGAATTGGATATTGCGAGCATCAATAATGTTTTGATTTCAGATATGAGACAATCGCATTATATTGAACAAGAGGAGACAAAACGATTTATCTCAATACTAGATAGCCTCTTGATGAAAAAGAAAATAATTCCTAATAGACCGGCTTTTAATGAGGATACTTATATTTACTTTAAATCAGCAAATTCAAATCAATCCTATACAATAATTTTAGACTATGAAAGAAATATAATTGGAATTATCGAAAGGCCCAAGATGATGAAGCAATACATTTTGGAGGATAGTTCTGAATTTTTCCCGTTTGTTCAAAGTTATATACATAATAATGAGGTAGTCAAATAAATTCGACTACCTCATTATTTTATACAGGGAATCGATTACCTTTTTTATCGTAAAAGGCGTGGATTTTTCCCACTCCTGTTACTCCTTTAGTAAACGTACAATTTAAATTTGAAATGGCTATGCTATAGGTTTGAAAGATTTAGCATAGCCTTTATATGTATTCGATTATAAAAAATATTTACCAAAAAGGAACTTGGAATTTAAATATAAGTAATTTAAAAGGATTTCAAATTGATAATTTTTGTATTAATATAAACGCAATACTATGAATTGTATGTTGTAATATAAATAGTTTGTACATATGGTCATCAAATCCAATGACTCTGGCATTTTGAAACAAAAAAGTGATTAAAGGGTGTGGAAAAGTTGTTGAGAAATAAATTGATTGCAGCAGCCGTTACACTAGTAATTGGAATATTTATTGTTCCGCTATTTATTGGCTCATCATACAGCATATCATACGGTATTTATGGTATTACATTTACTGGACCTGCAATGCTTGTAGCCGTACTGATATCTATCCTGATTGAACACTATAGTAAAATTAAGAATATAATTGTCATGTATATTAAGCATTTACTTTGTGCATTGACCTATTCTTTAATATTTAGTTTGGTCATGTCTAATAGCAAAGCGATGTTCAACGATAGCATTTATTTAACTGTTTCAATAAGTAGTATATATATAACAATATTTGTGATTTCCGATTATTTGCTGAAAGTTTTTTATAAATGGCGATTAAATAATCACTCTTAATGATTTGTCTAACTAAAACAAACCATAGCCAAAAAAGACCGTAAAAACGGTCTTTTTTTGTTGTTTGCCAACTATAATAGGAACATCCAACGTTCAAAATTCACTTATACAGAAAAAGGATAATATTATGTGAATATATAGTTAAGTAGAGTGAAAATATATGAAATTTGATATAATTTTTAAAAAATAAAAGTGAGGAGGAACTCTATGCGGAAACGGACAATTTTAATAGTCATTTTTGTAGTTTTAGTCAGTATAGCTTTAATGGGATTAGATATTTATGAAAATAAAACAAGAGAAGTTGCTCTTAAGGCGGAAGCTGAAAAAGTTTATACTGTGTCGGACATATTTAAGGATGCGGATTTTAGCACGGAAAAAATGAAGCTAGGAATAGGGATTATAAATGGGAATATAGAGGAATATGAAACGGTTTTTATAGAAGACGAAGAACAGCTAAAACAAATTGTCCACCTTGTACAAAACTTACATTTACAAATATCGAACAATATATATATGTTAAGTGATGCCGATTATTGGGTTAAAATAAAATCTAATAAGGATTACTACATTTATATATTCAAAGACGAAAAAGAAATATGTTTTAGTAGCGATACTAGGTATTTTAAAATACTAAACAATGATGAATTTTTTAATACTTTAGAACAAGCTATTCAATAATAACCCCTGCCTATTATAGACTGGGGGTTATTTGCGCTTACGATGAGAAGTGGTATCGAGTAGCGATTGCTGAAACAGGGATCGTCAAAGTAGTGGCCCCTGTCGTTGAGGACTCTTCTTGAAACAAAATCAACTTATACATTTGATTAAATTTTCTTAGGAATTTTCGATAAATTTACTGGAGAAATCGTTTTTTTAAGAGAGATATTTGGATGAAATTGATATTTTTATAGATGGAATATCCAATGAAAAAAATGTTCTATTTTTAATTGAAAAAACTAAAAAATTCTGATAAATTATTAAAAAATAAATGGAGGGGGTTGAAATAGATGTAAATTTAAGTATCCTATCGTTAAAAAGGGTGGGGCGATTACATATTTCAAAATTGTTATTTTTGAAAGCCTTTGGGAGGAACTTTAGAAGTTTACTAATTAAAACAAGTAAATGAAGAAGGTGTGATATCGATGAATAGCAAATCTAAAAAAACAATACTATTTTCGATGCTTCCTGTGACTTTTGCTGTATCGTACTATCTTATTGGACAACCAAAACCCGAGGTTACAAGTGAATTGACTGAGATATTGCCAAATGGTGAAATGAAGGTATCAATTATGAAAAAAGTCGATGAAGAAACAATGAAGTGGCTTGACGAAAAAAAAGCAAATATACAATCACTCATAGCAGAACAAACAGGTTTAAAAGGTGAAGATGTTCTAGTATCGGCAACCTCTGAATCAACTGTAGACGCTACAAAGAATCAAGAAATAGCATGTTCCGTTGTACTGCGCACGGAGTCAACATTTGATAACCAAATCATTCAAAACGTCGTAGATGGAATCATCAATGTTTTCAAACAAGATTCTGTTGGTGCAACTATTAATAAAGAAAATATTGTAATTACGAATAATAATGATGTCCTCCATTAAAAATACAACTGCTATGTAAGAAAAAGTAAATAACCTTTTGGAAGTAAAGAGGGGCTAATTTGAAAGTACCTCACTATCACAATTGATATGCTCTCAAAATTTTATTTTTTTTTATACCTACACCTGGGAGCATATCTTGCTTTATTGGGTGCTTTTTTTATGTATTAATGCCTTTAATACTAAAGGAACATTATTGACATATTATCAACCTTAATTAAAAATTTTATTTCGGGAATGATAGATTCTATAAACCACATAAACTATGGAATTTAATAACAACAAGATAATCATCTGTATTGTTATTGTAATAACAACAAATAACACATCTGCAAATAATACAATTTCGCCAGGTGGCAATTCTTGAGCAGGAGTTGATAGAACGGTAATAAACGTAATAATAATCGAACTAAAAAACGCAGCATAAGCAAAAAGGACGTGTTGATAAAACTGTAGTCTAAATTTGCTAAACCAAAAAATTATATTAATCAGCACTAAAGTAAAAGGGAAAAATAAAAATTGATAAATCATCATATTTATTGAGTCTTCTAGAACTGTCCAATAAAAAATTTGGGCTAAAGATATAATGATAATATTTGTTGACGCTACAATGAATGAACTATTGCTGTTATGCATTACGTCACCCCATAACTACTTTTTTATCTATTTTAAATACATAGATCTTTGTTTGTAAATTGAAAAGAAACGAGGCAAAACTGTTTTATTTATCTTGGAAAATAGTAAATAAGAGAAGAAAATGAAACGTAAATATGTACCTTGATAGCGCCTTTAATGAGGTGCTTTGTCTACTCCCAAAACAATTAAAAAATAATATTGACGAAAAAAAAAGAATAGACTACTATATCGTTAAACGAAAATGATTATCATTATCATATAAAAAGAACATAAGGAGATAAAGCAAAAGGTAGGCGTAACATCGGATGACAGGTAAAAATAGTAGTTTAATGAATCGTCCTTTTACACCACTGTCTGTAGCAATGCTTCAACTATATGTATTATCTATGTTATTTTTCACGGCGTCTTCCATTTTAACAATTATTTTCCCATTGCAAGCAGAAAAAAGTGGTATTTCTGAAGGTGAAATTGGCTTTATTATGGGCATCACTATGTTTGTATGTATGGTTTTAAGACCGTGGGCAGGACAGATGATAGCGAAGTATAGTGTGAAAGTGATGATGAAATGGCTTTTAGTAGGGCATGCAGTTACACTGACGCTTTATGTATTATTTGGCATCGATAGCATTTATGTTGTGCGTTTGTTGCAGGGTGTTGTGCTCGCTTTTTTTCAATGTCGATGCAACTAGGTATAAGCGATATGTTAAAAAATGAAGATCGTGGACAAGGCATGGCAATGTATACACTTTCAACGGTTATGCCTTCTCTCTATGGCCCTGTTGTGGCAATACTACTTTGGCAACAATTAAATGGTAACTACTTAATAGGGTGTATCATTTTATTAGCGATTTTGCCGCTACTTTTACTTATTGGTGCCCCTTTACCACAACAACAAAAGATATTGGTTTCTTTTTCGTTTCGAGAATTATTAAGTGCAGTAAAACAATCGACAAGTAATAAAGGACTTGTTATTGCATCAATGACAATCATATTAGGTTCGACAATAATTGGTGCTATATCGACGTTTTTACCTCTATATATGTTGAAGTTCAATCTTGGTAATATAGCAGTTTATTTATTTATCCAAGCACTTGTCGTTGTAGGAAGTCGGTTTATTTTGCGTAAACAGATTCCTTCTGACGGACATTGGCATCCGTATTTCATTGTCCTTGTGCTTTTGTCATCAACTATTGGAACAACAATGCTAGCCTTTGGAGAGCAGCTCGGCAATTTCATTTATTTATCAGCTATTTTTAATGGGTTAGCATCTGCCATGCTATATCCAACAATTATGACCTACATATCGTTTGCCATTCCAGAAAAGAAAAAACATATATTGCTTGGAGTCTTTCTTGCAACCTATGATTTAGGATTTTCGGCTGGGAGCTTGGCTATGGGGATAGTCGTGCAACTGTCATCGTATGCCATGATGTTTATTGTTTGCTCCTTTGTAGCTCTTATAGCTATTGGGGCAGTTATGTTTAAAAAAAATATTCGTTAAGCGATAAATATCCCTCTGCTCAACTAGTTTGAACAAGAGGGATATTCTTTGTTAACTTTCGAATTTAACGATAATAACGGCTATATTAAATTTTAATATTATAGGATAGGAATTAAAAAAACCTACTTATGGAACACTTTCATGAACTTCTAAATGACAGTCAGTACATTTACGTGGCTGACAAAGAGCGGCGATAAGTTCAATGATTACCTTATTAAAAGAATAAATGCTTTGACAAATGGATAGCATGATCACCAACTCTATGCAATTAGTCTTATTATGAAATGATGATGATGGAATAATATGAGTTCTACAATTAACATCGATAACTTTAAAATTAATTTCTGTCCCTGGAGGTGCACATAAAGCGACTGTTTCAACCTCAGAAAAGGGAAAAATACATTTAGAACAAATTTCTCCTTGATTATTCATAAATTGAACACAAATAAAACCTTCTACTAAAAAATCGACTATATGCAATAAAATAGTTTCTCCTCGCTCATCTGTAACATGAACGCACTCTCTATTATCTGAACAAGTCAATTCTTTGCATGTAATTGAGCTACCACTATCAGAAGAAATAGGGTTCCCATGACAATCCGATACATAACAAATTGTTTGCTTAATATCTCTCGGTGAATTTAGTTTGTAATCATTGCCTGGATGATAATGGAACATAATTTTAAATTCCCCATGGCAGTTTGGTGTATTTCCAATACATTGGACTTCTATCGAGTCAAGATGTGTAAAGGTTGCTGAAAATGAACTACCTTCGTTAACTTCTGCTTGTTTTTCACCATTTACAAATACAGATAAAATATTACCATAGCCGCTTTTAAAGTTTATGCAAATAGAGCCACCGATTTGATTAATGCCGTATGTTGTCCATAAAATGGTGCGTTCCAATTGTCCACTCGGAACCGAAAAATCACAACAAATATAATCATCAAACTTTTTTTGCTCTAGTTGAATCATTTCTCTTAACTTTATAACCGTGGAATTATTAACCCAATCATATATTTTAGATACCTTTACACAATGAACGGATGGTTTCTCATTTTGCATGATTCCCCTTGTTCCTCCCTTCAAAGTAATAGTCTTATCTAGACTATGTTTTTACCATAAATGTGGTCACGGCCATGTTCGAGCATTCGTCTGTCAATTATTTATACAGAAGTAGTTGAGAGAATAGGCAATTCAAAAAAAATTATGGGCTTTTAATTACTTTTTATCTATTTAATTTAGCGTTACAGTAGTCTAAATTCTTTCGAACATAAAGCATTTACTATAGAGAACGAATAAATCAGGTGAGTAAGGAGTTGAATATAATTTATGTGTCAAGGTTCTAATGGAAATATTGTTGGTAATTTCAGTTGTTGTGAACCTAAAAAATATGTACAAGATAAAGTATGTAATAGTTTCACAGTTGCAGGTGACGATGTAGTTGGCGCTGAAATCATTTACGCTACTAATGCAAACGAGGTTATTTTCGCATCAGGGTTTATAAAAAATATAGGTAACTTTCCACTTACAATACAATTTGTTAAAGGAGCTGACCCTGTTGCAGGTACTGGTGGTACAGTCGTAAGACAAACTGCTATCCCAATTGGTGGTGCTTTTACTTTTACAATTTCACGATTCGATACGATTCGTGTATTTGCCACAGGTGCAACAGAAGTACTACCTGCTGCAGGAGAATTCTGTATCACACCACGTTATGAACTTTCTTAAAAAAGTATTTTGTAGCCAGTTGACGGTAGTTCGCTGAAAGCTGGCTATTAATCTTTTTCTAATGAAGCATTACTAGATGTACTAAATTACGAACTGTGCCTTTACATATATAATAATTCTTTGGCTTTGCACTGGATCAGATTCATATTATGACTTTCGGGAAATCCTAATTCTTTTATCGACATATCGAAATAAAGATTATCTTCAAAAATACGAGAGTCGTACTAGCATCGTAGCCAAAAATGATATACAGTATGAAGTGGTGTTAGTGGACTCGTATATTCGTTTTACGTTGTGGTTTAAATAATTTGAATCAAAATAAAACAAAGAACGAGCATCTATGTAGTGCACGTTCTTTTTATTTATTGAATACTTTTGCGGCTATCATAAAAGGACAATAATACGCACCTTTATAAAAACGGTTATCGGTTTGAAAGGGGCATTTACATTCGAATGAAGAGTGTTAAAAGGATTGTGAAAATAGTTTTATTACTTATAGTATTAATAGCGTTACTTGTAGGATATGCTTTTAAAATTGAACCAACTAGACTTGTCGTTCATACATATGATTTACATGAAAACAAAGGACAAGCATTGAAAGTAGTTCAACTGTCCGATATTCAAGTTAGTGAAACTTATACGGTAAACCAATTGAACGCGTTAGTCGAAAAGGTTAATCAATTATCACCTGATATTATTGTTTTTACAGGGGATTTATTCGAAAATTTTTCTGCGTTTCAACATAAACAAGAAGTAACTGAAAGTTTATCGAAGCTTAAGGCTACGGTCGGGAAATATGCAGTGTGGGGAAACCGTGATTACGGTGGTGGTGCATTTAAAATATATGAAGATTTATTAACGAATTCAGGTTTTACTCTATTAAGTAATCGTGGAGTGAATGTCACTGTATTAAATGGTAAGAAGCTATTTATCGGTGGATTGGATGATGGCTTGCTGGGCAATCCAGACGCAGATCAATTACTATCGACAATGGATGTTGACTATGATTACCAAATAGTCCTTATGCATGAGCCAGATATGGCAGACCTTCTAAAAGATACGTCTATTAATTTGATATTAGCAGGGCATAGTCATGGAGGACAAATTAAAATACCATTTATAAAAACAAAGACTACTGCATTGGCTGAAAAATATAATGATGGCTTTTATACCATTAACAAAAGTACAGGTATGCAGCTTTATGTAAATACAGGAATTGGCACGTCTAGAATCCCTGCTCGTTTTATGGTTCCACCTGAAATCTCTGTTTTTAATATCTATTTGTAAGATAAAGTTGTCGGTCATTATCTTATAGATATATAATTCAATTAACTGACTAGATAGGGAGTGAAAAAGCGTTGGCACGATCTAAAGTATTGTATTTTGTCGTTAGCCTTATGGCACTCGTTTTTGTTCTGACAGGTTGTGGAACATCAAAAGAGGAGAAGACAGCTGAAGAAAATGTTGAATATGCATCTAAAGTGAAGGAAAATCCAATTGTAACGATTACAATGGATGATGATAAAAAAATTGTGATCGAACTAGAGCCTAAAGTAGCGCCAAATACAGTTGCGAATTTTATTTCCTTAGTAAAAGATGGTTTTTATGATGGGCTTATTTTTCATCGCGTAATTCCTGGCTTTATGATTCAAGGAGGCGACCCTGCAGGAAATGGATCTGGTGGTCCTGATTATTCGATTGCGGGCGAATTTACGAATAATGGCTTTGAAAATAATTTAAAACATGAACGTGGTGTTATATCAATGGCACGGACGAATGGCAATCCAAATTCTGCGGGTTCACAATTTTTTATTATGACTGAAGCATCGTCTCATCTTGATGGCGACTATGCTGCTTTTGGAAAAGTCATTGAAGGTATGGAAACGGTCGATGAGATTGTAGCAGTTGATCGAGATGCGACAGATAAGCCGTTAGAAGAACAAAAAATGAAAAAGGTCGAAGTGGATACAAAGGGCTTTGACTATCCTGCACCAGCAGTGAAAAAATAATAATTCATACTCTTTTTATTAAAAAGCACGTTGATTGACCGCGGGGATGCGGTGGGTCAACGTGCTTTTGTATGGAGGCGCTAAAATTTTTGCATTGAAATAAGCCAAATAAAATCATCTTCTGCAATAATTTGAATGTCATGCCCAAGCTGAATTAAGCGTTCGGCTTTTAAATGTTTTGTGCTTTTCTCTCGTCGGTTCTTGCCGAGGATAAGGAAATCTGTCTCTTTTGTTACGGCTCCTTGCATTATTGCGCCATAAGCTCGCGCATTTTTTGCAGCTTCAGAACGTGTCATCGTGGAGAGGGCCCCTGTAAAGACGATTTGTTTATGATAGAATGGATGCATTATACGTTCGGATGGATTCGATAGGTAGATAACTTCTGTATTGTCTTGATTTTTGTTCATGTCGGTTCTCCTAAGAGGTTCATTTTAGAGAAATGTAATATTTAAAATAGTACTTTCTCGTAAATATGTAATGTTATATTGTATCGCTAATTGCTGTAAAAAGTAAAGAAGCGCCGTTATTTTACCAGTGATGAGCAGTTGCTCGTATTGTTGCTTTTCTTCTATTGTGGCAACTTTACGGAAATAACCCCACATATGCTGGCACGCATTGCGCATGCTGCCATCAGTAGGTGTTTGTTGTAATGCTGCTTCGATTAATTGTTCAATTTGTTCATGGGGGAGTAAATCGCGCATTGCTTGCCGAAGCTGATTGTAATGTTTTTGGCTATGAAACATAACACGATATTTTTCTTCACGCCATAATTGTTCAGTTTGTTGACGATTCATACAAGCACCTTCTCTTATAATTGTTTAAGTCTATTACAGTATAAACATCATTCATGTTGAGTAACGACATATCTATGATATTTTTAAGCTGAATCCTGTACCCTATGGCCTTTGACCAATTTATTAAATGCGAGCTGGATTTCCTTCGCTGGTAGAGTAATAATTGGACATGGATTGATAGTAATGATTGAATTACATATAGCAAATTGGTATATTAATGTATAAATAATAAATCGATGATGTGATCAAGTAAATAAGTATTGTGAAACAGATAATATAGCCTAGGCTGAGAGCTATATCACCTCTTCTTATTGAAACCTACCACGGAGATGTCAGTTAACAACTAACCGAGTCGTTTCGTTACAAACGTTTAGAGGGCTTATCTATTTAAGTCGAACTAAGGTGGTACCACGTCAATTAGCGTAAAGACGTCCTTTATGAGGATGCTTTATGCTTTTTTTATTAGTTAAAACATAGGAGGAAAAGAAGATGGCTCAAAAAATAAACGATTTTTCAAAATGGTATGTAGAGACAATTCAAAAAGCAGATTTAATGGATTACACGCCAGTTCGTGGTTGTATTGCTTTTAAACCGGACGGCTATGAATTATGGGAGCACATTCAAGCGGAGATGGATAAGCGTTTTAAGGAAACAGGTCACCGTAATGCATACTTCCCAATGTTAATACCAGAATCATTTTTTCAAAAGGAAAAGGATCATATCGAAGGATTTTCTCCAGAGCTTCCATGGGTCACAGAAGCGGCAGGTGAGAAGTTAGAGGAGCGCTTGGCTTTACGTCCAACCTCTGAAACAATGATTGGACATTTGTATTCAAATTGGATAAAAAGTTATCGTGACCTTCCAGTTTTAATTAATCAATGGGCAAATGTATTCCGTTGGGAAAAGAAAACACTTCCGTTTATCCGTACTTCTGAATTTTTATGGCAAGAAGGCCATACTGCTCATGTTGATGAAGAAGATGCACGTAAAGAAACAATGCAAATGTTGGCGATTTATAAAGAAGTTGTAGAAGGATTACTAGCAATTCCAGTATATGATGGACAAAAGACACCATCTGAACGCTTTGCTGGAGCGGTTGATACTTTCTCTATTGAAGCAATGATGAAGGATGGAAAGGCTGTTCAAGCAGGTACATCCCATTACTTAGGTACAAAATTTGCTGAAGCATTTGATATTAAATATTTAAATAAAGAAAATAAACATGTTTATGTCCATACAACTTCTTGGGGTACATCGACACGATTAATCGGCTCTGTCATTATGGTGCATGGCGATGAGCAAGGTCTTGTTTTACCACCAAAGATTGCACCGTCGCAAGTGGTATTAATTCCTGTTGGACCATGGAAAAAGAACCCTGCTATTATCGAGAAATTAGATGAAATTTTTGCAGCGTTAAAAGCAAAAGGAATTCGTGTTCGCCTTGATGACTCAGATCAATCGCCAGGCTATAAATTTAATGAGTGGGAGCTAAAAGGTGTACCAGTACGTATTGAATTAGGACCACGTGACTTAGAAAATCAACAAGGATTAATGAAAGCCCGTGATGAAGAGGAGAAAGTTTCTGTAGCGTTAGAAACTATAGTTGAAAGCATTGAAACAGAGCTTGAAACGATGCAAACACGTCTGTTCGAAAAAGCAAAAGCTTTCCGTGCGAACAATTCGCATACACATATTGATTCAATGGAGCAGTTAAAGCAACATTTAGCACAATCTGAACAAAATGAAACAATTCCAGGTTGGATTTTAGCAGGCTGGTGTGGAGACGATGCTTGTGAAGAAAACGTAAAAGAAGAGACAAAATTCACAACACGTAATATCCCATTCAATCCACCAGTAACAAAGGACACTTGCATCCATTGTGGGAAAGAAGCAAAGCATACTGTTTGGTTTGCACGTGCATACTAATTGAAGACTTAATATAAATAAAAAGCGTTTCAACAATTTTGTTGAACGCTTTTTTTATGACTTTCTACTCATGATTCTATAACTTGAACGTACTTCGTAACATGAATATGGATTCAATGAAGAAAATTGGTATTATAATACATAATTTTAATAATAATTGGTTTTAAAATGATAATAGTTTAAAATATGTATATATTTACATTTTAAGGATATATGATATACTAATTATTAGTAGGAAAAGTAGAACCATCATAACGGATGGACATGGAAGACACATTATTTTTATTCTGCTAGTTTAACAATAATGATACATATGGAAGTTCAATTTCATGCATGTTTAGTATTTTTCAGGTCACTTTAGTAAGCGCTTTCACGTTATTGGGAGAGACATAGAATTATATGCTAAGTATAATCTGTTGTCCATTACCTAGATATCTTACTTTGTTAACCGACCATTTTAATCGTTAGAAGACTTAAGGTGAAATCTCAATAAAATAATTAATTGGTAGGGTGAATGATGGAGGAAATGAAGCAATCATTAAAGATAATTGTCGATAATTATCAACTATCAGATGAGTTTAATCGCTGTTTAAACGACTTATTAGATCAACATGAAGGTGGTGATTTCAGTGATTTAAGTAAATTGCATTTTCAAATGAATGGTGGCACATTAACGAAATCGATAGAAGAAGTTTTTAATCTTCTAGAATTATGGATTCTTTTTACAGATATCGTTGATGATATTGAAGACGGTGATGAATCAAAGTGGGGAATAGATGGGAACATATTGCTGAATGCTTCGACAGCTATAGTAAGTATCGTATTGTTGGAGCTAGAAAAGCTTGAGATACCTTATAAAAGAGAGGTTACCCGTTTATTTTGCCATTACTTACTACAAGCGGTCGACGGACAGCATCATGACTTAATGAACGAGATAACATCTGAAGAAATGTATATAGATGTTGTTAAAAAGAAATCAGGTTCATTAATCGCACTTTCATCAACCCTTGGAGCAGTATTAGCGACTGGAAAGTATACATCAAAGCTTGAAATGAGTGCGTACTATATCGCAATTGTTGCCCAATTAAAAAATGATTATCACGACTTATTAAATTCACAAAGAGATTTACAAGTCAAAAAAAGAACCTTGCCATTACTATATCTATTACAATTCGAAGATTCGGCATTTGACGAATTGCGATTGTATTATAGACAGCAGAGGGAGGCAAGTACGAAGATTTGCATAACTAAACAGCAGATTGTAGATTCTGGATTACACGTTTACGTGCATCTAATGCAATCTAAATATCTTAATCTTGCACTAGATTTATTAAAAGAAGTTTATCCAACAAAAAATGTTGAAATATTCAAACAATACATTTAGATGAGGTGAAGGACATGTTAGAAATTACTCAATATCTTCAAAAAAACCGTAACATTTTAGACCTTTTAAAAGAGAATAAAATATCGCTTTTAAACATCAATGAATTTGAAAAAAATTTAATATTAGAGTCTTTTGAACAAGGTGAAAAGAAAGTATTGAAGAATGCTCTCTCTGCTTACTGGCGCGCGTAGTAATTAAAATAAAGGTCATTTGTATTGTCTTTTCAATGTGGATAATCCTCCTGTCTTCAGGAGTAATTGCTTAAACACAAAAAGGGAAGATTTTACGAATTCATGACATATAAGAAAAAAATAAAGGGATGACGCTATTTATCAATAGCTCATCTCTTTTTTTAATTCATACATATTCGAAACAAATCTAAATGGGCTAGCTAAAAAATAGACAGCCCATTTAGATACACTACTTCTGTAATGCAGACAAGTGGTAGGCTGGAAATGCCTTATTTTATCACATGACTTCGACCACCGTCATTTTCCCAACGATCAATATCCCTTCCTTCTTCGTCCCACACTTCAGGTCTTTCACTGTAAGACATTTTTGTCATCACCCTTTATTCTATAGTTCATTTCTATATTATGTCATGCTGTATATTTTCGTTCATAGAAATGGCTGTAATCAAAGATTAACTGGTTCCAATCGCCGATAAAACAATGTAAATCGCTGAT
This sequence comes from Lysinibacillus sp. CD3-6, assembly GCF_006351725.2. Lineage (NCBI taxonomy): Bacteria > Bacillati > Bacillota > Bacilli > Caryophanales > Bacillaceae > Lysinibacillus > Lysinibacillus sp. CD3-6. The sequence goes on from NZ_CP085880.1 coordinate 1,379,381, forward strand.
AAGCTCGGGCAAATCGCCGATAAACCTGTAACTATATTGATAGAAATTGATACGACAAATTTATTGGGATGAAATCATAAATTCGTCTTGCTAAAGCTATATTTTTGCATATGTGCCAAATTGTAAAGGCGCATATACTGTAGTGAGGAAGGGGGGAGGTGAGGAAATATGAGAATTAACTGGAAGGTACGATTTATGCATAAGCCGTTTGTATTAGCGTTGTTTTCCATGCTGCTACTACTCGCTCAACAAGTAGGAGCTTTGTTCGGCTTTGATTTAACTAGCGGGATGAGCGAGCAACTAACATCCATATTGAATACAGTGTTATCGATTCTTGTATTGATGGGGGTTGTTGTGGACCCGACTACAAGTGGCACCAGTGATAGTGAACGTGCTTTAATGTATCGCAGACCAAGATAAGCATTCATTACATGTAAAAAGTGTAATTTTACAATAGAATGAATATGATATAATGTAAGAAAATTCTAATAGCTAGGGGGATGATTAACTTGTCGCTTGAAATGGAGCAGCGAATCGCTAAGCTTGAAAAGGAAATGGAAGCGTTACGACAGGAAATGGACGTGTTAAAGCAACAACAACCACAACAAAAGACAACTGTAAAAAATGTGAACCGATCCATCACTGTACAACCTGCATTACCAACACCAAAGCCTACACCAACACCGAAACAAATACCGAAAACAAATGTTCAGCCACAGCGTTCATTTGAGGAGCAAATTATGTGGGCGCTCCCGAAAGTATTTATGGTTATTTTAGTGCTGGGCGTGTTATGGGGGCTCAAGCTAGTTAGTGATTATGGCTACTTATCGAACGAGGTGAAAATCATCCTCGCTTATTTATTATCAATCGCATTAGGGGCTATAGCTTATGTTTTAGAACATAAAAAGAAGGCATCACCAGCCGTAACTATTTCCTTATACGGTGGAGCATTTATCGTAGGAATTTTAACAACTGCCGCTGGTGCTATTTTATACGAGGTATTAGGTTTAACTTTAGCATTGTTCATCGCCTTTGTGTTTATTGTCTATGGGATAGCTATTAGCTACCTAAAGAAAAATGAGGTGCTAACTTTATTTGTAGCCTTTACCTCGTTGTTACTACCTTATTTACTAGAGTACATGGATTTTAGCGCGTTCATTATATTATTTTTTGTCATCATCCTATTTACAATGCTGCAATTCGTTATTCTTCAGCATAAGCAAAAAATTGCGCTCTATGTCACGACCTTTTTCTCTATTATGGCAGTAAGTATTGTAGCGTTTATGAATAGTGACAATCGAGTAATTTTTGCAATAGGACTGCTCATTACACTTGCAATCTTTTATTTGAGTTGGTGTCGCTTATATAATGCAGAATCAAAATGGAAGCATATTCATGCTGGGCTACAATTTAGTTTAGGGCTCTTTAGTTTATTACTTCTGAACCTTGTCAGTAGTCGACTTGAATATAATGAAATAATTCTGCTTGGACTATGTATTTTGTTTGTAACTGTAGCGGGTTATAGCTATAAGCAAAAATGGCAGGAGGCATTTGATAGTGCTGTAACACTCGCATTTATTACACTTTGTAATACGGTATTGATTATGAATTTACCAGAAAAGGTTGATGATTTACTTTTACCATTCATGACATTTGCAGGTGTTATGATGAGCTTACGTCTACGAGCAAGTTTAATGAAGATCGTCAGTTCATTTGGGTTTGCAATGGCACTTATTTTAAGCTATATCGTCCACGAGCCGACTCCGTTTTTTAGCATTGAACATATTAGCTTAATACTGCCTGGCGTATACCTATTAATTATTTATCTATATACAATACGTGAGAAGGAAACATTAAATACTTTTGAGAAGATTATGAAGGATTTATACGTGACTGATATTTTAGCTGTTATGACCGCTGGATACTTCCTTGCTTATATTGCTAAGCTTGATAGTGTTTATGTTACAAGTGTGAGCAATTTCCCACATATGATGACTATCGGCATCGTCATCCTGTTTGTCGGCTCGCTATTACTACCAGAAAAATATAAAGGTAGGGCATTAACGCCAGTCGTCGGTGTGTTTTTCCTTTTTGTTACGCTCATGCTTAATGTGATTCCTTATAATATACAAGGGATTGAATGGCTAAATATTGGTACTAGATTAATCTATATTGCAGCATTTGTAGCGATTATCCTTGATTTACTGATGAAGGGGCGCATTTATCAAATTTATCAACAGCTTATGCCGAAATATTTAGACCTAATTGTCAGTGCAAGTGTAGTGTTCACAATGATTGCACTTTGCGGTCTAGTGTCCCAACTAGCTTACAACGACCTGATGGATTGGAAGCTTAGCGTTGCACTAACAACCGTTACACTATTCTTATCGGCAAGTCTGTCATTATGGCTCGGCACTGTGCGTCACTTACGAATACTTCGACTTTCTGGCTTTGCCATACTTGCCATAGCATTTATAAAGCTTATCTTCTTCGACTTATCGGCACTAGACTTATTAATAAGAGCAGTGCTATTCATTGCAATTGGTGGAATAGGCATGCTACTGTCGGGGCGGTTGTTGAGGAAATAACGAAAAATCACAGGCTAACATAAGATGTTTGCCTGTGATTTATTTTTTTAATAATAATAGCTTAGAAATTTTCTAGTATCATTGGTTCGGTTGTTGTCGTTATTTTTATTGTATTTTGATCCCGTGTTTCGATAAACTTTTTAATCATTTCGAAATCATAATTTACACGTAATCTAGATTCAGAAGTTAAATCCCCTGTATTTGCTTTTCCCCTTAATGCGGTTAGGACAATTCTATTTGCAGAAATTCCTCCATTTATTTTAATATTAGACCCAAAACCATACATTAAAAAATGACCTTTTGTATAGAAAAAACCATCAATATTACTGTAATTATTAATAGCTGTTTCGGAGGAAATATTTGAAATATTTATAAAGTCATTTGCAAAGAAGAAATTGGTACCTCCGTTGTAGCCATTAATAACACTTGATGTAATATCAATATCTTTTAAAGAGTAAAAAGTAGCATCGCCATATAATTTAGCACCTTTAATATCAATATAACCTTCAACATAATATTTTCCTTGTAAAGTAATATTGTAATAATTGCTTTGATTATTTTCTAAATTATCTGTTCCAGCATAAGGACCGATTAATAAATTTCCCTTAATATAATAGGAATCTTTTTTATTACCATAAGTTGTATTTTTATTTTTTTCACCTTTTATAGTAATGGTATTACAGGCATCAGTGTTTTTATCGCAGCTTTTTAATAGCGTTTTTCCGCTTGGGTTCACTTCCTCCTTAATATTTATTGTATCTTGCAATACATTTTGAACAATAACTCTAGGTTTGTTCTTCTCACTAAGATTATAGTCTTTAAATAATTTTTGAAGTTTGCTTTGTTCATTTGCATCCATTTCATTAACTTTAAATAAAGTATAGTTATTACTTAAATAGCTCAAAGATGGAGCTTTTATAAAACTATCAAATGAAGTACCAGTTATATTTTTTTTCATTTCGATAATATTTTTTTTAGGATTTACAATTATCTTTGGAAATGAATTTCCTTCAGCAGCAGTAAGTTTTGCAAACGTACTATCTCTCCAAGTTGGACTATTTAAATAGCCACTAAAAGCAGATTTATTTAAGTAAATATCTCCATCAGCTTTTATATCACCTAGCACATCAATACCACCAAATAGAAATAAATTCCCACCATTTCCTTTTTCATCTGCATTTGTCGAGATGGCATAGTTAAGTTGCTCTGGGACTGAACTAGAGCCAACTACAATTTTTGCATAACTAATATTATGTTGATTTGACTTATTTGTAATTCCTTCACTTTTTACAGTAATGATTCGTTTTAAACGATCTTCTTGTTTATCAGAAAATTTTTCGGTTTTTTGAATACATATATTCGTATTCCCTAATTTCCCCTTAATATTGATGGTTTTAGGGCATAGATAGTTAGACTTACTTGGATCTTCGAGCGAGTCTTTAAGGATTTGTTCAAATTCTAAAATAGTTACTCCAGTAGTGCCAATTTTTTGTTTAAAATATGTGTCAATTTCCGTTTGAATATAGTCTATGCCTTTGGTAGATAAATCTTGGGCAAGAACGACCTCTTCCCTTTTATGATTTTTAGTGTAGCCACTAGTTGTAATTACTTGTAAACTTATACCTAAAATTGAAACGATAATAATCAAGCAAAAAACAATATATAACGCGTATCCATTTTGATTACTGAGTAGTTTTCTCATTGGCGCACTCCTTGTACTAATTTTTTATATCCGGAATACTTTGTATTTGGTTTTCAAAATAATATACTTTTGAAAACTTTTTATTATCGTATTGTAGCGCTAATTTTATATGGTAACTTACTTTCTTATTTGTACTGGTGCTGCTCTTTATATATGAATCTTTGTGGATCGTTATATAGGGATTGGAAACAAGGTATTCTTGATTTTTTATGTTCAATTTCATAATTGTATTTCCATCGACAGTAGCGGGAGAAAAGCCTGTGATTAAACAATTATTTTTGTATTCTACTGATGTTGGCTTTGAGCAGGAAGATTCAAGTATTGAAGTATAGATCAAATATTTTTTGTTAATGTCATCAAACTCAGTGTTTCGTACTTCGTTTTCTTTTAATGTATAAAAGTTTTTCACAAGATTACTCATGATTAAATCAGCTTCGTCTCGAATGTTGTTTTCTATTATTATTTTTTTTTGGGTGTTTATACTATTTGTAAGAAATGAGAAAGAAAAAATGGCAATAGTGACCGTCAATACTATAGTTACTAAAACTTCTATTAGTGTTAAACCATATTCATCAAGTTTATTTTTTTTCAATTTGAACATACCCCTCTGTGGTGCTTGAGATTACTCTGTTATTTATTTTTTTACTTGAAGTTACTGTTACAACTATATTAATTTTATTTTGATTAATTTCCGTTGTAATAGCATTCGAAATTACATTCGTATTTGACGGTTTAATGCTCACTGTATAGGTAGGCGATTTCGAATCGTCTATTATTTTTACTGTTTTCGGGTAATCTTTAAAATAATCTTCTAGTGTAGTAATCCTTTTTTCTTCAAGTCCTGTAGCCTTTAACCTTTCTAAATAGGCATCGGCTAAATTAATAACAACTAACTTTTCATTATTAATGTTTGCTGTACTATTTGCTTGAACGAAAATTTGAGCAAAGCTTAATAAAATAATAGATATTAATACAATAGATGCCACAACTTCTATTAAAGAAAATCCTCGCTGAGATTTTATCCTTTTCATCTACTCACCTCGATTAAAGAGTGCTTTATCCAAAAATTCCGTTATGTTACAGATTGATAGGTAGTTTCAGCCTAATTATATAGGTTAAAAAACACATTTACAATATAATGAAATGAATGAAATTACACACTTTGTATATATAATGTACAAAAATGTGACAATTTTTAGGTTAAAAGATATATTCAAACAGGTAGATTTTGTAGTATTATAAAAATATAGATATATAGTAATGATTTTTAGTAATATAATAGACATTCATTTTTTCAATAAATTAGTAAAGGTCGTGAGGCTATGAAATTATATTTGAAGTTGGGTGCGATAATAGTAGGAATAGTTGTGCTGTTAGCTATATGGCTTCCGAACCTAATCATAGATCGTGCGCTAGCAAAAGGTGATGGCTCCACGATTGGGGGCGTACTAGTAAAAAATTTAGATGAAGATGCGATGGAGGTAGCTATACAAGAAGCTATTCGTGTTTGGCAGGATACACCGATTACTGTTGAAGGTGGAGGTGTCACAGCAACAGTCGATCCAAAAATGTTAGTATTTGACGTCGCAAGCTCGGTAGCTGAATATCGCACATTAACGGATAAGCCTTGGTTTGCCTTCTGGGAAGGAAAACGAACAGTTCATCTTCCTTTACAAGTCATAGGGGACGAGCAGCTGATAAAGCAGCTTGAATCGATGGGGGTATGGGAGGCAGAAACGACTTTAAATGAAGTTATAGCGCAAGCATCTTATTTAAATAAACATAGCATTGAAGCAACCGTTGCAGATACAACTTCTATGGAAGCAGAGCGATTGGCATTATCAATCGAGCAAATACCGACAAATGCAAAAGGTGTTTTAGCATTAGTAAATACGTTAAATGACTACATTATTGCTCCAAATGAGCCGTTCTCATTATTAAACGTTTTAGGAGAAAAAGTAGAGGAAGCTAATAGTGAAGGGGTAAATTTTGTAGCTTCTTTAATTTATCATACGGTACTACAAACAGAATTTGAGATTTTAGAGCGCCATGCACAAGACAAAAAGATGGACTATTTACAGCAAGGCTTGGATGCAGCAGTCAATAGTGTATTAAATAAAGATTTGCAATTTATCAATTATGCTACCCAACCGACTAAATTAAAACTAATGATTGAAAATGACACATTAAAAGTAGAATTATTAGCTCAAACCAAAGAAAAAGAGATTACAGTTCGTGTAAGTAAAGATAAAATCGTACAGCCGAGAATCATTACTCGTTATTCTAAAGACTTAGCCATGGGACAAGAAGAGATTATTCAAAATGGACAAGAGGGTGTGCGAGTAGAAGTATACCGTTCAATCGTGGAAAACGGCATTTCTAAGGAAGAATTGGTGAGCCGTGATTACTACGCACCAATCAATCGAATTGTCGTTCAATCTTCTAGACAACCTGATGTCAGTGATGGAACAAGTAATACTTCCAATGATGCGGATTTACAGGTGGATTTAGATGGGGATGGGTTGGCAGATTCACCTGTACAACCTCCATCTACAAATGGCAACACTTCATCAAACACAACAACGCCAGTAACTACGAATGATCCTGAAATTGTTTATGGTTACTACGATAAAGGCGGTAATTTTGTACAAACAAGTCCGTAATGAGAGGAGCATATGCGAATGGCTGTAAGAACAGGGCGTAAACGTCTAGGAGATTTACTAGTTGAATCGGGAGTTATTACGAATGAGCAGTTAGAATATGCTCTTACGACGAAAACAAAGGAAGAAAGGTTAGGGGATTTTCTTATTAAAGAAAATATCTTAACAGAGCAACAATTAATCGAGGTGCTAGAGTTTCAATTAGGCATTCCACATATTCATTTAAATCAATATTCAATAAGCCCTGATTTACTTCAACTCGTGCCCGCGGAGCTAGCAAAACGTGCAAATATTATTCCAATTCGACGGGAGAAAAACAAGCTATTTATCGCGATGGCTGACCCGATGGACTATTTTGCAATTGAAGAGGTCCGCATGGCAACGGGCTGTCAAATCGAAACAAGTATTGCTGCAAAAGATGATTTATATCGAACACTTACGAAATATTATGATTTACAGGAGTCAATGGAAGCGGCATTGCAAGATATTGGGACGACTGCTGGAGAAACACAAGTAGAAATCGAACGTGAAGATTCACCGATTGTGCGACTCGTCAATCAAATTATTGCAAATGGTGTTGCGCAGCGTGCAAGTGATATTCACTTTGACCCACAGGAAACGGATTTACGGGTTCGTTATCGTGTAGACGGTGTGTTGAGAACGGAACGGTCTTTGCCTAAGCATATGCAAAATATTGTCTTAGCTCGTATTAAAATTATGGGCAACTTAAATATTACAGAAAATCGTATTCCACAAGATGGACGTATTAAAACAAATGTCAATTTCAAGCCAGTGGATATTCGACTTTCTACGCTACCAACTGTTTATGGAGAAAAAGTTGTCATGCGTATTTTGGATTTAAGCAATGTCGCAAATTCAATAGATCAGTTGGGCTTCACAGAGCGTAACGAAGCATTTTTCCGTAAAATGATTGCACATCCGAATGGCATTATGCTTATCACTGGTCCTACGGGTTCAGGTAAGTCTTCTACACTGTATGCTGCTTTAAGTAACTTGAACGAAGAGGGCGTCAATATTATTACAGTAGAAGATCCTGTGGAATATCAGCTCGATGGCATTAACCAAATCCAAGTGAAAGAAGAAGTTGGGCTAACATTTGCCACTGGATTACGTTCTATTTTGCGCCAAGACCCAGATATAGTAATGATTGGTGAAATACGAGATTTAGAGACTGCACAAATTGCTGTGCGTGCGTCCTTAACAGGGCATTTAGTGTTAAGTACATTGCATACAAATAGTGCGGTGGAATCCATTTCACGTTTGCAGGACATGGGGGTAGAGCCGTTTTTACTATCGTCATCATTAGTCGGGATTATGGCACAACGGTTAGTACGTAAAGTATGTCGTGATTGTGGAGAAACATATGCATTTACGAATCACGAATTAGAAATCATGCAGAAAAACGGCATTGAAGGGGTAACACATGGCAGACGTGGAAGGGGCTGTCCTTCATGCAACCAAACTGGGTATCGCGGGCGTATGGCCATCCATGAAATTTTACCAATCGATCGGACGATTAAAGAGATGATTTTAAATCGTAGTGGAGATAGTGCTATTCGTGACTATATGAAACAAGAAGGCTATTACACGTTACTAGCAGATGGATTGTTAAAAGTGGTTGAAGGACAAACGACAACTTCTGAAGTATTACGTGTAGCAAATGCAGACTAGGATGTGAACCGAATGATGACAACATCAAGAAATATAGAAGAGCTATTGACACGTTCATTTGAGGAAAAGGCGTCAGATTTACATTTAACAAAAGGTATTCCTCCTGTATATCGCATCCATGGTCAGTTGGAGCATTACGGAACTGAACCGCTTACTTCAGAAGAATTACAAACGATGGTGGAAGCTATTTTACCTGAACATAAACGACAAGAATTTCATACTAAAGGTGAAACAGATTTTAACTATTCATTGCCCGGGAAATGTCGTTTTCGTGTAAATGCCTATCATCAACGAAATGAAATGACAATCGCCGCACGTTTAATAGAAGCAAAAATTCCGTCCATTGAATCGTTAAATATGCCTCAAGTGTTGTATCAGCTTGCTGAAAAACCACAGGGACTTATTTTAGTAACAGGTCCTACAGGTTCTGGGAAATCGACAACACTAGCGGCGATGATTGACTACATTAATGAAACAAAATCAAAGCATATTATTACACTTGAAGACCCAATTGAGTATTTACATACACATAAAAAATCGGTCATCAATCAACGTGAAGTAGGTGTCGATACACAAAGCTTTGCCAATGGTTTGCGTGCTGCACTACGTCAGGACCCTGACATGATATTAGTCGGTGAGATGCGTGACTATGAAACAATCTCAACTGCTATTACAGCCGCTGAAACAGGTCACTTAGTGATGGCAACATTGCATACAAGTAGTGCGCCAACAACGATTGATCGTATTATTGATGTCTTTCCACCACATCAGCAAGGACAAATTCGTGTACAGTTAGCCAATGTGTTAGTAGGTATTATTTCGCAGCGTTTATTTATTCGAAAAGATGCAAAGGGGCGAATTGCAGCAACTGAAATATTAGTACAGGCACCGTCTATTGCGAACTTAATCCGCAATGAAAAGGTCCACCAAATTCCAAGTGTCATGCAGACAAGCCGTGCGCTCGGCATGCATACATTGGAGTCCTCGATGCAGCAGTTAATTGCCATGGGGAAAATTTCACTGGAGGATGCAAGACCATATATGAATGCGGGTGAGTATCAGTGACCGTTTTTCGCTATAGCGGACGTACTAAAACTGGTACACAGAAAAAGGGAATTATTGATGCAATCAATAAAAAGGCAGCACTCGAAAAATTACGTGCGCAAGGTATTAATGCACGAGAACTAGAAGAGTCAAAAAGTCTTTTGCATAAAGAATTAAATTTCGGCGGCAAAGTGAAACATCAAGATTTCGTTATTTATTGTCGTCAATATGCAACGCTTATCCGTGCTGGGGTGTCAATCGTTGAAGCGACACATATTTTAGGTGTGCAAACGAAAAGTAAGCCGCTAAAAAAGGCTTTGGAGCAAGTTGAAGAGGACATTCGAAGCGGTACTTCATTTTCAGATGCTGCGGCCAAACATCCAAAAGTTTTCCCAGTAATGTTCGTCAATATGATGCGTTCTGGAGAGGCGACGGGAAATGTTGATGATACTTTAGAGCGACTAGCAGGAACGTTAGAAAAGCAATTTAAAATAAAGAAAAAAGTGCAATCAGCATTAACATATCCAGCTATTTTGTCGGTGCTAACAATCGCAGTAGGCATGTTTTTAATGATTTTTATCGTTCCCACATTTATGGCAACTTTTGAGGATATGGATTTAGAAATGCCATTATTAACGGTAATTGTCGTTAGCGTGTCAGATTGGTTAGTTGAATTTTGGTATATAGTGATTGGTATTTTATTGTTAGCAGTCTTTCTCTTTAGGTATTTCTATAACCATAATAAGCTCTTTCATTACAATGTGAATTATGTGGCACTACGAATCCCTGTCTTTGGTGTACTAATGCAAAAAAATGTCATTGCTCGGATGACGAGAACATTATCATCTTTGTTCAGTAGTGCTGTGCCGATATTACATGCACTCACGATTGTTGAAAAAGTTGTAGGCAACCCAGTAGTAGGGAAGGTTGTTTTGGAGGCGCGGGAAAATCTCGAAAAGGGTGGTACATTATCAGAGCCATTAGAAAAAAGCTGGCTATTTCCACCTTTAGTAACACAAATGACATCGATCGGTGAAACAACAGGTTCCCTCGATTACATGTTAGAAAAAATAGCTGATTTTTATGAGGACGAAGTCGATCGCTCGGTCGATACTTTAAAATCGTTAATCGAACCATTAATGATTCTCGTTTTAGCAGGGGTAGTTGGTGTAATTGTAGCAGCAATCTTCCTACCGATGTTCGCACTCTATGAAAGTATGTAAACAATTGATGATTTAAAGGAGGTGATGGAGAAAAAAGCTAGGTCGTTACGGGTGTACGTGTTTTCGCACTAATTATATTGAATTATTAAAGGAGGAACACATCGATGTTCAAAAAATTACTGAACAAAAAACTATTAAAAAACCAAAAAGGTTTAACACTTATCGAGTTACTAGCTGTAATCGTGATTTTAGCGATTGTTGCAGCCATTGCGATTCCTGCTATTGGTAGCATTATTGATAACAGTCGTGGAAAAGCATTAAAGTCAGATGTAGTTAATGTAATGAATGCGGCAAATATTTATTTTACTGATAATCCAGCTGATGATAAAAAACCATCTGTTGATCTTGAGACATTAAAAAAAGACGGTTATTTAGAATCAGAGGGTAAATTAACTAGTGCTACAGTAACATATGCTGCTGGTGGAAACACTGTGGATGCAGCAGGAACTAATGGTTCAATTACTATTACAGTTACAAAGGCAACATTAAAAGATATAAATGACCATGATGGAAAGCCTGAAGGTAAAGACGTAACAATAACACATACAACTACAACTACACCTTAATTATATATTTCTAACCCTCCCAACTCACTCAGAAGCGTAGCCAATACCGCGCTTCTGGTTGGGAAATGGATGGTTAATTGTTTAGACACTTCATGCAGTCAAAAGGAGGCATCTTTTCACATGTTTAAAAAGAAAAAAAATTCGCATGTGTCGATTGAAATAAAGGATTATGTTTTGCGTGCGCTTGTGGCAAAAGGTGCTGATCCATCGCAGTGGAAGGGCTATGAGTTGCCATTGGCGCAAGGAATAGTCGAAGGTTCCATCATTAATGATGAAATCGCATTGTTTGAAATGATGAAAACGCATGTTGCTAAATGGGCAGGCAAAAAGCAAAATGCGCGTATTTTTGTGCCTGATACTTCTGTGTTGCTAAAAAGCTTTGAGCATCCGCATGATGTGGAGTCAAAAGAGTTGAAAAGCTACGCGGAAATGGAGCTTGGGCAAACGATTCATTTACCATTTCACGAGCCCCTTATAGATGTGTATGATCCAACACCGAATGATGGACAAGCGATGTTATTTGCGGCTCCATCAGAAGAAGTAAATAAAACGATTGGCTTGTTGCTCGATGTTTCGCTAGAACCGCAAGCTGCCGATATTCGAGCATTGTGTAATATTCGTCTATTAGAGCATATGAATTTACTTGAAATGGACAGAACTTATTTAATAGCCGATTGGTCGATAAACGAATTGTCGATTAGCATTTATTCGTACGGGCAACTAGAGTTTTTACGCTATCAATCGTTTGAGACAAACTTAGCAAAATGGCAACCAAAAGAACAGGAAGAGTTTAGCTACTCATTTCATTTAATCGATGATCAAGACAATTATCAATTAACACTAACGGATCAAATTCTTGAAATTGATCGTATTATGAACTTTTTTAAATTCTCGTTACATAAAGGTGAGAAAAGTGTAGATGATATTTTCCTTTTAGGCGATAATCCTTTATTGCCTACGATTACTGAGTTTTTAAGTAATAATTTTACGATGCCAATTACTGTGTTAAATGATGACATGGTGCAAAAATCATTCCCTCAATTTTCAGAGAAGTTTGCGAGTCTCATAGGGCTGGCTTTGAAGGAGGTGCACTGATGGTACCTGAAATAAACCTCTTACCGAATTTAGAAAAACAGAAATCAGCCCCAATACTGTTATATATAGTCATTATTGTACTCGTTAGTATCGTTTTAGCATTCATGATAATTCAATACTTTCAGGCGAGAGGCGAGGTAGCGACATTAAATGCACAGGAAATAGAGTTGACGTCACAGCAAGAGCAGCTACAAATCGAATTAGATGGTTTACGAAATATGAACGCAGGCTCGCTTGAGCAATCGGTGCAATTTGTTCATCATGTCTCTTATCCTGTGACACCATTAATTGATGAGACGCAAGCGTTGTTACCAGAGCAGACATATTTACGTAATTATAAATTTGGTGAAACAAATATAGAAATTACCGCAGATTTTGAAACGATGTCAGCTATTTCAAACTATCTTGATAAACTAAACGTAAGCCCTTATTTCACGGATATTCAAGTTGGAACAATTGAAAATTTTGAGTTATCGATTGGAGAGCAAAACGAAAGTAATTCGAAAGATAAATATCAGGAAATACCGCGTTATTCGGTAACCATCACGTTGGCAATTGATTTTATTTATTTGGCTGGAGGTAGAGAATCATGACAAGCAGCAAAAACTCAGCGATTCTTCTGCTTACCGCATTAGTCGCAGCACTGTTATTTGCACTCTATTACTATCTATTAACACCTAAATTGGAAGAGGTAGAGGCGAAGGATCGAGACGTTCGTGCACTGCAACAAGAAATTGCAACAATCCAGGAGCAAATTACGGCATTAGATACGGTACAGCCATCACATGGGGCAAGTGTGCTATCTTTGCGTAAAAAGGTACCTCAAACCCGTGCCATTGAAGGAGTCATCCGAAATATCGAAGAAATAGAAGCAGTAACAGGAACACGGGTTGAAGCTGTAGAATTTAATAATTATGATTCCCTCGTGATGGACTCTTCGATTATTGACCCAAACTCGCCAGCAAATGAGGAGCAAGCGGTCACAGCACAACAACCTACTGAAAATAGCGAGCAAGCAGATAGTGAAGAAGGGGACAATGTACTACCAACCTCTACTATTGCTAAAGAATCATTACCAGCAGAGTTGAAGCTAGTGACATTTAGTATTGATGTCATCGCTATTGATACGAAGACAATGCTTGAATTTTTAAAGGAAATTGAAAAAATTGAACGTGTGATGAAGATCGACACATTGGATATTACCTTAACTGGGGAAGAGGTTGTATTTGAGGAGGATGCAGATTCATCCATTAAAGCTACCGTTCAGGTAACAACCTTCTATTATGAGGGTGAACAATGATGTAATGGCGCGCATACTCCAACGTATGGGCGCTATGTTAGTTTAGGAGGCAATAAAAATGGAAATGGCTTATACAATACTAGTATTCGTATTTGGACTAGTTTTTGGATCATTTTTTAATGTTGTAGGCTTACGTGTGCCGCTAAAGGAGTCAATTGTTAAGCCGCCATCGCATTGTACAAGCTGTCAAAGACAACTAACCGCAATTGATTTAGTGCCCGTTTTGTCTTATGTTTTTTTAGCAGGTAAATGTCGGAGTTGTGGGCAAAAAATTTCCTGGATTTATCCGCTAATGGAGTTGCTCACAGGCGTATTATTTGCCTTTTCATATTGGCAACTGGGCTTTAGTGAGGAGTTTTTCGTAGCGATAGTATTCATTTCATTATTAGTAATCCTTGTTGTTTCGGATATAGCGTATATGCTTATTCCTGATAAAGTGCTTTTGTTTTTTTTACCTTTATTAGCTATAGGGCGAGTGTTATCGCCTGTAACACCATGGTGGGATAGTATCGTAGGTGCCGTTGTTGGCTTTGGCATATTATATTGTATTGCTGTTGTATCACGCGGTGGTATGGGTGGTGGCGATATTAAATTATTCTTTTTACTTGGACTTGTACTTGGTACAATAAATACATTATTGACATTATTTGTAGCAGCGGTAATTGGTATGATTGTCAGCATCTTCGTGCTTAAAGTACGACAACAAGGGCGGAAAACGCCGATTCCATTTGGACCATCCATTGCTTTAGCGGCAGTTATCGTGTATTTCTATGGGGATGTCATTATTGATTGGTATGTAGGATTATGGTAAGGGGGGATATGGATGAAACCGATTATTGGTATTACAGCATTTGCAGAGGATGATTTATCGTCAAGATTGAATGTAGCCTATAGCAAAAGTGTTATTGAAGCTGGTGGCATTCCGCTTATTATTCCACTTGGGGTAGAGGAGGATGTAGCACAAATTTTATCGCTAACAGATGGCTTATTATTATCTGGTGGGCATGATGTTCATCCATTTGAATTTGGCGCTGAGCCATTACCGAAGCTCGGACAAATACATCCAGAACGTGACAAGGTCGAGCTTGCTTTAATTCATGCAGCCTTTACGAGGAAAATGCCGATTTTAGGGATTTGCCGTGGCATGCAAATACTTAATGTTGCGCTAGGTGGAACTTTGTACCAAGATATTGATAGCGAATATCATAGTAGTAAGCTGTTAAAACATACGCAACAAGCAGCTCGCGGTGTAGCAACACATTATGTGCAGATAACACCTGATACGTTGTTACAATCAATTATCGAGGAAGAAAAAATTGCTGTGAATTCTTTTCATCATCAAGCTGTAAATGTATTAGCAGAAAAGCTAATCGTTGCAGCAAAATCGAGCGATGGTCTAATCGAAGCGTTCGTTCATGAAGAATACCCGTTTTGTTTAGCAGTACAGTGGCATCCTGAAGAACAAGCAATTGTAGGCGATTTAGCTGCACAGAAGCTTTTTGCCGCCTTCACTAGTGAGAGCTTAAAATATAAAAGAGAAGCGTGAGTGCTTCTCTTTTTTGTTTGCTAAGTATGAGAATGCCTTAATGTACACGGCGATATAAGCCGACAACTTGTCCTAAAATCGAAACTTGGTCTACAATTATTGGTTCCATTGTAGCGTTTTCTGGTTGTAAGCGGAAATGATTTCTTTCCTTAAAGAAGCGTTTAACGGTTGCCTCATCCTCTTCTGTCATTGCGACAACAATATCACCGTTATCAGCTGTTGCTTTTTGTTTAACGATGACTAAATCTCCATCGAAAATGCCAGCCTCGATCATCGATTCACCCATAATTTCTAACATAAATAGCTGATCTTCACTAGTACCGTAAATATCAGGTAAAGGGAAATATTCGTCGATATTTTCGATGGCTGTAATCGGTGATCCAGCTGTCACTTTACCAACAAGCGGTACGTGGATGACGCTTTGCTTTTGAATCGAATCTTCTGGCTCTAAAATTTCAATGGCACGTGGCTTAGTAGGGTCTCGTCGAATAAAGCCCTTTTGTTCTAAACGAGCTAAATGTCCATGAACCGTTGAACTTGATGCAAGTCCAACTGCCTCACCAATTTCACGTACAGATGGCGGATAACCTTTTGCACGTACTTCTTCTTTGATAAATGCTAGTATATCCTCTTGTCTTTTCGAAACTTTTTTCATGATTGCTCACCTCTTTTTTTATATCATTCTTCTTACTATCTTCTTACTAAATAGTATAGCAGAATGCGAACACTTATGCAAACATAGGTTCGAAAAGTGTTTGACAAAAACGTCTGTTCGCTTTATCATAAGAACATACATTCCGAACAAACATTCTAAAAAGGGGTTATGATGAATGAATTGGTTTAAAAAAAATACACATATTTCAATTTTATTAGGCGCATTTTTACTTTTTGCAGGTTATCTTGTGATAACTGATCCTGGAGACATTACTTACACTGAAATTAATATTGAACATGGCGATAGCTTATGGTCGTTAGCAGAGCAATACCGTGGTAAAATGGGTACGGATGACTGGATAAAACTTGTGAAAGCCGAGAACGAATTACATAGCGTGAAAATAGTTGCAGGAAAATCACTCGTTATCCCAGTAGTGGGTGACAATAAGATACCCACCAATTCAATTGAAATTGCGAGAAGTGAAAGATGATGAATAAACAAAAAACGGCAGTTATTTACTGCCGTGTGAGTACCGAAAAAGAGACACAAAGTTCTTCATTGGAGCGACAACAAGAGGAATTACTGCGGTATGCTAAAGAACAAAGCTACGATGTGAAAAATGTTTTTTTGGATAAGCATAGTGGGTATGATGTTGAGCGCGAAGGATTGCTTGAAATGCTCGATTTTATTAAAGAAAAAGAAATAGATGCATTATTTGTGCAGGATGAAACACGTTTAGGGCGTGGTAATGCACGAATGGCTGTCCTTCATTTATTGCAAAAAACTGAAACAGATGTTTTTTCCATGCGTGATGCAGGGCCAGTACAATTAAATGAGATGGATACGATGTTGCTCGAAATTTTAGCGATTGTTGAGGAATATCAACGTAAAATCCATAATGCGAAAATTCGTCGTGGCATGCGCCGTGCAGTAGAAAATGGCTATCGTCCTGAAAACAACCTTTCCAATCGCGGCAATCCGAATGGTCAGGAGCGTAAGGAAGTGCCGATAGAAGAAATTGTGAAGCTTCGCAATCGGGGCTTTACTTATGAGGAAATTGCTACGACACTTAGAGGTCTTGGCTTCGATGTAAGTAAAGCAACCGTACATAGGCGATATCAAGAATATCAAGAAAGGTTAGCGGGCAATTAATTTGCACTGCTAGTCTTTTTTTATGGGTAAAAACGCTCCTGAATAAGATAGATAGTATGAATTAATTTTCCATTTAAGCTAGCCATTCATCTTGTAAAATAGCGTAATAGTATTCATCCCACCAATCGTCACCATACGGAATACATTTTTTAAAGTATCCTTCACGGCGCATACCGATTTTCTCCATCACACGGTAGGAGGCAATATTTTCGGGCTGGCAAGTTGCAATAATTCTATGAAGCTTCATTTTGGTAAACCCGTAATCCAATAGGGCGTGCGCTGCTTCTGAAGCATAGCCTTGACGATAAAAGGCAGGATTCAACACCCAACCAATTTCATATGTATGTTCGCCAAAGTAGGGATGGAAAACTAGATGACCAATGACTTGTTGCTGATCATGTAAAACAATAGCAAAATGTTGTGCTTGCTCTCCGCTATTATCAGTTATAAACTTTTGTACCTGCTCTTCAGAGAGAACACCTTCAGGCATGTAGTGCATTACCGTTTTATCGGACATATAGCTATAAACCGCTGGTAAATCATGTGATTCAAATTTGCGGATATGTAATCGCTTAGTTGTAATGTTCACCTTATTTCCCTCCAGTAAATTGTATATTTTTTTCCTTGTATAATTAGTTATACACGACTAACATCTGGAAGTCATGTAAATTATGGCTAAGAAGTGTTTTTAAGGGTTGGTATAACTGCATTTTAAGGGAAACCATGCTATACTTTGCATACTGAAGTAATAAAGGTATTGAAAGGTGTGTAACAATGTTATCAAAAGAAAAAATTAACCGAATTAATGAATTAGCAGCAAAAGCGAAAGCAGGCAATTTAACTGAGGAAGAGGCGAAAGAACGCACTTCTCTTCGCAAAGAATATTTAGATACATTTAGAGCATCAATGCGTGATACGATTGAAAATGTTAAAATTGTTGATGAAGAAGGCAATGATGTTACACCTGAAAAGGTAAAACAAGCGAAAAAAAATAAATTCTTAAATTAATATGTCACATTTAATCGAGTGCTAGAAAAGTCAATTTTCTATTGTTATTGCTAGATAATATTCGTTGTTCGTTCTTACATTTTTAATTGCAAGTTACAGAACGATGATAAAGTATGACATAAATCTTAAATAGTATAACAAAAGCATTGTTTTCTAAGACAATGTTTACTAAACTGTAGTAGAACAATATATAGGACGAGAAAGGATGTCACAACATAATGACTCAACATGCGGATCAACTAGCGATTAATGCTATCCGAACATTGTCAATTGATGCAATTGAAAAAGCAAATTCAGGTCACCCAGGCTTACCGATGGGGGCAGCGCCAATGGCTTACACGCTTTGGACAAAACAACTTCGCCACAATCCAGCTAATCCAAAGTGGTATAACCGCGATCGTTTCGTACTTTCAGCAGGTCACGGCTCTATGCTTTTATATAGCCTACTTCACCTTGGAGGTTACGGCCTTCCAATGGAAGAAATTCAAAACTTCCGTCAATGGGATTCATTAACTCCAGGACATCCAGAATACGGTCATACTGTTGGAGTAGAGGCAACTACAGGTCCTCTTGGACAAGGTATTGCCATGTCGGTTGGTATGGCAATGGCAGAGCGTCATTTAGCAGCTACTTATAATAAACAAGGACATGATATTGTCGATCACTATACATTTGCACTTTGTGGCGATGGTGACTTAATGGAAGGTGTTGCAGCTGAAGCCATTTCATTAGCTGGTCACTTAAAACTTGAGAAATTGATCGTCTTATACGATTCAAACGATATTTCATTAGATGGTGATTTAGAAAAATCATTCTCTGAAAACGTACAAAAACGCTTTGAGTCATATGGCTGGAACTATTTAAAGGTTGCTGACGGTACAGATGTAGATGCTGTGAACAAAGCAATCGAGGAAGCGAAAAAATCTACTGGCAAACCAACACTGATTGAAGTGAAAACAGTAATCGGTTTCGGTTCACCGAACAAATCAGGTAAATCTGATTCTCACGGTGCGCCACTAGGTACTGATGAAGTTGTATTAACAAAAGCAGCATACGAATGGGCACATGAGCCATTCCAAATCCCTGCTGAAGTATACGATACGTTCAATGCAGCCGCTGAAGTGCAAGGGGCACAATCAGAAGCAGCATGGAATACGAAATTTGAAGCATACAAAGCGGAGTTCCCTGAATTAGCAGCTCAATTCGAAAATGCAATGAATGGTAAGCTACCAGAAGATTTTGCAGCAGAATTACCAGTATATGAAGCAGGTAAATCTGTAGCAACACGTTCATCTTCAGGTGATGCAATTAATGCGATTGCAAAGAAAACACCATCGTTCTTCGGTGGTTCAGCAGACCTTGCAGGCTCAAACAAAACAACGATGAAAGGCGCAGGCGATTTCTCAGCAGACGATTATGCTGGTCGCAATATTTGGTTCGGTGTGCGTGAATTTGCAATGGGCGCAGCAATGAACGGTATGGCACTTCACGGTGGTCTAAACGTCTTTGGCGGAACATTCTTCGTATTCTCAGATTACGTTCGTCCTGCTGTACGTCTTTCTGCATTAATGGGTCTTCCTGTGACATATGTATTCACACATGACTCAATTGCTGTAGGGGAAGATGGTCCGACGCATGAACCAATCGAACATTTAGCTTCATTACGTGCAATGCCAAATCTTTCTGTAGTACGCCCTGCAGATGCAAATGAATCTGCAGTTGCATGGGAGCTTGCTGTATCTTCTGAAAACACACCAACTGTCTTAGTATTATCTCGTCAAAACTTACCAGTGCTTGACGCGTCAATCGAAACAGTTCGCGAAGGTGTTACAAAAGGAGCTTACACTGTATCACCTGCTTCTAAAGAAGTGGCAGATGCCATTTTAATTGCTACAGGTTCAGAGGTTTCACTTGCAATTGAAGCACAAAAAGCATTAAAAGCTGACGGTATGGACGTAGCAGTTGTGTCAATGCCATCAATGGATCGCTTCGAAAAACAAGATGCAGCATATAAAGAATCCGTTCTTCCGAAAGCTGTCACTAAACGTCTTGCAATCGAAATGGGTGCATCATTCGGTTGGCATAAATACACTGGCTTCGAAGGAGACGTTCTTGCTATCGACAAGTTCGGCGCTTCTGCACCAGGCGAATTAGTAATGGAAAAATACGGTTTCACAGTAGAAAATGTTGTAGCGAAAGTAAAAGCGCTATAAGATTAGCTTTCATAAAAAAACTGCAATGCTCTAAGGGAGCACTGCGGCAAGACTGTAGACAAACTCGGAGATTTTCGAGATTGTCTACAGTCCTTTTTTTATTTAAAATATTGATAAAGTCGACTACCATTGTTGATTTCCGTTGCGGGAGGTGCTAATTTTTGCAGCAATGAATATAAAAAAAGCTTGCTACATGTACATAGCAA
The DNA here is from genome assembly GCF_006351725.2 of Lysinibacillus sp. CD3-6. Classification (NCBI taxonomy): domain Bacteria; kingdom Bacillati; phylum Bacillota; class Bacilli; order Caryophanales; family Bacillaceae; genus Lysinibacillus; species Lysinibacillus sp. CD3-6. Next base: position 1,400,031 of record NZ_CP085880.1, read on the forward strand.
GCCGCTTAATTGAAAGAGTGTTCTTGATGACCTATATTCAATTTGTCAAAAAATATATTTAGTGTCTTTGAAAAAGTGAAAAAAGCAACAGTCTGAGGGTAGCAAAAGCTACGGAATTTTATTTAATTATTCTTTTATACTGAAGACCAGTATAAAGGCTTCCATACCAATTGCTCGCATAAGATACAGCATAAGTTGCAGTAAATACTGCATCAAGTCCTGTAGTACCAGTATGACTTACTGTTCCGTGATCATAGAATGAACCATCTACTACATAAGTATATCCTGTGTTATCCAAATCTACTTTAATTGTTCCGTCAAATTTTTTACTACCCGCTTTAAACTCTTGTAAAAAAGGTTGTTTTTGAGTTACCCAGCCAAAAGAACCGTGTCGACAAGTTTCAACGATAACAATTAGTTGTGGTCTGTAACTTTTGACAGAAAGTGTTGTTGCTGTTTCCATCCAACCACAAGCTGCTTGAGTTCTGAAACTATAAGGAGGGTGTTGCATTTTTAATTCTTCTATTGACTTCCCAGAAACTTCAGCCGTTCTCTCTAAAGCCTGTTCATATGTAAGTTCTATCATATATTCGTCGTTTTCACGAATAGATTCTAAATCGGATTCACTTAAAGATGTCCCATCAATAATTTTTCAATTGAACTCGAACTCTCTTGTGCATTTGCGATTTTTCCTGAAAACATCAGTTGATAACCAAAAATGGAAACTACTATTAAAAGCGATAACAATATTTTTTTCATATTCTCAATCCTTTCAATATGATAATATTATTTAAAGAAATTTTATCATAAGGCATAAAAAAATGTAAAAGGTGATAGTAAATGATTAAAAATCTTTTTTTTCTCTTACTTTTTTTATTCTTATTAGTTGGGTGTTCAAATAAAGAAGATGTAAATAGCGTCAAAAAACCTGAAATAATAAATATAGAAATTGGAATTGTAGGTGAAATTCCTACACTAATTAAAGACAAAAGTATAAAATTTAAAAAAATTACTTTACAGGATTTACATAAAAAAAATGAAGACTCTTTTGATGCTATTATGATTACAAAAGATTATTTACAAGAAGCTTCCGATGAACAATATTCACAATTTTATTTAGATTCCTCTATACCTATTGTATTTGTGCAGTCTGACAAAGCTATTTCAGCTTTTATTATTCCTAACCACACTTACCAAAATACATTTGAAAATCACGCTCAAGATTATTTTATTGGTTATTATAAAGGTACTACTTTTGGCGTTGCTTTGAATGGAAATACAAATGAAGATTTAATAAATGGTTATTGGAGTTTATTTGCTTTATTAGATAGATTAAAACAAACAAATAAGTAAAAAAGATGTAAAAAAACAGTGATAAAAGTGAAAGCACAAGTAAACAAAAAGTACACCACGTATATAGTGGTGTACTTTTTGTTTGACCTTAAAATGTATCGGAATAGCATCTATTGTTATTTCGATATAAAATGTTCTTGTAAATAACTTACAAATTTTGGGTTTGTCAATTCGCTTTTTCTAGTACAAATAAATAAACTTTGCTTAATCTCTACATTTTTTATAAAGATAGGGGCCAATTTCTTCGTTTCTATGCTGTTAGTTACGCTAAGAAGTGGGGCGAGGACAATACCATAGCCAGCTTCTACAGCTTTTAAAGATTCAAATAGCCCTTGCATCTGTAAGCCAATCTTAGGCAATGGACAATTTTGAGCATAAAAAACAGCCTCTAATAAATCGCGTGTCGAACTTCCTTCTTCGCGATAAATTAATTCTTCCTTGGATAATGCACTTAACGAGACACTTTGATTAGCTAATGGATGTGATGGATGGGCTATAAATGCAAATTCGATCTCCATTAATTTTTCAAAATAAAGATCTTCGTGTCCTATATTACTTTGTACAACAAATCCGAAGTCTGCTTCGTAATTTCGAATTTTATCTTCCACTGATTTTACATTTCCTAATGATACGTAAAATTCTACACCAGGATACATTAATTTGTAATTTGCGATATATTCAGGTAGGACATAATTAATCGGAATGTAAGAAGTCGCAATATGAATTTTTTCTTCTTTTGCGACAAATGCTTTCAGCTTATCTTCAATTTGGGCTTCTAAGTGGAACAAGCGTTGTCCTTGTTCATAAACAAAGCGCCCTTCTTCTGTTAATTGAATTCCTCGTCCTTTACTTTTCGTTAGCTGCAAACCCAACTCTTTTTCTAAATTACGAATTTGGATTGTCACAGCAGGTTGGCTTAACCGTAATTCATTTGCTGCAGCCGTTATGCTCCCTAAATCTGCAACTTTTGTGAAAATTCTTAGTGCATGTAAATTCATTGTTATCACCATATTATAAATTTTTTTTATGATTAGGAAAAAAATATATATTTGTTTTATGTAAATTATAGCAGTAATTTAGAAAGAGAGGTGAGCGAAATGGTAATTTTCTTAAATGAATGGTTTTCAGTAAATGGATTGATGTTATTTTCTATCGGAATAATTGCTGCGATGATTGGTGTTATGTTTGGGGCAGCGGGCTTTGTCTTACTCCCAGCTATGTTATTAGTTGGTGTACCAATTCATGCTACGGTGGCAGTGAATAAGTTTGCAACAGGTATTTCTTCATTTACAAATGTCCTGACACTATTATTTAAAAAAGACATTTCTCTCAAAGAGATGTTGCCATTTATGTTGATGGCATGTTTTGGGGGAGTTACTGGTGCATTTTTAGCAACACGATTGTCCGAACAAATAATGAATATTATGGCTTGTATTATTCTTACTTTTTCCTTTTTTATTGTGCTAAAAAATAATAAAAAGCTAGGGATGGTTACAGAAGGCGATCAGGAAAAAAAGCCATCATCCATCACGCCATTTTTTATTAGTATGTATGATGGTGGTTTTGGTCCAGGCTCAGCATTAATGAATATTATGTATTTTATTAAGAGGCAACATAGCTATGTAAAGGCAGTTGAATTAACGCGTTTCGTGATGTTTTCCAGTTGTATGAGCGCTTTTGTATTTTATTATCTTTTTGGCATTGTCGATTGGGGGATTGCGATTCCAGTTACGGCTGGTTCGATTTTGGGCTCTCATGTAGGAATGAGAATGGTGCAATATATTAAGGTGAAATGGCTTCAAATTACACTGCCTGCTATCTTTATTTTGTTGATTGCACAAGTTGTGCGGGATTTATTGTTCTAAATTATATGTAAAAAAGGATAGCTGAATCAAATGTTCAGTTATCCTTTAATTGCTGATAGAACCAGATGAATCGCCACTATAAGCACTCAAATCGCCACAAAAACAGCACTACAATTACTTTGCTAAACCATTTTGGAAGGCGTAGACGACGGCTTGTGTACGATCTTGAACATCTAATTTGGCTAAAATATTGCTGACATGGGTTTTCACCGTTTTTAATGCGATGTATAAGTCATCGGCGATTTCTTGATTTGCTTTGCCCTTTGCCATTAATAGAAGAACTTCCATTTCTCGGTCTGTTAATTGCTCATAAAGCGGTGTGTTCGAACCATAGCGCATACGATGCATCATTTTAGATGTGACTTCTGGCTCTAATACTGTCTGGCCGCCGATGGTTTTTCGGATGGCGTCAGCAATTTGCTTAGCGTTGGATGTTTTTAAAATATAGCTAATTGCACCAGCCTCCAAAGCTGGATAAACTTTATCATCATCTAAAAAGCTTGTGACCATCATGATTTTTGCTTCTGGCCATGCTTCTAATATTTTTGCAGTTGCTTCTGCGCCTGTCATGACAGGCATGACATTGTCCATTAAAATAATATCGGGGCGAAGGGCAAGGGCACGTTCTACAGCCTCTACACCATTTTCCGCTTCGCCAACAACCGTAATATCAGGCTGTGCTGACAAGTAGGCAGATACGCCAATTCGGACCATCTCATGGTCATCCACTATTAGTACTTGTATCAACTTCAACAACCTCCTTCTGTAGGGGAACTTTTACCTCTACAATCGTACCTTCTCCAGGTACAGAAACAATTTTATACGTACAGCCAATTTCAACTGCTCGCTCGGCGATATTTTGTAGTCCATAGGAAGTCGATTTGTCTGCTTCCACATCAAAGCCGAGGCCATTATCTTGTATCCGTAAAATCGCCAAATCATCTCGTGCAACAAGCAATAATTCAACCTCTGTTGCCTTTGAATGGCGTAACGTATTTGATAAAGCTTCCTGCGCAATGCGGAATAAGTGATCTTCCTCTGCCTTTGATAAAGATATTTCCTCTAGCTCATATTCAATATGAAAATAGACTTTTTGTTGAAGCTCAATAATTAATTCTTCTAAGCCTTGAGCAAGGGTTTTATTGTGTAAGGCAACAGGGCGTAAATGTAATAATAATGCGCGCATTTCAAGCTGTGCCTGCTGTACAACTTTTTCTACTTGCTTTAAACTTTTAGCATTTTCATTGCTTTCTGTTAAGGCAGAAAGTAACATCGAAGCGGCAAATAATTGCTGTGAAACGGAGTCATGCAGTTCACGTGCTAGACGTTGTCGTTCAGCAATAATACGCTCTTGGATGACTTTATCGTTCGCTTCAGCGCGTTCATTGGAAAGACGCTGTAAGCTTTTTCGTTGTGTATCAATTAGCTCGCTCGTTTGCACAAGTGCTTTTTTTAGTGGCTTCGGTAGAGCCTGTTTTTTAGGAAGTACAAAATCAGGCTCGATTAATTCCTTCACAAAGCGGGTAGCTTGTGCTTCGCGCGCTCGAGCTGTCATACTAATCCAGCATGAAATGATGAAACTAAGTGCAAATAGACTTATTAAAATAACGCCACCTAACGGGATATTATCATAGTTTTGTTGCCATAAAGGCTGCCACACTTCTTCATTTGGTTCGCCCCAGACAGCGAAGAGAAGGCCGAATGCTGCCCCAATTAATATAAAAAATAAAGTAAAGACTCGCGAAAGAAATGCAATCATTTACGTAGCACCTCCAAATCTCCTAGCCATGTAGCAACATGAATAACGAGGGTACGCTTTGCATCTTCAGGGTTGCCATCTGAGAACACAATACTTTCATTCATGAGCCGCTGTGGACTACCTTGTAGACATGTAAAATCTCCAAATAACGTCGTGTAGTGTAATCGAAACGGAATTTCATAAGGAACATAAATTTGTACTTTGCCAATGCCTTGTCGAATAGTAACTAGACTCTGGCCAGCAGGTAAAATCGTTTGGGTTGTATCAATCGTAATGTCACCAGCAAGACGTTGAATTTGCACATCTTGCCATTTATAGGCATCTACAGGTGCAGGTATTGTACCAAATAGTTCATTTTTGCTGGCTGGTAGCTTTTCGAATTCTAAAGTAACGATTTTCGGTTCATTTTCTCGTTGTAAGTATTGATAGAGCATGTATAAGAGCAAGATAACGATAAATAGGCGCAAACTCCACATCGTAAAGAGGGAGATGGCGATAAAGAAAATCCCAGTCCATTTTAAAAATCGTATGTTTTTCGAAAAGCTTAAATAGAGCAAAATAGCCCCAATGATTAAACAAAAAGCACCACCATTATTGAAAATTGTGAGCTCTACAAAAACGAGTAAAAAGAAGCATAGTACCCAAAATGTCAGTTTATTTGTTGTAAAGTTTTGCAAGAGGGTCACCCTTCTTTCTACTAAATTAAATTCCGAGAAATATTAGAATTCTAGTCATGTGCTTCTACCATCGTTTTAATGGCATTCGGTATTATATCAGCATCGAGGGCATTCGGATAATGAGCAGAATGTTCTAATGTAATAAACTGTTTACCATTTGGTGCATCTAATAATTCATAATACTGTTGTGCCAATTCATAATTAGTCTGTTTATCGTATTTACCTTGAATAAAATATACAGGGACATCAATACGTTTGGTAGACTCAAAAAAGTTCGTCTCTAAAATTTCTTTTTTTAGTTCAGTGCTTTTTACTAAACTAAATTGTGGACCTGAAATAAATGCTTTATATAAATCATGTAGTGAGTAATCAGGGGAAGTAAACGCCCCTTTTATTAAATTAATGACATTCACTTTTTTGATTGTATCATCATAATAATTCATGCCTTTATATTGATTGATAAGATCGCTAAATTGATCTTCCTCGTCTGCAAAATACGGTCCTTTTCCTAAAGTCTCTAATACTTGCAGTGTTTTTTTATCATCATTCGCAATAGCTTCACTTTTTAACCAATGATAACCAAGTTCTTGCCCCTTACTACTATTCGTTAATTGAGCTATGCCCATATAGGCATGAATTTTTTCTGGATAGTTGGCTACTAATTGAGTTCCAATTACTGTACCAAATGATTGACCAATGACAAATATTTTTTCTTGATGATAGGTTTCTCTAATATAATCAACGATAACATTTGCATCATCTGTGAATTGACGAAGGTTCATTGTAGAAATAGATAATTCCTTGTTATAACTTTTACCTGAACCTCTTTGATCATAATACACAGCCACACAGTTATCGGTTATTTCCGAATACAATGTTCGAGCGCTGACGCCATATGGGAAAGGAGAGCCAGGACCACCATGTAAAAATAAACAAAATGGGTTGTTCTTATCTTTCCCTTCAACTAATAGAAACTGTCTGTCTCCATTTACATTTACTTCTTTTAGCTCACTAATCCCGCCATTATCCATTAGTTCACTACTTTTTTGTTTAATGTGTTGTTGTGCGATAAAACGATAACTACATAATAGAAAGGTCATAAATAGAAGTATAAGAAAAGTAAAAATACATATAGTAATCAATAGATTAAACCGTTTCCTTTTTTTATTCTTTTTCATGAATCATTATCCTTTATCTCTTTTTCTTCCCCCTATGCTCAAAGAAATGGGATGCTTCAATAATTGAGGCATCCCTTATTTCTTTTCATTATAACATGTTATTTCTTTTCAATGAGTAGGGGTGAAGTAGCTTCGGCTGAATTTTTTTCTAGTGCGGCAAGGCGTGCCTCAAAAGTTGTTACCTCATGATCTTTGTCGATACGGTAAGCAAGCTTATCGATATAAGATTCTAAATCCTCGAAATTAGCTTTATTGTTGTTGGCTAGCATACCGTCCATTTGATGGTGCGCACGCGTAACATTTTCTTTCCCCATTAGCTGTAATTGACGAACTTTCATATCTTTAATTTTATGCTTCATTGTTTCAAATTTACGCTCTAGCTCAAAGTATTCTTGCGTGCTCGCCTCAATGCTCGCCTGCAACGTATGATTGCGAGTTGTATAAGCAGCTACTTCGTCAGATGCGAAATCGATTAAGTCTTGTTCGCCACTACCTAATGCTAATTGAAGTTGCGCTTCACGTTTAGCGAGTAATTCGGCATTTTGTTTAAGCTCAAGTTCCATTTTTTCTTTTAGCTTACCTTGACGTTCTAATAATTTGCCTGTTTGCTCTGTTTGCTTCTCTGCCTCGCGAATATATTGATTTAACATAGCGATAGGATTTTTTTGTTCCTTTTTATCAAATACTTGATGTAAATCAGCCTCAATTGTGTATCTAAAACGTTGGAATAAGTTCATTAGTAATTCGCTCCTTTTATTTTGTTAAATTTGACCATTCTTTTTCAAAGTTAGTAAACGGGTCTTCTTCTTTCGCTTCCACTGTTGGGATTTTAACGTCTTCACCATTCCATTTTTTATAGATAACATAAATAATGGCGATTGCGGCAAGACCAATCATTGCTGGAATATTAGAAACAGCTGAAAGCACACCAATTAATCCAACAGTAAACCAAATGATTTTTGCAAATGTCGATTTACTGCCAATGTAGAAATGCATGCCTAGTGCAACGAGTACACCTGAAAATAATAAGCCTGTAATTGGGCCGATTAAGGCAAGTGCAACACATGCTGCAATAATACCTCCAGTTAGTAAAAGAAATTTTTTCATATGTTTTAGCTCCTTTCGTTTGTACCTTTATGTTACCTGTTTGAAAGATCATCTAAAACGGACTGGAAATGGATTTTCATCTAGGTCTTGAGGCTGAGCCATTTTTTTATAAGCTGAAACTAGAAGCTTTTCGACAAAAATAGAAGATGGTTACCTCCTTCGTTTGACAAATTAACATGTTTCAATCCGCTATACTTACGTTAAAGAAACTGAGCGAAGGGGGATTTCTGGTGAGAACCTATTCCATATATAAAATAAAAGAAGAGCATTTAACGTTTATTTTCGGCAGAGAGCGTAAGTTATTAGAAATGATGCAGGGCTGTGAAGATGCCAATGAGAAATCCTTAAAAGAACTCGCGTATATATGTGAAACTGTCCGCTTCGATGAAATTGCTGCAATGCTAGAAGCACAGCTAGATTCTAAATATGCTCATTTAGAACGGGCGCGGAATGCTTTATTTTTAGAGCATCCGATAAAAGGGAAGATGGCGATTTATTTAGTAGATCGTAAAATCTGTGTCTATTGTGAAGGTTCACGAATGCTTGATTTGGATTTATTTCAAATGCTAGCAAAAATGAGTGAGCGTTTTATTGCCTTTAATAAACAAGATAATGAGTGTGGTTGGTTAAAGCCGATGAAGTATACAATGCACTAGGATTTTTCACTATAATATATAGTAACACGCTAGTATTTGGTGTATAATGGAGCGTGGAGAGTTTTTTTCTCGGTATATTGTAGTGGAGGAGGTTGGTTGTATGCCTACATGGGGCTGGATTATTATTGTAATTATCGCATTAGCAGCTGGTGCAGCACTTGGTTTCTACTTTGCACGTCAAGCTATGATGAAATATTTAAAAGAAAACCCACCAATTAACGAACAAATGATTCGAATGATGATGGCACAAATGGGTCGTACGCCGTCTGAAAAGCAAGTACGCCAAATGATGACTCAAATGAACAAATTCCAGAAATAATTGGAATTTTTAAGGAGCAACTGGTTTTGTAAACTGGTTGCTTTTTTCGTTTTCTTGTCTACTAATTATAAATTGGATATAATTGGCATATAAGGTGGGGACATATGGACATAATGATCGGCATCGCACTTATACTTCTTGTGTTTTTTTCATCAAATATCGTAGAGAAAAGATTAAAAAATATTGAAAAACAAAATAGTCGAGTCATCGACATTTTAGAAGAAATAAAAGAGGAACTAAAGCATAAAAAGTGAGATGAAATGGAATGTATGCAACAATCGAAAAAGTACAAGATATTGAGGAATTATCGCAGTTTTTAGCGGGTATGAATAAACAAAAAACGTCCCATATCGGTTATTGTGAATAACAGAACACGCTTTTAACAAAGCAAGTGACATAAAAAGTACTCCGTTTACGCAAGATCATTTTCTGCAATTTGAAAAATTACATAATGAAGCGTTTCCAGGGACATATTACGATGCCACTACAATAATAGAGAGATTAAGCACGAATATAAATTGATGGTACTTAAAAGCGAAACAGATGTTTTGCAGGTTATGTCTACTTTGAAGTTAACAGTGAAATGGCTAATACAGTAAGCGTGCTTAACTAAAAGTAGCAATTTTTAGCTAAGCACGTTTTTTCTTGGATTCTATAGGGAGTGAACATGTAGTAAATCGACTTTTGTACCGAGAAATGTTTGGAAGGATAATAATGATTGTTGCAATACCTCAGTAGAAATATCTTTCATAATGAACACAATATATGAAACTTGCGTATTTTCTGGCCATTCATGTAAATGGATAGGAGGGTGAATAATATGCTGTACGCCATTTAAGACGATTGGCCCTGCTTCACCGACATCGAGTAGTCCTTTAACGCGCAGAATGTTTTCGCCTCTTGCGTAGAGCAATAAGCTCAGCCATACACCAAAACTATTCCAATTTAAAGGTTGTAAAAAAGCAAAAGAAATCGATTGAATATGCGATTGTAAAGTATGTGGTGCTAGCTGATCGTTACGAGGTAACACGTTGCTAGAATATTTTCTTGCTACATGTAAAATCGATGGCTCTACATCGCCCTTTTCCACATTAAGTATTGTACAGCTTGGGTTAATCCTTACGATTTCAGCACGAATAAAATCCAGTTCTTCCTGCGTTACTAAATCGATTTTTGTTAGTGCGACCGTATCAGCTGCTGAGATTTGCTTTACAGTTGTTTCGTGATTGCGTACTTGCATCGCTCCGTTTTTCGCATCGACGGTCGTAATAACTCCATCTACGACAAAGTGATGCTGTAAAATGGGATGTGTCATAATCGTAAATAAAATCGGAGCGGGATCTGCTAAGCCCGTTGTTTCAATAATAATGCGATCAAACTTAATACCCCCTTGTTCATAGAGAAATAAGTAATTTTGCAATTCTTCCGCTAAATCTTCACGCGCTTGACAACAAATACAACCACCTTGAAGTAATGTCGTTTTTTCTTCTGCTTGTCTTAGTAAATAATGATCTAAGCCAACTTTGCCAAACTCATTGACGATAACTGCGATATTTTCCGTTAGTCGATGATGCGTTAATAAGTTTTGCAGTAATGTCGTTTTACCGCTCCCTAAGCTACCAGTAATAATTGTCACGGCTTTTTTTGTTGCTTTCATCTATCATCACTCAATTCGATTTTTTCCATTAAGTTAGTGTTCAGTGGGTCAATGGCATAGCCAATCCGTTTTTCTACTTCCGCCCATAACGAACCTAAATCATGGACGATGGACGTAGTGCCTTTTAAATCGCTAAGAATAAATTTACTGCCATTCCAATCCGTTAGTTTTAACTGATAGAAAACTAAAATTTTATTGATGAAATGAACGCGCTCTATTCTCGCTTGCTGTCGAACACGTTGTAATTCACCTACGATAACTTCTGATGTAACAGCATTGTTGAACTCCGTCCAATGAACATTTGCAATAAAATCACCGCAAAAAATACACATACACTTGCTCCTTATGTGCGCGGATACCGTCTTGCGAAATCGTTTGCAATATCATTAAATGTAACCCACCGAATATGTTCGTGGGAATTAATATAAGTGATAAGGCGATGATGCATTTGGAGTACTTGTGGACGCCCACTAACATCTGGATGGATTGTCATCGTAAAGACAGCATAATCCATATTTTCGTAAACCCAATCGAATTGATCTTTCCACATTTGTTCGATATCGTGCGGATTCACAAAGCCATGACTGTTTGGTGATTTTTTAATAAACATCATCGGCGGTAAATCATCCAAATACCAGTTGGCGGGAATTTCAATTAAATCGGTTTCTTTGCCTCGTTCTAACGGCTTCATCCATTCTTCTGCTTGTTTACTATAGTCAATTTTTGTCCATTTATCACCGACACGTACATAATACGGTGTAAAATCATTGTGCATTAAACTGTGATCGTATTGTATGCCATGCTTAATTAATAATTCATTCGTTACATTGGAAAATTCCCACCAAGGTGCCACATAGCCGGTCGGTTTTTTTCCTGTTAATTCTTCAATAAGTTGAATTGATTTAAGTAATACTTGTTCTTCTTGTTTCGGTGTCATGGCAATAGGATTTTCATGGGAGTAGCCATGTGCGCCAATTTCATGCCCTCGTTCAAAAACATCTTTCATTTCCCGTGGGAACGTTTCAATTGAATGGCCAGGAATAAACCAAGTCGTTTTAATATTATGTTTATCGAATAAATCTAACAGTCTTGGCGTACCAACTTCCCCAGCAAATAAACCACGTGAAATATCATCAGGGGAATCTTCACCACCGTAAGACCCTAACCAACCTGCAACAGCATCCACGTCAATACCATAGGCAACTAAAATCTCTTTTCGCATCTTACATCCATCCCTTTATAAATTTTTATCATTAGTCTAACGAAAAAAAGAAAGCTTGTAATATAGTTTTTAAAAAATTTAGAAAATATGCACAAATGCATAGGGCTTATGTTATAATGCTGAAAAAATTAAAGAATGGAGAGGTACTATGCTAGGAAATATAAAAATTTCTGCCGAAACGATCGAAAAGCTGCCATTGGCATCCATTATTTACGACGAAAATTTTTCTATTAAAATGCTAAATACCAAAGCACAACAAGCCATTCAATTTAATCGACAAATAATCAACCATAGGAAATTACTTCCGTTATTAAGAAAATCCATGTCGACTGATATTCCGTTAATGAAATATATTATTTGTGCCAGCAAAAGCTATCAATATTTCTTTTCAAGGATTGTAGACAAAGATAAATATTACATACTAGTTTCTATCAATTTAACATGGCCGTACCAACATGAATATGAACGCTACAAAGAAGAGAGTGAAGGATTAAATGCGATATTTAAGTGTACCTATGATGCTCTTTATATATCTGACCATCAAGGAAAAACATTACGGGTAAGTGCAGCTTGTAAACAACTATGGGGGGTAAGTGAAGAACAGCTAATAGGGAAAAATGTTTTAGAGTTGGAAAGGGAGGGGGTGTACCAACCTTCGATTACAAGATTAGTGTTAGAAAACAACAAGAAAATTTCGACGGTCCAACAAACAAAAAATAATAAAAGGCTATTAGTTGTCGGAACGCCTATTAAAAATAAGCAGGGCGAAATTATGCGGGTAATCAATGCTTCTAGAGACATTACAAATATAAAAAATTTACAACAAGAAATCCATCATTTGACAAGTATAATTCATAACTATCAACATGAACTGAGCCAACAGGATAGCCAATCAATAAGCCCGCTTATCTATCAAAGTAAGCAACTCGAAGCGGTAGTAGCGCTTGCCAAACGAGTGGCAGCAGTAGATTCGACCGTCTTAATTTTAGGAGAGACAGGTGTCGGCAAAGAGGTTTTTGCCAATTATATTCATGACATGAGCGAGCGTAAAACGAAGCCTTTTTTGAAAATCAATTGTAGTGCTATTCCAGAAAATTTATTAGAATCCGAGTTGTTTGGCTATGAAAAAGGTGCATTTACTGGCGCAAATAGAGAAGGCAAAATCGGCTTATTTGAACTAGCACATAACGGTACGTTGTTGTTAGATGAAATTGGCGATATGCCACCTGCACTCCAAATAAAATTACTTCGCGTCATTCAAGAAAAAACGCTACAGCGAATTGGTAGCGCCAAAACAATCCCTATTAATGTTCGGTTTATCGCAGCAACCCATCGAAATCTTGCTGAAGAAGTGACAAAAGGAAATTTTAGAGAGGATTTATATTATCGATTAAATGTTATCCCCATTCATGTACCGCCGTTACGTGATCGCAAAGAAGATATACTGCCTTTAGCAAGTCATTTTTTAACGAATTTAAATAACAAATATTATTCAGCCAAAACATTCAATACAAGCTTTGCACATAAGTTAACAACGTACAACTGGCCTGGAAATATTAGAGAATTACAAAACGTCATTGAACGATGTTATGTCATGAGTGACTCCGATTATCTAACAAGTGAAACACTAGCAATGGCACTAAACGAAAATAAAAAGGAGAAGTCTGTTCTCGTAAAGGACATCATGCCTTTAAAAAAATGTGTAGAATATGCCGAAATGGAATTATTGCAAATGGCTTTTGCAACATGTCAATCAACTGTTGATATGGCAAAATTATTAGAAGTGAATCAATCTACCATTAGTAGGAAAATGGCCAAATTTAATATTCGATAAACATGCTATATAATGGAAGGAGAAAGGGGGAGGGACGAATGGTTTTTCGCACAAAGGTAAACATGGTTTTGTTAATCGGTATCTTTTTAGTCGTTGTCATCATGGGTTCAATTCCATTGCTTTCATTGTATAAACAATTACCATTACCTATTTTACTGTTGATTGTTGTTCTCTTTCTTGTTGCTGGAGGTATTGTTTGGTGGTACGGCACTTCGCTTCAATGTATTTTCTATAAGGAGTATTTATTAATAAAAGGTGGGCCCTTCAAAAGACGCGTACCTTATCACACGATAAGAAAAGTTGCGCCGACAAAAGATAAATTTACGGGCTATCGCATTACACCATCTGATATTGGACTTGAGCTATGTGTGGAATCTACAAGCTTTGGCCGTATTAAGATTTTAACGGAGAATAAAATGGGGTTTATTGAAGAATTAAAAAAACGCTGTCCGCATGCCCAATTTGAAAACGTTAAGGCATGGGCAGGTAATGACGTTTAAAATGTGTAAATACTTACGCCGATTACGACCGAGTAAGAAGGAGTTTGGCGCAATTGAAAATTTATTAGTAATAACGTCCCTAAACAATAAATTAAATATGAAAGAGGCAAAATAATGAAAGCTAATGCAGATGTTTTAATCGTCATCGATTTACAAAATGGTGTATGTTTTAGTGCAGAGCATTTGGTTGAACTACCAAGTTTACTTACGAAAGTAAATAATCGAATTGCGTGCTACCGGGAACTGCAAAAACCGATTATTTTTGTGCAGCATTGTGATGAAGAACTCGTACCTGAAGAGGAACTTTGGGCGATTCATGCCGACTTAGATGTGCAAGAGCAAGACTATTTGGTTAGAAAAGAACATGCCAATTCATTTTACAAAACAAACTTAAAAACGATGTTAGACGAATTAGCTGTACAGCGTATTGAATTTTGCGGCGCCCAAACTGAGTACTGTATGGATGCAACGATTAAATTTGCCCATGGCTTAGGATACGAAAACTTTATGGTACGTAAAGCGACTTCTACGCTTAATAACCCATTTATGTCAGCACAAGAGACAATTGATTTTTATGAAAATATATGGAATAACAGATTTTTGAAATTTATAGATTGAATTTTATAGTTAGAGGAAAAGTGTTAGATTGACTGCGATCAATCTAACACTTTTTTGTTGTGCTGATGGTGTGCCTTATGTCGGTCACTTTCCGCTCAGTGCAGGCTATACGTTATTCTATCGGCGATACGATGAGTTTTATCAGCGATTCATGAGCTTCTATCGGCGATATCACAGGTTTTACCAGCGATTTAGACGCATCTATCGGCGATAGGACGAGTTTTATCAGCGATTTAGGAGCTTTTACCCTCGATACCCCGAGTTTTACCCGCGATTCAAGATATTCTACCAGTACAAACACGAATTTGCATTACTACTATGCCAAAATGCATAACTTCGGTACAAAGTTTCCATTTTTCCCTTTAAAAAATTCGCAGTATAAGTGCATCTTTAACAATATGTCAATTGATGAAAAGTTGGCACGATTTTTGCTTCGAAATTTTATATCGGAAAGGAGGATTATTGAATGATATCGGCAATCTAAAAATTACTAAAGGGGAGTGATGACTTTGAAGCATGTAGTAGCAGCTATTCAAATGAATTGTGAACTAGGCAATAAAGAAGGCAATTTACAAAAAGCGCAAACATTAATAGCACAAGCACTTGAACAACAGGCAACACTCATTGTATTACCCGAATTATTTAATACAGGTTATCGGGTGGAAGAACAAGATTGGCAATATGCTGAGACGATTCCAGGGGAAACGACCGAGTTTTTACAGCGTATGGCGACTCAACACGAAGTCAAGATTATTGGCTGTATTTTAGAACGGGGTGAAATCGAAGGCACAATATTTGATACCGCTTTTGTTATAGCGAAAAATGGCATATTGGGCAAATATCGAAAAACACATCTTTGGGATCAAGAAAATCTTAGATTTAATAGAGGCGATGCACTAGCTGTTATCCATCAAGAAGATTTGAAGATTGGTTTACAAATTTGCTATGAAATCGGGTTTCCAGAAGGCGCAAGAATATTAACGTTACAAGGCGCCAATGTCCTTATCTACCCTTCGGCATTTGGCGAACAGCGTTACTACATCTGGGATACTGCGAGTAAAGCAAGAGCAATCGAAAACGGCTGTTACGTTATTGCAGCCAATCGTTCAGGAATTGAAAAACAATCAACGCAATTTGGTGGGAAAAGTAGAATTATTGATCCACAAGGCAAAGTTTTAGTCGAAGCTGTACAGGAAGATGAATGCATCGTCGCAACAATTGATTTACAACGAGTCATTCAACAACGAAGAGAAGTACCTTACTTAAGAGATTTAAATAAAGCCATTTTTCATCCAAGCGAATAAAGTTTTAATCAGGGGGAAGATTTATGAAACGTAACACATTAATCACAAAGGATATCGTGCCCACTTTAAGAAGGCATCGCATCATTACAGGACTAGGATTTTTTAATATTTGGGTGGGGATGGCGGTTATTATTGCCACATTCCAAATTGGCGCTAATGGTATTGAATCAATGACACTCTGGCAATTAGCAGGCGCTATTTTTGTTGCTAATGTATTAATCGCCATTGTTGCTAGTTTAACCGGGGATATTGGGATTGAACATGGTTTATCGTTTGCGGCTTATTTAAGAGCACCCTTTGGCACAGTAGGTGTACATATACCGTCGTTAATAAGGGGGATCGTTGCTTGTATTTGGTTTGGTATTCAAACATATCTTGGGGCCACAGCCATCAACTATATCGTAGCAGATTTAACAGGCTTTGATTCTTGGTTTGTCTGGTATGTTGTATTTGCAGCTGTGCAAATCGCGAATACGGCCATTGGTATTAAAGCAATCGATCGATTTGCTGTTATTGCTGCGCCTTCCATTATTTTAATTTCGATTTGGATTTTTGTGAAAATATCGAGCATTGCTACTGAAGAGGGGTTAAATATTTTTACGTATGAAGGAAGTACAGCTGAAACGACATGGTTGCTCATTATGGCGGCAAATATGGGCTTTTGGTCTTTACTTGCCGTAGATATTCCGAATATTACGCGCTACGTAAAAGCACCAGTCAATGAGCGCAATTGGTTCCGGCGCAATAAAAATAATTATATTCCTCACTTATTAGCGTTACCAACTGTCCAAACCTTTATCGGTATTATTGGTGCCGTTAGTTTTTTAGCCACTGGCAACTGGAATCCGATTGAAGTCGTGCAACAAATTGCAACAGGTTGGGTGATGGTGATGATCTTATTGCTCGTTATATTGGCGCAATGGTCAACGAATACTGCTTCTAATTTAATTCCGGCGTCGTTAACATTTGTCAATGCCGGTGCGCGCATTCATTTGTCCTATACATGGGGTGTCATATTAGCGGGAATTATCGGCACATTGTTTCAACCTTGGATTATTTTAGAGCAGTTATTCCGTTTCTTAGGGTACTCCGGTGCCATTATGTCGGCTGTAGCAGGTGTTATTATTTGTGATTACTATATCCTTCGAAAGCGCCGTTTACATGTCAAAGATTTGTATAGGCAGGAGGGGCAATTTACATTCAATAGAGGCGTAAACGTGGCAGGTATGCTTGCTTGGCTCATTAGTAGTGTACTCGCGATTGTCTTTATTGATTATATGTATTTCGTTGGTTTCCCTCTATCGGCAATTATTTACTATGTGCTAATGAAACAATGGTATTTAAAGAAATTCCCGCAACAAGAAATAGAATCTAATTACTCTGATGAATATTTAGGAACATCTGCGAACCGTGATTGGGAAATTGCTAGATAGAACTGTCGAGAAGAGATAGCAACGTCCGATATAAATAAAGACTAGACATTAGAGGGTTTCGCACAGTTTTTCAAGATAGGAGTGACAAAAATGAATTATCTATTTCAGTTTGTTGTAGTGTTGCTAATCGTTTTTTTCCTTCATTTTATCAATCAATTGTTGTTACTGAAAAAGAGTGATTTTAAAATCCAATGGAAGGCGGTGACAATACTAGTCGCAATCAGCTTTGTTGTCGTATTGCTCCTAAACATATCTATTCATCCTATGGAAATACAATGACCATTTTAGAAAAAGAAGGTAGATGAACTCAAATATTTTGAGTTTGTCTACCTTCTACACTTTTGAAAGTTGATAGTTTTAAGCTTGATTTAACCAGCTAATCGCACTATGCACAACGACTGCTACCCCTAATGGAATAACACCTTCGTCTAAAATAATATTAGGGTTGTGTAATGGGTAGTTGTTGTCACCTAACCCATTGGAGCCTGCCCACATAAACATTGTTGGCACTTGCTGGCTAATGTAAGAGAAATCTTCTGTGCCAGCTAATGGTTCAGCGTCCACTTGTAAATGATTTTCGCCAACAATTTCTTGTACAAAAGGTACGATTTGTTCGCACAGTGCTTCATTATTATATAGTGATGGGGTAGAGATAGTCTTTAATTCATATGTTCCGCGCATCATTTTCACTGTCGCATCTATAATTTCTTGAACTCGATTAAATAGATGATCCCTAACTTCTGGTTTGAAAGAGCGTAATGTAGCCTCTAACTGTGCTGTATCTGGAATAATATTTGCTACTGTGCCGCCACCCATTTTACCAATAACGAGGACCGCTCTTTCTTTAGGATCGATTTCCTTGCTAACTAGTGTATTCATTTGATTGTAAATCGCATTGACAATCATTAATGGATCAATGGCATTTTGCGGCTCAGAGCTGTGTCCACCTTTACCTTGCACTTTTAGAAAGAAGCCATCTAATGATGAAGCGGCGATGCCTGGTTTGTAGCCAAATTTCCCTACTTCTAAATCTGGCGTGACATGGAGGGCAAGGGCAGCATCGACTTTTGGATTTTCGAGTAAGCCATTTTCTATCATATTCCTTGCACCAAGACCAATTTCCTCGGCGGGCTGGAACATGATTTTGACAGTACCTTTGATATCTTTTTCTTTCTCTTTTAAAAGCTTCGCAGCGCCGAGCATGAACGTCGTATGGATGTCATGGCCACAAGTATGAGCAAATCCATTTGTCGATTTAAACGGTAAATCCGTGTTTTCCTCCATCGGTAATGCGTCCATATCGCCTCTTAGTAAAATTGTTTTCCCATTGCCATTACCAATCGTCACAACAAGCCCCGCTTGCCCAACTTTTTGAGGTGTTAGACCCATAGAAAGTAATGTTTTTTCAACGTAAGCGACTGTATTCGGTAGTTCGAATCCAATCTCTGGATGTTGATGTAGATGTCTACGATGCTGAATGAATTCTTCTTGAAAATGTTCCGCCATTAGTAATGTTTCATGTTTCGTCATATGAATACACCTCTCTAGTCTAATGAATATTCTATATCTGAAGTCGTATTAACTTTAGGTTTTGTTTTAATGGCAATGACAAACAATCCAAATAAAACGATTGAAAGTACAATTAAGACATTTAACAGTAATCCATAGGAATGATTAATATTATAAATGGCCCCTGAAACAATTGGTGTCAGTGCAGCGCCTAGTGAGGAGAATAACGACACAATCCCGAATTTCGCGCTATATTCTTTTTCCCCAAATAGTGATGAAGTTAAGTAAGCAGGTGTAACTGTAACGGCCGTCGCACCAAATCCCGTAAATATCGTATACAGGATACCAGGTATTAATAGGTCACCTCTCATTAAAAATAAAAAGCTTACTAAACCAGAACCACAAATAATAAGTAATGTCGTAATGGTACCCAATTTATCGTATAAGCGACCGACTAATAACTTTCCGATAATTACCATTGCTGAACCTAAAGAGAGTAATAACGCAGCATGTTGAGGTGTGCCACCAATATCCTTTAAATAAGGCGCAAGGTTAATAATCATCCCATTGACGACAACACCACCGACAACAATTGCCGCACAAAGTGCCCAAAATGATACAGATTTAAGTGCTTCTCTTTGTGAAAGCCCATCTACTAATTGTGAAGGAGTCGCACTATTTTTTATTTCCCCTAGTGGAACAAGCCCTTTATCTGCAGGCTTAAGTCGAATAACAAACAACGCCATAGGTACGATTAACACAAACATTGAAATGCCTGTAATGAGGTAAGCACTTCTCCAACCGTAATCTGTAATAAGCCAGTTTAGAATAGGGCTAAGAATGACACCACCAAGACCACTCCCTGCTAGTGCAATCCCTAAACATAATCCACGTTTTTCGTTAAACCAATTTGTAATTAATACTGGTGCTGGAATAAGAGCAGCTCCAGCCAAAGAAGCCCCCATTAGCACTGCGAATAAGTAAAAGTGCATCGCAGTCGTCGCAAATGAAAATCCTACATAGGAAAGGGTGCCGAGCGTTGTAAATATCGTCAAATAAAGACGAATGTCCATTTTCCGCATTACTTTTCCAGCAATTGGGCAAAAAATCATGGATACTAAAGCCATGATCGTGTAATACGTCATAAATTCAGTCCGTCCAATTCCCAATTCTTCCGTTACTGGGACAGTATAAAGTGACACTAAATTAATAATTGGTGCATATAAAAATGTCATAATCATGACACATGCCACTACAATCCACCAACCATAAAAGATGCCTTTTTTCTCTTGTTGAGTAGTCATATCGGTTTCCTCCGTTTTTACTTAGTAATCGGGGCATTCCGCTAGTAGATTAGTGACGTTGAATCCGTTTTCAATTATCTCTAACATAATAAATGGCGATACCGACGATTGTTTCATCACGCTTTCTAATTCATTAAAAAGTAATGATGGGGAGTTTTGGAGGTTGTATTGATCATAAGTATTTTAAAGCCCTAAGACCTGTAGATACATCATTTTCAAATAGTACAAGCTCCATCTTCCTTCTCATTTAACGCTTACGAGGTTAGCTGACGGATTCGGGCCTTTGAGTAGCCCTACCTTAACAAGGATTCACCCCTTGGATTGAATGTTCATCCAAAAAATTTGGTTCCCCCGCATCCATTGGTTTCAGCGATCTAGAAAGTTGAAACTGCTATGATACTACTATTACAAGAAAAGTTAGTAAATACAGAAAATTTTTTTGCCAAATGAGAAGAAAAATTTTTTTACATAATAAAACCTTTTATAAATAGGGTATTAGATAAACGATAAATAAAAGAAAGAAAATATTTTTTCAAAAAGGAGAAGATTTAGATTGTTATTAATTAGAAAAATGGTGTAAGACTTCTATTTAATTATCATTCTATTTTAAAAATTTACACATTTCATAGAAAACCCGTTATAATAGTTAGTATTGTAAGAAAAGGAGCTGTTAGCAATGGAACGCGAAAAAACAAATGTGGAAAGTTTTGATTTAGACCATACGAAGGTAAAAGCACCTTATGTACGTTTAGCTGGTGTAAAAGTAGGACAAAGTGGCGATGAAGTTTATAAATACGATATTCGCTTCAAACAACCTAATAAGGAGCATATGGAAATGCCAGCACTCCATTCTTTAGAGCATTTATCGGCAGATCTTATTCGCAATTATTCCGACCATATTGTCGATTTCAGTCCAATGGGTTGTCAAACAGGCTTTTATGTATCGTTGATTAATCATAATGATTATGACGACTTACTTACGATTTTAGAAAAAACATTTACTGATGTGACGAATGCAACGGCTGTACCAGCATGTAATGAAGTGCAATGTGGCTGGGCGGCAAGCCATAGTCTTGAAGGTGCAAAAGCGCTTGCAAAAGAATTTTTGGCAAAACGTGATGAATGGCATATCGTTTTTGCAGAATAATAAAAAACCTTGCAAATTGTAAAATGTCCGTTATGTAGATGGACATTTTGCTTTGCAAGGTTTTTCATTTAACGATGAAAAGGGATGACATTGGAAGAGGAAGAATCGTAATTAATTTTTTGATAAATAAAACTTTCTAAAAAGTCATGTATTAGATCTTCGTATTCAGCCATATTTTCATTAAAGGACTGAGCATGTGCACCTTTGTCAAAAAGCTTTAATTTTTTCGGTCCCGTCTTTTTATTATATAAATCGAGTGACATGGAAGCAGGAATAAATGTATCTGGAATACTATGGATAAAGAGAACGGGCTTTTCGATGTGTGATACAGCTTCAGAAGGCGTTACACTTTTAAAAGAATACCCATCACGTAGTCGTATAAAGAAATCGGCGAAGCGAATCGGGATAATTGAACCGTATTTAAATTCTGTCTTGGCAATTTGTTTAAGTAACATGGAAAAATCTGAAAAAGCACAATCAGCAATATAAAAATCTGCCCCATCTTCAACTGTTCCCGCATACAACAGCATTGTTGCCGCACCCATTGATTCGCCATGAATACCAAGGATAGCATTATCACCAATCATCGCTTTGACGGTTTTTACAACAGCATCTAAGTCATTTTTTTCATAGTAGCCATAGCTTGTTGTTTTACCACCCGAGTCCCCATGTCTTCGATGGTCAAAAATTACGGAGTTGTATCCTAGTCGTTCAAAAAGACGTGCGTATTTGACTGAGTTGATTTTATTTTCTGTAACGCCGTGACAAATAATCATTGTATTATTGGTTTGCAGAGGTTGGAACATAATACCGCGAATGGAGTAACCATTGGGGGAGTCAATATTTAATTCGCATTTAAAATTTTTATTGTACCAAGCTTCGTCAAAACGTTTGGCAGTTGTTTCGCGTTCACGAATAAATTCAGGGTCTTTTTGTTGAATGTACATTAATTTATTGGAAAGCGCAAAGCCGAACAACCCTGTTGCAGCAGCGGCGAGCGTCGTTGTAATACCTGAAAATAAAAGCATTTTCTTTTTCATCTTCAATACCTCCACGACTTCTTTCTTTGTATGTCTAGGCATTTGTCCTTAAAAGGGAAATGCACGTTTCTTAATAGTAATGTTCCCAACTACGTTTGTTTAAAACACGACAACATTTTACAACAACTTGTGAAATACTGCGATTATTTCTGTTATCGAAAATCGTCAAAACATTTGTTAAAATATAGTTATCTGCTAGTAGCATATGCATGCAGTGTTGATTTTTGAACGGGGAAAAGGGGAGAATGATTATGACAAACGAGGTAGTGATTGTTAGTGCCGTGCGTACTGCAATCGGTTCATTCCAAGGAACATTAAAGGATGTGCCAGCAACAACTCTTGGAAGTATCGTTATTAAAGAAGCATTAGCGCGCGCTGGCGTAGCAGGTGAACAAGTCGATGAAGTCATTATGGGGAATGTTTTATCTGCTGGACTTGGACAAAATCCGGCTCGTCAAGCATCAATAGCAGCAGGATTACCAAATACAGTTCCTGCTTTAACAATTAATAAAGTATGTGGCTCAGGCTTAAAAGCAGTACATTTAGCAGCACAAGCAATTGTAGCAGGGGATGCTGATATTATTGTTGCTGGTGGTTTTGAAAATATGAGCCAAGCACCGTATGTACTGAAAAATGCACGTGAAGGCTTCCGCATGGGCGATCAAAAAGTCGTGGATACGATGATTCATGATGGTTTATGGTGTGCATTTAATGATTATCATATGGGCATTACGGCGGAAAATTTATGTGATGCGTATGAAATTACACGTGAGGAGCAAGATACTTTTGCAGCACGTTCTCAGCAACGTGCAGAAGCGGCTATTGCTGCTGGTAAATTTAATGATGAAATCGTTGCTGTAGAAATTCCACAACGAAAAGGCGACGCTGTTATATTTGATCGAGATGAATTTCCGCGTGCAGGCGTGACAGCAGAATCTTTATCAAAGCTCCGTCCTGCATTTAAAAAGGACGGCTCAGTAACGGCAGCTAATGCTTCCGGCATTAACGATGGTGCAGCAGCAGTTGTAGTGATGTCAAAAGCAAAGGCATTAGAGTTAGGGCTTAAGCCAATGGCCCAAATTTCGGCAAATGCGAGCTCAGGCGTCGATCCGTCCATTATGGGTACTGGTCCAGTAACAGCGGTGAAAAAAGCATTAGCAAAGGCAAATGTATCTTTAGAAGATGTAGATTTAATTGAAGCGAATGAAGCATTTGCAGCACAGTCAATTGCTGTAGATCGCGAACTAGCATTCAATCATGATAAACTAAATGTAAACGGGGGAGCGATTGCTCTTGGTCACCCAATTGGTGCAAGTGGGGCGCGTATTTTAGTTACACTTCTTCATGAGATGGAGAAGCGTGATGTAAAAACAGGCCTTGCTACACTATGTATCGGTGGTGGACAAGGAGTAGCAACAATTGTTCAACGCCCTTAATGTAAGTAAGAAGGTGAAAGCAATGGGAAAAAAACGAAAACAACAACAGCATGTAGATAATCGTCACACAGCTAGTTTACCAAAGCAAGAAGCTGTTACATTAGCCGATCAGCTAGGTGGCGATGTGTTAGCGAAGTTAAAAGCTGCAAAACAAGCATTATCTGCAAAAGAACAGGCAGCGGAGGAAGAGCGTCAAGCACAGCTAGCCTTTGAGCGTAAGCAACGTGAGAAAAACAAATCGTTTGAAGAATTATTAAACGAATACGGTGATAAAGGCTCTAAATTTTAGTCTTAGATTAGTAAAAACAGTGAATCTCTTTTGGGAGATTCACTGTTTTTTAGTTAATCGCTGATAGAATGGCAGGAATCGCCGATAGCCCCGTGAGAATCGCCGATAACCCCGTGAGAATCGCCGATAACCCCGTGAGAATCGCCGATAGCCCCGTGAGAATCGCCGATAGAATGCTTAAAATCGCCGATAGCCCCAACGAAATTTATTTTTTAAGCATCCGTATTTTCTTTACGGCTAAGACGAGGCTAATAAAAACAATAGCGCCAGCTGTATCGACTAGGACATCTTGCCCGTTCATTGTGCGTCCAGGTGTAAAGCTTTGGCGGAATTCATCTAGCATTGCAATTACTGCCGTTAGAGCAATGGCGACACCCGCAGCAAAACGTCGTTTTCCCCATGCAAAGTAGATTCCGAGCGCAATACAGCCAAAACCTATAAAATGGGTGAATTTTCGAATTAGAAATTCTACAAATTCAAAGTAGCCTCGCTCCTCAACAGACACTACGGTATCCCAATATGGAATTTTTAATACTGACAGTTGTGCCTCAAAAGGTTTATTAGCCAACAGTTCCTCTAGCTCAGGAATAATAGACTGTTGTTCGTAGCTCATGCTAGAGGAAATGGCGAGAATAACTAAAAGGAGCAATAAAACGAGCCATTTTTTCATCGGTGATCTGCGTATTGTTCCGCTTTTGTCAGCGTGTTGGCTACTTCAAAGTTGGTAATGGCATTGACTTTTTCATAGGCTGTCAGTGTTTGGGCAAGTTGTTCCTGTGAACTAGCACCAATCACAGTGGAAGCAATAGCATGTTCCTTCAAATTAAAGGCAAGCCCGAATGCATGTAAATCCTCATAGTGGTTTGCTAAGTCAGTTAATGTCGCTGTTAATTCATCTGCTGTATAGGTTTGATAACCGTCAACGCGTTGCAAGCGTTCTTTCCAAGTGTTTGTTAGTAAGCCTTTTGCAACGGTACCGCGTGTTACTACTGAAGCACCTTCACCCGCAATAAAATCTAGCCATTCTTCAGGGCGACGATCTAACGCACTATATTGCATCATGACACTTTTTGCAGCGCTTGCAGGTAGAAAACGTTTAAGTACATTTGGTCGAATAGAGGAAATACCATATTCGCGAATGACACCTTCTTTTTTCAAGTTTTCAAAAGTATCCATAATGCCATCCCAATCGTCCTCTATTGTGCCGCCATGTAGTTGATAGACATCGATGTAATCTGTACCGAGTCTTTTTAGGCTTTTATAAACCGCCTCTTGAATGTAAGCAGGGGAGGCATCCCAATGCCAGCCTTCCACACCTTCTGTCCAACGATTGCCTACTTTCGTTGCTACAATTACATCTTGTCGACGTTTACCCAAAATGGAGCCAATAATTTGTTCGTTGGCACCAAAATCATATAAATCGGCAGTGTCAATATAGTTAATACCAGCATCTAAAGCCATATCAACGATGGCTGCTGCCTTTTGTTTGTCTGTCGAAAGAGACATACCTCCTAAACTAATTTCTGAAATATATAAATTACTTGAACCGAGCTGTCTTTTTTTCATACGAATGCCCCTCCTTCGATTTCTCTACTTGTAATGGTACAATGAACATATCTGAAGAACAAGCGAGGTTATAGGCAATGAAAAAGTTTGAAGAAAAAACGACACAAACGACATCCATTTATGATGGGAAAATTGTAAAGTTACAGGTCGATGATGTCACATTACCAAATGGCAAGTCGGCTAAGCGTGAAATTATTAAGCACCCAGGAGCAGTAGCTGTCATTGTCATCACCAACGAAGGTAAGCTTGTAATGGTTGAACAATACCGTAAAGCGCTTGAGCGTTCTATTGTAGAAATTCCTGCTGGTAAACTTGAAATAGGGGAAGAACCGATTCATACTGCACGTCGAGAGCTTGAAGAAGAGACTGGTTATGGCGCACATCAATTTGAGTATTTACAAGCATTTGCTACTTCACCTGGCTTTGCGGATGAAGTGATTCACCTATTTGTTGCGACCGATTTATATCAGATTGAAAATAGAGCAGAACTCGATGAAGATGAATTTGTCGAATTACTAGAAGTTTCGTTGGAAGAGGCACAAGCGATGGTCGCGGATGGACGTATTTATGACGCCAAGACAGCGTTTGCAGTACTTTGGTTTGCTTTGCAACAAGATAAATAAAGTTTAGCATAATAGAAGCGGACGAGCATAAGCTGTAAAAACCTTGATAGAAAAGGAGCATGCTAATGTCTCGTACGGTTTCTCTATTTTATCACGCATCAATTGTTGCAGTGAGCTTCGTTTGTGGCGTCATCTGCTTTCATATTATTGGAGGGGCGAACGCAGAGCCTTTTATTTTATTTATAGAACCTCGTTTAGCAGATGTGGACAGGCAATCTATTTTCCGTTTAGTGCTACCTGTCGCCGCTTCAGTCGGCATTGTATTGTTACTTGCTACACATAGTGTCTTAAAAGTTTTAGTACGTGTTACAGTCGCAATACGCGCAACTTTTTTTGGATTTAGCTCCGTATTTTTACTACAAAAACTTGAGGCGTTTTGGCTATATACGATTTGGTGGTTTCCATTTCAGCTTATCTATTGTATATTGTTGCTAGTATTATGTAATTTACTTGTACCCTCCTGGTCGAAGCGAAAAATCGGGAAAAAGATGAATGGACGGACAATTTTGTTGAATTTTATCGCTTTTTTCATCATAATAGTTGCTGAGTTTATCGTAATATCGTATGTACTCAAGTAATGTAACAGCTAAAAGCATAAATGTACTTGAAATCTAATCACTATCTTGTAATAGGATTTACTCCTTTGGTATAATGAAATGAGTTTAGGGGGGCGTCACATGGAAAGCCGTATTGATCGTATAAAAAAACAGTTGCATAGTGCTAGTTATAAGCTGACGCCGCAGCGAGAAGCAACAGTTGCTGTTTTGCTAGAGCACGAAGAGGACCACTTAAGTGCAGAGGATGTCTATCTTTTAGTAAAAGATAAGGCACCTGAAATTGGTCTGGCTACTGTTTATAGAACATTAGAATTACTAACAGAGCTTAAAATCGTCGACAAAATCAACTTTGGTGATGGCGTATCACGCTATGATTTGCGCCAAGAAGGAGCTGCACATTTCCACCATCATCTAGTTTGTATCGAGTGCGGTGCTGTAGATGAAATTCAAGAGGACTTACTTGAAGATGTGGAAGCCGTTGTTGAGAAACGTTGGAACTTTATTATAAAAGATCACCGACTAACTTTCCACGGTATTTGCTGGCGTTGTCATGATAAAAACGACGAAACGAATGAAGAACAATAACGAGGAACTGTCTGATGAAATCTTATGTATAGATTGCATTAGGCAGTTTTTTGTTTTTTAGTTTGTTTGCTGTACCTTTCTATTAAACTAGTCAATTCGATTGAAGTGAGCCCTTTCGCACTTTTTTTATAGGCGTGCTAAAATAGAGAATAATTGACAGTTAGGGGGCGTTGTGATGAATGAATTTCAATATGCAATAGAGGATTATATCCATTTTATCCAGGTAGAGCGGCAATTATCCGTTAATACATTAGCATCCTATCGCCGAGACTTAGAAAACTATGTTCATTTTTTACAAGAAGCTGAAGGAATGTCCGATTTTCGCAAAGTAGAACGGACAACTATATTACGGCATTTAGAGCAACTACGCATGCAAGGAAAGACAAGCCGTACAATTGCACGCCATATTTCGTCCATTCGTAGTTTTCACCAATTTTTACTTCGAGAAAAGCGAACAGAATCTGATCCTACAGTCCATTTAGAAATGCCAACGATTGAACAAAAACTTCCGAACGTACTTTCTATTGAAGAAATTGAAGCTTTACTGGCAGCACCGAACCGCAGTAAGCCGCAGGGTATTCGTGATGTGGCGATGCTAGAGCTGTTATATGGCTCTGGTATGCGTATTAGTGAGCTAATTGCACTTGATTTAGCTGATATTCATTTGACAATGGGCTTTGTGCGTGTGTTTGGAAAGGGCGGCAAGGAACGTATCATTCCACTAGGAAAAAGCGCTCTGTCTGCTTTAAGTGTTTATTTAGATTGCGCAAGAGGAACATTACAAGGGAAATATCCAAAAACAGATGCATTTTTTATAAATCAACGTGGAAAACGTTTAACTAGACAAGGTTGTTGGAAATTAATGAAGGAGCACGCATTAAAGGCAGGCATCCAGCAGGAACTAACACCACATACTTTACGACATTCCTTTGCTACCCATTTAGTGGAAAATGGGGCAGATTTACGTGCAGTACAAGAGATGTTAGGTCATGCAGATATTTCTACAACCCAAATTTATACACACATTAGTAAAACGAGACTATCGGAAGTATATAAGCAGTACCATCCACGTGCTTAACGCAAAAATAAGTGATGGATAGAGTCTCTACCCCGTATAAAAGAATAAATATTTACCTTAGTCGGATGTCTGACCTTTATCCTTTAGCTTGTTTTTGGTAAAATGGAGTCGTGAGATTAGGAGGCAACAATTATGAATAAACCATTTAAAAAAATCCATGTCGTTGTAATGGATTCAGTTGGGATTGGTGAGGCACCAGACGCAGCTCAATTTGGAGATGTAGGCGCTCATACATTAGGCCACATCGCTGAAAAAATGAATGGGCTTACAATGCCCAATATGGAATCGTTTGGCTTAGCAAATATTGAGCCACTTCAAGGAATGCAAGCAGTAGATGCACCAAAAGCATACTACGGTAAAATGCAGGAAGCATCTGTTGGGAAAGACACAATGACAGGGCACTGGGAGATTATGGGTCTTAACATCGATAAACCATTTAAAGTGTATCCTGAAGGATTCCCTGCTGAACTGATTGCGGAGCTTGAGCAACGTACAGGACGAAAAGTTCTATGTAATAAGCCAGCAAGTGGCACGCAAGTGATTGATGACTTTGGACAGGAACATATGGACACAGGGGCAATTATTGTCTATACATCTGCTGACCCTGTATTACAAATTGCAGCACATGAAGAAATCATTCCACTTGAAGAGCTATATAAAATTTGCGAAATTGCACGTGAGTTAACATTGCAGCCAGAGTACTTAGTAGGACGCGTAATTGCTCGACCATTTATCGGTACACCAGGCAACTTTACACGTACGCCAAATCGTCATGATTATGCGTTAAAGCCATTTGGTCGCACAACGATGAATGCATTAAAGGATGCAGGGTTAGACGTCATTGCAATCGGTAAAATTTCTGATATTTTCAATGGTGAAGGTGTTACGGATGCAGTACGCACAAAAAATAATATGGACGGTATGGATCAATTTGCAAAAGTTGCACGTCGTGATTTCCACGGGATTAGCTTCTTAAATTTAGTAGATTTCGATGCAAACTTTGGCCATCGCCGTGATCCACTTGGCTATGGTAATGCATTACAAGAATTTGATGCACGCCTTCCTGAAATTTTAGAGGCAATGACAGAAGATGATTTACTGATGATTACGGCTGACCACGGAAATGATCCGACATTCCCTGGCACAGATCATACACGTGAATATGTACCATTAATTATCTATTCACCACGTTTTAAAGGTGGTAGCGAGCTAGCTCTACGTGAGACTTTTGCAGATATTGCCGCAACTGTCGCTGAAAACTTCAATGTAGAAGCACCACCATTCGGTAAAAGTTTCTTAAACGATTTAAAATAAGGAGGAATTTTCGATGAATATGGTGCAACTATTTGAAAAGAAAAAACAAGGTAAGGAGCTTTCGCAGGCAGATATCCAATACTTTGTTGAAGGCTATACAAAAGGTTCTATTCCGGATTATCAAGCTAGCTCTTTATTAATGGCCATTCGTTTAATCGGTATGACAGATGAAGAAACGTTTTATTTAACGAAGGCAATGATTGAATCTGGAGATGTCATTGATTTAACTTCGATTGAAGGCTTTAAAATAGATAAGCATTCAACAGGTGGTGTCGGTGACAAAGTAACGTTAATCGTTACGCCAATCATTGCTTCACTAGACATTCCAGTGGCGAAGTTTAGTGGTAAAGGCCTTGGTATTACAGGTGGTACAATTGACAAACTAGAATCGATTCGAGGCTTAAAAACAGAGCTGTCTTCACAAGAATTTATTGATAATGTTAATAAACATAAAATTGCTGTTGCTGGTCAAACGGGTAATCTTGTGCCAGCGGACAAAAAACTTTATGCATTGCGTGATGTAACGGGTACGGTCGATTCTATTCCGTTAATTGCTGCGTCTATTATGAGTAAAAAAATTGCAAGTGGCGCAGATGGCATTGTGCTAGATGTGAAATGTGGCTCTGGTGCATTTATGAAAACGGAAGAAGAAGCTAAAAAATTAGCTGAGGCGATGACAGCGATTGGTGAAAAACTAGGGCGTAAAGTAGTCGCGCATATTAGTGATATGGATAATCCACTAGGAAAAATGATTGGTAACAAGCTTGAAGTAGTAGAAGCTTATGCTTTACTAAGTGGTCGCTTAGAAGAGACACATGCTGATTTACTAGAGGAGTGTATCATTATTTCCTCACTTATGTATCAGATTGCAGCAGGAGTAGATGAAACAACAGCAAATGCGGCAGTCAAAAAAGTGCTGGAGGATGGCACAGCAGCTGCTAAGTTTGAGGAGTTTATTGTGGCACAAGGCGGAGATTTAGCGGATATCGTGCAAAATGATACTGCTCATAAAATTGCTGTCACAGCGGCTTCTGATGGCGTTGTAGAGTCTATTAATGCATTGATGATCGGTGAAGCAAGCGTAAGTCTCGGCGCAGGTCGCTTAACGAAGGAATCTGCTCTTGATTATGATGCGGGCATTCAGCTAGTTGCGAAAAAAGGTGACCGTGTATCAACTGGCGAAACGATAGCATATCTTTATTCAAACAGTGAAATCAACGAGGAAACAGTTGATAAAGTACAGCAAGCTTATACAATTGCTTAATTAATCAAATAAAAAGAATACATGAGTTGAAGATAGAAAAGGCGGGCCTCTATACGGGAACATCCGCTTTAGAAAACATCAACGACAACGCAAAAAGTGTTCGATTGACGGCCGTCAATCGAACACTTTTTCTTTTGTTTTTCGGTTGCCTTTTTACTAAATAACTACATAAAAAAGCATCCTTCACAGTTACACTTACAAAAAATGTAGACCACGTTTAAAACTTTCTTATTTATCCCATACTGCACATAACCTTAAAGCAATAAGAATGTCGATTTTACACTATTTCGAAAGACTTGGCACTAGTTCTGTCAACAGCAAGGATTTGTCAAAAGGAATGTGGAATTGCACGAGGAGGAGGCGATGTTCATGCATTTTCAATTAGAAATGGTAACAAGAGAGACAGTGGTTGTACGTTTATTTGGGGAGCTCGATCATCATGCAGTAGAGCAAATTCGAGCTAAAATTTCTGCAGCAATATTTCAAGGCGCAGTAACGACCATCATTTGGAATTTTGAACGACTATCGTTTATGGATAGTTCAGGTGTTGGCCTTGTCCTTGGTCGAATGCGTGAATTAGAAGCAGTGGCTGGACGAACAATTTTATTAAATCCATCGCCGACAATGCGAAAAGTATTTCAATTTTCTGGTTTAGGGCCGTGGATGATGGATGCAACAGAGGAAGAAGCGATTGATCGAGTTAGGGGGATTGTAAATGGATAACGAAATGACATTAACTTTTTTAGCAATTAGCGAAAATGAAGCTTTGGCACGTGTGGCCATTACAGGCTTTATCGCACAATTAGACCCAACAATTGATGAGCTATCAGAATTTAAAACAGTTGTCTCGGAAGCTGTTTCCAATGCGATTATCCACGGTTATGAAGAGGATGGTAAAGGTGTTGTTACAGTCCATGCAAAACGTGAGGATGATATTGTAACCGTATCTGTAATGGATAAAGGGGTTGGTATTGCAGATGTAAGTCAAGCAATGGAACCTTTGTTTACAACGAAAAGTGCAATGGAACGTTCGGGAATGGGCTTTACAATTATGGATAGCTTTTCAGATCAGCTGACAGTCATGTCTCAATGGCAACAAGGCACAACAGTAACGTTTACGAAAAAATTTTACTCGGTTCGCACAGCGGTAATGTGAGGTTGCTATCGTGAAGCCGATAGAACAGTCGTCCGATAAGCTTTTGTCACAGGAGGAAATGCGTGATTTAATTGCGCGTTCACAACAGGGCGACCATGAAGCTCGTAAACGAATGATTGAGGGGAATACGAGACTTGTATGGTCCATCGTCCAACGCTTCACTACAAGGGGCGTGGAGCTCGAAGATTTATTTCAAATTGGCTGTATAGGGCTTATGAAATCTGTAGATAAGTTTGATTTAGCATACGATGTGAAGTTTTCCACATATGCGGTGCCGATGATTATCGGTGAAATACAGCGGTTCTTAAGAGATGATGGCATGGTGAAGGTTAGCCGCTCTATTCGTGAGCTTAACTTTAAAATACGCCATGCAACTGACGAATTTATTAAGAACAATGAGCATCCACCGACCATTCAAGATTTAGCACAAGTACTTGGGGTGTCGACGGAGGAAATCGTCACTGCTTCGGATGCATTAAGGGATCCTGCTTCCTTACATGAGCAATTGTATGAAAGTGAAGGGGATTCCATTACGTTAATGGACCAAATGAAGGATGAAAAGTCTGAGCAACCATTTGAATATATTCCGCTCAAAGAAGTGCTTACAAGATTAGATCCTCGAGAGCAATCCATTATTTATTTACGCTATTTTTCAGATTGTACACAAACGGAAATAGCCAACAGGCTTGGTATTTCACAAGTACAAGTATCTCGTTTAGAGAAAAAGATTTTAGCGCAGTTAAAAAGCTGGATGGCCACAAGTGCCACAGTTGAGCATGGAGTAGAAAAAGACATCTAAGAAAATGGTGACAGCATGACAAATAAACTATTTAACAGCTTAGAAGAAGCCGAAGATTTTCTTAAAGAGCAATTTGGGGACGGCGAATCATTTGACGTTGGCATTAAGCATTTATTTGTCAAAGATTTGCCGGTTCTTTGTGCATATATTAGTGGACTTGTAGATGGGGAAACCTTAACACAGTTACTATCAAGTATGTTACCTGAAGAAGACATCGATATTGACGATGAGAAAGAATATTTTGAAACACTTTTTAACTTCCATGGCCGTTCTGAAGAAACAGAGCGTAAAGCCTACCTGCTCGCCATTTTAAGTGGACAAGTAACATTTATTACGAAAAGTGGTTACTGTTATGTTGCTGAGCTCCGAAATTATCCAGGGCGATCACCTGAGGAGCCTGATAATGAAAAGGTAATACGTGGTTCAAGGGATGGCTTTACGGAAGGGATTTCACAAAATACAGCTTTAGTGCGTCGACGCATTCGCAACAGTAATTTACGCTTCGAGCTACATAAAATATCCAAAATCGGTCAGACCGATGTCGCAATTGCGTTTATGAAGGATATTGCAAATGAGGAAATGCTCGATAAATTGCGACAGCGTCTTGGTCAAATTAATCATGATGGTTTGACGATGGCCGATAAATCTCTAGAGGAGTGGCTATTTAAGCAAAAGTTCCACCCCATACCATTTGTTCGTTATACAGAACGACCTGACATTGTCGCTGCTCATTTATTAGAGGGGCATGTGGCCATCATGGTGGACACGTCACCTTCTGTTATTTTAGTACCTATTACAATTTTTCATTTATTGCAGCATGCTGAAGAATACAGACAAGCGCCAATCGTTGGGACATTTGTTCGTTTTATGCGTTATTTCGGAACGGTTATGGGGTTACTATTATTACCATTATGGTATTTATTTGTAACGAACGAATCGTTATTACCTGATTCCTTGTCCTTTTTAGGTAGTCAGGAAAAATCACATATTCCAATATTACTGCAAATCCTAATAGCTGATATAGGAATTGAATTTTTAAGGATGGCCGCCATTCATACCCCTACGCCATTATCCACTGCAATGGGATTAGTAGCAGGGGTCATCATTGGACAAATCGCCATCGATGTTGGTGTTTTCTCATCGGAAGTTGTGTTATATACAGCCGTAGGAGCAATATTTACATTTATTATTCCATCTTATGAGCTAAGTATTTCCATTAAGCTCTTTAGGATTTTCTTGCTCCTTATGACTGGCATTTGGGGGGCGGATGGATTATTCATTGGGATATTTATATTATTTACGTATTTATGTTCATTGCGTCCGTTACAAGCGCCGTATTTATGGCCGCTCGTACCATTTTTCCCGACAGCAATGCTTCGGGTAATTATCCGTTTCCCAATGACGTCGGATGCATTAAGACCATTTATCGTCGATTCCAAACAGCGAAAAAGATCATAGGAGCCGTTGCACTCACTTTTTTCATGTGATAAAGTTCACCTATAGTATTTTGTGATTTTTGCAAAAATTACTTTTGTTAGCATGCCAACATGTAATGGTCTTGCTAATGAAAAATAATGCCTCGATGGAGATGTTTTTAAACTAGGTTTTTAAACATACCACGAGGCGCAAATTCACAAAATGGAAACGTGAAAAAGGGAGAGATGCAAATGCATTTATATGGAACACAAGCGATTTCTGAAGATGGACATTTAACAATAGGACAAGTAGACACACTAGAGCTTGCAAAAGTATACGGTACACCACTTTTTGTGTACGATACAGCGCTTATACGTAAACGCGCACGCGGCTTTATCGATACATTCAAAAAACTAGGTGTAAAGGCAGAAGTAGCTTATGCTTCAAAAGCATTTGCATGTGTAGCGGTGTACCAATTAGCAGCAGAGGAAAATCTATCATTGGATGTTGTCTCGGGTGGAGAATTATTTACAGCATTAAAAGCAGGATTCCCAGCAGAGCGCATTCACTTCCATGGCAATAATAAAAGTATTGCAGAATTAGAGCTAGCCTTTGACTCAAAAATTGGTTGTATTGTAGTAGATAACTTCTATGAAATTAAGCTTTTAAAAGAAATTTCAGAGCGCCGTCAGCAAAACATGCGTATTTTGTTGCGTGTCACACCAGGTGTTGAGGCACATACACATGATTTCATTACGACAGGGCAAGCAGATTCTAAATTTGGCTTTGATTTAAATAACGGCCAAGCAGATGAAGCGTTTGAGCAAACATTTAAACATGAATACTTACAACTTTTAGGCTTACACTGCCATATTGGTTCTCAAATCTTTGACACAGCGGGCTTTGGTTTAGCGGGAGAAAAATTAATCGACAAAATTTCTAGTTGGAACAAGACTCACGGTTTTACGTGTACTGTGTTAAACTTAGGTGGGGGCTTTGGTATTCGCTATACAGAAGAAGATGCACCGCTTGAGCCACAAGTATATGTTGAGGATATGATTACAGTTGTGAAAAACAAAGCAACAGTACTTGGTCTAACGATGCCAGAAATCTGGATTGAACCAGGTCGTTCACTTGTTGGCGATGCAGGCACATCACTTTATACAATTGGTTCTCAAAAAACAGTACCAGATGTACGTAACTACATTGCAGTTGATGGCGGAATGAGTGACAATATTCGTCCTGCACTCTACGATGCGAAATACGAGGCGGTTATTGCAAGTAAAGCCAATGCACCAAAAGAAGAGACGTACACTGTAGCTGGAAAACTTTGTGAATCGGGCGATAAATTGATTATCGATGCAAAATTACAAGAAGCAGCTTCAGGTGATGTACTAGCAATCTTCTGTACTGGGGCATATGGCTATTCGATGGCGAGCAACTACAATCGTGTACCACGTCCAGCGGTGGTATTTGTAGAAAATGGACAGCACCAATTAGCTATTAAACGTGAAAGTTATGAAGATATTGTACAAAATGATCTCCCGTTAACGTTAAAAAAGGGTGAATGAATTTGAGAAAAAATAAGTGGGTTTTATTAGCGTCCATGACGACATTTATTTTATTGTGGGGCGTTGTCTATTGGGTGTTAGCATCAAAAGGTATTCTCGGCCCTGGTTCGTAAGACAGAAATTGGCTTGCGGTAATAGTACAAATCGTGTAGGATAGTCAAAGATTATGTACAGCTAGAAAAAGAGGGAATAGACAATTATGTTAATTCGATATAAAAAAGCTTTCGAGAAAATAGCGATGGGGCTACTCTCGTTTATGCCTAACGAAAAAGACATTAAAAAGCTCACAGAGACAATCCAATCTTATGAAAATGATGAGAATTGGGTATTATATTTATGGAAAAAGAACGATGAGTATGTTGGGATCGTCGGGCTTGTAGTAGACAATAACACGGCAACTATTCAGCACGTCTCTGTAGTTCCATCCTATAGAGGTGAAGGTGTGGCTAAAGAGATGCTACAAGAAGTAGCAGATCTTGGTCAGTACGAACAAGTACGTGCAACGGATGAAACCCGTGAATTTGTGCAAAAATGTATACAATGTAATGAAGAAAAAGCAGACGAAAATTAACGTCTGCTTTTTCTTTGTTTGCTTTCTTGCCGCTCAGCAAGAATATGTGAGCGATCACGTAGCATATGTTTATGAAGAAGATAGTCAGAGCTACTTTCAGGTAAAAGCAATATGCGTGCCATCACTAA
Source organism: Lysinibacillus sp. CD3-6 (assembly GCF_006351725.2). Classification (NCBI taxonomy): domain Bacteria; kingdom Bacillati; phylum Bacillota; class Bacilli; order Caryophanales; family Bacillaceae; genus Lysinibacillus; species Lysinibacillus sp. CD3-6. Next base: position 1,436,866 of record NZ_CP085880.1, read on the forward strand.
ATCATGTAAAGCAGGCATTAGCGGTAATTGAAACGCTTGAAAGGACTTGCCTGTTTGAATATGGTCTAGTGTTTCCGTTAATTGTGCGAGAAGAGTGGTGTAGTCTATTTCATTAAAAAATACATTGCCTTTATTAAGTTGAAAATTGTTGAGTGCTTTATGTAGGATTTTGAAAGCACCCGTTGCGTTGCCGCGACGCCAATGATATAATCCTGTCGCTAATTGAACATAACCTACAAGAGGATGATTTTTATTGCCAGGCGCGAGGTCCTTCCAATATTCCTCAAGTACTTCATGGCATTCAAAAAAATCCCCATTGCCATTGAAATAGGCACAGTAATCTATAAATAAAGTATGGTGCTGTGGATGCATTTTGGACTCCTTTCCACTATACTAAAAGAACATTGAATATCAGGGTGGTAAAATAATGTCTTATGAAGTAAAATTAGAAGCCTTTTCAGGACCTCTTGATCTATTATTGCACTTAATTCACAGATTGGAAATTGATATCTATGATATTCCAATGGCAGAAATTACGCAACAATATATAGATCATATTCATGCAATGCAGGTTCTGGAATTAAATGAGGCGAGTGAGTATTTAGTGATGGCTGCTACACTTTTAGCCATTAAAAGCCGTATGCTCCTACCGATACATGAAGGAGAGCTAGAGGATGCGGAAATTGAAGTCGATGGACCTGACCCTCGTGAGGAACTGGTGCAACGTTTAATAGAATATAAAAAATATAAAGAAGCGGCAGGCAATCTACAGGAGCTTGAATCGGATAGAGCGCAGGTGTTTACAAGACCACCTTCAGATTTATCGGGATTGGCTTCAGATGAACAAATGGCGTTGTTCGATATGAATGTCAATATATATGATATGCTTGGCGCCTTCCAAAAGCTGATGCGCAGAAAAAAATTGAAAAAGCCATTGAAAACAACTGTCACGAGACAGGAGCGCTCCGTTAAGGATCAAATGCGTTCTGTTGTGAATTCTTTACGTTCCACAGGTGGACGTGCGTCATTTTTCGAGCTTTTTCCCTATGAGGATAAACCAACATTGATTTTAACGTTTTTATCACTGCTGGAACTGATGAAACGTCAGATTGTCCTTGTTGAGCAAGATGGTAATTTTGAAGAACTAACGGTCACATTACAGAAGGAGGAATGGGATGATGACGAAAACAATGATCCTACAAAGTAGAATTGAAGCTTTATTATTTGTTGTGGGTGACGATGGCTTAACGATTAAGCAATTAGCACAGCTACTTGGTGATGCAGAGGAAGTAGTTGCACAAGCTATGGATGCTTTATGTGCAGCATATGAGAAAGATGAAAATAGAGGAATTACAATTAAAGAAATGGCTGGTGTTTATCAGTTAATTACAAAGCAAGAGCTTGCAGATACGATTCAAAAATTAGTTGAGAATCCCACTGCACAATCATTATCTCAGGCATCCTTAGAAGTGTTGGCTATAGTGGCGTATAAACAACCTATTACAAGGGTGGCAATTGAAGATTTACGTGGCGTAAAATGTGAACGCCCACTGCAAACACTCGCTTCCAGAGGGCTAGTGAAAGAGGTTGGCCGTTCAGAAGGAACTGGACGTGCTATTTTATATGGTACAACGAAAGAGTTCTTAAATTACTTTGGCTTAAATAGTATTGAAGAAATGCCTCCATTACCTGAGGAGGAAAATGGAGATGCAGAGCAAGAAACGGATTTATTTATGACCAAATTCCAAGAAACTTTTAACGGCGTTAAGTAATTGAGGAAATGTGCTAATCGCTTTCCTTTTTAGGTTCATCGTTATACTTATCTATCACTTATAATAAGGAGTGGCTTGTTGCTACGGTTACTACGAGTATTGTTGTGCATGATTGTAGTGGGGATTTTAGTTTTTCCACAAAACGGTTTGGCAAGAGGCGGAAGCGGCCATGTTGTGTTAGACGGCGACACAGGTCGTGTATTATCAGGTACTAATAGTGATGCAAGGCTCCCAATCGCAAGCTTAACAAAAATTTGGACAGCTCTCGTTGCTATTGAAAACAGTGATTTACAAGATGAGGTAGTAATTTCTCCAAGGGCTGCAATGGCTGAAGGCTCTTCTATTTATCTGCAAGCGGGTGAGACGGTAACAGTTGAAACTTTGCTCTATGGCTTAATGCTGCGATCGGGCAATGATGCTGCAACAGCATTAGCTGAACATGCTGGCGGTTCAGTTGAAGGCTTTGTCAAATTAATGAACGAACGAGCGGTCATTGCTGGTCTCACAAATACAGTTTTTATGAATCCATCTGGCTTGCATCATGACGAGCATTTATCATCTGCAAGGGATACAGCTGAGATGTTGAGATTAGCACTTCAAAACAAAACGTTTGAAAAAATTGCATCTACTATCCTTTATCGAGCTGACACAGAAAACGGCATGCTTTGGGAAAATAAACACCGCTTATTACGAGAAGGCTCAGGAGTCGCGGCAGATATAGATGATGAAACAGAGCAACCTGTTAGTTCATTAAAATCAGCAACGGGTACGGCTTTTGCTGGAAAAACTGGATTTACAAAGGTAGCAGGAAGAACATTGGCAACCGCTTTTCATAAAGATGGGCAAACATGTATTGTAGTCACTTTAAATGCATCGGATGACTGGAATATCCATCGAGGTTTAGCAAATGAGGTTTGGCAAAATTATGATATGGAGACAGTTGTGAAAAAGGGCAAATACAATGTCAACAATAAACTGGCTATCCGTCTAGAGCAACCAATTCAATTGCAATTAAACAAAGAGGAAAAAAAGATAGTTAGGCAAGTACTTCAGGTATCCAGAAAAAGAAAGGAAGCAGTGCTTTCGATATTTATTGGGGAAGAGCGTATTTATGCAACGCCTGTAAAAGTAGAATCAGCGGATCGTTAAAAGCGATGCGCTGATTTTTTATAATGACTGATAGGGTGAATTGTTTACTTGAAAGTATTTTATATTTATTGTAAATAGTGTAAAATAATGAGAGTTGTAATAGAGAAGCATTAGGAGGTAAACAATTATCGCTACTAGTGAAAAAAATCGTAAGCAAACGCAAATCGCTATCATCATTATTTTATTTCTTTCAAGCTTTACAGCACCCTTTATTTTGTTATTTCCCATTCAGGAGTTACTTTATCGACCGCAAGAATTTTACCTTTTTGAGACCGTTTTTAAAGCATATATTATTTTAATGTTTGCCTTAATTGCAATGGCCATAATTCTATTAATAAATATTTTGATTACTACAACTACGAAAAAGGGAAGATATGTACAACGAACGATCGTTGGAACATCTTGGCTGCTCGTTCTTGTAATCTTATTTTTATGTATCAATCATTATCAAATTATTGACGAAAAAGGCTTACATATGAATCAATTTTTTAGTTTACAAGAAGACTCGACAAGCTGGGATGAGATTGTTAAAGTCGAACAAATAAATGTGCAAAAAGATGGCGTTACAAAACCAGATAAGCTTATTTTTACGGTAAACGATGGTTCTTCAATCGAACAATCTTTATCGTCGAAGTTATCAAAAGCGAAAACATATATTAATTATGAATTAAGTAAACAAGGCATGGCCATCGAAAATGTATATAGTGAAAATGAATAATTAAAAAGCTGTCCAAGGAGGGCAGCTTTTTTAATTAGGTTATAAAATATACTATATGCGGAAAAATTGTGTGAGTGCCTGGCACTTTTTTTTAATATGCGGACTAAATACGATTTGCATTTTGTTGATTGGTCTATATTAGAAATAAATAGTGTATATCGAAGAATCTTTAGGCTACGGACAGAAAAATAATCGAAAAACTAGCAAATAATACACTATTTAGAATTATCGTATTACTAATGCGTAATTAGTTTCTCTTTTATATTACACAAAAGTATGACATAATTTTCACAGATTGACGGGAAAAATAATCTTAAAAAGGTTACATTTTTAACTAGAGGTGAAAGAATGGAAAGATTACAAAAAGTTATTGCCTATGCTGGTGTCGCTTCAAGGCGTAAAGCAGAGCAATTAATTGTAGAAGGTAAAGTAAAGGTAAACGGTGTTGTTGTAAGAGAGCTAGGAACAAAAGTATCTAACTCGGATACAATTGAAGTAGAAGGTGTAAAGCTTGAGAAAGAAGATAAAGTCTACTACCTACTATACAAACCACGCGGAACAATTTCTGCTGTAACAGACGATAAAGGACGCAAAACTGTCACAGATTTATTTAAGCATATTCCGCAACGTATTTTCCCTGTTGGTCGTCTAGATTATGATACATCTGGATTATTATTACTGACAAATGATGGAGAGTTTTCTTATATGTTGACGCATCCAAAATTTAAAATTGATAAAACGTACATTGCACGAGTAAAAGGTATACCTACAATTGAGGGGCTAAAAAAGCTGCAACGTGGTATTAAACTAGAAGATGGTAAAACAGCACCAGCAAAAGTGAGTATGACTTCTTTTGATGAGCAAGCGGGCAAGGCGATTTGTGAAATTACGATTCACGAAGGGCGAAATCGTCAAGTGCGTCGTATGTTTGAGGCAATCGGCACACCAGTCGTTAAACTGAAACGTGAACGTTTTGCATTTTTAGATTTATATGGCTTAACACCAGGAGAATACCGTGAATTGTCGAAACATGAAGTCAAGCAACTGCGTGTGTTAGCTGAAACGGGACAAATCGGCTAAACGGACATTAGCGATGGAAAGTGAACATACGGTTATCCGTATAGTGAGTTTTTCACTTTCCTCGTGTGAAAACGTTCATAAATCATTCATAATTAATAACTAAGTTAATTTGTATCATTTTGCTATAATAGGTGAGAATAGTCCACCAGTTTTAAATTTATCCAGCAGACGCTGAACAAAGTAAGTCTCGGGGAGATATAACAGATGTTTCTTGCAAAAAGGCGAAATATCGACATAATTACCTCGAGGCGTATTTGAGTAGGGGGTTTATTAACTTGGAGAAAAAGAAAAAACGTCTTGTAACCCGTACCATTATTTTAGTTATTTTGGCGCTTGCCATAGGGTACACTGTTTACGGGACAGCGACAAAGGATAAGGTAGAGTTAGTAGCAGTTGGCTCTGAGGCACCGAACTTCACGTTAGTAGATTTAAATGGAGAGAAACACAAACTGTCTGATTATAGAGGGCAGGGGGTATTTTTGAATTTCTGGGGAACTTGGTGTAAGCCATGTGAGAAGGAAATGCCTGCGATGAACAATCAATATCAAGTCTTTAAAGACCTAGGTGTTCAAACATTAGCTGTCAATATTGCACAAACAGATTTTGAAGTGCAAAATTTTGTCGATAAGTACGGTCTTACATTTCCTGTAGTAATTGACAAAACAAAAAGTGTTATGACTGCCTATAATGTTGGAAATTTACCTGCAACTGTTTTAATTGATCCAGATGGTAAGGTAGTTAAAATTACTACTGGAGAAATGACAGAGGCGAATATCGCTTCTTACATGGAATTAATAAAGCCAAAATGAGGGGTAATTGACGATGGAGAATATTATTTGTGCTTGTGGACATAGTAATCCGTTTGGCACGAAGCTCTGTGAGAAATGTGGTCGTCCTTTAACCGAAGAAGAAAAACAAAATAAAGTTGTCGATATGCGCTATGATGGTACGGCTATTCGCTCAAAAACGTACAACAAAACAATTGTCGATAAAATTTGGAATTTTTTCTCTAGTGTTAAAGTTGGAATCGCTTTAATTATTATCACGTTAATAGCAGCTTCAATCGGTACGTTACTACCGCAAGAATTTTACGTAAAAGCTTCTGACATAGAAAAAGGAGCATATTACGAGGATGTTTATGGTTTCTTAGGGAAAATCTATTATACATTAGGTCTTTCTGATTTATATAGCTCTTGGTGGTTCCAAATTTTAGTAGGGATGCTTGCAGTTTCGATTATTGTTGCAAGTCTTGACCGTGGTATACCACTTTATAAATCATTGAAAAATCAACGAGTAAAGCGCCATGAAAGCTTTATGAAGCGCCAACGTATTATTGCGGAAGGGCAAGTGACGGAAAGCCCTGAAGAGACGCTTAATAAGGTCGAAAAGAAAATGACTGAGATGAAATATAAAGTTCGTCGCGATGGAAGTGCTTTGTTAGCAGAAAAAGGACGTTTCGCTCGTTACGGTCCGTACATAAATCATGTAGGCCTCATTATCTTTTTAGCAGGGGTTATGTTGCGTTTAGTTCCTGGTTTTTATGTCGATGAATCAATTTGGGTGCGTGAAGGTGAAAAACGTGCAATCACTGGCATGGAAGGTTATTTTATTGAAAATCATGAATTTATTTTAGAAACACATGATAATACACCACAAGGCGAACAGCTAAAACAAGGTGTAAACGTCGTTGCGAAAAACTTCCAAACAAATGTCACGTTATACAAACAGCCTGAAGATGCCATCGCAGGTGATATAGATAATCTAGAGAAGGTAAAAGATTATTCTGTTCGAGTGAACCATCCGTTAAAAGAAGCAGGCTACGCATTATATCAAATGGATTATCGTCTAAATGAATTAAAGCAAATGAATTTTGAACTAGTCAATAAAACAACTGAGCAATCACTGGGTACAGTAGAAGTCGATTTAACAAATCCTAAAAAGGACTACGATTTAGGAAATGGTACATCTGTTAAACTACTTGTCTACACACCAGACTTCTCTGGTTTTGAAAATGGTGTACCGCAAACTGCGACGTCTGTTCCTAATAATCCAGCATTTCTATTTAAAATGACGACACCAGAAACACCAGAGGGTGAAACAAGCTTTGTTGCGATTAAACAAACACTAGAACCACTAGGCGAAAATCAATACAAAATGAAATTTACAAGTGTAGAAACACGAGATTTGTCAGGCTTTACGATACGTAAAGACCGCACAATCCCTATTTTATTTGTTGGTGGTATTATTTTCATGATTGGCGTTGCGATTGGTTCATATTGGAATCACCGTCGTCTTTGGTTACAAGTAGAGCCAGATGGTAAATTACTGATGGCTGCCCACGTAAACAAAAACATGTTTAGCATGAAAAAAGATTTAGATGCCGTGACTGCATTTGCTGGTCTACCACAATATCAAGATCAGTTAGATACCGCAGAAGAGGACGAAGCGTCCACAAGCCGTGGCAAAAATGAAAAGGAAGGTGACAACACCTTATGAGTTTAATTGACTTAAGTGGGAATCTATTATTTGTTGCATTTGTAGCCTATCTAGTAGCAACCTTATTATTTGGCGGTGCAATTAAACAATCCAATGCTTCAGGTAAAAATACTGATAAATGGGGTAAACTAGCAATCACAGTTACGATTATTGGTTTCCTTGCACAACTTGGTTATTTTATTACACGTTGGATTCATACAGGGCACGCTCCTGTAAGTAATATGTTTGAATTTACGACTGCTTTTGGGATGTTTATCGTTGCAGCATTCATTTTAATTTACTTTATTTATCGTCTGACAGCATTAGGATTTGTAGCGTTACCTGTAGCGCTTTTAATTATTGCATATGCGTCGATGTTCCCGAGCGAAGTAAGTCCATTGGTACCTTCATTACAAAGTTATTGGTTAACAATTCACGTAATTACAGCTGCAATGGGGCAATCAATATTAGCAATTAGTGCAGTTGCAGGATTAATTTATTTATTAAAAGTAGTTGATTTAAAGAAACCTTCAAAGCAACGTTTCTGGCTTGAAGCGGTTATGTACTGTTTAGTTGTTGTTATTGGGTTTGTTATTGTGTCATCTACATTTAGTGCTATGCATTACGAATCGAAATACACGTATCTTGATAAAGAAGGTGTATCTCGTCAAATTACTTACAATTTGCCACCGATTTTTGGTATGCACGATTATGAGGCAGTTGAGGAACATGGCATGTCGCCATTAGTAGAAATGCCTGCACTCATTAATGCGAAAAAATTAACAACAGTCGTTTGGTCATTATTAGTAGGGTCATTACTATACTTATTAATTCGCCTGATTGCACGTCGACGAATTAGCGCAATATTCCAGCCGCTTGTTAAACGTGTAAATCTACAATTATTAGATGAAATTGGTTATCGATCTGTAATTATCGGTTTCCCAGTTTTCACGTTAGGCGCACTCATCTTTGCGATGATTTGGGCACAACTTGCATGGAGTCGTTTCTGGGGATGGGACCCGAAAGAAGTATGGGCTCTTATTACATGGTTATTCTATGCAGCATTCCTACATCTACGTCTATCTAAGGGCTGGGAAGGTGAAAAATCGGCTTGGTTAGCATTAATCGGCTTTGGTATTATTTTATTTAACCTAATAGCTGTTAACTTAATTCTTGCGGGTTTACACTCCTACGCGTAACAATGGGAACGAAAAGCCTTTTCGCTGCGGCGAAAGGGCTTTCTTTTCTTTTCAAGACGTTGTGTACCATGTACAATAGAGGGTAGAGAAAGTTTGGAAGAGAGGGATCGTGAAAGTGTCAGAGAATATTTCAGTATTAGTAGTAGACGATGAGGATCGTATTCGCCGCTTATTAAAAATGTATTTGGAGCGCGAAGGATACCAAGTCGACGAAGCAGAGAATGGTGAAGAAGCGATCGAGAAATCTTTAGAAAAAGAATATCACTGTATTTTACTAGATATTATGATGCCTGAAAAAGATGGGCTAGAAGTTTGTGCAGAAATTAGAGAACGTGCTGCTACGCCAATTATTTTATTAACTGCAAAGGGTGAGGAAGCAAACCGTGTACAAGGCTTCGAGCTTGGGGCAGATGATTATATTGTAAAGCCATTTAGTCCTCGCGAGGTAGTGCTACGTGTAAAAGCTATTTTACGTCGCTCACAAGCATTTTCACCTACAACAAATGCATCTTCATCTAAAGATTTAGTGGTATTCCAACACTTGATGATAGATCATGATGCACACCGTGTAACTGCAGAGGGAATCGAAGTAAACTTAACACCGAAAGAGTATGAATTATTGTATTTCCTTGCAAAATCTCCAGACAAAGTATTTGACCGTGAACAATTACTAAAAGAGGTTTGGCATTACGATTTCTTTGGCGATCTTCGTACAGTAGATACACATGTGAAGCGATTACGTGAGAAGCTTAATCGTGTTTCAGAAAACGCTGCAAAAATGATTGTCACTGTTTGGGGCGTTGGCTACAAATTTGAGGTTGTCAATGAATAGAATATGGAACAGTGTTGTCGGGAAGCTATGGGTAACCATATTGCTTCTCGTTTCATTTGTATTATTTGTTTTCACGGTTTTAATGCTCGAATTTCTTCAAAACTATCACATGCAGCAAGCGGAAATTTCATTGCGTCAAACGGCTGCAACAATAGCGAGTATAGTGGACGACAATGAGACAGCAGAATCGACTTCGCAATTATTAACAGATATTTTACCTGATGGGACAAATGCACTTATTGCGATTAATCATCTGGAAGTAACATTTGCGATGCAAGAAGGCGTTAATAAAGAAGAAATACAAGATGCGATTTTAGCGAATAAAGCATTCCATGAAGTATTTAAATCAGATGATCCTATCATTAAGGAAATGATGATGCCATCGTCGACTGATAAAGAAAAAATGGAATCGTATGTCGTGCTAGGTTTCCCACTAAACGTGGAAAATGAAGTGCATGGTGCGGTCTTTATTTACCAAAGTCCAGATGCGTTACATAAAACGTCAAAAGAGACTACGAAAATTGTCTTTTTAGCGGCGTTTATTGCTTTTGTGTTAACGACATTCTTTGCCTTTTTCCTATCATCACGTATTACTTCGCCGTTACGAAAAATGCGCGAGCTTGCGTTCGAAATTGCTAAAGGGAATTTCGAGGCTAAAATGCCGACAACGCAAAACGATGAAATTGGGCAGCTTGCAGTTGCATTCAATCAAATGGGACGCCAATTAAAGCACAATTTAGAGGTAATCAATCAAGAGAATGAGCAATTGTCCAATATTTTAACTTCTATGACTGACGCTGTTATTACGTTTAATCGTGATCGTACTATTTTACTTAGCAATCCACCTGCGGAACGCTTAATGCAAAAATGGTTTGTTAATAAAGGCTCTCAAAGTGCGAAGCCTATTCCACCTGAGCTATATCATATGCTTGATCACGTATTAATGTTTGAGGATAAGCTAGAAGAAGAAATTGAAATGGATGGAAATTATTATACATTTACGATTAGTCCGCTCTATAGTGGGGAATTGATACGAGGAGCTGTTGCTGTTATTCGTGATATGACAGAGCAGCATCGTCTAGAAAAGCTTCGCTCAGACTTTATTGCCAATGTATCACATGAGTTACGGACACCTATTTCCATGCTTCAGGGCTACTCAGAAGCACTAATGGATGATGATTTTATTCAAGATCAAGAAGAGCGTAATGAGATTACAAAAATTATTTATGATGAATCAAAGCGTATGGGACGTTTAGTTACAGACTTATTGGATTTAGCACGCATGGAATCTGGACATATGACACTATACAAAGATGAAGTGCCGATTAACGCGACATTTGAGCGCATTACACAAAAATTTGCCCAAGTAGCAAAAGAGAAGCATGTGCAGCTCCTATTTAATAGTGAGTTTGATGAAGATGCGGTAATAAGCATGGATGAGGATCGTATTGAACAAGTGTTAACGAATTTAGTAGATAATGCACTGCGTCATACAGATGAAGGCTCTGTCTTTGTGAAAGTAGAGCAGGAGCCGACTTTTGCCAAAATCTCTGTTCAGGATACGGGCCACGGAATTCCACAGGAAGATTTGCCGTATGTTTTTGAGCGTTTTTACAAGGCAGATAAAGCGCGTACACGTTCTAAAGGGGGAACGGGTTTAGGGCTTGCCATTGCTCGAAATATTGTAAAAGCTCATTCTGGGAATATTATGGTCGACAGTGTATTAAAAGAAGGCACAACCTTTACTTTCTATTTACCCTTTGACTAACTTTGTCCGATAAAAACCCATTGATTTGAAAAGTGTATTAGCTGACTTAATGCCAATGCCTGTAAGCTTTTTGCATGGAGGTTTATACAGGTATTTGGCACATAGTGAAATTTTAAAGCAAAACATTAATTACGATGTAACTTGTGCGAGCGTTAGACGACAAATACTATGAGAACGGGGGTGGAGTGCTTTGAATGACTCCGTGTTCCATCGATTATACGATTCATACCATCAAGATGTGTTCCAGTTTCTTATTTATCTAGTAAAAAATCGTACACTTGCTGAAGATCTATCACATGAGGTGTACGTTCGTGTTCTGCGTTCTTATGAACAATTTGCAGGAAATAGCAGTGAAAAAACATGGCTTTTTGCCATTGCAAAAAATGTCGCAATCGATCATTTTAGAAAGCAGGCAGTGCGGAAAAAACATTCGCTCGATTTTTTTGACTGGGAAACGGAACAATTACATTCAACCACACCATCACCAGAAGAAATGCTACAGGCCAGTGATGAATTAATGCAGATAGAGTCTGCGCTTGAAATTTGTACAGGAGATCAAAAAATGGTTATTATTATGCGCTATTTCCAAGATTTATCGATTGCTGAAACGGCGCAAATACTTGATTGGACAGAAGCGAAGGTTAAAACGACGCAACATCGAGCCATTAAGTTTTTAAGGCAACAGCTACAACAGGTAAGGGAACAGGAGGCGAAAAGGCAATGACTCATAAACAATTTGACAACGATGAACAACTAGAACAAATGTTGAAGAATGCCCCGAAGCTGACTGATGACCGTTCGAAAGAAGAAGTGCTGAAGCGATTGCTTGCAGATGCCCGTCTGCAAGATAATATACATCTTCAAGAAGCAATGCAACAACCGACAGATTCAAAAGTGCTTGAAGAACAAGAGCAGTCTATCGCTGTTCAAGAAAATGAAAGTATGAAGCCTGTGAAGCAGCGTAGAAAGAGTAAACTACCTATTTTTAGCAGTATTGCAGCAGTTTTTGTACTATCCGTAGCAGGGTACGTGTTTTTATCAAATAATAATCCAGTGAAGGACGAGGCAAACGCCCCCCCTGAAAACTTTTCTACGATGCAAGAGGATCAAGCAGTAACAGAAAGTGAAAATGCAGATGGTGTGATGAAAGCAAATATCGGTGCCGAACATGCAAGAATGCTATCCCTTCGTACATCGGTTTACGAAGAAGATTTAGCAAATGCAGTCGTATTTAGAATCGGCTTACCAGGTGGCAATGCTGATAGCATACCTATGACCTATGTTATCCCGAATGAAAAAATAACGGCTGATTTTGGAAAGAAAAAGCCGACAACACTACAAATGTATGAAAAATACGCACCACAAATTGATGAGGAAGCGCTAGGTTTTGCTAATTATCATCCATACAAAGGTGAGTTGAAAGAAGAAGGAGAGACGCTAGTTCACGTCTTACCTGAAAAAAATGATTACGATGTAGCGTCAGCTTCCGTAACAAAATATTTAAGCTCGTTAAAGGATACGTTTACCGACTCAGAATATAAAGCGATTTCGTTAAAAAATGCAGATGGTACTCCTTATGAATTCTCACAGGCTGGTGAGCCAAGTGAGCCTATTCAGTTAACGAAAGATCATCATTACAACTATTATTTATATACAGAAGAAAATGGGACTGAATATTTATCGCCCGACTTCCACCAAACGTATCCAACTGTTACAGAGGCACTTATTGCCATGCGTGATAAAAGAGATGATATTTATGTACCCGTTGTCCCTGAAAATGTAACATATACAGTGAAAGAAGAAGAGGGGGGCGTTGTCATCACATTTGACGCACCGCTTGATTTGACGACAATGGATGCAGTAAGAGCTACGCAATTAATCGAAGCAATGATGCTGACAGCTTCAAGCTTCGATAAAAAACTGCGCTTAGATAACGTCGTACAGGAGAGTTGGGAAGGCTTTGATTTAACAAAGTTTTTACCCATGCCTGTAGGGGCAAATAAACAAACGATGCAGTAACAAAGTACAGCAGCTATCTATTGGGAGATAGCTGCTTTTGTGTGTCTCCGTGTCGGAATAATGCTGGAGGGTGAATCGCGGAATCAGGGTGCTGGAACGCGGAATCTTGATGTCGAAGCGCGGAATTCGAGTGCTATAACGCGGAAATCAAGCTCTGAATCGCGGAATTCCAGTGTTAGAAAGCGGAATCCTTATGCTAAAACGGAATTCATCGCACACAGATTAAAACATACAAATTTAATCGGAATTTTTTAAGCAGAAGTATTTACTTTTGTGCGATAAAACATTATAGTTAATTTATAAAATAATATTGATTCATCTTCGGGGCAGGGTGAAAATCCCGACCGGCGGTAATAGAGTTGTAAATCGCTAGTGTATTACAAACTACATTAGCTCGTAAGATTTACTACATGGCTCTTCAGCCCGCGACCTGTGCAAAGATTTTTTTGCATGGCTGACTTGGTGTGATTCCAAGGCCGACAGTATAGTCTGGATGGGAGAAGATGAAGGTACGATCGTCATTCGTTGTTACGAATTAAGCTATGTGCGAACGTTTTTTTCAGTGTGTCTATGGATTGCACTGTTTGCACAAAAAAAGCTAGTAATGGCGCTATTTAATCATGCCTTTTCTCCCTTATGCTGATGTGCATAAGGGTTTTTTCGTGAAAAAACAATCGATTACGTCGTAACCTTTCTTCTTGCAAGATTGAATCAGCAAAGAGGAGAGAGTTTTCAATGAAGAAAAATATCAAACTGCAATCGTTTATTACGATTGGTATGCTGAGCAGTATCTCGTTTTTATTAATGCTATTTAATTTCCCAATTCCGCCGTTCCCAGCATTCTTAGAGGTGGATTTCAGTGATATGCCAGCTTTACTTGCTGCTATTACGATGGGTCCAGTAGCGGGTATTTTAGTAGAACTATTTAAAAATATATTGGATTGGATTTTCTCAGGTACGCCTACAGGGGTTCCAGTCGGTCATATTGCAAACTTTGTAACGGGTATATTATTTATTTTACCAGTATCATTTGTGTTTAATCGTTTTAAAACAATTGCAGGTCTCGTTGGAGGTTTGGCAACAGGAACAATCGTTATGGCAGTAGGTATGAGCGTTTTAAATTACGCAGTATTTTTACCGATGTACACGTATTTCTTAGGCATGGAGCCAGTAGTTGGCGATTCATTATATAAAATGATTATTGCAGGTATTTTGCCATTTAATATCGTCAAAGGTGTGCTCTTAACAGCGATTATGGCGTTACTGTTCACAACGATGCGCAGATGGATTGAGCAACAACGTACAATGTATTTATCAAAATAATAAATTAAGCCTCGAGTTTATTCTTACTCGGGGTTTTTTGTTTATAGATCCATTAGCATGTGAAATCTTTGGGAATTGACTAGTCTAAATTACTATTTTAATGTACAATTAATGTGAGATTAGTTAGATTTGAGGAGATTGAAGAGATGAGTGAAAACAATGGACAATGGTCCAGTAAGTTAGGGTTTATTTTAGCATCGGCGGGTGCTGCGATTGGGCTAGGGGCTATTTGGAAGCTACCTTATGTCACAGGTCAAAGTGGGGGAGGCGCATTTTTCCTTATATTTGTGGTGTTCACTTTGTTAATTGGCCTACCGATGTTATTATCTGAGTATATTTTAGGGCGTGGTACGCAATCGGAGGCGATTACAGCCTATAAAAAGGTAGTTCCAACGAAACCTGCTTGGGCTTGGGTTGGACGCATGGGTGTACTTGGCTGTTTTTTATTATTAACCTTTTACAGTGTTGTAGGGGGCTGGATATTTATATATAGTGGCCTAGGTGTATCAGGGGCTGTTATTGATTCTACGGTTAATCCGAGTGAACTATTTGGAAAAATTATTAGCACGCCGTGGATTACGTTATTAGGTTTAGCGTTATTTACACTGGTAAATGTACTCGTCATTTCGCTCGGTGTGCAAAATGGTATTGAAAAAGCAAATAAGTGGATGATGCCATTATTATTTGTGATGTTCATCGTTCTTGTTATTCGAGCATTAACATTAGATGGGGCAATGGAAGGTGTGAAATTCTTCCTATGGCCAGATTTTACAAATATAACGGGTAAGGCGCTATTAGAAGCATTAGGGCAGTCATTCTTTGGTTTGGCAGTCGGGTTCTCTTGTTTAGTTACATATAGTTCGTATTTGAAAAAGGATGTTAGTTTACCAAACTCAGCAGGTTCAGTAGTTATACTGACGGTGCTTGTGTCATTTTTAGCAGGACTAGCTATTTTCCCTGTAGTGTTTGCTTTTGATTTAGAGCCACAAGCTGGACCTGGCTTATTATTTATGGTGCTACCGACTGCATTTAGTCAAATGCCTTTTGGTGAAGTATTTTTAGCGCTGTTTTTATTACTGTTTTTATTTGCAACGTTAACGTCATCATTTAGTTTATATGAAATTATTGTTGCAGCATTTATAGAAAAGTGGCATATGTCACGTTCAGTCTTAACGTTGTTACTAGGAGTTATTGTCTTTATTGCTGCCATTCCGTCGGCTTTATCGTCTAGCTTGTTAGCAGATGTCTCTATTTTCGGGAAGTCGATTTTTGATGCTACTGATTATTTAGTGTCCAATTTAATGTTACCAATGGGCAACTTATTGATTGCGATATTTATTGCTTATGTAGTTGATAAAAGCTTTGTGAAAAAGGAATTGTTAATGGGAAGTCAAATGGGGCAGGGTTTTTATAAGACATATCGCATATTAATGTTAGTGGTCGTACCGATCGTTATTATCGTTGTTTTATTAAATATGCTTTTACAAAAATAATTGAAGAGTAAAATTGTGTGAGTGCCTGGCACTCGTGCGCGCAACGAAAGCCGCAACACTCGCTATCACGCGATTTGTTGCGGCTTTGTTTTGGGTTCTCGCAGAGGACTAGAAGAATTGAGAATTGTTTGCGTGCCTGGCACCTAATCTAATATTCACTTAGTGTGAGTTCACCTGACCAGCTTTTTTCTTTAATCATTTGCTGTGCTTGTAGTTCACTTTTTGCAATAGGGAATACTTTATCACATTGGGAGATAGCGAACAGTTTTCGAATAAATTCATCTGTCACAATAATGGCGATTTTCCGTTCGGTAATCATAACTTTCTTTGCGAAATTAATAATCATACCAAAACCAGTACTATCAATATTCGTGACATTTTGCATATCAATTATGTAGCCATGCTTTGGTTCTAAACTAATAGCATGAAGCTCTTCTTTTAGCTCATCGATTAATCCATATTCTAAATTACCTGTAAAAGCAATTGAAATGTAATCGGCTTTCGAATTAATATTTATCATATTATTCTTACTCATATTAGTGCTCCTCCATAGTATTTAGTGATCGATTAAAATTTAAATTTATTCACTTCGTTTTGAAGTTTTGTAGAAATTTCTTCCAATTCCTCTGATTTTAATGAGATTTCAGCTACAGTTGCATGTTGCTCTTCAGACGTAGCGGCCATTTCTTCAGAAGCCGCCGCAGAATCTTCAAGAATGCGTGAGATATCTTGTATTGCCTGTTGAACAGCTAATGAATTGTCACTGACATGCGTGAATGCGGATTTCATTTGGTTCACACCTTGTTCTGTTTCAACAACATGTTCAACGATTTCTTGTAAGGCATGTCCACCTTTGCTAATGATATTCACTTGTTCCTCTACTGCAAGTAAATTACTTTCCATAGTTCGAACGGTCACAGCGGTTTCGGCTTGTATGTTTTTAATTAAATCTGTAATTTGACCAGAAGCCATACTTGACTGCTCAGCGAGCTGACGAACTTCAGAGGCGACTACAGCAAAGCCCTTTCCTTGCTCTCCAGCTCGAGCAGCTTCGATGGCGGCGTTTAAGGCTAATAAATTTGTTTGCTCCGCAATACCAGTGATGACAGTTATAATACCACCTATTTCTTCAGAGCGTTTGCCTAGTTTTTGAATCGAATCGGTAGCATATGAAACCGTATGAGTGACTGTATTTAAATGTTTGATTGCTTCATTAATTGCATCTTCTCCTTTTCGAGCGATATAAGTAGATTGAATCGCCCTATTTAAAGTTGTTTCTGCCTTTTTTAAACTATTGGTTACTTCCTCGATCGTTTTTTTCATCATTATGACAATGCGTTCAGCCTGATCAGATTGAATGGTGGTACCATTTGAAATGTCGTTCATTGTTAAAGCAATTTGGTTTGAAGTTGCACTTGTTTGGTGTGATGATTCGGCTAATGTTTGCGAGGATGTAGCTATTTGATTTGCACTATGCGAGACAATGGTTATAGTTTCTGTTAAACGTTGTTTCATATGATGAAAGGCTTGGGCTAAATTGGCGATTTCATCATTTCCTTTAGGCTTTACTATTTTTACGTTTAAATTTAAATTAGCAAGTTCTTTAGCATTCAAACTTAATTGATTAATTGGTGCAATAATTTGGCGCTGTAAAAGCCAACTAATGCTGACAAACATTAAAATGGCAATACCTATTAAAATAGAAATATTTTCCATTACATATTTTTTAGCGATATTAATATAGGGCGCTGATGGTGTGCCAGTCGACCACATCCCAATGACCTCACCGTTGCTGTTCATAATCGGTTCGGTCGCTATTTGATACATTATCCCTAATACATTTGCTGAGCCGATATAACGTCCTTTCTGCTCTAATACCGTAGTAATAAGTTCTTCAGGAGCCTTTGTGTTTACTTGTCGCACACCATTTTCGACTACCGTTGTATTTACTCGTGTATCGTGCTGAAAGATGGTCACAATGTTACCGTCTGCTAGTTCTTCAATTTCATCCACAATGGCGAAATTATCATTAATTTTAATATCACCTTTAAACAATTCGTTATTTTTGATAGTCCAGTCGCCAGGTGCGATTACATCAAAATACTTAAAGCTTAACTGCAAGTCGGATAAAATTTTCGCATCCGCACTTTCTAAAAAATTCTTTTTTGCTCCAATATAATTAATGATTGCTAGTATGGATACCATTAGAAACATACAGGTAAAGATGAGTAAATTAATTTTTTTTCGTATCGTCCATTTCATTTAAAAGTCCCTCCAAATTTCAGATGTACTTATCCATGAATTTTCTTTGAAACACCGACTAA
Source organism: Lysinibacillus sp. CD3-6 (assembly GCF_006351725.2). NCBI lineage: Bacteria > Bacillati > Bacillota > Bacilli > Caryophanales > Bacillaceae > Lysinibacillus > Lysinibacillus sp. CD3-6. Next base: position 1,455,018 of record NZ_CP085880.1, read on the forward strand.
AAATTTTGTGTTCGAAATATGTTTAAACCAAATATGATCGACCATATTTTTAACAAAAAATAATCCTCGACCACGATCTGTGTAATTATATTGGTTAAAATCGAATTGTAAAGCCTTCATTAAATCATGTTTGGTAATGCCATTCGCTTCATCGGTGACAGTTAACATAATCTCCTCATCACCATGTGTAACATGAACTTCAATTGTGTTTAAAAGAGGGGTTGTACCGATTTTTTCCGTCGCTTCAACTGCATTAATGACTAGTTCATGTAAAACAAATCGTAATTCTCTACCAAAGGGTAAATTATAATGAGTTGTATAAATTTCCATTACCTTATCGATAAAATGAACTGCTTGTCGATTTGCTTGAACTCGCAGTGTAAATTTCATTACCAATCACCTATCTTGTACGTGAAATTACATTACATTTTCGCAAATGATGTAAGTAAAGTTAAATAGGTCATCGCCATTATATTGAGAAAGAATAGGAATGAAAACGCATGTCTAAACCCAACCAGTATAATAGGTATTGTGTTTTCTATACATTAGCGGTGTTTAAGAAATTCACGTATTTTAAGATTACTAACTGAGAGTTAATGTCATTTCTATAAAAAATAGTTATGTGTGATAAAGGAATGAATATCGTTGACTAATACGGTTTTCACCCTATGGTTTGTGTCACCCCTATAGCAGTAAAAAGCTTGTAAGTCTATGTATCTTCTGAATATATGGATACTTAATGTTGGTGACAGTGGAATTTTAAGGCGATGCGCATTCATTTGCCTGGAGTTTGCGAAGTTTACTTCAATTTGGTAGTTTAGACCATTTGAAACGGAGTTTTGTTTGGTACTGGATGGAATCAAAAGGCCTTTATCCACCGACGTCATTATTATAAAAGCTACTTTCGAATAATTCAATTACTTTAATAGGGATTGATATATAAAATAGTGAAAATATCCTGTAAGGTACTATTTAAATTATATTTCGCTTATAATGTACCAGTAAAATATAAATAATGCAAGGCTAATGTTCTATATGAGGATTGTTTAATTAATCATTAAGTTTTATTTTGGCGGAAAGATAAATGTAGGTCTAATCTAATATATCTATACATCTAAAATAAAGATAGTTTTATTCGAAAAAATGTATGTAAGAAAACCTTACATGCCCATTGCGCTTGTTTGTTGTTTTAGTGTACTTTAAAAGCAGTTATAAAAAAACACGTTAAGAAAAATGACAAATTGGAGTGGTGAAGAATGAAACATCATACAAAAGATGATATTATCCGCATGGTGAAAGAAGAAAATGTGAAATTTATTCGCCTACAATTTACTGATATATTGGGCTCAATAAAAAATGTGGAAGTACCAGTTAGTCAATTAGCGAAAGCATTAGACAATAAGGTCATGTTTGATGGATCATCAATTGAAGGGTTTGTTCGTATTGAGGAGTCTGATATGTATTTACGCCCTGACTTAGATACATTCGTTATCTTTCCTTGGACAGCAGAAAGAGGTAAGGTAGCGCGCTTTATCTGTGATATTGCACGACCAGATGGTACAGCGTTTGAAGGTGATCCACGCTCCAATCTTAAGCGCGTATTAAAGGAAATGGAAGAGTTAGGCTTTAGCTCGTTTAACCTTGGTCCAGAGCCAGAATTTTTCTTATTCAAACTGGATGAAAAAGGGCATCCAACGCTTGAATTAAATGATAGCGGAGGGTATTTCGATTTAGCACCTACTGATTTAGGCGAGAACTGTCGGCGTGATATTGTGCTTGAGTTAGAGGGCATGGGCTTTGAAATTGAAGCGTCTCACCACGAAGTCGCACCTGGTCAGCACGAAATTGATTTTAAATATGCAAGTGCTATTGAAGCGTGCGATAATATTCAAACGTTCAAACTAGTCGTAAAGACAGTAGCAGCACAGCATGGATTACATGCAACCTTTATGCCAAAACCGCTATTTGGTGTGAATGGCTCAGGGATGCATTTCAATCTTTCATTGTTTGAAGGAGATAAAAATGCCTTCTATGATGAACATGCAGAATTACAATTAAGCGAGACGGCTCGCAGCTTTATGGCAGGGATTATGAAGCATGTTCACGGCTTTACAGCAGTGACAAACCCTCTAGTAAATTCATATAAACGTTTAGTCCCAGGCTATGAGGCACCATGCTATGTAGCTTGGTCAGCTCAAAACCGCTCACCACTTATTCGCATCCCAGCAGCACGAGGACTTTCAACTCGTATCGAATTACGTTCTGTTGACCCCGCGGCGAACCCCTATTTAGCGATGGCTGTTATTTTAGCATCTGGACTTGATGGGATACGGAAAGGTTTAACACCTCCAGATGCTGTGGATCGAAATATTTATAAAATGAATCGCGCGGATCGTGAATTAAATGGCATAGATAGTTTACCTTCTTCTCTAGAATACGCCCTACTTGAACTAGAGATGGATCATACTGTACGCGACGCACTTGGCAATCATATATTTGAGAAGTTCACAGAAGCGAAGGAAATCGAATGGAACAAATACCGCACACGCGTCCACGACTGGGAACGTGATGAATATTTGACGATGTATTAGGAAGGGGTTATCGGCGATTGACACGGGGTAACCGGCGACTTCTTGAGTTTTATCGGCGATTGACACGGGGTAACCGGCGATTTCTTGAGTTTTATCGGCGATTGACAAGAGGTAACCAGTGATTACTACGATGATTTCAACGTTTTAAAACCAGCTCTAGTTATTTGAGCTGGTTTTTTATGGCTAATGAATTTTAAGGAAGTCTTACTCCTTTGAAGTGTCATCCGTTTTATTTTCGTCATCCATGTGATCTTTATGTGTTGAAGGTGCTTCAGTATCGTTGGGTTCTGTTTTGTCTTCTTTCGATGTACCACAACCGAACAGTAATCCTGTTGTTAAAATTGCTGTAAAAGTACCGATAATTAATTTTTTCATAGTTCACCTCATAATAGATTTTGATAAGTTATTCTTGCCCTAAAGTATGACTGTATATTCAATGCAAAAATCAAAAAAGTAAAGTTACTGAAGTAACCTGTGCACTTGGATTAATGAAGTCAACCACAAAAAAGAGCGTTAATCCTTCTTGGATAAACGCCCCATTGTTTACTTCATAGAATTTCGCACTTTCTCAGGAATCATGACTACTTCAGTTTGTAACTCTACAGGTTAAAAGGTCTTATTTTTTCATACAAGCCGTTTTTCAGGGGAATTAATTCAACGCTCTGAAGAAAGTCACGAGCATCGATTCTTTGATTGTAATAACCTACCGCATTTAAACATTCATCAAGCTCGATTTATTCAAGATTGGGTAAACAACCAAGTAACGCGTAATGGAGTCGATCTGCAAATTCCATTACGCAGTTTAGTGGCGTTCTCTAGTCCATATAGTTCCCGCTTAGTATAGCTTACCTTTTGTTAATATAACTGCATTCCCACCGACCATTACACGTGGATTATTTTTATGTATTAATTTAGTCATAATCGTAGAAGGTCTGCCCATGCTTTCCCCTTGCAAGAATTTGTACTCTTGATTAAATTCGTTTAATACTTGGTTATGGAAAAGATAATAGGTTAATGCAGCATTTGAAGTACCTGTGGCAGCTTCTTCATCAATCCCATAGAGTGGGCAAAAGTTTCGACTCTCCGCAATTCCTTCTGCTGTGTCGAGCGTAAATGCATGGACTCCTCCTATGTTATTAATTTTTGAAAAATCAGCAAGTGCTTTAAAATCAGGATTTAACGCATGCAAAGCATCTTTTGTTTTTATTGGAAGCATAATATCCCAAAGTCCTGTACTTGCGGCTTGAGGTACTAAATTAAACGTTTGATCGCCTATTTGGCTTTTATTTATTTTGAAAAGCGCTGATAAGGAATCGTAATCATCAAATATTTTTCCAAGCTTAGGTTCAGCTTGCTCCATCATAATGAATGATTGTTTTAGCTCAACGGCAAGAGTGCCAGCGAGTGTTTTCATATAGTAAGTATTGTTATCTTCAATTGCTTTGCTATCAAGTAGTGCTTTGAAGGAGGCAACTGTTGCATGCCCGCAAAGATTCACCTGTGAAGTCGGAGTGAAAAATTTGATTTCAAAATTTTTATTGTCTATTTTTTTAATAAAGGCTGTTTCTGAAAAGCGAACTTCAGTCGCGAATTTTTGCATAAACACTTCATTTAAATTTTCGTGGATAACGACACCAGCAGGATTCCCGCTAAACATTGTTTCAGTAAAAGCATCGATTACATAATATAACAAATCTATTTCCCCTTTTAATAATTATTTCGTAATTTTATTTTAACAATAAATAGTACACGATTGCTTGCAAAAGGGTATAAAGGAATATCTTAATTTTTTATAGAATAGAAATGAGAAGGTTAAAATAGAAAGGTGAGATAAGGGTGGGACAAATTAAGATTTATGGTGTTAAGGACAAATTAAATCCGATTAAGGAAACGTTATCGACTATTATTCATTCTTGTATGATGGAGGCATTAGCATATCCAGCAGATAAGAAATTTCATCGTTTTTTCCCAATGGACAAAGAAGATTTTTACTTTCCAAGTGAAAGAACTGAAGCCTATACCATTATTGAAATTAGTATGTTCGAAGGTCGAACGATGGAAACGAAAAAACATTTACTCGCATTGCTATTTGAAAAAATTAACAATCAATTGAGTATAGCTCCTCAAGATATAGAAATTACTATTTTTGAAACACCAAAGCATAACTGGGGGATAAGAGGACTACCTGGGGATGAGTTAGCATTGAATTATAAAGTTAATGTTTGATTTTTCTTAGACGATTAATAAACTAGAAGAGGTGAACATTGTGCTAAGAAAAGGCTACTTCATAGACAAGGAAAAAAATCAGATTTATAACAATGAAGTAGTAGTGGCAAGTAAAGTCTACTCTAATAATATTACGTTACAGGAACTTGGACAAATGATTTTTAATGGCGTAGTAGAAGACATATTTATCTGTAACTATCAAACGGAACGAAAAAGTACATTAGAGCGTTTATTCATACAGGATGTTAAGTCAGAATGGAATACTAAGTATAAAAATAACATTTGCCTTGATGATGAGGCATCTTTAAATGATTTCCCAAATGGATATTGCTTTTTTGTTGAGCTTTGGGAAAGCGAAAAAGGTACAACGATTTTGGTATTATTTCAATATCATTAAAGGTCAAAAAAGGGGAGATGATTATATTAGTGGCTTATGTTGTGCTACAAAAACGACAGTAAAAAAGTGTTAGATTGACCGCGGCCAATCTAACACTTTTTGTATATTTTTATAATTTAATCGTCCAACCAAATGTATCTTCAAGCGTGCCATTTTGGATGCCTGTTAATGTATCGTAAAGCATCTGAGAAACTTCACCAATCTCACCATTATTAATGACTATTTTTTCATCTTGCCATTTTAATTCTCCGACTGGCGAAATAACCGCTGCTGTTCCAGTACCAAATGCTTCTTCCAAAGTGCCGTTATGATAAGCCTCTACCACTTCGTCGATTGAAATGCGACGCTCCTCGACTGGAATGTTTTTCGCCTTCAATACTTGAAGCATTGAATTACGTGTAATTCCTGGTAAGATGCTCCCGTTTAATGCTGGTGTGATAACTGTTCCATTTATTTTGAAGAAAATATTCATGCTGCCTACTTCTTCGATGTAACGGTGTTCTTTACCGTCTAACCATAATGTTTGAGAGTAGCCTTCCTTATGGGCAATTTCTTGTCCTTTTAGCGCACTCGCATAGTTACCAGCTGTTTTTGCTTCGCCAGTTCCACCAGCAACAGCACGTACAAAATGTTGTTCCACCATGATTTTTACTGGATTAATGCCCTCTTTATAATAAGAGCCTGATGGAGACATAATGATAATAAATTTATAATTATTAGAAGGGTGTACGCCTAAGTGTGGCTCCGTAGCAATAATAAATGGACGGATATAAAGAGATGTTCCTGGTGCCTTAGGAACCCACTCACGATCCAATGCTACTAACTGCTTTAACGCCTCTAACGCCAATTCTTCATCAATTGCTGGAATGACAATACGCTCATTCGAATGATTTAAGCGGCTAAAATTACGGTCAGGACGGAATAAAAGTACTTCATTATCCACTGTTGCATATGCTTTTAATCCTTCAAATACAGCTTGTCCATAATGGAAAACTGCTGCAGAAGGATCTATAGAAAGCGGCTGATACGGGATAATGCGTGGATCATGCCAGCCCTTGCCTTCTGTATAATCGACTATAAACATATGATCTGTAAAAAATTGACCAAAACCTAATTGGTCTACTGCTGGTTTTTCTTTTGGGTTTGTTGTTATTTCTTTTGTTATCTCTAACATCGTCATATCCTCCGCGTATTGTGTCATTAGATGAAATATCTATAATACTTAATAATACTGTTTATTTGGAATTAATTAAATACTAAGAATCTACTAATAATTAATAAAATTGCTCATTTATATACTTTCCTCAATAAATATCCACATTGAAAAGTTTTAAACCGTAGTGATTTGCGATAGGCTGTCACTTTCAGCTCACTAAAATGTTTATCCTTCTACTTAAAATTTTGATATTATTGGGTCTTATAAAAAATTATGATTGAAGCAGTAGCACTTTTAAGTAAAGGTTTGGAAAATGGGTGATATGTAGTAGACTATGCATACAACCGAGGGAACCAGTCCAAAGATAGCATAAAAAGACAGGAAGAAAAAACTAAAATTCGATATTCTTTAAACAAGGAGTGAGAGCATTTGAGTTTGAGTTGGATTGAGTCGATTCAAAAGGCAATAAATTATATAGAAGAGCATTTACAAGAAACGATTACAATGGAGCAAATTGCAAACGAAGTGAATGCATCTGTTTTTCATTTTCAACGAACATTTTCTATTTTAACGGATATGTCAATTGCAGATTATATTCGACGAAGAAGGTTGACATTAGCAGCACAGGAGTTAATTAATACTGACATCAAAGTAATCGATCTCGCCTTCCAATATGGCTACGACTCTCCTGAAGCTTTTACAAAAGCATTTCGAAAGCAACATAATGTAACACCGAGTGAAGCACGAAAACAGCAAGGACCATTACAATCATATAACCGCCTCGTAATCCAGGTGAGTCTGAAGGGAGCAGAACCAATGAAATATAATATTGTAGAAAAAGAGAAGTTCCAAGTTGTAGGAATGAAAAGAACGTATAATTGCCAAAATGGCGAGAATTTGCAGGGCATACCTCTATTTTGGGATGAAGTGAATCGTCAAGGAATAGACGAGCAATTATTTGCACTGAATGACGGACAAATTAAAGGGGTACTTGGTGTTTGTGTTCCCGACGAAAACTATAAAGAAAATAATTTAATGGATTATTGGATTGGGACAGATCACATAGGGGATGTACCAGAAAATTTATTTGCGATGGAAGTGCCAGCATCGAAATGGGTTGTGTTTGAAGTACATGGTCCGATGCCAGATGCGATGCAAAATGCATGGAAGCAAATTTTCTCTGAATGGTTCCCATCCAATCCGTATGAGCCTGCTGGTACAGCAGAATTAGAGGTTTATACGGAGGAGGACCCATCAAGCGAAAATCTTTATTCGGAAATTTGGATCCCGATTAAGTAAAAGTACCCGTGGAGTGTCAGGCACTCAAACAATTAGTAGACTTTTTACAAAATAGCACAAAACAAAAGCCGCAACATACCACGCATTAGCGTGAGTTGCGGCTTTCGTGTGTGCCCGTAGCAGTGTCAGGCACGCAAACAATTCTGAAAACAAAACACCTATAAAAAATTATTACGTAAATTAAAAACTTTGTGGAAAAGTCTAGCATCTCTCCCCATTTTACTGTTTGTGTTCATATGTGCTAATAAACATTGCTGAAACAATTCATCGCAGTTTTTTGTTCTGCCGTATTTTGAATAACATTCATCATGCTTTTTGCAGCAAGAATCAACAGCATTTGTTGGTGAACCAGGTCCTGAACATCCAGGTCCGCAATATTTATAGCCAGGATAACAAAATCTTAATCTTCTATTCCTCTTCACCATGGTCACCTCTTTTCAGAAATAGTTTATCTACTATAAATTATGTTGACTTAACTTTTGAAAAGGGATGAAAAACTAGTGACAACGCAAAAAAGAATGAAAGGACTTTCCCATTCAACTAGCTATTGGTGTATTCGATTGTGCTTATAAGTATAAGGTCTAGGAAATGAAAACAGACCATTTTTATTCTTTGAATAAGAAACTACCATTTTACATAAATCGTTAAAATGAATGAAAATCCTGCAGTTAAGGTTTTTGTAAGCTAATCAAAAAACTGCTGTAAGGTTGCGTAGCTATAATAGCCAAGACGAATGAAAATAAAGTAGTAAAAATAAGGAGTTGTACAGCATGAATCCATCCGTTTCGCAAAAAGAAAGAATTATAGCCTTAGATATTATTCGTGGTTTAGCATTGTTTGGGATTTTATTTATTAATGTAGGTGCCTACCAATTGATAGTTGAGGGCGTAGCGTTGCCTCCATATAGTAAATTCAATAGTATAATTGATACGCTTATTGATATTTTCATTGAGAAAAAATTCTTTTCCATTTTTTCATTTCTTTTCGGTGTCGGTTTTTATATTTTTGCTTCCCGTGCTGAAGCAAGAGGTGATAAGCCGCGGTTGCGTTTTGCAAGACGTTTACTAGCGCTATTTGTTATTGGGGTTGTTCATATCTTTATTTTCTGGGGCTCCATTTTGTCTATATATGCAGTCATTGGTCTTTTCTTATTACCATTTTATCGGGCGAAGATTTCTACAATTCGCAACTGGCTTTTTGGCATTATTGCTGTATACATTATCAGCATACTTGGACAAATGTTTTTGCCGAACTTACGTATCCTTTCATCAATTTTTAATATATTCGGAAATGATATTTTAACTATTTTTATTATGTTTTTAACAGGTTTTCTAGTTGCAAAAGCAGACTGGATAAGCAACGTAAGACAGCATGCTAAACAAATAAAAGCGGTGCTCTATGTAACTTTTCCTATAGTAATCGCTATATCTAGTTGGATTTGGATTGCATCTCAAAATGAGGATCCGAAACTTCATTTACTATTAGGTTTAGGAGTAGTCCCGACTACGTACTTTTATTTAGCTTGTTTATTCCTTATTTTAGAAAATAGAAAAATAGTAACTTTTTTAAAGCCGATTGGTCGTGTCGGACAAATGGCATTCACAAATTATATTGCTCAAAGTTTTATAGGGTTAGCTATTATCGCTCTATTGGGGCTTGAAGTGCCCTCGACTTCCTATATTGTCATTATAGCCATGATGATTTTTATAATTCAAATCCTCTTTAGTGTCATTTGGTTTAAGTTTTTTAAAATAGGACCATTGGAAAAAATGTGGAGATGGATGACATACGGAAAAAACATACCAACAAAATAATAATTTTAACGTCAGAGCACCATTGCTTTGGCGTTTTTTAATCGGAATAGTATTGTGCTATTATTTTATAGTATAAATTTGTAAGCTAAATGAAACTAAATGTTAGGTTATTCGTAAAATAGGTATTGGAAAATAAGGAGCGTACGATTATGGCAAAACAAGTAAAAAAATATATGGCAGTGACCACTGCATCATTTCTGGTCATGCAATTAGCAGCGTGTGGCGACACGGAATCACAAGCAATTGAAGAATCTAATGAACCAGTCAAGACAACGAATACGTCAGAAAATAATAATCAACCTACTAGTGATGAGGATTTACTTAATGTACATAACAGCGAAATGGCTGATGCGTGTGATGAATGGCAAGAAGGTGAGGATGGTTCGTTTGAATGTTTAGATGAAAATTCACCGTATTACGCCCAGCATTTCTTTAATGGCTTAATGTATGCTACTGCTGGTGCGATGATTGGAAGTGCCATTTATAAAAGCCGCAATTTAAAAAATGGAACGGATAAAGACGATTATAGTAGGGGTTCGGCAGGAGCTGCGACAACGACTACCAATAAGTCGAACACTCCAAAAGCGGATTCAAATGGCATTACAACGGGGGGCTCCTCTTCAACTTCAACTGGTATAACAACAAGTGGTTCTAGTTCTACTACTAAGGAATCTACTACAAATAGTTCGACATCAAATAGCTCAACGTCTAGTGGCACGAATACTAATACGAATAACACGAATTCATATTCAAGTGGTCAGCGTTCGTATTCGAATAGTTCAGGCTCATCTTCAAATAATACGAGTTCATCTAATTCGTATTCGAATAGCTCATCATCTGGAAAATCAGGTTTTGGATCAGGAGGCGCATCTAGGGGAGGCTCTTCTTCGTCTTAACGATTGAAAAAGGAGAATTCTCGATGGAACATGATATTTATTGTAAACAACGGCAATTATTCTATTGCCAATTTCCAAATTTCTTTTCTGATTTTGAAGATTTAGAGTACGCGTTATATGATGTGATGGAGCTGCCGAAGGAGAAAATTGATGAGATTTATTATGCTTCAAACATTCTTTGGCAAATATTTTTAAAAGTGGGAAAGCAATTTAAACATTTAACAGCTGAACAGCTTGTTGCTCTTGGCATTCGTTCAGAAATGATACCGTATATTGGGTTAGATTATTTACAACAGCAGTCTATACTTGCTCGCTTTGATTTTATTTGTACTGAGGATGGCAACATTAAATGTCTTGAACTGAATGGTGAAACGCCATTTCTTGTACAAGAAACGTTTGAAATGAATGACCAACTTTGTCAACACTTTCAATTAGTAAATCCTAATGATGTGACTGCACTACATAAAACATTATCTGGTGCACTTTTTGCTGCTATGCATTATTTAGATGATGTGAAAAAGCCTACAATCGTCATTACAGGTAAAACGGCACAACAGGATTATGAGGAGTATTGTCAGGTGCAGTTTTTGAAAACATGTGTGCCATTTGATATTGAATATGTACCTATCGACAAGCTAATTATTTTTTCAGAGGATACGCCCGACGCAAAGAGAGGGCTCTATACGCCTTCAATGGACAGAATTGATATTTTGTATCGCCCTGCACATCCCGTAGAATTTATTATAGATGATTTATCACCTGATGGGGAAAGAATCGGTTTGCAATTACTGGACCTTGTGAAAGATCGTCAGCTTGCGATTATAAATGCTCCAGCGGCATATGTTCTACAATCGAAAATTTTGTTGTGGCTAATTTGGGAGCGTAAAAATGATCCGCTACTATTTACTGCGGAAGAGCGTGCTGCAATTACTAAATATATGTTACCAACGTTTATATCCGCAGAGCCATTTTTAGCAGATGGAGTGCCTTATGTAAAAAAGCCAGTCTATTCTCGTGAAGGAAATACGGTTGAAATTTATGCGAGTAATGGTTCTAAAACAAATGGTTCTGCGTACAATCATTATGATGATAATTTGTTTATTTACCAGCAATACGTAGAAATGCCCTCAATCAACATTCAACAAGCAGATGGTTTCCATTCTAAGAAATGGCTAATCGGTTCTTTTATTGCAGATAATCGTGCATGTGGCTTGTCTTGTAGAGTAGGCAATCAAATTACAGAATGGGATTCCCATTGGCTAGCTGTCGGCTATAAAGCTGTCCTTTTAAAGTAAAAATCCACTTAGCTTTCCATATACGTAGGAGGCTAAGTGGATTTTTTAGTTTATTAATCGTTCCACCCTTTACAAACATCAATCCATTGCTGGTAAGGTGTATATGCTTCTAGTTCCTGAATGGTAAGTTCAATTGCAGAATTGCTGCTACCACAGGCAGGGAATACCGTTGAGAAACGCTTGAGCGATTCATCTAAGTAAACAGCAACCCCTTCATTGATACCAAACGGGCAAACTCCCCCGATATCATGACCAATCCGTTCATTGACTTCTTCCTTAGCCAGCATTTTAGCTTTCGTTCCAAAAACGACCTTATATTTCGCATTGTCAATTTTAGCATCGCCCGCAGCTACAATTAAAATAGCGCCGTCATTCACTAGAAAAGATAATGTTTTAGCGATACGCTCTGGTTCACAGCCAAGTGCCTGTGCTGCCATTTCAACGGTTGCAGAGCTTTCGCTCAATTCCTGTATTTTATGCTGTAAATTCCATTGTGCGAAATGTTCGCGTACTTTTTCAATTGCCATATGTAAAACCTCCTTGCAGTCTTCGTCTATTTTAACATAATTTTCAGAATTTAAGGCCTCTAATTGCTAATATGAGAAAAGATAGAAAATTTGAAATTAAAAACTGAGAATATCTGATAAAATATAATATAAGGAAAAAAAGGAGGTATTTACATGGATTATCAACCTATTAATTTAAGTGAAAAGTTATCAAAGTTTACTGAGCAGTGGTCTCCTAAAGTCATTGCTGAAATGAATGACTATCAGTTTAAGCTAGTCAAAATTCAAGGGGATTTTGTATGGCATCAACATCAAGAGACAGATGAAGTATTTATCGTACTGGATGGAGAGATGGTAATCGCATTTCGAGATGGTGAGGTCAAACTATCAAAAGGAGAAATGTACGTCATACCAAAGGGCGTAGAGCATAAGCCTTTTGCTGAAAAGGAATGCCAAATAATGCTAGTGGAGCCTAGAGGCGTTGTCAATACAGGTGATACAAATAGCGAAATGACTGCTGAAAATGATGTGTGGATTTAAAGTGAAAAAATTTTGCTAACGGCTAATGTGTATCGCCGCTAGCTCGGAGTAAAACGCCGATAAAGCCTCGGGAATCGCCGCTAGCTCGGAGTAAAACGCCGATAAAGCCTCGGGAATCGCCGCTAGCTCGGAGTAAAATGCCGATAAACCCCTGGGAATTGCCGCTAGCTCGGAGTAAAACGCCGATAAAGCCTCGGGAATCGCCGCTAGCTAGGAGTAAAACGTCGATAAACCCCTGAGAATCGCCGATACCCGTGGTCAAATCGCCACAAAATCTGTGCAAATCACTACTATAAGATTATATCAACCTCCATTGGAGTGAACGTATCGTATGGATAAAAATTTTAAAATTAGAGAAGCAGTCACATCAGATGCAAAAGGAATAGCGAAAGTACATGTCGACAGTTGGAGAACAACATATGCTAACATCGTTCCTAATGAATACTTAACAAATTTATCGTATGAAAATCGAGAACAGCTATGGATAAAAAATATTTCAAATGACGCTGTATTTGTAGCGGAAAATAACGTAGGGCAAATTATTGGTTTTTCTTCTGGCGGTAAAGAAAGAAGCGGTAACTATATTGATTTCGAGGGTGAATTATATGCCATTTATCTTTTAAGAGAATACCAAGGACAAGGTGTTGGGAGAGCACTTGTTACAGCAATCGTTGAAGAATTGAAAGGGCTGGGATTGCGTTCTATGCTTGTGCTTGTCTTGAAAGATAATCCTTCACGTCATTTTTATGAAACACTTGGGGGGAAGATGATAGATACTGTTGAAATTCAGATTGCAGGCAAAAAACTCGCGGAACTCGTTTATGGTTGGGAAGATATTCGGAATATATATTAATTATCCATAAGAAATAATAAAATTATATGAAAAATATGGTAAAATATAAGTTTTGGGAAGGTTGTATTTTATTGATAAAATTACCAAAAATAATAGCTGTATTTATACTAATATGCACAATTCTAACGCTTGCTTCCTGTACACAAACAGAGGAATCTCATAAAAAAGAAGATGTTGAAAGTATCGTTACATCTTTTGAACACCCTCAATCAAAGCAAAAGTATAAAATAATCAATGCCTTTAAACTTTATGACAACTATCAAGATAAGGTTGAAAGTAACCAAAACCAATCAAAACGAGAAATTTATCAAGATGAGGTTATTGAACCTATCTATAGTGATTGTTTTGACAAGGGCGAATATCTTCATATGGCACATTATGCACTAAACGTAGCGCCCGACCAATTAACAGAAAATCAATTATTGAGTGAAAAAATTGATAGGGAAGAAACAGAAAAGCTTATAAAAGAAGCTCTTTTCAAATCTTCAGACCTTATTCCATCCGAAAAAGAAACGACTGTATGTGTTTTTCCTGCCACTAATGTAAACGCTTATATGGTAACGGTCGGGGCGGGGAAAATCACAGTGCTATACAATAAAGATTATACAGAAGAGGATATAAGAATTGGCATATCTCACGAATATCATCATAGTATTTGGGCTGAGAAGTATGTGAAAAAAGATATGAAATTCACGATTTTGGATAACTTAGTTTTTGAAGGAAAGGCGGTTATGTTTAGTAAATTAGTTTATCCTGAATATCCTAATAATTATGACACTTTAATGTACTCTGAATACAACAGAGAAAATTGGTCAAAAGTTGTAGGAGATTTAAATAGTATTAACTTAGAGCGGTCACAGGAAATTAATTTTGGAGGGGATGACCTACCATATTCATATGGCTACAGTGAGGGCTATAAAATGGTTAAATCCTATCTTAAATTACACCCGAATGTAACGCCAGAGGAATGGACCGCCCTAAACGCAAATGAAATTTTTGAAAAGGGCAATTACATCGAACATTATCAATGAGGGATGGAAGATGGAGAAAATAAATGAAGTCATTGAAATACTAATAAATAAAGGTTTGATAAGTAACAATCGTCTAACATTAGAAACGTTAAAAAGTGGAACGACAAGTGGCGTATTATATACTCTCTGCATGAACAATACGCCAACCTTTGTAATAAAAATTGATAACCCAGCTAGTATTACTGCCACTAACGATTTTCTATCCGCTTATCGTGATGTAAAGTTATTGCCTGATGTACTTTATACAGACGTAAACAAAGAATTTATTGTCTACTCTTATATTTCTGGAGAGACGCATTTTAGTAGAGGGTCCAAGTTGGAATGGCTGGAAATTATCATAAAAGAGTTATTCAATCAATACCAGCGGGTGGATCAGGACACTCCATGGGGACGGGTCAATGGACTTCATAGAAATGGTTGGTCAGAATTTAATGAGAGTAGTCTAGCATTTGCTCAAAAGAACTTAGAAGACATACTACCATTCGATGACCATAAAAGAGTAGAGATATTGGTAAAAAAATTAAGTGCTTATCATATTCAAGAAGAGAAATATTATTTACATGGAGATACAGGTGTTCACAATTTTGTATTTTTGGATAATAAGATCAACGGTGTGATTGATCCGTCACCGTTAATTGGACCAAAAATTTATGATTTTACCTATGCCTTTTGCTCTTCGCCAGATAGCTTAAATATGAAGACATTATTGTCATCGTTTGCGTTGTGGAACAGCGATTCTTCTTTTTCAAAGGAACGGCTTATAGATGAAGTGCTTTTTCAGTTACACACACGGATTGGCGTCTGCTTTAAAGTACATCCGCACGACTTAGATGCCTACTTGGAAGCATGGCAAGAGTGGAGAAAATATCTATAATAATTGCGTTATTTAACCTACGATATATAACTCTTAATTGTATTTATGTGAATATTTGTAACTATATTGGACTTTAATCGTCTAATCAGTAAATATATTGAGGGAGTGTCATACTTGAGGTATACAAGACTTTTCTTATTTACTGCAATTGTCGTTTTTTCATTATTTCCATGTCATGTAATGGCAACAAGTTGGGCATATCCTTTCGTTGTTTGGGACGATTATATTTATGTCATTAGTGATGAATATGTAGAAAAGATTAATAAGGAAATTGGAGAAGTCACGAAGTATTCAGATATGGAACAATATGAAGGCAACTTTTCAAATGTCTATCCAAAAGGGACGAAATATTATTCAATTGATGGGATAGATACAGACACTGCAATTGCAATCCACATAGGAAATGGTCTTTATATAAAAGCAATTAGAGAAGGCGAGTATACTTACCAAAAAAGTAACATCTACTATATCTATAGAGGTTTGGGAGCATTTGCGGTTTTAATTGTCGGATTTATTATCTTTATTCAAACTAGAAAAAATCATGAACAATAGGTGTACTCTTTAAAACTATGAGGAGGTATTACTTATGAAATATATGAAAGGCTTATATGTAACGCTTGCACTAATGATGCTAGTTATTTTGGTAAGCACAACAATATTTGATGATAAATATTCAGGGATATCGATGTTCATTTGTTTAGGCTTATTTTTAATTGGATCAACGTTTTTTATTAATGCCAAACAATTAAATGGGAGAAAATAAATTGAGTTATGAAATTGTAACATTACCAGCCTATCGGACAGTAGGATTAAAATGGGAAGGGACATTTTCTGAAATTGTGCCGAATTTAAAAAACGTCATTCAACAAGTTAAAGACTGTGCTGATGAGGTAGGGAATAAGATCAACCCTCATGTTCTATTAGGTTTATCTTATCATGTGATTGAGAATGGGTTCGTACATTACTCGGTGTATCAAGTGAGTGAAGAGCAGGAAATTCCTGATGGCATGATTGAACTACGAGTTCCTGAATGGACGTATGTGAAGACGACACATTGCAAAGGGGAAGATGTTCAAAAAACCTATACGGATTTACATCAATGGTTATTCAATAGTGACTATACCGCATACAAAGAAGCTGGAGTAGTTTACTATGATCTAAACATGCCGATTAAACACGAACACTACCCAGTTGACCATGTCCCGAATCATCCGCATTTTGATATTTATATACCAATTGTAAAAAAATAAATGGGCGCAATTCTCGAATACACAATTGTGCTCTTTCTTTATGTATTGAGCTAAATAATTAAACTATGGTTCACATTGTTCATGTTTATAATTACATAAAAGATGAGGTGTATAAAAATGTATAAATATAAGTATGTAGAAGCCAAGGTTGCTAGTTTATTAACAATGGAGAGTCATAGAGAATTAATCGATAAGTATAGTAAAGAAGGCTGGAGATTTGTTGCCGCTATTCCTAAAAGTAGCGGGTCATATGGTCAGATTAAAGCAAATGATTTAGTTTTTGAAAAATATGAAGAAGAAGAATAGATTTCTTTTTGGAATTAATAATATAGGTTCACTACAAAAAGTTTTTTTATGAAAAAAATGGTATAATTAAAAAGCCTAAAAATGCACGCATACTATTTTAGGTAATCGTTGTTAGAGGAGGCGTTCATTATGACAAATACAAGATTTTATATTCTTAATGGCAACAAGGGGATAACGACTCATTAACTGGCGTTTCCCCGTATTTTGAAAGGGGAAAATAATGATGAATGAAAATGTAAAAATTGTAGAATTAAATGCTGAAAACTGGTACGAATGTTGTACGTTAGAGATTTCTATGGAGCAACAAAAATACATTGAACCCAATGCCATATCAATAGCTCAATCAAAGTTTGAGCCTACTTTAAAGCCGTATGCTATTTACTTTGAAGAAAAAGTGGTCGGTTTTTTAATGTACAATTCTGTTCAAGAAGAACTGGATGGTTATTGGATATATAGAATTATGGTGGATAAGGACTTCCAAGGCAAAGGTATAGGTAAAGCTGCAACTAAGTTAATGATTTCGAAGATGGCTACATTACCGAACTTCAAAAACATTGTTGTCGGTTATCATCCTGAAAATGTGGGAGCACATAAGCTATACGCGAGTCTAGGCTTTATCGATGAAGGTCATCGGTTCGGTAAGGAAATGGCTGTAGTTAAACATATTACAGTGTAACAAGTTGTAAATATTTGCGACAAGAAAGGACCAATTATTGGTCCTTTCTTATTGTCCTGACGAAGGGCTAAAAGATATAAAGAGTGGAGTGAACAATGATAGATTTAGATTATTATTTAACGAATACATTTCCAGGACTAACATTGGTGCCTAGTCTTTATCATCAATGGCATATAGGTATGCACTTTGAACTAGGAGCAGGGATGTATCAATTTAAAGACGATGGTCGTCTCCATCTTGAGATGTTCGACTACGTATATAGTCAGGCGATGGCTATTTTCAATGAACTTTTCTCTGATTCAGATGAGCTGTTTCTTGTTACGAATGTTTATCAGCACAAGTCTTTCGAATCTAAGAAAATGAATGTTTATCATCACTATATAAAAAATAAAGATGTAAAACTCAGTTTGAGGCAAGAAACATTGCCCAATGTATTTGATGATGAGGAAGCGGATAATTATTTTATTTCCAGATTCTCCTTAAAGTGCTATAAACAAGACATTAAATATCCATTACTTATTAAAGCAGCGTGTAACGAAGATTTCCCGCTAAAACCAAAATTTCGATCGGCTGCGAGCTATCCAGATGTGTTTTTTATAAACATCACTAAAAATGTTATCTTTTTTATTTATGATGATAGAGGCTGCGAAGTCATTGCAACAAATAAGGAAACGATATTACCCATATATGAAAAATACAGCGATTGGCTCGATGAGTATTCACGAGATAAAATGGTCAACTATTTTAAATAAGAACTATGAGGTGAAAAAGTGGATTATTTCGAAATAAAAGATGTGAAAGATTTTTTGCATATGAATCTTATTCTTTCTAAACCATTAACTAACAATGATGCAAAACGATTGAACCTTTCTAATACCTATTTAGAAGATGAAGAAGAAAATTTCCTTCCAAAACAATGGTTTTGCAGTTTGGCTATAGCTCAATGGGAAGATGTTGAAATATTTGTACAAGGAGATAATGATAAGCCTTGTGCAAAATTTATTGACTTGGCGGAACGAATAATCGATCAACTTCATCAACATGTTAGCAGTGCTTTCATGTATTTAAAAAATTTCTTTCCTGCTCAAGAAGTGGATGATTTCTATTTATCCACCATAACATTTGGCAAGATCATTAATTTTGATGATCGAATTTTCACAGGTTTTAGTATAGCTTTTTATAGTGAGCATCCGAAAGAATATCAGTATAAAGTAAAATTCAAAGAAGATGGTTGGCCTATTGGTTTTGAAGGTGGTCCATTTTAATGGAGGGGGATGACATGGCTGTAGATAATAAATGTTTTACCGATAGGCTCCTTAGCTATGGAAATGCCTTGATATATTGTATCGGGGCATTTCCTTAAGCGTTGCTCCCTTTCCCCTTTCTCGATGACTTCAAGACGACCCCAATGAAAAAGAAAAACAAATATACATCCATATACGTACCGTAGTTTCCGCGAACTTCTTTTAAATACCCCATTACAATGAATAATTTTAATAACAACAAAATGATTCCCATAAATAAAAATATATTTGCTAATAAATTTTTATTCAAATCTTCCGCTCCTCACTTTTCTTCAAACCAACTTTTACCTTAATTTTAATACATTCACTTCATTTATTAAATAAATTATGGAAATATAGTAAGAAAAATTAGCCTTAAAAATGCGATTTTTATTTTTTAAGGATAATAGTGAGAACTGAAGAAAGGGCTATTTTTTTATTGAGAAAAGATGTTAGTGAATACGCAAAGAGGGGTATCTCTAGAAAGGGAGTCGTTTGACAAAAGTAACAACCTGTTGTTAAAATCAAGTTGTTACTTTTGGTAGCTGAGTAAAAAAATTAAAATAAAGGGTTTCTTAGGAAGATACTGAAACTCTAAGTTTTCAAACTAGGGGGAAGAAAAAAGATGAAATTGAAATCGGTAGGACTCACTTTAGGATTAGCCACTATGCTACTTTTAACGGGGTGTGGTGATGGAGATAGTAAAAAAGACGAGGGCAATTCAACAGGCAATGCGCCAAACATAGGGGAGCAAGTAGATTATAAGATTATTGGAATTGAACCAGGAGCTGGGTTGACTGATCTTGCGGAAAAAACTTTAGAGAAATATGATAACTTAAAAGGATGGGAACTTGAACAAAGTTCAACACCTGGGATGTTAGGTTCTTTAGAACAGGCTATTCGCAATGAAGATCCAATTATTATTACTGGATGGACACCACATTGGATGTTTTCATCTTATGATTTGAAATTTTTAGAAGATCCTCAAGGGACATTAGGTGGAGAGGAAAACATTAATACACTTGCACGTAAAGACTTGGAAAAAGATTTACCTGATGCGTATAAAATCCTCGACAATTTCTATTGGGAACCAGAAGATATGGAAGCTGTAATGTTTGAAGCACAAACGAGTTCATTTGAAGAAGCAGCAGACAAATGGATAGAAGAAAACCAAGACAAGGTAAAAGATTGGACAAAAGATGCGAAAAAAGTAGATGGAACAGAAATTGAATTAGCTTCTACGCCATGGGATTCAGAAAGAGCTTCAAGTAGTGTACTACAGGCAGTATTTGAAGAACTAGGATACACTGTCACAATTACACCCGTAGATCCTGCCATTATGTTTCAAGCAATCGCTACAGGGGTAGCTGATGCAACAGTAGCTGCTTGGTTACCAACAACACATAGCTCATTTTATGAAAAATATAAGGATGACTTAGATGATTTAGGTGAGAACTTAAAAGGGACAAAAAATGGATTTGTAGTACCTGAATATATGGATATAGACTCCATAGAGGATTTACAGCCTAAAAAGTAATTAATTTTGACACAGAAAATGCCTCGTTGTCTATCTGATCGAGGCATTTTTACTTTTAAGGTTACTTAAACATTTGTTTATTTTAAAAGTATTTTTTGTTACATCTACTATATTGACAGATACCTATTTCACATATAGTATTAATAGTCCTGTCAACTATATGTTGACGTAAAGGGAACTTTAAAAAGTTCATTCTTAGAAAAAAGGATGGATATTATGAATAAAGAAGTATTAATGGAAAGTGCGCGCAAGATGAAGGCAAAAGCTTACGTACCTTATTCCAAATTCCCAGTTGGAGTAGCACTATTGCTAAAAGATGATACTGTAATTAATGGAGTAAATGTAGAAAATGTTTCTCTAGGTGCAACTAACTGTGCAGAGAGAACCGCTATTTTTACGGCAGTAGCAAATGGTTATCAAAAAGGTGATTTCAAGGCTATTGCTGTAGCAGGTGATACGGTTGATTTTCTTCCGCCCTGCAGCATTTGCAGACAAGTTTTAGCAGAGTTTTGTTTACCTGACATGCCTGTATATTTAACAAACGAAAATAAAGATATTTTAGAATTGACTTTAAAGGAATTACTACCATACGCATTTACAGATTTAGAAATGTAAAAATAGAAATACACTGACCAATTTCCTGAGACAGGAGATTGGTTTTTTATTTAGAGAAGCTTAGAGTTAGTAGTATTGATGGATCTATTTTAAAATTTTTACTCTACATATTCATTTATCGGATTAACCTTTATCTCGCTTTGTAATAAAAAGAATAGCGGGTATTATCAAACAAGAAACAATTAGTAAAACGAAGGAAATAGCATTTTTATTTGCATCATTTACCCCAGAAGCAAACATAACACCATATAAACTAGATGCAAGAATATTTCCTATAAATCTGGAGGTCTGTAGTAAACCTGAAGAAATGCCACTTTGTTCTTTTGAAACAATCGAATAGAGGGAATTTTGTGTACCAATTGATAATGCACCATTACTTATCCCTATAATTGATAACACGGTGAACACCCATAGTAAATCTGAAGTGTGATTAAAGGCAAACAATAATCCAACACCTAAAATTCCTACAATTGCTCCAAACATTAATGGAATTCTAAATCCTACTTTCTCAATCCAGCGCGTTGCAATAGGTGTCATCAGCATAGCAAACAATGAAATAGAGAGCAACATGATTCCTGCTGATTTGGAGTCAAGCATAATCACATTTTGTAAGTAAGTAGGCATAGATAAAATTAAAGAGAAAAAGACCAGTGTTACTAGTATAAACTGAATATATACTAATGATATTTTTGGGTTTTTTGCTAAAAACACCACATTTAAAAATGGTTCTTTTTTCTTTTTTTCGTAGTAGTAAAACAAAAGTGAAGTTAAAATCGATAAGACTAACATTCCTACATTGAAACCATTTTCTAATGATTGGAAAAACATCATCCAGCATGACAGTAATGTGCCAAATAAGATTATGCCAAGTAAATCCCATTTGAAAGGTTGACTGGCCATACTACTATCTTTTGGTATACAAACTAAAGCGAATATTGCTGAAGTTATGATAATAGGGAAATTAACATAAAAAATAACCGACCAACCAGCATACTGAATTAATAATCCACTAATTGTTGGACCGAGTGCAGCTGAAGTAGTGGAAAATACAGCTAAAGTTGCGATTACTCTATTTTGATTTTTATCAATATATGAACGGACAATCCCTATTCCAGCGGGAAAAAGAGCTGAGGTTCCAATGGCTTGGATGGTTCTCATTCCTATTAGAAACATGAGATTAGGGGATAATGGTGCTAATAAGGAAGAAATAGAAACTAGGATTAATCCTGATAGAAAGATTTTTTTCCTACCATAATGATCACTAAATTTTCCGGCAAGAGGTAAAAAGATGGCACTTACAATAAAGTAGGAAGATATTAATAAAGAAATATCATGTGCTGTAAGTTGAAATTCATGTTGGATGGCTGGCAAAGCTACCGTAATCATAGTTGTATTTAATGGGTTTAAAACGACTCCCAACACGATAGCAGCAACTAATAATTTGGGGTATTTAACCAAATTATCGTTGTTTCTTACTGACATTATTATTCCTTCTTTCTAACATTTGAAATTTCCAATAGTACGCATAAATTATATCAAAGTTTTAAATTGCTCGCCTGCTCAATCTCCTTTAGCAGGTTGAAATGAAATTGGAATTGCTGATAGACTTGGTAAATAAGCATGAAAATTATCCTTAAAAGAAATTGGACGTTCCGAAATGGAATTGAAGAAAAAGCATATGTTAGCGAGGTATAAAAACGTGATGAAAATAATACCCCCTAAGCCTTTTTTCTATAAAGGTGGAGACAAGGCTGTTTTACTATTACACTCTTTTACAAGTAATACGATTGATATGAAAAAGTTAGGGAAGTTTTTGCAGAAGCACAATTATACTTGCTACGCACCATTGTACAAAGGACATGGTTTAACAGCAGAAAAACTGCTCACTTTTAGACCGACTGATTGGTGGCAAGATGTACTAGATGGTTATCAATTTTTGAAGAATGAGGGCTATGAAAAAATAGCTGTAGTTGGTCTTTCGCTTGGTGGTGTATTTGCATTAAAAGTAGCTCAAGAGTTATCGGTAACTGGTGTTGTGACAATGTCTGTACCCATACATAGAGAAGCAACTTTTCTTCAACAGCGTGTTTTTCATTATGCAAAAGGTTATAAACAGCTCGAAGGAAAAAATGAAGACGCAATAAATTTAGAAATAACACGTCTACAACAGATGCCTATCAACTCATTAGTTGAATTCCAACACCTCATTCAAAGAACGATGGAACAATTAGCACTTATTACCTCACCAATTAGTATTTTATATGGTGTATTAGATGATTCGTTATATAAAGACAGTGCAGAGGTAATTTTTCAAAACGTTGCGACACCGTATAAAACGATGAAAGGGTATCCGAACGCTAAGCATTTAATGACATTAGGCACAGACCAAAACGACGTGAACGAAGATATTCTGACATTTTTAAATGATTTACTTTGGTAATTTTTAATCAATAGAAACGCGTGAAAATAAAAATACAGTGGGAAATCAATACTTCCCACTGTATAGGGCGATATTTATTGTTTCAAAAATGTAAGTGATTTAATTTCGCTCATGAAGGTTGAGGCTAATAGTAATGCACCACCGAGCATTTGAAGCATTGTCATTTGCTCCTGCAGTACTAAAGCCGAAATCAGGATAGCTACAAATGGATCAACATAGCTTAACATCGCAATACTTTGCCCTTTAAGTTTCTCCATACCAGAAAAGAATAACCAAAATCCAATCCCCGTATTAAAAATCCCTAAAATAAAAATAAAAGGAATGGATGCTCTCGATACGTTAAACATGCCAAAGCCAGAAGTTAAGAGAACATAGGGCATAAGAAAAATTGCAGTTGTACCGAGCTGAATAATTGTCAGCTCCAGTTTCTCCATCCCTTTAATAAATTTATTTAATAGCAATAAAGCAGCGTAAAAAGCAGCGGCAACTAATCCATAAAAAAGTCCGAGGAGATCATCCGTTTTAGATGCACTCACACCTTCCCCTACAATTAAAACTAACCCCATAATTGCGACCAAAATACAAACTACTTTTTTCAGTGACAATTGTTCTTTCAGTATAATTGGAGAAAGAATCATCACAAACACTGGTGCAAAATAGTAGCCAAGTGTTGCGTTGGCAATGGTCGTATGGTCATAGGATTGGTAAAGAAAAACCCAATTTCCCCCTAATGCAATACTGGAAAATAACAAAATGGATGCATTGGATTTCATTAATTGCCATGATATTTTTTTCTTCATCATAAAGAAAAGTACGGTTAAAAATAAACATCCTATAAGACTGCTTAGTAAAGCTCTTTCGCTCGAAGAAAGATCAATATTTCGTACAACTAAACCGATTGTACCGAAAATAATCATGGATAAAATAAACTGAATTTTAGATTGCATTGTTTACTCCTTCGAATCTGCGAAACAGCTTATATCTCGCAGATTCTTAATCTGTTTTGTATATAAGCCTATTCAGTGCTACCTGAGCAGCAGGAGTAAACGGTGGTGGTGAAGTTGAAAATGGCTTCCAAATGCAAACATTTGTTTTGGATAATGACATAAAAAATTCCTCCTGTTTCACTTAAAATTTTATTCTTTATTTATTATACTAAATATAGGTAAGGGATTATTTATAATATTTCGATTTTTACGTAGTGTATTTTAGTTGCTGAGGGAAAAAGCAATTGTACATAAAAGAAAATAAAAAGTATCAGGGGGATTGGCATGATTACAATTAAAAATGTTGAAAAAAGTGAATTGGATTTTTTGACGGATATGCTTTATGAATCTATCCATATTCTTGAGAACAAACCTAAAAAAGAGGATTTAATCAACTCAAGTCATATTAAAAAATATCATGAAGGCTGGGGGCGAAATGGAGATACGGCATTCATTGCAGTAAATACGAATCACCAACCTGTAGGCGCTGTTTGGTATCGCTTGTTTAACGAGAGTAATAAAGGATATGGCTATGTAGATAATCATACGCCTGAATTAGGAATAGCATTGACTCCAGAAGTTAGGGGAAAAGGAATAGGAACTTTGCTGATGAAGGCAATCATTCAGCAAGCAATGAATGACGGTTATAAATCCATTTCTTTAAGTGTAGACCTTGAAAATAGACAGGCGGTACATATTTATAAAAAATTAGGTTTTGAGGATTATGAATTAATAGGAACGTCCATGACAATGATTTATAGAGTTAAGGGAGTTTAGATGAATATTTATTGTAAGAGCACATTACATCAAATCAAAGTCGCTGTCACGACAATTGTTCAAATGATAGATAGGTTAGCAGTACAAGACTTGCAAAAAAGACCTACAGAGAATAAGCATTCTATTGGTGAGTTATTAACACATATTGCTTTGATTTGTGAAGCGGATTCTCTTATTTCAGACGGATCTTCCAAAGCCAAGATGGATGAATATTATACGAATGTCTCCTATAACAGTCTGGATGAATTAAAAGACGGGTTGATAAAAAATTATAAAATTTTAGAAGAAAAATATGAGAGGTTTACTGAGGAAGAACTGCTAGAGGAAGTGACTTCTTATTGGGGTGTTACTTATTCACGCTATGAATGGTTGATAGAAATTGTTGCACACCTTTACCATCATAGAGGACAACTACATGCCATGCTTGTACATTGTTATAGAATCGATTTACAGGTTTCATTATTTGAATAGTAAAAGCGGAGGGATGAAAATGAAATATATTAGTATAAATAAGAAAACAAAACGTTTATTTTATGGGTTTATTTTGTTTTTAGTTTTGGCATTCATAAGCTTGAATTTGGCAGACTATGCTAAATCGAACTATAGAGATGCTCGTAATCACTTTATCAATGAGTTTAATGGAAAAAACCTTAGCGACAAGGATATTATAAATATCGAGCATACGCTTCAAGCGATGAATGAACAATTTCATACGTCAGAAAGCATTGCAATTTACGACAAAAGAGACGACATTGATAATGTTCAATATTTAAATTTAGATTTTAAAGAAGCGAAACATGTGTTTCCTTTCGATGCGGATAATAAAGCGAATTTGCTAACTACATCATTTTATGTCATTGAAGGATTTAAAGCAGGAAATTATTATATTGTCCATCGCTATTTTCCCGATTGGTTTTATGTATTCCCGATTGGACTGTTTACGATAAGTGCAGTATTTTTTGTCCTCTGGGCTAGAATTCAACTACCGTTTAAATACGTTACAAAGCTATTTAAATTCAGACTTAAATTTAACTAATCGCTGAGGTGGCAACATGTATTGGGAAACCCTTCCTAATTGGGTTTGGATTATTTATTACACTTTTATACTAGCAACATTGGGAACTGCAATAGTTAGTATAGTAAAAAAGAAATTAATCATTAGATCTACTATTACAATAATTCTTACAATGACCATACCGATAATTAGTATTATCAATAGCATGGGGAGAGAAAAAGGCGTGGATGAGTTCGAACATTTTATTACACATTTACAACAAGGCTCTACTTGGACTATTTATGTCCTAACAGGATTCTTTTATTTACTTGTTTGGTGGACTGTTTATCTAATCAATAATAAAAAGAAGAATCTATCCTATTGAATACATATGAATACTGTAAAGCTAATTAGTTGAATTAACAGGATAGCTGAGGGAAACTTAATCTTACAAATGAAACTAGCTAGGAGATGCAAGATGACAGAATTTTGGGAATTAAGTTTTATAGAAAAGCAAACGATGTGGGGATTTGAACCGACTGACTCAGCAATCATCGTAAAGGATTTTTTCCTTGAAAGAAATGTTAAGGAGATACTAATACCAGGTGTTGGATACGGTAGAAATGCAAAGGTTTTTACTGACAATGGGATCGATGTAACAGGAATCGAAATTTCACAAACAGCGATTGATTTGGCGAGACAAAATGGAATAGATTTTACTATTTTTCATGGTTCTGTAACTGATATGCCTTTTAATCATAAACAATATGATGGGATATTTTGCTATGCGCTAATTCATTTATTGAATCCTCAAGAGCGTGCGAAGTTTATACAAGATTGCTATAATCAGCTAAAGCCAAATGGATATATGATTTTTACAACAGTTTCTCAAAAAGCACCTATGTATGGCAAGGGGAAACAATTAGCTAAAGACTATTACGAGGTAATGGAAGGCGTTAAAATGTTCTTTTATGATGCTAACTCTATACAACAAGAATTTGAACAATATGGGCTCGTAGAGTTATCAGAATTGGACGAGCCAACGAAGCATGCGGAAAATAAACCGCCTATAAAATTTATAATGATAACATGTAAGAAAGTATTATAAGTACATCGGAACATTGTAAATCGTCGATAAAAAATCTACCCCTATTCCATTTGAGAGAGGCGAGTTTCAATGAAATATTTTACAAAAGAATGGTACGAGCTGTGTCAAAAAACAAGCTTTCATTTGAATTTGGAGGAAGAAAAGCAAGCGGAAACATTCTCTGAAGAATATTTTCAGCAACTTTTCAATTACGAATTAAATAACTGGCTTGAATTACAAGAAGAAATTTCTTCTATATTGGCAACAAATGATGATCATAACGAATATGAACCTTTTAATAGAAATTTGGCCATTAAACAATTTCATGATGGTTTCATTTATAATCAACATCGTTTACAAAACGATTTACCAGAAATGATACTGAAACAGATAGCAGATATACGAGTTTTTGCTTTATATAAAGCAACGCGTAAAGTTATAAACGCTTTAACGAAATTTTGTGAGCAAAATGAACGGTCTGTTACCGCAACAGGTGCCACGTATAGAAAATATTTTAAAGAAGCTTCTCTTTCATTTGAAAAAGACATAGTTGAACACTTTGGATTTCATGATTGTACGGTTACAAAATCAGTGCAGCATGACATGTCCTTAACATTATACCTAGATAATTCAGGGGGTTTTACAAATATAGAGGAAGTCACTTTTGAAAATTATAAGATTATAAAACAAGAGGGTTTGTTGGAAGATTCTTGGTGGCTGTATAACGAAATATATAAAGAAAATGACAAATACGAATTTCACGTTTTACTTCAAAATAGCGATATGGAATTAATTGACTTTATCATCTGTGCAGATTACGTTTCCTTTAAATGTAACGATAACGAAGATTAAAAATTAGGGCTTTACTCTGATCCAGAGTAGAGCTCTTTTCTTTAATCATAAAATGTGCTCTATGGTAAAATAAAGGGAATTGCATACTGTATGTTTATGGTTGGATATGAATTTATTTAAAGGTTATGTGTAATACGGAAATCCTTTGGGCAATCGGAGTTAACAAGACCTGTAACAATAGAAATGGATTTGCAATCATTATCTGAACAGTTAAATGCTTAAAAGACGTAAATAGAGAAGGGATTAGATGATAAGAAATAAAATCGTACTTATTTGTTCAATTGTTATTTTAGGTATATGCATGTATTTATATTTCCCGTTTCCTAACAATGACATGTTAGATGCTTATTCTACATTCATGTCGTTTCCTATTAGCAATCAAGATGGATACATAGTGCTTGGAATAATCGGTTCTGCAATGTTTCTAATTGCTATTATATTACTGGTGATAGGCATGAAGAAATATCATTTTTGGACTATCGTACTAGTCGTCATTGTCTATACATTTTTACCAAATTTCCTCATTATGACTTACCAAGAAACATTAGCGAGTGGCATTATGGCCATTTCATACGATGGGGAGGGCCAGTGTAATTTTGAAAATGTAAGTGAAGACTTAATAAATGGTGAATGTAACTTGATATTACATAATCGAAGCAACGAAGCGGTGACATTTGAATTAGAATTTTTAGACTCCTATTTCATGGAAGATGGTATGCGAATGGAATCACTTATGAATGTAGTTGGTCCATATAGTATAACAATCGAAGCAAATCAAGAAAAATCAATTTATATAAAGGAACTACTCGATTTATCAGGAATTCCTAAACATATTGAAAGTGGAACATCTTTTAATGTGCATGTTAATTTAATTGACGGAGAGACAAAGCGAACGCTGTAAGTCGTTTGAGATGGATTATTGACTGTGTGTACTGCGATTAAGAGCTTTCTTGAGGGGTATGTTATCTCTAAAGTTTCATCAGTATTTATGCATATTTGGTTATTTTTTGAAACTTTGTGATAAGTGAATCGTATAAATAGTAACTACAGAAGTTAATGGGGGTGAAGGCACATGAGTAGAAGGAAAATCTTTGCAATCTTTTTCTTAGTCATCTTTGGAGGACTGATTGTAGCGGGTTTTTACACTATTAATGATGTACAAATTGAAAGCACCTATAAACTTAATGAGCAAAGTATTATAGAAAGAAATGGCGAACACTATTTGTTCATTGATAATCGCGAGTTGCTATTATCGAAGAAGTATTACGATAAACTCGAATTAGATAAATACAACGAATACAAAATTAAGTATGTCTATAATCGCTTGAAAAATAATGAGGGTGAAGTTGTAGCACTTAAAAGATATGGCGAACAGCCTTGGGGTCAATAAAAAAATGAAGAATCGCCGATAAGATACGAGCAATCGCCAATAGAATCGTATGAATCGCCGCTAAAATAAAAAAAACCGCCGATAAATCAGCAAGAATCGCCGATATCCCTTAATAAACAAAAAAGAAAGGTCGGCTATTAAATTAACGGCTGTTTCTTTTATTTGAGAGGAACCATTTTAAATTGTTTTACCTAGTGATGAGGCGACTTCGGCAGATGCTTGTTGTTCAGAGTTGACGATGTTTGTCATGTCATTGACAATAAATTTCACCTCTTCTGCAAGCATTTTTCCCTCGTCAGCTACTACAACAAAATCTTTTCCATTTTCATCTGCTCTTGCAGCCTCAACTGCTACATTTAACGCCAATAAATTAGTTTGTACTGAGATATTAGCAATAACAACGATGATTTCATTTATTTTGTCGTTCTTTTCTCTATCTCTTTCCCCTTTGTTATCGAATTTTCCACTGAACCTTCGATTTTATTTATATTACTTTCGGATATAGCCATTTCGGGTAGCAGTTTTTACTTATCAATCAGGAACGTTAAGCTCATCTGCTCGGTATACAAATGCATTTGCATATAAAGCATGTGTTAATAGATAATAGAATAAAGTTAAATGTTTCCATACGTACTTTTAGCTGTTGTTCGAGTTAGTCAAACTAACGTCCTTAATAAAAGGGAGGCCATATATGTTAAATCGAGTTCTTGAACAATTTAGATTGCCCATAGAATCAGTTAATGAGGTGGCAGATTCCTATAGTTCTACGGTTTATAAATGCACATTATTTAATGGGGAAAATGTTTTTTTGAAGATTCCTTATTCAAAATTAAAGTGCCAGCGTGAATTAGGAGCTTATGAAATTTTAAAAGGAAAAGTAGCGATTCCAGAAATGTTGGATTATTGGTCAGGTGATGAGGTATGTACAGGTGCATTTGTATTATCCGAATTAAAAGGAAAGCCATTACTTTCGGATGCTTCACCATCCGTAGCGTATCAAGTAGGAGTTCTTCAAGCATCAATGCATTCCATTGAACCGCCAACACAAGAGCTTTCTGGTATTCAAAATGAATTTCCTAATTGGTCTAGTTTTGTCCAACGGCAATTTTATAGTTTTGCCGAGGATGTAAAAGATGTTTTAGATGAACGTTTATACATACATGCCATTGAAAATTTTGAAAGATTGAAGCAACAGCTCCCTTCTCCTGATGGACCTAGCTTTATACATATGGATTTTCGTCCAGCAAATATCATTGTTGATGGTCATACAGTGACAGGCACCATCGATTTTGAGTCCGTACGATTTGGTTCAACAGAAATGGATTTTACAAAATTGTATCGTGATTTTCTACGCTTTGATTCGGCATTGTACCATGCTTATCAACAGGGCTATAACAGTGTTAGACCATTAATTGATTTAGAAGTTGTATTACCTTTTTATCAATTTACAGATGCCTTCAATAGTATCGGATGGTGTAAACGTCGTGGTATGGAAAAAAATGCTTTGTTTTTTGAAAAGAATTTAGCGATTTTGAAAAAATTTTTAAAATAATGCTATGTGCAATTTTCATTACGGGGCCAGTGCATGATTTCATTCATTCTTTTTTAATAGGTATGCCTATCAGTACTGTGGCGCTAGGTCTTGCCCCGTTGCTATTCATAATTTTATAAATGGGATTAATAACTTCCATCTTTCTATGTTTGTTTTGATTAAGTATCTAAAACTGTATAAACCCTACACTCGTCTGCCAACTGACGGATATCAAATTGTTCCAATATTAAAAAGAAAATTGGAATGGCTTTTGCAGGAGGTATAAAAAATGAAAGAAAAAAAGTTTGATATTTTATTGTTATTGCACTTAATGTTTGGACTCCTCGTTTTGGGAATTAGTATTTACGTCAATGTTACGGAAAGTTATCAATTATTCCCGCTTTTATTTGTTTTGATGGGAGTTATGTTCCTAATAATAGGGCTACGAGAATATAAAAGAACAAAAAATTTATGGTGGGGAATTTTCTTTTTAGGCACTGCGTTATTCATGTTATTCGTTGCAGCCCAAGGTATTGTGAATTAAAGATTGTTTAACTAAGGTTGCTTTGCTCCAACGATGAGGGTAAGGGAATGTTTAAATTTAGGAGTGGTTGAATGCATTTAGGGAATGAGCAATATCAGATACATGATAGCTATTTCTTCGTTATTGATTTAGGTATATATGACATTATCGGAATTGTAGGGTGCATTGTGCTTATTTTATTTTTCCTAAGGAATAGAAGAAAAAAGAAAACTATTAATTAAAGGATAAAGGAGGAGGCAATGGATTATACATTTTTTATGTTATTACCGTTATTATTTTCTTTTTTATGGTTTATGAATTTAGTTCAGTTATTAGAAAAACTTAAACTAAATAAAAATATAAAAAATCAAAAAATACTTGGTTCTCTTTGGAGCATTTGCTTTACATTATCGATTTTATTATTCTTTTTAACATTATATTAGCAGACAACATTTCAAAATGTACGTTTATGAATTCAATTTGACATATAGATAGAGGAGTTATAGGAAAATGATTGTAGCACCAAAAGAGCATTATCGTTTAATAAAGAACAAACTTGAAGACGCACCAACGTTTGTATTTAGTGTCTTGGATTTTACTATTAAAGGTACTGTTTATGCTGATTCTACCGATTATAAATCATTGCTTATTCAAACAGATTCTGGATTGTACTATATTGCAGGGCAGACAATAGATGAGCTATTAATACAGAACCTTGTTAAATTTTTTGAGGCATCTGTAAATCAAGCGAAACGCTTTACATTATTTTCTGCAAATTCTTGTTGGGATCAGGCAATTGAAAAATGCCTTCATAAGAATGTAGGGAAAATTCAAAGATATGCTTTTTCTTTTGATGCAATGAAATATAAAAAGAGAAGAAGCGATACTTGCGAGTATGATGTAGCAAAAATAGAGCAATTTGATATGCAACATTGTTTGGAGTTTGATAAAAAATACTACAATGAATATTGGGATTCTATAGATAATTTCATTGAAAATGGCATTGGATTTTGTGTGAAGGATAAAGGAAAGGTAATTAGTGAATGTGTTTCGATATTTAAGTCTACACGATATGCAGAAATTGATATCGTTACCGACTTGAATTATAGAGGAAAAGGCTTAGCAAGCATTGTGGCTGAACAGTTTATAGATTATTGCCTTGCAAACCAAATTCAACCGCGCTGGGATTGTGATGTTGATAATAGTGCTTCCATTCGCTTAGGTAGTAAATTAGGTTTTACAAATGCGAGCAAATATAACGTTTATTTTAAAAATAGTCACAATGTCCAATGATAAGCTAATAAGCATTGTTCATTTTTCACCGTGACACTATTTTCGTCTTCCTGTCATACAATAATCGTGGGGTGATTAAATTGCCAAGAGCAAAATACCGTGATGCAGATGTCGCTTTGATGGCGAGGATGATGAGAGCAGAAGCCGAAGGTGAAGGTAAACAAGGTATGTTGTATGTTGGAAATGTCATTGTTAATCGGCTTGTATCAAATTGTTTAGATTTTAAAGATTTAAGATCGATTGACGATGTAATTTTTCAAGTACAGGGCGGAAATTATTCTTTTGAAGCGGTGCAAAAAGGGAATATGTTTTATCAACGAGCAAGGGAAACCGAGAAAAGATTGGCGAAACAGAACTTGGACTATTGGAGAGAGCACCCAGCGAAATTTGCCCTCTGGTACTTTAATCCATATGCACCGTGCCCTCCAACATGGTATGGCCAACCGTTCACTGGTCAATTTAAAAATCATTGTTTCTATGAACCAGCACCAGATACATGTGAAGGGGTTTACACTGGATAAGCAACAGTTTCGAATCGAGGAGCTTTTATTAGCTCCTTTTTTCTGTACATGATGTATAAGCCATGCGTGTGCATTTTGCTGTTGCATTCACTTAATTTTCCAATATTTTGTTGCCTTTTTCTCTAAAATCTTATAAGGTAAATATAAATAGTGTAATTTTACACTTTTATATGAGAGGAGGACAAGGCAATGATAGTTTTGCAATTAATATTCGTGTTCATCGGCGTGTTATTTTTTACTGGAATAATTGCTTTTACTTTATTATTAAATGGTGCTATTCATTATTTAACTCTACTCTTCGTGCTATCGATAAGCTTCTTTTTACTCTATACGTTTCTATTGTTAGATTGGTTTAAGACAAAGAAGCGCAAAGTAGTGGTTTCGACAATTATTGGGGTTGCTGTTTTAATCGCTTCTATTGCACCCATTCAGTATCATTATAAAATGAGTATGGCTACTGTCGATGCTGAAATCGATGCGTATGCCTACGAACCATTCGTAGACCACAATAAAGTTGTGAAGAACGATACAAAAGCTTCATTACAATTGAAGGACCCATTACCGCGCTTAGATGGCGCAACGGCAATGTATCCATTATATGCAGCTTTTGTAGAAGCGACATATCCTAAAAAGGAATACCCGTACTATGATAGTGAGGTTAAAGTAAGTCGAACGCCAGAGGCTTATCAAAATTTAATTTCAGGAGATGTTGATGTAATTTTTGCTGCGGCTCCTTCTGAGTCACAAATTAAGATAGCGGAGATCAATGGGCTGACATTTGAAATGACACCGATTGGGCGTGAAGCATTTGTCTTTTTTGTCCACCATAAAAATAATGTTGAAAATTTATCGCTAGAACAAATTAAACAAATTTACGCTGGAGAAATAACAAACTGGCGAGAGGTTGGAGGAGCTAATGACTCGATTCGTGCATTCCAACGACCTGCTGATAGCGGTAGTCAAACGACACTAGAAAAAATGATGGGTGATACTGCACTAATGGAGGCGCCAGCAGAAGATGTAGCATCTGGAATGGGCGGCATTATCCATGAGGTTTCTCAATATCGTAATTATAAAAATGCAATTGGTTTTACATTTAGGTACTATTCAACTGAAATGGTCGGCAATAAGGAAATTCAATTACTGTCCATTGATGGTATTGCACCAACAAAGGAAAATATTCGAAATGGTACATATCCACTTACATCGGAATTTTATGCAGTGACGACGGGGACAGACAATCCTAATGTTAAGCATTTTATTGATTGGATTGTGTCACCAGAGGGGCAGGCATTAGTTGAAAAGGTGGGCTATGTTCCAGTAGAAAGTTTTTAAATTATTTGCTATACTAAAAT
Organism: Lysinibacillus sp. CD3-6; assembly: GCF_006351725.2. Taxonomy (NCBI): domain Bacteria; kingdom Bacillati; phylum Bacillota; class Bacilli; order Caryophanales; family Bacillaceae; genus Lysinibacillus; species Lysinibacillus sp. CD3-6. Next base: position 1,489,912 of record NZ_CP085880.1, read on the forward strand.
GACAATTAGATATGATAGTTTTCTAGGGTTCCGTAGCGATAGCTAGTCTGGTCCGAGAGAAAACCACAAAATGCATTTTTGTGACACGGAAGGATAAAAGCCTGGGAGATACTGTTGAAAAACAGTGTTTCTTAGGCTTTTTTTATTTGCCTTCAATGCTACTGCCCTAGATTTTGCTGCAAACTAGGAAAGAACTTTGAAGCTATTTTGTGTCTCATATCTAAAATGAAATGGAGGAATACAAATGAACAAACAATGGATTAGTGTCTTAGTTGCCGCTTTTTTTGAGGTAGGCTGGGTAATCGGCTTAAAGCATGCAACAAGCATATTAGAATGGCTTGGAACAGCAATTGCCATCTTTATTAGTTTCTATTTATTAATTAAAGCTGGTGAGCATTTACCTGTTGGGACGGTCTATGCAGTATTTGTAGGACTGGGAACAGCTGGTACGGTTTGCGCAGATAGCCTGCTGTTCGGAGAACCATGGAAGCTCGCTAAAATCTTATGTATTGTCGTGTTGCTTGCAGGTGTTGTTGGTTTGAAGCTTGTAACAGGTGAACCGAAGGATAAAGAGGTGAAAGCATAATGGCATGGGTAGCATTAGTAATTGCAGGAGTTTGTGAAATGATGGGTGTTTTTATGATTAGTAAATACAATGATGAAAAATCCATAAAAAATTTAGCTTTAATGATTGTAGCATTTACGGTTAGTTTTTTAGGGCTTGCCTTCGCAATGGAAACATTGCCAATGGGGACGGCCTATGCCATTTGGACAGGAATAGGGGCAGCAGGTGGAGCGTTGTTAGGTATGCTGTTTTTCAACGAGTCTAAAGACTGGCGACGAATCGTTTGTATTGCCCTCGTTTTAGGTGCCGCCATTTGTTTGAAATTATTATCTTAGGTGTCAGGCACACAAACAATTCTGTAAATTATTTTATGTATAACAAAGTAAAAATCCACGAAGCCTCCAGCGGGATTGCACGTACCGCAAGTCGCAACAAACCGCGCTAGCGCTTGTTGCAGCTTGTATCGTGTCCGCTGAAAGCGAAGTGGATTTTTACTACATAGTAAACTTATATTTTGCTAGGTGCACATACTAAGTGTCAGGCACACAAACAATTTTGTTTATTTTTGTTCTTTTACATCTTTCGTCCATTCAGCAACTTTATCTGGATTATTTTTAATCCATTCTTTTGCTGCATCTTTAGGATCATCACCATTTAAAATATCTAACATAACTGCTTCTAAATCTTCTGATGTCCAGTGGAAATTATCTAATACAGAATATACATCTGGTTGATCTTCTTTTAAGCCTTTACGAACAAATGTATTAATCGTTTCTTCTCCGCCATAAACACCTTTTGGATCCTCTAAATATTTTAAATCATATTTAGCAAATTTCCAGTGTGGAGACCAGCCAGTAACGATAATGTCTTCTTTATTTTTAATTGCTTTTGAAAGAGCAGTCGTCATAGCACCTGAAGATGAAGTTAATAGATTCCAATCTGAAAGGTTATCATATTCTTCTTGTGCTTTTTCAGTTGCCGCTGTAATGCCAGCACCAGGCTCGATTCCTGTAATTGTATGGTCTGCTTCATTTGTTAAATCTTCAATTGAATTGACATCCATATAGCTCGGTACAACTAAGCCAATTTTCGCACCAGCAAGGTTTTCACCTAGCTCATCTAAATCTTTTTTATATTTTTCATATTGTGTTGCATGTGTATGTGGAAGCCAAGCAGCGACCATGCCATCTGCTTCTCCTTTAGAAACAGCTTCCCACATAATAGCGTTATCAAGCGGTGTTAATGTAACATCATATCCTAAGTCCTCTAAAACTTGGCCGACAACGTTCGTCGAAGCGATTTCTGTATCCCACTCAACGTAGGTTAAATTTACATCTTTCGAGTCCTCACTTTTAGACGAATCGCTCTCACTACATGCAGCTAGCATAAAGCCAAGCCCTAAAGCCATCCCTAATTTAGATAATGTTTTCAGTTTCATCAAATCTTCCTTTCTTCTCTGGTTATTTAGCATTCTAGTAATACACAAAACGTCGAAGTGCGTTCATGTATATCCTTAAATGCTCAATTAAAGCACTTTCTTTCTATTAAAGCTTTGAGTTAAGCGATCGATAATAATCGCGAAAATCACGAGTCCTAAACCTGCAACGAAACCATTACCTACTTGTGTACGTTGCAATGCTGTTAATACTTCACGACCAAGACCTGGTGCCCCAATCATAGAAGCGATAACAACCATTGAAAGTGATAGCATAACGGTTTGGTTAATGCCAGCCATAATTGTTGATTTAGCAAGCGGAATTTCTACTTTAAATAATTTTTGTCCTGCAGTACTGCCGTATGAATCAGCTGCTTCCACTAATTCTTTTGGTACTTGTCGAATTCCTAGGTTTGTCATACGAACAGTAGGGGGTAATGCAAAGATAACGGAAGCAAATACACCTGGTACAATGCCGATGCCGAAAAAGGCAACTGCTGGAATTAAGTAAACGAAGCCAGGCATCGTTTGCATGAAATCAAGAATTGGTTTAATAATATTTTCGGCAATGTTTGACTTGGACATTAAAATACCAAGTGGTATGCCTATGATGATAGAAATTACACTAGAGAATAAAACAAGCGTTGTGGTTTCCATGAGATGATCCCATAAGCCTTGGTTATAGATAAATAACAGGCCTATTAGTGTAAAGCTAGCAAGCCCCAATTTTTTGCCTACAGCGAAAAACGCTAATATAACGATAAGCAAAATGAGAATAATAGCCGGTATGCTAATTAATAAATCAGTGACCTGGTTCATGAGTAGTTTTCCGTATTTTTGAATCACATCAAAGAATGCTGAAAAATTACTCGTCAACCAGTCCATAGCTGACTCTACCCACGGGGCAAGTGGTAAGGTTGGAATATTGTCTAAAAATTTATTCATGTGTTACTTCCTCCTCAGTGAATGTTGAAAGTGCTTCGATAACAACACCTCGGATGAGAACACCAAGCAAGCGTTCATCTTTAACAACTGCAATAGGAGTAGGGGAATTATGAATTAAACCTAAAATATCTTGTAAAAGCATATCTGGTGGAACGGTTAACATCTCGGATTGAACGATTGAGTGTACCGTTTGTTCCTGTTTTTTAGCAGCCGCTAGTGCGTCATCAGCGGTAATATACCCTTTTAAATGTCGGTTTTTGTCAACAGCTATTAGTAAACTGACAGCTTCTTGGCGCATTCTTTTTAGCGCTACTGTTGGTCCGTCAAGGTCGACATTGACATAGACAGGTCGAACCATCACGTTTTCAGCTGTTAAAACTCTAGAGCGATCGACATCTTCAACGAATGTTTTTACGTAATCATTAGCTGGGTTCGTTAAAATTTCTTCCCCAGTCCCAATTTGAATAATGGAACCATCTTTCATAATGGCAATGCGATCACCAATACGAAGTGCCTCATTTAAATCATGCGTAATAAATAAAATCGTTTTTTTCAATGTTCGTTGTAAATCTAGCAATTCATCTTGCATTTCTTTACGAATCAAAGGATCGAGAGCGGAAAAGGCTTCATCCATTAATAAAATCTCTGGGTCGTTTGCGAGTGCACGTGCTAAGCCTACACGTTGTTGCATCCCGCCTGAAAGTTGGTTTGGATATTGATCTTTATAGGCAAGTAAGCCTGCATTTGCAAGAGCTTGTTCCGCTTTTGCTTTGCGCTCTTCTTTTGAGATACCTCTAATTTCAAGGCCGTATTCGGTATTTTGTAGAAGTGTACGGTGAGGGAATAAACCGAAGTTTTGAAAAACCATACTCATTTTACTTCGTCGGGCGGTTCGTAAGCTTTCTTTCCCCATTTTAGAAATGTTTTCTCCATCAATATAAATATTGCCACTTGTAGGTTCGATAAGTCGATTTAATAGTCTAATCAGCGTCGATTTACCACTACCTGATAAGCCCATGATGACGAAAATTTCCCCTTCATTTACAGTAAAGCTGGCATCGTATACACCAACTGTTGCACCTGTTTCTTTTAAAATATCTGTCTTACTTTTTTGTTGTTTGACGAGTTCTAAAGCTTGGGGAATATGTTTACCAAATACTTTAGAAACATGTTCTACTTTTATTTTTTCCATAGAACCACTCCTTTCGTGCTCTAATCCCACTTGTAAAAGCGTGAGATGTCTCTCATATAGTGTTGCTGAATCTAGTTACTCTTAAAAAGAAACATCAAATGGATGAAGAAATTCCATATGACAATTATTTCGTTTTTATTACACTATGTGAGGATAATGATACCAAAAATAAACAAGTAACAACTTAACACTAACAAAAGGTTGTTACTTTTGTCAAATTGAGAAATTAGAAAAAATCCGCATAAACGCTGTTATATCAGCGCTTATGCGGATTTTAATTTGGATATAAAAAACTTTGAACACGGCCTAAACTTTCGTCATTGCCGATAAAATAAATAATATCTCCTTCTTCAAATGAAGCATATGGGCCTGGTGAAAGTAATAATTCGTTTCCACGACGAATACCAACAATTGTACTAGATGTATTTTGCCAAAAATTTAATGCTTGCAAAGTTTGATGAATACATGGGCTTTCAGCTGTCATTTCAATTTGATATGGGATAAAGGGATTGACCGAGCGGAAATGTTCCGTACGACTAATAAGTTGTTTCGTTTTTTCTTGTAAATGTAACAATTCATGTTGTTGCTTTTGAATACTTAATAAAAGTTCATTTTGTAGCTCATGAACGGATTGGACATCATGGAATTGTCGGACAAAGCGTGCAGCCATTTCATACGATTTAATGATAACTCCACTACCTTTAGAAGCCTCGACAATTTCTAAATCTTGCAAAACGGCTATTGCTCTTCTCGCTGTCTCAGCTGAAACATTGTATTGGCTAGCTAACGAAGATCTTGCATAAATTTTATCACCAATTTGATATTTTTTTTCTACAATTTTTGAGGCAAGATCCACCGCAATTTGCTGGTATTTGGGCTGCCTTACTTGCACATTTTTTTCTAAGTTCATGCTTAAACTTCCTTTCGTCATAACAAACCTACCTTCGCTTATTATAGACTAGCCTGCACAGAAAAAATAGCACCTCCATAAGCTATTAGTATATGATTTAAGCATCATTTAACAGCTTTTTATTGAGATATGATATTTTAATAAAAAAGAGCTGTTGTTTGACAGTTTTTAGTTATTATTATAAACTAAGTTACGTTAAGTAAGTTATGTATGTAGAAGCATTAATTTGGAAAATACAACTAAATGTTTAGAATAGAAAGTTGGCGATAAATATGACAATTACTACTAAAGTAGTGGATATAGTGAAGGACAAAATGACAATTGTTAAGCAATCTGAAACAGAAAATATTTGTCTAGTAGGTCCAGTAAAGTTACCTATTAAGCAAGGTGATTTTTCAGCAACTTTTCAATGGTATAACTGGTTAAAGGTTGGTAGCGATTTAACGAAAGAAGAAATTATGGATGGGCTAGCAACGGCAAATTTAGCTTTTTCTCAGCAATCATCCGTACTAGTTTACGGTGATTTCGCCAATGAAGAAGATGCTTTAATTCGTATGCATAGCATTTGCCATACTGGCGATATATTCGGTAGCCAACGCTGCGACTGCGGCTATCAATTACATGAATCTATGAAAATGATTGTCGAACATGGGTGTGGAGCGATTTTCTATTTAGCTGATCATGAAGGACGTGGCATCGGTCTATTTTCTAAATCGCTTGCTTATTTATTGCAGGAAGAAGGATTAGATACTGTAGAAGCAAATCTTGCACTAGGTTTCCAAGATGATACGCGTTCTTATGAAGATGCGGTTACTGTATTAACAGCTCTTCGTGCGAAGCCTGTCACATTGATTACAAATAATCCGAAGAAGCTTACTGCTTTGCAGTTGCACGGCTTAGCAGCAGACGGACATATCCCTTTATGGGGAGGTATAACGGAAACAAATCGTTTTTATTTAGATACAAAAGTGGAGAAATCTGGTCATATACGGAAGTGAAGTAGGTGGAGGGTACAAAGATGACGACAGATGAAAAATATATGCAATTAGCATTAGATTTAGCAGCCAGTGCAAGAGGGAATACGAACCCCAATCCTCTTGTCGGAGCTGTTATTGTAAAAAATGATGTAATCGTAGGCACTGGCTTACATCGAAAAGCGGGAGAACCTCATGCGGAAGTGCATGCTTTTCGCATGGCAGGAGAGCATGCAAAAGGTGCTACACTTTATGTAACACTTGAGCCATGTTCACATTATGGTAAAACGCCTCCTTGTGCTAATTTAGTTAAGGAATCAGAAGTAAGCCGAGTTGTAGTAGCGATGCAAGATCCTAATCCAGCTGTAGCGGGTAATGGTATCCAATTATTGCGTGATGCAGGCATTGAAGTTGAGGTAGGCGTATTAGAGGAAAAGTCTCGCCGTTTAAACGAGCGCTTTATCCATAATATGCTCACGAAACGACCTTTTGTTATTTCCAAATATGCGATGACATTAGATGGGAAAATCGCAGCGCATACGGGGCATTCTAAATGGGTAACGGGTGCAGAAGCTCGAGAGGATGTCCATCATATTCGCCACGAAGTAGATGCAATATTAGTTGGTGTAGGAACAGTAATGGCTGATAATCCATCTTTAACGACGAGACTTCACGATCGCCAGGGCAAAAACCCAATACGCATCATTATGGATAGCTCTCTTCGTACACCGACAGATGCCAATGTTTTGAATGTAGAAGAAGCGAAAACGATTATTGTTTGCAGTGAGGATGTTAAGCAAGCGCAAATCGACACGTTTGAGGCTAAAGGTGTCACTGTCCTACCTGTTCGAAAAGGTAATGAAGGTCTTCATATTGATGATATGTTAGAAAAACTATATTTACTTGGTATTACTGATGTTTTAGTAGAGGGTGGAAGTACAATCAATGCTTCATTTTTACAAAATGCCGCCATCGATAAATACGTTGTTTACGTAGCGCCTAAAGTTTTAGGTGGGAGTTTATCTTTAACACCTTTTGCGGGCTATAATGCGCCAACAATGGATGAGGCGTGGGATGTTGTATTTGATTCAGTTGATAAGGTAGGGCAAGATTTACGCATTATTGCTTATCCGAAAAAAGGTGAAGGTAAGTGAATTTTCAAGCGGATGTATGTATAGTAGGGGCTGGACCAAGTGGTACACTTCTCGCGCATTTGCTAGCGAAAAAGGGTCTGTCTGTGATACTGCTGGAACAAAGCGCAGCACTTGGGCAGGCTTTTCGTGGTGAACATTTAAATGAAGAAGGCGAAGCTGTTCTCAAAAATCATCATCTTTTTGAAGCGATAGAAGTACTTGGCTTATTACGAATGGAAAAACTAGAATATTATGCGAAGGGCGAAGCGTTTAAAACGATTTTTCCTGATACATCTGTAGGACATTTAGGGATTCATGTTCCTCAAGCACATTTGCTTAAAGGAATACTCCAACATACAGCGCACTTTCAAAATTTTAAGTGTTTCCTAAATACAAAGGTGACATCACTTATCACGGATACGGCAGGACGATATGTCGGCGTTATTGCAACAAGGGATGAAGAAGTAATTGAAATCAAGAGCCAGCTTATCATAGGAGCGGATGGTCGATACTCAACTATTCGAAAACGAGCACACATCGCCATTCAAAAACAGAAACATGGTTTTGATTTACTCTGGGCAAAAATTCCTGCTCCTCCAGGCTGGGAGCCTGCTATTAAAATGGCGCTAATCGATGGTATGCAATTGTCTCTTTTCTCACAGACAGGGGGCTATATTCAAATTGGTTGGAATATTAAACAGGGTGATTTTCCTCAACTTCGAAAACAGGCAATTACTCCGTTTATTAGCCAGCTTATAAAGGCTTTTCCTGAATTAGAGGAAACCGTTCCTCACCATATTCGTTCATGGCAAGATTTTGTCTTACTTGATGTGTTTAGTAGTCATTGTGACTGTTGGGGGACACAAGGACTTGTCCTTTTAGGCGATGCCGTTCATACGATGACACCTACTGGCGCATTCGGCTTAAATAGCGCGCTAAAGGATGCTGATTGTCTTGCGTCATTACTCAATAAGGACGCTATACAACAATTTAATGTGAGAGATTTTCAGCAACTGCGAGAACAGGCCATTGAAGATGTATTAGCGCAGCAAATTGAAAAAGAACAAACTTTTGCCTTTCACTTTATAGACCAGGCATCTTGAAAGGAAGAAGATATAGATGAAATTTGGCTTTGATATTGATGATACGCTGATCGATTTACGTGCACATGCCTTTTCACTTTATAATAAAAAACTAGGCAAAAATATTACAATTGAAGCATTTCATGCATTGAATAGAGTAGAGATTCACGAACCATTTGGCTTAACGGACGCAGAAGGCTCTGCCATGTGGAACAGTTCTTTAGATGAAATATATTTTACGGATTGTCCAATTTTTGAAGCTGCTCTTGAAACATTGCAAACATTACATCAGCAAGGGCATGAAATTTATTATATTACGTCACGTCCAAAACAACATTGTCAACAAACGCAACAATGGATGAAAGCGCAAGGTTTCCCAGTGGAAGAAGGGCATTTCTATTGTGGTATGCAAGATGTGGAGAAAGTGGCTATTATTAAAGAACTTGATTTAGATGTTTACGTTGATGACAAACCAGCAGTGTTAGAAACGCTACAAGGTATTAAGACGAAAGTGATATTAAAAAATCAATCGTATAATCAGCTTGTAGCATTGCCACGTTTAAATCATTGGCATGAGTTTTTAAGAATAATTAATGACTGAAAGGATTGGTATAACGAGTTTCGTTGTACCAATCTTTTTTAATTATTTTCGTAATGTAATTGTATGAATTTAAAGACTAGTTATAAATAAATGTTTGATAGTTAGTTTAAGTGGCTTTAAATATGAAGTTAGCTCAGGATAAGGTGGATTCATTGTTAGTTACTATTCGAGTATCATTTTTAGTAGTGCTTTTCTAATTGGATGTATTGTTGATTGTAAGATTTAATGAAGCTATTTTATAAAGGTGTCAAAGCTGTGTACTTCTGACTTAAGATATCAATTCTGTCCCCACAAACTTTTAAAGAAAAGCTTTCCTACCCTATTTAATTGCAAAGTATGACATTTTTTTGATGTACCGTCATTTTCTATTTCAATATAAGAGACGTTTATTCTAAGTTTTTTTTCAGTCAAGAAGAGAAAAATTACACATCAACCGACAGCAAAATGACGGTTACCGACAGAAAAAATGTCGGTTGAAATGGCGGTTATGGGGATGATAAACTAGTAATAACTTTAAATAGTAAGTGGAGATATAGCGGTTTCCTATCATTATGATACAAACAAAATAGCTATATTTCTCTATAAACGAGAGCACTTGTAAAATAATTTATTGAAATATTGTAAAACTGACGGACTTGAATACTGTGATTCTGTTCTAGAAATCGTTAACGCAACGATTATTCCGTTACATATCAGAAGTCGATTCTCCCACATCATATAAACATCCACGCAATGAAACAAATAGAACGAGATTCGACATACGTCGCATTTTTGCAAAATACTTCTAGGCAGAAAAAAAGGGCTAAATAGTTTTCTAAATAGGAGGAAACGTCAAGGTCTTTTATTCCATGAAATAATACCTCAATTCACTTAATAAAGCTGAAGTCTTTTTAGCAATTACAATTATATTATTCAGCACCGTCACCCCCATTCGGAAATAAACACCATTCATCAAACGACGACAACGATTAAAATGTTAGCAATGTGTAATTCTGTGCAACACCTAAGATTTATTTCTATTTATATAGAAAATAATGGGGAGGAATACCATTTTTAAAAATTAAAGACATATTTTTCTGAATATTATAACTTATTAGGTGTAGATAACTGTTGACATACTAATTTTAATATTAATAAAGGAGGACGAAATAATGTCAAATCTTTTAGAAATTAATAATCTTAGAAAGTCATATGGTGACAAAGTTGTTTTAGACGATGTTTCTTTTAATGTGCCACCAGGCGCAATCGTTGGATTTATCGGAAATAATGGGGCTGGTAAATCGACAACATTTAAAGCGGTATTGGAATTAGTTCATAAAGAGAGTGGTACAGTAAAGCTATTTGGTAAAGAAAATCTAAATAAAGAAGTCAAACTTAAAGAAAAGATAGGGGTGGTATTTGACGCGATTAATCTGCCGTCTAATCTTACAATAAAGCAATTAGGAAAAGCTTTTTCTAAGTTATTTTCTTCTTGGAATCAAAATGAATTTAATCGCTTAGTAGATATTTTCGCTTTACCTAGAAATAAAAAAGTCAGTTCATTCTCACGTGGAATGTCAATGAAAATTTCAATAGCTGTGGCATTATCTCATAATGCGCAATTATTAATCCTAGATGAAGCAACCGGCGGTCTTGATCCTTCTTCAAGAGAAGTGGTATTAGATGAATTGGAAAATTTTGCGAAAGAAGCGGATCATGGTATCGTACTTTCATCTCATATTATGAGTGATATTGAGAGAATAGCAAGTCATCTTGTCTTTATTAGTGAAGGTAAAATAACTTTAAATGAAGAGAAAGACATAGTATTTGAGAAATATGCTTTTGTAGATTTAAATGATAGTGAACAACTAACACTAATAAATAAGGATATTATTGTCGCTCGAAGAAAACATGGTGCTTCTTTCACGTTACTTATATCAGATAAGAAAAAATTGCCAAGTGGCTTGATTGCCCGAAAAGTTTCTATGGAAGAAATCAGTGTATTTTTAACAGGAAGTGCGAAATAATGAAAGGGTTATTGTTTACAAACTTATATTTAGTTCATCGAAGTATTTTTGTGTACACATTGATAGGAATAGGGCTCACTGCTTTTTATTTAAAGCTAACTGGAGGGGCATACGCAGTTTTTAGTGCTATTACGTTGTGTATAGTAATAACAATGCCTGTATGGGAAATCCTAAAAGTTGAGGCTCAGTCCGGGTATAACAAGTATTCACTCACTTTACCGGTTAGTAGAAAAAATATAATACAAAGTTATTATTTAGTCTATTTCTTAGTAGTAGTTATAGGTGTAATACTATTTGTTGGTATCCTTTATATCTATGGTTTATTTTCAGAGGTTTCAATTGAACTTAGCTTATTTCAAACTATTGCTTTTACTATTCTCTCGATGTTAACACTTGGGGGAATAATATTCCCATTAATTTTTATTCTGGGAGAAGAGAAGTCAGATTTTATTCTACTGCTGAGTCTATTATTTATGGGTTTAGTAGTAAATTCACTCCGCTTGGGAGTGGGCTACCTATTAGATCAACTACCGTTGTTAAAGTTTAATCTCAATCCATTAAAACAAGTTCCGTTCATATTCTTATTAATAGGTATTTTAATTTTTCTTATATCTTTTTTTATTTCTTTCTTTATTTATAGTAAAAAAGAATTTTGACTTATGCTATTTAAATTAGAGGTGATTAAAGTAATGAAAATGACAGGTTTGGTATTGACAAACTTTTATATGGTTTATCGAAGTTTGATAATATACATGGTTGGAGCAATAGTAACAGGCGCTATTCTTTTTATGTATATTGGAGATGATACATTTTTTGGAATTGATGCAGAGTTCTTTGTTCCTAGGATTATATTTCTGTTAAGTATACTTCCTGCATTTGAAGTGTTAAAAGTTGCAGCCAAGTCCGGTTATGATAAGTATGTACTTACCTTTCCAGTTCGAATAGGTACTATTGTGAAAAGTCAATATATTTTTCTTGCTTTTATTACAGTTGTAGGGATAATGGTGGCTCTGGGTGCTCTTTATATATTCAGTCTACTTTCTTGGATATCGCTGGATATTATTTTATATCAAGAGGTGATATCTATGTTTACTATATTTATTTTAACTGGTTCGGTAACATTTCCACTTATCTATCTGTTTGGTACAGCAAAGTCAGATATTTTTGTTTTGTTAACTTTCTTTGCTTCGTATTATGTTGTTGGTTTAATAAGTAAGGCAATGCAGTATATAGCTGGTTTAATGAATATAAATTTACATAAATTTAATATACTTATTGGTTTTTCTGTAATATTTATTTTAATTGGTTTATTAATCTATATTCTTTCTTATTATTGTTCTGTAACTATCAATAAAAAGAAAGAATTTTAAGTCATACTTTTAAAAAAGGAAGTGTGAATAGAGATTATGCGTATGCTAGGTCTTCAATATACAAACTTTTTTATGGTTTATCGAAGTGTGTTGATGTACGCAGCAACAAGTATAGTATTATCTGGTATTTCTTTGTGGATTTCAGATGTCTCAGAGTCTTTCGTATTGGGTGAGGGCGGTAAGTGGTTAGCCATTCGGTTTATAATGCTGCTTATGATGTTACCAATATTAGAATTGTCAAAAATTGAGGCTAAGTCCGGTTATGATAAGTATGTGCTTACTTTACCAGTGCGTAGAAGTACTATTGTACAAAGTTATTATCTATTCTACTTTTTATTCATCACTATCGGAGTCATACTATCCTATGGCGTCGTATATATATATACACTATTGTTCCAGCTTCCCTTTAATAGTAATAACGTTGTTGAGTTGATTGCTGTTGATGCTGTTGCTTTGCTCTTAGCGGGAGCAATAGTATTCCCCCTTCTTTATAACTATGGAGTAGAAAAGTCTGACGTTATTATAATAGCAGGGGTATTTGGATCGTTTATTTCTATAAATAATGTAAGCGAGATACACTACTTGCTGGAACGGCCACCGTTGTCAAATCTTAATTTAAATCTATCAATATATCTGCCATTTTTATTGTTCCTAGTAGGTATTTTATTATTTATACTATCTTCTCTTATATCACTCTGTATCTATCGTAAGAAAGAATTTTAAGCTACTTAACATAATATTTAGGGTTTATTGCGCTCCTTATATATGGATAATAAAGTGCTATGCAGAGGAATTATAGTCCTAAATTCTATCCTAGCACATTGAAAAATACACCATAATCTACTTTATATGAAAAAATCTAAATAGTGAGTATGTATCAATGTAGTATTAAACTAAATGGAGGGGATTTAAATGGAAGGGTTATTGCACTATTTCAAGTATTTGAAGCCCAATTCTGAATACTACGGTGAAATGGAGATAAAAGAAAAGGAAGATACATACCAATTGAGTGATATTCCGGATAATTATTCTGTTATATCAGATAGTGACTCGATTTGGAAATTTTATCATGTGAAAGACGCAATACTTCCAGAACAGGGTTGGAAAATTCATGTAACGTCCTTATTAGAGGATTCAAATATTATATTAGAAAAGGTAGCGCGATTATGCATAGCTAAAAATATTGAGTTTAAGCATCTTAAAGACAAATATAGTATGTTAGCGTTAAATTCAAAAAATGCGAATCGTGCTTCATCTGGAAAGTTTATAACGATTTATCCAATGAATAATGAAATCTTTGTTGAATTGTTAGAACAGATTTCTACAACACTTCAAGATTTTAAAAAAGGCCCGTATATTCTTAGTGATAAGAGATGGAAAAATAGCAATGTGTTTTATAGATATGGAGGATTTAAAAGTATTATTAATGAACACGGAAAATATTGTATTAAAGATAATAAAGGGAATTTGATTGAGGATCAAAGAAATCCATTTTATCAGGTGCCTCATTTTGTGAAAGATTTCGATGATTATTTAAATACAATCAATATTGTTAGCGATATAGATATAGCAGGAGACAAGCGTTTAGAACAATACAACATTGAAAAGGTACTTAGCTTTAGTAACGCTGGTGGGGTGTATCTTGCGACTCGAAAGCAAGATTATCAGAAAGTCATTATAAAGGAAGCTAGACCAAATGCTGGTTTAGATAGTGAATTTCAGGATGCTTTAGCCAGGCAAAAAATTGAGTATGATGCTTTGAAAAAACTAGAGAGTATACCAAACGTTGTTAATTTGATTGAGCATTTTCAAGAGTGGGAACATTATTTTCTCGTAGAGGAATTTATCGAGGGGATAGACTTACAGAAATGGATTGCTCAAAATTTCCCGCTTTATAAAGGTAGTAATATGCATAGCCATGTTAAAGCTGCTAAAAAAATTCTATTACAACTTTATACGTTAATAGATAAAATGCATCATGCTGGGGTCGCTATGGGAGATATACAACCTGCCAATATTATAATAACTGAAGACTTAACTGTAAGAATAATAGATTTTGAAACTGCAATGGCTGTAAAATCCAAAGAAAAACCTAAACTTGCTACACCGGGATTTGTTTCACAGGACATAACAATTAGTGCAGCAAGAGATTGGTATGGATTAAAGAAATTAATAAATTATTTAGCACTCCCAATTTTAGTTTCAGAAGATTTAGAGAGTTATTTGCATTGCAATCACCTTAATTGGATAAAAAATACTTACGGGTATGAATTTTATCATTTTCTTCTAGACTTACAAGAAAAGTGTGACGAAAGAATAAAAGTTTATCAAGAGTATTCACCAAAAAAAATAATTCTCAATCATCAGATACGCAACTTTAATATAGCTTCTATAATAAATAAGTTAATAATTGGTATTGAAAATGGTTTAACAGAAGATGAAAGATTTATTAATGGTGATATTCGTCAATATGAAATGAGTGGAGGGAAATTTAATTTTTTAACTGGGGGAAGTGGTGCTGCATTTACACTAATGAAAAATCGTTCTAGTATGGAAGAAATAGATAATTGGATTAAAACTTTTTTATTAGATAATTTACACCAAATTGAAGACAATGGATTATTTACTGGGAAAACAGGTATATTGGCTTTGCTGTATGAACAAGGGTATCAAGATATTGTTTTGAGTGAGCTGAAAATGTTAAAAGATACGATTAATAAAACAGATATTTCATTGAGGTCTGGTCTTTCAGGAATAGGTATATTTTTAATAAGTCTATACTTAGAGACTGAAAATACAGAGTATTTAGATTTTTCTAAGGGATTAGAAAAATCGATTGAAATAAATAGATTGCAAAATGAATCGTTAAAAGTTACGGACTGGATGGCGGTTGATAAAGGTATAATTGATGGATTATCCGGTGTATCTTTGTTTTATTCGGCACTTTATTCAGCTACACATAATAAAAAGTATTTAGAAAAAGCTGAGTTACTTCTAAAAGAGGATTTGAAATCAGCAAAAAAAGACGATGTATTTGGAATGTTACAGATTTTGGATAGTGAAAATAGGCTATTACCTTATCTTTCTGGGGGATCTATCGGAGTTGCAATTTCAATTTGGTTTTTCAATCATGTAAGTGGTCAAAATCTATATCGACAAGAAATGGATGCGATTCTAAAAACATCAAAGGTACATTGTACAATTAGTGGAAGCTTATTTGACGGTGCTGGAAGCTTTCTGTTAATTCCCTCTATGGTAAAGGAAGGGGAATATCGTCAAGAAATCTTGAACGATGTATTGAATTTACTTCATCTCTTTTTAATAGAAAAAAATGATTATTACATATATCCAGGACAATTTTCTTATAGATTAGCCGATGATGTTTATACGGGTAGCTCAGGAATTGTTTTAGCATTGATGGGAGTAGTGAAAGGAAACCCACTTTATTGGTTACCGCTGATTAATTCAGAAAAATTTTTAGCAAGAACAAAAGCTAAAAATTAATGAAATGGATGATTGAATACGGTTAATTAAAGTAAAGGAGGTGATAATGATGAATACAGTATTAGATTTGCAAAAATTAGTACCTGACACAGAAGGTAAAGACCAAGCGTTAAATGCAACCATCACAACAATTACGACAGTTACAACAACTGTAGGTAGATCGTCTGTAAGTCTTATCTGTAAAAAATATCCTATAACTTATAGGAAATAACTATAGTAGATTTATTTAAAATAAACAAGTTATATTTAGTATTAATTTTTGACCAATCTTAATTAATAATTAACACCTGACTGAATCGTCCATCTACAACTATGCAGTCAGGTGTTGATTTATCGTAATAATAAATTATCAAATTTTTAATGGAGGGTATAGAAATGAATAAATTATTAGCTTTAGCAAAACATCCTCAGCCCTTTGAACCAGGTACGCAAGAACTCTGGCTTGATGAAGATATAGCAGATTATGTTTTAAAAGCTCATTTTGACGAGACTATACCCGGGGGGAGTAGGGAGAGCAAATTTATTGACGAAACTGTTAATTTTATTACTCAATTTGCCCCAGTGGATAAATTTAAGAAAGTAATTGACTTAGGTTGTGGCCCAGGTTTATATTCCCATAAATTAGCGGAGAAGGGATATGATGTTGTTGGTATAGATTTTAATAAAACTTCAATTGTATATGCCATCAATGAATCTGTTAAACATAATTTATCCATTGACTATAGAATTGAAGATATTACGAATATTGAAATTGAGAATGAGTTTGATTTAGCACTACTCATCTATCAAATTTATTGTGTCTTTAGTCCAGAGAATCGAAGAAGAATACTTCGTAATGTCCACCGTGGATTAAAGCCAGGTGGATTAATTCTATTGGATGTATTATCAGAGACAAATTATGAAAATTTTGAAGAAAATTTAATGTGGTCATTATCTCAAGGAGATAGTCCAATGTCTGACAAAGAACATTTAGTTTTATTTGCTTCAATAAAATATCCTAACCACGTGTCATTGTCGAAAAATGTTCTCGTTTTTGAGGATGGTAAGATTGTGAATTATAATTATTGGAATCAGCATTTCAGCATTAAAAGTTTAGAAAAAGAAGTGAATGAGGCTGGATTTACACTTGAAAAGGTTTATGCAGATGTAAATGGTGTAGATTATATTGCTGGAAGTGATTCCTTTGCAGTTGTTTTAAAGAAATGTTATTGAGGGTACATAAATATTCAGTGGATGTACACGGGAAGTTCGACGGAATTATAAATAAAATTATTGTTGTTTATTAAAAAAATGAATGGACCTGATACAGAAGCCAATTTAAAAGCGTAGACTAAGAGGATTTATAAGCATGAATATGATAATGCAAACATAGCATTCGAGGAGCAAATGAATCCTGGCAGAAAGTAAAATCTGCATTTTTGAAGCAATAAAAAATGGTAGAAGGAAAAGGAAAGTCGTATTAAC
Source organism: Lysinibacillus sp. CD3-6 (assembly GCF_006351725.2). Classification (NCBI taxonomy): domain Bacteria; kingdom Bacillati; phylum Bacillota; class Bacilli; order Caryophanales; family Bacillaceae; genus Lysinibacillus; species Lysinibacillus sp. CD3-6. Next base: position 1,507,093 of record NZ_CP085880.1, read on the forward strand.
ATTCCTTTTTAATTAACTAACATGATTTTTATCTATGTCTGTAGTGACATTTTGAATGGTGGCAATCAGCGTAATCATTGTAGCGGACTCCCGATATAACGATTGTAAAGAAAGATGATTTGACGAGAAGCGCTAAAAATTGGCGCTGATACAGAACATGAGCCCACATTCGCACGCTATTACTTTTGGCAAAACGCTGCACGCGAATTTGCTGGAGTTCGTTTAATAGCTGCTCTTTGGAACAAATCGTCCTATGATGCAACTGTATAAAGCGGGGAGGTGTCACCAACAAACATTTTTTGAGTCCATGAACAATCGGACTTTAGCATACTGAGAGTAATATTTTTAATCTTATCGTGTAACGAAAACAACCAAGAGACAATATGTTCTCTTGGTTGTTATTATTTAAGCAGCGGCTAAGCTGGCATAGGGATACATGTGCGGGGGTGATCAAGTATTTACTTATTTAAATAAAACGAGCAATATCTTTTAACGGTAAACGAGACGAGCCATAAGCAGGTGCAGCACCTTTACCGATAGCAATAAGGACTACAGGGAAAATATGCTCTGGTAATTCAAATCGTTCAGCAAATTTCGCTTTATCAAAACCGCCCATTGTCACAGTATCATAGCCTTTTTCTTTGGCGATAAGCATAAGTTGCATTGAAATAAGACCTGCATCAAATGTAGCAATATTTTTTCGTACTTCTAATGGGGCAGATGGGTAAGTGCGCAGGGTATTCGCAATCATTAAATCCTTCTGTGCATCACCCATATGACCTTCTGCGACATTTTGTGTATAAATTTGTTCAACTTGTTGATACATTTCGGCATTTCCTAACACCGCAATAACTGCTGATGATGTTTCAACTTGTTCTTGGTTATTGGCAATCGCACGGAGCTCTGTTTTCACTGCTTCATCTTGAATAACAAGAAATCTCCATGCTTGTAGATTGCTAGATGACGGTGCACTTGTTGCTTCTTGAATGATTTTTTCAAGCTCTGCTTGAGGTATTTTAAAAGTAGGATCATAAACACGCACTGATTTTCGATCCTCCATAATTGTATATAGATTCGCTTTGTTATTTGTTATTGACATAATGTCCTCCTTAAAACTTACTAATGGTAAGTTGATAATTAGAATCTTACCATTAGTAAGTTTATACGTCAAATAAAAAAATTTGTGTGTTACAATAGAAATACGGAATTTAAAAATGGGAGGTTATTATATGACTAAATCTAATTGTTCACATATATGTAGTAGCTACCATCAGGCAATTGAATTTATAGGAAAACGTTGGATGGGCATGATCATCTATACGTTATTGCCTGGTCCAAAAAGGTATCATGAAATACATGCCACTATCCCTGGCATTTCTGATCGTTTGCTAACAGAACGTCTATATGAGCTTGTTCAAGCAGGACTAATCGAGAAAAAATATATTGATTCATCGATAAAAAAAGTAGAATATGCGTTAACACCGAACGGCTTAGCGTTTCAGGAAGTCATCCTGTCTATTCAAAAATGGATTGATTTATGTGATTTTGAACAAACTACGAAAGAGTCAATCTAAAAAAAAGACAAAGTACCTCGAGAGTACCACTCTCTTAAGGTATTTTGTCTTTTTGTCTATAAATCGTAAGAAGCGATCCTATTTATTCTACATAAACATCAAAAATAAATGATTCTTTTCCGTTATTCCATAAGGCATCCAGTTCATAAATATAATATCCTTCTTTAGAAGGCATCGTTATTTTTTCCTCTTTAATTTCAACATTTTCAATTGTGCCATCTTCATTCATTTTAGTTGCAGTAATGGCGATTGGACTTTGTTCAATATTAAATTTTAGTATCTCTCCTTTTTTGACATCTAATGTTTCAAAGTTATCTGCTATTTCATTAATATCAGGGGACCCTTTCAGCCTCATTTCAACATCGTCTTCTTTCCATTCAAATTTACTTGGAAGCATATTATATTGCGCACCATCCAAAATAACTTGGCCCACTGGTTGTTTAAAAACACCCTTAGGAAATGCATTGCATCCGGTCATAATAATGACAATTAGTATTGGTATAATTACTTTATTCATTTGACTATTCTCCTTTTTATGAATTAGGCAATACTATTATACCTTTTTTGTAAAATTTTACTATATACCAGTAGAACAAAAAAAAAAGAGACTGTAGGCAAACTCACATTGAGTTTATCTACAGTCTCTCACATTATTATTAATCTATTTAACAGTCGGTAAAATTTTATTTAAAAGAATGGCAACTATTGCAGCGGTCGCTACTGGAGAACCAAATAAATATTGAACCGTTGTTGGTAAAGAATATAAGAAATCTTTCGGTAATAACGTTAGTGCTAATGTTAAAATAATTGGCACAGCGATAACGTACATTTCTTTTTCACCGATACGTTCATTTTTCATTACTTGTAACCCACTAATTGCAATGATGCCACAAACGATAACGAAAACACCGCCGATAACTGCAGAAGGAATGGCAGAAATTAATGCAGCTAATTTACCAGAAAAACCGAACAAAATAAACCAAGCACCTGCAGCAATAAAGACACGACGACTTGCAATACCTGTAATGGAAATCACACCTGCATTCGTTGAATAGCCAGTTACTGGAGTAGAACCTAATAATGAGGCGATGAAGCAGCCGATACCTTCTCCGATAACCCCACGATTAATTTGCTTATCTGTCAATGGTTTTTCAATAACATTACTAACTGCAAACCATGTACCTGTTGTTTCAGCCAGTAAAACAATATAAATAATAATCATTGTTAAAATTGCTGAGAAGTTAAATGTAAAGCCAAAGTCTGCAAAAGGAATTTGTGGTAAGCTAAACCACTTTGCTTTTCCAACTGCTGATAAATCTAATACACCCATTATATTAGCAGCGATACAACCTATAAGTAACGCGATAATAACAGATGCAATACGAAATGCACGACCTTTTTGACGGAACACAGAGCCTAGCATTACACACACAATTAAAACGATAGCTGAAATAAGCGCTAAATAAATATTTTGGTTAATCGTCGCACCAGCGCCTTCAAAAATATTACTACTTATACCAACAGGCATTAGCGATAATCCAACAACGAAAATAATTGTACCTCCTACAATTGGAGGAATAAAAGTTTTAACAATTTTATTGAAAATACCTGTATAGCCTAAAATAATGACAAAAATGGCACCAATTAAGCTTGCTCCTAACACAGAGCTCCAACCAAGTTCGCCACTGCCACTAGCGGCATAAATACCTACAATCGCACCTAGTGGTACATAAGACGGCCCTTGTGCGATCGGTAGCTTCATGCAGAAATGTGTTTGAACAATTGTCGCAATCCCTGCTGCAATAAAAGTCGATTGTATCAATGCGCTTGATTGACCTGATTGCAAACCAATTAACATCGCAATAAGGAAGGGAACTACATAGACGTCCATTGCCATAACATGCTGTAAACCTAGAAGAACTGATTGGCTAAATGGCACTTTTTCATCGGGTAAAACAGTTAAATGCGTGGTATTACTTTTATCGTTTGCTAGATTGTTTTTTTGCGTTTCCACTAAGATGTACACCTCAAAGTTTAAGTTTTTATATGATGATTAGGTTGAATCTTACATTGGTTCGTGTCCTCCAACTGCTACAGCAAAGGGGAGGGCATTGTTTGCGTTAAATTATTAAGCTCTTTCATGAACTTTAGTGCCTTGCACCCACACTTCACGAATATTTTCAGGACGAACAAGATACATGATTTTTTGGAAAATATCAATCAATGCTTCATTGTTATCATAGATTGGAAGTTTGGCAGAGACTATTTTTGTATCGATTACTTGAACATCCCACGTATAGTTTTCCTGTAAGCGACCTACTGGAAGGCTTAAACTTTCGCCACCACCTGCTGTTGCTAAGTAGAATGCTTCATTAATCGTAATACGTGAATTTGGTACACCACGTTTGTCTGCAGGAAGCGCCGTATCAACACCATCTTCTAACATTCTAGATGACATAACAGCTTGTCTTGCGTTATCAAAAAGACTCGGAGAGAAGCCACCCGAAATATCTGATCCTAAACCAATATCCACCCCTTTTGAATGGAAATGGGCAATTGGAATAACACTGTTAGCAAAATAAGCATTTGAGATTGGGCAATGACCAATTGCTGTACCCGTTTCAGCAAATAAAGCTGCATCATCATCGCTTAAAAAATTGCAATGAGCCATAACAGACTTATCACCTAATAGACCAAAGTCATGTAAAGCATAGGCATCATTTTTGTTAAAGCGGTCTTGTACATAACCATGCTCCCAATCGCTTTCGCTACAGTGAGATTGAATGTGCGTATCGTGTTTAGCAGCTAATTCTCCTAAACCTTTTAAAGCAACATCTGTACAGCTTGGGATAAAGCGAGGCGTTACAACAGGATAGACACCTTGTTTAGTAGTTTTCGCTAATTCTTTAACAGCTAAAATAAATTCTTCTGTATCTGCTAACGCTGTATCTGTGTTCGCATCTCGATAAAAATCTGGGTTTTGTTCTTGGTCATCCATGACAACTTTCCCCACTAGACCACGTTGTCCTTTTGTAGCACATATTTCAGCTAATAATAGGCTCGCCTCTTTATGGACAGTTGCAAAGTATAACGATGTAGTTGTGCCATTCGCAAGGAGGGTACTAACTAAATCTTCATACACTTCTTTGGCAAATGCTAAATCCGAGAACTTCGATTCAATAGGGAAGGTATATGTGTTCAGCCAGTCATTAAGAGGAATGTCTAAAGCAGTTCCAGCTTGTGCCCATTGCGGTGCATGTACATGCAAATCGACAAAGCCGGGTAAGAAATACTGTCCATCAGATAATTGGTGGAAATTTTCTTTTCCTTCGTATGTAGTTAGTAATGTTTGATAATCAGGATGTTCTGGCGCAACAGCCTTTTCAATCATACCGTCAGCGTTAATGCAAAATAGATAATCTTTTAAAATTTGTACTTCTTTTGGAGACTGACTCGAAAAAGCAGTACCTTTGAAAATTTGCGTATATTCTAACACGTTTCGCACCTCAATGTTCGTATTTTAGTATCGGTAGGGAATATTATAGGACAAAAAAACTGTGAAGTCTATAAAAAAAACGAATAAATTGCTGCTGGATTTGATAGAGATATAAGAGAAATTAACATAAAATGAAAAGTTTTTTACAACAATTTAACGCAGTGGGAATATGTGGTTGAAGGAATGAAAAATGAAAAAAGGGGGTTGGCAACTTAAAAATTTTTGAATAAAATATAATTGAGAATTATTTTCAATTAAAAATCTCGCGCAAAAAAGGGAGGTGGCAGTATGGCCTTTTGAATCTAGCAAGGTATAAAAATGGTAATTAGGTTATTCTAACGTTCACTGCTAGAATCTCTATACTTACTAAACAGAGAAAGGAGCATACTATGAAAAAAATAAGTAGTGTATTCATTTTATTTGTAGTAGTTATAGGACTAGTAATCCCTAATTTTGCTTTGGCAGCACGTGAGAATGAGCAAGATAATCCATTTGAAACCCCAGAAAAATATGTTTCCTATCTAAAGTCATTTGGTGATACGTACGATGAATTCATTCAGCAATATAGTGAATTATCGAAAGAAAAGCAAGAAGTAATTTTAGATGTTTTACAAAATGGTGGTAATTTTGACGTAGAGCTTACTGAAAACAGTATACAAAGCAATGAAAAACATAGATATACTAGAGCAACCGTACAAACTAGACCAGTATCATTTGATGCAGATTTTAGATTATTCGGGATAACCTTTGTGAAAATTAGATTAGAAGGTAGATTTGAATATAGTAATCAAAGAGTAACCTCTGTACAGTATAAAAATGCTTACATTGTTCAGAACTTTGTTCCTTTAAGTGGTTTTGAAAGAACTTCGTTAGATGCATATGTTAGTGATGGTAAATTTTATGCGAGTGCTGCATTTACAGCTTTTGTAGGTGCAAAAATAGGAGATAATGTTATTGGGGTGCGTCCAAGAACCTTTAACATCGAGTTAAATTCTGATTATAGAGGGAATGTGAATGGGCATGCTTGGTAGAAAGGCTATCGTCATAACAGGAATATGTTTGCTCGTTTTTTTGCTCATTTTATTTATTATTATGAATTTAGAAGCTAAATAAAATTTAGAAGACTCAAGTATAATTGCTTGAGTCTTTTTTGTAGCTTGTAATACGCTTGTTTTTAGAATATTGGTAAAATTTTATAAATATAATTGCTTTCTGAATGTGTATTAAGTATCCTTTTATTAACAAAAGGGGGAGCGGATGTGATGAATCGTCAACACGTGGGGGTCTTATTTGGTGGAGTATTATTACTTGTCGTAGCAATGGGGATTAGCCGTTTTGCTTTTACGCCCATTTTGCCATTTATGCGGGAGGATGTCGGCTTTTCGTTTAATGTGGCCGGCTTTTTAGCATCCAGTAATTATATTGGTTATTTTATTGGTGCATTATGGGCTGGATTTATTTATCGCCAAAAGAAAAATTTTTTGCTGTTAAGTGTAGTGTTAAATGTTATTTCTGTAGTTCTTATGGGGCTAATTGAAATTTATAGTGTTTGGCTTGTCCTGCGCTTAGTTGCGGGGATTACAGGAGGGCTAATATTTGTTTTAACATCCAGTATTATTATGGATTATTTAGCTAAACAATCACTGACAAAGTGGTCAGGTTATTTATTTAGCGGTATAGGACTTGGTATTGCCATATCTGGCTTGTTCGTACCTTTCATTGAAGTACGTTTTGCTTGGCAAGGTACTTGGATTGGCTTAGGAATTTTATCAGCACTTTTATTAATTATTACATTGATCTTATGGAGAAATTTACAAGTTCACGATAGCGTAAAGGTTACTAAATCGTCTGATACAAAAATGTCGCGAGGTTTTATGCCTTGGCTAATTGCGGCATATGGTCTTGAAGGGCTTGGCTATATTATTACAGGGACATTTTTAGTAGATATTATTCACAACATACCTTCGCTCCAAGCGTATTCTTCCTATAGCTGGGTCATTGTTGGAGTGGCGGCAATCCCATCTGCCCCAGTTTGGACAGTTTTATTAGAAAAGTTTTCAGCAATTAAAATATTGTTTGTGGCATACATATTACAAGTGCTAGGGATTTTGTTGCCGGTATTTTCACAAACAGTGTGGAGTGTTTTATTGTCTTCATTTTTATTTGGCTTAACATTCGTTGGCATTGTAACATTGACAACCGCATATGCCAGACAGCTCTTTCCAACCCAAAGTGGTCCAATCGTTTCAGTATTAACGACATTTTATGCATTTGGCCAAATAATCGGACCAATAATTGCTGGACAACTTGTAGTAGTATACAGCAGCTATAAAGCAGCACTCATCTTTGCTGGAGTCATCGTATTTTTAGCGTTAATAGTGATGTTATGCGGTAAATGGATTGTCATGAAACAGCAAGAAAAAGTAGCGAATTTAAACGTGCAATCCACACCATAGTGCGGGTGCCTGCCACTCAAAATATTCAGAATTGTTTGGGTGCCTGGCACCAAAAAGAGGAGGGAAAGGCCATTATAGAAGCTGTGCTGTTTGATTTAGATGGTACATTGTTAGACAGAGAGAAGTCATTGATTACTTTTGTTTCACATCAATATGATCGTCTAGCTCCTAAACTTTCAAGTATTCCAAAAGAAGATTACATTAGTCGATTTATCGAATTAGATAACAATGGATATGTATGGAAAGATAAAGTTTATAAACAATTAATAAATGAATTTAATATAACAGCATGTTCAGTACAAGAGTTACTTGATGATTATGTTTCCAACTTCAAGCATTATTGTATTCCTTTTCAGCATCTGCATCGTATGCTTAGTGAATTAAAGCAACAACACATCAAACTAGGCATGATTACTAATGGATTTGGACAATTTCAATTGGATAATATCCGAGCACTTGGTATTGAGCAAAATTTTGAGGTCATTTTAATTTCAGAATGCGAGGGGTTGAAAAAGCCAAACCTTGAAATATTTGACCGTGCTTTAGCTAAATTACAAGTACGTGCCGTATCTAGTATGTTTGTAGGCGATCATGCAATAAATGATATCGAAGCAGCCAAAAATATGGGAATGGTAGCAGTTTGGAAAAGAAACGATGCAAGCCCAACAGAAAAAGCTGATTATATTATCGATGAATTAAGTGAAATTCCATCGCTCGTTCAGCAGGGTATGAAGTAAGGTTTAAAGGTGTCAGGCACACAAAACATTCAGAATTGTTCGAGTGCCTGGCACCTTAAACAATTTATTTCTATATTTCATTTTTCCCTAAATCGACAAAATGTTATAATTATAGATAGTAAATCAATCAATTGGAGTGATGCGAATGAGTGTAAAGACTTTACGTAAAATCCCACTTGAGAGTTTTGTCGATTTAAAGGTAGATTATGTTTTTAAACAATTTTTTGGTACAGAGCAGAATAAAAATATTACTGTGGTTTTTCTAAATGCTATTTTAAAACGTACTGGCCGTAATACTATAAAAGAGATTTCTTTTATGCGGCAAGAATTCGGTAGCGAGCATGTAGATGATAAGCAGTCACGCTTGGATATTTTAGTGAAAACACAAGATGATTTATTTATTAATGTTGAAATCCAACTGACAAATAAATACGACATGATGAAACGAACACTGTATTATTGGTCTCGAATTTATACCTCTCAGCTTCGAAAAGGAATGGGTTATTATAAACTTCGACCTACAATAACTATCAATATTTGTAATTTTAGTTTATTTGAACAAACAAATAATTACCATTCTCTTTTCCAACTATATGACTTTGATGAGAAGTTTAAAATGGACGATGTACTTGAAATTCATTTTATCGAAATAAATAAATTTATAAAGCAATGGTACGCAAAGCAATTAAATTCTTGGGAAAATGTACTTGCTAGATGGTTAATGTTGCTGGCAATGGTTGATGGTCGTAAAGGTAAAGTCTATGAAGAAATCTATTTGGAATTGGAGGAGCTCGCCATGAAAGATGAGGAGTTATTAAATGCTTTCAATGTTTGGCAAGATTTAAGTCAATCCCCTGAAGATTATTATGCTTACCAATCTCGTTTGAAATATATTCTTGATGAGGCGGCGAAGCTTGAAGATACAAAATATATAGCTGAGCAGGAAGGGCTATTAAAAGGAATAGAACGGGGAATGGAGCAAGGTATTCAGCAAGGTATTCAACAAGGTATTCAACAAGGTATTCAACAAGGTATTGAGCAAGGTATCAAACAGGGAGAAAATAAGATGCAAAAGGAAATCGTATTGAAACTATTAAAAAGAAATACAGATGTTGAAACAATTGCTGAATTAACCGGACTAACAGTTACTGAAATTGAACAGCTAAAAGAATTACTTGATTAATTCTTTAGGTGCCAGACACTCGTAATTTTCAGAATTGTTTGGGTGCCTGGCACTTATTACATTTTCTTTTTACGATTTGAAATAAAGAAGTACAAACTAATTACTAGCATGCTATAAATAAAAATCCATATATATTGCCAATAAAAAACAGCAGGTATTGTTTGGATACTATCATCTGCACTCATCATTTTTAAAGAAAGATGTACAGGAGGTAGAAGCCATATAAGACCTTGTACTTGCACGATGACATTTTTCAACGAAGCGATAGCTAAAGAAATGATTAGGATACTAAGTACCCCCCACCAAGAATTTTGTCTGTTTTGGACTAGTTCCCTTGTAAAAAGGGAAGAGAGTGCAATACTAAGGATCGAAAGGCTAAAGTGAGCTAGAAAGCCTAATATTATATGTAAGGCCCTTGGTCTTTCACCAAATGCATCAATCATTATCGGATAGAATACTGCAACACAGCTTAAACTAAAGCCGATCATTATACAAATCAAATAAAGTGCCCTAAAATAAGCTTTTTCTCCCTTAGAATGGAGTATAGTAATTACTTTTTGTCCTTCATCCTCCCCATGAAATATTGTAACGGTAAACCATCCCATTAACATAAAAAGAAATGTCGAAGTAAATGAGTAACTATCTAATATTGGATTTGGCACAAATGCATAATTGACTACCATACATAAAATGAAAATGAAAAAAGGCGGAATATATTTATACGTTCTTATATAGTTAACTATTTGATAGTGCAATAAACTCATCATTTCCCTTGTAAACCTCCTAGAAATGGCTATGGAATTGATCTTTCTTTGGATTTAGAGGTATGAGCTGTTTAATGGACGCTTGGTGCTGAAGTAATGTCAGAAGGATTTTATCAGTATCTGGACTACTAACTTTTACGGTCACCACTTGATTGCCATTCGTTAATGTACGCATTTCTTTGATTTGGATAAGAGAAGAAAGTGCATCAAGGGATTTTTGACTTGATAACTCAAAAATTATTTGATTGTATGGAATATGGTTTTCTTTAAATGATTCCAGTTGTAACACTTGGCCCTCTTGAATTAATAAAACTCGGTCTACAAGATTTTCTAATAATTTTGTTTCATGGCAAGTTAAAATGATACTATATCCTTTTTCCTTTAATGACAAAAGAATTTGTTCTAAATCAATTTGGGCGCGAGGATCAAGTCCAGATAAAGGTTCATCCAAGATGAGAAGATGTGTTTCTTCAAGCATTGCCTGCATAATCATAATTTTTTGCTTCATGCCTTTTGAAAAATGAGTAATTCTTGTCGAACGAGACGCCTCCATATTAAATATCTTTAGTAATTGATCTATTTTTTGCTGTAAATGTTTTTTGGGGATACCACTAATTTTACCCATATAAAAAAGATACTCTTCAGGGGAAAATAATAGATGCGATGGAGTGACTTCGGGTACGTAGCCGATTTTTAAAGATTGTCGATGTTTGGTCACTGTTCCGCTATCTGTATCCACTATACCACCAATAATTTTGAGTAGCGTACTCTTTCCTGAGCCATTCTTTCCGACGAATGCTATAATTTCCGCGTTATAAATGGAGAATGAAATGTTGTCTAAAACTTTTGTGGCTTTATATTGTTTAGAAATATTTTTTACTTCCATTATCGTATTCATAAGGACACACCTTTTTGTGAGTGATAATTCTAATGATTCTATTATAAATTAATCCTACACAAAATACCTCTTAAAATGGTTTTATTTTCTAATTTAGCAAAAATAAAAGGCTCTGCTCATACTAAAGAGCAGAACCTTTTAAAAGTCACAATGAACGATATTTTTTTAAGCTAATGATATTTAACATAATAAAGACAATAGCAAAGCAAGCTAGAATTACTAAATTTACTAGAATTTCATTAAAGGAAAATCCTTTATACATCACGCCATTTAAGGCATCCGCCGCATAGTATAGTGGCATGATACGACCAATATATTGTAACCATTCCGCCATATGATCCAGTGGGAAAATACCCGAAAAGAATACTTGTGGCACAATAACAATGGGGATAAATTGCATCATTTGAAACTCTGAAGCGGCGAAGCTAGATAAAAGTGCACCTAATGATAAAGATACAAGTGCAATCAAAATATTAATAAGAAACACGAGCCAAATGGAACCTATATGGACGATATCAAGAACATAAATTCCGAATAGAACAATTATAATGGTTTGAATAAGGGCAAAAAAACCGTAACCAATCAGATAACCTGCTACAATTTCGGCACGTTTAATAGGTGTTGCTAGTAATCGCTCTAATGTTCCAGACATACGTTCCTTTAATAAGGCAATACCAGTAATTAAGAAAACAAAAAAGAAAACAAAGAAACCGATAAGCATTGGGCTGAAAGTATCAAAAATAGCCGTATCTTTGTCACCGTATACATAGTCGGTCATTATCGCCATATTAGAAACTTGCTCTGGTTGTAATACTTGTGACAACTTCATCATAACAGCTCTAGCAGTAGTAGGATCGTCATTTAATAAGGTAAGCTTCACTTGATTGTTGTGAAGTGCTAACCAACCGTCATATTGTTGCTCTTTTAGTTTGGCAATAGTAAAATCATTTTTTTCAATTACATCAAAATCGGCTGCTTCTAGTTTTTCAATAAGCTCTGCCGGACTATGTGATACAACTAACGTTACTACAGGCTCATTACTATTAAAAATAAAATACATTAAGGTAAGCACGAGGAGGGGGGCAAGAAATAGCAATGCAAGTGTACGCTTATCGCGTCGCATTTGCTGAATAATTCTTAAAACTAGGGCGCCAATTCTCATAGTATTGTTCCTCCAGCTTTTAAAAACACTTCATCAAAATCTTTAGCTTGATATTTTGTTTTCAACTCGTTCGGTGTGCCTTGTGCAAGAATGTGGCCACTACGAAGTATTGCTAATTGATCACAACGCTCTGCTTCATCCATTGCGTGTGTCGTCACTAAAATTGTTTTGTTCTCTTGTTCTTTAAGACGAATAAGCTCCTGCCAAATTTCTTGTTTCAATACAGGATCTATCCCTACTGTTGGTTCATCCAAAATCAAAAGTTTTGGATTTTGAATCAGAGCAATTGCGAGGGACAATCTTCTTTTCATCCCTCCAGAATAATTCATTACTTTATTATTTAATTCGTCGGTTAAACGAACAAGATGTGCAGCGTACGCGACGCGCTCCATTCGTTCTTTTTTTGATAATTGATAAAGCTTTGCAAAAAAATGGAGATTTTCTGCACCTGTTAAATCTGTATATAGCGCATCGGATTGTGCCATGTATCCAATATCCATTAACAATTGCTTGTGAGGAACAACGTAATTGAATACATGGATAGTGCCACTATCTGGCTTCAACATGCCCATGATTAGCTTAATTAATGTTGTTTTCCCACAACCAGATGGGCCAAGTAAACCAATTAACTGACCAGTTGGAATGCCCAAGGAAAGTGGGGCAATAACTTGTTTATGATGAAAACGTTTTTCGACAGCATTTAATGTAATTGCCTGCTCTCCCAAAAAAACAACTCCTTATGAGGTGCCTGACACGCAAACAATTCAGAATTGTTTGCGTGTCAGGCACCGTAATACGTATTGAGTGCTGCTTCCAAGCGTTGTTCTAAATGTTGTGAAATATAGCCAAAAACAAACTGTTCCTTTTCCATCTCAATTTGTGAGGATCTAAAAATTTTTGCGAAAAATCCTGACTTATTTTCGAGTGAAAATTGTTGCAGTGCTTCGGTGCGTAATGTTGAAACGATTTCATTTTCAATATGGCGTTCACGGATTTTTTTTACAATATCCTTTACGCTGCCTTCTTGTAACTCTAGCATTTGCTTTTGGAGATTTTCATTTATATGTCTCAGTTCATTTGTTTCATTTTGGATGTCTTCGATTTTGCGACTCGATTCGGAAGATAGCGCATTTTGAGCTAAAAAATCTTCGTTAATCGTTATGTGCAATGTCCCTTGCTTTTCATTAGGTTCCATATGAAATAACCCTGTTTGTATCATTTGCTGTAGGACACTACCTAAAACATCGACTTTATTGGCTAAATCATCAGATGAAGCAAGAGTGGTAGCAGTAATTTGGTGCTTAATTTGCTGACTGCTATCATCAATTCCTAGAAGAAGTTTTAAGCCCTTTACACGGTATTCGTCCTTTAGAAGTAGTATCATACGAAGTCGTAAAATGGCAGGGAGGTCCAACCGAATATTTGTGATTTGATGATTAGAGGCACTATCAAAAATATACTGGTCAAAAGGTTTAATGTAGTAACGGAGCATAGCATCCGTTATTTCAAACCAACCTGCAACTTCTGAAATACTATAATATTTTTTTTCATGGATGTGTGTTAAATAGGCATCACCATAAAGTGTTTCTTCTAATGGTGTATGTTGTAGAACGACAAACAATGGATCATGCTGCACAATTCCGAGTACTAATTCTTTTGCATCACTTATTTCAAGCATTCCTTCTACACCCCCACTTTATTTTTCATTTGCTAAATTTTGCATTATCTCTCTATTAGGTTTCTATTCTTTTTAACCCAATTGTATGCATATTTAGACAAGGATAATTTAATATTTTAATGTTTCTTTAAAGAAAGTAGTTTGAAATATCAAAAACTGCTCTTTTACATTAATCGTTATCCTGCTACCGAATTTGTGGAGATGTAGAACTAGATGTAATGACTAAGGTGGGCACCTAAAAATAGTAGAGGACAGGAGAAATAATCCATTACTCAAGGTTAAAAAATAGCTAACGTTAGTACGATTATTCATATTAACTAAAAGTTAAATTGAAAAAGTTAGCCGAGAAATCCACATAACTTTTAAAAATAACTACTTTGATAGTGGATGGATAGTAATCGTATGATTGCTCAAAAGCTGGTCGTTGAGCATGACTTCCATTTCAGTATATATAACGTTGTCCTTAACGAGAATCTGCATTTCAGTGTACTTATATTGACATTGGAATTCACGAATATATTGCGTGATAATTGATAAATTGTCGTTATTTTTAATTTCTACTTCCACAAAAAAAGGCAATGTTAATTGTGGTGGTGAGAAACAGCCACGGCGAATCCAAATCGCTTCATTTACATAATATCGGATTGGCAATTGTCGATCACTAGCTATAAATAAGTCCATTTAGATCTCCTTCATTTTGTAAATTCAAGATGTCTCATAACTATTTTAAGTATAGCTTTTTCTGCTCAGAATGTCGTGAAAGAGCCTTAGGTGTTGATATTGTGTTGCTTGCAACCATCGTATGTCTTTTGCCTATTGAAAACAGACGTTCACTTCTGAAGCTGTTGGTACGCTAAAATCGAATCAATGAAATATGTTAGTGCAGGTGGTTGAAAATCATCTTGACGATATATGAACCAAGTAGGGATATGCGTTTGCTTTGTAGCCAATACATGAATAGCGAGTGGTTGCGAAGCGATATATTTTTCTGCGATTGCACGTGGCAGGAGCGTTACTCCAAGTCCTGCTGCTACACAGCCGATAATGCCATCAAGTGTTCCAAACTCCATTCTTTTCTTTGGTTGCACACCGTCTTCATGTAACCAGTGTTCAAAAATTGCCCGATAAGAGCAGCCATGACGGAAAGTAATAAGGGTGCAATTTTCTATATCTTGCAAGTTTTCAATTGGTTTATGCTGGATTGACGAAATGATTACTAGCTCCTCATTGATAAATTCCTTTGCTATTACATGCTCTTTATAAACAGGCCCTACAACAAAAGCACCATCTAACTCATAATTTTCTAATCGTTCAATATTTTCCGTCGATGTACTCGTTGAAATTGTTAACTCTATCTGTGCATACGACTTATGAAAATTAGTTAAGAGCGTTGGTAAATGGAGCGCAGCGGTAGTTTCCATTGAACCAATACGCAGAACACCCTTTTTTTCTCCCGTATCATGGAGCATTTCAAAGGATTTTTCATGCAAATATAGCATTTTTAATACGATTTCATAAAATTGTTCTCCTTTAGCTGTTAAACGGATTCCGCGATGTCCTCGATAAAAAAAGGTTACATTATATAATTCTTCAAGATTTTGTATTTTCATTGAAATATTAGATTGTGAGTAATTAAGTTCTGCGGCTGCTTTAGAAAAACTTCCTGCTTGTACGACCGTCCGAAAAATAAGCAAATCATTAAAATTCAAGATATTCCCTCCTGCTATCAATTTATTTGATATCTATTATAAATAATCGGCTCTATTTGTGATACCTAAATATTAGTTATAGTAAATGTGAAGGGGAGGGGAACTATGAATAAGCAAACAGTTCATTATTTAATTGGAGGCGTTTTTGCATTCATCGTTGCAATGGGCATTAGTCGTTTTGCCTATACAGTCATTTTACCTTACATGCAAGAAGCTTTTGCGTTTAGTCGAGCAACTGCAGGCTTTTTAGCTACAAGCAATTATTTAGGCTATTTTGTAGGTGCCATTATTGTTGGACGTCTACAATTCAAAGAAAAACGGATTCCCTTCTTACAACTAGCATTAGTTATAAGTATTGTAACTACTGGTTTAATGGGGTGCACTAAGGTGATTTTTGTTTGGTATGTGCTTCGGTTTATTTCTGGCGTAATGAGTGCTTTTATTTTTGTCATTGCTGCAAGTCTAGTGCTCGATCAATTAGCTACGAGCAGGAAATCACACTTATCAGGGATTTTTTATAGTGGTGTAGGGATAGGAATTGCATTAAGTGCTTTAATTGTTTCACCAATACATGCTTTATTTAACTGGTATGGCACATGGTTTGCCTTAGCATTATTTAGCAGTATCTTACTAATATTTATTGTCATTTTAATAAAGCCAAACACACTTAAAACACAACAGCAAACTAGTGAAACACCAATATTGCGTAAAGCTCTACCGACAAGGTGGATTAAATGGCTAGTACTTGCCTATAGTCTAGAAGGACTTGGCTATATTATTACTGGAACTTTCATCGTATCCATTGCAAATGAATCAACAAGCTTTCAGGGGGATGCAGTCTTTGTATGGTTTGTCGTTGGCATTGCAGCCATTCCATCTTGTTTTATTTGGTCAAAACTTGCACAGCGTTGGGGTTATGTAATGACATTATTTATAGCTATGTTATTGCAGTCATTAGGGATTGTGTTACCAGCATTGTCCACAAACACTTTTACAATTTATACAAGTGCTTTTATATTCGGTGCGACATTTATGGGGATTACAACGGTTGCAACTACTTTAGCAAAGCAAATTGTCCCTTTAAATAGTCATAAAATATTAGGAGTTTTAACAGCAGGCTATGCACTAGGGCAATTGCTTGGACCTTCACTAGCAGGAATATTGGCCAACTATACAAACAGTTATCAATATGCGCTAATAGGTGCATCTGCTGTTGTCCTAGTAGGAGCAATCTGTCTAATAAACGGAATAAAATATGAAAAAAATAATAGTGAACTCCAACAAATACGGTAAATAAAAAGAAGTAAGCAAGTAATGATACTTGCTTACTTCTAATATTAGTGAATATCTCGTTTTTTGAAATTACCACCACGAACTTCTGAAACATCAGAAATAACAACAAAAGCACCGCTATCAATATCTTTAATGATTGTCACAAGCTTATTTTCTTCCATACGGTTAATGACACAGTTCAAAATTTCAGTTGGTTCGTTTGAAAATCCGCCACGCCCTTGTGTATAAGTAACACCACGTCCTAAACGAGCTTGAATGGCGTCACCAATTTCCTCAGATTTTGCACTGACAACACGAACATCTTTTGATTTTTCTAAACCTACTTGAATAATATCAATAACGTTTTTCGCAATATAGTACGTTAAAGCTGAATATAATGCGCTTTCTAATCCGAAAATAAAGCTTGCCCCTAAGAAAATAAAGGCATTAATAAATAATATAATATCTCCGACTGAAAACGGAATTTTACGTGATAATAGTACGGCTAACACTTCAGAGCCATCTAATGCACCACCGTTACGTAAGACAATTCCTATTCCAATTCCAAGTAACATACCACCTGATAAGACAATTAATAAAGGATCGTTTGGACCTAAAATTGTTTTAACATCATGTAATAGAACTGTGGAAATCGATAAAGCCGCTATCCCAGTACTACTCATTAATGCAAAAGTTTTTCCTACTTGTTTGTAGCCAATATAAATAAATGGGATATTAAGTACAAAGAGTAGCACCCCTAACGGAATTCCGAATAAATGGGCACCCATAATACTAATACCTGTTACGCCACCATCAATGACATTGTTCGGTATTAATACCGCTTCAAGTCCATATGCTGCGATGACTGCGCCTATAATAATCATAATAAATTTTCTTATATTTTCAACTGACTTGCCTTTTTTCATAAATCTTCTCCATTTCTTTACAATTTAAATCCAGTGATCGTACCTACATATTGTTACTTAAGATTTTGGAATAATATTTAATGCGATCGTTTTTGTTTCCGTTTTATTGCTTGAATCGGACATATTATAGTATCTCGTTAATAAATCATTTAAATCATTTTGAAAGTTGTTAAACTGTTCCTTTGTTAAAGATAAGTCAAGTAATGAAAAAGTAGCTTGATCCTCGACGCATTCTTCTTCAAATAAGTTTAAGTAATTTTGATATTGAGACAGTAGTGCTAATTGATAATAAGAAATATAGTTTAGCTTTTGCTTTTTCGTAAGCTTGGACCACTCCTCCGCATCTATTTTTGCTGCTCCCTCATTTAAAGCATAAAATTTTTCCGTGACAGAACGTACTTTGCGTTCTTTCACAATTTTAATAATGTTTTCATCCATTAATATTTGAATATGGCGATATAATGTAGCTTGCGGTA
Source organism: Lysinibacillus sp. CD3-6 (assembly GCF_006351725.2). Classification (NCBI taxonomy): domain Bacteria; kingdom Bacillati; phylum Bacillota; class Bacilli; order Caryophanales; family Bacillaceae; genus Lysinibacillus; species Lysinibacillus sp. CD3-6. Next base: position 1,525,424 of record NZ_CP085880.1, read on the forward strand.
CATCTTTAATTAAAGAAATCATCTCTAACGTACTTAAACCGTCTTCTGTATTATGCATCAGTGCCTGCAAAATCTTCATTCTCACTGGATGCATTAAAACCTCCGCTTTATTAAGCATTATGAGCCCCCTATCTGTAGAAAAGAGATGGTATTAATGGAAAACGCAAATGTTATCAATGTGAGAACATTATCAAAAAATATAATATATTTTTAAACAGATGTACAGTAAAAAGCTAATGAAATTATTATATGAATATGATAATATTATTCGTTTGTTAAAAAACTTTGCGTTTTATTAGGGTGTAATGTGTAGGGACAATTGTTGTTGATATTCAGTATCAGTGCTTCCCACGCTGCCAATTTGTTTTGGATGCGGAACTTGGGGCTAATTCTCTTAAAGGTCAAAGCTCTCATTTAACAGATGAAAAGGCATCAAGGTGTACTTCTTGATGCCTAGTGTAAAAAAATATAAACAAGCAGATGTTTTTAAATTAAAAATAACGCAACAATTGTCGTAACAATAAGTCCTATCGCTACAGGTATTAAATTCCGCCGTGCAAGTTCAAATGGACTGACGTTACAAATAGCAGCAGCGGGAATGAGTGCCCATGGTATAAGTGTACCGCCACCAATAAAAGACATATTATTTAGCTGCAACAATTATAATTTCCCTGGCTTGTTTACTGCTCGTATAATCATCCTTTGTATCAACGATAATTTGCTCGAAGATGGTGGTCATTAATTGCTTGCGTTCGTAATCATCGGCATTCAACCATAGTGTATCAATATTGCGGATAACAGTTCGGATTTCCACATGTTGACGCTGATCCTGCTGCTGTAACGTTTTTAGCTTTGCGTATAACTCGTTTTCTTGATGACGAAGCTTTTCACTTTCTTCTATTAACTCGTCGATGCCGATAATATCATGTTCGAACATGGTTTTCTTCTTATGTGAAAGCTTTTGCACAACAGCTAATTCCTTTTGTAATGACGACAGTTGTGCCATTGGGAATATTGCGTCGCCTTCGTTACTTTGAAAATGGCCACCGACCAAGTCATCCCATTTTGCAAAGATGGTTTGCACTAAATTGCTTTCTAAAATCATATGACTAGTACAAGCTTTTCCAGCTTTCTTGCCAGAACATCGATATGTTTTTTTCTTGCCAGCTTTATGACCAGACATTGCATGCCCGCATCGAGCACATTTTAAAAGTGAGGAAAAATAGTAATTACTCGATTCGCGCTTTCCTCCAAAGGTTCTGCGTTTTTCTAACAAATCTTGTAGCTCCCAAAATTCTTCACGATCTATAATACGTTCATGAATGCCTTCAAACAGCACACGTTCCCGAGGAGGCTTTTTAATGTCTTTCGGATTAGAGCTAAACATTAAGTAACCTGCGTATGTCGGATTATTAGCAATATCTCGCACAGTATCGACATGCCATTGTCCGCCTTTTCGCGTGGGGGTTCCTTTATTTGTTAATTGGCGGGCAAGTGAGAAAAAACCTAATGTCTTGGCTAATGTAAAGATGTCTTTCACAATTTGAGCTTCTTCTTTATTGATAGCTAATTCACCATCCACTACGTGATAGCCATAAGGGGGCGTGCCACCTTTCCAGTAACCCAACTTCACTTTCTTTTCCATTCCTAAACGTACCCGTTCTGCTGTATTTTCTCGCTCCCACTGGGCAATCGCAGCAACAAGTGTTATAAATAAACGACCCATCGCATTTGTCGTATCGTAAACTTCTGTAGCGGATTTAAATTTACATTCATATTGATCTAACTCAGCTAAAATTGTGTGGAGATCAGGGACAGAGCGAGTTAAGCGATCTAGCTTATACACAAGAAGGACATCGATTCCTCCTTGCTGAATGCGCTGTAGCATTGCTTGGAAATGGGGTCTATTTAAATCTTTAGCAGAATAGCCATCATCGATGTAGGGCTCCTCAACAATTTCCCATCCTTGTGAAACACAATAAGCCTCTAATTTTTCGATTTGTGCAGCAATCGAAAATCCATGTTTAGCCTGTTCATCTGTGCTGACTCGAACATAGATGACGCACTTCATCAGTATTTCACTCCTTCTAAACTTCCTTTCTTTTATATATTTTACTAACTATAAAAATAATACTTTTATATGTAGATGGATTTGGATGTTGATTAAAAAATTTGATTAAAAAAGAACGAGCCGTTTTTCAATAACTGGGTATTATTTTGATGATGGGAAGAGCCTGTTGTATGTTCAGGCTCTAGCCTTTAGTTAATTAATCAACATGTATGGTAAGGATGCCAGCTTTAGCAAGCACGAAAAAAGGGTGGATTTTGCATTTGTTCAAATGAAGTCATGAGTGTAATGAGGGACGTATGAGCAATGTGCACAAAATTTAAAATGGAAATGAATTGGACGCTTAATTTCGCCAAATATTTTCGTATGTTTGTGCCTCAAGTTGAAGTGCTTGAAGGATTTTCGAATTTGTTTGAGAAGCTACATGTAATTTAGCTGTTTTGACGTTTAATACAGCATATACAATGTTTTCTGGGATAGGGTCGTTACATCGTGCTTCTAACATTAAAGTGAGGATTGGTTGAATGTTTCGTTCGTTGATTTTTTCAGTGTTTCCTTTAAAAAACAATTTTATTAAGTGAGGAATGCCATCAATAACTAAACCTAATTCGGGAGACGAACGAACAATTAACCCATTATTAGATGTCCATAACGATTTTGGTGGATCAAACCATTCGATTTCTTTGTTACGAGTAAATTTTTTAAATGCCTTTATTGCTTGGGTATAGGAATTAATTTTTCTTTCATGAACTTCAGACAGTAAAGCATCTAAATTTTCTAGAGATTGATTTTTCTCATAGCAAAATTTAATCCGTTCTCTTAATTGTTTCCAATGATCTTTTACTGGGTGATAATCACCTTGATTTTTAATTTCAGTAATTTTGTTCATCTTTGCCAACATTGTTTGCCTAACTGTGAAATCAATGAATTGTGTTAAACCGACAGACAATTTCTCCTTTTCCACTGTCGTTATTTTCAATCACCTTCCTTTCTAAAATCATTTTAACAGAAAGTGGCTTAAATGGAGATAGTAAATTGGATTTAGTTGGTATGCAGCATCCATGGGCAGTATTTGTATTTGGGGGAATGGTATGTTGTGAAAAACAGCCTGAAATGAGTAAGAAAGAAGGAGCGTTTGCAAAGGATTTAATTTGAAATATGTCTTAACGAAAGTGACAAGCCTATTCGACATATTCTGATAAAAAGGAGTGTGCGTATGAAGGCTGTAAAAATGACAGAAGAAAAGGTACGTAAGTTGTTGCCAATCATTGAAAGTATTCTGTCACGGGAATATGGCAGACAGGTAACACTAAAGGACTTAACCGTGGGGGGCATTACGGTTTATAAAGACGATTGCGCGAAATAGTGCAGTCTAATAATTTTAAGGACAAACTCGAACAAAGCACGAGTGAGCGGGCATTAAAAAAACTACATCTAAATTAGATGTAGTTTCATGGATCACCATAAGGCAGCAAGATGTTGTTAACTGAAATGCATTTTATTCAGTTGATTACATAAGCGCGGCAATTTTGCTCAGAACGAACCAAGTGGAAAGCGTTCCCACATACTTAAATTAACTCGTAGTAGTTCTCTATATTTATTATATTTTTATTTCATGTAAATAGAAATCATACAATTGATCGATAGAATCGTTTGATAACAAAGGAATAGCCTTTTCAATTTTCTCACGTTCCCAATCAAACCAACGCATTTCTAATAATTTATCTATTTGTAAATCTGAAAATCGTTTTCGTATTTCTTTGGCTGGATTCCCACCGACAATCGTATAAGGCGGAACATCTTTTAATACAACAGATCCTGCAGCAATAATCGCACCTTCACCGATAGTAACCCCAGGCATAATCATTGCATTCATACCAATCCAGGCATCACTTTTAATAACCGTATTTCCTTTTGGCTCATAAGAACGTTCAATCTGTTCCGTAAACGGATACACTGTTATCCATTCTGAATGGTGATTATGATTACCACCCATTAAAATGATGACACCACTGGCAATACAAACGTAGTTTCCGATAATCAGTTTATCTAAATGCCAACCAAAATCATTAATAGGATTAAATAACTCACGAGATTTATGGTCACCCCAAAGATATCTGACACACCCGTCCTCAAAATTTTGATTTCCATAATAACCTGAGTAGTATGAATAGTCGCCAACTTCAATGAGCGGATTTGTCACTAAATCCTTAATATATTTAATTTCTGACCAATGATTATATTTTTGATTGTTCATTATGCGTACCTCGCTTCTAAGTAATTAGTTTTCATGTATCTACTTAGAAGCTTAATCGCACAGCGACGTTTTTAAGTTTTCTTAAACGACGTATCATCGTCCTCAACCTCTCACGTTTAATGAGGAAATAGTAACTTATAAAAATTAGTATGTCAAACGAGATATTGAGATTGGATGAACCGTTTTGTTTAAAAACTTGAGTGAATGGGTAGCTGGATGAAATTAAGTTGTGGAAAAACACGTTAAATTTGTTATTTTTTTGACGTAATTCATTGCTATTGATAAAATACTACAATATTCGTATATAAAGAAATTAATATAAAGCTGTGAAGGAGGAGAATAATGAAAAAATTAATTATGGTGTTTTTAGCTGCATTAATAGTAGCAGTAATTCATCCGACCATAACAGAAGCAAAAGTAATGCATGATGGAGCAGAAGTAGTCAAAGGTCAAACAGGGAAAATGACTTTTACAAAGGATATCAAGGTATATAAGAAAAATCCAAACGGCACATTTGATTCGCTAGTAGTAAAGCGAAATAACTTCTTTAGAACATATGATATTGAAAAATATGATGGTAAAACTTTTTATCAGATGGGGCAATATCGGGTACAAGCAACAGATTTAGTAGTGTTCAAAGAAGTCCCATTAAAAATTCGTGCTTCCTTCTATCAAAATCCATCGTATATTAATATAAATCGTGAGAATGGAAATTATGGAAGGTACTTCAGAAAAGAAGAATCCTTTTCAATTTATTTTAAGGATACCCCAAATGGACAAATAGTGGAATATTGCGATGACATTAATGATGGGACTTACGATTCTTGTAGACGTTATCTTGGTACAGATCTTAAAATTGCTGACACGATACTAGGAGAAGAAAAGCGTTATAAGCTAATAGAAAATACAATAGGAAAACACGCTCCATTAAAAGAATCGCAACCAGATGTCATGTATGAAAAGGGAAGCATTTTTGTCACAGGTGGGTTGATTATTAACGGGTATGTATTAGTCTTTGTAACGGAAAAAGACTATTATGTTTGGCTACCTGATAATGTCTTAAAGTTAGTCGGAGATAAATAAAGCTTTCTTTTAAAGAACTTAAGGAGTTGCTTTAAAATAACCAAGATAGCTTAATCGTCATCTTGGTTATTGCTTTTCTTTAAAGAGTTTATGTTAGAAAATAAAATTTTTAATCCGATTATAAAATAAATAAACCCAAATGTCTTTAATGTTATATTCGTAGTTAGGTCACTATCGGTTATGCTCATTAATAAATTGCCGAAGAAGACTAAAATAAGTCCAATTAATCCAGTAATATATCTCAATGATTCATCTCCTTATTACAAAAAGCCACTCGGGTGAGTGACTTGTATTGTGTCTTACACATTAAATGCGGTCGAGTTTATTCTAAATTATCAATAGCATATTGAGCTTCTTCTTTGGTGAATTTTTCTCCGTATTCAGATATTAATTGCTCGTAAATAGCCGAATTTGACATATTCATCATATCTGCGTATGATTTTGCTTTTTTCAATGCATTTTCTTTCCAATCAAATACAATATTATTTATAGCGTATTGAGCAGCATCCGCAGGGAAATTTTCCCCATATTCCGATGTTAATTGATCGTAAATCCCTGCCTTTGACATATGCATCGTTTTAGCATATTGCTCTGCTTTTTTTAACGCTGACTTATGCTCACGTGGGACACTTGCCTCTTTTGCCTTCGCTTCTGCTTGAGCTTTGGCCTCTGCTTTCGCTTTAGCCTCCGCTTCTGCTTTAGCTTTAGCTTCTGCATCTGCCTTAGCTTGTGCTTCTGCTTTCTCTTTAGCTTTTTGTTCTGCTAACGCTTTTTCTTCAGCTTCCTTCGCCTCACGGGTAGCTTTTTCTTCTGGCGTTTCTTCCACTTTTGCTACAGTTTCTACTTGTTTTTGTGTATCTTCTTTTTCTGTAATTTCTGCTGGATCTGCTGTCATGCCAAAACCAATAAAGGAAACAATCATTACCGCTACTGATATTCCAGTAAACTTAATTTGTTTTTTAGCTTTTGAAACATCCTTTTTAATAAATTGAACAATAGCCATAATAGCAAAAACTATAATAGCTAAAAAACTTAACACTGCTACAATTAAAAATAAATTATCCATGAATATATCCACGCTCCTTATTGACTATTTTATTGGTAAAATTGGAAAAAGTATATATAAAAATAAACAATTTTATATTATTAAAGCCTATTATTGATATTAGTTTTCAAATGTTTGCTAAAGAATGAGCAACGAAAAGTTGTGGGAAAACGAGTTAATTTTGTTATATTTTTGACATTATTGTATTCTATTGATAAAATAATACGATATTAGTAGGCAAAGAAATGAGCTACAAAAATGATTAGGAGGAACATAATGAAAAAAATATTTATTGTACTATTAGCAGCATTTGTATTGTCGATAGTGAATCCAACAAAATCAGAGGCTATTAGGTTTGATGGAGCCGAGGTGCATAAAGACCAAACGGGGAAAATGACGTTTACGAAAGATATTAAGATTTATAAGAAAAATGAAGATGGCACATTTGATTCGTTAGTGGTGAAGCGCAATAATTATTTTAAAACGTATGAAATTGAAAAATATGATGGTAAAACATTTTATCAAATGGGGCCATATCGTGTACAAGCAACAAATCTAGTAGTTTTTAAAGAAATACCGATGAAAATTCGCGCATCTTTCTATCCAAATGTAACGTATATCAATATTAATCGTAATAGCGGCGAATATGGTAAAATCTTTACGGAATGGCGTGATACTAACATCTCAGATATGAATGGTGATCAAATGTTGAGATATTGCAGGGACACTGGAAATGGCTTAAAGTGCGAAAAGCATTATCCTGGTTCAGATATGAAAGTTCTTGATACAATATTTAAAAAAGCTGGTGTTCGTTATGAAGTAACGGAAGACTCTGAAGCGAAAACCTATCCATTAGAAGGTTCTAAAACGGAAAAACCGATGCCAAAAGGTAGCATAGTTTATTCAGTGAGTGATTCTATTAATGCTTTTCTATGTGTAAAAGAAGACCTAGAAGCAAAAGACGAACAATGCAAATGGCTTCCAATAGGTATTTTAAAACCGATTTATTAACGTGCTGAATTAGTAGGAAAAACAAGCATATATTGTGTAAAGCCCAGGTACTCGGAGATTTTGAGCCTGGGCTTTGTTTTGTTGCATCTGATTTATAAAGGTTGGATTAAGTGAAATTATCCATTTCATATATCAATCATCTACTGCATAAAATTTTATCTATACGTAGAAAATACGTATTAATCACTTTACTCCTTTTATATTGATACGTATAATATACGTATAATCGAAAGGGGTAAAATAATGAAAAAGAGAGAGTTAGAGAAACGCTTCTCGGCTAAAGGGTGGAAATTCTTAACCCATGGTGGCAAACATGACATATGGGTGTCACCAACTGGCAAGAAAGAACAAATCCCAAGGTATAGATAAGTTAATGAAGATTTAGCAAAAGGGCTAATCAAGAAGCACAAGCTGTAAAAGGGGTGGTTTAAAGCCCATTAAAATAGAATCGAAAGAAGGGTAAAAATGAAAAATGTTGTCGTTTATCCTGTGGTTATTTCACCATTATCAGCAGACGGCTTTCACTTAGTGACAATTCCTGATATTGACGGGATTACTCAAGGGGAAACTATTGCTGAAGCAATTGAATATGCAAGGGACTATATAGGTAATGCCATAGTGTTTGCAGATGAAGCAATAAATAAACCGTATACTGTATCTTTCAAGGCAAAAGAAGAAGATATTGTAACACTTGTAGATGTTGATATAGAGGCACATAAGAAAGCTTTAGATTTAACACCAGTAAAGAAAACGTTAACTATTCCTAGCTATTTAAACGATTTAGGTATAAAACAAGGTATAAACTTTTCCCAAACTTTAACGGATGCTTTAAAAGATAAATTAGTATAATAAATATACAAAGTAGCATAATAAATTAACTAATAATTTAACCTCTCTCTTTTTATTTTCGGCTTGATCATTTCAAGCCGTTTTTTTATTTTATTCGAATTCTTTCCGTATTGCTTTAAATTGTTGCCTTGTTTTAGAAGCCTCTTTATCATATGTCTTACATTGGTGACAGTGTACCGCCACCCACCCAAATGCCAGTGATTTGTCCGAGTGCGGTAAGGGTTGCTGTACCTCCACCAATAGCATTGCCGAATAAACTACCGACAGAACCAGCTAACGAAATGCCAGAGAAGCCCGAGCCGTCTAAACCTGTAATGGCACCTACAACGGCAAGGGTAATGACTGCAATTTCCTTCGTTAAGGGTACAACAGCGGCTAAGCCGACGCCTAAATCATTCACAATACCATGAGAAGCGGCAGGGAGAAAGTCACCGATGATTTTGGTAAATCCTGAGTCACCAAGGTAGAAGAAGGCTGCTATTGGGATAACGGGTCCAAATACTTTAAATCCAAATTGGAATCCTTGAATTAAGTAACTTGTCGATTTCTCAAATCCTTGTTTTTTGTGTGCCACAAGACAGAGCACTAACAAAATAAAGACAGCTGTTCCACCAATAAGGGCAGTGGCATCACCGCCTTGTAATTTCAATACGGACATAGCGATAACATCGAGTAAAAAGGTGATCGGAATTAGAATGGCAAAAAATCGTTTTTGTCCAGATGTTAGCAAATGTTCATCTTTCACTTGCTCGATACCATCAGTTGTTTCGTGTGCTGTATGAAAATGAAGTGTGCCTCGTTTCATATCACGTTTTAAAAAGTAAAAAGCAACAATTGTTGTAACAAGCCCCATCGTAATGACAAGTGGAATGCTGGCTGATACAACGTCTCCAACTGGAATTCCCGCAGCATCGGCAGTCAATTTCGGAGCACCTTGAATGACAAAATCACTCGATAGCGCAATTCCGTGACCAAATAAATTCATTGCCATCGCTACACCTAATGCTGGTAATCCTGCACGAATAGCGACTGGTAAAAGAACAGCTCCTAATAGTGCAACTGCAGGAGAGGGCCAGAAAAACCAAGAAATAATCATCATTAAAATCCCAATTGTCCAATAGGCAAGAGTTGGTGTTTTAATGAATTTTGTAAAAGGTGCAACCATGACCTCATTAATACCAGAAGTCATTAATACACGACTCATCGCAACAATAATGGAAATAATTAATATGGTAGATAACAGTTCGGTAATCGCGTAAATAAAGCTGTTAAAAACACCACTTATAGAAGAAGTGAGATCACCAGTAGCGACAATCGCAAGTAGGAATATGCCTAGAATGCAAATGAGGGTAGTATCCCGACGTTTAACCATAAAGCCAATGATTAAGACAATAAACACAACATAAATCCAATGGAGAGCAGTCAATTCAATCCCCATAATTTTTCCCCCTCAAAATAGGTCTAATTATAGAATATGAGAGTAATTTTAGATGGTGCTCAGTTTCGGAAATAAAAGGTGAGAGTCGATGTGATAAAAATACACAGTAGATTTATTTTATGAGAATTATGTTTACAAAATAAAAAAATGTACACTATTAAAATTGAATTTAGCAATGTACATTTTGATAATATGTGCAACATTATAAACAAGTAATGATGTAAGAAACCATTAAGTACAAATTCTTGTCTTTAATATTACAGATTAGTTTGAAGGTTTAGGATGGAATCGTTTAATAACAGCCTCGTTTTTGGTGAATAGCTGCTTCTAGCTGAGTTATTATTAACTATGGTGAAGGGATTTATTATTTTACTGCATACTTTTCTAAATCTGCACTTGCCCGGTTTACCATCGCTGCCATTTGACCTCTCGTGACATGATCAAATGGATAAAATCCTCCATCTTCTCTTCCGTTAATAATACCTTTACTACTTAATTTTAAAATATCTGCATATGCCCAAAAATCTTTTGAAACATCATAATAACTGGACTCATCCGTAGGTAATGGATAATTTAATATTCTCGATAAAATACCTGCTAATTGTGCTCTTGTGATATAGGCATTCGGATCAAAAATGTGTTCATTTGTTCCATTCACAATATGATACTTATAGGCAATTTCAATAGCAGGTTTTGCCCAATGATTTGCTGGCACATCCTTGAAATTATTAGGTACAGTTTCGTTTGTTTTGTCTAAACCGATGGCACTAATAACGATAGCAGTAGCCTGAGCTCTTGTTAAATTACCATTTGGATCGTAAGTGTATTCGTTTTTGCCATTAATCCAGCCTTTTCGGTAAAGGGCCATAATATCCTGTTCTGCCCAATGATTTTCCGTATCTATAAAGTTATGTTCACCATTCGCCCACGAAGAATAAAATTTCCAAATACCATTATCCGCTTGAGGTAACTCCCAGCTACCTGTTCCTCTTAAATGATATTTCTCTACAAGTCTTAACTTATATTTTAAAGATAAATCATTTTCGTACCATATCGTGTAATTTCCTGGTACTAGCTTTTTGCCACCGATATAAGTAGGAGAGTCACTGCTTTTTACAGTAAATTTGGCAAATGCTGATTTTGAAGTATAATCAAAAAGAAATTTTCCATTATGGTTATTCACAATAGATTTTACTTCATTATTAGCAATGCCGTCACCTCCTATTTCCACATCATCCTTCCAAATTCGTCCATAAAAAGGGAGGCCTAATACTATTTTATTGGGATTAATTCCTTTATCTAATAAATATTTAATCGAATTTTCAACAAATGATAAACTTGCGACAGGACCAACTGAACCACCATTATAGCTTTCATCATACGCCATTACCATTAAATAATCGCTATACTCACTTAGTTTCATGTAATCATAAGAACCATGCCACCCAGTTGTCCACCCATATGGATTTGCAGCTACTGCTATGGAAATTGTTTTATTATTAGGCATTTTTTCACGTAATAATCGGATGAAATCTGTAAACTCATCTTTATTTGTATAGTTTAAATTTTCTATATCAATATCGACGCCATCTAAATTATTTTTTACAACAGAATTGACGATTTGAGTAGACAATATATCTCGATTTGTCATTGCGATTTGTGCCAATTTACGGTCCCAATGATTAGAAATGAATGGTACAACTTTTAAACCTCTATTATGTAATGCATCGACTAAACTTTTATCAATCGTAGCACTTAAACTACCATCTGCATTTAAATCAAAAAAGCTGGGTGTCGCCGTATTTAACGCACCATGAGTCATATCTATATTTTTTATGAAAGAGCTAGTATTCCCGCTATATAAATATGACATATGTATATCATTCGCTGAGGCGTTAGCACTAAATGAAGTAGCTAATAATGTAGTGAGCATAGCTGGTATTATCAAATATTTTTTTAATGTATTCTTCATTTCTTTCTTCCTTTGTATTAGATTTTATCCACTTTATTATCTATTAATTTCGTAAACGATATCAATTATTAAAATATGGTTTCATTGAGTTGTTTTGTAAATTTATGATATTAAGTGGTTAATAAAATCAAGCTTTCAAGCAGGGAATATTTTACATGTTGAGAATTTGCACTTCGTATAAAGTTTTATTAATAGTAGTTGTATATAGAAAAATCTACATATTATGAATTTGAAAAATTTCATTTATGATTAACATTTAAATAATAATCGTTGTGGAAGACATTTTGGATAGGGGAAAGAAGGGCAATTGCGAGCTTGTGTAGTATACTGAAAAAAATAATTAAAATAATTTACAAATAGATTTTCGCATGATAAGCTAAAAAAGTCCTAAAATGAACGGAGGTTCACGTATGCAATATTTAAAAGAGGAAATAAAAAATCGAATCTTATTAGCTGCATTGGATGAATTTAAAGAAAAGGGTTATTTAAGTGCATCCATTAGAAATATAGCTAGTAACGCTGATATTGCATTAGGTACAGTATACAAATATTTTAAAAATAAGGAGGATTTATTTAATTCGATAGTAGAGCCCGTCTATAATGATTTGTTTGCTGCCATTAATAAAATTATAATGACTGAAGTTAACCCAGATGATAAATTGATTGAGATTAAAAATAAAATTTTAGACATTTTCAAAGGGCACAGTAAAGATCTATTAATACTTTTTGGTAAAAGTAAAGGTTCTAAATATGAGTATTTTAAGGACGAACTTGTGGATGTACTACATAAAATACTTCAAAAAGAAACCTTCTCTCGTTTTGAAGATAAAAGCGTTGTGAAAGAACCATTTATTTTCTATGTCCTTTCAGCAAACTTTATAGAAGGAATATATACCATTTTGAAGACACAAGAAAATGGTGAAAAAATTGGTATGCTCATTGACCAGCTAATATTTTTATCATTTCACAGTATTGAAAGACGATTTAAAGAAATGTCTCACATTTACTAATGTGGGTATTTTTTTAGAACAAAAATGAACATATGTTCATGTTTGTTCATTATAGTAATTTTACGTATTTTAGCACATTCAACAGGAGGAGATTACAATAGCAAAGTATCTTTATAAATTAGCAAATTGGTCAACGGCACATAAAAAATCTGTTCTTTTTAGTACTTTAGGGATACTGATTATACTAGTATCGTTAGTATTGTATTTTAAACCATCATTTAATGGAGAACTTACTATTCCAAATACGCCAGCTGACAAAGCAGCTGAACTAATTAAAGAGGAATTTGCAGGTGCTGCCAAACAATCTACCCTAAACATTGTATTTAAGGCACCCGATAATGAAACATTAGAATCAGAAGATGCTCAAAGCAGTATTTCGGACCTTTTAAAGGAGATAAGTGAAGATACTAAAGTAGCAAGTGTGTTATCACCGCTAGAACTAAACAATCTAAATGAAGATAAAACGATTGGTTACGCACAAGTTACATTTGCAGTAGAAGCGGATAAAGTTTCAGAGAAGTCGAAAGAACATCTTTTAGATAGTATTAATCTCACAAGAAATGCAGGTATTCAAACAGAAATAAAAGGTGGAGATATAGTTTTCTCTGATATAGAGTTTGAGGGAATTTATGAAGTTATTGGAGTAGTCGTTGCCTTTATTGTTTTAGCCATAACATTTGGATCCTTTATTGCAGCAGGCCTACCAATTCTTATAGCGGTATTAGGTTTAGGTATTAGCTTATTAGGAATTATGTTTGGTGCTTATTTTATTGATTTAAATTCTATTTCAATCATTCTAGCAGCAATGCTAGGTTTAGCAGTAGGGATTGACTACTCCCTATTTATAATTACACGATTTAAAATAGAATTAGCAAAGGGGCATACTGTAAACAATTCAATCGCTATAGCCATCGGAACATCTGGGAGTGCTGTAGTATTTGCTGGGTTGACTGTTATAATTGGTCTTTTAGGTTTATCAGTAGCCCAAATACCATTTTTAACGCTGATGGGTGTTTCAGCGGCTATCAGTATATTTGCAGCAGTTCTGATTTCTATTATCACTTTACCAGCCATTTTAGGAATGGTTGGCCATCGTTTGTCACCTGCGAAGAAAAATTTATTATCGAACAAGATTACTGGTAATAGCAAGAAAAAGGCTGGAACGAAAGCCGACTTGTGGGGGAGATTAGTTACTAAACACCCTGTCGTTTTATCGTTATTAGCGATTGCATTCCTTGCCATTCTTACAATTCCTTTCTTCCATATGAATTTGGGTCTGCCATCTGATGGGACAGCTAAATCAACAGAGATGACGGAAAGAAGAGCGTATGATTTACTTACCGAGGCGTACGGAGAAGGCTTTAATGCACAATTAATTGTTGCTGCAAAAGTAGATGCATTGACAGAGGAAACACAACTAGCTGCAGGTGAGATAGTTCAAGAATTAAGTGAATTAAAAGATGTAAAAACGGTTTCACCGCCAATTCCAGGCCCTTCTGGTAAAATCTTTATGATACAAATTACACCACAGTCTGGACCAGATGATATAAAGACAAAGGATTTGGTCAATCTTATAAGAGACAAATCTAAAGAAACCAAAAATGAACATGGTATTGAACTAATGGTAACTGGAACAACGGCCATGAACATTGATATATCACAACAATTGAATGATGCGCTACCATTGTTTGCATTCTTGATAGTTGGGCTAGCCTATATACTTTTAGTAATGGTCTTTAGATCACTATTAGTACCGTTAAAAGCTGTTTTAGGTTTCTTGCTTTCTTTAGGAGCAACATTAGGATTTATGGTATTCGTTGTGCAGGACGGACATTTCGTCAATTTCTTTGGCTTCCCAGCACAATCTCCAATACTAGCATTTTTACCTGTTATTACAATCGGAATATTATTCGGATTAGCGATGGACTACGAAATATTCTTAGTTAGTAAAATGAGAGAAATTTATATCCATTCTGGAGATAGTCGGAAAGCTATTTTATATGGCATGAGAGATAGTGGCGGAGTAGTAACTGCTGCAGCTCTCATCATGATGGCAGTATTTTTCGGATTTATGATGAATCCTGATGCGATGATTAAATCAATAGGAATGGCCCTCGCTTTTGGAGTATTCTTCGATGCATTTATAGTAAGAATGACCATAGTTCCTGCTGTCATGTCTCTAATGGGGAAAACTGCGTGGTATATTCCTAAATGGTTAGATAGGATTCTACCGAATATTGATGTAGAAGGAGAATCTATTACACATACAGAAAAAAATAATATAAATTAAGAAAGCTGCATAATGCAGCTTCTTTTGTAGCAAGAAAATGAGATGGGATATCCCTGTATTTAGCTATATAACATAATAGAAGTAGGTAAAAATCATAACTTATTCAAGAATTTACGTAAGATATTTAAGGTGAAAACTAGATAATTCATGTTTAATATAGGTAAATCTAAATATAGGAAAATTAAAAATAGGGGAATACTATGAAAAATATTGCAAAGTTATTGGTTGCGTCTTTTTTATGTTTAAGTATATCTTTATCATTAATTACCTATGTTTCTGCGAGTGAAGATGGAAAAGGTGATAGGCTTCACTAAGTTTGACAGATAAACTAAAGAGAGGAACACAAAGGAGAGAACAGAAATGAAAAAGGTAATAAATATCACACTGATTTGTCTAATGGTTTCTGTTTTTTGTTCAACTACTCATTATCGTGCTGAGTCAACATATGACAACGATCCTGACCTATTACTCATACCTTACAAAAAAATATTAGAAAACTTAAGTAATGAATATGGGGTAAGAATGTATATTCCAGAAAAAAACAAAGATAAATTTTTAAATAGCGTCCAAGATATGACACTACAAGAATTTGAACAACGATTAAGACAACAATACAAAGAAGCAGAAAAGTATATAAATCAATCTGCTGGAGAAAGCGTTGTTATCTATCCTTAACCAATTCCTAACGCAAACCAAGATGTATTAGCAATTCCGTTACATTAATACTCTAAATATAAAAGATTGGGCACCCATAAAAGTGAGTGTCCGATCTTTTTAAATTTTAAGGAGGACATTAAGCGTCGGACTATTGATACAAAATGATATTTAATCAAATATTTTAACTTTCTTGACAACAATAATGAGAAATATATAATTAAATTATAGTGAGAATCATTATCAATTAAAGAATTTGATACATTTATGTAATAAATCATAGATGCTTTATTTTGTTCTTAATTGAGAATGGTAATCATTTAGGGGTAGTACTAGTAAAAGCTTTAAAAGGAGGCTGAAACGCACAAGAGAGGTTAAACTAATCAAAAATTCTGGATTCCTAGTGATTTAAAATAATTTTAATTTTCAGGAGGTCAGAGTAGTATGAAGAAATTTATACAATATGTAGCAATGACATTGCTCATTTTTGGTGCAGTATTACCTTACTTTGGCATGGAAGTAAAAGCGGCGGAGAATACCGAAGCTAGCTGTACAATAGACTATTCAGCAAGTTTTAATGTTTTAAAAGAGGACAAATCAGAGGATTCAGTAATGATTAAGAGTGGCTATGTAAAGAAAGAAGCTACATTACAAAAAGAGAATGGTCAATATACGGTAGATATCACGGTGCCAGGACAATTTTCTACTTGGTACAGAGGGTTTAAAGTCGAGTCAGGTGGGGAGTTAAAAGAAGCTATTAAAAAAGAAAAAGATTCGGAAGAGAATGAGGTTTACACATTCGCAATAGACCAACATGATGACCCAATCCGAGCATGGGTTGATATATACGTTAAATTGGAGCAACCTGTACCTTTTCTTTACGATAATAGATATACTGTTTACCTAGTACTCTCGAATGTTAAGGAAACTAACCGCGTTTGTAAAGAAGCACCAAAGCAACCAGAAACATTAGAGCAAAATAAAGATAATGAAAAAGGAAATACCAACGGCAGTGAATCAGGTTCTGGTGAGAACAATAACACTACAGCAAACTTCAAACAAGAAGGAGTAGTTCAATTTGAATTTCCACAACATGAAAGAGAAATAACGACATTCTTACAAACATCAAATACAGTATTTGAAGATAACAAATATAAAGTTACTCTTTCGTTAAATACACAAAATAAATTACAGGAATTCACTGTAAAACAAAATGAAAAAGAGATTGCAAAATGGTCCAACAAAGTAGCATCAGTAGTACCTGTTGCAATGCCAAACACAGCAACATTATCATTTGAAGCTGACACGCTAGATAACCTTGTTTTTGAAGCGGTAACGACTGATAAATTAATATCTGCGAATGTAACAGCTACAGTGAGAGATGAAGCTTCCGCTTCAAAAAAAAATAATAATACAACAGTGCCGGTTACAGGTGATGTAACGGGTGGCTCTACACAATCAACTAATGGGCTGTATACAGTGGATTATACGTTTATAAAGGGATTAGGTTCTGGTACTTCAATGATGGACCAGTATGTGATTAAACCAGCGTATGTGGTGAAAAGTGGTTCTTCCTATCAAGTTCAATTAACATTAAAAAATAGTTCATGGATTACTGGGTTTACTGTGAACGGTTCAACACCTACTACGATAAGCGACGCCAATGATGTAAGAGTCGTTCAATTTACATTACCAAATTTAGCAGATCGTTATGATGCATGGGTAAAAGTAGATATTGAGGATATAAAATATCACCATAACTATAATATCTATTTACAATTCAACGAAGGTTCCCTTTCAAAGATAAGTGATAGTTCAACCTTCCCAATTACAAGTGGCCCAATTGATACTCCACCAATGAATAAAGATTTACCTAAAAAAGAAACAAAGATAGACCAAGCTGTAGGAAACTTTATCCAAGAGGGCGCAGTGAAATTTGAGATTCAACAGAATGCAAAAGAACTAATGGCATTCTTACAAAAAGCGAACACTGTATTTGAAGATAACAAATATAAAGTGACGCTTACATTGAATACAGGTAACAATTTGCAACAATTTATTGTGAAACAGAATGGTAAAGAAATTGCAAAATGGTCAAATAAAGCAGCATCACGAGTGCTTATAGTAAATGACAAAACAGCTACACTTTCATTTGAAATGGAGACACTTGATAACCTTGTTTTTGAAGCGGTAACTGCTAATAAGACAATTACCTCAAATGTAACTGCAACGAAGACAATGACAAATGAAAAGATTACTCGCCAGCCAATCACATATAAAATGGAAGCTGATCCAAATGGTAAAATACCTGATTTTATTACGAACTATCTAGCACCTTACTTCACGAAAGCAGAATTAGTGACGATTGATGATAAACGTTATATCGAAATGACACTAATCGGTAAGGCGTATGGTTTCGAAACACTTGCTTATATTGATGCAGAAGGTAAGCAACAAGATATCGAGATTATTAGTTCTAAAGGTGAAAAATTGGATCAAGTGCGCGTAGTCCGTTTACCATTAGTGCAAGATAAAAATGGCGTAACGAAAATATTTGTCGATTCTGGAAGCTTAGGCTATGGGGCGTACACATTATTCTTTACGTTTAATGTCCCAGCTTTAGAGGAAGAAGCAACAATCATAGAAGAAGATACAAATATTGTAAATAGTACTATTGTTGAAAATCCATTTACAGATATCGACAATGTATTTAGTAAGGATGAAATTCTAGCTTTATATGCTGCTGGCATTACAACAGGTACATCAGCCACAACATTTAGTCCAAATAGAAATATCACGCGTGCGCAATTTGCAGTGATGATAGCTCGTGCTTTAAATATTTCATCCAATAAAGAAACTGCATTTACGGATGTGAAAGGCAAATGGTATGAAAAAGAGGTACAAGCACTTGCAGAGATTGGTATTGTTAAAGGTGTCAATGCCACAACATTTAATCCAAATGCAAATATTACACGTCAACAAGCAGCAGCGATTATATTGCGTATGCTTGAATATAAAGGCTATAAAGTAACAGTGGATAAAAATGCTTTAACGTACAAAGATGCTAATAAAGTATTTGACTACGCAAAGCAAGCAGTATCAGAATTACAAGCACTAGACATTATGACGGGATCCAATGGCTATTTAAACCCGCAAAGTAATTTAACACGTGCACAAATGGCGAAAATATTAAAACGTTCACTAGAGTTAGTAAATTTAATCTAAAAGATTAATAATTTTAAGTTAGGTACTATTACTATCCCGAAACGCTTTCTAGCAGTTGGGTGAGGTGATTATGTTTCATGCTTGCTTGTGGTGCTATAAGAATTTTGTTCGGGCAATGCAGTCTTGTGCAAATTGCCTCAGCAATCGTGAAAAAAATGCAATTCAAGTTTAACTTGAATTGCATTTTTTATCTTTTTTAGACATGCTAGTTTTCTATGTAGCCCATCGATAGTCTTTTCTATTTCTTTCTGACAATTCGTTAAAAAAACGTGTATATTTCAATGGCTGGACATCTAATGGTTGTTTCAAAGTAGACTGTGCTTTAGCAACTTCCACTAGATATGTAAGTGATTAATATTGAGAAAATATATCATCTTTCATTTGGCGAAGCGAAAACATTTTATTGCTCGTTTTTATCGTGAAAGGAAACATATTCCAAGGAAGCGATGAAATAGGATGAAAAGATAATGCATATATTGAACTTTAATCCTCAAACATAGGAGTGGGGCAAGTGAAGGATGTAGATTTGTTTTTAGAGAACTTACATTACTTTGATAAAACATTTAAGTTAATAATCAATCAACATAGTAATCAACGAAAAGTCGAGTATATACAGTTGAGTGATTTAATCAATAATTATTCTTCGTTTATTACAAACCGTGACAATGAAAAACATTGGAATCATATAAAGCAATCGATTGAAATAATAACATTAATCGAAAATCTTAGAAATAACTCTTCTATTTGTATCCAAATCATAGAAAAATATCGAGCTTTAGTATTGGGATTAGAAAACGAGGAGATAACCGATTATTTTCGTAATATAGAAGACTGCATTGAAAAGGAATTCGGGGATTTTCAAATTAATAGTCAGTCGAAAGTACTCATGGTAGGTTCTGGGGCTTTCCCTTTAACATTATTGATGGTTGCGGAACGAACAGGTGCAGACGTTTTTGGAATTGATATTGATGATGAAGCGATTCGGTTGGGAAGACATGTAGTAAATAAATTAGGAAGACATTTATCAATTCAAATTGAGAAGAAGACAGTAGAGGAACTAACAGTTATTAAACAAATTAGCCATATAATATTTAGTTCGACTGTTAGCAATAAATATGACATATTAGAGCAATTGTATGATTTAACGAACGAAGATGTACTCATTGCTATGCGTTATGGTAATGGGGTTAAGTCTCTTTTTAATTATCCAATGCAGAAAGTAGACGAAACCAAGTGGCATATAGTTGAGGAAATTATACACCCTCAAAGTGTATTTGATGTTATTTTATATCAAAAAGTACCATAACTTATATAGATGAGGTGAAGGCAATGACTGATTTTAATAATGTTTTACTGTTAGGAACTGGGCCAACAGCAATTCAATTAGCTGTAAATTTCAAAAATTATTTTAATAGTAAAGTAGCGATTGGCGGTAGAGAATCTTTACGCTCCAAGGCTTTCTTTAAAGCAGTCGTACAGCATCACCTTGTATTTAAGGTAAATGTACAAAATCAACAACATCAGTCAGTTGCAGGACAATGTAAGATTGATGCTTTTTTTAAAGGTTATCATTTAGTATCTGGTAATTGGGATACCATTGTGCTTAGCATTACTACAGATTCGTATATATCAGTTTTAGCGCAAATCGATCCTATAGTATTGAAGAGAGCTAACTGTTTTATCTTGATTTCTCCTACATTTGGCTCTAGTCATTTAATAACTCATTTCTTAAAAAAAATATCACCTCAGGCTGAGATAATTAGCTTTTCAACCTATTATGGAGATACTAGATGGTTAGATGGGATTCCATCAAATGAAGTATTGACCACAGGCGTAAAGAAAAAAGTTTATATCGGATCAACTTACTCAATATCGAATAGAGTGGCTAAATTAACTAAACTGTTTCGTCATTTAGGGATTCAATTAAAAAAATTAGCATCTCCTCTTGAAGCTGAGACAAGAAATATTTCTTTGTACGTCCATCCTCCCTTATTTATGAATGATTTTTCATTAAAAGCAATATTTGATGGCAATAATATCACAAAGTATGTTTATAAACTTTATCCTGAAGGTCCTATTACTTATACAACAATTCGGCATTTGTTAAATTATTGGAAAGAAATGATGGGAATTGTCAAACACTTCAATATTGAACCACTTAATTTATTACAGTTTATGGTAGATGATAATTATCCATTACATCCAAAAAGTATAGCTAGACAAGACATAGAGAATTTTAATCATCTTGAGCCCATCCATCAAGAATATTTGCTCTATATTCGTTATGCCTCCTTATTAATTGATCCATTTTCTATACCAAATGAAGAAGGAAGGTACTTTGATTTTTCAGCAGTCCCTCTTAGAGAAATTTTTATTAATCACGACGGAGAATGGGATATTCCTAGAATGCCAAAAGAGGATTATTATCGTGTAAAAATCATCCAAGGAATTGCCAATGCACTAAAATTGAAAACGCCAACGCTTGATCATTTTGTACAAACATATGAAGAAAAACTGCGACAAGTAGTGGCATCATCGGAGAATAGAATTTATTCAGAAGCTTTCCAAGTCAAATCTTTTTCACAAGAAATTGAGATGATTTATAAGGAAATTAATTATTGCAAAACAAGATAATGTGGAGGAATACACATTGAAAACCAGGTGCTCATGAAATATGGGTACTTGGTTTTTTTAATGTAGTATTGAAATTTACAAAGGTACTTTGATCTCTCTTGATACATCTATTGCTGATATTTTTTCGAGAAACCTACTAGTAGGAATCCCAGGCAAAGCGGGAAATCCTTCTTTTTTGTATTTTTCTTATTAATGAAAGAAGATAGAACCTCCTATAGATAATGAAGGGTATTTTTAAAATTGTTAATTCTCAAACCATTAACATTTGTCAGTATTATTCGGTATCTTTCTTTAGTATTTTTAATTTGAGTGTACTTTTTGAAAGGAAATTTAATCATACTTTTTGTATTGGTGATGACAATCACATATTTTACAGCACTCATTTACTTATAGGTACATTTTAAATTTTGATTCTATTAAGGAAGTGACTGTACACAAACATATCAATCAAAGTCAAGAGATACTATTTTAGTTAAAATGAAGTTGTGAAATGTGGCTGATGTCAACGCTACATATAGGAGCGTATTTTTTGTATAAAACACGCTTAATGAGTAGCTAAATTTATCTTTACAGTAAGGAATGTTTTAAGTTAAAAATTTTAAAGGATGGTGTTAGTAATGGAACAATACATCGGAGAAATTCGCATGTTTGCAGGGGATTATGCTCCTGAAGGATGGAGTTTGTGCAATGGGCAAATATTATCTATTGCTAATAATGAAGTGCTATTTACACTAATTGGTACTACGTATGGGGGCAATGGACAGACGACGTTTGCCTTGCCTAATTTTCAAAGTAGGGTCATCGTACACCAAGGACAGAATCCAGGAACTGGCACTAATTACGTAATAGGCCAAATGGGAGGGGTAGAGTCTGTGACGTTAAATGCATCACAACTTCCAGCTCATACGCATCAAGTAAATGCTTCTTCACTAGAAGGCACAACACCTAGTCCAAAAAATGCGGTATGGGCAAAAAATATGCAATACTCGACGCAACCACCAACAGGCACATTGGATACAACAATCGTTTCAAGTGTTGGAGGAAATATACCGCATGACAATGTGATGCCGTTTTTAACAATTAGTTATATCATCGCGCTTTTTGGTAATTACCCATCATTTGAATAGGAGGAATGTAAAATGGATCCATTTGTAGGTGAAATTAGATTATTTAGCTTTGGACGCGTTCCAAGAGGATGGGCATTATGTAACGGGCAATTATTGTCAATTAATACAAACCAAGCTTTGTTTTCCTTATTGGGCACAACTTATGGGGGGGATGGAAGGACAACTTTTGCCTTACCTGATTTACGAGGAAGGGTTCCTGTTCATGTAGGGAACAGTGTGGCACTCGGACAAAAAGCTGGACAAGAGACACATGCATTAACAAGTAATGAGATGCCAGCACATACCCATATTGTGACTGCTAGCTCGGAAAGTGCTACGTCGAAAGTGGCTACTGGTAATGTATGGGGCTCAACCGATATTAATATGTATGCATCTAATCAATTGAATACGATTATGAATGCACAAGCGTTATCGCCAGCAGGAAATGGGCAATCACATCAAAATATGCAGCCCTTTATTGTGGCAAATTATTGCATTGCTTTATTAGGCATATATCCTCCAAGAAATTAATAACAAAGGAAGTGAAAAAAATGTCAGAAGCGTATATTGGAGAAATCAGAATTTTTAGTGGTAATTTTGCACCTCAAAACTGGGCTTTTTGTAATGGTCAGCTAGTTAATATTGCGTCGAACAGCGCCTTATTTGCCATTTTAGGAACCATATATGGAGGAGATGGAAAGACAACCTTTGCTTTACCAAATTTAAATGGACGGGCAGCGATTCATCAAGGAACAGGTGCAGGATTAACGACAAGGAATATAGGCGCAGCTGGAGGTTTGGCTACTGTTACATTATTAACAACACAAATGCCTAGTCATAATCATCGCGCTACTTGCAACAATGACCAAACAACCAATATTGAGCCAGCAGGAGCATTATGGACGGAACAACAAGGGAGAGGTTCTCGCCCTGTCTATTCTGTTTCAGGGAATACAACAATGAACGCGTTAACGGTTGGGCAAGCAGGTGGAAGTCAAGCACATAATAATATGCAACCGTATTTGGGAGTAAATTTCATTATTTGTTTAGTTGGAGAGTGGCCTTCTAGGAGCTAAGACTGCATTGACCGAAGGATGTGAGACAACTATAAAGGAGTACAAAAATGGGGAAAAAGATTTTAATTATAACACTATGTGTAATGCTAATTACTTTTAGCCAATTGACGGGCATAAGCTTAATGTCCCCGTTAAAAGTGGAGGCGGCAACTTGCAATACGCCGAATTTTCCAAAGTGTACACAAGATTTAACGCAAGCTTCCTGGCTAAATGATACAACGAATGGCTTTATTGTAAGTGGTATTCCTAGTAATGATGGTTTTGATTTATTAAAGTATAGTGATGGTTCATCATATCCAGCAGGTTATTATATTGATGCAGATGAACATTCACCACCAAAATCAATTAAAATTTCTGCTGGAGAAGGTTTTGCTGGTGGTATCTTCGATTTAAAATCATTAACGATTGATACGATATATACACATTCGGAAAACGATGTGTTCGGCTTATCGATTCAAGGGTATGATATAGCCGGAAATCCAAAGGGAAATCCCGTAACCTTTAAAACAATTGCTAATCATGACCCTATTTATGATATCCCGATAAATGTAGAGGGCATTAACTCATTTGTCATTACTGCGAATGTACTATATATACCTACTATTTCTGCGGGCATATGGGATTTAACATTTACTCAATTTACAATTGATGTTCCTACCCCA
The DNA here is from genome assembly GCF_006351725.2 of Lysinibacillus sp. CD3-6. Lineage (NCBI taxonomy): Bacteria > Bacillati > Bacillota > Bacilli > Caryophanales > Bacillaceae > Lysinibacillus > Lysinibacillus sp. CD3-6. Next base: position 1,549,804 of record NZ_CP085880.1, read on the forward strand.
AATAATCCACCAATCGTTACAAATGATGCGATTACAGCCTCAAATATTACTGCAACAGGCGTACAGTTGGACTGGGCTAAAGCATCTGACGATCTAACAACTCAAGGGGATTTACAGTACCGTGTCTATCAATCTAGTAGTAATAATATTGATACGGTTAGTACTATTGAATCGAATGGTACAGTTTTAGGAAGCGGTTATACCAAAGACATTACTTCCATAAATGTTATAGGTCTTACCGCCAATACAACCTATTATTTTAATGTCATTGTCAAAGATGCTGATGGCAATAAAAGTGCTTATTCGATGCAACAGGTAACAACCGTTGGATTAAATAAACCTCCAACATCGAGTGATGGAACCGTAAATGTAAATGAAGGTCAAGTGTATACATTTAATAGTACTTCTTTTGCATTTTCTGATGAAGATGCTGGAGATACGATGCAAGCCATACAAATCGTTACAATCCCAAATAGCGGGCAGCTCTTTGTTGATAGCAATCTTAATGAACAGTTTGATGCTGTCGAAGCAATTACAAATGGTATGACGATTAGTAAGGTTGACATAGATGCAGGTAAATTGAAATACATTACCAACAATAGCACCGCATCATCTTTTACATTTATGGTAAGTGATGGTCTAAATTTTAGTCCAAGCTATACGATGACTTTAAACGTTAATGCACATCTAACCGTGACAATAGCATCAAATCAAACTAATCCAACAAATAGCAATCCAATTTCTATAACTATTGTTTTCAGTGAGCTAGTGACAGGCTTAACAACTTCCAATATAAATGTAATAAATGGAAATGTTACGTCTGTGGCAGGAAGTGGTACCACATATACGGCACAAATATCACCTCTTACTGATGGAACGGTGAAAATTAAAATTCCTGAAAAGGTTGTGACGAACAGTAGTGGTACATTCAATAAAGCATCCAATGAATTACAAATATTCTATGATGCTACACCGCCTACTAATATTGACCTTACTAATACGATAGTCCAAGAAAAGGCGCCTATAGGGACACCTATAGGGACATTGACAGCAACAGATTCAGGAAGTGCACAAACATTCAGGTATGCATTAAAGTCTGGAGATACAAATTTCTTTACGATTGATGGCAATGTATTAAAGACAAATGCGCTTTTTACTTATGATACGAAAAATAGTTATAGGATTACGATAAGCGTAACGGATCAGGCAGGCAACTCGTCTGATAAGGAGTTTACTATCCAGATTACTAAAAATCACGCTCCTATAGGTACTATTCTAATTAATAATGGAGCAGCGTATACAAGTTCTTCGAATGTTACTTTAACCATGACGGCAACGGATACAGAAGGAGAAGCGATAGATATGCGCTTTTCAAATGATGGTTTTACTTGGTCCAGTTGGGAGTCAAAAGTGTCTACGAAAAGTTGGATATTATCAAGCGGGGATGGTAGTAAAACCGTATATATGCAACTAAAAGATGCAGCAGGTAATATATCGAATGCATTTTCAGATACAATTGGGGTAGATACAACGCCTCCATTCATATCAGGGGTTACAAATGGAGGTATTTATAACACTGATGTAACCATTAGCTTTAATGAAGGAACGGCTACCTTGAATGGATCTTCATTTACAAGTGGCAGCACTGTATCGTCAATTGGAAGTTATACGTTGGTTGTAACAGATAGGGCCGGTAATACCTCAACGATTTCATTTGTGATTGATAAAACGCTGCCACAAGCTATAGAGGTGACAATCAAATCGACTAATTTCGATTCGACAAAAGCTAAGGCAGGCGACACTATCATATTAGCAATAAAAACAAATAAAAATATCCAAACACCAACAGTTACCATTGCAGGAAAAACAGCTACTGTAAGCGGAAATGCAAAGAACTGGCAAGCGACATATGTTATAGCCAATGGTGATATTGAAGGTACAGCACCTTTTACAATTAACTTTAAAGATTTACTAGGCAATTCGGCAACAACTGTAACGGACGTAACGGATGGAAGCTTTGTCATAGTGGATAGTATAAAGCCAACTGTAAAGAAGGTGACAATGACTTCAACCAATGCCAACAATGCCGTTGCTAAAGTGGGCGATATTATTACAATTGATATTGAGACAAGTGAGGACATTCAATCACCAAATGTTACGATTCTAGGACAAACAGTAAATGTAAGTGATAAAGGTGATGGCGATGCTAAAACATGGCAAGCAAACTATACACTAAAGTCAGTAGATACAGATGGACCTATTAACTTTACAATTGATGTTCAAGATTTAGCGGGGAATGATAGCTCACAGGTTACAGAGATTTCAACAGGAGCAGTGGTGGAGTTTGATAAAAAGGCTCCTGAAATAACAACCTATTACCCAGCGCACCTTGCAACTAATGCGCTGCCTACAGGTAATCTCGTGTTAAAGTTTAATGAAAAAATCTTACCTGTAGCTAGTAAAAACATTCTCATTCGAAATGTTTCAACTAATCAAATTATCGAAACAATCGGTATTTCACAAGCAAACGTTTCGATCACTAATGAAACTGTGACAATAAATCCTACAGTGGATTTGGACGATAACACCGTTTACAGTATTCAAATTGATGTAGGAGCATTTAAGGATTTAGCTGGAAATATGTATGATGGAATTACGAATAATACTACTTGGCGTTTTACGACGAGTGCAATACCAACATACACCGTTACGTATGACAGTAACGGAGCTGATGGAGGGAAAGTGCCAACAGACTCTAAGCAGTATAAAGGTTACGAAACAATTACAGTACTCGGAAATACCGATAATTTAAGGAAAACAGGCTATACATTTGTAGGATGGAATACGAAGGCTGATGGCAAAGGTGTTACGTATAAAGCTGGACAAACGCTTCAAATGGCCAAAGGAAATCTACTATTGTATGCTATATGGTCTAAAAACGATGTACCAGCAGATGGAGGAACCTCAACCTCAAGTCCAGACCCTGTTGAACCAAATAATCAATTCATGGTGAATGTAATAGACCCAAGTATGCCAGATGAGGTACTCATACAAACAGTATTAACACGTGTAAATATTAACGGTAGTTTCCAAGACAGAGTGAATTTTACTGTTGCCAACGCAAACGAGTTTCTTCGCAAATTAGCGAACAAAGAACAAAAGAGAACTCGACTTATAATTCCCGATATGGAACAACCAGCTAGTGAAACAAAGGTCATACTTGATCGAGAAGCTGCGAAACGATTAGTAGAAGGCAAATCTAATTTTGGTATAGATATGGGAATAATCAACATAGATGTTCCGCTTGCGTCAATGAATGATTTCAATGACGATATTTATTTCCGAATTGTGCCGATTAAGAATGCACTACTTCAAAAAGCTATCGAAGATCGGGCTAAACAAGCAGAATTAGTTTTACAACAAAGTCATGGGGCGAATGTAAAGCTCATCGGTCAACCAGTAACGATTGACACAAACCTTCAAAATCGTACAGTGACATTGTTATTGCCTCTACCCGCAAACCTAACATCAGCTCAACAAGAACGAATTAAGGTATATGTAGAGCATAGCAACGGAACAGTCGAATTAATTCGTGGGCGTATTGTAGAATTTTCGAAAGGACAAACAGGTATTGTCTTCGATGTACAGCATTTTTCAACTTTCTCTTTACTATATGTAGAACAAGGGCAGGAAGAAGAACAACAACCAGAAGAGGTAGATAGGACATTTACTTCATATATACAAGGCTACACAGATGGTACTTTCCGTCCGAATGCATTTGTCACACGTGCGCAAATGGCAGCAATGCTGGCAAGAAATTTGAGTGATAATGATGTACCAGTAGCATCTCAACTCTTTTATGTGGATACGGCTGCTACTTGGGCAAAAAACGAAATTGAGTATATTCGGACACAAGGAATTATGCAAGGACGTTCGAATCGTACATTTGCACCGAATGATATGATGACGAGAGCCCAAATGGCGGTTATTGCTGTAAGGTGGATCGATAAGCAATGTGCAGAAGAACCTAAAGATAACCCGTACTGTCAGCTAGCGGTGAATGGCGAAACGTACAGTGATGTCGCGTCTACGCATTGGGCAGTAAAAGAAATCGACCGCATAAGCGCAACGGGCATTATGGTTGGCTCAGGCGACGGTCAATTTAGACCGGAAGAGAATCTAACACGTGCGCAGGCAGTAAAGGTACTAAATCGAATTTTTAACCGACCAATACCAACTGAAGAAAAGGAACAAATCTTTATCGATATTCCTAAAGAACATTGGGCTTTCTTTGAAATTCAAGCAGCTACATCGAAATGAAAACCGAATGGGCAGTAGCAGATTGTGCACAGGGATTGTCATTTGCGAACTACTTTTCACTCAGTGGATTTTGAGCTTTTAAGTCGTCTATAGGACAAATTAAAAATAGGGTCCTTCTGTTTGATGTAGAGTCAATTATTTTGACATGTATGCATCATACAGGGGGGCTTTTACTCTTTCCAACTAATGTTTCACTCCATTATATTCCTTTTAAAGGTATGTTGAAAAAATTTTAGGTGAGGGCATTAATAGAAAAATATAATATTAGTAGAAGGTGTTGACTCTTAGAACTACTATCCTGTAGAGTATATAACGATATTGATAATCATTATCAATTAAGTCTAATATAAGATTTTAGGAGTGTAAACAAATGAATTGGAAATACCCATTATCAGCTATAGCCCTTTCTGCGTTATTAGTCGGCTGTAATCAGTCAGAAAATGCAAATAAATCTGCATCAAATGAAACAATGGAAACGAAAGAAGAGGCAATTATTAAGGACGAGCTAAATCGAAAAGTAACAATCCCAATGAATCCTGACCGTGTTGTAGTAGGGGGCATCCTACCATATTTCTCAACATGGTATATTGCAACGAATTCTACACAAGAAATCGTTGGTATGCATCCAAACTCTTATAATGCAGCGTCTCATTCAATATTAAAAGATATTTCACCTGATATATTGAAAGCAGATACATCCTTTATTCAAAATGGGGAAGTGAATATTGAAGAATTGATGAAAGTGAATCCTGAAGTCTATTTTGAGATTGCATCGGATGAAAAATCAATTAATAAATTAGAAGAAGCAGGGATTCCGACAGTTGCCCTTCAAGCAACAGCAGATTCTGATGATCCATTAGAAATTTTAAATCGTTGGTTAACATTAACGGGTGAAATCACAGGGACAACAGATCGCCCCGACCAAATCATTCAAGAAGGCAAAAAGAATCAACAAGAAATTAACGATAAACTAGCCAATGTACAAAAAGAGGATATGCCTCGAGTAATGATTCTTCAATACCATAACGATAAAGAAATATCGGTAGCAGGCTCGAATATGCATGGCAATCGATGGATTAAAGCTACGGGTGGTATAGATGTTGCAGAAGCGGATGTTCAAGGTATTAAGGCAGTCAATATGGAACAAATATATAACTGGGATCCAGATATTATCTATATAACGAACTTTACTGAAACACAGCCAGAAGACTTATTCAATAATACGATTGATGGCCAAGATTGGAGTCAGCTAAAAGCAGTAAAAAATAAACAAGTATATAAAGTGCCGCTAGGTATTTATCGCTGGTATCCACCAAATGGAGATGCACCACTAATGTTAAAATGGATGGCTCAGCATAACCATCCAGAAATATTTGACTATAATATGACCGAAGAAATAAAAAATTACTATACTAAATTTTACAATTATAATGTGACAGAAGAACAAATAAAAGACATTTTAAATCCATCTTCTGAAGCTGCAAAATATTAGCTACAAAGAGAAGGAAAATGCCTCTAATTCGAGGCATTTTCCTTCTCTCCAATACTAGCTCTCTAATTTTTTGTCGCCTTTTGAATATATTCTGCTAGTTGTTCTGCAGGGCGAAATACCGTGTTTCCATGACACACTTCTAATCGCTCAGGTTTTAATTCTTTTACAATTAAACTACTCTGTAATACTTCATCCATATAGGGGGTGAACATTGGTGGATGAAGCTTTCCTTTTTTGGAGTTGAAAAGGTCACCTGCTAGCAGTACTTTATCGTTTTCATGGTAGTAAACAACGTGTCCTGGAGAATGACCAGGTGTTAAATATGGTGTTAGCCCCGCAATGGTTTGTAACTTTCCATTTGCACTCTTTGTGAGAGGTTGGGCTAATTGTTTAGGCAAGTTGTATTCAAGTTTCTTTCTTTTTGGATAAAGAACTGTACCTTCCATATAAGGTATTTCTAGATCGTGTGCGTATACAGGTACATTATTTTGAGTCAATAATATTTTCTGTATTGCACCTACATGATCTGAATGGCCATGTGTTAACAGAATCCTACGTAAAGGCCCAGCATTCAATTGCTTTATAAATTTGATAATTCCTTTTGCCATCATCGGCATTCCTGCATCTACTAAAGTGACCCCATCTTCCTCAATGACTATCCACACATGAATCGGAACAATCATCCACGATTTTAGGCTCCAAATATGCTCAGAGATTTTTTCAGCTTTCATTTTCATTTCCCCTTTGTAATTTTTCTTTAAAGCCTAAAAGAAGAATTTCAATTGCAAGATCAAAAGTTGGTGTTAATCTTTCCATTAGAACGTTAAGCGTTTCGTGTTGATACGAATAAGTGCTTAAAATGCCATTGAGGTTGAAGTAATAAATACGTGAAAAAGCTAATAATTGTTCTTCATTTGAAATAGCAAGACATTCCTGAATTATTTTTTTCATTATTTCAAAAATTTCAATTCGCAATCTATTAATCTCAAGTTTTGGATCCTCTTGATCTACTCTTGTAGACTTTGCATTGAAGAAAATATCATACAAATTTCGATTCTGTAGGCAAAAGTGAATATATTTAAGACTGATTTGTTTTAATTTGCTTTCTGAAGATAAAGTACTTACGTCCGAAAGATACAGAAATTGTTTGTGTAGCTCTTGCAAAGGAGGCATAGAGAGCTGATGTAATAACTCTTCCTTATCTTTAAAGTAAAGATAAATGGTTGTATGAGAACACCCTGCATCCTTCGCAATTGCTCGTATTGTCACTGAATCGTATCCTTTTTCGGAAAATAACCTGCCTGCTGATTCGACTATCTGCTTTTTTGTTTCTTCAGACCTTTCCGCGTGTTTACTTTTCATTATAGGACCTACTTTCTACGTTTACTAACCAATGGTTATATAATAACCATTGGTTAGTAAACTGTCAATAATTTATGGAAATCCAGATAAGTATTATTAAGAAGGGGATGTGATTTGATTAAATTTACGTTTAAATGGAAAAGCCAACAGAATGAGTAGTGGGGAGGAGGATAATAAAGCGTTCCGCTTTTTTGTGTGTGAATGTAATTATATATTTTTTAATTTAATAAAATGATAAAGTTATGGAGAAAAGCACTTTCAGCAATCGTTAGTTTACGGAGCAAATAAGAAAGAGGAATTTTCATAAAAAAAGAATTTTTTAATAACCAATATTCAAATGTAACAGCGCTTTTTCTTATAGCTATGAGAATTAATACACTTTTTGCTTGCTTGTAAGTTATATTGTGAAATCCGATTTTACTTATAAATTTATTAAGGAAAAATAATCTATTTTGTATTAGTATTGACAATTTAATTTATACATATTATTATTTATTTAATGATAATGATAATGATTATCATTATCATTAAATAATATGTCGAACACGCAGAATAAAAAGGGGTATTATTTAATATCCCTTTTTATTTACATAGTGTTGATAATGATTATCAATTGAAAGGAGGTTTTACTATCAAAAGGTTAGTTTCAGTAATGTTAATCGCATTATTAGCAATTTTTGTAACACCTTATTTAGATGCGTCTGCCGCACTTGCAGATGGGAAATACACAATTAATTATCAAGTGAATAAACCAGATTCTTCATCTGCTTCCATTGCAAATGATTATTTTTTAAAGCCTGCGACAATTATAGTTCAAAATGGCACTTCGGTCGTACAACTGAAGATGAAAAAAAGTGCGTGGATAACGAAATTTGCATCGAGTACAGGCGGTAATAAAGTCGTAAGCGAGAATAAGGCAGAGGATACTCGTATTGTCCAATTTGCATTACCTTCTTATACATCAAAAACGGCTGTTACGATGAAGGTGGATATTGATGACTTAAATTATCACCATGAATATACAGTAGATTTTGTGTGGGATGCAGCGTCTTTAAAAAATGAAGATGGTAGTGCAGTAACAGCTACAACAGTGCAAAATAACACTAACACGACTAAAAAAGAAGCTAATACTGGAGTAACAAATACTTCGACAGTAAAAGAAAAAGAAGCAAATCCTCAAACAAGTGATGCTTTTCCAATAGGTATACTTTTATTGTTCTGTGTTAGTGGATTTATCTTATTTAATTTTAAAAAACGAATGAAGGAAGAAATCAATTGAAATATTTCGGAAGCACCCTCATCTACTTCGCTAAGGTAGGAGTAGGGTGCTTTTTAAAAGGAGTGAATGACCATGATAAAAGCTACAAAAGTTAATTTTAATAAGTTACATATTGTGGCGCTATGTATTATTTTTGTCGTTCTTTCAGCATGTACTAGTTCAAATAAGGAAAAAGAAAATACGGTAGAAAAAGATAAAGAAGAAAATAATACAACGACTCAAGATGAAAATCGAATTATTCCAACGACAGTTGCAGTTGCTCACATTTTAGATGCACTAAATTTAGACGTCGTTGCTGTTCCTACGACTGTTTATGATTTACCTAAACGATATGAAGGTTTACCCGAGGTTGGTAGTCCGATGTCACCGGATATGGAAATTGTAAAATCTTTGAATCCAACAGAGGTCTTTTCAGTAACCACGTTGGAGACAGATTTAAAAAAGATATTTGATGAGGTTGGTATTAATGCCTCCTATGTAAATTTACAGAGCATTGATAATATGAAAGCTGCCATTTTAGAAATAGGGAAAAAGTATAATCGGAGTGATGTGGCAACAAAGTTAGTATCAGAGCTGGAAGGAAAGATTGCGGCCCTTCGAATGCAAATAGAATCAAAAGAATCCCCTAAAGTTTTAATTTTACTTGGTATTCCAGGTAGCTATTTGGTGGCAACAGAAAATTCGTATATTGGGGACCTAGTGAGAATGGCTGGAGGTCAAAATGTCATGAGCGGGCAAGAACCTGAGTATTTACCGTCTAATACGGAGTTTTTACAACAAAGTAATCCAGATATTATTATTCGTCTGGCACATGGATTGCCCGATCAAGTTGTGGAAATGTTTAATGAGGAATTTGCTACAAATGATATATGGAAGCATTTTGATGCAGTGAAAAACGGACGTGTATATGATTTAGAGGAACCTTTATTTGGAACAACAGCAACGCTTGCAGTACCTCAAGCACTTGAAGAACTGATTAACATTATGTATCCATAATGAGAAATGTAGAGGACTCAGATGAATAAAAAAATTAGTAGTTTTATAGTTGTAAGCATATTGCTTTTAGTTGTAATTATATATTCTGCAATCACAGGCTCTATTAAAATGGAGATTGCGGAATTTATTAGAGCCATATTTGGTGAAGAAAATTCAAATTACGCAGTTATTAAAGATTTACGGTTTCCACGGATTATCGTCGCAATTTTTGCAGGAGCAGGCTTATCAGTTGCTGGGGTATTATTGCAGGCAGTGATGCGTAATCCATTAGCTGATGCAGGTGTAATCGGTATTTCGGCAGGGGCGTCATTTGTACAATTATTAGTCATTACATTATTCCCAATGACGTTTTTCTTCACACCAATATTGGCTTTTTTTGGTGGAGCATTTGCTTGCTTTTTAGTATTTATGTTGTCGTGGAAATCAGGCTTAAATCCTTTGAAAATTATTTTAGTAGGTATTGCGATTAATGCGATGTTTACTGGTCTAACAGAAGCGTTTGTTACGCTATGTAGCTACATGAATATAATGGTTGGTGGAGCAGGGAGCTCTAATTTGTCAATGCGAACTTGGAGTGATGTACGTTTAATTTCATTTTATGGTGTTATCGGCTTACTCGCCTCCCTACTAATAGCTTCGTGGTGTAATTTATTGGCTTTACAAGACAAAACAGCAAAGAGCTTAGGCTTTAATGTGACACGTGCACGATTAATTATTGCAGCAATAGCGGTATTACTAGCGGCAATTTCAACTGCTACAGCAGGTGTTATTGCATTTGTTGGGTTATTAATTCCGCATATTTCAAGAAGATTAGTAGGTTCCGACCATAAATGGTTAATTCCATTTTCAGCAATAGCTGGTGCATTACTGATTTTGACTGCTGATACGTTAGGCAGAATAGTGGTTGCACCGTTAGAAGTACCAGCATCAACAATAATGGCCATAATCGGTGGGCCGTTCTTAATATTCTTAATCCGAAAAGATAAGTAAAGGGAGGTGAGTGCATTGAAAGTATCTCAAATCGAACTATCTTATGATCAGAAGAAAAATCATTTAGATGGAGTTACAACAACAATTGAAAAAGGAAAAATTACCACGATTATTGGCCCGAATGGTTGTGGGAAATCCACATTACTAAGTGTTATCTCCCGTAATAATATGCCACAAAAAGGATCAGTAACGTTAGAACAGAAAGATATTATGACGTACAAGGCAAAGGAATTTGCGAAAAAACTAGCGATTGTTTATCAACAAAACATCGTGCCGCAAGATATTACAATTGAAAAACTAGTTGCTTATGGACGTGTACCTCATCAACAAATGATGAAAAAAAATGTGGAAGAGGATGAGGCGGCAGTAAATTGGGCATTGGCAGCAACCAATTTAACACAAAAACGTACGAGTAAATTGGATGCCTTGTCAGGTGGTGAACGTCAGCGTGTTTGGATTGCAATGGCACTTGCTCAAAAATCATCCATTCTATGTTTAGATGAGCCAACAACATATTTAGATATTTTTTATCAAATCGAATTAATGGAGCTAGTGAAGAAATTAAACAAAGAAAATTCGTTAACAATTGTCATGGTGTTGCATGATATTAATCAAGCAATAAAATATAGTGACCATATAATTTTGATGAAAGACGGAAAAATTTTATATGAAGGCACACCTATAGAAACAGTAACAGCGGAACGTATGAAAGAAGTATATGGTGTAGAAGTCATTATTCAAAAGCATGAAAGTGTTGGTACGTATATGATGCCAGTAAGAATTTAGGGGTTTTTTAGACATATCATATTATGAATTACTTAATAAGCTACATTGTGCATCTCTTAATATTTTCCTTTGACCTTACTTTTTTAGAATATTAACAAAAAAGTTATCTCATAACATATATGCACTTTCTTGACAATAATAGTATGTGGGTTATAATAAATGAGAATGAGAATCATAATCAATTAAAAGAGTAGTATACTATCAAACATCCATGTAATAAATAGATGTTTTTTTATGAATTTTAATTGATATGAAAATTATTCGAGTTAAGGGATAGTATTAGAAAAATCTTTTAATACAAAGGAGGTAGAAACAACAAAGGTAGGTCAAAATATTTGGAAAAATCAGGAGGTCAGTGTATTGAAGAAATTTTTGCAATATGTAGCTATGGTAGTGCTGATGTTAGGTGCAATATTACCGAGCTTTGGAATGGAAGTAAGGGCGGAAGAAAATACCGTACCAAGTTGTGCAGTTAACTATTCAGCAAATATCAAAATTCTTAATGAACAACAAACAGCAGATTCAATGATGAATAGCTATGTTCAAAAAGAAGCTACTGTTAAACAAGAAAATGGTCTATATACAATAGACATTACGGTGCCACAAGCAAATACAACTTGGTATCAGGACTTTAAAGTTGAATCAAGTGGCGAATTAAAAGCAGCGATTAATAAAACAACAGATAGTAATGGTAACGATATTTACACATTCGTAGTTGACCAATTTGAGCAAACAATAAAAGCATGGGTCGATGTTTACATTCCGATGATAAATTATGATCATGACTATATTGTATATTTAAAAGTTGCCGATGTTACGGAAGTTAATCGTGTGTGTGAAGAAGCACCAGAACAACCAGGACAACCAGGACAACCAGAACAACCAGGACAACCAGAACAGCCAGGGGATAACACAGAAGAAGTTATCACAAAGAACGTTCCTTTCACATTTTTAACAAATAATAAGACATACGATACTTATTTTAAAAGCTATATTAACTATGCTGATTTAGCTACTGCTGGGTTAGAAAAATATGCATATATTAAACTAACAGGTCACACATATGCATTTACGACACTAAAAGTAGGCAGTGAAAATGGGGAAGACGTAGAAATCGCAAGCTCTGAAGGAGAAGGTAACTCATTAGTACGTGTTATCAAAGTAAAGTTAGATGCTGATTTAAAAGCAACAGTCATTATGTCAGGTGACAAATATCCAGCAACGCCTTTTACATTTGATTTTAAACCCGTAAAAGAAACTATTGTTTATTTACCAGAGCATTTTAACTCGAACAATCAAGTGATTGATTTTGGACTAACGCCTGTCAGCGCTGGTGCACCAGCTCATACAATAATCGCATCACTTTTAGGTCAAGCATATGCAACAAAAACAACAGACAATAAAATTGCTGTAACAATGAATTTAGTTGTAAATGATACGACGAAGGGCTTTTCTGTAAAACAAGGAAATAAAACAGTTGCAGAATGGGCAGCAGGAAGCACGAAAAGTGTAATTAAATTTACAGTTGATTCGTTAGAGAATTTAGCATTCACGTTAACAACTGAGCGAAATGGGTCTGCTTCGACAATGGGTACGACAGTTGAAAAAGTACTATTAACAGGTGAAATTGCTAAACAAGAGGATAATAGTTCAGAAGAAAATACCAACGGCAGTGAATCAGGTTCTGGGGAGAACAATAATAATTCAAATACCGGTGGCAATAACAATTCTAACACTGAAAACAATGAACAATCAACTAATGGGCTGTATACAGTAAACTTTACGTTTTTAAATGAATCAGGTACTGGTAGTTCTATTATGAACACATATGTAGATAATCAAGCATATGTCGTGAAAAATGGTTCCTCTTACCAGGTTCAATTAACATTAAAAAATAGTTCATGGATTACTGGATTTTCAGTGAATGGTGCAACACCTAGTACGATTAGCGATTCAAATGATATACGCGTAGTGCAATTTACAGTATCAAGTCTAACTGCGCTTCAAAATGCGTGGGTAAAAGTAGATATTGCCGATCTTAACTATCATCATGACTATAATGTTCTTTTGAAATTTGATGAAGCGTCACTTTCAAAGATTAATGATAGTACATCATTCCCAAGTACAGGTGGTTCATCTAATAGTGGTTCAACAAATGGTAATTCTACAAATGGTAGTTCGACTAATAACGGAACAAACACAGGTACTACTGGGAACTTTAGTCAAGAGGGGATAGCTAAATTTGAATTTGCTAACAATGCAAAAGAGATAGCTGTATTCCTACAAAAAGCAAAAACAGTATTTGAAAATAACAAATATAAGGTTACGCTTTCATTAAATATTGAAAATAACTTACAAAATTTTATTGTTAAACAGAATGGTAAAGAACTTGCGAAATGGTCAAATCAAGTAGCTTCATTAGTACCAGTTGCAATTGCAAAAACAACAACACTTTCATTTGAAGCGGATACACTGGATAATCTTGTTTTTGAGGCCGTAACGAAGGATAAGACAATTTCTTCAAATATCACAGCAACGACGACAAATACAAATACAATTGAAAAGAATAATCGACAGTCAATTACGTATAAAATGGTGGCTGATCCAAACGGAAATATGGCTGATTTTATTACAAACTATTTAGCACCATACTTTACGAAAGCTGAACTAGTGACGATAGACGGTAAACGTTATATTGAAATGACGCTAGTTGGTAAAGCGTATGGTTTTGAAACACTTGCATATATTGATGAAAATGGTAAACAACAAAATATCGAAGTGGTTAGTTCTACTGGTGAGAAAATGGATCAAGTACGAGTTGTTCGTTTACCATTAGTTCAAGATAGCAATGGAATTACGAAAATATTTATTGATTCAGGCAGTTTAGGTTATGGGGCGTACACATTATTCTTTACTTTTGATGTGCCAGCTTTAGATGAAGAAACAAATAACCCTAATAACCCTAATACTACTATCAAAAATCCTTTTGTAGATATCGATAATGTATTCAGTAAGGATGAAATTTTAGCTTTATATGCAGCTGGCATTACAACAGGTACAACAGCCACAACATTTAGCCCAAATAAAAATATCTCGCGTGCACAATTTGCAGTGATGATTGCTAGAGCTTTAAATATTCAATCAGCTAAAGCTACTGCTTTTAAGGACGTTAAAGGTCAGTGGTATGAACATGAGGTACAAGCACTGGCAGAGGTCGGTATTGTAACAGGTGTCAATGCAACGACATTTAACCCAACAGCAAATATTACACGTCAGCAAGCAGCTGCAATGATATTACGTATGCTGGAATATAAAGGATATAAAGTAACAGTTGATGAAAGTGCTTTAACGTATAAAGATGCTAATAAAGTATTTGACTACGCTAAACAAGCAGTTTCAGAACTGCAAGCACTAGATATTATGACGGGATCTAATGGTTATTTAAACCCACAAAGTAATTTAACACGTGCTCAAATGGCAAAAATTTTAAAACGCTCATTAGAATACGTCAATTTAATTGATTAATAATTTAAGTAAGTAAGGTACTATTACTATCCCTTAAGCTTTTTCTAAAGTTGGATGTGGTGACTACGCTTCTTAGCAGTTAAGTAGTTCCGCTATCGCTATAGAATCCTTCTCTAATAAAAAAATGCAATTCAAATTTAACTTGAATTGCATTTTTTAAACTATTAAACAGCCAACTATTATTAATGCAAGCTCGTCGTTTTTTAGTAATTTATGAGTTATTAATTGTATATGTTTAACTGAGAAGGGGCAGCGTTCTAAATATAAAATTTGGCCAAAAGGATGCTATCAAAAGTAAAAAATGCCTACTTTACATGGCTTTTAAAACTAATGACTTTGAAGAAGAACCCACAATAGTTTATTGTGGGTCGTTAGAAAAGAGAAATTTAAAAGCGTTCTTAAACGGATTGAGTTAGAAGTTTAACCTGTAACTCAATGAAAAAGCGTCTGAGAACGTAAAGTTTATATTCTTGTATTTTTACGAATAGCGTACTGTTAATTACTAAGATTAGTAGAGCCTTTTAAGATTCCTATATGAAATTACTTTATTAATGTAGCAGCAATTTCAGAAATCACAACCCGATTACCTATTATTGGGGATGCCTCACTGTTTTCTTTGTTCCCGATAGCTTCACGTCGGTGTAAATTTTTAAAGTCATCAGAATCACGCCAAGCCTTGAATTGCTCAACCGTATCCCAGAACATCATAACGTTCATTTCATCATGATCTTCTGGTTCTGAGCAAATGTTCACTTCAACTTTATTAAAGCCTTCCCAGTTCAATAAGTTTTTATCAGATATAAACAATGGTGCCATTTTATTTGCAAAGCCTTTTTTTACTAAAAAGCGGTTAGTAACTGTAATCATATTCATGACCCCTTTATAACAGTTTTAATTGATATTGATTTTCATTATCAATTAAAACATACATTAATTGGCTATGCAATAAAAAATTTAAAAAAACAACATTAAAAACGTTTGTTGACAATTTTTTTTATTTAAAATAGAATCATAAACAATGGTATGAGAATGATTATCAATTTCATTTCAATTTTTAAATAAAAAGAAAAGGTTGGTAGTTAACATGAAGAAGTTTAAATTTCTATTAGTAGGTGCGTTGGCATTATCATTAGCTGCATGTGGAGAAGAAAGTAAACAAGCGGAGACGGATTCTTCCAAAGATAAAGTAGAAATGGAACAACAAGTTGAATCAGGAGAGGCAGTAACATTCATAGATGACCTTGGAAATAAGCTTGAGTTTGAAGCAACACCGAGATCAGTCGCAACGTTAAATCCAGGAATGATGGACATTTTGCTTGCGCTAGGAGCAAATGTTACTGGACGACCTACGATTACAACAGAAATGAAGGAGGACGTAAAAGCTATTCAAGAAATAGGTAACCCACATGAACCGTCATTTGAGCAGATTGCTGCATTAAATGCGGAAATACTTATTGTCCCACCAAGCTTCCAGCAGTTCGCTACAACGGTAGAGGCTACTGGTACGAAAATTGTCTACTTGAACATGAATTCAGTAGATGATATTAAAAAAACAATTACTCAGTATGGTGAATTATTTAATAACACGGCAAAAGCCAATGAGTTAGTTGCACAAATTGATGAGAAAATTGCACAAGGCGCTACAGAATCAACGTTAGATGCCCTCATTGTTTATGGAGCACCAGGTACATATTTAGCAGCACTAGATAATTCGTTATACGGGGATATCTTAAAGAAAGCTGGAGGTAAAAATATCGCAGCCGATTTACCAGCTACAGAAAAGTTTCCCAGCTACGCGACTTTAAGTGTTGAAAAAATTGTGGAACGTAACCCAAAAGTAATTATGCTGATTACGCATTCAAATCCAGCGACAGTAAAAGAAGGGTTTGAAAAACAATTGAAAGAAAATGCAGCGTGGAAAAATTTAGATGCAGTAAAAAATAATCAGATTATCATTTTACCAGCAGAGCTGTTTGACAATCCTGGTACACAGGTTGTTGAAGCCATTGATTATATGCGAGAAGTTTTAAAGACAGCTGAAGAAGCTGTGAAATAATTCTTTTATAGCGGGGTATAACGATGATAATAGAAGAGGAAAAATATGCACACCCGCTTGCTAAAAAACGAAGAATGGCGTTAATTTTGTTACCAATACTTTTGGTCATAGTGAGTGTCGGTAGCCTTATGATTGGCCAAGTTTCGTTTTCAGTAAGTGAAGTGTTTAATGGAATTATTAGCTCAGAAGATACAATGGCACGGCGAATTGTGTGGGAAATCCGTATGCCCCGTATACTAACAGGTATGATAGTAGGCGTTTGTTTGGCTATTGCAGGTTCGATTTTACAAGGTGTTATGCAAAATCCATTAGCTGATCCCGGGGTTATAGGAATTACATCCGGCGCGGGCATTATGGCGGTGGCTGTAATGGTTGTTTTTCCTGGCTATATCATATATTTACCTATTGCAGCCTTTTTAGGCGCTTTTGTCGCCGCAATGATTGTGTATTCTTTATCGGTGAAAAAGGGTGGTACATCCCCAATGCGAATAATTTTAGTGGGTGTAGCCATTAATGCACTTTGTGGTGCAGGAACAAATGCACTTATGATTTTGTATAGCGATCGTGTACAATCTGTCCTACCATGGTTGTCGGGTGGCTTGACAGGTGTTGGTTGGGTGCAATTTAAAATGATTATTTACTATGTTCTTGTAGCACTTATATTTTCAATTTATGCAATTAAACATATTCGTATCATGCGTTTAGGAGATGAAATGGCAAGCCTTTTAGGGCACAATGTAGAACGCAGTCGATTCTTTTTAATTGCCTTAAGTACGTTATTGGCGGGAATTGCAGTAAGTGTTGCTGGTTTAATTGGGTTTGTAGGTTTAGTTGTACCACATATTTTGCGACTAATTATTGGTGGAGATCATAAATATTTACTACCTACTTCCGCGTTGGCTGGTGGCTTACTTGTTGTGTTTGCTGATACAATAGCGAGAACCGTATTTGATCCTA
Source organism: Lysinibacillus sp. CD3-6 (assembly GCF_006351725.2). NCBI lineage: Bacteria > Bacillati > Bacillota > Bacilli > Caryophanales > Bacillaceae > Lysinibacillus > Lysinibacillus sp. CD3-6. The sequence goes on from NZ_CP085880.1 coordinate 1,567,567, forward strand.
TTGAGTTTCCTGTAGGCATTTTGCTAGCATTCGTTGGTGGACCGTATTTCCTTTATTTAATTCATAGAAAGGGGAATTCCATTGCTACGAACTGAGCACATACAGTATCAACATGAGTTCACTCAATTTCGATTAAATGATATTAACCTGAAAATTAATGAAGGGGAAGTTGTAAGTTTAATAGGTCCGAATGGCTCGGGGAAATCAACATTATTACGAGTAATATCACGTCTTTTAAAACCGAATAGTGGGACAGTTTTTTTAAATGAGCGTAATATTCATGAAATGAAGTCTAAAGAGGTAGCTAAAACACTAACAATGCTTCCGCAAATGAATAATCATCAATTAGATTTAACTGTGCGTGAGTTAGTAGAGTTTGGGCGTCATCCACATAGCGGAGGAAAGACGGTCCTGTCAAAAGAGGATAAAGAAATTGTTGATTGGGCGATTGACGTAACTAGACTGAAAGACTTACAAAATCGGGTACTACCTTCGATGTCTGGGGGTGAGCGTCAACGTGCTTGGATCGCAATGACTGTAGCACAGCATCCCAAAGTGTTGCTTCTAGATGAACCAACAACATATCTAGATATTGCACACCAATTAGAAGTGATGGAGCTTGTAAAAGAGTTAAATCAAAAATACAATATGACCGTTATAATGGTGTTACATGATATTAACCAAGCCGCACAAAATAGCGAACGTCTGATTGTATTAAAGAAAGGCAAAATCTATTACGATGATTCACCACATTGTGTATTATGTAAAGAAATGTTTCAATCAATTTTTGAAATAGATGCGGAAATTTATATGCAAGACGGAAATCCAATCTTTACGCCGATAAAATTGTGCTCAAGTTCTTGTGAAAAATCGTAGGCTATTTTTAAAAAGAAATTAGAACTAAAACTACAACACTATATACATTAATCTATTGAAGAAAAGGAGACTAAAAAATGATTGGTATAATTTATTACGCATATGGCGCACCGAAATCTTTAGACGATGTAACACCTTATTTTACACATATAATGAAAGGTAAAACACCACCACCTCATGTAATTGAAAATGTGATGGCACAATTTAAAAAATTAGGTGGTGTTGATCCACTAGCAGCAAATACGGGGCGTATTGCTAAAGGGCTGGAACATGCTTTACAGCAACGTGTAACAGAACCTGTAAAAGTATATAACGCATACAAACATACAGAACCTTATATTCCAGATGTTGTTAACACAATGCTTAGAGATGGTATTACAACTTTTATAACACTACCTGTAAATCCGATTATGTCTACAGGGGCAGCAGCGTTTCATGATGAAGTTAGTACGTTATTAGCTTCTCATGACGTTAAAGTTATCCATGCGAAAAATTGGCATTTAAATCATGATTTACTTGCTGTTTATAAAGACCGTGTTCAACGTGCATTTGAATGGATTCCTGCTGAAAAACGAGCACAGACGCATGTTTTATATACAGTCCATAGTCAGCCTATTGACCCTGAAAAAAACGAGCACTATGTGCGCCAGTTTTCCGAATTAGCCGAAGCCATTTCTAAAGAAGCACAAATTGCGAACTGGCATGTTACATATCGAAGTGGTCATGGGAAAGGTGACTGGCTAGGTCCAAATGTAAAAGATAAAATTAATTCATTGCAAGGCGAGGGTGCTCAAGGTATCGTCACATGTGAGCTTCTTTCACTTTCAGCGGATATTGAGTCGTATTTTGAAGTTGGAAATGAATGTCATCGATTGTGTGAGGAACTGCAAGTTGAATTTGCACAATCGGAGTTTCCAGGTGATAGCTATGATACCATTCAAGCTTTAGCTGCCATTGTCGAATCATTTATTCCCGCACAATAACTGAACAGGTTAATAAATTACGATTAACTATTGTAAAGTCTATATTGCCATCTGATGTCGATATTCCATTGATGTCAGATGGTTATTTGTTTTATATCAATATAGCGAACAGAATAGCCACGAATAAAAACACTTCATTCTAATCTGAACTAGCATAAATGATATCTAACAAACGGCAAATCTATTTTAATATTTTTTTGTGTGTATAATGAAAAATTGAATAGAAGTTATAGGGCTTACGATAGTGGCTAAAATATGATAACAGCTATAAAATTATATAAGTACATATTAAATATAATACGCAGTTTAATTTAGGCTTCAGTAGGTAGAATAATAATTGCTTAACATTTGATAAAGCTTTTCATGGAAAACCGTCTATCATTCTTTAGAACTATTGACGATATTATTAATTATACTAACCTAGCTAGTCATTTTTCATTTATTAACCGTTTGTTGTTCCTAAAGAAAATAGTGAAAAGTTACACTATAAAGAATTCGCTTTTCTTGATTTACTTTTTACTTGAAGGATGGTACACTTAATTGTGTTCAACAACAATATATTGTGTTAGTTTTATATAGGTACTACTATATGTAGTTTAATAGGGAAGTTCGGTATATCCGACGCTGTCCCCGCAACTGTTAAGCTGACGATGATTTAATCCACTGTGCATTCGTATGGGAAGGATATCAGAGAATGAAGCAAAGCCAGGAGACCTGCCTATAATAAAACAATTCAACCTTTCTTCGGGGAATAAGAAATGGGGACGTGACGATTTTTTTGTTTTTTTACGTTTCTAACTTAGGCTGTCTCTCCCAAGAGATAGCCTTTTTATATTATGAAAAGAGGGAATTTAAAATGAAACTTTATACGAAAACTATATGCCCAAAATGTCTTTGGGTCAAATCGGAATTACAACGTGCAGGACTTGAAGCAGAAATTGTGAATATTGATCACGATGAGCAAGCAAAACAAAAAATTATGGACGCAGGTTTTTTAAGTGTGCCTGTTCTTGAAGTAAATGACACATTTATAGGAGATGTTAAAGAAATTGTTTCTCAAATTGAGATGATTGCAATATGATCGTTTATGCTAGTCGTACAGGTAATGTGCGAAGTATTGTGACGAAATTAGATGGGGAATCTATTGAAATTTATGATGGATTGTTGCTGACTGAGCCCTTTCTATTAATTACATACACGGACGGCTTAGGTGATATTCCTGCAAAAGTAGCTCGCTTTTTAGAGCAAAACAAGGAATATTGCAAGGGAGTAGCTGTAAGTGGTAATAGTAATTTTGGGCACCATGTGTTTGGTGGAGCTGGCGAAAAAATTGCAGAAACCTACCAGGTCCCGCTAGTGCGTAAATTAGATTTACGTGGATATCAGGCTGATTATGAAGTAATACAAACGTTTTATGAAACGAGGGTGAAGGGATGAAAACATACTTAAAGCTTAATAATGAGGTGCTTAATCGCTATAGCACGACGGGTCAATTAGAGCTTGAAAAGGACCGTGAAGCAACACGCCGTTATTTTTTAGAATATGTAAATGTGCGTCTACGTTATTTTATTGATATTGAGGAGAAAATACGCTATTTAGTCGATGAAGGTTATTACGAGAAAGAGTTTATCGACATGTATGAGATAGATTTTATTAAACACTTATACAAAAAAGCATACGATTACAATTTCCGCTTCCCATCTTTTATGAGTGCAAGTAAATTTTACGATAGTTACGCAATGAAAAGTCGTGACGGGGAAGAAATTTTAGAAAAATATGAGGATCGTATTGTTATCATCGCTTTATATTTAGCACAAGGGAACACGGTTTTAGCAGAACGTTCCGTTGAAGCAATGATGGAGGCGTATCAACCAGCAACTCCAACCGCATTAAATAGTGGAAAAAAAGCGCGTGGCGAATTAGTAAGCTGCTTTAAACTTTCAATGGATGATTCTATGAATAGTATTGCTGAAAATATTGGTTATTGTTTAGAGCTATCACGCCTTGGCGGTGGAGTAGGGGTAAACTTAACAGATTTACGTCCATTAGGAGATCCAATTAAAGAAATTTTAAATCGTGCAAGTGGTGTGATTCCAGTTGCTAAACTTTTAGAAAATTCCTTCAGCTATTCCAATCAGCTTGGACAACGTAACGGCTCTGGCGTTGTCTACCTAAATATTTTCCATGCTGATATTGAGAATTTTATTTCATCGAAAAAGCCAAATGCTGATGATAAAATCCGACTTGCAACGCTATCAACAGGTATTATTATTCCAAGTATTTTCTTTGAACTGATGAAACGTGATAAAGATATTGTGTTGTTCAGTCCATATGATATTTATAAAGAATATGGGAAACGAATGTCTGAAATTTCCATTACAGAGATGTATTATGAGCTACTAGATAATCCTAATATCCGTAAGATTAAACGCTTGAATGCGCGCAGATTATATACAGAAGTGAAAAAAGCGCAATTTGAATCAGGCTATCCTTTCGAAATCTTTGATGATAATGTCAACGATGTACATCCACTCAAAAATATAGGTCGTGTAAAAATGTCGAACCTATGTACAGAAATTTTACAAGTACAAGAAACAAGTATCATTACTGACCAAAATGAATCAAATGAATACGGACTAGATGTATCGTGTAACTTAGGCTCAATTGATATACATGCCGCAAGTAAAGTAAGTGATTTTGGTACATTAGTAGATACAGCAATGCATCTTTTAACGAATGTGTCGCAAATGACGAACATCACGAATGTACCGCCTGTAGCTAAAGCCAATAAGTTAATGCATTCTGTAGGGCTTGGATGCATGAATCTGCATGGTCATCTTGTTACAGAAGGGATTATGTATGGCTCTAAAGATTCAATTGCTTTTATGGATAGCTTTATGGAAGCGATGAACTATTATTCACTTAAATCATCGATGGAGATTGCTAAGGAACGAGGCGAAACGTTCTACCGTTTTGAGGATAGTGATTATGCGTCAGGCGTTTATTTTGATCAATATGTTAATAAAATTGAAGAAGAGCTTTCACCAGTTGTATTAAAAGCATTAGGAAATATTCCAATCGTGACATCGAAAATGTGGGAAACATTAAAGCAGGATGTTATGGAATATGGTTTATTCCATTCTTATCGTCTAGCTATTGCACCAACTGGTAGTATTTCATATATTCGTAGCTGTACAGCTTCAATTGCACCAAGTACGGAGCGTGTAGAGGTGCGTGATTATGCGGATAGTCGAACAATTTATCCAATGCCACATTTAACAAATGACAACAGTCATTTATATGTGGAAGCATATGATGTGAATCCATATGATTTAATCGATTTATACGCAGCATCTCAAAAACACGTAGACCAAGGGATTTCGATGACGCTGTATGTCACGGATAACTGGACAACGGAACAGTTAGCAAAAATTTACATTTACGCTTGGGTAAAGGGAATTAAATCAGTTTATTATGTCCGTCAACGTTTGCAAAGCTTAGAGGAGTGTGTCGCATGTCAAATATAATTTACGAAGCGGTCAATTGGAATAAGTCAACGAGTGAACTCGCACAAGTATTTTGGGACCAACAATGGAAACAAATTTGGTTTCCAGAGGAAATTGCGGTAAGTAAGGATATTCAGCAGTGGAAAAACTTCGAACACCAAGATACGTATAAGAAAGTATTTGCAGGCTTAACATTACTTGATACAGTTCAAACGAATATTGGGATGAACCGTGTTGCTGCATATACATCGGACCTTCAAGAAAAGGCTGTTCTTACTGTATTTGATGCTTTTGAAGCAATTCATGCAAAATCTTATTCTTATATTTTCACAACGCTTTGTACAAATGAAGAAATTGACGCGCTATTTGAATGGGTTAAGAAAAACGAATACCTACAATATAAGGCAAATAAAATTGCGGATATTTATAATGGCATTGAAGAAGGGGATTCAGAAAGTTTATGGAAAGCGATGTTCTCGTCCGTAATGCTAGAATCGTTCCTATTCTACTCTGGTTTCTTCTATCCATTGTACTTAGGCGGACAGGGCTTTCTTCGCAATAGTGCAGAAATTATTTCCCTTATTTTACGTGACGAATCCATCCACGGTGTGGCTGTAGGCTTTTTCGCACAAAATTTATATAAGCAATTTTCGAAGGAAAAGCAAGAAGAGTTGACTTTATGGGGATATGAATTATTGCTGGATTTATATCAAAATGAAATGAATTATACAGAAGATATTTATGCAGAAACAGGGTTATCACCTGAAGTAAAAGCATATGTTCGCTATAATGCCAATAAAGCGTTAATGAATGTTGGTTTTGATCCAATGTTCCCTGAAGAAGAAGTGAATCCAATCGTAATGAATGGTATTCGCAATGAAGGTTCAACATATGACTTCTTTTCACAAAAGGGTTCTACTTACGCAAAAGCAAAAGTAGCGCCAATTACAGATGACACATTTAAATTTAATCGTTAAGGATGAAAAAAATGAACTTAGACGTAAAAATCAAAAGAATTCATGCTGATGCATTGCTACCTTTGCAAGCAAATCCAGGTGATGCGGGAATGGATCTTTATTCAATTGAAGCAGTAGAAATTCCTTCGGGAGAAGCAAAATTAATAAAAACAGGCTTACAAATTGAATTACCAAAAGGGACAGAAGCGCAAGTTCGTCCAAGAAGTGGACTAGCATTAAAACATAGTGTAACTGTTCTCAATAGTCCTGGAACAATTGATGAAGGCTACAGAGGGGAAATTGGTGTTATTTTAATTAATCATGGTAAAGAAACATTTATCGTGGAGAAATCAATGCGCATCGCCCAAATGGTAATCCAGATGGTTCCTTCTATTCAATTGCAAGAAGTAAATGAATTATCAGAAACGGTTCGTGGAGCTTCTGGATTTGGAGCAAGCGGCACAAAATAAGTTCGTAAGAATTAAGTTCGGTACTGTACCGAACTTAATTTTTTTGTAGGAGTGCCAGTCACCCATACAATTTACACACAATTTCACGATTATTTATTTAGTTCGAAAAAATAACATGTTTGACTTGCCATATAAATTTGAAATAAAATAGGCTCATATTAAATTGGAGGTTTTTGTTTGATTAACTTATGTTTCTTACTGGGATGGAAACTTTCTTAATAATTATTATTAAGAAGGTATGTTGGGTAATTTCGAAATTTTTTTAAAATAGGAGAGTATATGAATATTAAAATTAGGCAAGAGCACCCTTCAGATTGCAAAAAAATTGAAGATGTTATCAAAATGGCATTTTTAAATGTAGAACAAAGTGACAAACAAGAGCATTTTCTTGTGAATAAAATTAGACAATCAGATGCTTTTATTTCTGACTTGTCACTAGTAGCGATAGATCAGGAAACGAATGAAATTGTTGGTCATATTCTTTTATCTAAAATAACAATTGTCGCTTCTAATTTAACTGTAGATTCTTTAGCACTTGCTCCTGTTGCAGTCGCACCTGAACACCACAAGAAAGGTGTAGGTAGTCAACTCATTAATGCAGCTTTAAAACGTGCAAAAGAGCTTGGTTTTCAGTCAGTAATCGTTTTAGGACACAAAGATTATTACCCGAAATTCGGATTTAAAAAGGCAAGTTTATGGAATATAAAAGCTCCTTTTGATGTGCCGGATGAAGTATTTATGGCAATTGAATTGACGAAAGATTCTTTGACTAATGTTCAAGGAACAGTAAATTATTCAAAAGCATTTATGAGTGAGAGTTAATTATTGATATAAATCATTTACAAAGACCCTGTATTTTTATAGGGTTTTTTGTATGTAGATTAAACTCCATTTTGGATGAAAATTGCACTTTAAATAACAGTAAAACGATTGTTTTATTTGCTAGCAACTAGACGTTTTGCACCTTCTTAAATAACAAATAGCGGTTGTAATATATAAAGTCTTTAATATAAATATTAATAGAACTTATGGTAATATAAGGTATGACGATAGTAGGGTAAGATTTTCATAATATCACAATAAGAAAGGAGCATTATAGTCATGGTTATAAGAAAAAGTGCGCTTTTATTAATATCACCTTTATTCTTTTTAGCAGCTTGTAGTGATGAGGAAGAAAGTAAAAATAATAATGAGAAAATGTATATATCTTCAATTCAAAAAAAGGAAACTTTCGAAATTCAACAACCCGCTAAAATGAATGTAGCAAGAGGATTAATTGTTAGTAATATGAATAATACGATAAATATCAATGAAATAGAAAAAGGGTTAATGAATTTATCAGTTAATTATTTTTCACCTAATAGTTTTTATATGCAAGAAGGCCAATATTTAGATAAAAATATGATTAATCAATGGTTGGCAAGAAAAACGGAAGAAGGGTTAGGTTTAAATCCACCGATAAAAAATAGTACTGGAAATGTGTTAGAGGATGAAAAACAGAATCCACTTTTTTTATCTCATATATTAGAACAAAATTACATTAACAAAAAAAGTGGAAAAATAGAAGGGATGTCATTAGCTATATCGTTGAATGAATATTATGACATACGAGTATCTGATGATAAAGGATTAATTTATACAGACCAAGTGAAAGTTGATAATACCGATGATGATGTCAATGATGTAAAGAATTACGGTAAAAAAATAGCAGAAACAATAGTAAAAAATATAAGAAATCATGAAGCAATGCCGAATGTTCCAATCTATTTAACGTTGTATCAGGAATCCAATAAAAATGATATACTTCCAGGTATTTTTTTAGCTGAAACCTTTATTGGGGAGAGTAAGGATAGAATAGATAAATGGACGGAGATTGATAAAAAAGATTATACATTTCCTTCTGATGCATTATATAGTTTAGATCAAGATACATATAATAAATTATTAAGTTTTAAGGAAGAAATACAAAAGAATTTCAAACATTTAAATCCAAAAGCATTTGGAAAGCTACGATATGAAGATGGAAAATTAGCAGATATTAAGATAGAAGTACATGCACCTCTAATAAATGATACGGAATTGATTGCTCTTTTGCAGTTTATTAGTACAAAATTAAATGCCATTTTATTTGACTATGTTCCTGTAACAATTCGTATTATCGATCAAAAACAAGATGTTGGAATTATTTTATGGGACCCAGCAGAAAAACAAATTTTCGCCACTCCAATAGAGTGACAGGCACCGAAACAATTCTGATAATTCAATAGGCATGTTTTGTTCACTTTTCGGCTCCATAAAAAAAGAGTATTATTAAATAGGAAGAAACTCTATATAAAAGGATGACGTTCGGACATGAATGAGCAATTAGTGGATTGGATTATTCGCTTTCAAAGGGATAAAGATATTGAAGCACTAGCGAATTTAAAAGACTATTGTTATGAGATGATTGAGCCTTTAATTGTGGAATTTACAGCGAAGTATGGTGAAGATGCAGGAGAGTTATTACGTTTAAAATGGGATAAACGGTTTTATTTTATTTTTACAAAATATCAGGTGAATGTAGGGCTACCTTTAGATTCATTCGTCCAAAATACGTATCGTTTTTATTTCATGCAAGTACTAAAAAAGGCGGGTTATTTGTAACAGAAAAAATCCCTTGATTTGTGTAAAAGCAAATCAAGGGATTTCTGTTTTATTGATGTAGTAAATCTTCTGCTAGCTGAGTAAATATTTCGCCGATAATTGTTTCTTCATCATATACCGAGGAGCCTGTATTTTCTTCAGGCTGGGCGAAAGGAATATGAGCTATTACTTGCGTTTGCAGTAAATCTGCCAAATGTTCGGCTCCACCTTGTCCAAACAGATAGTTTTTTTGACCATCTGCCCCAGCAAAATAAGCCATGTTTTCTACTACACCAAGTATAGTATGCTTCGTATGTTGTGCCATCAAGCCTGCACGGGATGCGACATGAGACGCGGCAAGATGCGGTGTTGTCACGATGATTTCTTGTGCTTGTGGAATCATCGCTGCCATATCAATGGCTACATCCCCAGTACCTGGAGGTAAATCAATCAGGAGATAGTCCAAATCGCCCCATAACGTATTGACAAGGAAATTGCGAATCCATTTGTTAAGCATAGGCCCACGCCACATAACAGGCTGGTTTCCATTTGTGAAAAAGCCCATCGACATCAATTTAACCCCATGACTTTCAACTGGAATCGCTGTTTGGTCAATCATGGTAGGTTTTTGCTCAATGTTCATCATGGCAGGAATACTAAAACCATAAATATCAGCATCAAGTATGCCTACACGTTTACCAAGACGGGCAAGAGCGACCGCCAAATTAATCGTAACAGTCGATTTCCCAACACCGCCTTTGCCACTTGTGATAGCAATGAATTGTACGCCAGAATTAAGCTGCAACATGTGAGGCATGCCTTGTGCATCAACATTTTTCTCTTGTAAAGAGGTCGTTAATGCACGACGTTCCTGATCTGTCATAGCGCCAAAGGTAATGGCAACACTTGAGGCACCAATCGCTTGTAATGCTTCCTCCACATCTTGCTTGATTTTCGCTTTTAACGGACATCCTGGAATCGTTAAAATAATATCCAGTGATAGATGGGTGTCATTAATATGAATATTGCGGACCATATTCAATGTGACGATACTCTGATGAAGCTCAGGATCTTGAACTTGTTGTAATGCGTTGATTACATCTTCTTGTACTAACATAACAGAACCACCTTATTCTTTTAAACCTTTGCCAAGTCCCTTTAAGAAATGGACCCCAAAATTGAGCGCACGATTGACATCTGGATCATTTAACATTTTTACAAGCTTAAAGGCACTTACTTTTTCATCGGATTCAAGTGCTTTGTTGGCTTCCTCTACACCTGAATTTAAGCCATCAATCAGCTTAGTCGTTGTTTCAGGACTTAGCTCCGTCAATGCTCCCGCAACACCCATTAAATTATTAATGATATTAGTTACAGGTTTACGTGTTAATTGTCCAAGTGCAACATGGGCGACTTCTTCTTTAGCTTCTAGTAGCTTCATTGCTGCTTCTAATGCACCGATATCATTTAATTCAGCCATAATAAGCAACACTTGATTGACTGCATCTTCTTGATCAGAAAGCAGTTGTTTGAGATTATCTAATTTTTGTTCCTTTAGCTGTTCTTCTGTTACTTGTTGTTTTTTTATATTTGTAATGGGTGCAGCCATGCTCTCACTCTCTTTCGTTTATGGTTGTTAAGTGAACGTAGCCAGGACGATTCCATTTTCGTTGTACCTCAACACCATTTTGAGGATGACGCTTTTTATAGCGAGGGTTAGTGCGAGGAAGTGGTGTTTTGCCTTTAGCTTTTAGCACTTCTACTCGTACTTTTGTTTGTTTATAAGCTGGTGTTGATGTATTAACATCTGCTGCAGGACCAGTTAAGAAGTTGATAGCTGAATCTTTGCTAACAGAGTTCATTGGTAAAAATAATTCATTTCCTTGTACACGATCTGTAACAAGGGCATTTAGCTTTAATGCGCCATATGGAGATACTAAACGGAGTAGGGCCCCATCTTCAATGCCTCGTTCTTTTGCCAATTCTGGTGAGACTTCAACGAAAATCTCAGGTACCTTTGATTGAATACCTTTCGATTTATTTGTTAAATTTCCTTCGTGGAAGTGTTCAAGCATACGACCATTGTTAATATGACAATCGTATTGTGCCTCAAATTCAACTGGTTGTACCCAATCATTTAAAGCAAAACGGGCTTTTTTGTCAGGGAAGTTAAAGCCGTCTTCATACAATAACGGTGTATCTTTACCATCGTGGCTACCCCAACAGAAACTACCCCAGCCTTCTAAGACATCATAGTTGGCTTGTGAAAATAGAGGAGACAGGCTCGCCATTTCATCAAAAATATCACTTGGATGTTCATAATGCCAATCTGCTCCTAATCGACGTGCTACAGCTTGAAGGATTTCCCAATCTGCTTTTGATTCACCAAGTGTTGGTAAAACTTGATACAGGCGCTGAACGCGACGTTCAGTATTTGTAAATGTACCTTCTTTTTCAAGGGAAGGGGCAGCTGGTAAAATAACATCTGCATATTGTGCAGTACGTGATAGGAAACAATCCTGTACTACAAAAAATTCTATTTGTGAAAGGACCTCATCTACATGGTTGGCATTACAGTCAACAAGTGCCATATCTTCGCCCACTAAATACATCGCTTTCATTTTACCTTCCATAATGGCATCTAACATCTGCATATTAGTACGACCTGGTTGGGACTGAATAGGAACACCATAAGCTTTTTCGAATTTTGCACGTGCCGCATCATCAGTTACTTTTTGATAGCCTGGTAATAGATTTGGTAATGTTCCCATATCACAAGCACCTTGAACATTGTTATGACCGCGGAGAGGGTAGGCCCCAGCACCAGGACGGCGATAGTTACCAGTTGATAATAGTAAATTTGAAATAGCTGCTGATGTGTATGAACCGCCAGTATTTTGTGTTACACCCATGCCCCAAAGAACGCATGTACCGTCTGCATCACGAATCATCTCAGCAACTTCAATCAATGTTTCTTTCGCAATACCAGTCATTTTTTGTGCATAATCAAGTGTATATGTTTCAAGCACTTGTTTGAAATCATCAAAATGAAGGACATTTTCTTGAATAAAGGCTTCATCATGCCATCCTTGATCAATGATATATTTAGTAACTGCCATTAACCAAACTTGGTCAGTACCTTGTTTCGGACGCATAAAGATATCGGAACGCTCAGCCATTTCATGTTTACGTATATCGGCAACGATTAATTTCTGACCATGTAATTTATGAGCACGTTTCACACGTGTTGCTAAAACGGGATGACCTTCAGCTGGGTTAGCACCAACAATAATGACAAGACCAGCTTTGGCAATATCTTTTATTGTCCCAGCGTCACCGCCTAAACCTACTGTTCGTAATAAACCATCAGTAGCAGGAGATTGACAATAACGAGAACAATTATCGACGTCATTTGTTTCAAATAACTGACGAGCCATTTTTTGAATTAAGTAATTTTCTTCATTTGTAATTTTAGAAGAAGAAATAAAGCCGACAGAACCAGGACCATATTGTTGTTGAATACCACCAAGTTTTGTTGCAATTAGATCCAGTGCTTCATCCCATGATGATTCAACAAACTCATCATTTTTACGTATAAGTGGTTTTGTAATTCGTTCTTCTGAATTGACGAAATCCCAGCCGAATTTCCCTTTGACACAAGTCGAAATCGCATTTACTGGACCATCGGAAGGCTGTACTTTTAAAATTTTTCGGTCTTTTGTCCATACTTCGAATGAACAGCCTACACCACAGAAAGTACAAACTGTTTTCGTTTTTTTAGTGCGTTTACTACGCATGGCTGCTTCCACTTCAGAAACGGCAAAAATACCGCTATATCCTGGTTCCACTTCCTTAATCAAACTGATCATTGGATCTAACATATCCTGTTTTAAACCAGTCATAAATCCAGCCTCCCCAAGCATGGATTTTTCCATTAAGGCGTTACATGGGCAAACGGTTACACATTGACCACAACTTACACAGGAAGAATCGTTAATGGCAGCACCTTTATCCCAAATTACACGTGGTCGTTCTGCTTCCCAATCGAGTGATAATGTTTCGTTAACCTGTAAATTTTGGCAAACTTCTACACATTGCCCACATGCAATGCATTGGTTAGGATCATATCGGTAAAATGGATGCGACATGTCCACTTCATGTGGTTCAACTTTGGGCGTGTACGGATATTTTTGATGCTCGATTTCCATTAATTCGGCTGTATTGTGTAATGTACAATTTCCATTGTTATTATCACATACTGTACAGTACAATAAATGGTTTTCGAGTAGACGGTCCATTGCTTCTGTTTGTGCAGCTTTTGCTTTGTCAGAAGTTAATAAAATATTCATGCCGTCTACTGCCTTTGTGGAGCAGGAACGAACTAATTGGCCATTCACCTCCACAATACAAGTATCACATGTTTCAATTGGGTCTACAGCTGGCACATGACAAATCTGAGGATGAGGAATGCCATGTTGATTAATGGTATCAAGGATTGTTGCTCCTTCTTTTACATTATATGGAGCGCCATTAATTTTAATTTGAGTCAAGGTAACTTCCTCCTATTCACTTTGAGACTTATAGGACAACTTGTTACGGCTAAAGACAAAAGGGAATAACAAATCGAGTTAGTTATTTTTGAAGCGATTGTCTTGTTATTATTGTAATTCCCTCTTGTTCTTTAATCTACCTCGAAATAGGTGTAAATTCTAGATTATAACAAATTATCCATGTCTCGTTTTTTTAAAATAAAAAAATCCACCATGAAATTACATGTCCAAAACATGCTAATCATTCATGGTGGATAAAATTCTTAGCAGGTCTTGCTAAAAACTCAATCTACTTTTATTTTTAATAACAATAGAATTCAAATATTAAAAACACTATGCAACATCGTGAGATAGGGATTAAAATAAATCAATTCCATTTGTGATATGTATTATTATAGACTTATCCTTCAAAATGAACAATATTAATCATAAAATTTATTAAATGAGAATGATTATCAAAAAATATTATCTCTTTTAATTTTTTTCAAGTTGCTATATCATTAACAAACTGTAAGGGTGACCTCATATCAATTTGCCTAAAAAAGTTTATTTACGATGGGAGAATCGTTGCTATGTCAAAAAAAATCCATGAATTTAATGATATGATTCGAAAGTTAAGAAAAGAAGTATTTGGAAAAGGGCCAGAGCGTATTCATACTGTTTTTGTCGAGAATATGGCTGTATCAACTTTATACGGAAATATCACACCGACGGAAAAATTTATTGCCAGTACACCCGAAGGGCTAAAGATGGTACATGCTGCAAGGACGAGTATGATTCAGGATTTATATACACAATCACCACCCGAGGGGATGGAGGAATTGATAGGCAGCAAATTACTGCACTTATTTTCAGATATAAAAATTGAAGAGGATTTTGCGATTTCCGTCTTTGTTTTTGAAAAAAATATTAGTGTGTAAAGGGGATGCCTTATGGATCGAGCAATAACAAGGAAAATTACGCGTGTAGAAGGCCAGCAAGTAAAAGAAATAGATGATTTAATCGTCTCAGAATACGCTGTGACTGTAAAAATTAATCAGCAAGAGTTTGTTACGATGGTTTGTACACCAGAGTATGTGGAAGATATGGTTATCGGCTACTTAGCTTCTGAACGAGTGATACGTAGCTTTGAGGATATTGAGGAAATTTGGCACCAAGAGAAAGAGGGCTTTGTGCATATTAAAACAAAACATGTCAATCCCTATTACCAACAGACGCAAAATAAACGTTATATTACCTCTTGTTGTGGCATGAGTCGGCAAGGATTTGTTTTTACGAATGATGCATTAGTAGCGAAAAAAATGGAAGATGTTCATGTGCAAATGACGACCGAGGATTGTTTTCGTTTAATGCATGAGATGCAGGACGGTGCAAACATTTTTAAGAAAACGGGTGGTGTGCATAATGCCGCATTATGTAATGTCAATGGCATTGTCTTAAGCCGCATGGATATAGGACGTCATAATGCGTTAGATAAAATTTACGGCTATTGCCTCCGTAACAATATTAGTATGCAAGATAAAATCATCGTCTTTAGCGGACGGATCTCGTCTGAAATTTTACTAAAAGTCTCCAAAATAGGCTGTGAAATTGTGCTATCTAAATCAGCACCAACTGAATTAGCATTGCAATTAGCAGAACAACTTGGCATTACGACGGTAGGATTTATCCGACAACATACACTGAATATTTATACACATCCAAAACGCATCCTATTACCTGCTCAGAATTCACTGAAAGAAGGAGATTAAATGCATGATCTACAAGACCAATTAAATAGACCTTTAAGAGATTTAAGAATATCCGTAACAGATCGTTGTAATTTTCGTTGCCGCTATTGTATGCCAGCTGAAGTATTTGGTCCAGATTACGCATTTTTACCGTCTAATAAAATATTAACTTTTGATGAGATTGAACGATTAGTAAAAATCTTTGTTTCTTTAAATGTAAAAAAGGTGCGGATTACAGGCGGAGAGCCCTTACTTCGTCGGAATTTGCCTGAATTAATTGCGCGCATTCACCGCATAGAAGGTGTAGAAGATATTGCATTAACTACAAATGGTTCTTTATTAAAAAAATTTGCACAACCATTGGCACAAGCTGGCTTATCTCGCGTTTCCATTAGTCTCGATTCACTGGATGATGAGCGTTTTTCTGAGATGAATGGTCGTCGTGGCAAAGTCTTAACAGTGTTAGAAGGAATTGAAAAGGCTGCAGAAGCGGGTTTAAAAGTGAAAATTAATATGGTTGTGCAAAAAGGAAAGAATGATCAAGATATCGTTACAATGGCACAATTTTTTAAAGAAAAACAGCATATTTTACGCTTTATTGAATATATGGATGTAGGAAATTCAAATGGTTGGCGCTTAGATGATGTTGTGTCCAAAAAGGACATTATTGAGCAAATTCATCAATTTTCACCGTTACAGCCAGCAGCGCCAAATTACAAAGGGGAAGTGGCAACACGTTATCAATATCAAGACGCACAAGGTGAGATTGGAGTAATTTCGTCTGTTACGGATTCTTTCTGTTCCAGTTGCTCACGTGCTCGTCTCTCGGCAGAAGGAACATTATACACTTGTTTATTTGCAACAGAAGGAACGGATTTAAGAGAGCTGTTACGGTCAGGGCAAGATGATGCTACCATCATCAAATGTATTACAAAGGTATGGGAAACAAGAGATGATCGTTATTCAGATGAACGTAATGAGCAAACAATGGCAAAAAGGAAAAATTCAAAAATTGAAATGTCTCATATTGGAGGGTAGTGTATAAAAAAACAGAAAAAATCGGCAAGATAATGCCGAATTTTTCTGTTTATTTATGCACAAAAGTGCCACTTTTCCCACCAGTTTTTTCAACAAGATAGGTTTCTTTAATGACCATTGTTTTATCAACTGCTTTACACATATCATAAAAAGTTAATGCAGCAATAGACACAGCAGTAAGGGCTTCCATTTCAACACCAGTTTTCCCACTACATTTGACCGTAGCTTGGATATGGAGCTCATAGCCATTCTCTGCCTTTTCGTAATTAAATTGAAAATCTGTGCCTTGTAGCATGATCGGATGGCACATGGGAATGATATCTGCGGTTTTTTTTGCACCCATAATCCCTGCAATTTGAGCAACTTGCGTTGGATCACCTTTTTTAATGTCACCTTGTTGGATGGCTTCATAGACAACATCAGATAAAGTTATGATACTACGAGCAATTGCAGTACGTGTCGTAATTTCCTTTTCTGAAATATCAACCATTTTAGGACGACCTTCGTCGTTCCAGTGTGTAAAATTATTCATTGTTAGACTCCTTTTTATTTGTTTTTGACCAATCTTGCTGTGCATTAATATTGATAAATGTTGAGTTATCATCATCAAAAGGGACATAACAAACCCGTAGTTGCGCTAACAGCACTTTCATACTTCGTTTGTTTTGTTTCATTAATTGTTGTGCCTTGGATATAGCTGTACGGCGATATAATGCAGCTAATGGTTGATCGCGTAGCGTTTGTAAAGGAACAATCGCATCATAATCGTCATGAATGAAGGTGACCATTTTTTGGATAAAATCAGCATTCATATAAGGCATATCGCTTGCTACGACAAAAAACCATTCCACATCAGGATAGGTTGTCATAATATAATGCAAGGCAAAAAGGGGCCCTTGATGTAGCTGCTTTTCGATGACCCAGTGGACGTTTTCCTCTTCAAACTGATAGTGTAAGTGCGCATTTGTAGCAATGATGAGAGGGGATAGCTGATTTTTTTGCAACGCTATGAGACTATGCTTATATAAAGGTTGCCCAGCAAACATCTCGAACATTTTAGGTTTACCATACCGAGAGGATTGACCGCCAGCTAATACAATACCAGCAATTTTCATTTTCATAAGCGATGCAACTCACCAACAAAATGTTTGACAGTAGGTAATATGAGCTTCGTCATAGCCAGTGTCACCGCATTTGTGGAGCCTGGTAAAACGTAAATGGCTGTTTGTTGAAGACTCCCAGCAGTAGCACGACTAAACATTGCTTTTGGGCCAATTTCTTCATAGCTGAGTGTTCGAAATAATTCACCAAACCCCATCATTTCTTTTTCAAAAAGAGGCAAAATGGTGTCGTAAGTTTGATCTCTTGGTGTAAAACCTGTTCCACCCGTAACGATAATGGTATTAATTGTTGAATCACTGCACCATTTTTTTACATGACTAGCGATATCCAGTGGCTCATCCTTTGTTAGTTGATAGTCGACAACGTCAAATGTAGCTTCTTGAAGTAATGATTGAATACGCTGTCCAGCATGATCATCTGCCTTTGTGCGTGTGTCACTGACCGTTAAAATAGCAACGTGTATTGGTTGCTGATGATGTGTGGGATGCACAGTAAAGACCTCCTTCGAACATGTTTTACTTAAAAACATTGCCTTTATTATAATGCTATAAATGAAAAGGTCAAACGAAAATTCATAGAAAGAAAGGCCATATACTTATGCAAAATAGATATTCTAGACAACAATTATTTAATCCTATCGGACAAACAGGGCAAGCCTCCATCCAACAAAAACATGTCTTAATAATAGGTGCGGGTGCATTAGGGAGTGCTAGTGCTGAAGCGCTTGTGCGTGCGGGTATTGGCAAACTGACACTCATTGATCGTGATTATGTAGAGTGGAGTAATTTACAACGACAACAATTGTATACAGAGCTAGATGCACAAGAGAAAATGCCGAAAGTCATTGCAGCTAAAAATCGTCTCCAACAAATTAATGCAGAAGTAGAAATCAATGCGGTCATTATGGATGCTTGTACACAATCGCTGCTACCATTGTTAAAAGATGTAGATGTGTTGGTCGATGCGACTGATAATTTTGATGTTCGTTTTTTTATGAATGACCTTGCTCAAAAATATGGTATTCCTTGGGTTTACGGCTCTTGTGTTGGAAGTTATGGTGCAACTTATACGATTGTACCTGGCAAAACACCTTGTTTGCATTGCTTATTAAAAGTAATGCCCCATACAGGGATGACTTGCGATACGGTAGGAATTATTAGCCCAACGGTCCAAATTGTTGCTGCCTATCAAGTGGCAGAAGTTTTAAAATTGCTTGTTGGTGATGAGAAAGCATTAAGAAAAAGCTACTTAACGTTTGATGTTTGGCAAAATCAACACTATGAAATCAATGTAGATAAAATAAGGCAGTCTGATTGTCCATCTTGTGGTAATCACCCAACATATCCTTATTTATCCTATGAAAATCAAACTAAATTACAGATACTTTGTGGACGGGATGCAATCCAAATTCGACCGCCAAAGCCGATTCACTATCAATTAGAGCAGCTGGCAAACCAACTTCGCGCCTATGGTGAAATTCAGATGAATCCTTATTTGCTTTCTTGCCAGGTTGACGATTATCGAATCGTCATTTTCCAAGATGGGCGAGTTGTAATTCATGGTGTACAAGATATACAAAAAGCAAAAACCATTTACTATCGTTTATTAGGTTAAAGGAGTGTGTAAAATGCTAGAAAAAAGACAACCAATTCCAGTAGCAGAAGCTGTTCATCGTGTTATGGACCATGCTTTTCAAGCAAAAAAAGAGCTTGTGTCATTAACGCAAGCCCATGGTCGCTTTATTGCAGAAGCAATTAGGGCCGATCATGATGTACCAGCTTTTGACCGTTCACCATATGATGGCTATGCTATTCGCTCCGTCGATAGCAAAGAAGCTTCTTCGCAGCATCCAGTCCCATTTCAGGTTGTTGGGGAAATTGGCGCAGGCTATATATATAACGAAGTAGTAGGCGAACGACAAGCTGTCCGCATTATGACAGGGGCTCCTATACCACAAGGCTGTGATGCAGTGGTCATGCTAGAATTAACCCATACTTTTGAAGAAAATCATCAAAAGTATATGTCAATTAAACGATCTTTTGAAGCAGGGACAAACATTTCCTATAAAGGGGAAGATGTACAGCAAGGCACTGTTCTCATTGAAAAAGGTCAATATATTAACCCAGGTGTAATGGCATTACTCGCTACTTTTGGCTATGAGCAAGTACCTGTTTATCGAAAAACGGTTATTGGTGTCATTGCAACTGGTAGCGAATTACTAGAGCCAGGCGAATCTTTACAACCTGGTAAAATTCGAAATAGTAATGCCTATATGATGATGGCGCAAATTGAGCGGGCTGGAGCACAAGTAAAATATTACGGCAAGTTTAGCGATGACCTTGAGTTATGTATTAAAAATGTTGAAAACGCCTTACAGGAAGTAGATATTCTAATTACAACAGGAGGCGTTTCTGTAGGTGATTATGATTATTTACCAGCCATTTACGAAGCGATTCATGCAAACGTACTGTTTAATAAAGTGGCGATGCGTCCAGGTAGTGTGACAACGGTGGCTGCTCGCGACGGCAAATTATTGTTTGGGCTTTCTGGTAATCCTTCAGCTTGCTACGTTGGCTTTGAACTTTTTGTACGCCCGATTATTCGCACTGCATATAGTAATGCTCAACCCCATTTACGTAGAGCGCAAGCGATTTTAGGGGCGGATTTTACAAAGCCAAATCCTTTTACACGTTTTGTACGCGCACAAGCCTATTATGAAGAAGGTAAGCTAGTTGCAGTACCATCTGGCTTTGACAAATCGAGCGCAGTTTCTTCGTTGGCGTCAGCCAATGCATTCATCGTCTTACCTGGTGGTTCACGAGGCTATGAAAAGGACATGTCAGTAGCAGTTTTATTGTTAGAAGATTTGCAAGGAAGTGAGTGGCCTTGGGACAACATCGAAAAATCTTACAGATAGTTGGTTATCAAGATAGTGGAAAAACGACGCTGATGGAGCAATTGATTAAACAAGCTACAAAGGAAGGGTTACGAGTAGGAACGATTAAGCATCACGGACATGGTGGTGTGCCAATGGTTGAAACTTCGAAAGATAGTAGTCGGCATGAGCAGGCGGGTGCGATGATTACAGCAGTGGAGGGGGAGGGTACTTTACGGATGAGTATTCACCAAAAAAGCTGGCAACTGGCTGAGATACTAGCGATTTATGCTTCCTTTCCAATGGATATCATTTTGATTGAAGGGTATAAATGCGAACATTATCCAAAGGCTGTGCTTCTACGAACAGCACAGGATCATGTGCTACTACAGCGAGTAACCAATATTATTTGTGTAATTTATTGGCCAAGCTATCCACTCGATTCGTCCCTAACGATTCCAGCTTTTTCGATACATGATGAAACACAATATATGGAATTTTTATTGAAAGAAATGAGGGGAAAATAATGACTGGAACGTTGTTTGAAATAATTGATAAACCGATTGATGTAGAGCAAGTAAGACAAAAAGTACTTAATCGAAATGCAGGAGCTATTACACTATTTATTGGGACAGTGCGTGAAATGACAAATGGTAAAAAAACATTGCATTTGGAATATCAAGCCTATCCAGCGATGGCGATAAAAATGTTTGAACAGATTGCGAAGGAAATACAAGAGCAATGGCCTGAAGTAAAAATAGCCATTTCCCACCGTGTAGGGCATTTAGCTATTTCTGATATTGCGGTCGTCATTGCGGTGTCATCACCACATCGTAAAATCGCATATTTGGCAAATGAATATGCGATTGACCGTATTAAGCAAATTGTACCTATATGGAAAAAAGAACATTGGGAAGACGGGACAGAATGGATTGGTGATCAATTAGAAAATATCCCTTATCCGCAAGGGGAGCCAGTTATTCAGGAGGGGGAGGAAAAGTGTGATTAACATCTTATTATTTGCACACCTACAGGAAATGGTTGGTGAAACAAAGCTAACTGTAGAGCTGTCAGATGTGACGGTTGCTCACTTGAAAGAGTGGATGGAAGAGCACTATCCACAGCTATCATTACAACAAATAATGACGGCAGTAAATGAGGAATTTGCAACGGATACTACAATCGTCAAATCGGGCGACACTATCGCCTTTATCCCACCAATCAGTGGGGGATGAAGACAAAAGAGCGGCATACAACGTTAAGTATAAAAGGTGTTATAAATTTTGCTCTGTAACATGAAAGAAGCTATGCAGTTACGCACAGCACATAAGACGTGTGCACTCCGCGAGCAAGTGAGGGTTGCGTCTTACGGTGTGCTAAGTGAGGAAAGCACCCGCCGTAACAAACAACAACGGCACAGCAAAAAAGTGTTAGATTGATCGCGGTCAATCTAACACTTTTTCTCTTATACTTTGAGGATATGGATACTAAGAAGCAAAAGAAAGGAAATAGCAATCATACACAAAACCCATGTCCAGGCAAGGGTCATGTTTCCCGAATCAATCGCCATATAAATAGCTAGCGGTGTTGTTTGTGTTTTCCCTGGAATATTCCCCGCGAACATTAATGTCGCTCCAAACTCGCCTAAAGCTCGTGTGAAGCTTAAAATCCCGCCAGATACAAGTGCTTTTAAAGCAAGGGGTATGGACACATAAAGAAAGACTTGCCATTCGTTAGCCCCATCTACACGTGCTGCATTTTCAATATCACGATCAACAGAGGCAAAGCCCGTTTTAGCTGATTGATACATTAAAGGAAAGGCAACAATCGTAGAAGCGATAACAGCCGCCCACCATGTGAACATGACTGGCTGATCGAAAAGCCACACAATTAGATTTCCAAAAAAACTATTTTTCCCAAAAATAACGATGAGCAGGAAACCTACTACAGTAGGAGGTAATACTAAAGGTAAGAGCAACACGGTTTCTAGCAAGAGCTTCCCTTTAAAATGACGGCTTGCCATCCATTTACCAAGTAAAATTCCTGCTATAATAGCGAGAATCCCCGCAACAAAGGCAATTTCAATTGAAAGTTTAAGTGGAGACCAAAAATCGGTACTCATTTTTAGTGAGCTCCTTTAAACCCATACTTTTTAAAAATATTCATTGCTTCGTCACTCTGTAAAAATTGATAAAAATCTTCCGCTTCTTGAGCATGCTTACTCGCTTTTAAGACACCTACAGGATAAATAATCGGTGCATGCATAGCTTCATCAGCAGTCGCAACGATATCAACTTTATCGGAGACAAGAGCATCTGTCTTATAAACCATTCCTGCATCTACGTTTTCTGTTTCTGTGTAAGTAAGTACTTGACGCACATCTTTTGTATACACCACTTTCGATTCAAGTGAATCCCAAAGTTGCATATTTTTTAATGTGTCGACGCCATACTGCCCAGCAGGAACCGTTTCGGGTGTACCAAGCGCGATTTTTCCTGCTTGCTGTAAATCTTCAAAGGATTTGATTTGTTTTTCATTATTTTTAGGAACAATTAATACTAATTCGTTGGCTAAAAGATCCGTTCCTTGCTTTTGATCAATCATTTCTTTTTCTACAAGCGCATCGAATTTATCTTCCGCGGCTGAAAAGAAAAGATCTGCAGGAGCACCCTGTAAAATTTGTTGCTGTAATGCACCAGAACCACCAAAGTTATAGAGGATTTTGATTGTATCGTGTTGTTTTTCATAAGTTGTTTTAAGTTCTTCTAAGGCATCCTGTAAACTAGCTGCCGCAGAAATCGTTAATTCAACAGGTTCGTTTGCTGTCAACTCTTTTTCTTGGTTACCACAGGCTGCAAGTAGCCCAACTAGGAATGCTAGTGTCGCAAATAAACTATAAAATTTTTTCACTATGATAATACTCCTTTTATAACTCGTTATAACAAGACATAACAAATTATAAACAGTTATAAGTGAAAAAGAAAGATAGAATTGGTAGAAAATTTCAAGATGTTCATAAAGCTATAAATACGTTACCATGTAAATAGAGGCATATAGGAGGAGAATTTTTATGTCACAAGAACAATCCTATACGATTGAAGAGGTTGCACAATTATTAAAAGTTTCGAAATTGACGATTTATGATTTAGTGAAAAAGGAAGAATTGCCAGTCTTCCGTGTAGGAAGGCAAATGCGGGTAGATCGTGCTGACTTGCAAGCCTATATACAAAAACGAAAAACAGGTAGTGCGTCATTGACATCCGTAGCTACTCCGACTAAAAATTATTCAAAAATAATTATAAGTGGACAAGATTTAGTATTAGATATTTTAGCCAAATATATTGAGAAAAGGCAGTCTACGAAAGTATTGCGTTCACATGAAGGTAGTTTTAATGGTGTGATGGCATTGTATAATGGAGACTGTGATATTGCGAGTTTACATATGTTTGATGGGGATACAGAAGATTATAATACGCCTTATGTAAAGAAAATCTTTGTGAGCCATCCGTTTATCCTCATGAATGTAGTATCACGTAGAGCAGGTTTCTATGTTCAAAAAGGAAATCCATTGCAAATCCACACATTTGAAGATTTTCAAACAAAGTCATTTAACTTCATCAACCGTGAGAAAGGCTCAGGTGCTCGCACTTTGTTAGATGAGCAATTGCGTATTCATAATATTGTACCGACTACTATTGAAGGCTATTCCAGTGAAGGAATGAGCCATCTTGATGTTGCTTCTGCTGTCGCCAATGGACACGCTGATGTTGGGATAGGAATTGAAAAAATCGCCAAGCTCATTGATGTCGATTTTATTCCAGTTGTTAAAGAGCGTTATGATATTGTGTTATTAAAAACGCCTGAAAACCGACCACTAATTGATGTGGTGAAAGAGATTTTAAATGCACCTGCTTTCCAATCTGAAGTGGCTGCGTTAGGAGATTATGACGTCTCTCAAATGGGGCAAGTTATGTATGAAACGCTATCATAAAATTTAATATTGAGTTTATGATAAAAAGCATTTTGCGATATATGGTGAGATGGATAAATTAGTAGGTATTACTGCTAGGATTTTATGGGCGGGTTTTTTGTATATAAAAAAGAGGGTTGGATCATGTGTGCCAGGCACGCAAATAATTCTGACAATTAAATAGTTAAAAAAGCCTCGTTCTTATATTTAGAACGAGGCTTTTAGTATAGAGAGATGCTATTACACTGCACCAAATAATTTTAAAATATTGATAATGACAATACCGACAATACCAAAGTCAGAATCACCAAATGTTGTTCCTTCATAGCCGATGTCACCCATGAAAATAAGTAGTATAGCAGGAATGAAGCTGATGATTAAACCGTTGGCAAAAGCACCTGCCATTGAGCCGATTCGACCACCTGTTGCATTTCCAAAAACGCCTGCGGCTGCACCTGTGAAGAAATGAGGCACGAGACCTGGGATAATAACTTTTAGCCCAATAAGAGGGAGTGCAAACATAGATAATAAACCAGCTAAAAAGCTAAAGAGGAAGCCGATGATAACAGCGTTAGGAGCAAATGGGAAAATTGTCGGGCAATCTAATGCAGGCTTGGCATTTGGTACGAGCTTATCGGCTATTCCTTTAAAAGCTGGAATAATTTCAGCAATTAGCATGCGAACACCAGCAAGGATAATATAAACACCAGCAGCAAAAGTAATCGCTTGAATAATTGCGAAAACGATGAAATTAGATCCACCCGATAGTTGTGCTTCAATATAAGAGCGACCTGCAAATAATGCCACTACAATAAAAAATATGGTCATTGTTAAGGAAATTGCAACGGATGTGTCTCTTAAAAATCCTAGTGATTTAGGAACTTGAATTGCTTCTGTTGTTTTAGCTTTGTTGCCAAAAAGCTGACCAATTTTAGCAGAAATATAGTAGCCTATACTTCCAAAATGACCAACTGCGAAATCATCACTGCCTGTAATTTGGCGCACTGTAGGTTGTAAAATGGCTGGGAAAATAACCATACAAATACCTAATAAGATGGATCCGGTAATTATAAGTGGAATGCCACTCATTCCACCAACTGAGAGTGAAGCCGCGATTAAACACGCCATAAATAATGTATGATGCCCAGTTAAAAAAATATATTTTAAAGGCGTAAATCGCGCTAACAATAAGTTCATGATCATACCGAATACCATAATCATGGCAGTAGATGTTCCAAAAGTCGTTTGCGCTGCAGCTACAATAGCCTCATTGTTAGGGATTACCCCTTGAACTTGAAAGGCATGGTCGAACATTTTACTAAAATGCGTTAAAGAACCAATTAAAACGGCAGCACCAGCACCTAAAATGACGAAGCCCATTATCGTTTTTAATGTACCTGAAAGAACAGTTGAAGCAGATTTTTTTTGGATTAGTAAGCCGACAAGAGCAAATAGGCCGACTAAAATTGCTGGTGTACCTAAAATGTCATTCATCATAACATCTAACATACCAACACCTCATCCTATTCAGTTTTTACAAACTTTATAAATAGTTAATACCACAGACTATTAGCCGTACAATTAAATTTCCTTAAAGCAGTGGCTCAAGCTTTAATTTGATTTCTTGAATACTCATCATATTGACGATACGAACGATTTTTCTCACACCATTATCTAATCGATCGACAATATCTCCTGCACCGATATAAATATCTGCCTTCTCTGCCGTTGCAGATGTTAAATCTGTATGAGTTACCTCTGCTTCTTTTCCGAGTTCAAGTAGTGCTTTTTTTACGTTCAGTTCCATAATGAAACTACTGCCTAAACCATTTCCGCAAACGACTAAAATTTTCATCATCATCGCTCCTTTGTCGCATATTGTTTTATTTTTTCAACAATGCAATCTGGATGTTGGCATCCAATAATCTCGTCAATTTGACTAGGTTCTTGTAACACTTGTGTTAAGTCAACTAATGCTTGTAAATGTGTTGTATGATCAGTAGCTGCCAAAATGATAATTAAGAATACAGGTTTATCTGGTCCAAATTGAACAGGGTTTTGTAAATTTAATAAGCTCATCGATAATTCATTTACTCCTTCAGATGGTCGAGCATGTGGTATTGCCACTTTAGGTGTCAGCACGACATATGGGCCGTGTTGTTCGATGGATTGTATCATCGCTTGGATATAGCGCTTTTCTATTTTGTTTTGCTGTAAAAGGGGTGCTGCAGCGATGTGTATAGCATCTTGCCAGTTAGCGACTTCGTTAACAATTTGAATCGTCTCTATATTGAGTAACTCGGTAAGCAAGTTGTTATCCCTCCTTTCATTAGGAATCAACATGTCTTCTATCCAAGGTATTAATGCATGCTAAGAAATTATGTCAAATTGTCGAATGTTTTTAACGAAATTGTTGAAAAGGGGGGAATGCGTAATCATCCGCTAAAAGAGAGAGGGGAGCTCACAGATGGTTGTATCTGTGAGTCTAGTTGTTTGATTATGATGAACGGCATTAAGACTGGATTTTTTGTGCTAAATTGTAAATGGCTTTTTTGACGAATGCATCAATCTTATTATCTAGTCTGGACTGAGGGTATATAAGCTGAATTTTTCGTTTCAGTGCTATATCATGTAAGTCTTTCTGTACTAATAAACCTGATTGCAGTTCTTCTTCAATAAGGGATACAGACAGAAAGGCAATTGTTTTACCAAAGGTAAGCATTTTTTTAATCGTACTGACAGAATCGAGTTCAATTGTATTGAAAGATGGTTGAAAAGGGTTTAGCCATTTTTCAATAAAATGGTTGGTTGAACTCGAGGACGTATGTAATAATACTTTGTTTTTAAGGACATCTGATTGCGAGATGTCCTTTTTTGCTGCCAGTTCGTGACTAGGGCTTAATGCTAAAACGAGTGAATCTTCGCCAATCGTTTCATAGCAAAGTGTTGAATTTTGTTTCTTCGTTTCCATTATTAAGCCAAAATCAAGCTCCTGCAAGGCTACCATTTTTTCGATTTCAGGTGCAGTTTTTACTTCTAAGGAAATGCGAATGTCAGGATAAGCTGTGGAAACTTGGTTAATGATTTCAGGCATAAAAATATGGGCAGGGAGTGCACTTGCTCCTAAACGTATGGAGCCAACATTTCCTGCTAGTAGATTTTCAATGAAGCGATCCATATCGTTTTGTAATTGTACGATTTGGCGTGCATAGTGAAACAGCCCTTCCCCCGCTTCGGTTAAACGATAACCACCAGCATTTGTCCGAAATAAGCGTACACCGTATTCTTCTTCAATGGAGCGAATATGAAAGGAGACAGTAGGTGGTGTAATACCTAGCTCTTTAGCGACAGGAGCTAATTTTTTTAAATCGACGAGTAAGCAAAATGCCTGTAATTTTAGATAATTCATTTTAGCCTCCTAAAGGAAATTCGATAAACTATTGCATTTACTTTAGTTTATTAGATTTTTTTTAACGACATATTAATAGTAGGTTAATATTTTCTAAATATCTGGAAACTATAGTAGAGATAGACGAGGAGGATACGATGAAAATCTCAATTACAAATTTAGAGAAAAAATATGGACACGCACAAGCGCTATGGCCTATTAATGTGGAATTAAACAGTAAGTTCATTACAATTTTAGGACAGTCAGGCTGTGGTAAAACGACATTATTGAAATTACTAGCTGGTCTTGAAAAACCAACGAATGGTGAAATTGCATTCGATGACACAATTATTTATTCTTCTAAACTTCGTAAAAATGTTAAACCAAATCAACGCAATATCGCTATGGTCTTTCAAGATTTCGCGCTATGGCCACATATGACCATTTTCCAGAACATCGCATTTGGTTTAAAAAAGATTGTACCAAAGGCGGAAATACCAGCACGGGTAGCGTATGTTATGCGTTTGGTGAACATGGAGGGATATGAAAATCGCAACCCAGGACAGTTATCAGGTGGTCAACAACAGCGAGTAGCACTTGCGAGAGCACTGGCAACGAATCCAAAGTTAATCTTATTTGATGAGCCATTATCAGCGTTAGACGCG
Source organism: Lysinibacillus sp. CD3-6 (assembly GCF_006351725.2). NCBI lineage: Bacteria > Bacillati > Bacillota > Bacilli > Caryophanales > Bacillaceae > Lysinibacillus > Lysinibacillus sp. CD3-6. Next base: position 1,596,318 of record NZ_CP085880.1, read on the forward strand.
GTGCTAAGAGAAAAAATGCAAGATGAAATTATGCATATTATCCATGAATTCGATTGCCAAGCTATATTTGTTACACATGATCAAACGGAAGCAATGACGATGTCAGATCAAATTATTGTGATGGAGTCAGGAAAAATTGCGCAGGTTGGGTCACCACAGGAAATTTATCATGCACCAGCAACTCCTTATGTAGCGGATTTTATAGGTAAGGTCAATTGGCTCGATAAAGGGAATCGGATTGTACGTCCCGAGGGGGTATCGAGAAAACAATATCCTGGAACTATTGCGAAACAAGCGATGATTGTAAAAAGTACTTTCGTTGGAGATCGCTATTTGGTTCAGGCACAAGTAGAAGGAAAGCAATGGAGCTTTTATGAAAGCATGCCTTTAGAACATGGCAAACAACTTGAGATTTTTGTAGATACAAAACAAATATATCAATTGGAGGGCTTATCGTGAAAAAACGATTCAAATTACTAGCAACTGCTGGGATTCTTTTAGCACTAACATTAGCGGGGTGTGGCAATAACAAATCAACCGACAGTGTCAATAATGAGGCAGCAAGTGCAAAGGCGAAAGAAGAAGTGCAAACATTAACGGTTTATTCAGCTGGTCCAGATGGCTTAGCTGCCAATATACAGCAAGCATTTGAAGAAAAAACGGGCATAAAAGTAGAAATGTTCCAAGGAACAACAGGCAAAATTTTATCTCGTCTAGAAGCGGAGAAAAATAATCCTGTGGCAGATATCGTTGTATTAGCTTCCGTCGCATCAATGGATGGATTAAAGGAATCCAATCAGTTACTTAGCTATCAAGAAGCAGAAAATGCTAGTAAAATGAATCGCGATTGGTCAGATGCAGAGGGCTATTACTATGGCTATAGTGCATCGGCATTAGGCATTGCTTACAACACGAAAAATACAAAAGATATTCCTACTGAATGGACAGATTTAGCTAAACCAGAGTGGCAAGGGAAAATGAATATCCCTGACCCGAGTTTGTCAGGCTCTGCGGTCGATTTTATTTACGGCTATACAGAAGCGGAAAAGACTGCTTGGGATACAATCCAATTATGGAAAAACAACGGACTCCAAGTGAATGGCGCAAATAAGGAAGCGCTAGATGCAGTTATTACAGGTGATAAAAATGCAACAATCTCAGGTGTAGACTATATGGCTTATAAAGCAAAAGCGAGTGGGGAGCCAGTAGAAATTGTTTATCCGAAGAGCGGAACTGTTGTAAGTCCTCGAGCAGTCGCTATTATGAAAGATGCTAAAAATGTGGAAGGTGCAAAAGCATACGTCAATTTCCTACTTTCAGATGAAGGACAAAAGCTAGTGACAGATGCATATTTACTGCCAGGTAATAACGAAATTGCTGTAAAAGATCGTGCGGCATTAGATGAGATTCCGCAGTTAAAGGTGAACTGGAAAGGTTCAGAGTCAAAGCAGCTTGATATTTTAACGAAGTTTAACGATATTTTCCGATAAGAGGCAATGAGTCTATAAGCCTCATTCCTACTAGATGATGCGATAAATAGGTAAAGAAAAAATTCGCTTTCAGTCATAAGACTTTGAAGAAACAGCACTGACGATTGCGGATTTTTTCTAAATACAAAAAGCATCATTTTATTAGGAATATCTACACTAGGTTTCTATGAAAGGATGATGCAATGATGATAATGGAAGGCAGACGCACTTTTAGCTTGTTATTGGCGATTGTCGCAACGTTTGCTATCGCACCATTAATAGCCATTGTTTATTATACATTTGTCCAGGATGGTCATTTTGATGTTTCACAAATTAGTAGAATGTTTGACAATGATCGTTTGTGGCGTACATTGGGTAACTCTTTATTATTAGGCGTTTTCGTGATTTTAGGGACTACAATACTGGCATTACCTATGGCATTTATTCGCACAAAAACAAGCTTACATAAATATGGTTGGCTAGATATTATTTTAACGATTCCTTTTATGACACCTCCTTATATCGGTTCTATGGGTTGGATTTTATTTATGCAAAATAATGGTTTTTTACAGCAGTTAGTACCTGGGACTGCTTGGTTATCGGATGCCTTTTTTTCTTTATTTGGCATGGTGATGGTTATGAGTCTGCACCTGTTTCCTTTTTTATATTTAATGCTGAAAAATACGCTACTTAGAATTAATGGTTCATTTTTAGATGCTGCACTTATTTTTGGCCGCAGCTCATTAAGAAATTGGCTACAGGTTATATTGCCTTTACTCGTTTCAAGCTATGTTCTAGGAGTATTGCTGATTTTCATTAAAACGCTGGCGGAATTTGGGACGCCTGCAACGTTTGGAAGTCGCATCGGATTTCAAGTTTTTACGACAGAAATTCACTCTTATCTTTCTAGATGGCCAGTTGATATTCGGATGGCAACATCGCTATCATTATTTTTACTTTCCGTGTGCCTCGTTGTTTGGTACTTTCAAAATCTTATTGGACGAAAGTTTACATATAGCGTGCTTTCAGGAAAAACACCTGCTGTTCGTGAAATTAAAGATAAATGGTATATCAAGTTTGGGTCATGGTTTTATGTCGGGATTGTGTTATTGCTTGCTATTGGAATTCCGTATTTTTCAATTATCGTAACTTCTTTACAAAAGGTGCGAGGAGACGGTTTAAGTGCTGGCAATTTCAGTTTTGCGTCGTATCAGGCTTTGTTTACTAGCGGAAGCGCGGGGTTAGCCGCATTTTTGAATAGTATTGTGTTTTCAATTGTCACTGCCGTTATTACAGCGATTATTGGATTTTTTATTGCACTATACGTTAAAAAGGGCGAAACAAAAAAGCAACAAATGTTAGATTTCTTTAGCCTAATGCCAAATATTATTCCAGGAATTGTTTTTGTCGTCGGTTTAATTATGTTTTGGAATGCACCTTGGCTACCAGCAACGATTTACAATACAAAAACAATGGTAGTGGTGACGTATTGTGTGCTTTTCCTACCATACTCTGTGCAATATACAAAATCGACATTTTCACAGTTAGATCAATCTATTTTCCAATCAGCTGCTATTTTTGGACGGAATAGTTGGGACATGTATCGATATATTTTCATCCCACTGTTAATGCAGGGAATACTTGCTGGTATGATGATGACATTTATCATTTCAATGCGTGAGTTAGTCGCAGGTCTGCTTATTTTGCCACCTTCAGTGGAAACAGGAGCAACGTTTATTTACAGCCAATTTGAACAAGGCAATGTAGGGCTAGGAATGGCTGTTGCTGTTATTACAGTCGCTATGACAGTTGTTTTTATGTTCCTATTAGATTGGCTTCAAAAGCGGGGAGGGCATGTAGGTGCTTAAGATAGAGATTTTAGGAGGCGTTGGGGAGTATGGCCGTAACTGCTTTTATCTTGAAAAGAATGGCCATGCCATTTTACTAGATTGTGGTGTTATGAACAATCGTGAAAAGACAAAGCCAAATTTAACACCTGCTCATGTGGCAAAACTAGATGCCGTGTTTATTTCTCATTCCCATATTGACCATGTAGGAGCGCTTCCTTTACTTGCACAATGGGGCTACGATGGGCAATTGATTATGAGTGAAATAACCGCAAAACAATTACAACAATCTTTTCAAAATATTAGAACGTTTGAGCCAGCATCGCTAGGCAAATGGGTCAATGTTAACGATCATCTTTCTTTTCTATGGGGCTATAGTGGGCATTTAATAGGAAGTGTTTGGTACAGTATTCGCTTTTTAGAGGAGGTGATATTTTTTTCAGGAGATTATGTGATGGATTCCTATCTATTAAAGGCAAATCTTCCGAAAGAGCATAGTGAAAAGTATGACGTAGCATTCATAGATAGTGGTCATTTTGAGAAACGTATTCACAACAAAAAAGTATTACAGCAATTAGCGGATTATATCGAAGCGAACGATCGTAATGCAATACTTTTCCCTTCTTCCTTTTCTGGCAAAACGGCTGATATTGCATTTTACCTTTTTGAGCATACGACTAGAAAGGTGTCTATCGCGAAAGATTTTTTACCTTTTTTTGAAGAGTATTACGATGCACCAGATAATGTTGTATTCTCTCCGCTCTTGTCATCGTTCAAAAAAGAATGCTTACAAGAGCGGACAATGGCAGAGAACGCCATTTATTTTGTTCCAGAGCGCGATGACGTAATAATATCGAAGCTACTTACGGATTTACCATCAGCCAATGTCATCTTTACGGGGTACTTTAATAAAGGCAGTTACATTCAACAATTAGCACCAAATCAACTAAAACATTTTTTCTACAAAACACATCCTGATTATGAGGATACTATCTTGCTATCAAAGTATATTAATGCTCATCAAACCATCTATTTTCACAGTCAATTAACAAATAAAGAAACGTCACTATTAAAAATAATCGGAAGTGAGGATGAAAATATATGAAATATTATTTGAAGAGGCTTGCATTGAAAGTAGCCGTAATAGGATTAGTATTAAGCACGTTTGGAATAATGGGTGCCGTACAAGCAAAAGCCGCCATCGAGCCTGGGCATGAGATTAAATATAATTTGAAATCAGAGCTATTCAATGAGTCAGATATTTTAAACTTTTTTGCCGCTACTAAAAAAGATGAAGTAAAAATTTACTACTTCGATACACAGAGGAAAGATTTTTTAAGCGCAGACTATAACAATCGTTTACGCGTTTATAAAGATAGCAATAAAATCGACATTACGTATAAAAAGAGATTTCTCAATACACCACTTGAAGAAGCACTTGCAATAACTGAAAGCCATGGTTTTACTGGTGACGAATCCAACTATAAATTTGAAATGGATATTAAGGGTGGTAATCATACATTTACCATTAGTCGAAAAGAGTCATTGAAGGAAACTACTAAAGTTAACTATAATTCGGTGGATACGAGTGCAGCCAAAAAATTAATTTTAGAAAATGTGCCAAAGAAAATTTTAAATTGGGACTCTGCAACTTGGTATAACAATACGTTATCACAGACAGTCGTCTATGGACCTGCCAAGGCAACAACATATAAAGGAAGCTTTGCAGGATATGAGGCAGATATTGAAGTTTGGCATTATCAAGGTGAAATCATGACAGAGCTATCGACAAAAGAAAATAATGCTGCAAAAGCGGCCACGATTGAAAAAGTATGGCGTGAACAACTAGAAGGAGCTGGCTATCTAAGTGCGGATCAGCGTGGGAAAACGGCGTTTGTTATGGAGAAGTAATATTGGACTAACTATAAGGTGAATGGCTTGCAAGAAAGTAAAGCCCTTCAATTGTTAGAAGCTATCTAATAATTGAAGGGCTTTTGTGAAAATGAGGTATATATTTATACCGCACCTACTAATTTTAAAATATTTATAATAATAATCCCGACAATGCCAAAGTCAGAATCACCAAAAGTGGTGCCTTCAAAGCCGATGTCTCCCATAAAGATGAGTAGTATCGCAGGAATGAAGCTAATGATTAAGCCATTGGCAAAGGCTCCTGCCATTGAGCCGATTCGACCACCTGTTGCATTTCCGAAAACACCTGCGGCTGCACCAGTGAAGAAGTGGGGCACAAGGCCAGGTATAATGACTTTTAGCCCGATTAGGGGGAGTACGAACATAGACAAAATACCAGCTAGGAAACTAAAGAGGAAGCCGATGATAACGGCATTCGGTGCAAATGGAAATATTGTCGGGCAATCTAATGCAGGCTTAGCATTTGGTACGAGCTTATCGGCAATCCCTTTAAATGCAGGGACAATTTCGGCTATCAGCATGCGTACCCCTGCTAGGATGATATAAACCCCAGCAGCAAAGGTAATCGCTTGAATAATTGCGAAAACGATGAAATTTGAGCCATCGGATAATTGTCCTTCTATATAAGAACGACCTGCAAATAAGGCAACAATAATGAAAAATAGGCACATTGTTAAGGAAATGGCAACGGATGTATCTCGTAAAAATCCTAATGATTTTGGTACTGGAATTGCTTCAGTTGATTTAGTTTTGTTGCCAAATAGTTGACCTATTTTAGCAGATACATAGTAGCCAATGCTTCCAAAATGACCGACTGCGAAATCATTATTACCTGTAATTTGTCGCACTGTAGGCTGTAAAATGGCAGGGAAGCCAACCATACAAATACCTAATAATATGGATCCGACAATAATTAGAGGTACACCACTCATACCGCCTATCGAGAGGGAAGTTGCGATTAAACACGCCATAAATAATGTATGATGGCCAGTTAAAAAAATATATTTAAAAGGGGTAAATCGCGCTAGCAATATATTCATTACCATTCCAAATACCATAATCATGGCGGTGGACGTTCCAAAAGTCGTTTGCGCTGCCGCTACAATCGCTTCATTATTGGGGATAACTCCTTGAACTTGAAAGGCATGATCAAACATTTTGCTAAAATGATTTAAAGATCCAATTAAAACGGTTGCACCAGCGCCCAGGATGACAAAGCCCATTATGGTTTTTAATGTGCCTGAAAGGACAGTAGAAGCCGATTTTTTTTGAATTAGTAAGCCGATAAGCGCAAATAGGCCAACTAATATTGCTGGTGTACCTAAAATGTCATTCATTATAATATCTAACATACAAACACCTCAATCCAATCCAATTTTAAAAAGCATTACAGATGCCATTGAGTAAAGCTTTAAAGTAGTGGATCAAGCTTAGATTTAATTTCTGAAACATTCATCATATTAACGATACGTACAATATTACGAGCACCGTTATCCAATTGATCGATAATATCTCCTGCACCGATATAAATATCGGCTTTCTCTGCCATTGCAGATGCTAAATCTGTATGCGCCACCTCAACATCTTTTCCGAGTTCAAGCAGTGCCTTTTTAACATTTAGCTCCATAATAAAGCTACTGCCTAAGCCATTTCCGCAAACAACTAAAATCTTCATCATCATCGCTCCTTTGCAGCATATTGTTTTATTTTTTCAATAATACATTCTGGACACTTGCATTCGATAATATTGTCGATTTGACTTGGTTCTTGTAACACTTGTGTTAAATCAACTAATGCCTGTAAATGAGTTGTATTGTCTGTAGCTGCTAACACAATAATTAAGTACACGGGTTTATCGGGTCCAAATTGTACAGGTTTTTGCAATTTTAATAAGCTCATTGATAATTCATTTACTCCATCAGATGGTCGCGCATGTGGAATGGCTACTTTAGGTGTAAGCACGACATATGGACCATGTTGTTCGATGGATTCTATCATTGCTTGGATATAGCGTTTTTCTATTTTATTTTGCTGTAATAGGGGCAATGAAGCGACGTGAATAGCGTCCTGCCAGTTAGCTACTTCGTTAGCAATTTGGATCGCATTCAGATTAAGTAACTCGGTAAGCAAGTTGGTCATCCCTCCCTTCGCTATTAATCAACATGTTTTCAATACATATTATTAATGCATGATACACAATGATGTAAGATTGCTGAATATTTTGGTTCTCTTTGTAATGTGATGGTATAGCAGCATAACTTATGAAAAATTATAAAACTAGTAATCGTTATAGTTTTTCAGATTGCTGTAACTGCCCTTTTTTAATCAAGCAATTTTTCGTAAAAACCATCCCTCGCAAAATATCGAGAACCTTTTCTTGGTACTCCAATGGAAGTTCATTGGCTGTATCAATAATTTCGTTCAAAGTTTTTTCAGATGAAACGGCTTTGCTTTGTTTTGACAAGACAATCATCTCCTTGTAGCATGCTTTATGAATGAATTTTATCACGCGTATTTTGCGCTGTCAATGAATTAAGTGTTGTATTATATGCGTTGTCAATGATTAAATGCTTTGATAATGAATTTTATTTCGGTTATAATACAATACAGAGGTGATATTTTAATGAACTCTTTAGGTGAAAGATTAATATACGCTCGTAAAAACAAAGGATATACGCAAGATGCACTTGCTGAAACAATAGGCGTTTCAAGGGGTGTAATTTTTAATCTTGAAAAAAATAAAACTGAACCACAGATGATTGTGATTAATGCTATCAGTCAATGTTTAAAAATTAATAAAAATTGGCTTTTGACAGGTGAAGGTGAAATGAGCGATACAGATGAGGCTGTTCAAAGTGCTAAAGTACTTTCGGACATTTATAGTATTGCAAAAGAATTATCTGAGGAAGAACAATTATATATCCTTGAAGTGGTTAAAACATACAAAAAACACACAGAGCAGAGGAACAAGTAAGCAAACAAATCATTATATGAAATGGATCATGGGCTTTCCTTAGGAGCCCTTTTTTTGGGTTTATCCGCTGGACAGAGGGAAATATCTGTGGAATAAGAAGGTTTACCCGCGAAGCAAAGAGAGAATTCCGCGGAGCAGGGAGAGGATTCCGCGGAGCAGGGAGAGAATTCCGCGGAGCAAAGAGAGGATTCCGCGGAGCAGGGAGAGAATTCCGCGGAGCAAAGAGAGGATTCCGCGAAGCAGGGAGAGAATTCCGCGAAGCAGGGAGAGAATTCCGCGAAGCAAAGAGAGGATTCCGCGGAGCAAAGAGAGAATTCCGCGAAGCAAAGAGAGAATTCCGCGAAGCAGGGAGAGAATTCCGCGGAGCAAAAAGAGAATTCCGCGGAGCAAAGAGAGAATTCCGCGAAGCAAAGAGAGAATTCCGCGGAGCAGGGAGAGAATTCCGCAAAGCAAAGAGAGAATTCCTCGAAGCAAAGAGAGAATTCCGCGGAGCAGGGAGAGAATTCCGCGAAGCAAGGAGAATTACCCGTGAAACCAATAGATACCCGCTTTATTAAATATTTTTAGATTAGTCACTATATAGAAAGTATCAACTATTATGGTGCAGTAACAAATTGGAACATGCATTATTTGGAATGACTATTGAGAATAATGGACAATTTCTTATTAGGTAAAATAAAAACATATAAAGTTTGTTCTAACTTTTTCAAATTAGCTTACACTTACTATAGGACGAACTTTGTGTGGAGTAAGGGGGAAATAACATAGCGAAAAAAATGGGAATTATTGCGCTATTCTTATTTGGTGTGTATGTTCTTTGCATGTACTGGTATATTTTCCATAGTGGTGGCGGCACGATTCCGCGGGCGTTTCAAGGAACAGCAGCGGACCCAGTCATGTTTATGTCTGAAAAAGAGCTAAACTTAAGTGGTGAATACTCTAAAATACGAAATTTCCTATTTTTCGTAGTAACACCGTTTGAATGGCTCGTTTATATCGTCATTTTGTTAATGGGAGTTTCTCGTTATTTTGAAAAAGTGGCTACCTCACAAACAAAATGGAAACTGCTGCAAAATGCTGCTTATTTATTTTTGTTATCATTTTTGCTTTATGTCGTTCTTTTCCCAATTGAATACTATCGCTACAATTTAAGTAAAAGCTATGGGATAAGTACACAAGCATTTACTTCATGGATGCGAGATGGAGTTGTTGATTTTTGGGTCAATTTTGGCATGACCTTTATTGTCGTATCAGTTATTTATTGGTTGATTAAAAAGAGCGCTAAGAGATGGTGGCTATACGCATGGCTATTAACAATACCATTTACGATTTTTATCATGTTTCTTCAGCCAGTTGTCATTGATCCTCTATACAATGATTTTTATCCGTTAAAAAATAAAGAGCTTGAAACAAAAATTTTAGCAATCGCTGATCAAGCCGATATTCCAGCAGAACATGTTTATGAAGTTAATATGGCGCAAAAGACCAATGCTCTAAATGCCTATGTAACAGGTATCGGTAGTAATTCAAGAATTGTACTATGGGATACGACATTAAATCGCTTAACAGATAATGAAATTTTATTTATCATGGCGCATGAAATGGGACATTATGTTGAGAAACATATTTACTTTGGCATTGCAGGTTATTTATTGTTGACCTTAGTGGGGCTTTGGATAACAGCAAAGACTATGAGGTGGGCGATTGCTCGGTACGGACATGCAATAAAAATTACGAAAATGAGCGACATTCATTCCTTGCCACTATTTTTACTAATCACATCCTTTTTATTATTTGCATCAAGCCCTTTATCTAATTATATATCTAGATATCAGGAAACGAGAGCGGATCAGTATGCTATATCTTTAATGAATGATCGTACGGCAGCGGTAACTGCATTCCAAAAACTTACAATCTCAGGGTTGAGTGAAGTTAATCCGCCGCTTCTTGTTAAATGGTTCCGCTATACACATCCGACGATGCTTGATCGAATTATGAAAGTGGCGGAAACAGAAGAACCGAAAAATGAAAAGCCACTAAAGGAAGAACAGAAAAAAGGTAAATAGAATGTGTAGTAAGTTACTACAATTCATAAAGGTTTAGGTTTTTAGGGCGAATAAGTTGGGTATTCTAAAGAGAAGATTATCAAAATTGTTCGTTGTAGAATGGTAGGGGAATTCATGCGCAATATTGTGATTATCACGCTTGCTTCGATATTAATGGCATTTGCATATAATTTTTTATTAATACCGCATGAGATTTTAAGTGGCGGATTAAGTGGGATTGCCATTATGCTTGGTATTGTGACGCCTTTGAATACAGGTATATTAAACCTTTTATTAAATTTACCGTTGCTAATTTTAGGTGTGATGAAGCTGGGGAAACGCTTTATTGCTTATACAATCCTATCTGTTGCGGTAATGTCTATCTCTTTGTTAATCATTCCAATTTATAAGGCAACAGAGGAACCGATATTAGCATCTTTATTTGGTGGGGTTATTGTCGGCCTATGTGTCGGTCTCGTTTTTCGCGCATCGGGTTCCTCAGGTGGCTTTGATATTATAGCGATGCTTTTAAGCCGTAAAAGAGATTTTCCACTAGGTGCACTGATTTCAGCAATGAATGGTATTGTAGTGGCAATATCAGGATTTGTATTTAGTTGGGATGCAGCCTTGCTGACGCTCGTTTCAATCTACGCAACAGGGAAGGTTGTCGATACAATCCATACAAGTAATATTAAACTAACGCTTATGATTATTACGAGCAATGGTGAGGATGTAAAACAACAACTATTAACGAGATTACAACGGGGCATAACGATGATGGATGCCAAAGGTGGGTATTCAGGTGAAGGACGAAAAGTACTCATTACCGTTATTACACGTTACCAGCTTGCGGAAGTGAAAAGTTTAATAAAAGAAGTAGATGCCAAGGCATTTGTAAACATTTTGCAAACGACTGAAGTAATAGGGGTTTTTGATCGTGGATCGAAATAATGATATGTTTTGGTGCTTATCTACACTATCGTTACTTTAAGAAAATGTATTTTACTAGCACACGTTTTGATTATACTAATCTTAGCGTGCCAGTCACCCAAACAATTCTGAATTTTTTAGTATGGTGTGAGAAAGCACGCAATGTAAGCCACAACAGGTCACGCGATAGCGAGGGTTGCGGCTTACATCGTGCCAGTCACTCAAACAATTTAGTTAAGAATTATAGCCATGCTCCCCATAAGGCTGAAGCTCTTCAAGCCACTTTTCTTCTAGCTTTTCAAGTTCTTTTTTTGCGTCAAAATAGCCTTCTTCTTTTTCCTTCAAATACTCCACGACCTCGAGCTGAAAAGCATCTTTGCCAAATGTATTGTAGTCAGCCTGTAGCGCTTTATTCGTATAAGTATTTGTTTTTAACATAAATTGAAATCCGTTTAATCGTTTTAAGTTATTGAAGCTCCCGACAAACACTTTACCATTTTGTTTGTTTGTCATTGTAAAAACTCCTGCTTCAATTTTCATTTCTTTATACATTTCTTTTAATTCTTTTTTGTGGTCCATTGTTAACCCTACTTTCTTATTTTTTTACCCAGTAAGCACTGCCATCGTCTACACGATCCATAAAACCGTATTGAATTAAATAGCGACGAATTTGTACATAGTCCTCATATATTGGTTGAATAATTGCATTAAGCTCTTTTTCTGTATACTGTTTTGACTCATCAAGAAGCGTTGTAATCGCACGTAGTACAACGATTTTATGCTTTTCTCGTTTTGGGAAGCGGACGAGCTCTTGACCGATGCCATTCGGGAAGTATTTTGCAAGCAGCTGTTGTTCTTCCGTAAGGGTGATGTTATAGCGATCGTCGACCATCGTAGCCGTTTTGTGAATCGGTACAAAAGAATCTTCCTTTTGATCTTGTTGTTTTAAAAGCTCCATCATGGCAAGGAATGTTTTAGCTTGACGCTCTTTTTCTTTTAAGGCAAAACGATGATGTCGAATAGTCGTTGCGCTGCCAATTTCTAGCTCCTCTTTAATTTCCTGATCCGTTTTACCCTCATAAAAAAGGCGCAAAATATGACTCTGATGTTCTGTTAAACCTGTCATTTTTTTATTTAAGCCATTTAAGTAATGAAAAACTGATTGGTGTGTAGCAGTAATATGATGCTGCATAAATTTTTCTGCTTCATATAGGACATCTTCATGTGGATAAATAATGCCCTTTTCGATTTTTTCCCCACAAAGAAGGCAAGTGTAGTGTGTAGCTTCATTTGTATAGCCATGTGTTATGTCCTCGATCGAAGCCTGCCAAAATAATTGATTTACATCCATTGTGAAACCTCCTGAAAAACAAACTATTATTTATTTTGTTTGTTTATTTATATTTAAAATAACAAAGTGTTTGGTAAAAAGCAATAAAAAACACATCGCGTTTGCTGGCGATGTGTATAAAATGACTATTCATGATTTTTCTTTTTGAAAATCATAATTGATAAAATAGCAAGTACGAAAATTGTTATTAGAATCACTATATAACTTGTTGATAGGTTAAGAGAATGCCCATTGAGCTCATAAACAATACCATAGTTCAGCTTATAGCTTTCCACCTGTGCAGCAGGAACACCGTCAAAAACTTTTGTTATTGAGCTATCCATAAACGCATTACGTAATAAAAGTGTCGTATGACTAATAGGGAAATACATAATAAGCTGTTGGGCAAAGTTTGGTAGAACACCGACAGGTACATATACACCACATAAAAAGCCTAATACCGTACCGACGATTGTACTCAGTGTTGAAAAAGCGTTTTGAGTACTTACAAATAGTACGAGAAAAACATTAAATACGCTCGCCAATAACACAGACAATAATAGTATACCTATCACTGTAATTAGGGAGCCAAAGCTAAGTAGATGACCGCCAGTGGCCACCAAGAAAATTTCACAGCCTACAAGGGCAATGAGTGAGAAGATACAGCCAATAATAAATGCATTCATAACATAGCTCATCTGAATTGTTGCGCGGGAAATAGGGGCAGTTAAAAAATCTGCTGTCGCCTTGGATTCACTATCACGAACGGCAATAGCAAATGCGGCTAGTGTGGTAGTGACAGCCATCATGGATAATAAACCTGCCACAAGCCATTCATTGACCATTGCGATTAATTCTGGTGTTGCCACTGTCATTTGCTCAATAGCGTCCACTTGCATTTTTTGAAGAAACACCGCATAAAGAACGATGACGATGATTACGGAAAGGAGGGAGAAAAAGACTTGTGTTTTATCTCTCCTAAATACCTTGTTATTACGTTGAATTAAGCTAATCATTGCTTCCATTAAATCGCATCTCCTTGTGCCATAATATGAAGAAAAACATCGTCCATCGATCCTTTAATAACTTCAAACGAGGCTAAAAAGGGTTCGGCACTTTTTAAAAGGGAAAGTGCATGCATAGTAGAGTCCAGTCGAACTGAGAAAATACCTTGATTTTCGGTGAAATGTAATGTGTTGTCCTTCAGCCACTTTAACCCCATCGAACGATCATGAAATACAAGTGCCATCTGGTCATAGGCATATTGTGTTTTTAAGAAATCGGGTGTTCCTTCAGCGACAATGCGACCTTGTTTTAATACGATGACCTGATGCGCAACGGCAGCTTCTTCCATATAGTGTGTTGTTAGAAACACCGTCATATTTGTTTCTTCCTGTAGTTGTTTGATCGTTTGCCAAACGAATTGGCGTGTTTGTGGATCAAGCCCAGTTGTAGGTTCATCTAAAAATAAGATTTTCGGTCGATGAATAAGTGCTCGAGCGATATCTGCACGTCTTTTTTGGCCTCCAGACAATGTGCCATATTTTTGCTGTTCAATATCTTCTAAATGTAAATAGGTCGAGACAAATCGATAGTTTTCTGCAAGCTGTGCTCTCGATAAACCATATGTTTTGCCGCGGTGGATAATATTTTCACGTACCGTTAACCGTTCATCTAGTAGACTTTGCTGAAAGACGACGCCGATTGATTTACGAATTTCCCCATTCATAGATTTTTCATCGAGCGTATAACCGTTAATCGTTACAGTTCCACTTGATTTTTGTAATAATGTACATAAAATTTCAATTGTGGTCGATTTACCAGCACCATTGGCACCTAAAAAAGCAAAGAGCGAGCCTTGTTCTACCTTAAAGGAAATGCCTTTGACCGCTAAATGTTCGCCATAATGCTTTTGTAAATGTTCGACTTGAATCGCAAACGTCATATTTGTCTATTCCTTTCTTTTTTGGATTACATGATTGATTTCTTCAATTTCGCTTTTTTGTAATATATATAAAACGCACCAGACAATGAAGTAAATAATAAGCTCTGAAACGAGCACGTACATAATACCGCCATGTTCGAACCAACGACCAAAATAGCCTGCTATCATCACGCACAGCGTAACGGCAATAAAATGCACGACTAGCTGGACAGAAAATAATAAACGCTCTATTTCAAAGATAAGGGAGAGCGTACCAATTACAATCCCAAGTATGGTTGCAATGATTACTTGCTCGAGTAATTCAGGTCCTGTCACCATTGCATGATTAGAAACGATACTTAACGTCACTAAAATATAGGATGAGCTAAGTGAAAACAGTAGACCAATAATCATCATGCGTAATATTTTCATATTAAAATTCCCTCCCAATACCTAATTGCCGTTTTAAGTCTTTTAAATACTTCCGACTAACATGAATCGACACATCATTGTCTAACAGTAATTCCGTTGAGCCGATTTTGCCCATCTGAATAGAAGCAATTTTATTAATGTTGACAAGGGTCGATTTACTCACACGTGCAAAATCTTTTGCTAGTTGCGCTTCGAGCTCATATAATTTGCGTTTTGATTCAAATTCTTGCTCCTCTGTTTGTAAAAAGACTTTAGCGCCTTCAGCATAGATGGAATAAATATCTGTAATTTTTAGTAAATGAATTTCTTGCTGTAAATAGCCGTCTAGCATTGTTGTTTGGGCTGCTTGCAACTGCTTCATTAATTTTTCAATGTTTTCGTTGTACTCCTTTGCATGTATATGGATTTCTGTTTCTTCTAGCGCGCTATTAATCATTAAATGAATTTTCATTGGAGGCCTCCTTTGGTAATCGTATTACCTCAACTCCCTAAAAGGAAAAGGCATTTATTTACTGAATCAGGTTAATATTAATGTAGCATAGAAATTTTTAGTTACGTTAAATTGTTTGATAAGAGGTTAAAATTAATGATTAACAGGTTAGTTTTGTATAATAACTGCTGTTTTTAAAATGCCTGAAAATTCATAATCGTTTTGGTGTCAGGCACTCGGTATGGAAGGGGGGAGGGTAGCAAATTGGCTCGGTTGAGGTCATAATAGAACTATCATTCTTGAGGGGTTGCTAGCAATGTTGACATTTTATAAGCAGATGTTCTTAACACTATGTATTGGGTTATTAGGAGCGCTGTTATTTCAATTTTTACATATTCCGATGCCATGGTTGCTGGGCGCAATCACAGCTGTTCTATGCGTACAGCTATTTACAAAGATACAATTGCAATGGCATAAATATTTCCGAAATGTTGGGCTAATTGTGGCGGGATACTCCATTGGGTTTGCTTTCACTATAGAGGCAGTACAGGATATTCAACAGTTTTTAGGCAGTATCATTGTTCTTAACTTAATCTTTATTTTGTTATTTTTTGCTATCAGTTTTTTAGTAGCAAAACGTACGGAATTAGATTTTCCTACGGCACTAACGTGTTGTGTCCCAGGAGGAATGACACAAATTGTTGCCTTTGCCGAGGAGCAGGGAAATATGAATATGGCTGTCATTACGTTTTATCAGGTATTACGAGTATTGCTAATTGTTGGCTTCGTTCCATTAATGGTGACAGGCACTGGAGAAAATATCGTTACTGTGGATGGAACGCTCTCATTGCCATTATTCATTTTACTACTTATTTGTGCAGTGGCAGGGTGGCTTGCCCAAAAGGTGAGAATTCCAACTGGTTACATGCTAGGTCCCGTTTTTTTATTAATGGGCTTAAATATTACAGGGCTTGAAGTGCCTAAAATGCCCATATCATTTCTTCATCTCGCACAGCTCGTAATTGGTATTTATATCGGCCTGCTACTAAAAAAAGAAGATTTGCATTTATCAAAGAAACATGTATTTTACGCTTTTATTTCAGCGGGGCTTTTTATTGGCGCTGCATATGCATTATCCTTCATTATGAAAAATTTGTACGAGCTTGATTTTCGCACAGGCTTTTTAAGTATCGTACCAGGAGGGCTAGATCAGATGGGAATTATAGCTGCTTCTGTTCATGCAAATGTGACCATTGTGACAGCATTTCAGCTATTCCGTGTTTTGATTGTGTCCATTTTCCTCGTACCATTAGTGAAAATATTTGTGAAAAAAGCGAAGACGTAAAAAAAGATTGCTCATACGGATTTACCGATGAACAATCTTGCGTTCCTTAATATTTGAACTGATGAATTAAATTTTGCAGCGTTTCTGCATTTTTAGTAAGGGTTGTTGCCGCGTTATTAATATCCTCCATCGAGTAGAGGTTTGTTTCAGCAATCTGTGAAACGACTTTTGACTGCTCCCGTGCATCGACAGCTATTTCTGCCATAATTTGAGTAGATGCATTGGCCTGTTCAATACGAGCATATAACTCTTCCGCAATGCCTGAAACTTCTTGAATTTTATTAGTGACAACAGCCACTTTAGTTGTAATGCTTTCAAAGGCAAGATTTGTTGTACGAACAATATCTACGCTTGATGCGGCTTCCTTTTCGCTTTGTTCCATATGCGCACTCGCTTCTTGAGCTAGCTGCTGCATCGTATGGATGGTCTCGGTAATTTGCGCAGCAGATGTTTTAGATTGCTCAGCTAATTTACGAACTTCCTCCGCTACAACGGCAAAGCCCTTACCATGTTCGCCTGCACGTGCAGCTTCAATGGATGCATTTAAAGCAAGTAAGTTTGTTTGGTCAGCTATTGCATGGATGACCTCGACAATATTACCAATAGTATTTGCATGTGCATCAAGGGCAACGATTGACTTAGCACTTTCTAACACCGCTTCTGTCATAGCCTGCATTTGTGCTTGCATAGCTTGTGCCGTTTTCTCACCATGTTTCGCCGTATCAAAAGCTTCTGTCGCATGCGATGAAACTTCCATATTGGTTTCTGTTACATGTTGAATACCTCCAGCAATATCATGCATCGCTTCAGCATTTTCATTGGCACTTTGTTTTTGCGTACTTGCGCCACTTGCCAATTCTTGCATATTAGCTGTTAGTTGTTCAGTCGTTCTTGTTGTAGAGCCTGCTGTAGCAGAAAGCTCAGCGGATGAAGCAGAAACTTGATTGGCTGTTTCATCTACTTGTTTCATCATTTTTCGTAGCGTTTCAAGCATGGCATTGAAAGATTTTGCAAGATCGCCAATTTCGTCTTTTGTGTTTACAACGAGTTGTTGTGTTAAATCTCCTTCACCAGCAGAGATAGTTTCAAGCTGGGTATTCAAGCGTTTTAAAGGTTTTACAATATTGCGCACAAGTAATGTTCCTGCAATTACAGCAATAATGGCAGCTAGAAAGGCAACTATCCCCATTTTGATAATCATTTTTTGTGCTACCGCATTAATTTCGGAGGAGGGAACTCCAGCGAAAATCATACCAATAGTTTCTCCATTAGCATTTTTTATCGGTCCATATTGTGTGAAATAAGGTTTTCCGACTACGTCAGCTGTTCCACTATATATGTTTCCTTCGGTAATAACAGCATCTGTTACTTTCGGATCAGCAGTTGTGCCGATTGCTCGCTGCCCATCTACCATAATATTTGTATTAACCCGTGTATCATTCGCAAAAATGGTAATAGCTGCTTCGGATAACTCTCCTAATTTATCGATTAATGCAGTTTCGTCGGCTATTTTTGCGTCTCCTTTGTAAAGTTCTCCATTTTCCAAATGCCATTCACCTGGTAAGGTTTGTTCCAAATTGTAGACGCTTAAATCGTAAATTTGAGTAAGACGTGTATTATTTTCTGATTCAAGGGTTGTTTTCATTTCACTAATATTTACAATTCCAACAGCAATTAAAACAAATAAAATAATCGTCACAATTAGCAAGCTCATTTTCGTTTGCATACGTAAGTTTTTCATAGATCCCTCCACATTTTAATCCACATAAATAGACAGCAAGTGATTGTAAAATACTTGCTGTTTTGTATATGTTTAAGGAAAACATTTCTATTTTTATTAGTATATAATTACTGACGCTTTTTGTATATTTCTAAATTAAATATAATTAGTGAATTTTAAGTAGCACTTTTTAAGGAATTTTTACTAAAAGAGTTGATGTTCAAGTTCTTTTTTGTATTCGAATGACCTATTTGAAAAATCTCTTCCTACTCCAACAATTGGAGTAAATTATACATTCCCAAATTCTATGAAATATGGTATGATGTCTCTAATTATAAGAACGGAGGTGAAAAGGAATGAATTTAAACGCTACGAGAACAGGTGTAAAGGTGGATACTGCTATGTATTTTGCACGTGTTCAAACTTTCGATTTTGCCAACAACGGGATAGGTCTGTCTATTTTTAAGCAAAATCAAATATTATACGTAGCGGATTAGCCATTCTTTTTCACAAATAATGAAGGAAAAGACTGCTTGTTAATCGAGCGGTCTTTTTTGTTGTCTAAAGATGTTTTTTCGCACGTTTTATGGAGGAAAAAACAATGCAAATAAAGGCTGAACAAATTCAAAAGGTAATTGGTGGAAATATATTATTCGAAGGGCTTCAACTGGAAGTTAATAAAGGGGAACATGTAGCGATTGTCGGTGTAAATGGTAGTGGTAAAACAACCTTACTGCACTTATTAGCGGGTATAGATGTGCCAGATAGTGGTCGTATTATTAAAAGTAAGGGAACAAAAATTGGCTACTTACATCAAATTCCGAATTACCCTTTACTTACAGTAAAAGAAGTGCTGGAACAAGCATTTGCTGAACTATTTGCGTTAAAAGCAAAAATGGACACATTGGAACTGGAAATGCAAATAAACGTTTCGGACAAAGTTTTACAACAATATGGGCATGTTCAAGAACAATTTTTGCTGCTGGGAGGCTATGAAATGGATGCTCAACTAGCGACCATTGCAAATGGACTTGGCATTACGCCATTACTTCCATTACCCTTTGCAAGTATAAGCGGAGGGGAAAAAACAAAGGTCATGCTAGGTCAAATTCTACTAAGTAACCCGTCTATTTTATTATTAGATGAACCGACTAATCATTTAGATATGCAGGCAATAGAGTGGCTTGAAGATTATATTCGATATTTTGATGGCATAGTCATAACTGTATCGCACGATCGTCAGTTTATGAATCAAATGGCGCAAAAAATTATCGAAATTGAGGATGGAGAAGCATTTACGTACAAGGGAAATTATGATGATTTTATTGCGCAAAAAGAAGCAAAAGTTGAACAGCAATTTGCTGAATATGAAGAACAGCAAAAGAAAATAAAAAAAATGCAAGAGGCGATTAAACGTTTAAGACAGTGGGCAAATGAAGCGAATCCACCGAATGCTGCATTGTTTCGTCGTGCTAAAAGTATGGAAAAGGCATTAAACCGCATAGCACGTGTTAAAAAGCCAATCACGAAAAAGAAAATGAATTTAGCTTTAACGATGGCTGAACGTAGTGGCAAGGAAGTCGTACAAATGCAAGCGTTAAGTCATGCTTTTGACAAGCCATTATTACAAGACAGTCAATTATCGGTCTATTTTGGCGAACGTTTGGCGATTGTGGGCAATAACGGAAGTGGTAAATCAACATTGTTAAAAATAATATTAGGAGAAATTGTACCCAATGAAGGGACTTGTAAAGTAGGTAATAGTGTAACAATTGGTTATTTGTCGCAACAATTCGAACATCAAAACCCAACAACTCGTTTAATTGATGCCTTTCGAGAGTCTGTAGCAGTATCTGAGGCAGAAGCACGTCATTTGCTTGCACAATTTTTATTTTATGGATATGACGTTTTTAAGAAAGTGAAGGACTTAAGTGGTGGAGAAAAGATGCGTCTACGTCTAGCGCAACTAATGCACGAAGAGATTAATTTACTCATATTAGATGAACCGACAAACCATTTAGATATTGAGGCAAGAGAAGTATTAGAAGAAACACTCGAATCTTTTGAAGGGACAATAATTGGTGTATCCCATGACCGTTATTTCTTACAAAAAATCTTTACAAAAATTGCATGGATTGACCGTAATACGATTCATGTATATGAAGGCGATTATGAATGGGCGAAGACAAAACATATACTTGTAGAACAAGTTCCAACTGTAGAGAAAACCACAAAGTCGATTGTACAAAGTCATAAAGATCTCTCAATCGAAGAACAAATTGAAAAACTAGAGTGTAAATTAACAGAATCGACTCTCGTTAAGGAACAACGTCAAAAACTAGAGCAACAACTAGAAACACTATACGAGAAGTGGCTGCAAGGGGAATCGGACCATGCATGAATGCTACTGTTGTTTAAAAAAAAGCGAAGAAGGCAATTGTAATGTTAAAACTGGTTGAATATTATAGGGTTTCCGCACTATTTTGCATATTTTTTTCGTTGTGGGGGAAACGAGTGCTTGAGGCATCATTCTTCGAGGAGTATGCGAGCTAAAAAAGTGAAAACCTTTCAACTTAATAAGATGAAAGAATAAAGCCATTTGTAATATATTAGACAAATGAATGATCACTCAAAAACTTCCCAAAACCGATATCCTTATAGAACGGATTAGTGATAAGATGGACCTGTTAGACATCGATTCTTAGAATGTACACATAGAAAGATTTTACGTCATGTCATTGTACAGCAAGTCCCTCATATCGGTCAGCTTCTGTTTGGGCACGAGCGATGAGAGCATAGGGGTAAGGGGTAATTTTTTTATAGGGATATGAATCATTATCTATATTTATTCAAGAAAAATAAACATTTGTAAAAAAAGTTTTGAATCTTAAAAGTATATTACTTGAAAAAATGTGGTATTCGATTTATTGTCTTTAGAGATACTTGTTTAATGGACTTGGAGGATATGAAATGCACGGAATTTATATACGCTACAATGTCTCAGAAAAAAACCAAGAAGCAACATGGCCACGAAAAGTGGATGCATTTGCATATGTTCAACGAGGGAAGCCACAACAAGGGAATGACAACATGCTTTCGATGGAAGAGCTAAGAAGTCATGCGATTCGATATATTAAAAGCTTAAAAGAAAATGCAAATTTACATTTAGTTGAACAACATAATGGTGAAATTGAGCATTTCGGTCGACGATATATGGAATCACTAAAAGTTAAGGAAAATATCGATTCACAGCTAATTAATCTTGAGGAAATTCGCTTACTATTGCAATTAATGAACGTATTGAACTTATCGCATAGTTTTGGAGAAAATGCGGGGAAAATACTTCGTCAAATTACGCCCTATGCTAAAGATGTAGAGAATTCAACATTCCAAACTACACGTGTAGAACGTCATTTTTACTCAGAGATAATTGAACAAATCGAAGTGGTGTACGCACGCATTTTGCGCCAACACAATCCGTCCACGACAGAAATGCAGCAATCGGAAAAGTTATGGACTACAGTTTGTGAGCAAGCAATTGACAAGGTAGAGGCACGCATTGAACGCTTATCTTCTATTAAGTTAAAGCATGAAAAAAATTTATTGGAATATAGTCAGTTGAAGGAACAAAATATCCAAGCAAAGGAACGCTTAGATAACGCTGTTCTGGAACTAGATGCTATATTAAATGTATTAGAATCTTAATCGAATATTTGTTTAATGTGATATGACAAATATCTATAAGCATAAAGATAAAAGCATGTCGCCAATTGTGTTTAAAATCCAATCGGCTGACATGCTTTTATTTTACGTTATTTTTTTCTGCTTCTTCACGTTTCCATTGACGATATACACGTAGCAAATCAAAGCCAAGTACTATCACAATAAGGTAGAAAATAGGGCTATTATAGGATAGACCAATTTCTGATTCCCCACCTAATAATGTGAGCACAATCCAAAGGCCAATTGTATAGAGCGTTAATCCAGCATACGCCTTTTTGGATATCTTTTTATATGTACCTTTTGAAGTCATCATTTGTATACATACAAGCACGATTAATATGACAAGGATAATTTTCTTCGACAACAGCTCAGCTAGCGTCGTAGCAGGGAAAAAATCATTGACAAACAGTAAAGTGAAAAATAAGAAAATACAAACATTTAAAACGGTGGATAGCTTCATGCAATATCTCCTTCGATGCCTTTAATCTTTTCTATTGTAACATGGTTTGAAGTGAAGAATAAATATACGCAGATGAATGACTTATTTTGCACAACTAATTGCTTAGTTTAAAAATTTAGATAATCTAAAAAATTTTGAAACTTTTTTCAAAGTGTAATCGTATAGTAGGTAATACGTTGAAAAGAGGTGATCTACTTGACGCTATTTGGCTATACATTGGAGCAAATTTATTTAGTGGTATTAATTTTCGCGGGACTGGCAACCGTTTTGTTTATGTTTTTCGGTGATGCCGTCGAGGGTGTAGGAGAAAGTCTACCGATTTTAAATCCAAGTGTCATTCTATCTTTCATTACGTTGATGTCAGCAGCTGGTTTTATTTTAGAGAAGTTAGCCTTTTTCCCTAGCGTTTGGAATATCGGTGTAGCTGCTGTAATAGGAGTTATTTTAAGTGCCCTTTTTTATTTATTTATTCTCGTTCCACTCAAATCAGCAGATGTCTCATTGGCCTATACAGAAGAATCACTTGAAGGTCAGTTAGGGAAGGTGATTGTACCAATACCGTCTGATGGCTTTGGTGAAGTAGTTATTGAGACTACGAGCGGTATGATTGCAAAGCGAGCTGTGGGCTTTGACAATGAGGTAATTGATTATGATACGACAGTCCTTGTTGTTGAAGTGAGGGCAGGCACTCTTTATGTGAGAGCCTATGAAAAAAAATTTATTTAAAGGAGAGATACTAATATGTCAATGGAAATTTTGATAGTTCTAGGAATTGTAGCATTTATATTAATCGCTCTTGTGGCACTGTATGTAACAAAGTATCGAACAGCGGGTCCTGATGAAGCACTGATTGTAACAGGTAGCTATCTTGGCTCAAAAAATGTACATAAAGATGAGTCAGGAAATCGCATTAAAATTATTCGTGGGGGCGGTACATTCGTCTTCCCAATCTTCCAGCAAGCGCAACCATTAAGCTTATTATCAAGTAAATTAGAAGTTACAACACCTGAAGTGTATACAGAGCAGGGCGTGCCAGTAATGGCAGATGGTACAGCGATTATTAAAATTGGTGGTTCGATTTCAGAAATCGCTACAGCTGCTGAGCAGTTTTTAGGGAAGCAAAAGTCAGAACGTGAAGGGGAAGCACGGGAAGTATTGGAAGGCCATTTACGTTCGATTTTAGGATCTATGACAGTTGAAGAGATTTATAAAAACCGAGATAAATTCTCGCAAGAAGTACAACGTGTAGCTTCACAAGATTTAGCGAAGATGGGTCTTGTCATTGTTTCCTTTACAATTAAAGATGTACGCGATAAAAATGGTTATCTTGATTCACTTGGTAAGCCAAGGATTGCACAAGTGAAACGAGATGCAGATATTGCGACTGCCGAAGCAGATAAAGAAACGCGTATTAAGCGTGCAGAAGCATCGAAAGAAGCGCAAAAGGCTGAGCTTGAACGTGCAACAGAAATTGCTGAAGCCGAGAAAGAAAATCAATTAAAAGTGGCGGAATTCCGTCGTGAGCAAGATGTTGCAAAAGCTCGTGCAGACCAAGCGTATGAATTAGAAACGGCACGTGCGAAACAGGAAGTAACAGAACAAGAAATGCAAATTCGCATTATCGAACGTCAAAAACAAATTGAATTAGAAGAAAAAGAAATTTTACGTCGTGAAAAGCAATACGATTCAGAAGTGAAGAAAAAGGCAGACGCTGATCGTTATGCTATAGAACAAAATGCAGAAGCTGAAAAAATGCGTGAGCTTGCACAAGCAGATGCTGAGAAATATCGTATTGAGTCGTTAGCAAAGGCAGAAGCGGAGAAGATTCGTTTAGATGGTATCGCGAAAGCGGATGCTGAGCGTGCACAAGGTGAAACAGAAGCGGATATTATTCGCCTACGAGGTCTTGCAGAAGCCGAAGCGAAACGTAAAATTGCCGAAGCCTTTGAATACTACGGTCAAGCAGCTGTTCTTGATATGGTTGTACGCATGATGCCAGAGTATGCGAAAGAGCTTGCTAGCCCACTTGGTAATATTGATAAAATTACAGTTGTGGACACTGGTGGCGGTGAAGGTGGAAGTGGTGCCAATAAGGTGACTTCTTATGCAACGAACTTAATGTCGACACTACAAGAAACATTAAAAGAAACATCAGGTATTGATGTGAAGGAATTAATCGAAAGCTACGCTGGTAAGCACACATTGCGACCAGAGCTTGAGCGTATTGCGACAGAGCTAGTGAAACAGCCAGAGCCTGTTGCGACGGCAGAAAAACAAAAAGAAGCAGTTGAACAATAAAAATTAGAAAAAAGCTAGCTAATACTATTATGTATTAGCTAGCTTTTTGTTGCTAAGTGGCGCTATTTGTGACGCAATATGAGCTTCTAGTGGCAATTATTCAAGTTTTATCAGCGCAAAGCGAGTTCCTCTCAGCTGTTTATTTCCACTCGCTCGCAAGCATGCCATAAAGGACGTGGTCGACGTAGTGATCATATAGCCACTCTGCAGCGCGTATTGTTCCTTCAGTAGTGAAATGAAGTCGTTCAGGGATTGCGCGGCTTTTTGTGTTACCTACAGCTACACGGATTTCCACTTTGTTCAGTTGTAATTCGTCAAATGCGTATTGTACTAAAGCTTGAACCGTTGTTGTCATAATGCCGTGGCCTTGCGCATCTTTATCGAGCCAATAGCCAATTACTGCAATTTTATTTGTATTATTAATAGTATTAAATCCTGCAATGCCTACAATTTTATTGCGGAAAATAATAACAAGAGATAGGCTGGTTTTAGCTTCGTAGCCAGTAATACAGCCTTCTATATAACCTTTTGTATCGGAAAGCTCTTTGGTGAAATCTAACCATGGCAACCATTCACGTAAATTTTCCCTTGAATTATTTGTTAGTGCAAAAACAGCCTCTGCATCTTCAATAGCGATTGTTCGTAACGTTAATTCATGATTGATATTTATTTCCATAATATTGCCGCCTCAATTCTACCATTTATTTTAAAGCATTATGCATAAAGCTCTTCATTTCTTGACTTAGCGTTGTTAGTTCTTCAATAATTTCACTAAAATCTTGTACAAGTTGGGCCTGTTCATTTGTTGCATCATTGATTTGTCCCATATTTTGCTTTAGATTATCAAGATTTCTATTAATATTGCGAAGAGAAGCTTCGATATTTTCTGTTGCAGAAGACGTTTCAAATGAAAGTTTTCTAACTTCCTGTGCGACGATATTAAAACCAGCTCCATGCTGACCTGCGCGAGCCGCTTCTATTGATGCATTTAAGCCAAGTAAATTCGTTTGGCGAGAAATACTTTTTATTAAATCTGTCACATCATTTGTTTTTTCTGAATCCTCCAGGGCGTGTTGTGCCTGTTTGTTAATTTCCTCACTCGTTGCTGCTAGCTCCTCTGAATGAGAAGCAATTGTATGTACTTTATCTTGAAGACTATTTACAATATTATCCATTGTATTCATATAATGTTCCAGTTTGAGCTCATTATCTATCGGTAATCCAAAGGCTAGTGCCCCAACTACTTTACCGTTTTCTCGAATCGGAAAGGCAAAAGCATTGATGGCAACACCGTATACGTCCTCGGGAATGATCACATCTGCATTTTTTCCAGCAAAGGCGATGTATACATTTTGATCATTTGCATTTACTTTTTGACCATCTACATAACCAGTGTCGGCACGTTTGCCTGCTAAATATTTTACAACTGTTTCACTTTCCTTCTCTATGACAGCTACTATCGCTTCCTCTTTTAATGCAAGGTGAATGTAGTGTGCGGATAGAGCTAAAGCTTCAATCATTTTCATGAAATACCTCCAAGTCTTTATAAAAACAGTGATTTCTAGATTATTCCTTCACTGTAGCACAATAAGGGCTAATTCAAAATAGTAAAAACATTCATTTAACAGAAAAGAGATATTTTTTGATTTCCTGTTAAGCAATAGTAATGCTAGTTTATGCTTTTAATAATATTGTCAAATAAAAATAATGGAAACTAAAAGAAAAGGTCATATAGTTTGTCTAAATTTTGACAACCTTCCAGTGTTTTTTAGAGAATGTTGTATTAGAATAATAGATAGAAGGGACAAGTCGTCGAAAGGAGATAGAGATGGACTATATAGAGAAGGGAACAAAAGCATTTAACAAAGCAAATTGGGCATTATTTTTAGCTGGGTTTATTACGTTCGCGAACTTATATGTATCGCAACCACTACTACCGACGTTTGCCGAGGAGTTTAATGTCTCACCTGCAATAGCAAGTTTGTCATTATCTGTAACGACATTGGCTTTGTCGATTAGTATGATAATTGTCGGCTCATTATCTGAAGCGTGGGGAAGAAAGTCGTTAATGACAATATCTATATTTGCAGCATCAGTTTTGACGATAGCGCTTGCTTTTTCGCCAAACTTTGAAACTATATTAGTATTGCGCGTTATTCAAGGTGTTGTGTTTGCAGGGTTACCAGCTATTGCGATGGCTTATTTAGGAGAGGAAATTGCCCCGTCAAGTTTAGGAATTGCGATGGGGCTTTACATAAGTGGCAATTCTGTAGGGGGGCTCAGTGGCCGTGTCATTATCGGTACATTAACAGACTTGTATAACTGGCAAGTAGGTATGATTGTACTTGGGATAATTAGTTTAATAATTAGTGTGTTATTTATATGGATGCTACCGAATTCTAAGCATTTTACGGCACGTCCATTACAAATAAAGGCGTTAACAAAGTCTCTTATTCAGCACTTAAAAGATCCGTCGATGCTTTGCTTATTTGGCATTAGCTTTGTGTTAATGGGTAGCTTTGTGACACTTTACAATTATATTGGATTTAAATTAATGGCACCACCTTATAATTTAAGTGCTACCATTGTCGGATGGATATTTGTTATTTATTTGGTAGGGACATTTAGCTCGGCATGGTTTGGCAGTTTAGCCGATCGTTTTGGACGTCAAAAAATGTTATTGTTAGCGATTGCTATTATGCTGGCAGGTGCAATTATTACATTACAAGGTCTACTGTTATTAAAAATAGTAGGTATTACAGTTTTTACCTTTGGTTTTTTTGCAGCCCATTCAATAGCAAGTGGATGGGTAAGCAGGCGTGCCACTCATGATAAGGCGCAAGCATCATCGCTGTATTTATTTTTTTATTATTTTGGTTCGAGTGTGGGTGGCACCGCAGGGGGCGTGTTTTGGATGCACTTTGGTTGGGTAGGCGTAATTGCGATGATTACGGTATTTTTAGTTATTGCATGTGTGCTCACATTTGTGTTAAAGAGCATCATTGCCAAACAACGATTAATTACCAACTTGTAGAGTAAAAAACTATGTTAATAGAAATTTTGTTATTTTTCACATGAACGATAATAGAAACAATGACCGCATCTCAAGCTATTCATAGAGTTGCGGTTATTTTGTTAGATGACATAAAATTTAACAGATTTGGAGAATAACATTGACAATATAGCATATAGTACCATAAAATGGTATAGACAGACAGTCGGTCAGTAAGGGGGAGGCAATGAGAAAAGAAGCGGAAGAGCGTCGAAACGAAATACTGGATGTAGCTGATGAGCTTTTCGGTCAAAAAGGTTTTGATGGCACAAGTACTAATGAAATTCTAGAAAAAGTAGGTATTGCACGGGGGACGCTATATTATCACTTTAAATCGAAAGAGGATATTATGGATGCGTTGATTGAACGCTATACGGTGCAAATTTTATATTGTGCAAAGGAAATTGCTGCAAACAAGAATATCTCCGTCTATGAGCGTATTATCGGCGTTGTCATGGCATTAAACATAAGTGATGGTAATGGTAAAGAAGTAATAGAGCATATGCATAAACCGCAAAATGCGCTTATGCATCAAAAAATACAAAAAGTGATAGTTAATGAGGTTCCGCCAGTATTAACGGGAATTATTCGGGAAGGTATTGAGCAAGGACTTTTTAATACGCCATATCCTTATGAATGTATGGAAATGATTGTGGCGTATACCAATACTGTTTTTGATGATGCAATGGTCAATTTAACGAATGCAGAGGTTGCCAGGCGTATACAAGCTTTACTATTTAATGTCGAACGACTGTTAGGTGTTGAAAGTGGAAGTCTAATGCACATGATGAGGATGTTCGATAATGTAAAAGGAGATAGCGGTGGTGAGAAGACTTTAGATTAATTCGCTATTCATTAGGGAATTCCCTTTTCATAGACAGGAAGGCTAGCTGGTGAATTATGTTTTTCAATCTGTTAAAAAGCTTGAACAGAGGTGACATATGTATTACAGAATAATCCGTAATGACATTTCAAATAGCAAACTGATTTCGCTAACAACAATGATATTTGTTGCGGTCGCGGCTATGCTTGTTGCATTATCAGCAATACTTGTTGTTAATCTTTCGGGGGCGTTAGATACACTTATGAAGCAGGCGAAAACCCCTCATTTTATGCAAATGCATGTAGGTAATATTGATACAGTTCGACTTGAAGACTTTGCAAAACAGAATCATAACGTTCAAGATTATCAAGTGCTTGAGTTTCTCAATATTGACGGCTCGCAAATTATTTTAGGTGATCGTTCGTTTGCAAATAATGTGCAGGATAATGGTTTTACAATTCAAAGTAAGAAATTCGATTATCTTCTGGATCTTGATGGCAATATAATCGATGCGTTAGATGGTGAACTTTATGTACCGATCCGTTATATGAAAGAAAACAACGTAAAGATCGGTGATAAGGCAGCGATAAGTGGGAAACAATTTACTGTTGCGGGATTTTTAAGAGATTCACAGATGAATTCGATGCTCTCCTCTTCAAAGCGGTTTCTTATTAGTAAAAATGATTACGAGGACATAAAAGGCTTTGGCCGTATGGAATATTTAATCGAGTTCAGATTAAAAGATTTATCGACGCTCGGGGCATTTGAAACTGCCTATGCAACCGCTGGACTTGAAGCAAATGGCCCGACAATTACTTATCCACTATTTAAAATGATTAATGCGCTTACTGATGGATTGATGATCGGCATTATACTCCTTGTCAGTGTACTAGTCGTTGCCATTGCCTTTATGTGCATTCGTTTTACACTCCTCGCGAAAATCGAATTAGACTACCGCGAAATAGGTGTAATGAAGGCAATTGGATTACCAGTTTCTAATATAAAGAAGATATATTTAGCAAAATACGCAGCCATTGCATTGGCAGGTAGTGTAATCGGTTTTGTATGTTCATTTTTGTTCAAAAACATACTTCTTGAAAATATTAGGCTTTATATGGGGGAAAGCAACAATTCTTCTCTTGCTTCACTTTTTGGAATAATTGGAGTAGTGCTTGTCTTTTGTGCCATTATTGCTTATGTAAACGGAGTGTTGAAACGCTTTCGAAAAATTTCTGCTGTTGAGGCACTACACTATGGTACTTCGCAAGAACAAAATATGGGAACAAAGAGATTTAGCTTGAATAGCAACCGCCTAATTAACATAAATATATTTCTTGGTATTAAAGATGTGCTGTCAAGAAAAAGACTATATGCCACAATGCTAACAGTGCTTGTTATTTCATCTTTTATTATGATTGTTCCACTTAACCTTTACAACACGATTTCCTCAAATAACTTCATCAAATATATGGGTATTGGAAACTACGATATGCGTATTGACATTCAGCAAACTGATAATATATCTCAAAAAACAGAACAAATTTTATATGCCATAAACAATGATAGAACTATAACAAAACATACAGTTCTGTCGACCAAAACATTTAAAGTAAAAATGGAAAATGGAGCAGAGCGAAATATAAAAATTGAACTTGGTAACCACTCAATTTTCCCAATAAAATATTCAACTGGCAGGGCTCCTGCTTTACAACATGAAATTGCACTTTCTGTGTTAAATGCCGCTGAGCTAGGTAAAAAAGTAGGTGATATTATGACACTCGTCATTGCAGGAAAAGAACGGAAATTTACGGTTAGTGGCGTCTATTCTGATATTACAAACGGTGGAAAAACTGCGAAGGCCACTTTTAATGACCATTCTACCAATATGATGTGGAGTGTTATTAGTGTAGAATTTTCCGATAAAGCTATGCTCGAAAATAAAATGATAGAGTATACGAATCACTTTACCTATGCAAAAGTTTCAGATATCAATAATTACGTCTTACAAACTTTCGGCTCAACAATTGATGCAGTAGGAAAGGCTTCACGCGCTGCCATTGCCGTTGCACTCTTTATCACTGTACTAATTACGTTATTGTTTATGAAAATGCTTGTAGTAAAAGATCGATACGCTATCGCTGTAATGAAAGCGGTAGGGTTTACAAATTCAGATATTACGACACAGTATATTGCCCGCTCATTATTCATTTTATTGATTGGAATGGTTGTTGGTACACTGCTTGCTAATACGGTCGGAAGTTTACTAGCAGGTGCAATGATCTCTTCTTTTGGTGCTTCGTCGTTTACATTTTCGGTCAATCCTTTAGCGGCATACCTATTTTGTCCGCTACTGATGACATGCTCGGTACTGATTGCAACGATTATTAGTACTTTGAGTGCTGGGAAAATTAAAATATCCGAAAATATAAAGGAGTAGTTTATGAAGAAAATAATTCTCGGAGACAATATTGTAAAATCATTCGGTGAAGGGGCGAAAAAGCACCATGTTCTGAATGGCGTATCCGTTGCGATAAATGAGGGAGAATTTGTTGCTATTATGGGTCCATCAGGCTCAGGAAAATCTACCCTTATGTTTGCATTAAGTGGTATGGATAGCATTGACACTGGAAAGGTGTCGTTTGATGGAATGGATTTGTCACTACTGAGTGAACAGAAACTTGCCGATTTACGAAGAACAAAAATGGGGTTTGTTTTTCAGCAGCCGACTTTGCTTAAAAACTTAAATATTTTAGATAACATTCTACTTCCTTCATTGCGAGATAATAGAAAAAGCATAGACAAGATAACAAAGAAAGCTAGAGCACTTATGAAAAAGGTTGGAATTGATGAGCTCGAAAAACGTGATATCACACAAGTTTCGGGAGGACAGCTTCAACGTGCAGGTATTTGCCGTGCACTGATAAGCAATCCTAAAATTATTTTCGGTGATGAGCCGACAGGTGCGCTTAATTCAAAATCAGCACAGGAAATAATGGACATTATTACTGAAATTAATGCAGAAGGGACAGCAGTGCTGCTTGTAACACATGATCCAAAGATTGCAGCAAGGACAGATCGAATACTGTTTATGTGTGACGGAAAAATAATCGATGAGGTACACTTTAACCGACTTACTGACACAAATATTGAAGATAAAATGGAAAAGATTCTAGAGGAAATGCGAAAAATCGGCATATAATTTCTATTTTTAGAAGTAAATTACAAGAAAATACTAGTTGATGGTAGCTAAGACGAGTGACTCCTGCGGGAACAGCACAAAACGTAAGCCACAACAGGCGGCGCGTTAGCGACGGTTGTGGCTTATGTTGTGCCCGCGGAAAGCGCTCGTCGTAGCAGACATTTATGATGTAGCAAAAAAATTGTAAGAATGATGGTGTTTTTCTATTATATAAAATGAATGAAGCGTTGGCTGTTCTCTTTAGAAGTAAATTACAAGAGTATACTAGTTGATGGTAGCGCAGACGAGTGACTCCTGCGGGAACAGCACAAAACGTAAGCCACAACAGGCGGCGCGTTAGCGACGGTTGTGGCTTATGTTGTGCCCGCGGAAAGCGCTCGTCGTAGCGGACATCCATGGTACACAAAAAAGTGTTAGATTGATTGTCGTCAATCCAACACTTTTTGTCTTTTATTAACCCATAATATTGTAGCCAGCATCAATGTAAATTGTTTCGCCTGTTACCCCACGTGATAGGTGAGATAGCATTACAATTGTCATATCAGCTACTTCATCTTGTTGAACATTGCGTTTTAACGGCGC
Organism: Lysinibacillus sp. CD3-6; assembly: GCF_006351725.2. Taxonomy (NCBI): domain Bacteria; kingdom Bacillati; phylum Bacillota; class Bacilli; order Caryophanales; family Bacillaceae; genus Lysinibacillus; species Lysinibacillus sp. CD3-6. The sequence goes on from NZ_CP085880.1 coordinate 1,628,833, forward strand.
AGTTTCTTCGATTTTGTGTAAAATCGTATTGAAAGAAGGAACACCTTTTGCAGCTAGTGTACGTATAGCACCTGCAGAAATAGCATTTACACGGATATTGTCTTGACCAATATCAGCAGCTAAATAGCGCATTGACGCTTCTAATGCAGCTTTGGCAACACCCATTACGTTATAGCCATCAAGTACACGCTCAGCACCTAAGTAACTCATCGTTACAATAGAGCCACCTTCTGTCATGTATGGGTGTGCTGCTTTTGCAGTTGAAATAAGTGAATACGCACTTGTATCTTGCGCGAATGCATAGCCATCACGTGTTGTTTCTAAAAAGCGATTGTGTAAGTCTTCAGCATTGGCAAATGCGACAGAGTGAACAATCCCATGGATAACGCCAACTTTTGCACCGATTGTATCGAAGGCAGCTTTTGTACTGTCATCGCTGTTAACATCACATTGTACGACAAATGCATCTGCTTGCCCATAGTTTTCAAGTTGCTTTTGTAATTTTTTTAATGAACGCTCTTGGCGATATGTAAAAATAACATTAGCGCCTACGTCGAATAAACGTTTTGCAATCCCCCAAGCAATACTGCGGTCGTTTGCAACACCCATCACGACAATGTTTTTATCTTTTAATTGTAATAAATTGTCCATCATTTATAAGAACCCCTTTACGAAATAATATCTGTTATTAGTACCAACTACTAAAATCTTAGCATACATAAATTATGGTTGCAATAACAAGATGAAAAGAGCATAAAACTTCATTTGTATTTGCCTTTGATAAATAATGTTGAACCGTATAGATAACAAAACGATACAAAAAGGCACCCTAAGTAGGATGCCTTTTTTAGTAAGGATTTTACTATTCGAATTTTAAAGAGTCGCCATCAAAAGGTTCTTCAGCCACTTTAATAGAATCTGTTGGGCAACCTTCAAAAGCGTCTTGCATGTCTTCTAGTAGATCTTCTGGAACTTCGGCAGTTCCCATGTTATCATCTAAAATAACGAAGGCAATTCCTTCATCATCATAATCATAAATATCGGGTGCTGCGGCTCCGCATGCGCCACAAGCGATGCATGTATCTTTATCAACAATTGTGTATTTAGCCATTTCTTTCTCTCCTTTTACGATGGTCCTACAAAGCTTCATACTCATTTTAAAGATGTTTAACTTACATTTCAACCTAATACTATTAAATTGGAGGAATTTGCTTCAATGTTTTATCAAATTTTATTGCAAATCTTTCAAAAACTTAATAATGAGCGAACCGTTTCTGCAGCCTATCATATCCTAAGAGGAAAGCGCTCAGGCCAGACAATTCAAGATGTTGGACTGTTTCAGCTCCATAACTATTTTGGCTTACTCCCAAAACTACCCCGTGCGACATTTGACGAGGCTGTAGCAACCTTTTTGCAATATAGTTGGTTAAGTATGCAGGAATCTGGTCATTATTCCATGAAAAAGCTAGGTTTACAACGAGCGGAGCAAACATCTACTTTTTTATTTGACGGCTGGCATTATCGAGGAAATGAGCATGTGTTTTTTGCTCGTCTATCTTTAATCGTCCAAAGTCTATCTTATCAAAAAGAGGGGATTCGCTCATTTTCTCCTATTAGTAAGGATGTACAAGTTCAATCATGGGTACGTACTTTTCTACAGGACAATCAGTATCAATTAGGACAATTACAGCAACGCTTACATGAAGAATGTCTTCGTATTTTAGCTGTTTTACCAGTATCAGATAGCAATAAACAACTTGTTCTTTATCGATTGAGTGGCCATAGTCTACCTGGTTGGACATGGCAGCAGCTTTCTAGTGAACGTAAGGAAACTGTGCTAGATAGTCAATTAGCATTTATTGAATTACTACATACATTAATGAATGAAGTGCATGCAACAAATAACTACCCGTTACTTGGTCAAATGGCTTCGGACCTTCGGGTGAAGGCATTACTGACTGATTCTGCACAACAAACCGCCTATTTATATGAACAAGGTTATTCAATTGAACAAATAGTGCAAATAAGAAAATTGAAACAAAGTACGATTGAAGACCATTTAGTTGAATTAGCGATGAATGAACCGAACTTTTCGATTGGCCCATTCGTCTCATATGAAGAGGCGGAAAAAGTTTGGCATGCTTCTAAGAAATACCAAACAAAAAAATTAAAGGCATTGCATGATGTAGTAAATGATATGAGTTATTTCCAGCTGAGACTTGTCCTCGCGAAAGGGGAAGTATAAATGGAACTAGAGCAAACATTAGCAAAGCATTTTGGCTATACGACATTCAGACCAGGTCAAAAGGAAGTAATCGAAGCAATTTTAGATGGAAAAGATGTTATTGCGTTATTGCCAACTGGCATGGGTAAATCGCTGTGCTATCAATTGCCAGCATATCTATTGCAAAAGCCTGTATTAATTGTGTCTCCTTTATTGTCTTTAATGCAAGACCAGGTAGAGCAGCTTAAACGATTTGGTGAAAAAAGAGTAGTCGCATTAAATTCATTTTTAGCAGCAGATGAAAAACGATATGCCCTGCATTTTTTAGAACAATATCGCTTTATTTTTACGTCTCCAGAAATGCTTTTACAACAACAGGTGCAGGAAAAGTTAACAAACATGTCATTAAGTCTTATTGTAGTGGATGAAGCGCATTGTATTTCGCAATGGGGTTTCGATTTTCGTCCAGATTATTTGCGTATTGGAGAATGGTTTTCGCAAAGTAATCGCCCGCCAGTGTTAGCTTTGTCAGCGACTGCAACGCAAAAAGTAATTAAGGATATTCGTACTACACTTGCGCTAAACGCCCCATTTGAATTTATGTACAATGTGGATCGTCCTAATATTCATCTTGGACGTGTTGGATTTGAGGATAGGGCAGATAAAGCAAGATGGATTTTAGAGCATGTCAAAAAAACAGCTGGACCAGGGATTTTATATATGTCATCACGTAAGCGAGCAGAGCAATATTGTGAAACATTTATACAAGCAGGTATTCGGGCTGCTGCTTATCATGCGGGGTATAGTGCGGAGGATCGTCAATTTATTCAACAGCAATTTATTGATGGGGAGCTAGATTGGATTGTAGCGACCAATGCATTTGGTATGGGTATTAATAAGGCGGATATTCGACAAGTAATACATGAATCCATGCCAGCGAATGTCGCTAATTATATGCAAGAAATTGGACGCGCAGGACGTGATGGAAATCCAGCTTTAGCAATTTTACTTTATAGTGAAGGTGACGAGGAACTTGCGAAATTTGTTGTAACAGGCGATTTACCGTCAGCAAGTCATGTGGATCGTTATCAAGAACTTGTGATGCAACATATCGAGCCAGCACAAATGTTGAAAAATGGTGAGTTGAGTGAAACGGCTTTTCGTGTGCTTGATTATTGGTACCATCAGGAATCTGTTCAGGAAGTGAAAGCGCGACTTAATTATTTTGCACTTGAAAAATATCAGGCAGTTGATGAAATGTTAAAAATTACTCAGACAAAAGGCTGTATTCGTGAGCAGCTTGTCGGGTATTTTGGGCAAAAATTGCAGAAAAAACCTGAAATCTGTTGTGAAAATTGTGGAATCCATTATGATGAAATCAATATAGCACGCGTTATGGAACCGAAAAAAGTAGAAATGGTTGCATGGGAAAGTCGATTAAAACAGCTTTTATTAAGCGATTAGACTGTAATTGACGGTCATTTACTTTTTTCGCAAAATTCGTCATAATAGAATGATAGAAGAATGCGTAGCAAGGTTGGAGGAAAGTCGAATGAGTAAAGAAGACTATCGTGATAAAATCGAAGAACATCGTCAGTCATTTGAAGAAGAACAACAAGAACAGCAAAATCTATCGAGAGTTTCAAGAATGAATAAAAATGGAAGTAATAACAAAAAGCCGAAAAATACAAAACGTAAATCACCGTTAATGACGATACTTTTTGTTACATTTATTTTAATTCCATTAACTATATTAATTTATTTCGTGCAATTCTATGATCCTGGTAAAACGATTGAAGAAGCCGAAAAAGATACGATGGATTCTGTTGTAGAAATTGATAAGACTGGTAGTAAAGCGGAAGCATCCTCATCAGCTGATAAAGACAAAGATGATAAAGCAAACGACGAAGCTAAAGCACAGGCTCAAAAAGACGCTGAAAAGTTAGCTGCACAACAAAAGGCTGCAGAAGAAGCGAAAAAAGCCGAAGAGGCAAAAAAAGCTGAAGAAGCTAAGGTAGCACAGCAACAGGCTGAGGCAGCTAAGAAAGCTGAAGAAGCGAAAAAAGCTGAAGAAGCGAAAAAAGCTGAGCAAGCACGTAAAGCAGAACAAGAAAAGCAAAATGCTGCAAAAGCAAAAACACATACAGTTAAAGCAAATGAAAATCTATATCGTATTGCATTAAATTACTACGGTGATGGTAGTGAAGCAACGTTAGCGAAAATCCGAGCGGCGAACGGCATGCCTAATGACACTGTATTTGTTGGGCAAGTCATTAAACTACCGTAAGAAAAATGGTGTCATTCTTTGGCAATGATGTTTTTCTAGTATAAAATAAAGGACAAACGTCAACACCAATGAATGGTTGAGGCAAACGTCTGATTAGCAAAAAGGCGATTCTACAGCATTGATGAATCGTCTTTTTGTTGTCATAAGGAGAAGTGAGGGAATGATATATATTGGACTATTTCTTTTAATAGTTATCGCCTTCCTACTCTATATGTGGAAGGTCGCGCACGAAAATAATGTGTTGCATCATCAATTATCACTCAAAGGTGAACAAGAAACGATTCGTTTATTTTTTATTTCAGATACGCATTTACGGAAAATTAATCGTCCCATGATAGAACGATTATCAGGCACATTCGATGCGGTAATAATCGGTGGGGATTTTGCAGATAGCCGCACACCTATTCAACGTATTCATGACAATCTTGATTTATTGACACCGCTAGGACCTACTTATTTTGTTTGGGGGAATAATGATAGAGAAGTAGGTGAGGAGCAGTTTCGAGATATTTTACAACAACACAATGTTAAAATTATCGCCAATGATGCAATTCTATTACCTAATAAGAATCGCTTATGGATAAGTGCTATTGAAGATACTTCTACGATGCAATATAGTTTTGATGCTGCTTTTGAAAAAGTTGGCGAGGATGATTTAGTCGTTTTTATTTCACATAATCCTGGTGTCTTTGCTAGAGTACGTGCGAAGTTTAGAGCGGATTTAATGATTGGTGGACATTTACATGGTGGTCAAATAAGAGTTGGACCTTATGGTGTTCATCCACTTGGTTCTTATCGGGAACGCGAGGGTGTGATGACACTTGTGAGTAACGGCTATGGTACAACACTATTGCCATTCCGTTTAGGCGCGAAACCTGAATGCCATATAATTGATATTGACATTTCGGGTAAATAAACAACCAATAATGCGCAGAAGGCGTATAATGGAAACGAGCGTTATTTTTTAAAATGTAGAGTTCCTGAATAGGAATATAATCTGCATGAAAGCGAAGCATCTGTGGTTTATACATGGATGTCTATTTGATAGGAGTGTCAAACAATGCAACAAGTTGATGCAATTATTGTTGGAGGAGGCCCTTGTGGTTTAGCTGCAGCAATATCTTTACAAAAAATTGGTTTACGACCGATTGTCATCGAAAAAGGAAATATCGTTAATGCCATTTACAACTATCCAACACATCAAACTTTTTTTAGTACGAGTGAACGTTTAGCTATTGGTGACGTACCATTCATTATTGAGGGGCGCAAGCCAAAGCGAAATCAAGCACTTGTTTATTATCGCGAGGTAGTACGCTTGAAAAAAATTCAAGTTAACCGTTTTGAAAAAGTCGGAAGTGTTGTGAAAAATGGAGAGATTTTTACGGTAACGACGGATAAGGATGTATATGAAACTCCATATGTTGTAGTAGCGACAGGTTACTATGATCATCCTAACTATATGGATATTCCTGGTGAAGGATTACCAAAAGTTCACCATTACTTTAAAGAAGGGCATGAATTTTTTGATACGGATGTCCTTGTAATCGGTGGGAAAAATTCAGCTGTAGATGCAGCATTAGAATTAAACAAGGCTGGAGCACGTGTCACAGTTGTATATCGTGGCAGTGAATATTCACCAAGCGTTAAGCCGTGGGTTTTACCTGAATTTGACGGTGTTGTACGTAACGGAGAAGTTACAATGCATTTTAATACGAGTGTAGTCGAAATACGGGAGCATGAAGTTGTAATAAATATTGACGGTCGTGAAGAAGTATTAAAAAATGACTTTGTTTTTGCTATGACTGGTTATCATCCAGATCATTCATTTATCCGAGCGATGGGTGTGACGATAGACGAGGAAACAGGCCGACCATTTTGTCAACCTGACACAATGGAAACAAATGTAGCAGGCCTATTTATTGCTGGAGTCATCGCAGCAGGCAATAACGCCAATGAAATTTTTATTGAAAATGGACGTTTCCATGGTGATTGTATCGCACAAACAATTGCAGAAAGAAGATAAATAAAGAAGCTGTATAGGCGTGACTGCTTATACAGCTTCTTTTAGAATAGTGTGTCTATAAAAGGTGGGGGAAAATGACTTGGTTATATTGGATAATTAGCTATTTTATTGGAAACTTTTTGACGGCTTTTTTCGTTGGAAAAGTATATGGTGTCAATTTGCAACAGGAGCGTAGTAAAAACCTAGGTGCGCGAAATGCAGGGAGTGTACTAGGAAAGGCTGCATTTATGTGGACGTTTTTGGGTGATTCACTAAAAGGTGTTCTTATTGTGCTGTTAGGTAATTTTTGGCATTTAGAACAGTGGGCAATTGTTGTAGGTGGATGTCTCGTTATAATCGGACATATGTATCCTATGTGGCTGAAATTTCATGGTGGTAAAGGTGTGGCAACATTTATCGGTGTTGGGCTTGCCTTATCACCGACTTTATTTACCATGATGATTATTGGCACTGCACTAGTTTTTAGTATAACGAGGAGCCTTACGCTTGGCATGTTAGGTGGCTTCGTGTTTTACATTGGAGCGATTGGACTAACAGGTCATTTATCGCTATACATACCGTTGCTTGTTGCGATTATTTGTATGTTGATTAAGCATACATCGAATATTAAGGAGTCTTTAAGAAGAGGGAAGTGATTGTATGTACTGGTGTAAAGTCGCACAGACAGAAAAGGAATTTGATGCGATCGCGCAGTTGAATTATGAAACCTTTGTTGAAGAAATTCCACAGCATGAACCAAATACGATGAAAAGAAAAGTAGATCGTTTCCATCAAGAAAATACGTATTTAGTTGTTTATAAAGGAACTGAGCTAATTGGCATGTTAGCTTTTCGAGATCAACGACCGTTTTCAATTGATGAAAAAATTGGTGAAGTGGAGCAGTATTTACCTAAGGAAATTTGTACAAAACTTTGTGAAATTCGTTTGCTTGCAGTAAAAAAGCAATATCGTACAGGCCGTGTATTATTAAGATTGACACAGGCATTAAATGCTTTTGCATATGAAAAAGGCTATTCAGCAGCTGTAATTTCAGGAACTACGCGTGAAGAAAAATTGTATAAGCAAATGGGCTTTACCCAATTTGCACCAGCAGTAGGTACAGCAGAAGCTATGTTTTTACCAATGGTATTAACAAGGCAACAATTTGAACAGTCCTTACAACAAAAACTGGCACAGGAAAGTTATACATTTTACCCAGGGCCAGTTAAACAGCAAGGGGCTATTTTGTATTCGGGCATATCGCACCGATCTCAAGCCTTTCAATCATTATATGGATACATGCGTAGCAAGCTATTGGAATTATCAAATGCAAAGTATATCGCAACATTAGTAGGAACGGGAACATTAGCGAATGAAGTGATGCTCGGACAGCTCAAGGCACAAAAAATGGGGCATGGACTTATTTTAACGAATGGAGAATTTGGAGAACGTCTTCATAAGCAGGCTGAGCGCTGGTCCTTAGATTTCGATGTCGTGACGCACGAGTGGGGAAGCGCATTTAATTTGCGGTCATTGGAGGCTTTATTGCAAACAGGTTCCTATCAATGGCTACTCATGGTGCATGGGGAAACTTCAACAGGTACATGTAATGATTTAGAGGGAATTTTACAACTGGTTAAGCACTATAATGTAAAGCTTTGTGTTGATTGTATTAGCTCATTTGGTGCTATGCCGTTTTCATTAGCTGAGTGCTACTTAGCAACTGCGGTGAGTGGTAAAGCGTTAGGAGCACTTAGTGGCTTGTCATTTGTCTTTTCTCAAGAACTTGTGGAGCCATCTACAACTATTCCTGCTTACTTGGATTTAGCTAATTATCAGCAAGGTGCTATTCCTTCTACGCTACCAGCAGTACTTATTGGCAATGTAGTAGATGCTTTACAAGCTTATCCAGCGCGCTATAGTCAACTGCGACAGCACTTTGAAGCGCTGCTGCAGCTACCATTTATGGACTATCGCTTACCAACTACAGCGTATCCAATGATTTTAACCATTCAATGTCCAAGGAAACTTATTAATTTATCAACCGATTTAAAATTGAACGGCTTATATGTCCATGGAGATAGTGAATATTTACGTAAGCGAAATTTTATTCAGCTTTCAATAATCCAACCTGATTTTGAGTTTGCGCTAGGTCGCCTACGTGAGCTGTTAACTTATTATGAGCAAACTGTAGATGTATAAGCGATAAATTATGCTTTATCGGCGAGCTGCCGTGTTTATGAGCGGTTTCTCTTTTTAATGGCGAATTAACTTGCTTTATTGGCGCTATGACATGATGTAGTGGCGATTCACCGTTTTAGTGGCGTTAACGAGAAATTCATAGGACTTACTGGAAAAATTCCTTTAAGTCCAATGGGTTTCCTTCTTTGTTTAAACCGATAAGTAATTTTAATCGTGCTTTTTGCCCGTTAATACCTGTCGCAAAAATTGCGCCTAAGTCTTCTAGCATTTTACCACCACCAACATAACCGTATACGCCTTCAGCAATGCCATTGAAGCATCGAGAGACAAGAACAACAGGGATACCACGTTCCAACAGACTTTCAATGCCTTTGACAACGGTTGGTGGAACATTCCCTTGTCCAAGGCCTTCAAGTACAACACCGTCGTACTGACAGGCAAGCACTACGTCAAGTAAATCTACTTCCATCCCTGCATAGACCTTCAGCATGGCTACTCGCTTCGCTAAGCCTTGTATGTCTACATATTGGCGGCGAATTGGGGCATGATGAAACAAAATACGCGATTTTGTAATAAGTCCGATTGGGCCGTATTGTGGCGATTGAAACGTATTGACTGAACTAGTGCTCGTTTTTGTAGTGTTAACGGCAAGATGAACCTCGTCGTTCATTACAACAAGCACTCCTTTGTCACGTGCTTCGTCATCTACCGCTACGCGAACTGCTTCAACTAGATTGTAGATGCCGTCTGCGCCTAACTCATTAGAGGAACGCATTGCACCCGTCAAGACAATAGGAATGGATAAATTGGTTGTTAACTCTAAGAAATAAGCTGTTTCTTCTAAAGTATCCGTGCCATGTGTAATGACAACACCATCGAATTGCTCAGTTGAAGTTTTTTCCATAATTAAATTACGTAAACTAAGCATTTCTTTTGGTGTAATATGCGGTGAAGGTAAATTAAATGCCTCCACTTCTTTAATAGATGCAAGTGTATCAAGTTTTTTACTTTCTTTTATTAGTGGATTTTCCTTATTTGGCATAACCGCCCCTTCTTCACTCATTGCCATGGAAATTGTTCCGCCAGTATGAATTAATAAAATTGTTTTTCTCATAAAAAATAAATCTCCTTTTAAAAATTTTTTTGTCATTACATGGTATAATGATATCAGTCTATTGTTGAAAGGAGCCGGCAACATGATCATCCTTTTATCAGCTGCCATTGCTCCAGGTCTAGCGCTTTTTAGTTACTTCTATTTGCGCAATCAAATGGCAACGGAGCCACGAAAAACACTACTTCAAACGTTTTTGTATGGTGCTTTTTTAACATTCCCTATCTTGTTTTTACAGTATGTATTAACAGAAGAAGGGGTTTTTCAATATCTTTATTTACAAGATGTCCTTTTTTCCAGTGTCATTGAAGAGTTTTTTAAATGGTTTGTACTGTTAATAGCTATCTACAATCATGTAGAATTTGATGATCCTTATGATGGTATATTGTATGGTGCAAGTATATCTCTTGGATTTGCGACGATTGAAAATGTATTGTATTTATTTTCTTTTGGTTTGAATACAGCATTTATGCGAGCATTACTACCCGTATCAAGTCACGCTCTGTTTGGTGTAGTAATGGGCTATTATTATGGTCGTGCAAAGTTTTCAAAGCATGCAAAGACAAAAGAAATGATTGCGATGGCCATTTGTGCACCAGTCGTATTACACATTTTATACAATACAATATTATCATTTAAAGGACATTGGGTATATTTAATGATACCGTTTATGCTATTTTTATGGTGGTTTGGTTTACGTAAAGTAAAGCTTGCGCATTATCATCTTATCCAACATTTGCATATGCATAAAAAAATATAAAAGCGTAGAAATCTTAAAATGATTTCTACGTTTTTTCTATTTTATGAATGTATAAAAAGTGCTGTTTGTTTCAAGCTATAAAAAAAGGAGTGATGATTGTGCGTTTATTAAGTATACTTTTTGCTTTCATTCTTGCGATTAGTATAGTCTCGATTCCACAAAATAACGCAACAGCGTTTAGCGATCAACAAATTACCCGCGGTGCGTATGGAGATGATGTCATTGAATTACAGGCTAGATTACAATACTTAGGATTTTATAAAAGTAAAATTGACGGAAAATTCGGCTACAACACTTACTGGGCATTACGAAATTTCCAAGAGAAATATGGCATACCAGTAGATGGTATAGCAGGCACAAAGACGAAAAAAGCATTAGCAGGATATTCAGATTACGATGAAAAATGGGTGAAAGCGCAATTAAAAGCAGGCAATCAGTTTACCTATTATGGTGGTGTTCCACTTGATCAGCAGGTGAAAAGTACTGGTAATGCTGGTGGGAACGCTGGCGGTGGCGGAACAGCAAATAATGAAAGCACTGGTAGCAGTAATAATAATGGGACAGATACACAAATTCCACCAAAGTATACGGAACGTGATTTACAGCTTATTGCCAATGCAGTTTATGGAGAGGCTAGGGGAGAACCATATGAAGGCCAAGTAGCCGTAGCCGCTGTTATTTTAAATAGATTAGAAAGTCCAGATTTTCCGAACACAATATCAGGTATCATTTTCCAACCTTTAGCATTTACAGCAGTAGCAGATGGTCAAATTTGGCTAGAACCAAACCAGCGTGCAAAAGAAGCGGTTATCGATGCAATGAATGGCTGGGATCCATCAGAAAATGCACTGTATTATTTTAACCCTAAAACAGCAACAAGTAAGTGGATTTGGTCTCGTCCGCAAATAAAACAAATAGGTGAGCATATTTTCTGTTCATAAGAAAGGAGGAAAATAGATGAGAACAATGCTCGTTATTTTAACGATAGCCGTTATCGGTTTAGGAGCATATAGTATTGATTTACATGGAGATAAAGAAAGTTTACAACGTACAGTACATGCGCAGTATACAGAAAAACTAACGGATGCCTCTGAAAAATTATCGTACTTACAAAGAGCAGTTTCGCAATCCTTATTATTTAAGGATGAACAGGCTATCCACAGTGAGCTAGATTCTATTTGGCGACTAAGCTCAGAAGTACGTTCATCAATTTCAAATATTCCTATTGGGCAAGAGCTTTCTAGTCAGTGGCTAGGTTATTTAGGAAGACTTGGTGATGAAGCGAAAAAAACCGCGAAGTCGGGAGATTATGAAGAGTGGCGTAAAAAAATGCCGCAAATCTCCACTAATTTGCAAGCTTTATCTGACGAATGGACAACTGCAACTGTTGATTATTATAAACAAGATGGAAATATGGATGTTTGGACGCGCCAAGTAGACAATAAAAATCCTAATACATCATTTGATAATATTAAGAAGACACTAAAAGATTATGGTGAAAGTGATTTCCCACTTACATTAAGTGAATCAGATTGGCAGAAAAAATTAGAATTAAAAGCATTACAAGATTCAGTCATTACAGAAAAAGAAGCGCTAGAAAAAGTGAAAAAACTATTCCCAATTATTAAAGATGCTACGTTTACTGTTACAAAAAGTAGCGATACAGCGCCATATCCGTTTTATCACATACAGTTCCATCAAGGTATTCGTTTAGGCTATGTCGACGTAACTGAAAAGGGAGGACACTTACTATCCTATTTAGTTGAACGTCCTGTAGATGAGGCTAAGCTTTCACAAGAGGAAGTTATTAAAAAAGCGGAAGAACATTTAAAGAGACTTGAGATGAAAGATGTTGCTTTTGTTGAGTCACGTGAAAACCATTTAGCTTGGCATGTTACATTTGCACGCGTTCATCCTGGTGATAATGCATTAATTTATGCAGATGGTGTACAATTAAAAATTGCAAAAGATACTGGAGAATTACTTGGTGCAAATGCAATGGAATATATACAAGAAGAATCGATAAAACCACAAAAAGCTAATCCAATTGATTGGAAAACTTTCTTTGACGACAATGTACGTGTTGAAGAAGTAAGAAATATATATACGGATAACGGACAATTCGAACAACGTCTTTGCTATGAAGTCATTGCCGTTCGAGACGAACAAGTCCAAGAAACGTTCCGAATTGTAGTAGATGCTGAAAATCACAATGTGTTAAAAGTAGAATATTTAACTTAAGTCTAGAAAAAGCTCCCAGTTCATATAGCCAAAATTTACATCCCATGCAATAATAGGGGTATATATATTGTTCGGGGAGATGCTCATGGAAATTAAAATTGGTACACTACTACAACTTGAACCTACTTATACAGAACGTATTGAAAAATTCCGCTGTAAAGTAGTTGAACAAAGAGACAATATAATTTATATTGATTATCCAACAAATGTAATAACTAAAAAAACAGCCTTTTTAATAGATGGTTCTGAATTTAGGGCAACCTTTCGAACAGAAGATAAACAATCTTACGCCTTCAATACAGAAGTAATCGGTCGCAAAGCTGGTAATATACCGATGATTATGTTGCACTGTCCTCAAGAGGATGAGTTTATCAAAATTCAACGCCGCGAATACGTTCGTGTGGAAACACCTGTCGATGTGGCAGTGCAATTTAAAGATAATAAATACCAGCTTGTAACAACAGATATTAGTGCAGGTGGACTGGCACTTATTTTAAAAGGCAACATAGCCTTTCAAGATGGCGATGACATTAAGCTAACGATTGTCTTGCCATTTGCCAATGGCGATGTGAATTACGTCGTTACAGAAGCAACAGTTGTTCGAATATTTGAAAAAGATGACAAGACAATTGCTACCATTCAATTAACGGATACGGATGATATTGATCAACAACATATTGTACGTTTTTGCTTTGAACGACAGCTATTAAATCGCCGTAAAGAAATAAACCCATTCGATGATTAAATGGACAGTAGCCCTCTTGCTCGTAGAGGGCTTTTTTTTATTAGTATGTTACAATATGGTGTGAAAGAAAGTAGGGAAGCATAATGAAAAAAAACATTCAAATTGCGATTGACGGTCCTGCAGGTGCTGGAAAAAGCACAATCGCCAAAATCGTTGCAGAATCACTAGGATTCACGTATATCGATACGGGAGCAATGTATCGAGCAGTTACGTATAAAGCAATGCAACAAAACATACATTTAGATGATGAAGCAAAATTAGCAGAAATGTTAGCAGCTAGCTCAATTGAATTAAAGCCTTCTCCTCAAGGTCAACTTGTTTTTTTAGATGGCGAAAATGTATCTGATGCAATTCGCTCCAATGAAGTAACATCATCTGTTTCGCAAGTAGCGGCACATGCTAAAGTGCGTGAATTGTTAGTAGCGCAGCAGCAAAAACTTGCCGCTAATGGTGGTGTTGTCATGGATGGACGTGATATTGCGACACATGTGTTAAAAAATGCAGAGCTGAAAATCTTTATGTCTGCTACTGTAGAGGAACGTGCAAGACGCCGCTATATTGACAATGAAAAACGAGGGATTGCGTCTTCTTTAGAAAAGCTCCAAGAAGATATTGCTTTACGCGATAAAATGGATAGTGAGCGTGAAGCTTCACCACTGATTCAAGCAGCGGATGCTATTTATCTAGACACAACGGAGCTATCAATTGATGCAGCAGCGCAAGCCATTTTAAAATTAGCACAAGAAAAAATGGTATAAATCCTAAAATTTCAGACATTTTTAGAATTTAAAGGATTTATTTTTGTCTTTGTCTTCAATATCGAATAAAATAGTAAGGGAAGATGCGAAGGAGGGTTACATATGTCTGAAGAAATGAACTATGCAGAACAAACGTTTAACGAAGGTGATATCGTCAAAGGTATTGCGGAGCAGGTTGATGAAAAAGCAGTAACTGTTTCAATTCCGGGTGCACCGTTTGACGGTATCGTACCAATAAGTGAATTATCGAGCTTACACATTGAAAAAGCGTCTGACGCTATCTCCGTTGGGGATGAGTTAGAATTGATGATTACAAAGGTTGAAGAGGAAAACTATGTATTATCAAAACGTAAAGTCGATGCCTTAAAAGCATGGGATACACTAGAACAACAATATGCTGCTGGGGAAGTTTTCGAAGCGGAAGTAAAGGATATTGTTAAAGGTGGTCTTGTTGTAGATTTAGGAGTACGTGGGTTCGTTCCAGCATCCCTAGTAGAAGATTATTTTGTCGATGATTTTGAAGATTATAAAGGGAAAGTACTAAGCTTTAAAATTGTCGAGCTTGATAAAGAAAAAAATCGCTTAATTTTATCACATCGAGCTGTAGTAGAATCTGAGAAAGCTTCTCAGAAGAAAAATGTAATTAACCAAATCAAAGCTGGCGACGTATTAGATGGTAAAGTACAGCGTATAGCATCATTTGGTGCATTTATCGATCTTGGTGGTATCGATGGACTTGTCCATATTTCACAAGTATCACATGAGCATGTGAGTGATGTCAGTGAGGTATTATCAGAAGGACAAGAAGTAAAAGTGAAGGTTCTTTCTGTAGACCCAGAGAATGAGCGTATTTCGCTATCGATTAAGGATACTGTCCCTGGACCGTGGTCGAATATTGAAGAGCGTGCTGCGAAAGGCACAGTGCTTGTAGGGAAAGTAAAACGCCTTACATCATTTGGTGCTTTTGTAGAAGTGTTCCCTGGAGTGGAAGGCTTAGTGCATATTTCACAAATTGCGCATAAGCATATTAATACGCCACATGAAGCGTTGAAAGAAGCGCAAGAGGTACAAGTGAAGGTGCTAGATGTCAACGTTGACGAAGGCCGCCTAGCATTAAGTATTAAAGATTTATTAGAAAATCCAGAGGCTGAAGAAGTAATCGATTATGAATTACCAGAAGAAAACACTGGTTTCTCTCTCGGTGATGTAATTGGCGACCAACTGAAAAACTTTAAATAATCATCAACAACGAGGATACGATCGTATCCTCGTTTTAGTTTGTTTACAGTCATTTTTGAATTGTTGCTGTTGATGTCTATTGCAGGTAGGCTTACTAATGTTCGAGTTTTTTGAATTGTTTGAGTGCCTGACACCCTCAACGTTTCGTTTGTCTTGTGACCTGCTAAAAAGAGTGTGTCTGGAACGAAAAATAACGGTAATGTTAAAGAGTAAGCTAAAAAGTACTCTCCATGATGGATATGTTATGATATAATGGCATTTTTCGTGTATAATAGCGAAAGACAAGAAGTTGGAAGGATGAAGTACAGATGACGAAACCAGTAGTAGCCATCGTAGGTCGTCCGAACGTAGGTAAGTCGACGATTTTTAATCGCATCGTTGGAGAACGTGTCTCGATTGTAGAAGATATTCCGGGAGTAACACGTGACCGTATTTATAGTTCGGCAGAGTGGTTAACACATGATTTTAATATTATTGATACAGGTGGTATCGAAATTGGAGACGAGCCGTTTTTAGAACAAATTCGTCAACAAGCGGAGATTGCTATTGAAGAAGCAGACGTTATTATTTTTATGACGAATGGTCGTGAAGGTGTAACAGCCGCAGATGAGCAAGTTGCAAAAATTTTATACAAAACAAAAAAGCCAGTCGTTTTAGCAGTTAATAAAATTGATAATCCAGATATGCGTGAAATGATTTATGATTTCTATGCACTTGGATTTGGTGAACCTTGGCCAATTTCCGGTTCCCACGGATTGGGCTTAGGGGATTTATTAGATGAGTGTGCTAAGCACTTCCCACAAGAAGATGAAAATCAATATGGAGATGACGTTATTAAATTCTCTTTAATTGGTCGCCCAAATGTCGGGAAATCATCATTAGTGAATGCGTTCCTAGGTCAAGATCGTGTCATAGTAAGTAACATTGCGGGTACAACGCGAGATGCTATTGATACGCCTTACGAATACGATGGGAACGAATATGTAATCATCGATACTGCCGGAATGCGTAAAAAAGGGAAAGTGTACGAAACGACAGAGAAATACTCCGTTTTACGTGCGCTACGTGCTATTGAACGTTCCGACGTTGTTTTAGTTGTTCTAAATGCGGAAGAAGGCATTCAAGAACAAGATAAAAAAATTGCGGGCTATGCACATGAGGCTGGAAAAGCAATTATTATTGTAGTAAATAAATGGGATGCAATTGAAAAAGATGACAAAACAATGAATGTGTTTACACAGCAAATCCGTGAGCACTTTTTATTCTTAGACTATGCACCGATTATTTTTGTATCAGCAAATACAAAACAACGAGTTCATCAAATTTTACCGATTGTACAACGCGTAAGTGAAAATCACGCGATGCGTATACAATCATCAATTCTAAATGAAGTGATTGAAGATTCGGTTGCACGTAATCCAGCGCCAACTGATAAAGGTCGTCGCTTACGTATTTACTATGCAACACAAGTGGCGATTCAACCACCGACGTTTGTGGTATTTGTAAATGAAACGGAATTAATGCACTTCTCTTATGAGCGATTTTTAGAAAATAGAATTCGTGAAACATTTGATTTTGAAGGTACGCCAATTCGTTTAATTACACGTGCGCGTGCATAATCTAAAATATAACTCATCTAGTACGCCAACCCGACTATTATTGTTGGGTGGCGTCTTTTTTCAAAGGGCTAGGCTAAATCGCATTTTAGACAAGCATTTGCCGATGAAGTTTTACCTAAAGGGAATAAAAGGGGGAATATGATATGGAACGAGTTTGTGTACTAGGAGCAGGCTCTTGGGGATCAGCACTTGCGATGGTACTTGCTGAAAATGGACATGATACGCTTGTGTGGACGCATAGAGCTGATCAGGCAGAAGAAATTAATACACATCATACAAATAAAAAGTATTTACCAGAAACGGTGCTACCAACGAATTTACATGCCACTGATGATATTGCAAAGGCTGTAGCACATTCCAATACGATTGTTGTAGCAGTGCCGACGAAGGCTATACGAGAAACGTGTGAAAAGATGACTGCTACTTTAGACAAAAAAGTATTATTTGTCCATGTTTCAAAGGGAATTGAGCCAGATTCATTAAAACGTATATCTGAAATTTTAGCTGAAAGCTTGCCGGCTGAATTTGTAGAAGACATTGTAGTGCTCTCAGGGCCAAGTCATGCAGAGGAAGTAGTATTGCATTCCCCAACGACGATTACAGCAGCCTGTGCCAATATTGAGGCAGCTGAGAAGGTACAGGACTTGTTTATGAATCAGTTTTTCCGCGTATATACGAATGAGGATGTTATCGGCGTGGAAATGGGTGGTGCATTGAAAAACGTTATAGCGTTAGCTGCTGGCATAACAGATGGCTTAAATTATGGTGATAATGCGAAGGCAGCACTGATTACTCGTGGGCTTGCTGAAATTACCCGTCTCGGTGTCAAAATGGGTGGAAATCCATTTACGTTCTCAGGGCTGACAGGTATGGGTGATTTAATCGTAACGTGTACAAGTGTGCATTCACGAAATTGGCGTGCAGGAAATATGTTAGGGAAAGGCATGAAGCTACAAGAAGTACTCGATCAAATGGGTATGGTTGTAGAAGGTGTACGGACAACAAAGGCAGCTTATCAACTGGCTGAAAAATATGATGTTGCTATGCCAATTTCAACGGAACTTTATGGCGTATTGTTTAATGATGTCGAGCCAAAAGTAGCAGTAGACGCATTAATGATGCGTGTGAAAAAACGTGAAATCGATGAGCTGATGAACTAATTACTTATGTTAGTATAGTAGCTAGCAATAGAAATTTTATATAACTTGTCATGAAATGGACACAAAAGAGACACTTCAGAACGATCTGAAGTGTCTCTTTTTTGAACAAATTGGAAAGTAATAGGTGATGACAACGCTTTTTATGCATAAAAAGTTATTTTTATACTAATGGATTTCCCTATCTATAGTAAAAATATGATATGATTTCCACGGAGCGTTATATATAGTAGCAGTCACCTTAATTTGTATAATCTTGCAATGTTTATTTTTTTCGTATATCAAAAAAATATTATTGGAAGCACCTTGAAGCACTCCATTTTTCCTTTTGGGAAAGCGCCTTCTTTTTTAAGGAAGCCCATAGTATAATTAACGTTGATTGTCTCGTGTCATTGAAGAAAGGTGGTAGACGTAAATGGGTCCGTTAGCACATATGCCCGCACTGGATGTCATGTGGGTGTCTTTTTATTGTATCGGCTTTATGATTATTTCAGTTGGTTTAATTTATCTAGGTCGCAATAAAATTTCAAATGGTTTTCTACGTACAATCGTAAATTTATTAGCATACATACTGTTTGGACTTGGAACATTTTTAATGGTACTGATCGTTGCCACATGGCCATAAAAAGGAGGGAAAACGTGAAATGAAAAAACTAAATGCTTTTCTTTTAACAGTGGCAATAGCCGTTTTGCTAGGTGGTTGCGCATATCCTGAAGAGGAAAAGGCCGCAAACCAAGTGCCAGATGTCGATCAACTAGCATCTGTACAACGGGCTGTTAATGAATATCGTGAAGCAACAGGTGGACTAGTACCAATTAAAAACAGCGAATTGGATACGGATATCTATATAAAATATTTAATTGATTTTGAAAAACTTATGCCAAAATATATTGCGCAAATTCCCGGAAATGCATATGAAAAAGGCGGTATTTATCAATATATTATTTGGGATCCGGAAAACAGTGCAGAAGTAAAATTAGTAGATTTAAACTCTGCAGAGCGTATGCGAGAAATTAATATTCGCAAATTGGGTACACAGTATATTCCGACAAAGGGTGCAATTGCTGATAATGTCTACCAAATTAACTTTGAAAAATTAGGCTATAAATCAGAAGTGACTGTCAAAAGTCCATATTCAGGTGCAGAATTACCGATATTTATGACAGGCGATGGCGAAATGCATGTGGATTATTCAATCGATTTAGGTCAGCTGTTAAAAGAGGACAAGCCAGATGTAAAGCCAGGCGAGGATATTCGTCAATTACTTGTCGATAAATATCCCGTAGTTCCAGCCTATTCAGTGCCATACACTGTAGATGAAAATGGAGAGCCCACTTATATGATGGACGCCTATAAAGCAGATGCAAAAAAGGCGAAGGAAGAAGCTGAAGCGGCTCAAGAAAACGAAAATAAAGCTACCGAATCAAATTAAATTTTTTCTACCTCAATCATTAGGTGAACATCTAATGATTGAGGTTTTTTTTAGCTCCCTTTTAGTGCCTGGCACACAAACAATTCTCATGCCAGCAATACTTGAAGGGATTCACTGTTGATGCGACAGTGAGGTGTGCGGCTGCGCACGAAGAACCAACGCATAGCGGGATTAAGGCCTCGTATCGCGGGATTGAGGCGCGGCATCGCGGGATAAAGGTTTGTCCGCGGAATTATTGCTACGCATAGCGGGATTAAGGCTCCGTATCGCGGGATAAAGGTTTGTCCGCGGAATTAAGGTATCGTACCGCGGAATCAATGCCTCACTCCGCGGAATTACACCTCACCCCATGGAATTCACAGCCCATTCCGCGGAATTCAAGCTTCACCCCGCGGGATTAAGGCTCCGTATCGCGGGATAAAGGTTTGTCCGCGGAATTATTGCTTCGCACCGCGGAATTAAGGTATCGTACCGCGGAATTCAAGCCTTACCCCGCGGAATTATTGCTCCGTACCGCGGAATTCAAGCTCCGAATCGCGGAATCAATGCTTCGCACTGCGGAATCAAAGCCTCACCCCATGGAATTCACAGTCCATTCCGCGGAATGCGCACCCCGCGGAAATAAAAATTGTGTGCACTTTGCTATCAAGGAGCTTTTCATATTTATCTTTGCTTATGCATATAGTGAAAAAGCGTAGATAAAGGAGGCAGAAACCTTGAGTGAAGCAGTATTTAAAGAAATTGCAGAGCG
Source organism: Lysinibacillus sp. CD3-6 (assembly GCF_006351725.2). Taxonomy (NCBI): domain Bacteria; kingdom Bacillati; phylum Bacillota; class Bacilli; order Caryophanales; family Bacillaceae; genus Lysinibacillus; species Lysinibacillus sp. CD3-6. The sequence goes on from NZ_CP085880.1 coordinate 1,649,362, forward strand.
CACAAATGGCGATGTTTATATTGGTGTTGTAGGTCCAGTTCGTGTAGGGAAATCAACATTTGTAAAAAAAGTAATGGAAGCTGTAGTGTTACCGAATATTGTGGATGAAACAGAAAGAATGCGAGCACAGGACGAGCTGCCACAAAGCTCGCCAGGCTCAGTAATCATGACTGCTGAGCCGAAGTTTGTGCCTGCTCAAGCCACACGTATTGCGGTCGGCGAAGATGAAATGACATTCCAAATTCGTTTAGCTGATTGCGTCGGTTACGTCATTGAAGGTACAAAGGGCTATGAGGATGAGAATGGGCCGAAATATGTGCATACACCTTGGCATACGGAGCCAATTCCTTTCCAAGAAGCGGCGAAAATAGGTACGGATAAAGTCATTCGAGATCATGCGAATATTGGTATTGTTGTGACAACTGATGGAACAGTTAATGGTATTAGTCGTAGGGCAGCTGAAAAAGCAGAAGAAGAAATTGTTGCACAGTTAAAGGAAATTGGAAAACCGTTTGTTATCGTGTTAAATTGTCAAATGCCAGCGCGAGAAGAAACTGTACAGCTTCGTAATGAGCTATTTGAACGTTATAACGTTCCTGTAATTGCGATTTCCATCGATCAAATGCGTGCGTCAGATATTCAATATATTTTGCAAGAGGCGTTATTTGAGTTTCCAATTCGGACGATTGAAGTTGAGAAACCAGATTGGCTTGATGTCCTTGATGCGACACACCCATTAAACGTAGCATTAATTGATTCGATGGAAGAAGTACTTTCATCTGTCATGAAAATTAGAGATGTACAACAAGCATCTGATGCCTTTAAAGAGATTGATTTTATTGATCAAAGTGAAGTGATTCATGTAGATTCAGGAATCGGTACGGCGGTCATTCGTGTGTCTTTACAAGGAGAATTGTATAAGGCAGTTTGTAATGAATGGTTAGATGAGCCGATTGAAACAAAGCGTGATTGGTTGCTATTTATTAAAGAGGCTGCTGAAGCAAAAGAAGCACAAAAACGCTTTAAAGATGCAATAACTGAAGCGGATTCAAGTGGTTATGGTGTGACATTGCCGATGATGCAAGAGTTTGAACCAACTGCTCCAGAACTTATTAAGCAAAATAATTTCTATGGTGTTCGTATGAAGGCAACAGCACCTTCCTATCATATTATTCGAGTTGATATGGAATCAGAATTTGCACCACTTATTGGCTCTGAATTCCACAGTCAGCAACTGCTGAAAGATTTAAATCATGCGTATTTACATGATCGTGATGCACTTTGGCAAACACAACTTTTTGGCACTCCGTTGCATGAGGTCTTAAAAGAAGGAATCCGCTACAAAATGAATGCAGTGCCAACTACAGCTAAAAAACGTATGCGCCAAACTATTGAGCGTATGGTGAATGAAGGCGATAGAGGATTGGTTACTTTTATTTTATAGAGATAAAATGGAAATTACAGAGCAAAAAAATAGGGCAGGGCTATTCGTTTTTATGCGAAAAGTCCTGTTATTTTTGTTTTTTGGGTGAAAAACGCATATTTTGGTTATAATCATGAATGAATACAGTTGCGTAGCGGTTTTCTATGTGTTACTCTTTTTACAGAATTGGTTCATGACCCTTTGAGAGGAGGTGAATGGTGTGAATAAAACAGAATTAGTAAACTCTGTTGCTGAAGCTGCAGGTCTTTCTAAAAAAGACGCTTCTAAAGCAGTTGAAGCTGTATTTGATACAATTCAAGATGCTCTTGCAAAGGGTGACAAAGTACAATTAATTGGTTTTGGTAACTTTGAAGTACGTGAACGTGCGGCTCGTAAAGGTCGTAACCCACAAACTGGTAAAGAAATCGAAATCGCTGCTAGCAAGGTACCTGCTTTCAAACCAGGTAAAGCGCTTAAAGATGCTGTAAAATAATACACGTCTAGTAGTTACATAGAGCAGTCTTCATGTAAACGAGCATGAAGGCTGCTCTTTTTAACTTATTTTTAAAAATAAGCGATTTGCAACAACTTACAAAATACAAAAAATAAGTCACAAGATGGCTTTTACATAGCATGTTGCACGTAAACTTTAAGAAGATATGTTGAATTTCTTTTAAATCAAGTAAGTCGTTTTGCGCTTAACTTTTGGATATGCTACGATGCATAGGGAAATGTGTAATGTTTTGATACGCAGGAGGGTTTTTACGAATGTCGAATGTTGATTTATTGAAAATAGAAGAAGCAGTCAAAATGATTTTAGAAGCTGTAGGCGAGGACGTTAATCGTGAAGGATTGCTCGATACGCCGAAACGTGTTGCAAAAATGTATGCTGAAATGTTTAGTGGCTTACATGAAGATGCAAAAGATTATTTTAAAACTGTTTTCCATGAGGATCATGAAGAATTAGTGCTTGTAAAGGATATCCCATTTTATTCAATGTGTGAGCATCATTTAGTGCCGTTTTATGGCAAAGCACATGTAGCTTACATACCAAACGATGGCATCGTAGCGGGACTAAGCAAATTAGGTCGCGCGGTTGAAACAATTGCCCGTCGTCCGCAATTACAAGAACGTATTACATCATCAGTAGCCGATACGATTATGGAAATGCTGTCTCCAAAAGGTGTTTACGTAGTAATCGAGGCAGAGCATATGTGTATGACAATGCGTGGTCTCAAAAAACCAGGTTCTAAAACGGTTACATCTGTGGCTCGTGGCATTTATGAACAAGATGAGGTAAAACGGAGAGAAGTCTTGTCATTTATTCAAATGTCTTAAACTGCATGTCTAATTATGTTATGATGGACTAAGAATTTGTCGGATTTAAGGAGTGTACAGACAATGGCGCAAGATTATATAGTAATTCAGGCAGAAGAGGATGGCGTACATGTAATAGGCTTAACACGTGGTACGGATACGAAATTCCATCATTCTGAAAAATTAGATGCAGGGGAAGTCATGATTGCTCAATTTACTGAGCACACATCTGCAATGAAAATTCGTGGCAAAGCGCAAATTCATACAGCACATGGTGTTATCCAAAGTGAAGGAAAAAAGTAACGTAGGTATTGTATTGTAGCTTTTATCGGTAAGGTCCATATAGAGTGCCGATGACTTGTTAGTTATATTGTGCAGGAATGCATAACACATACGGGAACAAATAAGTGTGTGTGTTTGAAACTAATTTTTACGGGCAAGTAGATTTCCTACCAATTTTTTCTGGGTATTACGATGGGGGATATCTACTGCCCGTTCATGTTGGTAAAAGTAAAAACTTTTTATTCCGAATCGATGCTTATGCTATAATGACTCAGTGAGCAAGCGTTAAGTCATGTAGATGATTAACGTATTTGAAAGTGAAATGGAGTAAGGTCTATGAATGCAACATACATTCAAAATTCAATTGCACAGTTAAAAACAGAGATTTTCATGGATGTTCGTCATAGAACTTTGCAAAAATACACAGGAGTGCCTGTGCTCGATGAAAATCAACTGTTTTACTTGTTAGTTCCCTTTTTGAATGGCGAAGAGTGGCAACAAGAGCAAAGGGAAGCTGCAATAACTGTTGGAATTGTATATGCAGCTCTAGCGGCACATGATCATATTAAAGAACTAGACGCCACTTCAAAAGAACAGCAGCTAACCGTTTTAGCTGGAGATTTTTATAGTGGGCGATATTATGAAATCTTGGCAATGTCGGGAAATGTCGCATTGATTCGGAATTTGTCACAAGGAATTGTGGCACGTTGCGAACATCAAATCAAAGTATACGAAGCAGAACAGCGTACTGTTGAACAATGGTGTTCTTCAATAAGCAATATAGAATCAGGTTTAATTGCGAAGTTTTTTGATCTTTATGCATGGCATCATTATATTCCGTTAATGGAAAAGAGTTTATTATTGTTACGATTAGAAAGAGAATGGGCTATGTATCAGCGTGGACAAAAGTCTTTAATGAGTAAAGCACTTGAACAAAGTGCCATACAAGCAGGCGCGGCATTTAATAGCGTCTTACAAGATAAAATTGCCCGCTTAAAAACAGAGCTGTTGCAGGTGATAGACCAAGCATCATTTTTACAAAGTGATGTGAAACAAGCTCTACAAGCACGTGTAGAGGCATCTATTGCTTCTACAAACGGATAAGAGAGGTTTTACTAAAATGGCTAAATCGAAAGAAGAGCACGTTCACGAAGTATTTGAAAGTATTTCGGAAAACTATGATAAATTGAATGGCGTTATTAGCTTCCAAATGCATGTTGGTTGGCGTAACGATACGATGAAGCGCATGGCTGTTAAGCCTGGTTCGAAAGCGCTAGATGTTTGTTGTGGAACAGCTGACTGGACAATTGCTTTAGCTGAGGCAGTTGGAAAAAGTGGCGAAGTAAAGGGATTAGATTTCAGTAAAAACATGCTGAAAGTAGGCGAGCAAAAAATAACGTCTTATCCACAAATCGAGCTTATACAAGGGAATGCAATGGAATTACCTTTCCCAGACAATACATTTGATTATGTGACGATTGGATTTGGTCTACGTAATGTTCCTGATTATTTGCAAGTGTTAAAAGAAATGCATCGCGTCGTAAAACCTGGTGGGATGGTTGTGTGTTTAGAAACGTCACAATCAGAAATTCCTGGCTATCGACAACTATTCCGATTTTATTTTAAATTTATCATGCCGATATTTGGTAAAATTTTTGCGAAAAGCTATAAAGAATACTCTTGGTTACAGGAGTCCGCAAATAATTTTCCAGGTATGAAGAAGCTAGCGGCAATGTTTGAACAGGCAGGTTTAGAAAAAGTAACGTACAAAGCATACAGTGGCGGTGCTGCGGCAATGCATATGGGCTTTAAAAAGATACGTTAATGGGGGAAGGTTTTCAAGCGTGGAAAAGATGAAGTTAAAACTACTCTATTCCGATTTGAAGTCAGATATTGATATCATCGAACAAGAATTAGAAAAAGCGGTGAATTCGTCTTCGCATTTAATTAACGATGCTTCTCTCCATTTATTACAAGCTGGTGGCAAACGAATCCGACCAATTTTTGTGTTGCTTGGCGCAAAATTTGGCGATTATGATATCGAAAAGATGAAAAATGTGGCTGTGCCTTTAGAGCTCATTCACATGGCGTCGCTAGTACATGATGATGTGATTGATGATTCCGATATGCGACGAGGACGTCCAACTGTCAAATCTCAATGGAATAACAGAGTAGCAATGTACACGGGTGATTTTATTTTTGCACGTGCACTTGAATACATCACGAAACTCGAGGATCCTCTAGTTCATCAAATTTTAGCACGTACAATGGTGGAAATTTGTAACGGTGAAGTTATTCAAATCGAAGACAAGTTTAGATTGGATCAGGGCTTAAAGGATTATTTCAGACGTATTAAACGAAAAACAGCATTACTAATTTCTTCTAGCTGTGAGATTGGTGCAGTAGCAGCAGGTGTAGATGCAAAAACGGTAAGCCATTTAAAACGCTTTGGTTACTTTGTAGGCATGAGCTTTCAAATAATTGATGATGTATTAGATATTATGGCGACAGATAAAGAATTAGGGAAGCCAGCAGGTAGTGACTTATTACAAGGTAATATTACGTTACCGATTTTATTATTAAAAGATGATGAACAGATGCAGCCTTATTTAGCAAAAGTGTTTGCTGGAACATTAACTGAGCCCGAGCGCCAAAAAATGTTGCAATATGTGCGTAAATCTGATGCTATTACACAAGCTAATAAAATGAGCGACAAGTATTTAAAAAAGGCTTTACAAGAAATAGATGCTTTACCAAAACATCCTATTAAGAAAAAGCTTCGTGACATCGCTTTGTTTATGGGCAAGCGTAAATTCTAGCTTTTTGTTGTGCTAAAGCTCATTTTTTGTTAATATTTATCGGTAGGTGTAAAACCTGTTAGACGAATTTAAGGAGTGTTTTAAACATGGCAATCGAACAAACTTTTTTAATGGTTAAGCCTGATGGCGTAGAACGACAAGTAGTAGGAGATATCGTTGATCGTTTTGAACGTCGCGGTTTTGTATTAAAAGGCGCTAAATTAATGGTAATCCCTCAAGAATTAGCAGAAAAACACTATGCTGAGCATGCTGAGCGTCCATTCTTCGGTGAATTAGTTGATTTCATCACTTCTGGTCCAGTATTCGCAATGGTATGGGAAGGCGAAAACGTAATTAAACTTGCACGTACAATGATGGGTGCTACTAAACCAGAAGAATCTAACCCAGGTACAATCCGTGGTGACTACGCAACAACTGTTTCTCACAACATCATCCACGGTTCTGACTCTCTTGCTTCTGCAGAGCGTGAAATTGGCTTATTCTTCGGTGAAGATTTAGTTTAATTTTATAAAATATAGAGCGATATCCATTCACTTGGAATCGCTCTTTTTTTTTGCTTAAAACCATCTTAAATGTTTTGTATAGAAGGCCGAATACGCAATGTCAAACTAGCTATCTTTTCACTCTATTTAAATACATAAAGAATTGTTAATCACCCATTCGTCATGTAAAATAAATAATGTAATATTCTGATAATTAATAACTAGTAATTAGTTTCATAAAGCGGTATATATTTTCTACCAAGCAAATAAACTTAAACGTAAATGCATTATGGGGTATGACAGTATTGTTTTAGAAAAGGGGTATTTACATGAGAGAAGTAGTAATTGTAGCAGCTGTTCGTACAGCGGTAGGACGTAGTAAAGGCGCATTAAAAGATGTACGTGCAGATGATTTAGCAGCAGATGTCCTACAGGAAGTGATAAAACGTGCACAGATTGATAAAGGACAAGTAGAGGACGTTATTCTTGGCTGTGTTACTCAAACAGGAGAACAAGGTGCAAATATTGCCAGAACCGCTTTATTAATGGCGGGCTTCCCAGAGAAGGTTCCTGGAGTAACGATTGATCGACAATGCGGTTCTAGTCAGCAAGCAGTCCATTTTGGAGCACAGGCTATTTTAGCAGGGGATATGGATGTTGTGATTGCTGGTGGTGTTGAAAGTATGACAAGGGTGCCGATGTTTTCAAATATGCAAACTGCCCATAAAGGTAAACGCTTACAAGAAAATTATCATATTATTCATCAAGGACTATCAGCTGAAAAAATGGCTGCAAAATGGCAGTTTTCAAAAGACATATTGAATAACTATGCTTATGAAAGCCATAGACGTGCATTAGCAGCAATAGAGGCAGGGCATTTTCAAAAGGAAATTATGCCTGTCCAAATAATACAAGAGGATGGAACCGCTACTACATTTGAAGTCGATGAAGGACCTCGGGCAGATACGACCATCGATCGTTTAAATGACTTGAAAACAGTTTTTCAAGAGCACGGCGTTATTACGGCTGGTAATGCAAGTCAAATGAGTGATGGTGCATCAGCTGTCATGCTGATGTCGTTAGCAAAAGCGCAAGAGCTAGGTATTCAACCACTGGCAAAAATAGTGACACGCGTAGTTATAGGGTCAGATCCAACCCTTATGCTTACGGGTCCAATTGAAGCTACAAGACAAGCCTTAAAACGTTCAGACCTGTCTATAGAGGATATTGATACGTATGAGGTGAATGAAGCATTTGCCCCAGTTCCACTTGCATGGTTACATGATATTGGTGCAGACCCTGCAAAGCTTAATCCTACTGGTGGTGCAATTGCTTTAGGACACCCTCTAGGAGCAACTGGTACAAAGCTATTAACAACGATGCTATATCGGATGCAACGTGAAAACTTACGCTATGGCCTACTCGCTATTTGCGAAGGTATGGGAATGGCAAATGCCACTATTATTGAAAAAATGTAAAGGGGTTGGGTTGTATGAAATGTCATGACGTTGTAGCGATTGTAACAGGTGGTGCATCAGGCTTAGGGGAAGCAACTGTAAGGAAAATTGTAGAAGAAGGCGGTAAAGCTGTCATTTTCGATGTTAATGATGAAAGAGGGCAAACAATCACACAGCAATTAGGAGAAAGTGTTCGCTATGTCCGTGTAGATGTTACACAGGAGGCAGCAGTAGCTGCTGGGCTTGAGTATGCGATTGCTACATTTGGTTTTATTAATGTGGCGGTAAACTGTGCAGGGATTGCGGATGCTAGTAAGGTCATTTCAAAACGCGGAGTACATGCACTTGAGCTATTTTCTAAAGTAATTTCTGTTAATTTAATAGGCACGTTTAATGTCATTCGACTTGCCGCTGAAAAAATGCAGCTTAATGAGCCAGACGAAGATGGACAGCGAGGCGTTATTATTAATACCGCATCGGTGGCCGCTTTTGATGGTCAAATAGGACAAGCTGCATATAGCGCCTCAAAGGGTGGGGTAGCAGCAATGACATTACCAATTGCACGCGAGCTTGCAGATTTGGGCATACGCGTAATGACCATTGCGCCTGGGCTAATCGAAACGCCGATGTTTGCGTCATTAGCAGAGCCTGCTCGTACAGCATTAGCTAGCATGACACCATTCCCCAAACGACTTGGCAAACCGTCCGAGTATGCGATGCTTGTGGAAAGTATTATTCATAATGTCATGCTGAATGGTGAAGTTATTCGCCTTGACGGTGCGATACGAATGCAGCCAAAATAATGGGCTAAAAAGTTTTTCGTGTTTGAAGTAAATGGATTCATTCTTAAATGTAAATATCTTTTTGTAGCAGCAATCAGCTTTGGCATTAATGCAAGTTAAATGTGAAAACGAAAGGGAGCGATATTATGCATATGATGGATACACCTTTACTACTAACAAGTTTTTTAAATCGAGCTGAGCGCTTTTTCCATGCGAAGAAAATATATTCGCGTACAAGCGCTACAACCATTCATGAGTTTACCTATAAAGAGTTTGCTAAGCGTACGCGTAAATTAGCAGATGCTCTTACGACACTTGGAATGGATCGTGGTGTAAAAGTTGGGACGTTTGCTTGGAATCATCATCGTCATTTAGAGGCATATTTTGCTGTGCCGTGTGCAGGTGCTGTGCTACATATGATTAATATTCGGCTGGCACCCGAGCATATTGTGTATGTCATTAATCATGCAGAAGATGAAATTTTACTCATTGATGAAAATTTAGTACCAGTTATTGCGCCGATTGTGTCACAGCTCAAAACGGTAAAACATTTTATTATTATGGGAGATGCTGTTGAGTTAGAAAATTCGCCATTACCGAATGCTCTGTCCTATGAAGATCTTCTTGCAGTGGCAAATGATAATTTTGTCTTCCCTGATGATATAGATGAAAATGCACCAGCAGGTATGTGCTATACAAGTGCCACAACAGGTATGCCAAAGGGTGTTGTTTATACACATCGCAGTATTGTTCTTCATAGTATTACAGCGGGACTTGCTGATAGCATCGCGATATGTGAGCAAGATGTAGTGTTACCCGTTGTACCAATGTTTCATGCCAATGCCTGGGGGTTACCGTTTGCTAGTGTGTTATTTGGCGCAACACAAGTGTTACCTGGGCCGATGTTTACACCACAGCTATTACTCGATTTGTTTGAGCAGTACAAAGTAACGTTAACAGCTGGGGTTCCGACTATTTGGCTCGGCGTTTTACAAGAGCAACGTCAACAGCCCCGAGATTTATCTTCCCTACGTTCGATTATTTGTGGTGGGTCTGCATCTCCAATTGGACTTGTGCGCGGCTTCGAGGAAGAGCAAAACATACCGTATTTTACAGGCTACGGTATGACTGAGACATCACCGCTCGTTAGTTTATCGACATACTTAACACATATGGAAAACTATACGACAGACGAAAAAATGCACATTCGCACTACACAAGGGATAACAGTGCCACTTCTTGATATGCGCATAGTGAATGAACACGGTGAGGTACCTTGGGATGGCAAAACAATGGGCGAAATTACTTTAAGAGGACCTTGGATTGCGAATGAGTATTATAAGGATGAGCGCACAACAGAGGCCTTTAAAGATGGTTGGTTATACACAGGAGATATTGCGGTAATGACGCCTGATGGCTATATTAAAATTACAGATCGCACAAAAGATTTAATTAAGAGTGGTGGCGAATGGATTTCGTCAGTGGAGCTTGAAAATGCTTTGATGTCACATCCGAAAGTATTTGAAGCGGCAGTGGTAGCAATTCCACATGAAAAGTGGCTAGAACGACCTTTGGCATGTGTTGTCCCTAAACCAGAGCATAAAGACTCGATTACAAAAGAGGAGCTGCTGGACAGTTTACGGTCACAGTTCCATAAAACATGGATTCCTGATGATGTAGTCTTTTTAGATGAAGTACCAAAAACATCTGTAGGAAAATTCATGAAAGCAAAGCTAAGGGATAATTTAAAAGATTATCGTGTAGAAATTTAACTGTCAAAGAAAGCGTGTTTTAGTTCGTCTGCAGTTTAGAATGGCGATAGAAGGCATCAGGAAGACCTCGATGCCTTCTTTTAGTTTTTTAGAATGGATTTGCGGCGATTACTGTACTGCAGCGCTATAAGAAAATTGCTTAAAGAACTTTCGAAAATGGAAACTATTCCTTTGTTTTATCGTATAATCTATATAGATAGGGGGAAGAGAAAAAATGGAAATTGCTATTGTTGCTATTATTGGAGGCATTATGATCTCTTTAGCTGGTATATTTACTGATGCACGTACAAAAGGTCAAAAATTAAAATTAAAAACAATTGAACAAGAAGTAGAATTAGAAAAGTTAAGATTAGAATCCTATACAAAAGAAACAGAAAAATTGCGACTAGAATTGGAACATTCCAAAGTGCTACTATTGGAAGAAAAGAAAAATACAACAAACTAACATGGAATACATGGAAAGACTATTTCAGTAAAGGCATTTTTCCGCTATAATGGAAATACGACGCTAGAGGGGAAGATGACCGTATGTCTGATTATGTACAATTTGTTGAAGGTATTAAGCGCAAAACTGGGATAGATTTAGCGTTATATAAAGAAGCGCAAATGAAAAGACGATTAACCTCACTGTACGAGAAAAAAGGATATCGTAATTTTGTTGATTTTCTAAAAGCACTCGAGCAAGATCGTGATTTGATGAATGAGTTTTTAGATCGAATGACGATTAATGTATCTGAGTTTTATCGAAATGGAAAACGCTGGGAAGTGTTGCAGAAGAAAATTTTCCCTAAGTTACTACAATCCAATAAGCGTTTGAAAATTTGGAGTGCCGCATGTTCAACTGGAGAAGAGCCATATTCATTAGCAATGGTATTATCGCAATTAGTACCGTTATCGCAAATTCAAATAATCGCCACTGATTTAGATGAAAATGTCATTCAAAAGGCAAAGCTAGGTGTTTATCCAGAGCGTTCATTAGCAGAGGTACCAAAAGATATTCAAGCAAAGTATTTTGAGCAAGAAGGAAACTTCTACCGAGTTAAAGATGAAATTAAGCGCTGTGTCACATTTAAAAAGCATAATCTGCTTAACGATCATTACGATTCGAATTATGATCTAATTGTGTGCAGAAATGTTATGATATACTTTACCGAAGAAGCCAAGGATCAAATATATGCGAACTTTAGTAAAGCATTGCGACAAGATGGCATTTTATTTGTAGGGTCAACGGAGCAAATTTTTAATCCTTCACGTTATGAATTTGAAGTAGAAGATACATTCTTCTATAGAAAAAAATAATTAATTAAATGATGAAAAGCTTTCGTACAGTCAACAGATGACTGTCACGTACATAAATTGCCAAGACACTAGACATAGATGACCGTACGCTTTTCGCTTGCATAAGCAAAAGCGTATTTTTTATTAATGTAAAACGGTTTCACGTTCAAAAATCTTGGACTTATTATATGGCGTTTATGGTGAGCTAAAAAACCTCTTTTTTTAAATAAATCGTTCAGAATATTCGCATATAATGCTATGCATCCTATTCTTAATTGATTTATGAATACGTACTATGACATTTGCAAAAGGACTGTTTTTTTAGAGAATATATGTTATAGTGAAAAATACATACTTTAGCGAGTTGAAGGGAGAAAGCGTTTATGCGTTACTTAACAGCAGGAGAATCACACGGACCGCAATTAACTACAATAATTGAGGGTTTACCGTCACTTTTACCAATTACAGCAGAAAAAATTAACCATGATTTAAAGCGTCGCCAAGGAGGTCATGGCCGTGGTCGTCGTATGCAAATTGAAACGGATACGGTAGAAATAGTAGGTGGTGTTCGCCACGGACAAACACTCGGCTCTCCTGTGTCGCTCGTTGTCACGAATGATGACTGGAAGCATTGGACGAAAATTATGGGGGCGGAACCTTTAGCGGAGGATGTTAATCCTGATGATATCAAACGTCAAATTTCACGCCCACGTCCAGGCCATGCTGATTTAGTAGGTGGCATGAAATATGGACATCGAGATTTACGAAATGTTTTAGAACGTTCTTCTGCGCGTGAAACAACTGTCCGTGTTGCAGTAGGAGCTGTTGCAAAAGCTTTATTAAATGAGCTCGGTATATCAATTGTGTCACATGTAACAGAAATCGTTGGTATTAAAGCAGACACGTCTGTCATTGAAGGAAAAACTGTAGATGAAATTCGTACAATTGTCGAAGCTGATCCTTGCTACTGTGTAGATCCTGTTGCTTCGGCAAAAATGGTAGAGGCAATCGATGAAGCAAAAAAAGCAGGCGATTCTATTGGCGGTGTTGTTGAAGTAATCGTTGAAGGCATGCCAGCTGGTGTTGGTTCGTATGTTCATTACGATCGGAAATTAGATGCAAAATTAGCAGCAGCCATGTTGTCTATTAATGCTTTTAAAGGTGTTGAATTTGGTATTGGCTTTGAAATGGCTCGTCGTAAAGGTTCAGAAGTGCATGACGAAATCATTTGGTCGGAAGAAGAAGGCTATACTCGTGCTACGAATCGACTTGGCGGCCTAGAAGGCGGAATGTCTACAGGTATGCCAATCGTTGTACGAGGTGTGATGAAGCCAATTCCAACATTGTATAAACCATTGCAAAGTATTGATATTGAGACAAAAGAACCGTTTAAAGCAAGTGTAGAACGTTCAGATAGCTGTGCAGTACCAGCAGCTTCAGTAGTAGCTGAACATGTTATTGCCTGGGAAATTGCAAGCGCGATTATGGATCAATTCCATGGAGATCAACTGCCACAATTAAAAGCACAAATTGAAGAACAACGCCGTTACGCAAAGGAGTTTTAATATATGCGTGTACCAGTAGCAACAAAATCACATCAATATGAGGTAGTGCTTGGACATAATTTTTTAGCCGAAGCAGTTGAAACGTTTGATGAGAAACTGCAAAAAGCAGATAAGATTATTGTTTTTACAGATGCCAATGTTTGGGCTGCTCAAGGGGAATATTTCAAGGGGAATTTTCCGTATGCATTTGAGGTATTTGTGCTACCAGGTGGTGAGGCTTGTAAAACATTTGAACAATACAATGCCGCACAAACTTTTTTACTCGAACAAAAATGTTCACGAAAATCATTTGTTTTTGCATTTGGTGGAGGAGCAGTTGGTGATTTAACAGGCTTTGTTGCAGCTACATATATGCGTGGAGTGCCTTTTATACAAATACCAACGACAATTTTAGCTCATGACTCAGCAGTTGGCGGAAAGACCGCTATTAACCATCCATTAGGCAAAAATATGATTGGGGCTTTCTATCAGCCAGAAGGCGTAATTTACGATACTGTCTTTATTGAAAGCTTATCTGAGCGCGAGGTACGTTCTGGAACTGCAGAGGTCATTAAGCATGCGATGATATCGAATGCCGCTTGGCTCCAAGAGCTAATGGATGCAGAGTCTGTTATCCGTTTTAGCACTACGGAATTGGCCAATCACTTAAAAGCTGGAATTGAAGTAAAGGCGAAAATCGTATCTGAGGATGAAACAGAGCAATCAGTGCGCAAATATTTAAATTTAGGACATACATATGGTCATGCCATTGAAGCAGCGGCGGGTTATGGAAAAGTTGCACATGGTGAAGCAGTGATGATTGGGCTTGTGTATTGTCTATTATTAAGTGAACGATATGGTAAGTTAAATCGTGAATTCACAACAGCATTTTTACAATTTGCGCTGAAAAATGGCTATCCTTTTGAAGCGGTAAATGATTATTCATTTGAACAATTAATAGAGTATTTATTGAAAGATAAAAAAGCGGAATACGGAGTTCTACAATTTGTATTACTTGAAAAAATTGGAAAACCTTTTGTGCGACCAATTGAGTTAGCAGAATGCAAAGAAATAGATGCTGAATTCCGACAGTTATTAGCGGAGGTGCTTGTATGATTCGTGGACTTAGAGGTGCAATTACAATTGAATTGGACAAGCCAGAGCTTGTATGGGATGAGACAGCGAGATTAGTACGTGAAGTGGTGGCAGCAAACCATGTAGAGATTGACGACATTGCTTCAATCGTAATTTCAACGACACCAGATATTACATCGGCGTTTCCAGCGCGTGCTGTGAGGTTAATGGACGGCTGGCAGTATGTCCCTGTTATGTGTATGCATGAAATGGACGTACCAGGTGCCCTGCCATTATGTATTCGTGTGTTAATCCATGCGAATGTGGAAATGGCGCAGAAAGATGTGCAGCACATTTATTTAAATGATGCAGTGAAATTAAGACCAGATTTAGCCCAAGCTAAATAATAAGAGGAGATGTTTAAGATGAAATGGAAACAACAATTGGACGGTATGCAAGCATATAAGCCAGGTAAACCAATTGAAGAAGTACAACGTGAATTTGGCCTACAAGAAGTCGTAAAGTTAGCATCAAATGAAAACCCATTTGGATGCTCACCTAAGGTAACAGCATATTTACAAAAGAATGCAGTAAACTATGCAATTTATCCAGACGGCTACGCACAAAATTTACGTTCAGCTGTGGCCAAACATGTAGGTGTCAAAGAAACACAGCTTCTTTTTGGAAATGGTTCAGATGATATTATTGCAATTCTTACTCGTGCTCTGTTGTATCCAGGTGTGAATACAGTCATGGCAGATCCATCATTCTCCCAATACGTTCATAATGCTGAAATTGAAGGTGCAGAAGTTCGTAAAATTCCTTGTATTGAAGGCGCGCACGACCTAAACGCAATGGCAGCAGCAATTGATGAACACACTTCGATTGTGTGGGTATGTAGTCCGAATAATCCAACTGGTGTCGTTATTGCAGATACAGATTTACGTGCATTTTTAGCGCAAGTCCCAAGCGATGTACTTGTCGTTTTAGATGAAGCATACATCGAATACGTGTCACACCCAGGACATAAAGAAACTCTACCTTTAATTGATGAGTATCTCAATGTACTATTAATGCGCACATTTTCTAAAGCATACGGTCTTGCCGCGTTCCGAGTAGGCTATGCAATTGGTCAACCTGAAGTAATTGCAAAACTAGATCCAGTACGTGCTCCATTTAACAATACGATTTTAAGTCAAGCAGTTGCTGCTATTGCATTAAGTGATCAAGACTTTTTAAAATCTTGCTGTGCAGCAAATGAAATAGGTAAAAAACAATACGTTGATTTTTGTGAAAAACATAATTTGAAATACTACCCATCTGATACAAACTTTATTTTCTTTAACACGAATGCTGATAGTGATGTTGTTTTCCAAGAGCTTATGAAGCGTGGATTTATTATTCGAAGTGGTAATGCTCTTGGTGCGCCAGGTTTTATCCGTGTCACTATTGGTACAGAAGCTCAAAATGCAGCATTATTAGCGCATCTTGAAGAAGTGTTAAAAGAACAAGGGGTTTTTGCATGACACGCAAAGTGCTCGTTATTGGTTTAGGCTTGATTGGGGGCTCGATTGCTCTTGCTTTACAAAAAGCACCTGAAACTAAAATTATTGGCTATGATATGGATGAAAAAACTCGCCAGCATGCCAAAACATTAAATATTGTTCATGACATTGTGACAGACCCAAAAGACGTTGCAGCAGAGGTAGATATCATTATTTTTGGAACGCCTGTCAACGCTACGCTTGAATGGATGGAGCAATTAAAAACATGGCCATTAAAAAATAAAGTTATCGTAACAGATACAGGTAGTACGAAAAAAATGATTATGCAAAAAGCTGGTGAGTTACGTGAGCTCGGAATTACGTTTATCGGTGGACACCCGATGGCAGGCTCTCATAAAAGTGGTGTATTAGCTGCGAAAGCGCATCTTTTCGAAAATGCGTATTATATGCTGACACCACTTGCAGGCGAAGAAATTATCAATATGGCTCAGCTAGAAAGCCTATTAAAATTTACACATGCAAAAGTAGTTAGTGTATCCGCGCGTGAGCACGATCATATGACAGCTGTAGTTAGTCACTTTCCACATGTTATTGCAGCATCCCTAGTGCATCAATTAGGTGGGGAAAATGGTGAATACCCTATGACACGCTCACTTGCAGCAGGGGGGTTCAGAGATGTGACACGTATTGCATCCTCTAATCCTATTTTGTGGCGCGATATTACACTGCAAAATCGTGATGAATTAGTAGCACAGCTAGAAGGCTGGCAAGCTGAAATGGATCGTGTGAAAGAACTGCTATTAAATGGTAGCTCAGCAGATATTGAAAGTTATTTTGCTATTGCAAAAGAGCTACGTGATGAATTACCAATTAGTGCTGGAGCAATGTTTACTTCGTTTGACTTGTATGTGGATGTGCCTGACTATCCAGGGGTCATTTCTGAGGTAACAGGCCTACTCGCTGAAGAAGCAATCAGCATTACAAATTTACGAATTGTAGAATCACGTGAAGATGTCTTTGGTATTCTTGTGATAAGTCTGCAAAGTGAAAGTGATCGTGAACGTGCAGCAGCATGTATTCAAAAGCGAGCAAATTTTGAAACATATATTTCATAGATTAGTTCGTCTACGTCTAAGAGGCGTTAAACGGCTAAAAATAATGAAGAAAGCGTCGATATATCGGCGCTTTCTATCTTCATACGGAGGCGAGAGATAATTATGAGTGAAAAAGTATTGCAGTATAACAAACCGTCTTTACAAGGGACATTAACAATTCCTGGTGATAAATCTGTTTCACATCGTTCGGTTATGTTTGGGGCGATTGCAACAGGGAAAACAACGGTTGAAGGCTTTTTACTTGGAGAAGATTGTTTAAGTACTATTGATTGTTTCCGCAAACTTGGTGTGAAGATTGATGTAGATGGTACAAATGTCACGATCGAAAGCGCAGGTATGGAAGCTTGGCAGGAACCTAGTGAGGTGCTTTACACTGGGAACTCTGGTACAACAACACGTTTAATGCTCGGAATTTTAGCTGGTTCAAAAGTGCATAGCGTGATGACGGGAGATGCCTCTATCGGTAAACGCCCAATGCGACGTGTTATTGACCCATTACGTCAAATGGGTGCTCATATTACAGGCCGTGCTGATGGTCAGTATACACCTCTTGCCATCCAAGGAACACAGCTACAAGCTATTGACTATCAAATGCCTGTTGCGAGTGCCCAAGTGAAATCAGCTATTTTATTAGCTGGTTTACGTGCGCAAGGGACAACCGTTGTGCGTGAAACAGAAGTATCACGAGACCATACTGAGCGTATGCTACGCCAATTTGGGGCGCAAATAACTGTGGCGGATGGTGTAATTACTTTTGAAGGCGGACAAACACTTTCGGGCACACATGTGTCTGTGCCTGGTGATATTTCATCTGCTGCATTTTTCTTAGTGGCGGGTGCCATTTGCCCTGATAGTAAAATTGTTTTAGAAAATGTGGGGATTAATCCAACACGTGACGGTATCATAGAAGTTCTTCAGAACATGGGGGCTTCTATTACAATAGTAGCAAATGAGGACGGTCAATCTGAGCCAACTGCAACAATTACAGTTGAAACGTCTACTTTAAAAGAAACTATTATTGAAGGAAATATGATTCCGAGATTAATTGACGAAATTCCAATTCTTGCACTTTTAGCAACACAGGCACACGGTAAAACAATTATTAGAGATGCTGAGGAGCTCAAAGTTAAAGAAACGGATCGCATTACTGCAGTAGTGGATGAACTAAAAAAATTAGGGGCGCATATTGAAGCAACTGAGGATGGTATGATCATCGAAGGGCCTACGCCATTACATGGGGCAAGCTTGAAAACATACGGGGATCACCGTATCGGTATGATGGGCGCTGTGGCAGCGTTAATAACGGATGGAGCAGTGACATTAGATGATGCAGAGTGCATCGCGGTTTCCTACCCATCGTTTTTCGAGCATGTTGAATCTGTGAAGAAATAGTCAACACTAGACTCCCCAATCCTTTTGGGGAGTTTTTTCTTGTTTCAAAAGAAAATATTTTGTAGCATAAAGATATACATGAAAGAATAGGTGAATGACTGTGAATAATGCAATGACGGAAATGATGCAAGCACTTGAGCAAGGGGATTTAGCTTTAATAGACCAGCTTCTCGAAGCCTTTTTAATGAAGGAATTACCTGAGGAAATATACGCACTAGCGGAAGTTTTTATGCAATATGGTTACATGAAAGAAGCGGACCGTGTACTGGAGCATCTGCAATTTTTATTCCCAGAGGAGGCACAAATAAAAATTGACCGTGCCAACGTCTTAATGGAACTTGGCGATGAGGACGAGGCATTAGACATGTTATTAGCAGTCGAAGATACAGCCCCCGAATACCCGCAAGCATTACTAGTGCTAGCCGATTATTATCAAATGCAAGGTTTATTTGAAGTGGCAGAAAAACGTATTAATGAGGCGTTAGCCATCTTACCTGATGAGCCACTACTACATTTTGCTAAAGCAGAGTTATTATTTGAGACAGGACGTTTTCTAGAGGCAGCACGCCTTTATGAAGAATTACATGAACAACAAGAGGAATTTGCAGGCGTCAGTCTTGTCGAACGACTAGCCGAAGTATATCGTGCGGGCGCTGCCTATGAAACAGCCTTAGACTATTATTTAACAGCGCTAGATGACGAAGTGAAGCCAGATACTTTATTTGGTGCTGCATATGCTGCGTTCCAATCGCAAAAATATGAGTTGGCTATTAAGCAATTAGAGGACTTAAAAGAATTAGACCCTGACTATTTCTCAGCTTATTTATTGCTAGCGGAAAGCTATGCCATGACTGAGGACAATAACAAAGCTTACGCAGCCATTAAAGAAGGCTTGAAGCGCGATGAGTACGATAAATCATTATTCTTATTTGCGGGTAAAATGGCATTAAAAAATGCTCTGCCAGAAGAAGCAGAAAATTATTTACGAGAAGCCATTGCTTTAGATCCTGAATATATGGAAGCGGTGCTAACACTAATTTCCATATTTAATCAACAAGAACGCTATGAGGATGTCGTTGAATTATTTGAGACATTACAAAAAAATGATTTTGAATGGATAACTTTATACCCTTACGCTGCAGATGCATATGCAAATTTAGAATTGTACGACCGTGCATACGAATTTTACCGTTTGGCATATACTGATTTTAAGGAAGACGCAGCATTTTTAGAAAAATATGTTTATTTCTTATTAGAAGAAGGCAAGCGTTCAGAAGTTAAAGAAGTTCTCGGTCATTTAATCAAGCTTCAACCAAGTGAACCACAATGGCAAGAGATGTTAGAAGGCTTAGAATTAGAGTAAAGGAGGGAGTGGGTATGACTGCTTCTGTATCAGTTGTCGATAAAAAAGCATTTGTTCGCTGGTTTTTAAAAAATTACCAATTAAAACGTCGTGAGTGTGTATGGATTTTAAATTACTTATTAAGTAATGATGAGTTGTTAAAACGAATACGGTTTGTAGAAGAAGCTCACTATTGTCCTAGAGCAATGGTGATGTCTACAGTAGACTCAACAGGTGTACCATTTCGTTTTTATAAAGGCAATGTGATGACAGCCGATGCTGAGAAATCGTTCCATGACTTACGTTTACATGAACAAGAAGATATGTATATACAATTAAACTTCCCAAATATACCGCCAAGTGCACAATACTTAGCAGTTCTTGAAGAAAACCCTTATATGCCAGAAACATTAATTGTTAGTGAAAAGGATCGTTTACTGGCAGAAGAGTTACTTTCCAATAGTTTACTCGTATTCCAAGAAGAAAAATTACTTGCACAAATTGATGAAGCCCTAGATAAAGGCGATGAAGAACGATTTTATGAATTGTCAAATTTGTTACAAGTTTTAAAAGAAACTGCTAATTTACAATAGTGTTAAGTCAATAGGTAAAATTTGAATGCCCTTTATCCACCTCTATATGGTAACATGACTAGTGAATGATTGTTTTCACTTTTTATTGGTTATCCTATAAAAGAGTGGAAAAGGGCATTTTTATATTTGTTACAGTTGGGGGGTTATTGGATGTATTTTAATGCAAACGATGTGACATCGTTTTTAGCGCAGAAGGATTTTATCGATACGGCAATTATTCCACTTGTAGGAATCGATCTTACTGCTGAAAAATTAAAGCAAAGTGGCGCAGAATCAGATTTTTTGTTATCGCTTACAGCTTTTATTGAACAACAGTTTAGAGGTCGCTTACTAGTCATGCCACCATTTTCGTATAGTACTGCTTTGAAAAATGAAGAAATGCCAGTGCAATTAGAAACACAATTACATACTGCTGGCTTTAAGCATGTGTTCTTCATTACTTGTGACCATTTTTGGACAAATATTGGAGATGTTGTAAATATTATTTGGTTACCAGCTATTCCACTAGAATCCATGAATATGAACGTGAAACAAACCATTCTCGAAGATCAGTTGCGCCAAGTAATACCTGTATTTTCGACCAAATGGTCACAAAATTAGCAATTTGTTTCAATAAATGTTCACATTCTCCAGGTTTCCACAGAATGCTATATTGACCAAGCTATGGACTTGATATATCATAGATATGTCCTAGTATTACTATTTGTAAAAGTATGTCCGTTGGACTGACCTTTAAGTTAGAGGGGGGAAAAGGATGAGTAACAATCGAGTTTCACGTCGTCAATTTCTAAGCTACACACTCACTGGTGTTGGCGGATTTATGGCGGCAGGTATGTTGATGCCAATGGTTCGTTTTGCAATTGACCCAGTTTTACAAAAGCATGAAGGTGGGGATTTTATCAAAACCGAACATAAAGTCGCTGACCTTACTTCAGAGCCAGTTAAAGTTGACTTCACTTATGAGCAAGTTGACGCTTGGTACAAATCTAATGTTACAGACGTAGCTTGGGTTTACAAAGAAGGCGACCAAATAATTGCGCTATCACCTGTTTGTAAGCATTTAGGATGTATGGTGGACTGGAATGGCGATTCAGCACACCCAAATCAATTCTTCTGTCCTTGTCATGCAGGGCGTTACGAGAAAAACGGGAAAAACATTGCAGGTACACCGCCTCTAGGTCCGTTGGATGAATTTGAAGTACAAGAAAAAGATGGTTATTTAGAGATTGGTCCAGCAAGAGCAAATACTCTAGTTTAATTTGTAAGGGGGTACGAATTCAGTGCTAAACAAAATTTATGATTGGGTCGATGAACGATTAGATATTACACCAATCTGGCGTGATATTGCCGACCACGAAGTGCCAGAGCACGTGAACCCTGCACACCATTTTTCAGCATTCGTTTACTGCTTCGGTGGATTAACATTTTTCATCACAGTAATTCAAATTCTATCTGGTATGTTCTTAACAATGTACTATGTACCAGACGTCGTGAATGCTTGGAAATCAGTTTATTATTTACAAAACGAAGTAGCATTTGGTGAAATCGTACGCGGTATGCACCACTGGGGAGCTTCATTAGTAATTGTAATGATGTTCTTACATACGCTTCGTGTATTCTTCACTGGTTCTTATAAGAAACCTCGTGAGTTAAACTGGATGGTTGGTGTAGGTATTTTTGGTGTAATGATGGGTCTTGGCTTTACAGGATACTTATTACCATGGGATATGAAAGCATTGTTCGCTACTAAAGTAGGTATCGAAATTGCGGCATCTGTACCATTTATTGGTTCGATGATTAAAGTATTATTAGCGGGTGACAGTACTATTCTTGGTGCTCAAACGTTAACACGATTCTTTGCGATTCATGTATTCTTCTTGCCTGCAGTATTGTTTGGGTTACTTGCAGCACACTTTATCATGATTCGTCGTCAAGGAATTTCAGGGCCGTTGTAATAATTCTTGACGGTTCGATGATTTTTTAAAGGAGGGGACACTATGCATCGCGGAAAAGGAATGAAATTTGTCGGCGATTCTCGTATTAAAGCGAATCACAGAATGCCGAACGTTCCAAAGGATTATTCCGAATATCCAGGTAAAACTGAAGCTTTCTGGCCGAACTTCTTACTAAAAGAATGGATGGTAGGTGCTGTTTTCTTAATCGGTTATTTATTGTTAACAGTCGCTCACCCATCTCCACTTGAAGGGCCAGCTGATCCAACAAGAGCATACACGCCATTACCGGACTGGTACTTCTTATTCATGTACCAACTCTTAAAATACTCATTTGCTTCTGGTCCATATAATGTTATCGGAGCAATTGTCATTCCAGGTCTAGCATTTGGAGCGCTATTATTAATGCCATTTTTAGATAAGAGTCCAGAACGCCGTCCGTCTAAACGCCCGTTACCAACAGCGTTTATGTTATTAACATTGGCTGCTATGTTCTATTTAACTTGGGAGTCAGTTGTTAATCATGACTGGGAAGCTCAAAAAATTCAAGGTGCTATCGTAGAAACTGTAGAGTTTGATAAAGGCTCAGAAGGTTACCAAATCTATGCTGGCTCTGCATGTATTACATGTCATGGTGAAGGCTTAGAAGGTGGTGCTGGTGCGCCAACACTTATGAATACAGGCTTAACAGCTGATGAAATTATAGACATTGCACACAATGGTTCACCAAGTGGTAAAATGCCAGCAGGTCTATGGACAGGTTCTGATGAAGATCTTCAAAAGTTAGCTGAGTTTATCGAAGGCTTAAAAGCTGAATAATTTCAAAAAGAGTCGGGAAACTGACTCTTTTTTTCTAGCTTCTATTCAACATTTGAACTTGCTTTTGATATAATTAATGAGAAAAGTCTATGAATAATACTTCATATTGCAATTAGCCACTTGTTGTAACATATAAGTGCCATAGAGGCGTAGCCGCCAAAAAATACATAAATATTAAAGAAAAAGACATCTTAGTATGGACGGATAGTAAAGGAGTTTTAATCATGCAAATGACACGTGCAAATATTTGGTACCTCCTTACGCATAAAACATTTTTAATCATATTACTACTTATCAACTTGTTAGGAACGATTTACGGCTATTATTGGTATGGCTGGCAATTAGCGATTACGAAGCCGATTTTTTATATTTTTGTACCAGATAGTCCGACTGCTAGTTTGTTTTTTTGTTTTGTGCTGTTGGCATGGATAGTAGGAAAAAGATGGCCATTGATGGAAGTGTTAGCACTTGTCACATTAGTTAAATATGGTATTTGGGCAGATGTAATGAATCTTTGGACTTTAGTAGAAACAGGCTACATTGGCTGGCAAGGTTGGATGCTTATCGGATCCCATTTTGCGATGGCATTTCAAGGAATCCTTTACATCGGTAAATATGTATTTTCGTATTGGCATGTTGCGGTTGCAGCCGTTTGGACTTTGCATAATGATGTCATAGACTATGTGTTTGGGCAAATGCCAATGTATCGTGATTTAGCGGAATATACAAGTGCTATTGGATATTTTACTTTTTGGTTATCAATTGCTTGTATTTTCATCGCTATTTTCTCAATTAGGTGGCGCAAATATTTGCCCAATTAGGGAAATCTCTATAGAATTATAGTATCGAGGTAGAAAGGGGTTAGGAAATTGTCAACAGGCATGTATATTGTTTATTTTGCGATTATTATGCTACTGCCATTGTACGCTCAAATGAAGGTAAAAGGTACGTATAATAAGTTTGCAAAGGAACGTACCATGAAGGGACAAACTGGTGCTGAGGTAGCAAGGGCGATCTTAGATGCGAACGGCTTGTACGATGTGCGAGTTGTACCAACACAAGGTGTGTTATCTGATCACTACAACCCTGCGACAAAAACAGTCGCATTATCAGAAAGTAACTTTTATGAGGCAAGTGTAGCAGGTGCAGCGGTTGCTGCCCACGAAGTAGGCCATGCCATTCAACATAAAGAGGCATATTCAATGCTTACTTTACGTAGTAAGCTTGTTCCAGTTGCTAATATTTCATCAAACGCATCTTGGATTTTCGTGATGATCGGAATTTTTTCTGGTTTATCTAATATGTTATTGCTAGGTATCGTATTATTAGCAGCAGGCGTAGTGTTCCAATTAGTAACATTACCAGTTGAGTTTGACGCTTCAAAGCGTGCACTCGTGCAAATGAATTCACTTGGTATTATTACGAACGAAGAAGAACGTCCAGCGCGTAAAGTGTTAAGTGCCGCTGCGTTAACTTATGTAGCTGCTGCAGCAGTAGCTGTTTTAGAATTATTACGATTAATTTTAATCTTTACAAATATGCGTAGTGATGACTAAGAAAAACTTGTTATAGTGGGATGACCACTATAACAAGTTTTTTATTTGTATGTAGGGGAAAATCGCCGATATGACATGAGTAATCGCCGATAAAAGTCGAAGAATCGCCGATAAGACACGGGCAATCGCCGATAAAACAAAAGCAATCCCTGTAGCGGATCACATCGTCCTTTAGCAAGAAAAAGCGTTAGATTGAGTTACTCAATCTAACACTTTTTTCATTTTAATGTAATGGTTGTTTTTGATCGTCGAGCGTGAAGCCTTCTCCCGCCACATCACGAACTTCCGAAATGGAGACGAACGCATGAGGATCAACTTCATGGATAATCGATTTTAAACGTACAACTTCATTGCGTCCAACAACGCAGTAAATCACTTCTTTGGCTTGCTTTGTAAAGTGACCATGCCCTTCTAAAATCGTAACGCCTCGTTCCATACGTAATGCAATCATATCCGCAATTGCACTCGATTTCTCAGAAATAATGAGTGCTCCACGTCCTGCATAGGCACCATCCTGAACAAAATCAATAACGCGTGCACCTACAAAGACAGCAACTAGCGTATACATCATAGAACGTGCATCTAAAAATGTTAGCCACGATATTATAATAACAATAGCATCGAAAATAAACATTGTTTTCCCCATGCTCCAGCCTAGATATTTATGGCCGAGACGTGCTAATATATCCACACCGCCAGTAGTGCCACCGAAGCGGAAAACAATACCGAGCCCTAGTCCAACGAAAACACCAGCAAACAGTGCCACGAGGAATAAATCATCCTCTAAATGAATCGTGAACTGGTATTTCTGAAATATTTTCAGGAAAATGGATACTGAAATTGTACCTATTAATGTGTAGATAAAAGATTTTTTTCCAAGTAGGCGCCAACCTAAAATAAACATTGGAATATTCAAGATTAAATTAAGTAATGCGGGATCCCAACCTAGTGTAAAATAGAGAACAAGGGTAATCCCACTAAAACCACCTTCACCTAGCTGATTTTGCATATTAAAGTGTACAAAACCAAAGCTATAAATGGCTGCTCCGAGCATTATTGCGATAATATTACGAATTCTGATCTGTTTGAACATAAGACCTCCTGTAATTCCTAACTATGAAGTAGTGGTTTTATTATCTGTCATTTTATTGTTTTTGACAACAATGGTGTAAATTTTATACGATGGTAATTAGGAGTGTGATATGGGATGACAGAACAGATAACGATGCAAGCCTTGCAAAAACGTGTGGATGACTATATTGGGCAATTTAAGGAAGGTTATTTCCCTCCTTTTGAACTACTCGCACGTTTAACGGAAGAGCTTGGAGAATTGTCACGCGAAGTACAGGACGTATACGGGCAGAAAAAGAAAAAGAGCTCTGAAGCAACGAATAGTATTGAAGAAGAATTAGGTGACTTTTTCTTTGTTTTAGTATGCTTTGCTAATGCTCAAGGTATAAAATTAGATGAGGCACTTTTACGCGTCATACATAAATTTGAAACGAGAGATAAGGATCGCTGGACAAGAAAGGAAGAGGAATAATGTCGATTCGTGTAGCAATTGCAGGGCCAAGAGGAAAAATGGGAGCTGAAGCTGTACATACAGTTATGAAACATGCCAAAATGGAGTTAGTAGCTGTACTTGATTATAAAGAGGTTGGCCAGACATTAGCTGATTTAGAGATGTTTCCAGCAAGTTATACAGCACCAATCTTTACAGATATGAATGAGCTAGTAGAAGTAACTGCACCTGACGTATTAGTAGATTTAACGAATCCACATGCAGTATATAATCATACAAAAGAAGCTTTAAATTTAAATGTACGACCAGTTATTGGCACAACTGGTTTTACAGATGCGCAACTTGAAGAATTATCAGCACTTGCTAATGAGAAGGAGTTAGGATGCATTATTGCACCGAACTTTGCGATTGGGGCAATCCTGATGATGAAATTCGCTAAAGAAGCAGCAAAATACTTACCCGATGTAGAAATCATTGAAATGCACCATGACCAAAAGTTGGATGCACCATCTGGTACTGGTGTCAAAACAGCACAACTGATCCAAGAGGTGCGAGCACAAAAAACGCAAGGTCATCCACAGGAAAAAGAAACGATTGAAGGCGCAAGAGGGGCTGATTTTGATGGTATGCGAATTCATTCTGTTCGCTTACCTGGTTTAGTGGCACATCAGCAAGTATTGTTTGGAGGAGACGGTCAATTATTAACAATCCGTCATGACTCATTAAATCGTAATTCCTTTATGTCTGGCGTTGCATTTTGTGTAGAAGAAGTTATGAAAATGGATCAGCTAGTTTATGGTTTAGAAAACATCATCTAAAGAACGGATGGAAAACTTATGAAAATCGCATTAATTGCACATGATCGTAAAAAAGATAATCTAGTACAGTTTGCTATCGCGTATCGTGATATTTTAAATGAACATACACTTTACGCAACAGGTACAACAGGGCAACGTGTTATCGATGCAACAAGCTTAGAGGTTACACGTTTCCGCTCGGGTCCGCTTGGAGGGGACCAACAAATTGGCGCTATGATTGCCAATAATGATATGGACATGGTCATTTTCTTCCGTGATCCATTAACAGCACAACCACATGAGCCAGATGTTTCTGCACTTATCCGTCTTTGTGATGTTTACCAAGTGCCACTGGCAACAAATATGGGAACTGCAGAAATACTACTAAAGGGCCTACAAGAGGGCTTTGTGGATTGGAGACTGATTCAAGAAAGACGAGACTAAAAGACGTGAATTCAGAAAGGATGATTATCGAATGAGAAAGCTAAAAATCGGCATTACCTGTTATCCAACAGTTGGAGGCTCTGGTGTAATTGCAACAGAATTAGGAAAAATGCTAGCAGAGAGAGGGCACGAAATTCATTTCATCACCTCAAGCGTACCATTTCGATTGAATAAAATTTATCCGACCGTCTTTTTCCATGAAGTAGAAGTGAACAATTATTCAGTATTTCAGTATTCGCCATATGATATTGCATTAGCGAGTAAAATGGCGGACGTGATTAAAGATGAAGGGTTAGACGTGCTACATGTACATTATGCAATCCCACATGCCGTATGTGCGGTACTAGCCCGAGAAATGAGTGGGCAAAATATTGGCATTGTGACAACGCTCCATGGTACGGATATTTCCGTTCTTGGACAGGATTCTACTCTGTCACAAGCTATTAAATATGGTATTGATAAATCTGACATTGTGACAGCAGTTTCAGAGTCACTAAAAGAGCAAACCTACGAACTTATTGATACTGTTAAGCCCATTGAAACGATATACAACTTCGTGGATGAGCGTGTCTATCGTCCGCAAAATGCTGGTAACTTAAAAGAGCAGTTTGGCATTCAAGAAGATGAAAAAGTTATTATTCATGTTTCTAACTTCCGAAAAATTAAAAACCTCCCTCATATTGTCGATGCGTTTATGAAAATCCGTGAAAATGTAAAAGCGAAGCTACTGTTAGTAGGGGATGGACCTGAAAAGCATCGTGTGATGGATCAAGTAAAAGAAAGCCCATATGTTAAGGACGTATTATTTTTAGGCAAACAAGAAAATTTAGCTGAATTATACGCTATTAGTGATTTAAAGCTGTTACTTTCACAACAAGAATCTTTTGGACTTGTCTTGCTTGAAGCAATGGCTTGTGGTGTGCCATGTATCGGTACGACCGTTGGTGGGATACCAGAAGTCATTGATCATGGTGTAGATGGCTATTTAGTGGAATTAGGCGATACGGATGCTGTAGCTGACTATGCTGTACAGTTACTGAACGATGAAGATAAATTACTTCGTTTCCGCGAAGCAGCAATGCGTGCAGTGAGTGGAAAATTCCACTCATCTAAAATTGTTGAGCAGTATGAACAACTGTATGAAAAGGTTGCTGAAAAAAACCATGCAAAACAATAAAGAATGGCAGGCTGCCTTCTCTGTTATTGAACAATTGGAGGAGGCGGGCTTTGAGGCAGTTGTCGTAGGCGGAGCTGTGCGAGACGCCCTATTAAATCGTTCTGTACATGATGTCGATGTAGCGACAAATGCATTGCCACAAGAAGTTAAAACTGTTTTTAATCGTACGGTTGATATTGGTATTCAACACGGCACTGTGCTTGTTCTTGAGCCGACAGCACCCGTTGAAGTAACAACCTATCGTACGGACGGAGAATATTCGGATCATCGAAGACCAGAGGAGGTTCATTTTGTTCGCTCTCTAGAAGAAGATTTACAGCGTCGTGACTTTACGATGAATGCGATAGCTATGCGTCGAGATGGCTCGCTTGTAGATTTTTATGGTGGACAACGTGATATTGAGACTGGTGTGATTCGAGCAGTAGGAGAAGCCAAAGTACGTTTTGCTGAGGATGCCTTACGGATGCTAAGGGCTGTGCGTTTTTCAGCACAGCTTGGCTTTACAATCGAGGCCAAGACACTTCAAGCAATGCAGGAAAAAGCTTCAGATATCGCATGGGTTGCCAAAGAGCGCATTAAGGCTGAACTTGATAAGCTTTGGGTAGGAAAAGATGTTTATAATGGCATTCGAAAGCTTGAAGAAAGTGGACTAGTATCCTATTTGCAAGGTAACTTTCAAGGAGAGCATTGGCATGGTTTTTCTGTAAAAAATGCAACTTGTGGTTGGGCGTATTTTGCTCTTCTACAAGAAGAGCAATGGCAGGAAGTATTGCGTGCCTATCGTTTGTCTAATAAGGAAATGGCATTTGTTAAAGCTGTTTTAAGTGCGTTTCATGCGCTACAAAAAGGCTGGACAAGTATGGACTATTTTACGTATTCGTTAGAGGAGCTCGAAACAGCACAATACTTTGCCCAGTTGAAAGAACTAGCAACCAACTCGCAGCAAAGTATACGGGAGGCTCAGGCACGCTTACCAATAAGACATCGCCAAGAGCTTGTAGTAAATGGAATGGATTTACTACAATGGTCTGGACAAGAACGAGGACCATGGTTAAAAGAAGCCTTGCAATTGATTTTAACGGCTGT
Organism: Lysinibacillus sp. CD3-6; assembly: GCF_006351725.2. Classification (NCBI taxonomy): domain Bacteria; kingdom Bacillati; phylum Bacillota; class Bacilli; order Caryophanales; family Bacillaceae; genus Lysinibacillus; species Lysinibacillus sp. CD3-6. Next base: position 1,678,892 of record NZ_CP085880.1, read on the forward strand.
TATTAATGGGGAACTGTCTAATGAGCGCAAAGACATCAAAGATTGGTTTGAGCGGGAGTATGACCTTGAAGGATGACTAGTGGATTATAAAATGAAAATAGGGCAAGTGACAATAAGTGACCATTGAAAGTACGTCATTAAAAGGTCACTTGCTTATTTTTTTAAGGATGAAACGAAAACGATTTATACATAAATAAAATTTCAATCAAAGGGGGTTGATGATGATCGACCATTTCAAAGGGGAAAGCGTTATACTAAGAGCGATGGAACGTCAGGATTGGGAAGCTGTGCATGCATACGCATCTCAACCAATTGTTTGTCAATATCAACCTTGGGGTCCGAACTCCGAAAAAGAGTCATATGAGTTTGTCACACAAGTAATGTTAGATGCTTCAATCATACCTAGAAGTCGCTTTGTTTTTGCCGTCATTGTAAAGGAACGGGTAATTGGTGCTGGAGAGATTAATATTCGAGATAGTTCGAATAGACAAGGTGAGATTGGTTATATTATTCATCCAGATTATTGGGCGAACGGATATGCAACAGAAGTATCGAAGCTGCTAATTGATTTTGGATTTAAGACATTGAATTTACACCGTATTTTCGCCACTTGTGACCCAAGAAATGTTGGCTCTGCAAAAGTGTTAGAAAAAGTCGGCATGACCAATGAAGGTAGAATACGACAAGATTTGTTATTAAGAGATGGCTGGCGAGATTCTCTTTTATACAGTATTTTAATGCATGAATGGTAAATCTTAATGACCTTTTGTGTTAACCCATTGATGTTCGTTCGTAATTCAAGATTGCAATGAAGAAAAATACTAAAGGATTGGTTTGAGAATGAGTATGTCCATGAAAGATGAAATTTTAAAAAGATTATTAGTAGCGAGCGGTGAGGCGGTTTCAGGACAAGAATTGGCAGATTCACTAGGTGTATCACGTACGGCGATTTGGAAGCATATGCAGACGCTACAGGAGGAAGGCTATACTTTTGAAACCGTTAAGAAAAAAGGTTATGTATTAACTGGTGTGCCGAATACTTTAAGTCCAACACAATTAGAATTATTTTTAAAAACAGAGTGGTTAGGACGAGAAATTCACTATTTTGATGTGGTGGATTCCACACAAACAATTGCGCATAAGCTAGCACAAGAAGGTGCGCCAGATGGAACGATTGTCATTGGTGAAGAGCAAACGGCAGGACGTGGTCGCATGTCTAGACCGTGGGAATCAGCAAAAGGCACGGGTATTTGGATGACCATTATTTTACGACCAGATGTATCACCACAGCAAGCGTCTTCATTTACACTTGTCGTAGCCGTAGCAGTGACAATGGCGATTAAAACTTTATACAAAAATGTTGAGCCTGCCATAAAATGGCCAAATGATTTACTAATAAACGGCAAAAAATGTACAGGAATTTTAACAGAAATGCAAGCAGAGGCTGACCTTGTACAAGCATTACTTGTAGGGATCGGTATCAATGCCAACCAGCAAGAAAATGATTTTTCACCTGACATCGCCAATATTGCCACATCGCTACGATTAGCTGCAGGAGAGGAAATTAATCGTGCCGCGCTTGTTGCAACGATTTTACAATATTTAGAGCAGTTTACTGAGCTTTTCGTAAAAGAGGGCTTCTCTAGCATTAAGGAGCTATGGGAGCAAATGTCATGCACAATAGGACAGCGTATTGAGGTGACCACTTTACGCGAACGTTTTGAAGGAATTGCAAGCGGCATTACAGATGAAGGCGTGCTACAGCTAACATTAGAAGATGGTACAATTCGAACAATTTATTCGGGAGATATTAAAATTTTATAAAAAAGAAAGCTGCATGGTTATTAATTTCCATGCAGCTTTTAGTTATACTAACGGCTGTTCTATCTATTATTTTAAAGATAATTCTATATCTCCATGAGAAAGAGAAATACTAAGCTGATTTTCTCCTGCATGTAGCTGTGAAACTTTACTATTTTGAGAACTATCATTCACTGTAATATCGCCAAAGCTTGTTTTTAATTCGAATCCTATATCACTTTTGTTATTGTCTAAGTGTAGCGAAGTATCTCCAAAGCTAGAGGTAATCTTAGATTGACCGTTAAGTGTCCCATTTATATTGATATCCCCATGCTCGCTCTCAACAATAAAGCCGTTACCATTAAATTGGTCAAGCGTTAAATCACCGAATGCCTGTGTTATTTCCGTTTTTTCTCCAGTAATATTTTTCAGTAGGATATCGCCATAATCCTCTTTAACATTGAGTTGTTTGTAGTGAAAACCTTTAAGTATTGTATCGCCAAAATTACTGTCAATCACTAGCGAATTTAATTTTGTATCTTTTGGAACCGTAATTTTTATGGAGGGTGACTTCCATGAGCCAATGCCAATCGACATGCCACTTTTTCTTTTACTTTTCGTTTCAACTGTCAAAGTACCATCTTTAATGTTATAAGTCACATCCGTATTTTTCATAACGTTTGTTTCTAATGAATAATTATCTGACTGAAGTATTTCAACATCCCCATAGTCATTATTTATGTGCAGGTCTGTAAATGCTTCAAGTGTATAAAAATTATTTTCGAGCCCATTTTTAGTAGGTACAGTGAAGCCATTACCCTCTTGTACGATATTCAATTTTCCTCCAGAGGAAAAACCAATGACGGCAAGCAAAATACCTAAAGTAATCATACTAAGCGCAATGAGCTTATATCGCGAAATCATCTAAAATCCCCCTTTACGCTTTTTTGTGATTTTACGGAATAAACTTGCCAAAACTTCTACACAAACAAGACCAATTTTTTTAATCAAGCGCGCTACGGCTGGGAAAAGGAGAACGCCCAATCCAGTAACAATTAGCCCTATTCCTATAAAGAGAAGTGCTGTTGGCCAGTGCTCTGTTAACACAAAGAAACCTGCAATAAGTGCAACAACACCGCCTAAAAAGATACTTAAAACTGTTGCTACAATCGCCACAACAAAGCTGAAAATGACGGCTCCAACCGATATAATTAGTGCTACTGCAACTGCAAGTAATGGTATTGATAGTGGTGCCGATAATATTGCTAGAATAATGAGCCAAATCGCGGTCATATTTTTCTTTGTAGATGGGGGTGTTGCATCTAAATCCTTTATGGCAAAATCAGCCATTATTTGTGAGGCAACAACAGAGGGAGACCCTAGTTGCGCAATGACTTGCTGTTCGTTTTCTACACCTGCTTCATCAAAATACTCTTCATAATAGACAAGCGCAGCATTTAGCTCGTGCGCTGGAAGCCGACTTAATTTGCTGCGTAGCTTTTTTAAATAGCTAGCTCTATCCATCTAATTTCCCTCCTAAAAGTACACAGTCAACTTTTTGCTTATACATTTGCCATTCCTGTAAAAGCTCTAGCAATCGTATCCGCCCTTGCTCGGTTATTTGGTAATACCGTCTATTTCTCCCTTGGTAAGGTTGATCATAGGTTGTTAGGTAGTTCGCTTTTTGTAAACGGCGCAATACTGGATACAGTGTTGATTCGGATATATCCATCACAGATTGTACTTGCTGTGTTAATGAGTAGCCGTATGCATCCTCCTTATCAACAATTGCAAGTACACAAGCGTCGAGTAATGCGGAGCCTAGCTGAAATGTCATCTTTCCACCTCACATTCAATTACCTATACAAGGTTTTATATTATATGCTGTATAGTATGCTGATAGTATATGACGTATAGTATGTGTTTGTCAATTTTTGTGAAAATAATGGGAGAGGGAAATTTTAGCGGGAAGTCAATTACTAGAAAAAAATATTTGAAGATTAATTGGAATCTGTTATAGTAGTGCTGAAGGGCAGTATCCTTTGTGAACGGCACCTTCAAAATTGATTTACCAATTACAACAAATATCTGCCTTGATCTTTATAGACAGGGACGGAAGAAAACGATGCGTTCAAAATTTAACTTGATTGAGTGGAAACAGTCTACCTACAAAATTGTATTGGCTTGTTTCTAGTTGGTTAAATGAAGTGAAAGCCTCAACGTCATGTCACGGATTGTTATTTGCATAGGCATACAAAAGCCTACTAATCTGTTGACAATGGGGTAAAACAGTTCTGAACGAACCCATGACCTTTCTGTCCATTTTCGGAATAGAAAGGTCTTTTTGTTTTTTTCCTTAAAAAAGGAGGACTACACAATGAAGACAACATCAGATTTTTTAAAAATGAAAGCAGCAGGAGAGAAAATCGTTATGTTAACGGCATACGATTATCCATCCGCAACATTTGCTGAGGAAGCAGGTGTTGAAATGATTCTTGTAGGCGATTCGCTTGGAATGGTTGTGCTTGGTTATTCATCAACGATGCCAGTTACGGTTGCGGATATGGTCCATCATGCAAAAGCTGTACGTCGCGGGGCAAAAAATACATTTATGATTGTGGATATGCCATTTGGGTCTTATCAAGGTGAGATTAACGACACTTTAAAAACAGCGGTATCCATGATGCAGGAAACAGGGGCAGATGCTCTTAAGCTAGAGGGAGCAGGGGATGTATTGCCAGTAATCCGTAAATTAACATCAGCAGGTATCCCTGTCGTTGCCCATTTAGGATTGCAACCGCAATTAGCAGGCGTACTTGGTGGCTACAAGGTACAGGGGAAGACAGCTGAACAGGCACAACAACTTATTGAGGATGCCAAAAAGTGTGAAGCTGCGGGGGCTTGTGCCATTGTATTAGAATGTATTCCACATCAGCTAACAGAGTTAGTATCCGCTGCACTAATGATTCCGACGATTGGCATTGGCGCTGGACTTGAGGCAGATGGACAAGTGTTAGTTTTCCATGACATGCTAAGCTATGGATCACATCATGTGCCAAAATTTGTGGAACGCTTTGCCGATATGGGAAGTGAAGCAAGTAGTGGTATTGAAAGTTTTGTAAATGCAGTGAAAGCAGGGACATTCCCAACAATAAAACACTCCTTCACGATGAAGGATGAAGCATTAGATCAGCTATACGGAGGCGTTAAATAAATGAAAGTCATTACAACAATCGAAGCACTAACTGCAGAAATACAAGCAGCTAAGCTAACACAAAAAACCATTGGATTAGTGCCAACGATGGGTTATTTGCATGAAGGCCATTTAACATTAGCCTCAAAAGCTCGTGCGGAAAATGACCTTGTTGTGATGAGTATATTCGTTAATCCGACGCAATTTGGTCCAAATGAGGACTTTGAAAGTTATCCTCGTGATTTAGAACGTGACAAGGCTTTAGCACAATCTGTAGGTGTAGATATTGTCTTTGCACCAAGTGTTGACGAGATATATCCGCATAATGGTGGAATTTTCATCCATGCAGGCGAACAGGCAACCATTTTATGTGGGGCAAGTCGACCAGGTCATTTTGATGGCGTATTACAGGTCGTATCTATTTTATTTCACTTAACGCAGCCAACCCGTGCGTACTTCGGTCAAAAGGATGCGCAGCAAGCGGCTATTATCGCTACGATGGTACGTGATTATCATTTTCCTTTAGAAATGCGTGTCGTGCCTATCGTACGTGAGGAAGATGGTTTAGCAAAATCTTCGCGTAATGTCTACTTGAGTGCTAAAGATCGCAGTGAAGCACCAGCTATATATGAGGCTTTACAGCTTGCAAAAGACAGTTTTTTAGCAAATGGTGATGCAACTGGGGCATTGGCAAAAGCACAGGCTCACATTACTAAAAGCACACATGGCAAAATTGACTATATCGAATTATTAGCTTACCCAGACCTACTCCCTGTAACAGCTCAAACGGAACAAGTCCTTTTAGCAACTGCTGTTTATATCGGACAAACACGTTTAATCGATAATTGTATTTTTAATGTGAAAGAAGGAAAATAATATGTTACGAATGATGATGAATAGTAAAATCCACCGTGCTACAGTTACGGAAGCGGATTTAAATTATGTAGGATCTATCACAATTGATGAGAATATACTAGATGCAGTCGGTATGCTACCAAACGAGAAAGTGCATATCGTAAATAATAATAATGGTGCTCGCTTTGAAACTTATATTATTGCAGGTGAGCGTGGTTCAGGCGTTATTTGTGTAAATGGTGCAGCAGCGCGCCTCGTCCAACGTGGAGACATTGTTATCATTATCTCTTATGTTTATGTAGATAATGCAGAGGCAAAAGAACATAAACCAACAGTAGCAATTATGGGAGAAGGCAATACAATTAAAGAAATGATTGCCTACGAGCCTGAAGCAACTATCTTATAGTGCCAGTCACTCACACAATTCTCACACAATTTACGTGAAAAGTGCCAGTCACTCACACAATTTCAATGCAAGTCATTTTTGTATAGTCGAGTAAAAATCCACGAAGACTCCTGCGGGAACAGCACACAATGTAAGACGCAACAGGCGGCGCGATAGCGACGGTTGCGGCTTACAATGTGCCCGCGGAAAGCGAAGTGGATTTTTCCGCTTTTAGAAGCCTATGTTTTGCTAGTTGTCTATGTTAAAGTATCAGACACTCACTCAATTTTCAAACAATTTTGAGGCGTTTTATGGAAAAACATTAGCGAAAAAGCATTTTCTTTCATCCAAGATGGCGGAAGGATGACCAGCGAGATGAATTTATGATAAAATTCATCTATCTAATGTGAACTGTGAGTTGAGATGTATGATGGAAAGTCAAAAGTATGCAATTGTTGATTTGGAGACGACAGGTCATTCTCCAGCAAATGGTGACCGTATGATCCAAATTGCCATTGTAGTTATGAAGGATTGGAAAATAGAGCGCACCTATACGAAATTTATTCATCCAGGAAAATCTATTCCATCCTTTATTCAAGATTTAACGCATATTACGGACGAGGATGTTAAGGATGCATTGCCGTTCGAGGCACATGCGGACTACATATATGAATTAATTGCCGATAGTGTTTTTGTCGCGCATAATACCGATTTTGACTTATCCTTTTTACAAGCAGAATTCAAACGAGCTGGTTTACCAAAATGGCATGGTAAGAAAATGGATACGGTAGAGCTAGCAAAAATATTATTTCCTATGTCACTAAGTTTTAAGCTAGGTGATTTAGCAGCCGATTTAAATATCGAGCTTGAAAATGCACATAGAGCGGACGATGATGCGCTTGCAACAGCTGAGCTTTTTAAACATTGTTGGGAGGAGCTTCTTAACCTTCCACAACTAACGCTGGAACAAATGCATAAACGCTCGTTCCGATTAAAATCTAACTTATCTCAGCTCTTCTTTGAGGCATTACAAATAAAACGCCATCAAAGTTCAACTGATGAAAATATTACCTACTATCGAAATTTTGCAATTTGTGATGGACGTCAAAAACAGGTTTTTCAGTCTGAGCTATTACCTTACCCTCAAACTGCTAAAGATAAAGAAGCAATGATGACAAAGGCTATGCCTAACTTTGAGCAAAGACCAGCACAATTTGCAATGATGGATACGATTTGGCAAGCATTGAATACGAAAAAAGAATGCGTTATCGAGGCTTCGACAGGCATCGGAAAAACAGTTGGATATCTTTTACCTAGTATTTTATATGCGCGAGCGCACAATAAAAAGATAGCGATCAGTACGTATACAGCACATTTACAAGAGCAGCTCGTCGAAGAGGAACTACCGAAAATCGAAAAAATTCTTGGTACAAAAGTAAATGTAGCTGTCCTTAAGGGCATGCAGCATTATATTGACCTCGCACGCTTTGAGCAGTGTATGGCATATGCGGATGAATCCTATGATGATACCTTTACAATTTTACAATTGCTTGTATGGCTGACAAAAACGCAAACTGGTGTGTTAAGTGAACTTAATGTTTCGGGCGGAGGGCAACTGTTTTTAGAAAAAATCCGTAAAATACCTGATGACAAACCGACAAAGGGCTTTGATTTCTACGAGCAAGCGTTAAAAAATAGTGCAACAGCGGACTGTATCGTGACAAATCACTCAATGGTCATTAGTGATTTAGTTCGACAAACACCCATTTTTACACAAATTGATGGTTGGATTATTGATGAAGCACATCAAGTTATTCAAGCAGCTATGCAACAAGATGAAACGGTCTTTTCGTATACTCAATGGAAATATATTTTTGGACAAATTGGTACAATGGAAGAAACAGCCCTCTTTCAGCAATTTAGTCAGGCGGCTAAAAAGAAGCAACGCATTCCGATGCAAAGTTTACAGCAACTTGACAAGCAATTTATACGCCTACAGCGTGTGTTCGATGAAACAATTCAGCGTGTCGTACAAAAAGTGCAACAGCAGATTAAAGGCAAACAGACTAGTAGCAAGTGTACACTGTTTTTAGAGGATGTATCTCTTGCAAAAGAGCCACTCTTACAAGTCAGCAAATTATTACAGCAATGGCTAGACCGTGCAGTGGAAGCGGGCAAAGCATTTGAAAATAATATTGAACAATTAGACAAAAATGAAATATTTATTGTATCTGAGTGGCATTATTGGATTCGTGAAATGAAGCTAAGAATTGCCGAATGGGAGGAAATTTTCCTATTACCCCATGAGGATAATTCAGTGTGGTTTGAGTTTGATTTGCGCAGTGTCCCAGGTAGTCTACATGTCTTTAAAAAGCCAGTAAATGTTACACCAATCATTGAGAAGGTGCTTGCGCCACTCCGTCACCAAGCAAGTATCGTCTGGACTTCTGGTACGTTAACCGTGCCAGGTAATGAACGTTTTATTACACGTCAGTTAGGTATTTCAGACAGTGTGGAGGTCGTAAAGTTACAGGCACCTCCGTCGTACTATGCAGGGGCAAAGGCATTTATCGTCACGGATATGCCAGATATTCAACAAGTTACACAGGCGGAATATATAGAGGCGGTTGCACATGCCATTACACGTACGGTTCGTATGACGGAAGGCCGCTGCTTTGTGCTATTCACTGCACAAGATATGTTGCGCAAAACGGTTGAGCTCATACAGGATAGTGAGCTGCTCGATGACTATATGCTCTTCGCACAAGGTGTGACAGGTGGTAGTCGAATGCGTATTCTCAAGTCATTTCAGAAATTTAGCCAAGCAGTGTTATTTGGAACAAATAGCTTTTGGGAAGGTGTAGACGTTCCAGGTGACGCACTTTCTTCGGTTATCGTAGTACGACTACCGTTCTCTTCTCCAGAAGAGCCCGTGTTCAAAGCCCGTGCCAAACATATCACACTGCAAGGGCGCAACTCATTTACTGAGCTTTCTTTACCTGAAGCCATTATGCGTTTTAAGCAAGGGTTTGGCCGATTAATTCGTTCATCGCAAGATAAGGGCGCATTTATTGTGTTAGATCGCCGTATTAGCACAAAATCCTATGGAAAAGAATTTATTCATGCATTACCACCGATAAATGTAAGGAAATTACAATTACCAGAGCTATTAAAAGAATTAAGTAATTGGCAGAAATAATAAAGGTCCCTTTTAGCATTATGCTAGGAGGGACTTTTAATAATTGGTGCAATGATGTAGCTTTTTAATGTTATATAAGTGTCTGCAATGGACCATAAGAGCAAGAATGAGGACGAAATGACTGATGCACCCCTGTTAAGATGATATCTATCATGTATAGGGGGATTAAATATGACGACAATAAAAACATTCAATGCGTTACATACAACACAAGATTTATTATTATTAGGGAATGTTTGGGATTTATTATCCGCATTAACGCTAGAAAAGGCGGGTTTTAAAGCTATAGGAACGACAAGCTGGGGAATCGCAAATTCGCTTGGATATACAGACGGTGAATGTATCGATTTTAACAGACATTTAGCTATAATTAAATCAATTACCGAGAATGTCAATATTCCAGTTTCAGCGGATATTGAATCAGGGTATGGAAGCGATACGAAAACAATATTAGAGAATGTATTAAGAACAGCCGATGTTGGCGTGGCAGGTATTAATATTGAGGATTCACTAAAACAACAAAAAGGACTAAGAAATATTAATGAACATTGTTCCCTATTAGCAGAAATGAGAACGATGTTAGATCAACATGGTTATAAAGACTTTTTTATTAACGCAAGGACAGATACATATTTTCAAATGGAGCAGCCCTTTTTAGAAACAATGACAAGAGCGAAGGCATATGTCGACAGCGGTGCTAGTGGAATTTTTATACCAGGGATGATAGATCATGATGAAATAAGAGAAATGACTTCAGCGATTGATGCGCCAATAAATTTAATGTCGTTACCAGGTCTAACAAATTGTCAGACGCTACAACAATTAGGCGTTAAACGTTTTAGTTTTGGCAATGCATTATCTGATACAATCATGGCTTATTTAACAAAAAATGCAACACAGTTAATGGAGACAAGAGATACATCATTTTTATATGAATAGCTGAAAATGGAGGGGTTTAATGGATATTAACGTCAATCTTTCGTTTGATGAGATGTGGGAGATAATCATTGCTTGTGATCGAACTTATGATGGATTATTTTTCACAGCAGTGAAAACGACAAAAATTTATTGTCGTCCCTCGTGCAGGTCAAGAAAGCCCAAAAAAATAAACGTAGCATTTTATGATGATCGAACAAAGGTTGAACAAGCAGGTTTTCGTGCTTGTAAACGGTGTCAACCTGAAGTTGAGCACTCCCCACATGCGCAACTTATCAAAGTAGTTACATCATTTTTAATGACGGAATACAAGCAAACGCTTACGTTGCAGCAAATTGCCAATCATGTTGGGATAAGCCCATTCCATCTCGAACGATTATTTAAACAAGCAACTGCTGAAACTCCACGTACTTATTTAGAAAAAATAAGAATCGATAAAGCGGCACATTTATTAAAGAGTACGAATTTAACGATTTTAGAAATTTGCTTTGAAACAGGATTTCTTAGTTCTTCTAATTTTTACAAAGTTTTTCGGCGCCAAAAAAGCTGCTCTCCTACTGAATATCGCAATCGGCAAAATAAGGAGCTAGAATTATGAAACAGTCAGAGGAAAAATGCTACATTGAAATCAGTACGCCAATGTTATTTAACTATGATGAATGCTTATTATTTTTAGCTAGATCAAATCATGAAATACTGCATACGATACAAAATAAAATATTATACAAATTGCTAAACATTCATAATGAATTTATTTTATGTAAAATTAGCTATAGCGGACAAAAGATTCAGGTTCACTTTCCGCTTAAAACACCTTCCCAAACTGCTGTTGTACAAGTGATAGCTTATATAAGGGGATGGTTCGACTTAGATCGAAACTTGACGCCATTTTATAAAATGGCACAAAAAGATAAGATTTTGCAGCAACTAGTAAAAAAATATGATGGATTACGAATAATAGGTATTCCTGATTTATTTGAAGCGCTTGTATGGGCAATTATTGGGCAACAAATAAATTTAACATTCGCCTATACGCTCAAAAAACGATTTGTAGAACATTTTGGTGAGCATGTGACTTATGAGGGGAAAACATATTGGCTATTTCCGACATGTGAAAAAATTGCCTCTCTAAATATAGAAGATTTAAGAGCATTGCAATTTACTGTTCGAAAATCGGAATATATTATTGCAATTGCACAAGCGATGGCAAGCGGTGAATTAACGAAAGAAAAATTACTAAAGGAAGAAGATAGTGCCAACATTAAAAAAATTCTTATGGCAATAAGAGGAATTGGTGCATGGACTGCGGATTATGTCCTTATGAAATGTTTTCATAATCCAACTTCGTTTCCCATTGCCGATGTTGGACTCCATAATGCTTTGAAAGTGCAACTAGCATTAGATCGCAAACCAACAATAGATGAGCTAAAAGAGTTTGAAGTACTTTGGCAAGGATGGCAAGCTTATGCAACCTTTTATTTATGGAGGTCATTATATGACAATGTATAAAGTGGATTACGATTCTCCTATAGGGATTATAGAAATTATTGGCAGTTCTGAAGCCGTTTGTTCAATTATGTTTACCGAACGGCCGCACATAATAAACTTTCCAAAAGATTCAACACCGAAAATTTTACTTGATTGCCTAAAGCAATTGGATGAATATTTTAAGGGTCAACGTTTCACTTTTACTTTTCCTTATAGCGTTGAAGGCACGAACTTTCAGAAACAAGTATGGCAAGCATTGACTAAAATAGGCTATGCAGAAATAGGGACATACAAAACAATTGCCCTATCAATTAACAATGAAAAAGCGATAAGAGCTGTTGGCAATGCAAATGGCAAAAATAAACTTAGCATTGTTATTCCTTGTCATCGGATTATCGGTTCGAATGGAACTTTAACTGGGTATGCTGGCGGTTTATGGCGGAAAGAATGGTTACTTCAACATGAAAAGTCATTTCACAAAGGTAAATAAACTAACTATAACGAAATATTAAGCGCTAATAAATGGTCATTTTAAGATTTATTAGTGCTTTTTGTATGCTTTTTTGCAGTCAAAGCGCACCTTGTATAAAAAAACAGTTATTGCGAAAAATAAGACCGTCATTATGAGTGTTGTAAATAACTTACATGACACATTCACTAATGGCTCATTCGTCATAAAGAATAATGGTGAGGTTTAGCTTGCCAGACATTTGACTTGCTTTGCCATTAAAGAAAGAAAGGAGGGACTACGAATGGGAACATTATATAGGATTGCCTTAGTTCTCGTAATTATTGGTGCAATTAACTGGGGTCTAATCGGATTTTTTAGATTTGATTTAGTCGCATATTTATTTGGTGGACAAACAGCTGTATTGTCTAGGTGGGTATATGCACTAGTAGGAATTGCTGGACTTATATCGATTCCAATCCTTGCAAAGCGTTTGGATGGGGAAGAGAACCTCGAGACGCATACTCGTATTAACAGCAACCCGAGTTATGGTATGGAAGCTGGGGAAGAAGCAGACTTCACAGACGTTCCAAAAACGAATAAAAAAGATACAAATAACAATACCAATACCAATACAAATACCAAAAACAAGAAAAAGTAAGCACTTTAAAACAGATTGTTCTTTAGGTGCATTAATTTTTCGTAACAAACAGCCGTCTCAAATGTACAACTGAGACGGCTTATATTTTTAGTCGTTATTACTTGGGAAAGCAAAGGAAGATGCAGATTCTGTAGTATCCTCAAACCACTTTTCGGAAATTGTTTTTGCTTTTGTAAAGAAGCGAACTTGGTCTGGTCCAAACATATGACCTTCACCAAATTTTGACCGTTTCCAGCCTCCAAAATTGTGGTAGCCTACAGGAATTGGGATTGGTACGTTTACGCCTACCATACCGACTTCAATTTCGGAAGTAAATTTTCGAGCGGCAGCTCCATTATTCGTGAAAATCGTTACGCCATTCCCTAATTCGTGATTGTTAATTAAATCAATCGCTTCCTCCAACGTTTGGACACGTACGACATTTCGTGCAGGTCCAAATACTTCCTGCTCATAAATTTCCATACCTGGTTTGACGTTATCCAATAATGTTGGGCCTAAATAAAAACCATTAGACGTTTTAGAGATGTCTGGTTGACGACCATCGCACACAATAGTAGCCCCCTCTTGAAGACTACGGTCAATAAAGCCAATGATGGCCTCTTTCGATTGTTGAGTAATAACAGGTCCAAAATCAACTTCTGGATCCGTATACGGTCCTACTTTTAAAGCTGCTATTTTTTCAGCTAATATTTTTACAAGCTTATCAGCTGTAGTTTCACCAACTGGAATGATGGTAGAAATGGCCATACAACGTTGGGATGCTGCACCATAAGCTGCACCTAAAAACGCATTTGCCACTTGCTCTAAATCTGCATCTGGCATAACAACCATATTGTTTTTACCACCACCTAATGCTGTCACGCGTTTGCCATGTTTTGAGCCTGTTGCGTAAATATATTCTGCAACTGGTGTCGAACCGACAAATGAAATTGCCTCGATAGAGGGATTTGTTAAAAGTTCATTTACAGTATCCTTATCCCCATTAATAACAGTCCAAATTCCATCTGGTAAACCTGCTTCCTTCCAAAGCTCAGACAAAAATAGGGCAGAGCAAGGAACACGCTCAGATGGTTTTAAAATAACGGCATTCCCAACTGCAACGGCCATACTAGTGATAGCGAGGGGTACCATCACTGGGAAGTTAAAGGGAGAAATGGCAGCAACAACGCCAAGTGGTGCTTTTGCTGAATAGGCATTAATGTTCCCGCCTACATTAACTGAATACTCGCCCTTTAATAAATGGGGGGCATTAATTGCCAAGTCGACTGACTCTAAGCCTCTTGTAATTTCCCCTTTGGCATCTTCAATCGTTTTCCCACTTTCAGTACAAATCATGTCAATTAATTCATCCATGCGTGCTGTTAGTAATTGACGAAACTTTAGTACAATTTCAGCCCGCTTTCCAACTGAAAGTCCGCGCCAAGCAGGAAAGGCATTTTGGGCACTAACGATTGCTTCTTGCACTTCTTCCTTTGTGGCAAGTGGGACTCGTGCAATTACTGCTCCTGTACTTGGGTTGTAGACATTTGAAAAGGTTTTACTTTTTCCTACTACAATTTCTCCATTAATAAAGTGCCCGAGTTCTTTTACACCCGTATTCGTAACCAACTTAAACATTCCTCCTTCAAGTATAGCAATAATAAACAATTCAATTTGCAGCACTACTACGAAAATCTATTAGTAGCTGTTAAGCTGTTGCGCTTATTGGCAACAGATGGCGATCACTCCATTATTACTTTATATGAATAGCTTAATTGTTTTAGAAGGACAATATATTAATTGAAAATTCAGATATATATTTTGGGAGTAAGATGATGTTACAAACCCTAGTTAATGATGCGTTAACACATCTTCTATCAAAAAAGCTAAGTAAAGATTTGTTTTTGTAAAAGGGTTTGTTAAATCCATATCTAAAAGCATTTCTATTTTTCTCATTTTGTATAGGACGGTATTACGATGAATAAATTGTCGTTCGCTTATTTTACTCGTGCTGCCATTTTCCTCGAGAAAAATGCGCAAAAATGCTACATAATCCGTATTGTGTAGCTCATCGTAGCGATGTAATTGACCTAATATATCTTGGCTAAAGGATTGCATTAATGGTTGGTTTTGAACGGCCATAATAATTTGATAGGCACCAATATCTTTATATTTATATAAAAATCGGTTGTTATGAAGCTGTGCTAATTGTATGACAGTTAAAGATTCTTCATAGCTTTTACGTATATTTTCATGCTCTTTTTGGTAGTTTCCTTTACCGATAATCATATCGAGGGAACCATTTTTTTGTTTAATTTTATCATAGATTTCTTCAACAATTTTCGAGAAGGGGATGTTTGGTGTATTGATTTGTGATCTATCAATTAAAAAAATGAGGTGATTTTTATGTTTAAGTTTTAAAAACCGTTTATAGCGATGTTGGAATGCAAATTGGACCATGACCTCGTAGCGGTCGATGCTAGACTGGCTACCTATCATTGAACAAGTGATGATGGCAAGCTCTCTACCTAGTGGAAATCCAAGTTGTATCAATTGTTCTTTTATCGATTCATTATGTTTTTTATAGTGAAAAAGTAAATGATACAGGACCTTTTCTTCAATGGAAAGCTCTTGGTGATGGTTTGCAATGAATTGAAAAGTAGTTTTTAATAAATCAGCTATTCGACAATGCCAGGGCATTTGAAAAACAGGGAAATCATGCTCGTTAGCAAAAGTGATGATTGACTGAGGAATAGCAGAAATATAAGGGCCAATGTTAATAATAAAGCCTGCTACTTTTTTTTCGTAAGCTAACTTAACGAGTTGTTCTAAGGAATCTTCTTGCTGTGATAAGTTAATACCTGTAGTGACGACAAGTTCATTTGGTCGACAAAACATAATTAAATCAATGCTCTCTACTACGTTAATACCAGTAACTCTGCGATGTGACCCACTTTGTCCAGCTACTAATGTCAGCATAGGGAATTGAACTCCCTCCACAATTTTGCGAATCGTTCCCATAGTTTCCCCCCTTAATATGAACATAACTTACCATATATCATGTGCAGATGCACATATTTTTTTAGTTTTATATCCATATCTCGTAAATTTTATCTAATTTAGAATATTTATTAACTACTGTGAAAGAGAGGACTTGCATATGTATAAATGTAATAGTAGACGATTGCAAGATTCAATTGAACAATTTAGTCAGTTTGGGGCTACTAGAAACGGTGGCGTAACGCGTTTGTCTCTTTCGAATGAGGATGTTTTAGCTAGGGATTATTTTTGTAAGTGCTGCGAGGAATTAGGGATGGAAATCAAGGTGGATGATATGGCTAATATCTATGCCCTTCTACCAGGGAAAAAGGAAGTTCCTCCAATTGTCATGGGCTCACATTTAGATTCTGTTGAAAAGGGTGGCAAGTTTGATGGTGTTTTAGGTGTTTTAACAGCTTTAGAGGCGATTAGAACATTAAAGGACAACGATGTTGAGCTAGATGTGCCATTAATGATTGTTAATTTTACAAATGAAGAAGGTGCTCGCTTTGATCCAGCGATGATGAGCTCAGGCGTAATTGCTTCGAAATTTGAAAAGGATAAAATGCTACTGTCGCTCGATAAAAATGGCATGTCCTTTCAAGACGCGTTAAAAGCTAGTGGTTATGAGGGGGACCCACAGCATCGATTAAAAGAAGCGCTAGCTTATATCGAACTTCATATCGAACAAGGGCCAGTACTTGAAGCGAAGCAATTGGAAATTGGAGTTGTTCAAGGGGTGCTTGGAATGGTGTGTTATGAAATTACGATTACAGGTGAATCGAATCATGCTGGAACGACCCCGATGTCAATGCGCAAAGACCCAATGATTGTTGCAGCAAAAACAATGTTATCTTTACATGAACAACTTGAGGAAATTGACGACCAACTCGTATTTACATTTGGCCGAATGAATGTTTTTCCTAATATTCATACCGTTATTCCAAATAAAGTGACATTTACAATTGATTCTCGTCATCAAAAGCCTGAGGTAATGCAAAGGGTTGAAGAAATTTTGAATGCTTTGCCTACAGAGGATGTGGAGTGCCGCATACAGCCAGTCAAACTGTGGGGTAGAGATACGGTAATGTTTGATACAAAAATTTGTGATGAGATCGAAATGTCTTGCCAACGCTTTGGTTATAGCGCTCATCGAATGTTTAGTGGCGCAGGGCATGATGCGCAATATATTGCGAGTATAATTCCTTCAGCAATGATATTTGTACCGAGCATTAAAGGTAAGAGTCATTGCGAGGAGGAGGAAACAGCGTTTGAAGATTGTGCAAAGGGAGCAGACGTACTACTTGAAACGGTATTAACGATGCAAACGAAATATAGTATGGGCGCATCGTACTCGGTAAATTAGTTTTACTAGAATATTAATAGACAAGTTGGTAGGAAAATGACGGACTCGATGACCCCACAGAAAAAGCTAGCAGAGCTGTGACAATAAAGGCAGTTAATTTTTTAATGGTGATTTTGCAAACTATCAGGCTACTAGAATAAATTCAAATAATGACTTGAATTGACACGAAAGGTGAGGGATAGCATGAAAAAAATCATTCAAGGTGGACGAGTAGCAACTGCTTCTGATGTATACGAGGCAGATATTCTTATAGAAAACGGAAAGATTGTCCAAATTGGAAAAAATTTATCTGTAGAAGGCGCAGAAATTATTGATGCTACTGGCAAATATGTTATGCCTGGAGGAATTGACCCACATACACATTTAGATATGCCCTTTAACAATACAGTGACAGATGATGATTGGAAGTCTGGTACGATTGCGGCGGCATTTGGTGGCACAACAACCATTTTAGACTTCTGCTTAACGGCTGGAGAAAAGAAGCTTTCTACAGCAGTTGAGAAGTGGCATGAAAAGGCAAAAGGGAAATCAGCAATTGATTACGGATTCCACTTAATGATTGGTGATTTAACGCCAGAGACAGAGGCTGAGTTACCAGTATTGTTAGAACAAGAAGGAATTACTTCAGTAAAGGTCTTTATGGCCTATGCAAAAGAATTCCAAGCAACAGACCGTACACTTTTTAAAGCGTTTAAAATTGCAAAAGAGGTTGGCGCTACTGTTATGGTGCACTGTGAAAATGGCTCTGTTATCGACGAGCTTGTGGAAGAGGCGAGAAAAGCGGGACATAAAGAGCCGATATACCACGCACTAACTCGTCCAGCAGAGTTAGAGGGCGAGGCGACAAAGCGTGCCATCGAATTAGCTCATTTAGCAGGTGCAACGTTGTATGTTGTCCATGTAACTTGTAAAGAGGCGGTAGACGAAATTATCGCCGCGCGTGAAAAAGGTTACGACGTGTATGGGGAAACATGTCCACCTTATTTAACATTAGATCAGTCTGCTTTAGCACAGCCTGGCTTCGAAGGGGCGAAATACGTTTGGTCACCACCACTTCGTCCTAAATATCATCAGGAGCACCTGTGGAATGCGCTAAAAGCAAAGCAATTACAAACAATAGGTTCCGATCAATGCTCGTTTAGTTTTAATGGCAAAAAACAATTAGGGCTAAATGATTTCTCGAAAATTCCGAATGGTGGACCGTTTATTGAAGATCGCTTTAGCATCTTATATTCGGAAGGTGTTGCAAAGGGTAAATTAACAATTAATGAATTTGTCGATATGATTTCGACGAGTGCAGCGAAAATCTTTGGTCTATTCCCACAAAAAGGAACAATCGCAATTGGTTCAGACGCTGATATTGTTATTTTTGATCCTGATGTAAAACGCGAAATTTCAGCTAAAACACATCATATGAATGTCGATTACAATCCATATGAAGGCTGGGAAATTACTGGTGAACCAATTTCAGTACTTGTGCGTGGTGAATACGTTATTAAAGAGAAAGAATTTGTCGGTGTATTAGGTAGTGGACGCTTTATAAAACGTGAGTTGAAAGCGTCTGCTGGAGAAACGATAAAAATTTAACTTGCTTCAGCATTCTCTATTTTTATAAGTAGAGAAAGCATGCTAACAAGGGGACCTATAGTCTGAGTGGGTCACCCCTAGACTATATCAAGTAAGTGATAAATCAATAAAAGGCTATGCATGGCCGATTGTTTTGACTGGAGAACAAGACAATCGGCTATTAAACAATGGCGAGTCACATCAAGAACACATGAGGGGGATGTGGAAATGGTTCCGATTCAAGAACATGAAATGACAAAGCAACTGAAACGTAATTTTGTTGAATTAACTAGCAGAATGACCAAAAACGAAGCAATTGAAGAAGCAAATCGTTGTCTTTATTGTTATGACGCACCTTGTATTAAAGCTTGTCCGACGAGTATTCAAATTCCAAATTTCATAAAAAAAATTGCATCGGGTAATATGAAGGGCTCTGCTACTACTATATTAGAAGCAAACCCAATTGGTGCAAGTTGTGCAAGGGTTTGTCCAACAGAAGAGCTGTGTGAAGGGGCTTGTGTATTAAATTCATCAACAAAGCCAATCAAAATCGGAGAGCTTCAGCGTTATGCTACAGACTGGGCAATGGAGACCAATACACAGCTCTTTATGAAAGGTGAAAGTAATGGACTAAAGGTCGCAATAATTGGCGCTGGTCCAGCAGGTCTTTCAGCGGCACGTGAGCTTAGTCGTTTTGGTTATAGTGTCACAATTTTTGAGGCTGAATCGAAAGCGGGTGGCTTAGGAACTTACGGCATTGTGTCATTCCGATTACCTAATGAGGTAGCTGATTGGGAAGTAGAACAAATTGAAAAGCTTGGTGTAAACATTCAAACAAATACTACAGTTGGTATCGATATTTCTGCAGATGAAATTTTAGCACAATATGACAGTGTTATTTTAGCCGTTGGGATGGGGGCTGTACCGAACCTTGGCATCGAAGGGGAAGATCTTGTCGGTGTCCATGATGCAATTGAGTTTGTAAAGCAAACAAAAGTGGGAGCGCTTCCAACTGATATGGTAGGAAAACGCGTAGCGGTAATTGGTGCTGGAAATACAGCGATTGATGGTGCTACTTGTGCTGTTCGATTAGGCGCCGACAATGTGAAAATTCTTTATCGAAGAACACAAAAAGAAATGACTGCCTACAAATTTGAATTTGAATTTGCTAAGCAAGATGGAGTGGAGTTCAATTGGTTAACTGCGCCTAAAAAAATTATTGGCAATGAAGCAGGGGAAGTTGTTGGCATTGAATGTGTGAAAATGCAGCTCGGTGCACTAGGCGCGGATGGCCGTCAAAGACCAGAAGAAATTGCAGGGTCCAATTTTATAATCAATGTAGACGCCGTCATCAAAGCAATTGGTCAAACACGCTTTGTTTCATTAATTGAATCTTTTGGCATTCAACATACGAATGGCGTTGTCAATATTGATGAAACAACAATGCAAACATCCAATAAAAAAGTGTTTGCTTGTGGTGATGTTGTTTTTGGAAACGGACAAGGTGAGGCAATGGTAGTAACAGCTGTTCAGCAAGGTAAAGATGCAGCTTATAAGATTCATGAGCGTTTAAGAAAACCGAGCGAGATTGCATAAGGGGGGAAGTGACATGGCAGATTTACGAATTGATTTAGCGGGGATAAAATCACCAAATCCATTTTGGCTTGCATCCGCACCGCCAACGAACTCAGGCTATCAAGTGCAACGTGCATTTGAAGCGGGGTGGGGTGGTGCGGTGTGGAAAACATTAGGTGAACCAATTTTAAATGTTTCTTCACGATTTGCAGCAGTCAGTTATAACGGACAACGAGTGGCAGGCTTCAATAATATTGAATTAATTACTGATAGACCGTTGGAAGTAAATTTAAAAGAAATTTATGAAACGAAAAAAAGGTTTCCCGATCATGCCATTATTGCTTCCCTTATGGTAGAACCGAAGCAGGAAAAGTGGCATGAAATTGTAAAACGAGTAGAAGATGTGGGGGTAGATGGACTTGAGCTTAATTTTGGTTGTCCACATGGGATGGCAGAACGAGGAATGGGCTCCGCCTCTGGTCAAGTACCTGAATTGGTGGAAAAGCAAACGTATTGGGTGAAAGAAGCAGCACGTACACCAGTTATTGTGAAGTTAACGCCTAACATAACGGATATAACTGTAACGGCTGAAGCGGCGACAAGAGGTGGAGCAGATGCCATTAGTATGATTAATACAATTAATAGCCTGGCAGGTGTCGATTTAGATACATGGAATACTGTGCCACATGTTGCTGGTAAAGGGGCACATGGTGGCTATTGTGGTCCAGCTGTTAAACCGATTGCCCTAAATATGGTGGCAGAGTGTGCCCGTAATCCTCTTATTAATGTGCCTATCTCGGGTATCGGAGGTATTTCTAATTGGCAAGATGCGGCAGAGTTTATTTTAATGGGTGCGACAGGTGTGCAAGTATGCACAGCAGCAATGCATCATGGATTTAGTATTGTTGAAGATATGATTGATGGATTAAATAATTATTTAGATGATAAAGGGATTGCGTCCGTGAAAGATTTAGTTGGACGCTCGGTATCTCGTTATTCAGACTGGGGCAATTTAGATTTAAATTATAAAATTGTCGCGGAAATTAATAATGATGTATGTATTAACTGCAATAAGTGTCATATTGCATGCGAAGATACGTCACATCAATGTATCGATTTATATACAGAAAATGGAGTGCCAAAGTTAAAGGTTCGTGAGGAAGATTGCGTTGGATGTAATTTGTGCTCCATTGTGTGCCCAGTGGATGGCGCAATTACAATGGTAGAAAGAAAATCTGCTATTGCACCAATGACTTGGAATGAGCGTCAATTAATTATGAGTAGTCTATCTAAATAAAATTTTCGACTGTTAGTTAGTAACTGTTTTTCCACCTCCCTTTAGTGTTAAAGGGAGGCAACCTCAAGTAGATGTCACGGAAAATTTCATTCAGTAGGGCAATCAACCGTTGAAGGAGCTCGAAAGAAATGTTCTTATAGCCCTTTCATTCGGGAACTATTTGAATGAAAAATCATGCAACAAGTACAAGTGATGAATGATGCGCTAGGTCAGCCTTACTCATTATTCGGATTGCTTGATACGGATGCATAATTTATTAAAAAGGAGCGAAATGTATGGAACATGACGGGAATTATTTGAAATCCCCTGATTTACTTCCAGTGACACATCAACAAAGAAATATTGGAACATTCGGTTTTGCAGTTATTTGGATAGGAATGGCTATTGTATTAGCGGCCTTTGCAATAGGCGGTTCTGCTATTATGAGTTTACCGTTACCTATGGTAATTTTAGCAACGTTAATAGGTTCGTGTTTAATCGGTGTATTTATGACGTTAATTGGAGATATCGGAATAGAACATGGCTTGTCTTTTCCTGTCTATATGCGTGCTCCTTTCGGTACGTTTGGAACACATATACCGTCGTTAGTTCGAGGGGTGACAGCGGCCTGTTGGTTTGGTCTAAACACATATTTCGGTGCAATGGCTATTAATGGGATTTTAAATTTACTATTTAACTTTAATAATTGGTTCATATGCTTCCTTGTCTTTGCAGCACTTCAACTTTTCAATACATCGTTAGGCATTAAATCAATCGAGCGGTTTGCAGATTTAGCAGCGCCGATTATCATTTTGATTTCCTGTTGGATGTATATAACATTAGCTGATGCTGCTACAGCTCAAGGAAAAGAAATTTGGTCTTGGGTTGAGACGCCAACTACAGGTGTAGCGGCATTTACAGCATTTATGATTGTCATTATGGCGAATATGGGCTTCTGGGCTACTTTAGCAGCCGACATGCCGTCCCTTTCTCGCTTCTTTAAAGCACCAAAAAATGAGCGCAATTGGTTTAAACGTAATAAAACGCAGTTGGTCGGTTCATTAATTGTCATGCCTATTACGAATACGTTTATCGTTACTATCGGAGCGGTTTGTTATATGGCTGTCGCATCTGCTGATCCAATAAACGCATTACAACAAAGTGCTAGTGGCTTTATTTTGGGAATACTTTTATTAATGATCGTTCTAGCACAATGGTCAACAAATACATCTGCTAATGTAATTCCAGCAGCAACTATTTTCTCAAATATTGGCGGTCCAAAAGTTCCGTTCTGGGTAGGCGTTGTTATTGCAGGGGTAATAGGAATTCTTGCACAGCCGTGGAGCTTATTTGATGTATTAGTGAATGCGTTATTAATTATAGGTGGTATTTTAACGGCAATTGTCGGTATTTTATTTGCAGATTATTATTTAATACGTAAAAGACGTGTGAACGTAAAAGATTTGTATGAGCTAAATGGCCAATTTAAATATATGAAAGGCTTTAATTTAGCTGGTTTGATAGCTTGGATTGTCGGTGGGGCAGTAGCTAATGTGTTTTCTGCATATTCGTCCCTAGTTGGATTTATTGTCGGAGCGCTCGTTTACTATGTGTTGGCGAAGTTTTGGTGGTTCAAAAAGTATCCACAAGCTGAACTAGAAGATCCAAGTGATGTTAAGTATTTAGGAATTACTGCTGGTCACAACTTGGATGAACTATTTGGTCAAGATTCACTATCTCACCCGACAGCTAGTTCAGAGGACGTTGAGACAGTAGATCAGGCAGAACCAATACTTGAAATAAAAGGTGCTGAGTAGAAAGTATAAGAGGGGTGTGGCTATGTCTGATTTCTTACAAAGTACAGAGGAAATAAAAAAAATTGACGAATTTTTAGATAGTGGCTTTAAAATCAAATATGTTTATGAAAACTTAAGTGGCATGTTTGTGGAGTTTGCACGGCAGGAAGAGGTTGTGCATTTGCAAATTCTGACAGCGGATGCGCGCAAATATTTTGCGATAAAGCTACAGGAACAAACAATGTTGCAATAAATCAATTAGACAACGAAAACGTAAAAACCCGCTGAATTTTCAGCGGGTTTTTTGTAATCGGAAAAATTGTTTGAGTGCCTGACACTCTCACGGGCATGCCCAGTGAAAATTCAGAATTGTTTAAGTGCCTGACACCTTAATTCATTGTGCTATGCTTTAGCCCGTATACACAGTATATTATCAAGCCAAAAATAAACCAAAGACCACAAGCAATCCAAGTATGTACGGATAGCTGTGAAATTAAAAATAAACACATGAAGAATGACAAAATAGGTAACACAGGGAAGAACGGTACTTTAAAGCCGCCTGAAGGAATGTTTTTATTTTTTCTTAAATAAATCACGCCAAGTGAGACGATTGTGAAAGCTATGAGTGTTCCCATATTGACAAGCTCAGTTAACTTTGACAAAGGAACGAAGCCAGCACAGAAAGCAACAAGTACTGCAAATACCCAAGTGTTTTTCACTGGCGTTTTAAACTTTGGACTTAGCTCTGCCATACTTTTTGGTAGTAAACCGTCACGACCTAGTGCATATAATAAGCGTGTCCCTCCATAGGACATTACAAGAATAACGGTCATCATTCCTACAACTGCACCTAATGAAATGATACCAGCAATCCAATCTTGATGAACGAGCTGCATGACATAGCTGACAGGATCACTGACGTTCAGTTGTGTGTATGGGGCCATGCCTGTTAACACGAGTGAGACAATGACATAAAGAACTGTACATATTAACAGTGAACCAATTATCCCAATAGGCATATTGCGTTGGGGATTTTTTACTTCCTCAGCTGCGGATGAAACAGCATCAAATCCTAAGTAAGCGAAGAATACAAGTGCTGCGCCGCCCAATACCCCGCTTACACCAAATGGGAGAAATGGCTGCCAGTTTGTAGGCTCAACGTAAAATATTCCAACGCCAATAAATAGAAAAATCACTGCCACTTTCAAGAACACCATAATGGAATTTAATCTTGTTGATTCCTTTATCCCGAGTGTTAAGAAAAATGCAGTAGCGAAAATTATGACAATAGCAGGGAGGTTAATGTACGTACCAGCGGATGGATCGAATGAACCCGAGACGGCTGTTGGAAGCGATATTTGGAAGCCAGCCAGTAAAGCACTTAAATAAGATGACCATCCTGTTGCAACGGCTGCAACGGCTAGTCCATACTCTAATAACAGCGCCCAACCAACTAACCAAGCAACAATTTCTCCAAATACAATATAGCTATATGTGTAGGCACTTCCCGTGACAGGTACACTTGACGCAAACTCAGAATAGCACATGCCTGCTAACGCGCAAACGATAGCAGCTATAATAAAAGAAAACACAATTCCAGGACCTGCGTGGGTAGCAGCTACTGTGCCAGGTAGGATGAAAATGCCTGTTCCAACAATAGCACCAACGCCAAGTAATATTAGATCAAAAGCACCTAGCGATTGTTTGAGCTGAATTGAACTATCTTTTTTTAATAAATCCTTTATATTTTTTCTTCTAAATAATAAATTTCTCACATATAAGCCTCTTTTTCATAGAAATATGTAAAAATATTATACTTTTTTGACTTTCAGGTCAATTGTTTTTGCTAATTTTCTGCTAAATCAGTTGAATATTAAGAAATATTTAAAATGAATGAACAATGATGGGGTTATTGAATGCAAAAGTATAATTAAGAATATTCTGAAATAATAATGCGGATGCATAAAATAATTTTTTTTGTTTCTTAAAATTTTCAAATTACAAAGTAGTACGTTTATATATTTTCAAAATGAAAAATTGATTTCATCTGGAGTTTACCCAAAAATTCCTTGTTCTAACGGGATTTACATCTAATATAATGTCTTGTATTACAACATAGTAACTTGCGTTTACGTTTGCTTTTTTAGTTCTTCTAGTGAGAAAAAATATGTTTTTCCTAAAAATACATTTGTATTTATCGAAAGAATTTATTATTATTTATAAAGTAAATAACGAAGCAATATTAGTAGAAAGAGGCGTATATAAGTGGCAAAAAAAGAATTAAATAGAGGCTTGGAGGCGCGACATATTCAAATGATTGCTCTTGGTGGGACCATAGGTGTAGGTCTATTTATGGGTTCTGCCAGCGCTATTCAGTGGACTGGGCCATCCGTGCTCCTTGCCTATGCTATATCAGGTATTTTTATATTTTTTATTATGCGTGCAATGGGTGAGATGCTGTATGTTGAGCCAAGTACGGGGTCATTTGCAACATTCGGTTATAAATATATACATCCATTAGCAGGTTATTTAACGGCATGGAGTAACTGGTTTCAGTGGGTTATCGTTGGGATGTCCGAAATTATCGCAGTCGGAACGTACATGCAGTATTGGTTCCCTGATTTGCCTGCGTGGATGCCTGGATTGATTGCCATGGTAATACTAGGTGTTGCCAACTTTGTTTCTGTTAAATCATTTGGGGAATTTGAGTTTTGGTTTGCGATGATAAAAATCGTTACGATTGTGTTAATGATTGTGGCGGGCTTTGGCCTAATCTTCTTTGGTATTGGCAATGGAGGCATTGCAATTGGTCTATCAAATCTTTGGGCCCACGGAGGCTTCTTTACTGGCGGATGGACAGGGTTCTTCTTTGCATTATCTTTAGTTGTTGCTGCTTACCAAGGCGTAGAGCTTATTGGGATTACTGCGGGAGAAGCAAAAAATCCCCAAACAACAATTACGAATGCAATACAAAGTATTATTTGGCGCATTTTAATTTTCTATATCGGTGCAATTTTTATCATTGTAACCGTTTATCCGTGGGATGAATTAGGGACAATTGGTAGTCCATTTGTTGCCACTTTCGCAAAAGTGGGTATTACTGCCGCGGCAGGTATCATTAACTTTGTTGTCATTACAGCAGCGATGAGTGGCTGTAATAGTGGGATTTATAGTGCTGGGCGCATGCTTTACACTCTTGCTATGAATGGTCAGGCACCTAAGTTTTTTGCAAAGCTTTCAAATAATGGTGTACCAATTCTAGGTACAGCTGGTGTGCTAGTTGGTTTAGTTGTTGGCGTTATTTTAAGTTACATTGCTCCAGAAAACCTATTTGTCTATGTATATAGTGCTAGTGTACTGCCAGGGATGATTCCGTGGTTTGTCATCTTAATAAGTCAGATTCGCTTTAGAAAGGAAAAAGGAGCACAATTGGAAAAACATCCATTTAAAACGCCATTCGCTCCTTTCACAAACTATGCTACAATTGCGTTTTTAATAATGGTACTCGTTGGTATGTGGTTCAATGAGGATACACGAGTTTCATTAATTGTAGGCATTGTTTTCCTTATTCTTATTACACTGAGCTACTATTTGTTCGGTATTGGAAAAAATCGATCTGAAAATAATTATACAAAATAATAAAAAAGGATATATCTCTTGCTTGAGATATATCCTTTTTTGTCCTTTTTATAGAAATATTTTATACATATTTAATCAGTAAAAGGACAAACTATATGAATAATATGGTGATGGTGTATGCATGGTACATATAAATGTTAGTTGGGGCGTGCCAATTTCAATTCGCTTTTAAGGGGGGAGACATAACATGGAAGAAAAAGAACAGCAAGTACTAGAAAAAATAAAGAAAAAGATACAAGAAATTGATGATGTTGTTATTAAAGAGATGGATACAGACGCAGGGTATGTTACGATTATTTATTTCTCTTCACTTATCGAGAAAATGACCATACAATCAATGGTTTTCATTCCGTTAGCCAATCATGTTAATCAAATTTTCCAAATATCGGAATCGGTTGCCTTAGACGATATTGATGTAATTTTACAAAAATTAAATGCTGGTCAAACGTTATTATTTTTCCACAAACCTGCTCTTTTACAGGTAATTGATACCTATAGTGCGCCTACTCGTTCAATTACGAATACGGAAACCGAATCAACCGTTATTGGACCTCAAGATGCTTTTACAGAATCATTAGAGACCAATATCTCATTAGTAAAAAGACGAATTCAAAATCCAATGTTAAAAAACGAAACACGAACTATAGGAACCGAAACAAATATAAAAATTTCAATTTTATATATGGATAATATCGTAAATAAAGAAAATTTAGACACGCTACGAGAGCGCATTGATAATTTACAATATCCCTTTTTTACAGATATATCAGAGCTCAAGCAACTGATTGAAGATAATCCGTTATCGCCCTTCCCACAGCACTATATGAGCGTACGACCAGACAGTGTCAGTCAGTATCTTATTGATGGAAGAATCGTGATTTTTATGGATAATAGCCAAGCAGCGATTGTTTGTCCGACATCATTTTTTGAACTGTTTGTTTCTGTTGAAGATTATTATAACCGTTGGACAACAGCATCTTTGCTAAGGATGCTTCGATTTTTTGGTTTTTTTATGACCATTATGATTACGCCAATGTATATATCTGCATTGACTTTTCATCCTGAAATTTTACCTTATGAGCTATTGTTAAACTTGCAGGAATCAAGAAGTAAAGTACCGTTTCCACCGCTAATAGAAGTATTGTTTATTGAATTAATTATTGAAGTACTCCGTGAAGCTGGGTCACGAATGCCTGCGAAAGTTGGTCAAACAATTGGTATCGTAGGAGGTATCGTTATTGGTACTGCGGCCGTTGAAGCTGGATTGCTTAGTAATATTTTAATTGTATTAGTTGCCACATCGGCCTTACTGTCATTCCTCCCACCGATCTTTTTATTAAGTAATACAAGTAGATTTATTCGTTATATTTTTATTTTATCGGCAGGGCTTTTTGGATTGTACGGATTAATGCTCGCGTTTGCATGGCTATTTGCGCATTTATTACGTTTAAATTCTCTAGGGACACCATATATGACGCCAGTCGTTCCTCGTAACGCAAAAGATTTAATGGATAGTATTATTCGTTTTCCAATTAAATATTTAAATGAAAAGAAAGGTATTTCTAGAGCGCAAAAAAAATAAAAGCTGTTACAGAATTTGAGGTGTTTAAAGTTGAGTACAGGTAAGAGCAAGAGGAAGCTATTAAATGCATATCATGTAGTTTTTTTGGCACAAAGCGTAATGATCGGTACGGGCATTCTCTCACTACCTCAGCAACTTAGTTCTTTAGGATATAGCCAGGCTTTTATGCCACTGCTTTTTGGTGTTATTGCGAGTGCTACACTTTACCCAATGATTTGGATTAGTTCAAAATATCCGAACGATAACCTATTTCGTATAAATGAAATTCTACTAGGAAAATGGTTAGGTAAATTTATTAATCTTTTTTTCGTTATTCAATTTATTGTTTTTATTGCGGGAATTATTAGTAACTATATGCATCTTATTCAAAGTACTGCACTTCAAGAGCAAACAATTACTGGACCTGTTTTTTGTTTTTTATTATTGCTTGTTTACATTGTTAGTGGAGGTATTAAATCTATAGCGAGATTTTGTATTTTGACCTTTTTTCTAACAATCGGAATGGTCTATTTTACACATTGGGCATTTGAAAAGGGCGATATGAGCCATTTTCTACCTCTATACAATTTTTTTAGTGTAAACGACTTTTATGAGGCATTCAAAAGAGGTTATTTATCGATTTTAGGCTATGAATTAATTATGTTTTATTTTCCTTACATTGTCGATCAAAAAAAAGCATATCGGCATACGCTAATAGGTATTTGGATTAGTATTCTAATTTGTTTTATTACAACAGCGATAAGCGTAATGTATTATTCAGAATGGCAGCTGGTAAACGTTGAATTCTCAGTATTAAATTTATTTAAAGCTGGTGAGTTTTCTTTTATTGAAAGAATTGATATTTTCGGTATTACATTATGGGTATTTTTAATATTATCTACGGTGGCAGCTTATTTATGGTGTGCGAAAAAAGGTGTAGATTCTTTACTATCTAAAAAAAGTAAAGCTTATTTATATATTTTAGCAATAATTATTTTCTTTGTTGTGAAAATGCCTTTTTCAAGAGATTTTCAAGAAAAATTATTTATCGGTGCAAGTTATGTTGGCTACATGCTAATTTTATGGCCTATTTTATTAATTATGATTTATGCATTTCGAAAAAAGAAGCAGGTGCAATTATGAACAGAAAACTTCTTTGTCTAATGCTTTTTATACAACTGTTATTTTTAGCTGCTTGCGGAGAAAAGGAAATAAAGGTACCACTTGAAGATGTAGGGATGGTAGGTATAATCGCTTTTGATTATATAGATAAAGACAGCATGAAACTAACCGTCGCAATCCCTCAATATTCACCTGAAGCACAACGGAGTACACAGACTTTTACAGTCGTCACGGATCTCGTTTCAAATGGCATTGTGGAAATAGAAAAGCTTTCAGATAAAAAAATTGTTTTTAATCAATTACGTGTTGTGTTGTTTAATGAGGAGTTTGCACGTCAAGGTAATGTGCGAAAAGTGATTCAACATTTATACCGAAATGCAGAAGTAGGTAATAAAGTACTTATTGCGATTGTGAAAGAAAATGGAGAAGAAATGCTAAAATATAATTATCCTGATAAACCAAATATTAACTTTTATTTAAACGATTTATTGCAGCCAAGCATAAATACAGCATTTAATCCTAATACAAATATTCACGATTTTATGTATACGATTACTAATCCTGTGTTCGATCCTATTATTCCGTTTATTGATAAAAATAGCGATAAAATTGAAATAAAAGGAATTGCGGTGTTTAAAGGTAACCAAATGATTGAATTAATAAATCCAAAAGAGGCACTTATTATTCAAGCAATACAAGGAAGAAAAAACCTTGCCCCATTGGATATTACGATGGAACAGGGACATGGCAAAGAAAAACTATTAATTGACTTAGTTGAAAATGATGTGCACTTAAAAAGCAATAAAAGTATGACTTCACCTAAGCTCACTATATCTATAGAGATAAAAGGAACATTAAGTGAGTACAAAGGTGAAAGAGAGAATGATTTATTTACAACAGAAAGCTTAGCCGAATTGGAAAAAGACGTAAATAAGGAGTTAGAGCAAGATATTAAGACGTTTTTAGATAAACTGAATGAATGGCAAGTAGATCCAAGTGGGCTAAGTGAATATTTTCGAATGTACCATTATGGAAAATGGACAACTGAAAAGAAGAGAGAAATTGTTAGTAAAGTTGCAATTGATGTTCATGTAAAAACATCCATCATTAGTACGGGAACATTAAAATAACCATTGTTCTATAAAGCAAGAATAATTAGATTAAAGTACAATTAGCCAGTACAAATGTATGCTGAAAATTGCTAAGTAAAGGATGAAAATTCCCAACAAACAGGTTGTGTATAGTTTTCGGAAACGAGTGCTACTCAGCTTATAAACTAAATAGGAAAGATAGGAAATGGATATAGACAGCATCATTTTCACTGTTAAAAACAAGGCAGGGCTTGACATCCATAAACAGTGCATAATCGGGTTTGATTCTTCAATTTTATTGTGCAGCAACCCAAAGTGTGTCGCAAAACCATCAAATATATTTAATAATGAAATAAGCAAGCTAAGTACAATAATATATGGAATAGGGATTATTATTCCTCCTATACACTAATGAATTGGAAAACCAATGGACATGTTATATAGGATAGCCAGCTTTTATGCAATTTAAAAAATGCTGATAGAAATGAATCAGTAAATAATGAGGATATGTGTATTAACCATATAGAAGTGAGGCAATTTATCATCAATATTTGTGATAAATTGCCTTTTTGATGTTAGTAGGATGTAATCCTTATGATTTTCGCATGATAAAGCTCAAATGTCTGCCGCACTGTTTATCCTGACGGTAAGAGAACCCTTGGTCACTAAGAAACGTGCACGTATTATCAATCGTAATTTGATGTGAAGGAATACCTGCAAGCTCACATTGCCTTTTCACAGTTTGTTGGTTATCAATGTGATACTTATTTGTTTGTGCATTGTAATACATAAAATCATCCGCATAGCCGAGACGATTAAATTGTTCATAGACATCGGCATCAACCTCAAATTTCTGCTGGCTAAGTGCCATGCCGATTTGTACGTGGAAATCTTGAGGACTGCATTGCTCTGTCTCGATTAGATGTTGAAATAGCTTGACTGTCACTTCCTTGACTGTACCTTGCCAGCCTGAATGAATCACACCAATCAC
Organism: Lysinibacillus sp. CD3-6; assembly: GCF_006351725.2. Taxonomy (NCBI): domain Bacteria; kingdom Bacillati; phylum Bacillota; class Bacilli; order Caryophanales; family Bacillaceae; genus Lysinibacillus; species Lysinibacillus sp. CD3-6. Next base: position 1,710,858 of record NZ_CP085880.1, read on the forward strand.
ACCATGACGATCATTATAAAAAATGACAGGTACACAATCAGCCGTAAAACTACAAAGTATTAAATCTTTTTCAAAAGTATAGAGCGCATCGGTATTGGCAATGGCTGTATCTTGTTGCTGTGCCCCGAATCCTTTATCGGCTAACGTCGCCCGATGAAAATTAGCACTGTGTGTTTGCTGCGTACATATAAAATCATTGATATCACAATGTAAGGTTGCAGCTAATTTCTTTCGATTAATTACTACATCATCTGGGCTTGTGCAAACGTGTAGTGCCATATTGTTTTGTTCAAGTTCCGTGCTATCTTTCAAGGTAGTTCCTGCTATGAACTGCTCATTGTTGTAATAAATTTTAGTTTTCATATACTCACCCCGTTTAACTATATCGAATTGAATTGCCAATGTATAGCTTATGCAACGTGCATCTTGACTTACAGGTTAATTGACTGGAGCGCTATATTTTTACTTGTTTAAATTGTACCTCTTACAACTGACATAATAGATTCAGTACTAGTCATACAGTAACATGAAGAGGTTTCTTTTCTATCAAGCAAGTTTAAAAGGAGCGTGTTTAATGAATCAATATTATTTTTTATTTATTTGCCAACTAGGCATGGGACTTTTTTGGATTTTGACATACATACTTATTATTAAACGGAGCTTTCAAGATGAGAAATATGGTATGCCAATGGTTGCAATATGTGCCAATATTTCATGGGAATTTATCTTTACTTTTATTTATCCTCAAAATGATTTACAAAGAGTTATCTCGTTTATATGGTTTGTACTCGACCTTGTCATTATGTGGCAATATTTAATATATGGGCGTAATGAATATAAAAAAACGATTTCTTCAAAACTTTTTTACACATCATTCCTATTTACACTTAGCGTCAGCTTTTTAATCATCATGGCACTTTCCCATGAGCTACATGATATGGAAGGAAAATATGCGGCATTTATACAAAATTTAATGATGTCTGGACTATTTATCGGCTTATTGCTCGGTAGGGGGAGTTTAGCTGGCCAATCTATGTCCATTGCACTTTGCAAAATGATTGGAACGTTATTTGCAGCTGTCGGTTTCTTTATTTATTTTAGAACCCCATTCATTACAATTACTTCTATGGCAACCGTTATGTATGATTTACTGTATATTGCTTTAGTTTATCGTTTATCAAGAAAATGAATGTAAATGGGAAAAGGGTACATCGGAAATCGGTGTACCCTTTTTTATGGATATTTTTTCATAGAAAAGAGGTTAAAGGTAAGTATTTCCTGCTAAAAAAGGACAATCACTTCTAAAAAACGCAAAAAATTATAAAAGAAAAACTTTTTATGTAACGTTCGTAGATGCTCTACGTCTACTCTCATTGAAATACACATTTAAAAGGAGTTTTTAACATGAAAAAAACAATCATGATTTTATTAACGGCTATGCTAGCTGTGATCATCTCTGCTTGTGCGGGAGATAAAGATTCGACAATTGAAGTAAAACTGTCTGCTAAAGAAATGGCAGATCAAATGTTAGAAAAAGTAGAGCAACCCGTACTAATGGAATTATCAGCGGAAGAATTAAAGGACCTCTATAATATAGATTCTGCTAAGCTTGAGGATTATTCAGTACGTGTGCCAATGATGAATATTAAAACAAATGAAATTGCTATATTCAAAGTAAAAGAAGCAAAGGATGTTGCGGATATCCAAGCGGCATTAAAAAAACGTGCAGAAAATGTTCAAAAACAATTTGAACAATATTTACCAGACCAATATGAGAATGCTAAAAACTACAAACTTATTACAAAAGGGAATTACGTATTATTAGTAATTTCAGATAGTGCTGACGAGCTTATAAAAGTTTACGATAGCTTCTTTGAATCAAAATAGCACATGGTATTTAGTAGTCTGCTCTTTCTATTCGTATTTTTGCCAATAGTGCTAATGCTTTATTATTGTTCGCCAAGAAATATTAAAAATTTCATTTTATTTATTATGAGTTTAATTTTTTATGCATGGGGCGAACCAGTTTATATCGTGATTATGCTAGTGTCTACACTGACGGATTATTGTTTCGGTTTGTTATTAGATAAGCCAAACATGTCGTCAGTAAAAAGAAAGGGCATTGTTCTATGCTCCATTATTGTGAATTTAATGCTGTTATCTTATTTTAAATATGCAGATTTTCTTATTCACAATATCAATACAATACTTGGTACGGATATCCCGTTAACGGAACTTCCTTTGCCAATCGGTATCTCCTTTTATACGTTCCAATCCATGTCTTATATTATAGACGTCTACAGGGGAACAGCAAAAGCACAGCGGAACTGGATTGATTTCGGTACATTTGTGGCTCTGTTTCCCCAATTAGTGGCTGGCCCAATCGTGACATATAATACGATTGCCCAACAACTGCAGCATCGTGCAGAAAGTATTAGTATGTTTGCAGAAGGTGTGCGACGCTTTATTATTGGCTTAGCTAAAAAGGTGCTATTAGCTAATAACATAGGCTTACTTTGGGACACAATTTCTAGCTCAAATGTAGAAACGATGCCAATGTTAACAGCTTGGTTAGGCATTATTGCTTTCGCCTTTCAAATTTATTTTGATTTTAGCGGATATTCTGATATGGCCATAGGACTTGGATTAATGTTTGGTTTTCGATTCAATGAAAATTTTAACAAGCCGTATATTGCTCAAAGCATTACGGACTTTTGGAGAAGGTGGCATATCTCATTAAGCAGCTGGTTCCGAGATTATGTTTACATTCCACTCGGTGGCAATCGTAAAGGGTTAGCCATTCAAATGCGCAATATTTTAATCGTTTGGCTACTGACAGGTTTTTGGCATGGGGCCAGTTGGAATTTTATATGGTGGGGGTTGTATTTCGGAGTTATTCTTATTGTTGAAAAATGGTGGGGTTTAACTTTACTTTCTCGCCTACCACGGTTGACAAGACATTTTTATGCCATCTTCCTAATTTTAATTGGATGGGTGCTGTTTGCCTTTGAGCAACCGTCGTTAATAGGAAAATATTTGGCGGCCATGTTCGGATTCAATGGACAATCCCTTTGGAATAATGACACTGGGTACTATTTTTATACGAATATCGTGCTCCTTCTAGTGCTAATTATGGCTTCAATACCGATGAAATTATGGAAGAAAACGAGTGAGTTATCATTACCGCATATTGCTTGGTATGGCATATTGTATTTTCTTTCTGTAGCTTATTTAGTCGACGCGACGTTTAATCCATTTTTATATTTTCGCTTTTAAGGAGGTAGATCAGTATGAAGCAAAAAGCAGAGCGGCTATTAGTTTTTAGTTTTATCGGTACAATGTTGTTCTTCACGCTACTGTTTTTTATTTTGCCTCATCATCGCTTCTCCGAATTGGAAAATAGATATTTACAAGCAGCACCCCATTTAACATGGGATAATGTAATATCGAAAAAATATGCAGAGGAAGCGGAGCGTTTCGTCACAGACCATTTCCCATTTCGTGACAAATGGTTGTGGATGAAATCAGCCACGGAAAAAGGACGTTTACAACAAGAGAATAATGGCATCTATAACGGAAAAAATGGCTATTTATTCGACAAGTTTACTAAACCTGATGATACGCAAGTGCAACAAAACGTAGAGGCAGTGAAGCAATTTGCTCTCAATCATCCAAAAGTAAACATGACTTTTATGCTTGCCCCAACATCTGTTGGACTTTATCCTGAGCGCTTACCGTGGTTAGCACCAACGTATCCTCAAAAGAAAGTCAATCAATTAATTGAAGGGCAGTTGCACAATAAGGTCACGTTTATCAATGGTTTTAATTTTTTGGAGCCACATGCTTCTGAATCAATTTACTATCGTACAGACCATCACTGGACGACATATGGAGCCTATTTAGCATATGTCGCATATGCGAAGCAAATGGGATGGCAACCGCTTTCGCAAAGTGATTTTTTAATTAAAACCGTTAGCAACACATTTCTCGGCAGCTATCATACTCGCAGTCAATTTAATGATGTCACGCCCGATCAATTGCAAGTGTATACGCCACGTAAGAAAGTAGAGACAGAGATGTATATTGCAGATTCTGATCAAACCTTTACATCAATGTATGATTCAAGCTTTCTAAAGAAAAAGGATCAATATTCATATTTCCTAGGTGGAGTCCATGCGCTTATGAAGCTTACGACAAAGCTCGACACACAACAAATTAAACAACAGAAACTGTTAGTTATCAAAGACTCCTATGCTCATAGCGTCATTCCATTTTTGACAAATCATATTTCTGAAATTCATGTAATTGACTTGCGCTACTATAACGGGAATATATCGAAGTATATGGCTGAAAACGGGATAGCAAATATTTTGTTTTTATTTAATACAGCGACCTTCGTAGAAGATACATCAATAAAGTGGCAGGCACTCAAACAATTCTGAATAGTTGCGGTGTCAGGCACTCAAGCAATTTTGAATAACCAAGTAAAAATCCACGAAGACTCCTGTGGGAACGCACGAAATGGTAGACGCAACGAACCGCGCGAACGCGAGGGTTGCAGCTTACACCGTGCCCACGGAAAGCGGAGTGGATTTTTACGTTGTAAGAAGCGGATATGAAATAGATGTGCATGCCGATGCAGTGACAGGCACCCAAACAATTCTGAATAGTTGCAGTGTCAGGCACTCAAACCAGGCACTCAAACAATTTATTTTCTAGTTATTGGGTTTTTAATGAATGAAAAGGGAATGATGCTGCTGAAAATATTGTAGTAATATATTCCTGTTACAACTATATTTCAAATTTATTACTAAAAAGTTGAGAAAAAAGACCGTTAATCTGGCAATCTATTCGTCAATTATTTCAGATGTAATACAACTGTAAAAATCCTTCCAAATATTTAGTGATGAATTATGTTGCAAAACTATTTACCATGAATATAGAGCAAAACAGGAAGGAATGAATAACATGTTTAAAAAAGTAAAAAAAGTCGCAATGGCATCCATATTATCGGTTTCATTATTAGTACCAATCAGCGCAATGGCAGCTGATTCATATACAGTAGTAGCAGGTGATTCTCTTTGGAAAATTGCCGTAAACACTCAAACAGGCGTACAGGAGCTAATTGATGCAAATCCTCAACTAGCAAATCCTGATCAAATAAACATAGGGCAAAAAATTAATATTCCAACAAATGAGCAAGCATCTGTAGAACAAGAAGTCGTTAAACTTGTCAATGCAGAACGTGCAAAAGCGGGTCTTCCATCATTAAAAGAAGATTGGGAGCTTTCAAGAGTAGCAAAATATAAATCTCAAGACATGCATGATAAAAACTACTTCGACCATACAAGTCCAACATATGGTACACCATTTACAATGATGAAAAACTTCGGTATTACGTATAAATCAGCTGGTGAAAATATTGCCAAAGGTCAAAAGTCAGCGACAGAGGTTGTCAATGCTTGGATGAATAGTGAAGGACACCGCGCGAACATCTTAAACAAAAACTATACACATATCGGTGTAGGATTTGTGCAAGACGGCAACTACTGGTCTCAAATGTTTATACAAAAATAATAAAAAAGAACTGTTCCAACATATAAGGAGCAGTTCTTTTTTATAGATTATCTTCATTAAATTACATTAACTAGTTTGCTTATTATTAGCATATAAAGTTTGCAACAATTCCAGCAACGTCACTATTAAAATGATTCCATCCAAATGATGACCTCGCTTTTTTGAAAGTTGATTAATGGGAGAAGTTTTTTTATAAAATAGTACAACCTTCATAACGCTTAGTATCTTTTAGCCATTTAGAATAGACTTTATTGACCCCAATCCAGAGAAAAGCAAGATCAAAATTAGTAGCTAATGGTCTTTTCAATAAACGCGCATGCTGTTCCCGATTTGCTGAGATTAGTAAGCATTCATGCATGGATACTTTTCCATTATTACATTCGAGAAAGACACTCCTGGACGACCTTCTGTTAAACTATCAGCAACTAATGCAACTCTCCTTTTAAATTCCTCCATTTCGGATTAATACTAAAAAGATAGTAATTGCTTGTTTAAAAAGTGGTTCAAATAATTGTAATTGGTCGTTTTCATATTTCCTTTTTTGAGTGGAGGATTGCCTGTGTACGGGATTTGACGCCTAGTTTTTGATAAATAGTAGATAAATAAACGCGAACGGTTCCATCTGATAAATTCAACAGCTTTGCAATTTCTCGATTGGTAACACCATTGGCTAAAAGATTGAGCAATTCCTTTTCACGTGGTGTTAATATTTCGTTACGAACTCCATACGTTATGCAACTTTGAAGATAGTTGAAATAATAATCAGGGTAAGGATCCCATTTTAAGGCATACGACTCTAATTGAAAATATTGCTCTAAAAGAGGGAGTAGCTCCTTCTCATCTAATAACGTCCGAACATAATAATATTTTGCTGCTAATTGTAACACTTCATGTAAAATATCTAATGCGATAGAAGTATTTCCTAAACGATGCTGGCAAATAGCCTCTAACACTGTTGCTTCTATAATCGTTGCGATTTGCTCATCTTGCTGAGCCTTCGTTTTCACTTGAATGACAATAGATAATGCATCGTTTAGCTCGCCCTTTAATAACAGTAAACGAGCATAAACGAGCTGCCAAAATGGTTGCTTCGTTTTTGTTGCCTGCAATAGCATCTCTGCATTTTGACTATCTCCATCAACTATAAAACAATAAGCTTGCATAATTTGAATGGAAGTTCGCCAATGTTTTTCCGAAACACCTTCTAATACTTGTGCTAGCATCGCACGTGCTGTAGTTGCTTGTTGTTGATGGGTGTAAATTTTTGCTTTTAATAAATACATAGGAATAAATAAACCAGGGTCTTGATGATGATGACCTAAACCAATGGCGATTTCAAGCTCCTTTTGAGCGTATTCTATTAAACTTCGTTCGTATAATGATTCAGCAGCAACCCCATAGCTAAAAGCTGTAACATTTGCAGTTTGTAACGATGTTTCTCGAAAAAGTTTACCAACGGCTTCGCCATCTTCCATTATTTGAAGCTTCCCTTTTGAGCCGATACTAGTACGAGACAGTTTGTATTCGAAAATATTATATGGAATCGGAACGTTATCCCAACGTGAGGGCGCAGGACCTTTCGCAAGCAAATTACGCATAATTTCTTCAACTACCTGTAAATTTCCACCAGAAGCGACAATTGCATATGCCTTAGCACTTTCATAAATATATGCCATCGCTCCATGTTCTTCTTGCTCCATCCAATGTTCTACATATTGTCTCATTTCAAGCTCCTCCATAAGGGAAGTAGCTATTTTGGTGTCCATTGTTGTAATAGAAGTTAGGAAGCCGATAACAAGCATTTCATACGAAACGACATAGTGAGCACTCCGAAGTTGTTGTAGCCAGCGCATAAATGTTGTTGTTTGCCCGGAAGCATAGAGCTGTACAAGATGTTCTGTTATCCATGAAGCGGCTTGTTCATATTGTTCATATTTAAGTGCTAGCTCAATGGCAGAAATATAATTTCCCTGATTGTTGTAAATAGAATGAGCAACTTCTTGGACAATTGATTGTACTTGCTGGACTGAATATTGTTTGTTTAGTTCTAATTGTAAAGCTTCAGCAAATAAATGATGGTAGCGAAAAACAGGCTTTTTTGATTGCAGACGAATGATAAATAGACCTTTTGCTTCTAAATTTTCTAACAGTTCAAGGCTATTTGATTGCTTTGTTAGTTGGTCACATATAGTAGGTTCTAGCTCATGCAGTAGAGATGTTTGTATGAGAAATTTTTGTGTTGTAGGCGGAAGATTTTGAATAATTTCTTGCCATAGAAACTCAGAAATAAACGGCTGCGCTATATTATCGATTGGGTCTATTTGTTGTTCATTTGCCAAGCGCGTTAACAATAATCCAGCTACCCATCCTTCCGTTTTGTCTAAAACATTTTGTAAATGTTGTTGATTTAGTGGTGTTGCATGTTTGTAGGAAAAAAATTGCTTAGTTTCTTGCAACGTAAATCGTAAATGATCCGCATTAAATTCTTGTAGCCATTGTTTAACGCGCCACTTAGCAGTAGGGAGTGCAAGGGCTGTCCGAGTTGTAATATAAACATGTGCCTCAGAAGGTAAGTACTCTATAAATTGAGTCATAAGTTGATGAATTGCTGGATTATCAATTAGATGATAATCATCTAATACAATATGTATCGGTTTTGCTAAGGCATTAAGCTCTTCTAAAAATGAATTGATAAAAAATTCAAGTGTTGCTAGGTCTTGAGCATGCAACAGTGGTGCAAGTATTTGATCTATATTGCACTGATAAGCTTTGGCAACGGCATGCACAGCGTAAGTCCAAAAACGAATCGGATCATTTTCAGCAGCATCAAGTGATACCCAAGCCACAGTTTCCTTACTATTTTTGAACCAGCTACTTAGAACAGTTGTTTTTCCATAGCCTGCTGGTGCACGTAAAATCGTCACTTTTTTATAAGTATGAAGTCGTAAAAGATCAAATAATTGTCTTCGCTCAATTAAATCAGGTGCCTCGAGAGGAATCGTTAATTTAGAAGATAATAATGTAGTAGGCATCTTTTCTACCTCCTTTTCGAAATTTAGGATAATGATGTAATTTATTTTACTACAAGCTTCGGCATTATTACGAATGTTAATAGTCCTAACCATAACTTTGTCCGTTGACTTTTTCTATATATATAGTAGAAACATGGGACTTTATGCAAGTTAAAGCAATGTACTAACAAGTGAGTACTTTTGGCTTTATATATATAGATTTGAAGTTTAATAAGGGAAATGGCTAATAATAAAAGTGAAAAATTTTTAATGTGGTTGATTTTTAAATAGAGATTTGAAAAGAATTGAAGGTAAACATACAAAGTCGTTGAAAAAATAAAGAGTGGTTATTATTTTATAAATAAAAAAGAATACTGATTATTTAAAAAGTAATTTATTGAATATTTTCTAAGAAAGGGAAGGAAGAGGATCCTATGAAAAAAACCTTTTACTTTTTTGCTAGAAACTTAATAATTTACCTAACTATAGTTGTATTAATCACTACAATTACATTAACTTTTGTACATGTTAAGTCATTTGCTATGCCTCTTTCAGAAGAAGATGTGGAAGATGATAGTTTTGTAATATTGGAAATTATTAAATTTACGGATAAAGAAGTAGTGTATAACACATTAGAAAATGGCGAACTTTTTTTATATGAGGAACAAATTGAAAATGAAGCTGTAACTACTAAATAAATATAAAATAGATAATGTAGCTAAAGAACTTGTCGAAAATTTCATAACAATTATTGATATGAATGACGATGATAGTTTTGTAAGCCAGAAAAATATATTAAGTAAACAGATTATTTCAAAAACACCTGTGGATGTTTCGCCTGTTAACGAAATTAAGAATGATAAACTAGTATATACGACAAGTGCAACAGGTAAATGGGTGACAGCAAGATTGAGTGGATTTAATTATTCATATTATAAATACAGTAATGGAGGAGGAAAAGCCAGAGAACTATCCAATGAAAAAACAGTTAACACATACAATAAGCACTTTGATCAATTCACAAGAAATGTTGATAAGATAAGGAATTTTGAAACAAGTATTCTAAAGGAATTATTATTAGTAGGATTACTAGATCAGGCATTTAAATCAATCAAAAAGCCTACAGTTGCCAACGTCACCAATTTCTTGAGAAAATATTTAAAAAGCATACATGGCATTTCAGTAATAGTTGCATCTGTTGAATATTTAATTCTTACTAATAAAACGTTAAACTCCTATAAAAAAATCCCTGGACCAGAACGTAATTGGAGATTTGGAAAATACGATGATTTTTCCAATGTACGGGTTTCATGAAAAATAAAGAAGAGATACATTTTATTTTAGTTATACTTATCATATTTGGAGTATTATCTTTTTCACTAATAGAAATTTTTCATCAAGTCCAAAATGGTTATATTCCTAGAGCGACTACCATTATATTATTCTTACTTGCAACTTTTACTTTATTCATTTTATTTTTTGAAAGGAACAAAAGATGAGATAATTTGATTTCCATAGCGAGGTTATTTTAAATTGTGTATTCAAAGAGGATAAGCAATACACAAGTATTTATTATATGCCGAAAACTCAATTTTTTAACAGAAAGCACTCCACAAAAGGGAGCATTTAAACTTTTATGGAGTGTTTTCCTTTTACTTAAATTGTAGAAAAAACTACATTTTTAATTGTGTATTCACTAATAATCTATATTTAAAAAACAATTATTTAAGCAACTACCAATAAAAATGCATGAAAAGAAACACACTATCCTTACTAGTCGAATAAGATGTTGCTGTAAGTAAGGTAGAGGTAGGTGTTTATTAATGAAGAGCTGGATAGCTGTATTTTGTTTAGGAAGTACTATTGCTTTGGCTGGCTGTCAAGAAACATTAGAGAACGAACAAATTGACATTGATGATGTAAAGCAGCCAGTGACGTACACGGAGGACAAGGAGCAGGAAGCTGGACCTATAGTAGTTGAAATTGTTGATCCGCAATCTTTGGAAATCATCCACATCATATCACCACAGGAACTAGGCTATGAAACAGACCCTGAATCGTATAAAAAGAAAATTGAACAATTAGCACAACAATTAGCAAGGGGAACAGAAACAGTAGTTGGTTTAGATAAGCGCATGGTGCTCGACAAATTGGATGGCAATGGTCAGGTTATTAAAGGAAGTCCATTGGTGATTTTAAAAGAAAGTGAATTGGTTGAAAGGGTACTAGCTGCATCTGTAACGGGGGGCAAAGTAGAAATGCCACTGTATATTACTAAAAGTGGCTATTATCTAGAAGACATACCGTATTTAGAGGATGTTGTAGTAGCATCGTATACAACATACTTCAGCTCCTCAGATGTAGGAAGAAACAAAAATATCGAACTGTCAGCAAAGGCGATCAATAATGTCATTGTTGGGAGCGGGGATACTTTTTCTTTTAATACTGTTGTTGGACCGAGAGATGAAAAAAACGGCTATCAGCCCGCACCTGAAATTATTAATAAAAAACTTGTTATGGGCATCGGTGGAGGTATATGCCAAACTTCCTCAACGTTGTTTAATGCAGTCGATCAATTACCTATAAAATTCGTCGAGCGACATCATCATTCATTAGATGTTGGCTACGTTCCAAAGGGTAGAGATGCAACTGTATCCTATGGCGGATTGGATTTTAGGTTTCAAAACACAAGTGATGTGCCTTTTTTAATTAAGGCAACGTACGGTAAAGATTTTCTTACTATTGAAATAAGAACATCCGAAAAATACAAAGAACTTATAAAAAGCTAGCCCCATAGTAAAAAAAGAGGTTGATGTAAGGCTAACTCAAAAGTGTTGTTTTGGAGCAAATCAACCTTCTCTGTATTTCTGTTTTACTCTGAGACACTGAAGAAAGTGTCTTTTTTTTTCGAGCCCGAAGACATGAGAAATGTATTCATTGCTTAAATGATAGTTAATATTTCTGCTGGAGAAAATACTTTGTAATCGGGCTTCTCTGATTGAACAACCTCAATTGCATCATATCCCCAACCAACCCAAATAATTGGAATTCCTACTTTTTTACAGGCAACAATATCACGCTGCTCATCTCCAACATATAACACGTCTGATTTTTTGATATTTGTTTCTTTTATATATTTTTTAATCACTTTATCTTTCCCAAAAATACGGCTAGAGCACAGTACTTCAGAAACATGATTAATATCATTTACCTTTAAAAACTCTGAAATATTGTCCTTCGAATTAGAAGAGATAATTGCGATTGTATAACCCTTGTTTTCAATTGCCTTTAATACATCTTTCATCCCCCGAAAAAGGTGAACATCTTTTATGGACTGTTGGTATAAATGATAAAATTGAGGGAGTATAATTGGTAGCTTGTGTAGTGGAAAGTTAAATAATTTACTGCGTTCGGTAATTGATATTTTTTTTAGTGAATCAATGTCCTCTAGTTGTACTTCTTTAAAATCGTATTCCTTTGCAATGGTGTTCCATACAGAGGCGAGTACAGCAGTGGAATCTGCAAGTGTACCATCAAAATCAAATATGATATGTTTCATTGTATCTATTCTCCTTTAAGATTTAACATCGTTATTTAGATGTATGTTTTATGTAAGTGTAATCATTCGTTCATGATGACATGAATACGGAAAAAAAGAAATAGATAACAAGCAATTTTTGTAGAACATCTAGTTGCTGAAAGTAGTCATGGCGCTGAAAAATACATAGTTGAGAAGAATGGAAAGTACTAAAAATTTAGAACACTAAATACATAGTGAAATCGTATTATCAGTACCGATGATATTATCAGTAATGATAATGTATATAAAAATAAAGCAATAAACAGGTGCAATTCCAAAAATTGTGTGTTATCGTTATCATTATCAGTAATGATAATGTAAGTTGAGAGGAGAAAATTACATGAAACTTCACTATGGATTAAATGAATTGGGAGATGTAGATTGGTTAGCAGTATTACAGATAGCATTACCGTTCATGGTGGTAGGTCTCATTCTTATCCTAATTGCACTATTTGATTTGTATAGGCATCGGAAGGAAAGGGCAAATGTTCTTTTATGGACAATTGTTATTATATTTTTCAATACAATTGGACCCATTTTATATTTCACTATTGTACGAAAAGGAGCGAAGCTTAATGAAGTTAGAAATTAAAGGTGTAACAAAAAACTTTAAAACAAAGACAGCCGTTCATAACTTTTCTATGGTAGTTGACACTGGACAATGTGTAGGACTTATAGGCCCAAACGGTGCTGGAAAGTCTACGCTAATTAAAATTATTGCAGATATCTTATATGCGGATAAAGGCGAGGTACTGCTCGATGGGAAAAAAATTTCAAACATGAAAAGAGAGGTTGGCTATCTTCCTCAATACCCTGATTTCTTCCACTGGATGACTGCCAAAGAGACACTCTTTTTTATGGGACAGTTATCAGGTATAACTAAAGAAAAACTTATTGAGGAAGTACCTGCTATATTAACAAAAGTAGGATTAATAAACGAACAGAATGAGAAAGTTCAAACATTTTCTGGCGGAATGAAGCAGAGATTAGGTATTGCTCAAACGCTTTTACATAAACCATCTTTTATTGTTATGGATGAGCCTGTATCGGCATTAGATCCAATAGGAAGGAGAGAGGTTTTGAATTTAATTCAAGAAATTAAACATGAAACGACTATTTTATTATCAACGCATATTTTAGGCGATGCTGAAGAAATTTGTGAACGGTTTGTCATCATGAAACAAGGTGAGAAAATAATGGATACGACAATAGATAAATTATTAACTCATAATAGTGAAGAAGTTGTACATCTTGAAATAGCATCGGAAAATATGCTTTCTGTCCAAATAATTGAAAAACTTCCGTATGTAAAACATGTAGAAGCAAACGGAAAAAGAATGAAGGTAACGCTCGAAAATGTGCAGGAAAATAAAGATATGTTAATGCGTGACACTTTGGAAAACAAATTAGATATTGTTCGATTCGAAGTTGGAAGCAGTGAGACGTTAGAGGACATCTTTTTAAAAATGGTGGTGAGCGTATGACGCCTATATATGTTTTAACAAAAAAAGAATATGTACAAATGTTTCGTGATTTTAAAGTGATATGGTTACCGCTTGCTTTTATGTTTTTAGGGGCTACGCAACCAGTAGTCACATATTATTTACCAACCATTTTAGCAGCACTTGGGGGAAATCAAGGCATTACGATTGATCCTTCGATGCTTCAGCAGGATGGAGCGCAAGTAATGGCTGCAACACTTGGATCCCAATTCGATCAGTTAGGGATTATGATTATAGTGATTGCAATGATGGGTATTATTCAGTCAGATAAAGCAAATGGGATGCTTGACTTTATTTTAACAAGACCTGTAAAAGTAGGTTCCTATATTGGTGGTAAAATTTTTTCGAATTTCTCTATTGTAGCGATTAGTGTGACACTTGGATACATTGTATCTTATGTATATGTAAATTTTTTGTTTAGTAATATTCCATTTCGAGATATGGTTCTTGCAATTATTTTCTATCAATTATGGGTTCTTTTTATGATTTCGTTTACTTCAATGATTAGTACCATTTTTAATGGGCAGGGTGTTATCGCTTTAATAAGTATTGTTTGCTTGCTTATGTTTAAAATAATCAGTGGTTTACATCCTATAATTGATTTAGTAAATCCTGCTGGAATGAGTCAACATGCCGTGATGGTATTAATAACGGGTTCAATCGATTCGCATTTATATGGCAATATGTTCATTACTTTCATATGGATTACTATAATCGTAATGTTTTCACACTATTGGATATCTGCAAAGAAATATCATAAAAATTAAATAAGCATATTAAATCGAGTCGAGCGGTCAAATGGTAGGGGAAAACAATTACTAGTGCCAGTCACTTTGAGTGACTGGCACTTTCTTTTTCGCGTGATTTGACTAAATAATAGGCATTGACGGAGGCCGCAATAGGGATAATGGCTGCTATACCAATGCCTGCACAAAAAATTGTAATCAGCTCCGTACTGAACACTTTAGAATTGATAATATCGCCAATTGAGTAGTTTAAATCTTTAAACCATATTAAAAGACCTAAATAGCCACCAAAGAAAGCGAAAAATAAAGTATTTGTGTCTGTTCCTAAAATATCCTTCCCAATGCTTACACCTGAAGTGAATAGTTTTTTTCTGCTAATGAGCGGGTTGTGGTGGAAAATTTCGTGCATCGACGAGGCGATGGATATGGCGACATCTAAGATGGCACCTATTGTACTCATGATGATTACAGCAGCGCCAACTTGAACAAAGTTAACACCAATATAAAGTGAAAAGATACTAATTTCCTCTGTTGATTCTTCTCCAAATCCTTGAATCATTGACTTTTCTGTGACAAAAACTATAAAAAATAGCAGGATTACAATAGTAATCATTGTTGAAATAAAGGCGGTAATTGTTTTGCTGTTCTTTTCATTGATATAAAATAAACTAATCCAGCTAATGATTGTACAGGCAATAAACGTTAAGACAATTGGGCTGTTATTAGGATTGGTCATTAAGAAAATCGTTACAAAGAGTACCGCGAAGTTTAAAAATAAAGAAATAAAAGAGCGAACACCTTTTTTTCCACCGATAGCAATCATTAATATAAATAAAATGGCCGTTAGCCACACTAATACATTCATCGATTTACCCTCTTTCGTTTAATGAAAATCATAGAAGTGTAAAGACTGATGGGAATTGTTAAAACTACGCCAATCCCGCCTGCCAGTGCACGAGCTAGTTCTAATGAAAGATTCATGGAAAGTGTTAGCCCTAATGTAGAAGAATTTTTTAAATATAAAATTAGCATCGGAATGGAACCACAAATATAAACAAAAAACAAAATACTCGTTATTGTTCCCATAATATCTTTGCCAATATCAAGTCCTGAAGTTTTTAAAGCTTTATCAGAAATAGTTGGATCTTGGTCATATAGTGCAAACATGGAAGAAGCCATCGTAATTGAAACATCCATAACAGCTCCTAGGGCTCCAATAAACAAACCAGCCATAAAAACCATGTGATAAGGTCGAGTTAGAAATTGCATTTCCTCATAACGAAGTCCTTTTTCAGATGTAATCCACATTACGAAAAAGCTTATAAGCAAGGAAATGAAAGTTCCTAAAATGGTTGCAAGCATTGCAGCATAGGTTTTTTCATTTAATCCGTTTATAAGTATCAACGAAACACCAGTAAATAAAAGAACACATACACCACTAACAATTAACAAATTAACGTTAGAATGCTTAACATATAAATCCAATGCAAATGATAATATTAGGGCATTTACAATCAAACTAATGATCGAAAATAAACCTTTTCTTTTGCCAACAATTAATAAAGTAAAAATAAAAATCCACGCTACCATTAAAACGTAAAAATCACGTTTGACATCTATAATTGTCCCTGTTAATTGTCCTGTGTTTTTCGTGTCTGCCTTAATGGATATAAATAATTTATTTCCGACCTTATATTCGTGATCAAAAGCAGCCGAGGAAGAGTATTCATTAGTTAAATAAATAAGCTGTCCTTTAGCTTCTCCATTTTTCAACACTGCCGTTATACGCTGTGTAAATAATTGATCGTCATTGCTGTACATATCCGAGACAGGTGTTGTATCTTCTAACACAGTTTTGGTAACTTCAGCAATTGGACGTTCGTACAAGGATTCATTGTGACCAACGAAAAAAACGGAAGCCACAAAGCACAATGCTAATAGGAAATATAATATAATCCGTATAGTAATTTTCTTAGTAGAATTACTAGTAAACAATAAAAAAACCTCCAATGAGGGAATTTGACTATGTTCGTATCAAGTTTGCCGTTAGACAGAAGACGCTTGGAACAATGATTCACGTTAACATCCCTATTTTTCTATGTCAAGCTTATCAAAAGTAGTCACCTAGGAAGTAACGCTCTATACCAATTAAAGTTTCTTCTTACCGATTAAGTGGCATAGTAAACTTAATGGTTATACAATGTTATCTTTAGGTTTTTTACGTAACACACGTCCGTTCATATATGATTCCTTTAAATAAAGATGCATTGTAGTGTGATATCAAGCTTCCATCTTTCGCCTAAATTACATTTAGTTACGAAAAATATTTTTAGGTGGATAATCTATTGAAATAATGTTATCGTAAGAAATAACTAAATGAACATATCCTTCAGGGTAGGGTGAAATTCCCAATCGGCGGTGATGAAGTAATTCAAAGTCCGTGAGCGCAAGCTGATTTGGTGCAAATCCAAAACCGACAGTTACAGTCTGGATGGGAGAAGGGTAAACGTATAAGCTTTTTAAATTCGTATGAGTTTAAAGGGTCTATTTGGCTACGCTTATATAGATTACTACTTCCCATCGACTTCGTTGGGGAGTTTTTTATTTAGTTAACAATTTAATAAGTATCTGTTCTTCGGGGTAGGGTGAAATTCCCAATCGGCGGTGATGAAGCAATTCAAAGTCCGTGAGCGCAAGCTGATTTGGTGCAAATCCAAAACCGACAGTTATAGTCTGGATGGGAGAAGAACAATGAGATGGTAGCCTGTGGAAAAATATCATATCCACTAGGTTTATTTCGTGACGTCTTATTTATTAGAACTCCCAAACCCCTTTGTTAAAAAGGGGTTTTTTGTTTAGCTCGTTTAGGCAATTACAGGTCGAAATAAAAATTGGAAAGTTGGTGGAAAAATGTTTACAGGTATTATTGAGGATATTGGTACAGTAAAAACCTTGCAAAACGATAGGCAAAGTATGAAAATAACTGTTACTTCGCCAAAGATAGTATCTGATGTGAAGCTAGGAGATAGTATAGCTGTTAATGGCGTATGTTTGACAGTCACACAATATAATGAGCAGGAATTAACAATGGACGTAATGCCTGAAACGGTGAAAGCGACAAATTTGCAGCAACTGGTCGTTGGGAATGCTGTAAATTTAGAGCGAGCGATGCCTGCAAACGGGCGTTTTGGCGGTCATTTTGTTTCAGGTCATGTTGACGGTGTGGGGAAAATTTTACGCAAACGTCCAATGGCCAATGCAGTCTACATCGATATAGCACTGTCAGAACAATTAACGAGCTATTGTATTCCTAAAGGTTCAATCACAATTGATGGAACAAGCTTAACGCTCTTCTATGTGGATAAAAACAGTGTTACCGTATCTCTTATTCCGCACACATACGAGGAAACAGTACTAGGAATAAAAAATGTTGGGGCATTAGTCAACATAGAAACCGATTTGATTGGCAAATACATTATGCATCAGCTCCACCGTGGTCAGCAAACATCGGCCATTACGAAAGATTACTTAGCAAAGCATGGCTTTTAGCCTGTTTAAAAAGTATAGAACAGACAATAAATGAAAGTTTATTAGGAGGTGGCAATTTTGCTACATTCAATTGAAGAAGCAATTGCAGATTTAAAACAAGGCAAAATGATTGTTGTCGTGGACGATGAAGACCGTGAAAATGAAGGGGATTTACTTGCCCTTGCAGAGTTTATGACACCAGAAACGATAAATTTTATGGCTACATATGGAAGAGGGCTTATTTGTACGCCGATTTCACAGCAGCTTGCACAACAATTAGCATTGCCTCCAATGGTCGTAAATAATACAGACAATCATCAAACGGCATTTACCGTAAGTATTGATTATATAGATACAAAAACAGGTATTAGCGCCTATGAACGTGCATTGACGATTCAGAAAATGCTAGCGTCACAAGCGCAAGCGACTGATTTTCGTAGACCTGGTCATGTATTTCCCCTGATAGCAAAGGAAAATGGTGTGTTAGAACGCAGAGGACATACTGAGGCTACTATCGATTTAGCGAAGCTTTGCCAAAGCATACAAGCGGGCGTAATTTGTGAAATTATGGGGGATGATGGTGAAATGTTACGCTTCGATGATTTAGTTAAATATGCAAAAAAACACGACTTAAAAATGATATCGATTGATGCATTAGCAGCATATCGCCGTCAACAAATCCAAGGAAAAAATTCACTTACAGTGTAAAAGAGGAGAATTCATTATGGGAAAAACATTTGAAGCACAATTGATCGGCAATGATTTAAAAATAGCGGTAGTAGTTGGTCGATTCAATGAATTTATTACAAGTAAATTATTAAGTGGCGCATTAGATGGCTTAAAGCGTCACGGTGTAGACGAAGAGTTAATTGATGTTGCGTGGGTACCAGGTGCATTTGAAATTCCATTTATCGCAAAACAATTAGCTGAAACAAAAAAATATGATGCCATTATTGGTTTAGGTACAGTTATTCGTGGCTCTACAACACATTATGATTATGTTTGTAACGAATCAGCAAAAGGCATAGCAAATGTGTCTCTTGCTACAAATGTACCAGTTATTTTTGGTGTTGTCACAACCGAAAATATTGAACAGGCAGTGGAACGAGCTGGAACAAAATCAGGGAATAAAGGCTATGATGCAGCAATCTCAGCTATTGAAATGGCGAACTTACAGAAACTAATTAGTTAAAATGATTGAAATTCCGTTGTATTAAAATTTCCATGAAAGATCACGAGTATATTGCATAATTTATTGGGCATTGGGAAATATATGTTTATGGAATTTTAGTATGAATCTAGTGAGTGGGAGATGAGGAATATTCAATCATTGAAACAAGAATTCGAATTAAAAACGTTAAAAGAACTATTTAAACTCTCTGCTGACGTAAAATTTCAATCATATTCCTTTCACCAACATAACGTACATTTTATTACATGTGATGCGATGTTCGATCCGTTTTTATTGAATAAGGTTATTATAGATCGAGTTGAAGCTTTTTTCGAGGATGCCTCACCAACATCACTAGAAGATCAGCTAAAACATAAATTACACATTCCAAATTTCCAAAAAATATCAAATACAGATGATGCTATTCGTCGTGTGTTTTCGGGTTATGCATTACTTTACTTTGAAGAGGAGAAAATTTTATTTTCAAGTAAAATTGCTAAAAAGCCGAATCGAGTGCCTTCAGAAACAGCAGAAGAAGTAATTATAAAAGGGCCGAGAGACAATTTTATAGAAGATGTATTTATTAATATTGCTTTAATTCGTAAGCGACTACCAACTAAATCATTTTGTGTGGAGACGATGGAAATTGGCAAGCGGTCTCAAACAACAGTCGCTGTTCTCTATATGGACGACATTACAGATAAAACTATGGTGGATGAAATTAGAAAGCAATTACGTAAAGTAGATACAGATGTTGTGTTTAGTGGCGACATATTGATGGAGAGAGTAGAAAATACAGCAAAGATTTTGCCACATCATGATTATACTGGTCGGCCTGATTTTGCAATACAAGCATTAAGTAGAGGCCGTATTATTATTTTAGTTGATGGGGTATCCTATGCGATTATTACCCCAGCTAATATTTTTTTACTCTTTAAATCGGGGGAGGATAATGAATATCCTGTTTTTGTAAGCTCTCTTGAGCGCCTCCTGCGAATTGTAGGTATATTAATAAGTATGCTTGCACCAGGTTTTTGGTTGGCTTTATCGACCTACCATCAGGAGCAATTGCCAATACTAGTTTTAGCAACCATTGTGCAATCAAGAACAGGACTGCCTTTTCCTACTTTATTGGAAATATTACTTATGTTATTTATGTTTGAAATATTCCGCGAGGCAAGTCTCCGCTTACCATCTCTATTGAGTGGAACCATGAGTGTTGTGGGTGGTTTAATTATTGGAGATGCAGCAATCAAGGCAGGTATTACCAGTCCATCAATGATTGTCGTAATTGCCATTTCCAGTATTTCGGCATATACACTAGTTAATCAATCGTTTGTAACTGCCATGAGTATTTTCCGCTTATTTGTTATCTTTATGGCTGCTTTTTTTGGCTTATTTGGTTTCTTCATGGCCGTGTTCTTCATTCTTGTTTATGTGGCAAATATACGTGTATTAAGTGTTCCATACTTAAATATTGTCGCCAATTTAAGTTGGCCTGATTTTAAAAAATCATTAATACGTCTTGCTCCAATTGGAAATAGTAAAAGGCCTGCATTTTTACAAACACAAGATAAAACTCGTTCATCTTCGAGGAAAAATTAACGATAATTTTTTAGCACAACACAAAAGGCGCAAACTACGCTCAAACGTAAGTTTTGCGTCTTTTGTGTTGCGTGTATCAAACTGAGCTACATTCCCATTATTTTTGATTTACACTAAACAATTAAATGAAGTTATTTTCGTGCTTTGCTTGTAAAAACGCTTGGATTGGACAAAATACTTAATGAAGAGTATGGATTAGATTTACGTATCTATATTTTTCTAGACCAATCACAAGGGGTGGATAGTTATGCCGAATGTTCAAGTAAGCTGTGCTGTATCAAATTGTGTTTTCCATGCCAAAGGTAATTTTTGTGGTGCAGAAAAGATAGCGATCGATATGGATAAACGTATCGATAACAAACATGATGCAGAGTTTGCTTCTGATTTTGAGTTGTCGATGTCTAAAGAGGCGGCAAGTCAATCATCAGATACGTGTTGTAAAACATTCAAATCTAAAGCAAAAGAAAAGCTCTAGATGATGGGTATAGGTTGTTTAAATTATTGTAAATAGAGAATTAAAGGCAATATTTAAATAATTTATCTTTACCTTATAATTAATGAATTGGTCACTTTGAAAGTTGTCTTCTTCTAAGGAAGACAACTTTTTTTTATTTCGATAGCGATGCCTCTTGACCTTCCAGTTACTTGAAGGATTACGATAATAGGAACATCCGATTGGAGTATAGGAGGTATGCAAATTGAAAAAATACGAAGAATTAGAAGTGCGTGTCGTTTCATTAATAGGAGATGCTTATGATATAGGTCTCCAACAAAGTAAGGAAATACAAGAATCTGCTCATTTAGCGCAGGAGGAACTACTGCTTGCTTTATCAACTAATTGTAATGCACAAAAGGCTCAAGAGGAATTACAGGTTGTTTCGCCAAATCTTTTGCAGGAAATAAAAGGCTTAGCTTCGGGGTTAGATCTGCCATATGAATCCATTATCAAAATGTATAGTGGATATAATATGACATTTCCAGAAATGGGATGTACGTCGTTTGCGCATGATGAGTTTTATGTAAGAAATTATGATTTTAGCCCTTCTTTATATGATGCAAGAATCGTTTTTTCTAATCCATCAGAAGGGTATGCAAGTGTTGGATTTAGCCAGCAAATAATTGGTAGGCTGGATGGAATGAATGAAAAAGGGCTCGTTGTAGGACTTCACTTTGTAAATAATCAATGGGAAGGAGAGGGCTTTCTTGCCTCAACGATTGTTCGAATATTACTGGAAAAGTGTAAAAATATTGAGGAAGCTATTTCACAACTAAAAAAAATCCCTCATCGTTATTGCTACAACTACTCTATGACAGATACAAGTGGGAAAATGGTTGTGGTAGAGGCTACCCCAACGGAGCAAATTGTTTGTGCAGAACATTTATTTTCTTGTACAAATCATTTTGAATCGCAAAAATTGAAAGAGAAAAATAAAGCATATATTGAAAATTCGATACAACGCAAGCACGATATCAATCGCTTTATAGCAAATGCATGCCCAACTGCTTTATCTGCTTTTTATCATTTTAATGATGGAAATTCACCACTATTTTTTAAACAATATAAACAATACTTTGGTACATTACACACAGTCGTATACTCACCAAATCAACTTGAAGTCATTGTGGGGATTGGCGAAAATAGCGAACCACATACGTTTTCACTACATCAATTTATTAGGGGTAACCTTCTTCTTCCGACAACGATAAAAGGAAAAATACTTCTGGCTATCTAATTCGCCATGCTTAGTTTATAATTTAATAGAATAATAGGGGGGAATGGCATAACTTTTGTTGGGCTATTCTCCCTTCGTTTTATTGCTATTTCGACTTTCGAAAGAAAAATTATTTTTTATAATATAATAATTTAAAATTGTATTAAAAAATAGACTTATATAAAAGTTATATTTTTAAGGATTTTTTTAAAAACAATTATGAAAAAACGAAAATTACTATAGTATAATATTATTGCAGTTATCGTATAATTATTTGTTACAGTAGTAAATTCATATATGTTAATTATTTAATACAGTAGATGAGGAAGTACCAGTTTGTATGAAAAAACGAAAAATTAAACTTATATTAGTATTAGCGACAGTATTATTATCACTGTTCACAAGCTTAAATGTAGTCACTTCTTATGTGAAGATGAAAAAAACTGTAGAAGAGTCCATTGCTAACCAAAGTTTGGAAGCGGCAATATCTATTGCATCATCAATCGATATCAAGCAGTATGAGCAATTTTTAAATAATCCTGTGGAAAGCAAAGATTATTGGGAATTAAGAAGCTACTTAAATGATGCAAGAGAAAAACTGGGTGCTTTATTTGTGTATACATTAGAAATTGATAATCCTAAAGTGTCTAAAGCGTTGATTGCTGGTGTGCCAGATCACTACACAGAAGGGTTTGAAATAGGACAAATTTGCACTGTGCCTGAAAAGCAAATTAAGCAAGCATATCAAGGATCTACGTATGTTACGAATGTAATTGAGGATCCTAATCATGGTGATTATCTTTCTGTAGGAGCTCCTATTAAGAATGAAAATGGACAAATTATTGGCTATCTCGGCATTGATATAGGTGCTGATAAAGTTAATGGCATTAAAGGTAAAGTTCTAGAAAATAATTTACTTATGTTTATTTACAATGGACTGTTTATTTTAATCGTTATTGCTTCTTTCTTCTTTTTACAAAGATGGTATCAAAAAGAAGTAACAAAAGAAGTAGGTGTAACTGAAGATACATATCAAGCTGAAATAAAAGCGTTAATTACCTCTGTATCTTCATTGCGACATGACTTTACTAACCATATACAAGTTTTACATGGGCTTCTGCAATTAGGGGAGCAAGAGCAAGCAAAGCAATATTTATCATCATTATCTAAAGATGTACAGGCCATTAAATCACTAAAATTAAATATTAATCATCCTGGGCTTTCCATCTTGTTGCAAACGAAAAAGCTTGCAGCCCAAAATCATAATATTGAGATGGATATATCCGTTTCACAAAATGCTTTTAATAAGATTAAAACAACGGATCTAATTAAGTTACTATCGAATTTAATCGATAACGCCATTGATGCCACAACCGAATTGCCAGAGAATGAACGTAAAATGACCATTTGTTGTCACGCCGATGAATTGAAGTATGTTTTTGAAATTATAAATACAGGACCGGCAATATCTGAGCCAGCTCAAATATATAAACAAGGCTTTACAACAAAAAAACCTGAATTCGGTAAAATTAGAGGGCAAGGGTTATTTATCGTGAAAGAAGTTGTCAAAAAATATAATGGTAACATCTCTATACAATCGACATCAGAATTAGAAACGACAGCGACTGTAATTATCCCTTTAAAGTAAAATGAAGTAGTGCAGATAAGTGCATGTACTGCAAGAATAGAGCCTCATAAACATCTGGTTTAGCTCCCTATATAAAGTAGGGGGCTTTTTGTTTTGGAGTAAATTTACAGGTTATGAATATTCTCATGTAATGAACTATGTAAGTCATATATTAGCAGTAAATCTTTAACGTAGGATAGGAGGAAAAGAAGTTGGAACAGCCAATTCTTAATTTACTGAGAGCAGGAGGCTACAATTTATATGTGAGACATGGAGAAGCAACAGTTGGTAAAGACCAGCCATATTTTAATTTTCAATACTGTTATACGCAACGAAATTTATCAGACTACGGTCGGAGAGAAGCCGTTTACTTTGGACAAATGCTTCGTTATTGGCAAATCCCAATTAATTCGCCCATTATTGCTAGCCCAATGTGTAGAACAGTTGAGACAGCGCAGCTTGCATTTCCAGCAATGTATATTCAAATTAATCCTTTTTGGTTTGAAATTAATAAACTAGGAGGGAATATATCCTCTATAGAGCAGCAGCAAATTTTGAAGAATAGCCAATCTCAACTAGAAAAAATACCGCCCCATGGCACAAATCAAGTTATTATAGCGCATAGCTTTCCAAGTGGGATTGGACTAGGGAAAATTTCGAATATGGGAATGGTTATTGTAAAGCCTAAAGGTGAAGGGAACGGCTATGAAATTGTAAAACAGATCCCATTAGCCGATTTAGCGACTTTAGGAAATCCTCTTTATAAATAGGTAGTGAAAAATTTATGTAAAAAGATTATATATACGCCTGAATTTTTGGAAAGGTTTTTACTAGCTCCTTGCTTTTTTTATAAAATGAAGGTAAATAAGTGAATTTAAAAATAGGTGGTTGATAAAATATGAAACGAGAGGGAATTGTTAAATGGTTTAAAGAAGAAAAGGGGTATGGTCGTATAATGCTGAATGGTGAAGATGGAAATCATGTTTTTGTTCACTTTAGCTCGATTTTATCAAATAAAGAACAATTTCCTGACGGCTATAGATTTCTTAAACAAGGGCAAAAAGTGTCCTTTGATTTAATTGAAAAGCCCAATTCTACTGATCAAAAGCAAGTTGCTGAAAATGTTGAAATCCTGTTTGATGAAAAGGGAATTAGTAATAAATAAAAAAGCGTTCATCCACAAACCGGATGAACGTTTTTTCTGTAAGGATTTTTCTAAAATGGCATTTAGTCAGTACTCGCATTTGAAACGTTCAGTTAACGTGGTAACAAATCTTTATATTCTTTCCTTATTGAATCCAACATTTCTAATTTCATCATTGATTGTTCAGCCGTTTCTTTACCGACAGCGATAATAATATTTTCGATAAGAAATGTTGGTGCCATCATAGAATGGAACTCCCAAAGTTCGCCGCGACTTGCAAATAGTAGTAGATCTGCGAGCATATTGAAATCCGATACTATGCTATCCGTTATAACGATAGATTTCATATTAAGTTTTTTTGCATGTTCGAGTAAAACACGAGATTCGGGATGGAGCTTCACAAACCCAAACATGAATAATACGTCCCCATAGCCGAAATGCAACATAGATTCATATATTTCGTGTCCGCTTTTTGGCAACACCTGAATATTGAATCCAAAGCGAGATAATCGATAATTTAATAAGTTTCCTAAACCTTCTGATGGGCCTGGGCTATAAATATAAATTGTTTTCGCCTTGACGATGGACTGTACCGCTTTCTGAAAATCTTCAGCATTATATTGAGCTAGTGTGAGCTCTAAATGCTTTACACTCATTGTCATCATTTGCGCATGTATAGTTGTTGAACTAACTTGTTCCATAATATTACCTAACTTGTTTGCAGGTGAAATATCCATCGTTTCTTTATAGTTGTTTTTATAATCTTTAAAGTTTTTAAAGCCTATTTTACGCCAAAAACGTGAAACAGTAGCATTGCTTATTTGTAGTGACTTGGCAATTTCATCTTCCGTATACGTTAATACGGTCATACCCATTTTTGCAATAAAATCTGCGATTGTCTTTTCATTTGGTGTTAAATGTTGATCCTCAAAAAGTTTTTGCTCCATTTTACGCCTCCAATCTTTCTTCCATTTAAACATATTTTCTTTGAAATGAAAATTATTTTTCATAATAAATAAAATTGAAAAAATATTTACATAACCTTTGCAATGGATCCATATTCCGTTAACAGTACTCCTATATATTGGGATTATTAATAGAAGGAGGTAGAAAAAATGTCAATTCAGCGCCCGTATCAATTAACGCAATCACAAAAAATGATGGTATTCGTGTTATCAATGTCACTTTACGGTTTATCAAACATGTTTACAGAATTAATTCCCTCACTACAATTAGGGTTTATTGAGTTATCTGTAGAATATTTTGCTTTTATTCCATTAACGTTGTGTATTTTGTTCCATCCTTTTTATGCTGCGATTGGAGCTTCACTAGGGGAAATTATTTTTGGTGAATTAATGCTCGGACAATTTGGTGGTATTGGAGAAGTAGAAAAATTTATTACCTTTTCGTTAGGTATGTATATTGCAGGCGTTTTAGTGCGTAATCCTTTAAACCGTAGACAAGTTACATTTGCCGTCATGGCGGGGCTTCTAGTCCATCACTTATTAGGTACGATTGTAGATATTGGGAAAGTATGGGTTGGTGTAGATGAATTTGAGGCTGTTTCAGGTTTAGCAGAAAGTATCGTCATTATTGAAGGTGTCTCACTTTTAAATGACCTTTTATTCTCAGGGATTTTATTCGCACTATTACCAACTTTATATTTGGTACCGCGCTTGTATGGCAAAATTGAACCGTTGCTAGGGATGAAACCTCGTAACAAAAATATGACCTATACAATAGGAGCCATTGTGACACCTAAATTAGTCGTTGTCTCCGTCATTCTTGCTGTTACTGCTATAATTGCCGAATTTTTATCTGAAACAGAGTGGGCATTTGGTGAATGGGAGCCTGACTTTTTAGCTACTTTCGGTAATTGGTTTATTTGGGTACCAATTGCTTTGTCCATATTTGTAACATTCTTTGTCGTTGCCATAATGCGTTCTAAATCAAAACGTAATACAAAGGAGCTTGAAAACCTTGGTTAAGCCTATTATTCAAGTTGAAGATGTGTCTTTCACATACCCTGGCGCTGAAGATAAAGTTTTAAATAACGCCAACCTCACTGTAAATGAAGGCGAATTTGTAGCAATTATTGGAGGGAATGGCTCAGGTAAAACGACATTATGTAAAACATTTAACGGACTTATTCCTAAATTTTATGTTGGTGATTTTGAAGGGAAAGTAACTGTCGGAAATCGTGATACATCGCAATTTTCAGTTGCAGAGTTATCACAAGATATAGGGTATGTATACCAAGATTTTGAGAATCAAATTATGCGGCCAACTGTTCTAGATGATGCGTCATTTGTGCCGTTGAATTATGGCTTAGCGGATTATAAAGAAAGAGGACGATGGGCTCTAGATGTAACAGGGTTAACTGCTATCGCAAATGAATTTATTTGGGAATTGAGTGGGGGACAAAAGCATTTATTAGCGATTGCAGGTGTTCTCGCTATGAAACCTAAAATATTAATCGTCGATGAACCAGTTGCACAGTTAGATCCACAGCATGCCGAAGAAGTGTATCGAGTGCTGAAAAAATTAAATGAACAATTCGGGATGACAATTATTGTAATTGAGCATCATGCAGAACTGATAGTTGAATATTGTCAATCAGTTGTGTTAATGGATATGGGCCGTATCTTATGGAAAGAGCCTGTCAAGATAGCTTTATCCAAAGTTGATGAATTAGTTAGTCATAACATATACCCACCACAAATTACACAAGCTGCGAGGTTGATGGTAGGCGAGGGAGGAATGGCTCCAGAGCTACCAATAACGTTAGAAGAAGGAATTGCACATTTTAATACATTTTCGAAAATCACTAACACATCAAGAGCCAATAAATCAGAAATCCATTTAAAACAAGATAAGAAAGCAATCGTTAATATGGAACACGTCTCTTTACAATTTCGCAATTTAAAAAAGCAGAAAAAACAAGTGTTAAATAATATTAATACTACTTTTTTTGAGGGAGAGCGGATAGCGATTGTTGGCAATAATGGTGCTGGTAAATCTTCATTAATCAAACTAATAGCAGGTATTGTGAAACCACATAAAGGTCAAGTAACCGTTTTAAATACATCAACAACGAATGCGACTCCTGAAAGATTAGGTAAATATGTATCATATGTTTATCAAAATCCAGAGGAGATGTTTATTGAGGATTCAGTAAAAAGGGAGATTGAGCTTTTCTTAAAGGCTAGAAAAGTGAAAGATTACGAAGTCTTAGTTGAAACAATCTTAAAAGATTTCGCACTTACTGATTTAAAGGAAAGGGATGCGAGGCTATTAAGTGGTGGTCAAAAAAGGAGAGTATCTTTGGCAATTGGTGCCGCTATGCAACCTAGTGTTATTTTACTAGATGAGCCAACAGCCAATTTAGATATTGCTACGAAAAAGCATGTTGTTCATATGTTAGAAACATTAAAAGAACATGTCAAAACCGTTATTATTGCTACCCATGATATGCAGTTAGTGTCAGAATGGGCGACGAGAATTATCGTAATGCATAACGGTGAAATTATTGCTGATGGGAATCGTCAAGATATTTTCCATAATCAATTGGTGTTACAAAAAGCTGGGCTAATGATGCCACAAATAGTAGAACTGAGTATGAAACTGGGTTTACCTGAACCAGTTTATACGGTTGAAGACTTTTGCCAACAGTTCACCATAATAGAAAGTGAGGATAAAGCTTATGAATATATTTAATAGCATATCTGAAAAGCTTTCATTGGAATATGTAAAAGGAGAACTATTAAAAACAGCCTATGGTAGTGGTGACACTTATTTAGGTCGATTGGATCCAAGGACACTTGTTTTCTGGTATTTATTTTTCGCGATTGTCCCATGGTTTATCCATAACGAAATGATATTAGTTTGCTTTTTATTGTTTATGGTAGGAATGACGATTTTAGCACGCGTAAGCCCACTTATATTAATCATTTTATTTGTCGGGTTAGTTAGTGAAATAGCTGTATTATTTATTATCTCTTTATTTTTTGGTGGAGAATTAGCATCAATCGAACCAATGTTTTGGCTGACAATTAAGCTTGCAATTATATCATTAGCAAGCGTAGCTGTGTTCACGAGTTTAGATCCTGAAAAGTTTAGTGATGCATTAATACGTTTAGGGGTTCCTGTTCAAGTCTCGTTTAGTGTGTCTTATTGCTATCGCATTTTACCTACTTTAATGGAAGAATTTCATAAAGTGATTTTGTCGTATCGATTACGAGGCAAGGCACCTGAAAAAACGGGTTTTTTATATTGGCGCATGGGGTTCTACTATATGAAAATCTTAGTTTTATCATTTTATCCACTTATTTTAAATGGGGCAAAGCGTTCAAGAACCACTATTGAAGCACTAGAAACAAAAGGATTTAGTCATGCTACAAATAATACAGAAGTAAAAAAGCTGAAGACAGCTTACTTTACTTTCAAGCGCAATGATTACCTATTTATTGTTTTCTCAATATTTTATATTGGGTGTAGTTTTACATTAGGAATTTACTATTAAACTAAAAAGGATGTGCATTTAGATGAATTTCGATTTTCACACACATGGTAAGCTTTCAAAAAAAGTTGAGTTTTCATTAGATTATTTTAGAAACATGGTGAAATCAGCGCAAGAAAATGGTCTTTCTGGCTTCGCTTTAACAGAACATTTTAATACACGTAATTTTTTTGATGTCTATAACACACTTGATGAGGTTTATCCATATATTCAAAATTACTACTTAGTAGACAATGTGAGAATTTTCCCTGGGATGGAAGTAGATATTCAAGAGGTGGGGCATATTTTAATTGTGGCCGACCGAGCTATCATTCGCGAAATACGTACAAAGTTAGAACCATATATAGCCAAAGATAGCTTTATTAAGTTTGCGCAGTTACTTGAACTTGTCGCACAATACGAGCTATTAATAATTGGCGCACATCCGTATCGTAAAAGTACGCCGTTGTATCATCTTGATCCAACTTTATTAAATAAGCTGGATGCGTTCGATTTAAATGGTAAAGATTTATATTCAATGGGCATTGAAGAAAATTCGCACCTTGTTTATCAATTTGCTAAAACATACAATAAACCAGTTATAGGTGGAAGTGATACACATCATCTTTTACAGTATGGCTGTATCTACAACGAACTAGAGCAAGACTGCCATACAATAACGGACTTAAAGAAAATTATATTAGATGGTCGTTATACTATTCGAATTTCTAACAATTTACCTGAAAAAGTCCTGAATGCCACAGAACAAAAAGCAATTGAGAAAAAAATGATGGAATCAGCTACTATATAAAATAAAAAAATTAGAAATCATAACATTTCGCTTTTGCTGTGAAATTGTGTCTGTATTACCTTGTGTTAACTAAAACATAAAAGGAAGTAAAATTTCGTTATAAAACAGATTTACTAAAATTAAAAGGGTAAGTCACCTAATATATTGGTGACCTACCTTTTTGGCATTGGAAGAACAAATGGTAAAAATTAAGTAGATAAATTGACTTAAGTAGAAATTATTTAGGAATACGTGTATACAGCAAAAGCTTTGCCTAATTTTTAAAAAATAAAATATTCTAATAATTTCGATTGTTATATGGTAAAATTTATGTCGTGCAGATGGTGTTATATAACAACATGAAAATAAATTGAATAGTATTAAGGTGAAAAATTCGCTGAATGAAAAGGAGGAAAATTATAAAATCGAAGCTTTAACTCTTGATAGATTTGATGAAAGCGTATACAGTAGCTAAGGAGGAAGGTGACGAAAAACCTCTTATTTCTTGCCTAGCAAAATAAATAATGTCAAAAGCTTTTGCTATTTTGTTATGTATTAATGGACGTAATTTTTCCGCTTAAAAATTAGTGCCTCTGCGTACTATACATATTTTAGCGTATGAAACATTCTGCCGAAAAAGTCGAAAATTAGTTTAAAGGTACCTTGTGAATGTTAGTGAATGATGTAAAATAGAGTCGATTACGAGCTATTAGACTAAAAGTTCTAGGGCTTTTTAAATAAGCGAAGCGAAGAAGTGTTTAACATCTATAAAGCGATGGATAATTTATTTTAGTAGTAGCATACTAAAATGTCTTCATTTAATGTTATTTTCAATAAGATGACTACTAGCACACATAATGTATGTATTGGCAACCCATCGTGATACATTTGGAAACATTGGCAATAGCTTAGTTTTAGTTTATACAAAGAACTTTAAAAGCTGACTTCGCACTTTTTACTACTTTTTGATTAGTTTATTACTATAATATTGTAGTAGATATTTTATTCTTTAATTAGTTGTGATAGACTATTGTAAGTTTATAGTTGATACAGAAAAGGTGTGTAACTAGTTTACACCTACATCATTTCTGCAAATCTTAAAATATAAGGATGGTAAAAATGAGTAACAGAGTAACTAAATCAGACGTCATCTTAATTGGTGCCGGAATTATGAGTGCGACTTTGGGGACGATGCTCAAAGAATTAGCACCGGACTGGAATATTACTGTGTTTGAAAAACTTTCAAACGCCGGTGAGGAAAGCTCTAATGAATGGAATAATGCAGGAACAGGGCACGCAGCACTGTGCGAGCTAAACTACACTTCTGAAAAACCAGACGGGACTATCGATATTAGCAAAGCGATTAATGTTAATGAACAGTTCCAGGTTTCGATGCAGTTTTGGTCTTATCTTGTAAAAAACAAGCTTATCCAAAATCCGCAAGACTTTATTATGCCATTACCACATATGAGTATGGTAAGAGGCGAAAAAAATGTTGAGTATTTGAAAAAACGTTATGAAACAATGTCAAATAATCCTCTTTTCAAAGGAATGGAATTTTCTGATAACCCAGAAAAACTAATGGAATGGATTCCTCTTATTATGCAAGACCGTCCAGCAAATGAGGCCATTGCCGCTACAAAAATTGACACTGGTACAGACGTAAACTTCGGTGCTCTAACACGTATTTTATTTGACCACCTAAAACAAAAAGATGTTGATATCAACTACAACCATAGTGTCGAAAGCATTAAACGTACAAAAGACGGTTTATGGGAATTAAAAGTGCATGACAAAGATGGTTGTAAAATGGAGTATCATACAGCAAAATTCGTCTTCCTTGGAGCTGGCGGAGGAAGCTTAGAGCTACTACAAAAATCAGGCATTCCTGAAGGTAAACACATTGGTGGGTTCCCTATCAGTGGATTATTTATGGTATGTAAAAATCAAGAAATTGTTGAACAACATCATGCAAAAGTATACGGTAAAGCTGCTGTTGGTGCGCCACCAATGTCTGTTCCACATTTAGACACTCGCTTTATCGATAATAAAAAATCATTATTATTTGGACCATTCGCTGGTTTCTCACCAAAGTTCTTGAAAACAGGTTCCAACATGGATTTAATTGCTTCTGTAAAACCGCATAATATTACAACATTATTGGCGGCAGGGGTTAAAGAAATGTCATTAACAAAATACCTGATCCAACAACTTCTATTATCAAAAGATCAACGTATGGAAGAGTTACGTGAGTTTATCCCAACTGCTAAAAGTGAGGATTGGGATATTGTAGTTGCTGGTCAACGTGTACAAGTTATTAAAGATACTGAAGCAGGCGGTAAAGGAACATTACAATTCGGTACTGAAGTAGTAAGTGCTGCAGACGGTTCAATCGCTGCTTTATTAGGTGCATCACCAGGTGCATCGACTGCCGTTCACGTTATGCTAGAAGTTATCAAAAAATGCTTCCCACAACAAGCAAAAGATTGGGAGCCAAAATTAAAGGAAATGATTCCTTCATACGGTATCTCATTACTACAAAACCCTGAGCTACTTGAAGAAGTTCATGCTTCAACAGCGCAGACACTTGGTCTAAACAAAAACTAGTCATTAAAAAATAGGAACCTTTGATCCATCTTGGATTGAAGGTTCTTTTTTGTTGGAAAGGGCAAGTAAAATGCTTTGAAATAAAAGGGGTAGCCGCCCCTCGATTTTAGTGACCATTTTATTTTTTATATCAAGAGACTCACATTAAAGGTAAAAAAAGTAGTTAGAATGAAAAGTATAAATGAACTAGCTATAGTTGTAAACAAAATAATTATCCAGTATACTTTTTTGTAAGGAAAGTTTGAAAAGATTGTGAAAAAGGATGAATTTATATGACATTTGAAGAAGTATTACCGCGTTTAAAAGCGGGCGACAAAGTAATCCGTGAAGGTTGGGGCGGTGCTGAATTATATGTGAAGCTCGTTGGACAAAGCGAGCATGAGGGTGTAAATTTAAACCCCTATTTTTTAATCAATGTACGCGGTGAAGGCTACACGATGTTCACACCAACTGTCTGTGATTTATTAGCGGAAGACTGGAAAATCGTAAACTAAATTACCTGTGGGTAAAGATAAAATAGTATGCTAGGTGTTACTTAGTATGCTATTTTTTTGATGTCAAGGTAATTTCCTAATAGCTTAGAAGTTATGCCTATTAATGATTGCTTTTTATAGAGGAGAGATGTTATGAAGTTTGAAGAATATAGTGGCAAAACCGTTTTTATAACAGGTGCCGCTTCAGGTATTGGCCAAGCTCAAGCCATTGCTTTTTTAGAAAATGGGGCTAATGTTTTCGGTTTTGATATGGAGGAGCAAGGGTTATTGAATTTATACAAGCAATACCCTCAATGTTTTGCTTATATGATAGGTAGTGTATGTAAAAAACATGATGTAGAACTAGCAGTTGAAAAAGCACTAGGGATTTTTAAAGAAGTGGATATTTTACTAAATACTGCTGGCATCTTAGATGATTTTGCCAAAACGCTTGATACGGATGAGGCACTATGGGACAAGATTATGAATACGAATGTAAAAGGTACTTTTCTTGTGACAAATACGATATTACCCCATATGTTAAAACGAAAAGCTGGCATTATTGTTAATATGGCGTCAATTGCAGGGCTTATTGCAGGTGGGGGAGGTGCGGCATATACAGCATCTAAACATGCAATTGTAGGCTACACGAAACAACTTGATTTAGACTATTGCCGTGAAGGGATACGTGCCAATGCCATTGCGCCAGGTGCTATTCAAACTCCAATGACTAAAGCTGATTTTGAAGGCGATGGTGCAATGGCAAAATGGGTTGCTGATGAAACACCTGCAGGTCGATGGGCACAACCAAGTGAAGTTGCCAATTTAACGCTTTTCTTGGCGAGTCATTCAGCTGATTATATGCACGGATCTGTGATACCGATAGATGGCGGATGGATTGCGAAATAGTGTTGGTCAATCTAACATTCTTTTGCTATAATACGCAAGTAAGCAAAAAATAGCTTACACTACGACACTTCAGTTAGGGCAACTTGCTCTCTTCCTTTGGTCGTAGTTAGTACTAAAATAGCAGATTGCTATTTTACAAAGGAGAATGTAAATTGAATACATCTATTGTAAAAGATTCATCGCGTACTTCTGTAAGGGAACTTACAAAGGTAGCAATGGTCGCAGCCTTGTATGTGGCTGTAACTGTAGTATTGTCAGTTATTAGCTTTGGTGCAGTCCAACTACGTCTATCAGAAATGTTCAACTATTTGGCACTGTACAATAAACGTTACGTAGTAGCAGTAACACTAGGCGTTATCGTAGCAAATTTTATGTCACCGACTTGGATACTTGATGTACCTATAGGTGGTATTGCAACATTTCTAGTATTAATTCTTTGTCGATCAGTAACGAAAAATATTAAAAGTGATAGTTGGAAAATGGTGATTACAACATTGATTTTTGCCTTATCGATGTTCACTGTGGCAGGCCAATTAACCATTCTATATGATTTACCATTTTGGGCGACTTGGTTTACCGTTGGAGTCGGTGAGTTATTATCAATGACTGTCGGCGGTGTGACGATTCACTTATTAAATAAAAAAATAGATCTTTCAAAATAAAAAACACACTCGTGAAAGCGAGTGTGTTTCAGACTATAGACAAACTCGAAGTTATTTGAATTTGTCTATAGTTTTTTTTATTTAAAACTAATATAGGTGATGACTACTGCCGTTGATTTCCGCTACGGGCGGGCGCTTTCCGCGGGCACATCGTAAGCCGCAACCCTCGCTAGCGCGGGGTTTGTTGCGTCTTACGTTTTGTGCTGTTTCGAAGAGTGTGGCAAGAAGAAAGTAAGAACCCCTTTTTTACAATAAAAATAACAAAAGGGATTAAGATTTCTATTCTTAATCCCTTTTGTCGTAGTAATTGATTCGCTGATAAGTCGGTAGAAATCGTCGATAGACAACAATCAAGATTTTATTTAAAAATCGGTGTTTTTTTCAATAAAATACAAACTGGTATTGCTACAATCATCCCGAGAATATTTTGTACTAAGTCTCCAGGAATCGATGTCAACGGTGCAACCCAGTTGGCATATAAAATAGCTTCACCAACATAATAAACAGCTATCATGAATGGAACTGAAATAATCATTGCAAAAAGATTGAAGGCAATACTATGTCCATTGCGTCCGTTCGACCAAGCGATTTTTCCTACGATATAGCCCTGCAAGCCACGAGCCACAAATGTAATAGGTGCCCACAACATCCAGCCAGAAACGACGTCAAATAAACCCATGCCAATTGCACCTGCAATCGCTCCTTTTTTTGAACCAAAAAGAATAGATGCCGTAAAGAGCATGCCTGTCCCAAGATGAACTAATCCACCATTCGCTTTAATAGGTAGTTTAATATTTAATGTGAGTGTTGCCACGAACACAAGTGCAATTAACATTGCGGATAGAATAAGATCAAAAGTTCGTGCATGTGAATAGTTTATTGTTTTTTGCATAGTTGTAAACCTTCCTTATTTTGCTTTATAAATCTCAAAGAATAGTTGCGCAAAACTGTACTTTGTAAATCAATGCTGCATGCTAGGATAACCTTAGCAAAGGCTTGGCCTATTTAAAAGTATCAATTTTGTAAAAAACATAGTGGTCAGCTTTTACGGGAATTTAAATAATAATAATTGTTGACATGGAGTAAACTCCACCTTTTAAAGTGAAAGGACAAAAAGAATGGGGTGATCCAATGATTATGATTACGTACGGATTAATTGAGGCATATGCAATATTAACAGGACTTGCAGCTTTAATGCAGTGGAAAGAGAAAGGATATCAATTGAGAACATTATTCTTCGTCCTATTATCCACTAGTATTCTCTTAACAATATGGATTCCATACAAAGAATGGATACTTAAAATACTAATTTTTGAATTTATGATGTTTCATCTATTAGCTATTATAGAAGGTCAATTAACAAATAATAAGCTTAGATACAGTCACCATATCATTCGCTTCATCTTCCATTGTATACTTCTATTATTAGTTTCTAAATTTATAAAATACTAGGAGGAAACCATGAAAATAAGTGAATTTGCAATCTGTACTGGTATTAGTAAGGATACAATTCGTTATTATGAAAAAATAAATCTATTACAACCCGAAATAAAAAATAATCATCGTAAGTATAATGAGCATCACATCGAGATTATTAGTATAATCCTTAAGCTCAAACAATCTGGTTTTTTACTTCAGGAAATTAAATTGCTCTTCGAATGGACTGAAAATACGAATCAACATAATAAATTGACCAAAGTAGAAATCGACAATCTTCTACAATTAAAAAGATTATTTCAAAATAAATATGAACAAATTGTTCAAAAAGAAAAAGAGATTGTACAAATAAAACAAGTATTAGAGCGTGCCAACAGTAAACTGGAGCAGCTCTTAGAAAAGAATGAAATGTAGAAGGATACTCTGCTCTGCGATTTGAAAATGATGCTTGCAAAAGACTAACATAATTTCCTCCTACTTAAGCCAAACTAAATGAAATGTTTTGGGAGGAGAACGTACATGCAAACTTATAATGCAGGAGATATTGTTTATATTTTTTATCGCAATCCACATATTCAAGATGTAACGAATATACAGGAGGCTGCAGTCGTGAATAATCCAGAAAATCCAAATGAATTAGCGTTATTTCTATTTGAGACGTATTATCCATTAACGAATGACTTTGTCATTTTTAAAAGTGAAATGGATGCGGAGCAAGCGTATCATCAATATTTTCATTAATGGAGGTAGAGAATGAGAAAACCATTTACTCCTCAGCTCGTTTATTTTGAGCCTGATGCGCTGGATTATCCATTAGGAAAAGAATTAAAAGAGAAATTTGAGAAGCTTGGTGTGGAAATCCGTTATACGACTTCTCATAATCAGGTGCGGAATCTCCCAGGTGACAATGATTTGCAAAAATATCGTATAGCTAAGTCAACGCTCGTTGTTGGGATACGAAAGACACTCAAATTTGATACATCTAAACCGTCAGCTGAATATGCTATACCGTTCGCAACTGGATGTATGGGGCACTGTCATTATTGTTATTTACAAACAACGATGGGCAGTAAACCATATATTCGTACTTATGTGAATGTCGATGAAATTCTGGAGGCAGCAGATCACTATATCGCAGAACGAGCTCCTGAAATAACGCGATTTGAAGCATCTTGTACGTCAGATATTGTAGGGATTGATCATTTAACACATACATTGAAAAGAGCCATTGAGCATTTTGGACAAAGTGAACATGGGTTGTTGCGATTTGTAACGAAATTCCATTATGTCGACCATTTGTTAGATGCTAAGCATAATGGTAGGACGAGGTTTCGTTTTAGTGTAAATGCGGATTATGTCATAAAAAACTTTGAGCCAGGTACATCTCCATTAGACTTACGTATTGAAGCGGCTGGAAAAGTAGCGAGGGCGGGATATCCGCTCGGCTTTATTGTCGCTCCAATTTATCTTCATGAAGGCTGGGAGGAAGGCTACTATCATATGTTTGAACGTCTTGATGCTGAATTACCGCAAGATGTACGGGATGATATTACCTTTGAATTTATTCAGCACCGTTTTACAAAGCCCGCGAAAAGAGTTATTGAAAAAAATTATCCAATGACGAAATTAGAATTGGATGAAACAGCTAGAAGGTACAAGTGGGGCAAATATGGAATTGGCAAATATATTTATCAAAAAGAGGAAGAGGAAGACATTAAAGAACATCTTTATGGTTACATGAAGAAATTTTTCCCAAATGCGAAGCTAGAATATTTTACGTAAAGCACACTACTTTGCGGAAACAACCTTGTGCGGAAACAGCACAGAGTGGGGCGGCACGATAGCCGAGGAAGCCTCCACATGCTGTAAAATCAACTGTTATTGTTTAATTTTTTTGTGTTGTCTACACTTTGGCACACCATTGTTTATGGTGTGTTTTTTTTGTTAACGTTGCTTCGTATAATCTGAAAGTTGACGGTAAGGCTAACAGTAATAGTAAAGAAAAGGGGAGAAAACACGATGTATTCAATACAACCGAGTTGTTGGTCAGAGCATGGAGAGCTTACGGCTGTTATGCTTTGTGCGCCTTCTTGCTTAGATGTGCCAGATTTAAAAACAGCTGAAAACGTACAATGGAGCGCACCTGTTTTAAATGCACGAGCAATGGAGAACTTTATGGAGCTAAAAGGTACTTTACAACATGCGGGTGTGAAAGTAATTGATTACTCAACGGAACTGCAAGGGGAAGCGAAGCAACTAAGCGAACAGCTTCTAAATCGTTATTTTGTGCGTGATCTCGCATGTGTATTTGGCAATGAAATGCTGCCAGGCGAAGCAGGTAGTTCTATTAGACGCCCTGAATATGGACATGCTCATGCATTACTTGAAAAGTGGTTTCCTAAAAACTTTCAGGCATCAAAGGAAACTGGCGATGTATTAGAGTTTGGAGATGTGATGGTGTTGAATAAGGATGCAGTACTTATCAATATTGGCGTTCGGACATCGAAACAAGGTGTGGATCGTGTGAAGGAAAAACTATTTGAAGCTGGTTTTACTGAAATTGGCATTATTGATTTGCCTAGAAGCTCTGACACACT
The DNA here is from genome assembly GCF_006351725.2 of Lysinibacillus sp. CD3-6. NCBI lineage: Bacteria > Bacillati > Bacillota > Bacilli > Caryophanales > Bacillaceae > Lysinibacillus > Lysinibacillus sp. CD3-6. The sequence continues at coordinate 1,750,034 of NZ_CP085880.1, forward strand.
CCACTTAGATATGAATTGTAATGTTGCAAACGAAGATGTTGTGATAGCCAAAAGCTTTATGCGATATTTTCCTGTGTATGTGATGACCGCATGTTCAACTCGCTTTGATATGGCAGAGCAATTTTTTAATCGTCATGGCTTTGAGGTCTATTGGTTAGAAAAATATAATACGATTCCTGATATTAATTTTTTAAATTTAAATCCTGAGACATTGTTAGTTAGTAAAAAAGCTACAAAACAGCAATTTAAAAACCATCCACTATTACAAAAGAAAAATATAGTGGAAATCGAAGTGACAGAACTTGAAAAAGGCGGCGGTGGTATTCGCTGTATGACCTTACCATTGGTGCGGAAATTGTAAGAGAGGTGATCGCAATGGAGTCTAAAACTAGCAAAGGCCAAATGTCTTGGTGGCAGTTGTCCTTATTAGGTGTCGGTTGTACATTAGGGACAGGTTTTTTTCTAGGTACAAGTATGGCAATTGCTAAAAGTGGACCTGCTATTTTAATTCCATTTATATTAGCAGCCATTGGAACGTACCTTGTTTATGATGCACTTGTGAAAATGTCTGTTGCCAATCCAGATAAAGGATCATTTCGTACTTATGCTAAACAAGCATTTGGCAATTGGGCTGGTTTTAGTAATGGGTGGGTATATTTGATTTCGGAAATATTAATTATGGCAAGTCAATTAATGGCATTGGGGATTTTTACTCAATTTTGGTTTCCTGCATTACCGCTATGGATGACTGCAGCTGGATTCGGCGCACTTGGCTTGCTTATATTACTTACTGGAATGAAAGGCTTTGAAAAGTTTCAAAATATATTTGGGGCGATGAAGGCAGCTGCTGTCGTGATGTTTATCGTAGTGGCTGTCATCCTACTAATAAAAGGGATAAATAGTGAACCTAAGCAAGTAGATGCTTTAATAGCGAACTTTCAAAGCTTCTTTTCTGAAGGGATAAAGGGGATATGGCTTGGTCTACTGTATGCATTTTTTGCTTTTGGCGGTATAGAAGTGATGGGCCTCTTAGTCATTGATTTAAAAGATCCACAGCAGGCACCGAAAGCTGGAAAAGTGATGATTGTGATGTTGACTACAATCTACGTCATTGCACTCGTAGGTGCGCTTGCATTAGTACAGTGGGAAACATTCATAATAGATGAAAGCCCGTTCATTACAGCTCTTGCAGATTTTCACTTACCATATGTAGCAGATATAATAACAGGCATTTTAATTATTGCTGGATTTTCGACCATGGTAGCTTCTTTATATGCAGTAGTTACGATATTAACGGCTTTAGCGGAAGATCATGATGCCCCTGCACTATTAGCGAAAAAAGGAAAACTGAAAGTGCCATTCCCAGCATTTCTTTTTTTAACAATTGGTTTAATAATGACGATTGTGATAGGGTTCCTAATTCCTGAAAAGATTTTTGAATATTTAATAACAGCAGCAGGTTTAATGTTAATTTACAATTGGCTTTTTATTTTGGTCACTTATGCAAAGCTTATGACATTAACGAAGTGGCAACATGTAAAAAATGTAGTTGGGATGCTACTTATAGCTGTTACAGTTTCGGGTACATTAGGTGATAAAACAAGCAGATTCGGTTTTTACATAAGCCTGCTTTTTATCGTCATCATTGCTGTTGCGACATTTATTGTTATGAAAAAACGGAGCAACAAAAGCTCCGTTTAATTATTTCTCTGTTTTGAAAAAGTTAATGGAAGATGCCCCCGTAAAAAGGGACATTTTGATGGACTATGCTCATCATCGCTTAAAAAATATTGTTTCCATTCATGATTGTCCTTTTGCCCGTACCATTTTAAGTCTGGATGACCAGGGACTTCGTCATACAAATCGATGCGCTTTCTTATTAGCCTTTTTAATTTTTGACCTAATACAGTTGTATCATTAATGTCCTCAAATACCCAGCGTGGCTGAAAGGCCATAAGCAATGTTGCAAAATGGCGACTTTTTCGAAGTTTGTGGGCAGGGGTTGCACAAAATACAAAATAAGGCTCGCCATTAAAACAAAATTCCCATGTATGAACAGATGGATCGGAGGGAATTTCTGTAGGCCATTCTTTCTCATCAAATGCGGTAATGTTGTTTAACACTGTCCAAAATAGGGCTCTATAATCCTCTACCTCATAATTTTCCAGCATATCCTGTGGCGTTTCAAAGAAAATAGCATGTGAAGTATATTTGCCAGCAGATCGAGCGCACTGTCCATATTCCTTTAAGCAATCTGCTAACGCTTTAGCTGATTGTAACTCTCGGGGATCTCCGATAAAGCTGAAGCGAAGTTGATTCGATAAGAAACCTGTTCTGGCAGGAATACAGGGAAAGGTATTCGCTTCATCTGCAATCATTGTAGAAAAATCTTTAAATGCATTCTGTTGCCATAATGGTAGGGAAGTTAAATGCTGATCAAGCCATTTTTTATCTACAACTGCTCCCACATGAGTCATCTCCTTTATACATCATTAGACTATTAAAGGGAGGGCTAATCGGTGACGAATTATTAGGGAATAATTTCTAACTTTATTAATCTACTAGCTAAACTAATTAAAAACCTTGAAAAAAAGGTGACCTCAAATCAAATTGCATTTGAGGTCACACTTATAGTCTGTCCTAACAATTAACGGAAGTAAATCATGCGTCTTAAAGCTTACCTTGTTGTTTAAAAACCTTCTGCTGCAAAATATTTAATGCGTGCTTAATTTCTTCTAAATCTTCTTCTGAAACATCTTGAATAAGGTGTTGAAAACGGACTTCAATACATCGAAATGCCTCATCCATCATTTGTTCCCCATCTTCGGTGAGGCGCACATAATGTTTTCTACGATCCTCTGTATCACTAATTTTTTCAATTAAATTTTTCTCTTGTAGTTTCTTAAGCTCTCGACTTGTATTCGGTAACGACATTTGCTGACAATCACTAATTTCAGTAGTTGTAACAGGCTGGCTTACTTTTATATATTCAAGAATTTTATATTGAACAGGAGTTATGGCTTCCGTTTTAACGTTTTGTGTTAACTCATTTGTTACTTGATGGACGCTTGCTGTAAATGTCACAAATTGATTGAATAATGCATTCTTGTCCAAATAGCTCACCTCTTACTGACAAGATAACAAATAACTTATCTTAAAACAATTATCATTTGACAACTATATAAGTATTGCGTATTATTTACTTATCAAATGATAAGTAATGGAGGCAGTTATGAAAACATTAATTATTTATACGTATCCAAATCATCAAAGTTTGAATTATTCTTTTTTGCAGGAAGTTGTGAAAGGATGCAAAGAAAATCCGTACATAAATGAATTACAAGTCGTTGATTTATATAAAGAAAAATTTGATCCGATTTTACACTTTAATGAACATAGACGACGTCGTGATATATATCGTGATCCAAACTTAGAGAAATATAGGGAACAAATAACTTGGGCAGATAAAATTGTGTTTGTCTATCCGATTTGGTGGGGAAGACCGCCAGCAATGCTGTTAGGCTATATTGATCAATTATTTGCCTCCAATTTTGCTTATAGAGATAAGAAGGGTTTGTTTCCCGATGGACTTTTAAAAGGGAAGTCAGTCGTTTGTGTTTCGACAATGAAAGGCCCGACAAATTATCCACTATTATGGTTGAATAATGCACATAAAGTATTGATGAGAAAGGCTTTATTTAATTTTGTAGGAATTAAGAAAGTGAAGTTTTTTGAATTTGGAAATATGGAAAGTAAAAAGGGAGGACAACAAAAAAAGTTAGCAAAAGTATATCAATATTTTCGACAAGTAGCTTACTAGAAGAAGCGAAAGAGCATAGGTGTGAACTACTTTCACATCCTATGCTCTTCCTTCTCTGCCGTAACTTTATCTAAAGGGAGTGTGATTAAAAATTTCGTTTGTTCAGCAAGTTTGCTTTTGACAGTAATCGTACCATGATGTATATCAATAATTTTTTTTACTATGGATAGTCCTAGTCCGCTACCTCCATTTGTAGCGATTCTCGATTGGTCTGCTTTATAAAAACGTTCAAAAATGTGCTTTTGCTGTTCATCCGTTAAGCCAATACCGTTATCACAAATGCTTACCGTAACTTTATCATGGTGGGCGGTCATCAAAATACGGATTTGGCCATTTTTGTGTGTAAATTTGATGCTGTTACTGAGTACATTCATCCATACTTGGTTCATTAAGTCCTCATCAGCCATAATCGTTATGTTTTGTAATTGAATATCAATATCAATTTGTTTTTCTAACCAATTTGGCTCTAAGGCTAACACAACATTGCGTAACTGTTTATCTAGTCGATAGTACTTCGGTTCAAATGGATGATGCTGTGATTCTAAGGACGTTAATTTTAATAAATTATCACTGATTTTTGATAGACGGTGACTTTCCATTTCAATAATGGCTAAATAGTGCTGACGCTTCTCTTCAGATAAATCCATATTTTTTAATGCCTTTGCAAAACCATTTATGGATGTCAGGGGAGATTGAATTTCGTGTGATACATTTGAAATAAATTCTTGGCGCATACGCTCTAATTCGCCTAATTCGACCGCCATATGATTGATCCCACTAATTAGTTGGCCAAAATGATCATTTTCATCATCTGACATTTTGTCTAACTGTACATTGAAATCCCCTTTAGCCATTCGTCCAATAGCATCAACAATCGTATCCCAATAATTTCGCTGTCTTTTTAAACCGATTAAAAAAATGCAAGCTGCGGTGCAGGCAAATAGTACAAATACACCGAGAACCGTCGTTAATTGTCGCCAAAATCCTTGCAGATGTATGTCCACCCGCTGAAAGAGCCAAGAAGTTACGTGGAAGGAAATAAAGGCAAATACTATATTGGCTAGAAGGAACATAATAAAAATCATTAGAAGCTTAAAGAAAAATTTCCAATACTTCATAGTGCTAATTCCAAGCGATAGCCAAGTCCACGAATCGTACGAATGGTGAAGCCACTTTTTTCTTCAGGAAATCGTTCACGCAACCTTTTAATATGAACATCTACCGTACGCTCATCACCCTCATAGTCAAATCCCCAAATTTCTTCAATAAGCTGCTCGCGAGAAAATGTTTTGCCCGCATAACTTGCTAATGTAAATAAAAGGTCGAATTCTTTTAGGCGCAACGTGATGCTTTCACCGTCATACAATACTTCATATGTATGGCGATTCATTTTAACATTTCCAATTTCAATCGTTTGAGAGAGCGCAATACGATACCGTTTTAAAATAGATTTAACGCGTACAATCAATTCAACAGGCTCAAAAGGTTTGACTAAATAATCGTCTGTTCCTAAATTAAATCCTTTCACTTTTTGAGCGGTTTCACCTTTTGCCGTTAACATCAAGATCGGTAAATCACTATTGAATGTTCGAATTTCCTTGCATAATTGCCAACCGTCCATATTAGGCATCATAATGTCCATAATCACCATGTCGACTTTTTCTGCATCCAATTTGGACAGTGCATCCACACCGTCCAATGCTTCAATAACATCAAAACCTTCATTTTGTAAAAATACTTTTATTAATTCTCTAATATGGTCATCATCATCCACGACTAATAGTTTTGTCATCATAACAAATCCTTTCGCCTTTAATCTTTAATGCGCAATTGTTGTTTAGCAAACTCTCTATACATATCGTGTGTTTCAAATAATGTATCATGTGTCCCACAGCCTGTAATATGACCTTTCTCGATAAATAAAATTTGGTCTGCATCTACGACAGTAGAAAGTCGGTGAGCAATTACGAGTGTTGTGCGTCCTTGCATTAAATTATCCAATGCTTTTTGTACGTAAATTTCTGAATTACTATCAAGGCTAGAAGTCGCTTCATCTAGCATTAAAATTTGTGGATTACGTAACAAAGCTCTGGCAATCGAAATGCGTTGTCGTTGTCCACCTGAAAGCTTTATGCCTCGTTCGCCGACCTCGGTGTTAAATTTATCTGGCAGTTCATTGATAAATTGATCAGCGTAGGCCATTTTTGCTACACGTTCAAGTTCCTCGTCTGAAACGTCTCTCGCAATACCATAACAAATATTTTCACGAATCGTTCCTGATAGAAGCGCACTTTCTTGTGCAACATAGCCAATTTGATTTCTCCATGAATGTAGAGAAAATGTATCAATAGGTGTATCGCCTAATGTAATTGAGCCATTTGTCGGTTGATAGTAGCGTTCTAACAGCGCAAAAGTCGTCGTTTTCCCTCCGCCACTCGGCCCAACAATGGCAGTGACCTTACCAGGCTCAATTGTAAAGTTGATGTTCGATAAAATAGGCTCTTCACCATAGGCAAAGTCAACATTTCGGACATGAATTGGTTCTTGTACAGAATTTAATTGTTGGCCTTCATAAATGTTTTCTTCTTCATGCTCAAGTAATGCACTGATTCGTTCTGTAGCACCCATAGCTTTTTGTAGCTGGGTAAAGAACATTGTTAATTGCGTCATAGGCATAATGATTTGAATTAAATATAAAATAAAAGCAACCATATCACCAGCTGTAAGTTCACCAGATGAAACACGAACTCCGCCATAGCCAATGATTGCTACTAGGACACTCATTAGTATGAATGAAATTAAAGGTGAAATCAGTGCATGGATTTTAGCTTCTTTTAGACCGAATGTAAATAGATTAGTAATGCCTTTTTTTCCACGTTCATATTCAATGTTCTCAGCATTTGAAGCTTTTACTAAACGTGTTTCAGGTAAAACTTGATTGAGAATAGCGGTAAATTTAGCGGTTTCATCTTGCATACCTTTTGAAATGACAAACATACGCTTTCCTAATAACATTAAAATAATCATCGCGAGTGGGACAGCAATGAGCATGACTAAGGTCATTTTCCAATCTAAAAATAATAGAATGATGACAGAACCGACAATCGAAATAACGCCTGTTAAACAATTTGCCAGATGTTCGGTTATTAGCTCTTTTACTACAGCTGTGTCATTTGTTACACGACTTAACGTCTCACCAGTATCGTTATCATCATAATAAGGGATTGGTAAATGGAGCAATTTGCGCCATAATTGATCTCTCAATTTTGCTACAACCTGATGACCAACGCGATTTAAAAAATAAATGGAAAGTCCGCTCGCGATGGCTTGCACGATAAAAGCTATTCCTAGTAAAATAATTTGCCAATAATTAAGAGATTGTAATGAAAAGCCGTCCACTAATTTTTTAGTGAATAATGGCACGATAAATCCTACGCCAGTGGTCGCTATACTCATACATAAAGCGATTATTAACAAGAGCATCGGTGGCTGCGCCTGTTTTACAAGCCCCACAAAGCGCCGCCAATTTTTTATTGGTACTTCTTTAGTAGTTGTGTTATCCATTAATAAATTTCCTCCTTGATTACGCTAAACAATAGAATCATTGTTTGTGTGTCCTTACTATAGCACGCATTTATGAACTGAATATGAAATGGTGACAGGCACTCAAACAATTCAGAAAATACACTTGACCATCAAGTAACTTGAAGGTTTATTATGGAAATTGAAAGGTGTGTCGCTTTTGTATAACTATATGACCATTCAGGAATTTTCTAATAGAACAGGTATTTCAAAAAGTACGTTACGTTTTTATGAAACGAAAAATTTATTGTTGCCAGTAGAACGGAGAGGAAATGGATATCGCGTATATGCATCTCACCAAATTGCAATCGTGAAATTGATTACAACTTTGCGTATAGCAGACGTACCTATTAAGGACATTCAACATTACTTACAAAATAACGACGAAGTAGCTCGTCAAGCAATGATGGATAATTGGATTCGCACTTTAAAGAAAAAACGCGAGCTTATTGATGTTAGCTTAAGGTTTTTAGAAAGTGATTCCATTCGAGAGGATATCTATCTAATTGATAAAAACGAAGAAAAAATAATTTGGTTCATTGAAGAATCCACAATGGGGAAGTTTGGAGAGCATTTTGCGAAAAGAGCCGATGAATTAAAGCAAAACAATATTCAAATTAACAGCTATTATGTAAATTATTTATCAGGACAAGGACAAGATTTAATAAAAGTACAAATTGGTTTTGGTGTATTAGAACATACAAGTTTAAATGAATTAACAGGCGTTGATTTTATTGAACATTTGCCTGCTTGTATTTGCTTGGCACTACCATTCAAAGAGCCTCTAACCAAAATAAACAAGGGATATCAAAAATTACTACAATATGCCCTGCAACATAGTTGGGTACCAACCCGATCTATACTTGAGTGGTATCGAGGGGAAGATTTTTCGCAATTAGATTTATTATTGCCTGTTATTCAATTGGAACGGAATGAGGAGAGATGAGTGAAGATAGCTATATATAGCAACTCTAAAAACCGAGGTATTCGACAACACTAACGTCAAATACCTCGATTTTTTAATTGGCATTATACAGGAATAATGTAAATCCCTACGGACGTCTCCTACGCCATCTATTTGCCATGTTAGGTTGTAATTGTTTTCTGTTAGAAGGATAAATGGGTTGAGGTATGAACTGTGAGACATTCTGAGTATGAGTAGCAACGTCTGACGAAGTTTCCTTTGTAACTGATAAATGTTGCCTATCGGTCACTAGAGGAGTGTGCTGTGTATGATCAGTAGTCGGTGCAATGCTATGCGCACTATTCAAAAGTGGGGCAGTGCTGTCATTATTATTTAGAACTGTCGTTGCTGTGGCATTATGGTTTTCTGTAGCATGCTCTATTTCAACATGTGGCTCTGATACGGGATGAACATCTTTCATCACTAGAATAGGGCGCATCATATCATGATCCTCATGCTCAAGGAAATGACAATGCCACATGTAATTTCCGATATGGTCTTTCCAATGCATAATAATTTTTGTAACCTTTCCTGCATCAGCTTTTACAGTATCTTTCCAGCCTCGTTCAAAGTCTCGAGGCTCTTCAGCTGGGCCAATAAATTCAAGCCTACCTTCATTTTGATAGAGCTCTACGTCGAATGGACGTCGTTCTAATATTTTAAATTGAACCAAATGAATATGGATTGGGTGTATAAATGGCGTGGCATTAATGAAATTCCAAACTTCTATACTATCAAGAGCTGGCTTTTCAGTAGCAGGATCATGGTACATACGGTCATTTAATAATAGCATTGGTCTTCCGAAGTTATCTGTTGATGCACTTAATGGTAAGTTGCGCTCGACATGTGCATGATGTGGATGTAAATCCATTGAGACGGCAAGCCTTTCAGGAATTTCGCTCGTATCTTCACAGCGAAGCGGGCAAGTCACTTTAAATTGCATAATGACACTCGTATGCTCGTCAATAAAATCTGTATCTCCGTTAATTAATGTTATTTCCTGACCTTCACAATTAGAAAAGTCAATGATGACATCCGTTCTTTCAGCAGGCAATAATTCCACAGCGTAAATTTCGTTCGGGGTTGTTAGAAAACCTCCATCTGTTCCGAGCTGAATCATAGGCTGTTCATTAGAAAGGCTAATGACGTAACCTCTTCGATTTGAACCATTTAGCAAACGAAAACGATATTTGCGAGGCTCAACATTTAAATAAGGCCATACTTTACCATTCACAACGATGGTGTTTCCCACAAAGCCAGGTGTAATCGATGGATATACTGGCACGGGGAAAGGCGGTTCATCAGGATAGAAGAGGGAGCCATCTTCATTAAAAGTTTTATCCGCAATTAATAGAGGATATTCATAATCACCGCACGGTAGATTTGAGCGTTCCTCAATGGAATCCCGCAGCAAATAGAAGCCAGCAAGACCTGCGTATACATTTAAGCGCGTTAATGCCATTGCGTGGTCGTGATACCACAACGTTGTACCTGGCTGATGATTGGTATATTCATGTATTTCTTTATTGAATTTTGGACCAGTATACATAAAGTCTCTTGTATACCATGCTTCAGGATGCCCATCACTTTCCCAATCAACATTGGCTCCGTGAAGATGTGTTACCGTTCGAACCTCTTGAGAATCATTGGCCGCATGGAGTGTAAAATCTACAGGTAAAAAATGCTTTGCTGGTAATTGGTTTTTGTATTTGACATAAATCGTTTTGTCTTTAGAAGCCTCAATAGTTGGACCAGGGTAAAGTCCGTTATATCCCCAAATCGTGGATTTCGGAAAGTTCTTATGAAAACCATGTTCTGCTTCCATCATTTGCAACTCATAATATTCTTTCTTCGGCTGCCCGCTACTGTATTTTGGCTTTGCAGTAACAGGCTTGGGTAATTCATCTACAAATTTAGGTATTGTTGCTGGATCAGATGGATTTATATGTTTATTCACAACATCACGTCCCTTATGTTTTTACAAATAAATACTCAATCAACTACATCATATGGGTAAAAACAATGAGAAACGAGGACAATAATGGAATTATTTGTGCTAATATATATAAAAAATATTGTATTTCAAAAATTCATGCAAATAAAGCTGTTATTCTAGCCCTGTTTAAATTAAACATAAAAAGAAATAGCTTGTTGGAGAAAAGATAACCCTAGAGACAACTAATATCATTCAATGTGTTTAGTAATTTATGGGATATGCTTGAAATGACGGACGAGGGCATAGACTTCGCTTATAATTAATGTATAGGCTAACTGCTACATTAAAGTATTATGGATAAGGAAAATTCCGAGCATAGAGAAGTGGTGATTATTTGGAGTTAACATTAGAAGAATTAAACAAAACAATCATGGAAATGCGGACGAAAGGGCGTTTGACAGAAGCTCTAAATCTTGCTGAACAGGGACTTTTAGTAGCAATAGAAAATGATAATCATAAGCATGGACTAGATTTATTCTTCCAAAAAATATTAATTCATCATGCTCTAGGCGATACATTAAGCATGGTGAGCCACATTCATGAATATGAGGAGTGCTGCCAAAAGTACGGCACGACAAAGGATTTTATGAATTATTATCTTGTTATGTCTTTAATATATGATTTAGTTGGGGTCAGAGAAAAAACAGTGGAAATGACCAAAAAATCGATTGAATTTGCTACACAACTTAAAGATACTAAAATGCTTGTACGCTGCTATAGCAATCTGTGCTATCTTGAAGTCGAAAATGGCTGTTATCGGGACGCTCTTAATGCGGCATTTATCGCAAGAAATTACAATAAGGAGCTTGCCAAAACACAGCCAGAATTGGCAAAGCTACAAGAAATTCGCATTAATAATAATATGGCTGATGTCTATATACTAGAGGGCGATTTTGTTACTGGTCAAGCATTATTGGACGATACATTAAATTCAGATATTATTCAAAATCATAAACGAGAAAAGGTAGCCGCTTTATTTGGCTATGGCTTTTTATATGAACATCAACAAAAGCTAGATGAGGCCGTGAAATATTATAAGCAAGCGATAGATTTGGCGCAATCATACGGGGATAATCCAATTACGAAAAGGGTCATGCGTATGCTGTTAAATGTTCTTTATCAATTGGATTACCGAAATGAGATATTTGATGTGCAACGAGCTTATATAGAACTTACAGAAAAAATGAGTGCTGACAATTTGCTTCAACAGGTCATGAACTTAGATTTTAATAGACAAAAAGAGAAACTGGAAAAAAGGGCTCTCTATGATCCTTTAACAGGTGTCCTTAATCGTCATTTTCTAGATAGTGAGCTAAATGATTGGTTGAAGGGAGCACAGGCTTGCCATCAGTATGTTGGCGTAATTGTCCTCGATATCGACTATTTTAAGGCATATAATGATAAGTACGGTCACTTGTTAGGTGACATGGTACTCCAGTTACTTGCTACTGGATTAAGAGATTTTTTACGTAATGAGGATGCGGTCATTATACGTTATGGTGGAGATGAATTTATCGTATGTCTGCGTCATAACAATAAGCAGTTTTTCTATGACTTTATTAAGGAACTACATGCCTACATCTTAACATTAAAAGTAGAACAAGACTTTGATAGTTATCCTTTAAAGATTAGCTTAGGTGCCTGTATGAATGATCAAGAAAATTATGACTATATTCAGCTTTTTAAGCAGGCGGATCGCAACTTATACAAAGCGAAAAATAATGGTCGTGCAAACTATGTCATTAGCTCACTATAAATGAGTCTATCAAGTATAAAATAATATATGTAAGAGAGAATCGTTCCCACTGTCAACAAAAGGCAGTGGGAATAAATTTGTGTAGGACTTTTGCTCTTTTGGGTATAGTAAAAAAGTGATTTTTTCGCAAATCTACACCTTTCTTTAGTGTGAAAAAAATAGGAACTTTTAACGATAACGTACAGTCTTTTTTAGTGGGAGAGCAAAAAATGAAAATCACGCCTCGAATCATTTGAAAACGCTGGTTTATCAACGTACAATAAATGAAATTAGCAAACACGACAAGAGAATTTTGGTGTATAATGTTGTGGTATGAGGAAAGAAAGCAGGTTGACAAAAATGGTAAGCAAAATGAAAGTGTGCGCAGTTATAGACACGCAAAAATATCTGGCATTCTTAGCGCAAAAAAAGCTAGGTATGAAACATAAGGTGAATATATGAAAAACTGGTTGATTTTCATTTCTGTCTTTATGGTTTCCTTGTCACTTGTCATTAGTATTTTAGTACTCTGGAAAGCCGAGGCTCCGTTTAGTTCAATTGAAGAACAGGCTGAACAGTTGGCGCTTGATGCCAAAGCCCTAGCAATTGTCTCGGAGTCATACACATATAATGGCAAACATTCGTATGTTACTGTGTTCGGGGTAGACGAATATGGTGACAAAAAGGCTGTCTTTGTTCCAACGAATCTAGAAGAGGATTCCATTCAGGAAGTATTTTTGAAAGATGGTATTACGGAAAAGCAAGCATTATCGGTTTTTAAAAATGAAGGAAATGTCCAAAAGGTTCTTCATATGAAATTAGGCTATGAGGAAGTAGGGGCTGTTTGGGAAATAACTTACCTAAACGATCAAGATAAACTCAACTATGTCTATATTTTATTTAAGGACGGCGACTGGTGGAAGCGCATTAAGAATTTATAAGAGGAGTAGATCCCGAATGAAAAAACTATTAGCAAACCGAGTGAAAACTTTAACACCATCTTCAACATTAGCAATTACTGCAAAAGCAAAAGAATTAAAAGAGCAAGGTATTGATGTAATTGGTCTAGGAGCTGGTGAACCTGACTTCAACACACCGCGCAATATTCTAGATGCGGCAATTGAATCTATGGAAAAAGGTTTAACTAAATATACCCCTGCTGGCGGACTACCAGTTCTTAAAAAAGCGATTATTGACAAACTTCAACGCGACAACAATCTTACATATAAACCGAACGAGGTTATCGTAGGCGTTGGGGCAAAGCACATTCTTTACACGTTATTCCAAGTAATTTTAAATGAAGGCGATGAAGTAATCATCCCTATTCCTTATTGGGTATCATACCCAGAGCAAGTGAAACTAGCAGGCGGTGTGCCCGTTTATGTTGAGGGAACACGTGAACAAGGCTATAAAATTACTGCAGATCAATTACGTGCAGCTATTACCGATAAAACTAAAGCAGTGATCATTAACTCGCCAAGCAATCCATCTGGTATGATTTATTCTCGCAATGAGCTAGCAGAACTTGCTGCTGTTGCAGAAGAAAAGGATATTTTAATCGTGTCAGATGAAATTTATGAGAAGCTTGTATACAATGGTATTGAGCATTTTTCAATTGCACAACTTTCAGATGCATTGAAAGCACGTACAATCGTAGTAAATGGTGTAGCAAAATCTCACTCTATGACAGGCTGGCGTATCGGATATGCAGCAGGTGATGCAGACATTATTAAACCAATGACTGACCTTGCTTCACACTCTACTTCAAACGCAACAACAACTGCACAATATGCAACAGTGGAAGCGTATAATGGACCACAAGACACTGTCGAAGAAATGCGTCAAGCTTTCGAATCTCGTCTTGAGAAAATTTATCCACAAATTAGTGCAATTCCTGGCTTCAAAGTATTAAAACCGCAAGGCGCATTTTATTTATTACCAGATGTAGCAGAAGCAATGGCACATACTGGCTATGATTCAGTAGATGCTTTTGCTGCGGACATTTTAACAGAAGCAAACGTAGCAGTGATTCCAGGCTCTGGCTTTGGTGCACCAACTACTATGCGATTATCTTATGCTACATCTTTAGAATTATTAGAAGAGGCAGTCCGTCGTATTGATGCATTCGTAAAATCAAAATGGCAAGACTAATCCTTCTAACCAACTTTGGAGGATTTCTATGAAAAAAATTATGATTCAAGATATGCCACAGCATATCGGAGAAACAGTCAAGCTAGGTGCTTGGTTAGCTAACAAACGTTCAAGTGGTAAAATCGCTTTCTTACAACTACGTGATGGTTCTGGTTTTGTGCAGGGCGTTGTTGTAAAAGAAGAAGTAGGCGAAGAAATTTTTGCAATTGCAAAAGGTATGACACAAGAAACTTCGATGTACGTTATTGGAGAGGTAAAAGCAGACGAACGTTCAAGTTTCGGCTGTGAACTAGCAGTAACAGGAATTGAAGTGTTACATGCAGCAACAGATTTCCCAATTACGCCAAAAGAGCATGGTCCTGAATTTTTAATGGATAACCGTCACTTATGGTTACGTTCTCGTAAACAACACGCTGTGATGAAAATTCGTAACGAAATCATCCGTGCAACTTATGAATTTTTCAACAACAATGGCTTTACAAAAATGGACCCACCAATTTTAACTGGATCAGCACCTGAAGGTACTTCAGAGCTATTCCACACAAAATATTTTGATGAAGATGCCTACCTTTCTCAATCTGGTCAGCTTTATATGGAAGCGGCTGCGATGGCGTTAGGGAAAGTGTTTTCTTTCGGTCCAACGTTCCGTGCTGAAAAATCTAAAACACGCCGTCACTTAATCGAGTTTTGGATGATTGAGCCAGAAATGGCGTTTGTAGAATTCGAAGAAAACTTAGAGGTACAAGAACAGTATGTAGAACATATTGTGCAGTCAGTTCTGGCAAACTGTACTCTAGAATTAGAGCGACTTGGTCGTGATACATCAACTCTGCAAAATATTAAAGCGCCATTCCCTCGTATTTCATACGATGATGCCATTAAACTATTACATGAACAAGGTTTTGATGACATCGAATGGGGTGATGACTTCGGTGCGCCACATGAAACAGCCATTGCAAATTCATTTGACAAACCTGTATTCATTACGTGCTACCCAACAGGTATCAAACCATTCTACATGCAGCCACACCCAGACCGTGATGATGTCGTATTATGTGCCGACTTAATTGCGCCAGAAGGCTACGGGGAAATTATTGGTGGTTCAGAGCGTATTCATGACTATGATTTATTAAAAGCTCGTCTCGAGGAACATAATCTATCATTAGATGCTTACGCATGGTACCTAGAGCTTCGCAAGCAAGGTTCAGTACCACATTCTGGCTTCGGTCTAGGACTAGAACGTACAGTAGCATGGATTTCTGGAACAGAGCATATTCGTGAAACGATTCCATTCCCACGTTTATTAAATCGTTTATACCCTTAATCGATTAGCAACAAACGAAAACAATTTAAAAGTCGCGTAGTGAAATTTCTACGCGGCTTTTCTACTTACTAGAAAAAGGAGTCATGTCTACATGAATACAAAAAATAATCGACTCCGTACATGGACCGAGCAGAGAACTATACAAATTCCTCAGCTCTTTTTTCAGTTTTATAAGGAGTTAAATATTGAGGATGATGAGGCGCTAATTGTCATGCACTTACTTGCCTTTCATGTGGAAGGAAACGATTTTCCTACACCAACAGATTTGATGAATCGTCTCACAATGCCTAGTAATGATATTACTTCTCGCTTACAGCGTCTCATGCAAAAGGGCTTTCTTGAGATTACACGTGATGTCGATGCAAATGGCACGCTATACGAAAAATATTCGGTGTACCCCCTTTGGGAACGTATATTGCAGATTATAGAAATGAAAGAACAAAAAAATACAGCAGCTACACTTCGTCAAGAAGAGGGTGAAGTATTCCGTTTATTTGAAGAGGAAATGGGGCGTCTTTTATCTCCTTTAGAGCTAGAAAAAATCGGTTTTTGGCTAGATGAGGATAAGCACAGTCCTGCGCTTATTAAAGAGGCATTAAAGGAAGCTGTTTTTGCTGGTAAATTGAGCATTCGTTATATTGATCGGATATTATTGGAGTGGAAAAAGAAAAATATTACGACACCACAAGCTGCACATAAACAAAGCGAGCAGTTCCGTGAGAAACAAAGTTTGAATAGATCGCCAGCACGTACAGTACAGCAAGAAACGCAGTCGACAAACAGAGTACCATTTTATAACTGGTTAGAAGAAAGAGAATAGGGGGCTTTTAGGGAATGTTAACAAAAAAACAGTGGGAGCATTGTCTAGCTGAAATGGACCGCATGTTTCCTAATGCGCATTGTGAACTTGTGCATGACAACCCGTTCGAGCTGACAATCGCCACGTTATTATCTGCACAATGTACGGATGTACTTGTCAATAAAGTAACGAAAACGTTGTTTCAAAAATATAAAAAGCCAGAAGATTATTTGGCAGTGAGTTTAGAGGAGCTACAACAGGATATTCGATCAATAGGTCTTTATCGCAATAAGGCTAAAAATATTCAACTTCTCTGTCAGCGACTTTTAACAGAGTATGATGGGCAAATTCCTGCAAGTCGTGAAGAGCTCGTGACATTGCCTGGTGTTGGGCGTAAGACGGCAAATGTTGTTTTATCAGTAGCTTTTGATATTCCAGCACTTGCTGTTGATACACATGTAGAACGCGTATCGAAACGACTAGGTTTATGTCGATGGAAGGATTCAGTGCTTGAAGTGGAAGAAACAATAATGAAAAAAACACCAATGGATAAATGGTCAAAAACCCATCATCAGTTAATTTTCTTCGGACGTTATCATTGCAAGGCACAAAATCCTGGCTGCCAAACATGTCCGTTACTCGAGGATTGCCGTGAAGGACAAAAGCGTTTAAAAAAAGGGCTGGTGACAAACGCGTGAATATTGATGCAATATCAAAAGAAAAAGTCGATGCATGGTATACAGAATGGACGATGCTGGAAGCTCAAATACATGCTGCCCATGATGCACGTAATGGGGAAGCGAAGGGTCTCATGGAAAAGGCTATCATGTTATTCGAACGTTTAGTGATTGAAGCAGGTGAAGAGGTAATGCCGATTAATGGAATTGAGCGTATGACCTTTATTAAAGCAAAGCCAGGACAATATGCGTGTTATCGTCAATTAGATGAATTATTTAAAGAAACAAAAAAACGCACAGCACGCTTACGCCTACAGGCAACCAAAAACGTAGGAAGCTAAGTAGCACTTAAAAGATGAAGCAATTTAACAATCACATAATAAAAAGGTTGTCCTTTAGACTATATAAGGACAACCTTTTTATTATGAAAAAAACAGGTGAAGAAAACATTGTTTTCTTCACCTGTTCATTTTAGTGTATGCTTTTTATTTACTCACCATCAGGATCTTCATCGTCTGGCACAGCAGGATCTGTTGGCGTAACAGGTGGTTGGGTACCGTTATTGTTGCCGTTGTTACCGCCATTCCCATTATTGCCATTGTTGCCATTGTTGCCATTGTTGCCATTTCCGTTATTGCCATTATGATTTCCATTGTGGTTGCCGTTGTCACCATTATTACCGTTATTGCCTTGATCAGGATCTGTTGGTTGGTCAATATCTGGTTCATCTGGATCCTCAGTTTCTAAATCCTCATCAGGCATGCTCGTTATTTGGAAGGTTGTCGTTCCTGGTTCACTGCGTGTCTCATCCACAATCGCTACGACAGAAATCGTGTAATTACCATCTTCTAATGTGTTGCCAACTGTTAAACCTTTACTTTCAGTTGTTCCAAGTACAACCGTTTCTCCACCTTCGCGTGTAGCGGATACTTCAAAGGTAGTCGGCATTGGCTCATCCGTTTCTGGGTCAAGAATAGCATCATGCTCCCAGCTAATGTTGATGGATTGTCCTGCTAAATCTAAACTTGCACTTACATTGTAAGGTGTAGAAAGTTCAGGAGCTTGGTATTCATTAGAAACTTCTGTAGGTTCTGTACCGCGAACAAATAGCTCTGTTTGACGTAATTCACTTGGTGTATAGTCACTTGCTAATTTTAGTGGACTAGAGCCTACTTCAATCGTAGCTTCTACAACCGAGCTTGGTTTTTTGAAACGTTCAGTTTCGATGTTCGCAGAAAGATCTCGCATTATATCTTTAAATAAATGTTGAGGTAAACGACGTTCGTCCCATGTTGTAATTGGGTCAGAACGTTTTTCGTAACCACTCCAAATTGCAATTGAATAATTGGTAGTGTAACCAGCAAACCAAGAATCTGGCACACTTGTACTTGGTAAATTATATTTGTTAAACTCGTCGTTTGAATAGTTTGTTGTACCTGTTTTACCAGCAATATCTAATCCAGAAACATTTGCTACAGTACCAGATGCATCAGGTTTATTGCTGACAACATCACGCAACATATCAGTTACCATGTATGCTGTATATTCTTCCATCGCAACATTTGACTTTGGTGTATAGTCTTTCGATGATTTACCATCGCGATAAACAATTTTTGTAATCGAATAAGGGTCAGTGTAAACACCATTATTCCCAAATGCTGCATAAGATGCTGCCATTTGAATAGGAGACAAAGTAATGTTACCGCCACCAATGGCATCTGACTCGACAACATTCTCTGTATCAATACCTAAACGACCAATAAACTCTTTCGCTTTATCGGCGCCAACTTCTTTAAATGTTTTAACAGCGGGCACATTTCGAGAAGCATATAAAGCTTTACGTGCTGTCATAGCACCAAAATATTTACCATCCCAGTTTGTAATGGTTTGATTCGTACCTGTATATTTCATTGGATCATCGACAAGTGTTTGACCTGTTGACCATTTTAAATATTCAATTGCAGGACCGTAATCTAGTAATGGTTTCATTGTAGAGCCAGGATGATTCATTACTAAGTCATCTGCATAGTTAAAGCCGCGGTTGCCATAGTTTCGTCCACCGCCGACTGCTTGAATTTGACCTGTTTTTGTATCGACAACAGCAACACCTGATTCAATTTTTTCTGTCGGGAAATTACTGTCATCATTCATGATGTTTTCGACAATTTGCTGAGCATTCGGATCAAGTGTAGTGTAAACTTTAATGCCCTCTGCCATGGCAGTACCATCACCGTTTTCCTCAAGCTCATTAATAACGATATCTAAGAAGGCATCGTACTTAGAGCCAGCAAATGTTTGGCGTGTAGCATCGTCTGCAAGACCTGCTTGCACATCCACTTTTTTCGCTTCTTCCATTTCAGCTTTTGTAATTTTTCCATGCTGATACATTAAGCCTAAAACTGTATTTCGGCGTTTTTCTGCCAGCTCTGGATTTTTTAATGGATTGTAAGCGTTCGGACGTTGTACTAAGCCTGCTAGCAGTGCTTCTTCATCCAATGATAAATCTTTTAACTCTTTGCCATAGAAATATTGAGCTGCTGTACCAAAGCCGTATACACGGCCAGACATCAACATTTTATTAAAGTACATTTCAAAAATTTCTTCTTTTGAATACTTACGTTCAAGTTGGAAAGCAAGCCAAGCTTCTTGTGCTTTTCGTTTTAATTTTTTCTCATTTTGTAAAAATGAGTTTTTGACAACTTGCTGCGTTAAAGTGGAAGCACCTTGTGCCCCGAAACCATCACGGAAGTTTGCAAGTATTGCACCACCAAGGCGGTAAAAGTCCATACCATGATGTTTGAAAAAGCGAACGTCTTCTGTTGCGAGAATGGCGTTAATCATATCTTCAGGAATTTCATCGTATGTTACGTATTTTCGGTTTTCAGCACCGATTGTGGCGAAAACTTCACCGTTCTTATCATAAAACTCAGATGAAACAGGATCCTTTAGTAAATCTTCATTAAGCTCTGGTGCAGTGCTTGCATAATAAGCAAATACACCAGCTCCGCCGACTAAGCCAACAACTCCTATGATAAGTATTGTTAGGACAATGCGCTTCAGCCAGGTTTTGGCCGATGATTTAGATGCTTTCGGCGCTTTCTTTTTATTTTTTTGAGCGAGAGCCTTTTGATGCTCTCCGCGTGTTTGACGACGTTCACTCATTTTTTTATCTCCTCACTTTCAGAGCCATGACTTGTTGCTTCAATGAACTGCTGTAGAACGGGTAAATAATCGATACGGGGATAATAGCTTGTTGGAATTTCGTAAGCTTCCTTTTCTATCGTTGCAAAAGGGATCGATTTTCGTTCACCATTGTCCATTGCCTGCCAGGCCTTTTGTAAAACTTCGTATGGCACTAAAAAATAGCGTTCAAAAGCTGAAAAACGAACGATAATGAATGCCACACCATTGTGTTCCTTCACTTGCTGCATATGTTTCATTTGATGTTCGTGTATATTTTTTAATGGAAAGCTCGTCTTAGATGCGGTTTCCTTAGCATCAAAATCAATGTAATGCCCAGCCCAAACGCCATTGTAGTCAGTTGTAGAGGGCGTTCGGAAATAAGCTTCACGAATTACAGCAGCACTTCGTGATGGATACTCTACTTTGACGATTTGTACGGGAACAGGTTTCTTATGAATAATAGCAAGTCGCCTTTCTAAATAAAAGTCGTTTGCTTCATTAATTTCATCCTCTAGCGTCTTCCCTCGATTACTATAGGAAAAATCCTTTGTTTTTCCCTTTTTCTCAGCCTTGTGAGTAGCTGGAGCAGGGGTGTAGACTTTCCCATTTGGATAACGAATTGTCACTTAGCTCACCTTCTATAATACTGCTATTATACACAATAGTTTACCATGATTCAGTATATCTTCACCACAGGAAGAACGTTGTGTTCAAGATAGTTTATGATGGCTGATAGATTTGCATGATTCGCTGTTTAAAGTAGAAATTTCGCCAATAAAACAACTACATTCGCCATTGTATTTGTCTATTTAGTGCACCACTTTTTTCCTAGAACCGTTGGGAATCATTCTTTTACAGCGATATCATTAAAGTGGCCATTAAGAGCAACTATTAAAAATTTATCGAAATTCTTCTTCTTTCAGCTAACTTACGCTTATTTTGTCACGCATGAAGGTAATTTTATACATGCGAGGAATACTGTAAGTAAAGATAAAAGGGGGCGTTGTATTGAACAAATTAGGACAATTAGTTGCACAGTTGGATCTAGTCAATCAATTACTTTTAACGAGAGTGTCATTGGAAAGCAATGCACACAGCCTGCAATTTTTTATGCAGCTCAAATCTGTTAGCCAGAAAGTAAGCTTAGCAGAAAAGAACTGGCAAGTAAAGAATGCTTGTTCGCCTATTAGTAGTGAAAAATGATAGACTTTGGTACACTAATCTCATACAAATAAAAATGATTCATTTGATGCATCATTTAAAGTCTTTAGCAGACGATGGGAATTATACAGAAAAACGTTCAGGCTTGTACGAAATAAAATGTCGCGCTAATAAGAGAGCGACATAATGTCCTGAATGTCAGCATGTATTTTCATTCTGATACGTTGTTAATTGTTGTAAGCATGCTAGCGACGATTATGCTAAAGGTACATTTGATACGAGATGAGGTGCGAAATTGTTACTAATACAGCAAACTTCCATATTAATAGATGAATGCGAAAAATGTGTTGCACGCTTTTGGCAAATGCGTGAGGAGGATCGTACGCCAGACTTTTTTGGAGAGGTCAAGCCACATGTTGATACGATTCATCAACTATTGAAAGAATGGCAACAAGAAGCGAATGCTTGGATACAAAAAAACAGACCGAAATATATGCATGCAGGGCAAATTGCTTCAGCGGTTGAATCGATGGAGCAATTTGTTGTGCAATCTTTTTATAAAGAAACAAGTAAAAAGCGTTTTTTAGATGCAACGCATTCCACTTCCTACACGCTAAATAATTTTTATCGCATAGTGAAGGAGGCGCAAAGTGATGCTATCGAAAAAACGGACGATTAGTGCGCTATTAAATGAATGGCGATATGATGAGGAACTAAAAGAGCGAATAATTCATTGGCAAACATTAGATGGACGAGATGCTAAGCTTGCCCCTTTTCCACAAAATTTACATCCTTCACTTGTTAAAGCATTACATGCACGTGGCATCGAGCAATTATATACACATCAGCGCGAAGCTTTTGATTTGGCGACAAGCCGCAAATCATTTACGGCTGTTACACCGACTGCATCAGGTAAATCATATTGCTATCATTTACCCGTATTACAAAAGATTTTAGAAGATCGAAATGCACGTGCCATTTATTTATTTCCGACAAAAGCGTTAGCGCAAGATCAGAAAAATGATTTAAATGAACTGATTGAACAGAGTGGAGAAGATATTTTAAGCTATACGTATGATGGGGATACAGCTCCTGGTATACGACAAAAGGTTCGAAAAGCAGGACATATTGTAATGACGAATCCAGATATGTTACATTCAGGTATTTTACCGCACCATACAAAATGGGTGTCACTCTTTGAAAATTTGCAGTATATCGTTATTGATGAATTGCATACATATAAAGGTGTATTTGGTTCACATGTAGCACATGTTATTCGAAGACTGAAACGAATTTGTGAATTTTATGGCAGTAAACCTGTTTTTATTTGTACGTCTGCCACGATTAAAAATCCAAAGGAACTAGCGGAAAATTTAACGAACGAATCACAAACGTTAATTGCTGATTCAGGTGCGCCAGTTGGCAAAAAAACTTTTCTTTTTTACAATCCACCGATTATCCATAAAACGTTTGGCGTTCGTCGCAGTGCGGTTTTAGAGGTAAGTGATTTAGCCAAAAGACTTTATACAGCAGGAATTCAAACAATTATTTTTGCAAAAAGTCGAGTGCGTGTTGAAATGATTGTTACTTATTTAAAAGAATTGACTCGCAATAAATTACAAGATGAGTCTGTGCGTGGCTATCGAGGGGGCTATTTACCCTCTGAGCGACGTGTTATTGAACGTGGACTTCGTGATGGAACAATTCAAACGGTAGTAAGTACGAATGCGCTTGAGCTAGGTGTAGATATTGGGCAACTACAGGCATGTATTATGACTGGTTACCCAGGAAATATTGCAAGTGCATGGCAGCAAGCGGGACGTGCTGGGCGCCGTCAAGACGAAGCACTCATTATTTATGTGGCACAATCGACAGCATTAGATCAGTACGTTGTAGATCATCCACTCTATTTACTTGGAAGCGACCCTGAGGAGGCACGCATTTATCCAGAAAATATGTTGATATTAATGGATCATTTAAAATGTGCGGCCTTTGAGTTACCATTTACAACAAATGATTCATATGGAGAATTTGAAATACAAGAATTACTGGAATATTTAGCAGAAGAAGGGGTTGTTTTTAAAACGAGTGAGAAGTGGCATTGGATGAATGATCGTTTCCCAGCACATGATATTAGCCTTCGTTCTGCATCACAAGAAAATGTTGTTATCATCGATATGACTATTCCTGCTCGCACGAAAGTAATTGGAGAAATGGATCGCCATAGCGCTATGACACTATTGCATGAGGAAGCTATTTATTTGCATCAGGGCATTCAATATCAAGTAGAAAAACTTGATTGGGAAGAGAAGAAAGCTTTTGTGCGTGAAGTAGATGTAGATTATTACACAGACGCTAATTTAGCTGTGGAAATGAAAGTACTTGAGGAAGATCGAAGCCGTAACTATCGAGGTGGAACGATTAGTTTTGGTGATGTAGGATTAGTAGCTCAAGCTACAATCTTTAAAAAAATAAGCTTAAATGAAAAACATGATAATATTGGTTCGGGCCCAATTCATCTACCACCAGATGAAATGCATACTAGTTCATCTTGGTTGTCCTTTGGCAACACCTTACAATGGTCTGAAGCTGAGTTAACAGAGGCGATGGATGGTGCTGCTTACGCCATGAATGCCTTTATTCCACTGTTCATACAATGTGATTCCAGCGATGTAGCTGTGGTGCCACAGGTAAAAGCTACACATAATGAATTGCCAACATTTTTTGTTTACGATAAGTATCCGGGTGGTATTGGCTTAAGCGAAAAGGTATATGACTTATGGGAAGTTTTATTAACCAAGACAACTGAGCATATTGCAAATTGTCCTTGTGAGTCAGGATGCCCGTCTTGTATTGGCCCTCAAAATACTTTAGTGAACATGAAACGGAAAGTTAGAGAGCTACTGCAAATTTTAAATTAAACAAAAAGAAGAGGGGATAAAGGTAAACTAGTTCTATACCTTTAAACCCTCTTCTTTAGTTAGCTTATATATCATTTTACGGTTTATACCGGTTAGTTTTTCAAGTTCACGCCCAGAAGCATCAGGATGCTTTTTCATAACAGATCGGAGGATTTTTAATCTTTCCTCTCGTAAATCATTGCTACCTCTGGCTAGCGCTAAATTTTTAAACTTCCCGAATCTTAATTGATCTGATTCAAGTGTTGAATGGTTTGAGTGCATGACCTCAGAGAGTTTATTTAGAGTAGTGCCTGGATTTTCATTCAAATACTTTTGACAAGCGTCATAACGTTCTTTAGCTTTAGCTAATAACGATTCCTGGACCATTTCCTCTGTAGATTGTATTGGCACGTTAATCGGTACTGTAACACCTTGTGGTAAAAGGCCGTTAAGAATCAGTACTTCATTCTCAACATCAAGGATTGCTGTAGGGAACAGCATACCAATTGATTGTTGCTGCCTTTCAGTTGATAGCCATGTATCAAAATTAGCAACAGCGCTTAAAAAGCTAACTACAGAATCATAATTCAACTTGTTTGCTTTAAGAAGTGAGATTTTATTCTTGTCACGTTCAAGGGCCTTATCAATCTCTGCTAGTTCTTTATCTAACTTTGCACCTTCTTCATCCAACTTTTCAATCGACCAACGACCACTTAGATAAACCTCTAATAGTCTGTCCTTTTTAAGATGAATGTCAGCAGCTTGTTTTTTGTAGTGCTTGATTGAAAGCTCTAGTTCACTTATCTGGCTATTATCGTAATTTGAGGGATCAATGTATTGTTTGGCAATCTCTTCACTCTTTAAAATATCCTTTACAGCCTTTATAAACGATTTTTCTACTCTTCTAGTATTGATGTAAGGTTTAGTGCTACAAAGCTCTCTCGTTAAGTCGTAGGTGTGTTTAATGACATAGTTATTATCATCACTGTAATGGTCTATCTTATGAACAGAAACAGTATGTCCACAAGAAGAGCATTTAATATCAATATCACGAAGGATATGAGGAGTAGCAGGTCTTCGATTACGTTTTTTAGCAATTATGTCTTGGATAGTATCAAAGTCCTCTTGTGTTCGTAGCTTAGGATAAACATCAGGTACACTAATCGTTTCGCCGTTGCTAAAAGTCTTCTGTAAAACTCCGTGATAGCAAGGGTTTTTTAATTTCACAAGCACTTGAGTCTCTGTCCATTTTTTACCCTTTGAAGTAGAGGTTCTGTTGTTTAAACGCCGGGCGATTTCTTTCGTACTGGCTTTTTCCGTTATATAAAGATGATCAATAAAAGGGATTATCCATGATCTTTCTTCGTTAATCGACAATTCTTTTGTGGCTTTATCGTAATTGTACTCTTCAGGCTGAACGCCCCATACATTACCTTCACGAGTGTATTGACGCTTACCACGCATCATTTTACGGACAATTGCTCTTTTTTCACGTTTTGCTATTAAGTTTTTAATGTCACTAATAAACTCGTCATCTTCATTGGCAAGATCCGTAATCATACCTGGTTCAGCAATTTTCACTTTATTTTCGCGCAAAATGCCTTTTAGATATTCCCAACTCATAGTATCGAGACGAGAAAGGCGGTCTTGGTCTATAACTAATACAACATCAGCTTTTCCTTCTTCTACACAATCAAGCAAAGCATTTAACCCGGCTTTATCAAGTTTTCCGCCAGAATCCGTATCTTGAAATGTAGCTACAATTTCCCAGCCTTGCTGTTTTGCGTAACGAGCTAGTTCGGTTTCTTGTGCAGCTAAACTGAATTTCTTTTCCTGTAATTTTGTTGAAACCCTGTAGTAGAGAATGGCACGAAAATTGGT
Organism: Lysinibacillus sp. CD3-6; assembly: GCF_006351725.2. Lineage (NCBI taxonomy): Bacteria > Bacillati > Bacillota > Bacilli > Caryophanales > Bacillaceae > Lysinibacillus > Lysinibacillus sp. CD3-6. Next base: position 1,776,207 of record NZ_CP085880.1, read on the forward strand.
ACTCATTTTCAACTTTCCCTTCAGATATCAATTTTGAAATATTCTGTTCAAAATAGCTTTACAAATATTTCAACTCTATGGTAACATAAAAACAAGAACAAGCGTTCTGTATTTGTTTATTTATCTTTTCTCATTTCACGCATTATCCGGATTGAGCGAATGTAATCTTGTGCATCCTTTAGTTCTTCTTCGCTAAGAGGAGTTCCGTCAACTATCCATTGAGGTGTGTCAGATTCTTTTAAAACATAATCTGCCTGTTCGTCTCTTATGATTGAACCTGATGAACTTCTAGCATGCACAATCATATTTCTTTCATTTTTCAAACTAGGTGGGGCATCATCGCCTAATAATTCAACAGTATCAACTACTGTTAATTCTCGAATTTGAATCAAGTCTCTAACTTCAACATCATATACTTTTGCAAGTTTAGAAACAGCTTCTGTTGAAGGGATACGTAACGCTCTTTCATAAAGGCTAATAATTTGAGGTGTTAACCCAGAACGGTTAGATACTTCTGCTAGTTTTAAACCTTTTGTAGTCCTTAATTGTTTTAAGTGTGTTCCAAGAATAGGGCTCATAGTTTTACGAATTTCCATATTTGACATTGAAATTACTCCTTTTCAAAAATTTATTTAAAAATTTAATAGATTAGACTTGCTTTTTAATCCGCCGGTTGATAATATAGGTTTTACATTATATAGCACACAAACAAAATTTAGGAGTTTCCTAGTTTGTAAAATACTATATAATCAAATTAACTCAATTATTACTTTGTTTATGTAACCAAAAGCAGTTATTTCTAAATACTGTGGTCGTTACTTTTATTTTTAATACTTTTTTAAACCGACGGTTAAATATATTTTTTATTTTAACTCGAAACCGCTGGTTTACATCATCTGTAAAATAAAAGGAGGCAAGAGCCACCATGTTACCGATTGATATGGAAGTTGTAACTATCATTTCTAACTTACCAAAAAGAATTAGTCAATTATCAAAGTGTAATCCGTCCGCAGCAATTGAGATCATTCAATCGTGGGGGGATGGTAAAAAAGATGTTGAAAAACTTTGGAAAGAAACAAATGATTTACTTGATGTTGGCGCATCAAGTAAATGTAAAAGTTTATAGTCAAAATTCGCGAAATTGTTGTCTATAAAACGTAAACTAATTGTTTACATTCTAACAGATTTTAGGCTCTTTATTCAAGTGATTTCATAATTTTTATTTATAAAAATACAAAAAATACTAAAATTGGTAGAAGGTAAGGTGTTGCTATGTCAAAATATGCATTATTTATGTCAAAAATGCTTACTGCAAAAGAGGTCTGTTTAGTATCTATTGAGATGCGTAATCTCATTAATAACCGAAAAGAAAACGATGCAGTTGCCATGATGCTTAGACAAACACGTTCAAAACACCGAGCATACCGTAATGTTTCTAAGAAGTATTAAACATTTTTGCTAAAGTGCGAGACTCTGTTCTCGCTTTGGTTTTCTTACAATTAAAGTATTAGGGGTACCAAAGCGGTAACAGAAACCGCAAGGCTATCAACAGCCTGCAAGGAAATGGACTAGAAATACCTTGCCCCATGAAAACGCAGAGGAGGAAATAAAATGCTATCAACAGGCATAACTAGAAAAGTAGACGAGTTAGGAAGAATAGTAATTCCTAAAGAACTACGTCGTAATTTTGGCATCGAAGAGAAGGATTCTCTAGAAATCTTCACAGAGGGGGACAACATCGTTCTTCGCAAATACGAACCTGTAAGTGAAGGTAAAATTCGTACTCAGCTTGAGTTAGAAAAACTTCTAACTGAACTTTCAACTGAGGAACAAAAGCGAGTAGTTGAAGATGCTATCAAACTATTAAAAGGGCATCAAATGTGAAAAACGGTAAACGTCTCACAGTTGCTCAGCGCTTGCATTTACAGTCATTGAACCTAAATAGTGATAACTGGCTCATCTCGAAGTGCGCAACAGAGAAGTGGAAGCTTGTGCATCGCTATACAGGACAGCTGAAAGAAATACCTGCACCTTAAAACTGAATAGGAGGACAAGCTAATGAGTGATTTACAAATCAACACTCACATTCAACAGTCTGAAGCAAACGGTTTGTATCAACAGATTGAAGACATCAAACGCCAAAGAGCAAATCTGAAAGATCAACAGGACAAGCTGGAAGGTAAGCTATTTGACCACATTCAGAAGAATGGCAAAGTACTAGCTTACAAGAATAACACGCCTTATGTTCTGACTGTAGGGAACGTCACAAAATCAACTCTGAATAAAAAGGAGCTAGCTGAAGAACTTGAAGTGCCTCAGAAGGATTTGAACACTCAAGGCATTGCTGAACTGGTTGAGGAAAAACGACTCACAAGCGATATGATTCGCTCAGCTACTTATAGTGAATCAGATTTGAAACTCAAAGCACGCAAAGCTAAAAAATCTGATATTGAATTAATCTTCGGAAAGTAGGTGATTAGATGAGTCCAACAGCACCAAAAGACATGTTTGGGAAAGAGATTAAAGAAGGCGATGCTTATTTCGTGGTTAACGATAAAGCTGTTCACATTGATTCGATGGAAGATTATTTCATTGAAGTATTAGGGGCAACAGTCCATGAACGTAAAAAACCGCTAACTGCTGGAACAGTTAACGGCGATGACAAATCACACCAATGATTATCAGTGCTATTGTAGCACAAAGGGAGAGAAAACAAAAATGAAAATCGAAGTTACTCATGTTATTAAAGCAGATCCACAATTAATTAGTTTATTCAGTGCAGTCCTATCGGTGCTTAGCACACCAACAGAAAACTTATCTATTACAGATGCGGTTAATCTTACTTCAAATATCGCATCAACTGAAAAGGAAGATTCAACAAAAGCAACAAAGCGCACATACCTTTTCCACGCTGAATCAGGTGCGGTAATTGTTGTGAATAAAGGTGAAGAGCTAGCATCTCACTTTGAACAAGGCCTTGATGAAATTACAAAAGCTGAGTACGACCGTATTCAAGCTGAAAAACAAGCTCGTATTGAAAAAGCAAAACAGGAGGCTGAAAGTAAATCTGGAGTTGATGAAGTTCAAGAAGATGCTGAGCAAACATCTGAAACAGAAGACCACGGAATCACGATTGAAATGGTTCGTGCTGAAGCTACTAAACTTACATCGAATGGCCGTCAAGCAGATTTCAAAGCAATTCTTACATCGTTTGATGCACCAAAGCTATCTGATGTGCCAAACGAAAAATATCCAGATCTATTAGCTGCCATTAAAGAAGCAGTAGGTGAAGCTTAATGACGGGCCATAGCGAAAGAGCGCATGCGCTACTTAGCGCTAGCGGTTCAAAACGATGGTTAGCGTGTACACCTTCAGCTCGTGCAGAAGGAATCTTCATGCAAGAACTTGAAGCCCAAGGCATTAAAGAGCCTGAAAGCCCATTTGCTGAAGAAGGTACACAAGCTCATGAGTACAGTGAAATTATTTTAGACCGTGAACTAGGGGTTACCACCAAAGCTACTGCAACTAGACGCATTAACAAGTTCAAAAAGGAAAAGCAGTATTATGGCCCTGAAATGGAAGAGATGGTTGAGGTTTATACGGACTTCGTCATGGAACGTGTGAACGCTGCACGACTCGAAACACCTGATGCACTCGTACTTATTGAACAGCGATTAGATTTCAGTCAGTGGGTGCCAAATGGCTTTGGTACAGGTGATGTCCTCATAGTGAGAGACGGAGTACTTGAAATCATTGACCTCAAGTATGGGAAAGGCGTGGCGGTAGATGCTTTTGAAAATCCACAAATGAAGTTGTATGCATTAGGCGCTATTACGGCTCATGATGTACTGTACGACATTCAAGAAGTGCACATGACAATTGTACAGCCAAGGTTAGACAGTATCTCTACTTTTGAGATGTCGGCAGAGGACTTATATAAATGGGCCAATGAAGAAGTTAAGCCGAAAGCTGAAATGGCTGATGCTGGTGATGGTGATTACGTTTCAGGTGAGCATTGTAGGTTCTGTAAGATCAAATCTACTTGTAGAGCAAGAGCTGATGAAGCACTAGAAACTGCAAAGGCAGAATTTGCAGATGACGGTACTATTGATATAAACACACCTGAACCAGCAACACTCACACCTGAAGAAATCGCTGAAGTGTTATTCGTTGTTGATGACATCGAAAAGTGGTGCAAGGACATTAAAGCTTATGCGCTAGATCAAGCGCTAAGTGGCACAACATATGAAGGCTTTAAACTTGTAGAAGGTCGAAGTAACCGAGTTATCACAAATGAACCTGAAGCTGTGAAGCGTCTACTCGAAAAGGGTGGCGTAACAGAAGAGGACTTGTATGCACCACGTAAACTAGAAAGCATTACAAATCTTGAAAAGAAAGTCGGTAAAAAAGCATTTGCCGAAATATTAGATGGGATTATCGTCAAACCACCTGGTAAACCAGTTCTTGTTACGGAAGATGATAAACGTCCTGCAATCCAGTCAGCCGAATCTGCTGCTAGCGATTTTGCTGAAGATTTACTTGATTAAAAACGAAACCGTTGGTTGATTAAAAAGTGAGGTGACAGTATGAACACAACAGTAAAAGGCTTAGGCGATCGTAAGAAACAAATCATTCAATTTATTCACGATTTTAAACAACAGCATACTTACGCGCCTACAGTTCGAGAAATTGCTATTGGTGTCCACCTCGCTTCAACATCAACCGTACAATCACATATTAACGGGTTAGTTGAAAAAGGTTATATCGAGTTAGATAAATCTAAAACTCGTACCATTCGATTAACCGAAAAGGCATTATTAATGACTACTTGAGAGGTGGTGGAAACATGAAACGTTATTTAATCACAACAAAAGATGTTAGTGAATTTACTGAGCCTGAACAAACAAGTTTAGCAACAGACAAGCACAAAGCGTTACTGCTGCTAAGTAGCATCACAAACAATGGAGATGAGCAACTTGTTTCAGTAATTGAGATTGACATTGATACTGCACAAGCAACAAAGCTGGAGCCTTACCTAAACAGTAATTTCAAATTAGATTTACGTGAAAAACAATAGGGGGTCAGACTGATGGGTGAAATTGCAGATTGGCATATCGAGCAGTTCACAAGTGGGCGTTGGGCAGTTGGCTCATATAGAACAAAAACAATAAAACCAACATTGGAGGAATTTAAAATGGCTAAACGTGAAGGAACTAAAGTAATTACTAATGAGGCTCGTATGAGTTATGCAAATGTGTGGGAGCCAAAAGCAATTGAAGGTAACGAACCAAAGTATTCTGTTGCAGTTCTTATCCCAAAATCGGATACGGATACAATCAAGAAAATTAATGAAGCAGTTGAAGCAGCTAAGCAAGAAGGTAAAGCAAAATGGAACGGTAAAATTCCACCGTCACTTAAAACACCTTTACGTGATGGTGACGAGGAACGTCCAGATGATGAAACGTATGCAGGACACTACTTCTTCAATGCTACCTCAAAAAATAAACCTGGCATTGTGAAAAGAGGAACTGGTGCATTGGTTGAAATCACTGACGAGGACGAATTCTACAGTGGTTGCTTCGGTAAAGTGTCCGTTAACTTCTACCCATTCAATGCTAACGGAAATCGCGGTATTGCTGCAGGACTTCAAAACTTATTCAAAACACGTGATGGTGAACGCTTAGCTGGCGGTGCTTCTGCTGAATCTGACTTCGCTGATGAAGTGGACAACGATTTCAGTGAAGATGGAGATTTACTCGACTAATTAAAACTGCATAAGGAAGGTCTATTTTGGGGCCTTCTTTTCTTTATACCTAAAACACCTATTTAATAGGAAGAAATACAAGTTTTTAGGTGTAACGAAGGGAAGGAAATACCTTTAAATCTAATTAGGAGCTGATTAAATGAAGTATTACCGTGTAAAACCTGAAAGCGCGTATTACCAAGCTATTTTAAAAGCAAGAAAAGCAAAAGATGTGCTTAGAGAAATTGCAACAAAAGTACAAGAACATTTCCAACTACCATACAGTCCGTCATGGAGTATTACACCAGCTTATTATTTTCATGAAATTGAAGTACTTAATGACGATCAGTTAAAAGCATTTAAGAAAGACGGCAGTCCTAAGAAAAGTAATAAGTTAGGGGCTCAAATTATTGCTTTCCATAAGGAGTTAATAGGTAAAGCAGGATTGGAAGGATTGGTAACTGAAAGCGATATTAACTTCTCTTATGGGGTAATGCGTTGGTCACATAATGAGACACTGGAACGTTTAAATGGTTTAGACACTTTGTACATTAAAACTAACTCCAGCTTAGTTTCCTCTAAAGGTGATTTCTTAGAAGAAATCACTGAAGCAGAATACGTCAAAGCGTACTTGGCTGCAGTTGAAGCAAAGGAGGCAAAAGCTAATGACAGAGCAAAAGTTTGAAGTTGGTCAACGTGTATGGGTGTCAGTACGAAACCGTTTAGAGCAATCAAAGCCTTTTATCACTGAATACGTGATTACTAATGTTAACAAGCTGTACATTTCAGCAAGACCGATTAATCAGATGTATGAGCGTAAATTCCATAAACGTACACTCACAAATACGGCAAAAATTAAATGTAAATATGAATATAAGCTGTGGGCCGAAGTTGAGCACTTCTGGAAAGCTGTAGAGGAGGGTTATTATGCGAGAGACCAAATATAGAGCGTGGGACAAGAAACTAAAAGAGATGTTTCCTGTACATGAGTTAGTATTCAATAGGTTTGATGGAGAACCGATCACAATAAAAGGGTACACACATGACGAGAAAGACGTGTGGAATGTTCATGGCGGCCATAAAATGATGTATGCTAATGCTCCGCGTTATGAGTTATTGGAATACACAGGGTTTATGGACAAAAACGACAAAGAAATTTTTGAGGGTGACATCATCTGTTTTGGTGAAGATCCAACTCAGTCGAGAGCAAAAATGACGGTAGCTTGGCTGGAAGCAGGATTTGTTTTAACTGCTTATCAAGAAGATTGGGTTTACGATTTAAGAGAGTGCATTCCTAGCACTTTAGAAATAATCGGCAACATTTACGAAAATCCTGAATTGCTAGGTGGTTCAGAATGAACACTCTTAATATCGACATAGAAACCTATTCAAGCTATGACCTTAAAAAAGTTGGTGTCTACAAGTACTGTGAAGCACCTGATTTTGACATACTCATCTTTGCTTATTCAGTAGATGGGCATCCAACAGTAACAATTGAGCTTGCAAGAGGAGAAAGTATTCCACCTGAAATCATTGAAGCTTTGGTAAGTCCAAAAGTGTTAAAGAAAGCATTTAATGCGCAGTTTGAGCGTGTTGCACTTACTCAATACCTAATTAGAAACAGCTATTACTTTGTTGAAGAATATGAGAGTGCTTTTTCGAAGCAAGGGTTTCTAAGCCCAAAGCAATGGCGCTGTACAATGGTGGATGCCATGAAAGCCGGACTACCAGCAACCTTAAAAGGTGCAGCTCTTGCATTAGAACTTGATGAACAAAAAGACAGTGCTGGTACTCATCTGATTAACTTTTTCAGTAAACCACGTAAGCCGACCAAGAATGACAAGCGAACTCGCAATATGCCTGAAGATGACTTGGAAAAGTGGAATGCATTTGTTGAGTATTGCCGACAAGACGTTGAAACAGAAAAGGCTGTAGGTTATGCAGTAGATCCTTACCTTAACCTTGGCAGTAAGTCAGATAAGTTTGAAATGGCGCTATATCACCTAGACCAAGAAATTAACGACAGAGGCGTATTGCTGGATATGTCAGTGGTTGATGGTGCACTAGCAATAGATGAAACCTACAAAGCTAAGTTGATGGGATGGGGCAAGAAAATCACATGGTTAGAAAATCCAAACAGCCCTAAACAGCTTATGGAATGGTTCAAAGAACAAGGCTTAGAACTTCCAAACCTTACGAAAGACACTGTGAAAACTTACATTCAAAAGACTGATGGTGACATTAGGACAATGCTTGAAATCAGACAAGAGCTATCCAAAACAAGTACAGCCAAGTTTGTCACTATGAAAGCAGCTGTTTGTGCAGATGGTCGAGTAAGAGGATTACTACAGTTTTACGGTGCTTCTCGTACTGGTAGATGGGCCGGACGTTTGGTACAGGTGCAGAACCTTCCACAAAACAAAATTTCGGATATTGAGATTGCAAGGGAAATCGTTGCTAATGCAGATATTGAAACACTTGAAATGCTTTACGACCAAGTACCATTTGTTCTGTCACAACTCATACGGACAGCCTTCGTACCTGTTGTGAAAAAGACATTTGCAGTGAGCGACTTTAGTGCAATTGAAGCACGAGTAATTGCTTGGCTTGCAGGAGAGAGATGGCGTTTAGAAGTGTTTAATACGCATGGAAAGATTTACGAGGCATCAGCAGCACAGATGTTTAAAGTACCAATTGAAACGATTGATAAAGGCTCACCGTTGCGCCAAAAAGGTAAGGTGGCTGAACTAGCACTCGGCTATCAAGGTGGGGAAAATGCACTTATCTCAATGGGTGCACTTGAAATGGGTATCGAACAAACAGAACTTAAACCGTTGGTTGATGCTTGGCGTAAAGCCAATCCGAAAATCAAAAAACTGTGGTGGGACATTGAAGCTGCTGCAATGAGAGCTATCGAGAATCCTGGAGAGGTCATTTCATTTAATAAGGGTATGAAATTCTTTATGCTTCATGGCTCACTCATGATGCACTTACCAAGTGGCCGTAGACTCTGCTATTACAAAGCGAGATTACAAGATCACAAGACATTTGAAGGTAAACAAGAAATCGTCTTTTGGGGTGTTGATGGCACAACAAAAGCATGGTGTGAAACTTCTACTTATGGCGGGAAATTAACCGAGAATGCAGTACAAGCGATTGCTCGTGACTGCTTAGCAATGTCCATGTTACGCCTTGATAAAGAAGGTTATCCAATCGTTATGCATATTCATGATGAAGCTGTGATGGAATCTGACGTTGATACCATTGCAATCATTGAAGAGATCATGGGCAGACCTATCAGCTGGGCAGAGGGGCTGCCTTTAGAAGCTGATGGCTTTGAAACACCATTTTATAAAAAGGATTAGGAGGAAACGAATTATGTCATTTGACTACGGGCTTGGTGGTGTAAATTGCAGATGTTCAAATATAACAGAAAATTACAAAGTTGAAGACTTGGTGAATGCCTATAACCAAATCAGTTTTGATGCAACTAAGGATGAATTGAATGGGGCAGTTCTTGGTGCCGAGATTGCAAACCTTGAATTTGCGATTGATAAAGCTATCGATGCTGGCGATCGTTACACTTTCCTTGCTTTATCTGGTCAATTAAAAGAATTGTTAGCGAAAGTAGGCGAGGCAGATGAAGTTTAACGAGTGGATTGCACAAGAAGTGAGAAGTTATGATGGTGAAATTACAGAGATTAAAAAAGCCAATGAAAAACTTCAACAAGAACTTAAAACAGCCCAGCACGACAAGCGAGAGATTGGTAAGAAAGATAACCGCAATAATAAATTACATGACCAAGCTGATGAGTATATTTCATCTATCAAATCTCGTATTGAGAGTCATAAATCCAAAATTAGCGTTCGTAAATCTAAGATTACTGAATACAAAAGCCTTAACAAAATGAAGCCTGTACGCTTGAAAACTGGTGCAGTTGTTAACTCCAAAATTGTTGATGAAATGCTTAAGAAGTTAACAGGTAAGTATTGGTCAATTGAATACACGCAGTACCAAGATGGGCTACAAATCGCTTATATCAATACGCGGACAGGCTCAAAAGGTAGTTTCAAAGTTTATCTTATGGCTGTCATATCTGATACCGTTGAGCTCCCATTATTCGAGAAAGGAGAGGTCAAAGAATGTTCGATACACTCATGAAACATGCAAAGCACTTCACGAATTTAGAACATTTAAAAGAAACAGCTCATGTCGTGCACATTGATGAAAACGGTCACTTGTTTATGACTGATTCAATCATTGGTGTACTAGCAAAGAACGTATGTCCTGACAATCCAAATCGCACGATTACTTTAGACGGTAAGCCTTCAAAAGTGCCAGTGCTTAATTATTCTAAGTTCTTTGGTTATGAAATAACAGAAACACTCGAATTAGATGTGAAGGAAATGCTGCTCTTAACACAAGGGTTGGAGGCAGTGAAAAAGGTTGAAGGTACTTCACCTTTAGGAGCTTTTCGATTTGAAACAGAAGGTGATCAATACAAAATATTTTATCAAGGAATCGAGTTTATTAGTACCTACCACCTGATGGACAAGAAACCAAATCAGAGTGATGTAGACATTCGCTTTGACGTCTCTTTACTAACAAAAGCTTTTAAGTTGCTTAAGGATTTAGGTATACAAACATGTAAGATGCAGTTTTCAAGCAGTATGCGACCTTGCTACTTCACCTCAATTGATGAACGGGTACGTGTAGTCGTTATGCCTTGCAGATCTTATTAGAACAAAAGTGTGAAATATGAAAGGGGAATAAAAATGAAAAAGAAATTAGTAGCTATCCTTATTGGTCTAATGGCGATTATTATGGTTGGCTGTGAATCTGAGGCAGATACGGTGAACCATAATCTATCAAAATCAGCAGACTCATTCGAGGTACAACGAAGAATTATATTCTTCAACGGAATAACAGACAAATACCTATTTACAATCGAAGGATTATGTTCGTTGGATGCTAGCGACGCTGATAAACTACGAGTAACTTGTAAAGTGGGGATCGATCAGTACAAGCGACACTACCTTGGGCTTAGTGACAACGTTAGCTACTTCGTTGAGCAAACTGACGCGAAGACGGAAGATCCATTCCGTTACAAAGTATTGTTCAGACCTGAAACAATCATACCTGACATCGACATACAAACGAGCAAATAAAATTTTACTAAACAAAGTCATTCCGTATCTTAACAGAAGTCTTGTGACATAGAAGAACTTCACCAATCGTAAAGGGGATGAGCCGATGAAACAGTTTATAAAAATAATCCGTAAAGTTGATATTGAAAAACAGTACCGCCACTTGTTATCACTAGAACAAGATTACGAACTTGCTAGTTTGTCGCAAGCTATGAAAGACAGTGACAGCGCTGAAATCATTCGCAGTAAAAACCGTCTTAAAGCTATACACAATGAGCTTGAGGAAATGGAAATCTACAGCTAGAAAGAAGGGAGTTAAATGGATCGGAACGAAGCAAAAGCCAAACGTAAAAAGTTAGGCTTACAAGAACGTAAATTAACTGAGAAACATTGTGACATGTGTCCGAAAAAAGGCCAAGATGTTACTGTTTGTGAAGGTTGCCCAATTTTCAGCAAAATAACGAATATTGGGAAGAAGTACATTACTGTAACTAGGCAGTATCGGAAAGCTAACCGGATTAAAGAAATCGATGATTCAATCATAGAACCAGTGAAACCAAGAGAGAAATCAGTTGCAGGGCTTGCTTGGGACGAGTGGAAGCAAATCGCACAAGCTCATAGCATTAGTAGAAGTCTATTTAGTGCTCGTATGAAAACAGGGATGAGTCCACAGAAGGCAGCAACAAAGCCTTTACAAAATAGGAGATTTACTAATGAACAAATCTACACTGCACTAAGTAATGGCCTTAGTTACGTTACCATAATCAATAGGGTAAAACGTGGGTGGTCCGTTGAAGATGCTATCACTGTACCAGCCGTAAAAAGAACACGGTAGAAAGGATTGAACCCATGAACCATGAAGATTTAATGAAGCAACGTTTGTCAGCACTGGCAGAGTTTGATAGGCTCATAGATTCTAAATGCCAAAGCAATATACCTTTTCTTGAAATCGGAAAACAACTAGATGCTAACATTCTAGCCATAAGAGCACTACGCGCTAACCAACAAACTGTAAAACCAGTTATTAAATCTATTATCACGCAAAAACCAGTAATAGTGAAAAAAATTGAAAGTGAAGGTGTGAAAATGACACAAGCAATTACAGTGGAAATGTATCATGATTTTAAAGCCCAGGGATTAACTGATAAAGCTATTCGTGAAAAAGTAGGGTTGGATAACAATAAGTTTTATAAATTTAAGCAGGATAACGGGCTTATCGGTACGTATGACAGAAAAGCTCAAGCAAAAGTTCAGGTAGAAGATACGCCAACATTAAGGGAAAAAAGCATTAAGACTCCTGACCTTGATACAAGCCGTGTTGGTATCCTTGAAAAAGAATTAAGCGATCTTAAATCGCAATTTAAAGAAGCAATGGCTTTTATTGAGTCCCTAAAATCGGAGAATGCCTCATTAAATGAACAGCTATGGGGTAATCGTCTGCAAGTGTTATATGCAAAACAGGCAGAGCTTGAAAACTTTATTGCTGAAAAGCATGGGTTAAATGTCCAGGATTATTTAGAGGAACAACAGCTCTCAATTTTAGTGGAATTAGCAGAATCAGCTAACGAGTGGCAAGGCTTCAAGTATTGGAAACAGAACAAGCAGGTCAATCGTGAAAAACTATTAGAAGAAACAGTGGATGTCCTTCATTTAATCTTAGCGCGAGGCATCGCACTTGGTTGGTACGTTGCAACTATTAAAGCGATGAAGAACAAATCAATTACTGGTCAGTATAAAGCACTTATGCAAACGATTGTAACCAATGAAGAAAGCTCAGTTACTTATGCAATAGCATTTAACCTGTTTGCTGGTTTAGTTGAAATGTTAGGCTTTACGTGGTTAGAAGTCGAAGCAGCTTACGCTAAAAAGCATCAGGAGAACATTGATAGACAAAACAATAATTACTAGTTTTATTATGAGAAAAATATAAACCGTTGGTTTATAATAGGGGTTGAAAACATGCACCAAAAAGAATATGACAACCTGATATTAGAAGTAAAAGAGCTTCGTGGAAAGCTTGTACGGATGGATGAACAACTTTTAGAATACCGTCAGCTCCTATCTAAAAGCGATGCTCTTTTCAAAGCTGAAATATTCAAAGAGTACAAAGCTTTGCAAACGGATCGTGCAAAGGTTCGAAATGAACTTAAGTATAAAAATGTGCGTGTCACTGAATTGCAAAGGCTTATGAGCTTTGAACGTAAGAAAGAACGCGAGAAACGTGAAGATGCATTTCACTTTAAGTTTCATGATGCAGCTAAATCAATTTTGAGTGACGCTGATTATCAACTGATTTTAAAAATGGTATTGGAGAGTGAATGAATTGTTCAAGCATATAAAGACTTGGCTAGCTGAAAAGCTAGGCAAAAGAACATTGAATGTTGAAGTAGATAAAACCCGAACAGAGATTACTGTAAAGTATATCCGACTGTTTCAACAACAGGAACACAAAATCGCAGAGCTAGAAGCAAAGGTCGAAGCTTATGAAGCACAACAAGGTAATGGCGTACTGGCTGATATTCAACAATTATTTGTGAAACAGACAGAGAAAGGTATCCGAAAATATGGAGACACAGTGAAAGTAGACAACTTGTCAGCAGTTGAATGGTGTCAACATGCGCTAGAGGAATGCGCAGACAACATGGTGTACCTATCTTCTCTTAAAAAGAAATTAGAACGAGGTGAGCTTTGATGGGACAGGTAGAGATGAATGTTGAGCTACTAGCTCATACGCAAATCAGTAAATCTATAGAAGATCGTTTAATAGAGAATGCTGAAAAGTTGGATAGTGTCGTAGGTTTCGGAACGATAACATACGGCCAGATTGTAGCTTTAGCTGCTATTAGACAATGCTACTCTTACAAAACAGCTCTTGAGGTGCTTGATACTGAGTTCGTGAAGTACTTCGGTGATAAAGGAAAAGAAGGAAAGCGCCTGTTCAATCAAATTGTAAAGTCAGGGCATACGTCAACACTTGAACATATCAGTTTCACTTTTGCAGTAGAAGGCGTATCTCGTTCATTACTCGCGCAGCTAACAAGGCATCGAGTTGGCTTCAGTTATTCTGTTCAATCTCAACGATATGTGCAATTTGGTAGTGAGTCACGATCTGGCGGATTTGATTATGTAGTGCCTGAAAACTTTAAAAAGGACGAGAAGCTACACCAGTATTTTACTGAATGTATGGAAGATGTTCAGTGTGAATATGATAACTTCTTAAGATTAGGAGTACCTCAAGAAGATTGTAGAGCTTTATTACCAAATGCTGCAGCTACAAATCTTGTATTAACTGTAAACCTACGAGCTTTACTAGATTTCTACCGTAAACGTAAACCGGGTAAAGGTGCTCAGCATGAAATCACTGTGTTGGCAGAAAAGTTGAAAAAAGTAGTAGTCGAAGTAGAGCCCTGGACAGCAGAATTCTTTGAAATGGAGTGAAGCAAATGGATTTAAAACAAGCTGAAGATGTAATTGAACGAAGAGAAAACGGAGATATGGTGTACGAGCAAGAGTACATTGACGCTTTGGAAGTGGTAAAAGACCACATGACTAAACAGGTTACACACTGGAAAACTGAAGCCCTGTCAGCTCGTACTGCTTTGAAATATGCACAAATGTATAGCCGTACAAGTTTGCAAGATTGGAAGGTAGGTGAGTCGAATGGGTAATAAAAAGAGTTACTAAACTAAAGTTAGTAACTCTTGTCACACAGTTTTACTTCTTATCTGAACATAAGATCAGATAAAATTCGATTGTAAATCATATCTATATCGGTTGCGTTAAATTCATAAATTGTATTATGTTTATGACCTTTGTAAACTTTGGCATGATACCTCATTTGATGGACTATTAAATCCTCAAAATCCTTTACACTACGTGAACCTTTATAGGGTGCCAATCTGTTAAGCATTAATGATTTAACTGAATTAAAGATACTCATTTTATACCTCCATATATTTGAAATTATATAAGGTAAAACAAATACGAATGGAGGATGATATAAATGAACAACTGTGTGACATTTCTATTCTAGTTCAAATTTACCTATTCCGCAATGTGTTTATTATTTTAAATTAGCAGTTGCGGTAGCTACGAACTTACTGAATGATTTTCGTTTGGATTGTTTTTCTTGTTCATAAAGTTTTTCATCAAGAATCAATTCGATTCCAAGTTTAACGTCTGGGAAAAGAGCCAAGCATTCATCTTCATTTAATTCATGAATCCCTTTGCTCATTATTCCATAGACAGCTCTATTTTCTACTAGAACTTCAGGGAGTTTATCTTGAAGAAGTTTTATTTTATCATCCATTCTTGAGCGTTGATATAAATCATCGTCCCAATGATCGGATTGTAAGTGCACTTGATGAATTTCTTCTATAAGGTTTTCAAATATACGTCTTAGGTAAACAAAAGATCCTGCGCCAACTCCGTGTGAATAGAGGCCTATTGCTTTAGAAAAATCTCTGTAGTCCTTTTTTAAAAATTTTTCATACTTTTGTATTCCGGGTATTTCTATATCTGCAACAGATGGGTATTGTCCTACTTTAGTAACTTTGCTATCTTGAATTCTGAAATAATAGGAATAGACATGTTGTGGATTTCTTTGACAATTAAAATGTATCCCATTAGGTTCAAATCTATTTAACAAACCTAGATTATTTCCAATTGTTTCATATTTAATTTTACTTAAAAATTCATTTGAGTAGATTCTGAAAGTAGACTCTTTATTACAACTTACACAGTAACTGTCGAAACAAAAGCTACTTTCAGTACGAAGAAAACTCTTTACTAATTCCCCGTTTGCTTCAATGGAGAATGTTTCATATAAAGGAACTTTTAAAAATAAATCTTCAAAAGTATATTGATTAGACATAAACGTACACCTCTTATGTTGTTTTAGTATATTGTATCAAAATATGTAACATTAAGTAATCTTACGAATTAATAGAAAGGATTGAAACACATGCAGCAGTCAGCAGATAAACCAAAAAAGATTGCAATACAGCATGATGGCATGCTGACGATTGCAACAGCAACATCCCGTAGATCAACAGCATGGAAGAACACAGATATGTCGTACAGTGACTTCCTGAAAAAGCTGTCTACAACTGTAAGAACAAAAGAATCACTCGGAGAGTATATGAAGCTCTCAAAGGACGAGCAAGGATCCATTAAAGACGTAGGGGGCTTTGTAGGCGGTAGCTTGAAAGGTGGTCGAAGAAAGGCAGATAGCGTAGCATGGCGACAACTGATTACGTTAGATGCTGACTTCATCCAAGGCGATTTTTGGGACGGAGTAACAGCGTTCTTTGACAATGCCTGTGCTATTTACAGCACGCATAAGCATACACCTAGTAAGCCACGTATTCGCTTAATTATTCCATTGTCTCGACCTGTGTCAGCAGAGGAGTATGTAGCTGTTGCAAAGAAGCTTGCTGATATATTTGGCATCGATTATTTCGATGATACAACCTATCAACCGCATCGTTTAATGTACTGGCCGTCTACAGCGAATGACGCTGAGTATGTATTCGATTATCAGGATGCAAAGTGGTTAGACCCAGCTGAGATATTAAAGATGTATAACGATTGGCGTGATCCAGCTGAATGGCCTGAATCAAGTCGGCAACGCGAGAGCCGAAAGAAAATGGCTGACAAGCAAGGCGACCCATTATCGAAACCTGGAATGGTTGGCGCCTTCTGTCGCACATATACAATCACTGAAGCAATTGAAACCTTTTTATCAGATGTTTACTCAGATGCCGGTGATGGTCGCTATACATTTAATGGCGGTTCCACAACAGGCGGTCTAGTACTCTATGATGACGTATTCGCATACAGCCATCACGGAACTGACCCTGTAAGCGAACAGCTGGTAAACGCTTATGATTTAGTCCGGTTGCACCTATTTAATGATTTAGATGAGGATGCAAAAGAAGGCACACCAGTTAACCGATTACCTTCTGCAAAGGCCATGAATGATAAAGTACGTTCTCTCGATAAAGTAAAAATGATGCTTGCAGATGAGCGAATTAAATCCGCGGCTGAGGACTTCGATATTGAAGATGATACAGAATCAGATAGCGAAGAAAAGCCGCAGGATGATGGGCTGTGGAAGGCTAAATTCGATATAAATAAAGCTGGAGAGCTTGAAGTTACGGCAAAGAATCTAAAGTTAATTTTAGAAAATGATCCGCATCTTAAAGGTTGCTTCGCCTTCAACGAGTTTAGTAGACAACCTGAAGTACTAAGAGACTTACCTTGGCGCAAGAAGGAAAAGGGCGTGGGTTGGTCCAACGGTGATGATGAGGACTTACGCAACTATTTAGACATGGTTTGGTCGATTACAGGTGCATCTAAAATCACAGATGCATTAGGTGGTGTGCAACGTGCAAATATGTTCCATCCAGTACGTGATTACTTAAATAGCCTAGAGTGGGACGGTGTTAACCGCGTTGATACGTTGTTGATTGATTTCTTAGGGGCTAGTGATACGGAGTATGTTCGTACAGTGACACGCATGACATTGGTTGCCGCGGTTGCACGTATCTACGAACCTGGTTGCAAATACGATTTTATGTTAACGCTTGTCGGACCACAGGGGCTTGGTAAATCCATGCTGTTTAACATGTTAGGTCGTAAATGGTTTAGTGACAGCTTAACATCCATTCATGGTAAAGAAGCCTATGAAAGCTTGCATGGTGTGTGGATTATGGAAATGGGCGAGCTTGCTGCAACAAAGAAAAGCGAAGTTGAAACGATTAAACAATTCTTATCGAAACAGGTTGACCGTTATCGTGTAGCTTATGGTAAACGTCCTGAAGAATTTCCACGCCAATGCATCTTTATTGGTACAACAAATGAACACGAGTTTCTTCGCGACCGAACAGGAAACCGCCGGTTTCTACCAGTGGAAGTGCAAGCAAATAGTAAGCGTAAATGGAAAGAGCTTGACTCTGAAAAAGGGAGCTTAGAAATTGATCAGTTATGGGCCGAAGCAGTGCATCTGTATAGAAGTGGTTCACCTTTATACTTGGATGAGGCGATGGCGGCCGAGGCACTTAATATGCAGTTAGCCCATACAGTAGAGTCGACATATGCAGGACAAATTCTTAGCTTCTTAGAAAAACCTATTACATCAGATTGGTACAAAAAGTCGATTAACGACCGCAAATTAGCTATGCGAGAAAACGATTTTTCTGATGAATTTACAGAAGAAGAAGAGGAACTTCTTGAAAATAATGAAGCACTTGAAAAGCAAAAACCTGATGCAAGATTACGAGAAAAAGTATGTGCATTAGAAATTTGGTGCGAGTGTTTAGGGAAGGATAGAGGTTCGTTTCCAATGCATGAAAGTCGGGAAATAAATTCGATTTTAGCTACTTTACCAGGATGGAAACCTCACAAATCTACACTAAAATTTGGTGGAGAATACGGCACACAGAGAGCATTTATCCGTGTTGAATAATAACAATTCTTACAAAATGTAGGGTAAACAAACCTTAGAATTAACGGCAACAAAATAGTAAAACGGCAACAAATGTTAATGCACTAGCGTAATAAAGTGGGTAAACAAAGGCAACAATGGTAAACGAATATTTTACGGGTCTGTTGCCGTCTTGAACCCTTGTGGTTATTGCATTTCTTTATATAAGTAAACAAAGTAAACAAATAATATCTATAGAGTGTATTTATATTAATTAGGTATATATTATAGGTAATATATGGAATATGCATATACCTAATACGCCTAAATCAATAATACTCTATACGTGTGTGTAAGATTGTTGCCTTGTTTACCTTTCACATCGGAGGTTGAAATCAGACATGACAGAATCGCAAATTGAAAACTATTTGAAACAAGAAATTGAAAAGCTTAATGGGCTTTGTCTTAAATTTGTGAGCCCGGGAAATAAAGGTGTACCGGATCGGATTATCATCTTACCAAATGGGAATGTAGTATTCGCAGAATTGAAAAACGGAAAGCAAGGACGGCTGTCAGCACTTCAGGTGCGAATGCAAGCCGTTTTAAAAAGACTAAAATGCCGAACGTACGTTTTGACAACGAAAACAGAGGTTGATAAACTAATAGCAGAATTGAGGGTTGAACTATGACAAACTTCACCCCCCACGCATACCAAAAGGTTGCGATTGAGCGAATTATTGAAAACGAAGCCTACGCCTTATTACTAGACATGGGACTAGGTAAAACCGTGTCGACACTAACAGCTGTTGATGAATTGAAAAATGATTACTTTGAAGTCGAAAAGGTGTTAGTGATTGCACCTAAACGTGTTGCAGAAGATACATGGTCACGTGAGGTTGCCAAATGGGAACACCTGAGACATTTAAAAATAAGCAAGGTTTTAGGCCCAGAACAGCAAAGACGTAAAGCCCTTCAAAAACAGGCTGACATCTACGTGATTAACCGTGAAAATGTTGAATGGCTTGTAACTTACTACGAGAACGGCAAGACTTGGCCGTTTGACATGATGGTCATTGATGAATTATCAAGTTTTAAAAATCCAAGTTCTAAACGATTTAAAGCACTTCGTAAAGTAAGAACTCGGACGAAACGAGTAGTGGGGCTAACAGGAACACCAGCACCAAACAGTTTGATTGATTTATGGTCGCAGATTTACTTGATTGACACTGGTGAGCGATTAGAAAAATCATTCACAGCGTATAAGCGTAAATACTTTATTCAGGATCCGTACCGCATCTATCACACAGAACTACGAGAAGGTGCAGAACAGCAAATTTACGAAAAGATTGATGACGTATGTTTGTCGATGAAAGCTAAAGATTACCTGAAAGATTTACCGGCAGCAGTAATGAATATCGTTGAATTAGATTTAGCACCAAAAGAAAGAGAGCTGTACAATCAGCTGGAAAAGGATTCGTTGTTACAATTTGCAGATGGTGATATTGTGGCAACAACAGCAGCTGTTTTGAGTAATAAGCTTTTACAGCTTTCTAGTGGGGCAGCATATAACGATAACGATGGTGTGCAAATCATTCATAGCGTGAAGTTGGATGCCTTAGAAGAGATTGTTGAGGGCGCACAAGGCAAGCCTGTATTAGTTTTTTATAACTACAAACATGATGTAGAACGTATCAAGAAGAAATTCAAGCAAGCCAGAGAGTTAGAAGACTCTAACACAATCGAGAAGTGGAACAACGGGGAGATCGAATTACTTCTTGCCCACCCAGCATCAGCAGGTCATGGACTGAACATGCAGGATGGCGGTCACACGATTGTATGGTATGGCCTGAATTGGTCGTTAGAGCTTTATATGCAAGCTAATGCAAGACTTCACCGACAAGGGCAAAAGGAAACTGTTGTAATCCATCACCTAGTGTTAAAAGACAGCATAGACGAGCGCGTAATGAGTGTGTTGCAAGGTAAAGAGCAACAGCAGGAAGCCCTGATGGATGCCGTCAAAGCCCGCATGAGCGAGGTGTTGGGTATTGATTGATTTAATTTTACAATACAAAAAGGCTAAGAAATCTATGGAACGAGATAAGGCGAAGATGGATGACCCTTTGAAGATTGAAATAGCCAACCAAATCATAGCTGATATGGATTATGCGATACGGTGGATGAAAACAGGTGAACAACCAGATGCATACAGCAGAGCCGTAGAATCAAAGTCAGCTTATTCCCGAAGAGCTTTACTAGATTTAGAAATATTCCCTTGTCTTGATATAACGCCAACTGCTGATAGAATCATCAGTGATAATCGTAAACGAGCTGTAATGCAAGTAATTCAACACCTAACCGAACGACAGCTAACATGTTTTTTACTGCATACAGCTCACATGAGAAGCATGCAAGAGATAGCTGATGAGTTAGGGATTGCTAAAAGTACAGTTCAAGAACATCTGGACAATGCAGAAAAGAAAATCAAAAATATTGCAGTAAATATCCAGCTTGAAGCATAACACCCGTACGAAACCCATACGAGCCAACATATATAGTGAAGGGGTAAAATATCGATAAAAATGATGAAAGCCCTACAAATAAGCCATTCACGCATAAAGCGTGGGTGGTTTTTTAGTTATTACGAGTACATAAAAAATCCTAATCAGGAACGGAAGTGAGTTGTTTATGACATGACAAATTGGAACGATATTCGAAACGAATGGGAAACATCAAAGATCACATTAATTGAGCTAGCAGAAAAACATGGTGTAAAAGAGGGAACGTTGAAAAGCAGGAAAAGCCGAGAAGGGTGGAAAAAGGTTGCAACTCAAAAAGATGCATCCAAAAATAAAAAGATGCAACCATCTAAAAAAGATGCTACATCTAATCCATCTCGAAAACGTTCAGGTAACCCGAATCCGCAGAATCAGTTTTCCAGTCGGAACAACCCTAAACTAGATCATGGACTGTTCGCAAAGTATCTTCCTGACGAAACGCAGGAGATCATCGAAGCAATGAATGCAAAGTCTGCTGCTGACTTAATGTGGGATCAAATCACAATTCAATATGCTGCAATCTTACGAGCGCAGAAAATCATGCACGTTGAATCGAAAGACGAAATGATTAAAGAGCTCAAACGTGAGAAGTTACAAGGAGGTAAAAATCCATCTCAAGAAACTGAATATGAGTTCCAGTTTGCTTGGGAGAGACAAGCGCAACTCCTTACAGCGCAATCAAGAGCCATTAGTGAATTGCGTACTTCTATAAATCATTTTATTAAGCTGGCTGATGAAGCCGATGAACGCCGATTGAAGTTAGAGCAGATGCAGCTGTCCATCGATAAGACAAAAGTTGAGATTGAGAAGCTTGGTAATGACGAACAGACAGGCCCGATTGAAATTAAAATTGTTGGCAAAAAACGCGACTAAATTTATGCAAGAAATCATGGGAAATAAAATAGTCTAGGCCGAATAAAGCCCGGTAAATCAACAATGTATAAAAACTTGCATAATCAATAAAAATTGATGTTATAGAAACGTTGATACAACAGCGTTTGAGAAATTATTAACTTCCGAAAACCAAAATTATGTAAACCTAAAACGAATACTACATTCAAGAAATGTATAAGGAGTTGAGACGATTGACTACAGTAAAAGAGGTAAACCCGCATTTTGAAGATTTTCTTTTTGACTGGAACCAAAAGTTTCAGCTCTTAGTTGGAGGTTATGGTTCTTCAAAGTCATATCATGCAGCTTTAAAGATTACGCTAAAAGCTTTAGAAGAGAAACGTACTATCCTGGTTGTTCGTGAAGTTTACGACACGCACCGTGATAGTACGTTTTCTTTGTTTAGTGAAATTATTGAGGATCTACAGCTAGCAAGCAAAGTAAAAATCGGTAGTTCTCCAATGCAAATCAAATTTCCTAATGGCTCAAAGATTATCTTTCGAGGAATGGATAAGCCGGAGAAGTTGAAATCGATAAACAACATTTCACTTGTATGGCTAGAAGAGTGCAGTGAAATCAAGTACACAGGTTTTAAAGAGTTGCTAGGCCGTTTACGACACCCAAGTTTGCCCTTGTACATGATCCTTTCAACCAATCCAGTGTCAAAAGGGAATTGGGTGTACAAGCATTTCTTCAAAAATGAAATTGAAGACTATCATGTTCTGGATGATGAGGAGCTTTATAAGCAAAAGACCATTGTGATACCTAAAGAGCAAGGTTCAGATACACCAACAGACATCTACTATCATCATTCAACTGCTGACGATAATCTTTTTCTACCTGAAAGTTATATTGACCAGCTAGACGAAATGAAATCATACGATCCAGATTTACACAGAATTGCACGCAAGGGGAGATTTGGTGTGAACGGAAAGCTAGTACTACCACAATTCGAAATAAAGCATCATGACCAGGTAATGGCTGAAATAGCATCGATTAGAAAGCCGATACGTAAAAACGGAATGGACTTCGGTTTTGTTGATTCTTACAATGCTGTATTACGAATGGTAGTGGATCACGAAAAGAAGTGGTTGTATATCTACGAGGAGTATTACAAGCGAGGCATGACAGATGATAAAACAGCAGATGAGCTTGAGGAGTTAGGGCTAAAGAAATCAATTATTAAAGCTGATAACGCTGAACCGAAAACAATTGCTTACTTCAAACAACGCGGCTTCCGTATGTATTCTTGTAAAAAGCTCACACGAGTTGAGAATACAAAGAAAATGAAACGCTTTAAGCGTATCATCTGTTCAGATGCATGCATTAATACGATTCGTGAATTGAAGGAGCTAACATTCAAGAAAGACCCTAAAACGGATGAAATCATTGAAGATGAATTTAATATTGATCCTCACACATTCTCAGCAATGTGGTACGGCTTAGATGACTACGAGGTGGCAAGTGTGAAAGGTGCCAATTCAAAATAAGGAGGCGTAAGCATGAACGAATATATTCAATACATCGATGAAAAGGGCATTACGCCTCTATTACTCGACAAGTTAGTAAAAGAAACTCAAACAGAACGTAGTAAACGATTACTTAACTACAATCGCTATAAGGCTGAGGTATCAGCTGTGCCAATCTTAACACGTAAACCAGCAGACTATGCCCAAGGTAATGCGCATGTGCAACGTGTTGATGATAAGGTGAACAATACCTTAAACAACCCTCTGGATGCTGATATTGTAGACACTAAAGTTGGTTACATGTTCGGTAATCCAATTTCATATGTGGTAGACAAACAAGCTCAAAGCCTTTCCAGATTAACAGAGGCGATTGAGCTTTTTAATTTGCGTAATTCTGTAGATGACCTGGACAGTGAATCAGGTAAGAAAACAGCTATCTGTGGCTATTCAGCACGACTGCTTTACATTGATACTGGCGGAAATGAACGTGCAATGGTAATTGATCCGTGGGAAACAATCCTTCTTTCAGAAACTGCAGATGTAAGTGAGCCCAAATATGGACTCCGTTATTTTAAAAGCGCAGAACTGAATGCTGAAGGTGAAAAAATAGAAATTGAGCAGCTGGTGTTTTACGATGCAACATCTGAAAAGCGCTATTATCGTACAGATAAGGATTCGCCATTTGTATTAAAAGATGAGCGTAAACATTTGTTTGACTATTGTCCTTTATTTGGTGTGCCTAACAATGAGGAACTACAAGGTGACGCTGACAAAGTGTACAACCTGATTGATGCTTACGACCGCACATTATCCGATGCGTCTAACGAGATTGAACAGTGGCGTTTAGCCTACCTTGTTCTTAAAGGAATGGGGATGGATGAAGAGGACGCGCAAAAGGTAGCTCGTTCAGGTATTTTCGAGTTAATGGGCGAAAATGACGACATTAAATATCTAACCAAAGAAGTTAATGACCAGATGATTGAGAATCACCTTGACCGCTTAGAAGAAAACATCATGCGATTGGCTAAAAGTGTGAACTTTAGCGATGAATCATTTGCAGGCAATGCAAGTGGAGTAGCTATGAAATTCAAGCTTATGGCGCTTGAGAACAAATGCAAAACGATGGAACGTAAGTTTACCACTGCTCTACGTTATCAATTCAAAGTGTTATGCAGCGCTTGGGCTAAGAAAGGCATCTGTTCAAAGGACGATTACTTAAAACTTTGGTTTGAGTACAAGCGAAACATTCCTATCGATTTATTATCAGAGGCACAAGCTTCACAAGCTCTAAAAGGCTTAGTTTCAGAGCGTACACGTCTTTCTAAGATGTCTATTGTTGATGATGTGGACTATGAGCTAGAAGAGATGGAGAAAGATGCTAAGCTGTACGGCAAAGACCTAGACGACTTGGATGATGATCTAGAAGAAGTTGATAAACAATGAACCAACAAGAAATCAATAAAATTCTAGATGAGTTGGAGAAAAAGGCTGAAAAAGACATTGAAGTAGTCTTTAACAAGCGTTTGAAAGCCCTTCTCGACCAAATGCTCCAGATGCATCGTAAGTTTGGCAGAAATGGTGAAGCATCATGGACTGATGTTAACAAATACAATCGATTCAATCAGGAAATGAAGCTAATGGCTGAACAGCTCAATGCTGATTACAAAGCAGTTATCAAACTGATACGGGAGTCTGAACAGCGCCTTTACGTTGAGAAATACTTAATGATGGCCTACCTTCTAGAGCAGTCCACAAGTGAAGAAATGGGCTTTAAAATACCTTCGGTTGAAATGATTGAAAGTGCTATAGTCAATCCTATTGAGTTTTTAACATTGCCTAAGGTATTTGAAACGCATAGGAACGACATAATCAGACGTTTAAACATTGAGATAGCACAAAGTCTACAAGCTGGTGAAAGCTACACTGAAATGGCTTTTCGATTAGAACAGGCTATGGGTTGGACTAAAAAGAAAGCTATTCTTGTTGCTCGTACAGAAGGTGGCCGAGTACGGTCGCAAGCAGATTTAGCTGTAGAAGATCAAGCTAGTAAAACAGCTCGACTAACAAAAGTGTGGATGTCCTCACTCGATACAAGAGTTAGGAAGTCGCATAGAAAGCTAGATGGTCAAAAGGCTGATAAAGACGGCTATTATCACTATGGTGCATGGAAATCAAAAGCGCCAAGGTTATGGGGCGTTGCTTCAATGGATATTCAATGTCGATGTCATACGATCTACATGGTAAACGGTAAGCTTCCTGAATACCGCCGAGGTAAAGACTACATGGATGACACGTACCAGAAGAAATTAGCAGCCCGTATTGAAGCCTATATGGAAGATATGGGGTTAACGTACAAACAGGCATTTAGCAAAGCTTATAAAGAAGTTAAGCCGCCTAGTGTGACGATACCTTATGTAAGTTATAAGGAGTGGAAAAAGAAATTTAGCGGAGAGAGTTGATACATGATGGCAAATTGCACAGTAGAGATTTCTATTTTGTACAAAAATGATAACTGGGATAATTTCAGTATTCCTGAAGATGAAGAGCATGCACAAGATTTAGTGGATATTGGAGTGCAGATAGGGAGCTTTAATGGTGAGCCTACATTTATGGTATTAACAAATAAAAATACGAGTGAATGCCTTTTTGTTAATCTAGGCGAAGTACGAACTGTTCATATGAAAACTGTAGTCACTGAATAAGTGGCTTTTTATTTTGTCAAAAAGGTGGTGAATAACATGCTAGTATTCGTTGGACTATTAATATTAGTCAGTGTTGGCGGTGTTCTAGCGCTCATGATTAACGGAATTATTACGGCTGGGCAAGGCCGTTCAATTTCATCAGTAGCCTTTAACCAAGAATTGTTTACAGTACCTGAACCAGTTCTTGCAGATGTGCCTAAACGGGCTGTAGCAGATTCTCACTGGTTCGTTAAAGCATTTATGCGACCAAGACGAAAGAAGGTGTGAGCGTGAGCGAAGTGTTAGAAATCATCTATAACCATCCAGGATGGACTACTTTGTGGCTGTTAATCATTGCATGGGCTGTTGCTGTAATAGCAGAAAGGTAAAGGTGATTCAAATGAGAAACATCGTATCTAGCTGCTAGAGCTTATCTAGTAAATAACTTTGAGAGAAGGAAACAAAGATGGATTACAAGAATAAATGCTTTTCACTAGGCTGTAACAACACTTCTGAGGTTGAGTTTTGCCCAGAATGTTTAGCGAACGGTGGCTTTAAAAAGAGAGTTGACAATCCTCAGCTCGAGAACAGCTATTCATATCACACTACAAAGACCGACCAAACGGCATGATACGCTGCAATTAGAAACAAAGCTAAAGAGTTAGCTTATGAGATCGATGCACTTTGCCCAAATAGTCGTGAAAAATCACTCGCTCAAACAAACCTGGAGCAAACAGTTATGTGGGCAAATAAATCAATTGCGTGCAATGAGTAGGTGGCAGAGTGGACAAGCCGTTAATTGCGATTACGAACGATGTTGCATGGTCTTTGCAACAAATCCACGATTTATATATGCAGGGGAAAATTAAAGGAGTCACTATGCAAATTGCTTTGACAGACGGTGAATTTGCTACTACACATTCAGGAGAGTTATCTTACCTTGAAAAACTAGGATTGATAGAAGCTGCTAAACAAGATTTGCTAGTCAGTACTCTCAGTGAAGAATGATTTTTTGTCTTTCCTCTCGCAGACGCTATAAAGAACGAGAACAAATACACTTTTGAACAGTTTAGGGGCTTTACGAGGCAACTGAATTGGGCAAGGAGGAAATTATGAAGAACAATCCATTTAATTTAAAAACATTTTTACCTTTAGATATTCAAATGCTTGCAGGAGAACCAAATTCAGAGCCAACGCCTGAACCTACACCGGAGCCAGCACCACCAGGAAACGGTCAAGGGGCTACGTTGACACTTGAGTCTGTTCAAGCTTTTCTAGCTGAAAATGCAGAAGGTAAAAGCTATTTACAGTCATTTGCTGATACTCGTGTAACGGATGCTATTAAAACGTATGAAACTAAAACTCTCCCAAAGAAAATAGAAGAGGAGATTTCAAAGCGTTACCCACCAGAAACCGAGGAAGCAAAACAGTTACGCGATTTAAAAGCGCAATTTGAGCAGTCGCAAAAAGATGCTGCGCGTGAAAAGTTAGTGAACCATGCGTTATCAACTGCCACAGAAAAGAGTCTACCAAGTAAATTAGTAGAATTCTTTGTAGGTGAAGATGCAGAAAAGACAACTGCTAATTTAGGTGTACTAGAAGCTGAATTTAATGCTGCTGTTCAAGCAGAAGTGGACAAACGCTTCAAAGACGGTGGAACGCCACCACCACCAAAAGGCGGCAACCCAACGACATTGACAAAAGAGGCTGTTATGAAAATGACACCAGATGAAATCAATGCTAACTGGGATGAAATCGTAAAAAACAATTTATTATAACCGTTTAACGGTAAGGAGGAAACACACTATGGCAACAACAAACTTTATTCCAACAATTTGGTCTGCTCGACTATTACACAACTTGCAAAAATCTTTAGTATTTGGTCAAGCTGGTATCATCAATCGTGACTACGAGGGTGAAATCAAGGCTTATGGTGATACTGTTAAAATTAATGGTATTGGCGCTGTAACAGTAGGTGACTACACTCGTAACGCAGATATGACAGATCCACACGAATTATCTGATAACACGCGTAACCTAGTAATTGACCAGTCGAAGTTCTTCAACTTCCAAATTGATGATTTAGATAAAATTCAACAAAATCCTAAACTTATGGATGCGGCAATGAAAGAAGCAGCCTATGCACTTTCAAATGTTGCTGATCAGTTTATTGCTTCTCATTATGTGCATGCAGCTAACACAATTGGTACTGATGCGGCACCGATTGAAGTAACGAAAGCTAATGCTTACGAGTATCTTGTTGATCTTTCAACTAAACTGGATGAATCAAACATTCCTACACAAGGGCGCTTTGCTGTTCTACCGCCATGGTTTGAAGGTTTACTATTAAAAGATGACCGCTTTGTAGCTACAGGTGCTTTACCTGCTGATGAGCGTCTATTAAACGGTGTGGTAGGCCGTGCTGCAGGTTTCCTACTAATGAAATCTAACAATGCACCTTCTGTTGCAACAGGTTCAGGAGTGGTAGCAAACTCTAAAATCATTGCAGGTCATAATATGGCATGGACATATGCTGAACAAGCAGCACAGGTTGAAGGCTACCGTATGGAAAAACGCTTTGCTGATGCTGTTAAAGGTCTTCACTTGTACGGTGCTAAGGTAACTCGACCTGAAGCGTTAGCTGTATTATCAGCTAAACGTCCAGAGTAAGGAGGTGCTTTAATTGTTAGTAAAAAACTTAAAGACAGGAATCACATGGGCGGTCACTGATGAACACGGTGCCCGTCTTTTACGTTCAGGAGAGTTTGAGGAAACACAAGCAGAAAAGCCTAAACGTGCCCCTTCTAAAAAGACGGAATTAGAAACTGAAGAGTAGGTGGTCAACATGTGGCAACCAACACAAGAAGAAATAGATCAACTTAAACAGTTTAATGGAATCAAAGGAGCCAAGCGTGATGAGTTTTATCGTGCAATGGCTCCTATTTTATTCGATCTTGCAAAAGACCACTGCAATGGAAAGTGGTGTCCTGAAACTATGCCTCAAGGTGTGCGGCTGTTCATTGCAAAGGCTATTCAATTCAATATGCAAACAACAGGATTAAAAGGGCGTGTAATGGGGACAGTTTCGTATTCTTATGACACAGAGTTTCCTAAAGCTATCTGGACATATTTACGACCTTACAAGAAGGTGAAGTACCATGCCTTACGATGAATTTCCTCACACAGTCGAGGTAGTTGAAAAGAAAAAAGTATCAGATGGTGCTGGAGGTTCAACAACCATATGGGTGCCAGTAGATACGCTTGATGCTTTTGTTGATACACCAACAAGCAAAGAGCAGTATTACGCGCAACAGCTAAGCAATCCTTTGGATAGGTACATGTACTATCCGTATCGTACTGATTTAACATCAGCTATGCGGTTGCGTTATGAAGGTGAGTTATATGCTTTTGCAGGACGTCCTGAAGATCAAGGTGGTCAACACGAAACTATGCGTGTGGCTTTAAAGTTGGTGACTACTTAGTGGCTAAAATCTCATTCAGTGGACGTCAATTATTAAGAGCTGCAAAACGTTTTGAAGAAGGTTTACTAGATAAGATTTCAGACATCGTTTATGAAACAGCAAGGCTTATTCAATCAGAAGCAAAGGCCCTCGCGCCAGTAGATGATGGAAGTTTGAAAGACTCTATCGAAATGAAGATGTTAGGTAAATATAACGCTGTTGTTACTGTAGGAGCCCATTATGCTATCTATGTGGAGCATGGAACGGGAATTTATGCTGAAAACGGAAATGGTCGAAGAACACCTTGGACTTATTACAGTCTAAAGCTTGGCCGTTACGTAACAACAGAAGGTATGAAAGCTCAACCATTCTGGGGGCCAGCTGTCGATGCAGGACAAGAGTATTTTAAAACAGAAATGAGGCGATTGGGCTTATGAGTAATTACTATGCCTTGCCTTTCTTCGACCTTCAGAAAGCTATTTTTCAGAAGTTAACTGCTTGTGAAGCATTAACGAATATCACAGGGAAAAGTGAAGATGATTTAGGTGTTTACGATGCAGTAGATGAAAACACGCCTTATCCTTACGTAACAATTTCTGAACCCTATACAAGCCCGTTTGATACCAAGACAAGTAATATCGAAACAATCACTTTTACAATTCATGCTTGGTGGAAGGATAACGATGAGTATAGTGGTAAACGTAAGGTTTACGAAATGCTGTCAGCTTCACAGCAAGCTCTTATGGGACGGAACTACTCGATACCAGGGGCAAATGTATTAAGTGTCACAAGGCGTGATTCACACGTTTTTGATGACAATAGCCCTGGCGTAAAGCATGGAATTTTAACAATTCAATATAAAGTACAAATCATTTAACAGTCCTTAGGGGGCTGTTTTTATTTTAGGAGGGAAAACAAACATGCAAAACGGTAAAGATACAGTATTACTAGTGCAGGTTGCGACAAACGCATTAGGTGCTGACGGCTTTTTAATCGGGAACCTTACTGAAAACTCTTATTCAATGGAGAATGAATTAGTTGATGAACAAACTAAATTTGGTCGTATTTTAGCATATGGCCAATCCAGTGAATCATTTGAAATAACAGCTTACGGGGATAAAACTGATCCTGGACAAAAAGCTATTCTTGATGCAATTCGAAATGAAAAACAGTTGAAGGTATGGGAAGTTGATTTATCTTTAAATGCAGCAGGAAAACATGATGCTATTTTTGCATATACACTTGTTGAATCTGTAGAAAAATCAAGCCCGGGCGATGGGTTCCAAGAAATTTCAGCTACGCTCCAAGTAATCGGTAAATCTCAACCAGGAGAGCTTGAACCTTTGCCATCTGAAGTAATTGAATTTGCTCGATACGGCTTTGAGGCGCCTGGTCAGAAATCTGGTGAATTTGGCGGAGAACAAGAAGAAGGCGTTGTTGTTTCTAGTATTTCTGTTACACCACAATCAACTTCGGTGGTAGTTGGAAGTACACGTCAATTAACAGTTACAGTCCTTCCTGCTGAAGCTTCGAATAAAAATGTAACTTTTACTTCAAGTGACGAGTTAATCGCAACAGTAACACCTGCAGGATTAGTATCAGGTGTCGCTGCTGGTTCAGCAACAATTTCTGTTACTTCTGCAAGTGGAGGAAAAACAGCAACAGTGGCGGTGACAGTTACAGCTTCATAAATAACTTAGCACTCATTCGTGAGTGCTTTTTCTTATGCTAAAAAACAAAACGTAGGAGGCTATTACACATGGCTACATTATCAATTAAAGGTGTTCAACAAGAAGCAAAATTCGGATTTGCATTTAAAAACTTAGCAGATAAAAACTACAACCAAAAAGATGCACAAGGAAATGATGTAGGTGGGTTCAATGGTATCTATACAGGTCTTTTGCAATTTGATATTGATGCGCTAAAAGCATTTTGGGACTGCGGTTTAGCTCACTTAGGTACGAAAGGCCGACCTTCTATTGCTGAAATCGAAGAAGCCTTAGAGGAGCGAATTAACCAGGACGGGGAATCTGATCAGTTATTCAAAGAAGCATTCAAGGAAATTGATACATCGGGTTTTTTCAAAAGAGATGCGAAGACGTTTTGGAAGAACTTAGAGATGTTCAAAGACATGGGCAAAACAGAGGCGGAGAAAGCAGAGAACGCTCAGGGCGTGAAGATGCTATCGGACGCGAAAACAGAGTTGATGGGCTTGAGTGGCTTGAGGTCTTAACAGATGTAGCTCAACACATGAATGTTTACGATGTGGATTTAATCATGTCATGGACACCTAACGAGTACAAAGCTTTTAAGAAAGGTGCTTTGCTACAAGTTATTGATGAATATGACAACATGGCTCGTATGGCTGTGTTTCACCGTATCGCAGCTAATAAAAAGAAGCTTAATGTCGCAAAGGATTTATTTGATGCTAAGTCTGCACGAGACCGTATTACGAGTGGAGATAAGTCGTGGAAAGAATCCAAAAAGATTGATACTACACGACATGCTAAAGCTCAAGAAGCCATGAAGAAATGGGCTGAGAAACATAACCAGAAAGGGTGATGAAGATGAATGGTAACTTTTCAGCACGAGTTGGTGCTCGTATAACAGAGTTTATGGCTCGTATGCGACAAGTACAAAACACTATTCGCGCTACTGCTAATGATGTACGTGTAGATATTGGTGCAGGCGTTAGTCAATTCAACCGTCGAATGGCTGAAATCCGAGCACGAATTGCATCTTTAGTTCGTGAACGGGTTGTCATCAAGATAGAAGCTCGAATAGAAGAATTTCAGAATAAAATTAACCGGATTGCAACGAATATTCGAGCTTTTGGTGAGTTAATGCAACACACCTTAATGGGCACAATGATGGCTGTCTTTCCTGCAATTTCACCCATATTAGCGAATGTCGCGGTGGCTATTGCGAATTTAGGGCCAATGATTGGTACTGTCGCTGGCTCTACATTTGCATTAGCTGGTGCATTAGCAGCGGCAGGTGCAGCAGCAGTTGCTTTTGGTGCTGTAGCCATACCAACAATCAAAGATTTATTCAATGAAACAGGTCCACCATTCACAGCGCTACAAAAAAGGGCATGGAACACGTTTGAAAGTGTAAAGAAAACATATCGCTCTCTTGTGAAAGAGACAGAAACACCCGTCTTGCAAGCTTTTACAAGTGCAATGCAAGCAACAGATTCTATACTTAATAAATTAAGACCGTTATTTTTAACAAGCGCACAAGCAGTAGCTAACTTAATGGCTCAATTAAATACAGCTATTGCAACGCCACCTATTCAACAGTTTTTAGACTATCTGAATACTAGTGGAGCTCCAATGTTGGAGACGTTTGGTCGCTCGTTTGGAAATGTATTTAAAGGTTTATTGTCTATGCTGACAGCATTTGCTCCATTAAGTGTAAGTACAGCAAAGGGCTTTGAAGAGATGACAGCCCGTTTTGCAGAGTGGTCAAATGGATTGAGTAGTAGTGTAAAATTCCAAGCATTCATGGACTACGTGAATACAAACATGCCGAAGATTCGTGCTATCTTCCGCGATGCAACCGCGGGTCTTATGTATTTCTTCGGTGCCTTTTCTGGATCTTCATCTGACATGATGGATGGGTTAGTATCGATGATGGCCCGATTCAAAGAGTGGTCAGCAACACTAAGCCAGAACCAAGGATTTCAACAGTTCGTTGATTATGTACATCAAACAGCTCCTAGTGTATTAAATCTAATTGGTAATTTAACTACTTTCCTTGTGAACTTAGGTATCGGGATGGCTCCTCTAGGCGCGGCTATTATAACACTGGCCAACAAGTTTTTAGAGTTCACTAATAGTTTGATGGAAAATAATCGATCAATTGGTGTCATCATTGCTGGTCTTATTTCATTCGGAGGTATATTACTCGCGATAGTACCAAATGTTATTGCGTTCGGTACGCTATTTAAAGGTTTGGGCACCGCTATGACAAGTGGACTCGGAAAAGCTTTTAAATTTATCAAGCCTTTATTTACAAACTTTGGTGCAACTGTAGCACGAATTAGCGCATCTGTATTACCTAAATTAGGTACTGCAATAGGTCTTGTCACTAATCCTGTTGCTTTAGTTATAGCAGCTATAGCAGCTTTAACAGCAATATTTGTTGGTTTGTATCGTACGAATGACAAGTTTCGGAGTCAAGTTCAAACTGTTTGGGGAGCGATAAAAACCGGAATTTCTGTGGCAGTAACAGCCGTTAAAGATTTGATAATGTCTGTCTGGAATCAAATCACTTCATTCTGGGCTGAGAACCAAGCGAATATTATGGCGACTGCATCGTCAGTATGGAACATAATAGGAACTATTGTTACTACTGTAATGTCAGCAATTGGGGCAATAATGCAGTTTATTTGGCCTGTGGTAAAAGCCTTAATTGTATCCACATGGGAAGCGATTAAAAATGTTATTCAAGGTGCTATTAATGTCATTTTAGGAATCGTAAAAACGTTCAGTTCCCTGTTTAGAGGTGACTGGCAAGGTGTCTGGGATGGCATAAAGCAAATTCTTGGAGGAGCATTACAGGCTGTTTGGGGCGCAATTAATCTTTATTTTGTAGGGAAATTACTTGGCCCTTTAAAAGCCTTTGGTTCAACTGCAAAAACACTTTTACAGGGTGTTTGGACTACTATTAAAGGTATCTTTACAAATACTTTAAATACGATAAAGAGCACTGTTACGACAATTTTTAATGGTATAAAGTCTACCATCGAAACTGTGTGGAATGGTATAAAATCATTCTTAAATACTGTTCTAAACGGTATTAAATCTATTTTCACTACCGTTTGGAAAAGTATTGCTTCATTCTTGGATAATTTCTTTACTGGTTTATCAAATACAATTCGCTCTGTGTGGAATAGCATTAAGAGTTTCTTCTCAACTGTATTAACTGCCATTGCTAATATTATAAAAAGTATTTGGAACGGAATTAAAGCGACAATAACTACAATTCTTAACGGCATTAAAACAACTATTGAAACAATCTGGAATGGGTTTAAAACAATTGTTTCAACAGCGATGGAGAACGTGAAAACGGCTGTCGTTAATGGTTGGAATGCTGCAAAGTCGTTCTTAGAAAGTATTAGTCTAGTGAAAATCGGTGAATTTATTGTAGCTGGTTTAGTTACAGGGATTAACAACTGGTTTGGTAAAGTGAAAGCCAAAGTTATGGAGTTAGCCGAACTATTACCAGAATGGCTACGAAATAAATTAGGGATTCACTCACCATCTCGTGTCATGATTGCTATTGCTAAATGGATTCCAATAGGTGTAGCTAAAGGGATTGAAAGTACAACTAATTCAGTGAAAAAAGCATCTAACTTAATGGTTAAACAAGCTATTCCTGATTTTAGAGAAAATGTAACAGCAACAAAAGCGATGGTGCAGCAGACACAACAAGTCGTAACCAATGCACTTAAAGAATCCAGCAGTGAGGCATTAGCAATTCAAAAAGATTATGATGCCAAACGTACTGAACTTTCTAAAAAGACAGATGATAAAATCCGAGAAATTAAAGCTAAAGCTGCTGATAAAGGTAAAAGTCTTACTGCAGCACAAGAGCGTCAAATCACTAAAATTATGGAAGACGCTAAAGTTAGTCGTGAAAAACTAGCTGTGGCCGAAAGTAAAGCACTTGAGAAAATTAAGTCTAAAAAGCAGAAAGAAACCTTTGATGCTCTTAAAGATTTCGCAGACAAGCAAATCGGGCTAGA
Organism: Lysinibacillus sp. CD3-6; assembly: GCF_006351725.2. Taxonomy (NCBI): domain Bacteria; kingdom Bacillati; phylum Bacillota; class Bacilli; order Caryophanales; family Bacillaceae; genus Lysinibacillus; species Lysinibacillus sp. CD3-6. The sequence goes on from NZ_CP085880.1 coordinate 1,811,333, forward strand.
GAAGTGGTCTACTCTGCAACAAGCTGAGTATTGGAAAGCTGCAACTACTCAGTTCAAAGATGGCACTGATGAGCGTATTCAAGCTCAGATTAATTACAATAAAGCAATGTCTGAATTAACAAAAGAGCAGTTCGAATCTGAAAAGAATTATGTTGATCGCAAGAAGAAATATAATCAAATATCTTTGACTGCTGAATTAGCTGTTTACGAAAAATACATGAAGCAATACAAAGCAGGCAGTGAAGAGCGTATTTACTACGAAGATAAAGTTGCAGAAACAAAGCAAGCTATTCATGACAAGCTTATGGCTTTAAATGAAGAGTACACAGCAAAAATGCAGGAAGCCAATCAAAAATTAATCGATGGTACTGAAGAACTCACTAAAGCTTACGATGATGCTGTTAACTCCCGATCAAGTTCCTTGTACAGTTTTATGGGCATTTTTGATGAGATGGAAGAAAAGGCAGAAGTGTCCGGTCAAAAACTTATCGATAATTTAAAAGGACAGAACGCAGCATTTAAAGATTGGGCTGCTAATGTTCAAAGTTTAGCATCTAAAGGGATAGATGAGGGTCTACTTGCTGAATTACAAGCGATGGGACCAAGTGCTGCTGCTGAAATCTCTGCTTTAAACTCGCTTAGTACAAGTCAGTTGTCTGAGTATGTATCACTATGGAAAGAAAAATCTAGCCTAGCTAGAACACAAGCTGAGACTGAACTCACTGGTATGAAAGCAAAAACTGCTCAGCAAATAAACGAACTGCATGTAAAAACACAAGAACAACTCACGAAGTACGAAAAAGAATGGGCTGAACAAATTAAACAAGTTCGTACCGGTACAGAGAAGCAGTTCAATGCGTTAGTGGCAAAAATGCCACAAGTCGGTGCAAATGTTATACGCGGAATGCAAAAAGGATTATCTGATATGACACCTGCTCTTTTAGCACAAGCGCAGGGAATCGCTAGCAGCATCAAAGCCACAATAGAAAGTGCACTAGGTATTCATAGTCCAAGTCGTTGGGGTAAAAAAATGATAGGGCACAACCTTGTAAAAGGAATTATCATCGGACTAGCTGACATGAAGCAAGATGCGATAAAAGCAGCTACCGAAGTGGCAGAGTGGGTTAAGCCAGCAATCGATGTGAGCGATATTATCAACGATATTAGCGGTGCTATCGACGCCATTCAATCAGAAATTGAACACAAATTGAAAGTTGACGTTGAAGTGAAGGGTAATGGTGGTGAAGCTAAAGGAAACATTGTCCATCAAGAGGTTAATCTACACTCCCCTAAACATTTAAGTCCGTCAGAGAATGCTAGACAGTTAAAACGCGTAGCACAGCAGATAATTTATTAAGGGAGGTCGCTTATTTGGAGACTATTACATTTACTAATCGTTTTGGAGAGGTCGTATCATTTGGCGGCCCTCCTTTTTATTTACAAAAAATTAATGGGCTAGGTGACGTTTCTGTTAATTTACAAACGCAGAAAATTCCCTATCAGGATGGTTCTGTTTTTATAGATGCCTTGCTCGAAGAAAGAGAGATAGATATTGAATTTTTAATCGTCAATGCGTTTGATGAAGGTGGTTATGGCACCGTGTCAGAACGAAGGGAAAGAATCGCAAAAGTATTAAATCCTAAACTTGGCCCCGGTACATTGAGATATGAAAATGAACATTTGGTGCGTGAAATTTTTGTAGTTGCAGACAGTGTACCTGTTTATCCAGAAGATGCCCGAACTAAAACAATGCAAAAAGGCATTGTGAATTTCATTGCGCCTGATCCATACTGGCGAAGCTTGAAAGTCGAGGAAGAACCAGCGTTTAAACCTTTATTTCAGTTTCCATTTGCAGATCCGTTTCAAATGGGTGAACAACGGGACAGACGTATCATCAACAATGACGGAGATGCACCAGCTCCAATCTATGTTGAGTTTTATGGCCCTGCAGTAAATCCTAAAATTGAAAATGTTACTACAGGTGAGTTTATTCGAATTAAACAGACATTGCTTGAGGGTGAAAAGATGATTCTCGATACAACGCCAGGTGTTAAATCAGTAGAGTTTGTCAATTCATCAGGTGTACGAAGAAATGTCTACAACTGGATTGATTTAAACAGTCGATTTTTTAATTTACAGATAGGTGAAAACGACATAGCTTACACTGCTGATAACGAAGTGCAAGGGGCTATCGTTAACATTAGTTATCATAAGCGTTACAACGCTGTATAAGGAGGAGGGTTAATCGTGACAGAAATATATAAGTTTTTTAACAGTGCGCCAGGTGATGAGCGTTGGCATTACGCAAGTGATTTTGCCGATTATTTTGGCAAAGTATTAAGTACGGGACTGCTTCATAAAGACGGTACACCTAATCTGCAGGTGAAGGTCAAGTCTGGCACTTTACAGACTTATGTTGAGCCTGGGGAAGCGCTGATGCAAGGCTATCAGTACCAAAATACACAAGACCTATATTTAACACATAGTATCCCTGAACCTGATTTAGACCGAATCGACCGAATAGTATTACGACTAGATAAACGAAATAGCTCACGATACATTAAATTGTTTGTGAAAGAAGGTGTTTCAGCGGTTAACCCTGTTGCACCAGCATTGCAAAGGGATAATTATATTCATGAAATTTCCCTGGCACAGATTCGCCTAACAAAGAATACAGCAACACTTAATCCACTCTTCTTAGTCGATGAGCGTATGCAAGAATCTTTATGTGGTATTGTTTATTCACTGATAAGCGTACCAACTAGTGTGTTCCAACAGCAATGGGATAACTGGTTTAACATCGGGAAATATTCATTTGCAGAAGAGTTAAATAAGTGGATGGACGATGAAAAGGCGTCATTTACATTGTGGCAAGAAGGTCAGAAAAGTGATTTTGTAGCATGGAGAGATGGCGAAGAAGCGTTATACCAGTCATGGCTTCAAGGGCGTAAGGATAACTTTGACGAATGGTTCGCTACAATCAGAGGCATATTGGGCGAAGAAGCAGCAGGAAATATTATGAACGTTATAAACGATCATAAAGATTCCCCAGTTCCTCATAAATATTACGATGAGGGTCTTGCGCAACCAATGATATACGGTCTACAACGAAATGCTACATTAGACACTCCTGCATTCGTATACGGTGCTACTGAATCTGGACCATTAACGACAATCAACCTACCTAATTATCAACAAGTTGAGGATATTAAAAATGTAGTAGAAACAACTGGTGGTGTTGTGGTCGATATACATGACAAACGATATAAGAGCATAGTGTCGCGACCTTACGATTTTGTTACTGGCGATACTAATGTTGATGCCTTGGCTCTTATAAATGAAGATTATAAGGCGAGATTTCCTGAAGTCGCTAGTAAACTAGATTTAAGTGCTGGGAATCCAAAATTGCATATTCGGGATGGTATATTCTTAGCCATAAGCTCGAAACATTTAACTTTCTTTGATATGGAAACCAATAAAATTCTTAATGCTATGGAACTTAAAGATAACAATTTCTGGGCAACTTTTGGGAATCAATGGTTCGAAGATGATAAATATATCTATATACGTGGACAAAATGGAGCACTTAACACATTCGCTCTTGGGGTATTTGATAGACTTACGTTCCAATTCATTAAAGGTATACTTTATACTGGCGGTGGTGGACTTTCATTGACTTATAATTCCGTATATCCTGGAGACCTTGTTCTAAATGAGGATATCATGAGGGTCGGTATTAGTGGCTCTCCTGGAATTATTTATTCGTACAGAATTATTAAAGATTCTGGTGGAGTTCCCACGAGCATTATGGGCGTAGGAACTCCTACTCAACTAGCAAATGCTTCAGTACGGACTATATTTAAATACAAAGAGTTTGTGTATGCTATTTCAGCAGCAAACACGACTTCATTTACGCTTCAGAAATTCTCAATATCAACACCAGGAGCGTTAACTATGACTGAAGTCGCAAAGGTTTCGGTAAGTTCTTCTAGCGTTGGTCAAGAATCTAAATGGAAGGCATTATACACACTTCCAGATGGTACTGACTGGGCTATTGTGTCATTTGGATCATCTCAATCAATTCAAGTTTTAAATTTAACCCTAATGCAAAATCCTCAATTTATTGCAAATGCTGCCGCAGACACTGTAGTAGCTTACGATTCTAAGAATAAAATTGTATATTGGCAGGAAAGTTCTGTAGGGGCTAGCGGTATGGTATATAACGGTATTAGATTTGAACCTTTTTATATTTCAACACTAGATCAGAAGACTGGATATTGGAAAAATAAAGTGTGTTATATTCGTAGTGGGATGACATCTTATAACGCATCGTCATATACAAGAACTGCAATACTTGGAGATTACGCTATTGCATACGGAGGGAAACTACTATTCCGATACGGTTATAAAAACAGTTGTGAGCTCATAGAGGAGTATATTAATGAAGGTCTAAAGGAGGTGTAGCTATGGTATATATTTATGAAGGTGTTAATGGTATCTGTTCAATCTTCAATACAATAGAAGCAGTACCTGATAGTATTAGTGATAAAGTCGAACTAGTTGAACTACCTTCTGGAGAAGTGGCCGGCAGTGTTCTTGTTAAAGTGGATGGGGTTTTAAAATGGATTATCCCTGCATCGTCAGAGCCAGAACCCGAACCACCTATAGAACCCGAACCAGCTGAAACGCTCGATGAAAAAATAACTAAGTTGTTTACCATGACTGAACAAAACAATTTAATTACAGTCGATGCAGTATTAGGTGTTTATGAAGAAATTCTTGCATTACGTGAAGAAGTAGCAGCATTAAAAGGAGCATCAAGCGGTGCTTAGAGTACTGTTGTTAAAAATAAAATTAAAACTAAAATTGGAGGACTACAAAATGGTAGATGGATATGTATTATTAATTGCAAACACAGACAAAACAGGCTCAACAATTGATCGTGTGCCAGCAAAATTAAAAGAGCAGGTGCTAGCAAAGTTAAATGCACTGGGGCTAGACGGATATGGAAATCCAATCGAACAGATTACAGGTGAGACGCAAGCATAGCTTAGCGTTATTTTTATTGTCTAAATTGAGAGGAAATCCTTTCCTTTTGTCGAATTAATGAAGGTGGAAAGGAGAGATGAATTTGAAAAAGAAAGTAATAGAATGGTTTATAAAACTGGGATGGCCAGTAGTTAAATATGTAATAATGGAATTTGGCCAAGAAATTTTAAGTTTTGCTTTTGAATCGTTAAAACAAAAAGCGAGAAATAGAAGTAAGGAAAAAATGGAAGAGGCTCTTAGAAACGCTGAAAACGCTGAAAAGGCAGCTGAATCTACAGAGGATCCTAAAGAAAAATTAAAGTATTATGATATAGCAAATAATTATAGAAAAATTGCAGAATATCAAGGGAAATTTTTAAGTGACATGTTAGATGTGGTAGAAAGCACGTCGAAGGAAATAATGGATTCAGTTCAACAAAAAACTTCAAAGATTAAGGCTGAGGATCTATTTGTTTTGGATAGAAAGGAAGGTAAATTAAAGGCAGTTGAAAATCAGAAACTACTAGAACATGATCCTACCTCTAATTAACTTGTTTTTAATACGGTATTACTTTTAAAATTCAAACTGCCTTTCACAATCATCTGTGGAGGGCTTTTTCATATGAAAGAAGGTGATCGTCATTAAAAATCTACCTTTACGTGTTATTGATTTCAATTTTAATCTGATATGCGAAATTGACCAGTATAGCAGTTTACAACTCACACGGTCAGATGCAGATGTGGGCTTGTTAGAATTACAAATAAATCGATACTTGTTACATGCGGACAAATTACAAAAAGGTCATATCATTTTCCCTAGTAATCATTTGCATAAAGCTTTTATTATTAGGCATCGAGAAATTGAGTTAGACGAGGATGGGAAAGCTACAGAAAATTGGCTCATTAAGGCGCAGTCTCTTAAAAGCTTTGCTACACAACGGCTCATATACCCTGCAACAGGAAAAACTCATGAATCAGTAACAGGTAACGTTGAAACTGTTATGAGACATTTTGTGAATACGCAAATGATTAATCCATCTGATTCAAAAAGAAAATTTCCAAACCTTGTGTTAGCTGCTAACCAAAACAGAGGTGCGACAGTTTCGGAGCAATCACGATATGACAATTTAGCTGAAAAGCTTACTGAACTTTCGCAACTCCACAACTTAGGATGGAACATTGTTCTTAACATTAATTCTAAACAATTTGTGTTTACGATTAGCCAAGGACGCGATTTAACAGCCTCTCAACAGAACAGTCCATCTGCTATTTTCAGTACAGAATTTGAAACACTTGAATCACTGTCGTACTTAGAAAGTGATTTAGAGTACAAGAACTTTGCTGTTGTTGCTGGTCAAGGAGAGGGACTAGACAGGCGAATCGTGACGATTGGAGACGCACAAGGGCGTGATCGGTTTGAAATGTTTGTTGATGCAAGGGATATATCAGAGGAAACAGAAGGTGAGACACCTCAACCACGCCCTGTTGTTGATATTGTGGCCGACCTGACTAAACGAGGGAATGAAAAGTTATCCGAGCACATTCAAGAAGTATTTATGGAAGGTCAGGCACTCACATCATCAAGGCTTATGTATGAACGTGATTATGATTTAGGGGATACCGTCACATTACAAGATAGAGGCTGGGGCGTAATGATGGATACTCGTATTACAGCTATAAAAGAAATATACGAGTACGGGAAGCAAAAAATTGAATTGACGTTTGACAAAGATCGACCTACGTTCATGAGTAAAATAAAAAAAGAAATTTCTGCGATAAATCCAGAATTGAAAAAGTAATTATTTCATTAAAGGAAAACCCTTCCTTTTGTCGAAATATAGTAGATGAAAGGTGGGATAGTTGTGGAAGTAACAAACAATAATGAATTGATCTTAGATTTTAGAGATTTAGCATATTTTAAAAGGAGTCTAGATGAGGGTTTGTCGGTAGATGAATGTATTAAAGGACTGAGTTTCATTGACGGTGTTGAACCCACTTGGACTAAAAGCGTAAGAATGTCAGCAGAACCAAACGAAAATGAAAAAGAATTTGCAGATTATATACTGCAGAGTATCAGGGCCTACATTAGTAAAGAAAATAATGTTTAAGCACTCTCATCTGAGGGTGCTTTTTATTATGCGAAAAAGGAAGGTGCTAAATGAAAACAGACACACTATATACATCTCTAGTAGGCGGCTCCGTGGCAGGGGTCGCTTATTTTGTTGGTGGCATCGACCACTTAATCAAAGCTTTCATCATTTTTATGTCTATTGATTTTGTACTTGGGTTGATGGTGGGATATATCTTTAAGAATATTGAGAGCAAAAAAGCATTTAAAGGCTTATTCAAAAAAACTGCCATGATATTAATGGTTATTGCAGCAGTGCAATTAGACTTAGCAACCGAGAGTGGAAACTTCATGCGTAATGCAATGATTCTTTTCCTAATCGGTATGGAAGGTATCAGCATGATTGAGAATTTAGGAAAGCTAGGAATTAAAGTACCAAAGTTTTTAACAAACGCATTTACACAGCTACAAATCGACAATGATGATAAAAAGGATGATGCAAAATGAGTTATGTAATTGAACAACGATTGATGGCAGGTCTGCCTAACAAGGCATTAACAGCTGCAAGATACGTAATTGCCCACGAATCTGGTAATGCTAAAAATAATGGTCCAAAAGCGTTAGAAAATGAAATAGCATTTATGGATCGTAATAAAGCAAATGCTTATACATCGCATTGGGTAGGAGATGGGGGCCGAATTGTACAAGTTGCACCAGTCAATAAAGTACAGTACGGTTGTGGGCCCAAAGGAAATCCTCTTAGCTACGCACAAGTAGAATTAGCACGTACTTCTGACAAAGAACAATTTAAAAAAGATTACGCAGCTTATATATGGCTTTTAAGAAAACTTGCAAAAGATGCAGGCATTCCAATCGTCTTAGACGGTATTGGTAATGGTATCAAGTCACATCGGTGGATTACAAATAATTTAGGTGGCACCACTCACGTAGATCCATATTCATATTTACAAAGCATGGGAGTCTCAGAAGCGCAATTTAAGCTGGATATTAAAAATGGATTTAAGGTAGATGACAAAAAGGAGGAAGTTAAAATGAATGTTTTAAACGATACAGGCCGTAAAGAAATTCGTGAATTGCTGAAAAAAGCACGCAATAGAACTTACAAGGTTAATGGTAATGACAAACCTGTTATTGATCCTAATATCCATACTGATATTAAAATTGACTCTTACACAGATGAACAGTTATTGAGTTATCAATCTGCTGTTTTTAATCGCACATTTTAATTAAATCGAAGCCTGATACTACTTTTAATAATATCAGGCTTCGATATTTATGAGACAGGATGCCCTAAAATCTTCATAGATTTAGAAAATACATCACTATTATTAACTATTATTATTGTTATTTTCTTGCGAGCTCTAGTTAATATTTGGTAGAGCATTTTTTCTAAATCGTAGCCGGGTGAACCTTTTACACTTCTTGATTTTAACAAACCGTCTTGGTCATAATAGAAATATTGATCAATTATCCCTAATACATAATCAAATTCTTGCCCAATCTTACCGTGGATGTTTTCGATATAGGCAAATTGATAAGCGTCATAGCTAAGGTGATTATACTTTGAAGGAGTGTAATTTATAACCTCCCAATCATTGTTTATGTATTCTCTAACTGCCTTTTTTACACTATTAATATCATTAAAGTAAAGAACATTTACGTTTGAGTAATGTATGTTGGGATTCCCATTGCGTAAATTAAACAAATTACTTACATATGCAGTTATTTCTTTATTTGCTCTGATTTTACTGCTTAGGGTAAGTATGTGAGCTTTACATTCCTGTTCAATTCTCTTAGGTATTTCTCTCTTAAATTCGTAGTCGGAAAAGCATTGTCTAGGGTCATAGGAAAAAACGCACTTAATGCTTGAAGCGAGTACATGTTCAACAATTGCATCAAATTGATGGGTGTAGATTCTTTGGGCTTCATCTATGAAGATAAAATCATAATTATTCAATTCAGGAAAGAAAGAGTCGAATTCTTTAATGGATTTTACATGCCACCCATTGTGTATGAGTTTCTGGTGTCCAGAATTAAGTTCTGCACAAAAGATTAATAAAACTTTCAAACCTTTAGCTCTTAATTCTTTAGCGATATCGTAAGTCAGAAGCGTCTTACCAGTCCCAGGTTCACCTTTAACCCCTATAAATTTAGTGTTAGGCTTTTCCACCACATTGAAAAACTCCCGTTTCTGTTGTTCTTGAGGGTTAGTCAGAAAATATTGGCCGTCTAAGAATTTCTTTGTTGAGTTAAAAGGGGAAACCAAATAAATACTTGGTTCAAACAAATTATTAATATCAACGGAAGTTTCTACTTCTTGTGAATTTAATTCTAAGGCTAATTCTTGGATATTAATTATCTCAAGCCCGTTTTCATCAGTGAATTTAAATAGTAAATTTTGATCTGAAAGAAAAGTAAATGTTAAGAGTTCACTATTTAGAACACTTAAATAGTATCTACATCTCTTCATCTGATTAATAATGACTTCTTCAGTGGCTTCTTTTTTAAATTCTATATTGATGGTTTTATTCTTTCCGATTCTGATTAAATCAAATTCACTACTAATTTGTTCAATCTGAAAACCAAAGTAAAAATGGTTAAAGTCATATACCTTTTCCTGCTCAAGTTGGGGAATCAATATTGATAGTGCCTCAAGTTCCGAAGGTTTTGGGTTAACCCCGTTGAATGATAAATATTGTTTATATTGATCAACTGACAGGCTTCGTGAAGCTTCTAGAATAGAATGTAGATTAATAGGTTTCAATTAATTTATCTCCCTGCTGTCACTATTTTTAGTTCATATTAACTATATCAATTAGACCTACTAATGTCATTAGCGTTCTAATAATTAATCCAAAATAAAAATAAATTTCACACTTTAAATACAGAACAAATGTGCGTATAATATATACAAACAAACGTTCTTATTAGAGGAGTGTACAGTGATGAAAGAACAACTGGTAAAAGCTATGCAACGCAATCAAATAGTAAACATGATGTATGTATCAAAAAGTGGTGAGATTACAAAGAGGCGAGTAAAACTTATTAAGGTTATCGGTGATTCATTCCAAGCATACTGCTTTACTCGACAAGCGAAGCGTACTTTTACTATCGATAACGTTTTGGCAGTTGTTCCAGTCCTTCAAAGAGAGCAATCAGTTATATGATAAACGCGGAGCAAAGAAGGCTACTTCATAAATATGTAGTTTATGATTTGGCAATACATTCATTACAGCGTGACTACAAAGTGATTGAAAAACTAAAAATGAGCAAAGTTTATTTGCCAATACTTGATAAGCTTTTAGATGACATTGCACAAGAATGCTACAACTCCAAGCGGCTATTGGCTAAAGATAAAATTAGAGTTGTGAAGTGGGAAAAGAATAGTGAATACTTTAGTGATTTGACCGTAGCCACAGCTGGAGAGGATTTAGTGTTAACGTATGCGAATATGGCATTGAAAACACAGGTTGAAAAGCTGTTGAATCAACATCTATATAAAGATGAAGTTAATACTTAGTTACGCATTAGATAATGTTGGTATAAAAGGAAATTTTTTTTCGAGGTATGATATACTTAACCTGAATTTTATAGAAAATGGGGGAAATATTATGAAAGATATTTTTTCGTATAACGGAGACATTAATAAAACAGCATATATGAATTGGCGTACGAGTCATCATGATCATTTACATAACATGCACGTAATTGCAAAAGGGTTTGCTGATTCTTCATTAGTATTAGTTGAACAAATCTTAAAAAATAATAACGAAGGTAAAGCAGCAGATTCATTAATATTTCCAATCTTATTTAATGCAAATCATGCAATTGAAGTTTATTTAAAATCATTAATATGGACTTTAAATACCCTTTTAAGGAATGGAAAAAATTACGACAATACTCATAATCTTAAAGTTTTATTAAATGAGGTAAAAAAATTAGAAAAAGAATTTGAAAATAAATTGGATTATGAAGACTTTTTTGGAAAGTTAGAAAATTATATAAATGAGTTATATAAAAAAATTGAAATTCAAAATAATAAAGGCAATACTTTTTCAGATATTACTTTTGCTAGATATTCACTAACTAGAGATAAAGAACCACAGTTTTATATAAATGAGTTCGACAATGTTGTCGTTGATTTATCAAACTTTATTTTAGTATTCAATGAAATATTTAAGAATCTTGATAATTTATCTATACACTATCAAGATTTAATTGAAATGAGAAATGAAATGGAATCTTATTATGAATAATTTTAAACCTTGAGAATTGTATCCTTTAAAGGTTTTAAGTTTGATAAAGTTCCCGAAGAAAATATTTATAAGCTAAACAGGTCTCAAATTGAGTCCTGTTTTTTTTTTATTATCCTTTTGTTTTTAAGCAATTCTTAGTCATGGAAAAAACTTTTAATTGGACAGACATCATTTCACATACTCGTGCATAAGCTAAATAGCAGCAAGCGCTATTAGCTTTCGAATCCGGTCGGGTACTAAATCCGACATTTTTTACGCATAAAACGCTAATAGCGCTCATATCGTTAGTGAGGTGTGGTATTTGTGGAAAAGAACAGATTTTCAAAACCCGTAGCATTTAATAGTAAAAACGAATCAGACAAGAAAATTTTAGACCACGTTAAACGAAGAAATTTTTCAGGTTATGTAAAAAAACTAATACTTGCTGATATTGCTTTAAAGGAAGCAAGTAAATCAAAAGTAGAGGAAACTAAAAACGAGCCAGTTAATCAGGCAAAAGAAACGGCTGCTGAAAAACTGGCTCGTATGCAAGATCAATTAAAGAAAAGACCCAATTACGTGCGTAACGATACCGATGGCAGCACCGATTCCTAATCCAATCACAAAAGTCATGTTTCAACCTTCCTCTCGATGTTTTGTTGTTAGTTTGGCCATGTGATATTTAATAAATACATGGAGGCGATTGGATGATATTAAACCCTGCTTACGATTTTTTAAATGCAGACTACAAAAATCCTAATTTGACGAAAGTAAAGTTGGAGGAGCTAGATAGTGTAGAAAAGCCAAAATTTAATAAGGCTAAAATTATTACTTTGTCAGTTCCAGGCTTACTTTTAACTGCACCTTTATCAGCTTTTGCAGCTACAACGGATAGTACATTTAAAAACGTGTACGATGCAGTAATGAACATCTTCGATGCTGGTGTTGTAATAGTAATAATTTTTGCTGGTGCTGCTTGGACACTTGGGCATCGCTCAAAGGCTATCGAGTTATTAATTGGTGTGTGCTGTGGTTATTTACTTGCTCGTCATGCCATTGATATTCGTGATTTCTTAAAATCGATATAGAAGGGTTGAGTGAATGACATTTATCGATAAATGGGTAGAAGAAGCAGATCGTAAGTTGATGACAAATATTAAAGAGTCAGTTTCAGAAACGGTTAATAGTGCCTTAAGTACATCTTGGGATTGGTTTGTTGGTGTGCTACCTGATTTAACTGGATATGCTACATTAGCTGCAGGTGCGGCGGTTATTTTAAGCACTGCTGCTGGGCAAGGTATGATTAAGCCTTTAGGTATTTATTCATGTGTACTTATCACGTCTTTGTGCATTTTGGTAGGTGTTTAATGTGACGATGTATTACCCTGCTGTGGTTAATGAGTATCTGCCTGCGTTACGTGAAGAAAAATCAAAAACTGTATTTTCATTTGATAAGATTAAAAAAGCATTTAAGACATCCAATTATTTTGAGTATGTGCGGAATAATATGATTGTATATCGCATTATTCCGCATGCTGATGTAACAGTTAACAATAAACGCTTGTGGCGTGCGTTGCATAAGATGTACGAAATGTACGAAAAGCCAGGTACAAGACTTGAAAGGGAAGGGTTCAAATTTACTTTTCGTGAAAAGGATTTATTTTGGTTCGATGTACTTTTCAAACAAAGAGATGGTAACAAGTCAGTAGAGTTTTATGTAGCGACAAGTGAATACCAAGCTCAAAAATTAAAAAGAAAAATTGAGAATAAAATGAGTGTTACTTTTACAGAAGCTTCTATTGAAGATATACATATACCTGATGAAAATACGATAGTCCAAGAACTACGGTACTTAAAACATGACATTTTTAGTTTGAACCATAATGCCAATGACACGAAAACACCTATTGGTAATCTGTTAAATGTAATTGAAGAATTGCAATTTGACGGGGATACAGCTCGTTTAAGTATCTGCAACCAAGTTGAGAACCGCAACAAATGGGTGAAAAATGCGCAATGGACGTATGAGAAGGCATCTAAAGGCAAAGTTCCACAAAGACAGACATTGAGTGGTAAACGAATAGTAAATGCCACAAAAGTAGGCGTAGGAGCCATCGTAAATGAAATCAATGATTTAATAACTGACATTTTTCAAGCGTTTAGTAATGCTTTCTTTAAATCAGATAAGACAATCGAAAAGAAAGATGTCATAAGCAAAGCACATAGTATAGAAGATGAGATTGGTACAACACGACTAAGCAGGGAAAAAGGAAACTTACCTGTGTTTAGATCGCATATCCGTGTAGCTTCTCACTCTGTTGATAGATTGACACGAGACAGCGTGGCCGAATCTATCTCACTTGCTTTGCAAGACCTAACAGATACGAATGAATTACAAGGTGTTAAAGTTAGTAATAAAAAGAAATGTAAGAAAATTATTGACGAAATGAATAAACTTCAACTAAATTTAACTACTCTTAATGATCCAAATGTAAATCTAGTGAGCACTGATGAAATGAGTAAACTGGCACTCATGATGCCAAACAAAGATTTACAGCGTAAATTCGCTGACGCGTTAAGTACTAAAAAACACGTTGAGGTAGAGATACCGAAAGCTTTACAAGATACTAGCGGTATACATTTAGGCACTGCTGAATTAAAGGATTCTAAAATCAATGTGTTCATGCCTGTTTCTAATCCTGATGAATTATATCGCGGCTATACTTTTATTGGTGGTCAAGGTGCTGGTAAAGATACAGCAATCATTAACTGGATTGTTGAGAGCAATATGAAGCATGGCATTAGCTTCGTCATTCCAGATGCCATAAACGAGGATGGTAGGGGAATGGCTGATAGCGTGCGTGATTCATTACCAGCTGACAAAATCGTAGATATTGATTTATCTGACGATGAATACAAAGTGCCAATGGATTTAACAGAGGTGATCGCTAAACTTGGCCGTAATGGTGCCTCTCGTTTTGCAGATGAAATGATTGATTTCATGCAGATTGATGGGCTCACTAGGTCACAAAGATATTTAAAAGCAGCTGCTAAAGCATCCAAGGGCTCCTTATATAAAATCAAACAAATAATTGAGGATGAAGATTTTAGAATTGACGTCATTGCACAGCTTATTGATTCAGGCAATCAACGCCTAGCTAGAGAATTAATGTCCTGGGGCACAAATGTCGAATTAGGGAGTAAAGCAGATCCGATACTTAACCGATTAGACCAATTCTTTGGAAACGATGTACTATACGATATTTTTGCACAAGATTCATTAGATAGCGTTAATTTTGAAAAATGGATGCAAGAAGGGAAAGTAATTATTTTACGGATACCTAATAGGAAATTAGGAGAAATGGCAACAAAAACTCTGTTGCATTGGGTGACGTTGAAAACATTTATGACACGAATGCTGATGTCCCAAGAAGAAAAGAAAAACGGCTGTTTTGTAGTCTTTAATGAGCCTGAGCAATACCAAACGGACGGCTTAAGTAAACTAATGGGGCGTATAGGCACCGAAGGCAGAAAAGAGCGTCTAGGCAGTTTATACGCATTCCATCATTGGAATAAGCTTTCACCTAGTCTACAAGAGAATTTACAAGGTGGTGGGGTGCAACAATTCCTATTCATGAACGACCATACGAAAACATTCGATATGTCGAAGCATCGTTTTGAAGATACGATACCAATTGAAGAGGCTTATAAGCTACCTGCACATCATGCAATAGTAAGCGTACGAACAGCTGGAGAGCTTCAACCAGCATTTATATGTAAGATGGCTCCACCTAGAGAGAAACAATACAACAACGGCCACTTAACCAAAATGCACACAAAAGAGTATGGCAGACCGTGGCAAGAACTTCAGGAAACCCTATAAAAATAGCCACTCAAATAGAGTGGCTTAAATACCTAAAAGCTGTTTCTTTTTCGCATCGAATTCATCTTGTGTCAAAATGCCTTCATCTAAAAGCTGTTTGAATTTTATTATCTCATCAGCTGTGCTAAGTTGCACTGGCGCTCCTGATTGAGAATTAGATTCTTCCTCTTCTGCAACTATCAACATGGAGAGCTTCTCTAAAACTTTCTTGTCACACTTAATAACTAAGGCAACTTTTTCACCATTTAACCTTTTAAGGTAAAGCGTAGCTACTGACTTATCTTTACCAACATTCGCACCCATAGCACCAGCGATTGCACCGGCATTTCCGAATGTACTACCAATTAAAGACCATCCTGCAATGTCAAAAGCACTCTTTTGGATATTTTCTACTCGTTCCCATTTTATTAATTTGAATACTTCAGGCGTGTTATGGTAATCAACTGTGATTTCAACTTCACCATTTTTAGTCTGCAATAACTTATAAAGGCTTCCTTTGTCTTTTAACTGATCCTTACCGTTAAGGATATCAATGTAAGTTTTAATTGGTTTAGGGCCTTTTTCTTTATTTTGTGGAGTTCCCTTTTCCGGAATACCGAATAAATCTTCTAGTTCGTCTGCAAAGTGCTTAGTGGCATTGTCATTGTTTAGTTTTATCTTTACCTCAGACTTTAAGTAAACAAAATTTATTTCTACGGACAATAATTTTCTATTAATAATTAAATTAGTGATATCCTCTAAATCGTAGGAGACTAACGTCATGTCATTTTTAAACTTATCTAAAGTGAGGAGCCTTTCAGATGTTAATAGGTAAAGAAAAGTTGTTAGCTTTTTAGAACCTGTTGTAGCTGATTCAACGCTTTCATCGCTTCGGATGTGTGATTTTAAAAAAGCAATATCATCTTCTACAAAAGAGATAACAGTCTTACCAGCTGGTTGAAGGAAAGACCTTATGTGATCTGTAGTATTCATTTATAAGCCGCCTTTCAGGATTGTTTAAATATGAATAAACTATACCACTTTTTACAGATGTTAGGGTAAACAAATGGTTGAATTAAGGGGCAACAAACTCTAAAAAGGCAACAAATAGCAACGATTTAAAGCGTTAAAGTAGGTAAACAAAGGCAACAAGGGTAAACGGATGCTGTTGCCGTTTCTGTGATAGCAAAACCCTTGCGGTCAAAGGTTTTGCTTATATAAGTAAACAAAGTAAACAAATATTATCTATTGAGTGTATTTATATAATATAGGTGTATATAGCATATATAATATATACCTAATACGCCTAATACATATATACTATAAGCATATGTAAAACTTTGTTGCCCGGAGTTACTGAGAAGTGAAATAGGGGGAATGGGGACATCTTTGTATTTTCATGGTTTTTTACTTAAGTTAAATAAAATCCGCTTTGGAACGCATGATAACATTGGTTCTGGTCCCATTCATCTCCCACCAGATGAGATGCATACAAGTTCATCGTGGCTATCATTTTTAGCGCCTGATAAATGGACCGAAGAAGATTTGACCGAAGCTATGACGGGAGCAGCCTATGCAATGAATGCCTTTATCCCATTATTTATTCAATGTGATAGTAGTGATGTCGCAGTAGTGCCGCAAGTGAAGGCAACACACAACGAACAACCGACATTTTTTGTCTATGATAAGTATCCAGGTGGTATTGGTTTAAGTGATAAGGTTTATGATTTGTGGGAGGACTTAGTGATGAAGGCACAGCAACATATTACAGCATGTCCTTGTAAATCTGGTTGTCCATCTTGTATCGGTCCACAAGAATCAATCATTGATTCAAAAAGTAAAGTCGTCAAACTTCTTCATTTGCTGAACGACAATTATTAGTTTGAAGAATTTTAAAAAAACGACTTTATAATTAAGTACTGAACATTCTACAAAGGCGAATGCTAAAACTTTGTAGAATGTTTTTTGTTGCTCATAGGAAAAGAAATAGTATTGTAGATGGTTCAAACGGGGAATTCAACTGCCACGGGCACAAATGGCAAAAGTACTCGTTTTAGCGTTCAACTGAACATTAGGTGGGACGTGTTTTTTCAAAGATGTAGCAACTGCGTATTGGAGCTGTCATTATATCGCTGTCTCTGAACATAAAAGGATTGGATTAGAGGAAGGTAGTTTTCGAGTGACACAGGCATATTTTTTTGTATTCACGTATTGTGAAATGAAGCAATAACATAAAAAGCACATCCTCTCTTTTTACAAAAGGAAGAGGATGTGCTTTACTATTTAGAAAGATACTATATTTCTAGATTCTTTATATAGTAATAGCTAAAGAGTTGTCATTACTTTCTTGAAAGTTCACTTTTAAATAATTCAATTTTTAAATATCTTATGTGTAAAATAAGTACCTCTTAGTTTTAACACATATAAATGGATGCGTTATAATTGTAGTGTATGATGGGAGAGGTAGGGATAAATCCCACATTCATCAATAGAATGTCATAATGTTGTGGTAAAAGACGCGGTATAAAGGCCGACCAATATTTTTAATTTTAAAATTTAGTATACAGTAGATAAAAGTGAGGAACTACGAGTATTAAAAAAACTTACAGGCAGAAAATGAGTGAAGTTAATGTCTTACGAAAATAAAATATTACAAATGAAAAAAATGCTCGGAAAAAAAGTAGAAAAACAGGTAGCTACTGAAGAACCAGCTTTTCAAAAGCCGAATGCTCCTAACTATACCGAGCAGTGGCAAAAGGCTGGACTTACGCGCATTGATAATGACTTTGGTATCGTTTTTAAACGACAGGTGCATTATCCATTTCATTATCAGCACGGTCACTATCAATTGCAGTCATTTTTTGATGCCCTCACAAAATGGCAAAGTGCTGATTTTGAACATCCCTATGCACTAGATTTGGATGAAAAAGTGCTGTTTTTTGATACGGAGACGACTGGTTTAAAAGGTGTTGGGACACAAATCTTTCTTCTAGGCTTTTTAGAACTGACAGATCATGATTTTGTCTTAACGCAATATGTTTTAGCAGATCCTGCTCATGAAGCAGCCATGTTATTTGAATCAAGACTTTGGCAAAAAACAGCAACGATAATTACGTATAACGGTAAAAGCTTCGATTGGCCACAACTTGAAACAAGATGGACGCTCAACCAGAAAGTATTACCGAAATTACGGACACAACGACAAATTGATTTACTGCATAGCTCTAAGCGATTATGGAAAAATGATATGGAGCGCATGAAATTAAAATCAGTAGAAGAGGAGAAGCTTGGCTTTTCACGTTTGGGCGATATTCCTGGCTACTTAGCACCAATAATTTACCTTGATGCTGTGAAAAGCGGTGTGCCTGATGCGCTGATGAAGGTTCTTATTCATAATGAATGGGATTTGCTGTCCCTTATTACCTTATATGTTCATTCTACCAACTTATTGTTTGAAGAGGCGAGTGATGAATCAGCCAATACTTATACGAATATTGGGAAATGGTATGCTGATTTAAAGAAAAGCCCTCAAAGTGTTAACGTTTTAGAAAAGGTCACGGCCCAATTTGATGCACGAGAAGCAGGCAATGCCCAATTTTATTTGGCAATCCAACTTAAAAAAAATAAGCAATTCAACGAAGCAATCGATGCTTTTGTGGCTTCACTCCACTTTATAGAGCCACGTAAAAAGTTGCAGGCGTTAGAACAATTAGCTATGATCTATGAGCATCAAATGAAAGATTACAAGCAGGCCCTTAATTATACATTAGAAGGTATACAATTGATTACTTCGACTGAGGAATGGCGAATGGAACAAAAGCAAAAATGGGCAATTTCTTGGGAAAAGAGAATGCACAGATTAGGAAATAAGCAATAATTTCCCGGGTAAGCGCAAGAAACGACAAGTTTAGCCTTACAATTGATGGTTACAGACGATATAATGTTATGAAATATGCTATAATGAATTCGTGTATGTAGTGCGAGGAAGGGCGATGTGAATGGACATTAAATTAACTTCAAAAATGATTCTTGAAAAGGAATTTAAGAAAAACTTTAAAGGCTATAATGTAGAAGAGGTCGATTCTTTTCTTGATGAAATCATTCAAGATTATGAATCGTTTGAAAAAGTTGTTGCTCAACTGAAAGAAGAGAATAGACAGCTAAAAGAAGAAATAGAAAATACGCCAAAGAGACAACCGCAGCCAGCCGTATCAGCAGCAGGTACAACCAACTTTGATATTCTCAAACGACTTTCAAATTTAGAAAAACATGTATTTGGTAGCAAGCTTTACGAATAATTTTTATCATATACATTGTATTTATCATAAAACTCTAGTATAATCTTCGTATCATCATGAAATTCGAGTAATCGCTGCGACGCTAGACGTCGTAGAGGAAAGTCCATGCTCACACGGTTCTGCGATGGCCGTAGTGTTCGTGCTTACTGAAAAAATAAGGTAAGGCAGCTTAAAGCTGACGGCGGAAGGAAGACCTAAGTCTTTTTGATATGGTTGACACTTCCTGAAAGTGCCACAGTGACGAAGCTTGTTTGGAAACATACAAGGTGGAACGAGGTAAACCCCACGAGTGAGAAACCCAAATTATGGTAGGGGCACTCTCTTGAAGGAATTGAACGGATAGAGGGACAGAGTTCGCTCTGTAGATAGATGATTACTGCCCGGTCGTACGAGGCGCAAGCTGTTTGAGTACTCGGGAACAAAACATGGCTTATTGAATTTTTTGATGCTTAACTACGAAATAACAAGCGCTCTCCAATTCGGTGGAGAGCTTTTCTTTTGAACTAATTAAAGTTGTATCTATTACTTATGATGTCTAGTCATGCGCGATATACGCCTGAGGTTAGGCTAACACCATGTTGGCCGCGCCTCTGTCGATACGCTTCAAAGTCATAACATCACCGTTATCGTATGGACGCGACATACATACCTACGCAAAAAAGTAGGAACGCGCTTTTCTAAAAATAAGGGTAGTATCGATAGATAGGATGGAGCGGAAACATGGGCGGAGTAATTAATAATCTGGAGAAGATTAATTCGATTTCTAAATACCCCACTTCCTTACTGAAGAAAATTTTTGAAAATGTATCTGAAGGCATTATGATTACGGATAAACATAAGAAAATAGAGATGGTTAATCCAGCATTTGAATTCGTTACAGGCTATAAACGCGATGAAGTGATAGGAAAAACGCCCGCGGTGTTGCAGTCAGGTGTACATGAGTTATCCTTCTATTTGACAATGTGGGAAAAGATTCGACAAGAAGGAATATGGCAAGGTGAAATTTGGAATCGTCGTAAAACAGGAGATGTGTATCCTGAATGGTTAACAATTGTTAGCATAACAAATGATGTGGGAGAAATTACAAACTATTGTGGTATTTTCACAGATCTTTCTGAAAGAAAAATAGTAGAAAATGAACTAGAAAAGCGTTTGTTAACAGATTCCTTAACAGATGTATCAAATCGATTTGCTTATATTGAGAGAATGGATAACCTACTAGAATCGTCTTCTACTATTTCTCATTCAGTACAGCATGCTATCTATTTCCTTGATTTGGATAGATTTAAACAAATAAATGATACGTTAGGTCATGCAGTAGGAGATACAATTCTTGTAGAAGCAGCAAAACGTATTCAAACTTTGCTAAAAAATAAAGATATCATTGCAAGGTACGGCGGAGATGAATTTATCGTTACATTAACGAATGTAAAAAATGTGCGAGAAGCTGCGAAATTTGCTGAGCAAATTATTGGCATTATAGAACAACCGATGAATATAAATGGACAAGATGTCTTTATCTCTACGAGTATTGGAATTAGTATGTATCCCGCTGATGGGGTTACATCTGAGCAGCTTATTACTTGTTCAGATAAAGCGATGACCTATTCTAAAAAGAATGGTCTTAATAGCTATTCATTTTATTTTGATGAATTGCAAACTGACAGTCAGCGTGTTCTTTTGCTAGATTCAGAGTTACGTAGAGCGATTGAAAATCGCGAATTTGAGCTGCATTTTCAACCGAAAATTACTGTGGAAAATGAAAATATTCAAGGACTTGAGGCACTTGTTCGCTGGAATAATGAAAGACTTGGATTCGTATCTCCAGCAGAATTTATTCCATATGCTGAGGAAACAGGACTTATTATTCCATTAAGCGAAGTCATCATTGAAATGGCTTGTGAAGCAGCGATCAAATTACAACAATTTGGTCGTAAAATACCGATTGCAATTAATATTTCAAGCATTCATTTTAAGCAGCAAAACTTTTTAGAGTCGATTCAGACAATACTGGAACGATACAACACGTCCGCTAACAATTTTGAAATAGAAGTTACAGAGCGCACTGTTATGAATAGTGCTAGTGAAACGGTCAGCAAGCTCGTTCGACTAAAACAACTAGGCTTTAAAATTTCGATTGACGATTTTGGTACAGGCTATTCATCACTAAGCTATTTAGTTCGATTCCCACTCGATTGTTTAAAAATTGATCGTAGCTTCATTCAACATATTAGTTCGCTCGATGAAAAACAGGCAGTTGTAGATGCTATTATTCAAATGTCACATCGTCTAAAAATGAAAGTTGTCGCAGAAGGTGTAGAACAAGCGCAACAAGTGGATATACTACGAAAAATGAACTGTGATATTATCCAAGGCTATTATTACAGCAAACCATTACCACTTCCCGAATTGCTGGAGTATATCGAGTTTTGGGAAATTGAACATCAAGGAAGGAAATAATGTATGGCAAATTATAAATTAGTAGCAACGGCTGCAATGGGCTTAGAAGCGATTGTAGCACAAGAAGTACAGGCTCTCGGTTATGAAACGACAGTCGAAAACGGCAAGGTTTATTTTGAAGGTGACGAAACAGCTATTGCACGCACGAACTTATGGCTACGTGTAGCAGATCGTGTGAAAATTGTCGTAGGACAATTTCCTGCAAAGTCTTTTGAGCAACTGTTTGAAAGTGTAAAGGCGTTACCATGGGAAAAATATTTACCAGTAGACGCATCATTTCCTGTGTCAGGAAAATCGGTAAAGTCTAAATTATTTAGTGTGCCAGATTGCCAAGCCATTACGAAAAAAGCAATTGTAGAACGCATGAAGCAGCATTATAAACGTCTTGGATTTTTAGATGAATCTGGTGCAACTTATAAAATTGAAGTTTCAATTTTAAAAGATGTGGCTACACTTACCATTGATACTTCTGGCGCTGGCCTACATAAGCGTGGCTACCGACAAGCTCAAGGGGAAGCACCGTTAAAAGAAACTTTAGCTGCAGCACTTGTTCAGATTTCAAAATGGAATCCGAATCGACCGTTTGTAGATCCATTTTGTGGGTCAGGTACGATTGCCCTAGAAGCAGCAATGTACGGACAAAATATCGCACCAGGCTACAACCGTGAATTTATTTCGGAGAGCTGGCCTTGGATGAAAGCGAAAATTTGGGAAGCGGTTCGAGATGAAGCAGATAGCATAGCCAATTACGATCAACCACTGGAGATAATTGGTTCAGATATTGATCATCGCATGGTAAGCATTGCGCAAGAAAATGCTCTTGAAGCAGGTTTTGGGGACATGATTACGTTCAAACAAATGCAAGCTCGTGACTTTACAACACTGCTTACAGATGGCGTTATGATTGGGAATCCGCCATACGGTGAACGTATTGGTGATGTAGAAGTTGTGGAGCAGGTCATTCGTGATTTAGGACAAGTCATGAAAAACTATCCAACTTGGTCAGTGTACATGCTGTCCTCCATGAAAAACTTTGAAGAATTGTACGGTCGTCAAGCGACGAAAAAACGTAAGTTATTCAATGGTTTTATTGAAACGAATTATTATCAATACTGGGGACAAAAGTCTAAAAGAGACTAACTAGAGTAACGGAAGGTGAGATTTTTTCTTATCTTCCGTTTCGTCGCGTATAATAGGAACAGATTGTATGAGGGGGAACGTCAATTGCGTAAATCTTTACCATTTGCATTAACAAAGGATCGCTCGTTTTTCGAGTCATTAGGTGACTGGATGGGAGACGTCCTTTATGATGAATTACCAGAAAAAGGATTTGAATGCCGTGATGAGCAAATTTTTATGGCGTATCAAATTGAACAGGCTTTAAAAGAGAAAAATGTATTATTTGCTGAAGCGGGAGTAGGGACAGGGAAAACAATTGCTTATTTACTACCTGCTGTTTCCTATGCACGTTATACAGGTAAACCAGCATTGATAGCCTGTGCAGATGAAACATTAATTGATCAGCTCGTAAAAGAGGGCGGCGATATTTATAAATTACAAAAAACACTTGGTTTAGAAATTGATGTACGTTTAGCAAAATCACGTGATCAATATTTATGCTTAAAGCGTTTCGAGGAAGCCGAAAAAGTTGAAACAGATGAATGGATTGATGATATAGCCTTTTCAATTCCTGACGGTGTATATGCACAAGGTTCGATGATTGCTGTGCAACCATACGGCGACCGCAGTGATTATCCAACGGTTAGTGATGAAGATTGGCACAAGGTCAATTATAACGCCATTATGCAATGCTCTGTATGTGATCTACGTAATCGTTGCGGTCAAACTCTTCACCGTGCACATTACCGTAAGTCGACGGATTTAATTATTTGCTCGCAAGACTTTTTAATGGAGCATTTAGCAACAAAAGAGTCACGTGAACGTGAAGGACAGTTAGCGTTACTTCCAGAAGTATCGATGATGGTTCTGGACGAAGGGCATTTATTAGAATATGCTGCACAGAAAGCGATGACATACAAAGTTCAGGCGAAGACAATTGTTCCACTCTTAGAACGTTTAATGGTAGATGGTGTGCGTGAACGAACTTTGTATGCAATGGAAAAATTACAAGACGATCACGAACTATTTTTTGACCAACTTCGTGATGATATTGTAGCTTCTGAGGAAGAACGTAAGCGTATAAACAAATCCGCAGCACTTTTAAAATATGGAAAACAACTTATCCAAGACGTGGAAATACTGCTTGAGGAATTTGTCTTTGAATCAGAAATGTATATGATTCCAGAGTATGAGTTAAATATGGCAGAAGAATATTTGGAGCAATATCAAGCTTCACTTCGCATTTTTACTGCGCAAGGGGATGCTGTTGACTGGCTAGAGGAAACAGATGGCGAGGAAACACTTGTTATTATGCCAAGACTTATTACAGAAGTTTTAGAAGAAAAATTATTCTCGAAAAAACTTCCAATCGTATTTTCTTCTGCAACACTATCTGTTAATAAAGATTTCTCATATATTGCTTATAGTCTTGGTATTAATAATTACCAATCCTTCTCAGTACCGTCTCCTTTTGATTATGAAGCGGTAATGAAAATCTATTTACATGAACTATCTCAAAATAATAAAACAGCTCGTGTTCAACAACTGCTACGAGATGGAGAAAAGACATTAATATTATTCAAATCTAAACAAGCAATGTTAAACTTTAAGGCAGAATTACCTATTATGGAACGTATGCATGTTGCATTTGAAGGGGATCGAGAACTATCTGCAATAGTGCGTGATTTCCAAGAAGGTACTGTGAAAACATTATGTTCCTATCATTTATGGGAAGGTTTAGATTTGCCTGAAGAAGCACTGACTCGTGTCATTATTTATGACTTGCCTTTCCCTCCACATGATCCATTGTTTGATGCTAAACGGACGTTTGCTGAAAATCCGTATGAAGAAGTAGAATTACCATTTATGCAACTGCGTCTTCAACAAGGAATGGGACGATTAATAAGAACATCGAACGATCATGGGGATATTCATATTTTGTTAAATGAAGAAGAAGCTAAGCAACGTGAAACATTTGAAAATATTTTAGCGGTGACACCAGAAATAAAATAAAAATAAGCGAGTTTGCCATCGAAGCAAACTCGCTTTTTTAAATATATAGAAATAGTAATTTTGACACGATATTAATATAGTGTCGAAAAAAGTGTTGAATATTTCTCTTTTAAACTATATAGTTCTTTGTAATGTGGTGTAATTGATTAAAACATTAAATTTTTCTTCTTGAAAATAATTTTACAAAAGGTTTATAATGATGACAAGAAATTTAAGGAATAGTTACGCTCACTGGTGAGTATTCTATGGTAGGGGGTGGGCCTGTCGAGCATTCAAACATTATGTAGTAGCTATACAAACTTATCAAATAGAGATATTGAGAAGTTAGTAGAGCTTGAAACGACACTATCCTATTATGCTGAATTGACAGATTGCTATATGTTTATAGATTGCTTGGTAGAAAATTTACCACATGCAATCGTCATAGCAGAGGCATTCCCTACAAAAGAAATTGGTTTATACGAGAAATCAGTAATTGGCAAATTCGTATTTGAAAGCTTTGAACCTGCAGTATTTGCAGCTTTTAAATATAAAGAAAAATCGTCAATTTCTAGAGGTATCACACAAGAAGGTATCACCGTTGAACAAAATGTAGTCCCAGTCTTTAATGACGAAGGACAGGTTATTGCCGTGTTGATTCAAGAAAAAAAGGTTAAAATGCAAACTGCACCAAAGGATGATTTTGCAAATATGCCTTTTGCTTTAATTGAGCATATCGTCGAACCTAATACGCAACCAATTCCTGTTGTGTCTGATTTATTAGTAGAGTCAATTATACTTACGAATCATGAAAATAAAGTAATTTATAGCAATCCAGCGGGCTATCGTTTTATTACGGAGCTTTCAGGGCTAGAGCATTTTGACAATATAGCATTGGACAAAATTTTACCTTTTTTACAAGAAGTCTATGATAAAGGCGATGATGTCTTTTTCTTAGAAGTTACGATTGATCGTAAATCGTTTATAGTGAAAAAAATACCAATACGCAGTCAACATGATAAAGTCACACTTCTTATCATTCATGATCTAACAGAGTTAAAGCTGAAAGAAAATGAACTGATGATGAAGACATTTGCTATTAGAGAAATTCACCATCGTGTGAAAAATAATTTACAAACGGTTACAAGTCTATTGCGATTGCAAATGCGAAATGACTTAGCAGCTTCAAATGCAAGCGCTTTTCAAGAAGCATTAAATCGAATATATAGTATTTCCTCTGTCTATGAGCTTATTTTAGAAAATGAGGATAATGCAGAAGAAAAAGTTGATGTTATCGCTTTGTCTAAAAAGATAGGGCATAAAATGGTTGGAACTACGAATACACCATTTATTCAATTAGTGTTCCATAATGATGAAATTCAGCTATATTGTCATGCGAAAAAAGCTGTTTCTCTCGCTTTAATCATTTGTGAATTGCTACAAAATGCATTAAAGTATGCTTTTATCGATCGCGAGGAAGGTATAATCGATATTCAATTTCTTCAAGATGCATCCTTTATTTCACTTCATATTTCCGACAACGGCGTTGGTATGCAAGAGGTGAAGGCATCTTTTGGAATGGAGATTATTACAAGACTTGTCGAATATGATTTAGCTGGCACATTTACAATTATCCCTAGTGAACAAGGTACACATACTCAAATTCAGTTTCCTGTAAGTGAGGAGGTATTTATCCTAAATGACTAGGAAAGTAATGATTGTTGAAGACGAATCACTTATTGCCATTGATTTGAAATTTATGCTAGAGGATAATGGCTATGAAGTCGTTGCACAAGCAAATAATGGAGAATCAGCGATTGAGCTAGCTTTTACACATAAGCCACAGTTGATATTGATGGACATTAAAATGCCAAAGCTAGATGGTTTAAAAGCAAGTAAAATTATAGAACAGCAGTTAGGTATACCAGTCCTTTTTATATCAGCTTACAGCGAAAAAGAATTGTTATTGTACATGAAACAGGATAATATTTTAGGTTATGTTATGAAACCGTTTTCCGAGAAAAATGTCCTGCCAGCATTGGAAGTGGCATTTCATCAAATTGATAAATTCAATCGGCTAAACGGTGAAATTTTGCATAAGCAAAGTGAATTAGATAAGCGGAAATTAATCGAACGAGCGAAAGGCTTACTGATGCAATCAGAAAAACTTAGCGAAGACGAGGCTTATAAAAAAATTCGCAATGAGAGTATGCAAAGTCAGCAGGAAATGGTAACAATCGCAAAACGAATTATCAATACGTTACAAGTGAATAGTTGAAGCAAAGACGCTTAAAGAGATTTTTTCTTTAATGCGTCTTTTTTTCTATATAAAAAAACAAAAGGGGGGATGAGTAAGATGGCGATGATAGGAACGATAATCGTTTATATTATTATGATTTGTGCCGTTTTAGGAGCAATCGGAGCAATTCGAGATGCGGAGTATGGGATTGGAAAAGAATTTATGAATGGACTCCATACTGTAGGTCATATTTTTGTACCCGCAGCAGGAATCATGGCAGCTATACCTTACTTAACGTGGTTTATTAGTCATTTTATTAGTCCAGTTTTTGAATGGATTGGAGCTGATCCAGCCATAGCCGCGACAACAATTTTAGCGTCGGACATGGGGGGATATCAATTAGCAAATGCCTTGAAGGAATCCTATGAAGGATGGGTGATGGCACTTGTGGTTGGGTTTATGTCAGGTGCAACAATTGTATTCTCCATTCCTATGGGGCTTGCGATGTTAGACAAGCGTGATCATAAGTATATGGCATTAGGAATTATGGCGGGCGTTTTAACAATTCCGATTGGTGCATTTATTTCATCAATCATGATTGTCATGTTTAATACAGAGGTTCGGGAAGTCATTAGTACTACATCTGCACCGACGTATGTTTTTGCCATTTCTGTTTTACAAATATTACTTAATTTATTGCCTTTATTTATTTTCGTTATCTTAATTGCGTTAGGGCTAAAGCTTATTCCAAATGGCATGATCAAAGGCTTTATGATTTTCGGGCGTGTAATGGATGCGGCGATTAAGCTTGTACTTGTGTTCTCGATTGTTGAAATTTTTACTGGACTTTTCACAAAGATTTTTGGGGCATGGGGCTTTGATCCGATCATGGCAGATAGTGTAGATCAATTCCGTGCATTAGAAACGGCTGGTTATATCGGCATTATGTTAGCAGGTGCCTTCCCAATGGTGTATTTAATCCGAAAATATGCCTCTAAGCCGCTAGAAACAGCAGGGAAAAAATTAGGTCTTTCATCAGTAGGAAGTGCGGGGATTTTAGCGACAAGCGCAAATATTTTAGCTATGTTTACACTCGTGCGTCAGATGCCACCAAAAGATAAAGTAATCAACATTGCCTTTGGGGTTTGTTCGGCATTCCTGTTAGGAGATCATTTATCATTTACAGCCAATTTTCAGCCGACAATTATTTTACCTGTAATGGCAGGGAAGCTTTTAGCTGGTATTATTGCCATATTCTTTGCCTATAAGCTATCAGTACCGACAGCTTTGAAATTGGAACAAGATGATCGCAAGGCAGGCATTATTAAAGAGGGAGAGTATTTAACAGATCAAAAGTCTTGATAGAAAGAGGTGATGACGTATGAGTGAAGAAAAGAAACGATTTATTCAGGAATTTGTCCCAGGTAAGCAACTTACATTGAGTCATCTCATTGCAAATCCTGATCCTGATATGTTTCAAAAGCTTGGTATTCAAGAAGCGGGTGCACTTGGCATTATGACTTGTACACCGAGTGAAACAGTCATTATTGCTGGGGACATAGCTACAAAGGCAGCAAATGTAAAACTGGGGTTTTTAGATCGTTTTACTGGCAGTCTCGTTATCGTGGGCAGTGTCTCTGAGGTTGAAATGGCGATGTTAGAAATTAATCGTTTTCTTTCAGAAATGCTAGGCTATACGCCATCTAAAATAACGAAGTCATAGGATGTGCCATATGAAAAATCGAGTAATGATAATAGGCGGTGTGCAAGCTGGTAAGTCAACGCTAATGAATGTGCTACTCGGCAAAGATAGCAAAGCTAATAAAACGCAAGCACTCGTTTTTGATGACTGGATTGTTGATACACCTGGAGAATATATAGAAAATCCAATGTATTACAGAAATATTATGGCAACATCGCTTGAAGTGACACATGTAATTTATTTACAAGATGCAACATCTTCAAGAAGTGTTTTTCCACCACAATTTAGCTTAGGCATTCCTAAAATGCAAATTGGTGTTATTACTAAAATTGATGCACCACTTGCTGATATAGAGCGAGCAACAACATTATTAAAAAACGTGATGACACACGGTCCAATCGTCCAAACATCTGCATGGCAAATGCTTGGCATTGAGTATATTGCACCGCTAATTCAGCTCAATTCAGACGAGGAAATTAGGGAATTTGTTAACGAAAGCGATAGTCCCTATCTCATTTATTATCCGTAGTCACATAGAGGGAGGCATAAGTTGAAAACAGAAAAAATTTTTAGTGCTGGCATTGATATTGGGACAAGTACAACAAAGATGGTTGTTAGTAGTTTTCTGTTAAAAAACGTTGCTGGTGTGACACATGTGCCGCGGATAGAAATAATTGAAAAAACAGTGTTACATCAAAGTCCTATTATTAAAACGCCGTTTGTCAATCATGACATGATCGATATGGAACAGATAGAACAATTTATATTTCAGCAATATGAGCTTGCTCAAATTTCACCTACGGCTATATCCACAGGGGCCATCATAATTACGGGTGAATCCGCTACGAAGGAAAATGCTAGTGAGGTTGTCCATGCAATTGCTGACACAGCAGGTCATTTTTTAGTTGCGACTGCAGGGCCAGATTTAGAAGGGATTATTGCCGCTAAAGGTGCAGGTACTGTCCAACTGTCAAAAAACACAGGCAAAGTCATCGCCAATATCGATATTGGTGGGGGTACAGCTAATATCGCAGTTATGCAGTTCGGTGAAGTCATTGGTACATGTACATTGCATGTTGGTGGTAGATTAATTGAATTTCATCATGGCAAGATCCTTTCCATTTCACCACCCATTAAGAAGCTCATGGAGAACTGGCCAAATCCATTACAGCTAGGGGATTCGGCAGACGATGCTCGCGTTGTGTTGCTTATTCAAGAAATGGTGTGCTTCTTAGCTAAAACATTGAGTGGGCAAGAAATTGATGCCGAGCATCCATTGTTATTAGGTCATTTGCCAAATTGGCAAAAGCCAGTCGAGGCTATCGTCTTTTCAGGTGGAGTAGCTTCCTGTATTTATCATGATGATTGTTCACAGCGTCAGTATAATGATATCGGTGAAAAACTAGCAAGTATGCTTTTACAGCATGAGCAATTACAAACATTTTTATGGTTACAGCCACAAGAAACTGCAAGAGCAACTGTGACGGGTGCGGGGATGCAAACAACTGAAATTAGTGGTGCGACCATTCAAGTAGATGCCGATGTATTGCCGTTAAAAAATGTTCCAGTATTTAATTGTCATATGAATTCTGCATCAAAAGCGTTCGACCATATGGTAAAGACGGCAGTGGAAAGAGCAGATGCACTCTTTTCGATAGAGGACAATCACTCCCCATTTGCCCTTTATTTTAGTGAGTTACCTTACTTAAGCTTTCAGGATGTCCATACATTATGCGAGGCCATTTTACAGCACTTAGGAACAAGAAGCTCCAAGGACATACCAATTATCATAGTCATTCAATCAGATTATGCAAAGGTTATAGGGCAAACGATACAAGCGCTTAATTCGACGGTTCCTATACTATGCATTGATCAAATTAAAGTAGAAACAGGTGATTATATTGACATTGGGGAAGTGCTACCTTCTGGTGTTGTCCCTGTTGTTGTCAAAACACTAGCTTTCCACTCAAAGTAAGGAGGATGAATGTGAATCTATCGGTGATATTTGGTGGAGAAAAATATAATTTTCATTCATTAAAAGACGTAATGGCCAAGGCCAATGAAGAAAAATCAGGCGATCGGCTAGCGGGTATAGCTGCCGAATCAGTACAACAACGCATTGCAGCAAAAGCTGTGCTTAGCGAATTACTCGTGAAGGATATACGAGAGAATCCTTTAGTTCCTCCAGAAAATGATGAGGTCACACGCATTATTGAAGGGGATATCAATGAGCAAATTTACGGAGAAATAAAAAATTGGAGCATTGAGCAGCTTAGAGAATACATTTTATCAAATAATACAGGCGATCGAGAGTTAAAGCGCTTAAGTAAAGGCATGAATTCAGAAATTATTGCAGCTGTCACGAAGCTCATGTCTAACTTGGATTTGGTTCATGCGGCTAATAAAGTAGAAATCCTTTCAACGTGCAATATTACGATTGGGCAAAAGGGGACGCTTTCCTCAAGGCTACAGCCCAACCATCCAACAGATAATATTGACGGCATTATTGCCTCTTTAAAAGAGGGATTATCCTATGGAATCGGCGATGCCGTTATTGGTATTAACCCTGTAGACGATTCGGTCGAAAGTGTTAAAAAAGTTTTACATGCTACAAAAGAATTTATCAATGAGTGGTCGATCCCTACACAGAACTGTGTATTGGCACATATTACAACTCAAATGAAGGCCATCAAGCAAGGGGCCCCGGCAGATATGATTTTCCAAAGTATTGCTGGTACTGAAATTGCCAACCGCTCGTTTGGTATTTCTGCAGACTTAATTCAAGAAGCAGAGGAGCTTGTGAAAAAACAAGGAACGGGAACGGGACCGAATTTATTTTACTTTGAAACAGGGCAAGGCTCGGAGCTTTCGGCCGAAGCACATATGGGCATTGACCAAGTAACACTGGAATCACGCAATTATGGATTTGCTAGACATTTTAATCCGTATATTGTCAACACCGTTGTTGGTTTTATCGGCCCAGAGTATTTATATAACAATAAACAAGTTATTCGGGCAGGGCTCGAAGATCACTTTATGGGTAAAATGCACGGCATTCCAATGGGTGTTGATATTTGTTACACAAATCATATAAAGGCAGACCAAAATGATGTGGAAGATTTAAGCGTGTTACTAACCGCAGCAGGTGTGAACTTTATTATTGCAGCGCCGATGGGAGACGATATTATGCTGAACTACCAGTCAATGAGTTTCCATGATGTTGCAACATTGCTTCAAACATTTGGTAAAAAACCAGCGCCTGAGTATTTAGTTTGGTTAGAAAAAATGGGCATTTACGAAGATGGACGACTTTCAGCTAGAGCTGGCGATTTATCGATATTTGAAAGGTAGGTGAAACCATTGAATGAGCAGCTAGTATCCATGATTACAAAGCTTGTTATGGAGAAAATGAATAATGATTCATCAAACGATTCATCTGAACAACAAGCGACGCCTACGGTAGGACAGAAAGAACCACTTATTAAGTTTTATGAAACAGCTGCTAATCGTTTTGAAGAACAATCGAATCCAATGACAACATCAGATCAACCGTTGATTAAGCTTTATCAACAAGCATCCTCTACACAAAAGTCGCACAGTGCAACGATTGTAGAGCATTCTTCAACAGGGGAACCTACTAAAGCATTTCAATTTGAAGAGGAAAATCAATCGGAAAGTGTACAAGCGGCAAAAAAACATACACCTGCCAGAATTGGTGTAGGTAGAGCGGGAACAAGACCAAAAACAAAAACTTGGTTAAAGTTCCGCCTTGATCATGCAGCAGCAGTTGATGCCGTATATGGTGAAGTGACAGAAGAGCTATTACAAAAATTGAATATCTTTCAAGTTACAACACGAGTAACGGATAAAGAAGAATATATTACGCGACCAGATTTAGGTCGTCGCTTATCGGATGAATCGAAAGCACTTATTCAATCATCTTGCAAAGCACGGCCAACAGTACAGATCATTATTTCTAACGGCTTAAGTGCAAGTGCGATAGAAGAAAATGTGCAAGATGTTTATTTAGCATTACAGCAAAGTCTTAGCAATTTAAATATTGAAATAGGCACCACTTTTTATATTGATAAAGGGCGTGTTGCCCTCATGGATGAAATCGGAGAACTACTGCAGGCAGAGGTCATTGTTTACCTTATTGGGGAACGCCCTGGCCTTGTATCAGCAGAGTCGATGAGTGCGTATTTATGTTATCAGCCGAGAATAGGTACAGTAGAAGCGGATCGAATGGTTATTTCAAACATTCATAAAGGTGGTATTCCGCCTCTTGAGGCAGGTGCCTATTTAGGTACAGTCGTTCAAAAAATATTGCAATACAAGGCAAGCGGCGTAAATCTTGTCGCTAAAGAAAGTTAGGGGGAAAGCCATGAATCCTCAAAAAATTATGGCTGAAATTTTAGCAATGCAAATGATTCCTAGAGTGAATCGTGAATTAGCAGCACAGCTTGAGTTAAAGCCAAATCAACATAGCATTGGGCTTGTCACACTAACAATCGATGATGTCGGTTATGTAGCATTAGACGAGGCGACAAAAAAAGCTGCTGTGGATGTCGTTTATGCAAAAAGCTTCTATGCAGGAGCAGCACATGCCTCAGGTCCCTTATCAGGTGAAATGATTGGCATTATCGCGGGCAGCTCACCAGACGAAATACGCAGTGGGCTAGATGCAATTGAACAAAAA
Organism: Lysinibacillus sp. CD3-6; assembly: GCF_006351725.2. Classification (NCBI taxonomy): domain Bacteria; kingdom Bacillati; phylum Bacillota; class Bacilli; order Caryophanales; family Bacillaceae; genus Lysinibacillus; species Lysinibacillus sp. CD3-6. The sequence goes on from NZ_CP085880.1 coordinate 1,845,056, forward strand.
ATTCAATTCGATACGTATTTTGAAGCCATTAATGGCAATGACAGCCATGCTCTTTTTGCGCATACTGTTGCAAGCTGTGGCACCTATTTGGCCGAGCTAGCAGATGTGAAGATTGGCACGGCGCTCGCCTACTTAATCGCCCCACCACTTGAGGCGGTCGTTGGTTTAGATGCCGCATTAAAGGCAGCGGATGTAGAGCTAAAACTATTTTTTGGTCCACCTTCAGAAACGAACTTTGGTGGTGGCATAGTGAGTGGCAGTCAGTCTTCATGTCAAGCTGCGGCAGATGCTTTTAGAGAAGCAATCGAAAATGTTGCGAGAAATCCAGTTATTTAGAAAGGAGGCGGCTTTATGGCTTCTTTAGATAAAGATTTATTAGCCATTCAGGAAATGAGAGATGCCGTAAGACAGGCAAATACAGCACAAGCAGCCTATATGCAATATTCACAGCAACAAGTGGATACCATCGTAAAGGCTGTGGCGGATGCCGCATTTAAAGAGGCAGAACGATTAGGCAAAATGGCAGTACAAGAAACTGGGATGGGTATCCCCAATCATAAAAAAATGAAAAATGAAGTTGCTTCGAGAGATGTTTATGAAGATATAAAGGATTTAAAGACTGTTGGCGTTATAGGCACTGACCGTATAAAAAAAGTGACAGAGATTGCAAGCCCATTTGGTGTTATTGCAGGGATTGTGCCAACAACGAATCCTACTTCAACCGCAATCTTTAAAACACTTATTTCATTAAAAACAAGAAATGGTCTTGTCCTTAGCCCACATCCCTATGCTGTTAAATGTACAAAGGAAGCTTTAGAGATTTGTAGAGTAGCAGCGGAAAAAGCTGGTGCACCAGAAGGATTGTTGCAATGTTTAACAATGTCTTCAATGGAAGCGACACAGCAATTAATGAAGCATCCTAATATACATTTAATTTTAGCGACGGGTGGCGGTGCGTTAGTAAAAGCGGCATACAGCTCTGGAAAACCTGCGTATGGAGTAGGACCAGGAAATGTGCCAGCTTACATCGAAAAATCAGCCAATATTCAAAAAGCTAGTCGTCAGTTAGTACAAAGTAAATCGTTTGATAATGGCACCATTTGTGCAACAGAGCAGGCCATTATCGTGGATAAAGCGATTGCAGAGCAAGTTTTAGCCGAGTTAAAGAAACAGCATGCGTATATTTTAAACGCTGAAGAGAAGTTGAAGATGGAGAAGCTGATTTCTCCTGTGCCAGGAAAAGTAAACCCTCAAATTGTTGGGAAATCAGCAGTGAGCTTGGCCAATTTAGTCGGTATTGTCGTGCCAGAAGAGACGAAAGTACTTGTTGGGTTGGAGACGATGATCGGTAAAAATATTCCATTTTCACTAGAAAAGCTTTCACCGATATTTGCGTTCTACACAGTAGAGGACAGCACAGAGGCAAAACAAGTGATGATTGATTTATTGAATATTGGAGGACGTGGTCATTCATGTTCTATCCATACGGAAAATGCAGCGTTAGCAGAGCAGTTTTCGCTCGACTTACCAGTGTCGCGTATTGTCGTTAACACGTTATCGTCGATTGGCGCAGTTGGTGGAACAACTGGATTAGCCCCATCCTTTACATTAGGCTGTGGTACATTTGGGGGCAATATTACGTCCGATAATATTACAGCTAGACATTTATTGAATATAAAACGCATGGCATATGGCATTAAAGATATAGAGGTGCCAAAACCGGAATTGGAAATTGAACCAGTAGTAGAAAATATTAAGGCGCAAGCACCATCACTGGATACAGAAGTGGTGCAACAAATTGTCGATCAAGTATTAAAGCAAATCACATTACAAACTAAATAATTTGGAGGAATGACAAATGAGTACAGCATTAGGAATGGTAGAAACAAAAGGTCTTGTAGGAGCAATTGAAGCGGCGGATGCAATGGTAAAGGCTGCGAGTGTTAATTTAGTAGGGAAAGTACATGTTGGTGGCGGAATTGTTACGGTTTTAGTGCGAGGCGATGTAGGCGCAGTAAAAGCAGCTACAGATGCAGGTGCAGCAGCAGCGCAACGTGTTGGAGAACTGCTTTCTGTTCATGTAATTCCACGCCCACATAACGAATTGGAATTAATCTTGCCAAAAGCAGAAGCGTAAGTACCAATGGATGTCTATCATAAGAAAAATAAGTTACTAGATTTAGAGGTGGCTAGCTTGAACATAAAATCTAAAGCATTTCCAGTTGCCATTTCAGCTCGCCATGTACATGTTAGTGAAGAGGATTTGCAGGCATTGTTTGGTCCAAACGCAACGTTAACGAAAGATTTTGACCTTTCGCAGCCAGGACAGTTTGCAGCGAATGAGCGTGTCTCCATAGAAGGACCAAAAGGTATTATTCACAATGTACGTATATTAGGACCAGTAAGAGCGGCAACCCAAGTGGAAATAAGTCGAACAGATGCGATGAAATTAGGAGTAACCCCTCCTTTGAGACAATCGGGGGATATTGCAAATTCAGCAAGCATCAAATTAATTAACCAACAACAAGCAATTATGATTGAGCAGGGAGTTATTATTGCACAGGCGCATATTCATATGACAGAAGGAGATGCGCAAGCATTGGATGTCCACAATAATGAATTAGTGTCTGTAGTAGTTGAAAGCGAAAGACCTGTAACATTCCGTGGTGTAGTCGTGCGTGTATCGAATGATTTTTGCTTAGAAATGCATATCGATACAGATGAAGCGAATGCAGGCTTTATTCAACAGCAAGCTCAGGGGAGAATTGTTAAAACATTTTCATAAGGAGGAGGTTTGATGCAGGAACAATTAGTGCAAAAAATTGTAGAAGAAGTATTACAGCAAGTATTAAAAAATCAGCCTTCCCCACACGACGACGGTAAAATTCCAATCGGTGTATCAGCGCGACATGTCCACCTTGCACAGGCAGAAGTAGAGCAACTTTTTGGCGAGAACTATCAATTAACACCTAAGTTTGAGCTGTCACAGCCAGGCCAATTTGCAGCTGAAGAAACGGTCGTTATTGCGGGACCGAAAGGCTCTATTGAAAGGGTTCGCATATTAGGTCCAGCACGCACTTTAACACAAGTTGAAGTTAGCTGGACAGATGCGATGAAGCTCGGCGTCAAGCCACCATTAAGAGTATCTGGAGACATTAAAGGCTCCAGCCCTGTTACGTTAATTGGGCCAAAAGGCAGTGCAGTACTAACAGAAGGGTTGATTATTGCGCAAGCGCATATTCATATGTCACCGTCAGATGGGTTGAGGTTCCAAGTAGTGGATGGGCAATCAGTGCAAATCAAGGTTCAAGGAATACGACCTATTACTTTATCCAATGTGTTGATTCGGGTGTCTGAGCGCTATCGTTTGGAAATGCATATCGATACTGATGAAGCAAATGCAGGCTTAATCCAACAAGGCGCATTGGCTGAAATCATCAATGGTCAAGCGATTGAAGCGATAACTGTGAAAGAACGTCCGCTCGTTGTAAAGCAACCACCTGTAAAACAATCGGTTTATCATTTTGACAAGAAGCTTCTTTCACAGTTGGAAGTGCTTGAAATAGAAGCGCAAGAAATAGTTGTGCCGAAAAAAACTATCGTTACGGCACTAGCTTATGACAAATTACGAGAGCTGAATAAAAAATTAACGATTCGCTCTGAATAATAAGTATTATCTATGCAACATAAAGAGGGTGAGTTCATGCAGATGGGAAGAGTAATAGGAAGCGTATGGGCAACACGCAAGGAAGAAGGATTGAATGGCTTAAAGCTATTAATTATTCAACCAATTGATTCTAATCAGCAGCCAATTCGCACGGAAATGGTAGCAGCTGATCGTATAGGGGCAGGCATTGGCGATGATGTGCTCATAACGAGTGGGGGATCATCCCGTTATATTATGAAAGACAATCCACTTCCTATTGATGCAGTTGTAATAGGAATTATAGATTCAACAGATGTTATGCGAGGTGAAGACATTGAGTAGTGCAATTGGCATGATAGAAACAAAGGGATTAGTAGGCTCTTACGAGGCGGCAGATGCAATGATTAAGGCATCTGATGTGACGATTGTCAAACAAGAATTTGTGGATGGTGGTATCGTGACTGTCGTCGTCAAAGGGGACGTTGGATCAGTTCAAGCAGCAGTCGATGCTGGCAAGGCGGCAGCTAAGCGTGTCGGAGAATTATTAAGTGCCCATGTCATTCCTCGACCTGATGAGGAAGTATTCAATATGATTAAAGGTTCAGAAACACCAAAGAAAAAGCCAGCACCAACACCTGCGCGTGCTAAAAAAACGACAGAAGCTACGGACAATTGAGGTGATGTATAATGGCATTTCGAAAAAATAAAATTGCTATTATTGGAGCTGGTCACACGGGTGCAACATTAAGCTTATTCTTGGCACAGAAGGAATTAGGCGACATTGTATTGGTAGATATTCCAGAAGCCGAAAATCCAACAAAAGGAAAGGCATTGGATTTATTACAAACAGGACCGATTGAAAAATTTAATGTATCCATACATGGAACAAGTCATTATGAGGATATTGCAGGTGCAACTATCGTTATTATTACGGCAGGTATTCCTCGTAAACCCGGGATGAGTCGAGATGATTTAGTTACAACAAATGCGAAAATTATTCAGCATGTTTCGCAACAAATAAAACAATATGCGCCAAATAGTATTGTGGTCGTTTTAAGCAATCCTGTAGATGCGATGACGTATGTTTGCTATAAGGAAACAGGCTTCCCCAAAAATCGTATCATCGGCCAATCGGGTGTGTTAGATACCGCGCGATTTAATGCATTTGTAGCACAAGAGCTACAAATTGCCCCCGAAGATGTATCTGGATTTGTATTAGGAGGACATGGTGATGAAATGGTGCCATTAATCCGCTATTCCTATGCAGGAGGCATCCCATTAGAAAAGCTTATCCCGCAAGATAGACTACAGCAAATCGTCGAACGTACACGTAAAGGCGGTGGCGAAATTGTTGGTTTATTAGGAAATGGCAGTGCTTATTATGCACCAGCAGCAGCCTGTGCTCAAATGGTCGAAATAATAATGAAGGATCAGCGAAAAATTATTCCTTCAATCGCCCTTTTAGAAGGGGAGTACGGCTACAGTGATTTATTTTTAGGTGTACCGACAATTTTAGGTGGCAATGGCATTGAATCGGTCATTGAATTGCATCTGACACATGAAGAAAAAACGGCACTCAATCAATCAGCAGAAGCCGTTAAGCAAGTATTGCAAATTTGCCAAAATATTTAACGAGTATTCATATAGACGCTCCCCAACGTCATATGATTAATATGTTTGATTGGAAACCGAACATGAACGTGAAATCCCCAATTTAAAATAGAGGCTCCCTTCATATAGAAGGGAGCTACTTTTCGTTTGATTTAAATAAGAGACTATTACCCATGTGGGGGAATCGACGGAAGAACTGCGCGAACCGCCGATAGAATCATAGAAATCGCTGGTAAACCTATGAAAACCGCCGATTAACCTACCGAAATCGCTGCTAGGACTAAGTGAACCGCCGATAGAATCAGAAATTGCCTAGGGGAGGCGCGTTCCCGCAGGAGTCTCCGTGGATTATTACTTAGCTAGTCAATAAACACTAAACTGGCATTTTATTTAGATTGTTTAATCGCCAGAATTGTTTGAGTGACTGGCACTCTTTTTAATATAGAAGGCTATGACCGCTACAATGCACAAGGTTAAAAAAGCCACTGTCCGTGATATTTCAGTTGCAATGTATGAAAGTAGTAATCCAATTAAGCCTCCGATAATAAAATACCAAAAATACTTCATTTAAAACCCTTCTTTCTTTTTTAGTAGTCTCTAGGTGATTTTTATTATACAAAGATTTCATTAAATTTTCAGGAGGGCTTTTCTTCAAAATTCAAAAGTCCAAAATAAACAAAATATTCGAAAATATGCTAAACTAATAAGGTGAAAAAAGGGGGATGAATGGATATGACGGTACAGCAATTTACAGACTATGTGAAAAAAATGCAGCACTATCAGGAAGCGCTAGGTGTGATGTATTGGGATATGCGCACGGGTGCTCCAAAGAAGGGATTAGCGCAGCGTTCAGAAGTAGTAGGCACATTATCGGCCTCCTTATTTGAAATGCAAACGAGCGAGCAATTAGGAGAACTACTATCGACTTTAGAAGCACAAAAAACAGAGTTGGACTATGTAACACGACGTTTAGTAGAGGAAGTACGCAAAAATTACGATCAAAATAAAAAAATTCCAGCTGATGAGTATAAAGAATATGTTATTTTACAAGCAAAAGCAGAAACCGTTTGGGAAGAAGCAAAAGCAACAAATAATTTTGCACAATTTTTACCTTATTTAGAGCAAATCATTGAGTGGCAAAAGAAATTTATTCAATATTGGGGCGTTAAAAATGGCTCTACATACAATACGTTACTCGATGTTTATGAACCAGATATGACGACGGATGTATTAGATCAAGTATTTGGTGAATTACGCGAAACAATAGTAACACTTGTTCAAAAAATCGCAGCTTCTCCAAATAAACCAGATACAACGATGTTATTTAAACAATTTCCAAGAGAGTCGCAACGAGCATTATCATTAGAAATGCTAACACAGCTTGGCTATGATTTTGAAGCGGGTCGCTTAGATGAAAGTGTTCACCCTTTCATGATTGGCATCAATCACGGAGATGCACGTATTACAACGAAATATGATGAGCATGATTTCCGTTCTGCGATCTTCGGCACAATTCATGAATGTGGGCATGCAATGTATGAGCAAAATATTGATGCCAAACTAGCAGGTACGCCATTAGCAATGGGGACATCGACAGGCATTCATGAATCGCAATCACTATTCTATGAAAATCTGGTTGGTCGCAATGAAAAGTTTTGGGAGCAAAACTATGAGCGCTTGCAAAAGCATTCGCCAGCACAATTTGGAGATGTCCCATTAGCTGATTTTTTACGTGCCATTAATATGGTGGAGCCATCGTTAATTCGAATTGAAGCGGATGAGCTAACATACCCACTGCATATTATGATTCGTTACGAAATTGAACGTGATTTGTTCAATGGGGACTTGCAAGCAAAAGACCTTCCAGAAGTATGGAATGCTAAGTACGAAGAATATTTAGGCATCCGACCTGACAACGATGCCAAAGGTGTTTTACAAGACGTGCACTGGGCAGGAGGCATGTTTGGTTACTTCCCATCCTATGCATTAGGGATGATTTATGCAGCGCAATGGAAACATGCGATGGACAAAGATCTTCCAAACTTCGATGACTTACTGGCAAATGGCGAGCTCCTACCAATTCGAGAATGGCTAACAGACAAAGTACATCAATACGGTGCATTGAAAAAGCCGTTTGAGCTACTTCAAGAGGCGACAGGAGAAGGCTTAAATGCCAAATATCTGGCAAACTACTTACAAGAAAAATATACGAAGCTTTATCAGCTATAAAAAACAAGCGATTTCTCATTATAGAGAAATCGCTTGTTGCTTTACCACAGCGTAAAGCCTTTTGAGCTAGCTTGTGAATTCGAAATAATTTCGAAGGTTGGAATTGTGTAAGCAAATATAACGCTACTAGGTTTTTGGATATTGCATTAAAGGTAAATGCAAACCATCAACTAATTTTCCTTAATTTAAATAAGGAAACAGAAGAGACGTTTATTCATGTTACTAATTTTTTTAAAGAACCAGAAGTATCAAAGGGGAAGAATAATAAGGTTTGCAACATATCCTTGAAGATTTATTGAATATGTAAAAAATACACCAAAAGTGACCAGCGATAGTTTCTATTAAAGGTAATGAGATAGTGCGGGTTTAGATGATTACATTAAAGGCGATTGGCGCTAGTAAATCACCCTATCCTTTAAGATATAGAGGGTGATTTACTTTTTTTTTGAAAAAGTAAATGACAACGCAAGAATCGTTACAATAAGTGTAGCGAAACTAAACATGAGCGTTATAGACTCATAAACTGTCATTGGAACCATCTCCTTTATTTTCGTTTGAAACGAATTTTTGGAATAAAAGATGTCCAATCACCCTTAATATCTCAACCTACTACATGTAGAAATTATACCTTTATTGGCGTTTAATATTAAAAAAGCGAACACTAATTCTTTTGTACGATTATAAGGGAATTAGTGTTGTTTAATTTGTTACAATACATTCTGCTATCCCTGGAAAATCAATAAAAGGATTCCGATTGCCTTGAAGTTCATGGATAGCTAGGTTGCGATGCTTTTCATAGATAGATACTGGAAAAGATTGATGCCATTTTAACAACAAGGAGATATTCTCTAGTTCTTTTTTTATTATGTTTGGATAGCGAATTAGGAAATAGAGTGTTGCTCTAGCAACGATTCCTTTGCCGTATTCTGGTTCGAATTTACTTTCTTCAGCTTTGCCGCAGCCATCTTTGATTCCAAAAATGAATCCTTCAGGGATATAATCATGGAAATCGTAATAAGGGTAGTTGCTGCGACTGCTATTGCAGGTAGGATTGCAGGCGAATAAATGATGCAAGTCTCCTCTCATCGGTTCTTTTTTATCGAACCATGATTGAGGGACTACATGTTCACAGTTAAATAGATTATCCGATAAGATGCTCATTAACCCTTTTGCCTGCATTTCGTGGAGCCGAACGTCCTCCTCTATGACAGAAAGGGGGTCCATCCTTTTTCCAGAATAAAGACTTTTTAATGAACCGTTTTCCTGTAAATCAACCCAGGGGTACACATAACGGTGCGGGCTATAGTTTAACTGATCTGTATGTGTTTTTTTGAGCAATGTGTGAAGGCTGTCTAAAAGAGAAGTATTCGTGAATGAAATGCTATGATAGTATTGATTTCTGACTTCCTTATCTTTCTTTTCGTCATAATAGGGTCGATTTTCCTGATAGTTTAAAAAGTCTGACTTGGCCGTTTCCCATTCACAGTATAGCAAATCTAGTTTTTCCATTATATTTTCAACGCCTGTCCAGATAATTTTTGGTTGAATACATCCGATAAGTACTCCTCTGTTGTTAAGTACAGCATTCCGTTGCCTTCGAGTTTTGGCGAGTTTCCTAAAGGAATCGTTCTTTTTATTAATTGTGCATACAGTTCAGCCTCTGTCAGATTTCGCTCAAAGTTTCTGTTGGCATTCTCTTTTATGAGTGCAAGTGCACCAGATATATGCGGTGTTGCCATCGAAGTTCCGCTTAGTTTTGCATAATTTCCGTTTAAATACGTTGAAAGGATTTCTTCACCAGGGGCAACTAAGTCGACTTCATTATTCGAATTTGAAAAATAAGAAGATCTGCGTTGCAGGTTAATGGAACCGACGCTGATGACTTCATTGTAGCAGGCAGGATAGGCCAATTCATTTGAAGAACTCTGTCCATCCCCCTCATTACCAGCAGCACAAACGACTAGTATTTGATTAGTGATTGCGTTTTGAATAGCTTGGTGTAACTCAGGTACATCGACAGAACCTCCGAGGCTCATGGAGATGATATCCACCCTTTGTTCAACTGCATAGTTAATACCATTTATGATCCAGTCGTATTGACCTGATCCATTTTTATCAAGCACTTTTAAAATCAATAAACTTGCCTCAGGTGCAACACCAACTACTCCTGTGTAGTTATTAATTGCAGCAATTGTGCCAGCTACATGGGTTCCATGGCCATTATAATCGATGTATCGATCAGGTTGTCCATCATCATCATGAGTGAAATTCCACCCACCGATAATACGCCCACTCAAATCAGGATGGGTGACGTCGCAGCCTGTGTCCAATATCGCAACAGTAATCCCCTTTCCTTTAGAATTCTCCCAAACTTTTGGTGCTGCAATAAGTTCAATACCTTCTGGCACCACTTCGACCACTTCGAACACTTCATTCACTTGAAACGGAATTAAATGTAACTTTTGCTTCATTTGTATCCCTCCTGAAAGAAATTAGGTTTTAAGTGTATTCTTGGTAATTAATAATATTCTAACAATTCTGAATTTTGATTAACAGTTACAATAGATGTATTTTTATCTAAAATATCAGAATTTTAATAGTGTAAATAGTATTGGTATCTATTAGTCAATATCGCATGATAACATCTAAAAGATGGTGGATGTTTGTACTTAAAATAAACTGCATTGGAGAAGTTGAGGTTCATGCAACAGAAGATACTTAAAATAGGGGAGAGTGAGAAATAGATAAAGAATATTTACTTTAATATTAAAGTGGTTTAAAATCCTTTAAATACTTAAATTTACAAGGAGGAATATTATGGAACAAAACATTCCTAAATCAATTGATGAATATATTTTACAATATCCTCAAGAGATTCAAGAAATATTAAAAACAATAAGAAAGGTTATAAAAGAATCAGCACCAAATGCCGAGGAAAAAATAAGTTACCGAATGCCTACTTTTGTATTAAACGGAAATCTGGTACATTTTGCTGCTTACAAAAACCATATAGGCTTCTACCCAACTTCAAGCGGGATTAATAATTTTCAGCATGAATTATCGGGATATAAAACCTCTAAAGGTGCAGTTCAATTCCCAATTGGAAAACCCATCCCTTATGGATTAATTAGTCAAATAGTAAAATTTAGGGTTGCTGAAAACCAAAGTAAAGTGGAAGGGAAAATAAAAAAGAAATAATTTGTAGATGGCAAATTTCCCTTTGTTTATGAACTGTAACAAAAATCATAATAACAGGATTTTTCAACAATCGGCGCGATTCTATAATAAGGATTAGCGCTCGTTTTCATTAGAGGGTTAGATTATTGAATAACATGCTTTTGTAAATGTAACTAGACGATTCTTTGGGAGCTTTTTTCATCTAACATTGTAGTATAGTTAAATGTAAAAGGGGGGGACAGAGGATGGATAACCAATATTTCGTAGGTTGGGGTACATTGGCATTGATAAATGCTGCACTTGCACAAGGGAAAAATAGAACAGGGTTAAATTGGTTCCTACTTTCACTTGTATTAGGTCCATTGGCAACATTAATTTTGTTATTTGTTGAAAAGAGACAGTAACACGTCATATTAGTACAGCAAGGATTTATAGGATTTATAACAAATACATAAATAAACTTCATAACGTCCCAAATACAAGGTAATCTGATTTTCAACAATTGGGCGTTGTGGAAAGAATCAGTGCTCATATGTGTTTAAGAGGGTGAGCATAATGACATGTAGCCGAGTGTCAATGAGCAGTTTATTATATACTTTTGTTTTTTAGAAGCGGCGTGAAGTCATTTGATTTCTAAGAAATAACACTCTTTAAGGTAACTGGCAAAGCAACTGACGCTTAGATGCTTGATCTGTTAACCTGCTTAAAAGGTAAATTAACTAAAGTATTAAGAAATTTTTAAAAGAGCTTCGCTTGCCCTTAAACTAAAGGATAGCGTAGCTCTTTCTAAGATTGCCTAACAAGTAGAAAAGCTACAATTGGGAAACGTTACTTCCACAACAACAATATTATCTTTCTAATACTATACAATATTGTTGTTTATAGTTTGCATTGTTCCAATTGTACATTTGTAACAGATGATTGAGAGATAATTCGTTATGATTAAACCTACTATACGGTATATTTAGTTCATTATTATCATGACCGATCCATACTCGCCATAGTTCTATTATCTGTCCTTCTCTAATATTGGCTTTTAAGTAATCCAATAATTGCTTTACTCTTAATTCTGAATAGCTAAAATTTACTTCATATATAAATGGATATCCAGTATATTCACTTACATTATAGTAACAGTCTTTATTAATGACTAACTCATTTAAATCCTCTTTATTTTCAACAAATAATACTTGGGTATTCGGATCCATCTTCTCCCAAGGTACCAATTCATGCGGTTTTATTTCTAATTCAATAGCTTCTTTGACCGTAATATACTTTGCTTTGGATTCTATTTCAGGCATTTCAAAATTTGTTGCTATAAATGAACAAGAGCTCATTTAAATACCTCCAAAACTTTATATTTTATAACATTAATTTACTTTTTGATTAAGTATAACATTTCCAACTCGTCGTTTGGTAACATCTTTTTACTTACCATTGTAAACTGATACCACCTTTGTGTAACAATCCTGCTTACAACGCTAATGGGCATATTCACGAAATAAATGTGCTGAAATGGTTATTTTCTGTTTCACTATTTATACCAAAGCAGTACACATTTGTTTCATTCTTATTCCACAATCGTGCCATTTTATTGCATAATATTTTTTAAGGTATGTTACCAAACGACGGTTTGTGGACTTTAATATGTAACATTATCCCATAAAATTCGTTCTTAATTTAAATGAGAGCTTTTTTCCAATTTTGGAAATGGGGGAATTCTTTGAATAGGTGATACATCCTTTTAATGTTTATTAATGAAATGCAAATTACTATAGTATTAGCTCCTGTTTTTTAAAAATAATGTATAATTTGGAATTAGAGGATTTAAATCTGAAAAAATTATTTTAGGAGGGGGAAATTTGTTATATTTCGCTTTATTTATAGGTGTTGTTTTAATTGTAATTACGAATAAGCTTACTCATGCTTTTAAATTATCAAGCACTTTAGGGTTACTTGGTCAAATCAGTGCGTCACTTGTAATCTTAATATTTGGACACCTCGAGGTTAGTCATATTATTCTAGGTAAACATTTTGAATTAGGATATTTGGCGGTTCCATTTACTTTAATACTTCTTATAGGTTTTACAAATGTCATAAATATAGAAGAAGTTCAGTGTCCTTCCATATTGCTGTTGCCATTCGTTTCTTTCGTTTTTTTCTCGATAGCAGCTTTCTTCATAGGTCATTCATTTGTTTTAATCACGGGGATTTGTTCCAGTTTAACGCTTATGTTTATTCTGCTATACGGCTATTTTACTGGTAAAGTATTTGTGGGGAGAACACTTACTACGTCCATAGGCTTCATAATAGCTGTGCTTTCAATATCTCTCATTGAAACATCTATTGTAACGATTTATATTCCGTTATTTACTTTAGCACTACCATTCACTTTATATTATTTAATTCAAGATAACATTACGAAAGTACAATCAATTACAGTTAGTTTTTTAACAGCTATTTTATTTGGTTTATTAATGTATATAGTTCCTTTTAATACAATATGGTATTTCATTGTTGGTTTAACGAGTATTTTGGTAATCACGCAATTTTCACGTAAATATCGCTTTATTTAGAAACGAAACTTCTTATTCCGCTAACATAGCTTTAGTGAAACAAATATTTATAAAGATAAATCTAAAAAAACGTTCCAAAAAACAAGCGATTTCTCTACATTGAGAAATCGCTTGTTGCTTTGCAAATAATCATTTACCACAGCTTAAAGCCTTTTGAGCCAGCTGGTGAGTTCGAGATAATATCAAAGATTGGAATTGTGTATGCAAAAATGATTAATGCGACTAAAATAACGAGCCATACTTTAAAGTTTTCAAGAATTGGTGGTGTTGGGCCACTGCTTTCATGGATTGGCCCAATAGGGAATTCCTCTTCGCCTTTCGGAGCAAACCAAGCTAGTTTAATGACAACATACGTAATAACTAAAATCGCAATGAATAAAATAGTACCGCCAACAGCTTGAGCAATTTGATATGGAATCCAATCATACGCTTGTTGTGCACCGCCATATTCTGAATAGTCAGAGCGACGGGGAGCACCAAGTAATCCTGCAATATGCATTGCTCCCGACATAATAGTCATACCGACGCCCCATAAAACACCAGAAGCAATACCAAGCGAGTTTAACGACTTCGTCAGTGTACGACCTGTTAAATGAGGAATTAACCAGAACGCTGCACCGAAGTATGTTAAGACAACTGCACTAGCAAATGTTAAATGGAAGTGTCCAGGTACCCAAATCGTATTATGAATAAGTTGGTTCATTTGATAAGATGCATTGACAATACCACCTGCACCACCAGGGATAAATGCTAGCATACCGATAAACGGAACTAAGAAGCGTGCATCTTTCCATGGTAATTTTTTAAACCAGCCAAAAATACCTTTCCCACCAAGTTCACGACCACGTAGTTCAAACGTGGCAAATAGGGAGAATGCAGTCATCAAAGAAGGGACAACCACTGCCATTGTTAACACAACTTGAATGAATTTCCATGTTGTATCAATACCTGGTTCTGTTAATTGGTGATGTAAACCAACTGGTACAGAGAAGATTAAAAATAGCATGAAAGATAAGCGAGCTAATGAGTCAGAGAAAACTTTCCCGCCAATGACTTTTGGAATAACAACATACCATACCATATAGGCAGGTAATAACCAGAAATAAACGAGTGCGTGACCAAAATACCAGAATAATGTTCGAGAAAGTAACACATCAACACGTTCAATGAGACCAAGAGACCAAGGTAACAGTTGGAATAAAACAGAAACTGCTACACCTAAAGAGGCCACAAACCAAAGTAAATTATTGACTACTACCATAAAAGATAATAGGGGAGACGTTTGGCCTTTATGTTCTTTACGCCACTGAACGTAACGTAAAATTTGTCCTGCCGCACCAATCCAAGAGCCGACTACTACGAGCGTTAAGCCAAGATAGAAAATCCAATGTGCTTGCAATGGGGCATAGAATGTATAAAGGACAGTTGCCTTATTTAATAGCACCATCACTGCAGCGGCAGCTGTACCGATTGTCATTAACCAAAAACCAATCCAGCCAAGTAATCGCTGTTTATCTGAAAGTGTGCCAGATGTACGACTAACCCCAGCGATTTGGAAACCGAAAATAAAGAATGTTGTTAAAATAAGACCGAGTAATACGCCGTGAACAGTTAACACTTGATAATAGCCAATACCAGCAGGCAATGTGAATTGTCCTGACCGTACAAAAACTTGTAATAAACCAGCTAGACCACCTAATAATAATGCGATAAAAGCCACATAAATATGGGCAAGTGCTAGTTTCGCATCACGACGATCCACCTTTGTCAAATTATTATTTAGACTCATTTGGATCCACCACCTTTAGCATAGAATGCATAAGCGTATGTCCTGTACCGCAGTATTCATTACATACAATTAAAAATTCTCCAGCTTGATTGATTTCTGCTACGTATTCAGATATATAGCCAGGTTCAAGCATCATGTTAATATTTGTACCTGCGATTTCAAATCCGTGAATAACATCTTCACTTGTCGCAATAAATTTTACCTTTGAACCAAGAGGTACTTCAATTTCGGGTGGATTGTAAAAGAAAGCAGATGCTAAAATGACTACTTCGTAATCCCAATCCTTACCTTCTACCTTGTGTACTCCTGGATTCGTAAATGGCGCGATTTCCTTCACTTTTTCATAATCTATGGTTTTCTTATTACTGTTTGGATGAGAGCCTTGATGAAACGCCCCAATCCCAAGAATAATAAGAAATGCAACTAAAGTAGCAACTCCAAATACAAGCCAATATTTCTCGTATTTATGTATATGCATCTCTCTGTCGTCCTTCCTCTGTCGTATTACTTACATCTTGTTGACGGAATGATTCTTTTTACTGCAAAATTAAAAGCGTTCAATGAATAAATTGAAGCAATAAATCCAAATTAAAATAATGATAAAGCCAATACCAAATACTCCATAAAGTGAACCTTTTAGATTATCTTCTGACTTTTTTTTGTTAGCCATTTTTTACTCCCTCCTATGCTTTCATAGTGGCTTTCTTAAAGTCATGATATTAAAATTCCATTCATTTTGATGTGAAAAAAATCACACAACCGAGTGGATTGTGTGAAAAAAATGTGAAATATTAGTTGAAATACAAAAGGAGCTGACTCAAATAAGAGCCAACTCCTTTTTATGCAGATAACGATTTCGTATTCATAAATACTAGCTATAATTGCATAGAATGTATAGTTTGAAAGAATTAAGATTACGCTCTTATTACTTCTTCCTCAATCGTTAGTAATACTGTTAGTGCACCAACGTCTGGAATCGTAACGGGTAGTACAAATGCTTTTTCAAAACCATATAATTTTGTGTTTCCTACCATTACAGTTGGCGGTGTAATATCTATATCTAGGCTTTCTTGTCCTACTGCCGTACATAGATTACCTGCTATCATGTTTCCGAACTCGCCAGTAAAAGACTCTAGCATTTCGCCTTCAAGTGGCATGCCGAACATAGAGCTGCCGATACCACTAAATATGTCAGGGGAAGAATCTATGATTACACGTCCCTTTACATCTCCAATAAGGCCTATTAATACACCCATTTGCTGTTGTTGAAAGGGCTCTGAAATAATACTTGGTGTTTTCACTTGAATATCCATAGGGAGAATCGTTTTCAATGCATGGATTGTCCCGTTTAAAATAGTTTGAAAGTACTTCGAATTACTCATCATTACCGCATCCTTTTTCCGACTTTTCTACATCTTACCATGTTAAAAGGGTAAGATGAAAGTATGTCTTGACGAAATAGGGCGAAATTTATATTATATTAATGAGAATGATTTTCAAAATCAGTTAATTCACGCTACGGCATTCGTTGCTTTAGCCTAATTTTAATAAGAAAAGGAGCGGTCAGCAATGACATTCGTATTGATCGGAGCAACAGTTGCTATTTATATTGGAGTGGGGAAATACGTCATGAAACAGGCGACTGCACATTTAAAATAATAGCGCGCTTTCGTTAGTGCTCTTGTTTTCAACATTTTTTACTATAAATGAATATATACCTAAAGAGTATGACCTGCGTCATACTCTTTAATTTACGTAAAAATTTCAGGAGTGGAGTTATTTATGGATTCATTATGTAATTGTAAAGAACTTGTGCAAATAAAAGTGGAAGCAGATTTTGGTTCTGATCCGTTATGGTGTAAGGTTTGTGGCTTTAACTTGGATATGGATAAAATAGAAATTTCTCCTTCTTTAAAGATACAGCTAAGATCATGGATAAATGATTATGGTGTTTGGGTAAAATGGGATTCTGATAGCTTAATTGTTGGAGGTGAAAATTTAGAAAAACAACATAATGAAGTAGGGCTTAAATTAACAGAAAAAGTGATAAATGAGTTGCAATATATTAATATTGTATTTCAACCTTCTACTATGTAATTGTTCATTTTATGGTTTTTACTCTTTTATTTGCTACTATTGGGACAACTATAAGTTATGCTAATGATGAAGAAGTTTTTGATGAAGATGATTACATAGTTGATTACCATGAGGGTGTTGAAGGTTTTGATTGGGCGATATTTCTGGATGATTCGGATGATAATGAAGGTTCTGACAATGATTCGGTAGAATCTCAAATTCAAGCAAGGGCTCTTCCTTTTGTACCTATTGTTATTGGGGTCGTAATAAGATTAGTTGCCAAATGGGTAGGAAAACAGGCTGTAAAGAAAGTATCTAAGCATGCAGCAGAAAGAACTGCTCAAAGAGGTATTACTGAGAGGCATTTTGCATCCGCAATGACGTATGGAACAAAATATGTAGATAAAAATACGGGAGCGATAATTCTTTATCATTCACCAACTCAAACTACTTTAGTACTTGATAAAGCTGGAGATGTAGTAGTGACTTCTTATAAGCAACAAGTTCCTAAAGAAGCTTGAATAAACAAAAATTGGTGAACTATCATTAATTACTTTAATCTATAGAATTCTTTTGTCTAAAATCTGAGAGTATGACTTGTGTCATACTCTTTTATTTATGGAATTTTACAATTTGCGGCTTCAATTTGGATATGAATAATATGAGCAATTGATAGTTTTATGGATAAGAGAAAATTAAGAAAAATAACTTTATTCTTAGCAATCAAAGTTTTTGTTGCCGTTATTTGTTAAAATTGAAAAGAAAAATACCTCTTCAACAAAAGTAATTCATTCAGCAGTATCCGCTGAGTTAATAAAACAAAATATAAATGGATGGGCAATTAAGCACCGTCCTATAGAAATTTAGGTGAAGAACATGACAAAAATATTATTAACAGGATTTGTTCCATTTTTAGACTTTAAAATAAATCCAACGATGCAAATTGTAGAAACTTTACATGGCACTATAATGGATGGCTATGAAATTGTAGGACGTACACTATCCGTAGATTTTCAGCAATCCGCTCAGCAGTTGAAACAATATATTGCGGATATAAAGCCTGAAATCATTATTTCTTTGGGATTAGCTGGAGGGCGTTTTAAAATAACACCAGAGCGCATTGCGATTAATGTAAAAGATGGCGAGCCAGATAATAATGGCTATGCACCTGTTGATGAAAGTATTGTGGCTGGTGGCCAAGATGCCTATCTAACAAATTTGCCTATTCGCAGTATAGTAGACCGATTAAATAAAGAAGGCTATCCAGCAGAAATTTCAAATACTGCAGGTACGTATCTATGCAATAATATCATGTACGAAGGGCTCGTTTATGCTAAGCAACATAACGGAATTCGTGCTGGCTTTATTCATATTCCTGCGTCTTTTGAATTGGCGATTCAGCATGGCAA
The DNA here is from genome assembly GCF_006351725.2 of Lysinibacillus sp. CD3-6. Taxonomy (NCBI): domain Bacteria; kingdom Bacillati; phylum Bacillota; class Bacilli; order Caryophanales; family Bacillaceae; genus Lysinibacillus; species Lysinibacillus sp. CD3-6. Next base: position 1,863,569 of record NZ_CP085880.1, read on the forward strand.
AATACCTGGGTGGAATATGCAAGATCTACTAGCGAGCATTAAGCTTTGTATCGAGGAAACCATTTGTGAAACAAATGATTGAGTTTCCTCATACGATGTGGATTAGTCGACACACAATCCGTTTTGCTTTTAATGAAGTAATATCACAAGAAAATTTTCGTATTGTGCAAAAGTTTAATAGTTTTTTGAAAAAAATGCTGCGTTCAAACCTTATTGAAAGTGTTGCAAGCTATCATACTATTACAGCGTATGTTAAGGACAAAATAGATTTAATTTTTTTACAAGAACAATGGCTTTTCATGCAAATCACCTCTCAAGTTGATGAAGGAACAAATCGTCAGCTACAAATTCCAGTTTGTTATGATGAGGAATTCGCTTTAGATATGTACCGTGTGATGGATTATACAGGTTTATCATTTGAGGACATAAAAAAAATGCACATGTCTAAATCATATAGTGTGTATTTAATCGGCTTTTTACCTGGGTTTCCTTACTTAGGTGAGTTAGATAGCAAATTATTTGTACCTCGATTAAAAAAGCCACGGAATTTCGTGTCTGCAAGTTCTGTAGGAATCGGAGGGTTACAAACAGGGATTTATCCTCTCGATTCACCTGGTGGATGGAATATTATCGGTAAGACGCCATTTAATTTATTTGATATTCATAGGAAAGACATTTTTATCTTTTCTCTTGGTGATCAAGTACAATTTTATGAAATTACCAAACTGGAGTTTTTAGAAATAAAAAGTAAAGGAGTGTAGCAAATGAAGCCACTTCTTATGGTTAAAAAACAAGGTGTTTATGGGAGTCTGCAAGATCAAGGGAGATACGGCTACCGTGCGTATGGTATTCCTTTATCTGGGCCTATGGACAAAATATCATTTCGAGTTGCTCATAATATATTAAATAATGAGAAAGACCAGACGTCATTTGAAATGTTTATAGGTGGTTTTGAATTTCAAGCTTTAAATGAGGGAACTTATGTATTGACTGGCGCAAGTTGTCATTGTTTATTAAATGGTAGCCCTATTGAAATGTGGAAAACCTTTCAATTAACAAAGGGAGATATCTTATCAATAAAAAGTGTCAACCATGGCTCAATTGTATATTTAACGCCTAAAGGTGGATTTCAAACAGAGCCCATTCTTGGGAGTAAATCGTGCTTGCCAATTGTAGAAAATGCGCTAAATGTTGGCTCTGTATTATATGGACAGCCTATAGAGCCACTACCTTATACAAGAGGGCTCTATGGTCCTTATCGCCCGATATTTCAAACGGCGCTAACAGTAAGGATATTTAAAGGCCCGCATTTTGACTTATTTACCGAAGAGAGCAAGCAACATTTTTTAAATAGTCCGTATCAATTTACTGGCGGAAATCGGATGGGCTATTATTTAAAAGGCAGTGCCTTACAGATGAAAAGCAGGAAAGATATCCTATCTGAAGCGACCCAATATGGGACAATACAAGTGCCTCAAAGTGGTGAGCCTATTGTTTTAATGGCAGATGCCCAAACGGTTGGCGGCTATCCAATCATTGCAACAATTCATGAAGATGATTTACATAAAGTTGCCCAAATGCGCATGTTTAACACAATAAGATTTGCATTAATGGAGGAATAGAGATATGCCAATTGATATTAATTGTGATATGGGGGAAAGTGTTGATGCTTTCACACTAGACAATGATGAAAAAATTTTAGACTATGTGACGTCAATCAATATTGCCTGTGGCTATCATGCAGGGAATCATACAATTATGCATAACACTGTACGAAATGCCATCCGAAAAAACGTGCTTATTGGAGCTCATCCAGGATATCCTGATCTTCAAGGATTTGGCCGACGGAATATGGATTTTAGTGCAGAGGAAATATATAATATGATTGTTTATCAAGTAGGAGCATTACAAGCATTTGTTTCAGTGGAAAAAGGAACACTTCATCATGTAAAGCCACATGGCGCACTGTATAATCAAAGTGCTAATAATAGAGAAAAAGCAACAGCAGTTGTCAATGCCGTATATGATTTAAATCCAGCATATATTTTATATTGTTTAGCGGGTAGTGAAATGGTGACTATTGCAAAGGAAAAGGGTTTAACCGTATACGAGGAAGTTTTTTCAGATCGCAATTACAATGAAGACGGTACGTTAGTAAGTCGAGAAGAAGCCAATGCATTAATTCAAACAGAGGAAGAGATGCTTGTTCATGTCAAAAATATTTTGACTTCGAATGAAGTGATGTCAGTGCAACAAAAGAAAATTAAGATTTCGGCGCAAACAATATGTATACATGGAGATGGACCACATGCACTAGCCTATGCCAAAAAAATTTATGAATTAAGAAAACAAATAGGTTAAGTGAATAGCTAGTATGGATGCTCTAAAATAGGCATTAAATTAATTTAGAGCATCCATACAGATAACATAGCTAATAGTTATATCGCATACTTAATTGTTGTAGTTAATAGCAAAATAAGCAGACTGAAATTCTACGATTGATTAAATAATAGTCGATAATTCAACAGCTTCAATAATTATTGGAGTTCCAGCAGCAATAGAAGCTGTTACTATGTTAAATGTTAGTTCTGTTGAGGAAATTGAATAGGCGTCACCTTCCTGCAGCACACCATTGATATATAAATTATAGTACCCATTAATGATGATTGGGAAAGCAGTTGCTGCAGTGCCGCTGTCAGTTAAAAAAGTTGTTGCAGCAAGTGTTGTGCCATCTGTAATTGCGAGCGGGGTAGCTAAAATATTGAAAAACCTTGTGGATGTGCTAGAAACATTGACATTGATATTAATAATGGAAAGCGCCATGTACGTTCACCTCCTTTCAAAAGTTTTAGTTCACTTCAGTAAAAAAACCAATAGATTCGATAATAATTGGCGTCCCTCTATAAATGGTTGCGTTATCAGCATTTAAGCTTAGGGAAGTCGAAGTTACAGAATAAATCCCACCTTCTTGCATGACGGCATTAATAAAGAGGTTTACATAGCCATTTGGTTGTACTATGGAAAATTCCGTTACTGTTGCTCCATTGTCATCTGAAAAAAGATTAGCGGCAAGTGTGACCCCGTTCGTCAAATGAATATCTGATGTCACTATATAAAAATATCTATTCACTTTAGGTATAATTCTTTCATCGGAAACAATGATGGGAGGAGGTGCAATAACAGGGACATTAAGAGCTGTTATACGTGGCCATATAAATCTATCTTCACAGTCACATAAATGAATAATGTGACGACAATCTTTTTCCTTTACCATATATATAATCACTCCTTTAATTTATTTGTGCCCCTTACTCCTATCTACTTTAAAACTTTTCTTATTTTGTGCTTTGAAATATTAAAGGGAGTTAACAATTATGTTGGAATTATTATTTCAGCTTTTCATAGTTCACTATCCTTCTAAAATATGAAAAAAATTACGAGAAACTTAGTTATGCATCCACGGTAAGGGGAAATACAGTCGTTTTTTTAGAAGATCGTTGCAATATCATTTTGGATAAACATGACTTTGTTGACGAATATTACGTCTGAAACCTTGATATATATGCTTTTCAAAGTAAATTAGTGTTATACTTTGCATATCTAATAAGGTAGAATACTAATTGTGAATAATTAAAAGGGTAAAGGGGTTTACGTTTTATGAAAGAATTTGAACAACAACTGGAAGGGCTTTTAAAGCAAGCTTCGTTACAATACATAATATATCAGCATAACGGTGATACAGAGCGCATGGATAAGACATCACTCTTTGCACGTAAATTACAGCAAAAAGAATATGTCATTGGCTTTGCTGGCCATTTCTCTGCTGGAAAATCAAGTATGATTAATGCGCTATCTGGGGAGAATTTACTTGCTTCCAGTCCTATTCCGACAAGTGCGAATATCGTAAAGGTTCATAAATCTGAAGAGGATTTTGCCATTGTCTATATGCACGATGAAAAGCCAGTTAAGTTTGAAGCAGGGTATGATTTTAAAACCGTAAAAGAGCTTAGTAAAAATGGGGATCTTGTATCGCAAATTGAAATTGGTCATAGTGCGTCTACATTGCCAATGGGCGTAACAGTAATGGATACACCAGGAGTAGACTCAACAGATGATGCACACCGTATGTCTACAGAATCAGCGCTCCATATTGCAGATATTGTATTCTATACAATGGACTATAATCATGTTCAATCAGAGTTAAACTTTCAATTTACAAAACAACTAATGAAATACAATCCGAATGTTTATTTAATCGTAAATATGATTGATAAGCATAAGGAAAATGAATTAAGCTTTGAAGAATTTAAAGCAACTGTTCACAATTCATTTGCTGCTTGGGGTGTTGTGCCTAAAGGAGTATTTTTCACATCACTACGCGAGCCAGAACATCCAAATAATGATTTTGAAGCTGTGAAAAAAATTGTGATGGATAGTATGAACGACTGGCAAGACCAGCTTATTCATACAGCGACAAATACGTTACGTTTACTACAAAGTGAGCATGACAATTATTTAATGGAAGAAAAGCAAGATCGTTTAGATATCGATGAGGATATATTAAGTGCAGATGATTGGGCACACCATCAAGATATTTTAGAGCAATATAATAAATTAAATCGTCAAGTGGAATTATTCTCAGTAGAAGCTTGGAATGAAACTTTCGAGGAAGAGCGCAAAGAACTACTTGCAAATGCGGCAATTATGCCAGCAGATGTGCGTGATAAATTACGTCTTTATTTAGAAAGTAAACAAGAAGGTTTCAAAGTAGGTGGTTTATTTTCAGCAAAGAAAAAAACCGAGGAAGAGCGCAATCGCCGTAAAGAGGATGCTTACAGTGCCTATCAAACAGTTGTCCATGCACAAATTACGGGTCACTTAAAAGGGCTAATGAAAAAGGCATTAAAAGAAGTCGGTGCTTTAAGTGAAGAGCGTGCACAAGCAGTGGATGCCTATGTGTTTGAACTACCATTTACATTGATTGAACAGCAAGTGCAAGTCGGTGCAATATTAACAGGAGATGCAGTACTCAATTTTGCTAACCGTATTGCCGAGGCAACAAAGCGATATTTTATTCAAGAAACAGATGTGTGGAAGGATGCACAAGCAACAACGTTACAAACTGTTGCAACTGAAACCGCTGCACCATCTAAGTTGAAAATGGCGGGTATGCAAGCGAAGGTAGATGCCATTCAAGCTGTCTTAGAAATCGAGGGCTACCAGCAATATAGTGCAAGTGTAATGCACCAAGCAAGTAATGAAATTCGCAAAGAAGCGAATTATCAGCTGGAAGTTTGGGATAAATCGTTTGAGCAAGACTTAGCTGAAATTCGAATATTTGATGCATCGATGTTAAAGCCGAAGGAAGAGATTGTACAGCAAGAGGAAGCACAGCAGTCGGTAAGTGCAGCGAGCTTGCCAATCGATGGTGTAATTAAGCGTGCATTGCATACAGCAAATGCAGTAAAAGAGGTACAAGGCTTTGCTGAAGTAGCGAGTTATTTAGAAAACAAAGTCGAGCGATTACAGAAAAAAGATTTTACAATTGCGTTATTCGGTGCGTTTAGTGCTGGGAAATCTTCATTCTCTAATGCACTAATGGGTGCAAACGTGCTCCCTGTATCACCGAATCCAACAACAGCAGCAATCAATAAAATTCGACCAGTGACTCCTGAGCATCCGCATGAAACAGCAGATGTTCAGTTGAAAAATGCTGAACAAATGCTTGAAGATATTCAAGGTTCTTATGCGGCAATTGGTTTAACTGTTAGTTCATTAGAAGAAGCATTTAACCGAGCAGATGAAGGGCTTGCGGTGCAACTTACAGATGAGCGATTAAATGTCCATAAATCGTTTATCCGTGCATTTAAAGAAGGCTATCCAACATTTAAATCAGAACTTGGTCAAGTGCTGCGTGTAGAGCGGGCAGAATTTGAAAAATTTGTAGCTCAAGAAAATAAATCTTGTTTCGTAGATAATATTGACTTCTATTACGATAGCCCGTTAACACGGATGGGTGTAACGCTCGTGGATACGCCAGGAGCCGATTCAATCAATGCACGTCACACTGGGGTTGCTTTTGAATATATTCGGAATGCAGATGCCATTTTATTTATTACGTACTATAATCATGCGTTCGCGAAAGCAGACCGTGAGTTCTTAATTCAATTAGGTCGTGTCAAAGATGCGTTTGAACTTGATAAAATGTTCTTTATCGTCAATGCGATCGATTTAGCGACGACAGAAGAAGAGCAAGAAGATGTTAAAGGCTATGTTCGTTCAGAATTGCAACGCTTTGGCATTCGCTTCCCTCGTCTATATGGAGTATCAAGCTTGATGGCTTTAAAAGAAAAAGTAGAGGGCGGTTCATTTGCATCGGGTATGCCTCCATTTGAAGATGCTTTCCATACATTTTTAAATGATGAATTAAGTGCATTAGCGGTGCAAGCACTTGCAGAGGAAGTTGATAAAACAGAGCAACGTTTAGGGGATTTAATTGCACAAACAGAGGAAAACTTAAAACGTAAAGATGAACGATTGGCAGAGCTGACAACGCTTGAACAGCATATTAAATCTAAGTTTAATGCGTTAAATACAAGCATGATGGAAAGCGAGACAAAGCAGGAATTAGATGAGTTATTGTATTATGTCTTACAGCGTGTCTATTATCGTTATCCTGAATTCTTTAAGGAAGGCTATAACCCTTCAACATTTGCCGCGATGCCTGCACAGCAAGCGTTAGAACATGCGTTGAAAGAAGTGTTACAAAGCTTACGTTTTGACTTTACACAGGAAATGCGCGTTACTAATTTCCGCTTATCGCAATTTATAAGTAAAAAAATGCAGTTACGCTTTAAAGATGAAGTACGTGAGTTAAAAGAAATGAACCGTAGCTTCTCGTTTTTATCATTTGAATCAACAGAACCGGATTTATTAGCTTTTGAAGGTCCTTTTGCTGATATTTCTAAATATGTAAGTGTGAAATCTCATTTCCGCAATCAAAAAGCATTCTTTGAGAAAAATGAAAAAATGAAGCTAAGTGAAGCATTAGAAACATTAACAAAACCAGATGCACAAAACTATTTAGATGGACAAAAAGTATCTCTAATGACATGGGCAATTGCCTTTATCGGTGAGGAAGCAGAAAGATTACGTCTGCATATTTACCATCAGGCATTAGAGCAAATTGCTACTGAACGACTTGCATTACAAGAAGAAAGTCGATTAGCTTCGTGGAAATCAATTTACGCACAACTACAATACGCATGAGGTGATTCATATGGGAAAAGTATTCAAAACAGTTGAGGAAATTCAAGTTGACAATGTCCGTTTTGTAGATGCTCGCTTTGATTTACAGAACAAAGAATTTGGTAAACTAGCATTTGAAGCAGGTCATGCTCCTGGCGCTGTATATCTAGATTTAGAGCAGGATTTATCAGATATGACAAGTGAAAATGGTCGTCATCCGATGCCGAGTAAGGAAAAGCTAAGGTCAGTGTTTCAAGAATTAGGTCTCCGCTATGAAGAGCATATTGTTGTTTATGATCAAGGGGCATCACCGTTTGCGCCGCGTGCTTGGTGGATGTTAACATATGCAGGTTTCCCGAATGTTGTCATTGTCAATGGGGGAGCACCTGCGCTTGAAAACAAAGTGACATTTACAAAAGATGTTGTCAAATATGCACCAACGACAATCGACTTTGATTGGCAAGATCATCTTTATGCTCCGCGTGAAGCAGTGAAAGCTATTGTAGATGGAGAACAGTCAGCAACGCTATTAGATGCACGCGCAGCTGCTCGCTACCGTGGTGAGGTTGAGCCACTAGACCAAGTAGCGGGACATATTCCAACAGCTAAAAACTTTGACTGGGAGCAATTAAAGGTAGAAAATACTCTTCAAGCTAATGATGCGCTACGGGCAAAGGTTGCACATGATGAACATATTGTTGTGTATTGCGGCAGTGGTGTCACAGCTTCACCGCTTTATGCAGTGCTTGCAGATGAAGGCTATGAAAATATTCAGCTCTATACAGGTAGCTTCAGTGACTGGATTACAGCGTATGATGTAGAAACAGGAACAAACGAATAAATAAAAAAACGCTCACTTTGGTGGGCGTTTCAGCTTGTCGACAAAAGGAATTAAGAATAGAAATCTTAATTCCTTTTGTTATTTTTATTGTAAAAAGGGGTTCTTACTTTCGCCTTGCCAGACTCTTCCTGCATCCCCTCTCTATGAAGCTGTTTGCCATGTCCAAGTAGCAATTATAGTAGACTGCTAGCAACATATATAAAGTTGATTGGAGAGAAGTGCGGACCACTCCTGCGGGAACAGCACAAAACGTAAGACACGGGCATTCCGCGCGTTAGCGAGGGTTACGGCTTACGTGTGTGCTCACGGAAAGCATCCGACCTTAGCAGAAATCAACCCCAAAACCAGTAGTTATTGAGAGGAGCTGTTATCATTACCTAACCAGTTGATTGGAGCGGAGGGCGGACGACTCCTGCGGGAACAGCACATAACGTAAGACGCAGCAAACCGCGCGTTAGCGAGGGTTGCGGCTTACGATGTGCCCGCGGAAAGCGCCCGCCCGTAGCGGAAATCAACGGCAGTTCGAAAAACTTCGAGTTTGTCTACAGTCTGAAACGCTCACTTTGGTGGGCGTTTTTTTATTTATTGTTTATTATTTATTCAAAAAGAATTGCTATTTCCATTAAATAAATGGAAACGTACGCCAGAAAATGACTCGCTATTCATTTTGTGCTACACTTTTTTTACAAAGGGTAAGGGGGAGAAAGCATGTTTAAACTAGAGAAAAGTATTGAAATTGAACAAAATAATGACGTGCGATGTGCGCATGGAAAGGTAGCAGTTCAAGGTATTGGTATGAGTGTGTATAGCTTTTATGTGGATGGTTTATTAATCGATACAGGTTCTAACTCACTTGCCGAGGAGTTTCAATCTTTTTTTCGAGAGCTACCGATTGAACAAGTTGCCTTAACACATTCCCATGAGGACCATTCGGGCAATGCTGCATGGATACAGCAGCATATGGGTGTTCCTATTTATGTTCATCATGCGTCAATTGGGGATTGTGCAGAAGATGGAAATTATCAGTTGTATCGTCAGGCGCTATGGGGACAACGCCCAGCTTTTATGGCCCAGCCGTTTAACGAGACACTTGAAACAACATCGGCTACATGGGATATTATTGCTACGCCAGGACATACAACAGATCATTTGTCTTTTTACAACCGTGCAACGGGTGCGATGTTCACAGGGGATTTATACATTCAAACGAAAACAAAGGTTGTACTTGATGAGGAAAACGTTGTACATACTTTGGCATCGTTAAAAAAACTACTACATTATGATTTTGAAAAGGTTTATTGCTGCCATGCAGGTTATCTAGCAGATGGACGTGCTAAAATTATTGAAAAAATTTCTTATTTAGAGGAGCTGGAGGGCGAGGTTCGGAAGCTTTATGATCGTGGCTATTCTGTAGATGATATAACGAAGGCAATCTTTCGTAGAGATTACCCGATTACAAAGGTATCGGGAGAACAATGGTCATCCAAACATATTATTACGGCATTTACGAATCAATTTGTACAAGAGTCCTTACGCTAAGGACTCTTTTTTTATTTTTTAGGATGAAGATAGGTAAAGTTCTGCTTTACACTTGGAAGGAAACGCTTGTACGTAAAATGTTGTTAAAATAATAATAAAAATGTTTGTGAAAAAATGTGGAGAAAATGTGGCAAAGATAGATATGACAATGGATGCGCTTACATTAGTTTGTGAAATTCTTCTCATTTACTGTAGAAAAATACTATGTGAAAAGTTGAACAGGCTTAGCGCTGATATAAGTGCATTTTGATAAAGAGAAAAAGGGTTGTTTATTATATTGAAATAATAGATTGTGAAATTAATAACAAAAAGAAAAAATGTATTTAACGACGTAAAATATTGATTTATCAAAGAAAATATTGCTTTTTGAGTTATTTTTGTTGACTGTCATTTCACAAAGTATTATGATTCTGACATACAATAAAAACGAAAAAGGGGCGGATAAAATGGATATTATGAAAAAGGCATTAGAGATGCATGCACATTATAGTGGAAAACTAGAGGTGATTTCAAAAGTTCCTGTACAAGATTCTTATGATCTGAGCCTTGCATATTCACCAGGGGTAGCTGCACCATGTATTGAAATTGAAAAAAATCCTTCTCTTGTCTACGACTATACAATGAAGGGCAATATGGTTGCGATTGTTTCGGACGGTACTGCAGTATTAGGATTAGGGGATATTGGACCGAAGGCGGCACTACCAGTTATGGAAGGAAAGGCGATTTTATTAAAGCGTTTTGCCAATGTTGATGCTTTTCCAATTTGTTTAGATACAAAAAGCACGGATGAAATCGTCAGCATTGTGAAGGCGCTTGCGCCAACATTTGGTGCTGTTAATTTAGAAGATATTTCAGCACCGCGTTGCTTCGAAATTGAAGATCGTCTACGTCAAGAATGTGATATTCCTGTGTTTCATGATGATCAACATGGCACTGCCATCGTTGTAGGAGCGGGCATGATAAATGCAAATCGTATCGTAAAAAAAGATGTAGCAACAATGAAAGTGGTCATTAATGGTGCGGGTGCAGCAGGTATTGCTATTTTACGTATCCTTGTGCAAATGGGCTATAAAAATATTTATATGTGCGATACAAAAGGAATTATTTATGAAGGTCGCGTGGAAGGTATGAACCCGATTAAAGAGGCCGTTGCACATTTAACAAATCCAGAAAAAATTCATGGTACGTTGGAAGATGCTCTTGTAGGTGCAGATGTCTTTATCGGCGTGTCCGTTGCGAATTTATTAACAGAAGCACATATTGCATCTATGAATGAAAATCCAGTTGTTTTTGCATTAGCCAACCCGAATCCTGAAATTACGTATGAAAACGCTAAAAAGTGGGGCGTTCGTATTATGGGTACTGGACGTTCAGATTACCCAAATCAAATTAATAATGTTTTAGCTTTCCCAGGAATTTTCCGCGGAGCATTAGATGTACGTGCTACAGATATTAATGAGGATATGAAATTAGCGGCAGTTGAAGCTATTGCTTCTCTTGTTAGCGATGAAGAATTAACAGAAGAATATATTGTGCCTAAATCTTTAGATGAGCGTGTTGTTGAAATTGTTTCACGTGCTGTTAGTGGGGCAGCTGTTGCATCTGGTGTATCCGAGTTATTCCAGCAACAGACGGTACTTTCCGTTTAATCTGTAGAAAGTCGGTTTTAAACTAAAAAATCTCCCCTCTCATTTGAGAGCGGGAGATTTTTATTACATCATGCTAATACCGATAAGGCCAATAAAGAGAACAGCAACCAATACAAAGACAAGGACTCCTCCGATGATAGAAGGAATAAAGATTGTAAAGAATGCTTTCCAATTTGAAATTTGATGCGCCTCGGCAACAACAGCTACTGTAGTCACAAAGGACCAAATGATAACAACAGCAGTCACTAACATTGCTGGCCAAAAAATCCAAGGAGTAGCCCCAATAAAGTTAGTATCCATTAATGATTCTTGTGAGGTAAATAGCCAAATTAAATAAAAAGGAATAGCTAAAATAAATGGTACAGCAGTTAAGCTCAGTGCTTTAAATAAGTCAGAATACGTTGCAGTACCTTTAAACAATTTACCAAATAGCCAAAAAATAAGGCTAGAGAATGCTGTACCGGCAATTCCTGAAATTGGTGCTAAAATGATACAAAATAGCACGATAATCCATGGGGACACATCTAGTAAAAAATTACTATCTATAAGGCCTGAAAGCAAAGAACCAATATAACCGATGGACATAACAAGGATAGCATAACCGATAGATTTTGCATCAATCATATAGCGAGCTGTTTGCTTTGGATGCATCCAAGTAGACAGAAACGGATTAACTTTAGGCCTTTCTTGTTGCGTTGTTTCATTATAGTTTTCCATTAAACTACCTCCTAAGATGATAAGTTTGTTTCTACTCAATATACGAGTGAAAAGATGAAAGGTTTCAAAAAATATCCTGGGATTAAATTTTTTGCCCAACGTATTCGAGCATAAATGAAAGGAAACCTTATAGCTACAGGGAATTATCGGTAATTTATAATAGAGAGGATTTTACAAAAAAGAATATTGAAAACAAAACCCTTCTAAGTAAACGTATTACTTAGAAGGGTAGCAGTTATTAGTCAGCTAACATAATTTTTTCAAGCTCTAATGGCTCAATATATTGTTCGCCTTTGTATGCACGCATATTACCGCCAGAAATTTCATCAATTAATAATATTTCATTTGTTTTTGCATCACGACCAAACTCTAACTTAATATCGTAAAGCGTTAAGCCTTTTTTGGCTAGCTCTGCACCAACGAATTTAGAAATTTCAATTGTGCGTTGTTTTAATATTGCATATTCTTCATGTGTTAACAGGTTTAACATAGCTAAAGCATCTTCAGAAATTGGAGGATCAAGACGATCATCATCTTTAATTGTTACTTCAACGAAAGAATCTAAAGGTTGTCCTTCTTGTACATAAGCGCCATAACGACGTAGGAAAGAGCCAACAGCTTTGAAGCGGCAAATAACTTCTAACCCTTTACCGAAAACGGTTGCGGGCTTGACTGTCATCGTTGCATCTTCGAAGTTTGCATCTACGTAGTGAGTAGGGACACCTTGTTCATTTAGTTTTGAGTAGAAATAAGAAGTTAAGCGAAGACCCGCTAGGCCAGCACCATCAATTGTTAAACCTACAGTATTTGCGCCAGGATCAAATACGCCATTTTCTCCAGTTACATCATCTTTAAATTTTAATAAGTAATGACCATCTTCTAACTTGAATACATTTTTCGTTTTACCTGTATACAATAATTCCACAAAAAACCCTCCAATATTTCATAGTACTCTAACATTATAACACGAATAATTATAATGTTTAATATAAAAAACGTTCGTTATAAACTTATTTATGCTTGTTTTTTACCCATTTTATACTAAAAAACAAGGTGATAACGAATAATCGTTATCACCTTATGTGGAATTAAGAAAATTTAAAATATTAATAAAGGATTCTAGTTACTAGATGGTTGAATAATCGAATAAATTGTATTAATAGATACCTTCAGCAAGCATTCCATCAGCTACTTTTATAAAGCCAGCGATGTTTGCACCAACTACTAGGTTTCCTGGATAGCCGTATTTGTCAGCAGCAGCTTTACTATCTGCATAAATATTTTTCATAATTTGGTGTAGCTTCGCATCTACTTCTTCAAATGTCCAGAATACGCGACTTGAATCTTGTGCCATTTCTAGTGCAGATACTGCAACACCACCAGCATTTGCTGCTTTTGCAGGTCCAAATAATACACCAGCGTTTAAAAATTCGTTAATGGCTTCAAGATCAGATGGCATGTTGGCACCTTCACCAATTGCTTTTACACCATTTGAAATTAATGTACGAGCAGCGTCGCCGTTAATTTCGTTTTGCGTTGCGCATGGTAGAGCAATATCACATGGAATAGACCAAATTCCTGTACAACCTTCTGTAAATGTAGCATTTGGACGGTAGTCAACGTAAGTTGATATACGGTCACCTTTTACTTCTTTAATTTCTTTAATGACATCCAGATCCAATCCTTCAGCATCATAAATGTAGCCTGAAGAATCAGAGCAAGCTACAACTTTTGCCCCGTATGCTTGTGCTTTTTCAATTGCATAAGTTGATACATTCCCTGAACCAGAAACAACAACAGTTTTATCTTCAAATGAATCATTTACTTCTTTTAACATTTCTTCTACGAAGTACACTGTACCATAACCAGTTGCTTCTTTACGAGCTAATGAACCACCGTAACCAGGTGTTTTACCTGTTAATACGCCAGATTCATTTGCTTTTGTAATACGCTTGTATTGACCCCATAAATAACCTACTTCACGAGCACCAACACCGATATCGCCAGCAGGAACATCGACATCTGGACCAATATGACGGTATAATTCAGTCATGAATGCTTGGCAGAAACGCATGATTTCAGAATCAGATTTACCTTTTGGATTAAAGTTTGATCCACCTTTACCACCACCGATTGGTTGACCAGTTAATGCGTTTTTAAAAATCTGCTCAAAGCCTAAAAACTTAATAATGGATTCATTTACTGAAGGGTGGAAGCGAAGCCCGCCTTTATAAGGTCCCATGACATTGCTGTACTGTACACGATAACCACGGTTTACTTGCACTTGGTTGTTATCATCTTGCCATGCTACACGGAATGAAATGATGCGATCTGGCTCTACGATACGAGAAAGAATATTTGCCTTAATATATTCAGGGTGTTGTGCAAATACAGGCACTAATGAAATGAAAATCTCTTCAGCTGCTTGTAAAAACTCCGCTTGATGACTGTTTTGGTTTTTCAGTTGCTCGAACACGCCGTCAACGTATTCTTTTGCTAATTGATCGTTGCTTACAGTTGTTGTTGTCATATTGAAAACCTCCAATTAATTGATAGGTGTATCGTATATCTATTTTTCACACTATTCAATAAAATACTTTTTCCAAGTCAAATAAGTTTGTGAAAAAATGAGCAATCGAGGTCTTGAGAATGTTATATTAAAATAATATAGAGGTGCTTGATTCATCTAATTATGAGAAAGGAATGATGCTTTATTGTGAAGGTATTAATTGATGCTGATGCCTGTCCAGTCGTGGATTTAGCGCTATCTATATCATCTGAGTTTGAGATTGAAACTATCTTGTTTTGCGATACATCACACCGTATTGAACGTGAAAATGTAATAACAATTATTGTGCCGAAGGGACCAGATTCGGTTGATTTCACGCTAGTGAATGCGCTTTCAAAACACGATATTGTGATTACACAGGATTACGGTTTAGCAGCTATGGTTTTGGCAAGAGGTGGGTATCCGATTGATCAAAACGGTAGGGAAATGTCTAGTGAAAACATCGAACGTCTGCTCGATATGCGTCATGTTGGACAGAAGATTAGACGGGCAGGAGGACGAACCAAGGGACCTAAAAAAAGAACGAAAGAAAACAATATACTGTTTGAAATGAAATTTCGACAAATTTGTGAACGAGCAATTTTGGCACAAAAAATGGAGGGCTCTACAGATGGAAAATAAACTAAAAAACGAATTATTTCACCTATTTCCAAAACTTGAAAAGATTAAAAATCGAGACACTGTATTTTGGGAAAATACAAAATGGTCGAAAAATGCAAGTACAACTCTCTTTTCCATAGAAGAGGTTGAGGATGCGGAAGAAACGCTAACACGCTTTTCTTCCTATTTAAATATTGCTTTTCCAGAACTAGTAGAAAGCAAAGGACTGATTGAGTCCTCTATTCAAGAGATAGATGGAATGAAGGTAGCACTTGAAAAAGAGTTTCAACTATTAATTCCAGGTCAATTATTTTTAAAATGTGATCATGCGTTACCTATTTCGGGTTCAATCAAGGCGCGAGGGGGTATTTATGAAGTATTAAAGCATGCCGAGCGATTGGCAATTGCTCATGGTAAGGTGAAAGTAGACGATGATTACGCAATGTTTGCTACAGAAGAACTACGAACATTCTTTCAGCAATACACAATTGCGGTAGGCTCAACAGGCAATTTAGGGCTTAGTATCGGCATAATGGGCAAAAAACTAGGATTCAATGTCGTTGTACATATGTCGAGTGACGCAAAAGAGTGGAAGAAAGCATTATTAAGAGAAAAAGGGGCAACAGTCATTGAATACGAGGCGGATTATAGTGTTGCTGTAGAGCAGGGAAGACAGGAAGCTTCACAAAATCCAATGTGTCATTTTATTGATGATGAGAATTCTAAAGATTTATTTGCTGGCTATGCAGTAGCAGCAATGCGCTTAAAAAATCAATTAAAAAAGGCAAATATTCAAGTGGATGAGGCACATCCATTGTTTGTTTATTTACCATGTGGTGTTGGCGGTGGACCTGGTGGAGTTGCATATGGTTTGCGCGAAATGTTTGGGGAGCATGTTCATATTTTCTTTGCTGAACCAACTGCTTCACCGTGTATGACAATCGGACTTATGACAGGTTTACACGATGAAATCAGTGTAGAGGATATCGGTTTAGACAATAGAACGGAAGCGGATGGACTAGCCGTTGGACGTGCATCCAAATTTGTTGGCAAAGTGATGGAAACATATATTAGCGGCTGTTATACAGTAAAAGACGAAGAATTGTTTACGTCACTCAGTTTAGCCATGGACTGTGAAGGATTATTTTTAGAACCGTCTGCACATGCGGGGATGTTTGGACCAATTCAACTAGTGAAGAATGGGCGAAGTTATTTGGAAAATCAAGGTTTAGTGGACGAAATGGAACAAGCAACACATCTTGTATGGGCAACAGGAGGCAGCATGGTTCCTCAGGAAATGCGCGAGGAATATATGAAAAAAATTCGTTAAATTGCGTATACAAAAAAATAGACTGCTAGATATGTTTTATCGTCAAGCAGTCTATTGCTGTTAAAGTAGGTTAGCTTCGTTGTGCCGCTAAAAACACTTTATGCGCTGCGCTAACACCCGCACCAGGCTCAAAGTCATAAGAAAAGTCTTGTAGTGCCGCCTCCATTAATGAAACGGCTTGCAAAACATCGCTTGGGAAGCAGTAGCCCATATGGCCAAATCTGAAAATTTCACCTTGTAAATGACCTAATCCGCCCGCAAAGTCTAGATGATATCGTTGTTTAAGATGTGTCAGAAATTCACCTACTGCAATACCTTTTGGTGCCATAATGGCTGTTATTGTAGGAGAAGCGTAGTCATCATCTGTCAAAAGCTCAATATGAAGTGCTTTCATCGCGCTGCGCACCATATTTTTCATCAGTTCATGACGGGCAACGGTTTGGGCAAAACCACCTTCTTGCTCAATAAGTTTACACACTTCATGTAGCCCATAAATTAATGTAATGGTAGGGGTATTTGGTGTCATCCCTTTCTCTGCCCAATCGCGGTAGCTTAATAAATTCAAGTAATAAGAGGGCGCTTTATTTTCTTCAATGACCTTCCACGCTCGCTCGCTTACACTCATAAGTGAAAGTCCAGGAGGAAGCATCATAGCCTTTTGTGAGCCAGTTACGAGAATATCAATGCCCCATGCATCCATTTCAGCAGGAGCTCCACCAATACAGCTTACCCCATCCACAATGACTAACGCATCACTTTCTTCACGAACAACCTGTGCTAATTCTGCAATTGGATTTAAAATACCTGTGGAAGTTTCATTGTACGTAACAAAAACAGCTTTAATATTTTGCAAAGGCTGTAAAAAATTACGTAACTCTTCAGCAGTGCATGCTTGTCCCCATTGTTTCGCAAGCTTATGTACGTTAAAGCCATATTTTTCACAAATCGAAACGAAATAATCCCCAAAAGCGCCTACCGTAATGACAACGACATCCTCACCTGCACAAACGGTATTGACAGCTGCTGCTTCTAATGCTGCTGTACCACCAGATGGAAGCAATAAAATGTCCTGCTTAGTACCGAAAATAGGTTTCACGAGCTCAGTTGTTTCCCGATATAGCTCGACAAATTCATTGCTTCGATGGCTGAAGATATCTCGGTTCATCGCATGCTGCACTTTTTTTGGAATAGGTGTCGGCCCTGGATGTCTTAAAATATTTTCATACATAATCAAAAATCCCCTTTTCTTTAAAAGTTAGAATGTCTAAATTTTCTAACTATAATATAGCATATCCATCATAATTTCTGACTTCTTTTTTTAAAAATATTGGAAAGATGAGGGGAAATCATCTAACACTGAATTGCATTAAATAGGAACAGAAGAACGTACTGAAGCACAAAAAAATCCTCTTTCAGTTTTTAAACGAAAGAGGAATTATAGGTTTATTAATAGGGTCGCCTATACGATGAATGGACGTTTCATACGCATTAAGCCGTAAATGGCAAAGAATAAGCCACAAGTAATAAGTGATAAAATCATATAGAGAACAGCTTTTCCTGTCTCTCCCGTCCAACGGTATAAGAGACGATAGGTATAATAAATCCAATAGCAAAACATAGCAAGAGATGCGATTATACCAACTACAGGGACAAAGGAAACGATAAATAGACCTGCATAAATTAAGGTTGTTTTTTTAGCAGCTGCACGAATTGTTGCATCGTCATCACCATTAGCAGTTAGAAGAAATAAACTGTAAATATTTATAATTGGAATCCACGCGATATAAGCAATGTCGCTAAAGCCATTTGTTTTAGATGCCATAAAATAAATTAGTGCATTCACAATATAGCCAATAATTAAAAATACAAAAAATATTAAAAAGAACACAACCATAAAGCCACCAAAGACTGCATCATAATCACTATAATACGGATCATAATAATTCAACAAAAAACCTCCCCTTCAACAGATTTAATAATTAACTTAGGATGCAAAATCCAAGTCATTTCTCAAAAAATTTTTAGTAATATTCCAAGATGAATACACTAAATATTTCAGAGAACATTAAATCACTTTATGAAATCGTCGAGTTTTTCATGCTATGTAAATAATAAATACGCGTTTTTTAGAAAATATTGGTATAATTGTGTAATGAATGATTTGTGCTTTGACTTCGTGAACTAATTGAGGGACTTAAAAAATAAAGACTAAAAAACTTATTATGAGGAGGGAAGAATTTGTGTACATTATTTTCTTACTAATAGTCATTTTAATGGTCATATCAATTATTTATTTTAAGCAAAAAAACTATCGAGTAAGCATTTACTATGCACTAACGAAATACAGCCTGTTTAACGTAATATTTGATAAAGGAAAGTATGGAGAGTATTTAACATCACGTATAATAGAAAAGTATGCTTTAAAAAGCCATAAGCAATTATTTAATGTGTATATTCAAAAAAAGAATTCAAATGATTGGACGGAAGTGGACTTACTTTATATAGATCGGACTGGTTTATACGTAATAGAGTCTAAAAACTATAGCGGTTGGATTTTTGGCAATGAAAATCAAAGCCAGTGGACACAAACAATGCCTAATAATAAAAAATTTAAATTTTACAATCCAATACGTCAAAATGCTACCCACATGAGAGCAATTCAAAATTTTTTAGGACTACCAGATGATGCTTTACATTCCGTTATTGTTTTTAGTGAGCGTTGTCAGTTAAAGAAAATTGAGGTACAGTCTGAAAATGTACATGTGTTAAAGCGAGACAATGTAAGGCATTTTATAGAAACCCGCAATCAATCAGGTAAGCCAATTTTCACACAAAGTGATATTGAAGCCATTTATACGAAACTACTACCACAAATGCACGTAACAGAGGTGGTAAAAGCGAAACACCTTCAAACTATTCAACAGAAATATAAAAATTAGTACTGATTTTTTGATAATAAAAAGGCATAAGCTTTTCAACAGAATTACAAATACATACAAAAATTAAGATAAATCTAATTCCCCCAAGATTTATTTGTTAGTGAAAAGGAGGCAAGTTTGCATGTGTAGTCCAATTTAAAATCCCCCATTTTAATGATTTTTATTTCGTGAAAAATGGGGGAGGCAAGTATACATGAACAGTCCAATTTAAAAATCACCCATTTCAATTAAGCTAACTTTTTGAAAATGGGGGATTGTTTATGAAATTGGGTAGAAACTTTTCATTATTATTAATCGGTCAATCACTGGCAAATATAGGTGATGTTTTATATATAGTGAGCATTATCCATTTAATTTACATTATAACGGAATCGGCTATTGCAGCCTCCTTTGTACCATTTACAATTGCTTCGTCAATGTTTGTATCAAGTATTTTGACGCCGCTTTTGTTTGAAAAGGTGAATTTAAAATGGTTAATGGCAGGTTCTCAAATAGGAAAGACATGTTTATTATTTTTATTAGGGCTACTGTTGTATGTAACAACAGCAACTAATTTTTACTTGATGTTTATTGTCATAAGTATGATTGCATTTCTCGATGGCTGTGCGAATCCAATAAGACAGACATTGGTTCCGCATTATGTACAAGAAGAACAATTGTTGAAGGCAAATGGCATTGATGAAGCGGTAACGCAATTTATTCAAACAGTTATGTGGTTCGTAGGCAGCCTTTTTTTACTTTTTCTAAGTTCCCAACAAGTAGTTTGGGTAGTAGGCTGTTTGTTTATAATAGCCAGTATGGTCTTATGTTTGTTAGAAAATGTTGATCATCAATCATTTACCCAACAAGGGAAACTAACACAAATTATAAAAGGCTGGAAATTACTTTGGCATACTCCAGTGTTAAGAAGGGTTGTTTGGATCGATTTTCTTGAGTCAATCGCTGGTACAGTTTGGATTGCTGCGATTATATTGGTATTTGTCACAGATGCTTTACAAGTTGACGAGCAATGGTGGGGCTTTTTGAATGGCACATTTTTTGTAGGGTTAATAACAGGAAGCGTTTATTGTGTTAAATATAACGCCTTTATTGAACGGCAATTAGCGCAAGTAATGTTTGTTGGTTCTTTGTGTATGTTTATTGCAACGATTTTGTTTAGCGTAAACACTATTCCAACTATCGCCTTATTCCTAACTTTTTGTGTTGGCGTTTTTGGACAAATAAAAAGCATCCCACAACATACAGTTATTCAAAAAAGTGTTCCAAAAGCAGAACTGTCCTCTGTATTTACCTCTTTAAGTGCTATTTCAACTGGTGCGTTTGGCATTTCTTCTCTCATGATGGGGATTATTGCTGATGTTATAGGGGTAAGAGCAGTGTTTACGATATCAGGTCTATTACTTGCTGTCGTATGTGTCATCATAGTGAAAAATAAGCATTTGTTTAATCGCTAAATGAGGCGAATGAAAACAAACGAAAGAGGCTACCATCCCTACTAATGGATGTAGCCTCTTTTTTTGATTTTTATTTAAATTTAAAGGCTTCATAGTTGATGTCGATAGCGCTATAGTTGGATTTAAAATGCTTGATGAAGTGCTTCACCATTTTCTCAGGTCCACACAAAAAGATGCTCGTATTTACGGGCACTGTATATTGCTTGAAAGTAAGTCTATCCATAGTGGTCGTATCAATAAAATTAACCTTAAAATGTGTATTGTTTTCTGCGTAATTTTGTAAAAAATCTTTATAGATAGCATTATGTGGCCCGTGGAATGTATAAAATAATTCAATTTCTCGATCGGTAGGATGCGCTTGTAAATATGATAAAAAAGGTGTAATACCTATACCACCAGCTATCCATATTTGCTTTTGATGTCCTTTGTCAAAGTTTAGATGACCGTAGGGGCCTTCGATGGCTACTTGTGTACCCACTTGTAATTTTGTATTAACCTCTTTCGTAAAATCGCCAAGTGACTTAATTGTTACAAAAATTTTTTGACCATCTCCACCTGAAATTGAGAAGGGGTGTGGTGCTTTTTCGAAGCCTGTTTGGAATATTTTTATAAAAATATACTGACCAGCTCGATAAGAAAGTTTTTGATCTAAAGTAAATTGTATTTCAACAGCATTCCCACCCTTTTTTTGAATACCTGTTACTTTCCCTGTGTGTTTAAATTGCATATCCTGATACATTGAAAGCATATATAAAGCGGACATTGTCCCTATAGTGGCCGTTATCGCTGTAAAAATGGCTAGTGGTGTTGCTTGAAATAAATTATATTTGCTAGAAAAATAAGCATGGTACAGACCTAAAGCATATGGAATAAGCAATAGACGGTGAATAAACCGCCATTGCTCATATTTCAGAAATTTTGCAAGTAGTGCAATGGCAATTAACACGATAAAGCCATATTGTGCAAGCGTACCAAGTTGCTTTGCTAATTCTCTGAACGAAGTTTCTAACCCATTTTCCCTTTGCGGTAACATACCCTGTAACTGGCTGTGTAAAATTACTAACCCTAACGATAGAATCGCCAAATATTTGTGATATTTGTAGACATGTTCTAAGCCACAAAACCATTGTTCGAGAATCTTACTTCGTGTTGATAATAAAAATACAAGGAAAAACCCTGTAATCGCCAAGCCACCAACAATATGGCTAATCCTATTTAACTCACTGATCGTTTCAATCGGCGTGGCACAATACCAAAGTAATGCACTCCCAATCATAGTAATGAAAATAAATAGCAAACCTTTATATGTTTTCATAGTTACCTCCAGTAGTCATTTTTCTCCGTTCGACCTACTAGATATACACTTGTTTCATATTTTTTTAATTAGCATTAACATCACAAAAAAATAAAACGTATGTTTGGAATGTATGTTCTCTTTTGGAGAATAATATGTTACATTAGGAAAGTGAAATTTCAATACATAGAGAGGAAGTCATTATGCAAGGGAATACACACATCGTTGGAGGCATCACGGCTAGCCTTGCTTTTGCTCAAATTTCAAATGATAATCCATTCGTATTAGTTGGAGCGGGTGTTATCGGTGCTTTACTTCCCGATATTTGCCATGGCGGAAGTAAAATTGGGCGGACATTTCCCATTATCTCAAAAATTGTTAATAAGCTATTTGGACATCGCTCCTTTACACATAGTTTACTGTTTTTGTTTCTTGTAGCAACACTGTTACACACAATAATCCCGTATGAATCGATTATTGTAGGGATTTTACTCGGCATGATAAGTCATATTGTTCTCGATATGGGGACGAAACAAGGGGTGAAGCTATTTTTCCCGATAAACTTGTCAGTGCGCTTGCCATTAACAACAAAAACTGGCGGAAAAGTAGAAAAGGTCGTCTTTACATTGTTATCGGTCCTTGCACTTTATTTCAGTTATGAGCTAATTAATCGGTTCATTAGCGTTATTTGAACAACAAAGCCCTTGTGTGAGTTTTCTCAACACAAGGGCTTTTGAATTTTTATAAATTGTAGTGAATTGTGCGAATTGTTTCGGTGTCAGGCACCGCGTTAATCCGCTTGAACTTCTTCTACTGTTTGCTCTACTTCAGCGCGCGTCATTTTTTCACGGCCATCTTGCATTGCTTTTAATGTTTTATGTGCTAAAGCAAGGGGAAGACGACAGAACAATAAAATCGTACGCTTATTGATTGCCTTCATATATAAATCTGCTTTCGCTAGATTTTCCTCAGCGTAGGCAAACAAATCTTCACGTGTCCAACCGTCTGGCACAAAGCTTACACCACGCTCGTCTAAATCTTCATGCTGATTACGTAAAATATTGACGGCTTGTAGTCCACGACCGTAACCAATTGCTAAGTCGCGATCTGTTTGAACGTCCGCACCCCATGCCCATAACTCTGACAACATTGTCCCAACGAGCCCTGCAACATAGTATGTATAATCATCCAAATCTTCACGTGTATGCACTTGCCAGTTTGCTTTTGCCCATTTGGCCATACCAAATGCCATTTCACTTGTGGATGCTTTGACAATTTCTCGAGAGCCATCTGGACAAAATGTTAACCAATCCGCTAAACGAAGGGAAACTTCGGGTAATTGTTCAGCATATGGAGCTAATAAAGCATTATAGGCTGCTGCATCGAAGTCATTTTTTAATAATTCACTTGTGGCGGAAAGTAAATCGAATTTTACATCATTCGAAAGTTCTTCATGGTCTTCGATTTCGTCAATAGCACGCATCGCTAAATATGCCGCAGCAACTGACATTTTTAAATCATTTTTTAAAAAAGTAATCGGTATATAAAATGTGCGACTCGTTTCTTTTAAAACTTGCATCGCTTCTTTATAAAGTGTTTTTTGATCTTTCACTTCTTTTTCCTCCGTTCAAATAGTCAAGCCTCTATGTATATCGTATCGCAAAAGTGAAGAAAGTGAAAACAGATTGTTCAAATTTCGTACATATTCTTTGAAAACGCTTCATAAATATGATAAAGTTTATTAGTAAACTATTTAAACCTATACAGTTTGATATATAACTGTATCCGTTTTAAAGAGCTAGGCGACTGTTAGTATTTAACTTACATAACAACGCTCAATACGCTTAGGCGAAATAGAAGAGAGAGGAAGTTTTTAAAAATGGGACGTTTAGACAATAAAATCGCAATTATTACAGGTGGCGCATCAGGAATGGGCGCTTCAATGGCAGAACTATTCACTAAAGAAGGCGCTATTGTAATTGCTGCTGATATTAACGAAGAAAATTTAGCTAAAATTTCTGAATTAGAAAATGTAGAAGGTATGAAATTAGATGTTTCTTCTGATGAAAACTGGGCTGAATTTACAAAAGCAGTTGTTGAAAAATATGGTCGTATCGATATTTTAATCAACAATGCAGGTATTTCTTCACAAAAATCTCCACAAGATATTACAGACCAAGATTGGGCTATTATGCACAAAATTAACTCATTTGGTCCTTTCTTAGGTATTAAACACGTTTCTAAATACATGAAAGAAGCTGGAAAAGGCTCAATCGTTAATACATCATCATACACTGCTATTATCGGTTCTGGCTTAAACTCATATACAGCTTCAAAAGGTTCTTTACGCGCAATCGCACGTGCTGCTGCAGCTGAATTAGGTAGATCTAACATTCGTGTAAATACTGTATTCCCTGGAGTAATTGAAACACCAATGACTGCTAACATCGGTCAATTTAAAGAAGCAATGGACATGTTAGTTCGTGCTACTCCAATGGGTCGTCTTGGACAACCAGAAGAAGTTGCAAATGCTATTTTATTCTTAGCATCTGATGAAGCTTCTTACATCACAGGTGGCGAGCTTGTAATTGATGGCGGATACTCTGCACAATAATTTAAGCTTTTTTAAAATTTGTTATATAGAAAAAAGAGTCGACTGTTTTGACAGCGGCTCTTTTTTTACATAAAAAGTAAATATATGTTGGATTTATCTATTAATTATGCTATTTTTCATGTTTTTTTTCATGAAAGTTTGCCAAGTTATTGCACAATCATTTCAACAGCGGTAAAGTTTAGGAAGGGCGAATATTCAATTGCGCCTCGGCTTAATTATCGCTGACGTTTCGCTTTCGCGCAGAACCAGTGTGTCAGGATTTTGAATTGTGCATACACAATAAACTCCTTTCGAAATCCTTGACGATCGCCAGAGGCATGAACTTTAATCAGTTAGCGTTTTAGACACTCACTGAATAAAAGAGTAAACTAGTATTCATCTAACCATCTATTTAGGTAGGAAATTTTTCTACTGAATAAAGTTAAAGGAGAATGGTATGCCAAAGGCTATAGGTATTGATGCAGGCGGCACATTGACGAAGGTTGCCTACTTAGACGAGCACAACGAACTTGTTTTAACAACTTTTCCGTCAAATGATTTGCAGACTGTAATGGAGTGGATTAAAAATAATCCAGATATTGAGGATATTGGAGTTACGGGGGGACGTACAGAACAATTACTTGATGTCATAAAAACAATGAAATCGATTCATTATATAGTAGAATTTGAAGCTACATTGAAGGGTGTTCGTTTTTTACTAAATAAAGAAGGATATTTCTTCGAGCGTAGTATGATTACCAATATTGGAACGGGAACTTCCATTCATTACATGGAAGATAATACACATATTCGTGTTGGTGGTACAGGCGTAGGCGGTGGAACATTGATTGGATTGTCAGCGCTTACAACTGGAATTACGGATTACAATGAAATCCGTGAGATGGCTACTAGAGGTAATCGTGAAGGTGTAGATTTGCTTGTGAAAGATATTTATCAAGGCATGGATACACCAATTGATGGGCATTTGACTGCAAGCAATTTTGGTAAGGTCGGTATTACGGAGGAAGTGAAACATCCTCCAGAGGATATCATTGCGACTGTTCAAGGTCTTGTTGGTGAGGTGATCACGACACTAAGTATTCAATATGCCGAAGAAAAGAATGCACAGCATATCGTTTATATCGGCTCAACGCTTAGTCATAATGACCACTTAGCACATGTCATTGCCAATTATACACGCACGAAAAAGCATACGCCTGTATTTATTAATGACCACGGTTTTTCAGGTGCAGTCGGTGCTTTACTAAATATAACTGAATATACAATTGTCTAAAGGACAAATAAAAATGTACATTACTAATGATGATTGGTGATGTACATTTTTTCTATATAAAACGTAGTAGGCGCAACCTTTTTGTTGATGAATTTTAGTGTTTCTGCCTGTGAATTTTACCATTGTTTCTTCTCCCATTGAAGTTTTCCCCAAAGCATAATTCCTTCTCTCCTGAGCAAATTACAAGTAGGAGGTGAAGATGCTATGGGCAATAGAAATAACAAAAACAGTAAAAAAACAATGAATGCAAGAACCCACAATCCTTTTGGAACATACAAAAGTAAAGATTTAGATGACAGTAATAGTAATAATAACAATCCTAATGATAATCTAAACGAAGAATTCAGTGCGGAATTTGATGCCAAAGCGAAAAATAAAAACAATAAAACGAATCATGATAAAAATCAACAATCGAATAAAAAGAGCTAAATTGGAGGGAGTTAGCAATGGCAAAGAAAAGTAAAACAAGCTTTAAAAAGAAAAAGAAGGAAGATACGCATAAAAGAAATGATCGGGAAGAATATTCGGCAGAATTTAATAAAGTAATTCATAATAACCCGCAACAACCAACAACAAAAAGACATTGAAATATGAGATGCTCCAAAGATAACATCTGGAGCATTTATTTTTTGTAGTTACAGTCAAGCTATACCGATAAATACATAATAAAAGTAATGCCATTTTCTTCAATTATGCTGCGAAACATAATGATTTTTTCTATGTTGTACAAACTATAAAAAGAAAGGAGCTCAAAATATGCGAAAATTACTTGTAGCATTTGGAATTTTGTTAATGTCTCAAGCTGTGCCGCTACACATTTTGGAAACACATGCTGAGGTAACGCCTGCCTATGCGAAGTGGGGAAAGCTTGCTATCGAAAAAACACAATCATCATACCCCAATTCGAAAATTATTGACTACTTGCATGAAGGTAGTGAATCAAATGCCGATGCAACCATTGAGAAATTTAAGCTTTGGTTAAAAGAGGGAGACAAAGAATTCGGTGTCTATGTAAGGATTAAGTATATAACTGAAACACAAAAAGTGTTGGATATTGAGCTTCAAGAAACAGCTAAATAGAGGATGCCAAATTGGCATCCTCTTCCTCTTTAAGCTTCTAATTTTTGAATAAATTCACGCATTAATCCAGGTAAATCAGGCCAAGCATGACCACTAACAAGGTTGCCATCTGTGTGCAGATTTGCTTCGATATACTTACCACCCGCAACTTGCACTTCTGGTTTGCAGGCAATATAAGCTGTGAGTTCACGTCCTTTAAGTACATCTGGAATGGTTGCAAAAATTTGTGCCGCATGGCATACAGCAGCAATAGGTTTATTTGCTTCAAAGAAATGGCTAACAAGCGCTGGCACATGCTCGTTTAATCGAATGTATTCAGGCGCGCGACCACCAGGGATAATTAAGCCATCAAACTTTGTCGGATCAATATCTGCAAAGGCTACCGTCGCTTCTAAGCCATACGCTGGACGCTCAATATAGGTGTCGACACCCTCAACAAAATCATGACAAACCGTTTGTAATTTTTTTACTGACGGTGCGGCAATGGATACGTCATAGCCAGCCTCTAAACAGCGGTAATATGGATAGTAAATCTCCAATGCCTCTACTGCGTCGCCCGCGATAATTAGTATGTTTTTCCCCATGTTCCCATCTCCCTTTTTTAAGTCTAGTAGCTGTATTCGACATTTATTGTAAATTACCTGCTAACACTGAGAAAAGCATTGAAGCACTATTAACCTTTGGAAATCGCCACGAAACGCACGAAAACCACCACGAAAACAGTTGAAAACGCCAAAAATAATCAACCAATCGCTAATAAAAGCGAAAACAACTTACTTTACAACAGAAAAAATGAGGCGTATAGTATTTATTTAGCTAGGTAAACAAATAAGGAGAGTGATTATATGAATCCCGTTTTCCATGCTTTATTTCAAAAAAGTCGCTATTTAACAAATAGTTTGAATGAAGTATTGAAACAGCATCAGTTGTATAGCTCACAATGGACAATTTTATATTGCTTACATACACATGGTCCGATGACTTTGACTCAAATTTGGAAATATTTAAATGTCGAAGCGCCAAGTGTAACGAGAGCTATATCCAGGCTTGAAACGTTAGGCTGGGTGGAACGAATCGATGGAGAAGATAAGCGCGAAAAAATTGTAACTTTATCAGTAATGGCTGAGGAGCGTCTACCGACTATTACGGAAACGATATTAACGTTTGAGGAAGAAATGGTAGGGTCACTCACAGTAGAAGAGCAGACACAATTTATAAATCTATTGCAAAAAATGAAAGGTTGATTGAAGTGCAGCAAGAAGGCAACACACAAATATGGACGAAGCGGTTCATTAGTTTATTTGTAACAAATATATCGGTATTTTTTGTTTTTTATGGTTTGGTAACAACTTTGCCATTGTATGCGATCGGGGAGCTACACCAAACAGATAAAGAAGCTGGGTTACTATTATCAGGTTTCTTATTATCAGCAATTATAGTACGTCCGTTTTCAGGTAAATTACTAGATGTATTCGGCAAGAAAAAGCTTTTAGTCATTGCGATTATAGGTTATTTTTTATGTACGATATTATATTTATTTATTCATCCATTTGGGCTATTACTAGCTTTACGATTTGTACAAGGGATTTTCTTTAGTATTATTACGACAGCTGCAGGTTCTTTAGCGGCAGATATAGTACCTGTAAGTCGCAAAGGAGCAGGGCTAGGCTATTTTACAATGTCCACGAACTTAGCTGTTGTCATCGGTCCATTTATCGGACTACTCCTTATACAATATAGTAGTTTCAATGTATTATTTATCGTAATGAGTATTTGTGTTTTAGCAGGTGGTATTTTAGCTGTAACGATTAATACAGAAGATTTACCGAAACCTGAACATCAAGGAAAACTAACTTTTAAATTCAATGATTTATTTGAACGAAAAGCGTTACCAGTAGCGGCTATTGCCAGCTTAGTAGCATTTGCCTACGCTAGTGTATTATCATTTTTGTCAGTGTACGCGCAGCAAAAGGATCTCATGGCAGTTGCAAGTTTCTTCTATGCCGTGTTTGCGGCAGCTATGCTGATTACACGACCTTATACTGGTAAGCTTTATGATACAAAAGGGCCGCAATTTGTAATTATTCCTGGCATTATTTCGTTTGCCATTGGATTAATTCTCCTTGCAAATGTTTCAGGACCCGCGTTATTCTTATTTTCGGCAGTTTTTGTTGGATTTGGCTACGGCGCTGTAACAACAAGCTTACAAGCATTAGCTGTCCAATCAACAGCACATACACGTAGTGGCTACGCAACGGCAACATACTTTACAATGTTTGACCTTGGTATTGCCCTTGGCTCATATATATTAGGAATGGTTGCAGTGCAAGTAGGGTATGGATCTGTCTATTTAACAGGTGCAGGCGTACTAGCCGTTGTCTTTATCATATATTTACTACGCTTAGCAAAAATAAAATCGAAAAAGGTAGCACATATTTAGTAGGAAAAAATCATGGATAATCCTTGGAATCGCCGATAGCCTCGGGTAAATCGCCGATAGAGACTAGAAAATCGCCGATAGCCCTAGGCATATCGCCGATAAACCAATAAAAAGCGCCCATTACTATTGTAAAGGGCGTTTTTATTTTGGATTTTTTACGTAAATCTATAAAAAAAAACAGTTAGGACATGCCTAACTGCTTCCTTATAAATTATAAACGGCCGTAACCTACAAAATATTTCTTCCAGTAGGTGCTGTTAATGTTAGCAATGCTAACGCCACCGTCACTTGCATTAATCATTTGGTTATTTCCGATATAAATACCCGCATGAGATATTCCGGCTTTATAAGTGTTAGCGAAAAATACTAAATCACCTACTTGCGGTGAACTTACTTTCTTCGCTGCAACATAAAAACCAGCTGCTGATTTACGGCTCGTTGAAATACCAGCATTATTATATACATATGTGATATAACCTGAGCAGTCAAAACCTGTGCTCGGTTTACTGCCTCCAAATGTATATTTTACACCTAATTGCTGTTTAGCAATTTGGATAAGGTTTGCTGGTGTTTTAGAAGGCGTGCTAGGCGCCTTATTAGCCGTGCTATTTAGCGTTAATTTTTGACCAACTCGAATATTTGAAGAAGTTAGGTTATTCCAACTCATCAAAGTTTGATAAGAGATGCCATTTTGAGTGGCAATCTTCCATAGGGAATCCCCAGATTTAACTGTATATGTTGCAGCTGATGCTGTGTCGATTGTTGAAAAAAGTACAGAAGAGCCTAAAGCTAATACTGCTAATTTCATCCCCCACTTATTTCGTTTTTTCTTTTGCATTATATGTATCCTCCTAAAAACATTAAAACGTATTACTTGGTACATTAATGATATTAACATGCTTATATTACAGTTCTATGTCAACAAAATAACATTAAGGATACAATTAAAATAATATTGAAGTAATTTATACAGAGAGTAAGACTTAAGTATCAAAAAACTAGCCTTGCGCATTGCAGGGCTAGTTCTTTTTTTATTTTGTATTTAATTGTAGAGCAGGACCGAAAAATTCATAATGAATTTGACTATCATCGATATTGCATTCATGTAAAGCGTTAATCGTTGTTTCCATAAATGGTGTTGGTCCACAAATGTACACTTGCGTATCTTTTGTTAAAAGAGGGCGAAGTACGTTCGCGTTAATGTACTCATTTTTTTCAGAGTATAACACTTTATGATGTGCATTACTGTCTTTTTTGAATACACTGAATAACTTGCTTAAACCTGTCGGGCCGTTTAATGCGTTCATTTTATTTTGAATGTCTTCATGGAAAGCAAGGACATGTTCATTACGAGCACATTGAATGAATGTAACGTTCTCTTTATTTTGAATCGTTTGTAACATAGCATTTAAAGGTGTTACGCCAATGCCACCACTAATGAATAGTACTGGTGCATTTGTTGCTTCATATGTGAAAACACCTGCTGGCGCACTAACGTCAATCGTTGTGCCTAGTGCAGCATCATGTAAAAAGTTAGATACTTTACCTTTAGGATTGTGCTGGCTTTCACGTTTCACAGAAATACGGAATTCTTGTTCATTACTTGGTTGAGATAAAGTATATTGACGATTTAATAAATACTCTTCACCTGGGGCAGTTACGCGAATTGAAACATATTGTCCTGGTTTATAAGCGGGTACTTTTGAACCGTCTGTTGGCTGTAAGTAGAATGATGTAACGTCATCACTTTCTTTTACAGTGCGAGCAATTTTGAACTGTTTAAATGCACGCCATCCATTATTTTGCTCTGCAGCTTTATATAAATCTTCTTCTACTGAAATAAATATATCTGCAATTACGCCATAAGCTTTACCCCATGCTTCGATAATTTCGTCAGTTGCTGCATCACCTAATACTTCTTTAATTGCTGCAAGTAAATATTGACCTACAATTGGGTAATGCTCAGGTAAAACCCCAAGACTTACATGTTTATGTGCAATTTGCACGACTACTGGTACGATTGGTTCTAAGTTATCGATATGCTGAGCAGCTGCATAAACTGTATTTGCTAAAGCGCCTTGTTGGCGACCTTGAGTTTGGTTTGTGTGATTAAAAATATTTAATAATGAAGGATTATCTTTAAATAAGTTGCTATAGAATGTTTTTGTAATGGCTAAGCCGTGCACCTCTAATACTGGTACTGTTGATTTAATAACGTTAATTGTGTGTTGATCTAACATGTTGAACACGTCCTTTCGTGATTTACTATATTCCTAAAATATCTTTAAAGCAATATATAAAATACATCTTTAACAAAATGGACACAAACATGTATCTATAATACTTCTTTTGTTTGAAATTGCTGAGAAGCTATTGTTATATTATTTTGATATAAATAAAATGAGCGATAGAATATTGGAGTTTATTGCACTTTTTATGTAATTTTAGTGGGAAGTTAATATTGAATACATAATATGAACCGTAAGATTGTAGCGCTTGTCTACAGTTATGATATTTTAAGAAAACATTAGATAGGGAAGCTAACGCAGTCGTAAATATGGCAATGTAAGTAAAGCTGGGAGCTTTAATAAACACTTTAAAGACCACAACTTTAAAAGTAGTGCCAGACTGTAGACAAACTCGAAGTTTTTCGAATTTGTCTATAGTCCTTTTTTAATTTAAAACTAATATAGGGGATGATTACTGCCGTTGATTTCCGCTACGGGCGGGCGCTTTCCGCGGGCACATCGTAAGCCGCAACCCTCGCTAGCGTGCGGAATGCCCGCGTCTTACGTGCTGTGCAGTTCCCGCAGGAGTTGCCGCCCTCCGCTCCAATCAACTAAAAATTGTTTGAGTGCCTGGCACTAAGCGTATTCTAAATAAGAAGTATTGTTATGGTTGATTTCCGTTGCGGGCGGGCGCTTTCCGCGGGCACATCGTAAGCCGCAATCCTCGCTAACGCGGTTTGTTGCGTCTTACGTACTGTACGTTCCCACAGGAATCGCCCTCCACTCCAATCAACTTTATATGTATTGCTAGCAGTCTACTATAATTGCTACTTGGACATGGTCAACAGCTTTATAGGGAGGAGATGCTCGAGTATGGCAAGACGAAAGTAAGAACCCATTTATCACAATAAAAACAACAAAAGGGATTAAGATTTCTATTCTTAATCTCTTTTGTCGACAAGCTGCGACTACTTTAAAAGGATTCTTTTTTGTATAACGCTTTAAGTAAACCAAAAGTCTATTATGTGGAACATGAAACCAAATGTCTGCTTGGCCGTAAATAAATTATGCAGTCCTTTGAAAGTGATACATATATTTCTAATGAGGAGGTTTTCCAATGAAACAATTTAAAGCAATAACAGAATGCCCGAAATGTGGAGGAGTAGAATTAGGGAAGGGCAAACATCATGGATATGCCGTGATGCATCCAACAAATAAGATGAGCTTTGGTTCTGAAGTTGAATATATTCTTTGTACTGACTGTGGGTACATAATTGAAAGCTATGTAAAAAAGCCAGAAAAATTTAAGGGGACGCTTTAGGTTCTTTTAAACGTTAAAAAAGATTTGGAATACTGCACCTGCACTTTTGATTAATTCTATAATAGAAGGTGTTTGACGTACAAAAAAGGCAGCGATTAACAGCGCTCCAGAGATATGTACGTCTTTTTTCGGTGTAGTTAGCTTTTAAAGGATTAAATAACGATTTTGTCGAATTATAAATAGAGAATATATGAAATTTTAAGGGGGAAGCTTTGTGACGAAGATTGCAATTATTTCAGATATTCATGGGAATAAAACGGCATTGGAAGCAGTATTAGAAGACATTCGATTAAGAGAGATTGAAAGAATTTTTTGTTTAGGAGATTTAATTGGGAAAGGACCACAAGGATCTGAATGTATTGAACTTATCCAAAAGAACTGCGAGCAAGTTGTTCGAGGCAACTGGGATGTGTTCATCCAAACACCTACGGATAATAAGTTTATCCAATGGTACAAAGATCGATTAACAGAAAAAGATTATGCGTATTTAAATTCGTTACCCTTTCATATTGATCTTGAATTAAACGGACAATTAATCAGGTTTTTCCATGCATCGCCAAGAAGTGAATTTGAACGTATTTTGGATAGTCATCCAATTGAAAAGCGTCTATCTATGTTTGAGAATAGTGAAATAACCAATTCAATCCATTACGATAAACTGCCAGATATCGTATTCTACGGCGATATTCATACAACTTTTTTACATACATATAGAAAGGGGATTTTGTGTAACGTTGGCAGCGTCGGAAATTCACTTGACTTAACGTCAGCATCATACGCCATTCTAGATGGAACACAATCAAATAACGCCATTCAGTTTATTAGGGTAGATTATGATAGAGAGGCTGAACTTAAGATGGCAGAAGAGTTGGGCTTACCACAATTAGATAAATATTATGATGAAATTATGTTAGGGAAATATCGGGGTGCATAACGTCGGTTCATTCAAACTTATCAGTACTATTCTAAAAATGATGGTAATCATTTTTGCTATCGCTCTATTTTACAAAGGTGAAATTAATTTCGAATTTGTTGAATAATCGCTTCTACTTCATTTAAAAGCTAAAGGAAGGTTGGTCTTATTTGTTAAAGATCAACCTTTTCTAGTTCAGGCATTCGTATAAATGAAAATGATAAAAAGAAAATTAGATTGTAAATATGGAAATACAGATGCTTAGATGGGGGGGAATAATGGAATATTATTTTTAACGAATAGGAATCATGCAAAGGCTATGGCTAACATACTAGAAAAAAGTGTATAGTAGATAAAAGGATTGTTAAAAAATTTAAAATTGAGGTTACTTTATGAATAATTATTTATCGCTAAAAGACCATGTTTATAATTATATCGTAGATCAAATTAATAACGGTAATCTGATTGCTGGAAAAAAGGTAAATGAAAGTGCTATTAGCGAAAGCCTAAATGTCAGCAGGACACCAGTCAGAGAGGCATTAATACAACTTTCTTCCGAAGGGTTACTAGAAAATGTGCCAAGAAAAGGTTTTGTTATTAAAAACCTTACGACGGAAGAAGCCAAAGAAACGTATTTTATTATCGGGGCATTGGATGGCTTGGCTGCTGCTTTAGCTGCACCTTTTTTAACCGAGAAACATATGAATGAGATGGAGTTTTATATTCAAAGTATCGATTTAGCCATTAATACTGGCAATTTTTCGATGTATCATAAAATGCAGGAAGCTTTTCATGGCGTATATTTATCGGTTTGTCCTAATAAAAGTCTTGTAAACTTGCTATTACAATTAGAAAAGAAATTTTTAAAAAATTTCCATCATGCAGATGAGCCAGAAATTACAAAAAAACGACTTTCTCAAACAAACAACGAACATCGAAAAATGGTCGAGCTATTTAAAAAAGGTGAAATAGCTGAATTAGAGAGATACATGAAAGAAGTACATTGGAATATTGATAAAGCAGAGCTTATACCGCTTTAGGTACTAAATTGCTCGCTTATACACGAAAAGTAATTCTGTTTTTAAATAAACAGAATTATTTTTTTGTTGAAAAAATTTAAATATAATATACAATATACAATAT
This sequence comes from Lysinibacillus sp. CD3-6, assembly GCF_006351725.2. NCBI lineage: Bacteria > Bacillati > Bacillota > Bacilli > Caryophanales > Bacillaceae > Lysinibacillus > Lysinibacillus sp. CD3-6. Next base: position 1,898,761 of record NZ_CP085880.1, read on the forward strand.
ACAGAAGGTTAAAACGATTTATTTTACCCTTGAAATATTTGATAGATGAAGAGATGAGGGTGGAAATATCAAAAATTAGCTTTTGAGGAGGATACACATAGTGAACAGTAAAAATTTTGATTTAGCCAAACAATTGCGTCACGAATTACATCAGCATCCAGAACTTTCAAATGAAGAAGTATGGACAAAACAGCATTTAATCGAGTTTTTGAAAACGTATACAAAGCTAGTGATTGTAGATAAAGGAAATTGGTTTTATGCCATTTATCATGCAGAATCGGCTAAGCAAAATATTGCTTTCCGTGCTGATTATGATGCACTACCGATGGATGAAGTGATTGATCTGCCATGGGCTTCTCAATTTCCAGGAAAAGCACACAAATGCGGTCATGATGGACATGCAGCGACACTAGCGGGATTTGCACTTGAAGTCGATCAACTAGGTGCTGACAAAAATATCTTTTTCCTTTTCCAGCCAGCTGAAGAAACAGGAGATGGGGCAATTCAATGTGTTGATTTCATTAAGGAGCATAATATCGATGAAATTTTCGCCTACCATAACATGAGTGGACTTCCTTATAAAACAGTTGGAATTATTGATGGTACTGCTTTATGTGCATCAAAAGGAATGACCATTCATATGAAAGGTTCACCTACACATGCTAGCCAGCCAGAAAAGGGCATCAATCCAGCGTTTGCCATTGCAAATATTGTGAATGAAATTCCTAAATTTATTTCCCCTGAACTAAATAGAGGACTTGTTCTTTGTACTGTAGTACAAATCGATGTAGGTGAACACGCTTTTGGAATTGCAGCATCGACAGGTGATCTTCGTTTAACAATACGTGCCCTTTATGAAGAAGAACTAAATAAACTACAAGAAAACCTTGAAAATTTTGCAAAACAACAAGCACAACAATACGGGCTACAGGTAAGTTTTGATTATAATGATGAATTCCCAGAAACGTTCAACCACAAAGATAGTGCAGATAAAATACGTGCCGTTGCGAAATCTGAGGGGATGGCATTACTTGAACTAGAGGAAGCTTTCCGCGGTTCCGAAGATTTTGGCCATTTTACAAAGCTAACAAAGGGTGCTTATTGCTTCATCGGAAATGGAGAAGATTATCCACATGTTCATACACATGAGTATGATTTCCGTGATGAATTGATTGAATCAGGTGTGAATCTATTTAAAGCATTAATTAAATAAACGAGTAAAAGGGGTTTGGAGGATTTTTCATGTCAACAAAGGAAAAACAAAAGGGCATTAATTTCCCACATGTTTACATAATGTTTATGCTCGTTATGCTACTAGTTGTATTACTATCGTGGATTGTTCCGAGTGGGGAGTATGAACGGATAGTAAATCCAGAAACGGGTATTACCGAACTAAATACCGACAATTTTTCGTATGTGGAGCAAGCAAAACCGATAGGATTTATGGATTTTTTCACTGCTTTACATAACGGAGTTGTACAATCAGCAGATATTATTGTGATGTTGCTGTTTGCAAGTGGAGCGCTATTTATACTTGAAAAGTCTGGTGCAATAGCAGCAGGTATCCATAAATTATTAAGCGTCGCAGCAGGTAAAGAAAAATTAATTATTATCTCATTGCTCGTATTGTTCTCCGTATTAGGTACAATTGGATTCGGAGAAGGGGGTATTCCGTTCATTCCGCTTGCAATGGCAGTCGTAATGGGATTGGGATATGACCGCATCACAGCTTTCGCTATCCCAACAGTAGGTTTAGCTATTGGTTTTACAGCAGGGGTTGTTAATTTCTATACGACTGGTGTAAGTCAAACGATTGTTGGTTTACCTATCTATTCTGGACTAGCATTCCGTATCGTTGCATTAATTGTTTTTATTATTATTTCAATGATTTACATTTTGCGCTATGCAAATAAAACGAAGGCAGATCCAAGTAAAAGTATTGTTGCTGTTGAATATTTAGAGGAAATTGAAAATACAAAAACAGCTGAGTATGAAGAAGAAGAATTTACTATGTCAAGAAAGTTGGCATTACTAGGTTTAGTTGTCGTGTTAGTTGGTAGCGCATTTGGGGCTATCAAGCTAGGATGGGGGATGCCTGAACTTTCTGCTGTCTATGCAATTTATGCTGTTTTACTAGTCATTATTTTAAAACTTAAACCAAGTGATGCTGCTGAAACATTTGGCGTTGGGGCAGCGAGACTTTTACCTACAGGACTTGCAATCGGGTTTGCTCGTTCGGTAATGATTTTGATGACGCAAGCACAAATCATTGATACAGTGGTACATTCATTATCAAATATATTAAACAATACGGGAACGATTATTACATTATTAGTATTATTTATCGTTGTTATTTTCTTTAACTTTTTCGTTGTTTCGGGAAGTGGAAAGGCAATAATTTTAATGCCGATTATGGGGCCATTAGGAAAAATATTAGGCATTAACCAACAAGTAATGGTTGTAGTGTATCAATTCGGTGATGGCTTTACGAATTATTTATGGCCAACTTCTGGTGGGCTTATGGCAGCGCTTGGTATGTCAAATGTCAGCTATTCTGCTTGGGTTAAATTTTCTATGAAACTATTCCTTATCCTACATTTCGCGGCATTTGTTTTAATATTAATTGCACATTATATGGGGTTAGGACCATTTTAATCTATTAGTTCATTCAACACTTTGAAGTTCTACACTTACTATTAAACATAAAGGGGATTACGACACGATGAATATTTTGGAACATTCTAAGAAATATGAAGAACAAATTATAAAAGATCGTCGCTATTTACATCAATATCCGGAAATTGGCTTTGAACTGCCAAATACACAAAAGTATATCCAACAACGCCTTGATGAAATGGGCATTGCCCATAAGCAATGTGGAGTGGTGCCACCTGAAATTAAAGAAAAATATGAAATAGCAGGGTTTGGTTCACAAGATCAATGTACAGGTGTAGTTGCAACAATTGGACAGGGGACACCTTGTATTCTTCTACGTGCTGATATGGATGCATTGCCAATTCAAGAAGAAGTTGATTGTGAATTTATATCCAAAAATCCTGGTGTGATGCATGCTTGTGGTCACGATTCACATGTAGCAATGCTGGTAGGCGCTGCGCAAATTTTGAAGGACCATGAAGCGGAGTTACAAGGAACGGTTAAACTATTGTTCCAACCTGGGGAAGAGTGGGGGTATGGCTCTAAGCTAATGATTGATGATGGTTTGCTACAAAATCCAAAAGTGGATGCGGCATTTGGAATTCACATTATGCCAGATCAACAAGCAGGCACATTATCTGTCCATAAAGGAACATTAACACAAGCAATGGATACGTATATCGTCAATATTCAAGGGAATGGTGGACATAGCTCACAGCCCCATAAAACGATAGATTCCAATATGATTATGAATCAACTGTATACAAGTTTAAACCTATTAATGACACGGGAAGCAGATCCAAATCATAGTGTAACATTTTCAGTAGGTGCGATGGCTGGTGGTACTGCGACAAATATTATACCAGACAAAGCGGTATTACAAGGAAATATGAGAAGCTATGATCAACAAACACGTGACCATTTATGTAAACGCATCCCAGAGATGATAGACCATACTGTAAAAGCATGGCGTGGAGAATATCAGACAATTGAATTCCATACGCCAACAACATATAACAATCCAGCATTTATTGATGCGATAACGCCATTTTTAGAAAATATAGTAGGGGCCGAAAATATAGTAGATAATGGATACCTTGGAGGTTCAGAAGACTTTTCTTACATTTCGCAAGAAGTACCTTCTGCATTTGTTGTGCTAGGAACAGGAAAAGAAGGCGAAGCACCTGTGCACAACCCTCGTATGCGTCAAAATGAGGATGTTTTTAAATATGGTGCTGCATTACATGCAAATGTGGCAATGGAATGGTTAAAACAACAGCATAAATAAAAATTTACTCTAAAAACAGTTCAGCCAGAGTTTTCTGGGTGGGCTGTTTTTGAATTCTAGTATAATATTCTAATAATTCAATTAAGATATTGACAACAATGCGCCGTTTTGATATTCTTTAACACATTAGTAGTTTAGCAAGAGAAAGCGAAACTATTATTTCTAATAATTAATATAAAATGTTAGGGGATATTAGATAATGAAGCGCATTTTCACAATACTATGCATGCTTACAGCGGTACTAGCTTTAGCAGCTTGCGGTACTTCTGGAGAAAAATCGAGTTCAACAGCTGGCTCGAAGGATTCAGGTAAATCAACAGAAAAAGTAATAATCGGAATTGATGATAAGTTTGCACCATTAGGATTCCGTGATGATAAAAATGAAATCGTTGGCTTTGATATTGACTTAGCACGTGCTGCTGCTGAACATATGGGAGTGGAAGCTGAATTCCAACCAATCGATTGGAAAACGAAAGAGGCTGAGTTAATTAGTGGCCGCATTGATTTAATTTGGAATGGTTATACAATTACAGACGAGCGTAAAGAAAAGGTATTATTCACAAAGCCTTATTTAGAAAATGCACAAGCAGTAATGACAATTAAAAAATCTTCTATTAACGCTCTAAGCGATTTAGCAGGAAAAAAAGTTGGACTTCAAGCACAGTCTTCTGCTGCAGAGGCGCTGAATGCAAACCCAATTCACAAAGAAGTGAAAAACGTCACAGAGTTTGCGGATAATGTGTTAGCCTTAACAGATTTAAAAACAGGCCGTTTAGATGCAGTCATTATTGATGCAGTGGTAGCAGAATACTACATGACGCAAGAACCTGACACATTCAAACTATTAGATGAATCATTAGCACCTGAGCAATATGGAATTGGTGTCAAACCAGGAAACGAAGCTTTATTAGCAAAGCTACAAGCCGCTTTAGATAAAATGAATGAAGATGGTACAGCAGCAGAAATTTCTACAAAATGGTTTGGTGAAGATAAGGTGTTGAAATAGGTAAATATCGCATGTACTTACGAGCTAAATTCCGACTTATGCCTACTGGTCGTAATTAAGCTATTCGTACAAGATAATTGAATGTCATTAGTCGGTAAGAGTTTCCTCGTGAAACTCTTATACTTTTTGGAGGGAAATAGTTATGGCGGATTACTGGCAAACAATGATTTTGCCGATGCTTGATGGCGCAAAAATGACGGTGCTGCTGTTCATTATAGCCATACTTGTATCGATTCCACTTGGATTCTTACTTACATTAGCGGTAAAAAGTCGTATCAAACCATTGTCTTGGTTTGCTCAAACGTATATATACATCATGCGTGGTACACCGCTGTTACTACAATTGCTATTAATTTGTTTCGGTTTACCAATGGTACCTGTGATTGGAGAATATATGGTCCTGGATCGCTTTGTTGCCGCATGTCTTGGCTTTATTTTAAATTACGCTGCCTATTTTGCAGAAATATTCCGAGGTGGCTTATTGGCAATCGACAAAGGGCAATACGAAGCGGCACAAGTACTAGGCTTGTCAAAATGGCAAACAACGACACGCATTATTTTGCCACAAATGTTTCGTGTAGCGTTACCTGCATTATCGAATGAATCGGTTACATTAATTAAAGACACGGCACTTCTTTACGCGGTAGCTGTACCAGAATTGTTGCATTTTGCACAAACAGCTGTAAATCGTGACTTTACGATTGTGCCATTCTTTATTGCTGGCGCTATTTATTTAGTGATGACGCTTGTCTTAACGGTATTCTTTAAGTGGTTAGAAAAACGTTTTAAATTTGAATAGAGGTGACACGAATGGCACTGCTTGAAGTATCGAATTTGAAGAAATCCTTTGGCGAGTTAGAGGTGCTAAAGACGATCACATTTAATATAGAAAAAAACGATGTCGTAGCTGTTATTGGTCCTTCGGGATCTGGTAAAAGTACCATGCTTCGAAGCTTAATTCATTTAGAAGAAATCAATGGGGGAAGCATTTCTGTCGATGGTGACTATTTAGTCAAAGACGGTGCATATGCCAAGCAACAGGATATTAAAAAAATTACGGCAAAAATGGGTATGGTATTTCAGCATTTTAACCTATTCCCACATTTAACAGTACAGCAAAATCTTGAAATAGCACCAGGCTTACTAAAAACAGAGTCATCAGATGCTATTGCACGTCGCTGTCAAGATTTACTGCAAAAAATCGGGCTTGCGGACAAAGCGAATGCGTACCCAGCGAATTTATCTGGTGGGCAAAAACAACGAGTTGCCATAGCGCGAGCACTCATGATGAATCCACAAATACTATTATTTGATGAGCCAACTTCCGCACTCGATCCAGAACTGACAGGTGAAGTATTAAAGGTAATGAAGGATTTAGCAGAAGATCATATGACAATGATCGTTGTAACGCACGAAATGGGCTTTGCACGCGAAGTCGCAAACAAGGTTGTCTTTATGGATGGCGGCGACATTATCGAGGCAAACCATCCAGAAGCTTTCTTCACTAATCCACAGCATGAGCGGACAAAAGCATTTTTACAAAGGAATTTGAAATAATTTAGAAGCTATCTCATTTGAGATGGCTTTTCTTATAGAGATCAATACTGCCGTTGATTTCCGCTACAGGTGGACGCTTTCCGCGGGCACACCGTAAGCCACAACCCTCGCTACGCGCGGATTGTTGCGTCTTACGTATTGTGCGTTCCCGCAGGAGTCGCCACCTTTCGCTCCAATCAACTATGATAAACGTTAAGCTTCAAAAAAATACAAAAATAGAAGGCATCGAGTTACTTCACGATGTCTTTTTTTATAGCGATACATACTGCCGTTGATTTCCGCTACAGGTTGACGCTTTCCGCGGGCACATATTAACACTAGGATGACCCTTCTAGAATCGCCACGAAAACCTTAAGAAACGCCACTAAACTAATAGCAATCGCCATTACATAAAATTTGCAAGAAAATCTACATAAAATTATTGACACTTTTTATAGTGAGAATTTAGAATAATGTTAAAAAAATCTTCTCTTGATAAACTTCAATTGTCTTGTAGAGAACTAAAAGGATTTATATACATAAATCTATTTTAATTTTCCAACATGACCATCCCTTAACTTCGAAAAAGCCTTTAGAATAACTCTCTTTACAGTGAGAGAGCCCATCCATGTTGGAATTAATTTTAACAACTACATAGTAAGGTGGTGAACGCTATCAATAAAAAAATGGGAGTCTTTTTGTCACTGATTATTTTCTTCCTTTGTAATGTTGCCTTCGGACAATTGGTAATTAAAAGTGATAACCAATATATAAAAGTAGCTGTACTGGATAGTGGTATTAATAAAGAGTTGGATTTCTTTCAAGGCGTTGCATTTGAAGAAGTCAATCTAATTGATCCTGGGGAAAAGATTGTTGATGATTTTAATCATGGTACGCCAGTCGCGGGAATTATTATAGGGGAAGGTGATGCTCCAATTGGTAGAAAGTTAAAAATATATGATATTAAATTGTTAGATGAAAAAGGCAATGGTTCAATTGAGCATTTAATAGAAGCTATTAAATGGTGTATGGATAAAAAGGTAGATTTTATGAATATTAGTTTTGGCTTTCAAACGCAAAATGCTCAACTAGAATCTATTATTGAACAAGCAATAGAGCAAGGGATTACCATTGTCGCCGCCGCTGGCAATACATATGGCTTAGCAACCGACTACCCAGCAAAATTGGATGGTGTACTTTCCATTGGTTCAATGAATGAAAAAAATAAACGATCCTCTTTTTCAGCTATTGGAAAAATTGATTATGTTTTTAAGGGGGAGGATGTACAAAGTATTAATCATCATGGACAAGCATCTGTCTTTACAGGAACCTCTTTTGCAGCTGCCTATGCAACACATCTATTTATTCAATTGAAAGAAATATATAAAGAAGTTGAGACAAGAGATTTTAACTCATATATACAACAATATACTATGACAAAAGATTTTTGGAATGAAGCTGAATATGGCAAAGGTACAATATTTATACAATAATAAAGGGGAAATGAAACGATGAAATGGAAAAAACACTTCATATCTATTATTATTGCAGGGTTGCTATTTGCAAATATTGGGCCCAATTTGATTGCTGCACAGGAATATGATGTAGTGTCTGATGAGCCTATTGTGATGGTTTCTATAGATAATTTACATGACGTTAATCCAGAAGAATACCAACAAGAACTATACGATGAATTAAATAAAAATCTTGTTTATTCAGACGATAGCACGATAAATATTCGGAATATTGAAATATATAATAGTGAATTACTTGTCCAAATAACTTTTGAGTCTGAGACTTTGAAAGCGGATTTAGACATCAAGTTTAATAGTGAAAGCGAAGAAATATTCATCGATAGTGTTATCGAAGAAAACGGCATTGTAGAGCAAAACCATTATCGTGTGACGATGCAACAACTAGAAGATGACCATTACAGTACAATCTTTACGGATTTAGAAACGTATGAAACGTATGAAGCCAATCCTGCAAGGTTAGAGGCATCGATAATACATGCCATTGTATACAGAATCGGTAGTGCGATTATTCATTATACAGTAACAAAAATCGGGACTAAGAAAATCCTGCAAATTGGCAAACGCTCATTTTACAGCAAGTCAAAAGATGCAGCGAAAAAAGCTGTAGCCAACTTTACAGATATCACTTTGGATGTAGGCGGTGGTAAAAAGGTTTACTTTACGAAAGCTAAAATGAGACATATTTTAGAAAATCATCATCCAAATTATTGGACTGGAAATGAAGGAAAGACGTTTTTTGATCCAGATTTATCGGTTAATGATATTAAAAATATTGTCACAAGAGTAATTAATAATAATAAATCTGCGATATCTAGAAGATTAAATGATATTCAAGGTATAAATGTGCGAGCAAAAGTTAATGGAATTGAATATGAAGTTAGGCTTAATAAATATGGTCATGTAAATTCAGCTTTTCCAGTTGGAAAATAAAGATAAAGTGTGGTGCTTTGTATGAATAAACTAAAAATCGAAACATTTATAGGGGAAGAAGATTTAAATGCTCCTGTTTATAAAATCGAAAGTTTTTCTATTACCAATCCATTAGCAGTGGAAAAGGCACAGAAGATATTAGAAGAAAACGAGGGCGATTACTTATGTGGCTTTGTTAGCTTGATATATAATGATGTGGTTATTTTTGGAGAAAAGCAATTAACGGAGGATTTATTAGATACGTGGTGTGATTTAATCTATATTTTAAACAACAGATATGACGGAAGAAGTAGTGATATTACTTTTTTAGATAATTATAGAGGAAATGCATTTGTTAAAGAAGTTGACAAGTTTTATGAAATTAAACTAAACCACCAGTGTTTTCTCGTCCCTATAGAACCATTTCGAAATGAAGTGAAGAAAGAATTTCTAAAATTTGCGGAGTTTTGTAAAAATGAAAAACTACAGTTTGCGGAAGAAAGTTTATATCGGGGAATTTTAGAAACGTATGATGAATTACTTGAACAAGAGGAAAGATAATTATTTAGAAGGTAAAATTATAGACTGGAGACTGCTTGAATTTATCGAGCAGTCCCCAAATTTAACCTTTAATCTAAGACTCATTTTCAAAAAAGTGTGGTGCTTTGTATGAGTAAACTAAAGATTGAAACATTTATAAGGGAAGAAGATATAACTGCTCCTGTTTATAAAATCGAAAGTTTTTCTATTACCAATCCATTAGCTTTGGAAAAGGCACAGAAGATTTTAGAAGAAAATGAAGGTGATTACTTATGTGGCTTTGTGAGTCTGATTTATAATCATGTGGTTATTTTTGGCGAAGAGCAAATAACGGAAAGTTTATTAGATACGTGGAGTAGTTTAAGTAATATTTTAGATAGTAGATATGATGGGAGCAAAGAGGAGATAAATTTTTTGGATAATTATCCCTATTATTATACTACAATTCAAGAAATTGATCAATTTTATGAAATTCAACTTGATAGTTCTCAGCGCTATCTGTTGCCTAAAGAGCCATTCAAAAAAGAAGTGAAGAAAGAATTTTTAAAATTTGTGGAGTTTTGTAAAAATGAAAAACTAGAGTTTTCCGAAGATAGTTCTTATCGTGGTCTTTTAGACACTTATGAAAAATTACTTCGACTTGAAGATAGGTAAATTTAGACGGCAAAATTATATAGAGGAGACTGCTTGATAAATTCAAGCAGTCCCCACATTGTATTTCTCTTGGAATACTCATAAATGTGAGGTGTCGTATGAACAATCTTAAGATTGAAACATTTATTGGTCGACAATATGATAGCTCTTTTCCAGAAGGAATAACTGAGGCAGTTTCTATTACGAATCTTTTAGCTTTTGAAAAGGCTCAAAGGATTTTGGAAGAAAATGAAGGGAATTACTTATGTGGGTTTGTAAGCTTAATATATAATGATGTAGTTATTTTTGGAGAAGAGCAATTAACGGAAAATTTATTGGATACGTGGAGTGATTTAGTTTATATTTTGGACCACAGATATGATGGTAGTATTCATAATATCATCTTTTTGGACAATGCAACTTATGATGCTGAAATTGAAATAATTGATCAACATTATCAAATTCACCTTGATAGTTCCCATAGCTTCCAATTGCCTATAGAGCCATTAAAAAATGAGGTGAAAAAAGGTTTTATTGAATTTATGGACTTTTGTAAAAATGGCAACTTTATATTCTCGGAGGAAAGTTTATATAAAAGTCATTTAAAAACATATAACGAATTACTCTATGATAAAGATAAATGAAACTAGTGGATGTGGGACTGCTTATTTCCAATGAGCAGTTCCCGTAATTTAAGGTTTTTAACAAAAGATTCATTTTCAAAGAAGTGTGGTGCTTTGTATGAATAAACTAAAGATCGAAACGTTTATAGGGGAAGAAGATATATATGCTCCTGTTTATAAAATTGAAAGTTTCCCGATTACCAATCCTTTAGCGGTAGAAAAAGCACAGACGATTTTAGAAGAAAACGAAGGTGATTATTTATGTGGCTTTGTCAGCTTAATTTATAATGATGTGGTGATTTTTGGGGAAGAGCAATTAACTGAAGATTTATTAGATACGTGGTGTGATTTAATCTATATTTTTGATAGTCATTATGATGGAAGACTCCATAGGATTGTTTTTTAGACAATTATCCTTATTTCGATACTACCATTCAAGAAAATGGTCATTTTTATGAAATTCAATTGGATAAATACCAGAGTTTTCTAGTTCCTATAGAGTTATTTAAAAGAGAGGTGAAGAAGGAGTATAGAGGGCTTTTAGAAACGTACAATGAGTTAAAATTAAGCGAACAGGGGACTGCTTAAGCAGTCCCACTATTATTTTAATTTTTTTCCTTAATAATTGCCTTACGTGCCAATGCATCTGCTGCTTTATTTTGCCCGTCTGGTATCCATTTGATAAAAAATAAATCAAAGTTGCTTGCCAGTTTTAATGCTTGCTCAAGAAAAGGTTTAAACTCTTCGTTTTTGACATATTCTTTTTCTATAGATGCCACGACAACCTTTGAATCGGAGCGGACGGAGACAATACTTGTACCAAGCTTTTGTGCTTCCTCTAGACCGCGTACTAACGCGGTGAATTCTGCAATATGATTATTTGTCTGACCGATATACTCACTAATTTGAACGTGATGACCTTCTCCTTTAATAAAAATGCCAATACCGCTAGGACCTGGATTACCTGCACTTGCCGCATCTATATAGACCTCTAACATGAAAATCCCTACTTTGTGATTAGACTTCCATTTTATTTTACCGCAATCGTGCTGTTTGACAACCTTCAAATTATCAAACAATTTTTGTTAAATAAGGATGAACAAAATAGTTGCTTGAACACAACGTTCGCTTCATAATAGAAAGACATGAAATTTGGACGTGAAAGGGGCGAATGTTCTTAATGGATAAAGTGACGGTTATGAAAGATATTGATGAACTACATGATATGTACTGTGCTGATTGCTTAGTCATTAAGCAACTACGCAAAGAACGGGGCAAACCAGAAGCCCATCGTTTTTGTATTGAGGAATGTACAGTAGGGGAGCGACTACAATTTCTTGGTGAAGAGCTAATGAAAGTTTATAGCAAATAGGAGCCAAAGATATGGAGTATCTCACAAAAATACTTAAAAAGAAATATTTATGCACGTAATTAATCATATTTCCTTTCTTGCTTGCATAAATAACAATATGTTCGGAAATAATAGTATTGGTTGGTTACCATAGAAAAAGCTACCTTGTGTTCTGCTATGCAGATAACATACGTAGCTTTTTTCTATTTATAAGCATATGGTGTTTTAGAAACAAGAGCAAAGGTGGCGAATGTCAAATCGCTGATAGAAGTCTATGAATCGCCGATAGATGCCCATGAATCGACGGTAAACAAGCAGAAATCGCCGATAGAACTAAGTAAATCGCCGATAAAGCTCGGAAACGCAGCAAGCGTTAGCATTAAAAAAGCAAAAAGTGTTAGATTGACTGCGATCAATCTAACACTTTTTCTTTTTTTATTTAGTTGCAGCGTATTGGCTTAAATCTTGATAGTATTTTGTTAAAGAGGATGGCGAGATATCAAAAGTCGCTGCAATTTCTTTAACGGTTAAAGAAAGCGATTCAAATAGCTCTTTTTCTTGACCGTAGCGAATGGCACCTGCTGCGATTGCCGATTCTTTACGTGCAGATGGTTGTCCTTCGATTAAGTAATCCTCTAATAGTTCAAGCATTGGTGCTGTTTCACGCTCATTTTGCTCAAGAAATTCCTTTACTTGCGCAATCACACCGTTCTCAAAGCTTGTAAATTCTTCACCCTTGTAGCCATTTGATACAAGTAGCTCCCAGAATGAAAGATGATCTTCTTTTAAGAAGGTTTGAACTTTTTTGTTAGAAGCCTCAAAGTTTTCTTTTAACTTCACAAATACCTTTTCATGGTCTTGTGGGAAGAATATAAGAGTAGACACCGCTAAATAATGTGCTTCTTGCTTTGTGCCATCTGGCAGGATGAACGCAAAGACATGCATTCCCTCAGGAATTGGCTTATCATTTTCGCGACGAATATAAATTTCTTCATTGGATAGGACATGACTAGCTTTGAAATATTTCTCCTCTACAACAGTCACTGTACCGATAAATAATGTTGGTTGTGACCAGCCTTCTAGCACTTTTAAAGTAGAAGGTCTAACCGTTTTTTTCTTCGTTTTCTTTAAGTAACCTTTCCAAATAGATGGCTCTTGATGGAAGAAGAAGTCGTCTAACGCAATCGCTTCAATAAGCTCACGTTGAAGTACGCTCTCTAATTTAGGCTGCCATGTACCAACATGCTCGATATAAGCTCGAACATCTTTGCGTTCTGGATATTCTAGATAAAATGTTTGTAATACACGCTCTAGTTCTTCGATTGCTACAGCTTCCACTGTAACTTGCTGTTTACCTTCACAACATTTTTTGTATTTTTTGCCGCTACCGCATGGGCATGGATCATTACGTTTTACCATAATTAGAAACACTTCCTTTGAAAATTGTTAGTCGATTTTTGCTAAATAAATTGCGTACTCTTAATAATAACGGTACTTTTGTACGAAGAAAAATGATTATCTATTTTGAAATATCAAAAAAGTTAATGGGGCGGGCCCTCATTCTAGTATATGTATGAGTTTTCTCGCTTAGAACTAAAAAATGAAAACCATCTACGCCTTAGAAGAGAGCGTAGATGGTAACGTTAAAAAGTGAAGAAAAGAGATGGAATCTATTAAGCATCAATCTCTTCTGTTAGTCTTTCAAGTTCATCTATTAAATGACCAATGTAAGCAATCGTATCACGTAGCGGCTGGTCTGTTGTTACGTCCACGCCTGCCATTTGGGCAAGCTCAACAGGGGATTTTGTGCCACCTGCTTGAAGAACAGTTAGCCATTCGTCTACTGCAGTACTGCCTTCTTTTAAAATACGTTGTGATACTTGTGTAGAGATTGTTAGCCCAGCACTATATGTGTATGGATATAAGCCCATATAGTAATGAGGCTGGCGCATCCACGTAAGCTCTGCACCTTCTGAAATATTAACAGTATCTCCCCAGAATTCTTCTAAAACTGAACGTTTTAATTGGTTTAAGACAGTTGCATTCACAGAATCACCTGCGTCTACTAATTCATAGACTTTACGCTGGTATGCTGCTTCTAATAAATGCGTAACGAAGTTGTGATAATACGTTTTCGATACGATGTTTGAAATGACCCAACGTTTGAAGCGTTTATCGTCATTATGTGTCAGTAAATAGTTTGCTAGCAACATTTCATTCATTGTAGATGGTGCTTCAATAAAGTATAGAGAAGGGCGACTATTTAAATAAGATTGATGTCCATGCGCATTGACAAAATGGCCTGCGTGACCAAGCTCATGAGTCAGCGTAAATACTTCATTCATACGTTCATTCCATGACATTAAAATATAAGGATGACTGCCGTACGGGCTTGAGCAAAATGCACCTGTAGATTTACCCTTATTTGGTGCGTAATCAATCCAACGCTCGTTGAACGCTCTTTCAATCATTTGCGCATAATCTTTACCCATAACAGCCAATGATTTTTCAACATAATCTTTTGCTTCTGCCATTGTTAATTTTGGATCATAGCTTGGATCAAGCGCTATTTTTAAATCAGCAAATGTCATTTCTTCTAAACCGTGCGCATTTTGCACAAGCTTAGCATAACGACGCATATGTGGGGCAAGTTCCTTTGTAATAAGATCAATTTGACGATTATAAAGTGAACGATCTACCTCTTGGTCAAACAATAAGTAGTCAATAACAGAGTCGAAGCCACGTAAATCAGAAATCGTTTTTTCTTGCTGGATATGTGTGTTATACACTTTTGCCGTCGTATGCTGATAGTCACGGAGTTTATTAGAAAATGCATTGAAAGCTGCATGACGTATAGTTGTATCGGTTTCAAGTTCCCAATCATTTTCGAATAAAACATAGCTTAGCGGATGCTTCTTACCATTTGCCTCGAACTCTCCAAAATGCATATCCACAAGCTTTGTCGTGTTATAGATTTCATATGGTGCTTCAAACGTAGAGCTTAATGCAGCGAGCGTTTTTTCTACTTCTGGATGCAATTGATGAGGCTTTTGCTTTAATAGCTCTGTAATATAGCGATTATAAAGCGTACTTGATGCTGCAGCCTCCTCTAAGATGGCTTCATCCAATGCAAGCAATTCACTTTGTACAAATGCAATGGAGCTGCTAATTTTACCAACTGCTGTCCCAAACTTCGCTGCACGCATTTGTGCGACCTCATCCGTACGATCAGCCTGGATATTTAAACTTGCATATGTTCCGATTGGGACAATCCCTACTTGTAATGCTTCATAAGCTGTAAGTACATCAATTACTTTTTGAGCATCTGTAATTGTACCTTTATATGTGTTTTCAAATTTTACTGCATCCTCAACAAACTGAGCTAATGCAGGTTCAAAATCAGCATCATTTTCAAGTAAATCTTGTAAATTCCATGTTTCCTCTATTGCAACATCTTTGCGTAATGGTAATACTTCCATGTAAGAACACCCCTTTTAACGTAAGTGATACCATTATAACGAAACTATTTCGAAAAGTGAAATAATTATAGACAGAAGTTTTAAAAATTAAAAGCTATCTTTTCATGCATAAAGTCAGTCAACTTTGAAAAATAATATGCAATGTGTGAAATCAAATGTTTGAAAATGTGTCATTGGGGAAATATGAGGTATAGCCAATACACAATGTAACGCATACTAAAGGCTAGTATATGAATTATTGGAGGAGATATTATGTCACAAAATTTAAACAAACAATTAAATAAGCTGGTAGCTACATGGTCTGTACTATATACAAAATTGCATAACTATCATTGGTATGTAACGGGCAGTTCATTTTTTACACTCCACGCAAAATTTGAAGAGTTATATAATGAAACAACATTAAATTTAGATGAGATCGCAGAACGTATTCTTTCAAAAGATGGAAAACCAGTTGCTACTTTAAAAGAGCACCTTGAACTTTCTTATATTGATGAAGCAACAGGTAAAGAAACAACAGAAGAAATGGTTGCAACAACTATTTCAGATTTTCAAAAGCTAATGAAGGCTTTAAATTCTGCAATGGAACTAGCAGCTGAAGAGGGCGACGATCGTACAGAAGATTTACTAAATGCGATGTATCAGTCACTTGAGAAACATGCTTGGATGTTAAAGGCATATCTTAACGAATAAAAAATGAAATGAGATCACTAAGTAATTATGAACAAAAAAGGTAAAGGCAATTCCTCTGATACGCACGTGTCTTGAGTGGGCCATAAAATAGGAGGACATAAACAGCATGAATGAACAAAATCCACATATTGAAGTGGCACACTCGAAAGAGGAAATGCTAGCAATATTAACAAATATGTATAGTCAAGGCTATCATACAAATGATATCCATATTATTGCCAAAGACTCTACTCCATTTGAAGACATTAAATGGGAAACAGATGTAAAAACACATGAGGCAGGTAATTGGTTTGATCAATTTAAATCATGGTTTACAGGTGAATCAGCGGTAAAGGAAGGTATTAAGCGTTTTCATTTAACTGAGGGGCAGACGGCCTATTATGCAGATCTTGTAGAGCATGGTTCCATTGTTATATTTGCTGAGAAGGCAGATACGGATGGCCCATTAGAAATAGCGGTCGACCAAGAGGGAAACCCATATCGCCATAATCCGCTTGAGCCTCGCATGACAGCACCAGAACCATTTATTGATACGATTGATAACGTCGAGACACCTCAGCAGCGGGAAAATCGATTAAGGGCTGAAGAAAGCATGGAAGAAATGGAACATTTGAATAGAAACAAAACAGAGTGAAAATACCCCCTTCAACTGACGAAGGGGGTATTTTTTATATTTTAAGCATTAATGAATATGTTGTTCTCGTTCATTCCATTAACAATTATAATAGAAAAAATGACGGATAAACTGAAAGGAAAGCACTTATGCCAAAGGGAAGAAAAACGACCTTAGATGAACGAATTCAAATTGTTTTATTTTGTTTAAAGAACGACAACAATTATCAACTAACAGCAAATACGTATCAAGTATCGTACCAACAAGTTTACCAGTGGGTAAAAAAATATGAGGCGGGTGACGAACAATCGCTGAAAGATAAGCGTGGGCGAAATAAAGAAGAACATGAACGAACTGTAGAAGAGCAATTCAAGGTAGAAATAAAACAACTTGAACATGAAAATGAACGACTACGTACAGAAAATGCATTGTTAAAAAAGCTAGAGGAGCTCGAGGGGAGGAAAGTAATGTAATTAATAAATATATGGCCGTTCAAGCATTGCATCACAACGACAACTTGTCCATCTCACTACTATGTGAATTCGCAGGGATTGCACGCTCTGCTTACTATAAATGGACACAGCGTACACCAACGACAAGACAACAGGAAAATGACGAGATTTTAAAAGAAATACGCGAGCTACATGAAAAGGGACAAGCGAACTATGGCTATCGCAAAATTCAGCAGCATATGAACCAGAAATTTAATAAACAATTTAATCATAAACGGATTTTGCGATTAATGAAGCAAGTAAGCTTTCAATTAATAAGTAGTGAAAATCAAATGAAGGCTGCCATGAAAAGGTCTAAGGAAAATATATTAGATGATGAGTAGACACAGTGGGAAATTTATGATTAAGGTTAATGCCAATAAAACTTTCATCATTTAAAGCTCAAAATGCTAGTATTCTAGCGTTTTGAGTATTTTTATTTTCCAGAGGATTATTGTTTAAAAATTATCTCTCAAAGTTTAGATGTAGCTCATATTTTATAAAAATAAAAATAATTCTTAAAAATGTATTGACTTTTAAAGGTGAAATAATTATAATGCGGTTAAAATATTTCCTAGTTTGAAAATAGAAGGTTCTTTTAAGAAATTCATAAAGACTATTGGTGTTTTTTGATTATATTTTTTTGCAGAGTTCATGTGTAGAAAGAGGTGAATGTTTTCAAATCTAAAAGAATAAAATTTGTTTTTTTAGGTTCTTTACCTATTTTATTTTGTATTTTTTTATTTGCCAAATTGGATAATAATAGTTCTGATTTAAGCTGGTCAGAAAAAATTGTTGGTTTTGATAAAAATGAATATGATATACCAGTAAAAATAGCTATTTTAGATAGTGGCATAAATAAAGAGCATTCTGATTTACAAGATGTAGATTTTATAGAATATAATGCGATTTCTAAAAAGAAAGAAAAAGTTCATGATGATTATGGACATGGTACAGCTATAGCTGGAATTATTGCAGCTAAAGGAGGGAAAGTAAAGGGGATTTTAGCTAATCCTATAATTTATGATGTTAAAGTAATTAATGAAAACGGAGAAGCTAAATTAGACACAGTGATAGAAGGGATTAATTGGAGTATTAAAAATGAAGTTGATATAATTAATATCAGTTTTGGCTTTATCAATGATCGTAAAGATTTAAAAATTGCTATTGAAGAGGCTATAAAAAGTGGGATTATAATTATTGCTGCAGCAGGGAATACTATGGGGATTTCAGTTGACTATCCGGCTAAATATGATGGGGTACTTTCTATAGCATCATTAGATGAAAACTTAAAGATTGATTCATATTCTGCTATTGATAAAGTGGATTATTCAGCTCCTGGTGTTGATATTTTATCAACAAATAAAGATGGGGATTATGAGTTGTTTTCAGGAACTTCTTTTGCGACTGCCTATGCAACTGGAATAATTGCTTCGATATTAAAACAAGAAAATATTGAAGAGAAAAAAGATTTATTAGATGTTATAGGCAATTATATTGTGAATATAGGAAATGACAAAGGATATGGAAAAGGGCTATTGACGCTTAATAAAAATATTTTGGAGGAAAGGAAATGAAAAAATGTTTAATCCAATTATTAGTTGTAGCTTTAGTATTTAATATAACATATTCAGCGATGGGTCTTGCGAGCAATTTTAGTGATGATTCTATTGAAGCAAATGCGAGAAAAATTGATTTGGATGTAGACTATAGTGTTAATGAAATATCTTCAGAAGATAGTAAGTCTGTTTATCGTATCAATGTCGAAGACGACTTGGGCATTAGCAATAAAAATTTTGAAATGCAAGTAGAAGAGTTTTCAATGAATGAAATTGGAATAAGTTCGCATTTGATTTCAGAATATTTTGATTTTTATTCATATATGCATATAAACATTGATTCTGGTGAGATGTTTGTTAATTTAAAAGAAAATGGAAAAGACAGAGAGTATGATTTAATCTTTGTGGAAATCGAAGGAGAAAATTTCAAAGCACTTCTTGTAGATAAAGATACTGAAGAGGTATTCTTAATGAATACAATTGATGCAAATGCATCAGCAATTCCAGTTTTAGCTATTGTTATTCAACAAGGTGCAAGATGGGCCATTAAAAAGTATGGAGAAAAAGCACTTATAAGTGCTTTTGGAAAATATGCTCTAAGTAATGCAATAAAAAAATTGCCCAATTTCATTGTTAAAAATAAACATTTGAGTAGTAGTACTAGCAATTGGGCAAAATTTAATACTAACAGTCAGACAACTGCCAAAGGTTGGATAAAAGAAGCATTACAGAAAGCCTCGGTTTCAGATTTTGAAATAAATTATAATGATAAATTATCATTTAAGTTTGACGTAAATCTTAATAAAAAAATAGGTACAAAAGGTGAAACAAAAATAAGAATAGTGATAGGATATGATGGTAATATATGGACGGCATTTCCAGTAAAATAAAATTTGAATATGAATTTTTAAGTGAATCAGATGCCATTTCTAATAAAGATAAGAGAAATGTTTCGTTAATCTTGGGAGTAGAGGCTATCTTTAAAATTAAAATTAATGAAGCGTTATATTTTGAAGAAGAACTAGCTTTTTTAGAATTTTATAAGTCTCTGTATGTGTGGAAAGAACGTATCAAAGAAATTGAAAGGTTGGATTTCCATTATTATTCAGTAGAGTATGATGATTATAAAGATGGAGCGATTATTTCTTTGATACCTTTTTCTAATAAAGCTAGGTTAAAATCCATTTGGGCAAAATCTAATGTTTATAATGTTTTTGACTTAGATTATATTGTTAATGAATTTTTAGTTTTAGAGAAAAAACTTAAAGAAGATATTGAAAGCTATTTTAATATTGAATTAGGCAAGTTTATTAAACATATTCCATATAGTAAGCAGTTATACAAATTTGATATTGAGTGATTTGTCAATTCGATAACTTAAAAACAGTAGCCACCGATCAAATAAAATTGATAGGTGGTTTACTAGTTTAAAAATATCTTTTATTTATTGAATATTAAAACTAAACTAAATCATTTTCAGAAAGTTAATCGATAAAAGTTGCTTCCGAATCACTCCATTTATAATAAACCAATTTTAAATTATGTCCAATCATTTCAAATTCTTCATCACTAAAATAGGACGCTATTTTAAAATAATACTATTTGGCGTTCTGTTTATTAAATTCACCAAACTAATAGTGTATTGAGTATTAGGAGTTTAACTAGAAAATTTTTTTATTTTTTATTCTATTTAATCTGTATACTTGACAGGGTTCGATGAAATGTTGCATACTAAAAATCTAAAAATACTATAATTTGGAGGGGTAATTATGCCACAAGATTTAAACAAGGAATTGAATAAACTCGTCGCAACTTGGTCAGTACTGTATACGAAACTACATAACTATCATTGGTATGTAACAGGTAATGCCTTTTTTACACTCCATGCAAAATTTGAAGAATTATATAATGAAATTACAATAAACTTTGATGATACGGCAGAACGTATTCTATCAAAAGGTGGAGAGCCAGTTGCCACGTTAAAAGAATATCTCGAGCTATCACATGTTCAAGAAGCAACAGGTAATGAAACAGCTGATGAAATGGTAGCAACGATTGTTTCAGACTTCGAAAAACAAATGCAGGCTATTAATAATGCTATGCAGCTAGCGGCACTGGAAGGGGACGATCGTACTGAAGATTTACTAAATTCGATGTATCTTTCCCTTGAAAAACATACTTGGATGTTAAAAGCCTTTCTTGATAAAAAATATGCATAATTAACATTTGCACTTGGAGACTAGTGAATCGCTCCAAGTGCTTTTTTATATCAATAAATAAAAATATGACAAAAACACTACAGAAGGCAAAACGCTATGACAAATATTACAGTTATATAAAGGATATATAAAAAGGGTTTTTTGTGAAAGGTGGGGGGTACATACATAGTAAGCCTTACAAAATTAGGAGGAATTGAACATGATGAATGAACAAAACCCAAAAATTGAAGTTGCACATACGAGAGAAGAGATGTTTCATATTTTAAAATGTATGCGCATGGAAGGTTATAACACAGATGAAATTCATATTATTTCTAGAGAAGCACACGAAATTGATGATGTAAAATCAAATGTTGATGTGAAAACACATGAGGCAGGTAACTGGTTTGACCAGATTAAATCATGGTTTACAGGTGAAACAGCTGTTACGGAAGGTTTAAAACGATTTGATTTGACAGAGGGGCAAACAGCGTATTACGCTCAACTTGTAGAGGAAGGTGCGATCGTTTTATACGCGGAGCATGATGATGTAAATCCTTCAACGTCTACACTAATCGCAGATTCAAAACGCGCTCAACTTGATCCATTTGATACACATGTAACGCCACCTGAATCGATCGTGGATGAGACACCTGAACAACGCGAAGAGCGATTAAAAGCTGAAGAGCAAATGAATGAAGCTGAACAAATGAGAAGATATTTATAGATGTAAGTGGCTAGAGTTTAACTAGCTTGCAAAAAAAGTAAAAAGTGAAATGGTATGCACTCCATTTCACTTTTTACTTTTTTATTAACAAAAAAGAAAAGACTCTGAGAAATTTAGAATATTTCTAGAGCCTTCGTATATTTAAAATTCAATGCATAACTTTTTCTTGTTCATGTTTTCGCATAAATCGTAGAATGTGAAGTTGTTCAAATTGTGCGACAAGATTACCAATTAAAATAAAGCTTCCACCGATAAGTAATTTTACCGTTAGTCCTTCGCCGATGAACATCATCGCAAACATCGCTGCAAAAATAGGTTCTAATGAGAAAATGAGCCCTGTATGTGTAGCAGAGGTGTACTGTTGTGCAACAGTTTGACCAACGAAGCAAAACGCGCTACAGATTATTCCAAGTCCTAAAATCGCAATCCAGGAAGTAGATGAATTCGGAAGTGTTGGTGTTTCAAATAGTAGTGTTAAAACAAGCGCATACATTCCCGCAAAGCCGAGCTGGTAAATGCCATAGGAAATCGATTCTACACTACGTGTAAAATGACCGTTTAACAGTAAATAAATCGAATAACATAATGCCGCGATTGCAACTAATATATCGCCCAATTGAAATGTAAAAGAATGTTGAACCGTTAAAACAGTAATACCAATCATCGTGCTCACAATTGCGAAACTTACTGCTTTTGATGGCAATTTTTTCTCAATAAAGCTACTGAAAATGGGTACTAAGACGACTGTAAGGCTTAAAATAAATCCTGCATTTGAAACCGAAGTTGTCTCTAATCCAAATAAGCTAAGTGCAAACACAATGAATAATAGCAAACCTTGAATAGCTGCATATTTTAAAGTTTTGAAGTTAACCTTTATCATACGTTTATAAAAAATAATGCCTGCTGCCAAAAATGCGATGATACAGCGTAATGCTACTACATTAAATACAGCTAATGTTTCAAGTCCCATTACCATAAACGTATAAGACAATCCCCAAAACATTGTAACTATGACCATTAATAAATTTGCTTTCCCTTGATTACTCATTATGCACCTTCTATCTCTGTGTACTAAAACAGTTTCATACTAAAATTTACTATATATCTTGTATTGTGATTAGTAAAACGAATGTTTATAATGAGTAATATTAAAAAAATTCATGTATATATGAGGGAATTTGAATGAGTTTAGTCAAATATGAGATTTTAAACAAAGTTGCAGAAGTTTCCAGCTTTACGAAAGCTGCAGATGCACTTGGATTAACCCAATCGGCAGTTAGTCATGCTGTTTCTAGCTTAGAAAAAGAATGTGGCTTTGCCCTTATTCATCGAAGTCGTACAGGTGTGACATTAACGAGTGAGGGTCAAACAATGCTTCGGGCAATGCGAAATGTACTCGATGCGGACGAATTATTACAACAAGAAGCGGCACATATTTTAGGGGTAACCCGAGGGAAATTACGAATCGGTGTTATTTCTAGTATTTCTTCCAACTGGATGCCAGAAATTATTCGTATTATGGACAATCAGTTTCCAGGTATTCAAGTTGAGTTACGTGAAGGCGATTATTATGAAATCGAACAGTGGCTACAAAGTGGAGAAGTTGATGCTGGTTTTTTAAATGGACAAAAATCGGAGCAATTTCAATTTATCGAATTAGTCCAAGACCCACTTTTATGTATAGTTTCCGATCAAAGCTCTCTTTACAATCGATCAGAAATTGATATTACTGAACTAGAAGACATGCCTTTTATAATGACGTCGTATCGAGGTACTAATGATGTAAAAGTAATTTTAGAGCAGTACCATGTAAAACCGAATATTCGGTTCGAGCTATCGGAGGAGGTTGGAATTATTTCAATGATTTCACACGATTTAGGCATTACCATTTTACCTCGATTAGTGATTAACCGACTACCGTCCTCATTAAGGGCTATCCCACTAAAGCAAGGTGGTTATCGTACGATAGGACTGGCAATGAAACATCAAGCCTCACCAGTAACGAAAAAGTTTGCGGAAATTTTAAGCGTGTGGCTAAAAGAACAAAATAAGAAATAGGTTATTTAAGCTTTTTACGTTAAAATAGAACATGTAGATTGGATATCAATTAGTTATTAGTTTGAATAGAAAAGGTGAGTGTGAGTGGGGACATTACAAGGAAAAACCGTACTCATTACAAGTGGGGGAACACTTGAAAAATGGGATCGTGTGCGAGGGCATACGAATTTATCGAAGGGGTCTATGGGCTGCTATTTGGCTGAAGCAGCACTAGAAGCTGGAGCGGATGTTATCTATATGCATGGCTATTTTGCGCAACTTCCAATTAATCAAGATAAGATGCGTACAGTACGCTTTGAAGGTATTGAAGATTTAGGTGACAAGGTTCGCCATGCTGTACAGGAAGAACAAGTAGACATCGTGATTATGGCAGCGGCAGGTTCAGATTGGGTCATTGATAAAGTGTACGATCAATCAGGGAATCTAATGGAAGGTGCAGGGAAGATGCCATCGGACGAGCCCCCTGTGATTCATTTTAAAAAGGCGCCAAAAGTGCTAGGGCAAATAAAGAGTTGGCAACCTAATGTCACGTTAGTAGGATTTAAGCTAGAGGCTACGGATGATGAGGAGTTTTTACTGTCCCGTGCACGTCTTCGTATGGAGACAGCGAATGCGCAATTCATGGTTGCTAATAGCTCGCAATCACTGTATGGCGGACAAGAGCCACATTGGATAGTGCCTGCACAAGGACAACCGATTAAAGTCATTGGTAAACAAGAAACTGCAAAAGTGTTAATGGAATACTTGTTAAACGAATAATGTGCAGCTGTGTAGAATATATAATTCTGCACAGCTTTTTTCATGTATTAACATTTATTTTATTGCTTTTAAGGAAAAATAGGATTTTAAGATGGAATGTTGAGAAATTTTATAGCAATAAAATGTACCTTTTTTCTTAATTTCATAGTATTCGACTAGGTTTTGTAATATTTATATTGACAATGGGTTTTCTGAATTATAGAATTATTTCCAAGAAACGTAATCCTCTTATCGTGTGAGGTGTGAGGGACTAAGCCCAATGAAGTCTTGGTAACTCGATTAATCGTTGCTAAATCCAACTGGGTTATCGAAGAGATAAGGGGAGGCATCAAATCATCTTGATGCGTAGATCTCTTTTATACACAAAAGTATGAAAAAAGAAGGGGTGTATCGTATGTCTCAACTGTCAAAGATTGATGATAAGAAGTTAGAAGTAATTGCGAAGGCCATTCAAAATTTAGAATTTGGGGAAGTGCAAATTACTATTCAAGATGGTGTGATTGTCCAAATTAATCGACTTGAAAAGCAAAGATTTCCACAGAAAAAGTGAAGCTCTACAACAACTAAATGAATTAACTCGGGGCCATTTTAAGCATAATATCCCGAATGAATGAGCAACACATTTTAAATTCGGTCATGATCCAGTAGGATGCTTGAAGGATAGCATTGTATGTAACGGTAAACAAAAAGTAGGTATCTCAAAGAAAATTTTGAAATACCTACTTTTACATATTATTCGTAAAAACTCGTTGGGATTTGACCAATGTGTCTTCGATGATAGAGCAAAGGTTCCTTTTGGGCATTATCAATTGCTAGCACATGACCAATGAAAATTGTATGGTCTCCTGCATCGATTTTTTTAAATGTTTCGCATTGCAGCGTAGCTAAAGTATCATGTAATATTGGCAAACCATGTAAAGAAGAAGACCATTTGACTTGCGCAAATCGGTCAGGGATTTTACTTGAAAATACTGTACATAATTGTGTTTGATCGTTCGCTAAAATATTAACCGCGAATTTGTCCGCATTACAAAAAAGCGGATGCAGTTGGGATTTTTTGTCCAATGACCATAGGATAAGGAGCGGATCTATGGAAACAGATGCAAAGGAATTGACCGTTAAGCCAATCGGTTCATTCACATCATTGTAAGCTGTGACAACTGTGACACCTGTTGGATAATTACCTAAAGCCTGTTTAAAAGCAGTTACTTTGTCCGTCATACAATCACCTCTTATTATTTTATGGAGAAAACGGGTTGTTTGTTCTTACTCATTTTTCTGTTGCTATAAAGGAAAGCCTACAAAATAATCCAGCAACTGTAAAGCGTATATTATTCAGTTGTTATAATATAAAAATTTCTAAAAAGAGAAAGAGACCTTAAATATGGGTATTTGATATAGGTTTTTAAAGAGATACATATTTTATTTATTGACTATATTAATGACATATGATAATATTCCCGCAAGAATTTATAATTGTAATTTTCTGAAAATTTGTATTGTAATTACTTCATAAAAAATGCTTGATTTATTGATTCTTCGCCTATCGAATGAGTTAAGTATTTTCAAATCATATATAGCCAAGCGATCATTGTTTCAAACCATCAACTTCTATCAGTATATACTAATATTCTTGAAGCAATTAAAGTATTTGCGGATAATGGGTCCTTTATAGAAGGAAATTTAATAGTATATGTATTTAAGGATTTCTTATTAACCCCTATTACGATATTAGCCAAAAAAGGAACAAATGGTATGTTCAGAGTAGAGGGACAAGTAGATGGTGTTAAATACGTATTAGGGATTAAAGATGGGCATATTAGACAACTATATCCAAAAAACTAATGTGAGGTGAATATATGATGGAAGTAGTAACAATTAATGAATTTGTTGTAAAAAGAATTATCGACGATTTGGAAGATGCAGTCAACAATCCTGATAAATATACGATAAGCATAAACGATAATTGGGATGAATTTGTTTCTTTTATCAATAACACCCAAAATAAATATATAGAAGAAGACGGTCTTCTTAGACTTGATGGTGGGTTATCGATTAAATGCTATAATAAAGAAATTTTAGGTGTTCGATATTGGGACTATCTCCCTGAGCTATGGGGATATATTGTCAATGTGATTGAAGATTACTTAGAGGATGGCATTGGGAAAAGTTATTTTCCTGATCAACCAGTTAAAATACAATTAAAGCAATTAAAAAATAAAAAAGTACAATTTTTATTTGATAACGACGATCATGTATTAGAATTTGAACAAAAAATGCTATTAGGTATCTTTTTAAATCGTGCTGAAGTCTTTTTTACTGTTCTTGTAAAAGAACTTGATTTGACTAAATATAGCTACAAATTGAAAAAATTCAAAAATTAAAAACTCGGATATGAATCAATTTATATTGAGTGCAACTAATCAAAAAGTGTTAGATTGATTGAATCAATCTAACACTTTTTCTATACCGTTGATGTCCGCTGCGGCGGTGTTTTCCGCTCAGCACAGTAAGCCGTAACCCTCGCTATTGTGCAGAGTGCCTCCGCCTTTCATTGTGTGCTGTTATGAACAGGAGTCACCAACTTCGCTACCATCTTAGCCAACAATAACAGGCTTTTCAGTGCCTTCGTTGCCTTTGTTTTGTCCACTATTACCTGGAATAATACGATTCTCCGTATCTTTATCGAAGAAGTGGACTTTGTTCATATCCAATGCCAGTGGCAATACTTGGCCTGGTTTAGCAGTGGCATTGGAATCTACACGTGCAATAAATTGATGACCTTCGATTTGTGAATAGAGCATAATCTCTGCGCCCATTAATTCAGCTACTTCAATTGTTACATCGACTCTTGAACCTGGAGTTGATTCGATAAATGCTTGTTCATCGTGGAAATCTTCAGGACGAATACCCATAATAACTTCTTTATTGTTATAGCCTTGCGCAAGTAAGTCTTTCATTCTTTCTTGTGGCACAGTAATGCACGTATTCCCAATGTGGAATTTGCCATCTGTAAGTGTACCCGTAAAGAAGTTCATAGCAGGGGAGCCGATAAAGCCGCCGACAAATACATTATTCGGTTGCTCATACACTTCTTTTGGTGCACCTACTTGTTGAATAATGCCATCTTTCATAACAACGAGGCGAGTAGCCATTGTCATGGCTTCTGTTTGGTCATGTGTCACGTAAATTGTCGTTGTTTGTAAGCGTTGATGAAGTTTTGTGATTTCAGCACGCATTTGTACGCGAAGTTTCGCATCCAAGTTTGATAAAGGCTCATCCATTAAAAAGACTTTTGCATCACGCACGATGGCACGTCCTAAAGCGACACGTTGACGTTGACCACCTGAAAGTGCTTTCGGTTTACGATTTAAGTATTCTTCCAGCCCTAAGATACGCGCTGCCTCGTTCACGCGGCGATTAATTTCATCTTTCGGTAATTTGCGCAGCTTTAAGCCAAATGCCATATTTTCAAATACGCTCATATGCGGGTATAGGGCATAGTTTTGGAATACCATGGCGATATCACGATCTTTAGGCGCTACATCATTCATTCGCTTTCCATCAATGATTAAATCTCCCTCTGAGATTTCTTCTAAACCAGCAACCATACGCAATGTAGTAGATTTACCACAACCTGAAGGACCTACGAATACAATAAATTCCTTATCTTCAATATCAAGATTGAAATCCTTTACCGCCGTGACATTTTTGTCGTAAATTTTAAAAATATGTTGTAATTTTAATTCTGCCAATATCTTCATCTCCCTTATGTAACTGTTTTTTTAGAGTATAAGAGAAAAATATGTAAAATGTATACGTATACATTACACAAAACAAGTTTGGGCACATTGTACAACTATTGATAATTTTCAGATTTCAACAGTATCATAGCAAGAGAAACAAAAGCAGCGTTTGCGAAGGAACGAATATCTATTCCAGTGTTTTCAATAAATTTATCCAATCGATACTGCAGGCTATTACGATGGATGTACAGCTTTTTGGCTGTTAAAGAAGCATTTAAATTACATTGTAAAAAAACTTGAATCGTATGAAGCATCTCTTGCGCTTGGATACTTTCTATAAAAAGATCAGATAGTATATCCTTTTTTACGCATGACGGCGACTGAATCATTAATAGTGGTAAAGCTTCGTAAAACGTAATCGTTTTTTCACGATTTGCATATCGATGAATTGTATTAAAGCATTGAAATTCATAATTAAATTTTTCTTTTAGTAGATGATTAACTTGGTGTAGTTGGCCAATATAACTATCAATTTTAACAAAAAAATCACTAGTTAACGTGTCACTTAGTTGATTGAATGACTCTTGATCGAAAACTACTTGTGGCTTTTCATCTATTATCAAACCTTGTGTTTCATTAATCATTAAAATAATGGGTTGCTGAAATCCGCCAATAATCGCTTCTTTAAAACTGTTAAAATCATCAATGGGTTGTTTCAGATAGAAATAAAAAAAACGTAATGTTTTTACATCCTGTAAAAATGGTACCTCTTTTGCATCATTAAATAAAAAATCATACCATCGCTGTTGATTTTTCGTATTATTTTGTTCGACATTAAGAGTCTCAATAGGATGGAATAAAGTTTTTAACAAATTATGTTCGGAATTGGATAGGGCAGTTTTAACGATGCCAAATTTCTTACCATCTTCTGTTTGGAACCAATATCGATTATTATCTTGCGCATTATATGTAGTCGTAAAAGCCGTTTGAAAAAGATTTTCTAGTTTTTCAAGCATTTGTTTCTCCTTTTTAGACTGATTGTAAACAATTTTCAGCCTAACTGTAAAACAATATCGCTAATCACTCTTTACTTTTAACGACAAGAAGCACTACATAACAGCTTGTTTAAGTTGTTTAAAGTAGCATTTAAAGGGTAAATCTTTTTTTATGCATACAAAAGGTGAAATTTTTCTCCAAAAAATAAAAAAATAAAGAAAATTATTTACATTTTATTTTGAATTGTTATAATATTAGTTGTAAGCGTTAACAGTTAGTGGTGTAGAGTTAAGGTTTATGTATTGTCATATTTATTCGTGATGTAATATCACAAATTGGCTTTATTAAAATTATATAGGTGGTGTTCAAAGTTGAATTTAGAAAAATATAAAGGTATCATTCCTGCTTTTTATGCTTGTTATGATGATCTAGGGGAAATATCGGAGAACCGAACAAAAGAACTTTGCGATTATTTATTCAACAAAGGCGTTAAAGGGCTTTATGTTGGTGGAAGTTCAGGGGAATGTATTTATCACAACCTTGAAGAAAGAAAAGCAACACTAAAATATGTAGCAGAACATGTCAAAGGGAAGCTTACGTTAATCGCTCATGTTGGGGCACCATCGACAAGGGATAGTGTAATTTTAGCAAAATATGCTGAGGAATTAGGGTACGATGCGATCTCTGCCATTCCACCTATTTACTTTAAGTTTTCTGAAAGTTCAGTTTATAAATATTGGACTGAAATTATGGATGCAACGAATATGCCATTTATTATTTACAATATACCTCAAACAACAGGTTTTGATCTTTCGATTAATCTATTTAAGAAATTATTAGAGAATAAGAAAGTGATAGGGGTAAAAAATTCGTCAATGCCAGTTATGGATATTGAAAGATTTAAGTCAACTGCAGGTGAAGATTTTATTGTATTCAATGGACCAGATGAACAATATGTAGCTGGCAGAGTAATCGGTGCAGATAGTGGAATTGGTGGAACATATGGTGCGATGCCGGAACTTTTTATCAAGGCTGAGGAATTTGTATCGAATGGGGATATCGCAAATGCGAGAAAAATTCAGCATGATATTAATGATATTATCGTTGCTTTATGTTCTTTAAATGGCTCCATGTATTCAACAATTAAAGAAATTTTAAAATTAAATGGGGTTACTATTGGCAGTGTAAGAGGCCCATTAGAGCCAGTATCAGGTGAGGATTTAAATAAAGTAGCAGGCATTAAAGCGTTCATCGATCAAACAATAATAAAGTATGAAGAGTAGATTCAAAGCTTTTTGAATTTCTTAAAGCTATGGAGTAATTGAAGTTGTTTCACATAATGGGGGAAGGTCACAAGCTTATTACACGGGCTTGTCTTTCATAAAGGTAATGTTAATTTGTAAATACAATTATTAAGGGGGAGTAGTTATGTTTAAAAGGCGTTATCTAGCAACCGCAATAGCAATTTTGTTTGTACTCTCAGTGCTAGCAGGTTGTACAAGTAATTCTACAGATAGTTCTAAATCTAGTTCTTCTGATGAGGTCGAACTAAAAGTTTGGTTAACTCCACAATGGAAAGGTGTTTTAGATTCTTCTGAAGATGGAGCAGATTATGATAGCTTTTTCAAACATGCAGGGGAGCGATTCGCTGCTGAGTATAAAGACCACAAAGTAAAAGTTAATGTAGAAGTTATTGCAGGAGATCAACGTGATGAGCTATTGAACGTAAGTCTTAATGGGGGAACACCTCCAGATGTATTTTTTGAAAGCGTGTTTGCTATGGGGGACTATGCTCATCGAGGTGCACTAGTACCATTAAATGATATCGTTGATGATGAATCGAAAAGCGATATTGCACAAGGGTATTGGGACAGCGTGACATTCGGTGATGATGTTTATTTCTTCCCATTTTCTCATAACCCAGGTACTTTAACGTACAACGCAGATATGTTTAAAGCTGCTGGATTAGATGAGTACATTGGTGGAGAGCATGAAATCAAAACTTGGACTCTAGCAGATTATGAAAAAATTCTAAACAAGTTAAAAACAGATTTACCAAAAGATAAATATTCAAATGCGTATCCAATGGGATTATACGCGCTAAATAATCAAGGTGATACTTGGAATCTTGCTTATTTAAGAATGTTTGGTAATCAGTTCTTTGATAACAATGGAAATTTAATCATTGATGACGCAAATGGTGTAAAAGCTGCAAATTGGTTAAAGAAAATATATGATGAGGGCTTAACAAACCCAGGTGCAGAATCTGTTTCTTCAAACGATGTGAATGCAATGTTCCAAAATCAACAACTTGCAATTAGTTTTACAAACGCAATTTTATTTAATAATGCATTGGCTGATATGGAAAGTGGAAAAGCGCCTAAGTTTGATATTAGACTGGCTAATATTCCATCTGATGGTGGGGACCCATTAACATTTACTTATGTAACAGGCGCAGCTGTATTTGATACAAAAGATGAAACTAGAATTAAAATTAGTAAGGATTTCGTGAAATTTATTTCAACAGATCCTGAACTTGTGAAAGCATCTAAAAATGGTGTACCAGTTAGAACAACGGTTGCCGATGAGTTTAAATCAGAAAAGCCTTACTTCGAGGCGTATTCTGCAAATGATCCGTACATGTTTAATTTCACTGGAAATGTACCAGGATACAGCCAATTAAGACAAGTTTTATATCCAGAATTACAAGCTTTATATACTGGTGGTAAAACGGCAGAAGAAGCTGTGAAAGATTACCAAACAAAAGGTAATAAAGTTATTGATGAATCGAAAGAAGACTCTGTAATTTATAATAAATAGCTCTGCGCGTATATAACTTTACAACAATTTAAGCCCCTTTATTTCGGGGCTTAAATTGTAGAAAGGTAAATGATACCGATGAAAATCAATAAAAAATCTTTTAAAGAAAATATGACAGGATACTTGTTTATCGGACCCCAAATTTTACTGTTTTTAGTTTTTTTAGTTTACCCTATCATTGAAGGGATTCGCTTAAGCTTATTTAAGATTAACTATCAAAATGAAATTTTTGTAGGGTTTGAAAACTATCGAAAATTGTTTAGCGATCCTGTCTTCGTTCAATCTACAATCAACACCATTATTTTTGTTGTATTCATTGTGGCATTAACAGTCATTTTCGCTCTGTTTGTTGCCTCTACAGTTTTTGATAAAAATGCAAAATACGTGTCCTTTATACAAGGAGCATATTATATTCCAGTCATGGTTTCGATGGTTGTTATGAGTATGATTTGGAGTTTTTTACTAAATCCTGCCAATGGTCTTATACCATTTATAGCGAGAAAAATGGAAACCTCAGTTAACTTTTTAGGGGATACACATTGGGTACTTCCAGTAATTATTTTTGTAACCTTTGCGACAAATGTAGGGCAGGCAATCATTCTTTATATTGCCTCTATGATTGGTGTGCAAAAGGAACTTTTTGAAGCCGCAGAAGTCGATGGTGCAAGCCGATTGAAAATAATATTCAAGATTATTATTCCAATGGTAAAACCAACAACGATTTACATTATTATTATGAACATTATTGCTGTACTCAAAATATTTGTCGTTATACAGCTATTAACAGGTGGGGGTCCAAACAACGCCTCAACGACACTTATGTATTACTTATATAATAATGCATTCAAGTATAATCAGCTTGGTATTGCTTCTGCAGTAGGTGTAATTATGTTCCTCATTACATTAGTGTTATCTACTCCACAGCTAAGAGCTATGTTTAAGAAGAATTAGAGGTGAATGAGTATGTTAAGAAAAAAGAACAAGAGAAAAAGAGAAAAAATAGAAATTGTAACAAACTGTATAGTTATATTTTTCGCTGTTTTAAGTCTTTTTCCATTATATTGGCTTGTGACGAGTTCATTAAAGAACAGTGCTGATGTTGTGAAAATGCCACCAGATTGGTTTCCTAAAAGCTTAAACTTTAGTAACTATGTAGATGTCTTTAATAATCAGCCTGCGCTAACATGGACGTATAATAGTTTATTTGTAGCGTTGATGTCTACATTTGCTTTAATTGTTGTTAGCTCCCTTGCAGCGTATGCATTTTCACAGCTAAAATTTAAAGGGAAAAATGTTATTTTCATTATTTTTATTTCAAGTTTAATGATTCCAAAGGAAGTTATGATTGTTCCGCTGTTTAGAATTATTCAAGACTTTAATATGGTAAATACGTTAAGTGGCATGATTTGGCCTAACGTAGCTACAGCATTTGGTGTGTTTTTACTGAAAGGATTTTTTGATACCATTCCTGATTCATTACGTGAAGCTGCAAAAATTGATGGTGCCAGCGAATTTCGTATATTTTATAAAATTATGCTGCCATTAGTGAAACCTGGTATTGGAGCATTATTTATTCTTAATTTTGTTCAAGTTTGGAATGATTACTTATGGCAACTCGTTGTAGGTCAAGATGTTAACTCAAAAACACTAATGGTAGGAATTGCAACTTTAATGCAAGACTTGAATCCAAACTTTGCTTATAAGATGGCAGGTGCTACTGTAGCAGCAATTCCGATGCTACTAATATTTATTTTCTTCCAGAAGTATTTTACAAAAGGAATTACGATTGGGGCAGATAAGTAATATGATTATCCATGGAGATGTATGCAAATGAATAAAAAACAGAAAGTTTTTGATGAAATTAAAAGACAACTGATTGTTTCATGTCAGGCACTTCCAGAAGAACCTCTTCATAGCTCTTTTATTATGGGGAAAATGGCGTATGCGGCGATGCTTGGAGGGGCTAAGGGAATTAGAGCAAATAGTATTGAAGATATTAGAGAAATAAAGAATATGGTTGACCTACCCATTATTGGTATTATTAAAAAAACAACGGACGGATCTGACGTGTGTATCACACCGACAATTCAAGAGGTCGAGTTGCTTTACCAAGAGGGGGTAGATATTATCGCGCTTGATGCAACGAAAAGAATTAGACCTGATGGCACTACAATAAGCGAATTATTCCCTGAAATTAGAAAGAAATATAAAGATCAAATTTTTATGGCGGATTGCTCAACGTTTGAAGAGGCTAAAGAGGCGTATGAATTAGGTTTTGATTGCTTAGGTACAACATTGAGTGGTTATACAGAGTATACAAATGATAAAAAATTACCTGATTTAGAGTTAATAAATAGACTAATTCAAAATTTCCCTATTCCTGTTATCGCTGAGGGCGGCATTTGGACGCCAGACGAACTAAAGCGTGTTTTTGATCTTGGTGTTCATACAGCAGTCGTAGGTACTGCTATTACAAGACCGATGGAAATTACTAAAAGATTTGTTAGTGCGATTCAATAAATTTAGAGTAAATTAGATTGTCAGGCTAAAGGGATGAGTAAAGTGAAAATATTAGCAGCTGATATTGGTGGCACATCGATAAAAGTGGGCATTTCTGATGAAAATGGGCAAATAGAAGTATTTAAAGAATATGATACAGAAAGTAAAAAAGGTGGAAAGTATTTAGTTGAAAAACTAATTAAGATAATAAATGAGTATCAGGGCTTTCATGCAATAGGTATAAGCACTGCAGGACAAGTGAATAGTACTGATGGCTCAATCATTTATGCTAATGATAATATTCCAAATTATACTGGTACGCAACTAAAGACTATACTTGAAGATTATTTTAGCGTGCCTGTTAAAGTTGAAAATGATGTAAACGCTGCTGCATTAGGAGAAAAGTATTTCGGTGCAGCAAAGGACTATAATGATTTTCTTTGTTTAACATATGGTACGGGTATTGGTGGTGCCATCATAATAGACTCTAAAATTTATAAAGGACATAATGGATTGGCGGCAGAATTTGGGCATGTTATTACCCATCCATTCGGTGAAAATTGTAACTGTGGTAAAAATGGGTGCTATGAATCGTATGCATCTACAACCGCTTTAATAAAAAGAGCACAGGAAATAAACGCTGACTTTATAAATGGTAGAGTCATTTTTGAAAGAATGCAACAAGGGGATAAAAGTTTAGAAAAAGTTCTTCAAGATTGGATTTTAGAAGTAGCATTAGGTTTAACTTCCTTCATTCACATTTTTAATCCACAAGCAATTATTATAGGTGGTGGTGTGATGGAGCAAGAACATCTCGTTAACAATATAGCGGATAAAGTTAAATTGTTTATGATGGAGAGTTTCTCGGATGTAAAAATCATGAAAGCCTCTCTTGGAAATAAAGCTGGCATTCTTGGCGCAGTATCACTTCATTTAAGAGGCGATTAATAGAAGGAGTACTAATATGGGAAATCAAGATATATTTTCACTTATTCATTCGAGATACAACTCTTTTACTAATACGGAAAAAAAGGTAGCGGATTATATTCTCGAAAATATAAAAGATGTCATTTACATGTCCATTACTGATTTAGCTGATGCGTGTAATGTAGGCGAGTCAAGTGTGTTTCGATTTTGTAAAACGATGGATCTTAAAGGGTATCAAGAATTTAAAATTATGTTAGCACATAGCATTACGCTTGATAATGAAACACCGCAACTTTCCAGTGCGATTACGATGCAAGATACAATTGCAGAACTATCATCGAAGGTTTTATCGTCAAATGTTCATGCGTTGACTGAAACCTATAATTTATTATCAGAAAGTGATATTGCGGAAGCTGTCGAGTGCATGATAAACGCTCAAAGAATACACTTTTTTGGCGTTGGTTCTTCCTTAATGACAGCAATGGAAGCAAAAAATAAGTTTATGAGAATTACCAATAAAACGGAGTGTTCAGTGGATTCTCACCTTCAAATTATGTCTGCTGCTTTAATGACAGAGCAAGATGTAGCTGTTCTAATATCTTATTCTGGTTCAACGAAAGATACGATTGAAGTGGCAAAAGTAGCAAAAGAAAGAGGGGCAAAAGTTATTTCAATAACGAGATTTGCCAAATCTCCTTTGACAAGTTTCGCCGATATAACATTGCTTTGTGGTGCAAATGAAGGGCCACTGCAAGGGGGCAGTTTATCTGCAAAAATATCGCAGCTCTATCTTCTAGATTTACTTTATCTTGAATACTTCAAGAAAACGAACAAAGAATCAGTTCATAACAAAGAACTAACGGCGCAAGCAGTTATTGAAAAGATGCTTTAGAGGGAAGCAAGGGGATGCTAAAAGCTCTTACAATGTGGAATAGCTAAGCTAAAAGAATGGAGAGGTAAGATAGAATGGATCAATCAATTGTTTTAATCAATGCAAAAATTTATGCAGAAAATCAGATTATTTCAGATGGATTTATTAAAATTGATGGAATGAAAATTGAAGAAATCGGCTGGATGACTCACTATAAAGCAAATGATCAATTCTATGTTATCGATTTACAAGGACAAACAGTCATTCCTGGCATGATTGATATTCATACACATGGGACGTCTGGCGCTGATGTAATGGATGCAGAAATTGCATCTCTGGAAACAATTGTCCGAGCTTTGCCACAGGAAGGGACAACAAGCTTTCTAGCAACTACAATGACCCAATCTGATGAGAATATTTCCAATGCATTGAAAAATGCAGCGAGCTTTATAAAAAATCATCAAAAACCAGGACAGTCTGAGGTGCTTGGAGTTCATCTTGAAGGGCCATTTGTGAATCCTCGTATGGCAGGAGCCCAACCTGTTGATTTTATTATCGAGCCCGAAATTCCACTTTTTGAAAAGTGGCAAAAACTAGCTGGAGGAACTATTAAACTGGTTACATTGGCTCCTGAGCAAAAGGGCGGCATGGAATTAACTCGATACTTGAATGAAAATGAAATTGTCGTCTCTATTGGCCATTCAAATGCGACATTTGCAGAAGTAAAAATGGCAATAGGGGCAGGTGCTTCGCAAGTAACGCATTTGTTTAATCAGATGAAAGGATTGCATCATCGAGAGCCTGGTGTTGTAGGGGCAGCTTTGCTTCTTGAAGAGTTATATGCAGAGTTAATTGTAGATGGAATTCATATATGCCCAGAAATGATTCAGTTAGCTTATCAAAACAAAAAAAGCGAAAAACTAATTTTAATTACAGATTCCATGCGAGCAAAATGTTTAAAAAATGGCAACTACGATTTAGGCGGTCAAAAGGTTATTGTGAAAGATGGAATGGCTGTTTTAGAAAATGGCACATTAGCAGGCAGTGTTTTAAAACTAAGTGATGCGCTAAAAAATATGCTGAAATATTGTGATGACTGTACGCTTGAGGATGTTATTAAAATGACAGCAACTAATCCAGCAAAACAGTTACAGATTAGTGATCGTAAAGGTAGCATTAAAGCTGGAATGGATGCAGATTTAGTTGTGTTAAACAATGATTATGATGTGCTAATGACATTTTGCAGAGGAATTTTATCTTATCAAAAAGAAAGCTCGATGATGGACTAACATTATCTACCTTTAACTAATTTTTAGCGATTAGACATCTAAAGAATTTGCCTTAGCAGACTATTAATAGTGGACTAGATTATAGGCAATGGGTTAACGAAGAACGCGAAAACTTTCTTGAAACTATTCATTTACATAGTTTTGAAATTTTACGCGTTCTTAAACAAATTATTGATAAATTTCTTTTACGACTACCAATGCAGACTTTATACCACGAAGGTTGTCGTTTCTACCTCAATTCTCTTCTAGTTTTCCTTTTAAAAAACAAAGTAAAGGTTTTGTTAACGGTTAAATATTCGGAATATTAAGAATTTCAATCAGGTGATTTAAAAATAAATGCAATCCCCAAAGGAGGTGATTGGAGATATTTTGTCATTATCTATAATTAGAAATTTGATGGTATTTCCATATTAAAAGGAGGAGAAATTATGAAAAAATTTTTGGTAGCAGCTATGACATCAATGTTGGTTTTAGGCGTAGGTATTGGAAGTAAAGTAGAAGCTTCTAAAGGCGGAGATTCAGTGGAAAGAATAACATGGGAATATGCAGGAGAACTAGCAGCACAAAAAGGATTCGAAAAGAATATTGGGACAGCTGGCGTGTTGTCTGGCTCTTATAAAGATTATTTGATTGTAGGAGGGGGTGCGAATTTCCCTTATGATACAGTGTTAAATGGAGGAGCCAAGCAACATTACTCAGATATATATGTTTATAAAAAAGAGAAAAATAAATTAACGATGGTCGAACATACGAATCTTACACACGAAATAGGTTATGGATCTTCCATAACGACAGAAAAAGGCATTTATTATATTGGCGGTAGCCCTGACAAAGAATATGCAGACGATATTACTTTACTAACGATTGATAAAAATAAAAAATTGAAAGTAGAAAAAGTAGGAGACCTTCCGTTTACATTTAGTGATGGGATAGCTGTTGAGAAAGATGGCAAATTGTATATTGGGCTAGGTAAGCAAAATGCAAAAGAGAGCAATAAATTATACGAGTATGATTTAAAAACATCCAAAACGAGGGAGCTAGCTTCCATTCCTGGAGAAAGTGTGAGAAATCAAAGTGTAGCGCAAATATTAGATGGAAACCTCTATGTATTTAGTGGTGGAGGATCAATTGCATATACAGATGGCTACAAATACAATATCGAGAAAAACCAATGGTCAAAAGTGTCTTCCGTAAAAGTAAATGGGAAAGAAATTTCGTTACTTGGTGCAAATTCAGTCAAATTAAACAAAAATGAAATGTTGGTAATTGGTGGCTTTAATAAAGCAGTATATGATAATGCTGTTAAAAATTTAGGGACATTAAAAGATGAAGAACTATTGGCATTTAGAACAAAATACTTTACAGCAGATCCTTATGAGTTTAATTGGAATAAAGATGTACTAATTTATAATGCGCAAAAGGATACTTGGCGCACTATTGGGAAAATTCCATTTGATGCACCTTGCGGAGAGGGCTTAGTGTTAATGGATAAAAATATTTACTCTATTAATGGAGAAATTAAACCAGGCGTAAGAACGAACGCAATTTATGCTGGAACATTGCTGACAAATTAAACAAAGTGATAGTTTAGCGAGCGCTACAGTGCTTACTATCAAATTAGAG
Organism: Lysinibacillus sp. CD3-6; assembly: GCF_006351725.2. Taxonomy (NCBI): domain Bacteria; kingdom Bacillati; phylum Bacillota; class Bacilli; order Caryophanales; family Bacillaceae; genus Lysinibacillus; species Lysinibacillus sp. CD3-6. Next base: position 1,938,185 of record NZ_CP085880.1, read on the forward strand.
GGAAAGCACCAAGTAAGCCGCAACAAACTATGCATTTTGCATAGGGTTGCGGCTTAAGGTGTGCTGAGCAGAAAGCACTTACTTGTAGTGAAAAATAGTAGAAGTTAGAGAATTGTATTATTCACTTCCCTCAAAAACACCTTCAATGATTTTGCCTTCTACAAATGAAGGTATTTCTAACCCTAGTAAATCGTAAATCGTCGGTGCTATATCTAAATTAGAGGTGGCATTAATTTCTTTGCCTTTGGAAAATTCTGCTCCAGTAGCGATAAAAATAGGTCTAAGCATGCTTCTGTTTGCATCTCCCCCATGTGTCCCTAATTCAATTGGTGGCGAAACATTTTTTTCAACGTCACTCCCCATCACATAGCCAGGTGCACCAATCAACACGACATCGCCTGCATTTTGATGCTCCAGAAGGGTGATATTTTCATTTTTCAATACACTTTCATATGGATGTACTCTTGGTTCCAACAGATGGCTCCACATATTTTTGACATGCTGTTGAACAGTCCCGAATGAAAAATTGTCTGTTTGTATTGCAGACTTCACTTTTTTCATCTCATGTTGAATGATTGCTCCTTTGTTATATGATACTTCGACAGCTTTAAAAGCTTCGATAATTTGGTCACGGACATTCTCATATTCATCTTGAGGAACAACGCCACCCTTTTCACGATTTTTTAGATTGATGTATACATTTGCTGCAGATCCGCTCGGAATGGCGTATGCTTTTGATTCTTCATAATTTATTTTAGTTTTATCTTTTGGATCGACCGTTAATAACCCTGCATCTTGTAGTACTTTGTTAGGTGAAAGGGTAGAATGGGCGGGTTCCATTCCATGATCGGAGACAACAAACAAATAATCATTGTCTTGCAGGGAATTCATTGTTGCTCCTACTACTTCGTCTGCTATACGGTACGACCATTCGATATAGCTCATGTACTGTTTTGACTTTTCATCTGAATAGTCTGGCTGACGAGGGTCTATTAATAAATACTTATGTTGTTCATGATCAATATGGGGGGCATAAAACATGAGCAAATCAGGATTGTATTGCTGTTTTATATAAAGCGAAACTTTTGTGATCCACATAATATATCGTTTGCTAATCTCCTCATATTCCTGTCTTGTAATCCATCCTTTCTCTAGCGCTTCATCATCATCTTGTGCTGGATAAAATCCAAATTCCTTCTCTATCTCTTCGGCAAATCCTTTAGGACCACTAATTTGACTAGAGGTTACGGCTGTGCGGTACAACTTTATAGGACGGTTAAGTTCATTGTTCTCTACTTTCATTTTGAACCAAAAGCCCGCACTTTGTTTATCTTTCATATGGATGGGAATAGATTCCCATTTGTTTCCTTTTACAATAGTATCCTCAGCATCTACTTTTTTATCTTCAGATAATATAAACGTGTCATAGTTTTCATGTTGATCATCAGTTGAGTCAATCGCCAAAATATGAATGACACGATCCTTTTCATTTTTCATCTTAATGCGGAATTCCGATTCCTTTAAAGGACTGAAGCTTTTAGGTGACTGAACCCACTCAGTAGTTTTCTTAAAGGTAAGTGATTCTAAATTACTTGGTGCCCATGTTTCACCATGATATATAGAATAATCTCCTTGTTTTTCTTCTTTAGGATTGGCGCCAGGAAAAGCTATAGTGGCTGTTGTTTTTCCTTGTTTTCGAGCTTCTTCCCATAATGGGGGGACTTCAATTTCTGCTTGAAAACCGCTTTCTTCATTATCTAAAGCGGTGTTTGGTTCATGAAAATGATTACTTACAATGCCTGTTTGTTTTGGCGTAGCCCCAGTGGCAATCGCTGCATGTGAAGGTGCAGTTAGAGAAGGGGTAATAGTAATAGGTTTTTTCGCAGTAACACCATTTTCAAGCATCTGTTTGATATGCGGTAATTTATTCTCTTGAACATATTTTTTAGTATAGTCATTTTTCATTCCATCAAATGAGATAAGGATGACCTTCCGCTCCGTTGTTTCGTCATTTTCCTTCGCCTCTGCTTCCTTTGTTATAGTGAAAAAGCAAAAATTAAGGAGGATTAGGCCTACATACAAAAATTTTTTCATGTTCTTATCCTTTCTGACCGCTAGCTGTTCTAAAAATTGCTTGTCCAAACAAAGAACTTCATAAAAGGCAAAATGAAGAGTACCTGTTATGACAATATTTTTGACTATAAAAAGGAGCATCTAAAAATCCACCATGTGAATAGCTCCTTGAATACTCTAGCTGCTTCTGTTCATTTCATTTATAAATAAATTACCCTTTTTCCTATGCATGAAACTTTTTTGTAGCCCTAAGGAAATGGCTGATATGAAAACAAAATATTAGTAAAATAGAGAGGGGAAAAAAAGTCGAGGGTGATAAAAAAATTACTAAAGTCAAAAGATAATCATCAGCAATTCGAAACGTGACGATCGTCAATAAAAAGCAGTTGGCTATTCGAATGTAATTAGAAGGATAATTTATTAGGAACTATTTAAATTTTGGGGCGTATTAATAATAATAAATCAAACATCTAAGAGGCTAAGGAGGGAGATTTTATGAAGAAATGGTCACCGTATTTATGGAAATTAATTTGGGTGATAGGCTTATTTTTATGTACAATCGTCAGTTTTGATATAAAAAATGAAATAAAAGTTATGTCAGCTTCAACTTATAGTATAGTTCCTGTTTTTTGGACTAATTTTATTACTCTTTTTTTATGGGGTGTCTATTTATCACTTATTTTAATAAAAAAATGGACCATTAATATAAATTTACCTTTACTTATTTGCGTTTTCATTCCTTGTTTTCTCTTTTCAATATTTGTACCAGTAGCCACAATTTTGCCATTATCATTACCAATAGGTGGCATATGGTTTAATAAAGCTATAAGTTCCTATTTCATTGAAATTGTTGCAGGTTTTACATTCATGCTAAGCCTTTTTAATAATTTAAAAAGTGATAATGATAAAAAAGTTGATGACAAAATACATAACAATTCGTGAGTTGTGATTAATTTTGGCTCTTCCAAATACCTAATAAACACCTTTAAAACACCTTTAATTATTTGAATATTGCTAATTTTAATTTAAACCTAGAAAACTAACAGGTAAAGTATATAATGAAAGGACAAAAAGGGGGAAGGAGAATGACTTTGTTTTTTGATCATCTTGTCCATCAAGTTCAATCACCGGAAAATATGAAAGTCTTTTTAAATAAACGTCATATTCATACTGTAAATGGTGGACAGCACACCATGTGGGGAACGTATAATACATTAAGCTATTTTGGGTTAAGCTATATTGAACAAATAGCGATTTATGATCATGCGCTTTTTGAGGAAGCGGCAAAATTACCGTATTCCTTACATTATACTTTTAAACAGGACAATGAGCGCTATGGTTTTTCAAGAATTGCTTTACGTACAACTAATATAGAAGAAGAGGCACAGCGTTTAAGTGCGCTTGGTTTTGAAGTTTATGGACCAGATGTATGTAGTCGAACACGACCAGATGGATCGGTTGTGGAATGGAAACTATTACATTTTGGAAAGCAAGAGCAAGAAATCGATTTTCCATTTTTTATTGAGTGGGCGGATAGTGATGAGAAGCGCAAAGAACAATTAAAGGCAAGTGGCGCGCTAAAAGCAACCCAAAATATATCAATGGAGTCAGTACAGTTTTATGTCCAAGATGCGCTGACTACAGTAAAAGAATGGCAAGAAGTACTACAATTATCTGAGCCAGAAGCACACACAGCGTTTGTGTCATTACATTTGCCAAATATTCGTTTAGATTTTTATGAAGAAGCTGCAGCAACTAAAATGATGCTTGGACGTAAATGTGAAGGACCTTTCGGTGTTACGTTGAGAGACACTGATCGGACGAAGGAAACTTTAATTTTTCCTGGAGCCTTTTATTGGCTTAACCCATAGTTATAAAAAAAGAAGGAGCTGTTCATTTGTTGAACAGCTCCTTGCCGCTTATAATTTCACAACATTTGACGCTTGAGGTCCGCGATTGCCTTCCACTACATCAAATGAAACCTTTTGACCTTCTTCAAGTGTACGGAAGCCTTCCTCTTGTATGCCCGTAAAATGTACAAATACATCTTCTCCATCATCACATTCAATAAAGCCATAACCTTTTTCGTTATTGAACCACTTTACGATTCCTTGTTGCATAAGCATTCGCCTCCAATGCGCCTGAATGTAAAATACTACCAATTAACTCGTGGCATAATTGATAAAAAATGAAAAAATTGCATTTTCTCTTAGAACATACATGAATTGATTCCAGTTGTCAATTGATTGTCGAAATATTGCGTAACTAACTGTGTTTTCTTGCTCAATAAAGTCTATAATGGAGATGAATAATAATAGAAAGTTGGGTGCCAAATGACAACGAAAAATCAACCTTTATCAGATTTAGAAATCGCTAGTCAAGCGGTTATGAAGCCTATTATAGACATTGCAGAAGCGGCAGGTATTCCAGAAGATGCACTAGAACAATACGGCCGCTACAAAGCAAAAATAGATCCACTAAAAATAACAGCGCAGGGCGAGGATGCGAAGGTCGTTTTAGTGACAGCGATAAGTCCAACTCCAGCTGGTGAAGGAAAATCAACAGTAACGGTTGGGTTGGCAGATGCACTTCATCAATTAAAGAAAAATGTTGTTGTCGCATTGCGTGAGCCTTCCCTTGGCCCAGTAATGGGTGTAAAAGGAGGCGCGACAGGCGGTGGGTATGCTCAAGTTGTCCCAATGGAAGATATAAATCTGCATTTCACGGGAGACTTGCATGCCATCACAACGGCCAACAATGCGCTTTCAGCCTTTATTGATAATCATATCCATCAAGGCAATGCATTAAACATTGATCCTCGTCGTATCATTTGGAAGCGCGTAATGGACTTAAATGACCGTGCGCTTCGCAAAGTAGTCATCGGTCTTGGTGGGCCAGTACAGGGAATGCCACGTGAGGACGGCTTTGATATTACAGTTGCCTCTGAAATTATGGCGGTATTCTGTTTAGCAACAAGCATAGATGATTTACGTGAGCGTTTAGCAAGCATTGTCATCGGTTATACATTTGAGCGTGAGCCCGTATTTGTGCGTGATTTACAAGTAGAAGGCGCGCTCACTCTGCTATTAAAAGATGCGTTTAAACCAAACTTAGTGCAAACTCTTGAAGGGACACCTGCCATTATTCATGGCGGTCCATTTGCAAATATTGCACACGGCTGTAACTCGATTATGGCAACACAAACAGCACGCAAGCTAGCAGATATCGTTGTAACAGAAGCGGGCTTCGGTTCCGATTTAGGTGCTGAAAAGTTCATGAACATTAAAGCCCGAAAAGCAGGCTTCAAACCAAGTGCCGTAGTGATTGTGGCAACGATTCGTGCGTTGAAAATGCATGGTGGTGTTGCGAAAACAGCACTCGTTGGAGAAAATGTGCCTGCGCTGTTACAAGGCATTGAAAACTTAGCGAAGCACGTGGAGACGATTCGCACATTTGGTGTTGAACCAATCATCGCGTTAAATCGTTTTATTACAGACACAGAAGCTGAACTGGAAGCAGTGCTAAACTGGTGTCAAGAAAATGATGTGCGCATTGCCCGTACAAATGTCTGGGAAGAGGGCGGCAAAGGCGGATTAGCCCTAGCAGAGCAAGTACTATCTGTCCTTGAAGAAGAAAATAATTTCTCTCCTTTATACGATGTAGCAGAATCGATTGAAGAAAAAGTGCGTACAATCGTACAAAAGGTCTATGGCGGGAAAGATGTCCAATTTACAGAGCAAGCGAAAAAGCAAATTGCACAAATTGAAAAATTTGGCTGGGACGAATTGCCGATTTGTATGGCGAAAACGCAATACTCATTATCTGACCAACCTAGTTTACTAGGGCGTCCAGAAGGCTTCACAGTCACAATACGTGAAGTCATTCCAAAGCTTGGCGCAGGATTCTTAGTTTGTCTAACAGGTGATATTATGACAATGCCAGGTTTACCAAAGCAACCAGCTGCCTTACGTATGGATGTCGATCGTGAAGGACATGCGGTAGGATTGTTTTAATTGTTATAAAATATGTAAAGCTGCTCTTTTTAGTCAGAAAGGTAAACAGGGAATATTGAAGAAGTATGGCCTATAAATTTTATAAATATATTATGTAATTTAGGACTCTGGTGTATAACCAGGGTCTTTTTTGTGTTTTATGACTAATATTAGTGAATTTGTGAAATGTAATAGTTGGTTGTTTTAATAAGTAACCAACCAATAATGCTAAGAAAAAGTAGGATTTTATATTAAATTTAATTGTCAAATGAATTTTTATTTATAAAATATATTGAATTTTCTTTTTCTTTTAAATATAATTTATTTAATTCTTAATTGGAACAGCGTTCCGATAATAGGAACATGGAGGGATGAAGACTTGAAAATCGCAACAGATATTGGCGGTACTTTTACTGACCTAGTTTACACAGATGAGAAGGGAAATCTTCATTTTGACAAAGGACATACGACACCAGGTCACTTTGAGGATGGTATTTTAAATGTTTTAGGGCGACACGTTACAGAAGATTCATTGATTGAATCATTTATTCATGGTTCAACAGTCATTATTAATACATTAACGGAAAGAAAAGGGGGCGTAGTTGGGTTAATTACAACGAAAGGCTTCCGTGATGTATTAGAGATTGCTCGTGGTAATCGTCCAGACCTATATAATTTTAAATATAAAAAACCAGCACCTTTTGTAGAGCGTTACTTACGACAAGAAATTGATGAGCGTATCGATTATAAAGGAAATATTATGAAAGCGCTTAATACCGATGAAGTTGAAGTAATTGTTAGAAAGTTCAAGGAATTAGGTGTGGAGGCTATTGCTATTTCTTTGATTCATGGCTATAAAAACCCAATTCATGAATTACAGCTAAAAGTAGAAATTGAAAAGCTTTGGCCAGAAGTGTACATCACACTTTCAAGTGAAACGATTAAAGAATATCGGGAATATGAGAGAACAAATACTACTGTTTTAAATTCATATGTAAAGCCAATTGCACACGCATATTTAAAAAGCCTAAAAGAAAAATTAAGCACGATTGGTATAACAGACCATTTGAAAATAATGCAATCAAACGGAGGAACGACAAGCTTTGATAAAGCGATGGAATTGCCAATTAATTTAGTCGAATCTGGTCCTGTAGCGGGTATGTTTGGCGCTGCAAAACTAGGAGAGCTTTTAAATGAATCCAATATAATTGCATTTGATGTTGGTGGAACGACAGCAAAATGTTCACTTATTACGGAAGGAAAAGTAAATGTTACGACAGATTACTATATTGAAAGAAATGAAAAATTTGCAGGCTATCCAATTAAAACACCTGTTGTAGATATTGTTGAAATCGGTAATGGTGGTGGTTCCATCGCACGCATCGATCCATTCGGCTCCTTAAAAGTTGGTCCAGATTCTGCTGGTGCAAATCCAGGTCCTGTTGCTTATGGCTTAGGCAATACACAGCCAACAATTACAGATGCAAATGTCTATTTAGGGAGATTATCATTAGAAAACTTCGATAATCCAGTGTCTATTGACAAAGTGCAGGAAGCACTAATTGCAGCAATCGCGAAACCGTTTAATGTGACAGCAGAGGAAGCAGCGCAAGGAATTTTAGATATTGCCAACTCTAATATGCTAAATGCACTTAAGCTCATTTCTATTCGTAAAGGCTATGACCCTGAGGATTTTACAATGGTTGCCTTTGGTGGTGGTGGTCCACTACATGCGATTAATCTCGCTGAAGAACTGGGCATGAAGAAAGTAATTATTCCTTATGGCTCATCGGTCTTTTCAGCATTAGGGATGTTGATGACGGAATATCGACAAGATTATATTCAAACAAGCTTAATGGATTTTGATAAGCATCATTTAACTGCTATTCAAACAAATATTGATGAGGCTATTGAAAATGCTTATGCGGATGCACCTTTATCGAAGGAACATTATTATTTCGAGATTAATTATGATTTGCGCTATAAAGGTCAGGAGCATGCAGTTAAATTGAATGCATCAAATATTTCGCTTCATGTGGAAGAGCTAGCTCAATTAGCAAAAGCTTTCCATATCAAACATAAACAAGAGTTCTCTTTTGACTTACCAGAGACTGCGATAGAGCTAGTAAATTTACATCTCACTATTTATGGGAAAGATGAAGCGGTCCAGTTTAAGGAGTTAGATTTCTCACATATTGATGCTTCAACAAGTATAAAAGCAAAACGAAAGTTATACGTCAAAGGTACAGGCTGGGTAGAGGTCAATGTCTACGATCAACAAAAGTTAGTACCTGGCTATGTTATTGCTGGTCCTGCTATTGTGGAAAGCCCTACATCTACAGTTGTGATAAATGAAAAGCAATCTATTGAAATAGATAAATACGGCAATCTAATTGTAGAGATGGAGGGGAAATAACACATGAAAAAAGATGTTTTTGCTATAGAAATTATTCAGGATTCATTGCTGGCCATTGGAGATGAGATGTTTGTTGCTTTAGCTCGCTCATCTATGAGCCCCGTTATCTATGAGGTTTTAGATTATGCCTGTGGTTTAACTGATGCCAATGGTAATTTGATTAGCCAAGGTAATGGTGTGACAAGTTTTATTGGGATGTTGAGTCCAATGGTTCAACGTGTCATAGAAAAATATGATAATGGGAGAAAATTAAACGAAGGTGATGTCATCATAATTAATGACCCTTATGTTGGAGGAGGCTCTCACTTATCAGATGTAGGATTGGTTTTACCAATCTTCAATAATGGTGAAATTATTGCTTATTCTGCAAATAAAGCTCACTGGACCGAAGTAGGGGGGATGGACCCTGGTTCATTTACAAGTAATTCGAATGAAATTTATCAGGAAGGCCTTCAGCTACCTGGTGTAAAGCTTTATCAAAATGGCGAGCTCAATGAAGGCATTTATGAAATCATTTCTACAAATGTTCGTCTGCCAGAGCTATCTATTGGAGATATGTTTGCACAAGTAGCAGCATTAAAAACAGGTGAAAAAAGGATTGCAGAACTTTGTCATAAATTCGGTGCTGAATCGGTGAAGTTGTCCATTCAAAAATTATTGGACAAGGGTGAAAAGATTGTAGAGTATGAGCTACAACATCTACCTAAAGGTGAATTTTATGCAGAAGACTTTATTGAAGGCGATCCATTAAAAGGAGGACCTTATCCAATTCAAGTGAAAGTAACGATTAGCGATGAAGAATTTATTTGTGACTTTAGAGGCTCACATCCTGCTGTGAATGTGCCAGTAAACTGTTCACAATTTGGTTTAATGGCGAGTGTTCGTGTAATGTTCTTAGCATTACTTGGAGATATTGACGTGATTAATGAAGGTGTCTTTAAACGCTTAACAATTCTTACAGATGATAATTCAATTGTCTCAGCCAAACGTCCGCATCCAGTTTCAATGAACTTTGAAGCACGTATTGGAGCAGCAGACTTAATTTGGAAGGCGCTTGCACCTCATTTACCAGAAAGATTATCAGCAGGGCATTTACAGTCGGTATGTACATTTATCTTAACAGGCAAAAATCCTGAAAATAATGAATCCTTCCTAATCGTTGAGCCTTCAGTAGGTGGCTGGGGAGCGTCAAATGATGAGGATGGGCAAAGTGGACAATATTGTATGGGAGATGGGGAAACTTATAATCTTCCTGTAGAAGTTGCAGAGACAAAATACGGAATTCAGATTGATGAATATAGCTTAAACTGCGATGGTGCTGGTGCAGGGCAATATCGAGGTGGCCTAGGTGTACGCCGAGTTTATACCGTTAATCATGATGGGCAAAAGGTTTCTGTCAACCTAGGTAGACATAAATTTGCACCATTTGGCTTAAATGATGGTGAGGAAGGCTCGTATAACTATTTAATTATTCATAAAAAAGATGGTACACAGGTGGGACCCGTAGGAGTACTCGCCAATTATGAATTACAGAAAGGTGATCGTATTGAGCTTGTCACAGCAACAGGGGGTGGCTATGGCAATCCACAAGAGCGAAGTACGAAAGCGATTGAAAAAGATCTAATAAATGGATATATTTCTTTAGAGGTAGCTGAAAACCGTTACGGCTACGAAAACGCATAAAAGGAGAAATATATAAATGACTGTCAAGACATTAAAAAATTCATTGGATATACTAGAATGCTTTGCAACTACAGATGGCGCATTAGGTGTACGTGAAATTTCACGCATGACAAAACTGCATACAAGTGTTGTGCAAAGAACCATCAATACATTTACTGAAGCAGGGTATTTATTACAGGATGAAGCTACAAAAAAATATAAATTAGGTTATAAAATGTTTATATTTCATGACAAGCTATCTAACTCAAGTGACCCTCACTTTACAATTTATGAATTGATGCAAAGTCTTGCAAGTGAAATTAATGAATCAGTATTTCTAACTTATATGGATAACGAGTATGGTGTCACAACAAAAATTGCTGAAAGTAGTAAGAATATAAAATATGCAGTGTCCTTAGGTACAAAAACACCGCTGTATGTCGGTGCTTCTTGTAAAGTTATGTTTGCTTATTTAGACAAAGAAAGGCAGCTTGAATTGTTAGCCTATTTTCATGAAAAGCTGTCGGAAGAGGAGCTTAAAAAACTTCTTGATAGTTTACAAGAGGAGTTACAAACCATTCGACAAAATAAGTGGTGTGTTACTGTCGGGGAGTACAATGAACATGCTTTTGGTATAAGTGTACCATTATTCAATTATAAGAAAGAAATCATGGCATCTCTAACAATTTCTGGATTAGTATATGACATTGACAATCAAAGGGAGAAATACATGCTTGAACAGTTAGTGAAAATTGCTCATCAAATTCAATCTCACATATCTAAACTATAACAACAATAGGGGACCTGACACTATGAATAATAAAGTATTACATCCGCGGGCTTTGGAGCCTGTAACTTTACTAATGATTGTCTTAACATCTGTTGTAGGGGCAATTATTGGGATACAGCTAATTACGACTTTAGGTATTTCAGCTAATACATCAATCATTGGTGCGATATTTGCGATGATTTTAGGAAGAATTCCGATTGGCAAGCTAATTGCATTTAAATCCGTGCATAGACAAAATATTATACAGACAGCAATATCTTCGGCTACGTTTAGTGCAGCGAGTAGTCTAATGTTGCCAATTGGTATTCCGTATGTTTTAGGTTATGAAAATTTAGTTTTGCCATTGTTTATTGGTGTTATATTAGCGATGTTTGTGGATGCTTTATTATTATATAAATTTTTTGATACAAAGATTTTCCCCGCAACAGGTACCTGGCCGCCAGGGATTGCAACAGCAGAGGCTATTAAAGCTGGTGATAAAGGCGGTAAAAATGCAAAGGTTTTAATTGGCGGTGTGTTAATCGGTATAGTGGGGTCTATTCTTAAAATTCCAATGTCAGCTTTCGGGGTAGCATTTATCGGAAATATTTGGGCGCTTACGATGTTTGGAATTGGTCTTTTACTAAGAGGTTATTCGGTTCAATTATTTAATGTCGATTTGAATGAATATTACATTCCACATGGCATTATGATTGGAGCGGGTATTGTAGCCCTTTTCCAGGTTGCTTTTACTTTGCTAAGTAAAAGATCGACTAAAGAGTCAGAAGAATTAATCTATTCAAAAGACCAAAAAGAAATTCGACAAGGTTTTGGTGTAGGTTTTGTTGCCTATTTAGCGATTGCATTATTAATTGCTTTAATAGGCGGTATGATTTCACATATGTCTTTTGGCATGCTAATCGGCTTTATCATTTTCGCAACAATTGCAGCATTTGTTCATGAACTTATCGTTGGGATTGCTGCAATGCATGCAGGCTGGTTCCCTGCATTTGCAGTAGCGTTTATCACACTAATTGTCGGAATATTAATTGGTTTCCCAGCACCTGCTCTTGCTTTGTTAGCTGGCTTTAGTGCGGCAACAGGGGTAGCATTTGCAGATATGGGCTATGACTTGAAAACAGGTTTTATTTTACGTGGAAATGGCAGTGATCCTGTATTAGAAAAAGAAGGGCGTAAACAGCAAATGATTGCTGGGATGCTAGCATTTTCAATTTCTGCAGTCGTAGTTTTACTTTCATATCAATCGTATTTTGCACAAGGTTTAGTAGCACCAGTTAACCATGTCTATGCAGCCACTATCCAATCTGGAGTGACTGGAGATGTAGCAAAACAGCTATTAATCTGGTCGATTCCTGGGGCATTGATTCAATTAATTGGCGGTTCAAAGAGACAAATGGGTATTCTGTTTGCGACTGGTTTATTACTAATCAATCCGATAGCTGGTTGGGCAGTATTAGTAGGTATTATCCTTCGTGTGATTTTCACCTATATGACAAAAGGTAAGAAAGAATCTGAAATGACTGTATTTGCAGCAGGTGTTATTGCTGGAGACGCTTTATATAGCTTCTTCTCTTCTATTCTGAAAATAGGAAAATAGAAAGGGGTAAGTGCGCATGGGAAGGGTGTTAACGTATAAGGATGGTTTAGCTGCTGTTTATGGAGGTGCAATACTTGGAGGCGGTGGTGGCGGCCTCCTTGCGGAAGGTTTAAAGTTATTGGAGGAGATTTTCGCTTCAGGAAACCCTCAACTTATCGATATAACGGCATTAAACCATGAAGATTTAGTAGCCTGCGTTGCAATGGTTGGTGCACCTTCAGCAGAAGAACAATATGTATCTAATGAACAGCTTTGCTGGAGCTATCAACAGATGAATGCGTATATGGGTCATCGATTAAAAGGAATTATTACGAATGAAAATGGTGCCATAACGACAATCAATGGTTGGTTACAATCGGCATTACTGAACGTACCAGTCATTGATGCCCCTTGTAATGGACGGGCTCACCCTACTGCTATAATGGGTTCCCTAAATCTACATGAACAACAAGATTATCAATCTGTTCAATTTTATGCAGGTGGAAAAAATGATTTCGCTATTCAAGGCTTAGCTGAAGGTAATTTACAAAACACCGCAAAGACAGTTCGTCATGCTTCTATTCTAGCTGGAGGAATGGTAGCGGTGACACGTAATCCAATAACAATAGGCTATTTAACAGAACATGGTGCACCAAATGCAATATCTGTCGCGATTGAGCTCGGGTATAGCTTCCTAATTGGGCGAACAATGGATGAAAAATTAGATAATATTATTCATCTGTTAAATGGCGAGCATATCGTATCTGGAACAGTAAAGGATTTTACTCTGATAAGGGAAAATGGCTTTGATGTCGGTAGCTTAACTGTTGAGGATGTTGAGTTAACTTTTTGGAATGAATATATGACATTATCAAAGGCAGGGACCATCCAATCGAGATTTCCAGATTTAATCATGACATTTGATATTGAAGGGATGGTACCTGTACCAAGTGCAAGCATTAAAGAAGGCATGCATATAGCAGTTATCCAAGTTGATCAAAGCCAGTTAAATTTAAGCTCAACGATGAAAAATGCTGAGCTGTTACAGGAAATTGATGCGGTGATTGGTAAGGATTTATAAAAATAAATTAGCAAGAAAGCAATCTAATTAATAAAAGCTGCCTACATCTCTTCAAGATGGGCAGCTTTTATTGTTCCTTCAGCGGGAGGGTATTACATACGATCAATTTCTTTCCTACTTCCTTCATAACGTATTCTTACTCATGGCTTAAATGAACTTTCGTTATTTCAATGAATTATCGAATATTGTTAACACGACTCCAATAAAGCGGCCTTTCGCAAAATGATTGCATTGTTGGCTATACATTAATCATTAAGGGAGAAGTTACGTTCAACATTGTAAAAGAAGGTAACATCGTTTAATGAAAAATCCATAATAACTTGCTACATTTGGTAAAAGCCTTCGTGGTCGCGAAAACAAAGCTAACTGGTTGTTCACATTTTTGTATTGTACAGCTACTATGCGGGTTAACAAACTTGAAAATTTAGGGAAAGTGTTCACTTTTAATTGAAGATGATCGGTTACACTATACGCATTTCATTGCAAAACAGTATTCAATTGTATGCCCGCTGAAGTTGTTTAAAATTGTAAAACACATAGTTTTTGTACACTACGCAAATTGTGAGCTTACAGAACAATAAAGTTTGTTCTGTATTTTTATCCTACAATATTCTGAATAATTAGTCAATTGATATGTATTTTTTTATTTGTTTTCCAATATAGAAGGCGACATCGTTACACTTCACAAAGCAATACAGTATAATAGGCAAAGAGAAAGGACTGAGTATTAATATGAATGAGTTAAAGAACAAAGTACGTAGCATATATGAGCAATTTGATGCAAGTCATGACTTTCAACATATAGAACGTGTTTATCAAAATGCGTTAGCGATTTTACATACAGAGCCTAATGCAGATGCAGAAGTTGTAAAAATGGCGGTGCTTTTGCATGATGTCAGTGATAAAAAGTATACAGATAGTAAAGAGCAAGAAGACCAGTTGATTAACGATTTGAATATAAGTGAAGCAAAAAAACAACATATTCGTGATTGCATCGCACAAGTGTCATTTAATGGTGGTAATGAGCTGGAGGCTACTTCTATTGAAGCGAAAATTGTACGTGACGCGGATCGTTTAGACGCAATAGGAGCGATTGGAATAGCGAGGACATTTGCTTATGGTGGTGCTAAAGGTCGGAAATTATATGATGACACAGAGGAAGCAAGAACAACGATGTCTGAGGAAGATTATCGTAGTAAAAATACGTCGTCTGTCACTCATTTTTACGAGAAGCTTTTATTATTAAAAGAATTAATGACGACCGACAAAGGTAAGCAAATGGCTAAGGAACGCCATCAATTTATGGTATGCTTTTTAGAGCAATTACAAAATGAAAGAGATGGAAAAGCATAATGAGTCATTTAATCGTACAAAATTTAACGAAGACAGTGGGCGATAAAACGCTCTTTCAAAATATCGAGTTTACTATCTATGAAGGGGAACGTGCAGGTCTGATCGGTATTAATGGGACAGGTAAGTCGACGTTGTTATCTATTTTAGCTGGTCAAATCGAGGCGGATACAATAGATATTGATCGTCCTAATAAGTATCGTATTGCTTATTTACCCCAAGAGCCTACATTTAATAGTGGCGAAACGGTACTACAGGCAGTGTTTGCGGGTGATTCTCCTGTTTTACAACTCAATCGCCAATACGAAGAGACGGTTGCGGCACTCGCATTAAATCCTACATCCGAAAGCTTACAAAAAACATTGTTTAGCTTACAGCAGCGTATGGACGAGGAGCAAGCTTGGGACGTCAATGCACTTGCAAAAACGGCCCTAACAAAGCTAGGCATTGAAATGTTCGATAAGGAAGTGTTAACCCTTTCAGGCGGTCAACAAAAACGTGTCGCTCTAGCGAAAGTGTTAATTGAACCAGCAGACCTTTATTTATTGGATGAGCCGACCAACCATCTAGATGTACAGTCAACAGAATGGCTACAGGAAATGGTAATGCGCTTAAAAGGTGCTGTAATTTTCATTACCCATGATCGTTATTTCTTAGATGAATTGTCGACGCATATTTATGAAATAGCAGACCAAACGTTATATCGCCATACAGGGAACTATGGAGACTTTTTAGAGGCGCGTGCAATTCGTGAGGAGATGGCTGCAGCTTCAGCTCAAAAGGACCGCAATCGTTATCGTTCAGAGTTAAAATGGATTCGTCGTGGTGCGAAGGCACGTTCTACAAAGCAAAAGGCTCGCATTCAGCGCTTCGAGCAACTTGAAGATAACTTAGAACGCAAGTCAGATGATGTTTCTCTTGAATTGGGCTTAGCAACAACGCGACTTGGACGCAAAGTATTAGAGGCAGAAAATATATCGAAGGCTTTCGGTTCGCAAAAAATAGTGGAACAATTTACGTTTTTACTGCAACAAGGTGATCGCATCGGTATAATTGGTGCCAACGGTGTTGGAAAATCGACTTTACTCAACATGCTTGCTGGTGAACTGTGGCCAGACAAAGGAGAGATTCATGTCGGTTCCACTGTAAAACTGGCACATTTTAAACAAACGTTACCGAAGATGAATGAAAATGAGCGCATGATAGAATATATTCGCGAAGCGTCAAATGATATTACTGATGCAGAAGGTGTACGTTATTCCGCTGCGCAAATGCTGGAACGTTTTTTATTCCCATTACATGCACATGGTACACCAATTGGTAAGTTATCTGGTGGGGAACGTAAGCGTCTGCACTTATTAAAACTATTAATGGAGCAACCAAATGTGCTATTACTGGATGAGCCAACAAATGACTTAGATATTGAAACACTTGGGGTATTAGAGGACTTTATCGAACATTTCCCAGGTGTCGTTATAACAATTTCCCACGATCGCTTCTTCCTCGATCGTATTGCCAAAAAACTTTGGGTTTTAGACGGTCAAGGACATGTAGATGAGTCACTTGATATTTATAGTGATTATTTACAGAAGCGAGAGCAGCAAACGTCAGTGAAGGTGGAGGCACCGAAAGCAGACAAGCAGAAGGTCGAGAAGCCGAAATCAGATAAGAAAAAACTATCATTTAAAGAACAAAAAGAATGGGAAACCATTGCAGATGATATAGAAAAAACAGAGACTGCAATTATGGAAACCGAAGAAGGTATTGCAAGCGCTGGCGCTGACTTTACTAAATTACAGGAGTTAACGGCTAAACTAGATGAGCTCAATGCACATTATGAGCATCTAATAGAAAGATGGTCGTACTTAGATGAAATCGTAAACGGATAAGGAGCGTATAATATGAAAATACTTACAATTGAGCCGACACCAAGTCCTAATTCTATGAAAATTATTGTCGATACGGAGTTACCGTTTGGCAAAAGCTTTAACTTTACAAAGGATAATAAAGACGAAGCTACTGGTGAAGCGGCAGCTATTTTAGCCATTGAGGGGGTTAAAGGTGTTTATCATGTAGCTGATTTCTTTGCAGTTGAACGAAATGCAAAATACGCATGGGAAAGTATTTTATCAAGCATTCGACAAGTATTAGGCGAGGATGTTACTGAAGCTAGCGATATACAAATTGCCAATGAATTTTATGGCGAAGTATATGTCCATGTACAGTTTTACAAGCAGGTGCCATTGCAAGTAAAGGTGTTTGATAACCAACGAGAATACCGTGTGAGCTGTGGTGACCGTTTTGTCGATGCTTTCAATAAAATTATTGAATCAGATGTCGATGAAAACTATATTTTCCAACGTAAATGGATTGACTACGGTGTTCGTTATGGCGAGCTTGAGGAAATTGCTGAAGCGGTCAAACAGGAAATTGATGTAACCTTTTCAGCACAACGTCTAGCTGACATTGTTGCAACGATTAATGATACAGAGAAGGTATACCAAAAGCCTGCTAAATTAAAAATAACGGTCGAGCAGTTCCAACAGCCAGAATGGGAAAAGCGGTTCCAATTACTTGACCAAATGGCAGACCCAGAGCTAGATGACTTACCACTATTAGATTTAGCGCTGCAAGATGAACAAATGTCTATTCGTCGCCTAGCAACAGTTTACTTAGGCATGATAGAAGATGTAGCAGTTGTACCGTATTTGGAAAAAGCATTACACGATAAAAGTGCAGCCGTGCGCCGTACTGCGGGAGACTGTATGAGTGACCTAGGCTTGGTAGAATTTGAAGAGGCAATGCAACAAGCATTGCAAGATAAAAATAAGCTTGTTCGTTGGCGCGCAGCGATGTATTTGTATGAAGTAGGAACAGAGCAATCATTACCAGCGTTAAAGGCAGCTGAAGAAGATAAAGAGTTTGAAGTGAAGCTTCAAGTGAAAATGGCCATTGCTCGAATCGAACAAGGTGAAGAGGCAAAAGGCTCTGTATGGAAGCAAATGACGGAATCACGTCAGCAATAATAGCATAAAAAATATTCGCAAGAGCATCTAAACTTAGATGCTCTTTTAGTTGTCTTGATATAGAAAGGAACGTGATTCTTTTATAGTTGATGGTAGCAAAGTCGGCTACTCGTGCGGCTAACGGTGTGCCCGAGGAATGCCCCGCCCGCAACGGACAGCAACGGCAGAAATGTTGGATTGGTTGATTTTGAAATCGCCGATAGAGCCATTCGAATCGCCGATAAAACATCAGGAAACGCCGATAGAGCCATTCGAATCGCCGATAAAACATCAGTAATCGCCGATAGAGCCTTGGAAATCGCCGATAAATTCCTCAGAATCGCTGATTAGTTAAGTAGTAGGTGAAACCGCTTTTTCAAAAGCTCTTTTAAAGGCATACATATAATTTTCAATTGCGCGTTGACTAATTTCTGCTTGAGGGACCATGTGCTCAAAGCCATGGAAGCACCCTGGATATAGATGGAATTCTGTCGGTACACCCGCCTTTGTTAGTCTCGCAATATATTCGATTGTTTCATCACGGAATGGATCTAAATCTCCTATAAATGTATACGTAGGAGGAAGATTGCTATAATCCTCTGCATGAAGAGGAGCCGCATAAATAGGCGCATCAACAGCGTAATTTGGCCCTAAATACATTTCCCATGCTTGATGATTTTGTGGACCATTCCATACTCTAGCATCTGTAATTTCGTCATTTGAAGGTAAAATACAACGATTATCAATCATTGGATAGAGTGGCATTTGGAAAGCAATTTTAGGTCCTTTTCGATCCCGAGCCAAGAGTGAAACAGCAGCAGTTAATCCGCCTCCAGCACTTGCGCCATGGACAGCAAGACGTGTTAAATCAATACCTAATTCATCAGCATTTGCCGCTACCCATTCAAGTGCAGTATAGCAATCTTCTACACCAGCAGGATAAGGATGTTCGGGTGCTAAGCGATAGCCAACTGAAACGACCACACAATCTAATTGTGAAACAAGCATCTGACAACTTGCATCAAACATTTCGATAGACCCAATGATAAAACCGCCGCCGTGGATATACAAAATAGCAGGCAACGTGCCATATTTTTCAGTCGGTTCGTAAATTCGAATACGCACATCTGGTGCCCCGTTAGGACTACTAATATAGCGTTCTGTCGTTGTAACATTTTCCATTTTTACTTCTTCGCTGCCAAGCGCTTCATTCATGACACTACGTGATTCAGCAATATTCTCTCTTGTTAAATTTAGTTCCTGCATAGCTGATAAGAATGTTGTTAACTCAGGATGTACTCGATTTTCCAATTGCATGCCCTCCTTATTTTTGAAAACGCTATCATTTTAATTGTGATTAAAATATCACAATTAAAATATAGTACAATGGGTAAGAGATGTCAAATGAAAAAATAGAGTATTTTGAAAATTGGAGGAGTGACAATGCAACTACTTATCCAATCGGGTGACCTTGGGCCAAAATGGTTCCATGTGGCATTGCGAGCAATCGTCCTAATGGCGGAATCGAATGAACTACTAAAAAGTAATGTTATTGCGGAAACGCTAGGGGAGGATGCGACCTTCGTCAGAAAAATTCTTGCGAAGCTTGCAGAACAAGATTATGTACAGGCGCATAGTGGACGCTATGGTGGCTATTGCCTTAATAAAGCACCAGCGCAAATTACGATGCAAGATATTTATAGCGTGCTCGGCAATGACAATGAAACACCTTATTGGTCAGTGCCATCTACTGGTTCGGAACGTTTTATTTCCATGATTATTGCGAAAGCGGAAAAAACGTTTCAATCTGTGCTAGCAGACTATACGATTCAGGATATTTTAGATAATAGAAGTAAATAGGGTGTAGGTGGCAGTTGCCAAACACTTATTTTGCTAAGTTAGAGTTTAATGCAACTATTGAGACATCAGAACATATAGGTGGAGCTGACGGTGACGACTCGAGTGGAAAAAACAAGTGAATTGACACCCTTGAAAAAATCCTCCACCTGTAGCATAATGTTGCGAAAGTTCATATTTCCATAATGGCCATTGAATAGTTTGGGTATTTTCTGTTCTTACATTACTGAAATAAATTTCGTATTTTCATAAATTATAATAATCCTAGTTTAGTTGATTTTTAATTAAAAGGGTGTGTTGTAATGATGAAAAAAGTGATTTTATTTTTATTTTGCTTTATCGTTATGCCTATAGTACTTAAAAGTGATTTCATTTCTATTAATGAATCAAAAGATAGTAATGTTTCATGGCAACTAGAAAATCAGGAAAGAGAATCTGCTATAAGTATTGTTAAAAATTTTGACACTAATAGTGAAATACCATTGGGTTCTTTGATTAATTTAAATGGGGAAGGAACATATAAAATAATAACCTCTCTACCGGGGCAATGGAAAGTAACCTACTATGTAAGAATTGATAATAGTTTCAATATTACTAATGTAAATCGATTATCAATAGAACTTTATAAAGGAAGTATTAAAAGAAATTCATTTACACATACAAAAACTCAAGCGACGTGTGTATTTGAAAGAAAAATAGGTTTATTAAGCTTTGAAACGACCGTAAATGTTAAAGTTTCAGGGAAGCAGTTAATTATTGAATAAATTATTTTTCAATGATTTTCTCAATTTCATAAATACGATTTTGTGGTGAATTAAATATCCATAAATCATATAAATCATTTAAATTCCTAATTAATGCAATTAATAAAAATATATAAATTAGCAGACGATAAAGATAATTGTCTGCTTTTTTTGTATAAAAAAAGATGAAGAGTAAGATAATTACACCAAAAGGTGACATAAAATAACCTGCTAAAATACCAATAAATAAAATATAATTTTTTTTTCTTTTTTCTTGGTTTTTTCTAATTTCGCTACAAAAAAAGTTATCTAGAGGCACATCATAGAACGTACTTAGCAATATTAAATTATCCAAATCAGGGTAACTCTTCCCATTCTCCCATTTTGAAATAGCTTGTCTAGATATATTTAATTCACGCGCTATATCCTGCTGAGAATAACCTCTTGCTTTCCTCAATTCTCTTAAGCGATCCTTTAATTCTGTTTTCATATAATTCCCTCATTTCCTTGGAAAATATATATGCAACTAATAGTTTACACTATTTTGCAACCAATAGTTTCTTGAAAATCCGAAAATTCTAAATTATATATATTATTACAAACGTTGAAAGGAGTGGTTATGTTGTTTTACATAAAAAGTTGTATTTTTGTTCAGCTGTTATGATCGTTTTATTGCTGTGTCTGATTTGTGGCTATGATAATCCACACAATGCGTTTTCTAAGGAAGACTGTAAACAAAACTGGGCTATCTGTTTGATTTACAATGGTTCTTACGTAGAGAATACAAAAAGGCCAAATGTGAAAATAGCAATACTCGATAGTGGTATAAATAGTCAGCTCGATATATTAAAAGGAAAAGTAACAAAGTCATATAACGCTATTGATGATGCTATTTTTACCAAAGATGAATTTGGACATGGAACAATGATTGCAAGTATCATTGCATCCAATCCTAATCCGCATACAATTATAGGGGTTAATCCCAATGTGGAATTATATGATGTTCAAGTGTTGAATAACAAAGGAACAGGGAAAATTGAGCATATTGTAAAAGGAATAAATTGGTCTATAGAAAAAAATGTAGATATTATCAACTTAAGTTTTGGTTTTTCAAAGGATGATCCGAGATTAAGAAAAGTAATTAATTTAGCTTTATCTAAAAATATCATTATTGTAGCATCAGCAGGTAATACACTAGGTTTATCTACTGATTTTCCTGCAAAATATGATGGTGTATATTCAATATCTGCAATTGATAAAGACTTAAATAGATATAAACTAGCCGCAAAAGGAAAGATTGACTATGTTACACCAGGAGTGAATGTTCCTGTTATTAATCATATGGGTGAAAGAATTATAGAAAGTGGAACCTCATTTGCAACTGCCTATGCAACGGGTATCATGTCACTTGGCTTAGCAGACACAAATATTGAAATTACAACTAAAGACTTGCACAATAAGGATATTTTTGGGGAGGGTTTATTACAAATTCAATAATTAGGAGAGATAACTTATGAAAAAATCACTTATTTATAGTGTAGTGTTTATGTTGTTTATTTCATATACTTTGCCTTCTTATGCCCAAACAAATAATGAACCTTTAGAGCAGTCTACACATAAAGTTAACGATGATATTACGATTAATGAAAAAGTTTATATGAATGAAGCTGTGATAACAGCAACTTTAGAAAATGAAGAATTATTTGCAAAAAGTGAGTTAATTATCGATTTAGATACTAACGAGATTGTGCTTCAAAATTTATTAGATGATAAAACAAATAATATAGTTGAAAATCAATATGACGTTTATTTTCTTACAATTGAAGGGGAAGACTTTAGAGCTTTTTTCATAGATAAAGAAACAGGAGAAGAAATCTATATTAACTCTGAAAAAGTTCAAGCTTCTGTCGCTCCACTTGTAGTTGTGTTGGCTACTGTCGCTAGGTATTCTATTGCTAGAGCTATTGCAAAGCATGGGGCAGCTAGAGTTACACAAGCATTAGCAAGTAACGCAGCAAGAACAAAATTACCCACAGATGGATTAGCAAGACAAGTTGCAACTGAACTAGGTTACAGGGATACAGGTCGTTTATCTCATGGGGTAGCAGTGTTTGAGAGAGCAGCTAGAGATGCTGTGAAAGGACCTAGGTATATAGCGCGTGATCGCACTAGCCATGGTGGTGGCGTTTGGAAAGGTGCTAATAAGATTGAAGACTTGCCTAGTCCAACTCGAAGATCAGGTACTTATGATGCAGTTCTGAAAAGAATTCGTGAGTAGTTTTTGATAATATTTAATTAATATTTTAAAAATGGAGGTGTATATATTCGTGCATAAAGAAATTGACTATCAATGGCGGATTACAAAATACAATCCTGCTTATCGAAATGCAGAAGGACATTACTTGAGAGATGAGTGGACAAGTGCTTCAGAAATCGGGAAATCTTTTCATGGTGAAATATTAACGTTAGACGACTATTTACAGGTCGAGAGAGCATATGTGGATACGGTGATGAAATTTCTTGAGGTTTATCGAATTGAGAGCGTACGACTAATTCATCTTGAGACATATGGTTTGTGTAACGTGGATAAAACTTCTCCATTGTATGCCCCATCGTTTGATAAAATTCCATTGGCAGAAGATATGCTAGTAACCATTGATCAAATTCCTATTGTCTGTAAAATGGCGCTGAGAGAGTATATTTATTGTCAACTGATTGCTGAGGATTTTTTCGTACAGTTCGGTTATGACTATTATATGTTTATTGGGGCAAATGATATACAACAGGAAGCGCTTCAATTTGCGAACGAGCAGTGTCTTTTTGTAGAACAAATGAGGTCTCCTTATTATATTTCCGAAAACAATGTTATACGGGAAGTGACGTGGAATCTTTTAAGGGATGAGCGTAAATTAATTCAAGGTAGGGAAACATTAAGAGGTATTTCTTTAGAGGAGTTGCGAACTATTTTTCAACTATCTTCTATTCATCCAGTCACGGGTGCTTTCTTAATTACCGAAGATATTGCTCCATATTTTCAAAAGAAAATTAAGCATCTTATGGATTTTACTAAGTATGAGTACCAATTACTAGCAGGGGATTAACATACGTGCACTCGCTCAAAACGTAGCTTTTATAGCGTTTTGAGCGAGTGTTTTCTATTGGGGAAATCATATCAAAAAAAGATCCTGTAATTCTATGAATGATTATCATTTTGGCAAATATATTAGTAAATATACAATATGAAAATATGGATTGTAAATATTTTCTAATATAAAGGAGGCTTCATACATGCTTGAACCAACTATAAAGACATCGGAAACGTATCAACGGGATCGGGAAACCGTTATTGCCTTAACACAAAAGCTCGTTCGTATCGAAAGTGTCTATCGCGAAAATGATCCTCATGGCAATGAACAGGAAGTAGCCAATTACGTCGCACAATATTTAAGTGATATCGGTATTGAAACATTTGTGGAGGAAGTTGTACCTGGCAGACCGAATGTTATTGGCATTATTGATTCGGGGAAGCCAGGAAAAACCTTACTATTTGAAGGGCATACAGATGTCGTAACCGAAGGCAATCGTGAGGCATGGACTTATGATCCGTTCGGAGCTGAAATCATTGATGGGCGTATGTATGGTCGAGGGACAAATGATACAAAAGGGAATCTCGCATGTATGATTACTGCTTGTCAGTCATTGTTACTAGACGATGAGGAATTTACAGGCAAAATTATTTTATGTATCCCGTGTGATGAAGAGGGGCTTATGCTTGGCATTAAACATTTTATCCTCAATGGCTGGGCAGATGGCGTAGATGGAGCGATTATTTGTGAGCCGCAGGAAAACAATGTATGCATTGCACAGCGTGGTGCTATTCGATTACAGGTCGATATTTTCGGCAAAATGGCGCATGGTGCGATTTCATGGAGCGGCATTAATCCGAATTGGCGGATGGCACGCTTGATTGTGGAGCTTGAAAAGTTAGAAAAAGAAGAGCAAGCACGATTAGGGAAAGACCCAATGCTCAACTGGCCATCGATTACGCCAACGATTTTACGCGCTCCTGTGAAAGGGGATGCGCAAATTAATGTTATTCCAGATCATTGTATGACGACACTTGATATTCGCACCGTACCAGCACAGAAGCATGATGAATTACTAAGTAAAATTGATGCCATTATTCAACGACTACAAGCAGATGATCCAGACTTTAAAGTGGAGCTTACTGTACTTGATAATCGCCCAGCAACCGCTACTGCGAAAGAAGAGCCAGTTGTACAAGCTATTTACGAGGCAGTGGCAGAAGTGACGCAAAAAGAGCCGATTTATAACGGTGTCCCAGGTGCAACTGATGGTACTTTCCTTCATGTGCATGGTGTACCAATCGTAACAGTAGGAGCAGGTGATCGTGAAATTCCACATCAAATTGATGAGTATGTCGATATTGAAGAACTCGCAGAAACGACGGCCATTTACCGTTTAGCGGCATTAAAGTTTTTAGCAGGTGAAGCGTAATGGTCAAAATCGCAGTTATTCCAGGAGATGGTATAGGCAAGGAAGTCATGGTGGAAGCGTTAAAAGTGCTCGAACAACTAAAGGTGGATGACCCAACTTTACAAATTGAAACAACCATTTTTCCGTGGAGCTCTGATTATTACGTCCAACACGGTTCAATGATGCCAAAAGATGCACTTACAACATTAAAGAACTATGATGCGATATTATTCGGTGCCATTGGTGATGCACGTGTACCAGATGATGTGACAGTGTGGGAATTTATTATGCCAATACGTAAGCAATTCCAGCAATATGTGAATTTCAGACCAGTCAAATCACTGCAAGGAATTGTGTCACCTCTTGCAAATGGTAAGGACATTGATATGGTTATTTTTCGTGAAAATACAGAAGGTGAATATTCCAATAGCGGGGGCCATATGTATCATAACCAGCCACAAGAAATGGCGATTCAAAATACGATTATGACACGGCTCGGTGTTGAAAAAATCGTACAAGCAGCATGTGATTATGCCAGTAAATATGGCAAGTCGAAAATTACGAGTGCAACGAAATCAAATGCCATTATTCATTCCATGAAATTTTGGGATGAGCATACAAAACATATTGTTACGCAAACTTCGCCGTCACTAAAGCTAGAATCTATTTATATTGATGCATTAGTGGCTTATTTTGTAGAGCGTCCTCAAGATTTTGAAGTTGTAGTGGCATCCAATTTATTTGGGGACATATTATCGGATTTGGGCTCCGCGATTGTTGGTGGGCTTGGATTATCTCCTTCGGCAAATTTGAATCCTGAAAAGGAGTTTCCATCGATGTTCGAGCCAGTGCATGGTTCCGCTCCTAATATTGCGGGGAAAGGGATTGCCAATCCGATTGCACAAATTTGGTCTCTTGCATTATTGCTTGGGCATATTGGGAGATCAGACGCAGAGAAACGTGTTGTTTCAGCGATTGAAGCGGTGTTAAAAGAAGGTATCGTGAAAACAGCGGATATTGGAGGACGGGCATCTACCTCACAAATGGGGGATGCAATTTGTCAGGCGCTTGTTAACATAAATCAAACAGCTAGGGGTGTGTAAGATGGCAGTTGCGCAGCGAGTTATTATTGTGACAGGTGCTGGGGGAGGTATGGGGAAAGCGATTATTCAAGATCAGCTTGAGCAAGGAAATATTGTAATCGGTATTGATCTATCAGTTGCCTCACTTGCTGATCTAGCGCATGAATCTTTACAAAAATTCGAGGTCAATGTTTTGCAAGAAGAAAGCATTCAGACGATTTTCCACGAAGTTTACGCCAAATATGGACGAATTGATGGGCTCGTCAATGCACTAGGTATTGCTCAGGCTGCGACGCCAATTGAGCA
This sequence comes from Lysinibacillus sp. CD3-6, assembly GCF_006351725.2. Classification (NCBI taxonomy): domain Bacteria; kingdom Bacillati; phylum Bacillota; class Bacilli; order Caryophanales; family Bacillaceae; genus Lysinibacillus; species Lysinibacillus sp. CD3-6. The sequence goes on from NZ_CP085880.1 coordinate 1,964,615, forward strand.
AGTAACAATGGATGAGTGGAATCGACTTATGGACGTAAATGTGAAAAGTTTATTTATAACAACGAAGGCCGTTGTTCCTTATATGAAGGAGCGAAAAAAAGGCTCGATTGTGACGATTGCATCCATTTCGGCAGTGCGTCCCCGTCCTGGCTTGCAGGTTTATATTGCTTCAAAAGGAGCGGCGGAAAGCTTTACGCGTGGGCTGGCGATTGAGCTTGCATCACATCAAATTCGTGTTAATACAATTCATCCAGGACCAGCGAATACACAGATGTTAGCACAGTTTACAGCAGAAGGTGCAGATGCAGAGCAAACAAAGCAAGATGTCTTTATCCAATCAGTGCCACTTGGCCGTTTAGTCAATCCAACTGATATAGCAGGTGCAGTAAATTATTTACTATCAGATACATCAACAATGGTGACAGGCACAACATTACATGTTGACGGTGGCCGTGGCTTATAGGAGGGGTACGATGCAAATTATTCCGATGCTAATAAATGGTAAGTGGGTACAAGGCGATGGTCAGGAGTTAATAAATGTTGTCAATCCATCTACTGGTGAAGTGCTCGCGCAAATAAAGAATGCTAGTAAGGCACAGGTAGACGAGGCGGTTCGAGCGGCTCGTCATGCATATGAAAGTGAAGAGTGGCGAAAAGTCAAAGCTTATGAGCGTGGTCAGCTACTTATCCAATTAGCACAATATATTCGCATGCATGCTGAAGAATGGAGTTTGTTAGAGTGTCGTGATGTGGGTAAGCCTTTGACACAGGCGCGGGCAGATGTGGAAGCCGCTGCTCGCTACTTTGAATTTTACGGCGGTGCGGCAGACAAAATTATGGGTGACACCATTCCTATCGAAGATGGTATTTTAAATGCGGTCGTTTTAGAACCAGTTGGGGTTACTGTCCATATTGTGCCATGGAACTATCCGTTACAAATTACTGCAAGAAGCGTTGCCGCTGCTATCGCAACAGGGAATGCTGTCATCGTTAAAAGTGCAGAGGATACCCCACTGACGACGCATGCTATGACGAAATGGTTTGCTGATAAATTGCCGAGAGGAATTTTTCAGCATATTACAGGTTTAGGTCGTGATGTAGGACCATTTTTAACGACACATGCTGATATTAATCATATTACATTTACAGGCTCGGTCCCTACAGGCATTGAAGTGATGAAAGCAGCGGCTCAAAACATTGTACCTGTTACATTAGAATTGGGTGGCAAATCGCCGAATATTGTATTTAAAGATGCGCCGATGGAACAGGCTTTAGAAGGGGTAATGCGTGCCATTATTCAAAATGCTGGGCAAACCTGTTCGGCAGGAGCACGGTTGCTTATTGAAAAAGACGTAAAAGAGATGTTCGTTGCAAAGCTAGTGAAGAAATTTCAAACTTTAAAGATTGGTCCAGGGGAAGCGGATGTTGATATGGGGCCACTGTTAAATCATCAGCAATATTTGAAGATCTCCACACTGCTGAAGCAGGCGAAAGAAAATGGTTATGTTATCTCTGGTGGAGAAACCATTACGATTAAAGGCTATGAAAAAGGCTATTATATTCAACCGACGATTCTCGACGGTGTAGATGCAAATGCTACATTAGCGCAGGAGGAGATTTTCGGACCAGTGTTAACAATATTGACGTTTACATCAATAGATGAAGCGATTGCATTAGCAAACGGGACAGACTACGGATTAGTGGCAGGTGTTTGGTCAAAAGATTTAGGCACAGCACATTATGTGGCAAGTCGGGTGAAGGCTGGACAAGTGTTTGTCAATAATTATGGCGCAGCAGGCGGAATTCAAATGCCATTTGGAGGTTATAAAAAGAGTGGCATCGGACGTGAAAAGGGCTTTGTTGCATTAAGAAATTATACACAAATGAAAAATATTGCGATACGTTATTCAACACCCAATCACGATAGTGAGTAGGAGGGTAGGATATGGAACAAGCAAAAGACAAGCAGGTGTTGTTGGAGGTTCAACATTTAAATGTTCAATTTCATTTGAAAAATGGCAAAAAGGCAAAAGTAGTTGATGATGTAAGCTTTGTGATTCATAAAGGTGAAACCGTTGCACTTGTTGGAGAGTCGGGCAGTGGCAAGAGTATAACTTCGTTGTCGATAATGCGTTTGCTTCCGATGCCACCTGGTGAAATTACGAAAGGTGACATTCTTTTAAATGGAAAAAATCTTTTACATTATAAAAATAAAGAGATGAGCAGGATACGGGGCAATGAAGTGAGTATGATTTTTCAAGAGCCGATGACATCCCTTGATCCCGTTTTTACAATTGGCAATCAAATGATAGAAGCGATTCAAAGACATCAAAAAGTCTCTAAAAAACAAGCAAGAGAAATGTCACTTCAACTATTACAAGAAGTGGGCATTGCCAATGCAGAAAAAATTATCACAGAATATCCCCATCAGTTATCAGGTGGGATGCGCCAGCGTGTTATGATTGCCATCGCGATGTCCAATAATCCACAGCTCTTAATCGCTGATGAGCCTACAACGGCATTAGATGTAACTGTGCAAGCGCAAATCTTAAAGTTAATGATGAAAATGAAAAAAGAACAGCACTCAGCCATTTTGTTTATTACACACGATATGAGTGTAGTTGCGGAAACAGCAGATCGTGTGATGGTTATGTATGCAGGGCAAATTGTGGAAGAAGCGCCTGTCCGAGAAATTTTTCTTCAGCCCAAACATCCTTACACAGCTGCCTTATTAAAAACGATGCCTAGTCTTGAAACAGAGATGACTAGATTACCTTCTATCCCTGGTACTGTGCCACCAGCCTATGCACTGCCGAATGGCTGTCGTTTCGCACCACGATGTCCATTTGTGATGGAGCATTGTCGTCAAGTAACGCCAGAAACTAGACTTATCCAACATAATCATAGCGTAAGGTGTCATTTATTCACGGAGGAAGGAGTACTTGCACATGACGGAGAGAGAAGTTTTACTTGAAATTCATCATTTAAAAGCCTATTTTTCGGTGAAACGCAAGTCTATGAAGGAAGAGAAAAAAGTCGTCAAGGCTGTTGATGATATTTCAATTGAAATCTTCCGTGGTGAGACACTTGGGATTGTAGGAGAGTCAGGGTCAGGTAAGTCCACGTTCGGACGCACAATTTTAAAGCTTGTTGAACCGACAGATGGGGAAATTTTATATAAAGGTCAACCTATTCACCACTTGAAGGGACGTCATTTACAAAAATATCGCAACCAAATGCAAATGATTTTTCAAGATCCATTCGCATCATTAAATCCACGGATGCGTATCGGCGCCATTATAGAAGAACCGATGGCATTACAATTAACGTTGTCTAAAGAGCAACGCAAGAAACGAGTTAGTGAGCTTTTACAAAAGGTCGGTTTACCTGAAGATGCTATGCATAAATTTCCCCATGAATTCTCAGGTGGGCAACGTCAACGAATCGGTATTGCTCGCGCACTTGCCATCAATCCAGAATTTATTATTGCAGATGAACCTGTTTCTGCATTAGATGTTTCAATACAATCGCAAGTATTAAATTTAATGATGGATTTACAAGATGAATTTCATTTAACGTATTTATTTATTTCACATGATTTAAGTGTTGTGAAACATATTAGTGATCGGGTTGCAGTGCTGTATTTAGGGAGAGTAGTAGAAATAGGTGCGAAAAGAGAGTTGTATGCCAACCCACTCCATCCATATACAAAGGCGTTACTATCGGCGATTCCAACTGTGAATTTTGATGAGCCAAAGCAATTAGTGCCTTTACAAGGGGAGCTACCAAGCCCTATGAATCCACCGATTGGCTGTGTATTTCATACTCGCTGTCCGTATGTTATGGAGAAATGTCGACTGGAGCGACCTACACTGCAACAAATAAATGCGCAGCAGCAAGTAGCCTGTTTTTTACATGAATAAAAATCTGAATATTCAATTTATTATTCAAAGAGGAGGTGTTTAAATGTTTGGCAATATAACAGACGTACCTGGCGTGAAGGTAGGTCATGCAGAAAATAAAGACGGTATAACGGGATGCACCGTCATTCTAGTAGAAGATGGCGCAGTTTGTGGCGTCGATGTTCGAGGCTCTGCACCAGGTACTCGTGAAACGGATGCTCTTGATCCCATCAATGAAATTCAGCAAGTGCATGGTATTTGCTTAGCTGGTGGGAGTGCATTTGGCTTAGATGCCGCAACAGGTGTGATGTCTTACTTAGAGGAGCATGGTGTTGGAGTAGATGCAGGTATTGCAAAAATACCGATTGTACCAAGTGCGGTATTGTTTGATTTATTTATCGGTGATGCACATACAAGACCAACAGCACAAATGGGCTATGAGGCGGCGAAAAATGCGACAGTTGGCTCTTTTAAAAACGGCAATATTGGCGCGGGATATGGTGCAACAGTTGGGAAGCTAGCAGGTCCTCAATATTGTATGAAAGGAGGATTAGGCAGTAGTTCACTAGAAGGCAAGGAGGGGCTAGTTGCAGGAGCCCTTGTAGCGGTAAATGCAGTCGGTGATATTAAAGATCCTAATACAAGAGCAACCATTGCGGGAGCTCGTAACCGAGAAACGGGACAATGGCTGGATAGTTGTACTTATTTAGAAGAGCATGGACAATCACAGGCACTGGCTGGCACAAATACGACCATTGGCGTTGTTGCTGTGAATGCTAAGTTATCAAAGGCAGAGGCGAAAAAAATTGCACAGCTTGCACAAAATGCGTTAGCCCGAACAATTTATCCTGTTCATACAATGTTAGATGGTGATACGATTTTTGTTTTAGGTACAGGGCATCAAACGTATCCAGTGGACTATCTTGGACACTTGGCAACCAAGGTCGTAGAGCAAGCCATTATTGCTGGGGTAAAATGTGCGACAAAATTAGAAGAGGTTGAAAGCTATATAAGTATTTCAAAATATGTTCAAGGGGCAAAGGGGGAGAAACAATTTGAAGCAGAGTAGAAATTGGTTTGTACTAATGCTGTTATTGCTAGTTGGGCTGATTATTAGCGCGTGTTCAAATGATGAGGACAAGAAAAATACAAATCAAGTCAGTACAAACGCGCCTGTAACAACAGAAACACCGCAAGAAATTGTTGTCCGTATTAATGATGACCCAGATTTTTTAGATCCTCATAAAGCGACAGCGTCTATATCCTACCAAATGATTCTTAATATGTTTGAAGGGCTGATGGCACCTGAAACAGATGGGTCATTAAAAGAAGGACTAGCGGAAAGCTATGAGATTTCAGAAGATGGATTAACCTATACATTTAAAATCCGTCCAGGTGTAAAATTTCATAACGGTGAGGAGTTAACAATTGAAGATATTCAATATTCTTTTGATCGCTTAATGGGCAAAAGTGGTGGAGAAAAAATGTCCAATAATTTTGATAATGTGGCGTCTACTGAAGCACCAGATGCTTCGACCTTTGTTATTAAGTTAAAAGAACCGAATTCTAATTTCTTATATTCGCTGACTGCTCGTCAATCAGCAGTTATTCCGAAAAGTAATGATGGCAAACACAATGAAAATCCAATAGGGACTGGCCCATTTGCCTATGTGAAATACGCGCCTGGTTCAAATTTAATTTTGAAAAAGAATGATAGCTATTGGAAGGAAGGTTTGCCTTATTTAGATAAAGTAACTTTTACCTTCCAATCGGACGATCAAGCAGCCATTATGAGCCTAATGGCAAATGAGGTGGACTTAACAAGTGTTCCTTGGCAACGTGTTAATGAAGTTGAGAGTAGTCATCATTTATCGCATCAAAACAATAACTCTTCCTTAATCGTGACGTTTAATGAAACGAAAGCGCCGTTTGATAATGTGAAAGTACGACAGGCGATGAACTATGCGATTAGTAAATCGGATATTATTGATTCGGTATTTGCAGGCTATGCCGTACCACTTGGCTCAAACATGAGTCCAGCGATGGGGGACTATCAAAAGAAAGGTTTAGAAGACATGTACAAGCTTGATGTGGAAAAGGCGAAAGCATTATTAGCAGAAGCGGGTTACCCAGACGGCTTTAAAACAAAAATTACTGTATCTTCACATAATGATATTTATTCAAATATAGCGCAAATTGTTGCGGCAAACTTAAAGGAAATAGGTGTGGATGTAGAAATTGAAGTAGTGGAGTGGGGGATTTGGCTTGATCGTGTGTACTTCGGCCGCGACTATAATATGACAACGATCGATTTAACAGGGCGTGCATCTGCCTTTGAAATACTAAATGACTATATTTCTACAAATGACAGTGAAAACTTCTTCTTATTTAAAAATGAGGAATACGACAAAATTATGGCAGACGTCTTAAAAGAAACAGATACTGCAAAGCAAATCGACTACTACCAACGTGCACAACAAATTTTAGCAGAGCAGGCAGTGTCCGTTTATGTGGCTGATTACCAAATCGTGTGGGGGTCTGATAAACAAGTGACAGGTCTGAAGAGCTATCCATTCTGGTTCCACGATATGTCGGAGGTAAAATTCTCAAACTAGAAAGAGATGATTACAAATGATGTATATTATACGTCGATTCATCCTGTTAATAACAACAATTCTTCTAGTGTCGATCATTACATTTGGTGTTTTTCAAATTTTACCTGGGGATCCTGTTCGAACAATGTTAGGAACGGAAGCAGACCCTACACAAATTGAAAATTTGCGGTCTGAGCTTGGTTTGGACCGACCCCTTTATGAACAATACGCTGATTGGATGAAGGGGTTATTGACAGGGGAATTAGGCAATTCAATTCGTTTCTCAATGCCTGTAAAAGATTTATTGTTTGATAGACTTCCTGTAACGATGTCATTAGCATTGCTCACACTAACCATTGTATTACTCGTTTCTTTGCCGCTTGGCATGTTTGCAGCGAGACGACAAAATAAGCTGAGTGATGTGTCATTATCGACATTGACACAAATCGGCATGGCTGTCCCTTCATTTTGGCTAGGTATGATGCTTATTTTATATGTCGGAATGAAATTTAGCTTTTTTAAAATTAGTGGCTATATCCCATGGACACAAAGTATATCTGGTGCGTTAAGTACGCTTGTCCTTCCAGCGTTAACAATTGCTATACCTCAAATTGCTGTCAACTTCCGTTACGTGCGAACGGCTATTTTAGAGCAAATGCAACTTGATTATGTTCGAACAATACGCAGTAAAGGCATGTCAGAGCAAAATGTCATGTATAAGCATGTTTTAAAAAATGCGATGATACCGATATTAACGGTCTTTGGATTAATTATGACAGAAGTGGTCGCAGGAACAATTATTGTCGAGCAAGTATTTTCATTGCCAGGTGTGGGCCAGCTACTAATTACTGCTATAAGTAATCGAGACTTCCCTTTAGTACAAGGGATTGTTATGTATATTACAGTTGCAGTAGTTGTAATTAATTTTATCGTCGATATTTTATATTCTGTTTTAGATCCAAGAATCCGATTACGATGAGAGGTGGATGCAATGCAAACTATACAGCGCTACATGAAAAATATAAATTTAATCATTGGTCTACTCGTCATCGTCGGATTTTTACTTGTAATGGTCATTAGCTTCTTTTATACACCGCATGATGTCAATACGATGAATATACCAGAAAAATTGCACAGTCCAAGTAGTAAGTATCTCTTTGGGACAGATGAATTCGGGCGTGATATTTTTAGTCGGATGATGAAAGGCACCCAAACAGCATTTGCGGTCGGTTTATTAACAGTATTCATCGGCTCATCATTTGGTATTTTAATCGGAGGTGTAGCGGGATATATCGGTGGCTGGGTAGATGAAATTTTTATGCGTTTGATGGATGCTTTAATGGCATTTCCAGGAATTATTTTAGCGTTAATGTTAGTGGCTGTTTTCGGACCTGGCGTAGTCAATACGGCGATAGCACTCGGGGTTATCGCCATTCCAGCCATCGCTAGAATAGCACGTAGTGGTTATGTCCAACATCGTGATGCCGAATATGTATTAGCTGCTAAATTAATTGGAGTAAAGCCCTATAAAATAATGTTTCGTCATATTTTACCCAATATTTCCTCACAAATTATTGTTGCTGCCACGGTTACTTTTGCGACAGCAATGCTCGCTGAAGCAGCACTTAGTTATTTAGGGCTTGGTGTACAACCACCAAATCCTAGCTGGGGACGCATGTTAAAAGATTCTCAAGCGTATTTAGTGAAAGCATCTTGGTATACATTTGCCCCAGGAGGAGCAATTACGCTGCTAGTGTTAGGATTGTATATGCTGAGCAATGCCTTACGTGATTATCTGGATCCTCGTTCAAAATCGTAAAAAACAGCTATTGTCATGGAGTTAAAAAACGTTCTATACTAAATAGATTGCGCATGTAAAATTCGAGGAGGTACTCTACATGACAACAACACTAATTACAACAGAAAATGACTTACAAACAGCTTTTGCTATTCGGAAAGCGGTATTTATAGAAGAACAACAAATTCCTGCATCAGAAGAATACGATGAATTTGATGCACTCGATGCTCTATGTGATCACATTCTTGTGTATTACAATGCGCAGCCAGTTGGTACAGGTCGTTTACGTGTTGTAGATGGCTATGGGAAGCTTGAGCGAATTTGTATTTTAGAGGAATACCGCAAATATGGGCTAGGAAAAGTGATTATTCAAACGCTAGAAAAGTTAGCACAAGAAAAGGGCTTAACGAAATCGAAGCTAAGTGCGCAAGTATATGCAGAAGGCTTTTATGAGAAGCTCGGTTATACGCGTACAGGTGAAGAATATATGGACGCAGGTATTCCGCATATTTTAATGAAAAAGCAATTTAACAAAGCTTAACTTTGTGAGTCAAAGAATTGAAACAAAAGAGGTCTTCTCAAATGATTTTTGAGAAGACCTTTTTATTAAATTTACTTAGTGTTAGGATGCCATACACCTTGTTCATTTTTAACGAAATTAATATTTAATGTAAAATCCTTGAATCTTAAAATTATAGTGCCTTGCGTTTCACTTAGTTGTTCAAATTCTGCTTTCTCAATACCATTATAATTATAAGCACTAATAAGCATCTGAATTTCCTTTGTATAATAATATTTTTTAAATTTTTGGTTATCTATATACTCTTCAATTTCCGAACGTGTTTGTCTCGCTACTAGTGAATAATGTGTTAAGTAGTCCCCTTGTGCTTCTGAAATGACATACATTTTTGCAATGGACAGTGGTTTAACCCCTTTAAGGACATTTAAATCATAATTTTCTTTAAATGCATTATAAAGTGATTGTTCCTTGGCGGTTAATGTAAAGGTTGGTTCTAGTTTTTTTACTCCGACAACTTTACCGATTAATGCTTTAGCGTTTACTACGTCAACGGTCCCACCTTTATTGTTCATATAAACAGCGTACTCCTCTTCACGTAACGGTTCAAGGTCCACATCTATCGTTTTCATGTTAGCAGCATCCATATGGAAGCGACTATTAAAATAATATTTATATATTTCCTGTTGTTCGGGCTGTGTGAATTGTACTGGAGCTACAGCGCCTGGCAAGGCAAGGTACTCACCATTTAATGTTACTTGTCCATTCGATGTTTGTACTTTATCGCTTTCGATACCAAATACAGGGGAAACTATAATATCCAATTTATCGGAATATGCAATATAATCACCTACTTCGATTTTTGCATCTGGATCAACCACCATTGGAAAATGGGATAATATGTACTGTTTACCCATTACAAAGGAGATAGTAGGATCAATCACCAATTTCCCTTTGGAATCAATAATCGGTAGTACTGTTTCATTTTTTTGCAGTAGTTCTATAAGGTCATGGGGATCTGCTGGTAATGTTGCTACCGTTTTTGCAGCAGTTGCCTCGTGCAGTTCATACGGTGTGAATTGCAATATCAGTACGAGGCCTAAAATCAAAACAAATGTCAGCGCAATGAAGGGTACTTTCCAATACTGTGTTTTAGTTTGTATTTTTTTTGGGTGGCTCGGCATAAGCATACGCTGTTTCATGTCCTCAGTAAATGGAACATCTGCACGAAGCTCTTGCTTTAATTGATCTTTAAAATCATTCATGGATAAACACCTCCGTACGTGCCGATAACTTTGATTTCAGTAATTCTTTTCCTCTACGTAATCTCGTGCGAACTGTGTTTTGAGAAAGATTTAGCAAATCAGCTATTTCCGATGCCTCAAATTCCTCGTAATAAAACAATATAATGACTTCCCGATAGTGAATCGGTAACTTCATTACTTCTTGTTTTAACGAAAGAAATTGCTGTTGGCGCATGACTTCCTGTTCGGCAGATTTTTCGTTCGTCCAAAAGGGTGTTAAAAATTGCAGGACGTTTTTGCGCTTCATTTTGCGTAATTCATCGTGACAGCGATTAATTAATATTCTTGTTAAATACGTTTTCAATGATGCATCTTTGCGAAAAGCGTCGCCCTTTATGGCAAATGTAAAAAATACATCCTGCGTAATTTCCTCAGCGAGTTGCCGATCTTTCACATATAAATAGCTTAGATGGAATAGGTATTCACCGTATTCTTCCACTAGCTGCTCCATAAAACTACCACCTTACTTGTCTTTTAATGATTAGACGTATAAATTTACGAATATTGTTCAAAAAAATAAAAATTGTCAAAATTACTAGTATTGAAATTTAATAGACGACTCTATATGATTATTAAAAAAGATGTATAGGAGGGGATATGTACATGATTAGACATATTGTGATGTGGAATCATAAAGATGAATTTAACGAAGAGCAACAAGCGCAAAATGCACAAATCGTCAAAACAGAGTTAGAAAGCCTAACAGATAAAATTAGTGGAATTATCTCATTACATGTTATCACAAATCCATTAGCATCTAGTAATCGACAAGTAGTATTAAACAGTCTATTTGAAAGTGAAGAGCATTTGCAACAATATCAAATTCACCCTGACCATGTTCGTGTAAGCCAATTCGTCGGTTCATTAATGACTGATCGAATATGTATGGATTTTGAAGAAATTTGATAAAGCAAACTCCATTTTGAATTATTTCAAAATGGAGTTTTTTGATTTAAAACGATTATGGAATATCATGTTTCGTTGGAAAAGAAGCGATGGCACCATGTTTTGTTGTGGATGCACCAGCATAATGATTCGCATAGGTAAGGAGAGGCGTAGCAAACGTTTCGCAAAAGTTTTCGACTGTCTCTGCTGTTATGTTTTTCTGCAATAAAACACTTAAGATGGCTCCGATAAAGGCATCGCCTGCACCTGTCGTATCAATTGCTTGCACAACCTCAGCAGCAGCTTTCACATGTTGTTGCCTCGTATAAAGACTAGCGCCTTGTGCACCATGGGTAACAAAAATAACTTGGACCTTCCCTTGGAATAATGATTGAACGGCATGTTGTTCATCATCTAGATGCGTTAAAAATGATAGTTCCTCGTCAGAAAGTTTTACGATATGCGCGCGCGGAATAAAATTTAAAATCGTTTGTTGACATAATTCAGCGTCTTGCCAAAGAGGGAGTCGTACGTTCGGATCAAAAGAAACGAGACAGCCTGTTTGATGTGCTTGCTCAATGATAGCCTCATGTGCTTGCTTCATCGGACTGTCCACTAAGTTCACCGAGCAAAAATGGAGGATGTCTTTTGCTGTAAGTAAATTAGCTGGTAATTGTTCTGGTTGATATAGTAAATCAGCGGCATTTCTGCGGTAAAATAAAAAATCTCGGTCACCATCTGCTGACAAAGATACAAAGGCGAGGCTTGTTTCACCTTCAGTTGTTTGCGCAATATATTGGATGTTTACGCCCGCTTGTTTGACGGTATCGATTAAAAAGTCACCAAATGCATCTTTCCCTACTTGTGATAGTAGTGCAGCGGGGTGCCCCAATTTTGCGCAGACCGCAGCTACATTAGCAGGGGCCCCTCCAGCATTTTTTGTGAATTGTTCTACTGAACAAAGCGAGTCACTTTGTTCAGTAGGGGTAAAGTCAATTAACAGCTCACCGATTGTATACAATTTACGCATATAATACCCCCTTTTACGATAACTTAGCTTTTTGCTTTGGGAGGTAAATCGTATAAAAAATTCCCCCAAATATTAAAACAATGCCAACAGTTTGCATAATGCTCGGCATGAAATCCAGCAATAGCATATCTAATAAAATAGCTACAACAGGGTCTACGAATACTAAAACAGACACTAGTATCGTAGAAAGGTTGCGGATACTATCGAAAAATAAATAATAAACGAATCCAGTATGAATAAAACCTGTACCTAAAATATAAAGCCAATTCGTTGTTGTTAACACTTCAAATAGTGAAAAATCCACAAAAGGTAAAAGCATGACGATACCAACTGTTGTTTGTATAAACGTAAGGGCATAGGAGCTTAAATTTTGTATCGTTCTGCTCGTTAACATTGTAAATGCATAAAAGAGAGCAGAGAGTAACGCCCAAACGAAGCCAGACTGCATAAATTCAGATAATGAAATAAAATTATGTAGACCGATGATAAAAATACTTCCTATAAAACAAGTCAATGTTGCGACAAGTGCTTGTACTGTCATTTTTTCCTTTAACAACAGAGCTCCTAATATAAGCACAAAAATCGGTGCTAGATTATAAATTGAAATAGCAATGGAGATTGACATTTCTTCAAATGCTTTAAATAAAAATACCCAATTTAATACGATAAAGACACCGCATAGAAGTGTGCGTGCTACTTCTTTTTTGTCCCATACTTCGGTTTTATGGCCACCTGTCATTAGCCACAAAAAGCCGAGGAAGAGAGTAGCACAAATACAACGGATAAAGACTAGCTCTATAGCTGGTAAACCAGTATGAATGGTGAAAAAGCCGATGGAGCCGAAAATGGCCATCGATACAGTAAGTTTTATTACTGCAGAAATATTCATATCAAACCTTCTTTCTAGTAGACATACAATAGCTACTGGTTGTTAAGTGATTATGCTAGTAAAGAAACCGACAGTGTAGTTTACTGTCGGCTTGTTATATTGATAACTAATTGTTACTGACGAATTTGCCCATTTCCATGGATAAAATACTTTGTTGATGTTAATGCTGGTAAGCCCATTGGTCCCCGTGCGTGTAATTTTTGTGTACTAATACCGATTTCGGCACCATAGCCGAATTCAAAGCCATCTGTAAAGCGAGTAGATGCATTATGATAAACGGCTGCGGCATCTACATTATTTAAAAATGTGTCTGCTACAAGTTGATCTTCAGTAATAATAGCTTCCGAGTGGTTTGTACCGTATTGATTAATGTGCTCAATAGCCTCAAAGACGTTTTCGACAACTTTAACGCTTATTTTTAAATCTAAGTACTCCGTTGCAAAGTCTTCCTCTGTAGCGAGCTGCGCGAAATTTACGGTTTGGCAAACCGTTGCATCACCGACAATTGTCACTCCAGCATCGTGCATCGCATTTAACAGCTTTGAACCGTGTTCACAAAACCACTCAGGATGAATGAGTAAGCTTTCAGCCGCGTTACAAACAGAAGGACGTTGTGTTTTGGCATTCAGACAAATTGTCTCTGCTTTTATGTAATCGGCAGTTTGGTCAATATAAATATGGCAATTACCAGCTCCTGTTTCAAGCACTGGTACTGAAGCTTCACGAACGACTAAATCGATAAGGGCTTTGCCTCCACGAGGAATTAATACATCTAGGTATTCTTTCAAATGGAATAATTCCTTTGCCGTTTCACGATTCGTATCTTCAATTAGTTGCACTGCATCAACAGGGATAGACGTTTTTTCAAGCGCTTTGTGAATACTTGCCACAAGCGCAATATTTGAAAATTTAGCAGAGGAACTTCCTCGTAAAATAACGGCATTTCCAGTTTTCAACGATAATGTTGCAGCATCAACAGTTACATTTGGTCTCGCCTCATAAATCATGCCGATTACGCCAATTGGTACCATACGCTTTTCAATAAGTAGTCCGTTTTCTTTATCAATACGCTCAAGGATTGTGCCAACGGGATCATTTAATGTTACAAGTAAACGAATAGCATCGGCCATTGCTGAAATACGATCTTTGCTTAACATAATGCGATCAAGGGTAGAAGGGGGCATACCTTTTTCTTTGCCACTTGCTAAGTCCTTTAAATTTTCTGCAATGAGTACATCCTGATCGTTGATTAATTGCTCAGCAATTTTTAGTAGTGCATCATTTTTTTCGCAAGTTGTTTTAATATTTAATACATAGCTTGCTGCCTTTGCGCGTTGTCCTTTTAGATATACTTCACTTGTCATCTTTATTCCTCCTTAATTCGTTTGTATTTTTAACCATTTATCTCGATGAATAACTTCTATTGGATAGTTCGTTAATTCATCGGTCCGTTTTCCCATTGCATGTGCTAACTCAAGTGAGGAGTATAAAACTTCGCCACGACCAAGAAGTCTATTTTCACAATAAACCTCTACAACATCACCATGTTCAAAGTCTCCTTCAACACGGTAGACACCAGCTGGTAGCAAGCTTTTACCGTTCTCTAGCAAGGCAATTTCAGCACCGTTATCTACAAAAATTTTACCAGAAATTTCCGTAAGTGCAATCCACTGTTTATTATTTGTTAATATAGCGAGCGCCTCATGCTCAACATATGTCCCATCTCCATGACCATTCATAATATCGACAAGTTTATGCGCACCATCACCAGTGCCGATAAATACCTTCACACCAGCATTTAAAGCTGCTCGCGCAGCCAAAAGTTTAGACTCCATTCCACCTGTTCCGACTTTTGAGCCTGCACCATCAGCAAAGCCAAGCATTTCATCAGTCACTTCGGTTAAACGATCAATGCGTTTAGCTTGCGGATTTTTATTGGGATTTGCGTCGTATAAGCCATTAATATCTGTAAGTATAATGAGCTGGTCTGCATGGACAAGTCCACTTACAAGTGCCGATAACATATCATTATCGCCAAATGTTAACTCACTAACAGATACAGTGTCATTTTCATTTATAATTGGGAGCATCGAACGTTCTAACAATTCCTCAAATGTTGCATAGGCATTTTTGTAGCGTTCTTTTTTCGAAAAATCTGTGCGTGTAAGTAAAATCTGTGCAGGCGTAATATCATAAATACTAAATAGCGCATGGTACGTTTGGATAAGTAAACTTTGGCCAACTGCAGCGGCAGCTTGTTTCCCTTTTACTGTTACTGGACGAGAAGGGTAGCCTAAATGTTTAAAACCCGCTGCAACAGCCCCTGAAGAAACAAGCAAAACTTCATGACCACATTTTTTTAATTCTGCAATAGCTTGCACATGATCCATTAAGCGTACTTTGTCAATTTCGCCTTTTGCATTCGTTAAGGAGCTACTGCCAATTTTTACGACGATTCTTTTTCTTTCCATTCCATTTCCCCCAGTTCACCATTCGTTGTCTCACCCGCTGTACAGCATGAAATAACAATAAAAAAACCTTTTCATCCTAAAAAATTAGGACGAAAAGGTTGCTTTCCGTGGTACCACCTACATTGAATATCTTGAGATATTCCACTTTCCTCATAACGCTTGAGACTGCGCCTAGTTTTTGCTAGGACGTTTCACGAAGTAGGTTCTGTAGACTTTTTTGTACAATGCCTTGCAGCCGGTGGGCATCGCTCTCTTAGCAATTAGTTTCTACGTACTAGTCTTCGTTCGCTTTATTTTTATTGTTTTTTGTGCAGAGGTCCGTACCATATATAATGAAAACGGCACTCGTTCGCACTAGTAATTGAATAAAGAATGCACTACTTCTGTGAGTCTGTCAAGCTGAATAGAAAAAATCTGTATAAATGAGGACAAAAAGGTGAAGATCAGAACACTCGCATATTAAAATGAATGTCCTAATAATTTAAAAACGGTTATTTAAACCACCAAATGGCAACTAATAAAGGCAACATCGCCAAAATCATAACAAAGAAACTCCATAATAATTGTTTTCCTGTTGTCATATTTTTTGGCTTAATGCTCATTTTTTCATAGAGTTGATTGATGGCACGTTGCTCTTTTGCATAGAGCATTGACTGAAATGCATCATAATCTTGTATATAACTTGATGGGGGTCTTGGGCTAAAACGTAAATTTCGGATATCCTCTGTAATATCTTTTTCGCCAAGCCAATACGTAAGAACTGGTGCTAAGCCAGAAGATTGCATTGCTTGAACGTCGACATCATGTGTTTTCATTTTATAAAAAACATTCCCTTGCTCGTCCTCAAATTCTTGAACTATATCGCTTACTGCCATCGTCGGCTCCCCTCTTTTCCAATGCAATGTAAACTGAATATCTAGTGTTTATTATCATTATAATGCATAAACAAAGAAAATGTTGTTTGAACGAGCATTAATCGAAACAATAATTTTCTTGTAAAAAATTCTATATATAGTCATAAACTCACAACTAAAGTAGCGAGTGTCGTGTAGTATAATGAAAATAAAACCATTCTAATTATGTTTTTTTTTATAAGCAGTGGGAAGAAGGGGAAGAGTTGGAAATTTCAACGTTAGTGACGTTTTTAGGAGCAGCCATCATTTTAACGTTAATGCCAGGACCAGACAATTTATTTGTCCTTGCGCAAAGCATTACACAAGATAAAAAGGCAGGCATTGCTACTTCATTAGGCTTATGTACAGGTTTACTTGTGCATATCGGAGCTGCAGTTTTAGGAATCTCAGCTATTATTTATCAATCGACGGTCATCTTTTCGATTGTCAAATTTGCAGGCGCTGCCTATTTACTATATTTAGCATGGCAATCATTTCGAGCAAAGGATGATCCTTTTACATTGGATCAACAAAATATTCAAGCTTTAGGTTCGCTGTATCGTAAAGGAATTTTGATGAATGTCTTAAATCCAAAGGTTTCTTTATTTTTCTTAGCACTATTGCCACAGTTTGTAAACCCAATACATGGCCATGTGGCATTACAAATGCTTATTTTGGGTATTGTATTTTTAGTACAGGCACTTATTCTATTCTCGTTATTTAGTATTTTTGCGGGGAAAGTTAGAAAAGTCATTATAGGGAAGCCAGCAATTGCAAAACGTTTGAATATGGTACAAGGCATACTATTTACTTTTATCGGTATACAGATCGCACTAAGTAAACAATAAAAGGAGGAGGCTATATGGCAATTTTACATATTACCTTTAGTTTATCTGCACAAGGTTCTATTAAACACGCGATACGACAACACCATTTACAGCGAGAAGAGTCGGTCATTTGTGTCAATGATATTTTCTCGATTGGACCACTTACAAGTTTGGAAAATCGAAAGCAATGGTTAAATACTAATATTTTTAGAGATAAAGAAGAACGAGCATTATACGAAGACATTCATAAGATGTGGACGAGATCAATCGCAGGTATTCCTTGTGATATGGATGTATGGATTTGGTATAGCCAAAATACACATGAAGAAATTGGGTTACGCTATGTTATGAGTGAGTTTATAAATAAATGCAGCATGGTATTTGGTATAGATGCAACTGTTGCTTTAAAGCGAATTCATCCTGATATGTCCATTCACCATACAGGAGAATTATCAGCAGATATGCTTATGAAACTACGACCTGACGCTAAGCGCTTTTCATTGGAAGAGTGTCAGCGACTTGCTAAAGAATGGGAAGAACTCAAGCAAAACCCAAGTACATTGCGAGTTTGGCAAAATGGTGTTGTTTACGCAGAAGAGAATATTTACGATGCAACAATTATTGAATGTGCAAAAGATTTACAAGATAAAAACAAGGAGTTCTGGCTTTCACCAGCGACTGTCATTGGGCAAACTATCAATAAAAACGAGGACTACATGAGCGATGCCTTTTTAGAATATCGAATTTTTACGATGGCAAGGCAAGGGCTTTTTGAAATTAGCGGAGATACCACGGATATGTTTTCTTATCAAATTAAATATATAGGGGAGTAATGAATTTCCTTCAATCATAACTCTTCAAGTATAAATTAAAAGCGGAAGAATGCATAAATGCATCCTTCCGCTTTTAGTCGTTGTTTTTAGCAGGTCCCATTTTTTCATAATAATCAAAGACAAATTTCTGAAATTGTCGAGCGGAAGGTGAAAGGTAACGATTTTCAATCCAAGCCATTCCGATAATACGTTCACAGACCATATCTTCAACATGAATTTTTACGACTTTATTTGGATTAAGATCTTCATCATCAGGTAGTAGTGATACGCCAAGGCCAGCCCCTACAAATCCCGCAACGGTAGAGACCTCATCTCCTTCATAAGTAATTTTAGGCTTAATGCCTGCAGCATTTAATAATCGATCCGCAGTCCGTCGTAATGCATAGCCTTTTTTCATTAATACAAAATTTTCATTTTCTAGTTCCTTCATTGTAATGCTTTTCCGATTGGCAAGGTGATGATCAATCGGCACCATAATGTAAAGCTCATCTCGCCATAGTTCCTTCCAACATACAGGTGGTTCAGTGTTAATAGCTGCAAGTAGGCACAGATCGAGCTCACCAGCAAGTAGTTGTTTTAATTGTGAGTGTGAATAGTTTTGCGTGAAATGAAAGCGGATTTGCGGATGTTGCTGACGGAAAGCGCGGATCAAATCAGGTACAATACTTGTTCCAAGTGTATGTAAAAAGCCCAGTGACACGTCTCCAAGCTCAGGATTATTCAGCTCCTGTAATTCTAAAACTGCCTTTTCATATTCTTTGCGCATACGCTGCACACGATATAAAAACTGCTCTCCATAGCGATTTAGCATGATGGAGCGTCCTTGGCGGTCAAATAAAGGTACACCTAATTCCTCCTCAAGCTTAGAGATTGAGCGACTTAGTGCAGGCTGTGAAATAGCTAATACATCCGCAGCACGTGTCATATGTTCAAGTTTTGCTACCGTTGCAAAATATTCCAATTGTTGCCATTCCATTTTTTCCACCTCCATTAATAGTATTTCTATTAGTTACCTGCATTATAACGGTAAAAGTATAGGAAGTATAGGCAACGTGGAAAAATTTTATAAGGGAAAACAAAGTAATTTTAATAAAGTAATTTTTATTATTTCTAAGCATCCGCAAAGGGTGATTATACAAGGCTTCAACCTCACACCATTCATGCATGAAAAGTATCGAAACGATAAAAACTATAAATTGTACATTATGAATAAACGGTGTTAAGATAGACACATAAAATACACAAATACAAATTTCCGTGAAGGGGATATTATAAAATGAAGTTATCAAAGCCGCAACCTCTAACAATTGAGGGAGGCAAAAAAGCCGTACTATTACTGCATGGATTTACAGGTAGCACAAAAGATGTGAAAAAGCTAGGGGAATTTTTATCAACACGTGGTTATACAGTTCATGCACCTATTTATAGTGGTCATGGGGTAGAACCAGAAGCCCTACTTGAAACAAAGCCTGAAGACTGGTGGAATGATGTAGTAGAAGGCTACAACTTCCTAAAAAATAAAGGCCATGAAGAAATCGCAGTAGTAGGAATTTCACTTGGCGGTGTCTTTTCGTTAAAAGTAGCAGAGCAATTTCCTGTTAAAGGAGTTGTTGCCATGTGTGCGCCGATAACACGCGATAGCTCAAAAGGTTTATTTACACGTTTATATAATTACGCAAGACTATATAAACATTTTGAAAACAAATCAAAAGACCAAATTATTTCTGAATTACATGAATTACGAATTACACCAAAAGATTCCTTAGACGGTGTTACTCGTTTAACAGAAGAAACACGTGAAGATTTACCAGCAATTAAAGCACCAACTTTAGTATTGCAAGGATTATTAGACGATGAGCTATACCAACAAAGCGCTCCGTTTATTTTAGATACAGTTAAAACTGATGATAAAGAAATTATATGGTATGAAAATTCAGGTCATATCATTACATTAGATAAAGAACGTGAAAAAGTTTATGAAGATGTATATAATTTTTTAAACCATATTGAGTGGTCTGTTGCAAACTAAGAGCTGTCTTCTGACAGCTCTTTTCATTTTAAAATTTTTACTTATTAGCTAGCAACTGTGCATTTAGTAATCAACTTCGAAAAAACTATTGTTTTTATAATAAATGCCTGTTACCATAGTGAAATTGTAGTGAAAATTCATTCGATTTAACTTTTTTAGCATAATTCTCAAAACTGAGAAGTGAGACAAGCTAAAAATTGTCACTTGCACGAAGAGAAACGCTTAAACAGTTAAAGCCCTGGCGAATGCCCCAGATTTTTTAGAAGGCTTTTCGAGTAAGCACATAATAATCTGAATTGAATTACGCCAAGGTAATTTGCTATAGTCAAACACATCAAGGGAGCACATCAATTATGCAAAAGAAAATACCTTTTTCTACTTATGCAGTCATTGGCACAATGTTATTCGGACTGTATTTTGGAGCAGGGAACCTTATTTTTCCAATCCAACTTGGACAACTAGCAGGAACAAACTTCTGGTTTGCACTGATCGGCTTTTTAGTTACAGCAATCGGTTTGCCATTTTTGGGCATTTTAGCGATTGGTTTATCGGGCAGTAATGGTCTGCGTGATTTAGCGAGCCGTATTCATCCTTTATTTGGCGTTATTTTTTCACTAGCGCTATACTTAACAATTGGTCCCTTTTTTGCAATTCCTCGAACTGCGACAGTACCATTTGTCGTTGGCTTTGAACCATATATTAGTGCGGAGCATACAACAATTTTATTAGCCGTATTTAGCTTCATATTTTTTGCAATAGTCTATTATTTCTCATTAAATCCAGCGAAAATTATGGATTATATCGGTAAGGTTTTAACACCAGCCTTTTTAGTCGTATTATTTATATTAATTATTATCAGTATTGTGAAGCCGATGGGGCATTTCCAACAGCCAATAGGTGACTATATCCAGTCTTCCTTTATGACAGGTTTTAAAGAAGGCTACAATACGATGGATGCATTAGCATCATTAGCATTTGGTATTGTCGTAATTAATGCTATTAAAAATGCGGGTATTACTGATCGGAAAGAAATTGCTAAGGCAACATGGAAATCGGGTATTTTCGCGATGGCATTAATGACTTTAATCTATGGGCTCATTACGTATATGGGTGCATCTAGTATTGAAGCTGTCGGAACATTTGATAACGGTGGTTTAATTTTTGCAGCAGTAGCAGACCATTATTTCGGCTCATTTGGTGCTATTTTATTGGCAGTAATTATTGTACTAGCTTGTTTAAAAACTAGTATTGGCTTAATTACTTCTTGTAGTGAATTTTTCCATGAAGTTTTCCCGAAAATTAGCTATAAATGGTTTGTTTTCATTTTGTGCGTAGTATCATTTTCAATAGCCAACTTTGGTTTGAATAATATTATTCAATTTGCTATTCCAGTGCTAATGTTCTTATATCCACTTGCGATTGTTCTTATTTTACTAGCCTTAAGCTCTTCATTATTTAACAATAAGCAAGCCGTTTATGCATCTGCAATGTTCTTAACATTTTTTGTTAGCCTAATTGACGGCTACAATGCACTAGTAAATAGTATGCCTGCTGCAAAATTAAGTGTATTGGATTCAGTAGCAGAGCTGTATTCAAATATATTACCTTTATATGATATTGGTTTAGGTTGGATATTACCAGCTGTAGTTGGTGTCATTATTGGATTAGCAATGCCTTCAAAAAAAGTAGCAACAATTAACTAAAACATGCAAAAGCACACACATACAAAAAATGAATGTGTGTGCTTTTATATAAGAAAATATTATATGAAGAAAATTTATTTAATTTAATTTATAATGATACTTAGTATTGTTTTAAGGAGTGAGCATATGCATGAGATTTGGATGTTTACAGCAGTGGCATTGATGATTGTTATGGTGCCAGGGGTGGATTCACTGCTAGTGTTAAAAAATACAATCATACATGGAAAGAAAGCAGGCTTTTTTACAATGGTGGGGATTATTCTTGCCCTTGTCGTTTGGACAACCCTTGCTGTATTAGGACTAGCTACGATTATTTCTAAATCAATGGTCGTATTTTTAACGATAAAATATGCAGGTGCTGCTTATTTAATCTATTTAGGCATTCAATCTTGGCGTGCTAGAGCACAAAATATGATGTTGCAAGAGGAGCTACCTATAGAGATAGATGGAGAAAAAAACGTATCGTTTAGCTGTATGACTCAAGGCATTACGACAGATCTATTAAACCCAAAAACATTGCTTTTATATGTAACATTAATGCCACAATTTATTCAGCCAAATTTTAATATTAACACTCAATTAATCGTGTTGGCAGGCATTTTAATCGCGTTATCGATTGTCTGGTTAGGCATTGTGATACTCGTTATGAATGTTATTCGAAAATGGTTTATGAAACAGACAGTGCAGGCAATATTTAATAAAATTACAGGCGTTATGTTAGTTGGAATTGGCATACGCATTGCAACAGAAAAAGCATAAAGCTCGAAAAAAGCACGCAAAGGTCATGTATGTCCCTTTGCGTGCTTTTTATATAGGGTTTAGTAAGCAGTCCATCCACCATCAACGGCAATGACTTGTCCATTCACAAAGCTTGCTTCATCTGAGCCTAAGAAAATAGCAAGTTGAGCTATTTCTTCTGGTTGTCCAGCACGTGGATTGATTGCTAATCCTAGTGACTGACGAGCCGCACCAACTTCGCTCATATTCGTCATTGATGCAGCGATATTTGTCATAACAGCTCCTGGTGCAATACCATTACAACGGATGTTTTGGTTTGCATACATAAATGCTGTATTTTTTGTTAAACCAACTACCGCATGTTTAGATGCTGTATAGGCAGCGCCAGCACGTGCACCATATAATCCGCCAGCAGAAATATTATTAACGAAAACACCATGTCCTTGCTCTAGGAAAATCTTTGTTGCCATGCGCATTGAACGCATAACAGCAGTTGTGTTTACCGCAAATACTTTATCCCAACGCTCGTCCGAAATCTCAGCAACAGGTTCCATACCATCCATAATGCCCGCATTGTTAACTAAAATATCTAATTTACCATATGCACTTTTTGTTTCATCAAATAAGTGTTGCATGTCTTCAGTTGAAGCGACATTTGTTTGTATAGCAATAGCTGTGCCGCCATTTGCTTGAATACTATCCGCAACAGCCTTTGCTCCGTCTAAATTTAAATCAGAAACAACAACTTTAGCACCTTCTTTTGCATAACCTTCTGCAATTGCTTTTCCCATTCCTGAAGCTGCTCCCGTAACGATTGCTACTTTACCTTCTAATCTCATGTCAAAAGACCTCCTATTAGATCGAATTTTCCTGAGGACAAAGTTACTTTGTCCGAATGCTTAACCAGAAGTAATGATACATGGGCATCTATTACCACTGGTTATGTATTGAACATGTGTTCATTAAAATATTATAATACTCATGTAAGCGATTTCAATATGCAGAATTCGTAGAACTGTTCAGTAATCAACACATTTAAAATATTTGTACAATAAGGGGGTAAAAATTTTGACCATTCATGATTTGCGGGTAGTTAAAACAAAACAAGCGTTACATAATGCCTTGCTTACTTTGTTAAGTCATAAACCGCTAGAAAATATCTCGATTGCTGAAATATGTCGTGTGGCCAATGTAAATAGGGGTACATTTTATTTGCACTATGAACAAAAAGAGAAACTGTTCGAGGAATATTTTCAGGAAATTGTCGAGGATTTATATAATTCCTATGAGGAACCATATCGTGTAGCATCGACGACTATTATTAAAAATAAGCTAGATCCAAATACAATTCGTATTTTTCATCATATAGAACGGTTTAAACTATTTTATCGAATCGTCTTTTCGAAAAATGTACCGTTAACCTATTATTATATGTTATTTGATGAAATCCAATCGTTATTAAAAAGAGACTTAGCACAAAATAAAATTGGAAAAATAAAAACGGATTTCTATAGTGCCTATCAAGCAAATGCAATTATTGGCATAATTATTGAATGGTACCGTCATGATTTTAAAGAAAGTGCGATTGAACTAAATCAGCAGCTTGCGGCAATTTTACGTTTTGATGAAAGTTAAGACAATTATCGATAAATCTAGGAAAACGCCGATTAAACAGTGATAATTTCCAGTATTTAATTGAATCTTAGCAAAAAAGTGTTCGATTGATAATAGCCAATCAAACACTTTTTCATTTTGTCCAAGCTTTTTTGTTCTATTGCTGAAGGCTAGGCACGCTTGGATTTTGTTCTATTTTAGATTTTTTAAGGGCAACGGCAATACTTGCAATGACTAGTGTGACAGCAATGATAATAGCTAACGAACTGCTATTATTTCTTAGACTTTCTGAGCTACCGCCAAAAATGATTGTATAGTAGCCGTCTGCGCCGTAAGTTGCTGGTAATAGGGAAGCGAGGCGATGGTAAAAGTCTGAAAGCATAGCATTTGGTACGAGTACGCCAGAAGTAACAAGCTGTAGCGAAAGTGCGCAAATATTAAAGACCATGCCAAGATTACCAAAGACGATAACAAAGACTTGTGCTAAACATAGAAAAGCCCAAAACATGAAAGCTTGGAAAAAGTAAATAGTGAAAAAGTTTTCCGCACTCGAAATAGAAAATAGATGCATCAATCCAATCGTTAGTAATGGAAGAATAAAAGCAACAGCAATATTTACAAGCTGTCTAGCGAAAAATAAAGACCATTTTGAAACAGTATGTTGTACGATTTCTGCTGCCTGCTGATGTTGCATAATCATTACCATTGCTCCGACAAATGATGAAATAATGACCATTAATGGCACAAAATTTGCTGCAAATCCTTTGACCTCATTTGTTTTAATTATAGTAGATTTAACTGTTTGGTCTTTTACACTCATAATGGTAGTGGCAACAGTATCTTGAATTTTTAATGCTGTATTTTGTTCCAAAGGTAGCTGAGAAAACTGCTGTGAAAATGTCTTTATTATCTCTCCTTGTTGTAGAGGATACAGACTATGATTGACTTCCTCTGTAGCTTGTTTTGCTACGCTCTCCATCATTGTTTTAGCAAGACTTGCGTTCGCTTGATTTATGGAATAAATAATGTTAGCTTCTGCTCCTGCCTGTATTTGAGCTGAAAAATCAGCTGGAATGTGAATGATCATATTTATATGACGTTGATTCAAATCCTTTTCTGCTTGTTCAATTGAAGTGAAATCTTTCGTTGCAAATGGCAATGATTCCTTTAATCCGTTTATCACTTCTTGACCAACGGATGAATCGTCACTAATAATGCCAATCGTTAAATTTTCTGCTCGATCATTTATACCGTCGTATGCGGTCATCCAAATGGTAAAAAATATTAATTGAAAAGCAATAGTAACAAAAATGCCAATATAAGTTTCACGGATGTTAAATAACGCCTGTAATGCTTTCATAATAAACCTCCTATAAGTAAGTGCTTACTTGCATTTTGAAGAAAAATTTTTTCTAGGAAATTAATCCCCTAGAAAAAATTGCAACACTTGTGTTAATGAGTTCTTCAGTTGGTAGGGTAGATACGGTAGTACCTAATCGAGCTCGTGAAATAAAGTGACCAAAATTCAGGGCAATAAGAGATAGTGCAGCGGCTTCAAAGTTGACCTCACGGATTTTCCCTTTATGGTGCATCTCCTCGAAATACTGAATTAACTCATTTTTGAAGATAAGGGGAACTGTTGCTATTTCATTACTGATTTCTGGAAATTGCATTGATTCCTTAAAACCAATCATCACAAGGTCCTTTATGGACATCATATATTCAAAATATTTCATTGAAAAATGGTTTAAATCTTTTTCTAAATCCCATGTCACCTCTTCATGCATCATTTTTTGCAAAATAGGATTATAGGAAAATCTATCCACAATGGTTTTTAGAATCCCTTGTTTATTGCCAAAGTGGCGGAAAATCGTTACTTCATTGACTTGTGCTAAGTCGGCAATTGCCTTCGTTGTCGCTGCGGTGTAGCCCTTTTCACTAATTAACTGAATCGCTGCTTCGATGATTCGTTCTGCTGTTTCTTTTGTTGTCAATAAAAAACAACCTCCAATGCAAGTGGTTACTTACATGTTACCATGAGTAATTTCTAATAGCAATAGCTTAAAATCAATCAATCGTTAGTTTTGTCATTGACAACTATATCGGGCGCTGATATATTTTATTTATATCGTCAGTCGATATATTGTTTGGCGATATAGAGGGAGGTATTTTAATGACACAAGCACAGGAATATCCGCCTTTAACAGAGGGGGTTTATTATATTTTATTAGCATTATTCGAAGCACGACATGGCTATGGCATTATGCAATTAGTTGAAGAAATGAGTAAAGGTCGTGTTCGTCTTGGTGCAGGCACGATATATGGCGCTATTAAAACATTGTTGGAACGACAATGGATCGAAGCATTAGATGGTGATGGGCGTAAGAAGGAATATATAATTACGGAAAGTGGGAAAAATGTAATAGAATATGAAATTTTACGATTAAGGGAACTTTTTGACAATGGTATCCGTATAACAAATGGAAAAGCCTAAAACGCATTTTTTATAAGAGGTGTTGATATGAAAAAAATTAAATTTCGCTTCTTTTTGGACTATGAGAAAGAAGAGAAATGGGTTAATGAAATGGCTGCGCAAGGCTGGCATTTACGAAGAAATATAATTAGCTTCTTTGTATTCGAACAAGGCGAGCCTGGAAAGTATATTTATCGAAATGAATTAGTAGTTGGTGAAAAGAAAGATTATTGCGAATTTTTAGAATCGTTGAATATTGAATGCATTTCTAAATTTGGTGTGTGGGCATATTATCGTAAAGAAGCAGCTGATGGAGCATTTGAATTATACTCAGATGCACCTTCTAAAATAAAATATTTAAAATCAATTAGTAGGCTGTTTATTCCAATGGCTATTCTTAGTATTTTAATAGGTTTTTTCAATATATTTACGGGGCTAACAGCGTCACCAGTAGCGTTTATGTCTATTAATCTTGGTTTTTTGAATGTCTTTTTAGGGCTTTTAATGTATGTACCGATTAGAAAAATTCAAAAACGAAAAAAGCATCTAGAACTTGATTTACATATATTTGAAGGGTAAGGAGGATAAAGGATGACATTACAATTACAGCATGTCACAAAAAAATACAAAGATTTCACAGCGGTTGATAATTTAAATTTTACAATTGAAAAAGGGGAGATTTTTGGACTTATTGGTCAAAACGGGGCGGGCAAGACAACGACATTCCGTATGATTTTAGATTTACAGGAAACAACAGCTGGCACAATATCATGGAATGGCAAGCCCGTTAATTCAATCAACCGTGATGTTCTTGGCTATTTGCCCGAAGAACGAGGCATTTTCCCTACAATGAAAGTTGAGGAGCAACTTTACTTTTTTGGAGAGCTACGAGGGATGAAAAAAGCAGAGCTTCAGAAGGATATTGATTTTTGGATTAGCCGTTTTGATTTAGAAGAAAAACGTAAAGATAAAGCGGAAACGTTGTCCAAAGGAAATCAACAAAAGGTACAGTTAATTGCAAGCTTTATTCATAAACCACAGTTTTTAATTTTAGATGAGCCTTTTAGTGGTCTCGACCCAGTTAATAAAGACTTACTAAAAGATGCCATTTTACTGCTAAAAGAACAAGGAACAACGATATTATTTTCAAGTCATCAAATGGATAATGTCGAAGAACTTTGCGATCATTTATGTCTTTTAAAGCGGGGCGTTTCACTTTTTTCTGGCAGTTTATTAGATTTAAAGAAACAGTATGGTAAAACGAAGCTGTCTGTACGAACGCATTACTCTACAACCGAATTACTTAAGCTGGAAGGGGTTAAAGACGTACGTGTAGAAAAAGAGCAAACGGTGTTAACGCTAGAGGATGAGCATTATGCTGAAAGTATTTTCCAATATTTATCTGCAGGTAAGTACATTGAAAAATTTAGTTTAGACTATTTAACACTGGATGAAATTTTTAAAGATAAGGTAGGTGGCAGCGTTGTCGAAATTTAGTTTGTTAATGAAGCAATTATATAAATCAAAATTGAAATCAAAATCGTTTATTTTAATGACGCTTTTATATGTACTTGCAATGTCTGTTGCTATTTTTTGGTCAGATATAAAGGAACTTTTTACTGGTAACGATGAAGCGCAGCAAATCGCGATTGTTAATGATACATCAGCCGATTTAAACGGAATATTTGTATCAAATAGTGATATGGCGTTTATTCAAGATGAGACAAATATAGAGAAGTTAGAGCAAAAAGTAAAAGATGGGGAACTTGCTGCTATTGTGGAAGTAAGTGATCAGAACGGTCAGTTGCATGCAGAAATTTCAACATTTAAGCCTTTGAAATTAAATGATCAATCAACGATTTCTTCGTTATTGCAATATGCTGGGCAGCATTACGCTGTACAAAAACTATCTTTATCTTCAGAACAAGCAGCGCAAATCATGGCTGCCAAAACGATTATATCAAATAAAAATTTAAATGAAGAAACGACTGGTGGGAAAAGTGAGGAAGAAAAACAATCTGGGCTATGGGTATCCTATGCTGTTGGTATATTGATATACTTCTTTATTTCCACATTCTTATCAATGATTACAACTGAAATTGCTTCTGAAAAAGGCTCACGCGCTATGGAAATGCTATTAGTAAGTGTGAAACCTGCTACGCATTTTAAAGCAAAAATCGCAGGTGTTCTGCTGCTGGCCATGACACAAATGGCGATAATTGCAGTAGTCTTCCTAATCTACGCAAAGTTCGCAAAAGACGGCGTTATTTGGGAAATGGCGGCAAGTATTGTGAAGGAATTATCGCTCGGCTATGTGCTGTATGCAATTCTATTTTTACTGCTAACAATTGTATTGTACTTAATTGTCGGTGCATTATTCGGCTCATTAGTGTCTAAAGTTGAAGAAGCAGGTCAAGTGCTAATGCCTGCAATGATGATTACCCTAATTGGTTTTTATGTAATGCTGTCGGGCATCGGTAATCCCGATACGATTATTATTAAAATTTTCTCTTATATTCCGTTCACATCAGGAATGGTGATGCCAATGCGTATTGGTGCGACAGATATAGGGGTAATTGAGCCATTACTATCACTTGGCATTTTAATTGTGACAATTATAGTAGCATATTTATTTAGCTTATCATTCTATAAACGTAGCGTCTTAACATATAGTACAGGCGGCGTAATTCAAAAGTTCAAAACGGTATTAAAAGTAACAACATAATGAATGATGGAAAGCAGCTATACATGTAGCTGCTTTTTTAATAAATTGTTTAAAAATTGTTTGAGAATTGTTTGAGTGCCTGTCACTAGAAAGAAACAGCAGTCGAATTTTTAGTTCAAACAAGCTATACTTGGGAAGAAGGAATGATGGACTTTATGGCAAATGAAGCTAAACAGTCTTTCCATTAGACTGAAACTTTAACTAACGCGAAAGAGGTGAAACTTTTTCATCTACTATTCGTATGTAATAGAAGAGATTAATCGCAGGGGGTATTACTTATGTCTGAAATGAACAATGACCTATTTAAATCAAAAGATCCATTCGCAACTGAAAATCCACTTTTACAACCGAATCCAATAACGCATGTTGAATCAGTGCAAACACCGACATTGGTTTCTGAGCAAGAGCTATCACAAATTGCACAAAACCAGCTTATTTTAAAGAAGGACCCAGAAGTTCATGCGCTTGCTCAAAAAATAGACGTAAAAGATCAAATTGCTATGTTAGAGCTAGGAAAAGAAACGGCGAATGGCATTTCTACTTTTTCAGATAAAATGTTGGCGACAATGAAAGCTAGTAAGCTTGAAGAATCCAGTGTACTATTAAATAACTTAAATAAAGTGATGGATAAATTTGATCCACAAGATTTTGCAGAAGAGAAAAAAGCAGGCTTCCTTACAAAGCTGTTTAACAAAGGCAAAGAACAGTTAGAACGATTTTTATCAAAATATGACAGCATGAATAAAGAAGTTGACGTAATATACCGTGAAATTCAAAAGTATGAAGTTGAAATGAAACGCAATACGATAGACCTCGAAAATTTATACGACCAAAACTTAGACTATTTCCAAACATTAAGTAAATTTATTGCGGCAATTGAAGTAAAGGCCGATGAAGTTCGTACAGCGTTACCAATGTTAGAGCAAAAAGCCCAAACAGGTGACCAACTAGCTGCAATGGAATTCGAAACGATGCAACGTGCCGTAGAATTACTTGAGCAACGACGCTATGATTTAGAAATGGCACAGCAAGTATCATTCCAATCTGCTCCACAAATTCGCCTAATGCAGCAAGGTAATAACCATTTAATTGGTAAAATAAACTCTGCATTTGTAACGACTATTCCAATTTTTAAACAAGGTTTAATTCACGCTGTAACATTAAAGCGTCAAAAGCTTATTTCAGATTCAATGAGTGAGCTAGATCGCCGCACAAATGAAATGCTTGTGCGCAATGCAGAAAACATTAGCAAAAACAGTGTTAATATTGCACGCGCTGCTGGTAGCCCAAGCATTAAAATCGAAACAATTGAAACTACATGGCAAACAATTATGGCTGGCATTCAAGAAACAAAGCAAATCCAAGCAGAAACAGCAAGAAACCGCGAGGAAGGCCGAAAACGTATCGAAAAATTACAGCTTGAATATGAAAAATTAAAAAAAATGTAACATGAACAAAAGACAGGAAGCAAACTCGCTTGTATCGAGTTTGCGTCCTGTCTTTTTATTAATGGAAATATATGCGGTGTTTAGAAATTTAAATTACAAAATAAACAGAATCTTCTTGCTATTAAACTTTTAACGTGATATTTTATGTTTATTAAAGGTTAAACGTTTTACTAAAACGATTAACTAAAGGCAAGGAGAATGGATATGACAACTTTGAAAGATATTGCAGAACATGCTAATGTAAGCGCTTGTACCGTTTCTAGATATTTAAATCAAAATATTGTTGTGAAAAAAGAAACAGAGGAAAGAATTCAAGTCGCTATTAAAGAGTTGGGATATGTACCAAATATAGTTGCGAAAGCATTAAAACGTAAGGAAACTACAAATGTTGCGGTAATCCTGCCAAAGATTAATAGCCTTTATTATTCAGAAATCACTTCTGGAATCAGTCAAACTTTAGGAAAACATCATTATAATCTCTTTATTTATGAAGTAGACAACCTAAATATAAGTGAAAATGAAATATTACAACTAATGCGTGAAAATATGGTGGCAGGAATTATCATTATTGGCTTATTTTCTGATCTATCATTTAAAGATAATATTCCTAGTTTTTTAAACGAATGTGGTATTCCCGTTGTCTATGCAAATAGATGTATCCCATATGCTGGTTTTCCGATTGTGTACCCCGATTTGAGCAAGGCTGGTAAAATAGGGGCGGAGTATTTATATTCAAAAGGTAAAAATCAAATGGCTTTAGTTCACAAAAAGCTACCTAACGATGTACTAGATTTATTTTTGGCTGGGATTAGTCAAGCTAGCAAGGTTAAGCAAAAGCCTATGATTATAGAAATCGACGATAATATGGACTTATCGAAAGATTGTGTGCCAATCCTTCTTCAAAATAATATTAATAGTGCCTTTGTGCTTAACGAGTTGAGTGCGGTTTATTTGACGAAAGCGCTAGTTCAAGCTGACGTTCGGATAGGTGAGGATATTGCTGTATTAAGTTTGGGTAATTCTTTATTATCGCAAATCTCTACACCTGAGCTAACTTGTGTAGACTTGCAAAATCAGGAATTAGGCATAAGAAGTGCTGAGATTATTTTAAGTGAAATTCAAAAAGAAAAGTTTGAATCCGTAACTGTATTGGAACCGTTTATCGTTGAACGGAAATCTTCTTGAATTTATAAAAGTTCAATAGAAATAGTCTAAACCTATTGGTTAAACGTTTAACTACTTTAATGAAAGTGAAATTCCAAATTAGTTAAACGTTTAACCGATTTAAAAGTGAATACAGTATTTTAGTTAAAC
The DNA here is from genome assembly GCF_006351725.2 of Lysinibacillus sp. CD3-6. Taxonomy (NCBI): domain Bacteria; kingdom Bacillati; phylum Bacillota; class Bacilli; order Caryophanales; family Bacillaceae; genus Lysinibacillus; species Lysinibacillus sp. CD3-6. The sequence continues at coordinate 1,996,602 of NZ_CP085880.1, forward strand.
GTTTAACCTTTTCAAAGAATGTAAGTGTACCGTTTAGTTAAACGTTTAACCAAGCTATCTCAATATTAGTTAAACGTTTAACTAAAGAGTATTTGTCGATAAGTTAAGAGCTATGCTCTTCTTATAAAAAAGAAAACAGAGAATGAAAGGGAGAGGTTACTATGAAACAAAAAGAAATAAATCATCTTGAAAAAGTACGGGATATTTACGACATTTTAAACGGCACAAAAGAAGCAGATCGCCTAATTAAAAATGTAAACATTTTGGATGTGCATGGCGAAACTATCTTTCAAGGGTCTTTATTAATCTACGATAAGCGGATTATAGCGCTAAATCCTGATGAAGTAGCTACAAAAGTGAAGAATGTATTTGATGGACAAGGGCTTTATGCGATTCCAGGATTGATTGATGCACATTTGCATTTTGAATCTCAGCTAGCACATCCAGTAGCACTTGGCGAGGCAATGGTCCCTAATGGAACAACGACAATATTTGCTGAGACACTAGACCTGTTAAGTGCAGCAGGTGAAGATGGTGTAAAAGCGGCACAAGGTTTGTTTAGAGATTATGAAAAACTGCCCTACAGATTATATGCATTTGCCCCAGGGAAAAAAGTAGCTGCATCGATAACAAAGGAAGTATTAGAAATGGAGCCTGTAATTGGGTTAGGTGAATTCGAACATTTTACCTATAGTAAGGGAGATGAAGATGACTTCCAAAAGGCTTCCTGGGTAAGAGAAAAAGGGGGATTCATGAATGGGCATTGGGGCTTGACTGCTCTTCCAGATATGATCTTAAACTATTTGCCTGCCATCGGTACATCCAATAATCATGACGTTTGGAATGCGGACGATATTGAGAAAAGCATTCGTTACGGTTTTCCAACCCAAATTAAGTTTGGTGTAGGAAGCAGTGAAGTAATTAAAACATTACTTCGTGCCATTGTAGACCGCAAATTTCCAACAGATAATTTTATGTTATGTACCGATAATATTTCCATTGAAAGGTTGCTTAAGATGGGGCATATGGATTGGATTATTTCCCTATGTACGGAGATGGGGATTAGCCCGATTAAAGCTATCAAGATGGCAACATTAAATACAGCTAAATCTTACCATATGGAAAATCAAATTGGTTCTTTAACACCTGGACGATTTGCAGACATTGTCTTGACGGACAGCCTATCAAAAATAAATCCTCTTTATGTATTTAAGGATGGCGAATTGATAGCGAAAGACAAAAAATTATTAAAGAAGGTAGAGATAGATTACTCTTCCATGTGTACAAAGGGCGTACCAGGTTTAAATGATTTAACACCGTCTGAGTTAGATATTGTCCCTTTTGAAGTTTCCGAAGATGGGACTAAAGCAAAAGTTTATTTATTCGATGTATATGGTCGCGGCCATGAAAAGTTTCATCAAGAAATTTGGGTGCCAATGGTAAATGGCAAGATTGTTCCAGAATATCAAGGTGAAAAATTCAGCCGTCTGTCTGTTATTCAACGTTATGCAGATGGAAAACGTCATGTCGTGAATGGCCTATTTAAAGGTGTCTATGTCGAACAAGGTGCAGTTGCAACTTTCTGGTCAGCTCCATCACCATATTTCGTTGTCGTCGGACAAGAAAGTGACGAGATGTGCTTCTGTGCAAAAGAAGTAGATAAATATTCAGGAGCCTGTATTGTAACCGTTGATAAGGCAATAAAGAGTGTCATGCCACTAGAAATTTATGGCGCCATGGCGAACATGACTGTGGATGAATTAACTAAAAGTGCGGATGCCATTGATGTGGCTTTAGAAGAAATGGGTAATCACAACGAAGGTGAACCTGTCGTAAATAAACTTTTAAGTCTATTTATTTCTCTACACCGATTCCGCCTTATGAAATAAGACTTACAGCTAATTAGCCAGAGCAAATAAATCCCGCAACTAAGATTGATAGTGAAACATCCGAAAAAATTCCTATGCGGTGAAAAATAACTTTTTACGAAGAGGCACTTTCTGCTATATGTTCTACCCGAAATATAAAATGATTAACCAGTGCTATTGAAATTCATAAGGGGGAAAGGGAGGATTTTTATGCAAAATGAAAGCGTTTTAAAATCGGATAGAAACAGTTTAATAAAACGATGGATTGTTTATATCATTGGTATTTATATTTTATCAATTGGTGTTAGTTTAGCCATAACAGCGGGGATTGGAATTTCACCTCAAAGTGCATTTCAACGAGTTTTTGTAGTTCATTTTGATTGGTTAACACAGGGAAGGGCAAATTTTATTTTAGAGTGCATCATGTTAGTGCTAGCATTTTTAGTCTACAGAAAAGGGTTTAAGCTATATCATATTATGGGACTAGTCGCATCGGCGATATTTGCAGTTTGTTTAGATTTTAATCTCTCTCTAACATTTACTTACCTAGAACTTCCAGAGTATTGGACCAAATTTTTAACACTTGTTGTTGGAGATGCATTTTTAGCTTTTGGTGTATTCCTTATGCTTCAATCGGAGGTTGTCCTAATGCCGATTGATAATTTCGTTAATGCTGTTCAGCTAAGGACAGGATTTAAATGGGGGAATGTTAAAACGTGTTTTGACTTGACGTTACTTGCTTTAGCATTAATCTTCGGACTGATTTTAGCAGGTAAAATTATGTTTATTCGAGAAGGTACGGTTTTAAACGCTATACTTGTCGGCCAATATATTAAACTATTTTCTTATATGTACAAAAGATACAAGACTAAGAAAAGATTTGAAATTACTCAACAGATGGCAAAATAATTTTATTGTAAAATAGGCAATATAAAACTAACTCCCCAAAGCAGCTTCATTTTGAGGAGTTTTTTATTATGGTCCTACAGCATTACAGATAATATGAGCAAACACATGTCAATATTGGCATAACAATTCAAAAAGCTAGCAGATTTCTAAAATAAGATTTATTTTTTCACAGTCTCTATTTTTAAAATTATTAGCTAGTTTCGTAGACTTGTTATGAGATGTTTTATTAAAGGTTTTCCTAAGTCCTCTAATTTTGCATGATCTAACTGCAAGCCCCAATAATATATGGCTCCCATCAAACTTTGTACAATCATCTGAAAAAATTTTTCTGTCGATTCAATGTGTCGAATGGAGTTATCTTTTTTTCCTTCTTCAATTATTTGGTGCAATATCACATACAATTTACGATTTTCATTTGTGAAAAAAGTATGCTCATTACTTATGATTGCAGCCGAGTAAATAACGCGCATTAAATCCTTTCCCATTTCTTCCTCAATACAACGGAATACGGCTAGACAGAAGGCTTCCAATCGTTCTATTGCTAAAGTATATTGTTGCTTTATTTCCTCATAAATATGTACATAACTTTTGTCCATTTCCATAAAACGCATCATAAAAATACTTGATTTAGAAGGGAAATGTTGATAAAAGGACCCCTTTGATGTTTTACTTTCTTTGACTATTCGATCCACCGATACATTATCGTAGCCAAGCTTTTTAAATAATTCGAGGGCTACGCTCATAATGTGAAGTTGTGTTTGAATACCTTTTGTTGTTTTATTCTCTAAATCCATTGTTTCTCGCTCCTTAAAGAAAGAATTTTCTAAAATGTTTGACTATTATTTATTCCCATTATATCATCAGACTATAGTCTAGTCTAATAAGGAGTGATAGTAAAAGTGGAAAAACTAAGAAAAGCTGAAGAGCTAGAATTTTTGTTTAAGGATTCTATGCGTCTATTAGTCGGCGGTTTTGGCATTTCAGGTACACCGTTAACATTATTAGATGCTGTTGCGAAGTTTGAGGCAGGAAATTATGAAGTTGTCAGCAATAATCTTGGGGATGAAGGCAAAGGTCTTTATAAAGTGTTCGAAGCAGGAAAAATTGATAAAGCGATAGGTTCATTTTTCACGATTAACAAAGAAGCTATTAAGGCTTGGTCAATGGGGAATTTGAAAATTGATTTATTGCCACAGGGGACTTTAGCAGAGGCAATTCGAAGCGGAGGTGCTGGCATTGGTGGTTTTTACACACCCACTGGTGTTGGAACAAGGCTAGCAGAAGGAAAGGAAGTTCGAGAGATTGATGGTGTTCGTTATTTATTTGAGAAGGCCATAAAAGGAGATATTGCCCTTATTAAAGCTGCAAAATCCGATAAAGCTGGCAATTTGGTTTATCACACAACTGCAAGAAACTTTAACCCAATAATGGCAACTGCTGCAGAAATAGTCATTGTGGAAGTCGATGAAATCGTTGAAATAGGGGAGTTAAGCCCTGAAGAAATTATTACACCACATATTTTTGTAGACTACATCATTGAAAGTAAGTACATCAAACAAGGGGGAGCCTATGTTGAAGCTAAATAGTCGGGAAATTATTGCAAAGCATATAGCAGATGAGCTAAAAGATGGCGATGTAGTCAATCTAGGTGTGGGAATTCCAACGCTAGTCTCTAAATATATTGAAGATAAAAAAATATATTTCCAAACTGAAAATGGGTTAATCGGCATGGGTCCTCCACCGAGAGAAAACGAGCAAGATATAGAATTAATAGATGCAGGGAAAGCTCCTGTCACTATTACGCCAGAAGCAGCATTTTTTGATAGCGCTTTCTCATTTGCGATGATTCGTGGAAAACATGTAGATGTAGCTGTTCTAGGAGCACTAGAGATTGATCGTTATGGTGAGATTGCAAACTGGTCTGTACCCAATCAACCAATTTTAGGTGTAGGGGGCGCTATGGATCTAGTTGCTGGTGCGAAGAAAGTAATTGTAGCAAGTACCCTTTTTACCAAAAATGGTTCTTCTAAACTAGTAGAAACATTGACGTTGGATTCTAGCGGCGAACGGCGTGTTAATCAACTTATAACGGAATATGCGAACTTTTTATTCCAAGATGGTGAGATTATTCTAAAGGATATTTATGGGGATTTAACATTTGAAGAATTAGAATCACGCATTGGATTACCATTAAAACGGAAAATTAGTATCTAATTGAAGGAGGAAGCCTATGTGGAGTTTGATTACGATTACAATTTCATTAATTCTATTAATCGTATTAGCACTAAGAGGATTTAGTATTATCATTATTGCTCCAGTTGTAAGTTTATTCGTTATGGTGACGAATGGGTTTCCGATTTTAGAAACGTTCCAAGAAACGTATATGACTGGCTTTATCAATTACGTTCGAAATTATTTTCTAATTTTCTTATTTGCGGCGATGTTCGGTAAGCTAATGGATGATAGTGGTGCAGCTCGTCAAATCGCTAATCTACTACTTCGAATTATCGGAAAAGATAGTAAATATAAAGTGTTAGTAGCAATTATGGTTATCTGTGCGTTCTTAACGTATGGCGGCATAAGTTTATTCGTAGTTATTTTTGCAGTATTACCAATTGCGAAGCCGTTATTTAAAGAGTTAGATATTCCGTGGCATCTATTTATGGCAGCATTTTTTACAGGTATCGGAACCTTTACAATGACGATGTTACCAGGAACACCTTCTGTACAAAATATTATCCCGACAAACTATCTTGGTACAACGGTTACGGCAGCTCCATTATTAGGGATTATCGCAGCAGTTTTCGTTATTGCGATAAACCTATGGTATATGAAATTTGCATTAAAACGTTCAGAACAGCGCAAGGAAACTTATGCGGGGATGACAAACCCTGATCATAATGGTAAGGAAGGTATTAAAGATATTTATGAGGGGCGTACATTACCAAATGCAATTCTTAGTTTAGTTCCGCCAATTGCCTTGTTAGTCGCGCTGAATATCTTCAAGGTTGAAATCATTTACACACTAATGGGTGTTGTATTATTAACAACCGTCTTATTTTGGAAATATATTGAAGTGAAGAAAAATTCGCTTAACGAAGGTGCTGTATCAGCAGTGCTACCTATTATTAATACGAGTGCGGATGTTGGCTATGGTTCAGTAATAGCGATTACGACAGGTTTTAGTATTTTTAATGAAGCGATGGCACAAATTCCAGGTAGTCCGCTTATATCACTTTTCCTAGCAACAACGGCGCTTGCTGGCATCACGGGGTCTTCAAGTGGTGGACTAGGAATTGCAATGGAAGCCCTTTCATCAACTTACTTGAAAATGGGGTTAAATCCTGATGCTATGCATAGAGTAGCCGCAATTGCCTCGGGCGGTCTAGACTCGCTACCACATAATGGAGCTGTTATTACAATTTTAGTAGCTTCAAAGTTAACCCATAAAGATGCTTATAAACATATCTTTGTCGTTTCGGTTATTGCGCCATTAATTGCAAGTATTCCAATGCTAATAGCAGCAATTTTATTATATTAATTCTTAAGGGGGAAGAAAGATGATTCAAAAAATAGGAATTATAGGTTCAGGAACAATGGGGTTTGGTATTGCTTTTCAATTTATCACAAATGGAATGCCTGTTATTTTACAAGATATTAACGAAGAATCTCTACAATTAGCTAGTGAAAAACTGAAAACCTATTTGACGATTTTCAGGGAGGAGGGGACAGTGTTCGCAGATTCGGATCATACCATTACGGATCGTTTAACCTTTACTACAAAAATCGAAGAGCTTGCTACTTGTGATTTGGTCATAGAATCTGCCACGGAAAATCTAGAGCTCAAGCAGGAAATTTTTAAAAGACTTGATGAGGTTTGTGCTGAACATACAATATTAACCTCAAATACTTCCAGCCTAAAACTTTCAGAAATTGTTCGTTATGTAGAGAAGCGGAAAGATAAAGTGATGTTAACACATTTCTTTAACCCTGCTCATATTGTACCGCTTGTGGAGCTACTAAAAGGTCCTGATACAAAACAAGAGACGTATGATGAAGTTGACGCATTAATGCAACAAGTGGGCAAAGTGACCATTAAAGTTCAAGTTGAGGTACCAGGGCTAGTAGCCAATCGTATTCAAGTAGCATTAGCACGTGAAGCATTAGCATTGTTAGAAGACGGTGTAGTTTCTGAACAGGATTTAGAAAAAGCAATCTTCGCAGGCCCAGGTTTCCGATTTGCATCTAGTGGATTATTGAAGATTATTGATTTTGGTGGATTGGACGTCTGGGGAATAGTATTAGATCAATTACAGCCTGCAATTGAATCAAAAGTTCGTTCGTATAGTGTGATTAATGATAAAACTGAACAAGGCTACCTTGGTGTAAAGTCTTCTAAAGGTTTCTTTGATTATCCTGGAAAAGGTCTAGATGAATATGTAATCGAGCGTGATCGTTCGTTAATTCAACAGCTAAAAACATTTACTACTATTCAAAGGGGGATGGAACATGCGTAATATTTTAGTGACTGGTGCAGGTGGAGGTCTAGGCTCAGCAATGGTGAAAAAGTTTGTAACAGAAGGCGATTATGTCTTTGCTGCAGATTTAAAGATAGAAGCTGCACAAGCAGTGGCAGACTTATATCCTGGAAAGGTTGAAGCGGTTGAACTAGATGTTTCAAATGCCAGTTCAATCCAACATGTAATAAATAGTATTTGTGAAAATCATGAACTTCATGTATTGGTGAATAATGCAGGCCTACAATACCGTGCTAGAATTGAAGATTTTCCAGAAGAAAAGTGGGATTTACTTCAAAATGTCATGCTAAAAGGCCCGTTTTTAATGACGAAATATGTTTTTCCGTATATGAAAAAGCAAAAACATGGCCGTATAGTTAATATTTCTTCCGTACATGGTGAGCTGGCAACACCAGAAAAAGTGGCATATGTCGCTGCGAAGCACGGTGTTATTGGTTTAACACGAGTAGCATCACTTGAAGGTGCTGCATATGGGATTACAGTAAATGCCATTTTACCAGGACCAGTGAAAACACCTTTACTGGTGAAACAATTAAAAGATCTTGAAGAAAGTAGAGGTATGACTGAAGCCGAGGCATTAAACGAAATTGTGTATCCGAAACAAGCAATGCAACGTTTTATTACAGCTGAAGAAATTGCAGATAGTGTATATTTCATTTCTTCAAAGGATGCAACGGCTATAACTGGCGAAGCGCTTAATGTTTCAGGTGGAATGTAAAAAAGGGGGAGTAATGATGTCAGTATATATTGTAAATGGTAGTAGAACAGCATTTGGTTCTTTTGGCGGTGTCTTTGCTAATACAACTGATATTGATCTAGGTGTTGTCGTTGTGAAAGAAGCATTACATCGTTCAGGGCTAAAGGCAAATCAGATAGAAGAAATCGTCTTTGGCAATATCATTCAAACAACAAGTTCAGCGGCATATCTAGCTCGACACATCGGATTAAAAAGTGGTTTAACGGAGGACAGTACTGCACTTACGGTTAACCGTTTATGCGGGTCGGGTTTACAAGCAATTGTGACTGCATCGCAGGAAATTGAACTTGGGAATATTCAAGCTGCAATTGCAGGGGGTACAGAAAATATGAGTCAAGCACCCCAAGTTTTACGAGGTACACGTTTTGGATCGCCAAATAAAGCACCAATCGTAGAGGATATGTTATGGGCGACTTTATATGATGAGGTTGCAGGATGTGGTATGGGGATGACGGCTGAAAACTTAGCGGAGAAATATGAAATATCACGTGAAGAACAGGATGCATTCTCCTACAACTCACATAAACGTGCAGCGGAAGCTCGTCATTCAGGTCGTTTTGCGGAGGAAATTGCACCAGTATTAGTAAAGACACGTAAAGGTATGATTGAGATAACTGAGGATGAACATATACGCGAAGAAATTTCGATGGAAGCTTTAGCAAAACTGAAACCAGCATTCAAAAAAGACGGCTCGGTATCAGCAGGGAATGCAAGTGGTATTAATGACGGTGCCGCAGCAATCGTTCTTGTATCGGAAGCTTACTTACAGGAGCATCAGTTAAAGCCATTAGCAAAAATCGTCACTTCCGCAACAGCAGGTGTTGATCCAACAATGATGGGAATTGGCCCAGCTCCAGCGATTCGTAAATTATTGAAAAAAGTAAATTTAACATTAGAGGATATCGGATTGTTTGAACTAAATGAAGCATTCGCTGCACAGTCATTAGCAGTTTTAAAGGAGTTAGGTATTAATCAAGAAAAAGTGAATGTCAATGGCGGAGCAGTTGCACTTGGGCATCCAGTCGGTGCAAGTGGAGCACGTATTACTTACTCGCTTGCATTAGAAATGCAAAAACGAGGTGTTAGATACGGCGTAGCAAGCCTATGCATTGGCGGCGGACAAGGCATTGCTATTTTACTAGAAAATCCAACAGTGTAGTAGGGCAATATGAATTCACACTGCTTGGGGGTTTCTAACATCTAAAAACTTATAGTGCGTATTAATAGAAGTAAAAAGATTTTATTTTACAGGAAAGTTTGTTTAAAAATCATCTTATCTCTTAGCATTCTAAGAGATAAGATGATTTTTTTGTAGATATTTTTGATAATAGAATCGCGATAACAGTATATTCCCAATATAGTACTATTGAAATTTAGTGGTGTATTTAAGCTAGTGCTCCTTGCAAATAAACAGGGTGTTTTTTATTTTGACAAGAATGGATTTTCTCATTACGATATAATAAATGAGAATGATTATCACATAACAAGGTGAAGATTTTAAACAAAGCAATTAGTGATGTGAGCAATTTTTTACTCGTTTGTGAATGAGAAGAACGATGTACAATAAAAAAATTGACGGATGTCACAGTTAAACAAAACTAAATAGACTAATAAAAATAGTATTAGAAGCAGGATATAATATTTAGGACAGGAGTTGATGAGTAATGAAGTATCAAGTTCTTAGTCGAATACCACTAAAAAACCTAATGGATTTAAAGATTGATTTTGCTTTTAAGCATCTTTTTGGTAGTGAACGAAATAAACAACTAACAATTGTTTTTCTGAATGCTATATTAAACTGGACAGGTAGCAACAAAATAAAAGAAATAACGTTTATCAACCATGAAGTAGGTGGGGAGTATAAAGAGGATAAACAATCCCGCTTAGATATTGTCGTAAAAACAGAAAAAGAAGATATAATTAATATAGAAATACAATTAGCGAATAAAAATGACATGTTCAAACGAACTTTATTTTATTGGTCAAGGCTGTATAATTTGCAGTTACAAAAAGGAAAAGGTTATTATACACTGAATCCAACCATTACTATAAATATTTGTGATTTTACATTGTTCAAAGATATTGCTCATTATCATAGTACGTATCATTTATATGAAGATAAGACTTTACAGCGTGTACAAAAATCAGATGATGTTTTAGAAATTCATTTTATAGAAATGAATAAATTTTTAAAGGCTTGGCTAATGGAAGAACTAAATCCTATTGAAGATATAATCGTAAAATGGTTGCTATTGCTTGTTATGGTAGATGGTCGCAAGCAGAAAGTATATGAAGATATTTATAAAGTATTGGAGGAATTAGCGATGAAAGACAGAAACTTACGTGAAGCGTTTGAAGCGTGGGAAGAACTAAGTCAAGATCCAGAATCCATTATAGCGTACGAATCACGAGTCAAATTTATGATTGATGAAGTGGCAACATTAGAAGATGCAAAATACCATGCAGAACAAGTAGGGATTGAAAAAGGCATTCAAGAAGGTATGCAAAAAGGCATTCAAGAAGGCATTCAAGAAGGTATAAAAGCCATTGCAAGAAAAATGATAGTAAAAGGAAATAGCAATGAAGAGATTATGGAGTTAACAAGTTTAACGTTTGAAGAAATTCAAGTGTTAAGACAGGATGTAGAAAGATAGATAGATTAAGCTCAAATAACTTACTAGTTATTTGAGCTTTTTTATATTTTTTTGAAAATCTTCATATTTTGCAGTTAAATTATTTTATCTTTAGATAATATCTTTTAATCTCATGTTTTACCCTTCGAATTGTTACCAACGAGTGTAAAACTAATTTCACCTAAGTGAAAATATGTTATATGAGCATAATCAGTAGTAATTTATGAAAAAATAACTATAATTTTATTCACTTTTACTCTATTATTTGTAATAGTATTTCTCTTAACAAAAAACTTGACTAAACAAATAGGAATTAAGATAATAACAAAGTAGTTTTAATAATTATATAAATAAAATTTATTTGATAAAGTGGGGAAAATAATGTTTGCTGCGATAAATGGAACGAAAATTTATTTTGACGTAGAAGGTTCAGGGTATATTCCAGTAGGACCAAAAATGGTGAAAAAACCAGTACTTATTGCCGTACATGGTGGACCAGGTAGTGATCACTCTGATTTTAAGCCATGGTTAACGCCACTATCAGAATTCTATCAGATTGTTTATTTAGATCAAAGATGCAATGGTCAATCAGAGCGTGTAGATGTAACGACAGCAACATTTGATCAGTTAGCAGATGATATCGAAGCGTTACGCAATTATTTAGGCTTAGAAAAAGTTGCTGTGCTAGGCCATTCTTTCGGTGGGATGATTGCCCAAGTATTTGCTACGCGCTACCCGCAATCAGTGAGTAAGCTCTTATTAATTAATACTGCACCAAGCTATGAATTCTATAAGGAAGCTAAAGAGTTTGCACAACGAATTGGAACGGAAAAACAAATTCAAACTATTCCAGAGTTATTTGAAGGTAACATCCATGACGACGATCATTTAATTCAATGGTGGGATATTTGCTGGGATTTATACTGGTACAACTATCAGGAAGAACTAGGTGGCGATACAGGAAGTCGTCCAATCGGTTCCTTAGAAATTACAAACTATACGTTCAAACATTTAATGCCACAATACGATGTACGCTCACAAATTGCCAACCTTGAAGTGCCTACATTAATTGTAGCGGGCCGTCACGATTGGATTACACCGTTAACACAGTCAGAAGTAATGCATTCATTAATTAAAAATTCGCAATTAACTGTATTTGAAGAGAGTGGGCATATGCCATTCATCGAAGAGCATGAAGACTTCTTAATCGTAGTACGAGAATTTTTATTAAAGGACTGATTCAAGATGCATACCACATTACAAGCCTGGCATAAACAACGTCATTTAGAAGTAACGGGAGCACAAGGCGATTTAAGTTTAATCGCAATGCATGAGTTAACGAGTGAAACAACAGTTAAACAAATTGCTGGAAGTTGGAAGCCGACAAACCTATCTGTACCAGGTCTTACCATAACGGCATTAGCTGAAGACCAATTATTTATAAACGGTGTGCTAGTGGAAGGTATGGTGAATATTATTGCGGATAAAACTATCGTTCAAACTACTAACGGCATTTCTGCAATGGCCACAAGTCAGCCAGGCTCTATGCATTTACTAGCCATTTGGGATGAAAACAGCTCTGCACTTCAAACGTTTAGTCATATTGATTCGTACGAATTAAACGAACAAGCAATTTATAATGGAAAGCTTATAAAAGATGATGCGATGATTGAGTTTTCTCACACGGGAGATGACAATCGTGCAGCGCGTAGTCATGAATCAATAGGTGTTATTGAAGTGGAAATTGGCGGAGCGCTATATAGATTACGACCTTTTCAATCTGGACTACACTCAATTATTATTTTCCAAGATGCAACAAGTGGTAACGAAACATACGGTATGGGTCGTATGTTAATCATCGAACTATTAGACGATGATACAGTGCTTCTTGATTTTAATAAAGCCTTTTTACCGCCATGCGCATTTTCACCTTACTTTAACTGTCCGATGCCACCTATGAGCAATCGCATTGAAAGTAAAGTGAAGGCAGGCGAAAAGCAAATCATTTCATTGGATTCATAATAAAGCATCTAAATTAGAGAAATAGGAGAAATAGCAATGTTCAAAAACTCAAAAAAGGTTATGTTAGCGTTATTAACAATGGTAGTACTAGTTGTTTTAGCAGCTTGTGGTAACGATAAATCTTCTTCTGAAGGGAAGAGCAGCGATAAAAATGTTATTAATATCGGTGTTACGTATCCAGCTAGCAACATTAATCCATTACAACCTAGTGGATTAGTTTCTACTTATGTTTCAAATTTATTATTTTTACCATTAGTTGATTTAGATTCAAAATTAAACTATCAGCCAATGCTAGCTGATTCAATTACAACAGAAAATAATCAAACATTTACAATTAATTTAAACAAAGAAGCTAAATGGACAGATGGCACAGATATTACAACGGATGACGTAATCTTTACATTGAAATTAATGGCAAACCCTGTTGTGGCGTCAAACTATGCTTATATGTTTGCAATTGTTGAAGGCTTAGATGATAGTGGTTACTTACCACAAGGTTCCACTTCTATTTCAGGCGTTACAAAAGTAGATGAAGATACAATTCAAATTAAAACTAAAAAACCAACGACATTATCCATCTTCCAAGATACAGTAGGTCGTTATTTATTAACATTACCGAAGGCACAACTTGAAACAATTGCAGTTGAAGAGCTAAATGCAAGTGATTTCATGCAAAATCCAACAGTAACTTCTGGTCCATTTATCATTTCAAAAATGGATCGTGCACATTTTGTAGAAATGGTACCAAATAAAGATTACTTCAAAGGTGCTTCTACATTAGATCAATTAAACTTTAAAGTATTACAAGGGAATCAAATTGCTGCTCAATTAAAGAGCGGTGAAATTGATATGAATATCCCTTCAGCAGGTGTTATTCCCGTTTCAGATTATGCAAATGTGCAAGGTTTAGATACATTAAACACGGCTTATGGTGAGCCATTAGCTACACAATATATGTATATTAATGAAAACGTTGTGCCAGATGTGAAGCAACGTCAAGCGATTTCATATGCTATAAACCGTCAGTTAATTATTGATAATTTATTAAAAGGTGCTGGTGAAGTAACAGATGGCTTCTTCCCAAGCAATAGCCCGTACTTAAAAGAAGGTATGAAACCAGTTAAGTATGACCTAGAAAAAGCAAAACAATTATTAGCTGAGTCTAGATGGGATTCAAGCAAAAAGTTGAAATTAGCTGTATTATCAGGTGATGCAACGTTAGAGCAAGCTGCAAACATCATCGTAGAAAACCTACGGGAGGCAGGTATTACAGCTGAAATCCAAATGATGGATTTCGGTACAATTATCGATGAAATTGTAAGCCAGAAGTATGATTTAGCGATTTTAACCGTATCCATTACACCAATTAACCCACTTCCGGATATTGCTTACTTCTTAGGAGAAGGTAATCCAAACGCTTATAGCAATAAGCGTGTCAATGAAATTTTAGCTGCATTAGCGACTGAAGTAGATGAAGTGAAAATTAAATCGTTATACGGTGAATTACAAGAAATAACACAACAAGAAGTACCAATGCCATCAATTTATGCTACAACAGCATTAGGCGCAGTTAATAAACGAGTTCAAGGCGCTACACCAAGCGACTTCGGTATGTTCATTAACGTACACGAGTGGACTGTTAAATAAAGAGAGAGATAGGACGTGTTTTAATGGAGAGTTTGCTAAGCGTAAAACAGCTGAAAACGGCATTCGAAACTGAATATGGAAAAGTAGTCAGTGTCGACGATGTTAGCTTTGATGTAAAAAAAGGTGAAACATTGGGGATTGTTGGTGAGTCGGGAAGCGGGAAAAGCGTAACAGCACTCTCTATTATGCGTCTATTAGGGAAACGCGGTTCAATTGAGCAAGGTGAGATTACATTAGAAGATAAAAACTTAACAGCTCTTTCTAATAAGGAATTTCAATCGTTACGAGGGAAAGAAATTTCAATGATTTTTCAAGAGCCAATGACCGCGTTAAATCCTGTTTTTACAATTGGCCATCAGCTAGTAGAGGCCATTTTACTCCATACAGATGTCGATAAAAAGGAAGCAAAAGCAATTGCTCAAAATATGTTAGATAAAGTTGGTATACCTAATGCTAAACGTGTGATGAAGCAATTTCCATTCTCTTTATCAGGTGGAATGCGACAACGTGTCATGATTGCAATAGCTTTAGTATGTAAACCAAAGCTATTAATTGCGGACGAACCGACAACGGCACTTGATGTAACGGTACAAGCACAAATCATGCGCTTAATGAATGAATTGTGTTATGAGCTGCAGACTTCTGTTTTACTTATTACACATGATTTAGGTGTCGTTGCAGAAATGGCAGATCGTGTCATCGTTATGTATGCAGGGCAAGTTGTCGAAGAAGCAGATGTTTTTACGTTGTTTGAACGACCATTACATCCATATACAATGGGCCTAATGGATTCAATTCCATCAATGGATTTTGACGGAAAACAATTAAAGGCAATACCAGGTACGATACCAGGACGTTATCAAAATATTGTTGGCTGTCGTTTTGCAAACCGTTGCGCATTTGCAACAGAGCATTGTAAAAAACAGCAACCACCATTAATTGAAGTTGAAAAAGGGCATAAAACGAGATGTTTTGAATGGCAAAAGGTCGCACAAGGAGGAGAGCAGAAATGAAAAAGGAAACAGAGCAAAACAACTCTCCGTTACTTGTATTAGAAGATGTTAAAACGTACTATCCGTTTAAAACAGGCTTTATGAATTTAAAAACCGATTATGTGAAAGCAGTAGATGGTGTTTCATTCGAAATTTACGAAGGGGAAACAGTTGGGCTCGTAGGAGAATCTGGCTGTGGGAAATCAACGTTAGGGCGCACGATTATCGGTCTAGAACCGAAAACAGGGGGCCGTATTCTATTTAATGGTCAACAAATGGATTATCGAACAGACCGCGTTAGCTTAAGTCAACAAATCCAAATTGTTTTCCAAGATCCATATTCTTCTTTAAATCCAAGACAAACAATCGGATCATTACTTGCAGAACCGCTACGCGTACATAAAATAGTCCCGACGAATGAGATAGCGCAGGAAGTAGACCGATTACTTGCGTTAGTGGGGCTACCAACGACAGCAAAAGACCGTTACCCACACGAGTTTTCGGGTGGTCAACGCCAACGTGTCGGCATTGCTCGTGCGTTATCATTACGACCAAGATTATTAATTTGTGATGAGCCTGTATCGGCATTAGATGTTTCGATTCAAGCGCAAATTTTAAACTTGTTTAAACAGCTTCAAAATGAATTAGGGTTAACATACTTATTCATTGCGCACGGTTTAGGTGCAATGAAATATATTAGTGATCGTATTGCAGTAATGTATGAGGGCAAAATTGTGGAGATGGGTAAAACAGAACAAATTTTCTTAAACCCTCAACATGATTATACAAAAAAATTATTAAATGCTTATCCGAAGCCAGATCCGACAAAACGAAGTATTATTCGCCGTGAAAAGGGGACAGATGCATGCTAGGATATATTTTAAGACGATTATTAATCGCCGTCCCCGTTTTATTTGGTGTATCGGTTATTAACTTCATTATTATGCGAATGGCACCGGGTAATCCTGTCGATATGCTCGTGAGCCCTAAGTTACCAGAGGCCGCAAGACAGGCTAAAATGATAGAATTAGGACTAAATGATCCAGCCTACATTCAATATTGGAATTGGTTAAAAAACTTAGTGTTGCATGGCGATTTAGGCTATTCCATGATTACGTATGAGCCTGTAACCGAGTTAATTGCGAGCCGAATGGGTCCGACAATTATTTTAATGGGAACAGCGTTAATATTAGGGTTAATTATTGCGATTCCAATTGGCATTTATAGTGCAACGAAGCAATATTCGAAACTTGATTATACATTTGTAACGGGTTCATTTTTAGGAGTTTCCATTCCAAACTTCTTCTTGGCTTTATTATTAGTATATATTTTCTCAATTCAATTAAATTGGTTACCTTCAGGCGGTATGAAAGAATTAGGTGCTGAAGGAAGCTTCGGATCACTTTTATGGCATATGATTTTACCAGTGACAGTGCTTGTCGCAAGCGTTGCTGGGAGAAACATCCGTTATGTGCGTTCGGGCATGCTTGAAATTATGGGACAAGATTTTTTACGTACAGCTCGTGCAAAAGGAGTAAAAGAATTTTTCGTTGTGAATAAACATGCGATGCGAAATGCTTTAATTCCAATTGTAACAATTATCGGATTAGAGATTTCGATTTTATTTGGTGGAGCAGTTGTAATTGAGCAAATTTTCTCCTGGCCAGGTATTGGTCAGCTTACGCTTTCTTCCATTATGAGCCGTGATTACTCTACCATTATGGGATTAAACTTAGTAGCTGCATTCATTGTTATTGCTTCAAATATTTTAACGGATATTGTATACGCATTTGTCGACCCACGTATTCGCCAAAGCTATGTTGGGGGTGGCAAACGATGAGTTTATTTAAACGGTATTTTAATAAAAAACAGTATGATACAGAACACACGGTCACTTGGAATGAAGAATTTGCTGTAGCAAATACGAAGAGCTTATTTTGGAAAAGATTCAAAAAGCATAAATTAGCTGTAATTGGACTATGGTTTTTAGCGATTGTAACGATTGCGTCCATTTTTGCACCGTTTATTGCACCTTTTGATCCAGCTGAAATTACAAGCGAATTTAGTGCTCCACCTTCATGGCAGCACTTACTAGGTACAGATCAAGTAGGACGAGACGTGTTTAGTCGCGTCATTTATGCGGCACGTGTTTCGTTAGCTGTAGGTATTGGTGCGGTGGCAATTTCGGCGATTATTGGTACTGTATTAGGATTAATTTCTGGTTATTTTGGTGGCATTATAGATGGGATGATTATGCGTATTACAGATATGTTTATGTCATTTCCATATATTTTGTTTATTTTAGTTGTTGCTAGTATTGTAGGACCAGGGTTAACGAATATCATTCTTATTTTAGGGGTGTTAGGCTGGCCAGGTATAGCACGACTTGTGCGCGGCAATGTTTTAGCGATTAAGCAATCGGACTATGTGAAAGCAAGTATTGCTTTAGGATATAGGACGCCACGTATTTTGTTTAAGCATATTTTACCGAATACCATTGCACCTATTTTGATTTTCGCTACTTCTGGTGTTGCAGGGGCAATATTAGATGAAGCAGCATTAAGCTTTTTAGGCTTAGGTGTACAGCCGCCAGATGCAAGTTGGGGGAATATGCTTTCAAATGCCCAATCGATTTCGATTTTAACGGATCAACCGTGGCTTTGGATTCCACCAGGTATTTTAATATTATGTACAGTTTTATCAATTAACTATATTGGGGATGCATTGCGAGACGCACTTGACCCACACAATTCAAAGTAGCAAAAGGGGCAAATCCGAAAAAAACATTACTTTCGGATTTGGCTTTTTTGATTTTGGATCATACTCTAGCGATTGAAATTAAACGAATGTAATTTTGTGCTTACATTTTCCTAGAAAAGACAAAAACGGATTTGGAAAATTACACGTTTTCCAAATCCGTTTTATTTATTCGACTTTACCGTAATAATCAATAATTTTTAAGAATATTGTTGCGATATTTAGCAATGCACGCTCATCAAAATCGAATTTCGGATGGTGGTGAGGGAATTGTGTATTTGCATGTTCATTGGCAGAGCCAACGTGAATAAAGTTTCCTGGTACATGTTGTAAGTAATAGGCAAAATCTTCGGCACCCAAGACTGCAGTTTTAATTTCGAAAGCTTCTTCTGTGAATTGTTCTTTAATTAATTGTTCAACAATAACAGATTCCTTTTCTGTATTAATTAAAACAGGATAGCCTTTTAAATAATCGATTTCATAGTCTACATAATTTGAAACTTTTAAGCCATCTAAAATAGCGAAAATTTCTTTTTCAATTTGATTACGTACATTTTGATTTAATGTACGAACAGTACCTTCTAATGTAGCAGTGTCTGCAATAACATTAAAGGCATTTCCTGCATGTAAACTACCAACTGTTACAACCGCTGCCTCAGTTGGATTTACTCTACGGCTAACGATTTGCTGGAAATTTTGAATAAGCTGAGTCGCTGCAATGATCGAATCTTTCGTCGTATGTGGGTAAGCTCCATGTCCACCTTTACCGAATAATTTAATCGTAAATGCGTCAACAGAGGCCATTATTGGACCAGCTGCAGTTGAAATTTTTCCTAAAGGTAAATCGGAAGCTAAATGAGCTCCAAATACAAAATCAACACCATCAAGCGCGCCATCCTCAATCATAAATTTTGCTCCACCTGGTGGTTTTTCTTCTGCAGGTTGGAAAATTAAACGGATAGAGCCTCTTAATTGATCTTTATTTTGCTGTACAATTTTTGCAAATGCAAGTAGTGCAGCAGTATGTCCATCATGACCACAAGCGTGCATAACGCCAGGTACTGTCGATTTATAGGGTACGTCTTTTTCATCATTGATTGGCAGGGCATCGAAATCGGCACGGAACGCGAGTGTTTTTCCTGGTAAAGCGCCATCAATGTTAGCAACGACTCCATTTTTGCCAACGCGTTCGCGGAATGGGATACCATATTCTTTTAATGTATTTGCAATAAAAATGGATGTTTTTTCTTCTTCAAATGATAATTCAGGGTGCATATGCATATAACGACGATTAGCTACAATTTCATCGAAAAGTGTATGTAATTGTTCTACTTGATTTTGAAAACTCACAAGATCACCTCTATCTAAATGTATGAAAATGATAATACGTTGATTAAACCAAGTTGTCAAGTATGATATAAAAATATAAACGCTTTATGAAAAAGTTTTCTTAGGTCCAATCCAATCGCTCTTGTTTTTTAATGTAAGTGGGATCTTGCGAAAAAACATTCTTAGATAAGCACAAGAAGATAAAGGATAAAAAAAGGACGATTTTAACTGATTTTGTTGAAAAGGAATACTTATTTACGTTAAACAAGCATTCTAGCATTTGATTCTCGCTCCATGCAGACGCTTCCTCAGGTGCATCGAAAACTGCAACCCTCGCTAATGTGCCCCTTGTTGCATTTATATACTTTGTGTTTCTACAGGAGTTACCATCTCGGTTTTAATCATTTAAACACGCAGGTAGATAAATTCTATTTTATAAAAAGGGGAGGGCATAGTCCTTGATGGAGTTGAAGATATTGGCAGTGATTCTAATATACTAGCTTATTATCCTTATTGTATACTAATACATCATTTAGCATCGTGTCAGTTAAACTACGTGGAATAGTTTCGAGAGTAATATATAAATTTCTAAAGTTTTCGTTAATAAGTGCAACTTCAAATAAGTGCTTAGTATTGCCTTCATTTACAACTATATAATTTATTTTCTCATTATAGTTACCACTTAAAAGAATATAATTACCTCGATTTGTATGTATGATATTGATATTCTTATCTAAAATATTAGATTTTACAAAAATAATTTTTAATTTTTTGTTAACATAATTCACTTTGAAAACTGCATATCCCTTTTCATTACCATACTCAAATAAAACAATCTTTGAATTAGATTTTGAAATGTCATATTCTTCTATCGATGAAATCTCTATATCGGCCTCTAATTGTTGTTGAATACTAGTAGTCATTGCACTCTCGTTCGATTCAATAGAATAAGTTCTTTGTATAATTAAAAATACAGTAAATATAAGAAGAATAGAAATAATTATTATATAGTTTTTCAAGATATATCCCCCGTACATTGTATTTTGAATTTATTAACTTATGTTGATAAAAACTTTTTGAATAGGGTTTTATATTATGCGATGCTATTATATGGAGGTATTTAACAATTAGAGTTATACAAGTAATTAGTGATGTACTATTCGCGCTTACGCCCATATCACTGGATTTTGCAAAAGAGTACAGTCTTGTTTGGCCTGTTAAGCACAGTAGGTTAGGCGCGAATAGTATTTATTGTTTCGTCTTCACTGTTTACTCTAAAAATTTTTTACTTTACTAGATGAACAAAATAAAATTTTAATACCCTTTCGAGTTATATGGGTTTTTATATGTGACACTTTGAATATAAAAATTAAATTGAAAGTTTAATATGTTATTAACAAGTATTCTTACAATCCATTTTCCTGTTTGCATGGTATTTGAATCAATTCTAAGCCCATGCTTTATAGTAGATGAACCTTGAAAAAAATCTACAGGTAAATATTTATCAGTAATATAATATGTTCCTTCTGGTCCTATCCATTCAAAAGTTACGATAATACTATACTTAATTGTGTCAATAATTGTTCTATTAATATTCACTAAAAGACCAATCACCTCATCTGTTAAAAAGAAATTTTTAGTAAACAAATAAGTGTCCGGATTGGAATTTTGAATTTTAAAAGATTGAACAGACAATATAAAATCCTCATATATTTCTGTATTAATTAGATGCTGATCATAAACCGAATATATCATAGTGTTTTTATCTTTATAAATATTTAGGTTTAAAGGATCCAAAAAAAAGTTAGAATCATTTAAACAATAATAATACAAACAGTTTTGAATTAATACCAAATTATCGATTTCCCATTGACACGAAATTCTATTGTAATAAAGAGGTACATTGATTAATTCATTTCCTTCTAAATACTTCATTTCTAGCTTTTTGACAAAAGGAGATAAATTAATTTGAAATTTTCTATTTACCATACGCCTCGTTCTTGTCCTAAGCGATATACGAAATTTGTACCGAAAGAAATTACAGCACCTACCCCAGTTGTTTTAGCAGCTGTTGATATAGCAGCTTTAACAACGGATTGTTTTGCTTGTGAAGCACCTACTCCG
Organism: Lysinibacillus sp. CD3-6; assembly: GCF_006351725.2. Classification (NCBI taxonomy): domain Bacteria; kingdom Bacillati; phylum Bacillota; class Bacilli; order Caryophanales; family Bacillaceae; genus Lysinibacillus; species Lysinibacillus sp. CD3-6. Next base: position 2,018,178 of record NZ_CP085880.1, read on the forward strand.
ACGGCAGCTTTATGTGCGTTTGCTTTGTTATTATTATAGGCTTCAACACCGACTTTATAACCATCTTTAGCACCTGTTATAGCAGCACCTACAGTAAAAACTGGCCAAATTTGATCTTTTACCGTTTGTTTTAAAGCATTATTGATACTAGTTGACCAACTTGCCATAAACATCACTCCTATAAAAAATATATGTACTTATAATAAAGAGGGAAAATTAAATTTCTTATAGATACCTGTAGATTTTTATTAAAAGATATTTCTTCGGAAGGGAGAAAATTTCACAAATATCTTTTCACTCAGAAAATTCAAATAAGTATACTCTTTAGCATTGAAAAAATAATTTCCCCAATAATTATACGTACATATTTAATTATATTAGAAGCCTAAAAAAATGATTATTCAAAATATAAAAAGTTCAAAAACATTTAAAAATTATTGGCTTCAAACTATCATTAATTAATAGGGGGAATGAGATATGAAGAAGCAATTTTGGAATGTTTTTGAAATGAATTGTGTTGAGACAGATTAATCACGTAATCTGGAGAATACTTGGAATAAAACATATTAATTACGAAGTCTTAAAATTGGACTAATCTAGTTATAACTTTAGAAGAAGTGAAATTTTATTCTCTTTTTAGCTGATGTAATTGAAGATATTAATATGTATTGGAGGAATTGGCGATGAAAGACAGCAACTTACGTGAAGCTTTTCAATCTTGGGAAGAATTGAAAATACCCAGCAGAACAAGCTAGGATTGAAAAAGGCATTCAAAAAAGTAAAAAGCAATGCGAGAAAGATGATAGTAAAAAGGGAATAGCAATGAAGCTCAAAGAACTCCGGGAGTTATTTGAGCTTTTTTATTTTAGCAACAATTTGCTTAGAACCAACCATACGATAGTTACAATGATGAAAGGTTTTGAAAAATGCAGTGGGAGTACCAAAACAGAGTGCATCATGCACCATACGTAGCAAGCGACTGCGCCACGGCAACCAAGCTTTTTACCCCTTCTCTTATTTGCTTTTCATTTGCATAAGAATAACTTAAACGTATCCAAGAAGATTGTTGTTTTAATGGATCGCATATTTGCCCTGGCACAAAGGATATAGATTGTTCGATACTTTTCGTTAATAATATTTCAGTTGAAAGTTGATTAGGGAGCTGCACCCATAAATTCAGACCACCTTTAGGACTGATCCATTGCCAACCTGTTTCTGCTAGCTCTTCCTCCATGATTTCTTTTCGTATTTGTAGGGCAATCCGAATTTTCTCCAGGTGTTGCTGCAATCTACTTGATGAAAAGTAATGGAGAAAAATTTTTTGGTTGAGAAGTGGTGAGCCATTATCCGCTAATGATTTTTCTGTTAAAAGTAAGTTCAGTAATGATGATCGACAAATAACAGTCGCAATTCTCAAACCAGGTGAAATATATTTGCAAAAGCTTCGGATATAAATAACTGTTCCCGCTGTATCGTATGTGTAAATGGGTGGAGGAGGAGCATCATCAAAATAAATGTCATGATACGCATCATCCTCAATTAATAAACATCGATATTGTTCAGCTAACTCTACTAATTTTTTTCGCTGCCGAGCAGGAACCGTATAACCAGTCGGATTATGAAATGTTGGGTTAACATAAAATAAGCGCGGCTTGTATTGTTTCATATAGGATTCAACCTGATTTAAATCGTACCCATCAGGATAGATATCAACCGTTACAATGTGAGCGCCTTGTGCTCTAAAAATATCAATCGCCGCACTATAGCTTGGCCGTTCAAATAAAACGACATCTCTAGGTCTAATAAAAGTTTGAGCGACTAAGTGAATTGCTTGCTGTGAGCCAGAAGTAATTAAAAGCTCATCTGCAGTGAGATGCGTTTTATATTGGTTGATAAAATATTGTGCTAGTGTCTCACGTAGCTCTAAATCTCCTTGCACAGTTGAGTAAGTGGCAAGTACTTTTGGGTAAAGATCAAACACTTTCTTCACATAGTCCGAGAAAAAGTGATTAGGTAAAAGATTTGGGTCGATTAACGCCTGAGAAAAATGATAAGAAACTGTCGATTGATGAATTTCAGATAAATGATTTTTTTGTACGTATGCAGAAATGATTGGATTGTCTTGATTGTGGTATTCATAATTTTCAGTTAAATCAGATTGAACAAAATAGCCGACTTTATCTTTTACATACACTTTATTATGCTGTTTCAGTAATCGATAAGCCTTTAAGACGGTTAACCGATGAATATTCATTTCTGTTGCTAATTGCCGAACAGAGGGTATTTTTTCATGTTCTTTCCATTCATTCCGTTCAATTCGGTGTAGTACATAATCATATATTTTTTTAAAAAGATAGTCTTCATTTTGAATGGTTTTGCTCACTTCAATTCCTCCTACTCAAAACGATTGTATCACGACCAAATCTATTCTGGTCTATCTTTTTCAATCTGTTCTATCTTCTTTCTTTTATGATAAAAAAGAGGGGGATTTTGCTATGGTAATGATTAATTATTTTTTTGTGTGTTTAATTTTTGGAACGACGTTTTTAGCAATAAAAATTGGTGTCGATGCAGGCGTTCCTCCATTTTTATCAGCAGGAATTCGTTTTTTCATTGCTGGTTTGTTGCTATTTAGTTTTATGGTATGGAGAGAAAGAGCGACAATTCGGTTATTCTTTCGAAAAGAGATGTTTTTAACAGGAATATGTTTAACTTTTGGGACATTTGCTACATTATACTGGGCAGAACAATATGTAACGTCAGGAATTGCGGCGGTCTTATCTGCTACAGGGCCGATGATGATTATCATTATTCAGTCATTCATTTTAAAGCAAAAAGGCAGTCGGAACTCATTCATTGGTTGTATCGTCGGCGTCATCGGTGTTACGTTTTTGATTTTACCTAGTTTTTCAATTGAGATAAGTCCTTTCTGGATAGTCGGTTGTTTCGCCATTATATGTGGTGAAGTTTTTTACGCATCTGGAACGATTTATACAAAAAATGTCGTTCGAAAATATAATACGACATCACCGATTGCTTTAAATGCAGCGCAAATGATGCATGGTGGGCTTTTATTAATTATTTTATCGTTATTTACCGAGAACATTCATCTTGAATATCTTTTTAGTCCAGCTGCCATGGGCTCGCTTCTTTATTTAATTATTGTTGGGTCAATGATGGGCCATAGCATGTATTATTGGCTTGTCTCCAGGACAAATCCTGTTTTTCCTTCTACTTGGCTGTATATCTCACCATTCATTGCCGTTGTACTAGGTGTACTTTTTTATCATGAATATATTTCATGGCTAACAGTCATAGGTACTGTGACGATTATTGTAGGAACAGTGTTAGTTAATTTTGAAACATTGCGGGCATTATTTTCGCAGAAAGGGACTGTGCTTAATGATGTTAAAAATTGACTCTATTTTTATAAAAAAACCTATTTTACGTGAAAACTATAGTGTAAAAGGAGAACAAACACATATGGAAGTTTCTAAAGGAGTAGAAATGGTGGAGCTTGATTTTAATGGGAATATAATTTATCCAACACTATTGTGGAATCAGGAAATCGCGATTTTAATAGATACTGGATTCCCAGGACAAATTGAAGATTTACGCATAGCAATGGAGAGGGCAGGGGTGTCATTCGATAAATTAAAAGTTGTCATTTTAACACATCAGGATATTGATCATATAGGTAGCCTTCCTGAACTATTGCAGGTTTGTGGAAGCAATATTAAAGTTTATGCGCACGCACTAGATAAGCCATACATTCAGGGGGAGTTGCCTCTTTTGAAAGATGGGCACATAGAAAATCCACCTAAGGGAAAGGTGGATGATACATTGATGGATGGTCAAGATTTGCCGTATTGCGGAGGCATTCGTGTTATCCATACACCAGGGCATACGCCTGGCCATATAAGCTTATATTTGAAACAAAGTAAAACGCTTATTGCTGGAGATTCGATGTATAGTGCAAACGGCACACTGGGAGGAATTCATATTCCAACGACGTTGGATATAAAAGAAGCCCAACTATCGATAAAGAAATATTTAGATTTAGACATTGAATCGGTAGTTTGTTACCACGGAGGCTTGAGTAAGGGGAATATTAATGAGCAGATTCGGAACAACTTAAGTATCTCTAACTGATTGAAGGACATTCTTTTATTGGGAAATGTAAAAAAATCATTCCTGTATAAAAGCTAATTGAATAAAAAAAGTTGATGAATAGTTTACGGTGTAGGTTCAAATGTAAGAAGGAACAATAATTTCTTCAATTAATAGTTCAAATCGTTAAGTTACACGTATCGTATAAGGGGAGTGTCAATATTTTTGGTTTTTAGGAAGGGTTAGCCCTTCCTAAAACCAAAATTTCACGCTTCTAGTTCTCTTGCTTGCTAAAAACCTTAATTACAGTTATTTTTCACGTTATTTTATTCTTCTATCATTTATATTTTTGAGCTTGTAACTTATACAACTCTGCATAGTGTGCCTGGTTTTTTATTAATTCATCATGAGTACCGGTCTCTACGACCTTTCCTTTTTCTAAAAAGATAATGTTATCAGCAAAGCGGGCGGTACTTAGTCTATGTGAGACAATAATTACTGTTTTTCCAAAAGCTAATTTACGTAATTTTTCGAAAATCTCTTCTTCAATAAAAGCATCTAATGCAGATGTAGGCTCGTCAAAAATAAGTAGGTTTGCTGACTCATGTCTCATAAAAGCGCGAGAAAGAGCAATACGTTGCCATTCGCCCCCAGATAGATTTCTTCCACCAAATAGCCTTCCTAGTTCAGTATCATACTTATTTTCAAGCTTATGCAAAAATTGATTAGCCCCTCCAAGGCAAGCAGCCTTTTCAATACTCCTTAAGTCATCAAACTTAGAAATTTTGCCTACTCCAATATTTGACTTCAAGTCCATTTCATATCGTAGAAAATCTTGAAAGACTGCTGTTGAATTTAATCTGAAATTCTCAATATCATAACAACTTAATGGTAATGTATTGAAGTATATGGTTCCTTCATTTGGATCAAAATATCGTAAAAGCAACTTAATGATAGTACTTTTACCCGATCCATTTTCACCAACTAATACTGTTATTTTACCTTTTGGAATTTGTAAGTCATCAATCTTTAATACTTCCTTTTCACCATTATAGCTAAATGATATTTTATTAAATTCATATCCTTTGTTTATAGCATTATCGAGCAAAAAATTACCCGATTTCATATTGTTTTCGCTTGTTAAGAAAGAAACGATCTTTCTTAAATGTCTAGCTTCTCTAGGGCCAATTGCAAATACTGCAAATAATTCATTTGTACCTTCATTGAATTGAATAATGGCTCCAATAAACAGTAGTATATCTCCAGTGGATAACTGACCTTGAAGAGCTTGCCGCACAATATAAATTAGAATACCACCAGCAACCAAAGACTGTAGAAGGGACCAAATAAACTGATGAAGAGTCAGCTTTTTTTGATCGTTTGAAATAGTTTGTAGTAAATGTTTGGCAGTAGTACTGTAACGGGACTTGAAAAAGGGGATAAGATTATATACTTTCATCTCGCCGGCTGTTTCAGGCATAAGAGGGGTGCATAGATAATATTCTGCACGTCGCCTTAGCTCTTGAATCTCTTCACGTCCCTCAAAAGTCAAATTATTAATTTTTGCTTCCAAATACATTTTGGGAAAAGATAAGAGAACGAATAAAATTGGTGCCCAAGGCGCAAACATTCCGATTAATGTACTTCCAGCAATAATCAAAGCAACACCACTCAAGAATTGTGTGACAATGGTAATCCACATATTAACAAAATACTCATTATAACGAACAATTTGAGTTCTAGTATGGTAAGATGCTTGTTCAAAAGGTGCAATATCAGGAATGGAAATAGCCTTAGTAATGAGTAATCTATCTATATGAGCTTGAAGTTTAAAGGTTAACAGTCTTTTTTGCATCTCAACCAATGGTTGAAGAGCATCGACTAGTAAAGTAAAAGCAATATAAATTAAAGCCATCCATACTACCGTGTTCCAAGAGAATAAATTAAAGGGAGTAAGTGTAATTTTATCAATAATCTTAGCACTTAACCAAATAAGTAACGGGCCAAGCAAAGATTCTAATAATATTATTAAGAATAGAGCGCATGTCTTAAGTTTGTCACATTGCCAAAATAAGTTTAAACCATATAAAATTACAGAGGTTGTTTCAGAGAATTTTTTAATAACACGTTTAATTTTTAGCAAAAGGCCTCATCCTTCCCTTGAAAAGATTTGGCTTGTAGGCGAAACATTTTTGCATATTCCCCATTCTTTTTGAGAAGAGTTTCATGACTTCCTTCTTCAACAATCTTGCCATTCTTCAGTACCAGAATTCGGTCAGCCATCCTCACCGTACTGAAGCGGTGTGAAATCATAATAACTGTTTTACCATGCGTAAGTTTCTTAAACTGTTGGAATATATCATATTCTGCTCTTATATCCAAAGCAGCAGATGGCTCGTCTAAAATCATTAATCCAGCCTGTCTCATAAGCGCTCTAGCTAAGGCAATCCTTTGCCATTGTCCTCCTGATAAGTCAATACCTCCCCATTCTGGCCCAACCAATGTTTCAAGATTTTCGGTTAATTCAGCAATTGTTGTTTCCAATTTTGCTGAGCGTACTGCTTGGTTGATTTTATCTTCATTATGTAGGGCGTTTAAATCTCCAAGAGCAATGTTTTCTCTTATTGACATGTCATATCGACCAAACTCTTGGAATACTACTGAAATTTGCTTTCTTAGTTCGTCTAAATCGAGAGTGCGAATATCAATACCGTTTACTTTAATTTCGCCTTGATTAAATTCATAAAATCGGCAAAGCAATTTGATAAGTGTAGTTTTTCCAGAACCGTTAGCACCTACAATTGCGACTTTTTCACCTGGAGAGACAGAGAAATTAATATGATCTAAAACATATTCAGAACTCTCAATATTATCTTTATCGGTGTTTAATATCTGCTCTTGGTTATTCTTTTCAAATTCATTTTCATTAAAGTCTTCATACCAATCAGGCTCATCATAGAAATCTTCCTCTTCTGTTTCCTCTAAGTCTTCATCAGATTGTTGATAGCCTACATCCTCTTGAACTGATTCTTGATATGGATAGCGGAAACAAACATCTCTGAATTCAATAGATAGGGCACCTTCACTAGCAATTGGCACTGGTTTAGAAGAAAGTTCGATATCCTTTTCAGCTTTCATAAAAAGAATAAAATCTTTTCCCATTCGCCATAAATCAATCGTATCCGCGCCTTCTTTAGCAATTTCTCTCATAGCAACAGATAATTGAAATACGGCTCCTAAGTACAAGGCAAAATCTCCAATAGATATACTGCCGGAACCGGTCTTCATTAATATCCAAAAGTAACCAACACCTGATCCTATCCCTGATAATAAACTAGTTAATACAGTGCTATAAGAACCGTTTTTTTGAATTCTACTAAAGATACGATATAGATTTCCAAAAGTTGTACTATACATGTTATGAAAGAAATTTCCTAAACCAAATAAGCGGATTTCCTTTGCCGAACGTCTACTCAGTAATAAACTCCTAATATAATCTATTTTCCTTCTTAACGGTGCATACTCTTTAGCATAGTCCCATTCCATCTCGTTATAACGGTTTTGTACAAAAGCAAAAGGAGCAGTGGATAGAACAAGTAGTAAAGCAAGCACTGGTGAAAAATAGACGAAAACTAAAATGATTCCGATCGATGAAAGTATTGCAGTAATGAGATTTGCACTAATACTAATCAATTGGAAAGGTAACCAAGTAGCGTGATCTCGTAGTATTTCAAGTCTATCTCTATACTGGCGATCTTCAAAAAAACGCATCCCTGGAATACGTTCAAAAGCATCAAGCAAAAAACTATTAACAGTAATCATGGAGCGTTCCGCAAGTATTGTTTTTACCCATGATTCTAAAGTTTTTACTATACTCAGAATAATTAAACTGATGGCATAAGCAAAAGCCCATAACTCTGTATGTGATAATTCATTTGGTTCAACAATACCGTCGATTATTTTTTTTGAAAAATATAATTGAATGATAGGGATGATGGCATCCACTACAATAAAAATAGCTATGCATAGTGTTAGAAGGGGTCCGGATTTCCAAACCATATTAAGAAGTAGTATAAATGTTTCTCCGGCACTTTTCAGATAATTTCGCTTTTCCTTACATCGCCATTTCTGTTTATGTACCATTTTCTTCACCTTTATTGGAGTATTTTATCTAAATAAGAGTGTGAAAATCTCTTTAATGTCATAAATTTAAAGTCTCGATTTCACCTAATAAACGGGGTTTATTAGGACGGGAGCGTTCGAGCACATATTTTTTTCCTTTTTCCATCTCTTGTAACCAAATTTCCAAATCAATGATGGCTCTCATATATTGATAGACCATACCTAAATCATTATTTGGATCTTCTGAGCGAATAGACATAGCAAGTAAATGTTTCCAAAATACATCTCTTTTAATAATACCCAGCTCTACTACTTGTGAATTTTTCCTTTTATCAAATAGCTGGAGAATTTGTTTACGGTCATTTAGAAAACTCTTTCTTGCCATATGTGCATAAGTTGTTTTTGATGTGCGATTGTACATGTATGTAGGCAAAATATTAGTATATGCCTTACGTAAGAGCATTTTAGACCCTGCATACTTTTCCGATTTCCCTTTGATGAGATCGAAATGCTGTTCAGGAGAAACTGAGAATGAAAATTCAATAATTCGTCTATCTAAAAATGGATGATATGTAGGTAGTGTTATACCAACAGAATCCATATATCTTGCTCGCGGCCAAAGAAAATCATAATGATATCTTTTACCCCAATACCTCAGAGCCTTACTTTTTCTATAACTTAAATAGTCTTCTTTAGTAATTTTCTTTTCACGCTTCAAATGTTCAACTGTAAAAAATTCTGGTAACTCGTATTCTGTATCAGACCATAATAAATCATAATAGAATTTCTCACCTAAATAAGGAATAAACGGGGAAATACCATATAGGAATCCGAGCTTCACCATTTGTTTAAGGCTTCCGCCAGACCATTTTTTTAGAAGACTAAATGCTTCAAATAAGCGTTTCTGTCGGATAAAAGAATCAATTATAGCTACTTCTCCACTAAAAATAAAATCGCCACCTTCACCTGTTAAAACAGATATAGCACCATATTCTTCAGCAATTATAGTGAAAGTTTCATTGACAAGCGCATTTGCTCTAGGATCTGGTCCATCAATGTACCAAAGTGGATCTCTTCCTAATTCTGCATTTGGAATTTTAGCCGTTGCATCTGCTAAAATAATAAGTCCAGGAATATCTAAGTCATTCATCATTTTTTTTACAAGGTCCTTATCGTGACTAAGAATCATGTCGTTATCTGCAAATGAAATATTGACAGCAAGAAAACGTTCCTTATTACCTTCAGCCAATGCCGCTGCTGTAATAGTAGCAGAATCTAGCCCTCCGCTTAGCTCAATAATGTGCTTTTTTCCTCTTAAACGATCAGCTGTAACCTCTTGAAACAACTCACAAAAGTATTGGGTAGCATCGCTTATTATTTGCGGTTGCTCAAGCAATTGAGACATACCCCAATAACTTTTAATTTGTAAAGAATCGTGGTTCCATTTAGCAAGGGAAGCTGGAGGGATTTTTTTTATACCTTTAAAGAAAGTCCGTTCCTCGAAATCGTTCTCTCCAACAGCAAAACCTGATGTTGGGAAAATCTTGCATATTTCATCGTCTATTAGGAATGGAATTTCAGTTATTAATAATAGTGCACGAATATCATTTGCAATAAATAATTCCCTTTCTTTGCTTATCCAATAATAAATTGGCCGTGTTGCATAGATATCTGTAGCAACTATAAAATTTCGAGTTGTCTCATCCAAAAAAGCTATCGTAAATTCACCGTAAGAATTAGATAATAATTTGTCAGGTTCATATTGTAGGGTAGTATATAGTTCTTTTCTTTGGTAATCTGGTAATGAACTAACGCCATCCGAATATATTGGGATTTTACCACCTATCCAACCATCGATTACTAATGGGGGGAAGAAATTTTGGTGTGATTCTGAATGCTTAAAATTTGTAGTTGTATATTCAACCTTGATTTCTGCCATATGGAACATATCATTGTCCATAACATGAACGGCAAAAGCGCGTCCCCATTTTATTAAATTTTCTAACCACTCGCTCCATTTTTCTTTGTTATTTCCTTGCATTGCAATCCAAATTTTCATAACGTGACAAAACCCACCTTTCAGTATATTTATTCATATTATAAGTTTGTAAAACTTTTAAATCTTCATTTTTATTGTTAGGGTCAATCTTTTTTCCACTTTTCAATTGTACCCATGCATGAGAAAATAACTTGTGATCAATTTTTTTAACACCTATTATTAAGTCTGAATCGTATCCTCCACTGAATAAAATGGCTTGAATAGTAACTGCTATGGATACGCATGATGTAACTAGAAGATCATCTTCATCGAGTTTATACAGAAATTGACCTAATCGATATAATTCGTCTATATTTAATTCATTTACCTTTCTACCATTTGCACTTGCATAAAGAGGATACATATGAACAGCGATTTTTTCATAGGCTTCTTCAAAATCATATTCCAACAGTAACATCCTTACAAAACCATGAACTGTTGTAAAATACCCCTCATTCATAACGGGAAATCCTCCTCTTAAATATCTTTTATTTTGATTAGTTTCTTATCTGCAAGTTCGCGTGTAGCTTCATAGAGAATTTGAACCAATTCTTCTTCAGATTGATCAAATTGACTTTTCCACTTTGAAAGAATTACTTTTATATCTTTGTATTCGTTGTCAATTTCTAACCAAAGTTCCTTAAGAGCATGTTCTAATCCAAAATATTGACCACTTTTTAAGTCAAGTATTATACATTCCTGTTCCATAACTGTCGTAGCGATATCTTTATTACGAGCAATTTTCATAAAATTTCCGACCTTCTTATGTATGATTAGTTAGATTAGCAGGAGGAGAGAGTCAAAAGACTCTCTCTAAAAAGAATGTCACTATTTATTAACCTTTTTTCCCTCCTTTTCTTCCGCGACCAAATTTACCATCACCAGGTTTGCTTTTCTTAGAAAGAGTAACCGCTAAGAAATCACCATAGTTTTTTACTTGAGCAGATTGTAACTTATTCATAATCTCTCACTCCTTTCATTTTTTTATAGTTTTATGATAGGAAAAATAATTAACATCTTGTAAGTTTAGCAACCTACAAAGATTCAATAATTTAACCTGTCATATGTTACCTCTGTTTGGAGGTTTATTTATAGATTAACTTATGAAAATAACTTTAGATACCGTAAAGAAACCTCAAAAAAACCGCAAATTAATTACGGTGTTACCAGAATTAATTTGTGGTTTAGCTTGTAAATGTAGTTTCTATTCAGTTCGCTTGCTTATTTCCTCTATTTTTTTGATTGCCTTGATTCTTGAGTTTACATTTAATTTCTTGAAGATATTTGATAAGCGATATTCCACAGTTCTTAGGCTAATAAATAATTCTGCTGCGATCTCTTTATTTGTTTTGTCTGCCATAACAAGTCTTAGAGTTTCTATTTCATTTTTACTTAAATTATATTTTTTTAATAGGTGGAAACCCTCTAAAATGTTTATACTATTATCAGGTATTTTTAATTGCTGTAATAAATTTATTGGCATCATTGAGTTACCTTCTAAACTTGCTCTAATCGCCGCTATAAGTGTTTCTTTTGAAGCAACTTTATTAATAAAACTTGAAACACCTGAAGAAACTAACTTATTGAAGTGTGGTTCAATATCGTAACCAGTATAAATAATAATGTTAGATTTAGGGGAGATTTTTGAAACTTCTTTAGCAAGTTCTTGTCCGTTTAATCCTGGCATGTTTAAATCAAATACAAATACGTCAAATTCGTATTTTAATAAAATTTCTAATGCTTTTTCACTAGAATTAACAAAAGTTACTTTAAAATCTTTTTCTTGCTCTAGTAATAATTTCGTGCCCTCACCTACTAAGTTATGATCATCTACAACCAATATTTTAATCAACTTTAACCCTCCTTAAGAAAAACTATTAAAAATATATGTAATATATTGTATATAAATAGTTGAAACAGTAATCTATTTGTGTGGGAAGATAGTGTTGTAGTTGTATAAAAATTCCTTTATAACCTTATTAGAAAATGTTAAGTATGGTAATTAAAAATATATGGATTATGAGGATAAATTTATATTTACTGATATTATGTCATGATATGTCTAATAGGGAATTACAAAATATAATAAAATAGCTGCTGTTAAAGAGCTATTAATTCTCTTAGATAGTTAGATGATTATAGAAGATAATGATAATTAGTTGGCTTGCAAAAAGGTGGTTTTTTTTCTTTGATGCTCTATTTCAGAATTAGTTTACTGTATTTAGGTTCGTTACTTCCATAAAAAGATATTATAGTCTTATTTTATTATCTATTTAAGCGGCAGTACACAAATCTTATATACACTTTTAGTGCAAAGAGATAAAAATGACACTTAACAGATCAAAAAAAGAAGCACAACCCTTGATTTTAGGTTTGTACTTCTATAGTTATTATGTTTGCATTAGATAGATCCAATTATTTTCCTTTAAAATTTTGCAGAGCTGAAAATTCCAAAGTCGGCAATAGGTTAAGTAGTTCTCTTAATGCCAACGGTTTATGGGCATTTTTTTTAGTAATGACGCCTAGTCGCCAAAATAATTCAGGTTTTTCAATCGGTATAATTTTGACATTCTTATTTGTTTGTTTATTATAAATTGAATTCGGTAAAATTGTAACACCTAATTTGGATGCTACTACTTCAATCATAACATCCCATTGTGAACTTTTGAGTGCAATGTTTGGCGTAAACCCAGCTGCTTGACAAGCTTCAATCATAAAATCATGCAAAGCAAAATCTTCTGTAAAAACGATAAATTTTTCATCTTTTAATTCTTTTAATTTAATACTTTTTTTATGGGCAAGCCTATGCTCCTCATTTACAAATAGCACAAAGTTATCCTGTATAAACGGAGTAATATTAAATTTAGATTCATCCTCGGGTAAGACTACAATGCCTAAATCAATCGTACCTTCTTCGACAAGTTGATTAATCACCTTAGCCCCACGTTCAATTAATATTAAAGATACTTCTGGATATCGTTCTTCAAAATTTCGAGCAATTTCAGAAAAAAACAATGTCCCAATTAGCGGAGGAATACCTAGTTTAATTTCGCCAGTAGCTATTTCACGAAATTGATCTAATTGAACGTTCAACTCCTCAATCACTTCGAATACTTTTTGACTCTGGTTATAAACAATTTTACCTGCTTCAGTCAATTGCATATGTCTTGTTGATCGATCAAATAACTCCAATTGTAGTTCTTCTTCTAATTTTTTTATAGCTTTACTCAAGGAAGACTGAGATAAGTATGAATGTTCAGCAGCCTTCGTAAAGCTATTATAATTCGTCACTTCTAAAAATAATTTTAATTCACGTAGTTCCATATTTACACCTATTTATTCTTTTTATTCATTAATGTTATTCATATTATTCGTTTTACTAATAAATTCGTCAGCGTTATACTTTATTCGGATATAACATTAATGTTCAAATTTTTGTAACATACTTGTTTAGCATCTTAGATAATACAATACGTTCCAGTAAAAAAATATTTTTGTGAAATATATATTTCACGAGAATTAACAACTTAAATAAAATGGCAATCTAAATATGCATTTAGTTGTCCTTTCTTAGGATTATATTGTTTACGAGATGTAACTACAGGATAGTTACAAAAGTTTCTATTTGGTCAAGGTATACATTGGTCAAATAAATTTAATACTTTTTGGTAATTATATCTTATCAAATAGTTGGTAAACAGTATTAGCTTTAAGGAAAGAGGTGAAACTATTTGTTAAGTATTATTATTGGACTAGTCCTATTAATGGCTTTAGCGTATCTTGGATGGTCTATCATATGGGTTGCGCCCCTTGTAGCGGGTGTTGTTGCAGTTCTTAACGGATTAAATGTACTTGACACATATACAGGTACGTATATGCAAGGGTTAGTTAATTTCGTAAAAAGTTGGTTCCCTATTTTCTTATTAGGAGCCGTGTTCGGAAAATTGATGGAGGATACAGGCGCTGCAAAATCTGTAGCTCAAAAGGTTACTCAATTAATTGGTAAAAAGAGAGCTATACTTGGTGTATTAATTGCTGCTGCGTTACTAACTTATGGTGGTGTTAGTCTTTTTGTAGTTGTATTTGCTATTTATCCAATTGCGCTTCAACTATTTCGTGAAGCAAATGTATCAAGAAAATTACTTGTACCAACGTTTGCACTTGGAGCATTTACATTTACAATGACATCTATACCAGGGACTCCACAAATCCAAAACTTGATTCCAATGGATTACTTTAAAACTTCTCCTACGTCAGGATCAATCATTGGCATTGCTGCCACAATTATAATGGCTGTTGGTGGATATCTTTGGTTAGCATATAGAGCGAAAAAGTTTGCCGCTCAAGGCGAAGGGTATACAGAACCAGAAAATAGTACGCACATGACAACTGATGGAGATCAGAAAGTCCCTCATTGGATTATTTCCTTGATTCCACTTGTCGTTGTCGTTGTGCTATTAAATATTGTTAAGTTAGATGCTGTTATCGCTTTACTAGTTGGGGTCTTATGTATCATGATTCTTAACTTAAAGGATTATAAAAAATTTATTCCATCTATTAATGACGGTGGTAAAGGCTCTGTCATGGCTATTTTAAATACAAGTGCGGCGGTAGGATTTGGCTCAGTTATTGCCATTGTGCCTGCATTCGATAACATAACTTCATGGCTATTAGGTATTTCTGATAATCCATTAATTGCTGAAGGTTTAGCTGTTCAAATTATGGCCATCATCACGGGATCAGCTTCTGGTGGTATGGGTATTGCTCTTTCAACTTTAGGAGATACGTTTAATAACGTTGCCCAAACGACAGGAATTAGTCCTGACGCTTTACACAGAATTGCTGCTATTGCCTCAGGTGCATCGATATTTCCTAATAATGGGGCATTATTAACTTTACTGGCTGTTACAGGATTATCTCATAAAGAAACTTATAAAGATGTATTTGTTGTAGCGTTTTTCATTCCTACTCTTGCTATGATAGTTGGAATTCTCTTAGCTGCAATAGGTTTAGTTTAATAACGATGTTAGCTTAAAAAATTAGGAGGAATATATTATGTCTGAATTCATCAATGTTAAAAATAAAGTAGTTATTATTACAGGTGCAGGTCGCGGAATTGGATTTGAAATCGGTAAACGTTTTGCTCAATTCGGAGCAAAAGTAGTTCTTTCTGATATCAATGAAGAAATGGTAGTAGAATCTGCAGAATCTCTAATTAAAGAAGGTTTTCAAGCGATTGGTGTGAAAGCGGACGTTACGAGCGAAGAAGAACTTCAAAACTTAATTCAAACAGCTAAGGGAAAATTCGGTTCTGTTGACATCGTTATTAATAATGCTGGTTTACAACACGTTTCTCCAATAGAAGATTTTCCAACTGCAAAATTTGAATTAATGCAAAAAATTATGTTAGTTGCACCATTTATTTTAATTAAAAATGTATTTCCTATTATGAAAGAACAAGGTTTTGGACGTATTATCAACATCGCTTCGATTAATGGTTTAATTGGATTTGCTGGTAAGGCTGCTTACAACAGTGCAAAACATGGTGTTATCGGATTAACTAAAGTTGCAGCTATAGAAGGTGCAAAACATGGTATCACAGTAAATGCTTTATGCCCTGGTTATGTAGATACACCACTTGTGCGTGGTCAAATAGCTGATTTAGCAAAAACGCGCAATATTCCAGAAGATAGAGCGCTTGAAGATATTATTTTAGCTCAAGTGCCTCAGAAAAAATTACTAGATGTAAGCGAAATTGCAGACTATGCGCTATACTTAGCAAGTGATCGAGCTAAAAGCGTTACAGGACAAGCTGTTGTCATTGACGGTGGTTATGTAGCACAATAGTATACCTGAAGAAAGAATCCATTTTAAGAAAAATGGATTCTTTCTATTTTGCAGTAATAAGAGCAGATTTAAAAAAAGCTCCTTGCTTTTATACGGGGAGCTTTTTTATTTTTGACAAAATGTGCTTTTCTCATTATGATAAGATAAATGAGAATGATTATCATATAAAAGGAAGCTGAAGGATGTTAAACAAAGCAATCCCATTACACGAACAATTTAGTAATGGAGTGAGAAAAAAATGACGAACAAAATGGATTTATCAGCATTAACATGTGAAAAAATGCAAGATGGCACACTTGCTGTCAAATCGACAGAAACACTTATGATGTTAACGCAAAGCCGCTATAAAGAGCTAATGCATATTGAAGAATTGTATAATGCCGTCCATCTTGATTTAGATGAAAAGCAAATTGTATTGGAGCAAGAGCGAAAAAATTTAAAAAAACAAAATGCGAAGCTAACAGAAGACATGCAAAAATTGACACAACAAAATGCGGTATTGCAAAAAAAGCTAACAGAATATAATTGTGTCGTCGACGAGTTAAAGGAGCTCCGACGACAAAATACCGACTTGCTAATTGAGCTTAGTAAATATACCGCTCTGTCTAGGGAATCTCTTTCAGGTCCTTTAAAATCAATGATTCGAGATATGCGGGAGCAGGGGGTAGGTATAAAAGAAATTCATATTCGTATTAAGCGTCAAATTAATCCTGAAATTAGTTATAGTATGGTGCGAAAATATATTTCTGAGCTTGAAAGCGAAAATAAAGCGTAATGTCTGGTGTTTAAGCAATAAACAATATGTTAATAGTAAAATTGTGCATTTACAGTAGCCAGTCAAAGTCCTATAATTAGTCTATTCTTTCACATTATGAATAAACGGCAATCTTGAGAAATTACAAGAGAGTCGTAATCGATTTAAAAAGAGTAGGAGAATTAAAGACAATGTCAAATGAGAAAAAAGGTGTATTGGCAGCGTTTTTTGCCTATGCCATTTGGGGAGCATTCCCACTTTACTGGAAATTACTTGAGCATGTGCCAAGTATGGAAATTTTATTAGGCCGTGTAATTTGGTCCTTCGTCTTTACAGTGCTAGCAGTCATTATTCTCGGTATGCGCAAAGAGTTACTAGCAGATTTAAAATATTTATGGACACATCAGAAGATTTTTTGGCAGTTAGCTGGCGCATCTTTTGTCATTTCAATGAATTGGTATTTATATATTTGGGCTGTAACTCACGAGCATTTAATTGAGACAAGCCTCGGTTATTATATTAATCCACTATTGTCGGTTATTTTCGGGGTTGTTTTCTTTAAAGAGTCGTTGAGTCGTGCACAATGGGTTGCTACAGCCATCGCGTTTATTGCGGTTATTATATTAACAGTAAATTATGGTACAGTACCTTGGGTGGCTATTCTAATTGCCTTAACGTTCGCTATTTATGGGGTACTGAAAAAGAAAATTACACTTGATGCAACAAGGGGTCTAGCCATCGAAACTATGTTTATTCTGCCATTTGCGTTAGGCTATTACATTTATTTATTTTCAACAAGCCAAGCATCTTTCTTACACGTGAATATCCATACAGATGTATTAATGATTGTTAGCGGTATTGTGACAGCAGTGCCTCTAGTTTTATTTGCTAAAGGTGCTCAAAATATTCCGCTTTACTTATTAGGTTTTATACAATATGTAGCGCCAACAATTGTTTTAATTTTAGGTGTGGTACTTTATAAAGAACCATTCAGTCAAGTAGAACTACTGGCATTCAGTATTATATGGCTTGCTTTATTGTTGTTCTCTGGTTCAAAAATTATAGAAATAAGGAAAGCACATCATAAATCTGCGTAATGAAAAGGACTTGTAGAGTAATCTACAAGTCCTTTTAACGTGTAGACGAAAGCATCCATCCGTAGCAGCATTCCGCACTTTCACAGGTTCTTTAATCTATTGTCTAGAATCGATTTGTGCTTTAATTTTAAAATACGTTTCCTCAATTTTTTGTTTATAAGGTAGGTCGATTAAACCTTTCGAATCCATATATGCAGTTTTGGCAATTTCGTAAGCCGTTGTTAACTCTCCAAACTGAGCGTAGCAAAGCGCTTTATAGGAGAAACATTCATTCATACTCAGTAAATCATATGGATGCACAATTAAAATGGGAATCTCTTTTAAATGATTAAATGCGGCAAGTGCTTCTGAATAGCGACCAAGTAAATACAATGATTTTCCTTTTTCAGCGTAATAGAAATTTTTATCTATTTTTGTTGAACTTGTAAGTGCATGTAATTGTTCAATTTCAACTAAAGCTTGCTCATATTCCTGTTTATAATTGTTATAATAATGTGCTTTTAAGACGTATATAAAAGCATCGACATCAGCTTGTTCAACGAAAATACGATACTGCTCCAACTTCATCATCATTTGATCTGCCTGCTCAAAGTCACCATCAATCATGGCGCAATAGGAACCAATACGATATAAGTCATCAATATGATAAAACAATTGGTTTTGATGCGCGTGTTCAATGGTTTCGTTAATTAATTTTTTACCCGCTTCATGCTCACCAATGGCTAACTGAAAAATGCTAATATAATAAGCCAATTTTCCCGTATCACGAGAATCTAGCTGATAGTTTTCAAGGTCGATTTCTGCCTTCACTTGTAAAATACAATGATAAGCTTCATCATATCGACGATTTTCTGATAGAATACCGAGCTGCAGCATATAGGTTTTAAACCAATGGCTCCACAAATTGATTTCTTTAAATATTTGGCGTGCTTGTTGTAGCGGTTGCTCCCATGTTGTGAGACCAGCCACATACTGCGCATTTGCATAAATATATAATAATCGCCCAGCTTCATAGCTAAGAGGTAAATCGTCTATGTACGGGTGAATGATATCTACGAGGTGCTGATGGTGCTTTGCATCACCAAGCTCGGCCTCAGCAAACATAGCTTCTACTTGCTCTAAAAGATGACGGATATCAGAAGATGCTACTTGTTCAAGTAATTCACTTGCTTTCACGCCAAGTCGTTCCGCAATATAGTCTAAGCTTTCCATAGATGGCTTCGCTTTATCATTTTCTATTTGGCTTAGCATACCTTTAGTTAGACGATCGGCAGCAAGAGCCTCTAATGTTAATTTTTTTTCTTTTCGTAATTTGCGAATTCGCATGCCTAAAGAGTCCACTTCCTCGCCTCCTTTCTCCACTATTAACAATAATAACTATTCTTCACAAAGTCTATACATTTTCCAAAACGACTAACAGCGTCAGGGTGACAATGAAATTTATGATTTATTTAATTATATTAAACTTTTTGTTGCATGAAAAGGAAATAATGTGGTATATTTTTGTTTAATAAAATTAAACTTTTAAATTAAATTGAAATATGGAGGGGATTTTGTTGGATGAAGCAGCAAAATATAAAAAGGCGACCTATCATTTGTGGACGTTTACAGCAAGTAAAATGATTGCAATGTTAGGTTCACATGTGTTGTCCTTTGGTATTAGTTTGTATATTTTAGCCATGACAGGTTCTGCCACAAGCTTTGCAACAAATATGATTTGTTCCATACTCCCAAGAGCACTAGTAGCACCATTAGCTGGGTATGTAGCCGATAATTTTTCGAAAAAACGAACAATATTATTAGCGCAAGCTGGGACGATTTTGACGATGGCAGGTTTACTACTATATACTGAAATATTTGGTATGTCCGTCAATGCGATATATGTGACAACAGTATTGTATACGCTCTGTTCTGCATTTTCAGGCATAACATTTACTTCTTCTATCGCGATTCTTGTCAATCCAGAACGTTTACAACGTGCAATGTCATTTAATCAAATGTCAATGTCCGTAGCAGCGATTGGGGGGCCAGTTATCGGTGGGATGATGTATGGATTTTTTTCAATGAAAGTTTTTTTAATTGTGCATATGATAGCCTACATGATTGCCTTTTGCTTAGAGGCAACGATGAATTTTAAATTGTACAGTACAATAGGGGAAAACGCTAAAACCGAAAAGATATGGAAAGGGCTTGTGAGTGGATTTAGCTATATTAAGCAACATAAAGTCATTACAGTAGTAATGTGGCTATCACTATGGATAAATTTATTTTTCTCTGCAATCGTAGTTGGTGGAACGTATGTGATTATTGAATTACTGAAGATCGATTCTACTCATTTTGGCTTTATCGAAGCTTCAGGTGCACTGGGCATGCTAGTAGCTTCCATCTATTTTGCAACACGTGCAGAAATTAAAATACCACTTCGTTTTTCTAAAATTAGTTTATTGTTGCTATCAAGTAGCTTAGCATTTGCGGTAATCCCTTTAGTGACAAATCTTTCATATTCCATGATTGTTGGCTATTATATAGGATTATATTTTATCTTTGCTGTTTTTGAGATGGGTGTAAATATGCCACTAGGTGTTTTTATGCAAAAGCTTATTTCGGAGGAGTATCGAGGTCGAGTAGTTGGCCTAATGGAAACGATGGCTATGTCGATGATGCCAATTGGTATGCTCATTTATGGTATTTTGTACGATAGGTTACCAGCAACTGGTATTTTACTTGTCACAAGTGCAATTATTGTCGTAATGACACTTGTCTTACTACGCAAGGCTGTCTTAAAACAAGCGCATCCAGAATTTTACGATGATACGACGTTGGCAGAAAGAGTAGCAAACTAATTACAAGTAGGGCGTATGCAACTAGCGGAAGCGGGCTTTATTGGCGCTAGTGCAGGATTTCCTGTCAATTACAATATTTTGACTAGCGAAATCGCTAGCT
The DNA here is from genome assembly GCF_006351725.2 of Lysinibacillus sp. CD3-6. NCBI lineage: Bacteria > Bacillati > Bacillota > Bacilli > Caryophanales > Bacillaceae > Lysinibacillus > Lysinibacillus sp. CD3-6. The sequence goes on from NZ_CP085880.1 coordinate 2,039,089, forward strand.
CTATTTGCCATAATATAAATTTCATCATAATAACAGGCATGCATCGTTTCCCGTGCATGCCTGTCAGATGTTTATTGATCCTCGATAACGATATAAGTTGCTTTAATTGGGCCATGGACACCGACGACAGGAATCATTTCGATATCTGCAGAATTACTTGGCCCCGTAATAAAATTAATACATGAAGCAATATGTTCGCCATTTTGTACTTTTTTGCTAATCCAACGAGCTGCTTGAGTAATGCGTGGCACGATTGTACTTTTAGGAATTAAAATAATCGACTTTTCGGGTAAAAAGCTAACGGATCTTCCTTTATGCTTATCACTAAATAGCACAGCGGTACCAGATTCAGCTAATGTCATCTCACTAATAGTTATACCGATGTTTGCTTTTTCCGCTTGTCGAATATTTTCCTCTGGTTGTGTCTCATTCCATACATAAAGCTGGATATTTGATTGTGGCCATTGAGTTTGCATTAAATGTGTTAATCCATAGCCTTCAAAGCGTTCGTCTTGCCATGTGATGACAGAGTGACCGCCGTAGATATCTATGACTGCTTGGAGATCAGTAGCTAGATTCGCTGTATTAGTAATGACCATATTTGTATTAATATTTTTACATTGCGCCTCTAAAACGACTACTAAATCATCCTTAGTAGCATCTTTTAAAACACGGTCTTGAGGTTGATATTGCCAAATTGGCTTCACTATTTCTGTTTTTGGTGCTCGTCCGAGTTGCTTGGCGATAGTAGATAAAAATGTTTCTCGATTTAGAATACTTCCTGCCATTATTCAGACTCTCCTTTCGTCCGGCTGTTAAACCAGCTACGGAAGTTCTCCTTATTCGGTGCAGGGAAATCCCTAGCTTCGGTCCATGCCTTTAATGGCCCAGGACCGTTTGAAATTTTATTATCCTTTGTAAAAGGCGACATCGCTGGGGATGCCATTTTCGTCGCCATCTTGTATAAAGTAGGGGAAGAAGCACCTAAGCCGAACGCCTTCATGAGGAGCTTTTCAGACACTGGAGCTTTTCCTTCATTTTCAACAATAACCTGACGGTGTCGATGTATTAGCTGATGTAATGGGATTTTGACAGGGCAAGCATCTGTACAAGCACCGCATAAAGTAGATGCATATGGTAACTCCTTGAAATCATCATAACCTCCCAAAAGTGGTGATAGTACGACGCCGACGGGTCCAGAGTATATTGAACCATAGGTATGCCCCCCAACGTGGCGGTATACAGGACAGGCGTTGATACATGCTGCACAACGAATGCATTGCAGTATAGGCTGGAATTCACCACCTAAAATATTAGAGCGGCCATTGTCGACAATGACTAAATGGAATTCTTCAGGTCCATCTGTATCGCCCTCATCTTTTACACCTGTTAACGTTGTAATATAACTTGTCAGCTTTTGCCCAACAGCACTTCTTGTTAATAAACTTACAAGCACTTCCATTTCCTCAAATGTAGGTACAATACGTTCCATTCCCATAACTGTAATTTGCGTTTTAGGTAAAGCCGTTACTAAGTCAGCATTTCCTTCATTTGTAACGAGCGTAATTGAGCCACTTTCTGCGATGGCAAAGTTACAGCCAGTAATACCAATATCTGCTGTTAAGTACTCGTTGCGCAGTTTTTCACGAACATACAGTGCGAGTTCTTCTGGTTTAGCTGTTTTGTCATAGCCTTGTTTTTCTTTAAAGATATCACGAATTTGTTCTTTATTTTTATGCAATGCAGGTACGACGATATGAGATGGCGGTTCATGATCTCCAACTTGCAAAATATACTCACCAAGGTCTGTTTCAATTACTTCACAGCCGAGTTGTTCAAGGGCTGGGTTTAAATTAATTTCTTCTGTTACCATTGATTTCGATTTTACAATCTTTTTGGCTTGCTTTTCTATTGCAATTTGTTGGATATAGGTTGTTGCTTCTTCAGCCGTTTTAGCGAAATATACATGTCCACCACGCTTTGCTACATTTTCACTGAGTTGAAATAAGTAATAGTCTAGATTGGCAAGTACATGTTGACGAATTTCCTCGCCATGGGACCGCCATTCTTCCCAGTGCCCAAGCTCATCTGCTTGTTTTAAACGACGTGTTTGAAAGCGTTCTTGCGCACTTGATACCGCGCCACGCATAAATGTATTTTCTAGCTCTTTTGTTACGCGCTGGTTAAACCGATCATCGCTTGTTTTCATTGCCATACGGTTATCCTCCTTTAAGTGCAATTATCGGCAGTTTAGCACTTCCGCAATATGCATCACTTTAATTGGTTTTCCTTGTCTTTCAATTCGACCACCGATATTGATTAAACAGCCAGCATCAGCACCGATTAAAATATCTGCTTCCGTTTCTTCTACGTTTTGTACTTTTTCACTGACCATTTCTCCAGAAATATTGCCCATCTTTACTGAAAATGTGCCACCAAAACCGCAACAGCGCTCTTTTCCTGGGAGCTCAACATATTGTAAGCCTTTCACATGCCCTAATAATTTGATAGGGGCTTCTTTCACACCAAGCAATCTCGTCATATGGCAAGAAGTGTGAAATGTAGCCTTACCTTCTAAATGGGCACCAACATCTTCAATTTGTAAAACATCGACAATAAATTCAGTGAACTCGTACGTTTTATTTGCTAATGCCTGCGCTTTAGGTTCCCAAATGGGATCGCCTTTAAAAACTTCAGGATATTCTTTAAACATATAGGCACAAGAGCCAGAAGGGGAAACAACATATTCTGCATGTTCAAAAGCTATAATCATTTTTTTCATTGCATTTTTAGATTCTTGTACGTAGCCACTATTGTAGGCAGGCTGTCCACAGCAAATTTGATTTTCTGGAAAGTCGATGTCACAGCCGAGTCTTTCTAAAACTTCAACGACAGCCTTTCCTACATCACCTTGAAACATTTCCACTAAACAAGTTGCAAATAGTGTTACTTTCATGCTCATCACTCCTTATGTGATAATTTCCTATTCCAATAATTAATCAACTGGTCATCAGATGAATTGGTATGTAAATAGATTGTTTTAATAATACTACAACCTTTTGGATGGTTGAAAGTGTTAATTTCAAATTTTCAAAAAAATAGTAGCTACCCAGAATGTTTAGATAGCTACATTTATTTTAATAACTTGTTTCAAAGTATTGCATTAAAACTTCTTCGACGTTACTCAAATGTGAAGACATCGCATGCTTTGCTAGTTCTTCGTTTTGTTGCTTAATAGCAAGATAGATTTGCATATGCTCATCGTATAATTTTTCACTTGTTGTTTTTTTCGAATATAGCCAAATGCGGCGTGTTTCTTTCATCGTGTCAATCATTAATCCAGATATTTGGTCCAATATTGTTGCCAGTAGGGGATTTTGAGAGGCAGTAGAAATTGCTGCGTGAAATTGGAAGTCTGCTTTTTCGCCTAGCTCACCATCACCTTGTGCAAGTTTCATATCATCTAAAATACGAAGCATTGCTTGTAAATCTTCTTCTGTTCGATGGATGGCGGCACTCGCAGCAGCACCCACTTCGATAATTTTTCGAACTTTTAATAAGTGTGAAATATCTTTTTTATTTGTTAAAGTTAATGTTGAAAATGGGAACTCAAGCTTTTGGGAAGGAGTGCTCTTTACAAAAGTCCCAGAACCTTGTTTGATCTCGATTAAGCCCATCGCTTTTAGGGCGGATAATGCCTCTCGAATGGCAGATCTACTAACCTGTAATTGTTCAGCAAGTTGCTCTACTGAATCAAGACGATCTCCTGGTTTTAGTTCACCAGCTCGAATTTTTTCATAGAGCATTTCTGATACTTCTTCATATATTTTTTTTTGTTTAATTTTCTTTAATTCCACGGAGCTACACCTCATTCATCTCAATCGATTGCTCTACATAATAATTTTATTATACATGATGAATCGAATTTTACTCACTGTTAAAAGTGAATCGTTTAAAATGTCCGTTTATGTAAACTATGCGCTAATGTTTGATTCATTAAGCTAAAAGAATTTTAAAAAAATATTGAATTTTTAAAATATAGTTAATATAATTTTATCATATAATCATCAGATGACCTAATCTATTATTGTTTGGGGGGTTTAGAAAAATTATATGGTTTTGTAATATTTAGTAGGTGTTGCTAAAGGGATAACTTTCATTTGTAGTTTCTACAAAGGTTATGACGATGCGTAGGTGTGAGCAGGAAGCCATTTGGCTTGCAACTCGGCAATGAAACAAAGTGAGGTTTGTTGTTTGTTTTCAGTCATTAATTTGCGGGAAATTTTTATTTGGGGGTATGTAACTTGACATTTACACAAAATTTTACAGCTGTTGGGGGTAGTTTAGCTTGGTCTGCAATTGTCGCAGTTATTCCTATTCTTTATTTTTTCTGGGCGTTAGCGATTAAAAAAATGAAAGGTTATATGGCTGGTGTAACGACATTGCTTGTCTCTTTAATTTTGGTAACTATTGCTTTTAAAGTGCCAGTAGGGACTGCAATCATGTCCGCTACACAGGGGGCTGTTTATGGACTATTACCAATCGGCTGGATTATTATAACATCTGTTTTCTTATACAATATCACGGTGAAAACAGGGAATTTTAATATCATTCGTCATTCTGTCTTATCTATTACGGAAGACCGACGTATTCAAGCATTACTTGTAGCATTCTCATTTGGCGCTTTTTTAGAAGGAGCGGCTGGATTTGGTGCACCTGTTGCTATATCAGCTGCGTTATTAGTTGGACTTGGTTTTAACCCGTTGTATGCTGCAGGACTTTGTTTAATTGCTAATACTGCGCCAGTTGCATTCGGTGCCATCGGTGTGCCGATTACTGCAATGGAAGGGCCAACAGGTATCGCCGCATTTGAAATTTCAAAAATGGTAGGAAGGCAACTACCGTTTTTGGCAGTATTTATTCCATTCTTTTTAGTGTTAATCATGACTGGCTTAAAAAAAGCGTGGGAAGTAATGCCTGCCATTTTAGTGTCAGGTATCTCATTTTCACTTACACAGTTTTTGAGTTCGAATTTTTTAGGCCCTGAATTACCTGACGTTTTATCTGCATTAGTTTCGCTCTTTGCACTAGCTGTTTTTATGAAATTTTGGCAGCCTAAAACGATTTATCGCTTTGCTTCAGAACTAAAAACGACAACTGATCCAAAGGCAATAAAATCATATAGCGGAGGCACAATATTAAAATCTTGGTCACCCTTTATTATCTTGACAGCTTTTATTTCCTGTTGGGGAATACCAGTAGTCAAAAGTGCTTTAACGGGAAATTATGACGGTACAAATGTCATTTTAAAAGGCATCAATGCAGTAGGACAAGCTGTAACATTTACAGCAGAAGTACCGCTTTTACATAATCAAGTATTAAATGGCGCTACAGAGGAACCACTAGCTGCTTTTTATAAACTAGAGCTGTTAGGAGCAGCTGGCACGGCAATATTTTTAGCTGCAATCGTTACGAAATTTATTTTTAAAGTTTCTTGGCACGAATGGGGCAAAACATTGGTTGAAACATTAAATGAAATTAAGTATCCACTTATTACGATTTGTAGTGTAGTAGCATATGCTTATGTCACAAATACTGCTGGAATGATGACTACACTAGCTTTAGTGTTAGCGAAAACAGGCGTATTGTTCCCATTCTTCGCACCAGTACTAGGCTGGCTAGGTGTATTTATCACGGGTTCTGATACATCTTCAAATGTACTATTTGCCAAGTTACAGCAAGTAACTGCTGAATCTGTTGGCATGGAACCTGTACTTGCACTTGCTGCTAATGCATCAGGTGGAGTGACGGGGAAAATGATATCCCCACAGTCTATCGCAGTAGCAGCAGCGGCGGTTGGGCTTGTCGGTAGAGAATCAGAATTGATGCGTTTTGCGCTAAAGTATAGTGTGATGTTGCTGTTATTTATTTGTATACTTACTTTTTTACAAAGTAATGTTCTAGCTTGGATGATTCCATAAATAATTAAATAGTTTTAATCATTGGCATTGAGAATAGATTTCTCAATGCTTTTTTTGTAGTGGGGGGGGTTAGTTCCTGGGAAGGAGGAAATACATACGAAATACTATAGAAGACTGTTTTATCCTCTAATGTAATAGTGAATTTCGTTGACAGAAAAACGATGCGAGCGCATACTTCAGAAGTACATTTGAAAACATATCGAAATTTCGCTTTTTTGTAGTTATTCGTCATGAAACGTTCACAAGCGTAAAGGGCGCAATTTCCATTGTTTTTTGGTACGATGGATGCAGTAACTGTAAGGAGAGAATGAAAAATATGGAAACTGATATTAACGTATTTTTAGCGTTTGGCGCAGGTTTTTTAAGCTTCATTTCACCATGTACACTCCCACTGTATCCAGCATTTTTATCATACATAACGGGAATGACATTAGATGAGCTAAAATCTGAACGTGGCATGTTGCAAAAGCGTGCGATAATGCATACGCTATTCTTTTTACTAGGATTTTCAATTATTTTTATAATGATTGGTCTTGGCGCATCTTTAGCAAGAGAGTTTTTCCTCAATTATCAAACGTTGTTACGTCAAGTTGGCGCTATTTTAATTGTAATCTTTGGGTTAATGATTGTAGGATTACTTCAAATTGATTTTTTAATGAAAGATCGAAAATTCCAATTTAAAAATCGACCATCCGGCTACTTAGGTTCGATTTTAATCGGTATTGCATTTGCGGCGGGGTGGACACCATGTACAGGTCCTATATTAATGTCTATCATTACATTAGCTGGAGCAAATCCTTCTTCAGGTTTTAGCTATATGTTTGCTTACTATTTAGGCTTTGCAATACCATTCTTCGTGCTATCATTCTTTATTTCACGTATGAGTTGGATTCGCAACCATAGTCAAAAAATTGTAAAAGTCGGCGGTTATATAATGATTGCAGTTGGGATATTGTTATTCTTCGATGGTTTAACATACATCACACGACTATTACAGCCTATTTTTGGTGGATTTATTGGCTTCTAATCTGCTAAACTTAAGGGCATACCGTACTTTAACGTGGAGGGAGATGAATACGTGCCTACAGTTTTAGTAGTGGATGATACGCTATTTATGCGTGTTACAATCAGTAATATGTTTAATGAATGGGGTTACGAGGTAGTCGGCAATGCAGTAAATGGTAAAGAGGCTGTAGAGCTGTATCGAGAGTTACAACCAGATCTTGTAACGATGGATGTAACGATGCCCGTAATGACAGGTATTGCGGCTGTAAAAAGAATCGTCCCAGAATTTCCTAAAGCAAAAATTGTGATGATTACTGCTTTAGGTCAACAAAAATTAATTGTAGAAGCGCTTGAAAGTGGTGCGAAAGATTTTATAACGAAGCCTTTCGAACCGGAAAGATTAAGGGCTATAGCAGACCAATTAGTTGGTCAAAATTGCTAATTTAACATCAGAGGAGGATTTTTTATGTTAAGCAATATCCCTTCTCACTATTATGTTATAGGTTCGACTATAATGGCCATTATAATGGGTAGCTTCGTTATGGTAGTACGAATGCGAGCTTCCAAACAACCTACAAATGAGAAGAAAATTATTATTCCACCGATCGCAATGTCTTCAGGTGCATTAATGTTTTTATTTGCGCAATTTCGAGTACCCCCAATGCAAATTTTAGAAGCAGCTGCTGTAGGCGTAGTGTTCTCGACAATCTTAATTGCTACTTCTAAATTTGAAGTAAAAGGTCAGGATATTTATTTAAAACGTTCAAAAGCGTTTGTATTTATTTTAGTTGGACTGTTAATATTCCGTATTGTGGCGAAAATGATATTAAGTAGCTCAATCGATGTCGGCGAGTTAGCAGGCATGTTTTGGATATTAGCATTTGCTATGTTAGTTCCATGGCGAATTGCGATGCTTATTCAATTTAAAAAGGTCAAAAAAACAATTCCGCTTAAAAGTATGTAATGAAAAGACTACACTAGCACTTGTGCTGTTGTAGTTTTTTTATGTTAAAGCATATTCGTGGTATACTAGGAAGCATGTTAAAAAATGAGGAGTTTATTACATGAAATATTTTAAACCACAGATGCAGCAGCTAGTGAAAGACAACCGTGAATTACATGATCGACTAAAAGAGTTAATGGCAGATATGGATTTGCAAAAAAATTACGCATTAAAAGCGTTGTATCATGCAGAAGTAGCAGACGGTGGGCGCTACCAACAAGACTATCAAGCGCTAGATCATTTATTTAAATAATGTATTTATCAATAGACTAGGGATAAACCTAGCGAAATCGCCGGTAAAGGTGTGAGAAACGCCGGTAAGACATTAGAAATCGCCGATAAAAGTCCGCGAATCGCCGATAGGCCTTAGGTCAACAAACGCCATAGCAAAAAAGTGTTAGATTGATTAAAGTCAATCTAACACTTTTTCTCTTTTATTCAAACAGATGCTCGTACGGAGATACATCAATTTGCAATTGATCTAATTTTTTGCGTAAAAACTTATGGTCACGTTTAGGTGTAGCTTGTATATAGCCACGAATAATTAAGTCATTATCAATAGCTTTAGCTTTCTCTTCTAAAGCGAGTTCCCCAATTTTACCTGCAATTTTTTCTTTAGCAACTTGTCTAAATAACTCAGGCACGGGGCTCACAAGCTCATAAAGAAGTTCCTTCTCAGGTTGTCCCCATAAATGAATCGTTTTATCTAAATAAAATTCCTGCCAATCTAAATCCGATTTCCCATCCTGTTTTGGTAATGCTTTTAAAAATTTACGGAACATGAAAAATCCGCCAATAGCCATTAGCGAGATAAGGACGACTACCCAAAATAAAATAAACCATAAAAACCAACCATCTAACAAATCGTTCACCTCTTTGTCTTCACTCACTCTATTATAAAAGCTTGAACAAAAAAATTCATCCTTATTGTGCCTATTTTTATAATTAGTTTATTTAATTGTAAATATTGAGCTATAACAAAGTATTACTTTGCATTGTTTTAAAACTTTTCATATACAAGAACATCCCTTCTTTAAAGGAGGGATGTTGAAATTTTAATAGTTACGTGGAGGGAGAAAAAGGTGTTTATTAATCCTACCCACCTTTAACAAGATTCATTTCCCTCATTAACATTCATTTGTATGTTTGCCAGTTTGGGCTGCTTCCAGATGAGGCGCTGCAGCAATATACCTGTTATACCAATAATGGTTAGTCCAAGTCCGATTGTTTTAAAGGCAGTTAATATCCCTAATTGTGTAATGAGTAGCCCGCCAAGAAGAGGGCCTGCAATAAAAAGGATACTCATTAAGGAATCGATTATTCCCGTAACTCTTCCTATCGCTTCCTTAGGGGGTTCTGTTTGAATGAGATAATTTATGGCTGTAAACATTAACCCGTTGCCGACTCCACCAACAATCGAGAGAATAATAGCAAGTGCAATGAAATTGTATTGTAATAGGAATCCGAACCCTCCAGTCATTAAACCAATTAGAAGACTTCCCACACCAAAAAACCAACCATATTTAGAGATTTTTTTAAACTTGGTTAGAAGGATGACTACAAGAAGGGAACCAATGCCGATAGCAGAAATTGCCCAGCCAGTAAACGCTGGCTTGCTGGGGAATACCTCACTAAACAATGTAACAATTTGTGCGTCAATCATTTGGATTGTTAAGGTGCTAAATATCCCGAATATTATACTCGCTAAAAGAACTTTGCTTTTTAAAACAATTTGCCACCCATCTTGCCAAGCACGAAGAAACCCAGATTGTGTATCTGCTATTTTCATATTAGATTCGATTTCTTGGACTTTAATTCGTGTAAGCAGTATGCCAGAAATAGTGAAAGCTATCGCATTTATGGCAATGGATATATTAGGAGAAAAAATTCCAGCTACTGACCCACCTATAAGTGGGCCAATGACCTTTACTAACTGAAACAGACTGCCATTAATGGTAATGGCTTGCATAATATTTTTTTCATCCACAATACTTCTCATTAATCCTTGCTGTGCAGGAAGACTTATCACACCAGCAGTGTTACGTAAAAATAAGATGGGCAACGCTAGCCAAGGTGTTGGCGTAAAGACAAGCAACAAAGTTAACGCTGCACGAAACCAGTCAGAATAAATAAGTATTTTCCGTTTGTTTCTTCGGTCTGCAAATACACCTGCAAATTGTCCTAATAATATACTTGGAATGGCATACATAATAGGAATTAGCGCAATCATCATCGGGTCAGCGTGCCATGTATACCTGAATAAAATAAGTACGCCCACAAAATCAAACCAGTTGCCTAAATTGGCTAATGTATTAGCAGAAAAAAATTTAATAAAATTGCCATTGCGCCATATTGATAGTTCCTTATTCATAAATAATCCCTCCACGTTAGTGCTAATTACAAGCATAACGAGCAATTATCAGAGGAATATCAGAGGAAATAAAAGTCGAGCAATTATTTTAAATGGTGGTGTAACTGATGTTCGATTTTACTATGTAATTCAATTAATTTGTATTCTTGAATATATTTTTCCTTTAATTCTTTAAAGTAAGTTTGCAGTGTGCCACTCATACCAAACTCATCTAAACAAAACAAAATTATGTTGATATTCATTAACACTCCAGGTATGAATTTAGCTTCCAGCAGTTGCTGAAACCCTTCATCAAAAAAATCGTTAGCTTTCGAGGCATTTTTTTTAAGCAGCCAATAAATGCCTTTAATAATTGAAAAGTTTGCTTTTTCTCTTAAATATGGATAACTTGCAAGCTTTTTTTCTGCTTTTTCCATTCGCTCCTCTATCTCTAAAATGTCCTGCTGAAGTAAGGAAAGCCATAGTTCGAAAAGCAAGATTAAGGGGATGAAACCTTCCAAGTTTTTTTCATAAATCTCCTGTTTAGATTGATGTAGAAGGGTAGCAGCTTGATCTAGTTGTTTAGTGAATATCAATAATGATAGACGATTTAACAACCTCATTTCTAAACGATGATACGCTGGTATTTCCTCTGCACATAAAGCTTTAGTTAAGTAATCAAAGCATTTTTCTTTATCCGACTCTACGAATGAATAGATGTGTAATAAATAAAAGCATTTTTCCCAAAAGTCGATTTCTTGCGCTTCAAGAAACCAACTGAAATCTCCTTTCATGAAATGAAGATACAGAAGTTCTGGCAAATCAATTTGGAAGCCGAACACATTCTGATTTTCTGCCAAAAGTTTTAACGCATCTCCCTGTCCGTAGCGATGATATTTATGAAACAGATTTTTAATTTGTGCAGATACCTCGTTGTCTTTTAACAATGGACTGTCTTGTACCTCTTTCATTGCCAAAAGATATCCTTGTCCTCTAATCGTTTCAATTTCTACAACAGATGAAAAGGGTTGTATTTTCTTCCGAACTCTATAAATATGGTCATCTACAGTTCTATCGACTGGATCTTCCATTGGCCAAACAGCGTTCAATAGTTCTTCTCTAGAAAAAACACGTGAAGGATTTTGATATAAAAATTTAAAGAGCTGATATTCCCTCGGTAAAAATACAATTTTTTCTGAACGATATGTTACGTTATAATCAGTTTTGGAAAACTGAATCTTTTCCATTCCTTCACCTCCATAAAATGGTATATGCTTATCGTTATTTTAACAGATAGGTGATTTATAAACCTAATTACTTAGAATGAATATGCGATGAAACTCCATGCTCTACATTATCGTTAAGCGTGAAGGTTAACGCTATCCTTTTTTTAATGTAGCAGCAGGTGTTAAATTGTTGTCTATTAATCTTCGTGTAATTGGCATAAAGAAATTCAGTATTAGACCACCTAAGCTAACGGTTAATAGAGTGCCAATACCAATCGGTCCATTAAACAGCATAGCTAATAGTAAAAACAATAGGTAAATGGATGTTCGGGCAAAAAAAATACTTTTTCCCGTTAATTGTTGAATGATTAATGTTAATCGATCAACAGGAATCGGTGCAATATTTGTTTGTAAATAGATTGCAGTTCCTAAGCCGATAATGATCAATCCAATTCCAAAGCAAATGGTTTTGCTAAACAATAGTTCTGGCGCTACCAATTTATGTAACAAAAATAGCCATAAATCAATCCCAATCCCTGTAATAAAGGCTGTAATTAATCCTAAAAACTCTGGCCTTTGTTTAATTATGATTGCATTACAGCCGATCATTATGATTGCTATAATTACTTCCCAACTTCCTACAGTTAGACCTACATTGACAGACAATCCTACCAAAAGTGCATCAAACGGAGAAGTTCCTAGATCGGATTGAATCGTAAAAGAAATACCAAGGGTTAATAGTAAAATTCCAACAACATATAAACTATATTTCAATTTTTTCGACCTCTCTACCACTGATTTTTTTTTGCATTTGCAACAAATTTAGGTTAAATTCAATATATATTCTTTTTGTTGCATTTGCAATAAAAAACGGAGGAGATAATTTATGGAGGAAATTCTTCGTGAAATAGGCATGATTGCAAGGGCGTTAGATTCTATCAGTAATATAGAGTTTAAAGAATATGACCTTACAAAAGGGCAATATTTATATCTTGTACGTATTTGTGAAAATCCAGGCATTATACAAGAAAAGTTAGCAGAGATGATTAAAGTAGATCGAACTACAGCAGCTCGGGCTATTAAAAAATTGGAGATGAATGGCTTTATTGAAAAGAAAGAGGATGACCATAACAAAAAAATAAAAAAACTCTTTCCTACAGAAAAAGGGAAAACAATCTTTCCAATTATAAAAAGAGAAAATGATTATTCCAATAGTGTCGCATTAGCAGGGTTTTCCGAAAGTGAAGCACAAACCATTTTTCATCTTCTAAAGAGGGTGAGAGAAAACGTAGAAGTCGACTGGGAATATGTGAAAAAGGGAAATAAGAGAGATTATTGAATTTAAATAAAGGGGCTGAAGTAAAAATGACAGAAAAAATTACAAAGTGCAACTTGGAAGATTTACAAGTACTCCGAGAAATAAGTATTGAAACGTTCAACGATACATTTAGTAATCAAAATTCAGCTGACAATATGAAAGCCTATTTGGATAGAGCTTTTACTTCAACACAACTAGAACAGGAATTGGCCAATCATTCTTCCCAATTTTATTTTATGTGGTGTGATGAAGAAATTGCAGGATATTTAAAAGTTAATGTAAATGATGCCCAATCAGAAGAAATGGGGGATGAGTTTCTCGAAATTGAAAGAATTTATATAAGAAGCAAGTTTCAAAGAAAAGGGCTTGGAAAATATCTGATTGACAAAGCGATAGAAATTGCAGAAGAACAAAATAAAAAAAGCATCTGGCTAGGTGTTTGGGAAAAAAATGAGAAGGCAATACGTTTTTATAATAAGTTAGGCTTTGTTCAAACTGGAGCACACTTATTTTATATGGGTGATGAAGAACAAATGGATATTATTATGACTAAAACACTAATCTAAATATTAAGGAGGGCATATATGTATATTCCTAAATACTATAAAGTCACGGATGTTAATGAAATTGAAGAATTTATTCAAATGAACTCTTTTGCTACACTCGTAACAACAAAACAAGGGAAGCCGATTGCGACTCACTTACCTTTAATGTTCAATAAAAAGGGCGAGGATTGTTATCTCACTGGGCATATGGCATATGGTAACCCACAGTGGAGAACATTTGAAACGAGTGAAGATGTGCTCGTTATGTTTCAGGGCCCACATGCGTATATTTCTTCTTCATGGTATGAACAGGAAAATGTTCCTACATGGAATTATCAGTCTGTCCACATCTATGGACACGCAACTATTTTAGAAAAAGAAGAATTAGTCGGAGATTTAACAAAGCTATTAGAAAAATATGAGAATAATAGAGAGAATCCTATTTTATGGGAAAGCCTTTCCCCTGAATTATTAGAAAAGGAAATGAAAGGTATTGTCGGATTTAAAATAAAGATTGGCGAAATTCAAGCTGCATATAAATTAAGTCAAAACCGTAATGAAGCTGATTATATAAACATTATTGACCAATTAAAAAATGAAGAAACGCCAAACTCGAAACAAATGGCACAAGTAATGGAAAAGAGATGTAAAAAGTAAATATAGACTCCTTTGTTCATCTGCTTCTTGGATTGTTTTAGAAATACCCTTTGATGGAAATAAGCTATTATTAGAAAAACAGCAGTTATAAAGGAGATTTTTACATGGAAAATTTACAATCAATTGAGCAATTTGAAGAACTAAAAAAAGGTGAGCGTACAATATTTGTTTTTTCAGCAGAGTGGTGTGGAGATTGTCGATTTATCGACCCTATTATGCCTACAATTGAAGAAAACTACAGTCAATATAATTTTGTAAAGATTGACCGCGATCAATTCATCGACCTATGTGTTGAATTAGATGTTTTTGGTATTCCAAGCTTTTTAGCTTTCGACAAAGGCAATGAAGTTGGCCGATTTGTTAGCAAAGATCGTAAAACACAGCAAGAGATTGAAGCTTTTATTGATGGATTAGCAGCATAATGTGAGAGAGAAAATCACAACATTGCAATTAGCATTATTTTTTGAAAAGCTATAGGGGGAGTCTCCTATAGCTTTATTGTTGTATTTTGTTGTATTTCAAGCTTCTATATTAGCAATACAACGTTCCACAAAGTCAAGTACATCTTCTGAAATCGGGTATAGCCCAGTTTCCTCGACGGGACGTTTTCTAACCTCCCAGAACTTTTCAATCAATTCCGTATCGCCATGAAAAGTATCATTTGATAGTTCTATTAATTTGGAACCAATTTGAAATCCTTCTTCTGATTCTGCCTTAATATTATGTTTTATACACCATTCAATTCGTTGTAGCAACGCGATATATTGTTGTGTCGTTGTATCATTATTACTAAGGTTTGGAATTACATCTATTAAAAATTCTTTTTCATCATCTTTAAAATAGTCTATCCATTTTTTTGCGTTGCTTTGTGAATTTTGAACAAGTTTTGTGACATGTTCCCAAGATAATGATTCTTCCAAATCAATCATATTAATTAAGGAAGACGTATTTGAAATGCTCATTTGAAGTTTGGATAGTTGTTCTTGTAAATAATTATGATGCGAAATTAAAATTTGTTTGTAAGATAGCTTATCTAATAAATCTCGGATATTATCGAGTGGCAATGAAAGTGATTTTAAAATGATGATTTTTTCTAATTTAAACAGATCCTCTTCTGAATAGTACCTCCTTCCATTATCATCTTTAAAGCTTGGTGTTAGGAGATTAATCTGATCGTAATAACGAAGTGTACGAACGGAAATATTCCGTTGTTTCGATACCTCGCCAGTTGTCCATCTTTTCATTTAATTTCCTCCTAAAAAAGGTTGCAGGTGACGTAACGTCATCTAATACACTTAAATTATAACATAGAGAGAAAGAGGGATTGTGGATGGAAAGAATGCAACTAAACTGGAAAGAGCAAGACGATTGGGGATGGAAAGAATTTATTTTATTACTTTTACTTGAATTTGTGTTTGTAATCGGTGTTATTAAATTTGTTGTTAAGCCTTTCTATTTTCAAGTATTTAATAATGAACTATATGCGGGGACATTAACGGGGTTAACAATAGCCATTACCCTTCTATTGGGTGTTTATTTTATTGCACTACGCCCTAAAAAACTTTCATGGGGTGAAGTAGGGCTAAAATCAAATGGTGATTGGAAAGTCATTATGATTTATTCTGTTATTTTATTAATGGGTGCTGTGCTGATTGTCGTGCTTACTAGTTTTCTAGGTATCTCCGTAGAAAACAGCAAAACAGAGGCAATGCAGCAAAGTGTTACGTTTTTTACGATTTTGATAGCCTTTATCTCCGCAGCTATAATTTCACCAATTTACGAAGAAATTTTTTATCGAGGGTTTTTATATCGTTGGTTACGAACACGTGTAGGATTTACTAGTGCTATATTGTTGAGCTCACTCATTTTTACAATTGTTCATATACCAACATATAACGTAATGCCTGTAAACTTTTTTAGTGGTATCCTATTCGCTTTAGCATATGAACGAACGCAATCGATTTGGACACCAATATGTATTCATGGGATAACAAATGGCTTGATGGTTTTGCTGACAAGTTTCGCTTAAAATACTGTTTTGAAAAGTTATAGCACATGAAAGAACCTCCAAACTAACGGTGATTAGTTCGGAGGTTTTGTTGTTTTACATTTATTTATCATCCTCGTACCAAGGATTTAGATGAATTAGAACCTCTTCTACATTCTGATGCTTTTCCATTATCGTTTTCTTTATTTTACGAATAATATCATGACCTTCTTGAATTGTTAAGCCTCCAGGTACACTCACACGAAGATCTACCAATACATAATGGCCGTGCTCTCTCGCACGTAAACGATCTATACGTTTTACTTCTGGAATCGTTAAAATTAACGATGCGAAATTATCCAATGTATCCCGACTTACACTTTTCTCCATAAGAGTGTCGATCGCTTCTAAGAGCATCCCATATGCAAGTTTAAAAACTAATATTGTCACAATAATACCAGCAATAGGATCCCCATATGTAAGGATATGAATAGTAGTGAGTTCTCCCACGAGCGCAAGCCCAATACCTAATACCGCAGCTATTGAAGCGTACACATCAGCAAGATGATCATATGCAGTGGCAATTAAGCCTTTACTATTTGTTTTTTTGCCAATTTTAATCGTATAGACGTATAAAATGAGCTTCCAAACAAGTGAGATGATTGCAGTAAAAAAGGCAATTAAACTGGCTTTTTCTGGTTCATGAAAAAATGCTGTAATCGATTCATATGCAATATACAATGCTGCAATTATTAAAATGATTCCTACAATAGCTGAACTAATCACTTCAGCCTTTCCATGTCCGTATGGATGATCCTCGTCGGCAGGGCGTTTAGAAATACGCATTGATGTTAAAGCGGCACCGCTTGCAATCACATCTCCCGCGTTATGATAACCATCTGCTAGAAGAACAGGACTATGGAAGAGCGTACCAACTACAATTTTTAAAATTGTTAATACGATATTGCTTATTAAACTAATCCATCCAGCGACTATTGAAGCATCTGAATTTGTGCTTTGACTCATAAAAGTATACCTCCGTTAAAATTCTTTCCTAAAAGCAACAAAAACCTTTGACTCGTTATACGTCAAAGGTTTTGATTAAAAAAATATAGTTTTTTTCGTGAATTTGAAATTTCAATCATATTGCTCACTCCTATATAGGCGTCCACTGAGTGTACCATAATATATCCATTGCTTCAATAATGATTTGTTTCAAGTGTTTTAGACTGGTAATGCTAGGAGCGGGCTAATGAATTAGACAGAAAAAACCAAGCCTTCATAGGATTAATTGAAAACTTGGTCATTACTTAAATATATAAATTTTTCAGCTTGCTTTTCGATACCAGATAATCACGGGTACTAGCAATAACGATAAAAGTCCACCAGTTAACGATAAAACTGCGTAACTTGAATTTGCAACAATCACTCCTGAAAGAGCACCTCCTGTAGCACCTGCTAACGCAATAAAAACGTCAATTGTTCCTTGAATTTTCGCACGTGTTAAAGGTTCTGTAGAGTCAACAATTTGAGCAGTTCCACTAATTAAGCCAAAATTCCATCCGAGCCCTAATAAAGAAAGGGCCAATATGAGCATAAACATCGAATCGCTTGGTGCATATGCAGCGACTAAACCTGCAAGTAGTAATGTAACACCTGCAGCGATACTCATCGTTGTTCTACCAATCTTATCTACAAGAATGCCCGTTACGAGAGAGGGGAGATACATCGCTCCAACATGAAAACCAATTACAATTCCTACAGCACTTAAACTATGTCCGTGATGTTGCATATGAATCGGCGTCATGGTCATAATGGCCACCATAACTATTTGCGTAAGGACCATGACAACTGCACCGACAATAATCCCATTTTTATTCATTAGAGGACTAGAAAGATTGCTCATTCCATCTGTGTCTTGCTGTTGATGGGTTTCTATTGACTTAGCTAAAAGTAAAGGATCAGGCCGAAGCATAATAAAAAGAACCAATCCTGCCAATATAAATGCTACCGCAGATAATATAAAGGGGCCAGCTAATGACGGAATACCGATAGAACGTGCAAATTTCCCCATGACTTCAACTAAATTAGGTCCTGCTACAGCGCCGAATGTTGTCATAACCATCGTCGTACTTATTGCTTTTGCTCGTTGTTTTTTATTTGCTAAATCTGTCCCTGCATAACGAGCCTGTAAATTTGTTGCTGTTCCTGCACCGTAAACAAGTAGGGAGGCGAACAATAAGAAAACACTATTTAATAAAGCGGCAATGACGACGCCAATCGCACCAAGTCCACCTGTAATAAAACCTATAGTTAGACCTAAACGACGTCCGTACCGTTGTGAGAGCTTTCCAACTAGAAATGCTGCAATTGCAGAACCTAATGTGAATAGCGCGGAAGGCAGTCCAGCATAAGCGTCTGTTCCTAGCATTTCTTGTGCTAATAATGCGCCTACAGTAATTCCTGCTGCAAGACCAGCTCCTCCAAAAACTTGTGATAAACTTACAACAAGTAAAACTCTTTTATACATTTGTTTTAGTTTTTCGGGAGAATTTACAAAATGCCCTTTTGAATTATTCGCAGTCTTCAATTGTATGTAACACCATCTTTCTAGCTATTTGACTAAATTATGAAAATTTTATTTTACTATTTAACAGCTCTAAAACTATTATTCATTGAGAGAAGGTTATAGAGGCAAGGCCATTCTTTTAACTATGCAAGTCATTTGTTGAATAGTTGAATTATAATTATTATTCAATTTTAGAGTCAAGTCCTTAATATGGGAATTGTATCCTGTTTTATTCAATGGGAGGTATAAAAGAGCAAAAATTCGAAAACAGCCACGTTATTCAATTGATATTAAGCGATGGCAAACGGGATGTAAAAAGCGAGGTGCTTATTTTACGTTTTATTATTGTGCTTTATGTTTATAATTGCCTTCAGTATCAGCTTCGCTAGGGTATATTTGCTTAATTTGCCCTTGGACTTTCGCGTAGTCGTATACAATATTTTGTTCATCTTCAAAAACAACAGATACCTGAAATATGATGCCGACACCTATCATACTTCTTATCATCTATTAAAAATTCGTAAGTCTCTTTTTTTATTGCGTAAAGTTTATATTTTATATAACCAAAGCATCCTATAAGGGAAAAGATAATTAAACAATTAACAAGCGTCAATACCATTACGAATTTTTTCAAATGCTCCGCTCCTTAAAAATAGTTTAATAATTTTGCCCGCCAAAGAGCATATGTTTAATCTATTTTATATGTTTTGTATACAGTGTATGAAATGACCATAATGAACTCATTCATTTTTCGTATAAATGTATTGGACATTTTCTAAAATGAAAATGGTAAAAATCATCCAATTAATGAGTATATGAGGTATTATAATCCATAAGGAACAAAGTTGAAAGGATGGAGTATATGAAGCAAATTATTGCACTTGGCGGTGGTGGCTTTTCGATGGAGCCCGAAAATCCTTTATTGGATAGATATATTCTTCAACAATCTGGGAAAACAAATCCGAAGATCTGTTTTCTAGCAACAGCAAGTGGGGATTCAGATAATTATATTTCTCGATTTTATCATTTCTTTGAGAAACAGGATTGTCAGCCATCTCACTTATCTTTATTTAACCCACCTTCAAGAGATCTAGAAAGTTTTTTATTGGAGAAAGATATTATTTATGTTGGCGGTGGTAATACAAAGAATTTATTAGTTTTATGGAGAGCTTGGGGATTGGACACTATTCTAAAAAAAGCTTGGGAACAAGGTATAGTACTGGCTGGTATTAGTGCGGGTTCCATTTGTTGGTTTGAGGAAGGGGTTACAGATTCTTATGGTGATGGACTAGCGCCATTAAAATGTTTAGGATTCCTAAAAGGGAGTCATTGTCCTCATTACGATGGAGAATCTGAAAGAAGGCCTTCATATCAAAATCTTATTGCTACTAATAGTATTACACCGGGTTATGCAGCTGATGACGGTGTTGCCATTCATTTCGTTGACCAAGAAATCAGTCATATCGTGAGTTCAAGACCAAACGCTAAGGCCTATAAAGTTAACTTCGATACGGAAATGACAGAAATGGAACTTGAAACAAAATTTTTAGGTTCTCTTTAGGTTTAAAAATTGTGTGAGTGCCTGACACCAAACAAAATCTTTGGGGAGAAATTGTTTGAGTGCCTGACACTTTAAATTAGAGGATTCCGCGTTCTAAGCTGTTATTTTCAGATGCTGCTTTTTGTGGGAGAAGACTGACCACTATTGTAATGATTGCATTGATAATTAACATATATAAACCATTGTTAATGTCTAAAATAAATGATGGTAAATTAGGGAATAACGTTGCTATTGTTGTGCCTGTCGCTGCTGAAATTAAAGCGATGGATATACCAACGACAATTCCAGCAATAGCACCTTGCTTCGTCACAAAGTTTGTCTTCAATAAACTAAAAATTAGAGCTGGGAAAAGCTGTATGATAAAGTTATAGCTAATTAATTGTAATAATACGAGTGCACCACTTGAGTTTAATGATAAGTATAGGCTAATTATCGCAGCAATAATTGCGAAATATCGGGCAATATTCATTTGCTTACGAGCTGAAGTATTTGGTTTTAATTGAACATAAATATTAGAAGTTATCATGGAACCAATTGTAATAAGCATTACTGAACATGGAACTAATGATGCCAATAATCCAGCGGCTCCAATTAATCCGACAACCCACGGGTCAAATGTTTGGAATACTAATTGAATTAATGCCAAATCACTTTCGGCACCTGATAGGTTTGGGATTGTTAAGATTGCTGCTAATCCGATAAAGCAAGAAAATAGCTGCATTAATGAATACAGTGGCATTAAAATCGTATTTTTACGAAGTGCCTTGTCACTTTTCGCTGCATATGTTGATAAAAATGTATGCGGCCAAATATACACTCCTAATGCCATTACTATAATTGTAGAGATAAACCAAACAAGGCTTAGACCTGCATCTGGAAAGAACAACACTTGTGGCTTCACTTCAGAAATATTTTTAATCATTGATCCAACTCCATCATGATAATGGAACGGTAAATACAATCCTAAAAATAAAAGTACGCCAAATGTAAGAATATCCTTAATTAATGCTACGCGGGATGAACCGTGGAGCCCTGAAATTAATGTATAAATTACGACAATAATGCTCCCAATCCATATTGCTGTAGTAGAAGATATTACCCCGTAGGAGGCAACAGATACAATCAGCCCTAAACCTTTCAATGCCATTACAATCATTGGGACAATTGCCACTACACCTACAACTGTGATGAGTTTTCCTAAAAATGGACTCGTATATTTCTTCTCAAAAAAATCACCTTGCGACATTAAATTATGCTCTTTACTGTACCGTCTAATTTTAGGTAATAGGAAATAGCCTAGTACGCAACCAATTGAAATATAAGTCATAATATAAAGTGTTGCAATGCCACTATTATAAGCTAGTCCCACTAATCCAGTTAGTGAGAATGCTGTAAAAAATTCACCTGCTAATAAAAAGAACGTCACGATGGCACCCATGCCACGTCCACCTAATGCCCATTCTTCCATATTCTCATTTTTACCTCGACCAGCTTTAATCGCCCAATACATACAGACGATGACAAACGAAATCATAATTGTAATAGAAATATTCATTCTACGCCCTCCTCATCATGCTGATCCAACTTATACATAACAAATGTAGTTAAGGAAGTTAGCACGACACATAGAACAATCCAAAACATCGAAAATGGAAGCCCTAATACATAAGGTTCAACACGATTCGTTAAAGGTACACCAACAAGAAAACCTAAGACTGGAATAAACGCTAGATAATATAATGGCTTCAAATTAATCAACCTCCTCAAGTGCTTTTTCTAATAGGGGATGTACAAACTGTTGTATACGCTTTAATCCCTCTTCTAAATGTTGCATTGAACATGCATACGAAATACGGATATAGCCTTCGCCATACTCAGAAAATCCGTAGCCTGGTATAACGGCTACTTTCTCTTTTTCCACAAGCTGATGGACAAAATCATTTGAACTTAAACCTGTTTTTTCAATGGAAACAAATAAATAAAACGCACCATCTGGTTCAATTGCTTCTAAGCCCATGTCTGTAATACGTTGAAAAATAAAATTCCGTCGTTTTTCATATTGTTGGCGCATTTCTTCGACTTCTGGTAAATCGTCATTTAATGCATTGATCGCAGCATATTGACTAACTGAATTTGCACATACACAGTTGAAGGCATGAACTTTAAACATCTCTTCTGTTATATATGCAGGGGCTAATGTGTAGCCGATTCGCCAGCCTGTCATAGCATGGGACTTCGATAAACCGTTGATGACAATACATTGCTCTTTCATTGCTGGGAATGAAGCAATTGACGTATGTTTCAATCCATACGTTAGCTCACTATATATTTCATCTGAAATAATAAAAATATCTTTACCCTTTAATAGATTTGCTATTTCTTCTAATTCACGAGTCTCTAGCATAGTACCTGTAGGGTTTGATGGATACGGTAAAACAACACATTTTGTTTTTTCTGTTATGTTTTCTTCGATTAATTTTGCTGAGATTTTACAATTATTTTTCCGTGTATCAACAAATACAGGTGTTGCGTAGCACAAACGAATAAGTGGCTCATAACCAGGATAAATTGGTGCTGGTAAAATGACTTCATCACCAGGCTCTAAAATTGTACGAAAGGCAATATCTAACGCTTCACTTGCACCCATTGTAATTAAAATCTCATCTTCTGGATTGTAATTTAGGCTATAGCGTCTTTGGACAAAGTTAGCAGCAGCCTGTCGAAGCTCAAGTACACCTGCGTTATGTGTATAACCAGTTTTATGTGCATCAATGGCCTGTTTTCCTGCTTCTAAAATAGAGTGTGGTGTGACAAAATCTGGCTGTCCAATTGTCAGATTAATAATCGACGGGTCATTTGCCACCTTGTTTCCAATTTCGCGTATGGCCGAAATTTTAATGTCTTTAATCGTTTTATTAAGTAAATATTTCATATTGCTCTCCTTTTCCTATCTCTATATTTGGGGACAGCTTAGTAATATGCAAAAAGCATGCCAATTCGAAAACGTTGATAAATCAGTGTTTTCAATAAGTAATTTGACGAATTAATGCTTTGATTTAAAATCACTGAATCGTTTTCGATTCAATTTTGTATAACGCATCATCATCAAATGCGATTGTATGTTTAAAAAGAGATTCAAAATGAGTCGTTTCCGAATCAAAATGTAGTGAAACATCTATATTGGCAAGTAAATAAGGATGATTATATTGATAAAAAATTATGGAGCGGCTCGTTTTGATAGATTATTTAAAAAATTTTGATAGAATTGAATGTAATAAATAGAGAATTTGGTGATTGGAATGGATAAATTAGCTCTTTTTCAAGATGAAAAGAATCAATTTTTTTTAGATATTATGAACACTATAAAGGACGGTATTTGGGTACTTGATAAAAATGGAACCGTTATTTGGGTAAATGATGCTGCGAAGCGGGGACTGTTTGATGTGGATGAAGTGGACTTAATCAATCAGAGTGTATTTGATATGGAAAAAAGGGGATTATTTTCACCTTCCATTGCCCGTCTAGTATTGAAGAATAAGCAGTTTGTCAACACAGTGCAAGTTATAAAGAACAACCAGAAACTACTAGTATCGGGGGATTATATTACTGACGAAAATGGTGAAATAGAATTTATTGTTACCCATGCTCGCACGTTAAGTGAAGCATTTAATATGAATATGGAATTGGAAAAGGCAGAAGATCTTTTACAACGTTATAAAAACCAAATTCGGGAAATGATCAGGCATCAAAATAAAGAGCAAGAGCTAGAATCATTTGTTGGAAAAAGTAAAGCTTTTCACACAGCTCTTGAATGGCTTGAGAAAGTGGCAGATGTGGATACGACTGTTTTAATTACAGGGGAAACTGGCGTAGGGAAGAGTGCTTTTGCCCAAAAAATGCATCAATTGAGTAACCGCAGCGATAAGCCTTTTGTACACTTGAATTGTGGTGCAATTCCTGAGTCTTTAATTGAATCAGAGCTTTTCGGCTATAAGAAAGGTGCATTTACAGGAGCCAATAATAACGGGAAAATAGGGCTAATCGCTGCAGCAGAAAATGGCATATTATTTCTTGACGAAATTAGTGAACTCCCATTGCAAATACAATCTAAATTACTTTTGTTCCTTCAAAATAAAACGTATACACCGATTGGTGATACACAAGTCCATCAAGCAGACGTTCGAGTGATTGCTGGCTCAAATGCTAATCTTTTAGAAATGACAAAAGCTGGACAATTTCGGGCTGATTTATATTACCGCTTAAATATTTTGCCATTAACAATCCCTCCTTTAAGGGAACGCAGGGAAGATATCGTCCCTCTTTTGGACTTCTTCCTGAAAAAATATAATAATAAATATCAAAAAGACCGTAATCTATCAGGTAAACTAACTAATATTTTATATAACTATGATTGGCCTGGAAATATTAGAGAATTAGAAAATCTATTGGAACGATTGGTCATAACAGCGCCTAATCAAGTAATGAATGAACAGGATCTTCCGAGTGACTTTCGTCGTGAAGAGACAGCTAATTTGCTGGATACATTACCTGAAGGTCAAACATTAACGGAATACCTTAATCATATTGAAAAAGAAATCATTGAAAAAACGTATAATCAACTTCAAAGTACAAGAAAAACAGCTGCTAAACTAGGCGTCACCCAAGCCTATATTGCAAGACGGTTTAAAAAGTATAATTTAAGCGTGACAGAAACGAAAAACTTAACTAGTGCGGAATAATGTGGGAAGTCAGAAAATCTCTATCTTTAAAATGAAGGATAAAGGAAGTGGGAAATTTATTTGAAAAGAACATTTTTTTATAGTTTAGCTTTTATTTTAATGCTAGTCATACAATTATTTAAATATAAATATCCCTTTCTTGAAGCATTGATGCATACCTTTATCTTTACAGCTACGATTATGATTTGCCATATTATATCTGAGAAAATAAATAAGACAACTTCTTGATGAGCAGTACCTAGTTGGTATTAAAAAGGAGTATTCAATAAAGGTGGCGTTTGGAGGAATAGAATGAGGGCTGAGCAAATTATAACAAAAGCTATTTGTCTATTTAGAAATGACGATTTAATACTTGTCGCCGAAGGTTTCGATGAAGTAAAAGGGGAATTTTATTATCGGCCAATTGGTGGAAAAATTGAATTTGGAGAGACAAGTGCGGAAGCAATACAAAGAGAAGTACGTGAAGAAATAGAGGCAAATATTTAGAATCTAAACTATATAGGAACAATTGAAAACATATTTACATATAACGGTGACCTTGGGCACGAAGTAGTATTTGTATATGATGCTGAATTTGTAGATAAGTCCTTTTATGCAAACCCTTCTTTTTTTGGAAAAGAAGATAATGGTGCAACGTTTAAATTGCTATGGAAGGCAATTAGTGATTTTACAAATAATAAAATAACTTTAGTGCCAAACGGATTACTCGATTTGCTTTGAATGGCTACATGAGTTAGGACCTACGGAAACTTCTTACTCTAAAGAAACAAATAATATATTTTTAAGTCGTTCGGATAGTCGGACGGCTTTTTTATAGGTGTATTTTTCACGCTTGTTTATTTTGTGGTCGTAAACTGCTGCTTGTTTCAAAAACAAATTTCTAATTAATGTCCCTTCACACATGAAATAGGCGTATATAGTGTGCAGAAAGGGGGTGTTACTGATGCAAAAAACGAATTTTTTAGGTGCAACACTTCGTCTAAAGTATATGGCGGGCCACAATGAAAAAAATGAGCCAAAGTTCGCAATCAAAACATACCGTAATGTCAATGGGACGCATACTACAGAAGCATTCGTAGCGGTAGCGAAAGCAATTGCGAGTCTTTCCTCACAGCCACTCGAAGGTATTTTGAAGCAAGAAACTACAGAATTATCGTAATAACAGAAAACATAAGGAGGGATTACATTGGCAAAAGTATTAGAGTTACTATTTGAAACAGAGACGGGGAAGACGGCGTCGATTGCAATTGATGCACCGAAACCAAATGTTACACCTACTGAAATTCAACAAGTAATGCAAACGATTATTACGAACAATGTATTTGGTGGACAAGCTGGTGCTTTTGTGAGGATAAAGGGAGCTCGGCTCATTGATCGTCAAGTTTCAGAATTTGAACTAGGCATGAAATAATGATTGAAATGGTCTTTGCACTAAGCTGCAAAGACCATTTTTAAAAAGGGAAAAAAATATCGAAAGGAGAAAGCACTATGGAACAATGGCTGAATATGGTCTCCAATATTGGCTTTCCAATACTCATATCGTTTTATTTATTACATCGCGTTGAAGTAAAGCTGGATGCAATACATGATGTGCTTGTTTCGATTAAGGATAGGTGATTTGCATTATGCTAAAGTGATATGCTAACTTTTTTTTGCATGCTACCACGACATTCCTCAATTAAATTGACAATATAGAGTGTGAAACACAATGAGAAAAAGTGTTAGATTATTTAATATCTAACACTTTTTCTATAAAACTTGATGTCGCTATAGTGGACACTTATTGTGAGCGTCACGTTAATCTAGAAACGTCGCAGTTTTCTTTTTTTAAACTTAACATTATTTAAGTTGTGGTTCATTCTTTTTAATTAAGTTTATAATATCTTTTGTAGAAATATTTTCTTGTTCATTTTTCGAGTATATATCCAATAAATATACTAGATTATTACTTGTAATCAAATAAATAATAACTCGAAATCCACCAGACTTACCTTGCTTCGCACTTGTATTTGCCATTCTTTTTTTGAAAATTTTAAACCTTTTTTTACTATTTTCGAATTTTACACCTACACCCTGGATAGGTTCGCCTAATTCAGCACCTACTTCGATTTCATCAATTAATGCTTCAAAATCATCAACTATCTTTGGATACCGCTTTAGTAATCGCTTAAACTCCTTTTCAAATGTAGGAGTTGTGTTAACTCTATACTTCATTACTATTTCTCTTCACGTAAATCTTTTAAAAAAGAACGTGCTGATTTTTTAGGTAGTAAGCTTTGTTCAATTAAATCAACTTCTTGAATTGCATTTGATATTTGATGATTTCTAGTAGAGGGAATGGACTTGTTTAAGACTTTTTTTATAGTTTCAGTAGTTGTCATATCTTTTTTTTCCTCCTTATCACACACTAAACTCACCGCCTTATTTAAATACAACTATATATATTAAGCATAGACGGTGTGCAATCCTTTAAATAAATCATAGCAAATTGCGTCAATCTATCAAGCTTTTCAGTATATTCATTGAGATTTTCCTATAATTCGATAGACTATTTTGTTAAATTTCAACACAACATGTCTTATTTTTTTGATGTCTGGATTGAATTGGGTGGCGGCAGCATGTCTACTGTTATTTTGTTTTACATCGCGTTGAAGTAAAGCTGGATGCAATACATGATGTGCTTATTTCGATTAAAGAAAGATGATTTCACAAAGATGTAAGAAAGCTGTCACGTCAGGTAGTTGTCAACGCTTACACCATTCGATAAGATGGGGGTAATGTTGGTAGGGAGTGTGTGAAGATGAAAAATAAGGTAATAGGATTAGTGTTACTATTAGCGTTAATTACAGTACTGAGTGCATGTGGAAATGTGAAGTTTAAAGCTGATTATAGTTATGAAATACAAGATTTTGACCATGTCAATCAGCGTGGAGAAAATGTGTCACTTGAAAGTTTAAAAGGCAAACCTTGGTTAGGCATGTATATTTTCACGAATTGTAATTCAGTTTGTCCACCAATGACGTTTAACATGACCCAAATACAAGAAAAGCTCATGAAAAAAGGAATAGAGGATTACAATCTTGTCGCTTTTTCAGTAGATCCTGAAGTTGATACACCTGAAGTGCTCGCTGACTATTTAGCAAGATATACAGTGCCTGACGAATCGAAATGGAATCTTCTTACGGGGTATTCTCAGTCATATATTGAGCAATTTGCCGTAAAATCCACAAAATTACTCGTAAAGGATGACCCAAATTCAGATCAAGTTATCCACGGTATCCAATTTTTCTTAGTCGATAAAGATGGTATCCTCGTAAAACAATATGACGGCTATGCGAAGGACGCAGCAGATGTACCAATCGATACTATCGTGGGCGATTTAGAAACATATATAGATGAAAACTTATAACGAAAAGAAAGCTAGTGCGGGTATAGCACTAGCTTTTTATTGCACACCTTATTATATTTTCAATGGAATCTTCATCTTAACGACCGTTCCCCAACCTTTTTTACTTAGAATAGTAAGTCCCCCATGATCTCCAAAGGCGACAAGAAGGCGCTTATGTGTATTACTTAACCCAATATGACTGTATTGCTCATTTTGCTGAAGACGCTCACGTACTAATTGTAGCTGACTTCGTTCCATCCCTTTTCCATTATCGATAACGGCTAATGTCATCAAATCAGCCTGAACGGTCAATTTAATTTTAATATGACAAAGAAGCTTTTTATGTTTCCCGTGCTCAATGGCGTTTTCAATTAATGGCTGTATCGTCAACTTTTTCACTTTGAATGGCATAATATCATCATCATATTCCCATAGAACGTGAAATTGATTTTGATGACGTGCTTTCAAAATATCAATATAGTGCTTCGTGTATTTAATTTCCTCCATTATAGGGACCATACTTGATTCATCGTCAAGTGAGTAGCGGAGAATTGTCGCTAAATTATCAATCATATCATTTAACTCATTTGGTTTTCCCGTTAATGAGATGGCACGCCAATTTAATGTCTCTAAAGTATTAAATAAAAAATGCGGATTCAGTTGTGATTGGAGGGCGGCTAGCTCTAACGTTTGCTCCTTGTATTTTTTCTCCGCTAGCTTTCGTTTCAATGTATTCTGCTCCGTAAAATTGAGTAAAACTTTATGTGTAATGAGACTATACACATCATTAACAGGGATTGAAATGTCAGGTAATACACCGCCCTGTTCAGCAGATTGAAAAATTGCTAATATCTTTCGCATATGGACTGTTGCTTTTCTCGTTATCCAAAAGGCATAAATAACACTTCCGATGATGCAAATTGCTGAAAGAAATAAAACAAGCTTTAACAGTTTCTTTGGCACTTGGTAAAGACTCGTTTTAGGATTGATCGATAAAAACGTCCAGTCATATTTTGATGACTCCATTTTAGAGATGACGTAGGGCTTGGCATCAATTGTCATATCAAAAAATGTATTGGGATTAGATGTCAGACTTTGTATGATTCGGTTGCCTAGTTCATAATTTTGTTCGTTAAAAATAATATTATTTTTATTGTCCACAATGACTAAATTGCGTCCTACTGTTGTTGACAGTGATGCGAGCTGTTGCTGCAAATAGTCTGCTTTAATATTTAAGACAAGTACACCATTATTTTTAGGGATAGTGCGATACATCGTAATAATATTTAAAGGTGTATCCATTTGGTTATTCGTTATACGTTTAATAGTTCTTGATTCAGCCCAAGTTTCCTCGTAGCCGAGATGCGTAACAAAGCTATGATACCAATTAAAATCGAGTGTATTTCGTAATTCGACTAAACCAGTTGTAGTTGTCGATAAATACTTTCCAGAGTCGTTCTTTACATAGATGTATATCGAATGAATATATTCTCTAGCCTCTTTTGGTGCATCAATAAAATTTTTTAATGTGACAAGGTCCGTATAGTCCTGGTGGGTAAGTGATGGCTTATCCATAAGCTGCTGCAAGTTATCGAATTGATTTGTACTTGAAATAATATAGCTGTTTAACGAATCGAGCTCATAAAAGATAAGCTCGATATTTTCCTTTGTTTGCGTTAAAAGATCTGTATTGCGATCAATAATATCCTGTAATACATATTGTTGAATTAAAAAAATGGATAATGCGCCTAATACAATAAGTGGAATAAGCATTGGGATTAATAGGCTAATTAAATTTTTCAAAAAATAGGTGCGTATGTAATGATTAGTCAATGTGAAGGCCACACTCCTCGTTTCGGTATTCACGAGGTGTTTTACCAAAATATTTTCGGAATGTACGAGTGAAATTTTTAGCATTGCTATATCCTGTCAATTCACTAATTTCGTAAATTTTATAGTCAGGATTTTTTAAAAAGATTGCTGCCTTTTCCATTTTGACTTCGACGACAAAATCTGAGAAATTGCGGCCTGTTTTTTCCTTGAAATATTTACTTATGTAGACTGGATTTAAATGAACAAGCTGTGACGCGCCTTCAAGAGAAGCATGTTGATAATGCTCGTTCACATAATTAAATATCGTTTCAATGACCTTATCATGATTAAAGTCTGTTTTATATGTTACATATTTTTCGTCGAGCTGTGCTTTAATTTTTGTAAAAACTGTCACAAGCTCACTGTATTTTGTCGGTTTCGTTATATAGTTTTTTACACCGTATTGGATAGCTTGCTGTGCATAATCAAAATCTTTATAGCCACTTAAAAACACGACATGTATTGGCGATTTTTGTTCATCGAGTTGTTGCGCAATTTCAATACCTGTTAGTTCTGGCATCCGTATATCTGTAAGTAACACGTCAACATGATGATTTGAAATAAAAGTTAAAGCCTCTATCCCGTTCTCAACAATACCAACTATTTCAAAACCAATTTCTTCCCATGGAAAATAACTGCTTAAGCCATTCCGAATTTCAAATTCATCGTCAGCAATTAATAATTTATACATAGTACATCATCACCTTTAAAATAATTAGAAATATTAAAATATTTACATTTTATCATACTCTATTTAGTAAGTTTATGAATCTAAAATGTTGAAAATTGATACTTTAAACAAGTGTAAGGGACTAACATATTAAAAAAAGATACTATTATGTCTAATAAAAGCCCTTTTTTCAACATTATTATTACTGTTTAATTAAAAGTGTATTAATTATTTAGCAATTTAGTAATTTCAGATAATTGATATGTGACGAAATGTGCAAGAGGATAATGAACGAGGGGGAGTCTTTAATTAAGTAGAAAAATGTCCAAATATATAATGGAAAATAAAAGTTGAGTAATACCGATGAAAAAGCAAATGATATCGATTTTGCAGGAAGGATGATAGCAATGATTCAAGTCAACAATTTAAAAAAATCCTTTGGCTCTTTACAAGTTTTAAATGGAGTAGATTTACAAATACAGCAAGGGGATGTTGTTGTATTAATTGGCGCGAGTGGTTCAGGAAAAAGCACTCTGTTACGTTGTTTAAATTTCTTAGAGTTATATGACGAAGGCCATATCAGTATAGAAGGACAAGCCATACATGCGACTAAAACGGATTTAAATAAAGTTCGAGCTGAGGTAGGTATGGTGTTCCAGCATTTTAATCTTTTCCCTCATCGGACAGTTCTTGAAAACATCATCGAAGCACCCATCTTTGTAAAAAAGCAGTCAAAAGAAACAGCAACCGCTTATGCATATGATTTACTTGAAAAAGTAGGGTTACGAGATAAAGCGACAATGTACCCTGATAGTTTATCGGGCGGTCAAAAGCAGCGAGTAGCTATTGCACGTGCATTGGCGATGGAGCCAAAAGTGATGTTATTTGATGAACCAACCTCTGCATTAGATCCAGAGTTAGTTGGGGAAGTATTACAAGTTATGAAGCAACTTGCTAATGACGGCATGACGATGGTTATTGTGACGCATGAAATGGGCTTTGCGCGTGAAGTTGGAAATCATATCGTCTTTTTAGAAGGTGGACAAATTTTAGAAGAAGGTCATCCTGACACTTTCTTCGATAACCCAAAAAATGAACGAACAAAACAATTTTTAAACAGAATTTTACACATGGGGGGTAATAAACATGAAGCAATTCAAGCTTAAAGCATTATTAGCAACCTTAACATTAGGGGTAGGACTTTTAGTTGGTTGTAGTTCAAATGAAGATTCAAAAAAAGCGGCATCGTCAGGCACTGAACAAGAGGAATTTGTTTATGCCATGAGTGGAATATATAAGCCATTTAATTATAAAGAGAATGGCGAGTTAGTTGGATTTGACGTAGAACTTGGAGAAGCTTTAGCTGAAAAAATGGGCATGAAACCTGTCCCGATGACTTTCCCATTCGAATCAATTATTCAAGGTCTACTAGATGATAAATTTGATGCGATTTTAGGCAGTATGACCGTCACGGAGGAGCGTTTAAAGGTTGTTAGTTTTACGGACACTTACTATCGTTCAGGCTCACAACTGTTTGTAGCTGAAAATAATACGAGCATTAAATCAGGAGCAGATGCAGAGGGCAAAGTAATTGGTGCCGTGCCCGCTACAAATTATGAAACGGATGCGTTAAAATTAACGGCCAAAGAAAATGTCATTACGTATCCACAAGGGGATGTGGCAGCATTGATGGATATTAAAACAGGTCGTTTAGATGCAGTTGTGGCAGATAATATTTTTGCGCAGCTTGCTATTGATGAAGCGAAAATACCAGTGAAAGCTGTTGGAGATTTATTAGCAGTGAATGAGCAAGCAATTGCTGTGAATAAAAACAATGAGGAATTAAAAGAAAAGCTAAATATAGCGTTAGCACAACTTATTGCGGATGGAACATATGCAAAAATCAGTGAAAAGTGGTTTGGTTTTAACTTAATGGACGAAAGAGTTAGTAAATGAGCAACGGGGGAAACTTTCCTCC
The DNA here is from genome assembly GCF_006351725.2 of Lysinibacillus sp. CD3-6. Lineage (NCBI taxonomy): Bacteria > Bacillati > Bacillota > Bacilli > Caryophanales > Bacillaceae > Lysinibacillus > Lysinibacillus sp. CD3-6. The sequence goes on from NZ_CP085880.1 coordinate 2,071,938, forward strand.
GTTTCCTTACAACAATGAAGACAACAGAGTGGGTGAATAGATGTTAGAAATTTTTCAATCGAATTATAAAATGCTTTTTGATGCGCTATGGGTAACACTTTCAGTAACGGTTTGTTCATTAGTATTAGGTAGTATCGTCGGGTTAATTATCGCCTTTTTTAATATGTCTAAAATAAAAGTACTGAAATATTTTGCGGCAGTGTATTTAGCGATAATCCGTGGTACACCGATGATTGTTCAAATTTTTATATTATATTTTGGTATTTCTTCGTTCCTTACGCTGCCTTCCTTTTGGGCGGGTGTATTGGCTTTAGCTGTCCATAACGGTGCGTATATTTCTGAAATTTTTCGAGGCGCAATTCAGTCAATCGATCGTGGTCAAATGGAAGCGGCTCGTTCATTGGGGATGTCTCAAACATTGGGGATGCGTCGAGTTATTTTACCTCAAGCTATGCGAAGAGCAATTCCGCCATTAGGCAATCAATTCATTATATTACTGAAGGAATCGGCACTAGTTGCTTATATTGGGATGTCGGATTTATGGAGTACGACATTAGCCATTGCAGGTGCAAACTATCGTCCATTAGAAACATATATGGTGACAGGTGCCTTCTATTTAATATTAGTTTTAGCATTTACGTTTATTTTCAATAGAATGGAGAAGCGTTTAAATTTACAGACGCGTCATTAAAGGGAAACTGTAGCAACGAGTACGTTACAGTGCCTGACACCGAAAAAATTGGCAATTTTCAAAATTGTTTGGGTGACAGGCACTTGTTATAATATGATTGCACCAGCTACAAATAAGGGGAGGTAGTTTTGTATGAGCATGGGTGAAACATATTTACACGTTGTTCTAGAGAGATTTAAATCTGTTAAGGCGGATGGTGATAAAACAATTGCACAATTAGACATTGAGCAATTGCATTGGGCTTTCAATGAGGAGTCAAATAGTATTGCGGTCATTGTCAAACATGTTAGTGGAAACATGATTTCAAGATGGACTGACTTTTTATTAACTGATGGCGAGAAAACGACAAGGAATCGTGATGATGAATTTATTGATAGCATTGATACTAAAAAAGAGTTAATAGCGATTTGGGAAAAGGGCTGGCAAGTATTTTTGAAAGCTTTACAGAGTTTAACAACAGAAGATTTGTTGGCCAACGTCACAATAAGAGGACAGCAGCATACAGTGATAGATGCTATTGAAAGACAGATGGCACATTATGCTTCGCATGTCGGACAAATTGTCTACGTAGGTAAACAAATAAAAGGAAATGAGTGGAATACATTGAGTATTCCAAGAGGGCAATCGCAGGCATTCACAGAAGCAATGATAAAAAAGGGATAGCTCAACTGGCAAAATTATTATTGATAGAAAATTAAGAATTTTTTAGGTGACAGGCACATAAAATGGCATTTAAAAAGCCATCCATCAAGTTTAACTTGATGGATGGCGTTTCTTTTATTTTCGATCATCTTCCCAGCAATCTGTATTTTTCAATCCTGGGATAGACTTTGCGTAAAAGACAGGGTTTTTTCCTTTTTTACGTTGTTGCGTAAAATCATCTAAAACTCGGAAAGCGATTTTACCGAGAATCATAATAACCGTAATATTGATTAGCGCCATTAGCCCCATAAATAAATCAGCTAAGTTCCATACAAGTTGTACTTGAGCTACTGAACCGAACATTACCATGGCTAATACTAAAAAGCGATATAGAGTCATCCAGCCTTTATGTGCATTGATAAACTCAATATTTGATTCGCCGTAATAATAATTACCAATAACGGAGCTGAATGCGAAGAAAATAATACTAATTGCAATAAAATAAGGTGCCCAATCGCCAACGTGCACGGCTAATGAGTTTTGCGTTAGAATAATGCCATCACTTTCACCTGTTTTATATAAGCCTGCCAAAATAATAATAAAGGCAGTTGCTGAACAAATCATAATTGTATCAAAAAATACGCCTAAACTTTGCACAAGTCCTTGTTTAGCGGGGTGTGAGGTATTAGCTGTTGCAGCTGCGTTTGGCACACTACCCATACCAGCCTCATTAGAAAATAATCCTCTACGAACCCCTTGCATAATGGCTATACCTATAGCACCACCAGTGGCTTCCTGAAGTCCAAATGCTTGAGAGAAAATAAGCTTGAACACTGTTGGAATTTCACCTAAATTTGTTACAACGACATATAGTGCAACGAGTAAATAAAATACGGCCATTACAGGTACAATTACTTGTGTAAATTTAACAATTCTATGTACACCACCGAAAATGATCATGGCCGTTAACACTACTAATAGAATGCCAATAATAACAGGTCTAATATTAAATGCTTCACCTACAGAAGTTGCAATCGTATTTGACTGTACAGCGTTAAAAATAAAGCCAAAGCTCAATGTTAAAAGAATACTAAAAACGATTCCTAACTTACGTTTTCCTAATGCCTTTTCTATATAATAGGCAGGACCACCACGAAAAGTATCGCCGTCTTTTACTTTATAAACTTGAGCGAGTGTACTTTCAATAAAAGCTGTAGCCATACCGAGGATGGCAATAATCCACATCCAAAATACTGCACCAGGACCACCAACACCGATAGCAAGTGCAACACCTGTAATATTACCAGTACCTACACGCGACGCCGCGCTAATTGTAAAAGCTTGAAACGGAGAAACACCAGATTCACCATCTCTTTTCTCCGTAATTAAACGAAACATTTCAGGGAAAAGACGTATTTGTACAAACTTAGAGCCAAACGTAAAATATAATCCAGCTGCTAATAATAATATAATTAAGAGGTACGTCCATAATATATTATTCGTGCCATCTACAATATTTGAAATCCATTCCATTTGTCTTCCTCCTTTTTCAATAAGTTTTTATTTTACACTTTTTTTTTATTAAACATCAAATTTTTAAAAATTCATAATAATAAAATGATATTTAAATTTTGAAGAGTATTGTTATTTTGTAAATATTTATATGGTGGTAAAATGGGAGTAAAGGAAAGCAGGTGTCGACTACAGTAAATGTAATATTCTTTTCAATTTAGTATTGAACTTGGTTTTTCTTTTATACCTATAAATAGTAAAGACGAAATGACTATTATTAGTATAAAGTTTCACGGAAAACGCTGTTATTGGCAAAGAAAGTAGTTTTTTTCTTCTATTTTAATAAAAATTTATGATGAAATCACGTTAGAAGCGAAAGAGGATTTTAATAAATAAGGAGTTGATAATTTGAAGACGATTGGATTAATTGGTGGTATGAGCTGGGAGTCTTCAGCAATGTATTACCGTCTACTTAATGAGAAGGTACAGCAGCAATTAGGTGGCTTACATTCAGCAAAGTGTATTTTATATAATGTCGATTTTCAAGAAATCGAGCATTATCAAGCGAATGGACAATGGCAAAATGCAGGAGAAATATTAGGGGAAGCGGCACGATCGTTAGAAAAAGCAGGTGCCGATTTTATTGTCATCTGTACAAATACAATGCATAAAGTAATTGATATTATTGAGACGAATATTACGATACCCATTTTACATATTGCTGATGCAACAGCTGTTCAAATTCAACAGGCTAGTATACAAACAATTGCATTGCTTGGTACAAAATATACGATGGAACAAGAGTTTTATAAAACTAGAATCGAACAGGCTGGTATTAACGTAATAGTGCCAAATGAAGAAGAACGAACAGTCATCAATCGAATTATTTATGAAGAATTATGTTTAGGAAAAATTGAACCAACTTCAAAAGAAACTTATTTACAGGTTATAGCCAATCTTGTGAAGTCTGGCGCACAAGGCATTATTTTAGGCTGTACTGAGATTGGATTGTTAATTCAGCAAGAAGATGTTTTAGTCCCTGTTTTTGATACGACTATCATTCATGCGTTAGCGGCTGTAGAGAAGGCACTAGAATAGAGAGGGCTTTTTGATAAGGAGCGATAAAATGACTAAAAAAGTGCGGGAAATGGGAATTACAATAGGTATGTTACCAGTAGGTGAAAAAAATTGTATTACCGATGTGCAAGGTGTGCAAGTAGGTCATGTCACACTTGACGAAAGATTAAAGGAAGACGGAGCATATGCTTGTACAGGTGTAACAGCCATTTTACCGCATGGTGGAAATTTATTTCAACAGAAAGTGACAGGGGCAAGTTATGTATTAAATGGTTTCGGTAAAACAACGGGTCTTATTCAAGTAAATGAGCTAGGGGTGATTGAGTCACCAATTATGCTGACAAATACTTTTGGTGTGCCCGCTGTAACACAAGGAACGTTGCAATATATGTTAGAGACAAATAGTGAAATTGGTGATAGTACAGGGACGATTAATCTAGTAGTGGGGGAATGTAATGATAGTTATTTAAATTCTATTCGGGCTTGTCCAGTTACACCAAATCACGCAGTCGAAGCGATTCATAAGGCATCTGAAGATAGAGCAGAAGAAGGTGCTGTTGGAGCGGGAAAAGGTATGATTTGTTTCGGCTATAAAGGCGGAATAGGATCATCATCGCGTATCGTGACAATGGAACAACATGATGAGATCAACTATACAGTTGGTTGTATCGTTTTAAGTAATTTTGGCCACAGTTCGGAGTTTTTAAGGGAACACTACAATGTTCTAAATGCTCACAGTAACTCGGTTTTATCACCAACAGATGGCTCAATTATCATTGTTCTGGCAACGGATGCCCCGCTTAGTAGTCGCCAATTAACACGTGTGATTAAACGCTGTGGAATCGGACTTGGACGAACAGGCAGTCATTATTCACATGGTAGTGGTGATATAGTGATTGGCTTTACGACAGCAAGGCTAATTTCGCATCAGACGGATCAATATTTAGAAACACGACAGCAACTACGTGAAGACCATCCGATTATGAATCAGTTATTTATCGCAGCTGCCGAAGTTACAGAGGAGGCCATTTTAAATTCTCTTTCACAGGCACAAACAACTACTGGTCGAGACGGTCATATAGTAGAAGCCTATACATTTCATACTTGAACGAAAAGCTACTGAACACAAAGGTGTTTAGTAGCTTTTTTGCATTAAATCTCAAAGGACTGTAAAAATTTCTTAATGTCGTTTTCTACTGCTTGTATATCACCATATATTCCTTGTTTTGCTAAATAGTAAGCATCTGATAAATGCAATAAATCTATTATTATCCCCTTTGAACAATCCTCTAACTGGATAAAGTCAATTAATTCAAAAAGCATTGCCGCCACTTTAGCTAAATTGTTTGAAGAGGTATGTTCATTACTGAGCATGCTGAGCATGATGTACAAAGGGGAATCGTTGAAAGGACTTCCATAAAAGGAATGTAATAATGAACAGACATCAATCGGTTTTGCTTTTGAGGATAATGAAATATCGATTAATTCATATGGCGGTTGTTCAAGACTTCCAATCAGAGCGTCTGCCCAATCAATTACATCTTGTACCGTAAAATATCCTATTGCTATTCCTAATCGATAAACTTCTGCCATCACTTTTATATCCATAGGGTACCTCCTTTTCAACTACAATTATAGGTAAATAAACGCGATGCCATTATTTGATATATTTCGGTTAGATTCTATAACTTTCAATATGGAATTTCGCTAAATTACTATAAAATAGCAAAAAAAACGCCATATGCATTAATTATTTTCCTATTTGTAGCATAATTTGTGTAATCAGTAGAGAATAGCTAATAATTTGTAATTATTCTTTTTTTATCTAGTCAACAATTAAGTGGTGTGTTAATATTCAATGAAAATACTGAATTATCTAATAATTTTACATGTTTCCTACAAAGAGGTGGGTACGATGCAAGAAAAGTTTCATCAGCCAATCGAACTGAGCGCTACTCCGACGAATCAATCAACTCCTAAAATTAGAAAAAACTTCGAGCCATTAATTAAAATTGACAACCTACACCCTAGAATATTTACTCAGCCTATATATTACCAACAACAAATTGTTAGCAGTTTACAATCCATTTATTTGCGCAAAGAAGCTTTTGAGCGATTACAGCAAGCTATAATGCTATTGCCTGAAAACTATAGCTTTATTTTATATGACGGATACCGTCCACTTCAGGTGCAACAATTTTTGTTTGCTAAATTTTCTAAACAAATTCAATATCAAAATGCTCATTTCTCAGAAGAAACTGTTTTTAAAGAAACGTTAAAGTTTGTTGCTTTTCCAAACGAAGGCCAAGAACATTTTGTTCCGCATGTTACAGGGGGAGCCATTGATTTAACACTCGGAGATGACAAAGGCAATGCCCTAGATCTTGGGACAGCATTTGATGAAATGAGTGAAAAATCTGCAACGCGCTATTTTGAACTGCATTCTGATGAAAATAGGCAAGCATGTTTTCATCGCCGTCTTTTGTATCACTGTATGACCGCGGCAGGATTTACGAATTATGCTGAGGAATGGTGGCATTATGATTTTCACAATATTGCTTGGGCGACAAGGGTAAATGCTAAGGAAGCTAGTTATGGTGCTATTGAAGCAAAGGTTGAAAATTATTTAATGAAGGAGTATCGATATTTATGAAAGTTTATATAAGTGCAGATATTGAAGGCATTACAGGAACAACTTCGTGGAGTGAGACAGAACTGAATGCACCAGATTATCATTTTTTTCAGAAGCAGATGACGAAGGAAGTTGAGGCCGCCATTGAAGGTGCGATAGTTGGTGGTGCCACAGAGATTTTATTGAAGGATGCCCATGATTCAGCTCGCAATATCGATATTTCGAATTTGCCTATCAATTGTAAAGTCATTCGCGGTTGGACATATGATCCGATGTGTATGGTAGCTGGACTGGATAGTAGCTTCGATCGTGCTATTTTCATCGGGTATCACAGTAAAGGTGGAAGTGAGCGTAATCCATTAGCACACACGCTTTGTGTATTTGCAGATATTAAAATAAATGGCGAATATGCAAGTGAATTTCTCATTAATACGTACGCCGCTGCCTTACATGGTGTGCCAGTATCTTTTGTCAGTGGAGATGTGGGGCTGACAGAAGAGATTCAATCATTTAATCGTAACATTATAACATTTGCCACAAAGGAAGGGGTAGGCAATGCAACAATAAGTGTTAGTCCTCAATTGGCAATTAGCGAAACAAAACGGCTTGTAGAAGCATCTATGAAAGTATCACGGACCGACTTACAAGTGACATTACCCGACCGATTTGTCGTGGAAATTATTTACCGTGACCATACACGAGCTTACCGAAACTCATTTTATCCGAATGCGACATTTAAGCCGCATAACACAGTCGAATTCGTTACAGATGATTATTTTGAAGTGCTTCGGCTATTACAGTTTTTAACATAAAAAATATCACAAGGATAGATTTAGACGGATCGAGTTTAAGTGTGAAAGATCCTATTGCAGGTAGTCCTATTTTTAACAATAATCGAATATCGATGACGGAGGCAATTGGAATAGGATTTTCATGATAAAAAAAGCTTAGGGGGATGCTTATGATGAAAAGGAAATGGTTTCTATTAGTATGTCTAGTCGCCTTACTTTGTGCTGCCTGTAGCAATGATTCTTCAGACGAGAAAAAATCTGAGTATCGGGTCGTTTATTCTGGAGAAATTAAAACATTAAACTATTTAAAAACTTCTGAAACAAATGAATTTGCTGTTGCTGCTAATCTAGTTGATGGACTTATTGAATACGATAAGTATGGCGTCGTACAACCAGGCATAGCGAAAGAATGGTCTTCAAATGAAGATGCAACGGTTTGGACATTTAAGCTACGAGATGATGTGAAATGGGTGACGCATGAAGGTAAGGAGTACGCAGATGTTGTAGCACAAGACTTTGTGGATGGCCTCCACTATGTTTTAGATGCAAAAAATGAATCCTCTACCGTATGGAGTGCGACAGTTGTAAAAAATGGCGAAGCATTCTATAACGGAGAGCAAACTGATTTTTCCAAAGTAGGAATCAAGGCGATTGATAAACAGACAGTTGAATATACTTTAGAGGCGCCTACACCATATTTTCTTTCGATGTTAAATTATGTTTGTTTCTTCCCTGTGAATGGCAAGTTTTTAGCTGAGCAAGGGGAGAAATTTGGTACAACACGTGAGAATTTCTTATATAACGGAGCATATATTTTAGATAAATTTGAGCCTCAAAATGAGCGTGTTTTAGTGAAGAACGAAACATATTGGGATAAAGGTAACGTGCTCATTGATCGGATTCGCTATAAATATAATAAAGAAGCGGCAACAGTTGCTCCAGAGCTGTTTTTACGTGGTGAAATCGATTCAGCAGATATCCCTACTTCCATAATTGACGAATGGTTCAATGATGATAAGAAAAAATCACAAGTACGTCAAACGCAAAATAATTTCTACTCGTATTTCTATGCATTAAACTTTAATCCACAATTCGATGCGGAATATGAACCCGATAACTGGAAAGTCGCTGTCAATAATAAAGATTTCAGAAAGTCATTATTCCATGCACTTGATCGTGTATCAGCGATGCTAACAGTTGAACCGTTTAATCCACAAGATTTACTGAGTAATACAATCACACCGAAAAACTTTGTAGATGTGGAAGGTGTTGACTATACACAACTAGAACCATTGATTTCTATTTCAAGTAATGATTCCTTTAACAAAGATTTAGCATTAGAGTTTAAAGAAAAAGCAATGACTGCACTGGAAGGGAAGGCGACATTCCCAGTAAAGGTATTAATGCCATACAACTCTGGGATGCCAGATTGGGCAAATCGTACACAAGTCATTGAACAACAAATTGAAAAATTATTAGGTGCCGACTATGTTGATATTATTGTAGAAGCAGGTCCATCGACAGGCTTCTTATCAGAAGTTCGACGTCCTGGTAAATTTGCAATAATCGAAGCAAACTGGGGGCCAGATTATGCGGATCCATCCACATATACAGAGCCTTTCAGCGTGGACGGCACTTACAATAAGCCAGAATTAGCGGAAGGATATACAGAAGCAAATGGTCAAACAATCTACTTGAATTTATTAGAAAAAGCGAAAGCGACGATTGATACGGAAGCACGCTATAACCTATTTGCTAAAGCAGAAGCTTTCTTAATTGATGAAGCCTTTGTCATTCCGTATGCCGTTGGTGGAAGCGGTTATGTCGCTTCAAAATTAAATCCATTCGAAGCTCAATATTCACCATTTGGTGTGACAGCAGAGAAGTTTAAAGGGCAAAAAGTGTTAGAAAAACCAATGAGTAATGAGGAGTTTAAGGAAGCGTTGGCACAGTGGGAGCAGGAAAGGGCAAATGCATTAACCAATGCAACAAAATAAAAGAGTGAAATAATCATTGCCATGATTTAATCCGTTTGCAATAAGTGGTGATTTTTCAATAAAGAGGAGATGACCGAAAATGCTGATTCGGCATCTCCTTCATGCTTTGTACACCTATCAATATGGAGGGGAGGGCTTCGATATGTTGTGGTATGTAGGAAAGCGTTTATTACAATCCGTTTTCACACTGTTTATTATTATTACGATTGTGTTTTCATTACTACGATTAATGCCCGAAGAAGGGTATTTAGGGGCAGCGGCAGAGAAAATGTCACCAACTCAAAAGGAAACCTATTTAACGAGTTTAGGGTTACGTGATCCATTGCCAGTGCAATTGGGGCATTTTTATGCGGATTTAATGCATGGTGATTTAGGCAAATCCGTTACATATCGTACGGATGTACCTGTTGTCACAATTATTTCCGATAAAATAACGTATTCACTGTTATTTGGATTAGGGGCTGTCGTCTTATCGCTTCTTATCGGTGTGCCACTGGGTATTCTCATGGCTCAAATGAAGGGGCGATGGCTGGATCGGCTAGGGACTGGCTACATAGTTTTTGTCGTAGCCGTACCAGCAGCAGTGTATTACTTAGTAATCCAAATGTATATTACCGATATTTTTCATTTACCAATGCTCTTTGATGAATACAGGCCAATTACTTGGCTATTACCACTAATATCAATGGCGTTAGCACCGACTGCTTCCTATGCGATGTGGATGCGCCGTTATATGGTCGATGAACTAAACAAAGATTATATTAAGCTAGCACGTGCAAAAGGAGTGAAAGAGCGCACGCTGATGTTTAGTCATGTATTGCGAAATGCCTTTATTCCGATGGCGCAATATTTGCCAGCAACAATCCTTTTTACTATCACTGGCTCAATTTATATTGAATCATTGTATTCTATTCCAGGCATGGGAGGACTGCTCGTTGATGCTATCCAACGGCAGGATAATACGATTGTACAAGGCTTAGTGCTTGTTTTTTCATCACTGGGAATTATCGGTTTAATTTTAGGTGATATCGCCATGGCGCTTGTTGATCCACGCATTAAATTAGGGAAAGGGGAGAGTGTGCGCTAATGAGCATTTATACCGAAGAGATAGATAATATTTCAGACAAATCTCGTGCAGAGCTATTTGAATTTTTTGAAGCGAGTGATCGTCAAGCGGAAGAAACAGCATACTCCAACTATTCTTATTGGCGTTCTACCTGGCAATCTTTTTTGAAAAACCGCATGGCTGTCTTGTTATTAATAATCGTTTGTATCATTGTAGCTTTCACCATGTTGCAGCCTTATTTGCCAGCTCAAAAATCACCGACCGAAATATATCTTGATGAACAAACGGGATTACAGGCACGTAATATTGCACCAAACGCAGAATTTTGGTTTGGCACGAACTCAATAGGGCAGGATTTATGGTCTCGTATTTGGGCAGGGACAAGGACATCGTTAATGATAGGCTGTGTTGTCGCATTAGTGGAAGCGGTTGTGGGAATTACAATCGGCACATTATGGGGCTTCTCTCGAAAATTAGAAATGCCGATTACTCAGCTGTATAACGTAGTAGATAATATTCCAACAACGATTGTTCTCATTTTAATGTCCTATATATTACGTCCGAGTATTTCGACCATAATTATTGCCATGTGCATTACTGGTTGGGTAGAAATGGCGCGTTTTATCCGTAATCAGATTGTTATTTTACGAGATCGCGAATACAATTTAGCATCCAAATGCTTGGGCACGTCTGATTATCGAATTATTATAAAAAATCTACTCCCGTACTTAATTTCTGTCATCATGCTTCGGATGAGTCTGGCGATTCCATTTGCAATTGGTGCAGAAGTATTTTTAACGTATATTGGCTTAGGTTTACCAATTAGTGAGCCTTCACTAGGGAATTTAATTAATGAAGGTCGTGTCCTTATGATGTCACCTGATTTAAGATATCAGTTAATTTTCCCCAGTATTGTACTAAGCATTATTACGATAGCATTTTATATTATTGGTAACTCATTTGCAGATGCAGCAGACCCGAAAAATCATGTGTAGGGGGGAAATGAAATGGCAGTGGAGCAAACAAAATCTCGTATTTTAGCGATTCAAAATTTAGTCATTACATTTACACTACGTGGTCAAGTACTCACAGCCATTCGAGATATCTCACTTGATCTATATAAAGGTGAAAGTCTTGCCATTGTTGGAGAATCGGGTTCAGGTAAATCAGTGCTTATGAAATCAATTATGGGCCTACTCGATAAAAACGGCACTGTCGAGCAAGGGCAAATTTTATACAACGATATGGATTTAGCACAATTTAAAACGGAACAGCAATGGTTGAATATCCGTGGTAAAGAAATCGCCATTGTTACACAGGACCCAATGACATCTTTGAATCCATTAAAACCAATCGGCAAACAAATTGAGGAATGTGTTGTGTTACACCAAGGGCTAAAAGGCAAAAGTGCTTATGACGAAACACTCAAACTATTAACGGACGTCGGAATTTATGATGTAGAGAAACGCTATAAACAATACCCACACGAATTTTCAGGAGGAATGCGCCAACGTATTGTTATCGCGATTGCACTTGCTTGCAAACCGAAAATTTTAATATGTGATGAACCGACGACGGCACTGGACGTAACCATTCAAGCACAAATTTTACAGCTTTTGAAAAATTTGCAGCAAAAATATGGACTAACAACTGTTTATATTACACATGACTTAGGCGTTGTAGCAAAAGTAGCGGATCGTGTCGCTGTGATGTACGCAGGGGATGTTATCGAAGTTGGTGGCACACATGAAGTATTTTTTAACGGTAAACACCCATATACATGGGCACTTATTTCTTCATTACCACAGCTCGGGTCAAAAGGGGAACAGCTTTATTCTATTAAGGGGACCCCACCAAACCTCTTTAAAGAAATTAAAGGAGATGCTTTTGCCCCGCGTAATCAATTTGCCTTAAAGATTGATTACGAGATACGTCCTCCATTTTTTCAAGTAAGTGAAACACATTATGCACGTACGTGGTTATTAGACCCTCGTGCACCAAAAGTAGAACCTCCCGCAACGCTACAAGCGTTTTTTGAAGAAGGGAGACTGTATGCCAATGAACAATAAAGAAGTATTAGTCGAAGTGAAAAACTTGAACATTATTTTTGGCAAAGGGAAAAATAAGTTTGTCGCAATTGACAATGTGAGTTTTGACATTTATAAAGGCGAAACATTCGGCTTAGTGGGTGAATCGGGCTCAGGAAAAACGACCATTGGCCGTGCCATGATGCGCATCAATGAAGTCACGAGTGGTCAAATATTGTATCATGGCAAGAAAATTAACGGCAAAATCACTAAAAGTTGGGACCGTGAAATTACGCAAAAAATACAAATGATTTTTCAAGACCCGATGGCATCGCTCAATGAACGGGCAAAGGTCGACTATATTATTTCAGAAGGTCTCATAAATACGAAAAATTTTAAAGATGAGGCTGACCGTCAACAAAAAGTACAAAACGCGCTATTAAATGTTGGCCTATTGCCTGAATTCGCTAGTCGTTTTCCACATGAATTTTCAGGTGGTCAGCGTCAACGTATTGGGATTGCCCGCGCCTTAGTGATGGAGCCAGAATTTATAATTGCAGATGAGCCGATTTCTGCATTGGACGTGTCAATTCGGGCGCAAGTACTTAATTTGCTGTCGAACATACAAGCAAAAAATAACTTAACATACTTATTTATTGCTCATGATTTATCAATCGTACGATTTATTACGGATCGTACTGCCGTCATTTACAAAGGGAATATTGTCGAGCTAGCTGAAACAGAAAAGCTTTTTACTAATCCAATACATCCGTATACGCGTGCATTGCTGTCAGCAGTACCTGAGCCAAATCCATATAAGGAGAGGGCAAAGGTAGTAGAAATTTATAATCCATTACAGCACCGATATGAAAAGTCACCGCCGTCATTTGTGGAAATTGAGAAAGGGCATTTTGTATTAGCGAACGAAGAGGAAATCGAAAATTATCGTACATCTAAAAAAGTGGAGGTTAGTGAATGATTCGACCTAAAGCTTTAACTAAAGGGGCTACAATCGGACTGATCAGTGCTTCAGGTGCTACGCCACCAGAAAAGCTTTACCCCGCAATTGATAGTATTGAAAAACTCGGTTTTAACGTAATAGTGGGTGAAACGTGTCGTGCAAGACATGGTTATTTAGCAGGTTCAGATGAACTTCGTGCGCATGATGTGAATGAAATGTTCCGTAATCCGCAGGTGGATGGCGTTTTCTGTATACGAGGAGGGTACGGAGCTACAAAAATTTTACCAAGACTTGATTTTGAAATGATTAAAAATAACCCAAAGGTATTTGCAGGTTATAGCGATGTGACAGCATTACATATCGCTTTTAATCAAAAATGTGGCTTTGTTACTTACCATACGCCGATGCCATCAACAGAATTTATTGCTCAAAACATGGACCAATTTACGTGGGATTCCTTTATGAAGCAAGTGATGGCAACAGATAACAACTGCCTGCTGCTAAATCCTCCCCACCAACCAATGACAACTCTCGTTACTGGAAAGGCGACAGGACAGCTTGTTGGTGGCAATTTAACATTGATAACGGCTTCACTAGGCACGCCATATGAAATTGATACTAAGGATAAAATTTTATTTTTAGAAGATATAGATGAGAGCGAGCAACGTGTGGATCGCATGCTGACACAGTTGAAATTAGCTGGTAAGCTCGATGAAGCACAAGGATTGTTACTAGGGGCATGGACAAATTGCGGACCAGATCATCCAGAGCATCCCGAACGTAGCTTATCACTAAACACTATTTTTGAGGAGATTTTAGTACCATTGAAGAAACCAATTTTAATGGACCTTGCCTGTGGTCACTGCTTACCGACAATGTCACTTCCTCTAGGGCGAACAATTACCGTACATGCAGAAACGCAAAAAATAAAAGTTATAGGGTAGGTGAACGATGCAACAGACGATTCAACACATAATAGATGACGCGCCGTTCAAAGTGCATATGTTTGTAAAAGATTTTAAGACGAATCAGTTCATTATTACAGAACGTCTAGATGAGCCATTCTCTAGTGCAAGCTTAATTAAGGTGCCAATACTTATTGCTGTTTTAGATTATTTACAAAATCACCATGAATCATTACATCAAATTATAACGATACGTCGTGAGGACTGGGTCGATTTTAGTGTAATTAGCGAACAAAAAATAACGACAAGTACGATTAATGAACTTTTAATATGGATGATTACAACAAGTGATAATACAGCAACGAATGTATTAATAGATTTTATCGGTATGGATGTCATTAATATGTTTTGTCGACAAATTGGTCTAATGCATACACAAGTGCAACGAAAAATGATGGACTTCGAACGACTTGCTAATGGTGTAGATAATATTACATGTGCGCGAGATATGGCACATCTTTTTAGTCGAATTTATGCAAAAAACTTACTAAATCCAGAGTTTAGTCAGCTTGTCATTGATATTTTGTGCCGCCAGCGTTTTCATGAATCTTTAAGAAGGTATATAGCCGATGATGTAGAAATTGCCCATAAAACAGGTGGTCTTGAAAGCGTTGACCATGATGTAGGGATCGTCTACAGTGACGTTCAAGATTATAGTATTGGCGTATTTATGACAGAAGTTACTGAAAATGATATCGCGCGACAAATAATAGGTCATCTATCGAAGGCTGTTTTTGACACACTGATTGGACAGAAAGGAGAGGCGACATGAATGCAATTGTTATCACAATGATTGCCAATCTACATGCAAAACCAGATAGCGCTTCTGAGCTGATTGACGAAGTCCTTTATGGCATGCCTGTTCAAATTATTGAGGAGTTAGCGACCAATTGGGTCCGCATTGAAACGGCCTACCGTTATGAAGGCTATTGTGAAAAAAAGCATTTGCTCATAGACGATTTGAAAACAAGTGCTTGGGTTCTAAATGCGCAACAGGTTATTCATCAACGCTTTGCAGATGTGTTATATGAACCGAAAATTCAAAGTTCGAAAATGATGACATTAGTAAAAGGGTCAATAGTGCAAGTCATTGCTAATAAGGCGTTAAATAAGGAATGGGCGGCTATTCAATTGGCAACGGGAGAACTAGGGTATATACGTCAACAATGGCTGCTTCCAAAAGTCGCAGAAAATAGCCTTGAGGAGCATGCGTTCCGAGAAAATGTCGTGCAAACGGCACTTAGCTATTTAGCAACACCATATCGATGGGGAGGAAAGTCACCGCTTGGCATTGATTGTTCTGGTTTATGTTCGATCGCTTATATGTTAAATGGTGTGACCATTTTCCGAGATGCGAAAATCGTCGAAGGTTTTCCAATTAAGGAAATAGCATTTGACGGCATGCAAAAAGGCGATCTATTATTTTTCCCAGGTCATGTTGCAATGTACTTAGGTCAGTCCCTTTATGTCCATTCATCACTCGGGGGTAACGAGGTTAATATTAATAGTCTCGATAAACAGCATGCACTATATCGTGATGATTTAGCAACGACAATTACAGGAGTTGGAAGTATATTTTATTAAGCGCTATAAATGGAGAATGTAAAAAGAGGTATTCAACTGTTGAACGGTTGAATACCTCAAAGCATGTGTCCTATTGAAAATAGCGTTTAATTACTTAATATTGATATATATTTAATTGCTGCCCCGCTTCAATAGAATCTGTGCGAAGCTGGTTCCATTGCTTAATAGATGTAACCTTAACATTATGGGCCTGAGCGATATGCATAAGAGAGTCACCATCCGCGACTGTAATCGTTTTTTTGTTTTTTACAGGGCTGTCATATTGTTGTAAGTCGTACTTAGCAATCAATTCATTTAGTTTTTCATTATATGATGAATCCGTTGCGTACGAGCCAGTTAAAAACTTTGTTGCATCTGAATAGGACTTAGTATTACTTTTAAAGACACCATTATAAAAGTTTTGGTTCCAGGATACACCGTTGCGAAGTAAACGGACATAATCCTTCATGGATTCTTCATAGGAAGGATATTTGCGGAATTCAGCCATCACAGTTGTTAAATTACCAGAGCCATCATCCTCAAATGTTTCAAGTGTTACGGAATCGTTTTGATATTTGCCTTTCATGCCAAATAGATTGTTATTCGGAGCAGAACCAAGACCACTTTGCCCTTGCTTGCTCTCTAAAATGGCTTGTGCAATCATGACAGATGCATATAAGTCATTTTCTGCACCGAGCTGTCTTGCAGTTTCTGCAATGGAGCCAATGAATTCTTCAACACTAGGACATTCATCTACATACTCTTGTAAGGGTGTATCGGCAGGCTTAAATAGCTGAATCATCATATAAGTAGAAATACCGATCACAGATGCTATGACAATCATTCCAATGAATAGTTTTTTTAAAAATCTCATGTAGTGTATAGATGTTGAATATGAGCAACACCTTCCTCCTTTCTTTCCCATTAAAAAATAAATGACTCTCTTATTATTGTAAAACAACTAGACAATAAAAAGCATCGGTTTTCACTAATTTCATTATTAATAGAACGAACTTGAATATGAAAAAGTTTCGTTATATGTGCGTTTGTTACGATATTGAAGTATCGTATACTATATAAATTTATATTTCATATTTATGGTATTTGTTAAAATTAAAGGTAAAATTTAAGTCCATAAGCTTTTGGCAGTTTATCTTCTTTAGAATGTGGAAAGATATACTGGAGAGACGAACGGTGCTAGTTAAAATATCAAAACAAGTGAGAACTTTTCATGAATAAGGAGCTTAGAAAATGATAGCATTTGAGAATGTTACGAAAACATATGGTAGCAACCAAGTTGCAGTAAATTCCATTAATCTTGAAATCCAGAAAGGAGAATTTTTTGTCATTATAGGCCCTAGTGGTTGTGGAAAAACGACGTTACTTAAAATGATTAATCGATTAATTCATTTAACTGAAGGGACAATACGAATTAACGGAAAAAGAATTAGCGATTATAACATACATGAACTACGATGGAATATTGGTTATGTGCTCCAACAAATTGCACTTTTTCCGCATATGACAATAGAAGAAAATATTGCGGTTGTCCCTGAAATGAAAAAATGGAGTTCGACAGCAATCCAGCAACGCGTTCATGAATTATTAGAAATGGTAGGGCTTGAACCAGATAAATATAGTGAGCGGAAGCCAAAGGAACTTTCGGGCGGTGAACAACAACGGGTTGGCGTGATTCGTGCCTTGGCCGCAGATCCTGAAATTATATTAATGGATGAGCCTTTCAGTGCACTAGATCCAATAAGTCGTACAAAATTACAAGACGATTTGTTAGAGCTTCAACGAGCGATACAAAAAACAATCGTCTTTGTTTCTCATGATATGCAAGAAGCTTTGAAGCTCGGGGATCGGATATGTGTGATGAAAGATGGGGAAATAGTCCAAATTGGCACGCCCCAAGACATTATACAAAATCCAGTGAATGATTTTGTCCAAAAATTTATTGGACTAAAGGATGATCCCTTCAGTGTATTTACCATTCAACAAGTCATACAACCATTTGCTAAAGAGGAACATCAAAATTATGTTAACTATAGTGTAGCCGTCGAAGATTCCTTACAAAGTATACTTCAGCAATTAGCTCAACTAGAATGTGTTGTAGTCAAGAATGGAACTGAAATTATTGGCGTTATTACTAGGCAATCGGTGTTACAATTTTTAGCCTCAGAACGAGGTGAAGGAAATGACTAATTTTTTTGACGTCTTAAATGAACGCAAAGGACAGCTCATTGCATCATTAATAGAGCATGTCCAAATTTCATTTATTGCGCTATTTTTTGCAGTAATGATTGCGATTCCACTTGGAATTTATTTAACGAATAAAAAGAAAATAGCAGAAAGCGTTATTGGGATTAGTGCAGCATTACAAACGATACCTTCATTAGCGCTATTAGGTTTGTTAATTCCGTTGCTTGGAATTGGCAAAACTCCTGCTATTATCGCTCTTGTTGTCTATGCGCTACTTCCTATTTTACGCAATACATTTACGGGCATAAATGAAGTAGACCCATCTTTAAAGGAAGCGGCTTTAGCGATGGGGATGAATACAACAAGAAGATTAGTGAAGGTAGAACTACCACTTGCGATGCCTGTAATAATGGCAGGTATTCGGACAGCGATGGTGCTAATAGTCGGAACCGCCACTCTTGCAGCATTAATCGGTGCTGGTGGATTAGGGGATATTATTTTACTTGGTATCGACCGTAATAATGCATCCCTCATCATTTTAGGTGCTGTACCAGCTGCTATTTTAGCACTAGTGTTTGATTATCTATTGAAAAAGCTAGAATCACTATCTTTCAAAAGAACAGTTATGGCATTAAGTGCGATTTGTGTGGCAGCAATCGTGTTAATTGTCATGCCACTCATTAATAATAATGACAAAGAGGACATAGTGATTGCAGGTAAACTAGGCTCTGAGCCGGAAATATTAATTAATATGTACAAATTATTAATTGAAAATGACACAGATTTACATGTGCAATTAAAACCTGGGCTCGGTAAAACTTCCTTTGTCTTTAATGCGCTTAAATCGGGGAGTATTGATATATATCCTGAATTTACAGGTACAGCAATAGCGGAATTTTTAAAAGAGCAAGCAGTAAATAATGACCAAGCAGATGTTTATAAACAGGCAAAAGAAGGCATGCTGGAAAAATTTGATATGGTTATGCTCCACCCTATGAAGTACAACAATACGTACGCATTGGCCGTTTCAAAACAACTGGCGGAAAACTATGATTTAAAAACAATATCAGATATTAAAGCAATTCAAAATACAGTAAAAGCAGGGTTTACGTTGGAGTTTAATGATCGTGAGGATGGTTATTTAGGTATTCAAAAGCGCTATGACATTAATATTGCTTCTATTACGACAATGGAACCAAAGCTTAGATATCAAGCTATTCAATCGGGCAAAATTGATTTATTAGATGCTTATTCAACTGATAGCGAGTTACGACAATATGATTTGACTGTATTAATAGATGATCAACAGTTATTCCCACCTTATCAAGGAGCACCATTGTTAAGAAAGGAAACACTCGATAAGTATCCTAAGCTTGAACAGGTGTTAGGCAAGCTTGCCAATCAAATAACAGATGACGAAATGCGTGAAATGAATTATCAAGTAAACGTTGAAGGAAAAAGTGTAGAAGATGTAGCACGGACATTTTTAGAAAATGCAGGATTACTGTAAATCTGAATAAATTGACAAAGCCCCAAATAGTGCATACTATTTGGGGTTTGTTTGTTGACGATACTTCCTTTATTTTTATACAATAAAAAGACCGTCCAGACGGTTTTTTTCTGATAGCTTATAAGGAGGGATATGATGACATCCAAGGCACATTTAAAACGCTCTCACATTATCCAAGCGTCGCTCCAATTTTTAAAGGAACATGATGTACATACTTTAACTTTGGATAAAATTGCCCAAAAAGCAAGCATCAGTAAGGGAGGACTCCTGTATCATTTTAAAACAAAGGATGAGCTCTATTCGGCTATTGCACAAAACATTATGACTGAATTTGTAGATTCTTTTGAAGCACTAACTGAGCTGGAGTATGGTACTGGTAAACGTACAAGGGGATTCATCTTAGCGTCACAACAAGATTATGAAAAGGGAGCTTGGATAAATATCGCCATTCAAATTATCCACGATGATGATAACTCGATTTCTATTGCCTATGAGCAATTGCTCGAAAGTCTGTTGGACGATGGTCTTGATTCATCGATCGTTCATATGATTCGCTTAACAATTGATGGTTTGTATTATTCGAAGTTATTAAATATTGCACCAGTTTCACAAGAAGTAACAGACAGTGTTTTTGAACAATTATTGCAAATGACAAGAAAGGATGATGAAACATGAGTGCATTAGGATATTTATTCATAGCTATTGTTTCTGAAGTTTTTGCTAGCTCTATGTTGAAACTCACTGCGGGATTTAAGCGGCTGTTACCTTCACTCGGTGTGGTCATAGGCTATGGCGCAGCTTTTTATTTTCTATCATTAACTTTGCAATCTTTAGCAATCGGCACAGCCTATGCAATATGGGCAGGGTTAGGCACAGCGTTAACAGCTGTTGTAGGCGTTGTACTGTATAAAGAATATTTTAATGTTAAAAAGCTTGCGGGTATATTTTTAATTATTATAGGGGTGGTAATTTTAAACATCGCTGGCGGTAGCCATTAGGGGGATTTTAGAATGAAAGGGTATATATTTTTAGCTATATCTATTGTCTGTGAAGTATTTGCGACTACAATGCTTAAGCTATCTGAAGGCTTTACCGTAGTTGGGCCGTCCATCGCCGTTGCATTTGGTTATGGCATTTCTTTTTATTGCTTGTCCTTATGCTTAAAAACTTTACCATTAAGTTTAGCCTATGCAATTTGGTCTGGTGTTGGTACAGCTTTAACAGTCGTTATAGGCATTGTTATTTGGGGCGATATTTTTAATCTTTATACAGCAATTGGCATTTCATTAATTATCGGTGGTGTAATCTTACTTAATCAAGGAAATCAACAAGTTGTACCTGAATCGCGAAATTAAAGTACTTCGCGGAAAAACCGCTTCGAACCGCGGAATAATCGCTTAAAATCGCGGAATAAAAGCTTAAAATCGCGGAAAAAAGCACCTGAATCGCGGAATTAGGGTACTTTCGCGGGAAAAGTGCATGGAAATTACTTTCGATATTGTGAAGGATGCTAGGTAAACTCCTAGCATTCTTTTTTTATGTAAAACGCCGTTATTTTTTAATGCTATCTTCTAAATTATGTCGTCATATTTCGATAACGTACATATTATAACGAGAAAGGACAAATAAATATTTTGCTATCGTTCGTGTAATAATACATTGCGAAAATGGAACAGGATGGGGCTGGGGACAATGAGTGTTGGAAAAGGAAGAACCCACTTTGTAAGTGAAGCGCTATACGATATAAAAGCACTTCAGGATATAATCACAAATTTTCATTCGAAATATTATGGTCAGCTTCTTGTAAAAATCGTTGGTAGTGATACCATTCCCTTTTTTTTAATAACGCACAATGGAGCACATTTACGATTAATAGATACTGTTAAACAATTTGAAACAGAATATTTCCGTATTGAAGAAGTGGATAAGGAGCGTTGCCGAGGAACGATTTCACTGTTACGAGCTTATGATTATGAAGGCAATGAAACGAACTCAATTGCCGATGTTGTACGACTCGAAAGAACAACTACAGAAAAGTCCATTGAGCTAGGCAGTATTTCAGCAATTCAGTTATTAAATCCTGATTTATTAAAAAAGAAATTCATCATTGAGCCTAAGTGGTAAGAAATGTCCTATAGTAAAACTACTAAAATAATTGAAAAACTAGAGCATCTGTCCATATGCAAGCTGCGTAATCTGAATTTAATAGAAAGAATCTATAGAAAGGAAGATTAATGCATGACAATTATAGGAATGTTGCATCATCGTCTAGATCCTAAAACTGTTCTTAAGTCATATGCATATGCTGCAGTTGCAAAAGCAGAAGGGGTAGATTTTTTTTACTTTACACCTAGAAAGGTAAACTTTGACAACCGTACTATCAATGGGAAGGTATTAGAAGATGGGCAATGGCAAGAAAGAGTGATGCCCTTTCCAGATGTCATTTATAATGCTGGAAGTCCAGAAAAATTATCGGTGTCAAAAGATATTATAAATAAATTGAAAAAGGAAATACCATTTACTACACATTCTATAGGGAATAAATGGAATGTCATGGAGCGATTAAAAGAAGCGAAAGAATTTGAGAAATATATTATTCCTACAGAAATAGTAAAGAATATTGATGTATTTCATAGTTATATCGCCCATCATAAAAAAATAGTATTTAAACCGATTGATGGTCGGAAAGGTAAAGGAATTTATTTCATTATAAAAATAGGGGATACTTTCGAAGTAAGACAAAATAGTGATAACCGTATGTATTCAAAACCTCAGTTGAACGCATTAGTAAATGAGCTTCTTGCTACGGGAACGTTCATTATGCAACCATATATTCAATCAAAAATGAAATCGGGTCAAGTTTATGATTTTCGTCTCCATGTGCAAAAAAATGGTGAGGGAAAATGGGTTGTGACGACTGTTTATCCACGTATAGCGCCACATGGCTCGATAATTCCGAATATAAACAATGGGGGATATACAAATTATTTAGATCCGTTTTTGGAGCAGGAGTTCCAGGAAGAAGCTTATAATATTCGACGTATGTTAGAGCATTTTTCATTATCATTGGCACGCCATCTAGATGATATTCAAATGACGAAGTTTGGCGAAGTCATAGACGAAATTGGCATTGATGTTGGACTAGATGCACAACAAAGAATATGGGTCTATGAAGTAAACTGGCGTCCAGGCTGTCCACCAGCATTTTATTTAGAATTAGATGTCGTGATTCATTCAATTCGCTACGCAAAATACTTAGCAGAAAACAAACCGCATGTAAAAAAAGCAAGGGTCAAACAAAAACCAAATCTCGTAGATTCTAAACCTAAACAAGTAGAGCCAAAGCCTACGATTGTAGAGCCAATACCTAAGCCTGTAGAGCCAAAGCCGACTTATGGTGCAGCAAAAACTGAAAAACCAATTATTGCAATTACTGGGAGTGCAGGGAAGACAACATCTAAGGCATTTTTAGGATCTATATTATCGAAAAAATGGAATGTTTTTGAATCGAAAGATTATTGGAATACGACAGAACATACTAAAAAACATGCTGAAGAAATTAATGATTCTCATCAAGCCGTCGTTCTAGAATATGGAATGGCTTATCCAGGGATTATTACGAATCACTGTAGCATTATTCAACCGAATATTAGTATCGTAACAAATATCGGTCTTGCACATGTTGGTAACTTTGATGGTGATGTTAGACTAGTTGCCAAAGCTAAATCTGAATTGATACAAGGTATGGACCAACAAGGGTTACTTATCTTGAATAAAGACGATGAAAACTCGAAATATCTATTAACTGATCAATTTAAGGGAAAAATACTGACAACTGGTGTAAAGACGGACGCAGACTATCGAGCTTATGATATTCAATATAAAGAAAATGGTATGTCCTTTAAAATGAAACTCCAAGGGCAGGAAATCCAATTATTTATTCCAATTTTAGGCGAACATCATGTATATAATGCGCTAAATGCAATTGCTGTGGCTGATTATTTAGGTTTTACACCGCAGGACATAAAAGCCGGCTTGCATTTCAAAAAACCACCACGCAGATTGACAGTGTATAATTGTCGCGAAAATATTACAGTAATAGATGATACTGTGCATTCGCATCCTCAAGGTGTAAGAGCTGCTCTTGAGGTACTGACAAATGTCGGAAAGAAGAGGCGGATTGCAATAATTGGTCAGATGCGGGAATTAGGAGATTTAAGAGAAGAAGAATATCGTAAATTGGGTGAACATATTGCTGACCAAAGTATTGACCTTTTAATTACTTATGGGTTCAGGACAGAGGAAATTGGTGCAGCAGCAAAGGCTAAAGGGATGAAACAAGAGAATATCTATCATTATACGAACAAAGATCAATTACATGCCTTGCTAGAGAAACTTGTTAAACCTGATGACACGATTCTCGTGAAGGGCGCAAGTAAAACTAATATGTTTGAAACGGTTAAATTTTTAGATGATACATTTAAGGAATAAATAAAATAACCCGAGCAGTTGCCAATTTAATAGGTCAACTACTCGGGGTGTTTGTGTTAATGCGGAATTAAAAATAATATGTACAATACTTAGTTGCGTAATTATTTCTTTATTTTTGCGAATGTAGCAGCATGTAGCTACATTCGCAAAAACTGTTTATATGGAACGCTATAAGGCTCGTATTAGAAATTTTATTTCTTTAGCGGCTGTAATCGCATGATTTTTAGCTTGAGCTAACGATTTACCCTCGGCAATAACATAGGCATAGCGATGCCCCATAGATAATGGAGGGGTTAAAATTGTTCCTTTTCTAGGCTTTACATACACATCTACAACCCCTGTTGATTTCGTAGCTTTATTTCTCCCAATGACTCTTTCTAACACACCTTTACTTTCTACAATCACATATTTTGTAAAAATGAACTTATTATGACGTGGATTTACATTAGGTTGTTCACCTAAAAATAACTTAAGCGTTTCTTCAACATAACTAAATCCGAATGCGGCATGTAGCATGTTATTCATAGCGCCGCCTGAAATTCTAGGATTTATTTCAATGAGCTTCCATCCATTCTCTGTTAAACGGAGTTCTAAATGCAATGTTCCATTTTCAATATCAAATACTTCAACGATCGAATGGAGTACCTCTTCAATACCTTTTTGAATATGTGGTGGTACTTCTGCAAGTACACCATAGCCTGTAATAATAAATCGCTTTCCTTGTGTAATCTCTTGTTCAATAATGCCGATTGTATGAACTTGGTTTTTATAAACGAGGGCTTCAACTAAATATTGAGGACCATCAATATATTCTTCAATCATGATGGTTTCCCCAGGATTTTTATTTTGGAGAAATGTAAGGTGTGTATCGAGTTGGTCTTTATTTGTCGCAAACAGTACGTCTTTAGAACCTGTTGATTTAGGTGATTTGACTATTAGTGGGAATACCATATTATTTGTAAATGATTCGTGTGGTTTTTTTAGAACAAATTTAGGGGAATAAGGTTGATCTTTTAATAGATTCCTTGTTTTTTCTTTATCTTCCATCATTTCAATAGCAGCTGACGACGTATAGTTTTGACAAAACTCATCACATAAAATAGAGGCAATATGAACAAATGGGTCTACAAAACTAACAATGGATTTTATCTCTAATCCGGTATCAAACAAATTGTGAATTTCTTCTATCATATCTTCTATATTGGAAGTATCGATGAGAACCATTTTATGAATGTCTGGGTAGGCTTTTCTCTGTTGTAATTGTTTTGGATTGTTTGTGAAAAGTACGGTAAAGTAACCCAACCTTTCTGCTGCTTTTATCGCTTCACGACTAGATCCAGATTTGTTTGTACCGATAAATATAATTGCCTTCAGTATAATCACTCCTTCAATTGGCACTTGGATTATTAATATACATTTTATATATATGCTGTGGAATAGTTTTCTTCTAGTTATGTATCCTGTTTACATCCAAGCAACTTTTATGGCGATTCATATAATAGAAATGAAAGGAGTGTGAATTGATATGAAGCCTCTATCGGTGAAGAATTTAACAGCGATTATTGCAGGTAAATTGTTGCATGGGTCGGATGAGGTGCTAATCCAGTATGGCGCATATCGACTAAAACAAGTAAAAAAACCGTACACTGCACTTTTTACATCTAAACGCATTATCAACTGGAAAAATCTTGAGCCTCTTTCCCCATTAGTGCTTGTAACAGATCGGCTATATAATCAGCATGAAATTCCTCCATACGTAATCATCATTCAAGTAGAGAATGCAGTTGAGGCCTACTGGAAGTTTGTACATTATTATCGTAGTCAATTTGATATCCCTGTTATTGCAATTACTGGAACTTCAGGAAAAACAACAACGAAGGAGATGATTAAACATATTCTTTCAGCTGAAAAAGAAGTTGCTGCCACTACTTTAAGTAGTAATTCTAGAACAGCTTCTTTGCAATATTTACTTAGCATTGACGATGAAACAGAAGTTGCCGTTTTTGAAACAGCTGTTGGATCACCAGGGGATGTAAGGACTGCAGGAAAATATTTCAAGCCAACTATCGGTATTATTACGAATATCGGAGCCCACCATTTAAATTATTGTAAAACTTTAGAAGGTTATATACAGGCCAAAGGTGAAATGGCTGAGATTGTGGACCCAAACGGTTCATTAATTCTCAATGCGGAAGATGCCAATATAAAAAAAATAGATTTGTCGAAATTCAAAGGAGATATTATTAAAATTGGGCAGCATCCATCATGTGATTTTAAAGCAAGTCATATTCGATACGTTGAAAATGGCATGCAGTTTACAATGCACTACAATATGAAAAAATATGAAGTGTTTGTCCCTGGGTTTGGAGAGCATCAAGTATATAATGCATTAGCCGCAATTGCTGCCATCAACGAATTGAATGTCCCTATTCCTGTAGCAATCAAACAGTTGGCTACATTTAAGAAAATGAAAAAGCAGCTACAACTTTTCGAAGGAATTAATAAATCATTGTTGATAGATGATACTTGGAGTTTAACAACTACTTCCCTAGAAGCAGCATTAAAGGTCTTGAATTCGATAGGTGAGGGCATGAAAAAGATTGCCGTTATTGGAACAATCACCGATTTAGGGTCTTGGGGATATATCATCCATGAGCAAGCAGGAGAGTTAATCAATCGCATTGGTGTAGATGTCCTTATTACAATAGGAGAGCATGCGCGAATTATGGCTGATCATGCAGTAAAGCTAGGATTTAACAAACCTGTTTATACTTTTAAAAATAGTACACTCGTTTATAAGCTATTACATGAAATTGTAGATGAAAATACAATTGTTCTGATAAAAGGGGATATGTATAGTCAGCAAATTTCCAATTTGGCAGCCGATTTAAAAATAAAAAAACCATTTAGAGGAGATGCACGGTAAAAAGAGATGCAAGGACAACAGGATAAACACTGTGTCACATGAAGTTAGTTAATAATATTGTATAGTAATCTACTAGAAAGGAGCGCTCTAAATAAAAGATAAAACATATCAACAAATAATAATCATTGCTAGAAATAGGGAAGGAACCGCTCCTTTACCCAAGCGTCTAGCTATCATTTTTCATACTCTAATGAGAGGGGGGACGGAGGTAACGTGCAAAATATAAGTGTAACTGTGATTAGAAAGTTACTACAAGGGGTATTAGTCAGCGGTTCTGAACAATGGTTTGTCAAACATGCTATTTATTATAACCGCCACGATTTAACGCAAAAAAATACACTAATGTTTATCAATAAAAGTGAGTCCATTAATTGGAAGGAAATAGATCATAAGGGGCCATCCCTCGTCATTTCAGATAAACCTTTAAGTGAACTAAAAAACGCACTAGCGAATACGACTGTTATTCAAGTAAAAAGTACTTTGCAGGCATATTGGAAGTTTATCGAATATTATAGAGGACTTTTTGATATACCAGTGGTCGCATTAACTGGAACATGTGGGAAAACAACAACAAAAGAAATGATTAAACATATTGCAAGTAAAGATTGGAATGTGCAGGCATCTATTAGTAGTAAAAACGAGCCGCGCCAATCTTTACCCTATTTAACGGGCATCGATAAAACAACAAAAGCAGCGGTATTTGAGCTTGGTCTGGGGAATACAGGTAACATTAAACATCAATGTATGATCTACAAACCGACAATTGGTATTATTACTAATATCGGTGTCCATCATTTAGATGGATGTAAAAACCTTGAGGGCTATATAAAAGCAAAATCGGAAATTTTAGAGGGATTGTCTGAGGATGGCACATTAATCATCAATGGTGATGATGAAAATACAAAAAAAGTACCATTGCATACGTTTAAAGGGAAAATTATTACTATTGGCGTCCAGAAACAAGCAGATTACAAAGCATCTAACATTGAATTTACGAACAATGGGATGAAATTTACTCTTCAACTATTAAATGAAAAATATACTATTTTTGTACCTGGTTACGGAGAACATCAAGTGTATAATGCACTAGCAGCTATCGCAGCTATAAAGGAAATGGGATTGTCTATCGAAACTGCAATCTCGCGTTTAAAAACATTTAAACCGATGGCAAGGCACCTAGAATTTTCAACTGGTATCGGTGAAAGTACCATTATAGACGATACATGGACAAATAACCCAACATCAGTTGAAGCTGCTTTGAAGGTTTTAGATACGATAGGAAAAGATAAAAAAATAATCCTTATATTAGGTGATATAAAGCGATTGGGTCTTTTCGAAGAAAAGTATCATCGTGAGATTGGTTCGATGGTGGCACAGAGAAATATTGAAATGCTTATGACAATTGGAAAAAGAGCAGAAGATATAGCAGCACAAGCAAAAAAAGATGGAACAACGGCAGAGGTTCATATATTCAAAGATGTTACAGGTGTATTAGAAATACTTAAACCAAAACTTGATAAAGATACAATTGTATTAATAAAGGGCCCGATGTCTAGTCGATCAATGATTGAATTTGCTAACCAATTAAAGCAAATATAGACTTCAGTCCTAACGACCACTTATCATCAATTACCTTTAAGTGAAGCAAGGCTTTCTATGCATAGAGAATGACACTTTGCAAAATGAAAGTTGCCGCTTTATATATCAAAAACATAGCATACAAAGCATGATTATACCATGCTTGTATGCTATGTTTTATTTTCTTGCAATTGTAGACATCGTGTTATCACAGAGCCATTGATTACTTAAAATACACGTTTTGCTGTTATATAATGCTCTTTATAGTAATCCACAAAGAGTACTCTAGTAGTAACACCACTTGAAGTTGGAATGATGATACGTTGATCTCCAGCGTAAATACCTACAAGGGATGGGTTTTTTGACCCTTTCACACTATTAAAGAACACTAAGTCGCCCTTTTTTAAATTGGCACGAGAGACCGTAGTTCCTTTAGCCATTTGATCTTTTAAGTTTGTTGTGCTAAGTTTTACACCGCTCTTACGATAAACGTATTCTACGAAACCAGGTGCTGTAAAACGTAAGCTTTGTTCTTTATTTATTGAGCTTATCGTTACTTTATTTTTATAAGTTAAGGCATTTTCAACAATTTTATCACCTTTTGTTGCAGGGTTAGCCGATAGTAATGTTGGTAATACTCTGCGTGCAGATACATAGTTGTCAGTATAATAAGGTTTGCTACCCATATCTGAAATGACGATATTTTGTTTCGAATCAGCCATATGAATAATTTTGTTATTTCCAATGTACATGCCTACATGGTCGGGATCTGTACCTGTTTTTTTACTTTTGAAAAATACTAAATCGCCTTTTTGTAATTGGCTTTTAGGAACATATGTCCCTTGCTGAATCATATAGTTTTCATTATACGTCCCAATATCAACTCCATTTTTTTCAAAAATATACATGATGAATGAAGCACAAGAAAACTTGTAAGGATATGTAGACTTGTACACTGAATTGCTGTATGTGGCCTTACCAATTAAACTTTTCCCTGTTTGAATAAGTTGATCTGCCTTCGCTGCAACAGCTTGGTCATTATGTTGAGCATTTGTCGTTGCAGCTTCCACTTGGATTGGTTCAAAGGATGCTTGAGCGATTCCAAATGAGCTAAATCCAATCGACAATGCTAGTGTAGTTTTTAAAAAATTTTTTTTCATACTTTTTACCTCCTGTAAGCGAGCAGTAAAATCATATCTGTTTGCTTGCTGTTGCAATAATCGTAGCATGAAAAAGTAGGGCTTCTGTGAGGTAAATGTTACCACAGTGAGCATTGACATATCTGTAAACCTTGATATTAAAGGCTTTATCGCTTGAATTTACAGTTTCATTACAAATGTTTCAGTTTGATAAATAAAACCTGTGAAACATACGGCTAACAATGCATGCCAACCCATTTTATCAAAAAATATAGTAATAAAAATAATGTACCTCGATATTATTGAAAAGCTTGTAGGCAATGTGCAAATAGAGAAATCAAAATAAGGGTAAGGAATGATATAAAAATAACTTTATTAGTCGAAGAATACTTATAAAAGCACGTATTATGGGGATTTTTTTGCTTATTAAAAAGTGTGAAATACATAGTTAGAGTCATAGGTGTGATAGGTAATATATGTTATATTTAGGTAGAAATAGATGAATACATTGCCCGCAAAAGTTGACGGGAAATGTTGATTAATAGTAGGAATTTAAATAATTTCACGAACGAAAGGGGAAAATAGTATGTTACAAAAACTTAGGTTCAAAACAATTAGAGCTAAAATTATTAGTGCATTTTTTATTGTAGTATTTTTCATCGCTTGTTTTAACACCTATAGCTTTTTCGCCAATAAACGTGTCATTAGTGCTGGAGAGGAAATTGTCAATAAAGAGTTACAGCTGTTAACAGCAAGTGAAAAACTATCATCAACGATTAGTGTTCGAACAACTGCTGCGAAAAGCTACGTACTTACGGGAGATCAAAAATATAAACAAGAATTCGATGATTATATTAAAATCGCAGAAGAAAACAATACAATACTAAATGAATTGTCGACAGATAAAAGCTTATCGAAGACGGTTGAAAAAGCAAGAGAATGGCGAAGTTTTGTACAAACGGATGTATTTGCTGAATATGACAAAGGAAATGTAGAAGCGGCTATTCAAAACCTTAATTCTGTTGATCGTCTTGCAACAGAAATAAGAGAGGGGTACGAGGAGCTTGCAGGTGCAAGAGAAGCTTCTATTAATAAGCTTGGGCAGGAGATGATTGCTCAATCGAAGCAAACGATGAATATAGGTTTAATGATAGGTATAATCACTACTATCGTCGCAATTGTAACCGCTTACATATCGGCGCATATGATTGCCAATCCGATAAAAGCAGTCATACAAAAAATTTCGCAAATGGCAGATGGTGATATTAGTCAGCCTCCATTGCCTGAAAGAATGAAAGATGAAATCGGCTTACTCGTGCAATCGACAAATGCATTAAATCGTAAGCTCCATGAAATCATTGGTTCGATAAATGTAGTTTCTGGGAACGTTGCTGCCAACAGTGAACAACTTGCACAATCTTCTTTAGAAGTAAAAACAGGTGCAGAACAGATTGCCCTCACAATGCTTGAACTAGCGGGTGGTTCTGAATCACAAGCACATAATGCTGGAGACTTAGCTCAAATGATGGAGACATTTAAAATAAATGTTCAGCAGGCTAATATACAAGGTAAAGATTTACAAGGCTATTCGAGTGAAGTTTTGCAGCTTACAGCAAGTGGACAACATTTAATGAATACTTCAACACAGCAAATGTTTGCTATTGATAAAATCGTCCAAGAGGCTGTTGCAAATGTTGAAGGCTTAAATAGGCAATCACAAGAAATTTCTAAATTAGTTTCTGTTATTGATGATATTGCCAACCAAACCAACTTATTAGCATTGAATGCTGCAATCGAAGCAGCAAGGGCAGGGGAGCAAGGCAAAGGTTTTGCGGTTGTGGCCGATGAAGTGCGCAAGCTTGCTGAACAAGTATCCTATTCTGTGACGGATATTTCATCTATAGTGGGACGTATTCAAAATGAAACAGTTGGGGTTACAGCATCACTTCAAACGGGCTATGAAGAAGTAAAAAGGGGCACAGAGCAAATTACGACTACAAATACAACCTTTGAACAAATTGCTTCAGCCGTTAATAGTATGTTTAGTAATATTCAAGGCATCACAGAAAACTTACAAGGTATTTCCACAACAACGGAACAAATTAACCGTTCTATCGATGAAATAGCAGCAATATCTGAGCAATCTGCCGCAGGGGTAGAGCAAACGACCGCAACAATCGATCAAACAGTCGCGACGATGGATGAAATCTCAAAAAATACAGATCATTTAGCATCGATGGCAGAGAAGTTAAACAAAGAAGTTCAGCACTTTAAACTATAAATAGTAAAGCAGCCATTAGCAAGATGGCTGCTTTTTCATTTTAAATCGGCTGAATAATTTCTACTCGATTACCAAAAGGATCTCTAAATTCAAAGCGCTCGAAATGCGGAATTGGAACAGAATCAAGTATTTCTATTTGATGTTCTGTTAATATCTTTTTCCAATGTGCAACATCTTCTACATGATAAGCAATATGTGCTTTCGTTGTGAGTCGATCAAAGCCATCTTCTGTGCCGACATGTACTTCTTGATTACCTACTTGTAGCCAAAAACCACCACGCCCTTTAAGAGATGCTGGTTTCTCTATTTCTTTTAACCCCAGTACATTGCAATAAAATGCTTTTCCTTGCTCCTCAGAGCCTTTAGGAATTGTAAGTTGTACATGATGTAAACCGACAATCATAGTATTCCTCCTCGCTATTTCTTGTAATAACTATATAATTCTACAAATTACTTAAAATACCTTTTTTTAGTATATTTTTATTATATTGTCATCAATTAGTATAAGTTAAAATTACTCCTCATGTAACAATCTACTGAAAATATGCGCATAACTGTATAAAAGTTATACTTTTCAGAAAAATGTATGCTATAGTAAGAGCATAATTGAATATTGTGTAAGAGTTGGTGCCAAATGAAAGTTTGGCTTAAAAGGGAAGTCGGTGTAAATCCGACGCTGTCCCGCAACTGTAAATCGGAGCAAATCACAAATGCCACTGGGGAACTGGGAAGGCTGTGAGGCGTGTTGATGAGAAGCCAGGAGACCTGCCAATGTCTAGTACACACCAAATAACCTACGTGGAAATAGGTGGTGAGATGTGACCGAATTGGCACTGTGCGACTAACGAATATATACGACAATTAATACATTATCGTATCGCTTCGTCATAGCTAATTAAATTTACAATAACTACCATTTTCCGAAAAGGAAGATGGTTTTTTTTATTTTAATTTGAGGAGAGATGTAACATGACGTATACCACAACTGTAGTAGGCTATCCATATATAGGAGAAGACCGTGAATGGAAAAAGGCATTAGAGGCGTTTTGGAGAAATGAACTTACAGAAGAAGATTTCTTACAAAAAATTAAAAAAATCCGTCTTGCACGTATTGATAGGCAGCTTCGGAGCGGAATAGATATTGTCACTGTAGGGGATTTTACACGCTATGACAGAATGCTTGATACAGCGACGATGTTTGGTTTAGTGCCAAAGCGCTTTGGCTGGCAAGGTGGAAAGGTTGATTTACAAACGTATTACGCGGTAGCGCGCGGAAATAAAGAAGCTGTTGCTAGTGAAATGACGAAATGGTTTAACACAAATTATCATTACATTGTACCTGAATATGAAGGACAAACACTACAATTAACAGAGAATACAATACTTACAGATTTCCTTGAGGTTAAAGATGCATTTGGCATTACTGCAAAGCCAACGCTAATCGGACCTTATACATTTTGCAAGCTAACTAAAGGCTACGATAAAGTATCACAAGTTGCCTTTATTTTAGCATTACTACCACTCTATGCGCAGGTAATCCAAGAACTCGTTACAGCTGGTGCTGACTGGGTTCAATTAGAGGAACCTGCATTAGTCTCCACTTTAGAAGAGGCTGAGGTCAAACTAGTGCAAGAAATATATACACAATTAGCAGCCGCTGTTCCAGAGGCCAATATTATGCTACAAACGTATTTTGAATCGTTATCAGCTTATAACACACTAATTGAACTCCCTGTACAAGGATTTGGCTTAGATTTTGTTCATGGCTATACGAAAAATATGGAGGCACTACGCCAATTTGGTTTTCCAAAGGATAAAGTATTGGGGATAGGTATTGTTAACGGACGAGATATTTGGCGAGCAAATTTAGCAGAGGTAAGTACAACGATTAAGGCAATCGAACAGTTGACTAGTGTACAAGAGCTATGGATTCAATCGTCATGTAGCTTACAGCATGTGCCGATTTCGACCGCCCTTGAAACAAAGCTAGACCCTGTCTTGAAAAATGCACTTGCATTTGCTGATGAAAAATTGGCTGAAATATCAGAGGTGGCTAAATATTTAAAAGAAAAAAACCACTCATCAAATCACACAATCTCTGAAAGCATGAAAGCAATTGATGCATTAAAAAAACATCCAGTACGAAATAATCAGGCAGTTCAACAAGAAATGCAAACGGTCTCGTCAGAGGATTTTGAACGTCAAAATGATTTTAATACTCGTCAGCTTATTCAACAACAGTCACTGCAACTACCACTATTCCCTACGACTACGATTGGAAGTTTCCCTCAATCTGAAGAAGTGAAGCGTACGCGTAATGCATGGCGTAAAAAACAGATCTCAGATGAAGCATATGCTGACTTTGTCGCACAAGAAACGAAAAGGTGGGTTGCCATACAAGAAGATTTAGATATTGATGTACTTGTGCATGGTGAATTTGAGCGTACAGATATGGTGGAATACTTTGGTGAAAAACTAACAGGCTTCGCTTTTACAGAAAAAGCTTGGGTCGTTTCGTACGGCTCTCGTTGTGTAAAACCACCGATTATTTACGGTGATGTTGCATGGGAAGCGCCGATGACAGTGAAAGAAACGGCCTATGCACAAAGTTTAACAAATCGCTATGTGAAAGGGATGTTAACAGGCCCAGTTACCATTTTAAACTGGTCATTTGTACGTGACGATATTGCACGGAAAGAAGTGACCTATCAAATTGCGCTTGCACTAAGGAAAGAGGTTGAGGCACTAGAGGCGGCTGGCATTTCTATTATTCAAGTCGATGAACCTGCATTGCGAGAAGGCTTGCCTTTACGTAAAGAGCATTGGGACGCATATTTGGATTGGACAGTGAATGCATTTAAGCTCGCTACGGCTAGTGTAAAGGATGAAACACAAATTCATACACATATGTGTTACTGTGAGTTCAATGATTTTATCGAGCCAATTAGTGCACTGGATGCTGACGTTATATCTATCGAGACGTCACGCAGTCATGGAGAGCTTATTGCATCCCTGCAAATCAATCCATATGAAAAAGGGATAGGATTGGGTGTTTATGATATTCATAGCCCTCGTGTGCCGAGTGAACAAGAAATGTTAAGTATCATGCAGGATAGCCTACAAGTATTATCCAAAAATCAATTTTGGGTCAATCCAGATTGTGGTCTAAAAACAAGAAAAGAACCTGAAACAGTGGCAGCACTAGCACATATGGTTACTGCTGCCAAAACGTTACGTCAACAAGTACAGCAATCAACTTTTTAATTATATAGTATAAGAAAAAACGTTCCTTTTCGTTATAAGCGTTTTTATTAAAATATATCCCCTGAAAGGCAAAAATGCTCAGGGGATTTTTTTATCTAAAGTTGGTGATGGTACTCTAAGATTCATAAGGATAGTCTTTTAATAATTGCTACGACTAGGAATGCAAAGATGGTTACAGGAGCGAAAAGACATTTTTTATTAGTGATAGAACAGGTAAAGTAGATGCAAGTAAAGATGTTAAAAGTTTTTGAAATCGAAAGTTTTTAATGTTTTTACCGATATATGCAAGATTATCAGTACATAATAAGGTTTACCTCAGTAAAATAAGGTATAGTATATTTGGTGAATTAATTCTCTTTAAGGATAAGAAAAGTAGGTGAACAAATTGGGGAAATATCAATTGGATACTAAAGGTAAGGTGGCTGTGACAAAGTATCATGAAAAAAACAAGCCTGCCAAATTTGATAAAAAGCAGCAAATTGAAAAAATACGTGCGGAGTATTTGAAAAAGAAGCAAGAACAAACAGATAAGGCATATGAATGAAATTGAGTGAGCAGTGTATCTATTATTACGAAAGTATACTGTGACTGACTTTTAAAAAATGACCTATAAGCATATATAAATAATGTTTACATGAGAGCTACGAAATGTTGATACAACATTCGTAGCTTTTTCATGTATGTCTTAACATTCCTTAGTATAATATTCATTTTTGAGTATCTTACTTTCCATTCTATAATTGTAATAAAGTCCAATAATTAGTAAAAATGTATGATACAATTGCATAAACTAAATGGATTATGACACTTCAACCAACGTATTTTTAATTGAATACCTCTTCAAGCCTTCTATTCAATCAAGCCTTCTAATAGTGATGGATTATCAAACAAGTCGTGATATGTAAATGAACAATAAAATGTTTAAAGGAGTGAAATACAATATGAGCGTAGAAACTTATAATGGAGAACGTTCTGTAGAAAGTATTCAATTTGAAAAATGGATAACTTCCCAAGGCAATAAAAAGAGTTTTTCTACTATCGAAAACACTGAAAGCTTCCTACAGCAAAGGGGTACTGAAAATACAAAACCCTATGTTATTGGAGAAGATGTTAAATTTTCAAGTGATGTTCAGGAGCTGTCATTCGAGGGTATGCAAGTCTTTACATTAAATGATCAAAAGTCCTCGAATCAAAAAGTTATTTACTATTTACATGGTGGTGCTTGGACGAGTCAGCCTTTAGATTTACACTGGCTATTTATGGATAATATGGCACAATCGTTAAATGCAAAAATAATTGCTCCTATTTATCCTAAAGTACCTCATTATAACTATAAGGATACCTATCCGAAAATCCTCAGCCTTTATAAAGATATTATTGGAACTATTGAAAGTACTCACCAATTGACTATCATGGGAGATTCGGCTGGCGGAAATATTGCACTTGGTTTGGCGCAACTTTTAAAGAATGAGAATTTGCCTCAGCCGAAAGATATTATTTTATTGTCTGCATGTGTTGATATGAGTTTGAGTAATCCTCTTATACCTGAATATGATGAAAAGGACCCCCTCTTAGCTCGTGAGGGAATGCAAGTAATTACAAAAATATGGGCAGCTGATAAAAGTTTAACCGACCCATTATTTAGTCCGATTTACGGTGACTTTAAAGGACTTGGGAAGATTACTCATTTTATTGGAACACACGAAGCTTTATATCCAGATGCAATGAAACTTGACGAAAAATTAACAGAACAAGGAATTGCAATCACTACCTATGTTTATCCTAAAATGATTCATGTGTTTGTTGTAATGCCAATCCCTGAAGCCAAAGATGCTCATCAGAAGATTATTAATATAATTAGTAACTAAGAAAGCATTTGGTAGAGATCGGTGCCATGCTTTTAGCATTACTAGGTAGATAAAAAACTAGTCTGATTTTTTTAGACTAGTTTTTATTTCTTTTTGCAACATGAAAAATAAGAATAGCACACCGATTTCTACGATTAGTGGGACAAAAATTATGTTTAAATGGAAGAAAAGTATACTTATTAAAATAGCGAAACAAATAAAAATTGAACTATATCGATAATTTTTTGATTGATAAAAGAATGAATATGGTAATAAATGGGCACCGTAAATAATTGCATAAACAGGTAATACTAACATCGGTGCTTTCAGTAATAGAAGGATACAAATAATTAAATATAAAATTTGATTGTTTGTTGCAATTAATAGACCATTAATCAAAGGGTTTTCTTTATAAAATAAATCAACTTTTACTATTTTGGCACAAACAATTGAAACAGGAAATAGCAAGGCCCCACAAGATAAGATACCAATGTTTTTGATCATTAAATCGAAAGGTAGTAATGTAATTGTTGTAATGATTCCCCATATAAATATGGAGGCCATTATAAAAGGGAGCCCCTTCTTTTGTTTTTGAGCTATATCGTTTAATAGTACTTGTAAACTAGTGTCATGGTTCATTTTCCGTCTCCTTAATGTTCTAGCGAGCTATTCAAACTAGCCGCTATTTTTTTGTTTTCATATTTTGAGAAAAAATAAAATCCAATAATATGACCAACTAACGTTATTGCAAAAAATAGCAACAAATAGGGTTTGATGAATCCAAATACGTCTAAAGAAAAAAGATATACACTTCCTACACTACAAAAAAAGTTTAATAAAGTGCTAATCGTTATTTTTGAGGTTACTTTTAATGTAGAGTAATTCCACAAGTAAGGATATGCGATACCAAAAACAATCCCCATTAGCACGCTAATCCCGATTAAATTCCATAGATAATGAAAGTGGATCACTTCTTCGTGCAAATTAAATATAGTCATTAAAAAGACAATCAAAATTAACCCCAAAAATGCAGTAGACAAAAAGCTGTTTTTTAAATCTTGTATCATATTAATTTCTCCTTAATCGATTTTGCATAATGTCTGCTGACAATATACTTATTTTGTTGTTTTGTCATCACTTCCAATCTTGCATGACTTCCTGAAGCAAAAGAGCGTATTTGATTTAAATTCAATATCATCGAATTGTTGATTCTAACCAATCCAAATGATTCCAAGTAAGTTAATTCTTTTAAAATCTTGTTTAGTAATAACTCTGTACCATCTATTAAAAAGACTTTCGTAAAATGACCAGATGCTTCAATTGCTTCAATATCATTGAGTTCAATCATAACGTTGCGATTTGTTTTGAAATCTGTTGCGCTTAATGTAATAGGTTGTGAAAAATGCTGTTCAAATGTCAAAAGCAATTCCTTATTCGATGGATGACTTATGATGTCAATTTCAGAAATGGATTGTTTGTTTTTCCATATGTAGTTGAATTTCATGTGTTCTCCTTCCTGTTTTTATCGTAGCAACACTTCTTAGCACTTACGATAATTTTTCGTTTTGTTGCAAAAAACATAGACTTTGTTACAATTCGATTCGGTCAATGTAAAGCTTTCGTTATCACATCATTAAAAAACGTGAAAAGTATGTACATGATATTCAAGGTATCTAAGCGAATTAGATACAATTAAATGAAGCAATGAGTATGTAAAGATAGGCGGCATCACACTCTTTTTTATGTGAAAAAAGAAATGTGAATATTTTTATTAAAATGGATTTATTGGAAAATAAAAACCGTTACATTAAATATTAGTAATCTATTAGGAACGTGTCAATGTGTACAAATTTTTATGGTATAATAATAAAAACGGAATAATAAGATAGAGGTACAAATCTTCATTTCGATTTGTTTAAAAGGGAAGATCGGTGAAAAACCGACGCTGTCCCGCAACTGTAAATGGGAGCACATTTCAACAAACCCACTGTTACGTGAATGTAATGGGAAGGGGAAACGTGTGATGAACATAAGCCAGGAGACCTGCCTTTATCTAGTACAACCAAAAAACCTACGAGGATAGGGGGTGTTGAGTGTGACTAGAGAATTTCTTCTGCATGCTCATAGTACGACGATCGTCAAAAGGGTAGCTTCTATGTGTAATAGCAAGCTTTTTCTGTCATGGCAATCGACGTATTATGTCGTGTATTTGTCATAGTAGGCATCTTTCTCAAGAAGGAAAGATGTTTTTTTATGCTAAAAATGAAGGAGTGTATCACATGAATCCACAAGTGATCGAGCATTATGAAAATCTTTTTAAATATGAAATTATGCAAAAACAGTTTGATGGAGCTAGAAAAACATTAGTAGAGCTTGTTGAGTATTTTTTTGGGCAAGATGAAGCGCACCATTCAGACATTTATGCAGCTTATTGCAATGTAAGAAAAGAATTAATCGGATAAAATACGGATGGCTACTTAACACAACCTGATTTACAGGATGTTAAGTAGCCTTTTAATATTTAAAGTAACCATGCTTAGACTTTTTTTCCTTTTTCTCTAGGACTTCATTCTTATTTCACTTTTATTTTATATAATAAATTTGCTTTTATTATAATAGATTGGGGAACAAGAGATGAAAAATGCAACTTATTCAGGTTTTTGGCGAATGCATTTTTATGCTGCATTATTTATTACACCACTTCTAATCACACTCACACTTAGTGGCATTGGCTATTTGTTTTATACCGATGTAGAAAATCAATTATATGACGATTATTTTTTTGGTAGTAGTAAAAAAACAGAAGCATTAACAATTGATGAAGGTGTTCAACAGGCAGAAGCGGCATTTTCAAGCTATACGACGACTAAAATTATTGAATTAGAAGAACCTTACAATACACGTTTAACGATGACAAATGCCAAGGGTGATCAAAGATATTTATTTTTAGATGAAAATAATCAAATCGTTGGTTATCAAGATCCGACATATACATTTTCGAATGTGTTAAGAAGCTTGCACAGCTCTTTATTTTTAGGTGGAACTGTAGTCAATTACTTAGTAGAATTGGCTGCCTGTTGGGCAATCTTTTTACTACTATCTGGTCTGTATATGACTTTTAAAGGAAAAGTGTTAAAGAAAGCGAAACAGGCGAATAAACGACAAAACAATAGAAGATGGCATGCACTGATTGGAACGATTATAACAATTCCGATGATTGTTCTTATTTTTACAGGCTTACCTTGGTCGGCATTTATGGGGAATTTTATTTATTCAGCATCACAAGCAAATCCGTCAATTGGAACGCCATTATTACAACAACAACCGCCTACTTCAGATATGAGTGAAATTCCGTGGGCAACACGTAAAGAAGAGGCACCATCTTCTTCTAAACATGCGCATCATGGGATGGGAGCAGTAAATGTAAGTCGAAATCCAAATCAAATGAATGTCGCTAGTTTACAACAACAAATAGAGGCAAATGGGGTTACAAAGCCATATTCCATTATTTATCCGACAAGTGATGATGGTGTATTTACAGTAGCAAAATCAAGTAACACAGGTGTAACAGGACTTGATGTTAGTCCTTATGAGGAAATGACTAGCTACTTTGACCAATACAGTGGCGAATTTATTTCTAAGGTTAGCTATGATGATTATGGTATTTTAGCTAAATGGTTTACTTGGGGTATTCCGTTGCATGAAGGACACTTATTTGGTTGGCCAAATAAGTTATTAAACTTAGTTGTTTGTATAGCATTTTTAGGTGTGATTTTCTGGGGATTCCGAACATGGTTGCTGCGCAAGAAAAAAGGCTTACTATCAGCACCACCTCAATTATCTCAGAAAATATCAATTCCTTTAATCATTGTTATAATTATTTTAGGTATCATTATGCCGCTATTTGGCATATCTTTAATTGTCGTCGCATTGCTTGAGCTAGCGATGAAAATGAAAAGGAAAAATAAGCCCACAGTAAGTGATTTGAACTAAAATTTACATGATCGATAGTATGCTTGGATTAAGACCAAGCATACTATTTTTTTGTTTTTAACCATTTTATCCATTTAAATTAAATGAAATCGTTGGAAAGTAACAAGAAACATCTTTACGTATAACAATCGTGTAGGGTGGGCAAGAATGGAAATTGAAGAAGGTAAACGATTGTACATTTCGAAAAGGTCTAAGTGCGAGAAAAATTACTTGAAGGGGAGTTATGACAATGACTAAAAGACTAAGCATAATCGCGCCTATTTTGTTAACAGTAACATTCACGATATCAGGGTGTAATTTTTTCAATAAACAAACGGAACAAAAGGAAGGGCAAACACAACAAGAGGCGAAAAAAGATGTGAAACAAACGGAACAAATTACAGAAATAAAGCCATTAAACATTATGACATTACAAGTAACTTTTGCTGAACCATTATCAGAAGAAGATGTGAAAGTAGAAAATTTAGAGACAATAAAAAAAGACTTCTCATTCAATCATGATTTAAGTATCGTCAATGTGCCTCGATTAAAAATAGGGGCTAAAAGTACGTATATAGTACCAGTCACTATTCAGAAGGCAGGAACTAACTACACACTAAGATACAAAAGTGGAGAAACGACTGCGTTTGATGCCAGCGATGAATTAATAAATATTAGCCAAGCGAAACAAGTTACAAGTGATACGTTTGAAATTGAATCATTTAAAGATGAAGGTGTAACAGATTACTCAAATATTATAGAGGCATATAAAGAGGCTAGAGGTGATCTTTCATTCCAAGTGAATGAGGAAAATCAGGACGAAAAAGGCAAGCAATATCAGGTTATTTCCTCATTGCGTGATCGTGTCGTTACACTGACAGCAGGGAATGGGGAGAAAATACAGGCAAATTATGTACTGTTTACACAAGCGGCAGATGGAAGACAAGCACCAAAATTCCGCTTACCAGAAGGAAAAGCATTAAAGTCGGGAATGGAATATACGGTAACAGCTGACTGGGCAGTACTTAAAAATCCTAGGTTCACGGCGACTGAAATAGCACCTTTAACAATTCAGTCGCTAGAATCGATAGATGCCACATCATTCCAAGTGACACTTGATAAAGATCCAGGCATGGAATTATTTGCAGGTCGCAGTATAGAATTACAGGCTGAAGATGGCTCGACATTACAAGCTCAATATCGATATTCATCTCGTAAAGGAGCTGTTGGGATATTTGATGTAAAGGAGGAAACATTGAAGGCAGGCGGTACTTATAAAGTACTACCAATTAACAATTGGGCAACTGCCGATAATGTTACTTTAACAGCGAAGTAAAAAGTGAAGAAGTCAGTAGTGAATCAATTCGCTACTGGCTTTTTTATGGTTTATGTCAAGCATAAAGAGTTGTATTGACCTTTTTCTTTAGCGTAATATGGTGCTACATACATTGAATAAGGGGTTAAATAATGAAAGCATTAGTTTTTGAAACATTTGGCGGTCCAGAAGTATTACAATATAAGGAAATAGCGGATCCAATCATTACAACTAACGAAGTTCTCGTACGAACGAAGGCGATTGGATTAAATTTTGCTGATATTTATCGACGTAAAGGCAATTACCATTTAGCAGGTCAGCCTCCATTTATTTTAGGATATGAAGGTGCGGGTGTTGTTGAAAAGGTAGGCGCAAATATTCACAATATCCAAGTAGGTGATCGTATAGCATTTGCAGATGTTCCATTTGCGAATGCAGAGTTCGTGGCAGTACCACTAGATAAAGTAATTTTATTACCAAATGAAATTTCTTTTGAAACGGCGGCTGCGGTTTTATTACAAGGCTTAACTGCGCAATATTTAGTGACAGATAGCTATGCCATTCAACAAGGAGATACAGTCCTAATTCATGCAGCGGCAGGTGGCGTTGGTCAAAACTTAATACAAATGGCTAAGTTAAAAGGTGCTAATGTAATCGGTCTTACATCTTCAAAAGAAAAAGCAAAAGTAGCATATGCCATCGGTGCAGACCAGGTCTTTTTATATGAAGAACCGTGGGTACAAAAAGTGAAGGAAAATACTAATGGTCAAGGAGCTCATGTTGTATACGAATCGGTAGGCTCTACACTGCTAGATAGTTTAGAGGCAACTAAAATCGGCGGAACCGTCGTATTTTTTGGTATGTCGGGAGGAGATCCTGTGGCGGTAGATCCTCGTCTGCTAATGGATACATCGAAAACATTAACTGGGGGAGACCTTTGGAATGTTTTAACTTCCTTTGAGGAAAGAAAAATACGGTCACAACAACTATTTGAATGGATTACAGAGGGCCATATAAAAATTGCTAAGCCGACCATTTTTGCCCTTCAAGACGGTGCACAGGCACATGTTTTACTGGAAAGTCGTAAAAGTATTGGGAAAATTT
Organism: Lysinibacillus sp. CD3-6; assembly: GCF_006351725.2. Classification (NCBI taxonomy): domain Bacteria; kingdom Bacillati; phylum Bacillota; class Bacilli; order Caryophanales; family Bacillaceae; genus Lysinibacillus; species Lysinibacillus sp. CD3-6. Next base: position 2,115,494 of record NZ_CP085880.1, read on the forward strand.
TATTACAGCCTTAAACGCAGATGGGGGATTGCATGCCCCTCTGCATTTTTATTGTAACTATCTTAAATAAAAGTTTGAATATGATAGCCTTTATCCAACTATCTATTCATGTTACGATAAAGTAGAATATAAACTATTGAGGTGAGCACAATCTCATGTTTCTAGATAAATTGAAGCATCATTTACAGCAAAATCAGCCATTATTTATAGGAGAGGACACAGCGTTTCGTTCAGCGGTATTAATCCCATTAGTTCAAGTGAATGGTGAATGGCATATTCTTTTTGAAGTGCGTTCATTGACAATGAGAAAACAACCTGGCGATATTAGTTTTCCAGGTGGTCGAATTGACGCCTCCGATGCATCACCATTAGCAGCCGCGTTACGAGAAACATACGAAGAGTTAGGCATTGATCCGAAAACGGTTCAAGTTATAGGACAATTAAGTCCCTATATTTCATCTTCCTCATTTGTTACATATCCATTTGTGGCCATTGTAGATTTCAATGAAATCATTCATTCCTATAACAAAGATGAAGTCGAAGAAGTATTTACAGTACCAGTTAATTGGTTATTGCAACATGAACCTTATATGCATTTAGTATCTATTGAACCAGTACCTTCCTTAGACTTTCCTTTTGACAAAATTTTCAATGGAGCACAGTACAACTGGAGAACGCGAGCTATGGAAGAATGGTTTTATGATTATGAACAATATACCATTTGGGGTTTAACTGCTAGAATTTTAAAACATTTTATCGCAATGATTAAATAAAGGTTACACTAACTCGAATAATTCAAAAAGACTTAAAAAAGCGTATGATTTTCGCACAAGGCAAATCATACGCTTTTAGCTATTTCGTACAACTGTAAATACGATAATCTAATATGCCATCATATTTTAAATTCATTTCAATGTGTTGATTCATCACATCATAAAGTTCACGTTCGATATTTTGTGAGTGCTGAAACTCAGGAGAGGAAGAAAGCGATTGTTGATTTTTACGTATACGAATTGTTTGAAATCCAGCATCGTTAAAAAGAGCAACCCAATCTTTTTTTAATAATAATGTGTCGAAACCGTAAAATTGTTCAATTTCATCCATACTCTTTTTATCTAACATTTGATTCATAGTAAATTCTATTGCAATGAACCGACCGCCGTATTTCAATAATCGATAAATTTCATCGAGCGCTTTAGACTTGTTGACAAAGGAAAGTACAGATTCAGAAATAATCAAATCAAATTGCTTATCGCGTAAAGGAATTTGTTCGATTGAAGCTTCTATAATGTTGACTGGTAGGTGATATTTCTTCATTCTGTTTTGAGCTTTAGCTACCATGATTGAATTGAAATCTATGCCAGTAACAAAAGCTTTATATGTGGAGGCTAAATAGGCAGCAGTTTGGCCTGTACCACAGCCTACATCTAATATTTGAGAAGTATTGCTTATGTTTTCAGCTCTTAAAAGTTCCTTCGTCAGTGCCATACCACCAGGGTGGGCACCCCCAACACCAAATTTGGATAAAAAGTCTAAATATTTGGATTTTTGTATATCAAACACCTTCTTTATTGTTCTTATTTGTATAATATGAAAATAAAAATAGTATGGTTCCTAGAAGGACATAGGACGGACTATATGATAAAAAGCAAACTACAACGTAGCAATTTAGTTATTTCAATATGTTTAAGTAGCAGTTATTTATACTATTAATTTTTATAAACAACTTCAAAAGTCTAAACGAAAAAAATATCCTAACGTATAATATATAAACGTTTTTGTATAGGAGGTGAATTGATGCCATATTATTCGCCGAATCCTAGAAGGAGGCCAGTTCCACGAAGATATAGACAAAATTATAATCCTATGATTCAAAGTATGCGTCCACAACCTAATTCGTTCAATAATCAACAACCTCGAAATTCTCGGTTTGGAAACTTAGCAGAAAATTTCAGCGCAATGAAAGGCCATGCGGACACTATTACGAGTGGAGTTAATATGCTTAGGCAAATGGGATCATTATTAAGTCTATTTAGATAGTTATATGTAGATAAGGATTCAGTAAAGGGCAGATTACAATGTATTACACTTATAAAGAGGATATGACGTTTAGTTTAGCAACGTATATTCTCTTTTTTTTATTTAAATCAATAGACAGCACCTTAATGAATGACTTATTATTAATCAATTGATAATTGAACAAATTAATTTTGATTGTAGTAGGTTGAAAAATATAGAGGGGTGTTCGTTGATGACAACAATTAAACCAAATCCGAAAGTGGATGAATTTTTAAGTAAAGCGAAGACATGGAAAGCAGAATATGAAGTATTAAGAACTATTGCACTTGATAGTGGATTGACAGAAGAATTTAAATGGATGCACCCTTGTTATACATTGGACAACAAGAACGTTTTCTTAATACATGGTTTTAAAGAATATTGTGCATTGTTATTCCATAAAGGTGCGTTGTTAAAGGATCCAAAAGGGATTCTTATTCAACAAACGGAAAATGTACAAGCGGCACGCCAAATTCGCTTTACAAATGTGCATGAAATCATTGAAATGGAAAGCGACTTAAAAGCCTATATTGAACAAGCAATAGAAGTTGAAAAGGCAGGCTTAGCTGTGGCATTTAAAAAGAAGGAAGATTTTGAAATTCCAGAAGAACTGCAAACGAAATTCAATGAACTACCTGCTTTAAAAATAGCTTTTGAAGCATTAACGCCTGGACGACAAAGAGCGTATATTTATTATTTTTCACAGGCGAAGCAAGCCAAAACACGTCTGTCTAGGATTGAAAAATATACGCAACAAATTCTTGATGGTAAGGGAATGAATGATTAGAATAGCGTAACTTTGCTCAGAAAGTAAAAGGCTAGGATATACTTTAAATTTCACCATGTTTTCAGAAGACTCTTCATCGCTGGTAAAACACTAGAAATCGCCGATAGAAGTCTGATAATCGCCAGTAAACCTACAGAAATCGCTCATCAATGTGTGCAGCAAAAAAGTGTTAGATTGATGGCAGTCAATCTAACACTTTACCTTTTTGGTCCGAATTATCTAACCAAGCTGTTTTCGATAATAGAGCGATTTTTTTCTTTAAAGATTTCATTATGTGAAGATACGACTGCATGACGATTAGCGGTCGGTTCTAAATACGTTTTAATAGAATTGACAGCATTAGCAGCGTCTTGGAATGTGCCTAGTAGAAGATGAATTTTCCCTTCGAATGATAAAATATCTCCTGCTGCGAAAATACCTGGTTGGGCTGTTTCACCTGTTGCTTTTCCTTCAAAATAATAGTCGTCCTTTTTAGGAAGTGAGATTGCCTCGTCAAATGTAAGAGATGCTTCACGGTTATAGCCATGACTTACAATGACTTCATCCACTTGACGTGTGTAGCTCTGCTTTGTTTGAGAATTTTCGCAAGTGACAAATTCAATGGCTGTCTTATCTGTATTTGCAGTTAGCTTTGTAATTGTCGTGTTACATTCAATTTGAACGCCAGCATCTAGCGCTTCTTGTATTGTCGCTTCATGTGCGGAGAGCGTGTCCTTACGATATACAACAGTTACGTTTTTAGCGATAGGGCTAAGCTCCACGGCCCAGTCAATGGCAGCATTACCGCCGCCAGAAATAATGATGTCTTTATCGACAAAACGTTTATATGACTGGACGGTATAGTGCAAATTAGACATTTCGTATTTTTCAGCACCTTCTAGTGTCAGTTTTTGAGGGTTAATAATGCCCCCACCGACTGCTAATAGAATTGTTTTTGAATAATGTTTTTCCCCTTGTGCTGTATGTAAAACAAACTTTTCACCAAGACGTTCAATAAAGTCAACCTTTGTATCCGTTATGATAGTTGGATCGAATGTTTTGGCTTGTGCAATTAATTGTTTGACAAACTGCCCACCTAAAATAGGAGGGTGACCACCAATATCCCAAATTAACTTTTCTGGATAAAGTAACACCTTTCCACCTAACTGTTCTTGGCTCTCTATTAATTTAGTTTTTAGGCCTCTTAACCCACTGTAAAAAGCACTATATAAGCCCGCAGGCCCACCACCTATAATCGTTACATCGTATAAATCTTGCACTTGCATCGTCACATCCTTGAAAAATATTAAAAAGTATTTGACAAATACTTATTGGAAAACTAGACTATCTTTAGTGATAATGATTATCAATGTCGCTTTTGATGTTATCATATCATGTGTATTAGTAAAAAGAAAGAGAGGGTATGTTTTGCGTTTACAAATTGAATCGATCCGTGTTGGCTATGAGAACAAAACCATAGTGCATGACTTATCATTACAAATTCCAGATGGAAAAATAACGACAATTATTGGATCTAATGGCTGTGGTAAATCTACACTTTTAAAAGCAATTACGAGAATTTTAAAGCATGACAGTGGTAGCGTCATATTAGATGGTCAAAATATTTCCAAAATGCATACGAAAGATTTGGCGAAAGAGCTAGCTATTTTGCCACAAAGTCCTGAAAGTGCTCACGGTTTAACGGTAGAGGAGCTTGTGTCCTACGGTCGATTTCCATATCAAAAGGGGTTTGGCAATTTATCGCAAAAAGATAAAGATGTCATTGATTGGTCCCTAAAGGTTACAAAAACAGATGCTTTTCGTCAGCAGGCAGTAGATGCTTTGTCTGGTGGACAACGCCAGCGTGTATGGATTGCAATGGCATTAGCACAAGAAACGGATATTATTTTTTTAGACGAGCCAACAACTTATTTAGATATGGCACATCAATTAGAAGTTTTAGAATTGTTAAGCAAGCTAAATGAAGAGGAAGGTCGCACAATTGTCATGGTGCTCCATGATTTAAATCAAGCAGCGCGTTTTTCTGATTATATTGTAGCGCTTTCACAAGGAGAGCTCGTGAAATTCGGTACTGCGGAAGAAGTTATTGTACCTGAAGTATTACAAAAAGTATTTCATATCGATGCAGTTATTGGAAAAGATCCACGAACAGACAAACCGATGTGCATTACATATAACTTATTACAAACAACTTAAAGGGGATATATAAATGAAAAAGTGGCTTTTACCAATGTTTATGATTGTCGTGCTTGTACTTGCAGCGTGCGGCAACAAAGAAGACAATGCAAAGAAAGAAGATGAAGGCGCAAATGAGTCATCATCAGCGGAAACAATTACTTATCAATCCGAAACAGGTCCTATTGAAGTACCAGCGAATCCTAAACGTGTAGTCGTATTATCATCATTTGTTGGGCATTTATTGCAACTTGGTGTAAATGTTGTAGGGATTGATTCGTGGGCGGCAGATAATCCGAACTTTAAAGATGCAATTAAAGATGCAGTAGTCGTTGAAAATACGGATATTGAAAAAATTATTGAGCTTGATCCAGATTTAATCATTGGTTTAAATGGGATTGAAAATGCCGATAAACTAGCAGAAATTGCACCTACTGTACTATTCACTTATGGTAAAGTCGATTATTTACAGCAATTTATTGAAATTGGTAAAGTCGTAAACAAAGAAGAAGAAGCAACAAAATGGGTAGCAGATTTTAAAGAACGCGCTGCTGATTTAGGTACAAAAATCAAAGCGAAAATCGGTGAAGATGCAACAGTTACGGTTGCGGAAATGTTTAATAAACAAATGTATGTGTATGGCGATAATTGGGGACGTGGCACAGAAATTTTATATCAAGAAATGGGCTTGAATATGGCTGAAAAAGTGAAAGAAGATGCTTTAAAACCAGGTTATTTTGCTATTTCTACTGAAGTTTTAAATGAATACGCTGGCGACTATGTAATCTTTAGTACGTTTAATGGCGATAATACTTCTATTGAAAATGCTGGATGGTATAAAGATTTAGAAGCAGTAAAAAACGGTCATTTATTTGAAGTGAATGGTAACGCATTTTACTTTAATGATCCTATTACTTTAGAATATCAACTAGAATTCTTTAAAGAGAAGTTTTTACAATAATTTCAATAGAGAGTAGCGAAGGCAAATGACAAAGTTTCGACATTTTCCGTTTTGGCTTCAGCTGTTACTATCACTGCTCGTTTTAGCAGTGACAGTAACCATCTCGCTATGTATTGGCGCTGCGAATACGAGTATTCAAGATGTTTATCAAGCGATTGTTGGACAAGATGGGGGCAAGCATTACGCTATTTTACGTGAGATTCGATTTCCGCGTATTATTGCTGCTATTTTTGTTGGTAGTGCACTCGCAGTTGCTGGAGCTATTATGCAGGGCGTCACAAGAAATGCTTTAGCAGATCCAGGGCTTCTTGGTCTTACAGCAGGAGCAAATGCTGCTTTAGCCTTAACGATGGCGGTTATTCCAAATTCCTCGTATTATGTACTAATTTTCGCATGCTTTATTGGTGCGGGTATAGGGATGATTATTGTATATAGTATTGGTGCATCTACAAAGGGTGGCTTTTCTCCACTAAAGCTAGTTTTAGCTGGTGCTGCAGTTTCGGCTCTTTTACAAGCAGTTGCTGATGGAACGGGGATATTATTTAAAATTGCAAAAGATGTATCGATGTGGACAAGTGGTGGTTTAATCGGCACTACGTGGCAAGCTTTAATCATTGTACCTGTAATTGTAATAGGTTTAGGGATTGCGTTTATATTTAGCAGACAGCTAACGATTTTAAGTTTAAATGAAGAGGTAGCTGTCGGCTTAGGTCAGAAAACAGCAGTGATTAAAGGGATTATGATGTTCGTAGTGGTTATTCTTGCGGGGGCCGCTGTAGCGCTTGTAGGGAATCTAGCGTTTATTGGCTTAATGGTGCCACATATTGTCCGTGCTTTAGTTGGTACAGATTATCGTTTTGTTTTACCGATGTGTGCTCTTGTAGGTGGTTGGTTAATGGTTGCTGCAGATTTTGTAGCCCGCATGGTGAATGCACCGTATGAAACGCCTGTAGTAGCCGTTATTTCAATTATTGGCCTTCCATTCTTCTTACTACTTGTACGTAAGGGAGGTCGTCAGTTTGCTTAAAGCTGCACAAAAAAAACAACGAATTTGGCTACTTATTTGGCTAGTGCTAACATTATTTATTTTTGTAATGGGCATTTCACTTGGCGCAGCTTCGGTGTCTATTAATCGTATTCTTCCTATATTGTTTGGTGATGGTACTTTTAAAGAATCCTTTGTGTTGTTTTCAGTTCGCCTGCCAAGGATATTTATACTCGCACTAGCAGGCATGGCTTTAGCATTAGCAGGAGCTGTTTTACAGGGGGTCACACGTAATGATTTAGCAGACCCTGGTATTATTGGTATCAATGCTGGTGCAGGGGTGGGAATCACTATTTTTTATTTATTTGTCCATGGTGATTTACCAAATTTTGCGTACATATTGCCAGTAGTAGGATTTTTCAGTGCGATCTTAACGGCCCTTAGTATTTACTTTTTTTCATATAAGCGTAGTCAAGGTGTTCAACCTGTAAAGCTAATTTTAATCGGGGTAGGTGTGGCATCTGCATTATCAGGTGTAATGATGTTGTTAATTTCCTCGGCTGAGCGCTCAGATGTACAGTTTATCGCACAATGGCTTGCTGGAAGTGTATGGGGAACGGATTGGCCATTTGTATGGGCATTACTACCATGGCTAGTCATATGTATACCATTCATTTTTTATAAAGCAAATGTTTTAAATGTACTAGCAATGACAGAGCAAACAGCAATTGGGTTGGGTGTAAATATTGCTAAAGAGCGACTACAATTATTAATGGTGGCAGTTGCCCTTGCAGCAGCTGCCGTATCGGTAACAGGGGGCATTGCGTTTATCGGCTTAATGGCACCACATATTGCCAAGCAGCTTGTTGGCCCCCGCTATCAATTCTTTTTACCCATAACATTATTTATAGGTGCTTGTTTATTAATGCTAGCAGATACAATAGGACGTGTGGCTATTTCAACTGCCACTGTGCCTGCAGGCATCGTTGTCGCATGTATCGGTGCACCTTATTTTTTATATTTATTAAGAAAAAACGACTGAATGGCTTGCGCTGTTCAGTTTTTTTGTTCAGAAAGACTTGTCAAACATAGATATGTAGCATAATTAAACCTAGACAAATGCTATGATTTGTTATATAGTTAGCTAGGCTAACTAATTAAGGAGTGATGATCTTGACGATTGAACAGCAATTTTTTAATGAATTTCGTTTAATGTACCGTCCGTTTACGAATCAACTCAACAAGCAGTTGGAACAATATCAATTATATAGCTCTCAGTGGGCCGTTTTACGTTTCTTAGTCGATAAAGGTCCGCATTCACTAGTTGAAATTGCGAACTTTATGTCTATTGAAAAGCCAAGTGTAACAAGGCTTGTACAAAAGCTAGTAGACCTAGGTTATGTGGAGACGGTAGCTGGAAAAGATAAGCGAGCAAAAGTTGTACAATTAACGCCAAATGGTCAAAAAATCGTGGACGAAATCCAAGAGCATATAAAACCATTTTTAGAAAACGCATTAGCTGGTGTATCGAAACAAGATATTGAAATTGCTTCTCGAGTTTTAGCAAGCATAAGTAAAAACATTCATCAGTAGGAGAGGAAACAAGTGGAAGCAACTAGACAGAAACTATGGACAAAAGACTTTTTAATCGTTTCACTTATTAATTTTACGATTACGTTAATTTTTTATTTATTGATGGTAACAATAGCTGGCTATGCGGTGGAGAAATTTGACGCATCAACAAGTACAGCAGGGCTTGTGTCGAGTATTTTTATTATCGGGACGCTTTTTGGACGTCTTGGCACAGGTCGAATTATCGGGGATTGGGGCAGTAAAAAAACATTATTTGTTGGATTATTATTATTTATGTTATCTACGATGTCTTATTTTATCGCCTTAAATTTACCATTCCTTATGCTGAATCGTTTAGTACAGGGGATAGCGCTAGGTATAGCAAGTACAGCAACAGGTACAATTATTGCACAAATTTTACCACCAGAACGACGTGGTGAAGGGATAGGCTATTACAGCTTAAGTGCTATTTTAGCAACGGCAATTGGTCCATTTATCGGCATATTATTAACACAGTTATTTGAAGATTATCGAATGATTTTTGCGGTAGATTCAGTATTAGCAATTATTTGCTTTATGATGTATTTTATTGTGAAAGTGCCAGGTGCACCAAAAAATATGAAAGCAGCTGGGGAGAAAGCAGGCTTTAAGCTATCTAACTTTATCGAAATGCGTGCAGTACCGATTGCTTTTGTAGCGCTTGTTATCGGCTTTGCGTATTCAGGTGTTATGTCGTTTATGACGTTCTACGCAAAAGAGCTCAATTTAGTAACAGCAGGTAGTTATTTCTTTATCGTTTATGCCATCGTAATTTTAGCTACTCGACCATTTACTGGAAAATTACTTGACTCAAGAGGAGCCAATATTATTATTTATCCTTGTCTTGTGTTATTTGCAATCGGTATGTATGCATTTAGCTCAGCAACAAGCACTGGTGTATTTTTAATAGCTGCAGCTTTTATTGGAATTGGTTATGGTAATTTCAACTCAGTCGCACAAGCAATAGCTATTAAGGTTACACCAAATGAACGTTTAGGACTTGCAACTTCGACGTATTTCATTTTATATGATTTAGGATTAGGTATAGGGCCTTATTTCTTAGGATTTTTTGTACCGACGATGGGGTATAGTGCCATTTTCTTAGCGATGGTAGCAGTTATTATTATTTCAATTGTGCTTTATTATTTCTTATATGGAAAAGATGAAAAGATAAAACAAGTCAATATTTAGTAGATTAGAATCATTATATTGTAGAAAAGGCGTTATTTTGCTAGTTGGAAATAAAATTCAACTGCAAAATGACGTTTTTTTCTTAAGTTAAAAATACTTCTTGCAATCACATATGATAATGATTATCATTCACGTTAGAGACTAATTCGGGAAGTAGGTATTTAGCATGAAACATAAATCATTATTATCAGTATTAGTAGCAGGCGGCATTTTAATGGCGGGCTGTGGTAATTCAGAGGAAGTAAAAAAAGAAGAGAAACCAGCAACAGAACAAGCAGAACAAGCTGTAGCGGTAGATTTATCTACTGAACTATCAGCCTATCAACAATTTGCATTAGAGCAAATGGATCAATTTTTGCTAGATACTGAAAAGTTTGTGAATCTATTCAAAGCAGGGGATATTGAAGGCGCGAAAGCAGCGTATGCTCCAGCACGTATGTACTTTGAGCGATCTGAACCAATCGCAGAAAGCTTCGGTGATCTTGACCCTCGTATCGATGGTCGTTTAGCAGATATCGAAGAAGAGGGCAAAGGCAAAGAAGAATGGACAGGTTACCATAAGCTTGAGTATGCGCTTTGGGTAGAAAATAAAACAGAAGGCTATGAAGCGGTGGCAGACCAGCTACTTGCTGACGCGAAAGAATTACATGCACTCGTTCAAACAGTAGAAGTAACGCCAGATTTAATGATTACAGGTGCTGTTGATTTGTTGAACGAAGTATCTACTTCAAAAATTACTGGAGAAGAAGAAATTTATTCACATACGGACCTATATGATTTTAAAGCGAATATTGAAGGTGCAGAAAAAATCTTTGAAATTCTTCGTTCTAAATTAGAAGCTAAAGACAAAGATTTAGTCACTACGTTAGATGAAAAATTCAAAGCGGTAGACGATTTATTAGCTCAACATGCCACAACTGATGGTGGCTATATTTCTTACGAAGAATTAACAGAAGAAAATACAAAAGCACTTGCAGCTGCGGTGAACCAGTTAGGTGAACCACTAAGTCAAATGGGCATTATTTTGGAGTGATATAGAATGACATCGTCAAAAGATGATAAATGGGTCAATAAAAAGATATCTCGCCGCGATATGTTAAAGCTAACAGGCATGGGTGTGGCTGGTATTGCTATTGGTGCTTCTGGCTTTGGTGGGGTAATGAAAGCGATGGGCTATGATGTTTTCGAGCCTGTCGCAGATAGTACTACTGCAAAGAATAAAGTTAACTTTTATGGTAAGCATCAGGCTGGCATAACGACCCCCGTTCAAAAAAATATTTATTTTGCTTCTTTATCTGTTCTTGTAACGTCAAAAGAAGAGCTACAAGAGTTGTTCAAAAAATGGACACCTCTTGTTGTTCGTTTAATGAATGGCGAATTAATGGTAGATTTAACAACCAATACAAGAGTGCCTACAGGTGATACAGGAGAGGCAGAGGGCTTGGATGCTTCAAATTTATCAATTACGATAGGTGTTGGTCCATCTTTATTTGATAAGCTTGGTATGGCTCATTTAAAACCAGCAGAATTAGCTGATTTACCACATTTCCCAAAAGATCAGCTACAAAAGGAATATACAGGAGGAGACCTTTGTATTCAAGCATGTGCAGACGATCCACAAGTGGCATTCCATGCTGTCCGTAATTTAGTGCGTGCTGCTTCAGGTAAAGTGGAAATTAAATGGTCACAAGCAGGGTTTAACTCATTCCCAGCAACGGGAGGTACACCTCGCAATTTATTCGCATTCAAGGATGGTACAGTTAATCCTTCAATTTCGGATGAACAAGACTTAAATAAAGTCGTGTGGGTCGATAAAGGCTGGTTAAAGGGTGGCTCTTATTTAGTTGCTCGGAAAGTACAAATGCATCTTGAAACATGGGATCGTACATCTTTAAAGGATCAGGAAGCAACGTTTGGGCGCAATCGCGATAGTGGTGCCCCATTAGGTAAAACAAAGGAATTTGATGATTTCGATATAGAAGAAAAAGATAGCAAGGGCGAGTATATTATGCCTGATACATCACATGTCCATCTAGCACGTAAATCAGGTGCTCGCATATTACGCCGTTCTTATTCATACGCATCTGGTGTGATGTCGAATACAGGTACACATGATGCAGGACTAGTGTTTATCTCTTTCCAAAAAGATCCAGCGCAATTTACAACGATTCAAAATAGTTTAGGTCGAATGGATAAAATGAATGAATACATTACCCATCGAGGCAGTGCAGTGTTTGCTTGCTTCCCTGGAGTACAAAAGGGGAGTTACTTAGGTGAAGCACTTTTTAATGCGCTGTAGTATGATCGTATGTTTATTAATGGTACTTACGGTCCCTGTACAGGCAGCTGAATCTTATAGTCACTTATACATTTCAATTAGTGACGCGCTAATGAATACAAAGCAAGACAAGGATGCAGAAGCACAGCGGGCACTTGAACAATTCGCAACAGATTGGTCTTCCGTTGCATCGGAACAGACTGAAGCGAAAAGAGAGGTCGATAAAGTACTAGAGCAAGCTGTAAAAGCTTCTTCGAAAGAAGAGCGTTTAACGGCATTGTCTGCACTTTCAAATGCTTTACGTGCGCTAGAAAAGCTTGAAAATCCAGTTGATGAATCAGAGCAACGTGCTGACTTTGGGACAAAAATGAAACCAATTATGGCTACGTTTGAACAAGCACTGGCAACTGGTGATATTCCCACGATTGACGCTGCGTACAAAGAGTTTAATATTAAATGGAATAAAAATGAAAGACCAGTTCGTGAACAAAGTATTGCGATGTACGGTCAAATTGAAACGCAAATGGCCTTTTTACGTATAACAATTTCTTCAGAAGAGCCTGATGTGGCTTTGATGCAATCACAATATACAGAATTAAAAAAAACAATCGAAAATTTTGTAGCAGGTAAGGATACAGCAGAAGTTGTAGAGGGTGACTATTCTTTAGCTTCTTTAATTGCATATATTGATGAAGCCAATGATCTAATTGATGAAGGAAACTACAAAGCTGCATCCGATAAAATACGTGAATTTATTACAATTTGGCCAAGTGTGGAAATAGAAATTTCAACTCGCAATGGCAGTCTTTATACAAAGATTGAAAGCGATATGCCGATTCTAGTAAGCGACCTATTAAAGTCCAAGGTTGATGTCAAAGGCATTAAAAGTAAGCTTGATCAATTCCGTACTGAAATTGAATTAATTCAAGGGAATTCAGATTATACCATTTGGGATTCTGCATTAATTTTACTGCGTGAGGGCTTAGAGGCATTACTAATTATTTTGGCATTAGTGTCATTTTTAAATAAATCTGGGCAAAAATCGTTACGTAAATGGATTTATGTAGGAGCATTAGCTGGGATATTAATTTCAGCAGTAGCAGCCGTTCTAATGTCTACGATTTTCAATTCAGCAACGGTCGATGCGAACCGAGAAGTGATGGAAGGTTATGTAGGTCTTGTTGCTGCTGCGATGATGATAGGTGTCGGTATTTGGCTTCATAGTAAATCAAGTGTCGCAAGCTGGAACCGTTATATATCTAAACAAATGGGCAACGCCATTTCAAGTGGATCTGTATTTGCGATGGCATCTGTCAGCTTTTTATCGGTGTTCCGTGAAGGGGCAGAAACGCTTGTTTTCTACGCTGGAATTGCACCGAAAATGCCGACTTCGCAATTTATACTCGGTATTATTTTGGCACTTGTCATTTTAGCCATCATAGCAATTATCTTATTTAAAGCAAGTGGTAAAATTGCCATTCATAAGCTTTTTGCCGTGGCGACAGTGCTAATTTATGTGTTGGCATTTAAAATTATCGGTGTTAGCTTGCATACATTGCAACTTAGAGATAGTGTATCAACGACAATCGTTGACGGTCTGCCAGTTATTAGCTTTATTGGCTTCTACCCAACCATTGAAACAATCATAGGGCAAGCCATTTTGCTTGTGCTAGTAATAGCGACGATTTTTTATAAAAAGAAGCAAGCGAAGTAACGAAAAGGGACAGATTGAAGTAGATTCTTCTAGTCTGTCCTTTATTTTTTATTGTGCCAATGTGTCGGTATCCTTAAATAATAAGGTAGTTTTGTTTCGCAATTACCTACGGTAGAATTGATTTGCATTTGCGTTAAAAACATCGCAGTAGAAAGATTTGCACCACTTATATTGGCATCTCGTAAATCTGCACCGATAAAATCGACTCCTCTTAAATCTGCATTTTGCATGTTTGCAGCTATTAAATAGGCACCACGAAAATCCGTTGCTCTTAAATCTTTCCCCTCTAAATTTTTACCTATCCAATTAACCCCACGGTGACTAGTCTTGCGTCCATGTTTTTTACCTAACGTGGTAATTACAAGCTTATTACGAATATGTTCACTTGTCTCTAACAGTAAGTCATTTATAGGTATTCGAATAAGAGAGATATTGATAGATAATAATGCTTCTACATCTAATTTGGATAAATGTTGCAGCGTCTGTAACTGCTCATTTAGTTTATCGGTTAGAAGCTGAGAGATTTCATAAGACATTGCCTCTGTTATATAGGCAATCATTTCATAGACTTGTTCCATAATAGGGAATACACGAAACATGTTATCCGCGATTTCAGGGGTACGTCGCCAATCTTGACCATGAAATGTCGATTGTGAAACCCATTGCCCTGCTCCTAAACAATCATATACAGTGCATCCTTTAAAACCTTTGTTTCTAAGCTCACTATGAATTTGACAGGTAAAGTTAGATTGCAGATTTGGACATGGTAAACCAGCTTGTTTTTGAATAGCAAAATCGCTAGAGGCTACAATATTGAGTGCGGTACAGCATAAGCCAAAACAGTTTTGACAGTCTGCTTGCATGCTTTTACGTAAATCATGACCAATGGAATTACGGATTTTTATTCCCTCTGACATAGACATTTTCCTCACTTATTTTCTGAATTTACTTATGATTCTACCATTAAATAACTTTTAATGGATATTTTTTCGATTGGAAGACGTCTACTTTTAAATGGTGACATAGTGTAATAATTGTGTGAACTTCTTGAAAAATGTCTATTTTTGAAACATTGTGTCGAATGTGATACTCTTTTTCATAAGGTATCGACTTTTGTGATGCCTGTATTGATTCATAGAGTGTAAATTTTTAACAAAGTAGTGGTGAAGGAATATGGGAGTAACAGTAAACGATTTACTGCAATTACCATCATTTAGAGGAGCAGAAGTATTAACTGGTCGAAATAATCTAAATCGAACGGTTTCCTCTTTATCTGTTTTAGAAGTTTCAGATGGAGATTTTTGTTCGAAGATTGTCCAAACAGTGCAAGAAGAGTGGTATGCGGAAGAACTAGTCATTAGCTCTTTTTTTTCCATTCGAGATAGTGTGGAAAAACAATGTGATACCATTCAATATTTACATGACCTAGGAGAATTAGGTTTAATATTATATTATGTCGGTATCGTTTTACCTGAAATCCCAAAGGAAGTACTACAATTAGCAGATTCACAAGATTTTATTATTATTTGTATGCCCAAAAATGATTATTCATTAAGGTATAATGAGGTCATTTTTGAAGTGATGGAAACAATCATTAGTAATCAGGCAGTCAATGATCATTTCGTTAAAGAAACATTAGAAAAGGTGTCTTTACTACCAGAGCATTTACGAAGCGTTGAAATTACACTAAAAATGTTATCTGATCGTCTTAAAGCGAATATCGTCCTGACCAATACGAATTTTAATATTGTTAACCAAGTGATGTGGCCAAGAAATTCGTCTTTAGATGTATCGAAAGTAATTGAAGAATTTTCTCAAAGTCTTGTTAATCAAGACAAGGGGGAGCTAGACCTTTTAAATAAAGATATATCTTGTGTCATTGAATATAAACGTGTTCACCAAAAAAATGGCGAACTTCTGTATTTGTTCCTTATTAAAGAGAATTCGAAATTACCTGCAAAAACGATTGAAAAAATTAGTGAAGTGGTACAAGTAGCAATTAATCTATGGGGAGACAAACATGATGATGTTAGTGAGTATGCGTTAGTCAAAGCGATTATTAATGATGAAAGCGATAAAATGCGACGATTGGCCAATGTGCTTCATATAGATGTCTCTGCTGTTCAGATGATGTGGTTAGTAATGATTAATGATTTAACGAAAGAAAAAAGTATTCGAGATGAATTGGATGAACAGCTTTCAAAATATTATAAAACAAGAGTAATTCAATGTATTGATCATTGCATTATTGTTCTCTTAGGTAATTGTTTATATAAATATAATGAATTTGAAATGGCTATCGACTTTATTCAAACGACAAATTTCGATGCGCAAATAGATGAAGTTGTATATTCTCCGAAAATGAGAAATACGAAAGCAGTTAGACAAATGTATCAGTTAGTAAATCAAGTCGGCAACAAGGTCCATGCCATTTTTCCATTGCGCAAATTGTATACGGCTGCTGAAATAAGATCCATGAAGCGGGCAATCGATTTAAGTAAACAAGGGGAAGAGATGATTGAAGAATACTTGTCAGTCATTGAACCAATATTAAATGATGAAGAGTCGTTAAAAACATTGATGACGTTTTTATTAGATGCCAATGGAAGCTTTGATGATTGTAGTAAAATTTTATTTATCCATAAAAATACAGTCAAATATCGCATCAAAAAAATAAGTGAATTAATTGGCAATGATGTCACGATTTACTCGGAATTTTACGATGTTTATATGGCATGTATGCTCTATCGTTTAATAAATAATTAAAATAATCTGGAATTTTGTTCGAATTGACAAAATTTCAGATTATTTTTTTTATTTATGAAAAAGACGAACCATTACCATCTCTCTTATAATTAGATTCATTCAATTAAACAAGGAAGTATAAGGAGGGAGTATTATGAGAAACGAAGGCAATGAACAGTCCTGGTATAGTTTGGGTATTATTTGGGCTGGTGCGATGATTTGTATACCGAGTTTACTAGTAGGGAATACGCTTATATCAAGTATGACTTTACCGATGGCACTTACCGTAGCACTAGTGGGCTATACGATTGTTGTCATTATTATGGTGTTGCAAGGTATGCAAAGCAGTGATTTAGGAAAACCAACCGTTCATGTCGCAGGGCATGTGTTTGGTAAAACGGGATCTCGCACGATTTTGTCGATTATATTAGCTATCGCCTGCTTAGGCTGGTTTGGTATTCAAGCCAATGTGTGTGGGGTAGCGTTAGCGAATTTATTAGCGCATTTTAATGTGAATATACCAACGCCATTCGCTTCTTTCCTTAGTGGGTTGGTAATGGTGATTTCAGCAATTTATGGAATGAAAGTACTACGTGTATTAAGTTATATTGCCGTACCTTTATTAGTTGTCATTTGTATAGTTGGTTTAGTACAAACATTGAGTGGAGACCATCTGCAAATCATTTTGGATTACAAACCGACACAAACGATGAGCTTTATGGATGGCTTAGCTGTAACGATTGGTTCATTTGCTTTAGGAGCCGTTATAGCAGGTGATTATTCGCAATTTTCCAAAAAACGAGCTGATGTTTTTAAAGCAGCAACATTCGGCATTATCCCTGCAGGCATTTTAATGATTGGTGTAGGGGCTGTATTAACAATTGCTTATCAAACAAGTGATATTACGGCCGTCTTTTTAAATATTGCAACACCATTTATTGGCGGTGTGGCGTTAATTTTAGCAACATGGAAAACGAATTTGGTCAATGCCATTTCAGGAGGAATTGCTCTAATTAATGTCTTTAATGTCTCAAAGGAAAAAGAAAAAGTGGCAATCGGAATTGCTGGAACAGTTGGAACACTACTGGCTGTAGTCGGGATACTTAATTACTTTACACCAATTATGTCAATATTATCGGCGATGATACCACCAGTAGCGGGCGTAATGATTGCTTCATACTGGTTTATGAATAAAGGTAATAAAAATAGTTGGCATGAGGTAGAAGGGGTCAATCGTTTAGGTGTATTTTCATGGTTAGCAGGCGCAATTATTGCCAGTGCGCCAGTTGTTTTATCGTTATTCCCTGAGTTGCCTCAAATACCTAACCAGCCTTTAATCGGGATTGTCATTTCGTTTGTTATTTATTATATAGGGCATCGGGTAACTGTACAAAAATCGATACTATTGGAGGAAAATAGATGAGATATTTAGATAAAGAGGCAATTGAAAATATTGCAATTGGCGCAGCATTTTTAGGTACTGGAGGAGGCGGAGATCCTTACATCGGGAAGCTTATGGCACTTTCTGCAATTGAAAAAAATGGGCCTGTCAAATTGTATTCAGTTGATGAAATAGCAGATGAAGACTTTTTTATTCCTGCTGCAATGATGGGGGCGCCTTCTGTTTTAGTTGAGAAGTTTCCGCGTGGCGATGAATTCGTGAAAGTTTTCCAAAAGCTTGCTCAATATTTAGGGAAAGAGAAAATTGCAGGTACGTATCCAATGGAAGCTGGTGGCGTGAACTCAATGATTCCGATTGTAGTAGCTGCCCAGCTTGGCTTACCACTTATTGATTGTGATGGCATGGGACGTGCCTTCCCAGAATTGCAGATGGTGACATTCCATTTAGATGGGATATCAGCAACACCGATGGCGATTACTGATGAAAAAGGCAATATTGGTATTTTTGAAACGATTGATAATAAATGGACAGAACGACTAGCTCGTACGGCGACAGTAGAAATGGGCGCCAGTGCTTTAGTGAGCTTGTATCCTACAACTGGTGCACAAATGAAGAACAGTGGTGTACATCATATTATTACACTTTCGGAAAAAATTGGAGAAATCATAGCGTCAAAAAATAAAGAAGTAAATGACAAGTTACAAGAATTGCTGAACCTTGTTTCAGGCTTCGAATTATTCCAAGGTAAAATTGTAGATGTTATTCGTGAAACGAAGGGCGGCTTTAATCTTGGGAAGATGAATCTTGAAGGCATTGATGTCAATAAAGATGAACAGATGAAAGTCCATTTCCAAAATGAAAACCTGCTAGCAGAAAAAAATGAGCAAGTTGTTGCGATGACGCCAGATTTAATTTGTTTAGTAGATTACGAAACATTATTACCTGTCACAACAGAAAGTTTGAAATATGGCAAACGTGTACGTGTTATTGGCCTGCCTGCTCATGAAAAATGGCGCACGGCAAAAGGGATCGAAACAGCAGGTCCAAAATACTTTGGCTATGATTATGATTATGAGCCAATCGAGGAAATCGTCAAAAAGGGGGCAGCTGAACATGTATAAAATCGGAATTGATGTAGGTGGAACAAATACAGATGCTATCCTTTTAGATAACAATAATAAGCTAATTCATAGTGTGAAATCACCAACTAGCTTAGATATTAAAACGGGGATTGAAACGTCTTTACGAAATTTATTGCAAGACTTAGCCATTGATAAAACGCAAATTAGCCATGCCATGCTAGGCACAACACAATGTACGAATGCAATTGTAGAGCGTAAAAAACTAGCAAAAGTAGGTGTTATTCGTCTTGGCTATCCAGCAACAGCATCAGTATTGCCATATACTGCTTGGCCGCAAGATATGGTGGACAACCTATCAGGGAATTATGCTTTAGTACATGGTGGCTATGAATATGACGGGCAAGTATTAAGTCAGCTTGACGAAAATGAAATACGATCGCTATTAGAGGGCTGGCGACAAGAAGTAGAGTCTATCGCTATCGTTGGGGTCTTTTCTTCTATTAAAAATGATCAAGAATTGAAGGTTCGTAATATTATTCAACAAGTGTATGGCGACGAGTTTCCTATTTCTTGTTCTTCCTTAATAGGTTCAGTGGGATTAATTGAACGTGAAAATGCAACAATCCTAAACGCAGCTCTTTGCAAAGTAATTGAAACAACAACACAAGGCTTCGTTCATGCATTGCAAACAGAGGGTATATTTAATGCGGAAGTATATTTATGTCAAAATGATGGAACGTTAATGTCGATTGATTATGCAAAACAATTCCCTATACTAACAATTGCTTGTGGACCGACGAACAGTATTCGCGGTGCATCGTATTTATCACAAATTAAAGATACGATGGTGTTGGATGTTGGTGGAACAACTTCTGATATTGGTGTCCTACAGGATGGTTTTCCAAGAGAATCGTCTGTCGCTGTAGAAGTAGGGGATATCCGCACAAACTTTAGAATGCCCGATATTATTTCGGTTGGACTAGGCGGAGGTAGTATCGTTCGTGTTAATGATGGCAAGATTACGGTTGGCCCTGATAGTGTAGGCTATAAAATTAGCCAAGAAGCACTTGTCTTTGGAGGCGACACGCTTACAACAACAGATATTGCTGTGCGTTTAGGTCTTGCAAATATAGGAGATCGTAGTTTAGTAGCTCATCTTGATGAAGCATTTGCCAAAGATGTACAAAAAGAAATGGCGTCGTTACTTGAGCAGGCTATTGATAAAATGAAAACTTCATCAGAGGATGTGCAACTCGTTTTAGTCGGTGGGGGCAGTATTATTGTACCTGAATCATTACGTGGGGTCGCTAGCGTTATTAAAAATGAACATGGGAGTGTTGCCAATGCAATTGGCGCATCCATTGCTCAAATTAGCGGGCAATATGAACAGATTTACATTTATGCAAAAGAGCCACGTGAAGAGTCATTGAAAGACGCACAAAATAAAGCAGTGAAGCAAGCGGTTTTAGCTGGAGCACTTCCAGAGACGATTGAATTAGTAGAAGTGGAAGAAACGCCACTTGCTTATCATCCAGAAAACGCCACGAGATTAAAAGTAAAAGTTGTCGGCAAAATGGCGTAAAGAAGGAAGTTCCTTTTAATAGGCTCTTCGCAGACTATAGACAAACTCGAAAAGTACGAGATTGTCTATAGTCTTTTTTTGTAGTCGTTGAATGCAGTAATCGCGGGTAAACCTGAGGGAATCGCAGATAAACTTAGCAGAACCTCTAGAATAAGAATGGCAAGGCCGCGAAATAATACTTGAAAATAAATAAGAAAGTCTACGCTTATTGCGGTAAACTAAAAGGAACAATAGAGTGAAAGAGTGATTGCATGCTACAAGTGAATGTGGAGGATTCAAGTTTAATATTGGAAGGTGGAACGTTTCGTACATTGTTTACATCTGGTGTACTCGATGCTTTTTTAGAGCATGATATTATGATGCCCTATGTTGTAGGTATTTCAGCAGGTGCTATCAATGCTTGCTCCTATGTGTCACAGCAAAAGGAACGTTCTTTACGTGTATTAATGGATTACCGTCACGATAAGCGTTATATGGGCTTGAAAAATTTCCTGAAGGAAAAGAGCTTATTTGGCTTAGACTTTGCCTATAATGTGATTCCGAATGAGTTAGATATTTTTGATTGGGATACGTACAAGCGATATGATGGGAAATTACTGTTTGGTGTAACGAATGCAGCAACAGGGCAAGTTGAGTATATGGATGCAAAAGAAATGGATCGACAATGTATGATGTTGCGTGCAACATGTGCTATACCTATCCTTTTTCCAGAAATCAAACTAAATAATACGCCATATTACGATGGTGGTTTAGCAGAGCCTATTCCGATAATGCATGGTGTCGAAAACGGTTTTAAAAAACATGTACTTGTGTTAACTCGGCCTAAAGGCTATCGAAAACAAATGGATCGTCAAAGCAAGTGGGCTATGAAACTATTAGCGAAACGTTATCCTAATTTGGTGAAAAGCATGCAAAAACGTGCAGACCATTATAACGCTTCACTTGAATATTGTGAGCAGTTGGAGGCACAAGGAAAAGCATTTATATTCCGCCCAACACAAGCGCTCAATAGTTTTGAGAAAGATACAGTGCAAATGCGTAAAAATTACGACATGGGCTACGAGCAAGCAATGCAACAAATAGATGCATTGAAGCAATTTTTAAAATGACTTAATATTCGTATTTAGAAGGGGAGTGCCTTATTTGACATATGGTCTCCCCTTTATCCTTCAAGTTACAATACAATTTCGTTATAATAAATCAAAAACTAGAAGAGGCATTGTCTATGGAAACAGAATGGTTACGTACGTTTATCGTAGCAGCGAAAACTGAAAATTTTCGTGAGACGGCAGAAATACGCTTTATTACCCAATCTACAGTATCGAAACATATTCAGCATCTAGAAAAGGAATTGCAATCATCGCTTTTTGAACGGCAAACAAAACAGGTAAAACTAAATTACATTGGGGCACACTTTTTAAGGCATGCTGAAAAAGTGGTAGCAACCATTGATGAAGCATTACATAGTACACAGTCTTTGAAAAGCGGTTTTACTTCACATTTAACAATTGGCGTAGCACCGCAAATTGCGAATTCAACATTACCCGCTATTATTAATCATTTTCAACAACAAAAACCTAGCATTCAGCTTTCAATAGAACTGTTAAAATCCAATGAAATTGGAGAAGCGGTGTATGCTGGAGCTGTCGATATAGGTATATCGAAATTAACATCCACACGTGCTATCCATATGGAAATGCTTGCTCAAGAGCCACTCCAACTAATCGTACCGATAGGAAAAAAATTTACTGATCCAATGACGCTTCTACAGCAAGAAACGATTTTAACTCATGAATATGCACCATATTGGCAGGAGGTACAGCAAGTACTTCAGCAATTGCCAAGCTATAAAAGCATGCAGCTTAATCAAACCGAAGTCATAAAAAACTTTGTGAAGCAAGGCTTAGGTATAGCCTTTTTACCGAAAAGTGTTATCGAAGCTGCCTATCATGGGCAATTGCTTCATAGTTATTCGATAAAAGAGTTTTCACATATTGTGTCAAACACTTATTTTTTAGCTAAATACGTTACTGTAGATATAGAAGCATTTTTGGCTGTTTGTTATGACATCTATAATAAAAGGTGATGACTGACCGTTGTGCAGGTCATTACGAGGATTGAAGGTGATAGTAGCATGTATAGTTTGATGTCTGAAATTAGTCGTATCGTAAGTGGACCAATTACTTTATTTTTAAACTCCTATGAACATTCTCCACTCATAATAGCGTTACTTTTAGGGTTAGTAGGCGCACTTGCACCTTGTCAATTAACTGGCAATATGAGTGCTATTACTTTCTATGGTAATCGCACGATTCAAATGAAAAATAATTTTGGGGAAGTAATATTTTTTATCATCGGTAAGGTTGTTGTGTTTAGTTTAATCGGATTATTTGCGTGGCTATTTGGTCAATCATTTGAAACGTCAATGACTAGCTATTTTCCAATTTTTCGAAAGGTGATCGGGCCAATTATGTTGTTGACTGGCCTTGTCCTAATTGGTATTTTAAAATTAAAATGGCTAAATCAAATGGCAACACGTATCCCACTTGTATTGAAAGAAGGAAAGCTTGGTTCATTTATAATGGGGGCTTGTTTTGCCATTGCCTTTTGTCCAACGATGTTTGTGCTCTTTTTCGTTTGGCTCATGCCGACAGTTGTTACAACTTCATACGGCTTTATTTTGCCTGCGATTTTCGGCGTTGCGACTTCATTGCCATTAACCTTAATGCTGACACTTATCCATTTGTTTGATACAAAACGTTTTATTATGAAAACAAGTATGAAAATGGGAAGGGTAATACAAATCGTAGCAGGTATTATTTTAATCATTATTGGTGTAACGGACACGATTACATATTGGGGCGCTTCATGAGGTGATGTTGAAGCAGGCATCTCCTTGTACCCAATGGGGTTCTTTCTTGCATGAAACATAGTAGAATTTTTACATAGCGGTATCTCAAATAATATTAGAAGAAAGTGAGAAAACATGATTTACGCAATTATATTATTTATCGTAGCAGGCATTGGCGAAATTGGAGGGGGCTATTTAATTTGGCTTTGGTTAAGGGAAGGTAAACCATTTTATTGGGGCATTTTTGGTGGGATTGCATTAGCATTATATGGCGTCGTTGCAACCTTTCAATCATTCCCAACTTTCGGTAGAGTCTATGCAGCATATGGAGGCGTCTTTATTGTGCTTTCCGTATTGTGGGGCTGGGGAATAGATAAGCAAAAGCCAGATATGTTAGATTTAATTGGTGCTGGCATTTGTATAGTAGGGGTCATGGTAATGTTATGGCCTCGTTCATAATACGAGGCGGAGACAATGAGCAAAAGTGGTAGATTGATTACAGTCAATCTAACACTTTTTTGCTTCTACGACGGTTGCTTTCCATAGGTTTATGGCGAAATCTCATGTCTTTGTGGAGATTCACGGGACTCTGCTGGCGATTTAACTAGGTTTACAGTAGTCTGTTACGTCTTAAGCTGCGTCACCGCCCCGTGTATTTTTAGCATTTCGTCGCAACAAAACGTAATCGCCAATAATCGGCAATCCATTGTTTGTCTTGATAATATGTTGGCTGTAATAATTCTTCACATTTAGCGTAAACTAGCTCCTTTTCATCGTCATTTAATTGCTGAAGGATATTATTGCTAAACATGACTAACCAATTGCGTAAGCCATCGTCACCTTGAAGTGGGGTCGGTCGTTCATATAAAGTAATCATTTGAACAGTAAAGCCGACATTTTCTAGCATTGATTGATATTCCTCGGCCGCAGGAAAATACCATGGGAAATATTGCTCCTCATATGGAAGCTGAAGTTCTTCCATACTTTGTCTAAGTGCCCCGACGATTGAAGCGATATTCCCTTGACCACCCATTTCAGCAACAAAACGTCCGTGTTGTTTCAGGGCTCGGTAAATATTGTCGATAACTTTTTCCTGTTGTTTCATCCAATGTAGTGCAGCATTTGAAAATACTGCGTCAAACTGATGTGAATAGTCCATCGTCGCTGCATCCTGTGTATCAAACGTAAGCGTCGGGAATTTTTGCTGAGCACTGTTAATCATGTCATTTGAAGCATCAATGCCTAAAACGACAGCCCCAGCAAGTGCAATTTCATTTGCTAAATCTCCAGTTCCACAGCCAACATCTAAAATATGTTCATGTTTTTGTGGTGCAAGTAAGTCCACTAAATTTTCCCCGAATTTTGAGACAAAGTCATGCTTTTGATCGTATAGGTTTGCATTCCATTTTGTTGTCATCGTTAATTCATCTCCTTTGTTTTTAGCATATCAAAGCGTTTTATAAATCAGAAATGCGAAAAAGTGGATGTTTTGATTCCAATTTGGAATGATGTAATAGAAAAAAATCTGCTAGTAATCTACGAGTAATAATGTAGAATGCTAGCAGATTTATTAATGCTAATCTAATTTTTCAAGCTTTGTTAACGTTTTGCCACTCCAGCCGAAGAGTATCGTTAAAATTGGACCAAGTAAACAGAAGAAGGTGAATGGAAGATAAGTTGTCGTGGAGATATCTAGTACACTAGCGATAAAAATACCACATACACTCCAAGGCACAAGTGGATTGACAACAGTACCAGCATCCTCCATTACTCGTGATAGATTTTTTGGCGCAAGTCCGACCTTTGCGAACTGAGCTTTAAAAGCTTCACCTGTTAGTAAAATGGATAAGTACTGCTCACCGATTAATGTATTGACGCCAATCCCAGTAAGAGCTGCACCCGTAATTACTGAGCCAGCACTTGTAAATAAACTTTCAACTTTTGCTAAAATACTTTGAATAATACCGAGTGTAAATAAAAGACCACCCATTGATAACGCAAGTAAAACTAGCGCAATGGTAAATAGCATACTATTCATACCGCCACGTGTCAGCAGTGCATCTACTTCCTCATTCCCCGTATCAGAAACATAACCATTAAAAAGCATTTCGAATACATGAGATAATGCAAGTGGTTCTTGAATGTAAGCAAGCCCAACACCAACGATAGAGACAACTGCAAGTGTAATAAGTGCAGGAGCTTTATATAATGTCATAATGATAAGCACAACGATTGGTAGTAATGTATACCAATGAATTAGACCTGTAGAAAGTAACCCTACTTTAAATTGTTCAACCGTTTCAAAAGAAGTATTGGCGCTAGATGGTGAT
Source organism: Lysinibacillus sp. CD3-6 (assembly GCF_006351725.2). Taxonomy (NCBI): domain Bacteria; kingdom Bacillati; phylum Bacillota; class Bacilli; order Caryophanales; family Bacillaceae; genus Lysinibacillus; species Lysinibacillus sp. CD3-6. Next base: position 2,141,246 of record NZ_CP085880.1, read on the forward strand.
AACAAGGCATACAGAACAAATGAAATAATGAAGGCGGGAATTGTCGTCCAACCCATATTTTTTATATGCTCAAAAAGGTCTACGCCTACCGTACCAGATGCTAGATTAGTAGTATCGGATAGTGGTGACATTTTATCTCCGAAAAAGGCGCCTGAAACGATTGCACCAGCTGTTATTGCTAATGAAATATCCATCGCACCCGCAATTCCCATAAATGCTACCCCAACTGTTGCAACGGTTGTTAGTGAACTACCAACTGAAATACCGACTATGCTACAAATTAGAAAAACGATTGCAAAGAAAAAGCTAGGTGATACAGTTAAAAAGCCGTAGTAAATGAGTGTTGGAATCGTACCACCCATAATCCAACTGGAAATTAAAATACCGATAAAGAAGAAAATAAAGACTGCACCTAAACCAGCGCTAGCGCCTGCAATCATCCCAGACTCAAGCTCACGAAACGGAACTTTTTTTAGAAGACCATAGGCAATTAAAATCGAAATAACTAAAACAATCGGAATATGCGGTGTTGCCTTTAAATAGCCAATACTAATTGCCATTGTAGCAATAATTAAAAGTGTAATGAAGCAAGCCTCAAAAAATCGAGGGTTACTTTTTGCTTCAATTCGAAACATATGAATCCTCCTACAAAATACTTTTTCGCTTCAATGCGGTGAAGCCCAAAAGTATTATAGCACGCTAGCGATTAATGTCAATTGATTGAAAATTCAAATAAAAAGCAGGCGGCAATAATTATTGCTGCCTGCTTAATTAATGTGCGCCAATATAATCCCATGCATTTTTCACAATTAAGATACAGGTCATAATAATAAAAATAATTCGCATTTATTTCGTACCTCGAGTTAACGCAAATTTAGAACCTAAAATGGCGCCGAAAATCATCACGAAGCCCATTGGTAAACCGTACAGAAAATTAACTTGTCCTAATACTAAAAACATTGCAAGAGCTGCTAAATTTGAAGTGAAATTAAATGCTTTTGCATTACCTGCAGCTTGTAAGAAGTCATTACCCATCATTAATAAGATAAAGATGAAAAAAGAACCTGTTCCTGGACCGAAAAATCCGTCGTAAAAACCGATTGCAGCAAAAGCACAAAGGAACCCAAGTTTTTTCCCAATACTTAAAATGCGTTGATGAGGTTGTTGTCCCCAATCTTTTTTAAAAATTGTATAAGTAGCTACAAGTACGAGCATAACAAGCATAAGTGGCTTTAAAATGGACGGAGACACGAGGTGTACGGTGTATGCGCCAATTAGTGAGCCAACAAAAATAAAGGGTAAGATTTTACCTATTTTTTTAAAGTCGACTTTACCTGCTCGTAAAAATGTTAGCATGCTTGTTCCATTACTAATGGTATTCGCCAGTTTGTTTGTTGCTATTGCTGTGCTTGGAGGTAAGCCAACTGCCATTAATGCTGGCAGAGAAATCAATCCGCCACCACCGACAATTGCATTCAAAAAGGATGCGATAAAGCCAAAAACTAATAATGTTCCGAGTGAGAGTAAATTAATATCCATATAAAGTAGTACACATCCTTATGATATCATTGCTATCTTGTAAGCGTACTGTGAATGGCTAAAAATAACAATGGGGTTTGTAGTTTTTGTGAAAAGAACCTTTACAATTCCTTTACATTTAAAAATAAAAAGAAAAAAGTTTTTTCAAGTATTTTTATAAAAATGAAAGAAAAAACGTTACATTTCACAGCAAAAAACACGTTTTTGTTAGAAGATTTCCAACGTTTGTAACTTGTTAAAGCCTATTGGAAGTAAATGTGGCGATTTTTATATTACATTATTGTAAATTCAATTTATTTATCTTTAAAGTTATGTAGAATTATGTAAAGGTTTTGTTATGATGGTTGCAGCAATCGACAATATTTAATCAACAGGAGGAACATAATGTTCAACTCAAGCAAGCAAGATCCATTTTTCCAGGCATTATTAAAAATCTCTCAAAATGTGAAAGAAGGCATTTACTACGCACATAATGCGCGTATTCAAGATAATATTGATGCATTGAAAGAAATTGCCGATACAATGAAACAATATGAAACAAGCGGTGACAAATTAATTCATGAGCTTATCGTCATGCTTAATAAATCTTTTATGACACCGATTGAACGTGAAGATATTTTAGCATTAGCAAATAAATTAGATGACGTAATCGATGGGATGGAAGGTTGTATTGCTCATTTTAATATGTATAACTTAACAGAAGTAACAGAGCCAATGCGCCAATTCCTTACTTATATTGCGAAAAGTACAGATGAAATGGTACAAGCAATGGAACTGTTAAATAATAAAAAGCTTGTTGAAATGCGTAAACATGCAATTCAAATTAAAGATTATGAACGTGAATGTGATGAGATTTTCCGTTCTTCTATGAAGCAATTATTTATTCAAGAAAAAGATCCAATGCGTCTTATCGTATTCAAAGATATTTATGAACAATTCGAAGATATTGCAGATTGCTGCCAAACAGTAGCAAATACAATTGAAACAATAATTATGCGAAATGCGTAAGATGGAGTGTACTAAATAATGGATACGATATTACTGATAACAATATTAGTCGTTATGTTCGCACTTATATTCGATTTCATTAACGGCTTCCATGATACAGCTAATGCGATTGCAACATCTGTATCAACACGTGCATTAAAGCCCCGCACGGCCGTTTATATGGCTGCAGTAATGAACTTTATCGGTGCTATTACGTTTGTGGGTGTTGCAAAGGCGCTAACGAAGGATATTGTTGACCCTTTCACCTTAAATACTTATGACGGTGATATTACAGGTTCAGTTGTTATTTTAGCAGCATTACTTTCAGCGATTACATGGAACTTGTTAACGTGGTATTTCGGAATACCATCAAGTTCCTCTCATACATTAATAGGTTCTGTAGCTGGGGCAGCAATTGCAGCAGCAGGCTTTGATATTCTAAATTACGCAGGTTTCATTAAAATACTTCAAGCGCTTATTTTCTCACCATTACTTGCGTTTGCTGCTGGTTTTTTAATGATGTCAATATTTAAAGTAGTCTTTAAAGATATGAATTTATATCGTACGAATAAAGGATTCCGTACAGTGCAAATCGGTACAGCGGCATTACAATCATTTACACATGGTACAAACGATGCGCAAAAGGCGATGGGGATTATTACACTTGCATTAATTGCAGGTGGTTTACACCAAGGAGACGATATTCCGTTTTGGGTACGTTTTGCAGCTGCATGTGCGATGGGTCTTGGGACATCAGTAGGTGGTTACAAAATTATTAAAACAGTGGGTGGTAAGATTATGAAAATCCGCCCAGTTAATGGTGTAGCAGCAGACTTAGCATCAGCTTCCATTATTTTCGGTGCGACGCTAATCCATTTGCCTGTTTCGACAACACACGTTATTTCATCTTCCATTATGGGTGTAGGTACTGCACATCGTGTCAAAGGTGTTAAATGGGGGATGGCGCGTAAAATTGTGACGACTTGGGTTATTACAATGCCAATCTCAGCTGTCATGGCAGCCACAATTTACTTTATCTTAAGCTTATTTTTCTAAAATAGATTGAAGGAATGCACAATTGATGTGCATTCTTTTTTTATTTCGTTTTTGATTTGCCCTTGTTAATACAGATAAGTCCATCTAAGGTAATTATAAAGAAAGTATAAAGTTCAAAGGAAATGCAACAATCCGTAGTAATGTTAATACAGGAGGAAAACAGATGAGTGAAAAGCTATTACTTATTGAAGATGATCCCGCAATAGGACGCATTGTAAAAGATACGCTTGAACAAGAAGGATATGAAGTCACTTGGGCGACAACTGGTTTAGAAGGTCTAGCAGATTTTCAAGCACAATCATTTGATTTAGTATTAGTCGATTGGATGCTACCTGAAATGGATGGCCTAACCGTATGTCAAAATATTCGCTGGGAAAGTGATGTGCCAATCCTTATGATGAGCGCTCGTAAAGAAGAAGCGGATAAGGTTGAAGGGTTACAAGGAGCGGATGATTACTTAGCAAAGCCATTTAGCTTAGCAGAATTAAAGGCACGTGTTGCTTCTCATCTACGTCGATGGCAACGCTTTAAGAAAATAGAAATGACAGATCACGTAGCAACATTTGATTTTGGTTTAGTAATTGACTGGCAAAAAGAAATAACGACACTGCAAAATAAAGAATTAACCTTAACACAAAAAGAATTTGCTCTTTTAAAACTACTTGCGAAAAACCCTGGTCAAACATTTTCCAAAGAAGAGCTATATCAGCATATTTGGCAGCAAGCCAGTGTAGATGAAACACATACAGTCACAGTACATATTAAAGCACTGCGGGAAAAACTACAGGATCCTGTTAAAAGCCCACATTATATTCAAACAGTTTGGGGCAAGGGCTATCGCTTTATTGGAGAACGGTTATGAAAATTAAAACTTGGCTACTAACCATGTTTTTTATCGTTATGATTGTACCGATTGGCGGGGCATATGGCTTATATATGTGGGTAAACGCATATTACCATGATAAAAGCTTTGCAGAGTATATGGAAAAATGGACTGAACTAAATCGTGTAAAATCAGTTCTTAACGACCCATTGTTATATAGAAAAAATGCCGATTTGCAAGAGGTGAAAGCACTTACGAGCGATCAACTTGCTATTACGCTGTATGCGAAATCTGGTTTTGTTTATTATTCTTCAAATCCTTTACATTCTGGTTTTGTTTCAAGGGAACTTATTATGAAAAACTTATTTGAATTACAGCAAAAATACAATGCGTTTACGTACAAAGAACCTATTTATCAAAAAGGTGATTTAGTTGGATTTTATGAAATTCAATTAGTGAGGAAGGACTGGGTCCAAGCTGTAGAGAGGCGTTCGTGGCTTGTTATTGCTAGCACGATAACACTATTTTTAGCAATTTATGTGACAGTAATTTTATTGCTTAATCGTAAATTGAATCGGCCTTTACAAAAGTTAATGGAACAAATGCATGCGTTTGGTAAAGGAAAACATGTTGAATCTGTTATTGCTGCAAGAAAAGATGAAATTGGTGAACTTGCAAAGACTTTCATAAGTATGCAAAGTGAAATTGAAACAGCACGTGCACATTTAAAAGAAGAACAGCAACAAAAAGAGCTGATGATTGCCAGTATTTCACATGATTTAAAAACACCTTTAACCTCGATACAAGCATATGCTGAAAGTTTACAAAACCCTTCACTCTCTTCTCACATAAAGGAGGAATATCAAGCTGTTATACTAACGAAGGCAGTGGATATGAAGGACATGCTAGAAGATTTACTAATGTATACATTGCTTCAATCTACAAGCTACGATGTATCACTTGTTCAAGTAGAAGGACAGGAATTTTTTGATATGGCGATTTCAGAATATGAACCACTTTGTCAAAGAAAAGGATTTTCGCTACATACATTATGTGATGTTGAGGGGGCATATGCTGTTCATCCTTCACAAATGCAACGTGTGATCGATAACTTAATGAGCAATGCGACACATTTTGGAACATCTGGCACTACGATTGGTTTAGCGGCTATTAGTAATCGTAAACTTGATTGGGGCTTTGACTTTGTCAATGCAGCGCTTTCCCAAACGAAAGGAATGTATTTAGTTGTGCAAAATAGTGGGGAAGGTGTATGTGAACAAGAAATCAATCAATTATTTGAACCAATGTATCAATCCGATCATGCCAGAACAAAGACAGGACAACGAGGAACTGGGCTTGGTCTTAGCATAGCAAAACAAATTATTGAAAAACATGGTGGAACCGTAAATATGGTATCACAACAAGGTGTTGGGACAGCAGTGCTCTGCTGGTTACCGCCATACAAAGGAGCAGATAAGGAATGAAATGGAAAAGAACATTATGTGTAGGCGGAATGATTGCATTCCTAACGATTAGTTTAGTTGGCTGCAATTCAGAGGCATCTTATTCGCCACAGGAGATAATCGACCAGGCTTTACAGGAAACAAAAGAGCTAGAAAGCTATTATGGTGAATATACTATGGATATAGATGAAACTGAGGGCGCTACCGTGAAGGAGTGGATGAAGGATGGTAAACGCCGAATTGAAATGTCAGTCGATGAAGATTATGTAATTGCAGTTAATGATGGTAAGCAAGTTATTACTTTTAGTAAAAAAGAAAACAAAGCGTCCATTATGACATTTGAAAATGGAGAATTAGAAGAGTTAATGGGAAGATCGGCAAAAGATAATGCCCAAGTCTTATTAAACTTAGTAAAGGATTCCCATGACATTGCCATAGCGGGTGAAGAAAAAATTGCTGGAAGAGATGCTTATCATATAACGGCAAAAGCACAAAAAAAGAATACACTACTAGGCGACATTGAAGTGTGGATTGATAAAAAAACGTGGTTAACGTTAAAAACCATTACGACGAACGCTGGTATTGTAACGCAACAACAGTACACGAAGCTTGAAGTGAATAAGAAAATAGATGATGCGTTGTTTGCTTATGATATACCAGAAGGTGCAACAATCGAGCAAATTGATACGCAAGATCAAACGACATCTGCGACAATGGATGAGGTGAAAAAACAGCTTGGTAATTTTTTAATACTACCTGAAAAAGATGGGGTGACTCTATCAACGATACTAGATATGAAAGTAGAAGAACGTCCAGAATTTTCATTTGAATATGAAAAAGAGGAGCAACCTGCATTTTCAGTGTCAGTGTTTAAAGTTGTGAGTAATTATGAAACGTTTGGTGGTAGTCTTGCGAATGAAGAAGATATACAAGTACGAGGTCAAGAAGGGACTTATATGGAATTAGGAGATCGCTTCGTTATTAGTTGGAATGAAAATGGCTACCAATACAGCATTCTTACTGAAAACCCTGATTTGACAAAAGAAGAAATACTAACATATGCGAAGGAAATGACTATTGTTCAGTGAGGTGAACGGTATGCAGAAGGCTAATTTTATTAAATGCTTTGCGTTATTTTTATTTACTACTAGCTTTTTATATGGGGTCGGAGAAACCTATAATATCTCATGGCTTGCATTTCAATTTTTAGGACAGTACGATGCTGAAGGCTTTTATTTTAGCTTTAGTTCCCTAATCCCTGTCTTCGGCGGCTTGTTTATGGTTGGGGTATACGAAACACTCGTTAAACGATTTATTTAAATAGTAGAAAATCCACTATAGAAATTAAGTGGATTTTCTCTTTTTTTGTGTATTTATATAAAATTTTTACATAAGTTGAAACGGCCATCTATTGGTAATCGTTTATAGTGTAAGAGGAGGAGGTGGACAGCATTCTTGAAAAAATTATCGATGATCATGCAGAGCATTTGCTTCGCCTCGCCTATTTTTACGTTAAAAATCGGCATGTAGCAGAGGATATTGTGCAAGAAGTGTTTATAAAATTTTCAGAGCATGCCTATGAGGAACGAGGACAGCTACGCGCTTATTTATCGAAGCTGACGATTAATAAAAGCAAAGATTATTTAAAAAGCTGGCATTATAAAAAATGTGTTTTACAGGAAAAACTATTTCTTACACAGGCCAAAAGACAGCGAGATGCACTAATTGAAGCGGAGGAAAAATCACAAATTGGAGCCGCAATCCTAAATCTTCCGCTGGCATATAGAGAACCGATACTACTTTATTATTATGAAGAAATGAAGATTGCTGATATTGCCCAAGTGCTTGCAATTCCTGAAAATACTGTGAAAACAAGACTTAAAAGGGCACGTGAAGCATTAAAGCCACATTTAGGGGAGCAATGGGAGGTGTTATTACATGAATGACGTTAAAAAAGAACTGATTAAAATAGCAGGGGATATGTTACCGAGTAAAGAACGTGTCAAACAACGTGTTTTACAGCGTCATGAAGTACAACCTAAAAAGACCATTCGCTTTAGAGTAATAGCCGCTATTGTGACGCTATGTTTAGTAGGATTCGTCATACAGCTTTTAGATAGTGATAAAAAACAGACGGCATCACTATTTAATCAGACCCAGCTCGCCTATTATGAAGATATTTTAAAAATTATTTCGTTTAATCCAGATAGAGAATCTAATATAGAAGAGGCGTATGAACGCTATGAAAAGCGTGTTGCGTCCTATTATTTTGCCGAGTCTCTTGGTATCGAAAGTACAAAAGAAGAACGAGAGCTCGAAGGAAAAAGTCGCTATGAAGAGTTGCAAATGTATCAGGAATCACCTGAATATGCCAAGCTCTTTGAAAAACAAGGATTAAAAGGTTATTTTACAAAGTATATTGAGCCGATGTTACCAATGTTGGTAGCAGAGAAAAAACTTATAACAATATACGCCGAAAAGTATCCAACATTTCCGAATTGGATTGTAGAGGATATTGCTACTCGGGATGCGCTTCACTACTTTAATGCACATTTTTCAGAACAGGCGAAGGCCTTTCAGGAGGAATTGGGCTTAGAAAATTATTCAAATATCCGTCAAGGAACAAACCACATTGGGACCGTTGTTGCAGTCCAAGGTAATACCTTTTTACATGTTGAAGGGGCTGTTCCAGAGGATATTGCAGATTTGACGCAGGAACAAATTATAGACAAATACCATAACGCTACATGGTATCCTCTTATCGGTAATATGGCATTGCAAAAAGGAGATTATGTTGCCGTCCAGTCAGTGGGCGGGGGTACAGTTGAAGAAGATGGATTGGTAAACCAATATGGTTTAGTAGATGAAATAGAATTATTAGAGCCTACTGTTACAAAAAAGCTTACCCCTGAAAATAAAGATGAAGTGAAACAATTTCTTCAACAAATAACTTGGAGAGTAAAAGAAAAAAACATTGAGAGACCACCAAATTATTCTTTTATTATAGATGAAAATCGAGTGGACATTTGGGAAGGATATGGCAATTCACTTTGGCTACAAGTGCAGGAATATGGTGAAATACAACTTAGTCAAGAAAGGGCTAACGAATTTAAAGCACTCTTAAAAATTGAAGAATGAATTTAAGTCTCCAATAAAGTTCCATCAGACTGTAGACAAACTCGAAAAAATTCGCGTTTGTCTACAGTCTATTTTCATTTGACTGTTTGTTATGTAGATTTTCGATGCAGTGAAAACTTTCTGTCACGTTCAACAGTATGTCGTAGAAGTGCTGCTGTTGTAAATTGAAAATTCAAAATTATTTGAGTGACTGGCACTTTTTGCTCATTAATTGGAAAATAAATAAGGATAAAGAATTGTAATATTTTATAAGCAAATGTAGTATTAAGGAAGTGGGGTATGAAAAAGGAGGGTGCGGTATGGATTTACAAGAATTTGAAGAACTATGGATTACGCTAGATGAATTATATAGTGCAAATCGCTATTTAGAATATATCGAGTTAAGCAGTGCCGCTATTGAAAGTGCCAATGCACTAGCTCTGTACGATAAAGCAATGCATTTATTGCGTTATAGCTGTATTAGCTATTTTCAAGTGGGGGATCTCCAAATATCCATTAATTTACTAGAAAAATACCGTGAACTGACTTTTTTATATGGCGATGATATCGATATCATTCAATATTATTCTCTTGCCTCCATTTATTGGGGAACATTCGGGCATTTAAAAAAGGCGGAAGAGCTTTTAATGAAAGGTCTCGAAATTGCAAAGCGTATACAACATATAGAAAGCTTAGGTAAAATTTATAATAATTTGAGTGGTTTAGAAATTGAACTCGGTAAGTATGCAAAGGCAAAGAGACTTGCATTAAAGAGTTTGTTCTATGCCAATGAATGTGAAATGAAACATGATGAACCCTATAAAAGTATTATACATTCTAAGACCAATTTAGCTACAGCGCATATTTGGCTGAAGGAATATGAAGAAGCAGATGTTCTGATACAAGAGTTGCTTATGACGATTAAGGACCCTCCCTATAATAAGGCTCAATTAGAGGTGTTTAATGCTCAAGCATTACTGTTTGAAAAACAAGGATATATCGGCGAAGCGATTGATATGTACCAAAAATCCAAGCATTATGCATTGCAAAATAATGATTTATCATTGTTACAAACCATCTACAATTCATTAGTTAAGCTTATTGAAGAGCAGGGAAATAAGATTATATTAAGTGCCGTCCAAAAGGAATATATTAATATATTATTAGAGATGCAAAGAGAGAATTATACGCAAGTGTTATTTGAAATGGAATATAACGATCAAAAGAAACATCTTGAAAGAACTTCCTACATCGATCCACTTACAAATATATATAATCGCCGCTATTTTGATGAACATGCGAAAGCAATGGTGGAAAGTGTATCACATGATCAAAAATTAGCTTTACTCATGATTGATTTAGATCATTTTAAATCCATAAATGACTCCAATGGTCATTTATTTGGCGATGACGCCTTAACAATGACCGCCACCACATTGCAACAATTTTTCCAGCCGTACAAATCTATTGTGGCCCGCTTTGGCGGTGATGAATTTATTGTTCTCATCCACTTAAGAGAAGAAGAATCCATCGCCATAATAGCTCAAAATTTATACAATACTTTAACTTCCCTTGTCTTAACAGTAGATAATGATGTTGTACAATTGGAGTTTAGTATAGGTGTTAGTACCAACGAAGATGTTCACATAACGAACGTAGAGCAATTAATCCATTATGCTGATAGTGCGCTTTATACGTCAAAACGAAATGGACGTAACCAACTAACGCTCTATAACCAATATAGCAATGTGGGAAATAGTAAATAAAGTAATAAAAAGGTAATTTATTCAATATGTTTAATGCATTCATACAAATGAAATGAAGTTAGTTTCCGCGACCTTTATGTAGGACATAGAACAATACAATACATTACGAGCAAACGTAGTGTATTGTATTGTTTGTGTAAAGGGAGCGGATTTTTGTGTTAAGGACTAGCTTGCAAGTAGAAAATTGTTATCTTTTTTGAAAAAATTTTCATGTAAAATGAATCGGAAATAAATTGGGTTACGTCAGTAGGTTAGAAAGAAGGTGAGGCAGCAATGGAAATTGAAGAAATTATTGCAGAGCACGGGGATTATCTACTGAAAGTTGCCTACTTATATGTAAAGAATGAAGCAACAGCAGAGGATATTGTCCAAGATGTGTTTATTGCCTTTTATCAAAAGCAGCAACAGTTTCGCCAAGAATCATCATTACGTACATATTTGGTCAAAATGACGGTCAATCGCAGTCACGATTATTTACGAAGCTGGAAAAGCAAACGGCTGTCGCTATTTGAGAAAATTTCAGGACGTTCAACTACAGTCACGCCAGAAAAAGAAATGCTCGCTAAATCGTCCAAGCAGGAGCTAATAGAAGCTTTATTCACTTTGTCTGTACAATACAGAGAGGTGTTGATTCTCTATTATTTTGAGGAAATGACAACAGTAGACATTGCTAAGCTTGTTCAATGTCCTGAGGCAACTGTGCGCACAAGATTACAACGGGCAAGAAAGCAGCTAGCTACAGTCATCGCTGACTACGATTGGGAGGTGTTACGCTATGAATCGATTTAAAGAAAACGTGTTACATGAGCTTCAACATGTAAAGCTTTCGGAGGAGAAAAAGCTACGGATTGCACAAAAAGCAAGAGCTAAAAGTAAAAGCAAGAGCAGTGGCCAACATCAGTATCGAATTGTGCTAGCGACTTTTACACTGCTAGCGATTGGCTTTAGTGCCCTTATGACACAGAAATCAGAGCAACAAACAACCCCTATGAAAGGAGCTGCCATACAGCAAGAATCTGAGAGATGGACCATTTGGACGGTATTAGAGCATGATTGGGTAAAAGGGCTGCTCCTTATTTGTATATCTGTAAGTATAGCATTGATTATTAAACGTATATTGCATAAAAAAGGGTATGGCTTGGCGGTATGTGTTGCATGTGGAGAAAATTGGTCAGCTAAGCAAGTTCGAAAATTGTATTGGAAAAATGGGCAGATAGAGTGTCCACATTGTAGTAAAAAGCAATACCGTACAAAAAAGTCGGTACAATTATCTGGCCTACTCAATATTCCTATACCGTTTATTGTGTTTATGGGTCAAGTATTTGATCAATTCTTTATCGGTATCGTGTTTTTTATCGCAAGTAGCGTAATTTATCATTATTTATTACTTCCTGATATAGTAAAATTACAAGAAGATGATCCAAGTAACGAGCCTCTTTGGTAGCTAATAAAAATATAAAAGTCTCTTTTTATAGTAATTTGTCAAATTCGATTGACAACTGTTTTTATTTGCATTATCTTTTTGTTAACTTATTTTTAATTTAGGTTAACAAAAGGGGGATTTTCGTTTGAAAAAGAGTAATACTTACAATTATGTGTTAGCGGCGTTCGGAGCGGCTATTATCGCAGTTCTTGCACAGGTAACGATTCCGCTACCACTGATTCCAATTACAGGTCAAACTTTAGCTGTAGGCTTAGTTGTTACAATATTAGGTACAAGACTTGGTACACTATCTGTACTTGTTTATATTTTACTTGGCACAGCAGGTATTCCAGTATTTAGTGGTATGTCAGGGGGGTATGGTATCATTATAGGACCGACAGGAGGATATATTGTTGGCTTCCTTGCTGCGGCTGTATTGATGGGTTTATACTTAAATAAATTTGGCATTACCATTGTACAAGCAATCATTGCCAACATTATCGGTATGGTCGTGACATTGGCGTTTGGTACAGCTTGGTTAAAAATTGTCGGCGATTTAACATGGACAGCAGCATTTATGGGTGGAGCTGCTCCATTTATTGTTGTTGGAGTATTGAAGGCAGTACTTGCGGCATGGCTTGGTGTCATCGTACGTCGACGTTTAGAAAGTGCGCATTTAATCGAAGCAATAGCATAGGGGGAGTAATTGGATGGCAACACTTTGGACAGGTGGAACAATATATACGATGGAAAAAACGGGCGAAACAGTTGAAGCAGTACTTGAAAAAGATGGACAAATTGTGGCGGTTGGTACCGTTGACAGTTTGTTACCACAAGCTACAACGGTCCGAGATTTACAAGGAAATGTAATGTACCCAGGATTTGTTGATAGCCATTTACATATTATTGGATATGGGGAAAAATTAATGCACATTGATGTGTCGAATGTAACTAGCAAGGAAGAATTGTTACATATCATTGGTGAACGTATGCAAGGCACTTCTGCAGAACAATGGGTTGTTGCTATTGGCATGAATGAAACAGGGTATGCCGAACCCATTTTCCCAACTTTGTCGGAGCTTGATGCGCTCGGTGAAGCCCATTTGATTATTAAACGTAGTTGCCATCATTTAATTTTAGCTAATTCAAAGGCACTTGCATTTGCTGGAATTACAAACGATACACCTTCACCAGAAGGCGGTATTATTGATAAGAAAAACGGTCAATTAACAGGTGTTTTAAAAGATACTGCATTATATTTAATCGTTAACCATATGCCGTATTATACGCCTGAATATATTGAAGAAGCGCTTCAAAAATCCATAGCATCGCTCCAATCGTATGGCTTAGTAGGTGGTCACTCGGAAGATTTAAGCTACTTCGGTCCTCCTAGTCAACCAATAAATGCTTATCGAAAAATAGTTGATGCGCAACAATCATTTAAAGTGCACTTATTACAACACCATACCGTTTTTGAGGAAGTTGCTTTGTTAAACGAGCAATCAACAACATATGTACAATTTGGTGCAATGAAAATATTCGTCGATGGTGCTTTCGGGGGACGTACGGCCGCTTTACGTGAACCATATTGTGATGACCCTAACAATTACGGCATACTTGTTCATTCAACAACGCAATTAGAGCAGTATGTGCAACTTGCAAGACGTCATGGACAAACAGTTGCAGTGCATGCGATTGGTGATTTAGCAATAGATACAATTTTAGATGTTTTTGCCGCTTTTCCACCTCGTGAAGGGCAATTGGACAGACTAATTCATTGCAGCTTAATTGATGAGGTTATTTTAGATAAATTGGCAGCATTACCGATAGCTGTAGATATGCAACCACAGTTTGTTCAAGGAGAGTATTTAGCGGAGCTTGTGAAGTTAGGTGAGAAGCGCGCACAAGGACTTCATCCATTAAAATCACTGCTAGATCGAGGACTGATTGTAGCAGGTGGCAGTGATGCACCGATTGAAGTACCGAATCCTTTATACGGCATTTACGCCGCTGTGACAAGACGAAATTTCGGTGAAAGCCATCATGGTTTTGGCCCGCAGGAAAAAATTTCACGCTTCGATGCAGTGCGCCTCTATACAGTAGGGTCTGCTGAAATAATTGGCCAGGAGCATGCGAGAGGCAAAATAAAAGAAGGCTTTAGTGCTGATTTCACCGTTTTCGAAGATGATATATTTGCGGTAGATATAGAAAAAGTACCACATATTCAAGTTGCCTATACAGTTGTAGATGGTCGTATCGTATATGAAAGTAAAAAAAATCGTTGTGAAGCTTAGCTTCATAACGATTTTTTTTGTACCGAATTTAAAAATGATTGAAGGAGCTATCGTCTATCAGAAAGGTCCTGTACTTGTTTTTCCAATTGTTTAACGCGTACTGTAAGTTCATTTATTTGGTGTTGGAGCGTTTCGGGAGGAAGTGTTTGAAGACTAGACTTTCCATTTTTAATGAGCTTTATCAGAAAGAAAAACATAGCGACCAAAACGAAAAAAATAAAAATAGTACTAATGATATCACCGATGTTGAATTGCATCTAAATTTCCTCCTCCTAATTTGTTGTGATGTTTTATATACCGTATTAACTAAGGAAAGGTTTCAATTTATCATCACATTCAAGCAATTCCCGAGTTTATCTTGCTTGAGCAGAAATCCGCAACCGCAACTTATATGATAGATGTGTGTTTCAAACATCCACAATAAAGCTGGACGCAACATTTTCTATTTGAAAGATAACTTGAAATGCAAAAATTATCATACGTTATAAGTAGAAATAATGTGAAACGGCTCGTAATGGATAGTACGCGACAGGGGTGAGGAAATGCAAAAAGCTCGTCAAATTATGCGACAAGCCATCTATAACATTTACACGTATCGCACCGATTATATCCGAGTTTTCATTATGATACGTGTATTTCAGTTTTTATTAGTAATACCAGTGTCAACAGTCGTATTGAAGCTAATGCTAAATGTGACGGGCTACACCCACATTACGGAACAAAATATACAAAGCTTTTTAATGCACCCTTTTGTCTTAGCGATGATGCTTCTTTTAGTATTGCTTATCTTACTTTTTATTTATTATGAAATGGGTTTTCTATTTATCATGGCTTTTAATCAGCAAAGGGGCATCCGTTATCGCTTTCTTACAATGTGGCAACAATTAAATCGCAAGCTTATCTACTTTTTTAGTCTGCAAGTCATTTATTTAATCGTTTATATTGCCCTATTGTTGCCTTTGGCTTCATTTTTGCTTCCTCTTACATTAACGCAAGGAATTACGTTACCTCACTTTATTACAAATGAAATGATGAGCACACGTTTAGGAAGGGTACTTTATGCGGCTATAGCCAGTATATTAGTAATAGTAGGAATACGTAGCATTTTGACCTTACCTATTTTTACAATACAGCCGAAAATATCTATTCGCCAGTCGTTTCTACAAAGTTGGCGTTTTTCAAGACGAGGATTAGCTGAGCTACTCGTATTACTGGCAATGGTTTTAACAGTTCATTTATTTCTTTTATTAGCTATAACAGTTGTCAGTACGCTACCTTTATTTTTCTTGGAGCGCAATATGCCGAGTGCAGCACTTGTAACGGCAGGTCTTACACTCGCGTTTTTAGAAATGGTCTTTGTTGTATTATTTAGTTTGTTGCAAGCAATGTTTTCGCAAGTAATGGTTGCCATTACGTATAATACACGTTATATGGCAATGCCAAAATATTCGCATAAGAGCAAACGCTATAACCTATTGCCAATACTGATTAGTGTAATCTTTTCTATTTTAAGCATGACGAATATATATTCGTTAGAAAAAAGTGTTTACGCACCTGATACAAAAATTATTGCACATCGAGGCTATACAGCAGGACATGTAGAAAACACGATCAATGGACTTGTTAGTGCAGCCAATGCAGGTGCAGATATAATAGAACTTGATATTCAGCAAACGGTAGATGGGGAATTTGTCGTTTTTCATGATCGTACATTAAGGCGCTTAGCTGGTAAAAATGGAGTGATTGCAAATATGACACTAAGTGATTTAAAAACAATTACCATCTATGAAAATGGGTTTACTGATAAAATTTCATCTTTAGATGATTTTATAGAAATCGCAAAAGCACTTGATGTTACATTGCTTATTGAATTAAAGGTACACGGTAAAGAAAGGGAAGACGTATTGCCTCGGTTAGTAGAAAAATTGCGAGCCTATAAGGTGCTTGATACGTATTATGTACAGTCCTCAGATGCGCAATTGATGTCACAGTTGAAAAATTTAACACCTAATTTGCGCGTAGGAATTGTTTATGCACTTAATATTGGACCGATGGATGATTTAAATGTGGATTTTATTGCGTTAGAGGAATCGTGGGTGAATGAAAGCTTAATTACCGAACTAAAGGCACAACATATGGATTTATTTGTTTGGACATTAAACAAAGATCGTTCATTACAGGAGTTTATTGAGAAAAATGTCTCAGGTGTCATTACAGATCATCCAGATGTGGCATTAGATTTAAGATCAAAGCAAAACGAACAACAATATTTTTTACAACGGATATTAAATAAATTGTCCTTTATTTTTTAGCTCGTTAAATCGTAAATATGCTGGCTTTCGACAAATGTAAAAATAATTTGGTAATATTGTAACCTTTTTCTTTTGAAATCGACTACTTCATTGAATTCGTGAAATGAAGGAGATGTATTTTTTATGAAAATGACTAAGGTCGTACCATTTGCAATGTCAGCATTATTACTAGGGAGTGTGGCAATCGCTCCAACAGCATCAGCAAACGGAGGAGAAGCAGTTGTGACAAATGCTACACAACAAGATGAACAAAGCCCACAAGTGCAGCCAATTTTTATAAAAGTAGCTGGTACAGTTGAGAATGTGGAAGAACGTGACAATGCGACTTATTATACAACAAAAGATGGAGAAAATACGAACGTATTTGTTGTAAATAAAGACACACTTATTTTTGATAATACAGGGAAAGAAGTAAAGCTTCAAAAAGGAGATAAAGTAACGGCTTATACGTATGCAAATAAGCCAATGCTGATGATCTATCCGCCACAATACAACCCAGAAGTTATCATTGTTGAATCACAGGAAATGGGCAGTGTGACAGTTGACTTTTTCAATGAAGATTTAGTGAATACGGATAACAGCTTAAAATTAAATGTTGGGGAAGAAACAGTAGTCCAAAGCCAACTAGGTAAAGAAGTATCAGTGAAAGATTTAGCAGAGCAACATTTACTTGTGTTCTTTACGATTACAACAAGAAGTATCCCAGCACAAACACCACCAACAAAAGTAATCGTTTTAGACGCTGTAGCTGAAGAACAAGGTGAAGTAGCTGAGGAAACTGAGGAAGCTTCTTCTAATTCAGCAGTACAAGATATAATAAAAAATGATTTCTATGATATCAATGGCACTACAATGGTGCCTTTACGATTAATTGCCGAAGAACTTGGCTTTAAAGTAGAGTCAACAGGAACTGGCGCAATTGTTTCAAAAGGCGCAGTATCTTATACAATTACACGTGGTGAAAAAGCATACGGCTACAATAAAGCACTTCGTCAATTTGAGGTAGCACCTGCTTTACTAGAACCATCAAAAACATATGTACCTGTTGAATTTTTCGAAGAATTAATGCAATAACATATAAAACCCCCTCCAATCGATGGAGGGGGTTTTACTATGTGAAAATTCAGAATCGTTTCGGTGCCTGACACTTTAACTGAAGAAATAGTCATAGGTGTTTTTGAGAAGGAGGGTCATGGTAACAATGATGAATAATTTTCGTACAAAGGTACTGCCCTTTTTAATGGCAAACTGTGTCCCCACAATAGCCCCAAAAATTTGAGCGATCCCCATAATAACTCCGTATAAATAATGCACTTCGTCTAAATAGACAAACATCAGAAGTGCTGCCATATTGCTGCCCAAATTTAAAAACTTAGCATTTCCAGCCGCCTTTAAAAAATCTAAGCCAAGCATTAAAAAAGTAAAAATAAAAAAGGAACCTGTACCAGGCCCTAAAAACCCGTCATAAAAGCCAATCGCTAATAGTAAAAAGATGAGCCCGAAAATACGAATAGGTGAGAGTTTTTTTATTGTAGCGCTGCCTCCCCAATCCTTTTTAAAAATGGTATAAACGCCCACTGCAGCAAGCATAATGAGCATTAAAGGTTTTAATATATCTGGACTTATTAATGTAACGAACCAGGCTCCTATTAGTGATCCAATAAATGCTAATGGGAAATACTTTTTGACAGATCGAAAATCAAGTTTTCCAGAACGATAAAAAGAAATAACAGAAGTTAATGACCCCATCGTACCTGCAAGTTTGTTTGTTGCAACAGCCGTTGTTGGACTTAATCCTACAAATAAAAGAGCTGGTAATGCTATTAAACCACCACCTCCAACAACAGAATCAATAAAAGCGGCTAAAAAGCCAAGTAATATAAGGATAATTACAACTTGTGGATCTAAATTAAAAATCATGATGTCACTCTTTTCATTTTAGTTACTACTGCAATAGTAACTAAAATAAATATATAAGTAAAGACTATTTTCATTCGCAATTAGATGAATAGTTTTACTATAATGAAACAAATGGAGGTAATGGATGATGGAGTTAATTTCCCAATTGAAGCAATTAGGTTATACAGAATATGAAGCGAAAGCATACATAGCACTTGTACAAAATAATAATGTGACGGCGTATCAAGTTAGTAAAGATTCTAAAGTTCCACGTGCACGTGTATACGATACACTCAATCAATTGGTTGAAAAAGGACTTGTTATGAAGGAAGAGACACCTGAGCAAACAACCTATTCAGCAATACCAAGTTCTATTTTTATCCAAAAAACAGAACAGCAATGGCAATCTAATTTTATGTCCATTGCTGATCAATTAAAGACACTAGAACAAAAAAAGAAAGAAGAAGAAAATCAAATACTAATTATACGCGATAAGGAAACAATTCTTAGCTTCTGTACTGCAATGTTAAAACGAGCAAAAGAAAAAGTACTAATTTCAATGTGGGATGATGTCTATAATATATTACGTGAGGACTTAGAGGAAATTGGGGAAAAAGTGCCCATTCATGGCATTACAATAAATGTAGACAACCCTATAGCTACTGTAGACCAACATCGAACAACCAACTATATTAAAGCTCAAACAACTGCCCATTGGTTTATTATCGCTGTTGATGGAAATGAAATGATTTATGGACCATCACCTTTCCGCAAAGATTTAGCCTTTTTTACTGATGATGCATTCCATATTAACTTTTTAGAAGATTACATTTGGCATGACGTACTTGTCAATCGATTAGTAAAAAGAAGTGATGCTAATTTGAATGATTGGATTACGAAAGAAAGAAGTTTATTTTTTTTAGAAAACAAAAATTAATTGGTTACCAAATATTCATTAATTATACTAAACAATTTTATTGAGCCACCTAGTATCACCTCTCAAAAGATGCTAGGTGGCTCGTTTATTGCAAACGTTAATGCACTTATATCTTTTTAATCGTTTATTGAATTATTTTAACATTCAGTCTACAATTTGTTTTATATAGAGGGGGGCAAATGATGAAAGTACAAGTAGGTGAAAAGATTACTTTTGAACGTACGTTTACAATAGAAGATGTTGAATTATTTACAAAGGTATCAAAGGATGAAGGTGTTCATCATATCACACCAGATGAACAAGGTCGTTTTGTTGTGCAGGGGCTTTTGACAGCTACACTCCCAACAAAAGTGGGTGGTGACTTTAACGTATTGGCGCGTACAATGAACTTCGAGTTTTTACGTCCAGTTTTTAGCGGTGATACTATTCGCTGTGATGTCATGATTGAACAATTTGAACTAGATGAAAAAAATCGTCAAGCGATTAATACATCATTTTCTTGTATAAATCAACTTAACAAAGAGGTATTAAAAGGGAGCTTTTCTGGCATTATTCTATAAATTATAGAAGTGGAGGCTAGCATATGAAAACTACAAATATGATGTTTTTTGAACGGCCGTTTCCAAGTGCCAATTGCATTGTTATTCAAGACGATCAACCTTTTTTAGTTGATACGGGCTTTGGTAGTGATGTGCTCCGAACGGAAAAACTTTTAACTGATGCAGGGATATTACCAAAGCAGTTAGCAGGTATCATTAATACACATTATCATAGTGATCATGTTGGGGGTAATCATTATTTTCAACAGCGGTACGCATTACCGATTGCTGCACATCTTTGGGAGGGGGAGATGGTGAACCATTGTGATTTAGAGTCATGTGGTTCCCATTATTTAGATCAACCAGTAGAACAGTATGTTGTGCAACAGCTACTTATAGATGAACAAGAAATTTTAACGGGAAATAGTGCTCTTCAAGTTTTACATACACCAGGACATACATTAGGGCATATAGCTTTATACGAACAAAAGCAACAGATATTAATTTGTGGAGACTTATTTCAATATAATGATGTAGGTTGGTTGAATATTTTTCGTGAAGGCACAAATAGTGTAAGACGTTCATACGAAAGTTTGGAGCGACTCGCTAAGCTACCAATAAAACTAGCTTACCCTGGGCATGGGCGAGCGATTGAAGAACCGTTACTAATGATAGATAAAGCAAGAGAACGACTCGAAAAGTGGATGAAATCTCCTGAGAAAATGGCTTGGCATGCATGTAAGCGAATTTTTTCTTTCACACTGATGCTGAAAAATGGATTAACGAGCAAGGAAATTCCACCGTATCTACTCGGCTGTGGCTGGTTTCATGATTTTGCCGTGCACTCTTTCCAATTAGAGCCTAAGGAGTTTGTCCAACTATTACTGGATGAAATGATTCGCTCTAAAGCTGCCATATGGCAACAGGGCAAGTTATTAGCGACAGCACCATTCGAAATACCATCTTCAAAATGGATTGATGAAGATTGGAAGCCGATTAATTGGACAAGATGATGAAATAATTTTTACAAAAATAAATATGGAACAGTGTTAGAAGAGAAGGAAGTTCTAATACTGTTCTTTTTTATTTGCTTTAAACGAATTAAATCGTCTTAGAGGTAATGAAAAAGAAATGTTAAGGATTCTTAAGAATTTTCGATATATCCTCTTAAGGTTTGAATTTTAAAGTATCTATATCAATTCAAACTACTGAGGTGAATAAGTGTAAAAAACCTTTCTTTCTTAACTCAATTTTTCGCAAATCCAAAAACAATTGGAGCCATTCTTCCAAGCTCAAGTTTTCTCGGTGATAAAATGATTGGAAAAATTGATTTTAAAGTAGCAAAATATATTGTTGTATCTGGGCCAGATACAGGTATTCACAGAAAAATTGCTTGAAAAAAGAAACTCTAATAATGTTTGTACGTTTTTTTAGAGGGGATAAAGCAAGAATGGACGCAAAAGGTACTGGTCTTGGATTGTCTATTTCTAAAAGAATCATTGAACTTCATCATGGGGATTTACGCGCGGTATACAAGGATAGCTGGATAACGTTTATTGTGATGCTCCCTATTGAGGAAGAATAATTTAATGAAGAAGCAGGAGATGTGCATGCCAATACATCTCTTTTTTAGTCTCGACTTTTAATAATCACTGTGCAACCTAATTTATCATACATTGACATAAGTATATATTGCTCATCTTAAGAATCCTTAATGATTTCAACGCGTATTTCTTAATATTTAATTCTTATTATGTGTTTATTGAAAGTGTTGAGGAGAGTGTAGAAATGACAAAGAAACTGCTCATAATTGCAATTTGGTTCGTATTCATTTATATATTAAAGCATTTTCAGTTACTGCCACTTAATTTGAATGCACTAAATGATTTGATTTCGGCCAATAAAAATTATGCATACTTATTGTTTATTGGCCTTTGGATAATTAGACTGATATTGCTTATTCCAGGTACAACACTAATGATTTTGGGGGGAGTTTGTTTCCAACCTATTGAGGCTTTCATGTTATCTACTGTAGGCATTGTATTGAGCGAAACGTTCGTCTATATACTTTCAAAAAGCTTTGCGGGGAATAGGCTAAATAAATATTTAGAAAATAGGTACCCCGACTTGAATAATTTATTAGAAACGTACAATTACAAATTTTTAGCAATAGGCGTCATATGTCCAATAGCACCAGCAGATGTGATTTGTTTTTTGTCCGCATCTGTAGGGATTAAGTATTCAACTTACATTTTTACTGTGATTATTGCGAGTACCCCATTAAGGATTCTATATAGTTATATGGGCAGTAACCTTCATGAATATACAGTTGGTTTAGTGTTCGTAATTGTTTCACTAATTTTAGTATTCGCAGCATCGATAAAAATTTGGAATTCACTTAAACAAAAACGATTAGAGTTGCATCAATAGTTTAGTTAAGAGTCTGATTTGTGTAGTCAGGCTCTTAGCTTCCTATCCTTTAAATTCAATCTATAATATTGGCAAATATAGACATTTAATATATGATGAATGCAGCGAGGTGATAAAAGTGGCACGATTAAGAACGAACATACTTGAGGCTAGAGATAAAGATACGCTTGAAAACATGATTAATAAATTTTTATATGATTTACCAGAAGGAGACTTTGTCGATATTAAGTATTCTACATATACTTTTTATGATAAGCATAGTGTTTACACAGCTCTTATTCTTTATAAAATTACATAGCAAGTCACGTCTTATAGTGGAATTTCTGACAGAGAAAAAAGCCTTGATGTAATATCAAGGCTTTTTTATGTGTAGTTAGCTTCGTTGCCCCACACTTATAACATTAAGCGTTTGGATAAATCATCGTAGCTGGGTCAACATATTCATTAAATTGTTCTTCAGTTAACAAACCAGAAGCAATAGCAGCTTCTTTTAATGTAGTGCCTTCTTTATGTGCTTTTTTCGCAATTTTTGCTGCATTCTCATAGCCAATATAAGGATTTAATGCAGTGACTAGCATTAAGGAGTTTTGCAGGTTATGATCAAGCACTTCAATATTTGGTTCGATACCAATCGCACAGTTATCATTGAATGATTTCATCGTATCGGCTAGGAGGCGAGTTGACTGTAAGAAATTATAGATAATGACTGGTTTAAAAACATTGAGCTCAAAATTCCCTTGGGAAGCGGCAAAGGCAATCGTTGCATCATTTCCAACGACTTGTGTCACCACCATTGTCATTGCTTCACTTTGCGTTGGATTTACTTTACCTGGCATAATAGATGAGCCTGGTTCATTTTCTGGAATGGTAATTTCACCGATACCAGAACGAGGACCACTTGCTAACCAACGTACATCATTGGCAATTTTCATTAAGTCCGCTGCGAGTGCTTTTAATGCGCCATGTGCCACGACAGCTTCATCATGACTTGTTAGTGCATGGAACTTATTTGCTGCAGATGTGAATTGTTTTCCTGTCAGCTCGCTAATTTCAGCTGCTACTCGATCGCCGAATTCAGGATGTGCATTAATACCAGTACCGACAGCCGTTCCGCCAATTGCAAGCTCCTTCATATATTCAACATTATGTTTAATCATTTGCTCAGATTTACCTAGCATTGCTGACCAGCCACTTATCTCTTGACCTAAAGTCAGTGGCGTAGCGTCTTGTAAATGAGTACGTCCGATTTTAATAATATCTTTGAAATTCTCAGCCTTTTCATCCAAAGTAGCTTTTAGTAAGCGAAGGCGAGGTAGTAAATAATCTTCTACTTTTAGTACAGCTGCGATATGCAACGCCGTAGGAAACGTATCGTTGGAGCTTTGTGATTTATTGACATCATCATTTGGATGGATGCGGTCTGATTCACCAGCGTCTTGTAAAATTTGATTTGCACGATGCGCAATAACCTCATTTACATTCATGTTGGATTGTGTGCCACTACCTGTTTGCCATACAACAAGAGGGAATTGGTCATCCCATTGACCGTTTAAAACTTCATCTGCAGCTTGCACAATCGCATTTGCCTTAATATCTGAAAGCTTTCCTAATTTATTGTTCGCAATTGCTGCACTTTTCTTTAGAATAGCCATTGCTTGAATTAATTCAATAGGCATATGCTCAGTGCCAATTTGGAAGTTTTCCTTACTACGTTGAGTTTGTGCTCCCCATATTTTGTTGGCAGGTACTTTAATTTCACCCATAGTGTCTTTTTCGATACGATAATCCATTTATAACAGCTCCTTCGATATATGTAATGAAAAAACGGATATTCTTAGTCTGATGTAAGAATATCCGTTTAATGCATGCTTATTTCAAAAAATAAGGGGGGATTCTGAAATAAACAAACTAGAGAAAAAATCTATATGATAATGATAATTGTTATCAATTAAAAAGTCAATTGTTCTGCTTAATAAATTAGATTAAATGAGAATTAATCGCAATGTGGTTTGTGAGTATATTATAACTTACCCGTTTTGTCTGCTCATAAACTTTTTCGCCTATGGAAATAGGGAAGAAATTATCTCTTTTTCTTCCCTAAATCTTTTGATAGAGGTTGTTTTTTCGGTATTTTTTCAAACAACACAAATACATGATACTGTCGCTCATCGATTTGAATAACATCGATTACTTTTGCCTTCCGACCTTTTAGTTGGAGGTTTTCATCCACAGTGGGAATGCGTATTAATAACTGATTTAAAATTGAGGACTTATTTTCATAAAAATGAACAACATGCATATTTACAGTTCTCCTTATTCGGTATTTTAGTCAATTTATGAGACATTGAAAGAATATAGAACTATAGATAGAGAGGGAAAGACAGATAGGAAAACGTGGCGAACAGAAATAAAATATGCCTCCTAAACTTTAGGAGGCAATACTCATGCACTGCGAATGGGCGCTGTTTTTTACAATGCTTTGTTATACATACGTTTTAACCATTTTCGTTGCCTCCAACTACTCACAATATATAAAAGAATAGAGAGTGACAATAACACAGCGGATGCTTTATACACTATTGCATAATGCAAATACTTGCCAACGAAAATACCGACTAATGCTAAAACAGTTAATATGAAAATTTGCCTTTTTTGATTTTCATAGACAGAAAAGACAAATTCTCTGTACTGCAAATTTTCCTTTTGGATTAATAAGCGCTGGGGTGTTTCCACGAGATCGTATAAAGAATGAAATACTTTAAAAATCGGTAACGCATTGAGCCATTGTAATACAGACTTCCAATTATTTGAGCTTCCTTGCTTTACCCAATCAGTAAATACTGGTTTAATGATATCTAAAATTTCTTTTTCTGGATTTATGGTTAACAGTAAACCTTCAATTGTCACAAAGGAGCGGCCTAAAAAAATAAATCGTGTAGGTACTTGTATAGGAAGTAGTTTTAAAATGTCGTTCATTTCTTTTTTGACGGCGAATAAGTCCATTTCTTTTACCTTATTTACATCTAATAAGAGTACTTCCTTAAGTAGATTTTCAATGACTTTCAAATCTGCTCCTGGTAGTAAAAAACCTAAACTCTTTAATGTCTCTGCTGCTTGTGCATAATTTTTCAGAAAAATGGCCTGCATTAAATTTTGGAAATTAGCTGCATCTTTTCTTGATATTTCGCCTACCATTCCAAAATCAAGAAGTACAATTGTACCATCTGCCTTTACTAAAACATTTCCAGCATGTGGATCCGCATGAAACATGCCCGCCTCTAACCATTGAGGCAAGAAGGCGCGCAATAATTGCTTAGATAAAACTTCTTTATCAATATGATTTGTTGATAAAAATACACTATCAGTTATTCTAACACCATCTATCCAATCCATTACTAATACTTGTGATGTACTAATATCGGGATAAGCAGTTGGAATCGTAAGCTGATGGATGTCTTCAAAGCGTTCTCTGAAATGCTTCATTGTATCTAACTCTTTTTTGAAATCCAATTCACGTCCTATAACAGATTTGAGTTCATTAAAGAGCATTCTAAAATTAATAAATCCTTTTGGAATAGGAGCAAAATATTGAGCAAATGAAATAATAATGGCTAATGAACGAAAATCAGTTCGCATAATTGATGGGATGGATGGCCGTTGGACTTTAATAGCTACATTTGTTCCGTCTTTTAGCCTTCCGCGATAAACTTCACCAATAGAGGCAGAAGCCACTGCCTTTGGCTCGATGGAAAGAAGTACGTTGTCTATCGGTTTGCCCCATTCTTTTTCCAATACGCATTGAATGTCTTCCCAAGGAGAGGGAGGTACTTGATCAACTAAATCTTGAATTTGACTAATAAAACTTTTTGGCAATAAGTCTTCACGAATACTTAAAAGTTGCCCAACTTTAATTAATACACCTTCCAGCTCAAATAGTGTCTGGCGAAATTGTCGACCAAGCTTTTCCCATAACAATTCCCATTGTGCATCCGATTTTTTTCTAAAGCGATACCAATAAACTTGAATAATCATGGAAAATGCAAAGGAAAGGATTTTCCACATTCGAAACCAGCTTTTCCTATTTTTCATGCTATATCCCCCAGTTTTATCAATTAGGTAATTAATAAACAATACTTAAATCATACACCAAATATTGTTAAAATGAGATGAATGTAATTATTTAATATTCGCGGAAGGAAGGTTGAATTCCGTGTCTGAGGCGTAATCCCGCGGAAGATGGGTAGAATTCCGCGAAAGGGAGGAGTAATCCCGCGTCTGAGGAGTAATTCCGCGGAAGGACGGTAGAATTCCGCGGAAGAGAGGTATAATTCCGCGGAAGAGAGGTATAATTCCGCGAAAGGAAGGAGTAATCCCGCGTCTGAGGAGTAATTCCGCGGAAGAGAGGCGTAATTCCGCGAAAGGAAGGAGTAATCCCGCGTCTGAGGTGTAATTCCGCGGAAGGAAGGTAGAATCCCGCGGAAGAGAGGTATAATTCCGCGAAAGGAAGGAGTAATCCCGCGTCTGAGGAGTAATTCCGCGGAAGAGAGGTATAATCCCGCGGAAGAAAATAAACAAGGAATTCCGCAAAAGTAAGCAGGAATTCCTTGGGTCTTTAGTGAGAAGAAGTTATACTGTCTATTCGAGTTATTAATTTTTGACTTGAAGTATCGAGTCCTGTTATTTCTACTTTAATTCCTTTTGCTTGAAGTAAATGTTTTACTTTATGCAAGGCACCTACAGCAGAATCATCCCATAGTCGACTATTGCTAAAATCTATAGTAACTTTAGAATCTATGCTTTCAATTTTTTTGAAGTAATGAACGAAGTTATGTGTGGCAGCAAAAAATAATGGACCTTCTATTTTGTAAATATCTCCATTTTTTGCTACTTTCAATGTTGAAATTTTTACTACAAAGAAAATAGCACTTAATACAACCCCTGCAATAACGCCTTTCGATAAATCATGCGTGTATACTACGATGATCACTGTAACTAGCATAACAATTGCATCACTAGGAGGGGCCTTCACTAAATACTTGAATGAATTCCAATCAAATGTACCGATACATACCATAATCATAACGCCTACTAATACTGGCATAGGAATTTTGACGACTAAATCCCCTAAAACGAGAATTAAAAAAATTAAAAATAAACCAGCTATAAGGGTTGAAAAACGCCCTCGTCCACCAGACTTTACATTAATGACAGATTGACCAATCATCGCACAACCAGCCATTCCTCCAAAAAATCCATTAATGAAATTAGCAATACCTTGTCCTCTCGCTTCTTTATTCTTTTCACTTTCCGTCCCCGTCATGTCATCCACGATTTGGGCAGTTAATAAAGATTCGATTAGACCGACGATGGCTAATGCAAGCGAATAGGGGAAAAT
This sequence comes from Lysinibacillus sp. CD3-6, assembly GCF_006351725.2. NCBI lineage: Bacteria > Bacillati > Bacillota > Bacilli > Caryophanales > Bacillaceae > Lysinibacillus > Lysinibacillus sp. CD3-6. Next base: position 2,169,226 of record NZ_CP085880.1, read on the forward strand.
AATTTTTAATGTTTCAAACGTGAACGGCACATTCGGAATGGCGAATGTCGGTAGCGTTTGCGTTATAACACCTAAATCACCAATTGTTCGTAAATCAACGCCACTATAAATCGCGATAGTAGTTAAGACGATGATTGCTATAAGTGGTGCTGGTATTACTTGAATATAACGTGGTAAAGTATACAAAAGTAATAGTGTCAATGCGACAAAGATATATGTCATGGTAGACATTCCAATAATTTGAGGGACTTGTGCTAAAAAGATTAAAATAGCTAATGAATTAACGAAGCCAATCATTACAGCATTGGGAATGAATTTCATTAATTTTGCTATTTTTAACATACCAAAAATTAGTTGAATAATGCCTGTTAAAATTGTGGCAGCTAGTAAATAATTTAGTCCGTAATCTTTTACTAATGGGGCTATTACAAGTGCCATTGCGCCTGTAGCTGCTGAAATCATACCAGGTCTACCACCGACAAACGCGATTGTGACAGCGATACAAAAAGATGCATATAACCCTACCATTGGATCAACGCCAGCGATGATAGAAAAGGCAATGGCTTCTGGGATAAGAGCAAGTGCTACGACAATGCCTGCTAATAGATCGCCTCGGATATTTCCAAACCATTGTTGTTTTAAACTTTGCATGATGTACTCCTTAATATGAAAATTCTTTGAGTATCATACCATTCATATTCCCAAAATGGAACCTTTTTGAGACAATATAAGGAGGAAAATTGATGATTTTCGGTTATGTACGACCTTTATATAATGATGAAACCTGTGAAAAACAGTTAAAAGCTATATCTGAAAAATGCCAAACTATATATCGTGAACCGCATGCTTCACCTAAAAAGCGACATCAACTAGAAGAAATGCTGATGGCAATACAACAAGGGGATACGATTATAGTTGAACGAATGGTTGCACTTGCAGACACGACAAGACAACTACAAGATATCCTTAACATTTGTGAAAAAGACAGCGTAAGCATTCAATTTTGTAATGAGGCTATTTCTAATAATCAACCTTTAACATGTACATTACAACAAATGATGAAACATTATATTCAATTCCAAACAGATGTTGCAAAGCAGTCAGCTCTAATCGGCATTGCCAATGCAAGAGAGCACGGTAAGACAATTGGTAGACCGAGGAAACCAGATGTAAACATTCAAAAAGCTATTTCGATGTACCATTCGGGAAATTTCACATTACATGATATTAAAAATGAAACAGGTATTAGTAAATCAACATTATACCGATCATTAGAAAATTCTGATGAAAATCGCTAATTAGTGCCGAGTTTTAGTATTTTATTTTATGCATAACACATTCTATTGAATAGATAGGAGTGGAGGCATGAAAGATGTAAGTTACTTACAAATAGCAATAGAAACAGTCATAACTTTTTTTGTCCTTCTTGCATTAACACGTTTTTTAGGAAAAAAACAATTAAGCCAACTTACGTTTTTTAACTATGTAACAGGCATAACAATTGGCTCCATTGCCGCTAATATGATTGTTCTTAGTACAAAAGATTACACAAAAGATTTACTGAGCTTGGTTATATGGTGTTCGTTAACAACACTTATTGGCTATATAAGTCTGAAATCAGGAAAAATAAGGATGATACTTGATGGTCAGCCTACAATCGTAATAAAACACGGCAAAATCGATAAAAAAGCATTGAAAAGGACAGGCGTCAATATCGATGACTTAACAATGATGATAAGGCAATATCAAGTTTTTTCGATCGATGAAATCGATTTTGCAATACTTGAACCGAACGGCACGCTGAGTATTCTGAAGAAACCTCAATTTCAAGGCACACAAAAGATAGACCTAAACATTGCACCTAAAAATCCACCGTTTTTACCTATAGAAATAATATCAGACGGCAAATTATTAAAAAGAAATTTATTAGAAGTAGGGAAAAATAAAGAATGGCTAAAAAGGGAATTAACTAAAGTAGGAATTAAAAATGTCGAAGAAGTATTTTATGCGGAAATCCAATCAGATGAAAAATTATTCATACAAAAATTTTAAACCAGAACTCACTTTAAAAAAATGAGATTCTGGTTTTATTTTATTAAATTATTAAAAAATATCGCTATTATTCTTATACAAATATATAAATATTTTAAATAATTTTACATTATATTGATATAAAACCTGTAAACAACGTTTTAATTTTCTAAAAAAACAATAAAATTATATAGTTTTAATCTTTTATTTTTGATATTTCTGACAAAAAAACATATAAAATTGTAAAAATAAGTATCTTTATTCACTATTATTGTGTTTATGCATTCATTTATGCAAGATGAAATCTATGTTTCTAATAATCTAAACTGTATAAAAATTAAAAATAATGTCGAGTTGAGTCAATTTTTCATTTTCTTTATACTGTGAAAGTAATTATTGGAGAGGAGAAAATATCATGCGTAAAGAAGTTACAATTATTGGGGTACCTATGGATCTGGGGCAAACTAGAAGAGGGGTAGACATGGGACCGAGTGCTATTCGATATGCTGGATTAACAGATCGACTTGAAGGGCTCGGCTATGCGATTGATGATTTAGGGGATTTGAATATCGAATTCGTAAATAAAGAAGAAAAGATAGACACAACAACAAACTTAAAAAATTTAAAAACGGTAGCGGATGCTAATGACAAGCTTGGTCAAAAAGTAGATCAAGTTATTTCCTCTAATCGCTTTCCTTTAGTTTTAGGAGGAGATCATAGTATTGCGATTGGAACATTAGCAGGTGTTTCGAAACATTATGAGAACTTAGGCGTTATTTGGTATGATGCCCATGGTGATTTAAACACAGGTGAAACATCTCCCTCTGGAAATATTCATGGAATGTCTTTAGCGGTAAGCTTAGGTCTTGGACATCCTGCACTTACGAATATCGGTGGTTATGCGCCAAAAGTAAAGCCAGAAAATGTAGTAATTATTGGCGCTCGTGATTTAGATCCAGGAGAGAAAAAACTTATTAAAGAAATTGGCATTAAAGTGTACACGATGCATGAAATCGATCGTTTAGGTATGACGACAGTAATGTCAGAAACAATAAATTATTTAAAGGAACATACAGATGGTGTTCATTTATCTTTAGATTTAGATGGCCTTGATCCAAACGATGCACCAGGAGTAGGAACACCAGTTGCAGGTGGCATTAGCTATCGTGAAAGTCATTTAGCTATGGAAATGCTATCAGAAGCCAATATTATCACTTCGGCAGAGTTTGTAGAGACAAACCCAGTATTAGATCAGTATAATAAAACAGCTATTGCTGCGGTCGCTTTAATTAGCTCTTTATTTGGCGATACATTACTTTAAACAATGGATTGGGGAAAAACAATTTGCTGATAAGGAAGAACTTTTTTAGTAAAATGAGGTCGCGACAACCAAATTTAAGAAAATAGCTCTCCCTAATTGTAGTTTACAATAGACGGAACGAATGCTCTAGACTATTTAAGTACTTTTCTTTGTCAGAAAATTGACTGTTCACAAAATAGAAGTAATTTTAAAATTACTTCTATTAATATTTATCATCATTATCTTTTGGCACTTTAAAAAGAAAGTGCTTACATGATAATCGGGTAAGGGGTTATTTTATGGCAACAGAACAACATGAATTAAAAAGAAGTATGAAAGCTAGACACTTATTTATGATTTCCCTAGGAGGATGCATTGGAACTGGCTTCTTTCTTGGATCAGGTTTTACTATAAATCAAGCTGGGCCAACTGGTGCTATTCTTTCTTATTTAGTAGGCGGGTTAGTAATGTATCTAACGATGCTTTGTTTGGGTGAATTGTCTGTTGCTATGCCAGTATCTGGGTCGTTTCAAACATATACGACGAAGTTTATTGGTCCTGCTACTGGATTTGCCGTTGGGTGGCTTTATTGGCTAGGGTGGGCAGTTACAGTTGCCCTCGAATTTTTAGGGGCTGGACAACTTATGCAAAGATGGTTTCCTGAATCACCAGTATGGATGTGGTGTTTAATATTTGGTGCCTTGCTCTTTTTATTAAATGGTTTATCAGCGAAAGCTTTTGGTGAAGCAGAATTTGTTTTCTCTAGCATAAAAATATTGGCTATTATTATGTTCCTAATTGTTGGAGGAGCCGCTATGTTTGGCCTTATTGATATGAAAGACGGATCCAGCGCTCCATTTCTAACGCATTTTTATGAGCATGGGCTATTTCCAAATGGTGTAACAGCATTATTGATTACAATGATTACGGTGAATTTTTCATTCCAAGGGACTGAGTTAATTGGTATTGCTGCTGGGGAAAGTGAAAATCCAGAAAAGACAATTCCTAAATCTATTAAACAAACAGTTTGGCGTACATTGTTCTTCTTTGTCCTATCTGTTGTCATTCTTGCCGCGATAATTCCAATGGATAAAGCAGGTGTTGTTGAAAGTCCATTCGTAGTAGTACTGGACAGTATAGGCATTCCTTATGCAGCTGATATTATGAACTTTGTTATTTTGACTGCTCTATTATCGGTTGCAAACTCTGGTTTATATGCGGCAACTCGTATGTTGTTCTCTCTATCTGTTGAAAAGATGGCTAGCCCTGTTTTAGGGAAAGTGAATAAAAGAGGCATTCCGATGAATGCATTATTAATTACACTTGCTGTAGCAGGGTTATCTCTATTATCAAGTGTATTCGCTGCAAAAACAGTGTTTGTTTGGCTATTATCGCTAGCAGGTTTAGGTGCTCAAATCGGTTGGATTGCGATTACAGCATCGCAAATTGCCTTTAGACGTTCATATGTTCGTCAAGGTGGTAAAGTGGAAGATTTAAAATTCAAAGCGCCACTATATCCACTCGTGCCAATTTTAGGCTTAGTAGCGAATTGTATAGTTATGGCAAGCTTAGCCTTTGATCCGTCGCAACGATTAGCTCTATATTGTGGAGGCGCATTCTTCATCGGCTGTTATATCGTTTATTATGTAAAAGTGAAGAAAACGAAGGTAATAAAAGTAAGCCAACAAGAAGTACAGTTAAAATTAGACCAAAAAATGTTTCTTTAAAAGGACAAGAGTAGCTGCAATCATGTGGCTACTCTTGTTTTATTTAGGTTTACAAAAGACGTTACTTATAAAAAAATGTTTCAAAAATAAGTAAATATATTTATCGTTTTTCGATAAAAAAACATTGAAATAAAATAAAATATCATTTATTCTTCATACAAGTAATGATAAATTTTCTCGTACTTAGTTACATGAGGTGAATGTATATTGAAAAAATTTTTTAAAGACTTAGTGTACTTTACGTACCATCAATCCTTATCTTGTATTTTTCCTGTTGTCATATTTGTTACGCTTGCGCTGTCAAAGGTTAGCCATTTACCACTTTCAAGATATGATTTTATTCTCGTTATTTGTCTTATGACACAATATTTGATGTATAAATTTGGTCTAGAATCTAAAGATGAAATAAAAGTAATCTGTTCGTTTCATATTATTGGTCTTTTACTAGAATTATATAAAGTGAACTTTCATTCTTGGTCTTATCCAGAAGAGGCGTGGTTAAAAATTGGTGGTGTGCCCTTATATAGCGGCTTTATGTATGCAAGTGTGGCAAGTTACATTTGCCAAGCTTGGCGTAGGTTTGATTTGAAGATTTTGAATTGGCCAAGAAGTTATATTGCCATTCCGTTAGGAGCTATGATTTACTTAAATTTCTTCACACACCATTTTATATATGACTTTAGATGGCTGCTAATAGCTTTACTTTTTTTCGTATTTTCTCGAACAGTTGTTAAATTTACAATACGACAAAACATTTATAAGATGCCTATTGTTGCATCATTCCTTTTAATTGGGTTTTTTATTTGGATCGCTGAAAATATTGCAACATTTTTTGGTGCTTGGTCATATCCTAACCAAGAAATGGGATGGACGATTGTTCATTTCGGAAAAATTAGCTCTTGGTTTTTACTTGTCGTCATTAGTATTATGATAGTCGCACAGCTAAAATTATTTTACCGTGAGCAGTGAAGAAATTGTTTTGCAAGCGTTATAGGAACTGCTAAAGCGGTAAGTGTAATCCTAATAACACAGGATGAAAAATTTACGTTGTACCCATTCGTTTTCATCAAACTGTCCCTTTTTTAAAGGGCTATCCTGCTATAGACTCGCTATAGAAGTAAGCAAATTATTATACTTGTTAAATAGGGAGAAGTGATAAGGATGGAAACAAAAATTCGTATGGGGAAAAGAACATTTACAGATGAGGGACAAATCAATCATTTTTTACGACAAGCTCAAACCATTTTTCTAGGGTTAGTGGATGACAATATGCCATATGTAATTCCATTGAATTTTGTATTTAAGAACGGAAACTTTTATATTCATGGCGCAAACGAAGGAAGAAAAATTAATATTTTAAAAAATAATACGAATGCATGTATTACAGTATGTGAAATTTACGGAACTATCGCAGATCCAGTTCCTGCGAATACTGATACGGCTTATATGAGCGTTATCGCCAATGGAAACGTTGAAATTGTTACGGATTTAGATGAAGCAACAGCAGCAATGCAAGAAATGCTTGATAAATATGTCCCGAATTATTATGAAGTCGCTTTATCGAAAGCGCATGTCGATAAATATATATCTTCTTTAGGTAGTAAAACGGTGGTGCTAAAAATAAAACCAATTACTATGACCGCAAAAGAACATAAAGGTGATGAACAAATGAAGTTTTATCCTGGAAGAAAGGTAACGCAAGATACAAACCGATAATATATTATTACGCCAGCTAAAAGCATAGAACATTATAGCCGCTACAACTGGAAGCTTACAAGCAATCCATTATATTTCCTATCTACAAAAAAATGAATTATAGTAAATATATTCTATTGCATTTAGGAGGATATTATGGGGAGATTAGTTCATTTTGAAATTCATGTAAGTGACATGGAGCGAGCAAAGGATTTCTATGGCAATATTATTGGATGGTCATTTGAAGATTGGAGTGACTACGCTGGCATGCCGTATTTTGGTGCTGTAACAGGTGGCGAGGATGAACTTGGCATTAATGGTGCCTTAATGCAACGGCAAGGTCCCCCTCCAGCACCAAATCAAGCGTTGAATGGATTTGCTTGTACAATGGGTGTGGAAAATTACGATGCAACAGAAGCAAAAATTATGAACAATGGTGGTAAGATAGCCATTCCTAAATATGCTCTTCCAGGAATGGCATGGCAAGGATATTATACAGATACTGAAGGCAATGTATTTGGTATTCATCAGCCTGATAAAAATGCAAAATAACAAAGGTTAGCTGATAAAATCCCATATGATGTAAAAAGTCTTCTAGCCTACAGCTAGGAAACTTTTTTAATCGAATGGTACCTGATGTACTAAAGTAAAATTAGCTAACTATAGGTGTGTTGTCGTTTAAAGGGTTATATGCAACTGATATTATGATGTCACAATCTTCGTAAAACCTTGACGAGAATAATTAAATAACTTATTATGGACGTTAATAATTAACAATGATTGGGAAAAGTAGCGAATGTGATTTACTTACAGAGAGATGGTGGCTGGTGAAAATCATCGTAAAGGATTCGTGAACTCGTCCAGGAGTTTTTATACTGAAAAAAGTAGGTATAAACGGCAACTACCGTTATAGTCAAAGTGAGCATATATGCTAAACAGAGTGGTACCGCGGATAACTTCGTCTCTATATTTATTAGAGATGGAGTTTTTTTATTTTAGGAAATAATGACAAGGGGTGGGAGACAGAATGGTTATTACGAAGAAACGCATTACAACGATAGGGCTGCTAGCACTGATTTTATCAGCGCTCTTGACGGCAATGAGTCAAGTGTTTTATGCCAAGCAAGTACAAGAAGTACCTGCATTTTTATTTACAGGTATTAGTTTTTTTCTGACGACATGCTATTTTGCATTTTTTGCACGTATACATAAAAAACCTTATAAATGGCAAGGAACAATCGGCTATGTATTGAAATTAAATGGAGCGTCCGTTCTAGCTTTTATGTGTTTTTATTTTGCATTAAAATACGTGGAATCAGCCATAGTCAGTGCACTTGAGATGGGTATCGGTCCATTATTTGTCCTAGTTCTGGCGGTCATTGCAAAGGAATCAATTCCAAGGTCCCAGTGGTTAATTGCCATTGGCACACTGATTGCGTGTAGTGTACTGATTGTCTCTGTACTTAGCGGAAGCTCAGCAGTCAAGTTGGACATAACAATGCCTGTCATCATAGCTTTAATAGCGAGTATTAGCTGTGGGCTTGGTGCTGTTTTATGTACCGTATATTCAAAAAAATTAAATGAGGCTGGCTGGACAACTTCTATGATTTTGGCCAATCGTTATTATGGCATAATTTTATTATCTTTTTTAGCTACATACGATGAATTTTTAAAGTATTTCTCAGGAAATATTGGCTGGATACTTGCTGTTACAGCAACGGGTGTCATGCTTCCAATGTATTTATTGCAAATAGGTATTCGGAATTGTTCTCCTTTAATGGTGATGATGAGTTTATGCTTTGTCCCAATTTTCACTTTTTTCTTCCAACTATTTGATTCTAGGCTTACGTGGTCGCCTATTTCTTTAATAGGTATCATCTTATTATTCATAGCTGGTATTATTAGTTTGTATTTAGAAAGAAGGACCGTTTCAGAGTAGCATCAGCGAGTTATACTATCATGAAGGAGGCAATACAATGTATTTAAAATCATGTAAGGTTTTACAGGACAACATAGAGGATAAACGACAATATCCTTTTAATATACCCAGTTTGCAGGATTTACAAGAGCTTGAGTTTCCAACGAATGTGACATTTTTTGTTGGGGAAAATGGCTCTGGGAAATCAACACTTCTCGAAGCAATTGCAGATCGCTGTGATTTTAATACAGCAGGTGGTGGACGGCAAAACAGTTATGAAGTACATAAAGCAGAAGCTGCGCTAGGGGACTATATACGGTTATCATGGTTGCCTAAAGTTTCTAACGGCTTTTTTCTACGTTCAGAAACGTTTTATCAATTTGCAAGCCATATCGATTTGTTAGAATATCATCCTAATAAGTATGCTGCATTTGGAGGTAAATCCCTTCATCAACAATCACATGGAGAATCCTTTTTAGCGCTATTTATGAATCGTTTTAAAGGTAAGGCGATTTATTTACTTGATGAGCCAGAAGCAGCTTTATCACCTACAAGACAACTGAGTCTTCTTAAAATAATGAAGGATTTAGAGCGTGAAGCCCAATTTATTATTGCCACACATTCACCCATTTTACTCGGCTATCCGAATGCTACTATTTACAGTTTTGAAGAAGGAGGGATTGAATCCGTCCGATACGAAGAAACTATACATTATATTGTAACGAAGAGATTTTTAAATGCTCCTGAAACCATTTTTGCAGAGCTATTTAATGAGGAGAGAAAAACATGAATCAACGGAAAGGTTTAGTAATGCGAGAAATACGACTAGATGAGATGGCCCAATCCATCGATTTGTTAAATTACGTATTTCAAATGTCTATGTCTATTCATAAAGATCGTCGTTTCGTTAATGCCAAAAGTAAACAGTTTGACGAAGGGCATGCTTTTGGGTGGTTTGATGGCTCTCAACTAGTATCACAAATTTTAAATTTACCTTTTCAAATCAATGTACATGGGAAGTTTTATGAAATGGGTGGGATAACGGCTGTTGGCACGTACCCTGAATATTCTAGACATGGCTTAATGGAAAGTCTCATTATCAAGTGTCTAGAACAAATGCGTGAGGAAGGACGGTATATATCTTATTTATTCCCTTATTCTATTCCATATTACCGCAAAAAAGGCTGGGAAATTATGAGTGATATTGTGGAATTTCAAGTGAAGGATACACAACTTCCTCATTATGGTGGTTTAAATGGCAAAATTCGTCGTGTCGATCCTAAAGATAAAGATGTTGTTGCAATTTATGCACGTTATGCAATAAAGACACATGGTGTAATGGTGCGAAACAGCATAGCCTGGAATGAAAAATTTCAAGAAGATTTTTGGGAAGAAAAATTTATAGATAGTGATGTCAAACTGCAGGCAGCAGTCTATTATGATGAGGAAGATGAGCCTCAAGGCTATATGTTCTATCGTATTATGGAAGAAAATTTTTATATTGATGAAATCGTTTATTTACAGGAAGAAGCTCGAAAAGGGTTATGGAATTTTGTCTCAGCACATAGCTCAATGGTTTACAATGTATATGGCAAAACGACGGGCAATGAAGCGGTAGCATTTTTACTTGAGGATAGCGAAATTATTCAAAAAGTTTCTCCTTATTTTATGGCGCGTATTGTGGACGTAAAGGAATTTTTACTGCGGTACCCGTTTGTAGGGAACGATTTTCAGTTGCGCTTCGCTGTAAGCGATCGCATTGTAGCTTGGAATAACGGTACGTTTGTCGTAACAGTACAAAACGGAGAAGTAGCAGTTGATAAGATTAGTGAACAACTGTCCGAGAATGCTATTCAACTGACAGTTCAAACATTAGCGACGATGCTACTTGGGTATAAACGCCCTAGCTATTTGGAGAAAATTGAACGGTTACAAGGTGAAGCAATGGAAATGGCGCTTTTAGAAGTAGTATTACCAGTAGGAATCCCAACGTTTATTGATTATTTTTAAAAGAATTTGTACAGTAAATGCCTGTGCAAATTCTTTTTTACTTTAAATTAGTACTTCTATTCTCCACAATATGGCATAATTAGTGAATGGAGGGGATGTATTGTATGCCGAAATGTATTGAATGTAAGGAGAAATGGACTTGGAAGCAGTCGATGCGTTCGATTGTGACATTTTCACGATTCATTAGCTGTCCATATTGTGCGAAAAAACAAATGTTCACATCAATGACACGCATTTCTATTTTACTATTGGTATTTGTACCTTATATTACAATGCCTTATGTGGTTGATGATGAAGTTAAAGGCTCCGCTGTAGCAATCGGGATTGCGCTCTATTTAATTGTACTACTTATGATGATGCCTTTCTTGATGGATCTTCGTACAATACCAAAGCATTTACAAAAATACGCACAAAAATAATACATAAAAAAACGCAGAAATATAACGTTCCTGCGTTTTTTATTCGTTGTTTGAAGATAGCTGCCACGCTTTTACTAATAGTTGAACCCCTTGCTTGATGTCCTCAATAGCTAACTTACTAAAGCCTAATTGTAATATTGGTTCAGCCGTGAATTGTTTAAGAAAGTATGGGCTTGTTGGATATACTTGAACACCATATTTTTCTGCAGATTGGATGAGCTGTTCTTCTGTTTGTTGGACATGCAGCTTTACCAATACATAAAGGCCCGAATGTTCTCCAAGTATCGTAATATAGGCACCAAATTGTTGTTGTAGCTGCTCTACAAGATAGCTCATTTTCTGTTTATAGATAAGACGCATTCTTTTAATATGACGTGTCCACTCACCATTTTCCATAAAGGCTGCCATCGTTAATTGATGAAGTGAGGATGCATTTTGTTCAAACTCAATAAACTGTTCTTTGTAACGATGTAGAAGTGATTTAGGTAGCACCATATAGCTTAGTCGAATACCAGGTAAAAACGATTTTGAAAAAGTCCCGAGATAAATAACACGTGAATGATCGATGGATGCAAGTGCAGGAAACGGCTGCTGTGCATAGCGAAATTCACTGTCATAATCGTCCTCGATAATGTATCCATCCACTTTCTTTGCCCATTGGATAACCGTTTGACGTTGCTGAATGGACATGGTAACACCGTAAGGAAAATGGTGAGAAGGTGTAATATATAGGAGTCGTGATTGCATTTCTGACAATAAGTGAAGCTGAGCACCTTGCTCTAAAACGGACAGTGCTTCCAAATCAAAACCGTTTACGTGAAACGATCGTCGTGCACCGATATAGCCTGGGTCCTCGACAATGACACTGGAAAAATCATGCTTTAACATACAACCGAGATACAGTAACATTTGCTGTGTACTGCTACCAATAATAATATCATCAGCTTCGCATTTGACCCCACGTGCTTGTAATAAGTATTGAACAAGCTGCTCTTTTAATAAAGGTTCCCCAAAAGGTTCACCATAGACAAAACTTTCTTCTAACTGAAGTGCTCGATTGGCAAACTGTCTCCAGGTTTTGAGCGGAAAATATGCTTGATCAACAGCCCCAGCCCGAAAATCAATCTTTATAGGCGGACATTCTTGCTTTGCGCTTGGCGTAAGCGGGGAGGACTCTTCTTGCTGTAAAAAGACTTGCTCCAATACATTGACGAAATAGCCCTTGCGTCCTTCTCCACGTATGTATCCTTCTGCTACAAGCTGCTCATAAGCAGTCAAAGTAGTATTCCGACTGACTTGTAACGTCTCTGCCAGCCTTCGTATAGAAGGGAGAGAGTCATCTGACTTTAAGTTTCCTTGCTCAATTAAGGTTTTTAATTGCTGATAAATCTGTTTATACTTTGCCTCATCATTACGTATTGGAAAAATAAAATCGTTCATATGAAGCCCTCCTTGACATGTGAAAAAATACAAAAACGTTCCTTTGCGTATGTCAGTTTATTTTGTAATATCGTACAGGAATTCACGTAGAAAAGATATGACAATATTTTGATAGGTTCCGCTAGAATTTTTACATTCTTGTAATATTCTTTTAGGAATATTTTGATAAATGAAACGAAAAATATTGTATATTAATTTCAAAAAAGAATAGAAGGAAAGGATGATTAGAAATGAAGAAACTCTTTTCTCTGTTGTTTATTTTCTCTTTGTTTGTATGTATGCCCTTGGTCACTAACGCAAATGAACTTTCTGAAGAAGCCATTGAACTTCAGCGTAATGATAGAACCGACTTTTCTATTCCTGAAAAAAGCGATTTAATATCAGTCAAGGGACCAGAGGAGAGCAAAGTTTATAAAATTGCTCTTGGTATAAACAAAAGCGAGAAATTAACACTGGTATCTAGAAAAACATTTGATGTAGAGATTTTCGATCCAAATGGGGATAGAATCGTTCAAAAAATGGGATTAGGAGATGAGGGTAATAGGCAAATAGAATTTGAAACAAGGATTGTTGGTAAATATTATATTCAAATTAAACCTGCAAAAGATGGGAGAAATAATTATCCTTATAGTTTACGAACAATTGTAGGCGAGCCAGTCTATCTTTATGCGAATCCTGTTTATCGAGTTGATTTACGTACTTCTTCTATCACTTCAAGAAATACAACGAGTGCTATTCAATCTTTTGATTTAACGAATGTTAGCAGTATTCCAGATGATGCAATTTTGACAGGTTTTACAATAGGTGGTACGGAGACAAATCGTAATTTAGTTAGCCTATATTCTATTAGGAGAAGTTTACGTCCAAATTCTGCTCTTTCTTGGATTGATGCAACGTATCCTTTATATAGTCCAAATCATTTAGATGCTGTACCTAAACATGCTCAAATAAAAGTCAAACAACCATACTCTTTTAGATTTTCTGCCTCTTTCAACCGTCCAGGAACTTATACTTTAAAACCATTTGTTTTAATAAGCTATAAACGAGAAATGAAATAAAAGGAGGAATTAAAAATGTGGCATTCACTACATTCAATTACTCAGCGACAAACTTTCGACTCTCAAGCTTATCAAAAAATAGCACGAAAAAATCAACAGGCTCCGACAAAACCAAATTTATTGCGGTCGCAACGTGAAGTACAGCACTATAATCGTTTGACCTTCAAGAAAAATCAAGTTGTAGGTAATCCAATTAATTATAAAAGAGTATACCTAGAGCAAAAAAGTAATTTGTTAGGAAGTATACAAACTTATATTCATACACGGAATCCTGCTTATCTTTCCAATGTAATTGATAAGAATAAGTTATTGAAGGGATTAGAGAGTTTAGGAAGTGTAGCTTCTGCTTTGAAAAAAATGAAGTACTATAGTCAAAAAAAACATACTACAGTTAATTCAAATAGTTTAGAATCTCCTGTACAAAATAGTAATTTTCACAAACAAACTAAAGCAAAAATTCTTCATGTTGATCAAAATTTTAATTTGACGATAGAAAACAATCAAATATATGGTATTCCAACGGATTATGGGATTATTAATTATCATTTTATTGATGATGGGGCATCTAGATATGTAAAGTTATTACATTATGATAATCAAATTTCCGATCACAAACGTGTTCATTTAGAGCGAAAGCGGCAATTGTTACAGGACATACAAACTTTTATTCATACAGGTAGTTCTTCTTGGTTACACACAGCAAGGGATAATAGTGAGATTTTACAGGGCTTTGAAAGCTTTGGTATTACGACTGAGGAACCATTTACCATAAATAATGGGGCTAAACGGTATAGAATTAGTCCCTACGGTATTTTGCATGATGTTGATTTAGAAAGTAAAGGAATGCGTGAACAAGATTGGCGTAAATTTGGTCACGACGAAAATACAATATTTTTAATTCAAGGTACAGAATATAAAATGGATGAAAACGGGAGACTTCCTTTACCAGAAGATTATGTTCATAAATTCGAGCAAGTGAAAATTTTTAAAAGAAATTAACAGAGAGCTTACAGGTAAGAAACCTTACTAAAACTTAAAAGTTAACCACCAAATACAGTCTTGATACAGATAAAAGGCTGTATTTTTTTGTCTTAAAATATTATTGTAAATAGAATATGAAAATATGAAATATGTAAAATCCAACAACTTTAATGCGAGATACATAGATAAAGAGAATTTATGAGATATGTAAGCGTGCTATCAAAAACATGCGAGGACCACACTGGTAGAAGTGCTGATTTGTATTTTCTAATGCTAAGCAATTGAAGTTCTCAAATGATGCTTTGGGAATAAAAAAAATGAAACTTTTATTACTCGACTTCCGTATAACATTGTATATGGTAAATATTAAAATAATTGTATTACATTTACATAAATTTTTAAAAAACTGCTGATATAAAGAGAGGACAAAAGAAATGGGACTTGAAATGGTGCTCGGACTAGTTTTCGGAGTATTTATAATTTGGGCTGGTAATATTGTTCGGACAAAAAAGGTATTTGTATTTCTTGCTGGTTTTAGGGATACATGGCAACCAATTAATGAAGAAAGACTAGGGAACAGAGTCGGTATTCTCTTAATTATTATAGGCGTTATAGCCATTTTCACATCTATTTTTACCATATGGTTTGGAGCTACAGTGGGAAAAATCTCTGGAGTCTTGGCTATTATTGATGTGATTATGATTTTTATAGTAATCGGATTAGATCAAATTGGATATTGAAAGGAGTGTACACGTGGGGAACTTGAGAATAAAACTAGTCCTGTTATTTACGATATTAAATACAATAGGATTAGCTTAGGCTTGTAGTTCGGTTACTTGTACTGGAGGCAGGGCTTAGAATATGCAATGATTGCACATATGTCAGCAGATATCTTTCTTCACGTTCTATTTGCGTCAATACTCTAGTAAGCAATCGGTCGCAATCGTTGAGTAAGCTCCACTTTTTTGATTTAATGTGTGCTTAAATTCCACAAGGATAGTTTGGACAAACAATAAAAAGCCACGAATGTTGTACCATTCAACGTATTCATGGCTCATAGTATTTGGAACACTGTTACACTATCGCCTAAATTCGCATTTTTCTGACGATACCCTAATAAAAGTTTAAGTATAGGCTGGTAAGAAGTTAAATTTTGTTTTTTTAATAAATAGTTACATTTGAACATAGGAGGGGCTTTATGATTATTGAAAGCTTAGTTAATGCGGTGATGCAAATCATTGTATTTTCTGTCATCCCATTTTGTTGGTGGTTGATTGTCGCAAGACAGAAATGTTCGTGTTTTGCATGGCTCGGTCTACATAAACCTACCATTAAAAATAAAGCGAATTACTGGGCATGTTTTCTTGTTGTATGGCATTATTAGTTATACCAATTTTTACAATAGTTTATTTTTTGTAGATGAATCATTATTGGCATCCAATCGATTTGCAGGACTAGGACTAGCAGCCTTAATACCTGCTTTTTTATATGCAATTTTACAAACGGGGTTATCAGAAGAGCTGTTCTTCAGAGGTTTTTTAACAAAGAGGTTCATTACTAGATGGGGATTTTATAAGGGCAATCTAATGCAAAGTTTACTGTTTGGCGCCATACATGGCTTGATGTTTTTGTCCACTGTTCAGCTTATAGGAGTGGCTTTCATCTTTGTTGCAACAGCAGTGGCTGGCTATTTAGTGGGCTGGATGAACGAAAAATTATCCAAAGGCTCTATTATGACGAATTGGGGAATCCATAGCACTGCTAATCTACTTGCTGCTGTTATGATGATGTTAATCTAGTATAGAAATGATTTGTTGTTTGAAAATTTTGTTATTGTAGAAAATCCCAAATCGTCTTGTGTAATGAATTTTATGAATATTTGATTATTGTTTATTTCAGAATCAAAAGTTTGGAGGATGTAAAATGAAAATTATAGAACTACCTATAGCATTTGAATTTAATGGACAATTGAATACGATTTATCCAAGTTTAATTATAATGAATGATGAACTAACGTTGGTAGATACAGGCTATACTAATTTTTTACCATTGATTGAACATGAAATTACAAAAAAGGACTATGAAATGGAACATTTAAAGAATATCATCATTACACACTATGATGATGATCACATCGGTTCTTTATATAATTTCAAAGAAAAATATCCTTGGATTAATATCATCGCCAGTGAAATTGAATCGAAATATATTAGTGGAGAAATAAAGTCGGAGAGATTAGTTCAAGCTGAAGAGTTACTTGACAATATGTCACCAGAACAAAAGGAATTTGGCACATGGTTTATTCAACAATTAAAGGATTTAAAGCATGTTGCAATTGATAAAAAGGTACATGATGGGGACATGATTTTAAACAATGAGTGTAGAGTAATAGCAACACCAGGACATACTTTAGGGCATATTTCTTTATATTTTCCAACGTTAAACAGCGTTATTACAGGCGATGCAGCTGCACACGAAAATCAAGAATTGGTTATTGCGAATCCACATTTTTGTTTAAATGTTGAGAACGCAGAACTGTCTTTGCGTAATATTAAAAGCCTTCAAGCTGACACGTACTATTGTTATCATGGTGGGAAGTTTACTATTTAGGTAGGCATTATTGTGTGAGTGTTTCGCATTACTTTAAAAATACACTTTTAAGAATCATTGTTAAAGTTAAAAATGGAAACGGTGACTGGATGAAAAAAGTCACCGACTCTATAATCTAAAGTGTTTGGCTTGTACGTTTTTCTAAAAATGCATATGAAAACTGTATTAAAACTTTTTCTTAAGCTCACGTTGTAGCACTTTAAGAGAAGTTTTATTTTTTTTTGTTAATTTTTTTAATGTTTCTTTAGCGTATTTATTAGCAGGGTCTAAAGCTAAAATTTTATGGCAAGTTTCAAGGGCTTTTTCATTACTCACTAATTTATCGGGCACCTCATTAAGGAATAATAAGTGTTCTAAGGCGTCGGGATCTTGTTCATGTGTTAAAGCTACTAGTCTTTCAGCGTGAAAGAGGGCACAGTGATAGGCACCTTCAATAGGAGTTAATGAACATATAAACAATGAATATGCCAAATTGTGTAAATCCACAGATTCTTCTTTCATTAATAAATAGTGCAAAAAGGTATAGTAAAGAATATTGCGGTTGTCATAAGCGCGGAATAATAGTTCATCATTAAATTGTTGAAAATCACATTTACGATATAACTCTTCAGCGTCTTTAAAGTTGCCTGATAGAATTAGATGCTCTAGATTTTTTAACATGGAATAATCACCTACATATACTGATTTTTAGCTTTTTAAACATTTTAAATGGCATTAATAGATAGAAGGGCACTTAACCATATTAAATACCACTAGGTTAAAATAAATCCTTATAACGTTTTAACCTAGGGCTTGTACGTTTTTTCCATAAGTATATAAAATTTTATTTTGTCTTAGGTAGTAACTCTTTAAGGGAACTTTTCGCGGCTTTATTCGAAGGGTCTAGCGCCAATATGTTATGACAAATTTCAATCGCTTTTTCATCACTTACTAATTGATCGGGCACAGTATTAAGGAATAATAAATGTTCTAAGCTAAGTGTATCTTGTGCATTTGTTAGCTCGACAGCCTTTTGTGCGTGATAGAGAGCACAATGATGGGGGTTGCCGATAGGTGTTAAAGGGATGACAAATAATGAAAAGGCAAGATTGTGTAACTTCGCTGACTCTTCTTTCATTAATAAATAAAGCAAAAAGGTGTAATTAATCATATTGCGGTTATCAAAAGCGATAGATATTAACTGATCATGAAATTGTTGGAAGTTCGTTTTATGATAGATTTCTTCAGCATCTTTAAAGTTGGCTGATAAAATGAGCTGTTCTAAATTTTTTAACATGTTTTATTCTCCTTTTGTTATAATTTCGTAACGAAGAAAATTTTATAGTTTCTAGGAGCTTTTTAGTTTTTTAAAATTTACGCTTATTTATTAATAGGGTAGAGAGCTAGATAAGAAAGGCGTTTTACTTTTTTCACAAGTGCATAAGACCGTTTACTTCATTCTACGTTGCAACTTTTCAAGTTTATTTTTAGCAATTTCATTAGAAGGCTCTAACGCTAAAATTTTATGGCAAGTTTCAAGGGCTTTTTCATCACTTACGACTTGATCTGGCACCTCATATAGAAATAATATAAGTTCTAAATCTCCTACATTTTGTTCATTTGTCAATTCGATAGCTTTTTGTGCATGATAGAGAGCACAATGATAGGCACCTTCAATAGGCACTAAAGGGACTATCAATAAAGTAAAGGCAAGATTGTGTAATTCCTCTGATTCTACTTTCATTAATAAATAATGTAAAAAAGTATAGTAAAGTATATTGCGGTTGTCATAAGCACTAATTATGATTCCATCTTCAAATTGTTGGAAATCCATTTCGTGATATAACGCTTCAATTTCTTTAAATTTGCCAGATAGAATAAGTTGCTCTAGATTTTTTAGCATAGATTCATCACCTACATAATACTGATTTTTTTGCTATTTAAATAGCATCAATAGATAAGAAGTGCACTTGAAACTAAATACCACTAGGTTAAAACGAAGAATTATAACGTTTTAACCTAGTGCTTGTAAATCCATCTATTCACAAATGTAATCGTTATTTTATTTAGTTTTACGTTGTAATTCATTAAGGGAACTTTTCGCGGTTTTATTCGAAAGGTCTAGAGCCAATATTTTATGACAAATTTCAATTGCTTGTTCATCACTCACTAATTTATCAGGAACGATATTAAGGAATAATAAATGTTCTAAACTAAATGTATCTTGTTCATTGGTTAGTTCAACAGCTCTTTGTGCGTGATAGAGAGCACAATGATAGGCACCTTCGATATGTGTTAAAGCATTTACAAATAAAGAAAAGACAAGATTGTGTAACTCCGCTGATTCTTCTTTCATTAATAAATAATGTAGAAAGGTATAATTAATCATATTACCATTTTCATAAGCACTTGATATTAGTTCATCATGAAAATGTTGTAAATCGTTTGTGTGATATAACTCTTCAGCATCTATAAATTTGAAAGCTAAAATCAAATTTTCTAATTTTTTAGACATTATTTATTCACCCACGCATTACTAATGTGTATTTTTCCATTTTCTCTAACAAATGTTACTGTAATTTTATTACCATTCAACATTAATGTCTTCTCTCTTGCAAATAACCCATACGGACCCTCTTTTCCATATCGCATCACTTGAGAAATGACCTTTGCTATGTCATCCCAATTATTCTTAGTTACTTTATGCCAATCATGCTTTGCTGCCATAATGTGATGGCGTTTATTATTATCTAATCTTGCTACAGAAGGTAATACTTTATCAAAACTTTTACTGCGAATGGCATTAGTTACAGCTTTTTTACCATATCTTTTAATCGCATAAGAAATACCATATCTTGCTACGGCGGCTATAATGGCAAATGGTAAAGCAGAAGATTGTGCTTCTAAAGTATCGATATCATAAATATCGCCAGTAGATTGATCAACAAAAGTTGCTGAGAAATCCTGTCCTTCACTTGTATGTACGATTACTTCATATTCATGAGAGATTTTTTCTCCATCTTCTTCTACTGTACCATGCAATAAAATGGATTCAGTCAATAGATCATAATATATTACCGTTGATACATGAACATCTGTTGTGTTGATGTCAGTATATATTGTGACCAAATTATTATCTTCTTCAACATTTAAATCTAATTGTTCAGTATCATCTATCCCGAGCTCTTGTAATATTTCATTTTCTACTTCAAACGTATTATATTCGATCGTGTTTGCTTCATCATTTGCGTAAGATTTGAGTGGATCAACACTTGGCACAAGAGAAATTAGCATTGTTATTACAATTAATTTAATTAAGAATTTTTTCATCATTCATTACTCCTTTTCCTAATTAAGTTGTATAAAACCATGTCCATATTCTTCGTCAAATCCAGGTAGTCCTAAATCTTTCACATAAGGTGCTAAAAGGCTGTTTAAATTAGTACTATTAATCTTTTCATTAGTGTTTCCAAGTATATAAGCAATAGAGCCCGTAACGAAAGCTGTAGCAAAAGATGTCCCATTAAATATGCTGTAGCCACCATTTTTATCAGTAGATAAGATGTTTTTTCCTGGTGCGGCGTAATCGATTTTACCCTTACCAGAGTAGCTATAGATTGTGAAATCAGATTTTAATGCAGAAACTGAAATGACACCTTCGTATTTTGCTGGATAATCTACCCTTAATCCTAATGTGTTTCCAGAAGCAGCTACAATAATGATTCCATTTGCTAAAGCTTTCTTTATAACATTTTCAAATTCCAGATTATTTGTCTCAAATCCAAAGCTGATATTAATAATATCGACCTCATTTTTGATACTCCATTCGATACCATTGATAACTGTTTGAAAGTCACTTTTACCTTGGCTATCTAAAACTTTTACATTATAAATTTCTACATTGTCCTTTGCGATTCCGGAAAAGCCCATTTTATTTTGAGATGAACTGATAATTCCGGCAATTGCTGTACCATGGTTTAAATCATCAATTGGATCTTGATCACTTTGGATAGCGTTGTAAGAAGCAACTATCTTATTTTTCAAATCATCATGAGGGGAAATACCACTATCCAAAATGGCCACTTTAACCTTTTTATTAGTTGGTTTTTCACTATTTACAGAAGTTGATAGAACCTCATGATACCCCCAAATTGCACTGTCTTCATATCCCTTAAATTTTAGAATGGAATAACCTATAAGGAATGCTAGTAACAATATAAAAAGCACAACTGCAATGCGTTTTTTAATATTTTCATCACCCTTTCATGTCCGTATACTATTTTGAAATTTGGCTTCTAAAACTAAATAAACTTGGATATTGGTGATTTGACTAATATCCTAATTTAATACTTCTATATTAAACGGTCATTATTTGAATTTTTTAAAATATGCGTAAAAGAATATTTAAAATAGTTTCTACGATTTTTTCTTGTTGGTTATTAGAACTTAGGATGAAATGTTGAAGTAGATCTTTTATTTTGAATTTTTAGTATTCTTTTAGGAATATTTTGTTTGATTTTTCTAAAAATATTGTATATTTATTTTTAATCAAAGGAGGTGAAATAATGAAGATAACAGTTGAAGAAATAGAGACAATTGAGCTTTCTCAAAAAGGAACAAGTAGTACAAGTTATGGTTGTGATGATAATATAAGAGTTTCTTAATGTATGAAAACTTTTAAAAATTTGAAAAACGAATTCACTTTATGTGAATTTGTTTTTCTATCTGGGGGAGATTTAATGGATATAGAAAAATTAGAAATGGAATCTCGAAAAACTGACGATAGTTTCACACTTTGGAATAGTACCTGATAAGTTTTTTAAACAACGCCTATTGTTACCTATTCTTCCTAAACATATTTTTGAAAATATTGATTTAGCATCATTTTATTCTAATAAATATAATAAAAATTATACAGGATGTGGTCCTTATAAATTAACAAAAATAGAAGGCAATAAATACTACTTTGACCGAAATGATACTTTTCATTTAGGTGCCCCCAAAATTAGAAATATGGTTATTCAAACAGGAAATATAGAGGTATTAGAACAACTGTTTTTAGAAGAAAAATTAGATTTTACAACCCTTCCAATCAGATTTTTATCTAAAAAAGATATATATATAAATTCAACTTATTATTTCTACCCGTTAACAAAACCAGAAATCATTTATATAGCATTAAATCATAGAACTGAATTTTTCAGTAGTAAAGAAATAGAAACTATATTTACAGATTTATTGACAAGAAAAAAATAATAAACAATGTGTACAAGGGATTTGCGGAAAATGTTAATCAATTTTATCCCAAATTATTGGAAAGATATAAAAATGAATGCTATCAAGAGGATACGAGATATACTAAATATGAATATCCATTAACTTTAAAACTTGGTTATTTTATTAATAATGAAGAACATGGATTAATAGCCAAAGAATTGGTTAAAGACTTAAAAGTTAAAGGTATAGACATTATTCTTAAAGAATTTGATTCGAATAGTTGGATAAATGAATTTAGAGAAAATAAGCTAGATATGTTTATAATCACACAAACTTTAATGCTCCATCCTGATCCATCATATGCTTTTGGTGAAAAGGGTATCATTAACGAGATTATAGGGTGGGAAGACGAGGAGAATCTTAACTGGATTAAAAAAGGTTTGGAGATAGACCCAATTTATTTCAAACAATGGTCTAAATATATTGGCGAACAATTACCTGTTCTTTTTATATGTAGCCCATACGATGTTCAAATTATTAATAAACGCATAAGAAATATTAGGCCAGATCCTAGAGGAGTTTTATGGAATATACATGAATTAGAGAAAATCGAGGAGTGAGGAAGAATGAAATTCATTCCGAAAGTTTATTTTATTAATAAACAGTTTACACAAGTTTTTTATGCCCAATTTCTATCAGGTCTTGCAGATAAAATTATACTCTTTATTTTACCTCTTTGGATTTTAGAAGTAACTAGATCATCCATCTTCGTATCCATTTTAAGTGCTAGTAGTACAATCGCTATCATAATTCTTTCACCTTTTATGGGGACATTTGTCGATAGATTATATAAAAAAAGTTTAATGCTTGTCGCAAATAGTATAAGATGTATGTTATTAATCTTACTTGCCGTTATTACTATTTTGGGCTATTTTGAGTTTTTGTATATACTCCTTATTTTTATTGTCTATTCATTTGGCAGTACGTTACATTCACCAGCAGCCAATGTTGCGCTTACAATTATTGTCAATGAAGACGAGCTACAGGAGGCTGTAGCTCTCAGACAAACATCAAATCAACTGGAAGGTATTTTAGCGCCAATGTTAGGTGGGCTGTTATTTAGTGTGTTTAGTCCTGGTAACTTCTTTCTTATTAATGGATTGTGCTTCGTTCTTTCTCTTCTTATATTGTTGACTTCAAAAATTACAGAACAGCATAAAGCTAAATCAAAACAATCTTTTCTTGTAGATTTAAAGGAAGGAATGTCTATTCTTTTTCAAGAAAGGATATTAAAAACCTTTCTTTTTAGCGCTGCTATAATCAATATATTAGGTGCAACAATTATATTAACACTACGTGTAATTGTTATTAATATGGAAGTAAGCTCATTATGGTGGAGCATTATTTTTGTTGGCTCACCTGTTGGGGTGCTAATCGGGGCTGTTATGTCAATGAAATTGAAAGTACAATCCAACATATTTATTTACGGGTTTATATGTTGTGCCGTCATGGGGTTTTTTAATATATTGATGAGTCTAGCTAATACGCCACTTGTGCTAACGATTTTTTACTTTTTATCTGGTATAGCATTTGGTATGGGGAATACCTATTTTGGCATAATGTATAGAAGAAAAATTCCTGTTGAAAAGCAAGGAAGATTTTTTGGATTTTTAAGTGCTGCCTTATTAATATCCATTCCAGTCGGACAAGTCATGACGGGTGTGTTACTGGATTCTAAAAATCCAAACCTTGTTATGGGGATATTGGGCTTACTAACTGTTGTTACTGCATTAGTCTCGTTAAAAATATTAAGTGGAGAACAAAAGAAAAATATTGGACATTCGGCTTGATTGTGTTGCGTAAAGTACTTCATGTAATTAATATGCTTTGCAAGCCTCTACTTTATAGAGGTTTGCAAAGCTCTTAGCTATGGACAACAAAAAAATGCCAATTGTACAATAAAGGAAAACTGGTCATCGATGATGATGTAATCAGTTGCTCAATCTTTCATTCTAACCAGGGGAGAGGGGCTTTATGGTCTTTAAATTAGCTTCCTGTCCCAGTGCCGACTAACCAAAGTGTTGAAGTTGCTTTTTTGAAATCTCCTACATCATTCAATTTAATCACCCCCTTGTAAATTATATGATTGCATACATTTCAATCGTTTTAGCTAAATATTCATAAAAGAATATTTTGTAAAGGAGTGAATGTCAACGTGAAAGGCTATGGTGAAACAACAAAACAAATTAGGATTGGCAAAGGGTATACACAAAAACATGTGGCAGCTAACTTATTAACACAAGGTGCGTTTTCCAAGTTTGAAAATAAAAATACCGACATCAACTTGGCAACGATGCATGGGATATTAAATCGTCTAGGTATTACATTTGAGGAATTCTTTTATATACAACATGGCTATCAATATAGTACACGTGATGAAATCATCACTCAATTTTATCGGTTATCGTTTAACGAAGAAACAGTACTTAGAGGGCTATCAGAGAAGTGCCAACAGTATTTAAGAGATTTTAAGGAAGATCAACAAGTTTTTCATATTTCGATTATTTTAGAAGCACTCATCATTTTAGCTAAAACGGGCGATTTTGAGCGAGCGAAGAAAATGGTTGAACCCGTTTGGCGCGACTTATCTAAACGTAATCAGCTCTATATTACTGATTTATATATGTTGAATGCGATATTATTTTTATTCCCTTTACCAACAGTCCTTCAAATAAAACAATTTGCTTTACGACATCTCGCTTTATATGGAAACTTTCGTCAAGTGTCTCGCTTAAAAATTAATATTTCAATGAATATTGCTTTACTATTAATGAAAGATAATAAGTTTTCCAAAGCCCAAAGAGAAATTTTAAACGCTATATATTTATGCAAAAAAGAGCATGATTTTATCCTTCTTGCAATTTGTTATGTAAGGAAGGGTATTTGTTTGAATCAACTTAGACTTTTGGGTGAAAAGTGGATTAGGAAGGGAGTAAATATGTTAATAACACTCGAGCAATTTACATTATTAGAAATGGTAGAAGAAGAAATAAAACAGTACTAGACTAGAAGATGAGGAATTGCATTTCATCACCACCACTTGCATAATAAAGCAGGGGAGTAGTCCAACCGAGATATTTACTTCTATTAAGCCTTGATTAGGATTGTACAGCACTAGTTATACTTCTATTAAGTAAAACTAATAAGAAATTGAGAATTTTTGAAGAAGAAAGGATGTGCTGATATGACAGAATGGCCAAAAGGCGTTGCTAAGCCTGCAATTCGTGCATTGAATGCTGCTGGATATACACAATTGCAACAGCTAAAAGAGGTCGATTTAGAGAAATTAAAAAATTTGCATGGAATGGGTCCCAAGGCGCTCGCTGCAATTGAAGCAGCATTAAAAGAAAGTAGGTAACATATTGAATAAACTTAGATTGTTTTTATTAGCAATGGCCATCTATTATATCTTTGTTATTTTTGTTGTCAGTAAGCTAGTTATCTTTCCAATTATTAAGGTTTTGATGCTTGTTTTCTTTATAGGTGCAGGGTTTATATTTACAAGAAGGATGCGGAAGAAATTACAGTAGATTTTGTTCGTAATAAATAAGTTTAGATAAGTACATAGGTGTGTTCGGTATTCACAATTTCATTTCAATCAATAGGCTGGAAAAGTACTATAAACCATGTCTAAACATTGTAAGATAACATGTGATAACAAGGAAACAGTCGATTGAAAAGGTAAAGAACCTTCAATTGACTGTTTTTTTTGATTGCGTTTCACGTTTTCTCAAATCACATGGTATAAGGATGTTTAAGAAAAAATAGGTGGAAGGGAATGACGATGAGTTTACTTTGAGGTAGATAAAATGAAATATGTAATCGCTTTATATGTAATGATGATGCTAATTGTTTTTGTAAAATTAATCAGTGAATTTATTTTAAGTGGTCGTTATTCAGCCATTGCTAGTTGGATTATTTTTTCTTGTTCTTTTTCTTAACTATCTTTTTTGCAAATGCTAGATACTATTTAAGGAAGTATGGTAAGTAGTATTAGAAATACAACTTAAAAAATGTGGTTGATACTATAAATGTTTCGTAACTATAAATGAAAACTATTCGAAGGAAGGGATACGATTGATTTCAGTTTTAGTTGTGGATGATCATCCAATTGTTTTAAAAGGTTTAAAAACGTTGTCTCTGGAGATAGAAGATATAAATATTGAAATCGAGAAGAGTCCACATAAAGTTATTGATAGAATGCAAGAGGAAGAATTCCATGTATATTTAATTGATGCTTGTATTGCTACAAATAACAATCTAGAACTTACGACAGAAATTAAAGCAAAGCAGGGACAAGCCATTATTATTTTATATACGACAAATGATGTTTGTTCGTATTTTTCCCTACTAGTTGAGAAAAAAGTGGAGGGCATTCTTGTAAAAACAGCTCCTATTGAGCAAATCATCTCAACAATTCGTTTAAGCATTCAAGAGAAAATCGTGGTTCCAACTGATTTTTTAGATTATATAAATGAAAAACTAAATGATCGTTATGCTAATTTAAAGCTAACACATCGAGAAATAAAATTACTGCAGATGCTAATGAAGGGCTACCCAAATAAGAAAATCGCAGCAATATGCAATGTTTCTGTGCGTACGGTAGAACGCCATTTATCACAACTTTTTAGCCTGTTAGGTGTATCTACAAGACTAGAAGCGGTTGAGGTTGCAAAAGAGAAACAATTGCTTGATGAATTTAAAGATATTTGATGATAAAAGTGTCGAGGTAAATCGGCACTTTTTTAATTTCTTTTCAGCTACACAAATCACTTGTCATTGGCAACGACTAGAAGCGAAAAAGCTCGAACTTGGGGTATTTAGAAGACTGTTAAGTAAGGAAATGTAATCGTGACCGACAGAAATTTTGACGGTATCGACAATAATATTGTCGGTTGAAATGTCGGTTGGTAAGGGGATATGATTAATTTAACTCGAGTAGAAGTGTGCTATAGCAGATAATATCATAATAAAGTAAAAAATCTTGATTTCCACGAAAATTGATTTTATACACAGATAGCAATTGTTGGAACTAAGACATATAGTTATATTTTTTATACATTATATTAAACAAAGTAAAGGGGAAATGTATATGATTAAAATGCTGCTGGGGCAATAACAGCTTTATCGGTTGCATGTGGATTAGCATGTATAGGTACAGCAGGTGTTGGGTGTATCCCTTGCTTGTTAGGAGCTGGCTTAGCTCTGAAGGAGTAGTAGCTTATTGTGCTTTTAAAGTCAGAGCAAATGCATGATGAAAAATTTCCAAAAAGAGGTGTTATTCTAATTATGATTAAAAATATTTTTTCATTGATTATTATGATTTGCGGGCTTTTAGTGGGTTTAACTTTACTTGATATTATTCACCTACCGTTGTTCTTTCCTTATGCAGGAATAATTATTAGTACAACCGTTATATTAATCATTCTCTTCAAAAATAGAAGGAATCTAGCAAATAATGAATGATAGAATTTAAACAAGCAACTGCACATTGATATGCTCCTCATTAGGTAGACAGATTAAAAATATGTTTATCAAATGAGGAGCGTCTGGTATCATGTACTTACTTTTCAAGCAATAAAAACTGTTAAAGATGCTATTCCAGCTTAACTTATATGAACAAAATATAAGTAGTAAAAATCCAAGTTGCTGAAAAGAAGGCTTTGAGCAAGTTAGCCAACAATTTTAGTAATTTGAATTTGCACTTTAAAACTAAACTTTTAATATTCTTTTCTTATTCATTTATGTCATAAATCAAGATATCAAACAATTTTTCATCTGTATAAAGCAGTATCGCCCATTGTCCTTTTTCTGGTATTTTAACGCCTGATGGGGCGTGGGCATCTGCTCCATTATTTGCTCCTCCAAGGTCTATTGTCCAGCCAGTTGTTAATATTTGATGGACCGTTCCTGTTTCTTTGTGATAACCTACCACCGTTAACTTTGTTTCTGTAGGATTTTCAATTCCCCAAAGATGCCACATCCATTTTTGAACATTTAAGCTTGGCGCGCCTGCACCTATAACGCCTGACTTATTTTCATTTCCAATAATATTGTTATTGAATGTCACCGCTTTTTTATCCCAATCAATCTTTTCCAAATCACTTACTTCAACAAAATTAGGAATGCCTTCGGGTAGCGATATTTTTTTGTTTGTTTCATTTGATGTACAAGCTGCTAAGGATAATAAGCTTAAAAAAACTAACATCATCGGTAATTTCCTTATCATATTAATTTTAATTTCCCCCTTTAAAGAACTAGACAAATGATTATAGAAATAGTTTCTTTATTTTCTAACAATTGTAAAATATACGGTGCGAGACAGAATAAATGCCGAATCTCTAATGTGATGGGATAAAGCAATAACTATGCGTTTGAGAAAGGAAAGATGAAATAAAGCAGTAATCTTCATTTTAATTCTAAAAATGCTATTAATAATGATTTAGGATATTCAACTTCAGACAAAAATAGCTCATAATCTTGGGATTACTCAACAAAATATAAAATGTATCTGTATTATCTCGGTTTTTTGAGGTTTGGAACGCTACGCCAAGTAGTAGCTATCTGACTAAATTCAAACTATGGGGGTACTATCACTATAATCCTTTTTCTATTCAAAGAATGTTATATAAATAAGAAATTTTTTAAGGTTGAAGATAGTAATAATAATGCGAGGAGACTAACTTAAGCAATATTAAAGCGAACGATAAACAATTGATAATCGAAGCATTTGAGATTGTGATGAAAAACATTTAATATTCTTTTTCCAATTCCGTTTTGCGTTAATATTTTGAGTAAAATATCAGATGAAAAATAGGTTGCAACCGACAGAATTCTTGACGGTACCGCCAAAAATATTGTCGGTTGAAATGTCGGTTATGGACAAGATAAAATTTAATTAACAGATTATCGAAAGGAGAATTTATATGCCCTAAAATTAATAGAATTATTTTTGCTGTTTTTGCACTTTTGTTAACGGTAGTTTTTGGGTGCCTAATTGTATTAGGCAAAGAAAGTTATGCAGTAAGCAGTGATAGGAATGAACTTGAATATGCTGTAGATAAAGTGTTAGATGAAATGCCTGAGATAGCATATAAACTTCTAGTAACTAAATATAATGATTTAAATTTAGCCTCAGTAGTAGAATCGTTAGATAACAAAAAAGCAGAGTTTCGATTAAAAGTCCATAATGAAATGAGTAATTTGAAACATGATAATGCTTACTTGAAAAAAGTTGCTATAGAGGAAACAGAAAGATATCTAGACGCAATTCGAATCGCTGAAGAGATTTATGGTGTAAGTGTTACGCAAGAGGAAGTAGATCATTATATCGATACAAATGTTGCGGATGTCGTGATGCCCGAAAAAGAACGCTATGCTAAGGCATTAGGGATATCGCTTTATGATTTAGATTATAGTTTTGATCGAGATTTTTATGTTATGGACACGTTATGGGATAAATTAATGCCCGTTTTACTAGAGCGATACCCCCGAGAGGATGGGGAGGACCCTAATATATATTTAGACAGAATAAAAAATGAATTTTATAGCCATTCTTCAATTAGCTGACAACTATATATTAATAGAAATGCTATCACTATAATTTTTGCTAATAAGGAGGAGTCTTCATGAAAAAGATGAAAGCTTTATCAGTATTAGGATTATTTTTAATGATGGTTTTGGGAGCAACAGGGGTAAGTGCATATAATGCCAAATTTAGCTTTGATATGAATACTGGCCTCTTCCATGGAAAGGTATTTACAACTCCAGCGTACAAGTATACAAAAGATGAAGATCCATTTCTTCAAGTTGATTATATTGAATCCAGTGTACGCACAAAATTTATGGTAGTAAACTCCAATGGTGATGCCAGAAGCTCAACGTTGACAACTCGCTCAGCAACTTCAAGTTTATTAAATAATCTAGGAATGGCACAAAACCATCAGTATCGTATGAGCATACAAACTGATGATGGAAGTTGGTATAACAGATACAATGTTAGAGGAGCTTGGAACCCCGATTCCTATTAATATCTACTGAAAAGGTTTCCTCCATATTGTTATGGAGGGAAACCTTTTAGTTTAATATTTTTTAAGAATAAGTGGTGATGACAATGATAAGGAGAGAATTAATGCGGGCTATCTACAATAAAAGAATGGCTTTAGTTATTGTGATTATGTTCATTTTGTCCTATTTTTCAGCTTATGGTTCTTTATTAAGTTCTCACTTTTTTATTGATAGGGAAGCAGATGACTTAACTCCTGAAAATCTAAAATATCTACTTGAAGTTGGTGGAAATACATATCATATTTGGCTTGATAGTTTCCATTATACACAAATAGTATTTGTATTAGCGGCAATCTATCCTTACGCTGCCTCTTTTGTAGATGAGAAAAGGGGACATTTTCATTATTTTTCTATTATTCGTATGGGTCATTTTAAATATCGTTTCAATAAATTATTTGCCAATGGCGTTGCTGGTGGTTTGGCATTAATTATACCGAATGTTCTTTTTTTCTTAGTAATGAGTGCTTTTTTTGAAAATAAAATTCTTTATCCATTTGAAATTCAGCCAGACGGTTTGTTAGATAATCTATTTGCTTTGACTCCTTTGCTTTATATCCTGTTTGTTTTAGCCATTCATTTTGCTTTAGGTTTTTCTATAGCTATTTTCACTATGGGAATAACAAGTTTCTTTTCAAAAATTGTTTATGTTTATGCTATTTCTTTCGCACTTTACTTAACATTTGATATTTTCATTTCTAATTTTTATGGACTAGAAAAATACGCTTTAACTAAAATCTATTACGTCATATCAAATATAGAATTACATGGTAGTGATGTTGTCATGATTAATCTACTTTTAATCTTACTAGGAACAGTAGCATTTTATCTAAATAATAAATGGGAGTTGAAAAATGGAAGCTAATTTCTTAAAAATCACTTGTAAAAGAATTTTAAAGAGTAGAAAGTTTCTATGTATATTAATTTATTTTCTAATTCTTCCGTTCATTGTTTTATTGATGAATGACTGGTCTGTTGATAGTAACAATTGGAATGGTGTGTTTTTTATCTTTGGCAATAGGTATATCTATTTTTTATTAATTGCTCCAGTGTTTCTTATTTGTCTCTATGATCTTGCGAATGAAGGTAACCTGCGATATTGCGCAGGGAGGCTACATACAAAAGCTACTTTATTAAAAGTTCAAATAATGGCAATGATTTTCCTAAGCGTATTTCTAACGATATATGTGTTTGGCGTAGTTATTATAGAAGCTTTTTTAGTGCTTGGAGGAAGATCCGAATGGAGCAAAGAAACCGAATGGGGACTTGATCCATATACGCTTTTTTTCCTCGATCTCTCACCAATTATTGTAATTAGTCTTTTTGCAGTGAAGTTTTTTGTGACACTTTTTTTTATAGGGAGTTTTTATTTGTATTGGCAAAGTATAACGAAAAGACAGTACAGGAGTTTAGGTATGAGTATAAACTTTTTCCTACTACTTTTTAACTCAATTATAAATTTATACAATATTCCTATATTAAAGCTACTAGATTTAAGTTTTGTAAGTATCTATTATTTAAACCCACATGAAAATACACTTTTGCTATGTTCATTCATGTTGTATGTTCCTTTTATTATATTAAGTCTAGGTTTCTTATTCTTTTCTGTGCGTCTGTCTAAAGGGGTGAATTACTAACGAATGACTTTCCGCTTACTGTCAATTATTCGATACAATCTTTGCTTTATTTACAAGAAAGCATTCTTCATTTTAGGTTGGATGACAGGGATTTTCATTTTTCATACATTATTTAATCGGAGTGACTTGTATCATTCTGCGATGGATTTTTATTTAGTAAGTATTGGGTTTATGCCACTTGAAAATTTACATTTTATTCAAATTTTCATATTGTTACTTCCCTATATCGCAATGGCGATAATTGTAGATATATACATAGCCCAAATGATGGGGAAGCATGCAATCAATTGTTTATTAAGAATTAAGAAGCGTGTGCTTTTTATAGTTTCCCATGTTTTGTCCCTCTACTTGATTATCTTTGCAATGCTATATATCTATTATTTAATGTTGCTGATTAGTTCGTTTTCTTTATATGAACGAACTACGCAGATCACTGAGGCATTTTTCTCTTGGCTAGACCTCCCACAGGAGGACATACTTCAAAGGCTTTTACTTCCTGCATTTTTTGGACAATTTATAGGTGCGTTTTGTATTTCATGTGTACAGCTTGCAGTTTCAATTAAATTTAACCGACTAAGCAGTGGTTTTATTTTCGTTGTATTCCTCTATTTTTTTCAATTAGTTTTTCCCTTTATTTTAGGTCAGCATGCATTTGTTGCTAACATTCTAAAAAATCATGGAACGTACTTTTACTTTCTATTTATACAATTTGTGATCATTGGTATTTCTGTAGGATATCTTTATGTCACTAGCAAGAAGAATACATTATTCTTTTCGGAAAGGGGTTAAAC
The DNA here is from genome assembly GCF_006351725.2 of Lysinibacillus sp. CD3-6. Lineage (NCBI taxonomy): Bacteria > Bacillati > Bacillota > Bacilli > Caryophanales > Bacillaceae > Lysinibacillus > Lysinibacillus sp. CD3-6. Next base: position 2,202,163 of record NZ_CP085880.1, read on the forward strand.
GATGGACGATTTAGTTTTAGAAGCAAAAGATGTATCTAAATCTTTTAAAAAGCAAATCATTTTCCATTCTGTATCTTTGTCTATAGAAAAGGGCAAAGCATATGGCTTTATTGGTCATAATGGGTGTGGAAAATCCATTTTATTTAAAATTCTTAGTGGCCTCATTGCCCCTGATAGTGGTGAAATTAAAGTATTTGGACAAAAACTTGGAAATGAAGTGGATTTTCCTAAAAATACAGGAATCATCATTGAGACACCTCAATTTCTAGAAGACTATTCTGGAATTAAAAATTTGCGTTACTTAGCAGCCATTCAAAATAAAATAAGCGATACTACGATTAAGGCTACACTTGAGAGAGTGGGGTTAGATCCTAAAAATAGGCAACCTGTAAAAAAGTATTCTTTAGGTATGAAACAAAAATTAGGGATTGCACAAGCGATTATGGAGGGACCTTCTTTACTTATTCTTGACGAGCCATTTAATGGACTTGATAAAACAAGTGTCCAAAACATTCGTACATTATTGCTTGAACTGAAGAAAAAAGGAGTAACGATTCTTCTGACAAGCCATATGCAAAAAGATATTGAATTGATATGCGATGAGGTTTTTGAATTTAATGATAAAAAATTAAAAAAACTAAAGGTTAATGAATTAAGCAATGAAGACGAACATTTTTGACATCATCAAAGTTTCAACCGTTCATAATGCTGTAAATGAAGGCTACCGACTAAAATTTTGTTATGTGCGAGATACGATGAAAGTAAGTTAAGTATTTTAGAAAGGAGTATGATTGAAAATGTTTTCTCTGTTTTTTTAGTACTTTGTGGTCCTTTAAATAAAAACTTCCTTTAATATGGTGTCGAATAACTTATTAAATAAAGGCAATTTCACAAAGTTGCTCACAATTTCAGCGGTGATAAGACTTTACACTGAGTACAAAGAACAGATGATGTGGTAGAAATTCCGTTTATTGAAATGGATAAATATTTAAGGTTTAGATAAATAAAGAACTTTAATCATTCAATACTAATTTAGAGAGGTGGTTGCTATGTTTGGTAAGGTAGATGACGGTAAAAAGATTGTGCGTGAGGATATCTATAAAGTATTGGAGGAAATAGCGCAGACCGATGAAAATATACGTGAAGCACTTCAAGCATGGGAAGAAATCAGTCAAGATCCAGATAATATTATCGCTTACCAATCACGGGTCAAGTATTTGCTAGATGAAGAGGCTAAAATTGAAGATGCAAAATACTACGCGGAACAAGAAGGAATAGAAAAAGGAATAAAACAAGGGATAGAAGGCATTGCGAAAAAGATGATTTTAAAAGGGAATAGTGATAGAGAGATTATAGATTTAACTAACTTATCATTTGAAGAGTTACAAGCATTACGCCAAGAGGTTAAATAATGTAAAAAGCATTCAAGGAAAATTGACGATTCCTTGGATGCTTTTTTGCGTTAAACGAATTTTTTTCAATCAAGTTCTTAAACGCCCATTTTTCTACGTGTATTACTTGTTTTTTTCGTTTGTTGGCTTTTCATTTTCTTTGTTGAAGTGTCACCATTCATTTTTCCCTTAGTAGTAGCATTTTTGTTCTTTTTGTTTTCAAGCTGTTGCTTCACGGCTTCTTGCAGAGTCATTTTCTTTTTTGGTGCTTCAGTCTGATTATTTTCTGTCATAGGAGATTCCCCTTTTTGAATATGATTGTTAATAGTTAGTTCCAGTATAATCTATTTTCCGTATTTTGTGAAACTCAGTACAATAAACGGAATTTTAGCTTCGTAACATACATGGCTAAGAAATCTATTTCTGGGGTATAAATTAATAAAGAAAAGCTCTGTGATAATTTACAAATAAATGTTTAAAATATGCATATTTTCATTTGATTTTTCTCATTCTAATATATACAAGCACATCGAAAGGAAGTGGGAAGTATTTTGTACAGCAGAAAACAATTTATCTGGGCTTATTGTATTTCTAGTGTTACTTCAATTATTGGCACAATCGCTATTTTTTTAATATTAGATTATTATCAATATACAGCTGATTTTGGCTTATTTTATAAACTGTTACTTGCATTTATTAGTGGAGGACTTATTGCCTTTGCTTTAGGGCTTATTTTAATGAATTTGTACTTTGAAAGTAGTTTTTCTCACAATAAAAAGAAAGTGAACGATGTGATATAAACGATAAAGTCGATTGGTCCGAAATATTAGGATTCAATCGACTTTTTATATGTGATGTTAAAATTGGGTTTATTTCAAAGAATCCAGACTATTTCAACGATTAGATAGGCACATTGTGGTTCTATACAGAAAATACTTTGATAATATCTAGTTCTTCCTCTTCCTTTACAATAAAAGTTATTTCTACCTTTTCAACGCTTAATAAAGAGCATATGATTTGAATTTTATGAGTTGAAAATGTGCATCTTACTTATTTTTAAATGGGTAGTTTAGAATGAAAAATATGACACCTACAAATACCGCAAAAATAATTGAGCTTATTAGGTTGGATATACTGATATATCAGTGTTCACAATTATCATGATGAAAAATACTACTAGAGAAAAATAAAGATGCTACTACCTAATCTACTTTTTAATTATTCACAGTTACTTTTTCCAGGGAATTTCTTATTTATTTCTTCTGCAAAGCGAGAACCTCTTCGTCATCTGGGTATTCGTTCGCAACCGTATATTTTGTAAATACATCAAGAATAGAAAACATTACAATAACAACGACCATAGTTCCTTTAAATAATGTATATGGAATTATTTTTTATCATAATAACACTGCAGTTTAATGTATTTAATAAAAATTATTTGCTATTAAATGGGTACTTTAAAATAAAAAATATCCCAGTAGCTATTGCAGCAAAAAGTGTATAAGCGAGTAAATCTTTTAGGTTGAAATCTTCCAGATCCTTCAATAACTTAACGAAAAAAGCGATAAAGAAAAAGCGATAAAGAAAAAGCCAGATGCGATTAATGCTTTATCTTTTTTTGTATTATCTTTAATGGAAAACACCTCCTGAATATTTTGAGGAAGAGTCATTTAATTTAAATAGAAGAGGTTCATATATGAATGAATGCCTATCCACCGAACTCCATTAGTAATAGAAGTACTAATCAAATCCAAAAGGAAATCTTATATCCAAAAGTGTAACAATACAAGTTAAGAAAAGAGCCCATACCATTGTCGTTAGTAATCTTCTTGTATAGGAGGATTTTGGTGTTTCCTTGTAAGGAGAACCCGTTACAAACAAAGATACAAAAATAATTAACGTAAAGTACAAAAAATAGGCGAGCGATTGATAATACCACATGAATCGTCACCAACTCTCTATTAAGAATGAAATAGTAAATTGTATTCCAACATAAGAAGATAAGAAGGTAGTAGGTTCAGTTGCTATGCTCCATTCCCTATTAAAAGGGAATGGAGCAAATATTGTATAGTCTATTTACCATTCACATGAAGTAAAGAAAAGTCTAGTCAAATCCAAAAGGAAATCTTATATCTAAAAGAGTAACAATACATGTCATGATAAGAGCCACTACCATAGAGGCTAGTAATCTTCTTGTATAAGAAGACTTTGGGGTCTCCTTGTAAGGAGAACCCCTTACAAATGAAGGAATAAAAATAATTAGCGTAAAGTACAAAAAATAAGCGAGTGATTGATAATACCACATAATACTTCACCAACTTTCCTTGAAGTACGAAATGGTTGATAACTTAAATGGTACTTTTTGCACGAGAATGTTACTAACTAAAATTCTTACATGCCAAATACCTAATTTCATAGTTGTAGGGTCGATTCGTAAATGAGGATTTGCCTAATCTTTAGTTGCGGATTTTTCGAATAGTAGAAGGTTGTTCCTTTGTTGTTCCCCAACTCGACATAAGTCGTCCTCCTTTGTCATTTTATCGTTTAATTACGAAAATTTTATCATTGAGAATCATTCTCGGTCAATCGATTTATGTGGGGATCTTATTAGTTTTTTTGCCAATAGTTGATGATGAAAGAGAAGCGCTACTCAGCGATTTGTCAGTGTTATATCATAAAAAAAGCTAGTTGCACAAAGGTGATTGTGCAGCTAGCTTTTTGTTTTATGTTGGAGGTATAGTCCACGGATAATACCCGCAATAAAGATGATAAACAACAAGGCAAGAAATCCATACGCATGCCATTGTTGTAAAATACGATTGTGTCCCATTGCCACTGATAAATCATTGAAAAGTGAGTATGTAAAATACAGCAAAATACTGTTTTTCATAAGGCAGAAGGTGATTATCCCATTTTGTCGCTCGATATGAGATAAGGTAGGCTTATGTTTACGTACTAATGGATAAGCCGCTTTTATTTCCAAGTAATGCAAAAGTAAAAAGAGCATTAACGCTACAAATGGTAAATAAAAGATAGCGATTTTAGGCCCGAACTGTGCATGGTCCGTCGTAAAGCTTTGTAAAACTGGAATGGAGGAGGGGAGTTTATGATATTGAAGTACAGTTGCGGTAATGCCAGCTGTAAAAATGGTTGCCACAATTATTGTAAGTTGTTTACACAGTTTTGGGGTAGGTGTTTTTAGTTGTTCATGCATACGATCACCTCGATATTGACTTCTTTCAAAATAGGATTCTGTTATACTGTAACATAAGATTGATATCAAGTGGTTAGAAAGAAGGATTAGATGGAATACGTTTTATTTTTAGTGATCGGTATTGCAGGGAATGTCATCGGCACATTAGTTGGCGGTGGTGGATTAATTACATTACCAACAATGATGCTGATGGGTGTACCAGTTCACTCAGCAATTGGAGCGAATAAAGTTTCCAATATGGTAAGTGCTTTTTCTAGCTTTTATACGATTTTTAAAAGAAAGGAATTGTCATGGTCGGAAATGCGTTCAGTTCTGCTTGTATCTTTGATTGGTGGAACATTGGGTGGGCTCTTTGCTTCCTTTATGAGCGGTCAGACGTTAACACTTATTGCTATTATTTTACTTGGCTTCGCACTCATTATGTCGTTTATCGGTGGTGCTGATTTCGGTGAAGTAGAAAGCTTTAAAATGAATAGAAAAAATGGACCCATTTTGCTGGGTGTAGGATTTTATGATGGCTTATTTGGCCCTGGTAGTAGTACATTGGCGTTGTATACGTATGCGTATGAAAAACTTTCCTATATAAAAGCTGTAGGATTGTCTCGTGTTGGCGTTTTTGCGATGTGCTCAGGGGCAGCCATTACGTATATTGCAACAGGAAAAATAGAGTGGCCGCTAACGATCGTTTTAATGTTTGGATCCGTTATTGGCGCGCAAATTGGCATTGTCCTTGCAAGAAAGGTAAAGGCAAATCAAGTCAAGATACTGTTACGTGTTGTAACAATAGTGCTTATTTTACAACTTATTTATGATTTCTTCCAACAGTTATAAGGAGGGTTCGCATGTTTGAAATTTCACCTTTTCCAACATTTTCCTGGTCACTTTCACGTCATAAAACATTAACGAGCTGTGCTAGAAAATATGGCTTTGAATATTATTTTTCTCATAATGGGTGGCTGAGCCATCAAGTAGAGCCATTTCACCAGCATGTTTATCGCTTAAAAAAGTTGCAAGCGATGCCTATATTATTTGGACAAATTGTCCATCGATTAATCGAGCAAACGATTATCGATTATTTGCAAACGAAGACAGTACCATCTGTGTCAGAGCTTGTAAATCGTGCGCGTGGTCAGTTAAATGCTGCCTTTATTGATTCGACTCGACATGTGGATTTATGGAGACATAAACCTAACAAGTTTTACATGATGCAGGAAATCTATTATGAGGGAAAGCTAAATGCTGACTTAATTACAGATTATAAAAATCGAATGGAAGCGGTGTTTACGAACTTTCTTCTAAGTGAGACGTTTTTACAAATTACTGCGCATACAGGCTCATTACGAATTGGAGAGCCCGAACAGTTTCGCTCAATGAAAATTGAGGATACACAAGTTTTTGTCGTGATGGACTTTCATTATTACGATGATATAGAAGATAAATGGATTATTATTGACTGGAAAACAGGTGGCCAATCAGACGACGATCGTCAGCAATTAGCGCTTTACGCCTATTACATTCAACAAAAATACGGTGTTTCATTAGAAAAAATCGAAGTTTATAATGAATATTTAGTGACAGGGGAACGCAAACAATATATGTTTACATCGTTCGATATGGACAATATTTTACATACATTTCGACACAGTGTTTTAGAAATGAAAAAGTTTCAAGCTGATATACTTTCAAACGAGCCTGTAGATCTTGAAGATTTTGAGCAAACACAAGATGAATGGCGCTGTTTGAGATGTAATTTTAAAGAGTTATGTGCCAACAAATAGATGAAAAATGGAGCAAGTGACTAATTAATTTAAATCATCGAAATGGTCGCTTGCCTCCTTTTTATATAAGAGTGATCAAGTTGTTCTTTAATAATAAATAAGGCATATGAATGTCGCAAAACATGAAACTATAACTTTGGTTAGTTGTACTTTTCAATGAGTTTTCTCCAAGCCAAATCTAGAGCACCTAGTTTTGATGGATATCCATCAGAATTTGTAAAGATAAAATTTAAGGGAACCCCATCATCATCTTTAGTGCATTCCAAGTATTACCCATTTAATTCTTCGATAAATATCTTTAGTTCACCCATCAAACCTTAGGGACGTAAAGTAATCTTGGCTTTTTTTGGGGGGAAGTAAAATTATTAGTTTTCTACTTTCCATATTAATTTGAAGCGTTTGTCTACATAGATAGTATTATTTTCACAAAGGGTATTGCGCAAACGGAAAATACTGATTGATGAAACAGTTAAAAGACTGGGGAGGGTTTAGTATACATTGAAAGGTAGAGGGGTGTGTATTTAGAGGTTCTGTTTATAAAGAGTAACCTTATTTTTATACACACTAGGTAAAACGCAAGCATAAGCTTAGCGTTATTTTTATTGTCTAAATTAGAAGGTGGAAGGTTAAGATTTCTTTACCTTGTCGAGATTCTATTGATTTATATAATAAATAAAATTAAGATGTTGACGGGGGAATAAGTACAAAGTTCTATATTGATGGATCGCCGTATGCGATGAAAGTCGCCTGTACGGTGAAGGCTCGTTATAAAATCTTGAGATAAGGGATAAGACGAGAATAGCAATCCAGTTTTTGTGAATAAAGTTGATTGGACATCGAATGACGTGAATTTTTCAGTTGTGGGAAATACAATAACACTGACTGAGGCAATTGCATATGACAAAGCGATATATCGAACTTATGGAAATACGGTAAAACGATATATGTCAAACGAGGTTTATAAAGAAGCGCCTATTGGTGGAACTGATTATAATGTATATGTCGAGTTTGATGGTGCTGAAACAGGTTTTGATGGAAACGTTTATTTCTATGGTCCAAATGAGGGGGTAACTGTAACAGTTAAAGACGAACATACGCTAACGTTTGATGTTAATGTTGATAACGTTTCAACAATTTTTAAACAAGATAACTTCGTTGTTGTAGTACAAAGTCTTTCAAACCCAAATGAAAAATATAAAATTAAATTAAATGTAGACACTTTACGCAATAATAGAGTGTTTATTAATGATTAATTTTTAAATGTAACAAGCAGGTAGCCTTCCACAGATAAGTGTGGAGGGCTTTTAGCTTTTATTATGAACAAAAAGGACGTGTTATGGAAAATGTATTGAGTGACCAACCTTAATAATCGCCTCATCTACTTTTTAACTAAAGTGAACAGATACACAAAAAAAGGAAGATTTATTTTCAAGTTTTGAGGGTATTAAAAAGTGTCTATAGGTATTACAATTAGGGAAATTATAATTTGCCTTCGCCTAACGTTTCCGATGATTTAGTTTGGAACAGTAATACACTGAACGTTATGATAAGCAAGTAGAAGGTTTATCAAAGTTAGATGGTATAAGGATGTTAAAATAAAGCATACTAGAAAATTTAGCAATTAAAAAGCTATTGATTTTTTACATGAAGATTTATCAACGGGCATTAAATTTGATGGTCAATTAATGGAGACTCTTTTATCTACTGATGTGATAAAACTTAGCAATTCCATGGAATATATAATTGGTTTCTAGTAACTTTAAAGTTAAACCATTTAGGTAAATAGAGCTTTTGGTTTACAGTTAAACTTTAAGAAAGCTATAATTAAATTTCAAGCCGAAATACTTTCAAACAAACCTGTAGATCTTTCAGGACTTTGAGCAAACAACTGATGAATGGCGCTGTTTGAGATGTAATTTTAAAGAGCTATGTGTAAGATAAATAAAATGATAGCTATCTCTTGTGATAGCTATCATAGAAAAGTTATTTGTTTAAAACAAAAAAAGCGACAATCGCAATAAATGTGAATAAAACATTTAAAAGCATATAAACAGGTCGTAGTTCTTTATACGTGACTACCATCGCAATGATAGATGACAAAACCGCCAAAGGAATAGTTACATAAAAGATATCCCACAAATAGAAGCCATCAATGTACACGAAAACTGTTAAAACAGCAGTAATAATGGTCCACTTCATTGTGTTATTGGACATAATATTTCCTCCTTATGCTTAAAAATACAAAAAAATAATAGCATAATTAGGCGATTATCGTAAACTATGAGACTACAAGGAGATGTAATGCAGCGTGTTTAAAAAATTGATAGTAATAAGTGCTGTTGTAACAATGTTAGCAGCTTGCAGCAATAATGAAGATGAGGCTACAAAACAGGATACCTCTCAACAGCAGGAGAAACAGGAAAATCAACAAGGAAAAGACCAGGTTGAACAACCAGTACAGCCAGAACAAAATGTACAAGGTGAAGATAAGGAAAATATTGACCTTAGTGAATGGACTTCATTACCTGAATATAGCAAAATTACCGAACAAATCGACAATAAAGACGACATTCACTTTGAAAAGGTAACCGATACCCGTGATAAACGTATTTTATTAATTATCGATGAAAATGGCACAAAGCTTTATAAATCTATTTTTATTAAAAATACGAATCGTTTAAAAATAATTAATATAAAAGATAGCGGACAAATTTTTAACGATGTGTTGTCCTAGTGTCCGATGAGAGACCCCCCTTCATTTGAGGCCATAGTAAAATCGGTGGGTATGAGTTAACCCACCGATAAAGTAAAGCTATTTAGTTAATGCCATAAATTCACTTAATTCTTCAGCTGTTAAAGGCTCTGTTTTACCAATCTCCGTATGAACATCAAAGACGGCAGAGTTTTTAATCGTTCCAGATATTTCTCCAGAAGTATTTTTGAGTACACTTGTCGCATTAAGGAACCAAAAATAATGATCTTGTACTCTCTTAGGGAAGTTTGCACCAAACATGCCATTGACAAAAATCGGTGCACGAAAATGCATCGTCTCTTTTTTTAATGTCCCAACTATTACAACCTTCTTCTTACTTCTTGGTGGTACTGTTACCTCTATCTTGGCAGTTGCCGTTTTTGATTCTGTTTCAGTTTTTGATTCCCCTATAGTAGTACTAACAGAGAATTCCATCCCTGATTCAAAAAAGCCCTCTATTGTAAATTTAGAAGCGAAAGTTAAGCCTGTTGTACTTTCTGTAGACCATGTTTGTTGACTTTGCCAACTGCCTTGAACTTCTAAAGTCATAGTGGCTGCTTCATCCCCATGATTTACAGCAATATTACTACCGACTATGACAGATTTAGGGGGTGCCCCGTCTCCCTTAGTATACGTAAAGTCACCAAGTGTTTTGTAGCAAGGGTGGCCATATTGCTCAGTGATTGCAGGCGTAACTCCTTTAAAATAAGTTTCGCTATTTACTGCAATACCATCTGGATTTACTTTGAATTTTTCTTTGAATGCTTCTCTCACTTTGTCATAACTTGAATTCATTGCAGGTAAATCTGAAAATAAAAATTTCTCTCGTATTAGCTGAGTTTGCATTTATTTCCCTCCTAGTATAGTAGTGCTTTTTAGTTAAATTGAGTTTCTACCTTAACCTAAAAGTAAACCTCCTTTATTTCTATTTTGATACTCAACTTTATGTAAGTACCTCTCTATAACTGTAAAACAATACGTGACAATGAAATACTGATTAATGTTAATAATTGGATTATTAACAATTTTTAACATGCTCCTAATGACAAGCGATTCACATGATTCTATCTTCGGTTGCACAATTGGCTAGTACCAACTAACTGAACAAGTGCCCAATGATTAATATAAAAGAGATAATTGCAATGAAAATTAAAGTTATCATAATCGTAATATAGCTAATAATTAAAGTAGTCCAATTTTTAGTATCTTTCATCCCAAGAAGGGCTAGAAGGAAACATCCTATTGTTAGGAGCAATATAGCTTTCAAAGGATGAAAATGAAAATATACGATAAAAAAGTTTAAAAATGTTGCGGATGAACTGACAATAAGAAATATAATAATGGTACCTATTAATAAAATCAGTGACCATATAGTTAAGGTTATTTCCATACATTCCCTCCTGTTTTATTTAAACGAATTTTTTACCTCTATGTTCCATAGAATGCCTTCCTAAAAATAAGTTGAATCGGCTATACTTTGTACTAAATAAGTGATTAATGGTGGTGAGATTGTGGGAGTAGCAGAAGTTTTAACCATTGTCTTTATTGTGCTAAAGCTAACTGAAGTCATTACATGGTCGTGGTGGATAGTGCTGTTACCATCGCTCATTTCTTTTAGTATTTACGTACTGCTTTTACTAGGAAAGGTAGCCATCGTTATTGCAACGATAGTGACGGTGAAGAAACGTAAAAAACAATAGGTGTTGAATGAAGACTAGGGTAGTTTAATTAGTAGAAATATCGGACGATAAACGAAGGAGAGATAGCTTTGCAGTGTATTAAGGGGGAAAACGATGAATTATAATGTAGAAGTTTTATTAGAAAATCATGAAGCATTTGTCACATTTCTAAATACAAGTTTAAGAGAGTTTAATAATGAACATTCTCGATACCATAAAGAAATAAGAAAAGTGGGAGCTGTGCAGCCTTTAAATGTTATTGTTTCAAATGATAATGAATGGATTGGCGGATTAACCGCGGAGGTTTATTGGGATTGGCTCGAAATTAATAAGTTTTGGTTTAGTAAGGAATATCGTCGACAAGGATTAGGTGAAAAATTGTTGTTACAAGCGGAAGCAACCGCAATAAAGATGGGGGCCACAAAGGCATTGTTAACTACATATGACTTTCAAGCTCGCTCGTTTTATGAAGCGAGAGGCTATATAGTTGTTGGGGAAATAAAAGATTATCCCCCTGGAAGTAGCTATTACACAATGGTTAAACATTTAGTTTAATAATGCTATTTGCCAATAAAACTACTTTAGGGCACAGTGTAAGACGCAATATTCAATGCGCGGTTTTTGCGTCTTACAACATGTACTGTTCCCACATGATTTACTGAGGATTCATTCTAATTTTAATCGTATATTAAAATAATTCTTCAATATACGTAGTATCCAGTTTGTCTAATAATTTATAGTCTTTCATGTAATTTTCCTCGTATAAATAAACAAATAGATGTGTTGCATCATCAAGGCGAATGCCGACTTCACGATTATCATTAATTCGTAATGTTAACCAGTATGCCTCTTTAGAATCTGACTTCGCAAAAAATACTTTTCGAATTTCTTTGTTCTTAAATAACTGCATAATTTCACTAATTTTCGCTGCATCTTTTATGGTAATTGTTTTTTCGTCAGAGGCTCGAATAATTTCAATTTCATTAATCTCTTCGATATCAAGCCGATCGATCACTTCTTTATTGAAAGTAGAATCTCGAGTTAGTAATGATGTCGTCACAAACAAGATAATTAGGGGGAATAGGACAATTAAAATTAGTTTATAAATTTTTTTCATGGTACTCTCCTTAAATTCTAAAAATTCACACATATGTATTCTGTTCCACGCTATAATTGAGCATATACTGAATTGATAAAGGAAGGCAATAAAATGAACTATAATCATCAAGAAAAAGAGCTTTTTTACCCAGATGGGAAAATAATGTACCGTGGTGGCGTTAAGAAAAACGATTTTGGCCATGATATTTATGATGGCAAGGGGACTATTTTTGATCAGGAGGGAGAGGTGTTATTCGAGGGAGAATTCGTCAATCATATGAAGCAAGGCAACGGCATTATGTATTTAAAAGGTAAAAAAGTTTATCAAGGCGAATTTATCCAAAATAAAAAACAAGGTACAGGTATTTTATATAAAGACGGAAAGGTCTATTATGAGGGACATTTTCGTAATGACTTAATGGATGGCTATGGCATTTTATATTATGAAGAGGATGTCATTGCACCATTTAAAGATTGTCGTGAGCAATATCCGCACTTAAATCGACCGCAATTTGAGGGGGATTTTGTGCATGGTATGAAAAAGGGTAAGGGCATACAATATTATCCAAGTGGTTTTTTACAATACGAAGGTGATTTTATGTGGAACCATATGCAAGGGGCAGGTAAGCTGTATTATGTTCCAGAGGCACCTACCGAGATGGAGCTTCAATCGGGTGTAACAGCTTTACACTTTGAAGGTTATTTCTTTGAAGATATGAAGCATGGAAAAGGGAAAGTCTTTTCAAGACAAGGTGTGCTTGAAGCGGAAGGGCATTTTAAAGAGGATGTTATGACAGGGAAAGGCACACTTTATTATAGCAATGGACAAGCATCCTATAATGGCGACCTTGTCAACGGGCTAAAGCATGGTCGTGGCGATTATTATAATGAAGAAGGCAAAATCATTTATAGTGGAGAATTTATCAACGGTGAGCGTTTGCGCATTACACCAGAAATAGAGAGAGAGATAGCTAAACTACAGGCGCAATTAGATGGGCTTGTAGGGCTTCCAAATGCAAAAAAGGAATTACATAATTTAATCAACTTTATTAAAATTCAAAGCTTACGTGTTGACCATGGCTTAACGAGCTTCCCTATAACGTATCATCTCGTATTCTCGGGAAACCCTGGAACTGGAAAAACAACGGTCGCTCGCATTATTGGTCAAATTTACAAACATCTTGGCGTATTGTCCAGTGGCCATTTCGTTGAGACAGATCGTGCAGGGCTCGTAGCGGGCTATGTTGGTCAAACAGCCCTAAAAGTACAAGAAGTGGTGAAAAAGGCAACAGGTGGCGTGTTATTTATTGACGAAGCTTATTCATTAATTAATGATAAGCAGGATGCATTTGGTAAAGAGGCGATTGATAGCTTATTAAAAGCAATGGAAGATTTACGCGATGATTTAGTTATCATTGTGGCAGGCTATACAGAGCTCATGGAGGAATTTTTACAAGCTAATCCAGGATTCAAATCGCGCTTTAATCATTTTGTGCAATTTGATAACTTTAGCACAGATGAGTTATATGAAATATTTGCGATGCTATGTAAAAATAACGATTATCGTTATGGCGATGCTTTTGCACAGCATATGAAAACACAATTAAACCAGATTCCTGTTGAAACAATCCCGAATTTCTCAAACGGACGTTATATTCGAAATGTATTTGAAAAGCTGGTGACAATTCAGTCAAATCGTTTAATTCAGCAGCAAAATATTACGAGAAGTGAACTAATGGAATTTGCGGAGGCAGATATTGTCCAAGCGATTTCTGAAGATCTTTTTGATAGTACGTTTTAATAACTTAACATCACAATGCATGGCAACTATATAAATATCATATATATAAGAAATGAAAATATAGAAAATAGATAATTTTTATCTAGTAGGGAGAGCTTGATGAAGAAAATAGTGCCATGGTTGTTGGTTCTTGCGTGTGTTTTACCAACATTTTTACACATTAAGATTACAATCAATAACAACATCGATGTTCATAAAGGGAATAAAACACAAGATTAGGCGTATCACCTCATTGCCCCTAGCAATCTGTTACGGGGCTTTTTTATGTTCTTTCAATTGACGAAATTTAGAAAAAACCATATTCTAAATTAAACATACGGTAGTGTATGTCTTTTTGGATTGGGGGGAAATGTTTGAATCAAATAATTTATTTATTGCGTCACGGAGAAACAGTTTTAAATACTCAAGGACGATATCAAGGCGAGCTTGATTCACCATTAACGGCTATTGGCATCGAACAAGTTCAGCAAAATGCGGATATGTTGAAAAGTTTAATTGGTGATTCGCAACAGTGGCAAGTATTTTCAAGCCCTTTAGGAAGGGCCTTGCAGAGCACCGAAATAATATGCAATACGATGGGCTATGATTTTAACAATGTACAACAGGACAATCGACTAGCTGAGGTTGCTGTTGGGGATTGGGCGGGCTTAACGACGAAAGAAATTGGGCATACTTGGCCTACTCTTTTAGATCAAACAGATCATTATAACTGGTTTTTCAATGCGCCAAATGGTGAAAGCTACGACGCCGTTGTAAGTAGACTAACGGATTGGCTTGATAGTATAAAAGATGTACCAAAAGTAATTGTCATTTCACATGGTCTAACAGGGCGAATTTTACGGGGCATCTATGCTGGTCTTGCAAAAGAGGATGCATTGAAGTTAGATGTTTCACAAGATGTATTTTTTAAATTAACACATAAAAACATCCAAAACATTTCATTAGCATTCGATGATTTTTATTAAAAAGTAGCGGTTGTTTTATTACATAATGTGAAGTGATATACAATCCTTAAGAATTTCTTCATAAATTTCCTACAGGAATATTCATAATTGCCTCCTATTATAATGTGTGGGAGGCGTTTTTTTTATGAAAAAATTTGTATTATTTTGTTGTATATGTGCGGTTGCAATATTTTTCTATACTAATAAAACAAACGAACAAGTAGTGGACATTGAGCTACCATCGTTACATAGTAAAAATGCTTTATTATTAAACGATAACGGCGATGTGTTATATGAAAAAAATGCAGATGCCATTATCTATCCTGCATCGTTAACAAAAATCATGACGGCAATCGTAGCAATTGAGGCGAGTAAAGATCTTCAAATGCAAACGATGGTTACGCCACAAACAATTGCAAAGTATACTGCCCAAAATGCTTCGATGGCTGGCTTCCAAGGTGGAGATTTTGTGACGATTGAGGATTTATTATACGGTACATTACTGGCATCAGGTGCCGATGCAACTGCTACGCTTGCTATTGCTATCGCAGGTAGTGAGGAGGCATTTGTTGCTATGATGAACGATAAAGCGCAGGAGCTAGAATTAAATGATACGCATTACGAAAATGTTAGTGGGCTCCATCATCCAGCACATGTATCAAGTGTTCGTGATATTAGTAAGCTCTTTCAATATGCACTGGAGAATCCTACATTTTATCAAATTTTGACTACAAAAAGTTATACGACATTAGTGCCAAATGAATTAACGATATCCAGCACATTATTTACAAAAATGGATGGTGTGGAAGGTGCAATTCTTGGTGGGAAAACAGGTTATACACCTGAGGCAGGACTGTGCTTAGCGTCCTTAATGGAAAAGAACGGTGAAGTATTTATTTTCGTTACGACGAATGCAGAAGGGCATGTTTGGACACCTCCATTTCATGTTGAAGATGCCATGACAGCTTATCAAGCACTATAGGAGGAAAACAATGAAAAAAATAATAGCTTCTTTTCTTTTTTGCTTAGTTTTAATTACAGGATGCACTGCTCAAGCGCCTGAAGTAAAAGAGGAGCAGGCCACTTGGGAGCCTTTAATTGGCACATATGTGGGGGATGCGATGAATGTTGGCAAAATTGCGAATACCGTGTTTTTACATGGGGATACAATCGACCACTTTGATTTGCGAGGGGAGGTGCTACGCGTTATCTATAAAAATGATGATCAAACATTAAGTGAATGGTTCTCGTCATCTATATCTGAAGATAAAGCCATCGTTTATAACGCTATGATGGGTGCCATTTTAGTACCAAACGCGAAGGGTTATGGTTTTGAAGTGGATGGTGAAGGGTATGAAATTTCTAGAGATGTCTTAATAGATGAGATGGAAAATCTATTTTCTACAATACCTAATGGCAATGAATTTTTTGATAAAACAAAGGTAAAGGCATTTTTGCAAACACATGAGCAAACAATTCAGCAGTATGCTGTTGATTCAGATTATCAAAAAGCATTGTTAGCTAAATTTACAATTAGCAAATCTGGTTGATTATTACTATTTTCTGGAGAGAAATCTTCATCTATAATTAAAATCAAATCCTATGTTTTTAGCATATTTTACACGGGAGATGACATCAGAGATTGTAAAAGGCGGTGTAGAATAATGAAAAAATTAGTACCTTTTGCTTTGATTTGGGCATTTTTTTGTAGCATTGTGATGGTAGGGCAAGCTTCTGCAAAGACAGAAAATGTGGCCACCATCCTGCAAGTTACAAAGGATGCAATGGTCTATGTAGATGCTTCAACTGAAAGTAATGTGAGTGGTCATGTAACAAATGGCAGTTTTGTGTTAGCCGCACCTTTAAATGAAGAGTGGGTCCATATCCAAATGTCCCAGCTAGAGGGATATGTAGAAGCAACAGCTTTAACCGTAGTTACACCTGAAAAAACATTAGTCGCAAAAAAAGGTGGCACCAATTTATTTACATATCCAAGTCCAAATGCACAAAAGGCTGGACAGCTATATGAAAATAGTATGCTCTTTGTGTATGGTACAGCGCCTGGAGGTTGGTCGTATGTTCAATACGGACATCAATACGGCTATGCAGCGACAAATACGCTTAAAAAGCCGACAGCGATCAAAAAGCAGGTAGATGCTCCTAACGGGGCTATGATTCATTTAACAGCGAGTCCAAGCGGTGAAGTGCTAGGTACGCTTGCGAACAAAACGATTGTTCAGCAATATACAATTGTGGCAGGTTGGGCATATGTTGAAGCAGGTGAACAAAAAGGTTACATAAAGGCTTCTGAGCTAACTGATTTAACAATTATTGATAATAAAGTTTATAATAAAGGGGTTGCTGTAGCGAAAGGGGCTAAAAAACGAGTCGCTTTAACATTCGATGATGGTCCTGATGCCAAAGTAACACCGCAAATATTAGCGATTTTAAAAAAGCACAATGTGAAGGCGACATTTTTTATGGTTGGAAAAAATGCGTCAAGCAACGCTAAAATTGTAGAGCAAGTATATAAAGAAGGTCATGAAATTGGTAACCATACATGGAATCATCCAAAGCTAACTAGCTTATCGAAAGCAAGTGTTAAACAAGAAGTTGATCGAACAAGCAATGCTATTTATGATGCGATTGGTCAATATCCAACTGTGTTCCGACCACCTTATGGCGCTACAAATGACCAAGTTCGATCTGTCATAACGGTGCCTTCTATTTTATGGTCTATAGATACACTTGACTGGAAGCATCGCAATGCCGACAAAATTCTAACATATGTTAAAGCATCTGTGAAAGATGGAAGCATTATTTTAATGCATGATATTCATCAGACGACAGCAAATGGGTTAGAAAATGTCATTCTTTATTTACAGAAACAAGGTTATGAATGCGTAACCGTTAGCGACATATTACATTAATTCAATCTTGTATCATCTTACTATAATAATAGAAGAAGCCGTGCAACTGTCATACTAAGACTGTGCACGGCTTTTTAAATGTTATTTAAATAAGTTAATTGTTGTAATAATAATAGGGATACCAAAAACATCGATTAAAAATGCGCCTACAATTGGTACAACTAGGAAAGCTTTTGTAGAAGGACCAAAACGTTGAACTACGGCAGACATATTCGCCATCGCATTTGGTGTTGCACCTAAACCATGTCCTGCGAAACCTGCAACCATAACGGCAGCATCATAATTTTTACCGAGTAATTTAAATAATACAAATATACAGAATAGAACAATGAATAGTACTTGTACAAACACGATTAAAAATAGTGGTAATGCTAAGTCGGCAATTTCCCATAATTTAATGCTCATTAATGCCATTGACAGGAAGACACCAAGTGTTACGTCACCGATTAAAGAAATACTTTTCATGTTAATCGCATTTGGTTTTACTTTATCTAAAATGTTACGAACGAATACAGCGACAAACATTGCACCGACGTAGCCTGGAAGAACGAAACCTGTAGCTTCAGAGAATAAAGTTCCAACATATGTTCCTAATGCCATACAAAATGTAATAATAACTACCTGTGTAAAGAATGAATCAGATGTAATTTGTTCATTTTTATTTTCATATTCAATTGCTTCAGTTTCTTGTTCATCTGGTGTTAAATTGTATTTGCCAACTAAATATTTTACAATCGGTCCACCGATTAGTCCACCAGCTACTAAGCCACATGTTGCAGCAGCAGCACCGATTGTCATAGCAGATGAAATACCTAAATCTTCTAAAGTTTGTCCAAATGCAGCAGCTGCGCCGTGACCACCTTCCATTGAAACAGCACCAGCCATCATACCGATTAGTGGATGAATGCCCATAAGTGAAGCGAGTGATACACCAATGACGTTTTGCATTAATGCAAGGAATCCACAAGCTAACCAATAAATGACAAGTAGTTTACCGCCAAGCTTTACAAGTTTAAAGCTAGCGCCTAATCCAATAGTTGTGAAAAACGTAATCATAAATAAGCTTTGTAATGACGTATCAAGAGATATTTCTAGCACGCCAGTTGTTTTTAAAATGGTTGCTAAGGCTGCGAACAGTAAGCCACCAACAACTGGTGCTGGAATACAGAAACGCTTTAAAAAGTTTACTTTATTAATAAGAAAGCTCCCGAATGCGAATAGAGCGACTGCGAGAAATATAGTAGTGATTTGATTAATTTCGATCATGAACCGTTCCCCCTAATTAAGTGATTGAGTGCATCGTAGACAAAGTAAGCACCCAATTTGACTGTTTGACCATTTTCATCCAGTAACGGATTCACTTCACATATATCAAACGAATGTGTGTGTGGATGTGATGCTACTTTTTGAATTAAAGAGCGAACAGTTTTTGTATCGAGTCCAAAAGGTGATGGCGCACTTACGCCAGGTGCAAATGCAGTGTTGACGACATCCATACATAAAGTAAGTAAGATCGTATCATGATTATCCATAAAGTGCTGTAAATCATTCATGATATTCGTGTGATTTTCTGCTGTCATTTGTTCTTCTAATACATATTTCACCTGTAGCTCATGTGCTTTGTCAAAAAGCTCTTTTGTATTTCCATAACGCTGAATACCAAGTACAAAATAATCCGCATGTGGATCTTGTTCTAAAATCTGGCGGAACATTGTACCTGATGAAGGTTGTTCATCATATGGGCGTAAATCAAAATGCGCATCAATATTAATAATTCCAATGCTAGCATCTTTTGGTAATGCTGCACGAATGCCTAAATAATGTCCATATAATGTTTCATGACCGCCACCAAGAATAATACACTTCATGTTTTTTGCTCGTAAGCCTTGGACGATTTCACCAAGCTCACGTTGCGCATCCTCTAACGCATGATTTAGGCAAAGAATGTTACCTACATCGATAATTTCCTGTTGGTCTTCAAATGTCCACGGTAAGCTTGCTAACGCTTCACGCAACGCATTTGGGCCATTGGCAGCACCAACACGCCCTTGATTTCGGCGTACTCCTTCATCACATATAAAACCTACAATACCAGCATTTTTCTGTTCTGAAGCGCTTACATCATTAATAGCTATTCTTTTTACTTTTTGATGTAAACGGAAACTGCTAGTATTTGTAGTTGAATCTATTCGACCTTTCCATTGTTTTTGATCTGTCATTGTATACATCTCTTTATCAACTCCATTAACATTATTCATGTAGTGTTAATTTATTATATATTCACATAATTATATTTACTAATATATAATTATTATTAATCTATAGTTTTAAACTATAAATAGGGAGGTATGTTGTTTTGGATTTAAAACAATTACAATATTTTATCGCAGTAATAGAGCACATGAATTACTCGAAAGCAGCCGAAAAATTGCATATTTCTCAGCCTTCTTTAAGTAATGCAATTAAAAAATTAGAACAAGAAGTGGGTTCTGCTTTGCTTGAAAGAAATACAAGAAATTTGCACTTAACTGAAGCGGGTGAGCTTCTATATGAAAGAGCAAAAGTTATATTAAAAAATATGGAAGTGCTAAAAATTGAAATGGACGAGGTCATTGTACATGGTACAAGTGATTTGACTATAGGTGTGATGGAATCAATTAAGCATTGGTTACCAAAAGCGATTGTTGAATATAAAAAGGTCTATCCACAGATGAAGTTCCATTTAGTAGATATTTTAGGCAGCAAACGTGTTAAAAAATCACTAAAAGGTTATAAAACACATGTTATTATTACAAATCAGTTAATAGATGATGAAGAGCTCGAAGTGAAGTGTTTGTATGAGGAAAGACTTGTAGCAGTGTTGCCTTTAAACCATCCGTTAGCGGCAAAAGATGTTTTATCTATTGCGGATTTAGGTAACGAACCGTTCATCATTAGTACAGACGGTTTTCAAACACGCCAAGATATTTTGAAAGCATTTGAAAATGCAAATCAAGAGATTAATGTACAATTTGAAATCGAGCGTTTTGAAACTGCTGTATCACTCGTTCGTGAAAATTTAGGAATTACGATTTTGCCAGAAAATTATTTACAAGGACCAACTGCAAAAACAATTGTTCAGAAAGAAATTGATTGCCCGAATTTACAGCGACATGTTTATTTAGTGTATTTGAAAAATCGGCATCTTCCCTCTGCAATCCGCCAATTTATTGATGGTGTTATACAATATTTTGACAGCGAAAAATAATAATTATATTTTTCTAGAATAGTTAATACCTTGAATAGGTTTTATGGAATAAAGGAAAAAATGGAGCTTGTTTTAGCTGTTTTGTGAACGTATTATCTCGTTTATTCTATTTTTTTATGGAATTGATGATTGATTTACATGGCATATAGCGGTAACATTTAATATAAGAATAAGAATGAACAATCATTCATTTTCCATTCACGTTGTCAATCAAAGGGGGCGTTCATATGAATTTTTCTTATAGTGAAAAAGTAGTAGATCTGCAAGAAAAACTGACGAATTTTATGGAGCACTATATTTATCCAAATGAGGCAGTATATGCGGCACAGGTGGAGGCAATGGAGGATCGTTGGGGAGCGATTCCTTCTATTATGGAAGAATTAAAGCGTAAAGCACAGGAAGCGGGGCTATGGAATTTGTTTTTACCTGATAGCAAGTATGGCGCAGGTTTATCGAATTTAGAATATGCTCCTTTATGTGAAATTATGGGGCGTTCATTAATAGCACCGGAAGTCTTTAATTGTAATGCACCTGATACGGGGAATATGGAGGTACTTGTACGCTACGGCTCTGAACAGCAGAAAAAAGAGTGGCTAGAACCGCTATTACGTGGGGAGATTCGGTCTTGCTTTGCCATGACAGAGCCAGCAGTAGCTTCAAGTGATGCCACTAATATTGAGGCTAGTATTGAACGTGATGGCGATTATTACGTTTTAAATGGTCATAAGTGGTGGACAACGGGTGCTGGAGATCCACGATGTAAAGTCGCTATTTTTATGGGAAAACATAAGGATTCTACGGCACCTGTACATGAACAACAATCGATGATTTTAGTACCGATGGATACACCTGGCGTTAAAATAGAGCGCATGTTAACTGCCTTTGGCTATGATCATGCACCAGAAGGACATGGTGAGGTTACGTTTACAAATGTGCGAGTACCTGTGGAAAATATTTTATGGGGTGAAGGCAAAGGCTTTGCGATTGCACAAGGTCGTTTAGGTCCAGGACGGATTCATCATTGCATGCGCCTAATTGGAGCAGCCGAACGTGCTTTAGAGGAAATGTGTATCCGTTTACAGGAGCGCCATGCTTTCCATCGACCATTAGCAGACCAAGGCGTAATGCGTGAACGTATAGCCGAGTCACGCATTGATATTGAACAGGCAAGACTACTTACGTTAAAGGCTGCCTATATGATGGATACGGTAGGTAATAAAGAGGCGAAGGCTGAAATTGCGATGATCAAGGTTGTTGCACCGAATATGGCATTGCGTGTTATCGATCGTGCCATTCAAGTATTTGGTGCTGCTGGAGTGGGACCCGATACAACATTAGCTGCACAATGGGCCAATTCGCGAACTTTGCGTTTAGCAGACGGACCAGATGAGGTACATCGCAATACTGTAGCGAAGTTGGAACTGAAAAAACATGCCAATAAGCAAAAGGAGCTGGTGAAATGAGTGTACTAGATTTATTTTGCTTAAAAGGGAAAACCGCTATTGTTACTGGTGGTGGGCGCGGACTCGGCGCGCAAATTGCCCAAGGCTTTGCTGAGGCTGGTGCTAATGTTGTGCTCTGCTCACGAAAAGTGGAGGCTTGTGAAGAGGTAGCTGGACAGCTTGCGAAATTGGGTGTCAAAACACTAGCACTTGCCTGTGATGTGACAAAACCAGAAGAGATTACGAATGTCGTAACGAAAACGTTGGAGACGTTCGGCAAGATTGATATTTTAGTAAATAATAGTGGCGCCTCATGGGGTACGCCTGCTGTTGACATGCCGTACGAGGCTTGGCAAAAGGTATTTGATGTGAATGTCAATGGGACATTTTTAATGACACAGGCAGTTGGCAAAGTGATGCTAGAACAAAACGCTGGGAAAATTATTAACATTGCTTCCATTGCAGGGCTTGGTGGGACACTACCTGATTTTATGGATACGATCGGCTATAATGCAAGTAAAGGCGCAGTCATTACGTTAACGAAAGATTTAGCGGTGAAATGGGGACCTGCTGGAGTAAACGTCAATGCTATTGCCCCGGGATTTTTCCCAACGAAAATGTCGAATGTCTTAATTGAAAGAGGACAAGATTATTTAATGGGCGCTACACCTTTAAAGCGTTTAGGTTCTGAAAATGATTTAAAGGGAGTTGCACTATTTTTAGCAGCTGCAGCTTCAGATTATGTTACAGGTGAGGTTATTGTCGTAGATGGTGGTATGAGCGCAATCATTTAAGGGGGGTTCCTATGGATACAATGCAAGTAAGAAGAAGTGAACGGATTGATGCAGAGCAATTACATGCTTTTTTAAAGCGACAATTCCCAGATCTACCAGAGGGGAAACTAGAAATTTCTCAATTTAGTGCTGGCCATTCTAATTTAACTTACTGTTTGAAAATAGCGGATTTTGAAGTCGTACTTCGAAGACCTCCTCTTGGACCAGTGGCAAAAAAGGCGCATGATATGAAGCGTGAATTTACCATTTTATCTGCGCTTCATCCTTTTTTAGCCGTTGTGCCAAAACCATATGTTTATGTCGATGATGATAGCATTATCGGCAGTGATTTTTTCATAATGGAACGAAAAAAGGGCATTGTATTGGATACCCATTTTCCACCTGGTACAGAAACGACAGTACAACTAGCACGTCAGTTATCTGAAAAAATGGTGGATTCATTAGTAGCACTCCATGCCATACCATATAAGGAAACGCCCTTAATAGACATGGTCAAGCCTGATGGGTTTATGGAACGTCAGGTTCATAGCTGGATTGATCGTTACGATAAAGCAAAAACAGCGGAGCTTTCAGAGGTAGCAACGCTAACGGCTTGGTTAAAGGCCAATATACCGACAAATGCTGAAGCGACAATTATTCATTATGATTATAAATTCAATAATGCGATGTTTTCACACGATTTTTCACAAATGATTGGGCTTTTTGATTGGGAAATGACAACAGTAGGGGATCCTTTAGCTGATCTCGGTGTTGCCATGAGCTACTGGATGCATGCAGATGACCCAAAAATGTTGTTGTATGCGCTAGGGGAGCCACCGATTACGATTTTACCTGGCTTTTATACAAGAGAAGAGTTTATCGCACGCTATGCGGAGAAAAGTGGCCGTGATGTCTCAGCAATCCATTATTATATAACATTTGCTTATTTTAAATTAGCGGTGATTTGCCAACAGATTTATTACCGCTATGTAAACGGGCAAACGAAGGATGATCGTTTTGCACAAATGGATACGATGGTAGCTGCACTTATTCAGCAAGCTGCTAAAAGTATTAAGTAAAAGTAGGTTAATAGAGACTGTTTGATTGTAGATGCTCCTAATTTTCGGGAGCATTTACAATCTTTTTTTGTTGGTTGCGTCTATAATTGTTAGAAAATACCAACAGATTATCCGACACTATATTTTCTAGTTTTAAATTATCTTCTCGCACCATTGTCTTAGTATAAAACTAAATATTCACGATAAAGAAATTAAAGAGGGGGGAATGTGTGTTCTTTTTTTGGAGTAAAATGACTCATACATATATAGCAAAATCAGTATTTTTACGAAAAAACTCATCAAAGTCTTTCTGAACTCTCTTATTAAATTCCTTTTTAATAAAACTATCAAATTTAATGTCGAAATATTTAAGTAACCTTTGTACTCGAACTGAAAAAAGTGTCGAAAAAATGAATTTTAAGAGTAAATTTGTATTTAATGTATTCAATTTTTTTAAATATTCAATTAATATATAATTGTCGAGAAAGACAAAACTATTAGTTTCTGAAATGTATTGAAGGAGGTATATATGAAAAAGTTTCTTTTTTTGTATTTGCTACCTTAATCATTATCTTAGTGTTTACTCATCATGTTGTATCAGAAAATCAGGAAGTCCAAAAAGAAAGGTTTAAGGTGGCAATTTTAGATAGTGGTATTAATGAAGAATTTTTGGAAAGTGGTATTGTTGATGAATTTAATGCAATAGACCCGACATCGCCCACTATTGATGAAATGAGTCATGGAACTCCAATTGCTAATATTATTGAAAATAGTGAGATTGACTTGATTGATGTGAAAGTTTTGGACAAGGACGGTAAGGGGAAGGCAGAAGACTTAGTTAAAGCCATCGAATGGTGTATTGAGCAAGAAGTAGATATTATCAATATCAGCTTTGGTTACCAAACGGAAAATTTAGCTGTCAAAACTGTTATTGGTAAAGCCGTTGCAAATGGAATCCTTATTATTGCAGCTGCTGGCAACACTTTCGGTTTTGGTGTTGATTATCCAGCAAAATATGATGAAGTGATATCTATTACTGCTACAGATACTGAGTTGAGACGACTTAGTTCAACAGGAAAAGGAAAAATTGATTTCGCCTTTGTGGGAGAAGATGTCGTAGCTATAGACAAAAATGGATATTACAGAAAATTTACTGGGACGTCCTTTGCAACTGCCAAAGCTACTAAATATATTGCCAGCCTAATGGCTGCAAAAAAGAAATCGTTAAGTAAGGAATCAATAGTGGCACTGTTAAAGCAACAGGCAAAAGATTTAGGTGAAGAAGGTTTGGATCGTGAATATGGATATGGGGTTATAGAAGATAATTAATAACGAAAGGAGATTATTTATGAAAAAGATTATCTCTATATTAATGGTTATTTTTTTGATTTTCGGTGTAACTATCCCGCCTGCAGGTGCAAGTACGATTATACCTATAAATAATATTGAAAATAATAATGAAAAACAGTTGCAAAATGATATTGATACAGAAATTAAAGATGTAGAAAGGGAAATAAGGAAAGAGATAGAAAACGAAATTAAAAATTTATATGGAAAGGAAACACTTGAAGATATTGAATCTTTGGATTTAGGCATCGAATTCCTTAAAAATGGACAAATTATTGTAACTCTTAATTTAAAAACAACTGATTTCGATGCTAGATTTGAGTTAGATATGTATCCAGAAAGCGATACAATTATCTTAACTAGTACCTTTATAGACGATAAAGGTGAAGAGATTCATAAAAAACTCGCGGCAGTTGTGCATGAAAACAAAGACGATGTATTTAAAGCAAGTTTACAAGACATTGAAACAGGTGAAGTTTACAATATTGATTCAACTGAATTAAATGCTTCTGTATTACCGGTTTTTGTGTATGTTGTTGGAGGAGTTGCAATTCGAACAACTGCCAGGTATGTTCTTGGAGTACCAATTAAAAACTTATCTCATAGAGGCTTTAATAGTTTTGACTCTTTAAGAAAATTCTTAGGGAATGCTGGTACAAATAGACAATGGCATCATATTGTTGAACAATCACAAATTGCAAAGTCTGGCTTTAGTAAAACATCTATTCACAATACTCGTAATATCGTATCCATTGATATACAACATCATCAAAGAATTACAGGATACTATAATTCTATCCAACCTCATACGGAAGGTAAACGAGTAAGGGATTGGATAGCTGGAAAGAGTTGGGATTATCAATATGATTATGGTATAAAAATTATGGATAGTCTACGATAATAATATGAGGTGATAATGTGCAAGATGAGAAAATATTAGTTGAAACATTTATCAAACATTGCTTGATAGCAGAAGAAACGCAGATGACTGGAGATTATAAAAGAGGAAATAAATCCAATAGGGCATTGCTAGTTATTTTGGATCAACTAAAGCAATCATCCGAACTTGCAACAGACGTGTTAGATGAGTTGTTTTTACATGATAATCCTTTTGTCTTATATGTTTGCAGTATTTATGCAATTGTAGTGGACTATCGCAGAGCGGATGCTTTAAAAATGCTTGAAAAGATTGCAGGAATGGGACAGAATATGACCAGTTTTCATGCAAGCATAGTTCTTGAACAATATGAATCCGGCGAACTTTTTAAACTGTATGGCGTAAGTAAATAAGCTACCACTAAGAAAATAGCTCAGAAATGATAGTTGAGGATTTTTCTCTAAATTAACTTAAAAGTGGTGATTTAGATGGATAGTCAAATGAGTTTACTAATGGAGGTTCATGAATTAATTAAAGAATACTCTAAAATGGGTGATAGTTTACGTCATCCAGAAAATGCGATAATAGGCGTAGAGGAAGAGTTAAAATTAACTGATGAAGAAGTTAAAGCGTTAAAAGCAAATGAATTTGATTTTCATAGTATATGTGGCATTGAAAAGATTGTTCGCGATCGGATGCTTTCAACCTTTTTTCACTTTTTCTGTATTATAGATGGTGTTGGTGATCCTAAATTTAGAAATGATGATACGGTGTGGTTAGGGCTAAAACTAGAACAGAGAGGTCTAGATGAGGAACGAGAGTATGAGGAATTTCTACACGATATGCTATATGAAGCATATTGGAAATGGCAAGAAATGAAATCATAAGATTGTACTAATCAATAAAAGTACTTTAAACAAGGCTACACCTGGTTAGAGTACTTTTATTGCGTTAAAATGGTTATAGATTGGGCTGTTTGCCTGGATACGAATGATGATAGATAAACATTGCTATTCATTGCTAAGACTATAGAATGATAGCATCCCTAGACAGAAAATGACGAATAATGTTAAAAAAATATAAAAAATAGTTTTATTTTTCACAAAATTCACCTCCCTTTTGCTATTATCTGTTGCTGAAGGAACTAATAAATGTCATATGTAGAACTACCTAATTTATATACTAGAAATAACCGAAAAATCAGTTAATTAAAAAGTTAGAAAGGGTGCCATGTACTTCCAACAAATATTATAAATATGTAGGCTTTATTACTGTAATCACAATCCTTGCCTTACTTCTATTAATTACAAATAACATAAACCAAGAAGTGTTTGTACTCTTATTTATACCGTTAGCTATATTAATGCTAATCTCGGGATTTTTAGAGCTTAAAAACATTTTGAAAAATAAAGAAAATAATTAGGTATATTCTAAAATTAGTGACAAACGCCATTCAGCTAAACGCGCAAGCACTCTAAACGGGGTTATTCCTATATAGAGTGCTTGCCTAGATAAGAATTTTACCATCGTAATCCTCTTGCAAGATGCTGTGTGCTGTGAATTTCTAAATCAATAATTCCTTCACCAGACCAGAAAGATGCTTGTCTTAATAAGTTTTCTTCAAAAATCCATTTTTTAACAGCGGCGATACCCTTATTCCAATAACCCCCAGCACACAGTAGTAATCTGTACATGTCATCTTGTCATTGGATAAATAACCGTTATTAAAAGTCTAGTTACTTCATTAATATTGAGCCTGAACTTTTTAATTTTAGTAGTTTGAATTGTGAAAAAATATTGAATATTATGTGTTTGTTTTTTATAATTAAAGTGATTTTCAATATTAAGGAGATGATGAAGAAAATGAAGAGACTAAGTATTTTGTTGTGCGCGTTTACATTAGTTTTTGGAATTTTTGCATTTTCGGCAATCTCTTTAGCTGCCGAGGAAACAAGCTCTAATGATGTTAGGGAAATTACACCAATAGCAGAGCCTATAGCAGAATCTGTAGCAGAACCTGAAGAACTACCACTTGGCTTCGACATCAATAAAGAATATGAAGATGGAGAAATAATATCAGAGACAATCACTAAATCTGATATTAATCCGCGAGGTTTTTATCTTTATGCAGATGCATCACATCAAGTGTACTATACATTTAATAGTTCTATACCAACATTGTATCCTTATGAAAAATGGATTGATGGTTATTTATATAGAGGAAATCTAAGATTACAAGGAGCTATGCCAGCGGGAAAGGGTTATTTAGCTACCTATAGTGGAAAGATTTCTACATTTATTAACTAAAAGAAGGCTTTTCTTGTTAAAACTGTATAATATTCAAGACGATTATATTTACTTTAATGTATTGATTGGATTTATATAGATATAATACTAATTTATGTACCATTTCTTCTTTACAAAGCGTTTAGATGTGCCAGACCTAAGCACACTCAAGCCTAAGCATTCAATTAGAGCTAAAAAAGCTGCAACGTATGAAATACGCTACAGCTAGAGAATTGGTTGTGCCCTTTGATGGTGCTACTCAAAGTAGTATACCACAAAAATAAAAATTAAAGTTGTATTTATGTATTATAAATCTTTTGAAATCAATGGAGATGCGTCATCACAGTAGGTAAGCATCTATTGACAAACAATGAATTTCCAGTTATATTCAACTTACTCAACGTTGAATATAAAAAGGTGATTATTGTGACGAAATTATTAGTACTTGCAATGCTGGGCTTAAAGCCGATGACTGGCTACGATATTAAAGTAATGCTTGAATTGAATGATGCCGAAAGATGGGGTGGCGTTCTTATTGGCTCTATCTACAATGCTCTGAAAAAGCTTGAAAAAGATGGATATATCGAGGTTGCCAGTATTGAATCGACAGGACTTAGACAAAAGGCTATTTACCAAATTACTGAAAAGGGCAAAGCATATGAACAGCAATTAATTATCGAAGCGCTAGAACAATCTTCTGTTGTGTATCCCACGACATTGTACTCGGGTGTGTCCTTTGCATTTAAGCTTCCTAATGAAAAAGCTATTTGTGCATTGGAAAAGCAAAAGAAAATTTTGGACGATGAAGAAAAAGCTATAACAGTCGGTTATCAGGCGAAAATGCATGCGATGCAAGGTGAAATTCCAGAGCTAACGCAACTAGCATTTGCTAATATGTTGGAAATTGTGAAAGTTCAACAAAAATTTGTCCAGCAAGCTATAAAGATAATGCAAAAAGATCAAAATAACTCTCTCGAATGAATGAGGGAGTTAAAAAATACGTTTATAGTCAAAGTTGAGTATACAATGTTGAATAGGGGGCAGCTAGTGAAAAAACTAATAAGTGCTTGTAATTTAACAAAATACTATAAAGATTGTTGTGTTGTTGATGCTATAAATTTCGAGATTGAAGAGGGGGAAACAATTGCACTAATTGGGTCGAATGGCGCTGGTAAAACAACAACAATCGGTATGCTTCTTGGCATTATTGCTCAAGATGCTGGAACGATTCATTACTGGACGCCAAATTATAAAAAAGAAATTGGCACCCAGCTCCAGTCTACTCCTTTTTTTGAAGGCTTTTCGGTAGAGGATAATATTAAACTATTCGCTGCATTTTATAATGTTGTTCTTTCCAATAAAATGATTGAGGCAAAACTTGCTTCTTTTGATTTATTACATGTAAAAAATACGCCTGCCATTAAATTATCTTTAGGTCAACAAAAGCGTTTAGCCATTGTTGTGACAACGTTGCATAATCCCAAATTAGTAATTTTGGATGAGCCGTCTGCTGGATTAGATTTAAGAGGCCAAAAGGACATTCAAAGCATGCTGAAAAGTTTAAAGGAAAAAGGTGTGGCGGTGCTTTTTGCTTCTCACGATATGTTGGAAGTGAGCAATATTGCTGACCGAATCATTATGATGAATAAAGGTAAAATTGTTGCGGTCGGTACTCACCATGATTTACTAGCGGAATATCATACTCAAAATTTAGAAGATTTATTTTTAAAATTAACGAAGTGAGGTGAAGGATTCAATGAAGGCTATTTTCATGTTAAATTTGAAAGTTGCAATAAAAGATATGTACCTACTTTTTTGGTCAATTATCATGCCGTTTACTGCGATTGTTGCCATAAAAATATTTACCCCAGGCTATGCTGAAAACTATGTGAATGGAATTATTGCAACTAGTGTGTTCTTTTATTCATTTATGACTACTGCTTTTGTCTCTTTATCACAACGCAAGAGAGGCGTTTACAATTTGCTTCACGCAACTCCTTTGCCTTTATGGAAGTATATTATTAGCGTTTCTTGTGCATGGTCGTTCATCGCCATAATACTTTCATATATCGTGCTTTTCTTTTACAAAGTCATTCATCCACTACATCTCTCGTTCAACACGATCCTTTTCATGACTCCCATTATTTTAATAGCATCTTTAAGTTTTGTATTTCTTAGTTTTTTTGTTTCAAGTTTAGTAAAAAATGAAGGGCATTTAAGTATGTCGGCTAATGCGCTCATGATACCAATGCTACTATGTAGTAATGCATTTTTCTCAATGGATAAATCTCCTAAAATGGTGCAATATATCAGTTTAATCAATCCATTTGAATGGTTTTTACATGGAATTAAAGGGGCTTTACTAATGAATTTGACTAGTTGGTGCCAGTCCTTATTTATCTTAATTGGATGCTTCGTCTTAGCACTTTGCCTATCATTGAAATCATTTAAATATAGTACTTGATAAAGTAATGGACACTCCCTTTGATGCTGAATGTTAGGGAGTGTCTTTTTTGTGGAGCAAGTAACGATTGCAAGTTTACGTCACCGATAGGACAAAAATTTAAATCTCTATATTAATTATTATCATACTGGATTAGGACAAGGAATAGATTGTTATAGTTCGAATATTTGGAGATGGAGTAGATAGGATGGAAATTGAAATTTGGTAGCTAAAAGACTATTTAATAGACATTTTCCTTCTATTGAAATAGTCAACTCTACGATGAATGACACATAGGTTAAAAAAGTCTATTTGAGTTTTGCGAGACGCTATTGTTTGTAAAATAGCAGCAATCGTTTTTCGTCATGAGTATGATCGTCTAATAAAATTACACTGGAAGGAGAACTAAATGAAATGACACAATATCATCAGCAGTCGTCCGCAGAAGTCATGAATAAATTGAGCGTGACCAATAAAGGATTGAGTGATTCTGACGTTCAAAAAAGGCAAGAAGTGTATGGTTTTAATGTATTAGAGGAAGCTAAAAAGATAAGTACACTTGCCGTTTTTTTCGGTCAGTTTAAGGATTTATTAGTTATCATTTTAATGATAGCTGCTATAATTTCATTTCTATTAGGTGAAGTAGAAAGCACAATTGTCATTTTAATTGTCATTATTTTAAATGCTATTCTCGGTACTGTACAGCATGTAAAGGCGGAAAAATCTTTAGGCAATTTGAAAGCTTTGTCCTCGCCAATTGCAAAAGTGATGAGAAACAATCAGATTATCGAGATTCCGTCTAAAGATATAGTAGTAGGAGATCTGCTGTATTTAGAGGCGGGTGACTATATAAATGCTGATGGAAGATTAGTAGAGAGCCATAATCTTCATATAAATGAAAGTTCCCTCACTGGTGAATCTTTGGCCGTTGCAAAATTTGCGGATCCCATCAAGGAAGATGTAACGATTGCTGATAAGAAGAATATGGTTTTTACAGGGAGCTTTGTTACGAATGGTCGAGGTATTGTGATTGTTACTGCTATTGGAATGGAAACGGAAATTGGTAAAATAGCCAATTTGCTAGATACTGCGAAAGAAAAGAAGACACCTCTACAAGTTAGTCTAGATCAGTTTGGGGAAAAATTAGCTTTAGGAATTACGATGATCTGTGTAGTTATTTTCACGATTGACCTTGTTCGAGGGCGTGAGTTGGTAGAATCCTTCATGTTCGCTGTTTCATTGGCAGTTGCTGCTATACCTGAGGCGTTAAGCTCAATAGTGACCATTGTATTGGCTTTTGGGACTCAAAAAATGGCAAAGGAAAATGCTATTATACGAAAACTCTTTGCTGTTGAAAGTTTAGGGAGTGTCTCTGTTATATGTTCTGATAAGACTGGAACTTTAACTGAAAATAAAATGGTTGTGCAGCATTTATATGTTGATCAAAAAGTTATTCCGCATGATCAACTTAATATGAGAAACACAATCGAAAAAGATCTTATTTGGAAGGCAATATTATGTAATGATGCGTTGGAAAGAGATCATAAAGAAATCGGTGATCCTACTGAAATTGCGCTTGTGAAATTAGGAAAGCAATATGACTTTGATGAATTACTCGTCAGAGAAAATTGTCCAAGGGTGGCAGAGCTTCCTTTTGATTCTGATAGAAAGCTTATGAGTACGGTGAATCGTATAAATCAGCAAAATATTATGATTACAAAAGGAGCATTAGATGTTTTACTTTCGAAAATCACGAAAATTCATACTTCTAATGGTTTATTAACTATTACTCATGAGCATAAGAAAAAAATCGAAGAAGTTAACCGAGACTTTTCGATGAATGGTTTAAGAGTATTGGCTATTGCCTACAAGGCGGTATATGAACCACGGGCAATCTCTGTTGTAGACGAAAGAGATTTAATCTTTGTCGGATTAATCGCAATGATGGACCCTCCTAGAAAAGAATCAAAGGCTGCAGTCGAAAGCTGTATTAATGCAGGTATTAAACCTGTAATGATTACAGGTGACCATAAAATAACAGCTACTGCAATTGCTAAGCAAATTGGTATTTTACAGGATCCAACAGAAGCGATTGAAGGAGCTGAAATTGAAAAATTAACTGATCGAGAACTGCAAGATAAAGTGCAAGATTACTCAGTGTATGCTCGCGTCACACCTGAGCAAAAAATACGTATTGTAAAAGCTTGGCAGGAAAAAGGAAACGTCGTTGCTATGACAGGAGATGGTGTTAATGATGGACCAGCCTTAAAGCAAGCTGATATTGGTGTTGCGATGGGGATAACTGGTACTGAGGTGGCAAAAGATGCTTCTTCTATGATTTTAACGGATGATAATTTTTCAACGATTGTCAAAGCAATATCAAATGGAAGAAGTATTTATACAAATATTAAAAATGCCATTTTATTTTTGCTTTCAGGCAATGCAGGGGCGATCTTTGTAGTTTTATATGCAACTGTTTTAGGTTTACCAGTTCCATTTGCGCCTGTCCATCTATTATTTATTAACTTGCTTACTGATAGTTTGCCAGCAATTGCCATTGGGTTGGAACCAAATAATAAAAATACAATGAAGGACAAGCCAAGAAATATTCACACACCATTACTAAATAGAATATTTACAACCCAAGTGATACTTGAAGGATTATTAATTGCTATTTCTACGGCGGTTGCTTTTGAAATAGGATTGTCAACAGGAGATACTTTAACAGCAAGTACAATGGCATTTACAACGCTATGTTTATCAAGGCTTATTCATGGCTTTAACTCCCGATCCAAACAGTCCATCTTTGCTATCGGTGTATTTTCGAATAAATATACTTGGTTAGCATTTTTAATCGGCTTTATTGCTTTACATGTTGTATTATTTGTACCATCGTTTACGAATATATTTGAAGTTGCCCCATTAACTGGCGCACAATTAGGCTTTATTTATAGCTTATCGTTCTTGCCGTTTTTAGTTAATCAATGGTACAAACTATTGTTTGTGAGAAGCAAATAATACACTTAAGTGTCTGGCACGCAATATCAATTGACATTTATGCTCGCTATTCAATAGCGGGCATTTTTGTTTTCAGGATGAGTAATAGGTATGTCTTCTTTAATTTGTGTAATGTTTGTTGGACATAGTCTGCCTTCTTGTTTTTTAAACCATTCTGAATCTATTCGAATTTTGGATAGTTTTTAGATCTCAAACGTTTGGAAAATCCTTATTAATAACGAATCACTTCTTTTGTTCATATACTATGTATGCTTCTATAAGGATAGCTTTCGTGGAAATAAAAGGGGGTTCTTTCGTGAAAAAAGTGCTTTTATTCGGGGATATTGGCATTGATGATACAGCTGCATTAATCTACGCTAGATTACATCAAGAAATAGAAATTGTTGGATTAATTGCAGATTACGGAAACGTATCTAGAGAAGTTGCAGTTGCGAATATTTTGTATTTAATGAAATTGTTTAATTTCCCTAAGGAAATTCCTGTTATTTTAGGGGCAGAAGTACCTTTAACTGGGGAACAGCCAACATACTTTCCAGAAATTCATGGAGAACATGGTCTTGGACCAATTATACTAAATGAAGACTACGATTTTAAAACGGAAAACTTTTTAGAAATCGTAAATATCATAAAAAAATATAAGGATGAGCTGATTATCGTAAATATCGGTCGGCTTACCTCATTAGCTACAATGTTTATCTTCTACAAAGATTTAATGAAAAATGTAAAGGAAATTTATATTATGGGTGGCGCTTTTGGGGTTCCAGGAAATGTAACGTCCATCGCTGAGGCGAACTTTCACGGAGATCCTTTCGCGGTAAACATTGTACTCAACTATGCTAAAAATGTGACAATCATTCCTTTAAATGCAACACAAAAAGCTATTGTTACACCTGGCATGGTGGACTATATCGACCACTTTGGGAAGGCAAAAATTTTCAAACCATTAATGGAGTATTATACGCGTTTTTATAAAGAAAGGGACCCCTCACTTCTAGGGAGTCCTCTTCACGATGCACTAACCCTTATGGCTGTTATGAACCCTGACATGTTCACATATGAGTCATATCCTGTAACCGTCATCGACAAACTGGACGGTCCTGCAAGAGGACAAAGTATTGCAGAGACCCTAACATATGAAAACCTAAATACTGGGCAAAAAAAGCATCGGATTGCATTCGATATAAATTATGAAAAGTTTTTTCACAATTTTTTGTCCGTTATGACTGGCCAACAAATAAACAGCGATTTAAAATAATTGACTTTAACTTCTGAAGAATCTTAGTCATTTATTCGAAAACGCCATTCCTTACGATAACAAAGTCGACATTCACATTCACTTTGATGTCTTTATAAATTTCATGCCATTTTTCTTTTGTTAAATTCGAGTTTCGCACAGTGCTTCTATATTGCTCTCCAAATCCAAAGATATCGGATTGGACCTCCTGACTTTGTGCAATTACTCTCGATATATCCTTTGTTAGTTTTTTACTAATTGCCTTTTCAAGTTCTGCTACTTTTTTAGGGTTGCCTAAATTTATATCTTGGTGTATTTCTAATACGCGTGCTTTCATTTTAATGTTTAGGTCAAATTCTGTTTTAGAAGCATCTACTAACTGAATGTTTCTTTGTGATTGAATGGCATCAAAAGCTACAGGGACTTTTTCTTTGCTCTTCAGTAATGATGGGGGGAGATCCTCTTCTTCTAATGTTGTTTCAAATATGCCTACCTTAAATGTATCTCTAACAACTTTGATGTAAAAACTATCTTTCGCTGGGAGTGTACTGACCATTTTGTCATCTTTAAAAAGGGCTACTCCACTTAATTCGACAAGTTCTTCATCTCTTTTTATTATAGGCATGGCTATATCTTTACCCGTCGTATAATAATCGTGAGCAATTTCATGAAGTGTTGGAGAAATTGTATACTCTTGTTTAATGTTTTGTTCTAAAAGCTTATATATATGCTGACCAATATCATCAATATTTTTATATTCGTATTTAAGTAATGATTCTGCTTTACCTTCTACGACAGCCATATACAAACTATTGCTTACGCTTGCATTTTCAAGGTTTGTATTAATGTAATAATGCAGTTTATCTTTCGCCAATTCTTCGCCAAACAATATGACCCTCATTTGACCGACCATAATCTTTTTAGACAGCTTTCGATTAGACTTCATCCGACTTCCTTTACTCGTTGCGTCCTCTGTTGTAATGACTTCAACATTACTCTGAAACTCAGGATTTACTTCACGAATAACGGCTGTTGTAGCTATTTCCTCTTCTTTTCCTACATCGTAGCCAACTAAAGTCGTTAAGCCGACTTGATCTAAAATATTGGTCTCTGCACAGCCGCATAAAAAAAGTAATAATAAAAGAAGGATAATAATTGGTCTATGCTTTTTCATTTTTATGCTCCTTCTTTGATTTGAAATGTTTTTTAAGTATCGCGAAGAAAAATAAGATAATTGGATATACAAAGATGATATAAAAAGCTACTTTTCCAAAATACGTGTTAATCGTATCAATTTGGGTACGAGTTTGAATCAGTAGTGAGACAGTGAAAATAAGAAAAGAGAAAATCCATACAAATTTCGTACTGCTTATATTTATTAGTCGTAGAGTTCCTCGATAAGCAGCCCATAAATAGAGACAAAGATTTGGTAAAATAATTAACATCCAAAAACAAACCGCTACAAATTCAAATCGCTCCATAAAGGGAAAACTGATAAAACTAAATAATGTCAGTGTTGCCCATATTGTTTTAAGTAGCTTTCCTTCACTGTAGTAAGTAATGGAAACTAACATCACTGCTAGGTATATGATGGTGGTAGCCAACAAACCTAAATGTGTATACTTACGGACGTTTTTTTTGTCCTTTATGAAAGGATAAATTATATTAAGTATTTCAAATCCAATAATTGTAAAGGTCATCGATTGTGCACCTTTTAATATTGAGCTAAAGTTCGTTTCTAAAACAGGAAGTAAACTATCTGCTGTTGAAAACTTCATTGGAAATAGTAACATAGGTAAAATCCATAAAGAGAGTACGATACTAAAAAAAGAAACACCCACAATTACTCGAAGTCCACCCGTGAAAGCATAGATAATGATTATTAGTAAAGTAGCTGATAGAAACCATGCACCGATACTAGGAAAAATCCATGCTTGAATCACTTCCATGTAATTACGTAACACAGACAAAAATGCTACAAAGCAATAAGCTATATAGATGGCGTTTAAAAAATTGCCTATCCACTTGCCGAAGATATCTTGTTGAATCCCATATAAATCATTTGAACCGTATATTTCTAATGTTTTTATCATACAAAAAGCAACGATATGTGTGGCTATGCCAGCCAATAGAACTGAAATCCATGCATCGTGTCCCGCATCTTTATATATAATACGTTGAAATCCCTGTATACCGACTCCTATTTGTGCACTGTGAATGACAAAAAAAAGCAAGTAAGCATTTATCATGTTTTGAGGACCAATTTGTATAGGATTTTTCATTCATTTCACCTTCATTTCAGCTTTCTTCGGGTTTTACAGGTTCAGGGGCAAATTTTTCCTCATCCGCAGGCCTTGTCATGGCGGGTCTTCTTGCCGTTAACGGTTTAGGCATTCTAATCACGCTATCTAGCATGCCTCTCATTCTAGGTGGGTAAAGTGGAGACATATACGGAGCACCTAAACTAGATTGACGGATTAGATGAATTAATATAAAACAAAAGGCTAGCATGATACCATAAAAACCCCAAAATCCTGCAAGTATAATAATTGGGAACCGAATAAGCCTGATTGCATTACCCATCATATAGCTTGGTGAAGTAAATGATGCCAATGCGCTTAATGCAATAATAATAAGTAATATATTACTTGTAATACCTGCCTGTACTGCTGCGGTTCCAATTACGATACCACCCACAATACCGATAGTTTGTCCGATTTTTGTTGGTAATCTTGCTCCAGCTTCTCTCAGTAATTCAATAATGAACTCAAGGAGTAATGCTTCGAATATTGGTGGGAAAGGCACTAATGCTCTAGACTCACTTAGTGGAATTAAGAAAGCTTGAGGAATAACCTCATAATGAAAAGTTAATGCTGCAACATAAATCGGTGTTAAATAAACAGATATAAAGAATGCAGTAAGGCGCAATATCCGAACAAAGGTAGCAATTTGCCATCTTAAGTTTTGATCTTCCTGACTATGAAAAAATTCAGTAAAAGATTGAGGGCAAACGATAGCCATCGAACTACCATCCACGATAATACCCAGTTTTCCATCTAATAGACAATCGCAAAACCTGTCGGGCCTTTCAGTCAACAACATTTGAGGAAAGACGGACATGGAGTTATCGTCAATCATTTCAGCTAGAACCGCACTATCGAGTAGTGCATCTATGTTAAGTTCTGTAATTCTTTGACGTAACGTATTCACCATTTCATCGGCGGCAATACCATTCATATATAAAAGCGTGACGGAAGTATTTGTACGTTTTCCCACTTTTATTTCTTCAATACATAGGTCAGTATTGACTATATAACGACGAACTAAAGAAATATTTGTAGGAAGACTCTCGTTAAAGCCAACCTGTGTTCCAATCACTTGTGATTCATTTTCAGGAGCAGACAATGATCGAGATTCTCGGCTCGCAATATTGGCTACTATTAGTTGTGCGAAGCCATTTACATGAATCACAACAGATCCATCTACTATTGCTTCAGTTGCTTCCACTAGATGGCTGATTACAGTAAGTTCAGGTATCGAAAGATTAGCCTTTATGTTTTCTGGTGTTTCATTTGGTTTGTCTTGTAAATTGGCTATAATATCATTGTTTAATGTCTGCTTATCGACTAAATTATCTATATAAATCAGACTAATATTAGGAGGAACAGACTTAATAATTAAATCAGATGGATTATTCGTAGCGTCTTTTATTGACTGAATAAAGTAATCTGTTGATTGGGCAATTTTCTCACGATTTTCTTTAGGCATAGGTACTTCTACAGGAGTCTTTTTTTTCCTGAAAGGTAGTTTAAATTTCATGTTGAATTGTAGGCTCCTCACATTTATTGCTTAGTTTTTAGAATAGACTTTAATAAGATGTTCTATACTTATTTCAATAATTTTCAATCATTCCTATTAGTAAGCAGGAGAGTTCTGGAGAATAATACAAACATGAGATGAGCACGATTTATTAGCTAGCTATTAGAAGTGAAATATTATGTGCTGCAAACGATCTGCATCATGCACTGATGCATAGCTATTTTCCAATTATTTGCAAGCTAAGGTTAAGTCAGGAACTCATTTGAGTAACTGGTCTTTTTTTGTTTCCAAAAATTTAATCTTGCCAAGCTACAAACATTTGTTCTAATATGTATACAAACAAGTGTTCTTACATAAGATAGGGAAAGGGAAAATTATTGTGCCATTAGATGTTGCTAGTGGAGCAAAATTTTTTGAATGACTGGCACTGAGGAGGAAAACGAAGATGAGAGAGCAACTGATTAAAGCTATGCAACGCAATCAATTAGTGAACATGATGTATATAGCGAAAGATGGTTCCGTCACAAAAAGGCGTGTGAAAGTCATTAAAATTGTTGGCGATTCATTTCAAGCATTTTGTTTTACAAGACATGCAAGGCGTACTTTTTTAATCAGTAATGTTCTAGCCGTTATTCCTATTGTTCGTAAGGGGCGTGAAGTTGTATGAATTATGAAGGTATGCCAAATAGACCTATTATGTGTATTGATATGAAGTGCTTTTATGCCAGCTGTGTAGCAATGTTACACGGGTTAAATATTCTTGAAAATCCAGTTGCAGTAGTAGCAAACTTTGACCAACCAGGCAGCGTTGTACTTGCTGCATCACCATTGATGAAAGAAAAATTTAAAATCAAAACTGGAAGTCGTCGTTATGAGATACCGAAGCATCCTGACATTAGATTGTTTGAGCCTAAAATGAGTTTCTTTATTCAAATGTCGATGACAATTACCAATTTGATTTCTAATTACGTACCAGTTGAGGCTATACATGTGTATAGTGTGGACGAAAGCTTTGTTGACTTAACTGGTACTGAAAAGCTGTGGGGCTCGCCTGAGGAAACGGCGAAGGAAATACAAAGAGCTATTCTGGACCAATTTAATGTACCAAGTGCAGTCGGAATGGGCCCAAACATGTTAATAGCCAAATTAGCTTTAGACCTCGATGCCAAGAAAACTGGTTTTGCCAAATGGACGTATGAGGATATTCCGAAGAAATTATGGCCTGTACGACCTTTATCCGAAATGTGGGGCATAGGAAAACGAATGGAAGCAAATCTAAATGCTATGGGAATACAAACAGTTGGTGGTTTGGCTAATGCAGATTTAGAAGAATTAGAAGAGCGATTTGGTGTAATGGGCAATCAACTCTATCACCATGCATGGGGAATAGATTTATCCAAATTAGGGGAGCCGTTAATAACAAACGGCGCTTTAAGTTTTGGTAAGGGTCAAATGCTGATGAGAGATTATCACACACGTAAAGATATTTCTGTAGTGCTCTTAGAAATGTGTGAAGACGTAATGAAACGCGCACGTGATGCAGGGTTTGTTGGGCGTACAATTAGCTTAGGTCTTTCATATAGTCATAATGCTATGACCAAAGGGTTTCATCGCTCTAAAACCATTGCAGGACCAACAAGTGAAACGCTTGTGATGTATAAAGCTTGTATTGAATTACTGGATGAGCACTTTGCTGGAGAGCCAGCAAGACAATTATCAGTCCGAATATCCAACCTAGAGAAAGAACATAGCATTCAGTTGGATTTATTTGATGAACGTAAACCTCAACGACAAATCATAGGGCCTACAATGGATGCAATACGCAATAGGTTTGGAGCTACCTCTATATTAAGAGCCGTGTCTTATACAAGAGCTGGTACAGCTATTAAACGAGATCGCTTAGTTGGTGGTCATTTGGCATAGGAGTGAATGAAATGATAAAGGATAGAGGGAGTATTAAATGGGCATCGATGATGTTGCCAGAACATTTGGAGCTGCTGAGAGTGTGTAAGCAAACAGAATATATAGAGCCACCAAGAGAGCTAACGGATTGGGAGCTAGAAGAATTACAACAAACAATAAATCAAGCCTATCATCAGCAAAGCGACGTTAAGTTAGAAGTATGGACGGACAGTAAAACTACGCAATGGACTGGATTAATAAAATCAATTAATTTCAATACAAATGAACTTATACTGGAAACACTGATGAGGACTATACGCATTCCATTACAGCATATACAATCAGCACAATTGGAAGCTGATTATTATGATTAAAGCCGATGAAAGACAATTATTACACAAATATTTATTGTTGGAGTTAGCTGTGAAATCATTGCAAATTGATTATCAAAAAGCGGAACAATTTAAAATGAAAATAGTCTTTCTTCCTTTAATGGATTCATTGCTTAAGGAACTACGTCAAGAATATTTTAACCTCAAACGTCAGCTTGCACAGCATCGCATACGCGTAGTAGGATGGCAGCCTGTAGATGAATATTTTAGTGACGTGCAAGTCGCGACGGCAGGTAATGATGTAGTACTCCGTTATGCTAATCAGGCTCTCAAATCACAAGTGGAAAAACTGTTGATTAATCATATAAGCAATAACAAATGACAGGTCCTCTTGAGAGACCTGTTTTTTTATAGATTGGCTAAGTAGAAAAATGCTATAGCATATGCTACAAAAAAGATATATTTTTTTAAAATTCATTGAAACTTTTTCAACTCTCTTATTCTCTTCTATTTTATAAAGATTAAATTTAGAAAAGAAAGGTGTATTGGAATGAAAGGTAGGAAAAGAATTAGATGGACTAGAATTGTGGCGGTCATTGTGTTCTTTACTATAATGCTAGGAGCTAGTTATTACTTAATAGGTGGAAAAATAGAGGATCATGGACAAGCTGAAAATCTTGTTAGTAATGCGGCAAGGCTTGTAGAAACCGAAGAAATAGCAGAAGAAAATGAAGCTAACGT
This sequence comes from Lysinibacillus sp. CD3-6, assembly GCF_006351725.2. NCBI lineage: Bacteria > Bacillati > Bacillota > Bacilli > Caryophanales > Bacillaceae > Lysinibacillus > Lysinibacillus sp. CD3-6. The sequence continues at coordinate 2,244,269 of NZ_CP085880.1, forward strand.
GGAAGAAGTAATAGAAGAAGTAGAAACAACTGTATTGCGTCCAGATGGAAAATACATAGCGCTTACCTTTGATGATGGACCGAGCTCAAAAGTAACACCACGAGTATTGCAAACTTTAAAGCAACATGAAGCAAAAGCAACTTTCTTTATGCTAGGAAGCAGAGTTGAAATGTATCCAAATATTGCGGCACAAGTAGCTGCTGAAGGTCATGAAATAGCAAATCACACATTTAGTCATCCAAATTTAAAGAAATTGACGCATAAAGAAATGAGAGAAGAAATCGATAAAACAAACAATATTATTGAAGTGGCGACAGGTATAACAGCAACTTTGTTTCGACCTCCATATGGGGTATACAATCAAGATATTTTAAACTATACAAATGCAAATAATTATACTACCATTCTATGGTCTGTGGATTCACTAGATTGGAAAAGTCGTAATCCAGCAACGATAAAAGAAGAAATTTTAAATAATGTCTCTAATAAATCTATCGTATTAATGCACGATATTCATACTGCAACAGCAGAAGCTTTACCAGAGTTATTAATAACGTTAAAAAAAGAGGGATATGAGTTTGTAACGGTATCGGAACTTTTAACACTACAAGAAGAAAAAGTCGATCCCTATTTTGGCAATTAATTGTGCCAAAAAACAAAACTAATTAAAACATTTAGGATATTTGTTCAATCATTCGTAGATTGCATCCCCTCGTATCATTAAAGGGAGGTGAGTCTTTGGATACGCAAGTAGTCGAAGAAAAATTTAACGAAATATATGATAAAACTTATCATCAATGTTTAATATATGTCATTAGTAAATGCAATCATACGAATGTTATTCCTGATATTATTCAAGAAACATATTTAGCACTTTATCAAATACTAAAGAACAAGGGACACGATTATATTAAAAATCCAGAGGCCTATGTAATACGCATCGCTAAATCGAAAATCTACAACCATTATTCTTTAAAGGAAAAAGTAAAAAGCCTCATACCGTTGTTTGATATAAATAAAGAAGATAAAGAATATAATCAGGCTGATATAAATAGTGAACTATACGAAAATGAAATAGAAATTGCATTAGAAAATAAAGAAGTGCTATCGGCTATTTGGCGCTTCTTGCAATCAAAACCACAAAAGGTACAAAAGGTGTTTTATTTATTTTATTATGCTGAACTATCAATTCCTGAAATTGCTCAATTACTGCATTTAAACCAATCGACGATAAAAAACTATATTTACCGCACCACTCACGAAATACGAAAAAAGTTTGGGAAGGACGGTTGAAGCTAAATGAGAGAGCATGAACGAAAAGTATTAAAACGTGTTATTGAAGAAAACTTAGCGAATAAGGAATTGATACGAAAAAAAGTATTAACGAAGGCTGAAAATGAGATGGCTCCGAAGAAGAGAGTAACAATTATGAAAATGAAATCTATTGCAATTCCTTTAACGGCATGTCTTATATTTATGTTCTTTGTAAACTTAAGCCCTACATTTGCACTGGCAGTATCAAAAGTTCCTGTACTAGGGGCAGTAGCTAAAGTAATTACAATAGATGAATATATAGAGAAAACCGATTATATTGATGCGCATATTAAAATTCCAAAATTTACTGATATGCGTAATCCATCGATAGAAAATCGAATCAATACGATGATTAAGAAAAAAATTGAGAGTCTTGCTGAGAAGGCAAGGCAAGACTCAGCGGAATTCAAAAAAAACTACCTTGGAGATGGGGAGTATTCGGAGGATATTGAATATACGCCGAGCATATACAAATTTGATTATGAAGTGAAAAGTTCAAATGAACAGATTTTGTCATTTATCATTAGTGAAACAGAAACAACGAACGGATTAACATTTGTCACGAAATATTTTTATAATATTGATCTGACAACAGGAAAGGAACTAACACTTGTTGATTTACTAGGTCCCGATTACGAGAAAATAGTAGATCCTGAGATTGAACGTCAAGTGAAGGAGCGTGCCAAGGCTGATGAAAATCTATTATGGTATTATGAGGAATATTACGCTTCAAAGGGTGCTGGAGGAATAGACGAGTTTACATCTAAAAACTTCTATATTAATGAACAAGGAAACCCTGTCATCTTTTTCTATGAATATAACATCGCCCCACCATATGCAGGACCACAGGAATTTGAGATAGAACGATAAACAATATTGAAACATATAGAAGAAGACCAGCTACTTATAAATAAAAAGTAGTTGGTCTTCTTGTATAACACCCAGCGGTGAAAATAGTAACTTTACCTTGTATACTAATGAAATATCAATTAAATATAGCGATTTTAACAATAAATACTTTACGAAATAAACTGAATAATAGTAAAATTATAATAATTGAATGACCGAAAATAGTGAGAACCACATTACAATCCAAAGGAGAGCAAAATGAAGAAGTTTAAACTTTTTGCCAGTATTGTAGCTGTTAGTTTGTTGACTATAGGGTTTGGTTCATTTGCAAATGCGTCCCCAACATATCACCAATATTCAGGGAAAGTTCCGAGATTCGAAGATTTAGAGACTAATGATGCTATTAAAGAAACTACGGGCAGTGCTTACAATTTAGTAACGTATATTCAGAAAGGCAAATTGGTATCATGGGTTGAAAAGGGGACTAGAAATGTTACAAAAAAAGAAGCATACAAAGAGCGCAAAGTTATTGTAATGGATTATTTAGGAAATGCTAGTTCTTTAGTAGGGGAGAATGTTTATTTAAATATATCAACTTCTCCAGGTACGTTAGAAACAGTCGATACTGCAGGAACGTGGACACCTAATTAATCGATTTGATAAAAGATACTCAATTTTTGGTCATTCAATCAATTGATTGGAAATGGTGAAAGTTGAGGTGTTGAGATGATTATGTATATTAGGCAAGAGTTTAAAAGAGCATTATTATCCAGAATGGGACTTATCACAATAGCCTCCTCTATTCTACTCGTTTTTATTGGTATGCTGGAAGCATTAATATGGATTAATAGCGGGGTGATTTCAATTGTATATGCCTTTTTACAGGGCTATAATGCTGGAACGGCATCCTTTATCGTTATTGCGTTTCCCATTATTGCATGTATGCCGTATGCGAATTCTTATCGAATAGATATTCAAACAGGCTTCCATCATTATATACAATACCGTATGAAAAAAAGCCGCTATATGACAATTCGTTTAGCTGTAAATGCCCTTGCAGGAGGAGTAGCTGTTGCAATTGGCCCTTTTATTGCTTTTATTTTTTTAATGGTTTTAAAGCTTCTATTAAATGTACCAATGCTAAGATCCAGAGATCAATTAGATCCTGTACGTTTTTTTCAAAGTATCGGTGTAAGTTCACCAATTCTCATGATGATGATAATGATCGGAATTATGTTTTGTTGTGGGATGATATTTGCAACTCTAGGTTTAGGAATATCTGCGGTAATTCAAAATAAATATATTGCGATATTTATACCGTTTATTTATCTTATTATTTCAGTGACAGTATTGGCGAAAATTCACCCTGCTTTAAATGCGATGGCATTGTTTGATGTGGATATCATTGACCAATATCATATTGACCAAACTTTTCTATACGGCGTAGTGCTTGTTGTAGTGGGGATGACACTATTTTTTATAGGAGGGGCAACAAAGATTGAAGAGCGGTTTAAAGAGTAAAAAACGATTAAAGCTATATTCAGCTAATAAAAGTATCGTTTTCGTTTATATTGTGTTGATGTTATATTTCTATAATCTGTTGCTATCAACAAAATTAGTCGAAGGAAATATCTTTGATTTATTACTTCATCTTACGGAGTTTCATCCTCTTTTTTATTCTATCTTGCCTGCATTTTTAATGATTCTTATATCGTTATTTTCATTAGGGAATGTGCAAAACTATTTGTTAATTCGATTTTATACGAAACGGCAATGGTATCATGCAAACCTTTTACGAGTGGTAAAGTCAGCTACATACTTCTGTTTAATGCTTGTGGCAATAATGGTACTCGAAGCTGTATTTGTATTAGATTTTAAGAATCAATGGAGTAATTATAGTGTTCATTACTATAAACATCATACTGAGCTATTAAGTAATAGCACACCTATTTTCTTAACTACGATGTCAGTCGTACTATTATGGTTGTTTTTATGTTTTTTCGGAATGCTTTTTTATATAAGCTACTTGTTTACAGGACGGATATTATTAGCTTGTTTAGTCGTTCTTTTAGTCAACATGTTGAATATAGGTGTGTTCCTTTCAAAAATAACGCCTATTTCTTCTTATTTATTTTATGACCATATCAATGTTTTTCAATATACCACTAGCTCAATTTCTGACATAACCGATTATCCATATACAATTCTACTATATTGGATTGTGTTAATTTTCATACTTTATTTAATTGGGTATTGCTGTATCAATCATAAGGATATGTATATTGGAGAGAGAAAATAATGCTAAAAAAATTAATTTTCTATTATTTATGTTCTTTCTTTAAACCTACGTATGTTCTATGTATCGTTGGCGTTTTTGTACTGAATGGTATTCTTGTTCATACCACATATGGAGATCTCATCCCAAATGGCTATGCAAATCGGATTGTATTTATGTTCTATATGCCTTTAAATATCCAATTCGACTTGTTACGTTGGTTATTAATTTTTATCCCTATCCTTCTATTTTTTAGTTCGTTTATTTTGCGTGAGTTGCGTGATCATCCAACGTACCTCATTCTAAGAATGAAAAGCTATCGTCATTGCTTTCATAGTATGTTTATTGCAATATGCATCAGTTTAGTTGGAACAGTTGGAATAGCTTATGGGGTTACGGGAATGGTTATTTTCTTTTTTAATAGTCAAATCGAAGGTCAAAGTAATACAGGATTATCGTTGTTCCTAAGCACGAATGGATGGCAAGAGCTGTTGAATCATTTTACGCTATTTATCTTGACGTTATTGTTATTACTTATTGTCCACACGATTTTTTCGTTTATTATTCATAATGCTGCCTTCGCAATGTTCACCGTTATTATTAGTATGATTGCATCGGCTACTATCGGTTATTTGTTTCCATCCTTACTAAAATTTTTACCGTTAACGTATTTCCTGCTCGGTTTGAGAGAAATGCAGGAGGTAACTTCTGCTTGGTCTAATAGTATAATCCTGCTATGTATCGTTTTGTCCTATTGTGTGCTTTCTATACTTTTTATTAATCTACGAGAAAAAATAGTTGGTATTTGATATAAAAGGGGGTTGTATAAATGACAATACTCGAAATACACAATTTGTATAAAAAGATAAAGGGCCGTGAGCTGCTGAAAAATATAACATTAGTCATTGATAAACCTGGAATTTATGGGATTGTCGGTAGAAACGGTTCAGGCAAAAGTCTATTATTTAAGATGATTGCAGGACTTTTTGTTCCGAGTAGTGGCACTGTAAGTGTGTTTGGTGACATTATCGGGAAAGGTAATTTTCCGAAATCCTTTGGTGCACTGTTAGATACGCCAGGATTTCTGACCCATTATTCAGGTTTTCAAAACTTAAAAATACTCGCCTCGATACAAAACAAAATTAATGATAAGGATATTGAGAATGTACTGACACTGGTTGGACTTGATTTTAATGATAAAGGACCAGTTCGTAAATATTCTTTGGGCATGAGGCAAAGATTAGGGATTGCACAAGCGATTATGGAGAAACCAAAATTACTATTATTGGATGAACCGATGAATGGGCTGGATGAATCAGGTGTATCGGAAATGCGAGAGATGATTCTTAACTTTAAAAAGCAGGAAATAACCATTCTTTTAGCGAGCCATAATCCTGAAGATATTGCTTTACTTTGCGATGAGGTTTACAAAATGGATGCAGGGGAGTTAGCTCTTCATACTATTAATACAAATAGAACGACACAGCTTATTTAAAAATACAGCATCCTTGGAGAAGGATGCTGTATGGGCAATCTAATCTATCAATTCAACAAAATCCTGTATGTGTTTTTCAATAAGGTCATTTATCTTTCTAACTGTTAATGGTGTGATTTGGTCAAACATAGTATGGAGCGGAATAATAGAAGCTTGAATTTCTTTGTTTTTATCTAGGTCTTCACGTATAACAGTAAAGTTTTCTAAAGTGTTCGGATAATTATTTTGTAGAAAAACTTGTTCAATCTTTTCAAAAAGTGCTAGCAAGGACTCATCCTCAAAATATTTAGCACTGGCTTTGAGCGCTAGCCAACTTTTAGGTTGGGCGTAATAATAGGCACTCCACCAATAAAATTCAATCAGCGATTTACTGGCGTGATTATAGTACGTATAAAATACAAATAAAGCCTTTTGTCCTTGGGATAATTGCATGTAAAATTGTTCTTTAAAATGGATGGTATCCGTTTCATTGGATATGCCCATTTTATAAAGATAAATAAGGGGCTCAAAGCATTTGTTACTTAAGTCAGAAGTCGTTAAATTAAAATCGTTTTTTTTCATTTTTACCAACAAAATATTATCACACTCCCTGCTTAAATCATACTACATTTGGAAATTAATGTGCGAAAAATTGGCCCTCGGGAAAATTAAAAGCAACCTTATGGGGTTGCTTTTTTTGTATGACCTAATAGGAATACTAGTTAAATCGGATTTGTTCTAGTATCAATATATTGTTTTGTAAGAAAAATTACATATTTATATAAAACATAAAAGACTATAATAAACGCGATAATCGATTCAAGAATGGAAACCCAATGGAACAGTACTGAAGTAAATCCTAGTTGGTTATAAAAGTTGGTAGCTGCAGTGATGGCAGTTGCTGAAATGACTAAAGGAAACGTAAATCCTGCATAGCTTGGGTAAAAATCAATTGCTAGTAATTTAGGAAGCTGTGTCAAAATAAGAAAATATAGGCCTTGGGATAAACCAAATAGCAATGTGACAATCAGGATATTTTTATTATCAAAGGCATTTAAATAGCCTGTTAAACAAAGAGATCCAGGCGCCGCAATAATTGTAATGAGAGGAAGTGTAGAATCCTCCATATTTTTTATAGTAAAGACACGATGCAAAATAATCGGTAATAACACTAAATATAAAGATAATGCAATCCAGAAAATCCAACGACCAAATGCAGGATAAAAATTACATGATGTGACCGTAATAACACCAATCCCTACATAAGTGATAAACCAGCTAGGATAGACGTGATGGATTTTTACTGATTGTGTTATTAAGAAAAAATATGTGAAATAAGCCATTAACATAAAATGTACGATAACAATACTTAGCCATATATATGACAAATAAGGTGTAAGCCAATCAACTTCAAGAAAATAAGTACAAATAATCATTAATCCCATTGTAAAAGTAGGAGCTACTGAAGCTACAATCGGATTTTTTAAAACAGAAAGTGTATGTTTAAATGTGAAGATCAGTTTAAATATCACTAAGCACATTAGCGCCATTCCTATAAGGCCTACTAAAATACCAAATCTCGGCATGCCATCAGTTTTTATAAGATTTCCTAAAGAAACGAGTGCTAAAATTAAGCCACAAATAGGTATCGGTATGTTTTTAAGAAAGCTTTTCATTATGTTCCCTCCGGTTGTTTAATTCAATTTTACCTTGTATAAACATTGTAAATCGGATTATACTATTTGTGAAATTGATAATTTGGATATCAATTATTAAGAAATCCAATAATTGAATTGGAGGGTCGTTAATGTTTCAAAGTTTAAAAACATTTGTGAAAGTATATGAATTGAAAAACTTTACAAAGGCAGCGGAAGAATTATATTTATCACAACCAACAATATCTACTCAAATACTTAATTTAGAGAAAAAGTTAGATGTAACTCTCTTTACTAGAAAAGGGCGACACGAAATTATTCCAACGAGGGATGCTGATTTTCTTTATAGACGAGCGCAAAGTATTCTAGATAACTGGGAAGATACGATAGAAACACTTAATAACAAAGAAAAAGAAATCGTCCGAACAAAATGCCGTATTGCCTGTTCAAATACGTGTGGTATTTACTTTCTTCCAAATATAATGAAGTCTCTTTTAGAGAACTTTCCAGATATAGATTTTTCCTTACAATTGATGAATTCAGAAGAAGTAGTGAAGCGATTAAAACAAAACGAAGCGGACTTAGGGTTTATCGAAAAAATAGTGGATACAGGTAGCTTGAAACGAAGCCTATTAAATATAGATCAACTTGTGTTAGCTGGTAATCCTGAATCTAGTTACTGGTTAAACCGTGAAGAGGATTCGGGGACACAATTTTATTCGGATATGTATGTAAAAGAAAATAATTTGAAACCGATACATATTTATCTTAATAACAATGAGATGATAGCGGCGCTGTTAAAGGAGGGAATTGGGCAAACCGTTATTTCACAAAAAGTTGTACCAGAAGGCGTTAATTGGCAACCACTATCCCAAAAATATACTCGAAATTTTTATTTTTTGGCGAAAGAAACTCAATTAAAAGAAAGAATCAACGAGTTAGAAAAGTTTATTAAGGATAGGGGTGCCTGACACTCAAACAATTCAGAATTGTTTGAGTGTCAGGCACATTCCATTACATCGGGAATTGAATATGCTAGAGAAGGTGCAGAAATTAAAAATAGTGAGAGGAGGATTTAATATGGAGATTTCAAATAATGCACTAACGCTCATTGCAAAATGGGAAGGGTTTCGCGCCGATGCATATGTAGGTTCAGATAATGTTTGGACAATTGGTTATGGTACAACAAAATGGCCAAGTGGAAAATTAGTAGAAAAGGGACAGACGATTTCCAGAGAAGAAGCGTGGGAATTACTGAGAAAGCAAGCACAAGAACATGCAAATACAATAGAATACTATGTTAATGTTCCTCTTAACCAAAATCAGTATGATGCCCTTGCAAGTTTCCAATATAATTTAGGACGCTACATTCTAAGAAACAGTATGCTATTAGAATACTTGAATAATAGGCAATGGGAACAAGTAACCAAAGAGATGTTGTTATACATCTACGCAGGAGGGAAAAAGCTTCAAGGGCTTGTTAACCGTCGTATGGACGAAATAGCACTTTTTTTAAAGCCTATAGCGACAGTTGATGTAAGTAAAAAAATCGAATATGTCGAAATTGATAGGGAGCCAAAAAAATTTCGTATTCAGAGTGGGAAATACAGTAGTCAAGAAGCAATGGTTGTGGCAATGAATGAGGCAATAAAACAGAAATATTTATCGTACGTAGAACAAGTGAAAGATAGTTCAAATGTAAATGGTTGGCGGTTTATTAGCGGTTGGTATAACACACAAGAAGAAGCAAAAATAATTGCTGAAAGGGCTATTATAGCAGGAAAATTAAACTACGCAACGATTCGTGGTACCGCGCAATAGAAGTGTGACAGGCACTCAAACAATTCTAAATTGTTTGAGTGCCTGTCACTTAATAACAAAACGAGGTTCGTAATCACTAATAACTTCAAAAATTCCATCATTGTAACAATAGATATGATGTTCTACGTTGGGTATCTCTTTACTTCCTATCCAAGGTAATTGATCAAACCACTCAATATAATCTGAATTGCTCATTTTGTAAAACCACTCAGCACATGGATTAGTAGGTGGATTTTGTTCGATGGATTCGTTAACAAGTGGGAATAGGTCCGACCTTGGGATTTCGCCAGCATATCTGAAAGACCAAACAAAATCTTGTATTGGAGAAATTTTATCGTATATAATATCAACTTCAGATCCGTTAATATCTGTTAATGTTAAATATAAACCACGATCACTATAATTTAATTGAGCATTTACGATTTGAGCCCTTTGTAAACATGTTACGGGCTGCCAAATATGAAGTCTGCGTGTACTAATAAAATCTCCCCCTCGAAGTAGCAGGCACTCAAACAATTCTAAATTGTTTGAGTGCCTGACACCATTTTATCTATCATATTCATAGTCGTAAGGAACATTTTTACTACCACATCCAACAAGTAAAAAAGATAGTGAAAATAGTAAGATTGAGCATACAAATAATTTCTTCATATTAGATAATATTCCTCCGTTTCGCACGAGCCAGTCCTATTGTTTACATTTTATTGGAACGATTCTATAAAGTATATAATAAAAATCTCTTCAAATAACTACTTATTAAATATGTTAAATAAGAATTTACAATTGAAGTTGAGAATTTTGGCATGATGTTAGATAGCAACCTTGTTATTGGACGCAAAATAACACCACCGTGTTGATGAATGCAGAGGAAAAATAACTACTGAAAAAGTTTTTATATTCCTTAATGCGGTTGCAACATCATTTATCTTTTTACTTTATTGGCATAAGATAAAAGGATTTTCATCTTGCTTCATCATCCACACGGTGTTGAAATGACCGTATGTCAATTATATTCGGAATGATTAATAATCGGAATTGTAGGATTGAGCATTAGTAAGATTATGTAGTATCGAAAAATGCTTACTTTCTAGAGTTTTTTAGTTTATTTAGTTCTTTTGTTAAATATTGAACTTGCTTTTCTAATTCATCTATTTTGTTTGAATTGCCATCATTATTGTTATTGTTGTTGTTGCTATTATTATTATTTGATTCTTGCGCGCCCTCTAATGCCATAATTGCTGATATTGTAGCTAGCCCATCACCTAATGTAGAAAAAATTCCAGCAAGTACTGCCAGCTTAGCAGCATCAATTTCATTGTTTGAGAAAAGATCAGTAATATCTTTATTTTTACTCAAATTATTCCCCCCTAAGCTAATCATTATTATATCTTATTCTGGGACCTTTATTTAATACGGGTATTTAAAGCAAAAGATTAGAGAGGGCTTTCTAAGCGTTAATTGGACAATATACATGGACAATTATGAATTATTTTGAACCGAGTCATTAAGACAGCACCCAGTTGCAGCTCATACCGCTAACAAAAGTTAAGATTGTAATGAGAGCTGGTGGGAATGAAAAAAAAGGCCACCTAAACAGTGACCTTTATAAGAAAGAATGGTAGGCAAAGGATAAGTTTACGCTATCCGAAAAATTATGGGCTCATATGCGAGCACAGAATCAGTGAACATTTTAAATATTAATATGAGATGAATGTAGCACCAACAATAATTAAAAGGATAAATAGTACAACAATTAACGCAAATGATGAACCTGATCCATAACCATTACCACTACCACCATAATATTCTTGAGACATAATTACTTCCCTCCATTCTATAATTTATTTATTTCTATAATTACTATATGAAAGAGTGTGAAAATAGTTTGCGATATATATCTTGTTCTATTAAATATAATTTATAAATTGAAAATGAAAGTTACAACTTGGAGATTTCATTCAGAGAAGGGTAAGAGTTTTTTTGTTGATTTTACAATAAAATTTGTTAGCTAAAAATAGACTGTTAGTAAAACTAAAAAAAATTAATACACAAAAGTAGCTCCAACAATGATTAATAGAATAAATAAAACGACGATTAAAACAAATGTAGAACCATAACCTCCGCCTTCATTGCCTCCATAATAACAACTGTTGTTGTAGTTTCCAACATTTCCTTGGTATCCCATGACTATCCCTCCTTTCTAATTCTATAATATGTATAGTTTTAAAAAGTGTAGAGGTTTTTATCCAACCCTTTAGAACAATCAATTTGAAAATACTTATAAAACACAGGTTGGAAAAACATACGTGTTATCTGTGAGAGGAGATAGATAGTTTGCGAAGTAAAAACCTATAAATGCGATAAAACAGTCCTCGGCCTTCTGTAATAAATTCTCTTTGTAACAACCATTTGCTCGTAAGCCTTAGTTTAGCGCGGAAAGAGAACTCAACTCATAAATGCATGTAATATTTCACATAAATAATGACCAAGTCATCAACTGATGGTAAAATATAGATAAAAATGGAGAATAACCATATGGAAAAAATTAAACAGGTTGAATTAAAGCATTTTTCAAGTAAATACACGAAAGAACTAAATGATTTCGTACTGACAGAAGAACAAAAAGAGTTTTCTTCACTTCCAAGTAAATTTGAAGAAATTAATGAAGGACAGTATCGGGTAGTAATTTTAAGTGACAATACACCAGTTGGTTTCTTTCTTCTAAATGCAAACGAACGAGTAAAGAAATATTCAAGTAATGTGAATGCTTTGTTACTAACTGCGCTATCCATTAATCATAGTGAGCAAGGAAAAGGGTATGCAAAACAAGGAATGACATTACTTGTTGAGTTTGTAAAAGCAGAATTCCCGAATTGCGATGAAATCGTTTTAGTGGTAGACGAAGATAATGTACCTGCGCAGAAACTATATTTAAAAGTCGGATTTGAAGATACGAATAAGCGGCTAACAGGACGTATTGGGGAAGAAATCATCATGAGCCAATTAATAAAATAAAGGAACGCCCGATTGTCATTATCAGAGTTGATTTTACATTTTGTAGATCAACTCTTTTTATGTGGAAAGGTAACAAGCCAAATGAAGCGATAAAAATAAAAAACCGACAAAAGATTGTCGGTTTAGAAAAATTTATTTTGAGTTGTTTTCATTTGCAAATCGTCCAGATGCATATTTTTTGTTTGCTTCTGCTTGTTGGATTTGTTGTTTAATTTGATTTACATCAGATTCCATCCCGAATTCTTGACTCATTGAGTTTGCTGAACCAGAAGCTTGTTGTTTGTTCGCTTCCGCTTGTTGGTTTTGTTGTTTAACATGATTCACATCAGTTTTATTATCATAGTTGTTTGCCATTGAAAATCACCTCCTGAATTATAGTTTGTGCAGAAGGTGCCTTTGTATCCTTCATATATTTTCTCTTTTTAATGGAAAAATATGAAGGGAAATTATAAAGATTTACCAGAGTGATATTTACCAAATAAAAAAGGGGTCACTATTAAGTGACCCAGAAAGAATTGAGGGAGGTAGTGACTGTCAACTAGCGCCACAACCTAATAAGTGCGTGCGATACACTCAATAATAATGTGTGTAATTAAAGGTTACTTATACATTAAAAAGCTGTAACGTCGTCACCCGTTACAGCTTGAATAATTAGTTATTCATATCCTTAAGACCTGGACTGTGTTCATTTGGCATGTCTGGCATAAGTGGTACTGGGAAACCTTCAGGAGGAGGGGTCACTTTTAGTTCTCCACCATTTCTACTAGGAGTTTGTCCTTGGAAAATTTCACCGATACGTGTTGGGTCTAATCTAAAGTTAAACTGAGCATTGTGATAGCCCATTTCAACAAACTTCCGACACTCAGGATATTTGTTAATATCGTAGTTCGGTACTGGGAATAGTTTTCCCCAATCTACACCTAACGTTTCTAAAGCTTTAGCAAATGCATTTTGATGTGCATTGTCTCGAACGATTAGAAAAGCAAGTGTTTCTCTGAAGGTCTGATTAGAACTCATTTCATATATCCGTGTTTTTTGAAGAACCCCAGTTGACTCAAGTACTAAATTATCTAATAAATCCGCTATTAAGTTTCCATGTGCATACACCCACGAACCATTCCATGGATTACCTGCAGCATCCACAGGTAAAGAAGATTGTGCGCCCACAATGTAATGGTGTGGATTTGCATGTCTAACGGCCTCATCTAAAGGCGCTTCGTCCATACCATTATTCCCTGGTGCAGAAGATTCTCCAGAATCATTTAGTAGTTGGTTAATCGTATTTTGTACTAGTTCTACGTGAGCAATTTCTTCTAAAAAAACCCCACGAAGCAAATCGCGATATTGTGTTTCTTTGCCGCGAAAATTGGAGCTTTGAAAGAAGTATTGCATCATCGTTCTCATTTCACCATAATGCCCACCTAGTATTTCCTGCATTACACGTGCTGCCTGAGGATCTGGTTTGTCAGGCTTTATGATGTTTAGTAATTCTTCTTTATAGTAATACATTTAATTCCTCGATTCTTGAAAAATAATTTATTTTTCAGGATAGTTCACATGTAATGGTGGAGGTACAAGCCAGCCCTTATTTTTATTCAATCGTAAAAGCTTAGCACCAAGTTGTGCCTTGGCTGTATGGAATTGACCATACATCATGGCAATGTCTTCTCGAATTGACATCCCCATTGCTTGACTGCATGCAACTAATCCAGCTGCAACGTCAGCAGATAGAGCTGCGCTTATTTCAGGATCATTAAATTTCGCACCTGGAGGGATATCTTCCATTCTTGCTACAGGTCTTTCAGGTGAAGCAGGAGGTAAAGCAATACCATTCGTTTTAAGAATTTTTTCTAATTGTTTTACTTCTTCTCTTCCTGTTTCAATTAAATCTTCGATAATTTTTTTTAAATCTTCATCACCTGCGTGATTATAAAACGTTTGGTAACCAGAAATCATACCATAATTTGCAATTAAATTTGACCATACCCCGAAAACCTCACCGTAATGCAATGGCTCGTCTTTTGGATTTCCACCTAAAATGCCCAATCGTGACACTTCCTTCTTTAGTTTTTTTTCAAACAAGGATAGTATGGGTTACTGCAATTAGATTTATGTTAATAAAATAGTAATTAAAAAATACTGTTTTAGCATAAAACATATCCATTTTGCTCACGATAAGCTGAATATTTTAAAGGGGATGATTGGATGTTCAATCGCTTATCTGCACAAAATGGTGTATTTCGATTACCACCAATTCAGCGCAAAAATAATAAAGAGTTGGATATTGCCATTGCTGATCTGGAAGCAAGAGGGTTCCGTTTAGTAAGGCGTGGTATTCTAAATGAAAAATTACAAACGATTAAAAACCCAACTTATCATAAAGTCTGGGCTATAATGGAAAAATTGATGTTTTAGTAAACGACACGCTATTTTATAGATAAAAAGCTACAGCGATTACTATCACTGCAGCCCTATAAGTAGTGAAACACTACGAAATATTATTGTGGCTGTATGTGGTTTATTTATACTTCATTTGAAGTATTCGGACTGGTAAAAAGTATAGAACCTCTTAATAAGGATAGATTAATGTCTATTGGAGGTGATTCGTATGACTAAAGAAAAGAAAAAGAATGAATTGGAGCAAGAGGAATTTGCAAATGAGTTTTTACCTGAAGAGCTAGAGGGACAAAAAGAAGAAGAAAAACAACAACAGAAAGAACAACAATTCAATAAAAAAGAAGAAGAGCAATAAAAATAGTGTCACAATCTTTGGGTTGTGGCTCTTCTGCATTCATAAGCAAGCGAAGAGAGAGGGGTTAATATGGACAAAGATTTGAATTATGGTGAAGATTATAAGTTCATACCTGCTACTTCAGTTAGAAGTGGTGTTGGTATTGAAGTAATACCTGATTTATATCAATATACAATTCAAATTGTAAATATTGTGCTTTATGGTAATATAAATACAAAAGATTTCGTGCTTATTGATGCAGGCATGCCAAAAAGCGCAGAAGAGATAATTTCAGTAATAGAGGAACGATTTGGGCCTAATTCTCGTCCTAAAGCAATAATTTTGACGCATGGCCATTTTGATCATGTTGGAGGAATTATAGAATTAATAAAACGGTGGAATGTCCCTGTCTATGCCCATGCTTTAGAAATTCCTTACTTAACAGGAAAACAAAACTATCCAGAACCAGATCCTTCTGTTAGTGATGGATTAGTAGCCAAAATGTCACCTTTTTTTCCTAAGGAAGCGATTAACATAGGAGACAATATTAAAGCAGTTCCAGAGGATGGACATATTCCTTATATGCCTGGTTTTCGCTGGATACACACACCAGGACATACACCAGGACATATTTCCTTATTTCGTGAAAAGGATCGAGTGCTCATTGCTGGTGATGCATTTGTTACAGTTAAACAAGAATCCCTTTATAAAGTTTTAACACAAACAAAAGAAATTAGTGGTCCGCCTCAATATTTAACAACGGATTGGCAGGCAGCGCGAAAATCTGTTGAGAAGTTAGATGCATTAAAACCTCTCATTGCTATTACTGGTCATGGATTAGCAATGAAAGGTGAAGAACTTCAGAACAACCTTCAGAAACTTGTAGAAAAATTTGATGAAATCGCTCTACCTAAGCACGGGAAATATTTAAATTAATGCATATATTATTTAAGGAATATAGCCAATTCCAATTTCCGCAACAATTAGTGGATAGTACGTAAAAGTCTTTACCTTGCACGGTTCCCATTAAATAATTGATTAACTCTATTTCTTTAAATAAGAAACAAATGTTCCTGTTTTAAGTAATTCATTTCCTTCATATAAGTCATTTTTTGAAAGATTACGTCGGTGAGAATAGTTATAAGCATCAGAGTTTTATTAGTATTCCAACTAGCGCACTTAATGAATGAACAAGCGTAAGAATTCTGCTAGTAGTAAAACTTGTCGTTTCTTGCGCTTACCCGGGAAATTTTTTTATTTCCTCATCTGAAAATATTTCCAAAGGACATTGGAAATACATATGAGTGATGAATTTGAAATAGAAACTAGTAGTCTGGTTTTAAAAGTAAGATAGGGAGATGCTCATCGTGACTAAGTGATAAAATGAAATTGTTATTCCATAGGAGGTGTAATGATTGGCGTTTTTTATTGTAATGATATTTTTGATTCTACTAATGGGGATTCTAACTACATCGAAAAAGACAAGGCAAGATAATTTGAAATCTTCTAGCAATTCCCATGATAATACGACTGATTTTATTACAACAAGTTCTTTCTTTTCGATACAAAATACAGATAATACGAATTGTTCGGATACCACTTCGAGTGACAGTGGTTCTTCAGGAGGTTCGTGCGATTAAGTATTCAAGTCGTTTCCAAATCGGAAATGGCTTTTTTTTATCCGCTAGTTAGGAGGGTACCATTGATTGAACTACATTGTTTAATAAAAGAGAAGAAACTTTCGAAAGTAAAGATTTCTTTACGTTGGTCAAATTCTATTGATTAAAGTTTGAAATCAATCTAAGATGTTGACGGGGAAATAAGTTTGAAAGATATTGCTGACGGATCGCCGTATGCGATGAAAGTCGCTCGTACGGTGAAGGCTCGTTATAAACTGAGAAGATAAGACGAGAATAGCGGAAATGTAGTACCAGTCAATCCAGCAATTAACTTACAGGCAACACCTGGAGCGATAGGCTCTGGGGATATAGATGTATCTTGGAACGGTAATAGTGATCCAAATTGGTCACACTATACAATGTATATTCTAGTTTCCAATACTAATGAAGCGGACGAGAGCAGTCCAAAGTATGCGGATATTACCTATAAAGGTAACGATGGTTTTGGTGATTCGTATAGTCCAGGAACTAGGGTTTCATATGCTCTTTATTCTATTATGAAAGATGGTTCTAAAACTGTTCAAAAAGTTACTGTTATTGCTCCATAATTGAAGCAAGAGGAAACCTCACTATTTTTTCGGTGAGGTTTCTATTTGTTCATAAATAGAAATAACAGTTCAATACGATAAGGCATTATAGAAATTATCTAATCTTTAAAATTACTTTCCCTTTAGCTCTTCCTGATTCTACATACTCCATTGCCTTTTGTGCATCTTCGAATAAAAAGATTCGATCAATTATAGGTATAATTTTACCTGATTCAATGAAGTCTGCGATAATACGTAATTGATCACCACTTGGCTTCATAAATAAAAACGAATATTGAGCATTATGCTTCTTTTCAAGAGCAGTCAGTTTATAACTTGCTGCAGAAAATAACATTGTTTTGAATAGCCCTGCGCCATATTCTTTAGCAAAACGAGCATTTGGCGTACCTGAAACGGAAACGATTTTCCCACCATCTTTAATAATATGAAACGATTTTTCAAGTGTCTGTCCGCCAAGCGTATCAAACACTGCATCATAATTTTTAAGGATGTCTTCAAAATTTTCTGTTTTATAATTGATTACCTCGTCTGCGCCAAGCGATGTTACTAGTTTAGCACCAGCTTCACTAGCTGTTGTTGCCACAAGGGCTCCCATAACTTTTGCCAGTTGAATAGCAAATGTCCCAACACCGCCGGAACCAGCATGTATTAAAATTTTTTGTCCTTTTTGTAAGTGCATAATGTCATGTAAGGCTTGGTATGAAGTTAGGCCAACGAGGGGAATAGATGCAGCTTCCTCAAAGCTCAAATTTTTTGGTTTTAGAGCAATATCATCTTCATGAACAGAAATATATTCCGCAAAAGTACCGATTTTACTCTTGCGTGGGCGTGCATATATTTCATCTCCCACCTTAAATCGAGTTACTTTTTGTCCAACCTTCATCACAACGCCAGAAAAATCATTTCCGAGAATTAACGGCATTTCATACTTGAGTAACATTTTCACTTTTCCATCTCGTATTTTAAAGTCAATAGGATTAATACTAGCCGCATGTATTTCTGTGAGTACCTCGTAATCAGTTATTTCAGGTGTAGGTATTTCTGTTAAACGCATCGGAGCTTTACCATATTTATCAATAACCAAAGCTTTCACTGTGTTCATTCCTCCATAATTGTATTAATAAGCTATTTTCAATCGTATTGCTTTAACAATGTTTCAATATCCACAATAAGTGTTTTTAATAGGCTTAATTTTGTCCGAATATCAATATAATAAAAGTTTTTTGTACCTTCTTTTCGCATTAAAATAATTCCTGCATCTCGTAAAATTTTAAGGTGATGTGACACTGCAGGTCTAGAAAGGTGTGTTTGTTCCGTAATTTCACCTACACGCAATCCTGTTTGACAATCTGTTTCCATTAAAACTAACAAAATCGATTGACGTGTTTCATCACCGATAGCCAATAGTACTTTTTGACAATTCATAAAATCTTCTTTAATAGTGTTTAGTTGGTCTTTTTTATTTATCAATTAAATACCTCCGATGTTAGTTGAATAGTTTAAGTTATTGAACCATGTTATTGAATACAACAATATATTAATGCGATAACCTCTGCAATATTGAGAAAGTAAATCGAGACGAATGCCCTTTAGAAGAAAAAAATGCTAAAAATAATTGTTCTTTCAAGAGATGATTTTCACATAAACACTCAGGAAAGTTGAATTTAACCACAAAAAAATACCCCGAGAAAAGCACCCTCGAGATATTTTAGTGACAACCTGTTCATCCTCTTAAAAACATATATTTTATAAGCAGATAAATGAGCTAATTATATATAAATGTTTTATGAAAATTACTCATTTTATTCTTTTTTAGCTTTAATCTGATAAGTAATTCCAAACACTATGTTAAAAATTAATCCGAAATTTAGTGGATTCAAAAAAACCCAAAGTAAATTTGTTTCTAATGCTAAAAGTAATAGAATCCACAAAATCATGCAAACATAATAAGCAAATATCATCGGCCAACAAAAAACTTTATCTATATCAAACATACAATTCCTCCTATACGCTAATCAAAACAAGAGGATGATGCACCTGACATAGCTCCACCCGCAGCACCTATAATAGCTCCTCCGACAGCACCAACCGCATTTCCAATACCAGGTAATACAGTTCCAGCACCAATACCAACCCCTAAACCAGTTATTGCACCAAGATAATAACCACCAAGAACACCTAATGCACATTTCCATTTAGAACGAGCTAAAGTAGTCGTTTGAGTCGGTTGTTCACCGTTATGTAATTCTATAATCAGTCCATTATCAACTGATTTATAAATTAAATTAACATCATGCCCATTACTATCTATTGCTTGAGTTGGCAATACCTCTGAATATCCACCTTTTTTAACAATTATATTTCCAACTTCATCGTTTTCAATTGTTGTCTCATCATTTAATAATTCTAAATGCATCGTACTTTCATTTAAAATGGTAATGGCAAAATCATCACTCTGTTCAGCTGCAACTACAGTTGAAGCATTAAAAGCTATATTTCCCGTGAAAAAGAATAAAAGAACCAAACAAGCCAACATAAAAAATAATTTTCTCATTTGTAAAACGCCTCCTTTAATATTCTGATTCTTCTATTATTTTAAATAAAAAATATAAAATATAAAATAAAAAACACAAAATTGTAACAAAAATTATGATTTCGATTGCAAAAGAAAAATACTAATAGAGGAAGGTTAAGATTTCTTTACCTTCTCTAAATTCTATTGATTTAATTTAGAAATAAAATTACTATGTTTGACGGGGAAATAAGTTTAGAATTCTTTGCTGACGGATCGCCATATGCGATGAAAGTCGCCTGTACGGTGAAGGCTCGCTATAAAACTGAGAAATATAGAAGGTATAAGACGAGAATAGCGTACCAAATGTAAGTATTTCGGCACCATACAATGATGGAGGAACGATACCTGGGAATTTTGCTATGTCTACAAATGTAAACTTGACCGTAGCGATACCAGGCCAAAACGGTACAGTTGCTACTTATAGCAACCCTAGAAGTAATAACACAAGTATAGCAACTGCAACAATTATTGGACCTAATCCTTCGGGACATGTGTATTTAGATGTGAAAAAAGTTGGTTCAGGTCCAGTTAATATCACTTTTGACTATACTGGTAGTAATGGTGTTACTGGGACAATGACATGGACATTTAATTTTCAATAAAATCTAAAGGATAGTTCTGGAAATACAATCTCAAAAAAGCATTCTCTTAGGAGGATGCTTTTTCTTTTGCTTAAAAGAATGTGAATTTACGATGGATACTTACATCGGCGATTAAATATATTTATGAAAAGTGATTCAATTAAGAAAGCTATATGTCGAAATAATCGTTCTACGATAAGAAACTGAGTCCTATTAATAGTGGTGTTAGTTGTTAGGAAAGAGGGAGGGGAGGGTAAGATGAGATATTCAGAATTAGGAATGCCCGAATATCATAATGACATTCGGGCAGATTTTCAAATTCATTTTCTATATTGGCATTTTAATGAAATACAGAACCATTAAGATAAGTTAATTTATGATACTTATTGATATTTGGATAAAATGAGTCTGAATAATTTCGATATGCCACAATATCTCGTAATAGTCCGAATTGTAAATAGCCAAAAGTACTGTAATGAGGAATAGACTTATCTACACCGCCTTTAACCCCAATATATGCTATTTTGTCACTATGCATATCATATATGGAATTTAACCATTCATTTTCAATGTATAGGTTTTTT
Source organism: Lysinibacillus sp. CD3-6 (assembly GCF_006351725.2). NCBI lineage: Bacteria > Bacillati > Bacillota > Bacilli > Caryophanales > Bacillaceae > Lysinibacillus > Lysinibacillus sp. CD3-6. The sequence goes on from NZ_CP085880.1 coordinate 2,265,370, forward strand.
ACATCCGAATCATATGTCCCGTTTTTATTTGCAGTCCATTGTGTATCAGTCATCTGTGTCTTAGCTACTGATAAAGCATTGAAAGTATATACTCCGCTAATTGTTTTCTTTTTGATAGGACCATAATGTGTAAATTTTGCGTTAGAAACTATCGTTATTCCAGCACGAACATCTAAAAATGACTTTGCTGCTAGCCATCCACCTAAAGAATGTCCTGTGAAATACCATTGATAATCTTTATAACCAAATTTATCATATATGTAGTTTAAATAAAGGTGTGCTTGATGTAATTGTCCTGGAACACTACCATTCAATAATGACGATGCTGCTGTTGCATAATCGGATCCATCTTCTGAACCTGCAAAGGCAATGAATATTTTTTTACTAGCGTTCGGATTATCTGGGTTTATAACAACAGCCAGTGCTTTAAAGCCAGTTCGGTCTAAATTGTAACTAGGTGCACCCATCGGATGATTTGGATTAGAATTAATGTCTACTGAATCAATTACTTTAAATTTATTTGCACCATGTTCTAGATTGATTGCATGTTGGATTTCAGCATTTGTTTTCTTTCCGACATTGTAAACTTGGTCCGCTAAATCATAGTATAACTTACTAGGGTTATCTGCATAACCTGCTTGTGCTTTACTTGTTCCCAAAGTAAATGTAACTAGTAGGATAGCAGAAAGTAAAACTGTAAAACTTAATTTTTTAAGCATAACTTACCCTCAACTTTCAATTATTAGTACGATTGTAATTATCTATTATTTCGTGTTGTTAATCAATATAAATATCTAAAAAATATTAGCGGATATTGTTGAGGTTCCTTTCCGAACAAACTAGGGAAGTAAATTGGTTTATGTCCTTTTGGTTATTGAGTAAAACAAATGAGATGAACAGTACAGGTTACTCAATCTCGTTAATGCTCGTGGATTTTAAAATAACGTTCCCAAACGCAAGTTAGGTAACAAAACTAAGCTTTCGTAGCTTTTATGGTAGTATTTTAGTTATGAGGTGATGATTTTTGAATAAAATTAAACTTGGTGAAAATCAAGGCTTTATTGAAATTAATTTAGAAGATATAACAGATTGGCAAAATCAAGGAACAGTGTCCATTCAAAGTGGGAATTACTATGTAATGAATGCAGAGATTTGGATTACGATCGATGAACTTATTACGTTATACACACAACTACAAGAAGCTTATAAAACGTTAAAAGGAAATATTATATTTTCGAATTTGGATAACACGTTGCAGTTCACGCTTCAATTTAATTCATTTGGACAAATTAGTCTAGAGGGAAAATTCCAAGAGTTTCCTAGTCGAGAAAATAAACTAGAATTTGAATTTATGATAGACCAGAGTCATTTGCCTGCAACATTGTTGGATATGAAAAAGATTGTTAAACCATACATTGAACTACAATCTAAAGGGTAGTATTTCATTCACTACCATTCAAAATATTCCAAACAAAAGTATGGAGACGAACTTTAAGGCCACTAATGTTGTTAAATCAACGTTCGGGGCTCTTCTTATGAATATTGTTTAAGCGTTGTTTTATGCACTTTTGATAAAAGTCAGTAATAGCAAAGGTTTTGAAGTATTTGAAGTAATGTTGCACCATCTTCTTTGATGAATAAAATCGTGTATAAAATTGAAGTCTTATCGTTGTAGATCCGCATAAATCTGACTAGCCCTCTTATTGTACTAACGGAGTGCTTTAGTCCAAAAACATTCTTCAACAATCGGGCGCTTTTCTGTAATAAGGAAAGCGTCTTTATTCATGCTTACAAGATGCAATATTCAAGGGGAACTACAATAGTATCAATTGATAGTATTGATGCCGAAGAAGTTTTAACATTAGATTCTAATGCGGACATTTTCCAGTATGATGGAGTGATCTACAAAACTAATATTGCTTGGGTTGAAGAATTGACTTTAACAAAAGATGTTCAAATCGGTGAAATAAAAACAAAAAATGATGCTAAAACAGATTTTAAAAATGAGATGTCGAATTAACTTCCTGTTGGTATAAAGATTTTTTCCACCAAAGAACGAGGAGATATTTTAATTGTTGAACAAAAAGGAGAAATCAAAAAATATCTTATTCAACAAACGCGCGCTTTCCTTGGATAAGAAAAGGGTCTTTCTTCATGAAGAAGGTCAGATTGTTTAGTGAGAATTCTGCAAATTTTAGCATTATTTACTTGATGGCATATTAAAGTTTTTCCAATTTCACTTGATGCACTGTAATAACAATTACTTTAAATTTCAAGCTTCGATATATTGTATTAAAATAAAATGAACAAATGCATATTTAAAAACATGATAGTTCCACACAACTACCACAAGACAGTAAAAATACATAATGTGTGGACCTTTTGAAATCAGTGCAGGAATGTAAAAATGTTAGCAAGGAGATGAATGGATTGTTTAACGATTTTAAGATTACGGAAGGTCGTCCTGTATATATACAACTTAAGGAATATTTAAAAAGAATGATAACCAACGGGCATTTACTTGAGCACCAAAAGCTTCCGTCCACTCGTGAACTCTGTTCTTTATTATCCATTAGCCGAAACACCGTTCTAACAGCTTATGCGGATCTGGAACAAGAAGGGCTTATCTATGCGGTAAAGGGAAAGGGAAACTTTGTCAGTCATGTGGAGATAATTAAATCCCCATCCATCCAGTTAAATTGGACTGAAAAAGTTAACGAGCAAACCTTTTTGGCGGATGAATTGGACTTTAAAAAACATGGTGTACGCTGGAATAAGGAAATTATTTCATTCAATAGTATCGCACCCGATGAAAAGCTATTTGATATAGAAAATTTTAAACGAGCTTTTTTAAATCGGATGTCTATTGAAGGAGACATCGTTCTTAACTATGGATATGCAAAGGGCTATAAACCACTTATCGAATACTTACTTCGCTATATGGAAATTAAAGGAGTTGACACTCGAAATAAAGATATTTTAATTACCAATGGATTCACGGAAGGTCTGGATCTCATTTTATCCTCTTTAAATAAAAAGAGCGGCCGTGTTATTTGTGAAAATCCAACCAATGACTCTGCTCTTAAGCTCTTTCGATTACATGGCTTCGAAATTGATGGAATTGAAATGGATAATGATGGTGTCAATATTAGTCAGCTGGAAACACTCCTATCAAAAAATGAATATGATTTTGCGTACTTAATTCCGTCTTATCATAATCCTACTGGAATCGTAACGTCTTCAAAAAAAAGGAAAGAAATTATGGATTTGTTTTCTATATACCAGCTTCCTATCATTGAAAATGGATTTAATGAAGAATTACGTTATTCAGGTTCACATCTCGCATCATTGGCAGCCTTCGCTGGCCAAGGTAATAATGTTATTTATATTAGCAGCTTTTCTAAAATTCTTTTTCCTGGTTTGCGGGTTGGCTGGATATTGGCAGATAAAGATTTGATTAATTACTTAGAAAGTTTGAAAAGAGCTCGAACAATTCATACGTCTACATTAGACCAAGCTGTGTTATATCAATATTTGATTGATGGATACTTTGAGAAGTATATAAAAAAGGCTAAATCAGTCTATAAGAAAAAGTATGAATTAACCGTTTATTATTGTAAGCAATGTATTCCTTTCAAACGAATAACTGGTGACGGAGGGCTTCATATTTTTATAGAACTAGAAGACCATATTGATTCAGAAAAACTTTTAGAAAAATGTTATCAAAGGGGCGTTGTTTTCTTACCTGGTAATGTTTTTCACACGGACAGCAGTGGAAAACATACTTTACGATTAGGATTTTCTAGGCTGAATGAAAGAGAGATTATTCAGGGGATAAAAATTATAGGGGATACGTTAAAAAATAATTATGGAGGCTAGAAAAATGAGAGTTGGCGTAATTATGGGAGGGGTTTCTTCCGAGAAACAAGTTTCGATTATGACAGGTGAAGAAATGATCGCACATTTAGATAAAAATAAATATGAAATTGTACCGATTCACATAGAGAACAAAGAAGAATTAGTGGAAAAGGTAAACGATCTTGACATTGCACTACTGGCTCTGCATGGCAAATTCGGTGAGGATGGCACTATTCAAGGTACGCTTGAAACCATGGGAGTTCCTTATACAGGGAGTAGCATTCTGTCCAGTAGCTTATGCATAGATAAGAATATCTCAAAAAAAATTATCCGCTTTGAAGGCGTGCAAACACCGGATTGGATTCACCTTACGAACATGGAAGAACTGAAAATGGATGAACTAGACAAAATGGATTTCCCGCTAGTTGTGAAACCTAATTCAGGCGGTTCAAGTGTGGGAGTAAAAATTGTTTATGATAAAGAAACACTAAAGCCTGCTATTGCAGAAGTATTCAAATGGGATTCCGAAGTGATAATTGAAAAGCTAATTATGGGTGAAGAAATCACTTGTTCCATTTTGGATGGAAAGCTTTTACCGGTAATTTCGATTCGTCATCAGGGAGAGTTTTTTGATTATACCTCCAAATATAATGATGTGGCTACGATTGAAGAGGTGATTCAGCTTCCTCCCGAAACACAGGCGCGTGTTTCTTTAGCTGCTATGACTTGCTATAATTCATTGAAATGTAGTGTTTACGCCCGAATCGACATGATGATTCAAGATGGTATCCCTTATGTGATGGAAGTTAATACATTACCGGGGATGACGAAAAATAGTTTACTGCCAAAAAGTGCTCAGGGAGCAAATATTCCTTATCATAAGCTACTTGACTTAATCATTGAATATTCACTTAAAGTGAGGAGAAATGGTATTTAGAATGTGCTAAAGTTAGTCCTGTGAATATTTTGCATAACATGTGTGCATTTCAAAAAGTAATACCTAATTCCTCCAAAATAATAGCGGTAGTAGAAGCGGATCGTTATGGATCTCAATCTAAATTCCGAAGCGTTACTCTTAAATCCGAAGAAGTTTAGTTGAAATAAACAGTCATAAATAAAGATGGGAGAGTGAAATAAATGGGGCTTAGAACAGCAAAAGTCGAGGATTACAAACAGATTTCATTGTTATTAACACAGTTGGATTACCCAGATACAGAACATTTTCTTAAAGAGAAAATTGAAATACTTCTTACGGAACCAAATGAGGAATTACTAGTGTTTGAAGAGGATAAGAATATTATTGCTTTCATTTCCGTTCATTTTATGCCGCAATTAGCTGTAAAAGGTGATTTTGCAAGAATTAGTTATTTTGCAGTTGATAAAAACATAAGAAGTAGGGGGATAGGGCGTAAGCTTGAAGAGTATTGTAATGATTTAGCTCTAAAAAGAAATTGCGATAGAGTTGAAGTACATTGTCATTCAAGAAGAACTGATGCTCATAGATTTTATATAAGACAAGGGTTTACGGAAGCCCCAAAATATTTCGTTAAAATGTTGTCTCAATCTGAATAATATCTATGGAATCTTCAACAGTTTTAAAACTTCAACAATCGGGCGCGATTTTGGAACAAAAGTAACAAATGAAACAGATGTAACAAAAAGAACAAATGTAAAACATGTACGATAGTTTGTGATTGAAAATGTGTACTGTAAACTCGGAGGTAGGTTCGGTGGCGGTAAGGTTTTTCTTCTTTAGTATTTATAAAAACCTAAATATTAGGGAAAGACAGACCGACGACCGACCTGTGCCTCATAAACTTGTTCGAGGCAAGACATACATGGCCGGCCCATATTTTTTAAGAGAATAGGCAATGCTCTAGCTCATATGTTTTGTTAAGTATAATATGTTAAAAATTAATTCATTTCCTTGTTCAAAAGATCACTTAATTTAGTGATCTTTTTTAAATCAATATATCCATTAAAACGTACGTATATATTTAGTATAAGTGTCTACATTTGTCACCTCATTGAATAATGTAATAAAACAAGGAGAGTGAAAAAAATGAGTTTTGACAAATTTGATAGAACTGAAAAAAGAGTTAGCAGAATTCATGACGATTGTGAAGAAAGTTGCACTAACAAAAATAACCGAGAAGGAGTACAGGTACCTCAACAACCTGTAGGTACAGGTCTTCCAGGGTTTGCTTATATTTATGATACAACTGCTCAACCGGGTATTCCGAATAATGGTGAGGTTACTTTCAATACAAATGGCAATATTATACCTGAAGGATTTGTAACTCATGTACCTGAAACAGCACCTATCATTATAAATCAAACAGGGATTTATCTTATTACCTATGAAGTGTTCGTTACTGGTGGCCCTTTTGCATTTTCCCTATTCAATGGCGACAACCAAATAGCGGGTTCCAATTACGGAGGCAATGGTGGTTTCAATCCGCAAAATGGTCAAGTAATCACTACTTTAAATGCATCGGACGTTCTTACTTTGAGAAATATTGATCCAAACCCAACAGCTTTATTAAATGTAACAATTCCTGGCGCTCAGGTTATCAGCGCGTCTATTGTTATTTTAAGATTAGCATAAGTGTATTATTGTGAGTCACATCTAATAGGTGTGGCTTTTTACATTTATAGATTGGTTTTGTAATTTGAAAGGAGTGGTTATCATGTGAACTTCGTCCACTTTCCATTTTGATCAGTCAAACTTACTAAACGTGCACGGAAATGCACGAACACAATTTGATTACAATAATAACGTGGTGTAGCTCTACCACGGTTGCTATAAGTGAGCTAACTCGACAATTTTACCACAGTAGAATAATAGACGAATGAAAGACCCCTGAGCGATTCGAGGGTTTTTTTTTGCTTTGAAAACTGCATCAAACAGCCGTATTATTGCTTTCACAAACTTCATAAGTGGCTGTCAGAATTTGATACATTACCCAAATACGAAAAAGCATTCGTTATAGCTGCTGTGCAAATTAAACTTGCTGCTGATGAAGGTTGAAAAGGAGGCTAAACGAAGTGGTAATGGCAAGGGGAAGAGAAAACGATATACACATTATGCAAAATTAATATAGTTAAATCCCTCTAAATTCTGTATATTTGTGTATGAGGAGGGATAATAGTGATAATAGTGAAATTTTTCTTGCGTCTTGTATCACTATTTTTATGGTTTTGGGCATTTACTTTTACTATGGCTGGAGTTATAGCTGTCAATCATACTAATTACTTCATAGTACTGATATTTATTTTACTAATATTTATTAGTATACTTATATACTTAGGAATTTACTTATGGAAAAAGTCTATGAAGTATAACAAAACTATTGATCAAGGAGAAACAGCAGCTGAGAGATTTGAAAGGGAAAGTGAATTTCCAGGTTCAAAGGCTCGTCAACAAAAACTAAATGCAGATACTTGTACACAAGTAAAGCATATGGCGGGTCTCACTATGGAGTTGGACATTTTGAATGGGAGCAATGTAGAGATGGTTAAAGCTTTAAATTGTCCAAATTGCGCTGCAGCATTAAACCCGAAAGAAAACCATTGTGAATACTGTGGTACATCATTACATCAGAAGTAAAGCAAGTAACATATATGTGTTTAGATGGCGAAGAGTATTTATTGATATTTTAAGTTAATTTCAAAATTTTTTAACCTTCATTTTACGACCTATCGAAATCTCCCAAGCCTAAACCCCGCCAAGTCAATATTTTTACGCTATAATGTAGGACGAGGTGAAGAAAATGTTTGTGAGTGAAAAACAGATTGAGATTCGATATGCGGAGACGGACCAAATGGGCGTTGTCTACCACGCAAACTACATCATTTGGATGGAGATTGGACGTACACAGTTAGTGAGCGATGTAGGATTTGAGTACGCAGCATTAGAAAAAGACGGTTATGTATCGCCAGTAATGGATTTATCGATTTCTTATAAGGCAGCGATGCACTATGGCCAAGTAGCAACTGTTCGTACTTGGGTAGAAAAGCATGATCGACTACGTACAACATATGGTTATGAAATTTTACATGAAGATGGCACGATTGCTGCTACAGCACAATCCGTACATATTCTAGCGCACAAAGAAACATTACGCCCAGTTTCTTTAAGTAAAATTGACCCCGCTTGGGATGCGAAATATAAAGAAATTGCTGTTGAAACGAAATAGAAGCGTACGTATAAACATTTAATAAAAATATCATTTACAAAAGGCAGTATCAGAACAACTGGTGCTGTCTTTTGTTAGTTGCAAAACTAATTTCTTCTAAATAGATGGCACAGGAAATTGGTTTCTGTACCATAATTATCTTGAATGTTACCTATAACATTGATACAATTAGAACAAACGTTCTAGATGAGGGGGAGAAACTATGCAATTATACATATTTGAAGACAACTTTATGCAATTAATTGAACAGTATCAATTAACTGAAGAACAACTTAAATTTACGGGAACACCACAGAAATGTCTTGAACTTGCGAAAGCGGATGCCAATCGTCATTCAATTTTAGCAATTGATGAAGGAAAGCTTGTTGTTTTCTTTGTCTTACATCGAAATGAGGGTGTAAAGCCATATTCTAATAATGAAAATGCGATTTTAATAAGAGCTTTTTCAACAGATAATCGTTATCAAGGGAAAGGTTATGCCAAAAAGGCTTTAATGCTATTACCTGAATTTGTGAAAGAGCACTTTAGTGGAATAAATGAAATTGTATTAGCAGTAAATGTAAAGAATGAAGCTGCACAAGGACTTTACAAGAAGTGTGGTTATATCGATAAAGGTGAAAGAGTGATGGGGATAAAAGGGGAATTAATCGTAATGAGTTATGAGTTGTAAAGTAGCATAACAAAGGACTATTTTAAAAGGATACTACTACATTTAAAATACCCGCTTGCATTAGTGGAAACATGCAAGGGGGTTTTATTATTTAGGAATACAATATTGCGTATTGGAAGTACTCTTTACTGATACTTTGAGCGTTTAAATATAAGCTTCCAAGAAAGATAATTCGTGATAAGAAGTAAAATTAAATAAATAATTGTGCCATAGTGTATGCGTGTAGCCATGAAATAGTGTAGCCCCGCTAGTATAGCTAATGGAATAAATAATACTAGGGATTTCCAGCTCTGACCATCACCGATTTCATCAATGGGCTTCGTAAAAGGAATCTTGCTTCCAAAGCCTACATAACAAATTATTGTATATAAGCAGCTTGCTACTAAAACAGTCATTAAATCTGGAATGATTCGCAAACCATAAATAAAGCAAAATACTATGCTGAGGACAATATACAATGGAATATATAACTTTAGTAGAAAAGCTTTTAGACTACCTTTTTGTAAGTCTGTATAGTCTTTAATTGGGAAGACTTTATATATCCACGCTGCTTTAAATTTTGCTGAATGGCCTAGCATAATCACAGCTGACGGGATAATTAGCATACTAAAATAAATATTTAAATAACTTATACTGACAGAAAAATCAGCATCTTCTGAACGAATTACATTAAATATAAAAATAAAAGGAATGACGAAAGAAAAGCCTAAAGATGGGTAGACCTTCAATTTAAATTCTCGCTCTTGTTTCATCATAAGGGAGGCGAAGCGATAAAAGGCTCTTTCCTCCATTGTTCGGCAAATGATTGTTAATAAATAATCTTTTAGGCGACTTTTCTTTTCTTTTTTTGCTTTGCTTGTTCCTAATAACTTTTGTAGATTCCGTTCAAATGTTGGGATTAGCTTTATATACAGCCATATTGATATGAGTGGTATAATGACAGAGAAAATTGTGCCTACAATAGTAAATAATGAGTGATTCCCATTAAGAATTAGCTCATACGGTGCAGCAAACCACATCGGAATGATGAAAATACTCCACCAATTAAACGTTACGACAATATTAAAATCGACAAATTCAAAGGATCTAATTAGCACTTGATATCCAATCATTAATACTAACGATAAACCGATTTGTACATAATTGATGATATCCTTTAGTTTTTCTCCATCAAAAAATCTTAAAATTACAATATATAAAATCGATGTTAAAACGACAATGAAAATATTAATGAAAATAAGTTCTAGCACAGTTAATAGAAAGAATACTATTCCTTGTGTAAATAGGCCGACTACAAGCGGAATCGCTGTTAAGGCAATTGTTAAATACGTTAAATAGATGAGTATATGCATACATTTGGCGGCGTTCACTGTTTTAGCGGTGATAGGCTTCGTTGAGAGGATGCTTCGATCACGTACATCCAGCAATACAGAAGAAAAGTCTGAAATTAATGTTGTCATAATAATAAAAATAATCATGCCAAAAGCAATGCTCATCTGAAAATGATAGTTTTGGCCAAAGACGATAAATGGAATTAACACAAGACCGTATAGTGCATAAATCCATAAAGACTTGATGTAACTATTTTTCTGATCTTTTTTGTTTTGGTTGAAAATAGTTGGTACTTTTCGTTCATCCATTGTTAATTTAATATGGAGGATTTGCCTCATCATCTGATAATCAATACCCATTTTACGAAAAATAAAATGCAATTTATCAAGCAGTTGCAGGATTTTGAAATCTTTCATATCTACACCTCCTGAACTACCGATACGAATTGTTCACCAATTTCCTTATGATTATGGAAACCTGTAAGCTGATTAAAAATCCCTTCTAAAGTTCCTGCTGTATTAGCGGTTTGTAGTTGGGCAAATGTTCCGTCTGCAGCGATTTTGCCATCATTCAATAAAATGATGCGACTACTAATTTTTTCGACAACATCCATGATATGAGAGGAATAAAATATTGTTTTACCTTGGCCTGCTAGTTGCGTTAAAATCTCCTTAAAGATCATGACACTATTCGCATCCAAGCCATTAATAGGTTCATCCAAGAACAGTAAATCGGGATTATGTATAAGGCTAGCGATAATTAATAGCTTCTGTCTCATGCCTTTTGAATAAGAGGATATTCTAGCATGATAGGCTTCACCAACACCAAACAATTCCATTAGCGTTTTTGATTTTGCGGCAGCGAAATCAAAATTTAATCCATAAAGCTGGCCGATAAACGTCAAATATTCATAACCAGTTAAATTATCATAAACATCGGCTATTTCTGGTACATAACCAACTTTACGTTTATATTCAATATTATTTTGCCTTATATCTTCTCCAAATAGCTTAATTTCTCCAGCATATTCGCCTTCGATTCCTAAAATAATTTTAACAGTAGTACTTTTACCAGCACCGTTTGGACCAATATAACCAATAATTTCTCCTCTTGAAACACGTAAGTCGATTCCTTTTAATATTTCCTTACTACCATAACTCTTTGTCAAATTCGTAATCGTTAAAATTTCTTGTTGCTTCATGTTATAGCTCCTTCCCGTTGGAAAATTAACCATACCACAGTAACTATAGGCTAAATAGGTTCCATCTTTATTATACATCATTTAAACAATTTGTTATTAATTACAATATTATTCTAAAGAAGAGGTAATTATTAGTTTGGCCTTTTTTAAAGGAATATGATCTTAAATGTAGAATGTTTCGTATAGCATTTATTAAGCTGAGGTGGTAAAAGTGAATGATTTAAAAAAGGGCAATGCAATCGAGGCAGCGCAGCAGTTTATTGCACAATATTTCCCACATTGCGATGGGGCGTTATTAGCTGGAAGTGTCGTTCGAGGCGAAGCAACAGAAACATCTGACTTAGATATTGTTGTCTTTGATCATACTCGAATGGCCTCTTATCGAGAATCTATAGTAGCGTTCGGTTGGGCTATAGAAGTGTTTGTACATAATTTAACATCTTATAAGCAGTATTTTCACGAAGATTATAAAAAAGCAAGACCATCCATGCCAAGAATGGTTTCAGAAGGTATCGTTTTAAAAGATAACGGTATTCTCGATGGCATTAAAAATGAAGCGAAACTACTTTTAGATAAAGGCCCAGAAGAATGGACTGAACAAACAGTTAAAATAAAGCAATATTTTATCACCGATGCACTAGATGATTTTATAGGTTGTTCCAATAAAGCAGAAGAATTATTTATTGCGAATGCTCTTGCTGAATTAGTAAGCGAATTTGTATTAAGAACAAACCGTCAATGGATTGGTCATTCAAAATGGGTAGTACGTGCATTATTACAACATGATGAGGCATTCACACTTCATTTTATTCAGGCATTCGATATATTTTATAAAACAGGCAATAAACAACACATTATCCAATTAGTGAACAATGTACTTGAGCCATTCGGAGGAAAATATTTTGACGGTTTTTCAGTAGGGAAATAATTAGTTTTACTAGCAGCCTGTTATAGAGGTCTTTCCATGCTAAAGCAAAAATTTTGAAACAAATTGTCCTTTCCTGCGTAATACAATAGTGAGTTCAATAATTTTAATGATAAAATAGTTTGAAGTATTTAATTAAAGGTGGGAAATGAAATGGGTTTATTAAAAGCAGGTATTGGTGCCTTAACAGGTGTATTAGAAGATCAATGGCGAGAATATTTCTACTGTGAGTCTTTATCAGCAGATGTTCTTGTTACTAAAGGTGTAAAACGCACATCTAAACGTGGCTCAAATAAAGGACAAAGCAATATTATAAGTAATGGTTCTATCATTGCAATCAATGAAGGTCAATGTATGATGATTGTTGAGCAGGGCAAAGTGGTGGAGTTTTCTTCCGAATCTGGCGAGTATGTTTATGACACATCTACTGAGCCAACTATTATGTATGGCGATGACCTTTCATCAAATATCACAGAGACATTCAAGCAAATTGGAAAGCGTTTCACATTTGGTGGCGAGCCAGGAAAAGATCAGCGTGTGTATTATTTTAATAAGAAAGAAATCGTTGGTAATAAGTACGGAACACCTGCACCGATTCCTTTCCGTGTCATTGATCGCAATATCGGTCTAGATATTGATATTGCCATTCGTTGTCATGGCGAGTATTCCTATAAAATAGTAGACCCATTATTATTTTATACAAATGTCTGTGGTAATGTGGAGAGCGAATATACTCGTGATTCAATTGATAGTCAATTGAAGACAGAGCTTATGACCGCCCTACAACCAGCATTTGCTCATATTTCTGCAAGTGGCGTACGTTATAGTGAAATACCTGCACATACAGTGGCTCTAGCCGATGCCCTTAACAAAGTGCTATCAGAAAAATGGCTAGCAACACGCGGTTTAGCAGTCGTATCTTTTGGAATTAGTTCATTAAAAGCATCTGAAGAAGATGAAGCGATGATTAAACAACTACAGCGTAATGCAGTCATGCGTGATCCAGGTATGGCCGCGGCTCATTTAACAGGAGCACAGGCTGAAGCAATGATAGCAGCTGCACACAACGATGGTGGAGCGATGGCAGGGTTCATGGGCATGAACATGGCAACACAATCAGGTGGCGTCAATGCAAGTCAGCTATTTCAAATGAGTGAGCAAAATAAGCAGACACAAGCAACTACAAATGTACAAGCAAGTCCATTAAATGCTTGGACATGTACATGTGGGCAAGACAATACAAGTAAATTTTGTTCAAATTGTGGAACATCAAAGCCCGTAGAAGTGGGCTGGACATGTGCTTGTGGCACGAGCAATAAAGGAAAATTCTGTAGTGAATGTGGAGCAAAAAAACCAACAGGAGCATTGCAATATGCATGTGATAAATGTGGTTGGGAACCAGAAAACCCTGCAACTCCTCCAAAATTTTGCCCTGAATGTGGCGATATTTTTGATGATAATGATATGAAGTAAGGAGATGACTGATGATGACGACGCAAGAAGCGGAAAACGTCAAAGAGGCAAAGCTAGAATTCGATGCTGAATGTCCATCATGCAGTGCATCAATTGAATTTAACCCATCTACGGGCAAGTTAACTTGTCCTTACTGTGGCTTTGAAACAGAGATTGCGACACCTGAAATGGAACAAGAAAAAGTGGCGCAGGAAATGGATTTTGCTAAAGCTGAGGAACGAGGGAACTTTAACTGGGGCGTAGAGAAAAAAACCGTTATTTGTAAAGCTTGTGCAGCAGAAACAATTTACGATGCATTACAAGTGTCGGATAGCTGTCCGTATTGCGGTTCCAATCAAGTAATGGAAGCAAGTGCTGAAAACACACTTGCACCTAATGGCGTCTGTGCTTTCGAAATAACAGACAAACAAGCGGGCGAAAATTTTCAAAAATGGATTAAAGGAAGATGGTTTACGCCGAAAGCAGCTAAAATAAGTGCAAAGCCAGATTCATTTAAAGGTGTGTATCTACCTTATTGGACATTTGATACTAAAACAAGCTCTCGTTACTCAGCAAGCTATGGCAAACATCGTACGGTTACTGACAAAGATGGCAATCAAAAGACTGTAACAGATTGGTATTCTACAAGTGGTTTTTACCAGGAGTTTATTGATGATCATTTAATTAGTGCAACGACTCGTTATGATCGTCAAATGATGCGTAAAATTGAACCCTTTAACTTACTAAATAATAAATCCTATAAGCCAGAATATGTGGCAGGTTTTCTATCAGAACGATATAGCATTGGATTACAGGATGGTTGGAGTCAAGCAAAGAGAGAAATTCATAATCACTTACAGGCACAAATCACTTCAAAAATTCGTCTAGAAAAGTTTGCAGATGTTGTTTCCAATGTGCGCTTCTCTACAACACATGATGACATTACATATAAATATTTAATGTTGCCAATTTGGCTTTCTTCTTTCCGATATAAAGATAAAATCTTTAGATTCATGGTGAATGGTCAAACAGGTCGTGTCGGAGGAAATGCACCGATTTCACCACTACGGGTTACGATTGCAGTACTTTTATCATTGATGGTATTAGCTGTAATTTTATATTTCTTTATGAATGAATCTTAACAAATAGCAGTATTCTAAAAGTGTGCTCACTCTTCATGCTTTTGGAATGCTGTTTTTTTATTGCGAATATTGTCGGAATGATGTCGAACGATGTAAATAAATTTTCTGATTATGATAAATGTCACTATTCATCACGGTTCTGTCTATGTATAGTTGCATAAGCTATAAGGATAATAATATTTTACAATAGACGAGGAGCACAGCATTTAATGAATAAGAAAATAGCATGGGTTACAGATACAGCAGCATTGTTAGATGAAAAATTCATACAGGACAATCAAATTCACGTTTTACCACTTAATATTGTTTTTGATGAAGGGGTATTACGAGAAACTGTTGATATGACACATGATGAATTTTATGACAAACTTCGAACGACTAAAACACATCCAAAGACATCACAACCTGCCATTGGTGAAGTGGTAGCGTTATATAAATCGTTAAAGCAGCAGGGCTATGCCTGTGCTATTGCTATTCATACTTCGCAACATTTGTCGGGCACTTATTTAAGCGCTTTCACAGCAGCACAACAAGCACAATTTGACGTCTATCCAGTCGATTCAAAAATCGGCTCATTTCCAATGATGAAAATGATTGAACTAGGTCAGCAATTAGAACGTGATGGTTTCGAACCAGATCAAATCGTTGAAAAGATTAATGAACTAGCTGATCATAGTGAGCTATCTTTTATCCCGGCAAGCTTATCACAATTGCATAAAAGTGGTCGCGTTTCAGGAACACAGGCGTTTTTGAGCCATCTTTTAAATATAAAAGTCGTGATTTCCTTTGAAAATGGAAAAGTTGTTATGAAAGAAAAAGTACGTGCAGCAACAAAGGCAAAAGCATATGTGGAAACCCTTCTAAGTAAGGATTTAGAATTAAGTATTATCCCAGAAGTAGCAGTTATCCACTGCAATAATGAAGAAGGCGCAATTAGTTGGAAATCAGCTTTAGAGAAAGCTTATCCTCTTATTACTTTTCAAGTTCTGCCATTAAGCGCTTGTGTTGGTGTGCATGCAGGAGAGGGTACACTAGGATTAAGCTGGGTGCGTCTGCCAGAACTTGTCGTACCAAAACAGCGAGAAAAAGAATTAGTGACCATATAAAGTGATTGGCATTTAGCCAAAAAAATATGCAGGTGAAGTTGCGAAATTCCTATAAACACACTATTATACAGTCAGAGAGCTTTTTCATAAAATGAACTGTAGATGTAATGTTATTTTTGAATAATAATAAATTATTCAAGTATGGAGGTTTCGACAATGGACGCAATTGAAGTGTTAACTAATTTAGATCAAATACATGGGTATTTTCAACCTATATTTAGCGCTGATGCGCATACGGTGATTGCCTACGAAATTTCCGGTCAGTTACAAATAGAAGGACAGCAAATCAACTTAAAGGACTTTGTTAATAATGAAGATATTCCAGAAGAATATCGTATTGATATGGAACATAAAATTTTACACGCAGCGCTAACCCAAATAGATACAATAGCAGCCGACATTGATATTTATATTCCGAGTAACCCGAATTTGTTAATGCAAGATTTCGGTGAAAGTCACTTTAATATTATTCAACAATATATAGATGAAGAAGACCTACACCGCATCGTACTGGTGGTTTCCGAGCATCGGTTTTTAGGTGATATCAATAAATTACACCATGCACTACGTTATTTCACAACTTTTGGTGTGAAAATTGCTGTACAGGAAGTAGGAGCTGAAAGTCATTTAGAGCATATCGCATTATTATCACCACAAATTTTAAAGGTAAATATACGCGATTTAAATTATGATTCATGGTCTGCTCAATCCGATATGATTTCTGCAATTGGAAGTTTGGCATATAAGATAGGTGCAAACCTATTGTTTGAAGGAATTGGCACAGTGTATCAATTGCAATTCGCTTGGAAAAATGGAGGACGCTTCTATCAAGGTTCTTATTTAGCTAATGCTGCAAGGACATTTGTAGAGAAAGATATATTAAAGGAACGTTTTAAAGAAGAATGTCAGCAATTTATTACTTCGGAAAAGAAAATGCTTGAGGCACAATATTTTGAGTTAAAGAAATTAAGAGAGGAGCTAGAGGCAATTGTTCATCGTATTAAACCTTCTAGCGATAATATCTCACAATTAGAGCATTTAGCAGAGCTTTTAGATCATTATTCATTCCGATTATATATTTGCAATGAGGATGGTTTCCAATTAACACCAAACGTTATGCGTTTCGAAGGGAAATGGGAACTACAGCCAAATGCAATTAATAAAAATTGGAGCTGGCGGCCGTATTTCCTACAAACGATTATTAAAATGCGTAATGATCAAAATGGGGAAATTTCAGAACTGTATCGAGATATTGAAACAGGGGAAATTACGCGAACGTTTTCCATTGCCATCAATGAACACGAATACTTATTCGTCGATCTTTCTTATGATTATCTCTATGAACATAATATATTTCGATAGAGTGATACATGCTTATATAGCAAGGTATGAGGGGTACAAATTTAATTTGTACCCCTTTAGTATTTCAATTGAACCTAAAAACTATAATTCATTTAAATTTATTTGTAAGTAAACTGGACTTCTAGAGTAAGGTTAAGAATTCTTTACCTTGTCAGAATACTATTGATTTATATTCTAAATATATTTAAGATGTTGACGGGGAAATAAGTTGAAATTATTGTTGACGGATCGCCGTATGCGATGCAAGTCGCACGTACGGTGAAGGCTCGTTATAAAGCGCCAAAGTGCATAAGGCGAGAATAGTGTAAGTAATGAAGCACCAAAAGTATCAAATGTAAATATTAGTGGAACAGCAAAAGAAGGACAAGTTTTAATAGGAACCTATGATTATACTGACAAAGAAAATGATTTAGAAGGCACTTCAACTTATCAATGGTACACTGCGGATGATGTGACTGGGACAAATAAGGTAGCAATTAGTGGTGCGAATGCTAATATGTATACTTTAACGGGAGCAGATGTAGATAAATATATCTTCTTTGAAGTAACACCAGTAGCACAATCTGGGGTACCATCAGGAAATCCAGTATTAAGTCTAGCAACACCACAAGTATTGGGATTATCCTTTTCTTTAGAGGATAATATAGGAAGTACCTCATATTCATTCCCACTAGGGACGAATATAAATAATGGAGCTTTAAATAGTTTATGGCCAACAGTACGTACTGAAAAACCGATTATTAATGCAACGGTTACTATTGATTTAGACGGAGCATTTACTGCTGATATTAATGACAAATATGCATTTTCAAATAATGGCTCAGGAATTAATTTAACAGCAGGAATGATTTCAAATAATGGTCAAACAATCACAATTCCAAACGTAAATATTATGACATATCCAGATCAACCATTTTGGTTCATGATGAAGTTTGGTACTAAGACTCTAGTAACAGAAGGAACATTTGATATTAAATTCACAATAAATGGCGTAACTAAAGTGATGAAACTTAATGTAACAAATTAATTTTTATTAATCTTTTTGTTTTAGAATTAAATTAATAATATTTACCCTCCACAAGCACCTGTGGAGGGTTTTTTATTATGCGTCGTGAGAGTAAACGAGTTGGGCAACGGTACAGATGATTGATTCTCGATGCCTCTCAGAGGTTGAGTGTTTTATGCAATAAATTGTATTAAATTAGTGAGAATTTTAAATATCTAGAGTGGTGTAAAAGATTTGTCCCTTAAATTAAAAAAATTTAAAAAACTAGAAGGATTTTTACAAATAATGTCTAATATAGTAATTGTAGTACAAAAAATTGATGAAGGAGTGAATGTAATAATGAAAAAGAAAAAGACAATATGGTCTGTGGCTGCTGCAACGCTTCTAGTAGCAACTTTATCATTTGGTGCGAGTGCAAGTGCGACAAACGATCAAGGAGGAGGTAGCAGCGGAGGGTATCCTTCTAAGCCTCCAACATGTGTTCCTGGAAAGGCATGTCCAATCCCTGTTTAAATGTTTAATGAAAACTAAATACTTACAAAGGGCACCCAATTTGGGTGCTTTTTTCCGTCCTGTTAAATAACGCTAAAAGTCAGAAAGAATTGCTAACGTGCGTACTACGATAATGTGGAATAGGTGGTATCGTAGGTGAAAAGATTAATTTTTTCCGTCTTTTAGTATCACTAGTAATCAATTCTATTTTTTTGAAAATTGTAATTTAATTTTTGTTACATATAAGTTTTATTAGATAAAATTCCTTACAAATGAAATTTAAAATGCTAAGTTATATTCATAACAAATATTAGGGGGAAACTATGCAAAACTTACACGGAAAAGTAGTTTTAATAACAGGGGCAAGCTCTGGAATTGGAAGGGCTACGGCGGAGTTACTTGCATCAAAAGGTGCAAAAATCATTGTTAACTATCTTTCGAATAAAAAAGGTGCTTTAGAAACAGTACAGTACATTCAAGAAAATGGTGGAGATGCGATCATTATTCAAGCTGATGTCACAATTAAAGAGCAAGTGAATGCAATGGTGGAACAGGCTCTGGCATCCTTTGGGAAAATTGATATTCTAATTAATAATGCGGCTGGTGGTATCCGACAAAGTACGTTTATGGATGCAAGTGAAGAATTGTGGGAAGAAACATACAGACTAAACATCAATAGTGTTCTTTTATGTTCACAAGCCGTATTAACACATATGATTCCAAGAAAAGAAGGCAAGATAATCAATATATCTTCAACTGCTGCTCGCATTGGAGGTGCTGGTGAAAGCATTCATTACGCTGCTTCCAAGGGGGCATTAAATACAATGACGATTGGCATGGCCAAAGAACTAATCGAATACGGAATCATTGTCAATGGCATAGCCCCAGGGATGGTTGAAACGCCTTTCCATGAAAAGTTTGCGCCAAATGAGGATCGACTTTCTCGCATGTCTGCAACTATACCTATTAAAAGAGTAGCACAACCAGTTGAAATTGCAGAAACAATAGCTTTTCTTGCATCCGATGCTTCGAATTATATATTAGGTGAAATCATTAATGTTAGTGGGGGGAGATAGTTTTTTATTTGAATGATGAGATGAATAACTTTTTATAACGGAACTCCCCTATTTTTTAAGATAGTGAGTAACTTTCTGCTATATACCTATCTTCAAAAATTTTATAAAATTTAGATACTTGCCATTAAAAAAATGAGAAAAAAGTATTGACAAGTTTTTTTATGGAGTATTAACATAATTAATACCACGTGGAAAATTTTTTTGATTCAAGAAGTTATGTAATATATGCTTTGCATTTTATTTTAAAATCACTAGGTACATTCAACTCATTTAATTTAAAATCTGTTGGAAATTATAAATTTTAAAATGGAGTGTGATTTCAATGGCAATTCGTACAGACGCATATAATACGGGTAAAGCTATAGGAGAGGCATTAAATAACTCAAAGGTCGGGCAAACATTTAATAGTGCGGCGAAAAAAATAGGAAACGTATTTGTTGATTATGGAAAAGCGATTAATAAGGCAGCTCAACAAACTGTCTATGGAAATATTGAAACACCTTATGGAACTGCCGGAGGTGCCATAAAAGGGTTATTTAGCGGCGGACTTAAAAGTGCTGTAAAAGGTGCTGGGACTGGTATGCTTTTAGAATTTGGTCTTAGATCAGCTACTAATATTTATAACGATGTAATTCGAGGATCTAAATAGTAAGAATAAGTAACAAGTTGAATGTAATTCAACTTGTTACTTTCATAGATAATTTAAATTACAAGGGACTAAGGAAATGGATATTAAATATAATAGTCTAATAAAATTAGATTCTGTATTATTAGTATATCTAGACCAAAAGAATAATAAACAAAAATTGGAGCTTATTAGTGAAAATGGGTTACAATGGATGATACCTTTGTCTATGCATCAAAAAATAGAAAAGAATCTTGATTTGTATGCATTTATTATAAATAAAAGTTTTTGCATTTGTGATCCTAATTGTAATTCTATCTACAAAGTTAATAATATGCTGTTTTCTAAAGCTGAAATTAAATTAGATAACAAAGTAAAGTATATAGAAATAGAATCATCTAACACAGGTAAAGATTTTCAAATAAATACTTTTGATATTATTGACAAAACCAGTGTTTTTTCAAATTTAGACATAGCCATTTGTTATAAGGTAAACTTGAAAAATATTACTGAGGATTCTATAATTCTTTTTCAAATAATAAACCCAAAAGGAGAATTGCATTTTTTGGATTTTGAGTGCCTAAAGAAAAATAAAGTTAATGGTAGACGAATTTATTATGCAGCGTTAAAAATCACACCACTTTTAATTGAGGGAAAATGGATATTCCAATTAATATATAAAGATAAAATAATTGATACTAAAGAAGTAATATATAAGATTTATAAAAATGATTATGGAAATAGGGATTATTTTACCCAAAATTACATGAATATTAACATAGAAGTTTAGTGACAAATGATTTAAAATGTTGGTTTGTAAATAAAGGATGTGGGAGTTTTTTCTTATGAAAAAAAGAAAAGATTTCGGTTCATTTATTACAGAGCATGGTTCATTTATAATTACCACATATTTTGTTGTATTTTTTATCATTTCAAAAATATTTTCTTTTTCTGCTATTGATAATTGGATTGTCATTTTTGTTGGTTTTATTATGACCTTAATAATGATGAAAATTAGAAAGGATAAAGAGAAGCAAAATCATTAGCGAAATAAAATAGTGGGGCACATATTAGCGAGGACTAATTTGTGCTCTTTTTATTTTTGATTTATTAAACAATATTTACCTATTGTAAGGTATGATGATTAGTGAAAATCTACAAGGAGTGAATCGCATGGAATACATTGGTGTAGCAGCTTACGACGATGCAACATTTTTCAACGAATACTTAACAAGAAGAAATCGTGTAGAAAGCCCGAACAATATGATCGAAAACCCGATAATGTTAGAACTTATGAGTGATGTAAAAGGGAAAACGGTGTTAGATTTAGGATGCGGTGACGCTCAGTTTGGTGTTGAACTTTTACAAAAAGGATGTATCCAATATGACGGTGTTGAAGGCTCTGAAAATATGGTAAAAGAAGCTACTAAAAATCTTAATGAAACAAAGGGGAATGTGTATCTTTCTTCAATGGAAGCATGGGATTTTCCAAAAGAACATTATAATTTAGTTGTTTCACGATTAGCTCTACATTATATAGCAGATTTAAAGAGTATCTTTATGGAAATTCATAAATCCTTAGCTTCGAACGGAAAATTTATTTTTAGTGTTCAGCATCCAGTATTAACTTCATCAATAAAAAGTGCAGCAGCTTCAACTACTAAGACAGATTGGATTGTAGATGATTATTTTTATAGTGGCAAAAGAGTAGAACCTTGGGTTGATAAAAAAGTTGTTAAGTATCATCGGACAGTTGAAGAATATTTTCAACTTTTAAAGCTAGCTGGATTCAAAATTAATGATATTCGAGAAGGAAAACCAAAAGTCGAGAAATTTAGCAGTGAAAGTGAATATCAACGAAGAATGAGGATTCCACTCTTTTTAATCTTTTCATGTGATAAATAAAATTTTCTGCTTTTCCAGTCAGCTCTCGTTCTAATAGAAAGTGAGGTGAATTATGGATATTAAAACGTTCGGTGAAAAAGATGAAGAAATAGAATACATATTACGACCTGCAGTCTATTGTGTAATGTTCAATAGTCAGAAAGATAAAATAGCAATTATTCAAACAAGTAAAGGTAAGTTTTTTCTTCCAGGTGAGGGCTTAGAAAATAATGAGACACATGCGCAATGTTTGAAAAGAGAAGCGCTTGAGGAAATGGGAATGGATGTTACAGTAGGTCCTTTTATAGGACGCGCACAAAGATATTTTTATTCTACAATTGAATTAAAATATTATCTAAATGATGGTTTTTTTTACTTATGTAATACAGGTAGACAAATTGCTAGTCCTATAGAGGAAGATCACTTCCTTAAATGGATGGAACCAAATCAGGCAAAAGAGATTTTATTTCATGAACATCAAAGCTGGGCTATAAATGAAGCAATAAGATGTAAATAAAAGGGGAGGTTTATTTTGCCGATTAAAAAAGTTTATGGCTATGTAAACCGCGTTAAAGAAGATACAACCCAAGTATTAGTTTTCCATCATTCGGTGACTGAAGCAGGGATTCAGATTCCTAAAGGTACTGTAAACACTAATGAAACCACCTATGATGCTGTTATAAGGGAAATGAAAGAAGAAACGGGATTGAAAGATTTCAATGTAGAAAAGCTACTTGCGAAGGATTTATGGGAAAATGATGATGGTGTTTTACATAATAGATTTTTTTACAAAATAAATGTAAGCGATACGCTAGATGAATGGGATTACAATCCAGCAGGTGGTGGAGATGAGGCAGTATTAATATTCAATTATTTTTGGATTTCATCAAAAGATGATATTGAACTAAGTCGTGTTCACGGAGATTATTTACATTTAAACTTTAATTAATTTATACTAAACTAACACGAGGAGTAAGACAAATGAAATTAAATTTTCACCATATGAATTTAGAGGCTTTACCCAAAATAGAAGTACCGATAGCAGCAATCACACATTTAAGCTTATTCGATAATGCATTCACGACAATCCCTGTTGAAATTTACAACATGAAAAATATAAAAACATTAAATATATCCGTTAATAAAATCCGTCATATGCCTGCTGATATAGGGAATTTAACAGAACTTACTATGCTGGACGCAGGGCATAATGATATTGATGTAATCCCACCTGAAATTGAAAATCTGCACAACATCGAGGATTATTTATATCTTCATAATAATAAATTACAATCCATTCCACCTGAAATTGCCAAGCTAGTCAAAGTAAAATATTTAAATCTTAGTGATAATCAATTATTACAGTTACCAAATGAACTAGGACAATTAAACAAACTAATAGAACTTCGTGTTATGAATAATCAATTGACAGAGTTGCCGACAACTATTGGGTGTTTAAGCAATTTAAAAGAATTGCATGTAAAAAATAATCAACTTACAATACTTCCAGCAAATGTAGGACAGTTATCATTATTACGGGTTTTAGACGTGGAAGAAAATCAATTAAAGGCGATTCCTCAATCGATATATAAGTGTTTAAGCTTAAGACGATTAAATTTAAGACATAATCAATTGACAACATTGCCTGAAGAGATTGGACGCTTACAAAATTTATTGGAAATTGATTTAAGAAGCAATCTTCTAACAGAGCTACCAAAATCATTATTGGATATCGAAGGACTAGAACGTCTGGATCTTAGATGGAATCACGATTTACAAGTTCCATCTTGGTTAGGAGATTTACAAGAAAAAGGCTGTATCGTTTATTTATAGTTAGAGGGCATGTACAAGATTGCCAATTGGCTGATGCAAGCGATTTTGGAAATCATTATGCAATCAGCCTTGTGCAATAGTACGATTTTAGTTTTGTTCACATAATAAAATCTGACGTAAAAATGACTGCTTTTTCGCAATGCTTCTGTCTACTATAACCAATCCAGCATCTGCTACTAAGTCATCAATTGTTTCAATAGTAACGATAACTACTTTATCAGCAATTCGACGAGCATGTTTTATAATATCAAATTGATCTTCGCGTGTTGAATGCGTAAATAAGTTATATGGTAAATCAATTATCGCTACATCATAGTGTTCCGTTACTTCTGAGATGGGACCTAATGTTATTGTTCCCTGTAATCCAAAATAGGCTATGTTTTCGCGTGAACCATTACATACAAGGGGATTCATATCTCTTCCTTCTATATCAATTCCCATAGAAAGGGCCTCGATTATTACCGTCCCTATACCACAACATGGATCAATCGCACGAATGTTTTGAGGCTGAGGAACTGCAATGTTCGCAACAGCTCGAGCGACTCTTGTGCTCAGCGCAGTTGAATAGCTATGTGGCTTGTGTAAATGCTTACGCCAAATGGATTCACTTTTGCTATGTATGCCAAAGTACCATCTTTCATCTATAAATAAAAGACCAAAGACAACCTCAGGGAAATCAAGGTCTGGTTCTCCCTCTATACATAATCCTATTTCACGTTCCATCAATCGACGCTCTGATTGAGGGATTTTTTTTGTTTCACCTATATCAAAATTATTTAAACAAACCACTTTATAGGTTTTTGCATTTACTATTAGATTGGTCACTAATTTTTTGATGTTATCTATGCTGTTATCTTCATACAGCACTTCAAGTCGATCTTGTATAAAAGGACTACGGCTAGGGTTGACCTCAATATTGCTTATAAGAAAATTTGATTGGGAATCAATACTAAAAAATGAACGCATCTCCATTCTACATAGATCGTACTCGTCTACGTGATGTACATATGTGTATATATATTTACTCTCACTTTGTATGTTACGCAATTAATTCATCCTTTTCTAATTACTATTGCTCTAAATCCTTAATGTGCACTAAATTTTAAGTCTAACATAGTTTCAGTAATAATTGAATTCTTAGGAAGAAAGTAGGTTATGCTGTCTAAATTTTGACCGATTTTTTCCACCATAATAATAGTTGCAAAACGTGAGACAAAAATAGAAAAAAGAGTCACTTCCATATAGAAAGTGACCCCAAAACAGGAGAGTTTTTGTAAGGCTATCTAAGCTTTACATTACTATTAATATGCAGATGAAGCTATAAAGAAATAGCCATTTGCCTGTGAGATAGATTAAAATAAATCCTTTGTAATCGTTAGAGTAAAACTAGATAAGTTACTTAACTAATTTTAGTGCCATTTGGTACTGCTTGATCAGGTGTTAATAAAATAACATCTCCCTCTACAGGCACACCGCCGATAACTAGAACCTCTGATTTAAAGCCTGCTACTCTACGGGGTGGAAAATTGACAATTGCTACTACTTGTTTACCAACGATTTCATTTGGTGTATATCGTTTTGTAATTTGTGCGGAGGATTGCTTAATTCCTATTTCACCAAAATCAATGTTCATTTTTATCGCTGGAACACGTGCTTTCGGTAGTTCTTCTGCTTGAAGAACTGTACCAATTCGAATATCAAGAGCAATAAAGTCTTCAATGGTCGCCATAATTGTACTCCTCTTATATGTGTTTTTGTAAATGTTATCATAAAATGGTTTAATATCCAAAGGAAGATATTTGCGTGAAGTTGTTTTGATTGTACTTAAAAACGCCGATAAAACCTACAAAAACGCCGATAACTTCGTGTGAATCGCAGGAAGAACGTTAGAAATCGCTGATAAACTATGTGAAATCGCTGATAAATTTCGGAAAATGATCCTCGGAAAAATAGTTAGACTTCTAACTAAAATGATTGACTTCTAAAGATCGATATTTTATTATTAGTTAGAAATCTAACTAAAAAGAAATTCTAATTGTGGAAGGTGAGACGATGAAAGAAGTCAATTATCAATTTCAAATTCGTATGATTGGTCATCAAATGAAGCAGCGCGGTGACAAAAAGCTCGAATCTTATGACATTACGATTGAACAGGGGCATGCTCTAGATTACTTAGTCTCCCATATGGAAGAGGGCATAACGCAAAAACATATGGAGAACGTCTTCCAACGTAGAGGCTCTTCTATTTCAAGCATCGTAACGAACCTGGAGAAAAAAGGTTTAGTTGAACGTAAAACAGATTTAACAGATGAGCGTCGTAAAATAATTCGACCGCTTCCAAAGGGCATCGCGATTGTTAAGGATTTTCAATTGTTTTTTGAAGAATTAGATGACGAAATGACAAAAGGCTTCTCTAAAGAAGAAAAAGAACAGCTTATAGTTTTGTTAAACCGCATAATTAAAAACTTAGATTAAGAAGGCTGATTGATTCAGTTCTTCTACTTATTTAGTTAGATATCTAACGTTTTATTAAAAAGGAGAATTTTATATGGAGAACACATATTATTTTGAGAAAGCACCTATAGCTAAGGCTGTGGCGCATTTCTCATTACCAATGATGCTCGGTATGTCTGTTAGTGTCATTTATACAATATTAAATGCCTATTTTATCGGCTTACTACACGACTCGGTTATGATGACTGCCATCACACTGACAATTCCTATCCTTGCAGTGTTAATGGCCCTTGGGAATTTAATTGGCGTAGGGGGCGGTACATTTATTTCACGATTGCTCGGAGAAAAAAAGCGAGAACAAATAAAAGAAGTATCTTCTTTTTCATTTTATGCCTCTATTGCTTTAGGAATTATCGCCATGCTAGTAGGAATTTTAGCTACTAATAGCATTACAACAGGGCTAGGTGCCAGTGCAGCGGCTTTTGACTATACAAAGCAATATATTTTAGTGATGCTAATAGGTTCGCCATTTATTATATTAAACTTTTCATTGGAGCAAATTGTACGTGCTGAAGGTTCAGCAATTGTATCCATGGTCGGAATGTTTATAAGTGTAGGTATTAATTTAATTTTAGATCCCATTTTTATTTTCGCTTGCCATTGGGGTGTTCCAGGTGTTGCATTAGCGACACTTATTGGTAATATCGGAGCTGTTATTTATTATAGCTGGCATATAATCCGTAAAAGTGAGTATTTAACTTTATCAATGAAATATTTTAAAATTGAAAAATCAGTCGTATTTGAAGTGTTGAAAATTGGTATTCCAATTGCGCTAATGAGTGCTTTAATGGGATTAACAGCATTGGTGTTCAACAATTTTGCTGCTAGTTATGGAGATGCGGCAGTTGCTTCTTACGGTATTTCACAACGTATTTTGCAATTTCCAGAACTCATTATTATGGGACTTTGTGAAGGTGTTGTCCCACTGATTGCCTACAATTTTACATCAAATAGAAAACGTATGAAATCAACGATAAAATTTACGAGTATGACAGTAGCGATACTAGCAGCAATGTTTGCGATTCTTGTATTTTTAACAGGTAATCACTTAGTTGGTATTTTTACGACAGATCCACAGTTAATTGAATTAGGAAGTTATGTTATTAAAGTAATTTTCCTTTCATTATTCGTCACTGGTTTTACCTTCCTTATCATTGGAATTTTCCAAGCGACTGGGCAAGGAAAAGCAGCGATGATTATGTCCCTTACACAGGGTCTCATCATGATACCAATTTTATTTATTATGAGTAGTATCGCAGGATTCCATGGAATTATTTGGTCCATTTTTATAGGGGATTTCCTTACTTTCTTAATTGGCATAAGCGTTTTATATGTTTTGCGCAATAAATTAACGGTTAATATAGAAGAACTGCAATTTGACTAATGATAGAAAATGAAAGAGCAAGAATTGGCTAACATGCTCTTTCATGTAGAAGTCATGAACGATTGATATAGTTCACCAATAATTCCTTTCATTTGATGAACACCTAAATCGGTATTCGTCATAACAATAAATCCCTTTTCTAAATAGGGATAGGCAACGAGCATGCATTGAAATCCAACTCCCCAACCAAGTGAGGAAATTTCAACTTCATGTTCTGTGTCATCAAGAAATATACCTAAACCAGTCCATGCCTTGCCGCCTTGTGGTTGAAGAAACTGTTGGGCCAGCTTTGCAGAGATACCAACTTTACTAGACCCCTTTATAGCATTTATAATTTCTAGCAGTAATTTCGCTAAGTCAGTGGGGGAGGTCCATAAGCCACAAGCAGCAGGATAAGGATATATTGGATAGTTGCCTGCCACTAATTCGCCATTTTGATGATGACCACAGGCGAATGTGTTTTCGGATGATTTTCTAATAGACGATAGAAAAGAGCTATTTTCCATGTTTAACGCTTTAAAAATAAGTTCATCTATAATAGCATCGAATGATTGTTGCATAACGTCTTCAATTAACAGCTGAATAATACAAAAACCAGCATCAGAGTAATGAAATTCATGCCAAGGCTCATTTGACACCTCAATTGCACTTGGACAATAAGGCGTTTTCCCATTTAACAAGTCAACCATTGAAAAGCTTTCTCGAGGAGCATGTAAAGGTGGGAAACTATCAATAGGGTCAATAATCCCTGATTGGTGGCAAAGTAAGTTACGTAATGTCACTTTTTTATGCTTTGTGAATGCACTCTCAGGTACTTTCCACGAAGTTAGTTTCTTATTAACATCCTCATCTAAATTCAAATAACGTTGTTCTACTAATTTCATTACTAACATGCTAGTTAAAAATTTACTTATTGAGCATGCATTAAATACGGAACGGGCATTTACTTGATGATTGGTTCCTGCTTCTAGTGTGCCGTGATGTGCCAATTTACTGATTTGGCCATTTTCAATTAGCAAATAACTTAACCCTTGGACATGGTAATGTTTCATTCGTTCTTCAATATGTATGTTGGACATTTCTGCACTCCTTTCTTCCATGATAGTATATCACGAATGGCAAACATATGTTTTGTTAATTGTAATTTTATAACATTATTTACGTATAGATAAATGTATAAGAAAGGCATCGAGAGTAATTCTCGATGCCTTTTCAAAACGCCATTACGCGTTTTTCTTCGCTTTGGTTGCTCTTTTTCTTGTTGCTGGTTTTTTTGTTTTATCTAAAGAAGCTTGGAGTGCTGACATTAAATCGGTGACATTATCGGGTAAAGGACGTTTATCGCTAGCAGAAACTGAACTTGTCGCTTTCTTTTCCTCTATAAGTTCCATTAAAGCATTACGATATTCATCTGTATATTTTTCTGGATTAAAGACAGTTGTTAATTGGTCGACTAGCATGAGTGCAGCGTCCAATTCCTTTTGAACAATAGTTGGCTCGCTCGGAATATTGGGAACGTCTTGTACACTGCGTACTTCATCAGGAAAATGGATTGTTTCCATCACGAGCGCATTTTGATAGACCCGAACAATTGCAAGCTGTTCCTTTGAACGAATGATAATTTTAGCTACACCGATTTTACCTGATTCCTCTAATGTTTGTCGCAATAGAGCATATGCCTTACCGCCCGTTGTATCAGGTGATAAAAAATAAGTACGTTCAAAATAAATAGGATCAATTTCGCCTAATTTAACAAAATCAATAATTTCAACTGCCTTATCTTCATTTTCTTTACGTAAGTTTTCTATTTCTTCCTCATCAAGAACGACAAATTTATTTTTTGCATATTCATATGCTTTCACTATATTTTCATCTGTAACCTCTTGGTTGCAGCCCTCACATACTTTTTTATAGCTAATAGGTGTATGGCATTCTTTATGAAGCTGTCGTAATTTGATGTCTTTATTTTCTGTTGCTGCATGTAATTTTACAGGAATGTTGACAAGTCCAAACGATATACTGCCTTTCCAAACTGTATGCATGTTGTCACCTCGTTTTTCTTACTATGTTATATTTTGATGATTTTTATGTATGCTAAATACAAATCGTCAATCAGAACGAAAAGAAAGTAGGTGTGCATTATGAAACCAATGTTATTAACAGAAGCAATCGAACCGCCAAAAGGAGAAGAATGGTTTTATGAAGCAAAGTACGATGGTTTTCGTTGTATTATACAGTGGACCGAAGAAGAACCTATTTTAATCAGTAGAAATGGGAATGTACTTAATCAGTTGTTCCCAGAGATTATTGCGTATTGCAAAGATCTTTACAAAAAAATAAAAGCATATTTACCCTTAACATTTGATGGTGAGCTAGTATTTTTAATGAACAACTATAAAAGTGAATTCTCAATTGTCCAACAAAGAGGGAGAATGCAAAATAAAGAAGTGATTGCTGCACATGCAAAATCATTTCCATGTCATTATGTTGTATTTGATTTACTGCAATTTAAAGGTGAAAGTCAAGCGAATCGATATTTAAAAACACGTAAACAGCAACTAACGACACTTTTTACGAAATTGAAGTTGTCGACTACTATTAATTATGAAGATAATCGACCCCTGCAAGCAATCGATGTTTTTGAGGACACCTCAGCGATATGGCATTTGATAACTACCTATAATGGCGAAGGTCTTATTGCAAAGAAAAAAACAAGTAAGTGGCAGGAAGATGTACGCACGAATCAATGGATGAAGATAAAAAATTGGAGAATGGTTACGGTCATTGTCACGAAATATGATAAAGGAAATGGTTATTTTCAAGGTTGTGTTTATCGACAGGGTGAATTAACAGAAGTGGTTGTTTTTAGACATGGCATGAAAAATGACGAATTAAACACACTAATAGCATTTTTTAAAGCAAATGGTATTAAACAAAATGAAACATGGGAATTAGAGCCATCTATCTGTGTTGATATTGCCTGTATAGATTTTGATGGCAAAAAGTTAAGAGAGCCACGATTTCATGCTTTTCGATTAGAGATGGATCCACAGGAATGTAATTGGCAACAAATGCATCGACAACTTATGCCGATACCTGAAAGTGTACAAGTAACACATCCAAACAAGCCTGTATGGCCAGAAATCGGTATTACAAAAGATAGCTATTTGCACTATTTACAATTCATATCACCGTTAATATTGCCTTTGTTGCGTCAACGACCAGTTACATTAATCCGCTTTCCTCATGGCGTGTCAGGAGAGAGCTTTTATCAAAAAAGCAGTCCTGACAATCTCCCAGAGTTTGTTGCAACAGAGAAAGTTAGTGAACATCATGGGATTTTATGCAACAATCTTGAGACATTATTGTGGCTAGGAAATCAGCTTGCGTTAGAAATTCACATTCCCTTTCAAACAATTGATACTGATAAGCCGACAGAAATTGTTTTCGATTTAGACCCACCTAATGTAGATGCATTTTCACTTGCAATAAGTGCTGCACGCCACCTAAAAGAAATATTTGATTATTTTAAGTTACAGTCATTTGTTAAAACTTCAGGGGGCAAAGGCCTACAAGTTTATATACCTTTACCGTATAATACTTTTTCATATGAGCAAGTTCGGCAATTTACAGAGTTTGTATGTCGTTTTTTATGCGAGCAAAAAACGGGATTATATACAATTGAGCGGTTAAAGAAAAATAGAAATGACCGATTGTATTTAGACTATGTACAACATGCGGAAGGAAAGACGATTATTTCACCATTTTCCACTCGCGGTAATCCAATGGGCTTAGTAGCGACACCGTTATATTGGGATGAAGTAAATGAACAGCTTCGACCAGAACTTTTTACAATACCTACTGTCATTGAGCGAATTAAACGGGTTGGTAATCCTTTTAGAAATTTTGAAGCAATAGGGGAGGAACAGGATTTTCATGCTGTGCTCCAGCATTTAACTAATCAATGACAGTCGTAAAAAAATCTACAAAATTTCTCCAATTAGTCTGGAGAAACATTGCAGATTATAATTGCTTATTTTAAGAGATGCTTTTCTTTTTTTGCTAAGTAATCAAGAATGCCCATTGCGGACACGATTGTATCAAAAGGAATTGTTTGATAGACTGGATGGTTTTTTGATATACCATTTTCTTGTAGAAAATGATGCAATAATGTTTGTAATCCACTATCTAGCAACTTTACTTGTTCTTCGACTATATCAGATGCTGCTAGTGCCTTTTCACCTTCAGCTAAAAACAATGGAGTCCAATAGCGAACTTGGCGATAAGCTTCAGTTGGGTTTTGATATGCTCCATAATGACCGAAATACAATTCTTGTACATTGAGCTCCTCGTATAACTGAATAGATTTTTCCATTGTTTCAGGGTCATACTGATTTGGAGAGGTTGACGGGATGATTAAATCAATTGCTTCATCCGCCATCTCTGGATATCTGACACCAGTAGTATCGCCTACAAACAATCCATTTGTAGCAGAATAATGCATCGATACGTGGTGCTTTGCATGTCCCTCCGTATGATAAAACGTAAGCTGATGATTACCTAATGACAATATATCTCCATGTCCTGCTTCAATAATTCGTTCTGGAGCAATAGGGACGATGGGGTCAAAAAGACGCTCGAATTCATTACCATATACAGCCTTTGCACTAGCAATTAGACGACTTGGATCAACCATATGTGTAACACCACGCGGGTGTACGACCAACTTTGCATTAGGGCAACTTTGAAGAAAAAGTCCTGCACCACCTGCATGATCTAAGTGAATATGTGTAACGATAACATAATCAATATCTTCTAGTGTAATTTGCAATTCATTTAAACCTTCTATTATATAGGGAACTGAAGGACTGGCAGATGTCTCGACTAATGCGATTTTTTCATCAATAAGTAAATATGCGCTTGTACGTTCCTTCCTATTTAAATCATGTGTATCAATGCAAAAGAAGTTTGGTGCTATTTTTTGTATTCGCTCCATTAAATAAATCTCCTCCTTATTTGAAAAAATCTATTATTTCTCTAAAACACCTTTTTTATCTACAAAAAGAGTATTTATACTATATAATAATGGAATTGCAAATTGAATGTCTATTCATTTTTGAAAGATAAAGGAGAAATAAAGAAGAATCTAGGCTATTGAACAGTAAAGTTTATAACGTTCACGTTCGAGTAAAGGTAAAGGGGAATAGTATTACAGTATAGAGAATGTTGTTGTATAAAAGAAACTTATATGGCGACTAACAGTTTTATCATTAATGTATTAAGTACTATTTAGCAGTTAGAAAAAATTTTACAGCAAACTAGAATGTAAGTGAGTTGACTGAAGGAGATGCTGCTTTGACAGATAAGATTTTACTCTCAGTAGGGAGTGTATGGAAATTGCAGAAATAACGATGACTACAACCGTTCAAAAGTAGAAGTTCCATATTAGGTTGAAATCGCTCGTTACTAATGAACGGTTAACTACGCGCTTGCTTCATTTGTTTTTCTATTATTTGGTTCAATAACAATTTATTACTTGTATTTTTATAGTAAACAACTAATTTTACTATTGTTCAAAACTATAGATGAATATTTTTTTGAAAAATGTTCACAATAAATTAGGCTGAAATATGTCATTTTCGTCACAAAATCGCTCATTCATGTTAAATAAACGAAATAATTTTTATGTCATAAGAAATACTTATTGAAAAAGATAATATTAATGTAATTTACTTATGAATATAAATACGCTATTATGGGTGTTGGAGAAAAGATGCTTTACATTAGGCCTTTTCAAAAAGATATTTAGGGGGATCCGCAAATGGCACAAGGTAATTTACACAACAGCCGCGCATCATTCGAAGTTAATGGTAAAACTTACAATTACTACAACTTAGCTGCGATTGAAAAAGCTGGCGTTGCAAAAGTTTCAAACCTTCCTTACTCAATTAAAGTATTATTAGAATCTGTATTACGTCAATATGATGCATATGTTATCAAAGAAGAACACGTAAACGAATTAGCAAAATGGGGTAACGGTGCTGATCCAGAAGCAGAAGTACCATTCAAACCTTCTCGCGTTGTATTACAAGACTTTACTGGTGTACCAGTAGTAGTTGACCTTGCATCTCTTCGTTCAGCAATGAAAGAAATGGGCGGCGACCCAAGCAAAATCAACCCTGCTATTCCAGTTGACCTTGTAATTGACCACTCAGTACAAGTTGACAAATACGGTAATGCATCTGCATTACAAGCTAACATGGACCTTGAATTCGAACGTAACGCTGAGCGTTATAACTTCTTAAAATGGGCTCAAACAGCTTATAATAATTTCCGTGCTGTACCACCAGCAACTGGTATCGTTCACCAAGTAAACTTAGAGTATTTAGCTCCAGTTGTACACGTAAACGAAAATGCTGACGGTACATTCGAAACATTCCCAGACTCAGTAGTAGGTACTGACTCACATACAACAATGATCAACGGTATCGGCGTTCTTGGATGGGGTGTTGGTGGTATCGAGGCTGAAGCAGGTATGCTTGGTCAACCTTCATACTTCCCAATTCCAGAAGTTATCGGTGTTAAATTAGTTGGCGATCTTCCAAACGGAACTACTGCTACTGACTTAGCATTAAAAGTAACACAAGTTTTACGTCAACGTGGCGTAGTTGGTAAATTCGTTGAGTTCTTCGGACCTGGCGTATCTAAATTACCACTAGCTGACCGTGCAACAATTTCTAACATGGCTCCTGAATATGGTGCTACATGTGGTTACTTCGCAATTGACGAAGAATCATTAAACTACATGCGTTTAACTGGTCGTGACGAAGAGCACATCGCGGTTGTAGAAGCTTACTTAAAAGCTAACCATATGTTCTTTGATCCAACATTAGAGCCAGTTTACACTGACGTATTAGAAGTAAACTTAGCTGAAATCGAACCAAACCTTTCTGGTCCTAAACGTCCACAAGACTTAATTCCACTTTCTCAAATGCGTTCTCGTTACAAAGAAGCAGTAGTGGCTCCACAAGGTACTCAAGGTTTCGGTTTATCAGAAGCTGAATTCGAAAAAACTTCTGTAGCTAAATTTGCTGAAGGTGATGTAGAAATCCCAACAGGTGCTGTAGCAATCGCTGCTATCACTTCTTGTACAAATACATCTAACCCATACGTATTAATCGCTGCTGGTTTAGTTGCGAAAAAAGCTGTAGAAAAAGGCTTAACTGTACCTAAATGGGTTAAAACTTCTTTAGCACCAGGTTCTAAAGTTGTAACTGGTTACCTTGAAGATTCAGGTTTACAAACATACCTTGACCAAATCGGTTTCAACACTGTAGGTTACGGCTGTACAACATGTATCGGTAACTCAGGTCCATTACTTCCTGAAATCGAAGACGCTATCAAAGACAACGACTTATTCGTAACATCTGTTCTTTCTGGTAACCGTAACTTCGAAGGCCGTGTACACCCACTTGTAAAAGCTAACTACTTAGCTTCACCACCACTTGTTGTTGCTTATGCACTTGCTGGTACTGTGGATATCGACCTACAAAAAGATTCATTCGGTAAAGACAAAGATGGTAACGAAGTATTCTTCGCTGATATCTGGCCTTCAACTGAAGAAGTTAACGCAGTATTAGGTACTGTAGTTAACCGTGAATTATTCCAAAAAGAATACGAAACTGTATTCACAGCTAACGAAAAATGGAATGCAATTGAAACATCAACTGAGTCTCTATACACATTTGATGACAAATCAACTTACATTCAAAACCCACCATTCTTCCAAGGTCTTGCAAAAGAGCCAGAAGCTATTAAAGGCTTAGACGGCTTACGCATTATGGCGAAGTTCGGTGACTCAATTACAACTGACCATATTTCTCCAGCTGGTGCAATCGGTAAAGATACACCTGCAGGTAAATATTTAATCGAAAACGGTGTTGCAATCCGTGACTTCAACTCATACGGTTCTCGTCGTGGTAACCACGAAGTTATGATGCGTGGTACATTTGCAAACATCCGTATCCGTAACCAAGTTGCTCCTGGTACAGAAGGTGGATTCACTACTTACTGGCCAACAGGCGATGTAGAGTACATCTATGACGCATGTATGAAATACCAAGAACAAGGTACTGGCTTAGTAGTACTTGCTGGTAACGACTACGGTATGGGTTCTTCTCGTGACTGGGCTGCGAAAGGTACATTCCTTCTTGGCGTGAAAACTGTTATCGCACAATCTTACGAGCGTATCCACCGTTCTAACTTAGTAATGATGGGTGTTCTTCCTTTACAATACTTAAACGGTGAATCTGCTGATTCTCTAGGTTTAACTGGTAAAGAAGAAATCTCTGTAAACATTACTGACAACGTAAAACCACGTGATATCTTAACAGTTACTGCTAAATCTGAAGACGGTACAGTTAAAACTTTCCAAGCTTTAGCTCGTTTCGACTCAGAAGTAGAAGTAGACTACTACCGTCACGGTGGTATCCTACAAATGGTTCTTCGCGCGAAAGCTGCTGAATAATTATTTCATCAAAACCGATCTCTTAGGAGGTCGGTTTTTTTATTATTTGCTAATGAGAATGTCAATTGGATATATATAAGGCTCAACAGGTTCCTGTATTTTTTCCCACTTTTCAACTTTAATAATAGGAAGCTCAACGCCATTATACTCCCCAATATCGATCTTACCTTCTGCTTCAATCCATGTATCTTCTTCTAAATTTGCAGCTTCGGGCATTTCTGTTAAAAACCCGATAATGCTGGCATCGGCAACACAATGTGTAATGAAGAATCTCGAAATGACTAACTGATTCTCTAGAAAATCTTTTTCCTTTAACACAAAGCCACTTAGTTTTATCGTTTTACCTTGATATTTTAATAAGTTAATATTAATATCCTCGTAATAAACAGAAAATATATAATTTGTCATGTCGACTATTGGATTCTGTACAAGTTGTTGTTTTAATTTGTCATAGTCCTTTTTTGACATTTCTTGTTTTTCTTCTAATAGTTTTGGATCAATTGGATGATCTTCTAACAACATATTACTATTTGATTGATTTAGCGTGCCTTCCTCTTCATTTCTTGCTGTCTGAGATTGTTTTGCCATCATAATAGTAGCACCTTTTTTCTGGGCTATGGATGCATCCAAAAATTTCGTTGGCAAAATAAATCCAGTTAGCAATGGAGTAACTAAAACTAGATAAGATATTATTCTTTTCCAATTAAAAGGCGGATCAGCCGTATGATGTGAACAACACTCGCATAACGAATCTTTGTGATGGCTATTATTTGTAGATGTAAAAATCCTTTTTATTTGAACTATAAATAAAACGAAAAAGATAATAGCTACAATTTTACTTAAGTTCTCATATTTCGGATTGATTAATTTCGTAATTTCTCCAGTTGCATGCAATTTGATAATCATAACAGAAAAGGCGAGCAAAATAGCGGCTTTTACCGCTTGTTGGAAGTGAAATTTCATTATTGACCTCCTAAATATAAGGTGCGATAAGCCATATTATTATAAAGATTACAAAAAACACAATAGTTAATACTGATAGTACAAATTTAAATCGAAATACTCCCAACATCATAATCGTGTTTTTAAAATCAATCATAGGTCCAAAAATTAAGAAGGCAAGTACAGATGGAGTTGGAAAAATAGAGCTGAAGGAGGCTCCTATAAATGCATCCGCTTCGGAACATAAAGAAAGAATATACGCTAACAGCATCATTACTAACATAGAAGATGTAATATTATTACCAATTTCCACAAGCGTTTTAGTAGATACAAAGGTTTGAACAAAAGCTGCTAAAAATGCCCCAATTATTAAATATTTGCCCATATCAAAAAACTCATCAATAGAATGGTTAACCATGTTTGTACACTTTTTGACGAATGATATTTTTTCTGCACGATGCTGTGGATGATCGATTCGTATATCATTTTTAAACTGTGTTCCGATAAAAATTAGACTAATAATGAAAGCGACTATAATGGCTATGACAAAGCCTAATAACATGCGCAACCCAGCGATTTTTAAATCATTACCAAAAGCCATATATGTAGAAATAATGACAATAGGATTAATAAGGGGTCCCGTTAGCATAAAACCCATTGCCGCATGAATAGGTACCCCTTTGGAGACAAGTCTTTTAACAATCGGAACTATTCCGCATTCACAAGCAGGGAAAAGAGCTCCAATTACACAGCTCATAACAATGGCTAAAAATTTATTTTTTGGTATGCACTTTTGGATATGTTGTTCAGTAATAAAAATTTGAATAAACCCAGCAATCAGAACCCCAATTAGCACAAACGGTAATGCTTCGATTAAGATACTCAAAAATATAGTATTAAGATTTAATAGTGCGGGACCGACAGAAACTAAAAATGAAATGCTTGGAAAGATAGTAGGGGTTAGAAATAGACCAATCATCAGCAATAGGAAAAAACGAGCATTAAAAAAATGTTTGCTAAGTTGACGATTCACATTTGCCTCCTGAAAATTTGACTTAACAATATCGACGATAAATTGATAAATGATAATCGTTACGCTTTAAAATAAATTATGTTTAGATACCTTTCGATATTACTATTGAATTAAAAAAATAGGATCATCTCCAATTTTTTTCGTAGAATGAACGGACGAAAAAGAAAAGATGACCCTATTTTATAAATACTACTATTAGTTAAATCCCATTAAATCTTTTACTCTCAGTGTATTCTCAGAAGTTGTTAGCATTTCAAGTAAGCCAAATGCCACATCAAAAGCAGTGCCTGGATTCGATGATGTAATAATGTGATCTGTTTGCACTATCCGTTCATTGACAATATCTACTTTATACGAACGGAGCTGCTCTAATCGTTTACTAGTTGGATGATTGTAAGTTGTCGCCTGTTTATTTTGTAAAATGCCACAATGTCCTAATGCTAGTGAAGCTACACATATAGTGGCAATTGGCTTTTGATGTTCGTTAAAGTGTGTAATGACTTGCTGAAATTCATCACTAAAAGCATCTTCATAAAATCCCGCTTCCTCAAAGCCTCCTGGAATTGCTAATGCATCAAAGTCTTCTAGTGCAATTTCATGTAGCAACTTTTCTGGTGTGACCAAAAAATTCCATGTGCATTGGAGCTGTTTATGTAATCCTACTGTTACGACTTCCGTTGTGCCATCGCCCTCCCATTTATTCCAGCCTAGCACATCTGTAAAGACACTCGCTTCTACAGCCTCAAAGCCATTTGCTAAAAGTAATAATATTTTTTTCATCTTAGCTAGCCTCCTTTATATTTTTAATTGTAATAAAGGAAGTGATTTAATTACATACGCTATATAATGTAATTAATAGTGTTTTCCTAATATTCAATGGAATTATGAAGAAATCAATTTATAAAAAAAGGTGGATTCGCATGGATACAATTGATACTGAAATTTTACGCCAATTACAGAAGAATGCAAAAATTTCAATGAAAGAGTTAGCGACAATCGTTCATTTATCGTCGCCAGCTGTAATAGAACGAGTGAAAAAGCTAGAAGAGCAAGGGAGTATTGAAGGCTATACAACGAAGGTGAACTTAAAGAAAATGGATCGCTCTATTCAGGCTATTATTTTGTTTAAATCGATTGATTGCAAAAGTCTTTCGAATTTTTGTCATGCTCATCCTGATGTCCTTGAGTGCTATCGGGTAGCTGGCGAAATTAGCTATATTGTCAAACTTGCCACATACTCAGTAGAAACGTTAGAACAGTTTATTGATGACGCAATGCCTTACGGTACGCCATCAACAAATATTGTGCTCTCTTCACATGAAAAAACAATGATTCTTCCATTTTTTGATGAAAAACTATAATAAATTCCCAAAAAACAAACCTTTGTATCTTGAGCACCGTTTATAGGGTAGAGAAGGGAGGCGATACGTTGCTAGTAAACGAACTGGAAGAAATAATGGAGCTACATACAGAACGACTTATTCGTCTTGCTTATTATTATGTAAGAGATCTACAAAGTGCCGAAGATATCGTACAGGATGTTTTTATAAAGTTTTATAATAACCAACAAAAATACGATGAACGTGGTGAGTTAAAGGCTTTTTTATCGACACTTGTCATTAACAGGAGTAAAGATTATTTAAGGAGTTGGACATATCGGAAAATTCAGGTGCAACAAAAGATTTTTAATCAACAGACAATCATGAGAAGAGATATGCTTGTTCAGCAAGATGAAAAAACGTTAATTGAAAATGCTATCCTAACTCTACCATTAAAGCAACGTGAGGTTATCATCCATTTTTATTTTGAAGAAATGTCTGTGCTGGAGATAGCGAAGCTGTTAAATATTCCTGAAAGTACTATTAAAACGAGGCTACGACGTGCGCGAGAGTTACTAAAACCGATACTACAACAGGTTGAATGGGAGGTGCTTTTGCATGAGTAAAGTCGATATTCGAGTAGTAAGGGATTTAACAGAAAGCAAAAAGCGTGTAATGACCAACGTTGTTCAGCATATAGAACAACGTAATGAAAAACAAGCTTCAAAGAGTTGGCAATATGGTGTGCTGACAATGATTTTGAGCATATGTTTAGGACTTTTTATATTTAATCAATACAAAGATTATCAACAACAAGCTTCAATTATTCCTCCAGTATTAGATGAAAGAATTCTTGAACTACAGCTACAAAAGGATTCTTATATGAATGGGAAAGAGCGTCTCTATCGAGCAAGTTTTGATAATTTTTTATATCTTGAATCGAACTTTGCCTATGCGAAATCA
Source organism: Lysinibacillus sp. CD3-6 (assembly GCF_006351725.2). Classification (NCBI taxonomy): domain Bacteria; kingdom Bacillati; phylum Bacillota; class Bacilli; order Caryophanales; family Bacillaceae; genus Lysinibacillus; species Lysinibacillus sp. CD3-6. The sequence goes on from NZ_CP085880.1 coordinate 2,306,215, forward strand.
AAGAAGATAGTACCTTCACAAGAGCAAGTACATCAAGAACTAGAATTGATTATGAATGAATTTAATTATGATACAATGCCAACAATGGATGAACGGCTACAAAAACTGCAAATCTCAGTAGAAGAGTTTATTGCTATATATGCCAAGCCAATTGCTTATAAAATGGCCACAGTCAATTTACTAATGGAAGTAAGTAATACCGATTATAAAGATACTAGTGACCAAGTAAGGGGATGGCTTGTCGAGCAAGAAGCAATGGATTTTTTAAAGCAGCATTATGATAAAGACATTACCATCTTACGAGAGAAATATAAAATCCCTGAGAAGGAAAGTCAAATGACTCCAGTAAGAAGTGGAAGAGTCTTAGCAATCAAAGAAAATGAATTTTTAGTGGTCTCAGGCGTCATTAAAAATGATATCGGTCAATTATCAGTAGACGAACTTGTACAAAAACATAAAAATGGTACATGGTTCCCTCTAGTAGATGTTCCTAAAACTCTAACAATTGGAGATAAAGTGGAAGTGGAATATAGTCAGGCATTAGGGAATGATGGTTCTAAATCTTTTATAGATTATAAAGATATTTTAGGGATAAAAATAGTGGAGGAATATCAATAAGAAGTTAGCGTTCTATATAGTTAAAAATTGAAATAGAATTGCACCCCTTAAAAACAGCTTACAAGTATAAGCTGTTTTTTTATTTGGATTAAGGTACACTTATTGTAAGTTACTGTATAAAAATGAAAAAGGAGCTATATCATTGATTGATTATTTCGAACGGACATTAAGGTTAACAGATTTGGAAGTCTGGACAATACGTATTCAACGAGTCCATTACAGCTTGGTTATCGTGGATGAAAGAAGAAAAGCCACAGTTGAAGAATTGGAGATAGCTGATTTTATCATGGATGAAGACGAGCAACGAACAAATTATGTATCCGTTAGCGTTTATTCAGAAAGCGATGTACAAGACGGGCATATTGAGCCATTAGCGGAGTTGGCAAAGCAATTAACAGAGCATTTAGCACTTGCGCATTGTGATGTAATAACAAAATTTTATACCGAGCAACCAGAAATCGCTATTGATCGTTTGCTAGTTGACAAGTATGGCTATCAATTAGCGGACATCTCATTGGAAAAATTATGGCATTTAACTCAAGATTAAAGAAGTTGAAAACAAAAGGAGAAATGACTACATATGATATTACATGAAAAATTATTAAGTGAAGTTGATTTGAAACGTGAACTTCATGCATTCCTAAATGACAGTAATGCCTGGCAACAAGCAGATCAACAAATACTCATTCAGTCAATGCTTGCACATATTGGTTCAGTAGATAGCGAACTGCGAGACGGATTAATCTATGGTTCCTTTTATACAATGATTTTAGAACAAAATTTATTAGATTATGCCATATTAAGCGATATGTTGGACTACTGTTTAACTGTTTTATTATGTGAAGGCATTGGAGAAGATAATTCAGATTCAGTTTTTACTAGAACGTTTACTTTGTTACTAATCGCACTAATATTAGCAAAAGATAATGAAGCTGATTTTATAGAAGTGCACAAAATCGATGAACTTACAAATAGGTTCAGCACTTATTTATTGACTGAAAAAGATGTAAGAGGTTATATACCTGTAAAAGGGTGGGCTCATAGTGTGGCACATGCGTCAGACGCAGTAGATGAATTAGTGAAAAGCCCGAAATTCAAGAAATCTTCTTTTATGGATATTTTACGTCCTTTATGGAATATGATGTTGCAAACAAATTATGCATTCATTCATGATGAGGATGAAAGGCTATTAGTACCTATTTTTACAATGCTAAAACAAGGTTTGCAGCAGCAAGAAGTTATCGCATTATTAAATGAAACGATGGCAACGTTAGCTGCTCAAAAGGAACAGCTTGATGTACAGCACTATCGAATAGTACGATTTAACTGGAAAACATTATTAAAAAGTTTTTATATTCAAACTGCTGATAGTCCTCAATATACGGCACTTCATCAAAGCGTCGTAGAATGTCTGAATATTGACAAGTAAATGGCAGTTTGTTAAGATGAGTGACAATAAAAGCATACAAATTCGTTGATGAGAAAGAGTAGTGTTACATTTTGTTCTACAGAGAGCCGACATTTTGGTGAAAGTCGGTGTGCAAATGTTTCATGAAGATCCTCTCTGAGAAGATTAGCTGAAATGAGTAAGCTAATTCGGGTGTCTACCGTTAAAAAGAACACGTATGATTGTACGTTGCTGAGTACTATTGAGCGGTTTTCAATAGAATTAGGGTGGTATTCGCGGTTAACCCCGTCCCAAGTAAGGGACGGGGTTTTTGTATGCCTGGTGCCTTCAGCACACTGTATGAGGTATTGACAACTGTTAGTAAATTGCTAGCGCCATTTACGCCCTTTATTGCGGATGATGTGTATAGACGTTTATGTGGGGAAAGTGTACATTTACAAAACTATCCAAAGTCCGATGCATCATTACTTGACCTTCAACTGGAACAAGAGATGGCAAATGTCCTTGCTGTCGTTGAACTTAGTCGAAGTATTCGTAATAGTGAAGGACTTAAAGTGAAGCAGCCATTAAAGGAAATGGTGATGTCAGTAGTTGGAGAAGTGGAAGATTATGCTCAGTATAATGATATTATTCGAGATGAATTAAATGTGAAGGAATGTAAGTGGACACAGGACTTTACTGCTTATGAAACCATTCACTACAAACTAAACTACAAAACAGCTGGTGCAGCATTTGGATCACAAGTGCATAAAGTAAAAGATTATGTTACGCGATTAAGTGAAGCAGAGCAAAAGGCACTACAGTTAACAAGTGGAATTGCAATAGATATTGATCATCAACAACTTACTTTGTTAAAATCACATGTGTTAAAAGAATCCGTCATTAAGGAGCATTATTTATTGGCAGAAGAGAATGGATGTCGTGTCTTACTGAATACCCAACTAACGAATGACTTACTTTAGGAGGGGCAAATAAGAGAGTTAATACGTACGATCCAAGATACACGAAAAAAATGGCAATTACCTGTTGAACAATATATTTCGATTTCAATCTCTGCAGATGCTGAAACTGAGAAAATCATCCAACACTATACTGCATTATTGAAAGCTAATGTATTGTTAAATGACATTTTATTCGGGGAAGTGAAAACAGGAGAAAATGTGATTCAGGCGAAATTGTTTGATAAGGAAATCGAGATTACTTTTAATTTCTAATATATAGTTTTGGAAAAGCCGATTAAAAGAAGCGCTAAAACCTTTTAATCGGCTTTTCTTATTATTTTTATTCGAAATAATAACGCATAAAATTGCCCTATTAGAAAGAAGATTAAACCTTGAGAAAAACCTAAGACTATAAATATTCCACCCATACATAGATAGCTTGCCACTTTAGGATTTTAATAATTAATCGTTTTCAAGATGTCTCCTCCTACAAATAATATCATTTTAGTTCACAAAATATTCAAAAAATATATACTTTTCATCTTGCAAAAGGCATTTTATACTAATTGTAAAAATAATTTTTATTTTCAAATTTTATTTTTAAAGAGGGGAGATCGAATAGAATTAACTTTAGTTGGTGCTATGGGGACTTGTCTATAGCTAGAACTATATGGAAATCAGGGACAGCCTTAAACAATAGCTATTTAAAAGAGTTTTCATTGGAATTCTTTAACACTGTAAATACACATAAAAACGAATACAATTTAATATCCCCTAGCTATTATCATGGAATAGCAGGATTATTACATTTAATAATAATTATGAATGAAGATACAAAACTTCCAATCTTCGAAGAAATGGAAAGTTTTTTTATCGAAGAACTTATTAAAAGATATGATGAAAAATCAAAATTTGGCTTTAATGATATAGAAGCATTTAATAATGAAAAATACAAATTTAATAAGACTGGGCTGTTAACTGGGAATTCTGGCATATACCTAGTTCTTTTGTATTACATCAAAAGAAAATCTTTTACCAAATGGGAAAGTCTTTTTTTAATGAGCAATTAAGAGAAGGGACATTAAAAAATTGAAAAAAAATCACCTAATAGTTTTACTTAAATTAGTTAATTGGCCAAAGAAAATAATTATTATTAGTATTACTTTATCTATACTTTCCTCTTTAATAAATTTAGTACTCCCAATTATCACAAAAACTATAATTGATGACTTTTCAATTGATAATATTAAATGGAGCTGGGTTGTATATTTAATTGTATTTTTTATTGTTAACTCCATTTTAAGTGGAGTTTCTTTTTATATGCTGAAATATATAGGAGGTAATGCAATATATTGTATAAGAAGCAAAATGTGGAATCATGTTTTGGGACTCCCAATTTCCTATTTTGATAGTAACGACAGCGGACAAACAATAAGTAGATTAACAGATGATATTGAAAATATGAATAGTTTTATTTCAGAGAAAATCCCTAACTTACTTTCGCAAATTATCATTATAATTGGTTCAGTAACAATGTTAATTGTATTAGATTGGAAACTAACATTAGCAATGTTATCAATTATTCCAGTTACTTTATTTGTAATATTACCTATAGGGAACCTCACTTATAAAATATCTCTGAATTTGCAAAATGAAACTGCTAATTTTATTAGTTTTTTAAATCGGGTACTTACTGAGATAAGGCTTGTCAAAAGTTATAGTGCTGAAACGAAAGAGTTTAATAATGGGGAAAGAAAATTATTTGAACTATTTAATTTAAATTTAAAGGAAGCCAAAATTCAAGCAATCGTATCGCCAATTGTAACAGGTACAATGATGCTAATGCTTTTAATAATAATAGGGTATGGTGGTTTTAGAGTATCTAATGGGGAAATCTCTGCAGGTACATTTGTTGCTATACTCTTTTACTTAATTCAATCAATAACTCCTATAGCATCTTTATCCTCATTTTATACTGAGTATAAAAAAACTATAGGATCTACAGAGAGATTGTATGAAATATACATTATGCCCCAAGAAGCAATATATAACTCAAACATCCCAATAAATGATGTAGATTCTAACTTATTAATTAAAAATTTAAGCTTTAGTTACGATGGAAAAGTTAATGTATTAAAAAATTTAAATATTACGATTCCTGAAAATAAAACTACAGCTATAGTCGGACCTTCAGGATCAGGAAAATCTTCACTCTTTTATTTAATAGAACGTATGTATGAACCACAAGTAGGTGCTATTTATTATGGTGGAGTTTCTATTTCAGACTATGGATTAAAAGAATGGCGTAATGTTATTGGTTATGTTATGCAAGAAAGCGCTATGATAAATGGCACTATTAAAGAAAATTTAATGTATGGAGTAGATGATGTACATGATAAAAAAATAATACAGTATGCTAAACTTGCAAATGCATATGAATTTATAAAAAATTTTCCAGCTGGCTTTAATACTCTTGTAGGTGAAAGGGGTATAAAACTATCTGGTGGGCAAAGACAAAGAATTGCTATTGGTAGGGCTTTTATACGTGATCCTAATCTTCTTTTATTAGATGAAGCGACAGCTAGTCTTGATAGTGAAAGCGAACAATTAGTACAAGATGCTTTAAAGAAATTGATGAAAAGTAGAACCACTATAGTAATTGCCCATAGATTATCTACCATTAAAAATGCAGATCAGATTATATTCTTAGATAATGGGGAAATAACAGGAATTGGATTACTTCAAGAATTATTAGAAACTCATAAAAAATATGCTTTATTTGTAGAAACTCAAGCTATTAAATAATTTATTAAAGGATACTCATATGATAACACTTGAATTAAATCTTTTAACAAGCCACTGAAATAGTAATGACAAACGTTAATAAAAACTAATTATGAGGTGAGTGTTAGTATATGTTTATAATCTTTGATTTAATCGTTGATTTGATAATAAATGCATATGTAGCATTGGGCTATGGAACTCCACAAAGGAAAATAAATATAAGAGTTGACAAGTTGTCAAAAGATAATCCAGAAATAAAGGATTTATATGACAAAAACAAGCAAATATTCGAGGAAAACTCAGAACTATCCAGGCTAATTTTAAACGCAAATATAAGAAATCGAGAGGAAAAGCAAGAACTTTCCCGTAAAATACACCTCTTTTTTGAGACGAATAATGTCTGATAATAGTACACTGTTCAAATACCAGTGGAATATTTCTAAGTTAACAAAAAATGGGGAAGTTTATAATTTTTCAAAAGGAAGTTCTGAAATTAAAGTGGCTATTATCGATAGTGGAATAGACTATACGCATGAAAATCTACTTTCTAACATAGACTTTCAAAATTCGAGAAGTTTTGTCGGTGAACATACAAATATAATGGACTACGATGGTCATGGAACTATGGTTGCTGGAATTATTTGTGGAAATGGGATTTTAACGGGTTTAGCCCCCAATATATTTCTTTGATTATTTGCAAAATAACGGATAATAAAAAGTTTAAATTAAGACTCTTCTTACAAGCATTTAAATATGCAATAAGTTGTAATGTAGATGTAATAAATATAAGTCTTTCAATGTTTATAAAAACTAATGATACCAATTTACTGAATATTATTAATCAATTGATAGAAGAGGCCACTAATAAAAATATATTAATTATTACTTCTGCAGGTAACACTAAAATTAATTTAGATGTCCACCCAGAATTACATATGTTAGGGTTTAACCCCAGTGTTTACATAGTTGCAGCTAGCAATAAATTAGGTGAACTCTCAACATATTCAAATTACAGTGATAAATGTTTGCTTGCTCCGGGAGGGGAATGGTTTGATACTAATGATCCCACGCAAGTTATCATTACAACCTATCCAAAACATTTAAAAAACATAGATCCTTTAAGAAAAAATTTGGGCCTCCCGCAGGGCTATACTATAAGTTATGGAACAAGTATTTCTTGTGCACATTTTAGTGGAACAATTGCACTTTTCATTAGTTATTTTTTAGAGTTGAACGGAGAAAAACCAAGTATTGAAATAATTAACTATTACTTAAAGAAAAGTTATAAAGCAAAAGATGAAAATGCGAATTGTATTAATCTTCAAGAGATTAATACATATAATTTATTAAATCTTTTAAATGAATCAATATCATAAAATTTCGAAAGTTACTTCTAGATTTTGATAAATAGTAGGTAATGAGTAGATTTATGGTCAGACTGTTTGGTAATTGTATGGTTATCCGCCCCTTCGCTCCGCTATATCTGTGTTTTATGGAATGTGTAGAGGCGAAAACCAACCATGGATGAACCTATTGGTTAAAACTAACTTCTAAAATACGACGACTCTTGAATTCCCTATTTATTAGGTCCACTCACAAAGTAAGCTCATTAAAACTTGATTAATAAAACGCAAAACATTGTTAAATCAATGCAATTACAGCAACTATTTATTATAAAATGTATCTCTAAACTATGTACCAGATTAAAGTAAACCACTCAGTAAATAAATAGCGGTTGCCCAAATAAAGATTGCTGAGCATTTATTTAAGATGTTCATCTGCTTGCCAGAGCTATCGAGCTTTTTAAAAGAAGCACCAGCTAGTGTAAGACCGAAAAACCATAACCACGAAATGAGCACACATGCAGCAGTAAAGAGTATTTGTTCTGTGCCATTATATTTTAATGCGCTAGTGCCAATCACGCCGATTGTATCTAAAATAGCATGTGGATTTAATAACGAAACAGACAGCGCAAATACAATTTGTTTTTTGACAGGCATTGCTTCGCTCTTTTCGCTAGTGGTTGCTGTCGAGCGCCAAATACTATAGCCGATGTATAACAGAAACACGATACCAACGCACATTAAAGCGATACGTAGCCATTCAAATTGCAAAACAATAACTGATAACCCAAAAACAGCAAGCAAAATCAATAAAGTATCGCAAAGAGCTGCCGTAATAGCAGCTGGTAAGGCAAGCATTAAACGTTGTTGTGTAGCTCCTTGTGTAAAAACGAAGACGTTTTGCACACCTAGAGGTAAAATAAGTCCGAATGCTAATAGCATCCCATGTAGAAATGCCTCCAATGACAATCCCTCCTTCCAATACACATTCTACCTATGATATAACTATAAGAAAACGACCAATTGGATGGTATTTCACCCACCCAATTTATGAGGTGAAAATATGAATTGGCAACCAACCAGACATGGGGATAGGACTTTACAGCAACAAATTGTAGCATGGGCAACAGAGCGCATTGAGCGAGGGGATTGGGTTGCAGGAACGAAGCTACCAACGCAAAGACAACTTGCATTGCAATTAGGGGTTAACAGAAGTACTGTTCAGCAGGCATTAGAGGAATTAAAAGCTATAGGCATACTTGAAACGACGGTAGGTTCAGGTATTTATGTTGCAAATTCTTCCTGGCATTCATTAGTTAAGCAAAGACAACCAAATTGGCAAATATTCATTGAAACGAGTCTTCACAAACCAAATTACCATACGATTCAATTGATCAATGAATACGAGCAACGAGATGATATTATTCGCTTAGGAACTGGAGAGCTTGCACCAAGCCTTTTGCCAACGAGCGAAATGGAGGCATCCTTAAAGGAGTTATCCCTACAGCCGAAAGCTTTAGGGTATTCATCTCCGCAAGGTAACATGCAATTGCGGGAAGCCATTTGCCAATATGTACAAAAAAGAGGCATACAGGCTGAACCTGAAAATGTTTGTATCGTTTCAGGTGCATTACAAGCATTGCAGCTCGTTGCGGTCGGTTTGCTAGAGCAAGGTTCCATTGTATTTCAAGAAAAAACGTCCTATTTAAATTCAGTTCATCCATTCCAATCTGTCGGCATGCAAATGATGGCAATCGATCGTGATGAACAACTCGCCCAATCATTAATGCACAAGAAAAGAAAAAGACAGGCTGTTTTTTATGCGGTACCTACATTAAATAATCCAACTGGAGAAGTGTGGACTTCGCAAGAAAAAAGGCAACTCTACGAGGCATGCAAACAATCTCGTATTCCTATTATTGAGGATGATGTCTATCATGAATTACTTTTTCAAGAGGAATCTTCAGCGATTAAATCAATGGATGATAGTGGACAAGTTTTATACATTGGCAGTGTTTCAAAAACACTCAGCCCAGGACTACGCATTGGCTGGTTAATCGGACCAACAACAGTAATTGAACGATTAGCAGATATAAAAATGCAAACTGACTATGGTTCTAGTGCCATTTCACAGGAAATTGTGTTGCACTGGCTGCAATCAGGTAAATATGAACGCCATATTGAAGGCTTACGCCATGAGCTTTTGCAGCGGGCAAATTTTGTTGAGAACTTATTACATGAAAAATTGAAGGACATTGCGAGTTGGCAACAACCAAAAGGAGGTTTTTATATATGGCTAAAATTTAATGCTCCGCTTGTAGATAAAGCATTTTTTATGAAGTTATTGCAGTTGAATGTTCTTATCAATCCTGGCTATATTTATGATGCGCAAGATAACCAGCATATCCGACTTTCATATGCTTATGCATCACGAGAAGAATTGCAATATGGGATAGAGATGATGGTTCAAGTGGCAAAGTCTCATGTGAAAAAATTGTACTAAAAAATCTCACATGTATATTGAGGGATATAAAAAAGCGTTTTGTATCTTGTAAAAAAGAAGCAAAACGCTTTTTTCTGATATATTAATTGGCCAGTATCTACAATTACTTATCCATTATGTGCAAAAAACCTAAGTAGGATAGAATGCCAGTTACTATAAAATAGAATGTCGCTGGAATTGCTCTTTTTTGTGGAGTATTGTATTTACGACTCAAAAAATATTCAAAGGTAAATATGTTTAACACCATTAGAATAAAAAGTATGACAGTAGGGTAGATGGTTTGTGTGATATGATAGATGGTTAGACACGTAAATAGAAAGATAGTTGAAAAATTAACAGAAAGTAGGTATGTTTTCAAAAAAATTTTTAGTTTGGACATGCAAGTGACCCCAAATAGTAAGCCGCAGCAATACCAGTCCCAACTGTCCAACCTACTGGTCCTGAAATACCTAATAATACACCAGCTCCTGAAACAGCTGCAGCATGGGCAAGACCTAAGCCTCCTAACCATTTACTACATGATCTTTTTACGATACGTGGTGCATTCGCAGTTCCATATTGAATAAGATTTCTAGATTTAACTAGTAATTCTGTCGTTTCACCATTTCCGTTTTCTTCAGCTAATTTAGTATTTATGTCAGCAATTGCTAAATTAATCTCCTCAGCAGTAATAATAGAATTAATGTTTTGTAATTTTATCTCCATCTCTGCGATATTAGAAAGTGTAAAAACACCAACACCATTTTTTCTTTCGAAAGATACATGATCTGTTATAATCTGAGCTTCTTCAAGCTGTTGTTCAGAAAATATGACATTGTCAGTAGCATCTTCTATAGTTTTATTTTCCACAGCTTTAGCTTCACTAAGGTTAAATGGCAAAATAACTAAATTTGAAATTAAAGACATTGAAACAATCGTTACAATCGACTTTTTTTTCGAAAACATCCTATTCCTCTTCTCCTTTCATTAATTTACTTCCATATGGAATAGTGGTGTTGGCATTATGATGCCTTTTAGTTAATTGAATAGCTGAGGCGATAAGGAAAGCGATGATAAAAATTTAAAACTATTAAGCGGTTAAAAGCTGAAATTTCATATATATTCCTCCCGTTTAATGGTTGTTATATAGTTAATTTTAAGAAAAATCAGAGAAATTTCAACTTTTATTGAAAATTCCGTTTATATCGTATTTAATAAGGATAATATTAACTTTCTTATAAATTAAAGGGGAGTGTATTATGGAAGACAAAATTGTAGGTTCACTGTTTTTACTTATCGCAGCAATTTTCATTTCAACACAATATATTGTGACGGCTATCCTAGTCTCAAATTTATCGTATGCAAGTAAGGAATCTTTCTATCATTCATTTTTTGATTCGGGCTACGTGTTATTTCTTTTCAGTTTAATTTTCTTTATCGTAGGTATTCTTTTCTTGGTTAGAGGCTTTTCTCATCATAGAATGAATGAGTAATCTATTAAAATGCAAATACATATAGGGTCAAATATCATCACAAAAGAAAGAACTTTTGCAGCTCCACTTTTACCAGCTTAGGTGAAAGTGGGGCTATTTTAATGATGGACTCATTACAAGTGCTGAACCTTACATTAAAAGAATAAAACAAATGATGCATCATACATTTTATATAATGACTACTTGATGAAGAGGTGAATAGTTGGATAACAAGCCAGAGGGCTATTATTATGTTCCGCAGCCTATTCGCAATGATGGTGCGGGCGGGGTGGATAAAGGGCCGCGAGATATTATGCGGGATTTAGAAAATCCAGATATGCTAGTTCCACCAATAACAGATGCAGGTCTATTACCGAACTTGAAATTTTCCTTTTCTGATACTCATATGACGTTAAATAATGGTGGATGGTCTAGAGAAATTACTGTGCGAGATTTGCCAATTGCCACTACATTGGCAGGCGTCAATATGAGTTTGACACCTGGTGGAGTGCGTGAACTTCATTGGCATCAACAGGCGGAATGGTCCTACATGCTTCTTGGTCATGCTCGCATTACTGCCGTCGATCAAAATGGGCATAATTTTATTGCCGATGTTGGACCAGGCGATTTATGGTATTTCCCGCCAGGTATACCTCATTCCATTCAAGGGCTTGAAGATGGCTGTGAATTTCTATTAGTGTTTGACGATGGGCATTTTTCAGATCTAAACACATTATCTATATCTGACTGGTTTGCGCATACGCCGAAAGATGTGTTGTCGTCTAATTTTGGTGTTCCGATGAGTGCTTTTAATCATATACCAAAAGAACAAGTTTACATTTATCAAGATAAAGTCCCTGGACCTATTGAAACCCAGCAAGTACAATCTCCCTATGGTAAGGTTCCTCTATCATTTAAACATCGTCTGCTTGCTCAAACGCCAATTAAAACGTCTGGTGGCAGTGTGAGAATTGTCGATTCCACGAATTTTCCAATTTCCAAAGCTATTGCCGCGGCACTCGTCGAGATTGAGCCTGGTGCGATGAGAGAGCTACATTGGCATCCGAATAATGATGAATGGCAATATTACCTTCAAGGAACAGGACGTATGACCGTGTTTGCAGGAAACGGTACAGCTAGAACCTTTGATTATCGAGCGGGAGATGTCGGCTACGTGCCGTTTGCAAATGGTCACTATATTGAGAATACGGGGACTGAAACGTTATGGTTCCTTGAAATATTTAAAAGTGATCGATTCCAGGATGTTTCATTAAATCAATGGATGGCGCTTACACCATCTGAATTAGTAAAAAGCAATTTACAGGTTGGTCCTGAACTTCTCAATGCATTACGAAAGGAAAAATGGCCAGTAGTCAAATATCCTGGATTTTCTTATTATCCAAGATAAGCATATAGAAAAGCAGGTGGAGAAAGATACATAGTCTTTCATCACCTGCTTGCTTTTTAATAATGGAATTTATTTCGAGTAGCTAGCAATATCCCGATTGCTGGCACAGTACAAATCAACATCGCGGCAAAGGCAAGACCAGGGGAAATTTCGTATAAATAGCCACCTAAAAATGTAAGAATGGCGGTACTTAAACCCATTGCCAGTGCTGAATAGATACCTTGTGCATTTGGAATTTGCTCTTTCGGTAAGTTTTTCGTTAAATAACCGATAAAGGCATAGTGCGCAAGCGCAAATGATAGAGAATGTAATATTTGCGAGCCGATAAATACCCAAACGTTTGGAAATAGGAAGATAAGTAACCAACGTAATGATGAGCCACTAGCCGCTAGCAATAATAAAGAAGAAGAGCGCCATTTTTTAAACAGCGTATCAGCCTTCATAAAATATAAAATTTCACAAATAACTGCAATGTTAATAATCATCCCCATATAGAATGGATCCACGTGTAAATCTTCTAAATAAATATAGCCATAGCTATAGTAGGAAGCATGTGCACCTTGTAATAAAATCACGATAAATAACACAATAGGGAAACCTTTAAGAGTCCATAATGTTTTCATTGAAAGTGATTGCGCTCGTTGTTCCTTCGTTGGAACAATGAGTAATTCTTTTGGTGTGGCCAATTGTTGCATTAATAACATACCAATTATGCCTAGAATCATACTCCAGAAAATAACTTGTTTACCAAAAACACCTGTTAACATACTAATAATAAGTACCGCAATAACGAAGCCAAATGAACCGTAAGAGCGACTTTTACCGTAATGGACGTTACCATGTTGCACAAGTGTTGCTGCACTGCTTTCTACGGCAGGTAATAGAGCAGGATAAAAAATACTAAATAAGATCGTTACAAAAAGAAGTGAGGAAAAGCTAGTACTTGGAATGTAAAGTAAAGCCGTTAGCAATGCGCCAATTGCTAAAATTGTCGTTAAGCGCTTATTGTGTACGTATTTTGCAAGGGTGGGAAAGAAAAATAGATTGGACGTTGCTCGAGCTAAAAGACCACAGCCCATAACGACACTAGCTTGAGATACGGTAATGTGTTTTGCATCGACTAACCACCCTGTCCAATATGGTAAAAAAATGCCCCATGTAAAAAAGAATGTAAAGAAACTTTGAGAAAGCCAACGTTGATTGTTCATAAAATTTGGTACCTCCATTTAACTATGTTGAATAATAGCATGTTCCTCGCTACAATAATGTGAGATATCTCATATTTTTGAATAGGAGTTTAGAAAAAATGCAAAAACTTACAGGTGAAGAACGTTCTTACTATATAAAAAAATTTAATATCGATGATTTTTTCTCTTTTGACTATCATCCATTTATTGAAATATGTAAATTTGAAAAGGGAGAATGGATTTTCAAAGAAGGATGCTTTCCAGATACGATGTACTATATGATGGAAGGCAAAGCAAAACTATATGTGACGCATAAAAATGGTAAGGTTTCTTTGATTGAATATATTCAAGCACCATGCTTTATGGGGGAAATTGAATTGCTAAATGAGGCGAGATATACAAAAGGGATTCAAACTGTTACAGAAACCATTTGTTTATCGATTGCAACACAGGGATGTAAAGATTTGTTGCTGGCAGATGCGCCATTTTTACGTCGATTATGTGTATTTCTCGGGGAGAAGGCTTCCAATATGACATCAAAATACACGCAAAATCAGGCTTATCCACTTGAAAATCGATTAGCGGCTTTTATCAAGCTATCATCTGACAATGGAATTTATAAAGAAAAACATACGGAAATATGTGAGTATTTGGGGGTATCATATCGTCATTTATTATATGTACTTGCTCAATTTTGTGAGGATCATATTTTGGAAAAGCAAAAAAATGGCTATCATATAGTCGATGAAAAACGGCTTTCTCGATTAGCGCAAGAAATTCATTAAAAGGTGCTTTCATTGTACTCACTTTTTTTAATAAACCAGCGTGCTATTTGCTTCTCACTATGGTAATTACTATGTGTTTCGCTAATATCACGCGCATTTATTGGAATTGATAGAGGCATATTGACAGGACAAGGGTTTTTTTGCATTGCTCGTTCATTGCTGAGGAGCTTACTTGTAGAAAACCTTGCATCTAAAACCCTCAATGGTGAAACGAAAATTGCGTTATCTTTGGGATTTAAAAAAACCACTGTTTTACATAGTGAATAACCATTACCTTTCATTCAACATGCCCCCTTTATTGTTATTTATATTGTACAAGACCTTTATTGCAAAAAGTCTTAATTTACAAGCCTTTTACGAAAGCTTAAAGGTTCGTCATATTTTTTAATATTTTGTAACCGTATTCATGCCATTAATGTATAGAAATCATAGAAAATTTGTATAATTTCAAGACAAAAACACGTACTCAAACTATTGTGAATTTTTCTAACTCAAAGTATTATTGTAATTAGATTTAACGTGAATGTTTTCACATTGTCACGTTAACGTGAGGAGGAATTTTAATGAGTGCAATTCGAGTAGGTATTGTCGGTTATGGAAATTTAGGGCGCGGTGTAGAATTCGCTATTTCGCAAAATCCAGATATGGAATTAGTAGCAGTTTTCACACGTCGTGATCCTTCAACAGTGAGCGTTGCAAGTAACGCAAACGTATATTTAGTAGATGATGCTGAAAAATTCCAAGATGACATTGATGTAATGATTTTATGTGGTGGTTCTGCAACTGATTTACCTGAACAAGGACCACATTTTGCGCAATGGTTTAATACAATTGACAGTTTTGATACTCATGCGAAAATTCCAGAGTTTTACGAAGCGGTAGACGCTGCAGCACAAAAATCTGGTAAAGTATCTGTAATTTCAGTAGGTTGGGATCCAGGTTTATTTTCTTTAAATCGTGTGTTAGGAGAGGCTGTATTACCAGTAGGCACAACGTACACATTCTGGGGCGACGGTTTAAGTCAAGGCCACTCAGATGCAGTACGTCGTATTGAAGGGGTTAAAAATGCTGTTCAATATACATTACCAATCAAAGATGCAGTGGAACGTGTTCGAAATGGCGAAAATCCAGAACTTACTACACGTGAAAAACATGCACGTGAATGTTGGGTAGTGCTTGAAGATGGTGCAGATTCGGCAAAAGTGGAACAAGAAATTGTGACAATGCCAAATTATTTCGATGAGTATGACACAACTGTAAACTTTATTTCTGAAGAAGAATTTAATGCTAATCATACAGGTATGCCACATGGTGGTTTCGTTATTCGCAGTGGAGAAAGTGGCGCTGACGATAAACAAATTCTAGAATTCTCCTTAAAACTTGAAAGTAATCCAAACTTCACTTCAAGTGTCCTTGTAGCGTATGCTCGTGCAGCACACCGATTAAGCCAAGCAGGCGACAAAGGGGCAAAAACAGTACTTGATATTCCATTCGGTCTGTTATCTCCAAAATCAGCTGCGCAATTACGTAAGGATTTACTATAATTAAAGCTAAAATCCCGATTATCGATCATGATAATCGGGATTATTTTTGTTTGATAGAATACTAACTATATACAGAATAAGATGTAAAGATATAATTGGTATTATTGAGGGATTGCCCATTGTGTAGTCAATCTAACTCTTTTTTCTTTTGTCCCACATAATTCATTGGAATAATGTAAAACTACATATAGTATATGGTAAACTGTCAATAATTTAACTTTCGAAAACAATGGCATAAAATTTATGTCACGACCCGTATAACCGTAATTAGGGGGAGGTAAGTGTAAGTAATGACAGCAGATATAATTATTCATTCAAAGTGTATTCCACCTAGTCCGTCTAATCATTGTATACGTAGAGCGTCACTAATGAAAAAACTAAAGAAAGGTCTTGGACATACTTGTACATTTATTCATAGTGGTGCTGGATACGGAAAGACTACAATTCTTGCACAATTTTTACATGCGGAATCTAGTAAATTTTCTTGGTATAGTGTTTCAGATGAGGACGATAATATATTACCCTTTCTAAGACATTTACTTCATAGTATAAAGCGAATAGTACCACAGTTTGGTGAACAATTTAACAAATGGCATCAGCTATCACGCTTTCCAAAAATCGAAGAACTAAATCGGTGGTATAAGCTATTTGTTAATAGTTTATGTGAGATTCAAGATTCCTTTTTGGTTGTTATTGATGATTATCATTTAGTAGACCATGAGTTTCATATTAACTATGTAATGGAAAGAATCATTGAATTTTCACCTCCAAATATCCATTTTATCTTTGCCTCTAGAACATTACCGAATTGGGATATAATTAGAAAGCTAAAAATGCAGATGAAAGCGCATTTTATTACAGAGGCGGATTTAGCATTTACAGATGAAGAAATTGCTGTTTTCTTTGAAGATTATGCTGCAATCCATCTTACGGAAGATGAAATATCAAAAGTATTAAATATTACAGAAGGATGGGCAATTAGCATTGCATTGCTAGCTGAGCAATGGAACAATGAAGCCTTAGATTACTGGTTAACGATCCATTCAAATGATCTTTTTACCTACTTATCAGAAGAAGTATTTTTAAAGATGAGTAACTACGAGCAAGATGTCCTACTCAAATTGGCCATTTTTCCAACTTTCTCTGTAGAATTAATTACTGACTTTTATAATAGAGAAACGGTAGAAACGTTAAAGCTGTTATTGCAAAAGCATCTGTTTATTCAACCAGTTGCTGAAAATGGCTCCTTTCGTTTTCATGCTTTATTTAGCCGATTTTTAGAAATGAAGTGGCAGCAATTCCCTACAAACTATGTAAATTTACATAAAAAGGCAGCTTTGTATTATGTCAATAACAACAACATTCATGCCATTTTACACCATGCATTTAAATCAAATGACGCACATTTCAGTGGTGAGCTTCTACAAAATCATGCGGAGAGTATAGTAAAAGCTGGTCAGTTTGAATGGCTGTTAGAGAAAATTCACCGTTTTTCAGCTGATGTAAAAATAAAATTTTATCGTTTGTATTTTTTTGAGGGGGAGTGCCACCGTTATCGTGCCTATTATGAAAAGGCAAAAAATGCATACGAAATGAGTGAGCAGCTTGCTAAGAGGAACAACGATGCACTCTTTATGACAAAGGCACAGGCTGGGTTAGCCCACATTTATCTTGATACAATTCAGCCTGCTTTAGCAGAACCCTATTTAAAACAAGCATTACAATTAGCGCCAAATGCGGCATTAAGCAAGGAAGAACATATAGAATTACAACGACAGTATACTGAAAATTTAGTTAATTTAGGGAAAGCGCATAAGGCAAAACAATTTATAGAAGAAGTTAATTTAAATGAAGCGGTTTTATATAGAGCAAATGTTGATGTGCGGATTATGTTAAGGACAGGGCAATTAGTGGAGGCAAAAAATCTATTGATTAAAAGATTGGAAATGCCTCCGCAATTGGTTGCCACTCATAGGGAAAGTGAGCTCTTAGCATCTTTCGTTTTTGCTTTATTAGGTCAAGGCGTAGAAGCTTGGTATACGGCACAGCACGGTATTCGGAGGGGTATGCGTGAAAAGTCCATTTTTATCGAGGCTGTTGGCTATAATCGAAAGGCTCATGCTTTGCTGTTATTAGATTATCCTAATTATGAAGTCGCATGTGTTGCTTATGAGAAAGCCATTGCACTAATGAATACCATTAATATTTCACGTGTAAAGGCTGAACCGTATATGGGACTGGCGATTGCCAAACATGCACTTGGGGATTATGTATCTGCTCGAAAATACTTAGCACTAGGTCTACAAGAAACTGAACAAGTACAAGACGCTTGGATGACAGCACTTATTTTACTTGCTGAAGTGAAGGTAATGATTTCATGTAATGAATGGCAAGAGGCAAGCCAAATATTATTAAAAGCACATAAGCTATTTCTCGATTGTGGCGATCGATATGGGGAGATGCATGTTTTTTTCTACCAATCTGTCATCGCCTTCAAAGAGAATAATACTGTCGCATTTACACATTATTTCAAACTTTTTGCTAGTCATTGTATTGATAATGGCTACGAATATTTTTTTCAAAGAAAAACGATTCTCGGTCCAACGAATTTAACGATTTTTTACGAGCTATTACAGTATAGCGAGCGCTGGAAGGAAGATAATCCAGCGATTCAAGCGTTGCGAAATTATTTCCAAATGGAAGGGAACGTTGTTTATCATACAGAAGAAATTCAAATTAATTTATTTGGTAGTTTAAATTTAATAAGAAACTATCGCAAACTAGGAGATAAAGAATGGCAGAGAGAAAAATCGAAGGAACTTTTTGTATATTTATATTGCCATCGCCAAAGGTATATGCCTAAAGAGGAAATTTCACAGGCACTATGGCCTGACCGTTCAGTAGAAACATTAGATCGTGACTTTAAAGTAGTATTAAACACGTTATTAAAAGTGCTAGAACCGAAGCGAAATGCTCGTCAAGATAGCTTTTTTATTCATCGTAAAAACAATATGTATCAACTACAGCATATTCAATTTTTGCATATCGATGTCGAACGTTTTCATTACTATTATGCATTAGGAATGGAAGAATTTGATCCACTATTATCAAATGAGTGGTTGCAAATTGCTGCCGATAGTTACAAAGATGTTTTGTATGCTGAAAAAAAGCAAATTGATTGGCTGACGCAAGATCGTGACAAGTTGCAAACTTTATATATTGAAGTACTTGAACGATTAGCTCAAAATGCAACACGACTACAGCAGTTTAAACAAGCTATTTTTTATGCAGAAAAGATTGTTCAAGAAGATGTACTTTGGGAGGAAGGATACCGTCTTTTAATGTATAGTTATTATCAATTAGGGAACAGATCACTTGCATTAAAATGGTATGAAAAATGTGTGCACAATTTACAAAAAGAACTCAATACATCACCTATGGAGCCGACAATGGCTGTATTCGATTTAATAATGAATTAGCACACAGATATGTTGAAATATTGGAGGAGCAAATATGCCATTTTGCAAAGGTACGCATGCGAATATTTATTATGAAGTGATTGGGGAAGGAATACCCATTATTATGTTACATGGATTTTCTCCAGATCATCGGCTTATGAAAGGATGTATGGAGCCGATCTTTAAAGAAAGAGATGGCTGGAGTCGTATATATATGGACCTTCCAGGCATGGGCAAGACAAAAAACTATGAAAACATAAGTAATTCAGATGATATGTTATGGTGGTTATTTAACAAGAGGTGTTATGCAAAATCAGAGGGATCGTATTTTAGGTGCTGCCTTTATTTGTCCGATGATTGTACCTGAAAAGCAAGAACGCACAGTACCTGCACATTCGATTATAGCGGCAGACCAGCAATTTCTAGCAACATTAACGAAACAAGAAGTAGACGATTTTAGTTCAAACCAAGTTGTTCTTGATGAATATAACTGGCAACGCTATTCAAATGAAGTATTAGCTGGTTGCCAAATAGCAGATGTACATTTTCTAGAAAAGATTCAACAAAGCTATGGCTTTTCTTTTCATCTAGAAAATATTATGTTTCATCAACCAAGTCTCTTTTTATTAGGCAAACAAAATGCCGTTGTAGGCTATAAAGATGCTTTTGATGTGTTAGATTTATTCCCAAGAGCGACCTTCTCGATTTTAGATCGAGCAGGTCATAACCTACAAATTGAACAATCCAATATTTTTCTTACACTTATGAGCGAGTGGCTAGATCGAGTAAACGAATCAAATCGCTCTTTTTTCTTGTAGGAGTAAAAACTTTTCACTTGAGTTCGGTCTTGTACCGAACTCTTTTTGTATTTCCTTACTTATGCAAAAGAAAATTTGTAACTGATTTGTAACTGGACTTTTATATAGTAAGTGCATAGCAACGAAAGCGCTTTCTTTACAACTCATTTTGAAAGGGGTTTTGGGATGAAAAAGGTTTGGTTATTGTTACTGTTAGCCGTTTTATCATTGATGATGGTGGCTTGTAATGGAGAAGGGGCAAAAGATATTTCAGCAGATGATCCTGCTTCAAATGATGAGGGCAAAGGCTCTGAGGGGGATGCTGGGGGGGTACAATTAAAATCGGTGTTCTTGCATCCCTGACAGGTGCCCTCGAATCCTATGGGAAGCAAACACAACGTGGATTTGATTTAGGCATCGAATATGCAACAAACGGTAGCATGGAGGTAAACGGTAAAAAAATTGAAATTGTATATGAAGATACAGAAACAAAACCTGAGGTAGCCGTACAGAAGGCTACAAAGCTTTTGGAGGATGATAAGGTAGATTTCTTAGTTGGCTCATCTAGCTCAGGTGATACGCTCGCTGTATTACCACTCGCGGAAGAATACGAAAAAATTATGGTCGTTGAACCAGCGGTAGCAGATAGTATTACAGGTTCGGAATTTAATGACTATATATTCCGCACAGGGCGTAACTCCTCACAGGATGCATACGCAGCAGCAGCTGCCATCGCAGGCAAAGGTGTGAAAATTGCGACGTTTGCGCCAGATTATTCATTCGGTTGGGATGGTGTGAAAGCATTTAAAACAGCTGCAGAGGAACTAGGTGCAGAAATCGTGTTAGAGGAGTATGCAGACCCTGCTGCTACTGACTTTACCTCTAATTTACAAAAGGTAATTGATGCAAAGCCAGATTACTTATTTGTCGTATGGGCTGGGGCAAACTCTCCTTGGAATCAAATTGCCGATCTTAAAATTCAAGAAAAAGGCATAAAAATTTCTACAGGAGCGCCTGATATTATTGCCCTGAAGTTTATGAACCCGCTAATAGGCATGGAAGGATTCTCGGTTTACTATCATACGTTACCGCAAAATGAAGTGAATAAATGGTTAGTTGATGAGCATCAAAAACGATTTAATGAAGTACCTGATTTATTTACTCCAGGTGGGATGTCTGCTGCTATTTCAATTGTAGAAGCATTGAAAAAATCACAAGGGGACGTAGATGCAAAGAAACTAATTGGCATTATGGAAGGTATGTCATTTGAAACACCAAAAGGGAAGATGACTTTTCGGGAAGAAGATCACCAAGCTTTACAGTCAATGTATTCTATTCGTTTAGAACAACAAGAGGGTATCGATTACCCAGTGCCAGTACTCATTCGTGAACTAAGCCCTGAGGAAACTGCACCACCTGTTATGAACTAGACTTTTCCAAACAATTGAGAGACAGAAGTATACGTCGTTCTGTCTCTCTTCATCTCATTTCTGTTGAGAATAGATGAAGAGTGATAGAAGCACTAGAAAGGAGATTGAAATGGAGCCTATTTTACGAACAGAAAACTTAACAATCCGTTTTGGTGGCCATACCGCAGTCGATCAAGTGAACTTTACGATGCCTGAAAAACATTTGAAGTCAATTATTGGACCAAATGGTGCAGGAAAAACAACATTCTTTAATTTAATAAGCGGTGAGTTAAAGCCCACTACTGGTGATGTGTTTTTTAAAGGGCAGTCACTTGCGCAAAAATCATCGGTGGAAAGGACACGTATGGGGCTAGGACGCTCATTTCAAATTACAAATGTTTTTCCGAATTTAACTGTTTTAGAGAACGTTCGTCTAGCAGTGCAATCAAAAGAAAAAATACGCTATCAACTGTTTCGTCATTATAAAAGTTACAAAGCTATTCTAGAAAAAGCGGATGAACTATTGTCGCTTGTTTTGCTTGAAAATAAAAGAGATGCTCTGACGACAATGCTGTCACATGGTGAAAAAAGAAAGTTAGAAATTGCCATGTTACTTGCTCTAGACACTGAAATTTTACTGCTGGATGAACCTACTGCTGGTATGTCGTTAGAAGAGGTACCAGCCATTTTAGAAGTAATCCGAACGATAAAAAATAAAGGTGATAAAACGATTTTGCTTATTGAACACAAGATGGATATGATTTTAGATTTGTCAGACTCCATTATGGTGTTATTTAATGGGCAGCTTCTCGCAGATGGAACACCTGAAGCCATTATGCAAAATGAAACTGTTCAAAATGCCTATTTAGGAGGGTTGTACGATGAACACCTTACTGAAATTAAATGACGTTCATACACATATCGGTCAATACCACATTTTGCAAGGTGTCAATTTTGAGGCGTTTGAAGGACAGGTCAGTGTCCTACTAGGGAGAAATGGTGCAGGGAAAACAACTACTTTAAAAACAATTATGGGGTTAACACCCGCTTCTAAAGGTGAAGTCAATTTTCGCATGAAGTCGATAAAAAAAAGTCCCACTTACAAAGTGGCTAAATTAGGTATTGGCTATGTACCAGAAAATCAAGGGATTTTCGCAGATTTAACGGTAGAGGAAAATATGAAAGTGGCGATGCGCAAGGAGGACAATGCAGCAATGGAGCGGCAGCAATATGTACTCGAGCTATTTCCAGATTTAAAGAAATTTTGGAAAAAGGCTGGTGGTCATCTTTCAGGTGGTCAAAAACAAATGCTGTCAATGGCAAGGGCATTTATTAATGACAGTAAATTAATTTTAATTGATGAGCCGTCAAAAGGACTTGCGCCGATTGTTGTAGAGAAAGTAATGGAGGCAATCGTGGAAATGAAAAAGCAAACGTCTATTGTCCTTGTGGAGCAAAACTTTATTATGGCGAGTCGTATTGGTGATACGTACACATTAATAGACGATGGTCGAACAGTTCATTCAGGAAACATGAAAGATCTTATCCACAATGAAGAATTAAAACGTAAGTATCTAGGAATCGGATAAAGGAGGTGTGTTTCATTGGAGCTAATCGTAAATTTAGTCATTAACGGGTTGGCTACAGGCATGTTAATCTTTTTGCTTGCAGCAGGATTGACGTTAATTTTTGGGCTGATGGATGTGTTAAATTTTGCTCACGGTGGATTGTTTGTGTGGGGTGCGTATGCTGGAATATTTACGTATATATACACAGAAAGCTTTTTCATTGGCATTATAGGAGCAATCGCCGCAGGTGCTATTTTAGGCTTGCTGACGGAGAAGTTTATTATTACACCAGTATACGGCAATCATATTCAACAAATTTTAATAACTTTAGGACTAATGCTTGTTTTACAAGAGATGATTAAAGTCGTTTTTGGACCAAATGGTGTGTCGGTGAAAACGCCTAGCTATTTAGCGGGGAGCTGGGAGATAGGTGACGTCATCATAATAAAATATCGATTATTTATCATTTTAGTTGGTTTTGTTATTTTCGGCATATTCCAATACATGCTAAAACGTACAAAAATCGGACTGATTGTACGAGCAGGAGTACAGGATAAAGAAATGGTCCAGGCGCTTGGTATTCATATTAAACAAGTATTTTTATACGTCTTTATGGTAGGTGCAGCTTTGGCAGCATTAAGTGGTATGTTAATGGCCCCCTATTCAGGTGTTATTTATGCAGAGATGGGGATGGAATATGCAATTTTAGGCTTTATCGTTGTTGTCATTGGGGGAATGGGAAGCTTTTCTGGTTCACTGCTTGCTGCTATTCTAGTAGGTCTTGCGGGTAGCTTTATGGCGTATTATGTGCCTGTGTTATCGCTTGCTGTCAATATGATTTTAATGGCAATCGTGTTAATTTTCCGACCTCAAGGCTTATTTACAATCGGAAAGGAGAGATCGACATGATGAAGAAACTGACGTGGAAACACCTAAGTTTTGTGTTGATGCTAGCTATTCTCGTTCTTCTTCCTTTCGTTAATGACTCGAGGACGCTCATTATTTTATTAACGCAAATTTTTATCTTTGGTATTTTAGCAATGAGCTACGATATATTGCTCGGCTATACGGGCATCGTGTCATTTGGGCATGCGATGTTCTTTGGAATTGGTGCTTATACAACAGCCGTTATGCTAAAACAAGTCGATACGACGCTTTCCATCTTTTTATTGTCGATTGTGATCGGAATGTTTTTAGCGGGATTTGTAAGCTTCCTAGTTGGATTGCTAACATTGCGTTTAAAAAGTCACTTTTTTGCTATGCTTACACTCGCTTTTTCTGGACTGTTTTTAGTTGTTGCTGAAAAATGGCGTTCCATTACATATGGCAATGACGGATTTACGTTTAGAGCACCAGAAATTTTTAAAGATCGAATTACATTTTATTTTTTTGTATTAGCATGTTTGGTTGTCATTTTTATTGCACTTTATCGATTTGTTCAGTCGCCAACAGGACGTATATTAATTGCAGTGCGAGAAAATGAGCAACGAACAAAATCATTAGGTTTTCACACTTTACATTATAAAGTCATCGCATCCATTGTGGCAGGGACTGTAGCAAGTTTAGCGGGGTCTCTTTATGCACTGTCTCTCCGCTTTGTGAATACAAGTGTGATGACGATGGACATAACATTGGATGCATTGTTAATGACGATTATTGGCGGAGTAGGCACATTAGTCGGACCACTGCTTGGGGCAGCGGTCATTGAGTATGCACAACATGCACTTTCGGGGTTAGCGAGGGATTATCCGATATTTGAACGATGGATAATATTCTTTGGGATTCTCTATATTTTAGCTGTATTGTTCTTTCCAAAGGGAATTATCGGATCGATTCGGCTTATTGTATGGAAATGGAAATGGAGAGGAAAACATAAAGAAAAACGTAAAACACCATCGGCACTATCGCATGAGAAGGAGCGATTTGAATGACTGTAGGCATTGTCAGTACAGGTATCTATATCCCACAAACGAAAATGACAGCAAATGAAATAGCCAAACTATCGTCAATTCCCGAGCACATTATCCGCCACAAGTTGGGCATTCAGGAAAAGCCAATTCCTGCTGAACAGGATCATACTGTGCAAATGGGTATATGGGCTGCTCAGGAAGCCATCCAAAAGGCTGGTATTGAGCCGAAAACAATTGATGTTGTGATTTATATAGGGGAGGAACATAAAGAATATCCGCTATGGACAGCATCCATCAAAATGCAAGAGGAACTTGGCGCAGTCAATGCTTGGGCATTTGACGTGCAATTACGATGTGGTACGACGATTATGGCACTTAAAATAGCAAAAAGCTTAATGGAATCGGATGACGCCATTCAGACTGTGTTGCTAGCAGGGGGCTATCGTAATGTTGATTTTATAGACTACAGCAATCCAAGAACACGCTTTATGTATAATTTGGGCGCGGGTGGTGGTGCGATTGTTTTACAAAAGAATTATGACAGAAACCACCTGTTAGAGGCAGATATTATAACGGATGGTTCTTTTTCAGAGGATGTGGTAGTCCCTGTTGGTGGAACAAAAAAGCCAATTACTGCTGAGCATTTAGCAAACAACCTATATCAATTAGACGTATTAGATCCAGTTGGCATGAAGGAAAGACTAGAACAAAAATCATTAAATAATTTTTTAAAGGTCATTCGATCATCTTTAGCGAAAAGTGGATTAGGAGAAGAAAATATTCGCTACCTAGCAATGCTTCATATGAAAAAGTCTGCACACATGTATATATTGTCAGAACTTGGCTTACAAGAGGAACAATCCATCTATTTAGAAAACTACGGTCACATTGGACAAATCGATCAAATTTTATCTTTACAGCTGGCATTAGAAGAAAAACGTATAGAAGATGGAGACATTGTAACACTTGTTAGCGCTGGTATAGGCTATGTCTGGGGAGCAATAACAATTCGTTGGGGATAGGGAGGATGCGCAATGTTACAAACAGTTCAACTATTAAATGGGGAAACAATAGCTTATCGTAAACGCGACGGGGGTAACCGTACTTTATTATTGATTCATGGCAATATGACCTCCTCTAAGCATTGGGATATGCTGTTGGAAAATTTAGATGCAAAATACACGATTTACGCCCTAGATTTACGCGGTTTTGGAGGTTCATCTTATCAACAATCAATCACTGCCATTAAAGATTTTAGTGATGATATTAAGCTATTTGTTGATGCGATTTCCTTAAAGCACTTTGATATGATTGGTTGGTCTACAGGTGGCGCAGTATGTATGCAGTTTGTCGCGAA
This sequence comes from Lysinibacillus sp. CD3-6, assembly GCF_006351725.2. Classification (NCBI taxonomy): domain Bacteria; kingdom Bacillati; phylum Bacillota; class Bacilli; order Caryophanales; family Bacillaceae; genus Lysinibacillus; species Lysinibacillus sp. CD3-6. Next base: position 2,332,686 of record NZ_CP085880.1, read on the forward strand.
CTATCCTGGTTATTGTCAACGGCTGATTTTACTAGCTTCCGCTTCGACTAGAGGCTATCCATTTTACAGTGATTTAGGAACGGGAAATCATGCTTCATTCAAAAGGGCCGCCACGTATGAAGAAGTGCTCGTAGATACATCTAAAACTAAGACAGTACAAGGTTTCTATGATAGCAAAAATGCGCAAGGCTTAAAAACAATTTGGGATGCATTGATTTATACAGAGAACAAGCCAGAAGCAGATCACTATGATGAATATATAGAAGACATGTTGACGCAAAGAAATTTAGCTGAAGTATACCACGCATTAAATATATTTAATGTGAGTGCTATCGATAATGAAGTAGCAAAAGGAACGAATGAAGTACAACAAATTAACATTCCAATTTTAGTGTTAAGAGGAGAACGAGATTTAGTTATAACAGAGCAAATGAATGATGAAACAATGCTCGATTTACCTAAACATGCACAATTTGTTCGCTTGAAAAATTGTGGTCATTCTCCGCTAATTGATGATTTGCAGCAACTTACATTTGAAATTGAAACATTTTTACAAACTGGAGGGAAACATAATGCGCTTACACAATAAAGTAGCAATCATTACAGGTGCTGCTAATGGCATCGGATATGCCGCTGCAGAACGGTTTATTGAAGAAGGAGCTATTGTTTTTATTGCTGATTTTGATGATAATGCAGGGAATACTGCAGCCAATCAACTAGGTGAAAATGCCACGTTTGTACAGGTTGATGTCGCTAATCGAGACAGTGTGAAAAAACTTGTGGAAACGGTAATTGTGCACGCTGGTCGTATTGACATTTTAGTCAATAACGCAGGTATAACACGGGATGCAATGTTGACAAAAATGACAGAAGATCAATTTCAGCAAGTACTTGATGTAAATTTGTCGGGTGTCTTCCACTGCACGCAAGAAGTTAGTCCCCATATGATTGCTGCTGGATATGGCAAAATTATTAATACTTCCTCTGTAAGCGGAGTATATGGAAATGTAGGTCAAACAAATTATGCGGCAACAAAGGCTGCGATTGTAGGGATGACGAAAACTTGGGCAAAAGAGCTTGGGCGTAAAGGGATTAACGTAAATGCTGTCGCACCAGGCTTTACGGAGACAGATATGGTTAAAAAGATGCCTGAAACAGTGCTTGAAAAAATGCGGTCGATTGTGCCACTACAAAGATTAGGAACACCGAGAGATATCGCGAATGCTTATTTGTTTTTAGCATCTGAAGAGGCTTCCTATGTCCATGGCCATACGCTCCATGTGGATGGCGCTATTATGATGTAATAAAGGAGGCGTTAAGATGTTTGCAGAGCAAGCTTGGATTTTAAACCGTGCATCTTTAACACCGCATCGTTTAGCATTAGTAAACCTTGAAACAAAGGAACAATGGACATATCAGCAGTTAACATATGAAATTGCAAAATGGAGCAGTTTTTTTGAAAAGCAAGGATTACAGACAGGTAGTCGTGTAGCGATTTTTGCTAGAAATAACATACAGCTATTTGCCATATTATTTGCTTGTGGCTTACGGGGACTCATCTATGTCCCTTTAAATTGGCGCCTCAATACGAAGGAACTTAGCGAAATCGTTGCGGATGCTACACCTTCCATGCTTCTTTATGATCAGAATGTTCGTTGTCCTATCCAACTAAAAAATATGTATCCCATCCAACAAGTACCGCAATCAGCGTCTGTTCCTAGCAAGATAGAAATGGATGTAAATGAACCATGGCTAATGATTTATACTGGAGGCACTACTGGTAAAGCAAAGGGAGTAGTTCTATCCTTTAATTCTGTTAATTGGAATGCAATTAATACAATTATTAGTTGGGGGTTAAGTGAAGAAGACTGTACGTTAAACTATATGCCGATGTTCCATACAGGTGGGCTAAATGCGCTATCTATCCCGTTGCTGATGGCAGGAGGAACGGTTGTTATTGGAGATAAGTTCGAAGCGGAAACAGCACTTAGAGCAATTAATCACTATAAAACAACCATTTCTTTATTTGTGCCAACAATGTATCAGGCGATGATTACAACAGATTATTTTCAGAAAAGTAGTTTTCCATCTGTAAAAGTGTTCTTATCTGGCGGGGCACCGTGTCCACTCCCTATATACGATGCTTTTTTTAAAAAGGGACTATATTTTAAAGAAGGCTATGGACTAACAGAGGCTGGACCAAATAATTTTTATATCTCACGTGAAGAAGCCTATGCGAAAAAAGGGGCAGTAGGTAAAAGCATGCAATTTATTGAGGCAAAAATTATTAATAAAGATGGGAAGAATTGCACTGCACATGAAGTAGGTGAGCTCTTTGTCAGAGGTAGGCATATGTTTAGATTTTATTGGAATAATCAGCAGGAAACGGACAATACGATTTGTGATGGCTGGTTAAAAACAGGTGATTTAGCCACAATGGATGAGGATGGTTATTTTTATATTGTCGGTCGTCGGAAAGAAATGATTATTAGTGGCGGTGAAAATATTTACCCACAAGAGGTGGAGCAATGTTTATTACGTCACCCGCTTGTAAAAGAAGCAGCTGTCATCGGTGTGCCAGACAATTATTGGGGTGAAATTGTAACGGCATTTGTTGTTTGCCAACAGCAATCTGATACGCTAATAGCTGAAGTGAAGGCTCTTTGTCGAAATGAGTTAGGACACTATAAAATTCCGAAAAAAATTATTATTATCGATGAGTTACCAAAAACAATCGTCGGGAAAATCGACAAAAAGGCACTTAACATGCAATTGAAAAGCTCTTAAAGATGGATGAAATATGAGGTATCGCCGATAGGATGTGTAAAATCGCCGATAAAACCACCGAAATCGTTCACAATGCTTCCCATAATACCTACATACCAGTAAAATAGAGTAGGTTAGGGGGATTCTATATTGAAAGATCAACGCTTTAAAATTGCACATCGTGAGGCGCTCATCGGCATAGGACTTGTACTTGTCAACTTTGCTATTTGGTACGGCTTTGCATATGGCCTAGGCTCGGGGGACCCAACAAAATATACATATGTTTGGGGTTTCCCAGCATGGTTTTTCTATAGTTGTATCGCTGGAACAGCTTTTATGATTGTGTTAATCTGGCTCGTCTTAAAATTCTTTTTCAAAGAAGTACCTTTTGAAGACGGGGAGGTGGATAAATAGTGCACTGGCAAGTTATTTTTCCACTCTTCATCTTTTTAATTATTATTTTTGGTATTGGTATATGGGCCAATAAACATGTCCGTTCATCGAACTCGTTTTTACAGGAATATTTTCTTGGTGGTCGTGAAATGGGTGGCTTTATCCTAGCAATGACTATGATTGCCACGTACGGAAGCGCAAGCAGCTTTATTGGTGGACCAGGGGTCGCTTATAATAAAGGACTTGGATGGGTACTCCTAGCGATGGCACAACTACCAGCTGGTTATTTTGTATTAATGATATTAGGAAAGAAATTTGCAATTATTGCTCGCCGTTATCAGGCAATAACATTAATTGATTTTTTACGGGAACGCTATAAAAGCCATGTCATTGTAATTTTATCTGCAATTAGTATTATTGTCTTTTTATTTTCTGCAATGATGGCACAGTGGGTTGGTGGAGCACGCTTAATTGAATCTTTAACGGGTTTAAATTATACAGCGGCACTCTTTATTTTTGCTGCATCGGTATTAATTTATGTCATTATTGGGGGCTTCCGTGCGGTCGCTTTAACGGATACAGTACAAGGTTCGATAATGGTAATTGGTACGGTTATTTTACTAATTGGGACAATCATTGCAGGCGGGGGAATAGATCAAATTATGACATCCCTTGTGGCAGAAAATCCAAAGTTAGTGTCTCCATTTGGTGCAGAAGGTGAACTAACGCCGTTATATGTTTCTACATTTTGGATTTTAATAGGAATTGGCGTAGTGGGTCTACCTCAAATTGCAGTACGTGCTATGAGCTATAAAGATTCAAAAAGTATGCATTTAGCGATTATTATTGGTACGATCGCCATCGGGACAATTATGTTTGGCATGCATCTAATTGGTGTGCTAGCGCGTCCAGTTATGCCAGGTATTGAGATTGGCGATAAAGTGATGCCATTATTAACGTTAAAAGTTTTACCGCCATATTTAGCGGGTATTGTTTTAGCAGCACCGATGGCAGCCACGATGTCTACGGTTAATGCACTACTGATGTTAGTTAGTTCAACCGTTGTGAAAGATATTTATTTAAACTATGTGAAGCCAACTGCCAACGACGGGGAGATTAAGCGGGCAAGCTTTATTGTCACTACCGTAATTGGTTTAGCGGTCGTTGTATTTGCGTTAAATCCACCAGATTTACTTGTTTGGCTTAATTTATTTGCATTTGGTGGCCTAGAAGCTGTCTTTATTTGGTCAGTCGTCCTAGGATTATATTGGAAAAAGGCCAACAAATATGGCGCAATTGCTTCCATGATTACGGGCATGACGTTATACATTGTGATTGATCGCTTTTATCCGTCAATCTTTGGTATGCATACAGTGACAATCCCGATAGTAGCTTCATTTATTATCTTTGTTGTTGTAAGCTTACTAACAGCTAACAAATTTAAAGACGAAAAAATATTTATCTAAATACCAAAAACCCACGAGAGATACCTCTCTCGTGGGTTTTTTTATATGAATAACGCTAAAAAAGAAAACCGTTAGCAAGTGGTTGCTAACGGCGTTTATCTTAATAAAATACTTTTTCAAGATTATATTTTGCGCGGAAAGTGTTAATAGCATATGTTTCGTAAATTTCACGTTCCATTGGATCATCAATTTCATACACTTCAATTTTGAAAATTTCATCACGATATTTTTTCATTGGTGATACGTTATCTTCAAAATGCTTTTTAATGCGTTGACGAATTTTGCGCGCTTTTCCTACAAATAATAGCTCATTTTTTTCGTTGTAGAATAAGAATATGCCACCTTTTTCGCGAGTGATTTTATGGAAATCAATAAAACCATGGAATGGTGTGATTTCTACATCACCTGGTTTTAATACTTGCTCACGTTGACGAATTACTAAGTCTGGTTTTGGGAGTTCAATTTTAATCAAAATATTTCACGTTCCTCTCTGTTACTAAAGGTATATGTTAACATAATACCTCCATGATTACCATTACGTTTTCTTCTACAAAAATCAATTTACAATGCATGAATGTTTATCGGGTTACAATTGTCATTGGTTTGTCATTTACGAAGGCTAATTGATGTAAAAAATGATATTTAACCAGTAGATACGTAACTCACAAAAGAAATAGATACTTTAATGATAGTGTTCATCAAAAAATAAACTTCCATTCATTTAAATACTAAATATTCTATGTATTATTGAAATTCTTAATTGTTCATGATACAATTCTTTTTAATTAAATAATCTTATCAAGAGAAGCTGAGGGATTTGGCCCTATGACGCTTCAGCAACCTCTAACAATGTTAGAAAGGTGCTAATTCCACCAAAGGATGTTTCCTTTGAGAGATAAGAGTGAACGTGATAATTATCCTTCTCATTCTTGCTCTAATGGAATGAGGGGGATTTTTTAATTTTTAAATAGATAGAGAGAAAAAAATTAAAGAAAAGGGGAATACAGCATGCCTATTAATATTCCGAAAAACTTACCAGCTGGAGAACATTTACGTGGGGAAAAAATATTCGTTATGGAAGAAGACCGCGCTAAAACGCAACAAATTCGTCCTTTAAATATTTTAATTTTTAATTTAATGCCAGAAAAAGAAAAAACAGAGCTACAATTACTGCGATTGCTCGGTAATACACCATTACAAGTGAATATTACATTTTTAAATACAGCAACACATGAGTCTAAAAACGTGAGTAAATCACATTTACAGCTATTTTACTCGACGTTTAAAGAAATTCGCCATCGCCGCTTTGACGGTATGATTATTACGGGTGCGCCTGTTGAAAAAATGGCATTTGAAGAAGTGAATTATTGGGAAGAAATTTCAGAAATAATGGATTGGTCTGTGAAAAATGTTACGTCCGTAATGCATATATGTTGGGGTGCACAAGCTGCACTATATCACCATTACGGTATCGGTAAATTTGAGCTACCAGAAAAATGTTCTGGCGTCTATTCACATGTCATTACCGATTTAACGGTCGATTTAGTGCGCGGCTTTAGTGACTTATTTACAGCACCACATTCACGCTATACATCGGTTTCCATTGATGAAGTACGTAAGCACCCAGATTTACGCTTACTGTCCTATTCAGAAGATGCTGGCGTCTTTATCGTGCAGTCAAAGGATAATAAGAACATAATGATTACAGGTCACTTAGAATACGACGCGACAACATTAGCTGATGAATATTACCGTGATGTTGAAAAAGGAATTGATATTGCGATTCCTGTTAACTATTTCCCGAATAATAATCCTTCTAATGAGCCGATTAATACATGGCGAGCACATACGCATTTACTATTTTCAAATTGGCTTAACTATTATGTTTATCAGGAAACACCGTACGAATGGGATTTTGTTGATGAGATTGAATACCATATTTAATATGGGACTATTGCCATTGCGTTTTACAGCGATAAGAACCCCCATTTCTCAAATAAACAGTGAGAAATGGGGGTTTGTTTAAACTTTTTACGATTCAGTAGTATTTGGTTTATTTTTAGAATCTTGTTGCGTGTTAGTATCTTGCTGTTCTTTAGATTTTTGTTTAGTTTTGTCGCTTTGGGTATCGATAGAATCCTTTAAAATACTAGCACTTTGCTGATTGTTGGAATTTTGTTGAGCGTTTGTATCCTGTTGCGTGTTATCACGTTGTTGATTATCCTCATTCTTTTTTATTTTACGCAATTTTGCAACTACTAGTAAAAGCAATGGAAGTAAAACAGTTATTAGCCCTGAAAATAGAGGCCATATCTTCTGATTATAATTATTCGAATGGACAATATTTGGATGAGCAAGTTGTGCCATTGCAACCATGCACATCCCTAATGGTAAAATAAAGGGGCGAGGATCTTTCACTTTAAGTATTTGTCCTAAGCCAATAACCGTGGCGTAAAAATAAATAAAGGTACGAATATAAATTGAAATAATCCACATAACTGCCATAATTATTTCTACGCGCTGAAAAAAATTGCCTATTGAAATTCTTTGAGCTAAAGCATAGCTTGGAAATGTTTTAGCAGCAGTATTCGTTGAACCAAGAACTAGTGTTGATAGGGAAATAATAATGATTAATACGATTCCGCCAATTATCGTCCCTAAATAAAACCCTTTTTGAGCTGCTTTTTGTACATTGACTCCTGTAGGGAAGAACATAAGCAACACAACGAACGGAAATGAAAAAATACTCATAAATGATAGTGTACTGATTAGTAATGGCTTTGTTTTTGTTTCTAAAATAGGTTGTATATTTTGGATATTTATTTGAGGTGAAATACAAATAATAAAGACAATAAATATTACTGAAAAAATTGCAAATAGTATTTCTGCTGAGCGGGCAAAAGTCTCGATGCCTAAATACGAAGCAAAAACGATAATAATGGTGAATAAAACAATAAAGGATATAGTAGGCGTTTCAGGCATCACTTCTGTTTGCATAAAATTACCAATGAAATATAACAATTCACCAGCTGACAGAAAGGTTAAAGATAAAAAACCTAGTGATGCCAAAGGACCGAGAAACTTGCCTAATATTTTGCCATTTGCCTCGACGAACGAATTGCTAGGAGTTTGATTTGCTAAAGTTATATAGAGCTTTACTAATAATAAGCTTAACAGTACACCAATTGTCGCACCAATCCACGCATCCTGATGAAGCGCCTTTGTAATGCTTGCTGGCACAATTAATATGGCTGTACCAATTGAATAAAGAAGGGTAATGACTGTAAATTGTTGCGAGCTAATTATTTGTTTTTCCATCGTACACTACCCTTTCTTTTCATTTATTATTATATAAGCGAAAGCAAAAACTCCCTAAGTGGTGTGAAAATATAGGTTATAAAATCTAATGGGCTCGGAATATTCTTTTTTATGCCAATGGCGATGTTTATTATTGCTCCTATACTTAAGATAATTGAAAAAACGAGTATCGTTTTTTTTTCGCCTTTTTTATTCAAAGGAGGAATAACAATATAGGCAATAGCCACTGACGCAAGCAAGATAATAAATGTTGAAAACATCGACGATTACTCCTTTGATTTGTACAATAATGAATTTTGGATTGTTCCTAATCCTTGAGTATTGACAGTTACATCAATGTCGACTGTAATCTCTGGATAAATGGTAGACCATTCTTTTTGCATTTCTTTCCACTTTTTCGGATTTTCGCGACGGAGTGCTTCGCCAAAGCCTAAAATATCAAGCTTATAACTTTTTTGAATAATATTTAGTGTTTTTTCTGTTTGTTCTTTTATTTGATCTTCTGTCAACTTATCTATATATTCAATGGTTTTATTTTGGGTTAAATTAATGGCACAATTCACTTCACCTATATTTTGCGTGACATTTATTTTGATGGAAATTTTAGGAGTACCCTTTTCGAAAATCCCTTTAATTTTTGCTTTCGATTGTGTAATCTCTGTCGTTAAGTCTCCCTTGTCAGGGCATGCAAGTACAACTACCGTACTTTCAATTTTATTGTTAAGGAAATTGAAGTAAATGCTTTCTTCTTCTGATAGGAGTCCTAACAATTTATCTTCTTTAAAAACAGCTATGCCAGAATATTTTAAAATGACAGGTGTTTTAATTCTTTCTACATTCGTTTGATCTATTCCTAATTTTGGATCTCCCTCTATTTCAACAGCGGATAAAACAGCACTTTTTTCTTTACTACTAAGCGTATTAAGTAATTCGTCTGTATTAACTGTTAATGTTGACCCCCAAGATTTTTCAGAAACCTTAATTGAATTTAATAGTTTATTGGCTGGCATCTTTTCAATCGGGGTTAAAACGTTGAGTACTTCTTTGGCTGTTGTTTGATAAGACATAACGACATCAAAATCGTTTCGAAATTCATGATCTCTAGCAATAAAATCTAAAGGCTCATTTAAACCTTCTTCAGCTAATTTTTGTCCAATAACGACAATTTGTAGATGAGAAAAATATGGTTTCCTTGGTGTTAAGGTCGTCATTCTTCTAATTGCTTCAAATACACTTTTTCCTTTAGCATGATAGGTTACTACAGGTGATCTTCCACTAGATGGTTGTTTAGAAGATATTTCACTCGGATCAACGACTTGAATAGAAATTTCATATTCATCGTCTATTTTATCTATGCCAAGAGCAACGACAATTGCTAACTCATTTAACTCCCGTTTACTCCAGCAGCCACTTAATAATAAAGTGAGGATTAGCAATAACAAAATCATCTTTATTTTTGACATGGTGTATTCCTCGTTTACACATTAATGTTTATGTTTATGTTCTTTTTTTAACCTCTTGATATTGTTGTTCTCTAACATCATTTTTTTGACTGAGGAGCCTTGGTCTCGTAAGTAAATTTCTACGTGGGAACAGGACCATCGCATCTTTTTGATCTTTGATAATCATTGGCCCAAATGGACTCATATAAGGAATACCAAAAGAGCGTAAACTACATAAGTGTAGAATAATCATCATAACCCCAAACATAACGCCAAATAAACCAAACATCGCAGCTAAAATCATTAATGGGAAGCGTAAGACACGAATCGTGTTTGATAAGCCATAAGAAGGAAACAGAAAGCTACAAATAGCCGTTAATGCAACGATAATGACCATCACAGCGGAAACGATACCTGCTTCTACAGCCGCTTGACCAATTACTAAGGTCCCTACAATGGAGACGGCTGGACCAATTGTCCTTGGCATTCGTAGACCTGCTTCACGCAATATTTCAAAAGCAATTTCCATAATTAATGCTTCAACTACAGCGGGGAAGGGAACGCCTTCTCTTTGTGAAGCAATGCTTATAAGCATGCCTGTAGGTAGCATTTCTTGATGAAAGGTTGTAATGGCTACATAAAGGGAAGGCATAACTAATGCAAGAGTAATACCGAAAAAACGTAAAAGTCGGATGAGCGAGCTTATAATCCAATTTTGATAATAATCTTCTGCTGCTTGTAAAAAGGACGTAAATACTACAGGGACGGTAAGTACAAGGGGCGTGCCATCCACAAGTATGGCAACTTTACCCTCTAACAACTCTGCTGCAATCACATCTGGGCGCTCCGTATTGTAAACCATCGGGAACAACGAGAATTTAGAGTCCTGAATAAAATCCTCCAAATAACCAGTTTCTAATACGCCATCAATGACAATATTATCTAAACGGTCTAACACCTCTTGGACAACCTTATCGTTGGCTATCCCGTTTATATACATAATGGCTACGTCTGTTTGTGTTACATCACCAATAATTCGGGATTTTATCCAAAGGTCAGGGCTTTTAATTTTACGACGGATAAGAGCCGTATTCGTACGCAATGTTTCAGTAAATGATTCTCGTGGACCTCTAATCACGGATTCTGTTTGTGGCTCTGTGATGGCCCTATCTTTTGCACTTTTAGTGTCTGTCGTAATTGCAACCGACTGTCCCTCTAACATAATGACTGTTTCGCCATTTAGTATGGAGGAATAAAATGCGGTAAAATCCAAAACAACCTTGACATCACCAACTGCCAAGCATTGTTTTTTTATATAGTCGATGTTGTTGTCTATTTTGTTTTCAGGATCAGTGTCGATTTCAAGCATTAAATTTTCTAATATAAAATCTGTAATCACCGTTTTATCAGATAGACCATCAATGTGAATGAGCGCAATTGATTGATTATCTAATTTTTCAAGTATCACTTCGCGAATAATTACATCGTTACTATTTCCGAGCGCTTCTTTAATCGTATAAATGTTTTCTGAAAGAGAAGTGTGCAGTAAATTCGTTGTGGGGTTTTGCTGTTGGGAGGTATTGTTGTTTTCTGAAACGGGCATTATGATTCCTCCTCATAGATTGACTAGTTAGAGGATGGTCAATTTTACGAAGAGCTAAACCAATTCGTACAAACTAAAGATTGTTTACTACACAAAATGAAAAACAGTAATTCCTTTCAGTTAAATGAAAGGAATCACTGTTCTATTTTAAATAGTCATATTTTAATTCGTAAAGCTGTTTGTCAACGTCAATGTGTAAGTTATAATCGTTAAAAAACCATAAATCTTTCTCATCGATATAGTAGATTACACCATCAATTACTGTTTGAACACCTATTTCAAGAGGTTCTTCGCGAGTCATTCCAAGAGAAAATCCTTCATGAAATGGGCTTGAACCACCATATCTTGCATAAAAGCGAATGGTATCGCCTGTTACGACTTCCATTTCATTTTTAAACCATTGAAGAGCTTCATCTGTCAGTGCGATATTCATGTGCGAACTCCTTTCAAGTTAAAGCCATTTTACTTTTGGTTCAGTACCATTTTTAATGCGCGTAATATTAGCTCGGTGACGATAAACAATAAAGATAAATAAAAATGCTACTAATATCACCAATGCAAAATCGCCTGTCACAAAATAATAAATAATCGAATAAATTAAAGCTACAAGTGCTGCAATCATCGATGTTAGGCTAACAATTTTCGTAAGCTTTAACGTTACGATAAATGCAATGAATAGTAAAATGAATAGTGGCCAAGAATAGCCTAGTAGGACGCCAGCTGATGTGGCAACAGCTTTTCCGCCACGGAAACTTGCAAAAATAGGGAACATATGACCAATAACTGCAACAAGACCTAAAATCAATCCATGGATTGTGACATCAGAGAAGATTGGTAGTGTCACTAATAACACAGCAGCAGTTCCCTTTAAAATATCCATGATTGTTACAACTAAACCTGCTTTTTTTCCTAATATACGGAAAGTATTGGTAGCTCCCAAATTGCCACTACCATGCTCGCGAATATCTGTTTTGTAAAATATTTTGCCAATCCATAACCCTGAAGGTATAGAGCCGATGAGATAGGCACATAAAATAATAAGTCCGTTTAACATAGATGGACTCCTTTCATCCAAATAATAACACTTGGTACTAATAGTTTGTAACAAGTATTTTACACTTTTTCTTTTTAATCTACAATGATATGAAGGAGATTTCATCATGAGCCTTGAATTCAATACAAAAGGAAACTAATTACCATGATTTCAAAAGTCACAAGCTTATAATAGCTTATGTTAGGTTGTTCGACACTATTATCGTTACAATACCTAAGCTCTTTCTTAAAATATAGGTAAAATGGCAATTTTGTCAATCACACATTCCTTTGGTAGAATAGAAGTCTATCTTTAATTTCTATGTGAAGCTATAAAAAATCATCATTCAACAGATAACGCCTAGCAATCCTTTTTTTGGAAAGCTGAGTGTAAGACATTAAGTTGGCGTTTATTGCTGACTGAATGAAGATAGCACCTATGACGCTGTTGTGGATTTTGTAGAGTGGTTAGTGCCGTAAACTTTAGGTAGTGGTAGTTATTTATATCCGAAAACGGACTTACACTGATCGTTTAACAAAATTCATAGAAGGCAAGACGCCATAGCGTAAACAAAAAAATATATATAACTGTCACTAGCTATTGACAGGAAATGCTATTATTATTAGGATGAGAACGTAATCAGAACATGCGTTTGTTTTTTGGAGGGGAATCTTTTGGCGAATAAACAGTCACCAAGCGTCTATAATGATGACGCCATTCAAGTATTAGAAGGATTAGAAGCGGTTCGAAAGCGACCCGGCATGTATATCGGTTCCACAGACGGCAGAGGACTTCATCACCTTGTATATGAAATCGTAGATAATGCGGTGGATGAAGCACTAGCTGGCTTTGGTTCTCATATCATTGTCACGATTCATAAAGATCAGAGCTTAAGCGTTCGAGATTTTGGACGAGGTATGCCAACAGGTATGCATAAAATGGGTAAGCCTACCCCTGAAATTATTTTCACTGTATTACATGCAGGAGGTAAATTTGGACAAGGCGGCTATAAAACAAGTGGTGGCTTACACGGTGTCGGTTCTTCAGTTGTTAATGCTTTATCGACGTTTTTAGAAGTAACAATTCATCGTGATGGTAAAAAGTATAAACAACGTTTTGAAAATGGCGGACACCCTGTAACAACGCTTGAAGAAATTGGTCAGACAAAACAAACAGGAACACTTGTGCATTTCCTACCAGATGACACGATTTTTTCAGTTACGAAATTCAATTATGATACGCTTGCAGAACGTTTACGTGAATCTGCATTTTTATTAAAAGGATTAAAAATTGAGTTAATCGATCAACGCGAGGAAGGCAAAGGTGATGTTTTCTTTTATGAAAACGGCATTGAAGCTTTCGTTGCGTATTTGAATGAGGAAAAAGATGTTCTTCACCCTGTAAAATATGTAGAAGGTGAACAAGATGATATCGAGGTTGAATTTGCCTTCCAATTTAACGATGGCTATTCAGAGACGATTTTATCGTTTGTTAACAACGTCCGTACACGTGATGGTGGCACACATGAAACAGGAGCAAAATCTGCCTTAACGCGAGTGTTCAACGAATATGCACGTAAGATTGGTCTTTTGAAAGATAAAGATAAAAACTTGGAAGGGACAGATATACGTGAAGGTTTAGCGGCAATTATTTCTGTTCGAATTCCTGAGCATTTATTACAATTTGAAGGTCAAACGAAAGGTAAGCTTGGTACGAGTGAGGCTCGTTCTGCGGTCGATAGCGTTGTTTCTGAGCAGATTTTATATGTATTAGAAGAGAACGCTGAGCTATCAGCTTCCCTTGTTCGAAAAGCGATTCGTGCACAACAAGTTCGTGAAGCGGCGCGTAAAGCGCGAGAGGATGCTCGTAACGGCAAGAAAAACAAAAAAGGTAGTACGATTCTTTCAGGAAAGCTAACACCTGCGCAATCTCGTAATGCTGCAAAAAATGAACTATATCTGGTCGAAGGTGACTCTGCGGGTGGTTCAGCAAAACAAGGGCGAGATCGTACATTCCAAGCGATTTTACCGTTACGAGGTAAAGTCATCAATACAGAAAAAGCGAAGCTCCAAGATATTATGAAAAACGAGGAGATTTCAACGATTATACATGCTATTGGTGCGGGTGTAGGAGCCGATTTCTCAGTCGAAGATTCGGCTTACGATAAAGTTGTCATTATGACCGATGCGGATACAGATGGTGCACATATTCAAGTGCTACTATTAACGTTCTTCTACCGTTATATGCGCCCATTAATTGAGGCAGGTAAAGTATTTATCGCATTACCACCGCTTTATAAAGTATCCAGAGGTACTGGTAAAAAAGAAGTTATTGAGTATGCTTGGACCGAAAACGATTTACAAAGTGCCATTAAAAAGGTCGGAAAAGGCTATATGCTGCAACGCTATAAAGGTCTTGGTGAGATGAATGCTGACCAGCTGTGGGATACAACGATGAACCCTGACACACGTACGTTAATCCGTGTAACAATTGAAGATGGAGCACGTGCAGAGCGTCGTGTAACGACGTTAATGGGCGATAAGGTAGAACCACGCCGTAAATGGATCGAAGCAAATGTAAACTTCGGTATGGAGGATGATTCAAATATTTTAGATAATGAATTCATCCAACAAGAGGAGGACCAAGCATGAGTAGTACGGAAAAGTTTCAAGATTTACCTTTAGAAGAAGTAATGGGTGACCGTTTTGGTCGCTATAGTAAATATATAATTCAAGACCGAGCGTTGCCAGATGCACGTGACGGTCTTAAACCTGTACAGCGCCGTATTTTATTTGCAATGTATACGGAAGGGAATACCAATGATAAACCTTTCCGTAAGTCAGCAAAAACGGTCGGGAATGTTATCGGTAACTACCATCCACATGGTGATAGTTCAGTATATGAAGCAATGGTGCGCATGAGTCAGGATTGGAAGGCTCGCCATATGTTAATTGAAATGCATGGTAACAACGGCTCTGTTGATGGTGACCCACCTGCTGCGATGCGTTATACAGAAGCAAGATTGTCAGCAATTGCTGCTGAGATGTTACGTGATATTGGGAAAAAAACGGTAGAGTTTGTACCGAACTTTGATGATCAGGATATGGAGCCAACTGTATTACCGTCTCGCTTCCCAAATTTGCTTGTAAATGGCTCAACAGGGATTTCTGCTGGGTATGCAACGGATATTCCCCCTCACGCGCTTAATGAGGTGTTAGATGCGGTTTTAATGCGTTTAGAGCAACCAAATTCAACTGTAGATGAGCTTATGACGGTTATTAAAGGTCCTGACTTCCCAACAGGAGGTATTATCCAAGGGGTAGATGGCATTAAAAAAGCTTATGAAACAGGGCGTGGCAAAATTATTGTCCGTGCACAAGCAACCATTGAACCGTTAAAAGGCGGGAAAGAACAAATCGTTATTACGGAATTACCGTATGATGTTAATAAGGCAAATCTTGTTAAGAAAATTGATGAACAACGTGTAGATAAACGATTGGAAGGCATTGCTGAAATCCGTGATGAATCTGATCGTACAGGATTACGCGTGGTAGTTGAGCTAAAAAAAGATGTGCCAGGACAAGGAATTTTAAATTACTTATTTAAAACTACTGACTTGCAAGTAGCCTACAATTTTAATATGATTGCTATCCATAATCGTCGTCCAACGATGATGACTTTACCACTGCTACTTGATGCGTACATAGCCCATCAAAAGGAAGTGGTGACAAACCGCTCGATTTATGATTTGCAAAAGGCGAAAGACCGTTCACATATTGTTGATGGTTTGATAAAAGCACTTTCTATTTTAGATGAAGTGATTGCGACGATCCGATCATCGAATGATAAGCGTGATGCGAAAACAAATTTACAGGTGAAGTATGACTTTACCGAAGTTCAATCTGAAGCGATCGTAAGCTTACAATTATACCGTTTAACAAATACCGATATTACAGAGCTTCGTCATGAACAAGATGAATTAAATGCATTAATTGCAAAGCTAGAAGGTATTTTACACAGTGAGGCGAAGCTTGTTCGTGTCATTAAACAAGAATTGCTCGATATTAAAAAACGTTTTTCTGAGCCACGTCGTTCGAAAATTGAGCAAGAAATTGAAGAAATTAAAATTACGTTAGATGTGCTAGTTCCAAGTGAAGAAGTGGTTGTCACAGTGACAAAAGATGGCTATATTAAGCGAACATCTACACGTTCTCACGCAGCATCCAATGGGCAAGATTTTGCCATGAAGGATTCGGATTATTTATTGTATGAGGCAACGTTAAATACACAGCATCATGTATTGCTGTTCACAAATCGTGGAAATTATATTTATCAGCCTGTGCATGAATTGCCCGATATTCGTTGGAAGGATCTTGGGCAGCATATTTCAAGTATTGTGCCAACTGGCGAAGACGAAACCATTATTGCCGTTTATGGTTTTGATACGTTTGAGCAGCCAAACACATATATATTAACGGCTACAAAAGAAGGACAGATTAAACGTTCACTATTAGCTGATTATGCAGTTACACGATATTCGAAGCCGATTAAAACGATGAATGTGAAATCGGGTGATGAAATGATACTGGCGGATATTGTTTCAGACGATGCCGAATTGTTATTAATAACAGATACTGCATATGCTATCCGCTTCCCAATTGAGGAGCTCCCTGTTACTGGTGTTAAAACTGGTGGTGTGAAGGGAATTACATTGAAAGATGGGGAAGCATTAGTTGGTGTTACTATATTAAAACCATCTGACACAGAGTATGTTGTCATTGTTACACAGCGTGGCGCGGTGAAGAAGATGAATGTCGCCGAAGTCGATATCGCGAGTCGCGCAAAACGTGGTTTAAAAGTGTTAACAGAATTAAAAGCAAATCCACATCGAATTGTTGCGGTTGTCAAGGCTAGTGATGAGGAGCAAGTTGTTGTTGAAACGGATAAGGGCGTGCAAGAAATCATTGATGTCAAAGGGTTAACGCGCGCTGACCGTCATTCAAATGGTTCCTTTAAAGTCGATATCGCGACAGATGGTGCCATTTCACATGTTGTTAAAAAGAAAAAAGAGGAATAACAAATTACTTTGCCCACGTTCATTCAAAGAGCGTGGGTTTTATTTGATTTGGGCTGTATTTTCAATAAGTGTTGCAGTTAAATAAGGCACAATTAATTTGCTCGCTTTTTTATTCAATCGGTCAAATTAATTGAATAAAAACATAAATCTAAAATTGGATACTTATGTTAAAGTTAAGTAGAGGAAGGGAAGAAATATATTTAAACGAACAGTTATAGAGTGCTCCTAGGAAAGTCACGAATCATTAATTTAAAAGCATTCGTGACTTTTTAATGTGTGTACAAACTTTAGTACAGTGGCTGTTAACTTCTAAAAAATTATCAAAAGTTTATAAGAATTATATTTTTCTACTTTAACCTTGTATTAATAATTGAAAGGGGTAAGTAGAAAATGAAAAAAATGATAAAGTGGTTTTTGATAAGCTTCTTCACAATATTGATTGTGCTTATCGGCTCTGTATTTAGCTTCCATAAGTTCAAAGAGAATAAAGAGACATCGTTATTAGAGAATAATACAGGTAAACTAATCGATTTTAACGGGAAGAAGATAAATATTTATTCTGAAGGTCAAGACGGAGAGACATTTGTATTTATGGCTGGCTCAGCAGTAGCAGCACCTATGTATGAATTAAAAAGCTTGTATCGCCATTTCTCAAAGGAAAATAAAATTGCCGTTGTGGAAAGAGCAGGATATGGGTATAGTGATGTATTTAACGACGATCGAGATATCGATGTAATAGTTGAACAAACGAGGGAAGCACTAATTAAAAGCGGCAATAAGCCCCCTTATATATTAGTACCACACTCTATTTCAGGAATCGAAGCTATCTATTGGGCGCAGAAATATCCGAAAGAAGTGAAAGTGATTGTAGCGTTAGATATCGGTTTACCTTCTCAATATATAAAACATCCTGTAGGTTTCGTAGAAAAGGCTTTTATGAAGGCAGGAACTATATTAAGTGCATTAGGATTCCAAAGATTGTTTCCGTCTTTAGCCTATAACGAAGCCGTCTTAGAGAAAGATTTTCTGACTTCAAAAGAAAAAAGTATATTTAAGGCGATTTCAAATAAACAGGGAATCAACAATGATATGGAACAGGAAATGCTACATTCCGTAACTAATAGCAAAAAGTCGACCGCATTACCTATTCCAAAAACAACACCTATTTTATTTATTGATGCTTACCTTGATAAAAATTCTGAAGCGGCGAAAGCATCACTAAAAGACTATCAGGATTTTGCAAAGAAGTTAGACGTTTCAAATGTTATTCAAATAAAAAGCAAGCATAGTATTTACTTGTACTATCCAACTGAAATCTATGAAGAAACGCAAAAGTTCTTGCAAGAGAAGGTTGGAAAAAAGTGAGGAATATACGAAAATGTTGTTTTCAATTTTACTTGTAGAAGATGATGAAATGATTGGAAGTTTATTGGAGAATATACTTCAAAAAGAAGGTTATAAAGTAATCTGGTTAAAAAATGGTGCTTCTTTATATACCGTTATTAAGCAAGTAGACATTGTTATTATGGATATTATGCTACCAGGCGAGGACGGGTATCAGATTTCCATGCGAATTAATCAGTTAGGGCATAATATTCCTATCCTATTTTTAACGGCTAGAAGTGATATTGATAGTAAATTAAGAGGGCTTGAAATTGGAGAAGATTACATGGTGAAGCCATTTGATCCGAGGGAATTATTAATACGAATAAAAAATAGATTAGCTGCTTCTTACGGAATTCACAAACAAATACAGCATTTATCCATAGATGTTACTCATAAGCGTGTTGTTAATAATCAAAATAATAAAGAAGTCGAATTTACAGCCATTGAAAAGAAATTATTCTTTTACCTCTATGAAAACGCAGATTTTATTTTATCTAAAGAACAATTTATTGATTACCTTTGGCAGCTAGAAGATCGTAATCCCAATTTAATTAATGTGTATATTAAAAAGCTCCGCAACAAGATTGCCGATACAGATGGTGTGATTATTCAAAATGTATATGGAGAAGGGTATCGTATGAATACCCGTGTCAAACAATGAAACTAAAAAAGAAATATCAACTATTGCTATTATCGGTTATATTCAGTGTTCCTTTTTCTATTGTAGTGATTAATGTAATCGTAACCGTCATATATAATTATTTTTCAAATGATACAGAAACCCAGTTTTTCGAGTCAAAAGCCTATCCAATAATGCTAGGTTTATTTATCGTCAGCTTTTTTATTTTGGCATTATTATTTTCCAAATCCATTAATTCATTAATTAAACGAATAAATGAATTAAAGCAAACCATTATGGAGTTGGCGAGTAATGACAAGAAGAGACTTCAAAAGATCTCTTACTCTAGAAATGATGAATTAGGGGATTTAACCAATGCAGTAAACCTTCTCATTGACAGGACGATATCGAAGGAAATTGAAATAATGCAACAAGAGCAAATGAAACTAGAACTTTTAACGCAGTTGCGCCATGATATTAATACGCCTTTGACAGCTATGCGCTTACAACTTTACACAATCGAAAATGATTTTTCACAACATCAGGATATTTTCAATTCTCTAAACGAACAAATAAACTATATTTCAAAATTATCCAATGAATATGACTTTGAGCGCTTATCTCGTGTTGATAATTCCTATATCATCATGGAAAAAGTAGACGTTCCAAAACTTATCAATACCATCATTTTAAAGTGGAATTTTTTATATAAAGTCAATCAAATCTCGATTGTGTTAAACGATTCCACAACGAAATTCCTTTGGAAGAGTAATGAAATTTGGTTGCACAGATTATTTGATAATATCTTCCAAAATATTTTGCGTCATGCAGCATGCGATACATTGGAAATCACTTTGCAAAAAAACTTAATTATATTTAAAGATAATGGGGTTGGGTTTAATGTGGAGGAAAAGGGCACTGGCCTAAGAATCATCGAAGATATTTGCCGAATGCTTGAACTACAGAGTACAATCCAATCTAACGAAAAAGGTACTCAAGTTACCATAAGTTATGCGCAACATTCAAACTTTTTGTAATGGCAACTCCAGAAAATTGAAAGCTTCCCAAAATTGTATTTGAGATCAACTTTATGTTTAACGTGGTAAATGCATAAATCATATAAAAATTGGGGGAGAGTACATGGATTCGGGTGCTTTTGTTTACACATTTTTCGATTGTTTTTTCGGAAGTGATATTTGTCCCAAAATATTATACTGCATAGCCTGCTACTTCAAACTCCATGCATAAAACCTTTTCTATTTGCAAAAGTCATGTCGCAGATTACTAGTATAGTCCAGTAAAAGCTCATTTTTTTCAATTACGAAAATTACTAGCTTGTCATTTTACGATACATATGGGTATAATAATCAACGAAAAGTTCATAAGTTAAGAATGTAGGGGGGCTGGAAGTTGCCAGCTGAGATTGCGTCCGTTTAGATGCTGACCCTTTGAACCTGATTTGGCTCGTACCAGCGTAGGGAACATCTATTCAAAAATAATCATTTACTATTTTTTGATACCGTTTGCAAACGTCTGGGATAACTCCCAGGCGTTTTTTGTTTAGGATTCATTATTCCACCTACAACTAGGAGTAATCAATCATAAGCACTGCAAATGGCCTTAGAATACCTTTTTTTCTGGTGTAAACATTCAATCATGAACACTTTCAAACTACTAGACTTGGAGGACACAGCATGAAAAAGTGGTTTTTCGTTCTTATTGCTGCATTAGTAACATTAGTTGGTTGTAGCGAAAAAGAGGACAAAGAAGAAACAAACTCATTAAAAAAGGTATCCGTTGTACTAGACTGGACACCTAATACAAATCATACAGGACTGTATGTGGCGAAAAAGCTGGGCTACTTTGAGGAGCAAGGCTTAGACGTGGACATTATTTTACCTGGTGATGCTGGTGCTGATCAGCTAGTTGCATCAGGCAAAGCACAGTTTGGCGTAAGCTATCAGGAAGGTATTACACAAGCACGTGTACAGGGTGTACCACTTGTATCAATTGCTGCAATTATTCAGCATAATACATCTGGCTTTGCTTCGATTGCTTCAAAGGGCATTACATCTCCTAAGGACTATGAAGGAAAAACGTATGGTGGCTGGGGAAGCCCAATAGAACAAGCTGTTTTACAATCACTTATGCAAAAAGAACAGGCGGAAATCAAAAAATTAGATATTGTTAATGCAGGAGATTTAGACTTTTTCACCATGATGCAAAAGGATATTGATTTTGCCTGGATCTATTATGCGTGGACAGGGATTGAGGCGGAGCTACGTGGGGAAACATTAAACATGCAGTATTTAACAGACTATAGTGAGCAACTTGATTATTATACACCTGTTTTAGCTACGAATGAAAAGATGATTAAGGATAATCCTGATGTGGTAAAGGCATTTGTAGCTGCAACGACAAAAGGCTATGAGTATGCCATTGAGCATTCTAGTGAAGCGGCTGATATTTTACTTGAAGCGGTACCTGACTTAGATAAAGCACTTGTGCATAAAAGTCAAGAATGGCTAGCAAATAAATATCAAGATGATGCAGCGCAATGGGGCGAACAAAAATTAGCAGTTTGGGAAAACTATGCGGAATGGATGACGAAAAACAACGTCTTAGAAGGAAAATTTGATGCAGAGCAAGCATTTACAAATGATTTCTTACCAACGAAAGGAGCAAACTAATGGCTAATTCATTAATCAGTGTACAAATTATACCGAAAACAGAAAAATATGAGGATGTCATCCCTTTCGTGGATGCGGCAATTGCAATTATCGATGCTGCAGGTGTGCGCTATGAGGTGCAGCCACTAGAAACGACTATGGAGGGCGAACTGTCTACCTTACTCCAAATTATTGAACAGATGAATCAAAAAATGATTGACTTAGGTGCTATTAATGTAATTACACAAGTAAAAATTTTATATCAGCCAACTGGCATTACAATGGGGACGTTGACGGAGAAATATCGAGGATGAAACAAGTAGTAACGAAAGGAAGGTCGATTATTTTTATCGCCTTCTTATTAGTCATCTGGGAAGTCATTATTCGTTTTGCTGAAATCCCACATTGGCTATTGCCAGCGCCGAGTGCCATTGTTATGGAGGGTATGCACTCTTACCAAACGTTTCTTCCCCATGTTTTCGCTACTATACAGCTTGCTGTGATAGGTCTTGCTATTGGTGTGCTTTGTGGCTTGAGTGTTGCGGTGTTATTACATCGCTCAAATACAATGCGGGCATTCTTATATCCGATTTTAATAGTTTCGCAAAATGTGCCAGTGCTCGTTTTAGCGCCATTATTAATTATTTGGTTTGGCTTTGGGCTGTTACCAAAGCTAATTATTATTTGTCTCGTTTGCTTTTTTCCAATCGTTATTGCGGCAATGGATGGCTTTCGTCAAACGTCACCAGAGCTTAAGCATTATTTTGCGATGATTGGTGCTACAAAACGTCAAACGTTTTGGAAATTAGAATGGCCATTTGCCTATCCATCTATATTTTCAGGTATTAAGATTGCAGCGACATATAGTGTGATGGGGGCTGTCATCGCGGAATGGCTTGGTGCGAAAAAGGGGATTGGTGTTTATATGACACTTGCTCAATCATCGTTTCGAACGGATCGTGTATTTGTAGCGATATTTGCGATAGTTTTGTTAAGTTTATTGTTATTTAGTGTTATACGTTTCGTCGAAAAGATTACTGTAAAGGGGAGAGGATTACATGCTGGACATTCAAGACATTTCTAAATCCTTTGGCGCGCTTGAAGTAGTGAAAAACCTATCCTTTACGGTAAGGGAGGGCGAATTTGTAGCGATCATTGGTCCTTCAGGTAGTGGGAAAAGTACGCTTTTTCAATTAATAGGCGGTATATCACCCTTAAATCAAGGAGCTATTTTGTTAAATGGAGAAAACATTCAGCAAAAACCAGGCACCATCGGCTACATGCCACAGCAACCTAGCTTATTACCTTGGCGGACAATTTTGGAAAATGTCACGATTGTCGAAGAATTACATCATCGACCTAATATAGAGATTGCAAGAAAGTGGTTAGAAAAGGTTGGCCTAGCTTCTTTTGAAAATGCATATCCCCATGCTTTATCGGGAGGCATGCAGCAGCGTGTATCCTTTCTGCGAGCAATCGTCAGTGAGAAACCGATATTATGCCTAGATGAGCCGTTCTCAGCTCTAGACGAGTTTACAAGACTAGAAATGCAAGCATGGTTGTTATCGATTTGGGAGGAACATAAAAAATCTATTTTGTTCGTTACACATAGTATTGAAGAAGCGTTATTTTTAGCTGATCGGATAATCGTATTAACAAAACGTCCAGCTACGATCAAGGAGGAAATCATTGTTCCGTTTGCACGACCACGCTCTGAAGAAATTCGCCATTGTGTACAATTTACTCAATTAAAACAACAACTTTTCCATTACTTAAAAGAAGAAAAGGACGATGCGTATGTTGATTGATGCACATATCCATTTAGATCAGTATAAGGAAGAAGAAGTGCCTCTACTGCTTGATGAAGCACAATATGTCATTGCAGTGAGCACGGACTTGCAATCGTGTGAGAAAACGCTGAAATTATCGAAAACCTATGCAAAGGTAAAGCCAGCATATGGTTTTCATCCTGAACAATCTTTGCCGAGTGACAGAGATAGAAAAGCTTTATTTGATTGGTTACAGCTTCATGCTAGTGACATGATTGCTGTTGGAGAGGTCGGGTTACCTTATTATCGTAGACAAGAAAAAGAGATCGATGAGAGACCTTATATTGATTTATTAGAGCAGTTTGTTAAGTTCGCAAAAGAGTTTCACAAACCGATTGTGTTACATGCTGTCTATGAGGATGCTTTAATCGCATGTGATTTACTTGAACGATATGGTGTGACAAAAGCACATTTTCATTGGTTTAAGGGAAGTGAAGAGGCGATTGTGCGTATGATACATAATGGCTATTTTATTTCGATTACACCTGATTGTGTTTATGAAGCAGAAATCCAAGCATTGATTAAAAGATATCCATTAGAACTGATGATGGTGGAAACGGATGGACCGTGGCCTTTTGAAGGGCCTTTTGATAAAAAGCTTACATCGCCCTATATGATGTCTAATACAATTGAAGTCATTGCAATGATTAAAGACTTAACAACGCAGGAAGCGGCAAAAATTGTAACAGAAAATACAAAGAAATTTTATAGTTTATAGTGATAATACAAAACAGCCACATTTAGAGAGAGTCATCGTCTCCATGTGGCTGTTTCCTATGTTTCGTTCTAATATGTTCTAATGTTGCACGCTTCGTCTTTGTCACGCGCTCATGCGTACTAAAAGGGGAAGTTTGACGTTTTTTCTCCACATCCTTACCTTGTGTACGTTTTAAATGCATACGTTTCTTTTTAGCTCTAGATAATGCCATGATAATCCCTCCATTTCACATTACCAATATATTACCGAAAAAGGGGACAAAAGTAAAACCCCGTAAGCTAATGGCCTACGAGGTTTTTTAGTCATAATATTAGTGAGATACGTCTTGTACTGAAATACCAGTGTTAGCTTTTACATCAACTTCACGGTATTTCGCGTCATCAGTTTCTTTAGATAATAAAGTTCCGATGAATCCACCAAGGAAACCGAGTGGCACAGAGATAAGTGCTGGGTTTGTTAACATAATTAACGGTTCACCAACAAAAATAGCTTTGCCTTCAACTGGATTCCAAATGTTTGGAGAAACTGCTACAAGTACTAAAGCGGAAATTAAACCTGTTAACATCGCTGTCACTGCACCAGCAGTATTAAAGCGTTTCCAATAAATTGTGTAAATAATTACTGGTAAGTTTGCAGAACCTGCAATACAGAATGCAAGCGATACTAGGAACGCAACGTTTAATGTTTGAGCACCAAGAGCAAGAAGGATTGACACGATAGAGATCGTGATAGAACCAATACGAGCCGCAAATACTTGCTCTTTTTCTGTAATTTTACCTTTTTTAATGATTTGACCATAAATATCATGTGATAGGGCAGATGCACCAGAAAGTACAAGACCTGCTACTACCGCTAAGATTGTTGCGAATGCTACCGCACAAACGAATGAGAACAGAATATCGCCACCAAGTGCTTCTGCAAGTAGTGGAGCAGCCATGTTACCAGCCGCGTTAGCAGCAATAATATCTTCTTTACCAACGAATGCAGCTGCACCGAATCCTAAGAAGATTGTTAAAACGTAGAAAATACCTACAATCCAAGTTGCCCATATTACTGAAGAACGAGCTGTTTTTGCGTCTTTTACTGTGAAGAAACGCATTAAAATATGTGGAAGACCCGCAGTACCTAATACAAGTGCGATTAACATCGAGATTGTATCAAGACCATTTGTATATTTAAGTCCTGGATTTAAGTATGCTGCACCGCTTTCAGTAGCAGTCGTCATTTCTGAGAACATTGTTGAAATACTGAAACCAAACTCTTTTAATACTAGGAACGAAATAATAACTGTACCTAACATTAATAGACAAGCTTTAATAATTTGTACCCAAGAAGTTGCAGTCATACCGCCGAATAAAACGTAAGTCGTCATCATAACACCTACGATTAATACCGCAACCCAATAGTCGATTCCTAGAAGTAATTGAATAAGTGCGCCTGCACCAACAAGTTGTGCAATCATGTAGAATAATACAATTGTAATTGTACTTAAAGCTGCTGTACCACGAACTTTAGAATTGTTAAAACGTGCTGTAATCATGTCAGCTAGTGTGAATTTACCAAGGTTACGTAATGGCTCAGCTACGATATAAAGAACCACTAAGTAAGCTACTAAATAACCGATAGAGAAGAAGAATCCATCAAATCCAAATAATGCAACGGCACCAGCAATACCTAAGAAAGAAGCTGCTGATAAGTAGTCACCAGCGATAGCTAGTCCATTTTGCCAGCCAGTTAAACCGCCGCCTGCAGTGTAAAAGTCGGTCGCAGAAGAAGTACGTTTAGATGCCCACCATGTAATAATTAATGTAAGACCAACGATTGCTACGAAGAAAAATATTGCTATTGGGCTCATAGGCGGCCACCCCCGTTTTCATATTCAGCGATAATTGCTTTCGCTTCTTTGTCAAAGCTATTTGCTTTCGCAACATATAAGTGACATAAGCACCATGTCATAATGAATAATCCTGCTGCATAAATCCATACCCAAGTAACTTCCCCAAAAGCTTTTTGGTGTAGGATTGTTGTGTAAGATGTAAGAATCGGAAGCAACAGGTAAGCTGCTAAGAAGAATACAGTGATTGACCAAAGAAATGCATTCTTCCTTTTTACAAGAGATTTAAACGATTCTTGTTTAGCAATAGCATCATAGTCTATTACAATGCTTTTGCTTGCTTGATTGTTCGCCATAAACATTCCCCATTTTGTGTTTATTTTTACTGCTTAAATACTGAATTTTGCTACTTTAGTGAATTCACATCTTAATTTTATGAGACAGTTCACAAAATTGCAATACATTTCAGAAAAATTATGGAAAAAAAATTTCCGTAAAAATAGTCTTGAAACAGAAAATATGAGACAAAGCCTAGAAATTAAAGGGTTTTGGAATATTCAGATAAATTAATAACGTATGGATATTACTAGCTTCTTGACAAAAAAACGATTGTAATAACCGAGAAAAAATGCGTTTTTTCCAGAAAAAATAAACACTATTTATCTAGTGGAAATTGGATATTTTCTTTAATTTGGAAAATAAATAGTATTGTTCGATAAGTAAAATGTTTGAATTTTTATAGTAAAAATTAAAAAGACTCGACCAAAGTCGAGTCTTTTTATTAATAATTGATGCTTCATTCCGATATAAATTTATTAATGAGAAATATCTGAAACAGATACACCTGTATTCGCTTTCACACGAATTTCTTTGTAAATCCGATCTGCTTCTGCTTGAGACACTTTGCTAGCAGAAAGAACGGAACCTAAGTAACCAGCAATAAAGCCTAATGGAATGGTAATAATTGCTGGGACTGCTAGTGGCACTAATGGCTCTCCAACAAAAATTGCAGCACCTTCTATTGGACTCCAAACATTTGGACCCATTGCGCCTAATATTAAGCAGGAAACTAAACCAGTTACCATTGCTGTAACTGCACCAGTTGAGTTGAACTTTTTCCAGTATATTGTGTATAGAATAACTGGTAGGTTAGCAGAGGCGCCAATACAGAATGCAAATGATACTAAGAAGGACACATTTAAACTTTGAGCAAACAATGCCAGAATAATAGAAACGATGGCAATCGAAATAGAGCCAGTACGAGCAGCTACAACTTGTTGTTTCTCTGTTAATTTACCATCTTTCATAATCTCACCATATATATCATGAGAAATTGCCGATGCACCTGTTAATACTAAACCAGAGACTACGGCTAAAATGGTTGCAAAAGCGACAGCACAAATGAATGACATTAATACATCTCCACCAAGGAATTCAGCTAATAGTGGTGCAGCAGTATTACCAGCCTTACTTTCTGCAATGATTTTATCAAGACCTACAAAGTGCATTGCACCAAAGCCTAAGAAAATTGTTAACGAGAAGAAAATGGCCGTAATCCAAGTTGTCCAAGATATAGAAGCACGAGCAGTTTTCGCATCTTTAACAGTAAAGAAGCGCATTAAAATATGAGGTAAACCAGACGTACCTAATACAAGTGCCATCATCATTGATACAGAGTCAATTGAGCTTGAGTACTTCATACCAGGGACTAAAAATTTGTCGCCATGATCGGCAGAAATCGTATCAAACATTTTCACTAAAGAGAAATCAAATTTCATTAGTACAAGTGTTGCTAATAGACCTGTCCCAAATAATAAAAGTCCAGCCTTAATAATTTGAACCCAAGAAGTAGCTGTCATCCCACCAAACAATACATATGTTGTCATCATTACTCCTACAATTAACACCGCAATCCAGTACTCAATTCCGAATAATAATTTAATAAGTGCACCAGCACCGACTAATTGCGCAATCATATAGAGAATAACGATAATAATTGTTCCAGTTGCAGCAACACCACGAATACGTTTTTCATTAAAGCGAGCTGTTAACATATCTGCCAACGTATAGCGTCCTAAATTACGCATTGGCTCCGCAATTACATATAATAGAACTAAATTTGCAACGACATATCCTACTGAGAAGAAGAAACCGTCAAATCCAGTTAAAGCAATAGCTCCTGAAACCCCTAAAAAAGCAGCAGCTGATAGGTAATCACCTGCAATGGCAAAACCATTTTGCCAGCCTTTCAGACCACCACCTGCTGTATAAAAATCGCTTGCAGAAGAAGTCCGTTTCGCTGCTATATACGTAACGATTAATGTTAAACCTACGATTCCTAAGAAGAAACCAACTGATACTAAATTCATTTATTTTCCACCTTTCGCTTGGTACTCTGCAAGAACTGCAGCAGCAGCTTTATCGAATGAAGCCGCTTTTTTTACATATACTGTACAAAGAACAATTGTCATGATGAAAAGTCCTGCTGAATAAATCCAAACACCCGTTATACTACCAATAATTTTTTGTTGTAGTACAGGCTGAAAAGCAAGGATTGGCAGTAAAATATAAAGAAATAAAAACCCTGCTGTAATCGAGAAAAGGAAGGTGTTTTTCTTTTTCACGAAAATGTTGAACGATTCCATAGCTTCAATTGCATTATAGTCAACTGATTGTACGTTTTTGTTCTCAGTAATGTTAGCCATCATTATTCCCCCTAAAGTTATATATTTCTGTTTTAAACGACATATTTCTTTGTTACTCGCCGTTATATTCACTTATTTTATGAGGTAGATTCTTATAATGCAATACTAAATTTTTAGTTTTTCAAATTTTTAGTTAAATTTAGATAGTCGAAATAATGTAGAAATAATAAGGTTTTAATAGAAATTTCCCGTTAGAAAGAGAATGAAATTCGTTATTAAAATAGTATATTAATAATAGCTTATTGATAATAATTTTGAATGTAGGAGAAAATTCGAACTTGAAAGAGAAATTTAATGCTTTCCTTAATATTGTATAAAATGTCAGTTATAAAGGAATAGCTAAAAAACGTTGTTATATAACAAGTGTTAAGCGTCTTGGGAAATAAGAAAATTAGTAAATAAATGTTGTGAATTTTTTTTGAAAATTTTCTGTATATAAAAAATAGAAATGGTCAATGTATACCAAAAATATACAGATTAAGAGTGGATGATATAAAGGAGGAAATGATTCAAGTTCATTATCTTGTATTTGTATTCTATTATTTATACAATAAAATACGATGATAAACTGGAGGGAAGTGTACATTTTAATGGGGAAGAAAAGGATCATACTAGTTGGGTTACTAGTATTAACCACAATTTTGGCAGCTTGCGGCAGTTATAAATTCGAACCTAAAATGAGTATTGATGTAGAAGATTTTTCATTTACGAATCAAAATAATAAGCAAGTAAGCCTTGATAGCTTAAAAGGACAGCCTTGGCTAGCAATGTTCATATTTACAAATTGTAATTCGATTTGTCCACCAATGACATATAATATGACGGATGTGCAAAAGTCATTAGAGGATGAAGGTGTGAAGAATTATCAAATAGTAGCATTTAGTGTAGATCCTGAAGTAGATACGCCAGATATTTTAAAAAATTATTTACAAACATATTCAGTTGTTAAGGATAGCAAATGGCAGCTACTAACTGGTTATGATCAAAAGTATATTGAGCAATTTGCGCGAAAATCTTTTAATTCATTAGTAAAAAATGATCCGAATTCTGATCAAGTCGTACATATGTCGAGCTTTTATTTAGTAAATGCTGACGGAGTTGTCGTGAAGGATTATGACGGCGCTACAAATGTACCTGTAGAAACAATCGTAGCAGATATGAAAGCTTTATCTAAATAAGATGAATAAACTCAGATGATGTAACAATTATCTGAGTTTATTTTAATTTTGTCTCACTATCATAAGTATACTTTTCATTGAAACTTAACTTCCTATAATTTATATTATGTAAACTAAAATTATTTTACGACGAGAAAAAGGACTGCTAGCTTTCGCTAACAGTCATATATTGTATACTGTATACGGACAAGAAACTACAGACATTTTGGACAAGAAAGTCCAGACGTAAGATAATTCCCTACTTTTTGGACAAGAAAATACAGACAAACTCACAATTTCAAAAGCTAAAAAGGACAAGAAAGTCCAGACAGTTCATTTTTTAAAAAAATAAAAAGGACAAGAATGTCCGGACATTCTTATTTTTCCCTGTACATACTGTATTTTAAGTATTTACCACTAAATCAGAGTGATGTAAAACGCAGTGACATTCAGTCTCACGTACCTTTGGTCAACTCGATTGCTCTCACACAGCGCAATATGAAACCCTTTTATATTGGTTTATTCTTTCTTTACTAATTTTAATCTATCATAGCCGTTTACAAATAAACAAAGTGTCTTATCTGCGAACCATAAACTATAAGGAAAAACGAAATTAATTATCACATAATCGTTCAATCGTTTAACATTTGCATAGTATAGCATTATATACACAGCATTTAAAACCACGTCCTTACTCAGGACGTGGTTAAAATATTTGTGCCCCTAATTTGACTGACTCAGCAATAGTTCAGGAAATAAATAATGTATGATATGCATAGTTAAACGTCGAGTCTCTCCTTTATATGGATAGATGTGCATATACATAGATGGGTTAAAGTTGGCTTCAATAATTCCATAAGCATTTTTATTACCATTTTCAATAATCAAATCAATACCACAAATTTTGGCTCCTAATGCAGCTGCTGCATCAACTGCTATTTTTTTATAATCATCAGGAATTAAATCCGTCACATTAATCGAGTCTCCACCTGTACTAATATTAGAATTTTCACGCAGAAAGATGATTTCATCCGTTTTAGGAATCGAATTGACTTGATATCCTTGAGATTTAAGCATAAGATTCTCTAATTCACCTAACTGGATAATTTCTAAAGGTGTCCGGTGGTCTCTTCCTCTTAACGGGTTACGATTCTTTTGCATGACTAACTCTTCGATTGTATGTTTACCGTCACCTTTAACATTCGCAGGAACTCTTAGTAAAACAGCATTTACTCGATCATTTAATACAAAAAATCGATATTCTGTTCCTTTCAGAAATTCTTCTACTAATATGGAAGAGTCTTCTTTAAATGCTAGTATAATGGCTTTTTGATAATCTTCGTAATTTGAGCCTTCTTTGAAGATTGATATTCCTAATCCATAGTTGGTTGTTTTCGGCTTCACAACAAAAGGTTTGGAGGAAAAGTGATCATAGCTGCGTAAAGCCTGTTCAATTGTCTGAAATTCCTTACCCTTCGGCACACGAAATCCATGTTGTTGAAGAATTTTCTTTGTTACTGTTTTATTTTCCATAATTAAAGTGGATACATAATTATCTTTGCTTGTCATATTACCATTTTTTACATATTCAACATGATCTTTTAATTTGAGCTTCAGAAATTGATCTTGTCGATCCAAGATTTCTACTTGGATTCCTTGTTGAATCGCATCAAACATAAAAATCTGAGTAGACAACTCCATGTCAGTAAATCCTGCTAATTGATATGGCTTATCCCATGATTTTTTATAATTTTCTTTAGCAATCGACGTAGCCAATTGACGTTGACTGCATTTTTCACTTTCTTCAAAAAGTCTTCCAGCTAAAGTCTTACTTGGATCCATTAGCATTTCTTTCAGATGAACAAATAACGTATCTGAAATAGTCAAATTTAAAATTGTTGCTAAATGTTCCATTTCATCAATCATTTTTTTTGCTTCTTTTTCAAATTGTGTATGCTCTAATGGATGCTCAAGAGCCACTATATCATTGTAACATTCGCCTATTTTTACCCACTCATCACTATTTTCCCCTTCATCTTTCCATAGTAAATAAATTAAGAAAAGATGGAGAAATTCTGCTTGCTCATAGCTAATGCCGTATGTTTCAAAAGGATTTAAATCTATATTTCGCAATTCAATATATCTAATGCCATTATCCTCTAGTTCTGAAACATGATGTCCTCCTCTTAAACGGACAGGTGAATAAAATTCTCTTTCTGCTGATAGAAGCCCTCTTTTAACCATCGAAGAAAGGTCTGATACATAATTCTGTATACTACTATATGACACTTGAACATTTTTCGAATTCGTATAACCATATTTACTGCTTCTAATGCTTCTTACTACCTCATTCGATAATTTTTCTTCAAAGAAATTCTTTTCACTTCTAGGAGAAGCTCCATAAAAATAAGTGACTAACCATCGATAGTGCAAATAGTTTCTTGTAGCTTTTAGATAAATCTCTGTTTTAAAATGCTGATACTCTTTAATTTCCGATTGTGCGCTAAATAATGCTTGAATTAACTCATCGCCAAACTCGAAGTTAAAATGAACACCGCAAAGCATTTGTTTACGACGGCCATAAGAATTCGATAATGATTGTCGATATCGAACATTTTCAGCACTTTTCAATTTCGCCATTACAATATCTTCGTCTTTCTCTGGTAACTGTGGCGGCATGCTTAATGGCCATAGCATTTCATTCTCACCCATAGAACGATAAGCAACATCATGGATTGCTGCTAAATAATCAAAAAGTTCGTTCAAAGTATCAGTAACAGGTGTAATTAATTCCACCTGTAATTCTGAAAAATCCCGCTGAATATACGGATGGTCATCTTGTTGAGAAATACTTTTAGGATGATCCGTTTTAGCTAAATTTCCGGATAAATCTACTCGTTTACTTTCTTTTTCAATCCCATAACGAGCTTTTAATAAGTATGGTTTCACATGGTCATTAACTAACATTTTTTTATAATCCATTTTAAAAATAGCCTCCAATTTGCTCACCCCTTCAGATGTTTCTTATATATTATTTAGTTACCTGCAATGCACGACAAAAGGAAATGATCGAGAATATCCACATTCTGCTACAATGTGGATATAAAAGAAATTATCTTAAGTACTCCATATGGAAAGCGAAATGCTCCTCTAAAAAAGTTGCAATAAAGAAATAACTATGATCATAACCTTCAGCTTTCTTGTAATGTACTACCTGATTGTTTCCCCTTGCATTCTTTAAAAAATTTGTTTCGTCTAATTGTTTTGGATAAAACTCATCTTGCGTTCCTTGCGTAATGAGAATAGGCGGCATACCAGATTCTTTGACCAGTTCTGACGCATCCCATTCTTTCCAGGAAGCTTTTTCTTCACCTAAATAAGTTGAGAACGCATTTATTCCCCATTGGACTTCACTAGGATTTGAAATAGGTGAAAAGGCAGAAATCGCTTTGAATATGGTAGCATTTTTCATACCAATCACTAATGCGCCATGTCCCCCCATCGAGTGACCCATTATACTTTGTTCACCTGAATAATGAGGTACTAAAGATGTCGCAATGGCAGTTAATTCATCTACTATATACGTATACATGTTATAGTGCTTTGCCCAAGGATCTTGTGTCGCATTTAAATAAAAACCTGCCCCTTGTCCAAGGTCCCATCCCTCATTATTAGCAACATTATCCCCACGTGGTGAAGTATCCGGAATAATGACTGCCACTTGATATTTTTCAGCTAATCTTTGAAATCCACTTTTTTGACTAAAATTATCATCTGTACAAGTTAAGCCAGATAGCCACCAAATTAGGGGGATTTTTTTTTCTTCTTTATTTGCTGGTAAGTAGATACTAAATGTCATATCACATTTTAAACTTTGTGAATAATGACGGTATTTATATTGCTCACCGCCGAACGAGCGATGTTTTTCAATAAGTTTAAGACTCACTTTCTCACTCTCCATATGTTAACATCGTACGAATGGACTCACCCTTATGAAGTAAATCAAATGCTTCATTGATGTCTGTAAAGTTTAAGTGGTGTGTGATAAACGAATCGATATCGATTTCACCATTCATATAATCATCAACCATTCCTGGAAGCTGCGTTCTGCCTTTCACACCTCCAAAGGCAGAACCACGCCATACTCGACCTGTTACTAGTTGAAATGGACGAGTATGAATCTCTTTACCTGCGCCTGCTACACCGATAATCGTACTTTCACCCCAACCTTTATGACAACATTCAAGAGCAGACCTCATTACTTCAACATTTCCAATACACTCGAAGCTATAATCTACTCCTCCATCCGTCATTTCAACAATGACTTCTTGAATTGGTTTATCAAATTTAGATGGATTTAGAAAATCAGTTGCACCCATTTTTTTAGCTAATTCATATTTATCCTCATTTAAGTCAATAGCAATAATTCGGCTTGCTTTTGCTTGAACCAAACCTTGAATAGCAGCTAATCCAATGGCTCCTAAACCAAATACGGCTGTGACAGCTCCTTCTTGCACTTTTGCTGTGTTGTGTACAGCGCCAATCCCTGTAGTAACACCGCATCCAAATAGACCAACTTTATCAAGCGGCGCTTCTTTGTTAATTTTCGCTAAAGAGATTTCAGGCACGACTGTATATTCACTGAATGTGCTTGTTCCCATGTAGTGATAAATAGGTTCACCATTATATGAGAAACGAGTTGTTCCGTCAGGCATTAAACCTTTACCCTGAGTTTCTCGTACTGCACTACATAAGTTTGTTTTACCAGAACGACAGAATTTACATTCTCCACATTCAGCTGTATATAGTGGTATAACATGGTCCCCAGGTTTTACTAAAGTAACTTCATCACCTACAGCAATGACTATCCCAGCACCTTCATGACCTAGTACAGCAGGAAATACGCCTTCTGGATCATCACCTGATAAGGTAAAAGCATCTGTATGGCAGACAGAAGTATATAAAATTTTTACTAATACCTCTTTTGCCTTTGGTTCTTCAACATCTATTTCTACAATTTCTAGTGGCTCACCTGGTTTAAATGCCACAGCAGCTCTACTCTTCAAATGAATACCTTCTTTCTTTTCCTTACTAATAATTACTTTTCCCATGATTACACTTTATGATAAACTATACAATACTGACTTTTTTGTCACTATAAATGAAACATTAATAGTAAAGGGGTAACATTATATGGAAATCCATTATAAAGAAAAAACTTTTTTCACTGGCAAAGATTTGGCTTTATCCGTTATAGGTGGACGTTGGAAAATAGCGATTATATGGTGTTTACTCCAACAGTCTCCTTTAAGGTTAAGTGAAATACAGCGATACCTTCCCGATGTCAATCAACGTATGTTAATTAGACAATTAAGGGAATTAGAAGAAGATCAAATCATTGTTAGAGATGTATACCCTGTTGTGCCTCCTAGAGTAGAGTATCAACTAAGTGAAATTGGTTTACGCTTAGAACCCGTTGTAACTTCCATTTGTGATTGGGGAGATAATTTTAGAGAATTTTTGAAAGAAAATGCTGATAAAACTTCAGTTGAATAACGAGCTCACAAACGATTTTAAAATTAAAGCCACGAAACGCTGATATAAAGGCGTTTCGTGGCTTTTTGAATGTTCCCAACGATTATTTTTGGTGAAAAAAAATTGCATTTAGCACTATTAATTCTTCTCAATTAATATTTACATAAAATGTTTTTTAACGATTACCTAAAGTGTGTTGTTTAATTTAATAAAAGTTAAAAACTTTTGTTACTCTATGCCAAAATATTGTGCGATTTTTGATTAATACGATGGTATACCCCTAAAAAACGCCTTTTTATCCAAGGTCTTTTTCAAAGAAAAATTATTTACTTTGCCCTTATTCGATAATAAAAAACACAGGATAACTCCTGCTAAGACTACACATATTACAATATACTTCGATGGTTAAAAACTATTGACTCATCTTTAAGTATTTTCGTAAGCGCCCAAGCCAGCCTGATTCTTTATCACTAGCAATACTCATACTGCCATTAGTCAGCAAAAATAATAGCGGAAAAAAGAGTAATATATTTAATAATGGAGCTTGCTGGTGTGTAAATCCATCCGTATCTGGTAAAGCTAAATGTTGAATCATTCAAATTGTTGTAATAGTGGCAAATAGAAGCGTTACAATTTGACGCCAGCGACTCTGTATTAGCTAGTTATATTCGAGTGAAATTATTTAAAAGCTCATTAATGCTCCTGTACTCCCCGATTGTTAAAAGAAAGGATGGAGCGAAAGCCTGGTTGTATGGATCAATTTTAATGTCTTAGGTGGTTAAGGTGTATAAATATTTAACACTTAAGGAGCTAAAAATCGAATTAATATGGAATTTTAACGTTCTTTCAAAGATGCAATTTTTTATAGAGATGAGGGATGTACATGTTTCGGAAAATACAATCAAATGAAAATAAGCCTGTTTCTCAATCAAACGTGGAATTAAAAATATCAATAGAGTCTCTAAAAAAAGCCCTCGTTCAAATGGATGATGCGGAATTTGTCGAGCTTAACATTTCTGAAAATCAACATGTTGTTCTTATCTACATAAGAACCTTAATTGACCAAGAGAGATTAAATGAAAGCATTGTAAAACCTTTATCTAATTGTTCCAAACAGTCCATTCAAGAATGCTATGTTCATTCAACAATAAACGCTATTTCTACTTTAAATGAAGCAAAAACGCAGCTGTTTACAGGATCTGTTGTGTTATTTGAATCTTTGTCAAGCCTTTGGTTCGCTATCCCATTAAAAAATCCGCTTGGACGTGCAATTGAACCTTCGGATACTGAAACCATCCTATTAGGCGCAAAAGACAGCTTCAGTGAACAGCTTGAACAAAATATTACGCTTATTCGGAAACGCCTTCCAACACATGAACTGAAAACAGAGAAGTTCACCGTTGGTTCTTTAAGTGAGACAAATGTTGTCTTATTATACATAGAGGGACTGACCAATCCAGAATTTGTTTCAATTGCGAAAAAGAAAATTTCGGAAATTAATTATGATTTATTTTTTGAATCATCTCAAGTAGCTGCATTTATTGAAGAAAATCCAGACAGTATTTTTCCTCAGTTTCAGCAGACTGACCGACCTGATGTTGTTGCTTATTCTCTGGGAATAGGAAAAATTACGATCCTGGTAGACAATACACCTTTTGCGCTGGTTGCCCCAATTACTATGTTTCATTTGTTCCAATCACCAGAGGATTATATTAATCGATGGGTCGTTGCGAGTTTTTTGCGCATCATAAGATATGTAAGTTTTATTCTTTCTATCACATTAATTCCCTTCTACGTGGCACTAACAACTCATCACTATCAAATGATTCCTTTACAAACGCTTTTCGTCTTGGTGGAATCAAGGAGCAAGCTTCCTTTCACTCCTTTTTGGGAAGCATTTATCATGTTGATTTTTATTGAAATTATAAAAGAAGCAAGTTTAAGGATGCCAACAAAGACTGGTCAAACACTTGGGGTTATTGGGGGTATTGTAATTGGTCAAGCAGCAGTTGAGGCTGGTTTGGCTAGCAAAGTGTTAATTGTCATGGTAGGGATTTCAACTATCGCATCCTTTCTTGTTCCTAATTATCTTGTGACAAAGGCAAATTCATTAATTCAATTCATTCTTCTTGTATGTTCTTCGTTTCTAGGGATTATAGGGATTGTTCTTGCGATGATTATCATTTTAGCTCACCTTAATGGATTATCTTCACTAAGGCAGCCATATTTATCTCCTGTAGCTCCTTTCTACGGAAAAGATTGGCTTGATTTATTCATTAGAGGGCCTTTAGTTAAAATGAAGGAACGGCCGGAACATCTTAAACCACTGAAGAAGAAAAGATATCAAGCTAGGAGATGAACTGATGGAAGCCCTTCAATTATTTAATAAGAATGAAACCTATAACGGGTTCTATATCATGTTGATGGTTAATCGCCTCCAATTACTTTACTTTTTTTTAATTATGCCAAGGTATTTAATTCATCCATTTATGATTTGGGTTATTATATTGGTCGGCTTATTGTCCCAATTAAACATTCTTCTTTTATCCAGATGGTTTTTAACCCGGTTTTCTAGCGACGGTTATAACGGATTTGTCCAATTATTCGGAAAAAAACTTGTGCGTTTTCTTTCTTTGGTCGGTCTGTTCTTTATCCTGCTTAAACTTTTCGTTATTATGTTAGGCTTCACCGAAATAGTACAAATATTTATGTTTCCAGCTACAGATTCCAATTGGCTTATATTTTTTATACTGTTGACTTGTTTGTATGTAGCTTGGAAGGGTGTTGGAAAAACAATACGTTTTGTCATAATTTCCTTTTTTTGTACATTTTGGATGTTCTTATTCTTTGTATTTTTCTTTTTTCCTCCAATAGCTCATCTCAGTGATTTGTACCCTATTGTTCCAATGGAATTAACAAGGGATTCCTGGAAAGGAATATTATTAATATTATCTTCTTTTTCAGGGCCTGAATTTCTGGTTTTTTTAGGACCATGGTTTAAAGCAAATAATAGGACATTTCGTTATTTGTCTTATGGAAATGCGCTAACCGTTATAGAGTATGTAACTTTTTATATGGCATCCTTATTCTATTTCGGTTCCAATTATTTAAGCAAAACCCCATTTCCCATTGTCACTATGGCCCGTTACTTTCAAAATCCAGTAATTGAACGTATTGATATGGTCATGCTTGCCTTAGAATTATTTAACATCGTCTTTGCGGGATCAATTTTTCTTCTGTTATTTTATGGAGCATCTAAAATAGTTAACGAAAAAGTGTATAAACCTTCCAGTCGTATAGGCTTTATTTTCAGTGTATTTATAATTTTTATTGGAATGTTACTTGTTAATGAATGGATTTGGAAGTCAGATGAAAAACAAGTTGTTTTACTTAATCTTCAAATTATTGCAGGAAGCTTAAGTTATTTTGCGGTTCCAATTATTATTATCGTAGCTATGAAGGTAAAGGGGGTTCATAAAGATGATACTACGAAAGAAGATGGCTAAAAAATTTTCAATTTTATTTATTGCAGTATGGTTAACTGGATGTGCCCCATTTACTGAAAATAACATTATTGAAGAGCTTGCTCCAGTCACATTTTTATCACTTCGTAAAGGGGATGAAGGTAAAATAAAAATTAGTACGATATTGCCTCCTCTAAGCAAAGAAAAAAAGAGTGTGATGACGCGAGAAGTAAGCTTAATAAAAGAAGGATTAATGGTCTTTAACTCAAACTTTTACCAGGAAATGAAATCTGGGCAAATGAGAATGCTAATTATTAATGAAGACATTGGTAAAGAAGGAATTATGTCCATTATTAATGTGTTATTAAATGATCCGGATATTTCTTTAAGAATTTATTTAGTTGTCGTAAAAGGAAATTTTGAAGGTTACTTGGAAAATCAATTGGATAAACAAGACAATCTTGATTACTCTTTTTACCGAATGCTGAAGCATTATGAGGAAAAGAATCAGGGCGAAATTAGCGTTGTTAATTTACATGAATTTAAAAATTTATTATATACGCCTTATTCAGATCCATTCTTACCTGTATTTAAAATAGAAAATGACGCTATCAGTTATGAAGGTACAGCCCTGTTTCAAAATGATAAACTAGTTGAAATAATAACAACTTTTGATGATCGCATCTTCCAACTGTTAAAAGATGATTACTACTTATCAGTTCTGCCAATCCCAGATTTAGAAGTTGTTCTAGGTCATGTTAGGTCTAATACGAAAGTAGAGATCAATAAAAGCTTGTCTACAATGACCTATACAGTGAATTTAGACTCGAGAATTGAAGAATACCGGGGAGAAAAGCAAATTTTTGAACCAAAGGAATTAGAAGATTTGAAAAAAGAAATCCAATTAAAACTTGAAAAACAAACACAAGAGCTAATCAAAAAGATGCAAGAATTGAAGGTAGATCCATTACAGCTAGGTATTCATACATTAAAACCTTTTTCAAAACCAATGGATGAAAAAGAATGGATTGAAATATTCAAGAAGATGGATATTAAGATTGATTATCAGTTAAATATTGTGCCTTTGACAGATTAGAACACAAAAAGTTAATTATAAAATAAAAAAACGCGCTCACTTCCAGCCTGCCCTCCTCCAATAACAACTGTATCTAACAGCTATTTCATTCTTATTCCCTTTAAATTATTTGTAATTTGCAAGTATTTATCTTAAAAATAAAAACCAATAATTTTAACCCTATTGTTATTAAATGATTATTTTGTTCTTAATATAAAAATAAACCACTCTACTGAGTGGTTTATGAAGTTAAAAGGAATTCTTGATTATTTCTCTTTTTTTTCATAAGTATTAAATACTTCATTCGCAATATTTAAAATCAACCTGATTTCTGATTCATTTCTGTCCTCAATTAGATTTTGTAATATTATAACCAACTCTTTTTTCTCAAAGTACTTATTATCGAAATTTAGTGTGTCAAATTTAAAAATACTACTAGGTGCTTCTTCCAAGCCTTCCGTAATTTTTTCTAAGGTCTGAATAGTAATATTCCTATCCCCTCTTTCAACCCCAGCCAAATATGAAGTTTGCAGTCCACATTTTTCGGCCAATTCTTCCTGCGTTAGTTTTTTCAATTTCCGAATTTCCTTGATATTGCTACCAACTAATTTGACTAAACTATCCACAAAATCACCTCACATTTAGACTATGTGAGGTTTGTACTACCTTACAGTTACATATAGTATAAAATTGTTTGAAATATATACTTATAAGTACTATAATGTTTGGGTATTAAATTAACTTAAGGAGTTTTTATTTTGAGTAATCACTTACCTTCAAATATAGCAATAGAAAATGTATTACAATCTAAGATGCGTGGTCGTGTAACTTACCAGGGCTTTGTATCATCTCAAATCGCAGTCAATTTTTCATACTCTAAACTTTATAATGACTCTTCTGGCAAAGGCTATCAACGCCCTATAGATAAAAAGAGATGTAAAGATTTTGCAAATTACCTTTCTCAAGGTGAAGATGCTCTTTACACCCCTATATTATTAAATGCTTCAGGTAATTGGGAGTTTCACGCATATGAAGGGCAAAGAAGAAATTTTGGGAGATTGGTTTGCACAAAGAAAGCTACATTAATGGATGGACAGCATAGATTAGGCGGAATTAGTGAATATATCAATGAAACAGATAGCACATTAAACGTTCCCTTTTTGGCTTTTCATTATTTAGATGAAGATGAAGAAATTAAATTATTTGATGTAATCAATTCAAAAGCTAAGGGTATTGGCACATCACTAAGTCGCTATTTAAATAGAGATAATGATGACCTTAGTTGGGTAGCTACAAACTTAATTCTTAAGCCAGAGAGTCCTTTCTTTAGTAAAGGCACCTTAATCGGAAGAAGAACAAAGGAAAAAAACGTAACATTACAAAATTTATATAATATCATAAATTTATTAACTAAGAAATCACCTCTTGCTAATCTCCCAAAAGAACGAAAATTAAATTTAGCTTTATTTTATTTCAATTTAATAAAAGATTTATTTCCAGAACAGTGGGATGATAATCAGTTGTACAGAATGACACATATAACATGTTTAAATGCGTTGGCGATTGTAGGAAACATAATAATTAATGAAAATTATTCATTGAAATCCCACCAACCTAATTCTATTCAAATGACTAAGCTTTTAAGTAATCTGAAAGAGATTGATTGGTTATCTTCAGGGAATTTAAAGTACATTAAAGGGGCTGCAGGGTCTAAAATGCTTGCTGATGATATTTTAAATTGTCTTAAAGGTTAGCTATATAAAAAGTAGCCTCCATTTTATTGGAGACTACTTTTATTTAACCACAAACAGTAAGTATATTTGATCCTTTACTAGACACTATATACACCGTAATCTTCAAGAAGTATTAGATATACTGGACTATTATCATTATTTAGTTGCATTCTCCCCCCTATTAAGATCCATCTTTAAAATTGCAAGCTCTGAAGGTGTTCTATACCGTTCATATTTAAAATTTTTATCAAAACCGCATATATTTTTTTCTTTTTGCATGTCTTGAATTAATTTTTCTAATTTATTAAATATATTTTGGTGATATATTGTAGTTTCTTGTATGTGTTGTTCTATTACAATTAAATGCATTGGTATAATATCGTGTAAATAATAATTGTTTGGTTTATATTTTGTAGGATTTAATATCAAATCTAAATATTCAGCGAACCTTTCGAGCAATAAATATGGTAGCATCGTATTTATTACTTTTTTTATTTGATTTATATCTATCGAATTAACATCTTGTGTGATGTTAAAACATTTATCTAATAACTCTTCTAGATAATTAGCATAAATACCCTTAGGATAAAGTGAAAATCTCTCTAAATAACACTCAAAGTTAAAGATTTTTGATTCAATAGAGCCTTGTTTTACTTTTTGTGATAAATTTATTTCTTCAAACTCTTCTCTCCAAAAAGTAAAAGCTAAAGAGAATCCACAAAAAGAGTCATTTGCTTTTAATTCATTATTTAATTGGATACAAGTGGTATGGTCATTTAAATAGTTTTTCATTAAATATCTTTTGATCGCTTTATAAATCTCTCTTGATTGCATATATACATCATAAAACACAGCGTCAATCTTATCCTTTTTCAAGAATGAACGAATGTTATAACGATAATTGAAATTGTATTTGTAGTTAGTCATTATAGTTTTTAAAGCATTTTTAGAGGATAGAAAGTTCTGAGAATATACTTCTTTTAAAATTGTATTCTCGTTAAATTCTTTGTTTAAATAGTAATTTTTTTGATAATCAATTAACCGACTTAAATTGGATTGGTCGAATTCATTATATTTTCTTAAAATACGTATTGGTTGGATTAGTAATGGAGTTTCCTTTTGACTTTTGTATATGTTAAGGAGGTTTATTAGCTCCTCATTATCTATTCTAAATTTGTTTTTCCAACTTTTAAAAATTGAAACCACATTATTATTATCTAATAAACAAAATCCACATGCACAAGTAAACGGTGGATTTGAAAAATTGGACAACAGATACTTCCCTAGAATGTTTCCACACTTTTCACAGCTATCTACTAATGTTTCATTAGTATGATAAATACATGTTTTAAAAAGGGTCATTTGATGAAAAATACTGTGAAAACCAAATTTAATGCAACACGGACAAATGGTAATATTCTCTCTGATTGCATAAGCAAATGTTAAACCTAATATAGGTCTTATTTTCTTGTATATCAATGAATTTCGTCTTTTTAGGTTTATCCCAAATATTTCAATAGCTTTTCCTTCATCTATACCAGTTAAGATTACTAGGTCTCTTAAGTAATCACCTACACCTTCAATACGCTTAACCGCATTAACATTATTGTTTCCAAAAATACGAAGTATATCATTATTGTTTAAGGCATTCGAGTATTTAAAGCGTTCGAATATACACCAATTGGATAAATAACTGTGGATCCAACCCCTATCCCAAACAAACTCTTTTTTATTCAAATTACCCCTCCGTTGACCTTAATCAAATTCTAATAAAACTAACTCAGATTGAATGTACCCAGAATTAATTATTGCCTTTTTGAAGTGACTTTTATTTAAAAGTTGAATGTTTTCACTAAAATAGCCATAGTTTTTTAATATATATTCTATAGTTAGCGTAACATATTGCATCGGTATTTCTTTATTATTTTGTAACCCTTTTTCTAATTGAAGTTCTTGAAATACTTCATAAAACTCTTCAGCGTAGTTAAATAACCTAAATCCGTTTTTAAAATGATCCTTGTAATAATAATTTGT
Organism: Lysinibacillus sp. CD3-6; assembly: GCF_006351725.2. Classification (NCBI taxonomy): domain Bacteria; kingdom Bacillati; phylum Bacillota; class Bacilli; order Caryophanales; family Bacillaceae; genus Lysinibacillus; species Lysinibacillus sp. CD3-6. The sequence continues at coordinate 2,376,542 of NZ_CP085880.1, forward strand.
GTACGACACATTTGAATTAGCTGGAAATTCAGTTCCTTCATCATATTGCTCTAGTAATATCTTAAAGTCTTCTGCATCTTTTAATCCATTAAACTGATAGCTATCACTCATAAATCTACCTACTATTTGAAAATCCTTATTTTTAATAAATTTTTTTCTACGATCAATTAATTCATCATGTCCTACTAAAATAGTAGTTAATACTATCCCATATTCGTCTAATTCATTGTATACATCCATTAACCAGTCATATTGAATGCCAGATAGTTTTTGGGCATCATCAATAAAAATAACAATTTTATTTTGTTTTGATTTTTCTGCTGCATTTATAAAAAAATGTTTTAAACGGATTCGTTTTTCACTTGGTCTTCCTAGATCAGGTGTCGCATGTCCAACTCCATCTAACAAATCCTCAAAAAAGCTGTTTTCACTAGGATTTTTATAGGTTTTACATTTAATATGGAACATAGGAATATTTTGATTTAATTCTTTGGGAAGTACTTTGATTAGGTATTTAATAGCACGTGTCTTACCTAGGCGAGGGCGACCATGAATAATAGCACCTGGAAATCTATTATCAATCCAGTTCCCTACGATATAACATAATTTATCAATTTCATTTGTGGCAATTAGATATTTTCCAGTGTCAATAGGATGTTTTCCAAAAGGTACACTAATACTAGATGAGTTCACCATAATATATACACCACCTACAGTGTGATTGATTTTCTTTTGATTTTATTTTTGTTTTTTTCTACGTTTATTAAATGTTCATAGTAGTTTGTTTCTGTGATTTCAGGATTAAAGATATTTAATTTGATTTCATTTTTATCTGAACTAGTATTACCCGCAATAGAATGTTTTTCTTTTTGATCTAATTTTTGTTCTATGATTAAATCATGAGTTGATTTGAATTCATTATTCTGCTTATTACTAGGATTAATTTTTGATATATTTTCTTCAGCCTTAGCTTCCTTTCTGACATCAATAACTTCTTGGTGTAGATTTTGTTGTTCTCTTTTTAACCTTACCTGTACTTTTTTCTTCTCTTTATTTATTGAGTCAATTTTATATCTTTTTTTATAGGATTTTAATTCAGCTAATAGATTTCTAAGTTTTCTATCGTTAATTGCATTTTCTTCTAAAAAAGCTTGGAAAGCATCCATAGGATCTTCATCTTCGGTATAATGAAAATAACGTTCGCGCTTAAATTTGTTTATTGCATCTCTTAATTTCAAGGAGTGCTGTACTGTTCCCCAATAGCCACTACAAGTTAACACCCCATATCTTGAGCCATCTTGTCTATAAACTACAACTGACCGAAGATCCTCAGTATTAATAAAAATAGTTACATTTTCATTTACCATTGAAAAATCTCTACTAAGTTCAGGGCTAGTATAACGTTCATGTTTATAATGTATATATGGCCTCCTGCCTTGATCTAAATTTCCTTTAATTCTTCGTACACAAGTTATTGGAAATAAATTAACTAAGGCTCTATTTTCTACTGGGATTGTAGAAATATGCATACCTTGATTAATCCTACTTTCAAATACCTCTAAAGGCGTAAAGCCATCATTACCGTCATGTGGTGTTGCATTGTAATTTGCTATAATTACGTCACATAACTCCTCTATCGCATCTGAGGTAATAGAAAATTTTATAGCATTCTTTTCAGCATCTTTTCTTCTAGGATCCAATACGTTACTACCTGTAGTTGAGGGCAGCCGATGAAAACTGTTCTCTTCTATACTTCTAAAAAGCCGTTCAATAATTGGCCTATTAACTGGAACTGCTACAGGTCCCATATTAATGGAACAGCCTATTTGTTTTGTTAATAAATTTTTTATTTCATTTGAAAGGTGTGATTTCGCATTATCATAACAAATTTCATCCCAAATGCCGTATTCAGCTTCAGAAAATTTTGATGAGGGAAAACCCGCATTTTTAGAATAGTTTAAACCTGGTATAGTAAGGGTTTTAGATTTCCAAGGTAAAATTGATGATTGAAAACACTTCTTAACATCTTCTTGGTTATATTCTTTATTGAAAGATAAATGGTAACCTACAATTGCCCTAGTTGCGACGTCAACAACAGTTAATAACCAAAAACGATTAAGTATATCTATTATTTCTTCTCCTTTGGGTGTTTGATATACAATTGCGGTTATTACATCAAGTTTATGGCCATCAAATTCTACTCTTTCTAATGGTCTAGTGATTGTTGTATTCGAGTTAATAGAATTGTTAACATTATTTAAAATCATGGAGGATTGCCCTCCATTTAGATCAGTTACTTCACGGATATAATTATTTGAAACATCTTTAATAAATCTTTCGACGGACTTTCGGGCTAAACTAATTGTGTTAAATGGATACTCATTAGGTTTAATACCGATCTTCCTACACTCATTAATGAATTTCCTATGCAAATTTTTATAACTAATTTTACGTTCTCTAGCGCTAATTTTTGCTTTAGATTTATTAAAATACTCTTCTATTAAGAAGATTTTTAATTCAGGGTAATTTTTCAAAAGTAATTGGAAAGCACCTGAATAATTAGTTGGACTTATGTTGCAAGTCGATTTACGATTATATGGGATAACAGCTTGATAATGTATTAATCCTCTATAACCTAGAATTTTGTTTGCTTCATCATATATAATACAGCGGGAAGCAAAACGATATATTTCACTCCTTACAATCCCTGTTATTTCTACTATTCTATCTATGGGAATATCGGTACTGAAAAAGAGATCAATTGCCTTCTTCCGCGATTTAAACGTTTGTAGTTCATTCGCTGTCATATCCCCTGTATAAATATCTTCCCAATTTGTAATATCTAAATCATTAATAGGTACTTTATCTGTTAGGTATCTGCGCATATCTTCCATACCTCCGTATTCTTCCCTATATGCCGTGTATCTAAATCACACATAATATATCCGTTATATAGAAGAATACATATAATATTTATCAATTCACTAGTTTCAATATTTGTTTCAAGTGTTATTTCTTGTATTGATTTTGGTTGCTCAATAATATGTTTCTCAACTATTTCTACGTTTTCTTCTTTAGTTCCCAGAGTATTATTGATTTGTCGTATTAAAAGCTTTAAATTTGATAATTTAATAGGGTTGAGTATTATCTCATTTTCTGTCTTAATTAAATGATTTGCTTGATTTGCTTTGCACCATAGTCGTTGTACATTTATTTGTTTCTTTACAGAATCCTTATTTAAATCCTTTGAATATTTTATTTCAATAAAAAGTTGCTCCCCATTTTTGTATTTTACCCACATATCTATAATAGAGAATTGTTTCTTATTATCTTCTATTATCTCCATTTTTAATGCCTGTTCACAAAAATCAATTATGTTTGGATCCGTTTCTATTTGTATCCAATGCTGATATTCTAAATCGCTAAATAAAAAAACATTTCGTTTTAATTTATTACTAAAAGATTCCCACCTATTGTTGCCAAATTTTTTACTAGCAGAAGTAATTAATGGTTTATACAAAAATATCACCCCATTATATAAATTGAATATTCTGAAAATAATAAGTATGGATATTCTTGTCTTTATTATACAAAATCCGGACATTCTTGTCTCTAAATTTAGACAAGAATGTCCGGACTTCTTTTTTTAAAATGCTATTATACCAGTTATCAAGTAAAATATTTAATGTCTGGACTTTCTTGTCCATATACATATTTTAACAACATGAATTTGATTGATTGGCAAGATTTATACCGCAGACCCCTGTTTCAGGTAACTCCAATTCTACACGTTTCGAAGCTTCTTTATCACCTGATAAGTAAGCTGTTATTGAACGGACTTGTTCATAACCTGTTGCCATTAAAAATGTTGGTGCGCGTCCATAGCTTTTTGCACCGACAATATAGAAATCTTTTTCTGGTTGTCTTAGTATTACTTCTCCATGAGCTCTTACTGTTCCACAACTATGCACATTAGGGTCAATTAGAGGTGCCAATGCTTCCACACTTTCTGTTGCTGCATCAATGGAAAGGCGTAGTTCACTGTTAATCGTAAGATCTGGTCGATTTCCAGCGTTGACAATAAGCTCTTCAAATCCTGTTAATATCTTTGTTTCCTCGTTAATAGTACCAACAATTTGGATGCTCTCATCTTTCTTCAGCTGTGAGATATAGAAAGGTGTTATTACTTCAACCTTACCTGTATCTACTAATTCGTGAATACGTACCCCGAGTGCGCCTCGTGCTGCTAATGCATCTTTTTCTTCGCCACCATATGCTTCTTCAACAGATCTTTTACGCATAATCCATACTAATTTTGTTGCAGGATTCTCTTCTTGTAATTCTGCAAGTGCCAATAAGGTATTAATAGCTGAATGGCCACCACCAATAACAGCAATCTTCTTATTTGCATATCTCTTAGCATTCGAATTTATATCTGGAATACCATACTCAATGTGATTTGCTAAAGCTTTTTCATTTTGTAGCCAAACACCTGTAGTATTCGCTGGGTTAGGATTTCCCCATGTACCCGTGGCATCAATAACAGCTTTCGCCTCAATGATATTGATGTCATTCTCTTGTTCAACATAAATATTAAAGGATTGCTCTACTCGATTTTTTGTCTTCATCTTATCATTAAATTTTCGTGATATCCCAACTACTTTTGCGTTCAATTGAATGTTAGGCTTTATTTGTACTAACTCAGACAAAGGTTTTAAATAGAGATCAATTAATTCATTTCCCGTTGGTAACATATCTAAATTAGGTTCTACCCAATCGGAGGCATCTAATAAAGCTTTAGCTGCTTTATTGATGTTATATCGCCATGGTGAAAATAGTGTAACATGCCCCCAAGTACGTACATTATGTGCTATTTCACTCCCAGACTCTAGTAAAATAAATGCTTGCTTTTGTTGCACTAAATGAGCAGCTGCAGCTAATCCAATTGGACCTGCGCCAATTATTACAATCGGTAAATTCTTATTAGAATTATTTACAGTCTCCTGTACCTCAATTTCCTTTGCGGGAGTACAACAAGATCCATTTTGATTGATTACTTTTAGTGTTTTCATAATTAACTTCTCCTCTTTCATTTTTTACATAAGCATTCCCTTATATAAAAAGTATTTTTTACGTCTAGCAGTTAGCTAGACGTTTATTTAAACTTTGTGAGTGTATTTACTACATATCAATTTTACATATCGTTTTATCAAGTTCTTTTAAAGCTTTTTCGAATTGTAACCATGTAGAGGTGTCGTAGAGTTTCATATCTCCTTTAAAGAAGAAATCAAAAGCAAACTCTTTAGCCTCCATTAAAGTGTATTCTCTACTATTCATTATTAACTTTAAATAAGCGATAAAATAATCTTTAGTTAATACGCTAGCATTATTTACTGTCATTTTTAATCCTCCATTCATCGGATTGAATAACTGCTAACAGACAGTATTACAGCTCCTCAGCTACAAATTGTTCAATGCGTTTACCAATTGCATAACGCACATTTTGGAAGACAGCCCCCTTCTCTTGATCTGTTCCTGTCGCTTTTGCTGGATCTTCAAATCCCCAATGCTCTCGGCGAATGTGAGGTGTCATCGGACATTTATCAGCCGCATCCCCACATAACGTAACAACCAACGTTGCAGTATTTAATGTCTCAAGATCAATTAAGTCTGAAGTATGGTTTGATATATCAATTCCTATTTCCGCCATCGCTTTAATGGCCTTCGGATTTACTCCATGTGCTTCAATCCCAGCACTTTTTACTGTCCAATTTGTAGGTAGTAATTTTCTTGCCCAACCTTCAGCCATTTGACTACGGCAAGAGTTTCCTGTACACAAGAAATAAAGTGTATTTGTCATAGTAATTACTCCTTATAATTTAATGGTTTTAAAGTATTTTTTCTGCCAACGTAAGGCAACCCATACAAGTCCAATCAGGACTGGTACTTCCACTAGTGGTCCAATAACAGCGGCAAATGCTACGCCACTATGCAGGCCAAACACACCCACTGCCACAGCAATTGCTAACTCGAAGTTGTTGCTTGCCGCTGTAAAAGAAAGAGCTGCTGTGACAGGATAAGATGCCCCAACTTTACGGGAAGAGAAGAATGACACAGCAAACATAATCACAAAGTAAATAAATAATGGAATAGCAATTCGCACTACATCAAGTGGCAGTTCTACTAATTGCTCACCCTTTAAAGCAAACATCATCACAATCGTAAACAGAAGTGCAATTAAAGTAAGTGGTGAAATTTTCGGTAAGAACTTTTCTTCATACCACTGTTTTCCTTTTGCTTTAATCCCTATCCATCGTGTAAAGAACCCTGCAGCAAATGGTATCCCTAAGTAAATTAGAACGCTCTTTGTAATCTCCCACATAGAAATAGATACATTGAAATTCTCTAAACCAAACCAACCAGGTAATACATTTAAGAAAAAGTAAGCAAACATTGAATACGTTACGATTTGAAAGATTGAATTAAAAGCAACTAAACCAGCTACGTATTCACGGTCTCCTCGTGCTAAATCATTCCACACAATGACCATGGCAATACAGCGAGCTAAACCAATCATAATGAGTCCAGCCATGTACTCAGGATAATCATGTAGGAAGATGATGGCTAAAAAGAACATTAAGAACGGTCCAAGTAACCAGTTTTGAAAAAGGGATAATAAAAGCACTTTCCAATCCTTAAACACTCGCCACATCTCTTCATACTTTACTTTCGCTAATGGCGGGTACATCATGACAATTAATCCTATAGCAATCGGTATCGATGTTGTTCCAATAGACATGGACTCTAATGCTTCACCAATAGTGGGCAAGGTGATACTTAATAAGACACCTATTCCCATCGCCACAAATATCCAAAGTGTTAGGTAACGATCTAGAAAAGAAAGCTGTTTGGTTAAAGACTCATTACTCAATATCAGTTCCCCCTACATGGCAACAATCTGTGACACAGTTACACCCTTTTAAAGGCTGAATTTGTTCTAAAATGCCTTTCATTAGTGGCGTTTGATCCTCTACTAAACGGTAGTGTTTCCAAGTCCCTACTTTACGCTCCGTAATAATGCCTGCCTCCTTTAATTTTCGTAAATGCTGACTAACTGCTGGTTGTGATATGCCTAGAACTTCCACAAAATCACATACACATACCTCCCCGTTCTTCATGCATGCAAGTAATTTAATGCGATTCAAATCAGCTGCTGCTTTTAATTGTTTTTCAATTAGTATGTTTTCCATTTATCTACACTCCTTATATAATCATTTGCTTATATATCGTTTTAAATAAAATCACCTCGTTAAAAAAGGTGACTTGATACATATATAACTATATTCTTATATTATGATTTGATGTTTTGAAATGCAACAGATATTTACTTAATTTGAAAATTTCTTTTTTAACTCTGTTAAAAAATCCATCAGAATTAAGATTGGTTTATCTTTACCTTCTTATCGATATGACTGTAGCTATGGAAAAAAGACTGATTAAAAAATATCCCTGAATCCTTATCAAAAAGCAACTTCAAAATGGAGTTACTCTTTTTAAATAGGTGCATGAGATTTTTTAAAAAAATTTTGCTCATTTTCCAGCTAATTTGTTCAACATTTGCGCCCTATTGTTTAAGATCGTTTTTGAACTAAAGACCCGTTAGTTGAACAATTAAAAATGTAAAAACTTTAGTTTAAGGGTCCGTATATATCAATAAAACTCCCTGTATAGGCATCCATCACAATCGTTGGCTCAATGCCATTATATTTTATTGTCACTTCCGACTGCATTCTATTTGTTAATTGATTCCAAAACCCACTCTTTTGATTGAGCGTTGCACTAATATTTTCTATCGGGACCATTTAAATCAACATAAGAAATTGACTTACTCCACTCCTCTGGTGGTTTTTGCAAGTATCGTTCTACACTGGATATCGCTTCTACTATACTCATAATAGGCGACTGATATATGTATAAAAAAATCATTGCCATAACAACGATACCTGAACAATATCTTTTTCAAGTGAACACCTCCATCTATAAATATATTCCTGCTAAGAGTTATTCAACTCCTTATTGAACAAAACTGCTTCGTTAGTTGAGGGAAAAACAACCAAATCGTCGTTTGGTACCATTGCTTAAAAGTTGTTTACTAAATAAATTAGCCCTTTAGTGAAAAACTTAACCTTGTTACAGAAACGCGTCCAATTGCTGAATTAGTGAAAACTACTTTTCAATTGTAAATTCTTGACGATGAGTGCTACCATACCCCGATGACGAGTCAATAGCGATTTCATAGTTTCCTTTTGGGATTTTACTTATCAATAATCTATATTCAATTTTCTCATTAGGTTCTAATACCAATATTCTACCTTCATTGGCGTTTTCATTTAAATCTATGTGTTCCACTATTATTTCTCCAGAAGGTATCTCTTTGTTATCTAGATTACCGATTGACATATTGTATTCTAACCAAGTGGGGAATTCCAACTCTGCCTTGTTTTCCCCAACATTAGTGAGACTGAAAAGGAATTCTCTTTTGCCATTAGCATTTCCTTTGTCCTCTAATTGTGAAAGTATTTTTGGGTCTTCTTGCTTCTGATTACCATTGAAAAATGCTGTGAATCCAACGCATATTAAAAGTAGTCCTATTAATATTATAAAAGTCTTTTTCAAGTCCACACCCCCTACAATTAATATTAGCACGCTTCCTCCATTAAATGGCCCTTTAATGAAAAAGAGCGCTGATCCTTATTTCAGAATCGCGCACGTTTGTTGAATATCGTTTTTTAATTAAAGGCTTTATAATTAAAGTATGGGAACGATAAAAATGCAGTTTGTTTTAAAGCGTCAAATATACAAGTTTTTTTCAGATAATACTCTCTACATAAAATTTAAAAGTACTATAATAGCCTTGTTTATATATTTGCATAAAAAGCTGTATAAACAATATTCATACAAAAAAGCTCAGCTGTGTTAGACGTCTTTGTAGCAATCATTTTTAATTCATCAATTTTTTCTCGTAATTGTATTACTGGTTCTTCAAAAGCTAAATTTTTAGACATGTTGCCCACCGCCTTTTGTATGCATTTTTACAAGCATTACTACTTGATTTCGTAAATCCTTCCGATGGAAAACAGCATCAAGCTGACCATGCTCTAGTAAAAACTCTGACTTTTGGAAATCATTTGGTAATTTTTCTCTTAATGTTTCTTCAATGACACGGCGACCAGCAAAGCCAATCAATGCTTGTGGTTCAGCAATATTAATATCTCCAACAGAGGCAAAGCTTGCTGAAACGCCCCCGTATGTAGGATGCGTCATAATCGAAATAAATAATAGTCCTTCTTCACTATGACGTTTTAATGCCACACTCGTTTTTACCATTTGCATTAATGATAGAATACCTTCTTGCATGCGCGCTCCACCACTAGCAGTAAAAATAATAATCGGTACACGTAATGCAATAGCCTTTTCAACGGCACGTGTGATTTTTTCTCCTACAACGGAGCCCATTGAGCCCATACGGAAATGAGAATCCATAATGGCTACAACAATTTCTTCTCCATCAAGAGTACCAAACCCAGTCAGTACAGCTTCGCTTAATCCCGTTTGTTGTTTAGCCACTGAAATTTTTTCTACATAATCAGGGAAATTAAGTGGATTACTTGTTTGTAAATGATCATCCATTGAAACAAATGAACCTTCATCTAAGAGATATGCTACGCGCTCCTGTGCAGTCATTTTGAAATGATGGTCGCATTTTGTACACACTTTATGATTTTTTTCTAATTCCTTTGTTAACTGAATGTGACGGCATTCTGGACATTTTGTCATAAGTCCTTCTGGAAATCTCTTTTCCTGTCCGTCCTCTTTCTTTTTACTAAATACGTTACGTATTACCATGTTTTACTCCCCCTTTGATTTCTAAATGCCTTGTTCAGCATTCATCCACTGTTGGTAAGCATTTAATGCTTCTTTTTCATAGCCAAGCTGCATTGATTTCGTTTGAATGATTAATTTTTCTTCTTCTGTTGAGTTTCGATTTAAACGGTCACCGTCATAAACTGCTATCTAAAACCAGACTTTTAGTGAAAGAAGATTTCTTGACGTGATGATTATTTCTCGTAAAACATCCCGACAATTAATCGTACTTTCTATCTCTAGCTTTACAAAAAAGCTGCCCCACTCTGGTAGTGTTCGCAGAGTCTCTGTACAACTTATAACGCGAATGGCTTCCTTTTCATAAATTTGTCGCGTTAATTGGACATCCTTTTTGATTTTTCATCTTCTAATATAAACATCGACAATATTTCTACGAGCTGATGCTTTTGTAGAAGCTAGAAACGTTGCTCCACGTCTCATTTCAATAAGTCCTAATTACTCTAAACTTCGCAATGCCTCTCTCAGAGGAACGCCCTACACCTAGATGTCTGAAAGGACTCTTTCGGAAGATGACTTTTCACCAGCCTATATTTTTTCTATTTTAATAAGTTGTCGTAATTGTTGGACGATATCTAAAAATACTTTCTTTGTTCGATTTTTTTATCTATAAGATCAACTTCTTAGTCAATCTATTCGCCTTGGAATAATTATTACTGTCGCTTTCCTTTCGCGCAGATAAACAATGCATCCAAAGGCTTTATCTTCATTCAGTTGGTGTTTGGATACCTATTAAAAAGAAACAAAATCCACCATCTTCAGATGATGGCGTCTCTTAATGAATGAATCCAAAAGTGGTCTGGCCACTTTTGAAGTTGGCTTTATCTTACAAAATAATTATTTGAAAGTAAAGAAAAAACTGCATAAAAATTTATGCAGTTTCTAAAATTCTCTTCAATTTCATATTCTTTTCGTCGTTTGTACATATTTTATTTTCATTTGAGGTCTACCAAAGTGCTGTTCAAACGTTCTCTCAATGTAAAGTAATTCATCTTCTAGTAAAAGCTCCTGAACAAGATGAAAAATTTACGGGAATAAGGTTTAATGATTCTACGATGAAATAGTTAGATTTTTGACAAGCTGAAAAAACCATTTGCTCTACTCGCTTTTCAATTGCATAGTTCTTAATAAATCTTGAACTATTCTTCCTCAATCTTAATAAATCTTATTTTATATTCATCATGAAGTGCTGAAACAAGAAAAATCAGGCTACTTAACCCATTGAGAAATGGGAATTAAGTAGCCTAAAAGTGATTAAGCGTGTATCTAACTCTAGTTTTGGTTATAAAATTGTAATAGTTTGTAATTTAATGATTTTTTAAAGCTTATAAATTGTATTTAGAGAGGATTTATTAAATGAATTTATTAATACTGCCAATCTATTTTTTTTATTATTTTATTTGCTAAATAGAATGCTATCCATGTTAATATAACGGGAATAGCTAGATGATACATCCAATTATTCCCTAATAAGCTGAAGATGAATTGAAAAAGATCATATAGTAATGCAACACTTGCATAGATAAGTATTTCAATGAATGGATAGATACTTCTACGTATTATTGCGAATATCATCCCCACAACTAATAAACCTATACTAAAAAATATCAAAAAGTTCACCTCATTTTTTCGGTCTATAACTATGTGCGTAAACTACTGTCCAGCAGGTAAATGTAAGTTTCCATCTTGATCGTACAAGTATTCCAGATTGTTTACAAACGATATTTATTCGCTTTATTATACTTATAGGTAATAGATTCATTTTTTCCTGCATTTTTCACGCTTTTTGCAAGACGATTCCCAACCTCATCATACTTATTGGTGGCTGCATATCATTAATACACTATCTTGAACAGAAGATTCCTGGCTTCGGTGGATTTAAACCGTGTGTAAGTGATGTCCCTTGTAATATTCAATATATAAATTGGTTTGGGTTTGTATCAATCCCCTTTCTTGCGTTAACAGCCTTTGCGCTCATTACTATTAGTATGTTAGTGATGTCTCGAGCTAAAAGGTTGGTGGAGTAAGGTCACTCCTAGCTTCGGAGGCTTCACAGGATTTAAGGAATTCAAATGGTTCGATATTACTGTAGAAAGGTGGATGATATATTGAATAATACGTGGAACAAGATTATTTACAAAGTGGGCTCTACTTTCTACGATAAATTTTTTAATACAGGTATTTTTTTAAAGACTAGGAAAAGAATTTTTCAAAAAGCCCCTTTTCAAAGTAACCAAAAAATCTTATATGTAGGGATTGGTACTGGAGCTGATTTAGAATTAATTAACTATGGTGATTTTGATATTACAGCTATTGATTATTCTCCTGACATGCTAGCTAAAGCTAAACGTAAATTCGAGCACTCTTCAATTGAATTTTTAGAAATGGATGCTCAAAATATGACTTTTGAAGATGAATCATTTGACTATATTGTAGCGAGTTTAATTCTCTCTGTCGTTCCTGATGAAAATAAATGCTTTGGAGAGATGATAAGAGTTTTAAAGAAGGATGGAAGAATTCTGATCTTTGATAAATTTGCTGCTAAAAATCAAAAATTAACACTAACAAAAAAACTGTTAAGGCCTTTTATAAGCATATTAGGAACAGACATTGGTCGAAGTTTTGAGGTATTGTTTAGTAAGAATAAACACAGGCTTAACATTTTAAAGGATGACCAAGTTATGTTAAGGGGAATGTATAGATATATTGAAGTAATTAAAGTTAATTAACCTTAAAAGGCTTACTCAGAAATAGGCATAGCTGAAGAGTGCTATGCCTATATTTAAAACTGAACTTATTGAAGGTTTTTTCTTAGAAAGAACACATTCTAGTATTAAACGAGACCTACTAATAAGTTAATATACTTATAAGATACGAATACATAGTAATGCTTATTAAGATCGAGCGTGATTATAGAACCGAAAAAAGAGTAGCTTCTGCTACTCTTTTTTAATTGAATACTATGAACTTTCATTTTATATTTTGACTAAAACAGTATGAATCATAATGATTTCATTCAATAAACCTGTTAATTCTAACGATATTTTTTATTGCCAATCAAAAACGTCAAGACAAACATCATAACATACAGCAACATAATAATCGCAAGCGTATACTGATGATTCGCCGTCCAGTCAAAGACAAGTGCAATTAGAAGTGGCAATAAACCACCAATGATGAAACCTCCTGTCTGCATCATCGCTGTCCATGAACTTGCCTCTTCTGCAGTCTCTGTCTCATCAAGAGGTAAAAGCAGTGCAATTGGGAATAAACCACCAAGGGGAATTCCCATGATGAATGCGCCAACCCACATAAGTGAATGAACCCCTGTCCAGAACATTACGACTGCTAACATCCCAGCTATTAGGATCAGCAATAGCCAAAACTTCCGTGCAGGAAAACGCTCCATTAGCAGCGGTAGAAGGATGTTAAAAAATATCTGAACTGTCGTCATTATACTCAGAAGTGTCCCAGCCTGTAGTAAAGTCAACCCTGAAGACGTTGCAATCGGTGCAAGCCATGTAATGATTGAAAAGAATGCGGAGGATTGCAATCCGAAGAATAGCAAAAACAACCATGCCTTCCGTGATTTCCACGGAGAATTCACCTTGTTTCGCTGACTTTTCGCTTTAACAGAATTGATTTGCGGACCTTCCATCTGTCCTTTCATCGCTAAGAACCATGCGACAAGACCAATTAGCGCAAGTATGGACCAGATGCTTAAAGCAAAAAAGTAAGACCCAGTAGTGTCAAAGAATACTGCTGTCAAACCCGCACTCGCTGCCGATCCTACTCCCATCCCGAAAGAATAAATTCCGATGACTGACGCAGCTTTGTCAGGAAAATACTGTTTGATCATTGCTGAAAGAAGCGGTCCCACTACTGCGATTGCGATTCCGATAATAAATGCTGTAACTACAAGCACTATAAATCCTGAAATAAAGCCACGTAAAGCGGTCATTACACCGATTAGAGTTATCATTACAGCCATAGTTCTTAGCAACCCAAATTTCCGATTCAATAACGGAGCCAATGTGGCGAAAATTCCCATACAAATGACTGGTACTGCTGTTAACAGGCTCACTTGTGCATTTGATAACGATAATTGCTCACGAATGGTTTCCAGCATTGGGCCAATAGATGTAATTGCTGGACGCATATTTATGGCGATTGAAAAAATAGAAAATATTAATAGAATTGAATTCCATTTTTTCGTTTCTTTAGACATTAGTACTTTCCTTTCTTTCATAAAACATTTAATAAAAAAATTAATCTTACATTAAGTTAATCACTCTGATGCAATTATTGCCTTATCAGAAGATTCTTTCGAACTAAAAATATTTTTATAGAGCGTTAATTGTTAGTGAGAATTCGTAAAGTGAGCAGACATAAAAACAATCACCTTATCAATGGAGTCAGAGGTTATTTTTATTCCACTTCTTCATTAGATGATTTTCGTCGAACCCTTCTAATGTTTTGATTTGTATAACCTACCTTTATGCATCAACTGTCTTTTTTTCGGTAGCCTTGCAACCGCTTCTGCACTGCAGCTGGCATCTATAAATACAAAACTGGCCTCATCCCCAACCAGAGGCCACACTTGTTCACCTTCACCATTCAGTGGTGTTACGCCTTGTGTAATTAAACTTAAACTTTCACGTAACGAGCGCTCGCTTGATTTCCCAGTGTATTCGCAAAAATTATACACTTTTTCTAAAATATCACCTGGCACATATGGACTCCAAGAATCAAAAAAACCATCACAGCCCAAGGCAACTTTAACGCCTTGCGCTATCATAATATCAATTGGAATGAGTTGAGAGTTTATAGAAATAGGAATAGTAGACATTATTCCCGCATTATACTCGCTTAATTTTTTGGCAAATTGCTTTTGCATAGGAGGTGCCAATTTACTTAAACCAAATGCATGGCTAAAAGCAGTGGCTCCCTTATAATCTTGTTCTTTCACCATATCCAGCCATTTATCCATAGTATAGAAACCTACTTGTCCTTGATCATGCAGATGCATGTCGACATCCACATTGTACTCTCTAGCTATATCCATTGTGACTTGCAGTGATTTTTCGATGTCTTTATCGATGCCTGACGGGTCAAGTCCCCCTAAGATTGTTGCACCAGATTCCAATGCTTGTCTTAATAAGGCAGGCATTTCTTCATGCTCAAGTAAGCCTTGTTGTGGAAACGCGACAATTTCATATGTTACATATTGATCATAAGCTTTTAGTGCTTTTTTAACGGCTTCTAAATTTCTTAATTTAATGTATGGATCAATATTGACATGTGTACGAATATGATTCACACCATTACTCAAATGCAGTTCAATCATGGCAGATGCCCTCTGTTCCGCAGTTTCAACAAGTTCCTCTAATTCAGCTGCTTCAAGAGCCAATCTCTCGGATAAACTTTTCACAGGACGACAAGCTTTCCATCCTAATGAAAGGTAGGTCTTATCCAAATGATTATGCATGTCTTTGAATGCAGGAAGAGCTAATTTCCCTTCCATATCAACTGCATCTGCGTCCAAGACATTTTCAGTTGCGGGAATAATCGTCTGAATTACTCCTTCTTGAGCAACTTGAATATGAAACAAATCGGTTTTTGTTTGAATGCTACCATCTCCATACGTTGTTTCACCAATTTCTAATCGAACGTTTCGTAGCCAAGTACTCAACGAAATTCCCCCTTTAGCTCTATCTCTTCTTCATGAATTATGTTCCCTTTTGAAATTACTGTCGAAAGCGGACACTGTCTAGCAATTAGATGCGCAGAGCTAACTGCATCAACGAGTAACGCATTGGCTACATCCCCAACTTTTGGCCACTGTTGTTCACCATCTTCATTTAATGGTGTTAATCCTCCTGTCGCATATTTCAAGGATTGGCCAATATGCCACTCATCGATGTAGCTAAAACGTTGTACAAACTGATTTAATTTATGGATCGTATCGCCACTTCCAAATGGGGACCAGTGATCAATCAGGCTATCGTGCCCAAAAGAAACTTTTACGCCCCGATCATACATATATTTCACAGGAATTGTAATCGGACCCACACCTATTGGAACCGTTGTTGTTACGCTAACATTATTTGCAGCATTTTGATCTAGCAAATTGTCTAATGTTTGTTGTGGCAAGTCCGCTAATGCATATGCGTGACTAAGGGTTACTTCCATTTTGAATGATCTTTGTTGGATTTCATTTAGAATATGTTGGATTTCTAATGCCCCTAATGTGTTTTGTTCATGTAAATGAATGTCAATTGCAACATCATATTTTTCGGCTAATTGAAAAGTTGTTTTTAAAACTTCCCTGCTATTACGATCTACTAAAGCGGGGTCAACCCCCCCGATATGAGTAGCGCCCATTTGTAATGCTTTTTCAAGGATTGTTAAAAACTCTGGACCATTCCGTAATATACCATGCTGTGGGAATGCGACGATTTCATATGTTACTTGATCTTGGTAACTTTCTAACACATGCTTTACTATTTCCATATGCTTCGTCTCAATATACGGGTCAACATTTACATGTGTACGAATATGTGTATGTCCATTTTTTATATAATGCTTTACCATAGCATGAGCTCTCTCTGCAGCTACATCCAGTTGTTTAGGCAATATAGTCGCTTCTTCTTTAAAACGAGTAAAAATCCCTTCTGTAGCTGGAGATGGTGCTTTCCACTCGCCACCGAAGTATGTTTTATCAATATGTGTATGCATTTCTTTGAACGATGGAACGAGTAGTTGCTCTTTAGCATCGACTACTACTGCATCATTTGCTTCAATTGTTGTAGATATTTCAACAAACTTGCCATTTTCAATCAAAATATCAACTATTTTCGTTTCGGTAGCTGTGACAAACGATTGATCATACAAATACCCTGTTTCCAACCGCACATTCTTTAATAATAATGCCAAACCAATCTCTCCTTATATATATTTCTTTGTTTCATAGAATAAACTTAAGAGCTTTTAAAACTTAAGTGACTTGCACTCGCTTAATAAATAGAGAACAAATCAGACCAATAATTGCTATGACGACAGCAAAGGTATATGCATTTTGAATGTCATGAATTAAGCCCTTCTGCCTCAACGGCAACATCATGAGATTATTAGTGGTACATTTCCCAATGGACTTCTTTGAATGTCAGACATGATATGCCTTCTTCAACTCTTAATTGTTTAAAAACAATACCTAGTTACTACTTCACCATATTAGATTTATTTAATGTTTGTAAAATTCCGATAAATAAGCTCACAGAATAATGATTGAAAAAATCTAAAATCCTAGCAACTATTCTGTGAGCATTCTAGTCCATCGATATTTAAATTTAGAATGTCTTACATACTGACAGAATGATTCAAGTTATTATTTATAGAGTTTATTAGAGAGAACTTGAAACTAATTGCCCTCTGAACATTGTAGCTACTCGCTTGGCTCTCCGTGCAACTGCTTCAGCAGAACAAGAAGCGTCGACCAACACAATATTTGCCTCATCGCCAACTTTTGGCCAAACTTGCTCACCTTCATAATTAAGAGGCGTCTTACCGTCAGTAATATAGCTTAGTGCTTGTGCCAATGAACGTTCATCCACCCAACCAGAAATTTCAGCTAAACGTCCAACATTTTCTAAAATATCTCCATTACCAAACGGTGACCAAACATCAAAAATATTATCGCATCCAACTGCAACAGACACGCCATTTTGTCGTAATAGGCCCATCGGAGGAAATTTCCGATTAATTGGCACACTAGAAATAATAGTAATTCCCGCATCAGCAAGTAATATAGCCATCTCTTCAGCTTGAGATAAAGGGATATCTCCAAGCCCAAAAGCATGACTAATCGATACTTTTCCTTGCAAACCAGCTTCTATTGTTAACTGAGCTAGTTTCTTTATTGTAAAAATCCCTAAATGATTCGGATCATGCAAATGCAAGTCGATTCCTGCTTTTCCTTCTACAGCTAATTCAACCATTGCTTTTAATGAGGCATTAATATCTCCATCCACAGTAGCTGGATCAACACCGCCTACATGTGTCGCTCCATTTTGTAATGCTTTTCTTACTAACTCTCTTGAATCTGTACGTAATAAGCCATGTTGAGGAAAGGCAACAATTTCATGCGTTAATTTCCCCTTATAAGAGTGCAATGCTTTTTGAACTTCTTCTAAATTTTTTAATCCGACTTCTGGATATATATCTACATGTGTACGTACATGCGTAATACCAGATTTCACATATATTCCAAGTAACCTTTCTGCACGTTCCTGTGTGGTCGTTTTCAGCGTAGGAAGAACCTCTTTTTCAATTTCAAGACGTTCAAAGATATTACGCACGGGTGTTACAGAACGCCATCGATCACCAAGCAATGTTTTATCCAAGTGGCAGTGTTTTTCAATAAAAGAAGGAAGTGCCAGTAGATGTTGCGCATTTTCCCTTGGCAAATCATCGTTTATCTCCTCAATAGAAGATAATATTTTTTCTATCTTTCCGTCTTTAATTAGCAAATGGAAACTATCCGTATGTGTAGCAGTTACCACGCCATCTTCGATTTGGAAGCTTGTCTCCAAACGTGTATTTGTTAACCAATAAGTAGAACTCATATCATCCAATCCCTTCTATCAATCATTAAGCATATCCTAAGAATTTAACTCACCCCAGCGCTGATACACCATAATACTATCTTCATCCAACTATAAGACGATTAGTTAATGTTGTAATTGCTCCAGCTTCCCTATAACTCAATAATGGTTTCTATGTCTCCTTCTGCAGTCGCGGAAAATAACCGAAGTTCCAAATTAGTTTCCTCCTTTTATTTGATTGTACAGGTGAACTTTCCCCGTATTTTAGAGTCAAGTTACTTGCGGTAATCATAACAACAAGGAAACTTTAAAAAATCCCTTTCAGATTTAAATAGCCAGATTCCCCTTAAAAAACATGTTATCATGAGGTTACATATATGAAAAATATTAATAATATTTGTTTTACTAATGTTTTTCATATACCTAATGGAAAGGATGTTAATGATGGATATTAGGCAACTACGCTATTTTATTGCAATTGTAGAAGAAAAGAAGATTTCTGCTGCTGCTAAAAGACTTCATATATCCCAACCACCATTAAGCCAGCAATTGAAAGCAATGGAGACGGAACTCGGTTCAAAATTAGTTGAGCGAAGTGGGAAATATTTAGTAGTGACAGAGGCGGGAAATGCTCTATACAAAAATGCTTTAGAAATAACTCAATTGATGGAGGAAACCAAAACTGAGGTAATGGAAGTCGGGAAAGGCATAAATGGAAGATTAACAATTGGGGTAAATACCTTTTCTGTTAATGGAATGTCGCATATTCTTGAGCAATATCAAAAACAATTTCCAAAGATTACTTATAAAATTCAACAAAATGAATCTTCTATTCTTTGTCAATTAATCAGAGATCGAATTGTGGAATTAGCAATTATCCGCATGCCATTAAATTTGGATGATTTTTCTGTACTCCATCTCTGTAACGAACCTTTTTATTTCATCACATCTAGAAAGCAGACATCATTTGATCAGGAAGTAACACTGGATGAAATTCAACATTACCCACTCCTAATTCCCAGTACAGAGGGTCTAGGTGTGCATTACTTAATACTAGAAGCTTTTTCTCGATTTAAACTCCATCCTAATATTGTTGGAGAATGTTCTGATATCAGTCTTTTGATGGATTTAGTTACAGCAGATTTTGCAGCATCTATTATTCCAGAAACCTTACTTCATCGCTTTCAAGGATATCCAATAAATGCTTATCGGATAACAAGCACAACAGAGTTGACTGGATCAGTCGGATTAATATGGCTAAAAGATCATAGCTTGTCCAAGGCTGCTCAAAACTTTATAGAGATGTTTCAAAATGTATAAAGATTTAGTCTTCAAATACACCAAATTCCATTCTAAATTTAACAAATATCAGTACTTATTAAATTGATATACAGCAAATGCCAAGATTAAAGAGCCTAAGGAGTGGATCGCTTGAATAAAAAAACAATCCACCTGAAAAGCGTTTAAATTTTGTCATTAAATGAAAGAAACTAGAATAGTTGTGATTCTGTAACAACCAGCTAAGTTTGTCACTCGTTTGAATAATTTATAAAAATATTGAACAAATCTTCATTAAACAATAAATAGCATTATTTAAACGAATTATCCCCTTTTAAACGATAAATTATGAGGAAAGCTGTGTCCAAGATATTTATATTATGTAAACTAAAATTATTCGGCGAGGAGGAGGGCTTGGACGTCGATTACCTATAGTGATTCTTGCTTCAGTTCCTAATAATTTTCGTATGAATGATAACTATCCTTTTGGATAATGGGATGATTATATTATTGATTATAATGCTATGAGCGCTATCGAGATTGAAAACAACCTACTGTTGCCCATCTCGATAACGCTCATAGCTAATATCGGTCACTTATTTTGCAAAGTATGAATTACTTTTTAACATTTTTTGCTTTGTAACCAATAAATAAGATTAAAAACCAAACTGGTGCGACATATAGCGCAACACGCATATCTGGAATAAACGCCATTAACACAATAACCATTAATAAGAATGCTATGGCAATATACGTTGAAAGTGGATAAAGCGGAATTTTGAATTTCAGTTCAGCTACTTCTTCTTTCGTTTTTGACTTTCTAAATTTTAATTGTGCTAATAAAATAATCATCCAGCTTGTTATGACTGCAACTGTCGCAACAGCAGAAATATAGATGAACACTTTTTCAGGTACAACATAGTTTAAGACAACCGCAATTAATAACATCGCCGAAGAAAATAAAATCCCTCTATGCGGACTACCGTTTTTGCTTACTGTTTTAAAATATTTTGGACCATTTTTTTGGACCGATAAATTGTGTAGCATACGCCCTGAACCGTATAAACCACTATTAAATGCAGACATTGCTGCTGTAATTACAACAAAGTTGATAATGTGAGCCGCAGCTGGGATGCCGACATAATCGAAAATTTGAACGAACGGGCTACCTTCTGAACCAACTTCGTTCCAAGGGTAAATCACCATCATAACGCCTAATGCCCCTATGTAGAAAATTAAAATACGCCAAATGATGTTGTTAATAGCTGAAGGAATTGACTTGCTAGGATTTTTTGCTTCTCCTGCAGAAATACCTACTAATTCAACCCCACCGAATGAGAACATAACTAATACGAGTGACATTAAAATACCATGGAAACCGTTTGGCATGAAGCCACCGTGTGCCCATAAGTTATCGAAACCAATTGCTTCCCCTTGGTTGCCAACACCGAAGAAAATAATGGCTAATCCTAGCACGATCATACCGATAATCGCAACAACTTTAATCATCGCAAACCAGAATTCGAATTCGCCATAAGCTTTTACATTTGCTAAGTTTACAAGTGTCATAATGATAAGTACTACAAGGGCAGTTAACCATTGTGGAATATCAGGGAACCAATAGTTAATGTATACACCGACTACTGTTAATTCTGCCATGCCCACGACAATCCACATGAACCAATACGTCCAACCAGATAAGAACCCAGCAAAGTGTCCTAAATATTTATTCGCGTACGTACTGAACGAACCTGATACAGGTTCTTCTACTGCCATTTCACCTAATGCCCGCATAATTGTGAAAATAACTAATCCACCAATTAAATAAGCTAGTAAAATAGATGGCCCTGCCATTTGAATTGTTGAACTTGAGCCATAAAATAAACCGACTCCAATGGATC
Organism: Lysinibacillus sp. CD3-6; assembly: GCF_006351725.2. Classification (NCBI taxonomy): domain Bacteria; kingdom Bacillati; phylum Bacillota; class Bacilli; order Caryophanales; family Bacillaceae; genus Lysinibacillus; species Lysinibacillus sp. CD3-6. Next base: position 2,398,266 of record NZ_CP085880.1, read on the forward strand.
CGCCAAGTGCAATAAGCTGCATATGACGCGTACTTAATCCGCGCTTAAGCTGTGAATCTTCTTGATGATTGTCTTTCATAATGTCATACTCCTAATACGTTTAGATTTTCAAATACTTTGCTTAAAAAAAGGAATAAAAAAAAACGCCCTTTTGGATTAACCAAAAGGACGATTCAACTCGTGTTACCACCTTTAATTTATAAGTAATTCACATTACTTACCTTAAGAAGTACGGTCATTTAGACGATACTCTCGCACATGATTACGGATGCTTACCGGTGTAGCCTACTTAGAATGATCTTTTCGGTACACAGCTCCAAGATGAATTCTCAATCGTTTTACATGCACCTCTCATCAACCGGTAACTTTCTGTTCGTAAAAATAATTGATACTATTTCTTTTCATAGCCTTTGTTCTATACAAATATTTTTGAATTGTTTTTCATTTTACAGAAAAAAATTATTTTGTCAATATATTTTTTAAAATTTCCTCATAATCGGCTAAAATTACATATGACATTTTACTATAAAAATACTACTCCCAGAAGCACAAGGAACTTTTACAATAATGTCACGTTTTGAAATATTTCATCCTTTATTCTTTTAACTAGAAAATCACTTTTAAACGTAACACTATTAATGAAAATATAACAAGTATATTTAATACGAACGATACATATATTAATTTTAGTATTTCATTAAAGCAGAAGTTCATAATTATTCTAATAATGAAATTTTAATAGAAGCGAAAATTTTCTATAAAGGTAGGATGATGACAATTATTGAAAAATCTCTTCTTGCTATGGTTATTTTACGCGTATTGTCTGGAAGTATTGAGGTAAGTGCTGGATTTTTAATGCTCAAGTTAAATAGTTTAGAAAAAGCATTTTATATTAATACAATGCTGGCATTGGTTGGTCCAACAGTTTTAATTGTGACGACTGCAATTGCTTTGTTTGGACTAGCAGATAAAATTCCTGTGATGAGAATCGTTTGCCTATTTACGGGTATTACACTTATTATTCTTAGCTCACATATTAAGTAATGCTAATGAAAAATGCAACGACGACTGCTCAATACTCGTACATATCGGGCGTTTCCTAAATTAGGTAAACGAGACTAGGTTCTACAATAGTAGAACCTAGTCTTTTTTATATTTTAAGAAAGAATATTTGAATCTCTTTCCTGTTAATTATGCTTTTACTTTAGATTCAACGAATTGATTTAAAAATGAAAGGATTTTTTGATAAACAGCAATTTCATTTTCTTTTTTAGAGAACCCATGTCCTTCGTCTTCAAGAAGCATGTACTCGATTTCACGACCTTTATCTTTTAAAGCTTGCACGATTTGATCAGACTCCTCTTTCACAACTCGTGGGTCATTCGCTCCTTGGATAACTAGCATTGGTTTCACCATCGTTTCTAGATACGTAAATGGTGAGTATTCAATAAGCTTCTGCTTGTCTCGTTCAGGGTTTCCTACCCATCTGTCCATAATTGGCTTCCAGTCCTCAGGAACCGAGTTGATAAATGAAAACAAATCAGATGGACCAAAAATATCTACTACGGCTTTGAAATATTCAGCATGTCTACCGTGAAGCAATAAGGCCATGTACCCTCCATAACTTCCGCCCATCAATAAGATATTGCCCTTTTCCGCATAATCATTATTTATGAGCCAATCGAGACCTGCTACATTATCAAGGCGTGGACCGTGTCCCCAATCTCCTTCTACCATTTTCGTGAAAGCCAATCCATAGCCTGTTGACCCACGGAAATTCGGAGCAAAGATACTATACCCATTTTTTAAAAAGAATTGGAAGGAAGCTCTAAAAAATTTACGCTCGGCAGCTTGCGGACCACCATGTGGCCAAAAGATGATTTCTCCATTATCATTTTCCTTTTTAGCTTTGAAAAATAAGGCCTCTATTTCAAGTCCGTCAAAGGAAGAATAAGTAATCACATCTGGCTCAACTAATTCACTTGGACTTACACCTGGCACTGTGTATTCCGTTAAAGCTGTCCATCTATTTTCCTTAAATTGATAAATATTATGTGGCGTCGTAGCACTTCGTCCTAACAAATACAAACTACCTGATTTTGTAACGATAAGTTTTTCTATGACACTGCATGGTGAAGTTAGTTCTTCCCAATTATTCAGTCGTAAATCATACATGTATAAATGATCTTCTACACCTTTTTCACTGATTACATACAAGTACTGATTTTCTTTGTTATATTTCAACCTAGTAAAGCTTTCATTCTCAAAATCTTTCAATTTTACAAATTCGTTTGTCTCTAAATTATATGAAGCCAAATACGTAAAATCAGCATCATAGTTCGTTAATAAATAGATGAGCTCATCGGATACAAACACTGCGTCACTAACCGTATGTTGCTGATTTGTTGGTGGTGTCAGGAGAATATGTTCCTCTCCTCGTTTAGCGTATAGTAATGTATACGTATTCGAGAAATGTTTATAGTAGAGGGCTACCTTTTCATTCGGGCTAAAATCGATTAAATAAGTGGGCGCATCTTCACCAATAAGAACCGTTTCTTCCTCACCTGTTACCAAGTCATAAACATATGCATTTAAATACAAAGGATTTCCTTTCGAAGATGTATAATAAAGCTTATTCCCATCTTCGGATAAAATTGGCATGGAATTACGGGTACCTTCTTCATAAATAATCTTTTTCATTGTTCCACCTTGAAGTGGAATTCCATAAAATTGCGTATTTTCGTTTCCATTTTGATCAAAACCAGCAATGATAAACCGTCCTTGTTTATCATAGAGAAGGCCCTGGCAGCTTTGGTCTATAAAAGTAAGCGGTGTCGGGAACGTATTTGGTAAATTCATGCCCCATAAATTATACTTTCCACTTAAATTTGTACTGAAAACTAGTTGTTCTTCATCTGGACTAACCGCAAAATCTCCAATCGAAAATGTTCTTAAAAACTGTTCTACATCTGGTTTAGAAAAAGATATCATAATGAAAACCTCCTACTTTTTTAAATTGAGTGAAAAGTCTATCTATTTATAAAATACCATTATTACTCTTCAATGTATAATACGTGATAATAAGATATAAGAATGACTTCTACATCTTCATATATGTATGTAACTTTTAAGTTATGAACATAAAAGATGGACTTTGTTGTTTTATTATTATGAAATTCTAATCTTCTTTCATTTTATATTGTTAATGTTAGGTTATAAGCGAATTAGTTAAGGGAATACTAATATTCAACAAAAAAGAAGAAAGGAGATTGTCATTATGCTACAAAATTTCGAGGTAATTACACCGTTGTTTGAAGGAAACATCCACGAACGTTTTCAATTTAAAATAAACATTGAGGGGATTGATTATCGAGGAATCTATCATGATAATGAAGTTCAATGGTTCCACCCACAACCTCATAGTAAAATTAACAAAGATCAACTTAAATCCATTGAAGCTTACGTTCATAATTTGAATAATTAACGTTTATTACACTTTCAAGCGTGGCTATCTAGTAGCTGCGTTTTTTATGTAAATTTATTGCTACTCAACCGTATAAGTAAAATACTTACACAAAATAAAAAATAGCTCATAACTCATTAAGTAATATAAAGTTGTTCCACTGGATTTGTTGTATACGGTTAAGAACTGCCAACACATTGGACTACTATTGCCGAGAGGATAAAAGAATTCAATAAATAGCAAAAAGCATAAGCTTGTTATGCCTACGCTTTTCGCTTTTCAAAATTAATGTTCAGTCATCGTTATTCTTTTACAAGCTATTTTTGCTGCTGGAGTTCCAACGCCAGCCTCTAGGGCTGCATCTACTGAATCTCCCCAAGAACCACTGCTAGCCTTTATTTCGTTCCCAGCTGTCAAAACTCCCTCTGCTACAATTTCAATACACTCGTAATAGTCTGGATTAGGATTACTACTAAGATACTTTGCAGCTAGGTCGTCTGCTTTCTTTTGTATTGAAACTCGAGCTGGTTCAGCCAATGAGCTAAAAACACTCTCAGCTTGCCCACCAAAATAGACAATTCCATCGTTAATGTCTCGACCAGTACGAGGTGTTTCTCCCATTTCAGATGACATATTTAGTCCTCCCAAACCTTTAAATTTGAACTACTGAAGTTCATATATATTTTATCCAACCGAGATTGTTCTTATCCAGCTGCTCATTCTTATTGGTTTACTAGAGTCCATCTTTTTCCCAAGGTACAACTCTTATGACTTTAATTCTAATTCAATAGCTTCCCTTACAGTAATATACTTCGCTTTTGTTACTATTTCAGGTATTTTTTATTTTGCTGCTTAAAATGAAAAAAACTTATTTAACGATCTACTATCTTTGAATGTTCCTATTGATAAAAATTGAAAAAAAGCTATAAAAGCACCTCCCTCGATTGCTGAATCGAATTGGAAGTGCCTCGTTGATTAAATATATTTAAGAGCTAAGTTAAACAACTCAATTATTTTGTAAAATCAATAACCATACGGCCTGTAATTTTACCTTGTTCCATTTCTTCCATGATTTCATTAATTTCTTCGATTTTACGTAATGTTACTTTTGGAACTACTTTACCTTCTGCAGCAAATTGGAATGCTTCTTGTAAGTCTTGACGAGTTCCTACCAATGTGCCAATTACTTGAATACCGTCTAGTACTAAACGTGGGATATCTAAATCCATTTTATCTACAGGTAAACCAACTGCAACTACGCGTGCGCCAGCTTTTACAACATCAATAGCTTGGTTGAACGGCGTTTTAGCTACAGCTGTAATCACTGTTGCATCTAAACCTTTTCCATCTGTCAGTTCTTTCGCTTTTGTAACGGGGTCTTCATTTAATAAATTAACAACTACGTCTGCCCCTACTTCTTTAGCAAACGCCAGTTTATCATCATTTATATCAAATGCAATTACTTTTGCACCATAAACATGTTTCGCGTATTGTACAGCTAAGTTTCCTAGACCACCAATACCAAAAATCCCTATCCATTGTCCAGGACGGATATTAGACACTTTCACAGCTTTATAAGTTGTTACACCTGCACACGTTACAGAAGAAGCAGCTGCTGGATCTAAGTTATCAGGAACTTTTACAGCATAATCAGCTGATACGATAACTTGTTCTGCCATCGCACCATCAACTGTGTACCCTGCATTTTTAACGTCACGACATAATGTTTCACGACCTGTCGTACAATATTCACAGTGACCACAGCTCTCATACATCCATGCGATCGATACACGGTCACCAACTTTTAATGAAGTAACATCTTCAGCAATTTCAATAACTTTACCAATACCTTCGTGTCCTAGAACAATCCCCGTGACATCACCAAAATCGGCATTTTTAACGTGTAGGTCTGTATGACATACACCACAATATTCTGTTTGCACTAATGCTTCACCAGGCTGTAATGGTCTAAGTTGTTTCTCTTCTACACTTACTGTTTTGTCTTTCGTTACGACTGCTGCTTTCATAATTAAAATGCCTCCTTAAAAATAAGAAATTCATGTTAATTAACAAACGTGCATGCACTTAAATGTAGATCCATTTTCATTTTATTAAGGATTTTATTTGAATACAATATGTTTACATAAATTCGTAAAAAATGAGTCTAGCTTCTTAGAAAAATGCTATATTTTAAAATAATTTGAATATTTTATTAATTGAACAAAAGGTTGGTTGTGATTTTATTTTACATTGCTATATCTACATTGGAATGCAAAAAGTTCAACAGAAAAGGACGTTTATCGTACTTACATCATCATACCTCGTTAGCTTAAGTAAACCGTCACAGTCTAAATTATCTTCCCTATCTTCATTAACTTTGTTCTAGCAAAATGAAATATAAAGTTATTCAAGTGGAATTTTAATAATTGGTAATTGAATATCTTCCTTCTTTGTTAATGTTTTTTCATCAACAATTCGTATCGACGGTGTAAGAATTAATGTTTGAATAGCGGTATCGGGAACGAATAATTCTATGTATCCATTTACACGTCCTGAATCACTTTTAAAGCTTGATGTTCCTATATCCTCATAGACATTTCCTACATTATCTTTAATCTCAAACATTAAAAACTCAGTATTCCACTCTAAGTTACCCTCAAAATACAGCGCCGTTGCATATTTTCCCTTTGTTAATTGGTTAAACACTAACTGGTATTGTTCATTACCAAATGGAATGTTTAGCTTTTTTGAATGAGCTTTAGTTGGTGAAAGCTCTAATTGGTAAGCCCAGTCCCCTTCAATAAGGGTTGTATAGTCCATGCCTTTAAGTACTTCAGGGCTCCATTGTACACTAATTGTTTTATCGATCACTTCATCTGAAACTCTTGCCGTAAACATACCAATCAACGTATAATCATCTTTTTTAATAATCTGCTGACTTTGTACGGTTACAGTATTCCCATTCACTTCTAACTGTTCTAGCCAAAATAAGGGGTTTCCATTGATCGGTTTATCAAGTTTCATTTCATAACTTATCGATACGATGCTACCATCAAAAAAAGCTTCGGCTAATTCGATTGTAGAACCATTACTTTCATCTAGTTGTTTAATAATTGTACCGTAGTCACTAAATACTTGTAATTGTGGACTGTTATTTACTTGTATTAATTGCTGAATAATTGGTAGACGGTCAGCCACTGCAGGTAGCCAAATTGTACTGCTCGTAACTATTATGGCTGTCATTGCGATAGCACTTAACCATTTGATTTTATTTTTAGCGCGTTTCTTTGATACACGTAAAATACGTTTCTCTATGTTTTTCATTTCCCAATCTGAGATTTCAACAGGTTCTATTTTATCAATATCGATTCGAATAAAGTCTTTTTCACTCATCTAGATACCCCCCAGCTCATCTCTTCTTTTAACTTAAGCTTGCCACGATATAAACGATTTTCGACGGCTGCTTTAGAAATATCAAATATCTCGGCTATTTCTCCATTGGAATAGCCCAAGTAATATTTCAGCAAAAAAATTTCCTGATCCGTTTTATTTAAGCCTAAAATTTTGATAAACAGTTGCTCTTTTTGAAGTTTTTCTTCTACGATACTTTCTGGTAAAGCATTTACACTTGATATTGATGGGAATAATTCTGTTGTTTTCGGCTTATTTTGAAGCGCACGATATGTATCAATCGCTTTATATTTTGCAATAACACCTATCCATTTTTTAAAATCATCCTCATTACCAGTAAATTGATAGCTTTTTTGCCAAATGATATGAAAGACATCATTTATACATTCTTCAATCGCCGTTTGATTAGATTGTAATACTTTTAAGACAATCGCTTTAACATATCCTCCATATACGTGAATTACTTCCCTTAAAGCAAATTCATCCTTTTTGTGTAGCCGTTCAATTAATGCAAACATAAAGTGATGCTTCCTCCTTTCTTTTCTACAAGTAATAACGAGCAAAAGATAGAATACTCTCATCTATTGTTTCCCGTTCAAATTGAGATGGATAAAAAGCTTGAATACGTATGTTATGTAAAAAAAGCTCCTGATAAAGGAAAAAGAGTTGCATATGCAACTCTAATCATTAAGCATCGCTATCGCTTCAGGGAGACTACTAAAAACGAAAAGTTTAGGAATATGCCCTTGTATAGCTCATTGAGCTTTGTCGTCAGCCGAAGGGCCATAGCTGCCTGGTATCGGTATATCAAGAAGGCGCAAGTATACCCCGAGTTGCGCACGGTGATGTACCATGTGACTTATACCAAACGTACGTAATGCAATTGCTCGTGAATCACGGTGAATGATATAATCACCTTGGCGTAGCGTCCATTGTTCACTAAGGGTTTGCTCGTCACATGCTGCAAGTAACTTTTCTAACTTGCCGACATTCGCATCGAACTCATCTAGAAAATCAGATCGTTTTTCGAGAGCTTCCCGCTGGAGTGGCACTTTAGAAAGATCTAGCTCTGGGTACTGAATAATGGCGATTTGCCAGTTCAGTAAGTTGATCAGGTGCGTAGAAAGCCCGCCAAGCGTCATAGATTTGTCATGCGGCTTCCATGTCATATGTTCATCTGGCAAGCGTTCTAGAATACGGCGCGTATTAGCCAGTTCTTGTGTAACGTCGCCGACAATTAATTGTATACTCATAAATGCCTCTCCTCCTTTTTTATTATCAGCATACTATAAATTCCATTTAACTGTAAATGACCCTAAATTATGTTTTTTCACTTTTGAATACTGCGCATTTGACTTAAAAAATAAAGAAAAACAAGCAATCATAATGAATGGATTGCTTGTTTATAAACTATATCGACCGTACCTTAACATAGGTGAATTGCAAGACGTTGATATGTTTTCTAGTTAATAATCACTCTTCTTCTTCGAGCAAAATCACACTTTCTAAATTAATGACAAATCTTCTTAGTTCTTTTGCGACTTCATTGTTTATATTCCCTGCTTGATACCATTCGTTTATAAGGCTTCTTTGCGCTTCAATTGCTATTAAAGCTAAATATTCTTTTGTTTCTTCTTTTTTTGAGGCATCCATTTTATAAGTAGCATATTGCATGTGACGATAGTACATCGCTACTTTTTGCGCAATATCTATGGAATGTTCGTTCGTTTCTTGCACGTGGCTCACGATGGAAGAGGATACATAGTCTGTTAAATCTTTCTTAACCTTATTTATTTGCTCTACAATATCGATAGGAAGTTTGCTTAATTTTCGTTCATGTATAAAATTACGTAGACGACGTTTTAATAAAGTAAATGAGCGGTTATTTAACATATCTTTTCTTTCTTTCAGAATATAGTTAATTTCCTGTTGGATTGTTTGATTAAATCCGTGCTCATTCATATATTGACGGGTATAAAAAATTTCTAATTCCATCCCAACTTGCCTAGCTTCCAGTATTTTTTGCTTGTAAGTTTGAAGTATTGTCTCTGACTGTTCTAGTTCTATATTTAATAACATTGCGTTATATTGATTTATTAAACTTAGTGCTACAGGAGCGTTTTCTTCATCCGTTTCAAGTTGAATACTTTGAATAGCATGTTCAATCATTTTTCGTTTTTCCTTCATCAAATTAGACTGTTGTATTGCTTCCTGTTTGTTTAATAAAGGTAAAAAGATCGTTGCAATGATTAGAGTGAATAATATTACCCCAGCTGCTAAAAAGAGGAGTAATTGCCGCTCAGGAAAATTTTCTCCTTTTTCGGTTAGGAACGGTAACGATATAATCCCTACCATCGTAATCGTTCCACGAACTCCTACAAGTGTTGTTACAATATGATCTTTAAATGTTAAAGTATCTTCACTCTTAAATAGCTTTTTATCCAAAAGGTCGAAAAACATCGTCCAAATAAAGCGGATACCTAATACCATCACACCAATAACCACTACATAAAAAATAAGAACACTATTGTTTATTTCTTCACTTACGAGAATAAATTTTGTTGCAGTAGGTAGCATTAATCCAAGTAAAATAAATATAATGCCATTTAATGAGAATGTTAGGATAGACCATACATGTTGTGTTACTACATGTTCTTGTGCAATAACACTTTCAGCTTTTTCTTTAATAATGGTTGCAATAATGCCTCCTGCTACGACAGATATTACACCAGATGCGTGAAAAACTTCTTCTGATAGGAAAAATAAAATAAAAGGTGCTAGTACTTGTAGCAATACGTAAAATGTTACATCTATAATTCCTATGCGGCGTAATTGAAGGCGAAGCCAAAACAGAAATAATGCACCGATTATCCCTATAAGTGCGCCTAAAAAGAACATGTACATAAAGTCAATCGTTGCTGATTTTATTGAAAAATAACCTGTTACAATCGCTGCAACAGCATATTTAAACGCAATCAATCCAGATGCATCATTGATTAATGATTCGCCTCGAACTAAATTCATGATATGTTCTGGAATATGAACGCGTTTGGCGATGCCGTTTACTGCGACTGGGTCAGTTGGCGATAAAATAGCCATTAATGCAAAGGCAGCTGCCAATGGAATTGAAGGAATCATCCAATGTACAAATATACCGCCAACAATCGTTGTTAACAATACTAAAACAATCGCATTACCTAAAATAGGTAACCGCATCTTCCATAATTGTTCTCGTGGAAAATGCGCTCCATCATAATAAAGTAACGGCGCAATAAACAATAATAAAAACCATTCTGATTCAATCTCGATGGAGAAATCTTTTGCTAGTATAGCAACGACAATACCAACTGCTATTTGAATAAGCGCAATTGGAATGAATGGAACATAATGTGCTAGCACATTTGTAACTAATAATAATACGAGGAGAAATAATATTGATATGAGAATTTCCATGTACAGACCCCTTTTTTTGTAAAGCATTCTAAATTTTTTACAAAACCAACTTAATTAGAATGAATTAAATTCGTCTAGACTTATAAACTACCCAAAATTGTTCTTCTCTACTGCATAAATGTGTATATCTATTGTTAGCTTTTGAAAAATGACAGTGTTTACACTTATTTTTCCCCATTACAATGTGTTTATAGCCGTTTCCTTGAGGGGAAGCGGCTTTTCTTTATAAAAACTGAGCCTTCGTATGATTTTGATAAGTAAATTATTATGCAGTATACCCTGTTCGATAGATTTTTTTATTTGATGAAGGCTTGTGAAATGGCTGAATACAACACAAATGTCGATGCGGAGTGAATAAATGGTAGATAATTTAAAATGAGGTAATTTTTAAAAGTGACGAAAAAATAGTGAAAAATAAATACTAATATAATAAAATTAATATTGTTGTAATTAACAATAGTACTAATCACCCCCTTTATTGGGTGTATTAGGAATGAATGAAAAAGGATGTTGGTTTATATTTATCCTGTTACGGGTAAATGCCAGCGAGATAGTTAATTATGGAAAAAAAGGAGTGTGCTACAAATAATGCCGAAAAATCTTTCTAAAACTAATCCCCAATCTGGTATTAAAGGAATGGGTAAAAAATTTATATCCTCTTCTCTTGCTCTAGCAATTGGGTTTGGTCTTTTAGGTTCTGCAGAGAATGTTTATGCAGGAACTGCTTCTTCCCCAGATGTTTATGTAAATGGTAAACAAATTACGTTTACATCCGATTCTGCTCCAGAACTTTTGAACGGCACAACAATGGTACCGATTTCACAAATTATCCCTTCGATGGGTGCTACAGTTGTTTATAATGGGGCAACTAAGGAAAGCACAATTACAGATAATGATGGTACGGTAATTAAGGTAACTGTAGGAAGTAAAACAGCTTATAAAAATGGGGTGCCATTTACACTGCCTCAAGCTCCTTATATAAAAGGTGGCAGAACAATGGTTCCAACTAGAACATTCTCTCAAGGCTTTAATAATACAGAAGTGAATTGGGATGGGTCGCCTAACTTTGTTGTAGGTATTGTGCATGATACGTTTAAATTTCCGATTATTATGTATCACAGCATAAGTTCAACTGCACCAACTGGGACTGGGTCAGGAGCAGAAATGCCGACTTCTCAATTTGCAGAGCAAATTGCTGCACTTAAAAATGCTGGATTTGATGGGATCTCATTTGACGAGTACCTAACATATAAAACGACTGGCAACTTACCTTCAGGCGTTGATAAGCCGATTATTATTACATTTGATGATGGCTATGAAAATAACTACACAGAAGCGTTCCCAATACTACAACAGTATGGTATGAAAGCAACAATGTTTGTCGTTACAAGTCAAATGGGACAAACTCCTGGTTCTTTAAAGCATTTTGATTGGAACCAAGCTCAAATAATGAAAAATTCAGGTTTAATCGATATTCAAAGCCACACACATGATCTTCACAAAAAGCATGATGGAGTAACTGGCCCTGCCAGTCAAAGCTTACTTTCAGCACCATACTACAATGAAACTCAATCACAATATGAAGCTCGTATTAAAGCCGATTTACAGGCTTCCTATAATGCTATTAAGAACAACATAGGAATCGGCAATACACAAACCCTTGCTTACCCATATGGCCAAACGAATGCAACTGTTGAAAAAGTAGCATTAGAAGTAGGATTTGATTTAGCTCCTACAGTTAAATTTGGTGTTGCCTTTAAGGATTCTCCTAGACACCAACTAGACCGTATTACAGCTAATGAAGGCCAATCAGGCTCATCTTTATTAGCTGAAATTGATCAATATTCATATTAAACTACTTGTTTATAAAACGAAGGCTGATTTTTCACAGCCCTTAATTTTTAGAATAAAAAACAACTAAGGAGCGTTTATTTTGAAAAATAACAAAATGAAAAAGGTTTTGGCTTCCGTTCTAGCAGCTGGACTCATCTTATCTAGTCTCCCTTTCTCAAAAGCGGAAGCAGCTATTCCTGAAGTAGCTAATCCAAATAAAACCGTTATGCTAGTGCCATTGGATGACAGACCTATGAACACGGATACGGTTAAAAAGGCAGCAGCAGCGGCTGGTCTTAAATTAATCATGCCACCTAAAAGTATTATAGCTACTAGCTTACAAGAAGATTATACAGGGACTGGGTCACATGGCGGTGATGCCTCTGCAGTTATTCAATGGATTAAAGATAATGACCATTTAGCAGACGGATTTATCTTTTCTGCTGATATGATTCACTCTGGTGGTTTAGTGGAATCAAGAAGCTTATCACCAGCGTACTCTACTTCCCAAGGGACTTCTAATCTAAATATTATTGATGAAATTGATAAAGCTTTCCCTAACAAACCGATTTATGTTTTTGATTCAGTAATGCGTTTTGCTTCTACCCTTGAGTATGAAGGTTTAACAGAGAAAGATTATGAAAACTTCCGTACATTTGGAAAAATACCTCGCAACCTTAATTCTTCAAGCCATGCGAATGTTAAAGCTAACTATGATGTTGCTTATGCTAAAGATAACCCAGCTGGAGGCGGAAAAATTCAATTTGCGAATATTTCTGAAGCAACCAAATCCAAATATTATGCAGCGAGAGCGAGAAAGTTTGATTTAAATAAGGTAGTTGTTGACAAAACAGCTGCTGGTAAAATTGATTATGCCGTTTTCGGTGTAGATGATTCAAATACATTAGAAAACACAGTACAAACAAATGAGATTAATTGGCTAACATGGCAACAAAATAACGTCTTAGGGGTTGCTAAATCAAGAATTGTATCTGATATTGACGGTATTTCATTAAACTTATTAGCTCGTATGACGAAAGAACTTTACAACCAGCTTTCTTTAAAATACTATGTTGAATATTTTGGAACTGACGGAAAAACAACAGTCATTAAAGATGAATACGCTTATGAGAATGTACACGCTACTTTAAAGAAACAAATTGAAATTAACGGTGGTACGTATGTAACTGATAAAAACTCAGCAGATGTAAGTATTCTAGTTCTAAGTCCTGCTTCAATTTATCGCGGTGCCTTAGTTTCGGCTTATGAAAGCAATATGGTAAACAGTATACCTACAGTTGTGTTGGATTTTTATAGCGCTCATGCTGATAGTTATATTATGAGCAACATATTAGCAGGAACTAATGCTTCTCGTATGCTTGCATATTCTGCTTGGAATACATTAGGAAATCGTATGGGCATTGCTTTAGGAACAGCAGGTTCAAGAATGAATTTTATGAAGTATGAAACTAATCCAACTAAACTAAGAGATGCTTCAAAAGCGTTTGCTTCTTTGTCAATTGACCGTATAATAGAAGATTATAGTTACAAATCGAATCGACAAGAAAATGTTAAAAATGAAATTATAAATACGTATAAAGGTAACGAATGGAATATGAAAAGTGGTGTGCCTGGTAAGTCTAGTACGATGTCTACTTCTCAAATAAAAGCTATAGATAATTTCATGCTTACTCAAATGCAAGCAGCCCAAAATGAGGTTGTCAAATCTTTTTCTGGCCGACGTGTTATTGAAAAAATTAATGGACCTCGAAGCTTAGGTTTAGTGTTCTTTAGTTCTGCGCCTACATTAACTGATTCAGATGTTAGTCTTCCTTGGAATCGTTACTTTGAAGCCCAAATAGACACTGGAGCATCTAATTTATACGATTAAATAAAATGAAGAGCCTTATTACATTTAAGTGTAGTAAGGCTTTTTTAGATGCGTCACCTATTACAAAGGCAACATGTCTCCGCTTCTCCATCCGTAGCCCCTTATTTAGTAGTTATGAAAAAGTTATGAAAAGCGATTACTCCCCTTTGATAGAATCACTCGTGCAGGATTAACTCGTAGCAAGTTCCCCGCTTCCAATAGGAAAATGCTTAATAAGCTATTAAACATGAATATGTCTAAGAAAATATTCAATTCCATTGGTTCATACAATTCATTAAGAAAAGATTTATTGATAAGGATGTACAAATTGCTTTATTAAAGGAGCGATGTTGTGAACAGTGAAAAGGCTAATTTTTTAGAAGATATAAGGATTTCAGTTGTTATACCCGCTCATAATGAAGAAAAGTACATTGGAAAATGCTTAGAATCTGTAATAGAAGCTTCCAAATTATTAAAAGATCAGGTTGAAATCATTGTTGTGTTAAATCGATGTACAGACCGAACAGAAGAAATTGCTAAAACATATCACTGTATAACATTAAAAAATAATGATAAGAACCTTTCGAAAATTAGAAACGCTGGAATTAAAATCGCTAGAGGTGAAATTATCGTTACAATTGATGCGGATACGCAAATGAATGCACATGTATTGTCTAAAGCCGTGGACAACTTAATGACTGGAAAGTACATTGGTGGTGGTGTTACAGGGAAATTTGAAAGAATGTCTTTAGGAATTTTTGTTTCAACTTTGTTATTAATTGGCCCACTACTCTTTAAATATGGAGCAATTTCAGTCGGTATCTTTTGGTGTTATAAAAAAGATTATGAATCCATTAGTGGATTTAATGAAAATATGCTTATGGCGGAAGATGCAGATTTTGCAAAACGATTAAAAGTATGGTGAAAAAAGAATGGGAAAAAATACGGGACGATTCAAAATGGGATGATAACTTCAAGTAGAAAGTTTGATAAACATGGCGACTGGATTTTACTAAAACGGCCGAAAATCATTTTAGCTTATCTAAAAGGAACAGACTATAAATATGCGGATGAAGCCTATTATGAAAATCATGATAGATAACAAAATACGATTGCTTAAACTAATAATCGCGTTAGGCTATGGTAAATCTTCTAAATTACAAGCGTCTACCAATCCGCTCCAACAACTCTACATTTTGTGCTTCCATGTAATATTCGTGTTTTGCTCAACAGACAATGTCTCCAGCTTGTGAGCAAAGGGCATTTTCGGTTATTTTATACGAACATTAAACAGTTTTTGAATTATAATAATTCGTTTTTTTTCTTTAAATCGTTTGTTTAAATCATCAATTATACGATATTGCAAAAGATTATGCCCTTCTTTGCTGATTATCAAATATACATGAACAATGCGTATTTGACAAAAGTGTGAAAAAAATATAAAAATGGGTATATATAGTTTAACGCAACAAAAAAAGAGGTGAAGTAAGGTGAACATAAAAAAAGGTATTATATTAATGATTTGTTCTTTATGGCTAGTTGCATGTAACGATACGAAGGAAACAACCACTATTGAAATTCAAGAGCTAATTAATTTCGAGGATGTAAAACCTGATACATTCCAAACAATATCCGATACGAAAGATATTAAAATAATAGAGAAAACAATAAAAAAAGCGAGAGAATTTGGAGAAGTAGACAATGAAATCGTTCCGCAATATAAGATAAAAATTAACGATGACGAATACTACTTATGGATAGACCAAACAGTTACAGGTACAATAGCAAACGTAAACGAACGAAATATGTTTTACAATATACTAGCTACCGATGAATTTAAAGAAGCGATACATTACCCGAATGACAAATAATTTTTAAAAAGAGCCTTTCTATAGTAAAAATTAGAAAGGCTCTTTACATTGCGTATAGTTTATCGTTCCTGCCTTAAAATACTTTGTATCAAGAATTTAATCAATTGTTCCTGTAGTTTTTAAATTGACGTCAACTGTGACATCAAATGGTAATGTAGGATAAGCATTTTTCCACTTATTAATGGTGCCCTTTTGATGTAATTGCATAGTTCGGTATCTCAATCCAAATCCAAAAGGATCAAGTTCTTCCTCTTGAAGGGTAATGAAAAATTTTTCTAATTCCTGTTTTATTTCTCTCGCAGCTAATTTATTATAGTCTTCCAATTTATCCATTAGTAATGTCTTGTTTGACTGGCTTATTGTTCCAGACATCTCGACATTAACTTTTATAGATTGCGGTTGCCCATTTTCTTGAATAATATCGTATGTCATTTTAGTAGTCATCATATTTATTAATAATTTAAAACCGTCGCTGTCGAGTCTAAAACTATATCCAGGAATGCTGTTTTTAAGAGCATTAAAAGCTTGCGTATATTTAGATGAAAGTTCAAGTGGTTTTCCACTATCCCCGACAACTAATAATTTATTTACAATTAATTGTGTACCAGGTTTATTCATTTCAACGATAGGTAGTATTGGATCTATCCCTTTACTGTGAAAATCCCTTCGTATCTCATATAAATAGACAGAAACGACATATGGACTATCATTGCCCGTTTCACCAAAAAACTTAGTTAACGGAGACGCTACTACTGATTCCCCTTTTGGTAAGGTTCTTAAAACCTCTTCAGCTGACTCTCTAGCAGCCCCTATATAGGCAATAGATTGGATATCCCCTCTTCTAAATAAATAATCCATAAAATTTTTCAAGTTTTCTTCTAACAGGATTTCGTTAATTAAAATAACCTTTGCATGTCCAAACTCTAAAACCTTATCTGTATGAGTCTCTAATATTTGGATAATCTCTCCGATATTATCTCCCTCATGCACTAAAAATTGATAACTTGAACTAGTATTACTCTTTGATTTAATGGATACAGGTATCGCTAATTTCAGCGTAACTCTATATTCCCCTTCATCATTTTCGGCAGGGTCAATTCCAATCCCTGTAACAAATACTCGGTTATCAATATCTTTAAAGCCACAGCCTGAAAGGAAGCTTATAACGACAATCATCATAGCAAAATATTTTATATGTGCCATTATAATTTGAGCCTCCGTTTAGCAGTTAGTAAACTGACGATTAAAACACCGTAAAATAACGGTAATAAGTCATAAAAAAGCACTGATAATTTCACTAACTCAAATTCATTAATTACGCGTGTCGTAGCGATTGCAATAATCCCAAATAGAAGAACAACTAAAAATGGTGTCAGATTTGTCTCTTTCCATTTGAATTTTTTAAAATGAAAAATACTTTCAAATAATTTTAACGACACATACCAATGTATCAGTAAGCTAATAAAGGCAACCGCAATAAATACGATGACAAAAAGAAATGTGACGCGTTCAATAAGTGAGTATTTCATACGTACTGAATCACTTGTAGTAATCCATGGAAACGTAAGATTTTCAATTTGCTCAAAGCCATTAAATCCAATCGGTATGAAATAGGTTGTAAATAAAGTAAAGGCACCTACAATAGCTAATGTGGCAAATTGCTTTATGCCTGCTTTTTTCTTTATTTGAATGTATTTATTAAAAATAATGATGTTCACTGCGCCAATAAAAATATACATAGATGCTGAAAAGGAATTATAGCTAGGATAATCATTGATGTACGTAAATGCAATTTTGACAAAGTCCCATTCTAATTTTGGCTCAGTATATATTTTTATAATTAAAAAGATAATGACAGGTAAAAAAATAATCAGTATTAGCTCTGTCATATAAAGTACACTTTTTTCTTTTATAAACAATCCAAAAGAAATAACTAATAAAAATGCCAGCGTTGTAATAGTAATAGATGTTTCATAGGACAAAAATGTATTAAACATAAAAACATACGTTGTAAGCGTAATGAGCCCCGCTACAAACCATGAACAGCCAAAGTATAATAAGACAGGATAATAAAACCATTTAGGCATACTCTTTTTCATTATTTCTGGTAAGGTCATATTTGGGAAGTAACTAAACAAATTAATGACAATGATCGTCAGAATAACGCCAAAAATGACTGCAATTATCATGGATAATATAACACCATTTGTACTTTCTCTCATTAATATTCTTGGCACAGATGCTATAAGATTTGTAACCATTGTGACAAGTATAAAGTAATATAGGTACCTGCTCATCCTTTTGATCGCACCTCTAATTCCTTCCTATCTGACCGCCAATAGACTTTTAAATAGGGCTCACCAAAACTCCGTTTATTGACTAAGAACATTAACAGCCATAAAGAACCTAAAATTAACCCCATCATACCGAACAGTGTCGTATAGATCACTAATAAATATCTACAAATGCGAATAGAAAAACTCATCTCACTAATTGGGATGACAAAGCTCGTAATCGCAACAGCTGACACAATAATAATCATAATATTGGATGCTAATGTAGCTTCAGTAACCGCAGTTCCTAAAATTAGGCCACCAACTGTCGTAGCCGTTGCACTAATAGCCTTTGGTAATCGTATACTTGCCTCTGTAAGAAACTCCATAAAAATAAGCATAAATATTACTTCGATAAAGGACGGATATGGAACGCCAACTCGACTACCAGCAACAGTAAGGGCCAATTCCGTTCTTGGAATATCAGGCGTATAAGAGGTTATCGCAACATACATAGCTGGTAATACAAAACAGACAAATAAACCGATATATCGGAGAATCAATGTAAATGAAGTGATCCAATAAGTATGATAGTTATCCTCCATCGATGTCATAAAGTCAAAAAATACAACGGGAGCAATTAAAGCTTGAGGACTCCCGTTTAACATAATTACCACTTTTCCTGCCGCAAGATTATAAGAAATACGGTCAGGTCGCTCCGTTAGAATAGTAATAGGAAAAAGGGAAAATTTAGAGCCATTTAAGTGTAGCTGTAATTCTCCCGTCGATTGAATAAGTGGGATATCGAGATTTTCTATTTGTTCTTGAATGTTTTGAAGAACCGATTGCTTTACTGTTTTTTCATCATACATAATGATTAAAGTCTTATGACTTTTTCCTTTTAAAGCATGCGTGTCATACTTTAATGTTGGTTCATGATAGCGTTGGCGAATGATGTTTAAATTCGTCTCAATATCCTCGCTTAAAGCGGTTTGGGGACCATATACAGTTGGCTCAATGATTGTTTGCTGTAAAGCCATTGTATTTACTAATTTAATATCAATTAAATAAAACGCATCATTGATTGCTAATAGGAGATATCCCTTCGTTATTTCGATTAGAAGCTCTTCCCCAAATTGCATATTTGTTAAGTTTGGTAACGATTCAATATAGAATGTAAAACTTTGATTTGATTTCATATCGAAAAAAGGTTTTATCAGCATATCATGCAATTTAGCACCATCTATTGCTGATTTTAAGTAAAAGATAAATACCGTATTGTCTTCTATTTGTAAAGTTTTTAAGCTTATATCATCAGAAGGAGAAAACTTTTCAGATAGCTCAATCATTAACGGAGGAAATTTCGAATTAGCCATATTATCCAAGCAATATACACCTCCATGTAAATATTTGATTTAGTATGAATAGGTTAACCGTATGCACTTTATACTAAACGTTCTAATCGCTCGTTTCTTTCGGAATTATAGGTTAAAGGTGAATGGCTGTAGAGGTGCCATAATCCACTAGATTTTAAGAATCTACATAATATTCATGGTATAAATAAGAAATAAAAAAAAGAATGTACGTCTATGGAAATACGCCAGCTTGAATACTTTAAAGTACTATGCGATGAACTTTGTTTTACAAAGGCAGCTGAAAAATTAAATATTTCTCAACCAACGCTAAGCCATCAAATTAAAGTATTAGAAATGGAGCTCGGCATTCCACTTTTTGATCGTATAGGGAAAAAAATTGCGATTACAGATGCTGGAAAAATATTACTTGAGCAATATATACATATATTTCGAGCAATTGATAATACAAGCAATCAAATCATTGCCTTGAAACATTTAAAAGCGGGTAAATTAATTATTGGAACGTTACCTGGTGAATTAATGAGTTTTATTTAGCTATAACAAAAAGAGAGTTTCCTTTTAGAGGAAACTCTCTTTCTATCATGTTGAACAATATTAAATACCTTCAACACTTTCTTCCATGACAATCGCTTCAACATTTAAGCGCTTTTTCTTTGTCATACTAGTTGCGAGTAAAATACATAGCACACTAAGTATAAATAATCCTAAAAAAATAATCCATGCTACTTTATAGCTTTGCGTAAGATCGTAGATAAGACCAGATACAATTACGCCAAGTGAACTCGTTGCAACGAAGAATATTTGTACAAAGCCAAAGATGGCACCAAAATCTTTTTTACCAAACAAATCATCTGTCATAAATGGAGGGCCGATCGATGCGATAACTATACTAAATCCGTATGCGATAGCGAATACGAACGCAAAGCTCTTAGCTCCTGACAATAGCAATGACACCATCGCTATTGTCATACAAACACCTACGAATAGTATTCCACCCGTTGTTCTAAATTTATCGAAAATGGCTCCGAGAATCAGTTTACCGACCGTGTTAGATAAAGATAATAGACCGAAAATTGTTCCAGCGAATAGCGCAGGATGGCCAATATCTATTAAATAAGCTGGTATATGCATTTGAACTCCGCCTGCAACAAGGGCAAAGCATACGACACCGAAAATAAATAGCCAAAACATGCCTGATTTCTTTGCCTCCGCCAACGTTAAACCTGATTGGGTAGTATTTGCTTGCTCCTCTTCGATATGTTCTGCCCCAAGAGCTGTTGTCCCTTTCTCTGCAGGGTTTTTCTTTGTGAAAAATAAAATTAATGGTAGCGATATGACGATAATTAGTACACCTGCTATCACATATGTTGTTCGCCAACCATAATTAGAAATCAACGTTGTTAATATAGGGCTAAGAGCAGCCGTTCCAACGCCTGAACCAGCAAATGCTAATCCCATAGCTAGCCCCTTTTTTTCATAAAACCAATTCGTCAGCATAATGGATATCGGAATATTGGAAAATCCAGCAACACATACCCCTATAATAAAAGCAATGATGGCAAAATAAATTGCCGATTGTGCAAAGGAATATAACATAAAGCCACAGCCTGCAAAAATAACGCATACAGACATAATTAACTTCATGTTGCCTTTAGTAAGTAGCTTGCCCATAAAAGGTGATGCGATGGCGACACCTAGCCCCCCTACAGAAAGAACAATAGAAAAAGTCGTTCTTGTCATGCCCAATTCGCTTGTTACCGGCACAAGAAATAAACTGTGAAGAGAATTTACAATGGAAAATGCCGAAAACATAATTAAGAAGCTTGTTAAAACAATATACCATCCATAAAATAGCCCATTTTTTGCTTGTGGCATACTATTCCCCGTTTCATTTTTACTTGTCCTACGACTATATTTTCCATACCTCTATATTGGTCGTTGCCTATTAGCCAATTTGAATATAGCATGTTTTTTCACGCGTAAATTCCAGTACAGAGTCTGTACCAAAACCACTCGCTTTTTGGCCACCGAATGGCAGTTCAGTTCCAACGATGCGATACGTATTCACCCAAACATTACCAGATTCGATCAAACGAATCATTCGATGTGCACGATTTAAATCAGAAGTCCAAACGCCCGCACCTAGTCCGAATTCTGTATCATTGGCAATCGCAAGTGCCTCTTCTTCTGTATCAAACGGAATTACGACGGCAACTGGTCCAAAGATTTCTTCCTGGCAAACTTGCAAGTTATTACTTTCTACTTTTAATAAGGTTGGTTCGATCCAATAGCCATCCTTTAGCTCCTCTTGACCTGGTAACAAGTTGGCACCACCATAGCGACCACCCACGATGATTTCTCCACCCTCTTGTTGCCCTAACTCAATATACGAGCAAACTTTTTTGTATTGCAATTCATTGGCAACTGGTCCCATTGGCGTTTGCATATCTAATGTGTTACCTAATTGAATATGTGTTGCCATTTCTTCTTTCATAAGAGCAATCATTTTATCTAAGACAGAGCGCTGAATTAAGATACGAGAGCCTCCGACACAAAGTTGTCCTGCATTACCAGTAAAAATTCCATTTACTGTGACACCGCTTGCTGCTTTAGCTAAATCGGCATCTTCAAAAACGATATTTGGTGATTTCCCACCAAGTTCGAATACCATTGACTTAGGTTGTTGCGCTGTAGATTGGACAATTGCCTGCGCAGTTTTTCCTGAACCCGTTAAGCTTACTTTATTAACCTTCGGATGACGAACGAGGGCATCGCCCACTTCAGCACCTGTTCCAGAAATTACATTTAATACACCAGGTGGTAAGATACTCTGAATAATTTCACCATAACGGAGCGGTGCTGCTGCTGCGAGCTCAGAAGGTTTAATAATAACTGTGTTCCCACCTGCAAGTGCTGCAGCTGCTTTTACCGTAAATGTCCACAATGCGGAATTCCAAGGAATAATGCCAACGACAACCCCGAAAGGTTCACGCATTGTAAATCCTACTGTGTTTGGCCCAAGCTGTACTGTTTCGCCTTTGCTTCCAACATTTATAGCAGCGGCAGCGGCATCATACCACATACTTGAGAGGATAGGAATAAGTCCAAACTTCGTTTCACGAATAACCCAACCATTGTCTTTTGTTTCGAGTTCAGCCAATTCATCGCCATATTGTGAAATCATATCGCCAATACGTCTTAAATAGTTTGCTCTTTCACTAGCAGGAAGCGCTGACCAATCTGGAAGGGCAGTACGCGCTGCCGTCACGGTTGCTTCAACATCTTCAATAGTACTACAAGGAATAGTTGCCCACACCTTACCAGTTGCGGGATCATAGCTATCAATTTTATTACCTGAAGATGATGGAATAGCCTTACCGTTAATGACATTTTGATAGTCTTTCAAATTATTCAATGTTTTCAATGTCTTTCCCCACCCTTTCAAATATAAGATTTCTAACAGTCTTACACATTGAGAATGCTGCGTTTACAATATGTAAGAAGCAAGATAATCAACTTGCTGATATTACCAACCTAATGCAACTGCTGCCTGTTCATAATATTGCTGTGTACTTCCTAAGTAATTCTCATAGAAACGAGCGCGTTTCACGTATAAATGGCAATCAAGTTCTTCTGTAAACCCAATACCACCATGAATTTGAATACTTTGCGATGCCACTTTAATAAATGCCTCGGTAGCAAATAATCGAGCGCTTGAAACCGCTTCTACTTTATCATCTGCATTACTTTCAATCGCCCAGTTGGCATAATAAGCTAATGAACGAGCTGTTTCTAAATCCATTTTCATATCGACTAATCGATGTTTAATCGCTTGGAATCTTCCAATTGGTTGATTAAACTGTTCACGAATATTTGCATATTCGACGGCAGTTTCAACGATTTTTTCCATACTTCCAACAATCGATGAGCAAAGGGCTGCATTAAATGATAATAAACCCTCTTGTAAAACATCCCACCCATGATCAATAGTGCCAAGAATTTGCTGACTGGAAACTTGAACATCGTTAAAAGTCACTTCGGCAAGCAAGCGTGTTTCATCCATATTTTTTTGAGGCTCCACATGTAGTGATACATCATCACAATCCACGATGACTAATGATATTCCTTCCGCACCTTGCCCTTCAGAAGTACGCACTAGTACGAGTAGGCTACTAGCAAGCTCTACGTCTGGTACTAATGATTTCACACCATTCAACGTCAGAACGTCATCTTGCAATGTACCATGTAGTTTTACATTTGAAGGCTTGTAGTTTCCGTTAGGCTCCAACCACGCAACAGTAAACGTATGGTCACCACTAGCGATAGCAGATAAATATTTTGCTTTTTGTTCTTCCGTACCAAATTTCTCAAGAAGCGGTACTGCTAATGCATTTGTTTCTAAATATAAGCCTGGTAGCAATGCACGACCAGTCTCTTCTAAAATCGGTACTAAATCTAACTGACCTAGTCCCATCCCACCATTTTCCTCTGACACATTCACACTTGCACAGCCAAGTTCAGCTAAACCAGCATACAGCGCTTGGAAAGAGCTTGTATTTCCTTCTGTAAACTCGCGGGCTACTTTCGTTTGTCCGACATCATCTAAATATTTGCGTACATAGTTTCTAAACATTTCTTGTTCTTGATTTAAAGAAAAATCCATATATGACACCCCCGCTTTTTATCGACCCATATCTTTTGGTAAACCTAAAATTCTTTCAGCAATGGTATTCTTTTGTATTTCGCTTGTTCCTCCGCCAATTGTCTGACCAAAAGAGTACAAATAATTGTCCTGCCAATAGGACCGATCCATCAATGCGTTTTCTTTCCATAGTACGCCATGATGACCTTGCATCGAAATTGCTTGAGCAAACAGTTCTTTTGTTAATTCACTAACGAGTAGCTTATCCATCGAGCTTTCTGCACCAGGATGGCCATTTTTCAATTGCTTTGTTAAATTTCGATAATAGTTTAATAGTGAGCCACGTGAACGCGTATATAGATCCACCATTGTTTTACGAATAAATGGATTTTTAATAAGTGGTTCATCGTCATCATTTAACTCTTTAGCTAGCGCAACTAAATCATTGAATTGTTGCTCTAACGTAAATACTTGACCACCAATGCCAGTTCGTTCATGCATTAGAAGGGCAATAATCACCTTCCAGCCTTCATCTACTTGACCAATAATTTCTGCATCATACGCAATGGCATCATTTAAGTACACTTCGTTAAAATCTTTTTGGCCATCCATTGAGACAATTGGTCGAGTTTCAACCCCTGGCTGATGCATATCGAGAAGGAATACCGTAATGCCTTTATGTTTTTTCTCTAAACGATTCGTTCTAGTAATTAAAAAGCAACGATCCGCTACATGGCCGAAACTCGTCCAAACCTTTTGCCCATTAATAATCCAACGGTCCCCATCTTTTACAGCAGTCGTTTGGATAGCCGCTACATCTGAACCTGCATTCGGCTCTGAATAGCCTTGGCACCAAACTTCTTCACCTGTTATGATTTTTTCGATATATTTTTCCTTTTGTTCTTCTGTACCGATTTGCATTAATGTCGGTGCAACCATATGAAGACCTACATAATTAATTAACGGTGGTGCTTTCACACGTACCATTTCTTGTTGATAGACAATCTCCTCCATAAGCGTTGCATTGCGTCCACCGTATTGTTTCGGCCACGCAATCGCTGCCCAGCCACCTTCATATAGTTTCTTTTGCCAGTCTCGTAAAAATAACTCATATTCCTTCGATTCCTTATCTAATTGCACTTCGCCTTGTAACCATCCATCGGGTAAGTTCGCTTCTAGCCAAGTTCTTAACTCTTGACGAAATTGCTCTTCCTTTTTCGTAAATGAAAAATCCATCTAATCATTCCTTTCTATTAAACCGAAATAGGTCTGTTAAGCTTGTATCCATTGTGGAAGAGCTCGATCTTCCGTAATATCCTGCCAAGTCATTTTTACAGGCATGCCAATTTTAATTTCCTCTGGTGGACATGCAAGCACATTGCCAATGATTTTTACTTCGTTCAATTTGTCTAGTTGCACGACAACAATAATCGTTGGTAAATCATCTTGGAAGCCTGGTAGGAAGGGGCGATATGACACAACATACGAATAGATAGTTCCTGTAATATCCGAACCTTGACTTTCCCAGCTAAGTTCTGTAGCTCCACATTTTGAACAAGCTGGACCAGGTGGGTGATTATAAGAATTACATGTTTCACATTTTTGTAGGACTAGCTCATGACGATCAGCTGCATCCCAATATGGTTGGTTGTCTTGTGTTTTAAGTGGAATCGGTTTTTGATAACTCATGATTTTTCCTCCTAGTTTCTTAAAATCATTGCACCCGCAATATCTGGACCTGACCAGCCAGTACAAATGCCAATTTCGCAATTTTCAACTTGACGATCTGTTCCTTTATATTCGTGACGAATTTGACGCACAATTTCAAGGACATTGTTCATGCCATGTGTATAACCTTCAGAAAGCATGCCCCCTGCTGTATTCGTCGGAAGCTTACCGCCCATTTTCAGATTGCCATTTGCAACAAAATCACCGACTTCGCCACGTGCAGCAAAGCCATATGCCTCTAATTGGCGCAATACTACCCAACTAAAGCAATCGTATATCGAAGCTACTTGAATATCTTGTGGTGTAACCCCTGCCTTTTTATAAAGAGAAGGTGCAACAAAGTCCGATGCTACTTCATCCAAATTCGTCCAGTAATGCGCATGTGAAACGGTACGTCGCGCTTCTATGCCCATAATATAAACAGGTTTTGACTTACAATCTTTTGCTTTCTCAGCAGATGTGACGATAATGGCATTTGCCTCGTCCGACTCCAAACAAAAATCATGTTTTGTGAATGGATAGCTTAAATGTGGTGTTTTTAAATACTCTTCCATCGATAACGGTTTACCATAGAAGAAGGCTTTCGGATTCCGTTGCGCATGCTCATAAAAGCTAACACAGACGTGCCCTAAATGTTCTTGTGTAATACCCGTTTGTTGCATATGACGCGTTGCGAATAAGCCGAACCATTGACCTGGTCCACCAGCCCCGTAAGGAATGAAAAAACTACCGCCATCCATTGCCCCTTGAAGCATATTGACATCCCAGCCACCACCGCCCATACGAACGCCAGAGCGACCATTCATGGCACGATAAATTAACACGGTATTCACTTGACCTGTTTCAATTAATCCGATGGCATCCGCAATTAACATTTCAGTACTGCTTCCGCCTCCCATAATATCTTTTACATATTTAGGTCGTGCACCTAAATAGGTTGCTAATTGATGAGATGTACAAGAGTCATTTTCAGAGTAGCTCATAAAGCCATCAATTTCTCTCGCTTCTAAACCTGCATCTTGTAATGCAGCACGAGCAGCATCTAATGCTAAATGTAAAGGTGTTGTACCTGAATTTTTCGAACGTTCACTTTCTCCTACGCCTACTATGGCATAGCGATCTTTAATAGTAGCCATATTGCCAACCTCCTTGTTTCCATTTGTTAAATCATTTGTAATGTTGCTTCTCCAAATCCAACAACTTTTCCTGGCGCTTTTTCTGCATATAACTCCAAATCAACGAATTGTTTAGCTTCGTTTTTATATACTTTTTTGACGGTAGCAGAACAAGTAATTTCATCACCTGGTTTTGTCATCGCCCCAAAGCGCATTTTAAAATTAGTCGGTGCAGCAGAAGTACCTGCTAGGTCCATCATATATTGACCAAGAAAGCCCATAACAAGCATGCCATGTGCAATAACCCCTGGCATTCCGATACTTTGAGCAAATGCATCATCTGTATGTAAAGGATTGAAATCCCCTGATGCACCAGCATATTTCACAAGCTGTACCTTTGTCACAGCAGGCTTCACAAGTGGTTCAAGCTTTTGTCCTTCTTGTAAACTTTTAAATTCAAGCATAATTTTTTCCCCCTTTAATGATGGATTAAAATTGAACGAAGACATCAGTATCTTCGTTCAACAGTTTATTTACACTTTACTACTCGCTACAGCTCGATAAATGATGTTAGTACGACTAATCACCACTAGCTCGCCTTCTTGATCCTTCATTTCTGTATCCATTACTAAAAACTGCATTGGCCCATTTTTTCCTTCTTTTTCATATACATCTGTCACTTTCATCTGACAGGACAAACGATCTCCTGCGCGAATCGGTCGATGATAAATGAACTCTTGCTCGCCATGTAGCATACGGCTATAATCCAAAGGTAGCTCTACCCCTTGCCCACTATCAGCCCCTATCGCTACTGGAAAGCTTGGAGGTGCAATTATGCCCCCATAAATCGTTGATTTTGCATACTCTTCATCTACATATAATGGATTAGAATCCCCGATTGCTTCGGCAAATTGACGAATGTGCCTTTTTTCGACTTCAAAAACATATTGTGGTCCTGTTAAACCTATTAAGCTTTGATCTAAATCCATACCTTTACCCCCTGACTGCTGATTTCTCTAATACATCTTTTTGCACGACGATCATTGCATCTGCTGCTTTTACGCCATCTTCATAGACGATTAAAGGATTAATATCTAATTCTTCTATAATCTCTTCATTTTCAGTGACAAGCTTCGAAACCTTCAGTAACACATCAATGATGGCTTCAATATCGCTATGGGCTTTTCCACGAGCACCTGTCAGAAGCGCTTTGCCTTTTACTTCTTCAATCATTTCAACAGCATCGGTTCTTGTTAATGGCGCCACTCTAAATGAAATATCTTTAAATACTTCAACGAAAATGCCACCTAAGCCAAACATGACGACTGGTCCGAAATTCGGATCCTTTGTTGCGCCGATAATTACCTCTGTCCCTTCAGGAAGCATCTCTTGAACAGAAATACCGTTGATGTTAGCATCTGCTTTATAGTTTCTTGCATTGTGATAAATATCAGTAAACGCTTTCATAACTTCGTTTGCTGATTGTACATTTAGTCGAATCGCATCTGCCTCGGTTTTATGTGGAATATCCGCTGAATCAACTTTTAACACGACTGGGTAACCAATCGAATTCGCAAATTGAACAGCTTCCTCGGCCGTCTTAGCGACAGTTCGTTTTGTTGTTGGAATCCCGTACAAATCTAAAATGTCTGTTGCTTGAGCTTCACTTAATGTCGAGCCTGTTACATGCGACATGTTTATTCGTTTCTTAGGTAATTCCTCTTCTTGGATTGTTGCTTGTTGATGTTTTCTATAACTCTCGCTATATTCTACAAGCTTTGCTAAGCCTTTGATTGGATTTAAATTACCTGGAATGACAGGAATGCCATTTTTCTCAAGTTCAGCTTTTCCTTTAGGTACAGACATGCCTTCTAATGGGAATGTCGTAATGAAGACAAATTTATCTGAGTTTTTGCATATGTCAATAAACTCTTGTAAATATGGATTATCTGCCTCCCAGTACAAAGGAAATTCTGTAAGGATAATATTATGAACTTCTGGATCAGCTACAAGCGCTCGAAGTGGTGCAATATATAATTCGGGATTCGTTACTGAAGCGGCTGCAGTTAAGTCAATTGGATTGATTGCACTTGCGAAAGAAGGAACATGCTTTTTAATTTCTGCCTTTGTCTTTTCGCTTAGCGCAATAATATTTAATCCTAGTCCTTCGCACCGATCTGCTTCATTAATACCTCGTCCACCTGAGCTTGTAATTAATACCGTATTTTTCCCTTGTGGTAGTCTATTAGATAAAAATAGCTTTGAAAACGTAATAATATCTTCATAATCATCAACTCGAACGATACCACTCTGCCTGAAAAACGCATCGTAAACTAAATCTGATCCAGCAAGCGAGCCTGTATGTGAAGCCGCCGCTCTACTACCTGCTGAACTCTTTCCAGTTTTCATCAACGCAATGGGCTTGTTAAGTTGGAGGGCTTCTTTTGCTAAAAGTCGTAGCTTTTTAGTATCTTTAGCCCCTTCTAAATAGCCTGTAATGACTTTTGTTTTTGGATCATGAATCATGTACTCTACTACATCTGAAAATTCGGTTTCCATTTCGTTGCCGACACTTGCAAAATAATTAAAGCTTAAACCATTTTGTGCTGCCGCCATATATGTTAATACACCAAATGCACCACTTTGTGAAACATAGCCAACAGCCTTTTCTTCATGTAATGGCACGGCTAAAATAGCTGGTGAAAATGTCCCAATCATACCATTCGTTGTATTAACTAACCCAACACAGTTTGGTCCTATAATTCGGATACCGTTTTCCTTTGCAATGTTAGCTAACTCTTGCTGTAACAGTACGCCCTCTTCCCCAGTTTCAGAAAATCCAGATGCAAATATAATGGCTGCTTTTATATTCTTCTTCGCACATGCCTGTAAATTGTCCACAATTTGTTCTGCACCTACACAAAATATTGCTAAATCTACTTCCTCTGGGACAGCTGTGATGGAAGGATAACAAGTAAGGCCTTCTATTTCACTAGCTTTCGGATTAATAGGATAAATATTTCCAGCAAAACCGCCGTCTATAAGCGCTTTCAATTGAATGTATCCGATTTTATACGGATTTGTAGAAGCACCAAGTACTGCCACAGACTTCGGATTAAATAATGGTTCTAATGATTCGTAAGCTTTCAATTCTTTATTCATTATTTCACCTCGGTTTCGAATAATAGAAAAACAATTGATTATGTTGTTCATTGTAATGGGTGTGTTTTAAATATTCTGAAAACAAAAGTATGTAAAATGATTTAATTATTAGGGAGTAAAAAAAAGAAAAACATGTAGGAAACGTATATATAGCAAGGGTTCAAAAATTTGTATTTTATTTTTTGTACACACTACACACGACATTTACGCGCGATAACCTCGACTTATGGGAAGGATAAAAGCAAAAACTGAAATATTCATTATATAGATAAATCCCTAAGTACAAGATAATAGCAACTGAAAGTCAAATAAGGAAAAGTGAAAAATTTGAAGATATACAGCTTCAAATTAAAAAAACTGCCTACATTTATCGTAAACACTCGATAGATGTAGGCAGTTTTTGCATGCAATTTTTACATAAATTTTTGCATCCAGCGACTTATATTATTTTGAATTTTGACCGAAGGAGTTTTAACCCCTCTTTCTATATTACTTATATAGGAAGGTGAAATTTCAAGTTCCTCTGAAACTTGTAAAAGAGATAAATTAAATTGCTTACGTATCGCTCGTAATTGATTGCCAATTGTGACTCCTTTTGCTTTATGTTGAGCACTGTCTTGGAAATTAATTGAATAATGGGATGGACTTTTTGTTTTTTCAATAGAACGGTACTGATCTTTGATAATTTCAGGTGGTTCCACAAGAATGGTTGAATCTAACCATAGTCGAACCCAGCCCTTATTATTAGCAATCGTTTCATCCCATTTATGATAATGCCAAGCAGACAGAACGCCGTCTTCAAGCAATTGATCCAATGCTTTTTCTAAACGGTCTCTCGTACGAGATGGTGTGCGTTCATTTACATTTTCCCCAATTGCCTCTAATAAAGTTCGTATTTTATTTGGTTGCAAGAAATCGCCCTTTCTTGCTTGTGTTCGCCATCGCCAACTAAAATATCTTGCTAATCTTTTTTCCCACTTTTGACTGTATGGATTATAATGTAATGTTTGAATAGGTAAAAGGGCAATTTGCCGTCCTGATCCATATAAATACTTTGTAAAAACTTTATCAACTGTAAATGTAAATGTTTTATGTTTATCTAATTGAGCAATATCATACTCATTTCGATTATGATCGACAAAAAGAAATGTTCGTCCTTGAAGCTGCGTTTGTACAGCTTTTCCTTTTTCATAGACCGTTGCTTTATTTAATTCGAGCCATAAGCTTTGAATTTTTGTAAGCGATTGCAAAACCTTGTCCTTTTGTTGTTGCTCATATCCACCCCTTCTCCCTTCGCCTCCTAATTTCGGCTTTAACCCACGAATCATTAATAGATCAGTAAAGTGTATTTCAATAATATCTTCAGTATAACGAGCCTTCGATAAAAAGATACTACATAATGCATCAAACATATCTACGTCTAAATCTGTTAAGCTTTGCGCTTGATTTTGTGCTTTCTCAATCAATAATTGTGTGGCGAAGGAATGCTCGCTAGGTTGAAATGGACGTATTTGAATAATTCCTTCTAGATTGCCTTTATATAAAGGTGTAGTAGGCCACGGAGTATTTTCTATATGTTGAAAATTATTTTTATAAAGTGCTTCCCTTACATATTGATAAGGGGCATTATTCATGACGTGTAAATGTTGTTCTACCCCTAATGAGAGAGCAATACTTTTACTAAGAGGCAGAGTATCATGATTTTTAGGTGTAGTTATTTGTAACATAGATTCAATTTCTTCTGTTGTTAAAATTGCTAGCTTCATTGATTCAATAATGTTATGAAACCACTCTGTCATATAGTTGTTCACGATGTTTGTATATTTTGAAATAAACATATCATTTGATGATAGATTTTTCGTCATTTGCTGATAAAATACTTCATTTAAATCCTCATTGCTCATCTGGTTCATCATGTCATAGCCAATCAAACTTTCTAGTTCTTCAAGTACCCATTCTGTTAAATATACTTGGAACCATGAGCAAAACTCTTCCCAAGCTGTATCTTCACCAAGGAAAGTGTTAGCCTTGATCATATTCTCCATACGATGGATATATTTTTCAACTTGAAGTGCATTACGATGCGTTGATTTTCGCTTCAGTGATTCGTTTAATTGGTCCTCGTATTGTTGCAGTAAAAATGAAACGATGTTTTTTGCAATTTCAGTAATTACGCGATTTCTAGAAGAAATACGTAAATTCATGAATAATTGCTCACTTTCTTTATAGGTATGATCCCAGATGACAAAAGAATTAGTGATGACATTTTTAGTCAACGTACTAGCTTTGGTCGCATGATCATTGCTTGCGATTTTCTGTTGTTCATAAATACAAAGTACATAATAGTTATCAATTTTATTGAATAAATTTCTATTCATTTTCGTTCTATTTATTTCATTTCGAAGCATTTCCAATTGGTTAAAGGCAACATTCTCGTAATCATTTTTATTTATCATGAATACCTCCTTGAAAAAAATGCGAACTGTATAACGTTTAACTTGTACTATATGTTTATAAATGTAATTTTATCACCAGTTAACAGAATATTCTATATTTATCTTTTTGATAGTGTTTATTTATATGGAATCTTACCTATTAAATGAAGATTTCTGCCAGTTGATTTCCGCTTCGGGCTAGCGCTTTCCGCGGGCACATACGTAAGCCGCAACCCTCGCTACGCGCGGTTTGTTGCGTCTTACGTTTTGTGCTTTCCCGCAGGAGTCGCTAGCCCTTCACTCCAATCACCTTTATAGGCAAGGAAAAAGTTCTTATTAATAAAGATTTTTTAGCATGGGAAGAGACATAGGTAAACTAAATATAGGAGATTTCTGCAGTTGATTTCCGCTTCGGACTAACGCTTTCCGCGGACACATACGTAAGCCGCAACCCTCGCTGACGCGCGGTTTGTTGCGTCTTACGTTTTGTGCTTTCCCGCAGGAGTCGCCAGCCCTTCACTCCAATCACCTTTATAGGCAAGGAAAAAGTTCTTATTAATAACGATTTTTTAGCATGGGAAGAGACATAGGCAAACTAAATATAGAAGATTTCTGCAGTTGATTTCCGCTTCGGGCTAGCGCTTTCCGCGGGCACATACGTAAGCCGCAACCCTCGCTGTCGCGCGGATAGTTGCGTCTTACGTTTCGTGCTTTCCCGCAGGAGTCGCTAGCCCTTCACTCCAATCACCAGAAGGAATTGAAAAGAAATTTTCATTTACATTTAGTCAAAGTATATAAAAATGACAAACGGCATCAAGTATAACTTCTTGATGCCGTTTGTCTACACTTTAAAATTTACTCTTGTACGCCTTGTTCTAGACGTACTGGTTGTATTTTTATAACGGAAGCGAAAATAACGATTAAACTAACTATACCAATCCATGTAAGGGCTGATACGGATGTGTTCCAAGAAAATCCTTTGTCAAAGAAGAAAAGTTCTCGTAAACCTTCGACCATAAATCGCATTGGTAACCATGGATAAATCCAGTCATGATAAAAGGATGACATCATTTCAGGGGCTAACGCAAGCAGTGGACCCCCAAAGAATAACATGAGTGCAAAAATAGCTATACCTTGAATGCCGAACCATGAAATAACTGCCGTTATTAATAAGAAGAAACTAAAGGAAGTAATGGTTAAAAATAAGGCAGTGTCCATATATGCTGGAATGTCAATTCCTATCATACTCTCAACTAACCATGTAAGGCCGAAACCTACAATTAAAGCTACAAGCGCCCCCATAATAATTTGACCACCCATTATAGTAAGCTTCTCTTTTCGTGAATTTATTTCTATTTTATTTATTGCAATAAAGACGATTGCTGCACTTGCCATAATAGCCATCCATAATGGCTGAAACATAGAAACAGGGGAATTACCGTTTGCACTATGTTCTCCTGTTGCATTTACATTTGTAATGGTTTTTGAAATGGGTGTGATTAAATTGGAAGCTTGCTCTACCGTTAAAGTTCCTCCTTGCGATGCTATTGCTGCAAAAAGCTGTGAGCGTACATTATTGTTAATATTATCAACTACCCCGTTGACAACTTGCCCTGCTATTGTGGAAGCCGCCATATTCTTACCTTGATTAATATAGATTTGAACTTCGGGTAAAGTTGGGTTCGCAGTTTGTAATGATGCCTGTTTTACACTAAAATCTTTCGGAAATACTAGAGCGGCATAGTATTTTTGTTCATCTAATCCCTTTTGTACTTCTTTATTACTCTTTACAATTACCCACTTTACTGCAGGTTCTTCACCTTTTGTCGACCCCGCTGTAGTTTGGATCATGTCTACGATGTTTTTACCTAAATTTACTTTCGGTTGATTAGGGATTTCCACTCCTTGATCCTCATTAACAATCGCTATTGGTAAATTTTTTGGTTTTGCTTGCACTGACGGAAATAAAGTGAGTGAAAAAACAAAAATAACGACAATTGCAATTATGGGCGCAAACCAAACCATTTTATTTTTAAACATTTCATTACCTCTTCTCTTTTTGAGTTATAATAATGAACAACCTGTTGTTTATTACAATTTGAATTATAAGTGTGCGTTTGTATGCTTTCAATAATCAAAAATGGTCTTGATGTCGTTTATAGAACACATTTCAGTAATATGTCGGATAAAATTTAGGAGGAGCAAATGTGAAAGAAAATTACAATGATTTACGCGTAGTTCGTACAATTGAGTCCATTAAAGAAGCCTTTGTAGCATTAATTGAAGAAAAAGGCTTTGAGTCAATTACAGTAAAGGACATTACAGCAACAGCTAAAATCAATAGAGGAACATTTTACGCACATTATCAGGATAAGTACGATTTAATGAATCGTTGCCAAGAAGAGTTTATGCCAGAAATGTCAAATATCGTAAAACAAAATATAGCTAAATTGGTGGCAAGCATAAATACGAATAATTCAATCTTACAGCCACTTGAAATTGCCGTGTTAATATTTGAATTTTTGGAGCGGAATAGAAAATTTATTAAGGCGATTTTAGGTCCAAATGGTGATTTGTCTTTTCAAACAAAATTAAAAAATTTCATGTGGAAAACGTTATTTGAAAGTACTGAAAATCCCATAAAGCAGGTTAATTTGCTAGTCCCAGGGGAATACTTAGTTTCTTATATTGCCTCAGCTCATATCGGCGTTATTCAACAATGGTTGCTAGAAGATCGAAAAGAAACCCCACAAGAAATGGCTCAAATATTATCTACCATTACGTTAAATGGTCCTTTTTTTGCAGCAGGCTTGAAGAAATAACATAAAAAAGAGACATTTCCTAATTTAATAGGAAATGTCTCATAACTTTCATATAACTTCATTTAGTTTTTATTGATGCAATGGCTTCTATTTCTACGAGTACATCTTTAGGTAGTCTACTTACCTCTACTGTTGATCTTGCAGGACGATGATCTCCCAAATGTCTACTATACTCCTCGTTTAGAAGTGCAAATTGTTGCATGTCCTTTAAAAAAATTGTCGTTTTAACTATATTCTTAATAGATAGATGTTGAGACTCTAAAATAGCTGCTATATTTTTCATTATTTGATTGGTTTGCGTTATCATATCGCTTTCGACTACTTCATTCGTTGTAGGGTCAACAGGAATTTGTCCAGATAAAAATAGTAAATCGCCTACAATAACCCCTTGAGAGTATGGACCAATGGCCTTTGGTGCCTTGTCCGTGTAAATAATTTGTGTCATTTGCTAATCCATCCTTTTTCTAATTGTTTCGAGTTACAAGTCATACGCGTTGAGTGCATTTACGCTATGAGCAAGTGCTGAACCTGCTTTTAGCGCAGTAGCAACGAAAATCGCTTCAGCTAATTCTTCGCGGGAAACTTCTAATTTCTTTGCATTTTTGACGTGAATTTCAATACAATATGCACAACCAGTTATATGCGCAATCGCAACAGCAATTAACTCTTTATCTTTCTTACTTATGAGCCCTGGCTTCAATGCTTCTAAATCAAACTTATTAAATGCACGAAAAGCTTCGGGACTTAAATCATTCATTTCTTTAAAGCGAGCAATATTGGATTGTTGATATAAATCTTCATTATTCTCTCCATCATATGCCTGGAATGCATTTAAGCCATGTGCTATAGCAGAGCCAGCTTTTAATGCAGTAGCCACCATGATCGCCTCTGCTATTTCTTCCATAGAAATGTTTAATTTTTTTGCATTCGCAACATGAGCATCGATGCAATAAGGACATCCAGTGACATGTGCAGCGGCAATGGCTATTAACTCTTTCGTTTTTTTAGGTATGATTCCATCAGAAAGTGCTAATTTATCGAATTCAGCAAATGCTTTAAACGTCTTTGGTGTTAGTTTTGCAAGCTCAGGTAATCTGCGAATATATGATTTTTGATATAAACTATTATTCTCCATTAAAAATGCCTCCGTTTACTTATTATTCATTGAAATAAATTCAAAATATTCTGAAAATAATGATTAAGAAATACTTTCTACTGCATTTTCATTAGAAGACTCGTCATTCATAACAATGCCTTTTCTCGTAAATGCACTAACAGTTAAACTTACAAAAATATTAACGCCTAATGCAAGAAAACCGATATTGATATCTTGAAGATAAGATGGCCAACTTGGGAACAATTTACTTAAATTTGTACCTGTAGCAGCCTGCCAACCAACAATCGCCACACCAACAATAATCCCTGCAAATACGCCTTGTACTGTGTATGGGTTTTTCTTCAAAAAGCTAAAGACTACGGCAGGTGCAAATTGTGTAACAAGACCATACCCCATTAAAAATAATAACGTAATGGCTCCACCTCCACTAAACGTAAAGTACAATGCGATTAATGCGACAACAGGAACCGTATAACGTGCAATGATGCCAATTTGCTGATCCGTAGTTTGAGGACGAAGCGGTTTTAATATATTTTTCGCAAAGAGCGTTGCTGCTGACATCAAGATTAATGATCCTGGCACAATGGCAGTTAATAGCCCCGCTGCTCCGATAAAGCCAACGATAACAGGATTAAACGTTTGTGTGGAAATTTTAAATAATGCTAAATCGACATTACCACCCGAAAGATTTGGTACTTGTAAAATAGCGGCTGCTCCCGCAAATAGCACAAATAAGATGAACAAAGCATAAATAGGAAGCATAATGGCATTTTTCCTTAAGGCATTTCCACTTTTTGCCGAAAATGTAGCAACAAATGTATGAGGCCACATATAAAACCCTAAGGATGTTAACATCATCGTCGATACATACCATGAAGCACTTAAACCAGAGTCTGGCAACGATAGAAACCCTGGGTTAGCAACTTCAATTGCCTCCCACATCGGTTGTATACCCCCATAATAATGGAAAGGTAAGTATAGCCCTAAAAATAATACAACACCTAAAATAAGAAAATCTTTAATTACAGCTGTCCAAGCTGAGCCATGGATACCAGAAACCATCACATAGACAATCATCGCAATTGTACCAATCCAAATCGTGATTTTTGGATCAATGGCACCATAGGAAGCTTCAGATACAATAATGCCTAGACCTTTTAGCTGAATAATTAAATAAGGAATCAGAGCGGCTAACCCTACTACAGCTACTAGCATACCTAGTGCTTTACTTTTATAGGCCTTTTCAAAAAAGTCAGATTGCGATAGTAATTTATGTTTCTTTCCATAGCCCCATATTTTCGGCGTTAACCAATAGGCAATAACATAGTTCAGCATCATAATATTGTAAAATGCTGCACCGCCTTTTCCATACATCCAGCCACTAATACCTAAAAATGCGCTCGTTGTATATATTTCACCAGCCATTAATAAAAAAATGAAAATAGATCCAAAACCCCTGCCCCCAACACTCCATTGCTCGAGACTCATATCTTTTCCTCTACTTGCTATAACACCTAAAAGTAAAGCAACACATAAGAAAAATGCAATGATTCCTACTGAAATAATCATATTATTCTAGCTCCTCTCTCGCACTAGGATTTATTCGGTGCACTATTAGCATTATGCCTGTCCCTAACAAAATCCATAAAACCATCCAGAATAGCAGAAATGGAAGACCTAAAACGTAAGGTTCAGCACTTCTTATAAAGGGGATGCCTATAGGCATGCCAAAATATGCAATGAACGATAATAAGTAGCAAAGTCTTTTTCGTGTCATTTTTCTATCTCCTTTTTTCCATCGATTTATGAATATAGCTTATTGTCTTACTAATTGCGCAAAGCCGTTTTCAACAAATAAACTTTTAATATCTCTTTTATCAGGAGTAAATACAATAGGATTTTCATTATCTAAAAAATAAAGTGCGTATTGTACAGTAGCCGCTACACCAAACTTTAATGCATCTTCATCTATGTCAAAATAAACATTATGATGTTCTGCTCCGACTCCTTTTTCTAAATTTTGTATACCGACGAATGCAAAGACACCTGGAAAATATTTTTCATAAAATGCAAATGATTCGGAAGCCATCCAAGCTGGTGTAGCGTACAATGCATATGCCCCAACTGCATCTTGTACAGCGGCCATTGCTAGTTGAGCACAATCTTTTTGATTGCTGACAATTAAATCACATTCCTTAGGCTCAGTAATAAATTCAAAGGTGCAATGATGCAACTCACAAACCTTTTCTAGTATTCTCTTAAATTCATTAGCTGCATGTGCACCTTGTTCAAAATCTAAATATCTTGCAGTGCCAGAAAACTGTAAACTTTCAGGAATAATATTAATTGCCGTGCCAGAATGAATTGTACCAATTGAATAGGTAATTGTTTTAAACGGATCTAAAGTGCTTAATCGCATTGTTTTTAAATTATTATAAAAATCAGTAAAACAATCTAATGGCGCTATTGACAAATCTGGTCGTGAACCATGACCACTTTGTCCTTTTATGACAACATTAAAACTAAACGAAGCTGCCATTCTCGGTCCTGCTTCAACAGATATCTTTCCTGTCGGCATATCAGATTTTAAATGGATGCCCCAAACACCGTCTGCCCCAATTTCGCATAATCGCTTTAAAAGGCTAAAAATGCCTCCACCCATCTCTTCTCCTTGCTCAAAAGCGAGCAGCACTTTACCTTTTACTTTGTCTTTATTTTGACTTAATATTTTCGCAGCACCTAAAAGCATGGCGGTATGTCCATCATGTCCACAGGTATGAGCAGCTTGGTCAGTATTTGAAACGACTACTTTTTTCATTTTTAAATTCGTTTCTTCTTCTTTCATCGGTAATGCATCTAAATCTGCTCTAAGTATTAACGTTTTCCCAGCTTGATTGCCCTCTACAAAGCCAATAATGCCACCATCAGGCACAATCTCGTAGTCGATTCCCATGCTGCTTAGTTCTTCTGTAACTACTTTTATTGTTCGCACTTCATGTAAACCAATTTCGGGATGTCTATGAAGATCTCGTCTTATACCAATTACATAATCCTCTAATTGTTGTGCCATTTTTAACGAATCAAGACTATAGGATGTTTTCATATTACTTCTCACCTTTCCAATCGATTGTTTGTTTCGATATCCTGAAATTCCTTAGCAATTCTTTCAAGTGCTTCTTGAATAAGTGGTCTCGGTGATGGAATACAAATACGTTGGTACCCTTCACCTTCTTTTCCAAATAGGTCCCCATCTTCAAGCAGCACATTCGCTTTATTATAAATTCGATGATGAATTTCTTGTGCTGAAAGACCGTATCCGTTAAAGTCCATCCACATGACATAGGTTCCTTCAGGTATTGTAACTTTCACCGTCGGCAACTTTTCAGCTAGAAAACTTTTCACATAGTCCATCGTGTCATCAATATATTGTGTTAGTTGATCTAACCACTCTTCCCCGTCATTGTAGACAGCAATCAGTGCAGATATCGTAAACGGAGATGGTAACTGCATGCCCATTTTTTCTCTAAAGCTATTTCTCATTTCAGGATTCGAAATAATTACATTCGTACAGTGTAGACCAGCGACATTAAATGTTTTGTTAATGGCCGTGCAAGTAATAATATGGTCTGTATCACTCACAATTTTAGCTAATGGTGTAAAGGTTTGATTTTTTCGTATCAAGTCTCCGTGTATTTCATCTGCAATAACGATGACATTGTTTTTTTCACAAATATCTGAAAGCCTTTTCAATTCCTCATTCGTAAAAATTCTTCCTGTCGGGTTATGTGGATTACAAAGAACAAACATTTTAGTATTCTCTTCTTGTGCCTTGGCT
The DNA here is from genome assembly GCF_006351725.2 of Lysinibacillus sp. CD3-6. NCBI lineage: Bacteria > Bacillati > Bacillota > Bacilli > Caryophanales > Bacillaceae > Lysinibacillus > Lysinibacillus sp. CD3-6. Next base: position 2,438,672 of record NZ_CP085880.1, read on the forward strand.
TCAAAATCTTCAAAATCAATTGTGTAATAGCCATCGCTGTTACGTATCATTGCATTATTACGAACAATCCTGCCATTTCCTTCAATAGCTGCTGTAAATGGTGGGTAAACAGGACGTTGGATAATAATACCTTCCCCACGTTTAGTTAACGCTTTAACCGCAATATTCAAAGCGTGCACTGTACCAGGACTGTATACAATTTCATCTTTATTGATAGTCCAATTATGTCTTTTTTTAAACCAATGCTGAATCGCTTCAAAGTACTCGTTTGGAAATATGGAGTATCCAAAAATACGATGATCCACTGTTTTATGAAGCGCCTCTATCAATGGTTGAGGTACTGGTAAATCCATATCTGCCGTAAACAATGGTATCGTCTCATGATCATATCTTTCTGTATAACCAATTTCTTTTATTAATTCCTCACCGTCCCACTTTAAAGAATACGTATTTCGGCGCTGAACCATTTCATCAAAATTGTATTGCATTTTATTTCCTCCTCTAACTTTCACCAATATTTCTTTTATAAAGCATTTTTTCAAACGTTTGCATTTAATTTTTCTCAGTTTAGCACCTTAACTGTAAAATGGTCAATAAAAAATTCAGATTTTTTAAAAAATATCTATTTTGCAAGTAACTATCATTATAAGATTTTTGAATATGTTAGAATAAAATCATTATGTCTAAAATTTTTGAAAGGAGGTTAATCGAATGGATAAGGAGAAAGTTTTTTATGAACTAATGGAAACGCTTTACGAGACATCTAGACTAATAAGCTCCTACGAAAACATTCCTAGAAAATATGGAACTGAAGATGAGCTGTATATGATAGAAGTACATACGCTAAACTTAATTGGTGATCAAGTAAAAACAAATACTTCTGAAATTGCTGATTTAACGAACCGAACGAAAAGTGCAGTTTCTCAAATGGTCGATAAATTAATTAAAAAGGACTTAGCTTTTAAATATAGAAATCCTGACAATTATCGAGAATTGACCATCGAATTAACACCAAAAGGCAAGTTAGTATACGAATATCATAAAAAGTTAGATGAAGAAGAGTATGGAAGCCATTTGAAAAACCTTGAGCAATTTACTGTGGAAGATTTTCAAAATTATATTACGATTTTAAACGTCATTAATCGAAGGACACGAAAAGTACTTAATGATAGAGATTAATGCCATGTAGCGTTTAGTACTATACAGGCCTTCTCATAACAAAAAGAGCCATCATAAATACGATGGCTCTTTAGTATTGCCGTTTAGTAAATGTTGAGTTAAAATCCCTTTTCCATTGTTTAGGATTAGCAAGAACTTTTTCGATAATTGTAGGCCTTATTATGGAAAGAAATAATCCCCTATCTTCTTTCCCTACCTTATTACTTTAATTACACACTAATTTTTGTAAACATCCAAGTTAACGTGAACACGATATACGTTGAAGCAATACACATCCAAATAATATTATATTTTGTGTTTACATCCTTTGTGACAATCAGCTTTTTCAAATAACTAGTTAAATTTAAGCAAAAAACAATTGCGAATATTGGATTAAGCATAAAAGATAAGACTAATATTAAGTCTATCAAATGAATCACTATCCCCTTTTATAAAAAGATAAAGAATCCCCATAATAATAGGAAGACGTTATATTATGAAATTATTTTCAGCTAAATCTCCAATACAATAATTCCGCGGTTTCTTTATAAAGTACAGCGCCTGATTTTGCTAAAACTCTATGAGATGCAATATTATCTTTTTCAGTATCAGCAACAACAAACTTCACATTAGGCTGGCTTAACAACCAGTTTTTCATTGAATAAATCGCTTCTGTCATATAGCCATTCCCTTGATATTCAGGCAAAGTGTAATATCCTACTACTACCTCTCCAAAGCCGTTAGGAAGACCCTTTAACATAATTCCGCCAACACTACAGTTATGACTTTTCGATACAATTAACCAATTGGTATACCAAATATAGTTTTCCTTATCTCGTACTAACTTAGAATGTCGAATTTCCATCGCTTGTTGAAGTTCAACATCTAAATAGCTAACTGATTCCATTAAGGATAATTGAAGCTCTAACTTTTTTGGGTGATCAATGAGTAATCTTAAGTTTTCTTCATTTAGCGCAAGTATTCTTAATCTTGCTGTGTTCAATTCATTCATACTTATTCTCCTATTATCATTTTTGACATCATTATTAAGACAAAAATATTAAAATAGGTATATGTTATTGGCAGCTACTCCTATTACTTTTAATCCAAATTAATGGTGGAATTACATAGTGTAATGCTATATTAATTGGTTATTAGATTTTATCATTAATTATAATTATTGTAAATTAAGTATATGATTAGCTCTACTTAAGGGTGACTGCTTGAACTACATTCAAAAGTATTCAATACAACTACTGAACTTTTCTTTTTTTCCAAACCTCCCTATGTAAAGTGTAATGTCCATATATTAGTGAATCTATTTCTATTGTTTTTTCGAAACTAAAACCGCATTTTTCAATCACTTTCAAAGAACTGACATTACGCGGTTGAATGATTGCATTGAGTTGTTCAATATTTGTCTGTTCGAACAAGTAATGTAGTAAGCCTTTTACCGCTTTAGTTGTGTAGCCGCGATTTCTGAAATGTTTTGACATAGCATAGGCAATTTCTTGATTTGGTTCACTCAGCTCTTCTTTCGTTCCAGTATTGCAAAAACCAATCACTTCGCCCGTTGCCTTTAATATAATTGCTAGTTTTAAGTAATTATGACCGTTAATATTAGGAACAGCAGATAAAAACGCTTTGTTGGATGGTATTTCTTCATTAATGATCCAGTTTAATCGTTGTTCTCTCGTAGAACGCCAATCTGGCAAAAACTCATATACTTCTGGTTGTGAAGTAAGCTTATAAATCCCATCGGCATCTTCACTACAAAACTCTCTTAAAAAAATATCACCACAGTCAATTGTAAATAAATTATGCATTGTTAAACCTCCAGTTATTTCTTCTTCGTTAAATCTTTTTTCAAATAGTAATGCTTAAAGTCTCTACCTACATTATACAAAGTCCCAAATACTTGATAACCGTGCTTCTCATAAAATTCTAATGCTTGAAAACTTAATGTATCTACCTTAATAAAATCGCACTGCTTTGCTAAAGCCATCTGCTCAAGTTCTAGTAATAAATTTGTGCCAAATCCTGATTTTCGGATGTCCTCATCTATCATTAAAGTATGAATTTCTAGCCAATTCCAACATACTTCTGCAAGAATGCCGCCACGAATATTGTCGTTTTCATCTTTAAGGAATATATTCATTTCTTCGTAATTACCTCTTAAATCTATTGGAAAATGCTTTAAATTAAATTTATAAAGTGCGTTATTAACTAGCTGTTTAGCATTTTCATTTATCTCTTGCGTTACATAAAAAGCCATCATTCATTTCTCCTTTTAGCTTATCTTGTTAGTTAGATTATAGTTGAATGGCAGACCATGAAAATACCTCATATTTGTTTCATAAATGAAAATAAGCTATGTGGCAATCAACCACATAGCTTATTTTATCCATTTGTTCTTTTTTCCTTTAGTAGGATGCGTTGAATACTCTTTAAAGATAAATAATATGTTGCACTTAATGTCTCCATATCAGTGCCTGAAAGATAATCCTGATAAATATTATTATTTCTTACTTCTAATTCTTTTTTGGTTGTCGTGCCTGACCCCCAACGTTTCTTGCTATCTTGTCTTCGAGGTATATAAATATATTCACCATCAACATAGTTTTGTATTAACGCAATCAATTCTGCTGGTAACAGATTACTTGCTTTTTTATAGCTCATGTTTGCACTCCTAAATGTTTTATCGTCCTTTTAGGAAGAGCAAAGGCTATTTCATTTCAATATTTTGCAATAGCCTTTGCTATGCAAAAATAGTATGCTTTCTCATACGATCAAGCCTCCTTAACTGAAAAGTTCACAATACAAATTGTACCATATATGTTATAAAAAATATAAATACTATTTTTATGAATAATATTATTATGTAAACTAATATAATATTGAAATATCTAGCCCCCATTAGGAGCTAGATTTAATTGTTCGTGATTGTTTTATAATGTTCGTCGTAAAGTCCTTCACGGATAACGGCTTACTAAAATAATAGCCTTGGACGAATTCACAGCCATGCTCACGAAGCACGTTTAATTCTGCTTCCTCTTCGACTCCTTCAGCTACTACTTTGAGGTTTAAAGCATGCGCCAACGAAATCATTGCGGATATCATCGCTATCCCTGTTTTCTCAGGCAGAATATCACGCACAAATGCCCGATCTATTTTTAATACATCTACAGGGAATTTTTTTAAATAATTTAATGATGAATAACCCGTTCCAAAATCATCTAATGCAATCGTAATGCCTAATGCTCGTAGCTGCTCAATCGTATTTATCAGCTCTTCTGTATAATCAAGCATACTCATTTCTGTAATTTCAATTTCTAATGAATGTGGGTCAATTTTTGTTTTTTCAATTACATCGCGTACCATTTCAACAAAACCTGGTGTACTAATATGGATTGGCGAAATATTTACAGCTACACGTAAATTTAATTGAAATGTTTCGTTCCATGCACAAACTTGCGCACAAGCTTTATGTAATACCCATATACCAATATCATTTATAAGCCCACATTCTTCCGCAAATGGGATGAAACGATCTGGTGGCATTTGTCCTAATTCTGGATCATACCAACGAAGCAATGCTTCCATACCTACCACTTGATCTGTTTTTAAATCAATTTTTGGCTGATAATGTAGCTCTAATAAATCCTTTTTTAATGCTTGATGAAGTTTGGTTTCAAGCAATAACCATTTATCATTTGCCTCATCCATATTATGTCGATAAAGCTTATATTGATTCCCACGTGTTGATTTTGCAGCATACATTGCGATATCAGCATTTTTTAATAAATCTTCAATTGAATTAGCATGATCGGGGAAAATGCTAATTCCAATACTAATACTTGCATAAAATTCGTACGCATCAACGATGAAACTGTCATTGAAAACGGCAATAATTTCTTTTGCCATTTCCTCGATACGAGAAACATCATTTAAAATCATGACGAATTCATCACTGTTATGCCTATAAAATGAATTGGATGTGAAATCTATATTGCGTAAACGGTTTGCCATTTCAACTAGGAACATATCACCAATGATGTGGCCAAGTCCGTCGTTAATGTTTTTAAAACGATTGACATCAATGAAAAATAACGCAAACTTCTCTTCTGTACGTCGGGATTGATGGAATTCATTTTCTAAACGTTGTTCTAATTTACGACGGTTTGGTAACCCTGTTAATTCATCATGATAAGCAATATGTGTAATTTTTTTTATGTCCTTTTGTGCAGTAATATCTACTCGAATGGCAATATATTGATATGGTTTGTCATTATCATCGAGAAAAGGAATGATTGTTGTTTTCACCCAGTATAGACTGCCATCTTTTGCACGGTTGCATACCTCACCATTCCACATGGCACCTTTTCCGATTGTTTTCCACATTTCTCTAAAAAATGATTTAGGATGGAAACCCGAGTTTAGTAAACGATGATCTTGTCCAATTAATTCTTCACGCTTATATTTAGAAATTTTACAAAAATGATCATTAACAAAGGTAATTTTTCCTGTCCGATCTGTAATAGCTACTATGATTGAACTGTTCATTGCTGAAAAAATATCTTGTAATTCTTTCAGGCTGTAGTTTACTTGATTAATACTACTAGGCGTGATATTCATCATCTTCATTCTCCGTTCATTAAAATAAGAGGGTTTAGTACTTATTCTTTATATTACAGTGAGGTATAAAGTTGTGGTAGATGGCCCTTTTTTATGTAATTATATTATAGTCTTAGAAAAGCAGTTAATTCAACCCAAATATACAAACTGTACCTATCAAAATTAATAGATTTCTATAAATTAGACAAAAAAGAATGACTTTAAACGCACGTGTTTCAGCAATTTACCATTTTACTTAATTACATTTGTACTACTATTTAAACTATAGAAATACTATTTACCTTGTTAATCACAAATGTCCAAATATATTTATATGTGAAAATGCCTTACTGTCATAGCTGGGCAGTAAGGCATTTTACATGTTAATAGATTTCATATTCAATTTGACCTCCTACCAATTTCGCTTGTTCATTATAAGTTTCAAGTTGTTCCTGTGATAAATTTAACATGTAATAATGAAAATTAATTGGCTCTAATTCATGGCTGTTACATATTTGTCGATAGTATTCATAGCCTTGTCGATAGTCTGTCATATGGCGAACTTCCTTTCGTATGCAGCTTCATTGTAATATTTTAATTGCTCTTGCGATAACTTATTAATATAATAATGAAAATTAATTGGCTCTAAATTAAATTGCTCGCATTTTTTGCAATACAATTCGTAACCTTCTCTATACTGTGCCATTGCTATTCCTCTTCTCTTTGTACTATAACAGTCATTTATTTGTATAAATAATATATAACAGTTATGTTATCAAGTCAATAGTAATTTCTGAAATTTCTTTCATATTCATAAAAGCCCAGTCTACTATATTAGTATGGCTGGGCTTTTCATAAACTATTCACGTTGGCGTCCGTCATAACCACATCCTTTGTAGTTAATGTATTAAATCCCTAATTGTTTCGCTTGCATATTATAAGCTGAAAGTTGTTCTTGTGATAGTTGGATAATGTAATAACGGAAAGAAATTGGCTCTAGCCCATAAAGATCACACATTTCACAATAAAACTCATAACCATCTCGATATTTTGACATCAAAAATTCCTCCTATACAAACTGTTTTATAACAGTTGTTTTTATTTTTATTTAATATATAACAGATTATGCTGTTCGTCAATAGGTTATTCATTTAAAAAGGTGAAAAAAGCCCGATTTCTCAGTAAATTTCAAAGTTGAGAAGTCGGACTTTTATTTATTTGTTCTACCATAACTGTTTCAATAGCCGAAAAACCATTCTCGGAATCCATAACATGATATTCCAGATTACTTCAAATAATAGAGTGTTTCGAAGTTCTGTTAAGCACTTTTTTGTGTACAACTTTATCTTTCTTTTTTTCATGTTAACTCCTAATACAGTTTAGCCAACGATTTGTTTCATTTCATGTATCTGTTCAAAATGTCTTTGTTCATGCAGATACACCTGTTCTATCCATTGGTCGAGTGGTAATTTACCAATAGCAGGATGGTTCACTGCCTTTTTTGCCAGCAAAGAAGGATCTTCTATTCCATGCAAAAAAGCAGTAAATTGCTTTCTTGTATCAGCTAGTAGCGTCAAAATTTCATGCTTTTCAAAAGGCGTAGAAGCAGGTTCAACGATTTTTGGCGCTGTAAGCTTTCTTGTTCTATCTTTAATTTGCTGAACATTTTGACGTTCGGGATTCGTATTTTCCTGTGAAGATAACGCCCAAGCAATTGCCTTGATTGTCGAAGCTTCTACTAGCACTAAATGATGGCATATTTGGGCTATACTCCAGCTATCTGCATCAGGTTTTTGGTTGAATTGTGTATCGTTGTAAATTGCTATTTCCTTTAATAACTGCTCTCTTGTGGCACTTAATTGTTCAAGTAATAATGATATCATACTCTATCCCCTTTCTATTTTAAGGTCCTACTCTGAATATATGCGCTGTACTATTTCGTATGCTCCTTTTCTAGCTGTTATCGACAATATTAAATGGGTTATTCTCTAGAACATGTTGTAGCTGTTCATCCTCAATATGTGTATAGATTTGCGTCGTTGCGACACTAGAGTGGCCCAGTATATGCTGTAAACTACGAATATCGGCACCCGCCTTATACATCATTGTTGCGGATGTATGTCGCAGTTTATGAGGCGTTAGTCGATCCTTTTGAAGCCCCGATTGCTTGTTTATTTGTTTGACGATTTTGGCCACTGTTTGGCGTGTAAAGCGCGTTCCTTTTTGCGAAATAAAAAGTGGTTCTTCTCCTTCCCCTTTGTATGACGTTTTGCCGCTTTGTTCATAATTTCGCAGCGCTAAAATACAGCTATCATTCAAATATACTGTCCGTTCCTTATTCCCTTTTCCGATAACAGTTAAATAGCGTCCTTGTATAGATGATGTATTAAGTTGGCAAAGCTCAGAAACTCGAATGCCTAGATTTAAGAAAAACATCATCATGCAATAATTGCGTGGCGATGCACGATGTATTTGAATGCCTTCGATAAATTGTGTTGCCTCATCCATGTTCATATAAATAGGTTTTCTTCGACCAATTTTGGGTGTTTCTAATTCTTCGGCAGGATTCTCTTCAATTAAACGGCGTTTCCCTTTAATGTATTTGAAAAACGATTTTAATGTAGCTACTTTCCGCGCTCTAGCAGAAGCGGAATTTTGTCGTTGTACTTCACAATATTCCATAAATAAGTAGAGATCTTCTAATGTAATATTACGGATTTCTTCTATTGTAATAGTTGCAATACTTATTTTATCTATTTGCGTAATATCCATATCGTTTTCCATAGCTAAGTGGAAACGGAAAAATAATGTTAAATCATATTCGTACTCTTTTCTAGTGCGCTGAGATTTTCCTTTAATTGTCGTTAAGTAGACAAGGAAATCTTTCATTATTTTTGGCAGTTGCGTTTTTTGCATAAAATCACCTCTATTTTCTCTATTTTACCACGAAAAAACGTTCCCAAATATAAATTTGGGAACTTTATTAATAAAAATGTGCCTTTTTACGGCAATAAGAACAAGCGTTCTTCAATGTCTAACAAAAAAAGATGACTTCTAAGTAATTAGAAATCATCTTTGTAAAACGACAACTGTTATGCAATTAACATTATACAGCGAGCTTCATTCGAAAATGGTTTAACTATCTCTTTGTGTTAATCAAACCACAAAGAAATCTATTGACTAGAGAAAAGATTACCCTCTTCATATTTTTTCCATTAGCTTTCGTTTTTTATGCATAATCTGCTCGCCAAATGAATATTAAACTCTAGTATACTACTATGCGCTGAGACGAATCGAAATTATAAAGGCTGGGTAATGGTACAAGTCGATTCGTCTCACAACGCGCGTGGTATTATTTGGATAATTGTAATTATTTAGCGAAAATGCTGTATGTACCATCTATTTGCTTCGTTAGCTTCCAATTAATAGATAACATGTTTTGAATTTTCGAAATAATTTCTTCGTCGCAAGATAAATTTTTAATTCCAGTATCTTCTAAGTCAAAATTCTTTGTTGCTTCTAATTCAAAACGAAGATGTAGTAAACGTTGAATGCCTGGTAATGTTACATATTTAATTCGATAATTACCGTGAAAGGCATCAAGAAAAGTTTGTTCCCCTTCTTTATAAAGTGCCAATGTTTCATTAAATTCATATTTGGGTTCGAGATTACACCATGATGACACATCCCCAGTTCGTAATGTCTGTAATATCTCCTCGTCAGTTAAATCTAATTTTGATAGTTTGTCTAATTCATAAGCTTGCATTAAGTTAATGTTTGTCATTTTTACTAGCTCCTTTTATGTATTCCTTATTAGTGTAACACGTTTTTTCTACTACTTAAATTCGGAGGCGGTTCACATGATGAAATTGTATAATTCAGGTTCTTTTTTTGATGAAATGTTAGATGGTGATCAGCCGAAACCACATTATCGCTCATTCTATCGTAAACTTAGTGCTTTTACCGAAGAACAGCTAGAAGAGAAATATCAGCAAGCACAATCAAGCTTTCTTAGACAAGGTATAACATTTACAGTATATGGTGCACAGGGTGGGACGGAGCGAACGATGCCTTTTGATTTTGTACCGATTATTATTCCGCATGAGCAATGGAACTTAATTGAAACAGGAATGAAACAACGAGTAAAAGCCTTAAATTGTTTTTTACAGGATGTTTATAATAAACAGCTAATTGTTAAAGATGGGATTATTCCTAGAAATCTTATCGAACAAAATCCATTTTATTATCCAGAGATGCTTGGTGTACAAGTGCCTATAAATAATCATATTTTCTTAGCTGGCATCGATCTCATTCGCGATGAGAATGGTGTATACCGTGTACTGGAAGATAATTTACGGAATCCTTCAGGCATTTCATATGTTTTTCAAAACCGTTATGTAATGAAGGAAGTATATCCTGAGTTTTTTTCAAAACATACAATCCAATCGCTTGAAAAACAAATGGCCATTATGAAAAAAGCTCTCCTCTCACATCGACCACCTGCTTTACAAGCACGCGGTGAACCAAAAGCAGTACTATTAACAGCAGGAATGTATAACTCTGCTTATTACGACCATGTTTTTTTAGCACAACAACTTAATATTCAGCTTGTGGAAGGACGGGATTTAATTGTTCAAGATTTTAAAGTATATATGAAGACAATTTACGGTCTTGAGCAAATTGATATTATCTATCGACGCATCGATGATGACTTCTTAGATCCTACTGTCTTTCGAGAAGATTCTTTACTAGGAGTGCCCCATTTAATTGAGGCTTATAAGGCGGGAAATATCGCGATTTTGAATGCAGTTGGCAATGGTGTTGCGGATGATAAAGCGATGTATGCGTACGTGCCAGATATGATTCGATATTATTTACATGAGGAGCCAATTATTGAAAATGTGACGACGTATCATTTAGATGATGATAGACAACGCGCATGGGTTCTTGACCACTTACATGAATTAGTCATCAAAAATGTTAGTGCTTCAGGTGGCTACGATATGCTAATTGGACCACATGCAAGTACAGAGGAAATCGCAAGCTTTTATGAAAAAATAGTAAAGCATCCTAAACAATACATTGCACAACCGACAATTCAGTTATCTCGTGCACCAGCCTATCAGCAGGGCAAATTCTATCCTTGTCATGTCGATTTACGTGTTTATGTTATGAATGGTGTTGATATTTTTGTGCTTCCAGGAGGATTATCGCGTGTTGCACTGCAAGAAGGATCATTAATCGTCAATTCATCGCAAGGTGGCGGCGCTAAAGATACGTGGATACTAAAGGAGGAATTACAGCATGCTAAGTCGAGTAGCAGACGCACTATATTGGATGGCAAGATATAGTGAACGAACAGAAACAAATGCTCATATATTACAAGTACAGCTGTTGAATATGCTGGAGCAATCTGGTAAAGAAAATGAATATCTCGATCACTGGGAGGCCATCTTAGATATTTGTGCATCAAAAGAAGAGTTTATATCAAGCTATGAGGTCATTCGTGTCAATCCTCTTATTGAATACCTTTTATTTTCGGAGAACAATAGCAATGCTTTACATGCAACATTAAGAGCAATTCGAGAAAATGCACGCATTACACGAGATAGTATTCCTATTGAGCTTTGGGAATTACACAATGCTTTTTATTTATATATGCAGCAAGAGATTACTGTACGTGAAAGGCCTTTTCCGTTAATTTCTTTAAATTATTTTTTACACAATGTTCGGAAGACATCCTTAACGGTTACGGGCTTAATTGAGGGCTCTATGGAACGTGATTTACCTTTTTATTTTATGCAAGTTGGGAAATGGCTTGAACGTGTAGAGAAAATGATTCGAATGATATTAATTATGCTAGAGCAACAAAAACTAATGGTTAGCAATTTACAAGAGGCAGACGGAACGTTTTTACTTGATTTAGCAAAAGCGACAGAGCCCTACTTACGTAAGCATCATCAAACATATTTGATACACGTTATTCAATATTTATTGCATGATGAGCATTTTCCTCGCTCTGTAATTGTTTGCCTAAAAAAACTGGAAGAAGCATTTATGCACATCGAAGAAGACCATCTAACTGCAAGATTTTTAGCACTTAATACGCCATTAAGAGCTTTGTTAACTGCCATTAACAATATCGACTTATCGACGACTTCTTTAGAGGAAGCAATTTTTTCAATGGAGGAAAGATTGTGTCAATGTATTGATTTTGGTCATACATTTTCTACAATTTATCATTTATATGAACCCAGCCTACAATCTTGAAAGGAACAATTCACAGCTCCTTTTCAACACGCAAGTCAGTAATCAAAAGGAAGCGGATACAATGAAATTTGAAATTCAACATACAAATATTTTTCAATATGAATCTGAAGTCGATCAAAGCCTAAATACTATCCGCCTAAAGCCTCGGAGTGATGAGCGTCAGCGTTTGCTGTCCTATCGAATTGCTATTTCACCTTCCTCGTTGACGCGTGAGCATGCGGATATTTGGGGCAATACAGTCGGTACATTTTATATTCCTGAGCAACATCAAGAGCTAGAAATAGAAACTTACTCTATCGTCAGTATTCAACGAGCCCCTTTTATTCATCGGATTCAATATTCACCTGAAATGCAGATGATTTTCCATTCTCAACTATTTTACGAACATTATTTGCCCTATTTAAAGTCGACAAGCTTTACCTACATGACGGATGCACAAATAGAAGAAGTTTTTCATGCTATTGGTCATGCAGAAAATCCAGTATTATTTTCACTTAATTTAATGCAATATTTATATTCGACATTTGAATATGATCCAACAGCGACCAATGTCACGACGACTGCAAGTCAGGCATTTGATTTAAAACGAGGTGTTTGTCAGGACTTTACCCATGTCATGTTAGCGATTTTACGTGCTAAAGGAATCCCTGCTCGTTATGTAAGTGGCTATTTATATGTTGATGAAAATTCAGCTTTAATTGGTGATATCGCAACACATGCCTGGGTTGAAGTAATGATACCTGGCATCGGGTGGATTGGCTTAGACCCTACAAATAATGTGGAAGTATTAGAAAATCACATTATTTTATGCATTGGTCGAGACTACACAGATATTAGTCCCGTCGAAGGTGTCTATTCAGGTGGCAAGCATAATTTGACGGTCAAAGTAAATGTAAAAGCTTTAACACATTTTTAATAGAGCGTGCAGTAAATCATGTGAAAACATCTTTTACTGCACATTTATTTAAATCTTTCTCCACGCTCGGTTAGCACCCATTTTCGAACATAGCCCATGTTTTGTTGAATCGTTTCAATTGTTTTTTCACTTTGTAAAGCCTTTTGGAGTACAGTATAACGGACATCCGTCGCTCGTACATTCGTGCCAATATCTTTAGATATCGTTTGAAATATCCGCTCTATTGTTTTCGTTGTAATCGGTTTTGTTTGACTAGCCTCACTAACCCAAAGCCATTCGCCCACTTTCTTCTCATGCAATTCCTCAGTTGCCCCTTTATACTGCAGCAACATTTCCATTAACACATTTGAAAGCTTCATTTCTCTTTTTCCATTTCGATTGGCAATAGACATATGTAAATTATCCGTGGAGAGATGTGTCCATTTCATCCGAACAAGTTCTGCTGGCTTACAACCTGTTTCGATAAACATTTGCACAATACAACCATTTCTTCGTGCAAGCCAAGCATGCTCTTGTGTTTTCGCATATTGAAAATATGTTGGCCATACATCTACAATGCTCATTAATTGCTCTTTCGTAAGCAACTTTAATGTGTCTTTACCTCTCTTTTTAGGCTGTAAAATACTTTCATATTCGAATGGTTCTACCCATTCTCGCAAAAAAATAAAGTCTACAAAACTACGAAGTGAAGCGATTTTATGATTGAATGTATTTACATTTGGATAGTGCTCCTTTAAATAATTACTATATATAAATATTAATACTTTGAATTGGCTGTCTACATTTTCAATATTTTGCTCACTTGCAAATGCTAAAAATTGCTGTCCATCTATATTGTATTGCTTTTTAGTAGCTGCACTTTTCTTTAAAGAATCTAAAAGCAATAAATAGCTTTGCCATGCCTCCTTTAATTTTACCATTTTTCTCCCTCCTTATTAGATTGGGCGTAAGATAGTTTTATTTTATAATATATAGAGGGCGTGTAGTAAAGTTTTTTTACAAACTATAGTGTCGGATAATCTGTAACAAAGGAATAGATGACCGCTTCTCGATTGGAAATGTCTCTTAGTTAAAAAGAAACAAATGTTCCTATAGTAGTTTCTCATATGTTTTAATTTTTTACAATAGTAATCTTCTGTTGTAGTACAATCACTTGAATATGCTTGTAATTTTGTATAACAGGCTAAAAATACATGAAAATTCGTATTATTTAGTGTTTCCCCTTCTTTGTGTTATATAATATAAGCATTATCTTAATGTAGGGGGCTTTTCAATTATGCAAGTAAGAACGACTCGTCTTGAGGCTGAGGATGCCAAAATTATTTATCAGGAAACGGCAGGGCTTGCGATTATCACAATTCACAGACCGCAGGCGAAAAATGCGTTAACAGCAAATATGTGGGAACAATTAGCTAACATTGCCCTAAAAGTGTTAGATAATCCGAAAAATAAAGTGCTAATTTTACGTGGTTCTGGTGAAAACTTTACTGCTGGCTCTGATATTAAAGAATTTAACGCCATTTCACTTGAAAAAGCTGAGGAAGCATTTTTACATATGGAAAAAACGATTTCAACGATAGAACGTTTACCAATTCCTACTATTGGTGTTATTAATGGTCCTGCGATGGGCGCTGGCTTAGAGCTGGCTTTAGCTTGTGATATTCGAATCGGCTCTGAAAAAGCGAAATTAGGCATTCCAGTAGGTAAATTAGGCATCACACTAAACAATAAATTCGCTCAACGCCTTGTCCAACTTGTCGGCCCTTCTACAACGAAGGATTTAGTATTTACTGGTCGTATGTTTAAAGCTGAGGAAGCATTTAAACTTGGCATGCTCAACTACTTAGTTGCTGAAAAGGACTTAAATAAATATATGATTCGAATGGGTAAGCTTGTTGCTGGTATGTCACCAGAATCATTACTAGCTGTAAAACAATCTGTACAAGAATGTATCGATAGTGTACCAGCACTTTGGCAAGGCTCTACACCATTTGTAGGCAGCGATTTTACAGAAGGCTGTCGCGCCTTTGTCGAAAAACGTCAACCACAATTTACTCGCCCGTCTAAATAAAAATACAGGTACTCTTCTCGCCTTTTTGCGTATGGAGTACCTGTATTTTATTTTCGTTTATGCATCGCGGGATGAACGTAAAGATTAATGACATCTAGTTCATAGCCAAAATGTTGAAGGAACGAACGTTGTACTTCTTCTTGCAATAGATAGAGTCGTCTTGGTAATAAATAATCAATCGGCATTTTTAATTGCAATGATATAGTTGCCTTAGCCTGTTCTCCAAGACTAAATTGGATATGCTCAACCTTCTGCACGATATCTTGCTCATTACAGCAATACGTAAGTAACTGTACATATACCTGTTTTTCAATTTCAATATATTCTTGTTGGAAATCAGGTCGAACGATTGTTGTTTCACCGATTTTTTCACGCTTTGGAGTGAAAATCTCTTTCCCTTTTTGAATAAGTCGTTTAAAGAAATTTTGCTCGACTTGGCGATACGGTATCGGCATAACATGCTTACCTTGTGTCTGGCGAATAAATTTCGCTTTTTGAATTTCTTTTTGCGAGCGAATATCTTCAACATAATAATACGTTTCGATAGGTCCTAGCTGTAAACGCGCAGCAATATTTTTCGTCATTTTATCTGACGTGCCAATGAGTAAAATAGATTGTACATTGTATGTATCGAGTGCTTTTATAACTTCCTCACGATGAGTTTCCTCTGTGAAAATTGCACGTCGTACAGCTGTTATCGTATTTTTTTCAAATTTTGCGGATATGCCCGCTACTTTTACACCATTGACGATAAGTAAACCATCATCGATGATCGCTTCTACACCGATTTTATGTGCAAAAACTAGAGCACTAGTACTTTTCCCTGTTCCACTCGGTCCACTTAACGAACAAACCTTCATCAATACAACCACCTTCCTCGTTTCATAATAGCAGAATTAACACTTTTATTTGCTAATATAAACAAGATACTATCATGTACACAAGTTTTTCTCATATTAGCTTAAATATTTACGCTAGCCTACGCAAGCATCTTCTCCATTAATAGAATATATTCTTTTTTCAGAATAACTTTCCCTTTCTGTGCTTTAGTATGTTAAAATGTGAACTACTATTCTGTTATAGAACTATAAGGAGTGTACTAGTTTTGAAAATCGTACCATCAAAAAAAATGTCTTTATTTACACCAGCAATTTTTGGAGATTTAAAGAGCTTTGCAAAGCAACAACAAGAAAAAGGAATGTCTTTGATTGATTTAAGCTTAGGTAGCCCAGACCTTCCACCACATGCGAAAATTCGCGAGCATTTATCGTATCGAGCTAGCTTAGAAGAATCATATGGCTATACGTTAAGTGGCACACAACGTTTTTACGATGCAGTGAGCCGTTACTATAAACGCCGTAGTAATGTTGATTTGGATCCTGCAAGTGAAATTATTCAAACAATAGGCTCTCAAGAAGGATTAGTCCATTTGCCTATCGCATTTTGTGATCCAGGAGACATCGTACTGTCAACAAACCCAGCGTACGTAGCTTATGATGCGGGCATTCATCTAGCAGGTGCAACACCTTACTATATGCCTCAAACAGCCGAAAACAATTATTTACCAGATTTAGATGCAGTGCCAGAAGAGATTGCCCAAAAAGCAAAACTACTTATTTTAAATCTCCCAGGGAATCCAGTACCTGCGATGCCTTCTCTTGCTTATTTCGAAAAGGTCATTGCTTTTGCTAAAAAATATAACGTAATTGTGCTACATGATGCAGCATACTCAGAGTTTTATTTTACTGGTGAAGGTCCAATTAGCTTTTTAGCAACACCAGGCGCAAAAGAAGTAGGGATGGAAATTAATTCGCTTTCAAAAAGCTTCAGCTTAGCTGGAACACGCATTGCCTATATTGCTGGTAATGCCGAAATGATTGCTATATTAAAGCAACTAAAATCAAATTTAGACTTCGGTATTTTTGAACCAATTCAAGATGCTGCAGTTGTTGCACTAGATAATGCAGAAGAAATTACTGCAAACTTGCGTGCCACTTTCTCAGCGCGTCATAAAACATTAATGAACGGCTTACATGACTTAGGTTGGGATGCAGCCCCTTCAGATGGTGGTATGTTCGTTTGGGCAAAATATCCGTACGATATTGACTGTACTGAATTGGCATTTAAGCTAATCGAGCAAATCGGTGTTGTGACAGTACCAGGAACAGTTTTTGGAACAGCAGGACAAGGTTATTTGCGCCTAGCACTTGTGCAGCCAAAGGATGTATTGCAAGAAGCAGTAGATCGTTTGAAAAACGTTTCAATTTAATATTAATTCAAAAAGCATGTGATACGGGATTCTCCACTTTCACATGCTTTTTTTACTAAAAACACAGCTACCGCATCCACGCAGTAGCTGTGTTTTGTTACACATCATATTTTTGGACTTCTTCATCCTCATAGCGATTGTATCGTCTCTTAAATAACTTAAATAAATGAGTTACTAAAACTTTAAAAATCGCATAGCCTGGAATCCCTAAAATAACACCTGGTACACCAAATAGCGAACCTGCTGTTAGTAATACGAAAATGATGGATACTGGGTGGATACTCAATGATTTCCCCATTATTTGAGGAGAAATAAACTTCCCTTCAATCAACTGCACAACTGTCCAAACGATGGCTAGTTTTACAAGCATAAATGGCGAATTTACAAGCGCGATAATGGCTGCTGGTGTAATAGCGATTACTGGTCCTAAGTATGGAACGACACTAGTAATCATCGCTAGGAAGCCAAGTAGCAAAGCATATTTCATGCCGATAATTAAGAAGCCAATTGTCACCATTGCACCGATACACATTGAAACTAAAATTTGCCCTTGTATGTAAGAACTAATTTGCTTGTCCATATCGTGTAAAACATCATGTAAACCGTCGCGCATGCGCGGAGGGCAAATTTTCATGACAAATCTCGGTAGTTTTTCTCCATCTTTCAGTAAATAAAATAAAATAAACGGTACTGTAACGAGCGACAATATAATGCCCGTTAATGTTGATAGAAATCCTGTTATACCAGTAGCAACACCTTGGGCTAAATTTGCCGCAGTATCTTTTACTGTTTCGATAATATCTGTCGTGAAATTCATCACAACTTTTTCATAGTTAAAATCCATATTGGCTAAATACTCATTTACGCGTGAGTTATTCAAGTATTCTACAATATTTTGAGTTAGTGCCATAAAATACACAGGGAATTCTTGTGCTAAATTCGTAAATTGATCCCGTAAAAAAGGATAAACGAGCACGACGAGTAACGTAATGACGCCAATGACACCGATATATAAAATTAAGATGCCCCATGCTCTTGGGATACGCCATTTTTCAAGTATTCCTAATAATGGTCGTAATAAATAATATCCTATTACGGCAAGCACCCCTGGTAAAATAACTACTTCGAATAATACTTGTAGCGGGGTAAATATGAAGGAAACTTTTCCAAACATAAAAATCACACATGCGAGTAATAATAAAATAATCAACGTAAATAATAAATTTTTACCACCTAAAAAGCGGATAAACTTCGTCGAAAAAAAGTTTGAATGCTCCCTTGGTCTTTGTTCTTTCATATTCACACCCCAATCCAAATGCTCACCAACGGTCACCTATATTTTACAGGATAATGTTGGCTTTTGCGAAACATCACTCTAAGGAAATCCCTAAAAATTTACTTAAAAACTCTTTATTTTTCTGTTCATCAATAACAATTGCTGACCCTGCATGGCTAAAGTTTTGGAAATCATAGCTGCCTTCAATTGGTACTGTCGCTTTCTCTATTGATATTTTCCCTTTAGACACCATTTTTAAAACTTGTTGTATTTCACCTGCAGACGAATAATCCGTAGTCACATAGCCTTGGGCTGCACCGACGAATTTTGGTAAGTTCAATACATTTTGGGGTGCTACTATTTCATTTTTTAATGCTTCAATTACTTTTTGCTGGCGTGCTACACGACCAAAGTCACCTTCCGCATCATGACGGAACCGCGCATAGCCTAATAATTCTTGACCATTAAGGTTATGTGTACCTTTAGTAAGCGTAACGCCAATTTTTTCAGACATATCTTTTTCTACATCTATTTCCACACCATTCGGTGCTAAAATATCAACAAGTGATTCAAAATTTTTAAAATCTACAAGTGCATAATGATGAATTGGTAATCCAAACATATTACTTAATGTATCTTTTAACAGTTGAACGCCACCTAAATAGTATGCGGTATTTAGTTTATAGGATTGGTAACCAGGAATGTCTGCATAAATATCTCGCATAAATGAAACAAGCTTGATATCATTGTTTTTCTTATTCCAAGATAATACCATCATTGTATCTGTTCGTGATTTTTCTTCACCACGTGTATCAATTCCTAGTAATAAATAGTTTTCAATATCACCATTTATTTGATCTCCATTAAAATCTTCTTGTGCTACCTTTGTGTCAGTTGCTAATTGTAAACCACTGCGATATTGCATAATGCTATATCCTGCAATTACAATGACACAGAGTAATAAGAACGTAAACAATGCTCTCCCTTTACGCAATCGACGTTTTTTCGGTCGTTGCGAGCGTCTTGTATACTCTTGCTCTTCCATATCAATATAACTCCTCTATTTTTTTATAGTTAATGTAACGATTGCTAGTAAGGAAAGTTTCATTTTTCTTTCTAACTTCATCCACATCTCTCTATTCGTTATTTTACACCCTATTTGCCAGTTATGAGTAAAATAATGCTATAATATTTTCACGAAAGAAAGGATGATGAACATGATTGAAAAAGCGACATTTGCAGGTGGCTGTTTTTGGTGTATGGTAAAGCCATTTGTTGAGTGGGACGGTATACATAAAGTCACATCTGGCTATATGGGTGGCCATTTAGAAAATCCAACATATGAAGATGTTAAAAAGGGCGACTCTGGTCATTTAGAAGTAGTAGAAATCGAATTTGATTCTTCGATATTTAGCTATGAACAATTACTAGATATTTATTGGATGCAAATTGATCCAACAGATGCCTATGGTCAATTTCACGACAGAGGTGAATCCTACTCCACAGCAATTTTTACTTATTCTGAAGAACAAAAAAGAATTGCTGAGGCATCGAAAGAAAAACTTGCAAACAGTGGGCGCTTCGATAAACCTATTGTAACCATTATTCGTGATGCTCAACACTTTTATCCAGCAGAAGATTACCATCAAGATTATTATCAAAAGGAATCGGAGCATTATAAGCAAGATCGCGCAATATCAGGGCGAGATGAATTTATTGCTGACCATTGGAAGAAATAAGCGTCTATGTAACGGTATAGTTTTCCTTTACAACAAAAAATCCATTGTGTTTTTCACACAATGGATTTTTACATTTAATCGTTTATTTTAGAAGTAAGGGAAAATGACTGCATTGCCTCAAAGAAACGCTTACCATATTTCTCAAATTTCACTTCACCGATACCACCTATTTGTCTAAGTCCTTCGAGTTCTAAAGGCTTTTTATCACATAGCTCACGCAATGTTTTATCAGAGAACACAACAAATGGTGGCACCTTTTCTTCATCCGCAATCTCTTTACGTAATAATCGTAAGTGTTCAAATAGCGGATCATTTTCTGCAAGTACTCGAACAGTAATCGCTTCTTTTCGCATAACTATTCGACTGCCTAACAGTACGGACTTTCCTTCCTCTGAAACATAAATCGTTGGGAATGTTCCGTGCTTCACTGCTAGTAATCCTTCCGCAATTAAAAATTCTATAAAATTTGATACCTCTTTTGAAGATTGACCTTTTAAAATACCGTATGTTGATAGTTTGGAAAACCCAAATTCAAGAACCTTTTGGTTTTTAGAGCCAATTAATACTTGTGCTACCATCGTTTTACCGAATTTTTGCCCCATCCGTACGACACAAGCTAAAACCTTTTGCGCGTCTACTGTGACATCCTTTACTTCACGGCTATCATTACAATTACTGCATCGATTACACGGTTCGTCGGCTTCTTCGCCAAAATACGTTAAGATTGCATTTTGAAGGCAACCTTCTGTATGACAATAATCAACCATTGTTTGTAATTTCTCTAATTCCTGTGCAATACGTGTTTCATCACGTGTTTGCTCAATTAAAAATCGTTGTGTTTGCACATCTCCTGAAGCATAAAGCAATATACAAGCACTTGGCAGTCCATCTCGTCCTGCACGGCCCGCTTCTTGATAGTAGCTCTCCATATTGCGCGGCATTTGATAATGGATAACGAAGCGCACATTACTTTTATCTATACCCATACCGAACGCATTCGTCGCAATCATAATACGAGCCTCATCCTTTAAAAAACGTTCCTGCTCAGACACGCGCATATCCTCTGATAGCCCTGCATGATATTTGGCTACCGACACACCTGCACGTGCGAGAACTTCATACAAACCGTCGACTGATTTACGTGTCGCGGCGTAAATAATACCTACTTCGCTTTTATTTTTTTCAATATAATTTTTTATATATCGTTCTTTATTTTCACCGATTAATACTGTAAAAGCTAAGTTTTCACGTTCAAAGCCAGTAATAAGTGTTGCCTCTTCATCAATCGTTAATAATTGACGAATATCCTCGCAAACGGCAGGTGTCGCAGTAGCCGTTAATGCGAGAACAGTTGGTTTTTGTGGCCATAGTGTAAACAATTTTTGAATCGCACGATAACTTGGTCTAAAATCATGTCCCCATTGTGAGATACAGTGCGCCTCATCGACCGCTAACAATGGAACGTATAATTGTGATAACGCCTGTAAAAAGGATGCACTTTCTAATCTTTCAGGGGCAATATACAGAAGCTTTAAATAGCCTGCACTCGCTAGCTGCATTGTTTCATCTACTTCTTGAGACGATAGCGTACTATTAATATAGGCTGCAGGTATATTGGCTGCTCGCAATGATTCTACCTGATCCTGCATGAGTGATATTAACGGTGAGATAACAATCGTTAAGCCATCTAGCATTAGTGCAGGGATTTGATAACAAATTGATTTTCCTCCACCTGTTGGCATGACACATAGGCTCGACTGTCCACTTAACGTTTGCTCTATAATTTGGGCTTGTCCGTTGCGAAACGAATCGTACCCAAAGTGGTGCTGTAGCATTTGTCTTGCTTGCTCCATATTATTTCTCACTCCTCTGCTGTTAGACGAATTAACTTATACTCGCCTTGAGCATTTTTAAAAATTTCATATGTCATGATGGAATTGGCCAGTGCCTCCTGGCCCGCTGAATTAGTCAGCACATATTCTGTTTTTGCACGCACAACAATATTTTGTCCAACTTTCTCTATACGTTTAATAGTCGTATTAGAAAAATGAATTTTTGCTTGCTTAGACGCATAATAGGCAACCATGTCATCAAGCGTACTCTGTAAATCCTCTGCTCCTGTAACAGTCTTCATTACGCTTGCATCATTAATCGCAACAGCTGCTTTTAGATGCTCATGGAAGGTGTCAATAAATATTTTTACCTCGTCCTCATTATACGCAAAAACATCCTTACCATATTTTTCGATAGCTTGTTGCACTGCTTCTTTGTCTCCGTTTTCACTATACTTAAATAGATTTTTTGATTGAGACAAACGATCTTTTGCCTTCATGCCGTCTGTAATCCATTCATCAAGTAACTGTACTATATCTTGCAATGGCAATATGTATGGTTGTGAAACACCTTGTTGCTGTCGATTAAAATAAATGCCCACGATTTGACCTTTCTCTGCCTCCATTACAGGGCTACCAGGTGGTAATGCTTCCTCTCCATCTATATAATACGCAGCTACCTTGTCATTATATTTTTTGATTGTGTGTGGCAAGCCATCGACATACACGGCTAGGTTATCCAAATTTCCATTATAAACGGTTGGAACGTTGACCGTAGCGTTATACTTCACTTGTAGCACGGCTATATTATAGGCTGTCGACATATAACGTACTTCAGCTTCTACAAGCTTATCGTTACTAAATTGCACAAGTGCTGTTGGCTTTGAGGATACGAGTGCTCCATTCGTTACAATATAGAGCATCTTTGGCTCTTTTTTCACGATAATGCCTGCACCAATACCGTTCTCTCCTACAACCTTTACCTCTGGAACAAGCTTTTCCTCCTGCTTCTCCACAGGCTTTTCCGATTTCACTTCAGCCTTTTCCTTGTTAAACATTTCTGCAACGGACTGATCACCACAGCCTGTTAATAGGAAGGTTGCCGCTCCAACAATTAGCATTTTGTTTCGCATACATTCACCAGTACTTTCTTTCTCATCTTCTTTCCTATTCTATCATAAACAAGGATGTCATTCGTTTCAAGTTTACATAATATTATTATTTATTTATTTTCTTTAGAAGAAACGCTTTTATCAAAAAAAGGAAAAACCTATTATTTATTAATAGTAAAAACGAACTGATTTTTTCATTCATTCTCCGTATACTACATAAAAAAAGAAAAACAGAATTTAATTCTGTTTTTCTTTTGGAATACCAAAAACTCGGAATATGTAGTCTTGCTCTTGTTCTTTTGACGCAATACCTGTGGCTATACCACCTTGTTTTGTTCCTTGAATAAACCACATCTCGTTATGGTCTTGATCTACCGTTGAAAAATCATCTTGTTTCCAACGCTTTAATATCTCTACATATTTTTCGCTATAATCGAAACTATCTTTATTTTCCTCTACCATTTGCAACAATGTACTTATTCGTTCGGGAGTAATCATAATCGATGATTCTTTCTCATCTGCAATTATCTTTTGATGTGACATTTGTTGAATAACTTCTTGCACTAGGTTATCGACAAAGGGTTCATCTCCAGATTTCCATTCATCAATCATCTTGGAATAAGTTGGATTTTCCCAACCGAAGTATATATCCACTGTCGATACAAACGCTTCCACTTCATCTACTTTTGAAATTGATTGACTGTTTTCGAGTTGACTTCTGTCACTTTCAGATTCTTCGTTTGCATAGTACTTTTTTATTATCAAAAAAGTACCATATATACTCAGAAACGCCGTTAAAACAACTACAACTAAAACATGACTCAACTTCATTTTTTGCCACCTTTCTTTATTAATTAATAATTTACCCAAAAAATATCACATCGTTTCCTAGAATTCAACATCAAACAAGTCATTTGGCTAAACGATAGAATCCTGTTCTTTGTAATATATGCGAACCTAATTTTTCATAAAATTACCTTTAAAAGTATAATTATTGACTTTATTTATAGCATTTTTACATTTGAATGCCGTTGATTTCCGTTACGGGCGGACGCTTTCCGCGGGCACAATGTAAGCCACAACCCTCGCTAACGCGCGGTCTGTTGTGTCTTACATTTTGTGGTGTTCCCGCAGGAGTCGCCGCCCTCCACTTCAATCAACTGAATAATTTAGGCATCATGAGAGAACTACTGGATGCATTTTGTAATATGATTTATTAAAAAAAGGCATGCCCTATTATTCAAGCATGCCCGTCATGTATTTATTTTTTCTTTAATACGAGTGATGTACCTATAATACCTATCATTAAAACTAAAAATATTGCATAGGTAAACGAATGATTGCCCGTTAAATCATAGCAATAACCGATTAATGTTGGAATAATAGCGCTCATCATAAATCCACCTGACATTACCATCGATGACCAACTGTTTGCTTCTTCGTTATTCCGTGCTTCATCCAACGGTAATAATAACCCGATAGGAAACAATCCGCTAAGTACTACCCCTATAATGAGGACAGCCACCCATAACATTAAACCTGTTGCTACCCATAATAATGCAAAGCCGATAACTCCCATAATGGCTAATGTTAGAAGCCAACGAATGCGACTTCGCCATTTTTCCATTAGCATCGGTACGACAATATTTCCAATCATTTGTACAATAGATAGAAATGTAAGCATCGAACTAGCAGTCACAAGTGAGAAGCCTTTATCTTGTAGCATTGGTGTTAACCACGACATCATAGAGAAAAAGAGCGATGTTTGCAGACCAAAATAAAGTAAAATCGTCCATGCTCGACCGTTTTTCCACGGATTACGTGCAGTTTCCTTTTTAGGATATTCTCCTTGTACAGACTGATGATGACCTTGTTTGTTTTGGATAACAAGCAACCAAATCATTAGAGCAATTACTGCAAGCACTGCCCAACTACCAAGTGCAACTGTCCAATTTTGATGAAAGCCATTGTAAAATGATACTGTTAATGCCGCGCTTAATGTGGCACCTGTTCCAATACCAAAAGAATACACCCCAACAACTGTAGTAAAGCGACTCGGGAATTTTTCTTTTATAAATGCATTTAACATCGGACCGATAATGGCAATAGCAAACCCTGCTATAAAACTTGTCACGACTAGCAATGCATAGCTTTCTTTTAACAACCGTAATCCATTGGCAAATACAAGCAGGGCTAAAAGCAATGCAATAGCAGACTTCGTACCAAGACGTTTTTGTAACGGGACAGCCACTGGTGCAAACAGGCCCATACAGAACACTGGAATGGATGTTAGTAGACTCATTTGTGTATTGGATACTTGTAGCGACTCCATTAATACATTAAACAAGGGGCCAATGCCCGTTACAGCAGGTCGCATATTGAGGGCAACGAAAAATATACTAACAACAGCGAATACTATTGAAGCCGTCCATTGTTTATTATTCATAACATTTAATACCTTTCTTCATGCCAATTTCATTATTCGTCATTCAACCTGCACTTGATTCACTACTATCGTTGTCAGACATCTGATTTCTTATATTTATTTTTACCATTTTTTCTACATAACGTCAATATTTCGGGGAATTCCTTATTAAATTGCTAAAATCAGACATTACATATTTTTAGGCGCGTTAATGCCTAGAAGGGCTAACGAATCTTCTAGAATCATTGCTACACAATGACATAAAGCTAAACGAGAATTTTGTCTAACATCATTCGATAATATCTTATTAGTTGCATAATATTTATTGAACGATCGTGCTAAATGTAAAGCATATTTAGCAACTATTGACGGATCAGCTTGTTCATAAGCAATTGTAATAACGCGAGGATATTGTTCTAGTAACAGAATGACTGGCCATGCCTGCACGCCTAATGGTTGATAAGTCATCTCCCCCAGTTGCCCATTCGCTTTTTCTAAAATAGAAAAATACGAGCATATGTGT
This sequence comes from Lysinibacillus sp. CD3-6, assembly GCF_006351725.2. Classification (NCBI taxonomy): domain Bacteria; kingdom Bacillati; phylum Bacillota; class Bacilli; order Caryophanales; family Bacillaceae; genus Lysinibacillus; species Lysinibacillus sp. CD3-6. Next base: position 2,464,877 of record NZ_CP085880.1, read on the forward strand.
ATTGAATATATGGTCCTGTCTCGCCTTCAAATTGCATCATTTGCTCAATTGAAAACTCAATATCATGTAAGCGATAATTTTTTAAGTCGTTGAAAATCACAGCACCGACACCAACTTGCTTCGCTACTTCTTCTTTATTTTGTAAATTGGGATTTTTCATTTCAATATTTTGTTTTGCTGTAGCAATTGCTTCAGTCAACACATCATTGAGTAACACAATCTTGCCTTTACGCGTTGACATTTTTTTGCCCTCTTTTAGAATCATCCCAAAAGCTACATGACTTAAATTACTTGCCCAATCGTAACCCATTTTCTCCACTACATTAAATAACTGTTTGAAATGAAGCGTTTGTTCATGTCCTACAACATAAACTATTTTTTCAGGATGATATTGTTGAATACGATAAAAAGCTGCTGCTAAGTCACGCGTAGCATATAGTGTAGCACCGTCTGTTTTAGTAATAATACAAGGAGGCATTTCCTCTTTCTCTAATTCAACAACATACGCACCTTCAGAAAGAGTAAGTAATCCTTTTTCTTGTAATTCATTTACTACCGTGTGCATTTTATCATTATAGAAAGCTTCACCATCGTATGCATCAAATTGAATGCCTAGAAGCTGATATAGTGTTTTGAATTCTTCTAACGATACTTCTCTAAACCAATGCCATAGCGCAAGTGCTTCTTCGTCCTTATCCTCTAACGCTTTAAATGCAACACGCGCTTGCTCAATTAAAGTAGTATCTCGCTCTGCCTCTTCATGAAACTTCACATAGATTTTCAATAATTCCTCAATCGGTGCAGCTTCAATTGTTTGCTGATGTCCCCATCGTTTATACGCAACAATTAATTTTCCAAACTGTGTTCCCCAATCACCTAAATGATTAATACGAATAGCGTTATAGCCATTTTTCTCAGCGATATTGGCGAGTGCATTACCAATAACAGTTGAACGTAAATGCCCCATGGAAAAGGGCTTCGCAATATTAGGAGAAGAAAAATCGAATACAACATTGCCTTTTCTCGTTAAACTTGTGCCATATAAATGTTGCTCTTTCACAATTTGCTTTAATACTTGTTGTGTAATGATGTGTTGATTTAAAAATAAATTGACATATCCGCCGACTATTTCAACCGACTGAATCACATCACACGTTAAGTTTTTTTGAATATTAGATGCAATTAGTTGAGGAGATTGCCCGAGCTTTTTAGCCAGTTTAAAACATGGTAATGAAAAATCACCAAGGTCTACATGTTTAGGTTTTTCAAGTATTTTTTCAATCTCTTCTACTTCCACTTGATTATTTAACGTACTAGCAATACTTTTTGCAATTTGTAAATTCATGTACTTATTCCCCCTTTTATATAAAAAAAAGCCCTCGTCTCAATTAAGAGACGAGAGCATAGATTCCCGTGGTACCACTCTAGTTGCCAAAATTATGACCACTTTCTGTTGATAACGAGGTGACTCCCCGATATTCCCTACTACTATTTCGGGAAATTTCTCCAAAGTGCGTTTCATTCAAATAGTCTGCATTAGGCTCACACCATCCCTAATTCGCTTAGCAGCACAAAATGAACTACTTTCTTTTTCACAGAATTTAACAACTAATGATTTTGGAATATTCTATATTATCCAATCTTGAAAGTCAACTACAACTATATATTTTCTTAAAAAGTGATTAATTGTATCTTTATTCAATGAAAAACAAGTAATTTGTACTATTAATTGTGCTATATAGTACTGAACTATGAGCGGTAAACGTTGATGTCATAATGTTTATAGACTATGGAACATATTTCATGATATACTAGAGCCATTGTGAAAAAAGGAGGAACTTGCATGATTCAAGTAAGTAATGTAGGTCTTCGCTATGGCGATCGTAAACTATTTGAAGACGTAAATATAAAATTCACACCAGGGAATTGCTACGGTTTAATCGGGGCAAACGGTGCAGGAAAATCAACATTCCTAAAAATACTTTCTGGTGAAATTGAAGCACAAGAAGGTAATGTATCAATGGGTAAGGACGAACGCTTATCTGTCCTTAAACAAAATCACTTTGAATACGATGAGCATACAGTGCTTGATACGGTGATTATGGGTAACAAACGCCTATATGACGTGAAAAATGAAAAAGATGCAATTTATGCAAAAGAAGATTTCTCTGATGAAGATGGCATGCGTGCTGCTGAATTAGAAGGTGAATTTGCAGAGCTAAACGGTTGGGAAGCTGAATCAGAAGCTGCAACATTATTAAACGGTTTAGGCATCTCAGATGATCTTCACTACATGTTAATGGGTGATCTTGAAGGTTCTGACAAAGTCAAAGTATTATTAGCACAAGCATTATTCGGTCAACCAGATGTACTATTACTGGATGAGCCTACCAACCACCTTGACTTAAAAGCGATTCAATGGTTAGAAGAATTCCTAATTAACTTTGAAAATACAGTTATCGTCGTATCCCATGACCGTCACTTCTTAAACAAAGTATGTACACATATTGCGGATCTTGATTTCTCAAAAATCCAATTATATGTAGGGAACTATGATTTCTGGTATGAATCTTCTCAATTAGCACAAAAAATGGCGCAAGACCAAAATTCTAAAAAAGAAGAAAAAATTAAAGAATTACAAGCGTTTATCGCTCGTTTCTCTGCCAATGCATCAAAATCAAAACAAGCAACATCACGTAAAAAAATGTTGGATAAAATTGAGCTTGATGACATTAAACCTTCTAGCCGTAAATATCCATTCATCAACTTCCAAATCGGCCGCGAAATCGGTAATGATGTATTAACAGTTGATGGTCTTACAGCAAGTCAAGACGGTCAAACTTTATTTAAAGACATTCGTTTCTCAATGAATAAAGATGATAAAATCGTTTTACTTGGTAGCCCAATGGCTAAAACAGCTCTTCTTGATATCTTAATGGAAGATAAAGAAGCTGATGCTGGTACATTTAAATGGGGTGTTACAACATCTCAAAGCTATTTCGAAAACGATCATGATAAATACTTTGAAGGTTCAGAAAAGTCTTTAGTAGAATGGCTACGTCAATATTCACCTGACGATGAAACAGAAAGCTTCCTACGTGGTTTCTTAGGTCGTATGCTATTCTCTGGTGAAGAAGTGAAAAAATCTCCATCTGTATTATCTGGGGGAGAAAAAGTGCGTTGTATGCTTTCAAAAATGATGCTAGCAACAGCCAACGTCATTTTACTAGATGAACCAACAAACCACCTTGATCTTGAATCAATTCAAGCACTAAATGAAGGCTTAATCCGCTTTAAAGGGGCGATGATTTTCACATCTCATGACCATCAGTTCATTCAAACAATTGCAAACCGTGTCATTGAAATCCGTGAAGATGGTTCAATTTTAGACAAACAATTAACATATGATGAGTTTTTAGAGTGGAAAGATAGCCAAGGCTTAAACTAATCCAATCGTCAATTAAGCTCCCCCATTCACTTGGGAGAGCTTTTTTCTAAGAGGAATGAAAAAACAGCAAATACTTTTCGTATTTGCTGCCTGTTGCTATTTTTGCATTTCTTTTGTTGGTCCAAGTACACCTGGAACTGGTAAGCCAGCTTGACGTAATAATACGGTCATTTGACCACGATGATGTGTTTGGTGGTCAATTAGTGCACGTAATAATGCGCCTCGAGTAATCGGTCCTTTAAAACCTTTCACTTCCTCCAGTAATTCTTCATTTGACAGCTTAGCCGCTTCTTCTTTAATACTTGTAGCTGTCTTTTCATATGTCGCAGCAATTTCACCTGCTGATGCTGGAATAGGATCTTCTTGTCGAATCATAGGTACCTTTAAACCTGCTAAATAACTAAAATAGCCTGCAGCGCCAACTAAATGCCAACCTAACCAGCCAAGAGAATTGTGACCTTCAACAATGCTTTGACTTAGTGATTCATCTGACATTGCTTTTAGCACTTTAGCAGTACCTTCCGCTGCAACCGTCCATTCGCTTAAAAAATCATCTACATGTCGATACATATTATCGCCCCCCCAAATTTTAACTCTTTATTATCATAGTAAAATCCTAACTGTATCGCAAGTTTGCGCTATTAGTTTACATAAAAATATTATTAGATCCCAACTTTACTACGCTTGTTCTAAATTTCAGTTGATTTTTACCTCTCTTTCCTCAAGTTAAAGACTTTGCCCATATTTTTGTTAAATCATGTATAATGGGCTACATCTTAAATTAATAGAAAGAGGTATTTTATGTTTTCCCCATTACAAAAAGGCGATACAATTGGCATTTACTCGCCTTCAAAACCAGCTTCCGTTATTGCTCATACTCGATATGAACGAGGTAAGGCACGATTACAAGCACTTGGCTTTTCAATTAAAGAAGGTTCATTAACTGGCAAACATGATATTTATCGTTCTGGTTCACCTAAGGAACGCGCACAGGAGCTCAATGAACTATTACATGACCCTACAGTGAAAATGATTTTGCCTACAATGGGCGGCACAAATGCCAATAGTATGTTGCCTTATATTGATTATGAAGCGATTCAACAATCCCCTAAAATACTAGTTGGTTTATCGGATGTAACGGCCATTCTCCTTGCCTTCTATGCTAAAACCGACGTGCCAGTATTTTATGGACCTTCTGTTGCATCTACATTTGGTGAATTCCCACCATTTGTGAATTACACAGAACAATATTTCATCGATCTCTTTATGCAAACTATACCTATTCCTTATGAAGTATCGATTCCCCCTATTTGGACAGATGACCGAGTTAATTGGCTTGAAAAAACAGTAGAAAAAACGCAACACGATAATTCTTGGATAACTGTTCAACGAGGGAGTGCCGAAGGTCGATTAATCGGAGGTAATATTAATACGATGTATGGCTTTATAGGAACCCCCTACTTCCCGCAAATTCAAGAAGGCGATATTTTATTATTAGAAGATACATCCAAAACAATTGCTGTCGTGGAAAAAAACTTTGCTATGTTAAAGTTACATGGCTACTTCGACAAAATTGCAGCGATTATTTTAGGCAAGCATGAGCAGTATGATGATGAAGGAACTGGTCGAAAACCTTATGATGTTTTAGTAGAACTGCTGGACGGGAACCCTATACCAATCTTGGCTGAGGTAGATTGTTGTCACACACATCCCCTGCACCCATTGCCAATCGGCTTACGTGTGAAAGTAGATGCAACAAATAAACGCATTTTGTTGTTAGAAAGTTGGTTCACTTAATATTCGTATATAGGCACTCCTTCACGTATACTTAAAGAAAATTGCTAAAGGAGTTTGATAATATTCGAATCTTTTTCTTATTTTCTCTAGCAATAATACTTGTCGGCTGTACAACGAGTCCGACTACAAACCCACAGTCTAGCCATTCGACTAAATCTGATCAACAAGATGTTAAAGAACAAGCAACGAATCGACCATTTAGTAGTCTTCTCACTACCTATTTCCCTCCAGATGGAACAACTGCTTATTTTCAAGGGGAAGGGAACGAGTTTGCTAGTTACACACTTCAAACAACCTATATTGATGATATGACAATAGCACAATTAGAAAATAACGGTGGTGTCACATTATTAAAGGTCTTTCGGATTACGAAGTCTGCTGTAGAACTTGTTTATATGGAAGCAGTCGATGAAACGCCAATATTGCCAACAACACAAGAAATAGCAACATTACCAGTTATTGAAACCATTTTACAACTGCCATTAGAGGTTGGAAACCGTTTCGATGGTTGGGAAATTCTTTCGACTACAGCCTCAATACCAACGGGCTTAACTACTTTTCACGATGTCATTGAGCTGAAGAAAACAAAGGACAATATGACGACCTTTAACTATTTTGCAAAAGGTGTGGGATTAATCTATACAAAAGACGAAATGGTAACAAATAACGGTGAATCATTTACCATTACTTCCACTTTGCAAAAAATCGAATGAAATGACTGAGCAGGCGTCTTGCTTGGCGCCTTTTTTCTTACGTAAGGAGGTAGCTATTCATGAGCGACATACATAAGCACTCTACAGAGGAAGAATTAACAGAAGAGGAATTCATAGAACTTGTACTTGCAGAGCAACAAAAAGCGCTAGCTGAGGAAAGAGCACGACACCTCAGTGGTAAAAAGACTAAGAAACAAAAACCGATGATAAAATGGATGATGTGGGTTATGGCATTCGTACTATTTTTTAATACGTTTGCGCTTATTTTTCAAATTTACTCCATTCCAGCTATCGAATTTATAAAGGTCTCCAGCCAGTTATCGCAACAAGAAGATATTCAAACATATAAAAAAGCGATTGTAGAGGTTTCTACAGGCTCAAGTAAAGGTACAGGCTTTGCTATTTCACCTGATGGTCTAATTGTTACGAATGCTCATGTAGTAGAAGACGCCCTTACATTGTCCGTTGTATTTCCTGAACAAGGGCTTATGGAAGCTCAGTTACTGCAAAGCTTTCCTGAAGTTGATTTAGCACTTTTGCAAGTTAAGGGTAGCAATCTTCCCTCACTAACTCTCGCAAATAGTCCTAGTTATCTAAAGGATGAGTCTGTTTATTTCATCGGTAACCCACTGTCCTTCACAGGTATTGCTAATAAAGGCACATTACTTAAAGAAACTTATCTTGAAAATTGGCAGGAGCCTGTCATGATGATGCAAGCACCCGTATACAAAGGCAATAGTGGCAGCCCTGTTCTAAATAGCGATGGAGAGGTAATCGGCATTATTTTCGCCACGATGAAAAAGGAACCCTATGGACGAGTTGGATTGTTTGTACCTGTACATGTGTTAGAGGTTTATTTCCAGCAATATAGGCAGAATTCAAAAAATCCCTCACTGGAATCAAAAGAAGCTTCTCCGCTTCGGTTACACACTATTTAAAAGATGAACCGTGTCGATATAACATGACACGGTTCATCTTTTATTCACACAACATTTTGAGATTATAATCACATCCCATACGGTGTATTTTAACACTCTCCCTTTTACATTTAGTCATTTTTTAGTTTTGAACTACAAACTTTAATTTGACTAAAACATTCTTTAAATAAATCAATAATATTAAACGATGAATTAAAATAATTAATTAAATGATTAAATAAATTGAAAATAATTGTTTATTTTATTAAATCCTTAATGTATAATCAAATTAAATTAAAGAAAGGAATTTCACTATGGCTTATAAAGTAATTACGAATTGTCCTGTCTGTAATAAAACATTAAAAATTACCAAGCTCCATTGCTCTCACTGTCACACTACGATTGAAAATGAGTTTGAATTATCAAAGCTTGCCTCACTATCAAAAGATCAGCTTTATTTTGTAGAAGTATTTTTAACATGTAGAGGTAATATTAAAGAAGTTGAAAAAGAATTAGGAATCTCGTACCCTACTGTTCGAGGGAAGCTAACGGAAATCATCTCGTCGCTTGGATATGTACAAAAGAAGAAAAATGAAGTGGACGAGAAAAAAATCGTCACAATGTTAGAAAATGGCGAAATTACGCCAGAAGAAGCCATAAAGCTCTTAAAAGAGGAATAAGGAGGAACTTATAATGAAAGAGGAAATCGCAAGAGTGTTAACAATGATTCAAGAAGGAAAGCTTGATGCAGAAAAGGGATCGGAACTTATTCAAGCGTTGAAAGATAAAGAAGATACAGGAAACAACCTTTTAGAAAAGTCATCAAAATATTTAGATAAAACATTAAAAGTTCGTGTAGTTTCTTCAGAGAATGATAATGTGATGGTCAACTTACCTCTAAAACTTGTCAAAGTAGTATTAATGGCTGGCCATAGCATTGCAGCAAGTATCCCTCAATCGGAAAAATACGTTAAAGATATTGATATTAACTTGATTATTGAAGCAATTGAAAATGAATTAGATGGTCAAATTGTTGATATTAAATCTGCAAACGGGGATACCGTTTCAGTCATTATCGAATAGTGAATTGCTTATGATGCATGTAAAAGTGAAGACAAATGGCTTTAAGTTTATCATCCCAATTCCATATGCCATGTTAAATATCCTTATTTCTATCTTATTTTCAAAGTTTGTTCATAAAATTGCTAATAAATGGACAAAAGAGCACTTCGAAAGAAAAAAATTAGACTTTACGATTCCACTTATAGATAAAGAAACACTAAAACCTGTTGTCAATGAACTAAAAAATTATAAGGGAATTATATTAGTAGATGTTAAAGCGCAGGATGGGACCGAAGTTAAGGTCAAATTATAAAATCAACATATTAAAAGCTCAATTATGACAACAAACCCCCATCATGATTGTTGAACTGCACCCCAATTGTTAGATGTGTCTAACAATTGGGGTGCAGTTCACGTGATTGTATGGGGGTTTTGTCTATTTAATATTTTAGTTTACATAATTATATTATTTAGATTTATTATTTATATATTTCGTCAATATAGATTTTACAGGTATTTTACTTAAAAGCTCATTACTCGTTTCAGTGGTTTTCTGTAAAAGCTCCAGTAATTTTTCATCCCCTGTCCAATGTTTTTCAATTACTTCTGGACCCAATTTATTAATCGTCATATTAAGGACAAAAGTGGCTAACATCATATCATCGAGAAAGCCTCCAAAGCCAAATATCCCTTCTGGTAGAAAATCCATAGGGAAAATAAAGTACGCGATTGTAGCCCCAATTAATGACTTACTTTTTGAGTCAACAGCAGGATCTGCTACTATTTTAATTAATAAATGAAAAATATCAGGCACAAACAACAAATAGTCAGCATATTTGTGTTTCATTCCTGTTTTTGATACGAGAAATTGTGCTAATTTTTTTCGCAATTTTTGATAAAAATCTTTTTGCTCCTGCTCACTTGGTATGTTTCGATAATCTTCCATTGATCTTCCTCCTCCTGCTCTCTTTACCTATTACCCAAAAATCAAAAATTTAATCGTAACTGTAGGTAAAAAGGCGTTATTGCAAAGTAAGTCAATAGTAAAATACCAACATTTGCAATACGGCATGTGATGAAAGTATAGAAAAAAAGCACCCTATAAAAATAGGGTGCTTTTTTTTAACGAAAGTAATTTTAATTACTGAGAATTAAAGTTTAGTTACGTTAGCAGCTTGTGGTCCGCGGTTGCCATCTACAACTTCGAATTCCACTTTTTGACCTTCGTCAAGAGTTTTGAAACCTTCGCCTTGGATAGCTGAGAAGTGTACGAATACGTCGTTTTCGCCTTCAACTTCGATGAATCCAAAACCTTTTTCTGAGTTAAACCATTTTACTGTACCTTGTTTCATGTGAAAAAACCTCCAAAAAAATAAAAGTGAACAATATGTAATTTCTTCAACAGAATTAAAAAAATTCACATATTACAAAGAGTACCGAACTAACGCGATCACTTTTTGTAATATGTGAATCCATGTTTCCGGTGAAGCAATTAAATTGTTAAGTTAAGTATACCACCATTCATAAATTTGTCAAATAAAGAAAATTGTTTTTTTAGTTAATTTGAAAATTATTTTAACTATGCTCTTCAAATGCCATTATGCCATGATATACTTGTGCATCATCATCACAGGCTTCGCAGTAAAAACTTTCGTCTTCAGACCAAAAAGCCCAATATCCTCCGTCCTTACTCGCCTCATGTTGATATGCTGAACGGAAATGAGTTAATTTCCGTTGTAATGCTTGCTCAAATTGTTCTTTTGTTTCAAACGTTTCTTTCGTTTGAATAAAAGCTTCCCAGCCTTCAAATTTCCACCAAGGCTCATAATCAGCTTTCATGTAAAGTATTATATACATATTTGCCACATTCCTTGCTGTAATAAGATATTCTAATTTTAGCAAACGCTCCTGAAATGTCTATTAAAACACCCTGCTATATGCTATTATTACCTTATTATTCATTATTTATTTTGGAGGTTTTTTTTATGTTTTCAAGTATTCGACCTAAGGCCGAACTAGATGAATTATTAAAGCGTGGTACTAATTTAAGTGCAACTGGCCGATTCAATAAGACATTGGCTTTTAATCACTTTAATTTACAAGATGAAGAAAATTTAAAAGCACTCTTTTATAAATTAAAAGATATTACACCCTCTATGAATGCAATATTTAAAAATTATTTAAATGAGATCTCTCCCTCCTCCCAACAAACGATTAGCGAAGAAAATATAAATCAATATTTAACTCAATTTTTTCTAGCTACACGTGATGATGAATATGTAGATGAAACAGTCAAGTTTTTCAATTTGTTTCGAAAAAACCATTATGAACCTGGTAAACTCATCGTTGTTTTCAACCAATTTGCCTTTTATATTACGACGTATATTTTACATAACTTTGGTTTAAAACCAAACAAAGCTTTCGACTATATGAAATCTTTCCAATCTGCAGTCAATGTTGACCAAGAATTGCTTGTGGAAGTACTAACAGAACGAATTGTTGAAAACGTCGTCTCTGAAATTTCTTCTCTTATGGATGTCAACGCAAAAATTATGTACATGAAAGATTTAGTATATAGCTTAGACAAGCAAAACGAAGAAATTCAATCATCTACAGCTGCAACTGAGCAAATTGCCGCTTCAATCAATGAAGTAGCCCGTATGTCTTCTCATATTTCTGAGAAAACCACGGAATCCGTTGACCATGCCGTTAAAGGAAAAAATGCAATTGAACATGCTTTATCCGAGATTTTTAAAACAGAAGAAACGTTTACTACAATTGTTGAATCGTTTACGGAGTTACAAAAACGTGTAAATGATATTGAACACGTTGTAACATTAATAAACCAAATTGCAGATCAAACAAATTTACTAGCACTGAATGCTTCGATTGAAGCTGCTCGTGCAGGTGAGCATGGCAAAGGTTTCGCAGTTGTTGCCCAAGAAGTACGTAAGTTGGCTGAAGGAACCGTTACTGCTTTAAGCGAGGTTTCTACAAATGTTCATCATCTAAAAAGTTACTCAAATGATGTTTCACATTCCATTACAGAGACAACATCAATTATAAAAGAAGCCACAATTGAAGCAAAAGAATCTTTACCATTGTTAAATGCCATTGTTGCTGCAATTGAAGGCATTAATCTTGATGTTACGAACACTGCTGCTATTTCTGAGGAGCAAGCAGCCGCCATTGATGAAGTATCTGCCAGAATGATTGAAATCTCGAACCTTCAAGATGATATTCGCATTTATAGTTCTAATACATCTAGCGATATTCACTTACTTGGAAAAGAGATTAATCGCTTCCGTAATGACATTATTTCCAATAATAATGTCCAGCTTTCCTCCATTGCCCTATTGCAACTTTCGAAAGCTGATCATATTTTATGGAAATGGCGTATTTATAATATGTTCCTTGGATTAGAAGACGTGCAACCAAGTGATGTATCTTCACATACTGAATGTCGTCTAGGTAAATGGTACACTGCATCCCGTACAATTGAACGATTTGGTCATTTACAAGATTATCGTGAATTAGATCAATATCATTTACGAGTACATCAATCGGCTAAGCTAGCTGCAGAAGCCTTTAAAGCTGGTAATATCGATAAAGCTAGTAACCATTTGCAAGAGGTAGATGAAGCCTCTGAACGAGTTCTATTCTATATTAATAACTTAATTACTTATTTGGAAAAAGAACGTGTTATGCAGTAAGTTGGAGGGACTACCCTTCTACTACTTTTAGGAGGTTGTAGCGTGAACAAAAGAGCGCTGATTAAATTTTTCGGAGATGTTTACGGGACAGGCTATCGCTTTTTTATTAAACAAAAAGCAATTGAGCTTGGCTTAAAGGGTTATTGCAAGTTAAATGCACAAGACCAAATTGAAGTAGAAGTGGAAGGCTCAAAAAAAGCCATTGATGAATTCCTTCTATTTGTTCAAAAGGGTGTTAGCCCTCAGGCAGACTCTAACTCATTTGCTTTAGAGCTTTTTGACGATTTAAAAGGTTATGTACGTATGGAGTCGGACATTGTTTAAGTCTGGCTTCTTTTTTTCTCTTCCCTTTATACGCAAGAAAAACTTAAAATGAACGGACTAATGGTAATGGTCTTTTTATAGATCGAACATACTATAAAGGTTATAAGTACACCATTGGGCAAGTTTAGAGCTTTTTTCGCAAGAGTATATTCATTGAGAAACTTAGCAAACAGCAGTAAAATTAATGAAAGCACTATTATATTATTGAAACTTTATGTCGATTATTACGTATTAAAAGATAGACATATTGAAAAGCAAGGAGGAAGAAAACCATGCTCAGTATCGGACAGTTTTTCTCTAGACATACCGCTAGCCTTTTAATTTCTCTATCAACTGTTTCTATCGCAGCATTTGCGGTAAATCCAGGATTCTTCCTTGGTGGTTTATTGTTCGCGGGAACATATGCAACGAGCACAGCGTTGCTAAAACATAATCAAAAAAGGAAAGTTATGCACATAGCAGGTATTACAAAGGATGAGTACAAACATATTGAATTACAACTTTCAACTGCAAACAAACATATTCAAACATTAAGTCAAAACTATTTACGCGTACGTTCAGTTTCTGCTTTTAAACAATTACTCGAAATGACTCGTATTTCAAAAAATATCGTGAAAATTGTAAAAACTGATCCGCAAAAATTTTACAATGTGGAGCCATTTTTTTATGCGCACCTCCCTTCTGCCGTTGAATTAACAGATAAGTACACAATGCTATCTAAGCAACCAGTCAAAGATAAAGAAATCCAAGTTACATTATCTAAAACACGTGAAACGTTATCGGATTTAAATTCTACATTTCAAATTGATTTGAAAGATGCGCTTTCAAATGATATTGATCATCTTCAAATGGAAATTGAATTCGCGAACCGTTCCAATTTAAGAAGGAAAGAACAACTGGAATGGCGAGGCGATGAAAAATGACAGCTAACAGAGATTCTATCTATTCATTAGAATCATTGCCAGGCATCTCACCTCTTGTACAAACCTATTTAAAATCGTCAAATCAAGAGGCAATGACTACCTATGAAACGCTATCACCGCTTGCTCAAAGTCGGGCACTTTTATATGCAAGTCAAATTGACCTAACTAATTTTGAGTCTGTATTAACATTAGGTCAAGACTCTCAACGTGCTGTCTCTCAATTTGCAGATCGTATGCTTGCACAAGTGAAGGACAAAGATGTCACCAAAATTGGACAGATGCTTGATTCGTTAATGCAAACGTTAGACCGAGTTGACCCTGCTGCACTGGAGCCTAAAAAACCTTCCTTCTTAAAAAAAATGTTCGGTAAAACAGAACCAACTGTTAAACAAACCCTTACTGAGTTTGAACGAATTAGTATTCAAGTTGAACGAATAGGCGTCCAACTTGAACGTGCACAGCTACAGCTAATAAGAGACGTTGAAATGCTAGAGCAATTATACACACATAATCGTGGTTTTTTTGAAGAGCTAGCAACTGCGATTGCCGCTGGACAGATGAAAAAACACCAGGCTATTGAAGTGGAGTTACCCGCAAAAGTTAGCATCGTACAAACGACTAAACAACCGCTTGCTATTCAGCAACTCAATGATTTCACAGCGCAACTTGAACGTCTTGATCAGCGTATATATGATTTACAAGTATCACAGCAGGTAGCTTTACAAACAGCACCGCAAATACGTATGATTCAACAGGCAAATCAAACACTCGCTGAGAAAATCGAGTTTTCAATCGTCACACTTATTCCACTTTGGAAAAATCAATTAGCTATGATGCTTTCGATGAATATGGATCATCATTATGCACAGCTAGAAGAACGACTTGCACGTACAAATGAGCGGTTTACAAGCCCCACTTTTGAACAACAAGTATCGAAATTTAAAGAAACACAACATGAGCTAAAAATAGCCATTCAAGACGTTTTTGCTTTACATACTGCTACTGAAAAGGAAAAACAACATTTACAACAGGATGTAGCTGGCATGAAAGCATCAAAGACAACGGAATAAGAAAATGAGCGCTAAATTATATAAAGGGGTGTCTCAACAATTACGTGAGACACCCCTTTATCCTATTATGCGAAATACTCTTTATAGTAACCGCCAATATTACCAGTGTTATCAATAATGAAAACGAACTCTTCCGTTTCATTTTTCACTTCGTATTCTTTCCCAACTGTTAATACGTTTGATACTAAATATTTTGATGCGTTCGTATGTTTGCAAGTAACCGTACGAATCGTTGGTGCATCTTTCCATTTTAAATGTAACATAAATTCTCTACCTCTCTTTACTAGCCATAAGCTAACATCTATTGTTTATTTTATACGATTTTGGTTGTTTTGTGGAGAAAAAACTATAGAAGGCTATATTTTGTCCTTAATAAAGAATTGTTTACCTATTTCAACTTATTAAAATCTATACTCGAGGTGTTGTTATGAGTTTCGGTGGTGTTCCGCAATGGTTCTTTATCATCGCAGTCGCATTTGCCATTTGCTTTATTTTATTTGCAGAATGGAATTCTAGAAAATAAGTGAGTCCATTTAGATGGACTCACTTATTTTTGTCTACATAACGTAATAAAGCAGTTTATACTTGATGCCCATTGCAATTTTTATCCTCTGTTTATTAGTAATTAAACAGGGCGTTTCTCTACCATCATATCTAGTTGATACGTAAGACACAACCGACCTTATGTTAGCGAAGATTGTGCCAGCGGAAAGCATCGCACATAATGGAAATCAACGGTAGTTGAACAAAAATGACTGAAGATAAACCTCCGTTGAAATTACTTCAATGTTCGTTTTAAAAATTCTTTTGTACGTTCGTGTTCTGGGCTTACTAACACCTTGGATGGTGGCCCTTCTTCAACAATTACGCCTTTATCCATAAATACAACTCGGTCTGCAACTTCTTTAGCAAACTCCATTTCATGCGTAACAATCAGCATCGTATTTCCTGCATTGGCTAACTCACGCATTACTTTTAACACTTCCCCAACCATTTCTGGATCTAGAGCAGAGGTAGGTTCATCAAATAACATCACATCAGGATTCATAGATAGTGCTCGAGCAATTGCCACCCGTTGCTTTTGACCACCCGAAAGCTGTCTTGGCTTTGCATTAACATATTGGTCCATCCCAACTATTTTAAGATATTTCAAAGCAGTCTTCTCAGCTTCTTCTTTCGAACGTTTTAACACTTTAACCTGTCCTACAGTACAATTTTTTAACACATTGTGATTATTAAACAAATTAAACTGTTGGAAAACCATTCCCAGATGCGTCCGATAAGCTTGAATGTTATGCTTTTCGTGTAAAATATTTTCCCCTTTATAAATAATTTCTCCGCCATTTGGTGTTTCAAGTAAATTGATGCAACGCAGAAGGGTTGATTTACCTGATCCTGATGAACCGATTAAACATACAACCTCTCCCTTTTCTACTTTAAAATTCACATCTTTTAATACTTGGTTACGACCAAATGATTTACTTAAATGATCTATTTGAATGATTGCCATTTGTTCGTTCCCCCTAGTCAATTTCTTTCAGTTCTTTTTGATAAGCATCAGGTCCATCAAGACGTTTTTCTACATATAGCAAAATTCTTGAAGCCGTAAATGTCATGATGAAGTAAAGCACACATGCGACAAAGAAAGATTCGAAATAACGGAAGTTATTACCCGAAATCGATTTTGTTTGGAAGAATAATTCTGTTACACCAATTACACTTAAAACAGCAGTATCTTTAATATTCATAATTAATTGGTTACCTGTTGCAGGTAAAATGTTACGTGCAACTTGCGGTAATACAACATGCATCATAATTTGCACATGCCCCATGCCAATCGCAGAAGCAGCCTCGTATTGTCCTTTATCGATTGAGACAATCCCACCACGTACGATTTCAGCCATATACGCACCCGTATTCAATGAAACGACTAAAATACCAGCAGTAATAAAGTGCATATCGATGCCAAAGGCAATATCTAGTCCGTAATATACGACCATTGCTTGTACAATCATTGGTGTACCACGGAAAAATTCAACATAGCATGTCAGTATAAAATTAATACATTTTAATAAAATATGTTTTATACTTTTTTTTCGAACTGGAATGGTATGCATAATCCCAATAAAAAATCCGATGAATGCACCAATAATTGTACTGATTGTTGAAATGAGTAACGTATAATACGCTCCTCGTAAAAACATTTGCCAGTTGTTTTCTATAATAGAAATAATCCATTCTAAACTCATGATGTTCCTCCTAACAACGTGTTGTTGCTTGATATCAATTATGCCTTAGCGAAATCATCTTTTCATTTGAATGAATAAGCTTTATTCAAATTATGTGACACACTTCTTAGACATGCATTATTCAGTTTGACTTTCTCTCTGAATCAACTAATTTATAATAGAGACTGTCCCAAAGTCACTTAAACTTTTGAAGTAAAACACTGCTTGAATATGAAAAAATAGCATACGAGAAGACAGCTCAGTATACTATTTTTTCGATTAGGACAGCTCCAGTGATATTACTGTGCTGCTGGTTGTTGCAAAATAGCTTCTTCCATAATGTTTTGGCGATCATCTTCTGAAATACCTTTTAAAATTTCATTGATTTTCTCTAGACTCGCGTCACCTTTACGTAAACCTACTGCAATAGAAGTATTAGAAATATCTGTATCAAATCCTTCTTCAAATGATACAAATGTAAATTTATCATTAGCTGCTGCTGCTGAAATACCTTCTGGACGTTCAGCTACATAGCCATCAATTTTGCCAGCTTCTAAAGCTACACGCATTGCAGAGAAGTTTTCCATCGCTGTTTGCTTTTCTACACCTTTAATTTGATCGATAACATTATAGTTCGATGTATTTAGCTGAGATGTAACTTTTGCACCTGAGAAATCTTGAATTGATTTGGCATTTTCATACTTGCTACCTTTTTTAATAACCATTACGAAATCAGAAGTATAGTAGTTTTCAGTGAAATCAATTGTTTGTTTACGTTCTTCTGTTGGAGACATCCCTGCTACAATTGCATCAATTTTTTTGGATTGAAGCGCAGGTACTAAACCATCCCATTCCATTTTTACAACGACTAGTTTTTTGCCTAAACCATCAGCGATTTTTTTCGCCATTTGTACATCATAGCCGCCTGCAAACTCTGCATTATCAGCAATTTTTACTGCGCCGTTAGAATCATCTTGCTGTGTCCAGTTAAATGGTGGATAACCTGCTTCCATCCCAATGCGGAATTCTCCACCGCTTTCATCCTTTGCACCATCTCCTGTTGCTTTTTCATCCTTGTCACTAGTACCACAAGCCGCTAACAGGATTGCTGTCATTGCTGTTAACATAAATAACAACCATTTTCTTTTCATCTAAAACTCCCCTTTTCTGTAAAAAAAATAAAGCAACTGTACAAAAAAAGACCTAAGTTCTGAACTTAGGTCTTACCTTTTATTAACAGTTGCCCAAATCCTCACTATAATTTCCATGTTTCCGAGATAGCACAACCTAGTAAACTGGAATTATATTTACTAGGACAGTCCTGCACTTATTCACTGCAGACCCAGCATAAAAGTACGAGCTCCTTTTATACTTCGGCGATATTTCCTTCTCCATTACGTCTTCGCTTGCTTTAACTCAGCAATGGACTAATAAATACCGCGCCTCTACCTCACGAAAAACAAAAGTGAGGTTTGTTTATTTAATTGTTATATAGATATTACTATAAAGCTAGCATATTCGTCAAGATAGTTTTATCATTTTTCTGACTAATGACAAAATTAGCCTATAATCCTTCTTAAATCCATAAATTAAGTAGAATATCATTAAAAACGTTTGGCATTATTTCACAAATTTTTATTATTAAAAACAATAATTATAAACCATAAGAATCTATTTTTAAGTTCAACAAAGGCCCTTTAGACCTTGAAGTATTTTTTTCGAAAGTACATCTTAAATTAAACGGACTACAAAAAACCCTACAAAACAGTTCATTTTGTAGGGTTTTCGCATGTCATTTATGGAATTAAGAATTTAATAATAAATCTTCTGGATTTTCAAGTAACTCTTTAACAGTTTTAAGGAAGCCTACAGAATCTTTACCATCGATAATACGGTGGTCATAAGATAATGCTAAGTACATCATTGGGCGAATTTCTACTTCACCATTTACTTCTACTGGGCGTTTTTTAATTGAGTGCATTCCTAAAATAGCCGCTTGTGTACCGTTCATAATAGGTGTTGACATTAATGAACCGAATACACCGCCATTTGTAATTGTGAATGAACCGCCTTGAAGATCAGCTAAACCTAATTTTTTATCGCGTGCTTTTTTAGCTAGGTCAGCAATTGAATCCTCAATTTCAGCGAAGTTTTTACGGTCTGCATCACGAACAACTGGTACTACTAAACCTTCTTCAGTTGATACAGCTACACCAATATCAAAGAAGTTATTTAAGTGAATTTCATCGCCAACGATTTGAGCATTCACATAAGGGTATTTTTTAAGTGCTGCAACAACAGCTTTTGTGAAGAATGACATGAAACCAAGTTTAGAGCCTGTAGACTCAAAGAATTGATCTTTTTTACGAGAACGTAATGCCATAACATTAGTCATATCAACTTCATTGAATGTTGTAAGCATAGCAGTCGATTGCTTAACTTCTAATAGACGTTTAGCAATTGTTTGACGACGACGGCTCATTTTTTCAACTGTTACACGTGAATTATCTACAGCTACTGCTGCTTGTGGCGCTGCAGCTGGTTTAGCTTGAGGTGCTGCTACAGGTGCTGTACCATGAGCTGCAACATCTTGTACACGTACACGACCTTGTGGATCAACTGGGGATACAGCTGCAAGATCGATTCCTTTTTCACGAGCAAGTTTACGTGCTGCAGGAGATGCGATTACACGTTCGCCAGAAGTTTCTTCCACAACAGGTGCTGCTGCTGGTGTTGGTGCAGCTACAGCTTGAGCAGCCGCTGGTGTTGGAGCTTCTGCAACTGGTGTTGCTGCTGGTGCAGGTGCCGCACCTTCGCCCGCTTCTACAACTGCGATTACTTGGCCTACAAGAACAGTATCGCCTTCTTCAGCTAAAATTTGTGTTAACACCCCAGCTTCTTCAGAAATGATTTCAGCATTTACTTTATCTGTTTCAAGTTCAACGATGAATTCACCTTTTTCCACGCGGTCGCCCACTTTTTTAACCCACTGTGCAATACTACCTTCTGTAATCGATTCTGCTAATTCAGGGACTTTAATTTCAGCCACTTTCATTTCCTCCTTTGATTAACGTGCATGCGTTTCATGCACATAAAGGGCTACCGCCATAGGCACGTAGCCCAGCTTCCAGTAATAATGATATGTTTAGTTTACTTTTACCGTTTCAGCAACTGCTTCTTCAATTAGAGCTGATTGAGCTGCTTTATGAGAATCTGCATCACCTTCTGAAGTTGAGCTCATTGCAGGACGACCTACATAACGAAGCTTTTTACCTTCAGATAGTTCATATAATGTTTCCAATGCGTAATTCCAAGTACCTTGGTTTTTAGGTTCTTCTTGTACCCATACAATTTCTTTAACATTTGGATACTTAGCAATAATATCAGCAACTTGCGTCGTTGGGAATGGGTAAAGTTGCTCTACACGAACAATGTGTAAGTGATCGAAGCCTTCTCCATCTTTCACGCGGTCTGCTAAGTCAATCATTACTTTACCAGTACCTAATACAATTCGTTCAACAGATTTAGTTTTTGAGCCTAAACCTGGTTGTTCGATTACTTCTTGGAATGCGCCATTTGCTAATTGTTCAGCATTTGCTGCAGCTAATGGATGACGAAGTAATGATTTTGGTGATACAACAACTAATGGACGCACACCTTCTGTTTCTAACATTGCTGCTTGACGACGTAATAGGTGGTAGTAGTTTCCTGCATTTGAGCAGTTTGCCACAAACCAGTTATTTTCAGCAGACATTTGTAAGTAACGCTCCATACGGCTTGAAGAGTGTTCAGGACCTTGGCCTTCATACCCGTGAGGTAAAAGAATAACTAAGCCTGATTTTTGGCCCCATTTAGAACGTGCCCCTGAAATGAAGTTATCAAACATCACTTGAGCCATATTCGCAAAGTCACCAAATTGTGCTTCCCATACTGAAAGTACGTTGCCTTTTTCTAAATTGTAACCGTATTCAAACCCAACAACCCCAGCTTCTGTTAATGGTGAATTGTGTACCGTAAATGAAGCGCTTGCACCAGAAATGTGGTGAAGTGGTGTAAATACGTTACCGTTATTTTTGTCATGTAATACTAAATGACGTTGTGAGAATGTACCACGTTGAGCATCTTGACCAGTAAATCGCACAGGTGTACCATCTTGGATAATTGTAGCATATGCTAATGTTTCAGCATGGCCCCAATCAATTTTTGCAGACGCAAATGCATCACGACGTTTTTCTAAAATTTTGCCTAATTTCTTTTGTGGCTCGAAGTTTTGTTCAAATACTAATAGTTCTTCATTAATCGTATCTAAACGTTCAGCACCTACTGCTGTATCGATTTGTGGGAAGTTAATTTTTAATTCTTCTGGCATTTCTACATGTTTGTGTTCATCTTTTTCTGCCATTTCTTTTACGTGATCGTAAGCAACTTGCATTTCCGCATAAATAGCTGAATCAAGTGCCGCAACCTCTTCAGCAGTAACTAATCCTTCTGCTACTAACTGTGCACCATATAATGCACGAATAGTCTCATGTTTTGCTACAAGTTTGTACGTTTCTGGATTTGTTACAGTTGGGTCATCTGTTTCATTATGACCATGTCGACGGTAACCAATTAAGTCAACCACAATATCTTTACCGAATTTTTGACGGTAGCTTGCTGCAAAACGACCTACTTGAGATACCGCTTCTGGGCTGTCTGCGTTCACATGAACAACAGGTACTTCATAACCTTTAGCTGGGTCAGATGAATAGACAGAAGAACGAGAGTCTTGAAGCTCCGTAGTGAATCCAATCATATTATTTGCAATGATATGAATTGTTCCACCTGTTGAGAAACCTTCTGTTTTCGAATAGTTTAATACTTCCGTTACAATACCTTGACCTGGGAAAGCTGCATCACCATGCACAAGAATACCTAGGCCTTTAGCGGGATTGTGGACAGCTTGCCCTGGTTTAGATGTATCATCCTGTGTTGCACGAGTAGCACCTAATACAACTGGATTTCCAACTTCTAAGTGAGAAGGGTTATAAGCTAGTTTTACGTTCATACCTGATTCACGAGTGTATGAAGCACCCATGTGGTATTTCACATCGCCAGTCCAACCTTTTGTAATTTCTAGTCGGCCATGTTCTGGCATAAATAAATCGTTCGAAACATGTGCAAAGTCTGAGAACATCATGTCATATGGTTTATTTAAAATATGTGTTAGGACATTTAGACGACCACGGTGAGCCATTCCTATACGAACATTTTCAACATTATTTGCTTCTACTGTTTTTAAAATTTCATCAAAAAGGACGATTTGAGTATCTAATCCTTCACCAGAGAAACGTTTTTGACCAACAAATGTTTTGTGAATGAATTTTTCAAAGTTTTCAACACGTGTTAAACGATCTAAAAGCGCTTTTTTCTCATCTGAAGTTAGAGCTTGTTTTAAAGAACCAGATTCAACTTGAGCTTGAATCCATTCACGTTCTTCAGTTGCTACAACATGACCGTATTCAAATGCTACTTTATCTGTATATACAGATTTTAAAAAGTCTATTGCATCCTTACCATTTTTCACGCCCGCTGGCACATCTTTGAAGAAGATAGCAGCAGGTATTTCTGCTAAATCCGCAGGACTTAAGTTGAAAGCACTTTCTTCAATTTGTGCTGTTTGAAGTGCACGATTTTTTAAAGGATAAATATCTGCTGCTAAATGCCCTTGAGTACGAATTACATCAGCTAATTTTACAGCTGCCAATACCTTTTTATAATCGCCAGCAGGAGCTGCTGAACCACTTACTACAGCTACATCACCTTCTACTTCTACTGGTGCACCAAATTGTTGGAATAATGATACTAACTCCGGTTCTACTTCTTCAGGAGACTGTAAGAATAAGTCGTATTGCTCCATCACATATCCTAAGTTAGGACCAGAGAAAGCTGACCATGGAGAACTTACAGTTGTAACGTTGTTCGACATGAAAAATGACCTCCAAATTTTGCCTATCGGCAGTTCCATTAATTAAATTACAATTAATTATATAATATTATCCCGTTCTTTTAAAGGACGTTCGACACAAATTATCCATATTTTAAAGAACGTTTTTTCCATCTCAATCTTACTACTCTTCACAAAAAATACAACACTTTTTAGCAAATTAAGCAATTTTTTTCCCGAAGGCTAAAAATCTTAAATAAACCGCGCATTTTCCTTAATATTTTAGCGGCATCCTCAACAAGAAAACGGTTCCAACATTTTCTTCACTCTTGACTTCTACTGATGCATTGTATTTTTCAAGTAACATTTTTGAGATGCTAAGCCCTAAGCCAGTACCGCCAATTTGGCGATTTCTCGCCTCATCAACCCGATAAAAACGATCAAAAATATACGGGAGATTTTGTTCAGCTATACCAATGCCGTTATCTGCGATTTGAATTTGCAGTTTATCATCTAAAGTTAAAAGGGAAATATTCACCTCTGGAACTTTTTCACAATAACGAATTGCATTTTCAACTATATTGCGAACGATCTGACTAAGTGCATTGGATGTTATAAAAACTGGACCTATTTCACCAATTTTCGACAAAGTTATTTTGGCTGTCGGATGTAATAACTCCATTTCTGCTATTACACTGTCAATTACATATATCGGATTCGCTTCACTCATCTCATCTTTTTCTTCCCGTCTGGCAAGCTCCAGTAACTCTTCAATCATTTTCCGCATACGTGTAATTTCTGTTAATGACGTCTCGATAGACTCTTCAAGAATAGCTGGATCATCTTTACCCCAACGTTTTAACAATGAAAGATGCCCCTCTATCGCTTGAATCGGTGTCCTTAATTCATGCGAAGCATCTGCGACAAATTGTTGCTGTTGTGCAAACGATATTTGCAGTTCATTCATCATCGCATTATACATTTTCAACAAATCACCAATTTCATCATGTGATGTATAGGATAGCTGAATTGGTTCATTAAAACCTTGATCCATTACTGTTTTCATTGATGCACGTAATGCATGAAGGGGCTTTGTTAAATAGTTTGCTAAATAATAACCAATGGAACCTGAAAGTAATAGTGCACCAACACCTGCAATAAGCATAGCAGTTAACAAATAACGCATTAATGATTCAAAACGTGTTAACGGATGTATCACCTGTATATATACCTGAAAAAAACCAAGCTGTAACGGTTCATTTACGACATATGCGTCTTTTTTATCAATGGTCATTTGTACAATGGAACCCATTGGCGTAAGTGGTGCAGCTTGTGAGGCATTATTAATACGTAAAATTTCAATTCCATCATTATTAAAAAGTCTTACAGTTTGATCACGGTCAACAATTGATTTTAATAAACCAGTATTTTGCTGTAGTTGTTGTACTGAAATGTTTGGCCCTTGGGACTCTAAAAATGAAACAACATCATCTTTTGTTCGTTTCACTTTACTTCCTTCATCATTTAAAAGCCAAGTATGCAATGATACATAAACGACTATACAAATAATCGCATAGCTAATAAAAATAACCGCACTAGATGTTAGCATCCATTTTCTTTGTAATGATAGATTAGTGAAATATTCTTTTATTTTGATCATTCGCGCATCACATACCCTACTCCACGAACAGTTTCGATATAAGCATTCGAATCACCAGGTAGTTTTGTCCGTAAATGGCGTATATATACATCAACGACATTGGTCTCAATATCAGCATCATATCCCCAAACAGAAGTTAGAATAAGCTCACGAGTACAAACACGATTTTTATGTTCTATTAATAGCTTCAATAAATCATATTCTGTTTTTGTCAGATCAAGTTTTTTTCCTTGCACTAATACCTCATATGCATCAATGTCAATTTCAATATCTCGGAATTGCAGTGTATCTCCTCCTATTTTTTCGTTCGGCTCTACACGACGTAAAATAGTTCGTATGCGTGCAAGTAATTCTTCAATGGCAAATGGCTTCACTATGTAATCATCAGCCCCAGCATCTAAACCAGCAACTCTATCCATTACTGCGTCTCTAGCAGTCAGTAATATAATGGGTACTTGGGATTGCGTACGTATTCTACGGCAAATTTCAATTCCATTAATACTAGGTAGCATTACGTCTAGTAATAGCACATCATAATTTTCTGTTGTGGCAATTGTTAGCCCTTCTCGCCCATCAAAGGCAACAGTTACATTATAGCCTTCATGTTGTAACTCTAATTCTACAAAACGGGCAATATGCTTCTCATCTTCTACTAAAAGTATTTTTTTAGGCATCTGATCACCTTCTAATTTCAAAATATAGACATCCTTTCTATCATAGTCCTAGCATAACATCAATTAAAAAGCCTGTACCACAAGTAAATACTCGTTTGTACAGACTTTTATTAAAGTGGTCCCGTAATAAATAAATTATTTTTTCCGCATTCCTTCGCTTTATATAAAGCTTGGTCTGCTAAATCCATAAGCGACTCAAGAGTTATTGCATGATCAGGATAGTAAGCAATCCCAATAGATGCAGTAGGTGCAAAAAAATACTGTTCTATAGTCCAGCCATTTTTCAATTCATTGCGGATACGGTTTATAATGTGCATTATCTGGACTTGTCTCTCTTCTTGGTTTCGGGTTAACCCCGTTAAAATAATGATAAACTCATCTCCGCCCATTCGGATCACTAAATCATGACTACGTACAGATGATATAAGCACATTACCGAAATTGCGGATAAAATCATCCCCCATATCATGCCCATATCGATCATTCACATCTTTAAAATCATCTCCATCGATATACAGCATGGCGATACAAGTGTCTTTTGCTTGTGCATCTGACAGTATCTTCGGGAATTCTTTCAATAAAAACCTTCGATTTGGTAGCTGTGTTAGACTATCGTGATAGGCTAAATAGAGTAAATCATTTTCTCGTTCTTTTCGATGAGTAATTTCACGTGAAACCATAATTATTTGGGAAATCGTTGCACGTTCTGTATCATGAACGACCGTCACATTTCCTTCGGTCCACACTGGGGTACCATCTTTTGACTTTAGTAAAAGCTCAAACTGTGTATCCGACTTCGCTGTAAAATCATTTAAAAATGCTTGCCAGGCAGGCTTACTTTGCTCGTCAATTATACTATTGTAAAACTGTCCCTGTAATTCAACAATCTCATACCCTAAATACATCCTATAGGACGGTGAGGCATAAATAATAATGCCATCCTCATTGATAATAACAATTAAATCATTTGTATTTTCTGTAATTAATCGGAAAGTACGCTCAATATTTTTTAATTCCGTTAACATTCTTTTCTTGTCCGTAATATCATAGTTAATGGATAAATATTGTTCCACTTTGCCAAATTCATTTTTCAATGGCACAATGGCTGCCTCTACCCAATAGTCTGCATGATATTTGGTGCGATAGCACAGCTCCCCTCGCCATACCTCCCCCAGAACAAGGGACTCGTTAATCGTTTGAAAAACTCCTTTTTTATTATTACGTGGCTCGATAAGATTGTAAGGTTGCCCAATTAGCTCTTCAGCTGTAAATCCAGAAGCATTTAAAAATAAATCATTTACTTCTATAATCGTGCCTTCATTATCCAAAATAGCTATAGAAGTTGCAAAATTCAAGGCGGCCTTAAACACTTCGAGACCGTGGGTTTTTGAGCGTAACGCCGCCTTTTGCTCAGTAAATTGTGTGAAATCTTGCATGATAAGAAAAATAGCAAAGGAGTTATCACCTTGCATTACAGGTGACAACGATACTAAATACATGCGCTCCTTTTTATCCAATGTATGAAGCTTAATAAGCTTTTCACCAATATTTTCGCCCATCGCAGCCCTTTGTAAATAGTTTTGTATTTTTTCAATTTCTTCTTGAGGGATAATAGGTAAATTAATGAACGGCTGATGTTTCACCATATCATTATCTAAATTAAAATCTTCTATGAAGCTTGAATTTACTTCATATATAGCACCTTCTTCAGATAAGATAACTGTTGAAAAAAAAGCATGATCAAACATCGATCGCATAAATAAAAATTTATCTTCAATACTTCTGTCATATAATATTTCTTTTGTTATAGCTAAAATATAGTAATCTTCCCCGTCTTTAATAGGTCTGACAGAGGTCTCATATTTTCGAACTTCAGATTTAACATAGGCATAATCCACATAATCGATTTGTTGATGCTGTTCAATAGCTCGGTGATAATTTTCTTGAATAATGACAAAATTCCGACGAGAAGTAACAGCAGACAGCATTCTCCCAATGGCACTTGCAGATACCAGAACTTGGGCAGCCTGATTTAAGCGAACATATTGATAATCGTCTCCTACTTTTTTCATTAAATAGACGAAATCTTCTCCAATAAAAAGTTGATTGAAAAGCTTTTCGCTTAAAAGATATTCCATAATGTCACTCTCCATTATAAAGTCACATATATATAAATTCGTTATAAATGGGATATATTTATAACATAAAAATTACACTAATATTATATCATATTTAGAATCGTTTAACTTTCTTGAATTAAGAAAGATTCTATCCTTTTTGAGGAAAAATTTGATGATATTTTACTTAAATAACGGGAAAACAATACTAATGTAATGCCAATTTCGCCATTTTGATGTAAAATAAGACTATAAAAGACTTTTTATCCATATATAACATAAGAAAGAAAATGATACTCCCCTTCTATTATTCTGAATTAACTGACAATTAAACTTATTTTTTGTTTAAAAGAGCAATTTGATTGCACGAAGCAGTAGACTTGTTATATTATATCAATAAAACTAGCCATTTTTCGGTATGGTCGCAAAATCAGTAAGACAGCGGGAGATTATGGATATCATAGTTATAACGTCTAGTTCTTTGGGTTTTTAATTCCAGTACGAATTTTAGTTTTATTCTTTATGCTTTAACGGAATTGTTTTAACTACCCTTGTAAAGGAGGCGTTTCGTATGCTTAAACATCGAGACCTACATGAATGTACAGAGCTTTATGAGCTATTATCGCATCCATCTGTTTTTCCCTTCGTCCGTCAAAAAGCCAAATCGGCGGATGAATACTGGTTTATGACCAAGCAACTAATCGAAGAAGAAGCGAGAGGGCTCGCTATCTCAAGGACAATTACCGACGATTGGGGGCAACCAATCGGCACCATTAGCATTCATGATGTTGAGGACGGTGCAGGCTTCCTCGGAACGTGGATAGGACTCCCTTATCAAGGGCAAGGTTATAACCAAAAGGCAAAAATGCTTTTTTTGAATGAATTATTTTTTGATTATAATTTCAATACGGTTTTCCTTCGTATTCGAGTTGAAAATTTAAAATCACAACGTGCCGCATTAAAGTTACCTTATGTAGTATGTGCAAATGATAGTCACCCTACATTATTAGCACAAGTTAATAGAGGAGAGGCACAATTTGATTTATATAAAATCCCTCGCGATTTGTTCTATCTGACAACTGCCAATCAAACACAAGAGGGCGAAGAACAAGCAATGTAATAGTAACAATAAAAAGCAATGTGTACTGTTAGGATAAACAGTACACATTGCTTTTATTTTTTATATTGTAATATTAACTTCGCCATTTCATCTGGCGTTTTCGGTTTTTGTGTTTTTTCCATCGTCGCAATCATTTCCACTTTTCGCTCTGTTAATGTATAGACCGATTTCATAAACGATTCCTTTGTTAATTCTTCTTCTTGTAATACTTCAGCATATCCTTGTTTTTTAAATAAGTTCGCATTTAAAATTTGATCGCCACGACTTTTTTGTGCAGAAAGAGGGATTAATAACATTGGTTTATGAAGTGCTAAAAATTCAAAAATAGAGTTTGACCCTGCACGCGTAACGACAAAATCTGCTGCATGCAGTAAATCAGGTAATTCAGTTGTTACATAGTCATATTGTTTGTAGCCAGGCATTGCCTCCAAGCTTTCATCTTTATTCCCTTTTCCACATAAATGAATAACTTGGAACGTTTGCAATAGTTCAGGGAGATTTTGGCGTAATGCATCATTTAATACAACTGAGCCAAGGCTTCCTCCCATAACTAAAAGAACAGGTTTAGCTGCTGTAAAACCACAAAAAGAAAGACCCTTTGCTTTGTTACCGTTAAATAATTCTTCGCGAATAATAGAACCAGTACATGTTGCCTTTTCCTTTGGTAAATGCTGTAGCGTTTCTTCAAAAATAGTGAAGATATGAGATGCAAATGGAAGGGCAATTTTATTTGCCAAGCCAGGCGTTACATCTGATTCATGTATAACAACGGGTACGCCAGCCAATTTCGCTGCCATCACAACAGGGACAGAGACAAATCCACCTTTTGAAAAGATGACATCTGGCTTCACTTTTTTTATAATACTAAACGCTTGCATAATACCAGCAAGCACTTTAAATGGATCTGTAAAGTTTTTCATAG
Source organism: Lysinibacillus sp. CD3-6 (assembly GCF_006351725.2). NCBI lineage: Bacteria > Bacillati > Bacillota > Bacilli > Caryophanales > Bacillaceae > Lysinibacillus > Lysinibacillus sp. CD3-6. The sequence continues at coordinate 2,493,491 of NZ_CP085880.1, forward strand.
AGAAATAACGACGCAACTTCCCACTTGCTATCCCATAAAAAGGGACTTTAGGAAATGCCTCGCCGATTAATTCTTTTTCAATACCTTGCTCTGAACCAATATAGTGGACATCATAACCTAGTTCAAGTAAAGAAGGTAATATCGCTTGGTTAAGTGATACATGGCCTGCTGTCCCACCACCGGTTAAAATGATTGTTAGTTGTTTCACGTAAATTCTCCTATTCCTTAAAAGCCATTGTAGCCAAACGCTACTTTTTGTTTACAGTCTTTTATTTTACTATATGCGAAAGAAAAGATATAGATGAAGCTTTTAATTTTTCAGTCATATTTTGTCTACTCTATGCTATACTAATTCATTATGCTTATAAAGGAAGTTACTCATTATGGATAAAACTACAACGTTAAAACAGAAGTATGCTTTAATTTTAAAAATCATTTTGCCAATTTTAGTCACCCAAGTAGCAATTTATCTTATTTCATTTTTCGACATTTTAATGTCTAGCCGCTACGGAACAGCCGATTTAGCTGGGGTTTCGATAGGTTCGTCCATTTGGATGCCCATTTATACGGGACTTTCTGGCATTTTATTAGCGATAACACCGATCGTGTCCCAGCTAGTTGGAGCTAAAAAAGAACATGCTGCGAAAAAGGCTGTTCAGCAAGGCTTATATGTTGCCCTTGTCCTTTCTGCCTTAATATTTATTTTATTATTTGTCGGACTTGATTGGATACTTGGAAATATGCAACTAGAAGAAGCAGTACATAACATTGCCAAATCCTATATTCACGCTATGTGCGTTGGACTTATTCCACTTTTTTTATTTTTTGTCCTACGTTGCTTTATCGATGCGTTAGGTCAAACACGGGTAACAATGATTATTACGCTACTAGCAACACCTATTAACATTTTACTAAATTATATATTCATTTTCGGCAAGTTTGGTGCGCCAGAGCTTGGCGGTGTGGGCGCAGGTGTCGCTACAGCTATTACCTACTGGTTAATGTTCTTTATCACCGTTTGGATCATTGCGAAACGAGTGCCTTTTGAACACTTTAATATATTCCGAGAATGGCCAAAGCTGGAATGGTTAAGCTGGAAAGAGATATTAGTTATTGGTGTACCAATTGGCATTTCCCTATTCGCGGAAACAAGTATATTTTCTGCCGTAACGATGATGATGAGTAGCTTTAGTACAGAAATCATAGCAGCACATCAAATTGCTATAAACTTTACATCGTTGTTATACATGGTTCCCCTAAGTATTTCAATGGGTGTTACGATATTAGTAGGTTTTGAAATTGGTGCGGGTCGACTCCGTGATGCAAAAATTTATAGTTATTTATGTGTCGGGACAGCCATTGTATTTAGCTTTTTTTCAGCTTGTATTCTGTACTTACTACGCGAACAAATCGCAACAATGTATTCAACGGATCAGTTAGTATTAAAATATGCGCAACAATTTTTAGTGTATGCTGCCATTTTCCAACTGTCAGATTCTATTCAGGCTCCAGTGCAAGGCGCTTTAAGAGGATACAAGGATGTAACTATCACATTCATTATGGCGATTATTTCCTATTGGATTATCGGATTGCCTACAGGATATTTACTAGCTAACTATACCGATTTCGGGCCAGTTGGTTATTGGCTTGGACTTGTAGCTGGTCTATCTGCTGGTGCAATTACACTATTAATTCGCTTACTGCTCGTACAAAAAAGATTCGTTTTACGATAAAAACAACGCAAAAATGTTGAATATGGGCATTTTTGCGTTGTTTTCTGTATTTAAAGACTAAAACCATTACTATCGGAGAATGCCAGTACGAATAATCGAAACTTTCACTTTCGGTTCTAATGTTAGTGAAGCAAATTGCTCGTGCCAGTCATCCTTAAACATTTTTGGGTGATAGGCACGAATGTATCGCCCTATCCCTAACGTATCTGACTTCTGTTCTTGAAGTATTTGAAGCACTTCCTCAAAGTCAGCTTGAATTCTTTGTTGAAAATTTTCCTCTAGCGTTTTTAATATGTCCTTCTTATACAAATGATCTTGTGAAAACTCATCAATTTCTAAATCGATTTTATAGTCCATCGTTATTTTTTTCATGTCTTCGTAGATAGTCCACTTTCTCTTTAAATGAATGACCTCTGAAGTGACGGGTATGTCCTTATCATTTAAATTCATCATATATTCAATTCGTGCATGTTGACTTGCTTCATCCATTAATAAAAGCATACTTAATGATTGTTTAGGATTTAATATTTTCCCAGTAAATAACTGGCCAGAAAACAATGCAACCCCAGCTGCATCTGCTATATTTTTTTCTTTATTCATTTTTATATAGGGAATTGAAATATCGATTGCATCATCAAACAGCGTCGAGCCAATCATTTGTAAATCAAGTTTGGGGTATATTGTATTTTTTTCAGTACTTTCAATAAAGCGCTGATAGTACCCTCCTGCATTGTCTGTTACTTCCTTAGTTAACTCAATAAAAGGCTTTACATCCCCTTCCGTCAACGCAACTTTAATAGATATTGGATTTTGAGGATCACGAAAATAAATATCTAAAATGTCATAAAGAGGTTCCTTTACAGTATCACTTGAAATAAGTAGTGTCGCTAGTTCAGACAAATCTAATGTTTGTTCCACTTTCATGTCAGCTTTATTTCGGATATCACGTGGAGAAATACCTTCTGCTTCTATCACCATTATTTTACTTTTATTATCAATTAACTTAGGGTAGGCGTAATATCCTTTATATTCCCCTACTTTCCCTTCAACTCCAACGAGTGACACAACTGACGAGTTTTTATATAAACGCTCATCCCAACAACCAGCAAGGAATACAATCAACAGTAGTATTATCCCTTTTCGATACACTCTTTCCCCCTCCATTTATTCCAAAAAATAATGAGTATAGGCAATAGAAAGGTAAAAATTAAAAATATATAATGGAAAGAACTTTTCATCAATTCAATCACTCTAAATTTCACCAAAAAAAGTGGGACTATCGCTAGCAACACATGATAAATCATAATTTGTAACTTAGGTCGTTTTCTTTCTTTTACAAAATGAATGATTCTAAAGGTGAAATTTACAATCATTACAGTAACGATTGACCAAGATAACCAAATATACACAAAGAAAATATCAAGTCGCTTCACAAAAGTCACTTCTTGTGATTTTAAAATATAAATGATCGGCTCTGGTACTAGTTTGATTTCCTCGATAGTAAAAAACATGAGTGAAAAAAGCACTGAGATAAAATAAAATACAAAAATTACAAGCTGATATAGGAATATCGGCTTGCCCTTCAATGTTAACTCCCTTTGTAAAAAGGGGCGAAATATTAAAAACATTTCTGCGCCCATAAATGCAAATGCACCATGAATAAAGCCCTGAATGATTTGTTTTTTATTAGTAAAATCAAGCGGAAACAAGTTTGTCCAAGTGAGATCTGGTACCGCTAGCATTAAAAAAATAATAAAAATAAATACGAGTGGAATAAGCATAACACCGATATTAATAACTGTTTCTGGTCGACTTAAATTAGCATATAACGATAGTGCTACTATAAAAAAGATAACAATCCATTCGGGTGTTTGAGGTAAAACCCATGATGCTAATACAAACTCCATATAGGCTATAAATGACGCGATCATTAGAAACCAGTAAATTTTATATACCCATTGAAAAAATGTATTTAAATAAAAATATTTATAATAACGTTCGAAAAATATTAATAAAAAATAATGCCATATTGCTGCAACGATGAAGAGCACCCATGCCATATTTTCACTTTCGCTTATTAAAGGTGTTTGAAAGGATATATAAATAAACCCTGTTTCAATAAAAAATAATAGTAAAAAAAATTGTCCTTTAGATAGGGAAAAATTCAAGGTGTATCACCATTCTTTACACTGTTATCTTTCGGTGGACTAAAAGTTGTGACTTGGACAGTTGGTTTAAAATACGGTCCTCGTACAAAAACTTTGTATATTTCCTTTGGCTGAAATGGCACAATTGGTGCAAAGTATGGTTGTTTTAATGAACTTAAATTAATTAAATGAATCAATAGGACAACAACGCCAATGACAATACCGAAAAATCCAAATAAAGAGGCGAGCAGCATAAATGGAAATCGAAGCATACGAATTGATGTATTTAGCTCTACCGAAGGCACGACATAGCTTGAAATTGCGGTTAAAGCGACCACTATTACCATTAAATTTGAGACTAAGCCAGCACTTACAATCGCATCCCCTATTACTAATCCTCCAACGATGCCTATCGTCTGACCTACTGATTGTGGCAATCGTATACTGGATTCTCGAATGAGTTCCATAATAATCTCTAAAATAAGTGCCTCTATTAACGGTCGATACGGTATTTCATTTACATCATTCTTTACTTGATTACTCAACTCTAAAGGAAGCACTTCAAAGTGAAAACTGATAATAGCAATATAAAAGGCTGGTAAGAAAACAGCTGCAATAAATGACACCAACCGAACTATCCGATAAAAGGAACCAACTAACACTCGACCATTATAATCATCAGGCGATTGATAAAAAGAAAAAAATGTTACAGGTGCTATTAAGGCTGTCGGGGAAATATTCGTTAACAATACAACTTTACCTTCTACTAAATTAGCCATCACGCGATCAGGTCTCTCCGTATTTAGCAATTGAGGAAAAGGTGACCAAACAGAATCCTCTAACTCATCACTTAATTGACCAACACTATAAAAATAATCAATATTAATGGCGTCAATCCGTTTTTCAATCTCATCCAAAGTTTCAGGCTTTATGACCCCATCTATATATAAGTAATACGCTTTCGTATTTGTCTCTTTACCGATTGAAAAAGATTTAACTACTAGCGCTGGATTATGAATTCGTTTCCGTAATAATGCCAGATTTGTTTCGAGGCTCTCGACAAGCCCCTCATGTGAACCACGAAGAACATGCTCATTATTTGGCTCGTCAGGGTTTCGTTGTACTTGGTTCACAACAGTAAGAGAAAGCATTTCACCAGTTTCAGGTATTACGATTAGTGTTTCTCCATTACAAATGTGCTCAATCGCTAGTGGTAGAGAAAATGGCTCAAGTGTAGTGATTAACGTTTCACTCCAAAAGGGCTTGTTTGTATCTAACCGAGCATAAATCGTATCGAGTACTCTTTGCACTTCTTTTGCATCTACGAGCGAGGTATAAAAGCATAAAATAGCAGACGTTCCTTCTCGCCAATCTACTTGTCTCACTGTAAAATCAGATGAATGATTAAATGCTTTTTGTAGGCTTTTCATCATTAATTCCACTTTATCCATAAAACGCCTCCTATACTTGGAAGTATAGGCAAAAAAGGCTTTTCTCAAACGGCTATGTCACGAATGTCCCGTTTTCTTTCCTGTGCAAAATAAAAAGACGCCCAAATAAGTCTCAGACTTATTGGACATCCTAATTATTTTTGTATTGTTTCTATGAAACATTCAACTTATTATTTTTGAATAAACTGTTGAGTCCAGTAGTTACCAGACTTCACATAACCAACACCAATATGCGTGTAATTCGCATTTAAAATATTCGCACGGTGTCCTGGTGAATCCATCCAAGCTTGTACTACCTCTTGTGGTGTACGTTGACCTTGAGCGATATTTTCACCTGCACTCTTATAAGTAATACCTAAAGCTTTCATACGATCAAATGGTGAACCAAAAGTTGGACTAGTATGTGAGAAATATTGTTTTGATTGCATATCTTGAGATTTTTCTCGAGCAGCAGCCATTAATTTATCATCTGTTTGTAATGCTTTTAAACCAGCTTTAGTACGCTCAGCATTCGTTAATTTTACTACCTCTTGTTCAAAAGCATTCACATCCGAAGTAGTTGTCGTCGGTGTAGAAGTAGTCGGTGGTGTCGTTGTTGTATTATTTTGTTGATTTTGTTGATTTGTTTGTTGATTATTTTGTTGATTAGTATTAGTTTGAGTATCTTTAGATGGTGTTGTCGTATGTGGTTTAGTTATAACCCACTTGTGATTTGACCAATTATTATTATAGTAAACTTTACAGTTTGTTGTTTGATTTGCTGAGTTCCCCTCTGTAGTATTAGAAGCAGCAGAAGCCAACTGAATTGGAGCTGCTAAAAGAAATGTTGCACAAATTGCAGTAAGTGTTTTTTTCATTTTGCAATCTCTCCTCTCTGCAACCTATCGTAAAGTACGATTCTATTAAAAATCTTCCCAACATCTGCTAGCTTCTCCAATAGAAAAGTAGTTTCCGTGAAACAGGGGTTTTTTTGTTATAAATTTTAGCAAGTTTCACCATGCTATGAAATACTTACGTTTTATATAGGGTTGACAATACTTAAAATGAAGCTATTTATAGACTTTGAGTTTTATTAAAAAGGTCATTTTATGACAGTAGCAGGCCTTTAAAGAATTACTATAATTTTATAACACCCGAATAAAATTTAAAAAATCTGCCCGCTCCTGCTAGAAAGCTTGTCGCTTTCTAGTAAGAACACACGCAGAAATACTCATAAAACCTATTATTAGCTTAATCTAATCCATACCAATAACATTGACACTTCCAATATTTTCACCTATTAAAACAAGTTTTGCTGGCATTTTAATGTATTCTGGAAGCCATTGCACCATTCCATAGGCATATTGAAACAGCATTGGATTTTTAATACCTTCGATTGGAACATATCCTTTCATCCGATAAACCGTATCTGGTAATGTCCGTACCCAATCCTCAAATTGCTCCTGTGTAAAGTGAACACCGTCGAATTCCACTAAACGGGAGCCTAAATGCATTGATGAAATCGTTGCTGTCGTAATATTTTGTTTATCAGTTTGTGCTGTAGCCTTTAAGCTTTCAAGTAAATGTAATGGCACACGTCCATTTGTAGTTTGCAATATAAAAGCATGTGGATTAAAACCTTGTAGCTCATAAACTACCTTGGCTTGCTCCGCTTCACTTAGTAAATCCGTTTTGTTCGCCAGTAATAAATGTGCGTGGCGAATTTGTTCCATAAACAACGTACGAACTTGTGGCGTAAGTGTCTCACGATTTAACCATAGCTTCGAGTCTGCAACCGTAACAATCCCTTTAACATTTAACTGCTCGGCGAAAATGGGAGAATAGACGGCATCCAATGCTTCTACAGGATGAGCAGCTCCAGTAGTTTCGATAATAAGGACATCAAATTCACTATCTAATAGTAGAGATTGTATTTGAGCCTCTGTTTTTTCGGCACCTGAACAACAAATACAGCCTTCTAGCATCTCTTTTAGAGGAACATCCTCCTCCACTGCTTGTGAGTCAAAAGGAAGCTTTCCAAGCTCATTCATAATAACAGCTGGCTTTAACCCCTTTTCTTTTAGTTGTCGAATTACGTCTGTCAGCATAGAAGTCTTGCCGCTTCCTAGAAAACCACTAAATAAGTATACGTCCTTCACAAATATTCCTCCTATAAAAAAAGCCATCGCATTGGCCGTACGAGACGACTTCTGCGACAGCTACAGTGTTAGTTTGTTTTTTTCTCAGTTTGTTCTTTTGCATCAGAAATAAGTTCTTTTGCTTTTAAAAGTTGAGGGTCATCTGATTTCATTTTTGCACGTAATGCATCCATTAATGCGTAAGTAGTTTCATTCGTCAAAATGCCTGATTCTTCAAGTTTATTATCAGCTTGCAGTTTTTTCACTGCTTGTTCTGTATACTTATCAAAAATACCGTCGGCTTTACCAGGCTCATATCCTAGCACCTCTAGCATTTCTTCAGCCACTTTTATGGAGTCTGATTGCATGCCATCTTTCATTTCAATTGTTGGATCGATAATTGGTAAAGAAGCATAAGCAGGATAAGCTACTTTTACATCTGGTTCAATACCTTTTTCATTAATCCAGTTACCGTTTGGTGTTAACCATTTACCAGTAGTGAATTTTAAATTAGAACCATCTTTTAATGGTGTAACATTTTGGACTGTCCCTTTACCGAAAGAAGTTTCTCCAACAATTTTCGCACCAACCGACTCTTTTAAAGCGGCAGCTAAAATTTCTGATGCTGAAGCACTTCCATTATCAACTAATACAGTGACAGGTAAATTGTATTTTTTCCCTGATGCAGCATTTGTAATTTCAGGCTCTTCGTCTTTTTGTTGCACTTGTACAATCGCCTTGCCTTCTGGCACAAATAAATTCGAAATTTCTACTGCTGCATTTAAATAACCACCAGGATTTTGGCGTAAATCAAGGACAATCCCTTTCATGCCTTTTCCTTCGTATTCAGCAAGTATTTTTTCTAGCTCTGCTGCTGTTTGTTCACTAAACGATGTGATTTGAATATGTGCAATATTTCCATCTAGCATCTCACCATAAACCGTTTCAACAGGAATATCGTCCCGTACAATCGTCATTTGAATTGGCTCAGCATTTTCTCCACGTTTCACTGTTAGTTTAACAGGTGTACCCTTTTCACCACGGATTAGAGCAACTGCTTCAGAAGCGCTAAATCCTTGAATACTTTTGCCGTCAACAGTTAAAATTATATCTTTTGGTAATAGTCCTGCTTTTTCAGCAGGTGAATTTTTAATAGGTGACACAACAGTAATGAAACCATTACGTTCTTGAATTTCAGCGCCGATTCCCTGGAAGCTTGAAGATAATCCAGAGTTAAACTGTTCTGCTTCATCTTTCACCATGAAATCAGAATACGGATCTTCTAATGCATCAAACATGCCGTTAATAGCACCATCCACTACTTTTTCATCATCAATATCTTTGTAGTATTTGTCTTTTAGCATATCAAATGCTTCGTATAATTTTGTAAATTCCGCACGTTCTATCGGAACTTTTACTTCTACTACTTTCTTTTCACCGAATGTTAACGCAAAAATTGTTAAGCCTGCGGTAATTAAGATTGTAAAGAACATCAGCATAATAAATTTAAACGGTTTCATCTGAATAAATTGTCCCGCTGGTTTTACCTCTACTTGCTGTGTTTGCTCTTGTTGTTCTAAACCATCTTTTTTCTGTTCATCCATCTTGATTGTCACCACTCTCATATACACTAACTTGTTGTCACACTATTACCATCTTAACAGGTTATAGAGAAGACGAAAAGAAAAAGCGTGTCAAAATTTCATGACAACCCTTGTCCCTCTATTAACTTCATAAAATTGCACATTAATAAGGTACTTTTTCCTAGACCATTTTCTATAAATAGCATAGTGTCTTTAAAATACTACCTATTTTACAATTTATAAATAAAAAGTGCCTCAGATACCTTACTGAGGCACGTGAATGCTCTTAGCTGCTAAGTTTATGGAATATAATAGTACTGCTTTTCTATTTTACTCATTTCCTATTTGCAGTCAACTAAAATACTCATAGATTTTGTATTATACTGATTACGCTTCCACAATATATGTTACTTGTGCTAATTTAGCCGTTTTTATTTTTATTTCTGCACTTTTGGCAGCAGTTAACCCTGTGAAGGTACCTGTTTTTACACGATATTGCGCACCATCCTGCTCAATATAAGCAACCCAGCCAAAACGTTTCTTCATTACATCTACTACGCTGACGGCGGCATTTCGTGTGCTATATGTTCCAGTAATAATACGGTATTTCATTGATTCGGTTGGTGGTTTTTCGGGCTGTGGCGTTTCAATAGTTGTAATCATTTTCAAAAAATTAGTCCAGGAAACTTTCCCTGCACGTATATTTCTTGGACAGTTTTTGCCACTAAAATAATGATGCTGCACGACATTTTGGATTGAAATATGTTCATCTTTCATTATTTTTGCTATTAAAGCTGCTGCATTTTCGACAGCTTTATTAAAATCGCCATCACTATTAACACATATTTCAACCTGAATTCCTTGCGTATTTCCTATATAAGTTCCCGCTCCCCAGCATTCCCAATAGTGTTCAAAAGATTGTACTGCCTCATGATCATCTACTTGCCAGTGCCAACTTGCCGCACGACTATTACCATTAAATTGTAGACGAGCATGCGCATCCGCATCCGCTCCTACGCTTGTATTATCTGTTTCATGGACAACGATATATTTTTTTGCATTGTTTTTCCCATTTGTAATTTTGGCAGCTTGGTTTGCAGGTACTAATTTTTGTCTTATTGATACCACGCAATTACCCCCTTCCTAATTAAATGGCGTTTCAATTTCCTTTTGTTTTTCATTAGAAAACCGACTACTTAAACTGTAATCGGTCTACATAACGAGCAATAGTGTTCAACTAACTGATCTTTGTCTCGTCACTTGTGCATCCAAGTTATTCTTATAGTATGTTGTAATGCAAAATTCATTTGTGTTTTTATATACACTCTATTACGTAAAAAACTCATAATACTATTGCATAGACTAATTGAGCGAAATTCTTTCTGCTCTATTTACTCACTACGTTTTATTTCCTACAGTACCCTTTTAGAATTTCCAAATCGTTTATGTTTCTCTGACCTCTTTTTTTACATGATATACCCTTTCTACACAAAATCGCCAATTTAAATATGAACTTGCTTTGTGGGAATAAAAAATTGCGTGGCTACTCAAAAAGCCTCTTTTTTAATACAACTACTTACTTAACTTCAACTAGATGTATCGGGAGAGGACAACGTAGAAATTCTATCAATTTGGCAAGGAGAGAAAATGATGCTCATTCAATTTCTACGTTAAATTCGAATAGACTTGACAATTGCGGACATAGCCCTTTAGAAGAGCATGATAATAGCAGTATTAGTTTTTTAGAGAACCTAAACGATAAAGCGATTATAAAAGGCAATACTTTCCCTACCAATTATCTTCCAAATAACACTTTGATGTGTTACAATTTTTGTAAAACTTTTGATAACAAAGCGAGGTGAACTTGGCATGTCCTATTTGAACGAATTACAATACTACCTAGACAGTAGTTCAATCGGTATTATAGTAGAACTTTTATTAGTTACTTCTTGTATAGCGACGATTATTTTTATTGCAACGAAAAATCAATATATCTCCTATTTATCATCTGCACCTATATTTTATTTCATATCAAAATGGTTCTTTCATAATACACATTTAATTTTTATCGTACTTGCGATGACTGTACAAGCACTCATTATTTTAAGTATCCAAAAGAAACAAAATAGTAATGAAGAAGCTTTAAAAAGCGAAACAGTAAAACAATAATATACTTTTTAGACTGGACTTGCGTTTAGGACTGATTTCCCTAGAAGTAAGTCCAGTTTTGTCATACTGAAAGGAGAATACTTATAATGAGCAGAACAGTGACATTTACGATGGATACGAAATATGAAGAAAGGATCCTAGAGACATTTACATTTGAACAATTGGGAATAGACGAAAAGATGAATAACGTAGAAACGAAAATGGCGATAGATAAAATCTTTGAATCGTGGGTCTGTACCAAACTCAATATTTCTTACAGTATTGTTTACGATGGAGAGTAATTGAATCGAAGACGGTTTCTTATACATATCTATTAAGTATGTTGTGGTAGTGTGTAGATGTCACGACAATTAACAACTTATACTCAACCATAATCAGCTTAGTGTATCCCCCTGTTCATGGATACACTGACCTTACTTTCAAAGCATTGGGGGGAGTTAGATGCTTGTGAAGATAGTGAATGCCATTATAGGTATCTTGATTACTTCTATTGGATCACTTTTTATGAATATTACAGTTTTTAATGAACCATTTAAAACAATTACTTATAAAGGTTTTGGTTTTTTAATTATGGTAGCAGGATTATATTATCTTGTAAAAATCGCAAAAATTTAAAAGTAGTAAACTATGCAGAGGTGTTTGTATGAAGAGATTTGACATGTCGTTTAAAAATAAAGCCGTGAGGGTTTGGTTTTATACGGTTTTCCCAGCAATCTTAATCGCAATAGTCCTTTATATTATTTTGCCTTATGAACATAACCGCTATGCTTCGTTAGGTCTTTCAACTGTTACTATCTTGTATTTTATTTGGTTCACGATTTATTCTAAAAGAAAGCTTAAGTAATGGGCTAAGCTAACACGCTCAAAAATGTATTCAAAGTGGTGTACATTCAGTTATAATGGCATTGAATCGGAGGTATTAGTTATGACACAAATTGATGAACAATTTATTAAAATAGCTATTAAAATGGCTTTAAATGCTAGAGAAGCTGGCAATGAACCATTTGGCGCTATTTTAGTAAAAAACGATGAAATTGTCATGTATGGTGAAAATAAAATTAATAGTTTTTGCGACCCAACACATCATGCTGAAATCGGCCTAATTAGGACGTTCTGCTCTGAAAATAACATTTTCGACTTGAGCGATTATACTTTATATACGAGCTGTGAGCCTTGTGTCATGTGTACAGGTGCGATGGTCTGGTCTAAATTAGGGAAAATCGTGTACAGTGTATCGCATGATCAATTAGCCAAAATTGCAGGTAGCAATATTATGATTTCAAGTAAAGAAGTAATTGATAAAAGTCCGCATAAACCAATTTTAGTTGAGCAAGTATTAAACGCTGAAGGCTTAAAGGTTTTTGAAGGCTACTCATTTAGCCATTGCCATTAATGTTTTCTCAATAGCAAGGAAAATACTGCGTTCATTAGCGATAAACAATAACTTCTCGCATCCTTTAAATAAAGAAGTTATTGTTTATTTTTTTGCTCTAATTTTTCAACTAATTCTTCAAAGTCATGAATTGCATCTTGCACATCCAATCGTTTAGCTAATGCAATACCCTTTTGGATAGAATGATATGCGGTATGAAGTGAAGTAAATGCTTTGGCAAACGAAAAAGACCGCCATTTGCAGTCTTAACAAGTTAACAATTCTTTTGCTTATTATTGTTCATAATCTATTGTATTGGCTATTTGAAGAAGGATTTCAGGCGTTACTTTATCAGCTACATCTTTATCGATACTAAACACATATTGCCAATCATCTCTTTCGATAACTAACAAATTAAAGCCAATTTTTGGACTATCTATAAAAAGTGCATCCACACCATTTTTTAACTTATAAATTTTTGACATATACTTATCAAATTTTATTTTTTGCTCAATCGGCCGAACATCAATTTTATAATGGTTTTGCGGAAATTCCTCACTTAGCATCATTACCTCTAAATGATTATTAGAATTAAACCTTCCGAACTGATGTGTAAAGCTTATTGGAGGTATTCTAAGTGGCAGCTTAAGGTCTTGATTAAAATGTTGCTCAAATTCTTTTATGGCAGCTTCTATTGTTTTATATCCGATTTGTGGGAGAAATTCCTCTAAAGGTTGGGGACGATCATTCGATATTGCTTTTACTGTTTCATTCATTGTTCCATATAGTAAAGCGCTTATAAATAACAATGTAAGCAATTTATTTTTCTTCAATTGTATCGCTCCTAAATTATCTTTAGGTATATTTTCTCCGAAAAACTTTTCATTATCCTATCTTCCTTTATCGTTACTGTGAAATGAATATATTTTAAAATTTAGGAATTAATCATATCCATAATTGTGATTAGAAATATTGCAATGGTTAATAATATCCATACACCAATTAGCAAATAGTTTGAAATTGTTTTTTTGCCTTTTTTCAATTCTTGAATTTTAGTCACTAGTATTATTATAGCTACAATGGTCAATGTAATATTTGTAAGATGCTCAAAAATGAAACCAAGTAGTGCAAGCAGTAAAAGAACAATACCAAAACCGATTTTTATCTTTTCAAATTTCGATTTTTTCATATTTCAATTCCCTTCTGTGGTCAACTTTCACAGAGTCAATACATTTATGACGCACATGCACAATTAATAAAAGCGTAGAACCCGCAAGTTAGAAATTGCTACATTCATCATGGACTTAGTGTATATATATGCTTTAATTGTAAAAGAAGCGATTGCCCTTATTTGGACAATTGCTTTCCTTTGTTTTCAATATGAAAATATCCATTAAAAATTGACTTTTGTTTCAGCATATTTAGCATGAAAAATGACATATTCCCCTTGATCCATTGGACCAGAAAAAGTGCAATAACCGTTACTATTGCTGGAATGGGGATTTAAGAAATGGAAAAGAATAAAGAACAATGTCGTAGGTTTTTTCAAGATTTTTAACATCTAATCCTGCCCTATCGACTTTTACCTCGCAATTTGTAATCTTTTTCGAAATACAATTAGTGTTAAAATATTTAATAAAACAGTTACAACGAGAAGGACAGTCGCAGCGAAAATTACAGCGCCTGTTGTGTCCATAAGTGCACTCCAATCCTCTATGTTAACGAGATGATATTGATAATACAATTGAAAAATAAGTGCAATTGCACAAGCACTCAAACTCAAACTAGAAAGCAATCCCCATATTATATAGTCGTGCTTTTTAGATTGCATAAGGCCAACAATAGGAAGTAGCCATGCAATTAGTCCAATTACTAGACTACCAACATTCAGTAAACCAATCATTTCTAAAGCCCCCCTCTTTATCTTTATAATGCCCATTTATTTAGCATGTAGACGTTTAGAGTATACAAATAGTTCCAATTTTCATTCCTCTACATTCATTAAATAAATCGCCTTGTCAAAACCCCCACGTTTAGCCTTTTTCTGCTCACGAATTCCTTCTAGATCCTCAAAACTTACACCTAACGCATTGATAGCTGTATGTATTAATTCTAAAAGATCAGCTAATTCTTCAATGCCCTCCTGAACGTTTACGGTCTTATGAAACTCTTTAGCTTCTTCTATTATTTTTGCTTTTACTTCTACTAGAAGCTCCTGTGGTTCTAAAATTCTTGCATTATACTGTAAACCATCTGCTTCAATAATTTCTAAAATCCGATCTCGTACTAACTTATTATAAATAGGCATTGGCATTCTCCTTTATAGTGTCATTACAACCTCATTGTAATATATTTCAAATTATTTCACCGCTCTATTTAATCCAATAACCAAACTTCAATTAAATGCATGTTTAATAATTTATGTAACCGACACTTCGATACATCTCGAAATATTAAGAGTTTACAATGAATTTTGAAAAAAAGAATATTTAGTAGGAGGCACTAAAAATGAAAATAAACAAGCAAATAACAATTCCCAATACAAAAATGATAAATCCGAAAATTTTATATTATGGATTCCCTGTTATTTTACTTAGCACTTTGAATGAGGATGGAACAGTGAATATTAGCCCTTTATCTTCTTCTTGGGCATTGGGAGAGTATATAGTATTAGGTATCGGTATTGATGGGAAGGCCATTGAAAATTTAGAACGTCATCCTGAATGTGTCATTAATATACCAGACCCCTCACTGTGGGAAAATGTTGAACAATTAGCTCCTTTTACAGGAAAAAATCCAGTTCCAGAATTTAAAAAGCAAAATGGCTATACTTATAAAAAGGAAAAATATAATATTAGTGATTTAACACCTATAAAAGCTACATTAGTAAAACCCACTCGAATTATGGAGTGTCCCATTCAAATTGAAGCAAAAGTTACACACATTCGTAAACCAGACTATTCTTCTCATTTTGCCATTGTTGAGACACAAGCAATACAAGTACATGCACATACGGAAATTGTTATTGAAGAAAATCATATTGATCCAAATAAATGGAGCCCACTTATTTATAATTTCCGTCATTATTTTGCTCTTGGTCACAACTTAGGTAACAATTTTCGAGCATAGCCATTTCGAAGTTTGAACAGTAACGCTCATAAGCGAATCTGCCCTAAGCGAAAAATCCCTTATACGATATGTAACCGAAAATATACAGAGAAAGCAACCTACTACTTTGATTTCATTTTCTTCAATAGTCGCAAGTAGTCGGTTGCTTTATTTTTATGCTTTATATTTTATCCTAGCTTCTTTAGCAACACAGTGTGATGATTTAAAAATTGATGTTTAAATTTACTTTCCATCATCCAAACGATCTTCAATACGTTCTTCTATAACTTTCTTTTCTTCATGCCACCATAATGCTTCTTCGGGATCTTCTAAAATCTCTTTTATTTCAGCTTTCTCTTCAACAGCTGGTGGTGAACCTCGAAGTGCCATGCCAGAAGTATCTTTTAGAAAGATGGAAACAACAATAATACCGACAACAGATGCAAATATCACATAGTAGGCAGGTACCATTTCATTCATCGTTTTACTAATTAACCATGATACAAGTAGTGGTGTAGTACCACCGAACAATGACGCAGAGATATTAAATGTAATCGCCAATGCCCCATTTCTTACATTTGTGAAAAATAGAGACGGCAATAGCGCTGGCATTGTTCCCTGAAAAGAAGCGGAAAATACTGCAAGAATCAATAATCCCCAAAATACATGCAATGTATTGCCACTACCAATTAAATTAAACGAAGGTATACTTAAAAGGATTAGCCCAATTAACCCTCCTTGAATAATCTTTTTCGCTCCTATACGGTCACTAAAATACCCCATTAGTAGAACAATCGGTATCATGATGACCATGACGATGACAATTAATAAAAGCCCTTCCGCTTCGCCATATCCAAGCACAGCCGTTAAATGAGATGGCATATACGATAATACGATATAATTGACAACAATATAAAAGAAAACAACAAACATACCGACAACGATTGCTCTCCAGTGGAATTGTAAAATATTTTTTACAGATATAGCATTTTCATCTTCTGTCTTCTCTTTCATTGCCTCAAAAGCAGGCGTTTCTTCTAAATTATTTCGCAAATAAAAGCCAATTAAACCAATAGGAGCTGATAAGAAGAATGGAATACGCCAACCCCATTCCAACATTGTGTCCTGGCCCAAAATATAAGTAAGTAAAGTAACAAGACTAGCCCCTGCGATATAACCAACTAAAGTTCCTACCTCAAGGCCACTTGACATAAATCCTCTTTTCTTATCAGGAGTGGATTCAGCAATAAACGTCATAGCACCTGAATATTCTCCCCCCGATGAAAATCCTTGAATTAAACGTGCTATGAGTAAAAGCACTGTGGCAGTATACCCTATAGATGAATGGGATGGAATTAAGCCAATACTTAACGTCGCCAGTGCCATCATAACTAAGGTAATAGCTAACACCTTTTTACGGCCTAATCGGTCCCCAAGCATCCCAAAGAAAATTCCTCCGATAGGTCGAGCAACAAAGGCGACAGCAAATGTCGCAAAAGAAAATACTAATTGCATAGGACCACTGACTTCAGGAAAAAATACTTGTCCAATAGTAGCAGCTAAATAAGAGTAAATGCCAAAATCAAACCACTCCATACCATTACCAACAGCAGTTGCTATAACAGCTTTACGGGCGGAACTTGTGTCAACTACAGTAATTTCTTCTTTTTTCAACTTTGGTTTCGATTTTCTCTTCAATTTTGGGCTATTATTGTTATTATTATCAGCCAATCGAAAGCCTCCTCGTTGTTAAAATTAATACATACTATTGTTAAGCTATCCAATATGTAATTTATTATTAATTTCTTCATTCAAAATGTTTCTTTTAAAGTGTCTGGTTCCTATTTATATAAGAAAAGCCCTCCACAGATTATGTGGAAGGCTTTTAAAACATTTGTAAATCAAATCATCCTACACCTTATTAAGTTCACTAAACATATATTTGCAGATTTTTCTTTTTAGAAAAAAACCCCTCGAAAATCATATACAAAGTGAGTACGAACCAAAAGCTAAATAACCATATAGTATTTTCTTTTAAGTCTGTCATCATTACAATCGCACCAAACAGCGTAATCAATATTTTAATGATTAATTGACCAAAATACATACGCCTTTCTATCGATAGAAAAATAAAGATATACCCGAGTCAATTAAACTATTATTTTCAAATGGAAAAATCATTGTTATTTTTATAATTTATCTGCAATAACTTTACAGCTAATTTCACCATCAAACATTCGTGTCAGGATTACTCCTTCAACATAGTATGATGTTGATCTACATCATTTGTAACATGTCCTTCTTTTCCTGCCCCAATTCCAACAATTAACAGAACGAAAGATAAAAAAATGAGTAAAATAAGTGGGATTGACCATCCACCTGATAAATCATGCAATGTGCCAACCAACACTGGTCCAACTGCCGCTAAAAGGTAACCGAAAGACTGAGCCATTCCTGACATTTCTGCGGCTTCTTTTCCATCACTTGTTCTTAGTGTGAAGAACATCATGGATAGGCTGAAGGCACTTCCTCCCGCAATTCCAAGAATGATAGCGCATAAAGGAACAAGCACTGAATTTCCTTGCAGTAGCCCTGCTAATCCAATAATAAATAGAATGGCTGTTGTAATACTTAGACCAACTTGATTTTTCATTTTTTCCGCTAGTACTGGAACAATGAATGTTATAGGAATAAGTGAGAACTGCATTAGAAAAACAATCCAACCAGCAGCATTTGAGTTATACCCTTTCATATTTAAAATATCTGGTAACCATGTGATTAAAGTATAAAACATGAGTGATTGTCCACCCATAAATATTGTTATCTTCCAAGCGAGTGGAGAACGCCACAAACTACCTTTTTTCTTTATATTTACTTTAACTTGTACTTTCTCACCTTTTTGTCGTTTACTAAGCTGTGGTAACCACAGCAATAAAGAAATGAGTGTCAACACTCCCCATATGCCAAGCGCACCTTGCCATCCAAAATTACCAACAGAAGCAATAGGTGCACTTACCCCAGAACCAAGCGCACCGAATAGATTCATAAATATAGCATAAATCCCAGTCATTAAACCGATTTTTTGTGGGAAATTCATTTTTACAATGCCTGGAATAAGTACATTACCCATTGCAATTGCAACTCCAATTAAAATTGTACCAGAAAATAAAGAGAAAATTCCTGAAAATGAGCGAATTGCAATCCCAATTATAAGTAATATAAGGGATAAAGTAATCGTTAATTCCATGCCAATGCGATTTGCTATTTTTGGAGCAAACGGTGAAAGCAGTGCAAAGGCAAGTAAAGGCACTGTTGTAATCGTTCCGATAAGCGCATTACTGATACCAAGATCATCTCGTATCAAAGGGATAAGTGACCCAGCAGAAGTTAAGGGCACTCTTAAATTAGACCCCACTAAGATTATACCAATTAGTAATAACCAGCTATTTCTTGTATTTTTATTTAATGTAGATGATATGGCTTCCTTATTCATGTTGTTATTCCTCCATCAATTTCACAATTACTTTTCTTAATGCCTCCATATAGTTTTCAACATAGTTTGCAGCAGCTACTTTATCCTGACTACGAATGGCTGTATATAACTCCTTGTGCAGTTCTTCTTCAAAGTTAAAAGGCGCATTCATTGTCAGTAAATCTTCCACAAACGAATAGATGATTTCTAAAAGTGGCTCGTATAAATCAATTAAGAGCTGATTGTTAGAAGCCACTACAACAGCTTTATGAAAACGAATATCTAACTCTATAAATTGTTGACGATTACTATTTTCAGCAGCTTGAAGCGAATCTTGAATATATGATTCAAGTTTTGCTAAATCCGCTTCTGTCCTATGTTCAGCAGCCAACTGGGCAGCCTGTTTTTCTAAAGCTAAGCGCACATCAAGGATTTCAAGCAACGCTGATTTTTTTACATAACGTTTAAGTGCTGCTCCAAGAGAATTGGCAGAGCGTACGGTTGTTCCGCTGCCTTGTTTCGTTTCCAGTAATCCTGCATGTACTAAGGCACGAATTGCTTCGCGAAGTGTATTACGGCTGACATCAAACTTTTCCATCAATTCCATTTCAGGAGGAATTCTTTCTCCTACTTGCCAGCTTCCAGATTCAATTAACTGCTCTATTTGAGAAGCAACCTGTTCTACTAGGTTCATTCTGTTTGTTTTTTGAATCATAATTACGCCCCCTTTAAATTTGTAGGATGATTGGTATGTTGGTAAAGTTAACATAAAGAAAAAGGGTTGTCAATCCGATATACATTCTGATTAACATTGCTGATATATAGGTAAAATGCGCATGTGAATTTCTAACTTGACGGTAGGAATAAAAATTCGAATTGTAAATTAAAGTAGAATTATATTAGTGAGGGAATCATCTGCTCTAAGTTTTGATAGTACCGAATTGAGAAAATGACTTAAATTTTGTAGAACGAATAACGCAAAGTAAAGATTAATCTCGTTATGTTGGAAATCAACAAATTATAAAAGTAAATAAGATAGATACAAATCTACTTTAATTTAGTTGCTGTATGTAATTAAAACATAAATAAAAACCACCTATAAAAACAGGTAGTTTTTTATTGGCTTTATGCGCCTATTGGAGGGTAGCACTGAACTTTGTAATTTTGATTTTCTCAACATTTAATTCTCTGTCGTCCATTAAACGTGTTGATTTTACACACCCTACTTTTCAGAGTATCCAGCATGTATTTTATACAACAGCTTTGCTGAATAGCCACTTCCATGTTTATAAGTTAACTGTTATATACGTAAAACCGAAAAAAATCCAACAAGTTATTCTAACGTTGTTGGATTTTTACTTTCAACAGATATAATTTGACGATTCGGCCATTCGAGTGCGTGAAGTCTCCCTCCAAATACAGCTCCGCCATCAATGCCAATAATATTATTGTCACCAAAATAAACATCGTAATTTGTTGGGTCTTTATGCAACTCATATGTTTGTGTATGCCCAAAAATCACCGTTTTCTCGCCTTTATAACCAGTATGAAATTCCTCTCGAACCCATAAAAGTCGTAAGGGGTCTGTGTCCGCTAACGCTACGCCCGGCACAACACCACCATGGACAAAAATTGCATCTTCTAACTCTATATACGTTTCAAAAGTTTCTATAAGCTGTAAATGTTCTTCGAGCTTCGGTAATGTTTGAATGTAACTAGGTAATGTATTAGTGAGTAAAGCATCTTCAAAATCTTCCATATGATAGCCATAGCTAGCGAGTGTCGCATCCCCGCCATTGACTGCAGCCCAATGATTCCAAGCTTTTGGAGTCCCTAAACGACATGCTTTTAGCATAAGTGCTTCATGATTTCCCATTAGCACACGTGCCCCAGTGGCTTGTAGCTCAGCAACTATATTCAACACACCACATGAAGCAGGTCCCCGATCAATATAATCTCCGAGCAAAAATAGTTTATCTTGTGTAGCATCAAACTTTACCTTTATTAATAATTCTTCTAAAAGTTCTAATTCCCCATGTATATCACTAATGGCTAAAATTCGTGTCATAAAAAGCATCCTTTCTAGTATAACAGGCGTTACTTTCCATTATAGAGAAGAATGTTACAAAATTCGACTTTTTTCGGTTATAAATGATTGCAAAGATACCTATACCGTTATACCACCTATAGAAGTACTATATACAGTCATCAATCCATTTACAATTACTCCTGATAGAGCTATTGCTACATTCATTTTGCACCTAATTGAGTAAAATATCTTTTCAATTTAAGAGTATTTTGTTTCCCCTTAATGAGTTTTCTAATCTTCCAAGGTTTTTACAGTTGATGGTGAATCTGTTTCTAAATAGATTATTATATTTATAGAGGATTTCCAATAAAGTAAGAAATGAGGAATTTCATATGAAAGAGACTATAGTTGACAAGGCAAAGAGTATTTTAGAAGGAATGGAAATTGGATTTTTTGATACAGCTAAAAATTGGGATGAAGATAATTATGATGAGTATTATCAATACTTTTCAAATCCGAATTTCGAAGTTAGGAAGTATTCTCTTCTAATTTTTGCTGCTGGTTTAGGTAATTGGTTAATGGGCTCAAGCATTATCTTTCACCCAAATAAAAATCAAATATACAAATCGTCTAAAGACAGGATTTATAATGTTGAAGATTATGTTCGAACGTTTATTGATCATAGAGAGGCAATTAAACAAGAGTTTCCAATTTTATATAATGTAATAATAAATTATTTAATCCAGTTAAATAATACAGCACAATTTAGTTTAGTTGAAAAGCAATTGTACTTGGTACTTATAGAAGTGCTAACTGACTCAGGACTTGAAGAACATAAATATAACTTTAATGACCTATTAAGAGAAGTTGGGCTTCCTACTTTTTTAAAAAATTAAATAAGGGTTATTCTGAATTTGGAGCCAATCCATTATAAAACGATTTTTCACCGTCTAGCCAATCTCCATGCACGTCACAACAAAAGAGCAATCCCGCCTATTTGTGTGGATTGCCCTTTTTGGTATTGATGCATTTAATTTTCTACATCTACCATATGTGATGTGAAATTTTCGTTATGGATTCCTTCATGAACTGGTATGAAGATGCTTATTTGTTCGGTAGGTTCGACATCGTCATTTGCAACAGAGTGAACGACTCCTTTTGGAACTAGGAATGTGTCACCTTCTTTATAGGACTTCCATTCACCGTTTTGTAGGAGTTTTACTTTTCCTTTTGTAATATGAATCACTTCAGCCACGTCATGATAATGGGGCAATACGGCTCCGCCCACCTCAATGCGTTCTCTTAAGACCGAGCTGACACTTACACCTAGTTCATCCGATTCTTTGGCACTTAGGAGCTCATGGTGATGGACATTGCGGTGCTCTGTAAATACATTCCATTTTAATTCATCACCAATTTTCACCTTCGTCTTTTTTTCGGTCATTCCAATCACTCCTTATATGATACTTTGATACTTTCATGTCCGTGCGATACTCGTTTAGTCGAAAATAACGGTACCTGTCCTTCCAAGGATTGCATCCTTTGCTTTATCTAGCGAGGTGATTATCGACTTTCTGCCTTGCTTGCCTCTGACGAATGAAATAGCTGCCTGGACTTTAGGAAGCATACTTCCAGGCGCAAAATGCCCTTCTCTAATCAATTTTTCCGCTTCGTCAACAGATAAATAATCAAGGTTTTGCTGATTCGGCTTACCAAAGTTGATCGCGATTTTTTCGACGGCTGTCAAAATAAACAAAAAGTCTGCATTCAACTCATCAGCTAAGCATCTACTTGCCAAATCTTTGTCAATAACCGCTTCCACGCCGATTAAGGAATGGTTGTTTTCCTCGACTACTGGAATACCTCCGCCACCAACAGCAATGACAATGCGTCCTGCATTCACCAAGTCGTTAATAATATCTTTTTCAACGATTTTAATAGGAACAGGCGATGGAATAACCCGCCGATAGCCGCGGCCAGAATCCTCAATATAAATGTCACCTGTTTCAGCCATTAATCTTTGTGCCTCTTCTTTTGAATAAAAGGAACCAATCTGTTTTGTAGGATTTTGAAAAGCGTGATCGTTCTTATCAACCACCACCTGACTGACTATCGTTGCGACTGATTTATTGATGGAGCGCTTTAACAGTTCTTCTTGGATTGCATTTTGCAAATGGTAGCCAATATACCCTTGGCTCATTGCCACGCACTCAGCAAAGGGCATGCTGGAAATGCTAGCATGTTCCTTCGAGCTTTTTTCAAATGCAAGATTTATAGAACCGACTTGCGGCCCGTTTCCATGGGCAATCACTACATCATGACCTTGGTCAATTAAATCGACAATCGGTTTTGCCGCACCGTGTACTAATTGCTGCTGCTCCTGGGGCGTAGAACCAAGAGCGTTTCCTCCAAGTGCTATTAATATTCTACTCATTTACAGCACCCTCTCCATAAACTTCATAGAAACGAAGGAGGCCTTTTTCGAAGCATTCCATAGGAGGATGGACGATACCCGCACCAATTTGCCCGATTCCAGCTACTTTATGTGCTATACCTGTATTAATGACTGGAAGAATGTTTGTTTCAATTACTTTTTTAATATCAATTCCAAATGCAGCTCCGCGAAAGTTTAAAGTGGGAATGGAATAATTGCTATTTTCACTTACCGTAATTTCATACATTTGCTCGCTATATTGAATGGCGTCTTTTACCTCGCCTCCAACAAATTGAACAATCGCAGGGGAACCGCCCATCGCAAATCCGCCAATTCCCATCGTTTCTGTGATGGCACTATCCCCTAGATCCCGCGTTGCCTCCTCCTCTGAATACCCTGGGAAAAATAAACCTTTAATGTAGTTTGCGGGTGCTGTAAACCATTCTGTTTTTCCTAGCCCACTAATGCAAATGCCAAATTCTACACCGTTTCTTGCCATTGTCGTGACAACAGTGGAATATGGAACACCATGCCCTGCATCAAGTGCCGCTTTACATGCTGGCATGGACAAGTTTAAGAAATAGTGTTCATTGTTTTGGATGAAACGCAAGACCTCTCGTAATGTGTCAGTCTCGATATCGATCTGCATGAAATAATCAGCAATCTCTCGGTAGAAAAGACTTGTTGCCGCCTTATTGCGATTATGGCATTCATCCCCCATATGAAGCGCTTGTGCAGTAATGGATTTCAAATCAATACCACCTGTTAGCACAAGAACCTTTTTCAATGCAGGGGCAAAAACATCGCGCAGCCACTTTAGCCGATCAATTACTTCGCTGGAAAAAGCACCAAAACGCAATACCTTGCCTAGACCTTCATTAATCGAACAATAGGCTCTGTTTCCATGAGTTCTGTTTTCAATGACATGTACTGGCATGGATGGCGAGACGATGCCCGCCATTGGCCCAACTGTTGAATGCTCATTGCATGAGCCAAATTCTATTTCTCCAGCATTAATTAATGCTCTCGCTTCTTCCGCGTTCGCTGCCATTCCTTCGAAAATGAGCGCTCCGATAATTGCACCTTGCATTGGACCAGCCATGTTTTCCCAGTCGATTGGAGGTCCAGAGTGCAGTATTTTTTTGCTGTGCATACTTGGAATGACATCGATAGCCCGCTCAATATCGATTAAGAAAGGATGGGCATCCTTAATGCGTTGAATGGCTTCCTGGTTTGCCTTTTCTACTCTTTCATTGTCCTGAAAGAAATCTAATGCTTTGAGTAGTTGAATATTGCCTCCTGCTGGGGGCTGCCAGTCCACTTGAATTGTTTCGATGCCCTGCAGGTCTAAATCTTCTTTAAATTTGGACGTTCCGATGTTCATCACACGTAATGGCTGATTAAAAAGCTCATTTAGCGTACTCAATTTAATTGACCTCCTTTTGCACAAGCATTGCTGCAATTCTCGTTGCCATTTCATTGCTGTCAGCCACATAAACACCAACAGATTGAAGTTTTTTTTGCTGCTGCTGATAATCTTGCTTATCTTTGAAAGTTCCGCAAATATAGGCAACGATCGGCAAGTACCTTCCTGCCTGTGCGGCCTCATCCCTTGCTAATTTAATTGTATCTAGCGTCACACCTACTGGATCATCATGAGCACCAAATCCCAATTCAAAGTCCAATAATAAGACAGCCGTTTTTGGGTCTTTTGCTTCTTGAAGAATTCGTTCATTTCTAAGTGAGGGCTCTATCATCGGATGAGGTTTACCCTTTGTAAATTCGTCATCTCCCATATCCAGCAACGTATGGCCTACACTATAGGTAATATCGCTAAGTTTCTCTTCCACTTTCTTTGCTACATTGCTTTTGACAGTTTTTCCTGTAGATCGGATAATGGACAATGCTTCTGCCGTCAGCGTACCGCCGCAAAATAATCCGCGAATGTCCTGTTGGGATTCCTTTAATTTTGCTTTTTCTGCTGTGATCCATCTTTGCACACCATCCGTAATTTCCGTTTCAATTACTGCTTGTGGATCAAGTATTTTAACAGACTTGCGAGCAGCATCAATTAATGTTGGTGAAAAAGTTGCTCCTGCTGCCTCTACTGCTTTTGCATCTCCATCCAGGAAGCAGACTACTACTGGTTTTTTACATTTTTTCACTGCTGTAAGAATTTTATCCTGAACACTTGGGGCAGGCGGCTTTGAAATTAATGTGATGACCTTCGTATTCTCATCGTTTTCCAATGCTTTAAGCCCTTGAAGCATCATAATACCGCCGATTGATTCATGGAGATCGCGACCACCTGTGCCAATCGCTTGTGTAATGCCAAACCCGAGGCGGTCGATTTGCACTGTCACTTCTTGTAGCCCAGTACCAGAAGCAGCGACTAAACCAATGCCTCCTTCGCTTACTTTATTCGCAAAGCAAAGTCCGCTGCGATTAATAATTGCTGTACCGCAATCTGGTCCCATGACAAATAACCCATTGTCTCTACCTGTTTCCTTCAACACTTTTTCATCTTCGATACTAACATTGTCACTGAACAGCATGACGTGCATGCCTTTCTTTAAGGCTTGATTCGCTTCGCGTGCAGCATATTTCCCAGGAACAGAGATAATTGCCATATTAGCGCTGGGCATAAGATTCAATGCTGAATTTATAGTTTTCGCTGTTTGATTATTTTCTTTTCCTTTCTTTTCCTTCTTAGCTGTTAGTTCCGTATAGATGAGCTCCATCACTTCCTCTACACGCTCATCAGTATCTGTAATCAAGGCAATAATCAAATCATTTGCTGTTGCTACTTTTGCCTCATCTGTCAGCAGTCCAATGTTTGCCAGCAATTCTTTGTTCATTTGGGTCGCCATCGAGATAACTGCTTGTTCGACACCCTCGATACTATTCATTTTGCTGGACAGTGACATTAGCGTTACCGAATCATGATAGGCGTTCCTTTCTATCAATACTTTAGATGCCATTATGTATTTCCTCCTTATGGTCTATAAGCTGTTGGTATGCCATGCTGACACCAGTCAACATATCCGTCCCAGAGGTAGATCCAATTTTTAACACTCTCTGTAAATGAGGAATTGGATTACTATCCATGTTGTCCAATACATCAAGCAAGGCTTCATTAAGCTGCCCCTCCAAGCATTGCTTTAACATAAAATAGCTAACAGTGGTTGTTCTTCCTTTCAACTTCTGTAGCCACTCGGCGCTACAGCTTTCAACTTTCTTATAAAGAGGGGCTTCAAAATATTTCCAAGTTGCCAGCAGCCCTGTTAGAAAATCATCGCCTGCTGGTGTCAGCCCGATCCCAAGACCCGCAAACTTTAATAAAAACGTATCGAGCTTATCTGCCTTTATTTCCTGATTTAGCTGATTTAACCCCTCCAAAAAAGAGGAAAAGTAGAAATCCTTCTGTGTGGCAGTAGGAACTTCCCAATCTGGATAAGTGAAACTTTTCCATGCTGGAAAAATCCCTGCCGTTGCTCCGCTGTTTAGAATGAAATGGTTCAATAGCGACAAGTGGTAACAAGTTGGCTCTTGCTTAGCTTGCCAGCGCGGCTTAATACCTCTACTCCAAAGTGCCGCATTTGAAAAATCCCATTGCCAATCGCTAATTTTCAAAAGATTATAATCTACTAAATAAATTTCTTTAGTCGACTTTAAAGTTGAACACATTTCAGAAAAAAGATCATTTTCTAAGGTTTTCATCATTCCTGGTGATTGAATCACCTCATTCTTTGCCAAAGAAAATAGCAAAGTGCCGTCATTGGTTATGAAATTGACCACCTTATCGAAAATACTGTGGATTGTTCCGATTTGTTCGCCAATCGGTTGGTGGCGTAACCATTCAAGCAGACGGCCGTCCATCTGATTGATTTTACATGTATTTGTTCTGACCATTGATATCACCAAATTTTCAAGATTGACAATTTCAGTAAACGACCGAGAATTGTTCTCCCTATCTATAACAATAATAGATATTTTTGGACTTCTTACTTATCATCATGGGGCAGAATGAGTTTGAGAGGTATATAGGGGCATGCTATGGACATGGGAATAGCGCATGCCCTCAAAAGCTTTATCGACAATAGAAAATTTCATGGATTTATCTGGTTGAAAGTTGCTTTCCTTATTTACCTAGTGAAGCAAGCAGATTCTGAGAAGATGCTGTCCACCCAAAGATGCCACCTTGCTGGTTGATCATATGTATGGAATCTTCATGGTCTCTTGGATCAAATGCCGCAGAGCAATCTTCGAGCAGTAAGCATTCAAATCCACGGTCATTCGCTTCACGAATTGTTGTTTGCACACAGACATGTGTCGTTACGCCAGCAACAAGCAAATGTGTAATGCCTTTATTTTTCAAAATCACTTCAAGGTCTGTTTGATAGAAAGCGCCTTTCCCAGGTTTGTCAATAACAATCTCGCCTTCAACTGGCTTTAGCTCATCGACAATATCATGACCATATTCACCTCGGATAAGAATTCTTCCCATTGGGCCTTCATCACCGATGCCTGCACCTTGCTTGCTGCCACGTTTTAGTTTGCTTGGCGGGCAATCCGATAAGTCTAGTCGATGCCCTTCGCGGGTATAAATCACCATCAAGCCTTTTTCACGTGCAACTTCCAGTACTGTCTGAGTGGTAGGAATGATGGCGCGTGTGAGCGTAATATCATTCCCCAGCTTCTCGCCAAATCCGCCAGGTGCACAAAAGTCACGCTGCATATCAATGATAATTAGGGCAGTTTTTTCTAACTCAAATTCAAAACTATAAGGTTTCGCATCTATTGTATATACTTTACTCATGTAAATCTCCCTCTCAAATGTAATTTAAAATAGATAGATCTTGGATACTACCCGCAATCTGTTTTTACAAGGATTCTTATTGTTGGACTGAATAAAATACAGAAAAAACTATAGTTCATTATTTTGAGATATACACAAACTTCCATACGTTAATAACTGATACTATTCTTTTAACTGGTTATACAATAAAGGAAGGAGGATTTAATGTCTTCTTTAGAAAAGATGAAGGACAGCGTTTACTAACTCTGCGCCAAGAAAGATTCCTATTACCCCGACAATTCCGATAAGAGGAGGCGCTGGAACTGGCAGCTTGATGAATTTGAATAATATGCCTACTAGTAAACCTCCAATTAAAGACAGAACGATCTGCAACATCTTACTTGCTCCTTTTTATGTGGGATGTATTTATCAAAAAACATAGCAACCAATCATACACTTTTAATTTTTTTATGTACTCACCTTTCTCTTTTCTTTAAGAGCTTTGAAAAGAGAATCCATTAGTACACCTCCTAAAAATATACCTACCATTCCAAATATTCCAACTAACGGAGGGGCAGGTAACGGCAACTTAACTAATGAAAATAAAATGCCTACAATCAAACCACCTGCTAAAGACAAAAGATAGTCACGCATTTTAAACACTCCTTGTATCTCAAAGTGTAAACAGAAACCTATTACTTGAATCTTGTTTCTATGGCGGCTGAATATTGATTACCTCCATCCTTTAATACCTAAATAATAGCACTTGAAAGCGGTTTAATCATTGTAAGAAGTTGATATTTATTTCACTTTTAATTGGCAACTTTCTACGAATCGGAACGTCTTTTTAACAAAAAAAAGACATTGTCTTATAGACAATGTCTAAAGTAACGACAGTTGGGCGTTCCACCACCCTTACCCTTTTTTCAGTTGCAAGTATTGATGCAATTGGTATGCCAATGCAATTTCTGTTAATTCAAATCCGTCCTCACCGTCTATTCCAAGTTCTTTCAGCTTATTTATCCGATAGCGCATCGTATTATAATGAACAAACATATCCTCTGCTGTTTTATGCATATTTGTATTGTTTTGTATATAGTATCTAAGGGTTTCTAAAAGATTAGTATTCTTCTTTTTATCATATTCGAACACTTTACCTAATTTTTCATTTACGAAATCTTCCAAGATGAAAAGATTCTCAACATAATGAAAAAGACGGAACAATCCGATATCACTATAAAAATGCACATAGGATTGTTTATGTAAATTTTCTTTATACACTTTAAATACTAATGTTGAATTATCGTAGTACTCTTTTATTTGTTTAAAATGGTGAATTGTATCGGAAATGCTGACTCCAAGATTTCCGTATTTCTCGAATAGAGAGAGAATCATATTCCCTAAATTACGAAGCTTTTGCCGAACATGTATTTCCGAAACGAGACTGATAAAACATACTAAAGAGTCATTAATGTATAATATCTTGCAATTTTCTATTGGCACATCGACTATTTTTGAAGCAGCTCTCTCAATATGGCCTGAATCAAGCATTTTGTGAAATATAGCTAATTTCTTTTCGCTTTCTTTCTCACTTGTTTTAATGTTTAGCAAAACAAGGGGGAATTGCAAGTTCCATCTAAACACCTTCGCTTTTTCAATCATTTCGGTTTGGGAGGTATATTGATTATGAAAGATGTCCCTGACAAAACTGCTTAAATGATTTCTTTCTTTTTGAAGTAATGTCTCCTCTGTTTGAAATAAAAAAGCGATGATAAAAGATGCCTGCTCGATAGCGATAATCATATTTTCTGTCAGATTTTTTTCTTTATCCAGTAATACGACCAAAAAGCCATATTCATTACCACTAGCGTAAATACACTGAATAAAAAGATCATTTTTTTCATAAATGTCTTTACCGACTTGCACAGAAAATGTATTCTTGTTCGAGTTTGAATTAGTTGGCTTGTGATGAACTATAATTTCGTGTCCTTTTTGTATAGACGACCCAACATAATCGAAATCATTGTTAAGAAGCAGAACAGGTGCGTTTACAAGACTAGCTATAGAATGAATGAACTTGTTTACATCAGTGCCTTCCAATAATAGCTCTAGCAATTGCTGATGCATCTTATTCCTGAATTCTAAAAGTGAGGTCTTTACGTCTAAAAACTTTGTTAGTACCTGATTGGCAAGTGTCGATAAGTTTGCATCATTAGGGAGTTTCAGCAATGGAATCCCAAGTTCATTTGCTTGCTTCACCATGATTTCTGGAATTTCAGCGACATATCTTCCTGGCTTAATGGCAATCCCTGCAAGATTCATTTCAGCCAATTTCGGAATCAATGTTTGAATAAGCGCTGGTTTATCCGCAACAGGATATAATGTGGTGAGCAGTAATCCGTTTTGATCGATATATGCGTAAATATCAGGAACTTCCATAAAATACACGTTTTCTACTCTGCGGCTCAAACCAGAATGGCCAGCAATCACTTCTACGTTTTCGAACCTCTCCATCTTCAATACATCACATATAGTAATAAACATATTATCACTCCAAACGAGGGCAGATTGTTCCCCTTTTTTCGTTTTTTAGTTTAAATGCTCTGTGTGACAATTTTATTATGGATGCGGTGATTACATGGAAAATGAATTCACCGCCCAGAAAATTTCATTGAAATATACCTTGTGAGAAACAAGATTTTTTTAATTATAACACGACTATGAAGACGGACCACGTTTCATCATTAATGGTGGTAAAGCTTGTTTTCTACTAAAAAATCTTTTTTAGTTGTTGTCATTTTTAGATAAAGAAATCCAAGATGCCTATCAAATAAGCCTCTTGGTCTCTGCTGATTCTATTAATTAATTTCGGTTACTAGTGCATTCACTAAATGCTGCCAACTGTTTTACTAGTGAACTCCATTCACCATAGAAAAGGGCAAGTAAAGATATTCAAGTTTGATTAGCAATGCCATTCTTTTGAGAGTACCAAACTGCTATCCGCAGCCGCGGTAATGTCAACCTTTTATCAAGGAGCAAAGACTTCTGGATTATCGTCTCGCCATGCGCCTATGCAACCAATTAGACAGACCGTGTAGCTTCGCATGACCTTTTCGATTTCACTGTTCGCATATTCAATTACGATATTTACGCCTGACTTGCGCCACGCCAATATTCGACCAGAAAATCCAGGCCAGCTACAGTCTTCATCCATTTCAGGTTGACCATATGCCTTTATCGACTGCTCTGGTGTTGAGCTCATCGTGATTCCCTTTGGAAGCTTTCCGGAAAACGGAGCTTTAATTCTGTCATCCGACCCAGGCGCTAGAAAATGTACGGCACCAATGATCCATTCGTCTTGATTTGTATAGTTGAGTCCAGTCAAATCATTTATTTTTGGTGGGCGATAAATATCGAAACGGATGGATGTTTTCACAGACCAGATAATATCGTCTTTGAAATAGCTGTTCGGAGAGGGCATTCTTTTGACACCGAATGATTGCAATAACGCTTGAACATTCCTGGGATTATACGGTTGGCCAAGCAGTTCAATGAGTAGTTCAGCTGGTTCTTTCATGTGTATTTCTACTCCTTTCGCTTCTTTCAAGGGATATAACGTTCCTTGAAAGACCCTTTTCTGATAATACCTCCACTATCTCGTTATGCTGGGGTACAACCATGGGCTCTGTATTAATGCTTATATTCTACATTGTTTTCAATATCCCCTTCTTCAAGTATTCTGCCAGGTTATCTGCCCAGGTCATATACCATCAACTCTACACATCAGAAAATGAAAGTTTATTGCGATCTTTCATGCGAGTGGAAGAAGGATTATTTAACAACTTTATTATCTCTGTACAATTTGAGTTCAACAACATTCTTTAACTCTCGTGCCTATATTGTTTAGCACTTTCTTTTTCCAAAGCACCCTTAAAGCAAGTAACTTGTTCGATGATATCTTGTAAATGGCTCCTTTTTGTCGACTATAGCCCCTATCCCTTTAAAGAAAAAAAGCAACCGACTTCTTCGATTCCATTTAAAAAATGGTCACTTTTTAGTCGGTTGCTCTTATTGTTATAGTTTTAGACTTGCTTTAAACCCTTGCTATATCAACTACTCTTGAATAGCAGCTTCTAAAGCAACAACGATCATGTCGTTGAATACCTGAACTTTCATAGAAAATCAAAAATGCTCAAAAGCCCTCTATATCAGTATCTTGTTGATTACGAGCTGTATTTAAGAATCAATAATATTAAATAAAAATCTTTAATTTTCTTTTTTTGGTCGGTTTTTGGTCGGTTTAGTCGGGCAATTTTTTTAGTAATAAGACCACCCATAATGGAGTGGTCTTTTTCTTTTGATAATATTAATTAAAACATTTATCTTATTATATTAATTACATATGTTAAAAACGCTAAAATTAATATCCTTCCTTATCTAGTCTAATAGCATCATCAATTAATTGACGTTTAAACTCCTCATCTCTTTGTTCAGCATCTGTCTTGATTGCTGGATCCTCATCATCTGTAGGAAACCCATCTAATATATAACGGCATAAATCACCAACGTACTTTTTATCACTTGTGTTATATAAGTTACACTTATATTCATCGTATTGTACTTTTACCATATATCCGCCAAAACTTAATATTAGTATCAATCCGATAACTATTATCACTTTTACCTCTTTATCTAGCTTATCGATAAATTTAAACAAAATATATATTCCTCTTTAACTTTAAATAAATTTTAAAATCCTTTGTTTCTAATTGAATACAAAAACCATTCATCATAGGAGTGGTCTTTACTTTTTAAATAGTTCATCAGAACTTATAAAATTATTTTATCACCAGGATTATCTAAATCCCTTTTTATATTTATGATAATAAGTATACGGTGTGACTCTTCAGTAACTCTCCCGATATCAACAATTTGTTGTATTTCTGCAATATCGTTTGTATATTGTTTTTGGGAATCTCTCACTTCCATAACTTTTTGGCCTAAATCAGTATCTCCCCAGCGAACCACATTGAGTTCTATCACTAGTTGGTAACTTTGTAAATTCAATTCAATCACCCCTTTTGTTTTTAATTGTAAATTACTACCTATTTTTTATAATACCTCAAACACCTTTATTTTGGTAAACTATTTCCATAATATTTTTAAACTGCCTTACCAATCGTTCTAAGTATCTCCAAAAATAAAGGTGACATCTGAATAAATACATAGCATAGATCACATTCATGAAACCATGCTTGTTCTCTCTCTTCAACAATGGACCAAAAACATCCTTGTAACATAATTACAATTTCAAATCGAAATATAATAAAAAAACCACCCTTCACGGAGTGGTCTTATATTTGGCTATTCAACTAAATTAAGAATTTTTAAGAATTTATTCTTGCATAATAATTTAATTCTTTAATTTTAACCTGTTTGGCTCCAATCAATTTCATTAAAAGCGTTCTATGATTCCCTTCCCCAGAAATTATATAACCTAAGTTTTCATAGTAATTCGCATATACTTGGCTCCAGTCTAATGTATAAACATTTTCTTTTATAAATGCGTCTACAAATTTTTGAGAATCAGTATTAGAATGATTTATTAATTTATTCAAATAATAATCAAATTTTTCTTTCTTGAAATACTGCGGGTGACCATGTGGAGGATTCTTTCGCGCTAGATTCTTATGTGTAAGCTCTCCTAACCCTAACCAAGAAACCCCTTTTAATTCTCTATTAAACCTACCCAAAGAAATAATTTCATCAATATTAATAGTTATCTCTTCTCGCACAGTTTTTTTATACTCGTATTCATCTTGAAAATCTGCTATTAATAACACTTTTTCGTTGTTCATTTTATCCAATTGTATATTTGAAATTCCAATTTGTATTAATGTTTTAGCCAGCGTCATCTTTAATTCCTCCCTCTCAAAAATAATTATAATGCAGAAACATTTCTATCTATAGTAAAAATACACATTCAATATAAATATTCAAAATGAGTCAATTCTCCATCTCTTTTTTATGTCCTAAAAATTCAGGGTGGCTATATTTAAGTACTGACAATCTGTCCGTAGTTGAAACGTGATGACTTAGATATATAGGTATTATTAAGTATGAAGGCACTTATAATTTGCAAGTACCTACAAAATGTATTCAGGCACCCTCATTCTGTCGGTACCTAACAAATTACCATTCCAACCAATTTTCTAACGCTGGTTTACTTTGCACAATTGAATGTGGAAGGCTATTGTGTTCTTTTAACCAGTTGTAGAAAGGTACTGGACGCTTTCTATTTTGAGTTTCTTCTATAGATGGAGATTTACTCAACTTATTTTCCGAACGGTCAATAGCCTTGTTATAGGCTCCTACAAATACAGCTCTCAATGTACTTGCAACAGTTAAAGTTCCTTCTTTAATATCCATAGCAATTTTGAATAGAACATTTTTGCTTTAATGAAATCAGTTGCATTTTGAACTGGTGCAGCTATTACAACCTTGTGTAGTTCATCTTTTAAGCTATCAGCCAATGGCAAGCTATTCATGAAATCAAACAGCATCACTTGGTACTCGTTCATGTATTCCTTACAAGCTTCTTTTTCAGCGTGAGCGTTATTATATACTTCCTGTAAAGTGCTTGTTTTAAAAGAAGAAAGATTAAAAGATTTTGATGATTGGTTATCAGATTGTGGACGGCAAACCGCGTCATTACTGCTTTCGTCGTCTATCACTCGTTGGGACACGCTCGTTGGGACATACGGTAGAATGCGATAAATGCTTGCACCTTTAATGCCGTTTAATTTGCTTTGTGCTACCTTTTCGACAATGCCTAACTCCACCAATTTCTTAACACTTCGATAAACCGTCTTTGTACTGATTTCCAATGCATCAGCTATTGTCGATGCCTTTAAATGGCATGCCCCTGTGTGTTCTAAGCTGTGACTAGCTAGTTTGTAAACGATAGCTCGTTCTGATTCTGTTAGGTCGTAATAGTGAATTGCCATGTGGTCTTCCACACTCTTATCCATATCTGCTACTGAATCGAATGTTGTGTATTGTGCTAAGTATTCGAATGCCATTTGTGTTTCACCTCATTTCTATACCAATATTCGTATATACGTTTATTTAGATATATCATAATATACGAATATTCGTATAGTCAATACCTTTAGATAAATTTTATTCGATATTGCGTATAAACGTATATTCTGATATATTTTGTATATGGATTAAATAACGGAAGGTGGTTTAACATGCGGATAAAACTTAAAGAAGTAATGGAAGAACGAGGACTTACACAATCAAAATTAGCAGAAATGACAGGCATTCGCCAAGCAGCTATCAGTGAAATTGTAAACAATCGTAGAGACACAATTAACAAAGCGCATTTAGAAACCATTTGTAAGACATTAGAAATAACAAGTTTTGACGATATATTAGAATGGGACTAACAGATAACTAATAAGGGTTGTCTGTTTTTTATATGTACTTTCATGACAAAATTTCCTAAAATGGAAACATAGAGGAAGGATATATAAAATGAAAAAATTAATTTTTAGTGCTGCTTTGGTATTAAGTTTAGGTTTAGCTGGATGTGGTGATAGTTCTATAAATGATAAACCAAAAGAAAGCAATACTAATGCAGAGGCAGAGCAAAAGGTTTTAGCTAAAACTACGGAAGATGTTATCCAACACTTTAAGGATGATAATCTTGAAATCGGAGAAGTTTCGGATATTACCAAATGATGAATTTGGTAATATCCGAAAAGAAGGAAAAAGAATTTTAATTCCTTCATTAGGTTCCGATGCAGGAGGCAGATTATTCCTATTCGATAATGAAGAAAACTTACAGAAAGCTAAAAGTTATTACGACGAATTAAGTAACTCTGGTCCAATGTTTTATTCACACACACATCAAAGTGGACTTTTCTTACTTCAGATGAATGGCGATATGGAAGATAATGATTTTGCAAAATATGCTGCATCTTTAGAAGAAGCTGTTACTGGTTCTACTAGCATAAAAATAACCGAGGAAAGTAAAGCGAATAAAGTTGAAAACTTAACAGATGCTCAAGTTGGCGATGTAGTGAAAGATGATTTCGCTGGAACATATACTATTACGGATTTGTACATTGCACCTACTGATAAATATAAAAGTGCGGATGTAGAGTTTACTATTAATCAAATTAAAACAGCTAAATTAGTTGCAGAAGATCCTGATTTAATCGAAACTAAACCTGAAACAAACGTTTTAATCTTATCAATTACAGGAGAAAACCTTTCTGATGATACTGTAAGTTTCCACCCTAACACAGCTAAAATGACAACTGATACAAAGCGACAAATCAGTTCGAATGTAATGATTTCTCCTTTTGAATCTGAATTCATTGGTAATATAATTCAAAAAGGCGAAGTAATATTTGACCTTGGTGAAGAAGGTTTAGAGGGAGTAACTGAATTAAAAATTATTTTTGATGGAACCGCAAAAGATGCTATGACAATTGGTGAAGAAGTTACTGTTGTAGTACCTGTAAATAAAAAATAAGTCACTCAATCGAGTGGCTTTTTTACAAAAGGAGATGAATATTTGAAATTTATTTCTAGGTTTATTGGATTTATTCTAATTTTATTTGGCAGTTTGTTGATGAATATAAATGAATATGGAGAAACATCAACAAATATTGCATTAAAGATTTCAGGGATTTTTATTTTAACAATCGGGTTTTTATATTTATTCCCTAATACAAGTTTCATTAAAAGAAAAAAAGACCAAGACGGCGATTAAGCTATCTTGGTTTATTTAGTTTGGTGACTTAATAATAATTTTTCTACCTGTGTTTTCAAAGCCATATTTGCATACGTCAACACAAGGTCCTCACCTGCTGTAGCAACAATTAAATCGCTAAAATATTCATCTGTCTTTTTCTACCTTACTACTCTTATTTTATCTTTAGCCAACAGCCTCTTAGAGTTGTAACATTCTTGTGAAATGTCATCTAAAAGCTTATCTAGTATTGGTAAATACACCTTTCTCATTTTAAGATTTTCAATCACCTTGTAGTCACGCTGTAATGTCTGTACTGCCATATCATAAACTACATATTTATGGAGTAGACGCCTTTGTTCAAAACTTATCATACAACTGAACGCTCCTTGTGAATGTTTGGAACAACTGCTAATACGCTATCAATCATGAAAGTTCGCTTTGCCTGTCTTATAAAACAGTATGCTTGAAATGATTCACCATTAATCTTTATGACTTTTACTCGTCTTTTTGTTATGGAACCATCTTTTGCTATATACATCATGTTTACTATTTGATTACGTTGCATTGCTTTTACCAGTTGTTCCTTCATATCAATCCACTCCTCCAATAAGAACGTTTGTTTGTATACATTACACGCACATTCGTTCGCTTTCAACAATACTAAAAGCATATATTTGGTTTAACTAATATAAAGATGAAATCCATTTTAACTAAGAATTTTAAATTAATCAAAAGTAATCAGGATATACATATTGTAATTTTTTTCTAATACATCTAGAATTTGAATATAATCTAAAAAGTACAGATAAAAAAAGGGGGGAGTCAAATGAAGAAACTGTTTATTGTATTTTTTTTACTAAGTATTTTAGTTGCTTGTTCTAATAATAATTCTACAGAAAACACAGAGGAGGAAAAAGTCCTATCTTATTCAGGAGAGAATGAAATTTGGAAAGCTAAAATTGTAGCTAAAAAATCAGATAAAGAAAATTTATATAATTACGAATTGAGTATTGAATATAAAAGATAAGATACTAATTACACCTAGGAATATAACAATCACAACATCTTTCCAATTCAATTTCATAAATTTCCCCTCCACTACTATAATATCCTGAATGGAAGTGTTTGTGAGTAAAATAATATAATCAAAAAGCCACACCTTGTTAGATGTGACTTATAGTTATTTATTATTTACGAATTCATTCATAATATTAGCAATTTCTTCTTCGAAAATTAAAATTTGTGAATGGATTAACTCTATTACATTATCGAAATTTTTCTCTACATTTCTAACCCTGGGAATCCATTTTTTTCTGAACTCTACATAGTTACTGAATTGGTTTTCTTTACCTAACCCTAAACTGATAGACAATATCTCATTAACTTCTACAGTTAATGGTTTAAAAAATTTCTCTTGTTCATTAATAATTTCATAAATTAATTCTTTAAAATGCGGTCGTAAAGAATAGATTTTATTATAAGTATAAATAAATTTATCTCTTTTATTTTCAACTTCCTCAAGAAGAAATTCGTTTTTCAACTTATGTTTATCAAATTTAATACCAATTAAATTTTCTGTAACACCATTACAGTCAGCCACATAACCGTCCCAACTACCTTTTAAATTGAAATAATCCATCCTTGTTTCAAATAATATATTTAAAGCATCTTCAGCTCTTTTTATATTCAATTCTGCCAAAAACATTTCTCTATTCTTTTTATCCTGCAATTCTAATTGTTTAGTAAGTTGCATTTTTGCAATTAAATACGCTGAAAATGCCCCAGCAATCCCACCAAACATACTTAATAATCCGCTAATAATGGCAATTCTATTAGGTTTTTCAAGGTCATCAACACCAATTTGATACGCAATAATGGTAAGGAATACTACAACACCAATTGTTATCCCTGCCAATGCTATCAAAAATTTTACTAATAAGTTCTCGCTTTTACCCACTACAATACCCCCACATTTTACTAAATTAAATAGTATCATGAGAGCACAATAAAGACTACACTTCTATGAATGTAGTCTCTAATTGCTTGTTTGTAGCAACACACGTACAAGCAACGTGCTTAATTATTGTAAGTAATATTTTTTTAACGCATTTCCGTGCGCTTTTGAAAACTTATCACAATATCAATTTACTACAGATTTTTGCGAACTTCCCTGGTGTTAACAAGTTCACTTTTTTCAAGGGAATAAAAAATATAAGGTTATCATTGTATATCCGAATGCAAATGTTAATTTTTGAAACAACCATTTATCTCTTGAATAGAAGAATAAACCCCACACCATAATGCACGATAGTAACATTAGCCATAACACCGTTTGATTAACGTAATACCAATTTAGAATACCCAACCACACGCACCTACCTCCTTTAATCTGATACTAGTTTATTAGACAACCTCTATATAAATACCCTTATACCCAGCCTATTCTTTCGGCTGTCTTATCAATCAAAATGTTACGTTTACGCAATACTTTATGGCGTGAGATATACAATTTATCCGCTATGTCCTCCCACTCGTAACAGCCATCCTGGTCCCAATAACGCATATCTACAATGGTGCGCATATCTTCGTCGAGATCTCGGTATAGGTCTTCCACAGTCTTGATGATGCGTTTTAAATTTTGATAATAGGCATCGTTAGCAAGTAGCGTAGCTTTCTTTGCTGTAGTGTCAGAAATCGTATTACTACGACCTCCGACCAGCTCACCTTGTTCATTATGTGGATGCAACAACTCCCACTCACGGTATTTTAATTTCTTCCTATATTGGTCCAGTTCAATCCAATAACGTTCGATTGTCTGTATATCACTACGCGATAACGTAGGCATGTGCAGCACCTACCTTGTTTTTTTATTTACTCATATTCTTCATTAACCCCAATGACCATGTAGCTTTAAAATTTCAATTACTTCATCTGCATAAGATTCATCTGTATTAATAACAAGATAGATATTTTCAGGTTTTCCTTCACCCACACGGTTATAAACAATCATATACCCAGCAAGTTGTATTTGTGTTTGTATCGTTAATGGTAATTGCTTTAAATCTTCATTTTTAAAAACAGTATACTTGTTACTGATACCTTCTAAATTCACTAATTTTATTCCCCTTTCTTAATGAACAATCCCTTACTCTATTACTTATATTTTTAATCGTTGTTCTTCCTTTTCATCAAAACGTTCAATTTTACTAATAATGTGATGCCATTGCATGATTTCTGATGCGTTTAAAATACGAGTGAGTTCACCATGTTGAATAATTGTCTTTTTGTTAGAGCGAGTAAGCACTCTATGTTTATTACGACTAGACAAGCGCATTCATCATCCATATCATTTTTTCTATTGCTCTGGATTTACTTACAACTTCAATAGTGTAGGATTTTCGTATACATTTCCTAAAACCTCGTTGTAAGCTACCTCATCAAATAAAAATACTCCGTCATCACCGCTAAGGAATTCGATAACATAGCTACCATCCATGAATTTGACTGTGCCTTTAGCCGATTTGTAAGTACGTTCACTTAGCTGCTCAACAATATCGCCTTCGTAAATTTCACGACCGTTTTTGTCCTTTATACCTGTATAATTAAGAAACTTTACTTCACTAAAGTGAAATTTAAATATCTCGCCATCAACCTTAATCGTTACAGATTGTTCGATGAAATCTATTGCTTTTAGGGATTCAAAATGCGCTATTCTTCGCAACGATTTAAACAGATGATCGATTAACACCCTAAACTTAATCTCTCGCATTCTGCAATTCCTCCAATTTCTGTTTTAGTACCGTCAAATAAACAATTTTGTCCATCGACTCTTGTATTGCATGGTCTATCCATTCGATTGTTGTGTAATCAAGTGGATTGACTGTTGTTCCATACTTCGCAAGACCTTTTGCAGTCTGGAATTCTAGTAAATTTTGCACTTCACGTAATACTGGATTTGCTAGGATTTCATCTTCAATTTTCATAATTCCACACCTTCTTTGTGCACCATCCTTCACGTAAATACTTCTGCACCCATTTATATTTGTACGGCATGATTACACTTACTTCGCATCCGTCAACGGTCATAAACATTTCGATATATTTTGTAAATGGATTGGGTTTTGCCTTCCATAATCTACCCTGTGGTTGCTTCTTTTTCTTCACCGACTGAACAATAGGAATCCCATTGCGCATGTTCATGATGGTTAGAACGCCCCTCTCTTTAGGTAGTTCTTCATTTGGTAATAGAAATGGAAGTAAATAAAATTCCCACTAAACTTATTATCTAAGTAGACAATTTCAAAGCCGTAACGAGCCTTGAAAGTATTCAACGAGCCAAGTAATGCAAGTGGGTCGTATTGTCTGGAAGATGGCGTGAAATAGTAGAAAGACATAATCTACCTATACTCACTTTCCATGGATTAAGACATACCTATGCATCATTTATGGTTAGTAAAAATGTTAATTTTAAAATTATCCAAGAACAACTTGGACATGTAAATATTCAAGAGACGGTTAATACCTATAGCCACCTAACCATGAGAGATAAAGAAAAAGCAACCGACTTCTTAGATTCCATTTTAAAAAATGGTCACTTTTTAGTCGGTTGCTCTTATTGTTATTGTTTTAGACTTGCTTTAAACCCTTGCTATATCAACTACTCTTGAATAGCAGCTTCTAAAGCAACAACGATCATGTCGTTGAATGTTGTTTGACGTTCTTCAGAAGTTGTTACTTCACCTGTAATGATGTGGTCGCTTACTGTTAAGACAGAAAGAGCTTGACGGCCAAATTTCGCTGCTAATGTATAAAGTGCTGCAGATTCCATTTCAACTGCTAATACACCATATTTAGCTAGCTTTTCATTTTGGTGTTCATCTGAGTAGAACAGGTCAGCTGTGAAGATGTTACCAACTTGAAGGCTTAAGCCTGCTTCTTTCCCAGCATTATACGCTTTTAATAATAGGTCGAAGTTTGCGATCGGTGCAAAGTCAATGTTGTTGCCCCAAATGATTTGATTCATACGAGAATCAGTTGTCGCACCTTGAGCTAAAATAACGTCACGTACTTTTACATCTTTTTGAATTGCACCACAAGTACCTACACGAATTAATTTTTGTACATCATATTCTTGCATTAACTCTGTTGCATAAATAGAAATGGAAGGCACACCCATACCAGTACCTTGTACAGAAATACGTTTACCTTTATACGTACCTGTATAACCAAACATATTGCGCACTTCGTTATAGCAAGTAACATCTTCTAAAAATGTTTCGGCAATGTATTTTGCACGTAGTGGATCTCCCGGAAGTAAAATAGTGTCAGCGATTTCGCCTTTTTTTGCATTAATATGAATACTCATACTGCAATCCCTCTTTTCTGTCAGTTATCAATATAAATAATACTTTGTTTCACGTATTTACGCAATGCTAGACGTCTAGCAACTCTAAAAGAAAGAATAATTAGAGTATTCTAATATTATCGACCTTGTTCAATATATAAATCCCATAGTTCATCAAACACATTTGTTTTTAAGTTATCTGTTGCATATGTTTCGATATATGTAGATAGCTCATCAAAATCTATGCTTTGTTTAGGGAAGTTATGTTCATGAAATACTTCTTCAGCAAAGCGAACTTTAGCATCCGACCAGT
The DNA here is from genome assembly GCF_006351725.2 of Lysinibacillus sp. CD3-6. Lineage (NCBI taxonomy): Bacteria > Bacillati > Bacillota > Bacilli > Caryophanales > Bacillaceae > Lysinibacillus > Lysinibacillus sp. CD3-6. The sequence continues at coordinate 2,536,331 of NZ_CP085880.1, forward strand.
CTCCTCCACGGAATGTTAGTACATATAAATAAAAGCTCTTTTTCATAATTGAAAAGTGCCCTCCTCTTGTCATTTTTACTTTCCGCTAGTTTATCAAAAAAAATACATTTCGTCATAAAATGGACTATATTTTTATTTAAGTAATTTTTCCTAGTAAGTAAATTACGTAAAGTCTTTTTCACCTTATTAGACTTTTGACATGCAAAAATATTACGCTTTTTTATCTGAAAAATGAAAATTTTGTGAATTTAAGATAGAATTTTTTAGTATTATACGCTAGAATTGTATACAATACTGCAAAAATTAGGAAGGTGATGGCGATGAAAAACAAGAAAAAATCAAGTAAACCAACGAGAAAACGCCCGTCTCTCTTAGATTCTAGCTTTTTCAATAGAAAGAAAGCTATTGATTCTAACGCTAGTAGGCATAATCTCCCTCCTACTACAGAAAAACGACAACGTTTTTATCATTTAATTCGCGGCAAAGTACTTATAATTTTCTCTCTTCTTATTTTTATTACCGCCGCAATGGGTATATTGTCGTACAACAATATAACGAATCTTCAACAGCAAATGAAAGATTTTACTGAGAAGAATGTACAGGAGCAACTTACCGTTAATCAGCTAGCCTATGAAATTGCTAGATTAACCAACTTAGAACAAGCCTATATAATTACGGGAAATGGTAGTTATTCTACTTCTTACAAAATGAAAATCGATTCTATCAATAAAAAAATAGCAGCTTTACAACAAAAATTTGCAGACCGCCAAGTTGAGCTTGGCCATATACAAGCAATCGGTCAATATTATAAAAATTACCTTGAGTACTCGAAAAAGGTCATGACGATGCGTGATGAGCTTGGTCTAGAACAAGCACGTAAGCTGATGATTGAAGGTACTGGCGAAACAATGAAATTGCATATTGATCAAAATATTGAAGCCATCAACAGTGTCATGGATAAATCCAACAAAGCTAAACTTAATACGTTGAATAAGCAGGTTACTTTGTCAAATAGTACTTTCTTAATTATTTCAATCATCGGTCTTATAGCAATCATTATTTTTGGCTTTATGCTATTTAAATCATTAAAAAACAATACACGTGCTATTAACCACTCTATACTTGATATTGCCCAAGCTGGTGGTGATTTAACAAGGCGTGTCCATGTACGTAATAACGATGAATTTTCTATTATTGCTAACTCTACGAATACCCTTATCATTTCTATCTCAAACCTTATTAAACGTGTTAGCGAACTCGCTGATCACGTATCAAGCAGTAGCCAAGAGTTGATGACATTAGCGGATGATAATGCTCGTACAATTCAAAATATAGCGGATGCTAGTGCAGATATAGCGAGTGATAGTGAAAATACAATCAATAGTATGAATAGTGCACAACAAAAGATGAGTGATTTAGATCATTCCATGCATCAATTAAACGAGCAAGCGAATGCAGTTCAACGTGCATCACTTGCTATGCAACAAGCGGCAGATGAAGGTAGTCGTTCAGTTCAGCAATCTACACTAGTTATGCAATCTATTGAAGAAACGATAGCTTCTACTGCAACAACAATTGAAGCACTTGGTCGTAAATCAGCAAATATTACATCGATAATTGGTACTATTACAGCCATCTCAGAGCAAACAAATTTACTCGCATTGAATGCGGCAATTGAAGCTGCTCGTGCTGGAGAGCATGGTCGTGGCTTTGCTGTAGTAGCCGATGAAGTGCGCAAACTCGCTGAGCAATCACAAACTGCTGCAAAAGAAGTAACAACAATTGTAACGTCCATACAAGATGAGGTGGCATCAATAATTACACAAAATCATGATGGTGTCACAACTGTTATACGAGGAGTCGAAGTGACAAATGAAACAAACCAGTCATTGTCTAATATTTTAATGCACACGAAAGAAACGACTACAATTATTGCGACAATGGTTGAAAAAATTGCGCAAACACTTGATTACAGTAATGCTGTAGCAAATGATTTCGTGCATATTAACGCTTATGCTGAACAAACCGCTTCCAATACGGTGATGTCAGCTGCAGCTGCTACACAAGGTTCTGCATCCATGCAGGAAATTAATGCAGCCGCTACGGAATTAGCTCATCAAGCAGATAGTTTACGCAATGTCGTCGGTGCATTCAAAATTTAACAAAAAAAGAATGTCTCTTTTCTATAGAGGCATTCTTTTTTTGCGAATATTGTCCTCAAAACAAGGTTGAGACAAATAAAAAAAGTGTTAGATTGTTTACAATCAATCTAACACTTTTTTGCAGTGCCCTTTGTCCACTACGGCACGCCTTGCTGATAGTTTACCGTCTATTCACAGACTTTTATCGGCGATTTCTTCTTTCTTTCAGGCGATTCGCAGGCTTCTACCTAAGTTTACCGTAACTCGCTTACGTCCGCAGATTTATTACTTAAATAATGATAAATATTCCGCGTAGCCTTCTTTTTCTAATTCACCTTTAGGGATAAAACGAAGTGATGCAGAGTTAATGCAATAGCGTAGGCCACCTAATTCTGCAGGGCCATCTGGAAAGACATGTCCTAAATGAGAGTCCGCATCCTTGCTTCGTACTTCTACACGGCGCATCCCATGGGATGTATCAAAGTGCTCCGTCACTTGTTCGTTTGCAATCGGTTTTGAGAAAGCGGGCCAACCACAGCCTGAGTTGAATTTATCGTGCGAGCTAAATAATGGCTTGCCCGAAACAATATCTACATAAATACCTTCTTCAAAATGTTGATCATATTCATTTCGGAATGGTGGCTCCGTGCCATTTTCCTGAGTTACATAGTACTGCATATCTGTTAGTTGTTTTACTCGTTGTTCTTTATTCATTTTCTATGCCCCCAGTGTTGTTCTTGAAATGCTTTTCGACCAGATCCCACTGCATAGCGTTCATAATGCATTGGATTTTTTTTATAATAATATTGGTGGTAGTCCTCAGCAGCATAAAATGTACTTGCAGGTAAAACTTTCACTGCAATCGGATTATCAAATTTACCTGAAGCCTCTAAATCAGCCTTCGAACGTTCCGCTAATTCTTGTTGTTCTTCATCATGATAAAAAATGGCAGTAGTGTAGGATTGTCCACGATCATAAAATTGTCCACCTGCATCGGTTGGATCAATTAACGTCCAAAATGTAGCTAATAATTGCTCATAAGAATAAATATCATCATCAAACGTAATTTGAACCGCTTCTACATGACCTGTAGTTTCCGAACATACTTGTTCATATGTTGGATTTTCCACATGTCCACCTGTGTAACCAGAAACTACAGCTTCAATGCCAGGTGTTTCATCGAATGGCTTAACCATACACCAAAAACAGCCGCCTGCAAATGTTGCCTTTTTCATTGCCATATATATCACTCCTTATTCTCCAGGGACAATAATTTCCAATAAAATTTTATCGTTTGGTAAGTCTAATTCCTTCGCACGTACACGAGAACCCGAAGCTATATTAACTCGTGATAAATCAATATAAATTTCAGCCTTATTCGGATTCACTGTAATCCACGATGGGAAATCCACCGAATCTCTCATTATTTTCATTGTCGTCTCCGGTGGAATATTTAATAGCCCTACATTCATCCCTGTTTGCTTTAAAATAATATTACCCTTGTCATCGACAATTGGCTCAAAATTCATTGAAATTGGGATTTCAGTATAAAAAACCGTTAACTTACTACGTAATTCAATATCATCCCCAATAGTAAAATCCAAAGGGAGTGGCGAACCTTTTGCACTGTCCTTTAAATATTTCTTTGTAATTGACTCTAATTCTTTCGTTGTCGTTTGGACAACTAAAACATTGCCTGTTATTTCAGTATCTTTGTCTGAGCTCTTTGCTAAATCATATCCATCAACTGGTTTCGTTGCTAAATAAACGACGAGGAGGATTGAAAAAAGAACCATACCTGCTAACGCAAAAAATGCGAATTTCCATTTATTCATTTAGTCACTCCTCGAAGCCTATTGCCTTATTAATTTTTTGTTCCATTTTACATTGCTCCATTGTAGCTAATATTCGCTCAGTCATTTTATCATAGCCTTTTGCATTGGGATGAAAAAAATCTGTATGATAGACAAGTTCTTGATTCGAATCAAACAAGTCTTCAACTGAGACATAACAAGCATTTGAATCTTTACTTGCGATTTTTTTTATGACACTATTCCATTCAGTAATAATTGTATCAAATTCATTTGCCTCATTTGTAACAATCGAAAAAGGATTATAAAAGCCAATGAGTAATAAAGGCACGGTAGGATTTTTTGCCCTTATACCATCAATAATTTTCGTATAACGATTCTCATAAGTTAATAATTCCTTGTCAAACGCATCTCGTTTTAAATTAAACAAATCCTGTTTGACTACCTTCATTACATCATTTCCACCCATAGTTAATGAAATAAGCTGTGCTTGTTGCAGCTCTTCATCATAATGCCCTTTTTTTATTAATTTTAATAGCTGATCGCTCCGTCTTCCTCTTTTTCCGCGATTATCCACATCGACTTCTGAAATCGAAGTCCAAGCTTGCATTGAATCTGCTAATCTTCCAACATAACCGTCTTGACTATACTCATCCCCGACACCATCTGTTAATGAATCTCCAAGTGCCAAGTAATGTAGTTGCTTTGCGTTATCATCATCAATTTGCCGTAAATCCTCTTCTGAAGGTTCAAAAAAATGTTCAAAAATTTGCGTCAATACATTACTAGAAGGTTTTGCCTCCTCTTCTGCTTGTTGCTCATCCTGTCTCATATCTTGCTCCGTCTCTGCCTGCTCACTATCTTGGTCTGCAGGCGCAATCGGTTCATCTATTGATATTGCACAACCACTTAGTACTAAGACGATCAAACATGACAAAATAATTCGCCAGATGCCCATTTGACCACCTTCCATCATTTACTGTTAGTTCTATTATAAATAGTTGTCGCTACAATGAAAAGTGACGACGCTTCAGTTTATCAAGAAAAATCCAAGCATTATCATCACATTACCTGTATACCATTTTTACAACTTGCTACGAAAAGCGTTAAAAAGCTACTACAATTACTTATGTAGCAGCTCTTGTTAATTATTCTGAAAAATAAATAAAACCAATTGCACCTGGTCCAGTATGTGTAGAAATAATTGGTGAAGTAAAAGCAATCTCAACATCATTAAAGCCTGTTCCTTCAATTAGCTCTTTTAATGGACCACCCATTGTGATCAAACCGTCGGCATGTGAAATACCTACAGCCTTAACTGTTTTACCAGCAGTATCTGCTTGGAATTGTTTGAATAAGTAGTTTACAACCTGTTTATGACTGCGAACTTTTGATACAGGGTTATATGCCCCGCCCTCTAGGTTTGCAATTACTTTAATATTTAGCAAAGAACCGATAAATCCTGTTCCTTTACCAATTCGACCGCCTTTAATTAAATTTTCTAGTGTGTCAACAATTACATATAAATGTGTATTGTCACGTACCGTGTCTAAACGTGTGACGATTTCTTCAACAGATGCACCAGCATCGCGCATCTTTATCGCTTCTCTCAATTGGATAGCAAGCCCAATTGCGATAAATCGAGAATCAATAACCGTTACATCAGCATCTGTCATTTGAGCAGCCTGTCGAGCAGATTCAACTGTCCCACTCATTCCACCTGTCATATGAATAGAAAGTATTTGGTCCCCATCTTTGCCAAGTTCGTCATATAGTTCTTTAAACTTCCCTGGTGCTGGTTGCGAACTTTTCGGCAGGTCTTTAGCATTTTTCATCAGACCTAAAAAAGGTTGTGGATCTAAATCTACTCCATCTATATATGTTTTCCCATCAATTTGAATTGTTAACGGTACTATATGTATACCGTGTTGCTCTACTTCTTCTTTTGTTAAATCACAAGTTGAGTCCGTTACTATATGAATTCGTCCCACTTCGACACATCCTTTAACATCATTGAAATTAATTATATAGACTAATGTTTCCATATGTAAACATGACATTTGTCATTTCAAGTGTCTATTTCAAGTCTTTTCAATTCCACTTCCTTCGATACTATAGCCTTTTTCCACTAAATTTGTCTAACAATTTCCTCTAAATTTCGACATGACATTTTAGATAAGTAAATATGTGACAAATGTAAATAGTAAGAAGCACATTATTGGGCTATAGTAAATACAGAACGAAGGGAGTGTTGTTTATGGTGGATTCATTTGACTATAAAACATGGAAGGAAGAATTGTGGAATGCCATTACTCACGGTATAGGCTTACTTGCAAGTATTCCAGCACTTGTTATTTTAATATTAACTGCTGTCCAAAATGGAAGTGCATTGTATATTACATCATTTAGTATTTTTGGTGCCTCTGTTATCATCTTATTTCTAATGTCAACATTACTCCATAGTATGCCTGAAAAATACAAGTATTTTTTCGCTATTCTTGACCATTCTTCTATCTATATTTTAATTGCGGGGACCTACACACCGTTTTTATTAATCGCAATTGGTGGAACATTAGGGGTCACTTTATTGTGTGTTATTTGGACACTTGCTTTACTAGGTGTTGTATTTAAATGTTTTTTTATTAATCGCTTTGAAATACTATCGCTTATTTTTTATATTGGTATGGGCTGGCTTATTATCTTTGCCATTAAGCCGATTTATTTTTTCTTAGGAAGTAATGGCTTTGGTTTCTTATTAGCTGGCGGCCTTTTCTATACATTTGGTGCTATTTTTTACGCTTGGCGCAGCCTCCCTTATAATCATACAATTTGGCATCTGTTTGTGTTAGCTGGATGTGGCTCGATGTATGCCTGTATTTATTTTTATTTATAATTTTAAAAATATGTAACGCAACAAAGCACACGGCATAAGCAAATCCGTGTGCTTTGTTCTTCATTGAGCTTAGAACAATCTAATTAATCTTTACGTTCAAAAATTTGATATTGAAATGTGTACCCTTCTGGTGCAGTTACAGGTTGTTGTGACGAGACGAGCACAAATTCCTCTTCATATTTAGGGAAGTATGTATCCCCTTTAAAGGAATGATTAATTTTTGTAGCATAAATTCGATCTGTGATGTCCATTGACAATCTAAAAATTTGTTCGCCGCCAATAATCATGATTTCAGGCACATCACCTGCTATAGAAAGTGCTTCGTCGAGACTAGTTACTACTTCAATACCCTCAGCACGATAGTTGGCATCACGTGTAATTACGATGTTACGTCGCCCTGGTAACGGTCTACCAATCGATTCAAATGTTTTCCGTCCCATTATCATTGGTTTGCCCATCGTTTTTTCCTTAAAATATTGTAAATCACCTGGTAAATGCCACGGCATCCCGTTTTCATATCCAATGACATGGTTATTATCATGCGCTACTATTAATGAAATCATCATTACCCTCCAAGTTATATCATTCATCCTATTATAAACATAATTTTACTTTACTATCGGAATATTTCTGCTCATTTTTAAAATAAATTTCTTCTTCGGTTTTAAATCATAGTAAATTTATAAGAATAGTTTATAATGAGAGGTAACAATAAAAATTTTTAAAGGATGATGTTATGACACGTTTAACCAATGAGGCTGTTTGCTATATTCAAGCGACGGATTGTAAACCACATTATTATGAACAATCACCACAGGAAGCAAGAGTTATGCGCGCAGTACCAACATGGCAATCTGTCCATATGCCTGTGCTCGCATCTATCGAGAATCGAAAAATACGTATGCGAGATGGACACGAGATTAATATCCGCGTTTACATTCCCGAACATACAGAAAAATTACCTGTTATTATTTATTATCATGGTGGTGGATGGGTCTTTGGCAATTTAGAGTCCTCGGATGCGGGATGTCAGTTATTAGCTGACAAAGCGCATGCTATTGTCGTATCCGTAGATTATCGTTTAGCACCTGAACACCCCTTCCCTATCCCACTAAACGACGCATATGATGGATTACTGTGGGTTTATAACAACATAACAGCGTTCGGTGGCGATAACACGCGATTAATAGTAGCTGGTGATAGTGCTGGGGGAAATCTAGCAACAATTGTTTCCTACTTAGCAGCAATCTTAGATGGTCCAATAATTTCTGCACAAGCGCTAATTTATCCTGTTACAAACCTTGATTTTACGACGGCTTCTTATAGTTCTTACGGAGAACATTTTGGTTTAGATAAGCAAGGGATGCAATGGTTTGCTGAGCATTATACAGAGGCCAATAATTTTAACAATCCACTTGTTTCACCTATGAATATTGAAAACCTTGGTGTACTTCCAAAAACAATAATCATTGCGGCTGAAGCAGATGTACTTTACGACGAAGGTCTGACTTACGCTCAAAAATTAACTGAAGCGGGCGTTTACGTTGAGCATGTCCATATGGCAGGTTTAATTCATAGTTATTTTAGTAAGATGGAGTTTTTTGAGGCTGCTACAATGGAGACAGTTGAAAAAATTGCGACATTCGTGAAATAAGTTTGTGTATTGCTACTAAACAATGCGATAATAGAGCAAAATGTTTTTTAAAGGATGACAACATGACACAAACGATTGCATTACAAATTAATAATCAATATGCAGGCCCATTGAAAAAAGGCTACCCACTAATCTCAAAAGAAGCAGTTGATACACGAAAACTGCCTGCTGAGGAAGGTGCGCTACTTCGTCTACTAGATATTCATAATCGATTTATCGGCACAGGCTATTATGGTATTCAAAATAAAGGCATCGGCTGGCTATTAACTACTGATGCTAATGAAGAAATTGACAAGGCGTTTTTTGCGAAAAAAATAAGCAAGGCGCTACAAAATCGCGAGACATTCTTTAATAACCCTGATACGACGGCATTTCGTGCTTTTAACGGCGAAGGTGATGGAATTGGTGGCATGACAATCGATTTCTTTGAAGGCTATTATATGGTGAGCTGGTATAGTGCAGGTATTTATTCATTTAAAGAAGCCATTTATGAGGCTCTTGCAGAAACAGTAAACTTTAAAGCCATTTATGAGAAAAAACGTTTTGATAGTAAAGGGCAATATATTGAACAGGACGATTTTGTTATGGGTACACCTGGTGAATTCCCACTTATCGTTAAGGAAAATGGTATGAACTATGCTGTTCATTTAAATGATGGTGCCATGACTGGTATTTTCCTCGACCAACGTGAAGTGCGACTTGCCATTCGTGAACGCTATTCTCAACATAAAACCGTATTAAATACATTTTCTTATACAGGTGCTTTCTCTGTGGCAGCAACACTTGGTGGTGCAACAAAAACTACGAGTGTCGATGTAGCCAAACGAAGTTTAGCGAAAACAATCGAGCAATTTAGTGTCAATCATATTGACTATGAGGCACAGGACATTAAAGTAATGGATGTATTTCATTATTTCAAATATGCACAGCGTCATCAGTTAAAATTCGACCTTGTTGTATTAGATCCGCCTAGCTTTGCGCGAACAAAACAAATGACGTTTTCAACTGCAAAGGATTATCCAAAGTTATTAAAGGATACAATTGCTATTACCGAAAAAAATGGTATTATTGTTGCGTCTACAAACAATGCAAGCTTTGGCATGAAAAAGTTCAAAGGCTTTATTGACCAAGCGTTTAAAGAAACAAATACGCGTTATAAAATCGTTGAGGAATACGGTTTACCAAAAGATTTCCGCGTGCCACGTGAACATCCTGAATTCAATTACTTAAAAGTTGTTTTTATTGAAAAATTAAACTAAAAAAGAGCGACTTTCATCAAGTCCCTCTTAGACTGTAGACAAAGTCGAGTTATTCAACTTTGTCTACTTTTTTTGAAGCAAGTATCTATTACTTTGTTAAAAAAACAAAAATATAACCTAAAAACATTAGGATAAAAAAACTAAAAAATGTGATGATATTCCCTATAATTAAAATTTTAGATTTAACGCATGCAGCTAAGACAATACCTATGCCTGATAATACAAACGTGAAAATCCATAAAGTTGATGCTTTTTGAAACACAATATTCGGTACCCAAAGTAATAAAGAAATAATAATCGTACTTACAGCTAATGCTTTCACCATTTTAACCATTCCTTATTTCAACGGATTACATAAGTTTTTATTAAAATATATTTTTATCGCAGAAGCAAATAGTTTTTCTTTAAGTCCCATTCTATGAAAATTTCTATCTATATAAGCGACAAGCTCCCAATCACATGAACAGCTAAAATACCCTTTATCTTCTTTAAATCATTTAGAACGAACTTATTTTTTATCTAATCTTAGCCCCTTTCGATATTTTATTAGGTAAAATACCATTATTATGGCTCATCAAAAGGCTAGACTGGGATGTTAGAATATTAGCTGTTCGAGTAAAATCTGGATGCTCATGGAAAGCGCCTAGCGAAAATGGAGGACAAAACTTAGAGTTATGAAAATGAACCATTATGATAGTATTTAACCACATGATTATATTTTTATTTTAATAACTGAACTAAAAATTCTCAATAATAGAAACATCAAAAACTACACTAAAAAAGAGTAACTCCGCTAGAGTCACTCTTTCTTTGATTCACTGTAAATGTGCCTTTACTGTTTGCAGTTCATGATTTCTTGGTCTTACTGCCTTATACCATTGCAAACAAAGGATAAAAATTATTATGGCATCAATTACATCTCCACCATAGTACATAACCATACTTCCGATTTCTGCTTGTTCTATCGGAACACCTTTAGGAGGTTGAGCATAAATATACTTAGACAATATTCCATGTCCTGCTAATGCAATAATTAAGACAATGGCCCTGTACATAAAGGATTTCCTATGATTTACAGAATCAAAATAGATAATAGAAATTGTAAATAGATAGCCTGCTATGAATACATGTAAATGGACAAATAGATGTATTAGACTATTGTCGTGCATTAATGAATATAGGTTAGTCGTGTACAATATCCAAAGACCACCGATATTCAGTAAGGAAGTGATTATTGGATGCGTAAGTATCCTTGCAGGCCAACTTTTTAGCATACTTGAAAGCTTCCGCGCTAATCGGGTGCTTAAAGTTCTAAGTAATAGGGTCATTGGTGCGCCGAGAGCAATAAGTAACGGTGCTAGCATACCCAAAAGTAAATGGCTAAACATGTGTGCTGTAAAATCTACCGTAGCACGATTCGCTAAAGGACCAACAACAGCAAGAATCGCCAATAAAACCCCTAAAATAAAGCTTGCAATACGATAATGTGGCCATTTTTTATATTTACGATTCGTCATCACTGCGGCCAAAATATACAATAACAATATAGTAATAAATACAATAAAAAAAATTAGTTGAGGATGTATTATTCCGAAAAGATTTTGACTATGACTACTCTCGGCTATTTGATGATGGTTAGCGTTCATCAGTAATAGCCTCTGCTTTTATTTTGTTGTTGCTAGTGCGAACGGTAAGATAAAGTCCTATAATGAGGATAATAGCCGCAATGACATTCCAAATGATATCGTAGATGATGACATTTTCAACATACCTAATCTGGTGTATTCGCATTAGTTTATGTTGAATAATCCCATCATATAATTGGAAGCCGCCTGCTCCTAGCATCAAACCACCCATCCATCTCTTCAACCAAAAACCACTTTTACGACGAATATCTGCAAGTAAAAATAATCCTGCAATAGTTGCAAACCAACTAATCGCATGGAATATCCCATCAGAAATCAAGCCAATATCCGTTGTCGACTTATCATAAAAATGATGCCAGCGAAATAGTTGATGAAAAATAGTCTCGTCTATAAAAGCTACTAGACCTATCCCAAATAAAAACCCTGACAGTAAATTACGACTTACATAAACTTGTTTGTTTTTATGAGCGTTTATTGTCGTCATTTCTTCGCCCCCTATTTTTAGATTGCCGTCCTTATCTTTCCCTATTTTTGATTATTTTAATCTAAATTTACATTTCGTTCAGACTTATACTTCCCCATAAAAACGTTAATCTGCACAACTAAATGCTGTCTTTGCTCATATTGTTTACCATTTGAAAAAGAGCTAGCATTTAGCTAGCTCTCTTCTTCGTATATGCAGAAATTCAACATCATCTCTATTAAGCAGTGAATCTTATGTTCTAAGCAGAAATAAAATAAGTAGAATCACTTTCCCTTTAATGCTTGCCAATATTCGGCGCTATTTGTTCTACGATAAAACTTATAGAAAGGTTCATTTGGGCGTGCATGTTTTTGATACAGCTCAATAATTTGTTGTAGAAAGCTTTCTATTATTTGTACTGACACCCTTTTAGCAAATAGTGTTCCTGCCTTTGCATGGGCCCCCATCGGCACGGCACCTAAGTAAACATCAAAGCTATCCTTTTGATAAACAAGTCCAATATCATCATATACTGCATTATAGCAGGCAGACGCACAGCCATTAATATTTAACCGTAGTCTAGAAGGCACAGTTTCTTCCTGTAGTGCTTCGTATAGTTGTTCTGTTATTTCAGCCGCCTCCATTTTATCCCCATCACAAAAATCACAAGCTTTTATCGCGACAATGGGACCTTGCTTAGCAATATATAAGCCCACTGTTTGAAGCTCATTGATAATCTCCTTTACTTTTATAGTTGGGACAGATAAAAGAATACTATAGGAAGCTGAATATTTAATTGCGCCACTTTCACCGACAATCTCTGCAATTTTTTGAAATTGAGCTGGTGTATAATGCTTATTGATAATACCTGGACTTACTGCAAGGCGTGTAAAGTTTCCATTAACATTTAGTTTTTCAAATGTGCGATCTGGTATATTCGAATGAAATGCATTCATCATTTGTGCTCCTTATGAAAAAGAGCTAGCAAATAGCTAGCTCTTTTGATTGTTATTTAAAAGTTTTCAGGATAAAAACCTTTTGCTAAAATTTCAATAGCTTCTGCAGCCCGAACCCCTTCTGAAGCGGCTGAAAGTGGTAAAATGACAAAGCGCTCATTTTTCACAGCATTTGTTTCTTTTAATGCTGGGTCACTTTTCAGGAATTTAATTTTGTCTTCAGCAGTTTGGGAACCATAATCAATTACGACAATCACTTCAGGATTGCGTTCAACAGTTTCTTCTTTCGAAACTGTTGTCCAGCCCGATTCGACATCGCCAAAAATGTTTTTACCGCCCGCTACTGTGACAAGTTCATCCATAAAGTTTTGAGCCGCTGTAAAAACTTCCTTATCCCCACTATCGTAAACTAAAACACGTAATTCTTTATCCTCTTCTGGTAACTTTGCACGTACAGCATCAACATCATTTGTCATCTGATTAATCAATGCTTCACCGCGCTCTTCCACACGGAAGATTTTTGCAATATTACGGATATCCGTAAAAATATCGTCTAATGTTGGTTTTGTAATACTTGAAGAAGTATGTAAATAGGTGTGAATACCAAGTGCCTCTAATTCTTCTGGTGTACCAACACCCTTTTCACTAAAACCACTTTTCCACCCAGCGTATAAAAAATCTGCTTCACTATCAATGACTTGTTCCTTTGTTGGGTATTGCTCAGCTATAACGGGTACTTTATCGTAAGCTGCTTGTAAAGGTTCATAAATTTTATCATCTAAATAGGCAGTACCCACCATTGAATCTTCTAAGCCTAGTGCTAGCATAATTTCTGTGACGTGTTGATTTAAGCTAATCGCTTTTTTCGGTGCATCTTTATAAACTTGCGTCGTCTCATTATTTTCAATGGTTACTTCTTTTGCTCCTGTTTGTGCTGGTTCAATATTTTCACTTTGTGAATCATTTTTTGCACTACATGCCCCTAAAATACTTAATAGCGCAATGGCAAGAACTAACCACATGCCTTTCCATTTCTTCATGTTTGTTTCTCCTTTAGTTTGTAATTTTTCATTATATAGTTAGAAATCAAAGACTTCTTAGCTACTGATCACGGCTTATTCTTGACTTTTCTTAATATAAATTGAAAACTCAACATGCTACTATTCTTCAAAAAGACACAAAAAAAAACCCTCTTGTTTCCAAGAGGGCGACATAGTGAAAAAACAATGGTTAATGAACCAATCACTATTCCCATCCTCGTGGTATTAAGTAAAAAATACATATTGGCAGGTATCCTGGCTTAGGTTCAACATTTATACGTCTTCCCATAGTTAAACTACAGTGACTGTTGTATAAACTCCCCATTTACAGTTGCGGGACAGCATCGGATTTACACCGATTTCCCTTTTAAGCAAATGGCAAAAACCATTTGCACCAATATATAGCAGTATTAAGTTATAAAAATAGCCTAGCAGAACTAATTTTTGTTTTCAATCACACAAAAAAATCCATAACTAATAATTATGAATTATTTACTACTATTTTAACATGAACGAGCACTATTAAACACGAAATGTTTTTTAGCTGAATCTGTTACAATGAGCGTATAGGAAAAATAGAAATGAGGATTTTTTATGTATAAAACGATTGGTGTGCTCGCACATGTCGATGCAGGAAAAACAACCTTTTGTGAACAACTACTCTTCCACACGAATAGTATTCAAACGCGCGGAAGAGTCGATCATCAAGATACTTTTTTGGATAATCATTCAATCGAGCAAGCTCGTGGCATTACCATCTTTGCCGAACAAGGGAGGATGGAAATTGGAAGTGATATCTATACGTTAATAGATACGCCTGGGCATGTCGACTTTTCACCTGAAATGGAACGTGCAATTCGTGTAATGGATTACGCTATCATTATCGTAAGCGCTGTAGAAGGTGTACAAGGTCATACTGAAACAGTGTGGCAATTGCTACGCCAATATAACGTACCAACCTTCTTCTTTATAAATAAGATAGATCGTGATGGTGCTGATGTGGGTGCCGTTGTGCGACAGCTTCAAAAAGAATGTTCGGAGCATGTACTTTTAATAAACGATCCATTGTGTGCAGATTACGTACCAAACCACATTGCTGAGTGGCTAGCTGAGCGTGATGAACAACTACTCGATGCCTTTTTGACAGAAACTCTCGATGCGCAAACATGCCTAATGCAGTTGCAAAAGTTCATTAAACAAGAGCAAGCATTTCCTTGCTTTACTGGTGCTGCTTTAAAGGATATTGGAATAAAAGAATTTTTATCACAGCTACCCCTACTTACAGAAACGCAATTCGACCATCAACGACCATTTCAAGGTGAAGTATTTAAAATCCGTCATGATGGCATGCAACGTTTAACCTTTATCAAAGCTTTAGAAGGAACTTTACATACACGCCAAGACTTTACATTTG
Organism: Lysinibacillus sp. CD3-6; assembly: GCF_006351725.2. NCBI lineage: Bacteria > Bacillati > Bacillota > Bacilli > Caryophanales > Bacillaceae > Lysinibacillus > Lysinibacillus sp. CD3-6. The sequence continues at coordinate 2,551,608 of NZ_CP085880.1, forward strand.
GTGTTATGACTGAAAAAGTAACTGAAATCCGCTTATATAATGGAAGTCGTTTTGTCACAACACAAAAAGTGCAAGCTGGAGAAATTTTCGCTGTAAAAGGGCTAAGTATAGCAAAAATCGGTGATATTTTAGGTAGTACAATGACTCCTCAGCCATATGAGCTAGTGCCGACTTTACAAGCTAAAGTACAGTATGATGGGCAGCAGCATATAAAAGAAGTATTACAAGTATTCCGTTTGCTCGAAGCCGAAGAACCGTCGTTGCGCGTCGTATGGCATGAGAAGTTTCAAGAAATCCATGTACATATTATGGGTGTTATTCAACTTGAAGTGCTTGCTGAAGTGTTAAAAAATCGCTTGTCACTTACTATTACTTTTGGTGAACCTAAAATTTTATATATGGAGACAATTGCAACAACTGTAACAGGATACGGTCATTTTGAGCCGTTAAAACATTATGCAGAGGTACACCTATTAATGGAGCCAAATATTCGAGGTACAGGAAACACGTTTGTTAACGCTTGTCATGCTGATGATTTATCAGTTGGCAATCAACGACTAATTGAAAAACATCTATTTGAGCGAGAGCATCACGGTCTTTTAACAGGCTCCCCCGTTACGGATATACGCTTCACCCTTTTGACAGGACGTGCCCATATCAAGCATACAGAGGGAGGCGATTTCCGCGAAGCAACTTTCCGTGCACTTCGACAAGGGCTGGAACAAGCCGAAAATATATTGCTTGAACCGTATTATCGCTTCAAATTGAAAGCATCGAATGATTTTATCGGTCGTATGATGAACGATATCCAGCAAGCAGACGGTACATTTGATGCACCCGTCTTAACAGAGGAACAAGTAACATTAACAGGACGCGTTCCTGTTGCAACATTTATGCATTATAGTACTACTTTCGCTGCTTATACGAACGGCAAAGGATCAATATCGTTACAATTTGATGGCTATGATAAATGCCATAATAGTGAAGAAGTAATAGCGCAAATCAATTACAATAAGCAAGCTGATCCCGACTATTCATCGTCTAGTATTTTTTGTGCGAAGGGTAAGGGCTATTCCGTTCCTTGGTATGACGCAAAAGAAGCCATGCATTGCTTGTAATTAAACAACGACACACATTTCTATAGCAACACAGCGATTTTTAGTGGTTTATCGGCGGTTTCAACGGTTCTATCGGCGATTCCTAGGCTTTTATCGGCGGTTTCAAAAGTTATCCGCAATATCCATCAATATTATTCTCCTTAAAAAATAACTGAAGGCATCGAGAACATCTCGATGCCTTTTATATTTCCTATAAAGCTTTCTTTACTTTCGCAACAAAGCTATTTGCCGATTCCACAATTACATAACCATTACTATTCGTAAAATCTACAAGAACCGTGCCAGGTTTACTCTTTAAAATTTGTAATTGCTCGATCAGTTGAAGCAATAATTGATGACCATTGCCTCGTGGGTGCCAATTTAAATGATAGTCATTTAATTCTTTCACACTTTCAAGAAAGTGTTCGTATTCATGCTTTACATATTTTATTAAATCTAATATTTTATTAGTATCTTGATTTGTATGAACGACTAACGACAAATCTTCTAAATAGGTAATATAAAAACGCATAACCATTGAGCATAGTAAATCATTGACTCGCGCAGCACTTAAAATAGGTTTCTGCTCTATATTCAGCCTATCTAAATTTGGTTTCGCACGAATCGAATCAATACGTGTTATTAAATGATACGCCTCACCATTGACCTCATAAACAATTGGATTTGTTGGCATGTACATCATAAAGCTGTTCTTTTTCGTTTTGAGCTCGTCCGCCACGCTTGCTTTAGCAAAAAGGCAACCGTCATACACCTCATTTTGAATCCAAATGATATCTTTGTTAAAGAATATTTGATTAAATAAACGTTCGTTACGAATAAGTCCTGTTGCTAAAAACTGATCGACAAGAGCTTCAATGACCATTCTAGTTTTAGGCTGCTTGGCAACTTCAACTCGTGACAGTTTACAAATCTTCATATCTACATATTGCTTTTCTTGTGTTGTACATACATGAATATTCGTCATACGTGCACCTCAGTTCGTACATATTTTCAAAACAAATGTTGCGATCACATAAAAATACGGATTTCCTGCTTTGAGAGGAAATCCGTCGTTCAGCTAATCATTATCATTCATCAAGCAGCATCAAACAATGAACCAATGGGAGATATTTGGCTCGATGCCGTATATCCTTAATTCCTTTGGTATTGGTCGTTTGACGTACTGTGACGAACAGAACATTCTGCTTTGTCAACATGCCACCTCCTATTCCTCGTAGGGTTATGGTGTGTACTCGTAACAGGCAGGTCTCCTGACTTATGGTCATTGCTCCTTTTCACCTTCCCGTCCTTTGACAGTGGTCTTTGAAAAGTCGCTCACATTTACAGTTGCGGGACAGTGTCGGATTTGCACCGACTTCCCTTTTCAGTAAATTGCACGCAATTTACACCTATTACTACACGCTATTTAGTTGTGAAGGAATTCAGGGTACTCCACTTTCCTTATAGATTATTAAAATCAATTGTAAAGTAGTGTTTTTCCAAAGTCAAATTTCTCAATATATTCCATATTTCATTATTTTTCCTCCAATCTTTCTAACTCCGAATGTAAGTACTCTTTTATTACTTCGTTATTCTTTTTCCCATAGTGCGTTAACACCGCTAGCTGACACGCATCATCTAGTAAATAATTCTCTTTCATTCTATTACGGACAAACTCTATTACACTTACCTCGCGGGCATCGTAACGTAAATCTCCGCCTACCTTAGTCGTAAATATCCCTACTCTTTTTCTCATAGCTATTACTATGCTTCTCACTTGTCCTTCTGTTAAATTAAACGCTATCCTAACGTCTGCTGTTAGAATGTTATCGTTATACCACACTATAATTACCTCGCTTTCTCTTCGATATTCTAGCGTAAATGTACTTTTATAAAAATCCGCTAAATTATCCGAAATAGATTCGACAAAAACAAAGGAAAGTCGACCGATACTATTCGGCACAATTTTACTATATTGTTATACTACCGAGAAATCGATATGACGCAATACTGACGCTAATTAAATCAAGATTATAAATTTACATATTTTTACTTAAATATTGAATTATTCCTAATTATAATAACAATACAGACGTATCGAACCGGCCAACTTAATCGACTATTCGTTTCTCGATGCGTCTTACAGCGCAAAAAGTCGGCTTGTTTCAAAAATGATGTACGTAATTAAGCGGCACCAGGAAACGGATATTAGAAATAGGGGCTTGGAGGTCACGCAATTTCAACGCAAAAAAGAAGCGACCAACATTAATCATTGATCACTTCGTTAGCTTTCCGTTTTGCACTTTCTCGTTTCAATGTCGCGATTGAAATTCCAGTTAAGTTCGCAACTTGCGTAAAACTATTCGTTTCTTTTAGCTTCATCGCATGGTCAAGTTGCGCCTTTGTATACGTTGGCTTACGTCCTTCTCGATAGCCCTCACGTTGACGAGCAATTGCTTTGCCTTCTTGCGTTCGTTCTACGATCATATCTCGCTCAAACTCGGCAAAGGCGAAGAATATATTTCGGACTAACTTAGACGTTGGCTTGTTATCCATCGCACCCATATTCAGTATGTGAACCGTTATTCCATCGTCAATGAGACGCTTCACTAACTCGCTCCCTTGCGTAGCACTACGCGCAAGTCTGTCTAGCTTCGTCACCATAAGCGTATCTCCCGTTTGCAGGACTCTCAATACTTCATTCAATGCCGGTCTGTCCGTCTTAGTACCAGTAAAATGCTCCTCGTAAATAGTATCGCAGCCAGCTTCTTTTAACGCTTGAATTTGCGCATCTAACTCTTGGCCCGCAGTTGATACACGTGCATATCCATATTTAGTCATTATATCCGCCCCTTAAATGATACCTTATTATGATACCGTTCGATACCTTGATACTACTACATCGGCATAATGGTGTCAATTCTTTTAAGTTGAGATACCGAATACAAATATGTAAATTGTCAGATAACGATTTGTTTTCAGATGTAGCGCGTCCGCTAGCGCCTTCTGCCCGATGTTTTCGCCATATTTCGGAATTAAACGGAATACTTAACGCCACTTTAACGCAAAAAAAGACGGCAGTCAGCCGAAGCCAACCACCGCCAATATAATACTTTACCGCTTTAAATCGTTGATATATCGCTATTTATGCTTTGCCCTGAAACTTGCTAACTTAGCCGCCACTGCAGATTCATCAACTTTCTCCGATTTATCCTCATATTCCACTCGGTCGATAAGCATACCCTGGTGCTGCATGTATAACTTAGTCATTGACGCATTACCTAGCTCGGACTCACGGATGACTGCGCTCATGATACGGGCTCGATGTTCCTTAGTATAAGTATCGGTCATAGCGACTTTGTAATCTAACATAGCGTCTAGTTTACGCCAATTATACAGCGTGCGTACTTCGATACCTAGTTCATCGGCAATCTGTTCATAAGTGCGACGTTGTTTTGACGGTAAAATATCATTCTCGAATAGTAAGTTTGCCGCTCTCACCTGTTCCGTCGTCAGTTCTTTCATAACATCTCTTAGTGTTCTATTAGCCATTCCGCTAATTCCTCCCTTTTCGTTGCGTAATACTCATCAAATGTTCCTTGTTTACCTTCGCCATAGCCATCGTCATAGCGTTCTTTATAATAAACGTGGTATGGATAAGCGTTGATTTTATTAGCAATCATCTCCGCCAACTTTGCATAATCTAATGGCGACTTACCTTCAACTGCTGCCTTTATAAAAACTTTCGATATAAATAAGCATGTAAATCGTAGTGAGCGGTCTTTACATTCTGACGCAATATCTAATAATGCTTGCCATTCCAGTAACTTGGGTGAATCACTACTAAAAACTCCCTTTACTTCTAGTAATAGTGACGCATATTCTTCAAGAAACAAATGAATTTCCGGCAAATATTTGTAATACGCTTCTTCCGCCCAAACATCACTTACGACTGGCTTATATGAAGGTTGGTGTAAGATACAAAAACCTTGTTCAATGTCTCTCGCTTCCTTTTCCTCGCCTAGCTGTTTTATCCGCTCTTTTAATTCCTCAATCGTTAGAAAACGTCCCATCTAATCCCCTTCTTTCGTTGTATTAGAAAAGGCAAGCACCATGTAAATTCGATGCCCGCCTGTTTGATTTTTATAAGTTATGACGGTCTTTCAGCCAAAACTCTATTCCGCTCATGCCGTCACTCCCCGTTTTTCTAATACTTTTGCGACTAATTTGTCAGCAATTCGTGTAATATCCGCATCCTCACGTACTATGATACTGTCAGCAAGTTTAGCGATAGTGATTGCTCCGTTAGATGAACCCCCGCCATTTTGCGAGTATTGTCTGTTTTCACTTGCAGTAAGTACGCGTTCCCCTTTATGGAGGCGAGCAGAATACCCGTCATATGGCACGGAATCTAATCCACTGTAATGCGATTTCTTTCCGCCCTTTTCTCCGCCAAGCATATTTCCGACGAATGATACAGTAGAACTGATTCCGCTAGATAACCAGTCGGGCATCTTAACGGAGCTTATAAATCCGACGAAATCCTTGATGTTATCGTAAACAGTCGAAATCCATCCGCTCAGTTTCTCGAACCAACCCTGTACGCCTGCTAATGCGCCAGAAAGTATATCAAACGCACCTTTAACGCCAGTTAGGATAAACTCGACTAGCGGACCTAATGCGTTATCCCATAACCACTTAATTACCGTAGTTAGCAACTCGAATCCCTTTGCGATACCGTTAATAATCGGCTGTGCAATCGTCCATAAAGTCGAGAATAGTTGCGCAACAAACGAAAGAGCCGGAGCAATGACGTTGATAAATACAATTGTCGCAATGTCTCCGAGAATTTGAAGTAGGTTCCAAAGTCCGCTAAGATACGGCTGAACGACCGTCCAAAGGTTCGAAATTATGCCGGAAATAGTCGTAAGAATTGACGAAAACGCCTCTTTCAAACGGCCAAACACCGAGGAGAATTGCGTCACTTTTTCGGTAATGTACGCTTTTACTTCCTCGAATTTCGCTTTGACAATAGGTATAAGTCCGGCTATTTTTGGTACAATTCCTTTAATTGTCCCATCTAATTTTGATGCAGTTTCTGACGAGAATCCTAGCGCAGTTAGAAGGTCTATGGTACCACCGCCGCTTACTAGCGTTCCTATTCCGCCGAACACGCTTTTCACTTTATCGATCGCTGATTTTAAGCCATATCCGAATTTGCGTATAAGCTTGATTTGCGCATCCGAAAACCCTGCGTTCCCTAGAACGTCTAAAGCCGCTTTGTGCTCGCCTCCGAAAATGCTAGTCACACTTTTAAAGACGGCTTTAAGTTTGTCGAACGCGTCTTTAATCGAGTAAGAGAATTTCAAAACAAGTCTGGTTTGATTATCACTAAGTCCGGCTTCTTCTAAAAGGTTTCGTGCTGTTCCATATCCCTTAAGTCCGTTTTTAAATATCTCGGATACAGCTTTGAACGCGCCACTGATACCGGATATAACTCCCCGAACGGCTTTACTGTTGTCGTAGAGCGCTTTAACCCCGACTGATAAAGAAGCAATTGCGACAGCAATCAAAGAAATCGGGTTTGCTAGCATTGATACAGTTCCTATAGCGATTAATGCGCCAGCAAATATTCCAACTGCGCTGGCTGCATACATTAGAGGCTCGCGCCATTTCCATACGAACTTGCCGAACGCGATCGCCTTGTCGATGATACTTGCGAGTTTTTCGTCTATTTTGGCGGCCAATGAATTTAAAGTACCCTCCGAATTGTCAAACATTTTAACGATGCCGCCTAATGCAGCACCTAGTTTAGAGTTACCCATATTTCCGATTTGCCGCATGAACTTTCCGACTCGCTCACCTATTTGTGCCCAATATCCGAGGGTTGTCCTACCCATTGCGTCTACTGTTTTTTGTGTAATTCCCATACCGTCTAGCATTTTATTAATCTCAGCAATTTGTTTAGGTATAGCCATTTTCTTAATTTCATTAAGCTTTTTCTTATCAAGACCGAATCGCTCAACCATCGAGAGTGAATCCCCTTGCCACATTTCCTTCAAAGCGAAGGCTGCTCCATCAGTCCCTTGTGTCGGATCAAGTACCATTAAACGCTCAATAATTGACCACGCCTTACCCAATTCACCTACATTTTTAGTCATTGCTACTAACGACTTTGAGGACGCTAACATCTCGGTAGAATTGAGTAATGGGGAATCAATCGCCATTTTATCGACCATCTTCATATACGCATTGGACTTTTCATCGTCATTAAATATTGCCTTTACCGCGACTTCTGATTGTTGATACCTAGCTGCAGCGCCAATTGTCGCGTCAAATGCTTTAGCTGCTCCCTGAGCTCCTAAGTATGCCGAAGCTATTCCAACTAGCGAACTCTGCATTCCGCGTAATGAAGCACTAAGTCCATCGGCACTTACGCGCAATGAAGTTACTCTCGTAGCAAATCCTCCTATACGATTGGACGTTGAAGATACGGCACCTCCGAAACGAGTAGTTGCTGATTGTGCTCTCGACATACTTTCGCTTGTAGTACGGCTCGTTCGATTCATTTGGTCCATCATCTGCGTTAATCGACGCATACGGGACGACCCTTGATCCCTCATTCTGAAAACAGCCGTTAGATTTATAGCCATTAGATGCTATCAACTCTCTTTGCTACAATTTCAGCCAATCGGTCGGCTTGTTGGCTTGCCGTAATGTATCGTTTGCGTGCGACCTTATCCCCGTTGGCATATTCAATCGCTGCATTCAACGCTTCTAATCGCTTCTTAGCGTGATTTGCTTGTATTCGACCACTCATTGCAATAGCTAATAGTGGTACTTTTAAATCGTTAGCTTGTTTAACCTTAAATTGCGGCACTTTACCGTGTAATCGCTCTACTTCAACTACAAACGTAGCTGCAGCAAGTATTACTTCATTATCGTCGAGTAATTGCGTTATTTCTTGCTTACGTTTAACTAGTTTCATTTCCGTCTCTCCTTCCGTTTTTGAAAAAAGAAAAAGCACAACGTCCATTAAAACGTCATGCCTTGCGTCAATATTGCGTTATTCAGTTTGCTCTTGTTGCGCAGCTCGTTTAACGTATGTGTATAAAACTTTCGATTCTGTTGAACCGAGCGCTCTTGCGACTTGCATTGCGATTACTACGTCCTGCTGCTCGATTGTACCTTCCTGCAATTTCTGTTTTAATCCAGCTTCTACTATACGGAAATTAACACTTTTCCCCTTCGCTTGTTGTGCTAATAAGGCTTCTACATGTTCATTATATTTACTCATTATTATTTACCCACCTTCTCCGTTGTTGTCGGTACTACATCAATATACTTGTAATCTCTTGGCTTATTGCCGAATGTGTATTGTGACACTTGCTCTAGTAGTTTACGAACTCCGCTAATAGTTCCAGTTGCACCAAAAACCTGCGCGCTGTCTGTCGGATGAATCTGCGTCATGATATATCGTGTTTTTCCTGCTTGATGATTGGCAGTCACTAAGTCAGTTATTTCACGGTAAATATCGTTATATGCGCTACTGTACTCCTTATGATCATCAATACATGAAAGAATAAGGTCCCGAGCAAGCTGTAATTTCGGGTTAACTTTGTCCTCTAACTCCGCTCGAACTCCGTCAGCATATTCGGGCTTGTATTTCTCTATGACTTCAACGGAAGAAATTATAGTTTCAGGCATTGCTTGGTGAGCCAACGTTAAATCACGCTCACGTCGTGTGACAACCTCTTTTTGTAGCGCAATATCATCGTCAATCTTAACAAGTTGAGCCGTTGCATCCGTCCCATGCTTAACGCTTTCCGTGAACGTTTGCTCATACTGTGTCTGTAATTCTCTTAAACGTGAGCGTGCACTTTCTGCATCTTTTTGGAACTGTAAGAGTTTAGCCGCTCGTTCAGCACCTTCTCTTTTAAATTCTTGTAATAGTAGATATTCCTGTACTTTAATTGCCATGTGTTTTTATCCCCTTTGTTTTTAGTATTTGAATAACTTTTTCTAACTTGTCTATGAACCATAATCGCCATTTTGGAATAACTGGCGCTGGCTGCTCGTCTTGCTTGTCCAACTCGAATATTTCCACTAACATTTCCTCGTTACGAGTAACGTGATCGCGTGGGCCTTCGACTTCTCTGCGATAAATCACCGGATACTGAACGCTCATTAAGTCGCGATATATCTCTTTGCTATCCGTCTGCAATTCGTTAATTTCATACGCATATAAATCGTCTATCAAGTCGATTACATCGTCATAAGGCTTTGCAATTTCGCCGATTAAATCGGATATTCCCCGTTCATCTGTTTGGTAAATTAATAATGAAATGAACGGTACACCATGCAAGTTAACGATTGATAGTAAAGCAAAACGCATCTAATCACCGCCTTTTAATAGTTGTTGAATCACGTAATTAGCTGCCTCTGATTGTGCAAAATATCGAGCATCGAGCGTGGCCACATCTTCCGGCAAGAATATCCGATGCTGTCGTTCACCCTCGTCGATATAAACGCAATGTTCTCTGTTGTCGTTACTGTAGTAAATCTGCATTAATAGAACACCTCACCGTTGATAAATTTTGGTCGTGATGGTCGTTCCCCAATGATTCGGATACCATTCTTGTTAAACTGTTTCTTAACACGTCTAGGTTTCGTTCGCTTACCTTCGCCTCGATAATTCGATGTGTATTTTTTACGCTCCATATTGTTTTCTCTCCTCGCATTCTTCTTTAAAGCCTTGTTTCCAGGCTTCGATTTCTTGTTCGTTTGGCTCTCGTTTTAAGAAACGACTAGTAAATTTACTTACGAACGCGTGCCATAACTTGTCTGTAAATTGTTCGCTAGATTGATAAAAGTCATATACGTGCATGCGTCCTTTTGATGCGTTGCAGCTACGACAACAAACAACAACGTTTTGGTCAATATTGTGCCCAAGATAGACATGATCGACCGTGGCTTCTGACGATTCACATATGCCTCGTGTCATTTCTACGTCACAATAAGCGCAATTTGTAGCGTTTAATACTTCTTGTATAGTCACGTCAGTATAGTGATTAGCCGCGTTATGGCGATACTCATGTTTTCGGATGCGCTCGCGTAAGTAATCACCACTTTCGTATCGGGCTTTGCTGCGACATGATTTACACCGAGCCTGTCGTCCTTGTGGCGCAGTTGCCTGGCGAGTAAATTCGGTTAAGGGCTTAGTTATTTTGCAAATACGACATTTACGCATCATTTCATTAATCATTATTTTCATCTCCCAAAACGCTTTACTTTTGACTATTAACGTGATATTGTGTAATTATGGATAAATTCATTTAATTTTCGAGATTTGTCAGCAAAAATAAATAAACCTTCATCAAGCTGAATTTTTCGAACAATTTTCGCACGTGTCATCAAACTCATTTCTTGCGTTCCATTCTCGATTCTTGCGATAGTGGTATCGCCTACACCTACCAATTCAGCAAACTTTCTCTGTGACATAGATAAAGCTAATCGTAAATCTCGTAACTGCTCACCTGTCATGTCGATTCCCTCCTTTTGCTATCATTTGCTTACTAGCACCCTAAAAATAAATGCGGGCTATTGCCCTTCACTAATGTAGGGGTTTGTCCGACGGATAATATCGCGATAAATGGCTATTTTATCAACTTTTCCTGCAATTATTTGGGCTTGTCTGGCTTCGGCCAACGTTTTATATTTGACCATTTTCCCATGCTTGTAATCCTCGTTTTTCAACTGTGCTTTAAACATCGGTTTCTTCTTCATTATCTCCGATTCGATTACATATCCTGGCTGTGTTTCTTCTTGAAGTCTATAACGATCATCTATTGACTCGTTGTAAAGTGGTGAATAATATTCGACGGGTAAGTACGAACTGGTTTTAATAAATCGTTTCTTCGCATCGTGTGAGGCTTTACGGCATGCCTCGCAGCAGAATCGGCTGTCAACTCGCTTTGATTTCGCGTCACGGATATTATCTTCTTCGATAGCGAACATGTTCAAACAAAACATGTACTTGCATCTACGAAACTTCTTACGCTCTTGGACGTAATACGAGTAATCCAGTACAGTAGAATAATACGGCAACGCATCGAATCCATACGTATAAACTAACGCCATATATCGCAGCATTGACCACTCGATTACCGACATTAAATCGTTGTATAAATCCGTTACTGTGAAGTCCGCTTGCTCTACATAAGCCTTATCGTTAACAGGCGGATTCGACCGGATGCTCTCACGTTCATAATGCTCCGCTAGTTTCCCGAACTCTCTCGCCATTCCTTCAAGCGTTGTAACCTTCGCAGTTTTTAGCCGTACATCATCTACATTTGCAAAACGCTCCAGTATCGACGGACTTTTAGATTTCGGAATATCTTCGCTTGTCTTGACATGATGGTACGCTGTGAGTATTTTATGCGTGAATATCGAGCCAGGATAAACGTTTTCGTATGTTATCGTAATACCGTCAGCTTTTGCGATTTCAATTAATGCGCGACCCGCTAGTCGTGGTTTAGCTGCGATTGTTTTAGTCATTGCCTGTACTCCCCTTTGGTTAAATTCTCTAAGTCTAAAAATTAGACTACGAGCTTTCTTTTGCTCTATCTCTCTTTTCTTTGCATTCAATAAGATAATTAACGATATTACTAGCCCGTCTATTTGCGTCTTTTTGCAAATAGCGGAATATCTTTAAATCTTTATACACTCGGTCTTTATCGTATAAGTCTTTATATATACTAATAAACGATATAGCCCTATTCTAAAAATTAGACTGCGGCAATTCAATATCTTGACCACGCAAGGGAATCAGCGAATCATAAGCAACTTTTTTCTCCTCGATACGCCTAACCTTGGCTAACTTCTTCTCGTAATTCGGAACGGCATCCGGGAATCGTGTGATAAACTCGACTTCATCGTCAATCAACGCATTGAATGTGTAAGCATGGCTACCACGCGAACCACGCTTAAAAATATTAATCATGCCTAAATCACATAGTGTTTGAGTGGCTGCAGATATAGTACCCCGACTTATATTTAAATCGATTTCCATCGCGTCAAAAGAAGGCCAACTATACTTTCGCCCGATGTTATAATTCTTTAACAAATACGCATAAACTAACAACGTCGTTGCTTTAAAATCCGGGTGTAATGTATAAACGGTTAAAACAGCATTTTGAACTGCTACCCAACCGCCATCGTAATCGTACGGTAACGCCTTTTGTATATCTTTTTTAATTTCCGTCATAATATCGTCTCCTTTATCGAGAATTAAGAGCCCCCCAATCAGACGGGCATGTGTGCAGTTATTTGCCGATGAACTTATGCATAGCTGCGTCTGCTTTTGCGATTAAATCATAGTACGTCATTTCTTCGTTGTTAACTAGAACATGGTTGTCAAACAACATCCCCGAGAATAATTGATCTCCACCCAACCCTTCTACGATAGTGATTACATAAAAAGTTAGGTCCGTCTGCTCCACATCCGATGCTTTGTATAGACTAGCTGCGAATAGCCCATTACTTTTTTCATCATAAATTTGATTTTCAAAACCTGATGTTTTATATACAGATAGTCCTTTAATTGCCGTAAGTACCTCTAAAGCTTTTTGCTCATCTGTTTTTGTTACCTCGATAGTTTGTTGTGTTTGTCATAATAAAATCTCTCCCTTTTGTTTGTTTTGGTTTTGTTATATGTGAACGCCGATTGATCGACGGAAATGCCTCTACTAATTACACACCGTAAAACGTTTCTTTTTGGGACAACTTCTAAAAATAATTGCCTCTTACTTTATATACCCGAATGAAAATTCAGTTTCGGACAAGTATTTCATAATTTTCCCTATTAACTAAAGCTCCGTGAAATTAAAAACGTTATTACCTTATCTAAAATTTCGTTCTACTTTATACTGCACACTTAAACGTGCCATTTTGGGACAACTTCGACACTTTTGCGTAAATTTATTTCAAAATGCGGTATCATTATGAATTTGGTTGTGCGATAGTCGATTACTTGCATATTGCGACCTCCTTACTTTTCACAGTGGAGTGATTTTATATTTAGTTAACACTTTGAAGTAAAATAAGTCGAAATACCTACGAACTAATAGCGTACAATACTCGCAACTAATTCCGTTCATTTTAGCGTCGCTATTCCTTCGATGATAAATACGTCGAGTATCGACTAAGAACCGTTTTTAGCCACGTTTATAAAGGCGAAATGAAGGTAACACACTTTCCTATTTTCTATATCAGAAGATGTGAAGAATATATCTAGTGGAATAATCCACCTGTTTACCTTTGCATGAAAAAAAAGATAAGATATGTGAGGCAAACTTTAAATTTGTTACAAGAAAATACTCAACAGTTACATAGGAAGTGAGTGAAGAAGTGTATTGGATAACACTCTCAATGGGATTATTGCTTGTTATCTCGCAAGCTATATTATTAATTTTTATGTATCAAGACAATGAACTTCTATCCTTTGGTGGATTTAAGTCCCTTTTCGGTTTTTTAGTAGGTGTTACGTTGTTAGTTCTTACCCTACCAAGTCTAAAATATTTTATTCAAAAAGATTATGACGTTATTAGCGGAGATTGTACGATCGAAGTTGAGTCATTCGGCCGCCGTGCATCCGCAACTTTTGACATGATTGAAACTAATGAACAATATGACTTTTTCGATATCCCTGAACTAGATGCCTATGGTAGTTCAATTCCTTACTATTGTAAGATGACCGTTACAAAAGACCATAAACTTGAAATTGGTTATGAAATTTATGATGTTAAATCCCGAAAATTAATATTTAAAAAAGACTAGAGACAAATGAAACCGCCTCTAGTCTTTTAGTCTAAGCAGCAACAAAGACCGTTTTTTCATCTATATAGTACGCTATTACTTTCGTGATGAACGTCCGCCAAAACGTTCGGTTTTTCTTCTCCCTCAATCGCCCGTCGCCAATCTGCAACTATGCTGTATATTCTCGAACGTCAGCAAACGCTTATGATGTATGTAAACGTGTCGGAAATCCGTCCATTCACGTTTCCAGTCGCCTTCACCAATATGTTAGACATGCGCCAATCATGCTAACTGGTGGAATTAAGACGTGCCTTTACGTCTGCAATATGCTTATACGGTACAAACTCCGTATAATTCACCGTATCAAATTCCTGTATCAGCCACCGATACCGTAGTATCCGGTTAGAAATTACGTATTACGAAGCTAAACGATCAACTTGCGCTAGTGCCATAAGTAGATGCTCCGCTGTGTAGTCGTTTAAGTTGGCAAGAATAGACGCCAATTCCTCTGTATATTTGAGGTTTATATCTGCGTCATTTATCATAAGCGTTGCTTCGCCTTCTTCATCGCAGACGATTAGCTGCACCCCTTCAAATAGGTGCGTTGTTACCATTGTGACTACATAATCCTCGTCGAGTAAAATACGTTGGCTATTTTGATTCATTCTTAAAACCTCCCAAAATGTTTTATTTGTTATTATCAATATATCGTATATGCGATATAACGTCAACACTTATTTACTAAAAAGTTATAAAGCGTTATAATTGTTCATACAATGACGAAGAAAGGCGGAATGATTATGAAAGAAGTAAGAATTAAATTAGCTGAAATACTAAAAGAGCGTGAAATGACACAAACACAATTAGCCGCATTATCAAACGTTAGACCAAACGCAATAAGTAATCTTTGCCGTGGTTATGTGGATCGCTTATCGATCGAACATATTGAGAAAATATGTAACGCATTAGAATTAGAAAGTATTGGCGAGTTAATCGAATTAGTTGATAAAAAATAAAAAAGGCGCAAAACCTCTTTAGGCTTGCGCATACTACTTATTTAATTAAAGCTGGAATTACGTGATGTAGCACTACATATGCCCCAACACCGAGCCCCATACCAACCACAAATAGCATCTAAAACACCTCGCTATGCTTTTTCTTACTTTAACCCGTATTTGCAAAAAATATTCGGAGGTGCAACTGTGGAAATTGCTTGGGAATTAAAAGAAAGTTTTAGTCCGTTAGTAGTCCGAAAATCAAAGGAAATTGTGCCGGAAGTAAAACCTCGAAAAAGTATTCATAAAATTACCTATTTAACAATCCCGTTATTACTGACGCCAGGAATTGCGTATGCAAATGACGGAAGAAGCACGTTTTTTAAAATTTACGATACAGTTATGACTTTGTTCGATCAAGGCGTCGTATTGGTCATCGTGTTTGCTGGCGCGTCTTGGATGCTAGGGCACCGCAGTAAAGCTATAGAATTATTAATCGCTTGTTGTTGCGGATATTTACTCGCAGCTCATGCCGTCGAAATTCGCGACTTTTTAAAAAGTATCAAAAGTTAGTTCTAAAACGGAGTATGGCTATCATAAGCTATATAGCAACTACAGGCTATTAGCTTTTTCCGAAATTTCACGTTTTGAATTGTGATATTAGTGAGCTAATCGAAATAGTGGACGACAAAAAAAGACGATAGCCTATTGGCCGTCGTCTTTTTTTATTTACGATGCTTTTTAATCCATTTCTTCAATTAAAGCACCCGTTATTGAATCAACATGGACTACCTCAATTTCATAACTTTCCATACCAAGAGAATCTAAATTGTCTCTAAAATATTCCTTTGCTTGTTCTTTGTATTGTGTTTTTTCAATTCTAACTGTAAGGACTTTTTCGCTTAATCCCATAGAATGTGCAGTAAATCTCGCCTGTGCAACATCGAAATTTTCACCAGAAAACATTTCTTCAATACTATTTACAGTATCATTCCCATTAAATTCATTTTGTGCGATAAAGAGGATAAATCCAGTTACAACTATACATAGTCCAATAATAATCTTCTTCAAAAAATCACCTCCAACTTCTCAATTACAGATTCCTTTTTTGGTAATATATTCTATTATAACAATTCGTCATTAACTTGAAAATGTCTTTCTTTAACTAATCTACTTCGTTAGTTTAATATTCGCCCCGCTTAAAGATTTTATCGACAAGTGGTAGTGAGTAACTGAGACAAAGGTGCGATTATTAGATCGAATAGCGATCCAACCGCAGATTTATAACAGTTTTGATAGAAATAATGATGGTAAAACGTGTGATTAGAAAACATTAAAAAAGAGCACGCTAACTAATTAGCTGCTCTTTAAACCAGTTGTTTAGTAACTATCATCGATTATGTATTAGTCTTCCCCTTCTGAATCTTTACTATTTTGACCATCTTGTAACGCACCTAAACAAAGAGCAAGAATACCACCAAATAACATTGGACCTAAATTATTAGTTGAAGTAGTTATAAGTGCAATTATGTAAACTACATATAGCAATCCAGAAGAAGAACCTAGAGTTTCGTAATTCTTATAACCTCTCTTTTTAAACCAACCAGAACTTAACTCCCTAGCTAGCCCATATGCAATTGCACTAAAAGCGAAAACTACAACTAAATATAATATAATGTTTTCAGGAGTAGTTAAAATCCTTTTAATCGTCTCAATATGTGATCCACTCAAATCCACTGCACCTACAACCATAAATAAAAAATACATTAAACCTAGCGACACTACTATTAAAAAAAATCTTCGAATATAAACTACCTCCTTTTTTATATTATATTTCAATTTATAATAGATTTTAAGATAGGTACTAAAAAATATATTTACGCTTGACAACCACACCCATTTTCAGCAGAATGGCTGCTTGCTCCAGGAAATCGGCGCAAAGTGGTTACCTATTATCGCTATACTCGTAGAAATACGCGAATAGCAACAATAAGTAACAACCGCATATTTCAGCGTCATGGTGACGTCCGAGGTTTCTCGTATGCTCCTGTTAGATTGGGATATTTCTATCCGTATGTACTCGTCTAATTATCGTCCTAGACGTGCGGTAGTCCTTAATTGAGCGTATTTGTACGCCGATTATCCGCTTGTACATGCTTACCCTAGCCGTAACTAGCCGATAAACCGTCCGCGCCCTTAATGGTGGCGCTCACCTATTCATCGCAACCGTAACAGGAAACGGCTTGACCTGCGATATATTCCGTAGTTTGCGTTGAGACGGACGGCTCTGACCAGGTTATATTTACGACGAATTAGTGGGCCACCTCGTCGGACTTCACTAAAAATGGGTGCACTTAATAACCCTCGGACTTGAACATTTTTTTGCAAAATGCTAAAGTAAGGTTATAAATACACTAGGGCGTCAGAAACTTTAGTGTAATCGTATTAAGTTAAGGTCGAGTGTTAGCGCACTCGGCTTTTTCTTTTGTCTATAAGTCAAAATCGTTCAATGGATTGTATTTCTCATTCTGTTCGTGTAGTGCAGTTCCCCATAGCGCAAGGTACTTTTCAGTCATACTAAGATTTTTGTGCCTTAAAATCTTTTGAAGAGTAAAAACATCTCCACCCGACATCAAAAACCGGTGACTAAAAGTATGTCTAAACGTATGAGCAGAAAGTCGAACATCACTAAAGTTCATTACTTCTTGTAACTTTTTAAACATATTTTTAATTGAGTCGTAAGTCATTTGATTATTGGTATACTTCACAAACACATAATTTGATAATGTACCAAAGTGTCGTTCACAAAAGAGTTTATATTCCAGTAACTCTTGTAACACCTTTGATGTAAGTGGGACAGTTTCCTGTCTACGATTTTTACCGTAAATAGTCATCAAGTAGTTTACTGAATCAATATCCGACCACTGCAAATTTAATAATTCACCAATGCGTATTCCCGTGCCGAGTAACGTTGTAATAATGCAACTATTCCTAAACGCTATAAATTGTTTATCCTTTCCTTTTGTTCTCCTGTAATACGCCAACATCTTTCTAATATGGGCATCAGTAAATACTTCAATTTGAGTATCTTCTTTCATCCTACTTATTTTGATAATTGGATTTTTCAATAAAAACTCATTATCTTGTAAATGATTAAAAAAGGCTCTCAAATGTTTTAGTTTTGTATTTATTGTAGGTGCAGAGTTCCCACGATTATTTTTACAATAAAGGAGATAACTCTTAATGATAGATGGACTAACATCATCTATATCAACTATTTCTTTTTCATATAGCCATCTTTTGAATTCTCTAAAGAAGGACTTATAACTTTGCAAGGTATGTTTGCTTAAATTTTGCAGTTCTTTTTCATCTAAAAAATCCTGTATAGCAAATTTTAATAACACAAAAAAACACCTCCATTTAGATTTTTATAATCTAAACGAAAGTGTCTGCGTTAAATAGAAAAGTGACTGTAATACACCACTACCCTAAATTACGTTATATATATACCCTAAAACCTTAACATGACAGCGTTTGTAGCATATCACCATTCCTGCTTAAAATTTGATTCCTCGTAGGGTTATGGTGTGTACTCGTAACAGGCAGGTCTCCTGACTTATGGTCACAGCTTCTTTTCCCCTTCCCGTCATTTAACAGTGGTATACGAAAAGAAAGCTCACATTTACAGTTGCGGGACAGTGTCGGACTCGCACCGACTTCCCTTTTCAGTAAATTGCACGCAATTTACACCTATTACTACACGCTATTTTGTTGT
This sequence comes from Lysinibacillus sp. CD3-6, assembly GCF_006351725.2. NCBI lineage: Bacteria > Bacillati > Bacillota > Bacilli > Caryophanales > Bacillaceae > Lysinibacillus > Lysinibacillus sp. CD3-6. Next base: position 2,570,291 of record NZ_CP085880.1, read on the forward strand.
GATAAATAGTAAACTCACTAGTATACTATTAAATCATATTGTAAAGTAATGGAATTTTAAAGTCAATCAACAGAAAACGGTATCTAATTGTTTTCTGCTGCGAAAAAACGAAATATTATTCACCTTCCATTGCTTGGAATAGCTTTTGTGCATAGCTATCAGTGAAATGAAATCCATCTTGTTCCTTGTGCTGTTCATCGACAATTTCTCCAGCTCTCATTACATATATCCGTTCACTTAAATAAGAAACAGCTTTTAAATCATGCGAAATAAATAAAATAGCCATGTTTCTTTCTTTATTCAACGCCATTAATAAATCAATAATTTCTCGCTGAATTAAACGATCTAAGCTTGAAACAATTTCATCGCACACTATCAATTTCGGTTCTACAAGAATTGAGCGTAATAAATTTACTCTTTGCTTCTCACCACCACTAAGTTCAGAGGGCAAAGCATATAAAACATCGTTTGATAACTTAACTTTCGCAAGCATCGTTTGTAAATAGCTGTCCGTCACCACTTTTTGATGTTGCAATGGCTCTCTTAATAGTTGCTTGACTGTCCACATAGGGTTTAGAGCATTACTTGCATTTTGGAATATAATTTGGCAATTTTCATAAAAGGACTTTCGATTTTTCTTAGTGATGTGTTGTTGTTGAAAATGGACGGTCCCTTTATTAGCTGACTCTAGCTGCATAATGACTTTCGCTAAAGTACTTTTACCGCTGCCACTCTCTCCAACTAGACCGACGATTTCACCTTCTCCTACAGAAAGATTTATATTTGCTAATACTTGCTGACCTGCTCGAAAGCTTTTACTTATATTTTCAACCTGAAGCAATACATATACGCCTCCTAAAAGTGATTTGCGACAAGCCGTTGCGTATACGGATGTTTAGGCTGCTCAAAAATTTCTGTCGCTTGCCCCTTCTCAACGATTTCTCCATCTTTCATCACTACTATGTTATTCGCTAGTGAAACAGCAACCCCTAAATCATGAGTAACCAGTATAATAGTTGTCCCTAGCTGCGCATGAAGTTTTTTTAATAATGTTATAAAGTGTTGTTGATGCAGCATATCTAGTGCAGAAGTTGGTTCATCTGCTATTAATATGTCTGGCTCATTATACAATGCACAAGCTAACATACAGCGTTGTAGCATACCACCTGACAACTCAAATGGATAGCTTTCTAATATATCTACTGATAAGTTTAACTCCTTTAATATAGCGGTCATTTTAGAGAGAAACCTCTCTTTGTCATCACCCACTCGTAAGGCAGTAAACATATACAATTGTTGTTTCATTTTTTGCGTAGGTGAAAAGCTATTTGTGGCATCTTGAAAAATCGTGAAAATATGCTTTGACCTTAATAACAACCTATCTTTTTTTGACATCGTTATCATATTTTCTTCATTAAAGAAAACTGCACCCATTGCCTCAGCTTGCGGCGGGAGCATCCCTAAAATAGCTGATATTGTTGTGCTTTTCCCACTGCCACTTTCACCGATAACTGCGGTAATCTCGCCTTTCGGGACAGTTAACGAAATATTGTGGATGAGGTTTTTATCGTTCACTTGAACAGTTAGATTATCGATACTAAACATGGGATCGTTCTCCTCCTTGTTTGAAAGTGCTCCCGATCGCTTGTACACATAATATCGTCACAAAAATCAGTATTCCAGGAAAAAGACCGATCCACCAAGCCCCAACAAGTAAATCATTTTGCGCTGTGTACAGCATCGTTCCCCATGACGGGATTGCTGGCGGCACACCGATGCCTAAAAAGCTTAAAGACACTTCCGTAAAAATCGCACCTGCGAAGTTAAATATTGTCACGACAAAGATAGCAGGCACACTATTTCGTAATAAATGACCAAATAATATTTTCCATAATGGGGTACGAAACATTGTAGCCATTTGGACAAATTCCATTTCCTTTAAGCGAATAAACTCAGAGCGAACGATTCGAGCTGTAACAAACCAACCTGTGAAACCTATAATCATAGCCATTCGCCAAACACTTCCTTGCATAATTGCTTGCAGGGCAAGTACAATTACTAAGGATGGAATCGTTAAAAAGGCCTCCAAAATGCGCATCATAACGACATCAATGGCACCACCAACAAAACCGCTAATACCACCGTAGATAATACCTATAATGCTTGAAATTACGACTGACACTATGGCGATGAAAAGCGTAACTTTCCCCCCAACAAGTATCCGTGATAAAACATCTCTGCCTAGCTGATCTGTACCAAGTATATGTGTAAGATTCGGTGCTTCATAAATATGATTCATATCCATTGCATTTGGCTCAAAAGGTGCCAACAGTGAGGAGAAGATGGTAGTTCCTAATATAATGCAAAGAAGCGCAAGCCAAACGAGTGGCATCTTCCGTTGTTTTCTCATACTAATTTTCCTCTTCTCAATCTTGGGTTGATGCAAATCATTAAAACGTCGATTACAAATAAGCAAATGACCACCACAACACCAATAATCAGAATGGCTCCCATAAGTACAGGAAAATCCTTAACCATAACGGATTTCACAAGCAATGAGCCTAATCCTGACCAGCCAAAAAGTGTTTCAACTACTATGGAACCACCAAAGAATGAAGGAATCGTCACACCAATATAATTGATATACGGAATAACAGAATTCCGTAGTATGAGATTTCTTATTTGTCGGTCTGGAACGCCATTTGCACGCGCAACTTGTACATAATAACTACGATTCTCTGCCTTAACACTGTCCTGTAAAAAGCGTGCGAATATGCCCACATGAGAAATTACTAAAACAATTAGCGGAAGCACCATATGGTTTAAACGATCAAGCCAACCTCCATTACCACGCACATCATTCATACCTGAAGAAGGAAACCAACCAAGCTGTACCGAAAAAATTATTATACAGACAATACCTAGCCAAAAAGGAGGAATCGCAGAGCTTGCTATACTAAAGATGGATAATCCTCTATCCAATAAAGAACCTTCCTTCATTCCTGCCCGTAAACCTAGCCAAGTAGAGACAATTGTAACGACAAATAATGTGAGCGCCACTAGCTGTAATGTGTTAGGTAACCTTTCTAATAAAATCGCTATGACGGGTCTTCCCTCTTTGGCAGAATAGCCTAAATTTCCTTTTACCGCTTCGCCTAACCAAGTACCATATTGTAGAAGCACTGGCCTATCTAAGCCAAACGCTTTTTCAATTCGTTGTTGCTCAGCTACTGTTAATGTTTGAGCATTGCCTCCATAATAAGCAGCAGCAGGATTGCCAGGTGCAGCATGCATAATGAAAAAAGAGAGGAAGCTCACGATAATGAGGACAATTGTCCCCATTATCACTCGCTTCCCGATCCACTTAGCGATCATTCCATTTCCACTCCTCGACATTCCATAAGAAGCCAGCACCGTGATGACCTAAAATACGCTCTTTCACACCACTAATATTTTTATTAATGCCATAAACAGCATCAACATAGGCAAAATAAGCGAACGGTGGATCTTCTGCTAGCTCCTCTTGTAATGCCATATAGACTTCCTTGCGTTTTTCAGGATCGACAGTTGTTCGTCCTTCCTCAAGCAAAGCATCTACTTTTGCATTGGCATAGCTTCCATAATTGTAGCCCGCACTTGTTACGCTCGATTCACCCGAATAGAATAAACTATACGTATGGTGGTCCGCATCATATGGGCTACCCCATCCCACCATAAACGCTTCCGTTTCTTCAATCACGATATTGCTCCAATCAAGTGCCGCTACTTCTACCTCTGCCCCAATTTCCTTATAGCCTTGAGCGACATAATTCGCCATATTGACACGCACAGAATCTGTAATTGGTGCCGTAATGGTAAAGGCAAGCTTATTACCGTCCTTGTAGCGGAACCCATCGTCTGCTAATATCCATCCCGATTTTTCTAACAATTCATTTGCTTTCTTTACATCATAAGTATAATGTTCAATATTTTCGTTTACATAGGCATGCTTTTGAAGTGGCGAATAAGCTTCTGTCCCATACCCATGTAGGATGCCTTTAACTATGCCTGTTCGATCTGTCGCATAGCTCATCGCTTTTCGAACATCGACTTCTTGCCAAAGGGGATAGTTCATATTAAATAACACGCCACGATAATCGGCTGATTCTACTTCGTACATTTTTAATTGTTCTACTTTCGAAAGCTCTTCAACCTGATTCGGATCCAGTAACGCAATATCTACCTCGCCAGATTTCAGCTGCAATGCACGAACATTACTATCTGGAATAAATTTAAAAATAACTTTTTCTATAGATGCCTTTGTTCCGAAGAAAGAAGTGTACGCTTGAAGCGTTAGACTTGTCCCTTTATCCCATTTTTCAAACATGTATGGGCCAGCACCAATTGGTTCTTGGTTAAACGTAGCCGTTCTCATGTCTTGTCCTTCAAAGACATGCTTTGGCAAAATTGGCACTGTTAATTTATCTAACATTGGTGTAAATGGTTCATCCAATTGAATTGTCATTGTTGTATCATTTACTTTTTTCATCGCTTGGACATGGATGAAATCAGACTTTAAATAAGACCCATTTGCATCATCAAGAATGCTATCAATAGTAAACATAACATCGTCTACTGTTAATCTTTGTCCATCATGAAATGTCACGTCATCACGAATCAAAATCGTATATGTCAACAGGTCATCTGATATGTCCACGCTTTTTGCTATGTCATTTACTGGAGCATTATGTTCATCAAAGCGCATAAGACCTCTAAAAAGTAATGCATCTAAATTCGTTTCCTCTAAAATAGGATTTAACCCCGCAAATTCGGATTCTGATGCATAAATAAGCTCATTAGCCTTTGAGGAGGAAGCAGCGGATGGCTGTTTTCCCTCGCCTTGACTAGACACATTACTACAGCCCGCAAGACTAAGTATGAATAATAAAATAACTACTGAAAACTTTTTCAATTCTCTATCTCCTTCATTTACCTCAGAAATTTAAAGCAGTGATGCAACATGTTCAAACATGCGATTGATTTCTTTGTGAAGTGTTCGCTGCTCTTGTGAAAGCCATCTACAATGGATTGCATGATCTGTTAGTTTTGTAACACTTGCCTGAATCAAGCTTTCTTGTTGAATCATTTCCTGCAAATCTCGAATATTGAGCTGCTCAACTTTTGGAGACACTATCCATAAAGAGCCGATATAACGTGCCTTCTCCAGCAAACCAATTGTAGAAAGGTTCATTTCCTGTGGTTTAAACAGGAACGAATCAAATGCAATGAGCGCTTCCTCAACAAATATTTTGTATTTTGATTGGAAAGATTGATAATCAAAGAGTTCTCCTCGCATTTCTCTACCTGGGGCAATTATTTCACCCCATATTAATGTAGAGCTTTCTGTCATACGAATCGTTGTATTCACTTGGAATTTCGCTCGTTCAAAAGGAATAGTTACTTCAGGTAGCCATTCTAATCGTGCACCTTCTGCTAATTCCACCGTAATTTCCTGTATGCATTGCTCACCTGTGTGAGAAGGATAAATTTTTAGAGCAGATTGTTGTTGTAATTTCACTTGGCTTTCAGGCGCAAGTTTTACCGAGATGTCATTTCGATCACCCGCTACCATACCACCAGAAGATTCCATTATAAAAACGGTAGCAGTTGACTGATTCGCTGTGTATAACTCTCTACTTGCCTTTAATGGCGGTTGCTGATACACATGAACTAGTCGTGTAAAGCCCCTTCTCAGCTCAAATGCCATCTCTAATTTACCGTAATGATTTACTTTTCCTTGATTAAGCATTCACGTCAACTGCTTCGGCGCCTTCAAGTAACATGTGATGCTGAATCCATTCAACGACCTTATCGACATTAGTTTGTGAACGTACATCTGCAAAAATATATGGTCGTCCAGCACGCATTTTTTTCACATCCTGATCCATAATCTCAAGATCAACACCAACATGAGGTGCCAAGGACGTTTTATTAATTAACAGTAAATCCGAACGTGTTAATGCAGGTCCACCTTTACGAGGAATATCTTGTCCCTCTGCAACATCAATTACATAAATATAGCCATGAACAAGTTCTGGACTAAATGTAGCCGATAAATTATCCCCACCACTTTCAATGAAAATAATATCTAAATCTTCAAAGCGTTTGTTCAAGTCATCAATGGCAGAAAAATTCATCGATGCATCTTCGCGAATCGCTGTATGCGGGCAACCACCTGTTTCCACTCCGACAATACGATCCTCTTCTAGAACACCATTAGTAATTAAATACTGGGCATCCTCCCTTGTATATATATCATTCGTGATTACCGCCACGTTATATTTTTCATGCATTGCACGTGTTAATTGATCTACTAAAGATGTTTTCCCAGAGCCAACTGGGCCTCCGATACCAATTCGAATTGGAGTCATTTATATCCACTCTCTTTCTATGAAATAAATAATCTTGAAAATAAAAATTCATGCTTCATCGATGCTAGTTCAATACTTAAAGCATTATTGGATAGGTCATCTATCGTTAATGTCATGACCTTTTCCGCTGCTTCCTCAATAGAGACAAGCAGTTTATTTAATGCTTGTACACCTGTATTTTGACCAAACGGCACAGCGCGTACAGCATTTTGTACTAATCCGCTAATGGAGGCATACATATATGTCATCACTGCATGATAGACATCTGCACCTAGTGCTTCACTATAAATTGCATAAAGTACAGCGTAATGACCTTGCACCTTATCTTTAGCTATCTTTTCTTGCCATTGCAATAATAAGGGGCTGTCCATAAGTGGTGCCACTGTTCGTATAAATTGCTTGCCAACGTTGACACTAGCATCTCTCGATTCTTTAGCTAGCTTGATAGCCCCACAAAGTTCGTCAAGTTCTATTAGACGAGCAACATCGTGTACTTTTGCTGCATGAAACGCATCCTGAATAATTAAGGCGTCACCATGCACTAAATTATGAAATATATACGCTTGGCAATAATCTATTAATTGTTCCTTTGTGCGAATAACATCTTCTTGAATATACGTTTCCATCCCATATGAATGGGTATACGAGCCTATTGGAAATGCAGAATCATGAATTTGTAATAGACGCAATAACGAAAAATTAGTGAGCGTGTCCGCGGTATTTAAACGGTTGTTTAAATCGTCGTTCTGTCGTTTCATAGTTCACTCCTATTTCATCTAATAATGGGTTAATCGTATGATCAGCTCGTACGATGATTTCATTCTGTTCAATTAAGCAAGGTGTATGGCGATTGCCTAATTCAAATGCAGATTTCCCCATTTCATACATATCTTTCGGTGAAATGACGATAACTGGTTCGAGCTTTGTACGAATCGCAATGCGACGGCTATCATCCTCAAATAATAAGTCACCATATTGTAATGGCTCGTCACCCTCTAAACGTAAAGCAATATCCGTGCCTTTATCAGTTTCTGTTCGAAGAATACGTTTGCTTAATTCTTCCCACTCAAGCTCAATCCACTCAGTCGCTTTATGTGCATGCTCTTCTTCGTTGGCAATATTGCCGATAATTTTTTCAATTAACATTTATGTTGCTCCTCGTCATCGAATTTTTTACTGTTCCTCTGTTACTGTTACACACTCTCTATTTTTCTTTTAGAATAAGAAATATCGTTGTGCCATTGGCAATACATCCACTGGCTCACATGTAGCTAGCTCACCATCAATTTTTACTTCATATGTTTCAGGATTCACATCAATTTTCGGTGTAGCACTATTAAGCTTCATATCAGCTTTACTAATATTTCGGCAATTCTTCACTGTTCCTATCATACGTTTTAAACCTAATTTTTCTGGTAAACCCTCTTCTACAGCAATGCTCGGTAAAAATGTCATGCCACAATTTTGAGGGCCTTGTCCATAGAAGCCAAACGTCCGACGTCCTTTCATCGGCTGCGGTGTCGGAATGGACGCATTCGGATCACCTGTAATACCGTAAACTGCAATACCACTTTTTATGACCACTTCCGCTTTTACGCCAAAGAACGCTGGATCCCAAAGCACGATATCCGCTAGCTTTCCTTCTTCCAATGAGCCTACTTCATGGCTAATTCCATGCGCAATCGCTGGGTTAATATTGAGCTTAGCCATATAACGCTTAACGCGATAATTATCGTGATCTTTCCCTTCATCTTGCGGTAAAGGACCTCGTTGTTTTTTCATTTTGTCTGCCGTTTGGAATGTTCGTATTGTCACTTCACCAACACGACCCATTGCTTGTGAATCGGAGGACATAATACTTAAAATCCCTAAATCTTGCATAATATCTTCTGCAGCAATCGTTTCTGGTCGAATACGAGAATCGGCAAACGCCACGTCCTCTGGTACGTCATGCTTTAAATGATGACAAACCATTAACATATCTAAATGCTCATCAATCGTATTTGTTGTAAACGGTTTTGTAGGATTAGTAGATGCTGGCAATATATTCGGTAATGATGCCATCACTAATTGGTCTGGGGCATGGCCACCACCCGCCCCTTCCGTATGGAAAATGTGAATTACACGACCATCAATTGCATTAATCGTATCTTCTACAAATCCAGCCTCATTCAAAGTATCTGAATGTAATGCCACTTGAATATCATAGTCGTCAGCAACCATTAAGCTCTGGTTTAACGCAGCAGGTGTTGCTCCCCAGTCTTCATGTATTTTCATACCAATCGCACCCGCACGAACTTGCTCAATAATTGGCTCTGGATCAGATGCACTCCCTTTCCCAAGTAAACCAACATTTATTGGAAAACCTTCAACAGCTTGTAACATACGATGTAAATGCCATTCGCCAGCAGTTAAGCTTGTCGCTTTCGAACCAGCTGCAGGTCCTGTACCTCCACCAATAAACGTTGTTGTTCCCGCTAATAATGCTGTTTCTACTTGATCTGGACTAATAAAATGGATATGTGTGTCAATTGCTCCAGCCGTTGCAATTAGACCTTCCCCTGCATAGACCTCTGTACCAACGCCAATGATCATATCTTGGTCGACCCCGTCCATGCTATTCGGATTTCCTGCTTTACCAATGCCTATAATACGTCCATCTTTTATACCGATATCCGCTTTTACAATTCCAGTATAATCAATGATTATGACATTCGTTATAACAGTGTCAAGCACACCTTCATTTCGCGTATTCTTACCGTTTTGTCCCATCGAGACACGTAATGATTTACCACCACCAAATACGCCTTCATCTCCATATGTTGTATAGTCCTTCTCGATTTCAATCCACAAATCTGTATCGGCCAAGCGAACTTTATCTCCGACTGTTGGACCAAACATTTTCGCGTAAGCTTCATGTGTTACTTTCATTTGTCTTCCGCTCCTTTAAAGCCACCTTCAATTGCCTTATCTAATATTTCATCCTTATGATGAGTAGAGCCTTCTGTTAGCATATTTAATCCAAAAACATGTTGTTTGCCCCCAAACTCGACAAGCTCTACTTCCTTTTCTTCACCAGGTTCAAATCGAACTGCTGTACCTGATGGAATGTTAAGATGCATTCCGATGGCATCTTGTCGATTGAACTCTAGAAATCTATTGACTTCGATAAAATGAAAATGGGAGCCTACTTGAATCGGACGATCTCCTGTGTTCGCAACGAGTACTTTTTTTGTTGCTCTACCTACATTAATTTCGATAACATCATTTTTTGGTCTGATTTCTCCAGGAATCATTATCAATTCCTCCTTTACTGAATAGGACGGTGTACAGTAACAAGCTTTGTTCCGTCTGGGAAAGTACACTCTACTTGTACATCGGAAATCATGTCGCCAACACCCTCCATAACATCTTCTGCCGTTAGAACATGTTTTGCATCACTCATTAATTGAGCAACGGTTTTTCCATCTCGAGCACCTTCCATAATGTAACTACTTATAAGTGCTACAGCCTCTGGATAATTCAGCTTTAATCCACGCGCTTTTCTTTTCAGCGCAAGTTCTCCTGCCACATGGAGGAGTAATTTTTCTTGTTCTACTTGTGATAGCTTCAATCCAATCTCTCTCTTTCAAAAATTCAGAATTATCTTTCTATAATGATTCTAGATAAAATATGGACTTTCAATTTTCTTACAATTTAGTTTTACTTACAGTTTGTTTTTTCATATAAGTTATGAATTCGCTGGGATTTGCGAAGGTTATAGAAGTGACATGTTGACCCGGCGAATGCGGGTTGCAATAGTTGAAGTGTGTTAGAAGAGGTAACAGTTAGTCTATTATAAGAAACAATATTAAAAAATTCAACATTTTTATTTGTCTGTCAACTTACAAGTTTTCTGAATAAAAAGTAAAAAAAAGAGACTATTTCACAAAAATAAATTACTTTTGTGAAACAGCCTACTATGTCTGTGTTTGAAACATCTAAAAAATTATATTAAAAAACTTATATTTTTATTTTAAAGAAGTATTTATTGACGCAAAATTTCTCGTCTAATCATTAAACTACTTGAAATCGATTTGTAACCTTTTGCAAGTCATCCGCCTGAATCGTTAACTCCTGTGAAACTTGATTGACTGCTTGCATAGATGCCGTTTGCTCATCCATCGATTGTAACACCGCTTCCGTGTAATGAGATAATTTATCCATACCACCAGCAATATTGGTTACTAATGTGGCTACCTCATTTGCACTGCCCGATAAATGTTTGGCAGTAGTCGAAATATCTTCGAGTTGATTCGTCATTTGGCTCACATGATTTGAAATGTTGCCAAAAGATTTTGTTGCTTCATCAATAACATAAACACCTTGTTGGACATTTTTTAAATCTTCCTCAACAGCTACAGCAACTTGTTTCGTATCACTTTCAATGCCTACTACAAGATCAACAATTTGAGTAGCTGAATGTTTAGATTGCTCTGCTAAATGACGAACTTCCTCTGCAACTACCGCAAAGCCTTTGCCATGTTCACCAGCTCGTGCAGCTTCGATTGCAGCATTTAAAGCTAGTAAATTCGTTTGATCGCTAATAGTTGTAATCATTTCTGTCATTGCTTTAATATCTGTCATTTTATTTGTTAACTGTTGCATTAATCCACTCGTTTTATCTGTGGAAGAAGATATAAACTCCATTTGTTTTTTCGCAACATGCAATATTTCTGCTCCGTTTCCTGCGATATCATTTGCTTCTTTAGCATGGTCGTAAACACCTTGTGTTGCAGTTGTAATACGTTCAATGCCGTCTACAGTGTGCTGCATCGCAATAGCACTATTATTAGCAGATTGTGCAGCTTGTTTTAATCCAGTTGACGTCTTCTCCATTTGATGGTCTACCTCTTTTACAGCAATCGTAATGTCATTTGTACTTGCTGAAAGTTCCTCAATACTTGCAGATAAATCTGTCGAGCTGTTCGCAATTGTTTGCGTCATCGTACGAAGTTGTTCTTTCATCTCATGAAAGGCTTTAGCTAACTCTGATATCTCACTTTTGTCATCTGTAGCAATTGTAACTGAATCAAATTCCCCAATTGTAATCGCTTTCGCGGCATTTGATAATTGGTTAATTGGTAGAATTACTTTATATTTGACATAGAACATATAAGATAAAGTAATCGAAATACCAATGATTGTTAAAATCGTAGAAAGCCAAGCAAAAGATGTTAAATTGGCCAAATCAATAATTAATACAACCATCATAATTAAATTTAATACCGAAAAACCGATAATGCTTTTTTTTCGCAAACTCATACTAAATTCCCCCAACTATAATATTACTATAATACCATTATTATAGTTGATTTAGTCTAATAATCACAGAAAAACGCCTACTTTTTATTTAAGAAATGAAAAAAAGCTGAGGACAATTTACTCCGCTGACTTTTTTCAAAAAAATTTAAAAATATGTCTTTCAATAAGAAAAGGCATCAAGAGTTCACTCCTGATGCCTTCTATCAACGCTATACATATTATACATATAGCAAAGGACGTACAATATTATTTTAATTTCATCATACTAGAACCAGCAATACCTGGGTGTGTCATTTCATAAGGATCTAAAATTAAATCTAATTGTTCTTTTGTTAAAACACCTGATTCAATACAAAGCTCACGAATCGAACGTCCTGAAAGAATCGCTTCACGTGCAAGACGTGCTGCTACTTCATAGCCAATATGTGGGTTCACTGCAGTAAGGACACCAACACTTTTTTCTACATATTCCTTCATGCGCTCTTCATTTGCTTCAATATCTTTTAAGCAGTTTTCAGTAAATGCACGGAAAACATTATTCATAATGCTTATAGATTGAATTAAGTTAAAGACAAGAACAGGCTCCATAACGTTTAACTCTAATTGACCAGCTTCAGATGCTAAAGAAATCGTATGGTCATTACCAATTACTTGGAATGCTACTTGGTTAAGCACTTCTGGCATAACAGGGTTTACTTTACCAGGCATAATAGATGATCCTGGTTGGCGTGCTGGTAATATAATTTCACCTAAACCTGCACGTGGACCAGATGCCATCAATCGTAAATCATTAGCGATTTTAGACATATTAATCATACAAATTTTAAGTGCACCTGACACTTCAGTATATGCATCTGTATTTTGTGTAGCATCTACTAAATGTGTAGCACCTTTTAATGGCAAGCCAGAAATTTCAGCAAGATGTTCGTCTACTGATTTTATATAATCTGGGAAAGCATTTAACCCTGTACCAACAGCAGTTGCCCCCATGTTTACATCATATAAATTTGGACGTGTTTGTCGAATACGGACAATATCACGGTTAATTACACGACAATATGCTTCAAACTCTTGTCCTAAACGAATCGGTACTGCATCTTGTAAATGCGTACGTCCCATTTTAATGACATGTGCAAATTGTTCTGCTTTTTGATGGAATACAGCTTGCATGTTTTCCATTGTAACAAGAAGTTCATCTATCAAATTTAAAACAGCAATATGAATAGCTGTTGGGAAGGCATCATTTGTTGATTGTGACATATTAACATGACTGTTTGGGCTAATCGTTTGATAGTCGCCTTTTGCTTTACCTAAAATTTCAAGTGCACGGTTCGCAATAACTTCATTTGCATTCATATTAATAGAAGTGCCTGCACCACCTTGGATTGGGTCTACTAGAAACTCTGCATCCCATTGACCATCGATGACTTCTTGTGCAGCCTTGACAATTGCCTCTCCAATTTCTGTTGATAATAGGTGTACTTCCATATTACCTAGCGCAGCAGCTTTCTTAACTATTCCCATTGCTTTAATAAGTGCTGGATGAATTGTGTAACCTGTAATCGGGAAGTTTTCTGTTGCACGAAGCGTTTGAATCCCATAATAAGCTTCTCCTGGTAATACTCGTTCACCTAAAAAATCTTTTTCTATACGTTGTGTGGACATTATTGTCGTCTCCTTTGAAGTAATACTCACACTGATAGTAGCTAATAAATGCCGTCTTGTAAACAGTCAGTTCGCCATAATGCAAAAGTTTTTTTTTAATTTTGACGATAATCAACAAAAACCGAGCGCAATTCGTACGCTCGGTAGCATTATTATTTCGTTGAAGAAACAGTAAAACGTTTATTAATATTTTGCGGATTTTCAATTTCATCTAATACAGCAATAGCGAAATCACTGTAGCTGACATAACTTTCACCCGATGCATTTACTAATAGATGATCGTTCCCAGTAGTGTAGCTACCTGTACGTGGTCCTTCAGGATCAAACATCGCAGACGGACTTAAAAATGTCCAAGTAATACTGGATGCTTGTAAATCAGTTAAATTTTCACCTTGATTTTTTGCAGTTGCAAAGAACATTTCCGGAAAATCTGGTGTATCCATAACTCGAATAGTTTTCTCTGGATCAACAAATAAGCTTCCTGCCCCACCGACAACAAATAGTTTTGTTGTAATGCCATTAAAAATATTAATTAAATGACGACCAACTTTCACATGCAATGCCTCTTGTCCGAAAGGTGCCCCAAAAGCATTCACAACTACATCAAAGTCTTGAACGTCCTGTTGTGTTAAATTCAATACATCTTTTTCAATCACTTTAATATCTTCTTTTACTTTGGAAGCTGAACGAACAATAGCAGTTACAACGTGGCCACGTTGTAATGCTTCCTCTACTATTTTTTGTCCTGCTTTCCCTGTTGCTCCAATTACCCCTATTTTCATTTTAAATTCCTCCTCAATTCTATTGTAACCATTTTAGTTACAGGTTAATCACAGTAAGACCGACCTCGTTTTACATTAACGAAGTTGATCTAGCACATCTTGTAACGTTTGTGCTTGTAACTGTTTTTCCATTGCATGCCAAACATCTATATAAACGGCTTCTAACGTATGCTGAATTTTTCGACCAACCGCACATGCTGGGTTTGGCTCATCATGAATTGCAAATAGTTGTTCAGGACCATCAATTGCACGATAAATAGTTAATAACGACAAATCTTTTGGTTCAAAAACGAGCCCATAGCCTGCAATTCCTGACTGCGATGTTAACAAACCAGCTCTTTTTAATACACCGATCATTCGTCGCACGACTACTGGATTGGTATTGACACTACCAGCAATATAATCAGATGTTAGCTGACTTTTATCAGATGTTGTAGCAATGAGCGAAAGTATATGGATAGCGACCGAGAATCGACTATTCACCATATGAATCACCACCTGTTGTAACTATTATAGTTACAGGTTGAGATAATCACAAGTATTTTGCTCTTATCATAACCTGTTCATTCTTACTGAACACAATACATGTTGAGAAATCTAACTACCCCTCTTATATTTTTGACACATAAATAACGAGCTCTTGTTGGATTTGCCCATTTTCTTCATAAAAATCTAAGTTATGAAATTCATATTTAAAATGGCCAACAGGAAACGTCACGCTCTCCCCTTGAGCTGCAGCGAGTATACCAGCCACATCATGTGACACTATATGTAAAAGTTCCATCCCTGAAATCGTTTCAATAAAAAATACGTTCATTTAAAAACACCTCCTTAGCCATTATAGCTTAGAAGGTGCTTGGATTTATAGCGTTAATTAAGTTGAGTCTCTATACTCGCCTAGGGAAGGCTTTTATTAAAATATTACTTTTGCATGTGTCGTAGCTTCTGTAAATTTACTGGACTGACTAGCTGAAACTCCAAATGACCAAGAGGTAAAGTTAATAGAAGGAGAAATTTGCCAAACGGATTCTTAGTGCAAATATTTACCAAATGCATCTATTTGAGTTGGAATTGCAGAAGTTAATCTATCTACTGTAAAATATGAAAATGCAGATAAAGTTAACACTTTTTCACTATGACATGCATAAGATTTCATAATATCATCAGGTAAATCAATACTTAAAGGATAACCAGTTGGACCTTTTGTCCAAGAATTACTACTGCTAGAATAAGTTTTTACTAAATGTTTCGTTTTATTACATGAATGTCTTACAGACCAACTTTGCTGTCCATATTGTGAACCAGGAGTAGGAGACCAGAAGGCACTGTTAATACTTGTCCCTATCACATCTATTTTCCTATTTTTCGGCATAATATGCCATGTAATAGCTGTTTTTACTCGATATTTTTTCTTTGCTTCTAAAGCAACTATAGTTGTTGTAACTGTTTTATATGAAGTTGTACTTTTATCAATATCTTTTTTATGTAGCGTATTCCTTTTTACAATAGATTTATTAGAAAAAAAGCCCCTATTTTCTTTCTCTTCTTGTAATTGAACTTCCTTAAAATAAGTCTCCTCATCAAGTTCGATAATTAAATTGATTAAATCTTCCTCATTAAAAATATCATTTTCTATCACTTTTAAAAATTTTGTACTAGTTGCAACAACTTCTCCATCTATTTCTAAATTTTTATTTATTTCTTCTGGGAGCATGTTTAATATTTCTTCTTGAGTAAAACCAAGAGACTCAAGATGTTCTATTTGCTCTGCATTTAAATTAGAAGCTGCTTTCACTTGAATTTCTCCCAAATTAAATCCTATGAAAATAATCATAATAAAGATAAAAAATAATTTTTTTATATTGGTTTCCTCCTTGTTTTTTTTCATACTTAAATGATAAATTATAAAAAAAATCAGTAAAAGGATTTTCTATAAAAAAGGAGGATATTTAGTATGAAAATCAAATTATTGTTAATCGTAATATGCTCATTTTCACCATTACTATTATTAGGACTTTTCATTTACGGAAATGCTTATTATAACGACTATCATCTAAAATCATCCGAAACGACAGTGAAAGATTTTATAGAGGATTTTATCGATAGTAGCATACAAATAATGCATTTTGAACGAATAGAAGAAACCAATATGTGGCTAGTACAATTGAAAATTAACGATAGTAAATATGGTCATGCACGTTTTAATAAAGGTTGGAATGGTAAACTTAAATTTATTTATTTAGCAACAGATCTCACAGTAACTTATCGAGAACATAAAACAAATAAAGGCAACTATGGCACACTATATGTACACGAACTAGACAGTAATGTTGCCAAAATCAAATTGACACCAAACTGGAAGAATTTCGAAAAAGAAATTGAAGTTGATACAGTCGCTCCATTTATGAAAACATTTAAACTACCTGAAAATGTAGAAGATACTTTCCCAGCAATGTTTACTTTTTATGATAAAACTGGAGAAGTCATTTATGATTACTCGAAACATGGTTAAGATTATGAGCGTTATTTCAATCATGGAAGGCGCTTACATTTCAAGCTATTTATAGCCATTCAGCCGTATTTCTTCAACTATTTGCATCATTTTCACTAATTGTTCTTGTGTTAAAGTTGTTGAAATGTTTAAGCTATCGTGTTGAGTCTGCTGTTCTTTTTCCAACGATGCTGGTTCTTGTATATTTTTCCTCAACCGACGAACTTTTGCTTTGTTTGTCGTTTGAAGCATTACTTTTTCTATCAACACAGCCACCCCTAAACATTTAATTAGAAAATATTCCTATTAATACCATTAACACTATAATAGACGAACCATTACTTAACCATCCGACTTCTTTCCTATTTCTTTCAATAGATGGATCGATTTTATTCGACTATTCAAAAAAGCAGCAACCATTTTGGTTGCTGCTTTCTTCTATTAAACCGCAATTGGTGCTTTAATTGCTGGATGTGGATTGTAGCCCTCGATGGAAAGATCCTCAAGTTCTATTTCGAATATTGACGTTTTATTTGAGTTTATTTTCAAGGTTGGTAGTTCCCGTGGCTCACGTGAGAGCTGTTCTTTCACTTGCTCTATGTGATTTGCGTAAATATGCGCATCGCCGATACTATGAATAAATTCGCCAACTTCAAGCCCACATTCATGGGCAATTAAATGTGTTAATAATGCGTAGGAAGCAATATTGAATGGACAACCAAGCAATGTATCAAGACTTCTTTGCATTAATTGACAGCTTAACTTCCCGTTTGCTACATAAAATTGGAACATGACATGACATGGTGGCAAAGCAGCTTTACTCCCCTTTGCACCTGCATTAATGACATCTTCAGGATTCCAAGCATTCACAATAATACGTCGTGAATCTGGATTATGTTTAATTTGGTGAATGACATCTTGTAATTGATCAATACTTTCCCCATTTGATGTTGTCCAATTACGCCATTGCTTGCCATAAACATTGCCAAGATCTCCGTATTTTTTCGCAAAATCATCATCCTGTACAATGCGGTCACAAAACGATGTCAACTCTGCTTGATATAACGCATTGAACGCTTCATCCATTAGACAACGTCTGCCGAAATCAGTCATATCAGGACCGCTATATTCATCGGATTCTACCCATTTTTTAAATGCCCATTCGTCCCAAATATGATTATTGTTTTGTAATAAATAGCGAATATTTGTATCGCCTTTAATAAACCAAAGAAGCTCGCTTGCTACAAGTTTAAATGGAACACGCTTTGTCGTTAATAGTGGAAATCCTTTACTTAAATCAAAGCGCATTTGATAGCCAAAGACACTATATGTGCCTGTTCCAGTACGGTCGTCCCTTTTAACTCCATTTTCTAATATATGTTGTAGTAAGTTTAAATACGCAGTTTCTGGATGCGTCAATTTGTCACCAGCTCCTTCAAATATGCTGTTGAACATTATACCATCTAACGGTAGTAAATGAACGCTCAAATAAAAAGAAACGACATTTTAACTCCAACATTAAAATCTGCTATTTTTTTCTACTTCTCTTTAACAAACTAATTACATGTCTGAACCCAATGTTTTATCGTGTAATTCTCTAGAAATTTCATTTTCTGTAGCAACGAAAAACATCGGTAACAGGATAATTGATACAAGGATAGGACCAACAATAAATAACAAATCAATACCAGGGCTAAAAAAGAGTCCAAATGCAGTCAGTAATCCAGACATCACTAAGAAAGTAATTTGAGCAATAACAATTAACAACGGTATGAGTTGATATAAGTAGTTTAGTTTTCTAAATTGATGCATATTTTCTGGATGCTGAAGAATTCGTTTTTTCAAACGTCTAGATAAAATCAAGCAGGCAAAAATTTGCACGATAATAAAGCTAAAATACATAATACTGCGTAAAATCATTTGTTGTTTTTCAATTGCCCCATCGAAATGGGCAACGCGTTGCTGTAACAGTTCATTCACTGCACCATTATAGATGTATTCACGTTCACTCAAATATGTTAGTGGTTGGACAAATCCAAATGTTGACCATTCTTTAGCATTGATTTGCCAATTTGTTAATTTACTTGCCATAATACGCAATTGAATAGACTCATCTTCACTAAACATGCCAACTAACGTGCGATAGGGTATTGACAATTTCAATTGACCATCTTGTTTTTCTTGAAACAAATCTCCGATAAAAAATGTATAGGCAACATCCTTTTGATTCGTTTCAAAATGTGCACCTTCCACTTTCCAATGATTTGCTAAAGAGGCTTCGATATCATTTTTCATCTCATTATATGGCGTATTGTTATGTAGCTGTTTAGGAATTTTATAAACAAAATGATTGTCACTTCCAATAATACAAATATCCACTTCAACTGGCGTTTCAACAATAGTTTTAGCCATTGTTGTTATCGGATACACTGAGATGGCGACTAAGAATAATAGGATTAGTGTTAGCACACATCTTTTCATGTAGGCTCCCCTTTCCTTCACACAAGCTAGATTCACATTATCACAGCTTTTACCGAAAATACTATTTCGTTATTCCGAAAAAATGTTAGTGGTTTTCCGAAACGTCTTCTTTCGGTATTCCAAAAAACCCAAAAATTAGGGATAATATAGTTGATACTTATTGATGAAACGAGGCATTTTCATAATGATTATGAAAAATAAAGAGGATATACTATGCACAAATTAACTTCTAGTATTTTTATAACCTACTTACTTATTGGCATTTATGTACTTGTTGTTGCCATCCGTGCCCCTTTTATTAACATTTCAGTCGATACGTCCAATGAGCTACCTGTCATAATTGATCCTTATTATACAAGTTGGGCTCAACAACAAAATATTGAACGAGGAGACATTATCCTGAGCATCGATCAACAATCTGCGAAAGGTTTTAAATCTTTCCAACAAGATACATATATTCCTAGCGCAAATGAACTGTCGATTTTAAAATTAGACGGCACAGTACATACAATTAAAGTATTGCATCGAGAGCTTCCTGAAGAGTTTTATACGCATATAGTTTTTCCGATGTTTTATTTCATGCTTTGTTTTGGTGTTGCGTTCTACTTATGGCAGCATAATAAAGACAATTTCATCACCAAGTTACTTATGCTATTTCTTTTAACATGTTCTTTAGCTTATACGAGCACAGGTGCTTCAAGTCGAGGGAATGGAATTGGTATGATCGTAAATGGTATTTGTATCGTTTTATGTTTAGTATTAATCATTCATTTTTTACAACAATATTTTCGCTATTTACATATTAAATGGTCATATTTTGATACAAAGTGGCTCTATTTTATTCCGTTAGTCATCATACCTTCTTGTTACGTCATTGAATTATTTGTGCCACATTTTAGTAATATCACACCTAATATTACACTCAGTTTATTTGCGTTACTAATTCTATACGCTACTTTTATATTGCTCACTAGTTATTTACGAACACGGTTAGCAAAAATACGATTAATTGCCATCTCGTGTATTATTCCATTTTTGCCTTTTTTACTATTATTTGTTGTACCTGAGATTTTAGGTAATAATACAATCATACAGCCCGAAATAAGTGTTTTATTTATTTTGTTTATTCCTTTTTCTTTTATATTCATTCAGTTAAATGAACGATTGTTTGATATTGAGTACCAATTATCACGATTTCGCTACTATTCATCCCTTGCCTTTTTTAGTTCACTAATCATAACGACAGTCTTAGCAATATTGCTATTTTCACAGCTTACAATTGCAATGTTAATTGTTGTATTTTTCGTGCTTTTCGTAGGCTTTATTACAAGCTTCTATATAAAAGAGCAACTTGATTTTAAACATCGAAAAATTATATTTTCGTCTTCTGGTGATTATGTACATAATTTATATGCTGCAGTTAATCGGATTGGTAATGCAAAAAATCAACAGGAATTACTTAATAAGCTTAAAAGTGAAATTACCGAGAAACTTGGTACGACAGCATTTACCCTTGAAACAATAACCGAAGATGTTCAATTTCCACAAGGTGGCATCCAAATTGAGAACCAAATGACACAACTCCTTATCCATGATACAGTGGATGAAAAGATTCTTATTCGGATAAGACACACTCTACAAAAAGAAGAGCTACTTTGGTTGGAGTTACTTGCTTTATATGTCTCTATGTTTATCGACAATTTAAAGCATATCGAAGATTTAGTACGCGATATTCAACACATGAAAGACACAAATAACACCCAACTTCCTTGGCTCGATAAATTATTATGGAATATTATTGAAAAAGAAAAAAGTATCCTTGCCCAAGAGTTACATGACACTATTTTACAGGAGCAGCTTCATTTAGCGAGGGAATTAGATGTTATCGCAAGCTCCCCTATTATCGAAGAAAAAAAAGTTTTAAACATTCGAGAGCAGCTTATTAATGCCACGAAAGATTTACGTGAGTATTGTGAAAATCTAAGCCCACCATTACTCGATACGTTTGGTTTAGAAATGGCTTTAAAAAAACTTGTCCAAAAAGTAAAAATTCGTGCTAACTTTCTATTGAATACTCAAATTGACCGTGTTCAGTTTCAAGATGCAACTTTACATTTAGTCGTTTATCGGCTAGTTCAAGAACTGCTTAATAATGCGATTAAACACGCTGATGCATCAAAAGTTTCACTTAAACTATTTGCGATAAATAATGGTTTTGTTCTCCAATACGACGATAATGGAATCGGCTGTAATATTGAAGATTTAATGCAATCATCCGCTTCTATGGGCATTAATGGGATTCGCGAACGTGTTCGAGCGTTTAACGGAGAAATGACCATTACCTCCAAACCAAATGATGGCATGCATGTCTTTATTCAAATTCAAGAGGAATGTGAGGAACCATAAAAAATGATTGAAATATTGATTGTAGATGATCATCCTGTCGTATTAGACGGAACGAAAACATTATTACAAGACTTGGAAAACGTTCATATTGAAACAGAGCAAGAAAGTGCTAATGTCGCTTGCCGAATGGAGGCTCAATCATTTCAGCTCTTTTTAATTGATATTAATATGAAACCAATAAACGGAATTCAACTTGCTGAAATGATTAAGAAAAAACAGCCTGAAGCTCTCATTATCCTTTATACAGGCTACGAATTATCCGATTATTACGAGCTACTCATTGAAAAAAAAGTGGACGGTCTATTATCAAAGCTTGCTACAAAAGAACAAGTCATTCAAACAATTCAAGCTACTTTACGCGGCGAGATTTTATTATCCTCTGATTTTTTGGACTTTGTCAAACAACACTCGAATCGTTCTAATGCAAAACAGGAAGTGTTACTAAGTCATAAAGAACAAGAAATTTTACAGCTTGTAGCACAAGGTTGTACAAATAAAGCCATCGCCTCTGCAATTGGCGTTACCCAGCGTACTGTAGAAAATTATTTATCAAAACTCTTTGTCAGATTACAAGTGGAATCACGTGCAGAGGCGGTAATTGTTGCGAAGGAAAAAGCATGGATTGACTGAGTCATTTATGATACCTTAAATTTCGCATAAAATTACATAGTATTTAATAATGTGATAAAGGTTTAAAATCCATTCATTTTATCGTTTTTTATTAACAAAATAGGTTCTTTATACCTCTTTTCTTTCAGTAAATGGGTTTATCCTTATACTTAGAAACAATATTATGTAATTTTTTCTTACTAAAAAACGGCATTTGCTGGATAAATGTATGAATCTGTTATATAATGAAAGTAATAATTAAATTACTTCATCGTAAACAATGAAACCACGTATTCAATAGTAACGTGTTTTTGGGATCTTCTGATTATGTGTTTATTTATACAGAATGAAGGAATATGATTGTTGAATTTATTTTTGGAGGTTTTTTAAATGACTCAAGGTACAGTAAAATGGTTTAACGCAGAAAAAGGTTTTGGCTTCATCGAAGTAGAAGGTGGAAACGATGTATTCGTACACTTCTCTGCAATCCAATCTGAAGGTTTCAAAACACTTGAAGAAGGACAAAAAGTAGAATTCGGCGTTGAAGAAGGTAACCGTGGCCCTCAAGCTACAAACGTTGTAAAACTTTAATTCTTTTTCAAGAATTAACAGTTCAAACTACAAGAGACATCCTTAATGGATGTCTCTTTTCATTTGTAAATATTTCTCTAAGCGTAAGAATGGAGACCCGCAATGACTAAGTTAACGAAAACTTGATTAAAAACAATAATGCCAAAACCGATGATAGATAACCATGCAGTTTTCTCCCCTTCCCATCCTTTGGAAAGACGTAAATGTAAAAAAGCTGCATAAAATAAAAATGTAATTAGTGCCCATACTTCTTTAGGGTCCCAACCCCAATATCTTCCCCAAGCAATTTGTGCCCAGATCATTGCAAATAATAAGCCACCTAAAGCAAATAATGGGAAACCTATCACAACAGCTCTATATGAAATTTCGTCCATTAATGCTGGCTGTACACGTTTTGACAGTGGCTTTAATAAAACAATAACTCGCTTTCTAAAGATGATTCGTATGAGTCCATATAAAATAGTCCCCCCGATAAATGCCCAGATAATAGAATTTAACTTTTTTGCATCTATATTCTGGGGTACTTTCAATAATCCAATAGAGTCTCCACTATCCTTTAATGCTCCTTTATTGACAATAAGAGGTGTCATCGAATAAATAACCTTTTCTTCCTTGCCTTGTGCATTTTCAAATTGAAGATGTACGTCATTCTTTATTATATTAAATGCAGTCGATACGCCACTAAAGCCGATGACAACAAGCAAACAGTACATGACAAATTCTAACGAAATCGTACTAAGGGATCGCTTTTGAACATCCAATGTTTTTAGTAAATAAATTATTCCCGTGGCAAATGAGATAGATAAAATAGCACTTGAAAAGGCAACTGTCATCACATGAATTGTTAACCAATTACTTTGTAATGAAGGGACTAGCGGTGTCACCTCATTTGTAAAAACGCTTCCATAGCCGAGAATGATAAGTACTACAGGTATAGCAAATAACCCTACGACAATTTGCTTATACAAAAAATGTATGATAAGAAAACTAGCCGTTAACATAATGCCAAAAAACGTCATAAACTCATACATATTACTTACAGGCGCATGCTTGACTGCAATCCACCTTAAAATAAAATAGCATAATTGCAAAACAAAGGCGGAATATGTAAGGATAAGACCAAGCCTTTTAAACGTCTGTCCAGACGATTTTACTGCTAGTCCAAATGGGAAAATGGCGATTAACAATAAAATAAAGGCGCCAGATAGCGAATTCCCACTCATACTTAAAATTTTTTCTGTTTCCAACATAACGACCTCCAACATCCTTTTTTGGTAGAAGCTGTGAATGCCTCTTTATAAAAGAACGTAAACCGTTATATTAAGTGTCCACTTTCTACTGTAAAATCCTTCTTTTAATGGTGTATGTTACAAAAATGTGGCGAGACAAGAAAAAGCAGACGGATAGAAGCAGGATTATAGCTCCTTTTACACCTTCTTGGACATCCAATGAAACCGACATTTGGTACCCATCACTTAAAAAAAACACATTCATCATTCCATGTAATATAGCGACTGGCATAATAGATTGTCCATATTCTCGGAACAATGAAAGTATTAACGATATCCCATATAGCAGTAACAAAAAAATAATTACCCCTAAAAATGGCATATTATAAGATTTATAAAATAGTGCAATTGGTAAATGCCATAAAGACCATATGGCACCTGTTATGCAAGCGGTTTGCCACAAACCGTAATACTGACGCAAATAAAAATGAAAATTTCCACGCCAGACAATTTCCTCTAATAATGCTGAAAGTGTACTAATAGTAAGACCAATGAGTATTAAGGGAAAAAGATCAGCTATGCTCGTTACAAGAAATGTCCCACGATTTGTATATAGGAAATATAAATGAATGCTGCCCCCCATGAGAATGGGCATTACAATGCTTGCTAATAACCAATTCCATTTTGGCTTTTTAAAAGCAAAGGAATAAACAATAGGTAGGCTTGCGCCTATTTTTTGCATAAGAAAAACGGAGAGGAGTGGAATTATCATTGTAAGCCCAATCAAGCTTCGCCCATTAGAAAATGTCAGTAAAAATAGATGAACTAAAGTAGTAAGAATGTATATACATAATGTAGTTTTTATCACTAAATAATTTGACAAAACTTCAACTCCTTATCATGTAATTCATCATTTCAAAAAAAAAACCAACTTTTCACTAACGTAAAAAGTTGGTTTTGATAAAGCAGACATGCCTCTATCTACATATTACCAAAAATTATATTTTAAGTCTATTTCTTTCTTTAACTATGTGGGAAAATAAACATGCGCAAATAAAACATAACGTTATTGAAAATAAATCGGAGGTTTTACATGCAACAGAATATTTATGATAACCCCAATTTTTTTAAGCAATACCAACAATTACGAACATCCCCATTCAATTATAATCAATTACTTGAACAGCCAGCATTTAAAGCATTACTGCCTAATCTACATGACTTACAGGTACTTGATATCGGCTGTGGTATGGGAGAATTTGCAAAGTTCTGTATTGAAAACAAAGCGCGCCATGTAACTGCGATAGATGTATCGAAAAATATGCTTGCTGTTGCTAAAGCTGTACATGCACATCCAAACATATCTTATTGTTTACAATCATTTGAAGAATTTAATGCACCAGAAAATAGCTTTGATTGTATCACAAGCTCACTCGCACTACATTATATAGAGGATTTCGAAGCAGTTATTACTAAAATATCGTCAATGCTTCGTGAAGAAGGTATTATCATTTTTTCCATTGAACACCCGATTGTCACAGCACGCAAACAAATGGATAATTGGATTTTCGATGAGGATGGTAATGTAAGTCATTATGCAATGGATAATTATCAAGCGGAAGGTATGCGAAAGCAAACATGGTTAGTGGACGGTGTTATTAAGTATCATCGGACGTTATCTACGATACTTAATACATTAATTGCGCATGGACTCACTATCGAAAAAATTGAAGAACCTATCCCTTCGCTTGAAGCCATTCAAGCACTACCGAAGCTCAAAAAAGAATTACGCAAACCCTCTTTTTTATTAATTAGAGCAAAGAAAAAAAAGTACTAACTGAGTGACAGGCACTCAAAAAATTCTGAATTTTCTAAACAATTGATAGAATAGCATAAGTTGTAAGTCGCAACAATCCACGCTTAGCGTGGGTTGCGGCATACACTGTGCCCGTGGAAAACGAAATAAATAAGTGACAGGCACTTAAACAATTTTTTTCTATTTCAATCCACTTTTGATTTAAAGAAAATAATTTCAGGATCACCATCATCTAAGTTTTCAATATAGCCACTTCTCTTAAATCCAGCTAACTCAAAAACTTTTTGCATGTGCAAATTTGATTGATTTGTAGAGGAGAAAATTTTAAGTGTGGGAGCCATGTTGACAAAATGAGCTAGTAAAGATGTAGCCACCCCTTTTCTTCGTTCTGAAGGCTTTACAATAATTAATGAAATAAAACTACATTCAAAAAAATTAGTCGTATAAATTAAAAATCCTGCGATCCCTCTGTGCGTTCTTTGAACAAGGCATCGTTTTTCTTTAATAGCAGTTATTATCATTTCTTTTCTTGAAAAATCCCCTACTACTTCCTTATCCATTGTACTGAGCGCATCCACTTGCTCTATATTCGCCTGCATTATTGGCATCTTTTCTTTCACCCTTCATTCATCTGACTGATTGTAAATCATAACGCATTACTTTTAACTCATCGTCGTTAATCCCTACTGCATTTACACCTTCATCTATAAAACCACACTTTTTATACAATGCCTGTGCAGCAGTATTCGGAAAATTCACACCTAAAACTAGTTCGTTTATGTTAGGAAAATATTGTCGTACAAATGAAGGCAATAATTGTAATGCTTCAGTTGCATACCCCTTACCCTGTTCATAAATGTCAGTTGAAAATGCACGGATTAATAAAGCTCGTTCATTTTGAGTATAAGGTCTTACTCCTTCTTTTTCGTGAAGAACAAAAAAAGTAACAAGCTTCCCTTCCTTCAACGCTAAAACCGCATGTCGACTTTTATCGGTTTTAACTAGTTCAATACTTGCCTGAGGGGACATCGTATAACAAAGCTGCTCTTCAGATAATGTATATTGCTTAATCAGTGGACTATCTGATGCTTCATAAAATTTTAGGCGCATTTTATCCCTTCTTTCATTTTCTTTCAAACAATTCTAACATATTTTAACAATTAATGGAAAAATAGAAAAACTTCAATTTACTAAAAAATCACACACGCTTACGTTGTTTTTGTATTTAATTACTTTAAATTCCAATATATGATATTATTACACTATTCAAATTAAAGGAGAAACGAATATGATTGCGCTCAAAGCAGTAGAAACGTATGGAACTAACTAATTTCAAAGGGATGTAAAACTTACTCTACAGCCCTTAAACATGGGAGAATTAATATGGAACAATATTTTAAAAACTTTCTTAATGGGCAATCAATTATATTAAAGCAAATGGCATCTTCTGATTTAGAAGAATTTATAAAAGTGGAGAGTGAAAAACATACACTATTGCTTGCTAATGATGACATTCCTTTCCCACATACTGTAGAAGACCATACCTCATTCTTTCAAAGTATTAGTGGAAAAAAAGAAGAATTTATCTTTGGTATATTTGAAAAGACGACACAACAGCTTATTGGTTCTTGTGGCATATATTCTATAAATTGGACTAATAGCACCTGTCAAGTAGGAATTTCTATTAGTGAAAAATGGCAGGGTAAAGGATTGGGAACTGATGCAATGCAGACGCTCATCACGTTTATCTTCGACTACATTGCGATAAACAAAATTAAACTACAAGTGTTTAGCTTTAATGCAGGCGCGATACGTTCCTATGAAAAATGTGGATTTACAAAAGAAGGTACTCTTCGTAATGAAATTTTTCGCTTCGGTGAATTTCACGATATTATTTTATTCGGCCTGTTACGTGAAGAGTGGCCCTTCCGTAGTTAAAAAACAAACGCACACATTCAATTATAGAATGTGTGCGTTATGCGTATATAATGAAACGTTGTGAATTTTGCCTAAACGCTCTGAGCATCAAAAAGTCTATATATGTCAAGTAATTATAGAAAAAAGAATTATTCCTAATAATTAAACAGCAAATAATAGAATTTGATAAATTGCGACAAGAAATGAAAAAATGGCATAGTTCTCTTAAACTTTTCTAGTTAGAAGGAGAATTCCATATAGTAAAAAAGACATAAATACAAAAAGTTTAATTCTAAACCTTTTTCGTTGGAAAAATGCCGTGTATTCGCTATTTACATAGCTTATGTATCTAACAAAAGAAGATAAAATTTTCACTACAATTCACAGTATTTTTATAGTTACATAGACTAATTTGTGACTAAATTACGAATTTCAATTTCGATACACAATATGACAATTTTTTTGTTTTAACTGATATACAATGAAAAAGCTGAATCAAAGTCATTGGAATTTTAAATCAAGAATATGCAGAAAAAAATTAGGAGGAGAATAAGTTGGTACATTTATTGCTTAAACAATTCTTGAAGTTTGAAATTGAGATTAAAAGGAGAATTATGTATAAAAAGGCAAAAGATTTAGGATTTACTCACCCCGCCGTAGTAGATTATAGCCAAGAGCTTGATGTTTTACTAAATAAATATTTAAAACAAGCATCCTAACATAAAGGAGGAGTATTTATAAATAAATTTTATAAAGTAATCCCATTTTCGATAAAACCAGTCAGATTGAATGTTAACTTGGCTGGTTTTTCATTCAGCCTAATTACTTGTTAAAACGCCCTGTCGACTTCCCTCGTTTTTCAATGTTACTGTAATGAAACGTATACATAACAAAAAATTGGGAATTCTACCTATAACGCTAATTATAGGAGGCCAAATGATGCAAGTGCTTTTTTTAACCTTGGTCGTTATTTCGAATTTATTTTCACAAACACACACACCTGAAGAATCAACAACTACTATTTGTGAACCTATCACAACATCTGACACTACGCTTCAATACCCTAGTAATCACTTTCAATCTTTTCTTGTTGAAGATGAATTTTATAAGCAATTAGATAAATCCATCTATGAAGAGTATAAAGATGCAACATTCAACCTTCGTCAAAAAATTCTTTTTAAAGATGTGCCTGACACGCTTCAAATTTTTCATATGCAAACAAACGATACTAGTGAAAAATTAGATTTATCAAATTACATTCGGATTCATCCAAACAGACAAGTATATTTATTAGCTTCATATCGCCAAAACGGACAAGATGAATTGCATAAATATATAGTGATCGATGCTGGAACGAATAATATTCTATTAGGTAGTAGTAAGTATTCGCCATTCATTACTAATAGTCGATGAGTCATAATGTTTCTTAATAAGTACATCTACTATATAGTATGCTCGAATAACCGTTACTAGAAGTATCTTTCTTACATTAATCAATATTTTCTGATTTTACATTTAAATGAGAAAAAGCCTGATTGAAATATCCAACCAGGCTTTTCTCTACGATCAACTAGTAGGTAAGGCTTTTTGCAAAATTTCTTGTTTAACTTCTTCAACAAACTGCTGTAATGGTTTTTCATTTAATGCTTGATTACCATATTTGCGTACAGTAACACTTTGATTGTCGCGTTCTTTATCGCCCAATACTAGAATATAGGGTGTTTTCTTCATTTGTGCTTCTCTTATTTTTTTCCCGAGCTTCTCCTGACGATTATCTATACGAACTCGTACGTGTTCTTTTTCAAGTGCTTGTACAACTTGCTGAACATACTCTTGATGGATATTTGCAACACCAATTACGATAACTTGTTGTGGTGCTAACCAAGTTGGAAAAGCTCCACCAAAATGTTCTATCAAGATGCCTAAAAAGCGGTCAATTGAACCAAAAACAGCACGGTGGATAACGACAGGTCTTACTTTTTCATTCAGTTCATTTAAATATGTTAAATCGAATTTCTCAGGCAGTTGGAAATCAAGTTGAATCGTTGCACATTGATGACTTCGTTTAATGGCGTCTTTTATATGAATGTCAATTTTAGGTCCGTAAAAAGCACCATCTCCTTCGTTTATTCTATAAGGATACCCTGCATTAGTGAGGACATTTTCCAATGCCGTTTCCGCTTCATCCCAAAGTTGAATATCACCCATAAAATCAGCAGGACGTGTTGATAATTCAATTTCATACTCGAAGCCAAATACTTGATACGTGTGATCAATGATCTTCAGCGCTAAATTAATTTCATCCTCAATCTGCTCTGGTGTGACAAAAATATGGGCATCATCTTGGCAAAATGTTCGTACGCGTAATAGACCATTTAATGCACCGCTAAATTCATGTCGATGCACTTGCCCAAATTCCGCCATGCGAATTGGCAAATCGCGGTATGAATGTCTTGCATTTTTAAAAATCAACATATGTCCAGGACAATTCATCGGCTTTAATGCGAAGCTTTGAGCATCTACTTGTGTAAAATACATATTGTCTTTATAGTGGTCCCAATGTCCCGATTGTTCCCATAGACGCTGGTTCATCATAAACGGTGTACGCACCTCTTGATAGTCATATTTCGTTTGTAGATTTCGTAAAAAGGATTCTAATTCATTGCGAAGAATCTGACCGTTAGCTAAATAAAATGGCATGCCTGGCGCTTCCTCGGAGAACATAAATAGGTCCAGCTCTTTTCCTAGTTTACGATGATTGCGTTTATCTGCTTCTTCTAAAAATATAAAGTAATCTTGTAATTCTTCTTTTGTAGCAAATGCAACACCATAAATCCGCTGCAACATTTTATTTTGGCTATCCCCTCGCCAATACGCCCCTGAAACTTGCATTAATTGAAAGTGTCGCAATTTACCTGTAGAGGATACATGTGGTCCTCGACATAAATCATAAAAATCACCTTGCTCATAAACTGTTATGATTTCATCTTCAGGAATATCAGCGAGTAATGCCAACTTCATTTATCATGTTGAAACAATCGTTTTGCCTCTTCACGAGATACTTCTTTTCTGTGAATTTCAATATTTTCTTGAACAATTCGATTCATCATTTTTTCTATCTTTTGTAAGTCTGTTGGTACAAGGGATTGTGCTAAATCAATATCATAATAAAACCCATTTTCGATGACAGGTCCTACCCCAAACTGCGCATCTGGATATATTCGTTTAATAGCCTGTGCTAATAAATGAGCAGTTGAATGACGAATAACCTCGATTCCCTCATGTGAGCTAGCATCAAATAGATTGATTTGGGCATCTGCCAATATAGGGCGCGTCAAATCAGTGATGGTTCCGTTCACACTTCCTACAATTGCTTTTTTGCGCAATGCGGGACTAATCGCCTGTGCAATGTCGGTTAGTGTAACACCTTTTGTAAATACTTGTTGTTTTCCATCTGGAAACTGAATGTTTAATACTTGATTTGACATGTTCTTTTCTCCTTTACTAGAAAATAAAAAAAACACATATCCGTCCCAAAACAGGGACGAGTATGTGTAATTTACCCGTGGTTCCACCCAAATTCCCACTAGATGCACTAGCGGCTCATTGATTTGCAGTAACGTCGCAATTACGGTGCATGTTTCCAAGCACTGCTCGAAGGTAGTAAAAAATGATGCGGCATTAGGAAGTTTTCAGCTAGGCTTCCCTCTCTGTGAATCGTTCATCAGTTCTCGTGTCCCTGTCATAGCTATTTTCATTGTTTCATGAAATTGGTATTTACTATATCGGACATCTAAATACTTGTCAATATTTGAAAATTAATTTTCACATTAGTAATGATGACCTTTTTATTAATAACACTGTGTGTAAAACGCATACATTTTTTCTAAAAAAAAATTTTTTTGTTATGGAATCGAGCATTTATTGTGAAGTGCAATCCTTATGAGTTAATAATGGTTGACCACTACTTCATTATGCCAGCTTATAGATTCTGACAATTGATAAGATACTAAGTTAGCCGTTACGACTAGCATCACACCTGCTCTAGACAGCATTGTATGCGTCGGCTTTTCTAACACGAGTACAATATAACCCTCCCCACTCCCATCGCTATCAATTGCATTCGTTGCATCTATATCAAAAGTAGTGTATTTGTCTTCTATCAATGTAGGGATTCGATCTTCCCTATAGCTGCCGTGTTCTTTCAAATTATAGCTGACGGGCATCCATCCTTCAGACCAATCAATACTACCGATAATTTCTTTACGACGACTGGCAAGTTTTCCAATTGAAAACGTAAAGTAAATCTTCATAATGGCCTGATCCAATTCATTCTTTCCTTCACATATTGCTTCAACCTGGAGCCTTATATCACCTTTAGACTGCTTCTTAACAAGAACGAAAATGGTACCTAAAATACTAAGTACAAGTACGACACCAACGATTACTAATCCCATTAGCCCCCTCCTATCATCGCAATAACTATTACCAATAGATTACCATGATTTAGGAAAAAAGGGATTTTTTCATCAAACAATCTTATGAAATGACATTGGCCTAAACGATATGACAAATAATTTAATTATACGTAAATGATAAACGCTTCTTTTATGATTTAATTTGATTTAGTATCATTTTTTTCCGCGCTATTTGCTTGGAGCTCTGCTGTTAATGTAAATGGTATTTTTAAATAGTTGTATTGAATTGTTACTTTTTGAATCGATGCAGCATTTACTTGTATTGCATAATGTTGTGGTTGCTTACCAATTGCCTGTCTGTCTATGTATTGACTTGGGAAAATCCTTACTTGCGTTAACTTATGAAATGTCATATTTGCGTTGTTTTCAATTTTTGTCCCGACTTCAAATGGTTCTGATTTGCTAACGACCAGCTTAGCACTTTCAGGATACTTTTCATCGACGAGAATCGTTTGTAACTTTAGCTCTCTTATACCTTTATTTTCAATTTCAATTAAACGAATATCTGGATTACCATTAACACTTGTATAACCATTCACTACAAGCGGAGGATTACTTTTTAAATAAATTACAAAAGTTGCACCCACTACTAGTACGCTAAAAAAGAACACAAAGAATATTTTTTTCATTAGATTCCTCACTTTCAATCTCCCACATTAGTATAACGAGAAATGGCAAGCAGCGGAACATAATTCTTTCAACTAGCAATGATGGTTCATCTTGCAATTTAGTATTCTAAGAAAACAATAGGTCTGTCGGGATAGATGCGTTTTGACTTCCTAATTTTAAGTAACGACCCTCCGTGCAGATTTTGTTAATATTTGTTACTATCAATCTAGAATAGAAAAAGTCCATTACGTTGGCATCTTAATGGAAAATAGAGGAGGTTATATTTGTTTAAAACAATGGGGATTGTACTATTTAGTATTGGCATAATGATGATTTTAATCGGATTACCGTTTTTATTAGGTTATTCAACGAATGAATTCTTAAAGTATCCTTTATATTTAGGCTTGCTTGTTACCGTCCTCTTCACTCCTAAAATAAAAATTCCAAGAAGAAAAAAATCATAAAAAACCATCTGTCTCATATCGAGGCAGATGGTTTTTGCAAACGAATTTCATCACGTATAGGAATTCCATCGTTGCCGATTAGGGGAATCTCTGGTTTTAATACTCTGGCACGCTCAACCGCATTTTGTAAAATTTCCACGAGATAATAGCCACGCTTTTGATAAAATTTTAATGCATGTAAATTATCATTCGTAGTAATAAGTGAAACAACTGTACAATGATGTTGGCGGGCTTGGTCCTCTACTGCTTGAACAAGTAATGTACCGATTCCCTTTCCCTCTTCTATACTATCGAGAGAAATAATTTCACATTCCTTGTCTCGGATAATGTAAGTTACAAGACCTACAATTTTTTGACTTTCATCAAGAAAAGCAAATCCTTCTAACTTACTACAATCATAGACCCCACTAGATATGACCATTTCGGTAGTTCCCCAATGTGCTTGAAAAAACTCGATGACTTCCTTTTTATGAACTTGAGAAATATTTATGACTGACATTTTGCTTCACCTTCTTTAAATAGATATATGGAATACTCCAGCAATGGCTTTCTGAATACCTAAACAAACTACCCATGATGCGACTCCTAACGCTATGGCAAATATTATATGAATCGATGATTTCATCGCCATATACATCACAAAAAGCATGACCATTGTAGCTGGAAGTCCAACAATAACTCCTACCGTAAAGCGCTGAATATGCTCATTTGGTTCACTTTGAACGGTTAGCCAAATAATACTTAAAATACTGACAAGGGGCAATGCAGCAATTACACCACCATATGTAGGAAACCTTCTCGCAACTTCAGTCACAATAGCAATAATTGCAGCGGAGCTAATAATTTTTACAAGTGTGTACATCATTTCGACACCTCACTTAATAGCCGAAATGCTTCCAAAATAGTTTTTTGTTCTTCTTCTGATAATAGGTTCAGTGCTTGCTTAAGCTTATTATCGTCTAATTCTGTGTTTTTCTTTAAAACAAGCTTCCCTTTATCGGTTAGAAAGAGCTTTACTTTGCGTTGATCATCGGTTGCTCGAATCTTTTCAACCCAGCCATGCCGTTCAAGCTTTTTTATATGCTCCGAAGCTGTATTTTGTGAAATATTCAGTAATGTTGCTATATCGCGAACTGTCACTTCATCTTCCTTTTGAATCATCTGTAAAATACGCACGCTCTGATGGGAAATTACATCTTCATGTGTTGTATGGAGATGATAAAAAATATTTGTAAAATAATGATTAATTTCTTGTATCATAATTTCTATACTCCTTTAATATATCGTCTTTAGCGATTATATCGTAAATGACGATATAAATAAAGCGATTATTATTAATATATTAGATATTTATTATGCAACAAGGTGTTCGGAAAACTATCCTTCTGTCCCTTTCATTTAATTTGTTCCATCCTCATACAATAGTCTATTTGCTCACTGCTCTCTGCTTAAAATCGCTAGTTATTGCAAATTGATTCATTTATTAGATAACTTTTTTCTACTTACATTGATAGGCTATTGTAAGCCTGTACTATGTGCAGTATCATTACACTACTAAATCTTAAAGAGTTTATGAAATTGAGGGTTATGCGTGTTATATTTGGTGTATTTTTTTGTTGGTGGAATCATTATGGTTTTAGCCTTACTCTTAAGTCAGTCTAAATATTTATTTTTATCGGGCATTATTACCGCATTGCCTATACTAACGCTCATTAATATGGGCATGCAGATGAAAAATATGAAAGCTGATACCTTTCATAGTGTGTTACAAAATACAGTTTTTGGTGCAGTCGGTATGTTGCTCTTCACTGTACTCGCCTTCCTCTTAACAAACTGGTATAAGCCTAGCATTGCTGTTATTGGTGCATTACTTATCTACGCGATTTTCATGCTTTCAGGGAAATTTATTATGTCTATGGTATCGTAAATTCAATAGTGGACGGTTTTAGGGCTGCTGAGCACAGCCTTTTTTTATTTTAGAAAAAACCCCACCTCTTTCTTTATTTCACTGCCTTAAAATGTTAAAATAATAATAGTTCTCTTTATAAGGAGGAATCGAAATGGTCGCATTCTTTTGTAATGCCTGCTCTAGACCCGACTTTATACAGGTCGAAGAGGTCTAGATTAACTTAAAAATGGATGATCTCTTTAGGCCACAAAGACAAAAGCCTAATTACAGGAGTGATTTCAATGGATAAACAATTAATTCAGCCGTTTTTAACGGTTGCAAACTATAATTTACTTGGTCAACAAATGAATAAAATTTTACAAACAATCGCTACTTCAAAAGATACAAATGTCATTCAAACTGTGCGTGGCCTTGTTCAAACAGAGATTTCTGATAACATTGTCATGACAACTTCAGAAGCCCAACTAATTGAGCCCATTTATACAGTAACTGAGCGTGCAGCAGGTGAAGCATATTTGCACAACCTAAAATCATATGTCATCCCATTTAAGCCAATTACCTCAAGCACTATAAAAAGCTTGTTTAAAAAAGAAAAGAAGCTTAAGTTGCCAAATCTAGAACGATTAGATTTTCAGCAAATTTGTTATTTCGCTTGGGATGATCCTGGCACACATCGTAAATATGTCATTTTAGAGCAAGACGCTAAGCTAAAAGCAATCAAAGGCATATTTGCAAATAATACCGTTCGTGGTATATGTGCTATCTGTAATCGTCACTCTGATGTAGGACTATTTACAACTTCCATCAAAGGGAATGTCGTTGGCACTTATACGAACCATAGTAATTATATTTGTGCTGACAGCGAAACGTGTAATCAACATGTGACAGATATGGATAAAACAATTGCATTTTTTGAGCGCGTTACTTGATCATAAACAGCCTTCCCTACTTTAGGGAAGGCTGTATTTTGTATGTCGTTAATACATTCAGACAAACTTTCCCCACAAAAAAACCATCCTTAAAAGTAGTTTCCATTAACTTTAAAGGATAGTTTGCCTATATTTTATGAAAGCCTACGTTTATCTGTTGTCATAATGGAAGATGCGATAATAACGAAGCCTAGCATAAGAACAAAAATTAAATCGAGTAAACCTGTATGCATTGAAACGGTAAACACGGTAATTATAAATGCGTAAGCGACAGTGTGGAAACTGCGAATCCCATTTTGCTTTACTTTATTATAAACTAACGATATTAAGACACCATATAACAAGAAGCCGATCGCTACTAACAAATAACCCCCATCTAAAAACAATTGACCAATAAATGTTGGGGTTGTTGTTCGCTGTTCACGTGTAACATTGACACCTCGCTCGCTCGTAATCGAGTTAACGACCTCGGTAACCTTCATGCGGGGTGAAATTTGTTCACCTGGTAAAATTGTACTAAATATTCCTTTATGAATTTCACCTTTTAAGTAATCTTCTTCTTTTGTGTATTCGATTATCGTACTTAAAACGATATGACTTGTGACAGCTTCTGCATTTAATGCACGAACCCATTTCGGTACTAAGTTTACTTTTTGTTCAGCAGTTAATAGTTTATCTCTTTCCTCAGCTGTTAATTCTACATTTGGTTGCTCACGCTTATTGAATTCAATTGATGTATCTTCTGTAAGGACGCGTATAAATCCAAACAATGAAAACGCTACACCAATTACGACCAATGCTGTTAAAAACCATGTTAATTTCACTCTTTTTACAACATAGTGGAAAATAATGATGCCTGTAAATAACATAATGATAAGCGGCGTACGATAACCCATTAATAGAAATAAGAACATGACAACCGCAAAAATCGAAACATAGACGATTGCCTTTTTCCATGTCATCGTCTTCTCCAAAATCATTTTATAGGACAAAAGCAATAACACACCAAACCATAATAATTGGCTAAAGAAGTTTAACTTTGGATCTAAATTACGGCGGTTTGCTTCATCCGTAATTCCTAAGTTACCACTAAAAATCATCATTAAATAGGAGCCGAGCCCAAGCACTGTCAAGACAACTATAAAATGAACGACATATTTCCCTAAAAACGACAATCCAAATGATGGAATTGTCCAATCCAGTTTATCGATTATTAATACACCTATGTAATAACAAACAACAGCTAAAAAAACAGCTGGCCATATGGATACATGTATACCGAATTGTTCAAATTTATGCCAATCAAATAAACTGATAAAAAAATATAACAGTAAAATAAATGGCAAAAAGAAATACGGAGAAAACATATCAATTTTATTTAATTTTCCAAAACTTTGTTTCAATTTGCTCATACATATCACACCTTTTAGATGTTACTTCCCCTCCTCTTTGTTTTTTGTAAAACAAAATTAGTATATCATATTTTTTGTAAATTTTATAGATAGTTTCCAATTTATATGAGGATTTAAACAATTTTACAGTTTAGAGCCTATTCATTACATACAAGGATTTAATAGCACTATTCCATTAGTGGTAAAAACAATCTCTATAAGAGTAAAAAGATGTAAATGTATAATCAAAAAATTATTGTTTTAAAAAATAATTAACAAGCGATCCAATAATCAATATAATGATAAAAATTAGGAATCCTTTGAAAGTAAATCCTTTCACTATATTTCTTTCTGGAATCCAATTATTATCATCATTGCGTACATTGCGTTTTTTGTTTTCCATGACTACACCTCTCTTAAATAATATGTTTTCCCCTGATAAAAATAATACAATAGAATTAGAGGAAACATAAAATTTAATGTCTAATTATAAATAATATTAAGATAAGGAGAGAATTAGTTTTTATTAAAGGAGGAACTTTCATATGAAATTACTTTTATCGTTCATTTCAAGTTTAATTTTAGTAGTGTTTCTATCTTTTAGTTCAAGTGCCTTTGCAGATTCTCAAATTGACTCTTCATCTAGTGTACTAAAAGTGGAGGAATTTTCTAGATATCAAATATCCGATGATTTATTGCTCCTATCCCCCTTAACAGTTTATAGAAATTAACATTTATATACTTTCTTTTGAGAACCCATCTTAATTCAAGAATCTATTAAATTTTCACTTTATATTCATCCCCTTATAAATGCATTATACTTTAGTGTTTATTAAATGGTATTATTGTATTAATATGGCAGGTTTTTTAATAGGCATATTTAGACACCTAATAGGTAAGTGGCTATTTTAATACATACAAATAATTTTTTTAAAAAAAGGATGGTTAAACATGGGCTTTTTTAGTTTAAAACAAGTATGTGGTGTATGTGAACAAGAAGTGGGTTTAAATCGGTTTCGAATAGCTAATAAAGAATGGGTGTGTGCTTCTTGTTATAAAGAAGCTAATCTAAAAAAATTAGGTCTTAATAAAAAGTATATTTTTCATATGACCGTCGAAGATATAAGAAATGCAATCCATACACAAAAAGAAAATAAACGCGAATTAAAAACATTTAATCCTACAAAAAGAGTGGGAAATTTTGTAGAGTTTGATGATAACAATAAAAAATGGCTTGTTTTATCCACAATTTTAGGGAAACGTAATAAATCTACTGTATATGACTATAGTGATATCCTCAATTTTGAATTACTAGAAGATGGCGAGACTATAATTTCTGGCGGCTTAGGTAGTGCTCTTGTGGGTGGAGCTTTATTTGGAGATACTGGTGCAATCGTAGGTGCAGTAACTGGCAAAAAGAAAATTAAAGGTATTTGTAGCAGTTTAAAATTAAAAATTACTTTAAACAATATTTACAACCCAGTCGTTTATGTTCACTTCATTGAGACGGATATGAAAAAAAGTGGCGTGCTATATCAAAATGCATATAATGCAGCTCATGAATGTCTATCTATTTTAGAATTAATTTGTAGTCAACAACAACCTACCGTTGAAGCAGTTAGACATCAAGGGCAAACAACTTCTGCAGCAGATGAGATATTGAAGTATAAACAACTATTGGATATGGGTGCAATAACACAAGCAGAATTTGAAGAAAAGAAAAACGAACTTTTAAAAGCTTAAAGAAGCGTTCACATGGACGCTTTTTCTTATCCTTAAAAAACAACGTCCCTATTTGATGAAGGAAGGATAGCGCTCGTAAAGATGACAAAATTAAAATTGAAAGTATCCTTGGAGGACCGACACGGATTGACGTGATAAGTTGTCCCTTAAAGATCTATCTCAAACATTGATATATCAACGTCTAAGCACAAAAAACACTCGCATAAAATTCGAGTGTTTCGAGCATGCTATGACAACCACTTCGGTTGGCCCCTTTACGTTAATAAGGATGTGCTTTAAAAATAATCGGGGATATTAAGTGAGCTGGAGTCGAACTCATTTTTTTTGAGTAATACATACAAACGCTATCTTTATACTTTTGACGATCATTAGGTATTACAATAAAACCTAATCCTATGTAAAATTCTCTCCCAATATCACTATAAAGGCAATATATAACTATGTGCCAGGATTCCCAATAAGTATAAAAAAGGAAAGTGGTACGTTCTTGAAGCAACAGATACCAAGTAAAAACTTTGTTTTGTGGCTTTTAAGTATGTATCCTATCCTCACTTTCATTAGAGAACGTTGTTTTGACAATTCATTTCTTCAATTAAAAAATCTCCTCCAATAGTTGTAAGTCTGGCTTTAGATAGTTCAACAGAGTAACTCTTTCATCAAATATTAAGAGAATATGTGTAGAATGAAAATAACGGAGGAAATTCAATTTCAAATCAGAGTTCTCTTTGATTTTTCATGCATTTATCTTGATAAAACCGCCCTTAATTTTCTGGCAATCAACATAGTTTTAGAAAGAAAATTTAATCTCTAAGGCGAATTTGTATAAATCAAATTGCTACAGGGTAGACTTTTTAAAGAAAATTCTGGAGGTGCGAATTACGTGTTTGAGAAAAAATTAGCACTTCATGAAACATTGGAATTTCATGAAGTCATTAACTTTATGACAACTAGTTTACTTAAATCAAAGCTAAGTCAAGGTGTAGTTTTTGATGATGATTTAAGAGCGTTATTGGTCAAAAATGTAAAATTATCTACCCCAGCACTCACTGCTATGGTTAAACTCTACTCTAAATCTGAATTAGAATATTAGGAGGACAATTGTATGGAAGACTATTTAGATCCTATAAATTCAATTGGAATGCCTGAACTAACTGATTCGGGGGTTGCTCTTGAGTTTTTACTAACAACCAAGACGGGTATTAGAAATCTTTCAATTGCTTTAACAGAAACAGCTTCCCCTACTCTTCAGAAAATCATGAAAACTCAGCTGGATGTCATGGTTGATTTATACTTTGAAATTTCTGAACTGATGTTAAAAAAAGAGTGGTTAAAACCTTATGATCTAAAAGGCCAAAAAGAACTAGATATTAAATCTGCCGAAAATGCGATTAGTATTGCGCAGTTGGATTTATTCCCTAAAAGTATGAACCGAAAAGGAATGTTCCCTACCCCACCGAAAAAATAAAAGAAAAAGAGGGATTTTTTAATGAAAGCTGTCACTTTTCAAGGCATAAAAAATGTTGAGGTTAAAGAAGTAAAAGACCCAAAAATTAAAAAAGCCGATGATATTATTGTTCGTTTAACCACTACTGCCATTTGCGGGTCCGACTTGCATTTGATTCATGGAATGATTCCGAATATTGGAAAAGACTATGTCATTGGCCATGAACCGATGGGCATTGTAGAAGAAGTTGGTAAAGGTGTGACGAAGGTTAAAAAGGGTGACCGAGTTGTCATTCCTTTTAATATTGCATGCGGGGAATGTTGGTATTGCAATCATGATTTGGAAAGTCAGTGTGATAATGCAAACGATAATGGCGAAATGGGTGCCTACTTTGGTTATTCAGACACAACAGGCGGTTTTCCAGGAGGACAGGCAGAGTATTTGAGGGTTCCATATGGTAATTTTATCCCATTCAAAATTCCAGAGAAATCTGAAGTTCCTGATGAAAGTCTAGTTCTCCTTGCCGATGCTGCTTCCACTGCTTTTTGGAGTGTAGAAAATGCCGGCGTAAAGAAAGGAGATACTGTTGTTATTCTTGGCTGTGGACCTGTTGGACTATTAGCACAAAAATTTGCTTGGTTGAAAGGAGCAGAAAGAGTAATCGCAGTGGACTACATCGGGTATCGTCTTAAACATGCCAAGAAAACAAATAACGTCGAAATTGTTAATTTTGAAGATCATGAAAATTGTGGTGAATATCTGAAAGAGATTACTAAAGGAGGGGCTGACGTTGTCATTGATTGTGTCGGAATGAGCGGAAAAATGACGCCTCTCGAATTTCTTGCAAGTGGCGTAAAACTTCAAAGTGGGGCTATGGGAGCCATTGTCACAGCCAGTCAAGCTGTCCGTAAAGGTGGAACTATCCAAATTACCGGTGTATATGGTGGTCGATACAACGCCTTCCCACTCGGAGATATTTTTCAGCGTAATGTAGCGATTCGTACTGGACAAGCCCCAGTTGTTCATATCATGCCTCATGTCTATAACTTAATTGCTGATGGTAAAGTGAGTGCAGGTGATATCATTACACATGTCCTCCCTCTCGAAAAAGCAAAACATGGTTATGAAATATTCGATACAAAACAGGAAGACTGTATAAAAGTGGTTTTAAAACCCTAAATATAAGTTTAAGTACTTTTGTATCCCTATTGCAAAAGTACTTTTTCTATTGCCCTTGGTTACATTTATATTTAGTACTTCTAAATTTTAATTAGTCTTGCACTTATCTACCTCCTTAGTAAACCACCTTAATGACGGTCTCATTGTTGTTAAAGTAGCCCTTTTTAACGTGTGCAATCGCTGCGGCTTTTTTGTTTACTAAATAATCTCCTTAAGTTATTTACTAATGTATCTTTTTATAAATTTTAACCATGCTATCCTTGCTTTAGCTAAAATAAGAAAAGGATGTGTAAGCATGGGTATTCTTGGTGGAAATCCTAAAAATGAACCGTTACATTACGGTGAAGTATTTGCTGTTTGGTCAAGCTTAATTGCAGACTATGGTATGATTTCTGGTTATCAAACATTTTATAATCACGCTGGCGATGAAGATTTGAAAAAAATTATTGAAGATATCATCGAACTTTCTAGGGAAGAAGTAAAACAATTAGAAAAAATCCTAAAAACAAATGGTATTGCTTTACCACCTGCATCTCCTGAAAGACCTGTAGCAAGAATGGAAAATATTCCTCCAGGAGCGAAATTTAACGATCCTGAAATTAGCGCTACTCTCAGTGCTGACCTAGCAGCTGGATTAGTTGCTTGCAGTCAAGCAATGGGCACCTCTACTCGCGAAGATATCGCATTAATGTATGGTCAATTCCATATTGCTAAGGCTCAACTTGGAGCTAAACTGTTACGTCTTAATAAAAATAAAGGTTGGTTAATACCACCACCATTACATGTAGATTATCCAGAAAAATAATATTTATTTTATTTACCTGACAAACCGTCCCCCAGTTAAAATCTGGGGGTTTCTTGTCATATTTAGATCGTCTGAGGATCTTTTTTATTTTTTAATGTATAAAATTCAATACAATCTTGAAAAGATAGATGTGTCACTGTCACACAAAATTTTTCTCTGGCTATAACGACCTCGCTGTTATAGCTTTTTTTATTTCTTTTTTAAAGGCTATAAACTATACAAACATAGTTTTACTATCATATAAATAGTAGTGTTTAGCTAGTTTCTCAGTTTGACACCACATGATTTGTTGGTTTAGGGTCACTCTGGTCCAGCGACCCTTTTAATGCTTTTGTAAATCACATATTTATAGTAGTAATATTGTTAACTTCACTACATAAATTAGCTTTGGGATGGCAAGCATCGAACCCCAGATGTACTTATAATGCTTTCCCCTTCGAGTTGTATTCGGATAATCCGAGGGCAACCGTAACGATTGAATGGGGCGGAAAGTAAAAGGAAGATACATTTTATTCTCGGGATACGCCTGAAACAATTTATAAAGTATATGCACACTCATTCGAAAAAGATGAGGTACACGCATCTAACCTCATGGATGATATCATCACTTTAAATTCATATTAAGAATCTTATGAAATCAAAAAATGGTGATTTTGGGGTACTTTTTGGGGTACACGTATTTTCTCCACTCTCCTCCTTGCATTACATTATTAATTTCATCTTTAGTGATTTTCTATAAACATTATCAACGTTTCCGCACAAAAAAACACTCGCATAAAATACGAGTGTTTCAAGCATACTATGACAACCACTTCGGTGGTGTGTTTTTTTCCCAGTAAATATCACCAAGATTGTTATGAGCCATAAAATTGTCCTCGGCACTATGGTAATGGAAGTTATAGTAATAGCCTTCTTGTGGACGCTTTTCAGTTCGTACGTGGAAACGAATTAAATCATCTCCTGTTTCGTTATTAACGATATTGAAGATTTTCTCTCCGTAGTTACCACTTG
Source organism: Lysinibacillus sp. CD3-6 (assembly GCF_006351725.2). Classification (NCBI taxonomy): domain Bacteria; kingdom Bacillati; phylum Bacillota; class Bacilli; order Caryophanales; family Bacillaceae; genus Lysinibacillus; species Lysinibacillus sp. CD3-6. Next base: position 2,613,954 of record NZ_CP085880.1, read on the forward strand.
GTTTTTCTGTAATTGTGAGATTTGCCAGTGATCCGTCTTCTACATTTGCAACGGTCATCGCAATTGCTTCTTCCATTTTAGGGAAGATAATGGAGTCAAATTCATTGCTAATTTTAGGGCCAATTTTTGTTCCAAACTTCATATAGGACTGCTCTTTCGCTGCGTCAACAAGTAGCGCCCCATAGTCAATCGCCTCGTGCTGTATTTCGGTCGCTTCATCTGCTATTGTTTCTGGCTCAGCTGCTAGGGCAGTGCTCGTCCCTGGTGATGGACCAATGGAAGCACGATTAGATGGATTATGATCGAATGCGTCCCAAATTTCATGTGTTGGCGTAATTAATCCAAATGTTAAAAACGCAACCATTATGACGATACTTTTTTGAACCCACTTTTTCATTAATTAACACCTTCTCTTTTATGTACAAATTGGTAATTCTTCTTATAATATAATACGTCCCAACCAATAAAAGGTTTCATATTTCTATATTTCATTGTACAATAATTTATGTATAAATGTGTCGTTTTTTAAAAGGAGGTACAAAATATGTCAATCGTTATGGGTATTGGTCTTTTATTAATGTTAGGTTATTTAACTTCTTTATGTTACACGAACTAATTCATATTTTTTTCTTTAAATCCGCGAACTTTATTTAAGCTCGCGGATTTTTCATTTTCTTATCGCCAAATAGCTTGCTTGTAATCCCAATTTTCAAAAAATTCATTTTCTACTATTACTTCCTCATAAATTGGCACTAACAATTGATGAACAAGTTTTTGTACTTTATCGAACGGTAACGTCTGTTGATTAACTAATTGTTGCCATCTCTTGTTGTTAGTAGCGTCTAAATAAAGCTGTTTAGAGAACATTGATGGATATTTTTCTAGTGTTGTTTTATGTCGGTCAAATGTATCTGATATAGCCTCTTGTAAAACTCGACCTTCAAAATTCTGTGTACTTGCTAATAAATATACATCATAGTATTCTTTCATCGCTTGTTCGAATGCTGGGTATTGATATAGTAAGTTAAATTTATGTGCAATCATAAGCTCTGTTGAATAAGCTAATAACTCGATTGGCGTATTATCTAGTATTGACTGAATCGCTATCTTTTTTGGAGCCATTGCAATTTGATCAAAAAGATTAATCGTTATTTCTATGTATGTTGTTATGTGCCCTAAATGTGCAGGAATTCTAATATAAATTTGATTTTCATTACTATTAATAATTTCTAGTTCATCGCTAACAAATTGAATTCCATCCTCTTGTACATTCATCGAACAAATTTCTTTGAAAGCATGCTTTATAATGCTATCTTTGTTGGCCATTTTTTTAGTACACAATGTAATTCCAGTAGTAGATTTTTCGTAATCATTTGTTAATGTACCGATTAAAAAATCTCCATATAGCCAATACTGATCCTCGTAGCAAGAAGCTGCTAATCGAACTAGTAACCTTTCATGTGAATAGAGTGTTACAAATACCTCTAAGCCTTTTTGTTGTTGCTGAGCTACATCTGTTAATTGGTCCAATACAGGGATTGATACATCATTTACTTGTTTCATATGCCACCCTCATTTCAATCATTTTTCAGAATTTTTCAACCAAACTAGCATATATTTGATTTTTGAAAAAACTCTGTACTTCATTATTACTTATTTTCCCACAATAGTAAACGGTAATATAATCCAGAGATAGTTTGTCGTTTTTTGTCGTTATTTAGGAAAATAAAACGAAAAATACACCTGCCTTTTTTAAAAAAGCAGGTGCGAAATGGCAAATATTTATTATTACTGTTAATATTATCAAAAAAATTAGACAAGGGGCAGCTTCGCTTTTGCGAAACTACCCCTTTAGTATTTAATAGGTAACATTTCTGTAAATTGTAAAGTCTCAACCCAATCATCTGGGGAATATTATTTCGAAACGTTTTCGTTTCATCACCGCGGTAAAATTCCACTGTGTGCCCTCTAACTTAAGCAACGCAAACCCAACCTTCTTTTGCGTCCTTGCAGCCCCAAAGCATGCGCCAGTGTGAATAAGTATCCTAAAAAACAAAAAGCAGAATGCCAGATTACTGAAATTTGCTACCCAAAATAGCACGATTATTAGTATAGCATATTATCTTTTAAAAGTAAACCCATTATATGATATTACTTCTCTTATCATTACATTTCAAAATAAATAGCATAATGATTTGCACAGCGTGGATTAAAAGCAGCCATGCATTGCGGGCAAGATGATGACTCCATATAATCTTGGATAGTTAATTCATGTTTACAATGTCCACAAAGTATTGCCTTTACATTAAATTGTGATTGCTGCCAACGTTTAATGGCGTGTTTGGCATGTTCCTCATGACATTTATAGCAAGGATAATAGCGCTCGCAGCATGCAAACTTTATCGCGATAATATCTTTTTCAGTATGATAATGCATACATCTCGTTTCATTATCCATTACAGGTCCGAAAATCTCCATTTTATATACCACTCCATTTTATAAAAAATAACACAAGGACAAATAAAATTGTTACGAGCATTGCTATGAAATCTTTTTTCTCAAAATGTAGTTCAATATAGCTCGTCCGATTTTTACCATCGCCATATCCTCTAGCATCAATGGCATCACTTAATTGATCTGCCCTTTGTACTGTTGTAAACAGTAACGGTATAACAATTGGAACATACGCAAAAATACGTTGCATAAAAGGTAATGATTTAATATCAAACCCTCTTGATTTTTGCGCTAGCACAATTCTATTCAACTCCTCTAACACTGTTGGAATAAATCGAATGGCAATGACAATCATTAATGAAAATTGTTCAATTGGTACACGAAGCTTCGATAACGGTTTTAACAATTTTTCTAAACCTTTCGCTAAAATTAGTGGCTTTGTTGTAAGGGTTAACAAAGAAGCCAATAATACAAGAAGCAAAATACGCCAAACAAACCGTATGCCTGCTACCATACCTTCTAACGAAATGGTGATGAATCCGATTGACCATATTACCTGTCCTTGAGTAAAAAGCAGATGATAAATAAGTGTAAAGGATAAGATGAAAAGTAACGGCTTCAAACCTTTTAAAATTACAACAAAAGGGACTTTAGAAACAATTATTAGAGTAAATACAAAAAAAGTAGTGATTACATAGCTTGTTGCTGTATCTAATAGTAAGAAGCTTAGCATCAACATAAAAATACTGATGATCTTGATTCGAGGGTCTAATTGATGAAAAATGGAATGCTTGTCGACGTACTGCCCAATAATAATAGAACTACGCATTGAGCTTCCCTCTAAACTGTAGATACGGCTTAACTGCGTTGAAGATAGTATGCTCCATACAGTTTGCTACGGCTATTTTTTTCCCAAGTAATTGTTCCACTACTTTTAATAGTTGGATTTGGTCTGGCATTTTTAGGCCTGCACTTGTTACTATATGAGCCTGCTGCAAAAACAATTGGTTGGTAGTTAAATGTGCTTTTATTTCTCCCTCGTGAAGAACAATGACTTCATCAGCGTACTCCGCAACATCTTGCATTTGATGGGTAACAAACAGAACGGTATGATTCGTTTCTAATTGCCATTTCTTCAAAAGGTCTAGTATTGATGACTTGCTAGTTGGATCAAGTCCTGCAGTAGGTTCATCCAAAATCAGTAACTTTGGCTGCATTAATAATATTGATGCAATTGCTACACGCCGCTTTTGCCCTCCACTAAGTTGAAAAGGGGCGAGTGTTAAAATGGTTTCATCTAAGCCTATTGTCGCAAGCATCGCTGAAATACTTGCTCGTATTTCTTTTTCGGATTGTCCCCTTTGTTTTAGTCCAAACGCTAGTTCCTTATAAACTGTTGTTTCAAAAAACTGATGCTCTGGATATTGAAAGACATAGCCAATTTCTTGCAAATCTTTTGGTTGGCCTTTTCCACTTAGCGTAATAAGCTTATTATGTAGCCTATACTCCCCTTTAAAGTCTACTAATCCTTTTAACAATTGAACAAAGGTGGACTTACCTGCGCCTGTTTTCCCAATGACCGCAATCCATTTTCCATCTGCTATGGAACACGAAATATTTTTCAAGGCTGTTCGATGTTCATATGTAACAGTTACGTTTTTGAGCTCGTATCCCATCGTAAACGAATCGCCCCTTCCCAGTCTGCTGTTAATGACCATGCTTCATTTGCTAATTGATGAATTTTGACCGCTATCGGTTCCTGTAAGGAATAATCTCTAACATTGATTGTTTCAAATAGTACTATTGGATGCCCATCAAAGCAGATTTGACCGTTATCAAGTAAAAGTACACGATTTGATTGCATAACTTCATCCATATGGTGCGTGATATGGATAATCGTCATGCCTGCTTGATGCAGTGCATGCATAAGGGCTAATACTTGTTCCCTTCCTAATGGATCAAGCATTGACGTTGCCTCATCGAAAATAATGCATTGTGGACGCATTGCTAAAATTGCCGCAATCGCAACACGTTGCTTTTGTCCACCGGATAATTCATGTGGCATGCTATCTAAATATGTTTCCATATCAACTGCTTTGCTTGCCCATTGAACACACTGATCCATTTCTTCCTTTGGTAAACGAATATTTTCAAGCCCAAAAATGATTTCATCTCGAACGCTCGTTGTAATAAATTGATCTTCAGGATTCTGAAAAATAAAACCTATTTTCTGTCGAATTTCTTTTAAATCTACAGCATTACTTGTCTCCAAATGTTGAAATCGTACAACCCCGTTTTTCGGAAGGTATAAGCCATTCATTAATTTTGCAAGTGTTGATTTGCCACATCCATTTTTGCCGACAATTGATACAAATTCACCAGCCTGTATGGTAAAATGAATATCTTTTAAAATCGGTGCACTCTTTTTGTGATAAAAATTGACATGCTCAAATACTAGCATTTAAACACTTCCCTTTTGCTCATCGTACATGGCGAAAAAACGCTCTGGACTACTGGCAGAAATGCTTTGCTGTGGTCTCGTCCATTTCGTAACCGTTGTACCATTTACCCCAAATATTTCTCCCGTTAGATTTGCATCTTGCTGTGTTAATAATGTACCGATAAAGTGGGCAATATCCTCTGGAGTCCCCACCTTCCAATAATCAGGAAACGGTTCATTGCGTTGGGCATATTTTTTTGATATAAAATCAATCACAGGCTTCGTCATATCAGTTAACGCAGCAGGTGAAATGGCATTTACACGAATATTAAAAGGCTTCAACTCTTCCGCCAATGTCCATGTCATCCCAAGAATGCCTGCTTTCGCCGCACTATAATTGAGTTGGCCTTTGGAGCCCAATAGTCCAGCTGTTGACGTCATCAATAAAATATCACCGCCTCGATCAAGTAAATGAGGTAGTACACACGAAATACAGTAAAAGGCTCCGTGTAAATGCACATTGATAACATCTTGCCATTGCGTAGTTGTCATTCGCATACATTTTTCATCTCGGAGATTTCCTGCATTATGAATCAATATATCTATTTGCCCAAACTGTTCCATGACAAAGTCAATCATCCTAGACACCGCTTCAACATCCGCAATATCCGCACAATACCCTATTGCCCTATTTCCATTGGCAGAAATTTGTTGGACGACCTCATCAATTAATTGCTGGTTCGTGCCATTTACAACGACACTGTATTGACTATTCGCAAGATAAATAGCCGTACTGCGGCCAATTCCCCTTGTCGCCCCTGTAATAAGTACGACCCTACTCATGATCCCAACTCCTCTACTTCAAAATTTCCTAAAGCGATTTGGTCGTTGTTGCGATTCGATATCGATACTTCTATTCTAGTGTGATTTTCTATAAACAGAAATGTTACTTCTTCGTCTATAAGTAGTGGTTTCTGGAAGCGCATATTATAGCGAACAATCCATTTCAACGGATGTTCTTTCATATACAATGATTGCGCAAGTCCCATTAAATACATTCCATGAACAATCGGGCGTTCGAAGCCCGCTTGCTTCGCCGCCTCAGCATTAATATGAATCGCTGCATTATCCTTCGATACTTGTGCATAGTAGTGGACCTGTTTGGCAGTAACTGTTTTTTTCATATGGCAGCACCAACATGAATCAAAACTGTTTTTACTTGCACTATTTCTGTTCCTTGTTCAAAGCAATTTAACGTATAAGTATTAAAAGTCATTGGTCCTTGTTTTCCTTGTTTATGTTCTGTTTGACTTAACGCTAATTCACAGTCTAGTACCATGCCTTCTTGAATTGGTAATTGATAAATAAATTGCTGAGAGCCATGGAGAACTGGCATTGTGTCATGAAAATGCGCATGATTGAATTGTTGCCAAAATACGATTGGCATTGTAGCAGGAGCAATGAGCTTACCATGTAGATATTGCAACGGTGCATCTATACTTTTTGCATAGCGTTGTATCCACTCAGCCGTTACGGTTATTTTCTTAGTTGCTTTCATTTTATTGCCTCCACAAGCGTTGCAAGCCCCATGCCCCCACCAATTCCTAATGTTGCAAGTGCTCTTTTATACGGTTGATATTTCATTTCATAAAATAATCGTGTGATTAAAACAGCGCCTGATGCGCCGTATGGATGACCGATGGCAATTGCACCACCAGCACGATTAACCGTGTCCTCTGGAATTTGTAATGCTTGAATTGATGCTAACACCTGTGAGGCAAAAGCTTCATTAAATTCAACAATATCAATATCCTGTACGTTTAGTTGCTGCCTTTTCAAAAGTTTTTGTACAGCTGGTATTGGACCTATCCCTAAATAATTTGGATCGACACCTGAAGCCTGAGAATCGACAAATCGTAGTATCGGCTGTAATTGGAATTCAAGGCATTTTTCTAATGACATAACTAATACTAGCGCTGCGCCATCGTTTAACGGACAAGCATTTCCAGCTGTAACAGTACCATTTTCTAAAAAAACAGGGCTTAAAGATTGAAGCTTTTCTAAACTTGTATTTTCTCTTGGACATTCATCTAAAGTTATCCATTCCTCCTTTACTTGTAAAGGCACTATTTCATCGGCGAAACGATTTGATTTCATTGCTTGAATCGCCTTTTGATGGCTTTTGTATGCATAGTGGTCTTGAGCATGTCGTGATATGGAATATTTCTTTGCTACATTTTCAGCTGCAATCCCCATATCAGGATCTCCATACCGCTGTGGGGTAAATGGAGCGCGTGAATAGAATTGGGGCATTGCCATTAATGAGTTCGGCTTTTTCATTTTCCAAGGCGCTCGACTCGTACTTTCTACACCACCAGCTAAATAAACCTCTCCTGCTCCACTTTGAACGAATCTCGCAGCCATATTTATAGCTTCTAATCCTGAGCCACATTGACGGTCAATGGTAACACCTGGAATCGAAAATGGTAAATCTGCTTCTAAAGCAGCAAGTCTGGCTAAATTCCCTCCTGGTCCGACTGCATTACCTAAAATCACATCATCAATACAATCGCTTGGCAATGCTGTTTCTTTAATAATTTCTTTTATTAATGGAGCTACTAAATGCTCGGGTTCAAGTGTAGCTAGCTGACCACCAAACTTGCCGATTGGTGTTCGTTTTGCCATCACAATCACTGCGTCTCTCATGACATTACCTCCATTACCCAATCTTTCATTGCCTTACGAGCTATTTTTCCACTGCTTGTATAAATGAATTTTTGTACCGTTACTAATTGTTTAGGTAACTTAAAACTAGCTAAAAACTGCGCCCCAAATTGTTGAAGTTCCTCTAGTGAAATCGTTTGGTCAACTCGCCATTTTATACAGGCAATAAGCCGCTCTCCCCAATATTCATCTGGCACTCCAATTATTATCAAGTCATCTATGGCACTATGTCGTTTTAGCACTGTTTCCACTTCTTCTGGATACACATTTAAGCCACCTGTAATCAACATATTTTTAGCTCGACCAATTAAATGTAATGCACCCGCTTCATCTTGCATCATATAGTCTCCTGTTTTTAACCAACCTTCATAAAAAACTGCATTTGTTTCTTCGGGTAATTGAAAATAACGAGTGAACATCATATCACTACGAATATAGAGTAATCCAATTTCACCAGTAGGCACTTCACGTTGGTCGTTATCTCGGATGGAAATCTCTACACCAGGAAAAGGAATCCCGACAACATGTTCTTCCATCGTTTGATGGACAGCCAAATAACTAATATAACTTGCTTCAGAAGAACCGTAGAATTCAAATAATTTCGCTGAGCCAAACACCTTTTTTGCTTGTGCTTTGGATTGTACAGACCATTTAGCTCCGGAAGAAATGATAGCTTGTGCAGGCATATCTTCCAAGCCATCTAATCTCAATAACTTTTCAATCATTGTTGGCACAAGAAATAAAATCATATTTGGCACCTCTCGGCAATACTTGACTACCTTTTCTTCCTCAAAAGTGGACAGAATATGAAACGTCCCACCAAAATATAAACTTTGCATTAGCGCAAATAATGACAATGACTGCACGAATGGTCCAGGTGCTAAAAAATTTTTTAAAGGATTTAACTGAAATGCTTGTTTTGTTGCCATAAAGCTTTTCAGCCAAGAATTGTGTGTTCGTTCGTACCCTTTTGGCATGCCAGTTGTACCAGAGGTAAAGCCTATAAATAACGGGTCTTTCGCATGATTAACAGAAGCTTCTTCTGTTAAAGTAGAAAACCATTCTTCGTAAGAAGCTACTTGCTTGCCCGAAAATACATACGTGTCGATATGCGTGAAACGATGCATATTATCCTTAAGCTTACACTCAAGAAAAATCATTCTCGGCTGTGCTTGTTTTAATACCAACTCGATTTCATGTAAACTCCACTTTGGATCAAGCAAAATCGGCACACAACCTGCGTACATAATTCCTAAAAAAACTTCCACAAATTCAATCCGATTGCTTGATAATATCGCAATTTTTTCATGTTCAAGTCCTTTACATTGAATACCTTTTGCAATTTTTTTCATTGCACTTACTAATTGTTCGTATGTATAAGACCGTTCCTCATGAATTAGGGCAATCCCCTTTGGCTGATGAACTGCATGTTCGATAATGGGTTCGATGATGTTCATTTCTTCACACACCTTTAAAAATATCTTATTCTACATCGCTATTTAGCTTTTGTTCAATTGGACTAACTGCCCTTAATTGCAAAACAATAATTGCTGCAATAATTGCCTTTATACAATCTCCAGGTAAATATACTAATGCTCCCACTAAACCAGCCCAAATAGATGTTTGTGTAATTAATGCCATAACAGGTGCACCTATTAAACTAACTAGTAATACACCAAATACAAAATTAATAATTAGTAATTTCCATATTTTAATAGAAGACCATAATTTCTCAGTTGCAAAACCAATGAGAAAAGCGGCAATCGGCCAACTAAAAATATAGCCTGCTGATGGACCAACTAATACCGAAAAGCCACCTCGTCCACCAGATAATAAAGGTAAACCTAAAGCAACTAAAACAATAAACAGTACGAGACTAATTGCCCCAGTTTTCTTTCCTAAAAATCCTCCTGCTAACATTACACCTAATGTTTGTGCTGTTATTGGTACAGGAATAAAACCTACTGAAATTGGAGGAATCAATCCTAGAGCCGCTATTAATGCCGCAAAAAGTGCCGCATACACCATTTCTTTAGTTGTCATATAAAAAACCTCTCTTTAAAAATATTTATGCAATAAACCAGTTTCTTTGTATGTGAATTATAATAGCGCTAAAATTCATTTGTGTAAACTTATTTTGTTTTAAAAGTTGACTCAAATTATAAATTAATATATTTAAGAAGTTGTTTTTCTTTTTTCAAGACATGGTTTTCGACAAGAAAAAAGAACAGACATTTTATTTAGTCTGTTCTAATCGTCATTCTTATTTAATTGTAAATCGGTATGCCGATTTTATTGCTTCAAAATAACGCCATAATGGAATTTTGACGTTACACGTGTCAATCTTGAAAAATGGTATCTTTCAAACCATGCCGATCGAAAGTGAGCCTTTAAAACGACACGCTTTTTTGCTACTCGTTTCGCTTCTGCTACCCATTCATCGGTCAATGTTATATGTGCGCCAGCCGTGCGAAGTGCTTGAAAATTATTCGATTCTTCTATTATTTCTTCGAACATCGGATCCATATAAACGACATCAAATGCATCGTCTGGCTGTAATTTTAAATATGCAATCGCTTCTGCCTGCACAACTTCAATTTGTCGCATACATGCGGTTAAAGGAAGCTCCGATGTATCATACGTGTTCATACCATGTGCCACAATAAACGCCACATTAGGATCTGCCTCTAACCCAACCACTCGCCCAGATTCCCCGACAACAAAAGCAGCTAGCATCGCATCTGCACCTAAACCTAATGTACAATCTAATAAAGTATCATTTTTTTCTAGCTGAGCTGCCTCTAAAAACGGTTCAATTTCTCCACGTGCCACCCGCTTTAAACGAAATGCGGCGGAATTTGGATGAAAGAAAAAAGGCTCGTCCGCTCCAAATGCATAATATTCATAGCGATTTTTTCCTGCAACAATGACGTTTGCCTGCATTTGCTCTGAAATTTTACGAATTGAACGCTTATTACGAGCCACAAATGGAACATGTAACGTATCACACACAAAACCAGCGAGCACCATCGACATGTCGTCTGGTCTGCCCGCTGTAGTCACAATCGTTTTTATTTCTCGCATGTTTGTTCTAAAACGCCTGTTAAATGCGCTGTAATTTGCTCCACTGGAAAACCTTCAATTTGTTCACGTGGAATAAAGTAAGCCAATTCCCCATCTTTTAAAATAGCCATTGACGGCGAGCTTGGTGGCACATCCTCAAAGAAACCACGCATAGCAGCAGTAGCTTCAGGATCTTGCCCTGCAAATACTGTTACAAGATTATCCGGTTTTACCGTACCTACCGCTTCACGTGCTGCTGGACGCGCTAACCCAGCTGCACATCCACAAACCGAATTAATGACAACCAAAGAAGTCCCTTTTGCCTCCGCCATAAATTCATTCACAGCATCAGCCGTTGTCAACTCACTAAATCCAGCCTCCACCAATTCTTCACGCATCGGCTTCACTACCTGTTTCATATATTCGTCGTAAGCGTTCATGCTTTTACCCTCTTTCATATGTAATCACAAAGCCCATTATAGCAAGGTTTCTTACGAATGTACAAAAACTTGTTTTCGCCCAAATTCACATGTTTTCGGGAGAAATGTAACTTTTTCGTGACTTTCGTGACTTTTTTTGTGTAACGAAGTCGGATTGGTTGGGGATTGTTTTACACCTAAAAATTGGGACGAGAGTTTTTCGTTTCAAGAAATATCAGAACAAAAAGACAGAATTTTTTCTACACGTTTTGTAGATTAAATCTGCCTTTTGGACCGAATATTCAACTAATGCTCTCTTTTACTAGAATAAAGAAGTGTAGAATCTGCGGATGTTTCAGTTACTTACTATTGAAAAAAGTTGGTGCAGTGTCTACGTTTTTTAACCACCGATATTCTAGACCATCTATTCTATCTTTAATCCAGACATCTCCTTGGTTTTCTTTTTTAGCTGTTCGATACCAAGTAATCCTTGAACCAACTACTTGAGGAGTATTATCTATTTTATTGTTCTTTGGAAATGTAAACTGCCTTTGTTCTCCTGATTCAAGATTAATTACATATAGCGCTGTATACATAGTTGGAACTGGTCCCAATTTCCATGCTTTGTTTTCTTTTGCCCGAGCAACAATTATTTCATCTAGAGAAAGCCATTCCAAATCTAGGTCTACATATCCTTTAGGTGTATAGTCCTTTTGTTTATTCGCTGTAGGGATCTCGGTAACTGTTGTATCCTTGTTTTCAACAAAAAATCTTCCTTCACCCGATATGTAGGCTAGTTGATTTTTTGATGGAGCCCACTTTATCCAATTTTCATACCCAAGCATTTTCCCTATCACTTGAAATTGATCACCTACTGATGAAAGTACTGATAATGTATTGCTATCATTGGACCAAGACGCTGTGGGTGTTAATAGAAAACTAATCCAGCTCCCATCAGGACTAAACGTTAAATAGTCAGCATCAATAGCGAATAAGTCCGTTGTATTTGTTTGAATGGTGTAAAAGGGCTTTATTTTATTCGTATCGAGATTGGCATCTAAGGGCACTTTAAAAAGACGAACAGGTTCCCATCCAGTAGGAAGTAAATTAGATTGAGATGAAACGATAAACGCTTTTCCATCGGGGAACCATTCAAAATCACTAACACCTAGAGATACATTTTCAAAACCTTGTGGTCGCCCATTTTCAGTTTTTGTAACGTTTAGGATACCTCCCGAATTGTAAGCTAGTTGATTGGATGTTGGCGACCATTTGATTTCATTTGCTTCAATTATAGGATACGGCTTATAACTTTCCTTTTTCTTCACATCATAAATATATAAATTCGTTTTTCCATCCTCTTCCTTACCTGCTAAATAGGCAATAAATTGACCGTCTTTTGACCACTTTGGAGAGGATACATACTGACCTGTCGTAAGCTGTAGTTCCTTATCACCCTCTTTTATCCAAAGCTGGTGGTCTCGTATGAAAGCAGCTTTAAGTGGGCCGTCAGCAGAAACACCTATTGAAAAATTAAAACTAATAAATAGTATTAATAATAAAACCCTAATTGCCATTAATCATCCCACCTTTTTATCATAGGATGTTCTAATGAAGGGATTAAATTCGTCCATTAATCATAACAAATGCTGGATTGTTGGTTTTCACCACTACCATCTTCCATTACCTGCTCCGTTATTCGAATAGCAACAATCAGAAAACAGCCAATATATAAAAGCCCAGACTCAGATTAAATGATTCTGGACTTTTTCCGTTTATTTTGTTGCTCTACGTTGCTGAATCGTAATATACAAACCAATCAAACGATCAGTTGTCATGGTTCCACTTTGTAAATCCTTCAAATGTGAAGCATTAATAATCCCCTCCTTCACAGCCTGTGCAATAAAGTTCTCTGTTTCAGTTCTCATCGCTGGTGAACCTGGATTCCACGTTGTGTTTGCCACGTTGATTTCCTCCCTCTTGTCTTTTACAATTAATTGGACTTTCATTTTGCTGTTGCTTGGCACGAGTACTTGTCCTTCTAATTTGTACCCTCTAGGCATCTTCCAATTGCGCTTCACTTCAAAATGAGGTCGATCAATTCTACGTGCCCAATCACCGCCCCACGTAATACCTAACTTACGAGCGATTGCCCCGACTTTTGTTAATGTATCTACATCATATAAGGGTTTCGGGGGAGCTACCGCAATGTCCCATGCTAAACGTGAAGTGTGATTGCTTGAGAGTGTCCACGTTACAATTTTGCCTGGTCTTGTACGCCCCTGCTGATACAAATAATTTTGGCGTGCTTGTGAACGATATGTTTCGGTAATAAAGATGTCTTTTATCCCTGCTTTATAGCACTGTTGAAAGAGCACTCTGCACGCGGTTTGCGCTACTGGTAGTAATTCACCTAAATTTCGGCATGTAGTTGTAACACTCATTGTTTATCATCCTTTTTATCATCATTGTCGATTTGTAGCTGTTTAAAAGAGTTCGTTAAAAACTTCGGTACTTTCAACCCTAGCTTTCCAAGATTCTCAATCATACTGATTCCTTCCATACCAATTAGAAAAAGAATCATGGCATTGCGCATAAAGTTGCCACTTTCGGTTGCCAAGTCCAGTTGTACTGCTGCAATGACCATCAAAATCATGGCCACTTTTTTAAACAGTCCTATTAATGCTTTTCTGCTATCAACGTTTTTCACAACAAACGCAACCATAACGCCTAAAATATAATCAATCGCCATAAAAATAACGAATGCTTTGATTAAATGGTCAATGCCACCAACAAAATAGGCGACCCCTGCCACGGAGCCGCCTACAAGTGATGTATATAATGTGTCTGTTTTCATTGGATACCTTCCTTATGCATAAAATAGCCCTCCACTAATGTTAGTGGAAGGCAATAAAATAATTTTTAATTAAAATTTATTTAGACAGAGCATGGAATTGTTCTTTCGCGAAAATCCCTTCTTCAATGGACATTTTCAACAATTCAAACAAACTTTCTTTTTCTAAATCTAATGCACTCTTAATAAATCTCAATACACCATTCTCATTTATTTTATACCAGGCGAAACGAACTTCAATTCTTTTAAGGGCTTTTACATAAATTTCTTCAATTGCATATACATTTTCTCCATCCTGAATTTTAACTTGTTTCAAGATATCGCAATACTCAGTTGATTTAACGATATTTACCATAAACTTCACTCCTTTCATTTTCAATGTAATCACAAAGTAGTAAAGTATGCTCTAATAACTTTTTGACAATAAAAATAACGCTAAGCCTTTGCTTGCGTTTGTTGTGCATCCATTATAGTTAATAGCTCTGTGTATTCTTGATCTTCTAATTGATTATTAGCATAAAAGACATTTACCTTATTCAGCATAGCCGCATGTCCATAACGTTTACGGTCAATTAAAAACTTACATAATTCAAATACCTTCATCTTATTTTCCTCCTAATCCCAATTCAGATCTCGATACTAGGTACTCAACATTTAATAATATTTGTGCTTGTATTTCTTCAACTGTCGGTTGTGATTCAAATGGTGGTGCCTTAGCAATGACTGGTGCTGTGAACTCTCCCGTTTCGCTATTGTATAAAAAACCTTCTTTGATTTCTTCACGACCTGTAATTTCTAAAAAATCCTCAGCATTTGGATATGGGGGTAATTCTTCTGCTTCGAAAATCCAGTATGCTGTATTATCTACTATTTGAACAAACTTTTTCATTTGTATTCTCCTTTAATATTCAATAATAATGATTCCGTCTCCGCCTTTAATAGTCGTTCCACTATTCAAACCATAACCGGCTCCTGAACCGGCTCCAGGAGCAACTGTATTAGATGTGTCTCCCGCATCTCCACCATCTCCAAACCCTGCTCCACCCCCATAAAAATTAACGCCATTGTCTGTGTTGCTAGATCCACCTAAACCAAAAATTGTACTCGACTTATCAAAGAGAGCTGAAGTTGACTGGGTTACAATTGAACTTGAGTGCACAAAAAAATGAGGTGTCGTCCCTTTGTTGCATAATGGAGAATTACCGGTTGCTTGTTTTACCGCACCTTGAAGACCTCCAGCTCCTCCATTACAAACAATACCAAAACCAGAAGTAGCACCGCCAGCATTTCCAGCAATGGTTGTAGAAATATTTGTAAGACCGGTACCACCACGACCAACGACTAATCTATACGTATTTCTCGGAGTAACCTTGATTGGTTTTCTACGAACAGACGCTCCTCCATAACCACCGGTTGAACTTGTCCTCCAGTTATTTATTACAGTAACACCACCACTACCACCAGCACCAAACATGGTTAAAACAATAACGGTAACTCCTTCTGGGCATGCCCAAGAATAAGTACCAGGCATATCAAAAACAGCAATATTACGTTTTAAATCACCATTTTGGATTTTGAGCAAGAGTGAATCTTGTTTATTAATTAGATTTTCTACTACTGTTTTCGTTCTATCAGTTGTTCCTTTGATACCATCCACTACTGTTTTCGTTGTTTCAGTAGTTCTTTTCATTCCATCCACTACTGTTTTCGTTGTTTCAGTAGTTCTTTTCATACCATCTACTACTGTTTTGGTTGTATCAATTGTTCTTTTCATTCCTTCTACTACTGTTTTGGTTGTGTCAATAGTACTTTTCATTCCATCCACTTCGGTTTTCGTTGCATCAGTAGTTCTTTTCATACCATCCACTACTGTTTTCGTTGCATCAGTAGTTCTTTTCATACCATCTACTACTGTTTTCGTTGTTTCAGTTGTTTCTTTAATACCGTCCACTACTATTTTAGTCGTATCAGCAGTTTTTTTCGTACTATCTACTATTGTTTTAGTTACATCAGTAGTTCTTTTCATACCGTCTACTACTGTTTTTATTGAATCAACTGCAGTTTTTATCAGTGCTTGTATTTCAAAACTTGGCAACTTATAAGGCATTATTCAACCACCTCCTGATAATCCATAGTTGGACAATTATAAGTTGTATCCCAACCAAGAATTACTTGATATTTTTTATTACCCTCCATGAATTGGTTATGTTTGGTCATATCCTTCAAATGTGCGGTAATATCACTTACTTGTTCCATAATTTTTGTAGTATTCTGAGATATAGAAGCGACTTTTTCGTCTACATACTTCTTACTTGCAAATATAACTGCAGGATCTACCTTTAGTGTCACAGCACTAGCATTAGATACTTCTAGAATCATACGTAAATACAAATCTTTTAAACTTCCTTGTACGCTCGCAGGCTTATATGTTTCCGGAACCTTTCCAATTGCTAAAAGTACGCCTGCTGTGTTGAAAACACCTATTTCCCTGACGCTAAATCCACCTGCTGTTGCAGGAATAACAGCCTCTACAATTAACCAGTTTGGATTCGTTTCATCAATTGAAATCGAATTAATAGGTCCTCTCCAAACTTCGTTAGCAAGCTTTGTAGCAGTAGCTAAAGGATTATAATAAGCTCCATTACTATCACCTACAGCAATAGTAGAAAAATCTACCTTACTTTGAGAAACTTGTGCGTTTGCAAATGCTGCTATACCAGCGTTCGTTAAAACTGTATAAAAATTTTCAGCCACTTAAATACCCCCTTTTGGGAAAATCGTTGTTGTATCAAAGAACTGCTGTCCTAATCCAAAACGATAAATACCTTTTGTATCAATGTTTGTGATTTGCCATGGAAACACCGATATATCTTCACCAAAAATTGAACAAGATCCTACTTGCGTTTTACCATTTGTAGTAAAGAAAACTTCTATTTTTTCTAAATGTGAACGGATATTTTTATATTCATTAATCATCATAATTAGTGAATTAAGCGTTTCCTCACTAACACTTTTATCCTTGATGTTAACTTCAATCTTAAAGTAATAAGGTTCTCCTCCGTACTGGAACCATTCTTTTAATTTACTATCAAGAGCAAGCTTATTAAATACTAGATGAATAGCTGCAGGCGTACCCTTCTTACGATGCAAGCTAATTGAAGATTTCACTAGTTTTCTCTTCTGGCCAATTGGCAAATTAGCCTCATAAAAATCGACATGCTTTTCAAAAGCTAATAAATCAAGTAACTCACCAGGCATTTCATCGATATTGACTAAATTGCTGACAACTTTTGCTTCCTGATAAGTTTGTTTTAATTGTATTTCTGCAGCTTCAGCAATGGCTTCAAGGACAGGGTCTTGTCTTAAACTAGGGGGCAACAATTTCAATAAGTCACTAGTCATTTGTTAGCCCTTTAAACGTTATTTCTGTTGACAATTCATTTGCAACCTGAGTATCTGCAATTTCAATAAACATAGGTGAACTTACAGATACACGCGCTGCCCCGGCTTGTTTTAGACGTGCTATTAGCTCTGAAAAATCAACATCTCGCCCCATTTTTGAACGTTGCCATATAAGATACCCTTCAAAAGCTTGATTCACTTGCTTTTCGATAATTGGAGAAACTATACTGTTTTGATTTGCAATCCAATACTCTACTGATACTGTGTAATTAACAATCGATGGTGCTTTTACTAATACCTTGTCAGTTAATGGTCGAATTTGGTTATCTCTCATTTTCGTTTCAACTAAGGTCAACTCTTCTTCTACCGGAAGCTTTCCGTTTGCCATAAGAATATAGACATGCACTTCTCCGCTTATCGGTGATTCTACTTTTACATCACTTATATTTTGATTAACAGCCTTAGCCCAATAAATATAAGCACCTTTGGAACCAGCTACGGAGAAACTTTCGGGTGCTAATCGAATTCGTTCTGCATACGTATCATCACTTTCCTCATCTGCACCTCCACTAGTAACGGTCGTGTTTTGGACGGATTTTACATAAGGTAAAGGCTCTACTAACGTGGTGATTTCACCAACTAAAAAGCCATTGCCAATTTCTCCTGGTTCTGTACAAGTGGCTTCAACTGTATAAAGGTGGGTACCTGGCGCAATGATATGGGCTTCCTTTGACTCAAAATAAACATCGCCAACCTGATACCTTGTTCCCGCGGGAATTGTCAGAGCATCTACACGATCTTCTTCTAAACTAAATGCCATTGTGGTCTGTGCATACTTCGCTTGTAGACGTTCTGTAGACATTTCAGCACCCATATGATCTAGCATGTCATCCTCGGCATATGACAAGCGATTCTGGCGCAAACCGTGTTCTAATTTGTTGCGCTCTATGGAAACAAATGCAGCCAAAGCCTGAATAAACTTCAACCTTGGATCTGCACGCTGCAGAGTTAGCCCTGTTTTTTCTCTAACATGTAACAACATTTCACTTTCAATTTGCTCGGGTGCTTTTTCTAAAAAGT
This sequence comes from Lysinibacillus sp. CD3-6, assembly GCF_006351725.2. Lineage (NCBI taxonomy): Bacteria > Bacillati > Bacillota > Bacilli > Caryophanales > Bacillaceae > Lysinibacillus > Lysinibacillus sp. CD3-6. The sequence continues at coordinate 2,632,390 of NZ_CP085880.1, forward strand.
ATAAATCAGGTAAATTAAAGCGACTCATGAATGCTCACCTGCACTTTTGGCGTTAACCGTCCTTGAAGACCATCTCCTAACACATCTACAGCTACAACGATTGCTCGTGGTTCAAATTTGTGAATCGCTTCGGTTAAATTGGCCACTATTCTTGCTTTTGCAATCGGTATAGGCGTATCGATTACCGTCTTATCCCAACCAAACTCACGGTCCAGTGGGCAACTCATACGAGCTGTGGCCATAATAAAAGCGACATTCTGTAGAATCTCCTCTACACCTGTCGCTCCAAAATCGATTGTTTTCATTGGTTCTGTCGGCTCAACTTCGTACATAACATCACCCTTTCTTAAACGTTGAGTAAGCGTTATTCGCTGTAATATATTTGCCTCCACCAAGGCAATACCAACCATTATTCACACCGTAAACAGTCAATAGCTGATTTTTCATGGCATACCCTATTACCTTATGGTTAGTACCTGGGCCACTTCGTATATGCACCGATTTCACCGTAATGGTCATCGTTCCGAGTGCTTTTTTATTACTGGTAGTTGCTTTTTGCTGCGTGTTTGCCGTTGTTTTTTTAACGACCGTTTTACTTTGCACATACTCTTTTAAAGAAACTGTTACTTCTGCAGATAAGACATTTCCTATTGGATCAATATTTCGTAAGCCTGCCGATAACTCCGCTATTACAAATTTATTTTGCGAGATTGGTTTTTGTCCTAAGATAAAGTGATGTGCTTCCCCTTTATGTTGCATGTTCTCTAACTTTGCTAGTTCCTTTACAGGGTTAATGCCTTGTTCAGCCCGCAATAAAAGGTTGTACGTAATATCCGTTAGCCCCGGCCCATTAAACTCTAATTTTGTCTTGTTGCCTTGAATATCGTGCTCTTCCCACTTTGCACTGCTTTTTTTCTCTAAATCAAAAAATGTCAGAGTTTTTTCCGTGGATACTTCAAAGAGTACATCGCCAAAGCTACCGATTGTCGCCATTTCGAATCCCTTCCTTTATGAAGTACTAGCAATTGGTGAAAGTATTTGGCCATTTACTGTAACAGGCCCTTTTGTTTGGATATTGATTTCACCAGTTATATTAAGATGCAATGTATGTGTTTTAGCGTCATAATCTATCACACTACCATCTTCGAACTCGATACATCGTTTCTCTGATTCGCTACAGGGTGGTTGTGTGCCTTCTGAATAAAAAGCTCCTACAATAAAGCCTTCACTTTGTTTTGTAAATAAACAAAGTACATGTTCACCAATCTTCGGCATCCAGTAATCCTTATTTTTTAAAGTTCCGCGATATAACACACGCAACGGTGCTGATATTTTGTTGTCTTGCTCTTCAATTTTCACCCTTGCTGTTCCATTTGTTGGATCAATGGTTGTGACTTCGCCAACTTGCACACGCATCAATATCCCTCCAAACATTTACGCAAATCGAGTGTTATTTTGCTTTTGTGATGTTGTACCCTCGTCACGATATACTTTCCGTTCAAACGGCCAAACCCGATTAAATCAAACGTCATGCCTGCATCGATATGCATTTCACTGATAACAACCAATTGAATCGTAGTAGCATCTTTATTCACTTCTCTCAATCGTTTTTTCGCCAGTTTTTGAGCTTCTGCCACCGATTTAACCTCTTCCTTTACGACTAATGTACGGCCGACTTTTGGCGCCTTTGGAGGTGTGAATGTTGCCTTAATCGTCTTCTTTTTCCCAGCATCATGTGACTGTACTCGGCAAGCTTTATACGTCCCCGTAAGTGTTGTATTGAAACGCCAATGAAGTACTTGAATGTTAGACGTTTCTTTACTCACACGCAGTATTGTATCAACTACAGGTTTCGCCTCATAATCCGCCTCATCTAATACCACAATGGCACTATTAGATAATTTAAGACATAACCCCTCGTCTTTACATAATCGATGCAAAAAGGCTAAATCCGTTTCAGATTCTTGCTCATAGCGATCTTTTTTAGGATTTTCAGTTGTTTCCCAAAAAAGCTTTAAACGATTCGCTTTCGCAATATCTTGTACTACTTGTTTTAGCGTCGCGTTTTCCCATGCCTTCGATTTATTTTCACCTCGAATGGAATTGGATTCGGGAACAGCTAACGCCTTAATCGTCATGTTTGTTGGTGGTCCATCACCAATTAATTCATCTACCTCAAACTTTCCTAGCTTCGTTTTTACAACGCGATCTGCCCAATGAGTTTTTGCAACTTCAGCTTCTATCAGGGAACCTTTCGATGGGAACCAGTCATTTAACCAATGCACATCCGCATCCTGTAAAACAAGCTGTAAATCATCGATTTCTCCACTTAAATTATCGGTATACGTCCAATCTAATAAATCGTCTCCCAATTCATCGGTCAAACGTGTATTATTGTAGTTTACATTTAGCTCTGTTCGTCTAGCCATCGTCATACATCATCGTGCTCCCCAAGCCATGCAGGACGTGGTGAATAAATCGCTGTATCGATGACCGGAACGTTTAAAACAACATCACCCGTAAAAATAATTGTGTCACGATGCTTTGGATTTGCTTCAAGTAAAAGAGGGAGCAAATACTCGCTCCCCCATAACCGATAGGCAATTAAATCCCACGTATCTCCCTGGATGGTTGTATAGCTATTCATATTGCGTCCTCCTTGATATAGCGCCGCCAGCACCTTGAATCTGCATATTGTCGATACGTGTGCGAAGTCGATTTAACGCGACGATCACATGATGGACAGCAGGTTGAATACCTTGGATAGATGAAACCCACCCCGTAGCTTGTCCGATGGTTGATGCTAACGTTGACATATTTGTATTGGATAGATCGGTAGTTACTTTTAATGAAGCAAAGGACGTAACAAATTCCGTGCTGCCTTGTCCTGTATACTTCGTTAAATTATCCATATTGGCAGTAGTCGTACTAATACTTGTTTCTAGTTTTGTAAATGCTGTATGCGTCGTCTCAAACGTAGTTGCAAGTTGTGTCGCAGCTGCATTTAATTTTGTAGTATCCACTGATTTGGTTACCTCAGTACGTCCTTTATCAGATGGTGCATGACTTGCAGCTCGCTGTCCTCCACGCGCTGTATCTACCGCTTTTCCACCGGCCCATTTTCCCCCAATGTAGCCAGCAGCTCCACCTAACAGAAGACCAAGGGTTGTACCGATTCCTGGGGCAATAGCTGTTCCGATAGCCGCTCCTAGTTTGGCACCACCAAGTCCACCTGCAAATCCACCGGCTGTTTGTGCTGTCGTTTTAACTTTATCTTTTGATTTAAAAATATCATGAACACCCATTGCTAAACCGATTGGCGCAAAGCCTTTACCAATCCCTTTCGCAACAGTCGTTAGCGCCTTTCCGCCACCTTTTACGGCATTTTTCCCTTTGTTAAAGATTTGAGATAAAGCAGATGCTTGTCTAGCTTTAGGAGCTACTTTGGCTGCGCCTTTGTTTGTTCCTTTAGTTTTCGATTTCTTTTCTTTTGAGCTTGTTGGCGCTGTTGTGACTTCACATAAAGTTGCAGTGGCTGCTTGCGCTGCTCCCTTGGTTCTTTTGGCTTTTGATTTTTTTCCTTTTGCTTTTGTAGATGCTGTTTCAACACTTGAAGTATCTTGAGAAGATGCGGAATCTTTCCTTGCTCCTTTCCCGCCTCGTTTCTCCAATGCCCATCGACCTGCACCGATAGCACCTTTTACAAGTGCTCCACCACCAAGCATCCAAGTTACAGCACCCATGCCAAGTGCGCCTGCAAAATTGCCGTTTAATGCATTACCGCCGGCTGCTTTTAAAGAACCTGTAAATGCTCCGAAAAATGCTTTAACTGCTATTTCTCCAAGTTTAGAGAAGATTTTTTCCATTGCTTGGCCGCCGCTGCCACCTAGCCACTCCTCCGCTTTAGCAGTAGCCGTATCCAACATATAAATGACTTTATCGCCTAAATCCATCCCATCAAAATGTTGAAATTTGGCCAAAGCTTTTTCATATTCCTTAAAGGCTTCTGGATCATGCCTGATTTCTGGTGTTAGCTTTGGTTTTAAAGTTGCAAAAGGTTCTAATATATCACGCAAACCCCATGCGATTTTTTCTCCTAAAGATTCAATCTTTGGCATACCATCGTCAATCATGGCGGTTAAACCTTGAAATGTATCTTTAAACACATTCAATGTCGGGGTTGCTATAGCTATTTGAGCTGATTCAAGTGCACTAAACATTTGCTCTTTCGCACCGGCATAATTATCTTTCATTACCGCAGCCGCTTTTGCTGCAGCCCCACTACTATTTTCAAGCGACTTTGTCATTTCATTAATTTTAGCTGGACCAGATCCAAATAGACTTAACATGGCGGTAGAAGCCTCAGTACCGAAAATCGTTGCCGCATACTGTACTTTTTGTGTTTCAGAAAGTTTGGCGGTTGCCTTTTCCCAATCTTGCGAAAGTTGAGTAAGACTTTTAAATTTCCCCTTAGAATCGATAGCCGTAATGTTTAAAGCCTTTAGCGCTTTTTTGGCTTCTGTTGGTGGCTTAGATAATCGAATTAAAGCCATACGCAAGGCTGTTCCGGCCTGTTCCCCAGCCAAACCTTTGTCCACTAAAATACCTGTAGACGCTGCCAACTCCTCTAATTGAATACCGAGTGTATTAGCGACTGGCGCAGCATATTTAAATGAAAAGCCTAAATCAGCGACACCGGCAGCTGTTTTATTGGCACTCATGGCCATCACATCGGCAACCCGACTTGCCTCTTTCGCTTCCAGACCGTAAGCATTAATGGCGGATGTAACAACGTTCGAAACCAACGCTAAATCTTCACTCGATGCTTCTGTCGCTGCAATTAAGCCAGGTATTGCTGCGATAATTTTATTGGCGTCAAAACCTTTTGCACCGAGCTCATCCATTGCAACTGCAACCTGTGACGCTGATAAACTCGAATTGGCTCCTAATCGTAATGCCTCTTTATTTAAAGCTGCCATTTCCATTCGAGTAGCCTCGGTTTTCGCACCTGCTTTGGCCATCTGCGCTTCAAAATCCGCTGCTTTATTCAATGATGACAAAGCCACTGTTGTCGCTGCAACTGCAGTACCACCCACTGCCACACCTGCAGCACGTTTCGCTTTATTCATGCCACTATCAAAGGTAGATTTCAGCGCATTAAGACGGCGTTGGCTTCCTTCTAGCTGTTTTAATTCACGTGCTAGTTTTGCAGTACCTTCTGCATATTGAGACTGATGTATCTTGCCATTACGGAACTCGCGACCGAGGCGAGCCATTTCACGCTGTGCTTCACGTGAGCGTTTTTTTAAATCATTCAGGTTTGTTGTGGCTTTGTTAAAAACATTGTTGAAGGAGCTAGCGACTTTCCCGTTAATCTCGAAAGTCATATCATACGATCTTGATCTAGCCATCTTTTTTCGCTCCTTCCTCTAGTACTTCTTCCAGTACCTCTTTCCACTCTTTCAGTGACAGAAAGGATTGTTGTGCCCAATAGTCAATGGAGGTAAAAGAATTAGAGGCCATGACAAGCAGTAATTTTCTTATATCTCTTGCGCCTCCCGTTGGACCTATAATCCTAACAAAAAATTACGAGCCGTAAAGGTAACTTCGACAAAGTCTGCAATCGATAATTTCATTAAATCGTCCGGTAAAATACCTGAAGCTTTGGACGCTATTTTTAATAAAACATGTTGATTGTAAACGGAATTGAATCCTTCTGGGTGATCTTCTGTTTTTAATTCCGTATCAATTTGCAATACATCAGCGCCGGTCATATTGCCAAAATCCAGTTTAATTTCATTGAAAAAAGTCCCATCAATTTCGATAGGACTTTGTAAAGTAATAACTTTAATATTTAGATTTTCTACTTCTTCTTTTATTTCATTTTGAACTTCTCGATTGTCCTTCATTTCTCATCTGCTCCTTTTACATTAAAGTCCTAATGCTTCTCGAATTTTTGCGCTGTAATCAATGCCGTCCACTTTGTAAATATAATTATGACGATCATATTCAAACATCACTTTGCCATTATACTCAAGCTTTATATAGTAAACCTCAATCTCAGTTGAAGCTTCATACGGTGAGCCTTTTGCCACTTTTCCTAATGGATTTCCTAGTACAGATCCATGCACAAGTACTCTAGAAGGTACATGAGAGCGTGAACGTTTTTTTATATCATAGATTTGATTAGACATCCGTAAGTCTATTTTTAAGCTTTCTGGTTTATAAAAATCAATTAGCTCCCCTGTAATAACACGCCAATTGAGTTTAAGCTTCATCGACTCTAAATGACCGTAATTGGGCGCTTCATATTCTCCTAAAATGCCAGCACCGTTCACAGTCTCTGCCATGAATTTTAACTCGGGTAATTCTGCATCCGTAATACCTAATAAATCAGGTTTATCATTTACGAAAACCCTAAAATCATTTATTTTTTCCGGAAACATGCTTGTCCCCCCTAATCAGTGATAAACAATGCATTATAATAATTCACATCAAACTCTAAAATATTATCAATATCTTGCGCTGGTGTCGGTTCTGCTACTAAATAACGGAAACGTATTTTTCCGCTATTTAAATCCGTTAAAGGGTTATCTTCTTTTCTGAATTCAACGCGTCCGCCAATTAAAACCCCTTGACCTTGTAAACCGTTCAACCACATCCCCATCGTATCCAACACTCTGTTAATTAGTCGCGGACCAATCGGACCATCTACCATACTCCAAGTTGTTAAAATAATGGTGTTACCTAACCAATTGTGCGTAATCCGAACAGGCGTAAAAATATCTTTGACATCCGTGTTGCCAGGGTATGCTCCCGTATAGTTCCCCCAAGCACGCCATCCACCAATAAAGTTAATAGCGGTAGTAATACCTTGGTTATTTAGCAACTCTGCTTGATCCGGTGATAAATCAATTTCTTCATAACCACTGTCTTTCTCTACTAATAATTTGGTCATTGGTAATGATTTATTAGATGGTGATTCGTGAGGAAAATCTCCATTGTCATAAGCCGTTTTCATAATACGACAAGCAATGTGAGACGAAAGGTGATACACTTTTTCACCCATGCCAACAAGTGGCCAACAAACGACTTCATTATGACCCGTATAATTGTTGGTGTTTTTCCATTCATTCACTTTTGTATACGTATTTGCAACACGGGTATTCACATCATCCAACACCTGTGCTTTGAAGTAGGAATTGATGGATGAAGCCTTTGCTTTCATCACCGCTGCTACCGTTGGATCTTTCGAAAACTTAGGTGCAAGAACAAGACCTGGCACCATCCCTAGTTTAGGAAATACATTGTTCAGCAACTCTAAACCTGTACTTTTTCCAGATGCAATATCATAACCACCGATAATATGATTGTTCGTAATGACATTTGGCGTTACATAATCATAAGTGACATTTACGGTTGTTACATTGCCCTTTACTATTGCTAGTACAACTTGGCCATCATCATTAAATGACGCCATATAGTCTTCATCATGTTTCAATTTCGTTTCATTCTTTTGAACAACTAGCGATTTTAATAAAACCCCACTTGTTTCGATGACCCCTTTTTTATTTCGAATCGTTATGGATTCCGTTTTGCTTGTTTTATGTTTTGTTGCATCTAGAACATTTACAAACACAACTGGTGCTACTTTAAATTGTCTAAATGCTAAATCCGCCATTTCGCAAAGGGTGTAATTTGCCCAATCATCGGAGTACCCCAGTGCTTTCACAAATTCCGCAAATGAATAGGCTAAAATGGGCTGATTCACGTTTTCCTGTGTTTCAGCTAAATGAATAGGTGCTGTGCCAAAAACAACCGGAAGCGTCGCTGTTGCTAACACTGGTGCAGAAATAGAAGTAGGAACTTCTCGTACTCTTGAACCATGTCGTATCATCACAATTTCACCTCACTAAAATAGGCTGCTGTTTTTTTAAACCACATCGATTCCACTGAATGCGCATCTAGTAAACGCTGTTGAACCTCCACGAGCTTTTCGGGGGCAATAAACATGTTTCGAAATGCCGGTGATTTTTCAAGGTGATCTTTAAAATGCTCCGGGTACCCCCCAACAAAAGAACTGAAACGTTGTAAACCGATTACGGGTGGCCCTACATAGATAAGAATCTCCTGCGGTACACTCTCTGTAATAACTTGACCTACTTGTTGTAGTGATGCTTGTTGAATTTTAATCATTGAAGGCATCTCCAAACTCACTCCTATCTAATTGAACTGCTGGTGTTGCAAATTCGACTTCCATGACGCCACGCCACAGCGGTTTCATTTGCTCTTCAAAAAGCGCCATTTCGATATCACCTGATAATGAACCAGGGCCTACAAATCCGACTTCTTTTAACGCAAATTTCATCCGGTTCATGACATGCAGCGTATCTCGCCACCCTTGGCGTTCATCCTTGCTATACGTACCAATTAAAAATCTAAATTGTATCGTATTACTATCTTTTAAATTATCTTTTTCATACAAAAAACGAACAATGACGAATGGGTAGTCGTCCTGTTCGGTATCGTCATCACCACGTCGTGCATTCTTCTTCGGTGGCAAATAGCCATCATATACTGTCGGTGGTTTCCATATATCTTCATCTTTCGTTTGCAAGCGCATATCTGCCAAAGCTTCTGTAAAAAAGGCAACTAATTCATCGGTCATATTTAAAGCATCCATCTTATCAGCCTCCGTATAATAGTCGGTTCATTTCATGGTCAAGCCGTTTATCCAATGTTTTTTGTGCATGAGTCGTAATATTAGTAAATACTTTTGGCTCTCTCGTCATTTGTGCTATTGAAGGTCCATATCGTCCCTTAATCGGTAACCGCCTTTTTCCAACACGTGTAAAAGCGTTCATATGTGCATTATCCATTTTTGCAACAAAGGCATGTGGAATGAGTTTTTTACTACTACCTTTTTTCACACGAGCACGCACTGGCATGTCATCGGGCATTGTGGGTGTGATATCAAACTTCATTAATGGCGTTACACCCCCGCTTATATGAACATGTGCTGATAGCTGGCTAGCGGTCGCTTTCTTGACCTTCATCGGCTTTTTTACATCTAGGGCTCGAATCACATACTTAGCTTTAACTTCCTGACTCGCCTTCGTTCTTGAAGATTCTGCAGATCGATTAATTGCACGAGCAAATAGCATCCGTGCTTCTTTTGGTGTTGTAGCAAACAGTGCTTCTAACACTTCCACTTGATGCATTTTTAGTTCAATCATTTTGTCTCCTAACTTTCATTTGCGCTAACGACAATGCGGATAATCCCCATGTCCTCGCTCGCTTCTTCGACATAGTATTCTTCGCCATCCAACATCAGAAGGTTGCCTACTTTCGGAACATAGAAATCGCAACTTTTCACAAAAATTGTTTTAAGATGGACAAACACTTCTTGAGACGCACTTAACTGATCACGGCTATAGTCTTTCACATTTTCCACGTTACTTTCTATAACTACATCAAGGAATTCTCCGTCTAATTCATGCACCTCCGCCAATTCCAGACAATTAAAAAAGACATCTAAATCCTCGGCTACAAGGTCTTTAAATGTCCTATTCATCGGTGTCGTCCTCTAACATCGCATGCGCTTTTCCTTGCTGGATAATCGCTTGTATGACGTCGTCTTTTTTCGAAACACCTGTTAAATCTACCCCAACATCTTTTGCTGTACGTTTTAGATCTTCTGCATTGTATTCAGTGTCGAGCGCAATGCGAAGCTCTTCCATTTCTTCTACAGGTATCGTTACCTTTTGATTTTCAACTCTCTGCTTTTGAAGCTCCTCTTCTGGCGAAAGTACATACTCCGCTGCCTTTAAGTGAACTAATCGTGATTCCTCTGCTTCTGTTAACCCATCGATAATCGCTCCTTTTGCATAAAACACATTATCGTGACGAATCGTATGTTTTGCTCGAATCATATGCGTTCCCCCTTATAGCACTTTCGCTACAAACCAGCTATTTACTTCTTTTGGAATCGGCAACGGTTTGGCACTTAATTGCAAAATTTTTCGAGCAGGGCGTTTTTCCGTCCAAGAATCAGGGACACGATCCGCTTCGTAAGTGATTAAATCCTCCCCTTTAGCAATGGTGATGGCTGCATAGGCCATGGAAAAATCTGCTTCTGTCGCTAGCAAGGCAATCGTTCCAGGAGGCACAATTGGCTTCACCTTATTATCGACATCATCATAATAGCTACTAGCATATTCATAAATACGACCTACCCCTGCAATTGTACCGATATACGTTGCACCATTTGGTAACCTTTCAGGCTTCAGTTCACCAATATTTACATTGCGAATATCTAATAGTTGTAATATGTCATTATCCCTCAACAGGACATCCGTTACATCTGGTGATATGACTACATTATCAACGTTTACAAAGCCTGTTTCTTGGACAGTTCGTACCCAACGTTTCAAATCAGCATATTTTTGTGATGTAAAAGCACTCCATAAGTTCGACCCTGAAAGCGTCTCTCGATTGGTATGATTAAACGAAATCACATAATCGACACCTGCGCCTTTCACATTAATTTCACCATCAAAAATCGCTTGCGCACACATCACTTCTTCTCGACGCGTAATCATGGTGTCGAGCTCTTTTAAATCTTTCACTAGTTTTGCCGCTGCTCGCTCGTCTGGCGTACGAGAAGAATATAAATTTTCGCCCATTGAACGATTTTGTAAATCCGCAGCTGTTGTAATCGTCGTAGGTGCAACTAATGGTGGTGCAAATGTTTCTGTCCGATAGCCGCTATTTTCTACAACTTTACCGCCGATTTTTTCACTTACATACGGTGCAATTTTGGCACGTCCTTTTTTAATATCTACATCGACTATGTTTGTCGGCGATAGTTCTGTATCAGTAAATAACATATCTCGTAAAAATGTCGTGACACGAGGCATGCGCTCGGAAAACTTTAGCATTGTACGTGTTTCAAATAAATTGATAGCCATTGATCTATTCCTCCTTTTGCGGGTCTGCTGGCACAGTATTTCTTAATGTGATCCCGATATTGCTTAGAGCGATATGATAGGGTACTTCATCTGCATCCGCAGGTAAAATAATTTTACGGACATTAAATTCTCCACGCTTGTAACAAACAGCCGGTTTCGTTTCATCAGCCGATGTTGCAATGGCATCCGCCATAATACCGTAAACATCTTTTGCCGAACTCGTTTTCGTCATGGCAACCGCTTGACCTTTTTCATTCAGAGCAAATACTTGTCCTACTGATAATTCTTGGTTTGCCGCTACTGTGATATGCTCTGAAACGACATCTGTTTGAAAGCCGCCTAGTAAATTATCAAACTCTAAAATCGGCATGCTATTTCACTCCATTCCCTAACACTTTATTAACAAGTGCATCTATTTCATTGTCATCATTATTCGTTGGTGCTTCCTGCCCTTCAATACCATTAAGTACCGAAGCATCTTGTTGGATATTTACTAGCTTCGTTGTACGTTGTTGCGTCTGCGCGTTTAACAGTTGTAACGCTGTTTCAGCAGCCGTCATGCCTGTTTCAAACTTCGCTTTATTCACGATTTCTTCAAAGCCAGGTAGTGCAATATTTTCAATTTCCTGAATACGTTGACGCTCAGCTGCAATTGCATCTTCTTTGGCTTTATTGCGAATTTGCTCGACTAAGTCAGGGTGTTTACTTTCTAATTCCTTTACATCCATTTGTTGTTTCTCTCCTTCCACTGCTACTTGCTCGCTTGTTAGTGAAACATTGTTGTTGACGACTAAATTTGGCTCTCTCGCTAACAATTTGCGCATTTTGTCGATTACTGCTTTAGGTAATAAACCATTGGAGCCAAAATCCTGTGCCATTTGTGCTGAAGCAACGACTTCTACATCCTCTGTAAACATAATGCTATCGACAAAGCCATGCTCCACTGCTTGCTGTGCATTCATCCAAGTCTCCGCGTCCATCATCTGCTTTAACTCATCGTCTGACTTTTTCGTTTTCACTTTATAGGTTTGCATTATCGCTTCATTTGTTTTGATTAATAATTGCTTCATCGCTTCCATTTCACGATAATCACCTTGTGCAATAGTCGATGCATTATGAATCATTAATGCGCCTACAGGAGCTATAACTGTTCGTTTCGTAGCCATTGCAATAATGGACGCTGCACTTGCACAAACGCCCGTAATTTCTGCTACAGAATCACCAGGAAATTTTTTAATATGCGACCATATTTCGGACGCTGCATAAACAGATCCACCAGGACTATTAATATTAACGATCAGCTCTTTTTCGTTACTTGATATTGCTTTATCAATTTGCTGCATAATGCGTTTAGGGCTAACAGCAGGAATCCCATACCAGTCATAAATCCATTGTTCTCCGTCTGGTACAATCGCGCCACGAAGGTCAATCCTCATCGTCTATCTCACCCCTTTCTCCTGTACAATATTTTTCATAATTTCTAAATAACTCAAATCGAGCCCCGCCTCGCGACGTGCTTGTTCTTCACGCACACGCTGTGCATGATTAAGCCAGTAGTTACCCCCTGTTAGTTCAACCGTTTCACGTGCTCTCGTGCTAAATTCATTTTCCACACGTAACATCGCAGCCTGTACTTCTTTTAATGGGTCGAGTTGTCCTTGTGTTGGCCCGTTCCATTCAGCACCACAATAAGCTTTTCGCACCAATCGATTATCCAAAAAACCAGGTGCTTGAATTCTGCCAAGAAGGATTGCTTCTGTTAACCATTCCTCATAAATTGGCTGGCAAAAACCATTTGCTAAAAACGTGCGCCGCATCTTAAACATCTTCCATGCTTCTAAAAGTGCAGCTCGTGAGGCTGAATAACTGGATGTAAAATGTTTTAATAATATTTCATAAGGGAGCTCTAACGCTGTTCCAATTTGACGACAAACAGCTACAACAAATGGATCAAATGAGGCATTATTACGTGCTGGATTGGAGGTATTTGCTTTTTCACCTTCAGCAAGTGCCACAATCGCACCTGCGCCAAGTTCATAGCTTAATTCATCCTCTTTATCCACTTGTTCTTGTTCATTAATGGCTGACCCTAACGGAGGCGCATCATACTCATCCTTCGTTTCAATGAAAACTGTAAACAGTGAAGACACAAGGGCAGCCGTTAACTCAGCGTCAGTATATCTTCCGAGCTGTTTTAAGCTCTCAATTACCGGTGCCAGGATTGGCACACCTCGTCGTTGCTCTGGCCGTTCAGACTCCATTAAATGCAATATATTTTGACGTCCGCTCTTCTGACCAAACTTGTCGATACGTACCCACTTTTTCTGACCGGTACTCTCCGCTAAAGGATGTGTATCACAAATATGGTAAGCAACAACTTCCCCATACCGACCAAGCTCCACGCCATTGATAATGTTTTTACTTGCTCCATTTGGACTACAGATACGGTCACTTTCAAGTAGCTGCACACGTAATCCATACCAATGTTGTTGATGGTTACGATAAGGCAACGTTGCAAACACCTCTCCACTCATCAAACACGATATAAATGCCAGTTGCTGCAACTCATAAAAATTATTCATTTGCAACGCATCACACATAATAGAATCAGCCCATAGAGCAAACTCACGTTCAACTGTCGTTTCCCATGCATCCGCTTCCTCAATAGACAAACCTAAAAACTCATGGTCAATTTGGCTGTTTAAAATCAAACCGTAGCCTACAACATTCGTTCGTATCGTTTTAATTGAGCCAGTAGCAAGTGGGGTGTTCATATACAGGTCACGAGATCGTTGACGCAACGTATCTTGATTGTCATCGATATCTTCTTTTGTGGAACCACCTTTAAAAATCCAACCAATCATCGATTTTTTACGCCTATTCGCGCCACTATTGGCGTAACCTGAATTGATAATTTGTAGTCGCTTGCGAGCACCTGCACGCTTCAATGCTCTTTCAGGCGAAACAACCTCAATCGCTTTATCCAATAAGTTCACTTGTTACACCCCCTACAAATCACGCGGCACAACTCGTATCACCCGTCTACGGCTTCGACCATACTCTCGCATTTCTGCTAGCGCTAACTCGCTTCTCCAAAACTTTATTTGATCCCTTACTTGCGCCAAATTTGCACGGTCAAAACGTCGATTTTCAAACGAATAACTCTGATTAATGGCTATTTTCGCCTCTGCCTCCAACCAAATAGCTAACCTTTCTCTACATTCATCAACTGTAAAAGCCATCTTCTACACTCCTTTAGAAATCACTCTCCGCTTACGTTTTTTCCGCCTCGTTGTTTGCGTATAAATGTTGCTTGTTAAATTGTGTTCAGCAAGATAGTTCAAATCCGGATTTAAAATACGTAAAGCAGCTGTTGCATAATTTCGTATATCAAGCGGTTCATTGCGTATATTAGAAGAACGTTTCACCCATTCAATCCGCGGAACACCTTTGAACAAGCGTGTCACTTTTCTTTCTGCCGTTAAGCCAATAAAAAAAGCCTCGTCATACCCTTTATCCGCTTCTAACGGAAAATGGCAATAACCAGGCTTATCTTCATATTTATTTTTCAATCGGGAATAAATTAAATCCTTCCCTTCATTGACGCCAAGCGTAAATAAATGCACTTGTTGTCTACCTACTTTTGACGGTTTATTAATATAAGGGACGCCATTACCGCCCTTTCCTTTAATCGCAAATACACGGCGATGCTCCCTATCTTTACAAAAATCATAGACCTCACTTGTATAATGCCCACCTGAATCCACACAAGTGGCAGCAACACAAAGCTTTACACCGTCGTTCCGAATATAATCCTTTAATAAAAATGCATCAACTTGATTCCATACAGCTTGCTGCGCAGGATCACCGTAAAATATTTTATATGCTATTCCCCAGGAAATTTCATCCACTCCCCAGCCTACTATCTCCACTTCTAGACGGTCATCTTGCACATCGACACCAGCTGTCAGCACTAAAACATCTTTAGGCACTTCACAATCATAACGAACACGTCTGGAAACAAGCTTTGTATGGTCTTGATCGTTAGTCTTTTCTTCCCAAGATTCCCCAAGCGTTGTATTGACCCACGTTTTAAATGTTTCTAGCCCTTTACGTTTCGCTTCTTTAAATTCCGCAATAATCTTTGCCCACTTCTCCCAAGGTGATGCTAGTGCATTCAAATGAAAACCTCGCTTCGACGCTTCAGGATTTCGCGCAATCCATTTACCAGGACGTGACTTCCACTCCACTTCGTTATGTTTTGCTTTACAATGCACACATTCCATTGTCACCGTCTGAAAACGAATTTGTGGCCAACTATACGGTTGAAATAACCCACAGCTCGGACAAGATACACACCATTGTTCCATTGTGCTTTCCTCATATTCAGCTTCAATTCTCGATGCACCTTTTATAGTAGGTGTCGATACCGATACCCATTTACTGTTCCAAAAAGTCTTTGTCCGCTTCTGCGCAAGTGCTAACGGATCTCCTTCTGCACCTGCAGATGCTGGGAACCGGTCTACTTCGTCAGCAAGGATTAAACGAACAGGACGAGAAGATAGACTTGCAGGTGAATTGGCACCAACAAGCGTTAGATGACCACCAGGAAACTTCTTTTGTAGCAATGTATTATTTCCATCCTTCGCCTTTGGACTATTAATTTTCTTCGTTAATGTTGGTGTATCCCGTATCATGGCGGCTATCCGGTCTTTTGAATAAGCCTCTGCCATTTCAAGCGTTGGCTGCATTAAAAGCATTGGAGACGGATCATAATCGATATAGTAACCGATAATATTGTTTAATATTTCGGATTTCCCAACTTGCGCAGAAGACATTACGACAATTTGGTCAACCCCTGGATCATTGACTGCATCCATAATCTCTCTTTGATATGGCGCACGCTCCGTATTCCATCGCCCATGCTCAGCTGATGATTCCTTAGATAATACACGATGCTTATCCGCCCACTGTGATACCGTAAGCTTTGGAGGAGGTGCTACTAAGCTAGCAATTCCTTTAAATAGACTCATTGTCTGTTTTTGGACCATCTTCATCACCTTCCACTTCTAGTTCAACATTATCTTCTGTAAAATACTGTGCTGCATCATACTCAGCAAGCTCAGCTAATGCCTCATGAATATCTCTTTCCAGTAATGCTTCTATCATTTTCGGGTCATCCTTACTCGCTAAAAGTAATGCAGACTTTGAGGGGAGCGACAGCATCTTTGAACGAAACGCCATGACCATGTGATTTTGAATTTTCTCCACCTCATCCGCCTTATGCATTTCTCGTTTTAGATGCGCCAACTCAATTTCAGCCTTCTCCCGCTTCGCCTTCTCATGCAGCCATTTCTCATAATCTAAAGACTCCATCACCTTGTTCTCATCAATGCCATCAAAGGACATTTTCAAAAAAGTAATGTAGCGACTGACGGTATCGATCAGATCATAGCGGCCATGAGCAACACGTGCAATCACACCTTCTTCAACTAAATAACGAACATTTCTTTCTG
Source organism: Lysinibacillus sp. CD3-6 (assembly GCF_006351725.2). Lineage (NCBI taxonomy): Bacteria > Bacillati > Bacillota > Bacilli > Caryophanales > Bacillaceae > Lysinibacillus > Lysinibacillus sp. CD3-6. The sequence continues at coordinate 2,648,876 of NZ_CP085880.1, forward strand.
TCATATTAAACATTTTGGCAATCGTTTTCGTATTGACAATCGTTCGATTATCCAATTTCGTTTTCGCTGTCACACATGTACTCACCTCACAAAATTTCATGGCTGGAAGGAACAATTCTTTTCACACTATATCTAGCCCTTTTTCGGGCCTCGGAGACCCGCAGGTTGGCGTTCTTGGGTAGAAGAACCTAAGACAAAAAAAGACGACGCAGCATGTGCTACATCGCCTATCGTTATGTTGTTTGATAGATATTGCATACTACCATAATAGCATGTTTATTTCGAAAGAGTGTGCCAACATCCTGCCAAATTACTGCCAAAAGTCTGCCATTCGCATTGTTAGTTTAAGAAAAAACGAAATAAATGTCCCCTTAATTACAATTAAAGCTTTGTTAATCAATTTAGGTTATGGTGGTATTAATAACACTTCATTTTAAATCTTAATTAAAAATTAATATCCCTGTCCTTGGTAAAAATCTATCTTACTTTCTGCAAAATCTATTGCATCTAAAAGGAGTGAGGATCTCTGATAAACATTCTTCGGTAATTCTTTTAAGGTATAAAATACGGTCGCTGCCATTGCAGGATTATAACTAGTTAATATAACTCCTAATTCTCTTACTCTATCCTCTAACTTAGGTAAGGAATTAAGTAATGCCCATTCTATAGCCTTATTGTGTCTAAAATTCGCTGTTTTTCCATCTAAGTTTATATCATTGGATGATTCTAACATTATATCAAATGTAGCTTTATCACCATCATTTAGATATTGAAACAATTCGCTTACATTTAACTTTTTTCTTAATATATATTCTTGATCCAATTGTTTCTCTGCAATCTTTCTAATATTTCTAACTTGAGTAGTCAAGTTTTCTATTTGTTCATTAGATACTTGTATATTTAAATAAGTTTTTGCATTTTCAACAAATCTTTCAATTCTAAACATGTTGAATTTTTGCTTTGTTACCTCAAAAAATTCTTGTATTAGATGAGGCTGAGGTCTTTTAATTGCTTTTTTATCTTTTTCCCACCAATCCTCTTTCTTTTCCTCAGTAATAAAGATAATTGGTTTAGACGAGGCTTTTGCTTTATCCATCATCTGATGCCACATAATCAAGTCACCATATTTTTGTTGATACATCATAGATCCATAAGTTCTAAACCCCTGTTTATTTGGGTCTGTATCGTCTTCCCAACCTGGGGGTACTTTATATAAGAATCTATATTCCCCATCTTTTTGAATCGCTTCAATTTTTTTTTGGTTATAAGATTGACCAACAATTTCATTTAGTAATTCTATAATATTATTTTCAATTTCTTTAACATCAGGTAAAGACTCAAGCTCTTTATCTAACTGTTCTTTTACTTTTTTATTTGCTTCTTCTAAGTCTTTAACAAAAAATTTAAAATCATCAATTTTTAGAAAAGGATATTCACTTTCTATAGATTTAATGTTTGTATTTGCACTTTCTTTTAAGCACATTAACTTATTTGCTAATTTTTTATAGCCCTCTTGCTGTAAGTTCATATTTTTTTCATAGTTATAGAAATATTCTAATGCAACTTGGTGAGGAATAAATAATCTATTCTTATCCTTTAATTCCTTAAGAATATCAAAGAACGTTTTATATGTATCTTTTGTTGTATATTTATAAAGATTAATAAGTACGTTTGTATCAACAGCAATTAATGCTTTTTCCCATAATTCTTTATATTCTTCCTCATTATCTGTAAGGAAACCTTGAAACATTTTTCTCAACTCAAATTCCTCCTAAATCATTACAAAGTATTTAATAACTATTTTACCAAATACTTCTCTATATTTTAATAAAATAGCAAACTTTATAAAAAATAGATTTTAGTACAAAGCTATATCATTCCAAATGGTTGTACTTACTACACATAACATTAACATATCTTATATTCTGTTAAGGTACAGAAAGTGTTAAAAAGTTAGATTTCTCAATACTTTACACCACATTCAAATCATGAGCTTTACAAGTCCTTATTTTGTAAATGTCTTTAGTGTGTGAAAGTGTTAAACAATTTTAGAACTTGCTCCATTTCCTAAAATAAGCAAAATAAAAATAGCACCGACCTGACAGTGCTATTTTAAAATTTCAATCGCTTATTTAATTTTTGATAGGCTTGATCGATGGCATCTTGATTTACCCCAATATATTTCAATGTAATATAGGGAGCTGAATGATTAAAAATATCTTGCAGCAACGCCACATCTTTTTCATCTTGATACACATGATAGCCAAACGTTTTGCGTAACGTATGTGTACCTATCTCGTTCAAGCCATTAGCCAAAGCAGCTGCACGTAATATTGCATATGCCCTTACTCTCGTGATTGGTTTGTTTTTTCCTTGTCGTGATTTGAATAAATACTCCTGGTCTTCCTTATCTTCAATGTACGGAATGAGCACTTTTTGCAGTTCTTTTAATATCGGAATGCGCTTCGTCTTATTCTGCTTCTTTTTTTGTACTTTCAACTCTTTTATAAACAAGACTTGCTTATGACGAACATCTCCTACCTTTAAACGCAAAATATCGCTTATTCTTAGCCCAGTATAAATGCCGAAGCAGAAAAGTAATTCATCACGTGGATTGTCTTGCAATGTTTTACGGACATCACGAATCTTATCTATATCACGTATTGGCTGGACAAAATTCATTGACTCTTCACCTCATCCCCCTCATATACCTCCACGCGCAATGCTAAAGCCAATTTATACAATGCTTGTGCCTTGATACGGTAAAAAGTTCGCTCACTAATATGGAGCTTTTTTGAAATCTGATAATTAAACAAAGGTGTTTCCTCTAAACAAGCCATAACAATAATCTGTCGCTCTTTTTGAGTTAATTTGTAAAAAGCACGATTAAATCTTTCAAAAAAGGCTTTCGCTTGCTTATATTGCTCAACATTTCGGATTGCTACTTCTTCAACTTTTGAATGGTATTCTCCCCTGTATGAAGGCATATTTAAAGTATAATTCGCCGTAATCGTTGGTAACAAATCCTCCGGTGTCGTTAGTTGATATGTTCGATATTGTCGTAAAATCTTTTCAATAGCTTTTTGCGTAGCCTTACCATCTATATTTTTTAGAATATCCATTATGCAACACTCCTTTGGTTAAAATAAAAAGAGGACAACAAGAGATGGCGCGTTTAAGCTGCTATCTTTTGTTATCCTCCAGAGGGCTGGTAGAACAATATAATTTATTTATTATTTATCTTTTTTTCCATATGATTTATAAGTGATTTACTAAATTGTTTTTCTGCTGTAGCATAATATATTTTAGATAAACTTGAATATAAATACGGTGGCAATACTCCTATCAAAAAAATTAGAAAAAATTTATCAACTTCACCAAGTAACGTTTCATATTTTGTTAGTGAAAATTTTAGCATTAATGGTAGAAAACCAAAAATAAAAATTAACATCGTCAACAAATCATAAATTTGTTCTCTCAAATCTTCATAATTATTTCTGAATTTTTTTAATTTCTTTAATAATTTCAAAATAAAAGCATAAATTAAAGCTGAGAAAGTTGATAAAATGGAAAATAATAGAATGCTATATCCTGCAAGTGTTTCTTCAATCCCTTTTGTTCCATACGTAAATATTTGTTTATACACTTCCCAAATCGATAAATTCTGAAAAATCCATATAGAAACAACAAAGGAAATAAAATAACAAAATAATCCTAATATTATCATAATAAATATGTATTCTGCTAAAGTAAAAAGTTTTGCGTTTGTTTCTTTTTTAATAATTTTTTTATTCTTCTCATAATCAAAAGACTTCAAATTACCTCACCTTTATCCTTTTATCACAATTTTACTCGACCTTGTGAATTGACTAAAAATACATTGATTATACACATCAATAGAACTATGTCACAAGTCTCATTAAACTCTATTATATCAAGATAAGATGCCCTATAAAACCAATTATTAACTATTTTGTTCTAAAAAATTCCCCTAATAATTATTCAGAAGAATTACTTTATCTACTTTAGAAAATCTTTAAAGACTGAGCTATTAGTAAACTTCATAATCCTACAGTTACTATTCATTATTATTTTCTGTAAAATTATCATCAATAAACATTTTTAACAGTTCATTTAATAAAACTAATTTTTCAATCTTATTCAATACTTTTTTTAGAGGCTTTTTTACAATATAAAGTAACCAAAATAGAGTACCTGCATAACACAAAAGTTCTAAAGAACCAGATAATAATACTTGTTGTGAAGAAATACTGTAGTTGTTTAAGATTAAGGAGGTAACTTTTACAAAACTATCGATGCATTTCGGTATTGCCGCAATTAAAACAGACATTAATATAGCTATAATCGCCACATATATAGATTCTTGTTTTTCTCTTTCAAGTTTAGAATTTACTCTACCAATCAACTTTTTTAATTCCTTTATATCTTCATAATTAATCTCGTTATATTTTGATCTAAAATTTAATTTTAATGTTAAATTATTTATTTCATCTTTTAAATATTCATCCATTATTAATAAAACTCCTTTTATAGAACAAAGCTTCATAAGCAATTTTCTAGAGGTAAAATATCATGTTAAATTTTTGTAATTTATATGATATTATTATACCTAATATTGCTTATTAGCGTATAAAGAATTTAAAGGAGACTACAATGGCTAATAGAAATGACTTTATCCTTATAAAATTAAAAAGCAAAAAAATGTTTGACTATCTTAAAGTTCAAAATAGTACAAATTTGGATGACCTAACAAAAGAAAGATTAGGTTTTTATCATTTAATTCTAGAAAATGTTACAGGTTTTTTAGATTCAAATTCATCAGAAGATACTACAAGTGAAGATAATAGTAATACATGTACAATTATTGATACTGTATATAATAGATACGTGAACAACGATCCTGATGTTGATGATTTAGGTATGGATGCTGTTTCAATAATGCGAAGCACAAATGGTGAAATAGACATTAAATTATTTAATTTTAAATATAGAGAATCATTTAATCCAGAAAAAACAAAAAGTGAAAATGATATATCTAGAAGTACTAAATTTCTTGAATATCTAATTAGAAATGAAAAATTAGATGAAAAAACAAATAGCCTTGTACATAAACAAATAAACAAGATAATAAGCCATTTAAATAGCAGTAAAATATGTAACATCTCTATGTATATGGTATCTAACGAAGCAAAAGGCTTCTCTTCAAGTAGTAACGAATATCTCAAATTGTTAGAATCTAATTATGGAATGAAAATAATTAATATTTCAATTGATGATATCATTGGATTTTATAATACTAAAAATCAAGATAGTAAGAGTGCTTTTATGATATCCCAAAATGAATTTTTGTCTTTTCAAAGCGATGAAAAATCTACTCAAAAATCCTATATTTTAAAATTATCATTACTAGATTTAATAAGAATCTCTTCAAATAATAAAGACTTATCCAATAATTATTCAATTGAAAATGATGAAGAAATTTTGAGTTCTCAGTTAGACTTTTCACTTTTATATGACAATGTGCGAGGTTACCTAGGTGATACAAAATATAATAAAAATATAATTGATACATTAATAAATAATCATCAATATTTCTTTATGTTCAATAACGGCATTACGATAACAGCTGAAAACATTGACTGTGAACCAAAAAACAGCGGTGTAAAATATCTATTTACAATCAAAAACTTCCAAATCGTTAATGGTGGTCAAACAATAAGATCAATCTATAGATTTTTAAATGATAATGAAGATTCAAAAAAAGTATCAAAATTACGAGAGGCTTATGTGCTAATAAGGATCTTTAAGACAAGTAAAGATGATACTTTACAAAACTCTATAGCTGAATATACTAATAGTCAAAATGCAATTTCAGATATTGATTTAAAATCAATTGATATTATCCAAATACAATTAGAGAGATACTTTTCAGAAATCGGTATTCAATATGCACGTAAAGCTGGCGACTTAGGAGATGTAGAAAAAGAGTACAAAGAAAGAATATCTATGGAAAAAATGGCCCAAATACTATATTCATCAATAGGTTATCCCGATAGAGCTAGTAATCAAAAAAGAAGATTATTTATAGATTATTATGACGAAATATTTAAATCTGAAAAATTTTCACTTGAGAATTGTTTAGACCAAGCAGAAAAATTCTTCGAAATAGAAAAAGAATATAACAATAATACGCAAAATTACAAAGTTTCTGATCAAAAAATGTTCTATATTATTTACCTTATTACTTTCTCAGAATTAAATATTTCAGATGCAATTGAACATCTGGAGAATTTATTAAAAAGTTATAATGCTGATGTTTCTGAAGCTAGAAAGTTAATTCAAAAGGGCTTCAGAGATCATCTTGAATCTAGTTTTAATAACCAATTAGCCTAAAAATATTATTGAGCTAATTAAAACTCCTCCCCCTCATCAAACTCAACACGCCTCACCTTCCCTTGATACGTAACAATCTTTGTCTTAGCGTGTGCAGGGAGCTCGGTGAATTTTGCGATGCCATCGGAGAGGACGATGACGCAGTTTTCGGGGAGTTCCATGATGTCGATTTGAAGGATGCCGTCGTTCGAAATGACTAGTGGTTTTAATCGCATAAATGCTTCCCCCTTATGCTATAATGATATTACTGGTAGCAAGGGAGAAGCCTTTGTTATAACGAAGCTATGGTTGCCGCCATAGCTTTTTTTAATTGGTCATGACTAAATTGCTTAACACTTGATAGCAACGTTCCTTTTCTTTAAAGCATTCATGTAAACGATCATTTTCAATCTCGTAAAATTTAGCTGTTTTGCGAATGGTATGTTTGCCGATAATGATTTCTTCATCATCATTTAGCTGATTCAGTGCCTGATAAATAGGGTCCATAGAAACGCCAATGATTTCATAAATATTCACATTATCCATTCTCATCCCTCTCTTTTCTTCAAGTTAAAGTCACAATTATAATTTGTCCAACGTTTTCACAAGCTCTTCATCTGACATATTCTGAAGCATTTCCTCAGCGTAATTCTTCCGTAGCATGATAATAGCAATAATCTCTTCACGTTCTTGCTTAGACAATTCTTCTCCCTCCTCTATGCAAATCTAGGCGATACAAGTTATATTGACCTGCTGCTGCATGACCAAGATAAGCTGGAAATTGCACAAACGTTTTTCGGTATTCTAGCAGCGAAGTTTGTATATCGAAATCGGCAAAATACATCACCTTTGTTAACAATCGATGCGCTTCTGTAATGGCTCCTGCCACTTCACCAAATATCGCTTGATGTAGCATGTTGACTTCAAGTGAATCACTAGCGAAGTAAAAAGCATATTGGGCAAAGCTTTTGACGACGTATAACTTAATGCGGCCAATGCCAAGGACATTTCGATTGGTCATTTCACGCACTGCCGCGTCATCATAGGCTACCTCTAGCAATTTATTAGAATCATCCTCCAACTGAATTTGTTTTGTTGACACAGCCCAATAGACTTGATGGGCAAACCAACACAATTCAAACTCTGTGGCATACTCCAAAACCTCCTTTACCGTGATAAGGTCGCTCATCTAGCAACACTCCAGGCTAAATTGGACAGCCTTCCCGTGTCTTTCACATAGCTAGCGAATACTGTCCCAGTCGGTCCATTTCGGTGCTTAGCGATAATAAATTCCAACAAATTTTGGCGTTCTGATTCTTTGGCGTAGTAATCATCCCGATATAAAAATGCGATAACATCAGCGTCTTGTTCGATATTGCCTGAGTCTCGTAAGTCGCTCATTACAGGGCGCTTGTCATGACGTTGCTCCACGCTGCGATTGAGTTGAGCAAGGCATATCACAGGGCAGTTAAACTCTTTTGCCATTTGCTTTAAATCCCATGAGATTTGGCCAATTGCTTGTGTTTGATTATCCCGCGGGTTGCTCACTCGAATGATTTGCAAGTAATCAATTAAGATTACGGGCTTTTTATCTGGGTTGGCCTTAATGATTTTACGAGCTGTGGCTCGAATTTGTGGAACGGTCATCCCTGCTCGATCATCAATTTCGATATTGGCATTATCAAGCATGCCGAGCGTTGACATCCACTTTTCTTTTTGACCGTCTGTAAAATACTCATAGGGGTTGCGCATCTTTAAGCGATTAAAATTGCCTGTTGCGGCAATAAGCCGATCAATTAGCGTAGTGCGACTCATTTCCAGTGAGAAAATGATTGGTAAATAGCCATCCCATCCTGCTTTTAGCGCGATATGGTTCATCGTGTCCGTTTTACCCATCGAGGGTCTAGCTGCAATAATCGTAAGCTCAGCATTTTGAAAACCGTTTAGCAGCTTATCCAAGTCAAGTAGCCCTGTAAGCACCCCTGTTTTGCTGTTTTCTTGCTCAAAAGGTCGCTTCGCCATTTGCATTAAGTCGGCTTTAATACTCGTATTTGTAGTCGTATATTGCGTCATGAGCTTGTCCAGTGCATGTTGAATTTCCGCTATGCCCCAATCTTCTTGCTGCGCTTGCTCCATCATTTGACGCTTGGATCGCTCTCGCCAATTCTCAAGCACAATGGTTTCGTATTCCTCGAATTTCGTTGCACTGGCAAAGCTTCCAAGCTCGGCTAAATAATTTGCCCCACCAAGTTCAATCGGCTCTCTTGTTGTCAGCAATGTGATATAGTCAACAGCTTTACGTTCACTGACAAGCTGTAACATACTCGTAAAAATATTTTGATGCACTTGCGAAATAAAATGAGCTGCTTCTAAGTTGCTATCTGCAATTAAATAATTTTCATGGAGCATCGTTCCCAGTAGACTTTTTTCCGCTAGTTCGATGCTAATGTTTTGGTATGTCATTACAGATCTTCCCCCTTGCTAAAATCTAAATCGAGTGATTCAGGCAAATGAGTTTGGGTTTTTGGTGCTCTCTGTTTTTCGTTCAAGTAGCTTTCAAATTTCGTAGCGTTGAACAATGTATCCGGACGCAAGTATTTATTCATATCGGGATTATGCAGCCACTGCTTGACCTTTGTATCGATGACGCACTTGAAGTGCTCTAACGTATACCCATCCTTCAGTCGGGCATGGATGAGTCGCTTGGTAGCAGCTGTTGTGGCTTTAAAGTTTTTCTGAGCGGTTTTGTTTAAGTGAGCAATTATTTCATGCACAATGTCGATTTGCTCGACATTATTATTATTTTTATTACTCTTAATATCTTTGGTTATTGGTGCGGTCAAAGTGTCCCCACTTGATGAGGTCAACTTGTCCCCCTGTGTAAGGTCATGTTGTCCACATGTGTCAGGACATTTTGACTCGCTCGATAGGTCATGTTGTCCCATCGTTATATAACCAAGTTTTGTATAATTTAGCCGATACCATTTCGTCTTGTCGATTTTATATTTGTTGTATTGATCCGTAGAGATAATATAGCCATTCTCCTCAAGTTTTCTAATCGTACGCCTAATCGTTTTTTCAGACCAAAACGGAAACTCCTTTTTCCAGTGCTGATAGCTGTTAAACACCCATTTATGCCCGTCATAGACATGTGCAGAAATCAGCAATTTATAATGCAATTGCTGTAATACAATCGCCTCATTCAAGCCCACCTTAGCAGCTAAACTAGGCAGAACTTGTAAAGGCGGTTCATTGATGAGTAGATTCATGTGTCTGCCCCTCCTCTCCATGTGGAAATAAAGTGCAAAGCATCTTGTAGCTTGCACTGTGGAACATCTCGATTCGACACCACTTGATAGCGTCTTTTGATTTCACGATAAAGTGACGCGAAAAAGGCAGGACGGCGCGCTTGTACCATGCATAATTGATTAACACGTTCAGTCACAGCTTGTCGTAAACGCTTTTGCTCGCCCGTATGTAGTGTGATTCCATGTAGCTGTTGTTCAATTTCCTGTACACGTTGCTCCAAGGCTAATAAGCGTTTCTCGTCATACGGCAATGCAACGGGCTGTGCTTGCTGCAATTCGGTTGTCAGTTTGTAATACTGTGCAACAAGCAGATGGTATGCCTCCCACGCCTTGTCGCTACTGAGTGACTTCGCTAACAAAAACGCCCCTTCTTCGGTCCACAAATACAGCAATGATACAAATTTGAGGGTGGCGTCATTTTGTCGCCCACCTTTAAATTGTTTCAGTGCCTCCCCTGTAAGCGCAAAGTAATGCGTACCTTCTTGATAATGCTCCTTGTTTCGTTGAAAGTTTCGTATTAACGACTTACTGTCCACTTCGTACGCCTCAACAATCTGAGCCGTTGTTAACACCTTTTTATCTGCATGTTGAATCTCTGTTAAATCCATGCGACTTCTCCTTTCATAAGGGTGGCGACAATTTGTCGCCACCCTATGAGTGCAAGGTTGCAACATCAAATTCACTAGACAATTGATAAACCCTAAAATAAATCACACCATTTGCAATTGATTCTCTAAATCTTCCACTAGTTCAATAGCAGCTCTTATAGCAGTGACTCTCCCTTTTTGTTCGAAGTAATCCTTTTGATTACTCACATACAAACAACTATCAAAGGCTTCCGCTACATCGACGGCATAATCCCGTAACAACTCTTCTTCCTGCGCCAGAAATGTATTTAGTTTCTCTAAAACTTCTTTCATATCCGTTCCTCCTTTATTGACTTCTATCCAGTTCTTGTCCATAATAAAAGGACAAGATTTTTATTAAATTTTTGAACTGTGACCCGCCAAAGCTACAGTTCAACCTTTATGCAGGTGCTATTGCGCTTGCATTTTTTCTTTTTCAATCGAACGAACAGCTACTAAATGAACGCCCTCTACTTCAGCATATACATGCTCATTTTCAAACTCAGGACACAAAGACGGCTCAATGCGAATGTCCTGAACACCTTCCGTTAAACGTTGAAAATCGTCATACGACACTTGCACATTACAGATTCCATCATAAAAATCTATCCCTAAAACCCCTGCATTTTCTGCCATTTCATGCTTTTTCTTTAACATGGATAACAATTCCGTCATTTTAAAATTTGAATAACAAATATCTAAATTGGCATTCGCTACCCTATGCAATGTGAATTTAGTTGCATCTTGATAAGCTAAAAATGCTTTGATTTTTTCCATAGTGTTCTCCTTTCTAATTTCATAAAATAATCCAACATACAAACCCACCAACCATCGGTAGCAATGTTTGTAATATCGTTAGCCCGTCCATCCCCATTAAAAACGCGACAGCGACCTCTTGTGAATTTGTTTGCTTAAACCATTCCATAAAGGTGATAGCATCAGGAATCTTTACACTATTTTCAAATTTTGAAATACAGGACTGCGATCGATTCATGCGGAATGCCAGTTCTTCTTGTGACAACCCTGCGCGTTCACGACAGGCTTGCAAAATGGCGCCAATTTTCATCGTCTCACCACCTTTCACATTCCAAACCGGAATACAATATTACGTTGTTGTGTTTTAAAATTTTCATATGAAACATTAACCAACGGATTGAAAATACTTGGTATGTGTTTGAACCCATTCGGTATGCTCATCAATCCATTGCAACAATGCTTTTGATGGAATTAAGACCCGACCCGCTTCATAAAACTTTGGGAAATCGTCTCGCCTTAATAACGCAGACGCTTTTGTACTTTTAATATTGAATAACTCCATCAACTGATTACGAGTTAATAAAATCGGTAACTCACAAATTAATGGTTTTCGTGTAAATGTCTTCTCCAACTCCTCTCGAAGCAACTTGCGAAACTCCTCTTTTATCTCCGCTTTAAACTCCTCGCTATACATCCCCCCACCTCCTCTCAGTTTTATAGGTCAGGAAACAATTCAAAAAGTGATGTCTCAAGAACAACTTCCAACTGCAATGAAACCTCTAATCCTGGTTTAGCCCGACCACTCTCAATAGCGCTTATCATTGCAGTTGAACAGCCAACCAATTTCGCTAACTGTGCTTGCGTGAGTTGTCTCGCTTTCCTTTCAGCAATCATCCGCTCACGCTTTACCCCTTTTACATTTCGAAATTCATCCGAAGGTAAAGGCTTTTTGCGCTTCTTTTTACGCTTCGGTTTTGTCATGCTCCATCCCAAACTTCTCACCTCCCCTTAGATCATCCAAACTTACTTCTAATGCATCTGCTAATTTGCACATGATTTTGAATGTAGGATTCGGATTCTCGCTATTTTCAATCATTTGTATAGTAGAATCCTTCACTCCTGATAGATCCGCTAACTGGTAACGGGATAACCCTTTTGTTTTTCTAATAGTTTTTAAATAAAACACATTTTAATCAACTCCCCTTTATCAGACTTCACGTTTCGTGTAGTTTAAGTGTAAAAAATTTCTCCTACAGTTTTATTATAGTAGGAGGCTATTTTAACTTTAATGTCATCTTTAGGAATGCGTTGTCCATTCTCATACATTTGTAACGCACTTACACTTACTCCAATGCCTTTAGATACTTCTTCACGGGAAGTATCACCCCGTAATTCCATTAAAATTTTTCCTATTCTTTCCCTATTCATTTAAACACCCCCTCGCAAGTACACGAATCGTGTTGTTACTTATAATATAAAACAAGACAAAATGTGAAGTCAATAAAAAGTTAGAAATTTTTCTTTAACACAATATGTGTTATTATAAAGATAGGTGATAAAATTATGACAGAACCTTTTGGTCAAAAACTTAAGACTCTTCGAAAGCGTAAAAATATGTCTCAAAAAGAGTTTGCTAAATTTTTCGGTCTAGCTGAAAGCACAATTAGTATGTATGAGCGTGATGAAAGAAGACCTGATTTTGACTTACTTAATAAATTTGCTGATTATTTTGAAGTTAGCACTGATTACCTTCTTGGTCGCACCGACTCATCCACAATAACCCAACAAGAAAAAGACGAAGATGCTTTTCAGGCATTTATTAATGATCCAGAGCTTGGTGTTTGGTATAAAGAGCTTCCACAATCTGGTGAAGAAGAACTTCGCAAATTACGAACAATTTGGGAAATGATAAACGGTCAACAAAAGTAACAAAATAAGGACATCCAAATATGGAATGTCCTTTAATTTACATAACTTATATTTAACATTATTGCTTAACTAAACAAAAGACTGAATATTATTAAATTTAAAATTATAACTTCACTAGAAAAACTAGAAAAAAAGGAGTTGTTCTTATGGATTTAAAAAATATTTGGAAATCATGGGGAGACATTCACGAACAAGAAAGCCAATTAAAAAGGATTAATTCAGCAAAAAAAATAGCATGCACACCCATTTCTATCGACAAAAGTAATTATTCAGCAGTTTTTCAAGGAAAAAAAATACGTTATTCAACTTCTTTAGAAGAATGTAGCTGTGTTGATTTTTCTAGAAATAAACAACCATGTAAGCATATATATCGGTTAGCTTTAGAATTAGGCATAATTAAAGGAGAGTATGAATCTAATATACTAAAAGTTATTGACCAATTATCCCCTAATGACGCCATAGCAATGATAGATTCTATTTCAGAAGAATCTCAAAAAATACTTCGAGAGTTCCTTTATAATCATCTATATCACAATCATGAAAACTTAGGATTTGTTATCAATGATAATATTATAGAATTAATTAAACATAATATTTTTATTGTTGTTGACGATATTGCGGCTGCAATAGGTGCATACAAACGGAACGAATTAAATAATATGATTGAACCGTTTAGTATTCCTGGATTCAAAAAGAATCTCAAGAAAGAAAGGCTAATTGAATGGGTTATAGATACTGCCCCCGAAATCATTCCAGAGCTTACTTCAGCATCAACAGCAGTGACAATTAATCCGATGTTTACCAAAACAAAAAGAAGAGTATATATCCATTTAAATAATAAATTTAGAGAAGATTTAGATTGGATATGACTAACGAAAACTAAATGACTAAAACTTTACGCGTTCAGTGCGGTAGTCTAAATCATTACGAGTCACCCTTTTTTATCACGAAATATTTTTAGCCAATGGCGCACTTTTCTCCCACTTTCATTCTTCAAAAAGTAGAATATATAACTGATTAATATATTCTACTTTTTGTAGTTTTTTAACAAAAATTCTTCATTTAGAAGAAAATGTTTAATTCTACATTTTGTAGCGTTATAATTCCTTATAAGGAAGGAGTTACAAACATGGAATTCAACACTCGTTTAACTTCTTTAAGAAAAGAAAGAAATCTTTTACAAGCTGATGTAGCGAACAAAGTTGGTATTGCTCGTGCTACATATGGAGCTTATGAACAAGGAAGTAGACAACCTGACTTTGATACATTAGAGAAACTAGCTGACTTCTTTGGAGTATCACTTGACTACCTTCTTGGACGTACTAACATCTCTGCACTCACACCACAAGAAAAAGACGAAGCTGCTTTTCAAGCTTTCGCCAATGACCCTGAACTTAATGTTTTTTATAAGGAGCTTCCTGAATCAGATGAAGAAGCTGTACGTATGCTACGGAACATTTGGGAAATCATAAAAAATGAGAAGAAATAGGACATGCTGAAACAGCATGTCCTTCTAAATAAATTGATAACAGTGAGGTGTTATTGTTGACAACAAATAGTTTATTACAAGGTAGAATCAATGAATTAAACAGTGGAATATTAAATTATGTAGAAAATAGAGTTTATATAACGGGTTTTTACAATGCTGAAAGATTAAATTCACATCTCGATCGAAATATCCAAAACTGGAGTTCGAAAGGTTTATATGACAAAGAAGAAATTACATTTTTCAATATAAAAAATGAAGCGCTATTTATTGTTTATGAAAATGGTGTTCTAGTAAAACAATATCAGTTTATACAAGTCTATAAGGAAATAGTTCAATACAAGAATAAAATTGGCTCAGTTACCATCACAATTAGGAAAAACAATTTTGGCAATCAGTTTAATTTACTTGTTGGGCTAAAATCTTATGAATTCCCTTCGAAGTATGAACTCTCAGAATTTCTAAATTCAAACTTTAAAGATATAAATGATATAGTTACGAAATAACATTTCCATTATTTATCCTCTTTTTTTACCGTTTTTATAGTTACATTTACGCAAGTCAATATAATCATAGAAAAGGATGAATATATATGAATTTTACTACAATTGATTTTGAAACTGCTAATTCATACAGAGGCAGTGTTTGTGCAATTGGCATCGCTAAATTCCGTAATGGGGAAATTGTGGATAAATTTGAAACACTAATTAATCCCAATGATTATTTCGACCAATATAATATTGAAATCCATGGTATTACAGAAGAAATGGTAAGAAATGCACCAACTTTTTCTGAATACTTCCCTACTTTAAAATCCTTAATACAAGATGAAACGCTTGTTGCTCATTATGCTGCTTTTGATATGAGTGTTTTGCGTCATGCTTGTGATGGCAATTCATTAGAGTACCCTAACTTTAAACATACATGTACATACCAAATTTCAAAAAAAGTATGGCCAGGACTCCTTAATTATAAGTTAAATACATTGGCTAATAACTGTAATTTCACTTTTAATCATCACAATGCTTTAGAGGATGCAATTGCTTGTGGAAAAATTTTGATTCAGTTGTTTAAAGATTCAAATACTTCTACATTTGATGAATTATTTAAAATAACTAATCTTATAGTAGGACAACACTTTGCTGGTGGGTATAAACCAAGTATTACTAAGTCCATTATTAGTCAAAATAGAATTTCTACGACAAATATTAATTTCGATGTTAATCATCCTTTTTATAATAAAACAGTAGTTTTTACAGGTACCCTTCAATCGATGGTACGTAATGATGCTGCGCAAATGGTTGTTGACCTAGGTGGAAAATTTAGCAACACCGTTAATAATACTACATCATTCTTAGTGGTCGGTAATCAAGATTTAAGCAAATTTAAAGATGGCATAAAGAGCTCTAAAATGAAGAAAGTTGAAAGTTTAATCAACTCAGGTCAAGAAATTGAAATTGTTGGGGAACAGGAATTTTTGTTAATGTTATAACTATTAGTAGTTATAATTACAATCATCAATTTTAATATAAATTTTTACTAAATTTGCTAAGTATTTATAATTGAGTATCAGTTCAAAGGAGACAAATACTTTGAGGGTAGATTTTTCTAGTACTGTAAAAAGAGATTTGCAAATTATCGCTGGAAACCATTGTATGATATGTAGTACTCCAACTACAAAACCCAGAATTGCTCATATCATCCCTGCCGCAGAAAATGGACCCAGATCTGAATATAGGAAACATTATAGTGAAGAATTCATAGCTTCTTCTAAAAATGGTTTAAGTTTGTGTAATACTTGTCACGATTTAATAGACGATGAAGATTTAAATACTTATACTATCCAAGAATTATTTAATATAAATAATTCTTTTAGAGAGAAGTTTCTGTTAGAAGAAGAATATAAAAGGCAATTAGGCATAAATAATCAAGAAAACTACATAGAGCTAGAGGAATTTTACAAAAATCTAATCACAAAGTTAGAAGTAACTGATGAGGAAATTGAAATCGTAATTGAAAAACATACTGATTTTAAGAAAATAGACTATTTAAAAAAAATTGAAATAAATAAATTTAATATTAGACAAAAAAGGAAAATAAAATCCCTTTATGCTGCAGAGCTCTTCGTATTAAAAGAAAACTTAGAAGAAAACCCTATTATTGCTATAAAATTAAAAGCCGCTATTCAAATTCTGTATAATAGATTATCAAAAAAATCAAAGAATCAAGAAGAAATTTATGATAAAATGTTAGAACATATGTACGACCCCAGTAAACAAGTTTTAGGTAATGAAATTATTTTAACTTATTATTTTGTAATATGTGAGGTATTTTTAAAATGATTATACCAGACAAATATACTCCTCCAGAAAAATCTTTAATTTATAAAAGCATGCAACTTTATTTTGACAATCCAGAAATCTTTAATTTAAGAGACAATTATAAATATAATAAATCTATTTTTAAAGATGTTGATGAGTATATAAAAGTACTAACTCTTTTATATACCTTAGGTATTATAAAAGAAAGTGAGGTCAGTAAAATTGATCCATCAAATTAATAGTGATTTTCCAAATTTTAAAGAAATAAACTTAACATCTGGTGTAAATATTATTCTTGCAGAAAATAAAATAAACACTACTAATAGTCTAGGAAAAAGTTTGTTTTTAGAAAGTATAAATTTTATTATGGGTGCTGATTATAGCAAGAGTATTTTATCAAAACACAAGGATTTAGACGGTTATTCTATTAAAGCTATAATTGATTTAGATGCTCAGAAAAAGGAATATTGCCGGGAAATTTCCAAAGACAACAATAAATTCATTAGGGACTCTTATTCTATTATTCCCTGGACTAATGATGAATGGAAAAAAAAGTTATTAATGAGTTTATTTAATCGAAAAGGCGATTCAAATATAATAACTTGGCGTAATTTATTTCACTTTTTTTATCAAAACAACACATCAGTAAAGTTTGAAGTAGCACTTCGAAGTTATAAAAACGATCCTGAATATAAAACCTCATTATTTCAATCATTTTTACTTAATTTAGCAACTGATGCAGTAGAAGAACACTCACAAACAAAACAAATCACTAGTGAGAAAAAAAACTTTAATAAGTATTTAAATACTTTAAAAAAATCATTAGAAATTATTCCAGAAATAGTACCTAAGATTGAAAATATCTCTACTTCTAACAAAAAAATTATAGAAGACATCGCAAAATTAAAAAATGAGATAAGCCAATTAGAAAAAAAAATTAATTTAATCAACTTAAAAAATAAAAAATTATCAACCACTTTGAATGAATTAAGGACTAAAACTAATGTTGATTCATATGAAGATTTTAAGTCTTTCTTTAGGATTATAGAAATAGAACTTGGTGACTACATAAAAAAGACATTTAAAGAAGCTAAGACATTTCATGATTCATTAGTTTCAGAAAATATTGAGGTTATTGAAAACGAAATATCTCAAAATAATGTAAGCCTCGCTAATTTACAAGGAAGTTTACGGTTAAAGTACAAAGAATTGAATAACTACGTTAAAACTCATAACCTAAATAATGAAAAATTCGATGATTTTAAAATTGATGATATTATTCTAAACAATTTAATTCAAAATGGTGGGCAAGCTATTACATCAATAGTTGATAGTAATATTAAGGATATTGCAAAAATAAAAAATGAAGAAATACCTCAAATTATATCTAATAATAAAAAGAATATTAATAATTACAGACGCTTTTTAACAACATTTGTAAATCTAGTGTATAAATCTAATAAAAATGTTGAGTTTAATATTAAGTATAATACTAAGCTTGATATAATTTTCAAATACGATGATGATAATGGTACTGGAAAAGGCAATATGAAAATCATTATTTACTACATTTTTATTTTGTTATTTAATAATATCTGTCTTCAAAGAAAAATTGACTTTTTAATTTTAGATACAGATATTACGGACGGAATTGACTCTAATAACCTCTTTGCTTTATTAAAAATAACTGACCGATTATTTAAAAAACATGGCTTACAAATTATTCTAACACTTAGAAACGATAGAAATTTAGATTGGAATTATATAAATAATAAAAAATGGATTAAACATAGATTGTCAGACACTGACGAGGGATATTTGTTTAAGCCAAACTTAAAGTAACTCTACTTATAAAAAGTAGGGTTTTACTATACATCCGAATAGAACATTTGTTCTGTATATGAATTGGAGTTGTTTTCATGCTTAACACATCATACACAGAAGAATTTATTAAAAATTTATATAATCATTTGGATATCATTACCCCTGACCAATTAGGAATCGCGAAAATTTCATTAAAGCTTAATATTTATATTTTTTATTGGGACGATAAAAGCCAAGCCCTCTTCTATAGAGAAGATGCTTACATAATTCTAAACAATCAACTTACACATCAGCAATTGTGGCAAGATTTCTGCCACGAACTAGGCCATGTTCTCTTACATACTGGCAATCAACAACGGATGTATCCCCTATTCCGTGAATACCAAGAATATAAAGCAAACAACTTTATGTACCATGCCTGTGTCCCCTCTTTTATGTTGGATGAACTAGAGCCTGGTGATCTTACTGTCGAAAATGTCCAACGGCTATTTAATGTAGAATATGACTTGGCATTCAAACGATTGGAGCAGTATCGCAGTAAAAAGTTACTTATGCTAAATTGGAATAGAGAGAAAGATAACTTTATTTTATAGTTGAAAACAGAATGGTATATGCATTCAAAACTAATGAAATGAAGGTGAACGATTTTGAGTTTAGGTGAGTTATTAAAGGAACTACGTGGTGATGAATCTTTACGTGATGCAGCAAAACGTATGGATATTACGTTTTCTTACTTGGCTATGCTTGAAAGAGGAACGGATCGTCGAACTGGCAATGCGATCAAACCAACGCCTGAAACATTGCAACGCATTGCCACAGCCTATCAATATGATTACATAAAGCTAATTGATGTTGCAGGTTTGTCCGATGACCCTACTTATAATCCTGCATTAAAAGAACCTTTTCCCCACAATCCCTCATTACAGCAATGGTACAAGTCTCTTCCCCACTGTAATGAGAAAAACGTCGAGAAACTAAAAATAATTTGGGAAGTACTTTCATAAAGGTGGTGACAGCTAATGCATTTTGTTCAAATTAATAAAACAACTTGGCGGTGCACTGGTGAAGGTCCTCGTAATCCAGCTACTGGGAAACGCCGTCAAATTACACGTCGTGGTAAAAGTAAAACGGAAGCACGTGAAAGAGTTGAAAAAGCGATAGCTGAATTAAACAAAGCATATTACTTCGATGCGAAGATAACGTTTGAAGAATTTAGCCAAGATTGGTTAAAGCTCTACCGTATGAAGGGCAACAAGGAAACAACCAACGAACATCGTGCCTACTGCATCACCCTACTCAATCGATACTTGGCCAAAAAGAAAATGACCGCAATCACGTCTATCGAATTACAGAGTTTACTCAATCATTTATTTGCTAATGGAACAGCCTATAATACGCTTCGGGGCACCCACAATACAGCCAAAATGCTATTTGCTTATGCTAAGGAATCTGGTTTGATTGAAATGAACCCTGTGGAAGCTACTTTTGTGCCGAAGAAGAAAATGACGCTAGAGGAAGCAAGCAGTGAGGACACAGCGAAGCTTTATTTAGAAACCAATGAACTGAAGGAATTTTTAAGTTATGTGGACAAACATCGTAATATCATCTATCGCACGCTGATCTACACAACCGCTTTTACAGGAATGCGACCAGGCGAAGCCGTTGCGTTAAAGTATGAGGATGTCGACTTAGAGAAGAAGGTTATACACATCAATAAAACCGTGTATGCAAAGAAAAGTTTAAGGGGTGACTTCGAGCTCACTCCACCCAAAACAGCAGGTAGCGTCCGCTCCGTCGATATTGATGATATTGTGGTTGAGAAGTTGAAGCAGCTCTTTCAAAGGCGTGAATATCGTGAATGGATTAAATCCGACTTTGTATTCGGTGACAAAGAGGGCATCCCCCCTACCGTAAAAATGCTCAACCAAACCGTCCGACGCATCGGCGCCCTCACCGACATCAACAAACAATTCCGCACCTACATCCTCCGCCATACACATATTAGTCTACTGGCAGAGGCTGGGGTGGATTTGAATTTTATTATGAATCGTGTTGGACATAAGAATTCTGATACTACTACGAAGATTTATTTGCATGTTACTTCTGGGATGCGTGTGGCTGCTGCTAAGAAAATGCATGCTAGGTTTATTGAGTTATTGGGGAATGAAAAATAGAGAAGATACTTTAGATTAAATAATTTCTTCTATATAAAATATTTAAACTTAATTTTCACCAAATCTTTTATGTGGTTGATTTACAATAAAATCATCTAGTTTAGAAAATTCTATTTCATTATAGGATCTAGCCATCCCTAAATACCATATTTCACCATTATATTCTTTGAAATTATTTACAAATGCACGTTTGCTCATATTAGTTGGTAAAACTTTTAAATTCTTATATTCTGCAAAATTAACTGGTTCTGTTAATGTTATCTCTTTAGCAAAGGAGCTATATTCAGAATGGTGATTGTTTTTCATAGGAATTGCTAAGTTTACACAATGGAGAAAGTTTAGTGCATCTCCATTTACTCTTTTTGAGATGTATGCTATACCATCTATTTTTAAATCGGATAGACTTTGCATTATTAATTGCGATATTATATATTCACTATGAAATGCCCTTTTTTCTTCTTTTACCTTGATGGATGTAGCAATCACCAGCGGAAATATTTCCATCATATTTTGAAGTGAGCCCTTATACATTTCTTTTATAGATAAACCAAATAAGAGATTGTAAGGAATTGCCAGATTTAATATTTGAAGGTTTGAAGGTAAAATATACGAACTGATGTTAAATTCTCGATCTGCTGGTTTATCCATTTCTAGCCAGCAAACATAAGAAGTTGTTCCAAAATACATGCATGGTACACCAGCGATACTAAATCGCTGTGTACCTACTAATCCTCTTTGATTAAAAGGAATATGAAGCAAATCTGTATGTTTATAATTTTCTATTCCTTTTCTTGCTCTAAAAAAAGAAAGTGGAGCATGACGTATTGAATCATCAGCTAAATCTTTATCTATATGAGCTAAACCTCGAAAAGCATATGATTCATTTAAATTTGAATATATAAAAGGTTCATTTTGATAACGCCTTAATATAGATAAAATTAAATTTTTGGCGGTTGATATATCCGCATTGTAATATGCATCTATTGCTTTAATTATTGCATTAACAGTTCCCTTTATTTGTTCAAAAACTTCCTGTTTAACTAGATGTCTTTCCCTAACAACTTCTAGATATTTTTCCAATTTATACTTTACGGCATCAAGATAATCTGAATCGGAATTGATATAAATTGGTAGTTCAAATTCTATTAATGAATTTGTGCATAATTTTGAAATGGTCAATTTTATTCCTCCAACTCTTCATTTAATCCCTTTTTATCAGAATTATTATTTTCACGGCTACAAATTGGCTTACCAAATACTATATCGAATGCTTCT
This sequence comes from Lysinibacillus sp. CD3-6, assembly GCF_006351725.2. Taxonomy (NCBI): domain Bacteria; kingdom Bacillati; phylum Bacillota; class Bacilli; order Caryophanales; family Bacillaceae; genus Lysinibacillus; species Lysinibacillus sp. CD3-6. The sequence goes on from NZ_CP085880.1 coordinate 2,670,968, forward strand.
TCAGCTAACTTACGAATATCTTGGTTACTATTACTCATAGTGTGAAATGCAATATACCAGTTTGCTTGACTAAGCTCTTCTTCATCTATATTAATACCCTGTTTATTTTCCTTACCAACTAATTTTAGACAGTTAACATAATTATCTGGTCGTTTTTTTTTATTATTTAAGTCTGTCATTCTATCCTTTACATATGTGTTATTAAAAAGATGACTCATCAAACGTAACTTGACTTTTCCTCCTTCTCCTCGATAAATCGCCTTAACATTCTTAAAATCGTCACCTTTTAGTCTCATAGTACACTCGTTATCATCATAACCATTTTTATAATCTGTCAATATAACATAAAAGCCAATTGAGTTATCAAATACTTCATTATCAAAATCCTCTATTTTTTCCAATTTAAAAACTTTTATTTTAGGTTTGCTGTTAACAGTACCTAATATATACTTATCTTTCAGTTTTTCGAAAAATGGAACAAAATGAGTGTTTATCGCATCTGTCTTCACATCATTTAATTGTTTCTTTATTTCTTTAATTGGTATAGGTCTTATTTTATTGTCCATTTTCAGCAACTCCTAATTTTCATATAATTCCATTCTATTTCTATTTATTTTTATTAACAATACTTTAAAGAAATTCTAATGCTTTTATGTATTTTTGTTTTTAGATCATTACCCTACTAATATAATTATTCTAATTTGTACACAATTTTATAAAACGAAAAAGCCGATACTATTTTTTGTATCGACTTTCCATGTAGTATAATTAAAGGTATATAATTGATGAATATATCCTCAAGAAGAAAAACAGTATAAATGTTTACTTTCCGTGACTTTTCCCAAAAAACCAACCTCAAAAAACCCCTACAAACGTTGTTATATCAAGACATAGAAAAAGCATGAACGCATACATTCGTCGTAAGCGTTCATGCTTTTACCCTCTTTCATATGTAATCACAAAGCCCATTATAGCAAGGTTTCTTACGAATGTACAAAAACTTGTTTTCGCCCAAAATCACATGTTTGCGGGAGAAATGTGACTTTTTCGTGACTTTCGTGACATTTTTTGTGTAACGAGGTGGGGCTGGTTGGGGGTTGTTTTACACCTAAAAAATGGTTGATTATTTGATTGTACATTTTTTGTTATCAAAAATTGTCGATTTTTATTATGGTAAATTAAATTATATATGGTTAAAGTTGTTATTGCGGGGTGTTTGGATTATTGCCCTTAGATATATTGAAGGAGGATACATAAGTGATTAATTTATTCAAAAAAGGTTTTTTTTATTTAGCTATAACATTCTTAGCCTTTGTTAGTATTGGTTTTGAAAGTGCATCTGCAGCAGACCTCGCTGATTACGAAGAAGGAGTAACAAATTTAAATAATACCCCTGAAAATAGTGCGGTAGTTGGGAGTAGGCTTTTAAAACCTGAAATTGGTTGGAAAAGATATGATGTTCCAAACTCTTTGGTAAAATATACAAATATGCATTCATTTTCAAGTTCATCCTTATACAAGGGAACACGTATAGAAGGTACTGCTAAAGATATGAGTTTTACCTTCTTTTTTGAAGGAACTAAATTTATGTTACTTGACTTCATCTATAGTAATAGAGCGACTTTCTCAATCAATATAGATGGTGTTTCAGAATCAGCTTCGGCAAAAGGAGGTAATTCTAGCTCACAGACTGTATTCTACAAAAAAGTAGATTTGCCTTATGGTAAACACAAAGTTCAGATAGATATAACAAACAACATAAAGAATGAGTATTTTGCATTAGACGCTATTGATGTGGATGGATTTTTAATATCTGAGAATGATATTCCTAATACAGATTCCATTACTTTAGACAAAAATAATCTAGAACTATCTGAAGGTGAAACAGAAAAGCTTACTGCTGTAGTTACTCCAGACAGCGCAAATATTATTTGGACAAGTAGTGATGAAAGTATTGCCACTGTTAATCAAAACGGAAATGTCACTGCCCTCAAAGAAGGAGTAGTTACTGTCACAGCACAAGTAGAAAATACAAATCTTTCTGCAAATTGTACCGTTACAGTGAAGAAACAAAGTGGTATAGAATCTGAATCAATTAAATTAGACAAAAATAATTTTGAACTTCTTGAGGGTAGTAAGGATAAATTAACTGCTACTGTCTTACCAGAAAACTCTATTAATAAAAATGTGGTATGGTCTTCAAGTGATGAATCAATTGCCATTGTAGATCAGGATGGAAATGTGACAGCTATTCGTGAAGGAACTGCAATCATTACCGCAAAAATAGAAAACACTGATATTGCAGCTACTAGCACCGTGATTGTTAAAAAACCTATTAATGAATCTTCTAGTGCTATCCTTAGTATCACACTAGTAAATGGTATTACAAAAGAATATGTTGTTACTAATACCGTTTTAAATAATTACTTGAATTGGTTTGAAAGTGCTCAAGGTACTTCAACTTTCAAATTCACAAAAACTATCTCACCTTATAAAAAAGTAACTGAATATATTGTACACGACAAGATTGCTTCATTTGAAGTAAGAGAGTATTAATCAAGAGACCGCCCTACACAATGATTTACTAGTAGAGCGGTCTTTCTATTTTATTTACTACGTCTCTGTTGTATTGTAATATACAATCCAACCAAACGATCCGTAGTGATCACACCATTTTGTAAATCCTTCAAATGTGAAGCATTAATAATCCCCTCCTTCACAGCCTGTGCAATAAAGTTTTCAGTCTCCGCTCTCATCGCTGGTGAACCAGGATCCCAAATAGTATTACTCACTTTGATTTCCTCCTTCTTGTCTTTCACAATTAATTGAACTTTCAATTTACTGTTGCTCGGCACGAATACTTGTCCTTCTAATTTGTAACCTCTTGGCATTTTCCAATTACGCTTCACTTCAAAATGAGGTCGGTCAATGTTGCGTGTCCAATCACCGCCCCACGTAATACCTAACTTACGAGCTATTGCCCCGACTTTTGTTAATGTATTTACGTCATAGAGGGTTTTAGGGGGAGCGACGGCAATGTCCCAAGCTAATCGTGAAGTATGGTTACTCTTCAGTGTCCACGTTACAATTTCCCCTGGTCTTGTTCTACCTTGTGCATATAGGTAATTTTGCCGTGCTTGTGATCGGTAAGTTTCCGTAACAAAGATATTATCAATACCAGCTTTATAGCACTGTTGAAAGAGCAATCTGCAGGCCGTTTGTGCCACTGGTAGTAATTCACCTAAATCTCGACATGTAGTTGTGACACTAGTCATTCTATCCACCAACCTTTTTGGATACTTTCAATAAATCAAATGTTCCAGAAGCTGTTAATCCTGCAACAAAACCAGCAATTAACATGATGTACACTAGATACTCTGATAACGGCCAACAAACTAGACCAATAAAAATACCAATCACAACGGAAGTGATTGGCATGTATTGTGTATTAATTTTGAATGTCTTTTTTAGTACCTCTGAAACGGCTAAAACGATTGCAACCATTATCGCTGCAAGTGTAAAAATGTTCTTTAGATCCATTATTCAGCTTCCCTTTCTGTATTTTTATTTTTGAGTGTGTGTTTTTCGATACGATCCACACGACCTTCCAAAACATTCAACGACCGATTTATTCCTTCGAGTGCAATGGCCGTTCTTTCTTGCGAGTCATTAGACCGTTCTAAGTGATCCATTAATTTGTTTTCACGTTCCTCCGCCCTGTTCATCAACTTATCATTTTTACTAATTAAATAACGAAACGCTCCAAACGCGATAATTAAACATGCAATTGCCCATACTGCTTGGCTTGTAGCAATTTCATTTACTGCAACTACATCCATACCATTACCACCACCCTTTTAAATAATATAAAAGCGCTGAGAAACCTGGAAAAACATAACAATAACTAAATACTGTTGCATAACTAGATTGTTTTTCAGCGAATACTATTAGCATGTATCATTATAAAAAATGATTTAAGATACTGGCTTTCATCAAGGTTCAAATACTTTCCAAACCATATCATCTTCCTCAACAGATCCATACGATAAAAGTTCTACTATTCTACCACTTGGATAACCTTCATAAAATGATAAAAAATTAGTAACTTCATCAGCTAGGAAATATTTTTCCCTAATAAATGCTAGAAAGAACTTCGTTGCCTCTGAGTTAAACTGATTAGTGAATACTAATACTTTTTCAACATCATTGATAAAATGTTTTTCTGAAACATTCAGTCCTTTATACTTCATTTCTACAATTGCTAATATTTCCTCTACACAATCACCTAAATGATCATTTTTTGCTTTATCTACATCTATTTTCACTACTACTAAATCGATTTTTTGATTCGTATCGATATAATATTCTGTAAAAATTGCTAAGTTGTTGTCTTTTATGAATGTATCACCTAGTCGATTTCGAATATGATAGTACATTGCGTTTTTTAATGTATCTTCTTTAAGTAAAAAATGATGATTATAATCACTTTTAATATCATAACACCAAACATCCATAATTATTTGATGTACTTTTGTATAAATAGACTTCACTAGTATTATTTTAACTACATATAAATCTTATTCTGAATCGTATAGTATGTGGCTGATACCGTGATAAATCTTTTTTAATGCATTTTTACGAATGACATATATCATTTGTGGGCTATAATTCATCTTTCTAGCAATCTTTACTATAGTCCATTCCTTAAAATATCTATGCTTTATGAAGTAGACTTCTTTTTCAGGCATTATGTTTAATAATTCATCTATACATATTACAATTTTTTGATTTTTCGTTAAAGTTCCATCTTTTACTTTATTTATATATGGATATAGTTTCAAATATTCCTCTACCAATTTATCAAGTTTACGGTTATTCTTCATTGAAAATTCCACCTTATTTTATAATCGATACCCCTTTTACTTTTCATCTTTTTGTCTAATTTAACGATTTTAAAAGCGAATCACCAAATAGGTTGTTACTTTAAGTGGAGTAAAAAACTGATTTATTTCACAATATCCCCAAATAATAACCTACTTTCAATTTTCCTTTTTGACTGTACGAAATTAAAACACCCTTTTATAATAATTAAAGGTAGCCCTTCATGAATTGAGTCTTAAAACATTTAAAACACAAGGTGATGAAATGGAAATAGATACGGGTATTAATAGAATATTTGTAGAATTCGATACTGGTATGTCGCACTATTTAACTATTTTGGCAGTTATCCTTTCATTAAAATTGCTATTACCTCTCTTTTTCAAACGAAAAAAACAACTTATTGAATTAATTGCAAGTTTCGCTCTATTTTTGCTAATTAACAGTCTTGTATTTAATATAAAAGATATTTTATTTATCAATTTTGACATTCTAAATTTAGGGATTATTTTTATTTTGCTCTTTAGTTACATAATGTTTTTTTATCAGCTTTATAAATATATAAAAAAATCCAAAGCACATGAATAGACATGTGCTTTGGATTTTTATCGAGGATATGACAAGTATTTTGCTATTACAACCTTGTCAGGATATACCGCACCATTTTTAGCTTTGTACGACATTGTTGTCTTCACTCCCTCAGCTACTGGTTCAATTTTAGTAGTTATACTATCGCCAGCCCTAGGGGTTGGAAATGGTTCGTATTGAGTATCATATACCCAAACCTCTCTAATTGATGCACCAACTGTAATTACTGTAGATATAACACTTACAGCTACAAAACTTACTAAGCCCAGTGCGGCAAAAGTTCCTATTGTAAATATTGCACCTACCTTCCAATTCAATACATCACGCGATGTAAACGTATATGTTGTAGATGTTGTTCTTGATAAATGCACTTTTGTATAAGCTATATCATACGTATAACCGTTATTTGACTTTATATGAACTTTGTCCTCTCCGAAAAAAGGCGTTTCTACCGTAAAAGAGTCTCTTGAGGTTGATTGGCTATAATTTTTTGTGAAAATGATTTTTCCATCTCCAGGCCGCTGTACTTGAATTGATCCATTGTAACCTATACCACCCCTTTTATTCCAAGAAATTCTTAAACTTTTGATTCCTGTTTTTGAGACTCTTAAACCAAAATCTGTATTCCCATTATTTATTGCCATTTAAGATGCCCCCTTATCATGTTGTCATATAGATACAACTAATCATAAGGTGTATACGAAATTCTAAACTCTTTTATTTATACAAGATTTATCACATGATTTCTATATTAAATCTCCATTTTCAGTTTCACAAAAATGACATACCGAAACTAAGAGACTTATCCAATGAATGTTATATAACTATTAAAAACAGATTATTTTTCTATAAGACCACTTTTTTTAATTTTTTCGACATTAAGATGAACTTCAAGATCATTGACTGCTTCCATAATCTCTCTTTGATATGGCGCACGCTCCGTATTCCATCGCCCATGCTCAGCTGACGATTCCTTGGATAATACACGATGCTTATCCGCCCACTGCGATACCGTAAGCTTTGGAGGAGGTACTACTAAGCTAGCAATTCCTTTAGATAGACTCATTGTCTGTTTTTGGACCAACTTCATCACCTTCCAATTCTAATTCAACTTTATCTTCTGTGAAATAATGTGCCGCATCATACTCAGCAAGCTCTGCTAATGCTTCATGAATATCTCTTTCCAGTAATGCTTCAATCATCTTCGGGTCATCCTTACTCGCTAAAAGTAACGCTGATTTTGAGGGCAGCGACAACATCTTTGAACGAAACGCCATGACCATGTGATTTTGAATTTTCTCCACCTCATCTGCCTTATGCATTTCTCGTTTTAGATGCGCCAACTCAATTTCTGCCTTCTCCCGCTTCGCCTTCTCATGTAGCCATTTCTCATAATCTAAGGACTCCATCACCTTGTTCTCATCAATGCCATCAAAGGACATTTTCAAAAAAGTAATGTAGCGACTGACGGTATCAATCAGATCATAGCGGCCATGAGCAACACGCCCAATCACACCTTCTTCGACTAAATAACGAACATTCCTTTCTGTCATATTAAACATTTTGGCAATCGTTTTCGTATTGACAATCGTTCGATCATCCAATTTCGTTTTCGCTGTCACACATGCACTCACCTCACTTGGTTTACAGGATGGAAGGAACACCTTTTTTGACATAATATCTAGCGTTTTTCCGGGCCTCGGAGACCCGCAGCCTGGCTCTCTTGAGTAGAAGAACCTAAGACAAAAAAAGACGACGCAGCATGTGCTGCATCGCCTATCTTAATGTTGTTTGATAGATATTGCATACTACCATAATAGCATGTTTATTTCGAAAGAGTGTGCCAACATCCTGCCAAATTACTGCCAAAAGTCTGCCACTTATTTTTTATAATCTCTTTTAAATAATGACAAATAATATTTAGCATCAGCTTTTTCATATATTTCTGTATTAAAAAACTTATATGTAACTATAATTAATATAAATATTATAAAAATCATTATGATTACTGCCACTTTATCTACACTAAGACCAGGAATTATTTCATCGAATTCTATCTTAACATTTAAAATGATAGTAATAAGTAAAATAATTAACGTTATTATTAAAGTATTACATGTTGCCGCAACCTTTGCTAATGAAGCTTTTTCATATATGCTCTCCAATCTTGCTATCCAAAACCTCCTATCATTTTCCTCCATATCATCAATTAATTTTAAGTTTCCAATAGAATTCGAGTGATCTTTTTCATTTAGATTTTTTTTCAAAAAGCGCATTAATTCTACATCTTTACTGGAAAAAATAAGTTTCTTCAATTCTAGAATATCCATACAATCATCTCCCTCCATTAATTTACCACATTAACATATCTTACATTCTGTTAAGGTGCAGATAGTATTAAAATGCTAGATTTCTTAACACTTTACACGCCATTCAGATTATGAGCTTTACATGTCCTTATTTTGTAAATGTCTTTAGTGTGTGAAAGTGTTAAACAATTTTAGAACTTGCTCCATTTCCCAAAATAAGCAAAATAAAAATAGCACCAACATATCAGTGCTATTTTAAAATTTCAATCGTTTATTTAATTTTTGATAGGCTTAATCGTTGGCATCTTGATTTACTCCAATATATTTCAATGTAATATAAGGAGCTGAATGATTAAAAATATCCTGCAACAACGCCACATCTTTTTCTTCTTGGTACACATGATAACCAAACGTCTTACGTAGAGTATGTGTCCCTATTTCATCCAAATCATTAGCTAATGCAGCTGCTCATAATATTGCATATGCCCTTACTCTTGTGATAGGTTTGTTTTTACCTTGTCGTGATTTGAATAAATACTCCTGGTCTTCCTTATCTTCAATGTACGGAATGAGCACTTTTTGCAGTTCTTTTAAAATTGGAATGCGTTTCGTCTTATTCTGCTTCTTTTTCTGTACCTTTGACTCTTTTATAAACAGCACTTGCTTATGACGAACATCCCCTACCTTTAATCGCAAAATATCACTTATTCTTAGCCCAGTATAAATGCCGAAGCAGAAAAGTAATTCATCACGTGGATTGCCTTGCAATGTTTTACGAACATTACGAATCTTGTCTATATCACGTATTGGCTGGACAAAATTCATTGACTCTCCCCCTCATATACCTCCACCCGCAATGCCAATTTATACAATGCTTGTGCCTTGATACGATAAAACGTTCGCTCACTAATATTGAGCTTTTTTGAAATCTGATAATTAAACAAAGGTGTTTCCTCTAAACAAGCCATAACAATAATTTGTCGTTCTTTTTGAGACAGTTTATAAAAACCACGATTAAATCGTTCAAAAAATGCTTTCGCTTGCTTGTAATGCTCTACATTTCGGATTGCAGCATTTTCAACTTTTGAATGGAATCCTCCACTGTATGATGGCATGTTTAGCGTATAATTCGCTGTAATTGTCGGCAACATATCCTCAGGGGTTGTCAGTTGATACGTGCGATATTGTCGTAAGACCTTTTCAATGGCTTTTTGAGTAGCTTTTCCATCGATGTTTTTTAAGATATCCACTATATCCACTCCTTTGGTTAAAATAAAAAGAGGACAACAAATGATGGCAGCATTTGTTGTCCTCCAGAGAGCTGGTAGAACTACTTTTTATTTTCCCATATTTCTTTCATTAGCTCATCTTGCATGTTCTTCCGTTTTTGAATTTCAAAATCTTCTTTTTTTATATCTTTTGGATAGTCCATCCTATGAATTTTGCTAAGAACCTCTTCATACCTTTTTCGGTCCTCTGAATTTTCAAATTTTTTATCCTCTACTAATAATTCAGATATAGTCAATAAAAAAAATTCAATTTTTTTCTCATAAACATTATTACTTTTATTTAGCATATTTTGTAGTATTGGCATTGTTATTGCAACAAGAGCTGTATATCCTGCAATTACAACTGCCTTTTCACTTAAATCTGTAAATGAAGTTTGCATAATAAGATATAAGAAAATTATTATCTCAAAAATTATTATACCAATTGAAATTTTTCTGAATTTATTAGCATTTTGACTTAAGTAAATTAGATTTCTTTCATAATATAATAGACTATCTATTTTTTCAGCAGCATCTTTTTTTCCAATAACCGCATCTAAATACTTTTCAATGAGCTCATTTTTTCTTTCTTCTTTTTTTCTATTATATTGCGGACGTTTTAACCTCTCAATCTCACTTTGTTTTTTCTGCTTTCTTTGTTCTCTAGTTAATTTCATAATATTCCGCCTTGATTAATTTTTTAGTTATTAATTAATTTAACGTCTAATAAATATGTAAATGTTTTGATCCTTCTTTCTCTTTCTCTTTAATTATTAAATCTAATATAGATTTCAATAATAAAGCTCTATTTTTTGTACCTTTAAAACCAATGTAAAATAAATGTATAAGAACTAAGATAAGTATTACTGAAATTATTAATTGAATTAATAACTCCAATAGTCCCCACATATTCCCTCCCTTATTAATAATAGTTATCATATTGTTAATAAATAGACCTGAAATAATAACTGTAATACTGCTTATTAAAATTTGCTTAGCAAAGCCCCCTAAAAAGTTTAGAAATCCTGACTTTAGTTTTAATTCCACTACTTCTCTAATTAAATAATAGTCATTTAAATTTGGGCCAAGCTTTTCAACCATTTTAGCTTTAAACACTCTTATATCAGATAAATCATCATTAGCTCCTTCTAAATCACCAACTATTTTATAAACAAATAAGTCAGTATCAAATTCTTCACCTAACCGAATGTATAGTTTACACTTTTCTCTCCTTTGTTTTTTTACTAGATTCAAATCATTTTTATCTGAGTCATTCCTGGTCGCTATTAAATATGGTTTTAGTAATATGCCAATTAATAAAAGTATCATTAATTGTGTTAGAATTTTTCCAACAGTCTCACTCACAAATATCTGTAAAGAAACTTGTACTACAATAAAAATAATCGATGAAATAGTATATTTAAGAACGAAATTTTTCAAATCATTTCTCCTTTATTTTGATAAAACGCTAATGCAATTTTCCAGTGGTAGGTACATTCTACATTTAGAATTCTTCACCCTCATCCCACTTTACTCGTTTCACCTTTCCTTGGTGTGTGATGATCTTTGTCTCTGCATACGGTGGGAGCTCAGCTAACTTGGCAACCCTATTCGAAAGAACTATGACGCAAGTCTCAGGTAATTCCATTATATCAAGATAAAGGTTTCCATCAATACTAATTTTTAACTCTTTCAATCTCACAATAGCTTCCCCCTTATGCTATAATGATATTACTGGTAGCAAGGGAGAAGCCTTTGCTCTATCAAAGCTATGGTTGCAGCCATAGCTTTTTTTAATTGGTCATGACCAAATTACTTAACACTTGATAGCAACGTTCTTTTTCTTTAAAGCATTCATGTAAGTGATCATTTTCAATTTCGTAAAATTTAGCTGTTTTGCGAATGGTATGTTTGCCGATAAGGATTTCTTCATCATCATGAAGCTGATTGAGTGCCTGATAAATAGGGTCCATCATAACGCCAATGATTTCATAAATATTCACATTATCCATGTTCATCCCTCTCTTTTCTTCACGCTAAAGTCACTTTTATAACTCATCCAACGTCTTCACTGACATATTGCGAAGCATTTCCTCCGCATAATTTTTCCGTAGCATAATTATGGCTATGATCTCTTCACGTTCTTGCTTAGACAATCCCTCTCACCCCTTTATGCAAATCCAGGCGGTATAAGTTATATTGTCCTGCCTCTGCATGACCTAGATAAGCTGGAAATTGCACGATTGTTTTTCGGTATTCTAGCAGTGAAGTTTGTATATCGAAATTGGCAAAATACATCATCTTTGTTAACAATCGATGAGCTTCTGTTATGTCTCCTGCCACTTCACCAAATAACGCTTGATGCAGCATGTTGACCTCTAGCGGATCACTGGCAAAGTAAAAAGCATATTGCGCGAAGCTTTTAACGACGTATAGCTTAATATGGCCAATGCCAAGGACATTTCGGTTTGTCATTTCACGTACTGCTGCATCATCATAGACCACCTCTAGCAATTTATTAGAATCGTCCTCCAACTGAATTTGTTGTGTAGACACAGCCCAATAGACTTGATGTGCAAACCAACACAATTCAAACTCTGTCGCATACTCCAAAATCTCCTTTACCGTGATAAGGTCGCTCATTTGGCAACACTCCAGGCTATATTCGACAATCTGCCAGTATCTTTTACATAGCTGGCGAACACTGTCCCAGTCGGGCCATTTCGGTGCTTAGCGATAATAAACTCCAACATATTTTGGCGTTCGGATTCTTTGGCGTAGTAATCATCGCGATATAAAAACGCGATAACATCAGCATCTTGTTCGATATTGCCTGAGTCTCGTAAGTCGCTCATAACAGGGCGTTTGTCCTGACGTTGCTCGACACTGCGATTCAGTTGAGCTAAGCAAATTACAGGGCAGTTAAATTCCTTTGCCATTTACTTTAAATCCCATGAGATTTGGCCAATTGCTTGTGTTTGATTATCACGCGGGTTGCTCACTCGAATGATTTGCAAGTAATCAATCAAAATCACTGGCTTTTTTTCAAGATTGGCCTTAATAATTTTTCGAGCAGTAGCTCGAATCTGTGGGACGGTCATCCCGGCTCGATCATCGATTTCGATATTGGCATTATCAAGCATATCGAGCGTTGACATCCACTTTTCTTTTTGGCCGTCTGTAAAATACTCATAGGGATTGCGCATCTTTAAGCGATTAAAATTACCTGTTGCGGCAATGAGCCGATCAATAAGCGTAGTACGACTCATTTCCAGTGAGAAGATGATTGGTAAATAGCCTCCGTTTTGCCTATTGAGGGTCTAGCGGCAATTATTGTGAGCTCAGCATCCTGAAAACCGTTTAGCAGCTTATTCCAAATCGAGTAGACCTGTAAGCACCCCTGTTTTGCTGTTTTCTTGCTCAAAAGGTCACTTCGCCATTTGCATTAGGTCGGCTTTAATGCCCGTATTGGTAGTCGTATATCTTATTTTCGCCCAAAATCACATGTTTCCGGGAGAAATGTGACTTTTTCGTGACTTTCGTGACTTTTTTTGTGTAACGAGGTGGGATTGGTTGGGAATTGTTTTACACCCCAAAAATGGATGTCTTTACGTATTGGGGAACTTCTAAGAGAGATCAAAATGGTACCATTTATGCAATTTAGTGAAGCTAAAATAAAAGTGTATTATTTTACAAATTAGTTAAATGTTATAATTCATATAAGGACGAAAGATTTTTAGAAAAGAGGCAATTATGAATATAAATTTAAGAAAAATTATTTTAACAATCGTTTTTTTCTTTTTAATTTTATTTTCTTACACTTCTTATGATTATTTTAAGTATGATAGGTTTGAATGGGGTATGAACTTCTCAAAGACCTTAATGACTTTTTTCTTTATATTTTTGTATGAATGGGCTTCTACTGGTAAAAAACAAGAAAAAAAAGACCAAGAAAGCGATTGAGCACTATCGGTCTTTTTGTACTATTGTATCCGTAACTTTCCTTTTAACTACAAGTGAGTATTGATAGTTTATAGATTGCTCTTAACTCTACAAATTACTATTTATTCCTTCTCTGCTGAATAGTAATATAAAGACCGATTAAACGATCCGTTGTCAAAATGCCATTCTGCAAGTCATTCAAATGTGAAGCATTTATAATCCCCTCTTTCAAAGACTGTGCAATAAAGTTTTCTGTTTCAGTTCTCATTGCTGATGAACTAGGATTCCAATTTGTATTAGCCACCGTAACCTCCTCTTACTTGTATTTCACAATTAATTAAAAAATCTTTCATTTTACTATTACTTTGTACGATAACTCGTCCTTCTAATCTGTACCCTCTAGGCATCTTCCAATTGCGTTTCACTTCAAAATGAGGTCGGTCAATGCTGCGTGCCCAATCACCGCCACACGTTAAACCTAAATTACTAACTATTGACCCTACTCGATCTGGGCCAATAAGCTTAGTGGAGGAGCCATGGCAATGTCCCAAGCTAGACATGAAGTATGATTACTCTTCAGTGTGGTTGGAATAGATAATGCCTGATTAATTAACTTTTCACGTGCAGCTTCTTTATGTGATTGCTGAAATCGCGCCTTTAACTTACGTAACTGTTTCGTTTCATACGTTTTAATCGCTTCCGTTACATTCGTATCAGCAAATGATTGGAACCATGTCTCATCCTCATCATTGTCGATTAGAAATGCTTGAACCGTTTCAAGTGTCATTTTAGCCCCTTATCCGTTTCGCCATTTCCTTGTAATGGATGGATTTCCTTCACCACAATCAGCGAATAGATAAAGGTAAAAAGGTTATTAAATTTAATAGAGTGTTTATAATCATTTCCACCTTGTCCAATTAAGTTACTTTGTTGAATCCCTAAACTGTTGGAAAGTATTTTTCCCAGTTTTTATAATGTCGTGCTAGAAGAAAGACAATTACGCTTAAGGTAATGAGTAAACGATTACTAACATGTATTTCACCACCTGTTAGGCATAATAAAAAGCCAATCAAAATGAATGACTTGTTTACCTTTATAAAAGTTTTTTAATAATAGATGAACATTCTTGAACCCATAAGTTATAGAAAAACAGCAGTGCTTATACAACAATCCTGCCATAATATTGAATTATACTCAAATATATTTGGCTATTTCCGTTTTCTTCATGTCGCAGTGAGAGTAAATCTACCTTGTGGTGCTTTGATTTCAATATAATATTTTTCATTTCTTTTCAAGCCGTCTAATTTCACACTTGTTCCAGCAGGTACTTGAACTTCATCAATCACTATATTGTCATTATCATCTTTTACTCTTAATAATACGTTCTTTTCATTATTTGCATAATTAACGATTTCTTTTCTCCAAAAAATACTATCAAATATTATATAGTTTTGATCGTTAAACTTTACACCCTCCCACTCTTCCGCCGTATCATCTGTTACAGTTGCGATTCCCCATTCATCTGGGAAAAAGATGTCATTGACTGCCCCAACATCTTGTACGATCCATGCTCCTATTATTGTCATCATAAATGTGAACACAACAGCTAGAAGCACTTGAATACGTCGCTTTTTATTTATTCGTCTAAAAGGCTCTCTTTGCCTACAATTCAGAACTACAGTAGTTTTACAAAGAACTTCTCTGATGAACGAATTATTTAACAATACCTACACTGTCAAATGGATAAAATCTAACGTTGGCTTTCCCTAATACTTTTTCTAATGGTACTAATCCAACACTAGAATATCTACTATCAATACTATTTCTCCTGTTATCACCTAAAACAAATAAATAGCCTTCTGGTATTGTTGAATGATCTGTTAAAGACTGTAAAGTGAAATCTTTTGTTATTGTACCAGTGTCTAGTAGTTGTTTTTTATGCAAATCTAAATATGGTTCTTCAAAGGCTTCATTGTTTACATAAAGGGTTTCATTCTCATAAGCAATATGGTCTCCGGGTAATCCTATGACACGTTTAATATAAAGCTCATCATTAGGGGTTATGAATAAGATAACGTCAAACCTTTCAATACCAGAAATTTTCTTACCAATTTTATTTACTAGAACAAAGTCTCCATCTTCATATGTTGGCATCATTGAAGCACCACCTACTCTAGTTGGGGAAACAATAAATGACATCGTAGCGATAACAATAACACACGTTATTACTGTAGACTTAACCCAGTCTAATAATTCCTTTTTCTTAGATTTCTTCAAAACAAACAACCCCTTTAATTACCATTAAATCAATTATAAACCAATGAAGATAAATAAACCTATTCGCCAACTTGAAGCAAGTACCTCTTTTCTTTCCCATCATACTCAACAATCAAAATATCTCTACTTTCTTTTGAAGAAAATATCTTTGCACCAACTGGTAATTTATTTGCCATCCCTTCAGATATTTCCCCTATTTGTTCATCTTTTATTAATTCTTCCTCTTCAATCCAATCTATACCCGTTTTATAAACTCTCCCATCAAATTCAAAGATGTCTGCATCTGGATTTAGTTTTAATACTTGTTCCTTACTTAACACTCCCCATTCATTCTGACCAAGACCTCCTGAACAGCCAATTAATATAAAAGGTATTAAGAATATTATAAGAACAGTAGATAGTAATCGCATATACAGCCTCCTTTATATAACGTATGTAAATATTCGGTAACCTGTTTCTTCTTGTTTCTTTATTCAACTAAACCTTGTCTTTAGTTGAAGTATAACCTTCCCAAAGTGTCGGTTGGGGACTTTTCTTTTCCACATAAATCTGACTAGAACCGTTAATCCACAATCTGATCCTATAAAGAAAACGAGCGCTGATCCTTATTACAGAATCGCGCCAGATTGTTGAAGATTATTCCAACATTATTGCCAAAGAAAAAAGCACACCGTTGTTCAACAAGATTAAAAAGAGATTTAGATACCAATTCTATTTATAACAACTTCCGGAGTACTATGTAAGTTTTTTTACTTCCATAAACATATTTAAATTATATACAAAAACCATACTTTGACATTGTCTAAAGTATGATTTTTATTTGAACTAATATGAAACTGCTTAGGTAATTTTTTAGCTCAGCTATTTATTGAATTCATTAACTGGAAGAAGTACTCCGGTTTATGAGTCTTATTTAGGTTATACCATGAATGTAATGTGTCGGGTGCAAAGACGTCTAATTTTTTTAGTACTTCCATCGTAAATTCTAGAGGTGCTACTCCTGATGCAGTAATCAAATTCTCACCAGATACCGCTGGTCTCATCTCATAATATTTTTCTCCTTTATAATTAGGACAGACCATTTTAATATACTCTAAGTCACTGCTTGTGTGTTTTCTAGAATCTAAGTATCCCATATTCGCAAGGGCCTCAGTTGCACCACAAATTGCAGCAACAATAGTGCCAAACTTTAAAGCTTGGCCAACTCTCTCCAAGATAGGTTGATGAATTTCTTCACTCCAAGTAGTCCCTCCTGGTAAAATTAAAAGATCTTTACTCTCAAGAATACATTCATCAAGTGAAATATCTGGTTTTATGCTCAGTCCTCCCATAGTAGTAATCATTTCTTTATTAGCTCCTACTGTAATTACTTTTAAAGATGGTAAGTCTTTTTTGAAATATCTTCCTGAGTTTAGTTCAGCAATTAAATATCCATATTCCCAGTCCGACATTGTATTAAAGACATATAGAAAAACTTTTTTTGTTTGCATCCAAACACTCCAATCACATTTGATATAGCTATTATAAAATAACTTCCCTGACAGTTAACGTCAGGGAAGTTATCATACTTGATGAAAATTTATTAATTCCGTCAGAACTTCAATAATTCTTTTCTTAAGACTTATTGGCTCGATAACATTAATAGATTTATTGTACGGTAAAAGTAAATAAGGTACATATGTATGTATTATATCTTTTTCAAGAAGAAAAACTGCTTGATTTGAAGTCCGTGTTTGTAAATAATGTCCTAAAAACCAATGTTGGCAAATATCATCCAACGTTAATGAATTCCCATTAATAACCAAAGAAATAATTACTTCCGTATCTTCTATAGTTGGAAGGAGGTTTTTCATAAAAAAGTCACTCGCTGAAAAATTTTCTGGCCGGTTAAACTTATTTTCGGTTAGCGTTAAACTTTCAATTCGATCTACTCTAAAACTACGGATTTCATTCCTAAGATGACAAAACCCAATCACATACCATTTATTATTCCAATAAATAATTCTGTAAGGATTAATAAGTCTATACTTTGATTGATCTTCGCCACTTTTATGGTAAAGAATTTTTAAAGAGTTTCCGTCAGCTACTGCCTGCTCCAACTCTTTCAAGAAAGGATCCATAGGCTGAGAACTTAATCGACTTATTACTTCAAGATTGGCCAAATGTTGGTTTATCTTTATTTTCTGCTCTTGATTTGAATATTTGCTTAGCTTTGAAATAGCACTATTTAGTGCTTCACCACCATAATATCCAGCTTCTTCTGCAAAAACAGCAGCATGATAAAGTGAAGTTTGCTCCTCAAAATCAAAAAATAGAGGAGCCTCAATAAAATTGTTCAATAAAGTGTATCCACCATTATGTCCTGGTTCTGAAATTATAGGTACGCCACTTGTTGAAAGTGTATCAATATAACGATACACAGTCCTTATATTCATCTCTAACTTTTCTGAAATTTGTTGTGCAGTAATTTTTTCACCTGAACGAAGCATCCATAGAATTGCTAACACATTGTCCATTTTAGGCATATAAATCCACCTCTATAAGATAAGTTTATTTTTATTAATTCGTAATAAATAAACTTTAGTTTACATTTAAATTTAACTTATTTCCTTGACTTAGATTATTCTGTCTTTTTAAATAAAGTAAAATTCTTAACAATCTATTTCTGATTTTTAGTATAACTCATCAACTCCGATATTCCTCAATCTGGTCCAATTAAGGAATAAAACTTAAACAAGACTTCCAAACCAATTCAATTTTAACACATATAACCAACAATAAAATCAACTCTATGCAAAACTAACGAGGTGATTTATCAAACTTAATTTGAGATCTAAATTAGTTATGCTCATACAAACAAATGTATTACATAAATCTCGTATACTAAATTAAAAAAGGGAAAAAATTCTCATTCTAAGTAATTTGCTATTTCTATCATTGAATTTGTCAATCGCGCTAGTTCCTCATCAAGCGCTGATTGAGATCGCTCCGCTAACCCGCATAGGCGAAGAACTTGTCTTCACAATGCCTCCTAGTCCTAAATCTTCAATGATTTCACTAAATAAAGAAAACGTACTTTCCCTGTGCGTATCGTAAACTTCACGAACGACTAGAGCTGTACGTTTTTCCTCAAGTAATTTAAAGATTATCTTTAATGCAACATGATAGGATTTCGATGAGCCATAACCACCGACGAGGACTTGTGTCTTACAACGCCAGTCGAATAAGAAAGTTTCGAAATGTGGATTTACTTCTTTTTCAATTAATAATGTCATTTTACTCAACTCCTTTAACATTACACGCATAAAAAACACGCGTATTTTCACACCCCAAATTAGACACGCGTTATTTATGCGTGTTATAATGATATTAGAAAGGAGGTAAGGTAATGGGAAAGCAAGTGACCATAAGAGAAGCACTAAAAAGACTCAAAAAAGAAGGATTCATCAAATCTCCTACTCATAAGGGTCCTGGCAGTCATCAGAGATACATACATAAAGATGACCCAACAAGATTTGCTGATATAAGCGTAAAAGCTGATGGTCGATTGATTCCGGTAGGCACACTTAAAAGTATTGAGCAGACTTCAGGGGTTAAATTCTAACCCCTCTCTGCTTACATCTATTGCCTTACCTTAACTTGCCTTTCTCTATATTGCCTTACCTCAATGTCCAAAAGTAACATAATAGCATTTAAAAGAAAGGAGGTATTAATATTGAGCTACGCCAATCATTTTATTTACCCAGTCGTTGTTGAAACTGCAGCCGATGGTGGTTTAGGAATGTATTTCCCTGACTTTGCGGGCACAGCTATTTTAGCTGACCATATTAAAGAAGGTATCCAAGAAGCGAAAGATATGTTAGCTTTTCGTATCCTTGAATTAGAAGAAAAGGAAACATCTCTGCCCAATCCATCAAATCCTGCAGATATCGTTTTGCATGCAGAATCAGATCGCATTATCTTTATTGACGTTTACATGCCCCCATTTCGTAATGAGGCTGTAAATAAAGCCGTAACAAAAAACTGTACGCTACCTCGCTGGTTACGAGATGCAGCTGAAGATGCAGGTTTAAACTTCTCACAGATACTTCAAGCTTCCCTTAAAGAGGCTCTTGGTATTGACCAAAACGACAAAAAAGCAGCCAATTAAGGTTGCTTTTTTTGCTGATATTTTGAATTTCTATAGGTTCATTTTGTTGATTAGAACCAAGCTTTTCAATCTCCACTTTCGTTTTATCAATATTCAGCTTCATCTGCTTTAGTTTAAGTCTACGCTCATCATCAACATCAGCCATTTCCACAAACTGACGAATAGAAGAACGCAACTCCCCGATAGCTCTCGATTGAGCAGTTAGTAGTTGCGCCTGTCGTTCCCATGCAAATTGGAAGTTGTATTCAGTTTCATGCGAAGGATTTTTACCACCTTGCACCTTGCACCTTCTCTCGTTTGAGCTCTTTTATGATTTCGTCTTTTGATTCAACATGCATAATACGTTGAGCGCGAATGATAGCAGCATACTGGATTTGTATTTGGTCCCAGATTAAATCGGCTGGAGAACGTTCGTTCATTGCTTCCATAATTTCAAGCGTTTCTTCTGGTAGGAACTTTGAGAAGAAGCCATGCTTCTCTGCGATTGAGTTGCGTTTCGGAAACTTAGGTGTCGGATTAGAATTACCTCTATTCCCTTTAGCATTATCATTGCCTTTAGGAGCTCCAACCTGTTTCTCTTTGGTTGCATCCTTTTCAGTTGCATCCCTCAACCATTTTTCACGGCTCTTTCGGCTCTTTAATGTTCCAAGCTTTATGTCATGCTTCCCAGCTACATCGCAACCTACCCAAAATGATACGTTTGGAACATCTGGAACATCTGGAACATTTGTAACACTTGGCAAATTTGTAACATTTGAAACAACTATGTTACTAGTTAGAAGATTTACTTTGGCATTTATGTATCATGTATATTCTTCTATAATAAAAATTATCTTAGGCTCTTTTAATCTCATCTAATTCTTTGGTTAAAAAATCAATTTGTTCAGATAAATTTTCAATGGCTTTAATTTTACTTTGATCTACCTTCATGGCAAGGTCTACAGAGATCTTATTTATTTCATTACTGATTTGATACATGGCTTCGGAAATTTCAACCAATTCCTTAGTGATACTTTCAGCTTTTAAATTTTGAAAATCCCAGTTATAAACATAATTATCCCTCATCACTATCCCTCACTTAGATAATTTTTTTACATACAATTCATTTTCCGAAGTAAGTAATAAATATGATTTGAAAGTAACAGAAAGCTTTTACCACCTAAACATTTTCTTCACTTGATTTAATTCAGTTATTAATTCATCAATCTGTTTTTGCATTTTTTCTAACTGTCTTGATTGACCATTCTGACTTTGAGAACTTTTATCATTTGATTGTTCTTTTTTTTCTAAAGCCTCTAAGGCAATACCTGCCGCAACTGCAGTCAAGCCATCTCCAAGCGTAGCTATGCTCGCTCCAATGAACGCAAGTTTAGCAACATATAAATCTAAAGAGTCAGGAGATTGATTTAATTGATTTTGATTTTGATTTTTATCTTTACCCAAGCCTTTTCCTCCTAATTTAAAGATATACATAAATTATCCTAAATCATTATATGCTCCTCATACTCAATAAGATAATTAAGAAATCTCTTGTCTATTGTAGGTGAAATCACAAAAATCATGCCAATAAAGAAATGAAGCAACCCGAAGGTCACTTCATCATCAGATCAATAACTCGTTCTCGCACTCTTTGTACGCTTGTATGGCTCATATTAAGCTTTGCACCAATCCAACGGAAAGGCTTTCCTTCTAACAACAAATAAAGCACCTCTTGCTCTACATCACCAGTTACTTTTGTCGTTAAATGTTGCACCATCAATAATTCGTTTTTAATCTTTTCTATACGAACAACACACGACGCTCTAATTTGAACATGTGCATAAACAGGATCACGTGTCTTCCCAATTGCTTTTGGCATAGTTGCCTCAATACCATACTTCACCGTAGATGCAGTCGCCGTTAATGATTCAAGTTCGTCCTTCATTCTCATATACCTACGCATATTGTCGTGGTAATTTTTAATTGCCTTGTCTAGCTGGTAGCGATTTAGTAGCGTTCTCTCTTTTAACATAGTTCCGCCCTCCTATGTGTTATAATGCTAATACAAAAGGGATTAAGAAGGCGGTCTGCAGCGTGTGACAACGCTGCAGCTTTTTGATTGTTGAAATAGAAAAATATAGAAATTAAGGAGAATATGTGATATATTTCATTTAGATATGTCTTAGGGGGCTAGGCCCGGTGTGTCTGTTAGCAACCTTACTTGTTTTGCTAATATCGTTACAATTACTCTTTAAAGCGAAAAAGAATCGGGTGGTGGTTACTATGAATAATAATTTCTTGTTTGAATGTTTAGCAGATTTCGTTGGTCATTTAGCCGCTATGTGCGGCTCTGCTTTAGTAACGGTTGCTCTGGCGCCCTAAGATATATAGTTTAAGGAATTCGTCCCCAACAACGTCCATTTTTATTATCAATACATTGCACACCATATTTTTCAAGTCGTTCAAAATTGCTTTCTTCATCATCATTTGTACTGTATACCAATTTGTCATCTTGTGCGAAAATATCTACTTGATGATTCAATCCCTAGATTATTGCTTCAAATTCATCTTCGATAGGAATTGTTTGGTATCCCCCAAATGGTTGCCAAATTTTAAATTTATACCTCTTCTTTTCATCTACCTTTACTTCAGTTTTTTTATCTCATACTCAATCGTTAGAACAGCCATTGGTTGCACTGAATAATATTTATATGCGCGTTCATATTGGCCCTCCTACACCATTTCAAAAAGAGATTGTTGTCTATACCCACGCTCAATTATTTGAGGATTGATCCACAAGCTTTCGCATTTTTCTTTCGCAGCTTCGGTTGTGGCCATCTTCGAAATCCTTGTCAAACCACGTAAAATATGTTATACATATCGTTGTTGTATCCACTAATCATGGCAAAACCCCGATGTTTATTTAAAGATTGCAATAACGTTTCATGTTGTTCATCCGTCATTTCATGAGCATAGTGTCGTTTTGTACGTGTGCTCAATAAATACGGTGGATCGCTGTAAATCAAACAATCCTCTTTGTTATAACGGCCAATCAATGTTGCAGCATCTAAATTTTCAATTTGGACATTTTGCAATCGCTCAGTTGCTTCTAAAACGATAGCTGGTAGCTTGCGCCAATCAGGCAATGCACTGAAAGTCGATGAATCTACATTGTGACGCCACCCTTTACGATTACTTGTTTTTCCTCCCCTAGACATCCAACAGCGGATTAAGAATAACCTAGCTCTTTCTAACGCATTTAATTCACCCTTCAATGCTGTAAATGATTCGTTATATTCTTGTCTTGAATAGGGCGTAATTTGAATTTATTGAGCCAATTTTTCTGGCTGGTCACGAATCACTTTAAATAGATTAACGATATTGCCATCTAAATCATTTATTGTTTCAATACGCGCGGCTGGTTTATTGAATAAGACTGCACCACTTCCGAAGAATGGCTCAAGATACACCTCATGCTTAGGCATTTGATTAACTATCCATCTAGCCAGATTCCATTTAGAACCGACATAATTTAGACTCGCTTCAAACAATCACCTCCTGTATTGCACATTTCTTCGCTTCATCATCAAAGTTCTCAGTAAATCCAGTTACTCATTACACCGATATTTCATGTTAAAATGAAATTAAAAAGACTGGGGGAATTTTCTTGAAAAATCTTTCGAAGCTATTTCTGATTTCTGGATTAGTTGCTACATTCTTTGGCCTTTTCCCTTTTTTATTTGCTTATCCATTCAGCGATAGTCCTAATTCAGGTCCCTCAAATTTGTGGGAGCTTATACTTATGATCTCTTATGAAGGAAAGGTGTAGTATTTGATCTTTGGGATTGTGCTACTCTCAGCTTCACTTATCACAAAAAGAAAAGCACATGTTTAATTAACTATTCAAAACCCACTTAATAATCGATACTAGTTTCTCTCAAATGCTTCAAGTCTGCTGATAAAACAACTTAAAGCCGTTTTCTCTAACTTTTAGCACTGGCTTACACGCACTAATAATTTCAATTTGCATACCGTTTCACAGTCTCATGAAGCCCTCGCTCTTTCAGTCATTGTAATAGCATAATCTAAAGCTTCGTCCTGTGTGCTCAAACCTTTCAGCACGCGTAATGCTTCAAGGTTCTGATAAAACCCTATCTCATTTTCTTTGTACTGATATTTTTTTGTAGAGGCTTATGTGTAACACCATCTGATTAAGGCTTGTTCCTGCAAAAATGCTATTCGAAATGTGATATTTCAGTTAGGAAATAAATAATAATTTCCCGGGTAAGCGCAAGAAATGACAAGTTTTACTGTTCATTGACACTTCCATGTGTTGCATCGGTTCTTCTTCAAAAACTGCATAATCTGTGTCTTCGATAACTTCCCTCATATTTTCTGCAAATTCCGTTTTAATTGTTTCATCCACTTCTATAACCTTTTGAAGCTAGGTAGATTTAGGAGCGTATTTCAACACTTCTTTCAATAATAAAAAAGTTATCTTGATTGCTAAATCCTTCTTGAACGAAGCATCCGTTAGTTGAAATAATAGACGAATGAAAGGCCCCTTGTTCAGATACAACGGGTTTACGTCAGAAGTACAAAAAAAGTTATTAAAAAGTTAAAACACACATTATTTCGCGTATGAAAATAAAATATGTTTTTTTTTACATATGTTGTTTATTGCACATTATTCAATTTCATCAAATCACGCAGATAAATAGAGTACATTGTGTGAATTGGAATATGATTTATTAAGTGAATTGTCAGGAGAACGAGAAAATGTAATCGTTGTTTACACAAAGGATTATATATGATAATTTGGTTTAAAATGTTATTTATGGTGGTGGAATAATGAAGTGGACATATGTTTTAGGTATTGTTGTTTTAACTGCGTTATTGAGTATAGGTGGTACTCTTTTAATCACAGAAAAGATCTATGAGAAAGAAGAGTCAGAACATAATGTGAAAGAATTAAAGAACAATTCAAAAGAAGAGAAAAAAGAAAAATTTGTATCAACGGTTGATGTGAGTGGTATGGGATGGGAAAATCCTATTTTCTCCAAGAAAATTGATGAATGGAAAAGTGGAGATGAACCCTTTGTTGGCAATCTAGTAGAAGAAGTGATTCAAGAGATGGCACACCAAAAGATTATCGCTGAATCGAAAGAAGGTTCTATTATGATTACACCAGAAAGAATCGAAACTTTAATACAGATGGTAGAAGAAAACAAAGATAAATATGAACGTCATAAAATGTCTGATAAATATGCACCTTATGAAATATATCTAGATATATTAAAACGTTGGCAAAAAGGTGATTTTTCAACAGTTGACGATGACCATAATATTTTAATGTTTATTCAAGGTGGGAAAACACCTGAAGGTTTAGGGACAGGCATTGCTTCGGAAGAACAAGAGAAAAACTATATTTTCCAAGTTTTTTCAAAAGAGGTTGATGAAGTTTTTGGTTCGACAGAAAAGCAGGGTTTATGAAAAAGATTTTTATTTTTATATTAATGATATTTATATTATTCTCAGGATTCTCAACACAAAGTTATGCCTTGTCAGATTCGAAATCTGCGGCAATACAAGCGTTGCTAGATGATGCCCGTCATATATCAGGTGTTCCAGGAATGTCAATCTCAATTCTTGTTGATAATGAAGTGCTCTACTTTTCTTCAGGGTACGCAGACCGTGAAAAGAGGTTGTCTGCAAGTGAAAATACACTCTATGAGTTAGCCTCAGTCAGTAAAGCTTTTACTGGTTTGGGTATTTTGCTGTTGGAAGAGCAAGGGTTGCTCTCAATGACTGATCCTGTCCAAAAATATTTACCTTGGTTTACGTTAAAGTATCAAGGGAGACTTGTTGATATGCAAAGTCTTACATTAAATAACTTTCTTCATCATACAAGTGGTCTAACAAATATTAGACATACTCAAAATATTCCACAAGGTAATACACCAGATATGTTGCAAAAGACTGTGGAAATGCTCGCTGATGCAGAATTGGAGTTCCCTCCCGGTGAACAGTATAACTATGGAACCGTTAATTATGACGTATTGGGTTTGGTTATTGAGATGGCGTCGGGACAAAGCTATGAAGACTTTATGAAAGAACAGGTATTTCAGCCGTTAGGTCTTCACCAGACGTATGTTTATAAAGAAGATGCTCAAGCCACTGGACAGTTGGCACAAGGCTACCGTTCTTCCTTTTTTATGACAACTCCATTTAAAGCTCCAGATTATGCTGGGAATAAACCTGCAGGCTACATCATTTCTAATACAAAAGATATGGCGCGTTGGATGGGCATACAAATGGATATCGTGCAGAACATACCCGAAATTTTGCAAACGGTTATCGAAAAATCACATAAGAGTGATATGTCAGTTTCGTCTGTCAACGATATGTATTATGCGGCAGGCTGGTTGGTAAACGCCGACCAAACGATTATAGAACACACTGGGGGCAATCCAAATTTCAGAACCGAAGTAGTCATATTGCCAAATGAACGCACAGCCATTTGCTTGCTGAGTAATGGTGCAAATACCAATATAAACCTAGTACTAAAAGTTAAAGATATATTAGATGGCAATCTAACTCAGTCATATGAAATAAGCGGCACACAGCTTTTGGATATTATTTTGTCGTCTTTCACCATTATTCTTTCCCTATTGGCAGTTTTGCTATTTCTATTAGGATTACGCAGCAGAAGGAAAACGAATGAGCGACATCGAATGACAAAAAAGAGAACAATCGTAACAGTTATTTTCCTGATTGCTACGATCGTCCTGGGTATACTGTGCTTTGCTTTCGATTGGTCAACGATACTTATTTGGCAAACATATAGCGTTTTTACAGCTTTGATTTCCTCTGCATTATTAACAGCAAGTATTACATGGTTTGTATACACTCGCCGATAAAATATCTCGCTCCCGTGATAAGAATAATTATAAGTAATTGAATTTCAATTTATCAGTATGCTTAATTTGAAAAACATCAGACACTGCGGTGTCTTTTTTTTTAATAAAACTATTTTTTTAAAATGAATTAAACTAAACAACTATATTATTTTTGCAAAAGCGTTGTTAGGTAACATTTTAAAAGATAGTTATTCAACATTCTGACACGATTGTTAAGCAAATGTTGTTAAAAAGAAGTAGCACATTGGCTACTTCTTCATCTGATTCAATATGTTTTTTCTAACTCTTTAAACCATAGTGCTCGATAATCTTTCTCCACTTCTATTGTTTACTAGCTTTCTTACCATTTTCTCGATCGAATTAAATTTTTTTGTATACTTGTAAAGTTCATTTCTCATTATTCAGATTTATTTTAGTGTAAAGACTCTGTTGTTTTAATGGATAGTGGTTATTTGACAACAGCTGTAATAACCATTTTCTTGCTTGCTCATTGATTTTAAATTCTTGAAAGAAATGATTATAGTGTGCTATCTTGTCTTCAAGAAATTCATATTGGTTATAGTATTCAAAAAAAGACTTATATAGCATGTCAATTTGTCCTTCAGGAATTTGATTTATCTTTCCTTCTAAAACATAACTTAATGTTCCCGCTATGTTTGAACAGTAGAATCGAAAATCCTCATAGAAATCCACCTCTTCCTCATTCGATAAATTCAAAAATTCTGTTCGAAAATCTTCACTTATTTTATTAATATCTTCAGTAGGAAATGGCTGTCTTAATTCATCTTTCATTTCAGTTAATTGTTTTATAATAGTTTTCATATTTTCTCCCTTATTTTTGTGTCAAATACCTATTTTATTAAGTTTGTTCAGTAGACTAACACAAACTCTTCCAAAGCATTGTTTGGTTATCTTTCATAATTGTTATTTCACAATCCCTCTCGATTGTGGAATAATTTTATCTACCATAAGTAATCCATATTCTATACAGATCTTTACCGTCTATTTCAATTATATCTTTATGCAATGTAACATTTACATTTGTGTATCCCGCCCATTGTGGTATTAGTTCCGATAAACAATCGATTACCTTTGCATCAGGAGTTGCATAACCGATATTTTCTTTTCTCAAAAAGCCATTTGAGAAATCTTGATATAATGAGTCCGTCCATTCATAAACTTCAAACTGGGAATCAAAAATCCGTTCATCTTCTTGATATTGTCCGTTTATCCAGAATATTTCCATCACAATAACACCTCCTAATGAATACAGCGTTTTATAACACTATTTCCTGTAAAGATAAAGATACTTTCCTAGCTTTTTTTATTAAAGGGTCCTTAAATGAAAGCTAACATTGCTACTTATTACAGAATCGCTCCCGTATGTTTAATACTAAAGAAGTTTCTATTTGCTGCATTATTTCGATATCTTCAACAAATGTCCCTGCTGTTTAATTAATAAAAAGGAAAAAAGGTTATAGAAAAACCAATAACAAATATAATCAACATTATAATTTCTATTAAATTTTGATTTTTAGTGAACCTTTTACTAAATTTAAAATCCTTTTCCAGTTTAAATTTCCGTTTCAACAACTTTTCGAGAATTATAGAACTAACTATTAAAAGAATATAGATGGTGATTGCGACCCAAAACAAGGCTTTCTCCCCCCAGACAAACTATTCTCTTATATTTTAACATTGTGCATATATTATATGTAAAATATTCCCTAAATATATTTTATACTAATCTGTCAATCAAGCTCTATTGCCCTTAGCATTCTCGTTGTAAAATTGTAGCAGAGTCTTTTTCGCTGTTGTTATAGAATTGTACAGGTAATAATAAGATAGCAGCGAAAAATAAAAGCCGTGATAAGAAATTCCACTCTCAAAACAAAATAAAAACCCCTCGAATCCACTCAAGGGGTTTGCATTCGTCTATTTAGTTATTGTGATAATTGTCGAAAGCTCGCTCTTTAGGTCGTAGAAGTTTGGAAGAAGGAGCCTAAGTTCCTATTAATCTAATGTAAAACCACTAGAACCATCAACTGCTAATGCCATAGCTAAAGCGTAGAATGCTCGACGAGCTCCAGCACAGTTCGGAGATTCTTTATCGGTGGTAGTAAGGTCTGTAGCAGCATCAACAGTTCCACTTGTATTTGTAGTATCGGCTAATATATCTAAGCGAGCCAAATCCCAAAGGCCTGAACGACCGTGCGATGGAAACTTACTTTGGCCGTGTAATGCTTGACCAACATCAAGTTGATGTTTAATCGCTATAGATACTTTGTTTTCCATACTTGCTATTCCTTGTCCTGTAATTCCAGGATAAACATTAAATAATCCAACCATAGCTTGATTGATTCCCTCGCCTTTATTAGGCATTTGCCACGGATTTTTAATCAACTCTGATGAACCTAACATGGCATTTTCAGGAATGTACATTCCCCAATATTTCGCTTGGCTAAACGAATTACTAACTAAGTTATTTTTTATAGTTGAATAGTTATCAAAAATCTCCTTGTAGGTATTAATTAACTGAGTAACCATAACTCCAGAATCCGATTCTATATTCGGAATAAGACTGTGCCATGATGAGGCTGTTGGGTTTTCTATTAAACTTGCATAAATTTGCAAGAATGTTATTGCAAAAGCATTATATGCAGGAGAATCGAACCGAGCACGTAGCATATTATTTGTCAGGTTGACATCAGAAAACCCGTGAACAGGAAGAACTCTTTTTGCAGATAATGAATTGTTATAGGGCTCTTGCTGGAAACAACCTTTAGAAGCATTGGCCACTGAAGTATTGGAACCCCATTGAGTATAACTAAGAACATCTCGGATCGCATTTTTCAGATTATGTGCAGGATCTAATGAAGCGCCAGTCTCATTAACCTTTACATCATATACATGCGCTGCCATCCAACAAGCAACAGCATTTAGTGAAGAATTAAGAATAAATCGTTCGTTTTTAGTTTTAAAATATGCATGATGATTAATATAATCTTTACCGCTTGTACCTGGTTGAATACCTGCGAACGTAACCTTTCCCGAATCATCAAGAACAGTTGGGTTATTTAAGTAATCTTTCTGAGGATCAGTTGATAAATCCGCTGTAGTGATCCAATATCCGATTTGCCCCTCATATGGCCCAGCAGCAAAACGATATGATTTTTCTGAATCATCGTATGCCCAAGCTGACGGAGTACGATAATACTTTAAAATATTGTATTCTCTGGAACTTAATACTTCATTAGCAAAATGCTCTCGGTATTGCTCTAACAATGTATCTACATTAGAAAATGAAACATCGCTCTGAGAATCATCTAATTTCTTAAGCATTGCTGCCCCAAGATAAATTAAACCTGCTAGTTGATCAATTGGATTCGTCGGAAAATTAAAAGCTTTATCGATAAGTTTGGGAATAACAGTATTAACAATTTCTTTGTAAACTGCATCATGTTCTCCAGCTTGAGCCTTTTGTTGTGCAAACTGAGCACAGAACATCATTAGTTGTCCAACACCTTGTTGAATTGGAGAAGAATTGAATGTTTCACTTGAACCATTTAATAAATAGTTTTGGATAAATTTTCTGACTCGAGGATATCGACCTTTATCCTTCTTATAAGGATGTTTTATAGATAACTGCTCAATAGGTAGTAGAAACGCTTCTGCAAAGGCTTGAGCTTCTTGCAAGGGTGTAAATTTTGTCAAATCAAATCACTCCAATTTTTTATTTTTAACGTTACTTATTAAGAACCTAATCTTTCTAAGTAACTAGGCAGGCCATGTATGTCGTGCACCGAACCTACCTCCAATTTTACATTGTTGTTTTAATTAGACTAATTTTGAAAGTATGGCAAGTTTGGAAAAAATACTTTATGTTATAAAAAAAGATTGCAAGGAGTTATTAATGACGAAAAAGAGATAAGTTTAAAGATAAATGTATATTTACTATTGGAATTCTTCTAACAGTGTATCTTCTTATAATTACATGGTCATGAATTACCTTAGGAAAGAAATTAAAAGCAATTTTCATCAAATGCAAAGTGAAATAAAAATTATAAAAAATGTTAAGTAAAGGCACTCGCTATTTTTCACGAGTGCCTTTCCAATCGAACTTATAATATTTTTACGGATTAATTGTATATTAGTATGACTCAAATTCATGTGTCTGCCATTGTAGCAGCTTAGGGTTTCTAACTAATTCCTCCGTTTATATCACAATGAAATTCCATCTCTATGATATGTGAAGAAATAATACCACTTTGCGAGTAGTTTCCTCCAACCGCGATTTTATATACAGTTTTACCCTCAATTAAAGACTCCTCATAACCTAGTTGTGTCCAACTTCCATTAGCGTCAACAGCTTCCGAAGAAATACCGTTAAATATTGAAAATAGTTGCCTTCCCTTTGATGTATTTTCATTCAATTGTGTATCAAAAGATCCTTTAAATATAATATTTGCTTCTTTGGAACCTATTTTTAATGTTACTGTCTTCGGTACTGCCATCGGATTAAAACGTTCATTATTTTCTACAACAACAATTGACGCATTAGCTCGCTCTTTTGCTATCTTTTCAAAGTCTTCTATTTCAATCCAATATTCTTCGAGAAAATCTGTTATAGGCTCCAACTCAAGTTCGAAGTCTTCGTTATTTGCTGCATTTACTCTTTCTATGATAGTTACATATTTTTGATAATAATCTTCTTTTTGCTCTTGCGTTAAGTTCAAAGGAATAGGTTCTACTTTTACAGTCTTTTTACTATTATCCTCGTTAATAATTGTGCTGGAACGCTCATTAGCCAACGTTTCCGCTGTAGCTTCTGCGTTATCAGCTTCATGATTAGTACAGCCTGATAAAGCCAATGTTACTAATAACATACTTATGTAAAAATAGATTTTCAACATTTTCACCCCATTTAAAATTATTTAAAAAGTTACTTCAATAATAACATAAATGGATTTTATTGGGCCTTAAGTGTTTTAAGTTCCCAAAGCATCTTTAGGTAACATAAATTAAAAAATGCTTTCCCTATGCTCTGTCGATTGATGACATTAGAAAGACTATGATTGTGAATATAAATTAGTAATCATATAAAAAAGACATACCAAAAAGGCATGTCATTACAATAATCACCAACATATACAAGCTAAATTAAAAAACCTAAGCCCAATACAATATTGGACTCAGATCTTAGAAGTTGCTTATATTATGTCTAACTTGATTACTTTATGTTTTAACTGATACCTAAGGCAACCGCTGCAATTAACGCGATACAAGCAATGACTACCCAACCAAGTATCATCTTCCAAATAAATTTAATCCACTTTTCATATGGGATACCTGCAACAGCTAAATAAGCCATTAATGCTGATGAAGTTGGGATAATAGAGTTTGTGAGGGAATCCCCATATTGGAATGCTAAAACAGCCACTTGTCGTTCTAATCCTAATAAATCAGTAATCGGAATCATAATCGGCATTGTTGCTGCAGCCTGTCCACTGCCTGATGAAATAAATAAATTTAAAAGTGCTTGGATAATTAACATGCCGATTGCACTAATAGCATGTGGTAAATGTCCAATTGTTTCAGATGCTGCATACACAATTGTATCAATAATCTTCCCTTGTTCTAAAACAACTGTAATGGCACGGGCAAAACCTACAATTAAAGCACCAAATGTTACAGCTTTCGCTCCTTCAATAAAGGAATCAAAGATAGAGGCAGGTTTTAAACCGCCTATTAATCCTGCAACTAATCCCATTATTAAGAAAGATGCAGTTAGCTGTGTTAAGAACCAACCCCAATTAAAGACACCATAAATATTAAAGCCAATTCCACAAGCCATGACAATAAATACAAATTTATGCTTTCCAGTTAATGTAGGAATGTCAATCACTGATACATTAGATTTAGCTTTTTGCTCAATATCATAAATAACGCTTGCCTGCGGGTTCTTTTTCACCTTAAAAGCATAGCGAGATACATAGAAAATAGCAAAGCCTAATACAAAAACATAGACTACTGCACGGAAGCCGATCCCTGAGAATAATGGTACATCTGCTAATGATTGCGCAACACCTACTGTAAAGGGATTAAGCATGCCTCCGAAAAATCCACTAGCAGCACCAAGTGTGATCATGGCAGTTCCTGTTACAGCATCAAAGCCCATCGCGCGTGCAATTGCCACACCAATGGGTACGAAAATAATTGTTTCTTCAGCCATCCCCATTGTAAAACCACCAACAGAGAATAAAATCATCGATAAAGGAATAAGTAATTTTTCTCTGCCTTCTAAAGCTTTTACTCCTTTATAGACACCAGCTTCAATCGCACCTGTTTTATGAATAATGCCAAATACACCACTAACTAAGAAAATGTAAAATATAATTTGAGCTCCTTTTTCAAGCCCCATTGGAATCGCTGTAAACATTTCGAAAAATGAAACTGGATCACTCTCAATATGATGATAGCTTCCATCTACAACGAGCATACGCCCTTCATCATCTTCTACACGATCAAACTCACCTGCTGGAATAATATAACTTAAAATACCTGCTAAAAAAATAATAGCAAAAATAATAGTATATGTATGAGGTACTTTGAGCCAACTCCTCTTCTTTTCTCGCTGTTCATTTTCCATTAAATAACACACCTTTCAAAGATTTAAACATTTAACAACATTGTCGATATATGTCGTTAATAGAAAATAAATATACAGGAGTTAGAATTCTTTGTAAAGTCTTAATTTTCCCCCATTTCAAAAATAATTTGATTGTTGCCTTATAAAATTTATATAAACACACCACTTCCAACAATTCAGTTATGGATTTCCCAAAACTCCCGTTTCAAAGCAAAATAAAAACACCCCGAAGGATGTTAATTACTTTTATTGCGATTTAGTTGTATTTCAATACCAGCTCGA
This sequence comes from Lysinibacillus sp. CD3-6, assembly GCF_006351725.2. Taxonomy (NCBI): domain Bacteria; kingdom Bacillati; phylum Bacillota; class Bacilli; order Caryophanales; family Bacillaceae; genus Lysinibacillus; species Lysinibacillus sp. CD3-6. The sequence continues at coordinate 2,704,210 of NZ_CP085880.1, forward strand.
TCGATTTGTATCCAATATTCTGCTATTTTTTCATCTTCTATTCGATAAACTGCGCTTGCTATTTCTATAACTGGAAGACTTGTAGGCTGATATCCATCAACCTCTCCAACATGGGTACCAACTTGTTTCCATCGTACATATACTTTATGATCTTGTACCATAAATTCTTGGATTTCTAACGAAAAATTGCCATACGCATCTACCATTTCTTTTACATGATCTGAATAATCTTTCGGCGTTCTTATAACCGTTATTTCTTCTTCAGAAATAACTTGGTGTGCCATTACTTTGTCTGCCATTAATTCAGTTGCATAATCAGGATTTTTCCCTGAACGTACTTCTTCAAAAAATTTCTTAACAATTTGTTCTGGTGTCATTTTAGTCCTCCGTTGTTAAATATGATAGCAAGGATTTTACAATCTCTACATACTTAATCATAATGTATGAGTCAAAAGAATGGAATCTTCTTCTATAATTCACATGCTCAAAACAACACTAAACTCAACCTTCCTATCACAAAAGTGTTTTGGATGTTTGATATAGTTTCTAAAGCATAAGAAAAGCCCCATCCCTGCACTGGATTAAGGCCTTGCATTACTTCTAGTCTATTGTGATAAATTAACGAGTAGGTTATCTTACTTCAAGTATGAGTTTTATAAAAAACGGTAAGCCATTTATCCTGAATCAAAAAAAGATTTTAATTGAAACATATACTGAAAATAAAAATACCCCTATATGGAACCAACCAGAAACTTTTCTCTCTCTTTGAAATTCTTTTATTCCAACAATACATATCAATAATCCTAAGAAGAATATCACTAGGAAACTCAACTGGTAATCACTCGTGATAATTGAGTAAGTCGAGAGTGATATTACTATGATTGAAAAAAGAATTTGTAATATCGTTAGCAAAATAACCATCACCTTTTAAATATTGTATTTTGATTATACAATACAAAAAGTAATATGGTTGTAATTTCCACACATTTGTCTCTTATATTAGTTAAGCAAAAGAGGCCCTGTATAAAGGAGGATATTATATGACAGAAAAAGAATATTTAGAGTTCAAAAGCCATCTCGAGATGAATGATGAACTAAATTTTTATTATAAAGGTGAAGAACTTTGGATAAGTCATAGTCGTGGGAAATCCTATTTAACAATAGTTAAAGATCAATTTTCTCAAGAATTTAATGGATATGAAGAACTCCTTGAAAATGGAACAATAGAAGGTATGAAGATCTCTGAAATATATCCAGATTTAAAATGGTAGAATAGTTTTTTGAATGCTCATAAACAATATAAGAAACTAAATTCAGCGCTATAACCCTTCTATTACTTTAGTTAGTTTTTGAAGTGCGGATAAAAAGCTTGTTAACTCTTGGGGTGATAAAATCGCATAATATTTTTCGGAAACCTGCTGCATAAATCTATCCATTTCTTTTTTATAAAGCAGTCCTTTTTCGGCTAATTCAACAGAAAATGCACGCTTATCATCTACGTGTTGCTTTCTATAAATATAACCTTCCGCTTCAAGTTTTACTAACTGTTGGCTAATAGCGCTTTTCGTAATATTCATTTTTTCTGCTAACTCTGTAGGAGTGGATAAAGGATGTCGAATAATTAATGTTAATAACGAATATTGTTGATTATTTAATTGGAAATTTGTATAAGCTCGTTCTTTTGTTTCAAGTAACAGCCAAAGCTCTTCTAAAGTTTTATTTATTTCCTCAGGTAAGTTTTCATTATTCATCATTTTGTTGATCACCTCTTCTTCTCCAATTTTTAGGATTTAACTTACTTTTATATTTAGTCACCACTTCTTTCCCAACAAGCGCAATACCTAACAAACAAAGTATTTCTCCCAAAACTATAAATAATGTTATAAAAGTTGCCTTTATATGAGTCGGAAATGGCGTAAATGGTACGATTGCAGCCGCTCCCCATAAGATAGGATAAAGGATTAGAAGCCCTATTCCAAGTTTAAATAGAAATGGTTTTTTTTTCTTAGCTTCATCTGTAATAATCTCTCTTTCCAATTTCAATCCCCCTAATTTAGTTAAGTTAACTAAATTATATACCAAATGATTTTTGATTACAAGAATTTAAAATACAATCACTCTTATAAAAACGTCTCATCAACAATCTAAAAGTGAATTGTGTCTAGAAATACAAAAACACGGGTAAAGAATACATAGTTGAAGAAACAAACAGGAGGTAATTTGAAATGAAGAATCAAGTTATTGGCGTATTCGATAATGAACAAAAAGCAGCTGAAGTAGTTAAAGATTTAAAAGAGAGCGGCTATACAACTGAGGAAATTTCAGTTATTGCTAAAAAAGCAAAAGAACTATCAGTAAACACACAGGAAGTAAAACCCTCCACTATGGATGGGGCCATTGCTGGAGCTGCGACTGGAGCTGCCATTGGCATAGCAGGCGTGATAGTAGGATTGTCCAGTATATTAATTCCAGGATTTGGTGCTGTATTGGCTGCAGGCCCTATCATTACAACAATTGGAGGAGCAGTCGTAGGGGCAAACTCTGGAGCTGGTGGCTTAAAGCATGCACTTATGGAAATTGGAGTCCCAGATGATGAAGCGGAACGCTATTCAAATGACGCTGAAGATGGTAAAATCCTAGTTTTACTTCATCACAACGCGTGAGGAAGAATTGAAAAGTCTCTACTTTCCCAATTAACATGCTGTGATTTAAGCTAAAATTCGCTAAATCACTTACTATAACTATAAAAAATAAGTGAGTTTCTATGTTTGTATGGATTTTGTACAAACATAGGACTTTTTTTATTTGTCGCTTTTCATTTGGCGACATAAGATGTTCCTCAAATAGCACCCCATGTAGGAAGTCCAGTGCATGCCATCTCCATTTGTTCAGAGACAGATTTTACTTAAGTTTTGGCGCCATGTTTGTTATCATGTAGGTGCTCCTAATTTTAATATAATAAAACTACTAATTAATGATTTGGCAAATTTACTTCTATACCCCTCTGTACTTATATTATTTTGATGTACTATCATTTAAAAGAGGTGATATTTTGTCAGGCATATATAAATATCTTAAATACATATTTTTAATCATTTTTACTGTAAGATTAATTAGTTTCAGTCCAGACTATTTAGAACCATTACTTCTTTCTTTGTATCTTCTATTTGCAGGGTTAATAGCATTACTTGGAATACTTCAAGATTTTTTTAACCCCAGTAAAAAAACAGATATGCTATTGCGCATAGTCACCATCATTTTTGCTCTAGTATTATTGACTGCTTCATTAATATATAAATCCACTCCTTCAATTGTTTTTTCAATAGTAATGTTAATTGCATTTAGTTTCTCTTTATTTTTAGAAACGAAGCAAGAGGAATAATACCTTTTGCTTTCTACCCTTCTCCATTAAATTTCCTATAAGAAGAGAAAAACAAATATAAAAAGCCACTCAAGTGAATGGCCAATATGCTAATGTGGGGGAAATCACCACTTCTCATTGTTTTTGTGATTTTTAAAATGAATGTACTCTGTATTTTTGACTCTCGTCCAACTACTAATAGCATTCAAAATAACGATAAAGATCACAAATAAAACTGAACCTACCATGAAATGACCTAAGAAAAAAGAAACAAATGCCACAACAAATAGTAATATTATTAAAATTATCGCTAATATTTGTAATTTTCCATTTTTCTTCTTTGCACTCATACGCTCACCCTCCTCTTAAATGATTTCTGTGTCTTTTAACATATTGATATGGTTTATTTTAACATATATTAAAGTATTGCACAAAAATATCTTAATCAAAACTTATGTTAACTTGTTTTCTCCAAATCTCGTAGCACTCGATGGTTGACTTTATATTTCACCTAGCCATTTTAGCTTGAAAGTACATTATAGTAATTTTCATTAAATTAGAAAAGATAAAATCAACTTGTAGCGTTTTAATTATTTTACTTTTTACTAAAAACATATGTTAAAGTTATTTAAATAATATTTCAAAAAGAAGGTCTTGTTTATGTTAGAAAAACTAAATGGATTTCTCCAAAAATACATTGCTATTTTAACACCATTAAGTTTAGTTGTAGGTGTTTTATTAGAAAGCTTTGGACACAGTCTATTATTCCTCGTATCTTGGCTATTTGCTTTTATGACATTCGTTGGAAGTTTAAACATGAAATTTAAAGATGTAAAAATTTTCACAAAACATCCAGCTCTCATCTTATTTTCCATTATCTTTCTTCACTTATTGATGCCTTTATGGGCTTATTTTTTATCGACAATCATTTTCGATGATCATTTATTAACTGTCGGCTTTGTATTATCGGTTGCAGTCCCTACCGGCGTAACAAGTGTTATTTGGATAAATATCTGTAAGGGAAACTTGCCGTTAGGCTTATCTATTATTTTAATTGATACGCTACTTTCTCCGTTTATCATGCCGTTCATGCTCTATATAGTTTCAGGTGAAAAAATTCAATTAGATGTTGCTTCCCTTATACTTAATTTAATTTTGATGATTGTGTTGCCCACTATTCTAGGTATATTAGTGAACGAACTTTCCAAAGGAGAAATACCAAAGAAATTTGGTAAAAAACTTGCTCCTTTTTCAAAACTGTGTTTATTTGCAGTGATAATGATTAATAGTAGTGCCATTTCTCCATATTTAACAAATTTCAACTTACATCTAATTTCAGTTTTACTTTTAGTCTTGGTAATTGCTGTCTCGGGCTATGTTTTTGCTTTAATAATTGGTCGATATATTATTAAAGACTATCCACAAATGACGACTTTAGTATTTACAGGAGGAATGAGAAATATTGCAATTGGTGTCATTGTTGCAACAACATATTTCCCAAGTAAAGTAGCAATGCCCGTTGTATTCGGAATGCTGTTTCAACAAGTTTTAGCGTCCTTATTTAGCAAAATTGTTACAAAACGTACAGTCACTTCTTCTAATAATTAACTTAAATAATAATTTGTTACCTGCTACTTACAATCATAAAATGAATACTGGTGTTCTTTTGTTTTAGTTACTGCACACTTTCTTTCAATAAAGATGGTACTCACCATAATGTTCGATACTTTTGTATGCTCAACCTTTCAGCACTTATAAAGCCTCTATGATCGGATATAATTCTTTTCCATACTCATGCAAAAGAAAAAGCATCCTCAAAAGAGGATACTTTTATGAATTTTATGAAACTTGTTTATGAAGTAACGGTAAGCTTATTAAAAGCATTACAATTCCTAACGCCAAAAAATATAAAGGCATTGCAAGGACTGTTCCATTATGGAAAAGGCTCATGCCAAAGATTGTCGCGCTGACGAGTAAATAATAGCCTAAGCTAAATAATGCACTAGCAGTACCGATAACGTCTTGAAAATCGATGAGCGCTAAGCTTAAACAGTTTGGTAAAGCGGTACCTGTACCAAATAGAATAATGAACACACTCATAATCATCGTGGGCATCTGTAATACAGTAGGTAAAAAATGGACTGCTGTAGCGCATAATGTACCGATGAACATTATAACTAAACCACGGACGATAATTTTCTCAGGTTTTGTGTGACTAACGAGTCGTTTAGATAGCATCGCCCCTGCAATAGAAGCGAGTGCAACGATAATGCCTAAATAACCATAGACCGCACTTGTTAGTGTAAAGTATTGCGTAAAAATAAAAGGTGCTTCGGTATAGTAGCTAAATAAAACACCATTAATACCGCCAATTAATACGCCGTAACGCCATAGACGCGGATTTGTAAGCATGCGTTTTACTATTGGTAATATTGGCTTCATCTCATATGTTGCTAGCGCTGTTTCTGGTAAGCGTAAAGACGCATAGCAAAATACAATAATGCTCATAGCGACTAACACTAAAAATACAGCTTTAAAGCCAAAATAATAATCAGTAAAACCTCCGATTAACGGACCAAGTGCAGGTGTAAATGCAAGGCCTGCTGAAATTTGAGCAAACAATTTATGACGCACAACACCAGTAAAGCTTTCCCGTAAAATCGTTTGTGTCACGACAGAGCCAACACTTGCACCAAACGCTTGAATAAAGCGTGCGACTAATAAAACTGCCATTTCATTTGCTACTAAACAAAGTACATTACCAACAAAATATAAAAATAACCCATAAAGCATTGCCTTACGACGTCCGATTTTATCAGAAAGTCGTCCAAAGAAAAATACTCCGAAGGCAAAAGCGATAAAGTATACGCTCATAGTAAGCTGTGCTTCACTCATAGAAGTGTTCAATACTTCTGCGATAGAAGGTAATGATGGGCTAAAAATAGTTTCACTAATTTGTGGAAAACCTACTAATACAATTAATAATAATAAGCTAGGTGTTTTGTTTCCGATGTTTTTCTTCAAAATAATCCTCTCCTAAATAATTATAGGTTTGAAAGAAAAACATCGTAGCTTGGGAAATGGTGGCTTCACGAGTTTAATTTGTTCTAAATCACTCATGAATTCACTTCCTTCCTAATTAAATATACGTAAAATTATACCATCCCCACGGTTAAAATGACGACAGGTTTTTTTTTATAAGTTAAAAACTAAATCATTTTCTGCACGTAGTGTGTCAAAATAGAGGTATTGGAGTAAAAAGCTAGATCTTCGCATTTTCTGTATAAATAAAGGATTTACTTTGTTAATGAAGTGAATCCTAAAAGCAAAAAATCGATGACCTGTTAGCTTAAATGCTGTCATCATATCCATAGGCTTTAAAATGAGCACCATTCCCTCCTACTAGCCAGCTTTTATTAAATGCTAATGCCATCCTTTTTAACTGAACGGGGGGTGCATTAAGCTCATTCCCTTCTGCTTTTTGATAAAACTCTATCTCATTGTCTTTAGCCTCATTGCCATGATTCCTCTATGAAATGAGGATTTCAGTCTTTACTAACTCAATATGTAGTTGAACAAAAAGAAAAGAACGCCATAATGGACGTTCTCATTTTTTATTCAATAAAATTTATTATATATTGCCCTTTTGTCGACCCATCTTCAGACGTAATATCCAGCCATGATACATAGATATTTGATATCGTATCTGATTCTGTATAGTCGAAATTATCATCACCGATATTTTTTCTAAATACATAGCTTTGAGCTGAACCATTGTAGGATTCAATTGCTGCTTTAATTTCACCTACTGTTGCTGTCGATTTAACTGTTATAAATCCAATTGTGTTGTCCAGTTGTACAATATTTGTGTCTTTTGTTTTTATTCTTACTTCCGCTAATGGTTCAAGTACATTTTGATTTACAACTGCATCTTTATAACTAATAGCTTGAAACTTGAAAATTAACGAGCCTGAAGGCAATCCTTTAGGAAGTGTGACCTTTCCCGAACTCACCCATGATAAGTCATAATTTAAAGGATTAAATGTAACTCCACCGTCTGTACTGATTAAAATGGAATTTATTTTAGATTCCCAAGAAGAATTAGAAGAGAAGCTAATTTCGAGTATATTGTCCAAGTAGTTATTTGTAGTATCAGGTATTAAAATTGGTGCTTCTAACAAGCTATTCTCGTCTTATACCTCTATATTTAAGTTTTATAACGAGCCTTCACCGTACAGGCGACTTTCATCACATACGGCGATCCGTCAGTAATAATTTTTCTTATTTCCCCAAAAAAATTATAACTTTAGTCATAGGTTATTGTCACTATAATTAAATTTTTGTACATATTTATTTAGCTTGTTACACTTTCTTTCATCCAAGCATCCAACTGGTCGTTCTGCAAATGTAAGGGCTGTTCCAGACTTTTTTAAATAAGCCACTACTCATTAATTGACGTCTTCTAAAATAAATGCATATTTTTCAATATTTTCATCTGACTCAATTGTAATTCCAAATAAAGTAGCGGCATCATTCGCATGTTCGATATTGGTAAGTTTAGTCATATTATCAAAAATATCAGCGTTCATTTTAATTTTATTAATATGCTTGCCCTGCAAATTAAGATAGTCCATTCCTTCTCGAATTTCCGTTAATAAAGTGTCCAATCATTTTCCTCCTTACACATTTGTTAACCTCTAATTCATATCATGCCACTATCTATCGAAAAATATTGCAATACAATAAAAATAACAGTAATACGTCCATCTATTACTACCTGTCAGGCTAGCACTAACCACTATATTATGACGAAGCTTCTTTACTAGTCAGCGACAATATAGAATTTTATAATCAGCCTGTACAGTAAAGAAATTATAAAAGCGAAAAAAGGACATGCTTTACTGGCATGCCTTTAAAATTTTCAATATTTATAAAGTGATGTCAGCCATAAAACATCTATTCATGGCGTTATAAGTAAGGCTTAAAACTTTAAATACCAAAACACAGCCTTTTCATTCGCATATTTTGAGTTTGCATAAAGCATATTGTCGACTGAACCTATGGTGAATCCATTTTTAGAATAAAAACGACAAGCGAGCAAATTAACAACTTGTGTTTCAAGTGTAAAACCTTTCATTTCCTTTTCTAAAGCACACCCTTTAGCTCTTTTTAAGAGTGCAGTACCTATGCCATTACAACGTTGGCAGCGATGTTATTTTCGAGTTTTCCATTCATTACTTATAGGATTTCCTCAGCCAACTCTAAAATAATTCCCTCTGGACCTCGAACGTAGCATAATTTATAACTATCTTCATATTGCTGTATTTCACTAAAAATTTCCGTACCTTTCCCTTTTAGTTTAGCAACAATAGCTTCCATATTTTCAACTGTAAATGCAAGGTGTCGGATACCGAGTGTATTTGCAAAAGTTTGCTGAAGATCTTTTTCATCTAATGGTGAATAAAATTTGATGAGTTCTATCCATGTTGGACCGTCTGGAGTTCCCAATCCTACACACCCAACTTTAGCGTCTTTAAGTCCAACTGCATATCCCATCAAATCTCCTTCCGCTTCCCATTCCCCTTTTACTTCAAGTCCAAAATCGTGGAAAAACGCTTTAGCGGCAGAAAGATCGTTTACGACAATAGCCACATGATCTATCCTTCTGATTTTCAACTTTCATTCCTCCTCAGTTGTTTTTTCAACGTAATGTATACAATTTCCAGTATTGTCAAAGCGATAAATAGTAAATCTATAATATACTAACCATAACAAATAAAAAAAGTATCACCATAAAAAATTTTTAAGATGTTTTTGAAGTTTTTATTATGTTATTATTTACATAAATTACATATTAAAGTGCTTGAGTGGACTAAATTCGGTAAGTACATCAATTTCGCTTTCTACGGGGTATTTTCCTTTTTTACCTCCATTTGGCATAATGTTAATAATGGAACTTGGATTTGTTAGAAAGAAAACCTATTGTATGAGATTTTCTAATTAGCTGAAGTGTTATTATCGCTTATTATCAATCCCATTATTTGGAGGTGCGTTGTATTGACTAATAAGAATAGAACGATTCTTAGTTTAGTAAGTAGTTTAGCATTATTTACTTTAGGAGCCTATAGAATCTTTACAAACAACTTAGAAGAAATGTCCATATTAGTAGCTTATATTTTCTTGATTGGCGGTTTTATCACCATTTTATCAAGTGTTGTCATGTTGTCTAAGAAGAAACAAACTTAATGTTTCTTTTTTAATGTTACTAATCAAGTTATTAAATATGCTTCACTTGTAACTACCAGATTTATTTTTAAAGTAAGTAGATATATTGCTTTCAATTGACCCTTTCTAACCATATAATTAACAAACTAAAAGGAGGGAAAGAATGAAACATAATCCTTTACATCAATGGCAAAAAGAACATAATAAGCGAATCAAAGATTTCCATAAGAAACATGCTTTAGAATTAGAAAATGGCGTAAATGGAGACGGGTTATTAGCTAGGTGGGAACGTTTTGTATACAGCAAAGGGAAAGCTTTTTTAAAAGCCATCAAATAATGTTAACTAGCTGTCTTTTCTAAGGCAGCTCTTTTTAATGTGTAAACCCATTATCTAATATGGATTTCACAGCCCATCATCTCCTCGATTATCCGAAAATACATGCATGCTATGAAAGATGTAGATTGACATTCCATCTCATCACTTAAAGCGTGTTGTAGTAGAAAAAAGAAAAAGACACTCCTCTAAGGAATGTCCCCCAATTTTTATCTATACATATCTAACTGATTTAACAAATATCTTTCTACTTCATTTATTGAAAGGACCACTTCTTTATGAAGTGTATCTTCTATGCTATCTTCAGTTATAAATACTAAATACTTATTTACATCTACAAAAAATTTCTCAAACTCTTTTAAAAATGCCTCAATTTTATGATCACCAGGTGTTACAGATAAGTAGATTGTTTTAAATAAATTAAAGTCACTATACGCATTACTTAAAAAATAGATGGCCAGCGTTTTATCGTTATTTACATTTGATTTTACAAAAGATAAGTTTTGCTTTAATTTATTCAAAGCATTTATAAGATTAGTAGTTTGTTTAAACATATTCGCTGTATTACTATACATCTAATATCCCCTCCAACTTTAATAATAAAAAGAAAACTATAAAAATGGAATATTTTTTTCAAACTTTTTCTCTTAAATTTTGCTTTTTATATGCCTGAAAAGTCATGAAAGAGTCCTCACACAGTAACAAGTACTTCTACATAACAGGTTTGTTCATTTTATACAAAAAAGCCCTTACAACGAGCTGTGAAGGACCTAAAAGAAATTTTTCAAATTACGAATGCTGTAGCACAAAGTTATATTTTTTGTTTATCTTGCTTGCAATGGTTTCTAGGAATAATTCAACCGTCATATTTTCCACTTCTCTTGTATACCATGCTAGTTTAGCACCGTAATTTTTCTTATTATAATTTACTTCTAATGGCCAAAAGTTTTTTGTAGCGTAAGTATAATCAAACTTAACAAAAAGTTCCTTCCCATCTGGACATTCCATAACAACATTATAAATAGGATTTTTTCGTTCTTTTTCAAACTTAACTTTTCTAATTTTGGTTAACAATAGTATCCCTCCATTTATGTACTAATTCGACAAGAAGAGCAGAACTCCTCTAAATTCAGACAAGTATATAATATTAGTCAACATTTACATATAACCAATGTTATTTTATTAACTTACAAAACTGTGTATGATATTATAAAATTAGTTATTTTTTAGGTAACAAAAGGAGAATGATAATGATTCATAAAAAAGGTAGAAGAGTTATTTTACGAACAGCTACAATGGAGGATTTAGAAGCAATTTATTATTGGAAATATGTAGATAAAGGACAGGCCGCTAAAAAATGGAATGGACCTTATATTCCAGAAAAACAAATGACCAAAAATGAGTTTTTAAAGGAATGGGCCAATGATGAACAATTGTTTGAAGGTGTTCCAAGTACATTAGTCATGGCAGTAAATGACCAATTTATTGGAGTTGTTGGTGCTTATTGGATTGACAAAAATACAAATTGGCTTGAAACAGGGATTGTTACATATAATTCGGAATACTGGAATGGTGGTTACGGTTCAGAGGCTTATAGCTTATGGATCGATTATCTTTTTGAAAAAACTACTCTTCATCGCCTAGGTATGTCTACTTGGTCTGGCAATGAAAGAATGATGCGAGTAGCTGAAAAATTGGGGATGCAATTAGAGGCAAAAATAAGAGATGCACGAATAGTTGATGGAAAATACTATGATGCAATTAAAATGGGCATTTTACGTAGTGAGTGGGAATTACAGAAGGTAAATCACCATTAAAATATTAAAAGTTATTTATTTCACTTAACATACTTATTAACTAGACCTGAACCCCAATGGACATTACCTATTGGCGTACAGGTCACTATAAGTAGTTTCCGCGACCACAACTCAATAATACCTCATATCCCCACTAGTCCTTATAAACGCTACTATAAGTCTTTTACATAAAAATTTATGTTGCATTATTCCATACATATTGCAGTGCTAAAATTTTTTTAGATCATACCTACGAGAATAGTTTCTCTAAATTTAAGAGCCTCTTTATACTTTTTTTATTTTTCAAAGGCAATTAACTATAAAATCTAATGGTATGCAGCATATAAATAATAGTGTTAAGCTAAATAGTTTAACTTCCTCCTGATTTGTTTCTAAGGGTCGCCACTATCCCAGGGTGACCCTTAAATAGTTTCTTTCCAAGTGGCTCCTTATAAGCACATGATTAAATAAAGTGTTGTAAAATAGTCCCTTTACCATTATTCGTTTGCACTTCTGCAAATGCTCCGTTTATTAGTGTAATTTGGGGCGGTAAGTGACCACAATCAATGTCGTATATAATCGGCATTTCAAGTTCCTTCGAAAGCTCCCTATAGACATCCTCGACGGTATAATTTTCAACAGAGATTTCAGCATTACTTCTACCGAACATAATGCCTGAACAATTTGTAAACCATCCAGCTAATCTCATTTGAACAAGTGTCCTACGTAAATCGGTAGTAGATAAATCACAGTTCTCAAAAAACCAAATTATAGATTCACCTTTAATAAACGTCTTATTAAAGGTGTGGATATTACCAAATTCTGTTCCAATTAGATGCCTTATCGTATCAATACATCCTCCAAGTAAACGCCCCTGTATTTTAGCACCCTTCTCTTGCGTAGTTTTCCAGTATGTTTTTTCTGTAAAATGAAAAACATATGGACTAGGTTTGTCAAAATCCCACTCTTTTTGATATTGATCTGAAGAATGTTGGAGGATTGATTCACCTTTTTTTAATGATAAAACCGACTGCCACATCGCTGTCGTGTCATCAACATATTCTCCTCTTAAATCTATTAAATTCGTTCCATGAGCCGTAGCTATACCTGTTTTTAACGTTATAGCCAATAATAAAAGACTAATATCTGAATAGCCTAATACCCATTTAGTCGGGATAGTTTCAAAGTTTATAAATTCAAGTGTTTCAATAAGTAATTCACCACCCCATGGTGGAATAATAATTTGGATTTCATCATTAGTCATCATGTAATTAAACTCTTCAGCACGCTTTTTAGCTGAAGCAGACTTTGCTTTATCTTGAGTCCAAGCTGTTTCTCCACAAAAAACTTTATATCCTTCCTTTTCCAACCGAGTGCAAGCACTTTTTAATAAGTCATGCAGTTCACTTGGTATTCCCGATGACGGTGCTGTAACACCAATTGTTGCCCCATCTTCTAAAAATGGATATTTAATCATACGTATCCCCCTCGTTTTATAATCACTTTAGTGAATGTTATTGCTCTAGTTAATCTTATGGTTAATTCAAAGCCTTCAAATGCATGCATTCTATTGAACAATTGCATCACCTAGCTATGTAAGGTCCCCGAAAAGAAGATAAAATATGTTTTATTTACGATAAGCTCTTCTCTCTGCATATTCAACACATAAAAAGCACACTTTGATTTTTTGGCTTCTCTCATTTTTATAATTCCGTAAATCGGATGCTTTACGCTTACAAAAATAGCATACTTTGTTAGAAAATTTTGGTGTAGTATTTATAAAGCTGTCCTTAATTTTTGCTAATAATGATTTCATTAGATCACCTCGTTATCTGACGGTGCTGTAACACCAATTGTTGCCCCATCTTCTAAAAATGGATATTTAATCATACGTATCCCCCTCGTTTTATAATCACTTTAGTGAATGTTATTGCTCTAGTTAATCTTATGGTTAATTCAAAGCCTTCAAATGCATGCATTCTATTGAACAATTGCATCACCTAGCTATGTAAGGTCCCCGAAAAGAAGATAAAATATGTTTTATTTACGATAAGCTCTTCTCTCTGCATATTCAACACATAAAAAGCACACTTTGATTTTTTGGCTTCTCTCATTTTTATAATTCCGTAAATCGGATGCTTTACGCTTACAAAAATAGCATACTTTGTTAGAAAATTTTGGTGTAGTATTTATAAAGCTGTCCTTAATTTTTGCTAATAATGATTTCATTAGATCACCTCGTTATCTATTTCCATTTTCGTAAAAATATACTTCAATACTATATTCTTTTAAACCATGGATAAATAGTTGTTATTCAAAATATTTTTCTACATCTTCCTTGTATACATAATTGGATACATTCAGACTTACAAGTAATAATTAATCTTTTTGAACTACCCCCATGCTATAAACCCCATATTTTTCATGTGCTGTTTCATACATTTCTTTTTTTTAAAAAAATCGCTCTACTTTTTGGGGAGAATCATCAACTGATTCAATGATTGTATCTTTAAAAATGATGTACAGATAGAACTATTAGTAAAAGAATGATTATTGAAAAAGTTTTCTTCAAGTTGTATCCTCATGAAAATGATTTAACATAATTTTTTGTTTTTCTCGGCTTTATTTCTTCAAGTTGTTAATCAATTTATTATTCCTTTATTTTGTCACGCTTGGTATCATTAAACTATACAACTTTGAAGGGACTGAACTATGCGCAGATGGCAATATTTTTTATCTCATTGATTAAAAATATTGGAGGTATACGTGTTGATAAAAGAACTAAATACTCAAAGACTTCATTTAAGAAGAATGGACATTTCAGACTCACATAGCTTGTTTAAAATTTGGTCTGATCCTGATGTAACAAAATATATGAACATTTCTAGCTTTACACATGAAGCGCAAGCAAAAGAAATGATTGAACTACTTGAAGAATTGGCCCAGGCAAATGAGGCGATTCGCTTTAGCATGATTGAAAGAAAATCCAACGAAATAATTGGAACATGTGGATTCAATTTTATAGATTTTGAAAATGGCAAGGCAGAAATTGGTTATGATCTGGCAAAAGCGTATTGGGGCATGGGGTTCGCTCCAGAGGCTATAAAGGCACTCCTAGATTACGCTTTCAACACTTTACAATTAAATAAAATTGAAGCAAAAGTGGAGCCTGCAAATGTAAATTCTATTAAAGTGTTACAAAAACTTAATTTCATGTTCGAAGGTCAACATCGACAATACGAAGAACCTAATGAGCGTTTCATAAATATTAATATGTATTCATTGTTAAAAATGGATTAATTTTAAACTTCGCCTATATCGGTAACATAGATATAGGCATTCTTTTTTGTTTGAGATTATTCCCCCTACTGTTATTGTATTTAATGGTGATTATATCAAAAAATAAGATTAAAAGAAGCAACAAAACGGCTTCCTCATCATTTTAATCAATATTTTATATATAATGGGATGCCATGCTCAACTTAAGCAAGCTCAATTTATTGTTTACCTCATATACTATTATTTCTAGTACATAAATTTTCTTGAATCTACAAATAACAAGAGCAAAAGCTGAAAGGAATTTGTATTATGAGAAAAAAAATAATCATCTCATTACTATTAATGTCTTGCTTCGTCATTAGTTATGCTTTTGCTCAATCCGATACAGAATATTTCCCACAAGATCAACCACCAAGTGTAATTGAATTAGCATTTTTACGTGAATTAGGTCAATCCATTCTTGAAACAATGTCTTCTTACGGAGATAATCAGTTATTTACCTCTGGAAGAATCGAAAAAATTGAAAGAAATAGACAGAATGACTTTTATGATGTTTCTTTAAGGGTTATTACTTTTGAAGGTGCACACAATCCACCATACAAACTAATTAACATTACTTTTCGAATACCTTCTAGTGAAGCTTCAACTATATATAAAGTGATTTCAAATAAAGCAGTTATATCGTATAAAGTAAAAAATATTACGCCAGAACAATTTGAGAAGTTATCTAAATTCACTAATTAACTTTGAGCACTAACGGTTAATGAACTGATTAAGTCTTGCAAAGAATTATGATATGACAGCGTCTAATTAGATGCATTAAAATTGATGAGAAAAGTGAAAAAATTTAGTTGTACAGTTAAGAAGCCATTAACAGCACAAAACTCCAGTGTGATCTGGAGTTTTGTTCATTTTATATTTACTGTTTTTCTGCTTGTTGTTCATTCTTTTCATTCGCATTTTTAACTTGTTCTTTTGTAAGATCATTATCTTCACGTACATCTAAATCATCAGGGCTTAAATCATTTCCAAATTCTTCTCGTTCTACAGCCTTTTTGTTTTGTTTATTCTTCGTCATAATAATCACCTCCAGTAATACACTTTCCTTTTTTTAAATATCTATACTTTCAACTTAAATATCAATATTATGTAGTAAATTTAAGCTTGCTTCCTCTTCAGTCTATATGTGATTCACTCTACCATTTCAAACAATCACTGCTATTGCCTATGATTAATGACATTCACTACGATGCTGAAATGTTCCTACTCGGTTATGAATCAATCTGTGATGCTAATGAAATGAATATATATTGGAATGAGTTAACAAAAGCAAATCTTGCTGTAAAATCCACCTTATTTGAAAAAGCTATCGAATGCTTTAAGGTTGAAAATAAAATAGAGCCAAATGAAAATGAATTATTTCTCTTAAAGGCATTTGTAAATGACCAGATAATTCAAACCATTTTATTTTGATTGCCCCATCTCTTCTCAAAACAATTTGACTTCAATCTATAAAAAAACGCCTTTTGCAAGGACATCAGGCTGCTCGATGTTATAGCCAGATGTCTAAAAGGCATTTTATTTTTTATGAACTTCACACTTGTATTAGGCTCGATGCAAATAAATATTATTAGCCATTTTTCTAACTCGTATATTATTTCCACCAATTTTCATTCTATTAAAATAGTCTGGACTTTCCTTCGAAATTATAATTCGTCCAAGCTCATCCTCATAAGTATTCCATCCAAAAATTAAAAACGTTATATTAACATGTATTAAATTCGACTTAATATATAAATACCCAATCAAAAGAAACAATATTCCGTTTGTAACCAATGTACTTTTTTCATTTATATCGATTGCCAATAAAGGCACAATATATGTGACTAAATAACTTAATATTTCTTCATTTTTTCGTGTTACACGTTCACTTACGATTGTGCTATTTAATTCGCATTTATTTATATACCAAATAGGTAAAAATGAAACAATAAATAATACGATTAAAATTATATACACTGCAACGGTTACTTTATCTTCAAAAATTGAATGTATGTTAAATTTTTCATAGGGGTATAGTGATATTGCTACAATTAAATATAATGGCGAGTAGGACGATATGAATAAAAATAATTTAAAAAGATTTGTCAATTTTCTCCCACCCTTTCTTTATAAATTACCTTAAGTCATCTCTTCCTCTTTCACCTGTTAATACCGTTTTATAATAAGCATCGTTTAGTAATTTGACTATATCATTTAATTGTTTTTTATCAGTATATTTTATTTTCGTTTTTTCTTCATTTAACTCAATATTTAAATCAAACTCCATAATAATTTCTTCTACTTTATCAAAATTGTCAACAAACCTAGTCATTCTCTCAGGCCTTGTCATTAATCTTGAAACCCTCTTTACAATATTTCCATCCTCAATACTATCATTTTTAAACTGTTCAAACCCTTCTAACTTATTCGTTTCTTCAAAGACCGTTAATACAGAATTCGTATTCTGAACATACTTTGTTTTCAAATCAAAAATTCTTTGCATAGCGACATTATTAATTACAAGTACTTCGTCTTCAAAAATAAGTAAATCAAACCCTGGTTCAATTCCTATAAATGAGTCTGATACTTTTCTAAAAGTAGCATCTGCTATTGTTCCCCAAAGTCCTTTAGTAAACTTCTTTAGTTGAGGTATACGATTTAAAAAATAAGCGAATTTCCCCGATTCTATTTCAATTTTAATACAGTATAAATCTTTTTGCGTATCTTCACTCAACGTTTCTCCAGGTTCTTGTAAGCTTTCGAATAAATTATCATATGTAACCCCTATATAGGATGACATACAGTATTCAACAACTCCATTTGATCGACCATTTTCATTAAACTCAACTTGCTCTTTACCCACTAATTTATGAATAGTTGGATGAATAATATTTACAATATCGATTTGCAAAGACCGACTTAAAGATGGCTTAAATGAAAAATAATCTAAATGTTCATGTGTTTTAATCTTTTCAATTAGAAACAAACTTACTTCAAATGTACCACTTAATAAGTGTTCTGAAATCTTGCTGTTAATAAATTCGATATCCAATATTAATCCCCCTAACTATCTGAATCAAATTATTAATAAAATCATACAATATTTGGTTTTTTTAGTAAAACAGTATACCCAAAGAAATTTGTTTATTTATTTGGAACGGTTAAAGCTTATATATGATACTTTTACCTTTCTCAATTAAAAATAGGCTCAGATAGTTTTACATAGTGTAAAATTTCCAGAGCCTTTTATTATTTAGATAATTAGAATTTTATAACATTATTAATAATCTTATAAAAAATAAATTAATTTTAGTCAAAAATAATTAATTTCTTAAGTAGACAATAAGATAGTTACGGAAACACCATTTGAGAAAGCCCCACCCGTGGTAGTAACTTGTACTGATAAAAGTGTACATCCACTTATAGCTAAATTTGCAGACTGTGTTGCACAACAATTCGGTGTTGTAGAAGAACTTGGCCCTGTAACTGTAGCTCTAACTCCTGTAGCTACTGGTGCAGTAAATCCACAGTTTGTACTTGTAAATACTTGAGCTGAAGCTGTTTGTCCAGCGCTTAAAGTGTGATCTCTTATATTTAGAGTAATGCTTGTAATTGTTGCATTTAGCGGAATGACAATTGAACTCCTAATAAATGATGCTGATGAAGTACCTGTTCCAAGAAAGTCATTATTACCAACTGACTGATCAGTAGAGAAAAAGACTTCCATTAACCTTGGCCCACTGGCTCCTGTTGCACCAGTTACTCCCTGAATTCCTTGCACACCTGTTACACCAGTTACTCCCTGGATTCCTTGCACACCTGTGGCTCCCGTTACTCCTTGGATTCCTTGCACACCTGTTGCCCCTGTTACACCTTGAATTCCTTGCACACCTGTGGCTCCCGTTACTCCTTGAATTCCTTGCACACCTGTGGCTCCCGTTACTCCTTGAATTCCTTGCACACCTGTGGCTCCCGCTACTCCTTGATTTCCTTGCACACCTGTTGCACCAGTTACTCCTTGAATTCCTTGGGCTCCTGTTGCACCAGTTACTCCTTGAATTCCTTGGGTACCCGTTGCCCCTGTTACTCCTTGGATTCCTTGAACTCCTGTTGCTCCTGTTGCTCCTGTTACTCCTTGGATTCCTTGAACTCCTGTTGCCCCTGTTACTCCTTGGATTCCTTGAACTCCTGTTGCTCCTGTTACTCCTTGGATTCCTTGCAAGCCAGTTGCTCCCGTTATACCTTGAATTCCTTGCACACCTGTTGCACCAGTTACTCCCTGGATTCCTTGCACACCTGTGGCTCCCGTTACTCCTTGGATTCCTTGGGCTCCTGTTGCACCAGGTTCTCCTTGGATTCCTTGCACACCTGTGGCTCCCGTTGCTCCCTGGATTCCTTGCACACCTGTTGCACCAGTTACTCCTTGAATTCCTTGGGCTCCTGTAGCTCCTATTATTCCTTGCAAGCCAGTTGCTCCCGTTATACCTTGAATTCCTTGTGGACCCGTTACCCCCGTTACTCCTTGGATTCCTTGCGGGCCAGTTGTTCCTGGTATGCCTTCGATTCCTTGGATACCTGTTGCTCCAGTTACTCCTTGATTTCCTTGGGCTCCTGTGGCTCCAGTTACTCCTTGAAGTCCTTGGGCTCCTGTTGCCCCAGTTTCTCCCTGAATTCCTTGCACACCTGTGGCTCCCGTTACTCCTTGATTTCCTTGAGGTCCTGTTGCTCCAGGTTCTCCCTGGATTCCTTGGACTCCTGTGGCTCCAGTTACTCCCTGGATTCCTTGGGCTCCTGTGGCTCCAGTTACTCCTTGAAGTCCTTGGGCTCCTGTTGCCCCAGTTTCTCCCTGAATTCCTTGCACACCTGTGGCTCCCGTTACTCCTTGATTTCCTTGAGGTCCTGTTGCTCCAGGTTCTCCTGGATTCCTTGGACTCCTGTGGCTCCAGTTACTCCCTGGATTCCTTGCACACCTGTGGCTCCCGTTACTCCTTGGATTCCTTGCACACCTGTTGCCCCTGTTACACCTTGAATTCCTTGCACACCTGTGGCTCCTGTTACTCCTTGGATTCCTTGCACACCTGTGGCTCCCGTTACTCCTTGGATTCCTTGGGCTCCTGTTGCGCCCGTTACTCCTTGAATTCCTTGCACACCTGTGGCACCAGTTTCTCCTTGGATTCCTTGAGGTCCTGTTGCACCAGTTTCTCCTTGAATTCCTTGCACACCTGTTGCGCCAGTTACTCCTTGGATTCCTTGGGCACCTGTGGTTCCCGTTACTCCTTGGATTCCTTGGGCACCTGTGGTTCCCGTTACTCCTTGGATTCCTTGGGCTCCTGTGGCTCCCGTTACTCCCTGGATTCCTTGCACACCTGTGGTTCCCGTTACTCCTTGGATTCCTTGGGCTCCTGTTGCGCCCGTTACTCCTTGAATTCCTTGCACACCTGTTGCGCCCGTTACTCCTTGAATTCCTTGGGCTCCTGTTGCGCCCGTTAAACCTTGGATTCCTTGGGCTCCTGTGGTTCCAGTTTCTCCTTGGATTCCTTGCACACCTGTGGCTCCCGTTACTCCTTGAATTCCTTGAGGTCCTGTTGCTCCAGTTTCTCCCTGGATTCCTTGGACTCCTGTTGCTCCCGTTACTCCCTGGATTCCTTGGATACCCGTTGCCCCAGTTTCTCCTTGAATTCCTTGCACACCTGTGGCCCCTGTTACTCCTTGGATTCCCTGTGGCCCTGTTGCCCCTGTTACACCTCCCTGAGGACCTGTAGCTCCTGTAACACCTTGTATTCCTTGTGGGCCGGTCGGACCAGTGGGACCAGTAAATATAGAAGAATATTGAGCATTGTAAGGGTAACTATAGCACCCATTTTCATTACATTTATATCTAAATTGATTAACATTATTTGTACCATATTTGAAGTATTCATTATTGCTATCGTTTATTATTCTATCTTTGTTATCACTAAACGACAAAAAATCACCTCCTGCCTCATTTTTAATGTATTCTTATTAGAATAAGTAAAATAGACAATATACCTAGGTGATTTAAATGAATTAAGATTGACAATACAATTTAGCCTTCATTATCGTGTCCATTTCAATTTGTCCTGATGTTTGAATGGCAAATTAGTTTATTTTTTTATTAGCAATTTGCTTAAAAATTGATAGCAACCTTCTTTTTCTCTAAAGCATTCATGCAGATCTCTATTCTCAATCTCATAAAATTTAGCCGTTCTCCGAATAATATATTTATCGATAAAGATTTCTTCATTAGTACTAAGCTGATTCAGCACCTCATAAATAGGATCAGTCGAAACACCAATAAATTCAAAAATGTTCACATTTCCCATCTTCATCCCCCTCAATACTCTTTTATGTTTGAATTATGCTTTTTATATAATTAATACGTTCCAGTGATATCAAACTATCTATTAAATTTAATTCTGACTATTATTTTCAGAAAATTCAACCTACATTTTACCTAATATCCCCTAATTTATTTCGTGACAAGTTTATTTTTAGATTAATATTTTCGTAGCAATATTGAATTGTTTATCATGGTTTGAATTAATTACTCATAAAAATCTCGAATGAAAGAGCCAATAGATGATGCGAAAAATGTGGTTTTAAAAAGGGGAAAAAAATTAATAACGAAATATTATTTAATGGAGCTTAAATTTAACAAGTATTAATTTTTCCTATGATGTTTTACTACAACACTTTCCTATAAAATTACCTCCCTTTCTAATGAAAGTCCTCTTTGAATTTATCTTTTAAGTACCACTCTTGATTACTCCAACCAATTGTAGAAGCCTATAGCACTTGCAACTTATTCATAATAGTTTAGGACAATATACAAGGAATTTAGTTTAGTTTACATATTCTATCAATATACGTTTGAAAGGAGGTTCAGTATGGATAAAGACCCAAATAATTTTAAAATGTTCAAGTTCAAATTTATATCAAATCCTAATTGTCATTGTCATTGCTGCGGATTTTGTTGTAATTGTAAGTGCAAACCACCATATTTACCTGTGCAACCAAGCTGTAACTATCTCGTATATGTTACAGACGCTGGACAATTGGAAACTCCCGATAACAGCGTATCCGTAATTGATACAGCTACTAATACGATCGTCGCTTCCATTCCAGTAGGTACTGCTCCTCTTGAAGTCGCAATTACACCAAATGGTGAATTTGGATATGTACCTGCACTCTTTTCCAATAATGTAACAGTTTTTAATACAGCAACAAATACGGTAGTTGCAACTATACCTGTTGGAGTTAATCCTCTTGGTGTAGCAATTTCACCTAATGGCACTCTCGCTTATGTTTCAAATCACGGTGATAATACTGTATCTGTCATTAACACAGCAACGAATACTGTAACAGCGACGATTCCAGTAGGGCTTCAACCTCAAGGTATAGCTTTTACCCCAAATGGCGCATTTGCTTACGTGGCTGATGAAAATTCAAATGCAGTTTCTGTTATCAATACAGCGACCAATACTGTAGTTGCTACAATCCCTGTTGGAATTCGCCCTAGATCAATTGTTTTCACACCTAATGGCCAATTTGCTTATGTTACAAATGAAAACAGCAACACTGTTTCTGTAATTAATGTAGCGACCAATACTGTAGTCGATACAATCTTTGTTGGAACAGGTCCTGTTGGAACAGTAATCACACCTGATGGCACCTTTATTTACATTGTCAATAAAGGTAGTAATACTGTATCCGTTATTAGTACCGCTACAAATTTAGTAATTGCAACAATCCCTGTAGGATCATCTCCCGACCAAGTTACAATCTTACCAGATGGAAAATTTGCTTATGTGACTAATCAGGCTGACAATACTGTGTCCGTGATAGATATAGCAACAAATACTGTAATTGATACAATACCAGGATTTAATGGCCCTACAGGAATAAAAACAGGTACTATTTGTAATTCAAACTAAACATTTCTTCTAATCAATGTTTGGTAACGCATTAAATTTAACAAAATAAACCAGAATAATTCTTCAAACGTAGAATTATTCTGGTTTTTATTTGTTTTTATTTGTAATTTATTTCTGGATTATTGTTTTACTTTTTCTCATTTAAATCATCTGGATAAACAATGGTATTAATCACTTCACCATTCGATTCATTTTTAAAGATGACTGTCACCTTATACTTTTCTGGATCTACGCCATTAAATAACTGATAATACATACCTGTAATTGCAAGTCCGAAAGAAGCAATTGTATCCAGGCTGTTTTCAAATTCTTCTTTGTTGACTGACAATGTAAATTCTGAAAATGTTTTATTATAACTTACATCTTTAATAGAGGAAAAATCTTCACTCGTTTTAATTTCTTCTACTGATTTAATAATCCCCTCTTCTAATTCCTTCATCATTTTTTTGTGCTCTGCTTTAGACATTTTATAAGTGATAGAACCATCTTCATTTTTTATAACTTCTTTAATGCCATCATTTTTCGCTTCAGCTATAACCTTATCAATATCTTGCCCCTCAAAAAAAGTACCTGGTATCGTTACTTCAACGTTTAATACCCCTTTATCAACTTTTAGTGGCTCTCCATCAGATGTACTTTCAGTAGAGTTTTCAGCAGCAACTTCTTTTTCAACACCACTCTCTTTTTCCTTATCTTGACTACATGCTGCTATAAGAATACTTAGCAATAATAAAAATGGTACAATTAATATTTTCTTCATTTGCAATACCTCCTTTACATAAATATACATAATTTGGAGATATACGACCAGATAAAAAAGCCACATCTTATTGACTTAAATCTACATTAAAAATAATAAATGAATTATAGCAAGTAACCCCATTGAATAAATAACGGATCTTGAAAACGAATTTTTAAATTCATTTCGAGGGTGCCTTTCAAAAAATAAGTGCAGTATTGTATGAATGATAAAGAATACATCAAGAACCCAAAAAATTATTAGTTGATACTCACTAAAAAGTAAGGAAAGAATAAGCACGTAAAGAAAAAGGTGAATCGATGTAAATATGCTATAAGCCTTTGAATCTTCCATATCTTTTAGTATGACAAACAACCGCCACTCCGAGCGCCTTATTGCGTCCATTTCATGTAAAAGAAATAATGAAAGGTTAATTAAAAAAAGAATAAGCATTAAATTAGGCATAAAAACCTCCTACATCTTTATATACCTAATATTACTGTAAAGCTATGTACAAAAAACAATGTAAAATCGCCATCTATGTCCATTAAAAGTCGCTAAGAAAGTGAATTTGGTGTGGTGTACCTATCATTAAGTACACCATCCATCCTTATTGAGGCTTCCATGGAATAAGCCCATTCGTATTATGATTTTTCGTCCAAGCTAAAAAATCAGTGACATTGCTCACTCCATAATCTAATACAGCTTGATAAATATATACTGATGAATAAATTAAATTCTCTTGTAATAATGCTTCCTTAATTTCAAGAATAGCTTGTCTAGTAGTATCAGATAATGCTTTTTTCATTAAAGGTACTAAATCTTTTGAGAGAGCGCCTTGACGTTCATTTGAAAAAAGCCACATATCGATATTCCACTCTTCCTGATTATCTAGATATATGATTTTAAAGTAAAAGCCTTGAAAGTCTGAGTCCATATAATTTTTAAATTTAAGTTCCAATACGTTTTTATTGTTAATTAGTGACGCTAATTCTTTCATAATTTTGTCTGGATTTAGCTCTTCACTAAATGTCTCCATATCAATATCAGGTGACACTATTAAATTATAAGCTGTTGCTCCTACTAAATAACAGTCCCCTACAGTACTCCATTTTTGAATTAATTGTAATTCATCCAAAATTTGCATAGCTCTTGTTTTTCTTTTATTGGCTCTTTCTAAACTATTCACGTCAATCATCTCATTTCCAAATTTATGTATTACGTTAGAATATAATATTGGAACGTAAAATGCAATTAGCTTTAAAGTATAAAATGGAAATAAATGCTCTTTGATTTTTAGTTTAAGGTGGGGATCAGAAAACTAATTAAAGCAGGCAAAAGAAAAATTATTATTATTTATAAAGCATTGCATCAATTAGCTTTCCTTAGCGCCATAAATGATTTTAAAAAATTATTCCTTTGTAAAATATTTTGGATCTATTTTATCTATAACTGAGACAATATTATAGAGATCATTGACTAATTTCTCATTTGTTGTTAGATCAGTTTGGCTATTAATAATAGCTATCCACTCTTTTTCTAACTCATCAATATTTTTACCGTAAACCTCTTCTATTTTTTTATCCAACTCCTTTTCGTTGTAAATCTGTTCAAATTTCTCTATTCCATAAGTATCAATTAAATATGTTACAAAAGAATTGGATTGATTATAGCTTAGAGCCATTAGGATACTCTCCTCAATTGGATTTGTAAGATTTGGGCGAAAATAAGATGAAGCATAATTCATATCCATTAACTTGATAATAGGGATTAATTTATTTGAATCCATAAAATACTTCATTAACCGATGAGAATTAATTTTATCATTTCCGTATTTTTGTTCCATATAAGAAGCAAAACCTTCTTGCGTAAAATAACCACTGCTTGTATCAAAATTATTTCCATAACCGAGTAAAGAATGTGTCATTTCATGGACAAGTGGATATCGATCATCCTTAATGTCATATAGCTGGATTTCCTTTGCAAAGCCCCATGACATTTGACTTCCTTCATTGAGAAATATCTGAATTCTTTCCGATGGAACATATGTAGTTTGGATTGAACTTTTTATTACTTCATATGCAGCAAGTATCTCTTCTTTAATTGTTTCTACTTTTTCTTGGGGAATTTTAATGTTATTAATAACCTCAAACGTTATTTTACCATCAGGTGTAGTCACAATATTTTCATTACTTTTTTCTTGTTCTTTAGGAATAACTGTATCCTGCGTACAGGCTGTTAGTAAGAACACTAATATAAGAAAGTAGCCTCTAAACTTAACCATATTTACCTCCCGTAAAAAATAGTATTTTCCATTTTATACGGAAATAAACTATGAAAGTTTCATTTTTTTGGAAATTTCTAAAAATAAAAAATATAAAGACCCCAACGGAAAATACACAATTATGGAATAGAGATACTTTTTAAACAAAACATCACTGATATTCACTTTTTAAAATGGAGAAAATAGCTAAATCAATATATTTCCCCTTCTCAAATTCATGTTGTCTTAATACACCTTCTTTATAAAAGTTTAATTTTTCTAACAATCTAATGGATGATAGATTTTCTGGTTCCACTTTTGCTTCTATTTTGTTAATTTTCATCGTCAAAAATGCAAATGGAATAATACAACTAATCGCTTCTTTCATAACGCCCTTCCCCCAATAGCTTTGATTTAAATCATAGCCAATCTCAATACGATTATGTTCTTTTTCATAATTCAAAAAGCCACAAGTACCTATTACTTTTTTAGACTCCGCTTCTTCAATTACCCATCTAAAACCAGTCTGTTCTTTGGAAATCGTGTCATACCAATTCAACTCATCCATCGCATCATCAATAGATGTAAATGCGGTTAAAGGCGTATATCTCGTCACTTGCTCATTTGAATACAAATCAAAAAGATCATGACAATCATTTTCTTGTGCTTTACGCAAGATAAAACGTTCGGTTGTAAATATCGGTAAACTAGTAAAATTTAAATTGGAATGCATATCCATCATCCTTTTCCCTAAATTTAACATACGTTCTTCCCATTATCGTAACATAAATTTTCGTATTATTTTTTAAAAATCAGTATTACATCGAACAGTCGAATACTACCTAGGATTCATACGTCATCTTTCGTAGTACCAATTAATTTCCCGATTTATCCCTCCTTACCATTTATAAATTATATTTTCCGAGCGTAATAGCCAATTGAAAGCCCCCCTATTTGTAATTCGTGGACTAATCCAGTATGAAATTTTTTCTTGTCCACACTATTACTAAAAAATAAAGTCTTATATATTAATGTATTTTTTATTATTCTTATGAAGACTTCCATTTGAAAGGTGTGCTCCTCGTGGCAAAAGTATTTAAAATCGAATCACCTAAATTACCTTTATCTTTAGAAAATGCAAATTTTCAAGATATTTTTTATGAAGAAGATCCGTTTTTATCAGATTGTGTAATCTCTAACACTGTTATTAATAATGAGTGCATTGAAAGGCTAGTCCTCTCAAAAGTACTCTTTAAAAATGTAAGATTTATAGATGTAACTTTTACAAAAATTGATTTAACCGATGTAATTTTTGAAAATTGCGATTTATCGAATGCCAGCTTTAGTGAAGGACTAATTCACAGAGTCAAATTCAAAAACTGTAAATTATTAGGTTTGAATTTAGCGGAAGCTAACTTAGGAAATGTATCATTTGAAGACTGTATTGCAAATTTATGTGACTTTACAGACACTCGTTTAAAACAGGTCATGTTTAATCATTCCACACTACAAGGAGCCAATTATTTTGAATCCAAATTTAATAAGGTCGTATTTAATCAATGTGACCTTAACGATGTTGATTTTTCTCAAACATCTTTAAAAGGTATTGATATTAGTACATGTAGTTTTGAAAGGTTGAATGTTTCATTGGAAAGTTTGAAAGGGTGTGAAGTATCCTCACAACAAGCAGTTGGGTTTGCTTCATTGTTAGGTATAAAAGTAGTATAAAAAATAGCTTTCATCTGATTTATCCAAGTAGTATTGATTGGAACACATAGTGTGCTCTTTTTTCTAGTTTAATTGCTACTTGGATTATTCATTGACTCCAAGCTAGTAAAGTCCTTATACTAGACATTTATTTTATTTACCATGTAACGACAATTATCACAGAGAAAATCTTGATAAATAAAAATCGCATTATACATATTTAACCATGGCATATCTTCCGCACATCGCTCACATTTATCAATGTATTTATCACTTAAAATAACATTCTCTAGTAATAAAATCCATTGCCTATTTGATAAGCTCTCAGGTCCATCCTTTAAAGCTTGTACTGCAATTCCTAACACTTCCCCATCATCAAATCTATTAGTTTGAATTAATTTTTCCAAATAAACTATAAATGAAGATAGGTCACCATTTATTATCATTTTGAGCTTTTCTATTTGCATAGTGATTCCCCTTTATCTTTTTAAAATGGGTTTAAGAAATGATATATTTTTTCCCTTGCGAAGTATGCTCAAAAATAGCAAATAGAAAAAACTCGCAGCTTGAAAACATGAATGCGAGTTTTCTCCTTTAGGAAGCACTTCGTGTATGGGAGCTAACGTAATATGGTTCTGCTAGTACAGAGCCATCCGCTAACTTGCATAAATTATATTTCTCCCCACATGTCTTTCGCCTTTATAAACAAGGTTTCTATTTGTTCTTTATTTTGTTCAATTAGATTTTTATGAGCCTCATCAATAACGCTTAAATCTCTATTAATTATAATAGAGTACGTTTGCTTATTTTCATCTGTAATTTGAACACCATATTTATTGTCTCCTATAAATGATGGCCAAATAATTAATGCATATTTATTATCTTCAGTAGAAACAGCTAAATTGCCGACTAACGATAAATAATCTGGAAATTTCACATTATAAAGATAAGCATTTTGCGATAATACATAACTACGATTTGGTATAAATTCATTTAATTCTCCCGTATAGTTAGAATACTTAACATTCATCCAGGCATACCAAAATAGATTGTAGACAATAAACATAGAAAAAATAGTTGCTAAAATGATGATCATTTTTTTCTTTTTTCTCATATTTCAACAATCCGCTCTCCTCTTTTTTTAATGTCTTCATCGTGTGTAACTAAAATAATCGTCTTTCCCAATGCATGCATATTTTTTAATATACTCATTACTACGTCTGCATTCGCTTTATCTAATGAGCCTGTCGGTTCATCTGCCAAAATAATATCGCATTTTTTTATCATTAACCGTGCTAGTGCAATTCTTTGCTGCTCGCCACCAGATAGCGTATAAATCTTATCATTTAGTTTATTTAATAACCCTACAGAGTTTAACGCTTCTTCAAGACTAATACTTGAACGATTTTTTTGTTTAATCATTTTCAAATTATAACTTACGGTTTTATCTTCTATTAATGCAAAGTTTTGAAAAAGAAATCCTACCTTATTCCCAAAATAATTTAACTGGTTTTTTTTCTGACTAATATCCATACTGTCTACTAAAATTGTGCCACTATCTATTTGTTCAATCGCACCAATCATATTTAAAAGTGTTGTTTTACCACATCCACTTGGCCCTGAAAATACAATAAACTCTCCATCTTGAATAGTTAAACTAAAATCTTTAAATAATTCTCGATTTCCAAAAGATTTACTTAAGTTCTTGATTTCGATCATTTAACGGATCCACCTTTAAGAATTGATTGTATGCTTCTATTTTCTGTTATTCTTATGTAATAGAAAACAAAGCAAAGTTCTAATATGACAACTGAAAATCCACCAGTGATTAAGTATAGTCCCGAACTCCAATCCAGGAAATACCCTATTATAAAAGCAGCCTTTCCTGCAATACCGCCAAAAATAATGGTTGTTAAAAATAATTTTTTATATCTTTCAAATAAGCCATAACCCATTATTTTTTTCAATGCAATTTCAACTGCATTGATACTATATTCGTAGCTTAAAATGGTTTTAATAATGATGGCTTCTAAAATTAATAAAACAATGAGTAAAACGCAAGCTATAACTATCCCTTTTTTATAAATATTCCATTGATGAAGATAATGCTCATAAACATTTGTCTTGAAATTATTTGCCTTAGAAAGACTTAAATGGTTGTTTTCAATAAATTGTTCCCACTCCTGGTCTTGAATTTTATACATGGATGTTCCAAATATAAAAACATTCCAGTAAGGGTTAAGCGCATTTGTGTCCATATTGTTGAATAGAATGATTGGATTCTTCACTATCTTACTACTAATATTAAAACCTTTATCTATTGCTATAATATCTAGTTGTTTTTTATAGGCAATAATATTAAATTCATAAGGGTGTGGATAGTACGTTTCCCATATTTTTATCATTTCCGTTTGAACACTTTTAGAATTATATTTTTCTGGAACTAAAAAATACACTTTTTGTTCGAGCGAAGCAGTATTAAATTCGCTTATTTTATCATGTAAATACTCAAGCGTACCACTATCAGCAAAAACAAATGGAGAACCTAGCTCTTTAGTTTGTAAATCTACTAAAGAAAGGGTGTTATTCATTGCAAGATTCTCTTTATAAAAATCAAATCTTAATTGTTGTGTCACTTCACCGTCTTCAACATTTATATTTACATAAGAATAATCTTTAGCATTTTCAAAAAAAGGTTTTTGTTTATAAAATGTTAGCCCTTCATCAATTGCCGTTAGACATCCCGCAGCCAGTATCACCGTTATACAAATAGTAATAATTTTGTATACATAACTTAACTGCAAAACTTTTTTGACACTATCTTTGGATTTCATATCTTTTTTATAATCACTTAAAAAAAGTGTGAAAAAGATACATGCATTCACTACAACAAAAATTGCAAACATTAAAAGGGAAATCCTAATATGAAAGTTTGCATTAGTAAACTGTATAAATAATAGGATTAGCACTA
Organism: Lysinibacillus sp. CD3-6; assembly: GCF_006351725.2. Lineage (NCBI taxonomy): Bacteria > Bacillati > Bacillota > Bacilli > Caryophanales > Bacillaceae > Lysinibacillus > Lysinibacillus sp. CD3-6. Next base: position 2,734,882 of record NZ_CP085880.1, read on the forward strand.
AATACGTGCAAAGAAAAAACAGTGTATCTGCGATAACATTTCGAAAAATAATATGTTGCAATCTTTCTCCAGAAATAACTCTTAACGCTACTTCTTTCCTCATTTGAGCCACTTCGTAGAAAGTGATTAAAAGTAAAAGACCTAATATAATAACCCAAGTAACGCTAATATTGAAGGCACTATTAAAGGCACTATATCCCTCCTGTGGAAACTTTCCTGCATACTTATCAATCAGTTTTTGCTTAAAACGAATCTGGTTTTCTTTATTCCCAATCACATAATATTTTTCAAACTTATTAACATCTGGAATAGTGGTGATTGGTAAAACCTCAAATTGGATATCCCCTAAAAAGATGCTTTGATAATGACCAGGCTGTACTGATGAACTTTCCTTTAAATAATTTGCGGTTCCTTCTGTCGCATATATATTTATATTTTCAGAATAAATAGTGGAAATTTTTCTATCCACCACAAAAACCTCTAAATTTTCTTCCTTAGCTGCTGTTGTAATATCCTTTAACATCTCTTCTTGAGGAATATGGATAGACATTACTCCATTTTTATACATCGTAACGTAATCATATTTCGTTTCAAAGCTAACTAAATGCCATACGTATGTCTCTCCGATAAAAGTGAACCCTATACTAAAAAGTAGTAAACTAAGAATATACTTTACTTTTTTCACCGCAATCACCTTGTTAAGGATTAGAATACTTTTAGATAGCAAAAGCGAGTTAACCTAGTGTTAACTCGCTTTAGTAGTCTTACTAGATTACCAATTACAACGATATATATAAGTACCACTATCTCTATGACGTACTTCTACTTTTGATAGTCTTGAAGCAGGTTGACTTGAACCTGTATGCCATTCACCATTAAATAAAGACGCATAATGCTCATTCGACGCATGGTTTGCCCAAACATAATCTTCATTAATAAACCGTGTATTATAACCATACGTGATGGTAGATAACCCATCCGATCCTGTAGCATACCGTTCCCAAGCTGTTACAAAGTTTCCGCTATACGTAGCTTCTAATGTAGCAGCGGAAACAGGAACTACTGCTGAAAACGTTAAGGCACTGACCAGAGCAAACCCTGCGGACAAATTTTTTACCTTTTTCTTACATATAAACTACGCCTCCTTGTTTAATTTTTTTTGCGATCATTATATACTATCAAAACAAAAAAATCAATGCAGTTAACTAAATTTTCAGATTTTAGATAGTGCTTTTAAAAAAATAACAAAAGACCAGCTCGCTATATTCACTTCGCTGGTCGTAACATTAAGTTTTATAATAGTATTTACTTAATTAAAGAGTAAATATTCGTATCATATGGCATATCATTTTGATGCATAAAGTTTCTTAAAACCCCTTCTTTTTCAAACCCTAATTTTTCTAATAGCTTGTTGGATGCATTATTTTCAGTAAACACAATGGCCCCAATACGCACTAAATCCATCTCTTGGAAACCATAGGAAATCACTTTTTCTACAGCTTCCTTTGCGAAGCCCTTCCCCCAACTTTCGGGAAATAACGCGTAGCTAATGTCAGCTTTTTTATGCTCAGTGGACCACTCTTGAAAACCAATAGTACCGATTATTCCTTCTTGCCCTTGCATTTCAATACCCCATTTAATGCCACGTTTGCTCTCAAAATTATTAGAGAAATTTTGGATGATCTGTTTTACTTGTTCTAAGCTCGTTAATGGCTGTTGTCCATAATGGCGTAAAACATCTGGGTTTGAAAAGCAATCTAATATTGCTTGCGCATCTTTTTCTGTTAATTCTCTTAGTACTAAACGATTGGTCTTTAATATAGGAAACATTTTTACACGCTACTTTCGAAAAGAGTATTTTTACCATTCTATAACAATTCCTGCATATTTACATTACTTTTTTGTAGGGCAGAATCGAATACCACTCACTAAGCAGCGCTCTCCCACGTTAGTTTAATAAAAAAAGCATCTCACTTTAAAGTGAGATGCATTCTATTTATTGCGGTATTTCTTCAGTTATTTTTTCAAAGTCTAGAAGGTATCCACCGATTTTTGCTTTTTCTAATTCTTCTATATATTCTTCTTTTCGCTCATTCAGTCTGTCATCAAGTGTGTTTTGATAGGCCGGAAATAGATTGTAATCTACTGGTTTCCCCATAAGTTCACCTCTTATTTTATATTTTTTTTCATTATATGCTATATTGATATTTTCTGACAATCATAAATGGTAAATTTGATTAATAAGTTCGACAATATCACATGAGCATTGGCTTATTATATGAATGCTTCACTATACTATTATCCTATTAAATACGCATTTTTATTTAAGTGCCATAAACACTAGATAGTTTAGAGGAGCAACAATCGGGAATTATTGAAGGTTATTATAAATACAAGTAAATTGGATTTCTATCATTATATGATCTCCCTTTTAAACAAAAAATATTAAACAATAACCTCTTAGTTGGTATAATAAGTCTTACGGAAATGTATAAATTTATAAAGTAGATACTAAGGGGTTATTTTTAAGTAAATAACTTTTATTTTTTCTAGTTTACAGGCTAATAGCTAGCTATCATAACTATTTCATCATAGTAATAGTAGTGTAAAGCGAATTTAGCTTTGCACCTCCTGATTTGTTGGTTAGGGTCACTCTGGTCCAGTGACCCTATTTAATTTACTAATAGAAAGTGGCGTTGCACTATGGATTTTTTGCTAACTATACAAACATTAATATGGTTGTTCCCTATTATGTTTATCATCCACGATTTTGAAGAGATTATTATGGTTGAAAAATGGCTGCATAACAATCAAACCAACCTATATAAACGATTGCCAACAAAAATAGCCAATCGAATAGTGAAGCAATTTTCAATGACTACAGCTCAATTTGCAGTGGCCGTTCTCCTTATTTTTTTACTTATAAGTGCCGCTACAATATCCGCTAATATATATTTCTATAATGGCATAGCAACAAATCTTTATTTTTTCATCATTATTACTTCCGTATTTTTTATCCATGCATTTACGCACATTGGGCAGACGATTTTATTTCGCTCTCTTACCCCTGGAACTGTTACATCGTTAATTATTATCATCCCCTACAGCATTCTTTTATATAGATCGTTATTTATGGCGGAAATCGTTACATGGAAAATGATAATAATTTGTTTACCATTTGGACTTTTATTTTTCCCTATTGTTTTAATAGCACATTGGTTAGGAAGAAAGTTTATTGAATAAATATATTTTTGGGATTATCGTAAGAGCGCTTGTACTCAGATGTTAGACTAAATCTTATTTTGGGCATTGGTATTTTTTATGCATGAATGTTAAACACTTTTGCTTTTATTAAGGGCTTAAATTTATTTACTTTACATATTTCAAATGCTTTTTCACAAATGTAACAATGTATTGTACTTCCTCTTCTGTCATATTTACTAAACTGCAAACTCTTCGTAATTTAGCAGGTGACTTTAATTGTTCTCTCACTTTATCAATCAACATATATTTACATTTTCGTGGATTCACATAATCTCTTATTTGCTTATACCGTAAATATGCATAACGAGCAAATGCGTTTAGCATTTCTTTTTCATAATCCGTTCGTTCTAAACTCATTGCAGCTATATCTATTTCTTCTGTTTCAAAAATCCAAGATCCGTCGGTCAATTGCATTTATAACACCTCTTCCTTATAAACTAGAGTTCGGTTGTTGATTTCCATAATTAGGCCTGCATCAAGGAGTTTTGCATTTTCTACATATTCAACATTTCTTCCCCCATAATCATTAAATGCATAATAAAAAGTCACACCTAGTTAGATGTGACTCTTTTTTTATTTTTTCAATGGGATTAGCAGTCCCTATATTGTTGAATAATAAGCCCATTTAGCTTGTTATTTACTTGTCCATCATGCATTTTTCAATATTTATTCCTCCCAATCACTACTCATTGATGCCTTAGCTCTTGTTAATGTTACTATTCTATAGACAAGAAGTGGAGACTGTTTGTTTTTGCTCTGGTCTTGTTTGATTAAGTGTATTGCCATTTCCTGTGTGGGATAATTTTTTGATTAAAATTATTGTAGAGTCGCAACGTTACCTTACAGTTACTTTTTATCATCCTTTTTATCATCGTTATCCTTTTTTAACTGTGCAAAAGCATTAGCTAAAAAATTTGGAACACGAATACCTAACTTCCCTAAGTTTTCGATTATGCTAATTCCTTCCATTCCTATTAAAAACAGAATCATAGCATTTCGCATGAAATCTCCGCTTTCTGTAGCATTGTCCAATTGTACAGCTGCGATAACCATTAAAATCATGGCTGTTTTTTTCAAGAGCCCTTTAAACGTTTTACGGGAATCGATATCTTTTATTATCCAACCTACCATTACTCCTAATATCAAATCGATAGCCATTAAGATTGTTAAAGATGTTACCAATTCATCTACACCGCCAATTAGATATGCAATTAATGCAGTCATACCACCTACCAATGATGACCAAAGCGTATTTGTTTCCAGAATATCACCTACTTCCTCTTCTTATAAACCCACACAGGTGATAGCTGAAGGCACAAACCGTACTTACATCGTTTGATTTCGCTATAACGCCTTCATTTCTAGCATATTCAATTGCGTATTCGATGAACGTTAACAATAATACAGAAACAACAAACATAAAAAATATTTTATTTTTAGTAATCTTTCTTATATACAATCACTAGATTTATCTCTTTCGCTTCTAGACTCCAGCTATTTATTTTCTTTCTTTATATTTAAAACTTTTACCCTAACGTAAAAATACAATATATAAACAATATTATAAAAAGTTATTATAAAAAAAATTACATTAAAAACTAAAGCTAATGGAGGTTTTAATGTGAAAATAAAGATTGCTACAGTGAATGAAATTCCTGACATTGAATGCTTATATCAAGAGCTATTTATAGAAATGTCCACCTTACAACCATAGTATATAAAACCTGCAAAACAAGATGTGACATTTATTCGGAATACGATAAATCATAAAGACTCATATATTGTAATAGCAGCCATCGATAACCAAACAGTAGGCTTTTTGCTAATACAAGAAACTACGTCTCCTTCCTATCCATGTATCGTTGAACATCAATACGCTTTTATTGTCGATATTATTGTGTGAAGTCACTATCAAAATCAGGGTATCGGTTCAGCTTTGCTTTCTGAGGCAAAAAATCGTCAATTAGATTACATGGAGTTGAATGTCTTGTCGGGAAATATAGGGGCGACTGCATTATACGAAAAACAAGAATTCCAAGATATGAGCCATATCATGCGTTTGGAATTGGCTTAGCAATTATATCGAGGTCTTACATGATAACGTTGTCATTCCAATTAGCTGCAAAGAAATTTAAATAAAAACGAATCGCAATGACTCGGACAGTGCTACAATTACTCATAATCAATAGCTATCCTATGCCTTAATAAAAAAGTATGTTATAATAACTGTACTGACAAACCAAAAAGGTAACCAATATTGAGCTGTAGCGTCTTTGTGCGCTACAGCTTTTTTTAGGTGGCATTACTGTTTTCTACGTATTATAAGTATCCAAATTATAATTTTTTTATAACTAAAACATTTCAAAAACCAAACTGGGATAAATACCCCTCCGCAATTCTACAATGAACATATTATAAATTGAAGGAAGGAGGAATGTTTCATGGGATACTACGGAAATGTAGGTAATTGGAACAATAGTTTTTATGGTGGATATAGCTATGGCGGTGGTTACGGTGGTGGCTGTAACTATGGCGGTGGTTGTAACTCTGGTGACAATTACTACGGTGGCGGTAACAACGGCTCAGCATTCGCGTTAATTGTTGTACTCTTTATTCTTTTAATTATTGTCGGTACTGCTTTTATTAATTACTAACATTCAAAGAAATGATTGTGTGTTACCATTTTTAAACTCCTATTAAATCCAAGGGTCACTTCCCCCAAGTGACCCTTTTTATAATGTCTGTCTAAAGACGAGATATTACATATCAACAATAGACAAGTATAGCATTATGCATATTCGTAAATAGTAATAATGGTGTCATTACGCCAATTAACTACGATGGAGGGGTTGTTGATGAATAACATTCGAGAAGGTTTAATCCCAACTATTTTAGGTTCTGCTGTTACGGCCGCTGGCTATGCACTTAAGCAAAAAAGTGGTTCTAACAAAATGATTGCAAACACAGTCTTTGGATTTGGTTTAGCTCATATTGTGTTAGGAGCAATAGACCTTGTAGAACATCGTCGTTAGTAATGGGAGAGCACGTAATTGTGCTCTTCTTTTTTAGATATTCGAATATCTACATTTCTGTTCGATATTGATTGTGAGTAGGCTCAAATACACAATCTTGAGCGTTTCTGACAACAGCAAAATTATCAACATTATAATGACCGTGTAGTGTTGCATTGTGATGGGCAATAATTTGTTCAGCAGAAAGTGCCTTTGAATCTGTTGTTGAATGTCCGTCTGCAATTAGTGTAACATCGAACGATTGCACTGTTGCTGATCTCACTGCAGTATCGATACAATGTTCTGTTTTACAGCCCATTATGACTATATGATGCACGTTCTGATCTTTAAAATATTGCAGCAAGTCTGTTTGATAAAAAGCATTTGTCGCCAGTTTATCAATAAATATTGCGTTATCTGTTGGGATATTGATTTTATTATGAACTTGGAAACCTTGCCCTTGTCCGTTAGCAACATCTTTATCTCGAACAAAAACAATTAAAGCATTCTCTGTTATTGCTTGTTGAATTACGTAATTAATATTTTCAATTAATCTATCTTTCTGAAATACTTCTTGTTCTTCATTATTACCATCCATTAATTCTTGTTGGGCATCAATCACTAATAAAGCTTGCTTCATTCATTTCCCTCGTCTCTATATTTTAAAATTTTTAATTATTCCATTAATTACTATAATATAAAACCAACATACTTGAACAGAAAAACCTCGAAAAGTGCTCACTTCTTTTGCGCATCTAATCGAGGTAATCATTTTTTAGTTGTGACCATTTCTAAACTAAAATCATTATTTATTTTCATCTAATTTTTTATTTGCCTTTTGTACGTCAAGTAGTTCTGAAACTGTTACAAATTTGTATCCTTGCTTCTCAAGTTCAGGTAGTATTTTTTCTAAAGCTTTAACGGTTTGTGCTCGATTTCCTCCGCCATCATGAAAAAGTACGATATTTCCTTCTTTAGCTCCTTTTAATACAGTGTGAACAATTTTGTTGACGCCAGGGCTTTTCCAATCCATCGTATCTTGATGCCAAGACCACATCACTACTTTATATCCCTCTTTTGCAACAGCTTCAATCATTCCATCTGTATATTGTCCTTCTACTGGTCGGAATAAAGTCGGTGTATACCCAGTAATACCGTAAATCGTATCGTGTGTTTGTTTAATTTCCTTCAGTAAATTTGGGACTGTCGTTCGTAATGGGTGTGTATATGTGTGAATGGCTAATTCATGTCCTTCTTCATACATTCGTTGCACAACTTCCGAGTTTTTTTCTGCATTTTCCCCAACGACAAAAAATGTTGATTTCGCTTTGTATTTAGCTAATACATCCAATATCTCTGATGTGTACTTTTTATGAGGACCATCATCAAAGGTCAACGCTATTATTTTTTCATTTGTTTTAATTTCCCACAATATTTGACCTGCTTCTTCGTAATATTTCCTCCCTTTATCGGCAGAGAAACTTTCGCTCACGAAAAAGACAGATACAGCCAAGATACAAATAGGCACGATTACCAGCAGAAACTTCTTCAAAAATCTTCACTTCCCAGAGAAAAATATTTAGTACTTTATTATTTGTTGATTTCTTTAAAAAATGCTTTTTAAATTAAAATAATAACTATCATCAGAAGTATAAAAATACTACATCTTTGCCATAATAAATTTAAAGCCATAAATCTCCCTAAACATCTTTTAAGCTGTAGCTTTTATTGCTACAGCCTTTTTTTGTTTACTTTTATTTAATAAATGTAAAAGACCTCGAGAGCAAACTCTCGAGGCTTTCATTTATTTCACTTTTGAAATTGTGATGCCATCACCAATTGGGATAAGAATAGAATCTAATTGTGGGTGATTAGCCACTGTTGCATTAAATTTCTTCATAATATCTGTATAACGTTTACTTTTTGCATTCTGATCTGCTACACTGCCACCAGCAAGGACATTATCTGTAACGATTAAGGCTCCTTCTTCAGCAAGTGAAATACAATAGTTTAAGTAATTTTCATAATTATCTTTATCAGCATCAATAAAGAAAAAATCAAATCGTTTTTTTTGTTCTGCTAAAGTTGCAAGACTTTGTAAAGCTGGTCCCGTCATATATGATACTTGCTGACTAAATCCCGCTTTTGATAAGTTACTTGCAGCTAGCCTTGCATATGTTTCCTCTAATTCAAGGGAAGTTAAATTCCCTGTACTCCCAAATCCTCTAGCTAGACAGATTCCGCTATATCCTCCAAGAGCACCTATTTCTAATATTTTTTTGGCACCAGAGATCGAGACAAGCATTGTTAGAAATTTACCCGAGGAGGGTGAAACAGAGATTGAAGGCATGCCATTTTCTTCTATAGATGCCATCACATCCTCCAATAATGGATCTTGATGATAAAAAGTTGTATCGATATAGTGATTAATTTGTTGCATTACTATCTTCACCTGCCTGCTCTTGCAGCATAGATTCTTTATTATTTGTACTCGTATTTTCCTCTTCACTTACCATTTCCATTGTTTCATTTTCTTGAATTTCAAATAATTGAATGAATTCATTAATGACCGTATCCATTGCTTTTAATTCTCCAATTAATATTGGTTGAATTGATTGATACTCAGGCTGTTCTAGTTGTTGTTTAATCGTTGCACGCTTTATATTCAGTGTCTCTAAAAAGGCTATAGCTCTACCTCGACGAAATGTCTTCGGTCCTCGATGATGCGATGAACTATCCTTTCCTCTATAACGCTCGCCACGATGGTGTCCTTCTCTTTTATATTCTTTAAATTCTTCTCTTCTCATTTTACATCCTCCTTTTGTATACAAACGTATACATTTTAATATAAATTGATTGTATACATTTGTATACACATTGTCAATAATATACTTACTTTTAAAAACTCAGCTTTCACAAAAAACTCTCCTGTTTTGGGCTACTTTTTATTGAAGTAGCTTTTTTCACTTTTTTAACATTAATCATCTTTAGTTATCAAAAAACACACTAGCTTTAACAAATATCGTTAAAACTAGTGTGTTTAATTTTAGGCAAATACGACAATAAAAATATTTATCTCTTTTAGTAAGCAATGCCCACTCGAGATTTTAGATATTTTGTACTTTGAATTTGTTGATAAGTAAATTCGGCAGTATCTGCTACTGATATTTCAGTTCCACCATCGGGTAGAAAATCTCGTTCTACGCGATATTGACCAGTATAATGTCCATCGGGTAAATATGTAGGACAAACAATCGTCCATTCCATATCCGATTGTTCTAATATTTTCAAAACATTATGATGTTCCTTGGCAGCTCTTGTTGTCTTTCTTTTCGATTCACTGGATTGATATCTTAGCAAATTAGGTGTTAGACGACTTTGTAATATTCCTGCGGTTCCTACTGTAATAATTCGGTTTATTTTTCTTTTTTTCATCTCTTGTAAGATTAGAGGAAAACTATCTGTAAGAGTTGATGCGCCATCAGTATTTAAAGTACTAATGACAATATCTGCTTTAGCCATAGCAGACGCAATATCCTCACGATTTAAGACATTCCCTTGCTTAACAAGTAAGTTTTCATCGGTTATGTTTAATTTACTTAGCGTACGTACTAACGCTATGACTTGATGGCCATCTTTTAATGCCAATGAAACGACATGACTACCTACACGGCCAGTAGCGCCTAAAACTAATATATTCAGTATAATCACCTCTTTCCTAGCGATTATATCATAGGTTCTATTCATTTACTTTTGCATAACAATAGGCACACCTCAAAGAGTGTGCCCTTGTTTACTATTCGATAAAGGATGTGGCAATAACTTGCGCTAACGTAGTACCACCATCAACATTTTCATAATTATAAGGACCTAACGGTAGACCCCATACTTCAACAAAATCTCCCTCAAGGAATTCTGTTGAATGATAACCGATGGCAAATATAGCGTTAAAATCCATATCCTCAATTAAAATCACCGACACTGGTGTCCCATCATCTAATGTTTCCTCTTGAATCTGAATAATATCGCCAGCAAAGTTTACCATTTGCTCTAAATATGGCTTTACATTTTTATTTAAATGCTTAGATGTGATTTTATCATCTGCAAGCTTTTTCGTCTTTTGAATTGCCTCTTTTGATAATGCTGGGAACAAATCTGGATTTGATGAAATGAAATTATATGATTGCTTATCCAATGTTAATTGATCTTCCGTAATACTAGGAATATCTTCTAAATAATTTCTAGCATAATTCACCGTTACTACTGAAGCAGCTGTTTCTTGTTCTGCTTCGTCTTTGATTTCGGTTTCTTTTTCAGGTGATGTTTCTTCCTTCTTTGCTTCGCTCGATGGTAATGAGGTGTTTCCACCCTTACTCACTTCATTTCCACATGCTGCTGCCATAATTGCTAGTAGAGAAAGTACAGCCATTAATACAAACTTCTTCATTACTAAGTCCTCCCAAAAATTCTTTTAACATACTAAATATACCAATAAAAGGAGGTATAAACTATAATAATTTTACAATATTATTCAATTTAAGATAGTTATTACTATCTATTTTCATTGATTGCCAAGGACATTTACATCCAATTCAATCATTATTGGTCAGTTGCACATCCACAATAAATAAATCAAAGCTATTTTTTTGGGCAATATTAGTTACTATTTTTTGAATTTTGCTTTCCGTTCTATTATCTAATTTCTCTAAATCATGTAGATGGATTGTAATAATCTGATTGTCAGAGGAATCTATTAAATATTCAACTGTACTATCTGGTTGATAACCTTCAGCACGTAACGCCAAAATAATTTTTTTTGTTAATTGTGTACTCTGTAATTTCTGTGCTATGTCCTCAGCGTTTGTTTGCGAAAAATTATTTTGAGTAATTTGTACAGTTGAGGGGATTTGATTTTTTAAATAAATTGCTAAAAAGATAATCAACATAATCATGATATAAAAAAAGCCTCTTTTTAGTCTTAACTGCACCCTCTCTAGCTCTCCTTTATGAATAAATGACGAAACCTTAAAAAAATCCTTCTTATAGAAGTAATTTTATTATTAAGTAATAGCGATTGTATTAGATATATGTAGTTCATTACAGTGATATAACTTCATGTTGCGTTCGAATTTGTGTGAATGGTCCGAAGCTATTACCTACTAAATTATGTTATTTGACCTTATATTTTTTATACCATCTGTTTCTTTTAGGTATACATACCAATTTAATTTTTGAAGCTATATTTTATTTTAAATCTATTTGTTGGACATTTTACCAAGTCAATCATTTTTCAATTCATAGTATATAAATGTAAGGCTGGCGCTGGCATTACACAAAATACTAACAAAAGGGAGATAATAATAATGCAAGATAATAGATATTACAAACATATGAATTGGGATTATAGCAAATCTGAAAAGAAATGTTGCTGTGATAAACATGACCAAGGACATAAAGAAAAACCATGCTGTCATAAATATAATGAATGGAAACATAAAGAGCATCATTGTGATTGCAAAGAAGAGAAATCTTGTTGGAAAGAAGACAGAGATGAATGTAAAAAAGAAAAACATTGCTGGAAAGAAGAGAAAGATGAATGCAAACATGATCATCAATGTAAAGGCTGTATTTGTCATCTATTAAAACGGTTTGAGCTAGGAACTACAGTTGATGTTTACTTATCTGGTGGAGGTAGCTTCCGTGGCGTTGTATTTTTAAAACTAGATAATCGAAATTGCTGTGCATATTTTGTAGAACAGGCAGCAGCATCTGAACCAATTATTATCGATTGCGAAAAAATTGACGCAATTAGACGTATTGCTACTGTGTAATTATAAACTAGAGGTCAACTAAACTTTAATAGCATCTGCTTGCAATCCAGAATAAATATTACCGTGCTGCTCAGACAAAGTCTGCTGCGTTTTCCAGTCATTATTTTATTCCGTCATTGTCAAGCAGATGCTTTCTATATGATATCTGACTATTTTATCTTACTTCTGTAGTAAAGCTCCGTTAGCCATTAACTATTACTTTTACAATTGGTTCTAGCTTTCCGATAAATGCATCTCCTAAATAGTCCACATCTATTACAACTGCGCGCGGTTCAAAACGTTGAATACTATCAATAATACGTTCGGTATTCCGTCTCTTTGCAAACTGAAAAGGTACTTCATGCTCCTTTTTCTTATCTCTTACCCTTTTTTCTGGGTAAGACATAACAAATGTAGATAAAATATAAGCTACATTTTGCAATACTTCCTCAACACCTGTTGCACAAAAATTAATATTGCTCGTAGCAGTAACTTGATGTGTCATCCAATCAACCTTTCTACAATAAACCATTTAATCATTATCTTGTTACGTAAACGAATAGTATCATCCTTTTTTCTAATACTGATGCTTGAATTTTTACTTGATTCAAAGCAACACTTAGTTATGTATGCCAAAACGGCAAAGTATATGATTAGTAACTATATGCATAGTCTGAATTTATGTTTAGAAACACCTTATCTTGTTAAAGCATAATAAATTACATATAGCCAACTAAAACAACCGTGGATAATTGCCCAAATTATTGAATGATTGACACTCCACGATATTGTTATTGCTAGAACAGAACCAAATCCTATTCCATTTTTTACAACCGATTTATTCTCCATGTTATACACCTTCCTTTTCGGGCTTCTGGTGTGTAAAACACGACTAACTTTTATTTTCATTTCCCCCTTTCTCCACATTTTATGGCGATAACAGTTGTTTTTAAGTTGGTTCATAAATCATTATATGTTTAGTAAGGCACGACCATCCTATATCAGCATATAAATTTCTAAATTACTTAACTGGTGATACCTTATATACGCTCTCTCGTAATCTTTATTACCCGATTATCAATTATTTAACACTTCTTTTTCCTAAAATGCTGTTATTCATTAAAAAGAATAACTAATAAAGCGAATGTTTATGTCTAAAAGACTGTGGTCATAATTAAGGAAAGGAAGTGATGGATTGAAAATTTTAATAGTAGTTACAAGCATATTTGTTCCTTTTGTGATGGTATTGCTTCAATTGAAAAGCAAAATCGTACGTTCTTTGTTTAACACATTAGCAGTTTTGGCTATGATTTTTTTCGGGGGCATTGCATCCACCTCCATCTATCAAATTATTGTGGATAATGCAGTTTTTATGACCACGATCCATGCCGTATTTTTAAATCCATTATTTTTAATGGCAGGCGCTTATATTGGCGTCTTCATTATTTACAGGCTCATGCTTTTAACATGGCATGAAAAGTGACAATTACCCATGACAAACAGATAGTGATATTTCTACAACAAAAAAAAGAGGCTATCCAGATGGATGCCTCTTTTGCAAATGCATTTATTAATTAAAGTTTAACGATGTTTTTAGCTTGTGGTCCGCGGTTACCGTCTTCCACTTCAAATTCAACTTTTTGACCTTCGTCAAGTGATTTGAAACCTTCGCCTTGAATCGCTGAGAAGTGAGCGAATACGTCTGCTTCACCTTCAACTTCGATGAATCCAAAACCTTTTTCTGCGTTAAACCATTTAACTGTACCTTGTTTCATATACGAAACCTCCAAAAAAAATAAATTAATAAACAATTTCTTTTTAAAAAAAATTCACCTATTATAAAAAGTACCGAAAAACACGATTACTTTTTGTAATAGGTGAATTCAATATTTTAAATCAAGAAATCTTTTTATTAATTTCATTATATACGAAAACATACCAATTGTCTAGCTGAATTTCGTTAAATTTTAAAGCAATCATGCGATACGCCTTTATTTATGCCACTTTTCAATTGCTCAAATTCAACTTTAGAGTTGTTAATTGAAGGCGCTTTCTTATAAACGATACATCTCGTTTTACTATTTACTACAATAAACCGCTCTGCTTTTAAACTTGTCGACAACTGCAATCTACAATGTGATCATTCACCATACCTACCGCTTGCATAAATGAATAACATATCGTACTTCCGACAAATTTAAATCCATCTTTTTTTAACTGTTTGCTCATCTGTTCACTTAACTCTGTTGTCACAGGTACTTCGGCGATTGTTGCCCAATTGTTGACAATAGGCTGATGATCTACAAAGGACCATATGTAATCAGAAAATGATTTATGTTGTTGTTGTATTTTTAAAAAAGCTTGCGCATTCGTTACGACACTAGCTATTTTAAGTTTATTGCGCACTATCCGCTGATCCTCTTTTAGTTCAGCTAACTTATCTTCTGAATACGTGACGATTTTGGAAGCATCAAACTTATCAAAAGCTTCACGGTAGCCCTCTCTTTTTTGTAAAATGGTCCACCAGCTAAGTCCAGCCTGTGCTCCTTCTAAACATAGCATCTCAAATAAATGTTGATCGTCATAAACTGGCACACCCCATTCCTTGTCATGATACTCTACGTATAACGGCTCGTCCAACTTCACCCATTCACATCTTTTCATCATTCAACCTCCATTGTATTTTTTATCGGACTATTTCGTGCCCATTATATAAAGCCAGCCATTTCTCTTATGTTCTTGTATATTCACAAATTGAAAACCTACGTGGTCAAATAGCTGTCTTATTTCTTTATTGGTCTTATAGTCCTCTCTATGATAATTGATTTTATAAAGTTCTGAAATGATAATAAACTGACCATCTTTTTTTAAAACCCTAAATACTTCTTTAACATCCTTCGCAAAGTCTTGCCAAAAATAATGTGTTTGGCATGCTATTATTTTATCAAAATAAGCATCTGGGTAAGGAATATTAGAAACACTTGCCTGTTTTACAATTACTTTGCCACTAGCGACATCTTTCTTATTTACTTTCGTTGCATTTCGTATCGCTTGTTCGGAAAAATCAATTCCATAGATTTTTCCATGGTGATTAATTCTAGATAATGCTTGAATTGTTTTTCCACCCCCGCATCCTATATCTAAAACAATATCTCCATTCTTGATTGCCCCACTTTCGATTAACCAAGAAGTCATTCCACGGTGAGCAACATTCATAATACGTAGCATTATTGACCCTATTAACCCATTTGGGTGCTTTGCCTGTTCAATAAGCCTTTGTAAAATTGTCAATATAATTAACCTCCTATATCACGATAATTTTTTCCGATGTCTACTTACGTTTGGGCTATGGTTGAATTTAATGCTTTGAAACTGATATTCGATTGTTCTACTAGATAATCGCTTTACATTTTCAGCAGCAATGCTTTTCGTATTTTTTCGTTTCCATTCCCTGTAAGTTTCCTATATAATTTTTACGTTTACAAAACCTAAAAGTTTCAATAATTTCCATTTTGATACATAAAAAAAATCACAGTTACATTTCACTGTGATTTTTTCGATAAATATATATATGAGTTCACTTTATATGGACAAATTTTTATTGTTTTGTCTGGACATATTTTGCATGCCTTCGACAAAAACACTCTAAATTAATTTAAATATGTATTGTTTGAAGTATTTCGTTCGCGCTCATCTATTACTAGATGGATAATAAATGCTAACTGTTGTTCAATTCGCAGATTATTTTGATGAAAAATATCAGCTATTGCACTTTTTTGGTTATCTGCTAGTTCAACCTTCTTCAGCATCAACATAATTTCTTCTTTCGAAAGCCCAAACATCTTTAATCACCCCATTTCATATTTCAAAAATAATTCACTATTCCAAAAACATTATCCAAGTTCTAGTACTCAAGACAAGCATTATTATTAATGAACCATTTTTACTAATTATAGGATATAACATACGAAATAATCAATCTAAAAACTAAATTTTCTAATAATATATTCTTCTTTAGCAACACTTATTATTATATTGTATATAATATTACAAATATTTTATTCCATAATTCCAATAAATTAACAAGGTTTTCTAAAATAATACTATCTTAGGCAATAATTAAGAATGACAATATACTTGTAAAAAAGAATACTTTAATTGTCGAAATCCAGTAATCTTTGTCAATATTTTGCATCAAAAAAAAGTAATGTTCAAGTATTTTCACTCGTACTGCCCAAATATTTCATGTATTCTCTGCTTTACGTTCTTGTAGCAATTTTGCTTATTAAAAATGAAGGGTGTTAGGGCTAAATATACGTTTATTGACATACAAAAAAGTAATTTCAAAATTTTTTTGAAACTACTTATGCTACCCTTTTTCATTTTTTTCCATTGCTACTATTACATGTACTTAAGCTGTCAACAGATTGCTGTATTTTTTCTGATGTTACAGGCTGTGTGGTTGGACGGCTGATTCTTGAGGAGCTATCTCTTTGGCATTGACTATCTTTATATTGCCCACGTATATAGAGCTGACTTTGTTCTTGTACAATAGCTACTGTTTTCATATGCGCTAAACTCATGTTGACGATTTCGAGAAGTGATTGATTGGTCATCGCTAAAAAAGTTCTATCTGTTTCATCGATTGCACAATTTTGGATACGTCCCATTGACTTATCAGACCAAAAAATCGAATAAGGACTTTGCTGACATTGTAAAAACTTACTATCCACTACTTCCACAATTGCATCAATACACGTAATACCGTTCCCTACAATATGTTTAAAAGTACAATTATTCGCAAAAAGACGTGCATTATTTATATAAATATGATGGCTTTCAAATTCCTGTATACGTGAATTTTTCAAGGTAATCTTCGCATGGTCGTTGCCATAAATTCCGCCCGTCTGCCCAAAATGTATTTTACACTGATCGACTACAAGCCCACTTGCGTCTACAATAACATGGAATTGTGTATGGTGTTGGATATCACATTCAGTCATTATTACATCGGATTCATTGAAAATAGTAACTCCTGTTGTACTTCCCTTTTTCACATGACATTTCCGAACCTCAGCTTTACTATTTTCAATAAACAATTGTGGCTTTACATGTTTATAAATCTGGCAATCATAGATAATTACCTTTGATTTTTCCCCTATATATAATCCGTTACTTTGTCCGTATGCAATGATACTATCTGTCGCAACCATTTTGCTTTCATGAACTACCACATTTGTTCCTATATGATGTTTAATCTCACAATGATCCATTGTTAAGTCGGAACCACTAATTACTTGAATACCTAAATCCTTTCCTCCGTGAATTACTGTATTTAGCATATTGATTGTACTCGAAGCTCCAACAATTTGTGTTTTTTTGTGCCCATGGATTTCACAATCTTCTATCGTCATTTTTACATTTCTAATGGCAAAAATTCCATTCATCGCACCCTCTAACAACAAACATTTTGACATTGCTATTTCACTATTTTGTATAATAATTTGAGCCTTTGTATGTTGTTGTATCGAAGACTCCGAAAGCATCACGCTAGATCCATTATCAATTCTAAGTCCAAATTGATTGGATGGACTTGCTATTATATCGACATTTTTCATCAACAGACTTCCAAAGTTAACTGTAACTTGCGTACTCACCCTTTGTTGCTCAATTACACAGTTTTCAAGCTGTAAATCACCTTTAATATAAATTCCCTGACCTTGACTAAAACGGAGATTACGCATTTCTACATGTGTTTGATAGCGAACAAATACACTACCTTTAATTGTGACATCACCTTTACCGTAAATCGTTAACCTTTTTGATATCTCTATACTTTCTTCGTAAACGCCATCTCTTATTTCTATAAAGTCTCCTACTTCAGCATCCTGCAGCGCCTGGTTAATACTTTGATAACGATGCATTATACTCCTTTTTACAACAAGTGTTGCCATCCACATGCCTCCGATCTTTTTGTTTCAATCCCTCTACATCCTATTTATATACCCATTGAACTACCTGTTATTCAATTTTGTACAAATAATTTACAATATATATGATGTTGGCTTCAATTCAAAAGAAATGGCAATGGTATCAACTGATATTTTTATGTAACAATAGTAAAAACAAAAAATAAAACCAGCAATAAAGCGATACATTCGCTTATTACTGGTTTTTTGCTACATTATTTTTTTCGTTTCATGAAGAATATTGCTATCATCACTGCGACTAGTGCAATGACTGCAATAATCCATATCATACTTGAGCTAGTTGAAGTTTTATCGCTTCCTTCATTCTTTTGCTGATCTTCTCGGAGTGTTGACGTTCCTTCATACTTGTTTGTTGTATCTTCCGTTGTTTGTTGTGTAGTCGAAGCGATTTGAATGTATTGTATTGTTGGTGCATCTGATGTCTGTTGTTCATGTCCATGATGGTGACCACCGCTCGTCGTCAAAATAGATTTTTCTAAGTTTTGACCAATCCAGCTTTCAGGGTCAGTTGAATCAGCAAAAATACGAGGATGCCCTGATAGCATATACGTTTTGCCTTCAACGATAACGCCCATGTTATCTCCTGTTACGACATCTTCAATTGTTCCTGTTGGTCCATAAGAAAAACCACCCATTTGAAGTAAAGTATGTCCACCCATATCCATATCTAGGTTTTCAGATAAAAAGGTAATATACTCTTCTTTTGTCAACGTTGCATCTGGTTTTTCAAATTCATATTTATTATGCAGTAATGCTGTATTAATTTCTTTATACGTAATGTCTCCCTCTAGTGAAGAGACATATTCTTCATTTTTTGCTGCTTGGGCAAGCTCTTCCACTGTTGAACCTTCCAGACCGAAAAATGCTCCTATCCAAGCTGCAAAATCTTTACGGGATAAGTTCTCTGATGGGTTCAATGCCATATCGACACCATTATATCCAATAAGCCCTAAGCTTTGAAGGACCATAATTTGTTGTATGTTTTCTGAAGTTGCAGGGACATCTGTATAAAGCATACTTTTATCTGTCGTATGCGCAGAGGCTACTGCTGGCGCCATAAGTAGTGCACTCATTAATAGTAATAATATATATTTTCTCAATTTTTACTCCACCTTCCATTACAATAGTATATCGCCTAATTGTGTTGAAAGTATGAAATCCGATAGGTATAATACTATTTTGTACAAATTAATTACAATTCAATGGGTTATAACATTGTAAAGACTGTTTCGGTATTGATAAGGTAATAGTAATTCAAATTGATTTCGTTCGATCAAGCCAAATAAAAACCAGCAATTTAGCGATTAAATCGCCAATTACTGGTTGAAGTCATACTTATTTTTTTTTACGTTTCATCAAGAAAATTGCTATAATAACTGCCACAAGTGCAATAAGTGTAACAATCCATAACGTGCTTGAACTTGTTGAAGTTGTATCAGCTGTTTCGTTTTCATTAGAAGATTTCTTCGTTTCTTGTTGCTGGGTTTCTTCCGTAACTTGCTGAGTAGTTGAACCTATTTGAATATATTGTAGTGTTGATGAATCAGACAGCTGTTCTTCATGTCCATGATCATCGCTTGTGCCTTGTCCATGATCATGACCGTGATCATCATGCATGGTTAAAATAGACTTTTCTAAGTTTTGCCCAATCCAGCTGTTTGGGTCAGTTGAATCAGCAAATATACGAACATGACCAGATAACCTGTATGTTTTTCCTTCAATAATAATGCCTAATTCATCACCTGTTACTACGTCTTCAATTATCCCCATTGGACCATAAGAGAAACCGCCCATTTGAAGTATAGAACTTCCTTTTATATCTAAATCCAAATTTTTAGTTATAAAAGAAATATAGTCATCCTTTGTGAGCGTTGCATCTGGCTTTTCCAATTCCAACTTCTGTTGCAATAATGCAGAATTTATTTCTTTATATGTTATATCTCCTTCTAAAGTAGAGATATAGTTTTCATTTTTCGCGGCTAGCGCTAGTTCATCTAAAGTAGAACCATTTAGACCCAAATAGCCTCCTAGCCAAGCTGTAAAATCTTTGCGTGATAAATTTTCTGATGGGTTCAACGTCATATCTACGCCATTATATCCTAGCAGTCCAATACTATGAAGAACCATTATTTCCTGTAAATTAGGTGTAGTAGCAGAAACATCTGAATAAAGCATACTTTTATCCATTGGATGTGCATAAGCTGCTGACGGAATGATGAACATTCCAATCATCAATATTATGAGTATAATTTTTTTCAAATCTTCCACCTCCTAATTCCTAGTATAAATACTATTTGTGATGAAAGTTTGAAATTTGATAATTTTATATTTATTTATGAAAAGGCTGTTACATTTTCTTTCTAGCTTCTAAATGGGCAATAGAACTATCCCCTTTTTCAGTTAAAAAGATAAGTGTTGGCATCTCCTACACGTGTCCGATTTGCTTTCGTACGATTTGATAATCTATCCGTAAAAAATGATAGTCCAAAAATACGCATCGTATGTACAACAGTCAAAGTTGTGTCAATTTTACTCCACCTTCCATTAAGTATTTCTCTTAATTGTGATGAAAGTATGAAATCCGATTGGTTTAATCATTTTTATAATTTAAATTTACCAACTAGGTCATTTAAATTTTCTGCCATTTCCGCTAAATTACTTGAACTATTTTTAATTTCATCCATAGAGCTTGCAGCTTGTTCAATCGTTGCAGAGGTTTCTTGAATACCCGCTGCTGATTGCTCTGAAACAGCAGCAATTTCATCAACTGATTTATTAATATCCATCGTACTTTGAACAACATCCTCTAACTTAGTAGACATTTGGACAATGCTAGATGACATGGAATAAACAGCATTGGCAATGTCACTAAATGTCTCATTAGTGGAAACGATTTGAGTTGTTCCTTTTGCAACCTCACCATAGCCTTTTTCTAAAGATGTTGTGACAGTCATAGAATCATCTTGAATTATTTTAATAATAGTCGTGATTTCATTAATTGATGCGGATACTTGTTCAGCTAGTTTTCGGACTTCATCTGCTACAACGGCAAAGCCCTTACCATGCTCGCCAGCACGTGCCGCTTCGATTGCTGCGTTTAGCGCTAATAAATTTGTTTGAGCAGCAATTTCATGAATGACCGCAATAATTTTAGAGATTTCCTGTGTTTGTTTATTGAGCTCGTCAACCTTTTCAACCGAATCCTTCACAATAAAGTCAATGGTCATCATTTGCTGTGTAGAAGCTTCCATAAGCTCTTTACCATCTTCGGTTAACTTCATCACAGATTCAGAGAACTGATAGACATCCTTACTACTTTGGTTGACGTCCGTTACTTTAGTTGAAAAGTCAGTCATGCTTGTCGCAACATCAGAAGCATTACTCGCTTGCACTTCTGTTCCACTCGCTATTTCTCCAACCGTATCAACGATTTGCTCTGTACCTTCTTTTACCTCTGTAGCTGATTGCATTAATTCCTCACTGTGTGTAGCCACTTCATTTGAAACAGATTGAATATGCTTTAACAAATCATTTAAGATTTGAGACATAGTGTTTGTCGCTTCAGTTAATTGCCCTATTTCATCCTTTGTTTTTACAATTAATGCAGGCTCACTTAAAACACCCTCTGTAATGCGTTGCATGCGTTTAGTAATTAAAATAATCGGCTTCGAAATAAGACGCGCACTAATTAGCGCTGTAATAATTGCAATGACAACTATAAGTATTCCAACGATAATACTTGCTGTTTGCTTACGCTCACCTGACGTAAGCAGGGAATCCCCTACCGCATTAATGGATTGTTTTCGTTGTTCTGCTAAACCTTCGTAACCTTCACGAATTTCTGTAGCTTTTGTATCCATTGCCGCTAAATTATGTACAGCTAATTCCACATTTCCTTTGTCATATACATCAAATACTTCTTTTTGGACATAGCTACTCCATTCTTTTGCCATTTCCGCATATTTGGTAAATTCCGATGATTCCGAAATAGATAAACGTTTTTGTTCATTTTCTAGGGCTCTTTCTACGTTTTCATTATAAATATTTATATATTTTTCATTACCAGATAACACATATCCACGTGCTGCTGCAATCCGTAAACCAATTGTTGATGCTAACTCATAATCAGTTATTAATAATTGTAATTCCTCATCTACAATTTGTTCAGTTGCCTTATTACTTTGCGAGATTTCATAAAAATTAAAACTAATATAGAAAACAATTACAGCTACTACAATACTAAATGCAAAAACAATTCTTTTACCGATGGATTTAAAGTGCATTCTTCATTATCCCCTTATTTGATATAGTCATTTTTTTATCCCCTTCACTTTGCTAATGAAATATACTACTAAACCTTTTTAGACCTAATAAAAACAACCTTTGTTTACAATCAAAAAAATTTAACTGTATTGCACAATATTAGTAATCTATCATTTTTTATTTGCTTTAGGATGATTTTAGAATTTTTCTTAAATATAATTGAATAAATTAGTAGTTTCTTTGTGTTTTTAAGCATCCTTTTTACAAATTATTTTCCCAATTGGATTATAAATCTCGGTTATTACTAAGACTTTTCACCCGTTTTTTTATATTAGTAATGCTTAAAAACAAAATCTCCCATTTCGTTTTTAACACGAAACAGGAGATTTTGCTTGTACATGCAGACATCGTTTGCCTTATTTTCGTTCGATCTGATAATCTATACGCAAAAAGGGCAGTCCAAAAATGCGCATCGTATGCACAGCCGATAATGTTGTCTCATTTTTAGCAGTAATAGTAAAATGCTCATTTAAAGGAAGTCTAAATACATAGTGTTTCATTGCTAAATAAATGCCTGCATCCCCTCCATCGGAACTCGTTATATGTAAGTCCCCGTCTTTTTCATAAACATATAAAATACCTATCATTGTTGAAAAAGGGAGTGGTAAAGCAATATTCATAAAAGTTGTTTGAGCTGTCGTATGTTGTGAATAGATGGCCACAAATGTTGTTTGCTCATCGATCGTACGAATCCATGCTCGTGGCGCTTGTCGACCATCCTGTCGTTCATCTACTTTGACAATGACGCCATTCATCTCCACTTGCTTGCTTGTTAAAGGTAAATTAAGCTGCTGCATCCAACGACTAATACCTTGATAAATCAACGCTAGTGGTTTAAACCATGCTCGCCATTGTACGGAAGCAATTAATTGATAACAGTTGGTGTGTTCATAAAAATGAGGAATGACTGTAGGAAGATGACTCGTATCGACAAAATCCTGAAGTGCATCGACTAAACCAGCATGTGCATCTCCTGTTGTATGTAATTTTCCACGTATTCGACTTACTGGAAAAGTATATGATTGATGTGTAGAAATCGGAACTTCCAAGCCCCATGCTATTACACCTATCAACCCAAACAGGAAGCAATTTACTAAGCCATGAAATGTTAGCATATCTGGTATACTGACTATGATAATGCCAGAGAAATTACCGAATGCGTAAAGTAAAGACCATACTATTGTAAAACATAATGCACCGTAAGATACCTGCAACAAAATACACTGTCTTTTTGGTAAACTTATCTTTAACGCAAGCTTAAACAACCAATAGATTGCAACTATGTAGAGCATAACGGACACAATTTCAATAATTGTTGAAAATGCTATTCCAAGTGCTACGAGCAGTGGGCCTGTCAGTAAAATGAAAACAACGATATTGTATCCTTTACTTTTATGTATCCTTCCAAACAAGCCAATGGAAATAGCTAATAAACATGCAGAATAGTGAAAATGAATAGCGGTTAACCACGTAATTAACGGAGAAAATCCTGTATCGATTTCCGCAATGTAAGCAAAGAACCACAGTCCTCCAATTAATATATATATGAGTCCAATATCTATAGCAATCTCAGCGATATTCACAAAACCCCTGTGTAAAAATCGTGTCACCCCTTGTAATGCAATAAACGCTGTATAAAGAACGTATACAATTGCTAAGTAAATTGCCAGCTCACTATCAGCTAACCAATGCAACAGTGTTACAGCAATCATCATCACACTCATAATTACATGACCCTTTTTATTGAAAGATACGACGATTTTTACCATTGCAGGCACTAATACAAGTTGAGCAAATGTAAGTAAAATTAAATAATTCGGTTGCTTACTAAATAGATAGCAAATAATAAAGAGTATCCATCCAAGGAATAACACTGGACTAAAGAGATTTTTGCGTAAATTCGCCAGCATACATCATTAACCTCCCTAAAAGTGGATTATGAATATATACATGAATGGTAAAAACATTTTTGCTGTCATCATAGCCTTCCTCGACAATCACATGTCCTTCTAACATTTTAGGAATTTTACATTCTAGCTTAGACATAACAAAACGTTGTGCACCAGAGCGTATTACTAATTTCCCCTCACGTGTTACAGAAAACAATAAATCCGAATAGAAAAGAGCTGGTGAACCCAAATAATCCTTAACAACCTTTTTGACTGGATCTACTGTCATCCTTGCATCAAAATGCCTTGTCTTTTTACTCATAAAAAAAGTTCGTTCCCATTTCACTTCTAGTTCTCCATTAGGTAATTGGCGACAAATATTGCTTATTGTAAACGGAACATCCTTTCCTGATTCGGGAAATAAAAACTTAAACTTAGCTGCAACGATATAAAAAGGACGCATCCATTTCGCTCCTGATTGGATACTATGCATAACACCTTTTGCAGAAAAAGTTTGATTTAATGGCAATGCATAGCGCTGTTGGAGTTTCGGATGAAGTCTTTTATAATCTTCACCTAATAATGTTTGATAAATGGTCATCCCTCTTCCCCTCGCTTTCGTTTACAAGTTTTTGCACTAGGTAAATCTTTACTAAGTATATACCCGACAATGGATAATACCCATAATGCACCATTAAAGGTCACTGGATTAAATGGCGCCATCGCTATATTTATATTTACCCCTAACACGCATAATGTTAATAATGGAAACAAAATAATTTGTATTAGAAAGAGTAGCCGTTTTCCCCTTGGTAATAACCAGCAGAGTGCAAAAATCATTTCTATAATACCAATGCAAAAAACTAGAAACGGTAGATTTAGATTGGCACCATTCAGAAAAGTAAGTGATTCCTTTACCATCATCACTTCATCAGGATGCTGAACCATTACTTTTGGCACAAGACCATGGTACAGCCATATAAAGCAAAAAAATATACTTATAAACATTGTTAAAAAGAAACGTCGGTACTGGGTACTTGGATTTTCTCCTTGCTCAAGCCATCTTTTCAATACATCAAAGCTAAGTGCTGTTGCCCAGCCCATTATCGGACGAAATGCAAAATCAAAGAGTTTACCAAGTTTGCCAAAACGCACTTCATAATCATATTGCGTTAAAAATGTTAATCCATGATCTTTAGGGATGTACTTCCAGTATCCTTTTCCCTCTGCGATTGGCGATATTTTCTGTGGCGTCCCAAAATGCAAAGAGGAAATTTTCGAACCATCTTTTTTTATATGCTCCCCTTTGCTTTCCCCCCAACCATTCACTTTTACACCAGGCATTACTTTCGTTTCGTAGGTAAAACGTTGAGGCTCATTTGGATGCTTTTTATCTTCATATGTAATTTTAGTAAAGCGCAAATCCCACTTTTCATGAAGCTTCGGATTTTGGGTATATTTCCACGCATCTTCAATTGATGCTTGCATATCAACCTCAACGTATATCGGTTTTTTTTTCATTCCATTCTCCCCTCAAGTAATGACTTAAAATTTAAGTCTTTTACATCTTTATAAGTCCTTATCGTGTAACATTACAATTTGAAGTTAGCGAAAACATTTTATACTATATTTAACATTATAACAGTGAATTTCCTATGATTAACCCCTCGATTCAATAAAAAAACAGCTTTCAAGATGAAAGCTGTTCACAGGGAGTGCCAGGCACTAAAACAATTCTAAAACAATTATTTATGTGATGCATTACTCATATTATGCACCTACAAACAACACAGCCTGTCCTATTGCAATAAAAAAGGCTTCATGCTGAATCGGGCTAGTATCTTCAATTTGGAGTGTAATATCAAAATGGGTTTCATGAAAAATTGCTTGCCAGCGTGCAATTGGCTGTTCATCCAATGTAAACACTGACCAGTCTTCCATTTCCTTATTCAGCATTATTTTAAGGTGACCATCTGTTATGATTAAATCTGGAATCATGATTTGCCAGCCATCATAGGCAATCATATAATCTTTACCTGTTAAAATGTCTTTCCCTTTAAAATGCACACGGCCCCGACGTGATATTTTTTTACATGTAAAAAGACGTTGCCCATCTTGTGCCCTTACATCAAATTGTACAAAATACCGATAATCCATCATACGGTCAAATACCTTTTTCAATCCGTTAGAGTATATCCGCTGAACATTTGAAGAGACTTGCCCTTCCTCATCCACTATTTGAACTACGTTTGTCGATTCAATCGCTGCGGGTTGCTTATATGTAAAAGTTCTCAAAATATTCGCTCCTTCAATGTCCGTTGCTTCTATTAAGCTAACACAAAATAAGCATCAAATACAATTTACCTGATGTATTTGACACTTATTTATCAAGGAATAGCGCTAGTATCTATTTATCCAGCTTAAATGTAATATCACCCACGCCCATTTCAGCGTTTATCTCTAATATAACATCTGCTTTTTCATATGCTTCATTGACAAAAATTCCTTTACCTTTAGCAATAAAGCCCTCCAAATTAATTGAGCCAATTCCTTTATCAGTCGTTATTTTTACGCCAACTGTAGAAGGTAAAATAACTGTAGTTTGACCAACACCTGTTTCAATATTCGTTTCGAAGCTTTTATTCCAATCGCCACCTAAATCAACGTATAAGTCGCCTACACCTGTTTCAATATCTAAGTTTTCAAGCTTTAGGCCACGTAAATCTAACTTTGCTTTTGATGCTCCTGTCTCTACAGAAAGATCCATTGGTATATCTTCATTCAGTTCAATATCCCAAAAGTTTTTAATATTGCCAAGTCCAATTTTAGTAGATCCTTTATGTTCGATGACTAAATCACCAGTTTTCCCGCGTTGTTTGTAGTGTACTTTTGGTGCTAGTTTCTTTATATTATATTGAGCATTTCCTTCCATCCATTCCTTTGCACCTTTTGCAACCGTCAATTCGCCGACACCAAGATTTATTTCTACTTCTAATTTTTCTGCATTATCCTTTTTAACTGACAATGTATTTTCCTGTTCTTTTACTTTCTCTGGAATAAAAGAAAAACAACCTGTTAATATGAGCAACGAAGCACTAAATATTAAAGCAAAGCCTATCAATTTTTTCACTGTTATTTCCTCCTACCTTATATTCTTCCATTAAATCCATTTTATCTGATATAAGAAAAATGAAAACGACCCTTAGCTTTAACTTCGACTAAGACTTGAGACGTAGTGGTTTTCATTACCATTCATCTATATGCTTGCCCTAGGCAAAATTTGAACCCTTCATCTTTTCTCTTAAAAACAGTTCTAGATGAAGGGTTCATTAAATTTGCTATTCATTGTCTGGCAAAAAAATTATGTCTGATGGTTCATATAAATTGTCCATAATACCATCTTCGTGAACAGCTCGTATTGTGATGTCTGATAAATCGACATTCGAGCGGTAAGGTACCGTAGCTAGCTGTGCACGATTTGCATTCACAAGCACTTCAATCTGTTCAAAATTCATGCTTACGATTAATTTCTCAATGTCATTTCCGTCAACAAGGGGAATCACTAAATATTGAATATCAAGTATTGCTATCACTCGCATCGTACCTTCAGAGCTTAAAAAACCGTAATCTAATTTATAGCCTTTCCCATCATTCTTGAAAAAAGAAATACCTTGCATGTTAGGCGTCGAAAAATAACTCATACGATATTGTTTGATAGTCATCGTGTCAAAAAGACGCAAATCCTCTGTATTTCCTATTGACCATACCCCTGATTGTAATGTACTCACGATATCGGCTTCATTTGCTACATAATAGCGATAGCCAATGCGTTCAGTCATATTGCCGACAATTGCGAGTACAATAATCGTACTAAGCAACACCCACCATAGCCACTTTTTACGTAACGCATAGAGGACAAAGCAACAGCAAATGACAATTGCTACTAGCCCACCTATCATTAAAGGTTGCTGTAGGATTGTATAGTCTTTTTCCTTACCCGATTTTTCGGGATAATTTGCTGAGCCTGTTATTGCTGGCGCATCGGGTGATAAAAGATCTATTTTAAATAAAAGTAAATCTAGTCCTATAAAAAGAATTACAGTTAAGCAGATTGTTAATAAAACAGGCATGAGGGAACGTTTTCTTTGTTGATGGATTTTATGAAAGGTTTTTGCTTGATTGTCTATTGAAAATGATCCTTCTTTATAGACAGTATTAATGGCGTTACGAATCTGATCCATATTCAAATCCCTCCTCCTGCAATGTCATGCCAATTAATTGACGTGCCCTTCTGAGTCTCGTTTTGACTGTATTTTCTTTCATCTTTAATGTTTCAGCTACTTCATTTAACGATAATTCCGCAAAGTGAAATAGTAATAGGACATCCTTGTATTTTGTAGGTAGTTTCTCAATAGCTGCAACTAACATAGTATCAGACTCATTTGTAAGTAGTTGAGCAACTGGATTTACTTCATTGCCCATTAAATTATTCCAATACTCTATAACTTGTATTTGTTTATAACGCCAACTAGATAAATAATTATGGCAATGGTTAATAGCAATACGATACAAATATGTTTTTACAGATGCTTCTTCACGAAATTGGTCCATTTTTTCATAATATTTTACGAATGTATCCTGCACTAAATCTTCGGCTACTGCCCAGTTTTGTACATATGTATAGCACACACGTACTAAATAATCGCCATACTGCGTCATCGCTTTTGTTAAGCAAGCATCCTTCTGAGTTTTCATCACTTTGCTCGCCCCCAATCCATAAAGCTTGTGATTTGTGCAAACCTCGTAACATGCACAATCATGATACACATTATAAAATAAATTTTATTTAAGGAAAATATTTATATTTTTTCTAAATATAGAGTAAGAACCGATTTGTAGTTAGACAACCGAACGATAAAAAAGTTTCATGAAAAAATAAATATTTTCTCATGAAACTTTTATTGACTTATAAATTTAGCTCATCTTTTTCTAAAAGTAACTTTTGCTGAAGGTTTCTGTATATCCCTTGTTTTTGCATAAGTTGCTGATGGTTACCTTGTTCAACAATTTCACCTTGTTGAATAACTAAAATTTGATCGGCATTTTCAATAGTTTTCAGACGGTGTGCAATGACAAAGCTAGTGCGACCACGCATTAAATGCTGTAACCCTTTTTGAATATCGACCTCTGTTTGCGTATCTACGCTAGATGTCGCTTCATCCAATATTAAAATATCAGCATTTTCTATAATGGCACGTGCAATGGCTATAAGCTGTCGTTGCCCTTGACTTAAATTAGCACCGCCTGCCTGCACAGCTGTATCATATCGCGCTGGGAGATACTTTATAAAATTATGCGCATTCGCAATTTTTGCCGCTTCCTCCACCTCTGCATCCGAAGCATCTAGCTTGCCAAAGCGAATATTTTCACGAATCGTACCAGTGAATAAATAAGTATCTTGTAACACGACCCCAACGCGCTCTCGAATCGTTGTCATCTTGTAGTCCTCAATATTATGACCATCAATAAGAATTTCACCAGCATCCACATCATAAAAACGAGTTAGTAGGTTAATTATTGTTGTTTTTCCTGAGCCAGTCGGACCAACAAGTGCAATGGTGTCCCCTGCCTTAGCATGGAAATTAATATTTTTTAGAA
The DNA here is from genome assembly GCF_006351725.2 of Lysinibacillus sp. CD3-6. Taxonomy (NCBI): domain Bacteria; kingdom Bacillati; phylum Bacillota; class Bacilli; order Caryophanales; family Bacillaceae; genus Lysinibacillus; species Lysinibacillus sp. CD3-6. The sequence continues at coordinate 2,764,827 of NZ_CP085880.1, forward strand.
TAGGTTGATTTGGCAAATAGCTAAAGGAAACTTGATGAAATGCAACTTCCCCTTTCAAGCTTCGACTATCAATTGCATGCTTTTTATCCGCGACTTCCGATGGTTCGTCTATAATTTCAAATACTCGTTCTGCCCCTGCAATCGCTGATTGAAACGTATTCAATAAATTCGACAGCTGATTCAATGGACGGAAAAATTGACGAGTGTATGTGACAAATGCCGCGATTATCCCGACAGTCACTACCCCTTTGACCGCTAAAAATGCACCAGTACCGATTACAACAGCTAGCCCTAAATTATTCATAAAGTTATTGATTGGACCTAATAAGCCTGATGTAATTTCTGCGCGTTGTGCTGAGTCGCGTAGGTTGTTATTTTGTTTACGGAACGATTCAATCGTTTGTTGCTCTTTACCGAAAAGTGTAAGTACCTCCGCTCCCGTAATCATTTCCTCAATTGTTCCATTCAGTTTGCCTAAATCACGTTGACGTGCTGCATAGTTTTTACTACTACGTTTAACAATTTGCTTTGTAGTGAAAACAATTAAAGGAATAATGATTAGTGTCACAATGGCTAATTGCCAGCTAAGTGAGAACATCGCAATACTAACACCGATTACTGTTAAAATGGACGACACGATTTGAGTCACACTTTGTGCCAATGCTGTATTTAAATTATCAATATCATTTGTTACACGACTCATTAAATCACCAAGTGCACGTTGATCGAAAAATTTCAGTGTTAATGTTTGCAGTTTTTTAAATAGGTCCAGGCGTAATGTACGAATTGTCTTCATCGCCACTTGAATCATGACATAAGTTTGTAGCCAAGCGAAAATTGATGCTACTGTAAAAATACAAGCTAGCACAATACCGAGTCGTATCGTACCTGCAACTTGCTTTTTCATAATATAATCATCAACAATATGTCCGATCAAATAAGGTCCTGCCAAACTTAAAAATGTAGAGGCGATAACAAAAAATATCGAAAAGAACAGCCCTACTTTTTGTTGTCTGATATATTGCCATACACGTAAAATTGTTGTTTTTTGGTTTTTGGCCTTTTCAGCAGGTCCACCCATACGTGGCCCACGTCCAAAATTCATTTGCTTTGGTTGATTTTGACTCATTGTTGTTCACCAGCCTTTTGCTGTGAAGCGTAGATTGCTTGGTATGGTTGGTTACTTTGTAATAATTGTTGATGCGTACCTTGACCAACAATTTCGCCATCCTCTAACACTAAAATAAGATCTGCCTGTTGGATGGAAGTAATTTTCGACGCGACGATAAATGTTGTCGTTTCTTGAAAATGCTCGCTTATCGCCTGCTGCACATGCTTTTCAGAAGCGCTATCAAGAGCAGATGTGGTATCGTCCAAAACTAATATAGCTGGCTGTCTTACAAATGCGCGTGTAAGGGCTAACCGTTGCTTCTGGCCGCCAGATAAATTCGTTGCGCCCTGTGATAGTTCATGCGCTAGCCCTCGTTCAAGCTTCTCAACAAATTCAGATGCACATGCCCCTTCGAGAGCCTGATTTAATTGTTCTTGTGTCGCTGCTTCCTTACCGAGACGAATATTTTTTTCAATTGAGCCAGAAAAGAGTAGCGCTTTTTGAGAGGTAAAACCAATATGTTCACGTAATGTGGTCAATGCATATTGATTTAGCGGTTTACCATCAAGCAGAATGCTACCACTAGTCGGATCAAATAGACGTGGTAATAGCTTTACAAGGGTCGATTTACCACTACCCGTTTTACCAATGAGTCCAACGGTTTGCCCTGCCTTCACCGAAAACGTTATATTTTTTAATACATCTTCTGACGTTTCATAATAACGATAGCTTACATTTTGAAATTCGATTGTTCCTTGAATAGACGAAGTAATTGGCTGTGCTGCTTCTTGCACTGCTACTTCCTTGTTCAGAACATCAACAATACGCTCGCCAGATGGAAGTGCACGAGCAATTTGCATTAACACCATACTGGAAGACATTAGCCCATTTAAAATAATTGTTAAATAGTTAATAAAAGCGAGAATTACACCAACTTGCAATGTGCCTGCTTCAACTTTAATAGCACCAAGCCAAAGTGCTGCAACAATTCCGAGGTTCACTACAAACATTGTAAACGGTACGAGCACACCTACAATTTGTTCAGCCGTAATAAAACGTTTTGTAAGTGCATCATTTAGATCTCCGAATTGCTCTACTTGATGTTTTTCACGACAAAAAGCCTTTACAACACGAATTCCTGCTAAATTCTCCTGCAGCTTCGTATTAACCCCGTCAATTGCCTCCTGTACTTTACGATATAAAACTCCAGAATACTTAGTGAAAAAATACATTGCGATAATTAAGATTGGTACAATTACAAGCAATATTGAAAATAACTCGCGTGCCGTTACAAACACGATGACAACCGCACCAATAAATAACAATGGTCCACGTACAAAAATACGAAGCGTCATCATAAACGCACGCTGAATACTTTCCACATCACTTGTTAAAATTGTAATCAGCTTGCCAGTAGTAAACGCATCCCGTTCTTTTGCCGAATAGGTCATCATTTTCTCATATAAAGACTGACGTATATCAGAGGCAAAATGAATGGCTGCCTTTGAGCTATAAATAGAGCACCCCAGCCCCCCTACTAATCCAAGTACAGCACTTATAAGCATGAAAATAAACATTTTAAATACATATGGATTGTCATTATTCGCAATCCCTGTATCAATCATATGTTGCATAATAGTTGGCTGGATTAAATCCATCGTTACCTCAAGCACCATTAAAAGGGGTGCAATAAGCGTAAAAAATTTATAAGGCCCTAAAAAGCGCCCTAACTGTCTAACTGCCTGCATTCTTTCGTCTCCGTTCCTTGGAAATCACATTCGCTATTCATTATAACTGAAAATCATTCCCAATTGGCACATAATTTTTCGAGTCACGTAATATATACCTCTGCTTAATAAACGTTACCCCCTTTTTTACATCGTTTCCTGAATTAACAAAATGACAAAAAATAATCATCTTCAATATCCTTTTTCAGTTAATATTCAGTTCATAAACTTAGTGTATTATCCGTTTATGAATAATTTTTTGAAGAAAAAAGAAGGGCATTTCTATGAAAGTTCATTACTATGCAAAACTTACTGTGACTTTATGAAGGAGGAATAATTTTGGAAGAAATGAACAACAGAGCAGGAATATTGCGCAACCCAGAATGGGCCATCGAAGCAAAAGGTTTAGTTAAAAATTTTGGCGATCATCGGGCTGTTGACAGTGTAGATTTAAACGTCCGTGCTGGCAGTATATACGGTGTGCTTGGTCCAAATGGCGCAGGCAAAACAACAACAATTAGAATGCTGGCAACCCTTTTACGCGCGGATGCTGGTACAACACGCATCTTCGGCTATGATGTGGTGAAGGAACCACATATTGTTCGTCAATTGATCGGGGTGACAGGTCAATATGCTTCAGTAGATGAGTCGCTTAGTGCTACAGAAAATTTAATTATTTTCTCTCGACTACTCGGACTAGGGCGTGCTGATGCACGGAGGAAAGCTGCTGAACTGTTAGAAGAATTTGGTTTAACAGATGCTGCAAAACGTCCATTGAAAAATTTCTCTGGAGGTATGCGACGAAGATTAGATTTAGCAGCAAGTCTCATCGCTCAGCCTCCATTAATTTTCTTAGATGAACCGACAACGGGATTAGATCCACGAACACGTAATCAAATGTGGGATACTATTCGTCGATTGGTAGATATGGGCTCAACCGTACTTTTAACAACCCAGTACCTTCAAGAAGCCGATGAATTGGCAGACAGAATAGCTGTTATTGATCATGGTCGAGTAGTTGCTGAAGGAACAGTCGATGAACTAAAAGCATCAGTCGGTACTTCAACACTGCATTTAAGCATTCAAAATCCAAACGATATTAGTGATGCTCGTCAAATAATTGAACATGTACTTAAAGTTCCTTCAACGATGACTTCTAGTATAGGAAAGATAACCGCCCCAATGACGAACGCGGACCTCATTACAGATTTACTTATTGCCCTTAGACAAAAAGGAATCTTATTAGACGAGATGAGTGTGCAAAAGCCAACATTAGATGAGGTATTTCTAACGATTACTGGTCATGGTGTACAGGACAATACTTTTTCAGAGGCTAATGAGGTAGGTGGTGCAAAACGATGAAAAATTCAATGATAAAACAACATGGCGTACGCCAGCTGCTTAACAGAACGAGCTTACGTCAATCACTAAATAATTCATTAACAATGGCTTATCGCGGCATTTTGAAAATTAGACGCACACCTGAACAATTATTTGATGTAACATTACAGCCGATTATTTTCACTTTAATGTTTACGTATATTTTTGGTGGTGCCATCTCTGGTGACGTTCAAAGTTATTTACCAGTTATTATTCCTGGCATTTTAGTGCAAACAGTTATTACGACCTCAATCGTTACTGGTGTTCAATTACGTGAAGATATGGATAAAGGGGTTTTTGACAGGTTTAAATCTTTACCGATTGCACGTATTGCCCCATTGGCTGGTGCGTTACTAGCTGATACGATTCGATATACAATTGCAACTGTCTTAACGTTTTCGATGGGTTATATCATGGGATATCGCCCAGAAGGTGGTTTAGGTTTTGTTGTGCTAGCAGGTCTTCTTGTCATCGTTTGTGCTTGGGCTATGAGTTGGATTTTTGCCTTCTTTGGTGTCATTGCACGAACTGCTTCAAGTGTACAGGGAATTTCAATGCTCGTATTGTTTCCGCTGACGTTTTTGTCCAACGCTTTTGTACCAGCTGAAACATTACCAAACTTCTTGCAATGGTTTGTGAAGATCAATCCTATTTCTCATCTAGTCACTGCTGTCAGAGAACTAACTAATGGTGGCACTGTCGGTTGGGATTTAAGTGCGTCTCTTATCGGAGCTGCAGTTATTGTAGCAATTTTCGCACCAATTACGGTCCGTGCTTATATGCGTAGAACTTAAAAAATTTTTTGTATCATAGTAACTCAAATTGGCTTATTGTAGCGTGAAGACCTACTTACTGTACGCATAAAATTATGCCGCAACCCTCGCTTCTTCTGCGGGTTGCGGCTTTACAATTTACGAATTTTCAGAATCGTTTTAGTGACTGGCACTTTTCGAAATTTCGAGTAAACAATTTTTGTGCCAAATGCTCTTTTTCTGGATGTATGCCTAATAATATTACAGCACAAGGTCCAGCTGATTTCTCAATATCCAACGAAGTTTTTACTTCGGAATGACCGAAAAGTCGTGAAAATTCTGCTTGTAGTCCTTGCGAGCCTACTGGCCAAACTTGCTGTACAATTTCTTCCCGCCATGCATGAAATATTGGCTGGAGCTGCGCAACATCTTCAGGTTGTTCAAGCACTTCTTTACCGACAAGTGGTAGTCCATACGTGTACCACATCAGTTTTTCACATTGAACAGGTATTTTTTGATGTACCTGACCTAGCATTGTGATCGATAATCCCGATTGCAATGTTGGCATGTTCGATTCTGAACTACCAGCTATCGGAGGACAAAGTAGCCCTACTTCTTCAAAAACTTGTTCGATTCCCGCGACATAGCGTGTCCATGATGCATCGCCCGAAAAGTTAGCAAGAATTATATGCATAGGTATCGCTCCTGCTGCAAGTTGCTCTAAAAATGTAACACGCGCTGTTAAATAAGCTGTTAACTTGTCAGATGCAAAGACGATATCTTGTGATTTTTCACCAATTGCTGCTGCATTGTCCGTTGTGGCAATAAGTTCCCCTACTTTTACTGCATTTCTCAATTCACTCGCCCCTCCTTACGGACAAACACTTTCGAGAGAATAGGCATGACAACAGCGACAATAACAAGATTAATGACTGTTGCCATGAAAATACTAGCTAACGAACCCCAGAAAAATGCTGGGCTAATAATGAAATAAAAAGGAATTGGCGCAATGACACCATTTAGAAAAAGTGCTACTGGCCATTTCCAAAAATGCATGCCTCGTTTGTGCATAACACCAAATATCCAAACGACAAGAAACATTTCAGCGGCAATAATAATATGCAAAGGTCCATATGGAAACCCAGAAGTCATCGCTGTAATAATATGTCCGATGAACCCCGCTGTCCCTGCTAGAGCAGGTGACAAAAACACTACACTCAAAAATGCTGGCGCTGAGTCTAATGCAGCCGATGATACGATTGATGGGATTTTAATGACTGCACCAACAGCACAAATCGCCGCTACCATCGCTGTGAGTGTTATACTCATTAATTTTTGTCGATCCATTCCATTTCCTCTTTTCTAAAAATAGTGAATGCCCCTCTCGGGAATTGTATCTAATCTTTTAATTATTTTATACGTTCTGCAATGCCATACCAAATACGGTTAACTTGACTTGCTTCTGCAAATAACGCCTGATACAAACGACCACAAGTGTCTCGCAATAGTCGTACCTGTTTTTCCATTGGCACAACGCCACGCCCCATATCGGTAACAATAATATACAAAGGACAGCTTTCTTCAAGAGTTTTAAGGTTTGCCAAAATATTTTCGACAATCACCTCATCCTCCTCAAGATTTTGCTTAATGAGCCATTGTTCAAGATTTTTAATAATCAGTGCATCACAAGTAGGTGCAACCTCTGGTATAAAACCATCTATCACTGCTATTTTTTGCTCCTTAAGCAACTGTGTTACATAGGCGGTTTTTCCATTATAGGCTCCTCCGATAAAGATATGCATCTCGCGCCCTCCTTCCAAGCCGCTCTAGAAAACGTTAATGTATACATTCGATCATGTGGTACTTGATATGACCAGAAAGGCTTTTGTTGTGGTGCAAATGCTACAAGTAACGCTCGTACAACTCCACCGTGCACGACGAGATAATAATCGTCATTATCTTTTGGTAATGCCAAAAACCCCGCAATCACCCGATTACAAAATAAATCAAACGGTTCTCCGTTTGGTGGTGATATAACAGTCGGGTTATCTAGCCATGTACAGTAACGTATGTCCGACTTTAATTCATCATATGTTTTACATTCAAAATCACCGAAATTAGACTCCCGAAATCTCGCATCTGCAATATAGCGAGCGTTTGGAAAATAACAAGATGCCGTTTCTTGACACCGACGTAAGTCACTGCCATATACCTTTTTTACACCATCATTGAGTATAGGAAGCGTCGTAGCATTTGCTAATGGGGAATCTGTCCAGCCAATATATCGCTTCTCTAGATTTTCTTTAGTTGGCGCATGTCTCATTAAGCGAACAGTAACAATGTCACCCATAATACTACCTCCATTCCTTCAATGGATGCTCCCAGTAAATCTCCTGATACCCCACCGAAATTGCGTACTGTAAACTGACGAAATAATAAAAAGGCAGCGACAAGTACTGTAATAAGCACGAATGGCAAGCTTGAAAAGCCTATTACATAAAATACGCCACAACTAGCAAGTAATAGTGTCATTATCATAAAACAAGCTAAAACACGATGGTTTAGTTGTGTTTTAAAAAAATAGGCAAGTCCTTTTTCCTTCGAGCATTGTAAAGATAGAAAATAAAAGCTCATCCCTACCCGTGTCAATAAAGGAATAAAAACAAGCATCCACAAGGCTAGTTTGTTCTGTACAAAAAGTTCATGAAGCACAACAAATTTCCCTAGTACTAAAAATAAGACAGATAAAACACCGAATGCTCCAACACGAGGATCATCTAAAATTTCAAGACGCTTCTCGCGATCTCGATACGAAAAATAAGCATCTCCCATATCGATAAAGCCATCTAAATGCAAGCCGCCTGTAAAAAACGCGAACAGCCCAACAATCATAAATGTTAATAAAAGTTCACTGCTCGATGTCCATTCTGATAAACTAAAGATTATCGCTGCAACGACAGCACCCATAAGTGCACCAATCCACGGTAAAAAGGCGAACATCCCCATAATTGTTTTTTTAGATAGAGGAATCTCTTTATGTACAGGCAAAACCGTAAAAAATTGAAATGCGAGCAATATGCTATGCCAAATAGTTTTCATTGCCTTGCCTTCTTTCTTGTAAGTTATCTTCAATTTTCTTGCACACAACACTAAGTTAGTTGCTAAACATCTAATTCATTGCTCACTTATTTCCATTTCTTAACGATACCATAATTAATCTCATATGCCTCGTACGCGACAGAAACGAACCATTGATGTAATGTACCGAGCATTTGCCTGTACAATTCGACCTCTTCGTTTTCATATGGCGGTTCATCAAAAAGCTCATTAGAAACGACAAAAAGCGTCACCTTTTTGTCAAGTAACGTTTGCACTGAACTTTTCATATTCCTCAGCTTTTCCTCTAAACAACCAGGCTTCTCCACACAAGGTGTGCCTCGATCAAACCCCTCATAAAAGGCATTTGTCAGCCAAGTCGTTACACAGTCCCATAGTACGACATCGTCCTCAACTAAGTTATCGAAAACATTCTGTATTTGATAAGGTGCTTCAATCGTATGCCACGCAATCGCTTGTTTTAGCCGATCAGACTGGTGGCGAACTATGCGTTTTTCCATTTCAACGTCCATTGCCACACCTGAAGCTATATAAATAAGTCGTTTATGGATTGAGTTATTATGTTGATAGTGCAAAACAGCTGCTTTCTCGGCAAAGTGAGACTTGCCACTGCGGACACCACCTGAAATAAAAATTAGCGGCACTGTTCTCACCTCTCTATTGTAAATGTTGTGTACTGCCTATTTCCTCGATGTGCCAACTTTCTTCTAATCGATCTATGATTGTTACGCTAGTTCCTTCGATGTATGGTGCTGACCATAGCTGATCAATACCACGCCCTAATATTGCATTAATAATGCATTTAATTGTAACTGCATGGGACACAATTAAAATATGTTCATGTGGATAAATTTTTGCAATATTTTTTAACGTATACATGGCGCGTTCTGTCACTGCACCAAAGCTTTCCGTATGCGTTGCGACGAATTGTGCTGGATAATTTGTATAGAGCTCGTAGTCAAATCGATTTGTTGCCATAATGTCCTCAACAGTTTTCCCTTGCCAATCCCCTAAAAAAATTTCACGTAAATCGTCCTCATAGTGCATTGCAAGTTCTCGACCAGCTGTTAAATAGCGAGCTGTTTCTCTTGCACGTTCACTAGTGCTACTATAAGCAACTGTAAACGGAATATCGATTAAATGTTCTGCAAGTTTTTGGGCATGTAAAATGCCCATTTCTGACAAAGGTGAATCTAACCACCCTTGTAATCGTTGCTCCTTATTCCATACTGTTTCCCCATGTCGAACTATATAAAAAGTCGTCACTTTTCTCACCCCTTATTTGCTTTAAACCACGCTTGTAAACAGTTTTGTAAATAGGTCATCGCTGTTACATCCTTTATTCCAATTCGGAACCATTCCCCGTTTAAGCCCTTAAAATTTTTTGTATGTCGCAGGACTACCCCTTCAGCTAAACAATAGCTGAAAAATGTATCAGCTTGCATACTTTCGGGCAATGAAAAGCAAACATAATTCGTAACACTATTCGTTACCAAACACCCATTTTCTATTAAAAACTGCTGTAACCTTTCCCTTTGTTTCGTTGCATAGCTAATGGCTTGCTGACAGTATTCATGCTCGTCCAGACAACCTGCACCAATAACGAGTGCAAATGCATTGAGATTCCAGTGAGACAGCATGGCTTTTAACTCACAAACAATGGTCTTGCTCGCTATTAAATAACCTAGTCTTAATCCAGGAATCGCATACATTTTCGTCATCGACCGAACGACAATTACATGTCCATTATTAGCAACAAAGCCAATCAACGAATAGGCTTCATTGACCCAGTCGATAAATGCCTCATCAAAAACGAGCTCACAATCTACTTCCGCTCCATATGCTATTAAGCGCAGCAGGTCCTCTTTCTTCGGTAATACACCTGTTGGATTATTAGGCGTACAAATATATAATGCATCTGCAATAACCATTTCTTGATAAAGAAGCTCCATCGGTAATGTATAGTGAATAAAATCATCGACTACAACCGACACAACGTCTGCTCCCGCTGCCTTTAATGTTCGTTCGTATTCAGAAAATGTTGGATGCACAACTATCACACGTTTGTTGGCATAACGTCTTGCTAAAACGCTAAATAATTCGGACGCCCCATTTCCTAAGACGATAAAATCTTTTTCAATGTGATGGAATTGTGCCACCTTTGTTAAAAAGGGCTCTCCATCTGGATCTGGATAACGCTGAATTAATGGATAAAAAGTTCGCCAACGTGCCTCAACAAATGCAGGAGGCCCTGCAGCATTTACATTTTCACTATAATCATAAACCTCTGTAGGCATCGTTAGCCCAAGCTGATGATAGACATTTTGCGGATTTGCTCCATGATTAGGTAATTGCAAAAATGAACACCTCCATTGCTAACATAACGAGCGTAAAGAGCACTGTAGCTACACGCATATGAATAATAGAAGTTGCAATATGCTCCTTCGTTAACGGTACGTACTTTTCACCCATAGTCGCCCTGTATGAAGCAACTCCTTGATATGTATTTTTCCCACCTAGTTGAACACCTAGCTGAACGGCTGTTGCTGCTTCCAAATAACCACTGTTTGGACTTGGATGTTTTTTCGCATCCTGTGCCCAACGTTTTAAACGTTTGCCAAGCGTTACAGAAGTTTCATTTTTTGTTCCAAGTACCATTAATAATCCCGTTAAACGACTTGGAATAAAATTCAGGACATCATCAAGCTTCGCTGCGAACATTCCAAAGTCTTTATATTTTTCATTTTTATAGCCAATCATCGAGTCCAACGTATTGACTGCCTTATAACCCCATAAGCCAATGGCACCAAATAAAAACGCATAAAAAAGTGGTGCAGTTACACCATCACTTGTATTTTCAGACACCGTTTCAACAACGCCACGAACAATTTCATCCTCATCAAGTCGTTCGGTATCTCGTCCGACAATCCACGATAACTTTACACGCGCTTCTGCAAAATCCCCTTTTACGAGAGGGTCATAAACAGCTAAAGCTGCTTCCTTTAAGCTGCGTTGAGCCAATCCAATACCTATTAGTATTCCTTCTACTAGAATACCAAACACGATGCTTACTTGATAACTGACTATTAAAATAATCGTTACTACAAACATCGTCGTACCAACAACAGCAAGCGCCATTACCATGCCACGCACTTTGCGCATTTTACCCTTGTTCCATAACGTGGTTTGTGCTTGAATTAGTTTACCAATCCAGCGTACAGGATGTGGCATTTTAGGAGGGTCCCCGACAACTAGATCAAATAGTAAGCCAATAATACAGGCAATCATTAATAAAATCATTGAGGATTCGCCTCCTTATCTTGTTGATATTTTTGAATGGCCTCTCGCATCGTTTCATAAACACCATGGCCAATTATTTTCCCTAACATTGTTATAGGACCTGCGTATTGATGGAAATCGCCCTCTTCTGTTGATGCAATGAGTAAACTATCCGTCGATGTGCCAGTTGCTTGTGTACCCGTTGTAGGGTCTACTATATTTTCATCTATAAGTGCCTTCACTTTTGCCTCTGTTGTTGAAATCATCGCTTGAAATAATGCCTCATCCGATAGTTTTCCATTGATCAGTACCCATGTATTAATAGTTCCTGCGTGATACTGCTCTTGACGATGGAATGCACGTGTAATATCGACTGCATTTCCTAATCCCGCTGTAATCATTACGACAAGATGAATACCTTCATATGTAAATTCACGAATAATTGCAAAACATGCATTAACTGCTGTCATCATGGCAACCGTATTGCTAATAGGGTAGCCCTCTAATTGCAAAAAAGAACGTAACTCCTGGTGTGGTTTACGTTCATCATATGTTTTAGGCACAGAACGATTTAGCAGATGTGTATAATAACCAAAACCAGGATTATGCATTGCTGATGATACAACTTTCATCGGCGTCGCTGTTTGAAAAGCAACATACTGATCCATTATTTTTATATCCTCTTTACGAACGATTGTCATCTACTCACCTCCTATAATCTTTACTAGAATCACTCATTTATCTTTTTATGGAGCTCGCATGTAAAAACCTTACTACAAATAAAAAAACAAATTCTTACTAAGAAGAATTTGTACTGTTCATTCTTAAATTATGAATACACTGCAAATTTGAACCTTCTGAATTTTTCGTATAGTACAGAAGCGCAACTTCATCGTACTGAATATATTTATTTTCTTAAAAATTGTATCATAACTTTGTCGTTTACAACATTCATTTTCATGATATTTTTCTTATTGCTTTTGTTTTAAATTTTTAAATCGAATAATTGATCCTGCAATAATAAAGACCCAACCAATACCAACAAAAACAACTTTCATCGATTTCGTCGATGCTGGTAATATGTCCATAATTGTTAAACAAACAAATAAAATCCCAATTACAGATAATATCATTCCCATTGAAAAACTTTTCAAATCTATGCCCTCCTATCTATGTACGCAATCGATTTTACAGCATTACTGCATAAAAGAAAACTCTATTCCTTATAGTATTGTTAGAAAAATCATCCATCGTGAAAATTACAATAAAAAAATGAAAAAGCTGCCTCCTAAGCTATAAACTCATAGCTAAGGGAGACAGCTCCTTTTTATGTTAGATAATTTTAAAAATGGTTTTTAATAAAACTATCGTATATTATCCACTCATGCTTGCACTTGTGCAAAAAATTCTCCATATAGCGCTTGTAAAATACGGTTTTCAAATTCTTGAAGCACACCGAATACAAGACTAACTTCAGACGAACCTTGGTTAATCATTTCAATATTTGCTCCAGTTTTTGAAATGGCTGTTGCAGCCCGTGCTGCAAGACCTGTGTTATTACGCATACCTTCTCCAACAATAACAATCATAGAGAAACCATGACGCATTTGAACATCATCCGCTTGCAATTCATTTTTCACACGCGTCAGTATACGCGCTTCATTTTCTGGTGTTAGTTGATTAGATCGCATAATTACTGAAATATCATCTAAACCAGATGGCGTATGCTCATAAGAAATATTCTCATCTTCTAAAATTTGTAGAAGCTTACGACCGAACCCTACTTCACGGTTCATTAAATATTTAGACACATATAACGTTGAAAAGCCACTGTCTGCCGAGATACCTGTTACCGGGCGACCTGTAGCAGGACGACTCGGTACAATTCGAGTACCTGGGGCTGATGGATTATTTGTATTTTTTATGTTAACTGGCACCCCAATCTTATAAACAGGCATTAGTGCTTCATCATGGAAAACAGAAAAGCCTGCATAGGATAATTCGCGCATTTCGCGATACGTAATTTCTTTAATTTCAACTGGATCATTCACGACTTTCGGATTCGCAGAAAATACACAATCTACATCCGTAAAGTTTTCATAAAGCTCCGCTTCAACAGCTGCTGCTAAAATAGAGCCTGTAATATCCGAGCCACCGCGATCAAACGTACGCAATATGCCCGCTTTAGTGTAACCGAAGAAACCTGGGAAAACAATAATTTCTTTTGTATCTTTTAAAGGCGCTAAATTTGAATATGCTTCAGGTAATGCGAACGTACGCTCAGGTAGATCATTGACAACCAAACCTTCTTTTGGACTTACATAACGTGCAGGCATACCGATAGAGTTAAAATATGCAGCGATAAGCTTGGCGTTGTTATCTTCTCCAGCTGCTTTTAAGCTATCAATAAATAATTCTTCATTTGAAGTATCACCAAGCACACGTTCACGTAGGTCTTCAGCAATTACGTCACAAATTGTATTATCCAGCTGCAATCCATCAGTTATAGACTTGAAACGGTTCACTACTGTTTGAACTTTTTCTTCTGTATTTTCATTTTTTAGTGCCGCATTTGCTAAATCAATTAATAAATCAGTTACTTTTATATCATCACCAGAACGTTTTCCTGGTGCTGAAACGGCTACGATTTTGCGCGCCGGATTAGATTTTACAATGTTTGCTACTTTTTGAATTTGTTCTGCACTTGCTACAGATGTTCCACCAAATTTACATACGATCATATCTATCAAATCCTAACCTTTTAAAATAATGTATTCCTCCAAAAAACAATTGAATGTACACAGTGTACAAATTATCGTTCTCTACGTCAATACAATTTAAAAAATTCACGCAATTTATCAATAGAAAAATGGACAATTTTCGCACTGTTTGATTTATTATACGGATTTCATATGAAATAGTTAAGGTTTTTATTAATTTTTTTCGTATATATTACATAATCATAAAAAATTTCGTTTGAACTAGCTTAATTCAGCTATATGTTCAAAACGATCAATGTTGTATAAGCCTCTGCAAACTTCTACTCGTCATCTTCTTCGAATAGCATGCCACAGCTTGCTCCCTTTAATTAGCTAACTGCACCTAATTCCTTGTATGCAATGGAGAAATACTTATCCCCATTATGATATGCGGCAAAAATCATTATGTCTGTGTTTTTTGATAAAGAATGGGCTGTAAAAATCGCAAAATGCCACCCTTACTAAGGATGGCATTTTTAACGGTGCGCGTTAGCTTTTATTCTTCTTATGAGTAGTCTTCTATTTATCTTTCACAGCATTAGAAAATTCGTCCCAGTCTTTCTTCTATTAAAGAAGGAAACGCTTTCTTTTATGAGTCCTTACTTGTAATTGTTTCTCTATTATTGGAACGATAAAGTGGAAATTAGTTTTTTACTGCATGTAAATAGTGAATCGTTTCAAACGCTTGTAAGTTATCATTTCGATTAGCAAAATATTGATTTTGAATTTCTTGAGGTGATAAGTGTTCATAAACTAACAATTGTTCATTTGACAGTAATCGCTCTAAATCTACTAGGGATGATGCGTAACTCATTTGTTCTCCTGAGGCTTTAGCCATCTGTAGCATGTTTTGTACACGATTAAAAATACCAGCCTCTGTAAACAATCGCTCATCGGCAAAATCAAAAATAATGGAACTACCTTTAGGCAAGTCTTTAAAAAACAATCTTAGCAATTGCTGAAACACTTCTTTTGTTAAATAGTACGAAACGCCAAGCAGCGTAATAACCGTTTTCTTCGATAACTCAAACCCTGCTGCAACTAACTTATCGAGTGATAATTCCTTCATGAAATCCATTGCTACAAAATTCAAATGTGGAGGGATCGTATGCCCTGCTTGTTGTAAACGTTCTATTTTAAAACGTTGAGTAGATGGGTGATCTACTTCAAATATAGTTATATTTGTCAGTGTATCGTGCCGCCAAGCAAACGTATCTAAACCTGCACCTAAAATGATATATTGCTCCGCCCCAAGTTGGCATTCATGCAACACAACATTTTCTGCGTATGCGGCTCTCGCAAGTGGTGTTGGTGATAGTTGAATTTGTGTGACCCATTTTAATATTGCTTCATGTTGATTTTTTAGCTTTTCGGCCATATCTGAACTAAAAAAAGCAATGCCATTCGCCATATTGGTTGATATAGCTTTATATTCTTCCGCTAATAGGAAATCTTGCGCGATGTAATCATTGAAAATAATTGGACGATCTTCTTTTGCATGATACGCTCGACTAAATGCAGCAACTAGAGAAGTTAGACTTGATTCATTATTTTTCACAGTAAACACTCCAATAAAAAAAGATTCCCCTGGCCAGGAGAATCTTATTCTATCACCTTGATTTATAAATGTAAATTATAGCATAAAAAGATTTTTTTGTCAAATATTTAAACTTATTTTGTGCCGAATTGATGACTTTGTGCAACTAGTTTTCATTATTTTTTGCATTAAAGTCAAATTCAATTTTGCCATCAACAAAACGCAATGCAGCACTAAACTGTTTTCCACTCTTCGCTTTAAACCCCTTAATTTCGGCAGTTTTCCCACTAGTACATAAATCTCTAATCGTTTTTTCCGTAAGTTTTTTTCCTAATAATCTTTCTGGGAATGTTTGTTTACAACCATTTTTATACGCTGAGCAGCCATAAAATTTTTTTCGTAAACCGATTTTGCCGACTTTGCATGTTGGACATGTAACGATATCTTTCGCAACTGGCTTTACAAATTGCTCCGCTTCAATCGTTAACGTGTTAATTTTATTCGGCACTTCAGCGATTAGTTGATGAATAAATTTGCCAATGTTATCGATAAAATGTTTCGCTGACCCTTCACCACGCCCTATTTTTTTCAAATAAATCTCCCATTTAGCTGTCATCGAAGGACTAGAAAGCAAAGTTCCTTCAATCGCTCTGCATAGCAATTCTCCTTTAGGTGTGATGCTTACAATATTTTTCTTTACCTCGATAAATCCATGCTTTTTAATCGTCTCGATAATACCACTTCGAGTTGCCTCTGTTCCAATACCTTCAACAGAATTTAAAATTTCAATTTCTGTCTCATCTTCAACCGATTTACCACATGTTTTCATCATGGTAATTAACTGCCCTTCCGTATAGGGCTTTGGTGGCGTTGTCGTGCCTTCAATAATATCGACTTTGCTTTGTACTATTTCGCCTTGGGTCACAACAGGTAGTGCCTCCTCACGGTTTTGAGGCTCCTTATCCGCAGAAAAAAGCGTTTTCCAGCCTTTCACAAGCTCCGTTTTCCCTACCGATTTAAATTCTAAATTTTTCACATTTGTTAAAATCGTTTTTTCATCATATTCATAATCTTGATGAAACATCGCAAGCGTCGTATTTAAAATTTCAAAATAAATATTTCTTTCATCGACCCCCATCGATTGCAACGCTTTTTCTGTTGGGATCTTTTTTGTTGGAATTATGGCATAGTGTTCCCCTACATTAGAACTGTCAACATAGCGTTTATTTTGGGCTCTGACAACAGGTGCAAATGACTGTTGAATAAGTTGTTGGTATTTTTGTAAGGAATCTTTTAAATAATCGTATTCATTATGCGTAATAAGTTGCGAATCTGTACGAGGATAAGAAACTAGCTTCTTCTCATACAGCGACTGTGTGAGCTTCAGCACGTGCGCAGGACTATATTTCCAACGTTTATTTGCTGTTGCTTGCAAAGTGGATAACGCATGCAATTTAGGTGGCTGGATTCGCTTTGTCTTATTGGAGACATTCGTAATTTGACCACTATCCATTGGCTGAATTCCGTGATGCATCAATAATTGCTCTACTTCTTCTCTCGCTTTTGATTTAATTTTTGCTTTCCCTTTATACATGCCATTTTGGGCTTTAAATAGACCTTCAACTTCATAAAAGTTCTCAGGTTTAAAATTCTCGATTTCTTGTAATCTTTTATAAATTAAATATACTGTAGGCGATTGCACGCGCCCAATTGAAATGCTGCCATTAAACCCTTTCTTTTGCAGCAATAGTGTATATAAACGACTACAGTTCATCCCAACAAGCCAATCGCTAATTTGACGTGTTTTCGCTTCTTGGTACATGAGCAAATCTCGTTCATTCGTTTGCATATTTTGAAAACCTTTTCGAATTTCATCGACCTCTAAAGAGTTAATCCATAAACGCTTGACAGGCTTTTTTACTTTCGTCATTTTATAAATGGAATAAAAAATATTTGAACCTTCACGTTCCGCATCGCAACCATTATAAATCATTGTCACTTGAGGATCGTGGAAGATTTTTTTAATCGCATTAAACTGTGCATACATATTACTAACAACTTTATCTTCATATTTTTCAAGAATAATCGGCAGCGAATCTAATGACCACTTCTCCCATTCCTTTTTATATTCTTTAGGTTCCTTTAATTCGACGAGATGTCCAATTCCCCAACTAATTACTGCTCCCTCGGGAAATGTAGCACATGGCTCCAACTCAATATACGTTTTCTCTTTATGTTTAATTTTAAATGCTTCTGCATATGCTCTTGCCTGCGATGGCTTTTCAGCTAATATAGCAATTTTACCCATTAAGTGATCACATCTTCTTTTAAATATTTGAATAGCGTTTTTATAAAAACGGAAAACTCAACTAATTAAATTAGTTGAGTCAATAAAATACCATACCACTATTTTACTTTAAACAAATTGAAATATCTAATGTCTTCATACTAGAAATACCATTCAGTTAAATACTAAATGTCAACTTATCTGGTAGCGGCAACATATGGTAGTATTATAAAAGGAGGGATGGATATGTTTTTCTTTACTAAAGAAGAAGTATATATTGGATACTCCATGGAAGAATTATCGAAGATAAGAGCCATTTTAAACAGCGAAGGCATCAAATTTACCTATAAAGTCATTGATTCTTCAACACAGTGGATAGGATCTGGTACAAGGAGAGGGAACTTCGGTAGTTTCGGAATGAACAGTAAATATGAAAAACACTATATTGTTTCTGTTAAGAAAAAAGACGCAGAGCATGCGAAATATTTTGTTCATCGTGCTTTGAATGCATGAGTTATACTTTTATAGGTTGCTATATAGAAAAGCTCTCCATCTCATTTGAGATGGTTTTTTTCATTACTTGCTATATGTTTTATTCATCCTTCACTGATTGTGCTAACTTTGCTAAATAATATTGTTCTTCCCTCCACATATGATCAGCCATTAATGCTGTAAATGTTCCTAATACTTCAGCACCTATCTCCATTTCCTCTAACTCTCGTAAAAATGTTTTAAATAACGTCATTTCTATTTCTACATCTCTATTAAAACGTGTTAAAGCTGGGAATGAAGTTACGTTAGAACGCAAATAGCCCGTTAATTCCACAGCCTTTAAATAAAAATGTTCAAAATGTTTGGTGAACATATGACTCTTTTCTTTTAGCCTTTTTTCAACCCCATCTAACTCATCATTGATAGTACCAGCATGGCCTGATGCATCTAAAAGCCAGAGCAAGTGATGATGTAGTTCATGAAAGATTGGAGGGACTTCACCTTTTTTTAGATAGCTAAGAACATTTTGATATTCTTCTAATTCATTGACCATATGATTTACAAATGTAGGTGCTAGATGAATACCAATATCGCCTGATAACTGTCGTCTAAGTATAGAAAATTTAAACTGTTTAAATTGCTCAACGGTCTCAGCAATACTGACTGAAAAAGATATTGATACGTCTGGTGAATTGATGGATTTAGCAAAGGCAAGTAGCTGAGAAAATTGTTGCATAAAAGAAGCTGCTTTATTAATATCCTCAGTTTCTGAAGGATACAAAGAATCATGAATAAAATTACTGTGATCCTTCAATATTTCTAACCAAAAACTATGCTCAAATACAGCATGTTGCACATAATTTGACAATCGCTTTCATCCCCTTTATTCATTACGTCCTTCCATTCTATTCCTCTTTATTATTTAATATTAATTTTACAGTCCAAGCAAAAGCAAAGTACTTGAGTAAGGACAACAAGAAAAATGGCTAACCTAGAAAAAATTATATTGAGCTAGCAAATAAGCGTGTTGAGATGATAAAATATGGATATAAAGGGGGATGGGAAATGGGGAAATTAAGTAAGCGTAATATTTTGTGGATTATACCAATCGGCATATTAGGGGTGTTTTGGTATTTTTACGGTCCTCAAAAAGATGTAACAGATAATGAATATATTACATATGTCAAAAACTATTCAATCGAAAATAGTAATCAAACTTTAGAAGCAGCTTTCGTATCCGCTTGCCAAAATCCTTATTGGCTCTATTTTGAAACACAAAAGGGACAAGATGTTGTGGAATTTAAAGGAGATTGTCTTATTAATAACAAGGATGCTAAAGTAAATGTTCAATTTTTAGTCGATCCCAATATGACGACTGTGAAGTACGGTGCCATGTTAGTCGATAGCAAAATGCAAGAAGAATCAGTTCGAGACAACTATCTATTAGCGTTAACAAAAAACTAATTAGATGACTAGAGCCCAAGCTATCCTTGAAGGTGGTAATTTGGGCTCTTTTTTCAACTCAAAATATTTCCTGTTATTTAAAAATTGCGTAAACATAGGTATCATGTGGTTTTCCATCTTGATACATATATCCTTTTAAAATCCCTTCATTGTGAAAGCCCATTGTCGTTAACAATTGGTTTGATGCCACATTTTCGACAAAAACGATTGCTCCAATCCTATTGAGCTTCATCTCGTCAAATCCATAAGACAAAATTTCGTTAATCGCCTCTTTTGTATAGCCCTTTCTCCAGTAATCAGGATGCAATTCATAACCAACTTCTGCCCGCTTATGATTCGGTGACCAAGCATTAAAGCCAATTGTTCCAATCAAACCTTTCGCTTCTTTTCTTTCTATTCCCCATCGAATGCCCCTCTTTTCCTTGAAGCTTTTAGAAAACGAATCGATTAGTTTTTCAGCTTGTTCTATTGTTGTAAATGTATCTATTCCATAATGTTGTGTAACATGATGATTAGAAAAACAGCGAAAAAGATCTGCTGCATCTTCATACGTTATTTCTCTTAATCGTAATCTATCTGTCTCTATATTCGGAAACATGTAACTCCTCCTTTATTCTCCTTTTAATTCTTCAAAATTCGCAAAAAATCCTTCTTCCGTTATTTTGAATTTTAAAATACATACGATAACCGAGCATACACAAAAAATTAAAGGAATAAAAATAGCATACTAAGTATTTCTCGTATGCTATAAATTCTCTTATTATTTTTTTGTCTTTATTAGTGAAAATAAAAGTTGATTGCCTCGTGAGCAGATAGAAAAATTTTATTTTGTTTATTTTTATAAATAAGCTTCGCGGCTCGACAAGCATTTTGAAGATTTTTCGCACGGTGTAACTTGTCATTTACTTGATTTATAACCGATGAAAAGTCATCTTGGTTATTTGTACTGATTTGTTGGGATTGTTGCGTATCATTTTCATTGTCTAGCATAATAGATACTTGATCTTCTACATAATTATTTAAATTAATAAAAATGCATTCTTCTAAGTCTTTTGAATGCTTGTCGATAGTAATAAACGCTTGCTTATATTGAGCTTTTAGCTTTGAGGTTGTCACAGTTACCATAAAGCCCTGGCTTTCTAAATGATTTTTAATACAGTCAAAAAAATGATCAACTTCAGAGGAGATTTTAGGTGCAACCGTTGTTTTTTTTAATTCTTCACAATTTTGATATATTGCATCTATTTCTTCCTGTTTTTCTACTAGTAATTTAAAATTGGAAAGTGAAAACATGTAATTCCCCCTTTTTACTATAGTCGGCAAGGGAATAATTTTTTAATCATGTTTTCCTTCTTACATGTAAAGATAATTTTGTTGCATAGATTGGATTGTTTCAATCATTTCTTCTCTTAGCTCAAGTGGCTCTAGTACTTCAATATTCGCACCCTGACTAAGCAGCCACATTTTAATTCCACGGCCAAAAACTTCCGCTTCAAATAAGCATTCTCCAGCTTTGTTTGATACTATTTTAGCTGTTGGCAAACGATCTAAAACCGCCTGTGGTGAGCGCCCTATAAACAGAAATTTAATATGTATCAGCTCTCCAGCATCCATAAATTGAATTCTTTTGCGAAATTCACCTTCCTGAAAGCGTTCCGAATAAGGAATTTGAAATTTCTTATCTAACTCCAGAAAATGTTGGATACGGTCGATGCGATAGACAATCGGTAAATCCTTCTCATGTTTGCTATCATAAGCAATTAAATAAAAATAGTATTCTGAGAAAATAACACCGAGAGGTTTTAATATTTTTTGTGAAGGAATTGATTCACCTTCATGTAAATAATCAATTTTAATTATTTTTTTCTTCTGAATTGCTTCTGAAATTACCCAAATTAAATGTAAAAGGGATTTTTTATGATTTAAGTCAACGTATAAATGCTTTTCATTTAAAATGATATTATGAATAAATTCTTGTTTATCCGCCGCAACAATTGATATTAGCTTATCGATAATGTCGCTCATTTCCGATTTCAAAAGAGCTCGTGATTCGATAAGTATTTTAACAATTGCCAGCACTTGCTCTTTCGATAAAACATTTTCGCCTGTTTTGGTCAGCTTATAAAGTTTTTCTGTTCGCACATATTCTAAATGACAATCTAATTTAGCTTTTTCAATATAAGCTCTAATTTGATCTAAATCCCGTTGAATGGTTTTTTCACCAACTTGATGTGTAAATGCTTCTTGCTTTTTGCTTATCCCTTGGCCATCCATCAATCTGTCAAACATGGAAATGACACGATAGCCTTTATTTTGTTGTGAATCCACCATATATCCCACTCTTTCTACATAGTTACCCTCTTATTATACAAAACGAGATGGACATTATTAGTCCTTTTAACTACAAATTTTCTATATATCTGGGATAATTAGTTCCATAATAATTTCACTCTAACATATACTTCACAGACGGACATACCAGTTATCTGTTATTATTATCAATATTTAAAACTAAAAGGACTTCAATCCACTTAGACTGAAGTCCTCTGTTAAAATGATATTTTCAATTTTACTGCAGTACCATAGGCTAACACCTCGGAAGTGCCATCCATTACGGATGATGTCGAAAATCTAATGGCTACTATCGCATCTGCACCTAGTCGTTTAGCCTCTTCTTCCATAGCATGCGTAGCAATTTCTCTTGAGCGAACGAGCATTTCCGCATATTCTTTCATTTCGCCACCAACAATATTACGGAGCCCCGCTATCATATCGCGACCAATATTTCTTGATTGAACAGAATTACCCTTGACTAAACCTAATGTTTCTTTAATCACTTTTCCAGCAACAACATCTGTTGTTGATAAAAGCATTCGCAATCCTCCTTATTGATGTAATTCCTGAACCGCTAATACGGCATCGTTAATAGAGGAAGTAATGACACCGTTACGTTTTATTAAACCGATGACAAATAAATTACGGTAGACAAATTGATTTTCAATCCCATCACGAATAAGTGCTTCTATTTTCATCATATTTTCTCGCCCTTGTTGACGCACGTCTGTAAATACTCCTACGATTGGACGGTTGAGCATAGCAAACGCTCCTATTTCAGCTGCAACACCAGAGTCAATTTCAACACCATCTAATACAGCAACTAATACATCGCTCTTTTGTAACATTGCTAAATCAGCTTCTGCAATTGCTAAACTATCCGCATACGCTGTCTTATCGTTAATCGCATCATTCTCCTGCGGTACATATAATTCAATCTCTGGTATCGCTTGTCGAATTGCCGACGCTAATCGTTCATTGACTAAACGATCCCCTAGAGAAAATAATCCATTTGCTAAATATGCCTTCATAATAAACCCCTTAATTCAATAATTTTTCAAACACTATTTTATGACGTCCTTTATCATCTATAAAGGTGGAAATAATGTCAAAACCATGTTTTATATTTGTGATGAGCATTGCTTTCCGCTCGTTTCTACCGTATGTACGTACTTTCTTAAAGCCAAGCGCTTGCACTTTTTCATGTTGGTGTCTCATCAACTGACTTGCAATTCCTTGACCTCGCATCTTTTCATCGACACCCCCTAACCAGCTATAAAAAACGCCATCAGGGTGTGGATAACCTAGTTTAAACCCTACCAATTCATCTTTTTCCACTGCTAATATACATAGAAGTTCTTTCTTGTCTTCAAGTTTTTCAAGCTTAAGGCGCGCACCATCAAATACTTGTGCATGAATTGCTTGTAACTGATGTAGCCAAGCATATGGTACACCCTCAACCACAACTAGTTGCACTTTTATCATCTCATCTCGTATACTAATCAATTATTATATCAGAAAAACGTCAAGCACGTACGATTAGAAAGCTTAACCATACAACATGGCAGGTTGACGTACATCTTGTAAATAATCAGACAGCTTCCCTGCAAAGATTTGTTCTAAATAAGGCAACTGTGCAATACAGTCGGGTGTCATCAATGCTGGATTTTGATAAACTTTTAGACCACCTATTTTTAACAGTGTCGCCACAAACTGTGAACAAAAATAAGCACGTTCTCTGCGCACTTCTTTTTGCATCATTACCCCAAATAACCCGATAAAATTATATTTATAACGATCACGATTGCAATACATATAACGGACAATTCTCATCATTTCTAAATACTGATATGACGAAACACGACAGCGATAAATAACACAATCCGCATACTCAAACAGTCCAGATTCTGCATTTTCACGTAAAAATCCACCACTCAAAGGATTATTAAGCTGTCTTCGACCAAAACTATACATATCAAAGAGTCCCTCGTCAAAGGCAATTGATGCATGATTCATCTCTTTGCCAGTGTACATACCTATTGCCTTCGATAATAAAGTACCTGTTTTAGTTAATACTATGTAAATGGTATATGCCATATCCTCACCTACTTCAATAATGTTCTATTAATACCAATACGTTTTAATTGTTCAAATGGTTTCGTAATTTCCTTTTTTTTATATTATAGAAAATAAATCTTAATTTTTACCTTAGCTGAAACTTAAGAATTTCTTAAATTTTTATAATTATTTATCGGTTAATAGAAACTACTAAATACGATTCTATCAATGTTTATAAGCTCGTAGTTTTCCGCTACCTTTATTTATATGTCTATACTTGGATTCTTATGTGGGATACAACCGTCGTTCAAAAAATTTTTATTTGAGGAATGAACGTGAAAATATTTACAGACCAGCTCTAGATTTGAACAATCTTGTCAATTATATTATATTTTTTCCAAAAAGTACTAATTTAAATTTATATCACAATAAAAATGTCATCGTAATAATCGTTACTGCAATAAACTTAGTTATGGTTAATTCTAAACTCTCAAGTAAATCCTGAAGATGAAAGCGAGGTGATAATCTATACATATCTATGTCTTGTTTGGTTTCGCGGAATTGTACTCTCCTTTCGCGGAATTCCTCCCTCACTTCGCGGAATCGTGCTCTCCTTCCGCGGAATTCCGTCCTCACTTCGCGGAAATAACTCTCCTTCCGCGGGAATCCGTTCTCACTTCGCGGAATTGTGCTCTCCTTCCGCGGAATTCCGTCCTCACTTCGCGGAATCGTGATCTCCTTCCGCGGAATTCTCCTCTCACTTCGCGGAATTCTGCTCTCCTTCCGCGGAATTCCCTCCTCACTTCGCGGAATTCACTCCTCACTTCGCGGAAATCAACTCCCCTGTCGCGGAATTCTACTAAATTTTATTTTGTTAAAGCATTGACAATATCATCAACGATTTTCGTATTGGCAATTGCACCAGTGTATAACCAACTTGAGTCTTTTGGCAAAGTATGTACATTACCTGCTTGGACGGCTGGAATCGTTCTCCATAATTTTTCACTTAATACTTTGACACTTGCATCATCACCGCTATCGATAATAAACAGATGATCTGCATCTAATGTAACAAGCTTTTCAAGTGATATTTCGTTCCAATTGGCTGTTGCGTTTGCTGAGATTTCTTGTACAACAGATGGCACAGCTAACCCAAGATCATTGTACATCACATCTCCACTCGAAAGATTTTGTGAAACGATGAAAAACTTCCCGCCAACAACCCAGATGGCTGCGACTGAAATATTACCAACCTTTTGCTGAATTTGTTGTTTTGCTTCTCTCACCTTGGCATTATAGTCATCTAACACTTGTTGTGCTTTTTCTTTTTTTTCAAACACTTCACCAACACGTAGCAGTTCATCACGCCAGTTATTGTTTACTTCTGCTCCAATCACATAAGTTGGTGCAATTTTGCTATATTGCGCATATTTATCTCCTTCCACCATAGCGGCAGAGTCCATTATAATTAAATCTGGTGTAAAGCTTTGCACTGCTTCAAATGGTAAATCAAATGGTATTGTTGGAACATCTTTTAATGTATCTTGTAAGTAATCTTGAACGCTTGCACCATCTCGAACACTCCATTGCGCAATTGGCGTTATTCCAAGTGCGACAAGGTGATCCTCTAAGTAAGAAGCAATTACCCGCTTAGGGTGAGCGGGAACTTCTACTTTATTGCCTATCGCATCTGTTAATGTTCGAATTTCAATAACATTGTCTATCTTGTGCTCCGATTTTGAATTATCTTGTGAAGCAGTATTTGTCTCGATATTTCCGCATCCCATTAGCATAAAAGCTAAGACGCTAGCACTTGTTAATCCCCATTTCTTCGTTTTTAAAATCATGTTAATGCCTCCTAACTATGATTATGTTATAATTTAAATGATATTGAAAATCATTCTCATTTAAAAAAATAAAATAAAAAATTTATTATGTCAACGCTAGGAGCTTTTACATGGATGAAGAGAAACTCATTAACTTTTGTTAGACATCATTACCGTATAACTTATAATATTCTCACTCTATTTCTATTCATTTGTTTAAGTTGTTTGGTAATTTTCATTTCGATTCGATTTGGCGCCAATGAACTAACTTATAAAACAATATGGAATAGCCTTTTACATTACGATGAAACTAATAATGAACATGTTATTTTACATGAGTTGCGTATCCCACGTGCAATTGCTGGACTTCTCGTTGGTAGTGCCCTCGCTGTTTCAGGCGCGATTATGCAAGGGGTTACGCGTAATGCTCTTGCCTCCCCTTCCATATTAGGGGTTACTTCAGGTGCAGGTTTTATGTTATCCATTGCATACACGCTGTTTCATACACCTAGTTTCCCGATGCTGATACTTTTTTCATTTATTGGTGCAGGTGCTGGAGCAGCACTAGTATTTACGTTAACTGCGTTTGCAAAAGGTGGCATTACACCTGTAAAACTAGCATTAGCTGGCGCAGGTATCTCTGCTTTTCTAAGCGCACTATCAACAGCAATTGGTCTAAAATACGATATTGCTAAAGATTTAAGCTATTGGTATGCAGGTAGTCTTTCTTCTATACAGCCAATACATATAAAGGTCGCCATTCCATTTGTCATCATTGGCTTACTGCTGGCAATGATATTAGCAAAATCAATTTCTGTTATGAGTTTAGGTGAAGAAGTAGCAACAGGGCTTGGTCAACGGACAACAGTTATACGGGTGCTTTGTACCGTTACTGTGCTTTTATTAACAGGTTCAGCCGTTTCCATTGCAGGTATTATCGGTTTTGTTGGTTTAGTTGTACCACATATCGTACGTGCAATCGTTGGAGTTGATTATCGTTGGATATTACCTATTTCAGCTATTATAGGTGGCTGTTTATTGGTATTTGCGGATATTGTAGCTCGCATCATCATGAGTCCTTTTGAATCCCCAGTAGGTGCTGTTACTGCCATTATCGGTGTGCCCTTTTTTTTATACTTAGCTCGTAAAGATGGAAGAGGTTTATAATGCATAATTTAATCCGTAAACATACACATCGTTTTTCTATATATATCGTGATATGTTTGCTACTGATATTTGTAGTGGCATTCATTAGTGTGAATACAGGGTATATGAATATTTCGATTTTAAGTTTTCTTCAAACTTTACTAGGGAATGGCTCCCCTGATAATGCTTTAACAATTTTTAGCTTCCGCTTTCCCCGTATTTGCATGGCCATCCTTGTTGGGTTTGGTGTTGCTGTGTCAGGTGTCATCCTACAAAGTATTTCAAAAAACCCGCTAGCAGACCCAGGCATACTTGGCATTAACGCAGGTGCAGGGTTTGCTATTGTGTTGTATACATTCTTTATTCAAGGATTGTTATTTTCTAGCTCATGGATGTCTGTCTTTTTTATGCCCATAATTGCCTTGTTTGGTGCACTTTTTGCAGCATCCCTCATTTATTTATTTGCTTATAAAAGAGGACAGGTGTCTCCGTCACGCATGCTCTTAGTTGGAGTTGGCATTAATGCTGCGTTTAGTGCAGGAATCACCATTTTCCAACTTCGCATGGAACCTATCGATTTTTCTAGAACACTCGTCTGGCTTTCGGGATCTATTTGGGGCACTACTTGGACATTTGTGCTCGCGTTACTTCCTTGGATTGTGATGTTAATACCCTTCGCTTTTTATAAAGCTCGCGTACTAGATATTTTAGCTTTGAATGAAATGACCGCTATTGGATTAGGTATTAACGTAACAAAAGAACGTAAAAGACTTCTAGTATTGGCTGTGCTTCTAGCAGGCGCCTGTGTTGCAGTTGGGGGAGGACTTACATTTTTAGGGTTAATTGCACCTCATATTGCAAAAAAATTAGTAGGCAGCTTACATTATCGGGTAATTCCATTTAGTGCATTAATAGGTGCTTTGCTTTTGTTAATGTCTGATACTATTAGTCGAATCATTATCGCTCCTGCTGAATTACCCGTTGGTATCGTTTTAGCCATATTAGGTACACCTTACTTTATCTATTTGCTATTACAAACAAGAGGATAGTTTCATCGTAATCTCTACCACTATCGTAGAACTATTCGTTTTGTTACAAAAATGGAGGATGGATTAACCTCCGCTAACAACTAATATAAAAACCTCTCACACATAAAAGTGAGAGGTTTTAGTTTATTTAACTAACTCTAATAGGCATTGGTTTAATGCACAAACGACCTTAGTCATAAACTGTGATATTGAAGAACATACAACTACAACAAGAAAGGATGTACTGATTTGCCAAATGAGTACACATCTCCACCCACACAATTTACGTTTGATGTAAATACAAGTCCACTTTTTAAAAAGGATAATCAGAACTACATAAATATTCTTGGTATTGCTCAATTGAATAGTCTAGAAAATGTCTCTCTACTTGATATTTTTTTAAGCACCAATAACGTGGTAGAGCCTCATTATCATCAAAATGCAGCAGAGCTTGTTTATTGTATTTCTGGAGCTGCTACCGTTTCCATTTTAAATCCATTCACTAAACAAATTCAGAACTACCCACTAAAACCAGGACAGGTAGCAAATATTCCACAGGGATGGTGGCATTACATCGTTGCGAGTGCAGATAATACACATATATTAGCGATTTTTGATGCACCTACACCAGAAGTCATTTTAGGTTCCGATATTTTAAAGTTTACGCCATCGAATATAATGGCCCATACCTATTGTTTAGATGAAAATTTATGGAAGCAAACTATCGCCCCTGTTGTCCCTTCAACCTATATCGGACCCGCAAATAATTGCAATCAACCTTCCGTTACTTCACCAAATTCAATGCAAACACATCCACATTACAACTTTCATCCATACCATTATCCATATATGTATCAAAACAGTTCCTATTATTAAAATACAGAGCTACAAAAGGAAGCACCTTTTCGTGTTTCCTTTTTTGATTTTTTTAAATTGCTGACATTGTAACGACCAAATTGTGCGTGCATAAAATTATTAGATTTGGGAAATCTAACTTTAATTTCATTCTACTATCAAAACGAGGTGTATTTATGGGCTTTCCAATTGTTCATACAAATTTTTGGGATGCTGTAATTGCCGTTCCAGTTGTCATGATTATTACACAATTATTGAAAATATTTTTTCCCATTCAGCCTAAATATGTTCCAGCAATTGCGCTAACATTAGGTTTAATCATTTCTATTTTTATTAGCCATAAACATAATTTTTTAGCGGGTGTATTTATGGGCTTTTTTTACGGTTACGCTGCCATCGGAAATTACGCTTCTTTAAAGACAACTATTAAAAGTTTTAAAAATAAGAAAAAACATGATGCTTTATAAGGTAAGCTTCCTATGCCCTGTTCTGTCATAGAAAAGGCGGATGGTGGAGCTTATCGAATATCAAACATACATATTTCAGTTTAGTCAAATCTATCATTGTATTTTTGTATAAATATGTATAAAAATACTTTTTTTGTCCCATCCTAATCTCACAAACATCAACTATAAAATGAGTTAGGACGTGCAACAATGAAAATGTCAAAACGAAATATAGATTCTTTACGCTTTAAGGAAGTTTTTACAATCTGGAAACAACTTGGCGTAAACAATGGTTATATTGCAACGAATCATTTCTTTTTCAAATATGCAGTTCATCGAGACTTAAAAGTCATTATTTTGGAATTTATTCAATGTTTAAAAGAGGAAAACAAACAGCTTGAGAAGCTTTTGAAAGAAAATGGTGTTCTAGCACCGCCATTATCAATTGACCAAGGGAATTTACAAATTGCTAAGATCCGCGGAAAAGCAACTATAAATGATTCTGAAATTAGTGCCATCCTTTCCATGAATATTGCGTCTTCCTTAATTTCTGTTAGTCAAGCAATGGACATGTCTATCGAGAGCAGTCTTACGACAAAATACAGTGTTTTTCATATGAAATATGCCATTCTTGGTGCCAAGTTAATTGAGCTTAGTAATAAAAAAGGATGGCTACTTTCTCCCTCCTCACCATAGAGCCCTATAGCTTTTAGTCGTCTCGCTTCAATACGAGACGACCATGAAAGGCTATTTTATTATTCATTTAGTTGTTTTCTCTATTTGTCACTAATAAATAATCAAGTGCACTCATTCTAGTAAGCTTGTGTGTAAATTTAATTGCGTCTGCTTGTGAGTCAAACATAAAGTTTTCGAGTTCGTCTGTTGGTATATATTGATCAGCGATTTTTCGTTTCAGTTTTCGTACAGATAAAATGTGTGAATCCTCTTCGTATAAAATGATTGCACCAACGTTTCGATAAAGCGTATGATCAATCGTCGCGACAACTTTCACATTTGATCCTTCAAATTCCGTTAAATCTACCTGCATTTATTTACCAGCCTCCCTCTCTATTCTTACATTCTAGCTTCAACAATCAGAGTCCTTCTTTTTTTAGTAATTTGCGTTTATCATTAATGGACTTTTTGGATATGTCCATCTAATTGATTACTATTTGAAAGGGGTGCTCTTTTAATAGAAAAAATAGCACAGCCTAATGCACATAATACTAAAACTGCCCCAAAAGTTGATAAATGCATTACAGAGCCTGTAACGGTAAACACCGCTCCCCCTACTGCAGACCCTATTGAAATACCAATTTGTAGCGCGGCAGTATTTAAACTTTGTTGAATATCAGATGTTTTAGGATCGGTTTGAATCAAATAGTTTTGTAATGGTGGCGTAAGTGACCAGCTAAGTGCTCCCCATAACACAGTTACTACTAAAAATAACGGGAATGCTACGACTGTATATGGTATCGCAAATAATACGATAGCAAACGTCGCAATGATTAGTACGATTGATTTGCCAGTACCAATCTTGTCACTTAACCAACCACCAAACGTATTACCACTTACAGATGCAAGACCGAATACTAAGTAGCAAATACTAACCCAAGAAGAGTTTAAATGAAATGCCTCTACTAAAAACGGTGTGAAGTAAGCATAAAGCATATAATGACCAGCAAGCATAAATAATGTTGTTAAATGCGCACTTGCAATTTTTAAATTAGCTAATGACTTAATTTGTGTTTTTAATGGGACAACCTCAACAACTGGCATTTTTTCCAGGAGCATAAAAATTAGAATCATAGATATGCTAGAAAGTAATGCAATCCCTAAAAAAACAGCACGCCACCCAAAAGCCTCGGTAATAAAAATACCCATCGGTACACCAATTACTAGTGCTGAACTTACACCTACAAATATAAGCCCTAATGCTTTAGCACGATGTCTTGGTTCCACTATTTTAGTTGTAATTGTCAGAGACAAAACTATAACTAGAGCTGTACTCATCGCTGTTATGATTCTCGCAATCATGACAATGACAAAGGTAGGACTAAAATAGGTCATGATATTCCCTAATGTAAATAAAAGTAATGAAATAAGGTATAGTTTTTTCCGCTCCACTTTAGCTGTTAACGATAAAAGGACAGGGGCAGAAATTGCGTATACTAGAGCAAATATCGTAATTAATTGTCCAGCCGTTGCTACAGATACGTTCAAATCCTTAGCAATGTATGGCAATATACCTCCAACAATTAGCTCTACCAATCCAACTGCAAAAGTAGTAGCAGCCAGTATAAAAACTCTCCAATTCATTTAATCACCCTTCTGTTGTACTTCCATCTTATAGTGGGCAACAATAAAAAAATCCTGACTACAAAATGAAAGAAAATTTTTGTAGTCAGGATTTTATGGTTCCTGGTAGAGACCCTCAATCCATA
Source organism: Lysinibacillus sp. CD3-6 (assembly GCF_006351725.2). Taxonomy (NCBI): domain Bacteria; kingdom Bacillati; phylum Bacillota; class Bacilli; order Caryophanales; family Bacillaceae; genus Lysinibacillus; species Lysinibacillus sp. CD3-6. Next base: position 2,796,869 of record NZ_CP085880.1, read on the forward strand.
TTATTGAGGTTATACAGATCATTATTTACTTTAGCTATATTAGCATATTGATTTTTACGTTACAACATTTTTCTTCCTTGCAAATTTCCCAACTTTAATTTAATTGCCTGTATATAAGCTTTGATTTTAGTAATTATATATTTTTTTTGAAATTTTGCTTATATTTTTTGCATTTCGACCATAAATAATAATAGGACACATAATGTTATGGGGTGATTGTTTGCGTATATTTGGTTTAGTATGCTATTTTTTAATGCTATTTTATGGCGCCGAACTAGTAGTAGAAAAGCTTACATTCGAACAACCATCATCTAGATTGGACATACAGCAAAACCCATTAAAAGAAACTGTGGAAAATTCAACAGTTTGCGTCTATTATCCAACTTATAAAATTTGTAAAGCATTGACTGAAAATAATTGAAAAATAAAGAGGCATGCTCATAAAAATAGGAGCTGCCTCTTTCAGTTTTCATCGTTATTTATTTATTCGCGGCCAATGTGAAAATGCTTAAACGGATAAACGGTGATTTTAGCTTCACCATAAATAGCATCTTTAGCAATTAATCCGTAATGACGACTATCATAGCTTTTTAGACGGTTATCTCCCATTACGAAATACTTACCTTCTGGTACCTTTTTCTCATTTGTTAAACCTTCAAGTGTGAAATTCTCTGTAATACGTAATTGGCTTGGATCATCCGTTTGACGATTTACATAATCCTCTTTATAGGCTTTGCCATTTACATATAAAACATCATCTATCATTTCTACAGTATCGCCTGGAAGACCTATAACACGTTTAATATATAATTCATCCTCAGTAGGTGATTGAAAGACAATTTGGTCAAAGCGTTCAATTTTACTCGTTTTACTTACAATAATAATGTCTTTATCCTCATATGTCGGATACATTGAAGCACCTTGTACTTTTATCGGTGCGAATAAAAATTGTTTACAGCCTAAGACGACGATTGCTGTAATGACAATAATTTTAATGTAGGATAGAATTTCTTTTTTCATATTTGTTTTTTCTGCTTGCATACTCATACCCCGATACTTTTTTTTATAGTATAGCATTTTCTATTGTATATTGACGAATAATATTACAAAATGTTTCGACGGCAAAAAAAAGACACAAGCTCAATAGCCTCTGTCTAGGAAGTTGATTTTATTTTTCATTGTAAGAATGGCTTCTTATGAAGCAGAGTGATGCTGCTCGTTAAATAAATCTACTGCTAATACAATACCTACCGGCAATGCGATAGCTAATAAAATTGTACCAATCATCATCACAATCACTCCCTTAACCATTTCATAAATCTATTATACACTTAATTTTCTGATATTTCAAACGAAATAAAAAATTGAATTGCCCTTAGATAACTAAAAAAGTCATTCAACTAGGCATGCATCCTACCTGAATGACTTTTTTAGCCTTACATAAAGATTTTAAAACATAATAGTTGTAACTGTTTCATCATGAATTTGACTGGACTTTTATGCACTTTCCGTTTAGGTACATAGCTTTGCATGCAATTATTTAATGCTGTATACCTAAGCACCTGGGTCCTCCCATTCATTCATCTCTCTCCCTTCTTCTACAAAATTCACAACTATTGTAGCCAAACAACCCTTTATTCTAAATGCATTTTTAACTCTGTTTTTATTTGTTGTAGCTCTGTTTCATCGGGAATATAGTACCAAATATGATTCATCATTTGACCCTCTCCTGCCTCAAATGATAACTGATCAATATTATTATCCATTTTTTTATATATACTTTGTAGTTGGATTAGATCTTTCACCGTAAAATTCATGCGAACATTATCCCCGACAACATCAAGCATATCAGTTGCCTTCAACAACATTGATGGTGTAGAAGCTTTTTTCATAACTGCTTCAATTATTTGTCGTTGTCGAATTTGGCGGCCGAAATCACCACGTGGATCTTCGTATCGTATACGAGAGAAAATAAGTGCTTCATCTCCACTTAATGAAATTTCACCCTCAGGATAATGGTACGAATCATAGGTTAAATCCATATCATTTTGAATGGTTACACCACCAAGTGTGTCAATAATTTGTAGGAACCCCTCCATATTAATAAAGACATAATAATCGAGTGGGATATCTAATAGATTTTCAACCGTATCCATTGCCATTGGTACTCCTCCAAATGCATAAGCATGGTTAATCTTATCCACTGTGTCATGCCCAATAATTTCTGTACGTGTATCTCTCGGAATACTTAACATTTTCATTGTTTGCTTTTCAGGATTTACTGTAATAACTATCATTGTGTCTGAACGCCCACTATCGTCCTTACGTTCATCAACACCAAGCATTAGTACAGAAAAAGGCTCTTTTTTCGTAATGGTTTTTTGTGTTTTGTCTGGAGTATCGTTAGTTTCTACGAGTGGTGTATTTATTTTATTCATCGTCTTTTGGATAGTATAATAAGCTGTACCTAAAAAAATTAAAAATATTGTTAATAGGCTTCCTATTATCCATAGCCAAATTTTCTTTTTGCTCTTTTTTTCTTTAGAGCGTTTCATGTTTTTTTCCATACTTATGTCCTCTCTAGCTTTATAAAAAATTTGCCCATCTATTTGACGTTTTAGGTTGGAAAAAAGTTTATATAGTCTACTTATATGCATATTGGACGAAAAAAAGACGTACACTAGTATTTACTAAATATACATCTTTATATTCATTAATACTTAAAATTAGAAATACTGTTTGTTAATTCCAAAGCTTTGGAATTTAAGCTTTCTGAAATATTGTTAATTTCTTGAAGAGTCGCTACTTGTTTAACAATTTGTTGTGCCATTTCCTCAGTGCCTTCAGCATTATTACGCACATGCCCATCTAATTCTTGTATCGATGCGGCTATTTCTTCTGAAGAAGCTGTCATCTCTTGTGTAATTGCTGTTACGGTTGTAATATCCTCTGTCATTTCCTCGATAGCATCGACAATATTACTAAATGCAGTTCCTGCCTGTGCAATGACTTCTACCCCTTGCTCAACGGTTTTTTGATCACCTAAAACTGCAGCTTCTACATTTTTTGTTTCCTGCAAAATATCTGATGTGAGCTGGACGATAATATGTGCCGACTCTTTTGATTGGCTAGCTAACTTACGTACTTCATCTGCTACAACAGCAAAACCTTTTCCATGCTCTCCTGCTCGAGCAGCCTCAATAGCGGCATTAAGTGCAAGTAAATTTGTTTGTTCTGTAATTGCCGTAATTACATTCGTTATATTTTGAATTTCTTCCGACTGTTTTGACAGTCTTGAAATAAGCGCTGTTGTCTCTTTAGTGGAATGATAAATCGTATTCATCTGTTGCTTTGCATGTTCAATCGTCAATTGTCCTGCATCCGCTGTTTCCTTCGTCTGTTTTGCCTTGCCAAGCACAGAATATGTAGCATTAGCAATTTGCTGAATACCTTCTGTCGTTTCGTTTATTGCATGTGAAGCTTCATTGGAAACGGTTGAAGAAATCTTTGAACTTGAAGCGATATTTTCGACAGAAGCAGCTACGATATTTGACGTCGATGCAACTTGCGTTGTACTAGCCGTCAATTCCTCTGCAACACCAGACAAATCGTTAGCAGTTTCACCAGACGCGCGAATTAACGATTGAATAGATTGCTTCATTTCATTAAAAGCACTTGCTAATGTACCGATTTCATCATTAGAAGTGACTTGTAAATTTTGTATTGTCAAATCTCCTTTAGCAATTTGCTTGACTGCAGTAGCCATCCTTTTTAGTGGATTTGCTATTTTTACTGCCGTTAGCATACTGAAAAATATACAAATACCTATTGTAATTAATCCAATGACAACGGCTGTTATTGCACTTTTATGTACCTTTTGCTCTGCATCGTTGGCAACCTGTGTAAATTTCATTTTATTAAATGCAAGCATTTCATTGGCAACACTCCCCATTAAACTATTGAGTCGCCACAATTGCTGATCATATATTTCTCTAGCAGTCGATGAATCACCTGCTTCTACAGCCGTAATAATTGTTTCCGCTACTTTATCGAACGATTTTTTGCCTTCTAGCATTTTATTATTAACTTCTAGCAATTGATCATCATCAATGATGTCATTTAATTGACCGATGCCTGTTTGGATTTTTAGCTGCGCACTACGGAAATTTTGTAATGTATCCCCATTGCCATTTTCAATATACTGTTGAATATAGATGCTTTGTTGCTTTGTATTACTTTGTAAATCTGATGCAATATAAATTTGCTCGACTTGGGAATCAAGAATGTGGTTATATTCATTTTTCATATTCGTTAAATCAAAATATCCGTTGATAGATATTCCAATAATACTGATAAATAATAATGCAAAAGCAAAATAAAGTTTTAATTTAATTGACATCTCTTTCAATATTCCCCTTTAGTGTGATAATTCTTTATGTATTTGTGAAAAATCCCTTGTGTATCGTTTAGAATAGCAAATTTTCTGTAAACTCTAAAGCTATTTTTGTCGATTTTATGAATTTTTCCAAAAAAGGACCAAAATATTACACCAAAAGATTCATAATAATATAGGTATATTTAATTAACAAACTTCTTTTTACACATGGTTATTATCCTGTAAATATACTATTATATAGATTTTTAGTATTTAAGTTTTGTATCACAAAGAGCCTTTACAAAGCCATTTGGACAAAAAAAGACAAAATATCTCGAGCAGTAAATACTCAAGATATTTTGTCTACAGTTTAAGCCACTTCTTAAAAGAAGCGCTATTAACCTCTATCTTTTATTCCTTGCACTAGCTTTTCTAGAATCAACAAGTACTGTGCAATTTCTTCATCATTCAATACTTCAAAAAGCTGAATAAAAACATCCTTCCCAACCTCTTGCGCTTTAACAAAAGCATTTATACCCTCTTCAGTTATTTGCAATCGAATTGTACGGCGGTCATTTTCATCGTATAGTCTTTCTGCTAAGCCCAGTTTTACTAATTTCTCAGCAATACTTGTCATAGCACCTTTCGTATACCCAATCGTTTCCGCTAATTCGGCTTGTCTTTGCGGTCCTTTTATTTTTAGCTCGCTTAATACTAAAATTGGAGAAATACCTAATGGATATGGATAATCCTTCGTAAAACGTATAATATTGGCGTTATTCATCTGATCAATCATATGAATGAGTTTAAAAATACTTGTCTGTCCCAAAACTAATCCTCCTCGAACATCCGAGAATATTAGTGAAGCATGATAGAACCACCGTCAACCATAAGTGTTTGACCTGTGATATATTGTGAATCCTCAGATGCTAAAAATACTGCTACGCGGCCAATGTCATCTTCAACATCACCGAAGCGTCCCATAGGGATTTTACTTTTAACAGCTTCATAATATTCTGGTTGTGCTTTTGCCCATGCTTGTACACCTGGTGAATTTGCAATTGGGCTAATTAAGTTTACATTAATACCAAAACGTCCCCATTCATTTGCTGCTACACGTGAAATACCGCGAATTGCTTCTTTTGCAGCCGCATAAGCACCTTGTGTTTCATGTCCAGCAAGACCCGCGCCAGAAGCGAAGTTAATTACATTACCTTTTGTTTCTTTCAAGTGAGGTAATGCTGCTTGCATTAAATAAAATGTTGGATAGAAACCAGTATCAAATGATAAATCTAAATCAGCTTGTGTTGTATCTTCAAGAGTTGCTTGCTTAGATGCATGTGCATTATTAACTAATACATCTAGTTTACCGTATTTTTCAACAACTGTATCGATTATTTTATGCAAATTAGCACGATCCATTAAATTTGCTTGTAAAAACATTGATTTTGGAGAAATTTGTTGCAATTCTTTTTCCATTGCTTTTCCTGTTTCTTCATTTAAATCAACAATCGCTACGATTGCGCCTTCTTTTACCATTGCTTTTGCCATACCACTACCGATACCACCTGCACCGCCAGTAATAATTACGACTTTGTCTTGTAATTTACCCATGGATAAACATCTCCTTTTCTTAAATCCATAAAGTAGTTTATCACTAAATAATTTTTAAATAAACTAGTTTGCTCAACTTTTTGAAAACCTTTACATTTCATTTGCAACTTGTTTTACAATTTCATCAATAGTGGATATTGCTGAACTTTTATTGGCTTGTGTTAAAATACTAAAAATATACCACTTTCCACTTTTTCCTTGAACATAACCACTTAACGCATAAGTTCCCGTTATATAACCTGTTTTAGCAGAAACACTATAACCTTTCAAACGGTTTTCTAATGTCGCCCCAACCAATTTTCCTTTTCGTCCTGCATGTGGTAAGGCATCTAAATACGAAAAGTACCAGGACTTATTGCGGACTTTATATAGTAATAAACTTTCTTGCATACTACTTACTCGATTTTGATGATTTAAGCCCGAGCCATCTTCAAAATACCATTGATCCATATTCAGTCCTGACTCTATTCCATATGTACGTATTGCCTGTATACCTGCAGACCAGCTTCCTTCTCCAAGCAGCTCTTTCCCTAACTGCTTCGTCAGCATTTCTCCCATACCGTTAATGCTTAACTTTAAAAATCGAAAATTAATATCTTTTAATTGCATTGAATTGGATATTCCTATTCGTTGCGCATTATCTGGCACTTCTCCTATGTCCATAGGCATTTTTTGAATACCTTTTGCTACTAATTTTTCTCGTAATACATCTAGTGTATACAATGTAGGATTATAAACGGTCACATATGTATTCTTCTCCGAACCTGCTGGTAAATTGCCTGTTACAATAATACGATCTGTTCCATATTCTCTCGTAATATTGATAGTCGATTTCCCACCCTTTTTGATAATCTTCGTTTTGTTCACAATCGGTATTGTACTTGCATGTGGAAAAAGTTGAACACTTGCAGCTTGCCCAATTTTTGTGCCAGTCACTTTAACTTGGATATTGCCGACATCATACTGATCATTAGGTGAAAGCGTCAGAGCCGAAATACGGGATGCATAAGAGAAGGCTTCCTCCTCTGGTACAATTCCTTTTGCTAAACGGTCATCATCAAACCATGTATCGTCTGCAATCAACTTCCCTGTAATTTTAGTAATGCCTAATTTTTTTATCCCATTAGCGAATGATTCTAAATGGACAGGTAGCAGCGTGGGATCCCCTCCACCTTGTAAATAAATATTTCCTTGTAAAACACCATCTTTTACTGGTCCATCGATATATGCCTTCGTTGCAAAACGGTAATCAGGGCCAAGTAAATCTAATACGGCAGCACTCACAAGTAATTTATGTGTTGATGCAGGTCGTATCATTTTATCACCATCGTTACTGTAAATGACGTCCCCTCTTTCCATATCGCGTACAGTAATACTATACTCATTATTTTTCCAGTTTTTCGTGATAATCGTATTGATTTTAGTCGTCATTGTTTGCTCAGATGCCCAAGCTTGTTCCAAGTTTATTAATGAAAAACTATTGAACAACATAAATAACATTGCATAAATAATAAATTTCTTTTTCATAGACCCTCCTATTGGAAAAATATTCTCTATTTTACCCTTTATTTTAAGTAAAATTAGTTATTTTTTCAATTCCGTATTCATTGCGAATTCTTGAAAATGGACAGTCATCTTTTTCTTTCGACAAGAATAGACTGTATTAGCTAGCTAAAAACACTTTCAGGAAAGGAGTTGTTTGACGATGGGCGCAAAATGGATAAAAATTTCTATCTTCTATTTATTACTTGTTTTTGCTTTTGGTCTGTTTATGCATTATACAATTCAACTTCAATGGAAGGCGACACATGCGCATATTGGTGTAGTAGGTTGGCTGACTACTGGATTCATAGGTTTAGTTTATTCTATTTTTAAAGATGCAGCAGAAACAGGGCTCGCCAAGGCTCAGTTTTGGCTTTACAATATCGGTTTACCGTTCCTTTTAATTGGTATGATGATGGTTTATTTAAATGTTCCACGTTGGTTATTGGAGCTCTTCGTATCTGGTGGCGGTATCGCCGTCGCCCTTTCTGTCCTTCTATTTTTCATCAATATCTATCAAAATGTGAAAAGTACTTCATAAATAAAAAGCCGCACTTAGCTAAGTGCGGCTTAGAGTGTTAAACAAGGCATCAAGAATTTACCTCTTGATGTCTTTTTTAGTTGATTGTAGCGGAGGGCGGCGACTCCTGCAGGTACGCACCCATAATAACGCAACAAGTATTGCGTTAACGAGAGTTGCGGTGTGCCCGCGGAAAGCATATGCCCGCAGCGGCAATCAACTTGCCAGTTGTGTGTCGTCCTTATTATTGCAATGAGTTAGCCTGCATTTGATACATTTTTTCATAAATTCCGCCAAGCTCTAATAGCTCCTCGTGCGTACCACGCTCAACAATTTCCCCACGGTCTAATACAAGAATACGATCCGCATTTTTAATTGTTGATAAACGATGGGCAATGATAAATGTTGTCCGACCTTTTTTCAAAACGTCCATCGCATGTTGAATAATTTCTTCTGTCTCTGTATCAATATTAGACGTCGCTTCATCTAATATTAATATTGCTGGATCAAAGGCAAGTGCGCGGGCAAAGGAAATGAGTTGTCGCTGACCTGAAGATAATGTACTTCCTTTTTCAATAACTGGTTCATCGTAGCCATTAGGCAAGTTTGCTAAAACACGATCACCACCAACTGCTTTTAAAGATTCCTCCACTTTTTCACGTGAAATTTTCGGATTATTTAAGCTCACGTTTGAAGCAATCGTTCCTGTAAATAAATAAGGATCTTGTAATACAATACCCATATGCTCACGCATTGATTGACGTGCGACGGTTGTAATATCAATACCATCAATTGAAATTTCCCCTTTAGAAGGATCATAGAAGCGGAATAATAAATTCATAATGGAACTTTTACCAGACCCCGTATGACCAACAAGCGCAATTGTTTCCCCTTGATGCGCTTCAAAAGATAAGTTTTTCAATACATAATCGTCGTTTTTATATGCAAAGGAAACATCGTTAAATACTACATTCCCTTTATATCTAGGAAGACTAACTTCCGATACAGGTTCACCCTCTATATCTAACACCTCAAACACACGCTTCCCTGCAACGAGCGAGCGTTCAAGCTGAGAAAATTGATTGACAATGTTTGTTATTGGATTAAATAGTTTCGTTAAATAATCAACAAATGCATACAAAGTCCCTGCAGAAATCATTTGTGTTGTCGTCATCGACTGTGTTCCAAAGTAGAAAATAAAAATGGTAAACATTAATAGCCTTAATGTATTTACTAAATTGAAGGAAGTTGCTGAATCTAGCACTAATAATTTACGCTCATAGGCATAATGCTCATTATTCATATCGTCAAACTCCTTCGTCATTTGCTGCTCACGACGGAATGCTTGAATAATGGTCATACCCTGTATTGATTCGTTAATCATCGCATTGATATCGGCAATTTTAGTTCGAATTACATCATTATATTTTGAAGCAAATTTTCGATATAAAATCATCCAAATATAAATGATTGGCACCATAATTAATGCTAAAAGTGCCATTTGCCAATTTAAAATAAACAGTGCAACATACACGCCCAAAATTGAAATTAAACTTGTCACGAAATTCGAAAGCACCTGTACATATAAATTACGGACTGCCTCCGTATCATTCGTCACACGTGCCACAATTTTCCCTGCTGGTAAGTTATCAAAGTATTGTATCGGCAATGTTTGAATATGCTCAAAAACGTCCTTACGTAGTTTTTGAACAACGCGATTTGCGCCCATTTGTAAATAAATATACATAAAGTAACGTAATACGGCCGTTGCAATCGCCAATATTAAATACAGTAGTAGTAGCCAGGTAATTGGTTTTATTTCTAGTTTACCAATCGTCATATAATTATCGATTATATGCTTCGCAATAAAGGGCCCTACAAGCTCGGTAAATACGGCAATTGTTAAGAAAAATAATCCTAGTAATATCGGTTTTTTAAAATACATCGCATAGCGAGTTAGTCGTTGACTTGTACTCATGAGGCACCCCCTTCTAGCTGTTGACGGTCAAATTGCTCTTTATACCAGCCTTGTTGTGAAAGGAGCTGTTCATGTGTTCCTTGTTCTACGATTTGCCCTTCATCTAGCACAATAATCATATTGGCATGTTGAATTCCCGACAATCGATGGGTTGTTATAATAGTTGTTCGATCCTGTCGTTCTCGCTGTATGTTTTCTATAATTTTCGCCTCTGTTTTAGCGTCTACCGCAGAAAGCGAGTCATCCAGTATTAAAATTTCCGGGTCTTTAATAAGCGCACGTGCAATTGACACACGCTGTTTTTGACCACCAGAAAGTGATACGCCTTTTTCGCCAACAAGTGTTTCAAGTCCCATTGGCAGATGGGCTAAATCTTTTTCAAAATATGCTGCATAAATCGCTTGTTTCAGCTCTTCTTCCGTTGCATCTTCTTTCCCAAATAAAATATTTTCTCTAATTGTTCGAGAGAATAACACATGGTCCTGTGGTACATATCCAATCCAATCGAGTAGTTGCTCCTTTGTTTGTGATGTAATATCTATCCCATCAATCGATAGCTGCCCCGCTTCAATCGGATATTCACGAAGTAATTGGCGCAAGAAGGTCGTCTTTCCTGAACCTGTCTTTCCTACTATCCCAAGTGTTTGCCCCTTTTTTAGTGACAACGAAATTTGTTGTAGATTTTTCACCTGACTCATTGGATACTGGAAGGTCAAATTTTCGAATCCAATGGCATGCGGAGCTGCCACTGTTTGAGGTGTAGCAATATTTTGCACATCTGCCTCATAGCGCAATGTCTCCTGTACACGGTCTAGTGAGGCATTCCCTTGCTGCATGACATTAATAAGTTCCCCGATTGCAAAAATTGGCCAAACCGCTAATCCTAAATAGACAGTAAACGTTACGAGTTGCCCTAACGACATCGCCTCCGTAGATACTAGGTGAGCACCGTAACCGAGCGCCACAACATAACTAATTCCAGTACCGACCTTTGTAATTGGTCCGAATAAGGCATTTATTTTTGTAGTATGCATATTTTTTTCATAAACGATTTCACTCATTTCCGCAAATGCGGCTTCGTCTTTTTTTTCTTGAACATATGCCCGTACAACACGAACACCTGCTACAGACTCAAGAACACTATCATTTAATTCACCAAAAGCATCCTGTGCCTTCATATAACGCTCATGGACAATTTTACCTAAATATTGGATAAGGATGGCCATAATGGGCACTGGTAACATAGCAAAAAAAGTTAATTTCCATGAAATCATAAAGCCCATTGCAAAAATAATACATCCCATATAAATGGTTGAATCAATAAGTGTCATAATCCCAAAGCCCGCTGTTAGTGACACCGCATTTAAATCGTTTGTAGCACGCGCCATTAAATCACCCGTGCGGTTTTTTTCATAAAAAGTCGGTGTCATCCGTAAAAAATGTTGCATCAAATTGCGACGCAAAATTTTCTCAAGGTTTATGGCACCTTCAAAAAGACGAAACTGCCATACAAAATTTAGTACATAACCACCAACAATAATGCCGATAAATATCAAAATATACTTCGTTAAAATAGCTGTTGTCATAGTTCCTGCTGTTAAAATATCAATGATATTTCCCAGTAAATATGGAGGAATAACCTCTAACACACTAGCAATGATTAATAGCACAATTGCTACAGTGTATTGCTTCCAATATTGCTTAAAAAACCAGCTTAATTTGCTTAATACATCAAACATTTTTTATAACCTTCTTTCTCAAATACGTTAAATCTTCGCTACCCACTATCTAGCAATTCTTTATTGAAAATTAATTTCCTTGTGATGTTATGCATACGACATACACTCCTTTTTTTTGTTTACTACAACTTTTTTGCAATAAAAAAAGACACATCCCCTCAAAAGAGCATGTGTCTCTTATAAAAGGTAAGGTGCATCCATACCTTTCATTGCATAGAAAATAACAACGTTAGACATGGACAATGTATGAAGCTGTGCATTTGTGTTGTGCTGTTAAAATCATCATTGTCATGCCCTCCTTTGTTTGTTTTGTTATAGTGTTATTGAAGATTATCATATTATTGAAATAATTGTCAACATTCTAACTGTTATTTTTTATATTTCACAGGAAATAATTAACGCTTTAAAGTGGTGAATTGCTACAAGCTGTAAAAGAACAAACTTACTTTCGAATGGCTACCATACTCTCTACGTCCTTGATACAATACAAAGTAGTAGTGAATGGAATTAACGGACATTCACTCATAACTTCCAAATCGATAACAACCAATGGATGACCTTAATAGATAAAGGAGTCTTTAAAATTGAAAACGTTTTTTGCAATAGGTATAGGTGGATTTTTTGGCGCTATATCCCGCTATTACCTTAGCGTATTACTTCCAAATAACGCTAACTTTCCAACTACAACACTTGTCATTAATTTAGTTGGATGCTTTTGTTTAGCCTTTCTTTTTACGACATTTACTAACCGTACGCCATTTGTACTTTGCCTTGGTACAGGATTTTTAGGTGCCTTCACAACCTTTTCTACCTTTTCAGTAGAGACACTTTTACTCATTGAAAATAATCAATGGGGACAAGCCCTTTCCTATTGTTTCATTAGTGTAATTGGTGGTTTAATTTGCGCATGGCTTGGTGCATTCCTTTCAAGGGGGCGAGTGCAATGATTCTTGTAGGCATAGGTGGTTTTTTAGGGTCGTTAACGAGATTTTACTTAGGAAAATGGATTGTCAGCACGTATCCATGGGTAACATTTTTTATCAATATTACAGGTTCTTTTGCTCTTGGTCTTTTATTTGGCAGCCACCCAAGTGAAGCATTATGGCATTTCTTAGGTATCGGTTTTCTAGGTGCTTACACAACGTTTTCGACGTTCGGTTTTGAAATGCTACAACTTGTGGAAAAGAAAAAATGGGGACTAGCTTTGGCCTATGGATGTAGTACATTAATAATAGGGTTACTGTTTGCTGCCCTTGGTCTTTACATTTTGGCATAATTTTCTTACCATTCGAGAGGTGATTTTTTGACGACACAGACTACTATAGAACAACTTCAGGCTTTGGAGGCTGAAATAAAACATACTTTATATACTTTAATTGACTTAGAACTAAACGAATCCTATCAAGAAATGACTGCCCATTTTGCGAAACTTCTAGCAAAAGTACAAGCAGCGCACTTAATTGATTATAAACTTAATGTGTTAGTGGATCCTCAAGCTTATGGGACCGAAACGTGTATATTATTAGAAAGTTTACTCGAAGCAAAAAATAGACCGAACAAAAGACATCAGCTATTAACGCATCGTATTATTTTAAAAATTTGGTTGCGAAAAAATCGGCACTTTCTAAATGACTTATTACCACAAATGTTTTAAGCACCTCTCTAAGGTGCTTTTTTTTATGATAAAATCCTTTTTCATACTAACAAAATCATATTTTTTCTATTTCAATACACAAAAATGTTCTTTTTTTACGAAACCTTCCTTCCTTTTACTCGTTTTTTATTAACGAGAGCTAAATGATAATGATTACGCTCTACAATCATTACGTGAGGTGTTTTTATGGAAAGAATAAAATTACTTGATGTTGCTAGAGGACTTGCCATTATCGGCACACTTGGCACGAATATTTGGATTTTTGGATTTACGGACTATTCATTTGAGAGAGTAGTAGATGAAGCCGAATATTCTACTATCAGTTCATACATATCTAAGTTTTCTGATTATTTGACAAATGGGAAATTTCTTGGACTTTTAACGATCATGTTTGGTATTGGCATGCAATTGAAATATGCTAGTTTCCAAGATAGAGGTCTGCCATGGTTTCGCCTTTATCTATGGTCTATGATTTTACTCTTTATAGATGGATTTCTTCATTTTATTTTTGTTTTTGAATTTGATGTACTGATGAGTTATTCGCTTACAGCTATTGTCGTAGCGTTTATTATTCAACGCTCTGAACGAATTATGAAACTCTGTATGTACAGTGCTGCAGCTATCCACCTTTTCCATCAAGTTGTGGAAGGCTTTCTATTAGACAAGTTTATGACTTCTCAACTTGGACGAACGTTATTTCCAAATAGTCCGTATGCCAATTTTGGTGCTGATCGTCAAAGTCTCGCTGAACAAGCTTTATTAATTCGCCATGAAAATCAATTAACTGAAATATCCGTATTTACATGGTGGGAGCAAGTCGTCTACCGTCTAGAACATTTTTGGGTCTTACGCTCAGAAGCCATTATGATTTTACCAATGAATGTTTTCTTATTTTTACTTGGGGTCTTCCTCGTAAGAAAAGGTTTATTAAAAATGGATGCAAGCGGAATTCGGCTTCAGAACCGCTTACTATGGATTGGTCTAGGCATTGGCATCCCATTAAATGCTCTCTCGCTTTTCATCGACCAATTTGCATTATATGACCGTTATGTTTTTGCCCCTATCCTATCCCTAGGTTATCTCGGCCTTGTCTTTTTAGTGGCTCGCCATCAAAAGTTCGTAAAAATTCAACAATATATAAGTAATGTTGGTAAAATGGCCCTGACATGCTATATCGCTCAAAACATCGTCGCATCCTTTTTGTTCTATAATTGGGGACTCGGTCTTTCCAAATACGCTAGCCAGCTAATAATCCATGCATCCTGGCTAGGCATAACGTTATTTATGATTGGCTTTTCTACATTATGGTTAAGGAAATATAAACAAGGCCCTGTTGAAACAATCTGGCGTAAACTTGGGAATATCCCTGTGAAACGCTATCAACAAAATCTGTCATAAAGCTACTACTAGATTAAACTGACATTATAAAAACTCTACTTTCTGGCTATTTCAAATCAACGACATTTATTATTAAAATAAAATAATATTCAAATATTTATTAAAGTAACGTAAATCAACAAGCTATTACACAACAAGAAGAGGAGTATGCTCATTATGAAAAAAGCATGTACAATCGCAGGTTCAGCTGCCCGCGGTGGGGCTGGTATTCAAGCTGATTTAAAAACTTTTCAAGAACTAGGAGTGTACGGCACTTCTGCCATAACCGCTTTTGTGGCAACACACCCTGTTACAAACCAAGGAGTTTATACACAGTCGTTAGAGGTAATTGAGGCACAGCTTCATACGATAGCGTCACAAATTGGCATTGATGCTTTAAAAACAGGCATGTTATTTACCAAAGAGATAATTGAGCTTGTTGCGGACTGGCTCCCTACTGCTCATGTCAAACATATCGTCATTGATCCTGTTATGTTTGGTAAAGTAGGAACAGCTCTTATGGAGGAAGGTGCCATGAACTCCTTAAAAGACAAACTATTACCCCTTGCTACGATTATGACACCAAATATGCCTGAGGCCGAATATTTACTAGGGGGTAGAAACCTTTCTACTATTAGCGATTTACAGGATGCTGCCCGTGATTTACATAAACTTGGTACCCAATACGTACTTGTGAAAGGCGGTCGCCTTAAAGGTCCCGCAACAGATGTTTTATATGATGGCATTCGCATGCTAACATTAGAAGCGCCACGTATAGATACAATCCATACAAATGGTGCAGGTTGTTCATACTCTGCAGCGATTACTGCAGGATTAGCACAAGAACTTAGTGTTGAGGATGCGGTCATTCAAGCGAAAAAATTTGTTACAGCAGGAATACGACGAGCGATTCCTTTTGAAGCTGTTGCTGGTGCAATCGACCATCGGGCTTATAAAGAGGTTGGGGAAAAGAACATTTTGATTACTAGATATTAGTAGTATATTTAAATGTAGACTACGAAAAAATCCGCTTAACTTATACGTTATGGCGGATTTTCACTTTTTTAGAATGTTTCTATTGTTAATTAACTTCCGAGTTGCTCATTCTCCTTGAAAAGAATAGGCCCGCATAACTTGGCATATTTCTACTTGGTAATGACTGTACCATTTTTCTTTTCCTAATTGTTGCGCTACAGTATGTTTGGCGTTTTCTTTCCAATGTTGAATTGATTCTAGCGATTCCCAGTACGATATCGTAATTCCTTGCCCTTCATTATTTCTAGCGCTCTCAACACGAAGAAAACCAGGCTGTTGTTTTGCTAATCCCTCAATCGTATCTGCCATTTTCGAATAGCCTTCATTATCCCCATTTGTCCGCTGTGATGTGAAAATTACTGCATAATAACTATCCATTTTTTAGTCCCCCTCTTCCTTCCACTCTATTGTACAAGATAAATACTTTTAATATAATCGAAATATGGAATGCAAAGGAGCTGAAAGAATGAGTATTAATCCAAATATGGCTGAAGTCGCTTCTCTGCTCGGAGAGACATCAAGAGCGACAATGCTTGCTAGCTTAATGGATGGACGCTATCATACTGCTAGTGAATTAGCATATATGGCCAACATTAAGCCTCAAACAGCTAGCTTTCACCTAGCAAAGCTTGTTGAAGGTAACCTTCTAATAGTTGAAAAGCAAGGACGTCATCGTTATTTTCAGCTTGCCAATGAAGACATTGCACAGTTTTTAGAAACTTTTCTGGCGATTTCACCGCCACCCGAAATACGATCATTAAAACAATCTAGTCAAATGAAATTACTACAAGAAGCCCGAACTTGCTATGACCATTTAGCAGGTAAATTAGGTGTTCACTTAACTGAATCAATGGTCGATTCTGGATATTTGCAAAAGGAACAAAATGAATATGTAGTTACATCTGAGGGTGTAGCTTTTTTCACACAATTTGGTTTGGATTTAAAAAATTTAAAAAGAAAGCGCCGCTCTTTTTGTCACGCATGTTTGGATTGGAGTGAACGGCGTCATCATTTAGCTGGAGCACTTGGCCACGGACTGCTGATACATTTTTTAGAATTAGAATGGATTACACGAGTACCTACAATTCGTGCAATTAAGGTTACTGAAAAAGGACGAAAAGGCTTTAAACAAGTTTTTCATATTGATGTGTAATAGTGCCAGGCACTCAAACAATTCTCGAACAATTTACTATACTAACCACGGCGACAGTCCTGCGGCTTATATTTTTCCCGCGGAATGCGCCGTGGTTTTGACGCTATCGAAGTTAAAAAAATATGTGGGATAGCACCTAATTTAGTCATCGGCTTTTCTTGCAGACGTAAAATTTCGATTGACAAGAAATATACCCACTAAAATAAATAGCCCCCCTACCATGAAGGACGATTGTAATGGTTCATCTAATAATATCCAGCCTGTTAATACACCAAAGAAAGGGGCTAAAAATAAATAAGCACTCGTTTTTCCTGGATCACTATTTTGTAAAAGATAGTACCATCCTGCAAATTGAATAATTGATGAGAAGATGCTTAACCATAGTAAAATAACCAATGAATGTCCGTTAACGATAAAATATGGCTGCTCCAGTACTAAGCTACCTAGTAAGAGGAGCAATCCCCCAAAGAGCATTTGATATGCTGATAGTACCCATGTATCAAATAGGACGCCCCATTTTTTTGCTAATAGTGTGGCAATTGCCCAAAAAACAGCAGATAGAAAACCGAAAATCAGTCCGATTTTCCACTCGATTTGTGCACCCATTGTAATCATAACACCTATTAAACCGAGAATAACTCCACCCCATTGATACAATCGGTATCGTGCTTTTGTAAAAATAGTAGCCAACACAACGACCAATAGTGGATTTGTAAATGTAAGGATAGAAGATTCACTAGCTGTAATAGTACGTAAGCTTAAAAATATACACCCCATTACACCAGCAGTTTGGAATGTCCCAATCAAAAGGATTTTCAACCAATTTGCTTTTGTCGTTGGGTGAGGTCTTTTTAAAAAACGAACGATTACAGCCATTAAAACTCCAGCTACAATAAAACGCAATGCCGCTAATAATAATGGAGATGCGTAAGGTAAACCTAATTTCACAATGGCAAACGATGAGCCCATTAAAAAAGTTGTAATTAGTAATAAAGTGATAAATTTAAAATTATTCATATAATTTCCCCTAACTATTAGTAATAACCATTCTGTGGAAATTATAAATGATGAATAGTTCAACGCTCATCGAACTATGGAATTCAATGAAAAAAGCTATCTCCACATACAGTGGAAATAGCTTGTAGTCACTATTTTTTAGAATTGCCATTACCTAAGTTATTGTGCATGCATAATGACATTCTTTTTCTTTGAGAAAAGTAAAAAAGAGATCGTTAAGCTTAAACTAATGATTCCAAAAACGAGACCCATTCCATTTAAACCAATTAAATCTAGCATCATTCCTGTTGACAATAGAACGATTTGAAAGACAACAGAATCAATCATATTGCGGAATGAAAAGAATCGACCATGGAACGCTTTCGGCACCTGCTTTTGAAAAATCACCATTGTTGTTGGGAAAAAACAACCTACAGAAAAGCCAAAAAGTCCAAATGTCAGTAAAGCAAAGAAAGTATTATCTGCAAGCAGTAATAAGAGCTCCATGAATCCAATGATAAATGCAAGCCCGAATAATAGTGTACCTAAATTCACTCGGTCAGCAATATACTTGAGCCCTGCTGCGCCTAACATAAAGCCGATGCCTTCAACTGTATACAATAAACCAGAAATAGTTGTAGATTGGTGAATTTCAGATATTTTCATAATGACTAAATTAAATGAGCCTAAAAATAGTGTTGGGATTAACATTAGAACAAGTGTCATTAAAACGACTGGTTGCTCTTTGAGCATAGGTAAAACTTCCTTAAATCCACCTTTTTCCTTACCTTGAATAGACAGATTCATCGTTTCATCTAGCTTTAATCCGTTAGTAATGAAATACATGAGTATGTATACAATTAGCGATATAATATACAACCATTTCAACTCAAAATAGCTTAACATTAAACCAGCTGCCGCAGTACCAACGATTCGAGAAATCGTTCGAGCATTCATTTGCCATGCATTTAATGTAATTAAATCTTTATCCTTAACAACCATTGGAATAATTGATTGTAATGCGGGCATATAAAATGCTGCTGCAATTTGCAATGTAATTAAAAACAGTATCATCCAAATGACAGAATTTGTATAAAGAGCAATAAACATAAAAAATACGCTAATTATGCGACCTAAACTTGCAAACTGAATGACCGTTTTTTTCTTTGATTGGTCAATTAGACGTCCTGCCAGCGGCGCTACGACTAAACCAGCAAGAATACCTATTGAAATAATTAATGATTTATGGAAATCCGAAGGAACGACCTCTTGCATAAAAGCTAGATTTCCAATAATTCCTGCCCATAAGCCAAGTCCTACTACAAACTCACCTAATAAAATAATCCATACGTTGTGATTTTTCCACATGCTGCATCTCCTTGTTGTCCTAAATTAAAATTAATACCATCAATCGTAACAAAATTAGGAATATTCGTACATACAAAATTACAATTCTTGCATTTTATCTCTCCTACTCGTAATGATGGTTTCTTTATGCCAATCGAGTATCCATCATTTTTTTGTACCAGTCATTTATAGACATCATAGGAAAGTCTTCCTCGACATCTAGTCTCAACGGCGTAATCAGCTCAATGGAATTGCCATCTGGATCAGCAAAATAAATTGCAGCATGTGCATGTGGATTATTTGGTAAAACAAGCGGTTGTTGTGCAGGAGAATAGCCAAATGCTGTTTTTATTTCAATATCAATGGATTGCAACCACTCTTTCACACTTGCTAAATCTTCTTCATCAATTTTGAAAGCTATATGCCGAATAGAAGGATGATAATCTAATTTCGCCTCCTCGCTTTCCCAAAGTCCAAGCCAGCTTTCCCCTTTGACAATCCAAAAAAATGCTAATTTATTTTGCACATAAGCTAATTCAAGCCCTAGTTTTTCATAAAAGATAATAGACTTTTGTAGATCACTTACTGGCAGATGTGCTTCATACAGTCCCTTTATCATACACTCACTCCTTTTGATTGCTGTCAAAAGTATACTATTTTTATAGAAAGTAAAAATCATGCTAAAGGATGAAATGTTTACTTCATTCAGCTTTGTCAGTATTCTTTAATACTGCAAAAAAAATGAAGAGATGCAGCCTATTTTAAGCCCCATCTCTTCATCTATATTACTTAGTATAGCGAGGTACGTACTATGTCATAGTTATCCTACCATTGTTCCTATTTATAACCCTTCAAATTTACCAATAAGGGATTTTCTTCTCCTATCGACAATTTTTTGAGCGCATAACGTGACAATAAATAATAGGCCGACTGCTGCGGCCATCATGCCTGCAATGGACGTGTCCCAAAATTTAGCCAAATAGTAACCGATAATCGACGACGCCCCACCATATAACATACTGAATAAAAACATCTGTTTAATCGATTTACTAATTAAGTTTGCCGTTACAGCAGGACCAATTAGCATGGCGACTACCAAAATTGCCCCTACACTATCAAACGCAGCTACAGTTGTAAAGGATATAGAAGTCATAAAACCATAATGCAGAAAAATAATTGGTACCCCTATCGAGGCAGCATACACTGCATCAAAGGTTGCTAGCTTCATTTCTTTAAAGAATAATACTAAAAACCCGATATTTATCAATAAAACGAGCAACAGCATCCAGACTGCTTTTGGCATTGTGATTGAAAATAATGTCCATTTATCCCATGGGACAAAAGCAATTTCCCCCATTAACACATGCTCCACATCTAAATGAACATTGCTAGCAAACAATGTAATCAGCAAGACGCCTGCAGCAAATAAAGACGTAAAGACAACGCCAATTGCGGCATCTTCCTGTATGCCTGATGAATGAAGTAATTGTACTAAATAGGCAGTTAAAATTCCTGCGACTGCCGCTCCTACAAGCATCCAAAAGCCGTTTAATGTTTGCGTAACAATAAAAGCCATAACAATTCCGAACAGCACAGTATGACTGATGGCATCCGCTATCATTGACATTTTACGTAATATTAGAAAAACGCCAGCCATACCGCATGTAATTCCTACTAATAGTCCCGTAAAAATGACCCAAAACTCAATCATCCTACTTCACCTTGCTTTCGAAACTGTTTTTTTCTGAGGAATTTATTAATTTGCCCCGCTGGACTTATTAAATAAGAAATAAAGAAAATACTAGCTGCTACTAAGACAATAATGGGCCCTGTTGATAATCCTGTACGCAATGAACTTATAAAAGTTCCAATCATACCTGATAACCCTCCAATGGCAGCACTTAGGACAATCATAGAACTTAGTTTTGTCGTCCATAGTCGAGCACTTACTGCAGGGATGATTAATAGCGCCGACATTAAAATAACACCAACGGATTGTATGCCTGTTACGATCGTCAAGACAATCAGTACCGTCAAGACAGCTTTTAATGCTTCAACTGGCAAGCCAATGCCCTTTGCATAAACAGGATCGAAGATTAGAAGCTTCCATTCCTTATAAAATAATAGACTAACTAAAATAATGAATGTCGCACATACAAATAGCCATGTTAAGTCGACTTTCGTCATTGTTGCAGCTTTGCCAAAAATGAAATCATTGAGACCGCTTTGATTTCCAAGTGGGCTATGATTTACAACAGTCAAAAATACAACACCTATCCCAAAAAACACTGTTAATACTAAACCGATAGCCGCATCTGCTTTCATTTTAGAAAAGGAAACAATCCATTGGATACAATACACAGATAATGCTGATGTAATGGCAGCTCCTAAAATTAAGATTGGTAAGTCTTTTTGACCCGTTAATAAAAAGGCTATTGCAATACCAGGCAATGCTGCATGAGCTGCAGCATCTCCCACTAAACTTTGTTTTTGAAGAAAGGAAAAGGTCCCCGTTATTCCTGCCGCGATTCCCAGTAGCATCGTACCAAGCAAAACCCAAAGTAAGTTACCGCTTAACATACACTGTTCGCTCCTAACGTGTCTTGCATCATAAAAAGTTTACCACCGTATGTTTTTTGTAATTGCTCTGGTGTAAAGACATCTTCTGTAGCCCCTGATGCTAAAATTGTTTTATTTAATAAAATTGTGTAATCAAAATATTCTTTTACTGTTTGTAAATCATGATGCACAACAAAAATACTTTTTCCTTGTGCCTTTAAGCTTTTTAAAATATCGATAATTGTTTTTTCTGTTGCGGCATCTACACCAGCAAATGGTTCGTCTAAGAAATAAATATCCGCATTTTGCGCTAGAGCTCTTGCTAAAAACACACGTTGCTGCTGCCCTCCAGATAATTGTCCAATGGAGCGCTCTGCGAAATCTAGCATTCCTACACTTTCCAAAGCTTGATTAGCAAGCATCTTATCCCGTTTGGAAGGACGTTTAAATAAACCTGTATGTCCGTATCGTCCCATTAACACAATATCAAGTGCATTGGTTGGGAAATCCCAATCGACTGCATTGCGTTGAGGTACGTAGCCAACAACTAAACTTTTTGGATCAAAATTCTTTCCGAGTATTTCTACTTTTCCAACCTTATTTGGTAACTGATTTAAAATCGCTTTTAAAAACGTTGATTTGCCAGCTCCATTCGGTCCAATAATTGCCGAAAGTCTGCCTGTTGGCACTGTAACGTTGGCATTTTCTAATACGGTTTTCTTATCATAAGCAACCGATAAATTTTCAACTGTTAATGCATTCATTTTTCCACCTACTTTAGTGCATCGACAATTGTGTCGATGTTATGTTCATACATCCCAACGTATGTGCCTTCTTTTGTACCTTCAGCACCCATAGCATCTGAAAATAACTCTCCTCCTACAACAATATCATGCCCTTTTTGTTTTGCTCCTTCAATTACGGCTTTCATTGCTTTATCCGAAACGCTTGACTCTACAAAAATGGCTTTAATTTTATGCTCTACTAAGAAATCTACCATCTCTTGTACGTCTTTCACGCCATATTCAGCTTCTGTACTCAAGCCCTGTAAGCCACGAACTTCAAACCCTTGGCTCTCACCAAAATAATTAAACGCATCGTGCGCCGTTACTAATATCCGTTGTTTTTCTGGAATTTCCTTAATACGCTCTTGCGCGTAAGTTTTTAACTCATCTAATTTTTTTAAGAAGGCTGTTTCATTTGCTTGAAAGTCATCCTTATACTCTGGGTATTCTTTTACAAGTGTTTCTGTTACCGTTTCTACAACTTGTTTCCATAGGTCAATGTTAAACCATATATGTGGATCGTGTAATAACCCTTCATCTTCACTATCAAGTAGCTTATCTTTATCTAACTTATCACCAACGGCTAGCACCGTTTTGTCTTTTGACATTTGATCAAAAATATCAAGCATTTGCCCTTCCAACTGTAAACCGTTATAAAAGATTACTTCAGCGTTTTCTAACTTTGATAGATCACTTTGTGTTGCTTTGTATAAATGTGGGTCAACACCTGGTCCCATCAACGAGGTCACAGTTAAATGGTCACCACCAATTTCTTTTATAACATCAGCAATATGCCCTGTCGTTGCAACAACATTTCCTTCTCTTTTTCCAGTTTCATTTTTTTCTGCGCTACAACCGAAAAGTAGCATCATTAACACAATTACACCTAATAAACGTTTCATTTACTTTTACCGTTGTCAAAACCATATAAAACGTTCTATAGATTACGTTTGCTTCATGTTTCCTCGTGCATCTTTCATTTGTACCCGCTCAATCATAAGCTGATAGTTGAAGACAGCGATTTGTACAATTTAGCCGCACCATCTTGCACTTGGACGACTAATAGTAACTACAGAGATGGGCATAGGTTTCATCATAAGATGTACACCCATCACAATTAGATAGTGAAAGCTTCGTTAAAACTTTATGCACGATAGATTTCAGAAGAAGGACAACATTTTAACTGTTCTATTAAATAAAGCGAAGCAAACTCTTATAGCTGTGTTGCCAAATGAACTCGCAAAAAATGTTTATTATTCTGACGTAGGATTACTTCTCCTAATCGGCTCTCAAAAGCTTTTCTTTATTGTTAGTCGTCGCTTGATGAAGATGATGTTACGGTTATTCGTTTATTAATGACGAGGTTAACGTATTACTTTTTCCTGTTTTATAGTGTTGCTTATTTTGACGAACGGCTTCCCTCCTTAAATCTTTTTTATAATTTACGAGATATGCTTCGCTGCAACTTGCGTAAACATTTCTCTTATTTCCACATTCATGTTGATAGCTCTTTTCAATCAAATTAATTATTTATCATAAATTTTTTCATAAACTGTTTCCAGCCCATCCAAAATACAACTATTGAAATCGCTACACCGACAGATTGGGTCATTTTCCACACTATTGTTAGAAACACTAGGACCCCTAGTGGAAGAATCGTTAGTTTTAAATCATCTAACTCTTTCATAGACTCACTCTTCTTTCGTTTACGATATTTTGTTTCCCTTAGGAAAAATATATGCTTAAAGAGAAGAAATTTCAACTGTTTTAACAAAAATTTTTTAAAAAAGTTTTTTTCTGCACCTCTTTTATATTTCCTCTACGAAAAACTTCTAATTTTTGTCAAAAATAAGCGGTGCCTAAGAAGCGAAGAAACGCACACTGTTCTCCTTATGTACTAACTAGAATTACTGATAGACTCCTAACTATTTTATTAATCATAAAAAGGACTGCTCTTGAAAAAAATCAATTGAAACATTTGCAGTTTCCATCTATATCCTGCAAACTAAAAAGGAGAATTGCTAGAAAGGGAGAATGATAATGAAACAATTATTGTGTATAGTATTGCTTTCATTACTTATCGTTAGTGGAAACCACAAGGTTGAGGCAGCTGGTTTTACAGATGTGACCGAAGAGCATTTTGCCTATGAGGCAGTCATCTGGGCAGAGGAATATGACATTATTGATGGCTATGCGGATGGTACCTTTAAGCCAAATGCGACCATTACCGAACAACAATTTGCAAAATTACTTGCAAATTATTATGAACTGGAGAGCCCTTATGATGAATTAAAAAAGCAGACAGCTGGAGCAAACTGGTCAGATGAGTATTATAATCGACTCGCAAGTTATGGAGTACCTCTTAATGGCTATTTTCATAACAATATCCGTGCGTCTGCTGTAAAGCGTGGCGTTGTAGCACAGGCTATCACTCACCTAGCTGAAGGTAAGCGTGGCCTCAATGAATCCATTCAATTTTTACTCGATTCCTACATCTCTACTGGTCAAAATGAGCAATATGAAAATCGTGACTTACGAAAGTTTTTTGGCGTTACAAACAATATGACACGCGCACAAGTTGTGACATTGCTTCACCGCATGGACTCGAGAAATTTTTATACTATTTCAGATGATGCACAAAACATTCATGATAGCGCAAGCAACGCTTCATTAAATACACGTGCGATGAATGGGCAGTATCAGCTAGATAAAACACTACAGCAAGTGGTACCGTCAAAAAGTGCATGGGAAGGAACTTATACGTACTACTATAAATGGGGTAAAGGAGCAAATGAGTTTAATCGCCGCGATGCCGTTATTTCTAATGCTACAAGCAAAACCTTCAATATTTCTTTGACAGCAAATGATGGTCAACAGTTTGGTAGTGTAGATGGGACAGCTACTATTACTTCTAGCACGAAGGCTGTAATGAACAAATCTGCAAATGGAAACCGCTGTGTTTTGGAATTCGAGCAACTTAAAAATGCCCTTAAAATAATTGAGGTAGATTGTAGTGCAGAGCATGATGAAGGAACGAATTTTTCGGGTACATTAAAAAAACAATAAAGCCCATTCCTGCGAAATGTGCAGCATCAGCAAACTGGATTGTAAAAGAAGTTTATTATTTTTTTAAAAGTACTGTTTTATTAAGGGAATAAAAAAAAGAGAGAACTTAATTAGTCCTCTCTTGAGGTTTTCGACTAATGGATAGATAAACGAAAAATCAATCGCTGCCTCTAGTTTTCGAACTAAATGGTCTTGTGGCACCAATTGGTCAATTGTCAGCATTTCTAATTGTTCACGTTCATTGATTTGATTTTTCGACATCATTTTCCATCACCTCAAATAGATTATTTTATTTATAGTTGATTGATAGCAATTCATATCAAGTTGATTGGAGCGAAGGGCGAGCGACTCCTGCGGGAAAGCACAGCACGTAAGACGCAACAAACCGCGCGTTAGCGAGGGTTGCGGCTTACGTGTGTGCCCGCGGAAAGCGCCCGAACGTAGCGGAAATCAACGGCAGTAGACATCTATTTTTATTTTAAAATGAAAAAAGACTGTAGGCAAACTCGAAATTTTTCGAGTTTGTCTACAGTCTGAAGAGAGAACTTAATTAGTTCTCTCTTTTTGGATTAGAAGAAAAGGAGTATAAACTAGTCTAAAATATGTTTTTTAAGCGCTATTATTTTTCTCCACTTAACTCGACTAAAATTTTAGATTGCGTTTTGTCGTTTGTTAACGCTTCAAATCCTTTATCAACAATTTCGTCTAATTTTATTTGACTTGTGATAATACCTTGTGGATTTAGCTGACCAGCTGCCATTGCATCAATTGTTCTTTGGAAAATTGTCGGTGTATACACAATTGAAGATAAAAGATTTACACCAGTGTTTGTAAGATGAATTGGATTCCACTCGATCGGTCTTGCAAAAATAGAAACAATCATCATATTACCACGCGCTTTTGTTACATCGATAGCTTGTTTAAATGTAGGAGCAACCCCAGCAACTTCAAAGGACACATCTACCCCATCCGCTACAATCGCTCTCACTGCTTGTACAGGGTCTGCTTTTCCAGAGTTAATAACATGCGTAGCCCCTAATTCTTTCGCTTTTTCTAGACGGTTATCGGATAGATCTAATACGATCACTTTGCTTGCACCAGATGCTTTAGCAGCAATAACTGTTAATAATCCGATTGGTCCAGCACCGAACACTGCAACTGCATCTCCTAAAGTGACACCAGCATCTTTTACAGCTTGTACAGCAACAGCCATTGGTTCTACTAATGCACCATCTTGTAAAGTTAAATTATCAGCTAAATGATGTACATTTGTTTCTGGCACGTTCGCATATTTTGCAAAACCACCGTTTCCATGTAACCCGATAAAATTAAATCCATCATAGCGATCGACATCTTCATGTTTATTTCTATATGTTAAAGTAGGATTTATTACTACACGGTCTCCTACTTTAAAGTTTGAAACGTTTGAGCCAACTTCTTCGATTACACCAGCAAATTCATGTCCCATTGTCAGCGGAGCAATTTCACTAGTTAAATCTGCTTTTGCATCTACTGGTATGAATACTGGACCTTCTTGATATTCATGTAAGTCACTTCCACAAATACCTGCCCAAGCTACTTTTACTTTCACTTCATCTTCTCGTAAACCTCTTAATTCAACCTCTTCTACTCTAATATCTTTTACACCGTGCCAAACTGCTGCTTTCATAATAAATTTCCCCTTTAAAATTTAATTAAAATGATGCCATAAAATAACATCTTTAATAGCATTTCGGGCATTTTCAAAATCCGATATTTCTATACACTTGATGAACGTATGAATGGACATATGATAGGATTCAACGAGATTCATTTTCCATTTTGTTTGTGCAGCTACATTTGTAACAAATATCGTTTCTTTAAAGAAACGTAACATTGCAATATTTCCAGTAATATCAAAAAAGAATTCTAACAAGTGCGCAAACGCTACAACATATTCGTAAATATTATTAGCAGACTTTCTTTGTTCCATCGTTTCAAAACGAAGTAAAAGTTCATGTTGAAACTCGGCAGTCCATTTTGGTTCACATTTTTTAAGCGCAAGATCCAATAGGTAATAAAGGGTTTCCAAATAATCCTTCAATTCCTGATCTGAAATAATTTTTACGCTTACGCCTTTATGTTGTATTTTTTCCACTACACCATCTTTTTGTAAAAGATACAGCGCCTCTCGGACAGGCGCATGACTTACTTGTAACTCTTTTGCAATTTCAGACTCTATCAAACGCTGGCCTTGTTCATATTGACCTGAAAATATGCGAAATAATAATTGCTCGGCTATTTGTTCTGCAATTGTTTTCTTTGAAATTGAATTTCCATTAAACCCCATCTAACCACTCCAATAAATTTATATCCTTTTATTCTAATAGTTCTGTGTATAAAGTGGCTAGTAAAAATGTTATCCATTATAGATTATCGATAATCTATAAAAGTTATTTTAATATGAAAACGCTTCGATTTCAATAATTTTGAATCAAAAGCCATTGTATTTGCATTCACTCAGGTTAAAACGCGAATTACAACTAATAAAAACGACCTGATAGCACGATGCTGTCAGGTCGTTTTTATTTTTAGGCTTCTACCGAAATATGTTGGAATGTTGTAACATCAAATAATCCTGAATCCGTTAACTTTAAAGCTGGAATAACAGGTAATGCTACAAAAGAAAATGTTAAAAGAAAATGAAAATCTAAATTAGGGTTTAATTCATTTAATGCAGCGTGAAGATTTGCTAATTGCATTTTGGCATCAGGTGCTGGTGCATCGGTCATTAATCCACCTATTGTTAAAGGCATTTCTGCTAATATTTTGCCATCTGCTACGATGACAAATCCCCCTTGAATTTCTTGAATACGATTGAGTGCCAGGACCATATCTGCATCATTCGTTCCTACGACGAGAGCGTTATGAGAGTCGTGTGCTACCGTTGTTGCCACCGCACCTTTTTGCAAGCCAAAGCCTTTCACTATTCCAAGACCCGTTGTGTGTAAATGATGGTGGCGCTCGATTACTGCTAGCTTCAGTAAATCCTGCTCTACGGACGGAATAAATTCCCCAGCGCTTAGCGGTACATCTGCTACTAAATGGTTGGTAATAAGCTGATTAGGCACAATTTCCATAACATTCGCTTTTGATCCTTTTGTAAATGGAATGGCAAGCATGTCCGTTGTAATAGTTGGCAAATGAACAGAGCAATGGATATGGGCAGGAACATCTGGTTTTACACGCCCAGTTAGCATTGTTCCTTTTTCAGCAACTTTAACTCCATTTTTCCAAACCGCTTTCGCTTGCATTTTCGCCACATCTTCAATTAATACAAAATCTGCTTTATAGCCTGGTGCAATTGCCCCTCTATCATATAAACGATAGCACTCTGCTACGTTAATGGTAGCTATTTGAATTGCTTGTAATGGCTCCATGCCTTCTTCAATCGCCATTTTGACATCAAAGTTAATGCTGCCCTCTTCCATTAATTCATCGACATACTTATCATCTGTACAAAAACCAAAACGACGCGCATTGATTGTATTGACAGCAGGTAATAAATCACGTAAATTTTTAGCCGCTGAGCCTTCACGTATTAAAACATACATTCCTTGCTCAATACGGTCTAACGCCTCTTCTGCTGTCACACACTCATGATCTGTTTGAATACCTGCCGCTCGGTAACCTGTAATTTGAGAACTATTTAAACCTGCACAATGTCCATCAACAACAAGATTGGCTTGTTGTGCTAATCTAATTTTTTCAAGCATGCTCTTGTCACCGTTTAATACTGCAGGAAAATCCATCACCTCAGCTAATCCGAGTACATGTGCATTTGTCATAAAAGGTGCTAAATCGGCAGCAGTAAGTGTTGCTCCTGCATGTTCAAAACGAGTGCCTGGCACACTCGAAGGCAACATGACGAAAATATCCATTTCTGCTTTTTTCGCATCATCTAGCATAAACTGAATGCCTTCTGCACCCGCAACATTTGCTATTTCATGTGGATCTGTAATAACCGTCGTCACGCCGTGAGGAACAAGCACACGACTAAATTCAGCAGGCGTAAGCATAGATGATTCAATATGTATATGCCCATCTATTAACCCAGGGATAACATAATGCCCTTTTGCATCTTCTTCATTGTGAGCAATAAAACGATTTTGTGTATCGAGTGCTACAATTTGCCCATTTTTCACAACAATATCAGCCTTTTTCCACGTTAAAGTAAAAACATCTGCCACTTGTGCATTCCGCAAAATAAAATCTGCCTTTAATTTCCCCTGTGATGCCAATATATTTTCTGTTAGCTGCTGTACTTTTTCAACCATTTTGAGCACTCCCTTTTCTTTTATGAACTATCATGCATGAATGACGCAGGAGTTTCAAGTCATGTAGAAAGGTTCGACTTAATTTTTCTTGTTACTTTACTAACAAGATGAAAAAACGACCATTTATAAATGGTCGTTTGTAAATTCTAACTCTTTAGGTGGCTCACCTTTTTTATTCATCAGTCGCATACGAATCGGTTCAATTTTCAATGTTACCATTTCATCCTTATTGCCAATGAAGATTCCAGTAAAAAATTCCGCTAATTTATTTTTCAAGCCTTCCTCTTCAATTTCCGTAAGCTTTCCTTCTATCTCTACGAACGTATCTCCAAAGCCACCATTATCGTAGCCGTATAAAATATGTGTATAAGGATTTTTTAATAGCTCATCAATTTTCTCAGAGTGCTTATTTGTCACGGTATATAATACAAAGTCTTCATTTTGAAATGTCATATAACGTGAATATGGTTTGCCATTTTCTACTGTTGCCATCGTTCCTATTTTTTCTCTGTTTAATACTTCTAAAATTTCATCACGTACTGAAGTCACTTCATCCCATCCTTTCATAGTCATTGTTATTTTACCCCTTGTTTCATAAGCTAAACCGCCTTTTTTTGAAAAATATGAAATGACTATTTTCGGGGATTATTAAAAACAATTGCTATAATAACTTGTTGGGCAACATGAATTTTTCAGAATGAGGTTTTAAATATGAAACAAGCTTTTTTTACACGATGTCTATTTTTCATTGCGGGCATCTTAGTTTTATCCTTTGGCATCACTTTAACGATTAAAGGGCAATTTTTTGGCGTTGGTTCGTGGGATGTCTTACATATAGGATTAGCCAAAACATTTGGTCTTACAATTGGCACATGGTCTATACTAATTGGTTTAGCTATTTTAGCATTTGATATGCTCGTGACAAAGAAATTTCCTTTACCAGGTACATTTGCAGATATGTTTTTAGCTGGCATTTTTATTGATATATTCAACTTTTGGCTTCCAGATATTGAAGGCTTTTGGATGCAGCTATTAGCTTACTTAACTGGATTGCTATTACTAGGTTGGGGCTGTGGTATGTATATGGTAGCAAATTTAGGTATTGGCCCACGTGATACATTAATGCTCTTAATGGTTCATAAGCTCGGCTGGAGTGTTACACGCGCTCGTACTTTCATGGAAGTAACCGTTGCTATTATTGGTTTTTTACTAGGCGGACCTATTGGAGTAGGGACTGTCCTTATGGCTTTCGGACTTGGCCCTATTGTTCAATTTGCCTTAACCTCCAATGAGAAATTATTTACAAAATGGACTGGTGTTAAGAGCGCTGTCGTTTAAAAATATATATAATTTAAAAAGCTTGTGAAATGAAAACTTTCACAAGCTTTTTTATGATCAATGTAGGTTGTTAGAAAACGATGTTATTCTCTCGGTTCTTCTGTATTTTGCCCTGTTGCTTCTATTACTTCTGGTGTGCCATCTACTGTTTCATCTTCTTGTACATTTTCTGCTGCTGGAGGCGTGACTGTCACTAATGTATAGTCGTCTTCATTTAAAATTTCAAATTGTAAATTTTGACGAATATCACCCACATAAAGTGATGTACCAATTGCAACATTTGTAACATCGATTTCTACCGTTTCGGGTATTGCCGAAGGTTTCACTTTAATGCGAATTTCACGATTTGGTTGTAACAAAAATCCTCCATCTTTAACGCCGATCGCATCTCCTACTACAGTAATTGGGATATCGACTTCTAGCTCTTCTGACATATTGATTGATTTAAAGTCTACATGCTTTACAAAACCTTTAAGCGCACAACGTTGGACTTCTGTTAACACTGCATTTACTTTTTTTCCTTCGACATCTAATTGAAAGACACTTTTAGTACCAATTTCGCTTAATACTTTAGCGAATGTTCTCGCATCAAGTGATATGGACGTGGGTTCCATTTGATAACCGTAAACTACACCAGGAATGGCACCACTTTGTCTTAGTTTTGTTAATGTTGAGCGTTGTCCTTTATGACGTTTTGTCGCATTTAATATAGTACTCATCAGCATTTTCCCCTCTCGTGAAAACTGGTCTCATAAATGGTTTTGCCCGATAGTTTGCTTTTTATACCTATTTACAGTTTTAATGTGCGTATTTTCACAGATATTATGTGTTCTTTATAATCGACTGATTTCATAATAAAAACACCTTTCCATCCATGTAAGAATGAAAAGGTGCTGAATCGCCGATAGAGTGCCAGGCACTTAAAAAAGGCAACTTATAATCTGCCAGTAGCTTGTAAAGTGACAGCTAACATTTTAGCGAATTGACCACGTGTAATATACTGATTTGGGTTTAAATTTGTATTATCGTCTAAAGCGCCGATTGTATACAGTGTTTCTATGTGACGTAATAGCTCTCCTTGGAAAGTATGACTATCTTCAAAAGGTAAAATGGATTTATCTTCTTTATCTTCTTGCACAAAATCAACCGCATCCAATGTGCGTCCAAGCATTAAAATTGCCTGCTGACGTGTAATTTTGCCGTTCGGATCAAAAATCGTTGGCGTTTTGCCATGAATAATGCCTAAAGCATGTAAAGCACCTACATGTCCACCATACCACGATGTTTTTTGATTGATGTCTGAAAACTGTTTCGTTGGCTCCTGCTGAAAGCTAAAGGCACGGACGAGCAAAGCACTAAACTGTGCACGTGTTAAAGAGTCGTTCACACCAAAATTATCAGGTGTGCGTCCTCGAATTATTCCCCGCTCCGCCAAAGTTTGAATATAGAAGCTAGTTGTTGTCTTTGCTAAATCTCGGAAATATAGTTGCTCAGGTTGTACAAACTTCAACTCTGCATTGTTATGGATAATCGCAACTACGCGATCCCCCTCGTCTCGATAGGCTACAGGTTCCATTCCTTTTTTCAGCACTTGCTGTAGCACACCAGATTGACCATTTTTAAAAATGACAACCTCTAGTGGCTGACGATTATTGACGATATTCGCTTTAATGCTATAGATTCCATTTTTTTCAGTTGCATTAATTGTAGCACCATAGGCGGAATAGACCGTCATATTTTCTGTTTTCATATGTACATAGTGCGTTGGTTCTTCATAGGCGGATGCTTCTATCGGGAAAGAGATCAATGTCCCCCACACCGCAACTATAATCGTTGTTTGAAATAGTTTTTTCATAATGCTCCTCCCTTTTTATTTCCTATTTCTATCATAATAGATTTAATTGTGTAAAAAAATAGTATTTTTAGCATATGCTCTTATAAGTTACCAAATCTAAAAAGGAAAAACTTCGCTCTACTAATTATAGTAGGCGAAGTTTTTTACCTTCTTGAATTATTTATTTAATAACGTATGCAACTCATGCAATTTTTTAATTTCATAATGAGGCTGTATCTCCGTTATATTGGGGATGTCGCGAAAATTAAACCAGCATGTATCAATTCCCGCTAGCAAGCCGCCTTTCACATCAGATGTCAGTGAATCACCGACAATAAGTGTCTTTTCTTTATTTAATCCGTCGATACGGTCAAAAACATAATCAAAAAAGGCTGGCATCGGTTTCTGGAAACCCGTTTGCTCTGAAATAAAAATACCTTTAAAGTATTTTGCCAAATCTGCATCTGCTAATCGTTTATTTTGTGTTTTAGTCACACCGTTTGAAACGACATATAAATCGTAATTGTCTGCAAGTTGTGCAATAAGCTCATATGCCCCATCTACGTAATGGTGCGCTTCCTGCAAATACTTTTGGAAAACCGTTTCAAAATATTCACCGTCAACATCAATGCCAAATTCCTTTAAAGCGATTGAAAATCGAGTATTATGTAATGAAGTTTTTGTTACTTCGCCTCGTTCAAAAGCACGCCACATTGATTCATTAATCTCTTTATAGCGGGAAATCATCGTCGGTGTAGTTGCAATTTTTTCTTGTTCAAATAAACGGTTTAGTGCAGCATCTTCAGCTAAATTAAAATCTAATAATGTGTCATCTACATCAAATAATAGTATTTCATACTTACTCAAAACTATTTCCTACTTTCTTCGTCACGGTCTTGCCGCCTTGCTAACTCTATCATAACGTTTTATCTGAAAAAAAGCAGTGTATACACTCATTCTTTTCTTTGCATCGTGTATGAAAAAAACAGCTTTTTGCTTACCTAATTTGACATTTTATAGTTCTTTCTGAAAATCGAACCAGAATGGAGAACTTGTAAAAGCATTTTTTCTATCCTTTCAAGAATAAAATTTCTAAAAAGGACGTAAAAAAGCTCTTTCAATAATTTCATATTTGAAATTATCACTGAATATGAGACAATAGAATGCTAGAAAGGAAGATGTACGAATTATGACGACCTTACAAAAAATGACGCCCAGCTATGATCCATGGGAAGCGTATTTAGATGTCGAACAACATGGTCATATGACCCTATCAAATATTGAATTTACAACTACAACCCTTTGTAATATGCGCTGTGCTCACTGTGCAGTCGGCTATACATTACAAAATAAAGACCCGCAAGCATTGCCTATGGAATTGATTACTAAGCGACTGGATGAAATACCTCACTTAAAAACACTTAGCATTACTGGTGGCGAGCCAATGATGTCTAAAAAATCAGTTCAAAATTATGTCCTGCCCCTTTTAAAATATGCACATGCACGTGGGGTTCGTACACAAATTAACTCGAACTTAACGATTGAACCTGAACGGTATTTACTGATTGCTCCTTATTTAGATGTTTTACATATTTCACATAACTGGGGTACAGTTGATGAATTTGTTGAAACAGGCTTTGCCATGATGGAGCGAAAACCAACTTACGAACAGCGTGCAGCCCTTTTCCAACGCATGATTGATAACTCAAAAATGCTTGCAGAACATGGTGTCATGGTATCGGCGGAAACAATGCTCAACAAAAAAACTTTACCGTACTTGGAGCATATCCATAACCAAATTATCAACGAAATGCAATGTGCACGTCACGAGGTACATCCGATGTATCCATCTGATTTCGCAAGTTCGCTAACATCACTTTCACTAGCAGAAACACGTGAAGCAATTCATCATTTACTTGATGTACGCGATGAAAATACTTGGATGCTCTTTGGTACATTGCCATTCTATCCTTGTAGCACCGATACAGAAGATCAAAAACTATTAAAACGATTACGAGAAGCAAAAAATGTCACGATGCGTAATGATCCTGACGGTCGTTCTCGATTAAATATCAATATTTTTACAGGTGATGTCATCGTTACAGACTTTGGCGATGCATCTGCACTTGGTAATATCGTTCATGATAAACTACCAGCAGTTTTTGACAAATGGATGGATACCGATTTAGCAAAATCTTTAAACTGCCACTGTCCTGCTGTGAAATGCTTAGGACCAAACGTCTTAGTTAAAAATATGTATTATCAAGACACTACTTTTACAAGTGGCTCAGCGAAACTATAACAACAAAAATGTCCAATTCACCTGCATGCATTGGACATTTTTGTGGGTGATTCCCTTTAATAAACCGTTGATTTCCACACGCTCCCACTCTGCTTGGATGCACAGAACGGAAGGATGCACTACTCATACCTACTGTAGCGTAGCAGTTAACAATGATAACAGCAAAAAGAGTTAGATTGATGATTAGTCAATCTAACTCTTTTTCTCTTTTGTCCAAGCTTAAATCAATTCTTTTGCCAGTAGTTTATAGCAATTTAAGCGACTTTCCTGCGCGTATTGATTGCAGTTTAGCATTACTTCATCAAAGCCATATTGTTCCTGCTCTGCTACTAAAAAGGCAGCAACTTCCTTTGGTGTGCCGACAATATTTGCTTTACGGTTGTTAGCAATCATCATTTTATCCATCTCTGTCAATGGATAATCCTTTGCCTCTTCTGGTGACATCGCCTGAATAATTTGCCCCTTCATCAGCTGTAGGCGTGTAATATCGATTGGCTTAGCTAAGTATTCCGCTTCCTCTAACGTATCGGCAACTGTAGTCGCATAGGTAACGATAATTTGCGGTTTTTCCATATAATATGAAGGTGTAAAGTAAGACTTATACGTATCAAATATATCCTTAGACATATTACCAGTAAAGAACTGAGCATATGAATAACCTACACCACGTTGTCCTGCCTGCACGGCACTTTGACCACTTGAGCCGAGCAACCACGCTTCTGGTAATTGTATGTTTGTAGGTGAAGCAATAACTTGATCATAAACAGATTCACCCGTTTTTTGATTATTCATCAATTTTAATATGGTATCGAGCTTATCATATTGTTCATTAAAATGCTGTCTGCGTCCCTCTGCTAATGCGTAAATGGATGCATGGTCTCCACCAGGAGCGCGACCAACACCAAAGTCAATGCGATTTGGCGCAAGCGCACTTAATGTTTTAAATACTTCCGCTAGCTTGTACGGAGAATAATGCATCATCATGACGCCTCCCGTGCCAATGCGCATACGCTTTGTTTTCGCAGCTAAAAAGGCTGCTGTAATTTCAGGTGCTGAGCTTGCTAATGATTCACTATTGTGATGCTCTGCTAGCCACATACGATGGAAGCCAAGTTCTTCTCCTAAAAGCGCTAATTGTTCTGTACGCAAAAAGGCCTGTTCAGCAGTATGACCTTTCGGTACAGGAATTTGATCTAAAATACTTAATTTCAATGAAAACACCCTCTCTGTCTGTATGCTCTCCTTTCTACTGTAATATAGTCATCCCTTTTTACAAAGTAAAAGCACTTACTGATAAGCGAGCTGTTTCATTTCCCAAGTTTCATAAACCATCCCTACAAGCGAGCCTTTTTGTTGGGAATCAAGTACAACATCGTTAAATTTCATGGCATAAAGCTTAAATTCATTCGCTTCCTCATTTACTATGAATTGCAATATGGCATGTCCTTTTTCCTCTAAAAATATTATATCCCCTGAAAGTTCTACTACATGTTGACCAGTTTTCGCCTTATAGTAACGCCAATAAGGCTCTGTAAAAGCGTAATTAAAGGCATCACGAACTTTAACGTCAGTAAAATCAACCAAATAACCTTCCTTGACTGTATCGATATAGACATTATCCGTAATATCTTTTTTTGCATTAAACACATAGCCAACGAGCACTCCCATAAACACTACACAAATAAACACACGAAAATGATTTCCTAAAGACAAATGTCATCACGTCCCCTTTACGCAAAAACACCTTTTCTTCATAATACATTAAAATTATTACATAAAGTAGAATATTTTTGTATTTTGTAGATTTTATATATTTAAAACAATCCGTACATACTAAACGCGTAAACTAGAAATTATTAGAGGCTATTTACAGTCACTCGATGTTCCGCTAATATCAGATTATTATTACAGAAAAGAGATGACGTTAGTGCCTTTTGATTTAGATCTAAATATATTGTTAATTCTTATTATTTTTGGCTTTTTGGCCGCATTTATCGATTCTGTAGTTGGTGGTGGCGGACTTATATCATTGCCTGCTCTCTTATTTGTAGGTTTACCACCATCTGCCGCGGTTGCAACAAATAAACTGGCTGGTACAATGGGATCTCTAACTAGTACGATTACGTTTTACCGCTCTGGGAAGCTAGATATAAAATCCGTTTATAAGCTATTTCCTTTTGTCTTTTTCGGCTCCATGGTTGGCGCATGGATTGTCCATTTAATCGATCCAAGCGTTTTAAAGCCATTAATGTTAATTATGCTAGCCGCTGTAGCTATATATACGATTTTCAAAAAAGACTGGGGTAGTATTTCCAACTATAAAAAGCTAACACCTAAACGATATGCTTTTTTTGTACTTGTTATTACTTTAATTGGCTCCTATGATGGTTTCTTAGGACCAGGGACAGGATCATTTTTCTTGTTTGCCTTTTTAATTGTTGGCTTTGATTTTTTAAAATCAGCTGGCAATGCCAAGTTTTTAAACTTCGGAAGCAATATCGCAGCGCTTCTAATGTTTATTTACTTAGGTCAGATACATTACACATACGGTTTTGCTATGGGTCTTGCCCAAATTGCAGGAGCGATCGTCGGTTCGAAATTTGCCATTAAACGCGGAAGTAGTTACGTGCGTAAACTATTTATCGTTGTAACAGTCCTATTACTTCTGAAAAATACATATGACTATTTTTCGTGAAACAATTCTTACCTTGAATATAAGGTAAGTTTTTTTTCATTCCATCAACTTTTTCCCCACTTTCATACGTCTAGTAGTTGTATACAAATTGAAAATGTTAAAAAGGAGCTTCTTTGGACATGAAAACAAGAAATGCATTTCAACATGAAGAGGTGTTTGTCCAGTTAATTCGTGAACAGAAAGAACGATTTTATTTGCTTGCCTATAGCTATACGAAAAATGAACAGGATGCACTTGATATCGTACAAGACAGTATTCAAAAAGCGATGCTTTCTCTCGATCGATTAGAGCATGTGGACTATATGAAAAGCTGGTTTTACAAAATTGTTGTAAGAACGGCCATTGATTTTTTGCGCAAGCATAACCGTTTACAAGTAACGGACGATAACACACTACAATATTTAACACCTGCTCAAGAAGATAGTTATGAGAACCTCGACTTAGAGCATGCTTTAGAGGAATTACCTCAAATGTACCGTGAAGTTGTGATTTTACATTATTTCGAAGATTTAAAGCTAGCTGATGTGGCCAACATACTGGACATAAAGCTAAGCACTGCTAAATCGCGCCTATATAAAGCTTTAAAATTGTTAAAAATACAACTCCAAGATGGGAAGGGAGAAACAGCACATGGATAAAAAATTAGAAGAATTACAAAAACAATATAATGACGTACCAATTCCAAAGGAGCTTGACTTTATAGTGGAAAGTGCAATTAAACAAGGAAAAAGAAAGAAAAAAAAACGAGGGCCTCAATGGTTACTTGGAACTGCGGCAGCTGCTATGCTGCTTACAGCTAGTTTAAATATTAGCCCTGCAATGGCACGTTCGCTTTCAGATATACCAGTTGTTGGTAGTGTCGTAAAAGTATTAACATGGACTGAATACGAAGTGGCCGATGACACATATGACGCAAATATTAAAGTACCTTCTATTGAGAATTTAGATAATGCTGATCTTGCAAATGCATTAAATGAAAAATATCGTTCAGAGGGAAAAGCACTTTACGATGACTTTATTGCAGAAGTTGGTGATTTAAAGGCAAATGGCGGAGGACATTATGGAATCGATAGTGGCTATGACATCAAAACGGATAATGACCAGATTTTATCAATTGGACGTTATATCGTCAATACAGTTGGGTCCTCATCAACAGTCATGCACTATGATACGATTGATAAACAAAATGAAATTTTAATTACGCTGCCAAGTCTATTTAAAGATGACAGCTATATTGATGCTATTAGTGAAAACATTAAAGATCAAATGCGTGCACAAATCGCTGCAACAAATGAAGAAAAAGTATATTGGGTGAAAGGAGCAGGCTTGCCAGATGAAGATTTAATTGAAGAGTTCTCAACGATTAACAAGGAACAACAATTCTATATTTCTGATAAAGGTAAACTTGTTATTTCATTTGATAAATATGAAGTAGCACCTGGCTATATGGGTGTAGTGGAATTTGAAATTCCGACAGATGTTCTACAAAACAGTCTTGTAAGTAATAAATATATTCATTAAACGTAAGCACTATCTCATGAATCGTGAGATAGTGCTTTTTTAAGACTTATAATCCTATAACTTTTTGTCAAAACTTATATGTATCAAACATGTTAGAGGGTTTTCAAATGAAAGGTATAGGATCAATTAGTATTTTACATGTTGTCTTCCTAGCAATGACCGTGATTGGTTTAAAAAATCACGTTACAATTATGCCGCCATTATTGGAAATTGCAAAAAGAGATAGCTGGCTATCTGTTATCATAACAACAATTATTATGTTTCCTTGGCTCTTTCTTTTAGTTTATATTCATAGAAAATCAAATCAAGAACCTTTGAGAGATTGGTTACCACAAAAAATTGGAAAAGTCGGATCTACTATCGTCATTTATACTATCGCTATCGTTCTAATGATTATTGTAGCATTTACAATGATTGAAACATTGCAGTGGATTAATACAACCTTCTTACCGAAAACACCAAAGTTAATTTTACTTGCTATTTATGTCGTTCTTTGTATCCTCCTTGTTACAACTAGTTTACAGACGATTGTTATCGTCAATGTATTCGTTTTATTGGCCGTCGTCGTTTTTGGTTTTTTTGTAGCCTTTACAAATTTACAAGTTAAGGACTATGACTTACTGCGTCCCTTTTTTGAACATGGATTCCAACCTGTTTTACAAGGGCTCGTCTACCCCGCCTCTGGGTTTTCGGAATTAATCTTATTTTTACTTATACAACATAAAATTAAAGACCGTCTGCGGTGGTATCACTTCGCCATTATGCTTTTGATTTTAACAGGGCTAACGATGGGACCACTCATCGGGGCCATAACAGAATTTGGACCTGCTGAAGCCGCTAAGCAGCGCTATCCTGCCTACGAAGAATGGGGTTTAGTAACAATAGGGCGCTATATTGAACATTTAGACTTTCTTTCTATTTATCAATGGTTGACAGGCACATTTATACGCGTCGGTTTTATTTTATATATCGTAACCGACTTATTAGGTATGGTTGGAGATAAACCTCGCATTTGGAAGATGCTAGCATTTCCGTTCTTTATCATTTGTCTACCGTTAATGTTATTAAATGAACACATATTTCTACGACTCAAAGGAAATTATATATTAACAGCTACATTTATTTTCTTTTTCTTACTATCCATTTTTTTAATGATTGTAGCTTTCATGACAGGAAAAAAAGGAAAAAAAGCCAAAAACTCTACATCCGATTACCAAGACACGGAAAGTGGTGACACTTGATGCCTTCAACAGAAAAGCCCTTAGATTTATCGGCCTTAAAGCAGTTATTTGGAAAATCAGCAGACGTTTATTTTCAAGAATATTTGTTTCAGCAACACCGCGTACAATTTGTCATCTGTGAGGCAATGATTGATCAACAACTTCTCAATGACGTTATTGTAAGCCGTATTCATGCCCTTTTCGATAATTTACATGAAGCATCCCTTCAAGATGCTATTAATACAAAGCTACACATCCCTGACTTACAACAAGTAACAGATGAATCTGAAGCCATATCACTTGTTTATAATGGCCATTTACTTCTGTTTTTTGAAACAGATAACTTACTATATGCCACTAATATTGCCCATAAGCCTAACCGAAATCCTGAAGAAACAAGGATGGAAGTACTTGTAAAAGGACCAAGAGATAATTTTATTGAAGATG
Source organism: Lysinibacillus sp. CD3-6 (assembly GCF_006351725.2). NCBI lineage: Bacteria > Bacillati > Bacillota > Bacilli > Caryophanales > Bacillaceae > Lysinibacillus > Lysinibacillus sp. CD3-6. Next base: position 2,838,282 of record NZ_CP085880.1, read on the forward strand.
TCTCAGTTAATATTGCTCTAATTAGAAAACGCCTTCCGACAAATTCTTTATGTGTTGAAAAAATGGAATTGGGAAGACGTTCAAAGACAACGGTCGCCATACTTTATTTTGGTGATATTGCGAACTTAGATATTTTAAATAGTATAAAAGTACAATTACAATCAGTTGATACAGATATTGTTATTAGTGGAAATTTACTAATGGAGTACGTTAACAAAAACACAAGGTTTTTCCCGAAATCTGATTATACAGGACGTCCTGATTACGCCCTTCAAGCATTAATTCGAGGACGTTTTATAATTTTAATTGATGGTGTAGCCTATGCAGTTATTACGCCTGTAAATTTATTTTTACTGTTAAAGACAGGTGAGGATAATGAATACCCTATTATTTTTAGTTCACTGGAACGTTTACTACGTATATCAGGTATTTTTATCGGACTACTGTTACCTGCTTTTTGGCTCGCTTTGACAACTTATCACCAAAATCAATTGCCTTTATTACTATTAGCAACGGTTGTGCAAGGGCGCACAGGTCTACCCCTTCCATCTTCACTTGAAATGTTATTAATGCTATTAATGTTTGAGCTATTTAGAGAAGCTGGGTTACGTCTTCCATCTGTAATCGGTGGAACAATCAGTGTCGTTGGTGGCTTAATTATTGGAGATGCGGCAATACGGGCAGGTGTGACAAGTCCAGAAATGATTGTTATTATTGCTGTTTCTACAATTGCATCCTTTACACTTGTTAACCAATCGCTCGTAACAGCCGTCAGTATTTTTCGTGTTGGCTTCATTTTATTAAGCGGCTTTTTTGGGCTATTTGGCTTTTTCTTATCATTTTATTTAACCCTTCTTTACTTATGCAATATTCGAATATTTGGTCATTCCTATATGCAAATTGGCGGTGATTTAGAATGGTCTACCATTAAGAAAACACTATTTCGATTATCGCCTAAAGGTTACACGAAACGTCCAAATTATATAGCTCCACAGGACCAAACACGTACGAGTGAGGATAAAAATGAATAAAAAAATACTCTGTCTATTATTAGTATTTACGACACTGCTATCAGGATGTTGGGATGTTACTGAACCACAAAGAATGTTTTATGTTCATGCACTCGGTATAGATTTTAAAGATGATAATTATGTAACGTATATGCAGATTATTGATTTTGCCAATATAGCTAAATCAGAACAGCCTAATAATCCGCAAGCTCAACAAGCAGAAATCGGAAATGGTAAAGGAAAAACCGTAGAAGATTCTCTTTTCGATTTGTATCATTCCATTGATCAAAAGGTGTTTTGGGGACATATTACTTACATCGTCCTTTCAGAAGAAGTAATGAAGAGTAACAAGGTTAATCAGGTGCTAGACTTTTTAACACGTTTTCGTGAAACGCGTTACCAAATATGGGTATACGGCACAAAAGAACCACTCGATAAAATACTTGAAATTACACCGATAAATAATAAGGCGCTTACATTATCAAAGCTTGGCGATCCTTTAAATTCTTTTAAACAAGAATCATTTGTTAAACCGATAAATATTCGCAAATTAGTGATAGGGTTAAATGAGCCGAGTCATGAAGTTTATCTTCCGTTAGTATCAATAAATAAGGGATGGGTATCGTCGAAAGGAGAGTCGGAATCTATTGAAATGAAAGGTGTGACGTTACTCTCCAAAGACGGATTAAAAGGGTTTCTTACCGAAGAAAAAACAAGCGGAATCAAATGGATGACCAACGAAACAATTCGCAGTGAAATAACAGGACAAATTGGTGAAGAAGACACTTTCGTCACTGTTACATTAGAACATATAAAAGTTGAAATTTTTCCTGTTGTAAAAAATGATAATGTGCAATTTGACATAGAAGTGAAAATGGAGGCAAATGTTCTCGGCATTACAGAAAAAATTACGACAGAAGAAATTCGACAAGAAGTAACAAAGCAGGTAGAACAAGAAATAAGGAACACATTTAAAGAAGCACTGGCACTGAACACCGATATTTATCGTTTATCAGAACAGCTATACCGAAAAGACGTTAAAACATGGAAAAAACTAGAGAAGGATGGGAAAATCGAGTTAACAGAAGATTCTATTCGCAAAATAAAAGTAAAAACGATTAAAGTGAATCCAGGACGGGAATCTTTTATCGAAACAATTGAAAAATAATATGTAAGGGCATTGAGTAAAAATTTACTCAATGCCCTTTGATAATGCTTGCTTAATAGTCAAGCTGTTGTTGCATAACTTTTTCATGTTCAGTTTTTCTAAATTGAATATGATGTAATTTCGCGAAAATACCGTCTTGCTCTACTAATTCCGCATACGTACCATCTTCTTCAATACCATTTTGAGTAACGACAAGCACACGATCTGCATTACGTATTGTCGCTAGACGATGTGCAATTATGAGTGTTGTTCGATTTTCTGCAAGCTCAGCTAACGATTGTTGAATAATCATTTCTGTTTCTGTATCGAGCGCAGATGTTGCCTCATCCAAAATTAAAATCGGTGGATTTTTCAAAAACATACGAGCAATCGCGATACGCTGCTTTTGCCCCCCAGACAACTTTAAGCCACGTTCACCAATCTGTGTCTCATAACCATCTGGAAGCTCTGCAATAAATGATTCTAAATGCGCTCTTCTAGCTGCTTCTTCAATGTCTTCATCACTTGCACCTAAACGACCATAAGCAATATTTTCTCGAATAGTTCCCGTAAATAAAAAGACATCTTGTTGTACTATGCCAATTTGTGAACGTAGAGAGGCTTGTGTCATATTCCGCACATCTAAGCCATCAATCGTAATTGCCCCTTTAGTGACATCGTAAAATCTTGGAATTAAGGAACAGATTGTCGTCTTCCCTGCACCAGATGGGCCAACAAAGGCAATTGTTTGTCCTGCATGAACATCAAATGAAATACCCTGTAAAACAGTTTTAGATGTATCATAATTAAAGTCAACATGTTGAAACGAAATATCACCACATAAATGCGTTACTTGCTTTGCTCCCTCACGATCCTGAACTTCTGGCTCCTGCTCTATTAACTCACGGAAACGTTTAAAACCTGCCATCCCTTTAGGGTATAGTTCTAACAAAGCACTAATTTTATCGATTGGTTTAATAAGAACATTTGTATATAATACAAAGCTTACAAGACCTCCATACGATAATTTTCCATTAAAGCTTAACCAAGCACCTACTACAAGGACAACTAACGTTAACAAACGGGTCATCATATAAATACTGGAATGAGCCCCTGCCATAATCTTATAAGCGTATAATTTTGCTGAACGGAAAAAACCATTTTGCTCTTTAAAACGCTCCATTTCAAATGCTTCATTCGTAAATGATTTCACAACGCGAACGCCAGAAACGCTATCCTCCACACGGCCATTTACATCTGCAATTTTAACGTATAACGTTTTCCATGCATTGTTCATCTTAATGTTACTAACTGTCACAAGCCACATTAAAAACGGCACCATAATAGCTGCAATTAATGCAAGTGTTGGATTGACATTGAACATAATGACGAACGCACCCAAAAACGTCATAATCGCAATAAATAAATCTTCTGGCCCGTGATGGGCAAATTCGCCAATATCAAATAAGTCATTCGTTATTCTGCTCATAATATGACCAGTTTTCGTATTATCGAAGAAACGGAATGATTGGCGCTGTACATGATTAAACAGTTCTTGTCGCATATCGGTCTCTATATTGATGCCTAATTTATGCCCTAAATAATTGACAATAAAGTTTAATACAGTGCTAAGTGCATACACTAGTAATAATAAAATACTTACTTTGACAATCATACTCCACTCACCAGTAGGTAGCAGTTTGTCAATAAACCATTGTACAGCTAATGGAAAGGCGAGCTCTAATATTGCTACAACAATCGCACTAGAAAAATCGACTACGAATAATCGTTTATGTGGTTTGTAGTAAGAAAAAAATTTTTTATACATATATGACTCCCTTCTAAGTTGCTAAAAAATTTCACTTATCACCAATAGTACCACTTGTGATAATAATTCGGAAAATAATTTTTAAATATAGGATTACTTTTGATTTGCTTTTAGTCCACTACATGCTATAATCTTTGTAAGAAGAATTGAATAGCTTTTGACATTTTTGTCAAAGGGGAGTAGCTAGCAGATGTGAGCGATACATCTGATTTCACATTCGTCATTACATGGCTTACGCCATCGGGTGTGATAGCAAACTCATCTAATAGATGAGTGCTGTACCGAAAGTTTTCGGTACAATTTATTATTTGGAGCTTCCAAATAGTTGTGCTTAGCAAGACCTTTGCCTATTTTTTAGGCATGGGTCTTTTTCTTTTGCCTAAAAATAAAAATAGGAAAGAGCATCATATTCATTTCTGTCCAAAATAAAGGAGGAAACACATTTGGAAGCCATTTTATTAGAATACGCATGGGTACTAGTTGTATTAATAGTACTAGAAGGACTTTTAGCAGCGGACAATGCAGTCGTTATGGCAGTTATGGTTAAACATTTACCGAAAGCTCAACAACAAAAGGCATTATTATACGGATTAGTAGGTGCGTTCATTTTCCGTTTTGCCGCTTTATTCTTAATTACAACACTCGTGAATTTTTGGCAAATACAAGCTCTAGGCGCTGCTTACTTATTATTTATGTCAATTAAGCATATTTACGATTCACGGAAAGCTGCTGGAGACTCCGATGAAATTAAAGAGCCTAAAAAACAATCTGGTTTCTGGATGACCGTTGTAAAAGTTGAACTTGCTGATATTGCCTTTGCAGTAGATTCCATTTTAGCAGCAGTTGCCATTGCGGTTACACTACCACATTTAGGAAATTTCGATGTTGGTGGCATTAACGCAGGACAATTCGGTGTTATGTTCCTTGGTGGTATTATTGGGGTCGTAATGATGCGATTTGCAGCACGTTGGTTCGTACGAGTACTAGAAAAATTCCCATCACTTGAAACGGCTGCTTTCCTAATTGTTGGTTGGGTTGGTGTGAAATTAGCTGTCTTAACTTTAGCACATGAAAAATTAGGAGTTATTCCACATGATTTCCCACACTCAACGCTTTGGAAAGCGACATTCTGGATTGTATTAGTTGCAATCGCTCTAAGTGGCTATTTAGTAGGTGTCAAAAACCAAAAGAAAGAAGCATAAACGCTTATAATAAAATTCGCCTAGACATAATGTCTTGGCGAATTTTTTATAATAGTTAATGGCGGTTCGTCAAAGTTTAGGGGTTATTTCACTTGATTTAATGGCGAATCCCCTACTCTATCAATGTTTGCTACTGTAAAATCGGGTATTGGACTAAGAAAGCTTAAAAAGAAAGGAATTTTTAAATGGCTTATGCTAACCGTAATCAAAACTTAAATAAAATTTTAAAACACTTTACCTTTATGTGGGTATTAACCGCGATAGGAATATTTGTTGCCACTTTGTTACCATCGACTGTGATCATGCCGCTTTCGCTTATATGTATTATACTCCTAATCATTGCCTGCTTTGTTCGTAGCTTAAAACTAGCCAACTCGATTATGTATGCAATCCCCTTTTTAATGGGTATTTTACTCTTTTGGACAACACAATTTTTTATTGACCAGCTCGGACCGCAATTAGTTTTATTAGTCTTCGGAGCAACCCTAATCATTTTCATCATACTCGCTCTAGTAGGTATGGTGATGAATAAGGATATTTCAAATTGGGGAAGCTATTTATTCACTGTGCTTATCGTCGTGCTTGTGTTTTCTCTTCTTTTTATGTTTATTCCAATAAATAATGTTATTGGGCTTATTATTGCAGCAGTTTCTGTCTTACTGTTTAGTCTTTTTACAGTATATGATTTTAACCGTATTCGACATAATCATGTGTCTGACGATGAAGTCATTGGGATGGCATTAAATCTATATTTAGATTTCATTAATCTATTTACAAATCTATTAGAAGTGATATGGCGATTAAAAAATGAATTTGATTAAATTTTCTAATTGAGAACGAATATCAATTCACTTTTGCACCATTTATGGCGAAAAATATATTTTTCTGTATGATGACCATTTTTCGCTATATACTAGAAGAAGTAGTAGGTATTTACTGCAAAGGGAGGAACATTTATGTTATCTGAAAAACTACACACAGCGCTAAACGAACAAATGAATTTTGAATTTTACTCCGCTCATGCTTATATGGCAATGGCTGCATTTTGCACAGATCAAGATTACGATGGCTTTGCAAATTTCTTTTTAGTGCAAGCTGAAGAAGAACGTTTCCATGCAATGAAATTTTATAATTTCTTAAGTGATATGGGCTATCGTGCATCAATACATGGATTTGACAGTCCTGAAAATCATTTCGACTCTATTTTACATGCCTTTAAAACAGCTATGTCTCATGAAAAAGAAGTGACTCGTCGTATTTATAACTTATCTGATATTGCATTAGATGAGCGTGAGCACGCAACGATGGCATTTTTAAAATGGTTTATCGATGAGCAAGTGGAAGAAGAATCTACATTTGATACGCTAATTCGTAAAATCGAACGGATTGAGAATGATTCTAATGCTATTTTTATGCTTGATGCAGAATTAGCGAATCGCTCTTTCACGCCAGATACTGAAGCTAAATAAAAATAAAGGGATGTATCAACTACGTTTGATACATCCCTTTTTGTATTCAATATTTACTCCCTACAACGGCCAGTGTGGCTCTCGAATTTGTCCATCAAATGCCGCACGATAAATAGCAAAAATATCATCTCGATTTAATGCCATCGGGCTGCGAGCTAAAATTCTCGTTTGCTTTGTTGCATCATCTGTTAATTGTTCAAGTGCAGATTCTGATATGTTAAAGCCTTTCAAAGTAGAAGGAATATTTACATCGTTTACTAGTTCTTGTAATGCATCAACACATTTGTAGGAAGCTTCTTCTTGTGATAAGTACATCGATGATATTCCCATTGCATCTAAAATATCTTTCATGCGTTTTTCGCAGCTTTTGCGGATATAGCCCATTACGTATGGCAATAATACTGCGTTTGAATCACCATGTGCAATATGGTACTGACCACCAAGCGGATAAGCCAAGGCATGTACCCCTGCTACACCTGCATTAAAAAATGCCAAGCCTGCTAAATAACTACCATAACTCATATCCGAGCGTGCCTGCTTGTTTTTACCATCATGTACAGCTGTACGAATTGAATTACTAATTAATCTAATTGCTTGCAGTGCAAGACCATCTGTCACTTCATTTGCATTAATAGAAACATAGGCTTCAATTGCATGTGTTAAAGCGTCTACACCCGTAGCAGCAGTAACTTTTGAAGGCAATGAAATTGTTAATTCAGGATCTACAATTGCTACATCAGCAAGCAAATAATCATGGGTCACAACATCCTTAGTTGTTTCTAATGATAATACAGAAATATTGGTAACCTCTGATCCCGTCCCCGACGTTGTTGGAATTAAAATTTTCGGAAGTCCTTTATTTTCAAGTGCTTTCGTGCCTGTTAAATTTAAATAGTCTGCCACCTGCCCCTCATGAGTAGCTAATACAGCTGCCAACTTTGCTAAATCTAATGCACTTCCTCCACCTAACCCAATTACTAAATCAAATTGATGTTTTCGTGTATAGTCAACTAGTCGTTCGCCAATTGCAAGAGGTGGCTCAGGTGCAATGTCGGTATAAATCGTCGTCTGATATCCATTGTCCTGCAATGGCTTATTAACCTGCTCCACTAAGCCTAAGTCTTTTAAAAATGGGTCTGTTACTATTAATATATTATTTGCTTGAAATTTGTTTACTTCTACAAGTAGTTGTTGTAGACAACCCCAACCTGTATAACTTGTAGGAGTAAAGGTTAATTTATTCATTTAATCTACTCCTATCTATTCATAATAGCCCTCTGTTGATTTTCTAAATGATTTAAATTGCACAGGATCATGACCAAACCAAACTTGTGAATTCGTCTCATTTGCTAATCGTCGAATTCGTTCAACTGTTGAATTATAGCCGACTGAATCATAAATAATACCAGGTGGCTTAACAGGAGGACCAAAGCTTTCTGCTGTGTATATGGCATCTGACGCTAAAATTATTCCCCCAGTGTCAGGCATATTAATATGCAAGCCAAGCATACCCCAAGCGTGGCCGCTACCAAAATTCAATATATTTATGCCTTCTGCAAGTTTTACATTATCTTCACCACGTTTGATTAGTCGCCATTGTAAGTTGTTCTTGATCCACATATCAATATCCCCCCAAACATATGCGCCGTCCTTAACATTTCTCGCGTATGTTTGTAATGTGCCATTGAATTCATCTTCCTGCACAATAATCGTGGCATTCGTAAATAATTCTAAACAACCAGCATGATCTAAATGAAGATGTGAAGCTACAACATATTTAATATCTTCTGGGCGAACATTTAATTCTTCAAGACGATGGTGTAAATAGCACTCTTCTGGCATATTAATAGGAAATGCTTTTTGAGTAAATTCACCCCAGCGTCCCTCAGGCCCCATTGAGTTTGGATTACATGCCGTATCAAATAAAATTTTCCCTTCTGGATGATCAATTAAAACTGTATAAACAGGAAATTCAACAAACTCATTAGGTTGATTTGGATGATCGATTGTTGCTGGATTATGCATCGCAATCATATAGTTTTTATCCATCCGCATCGTGCCATTATCCATAACAAAAAGCTTAGCGTGCTGATTTATCATCTTCATTTACAAACATCCCCATTTCATGATTAGTTGTTATTCCAAATAACTAATTTCATCTCAGTCATTTCTTCTATTGCATATTTAATTCCTTCTCTTCCTGTTCCGCTTTCTTTTACTCCACCATATGGCATATGATCTACACGATATGTAGGAACATCATTAATCATGACACCACCTACTTGTAATTTTTTTGATGCTCTAAATGCCGTTTCAATAGTTGGTGTAAAAATACCAGCTTGTAACCCGTAATGAGAATCATTTATGGCTTCAATTGCTTCATCTATTGTGGACACGGTGTTGACGATTACTACTGGAGCAAAAATTTCTTCACATGACACACGGCTATTAGATGATACATTATAAAGCACTGTAGGCAATAAAATATTGTTTTCAATTCGACCTCCAGTAATGATTTGTGCTCCATTCCTCACGGCTTCTTGAATCCATGTAAGTGCTCGTTGTTGCTCCGTTTCTGAAATCATCGTTGTAAGATCTGTCGTTGGATGAAGCGGATTTCCTAAGGTTAGTTGATTAATTTTTGCTGTTAATTGTTCTAAAAATGGGTCAATTACATTTTCCATGACATAGATTCGTTGTAGTGAAATACATACTTGACCTTGGTTTGAAAACGCTCCCATAACAATGCGGTCCATAATTTTATCTAATTGAACACCTTCATCAACAATAACGCCTGCATTGGAGCCAAGTTCTAACGTCACCTTTTTCAAACCAGCTCGATTACGAAGTGATATTCCTACTGCAGGACTGCCTGTAAATGTAATCATTTTTACCTGTGGATGGGCTAAAAACGTATCTCCAATGAGTTTTCCTTGCCCCGTAACTAAATTAAAAGCACCTGCTGGCAAATCTGTTTTAGCTAGTAGTTTCGCTAAAAAATGTGCGGATAGGGCCGTTTGTGTTGCTGGTTTTAAAACAATTGTATTTCCTGCTGCTAATGCAGGTCCTACTTTATGTGCGACAAGATTTTGAGGAAAATTAAACGGTGTAATGGCCGCTATAACCCCAATTGGTTCTCGGAGAGTATAACCAAACCGTCCTTCTCCACCTTTTGAAGCGTCCATCGGAATCAACTCTCCTGCCAAGCGCTTTGCTTCTTCTGCAGCAAACTTATATGTTTCAATTGTTCGGTCTATTTCTGCAATTGCATACTTTAGTGGTTTCGCTGATTCTAAGGCAATGATTGATGCGGCTTCTTCTCGATGATCTGCAAATAAATTCGATAATTGTTCTAAAATTTGTGCTCTCTGGAATGCTGTTAAAGTTGCCATTTTTGAAGTTGCTTGCTGTGCAGATTCTATTGCATTTTGCACGTCATCTTTACTTGCCATAGCGAATTTAGCAATTAATTCTTTTGAATAAGGGGCATACACATCCGTATACGCCTCAGTCATACGCCATTCGCCGTTTATCAATAATTCTTTCTTCAACTCTTCACCTTCCATTTCTTTATGGTTACGTATTCATTTCAGAAAATAAAGAAATGAATACGTAACCATTTATGAGGTAAAAAATAAACTGACATATATCAGTTCATTTTTTACCTGTGGTGTTTCTTGGGAAAAGTTTAACAGATTCAGTTTGCTGGATGCAAGCACTTTTTTTCTCCATTACATCAAATAATTTTTCAATCGCTAGAAATCCTAGATTTATTTCCGATTCGATGCCCACTGTAGTTAAGGATATTGAATGGTGTTTACTTAACTCCACATTATCAATACCAATCACATTAAAATCGTTAGGAATAGTGAATCCCTGCTCCAAACATTGGTTAAGAATTTCAATAGCAATTGCATCTGTAGCAGCACAAATCGCTGACGGTCTTGGGTTAAGAAGCAATAGTTCTTCAAATACTCGTTTTATATCATCTTTGCTCGTATTTGTAAAAAATGCTGGCACGATATTTGCATCTATTTCTGCTTCTGCTAACGCTCTTTTGAAGCCCTCATACCTTCCATAAAAAGTGCTCATTTCATGTGGTCCACCAATCCAGCAAAGATCCCTATGCCCCAAAGACAACATATGGTTAGTCGCTAAATAACCAGCCTCCTCATTATCAATTTCAACAAAATGCTTATTTTCTTTATGTTTACGGTTAAACATAATAAAAGGGATATCCAATTTTTCGAGCTTATAAAATAATGGATCTGTATATCCGATAGAAGATAATATAATCGCATCAACTTTCGTTTCTAATACGGAATTATAAATTGTATGTAAATTTTCTTCCGTTCCAAAATGTACATTTACCTTATAACCCCTCGCATTAGCAAAATTAACTATTGCTGTTGTTGTATCAACAAAAAAGGGATTATGCAAAGGACCAGAAATTAACGTAATAATCCCTGTCTTTTGTTGTACAAGTGATCTTGCAATATCATTTGGTATATAGTTTAATTCTTCAATTGCCTCCATCACTTTTTTTATTGTTTTCGGTTTAACTAGTTCAGGAGTATTTAATACTCGAGAAACAGTTGTCTGTGAGACACCCGCAAACCTTGCTACATCTTTAGAAGAAACCAAAAAACCACCCACTTCATCTTTGTATGCCTATTTTATATCATCATTAGAAGAATGTTAATAGGATGTATCTAGTTAAGCTGCAAGCTAAATTAAAGTTGTTTCCTTTCATACTCAAATTAATCATAGGTAAATAAAACAAAGCCCTAAAAGAATCCATCACTTTTAGGACTTTGACTTAACAAATACTATGCTTCATATTGAATTTCTAATTTATTTGGTATTGCTGGAATATCGTTGGATTTAACATCTGTCTCTGCAAGGCGTAATTCTTGTAGAGGGTATTTACTGTGAACCTCAAAAGGAATCTCTATACTTTCCATTTTATTGTTCATCTGACTTCTAGCAAGTAGGCCATTTTTTGATAAATCTATATCAATAATACTGTCGATTGTTTCTTTCAGCATTTGTTGATCTTTTATGCGAAGTGGCATACTATCCTCCATTAAAAATGGTTGGATATTATCTTTAATAAATCCTTGTGCTTCAATTAAACATGAAAACTCATTTAATTTAGCTGCATATAATTTTAGTTGCTTTTTTTCTTTGGCACGTTGTTGGTTAAGCTCTTTAACTCTTTTTTCTATTCGAGCTAGACGCTGTTTCGATAACCCAATCAAATAGCTTTGAACTGTTTGCATTTCGTCCATAATTGAGGCTTCCGCTTCACGTACTTTCGCATATTGAGAAACACATTCTTCTTGCTGTTCATTTAAGCGCAAAACACGCTCTTTGAAAAATTCATTTTGGGTATGTTGGCCAAAGATGGCTTTCATAAGTCCTTTGCCATGAATTTTTTTATGTTGCGCATCTAAGCGCTCATATTCTCGCATATATTCGTTGTGCATATTTCGATATTCACGTAAAGCTTGTTGGTAGACTATTGCCTTTTCAGTAAACTGTTCTACGTAATCATCTTGTAAATAATCATTTTGAGAAATCGTTTGTAAGAGCTGATACAACGTTTGTACATTTTTGAATACATTTGCTACTTGTCCATATTCTTGTTCGTATTCTTGTACAATTGCCAAATCACGCTGATAACGTGAAAATTCATATTGTGAATCACCAGCGACCTTTTCTATATTTTCAACGGCTGATTGGAATGGATCACGTTGTGGTATAACTGTTAATTCGAAACGGAAACGTTCTAGCCATTGTAAAAAACGAATAATAATAGCGTACGTTTTTTTATCACTATTCATCGCAACCCGTTGAATTTGCGCAATTAAATGATCATATTGACTTTGATGCCATAACTCTTTATTTTCAGTTCGTTGTGCTTCAAGTGCATCTACTGCCGAAACAGGAACAAAGTCGCTAATTAAATGACCAATTCGTTCTTTTTCAGCACTTATAAACGCCTCTGTATTATTATCTTTATCGATTGCATTTACAATACAAAGAGGGACTACCCCTTTATTTTTTAAAGCTTCCATTAATAAAATTTCAGCATCGATTGCCATTGACTGCGAGCGTAGCACCCAGAAAATTTCATCCACACGATTTATTAAAGATTCAGAGAAATAGGCCATTTCTCCCCCACCTGCTTCTAAAGACACAGAGTCAATAATTGTAACAGATTTCAATAAATCATGTTTTATATATACTTCTAGATAATCTAAATGTTCACGTAAAATTTGTGATGCAAAAGTATCTCCAGTAGTGAGTAATTCTAGCTTACTCATATCAAATATTGCCACCATACCGTCTAAGAAATACGCTTTTACTTCCTCATTTTCACCGTAACGTAAAAACGTATTAACCCCTGTCGGATTTTGATCGCTAACAGGTAAAATAGAACGACCAAGAAGTCCGTTCACAAGTGTTGTTTTTCCTACCCGCTGTTTCCCGACTATAAGTACCATTGTTTCATTGTTTGCATCTTGGATTATACGGTTTAAGTGCTTAGCTGTATCTTTTACATATGTATTTTGTACAATAATGCTGTGCAGTTGACGTAAACGATCCACAAACTGTGGCAAAATATTATTCGCTGAGGCTGTATAGTCGATTGGCGTAGTGTCAATATTCGTCATCCTCAAAACCTCTTTCCTATGTATCTATAGTTTCATTATAAATGAAACTATTCTAATTCTTATACATAGTTGAAAATTAATAACAAAAAAGGACAAACTACTTAGTTCGTGTTGTCACAAATAGGATTTAATTCTTAGTTATTTTTTCTTTATTTTCTTTATTTATTGCACAAATAGGTAATTGCAATGAGAATTTTCTCGCTAACAACTAATGCATTAAAAGCTTAATTTTAAGTGCCATCTTTTCTATTCGTCAAAACCCGCCATTCGCGCATACACTTGGCTAAGTGTTGGCATACCGCCTTGTGCGCCTAATTTCTCCACAGAAAGTGATGCCGCTATATTTGCAAAATAAACAGCTTCATCCAAAGATTGCCCCGCTGTTAATGCATAAGCAAGTGCACCGTTAAATGTGTCGCCTGCTCCTGTTGTATCTACTGCTTTTGTCATATAGCCAGGCACATGTATAGGATATTCTCCATCAAAGTAACGCGCGCCATCACTTCCTAATGTAACAATCATCTTATTCGGATATTTTTCTAGTATGCTATCAATATTGTCTCCAAATAACTGGGCACACTCTATTTCATTCGGTGTAATATATGTGATATCCTCCATCCATTGCATATCAAAATTCGCTGCTGGTGCTGGGTTTAATAATACTGGCACATTAGCATCTTTACATAATTCCAATGCATATGCCGTCGTTTCTTTTGGAATTTCTAGCTGTAAAATTACGATTTTGCTCTGCTCTATCACGTCTTTAACTGCATCTAAATGGGACGGATTCAACTTATAATTTGCACCTGGTACAACAATAATGCGATTATCATGATCATGAACTAAAATATTAGCTACACCCGTAGGCTCTGAAGCTGACATAAGCGTATTCGTATTTACATGCTCCTGCTCTAAAACTGTTCGTAATGTATTACCAAAGTCATCATTGCCTACGCAACCAACCATTGTTACTTCACTGCCTAAACGTGCAGCGGCTATTGCCTGATTCGCACCTTTTCCACCTGGGCTCGTTCGAAATGCTTTACCAAGTACTGTTTCTCCTTGCTGAGGAAAATTAGTCATTTGTATTACTAAATCCATATTTAAACTACCAATTACGGTTATCATCTGCATCATCCTTTCTAATCTTCCTTACCATTTTACAGAGTCAACAATAGAAAGACAAAGACTTACTTGTTAGCAATGTTACGTTGTAGCGGCGATTTCACACGTTTTATCGGCGATTTGTTGCCATGTATCGGCGATTCTACTCGCTTTATCGGCTCTTTCTCGCCATGTATCGGCGATTCCACCAATTTTATCGGTGATGGCAAATATTCGTTATAACTGACAGCAATGTTTTCAGCAAAAAAAGTGTTAGATTGCTCGCAGTCAATCTAACACTTTTTATCTGTATCATTTAATTAGTAGGCTACACGCTGCGCTTCATATGCAGCAATTTGATCTTCATACTTAATTGTTAGGGCAATTTCATCCCAGCCATTTAATAATGTTTCTTTATAATATGAGTCGATAGTAAATGTATAAACTTTACCATCTTCGCCCGTTACAGTTTGTGCTTCTAAATTTACTTCAACATGATAAGGCTTTGTTAATCCTTTTTCTAAAATTTCGTCGCACTCTGCTTCTGTTAGCTTAATAGGTAAAATACCATTTTTAAAGCAGTTATTATGGAAAATGTCTGCAAACGATGGTGCAATGATTACATTAAAGCCATAATCTAAAATGGCCCATGGTGCATGCTCACGAGAAGAGCCACAACCAAAATTATCTTGAGCAACTAAAATTTTAGAGTTTTTAAATTCAGCTTTATTTAAGACAAAGTCTTGCACTTCATTTCCTTGTGCATCAAAGCGCCAGTGATAAAACAAGTATTGACCAAAGCCTGTACGTTCAATTCGTTTTAAAAATTCTTTCGATATAATTTGATCTGTATCAACATTTTTACGATCAAGTGGTGTAATAACACTATTTACAATATTAATTGGTTCCATTTCAATCATCCCTTCCGTGTAAATTTAGCTTTTACACAGTTTCCTTCACGAATTCCCGTACATCAACGAAATGTCCTGCAATCGCTGCAGCCGCTGCCATTGGCGGTGATACTAAATGCGTGCGTGCGCCTGCACCTTGTCGACCTTCGAAATTACGGTTTGATGTTGATGCACAGCGTTTGCCAGCAGGTACAACATCATCATTCATTGCCAAGCACATCGAGCAACCTGATTCGCGCCATTCAAAACCAGCATCAATGAAAATTTTATCCAACCCTTCATCCTCAGCTTGTTTTTTCGTTGAATGGGAACCTGGCACAACGATTGCTGTAACATTATCATGAACTTTGCGGCCTTGGATAACATTTGCCGCAGCACGTAAATCGCTTAAGCGTGAGTTCGTGCATGAGCCGATAAATACGTATTGGATATCGATTGAAGTTAATGGCTGCCCTTCTTCTAAGCCCATATATTCAAGTGCTTTACGAAGTGCCGCTTTGTCAGACTCATCCTTATAATCTGCCTGCGTCGGGACATTTTGCGATACGCCTGAACCCATTGAAGGATTCGTTCCCCAAGTAATTATTGGCTCAATTTCTTCAGCTTTAATAATGCGGACTTCATCATATGTAGCATCCTCATCTGATGCTAAACTTAGCCAATATGCTGTCGCTTCTTCAAATTTTTCACCTTGTGGTGCATATTTACGGCCACGAATATAATCTACTGTAATTTGGTCTGGTGATACAAGACCAGCCTTTGCTCCTGCTTCGATTGACATATTACAGATTGTCATTCGTTCTTCCATTGTCAGTTTGTGGATTGCCTCTCCAGTGAATTCCACAATATGCCCTGTACCAACGCCAATGCCGAATTTTGAGATGATTGCTAAAATAATATCCTTTGCCGCAACACCAACTGGTAGTTCTCCTTCAACACGGATTTCCATTGTTTTAGGCTTGTTTTGCCATAACGTTTGTGTGGACATGACATGTTCTACTTCAGATGTACCGATACCAAATGCAATCGCTCCAAATGCACCGTGTGTAGATGTATGCGAATCACCACAAACGATTGTTTTACCAGGTTGTGTTAAACCTAATTCTGGTCCAATAACGTGGACAATACCTTGATCAGGGTGACCCATACCAGCAAGTTCAATGCCGAATTCAGCCGCATTTTTCGCAAGTGTTTCGATTTGATTGCGTGCGATAGGGTCATTAATCGTCGGTAAATTTTTCGTTGGAACGTTATGATCCATCGTTGCAAAGCTTAAATCAGGACGACGCACTTTACGTCCGTTTATGCGTAAGCCTTCAAATGCTTGCGGAGAAGTTACTTCATGAATTAAATGAAGATCAATATATAACAGGTCCGGTTTGCCCTCTTCCTGATAAACAACATGTTTATCCCAAATCTTTTCAATTATATTTTTTCCCATTGTCTTCACCTATTTCTTAAATGTATGTTGTCATAATACTTTCCGATACAAAGCTAGTATCAATTTCGTTAATTACTTTATCTGTCCATTCATTTGTTGATAGCGTACGTCCTCCATCACGGGCAAGATCGGCTGTAAAGTATCCATCATCAAAGACAGCGCTAACTGCACGTTCAATTTCAGCCGCTTCTTCTGCTAGGCCAAATGAGTATTGTAACATCATAGCAACTGAAAGAATTGTTGCTGCTGGATTAGCAACACCTTGCCCTGCAATTTCTGGTGCTGAACCGTGTACGGGTTCATAAAGCCCAAAATTATCACCACGGATAGATGCAGATGGTAAAACACCTAGAGACCCTGTGATAACGGATGCTTCATCACTTAAAATATCTCCAAACATGTTTTCCGTCACAACTACATCATAGTGAGCTGGGTTTGTTATTAACTTCATTGCTACTGAATCTACTAAGTTGTGCTCAACTTGCACATCTGGATAATCCTTTTTCTTCGCTTCTACAACTTCACGCCATAATCGGCTTGTTTCAAGTACGTTTGCTTTATCGACAGAACATAATTTGCCTCCACGTAAACGTGCTAATTCAAAGGCATTTTCAACGATACGCTCTACTTCTGCTGTTGAGTATACTGTAGTATCAATTGCGCCATTTTCAGTACGCATACGTGGTTCCCCGAAGTATACGCCGCCTGTAAGTTCACGTACGATCATTAAATCGACGTTTTCGGCTACTTCACGTTTTAAAGGTGAAGCATCTAGTAAACTCGGGAACGCCTTTACTGGACGTAAATTTGCGAATAAGTCAAAGTGCTTGCGGATACGTAGCAATCCTTTTTCTGGACGTAGTTCTGGAGGGTTATTGTCCCATTTCGGACCCCCTACTGCTCCTAATAAAATAGCATCACTGCCCTCACACATTTCAATTGTTTCATCGGGTAGTGGATTATTGTGTTGATCGATAGCAGCGCCTCCAATCGTTCCATAGCCTAAATGGAAGGTATGGTTAAATCGTTTGCCGATTACTTGTAATACACGTATAGCTGACGCAACCACTTCTGGCCCAATTCCGTCGCCAGGTAGTACTGTAATTTTTTTCTCCATTCATAAAACACCTTTCTTTTTATAGAGTATGGTTACGCTATTTTAGGAAAAACTCTCACCTATTTATATAGATGAGAGCCAATTCCAATTAAACTAATTGACCTTCCGCTCGAAGACTTACTTGAATTAAATGTCGATTAATCGCATTTAAATACGCTTTCGCAGATGCTTCTAATACATCTTGAGATGAGTTTCGTCCCGTTGTGGATACACCGTCATATCGAATATTAATGACAGCCTCACCAAGGGCATCTCGTCCTTTGCCAACAGATTTTACACGATAATCAATAACATGGATGTCACCAGGAACAAGTTGTTCTAATGTATTAAAAATAGCTTCCACTGAGCCTGAGCCCGTTGCCACTACATTTTTCATATGTCCTTCTGGTGTCACAACAGTTGCAGTAGCAGTCGGAATATTTTCAGTACCATACTGCACTTGGACCATTTTCAGTTCAAATAATGGCACATCTTCAATTTGAACTTGTTGCTCCGTAAGTAGCGTTAGTAAATCTTCTTCCGTAATTTCCTTTTTACGATCTGCTAACTGTTTAAACTCAGTAAAGGCTTTGTTTAGCTTTTCATCTGATAGTGTAAAGCCCATTGTTACGGCACGATCACGGAAGGCAGCACGCCCAGAATGTTTTCCAAGGACAAGTGGCACTTCCCCTTCGCCTATTAATGCAGGCGATATAATTTCGTAAGTTTCAGGGTTTTTTAGCACGCCATCTTGGTGAATACCAGACTCATGTGCAAATGCATTTTTACCAACGATTGCTTTGTTCGGCTGAATAACGACATTCGTTAGTTTACTTACTAATTGAGATGTACGCTTAATCTCTTGTAGATTAATGCCTGTTTCAACTGGGTAAATATCTTTACGAATATGAAGCGCAACGGCAATTTCTTCTAAGGCAACATTCCCCGCACGCTCTCCAATACCATTAATTGTTCCTTCTATTTGTGAAGCACCATTCTCGATAGCCGCGATTGTGTTCGCTGTCGCCATCCCTAAGTCATCATGGCAATGTGCTGAGAATTTAACTTTTTCAGCACCCTTCACATTTTCTAGTAAAAATTTAAATAATGCCCCATATTCTTGTGGTGATGCATAGCCAACAGTATCAGGCACATTAATCGTCGTCGCACCTGCTGCAATGACTTCATTCATAATACGGACTAAAAATGCGCGATCCGAGCGGAAAGCATCCTCTGCTGACCATTGCACAAGAGGGAAGTATTTTTTCGCATATTTCACTGCTTCAATTGCTTGTTCTACTACTTGATCTGGTGATTTTTTTAGCTTGTATTCCATATGAATTGGAGAGGTTGCTAAAAAAATATGAATATGTGGTTGCTCTGCAACTTTAATGGCATCCCAAGTTGTATCAATATCTTTTTGGACACAACGTGCTAGCCCTGTAACGATTGAGTTTTTCACAGTACCAGCAATCCGATTAACCGCCTCAAAGTCACCAGGTGATGAAGCAGGAAAACCTGCTTCAATAATCGTTACACCTAGTCGTTCAAGTTGCTTAGCAATTTCAATTTTCTCTGCCGTATTTAAGTTAATACCTGCAGATTGTTCGCCATCGCGAAGTGTTGTATCGAAAATATCAATTTTTCGCACTTGTAGCCACTTCTCTCACAACTTTTTCCTTACCTTCATTGATGAATGGCATCATTTCGCGTAATTTAGCACCAACTTCTTCGATTTGGTGGTTAGCCCCAGCTTCTTTGAATTTTGTATAGTCAGGACGACCGTTTTCATTTTCTTGAATCCAACGACGAGCAAATGTACCATCTTGGATATCTGTTAGTACTTCCTTCATACGACCTTTTACAGATTCATCAATGATACGTGGACCCGCAACATAATCACCCCACTCAGCTGTATCTGATACTGAGTAACGCATTGTTGCCATACCACCTTCAAACATTAAGTCCACGATTAATTTTAATTCGTGTAATGTTTCGAAGTAAGCAAGTTCTGGTTGGTAACCAGCCTCTACTAATGTTTCGAAGCCTGCTTTTACTAATTGTGTTGCCCCACCACAAAGTACTGCTTGCTCACCGAATAGATCTGTTTCTGTTTCTTCTTTGAATGTCGTTTCTAGTAAGCCGCCACGTGCTGCACCAATACCTTTACCGTAAGCAAGTGCTAAATCTTTTGCTTGACCAGTAGCATCTTGATGGATTGCAAATAAACCTGGTACACCTGCACCTTGTTGGAATTGACGACGAACTAGATGCCCTGGACCTTTAGGTGCTACTAAAAATACATCCACATCTGCAGGTGGTGTAATTTGACCGAAGTGAATATTGAAGCCATGCGCAAACATAAGTGCTTTACCAGCTTCTAAATATGGAGCGATTTCAGCTTCATAAACTGCTTTTTGGCGCTCATCTGGAAGTAAGATTTGGATTACATCTGCTTGTTGAGCTGCTTCAGCAACTGTTTTCACATCTAAGCCATCCGCCTTAGCTGCGTCGAAAGATCCGCCTGGACGAACACCTACTACTACATCGAAACCTGATTCTTTTAAGTTTAATGCATGTGCGTGACCTTGTGATCCGTAACCGATAATTGCGATTTTTTTCCCTTTTAATACGTCCTCGTTGATGTTTTGTTCATAGTACATAGTAGCCATTGTTTGTTTCCTCCTAATAGTGGGTTTATTTTTTTGCTTGTGATGATTACTACTTTTTCAGTATTTCAAATCACAAGTTTCCATTTTATATGCAAACTATTTTAAAATAGAGAGCTGTGTATTCATGATTTTTTGTGTTTCACGAACAGATGCTGTTGCACCCGTACGTGTTAATTCTTTAATGCCATATGGGCGAATAAGCTCAATAAAGGCATCAATTTTTTCTGGATGTCCTACTACTTGATATGTCACAACGTTTTTCGCTGTATCAATAATTTGTGGACGGAACGGTTCAACTATTGAGTTCATTTCCAGACGTAAATTTGGTGGTGAAATAACCTTCACAAGCGCTAGCTCACGAAGCACGATAGATTTATCTGTAATGTCATTGACCTTTAACACATCAATTTGCTTCGATAGTTGCTTCACAAGTTGTTCAATTTTCCGCTCATCTTCTACGTTTACAACAAACGTCATTTTAGAGAAGTTTGGCTGTTCTGTATGACCAACTGTGATCGATTCGATATTGAATTGACGCTTCATAAGTAAACCTGTTACACGGTTTAGTACACCACTTTGATTAATCACTGTTACGGTAATTACTCGTTTCAATTCTTTTTCACCCCAATCATTTCATGTAACCCTTTACCTGGTGCAACCATTGGATATACACATTCAAGCTGTTTTACACGGCAATCGATTAACGCTGGCTCGTCATTAAGAAGGGCCTCACGGAAAATACTTTCCGCTTCATCAATTGTGTTAATGCGATAGCCTTTAATGCCGTATGCATCCGCTAATTTAACAAAGTCTGGCTGGATCGGCATAAGTGAAGATGAATAACGCTCTTCATAGAAAGTTTGTTGCCATTGGCGAACCATTCCTAAACAGCTGTTATTTAAAATCACAATTTTTACTGGTAAGTTGAATTCTTGTAATAAGGAAAGCTCTTGTGCAGTCATTTGGAATCCTGCATCGCCTACAATCGAAACAACTTTTTTGTCTGGCTTCGCAAACTGGGCTCCAATTGCGGCTGGGAAGCCGAAGCCCATCGTACCAAGTCCACCAGACGTTACCCATCCATGATCATTGTTCAAGCGGTAATATTGTGCAGCCCACATTTGATGCTGACCGACATCCGTCGTTACAATGGCATCCCCTTCAGTAATTTTATGCACAAGCTCTAGCGCTTCCTGCGGTAAAACTTCTGAGTCACCAGCCTCTTTTGTATACCAAAGCGGATATTCATTTGCATGATTGTTCAAAAATTCTAGCCATTGCGCAGTATCTGGACCATCAAAGTCTTTTTTCAATAATGACTTTAACGCCTCTTTCGCATCCGCAACGATTGGAATATCCGTTGGTACGTTTTTACCGATTTCAGCGGGATCAATATCGATATGGACAATTGTCGCGTTCGGTGCAAATGTTGCTAAATTCCCTGTCAAACGGTCATCAAAGCGAGCACCGATATTTAGAAGTAAATCAGATTTTGTAATCGCGATATTCGCTGTGACCGTCCCATGCATCCCTGCCATACCAATGAATAATTCGTGGTCACCATGGATCGAGCCTAGCCCTAATAAAGTATTGGCCACTGGAATTCGATACTTCTCTGCGAATGTTGTTAATTCTTCACGTGCATCAGCAAATAGAACACCTGCGCCTGCTAAAATTACTGGATTTTTTGCTAATGAAATGGCTTGAATCGCCTTTTGAATTTGTAAATAGTTCGGCTTATATGTTGGCTGATAGCCTGGTAAATAGATTTCTTCTGGTTCTTTCGGTGGATTATCGACATCAAACAGCATTTGAGAGACGTTTTTCGGGAAATCCACAACAACTGGTCCTTTACGGCCAGTATTGGCAATATGGAAAGCTTCTTTCACGATGCGTGGAATGTCATTAACATCCTGTACTTGATAGTTATGCTTTGTAATAGGTGTTGTAATGCCCATAATATCTGCCTCTTGGAATGCATCTGTCCCAATAACAGATGTCGCTACCTGTCCTGTAAAAACAACTAGTGGAATCGAATCAATCATTGCATCTGCAATGCCTGTTACTAAGTTCGTTGCACCTGGCCCACTTGTTGCAATAACAACTCCTGGTTTATTCGATACACGTGCATAGCCTTCAGCTGCGTGAATGGCACCTTGCTCGTGACGAGTTAAAATATGACGAATTGGGTTTTTGTACATTGCATCGTAAATTTGAAGTACTGCCCCACCTGGATATCCAAAAATTATCTCTACACCTTGATCATGTAGCGCTTGGACTAAAACGTCTGCACCGTCTTTCGCTTGAAAAGTTTGTTCTACTTCCTCTGACGCCAATTGTTCTTTTTCATTAATTGAAATATTCACACTCATCAAAATATGCCTCCTTCTTGTCTTTCGATTCACAACAGCATACGACTACCTGTTCTAGTTAATGAACACTTTAATGATTTAACGTTGAAAAGGTTGAGAAATTGATGCTGGAAAACGTAATTTATTGTTCTTTTTGAAAAAAAATAAAAAGCCTTTTTCTCCGAACGCAAATAACTACCTTGCGTAGGGATGAAAAAGACTTTTCATGGTACCACCCTTGTTTATAGCAATAAAAATTGCTACCTCGCGAATAAATGAAAGCATTTATGGACCATGCAAGTAACCTCACATTCAATACGGTGTCATAAATCATTTATTCATTAATAACGAGCACTTCGATTATGCCCGGAACTATCTAATGGCGATTACGCGTTTAATAGTTCACTCCGAGGGGATGTCGGATCTAGTTGTATCGCCGGCTTCCAGCACGACCGGCTCTCTGGTAGATACAAGGCTCTAGAACCTTTAACCTCATCAACGTTTTAACTTATTTTTTTAGTACTAAATTTTCATTACGCCGCCAGTTGAGGCGCTTGTTACTAATTTTGAATACCTTGCTAACCAGCCACGTTTAATTTTCGGTTCAAAAACGGGCAGTTTCGCTCGGCGTTCTGCTAATACTTCATCGGAAACTTCTAAATTGATTGTACGATTCGGTAAATCAATTGTAATAATGTCACCATTTTCAACTAAAGCGATAGGACCGCCTTCTGCTGCTTCTGGTGAAATATGGCCTATTGAAATACCGCGAGATGCACCTGAGAAACGACCATCAGTAATTAACGCCACCTTGGTACCAAGACCACGACCTTGAATCGCTGATGTTGGTGCTAACATTTCTGGCATCCCTGGGCCACCTTTTGGTCCTTCATAACGAATGACGACTACATGGCCTTCCTTAACAGTACCGTTATCAATATTTTCTTGCGCTGCTTCTTGTGATTCAAAGACAATGGCTTCTCCTGTAAATACTTTAATAGAAGGATCTACAGCACCAACTTTAATAACAGAGCCATCGGGTGCGATATTGCCAAATAATACTGATAAACCACCGACAGGACTATATGGATTGTCTTTTGTACGAATAACTTGATCATTCGTAATCTGATAATCTTTTACTAGTTCACCCATTGTTACACCTGCAACAGTAGGACGATTCGGATGAATTGCACCTGGAATAGATGTTAATTCATTAATAATGGCACTTACGCCACCAGCTTTATTAATATCATCCATTGAAACATCTGAAGCTGGCATAATTTTCGCTAAATAAGGTACACGCTCTGCAACTTTATTAATATCTTCGATGTTATAGTCAATTTCTGCTTCATTTGCAATTGCTAATGTATGAAGCACCGTATTTGTAGAACCACCCATAGCCATATCTAGTGCAAATGCATCGTCAATTGCTTCTTTCGTAATAATGTCACGCGGCTTAATGTCTTCTTTAACCATTCGCACTAACTGTTTAGCCGCTTCCTTAATAAGTTTATGACGCTCCTCAGAAGTGGCTACAATCGTACCGTTGCCTGGAAGTGCTACACCTAGCATTTCCATTAAACAGTTCATAGAGTTCGCTGTGAACATCCCTGAACATGAGCCACATGTTGGACATGCATTATTTTCAATATCTAACAGCTCTTCAGCTGACATGTTACCTGATTTATGAGCCCCTACACCTTCAAATACTGAAGTTAAAGAAAGCTGTTTTCCTGTAGCAGATGTTCCCGCCTCCATTGGACCACCAGATACAAAAATCGATGGTACGTTTGTACGGACCGCTGCCATTAACATCCCTGGTGTGATTTTGTCACAGTTTGGAATGTAAAATACTCCATCAAACCAGTGTGCATTAATAACTGTTTCTGCTGAATCTGCAATAATTTCACGGCTAGGTAAGGAGTAGCGCATACCAATATGCCCCATTGCAATACCATCATCAACACCGATTGTATTAAATTCGAATGGAATACCACCCGCTTCAATTATTGCTTCTTTCACTACATCAGCAAATGTACGTAAATGAACATGACCTGGAATAATGTCAATATAAGAGTTACAAACCCCAATAAATGGTTTTCCTAAATCTTTTGCTTTTACTTTGCCTGTTGCATATAAAAGACTTCGATGTGGCGCACGATCTACGCCTACTTTAATCATGTCACTTCTCATATTAAACGCCCCTCATTTATTGCTATGTTCGTTGTTATATACAAAATGTTCTGTCTATTTTGTTTTTACCTAGCATCACGCCTTTTCGGCAGCTAATTGTTGTAACGAACGTATTAAATTGTTGTTATCATAGTACGAATAACTAGGCTAAGTCAACAGTGTTTTTTGAATTGTTTAAAAAATTCAAATACTCTGCGAAATATGAAATCGTTTACATGCTGATTAAGCATCACTTTTATCTCGAATTGATAAATATTTTGACATTTCGTTCAAATTTTAATTTTTTTATTATAAACAACATTCAGAATGAATTATTTGTAAAAGTACTTATTGTTTTCCATTATGTTTGGCACCTAAATTTCCGAAATTCAGAATTTTACAATACGAATAATTGCTCTAGGTAATGTGTGAAAAATACTTTTTCAGGATCGTATTGTGCACGGATTGCTAAAAATTTATCTACATTTGGATACAATGCATGAACATGTGAGGCAGTCAAATGACTTTGTTTTCCCCAATGTGGCCGTCCTTGATATTTTTGCATAAGCATATGCACCCATTTAAAATAAGGCTCTTCCGACATGCCTTTATACATATGAAATGCAATAAAAGCTGATTCCTGTCCCTGAGTAGGGCTTAAATAACCAGATTCACCAGCTGTTGTTCGACATTCCAATGGAAAGTGCACATTCAAATGTCCTTTTTTAAACGTTGCATGAATCTCTTCCATACATGCTTCAAATTGTGGTAATGCTATTGCGTACTCACTCTCTTGAAATTTTACACTTCGAGGAGAAGGAAAAATTTCATAGCTTATACCAATCTTCTCAGCCTCCACTACATTTGCAGCTGCTAATTTGCTCATCGTACTGCTTAAGGATGGCTTCCATTTACATAGTTCAGAAATAGCAAAAAACGCACCATTTTCTACTATTTGTAGTTTTATATTTTCTACGTATTTACTCCATTGACTCTGATACACAGGAGCCAGTGCATTCATTCGTTTAATTTGAATCGTCTCACTGCCAGGAAAGTAAAACCATTCCACATGACGATGCTGTCGAATATCTTTTGCGAATGTCTCAAGCCCATTTGTTAATGTGTCCCTAGCCCCAATATAATGTAAGCTATATAGCGGTACCACTTTTATTGTTACTTTTACAAGAACACCAAGCATGCCGAGTGAGACATGGAGCGTTTCCGATAAATCATCAGCACCTCTATTATGTTCGTGATATGTTCCATTGCCATCGACAAAGCACCAGCGTGTCACTGCCGATGAGAGCGAGCCTAACGTAACACCTGTCCCATGTGTACCTGTTGATACTGCACCTGCGATTGTTTGCTCTTGAATATCACCCATATTGATTAGACCAAAACCATGTGAGGCAAGCTGTGGACC
The DNA here is from genome assembly GCF_006351725.2 of Lysinibacillus sp. CD3-6. Taxonomy (NCBI): domain Bacteria; kingdom Bacillati; phylum Bacillota; class Bacilli; order Caryophanales; family Bacillaceae; genus Lysinibacillus; species Lysinibacillus sp. CD3-6. The sequence continues at coordinate 2,864,788 of NZ_CP085880.1, forward strand.
GATTTCATATAAATATGTTCCTGCCCATAATGTTGCCTCTTGTTTGTCCGCATCAATTGAAATAAGCCCCCGCATATTATGTAATGAAAGTGCAATATGCTCAGGCATGGCAACAGCACTAAAAGAATGAGCCGCACCAGTTACTCGAATCGTTTTCTTAGCATCTCGTGCATGCTTCACTACGTTGACTACTTCTTCTATAGAACGAGGCAAATACTTCTCACTTGGATACGAAATAATATTACCCGCCCAATTCGTCCATTTTTCTCCACTTTTCCACTTCTCTATAGAAAACATTGACCGTCCCCCCTATATGTTGCAAAGCTACCTACGTATTTATCTCCCCTTATTACATGGAGTGCTTGAAATCTTTCACACAGCTCACCTGCTTTTGCATGACGAAAATAAATCGTGTCACCAATTGAGATTGTTTTGCCCTCCACCTTAATAGGGGTTTGCACCTCTCCTGCTCCTTCTAAACCGAGAAACGAATAATAAGCAGGCTCATAAAATGCTGGATATCGATCTGTAGCTATCGCTCCCGATGCTGGATAGCCCCCACCATGGCAAACCACAATATGCTGTGCTGGTTTTCGCGTAACACGAAGTGCAAAGCCTGCTGCTTTGCCAAGCTGTAAATGAGAAAACTGATCAAACAGTGCAGGTGCATAAAATGCTGAACCAACTGTGATTTCCGTAACTTCCTTTTGCTTAGCCGTATACGTCATACTGCCTGTCCCACCACCATTAACAAAACGTAATTTCGGAAAATATGCCTTAATATGCGCAATAGCTAATCTACGAAACTGTGTGACTTGCTTTTTTGCTTGTGATTGCATTAAATCTATTAATCTACCTTTTATAGCATTTTCAGGTCGATTGCCTACACCAGCAATTTGCGCTTCATAGCCCATGACACCTACCACTTCTATATGCGATTGCTCTTTTATATATAATAAGAAAGGTGTTATTAACTCAAGTGAATGAAGAGAAGAACGTTTTGTTCCAAAATAGAGCACTTTAAAATCGGTCGACAAATTGATATCGATACATATGGATACTTTAATATCTAGCTCCGACCCAATTTTCTGTAGAAACGCTATATGTTCGTGTCTATCAACCATAAATGTGACCGTTCTTCCTTCTTTTACAAACTGTAAAAGCTGTCGAACTGCTATTTCTTCCATAACGGGATAGCCAAGTAGCACATCATCAAAATGCTGTTCAAGTAAAAATAATGTTTCTGCTGCAGTAAAAGTCATGAGGCCTACTACATTCGAAAGGTTTTGCTGTACATATTGCAGTACCTCCACCGAACGAATTGATTTTGTGGCAATGCGTATTTTTTTTTGCCCACATGCTTGTTGAACATATTTAATATTTTCATCTAGTGCATCAAAGTCAAGCCAGGCAAATGGTCGCTCTAGTCCATTGAAAGCTTGTTGAAATCTTGTCGTCATTAAATCCCTCCATATGCTTTATATATTTGACAGTAGAAAGAAAAATTCACCTTTTTAAGATAAATCCCTTTTCTCTTTCATATTTAAATTTACTAGGGGCTTTTAAATGTTCTTGCATTCTAGCATTACAAAATATAGACAACAAAAAACAACCGTGGACTACGACGAAATTGCCTTCACGGTTGTTTTAGTATAGGTCAAGCATTGTTCTCACCTTTCTATTGTATTTTTAATTACGAGGCAAATAAAAACTCCGCAGCTAAGTTTAACACCACCACTAAATGTAACGCAGCGATTAAGAATCCTTGGCGATCTAAACGTTTCATAGCAGTCATATTCATAATCTATCACCTCTCCTTTTTTCACATTATACGCGCTCATTCATCAATTTTCAAATTATTCTTAATATTAAAATATAACTATTTTTCTGACAACCAAAACCAAATATGGCATGATAAAGAGTGAAATCATGCCTAAAGGAGTGGAGAAAAATTTTGAAAAAAGCATTACTCGTCATTGATTATACAAATGATTTTGTAGCGACAGAAGGCAAACTAACATGTGGAGAACCAGGACAATTACTAGATACGCCTATTGCGACATTAATTGAGCAATTTCTTGCTGACAAAAATTTAGTGGTCTTTGCTAATGACTTACATGAAGAAAATGATCCGTTCCATCCCGAAACGAAGCTTTTTCCTCCTCATAATATAAGGGGCACGCTTGGGCGCAATCTATATGGTCATGTTGGTAAAGTTTATGACTTGCACAAAGAAGAAGTAATTTGGCTCGATAAAACACGCTATAGTGCATTTGCAGGAACAAATTTAGCCATCTTACTAAAAGAACGTGGCATAGAGGAAATTCATTTAGTTGGTGTTTGCACGGATATTTGCATTTTGCATACTGCTGTAGATGCTTATAATTTGGGCATTTCTACAGTTATTTATGCAAATGCTGTCGCTAGCTTTGACGCAGCTGGTCATCAATGGGCTTTACGTCATTTTGAAAATACGCTAGGTGCAACCGTTGTGAAATAACTTGTGAATTAATAAAAAATGGAGCTGATTTAGGTTTAATTAAACTCAAAAAGGATATAACTAAGTAATGCCATTATATCTTAACTTTGAGGAGATGAATAATTATGATCAGTTTCATTTGGTATTTAATCATCGGAGGAATTTTAGGCTGGTTAGCTGGCGTCATATTAGGAAAAGATGTTCCTGGAGGCATTATTGGTAATATTATTGCCGGGATTGTCGGTTCTTGGATAGGTAGTATGGTTTTAGGAAATTGGGGTTGGAGAGTCAGTGATTTTTATGTATTCCCAGCATTAATAGGTGCAATCGTACTTATCTTCATTGTCAGTCTTATTTTAAAGGGTATGCGTAAAGCCGCCTAAATATGTACAAAAGAGCTATCTTTTTAGATAGCTCTTTTTGTACTTATAAGCAACTTTTTATGCCCATTGAAAAAGTTAGCAATGGTTAAATTGATTGGAGCTTTTTAAAATGATGATAAGATGGTCGCTCTAAACCTAAATGCTCACGCAACGTGTTCCCTTCATATTCTTTACGAAATAGCCCCCTCTGCTGCAGCACTGGAATGACTAAATTTACAAAATCATCCAACCCAACTGGCAATACAGGCGGCATAATATTAAAACCATCACAGGCATACTCATTAAACCAAAGCTCCAATAAATCTGCCAACTGCTCAGGTGTGCCGACAAATTGCAAATGTCCACGTGCTCCAAGCATTTTACGACCTAATTCTACAATTGATAAGTTCCCTGCCCTTGCAGTATCGATAAATAATTGGACACGACTTTTCATTCCATTCGAAGCTGCCGCTACATCGGGTAAGTTTTCTGGTAAAGGTCCATGTGGATCGTAGCTGGATAGGTCAAAGCCAATAAAGCCAGCAACCGCTGTAACCGCATCTTCTACTGTAATTAGTTTTTGCAAGCTCTCATGTTTTGCCCAAGCCTCTTCTTCTGTTAGTGCAACAATTGGCGAAATCCCTGGCATAATTTTTATACTATTTTCATGTCGTCCATGTGCAGCTAATTTTTCATGAATACTACGATAAAATTGTTTAGCTGCTTCAAGAGACTGCTGTGCAGTAAACACTACTTCACCTGTTTTCGCAGCAAACTCTTTGCCCGCTTCAGATGAACCTGCTACTACCAGTACTGGATAACCTTGAGGGGGACGGGGTACATTTAACGGTCCTTTCGAGCTATACCACCGACCTTGGTAATTAATTTCTTTTACTTTCTGCGCATGTGCAAATATTCCATTCTCTTTATCTAATGCAATGGCATCATCATCCCAGCTATCCCATAACGCTGTAACTAGATCTACAAATTCTTCAGCCATCTCATAACGGAGCGCATGTTCAGGATGCTTCTCTTTGCCGTAATTATGTGCTTCCATATCCAGTTGAGAAGTTACAATGTTCCAAGCAGCTCGACCTTTACTTATATGGTCTAAAGTTGCATAGCGTCGCGCTACATTATAAGGCTGATTATACGTCGTAGAAACAGTCGCTGTTAGTCCCAATTTTGTTGTAGAAGTTGAAATGGCTGACAGAAGTGTAACAGGATCAAGCATACCAGAGGCTGCCTTCTCAACATTGATTGCATATAATAAGTCTGCTAAAAACATCATATCAAATTTCCCACGCTCTGCTGTCTGTGCTAAATCCTTATATAAATCTACTGAAAATATTTCGCTACTGCGTGCTTCAGGGTGTCTCCAGCTTGCACTATGATGGCCACTATAATAAATAAAAGCCCCTAATCGCAATTGTCCATTTCTTTTCACCATAATTTATCCCTCTTATCCTTTAAAAGTATCTCGCCATCTTAAACATTTGCGTTCTATCGCATAGACGAGTGAATCTGAACATTTCCCTAACATTGCAAACATCAAAAGTCCAACAAATACGATGTCTGTTTGCGCGTATGCGCGTGCATCTTGAATCATATAGCCAAGCCCTGCACTTGTTCCCATCATTTCGCTAACAACAAGTACTAACCATGAAGTGCCTAGTGCTAATCGTAAACCTAGTAAAATATTTGGAAGTGCTGATGGCATAACAACCTTCGTTATAGTTTTCCAAAACGAAAACTGCAATATTTTTGAAACCTCAATCAACTTTTGATCGACTGACCGAATCCCTAAAAAGAAATTTACATAAACGGGAAAAAATGCCCCGAGTGCAATCATTAGCACTTTCCCAAATTCACCCAAACCAAACCACAATATAAATAATGGAATTAATGCAAGTAACGGTACTGTCCGAAGCATTTGCAAACTTGGATCAATCACCTCTTGCGCGAAACGACTAAAGCCCGTCAAAATACCAAGTAAAATACCTGTTCCAGCCCCAACAATAAATCCTCCTAACACACGCTGCCCACTGATAATGAAGTGATAGAAAAGTTCTCCATTTCCAAGTAATGTTACAAAAGTTGCTATAATTTTTATGGGCGTTGGGAGGATTTGTTCTTCGACAAAACCGAAACTTCCAATGGCTTGCCATAGAAGGATGACGAGTAAAGGGACAATCCATGGATAAATTAAATCCATCCAATTCAATGGACGCTTCTGTTTCTTTACATAGATTTGTTCGTTGTTTACAACTGCCATCCATTCAACCTCCTTTAAAATTTTGCTGCCAACGTAAACATTTACGTTCAATCCATAGAATAAGTGAATCTGATATTTTCCCAAGTGCAGCAAAAATAATAATTCCTACGAACACTGTTGAAATCATCGCCATTGCACGTGCATCATTAATGAGAAACCCAATCCCCGACGTCGAGCCCATCATCTCAGCTACAACCAATCCAAGCCATGCAATACCTAGCGATAATCGAAGTCCTAAAAAGATGTTCGGAAGGGCTGATGGAATAATAACCTTCGTCAATAAATGCCATTTATTAAATTGCAGTACATGTGCCACTTCAAATAACTTCCGATCCATCGAACGAAGACCTAGAAACGTATTTACGTAAAGCGGGAAAAAAGATCCTTTCGCTATTAACAACAGCTTCGATGTTTCCCCAAAACCAAACCACAATATAAATAATGGGGCAATCGCTAAATGTGGTAACATTCGTAGCATTTGAATGGATGGATTAAGTAGCTTTTCGGACAAATATGAAAAGCCTACTACAATTCCAGCTAGCAACCCTAGCCCTCCTCCTAAAACAAATCCACTTAATGCACGCCAAGTTGAAATTTGTAAATGCCCTAACAAGTGCCCATGCTGCACTAAATAGATGAATTCAAGTAAAATGTCAGATGGCATCGATAGTAACAACGGATTTAAATACGCGTTGCGACCAGCAACTTCCCATATAATGAGAAGTCCAATGGGTAAAATCGATCCCAATAGTAGTGTTCGAAGCTGTACGTGCGATTTCAATCGTTGTTTTTTACGTCGTACTTGCATATTTTTTTCAATTATCGATTCCATCCCGTCAACCCCTAATCATTACTTTAATGCTTTTTCAATATATTGATTATCGAATACATCACTGACATTAATTTCTTTTCGAATGGTTCCTATTTTAAATTGGAAATCTGCCGTTCTTTGGTGCTCTGCAATAACTTCCTCACTAACTGGAATACTGATGCCACGTGCACGTTTTCGCGTCTCTTCCATTAATGCAACTGGCAAATTCCGTTCTTTAGCATAACGATTCACTGCTTCTTCTTCATGCTCTAACTCCCATTGCAACAGCTCATCATATGTCTGTAAAAAAGCAACTACTAAATCTGGGTGTTTCTCGGCAAATGAAGTACGAACAATTTGATAGGATGGTGACAAAAGATTAAGCTTTTCCCCATCTGCGATAATTGTGCCTTTCCCAGATAAAGTATTGATCGTTAAATACGGTTCCCAAACTGCCCACGCATCCACACTTTTTGCATCAAACGCAGCCTGTGCCTCGTCTGGATTTAGATTAATTATTTCAAGTTTTTCTGGATCAATCCCCTCTTTAAAGAGCCCGCGTAATAAAAAGTCATATGCGTTCGTCCCTTTGCCAACTGCAACCTTTTTGCCAACTAAATCATGCAAGCTTGTAATGCCACTTGCTGAGTTCACCACAACACCAACATTTTTCTTACCTTCTAGCACTTGTGAAATCACAGTAAATGGAATACCAGCAGCCTGGGCAGCAATAATTGGCATATTGCCAAGCCCAGCAAAGTCTAATTTATTCGACGCAATTGCCTCAGTCATAGGAGGACCACTTTGAAACTCGACCCATTCAACTGTTGCTCCGTATTTTGCAAATGCCTTTTCAAATAACTTCTCTTCTTGTGCCTTACCGAATAGGCCACCACTTCCTTGAACACCAATTTTGACTACTACATCTTCTGAAGCTTGCGAATCTTTTGAAGTTGTTTCATCCTGTGCACAACCTATAATAAAAACAATGAGCGCTAAAAATAACGCCAATATTGTCACTTGTTTTCTCATCTTCATTCATCCCCTTTTAAATTCCAGCACCTACCGTGTAAGATTCTTCTTCGACCTTTTCAAATTCATTTAACACTGCTCGCCGCATCTCCTGGAATCCGTGTGATGAACGCTTTCTTGGAAAAGCTAACTCAATCGGTAATACAGATTTAATGTGACCTGGTCTTGGATTCATTACTACTACTCGTTGTCCTAAAAACACAGCTTCATCTAAATCATGTGTCACAAAAATCATTGTCGTTTTATTTGTTTCCCAAATATTTAACAATACTTCTTGCATATGTGAACGTGTAAATGCATCCAAAGCGCCAAAAGGTTCATCTAGTAATAAAATGGCAGGATTTCGTAGTAATGCTCGCGCAATTGATACACGCTGTGCCATGCCACCTGAAAGCTCTTTAGGGTAAGCTTTTTCAAATCCTTCAAGCTTTACTAACTGAATAAGCCTATTTACACGTTCACGCACTTGAGGGTCTTTTAAAGATTGGTCGCCCGCAATATTTTTTTCTACCGTTAACCAAGGAAATAATCGCGGCTCTTGAAAAATAAAGCCTTTTTCTAAAGTTGGTCCTTTTATAGGCTGACCATTTAGTTCAACTTTCCCGACGTAGTCTACATCAAGCCCAGCTATAATTTTCAGCAGCGTGCTTTTTCCACAGCCACTTGGCCCAATGACAGTCATAAATTCTCCTTGCTTCACATGCAAATCGACGTCTTGTAATGCCGCAATCTGCTCACTCTGCGTTGTAAAAATTTTATTCAAATGTTCAATTACGAGTGCTCGTTCACTCACTTGCTTGCCTCCTTTACTTTTGAACAAAATAAAACCCTTAAGTAAATAAATACTTAAGGGCCTCTAGTTTTTACTAGTCAGCTTTTCGTAACGAAAAGTTCTATTGTTATTGGTTTATTAATTTACGTGGATTTACTAACTAAGTACATCTTTACTTTAATACCAAGTAAACTTATAAAGATGATATTAATTATTCAGAAAAATGTCAATAGTTTTTTATTTTTTGTTTTGTTCTATTCTCATGTGAAATCATGCGATGCCTTTTCGTACGCTGCATTGTTCCTTGCTTGAGCTGTTTACGCTTTATCCTATCGAAACTTTAATGCAATAATAAAGAAAAAAGTGTTAGATTGACTACGTTCAATCTAACACTTTCGTTTTCAGACATCCGCTATGGCAGATGTTTTCTTTAGTATGTAAATTTACTCCGCTATTTTTTTGCGTTCAAAAGAACTGCTGTTTTTAATTCATCATGGTAATCATTATATAAATTATAGTAATATAACACATTGCTGACGTATTCTTCACTATGATTATAATTAAAAACTGCCCGTTTTACATCGCCTTTAGCCGCGCCATATTTTGATAAATAATTGGCTGCACTAAACACTGCATCTTCTATATCATATGGATCGGCAACTCCATCACCGTTTCCGTCTACTCCATAGCCACCGTATTTTTTTATAATAGCTGGATCCATTAACTCTGTCTTTGAAATATTGCCCTTGCCCAGTCCAGAGCAAGTTGGGTGCTTCCAGCCAACAAACGTGCAAGGCATAAATTGCATATGACCTATAGCGCCAGCTGGCGATACAAGCGATTTCATAGTGGAAAATCGCGTTTCAATGCGATGATGGGCAGCTAACAATGTCCAAGGCACCCCATATTTTTCTTCAGCAGCAACGTATACGGGGATATATTGTTCGGGAATATTCATATCAAAATTTTGCTGTATTTCTTCAATTTCTTGTTGTTGTGCGAGTTTTTCAAAGATAGGTAATGTTTGAAGTTCCTTCCACGCAAAAAAGGCGAGTACATAGACAGTAATCGCTACGGGAATTAATAATGCTATCATCCCCATCTTTACAGTTGGTGATAGCAGTGGTTTCTTTTGTTTTTTTTTCGCCATATGTCACACCTAATCATTCTTTGTCTACTTCCATATTACCAAATTTACCGTTTTATGTTGTGGATTTTTTCTTTTTATATTTTTACTTTGTTATAATGAGGCCAATATAGTAAAATACAAAGCGATTGTTTTATTGGATAATAGTAGGAGGATTTATTTTATGTGGAAAGACTTTAAGGAATTTGCGATGAAAGGTAACATAATTGATTTAGCGATTGCAGTCGTAATTGGTGGTGCTTTCGGTAAAATTGTTACCTCTTTAGTAGAAAATATTATTATGCCATTAGTCGGTGTTTTAACGGGTGGCATTGATTTAACAAAAAGCTTTATGTTTGGCTCAGGTACAGCCCAAGTCAAGCTAGGTGTATTTTTACAGTCTATCATTGACTTTTTAATTATTGCTTTCGCTATTTTCTTAGCATTGCGTCTGATGACCAAATTCACAAGAAAAAAAGAGGAAGCTGCTGTGGAGGAGCCGACTCCAGAGCTTGATCCAAAAGAGGAACTTCTTAAAGAAATTCGAGATTTATTAAAAAAACAACAAGCATAATGGACAAGGCTATAGAGCAATTCGTTCAATACGAATACTCTATAGCCTTTTTGAATGTGCTTACCGTTCCACGCTCGGAAATTAATCCCCTACTATTCCTACATGCTTTAATTTCAATAATCTATGTAATTTTCTGAAATCATCTTGTCCTTCTGTACTATACATGTTAAATTGGTAACAATTATAGAGAATCTTGAAGATACTAATCAAATTATTCTATGAAGAAATTGAGGCCTTAGGGGGCTCTTTCTATATCAATGATGAAGAAAAGAGTGACGACATGACAAACAATAGAACGATTGAAACAAAACTTGTACAGCTAGGAAATTTAAGTGATCCAACAACTGGCGCTGTCAGCCCTCCCATTCATTTATCGACCGCATATAAACATGCAGGCATCGGTGAATCTACTGGCTTTGACTATGCACGTACAAAAAATCCAACACGTGCCATTTTAGAGGAAGGCATTGCGGATTTAGAAGGTGGCGACGCTGGCTTTGCCTGTAGTTCAGGTATGGCTGCGATTCAACTCATTATGTCTCTGTTCAAGCCAGGAGATGAATTAATCGTACCAGATGATTTGTATGGTGGTACATATCGACTTTTTAACTTTTTTAAAGAAACATACAATATTAAACCAATCTATTCGAAATTTGAGACTGTTGAGCAAGTAGAGGCCTTAATCAACGAAAATACTCGTGCCCTCTTTATCGAAACACCAACAAATCCACTTATGCAGGAATTCGATCTCAAAGTATACGCTGAACTTGCACATAAACACGGTGCTTTGTTAATCGTTGATAATACTTTTTACACGCCATATTTCCAGCGACCAATCGAACTAGGTGCAGATATTGTGTTCCATTCTGCTACTAAGTATATTGGGGGCCATAATGACGTTTTAGCTGGTTTAGTTGTCGCTAAAGGCGCTGAGCTATCAGAACGTATCGGCTATATTCATAATGGTAGCGGAATGGTATTAGGTGCGATGGATTCGTGGTTATTAATTCGTGGTTTAAAAACATTGCATCTTCGCTTAAAACAGCATGATGCAAATGCGAAAGCAATCGCTGCTTATTTAGAAGAAGAAGAACTTGTAACAGACGTACTTTATACGGGCAAAGGTGGTATGCTGTCATTCCGACTGCAAAAGCCTGAATGGGTTGATCCATTCCTTCGTAACTTAAAGTTAATAATTTTTGCAGAAAGCCTTGGTGGCGTTGAGAGCTTTATCACATATCCTGCGACACAAACACATGCAGATATGCCTTACGAAGAGCGTGTAGAACGCGGCGTTTGCGATCGTTTATTACGCTTCTCTGTTGGTATTGAAGAAGTTGAAGATTTAATTGCAGATTTAAAACAAGTTTTTGATACGCTGAGAAAAGAGGCATAAAACATGAAGCAACATATTGAAACAGCGCTGATCCACGCTGGTGTGCGTGATGGCTATGAAAATAAAAAAGGTGCAGTAAATGTGCCAATGTATGTATCCTCTACGTTTCATCAAGAGAGCATCGATGAGTTCGGGGAGTATGACTATGCACGTTCTGGTAACCCGACGCGCGATGCATTAGAAAAAGCTGTTGCAGAGCTTGAAGGTGGCGTTCGAGCACACGCCTTCTCTTCAGGAATTGCGGCTGTTTCCGCAGCATTAATGTTATTATCTCAAGGTGACCACATCGTTATTACTGAAGATGTCTATGGTGGCACATATCGCTTTGTTTCGAAAGTATTACCTCGTTTTGGGATTTCTCATACATTCGTTGATTTCTCTGATTTAGCGGCGATTGAAGCAGCGATTACACCTGCAACTAAGCTTCTTTATATGGAAACACCATCAAATCCAACACTCGGGATTACTGACATTCGTGGGGTAGTTGCGTTAGCTAAACAATATCAATGTTTAACATTTTTAGATAATACGTTTATGACGCCTTTACACCAACGTCCTCTTGATTTAGGGGTAGACGTAGTCATTCATAGTGCTACGAAATTTTTATCTGGTCACTCTGATATTATTGCTGGTCTAACAGTTACAGCCGATGAGCAATTAGGAAACGACCTTTACTTTATCCAAAATTCTTTTGGCAATATATTAGGTGTGCAAGATTGCTTCACATTACTGCAAAACATGAAAACTACGGATGTGCGCTTTAGTCGTTCTACGGCATCCGCACAAAAGATTGCACAGTTTTTAGAATCGAACCCAGTTGTGGAACAAGTGTATTATCCAGGTCTTGCTTCACATCCTGGTTACGATATCCATCATAGCCAATGTACAAGTCCAGGTGCAGTATTGTCTTTCCGCCTACCAAACTATGCCGCAGCAAAAGCATTAGTGGAAGCTATGAAAATCCCTGTTTTTGCAGTATCTCTCGGTGGTGTAGAATCCATTCTCTCCTACCCAGCTAAAATGAGCCATGCAGCGATGGAGCCTGAAGAACGTTCAAAACGTGGAATTACAGATGGCCTATTACGATTTTCAGTAGGATTAGAGCATGTTGATGATCTAATTGCCGACTTTGCCCAAGCATTAGAATTTGCTGCTAAAGCATAAATATTCAGAATTGTTCGGGTGACTGGCACTTCAAACAAACCCACTTCGCTTCTGCGGCCACAGTATATGCCGTAGGAATGAAGTGGGTTTTTAATTTGTTATTCAAAATTTAACAGCCTGAAAAAAATTCAGAATTGTTTGAGTGACTGGCACTAAGCCAATTATCAATAATTTCATTAAACAGTGCTGGATTCGCAAAGGAAATACCATGTCCAATATCGGCTACGACCATTCCTTTACAGTTAGCGTTGCTTTTCACTAAGTCGTTCGCGGATTTTTTCATCATTGATTTTTCTTTATCCCCAACCAACACAAGCATGGACGTTTTTACGTATTTAAAATTTTCTGGTATTAAGAATGACATATTTTCTGTTAGGACAGATATCAACGTCTGTTGAGACATACGGCAACTATCTTCATAATATTGCGTAAAGTTTTCTTGAGGAATATAAAGTGACTTAGCTTGAATTTTTGAAAATGTTCGATTTGAAATAAGAGGAGAAGTGAGTTTTATCGCTGGAGCAATCCATTTTTTTAAACTAGGCATAGGCCTTACTAAAGCACTATATATAATTGCACGATCAACTAAATTTGGTCTCATACTTAGCAATTGCACAATTATTTGCGCCCCTAAGGAAAAACCGATAATTGTTATGTTTCGATTATTAGATACCTTTTCTATTAGGTCAATTACTTGCTCTGCAGCTTGTTTCATTGAAAAATATGTATTTTCGCTATTTTTCCCATGTCCAGGTAAATCAGGGACTAAACAATGATAGTGTTGTGCAAAGTATTCTATTTGTTTTTCCCACATCCATCCACTGACACCTCCCCCATGTAAAAACACGATAAGTGGCGCATTTTTGTTTCCAAACTCTTCATAATAAATCGTCAAAGTTTTTACTCCTTCCATCTCAAATGAGTAGCTTCCTTGTCTTTATGATAATCACCCTTTATTTAACATAAAGGATTTTTTAATACCCGATATAAATAATCGCCATGTCCTTTTGCTAATACAACATTATCGTTTTCTTCAATCCAGTAAAATGTAAATCGTAAGTTACCTTCATTTAATCCTGTCGGGTTGTGTTGCCATGTAGGACGTGACTCATTTGATAGTAAATGGTAAAAATAACGTTTATGTATGGCTCCAGAATAATGTTCGGCATAATCTTGAGCAATTAAGCCTTTTACTTTCAAATTTGTTAAACCCGTTTCCTCTACCATTTCTCGTAGTACTGCTTCTAAAGGCGTTTCTCCGTCTTCAACTGTCCCTTTTGGAATTTGGATACCAGCTCCGAGGGTATTTTGTTCAAATACAAGCACTTGGATTCGCCCCTCCCATTCCCTCGTAATATAACCAAATGCTTTTTCCAAAACTTCCATTCATCCATCCCCTTTTATCAATTAAAATGTTACAATAATTAGAAATTATTGAAATTGTAGGTGATAAGTGTTGACACTCATTATACGACAAATGACGGAAGATGACATCTCTTTTGTGCAGGAAATTGCCAAGACAAGTTGGTTTGCAACATATGATGGAATCATACCGATGCAAATTCAGGAGCGCTTTCTCGAAGTTGCCTATAGCGGAAAACGTTTATTCACACGTCTTCAAAATAGCCTATTTTTAGTTGCTGAATTCGGTGAATCACTTGTTGGCTTTGCGAACTTTTCAGCTGTTAATAACAATGGACAAGCAGAGCTTTTCGCTATTTATTTACTTCCTGAAGCCCAAAACAATGGTATTGGCTCAGCTCTATTAGAATGTGGAATTGAAAAAATACAGGATATCACTTCATTGACTGTATGCGTGGAGAAGGACAATACAATTGGAGGACACTTCTACAAGGCAAAAGGCTTTCAGCAAGTAGAAGAATTCGATGATTTGTTTGATGGGCATATTTTAAGAACAATAAGATTAGAGCTTGCGTTAGCAAAAAAATAACGGAGTCACTTGCACCCCGTTATTTGCCCTTCCTTTATACAGGCAAATCAATTTGTATAGATTGAATAACGAGGGCTGTTAACCCTGTGTCACTTCCCGATGCATGCTCCTGCCCCTCTTTCCAATAAACCCCATCTCCTTGTTTTACAAGTAATTTTTTCCTCTCTTTACCATAAACCCATCCTTCTCCCTGAGTAACAATGAATAGCTGTGGAACTGGTGCTTCATGTAATCCAACTTCACCACCCGCTTCTATGTATATAAAACCAATATTCGTTGGCTCTACAGTTTTCAATATTTTAGTATAAGATGAATGAAAAGAGTCGTAATTGACAATTGCATTGCCACAATCCTTTGAGAAATGATATATTTTCATAAACTCCCTCTCTTTACTTAATCTTTTTATAGAATTGCGCCTACAACTTAAACCATTTTATACATTAACACATCATCAACATACTCACCGTCCCTTACTTTAATTTCGTTAATCTTCCTACCTTCTTCAATAAAACCCATTTTTTGATAAAGCGCAATGGCGCCTACATTTGTTGAAAACACGCCTAAGCATACTTTTTCAATTGCTGGATTGGCAACTGCCCATGTCAGTAATGCCTCTATTAGCCGTTTACCAATTCCCTGCCCTCTGTGATTTTTTTGTATCATCATGCCAAAACTGCCAGTATGAGCTAGACATTTTCGATTCGGTGATTGAAATGCAAGCCACCCTATGACCTCATTATGATGTTCTGCTACGAAAATTATTTCATGGTCATTTGCTAATTTCGTCTGGATCCACGATTGCTGTCCTTCAATAGTTTGTTGAAATTCCTCAGTTGTTGTTATTAAAAATAAATCTTCTGCTAAAACTTCACGTTGTATTTCAAGCATTTTTTGTGCATCAGCAAAATGTGCCACACGAATGGTAATTGGATTGTTCATTTCCTTCTCCCTCCTATTCCCTTATTTATTATATTTTACTATAAATTGTTACTTGGATATTATTTGTTTTAATTAATAACATGCAAATAAGCCCAGATATACTATCTGAGCTTGCAGACTGTAGACAAACTCGAAGTTTTTCGAATTTGTCTATAGTCTTTTTTTATTTAAAACTAATCTAGGTGAGGACTACTGCGGATAATTCGCTACAGGCGGGCGCTTTCCGCGGGCACATCGTAAGCCGCAACCCTCGCTAGCGCGCGGCTTGTTGCGTCTTACGTATTGTGCGTTCTGAGCAGGAGTCGCCCGCCTTTCGCTCCAATCAACTGAGCAAGCATACTGACAGAGAAATTTTATGTTACAACCTTCAAAAGGGGAAAAAGCTAAAATGTATCGACAGTGGGAAAGCTCATAGCTGACACTAAAAACGCAAAACCTTTTTTAACAAGGTTTTGCGTTTTAGATCGTTGATTTCCACTCCAGGCGGGCGCTTTCCGCGGGCACACCGTAAGCAGCAACCCTCGCTAACGTGCGGCTTGTTGCGTCTTACGTTCTGTGCGTTCTGAGCAGGAGTCGCCCGCCCTCCACTCCAAGCAACTTTATATGTATTACTAGCCGTCTACTATAATTAAGGCGAACAGCTTCATTGGGAAGGGATGCCGAAGAGTATGGCAAGAGGAAAGTAAGAACCCCTTTTTACAAAAAAAATTACAAAAGGGATTAAGATTTCTATTCTTAATCCCTTTTGTCGACAAGCTAAAAGCTCAGATATACTATCTGAGCTTGATAACACTTATTGCTTCTAGCATGATTAGAACTGTCGGGCTTTCGCTTCACTTCTCAAGATACGGTTATGAAGAGTTATCTCCGTTTCACCATTTACTTGAGATTTTGAACGCTTAATCCTTGTCCAGTTACGGTGGATTTTTTGAGATTTCGGGTCTAGTTGTTCAGGCCTACTCATTTTACATCCTCCTCATCAATATAGACTTCATAAGTGAATCCATGTTAGTATGACCATTTTTACAATTACTACACGTTCATATTCACTATTGTGAAAAAATAAGATTTAAAATGTTACCGTATCACAAAGTTATTTATACCATCATACGCTCTTAACATATTCCGACCACTTTCCTTAGCAATGTAAAGCGCCTGGTCTGCCTTATCAATTAAATCGTAAAAAGTCGAAATGTCCTTATCATTTGCAAATTCTGCAATGCCCACACTCACTGTCATCGGAATAAACTGCTCACCTATAGTAAAAGGACATTCTTCAACATTCTTTCTTATTCGTTCAGCTATTTTTACAGCACTATCCAATGTCGTTGCTGGAGATAATATTACAAATTCCTCTCCACCATATCTCGTTGTAATATCTTTTATTCGTACGGATTCTTTAATAATCTTTGCTACATGCTTTAATACCTCATCCCCAACTAGATGCCCATATGTATCATTAACATTTTTGAAGAAATCGATATCAATCGCTATACAGGAACAATGATGCTTATGGCTTTTACATTCTTGAAAAACAAGCTCACCTTGCTCAATTAAATAACGCCGATTATATAGTTTCGTTAGTTGGCAAGTAACCGATAACTCTCTAAGTAATATTGTATCTTCTTTCACTTTCGCGCTCATCTCATTAAAGGATGTACAAAGCTCTTGAAACTCTTTGGCATACGGTGCTAACTGTTTTTCATTAATTTGATAATCATAGTATCCTTGTTCAACCTTATCAACACCTTTAAGTAATTGTTGAATCGGCTCTTCTATTTTTTTCGTTATCATTAACATAACTTTAATAGTTAAAAATGTACCAAATAAAATACAAATTGCTAATAAGCCAAAGCGTTTGATTAAAGGTGTATATGCTTCCAACAGATTGACTTCAGAAATAAAGTACCATTTCCCTTGATTAATTGGCTTACTTTTTGCCAACACCCATTCTCCTTTTGCATCCTTATAGAAATTGATAGGTGATTGAGCTTGATTGGCTTGAGCTATCGTTAATATTCGTTCTTCAATGTTATTGTTTTGTGACAATATATTTGGAATAATTGCAGCAGCTTCTTTCTTATTGGGACCTAATTCAGTCAATAATGTCCCATCCTGATTGACTATATAAGCATGACCCTGAAAGCCCACTCTTGATTCATTTAAGAGCAAATCAACTGTTTTAAAATTTACAGTACCAAAAACTACACCATTAAATTGTTGCTGCTCATCTAATATTGGAGATGCGAAAGCAATGATTGGCTCTTTTGTTACTTTACTAATTAATACATCTGTAATATATTGCTGTTTCGTTCTTTTAGCTATTTGAAAATATGCACGATTTTTCACATCGATGCCAATCCCATTCTGTTGATTTTCGTTCACTGTATCGAATTGTACTATTCCTTCTTTGTTTACAAAGACTAAATCAGTAAAAACTGTTTGTTTTTTATATTCTTGAAAAAATGCCTGCGTTTGTTCATATTGATAGTCTTTGACAAAAGTTAAATTTGTTATTGTATGTATATCTTCAGAACGCTCCATTAACCAGCTTTCAACAAAGTACGTTTGAGCATCTAAGTAATTGGTCATTTCTTCTTTTTGATGGTTAATCGTTTGCTGATATTCATTAAAGATTGTCGGAATAAAAATACATAAACTCATGATAAAAATAATCACGATATGCCCTCTTCGAAGCTGGTTCCTTATCGTATTTTGCCATAAAACCTTTTTAATTATGTCCAAAACCTTTCCCTCCACAAAAATTAAATGGAAAATTTTTATTTTTCTTATCCAAAATACCATAAGAAAATGATTGTAGCAGTGAGAAATTTAATAGTTGAAAGGTAAATTAAAAGAAATAATTATGTTTTTGTTACAAATTCCCAAAAAATATTTAGGATCATACCTTATGGAAATAAGACATTTTCAAATAGAAGACAAAATAGGGTAGATTCGATGTAGGGTATTATCCTTTTTAAATACTGCTTATTTTGACTATGTTCTTCAGCACAGGACTATTAGATATTGAATACGAGTTGCAACCGCAAACTGTTTGTTCGAGAGGTGAAGGATTAGGAGGAATGATTGGGCATATTGCTGTTCATCCTGACTATCAAAAAATGGGTGTTGGCCATCAATTATTACAAGAAGGTGAAAATGAAATTGAGCAGACATTTATATCCGAAACACCTGAGCTCTATCCTGTTCAAGCCTTTGCGCACTATGTAGGGAGGAAAAAGAGATGATAAGAGTTCGCTATGCAAGAGTACATGAATGCATTTGTTTTGAGAAACAGTTGTTGTAAATAAATACTAAAACAATACTCAACGTAAGTCGAACTATTAGGTAATAAAAGTTCCGACTTACGTTGTACCGTTTCCCATGCTTTACTTTTTAAAGCGATTCGCCGAGTTCGCATATAGAAGCGTAAAAACAGTGAGCCCTATAAATAGAACGACACTAACAATAAAGAGCCATTCCGTTTTGAATACCCCATCGAGTGCCCATAATAGTATACAGAAAGAGTAACCATACATAATCTTTCCCATAAATTTAGCCAGCGCTTTTTCATTATAGATCTCTTTTTTACTTTCTTTCATCGTGTTATAACCTGCTATTAAAAATGCACCTTTGCCTCGCGATAAAACAATTGCAAAGATTAAAAATGGAATCATAATAATCAAACAGATCATGGTATCCACTATAAAAATTCCCCCAATATGGTTGCGATCGACGACGTTTTTGCGTGAACGGTAACGACTAATAACATATTTAAGCTTCTGCAAATTTGCATTTTCTACTAGTTATTTGCGATAAATTTTTGAATCGTCGGTAGTAAGTTTGGATGTAACGGTAATGTTGGGTCTGCATATGTAGCTAGATTCCCTTGTCGATTTTCTGGTGCGTTTTTTAAAATATGATTCATGCCATCCATATAAATTAGCTCTGCTTTTTTATTTCCATGCTTTAACGCTTCTGCATCAGTAGCCTTTACTTGAATATCATTCGTACCTTGAACAATTAATGCGCGACTTGTTAATTTTTGTAGCTCCATAGCTGGATTATATTTTAGCCAGGAAATCATATATGGCTGCACTGAAGCCCTAAATAATGGTTGTAGCTCAGGAGAGATATTTTTTACTTGCTCACCTTTTTTGAGTGCTGCAAGAATAGTTGTTGCTTCAGCAGTTAGAGTAGGTGTTAATTGACCAGTTATTTGCTCTAGCAACAATTCATCTGCAGCTCTGCCTGCACCTGCTATTGACACAAATGATTCCACGCTCGCTTTTTGTGCAGCAAGCATGCCTATTAACGAGCCTTCACTGTGACCAATAATATGGACGCTTGAGAAAGCTTTATTTGCAGTCAGTGCATTGAGGACTTGAACAGCATCATCAACATATAAATCGACGGAGATATCATCTTCTTTTGTTAACAAATTCGTATTATCTCCTATGCCTCTTTTATCATATCGCACACTTGCAATGCCCTCTTGCGCCAATCCTTCAGCAAGCATTTTCAAGCTATTATTTTTCCCAGCAATTGCAGAATTTCCATCTTTATCGGTCGGTCCAGAGCCTGCAATAATGAGAACGACAGGTGATGGCTCCTTATTACTTTTTTGCAGTGCGACAGTTAAATCGCCATCCTTTACAGGAACTGAAAATGTTTCATAGGAAACTGGCTCAGAAGGCTGTTCTTCGTAAGGTTTTAATAGCAGGCGGAATTTCCCACCATTTTGATTAAATGTTGCTTCAATTTGGTCGTCTTTTAATAATCCCTTCACTTCAATAAACGAACCATTTAAGTTAATGATAATTTGTACTTCATTCCCATCATACGTTACACTTTTAAATGGGTAGTTGCTTAAACCTTGTGCTGGAACAGATAAAGTTCCACCCTCTTTTTGTAAATCTACAATAACTGGTAGCGATGCATTTGGAATTTCAATGTCGCCTGCCCATTTCCCGATTAGTTGTTCATTCATCACTTGCCCCTCCTTCTTCTTGTCCGCCTTTGTTTCCTCTTCTTTTTGTGAACAGGCAACTAATAATAGTGCGATACAGCATAAAACAAATAGCTTTTTCATAAAAGTCCCTCCTTAGCAATAAAAAGTGTTACAAACGGCTTATATGTTAGATGAGGTCTTTGCACTATATATTTGCTAAATTCGCATTCCTTAAAAAACCATAGCGTGAAACTGTCATACTCAGAGTATAACAGTTGCATTTACAAAATCAACTAAAAATAGAAAAAGACCCAGAAAAATTCCGGGTCTTTTGGACACTTATACCTTCTATTTGATTGTACAGTTGCGGTTTCTACTTCATCCTAAGATTCAGTAACACAGAGTATTCTCTCATTACCTACTTCATAAGATATGTGAAGTATTCACCTTATTCAGCTGTGGCGGACTTTCCTGAGATTCATTGTCTACTGGTGTTGAACTTGAACTACTCATTCTGCATCCTCCTCATCAATTTCGATGATTAAGTGTATCCTTTAACAGTATGGGACACATTCCAAAAATCTATACATGTAGTTTTAAATTTTTTTATTTTTTTGTTGGACTACATGTTTAAAGGGATAGTCATACTATGTCACCACCAAATTACACATCTAATTTTACACTTAGCTGTTTTTCCTGAAAAACTTGCTGAGCAACCGTTAATGCGTTTTGCACGCGTGGAAACCCTATATAAGGCACTAATTGCAAAAGAGCTTCTACAATTTCTGTAGGTGTTAACCCTACATACAAACCGCGGGTAATATGCGTTTTTGTTTGTTGGATGGCACCTTGTGTAACAACTGCTGTGATTACGACAAGTGCTCGACTTTTTGCGTCAAGACCCTGCCGTGAATAAACATCTCCATAGGCGAACTCAATAATCATTTTACGTAAATCGGGCGCTATATCAGCTAGTGCATCTGAATCGACCATACGAGCTACTTCTTCTTCATTGACATATTGTTTTATCGTTTCTAACCCCTTTGTAAAACGATCCATCACATACTACTCCTCCCATTGATCTTATACAAAAACCCCAATTTCGCTTCTCCGAAAATTGGGGATTGTCCTTCACTTATGTCAGGTGCTCTTTTTTGTTTCACCCTCTGGCTCCACAGAAAAAGGAATAATAAGGTTTTCATAGTGCCTCACTGGACAGCTTTAATGAATATCTATGCAAATGTCGCTTAGGACTTGCACGCAAAATAGTTAAGAAAGACAGGCTTTTGCTTTCTCGATTTGAATAGTAACTTGGTCGAAACCTGTACCGCCTAATGAATGTCGACGGCGGACAGCAGCTTCTGGTGCTAATACTTCATAAATATCTGCTTCGATAAGCTCACTTTCTTTTTGCATGTCTTCAATTGGTAAATCTAATAAATAAATGCCCTTTTGAATACATGTAAAGACTAATTTACCTGTTACTTCATGTGCTTCACGGAACGGCATCCCTTTTGTTGCAAGATAATCCGCCAATTCCGTTGCATTGGAGAAGTCAGAGTGTACTGCCTTGTGCAGACGCTCTGTATTTACTGTCATCGTGCGCACCATACCTTCAAAGATTTTTAAAGATCCTAGAATCGTATGCACGGTATCGAACATACCTTCTTTGTCTTCTTGCATATCTTTGTTGTAAGTTAACGGTGTCCCTTTTAATACAGTTAGTAAGCCCATAAGGTTACCGTAGACACGACCAGTTTTTCCTCGAATTAGCTCTGCCATATCGGGATTTTTCTTCTGTGGCATGATGGAAGAGCCTGTAGAGAAGGCATCATCCAATTCAATAAATTTAAATTCATCTGTTGACCATAAAATAATTTCTTCAGCAAAACGAGATAAATGCGCCATTAATAACGATGAATTACTTAAAAATTCGACGATAAAATCACGGTCACTTACCGCATCCATGGAATTTGCGTATACTTCACTAAAGCCAAGTAGCTCTGCTGATTTTAAACGATCAATTGGGAAAGTTGTCCCAGCCATTGCTCCAGCACCTAGTGGTAAAATATCAATACGTTTCATGGATTCTGTCAAACGTTGTTTATCGCGTTCAAGCATCCAAAAATAGGCCATTAAATGATGGGCAAAAGAAATCGGTTGCGCACGTTGTAAATGCGTATAGCCTGGCGCAATGGTTTCAACATGCTCCTCTGCTTTTTCTAATAACGTTTTTTGGAATGTCTCGATTAAATCGATTGCTTCCTTTACACGTTTCTTTAAGAAAATATGCATATCTGTTGCTACTTGGTCATTACGGCTACGTCCTGTATGAAGTTTACCACCAACTGGCCCGATGCAATCAATAAGCATTTTTTCAAGGTTTAGATGTATATCTTCATTCGCAACAGTAAATTCTAGTTCACCAGCGATTGCTTTTTCCTGAAGTTGTGCAAGACCGCTAAGAATCGCTTCTACATCGGCTGCTGGTAAAATTCCTGTAGCACCAAGCATCGTCACATGTGCGACACTACCTTCTAGGTCTTCCAATACAAGTTGTTGGTCAAAGCCGATTGATGCACCAAACTCATCAACCCAAGCTTCTGCTGATTTTTGGAAACGTCCGCCCCAAAGTTTTGTCATAACAGCTCACCTTTTTCTACATTTCTTATCGAAAAGGTGCAGTACAGCGTTCATGCTACACTACACCCTAATGTAATAATTATTTTTTATTAACTGAAGAGTTAACCACTGTTGGCAGACCCCATAGTTCGATGAAGCCTACAGCTGATGCGTGGTTAAATTGGTCTTCTTTAGAGTAAGTTGCTAATTTTTCATTGTATAGTGAATTTGGTGATTTACGTCCTTCGACAATCGCATGACCTTTATAAAGTTTCACACGAACAGTACCATTTACGTATTGTTGTGATTCTGCAAGGAATGCTTGTAATGCATCACGTAAAGGAGAGAACCATAAACCATCGTAAATTAGTTCAGATAATTTTTTCTCAATAACTGGTTTGAAGTGTGCTAATTCTTTCACTAGTGTTAAGTCTTCTAGCTCCTTATGCGCAGTTAAAAGTACTTTTGCACCTGGAATTTCATATACTTCACGAGATTTAATACCAACTAAACGGTTTTCAACATGGTCGATACGGCCAACACCGTGAGCACCAGCTATTGCGTTCAGTTCTTGAATTAAATCAGCAAGCTTCATTTCTTTGCCATTTAATGAAACTGGTTTACCCGCAATGAATTCGATTTCCACATATTCTGCTTCATTTGGTGCATTTTCAACAGAAACTGTTAAGCCATAAGCTTCTTCGGGTGGTGATACCCAAGGATCTTCCATTACACCCGCTTCGTTTGCACGGCCCCATAAATTTTGGTCAATTGAGAATGGTGAATCTAATGTTGCAGGAATCGGTACATTATGTTGCATTGCATATTCGATTTCTTCATCTCGGCTCCAGCCCCACTCACGTACAGGTGCTAAAACCTCTAAATCTGGATTTAATGCTTTAATAGAAACTTCGAAACGAACTTGGTCATTACCTTTACCTGTGCAACCGTGAGCTACTGCGTCCGCACCCACTTGGTTAGCAATCTCCACTAATTTTTTAGAAATTAAAGGACGTGATAGTGCTGATACTAATGGGTATTTTTGTTCGTACCAAGTATGCGCCTGTAACGAAATAAGTGCATATTGTTCAGCGAATTCATCCTTTGCATCAACCATATACGATTCAATTGCACCTACTTGAAGTGCTTTATTTTTTACAAATTCAAGATCTTTACCTTCACCAACGTCTAGACAAACTGCAATTACGTCCCAACCTTGTTCTTTTAACCACGGAATTGCTACAGATGTATCAAGACCGCCTGAGTATGCTAATACTACTTTTTTATTTGCCATACGAAATGCGCCTCCAATTGCTCTATATGATATGTATGTTTATACAATCACTTAAAAGTTTATACACGAATAGTATCATGTTATAAAAATAAATACAAGTGCATTTTTATAAAAAAATGCACTTTTGCGAAGAATGTTAAAAGTCTACAATACCAATAACTATCGCTAGTATTCGAACAGTGATTATTTTCACTCGAAAATACGACTTATTCCTATATAGAAGTGTATACAATATTAAAAAGGTAAGCATGTAATGCGCAAAAACCCACATCGCTTCCCTCAGGAAACAACGTGGGTTTTCACTTGAATATTTATAATTGTTTGGGTGCCTGACACTAAATAAATGTGCATTACTGCAAGGTCTTCGTAGGGTTATTAGCTTGAATATTTATAAATTGTTTGAGTGACAGGCACTTTATTTCTTGTTGAATAACGGTTTTGCTAAAAATTCGATGGTAGCGGGCGCTAATGCATAAAGTTTACTTGTCCACCCCATCATTCGAGGCAAGTTCACTTCTCGTACTGGCCGTTCAATTGTTTTTACTGTCGCTTGTGCCACCTCTTCTGGCGTTAATAATAATCTACCTAACGACTCTCGATAACCACTTTCATCATTGACTTTATCTAAAAAAGGTGTGTCAATTGGTCCAGGATGAATGGCTGTTACTTTAATATTGTACGGAGCTAGCTCCATACGCAAGCCATTAGTAAAGCCTACAATGGCGTGTTTTGTCGCCGCATAAACACTTGCTTTAGGTGTCGCTACCTTACCAGCCTGTGAACCAATAAATATTAATTGACCTTGCTCACGCGCAATCATTTTAGTCGCTATACGATTTGCTAAATAGATTGGAACACGAATATTGAGCTCTACCATTTGAGTAATATCTTCATCAGATAACATCGGTGCAATAGCAAACTTCCCTACACCAGCTGAAAAAATGGCTACATCGAGCATAGGTAGTTGCGCACATACTTTATCAATGGCAGTTAGAGAAGTTAAGTCCGCTTGTATTACATTAGCGCCTAAACGTTGTAATGTTTTTAAAGCTACTTCATTACGCCCTGTTGCATATACGATATGCCCTTGTGCAACTAATAATTCAGTAATTTTCAAGCCAACTCCACTCGTTGCACCTGTTACAAAGATTGTCTTTTTATTCATTTCCATGTATAAACCTACTTTCGTTTAAACAAATAGACACCTTCATTATTCTTCTCAGAAACCACTAGGTTATTTGCCTCTAAATAGTCTAAATGTCCAAGCGTTTTTGATAATGTTAAGCCAAGCTGATGCTGAAAAATCGATGGATATAAACGTTTTGTCATTTGTACGACTGTTAGTTCATCGCTTCCAAATAAATCATACACCTTCATTGATTGATGATGTTGACGTTCGAGACGCTTCTCAATTAAATATGGGATATCTTCTAAATTTGCTCCATGCCCTGTATACATAATGTTGACAGGCAATTGACGCAATATTTCAAGCGATTCATTATATTGCAATAATGATTTCGGACGGCCTAATGTGCGATCTAAAGGTGGCTCGATTAATGGATTAGGTGTAATTTTTTCTAATAATAAATCACCACCGATAACATTATGCGTGTTTTCATCCCAAAAAATAAAATGACTTTGTGCATGTCCTAATGTTTCGATTGCCTTTAAACCAGGATGCCCTGGTACTTCATCTCCATCATGTAAAATTTGTGTCAATGGGCGTTCCCCCACAAGCTCTAATTCTCGACGAACATGGACGCTCTGTTGAATATATTCTCGTGGGACGCCATGTTCGAACAAACGCTCACTGTAAAACATCTCATGATAACGTAAAAACTCTTCGTCATGGCGCAGCCATTTATCGTTATAGGCATGGCCTAAAATTTCCGCATAAGGAAAAGCATCCACCCAACCTGCATGATCGGGATGGTGATGGGTTAATACAACCTGTTCTATATCTCGTAAATCAAAGCCAGCTGCTCGAATTCCCCATTTTAGGGCATCATAAGCTTCCATTGTTTTTGGACCAACATCAAATATGGTTAATGCATCTCCTTTGACTACAAATGCATTGACGTCTCCTACTGCATAGGGTGTTGGAATTTCTATTTTATGTATCGACAAAGCTGTCTCCCCCTTTTTTACGCTACTAATGAATACCGATTCATCTATTCTACAAGTTTTTCTTTCTTAAGTCACCCCTCCAGTTGACAGCTTGACATATTATCAATATAATTTTGAATAATCAAATTATTTATGTGCGTTGAGGAAGCCAAGTATGTAGTTGGTGAAGGTGTCAAGAGAGTGTTACGTTTGCTGCAAGTAACATCACCCACTCCCATTACAGAACCTACTTCTGAGCAGTTATGACAACATAACCGTCCCCTTGCGATAAAAGGGCTAAGAGTTGTGCCAATTGGCAAACAAAGGTGGTACCGCGGAAACGAGAGCGTTTTCGTCCTTCAATATAAGGACGAGAGCGCTTTTTTATTTTGAATCGGAGGTTTTTCCTATGAAAAAAATACTTTTTATTGGTGCAGGTTCGATGGCTGAAGCATTAATGCAAGGCTGGATTAAACAAAATGTATTTAAAGCACAAGAAATTTATGTCACCAATCGCTCAGATAAGGATCGTTTACAATTTTTACATGACACGTACGGCATTCATTGTAACTTTGAAGAATCGATTTATCAGCAAGCAGATCTTATTATTTTAGCTATGAAACCAAAGGATGCCATAAAGGCTATGCTTGATTTGCAATCAAAAATAACAGCGCATACTGCAATTCTTTCCATATTAGCAGGTATTGCCATTAGCACAATAACTGAGCAGTTAGGATTACGCCCTGTAGCTCGAGTGATGCCGAATACTTCTGCAACAATTGGTATGTCAGCAAGTGGTATTGCATTTAATGATCAGGTAACAGCTACACAGCGTACAATGTTTTTACAATTATTAGAAGCTGTTGGATCGGTAATTGAGGTGGAGGAAGATCAGCTCCATGCCGTTACAGCGCTATCTGGCAGCGGCCCTGCTTATATTTATTATTTAATGGAAGCATTCGAACGTGTAGGAATTGAAGTTGGACTGTCAAAAGACACTGTAAGATTGCTGATGACGCAAACACTTGCTGGAACAGCTGAAATGCTAAAACAATCCGTTGATGAGCCTAATGTACTGCGGAAAAAAGTTACTAGTCCAGGGGGTACAACAGAAGCTGGAATTAAAGCGCTCGAACAATATCAGTTTAATGAAGCGATTGAAGCATGTATAAAAGAAGCAGAAGCTCGATCTCGCTTACTTGCAAAAAGTAAGTAACCCATGCAAAATAGAGGTATTAACTAGGAATTAGGAGGGCTCTGCTTTGATTAAATTATTTGAACCATACCAATTACAATCGATTAAGTTAAAAAACCGCATTGTCATGGCCCCAATGTGTATGTATTCTGCTAAAGAGGATGGTTTTGTTACACCTTTCCACCTTGTGCATTATGCAACGCGTGCCGCTGGACAAATTGGATTAATAGTATTAGAGGCTACTGCTGTAGTACCTGAAGGTCGAATCTCTAGTAATGACCTCGGTATTTGGGATGATGCGCATATCGAAGGGTTACAGCAAGTAGTAACAAATATGCAAGCTTACGGTGCTAAAACAGGTATTCAGCTTGCCCATGCAGGACGTAAAGCAACAGTAGATGGTGAAATTTTCGCTCCCTCAGCCATTGCTTTTAGCGATGAGTATAAAACACCATCTGAAATGACACTTGACGATATTGACTATGTCGTTGAAGCCTTTAAAAAAGCTGCCATTCGCGCCCGTCAAGCAGGATTTGATGTGCTTGAGATTCATGGTGCACATGGCTATTTAATTAGTGAATTTTTATCACCAGCAACGAATAAACGAAGTGATCAATACGGTGGTTCACAAGAAAATCGCTATCGTTTGCTACGTCAAGTAATTGATGCAATTCGAAGCGTTTGGGAAGGCCCTCTTCTCGTTCGTGTTTCTGCGGAAGACTATGCACAAGATGGCACAACAATGGAAGACTTTATCGTCTTTAGTCGATGGATGCAATCACAGGGCGTAGATTTAGTCGATGTCTCCACTGGTGGAGTCGTTCAAGCACATATTCATGCGTTCCCTGGCTACCAAGTTCCACATGCCGAAGCGATAAAGCTTGGGGCAAATATTCCTACTGGTGCGGTTGGTCTCATCACACACGCGCAGCATGCGGAAGAAATTTTGCAAAATAATCGCGCTGATTTAATTTTCTTAGGTCGTGTTTTATTACGAGATCCTTATTGGCCGCTCCATGCTGCAAAAGAACTTGGCGCAAATATTGAACCACCTGTGCAATATGTTCGAGGTTGGTAACTTGACCTCTTAATTCATACCTAGTCACGCTGATAGCATGTTAACGTTGATGCTATCAGCGTTTTGTTTATTCGCGATTTCGTTGATCATAAAACTTTAGCGGCGATTTCCCGCAGTCTAGCGGCGATTCAACTAGATTTATCGGCGATTCCATTGTGCTTATCGGCGATTCAACTAATTTTATCGGCGATTTCTCCATGTTTACAGGCGATTTTCCTACTACAAAAACCTATCATTTTAAAAAAGTGGGTTCTGCTTGATTTCTTCATCAATTGCTTGTACAAGTGACGGTGCGTCAGGTGCCGTAATAATCTCTCCATTAACAATGGCAAAGAGACCTTGCTCACAAATTTCACAGTGTGAAGTACAACCAGATTCTTCTATCTCTATATCTGAGCGTTCAGCTAATACGTCGTAGGCATCAGCTGCACCAAGGGATAAGTTTGTTATACAAAACTCGACTCTATTCGTCATTTGCTGAGGCTTTTTATTTTTCTTAAACAATGAAAATACCATAAAATCTCCACTCCTTTTAACTACATTCTCCCAGTTTCTAATGCACAGGTCCAATCTAAATGTCCATTTCTTTTACTAGTGTTGATGTCTTCGTGACAATTTAGTAACGAATGTGTATTGAGCAAACCTTTTCGTGAATATACGCCACAACGGCAAATTTCATTAAATATGCTCCCTTTCATAAGTAGTCCCTAGTTAAAAATAATTGCAATAAATCTTGTGGAACTTGAACGGAATCTTTGTAAAAAAGGTAAACGGGGACACTAGGTAATGCGAAAGTGTTATGCGAAGTGTCAGGCACCCAAACAATTTTGAATAACCAAGTAAAAATCCACGTAGACTCCTGCGGGAACGCACGCAATGTAAGACGCAACAATCCGCGCGTAGCGAGGGTTGCGGCTTACGTGAGTGCCCGCGGAAAGCGAAGTGGATTTTTACGATTTAGGAGCCGATATTATGCTAGGTCCTATGCGAAGTGCCTGGTGCTAAAGTATTTACACTAGTTAATTGGAGTGACGGGCGGTGACTCCTGTGAGAACAGCACAGAACGTAAGACGCAACTACCCGTACGTTCGAGAGTTGCGGCTTACGTGAGTGCCCGCAAAAAGCGTCCGCCCGCAATGTAAAACACCACTGCATGACTACCATACAGTGGTGTTTATTATTCTTTTAAATTAGTAGTCTTCCCCTTAAAGTTGCGTTAAAAATCATATTCCGCATCTTTTTTAGCACGGATTTCAGCGAAAGCATCTGCTACCATAATCGTATCTTCGGCTAAACGCTCTAAGCGGAAGAGGACATCGTCATTGACAATTTCTTGACGTAAAAAATCCTTTTCTTCTATAAAAACGTAGGTCGGTACAATATGTGCTTTCATATAAGCAAGTATTGGCTTTAGCTGTTGCTCAACCATTAAATAATGTTTCGATGTCCCTGCTGTCACTATTGCGCTCACTGTTTTGTCTCGAAAGGCATTGACGGGGAGCAAATCGAAAATATTTTTTAAAGTTGCTGGTATGGATGCTTGAAATGTCGGTGTACCAATTACCAATGCATCCGCAGCCATAATAGTTTCTGCTACATACTTCGTATCACCCTCGTAATCTACATAATTTCGACCATCACTGAATGCAATATTATACTGAGCTAGGTCTAGAATTGTCACTTCATGCTCTGGGTATTTTTCATGTAGTATATCAACGATTTTATGAATGGCTATTTTTGTTTTTGAGCCTACGATTGAACCTGCTAGTGCTACGATTTTCATGTTGTTCGCCCCTATTTCGCTGTATATTTTTTTATTGCTGGTATGATATCATTACCGATAATTTCAATATTTTTCATCAATTTATCGAAAGGTACTCCACCAAAATCAATTTGTGCCATAAAACGTTGCATGCCATAAAGTTCATATTGATAAAGCAACTTTTCAATAATCTGTTCTTTACTACCGACCATTAATGCATCACGTGGATCGACTGCTTGAGCAAATTGTTGTTTTGGATAGCCACCGCCACGAATGGCTTGAAAGCCCCCATTTAGGTGTGGGTACATATTTTGCAACGCTTCTTTCGATGTATCCGCAACATAAAATAAACTTGTTGTGGCAATGGGTAGCTGCTCTGCATCAAAACCGCTTCTTTCGGCTGCCTCACGATATGCATCGACAGATGGTTTAAAGTTTATTGCAGGTCCGCCTAATGTTGTTAACATCATCGGAATACCCATGTAACCAGCTTTTATCGCACTTGCGGGCGGACCGCCAACAGCGCGCCAAATTGGTAGTGAACCATTTTTAGGCTGTGGCAAAATTTGTGCATTGTGAAGAGGAGCTCTATACTTCCCTTCCCATGTCACGAGCTGTTCATCATTAATTTTTTTTAATAGCTCTAATTTTTCCTCAAAAATTTCTTCGTAGTCCTGTAAATTGACGCCAAGTAAATGATATGCCCCAACCCGTGAACCTCGCCCTGCTACTATTTCTGCACGTCCATCAGATATTAAATCAATTGTCGCAAAATCCTCATAGACTCTTACAGGATCTGAGACACTCAATACAGTTGCAGAGCTTGAAATTTTAATTTTTTTCGTTGCTTGTGCAATCGCGCCTAAAACGACTGTATGTGCTTGTGTTGTAAAATACGATTGATGACTTTCACCTACGCCAAATACATCTATCCCTGCTTGCTCTGCTAATTGGCTCATTTCAATTAGCTCCTGTATACGTTGCTGAGCAGATAACCGCTCACCTGTTAAAGGGTTTGGAATATGATCTCCCAATGAATAAAGTCCAAATTCTAAGCCTGCTGATTGATCGATACGATAGTTTTCCATTGTGCTCTCTCCTTTTAATCAAGTGGTTCTAAAATCGCTTCAATTTCTGCACGTTTTCCTTCTAAAAATGGTGGCAGATCAAGTTTATTCCCTAAATCTTCTATAGCGGAATCTACAGTAAAACCAGGTCCATCTGTCGCCATTTCAAAGAGAATGCCGTTACGATCTCTAAAATAGAGACTTTGGAAGTAATAACGGTCCACAACGCCCGAGCTGTCTAAACCACGTGCTTTAATTAATTCATCCCATTTATTCAGTTCTTCTAGCGTTGCTACTCGTATTGCAAGGTGATGGATACTGCCTCGCCCTGGTTTTTCACTTGGTCCCTCCAATTCCTTAACAAGGATTTCACCAAATGTTTCTCCCGCAATCGATTGAAGTCGTACTTCTTTGTCATCTTCAGTGACAACTGTATAGTCAAAAAGTTCTTGTAATAAATTCACTGTACGCTGTAAATAACGAACCGTAATTTCAACAGTGCCCATCCCTAAAATCCGATGTTCTGGTACAATATCAGTCCCATCCCATACTTGCCATTCGGCTGGAATCGGCTGTCCATTATGATTAATAAGCACCAGACGTAGCCCTTCATGATCTTCAAAAAACAATGCATCTTTACCCGCATATGTCACAATGTCACTATGTTCCACTTGTAAAAGCTCAAATCGATTTTTCCAGTATATTAAACTATCATAACTTTGCACTAATAACCCTATACGCGTAATAGCATTTGTTCCACGTACTGTTCGTCCTGCTACAGGCATTTCAAAAAATGTTAATTCTGTTCCAGCTGATCCTGTACGATCACCATAAAATAAATGGTACATCGAAGGCGAATCTTGATTGACTGTTTTTTTCACACGACGTAAACCAAGGATTTTTGTATAAAACGCATTATTACTTTTTCCATTTTTTGTTAACATTGAAATATGATGATGTCCGCTTAATTTATTCAAAGTAGAGTCCTCCTAATTTTCACTTGACTAAGCAAGTGATGTTGTAAAAAAAACTACACCTAAGGTAATTTTTTTTCACGGCTATGCTTTTCTAATTTCGACATAAGTGTATATAAAGATTTCATTTCTTCCTCTGATAGAACGTCCTCAAAAAACGAGGATTGAAAGTGAAGCTGACTTGGTGTAGCCGCATCAATTAAATGCTCACCTTTTTTTGTTAATGATATTGTTTTTGTTTTCCAATTTTGTTTACGCTCAATTAGTCCCTCTTTTTCAAGACGGGCAAGCATTCGTGATATACCACCTTGCGTAACTGTAACTTTTTCCGCGAGCTGCGACTGTGTTAAAGGTGCATACGTCTTAATTTGAATTAGTACATCAAACTGAGCTGTTGTTAAATTAAAACGCTTTAAAAATTCATTCGATAGTTGATTACTTTGATTGGTAAAGCGCATCATTCGCAACCATGTTAGTGAGCCTAGTGTATGTTTTTCCATCACTTTGCCCTCCCTTCTTCGAACTGTATCATCACTTTACCACGCAAGTGAGCCAGTTGCAAGGAAAATATCTCGAATTTGAGATATTATTTAAAGAGCCTATTTTCACTATAAAATTCCTTCTGATGTAATGGGATGTAAGCTACCATTAAAAGCAAAAGAAATTCTTCCCGTTTCTTCTGAAATTACCATGATTAAAGCATCACTGCGCTCACTTAAACCTATCGCAGCACGATGTCTCGTTCCAAGTTTTTTATCGCCTGTATTAATGTCTGAAAGTGGTAGTACATTTGCTGCTGAAATAATTCGATTACTCTTAACTAAGACAGCGCCATCATGCAGAGGATTGCCTGGGTAAAAAATGGACTCTAATAAAGAATGTGTTAATTCTGCCCCAATATGAATTCCTGGCTTTATAATATGCTCAATAGGATTCTCTCTTTCAAATACTATTAATCCGCCATGGCGTCTTTTGGACATATTTTGCACGCAAATCGATAGCTCGGGATATTTTTCTGTAAATGGAGACAAATAGCAATTTAAATAAAACGTAGCTGCCTGCATTTCTATCGTTATAAATTGTTCCTTAATGTTATTTAAATCTGCTAGTAGGCATTCTTCTATTGTATCCATTGCGCTTAAACTTTGCTGTAAAGACAATATCAGTTCACTAAGTTCTTCTTTAATGGTTTGTTTTAATGGAGCAGAATCACAATTTGGTTGATTCATGAGTACACCTCAGTTCTTTATAATAACGATTCATACTTTGTATTTTTAGTTTTCCTATATGATAATTTTTTATTCGCTTTATCATTCACTTTCTATTAAAAAACACGTTGCATCTTTTACAAGATACAACGTGTTGCTTTGAACGTTATAGTTTATTACATATGACCAGCGCGGATTTTTTTGACGATGCGAAAGGTTGTAAAAGCTGCTGCTGGTGCAAGTACTGCGATAAAAATGAGCCATACCTTCAAGCTCTCTGTTGATTTTAATAAATCATAATTTGAAGTAACATAAATAATGAGTCCGCCTAATAGTAAATAGCTTAACACGTTTGGAAAGATAACGAGTAAACGTAAAACAGCTGGTGGCATCTTTTGTTGATCCATACAACCACTCCCCTTTACTTAATTATACGGAAATCATCTATTAAACGCACTATATTTCTACAATTTACCTAGCTTTTAACAACTTTACTTTATACTTACCAGCCGTTTGCTCTAGCTTTAGCCTTTTGGGAAAACGTCTATTCTAGTTGTTATGTGCTTTACTAATATTTATCGACTTCCATAGTATTAAACACTCATCGGAAACTATAATAATTTCTCCTGACTCCAATTAAATACCGATTGGTCTGATGTGAGGAAAGTTTGTGGAAAGATTGCTTGAGCTTCTGCTAAAAATACTGGCAAATCATGTGGCAAAAAACGTGCACTTAAATGATTAAGAAGTAAGTATTTTGCACCTGCTCTACTAGCTACCATAGCTGCCTCCACATTTGTTGAATGCCCATAGCTAGCTGCTAAATCGGTTGTGCTCCCATCAAATGTTGCCTCATGTACAAGGATATCTGCATGATCCGCCAATGAAATTGCTTCTTCGCAGTATTTCGTATCCCCTAAAACTGTAAGTATAAAGCCTTTTTTGGGAGGTGCAACAACATCCTTTGCTCTAATGATTGTTCCATTTTCTAGTTCAATGTCTTGTCCTCTTTTCAACTTGCCAAGTAAAGGTCCTTTTGGTACACCGAAAGTTTGTACTTTCTCCATCAGTAATTCACCAGGTAAGTCCTTTTGCTCTATTCGGTAGCCAAAGCATGGAACAACATGACGTAATTCACTAGCATGCACTGTAAACTTTTCATCCTCGTAAATAATACCATCGTGTACTTCTACAAATTGTAATGGGTACGTTAAATGTGTTTTTGATAATGCAAATGTTTGCTCTACCCATTGCTGTAAGCCTGCTGGTCCAAAAATAGTCAGCGGCTCATCTCCACCTTGAAAAGACCGCGAGCTCAAAAATCCTGGTAAACCAAAAATATGGTCCCCATGTAAATGCGTGATAAATATTTTTGACACTTTACGTGGCTTTAATGATGTATGCAAAATTTGGTGTTGTGTCGCCTCTCCACAATCAAATAGCCACATTTCACCGTTTTCATCTAGTAGCTTTACCATTAATGCGCTCGTATTGCGTTCCTTTGAAGGCATGCCTGCGCCTGTTCCTAAAAAATGCAGTTGCACAACTGCCACCTCAATTCTTTTTCTGTCGTTCTATTGTACCCTATTGCTAAACAGAAGAAAAACCTTTGGTGAAAGCTATCACCAAAGGTTTTTCTATTATTTCGGTTGCCACGATACGAGTGCAGCGTGGAAGTCATGACGATAGTAAAAACGACCGTTTTTTTCCTCAATATACGGGGCAAGCGACTCTTCAACATGTGATCGATTAAAGTCCGCACTTAATATTTTTTTGCTTTGTGTAGTCACAAGCTGTTCATATGATTCATATTCATACGTTCGCTTTAATGGAATAATGTCGCAATCTGCATATATATCCATTTCATAAAGTAAATTCAAAAACTCAATATAATCTCTTCGTGGAAATTTAATATCGTAACCGTATTTGTCATGTAATATTTCGTAATGCGGTTGAATTGGTCCTGTTGTCATGCCGATAATCGCACGTTTTTTAGCAAGTCGGTTCATGTGATATAGTGCTGCTTTAATTTCATACATGCGGTAAAAACAATTCACGCCAATTACAATATCATGTGCTGCTAACTCAGTTTCAGCAAGCCTTTCCCATTTCGCATGCACATAGGATACATGGTTCTTATGTTGCAAACAATGTTGCAAGTAGGCAAGTATGCTGTCTGAGCTATCGACACACGTAAGGTTGCTAACATAATTAGCAAGAGGGAACGTATAATTGCCCCATCCTGGACCAATCTCAACTACCGAATGTTGTGGCTGAATATGTTTCTTCATTTCTTCAAAAATTTGAGCTGCATAAGGATCAGTTTGACCCATTTTTTTGCGCGCAATCGACTGAGACCAAAACTGTTCTTCTAATTGATCGTTGACCATTCGCTCTGGCATTTGTCCTTGCCAATCCTTCATTCCTTCTTGCCATAATGCTTCATAGTTAATAGCTAACGGTCCTTTTCTTGTCATCCATGTACCTCAATTTTTAACATCTCGTATATTTTTTCCATATTTAAATTAGCACGCACATGCGATGCTAGCATATTATAGGCATCTTCCCTACGCTCAGCATCACTTTTGACATCTGTCGGCAATGGTGTTATCCCTTTTGATATGCGAATCTCGTTAACAAGCTGTCGTGTAAAGGTACGATTATGGAATAAACCATGGAAATATGTACCGATAACTTGTTCATCTGCACTTACAGCTCCATCAACACGTCCATCTGCTAACTGTAAAAATGGTGATACTTCATCTCGTAAAATGTTTGTGCGACCAAGATGGATTTCATAGCCTGTCAGTGTGTCATTTCCTCGCACTCCCGACATTTGCACAGTTTTTTTATCTCCTACAAATACTGTTTCTATTGGTAATAGACCAAGTCCATGTGCTGAATCACCATTTCCTTCAACTGCCTCAGGATCGAGTAATACTTCACCTAGCATTTGAAAGCCACCACATATGCCAATAATTTTAGTGCCACGTGCACGTAAGCTTGCAATCGCCTGTGCAAAGCCTTGTGCTTTAAGCCATGCTAAATCATCCATTGTACTTTTGGTGCCTGGTACTATAAGTAAATCTGGTGTCCCTAGCTCTGCAACGTTGCCGATTAATCGCACACCGACCTCTGGCTCATCAAAAAATGGATCTACATCTGTAAAATTCGATATGCGAGGTAAACGAATCATCGCCACATCAACTGAAAACTCTCCAGGCTTTGGTTTTTTAAATCGCAGTGCAGACAACGCTAATGAATCCTCCGCTTCGATATTGACATCTACATAAGGCACAACGCCTAGAACAGGGATGCCTGTTTCACGTTCAACCCATTCAATGCCATCGTCTAATAGCTCGCGCATACCTCGAAATTTATTAATGATAAGCCCCTTTACACGTGCACGCTCTGCATCATCAAGTAAAGCGAGTGTCCCAATAATAGAAGCAAACACACCACCGCGGTCAATATCTGCCACTAACACAACTGCTGCATCTGCTAAATGTGCCATGCGCATATTCGCGATATCACGATCTTTTAAATTAATTTCAGCTGGGCTTCCCGCACCTTCAAGCACAATGACATCATATGTATTTTGTAACGTACGTACTGACTCCTCAACAATCGGCATAGCTTGCTGTACAAATTGATTGCGATAGCTCTTGGCATCCATATTTAAGAAATGCTTGCCATGAACAATTACCTCAGATACCATATCCTGTTTTGGCTTTAATAAAATCGGATTCATATGTGTTGTCGCTACAACACGAGCTGCTTCAGCCTGTACCCCTTGTGCGCGGCCAATTTCCCCGCCATCCTCGGTTACAAATGAATTTAGCGCCATATTTTGCGACTTAAAAGGTACCACTTTTAGCCCATCATCTGAAAAAATACGACATAATGCCGTACATATCATACTTTTCCCAACGTCAGAGGCTGTTCCTTGAATCATAATTGATTTTGCTGGCATTTTGATTTCCCTCCTTGATAATTAGGAGGGTCGCTTATATTCAGTGACTTAAATCACTACTGAATATCCCCCCATAGAATGTAATATCGTAATTTGAACAGATAGATTTAGAATTCTAGTCCTTTGACTGCTGGAATTCCTTCTTCATAATAATGTTTCGTTGCATCTATTGTTGATACTAAGTCTGCCATAGCAACAAGGGCGGGGTTCGCACTGCGTCCTGTTACGACAAGGTGCATTGTGGAAGGACGCTGGGCAATGGCTTCGAGCACTTCAGCTAATGGCAGTACGTCATCGATTGGAAATTTTGTAATTGCGAGCGCATTGTTAAGCTCATCTAGAACGAGTAAATCAATGCTGTCATCTTGTAAAGCTTGCTTTGTTTTTTGCCAAGCTTTTGCTAATGCGGCACGATGTTCCTCGGGTGTTTTTGTCCAAGTAAACCCTATTCCCATTTGCTCCATTTCTACTCCAAGTTTTGACAGGGCAATTTTTTCACCGTACGTACGCTCTGGCGATTTTATAAACTGCATATAACGCACATTTAAACCACGCCCTACTGCGCGTAATGTTACACCAAGGGAAGCTGTCGTTTTTCCTTTGCCATCACCTGTGTATACTAAAAATAAACCTTTTCTAGCCATTTCTCCTACCTCCTTTAGAGCCAAGTTGTTTTTTCTTCAAATGATGTACGTTTTTTGTCTTTAAGCTCTTGCTCTTCGGGATAACCTATGAAAATAGTACCTACGACCTTTTGATTGTCACCTGCACCGATGAATGTATGCATGCGAGAATCATGCACAAGTCCAACACCTCTCGTACGCCAAACAAATCCTAACCCTAGCTCCTCGGCAGCTAGCCACATAGACATAATCGCACTGCATACAGCAAAAATATTATCTTCTGTTGCGTCTTTATCATCTTCCACAATATCGGCTGTCACCACTATTGCCACAGGTGTTGTTTGGACAACCTTTAATGAACTTTCCACTAAATGAGGCTTCGTTGGAAATCGTTCTTGCAAATATGTACTAGCCATTGCTTCATAACGGTTCATTGCGTCACCTTCTATAACATAAAAATGCCAAGGTTCTCGCAT
The DNA here is from genome assembly GCF_006351725.2 of Lysinibacillus sp. CD3-6. Classification (NCBI taxonomy): domain Bacteria; kingdom Bacillati; phylum Bacillota; class Bacilli; order Caryophanales; family Bacillaceae; genus Lysinibacillus; species Lysinibacillus sp. CD3-6. The sequence goes on from NZ_CP085880.1 coordinate 2,902,998, forward strand.
TCGGTCATTAGGTGCATACGTCGCGGCTTGTAAAATTTGCTCTATTTTTTCTTTTTCAATAGGCTGGTTTGTATAGTTACGAATTGCTCGGCGATTTTTTAATGCTTCCATTACTTTCATGTAGTGGTCCTCCTTTGATCTATCTCTTTTGTCATTTGCTCGTCTTTTTATTTAAATAAGAAAATAGCAATTAGCTAAAAGCGAGCCCTTGCTCTTCAAACCATTGAATTTTTTCACGAACCTTAACTACGTCCCCTACAACAATCATAGAAGGATTATGATAACCCTCTCGATCAATAATACTAGCAATGTCATTTAGTGGTCCTGTTATTGTACGTTGTTGCTCAGTTGTCCCCCATTCAATGACCGCAACGGGCGTAGTCGCTGGGCGACCATTGTCAATGAGTTTTTTCGCAATATATGCAATATTCCCTACACTCATATAAAATGCGACAGTATCAATACCAGTTGCAAGTGCTGGCCAATTTAAAAAATCTTGTCCTTTTTCCTCACGACCATGACCTGTAACTAGTGCAAAACTTGTAGCAAAATCTCTATGTGTAACAGGAATGCCTGCATAGGCAGGAGCTGCAATTCCCGCAGTAATACCTGGTACCACTTCATAACGTATATCGTGATTTTTCAATATTTCAGCCTCTTCAGCGCCACGTCCAAACACAAAGGGATCTCCACCCTTTAAACGAGTTACAACTTTACCTTCTTGTGCCCGCTCAACAAGCAATGCATTAATTTCATCTTGAATAAGATGATGTTTACCAGGCAATTTACCACAGTACACAAGCTCTGCATCTTTTTTCGCAAAATCCAATAATTTCGGATTCACTAGACGATCATAAGCAATGACATCAGCCTTTTGAATACATTCTAACCCATACACCGTAATGAGCTTCGGATCGCCTGGACCAGCCCCTACTAAATATACAATTCCTTCTTTCATCGCGTTTCTCCTGTCAATAGTTGTTGTAAATAGGCCTCTCGTCGGTCAATCTCTCCACTTCGTGTCCATTCTAATAACTTTGGCTCAAGTAATGCTTGTAACGCGGCACGTCTTTGGTCACCCTTATAAAATGTAGCAGTAACCATTAGACGCGCTTGTTGTAAAAAGCATACGTAATCCTCATAGACGTTATCAAACTGCTCCGCTAAATCTTCTTTAATCTTGCGTGCGAGTGCTGGGCTTGCACCAGACGTGGAAACTGTCAACACTAAAGGGCCACGACGAATGGTTGCAGGAGTTATAAAGTCGCTCTCTCCTTGTACATCTGCGCGATTTAAGAGTTGCCAATGTTGCGCCGCTTCTTGGACCGCATTGTTGACGTTCGTTTGATTCGTTGCGGCAATTATTAATATTGCATCATCTAAATCACGTGGCTCAAATTCTTTTTCGCGCCAAGTTATTTGCCCTGATTCTGCAAGTGGCACTAATGAGTTGTGTAAAGTTGGACTAACTACTACAATATTTGCTTTAGCAGGTAGCAATGAAGTAACCTTTTGCGTTGCAACATGACCACCACCAACAATAACAACTGTTTTATATTCAATATTTAAATGGATAGGAAAGTAATTAGTCATGTGTTTTCACCTTCTTACATGCAGTTAACCAGTTATCAACTAGCTTTGGATTGGAAACAAAATGAAAATGCGTATAGCCTGCTACTAAATTTCCGTTTTGGTAACCTTCTTGTTTATTGCCAAAACGCCCTTTTGTTTCGTAGGCAGGCGTTTCATGGGTACCACTGTATGAAGAATAATGGAATTCATGGCCCTTTGCTTGTTCGTCCTGACCGATTAAAAAGTTAGACGTTGTTCCAAAAATTTCACGATAGCCAAGTGCCGCAAGCTTTGTTTGCATCGCTACTTCCCCAGGAATAACTCCTAGCATTTCATGACGTTCCCCTTGACTATTTGTAATTGCTTCAGTCAAATACATAAAGCCACCGCATTCCGCTAATGTCGGTAAACCTTTCGTGATGGCTTCACGAATGGATGATTTTACGATTGCATTTTTTGCTAGCGTATCGGCAAACTCCTCTGGGAAGCCCCCACCGATATATAAACCATCTGCTTCCGCTGGTACGGGTTCATTTGCAAGTGGTGAGAAAAATTGCACTGTTGCACCTTTAGCTCGTAAAAGTGCTAGATTTTCCTCGTAATAGAAATTGAATGCAGCATCTTTTGCAACAGCAATACAAATATCTTTTGTAGGTTGTTTGGCAAATAGTTGTCCCGTCTCTTGTAGAACGGGTGCCTTTGTTAATGACAATAGTAAATCCAAATCAATCGTCTCTGCCATTAAAGCTCCTAGCTTGTCAAAAAATGAATCGAGCTCACCACGTTCAATCGCAGGAATAAGCCCTAAATGGCGACTTGGAATATCAATGCCTGTTTCACGTTTTAAATAGCCGATAACTGGAATACCACATTCCTGCTCAATCGCAGCTTTGGCAATTTCATAATGACCAACACTGCCTACTTGGTTCGCAATAACGCCGACAATGTTTGGTTTATCAGAAAGTAGCTGAAAGCCTTTAACTACAGCTGCTACGCTGCGCGCCATACTAGCACAATTGACGATTAAAATAACTGGACTTTCGGTCACAACACTTATGTCCGCCGCAGAGCCTTCATCAGATAACGGACTTTTGCCATCATAAAAACCCATAACACCTTCTATAATGGAAACGTCCGCATCCATGCTTGCACGTGCAACAATATCACGTACCGCATCATGCGAGAACATCCAGCTATCAATATTACGTGATGCACGTCCAGTTACGGCTGTATGGTAACTAGGGTCTATATAATCAGGACCACATTTAAAGCCTTGTACGACTTTACCTTTTTCTTGCAAAGCTTTCATAAGGCCAATTGTAAATGTTGTCTTGCCAACACCACTGCCTGTCCCTGCAAGTACAAAGCGATTTGTTTGCATAGGATTCCTCCTTAATATACTAATCTTGCTACAGAAATCGTAGCATTGCCTGATTTTTTCTTTGGTAATAGCAGGGAATCAACCTGTGCATAGCGCATAGCAGCTGGTTCACTTACCCCATATGCCCCTGTATATTTAAATACTGTTTCAGATGGCGATGGGAAATTGATTTCATTTAATTGTTCGGGAGTATATGTTACAAACGCCCAATCATATTTTTTTGTTATTTCAATAAAGCATGATTCATCTTTTTTCAAATCAATTGTACAAAGTGCTTTGACACTTTTTTTCGAAAGCTTCAGCTCTGCTAGCGTTTCATCAATCACTTGTTCAATCTCTTCAACTGCCGTCCCACGATTACAGCCCATACCAAGTACAATCGTTTTTGGTCGATAAATGACGCCATTTTCAAGAAGCACTTCTTCCTCAGGTTCAATGAGACGGTCGGTAATGAACAGCGTAGCGTGTGGATTTGCTTCAATCGCTTCGTGTGCTGATGGGTAAATTTTTATTTGCTCAGGCATTGGTGTATCACGCATCCACCAATCACGTTCCCCAGCTTCCTGCACAATTGCAACGTGTTCTTCATTAACAACAGAGGCGCTAACAGGTGTTAGCTTATCTGCACTGTCCCAAACCCAGCCAAAGCGAGCACCAAATAAGTCAACAGGAATTGTTTTTTGAACGTCAGAAGCTGTTGTAATAATAGGGTTTGCTCCAAGTGCCGCTGCAACTTCATGCGTTAGCTCATTCGCTCCACCTAAATGCCCCGAGAGTACACTAATTACATTCTCTCCCCGATCATCAATAACAACAACACCAGGATCAGTCTTCTTATCCTGTAAAATTGGTGCAATCATGCGCACCACTGCACCAAGTGAAATAATTAAGATTAAGCCTTTATACTGCTTAAAAAGCGTCGGTAGTAATAAACGAACAGTACCAGAAAAAAGCTGAATATGCTTTTCATCTTCGTCGCCCTGTTCAAATTTACTCATATAATATAGGTCACTTGCAGCAAATGTTTGCTGTAGCTTGCGACCGATTTGAACACCATGCTTTGTAATGGCCACAACAGCATACGGATTGCGCTGATCAACTGCAGGCAATACCCCCTCTTGTAATTCAATCACTTGTCTTCACACCTTTTCGGAAGCCATGTGTAAAGGTCGCATCATATAGTTTTGAGCGGTACTCGTCTTTATCATGGATATTTGGGTCTAATGCCCAACCAGCTAAAATCATCGCATGCTTACGAATACCATTGACACGCATCGCTTCATCAAGCTCAACTAAAGTCGTACGAACAATTTTTTGATCGGGCCAAGTAGCACGCTGAATGACCGCAACTGGTGTATCATCAGACCATCCCGCACTTTGCAATTCTTTGACAATTTTCTTTGTTAGTGTTGCACTTAAAAACAGCGCAATCGTACAATGATGGCTAGCAAGATCACGTAGCTTTTCAAACTCAGGTACAGGTGTACGACCTTCTGCACGTGTTAAAATAAGCGTTTGTGTTAAATCAGGAATGGTTAATTCCGCACCAATTGCCGCCGCTGAAGCAAATACCGAGCTTACTCCAGGAATAACTTCGTAGCCAATCCCTTCCTTCTTCAACAATGCAATCTGTTCCATGATAGCTCCATACATCGCAGGGTCGCCCGTATGCATACGTGCTACTACTTTCCCTGCATTGACACGTTCAACCATGACCGCCACCATTTCTTCTAAATGCATACCAGCTGTACGAATAACTTCCGCACCTGGCTTTGCCTTTGCAATAAGATCTTCATTGACTAGTGAATCCGTATACATGACAACATCCGCTGTTTGTAGCATATGTAAACCTTTAACTGTAATTAAATCTGGGTCTCCTGGGCCTGCACCAACAATATAAATTTTCTTCATTATTTACGCACCACCATTAACGTTAAATATTCTAAATCTACACCGTCTAGTTCACGCACATCCCAAATAATTTCCTCATCGGACGTAACCTTTGTCACAACGGAAGCCTTATCAAGCAAGTCTAAATCACGTAGCACTTCTAACATTAAATCAATAACCTTTGCTACTTTTATAAATACGACTGCATCATGACTTTCAATGGCCTCACGCATTGCCTCATAATTATCATGAGCTGGAATAATTGCGACACGATCATCTCCATCCGCAAGGGCTATGCCTAGTCGTGATGCAGAACCATTGAATGATGAAATACCAGGTACAGTACGAATTTCTACATCTGGATGCGTGTCCTGCATTAACTTCATCATATGAATAAAAGTACTATATAAAAGAGGATCACCTTCTGTCACAAAGGCAACATCCTTACCTTCTTTCAATTTACCATAAACAAGTTCAACAGATTTCGTCCATTCACGTTCTAAAACTGCTTCATCCTTCGTCATCGGGAAAACAAGACCAAGCATATCTTTTTCCTCAGGATTAATGTAAACATCCACAATACGATGTGCATAGCTTTTACTACCCTTTAATTTTTTCGGGTAGGCAATAACGGGTGACTCTTGGATAACTCGGAATGCCTTTACTGTAATTAACTCTGGGTCGCCAGGGCCTACGCCTAAGCCATATAAAATACCAAGATTACTCATGATTTTCTTCCTTTCGATATGCCGAAATAATATAGATCGGGTTTAATGGGACAAAGCGAGTCATATCTAAAATCGGTTTACTACGTGCAAGTTGCGCCTGTAAAATTTCTACTGCAAAGCCACAAGCTTTAAACGCCTCAACTGCCTTATATAAATTTTCAATTGTAGCCGCATTTAAGACAATGCGACCATTGGGCTTTAGGCGTGCACAGCACAGCTGTAATAATTCCACCATTTCCCCCCCTGTTCCGCCGATAAAAATCGCATCTGGGTCTGGAAAATGTTCCAGTCCAGCTGGCGCTTTACTATGAATAGCGGTAATATCCACGCGGAATTTCTGTTGATTTTGTAGACAGTTTTCTAAATCAGGTGCATTTTTTTCCACTGCATACACTTGACCTTCAGGTGCCAGTTTACCAGCTTCAATTGCCATCGATCCTGTGCATGTACCAACATCCCAAATCGTACTATCCTTTTGAATTTGCATAGCTTGTAAACTTAATACACGAATTTCTTTTTTCGTAATCAGTCCTTTATCTGGTTTACGTTGCGAAAACTCTTCATCTTCAATACCAAGTGTATAATGCTTAGGAGCTGATGTTTGCTGTAGAATAACAACATTTAAAGGTGAAAATTCCGCTTTTTCTAATTCATCAAGAGTATACCAGCCATATTTTTCATCAATGCCTTGTAAATTTTCTGCCACAAAAGCTCGGTATTCGGTTATACCAAAATGCTTTAAATAACGTGCCAGTGCATTTGGATTATTGTCTGCATCTGTTAGTAATGCTACTTTCTTTTTGCCATCAATACGTTGCGCTAAGCCTTTCATTGGTCGCCCGTGAATACTCGTTATATAGGCATCCTGCCAGCTTTCGCCCATTTTTGAAAATGCAAGCTGCACGGAGCTCATATACGGATATACTTCGATATTCAGCTTTTTGGCTAAATAGCCCCCTATGCCATAAAACAAAGGATCACCCGAAGCTAAAATAACTGTATGTCTCGTTTCTTCGGATAGTTTTTCAACAAGCGTTGAAAGTCCGCCTTTAATGACTATTTTTTCTCCTGTAAAGCTTGGGAAAAAATCAAGGATACGCTCACCACCTACGAGCACCTCGCAGTCTTCAATCCACTGTCTATACTGTGGTAGCAAACTTTCCTGTCCGTTATCCCCGATCCCAATCAATTTCATCGATTGATGCAATGTCATCAGCCCTTCCTAATAATTGTCCCTGCATCGAATAAATCGATGTGGAGAGCGTCATGCCCCCTCTAATATGATGTAAAGATGAATAACAGCACGCCTCGCATAGGTGATGAAAGAAAGCATCGTAGCCTTTTTCAGCCATGATTTCACCAACCTGTGATGCGGTATTTGCCTCTCTTACTTGCGCTACTGTTTCTTCATCTGCCCCAATATCAATGGCTAGCTGCGCTAAAAAATTAAAATCAATGGCTGCGCTTTTGGAGTGCACCATCATTACACCTTGTGCTACTTTCGAAAATTTCCCCATCATTCCAACGAGCGATACTTGCTTAATGCCAAGTCGTTTACAATGCTTTAATGTAAAGCCGACAAAATCACCCATTTCAATAAATGCTTCCTCAGGTAATGTAGGATATTGGGCCATCCCAAACTTTTCACTTCGCCCACCTGTTGTGACAACAACATGTTCACAACCAGCTGCCCTTGCGACACTAATAGCTTGAACAATACTTGCCATATATGCAGAACTCGAAAAAGGCACGACGGTTCCCCTTGTGCCTAAAATGGAAATGCCCCCAATAATGCCAAGACGACCATTTAATGTTTTTTTTGCAATTTCCTCACCTTCTGGTACAGAAATAACAACATTTACGCCGCGATTAATTTGAAACTCGTCTAGCACGTCTTGTACGGTACTATGTATCATTTTACGTGGTACAGGGTTAATTGCTGCTTCCCCAACAGCAACAGGCAAGCCGGGCTTTGTTACGCGCCCGACGCCAATACCTCCATCTAAATGTATCCCAGGTGTATTAGCCCAGCTTACTGTGCCAATAATAAGGGCTTTGTGTGTCGCATCTGGATCATCACCAGCATCCTTAATCGTTTCACAGCTTACTTCATTGCTGCTAATCGTACATTTTTCAATCGTAAATGTTGCGTCTCGTCCAATAGGCAAATGAATAGTACTCGTTTCTTGCTCTTCATTTGTAATGAGTGCTAGTAATGCTGCTTTTGTAACTGCAGTTGCACAGGCTCCTGTTGTATAACCGTGACGCATGTCTTTAGGATCCTTTTTTGGCTTCCGCTCCATTATTTTTTCGCCTGTTCGTCCGCTAATAATGAAACGGCATTTAAAGCAGCAACCGTCACTGTACTACCGCCTTTACGCCCAACATTTGTAATATAAGGAATTCCCTCTAGCTTTAACAGCTCTTCTTTTGACTCTGCTGCTGATACAAAGCCTACTGGCATACCAATAATTAAGTCTGGTTTGGCTAACCCTTCTTTAATTAAGCGAATTAACTCTAGTAAGGCTGTCGGTGCATTTCCGATTGCATAAATGCCACCTTCATGTAATTTTGAAGCCTTTTGCATAGAGATAATCGCACGCGTTGTATTTTGTTTTTTTGCTTCAATAGAAACGTCTTCATCTGCGATATAGCAGTGTAAATCCCCACCATGCTTTTGGAAACGTTTTTTTCCTGAACCACTTTCAATCATTTGTACATCAGCAATGACATGACGACCTGCAAGGATTGACTTAATGCCCGCTTCAATCGCTCCTGGTGTAATAATAACGCTACGTCCTAATTCAAAGTCAGCAGAAGCATGGATAATACGACGTACAATTTTCCACTCATCTTCTGTAAAATCATGTTCGCCCATTTCCTCTGCAATTATCGAGAAACTATAGTCATAAATTTTGTCTGGGTCTACTGTTAATGGTTTGAAATCTGTTTTGAAATCCATATGAAATGCCTCCTAAAGTATGTGTTGTACCGCCTGTACTACTTCCTCAAATGAGGAATATTGCTGGCCGTATTTTATATTTGGTCGTGCGATTAATATTGTTTCAATACCACAAGCCAGCGCTGCGTCAAGCTTTTCATCGACTGAGCCGACCTTGCCACTTTCTTTCGTAATCATCAATGTCACGTCATATTGACGAAATAACGCTTCGTTTAATTCTTTTGAAAAAGGACCTTGAATAGCAACAATGTCTCTTTGTGCCACACCAAGTGCCTCACATTTTTCCATATTATCAAGGCGCGGAAGCATACGTGCGATAACACGTGTATTTTCTAGGCCCTGTAATACTTTTGTAAACGTTGCAAGCGTTTTACTACCAGTTGTCAGCATAATGACACCACGTTTTGTTGCGGCTAATTGTGCTGCTTCCTCATAGTCTTTGACAACTGTAATCAACGGGTGGTCATAATGCTCATTCGCACGTTCATATCGAATATATGGAACACCAGCACTCTTTGCTGCTGCCATCGCATTTTTAGATGCTTCCTCTGCAAATGGATGTGAAGCATCGACAACTAGACGATATCCGCGTTCTGTAAGTATTGCTGCCATTTCCTCAGCCGTTAGTCTACCAACTAGATGTGGTAGACCTACCTCTGCAAGGCTTGAAGCGGCTGAATCTGTCACAACTGTCGCCGTCACAGCATAGCCCACTGACTGCAATTCAAGTGCAAGATTCCTTGCGTCACTCGTACCTGCTAACATGAAAATCATTTTACTAGCTCCTCGTTATGATGATGGTCATGATGGTGGTCATGATGGTGGTTATGGTCATGATGGTCGTGATCGTGGTCATGATTGTGATGATGATGCGCATGTCCATGTACCGCCGCATAAGCACGATAATTTTCTAAATCTTGCATACCTGTTGATGTACCATTTACTGCTTGCTCAATACGGTTTAAAAGGACATTTTGCAAACGTTCATGGTAGCCAAAATAGTTAGCAATTTGAATATCACAGTCAGGATATTGCTTATTAAATTGCTCGCACATACCATTCATACGTTCCATTAAAATACCTGTGAATAAAAAGTACGGTAGCATAATAATTTTTTTCGCCCCTAGTTTAACGCAGCGTTCAATGCCTTCTTCAACACGAGGATCTGTCACGCCCATAAAAGCACTTTCCACATAAGGAACGTTCAGTTTTTCCCATAACAAACGAGTAATTTTATAAAAATCACCATTTGCAGCTGGGTCACTACCACCTCGTGCAATTAATAAAATGGCAGTATCCTTATGTTCTTCTTCAGTATTAAAGCCGATTTCTGCTAAGCGGTCTTCTAAAATAGCAAATATTTCATCATGAATACCGATTGTTTGCCCATAGGTAAATGTAATGTTTGGATAATGTTCACGTGCATGTTCGATTTCTGCAGGTATATGCATTTTTGAATGGCCTGCATGAAGTAGAATAATCGGAATTACATGGACCTCTGTAGCACCCTTGTTTATACAATTTGTAATACCTTCTTCTATGTTAGGAGAGGCAAACTCCAAAAAACATGTTTCAACTAAAAAACTTTTATCAACTCGAGGTGTCATTTGCTCAATAAACGTGCGCACCTCGTCGTTTCCTGCTGCTAAACGGCTACCATGGCCAACAAATAAAATTGCTTTCATTTTTTTATCTCCTCACTAGTCGCCGCACGGAGCTGGCTCTACTTTTATTTTTGACGACATATCTTGATACGTAAAATGCAATATTTTTTTCACCCGTTTGAAATATTTGAACAAGCGTTCATTTGGATGTGCATTTGCCTTGTATTCCTCAATAATGTCTGTAATAAGCGGAATAAGCTGTTCTGGCTCTAGCCCCTCTACAACGGGCTGGGCCGCATGGGCTGTACGCCCTACTGGCTTAGCGCCGATAAAAACATCAAATTTACTTTTTCGATAGACGATACCGATATCGTCAAACACTGCTCGATAGCACGCCATGCCACAGCCATTAAAGCCAATATTTAAAGTTTTAGGCAGGGATAATCCACCAAGCTTATCTTGAATTTCCTCTGCATATGGAATTGAATCTGCCTTCTCTCCATAACAGAAATCACAGGCTTTTAGTGACAGCACATCCCCTATTGGTGCAAGTAAAAAGCCTACTGCTCTTAACTTTTCAGTAATCATTTCAGGCTCTGTCGTCGGAATTTTCAAATGAATCTGATGGTCTGGTGTATATTCCATCGTGCCTTCATCTCCCACAACTTCAGCTAACGTCATCATTTGCTGTGGCGTGAAAAATTTATTTGCTACCCCTGGACTAACAGCAAGTTCAAAAATCGACTCCATTTTTTGCTGGACTAACTTTGTTGTTGTCTTTGTGACAGTTGTTCCTTTCACCATGGCAAGTGCTGTTGCTGCCATTTCCAATGATGATTTTTCTGGTACTGTTACAGGCGCAGGTGCTATTGCAATACTACTTTTCATCCGTCCTGCATTGGGATCTGCCGCAAAGTCTTGGCGTGCAGTACCTGTTTCTTGGTTCATTGCCCACGGTTCATTTTCTTCTCTTAAACGCTGGTGTGGACGTAAAGGCTGTTTTTCTTCTCCAAGTGTATATTTGCGCTGATAGCCACGCGGTGTAATCATTTTATTGTCATAGAAAAATGTCGATGAATTGCCAATAATTACTGTAGTTAACATGCCGATATCATGCTCGAGCATCTCTGCTAACGTTGTCATTGTTATTTCCTGACGATCTCGGTAGGCACTTTTCACAAGTCCTACAGGCGTATCAGGTGATCGATATTCTAGTAAAATCCGTTGCGCTTCTACAATTTGACGTGTACGGCGCCCACTTTTAGGGTTATATAGAGCAATGACAAAATCCGCCATCGCCGCAGCTTCCACACGCTTTGCAATTAAATTCCAAGGCGTTAAATGATCACTTAAACTAATCGTGCAAGAATCATGCATAATTGGTGCGCCTAGCAAACTTGCACAAGAATTAATAGCAGAAATTCCTGGCACAATCTCAACTTCAATCCCTGTTGCTTCCGTCCAACCAAGCTCAATGAGGACTTCATATACAAGTCCAGCCATTCCATATACGCCCGAGTCACCACTCGAAATAACCGCAACAATATTTCCAGCCTCGGCTTGACGAACTGCTTCTTGTGCACGTGACACTTCTTCTGTCATGCCAGTACTAACAATCGACTTTGCACTTACTAAATCTTGAATGAGCTCAACATATGTTTTATAACCGATAATAAATTCACTTTGTTGTAATGCCTCTACAGCACGGGTTGTAATATGCTTGAAATCCCCAGGTCCAAAGCCTACAACAAAAATCTTTCCTTTTTGCGCCATTTTTTACCCCTCTTTCACCTTGTCGATGCCTTTGATGGCTGTTGTTTGCGGGGTACGCTGCAACGTACCTTCTGTCAAAGTAAACACATGCTCACTATGTAAAGAATCATCGTTTAAATCTTTTACAAGCGTTCTACCATGCTCTACTGTTGGCACACGATACCAATTTCCCTGTGGATACGCGATTACAACACATGCATCTTTGCATCTGCCATTACAACGCGTTCTTGTTGTATGTATTTCCTTATCGAGTGCTAATTTCTCTATTTCATCTCGTATGGCCAACGTAATTTCCTCAGCCTCTTTTTTCATGCAACTACTACCATTACAAATAAAAAGATGTGTTTTCATGCCCTCTAAGTTCCAAGTTGTCATTGCTGTTCTCCCCTCATTGACTTTTAGGAAAAAGAAAAAACCTTTACTCAACATCGAAGAGTAAAGGTTTTATAGAAGCCAAAATAAAAACGAATATACACGTATCCGCTCTCGCTTCACTTCTCCCTCCGAAAAGTTTGCATATCATCAACTAAGCAGGTTTCCTGACTTAAGCTTCCTCTTACTTTCGCGCCTTCCCAAGTTTCCAGTGGCATTGCGATTTCATCAGCTATTACAGTAGCGGGGGCTGTATCGGATTTACACCGATTTCCCTATTATCTCGAAGTATATCGAGCACTTAATGATGGATTTATATTTAAATTTTGAAATGAAATGTTAATAAAACGAATATAAAACTGTTTCTATCATAGCCTATTATTTTTACTCTTTTCAACATTTCTTTTTTATTTATTAGATTTTTAATAAAATTTCAACAAATATTCCGTTAAAATTGATTGATTCTCTCTTGTATTTATCTGAATTTTCTAGAATGTAATTCTATTAAAAAATCTTTTTACAAAAAAAGAATAGCTTATGATTGGAAAAACATGTTACACTTCTTCGTGAAAACTCACAATTTCATCTTTTTTCGGTGCGAAGTGTATACATTTCGCTTAAAAGGGAAGCCGGTTTAAGTCCGGCGCGGTCCCGCCACTGTATGAGGGAATTTTATAGAAAATGTCACTGTCCAAAGGACGGGAAGGCCTATAAAATGTTGATCTTAAGCCAGGAGACCTGCCGAAAAAATCGTGATCGTTTCAACCTACGAGGATAGGTGTGCGGCTTAGCAAATGACCATTAGTATTTGCTTTTTCAGCTATGCACTTTTCCTAGACGGAGAAGTGCTTTTTTTATTGCGCATCCTACATTCGAAAATGACTGTGAAGGAGGAATGGTTTTGAAATTTTCTTTTTGGAAACTTAGTTATTTCTTACTAGCTTTTTTACTAGTACCAAATCGAGCGTTTGCCATGCATATCATGGAAGGGTTTTTGCCGATTGAATGGGCGATTTTTTGGTGGGTCGTTTCGATTCCATTTATTATTTTAGGATTACGTTCTATTCGTAAAACAATTGATGAAAATCCTGAAACAAAAATGATATTAGGCTTATCAGGTGCGTTTGCATTCGTTTTATCAGCACTGAAAATCCCATCAGTAACAGGAAGCTGCTCACATCCTACTGGTGTTGGTCTTGGTACGGTTCTTTTCGGGCCATTAGCAATGAGCGTAATCGGAACAATCGTTTTATTATTTCAATCTTTACTTTTAGCGCATGGTGGTATTACTACTTTAGGTGCGAATGCTTTCTCAATGGCGATTGTAGGTCCAATTATTGCGTATTATGTCTTTAAAGGTTCTCAAAAAATTGGTCTTTCATTTTCTATCGCTGTCTTTTTTGCCGCGATGCTTGGGGACTTAGGTACTTACGTTGTCACTTCAGTTCAATTAGCACTAGCTTTCCCTTCTGAAGTAGGGGGCTTTATGGCTTCATTCACAAAATTTGCAGGGATTTTTGCTTTAACACAAATTCCTCTCGCAATTAGTGAAGGGATTTTAACTGTTATCGTCATGAATTTCTTAAAAAAATACAATGTGAGCGAATTAAAGGCTCTTCGTGTTTTCTCAGCAAAGGAGGCACATTAGGATGAAGAAAAATTTACTGCTACTAGCTGTCGTTGTACTTTTAGCAATCATCCCCCTTTTCGTACAAAAGGGTGCAGAATTTGGTGGTGCTGACGGAGAAGCAGAAGCTGCAATCGGTGAAATTAATGCAGAGTATGAACCATGGTTTGAAAGCTTATGGGAGCCACCAAGCGGTGAAATTGAAAGCTTATTATTCGTATTACAGGCTGCGATTGGTGCTGGCTTTATCGGCTATTTTGTAGGCTATATGCGCGGCAAGCATAAGGAAGGTTAAACAATGTTACTCATTGATAAATATGCTTATATGAATAAACTAGCGACTGTTCATCCGTTAGAAAAAATGACGTTTTCCTTAGGGTTACTGCTATTATCGCTTATCGTGAAAGATGAACTTATTTCACTCATTACATTTATTGTAATGAGTGCTTTTATCATTTTATACGCAAAAATTCCCTTTTCATATTATGTAAAATTACTATTGTTACCAGGTTTTTTTCTACTATCTAGTTTAGTATCTATTTTGATTTCAATTGCACCAAATTCAAGTATACTACCAGCACATCGCTTTGCATTTTCGCTTAGTCATTGGACCATTTTCATCGGTAATGCAAGTTTGATTACAGCACAGCAGTTATTGTTCAGTGTACTAGGTAGCATTAGTTGTTTGTACTTTTTAATATTAACAACATCTGTCCAATCTATTTGCCACGTGTTACGACAATGGCATCTACCTGTTTTATTTGTAGAGTTAGTAGAGCTTACGTATCGATTTATTTTTATTTTTTTAAATAGCATGCAAAAAATCCATCTTGCGCAACAATCACGCCTTGGCTATCAATCACCAATGCAATGGCTTAGGTCGATTTCCATGCTCATTGCAGCATTGTTTGCCGAAATGTTTCAACGTAGTCGCGAACTTAATAATGCGATGCAGGCACGTGGTGGCGAATCGGTCTATTGGCAAGATAGTGTACGATACAGCAAGAAAAATTGGTTTGGAATGGTTATTATTTTTTTATTCCTCATCTTATATGGAGGTTTTTTCTCATGACTGAACTTTATTTTGAGCTTCAACAGTTATCGTATGCCTATGCAGACGGTACTGAAGCACTAACAGATATTACATTACAAATTCCAAAGGGGAAAAAAATCGCCATACTCGGTCATAATGGTGCTGGTAAATCAACATTATTTCAGCATCTAAATGGGATTTTAAAACCGACCGCTGGCAATATTACCTTTTGCAACGAAGCACTTAGCTATTCAAGAAAAGCATTATCAGCATTACGCCAACAAGTAGGCATCGTATTTCAAGATGCTGACAATCAACTTTTTTCAGGTACCGTAAAGCAAGACATCGCTTTCGGTCCATTAAATCTTGGCTGGTCACAAGAAAAAATCGAGGAAAAAATCGCCTGGGCTGTCGCACAAACAGAGGTCGAATCATTACTAGAGAAACCGATTCATTTTTTAAGTGTCGGACAGAAAAAACGTGTGGCGATGGCAGGTGTGCTCGCAATGGAACCGTCTGTTTTATTATTAGATGAACCAACTGCTGGACTAGACAATTATTATGCTGCACAGCTTTTACATTATTTAGCTAAATTAGAAAATGGGCAACGAACATTTTTATTGGCGACCCATGATATTGCTTTGGCTTATGAATGGGCAGATCAAATAATTGTGATGGAGGAAGGTAAAGTTATTTATAATGGGGATCCTGTTGAATTGTTCTATCAGGAGAAGTTGCTTGAACTAGCGCATCTTGAACGACCCTGGGTTTTTGACATAACTCTCGCCCTGCAAAATAAAAATCTTTTTGATAAGAATATACAGATGCCTCGTTCAAAAGAAGACTTACAAAATCTAATCGAGCATTTGGGTGACAGGCACTCAAACAATTTACAAACAATTTTATAAAAATTTGTTGAGGAATGATGAAACTTTTCTTTTATCCATCCGTTATAAATAGTGAAATGTCATATTTTACTCAAGGAGGGAAAACAATTGAAAAACTGGGTGATGAAATCAATCGCTGTCGTAGCATGTTCTGCACTAATGGTTCCTGCTGCTTCTGCCTTTGCTGAAGCACCACAGAACCCAGAATTGGTGACAAGTATGCTCGCTAGCAAAAAAAAGCAAGCATTAAAGCAGTTCAACTATCAAAATGGAGGAAACGAATGGATTAGTCCCGATACGATTATCGTTAAACATTCGGGCCTTGCTAAGACCGTACATAGTAAAATTGGTTCAAAAGTAATTCGATCGATTCCTGCATTAGGCTACGAAGTAGTCCAACTTCAAAAAGGTGTAACATTAGAAGAGGCTTTTTCGTATTATGGCAAGCAAAACGGAGTTAAAAGTGTATCTCCAAGCTACAAGTATTATTCCTTTAATACGATTGTAGATCCAAAGAAAAAAGATATGTATCATTTAGACTTACTGCAAATTGATAGAGCTTTATCATTAGCAGGAAATCATGAGGTTAAAGTGGCAGTTATCGATTCTGGTGTAGATTATAAACATCCAGATTTGAAGTCTCAAATACTTCCACCATATAATGCTGCAACACCTGCCAATACTACCTTTTCTGACCCCCATGGGACGCATGTAGCAGGCATTATTGCAGCTACTAAAGATAACGGGTTTGGTGGATACGGTGTTTTCCCAGCAGCAAAGATTCTTCCAATCGATGTCTTTAACGGCAAACAAAGTGCAAATGATTTCGTTATAGCACAAGGGATACTGCACGCCATTGAACAAAATGCCGACGTTATTAATATGAGTCTCGGTGGCTACGGCGAGTCCCCTCTTATGCAGGAAGCCGTACAAAAAGCAATCGATAAAGGCATTACAATTGTAGCTGCTGCAGGGAATGATTCAACAGATTATTACTCCTTCCCCGCTTCTTTCGAAGGAGTCATTAGCGTTGGTTCTACAAATAAACACAATAAATTATCAAGCTATTCAAACTATGGACCATCAGTGGACATCGTTGCGCCAGGAGAAGAAATTTATAGTACCGTTTATGATGGAAAAAAGGGATCCTCATTCACAACATTTAGCGGGACTTCAATGGCATCTCCTGTTGTGGCGGGTGTAGCTGCTCTACTAAAATCAAAATATCCTACTTTAAAGCCTCATGAAATAGAGGCAATACTCGAAATGACCGCAAAGGATTTAGGTGAAAGAGGCTACGATCTCACCTATGGACATGGCCTCGTTGACCCTTTTAAAGCATTACACTTCGATTTAAACAACCTACCGAAGCGCTATTCTGAAACAAATGAAGAGCGCCTAAACAATGCCAAAGTGCTAAATAAAAATAGTAAAAATACCGAAAAAGGCGAGTTCAAGCTACCTGATGAAAAGAAATGGTATAAAATTGAATTAGATGCAGGTGAATATGCACAACTGTCATTAAAAGGAGCTAGCTACTATGACTATGCATTTGACCTATACTTCTACCCTGCAGGTCAAAAAGATGAGTCAGAAACGATTAATGTAAATGATGTTCGCGCAGGAAAACAAGAAGGCTACCTTTATAAAGCAGAACAAGCAGGAACGCTTCTTATTGGCGTCAAAGATTATAATGGAAGCTATAGCCTAAAAGGTGCATCTAACTTCATTTTCACAGCTGAAACGACGAAGGAATTACCTATCGATTCATTAGCAATAGACAGTCCATATAATATTCAACAGTTCCCATTTAGTACAGCGGGGGAAAATTATACGTTACTTTCAGAGAATCAACAAATCGACAAAGATTACTTTACTTTTTCAGTAACTGAACCATCTACATTAAAATTTGATTTATCAGGTATACCAGGTGTTACAGCATCAATGGAAATCTATCTAAAAAGTGAGTTGGATAGCATCCCAACAGAACAAGTAGATGTTGAAGAAAATGAAATTGCCCCCTACCCAATACAAGCATATTTCAGCTCCGAAAAAGGTGAAAATGCAAGTATCGTATTTGATGCAATCCCTGAGGAAGAGTATGTATTAAGCGTTTCCAATGACAACAGTGGCGTAATCTCAATCGATATTCTCCTTAGCGGCGGTATTGATAATGAGGAAAAATCGTCCATTAATGAATCTATTATTCCTTACACGTTAAAAGGAGAAATTGTTCATCTTCCTGAAGATGAAGACGGACTTCCTTTGAATGAGCCAATTGTTGAAGACGATTTACCATACAGTGAAAATGAGCCAGCTCCATTAAAAGGAAAGAAACGGGAACGAGTAAATAATTTTTTAAATATAAGTTTAGATTCAGATTTTGATGAAAATGCTATAGATGCTGACCTTATTATGGAGAATGCGATTCCTTATAATATCGGTGAAAGTCAAAAAGCATACTTCCAAACGGAATATGATGAAGATTATTTCGTATTTACCGCTCCAGAAGATGCGATTTATGGTTTCCAAATTAAAAAAGGATATAATCATAAGCCAGCCGCTACATTATTGGAATATGATGAGGAAACGAATGAGTTGCTACCATTTTCTTCATTAACTAATGATCCAGGGCTAATTGGTCTACTTTACGGCATAACAATTGATGAAAACGATGCAAAAGCAATAGCACTGAAAAAAGATAAAACATACGTTGTGAAAATTATCAATACTGGTGGCCATTCCATCGAACCATATACACTATCAACAAGTAAGATGGTAGCTATACCTGATGACAAAAACAATGATATAAATGCAGACATCGATGCCCAAACAATTGTACCAGGTAAGGACTATCAAAATCATCTTCTCTATAATGATGATAAAGATTACTACTACTATAAACAGCGAGGGGAGGATACAGTTTTAAGTCTTCTGATATCTTCCGTACCTTATACAAATAAACAACTCAATCAGTTACCAAAAGAACTTCAATTTGACTTGAAGTTTTCTGGTTCAATTATCGAGGATACAAATGGCAATATGCAAATCGATGACGAAGAACTAGCAACAGAAATTCCGTTTGGACAAGGTGAAAGCTTATTTGAAATATTCCTTGGTCTCTCGGGAACTTCAGAGGTCAACACCTCTTTCCTAGCAAAAAGAAATCACGGTTATTTTATTACTATAAACGGTACGGACTTTGGGCTCGTATCACTGCAACCATACACATTATCTGTATTTAATCATAAAAATGTTGATGAAGATGCAAATTCCACATTAGTGAATGGTTTGCCAACAGAACCAACAAAGCTAACGAGAAGTGGCGATAAATATGTTGCTAATCAATATTTAAATGCCAGTGTGCCATTTGGCGATAAAGACTATTTTGAATTTTACAATGACCGCAAACGCGATGTGTTCTTCTCTTTACAAACTGAAAAAGGTTTAGATGGTGTAATTCGAATTATTGATGCATTTGGAAAAACGGTTGAAACATTAGATCTTTACGGTTCTAAAGATACGGAAATAGGTTCTGTCGAACTAGATAAAGGAACATATTATATAGAAGTTAGTGAAGTAAACGGCAAAGCGAGTACAAAACCATATACGCTCGAAGTACAATAACTAGCAACTATAAACAAAGCAAGGCATCGAGTTAGGTTCCTCGATGCCTTTTGTCTTTATTCTCAACGACTTCATTCGAAAATTAACTTTTATCTCAATCAAATATTGTTTTCTTTTCTGGTGTATGCAAAAATTCAAAAAGAAGATTAAGTTGTGACATCGTATTTCTATTAGTAGAAAGCGGTGGTAAATTATGTTGCGAAAAAAATTGAACGTTATTCGTCTCAACACCTACTGTAGCTTCTCCTCCAATAATCTCACACAAAATAAATATCTTATAGTAATGATAAGGTTCAGGAGGGTGCGGGTGTTTATTTTTGTCCAATAATGCAAGTAACCTAACTGGCATTACATCATAACCAGACTCCTCTTTAATTTCTTTTATTATATTCTCTGAAGGCGATAAGCCAATATCACAAAAGCCTCCTGGTATTGCCCATTTATGATCAATATTTTCTTTTACCATTAATATTTCATTATTTTTAAAAACTACACCACGAACATCAACTTTTGGAGTTTGATAACCTGTTTCATTTGTAAATAAATCTTTAATTTTAGTCATTTCTAGTTCAGTTTGCTGTGACATCATCTCTGCACTAATGTTACGTAATTCCTCATAACGCTCTATATCATAAATATCCTTAGAAAAAGTTAAGCCTGCCTGAGATAATGCTTGTATTTTTTTTGCCCATTCCAACCATTGGTGACTCATAAAATGCCTACTTTTAAGGACTGCTTAAATTCTATGACACTTTTTATGATTGAATTAGGTTGTTCTTTAAATTCCTCTGTTTGGTAATCAGATAACCATTGTACGCCAATTGTATAGACATTCGCTTGTAAACCTGCAACGATATCCGCATCACTATCTCCAATATAAATCGCCTCAAAATTTTCTACTGCTAAAAGTGACAATGCTTTTAATAAGCCCTCAGGATCAGGTTTAGGTTTTAATACATCATCACCAGTTATCATGACATCAAACAATCCTTCCATATCTAATGCTTTTAGAGAGATATCCAAGCTTCTTTTTGCCTTTCCCGTGAAAATCCCTATTTTTATATTTTCCTCTCTCAAAGAAGTTAATAATCCACGAATTTCTGAATTAACTTCTACCAAACTATTATGTAATTTGGAATACTGAGCATAGTAATATTCGATAGCTTCTTCCTTATTAGGATTTGAGAGATTCTTTCTAATAATACCTGTTTCAGAAGGACCAAACATTTCCTTAATCTCATTTGTTGTAAGATTTTTATTATCATATTTATTAAATACTTTTTGAAAAGCATAATAACAAATTGGTAAAGTATTCGCCAAGGTTCCATCAAAATCAAATACTATTGCTTTCATAATTTAGCTCCTTTTAGTTTATATTAGCTAGTAACACCAACACTCATTGAATAAATTTTTATAATTCGACTAGTTCTACAATAAATAATGGCTCTTTTTGACCTCCCTAAAGTTATTAATATATATATTTTACAAATGTTTCTAAAATCCTTTTAATTTGTTATGATATGCTTCTTTCACAATGAAACCTATCACGCTATTGTAGATAGACATAAAAAAAGCATCTTCATCCAAAATGGATGAGATGCTTTTTCCTAATTAAAATACTTAACATAATTACAATATTGATCTTGCTTCATATTGAGATTTTCATAGAGCTTTCGTGCATGCACATTATCTGTAGCCGTTTGAAGTGTAACATATCTTGCATATTGTTGCTCACAATATTGAAACACTTTCTCCATCAATGCTTTGCCCACCCCTTGGCCTCTAGCATCGTCTGTTACATATATATCATTTAATATATATGCCCGCTGTAATGCGATAGATGAAAAAGTTGGATATAGTTGCGCAAAGCCAATCGTTTTCCCATTTACTTTAGCAATAAAAATAATAGATTCTTTTAAAGCCATTCGTAATTGGATAAATGCTTTAGCACTACTTCTATCTGATTCTAATCCATAAAACTGGCGATATTCATCAAATAGCACTGTTACTTCTTCTAATTCATCCAGAGTCGCGTGAAGTATTTCCATTTCAGTCTCTCCCCTTATGTCTACCCGTGATTGTTAAAATATGTAGCTAGTGTTAATTATAAAGGAAATGCTGGTATAAAGATATTAGGAATAGTACTTAAGAGATAAACTTAGCTTGCTTCAGGTGGAAATTAAAAGATGCCGCTTTCGAAGCCACTTTAGACTTCAAAAACAGCACCTAAGCCATTTTTAGTGGAAATAATGATCTACACGCTGTATTACTTCATCAGCAGAAAGCCCAGCCGCATCAATAACAGGTCCTGCCATTATAGGATCACTAATTCCCATAACATCTCTATCCTGCCCTGTAATTACGCAAGCATCGCATTTTTTTGCATCTTCTTCATTGCGAAGCTGAATCACTTCATAACCTTTAGCTTTTAATGCATCTTCAACATTTGATAATGATTGTTCGACACCAATAATTTTAGACATTTTTCTTCCACCTCCTATATGTTAATGTGCCATATAGGATTGCTAATTATTCACTTATTTCATTTTTTGTTAAGAACAAAATGTTATTAAAATCGTTATTATGTTTCCAGCTGTATTCAACATTTGAATTACCCAAAATTATACAAAATAACCATTTATATGTGATATACTATGAAAATAAGTTTTCATGGCATGAAATAACTAGAAGAAGGAGGAAGAACATGATTTATAGTAAAACTGATAAAACACTCGAAACAGCTCGGCTACTGCTACGCCTTTTTAAAGAAACGGATGCACAGGAAGTCAGTAAGTTTTGCAACAATTACAATCTATACAAAAGCACGTTGAATTTACCTTATCCATACTCGATTGATTGTGCACTGACATGGATTGCAAATCATGAAAAAAACTATGACTTAGATCAAATATATGAATTTGCTATTACAGACAAACAAAGTGGTCAGTTATATGGGGCTATCGGTATTTCCAATCATCAACAATACAAAAATGGCGAAATTGCCTATTGGATTGGTGAAGAACATTGGGGCAATGGCTATGCAACAGAAGCAGCTAAGGCTCTTATCGACTTTGTGTTTACAGAGAAAAACTATCATCGTGTTTACGCTCGCTATTTTAAATCAAATCCCGCTTCTGGTAAGATTATGGAAAAGTGTGGTATGCATTATGAAGGTACTTTAAAAGACCATATTTACAAAAATGACGTGTTTGAAGATATAGTTTTTTACGGAATTATTAATCCGATGAAATAAAGATGCAGGTTGGGGCTTACGTGAACGTAATGCCCCTTTGTACTTATGTTTAGGTTAACTCCTACTCGTGGTCGTCCAAAAAGTCTTTGCTAAAGCTCGTTTGTGATTGGTAAGATGATCGTTTGCCGATATCCACACCTCGTTTAATGATCCCTTTCCCAAAGCGCCCTTCAATCTCATCCACTACCTTTAAAATCGGCTCGTCTTTTACATGCTCTTCAAAATTGAAAATAGACAACTGTTGGCTATAATCTTTCCGATCAACCACATTGGAAACAGTCACCCCGAGCAAACGAACAGGCGATTCATCCCAATGTTTATCAAATAGTCCACAGGCAATTTCATAAATATCCTCAAAGCGATAAATGACATTCGTCATCGATTTTGAGCGTGTATGATTGTGCCAATCTGCATCACGAATTTGTATACTGACTGTGGAACCTGCTAAACGTTTTGCATCAAGCCGTTCTGCTACTTTTTTACACAATCCTTCAATCGTTTTATGCAAGGCACGTAAATCGATTACATCATGTGGTAATGTCGTAGAATTACCGACACTTTTCGTATCATAAATTGCTTCTGGATCAACTTCTCTAGTATCAATTCCATTGGCTCTTGCGCGGAGTCTAACCCCATTTTTCCCTAATATATGTTTGATTTTATGTTCATCCACCTTAGCCAAATGACCGATTGTAAAAATGCCTTGGTCATTTAACTTTTTGGCTGTACTTTCACCAATGCCATGCATTTCGACTACTTCAAGTGGCCAAAGTACTTGTTCAATATCTCGTAGTCTTAATACTGTAATACCCATCGGTTTTTTCATATCCGATGCAGTTTTTGCTAAAAACTTATTGGGGGCTACACCAATAGAGCAAGGCAAATCCAATTCAGCTAATAATCGACTTTGTATTTCCTGGGCAATTTGAAGCGCATGGCGCTCCTTACTTAATAATGTTACATCCATATAGCCTTCATCAATTGATACTGGTTCCACCAGTGCCGTATAGCTACGTAAAATAGCAAACATCGCTTTGGAAGCCTCACGGTATTTTTGAAAATCTGGTGGTAGCAACAATAAATCTGGACATTTACGTTTTGCTTCATGTACCGTCATTGTCGTATAAACGCCAAGCGCCCTCGCCTCATATGAACATGTCACTAATATGCCCCGTCTTTCCTTTGGGTTCCCTGCAATTGCGATTGGTTTCCCTTTTAAGCTAGGATCATGCGCCTGCTCAACAGATGCATAAAAACTATTCATATCAACATGAAAAATAATCCGTCCTTTATGTTCCATCATTTCACCACACATACCATTATTATGTACTATCTATTTTTAATCTATAAAAGTATAGTCACCATCACTTTCGAGCAATTCCTTTAATACGGTTAAGGCTTGCTCCAGTTGCATGCTATTTTCGGGTGCAGTTATTGCCAATCGAACTGCATTTACAGGTTTAGCATTTCCTACTGCAAAACGCTCTGCAGCATATACTTGTACGCCCGCTTTCGATGCAAGCAATTCAAACTGCACACCAGTAAATTTTTCAGGCAATAGAAGCCATCTAAAAATGCATTCATCATTGCCTAAAATATTGTACTCACCTAAATATTGATTAACAAGGGCATTTTGTTGTTTAGCATATAATCGTTGTTTCTCTAAAATCGTTTGAGCAACTCCATCTTGGATTAATCTTGCTGTAAGCTCCACCATGACTGGTGAAACAGATATATTCATATTATATAATGTTTCAATAATTTTCTTTCTTAAAGCACTAGGTGTCACAACAAAAGAAAGTCTTAACCCAGGTGAAATCGTTTTGGACACGCTAGCAATATAAACTACCTTTTCTGGTGCATAAAGTGCAATTGGTGCAAGAGGCTGTTCTTGTAAAAAGCTATATATTGCATCCTCAATAACAATTAAATCTTTTTGCCTTGCCACTTCTGCAATCATTTTCCTCGTATCGATTGACATTGTATGGGTTGTAGGATTATGAAAATCAGGAATGACGTAAAGACCTTTAATATGTTCATTTTTACAAGCATATAAGAGCCCTTCTTTTGTCATTTCTCCATCTTTTTGGTGAATAGCCACAAGTTGTATTCCGAGCATATTCGCCGCCGTTTTTATCCCCGCATATGTAATTGGATCTGTTCCAATGCGATCTCCTGGATGGAACAATGCTGCTAGTGTAGCGACAATTGCATTTTGTCCTCCTGCCCCCAACACGATAGGCTGATCTGTTTGAAAGCCGACTTTTTCCAAAAGTTTTGCTGCTGCTTCTGTTTGCCAGGCGTTCGCCTCAGGTCGTCCATATTGAAACAAATTGCTGAAATGCGAATCATTCAGCATTTTTTTCATATAGCGTGTTATTTCCTCATTGGCATATGTCGTAGGCAACACGGAACCCAACTCAATCATATGAGCAGAATGACTTGTAGGTAATAAAATTTTATTCGTTGCGGCATCAGAAGAAACAAACGTACCGCTCCCTATTGAAGCATAAATGAGCCCTTTTTGTCCGCAAAGCTTAAACGCACGCGTAATCGTGCTTAAATTTACATCTAAATAATCAGCAATCTCACGTTGTGGAGGTAACTTTGTTCCTGGCAATAAAATACCTTCTTTAATATCCTGTTCAAGCTGTTCAGCAATTGCAATATATATTGGTCCTGAAATATTACGGATATTTGGCTTCCAGCTCATTGGGTATTCATCAAATGAATTGAATGGCATATTTTATGCCCCTTTCTCCTCAAATTTGCATACAATATTTAAATTGTCTTGCATACAATGATAATATTGTATGCATATGATTACAATGATATAATTTTTAAAAAATCAGAAAAAGGACCGATAAAATTATGCAATATTCTGAAAGAATCTTAAACACACCATCCTCATTTATCCGTAATATTTTAAAAGTAACGGATGCCGAGGATGTTATTTCCTTTGCTGGCGGGCTTCCAAACCCAATCTCTTTCCCCATTGATGCATTAAAAGCATCTGTTGATCACGCCATTAGTGAAAATGGTAGTCGACTATTCCAATATTCATCAACGCAAGGTTATGCACCTCTACGTGAATACATCGCTGCAAAATATCGACGTGTTCATGGGTTAGATATCCATGCGGATGATATATTGATTACAACTGGTTCACAGCAAGCACTTGAACTGATTGGGAAGGTACTTATCAATAAAGGAGATGGCATCATCATTGAGGAGCCAGGCTATTTAGGAGCGATTCAAGCCTTCACATTAAGTGAGCCTACTTTTTATGGTGTAACACTTGAAAATGATGGTCTTAATTTAGAAGAGTTAGAGAATGCTTTACAGCAACCTAACGTAAAATTCATCTATACTGTACCAAACTTTCAAAATCCAACGGGACTAACGTATTCAAAGGAAAAGCGTCAACAAATTTATGACATCATTGCTAAATATGACGTAGCATTAATTGAAGATGATCCGTATGGAGAATTACGCTTCCATGGTGAGCCACTACCTTATATCGGTGCTGGAAAACTCGAAAATAGTATTTTATTAGGTTCTTTCTCTAAAACAGTTACACCAGGTATGCGCTTAGGCTTTGTCATTACAAAAAACAAAGAGTTAATGAAACATATTGAAACAGCAAAGCAAGCAACTGACCTACACACAAACATTTTCTCTCAATATGTCATTTATGATTATTTAGCAAATAATGACTATACAGAACACGTGAAAAAAATTGTTTCATTATATAAAAATCAATCCGATGCAATGCTAGATGCGATGCAAGAATTCTTCCCTGCACACGTTACGTACACAAGACCAGATGGGGGAATGTTTATCTGGGCTACAATGCATAACGGAGCAACTGCATTGGACGTTTTCAACAAGGCAATGGAACAAAAAGTCGCATTCGTTCCTGGTGACCCATTCTACACATCTAAAACAGGCGTAAATACAATGCGTCTAAACTATACAAATGCCACACCTGAAATTATCCGTGAAGGGATTAAACGTTTAGGCAGTATTTTATAAAGACAAAAAGAACCGTATAAGGCGCTATGAATACGCGCCCATACGGCTTTTTATTTTTCATTAGGATAATAGATTGTCATCGCTAACTTCGTTAATGTATTACATGTATTGCTATAGAAATGCGGTCGGTCAGCTTTAAATCGAATAGAGTCACCATTTTTTAATTTATACTCGTTGTCATTAACCCGTATCATTAATTCGCCTTCAAAAACGGTAATAAACTCTTCCGTTCCTTCCTTATGCGCTTCAGCGCTTAATTTTCCCTCTTTATCAATCTCAATGGTATATATTTCAAAGCGACCGTCCTCTTGAAATGGAAAATTCGGATATACTCTATATTTTCCATTATCCTCTGACAATACTTGAATATCCTTTTTATAAATTACTTCAGTATCCGTTTGTGGTTGATGGATAAGGGAAGTAAAAGAAACCTTTAGCCCATTTGCGATTTTCCATATTGTTGTAAGCGTCGGACTGGACTCCCCTCTTTCAATTTGTCCAATCATTGTTTTACTTACACCACATAGTTGAGACACTTTTTCTAAGCTTAATTTTTCTTTTTCTCGAATGGCTTTTAAATTTCTTGCAAAAATAAGATGAATTTCTTCCATACGATCACCTCTTTACATATGTACAATATAACGTACGTTTTGTATAATAAAAAGAACGACGTTATATTGTTTATTTCAGACATTATAACATACAAGTTAAAAGGAGGATGAAAATGCCCTACCTATCTTTTTTAGTATTCGTGGTTATTACTAGCTTTACGCCAGGTCCGAACAACATTATGGCCATGGCATTTGCCAATCAATTCGGTTTGACCAAAACCATTCAGTTTTGTCTAGGTGTTGGAATTGGTTTTTGTACAATAACTGCACTAAGTTGTTTTTTTAATATTGCACTCATCAGCGTCATGCCTATTATTAACCTCCCATTAACCATTTTAGGGGTAGTCTATATGTTATATTTAGCTTATAAAATATTAACTTCAAAAGAGAATGATAATAATAATGGCCACTATTCTAATGAAAAAAAACGCAGCCTTTTGTTGCTGGGTGCTTTCTTGCAATTTATAAATCCAAAAGGGATATTATTTGGCATTACAGTAGTTGCTACCTATATTCTCCCTTATTATTCATCGTTTACGAGCTACATTTTTTTCGCCCTATTTTTAGGGTTTGTGGGCATTATAAGTACATTTAGTTGGGCGCTATTTGGTTCAGCTTTTCGCAAAGTACTCATTAAATATCGTCAACCATTTAATATTGTAATGGCACTGTTATTAGTTTATAGTGCCTTTTCAATACTCATACACTAATGAAAACAAAGAAACCACATTGTACGTTATTGCGTACAATGTGGTTTCTTTAAACGAATAAGCATTATTTTGTATATGTTAAAACGGCATTTTTCTTATATTTCGCTAACGCTGCTGTTGCCTCATCTTTGTTTGTATATTCAAAAATACGAACATTTTTATTCTCAAATACTGTTACAACCCACATCTTAACCTCTCCTTTCTATTTTATTTTTGTAATATAACAATCATCGAAAATGTGATGTAAAAATCAAACTGTCTTATAACAACTTCTTGCTGATTCTTATTTTACGCTCTTTTTTTAAAAAATAAAGCTTTATGTGAAGCCCTTCACAAACTGTTCAATTTCAAAACGCTTACATTGAACAATTTGTGAAAATCTTCATATTTTAGGTATAAATGATGAACCATATACTTGCCTACGATAACTTTACATGAACATAAGAAAAACCGTCTGTACGCCTTTTCCACGACGTATAAACGGTCTTCCAATTTCAATCATCAGTAAGTAGTAGTAGATTTTATTTTATAAGGATGATGATTTTAACAAAACACTTCTTCTTGCTTTTGTGTAAGCTCTATTTCAAAGCCTAAATCTTCGAGCATACGAAAATCGCTATTCACTTCCTGCCCTTCCGTCGTTAAGTAATCCCCGACAAAGATACTATTTGCTGCATACATTCCGAATGGTTGGAGAGAACCTAAATTAACTTCGCGGCCACCAGAAATACGAATTTCCTTCGTTGGATTTATATAACGGAACAATGCTAAAACTTTTAAACAATAGCGAGGATTTAACTCCTGAGTTCCTTCTAGCTTCGTCCCATCGATTGCATGTAGAAAGTTAACAGGAATCGAATCTGCATCCAATTGGTGCAGAGCACGTGCTATTTCCACTACATCTTCTTTCGTTTCCTTCATGCCAATAATGGCCCCAGAGCACGGCGAAAGACCATGTTTTTTCACAACTTCAACCGTATTGACACGATCTTCATACGTGTGGGTAGTCGTAATAAAAGAATGATGTCGCGCAGATGTATTTAAATTATGATTGTAGCGATCAACACCAGCTTTTTTTAATTGCTGCGCTTGCTCTTCCTTTAGTAATCCAAGACAAGCACAAACTTTTAAACCGTATTGTGCTTTAATTTCTTCAACTGCTTCACTCACTATATTGACGTCTTTTCGAGTTGGTCCCCGTCCGCTTGCTACAATGCAGTAGGTACCTATTTTATTTTCAAACGCACGTTTTGCCCCAGCTAATATTTCCTCTTTTGTTATGAAAGGGTATTTCTCTATAGGAGCTGTTGACTTGGATGACTGAGAGCAATACCCACAATCTTCTGGACAATAGCCACTCTTTGCATTCATGATCATATTCAACTTTACCTTTTTGCCGTAATAATGCTTTCGGATAGCAAAGGCACCGTCCATTAGCTTTAAAATGTCATCGTCATGACTATTTAAAATAGCAAGTGCCTCGTCATGACTAATTATTTTACCCTCAATCACTTCATTTGCTAATTGTAACCAATTCACTGTACATTCTCCTTTTCAACTCGCACAAGTTTTATAGCTCTAGCCGAACGAAATACTTTATATAATCGTTCTGCTAATAAGGCAGAGGCAATCGCTAAGCAAAAGTCTGCAACAATACTATTTAGAAACCCTACTAAGAAAACATGAGACCAGCTTGATTGCATGTTTAACCATACATTCAATGCCAAATATAAATATGGAACCGCCACTGCATAAATAATGATAAGCCCTACAATATTGGCACCAATGAAATGTTTTTTTGTTGGAGCTTCTACTCGATTAATTAGAAAACCGATCACTAATGCAGCAAGTGCGAAGCCTATTAAGTAACCAAAAGTCGGTTGCAATACATATGTAATGCCCCCACCTTGTGTAAAAACTGGCATGCCAGCTAAACCAATTCCTATGTAAACGAGTTGACTTAGAAATCCATTGCGTCCACCAAGTAAGCAACCTGCCAAAAAAACAAAGACAATTTGTAATGTAAACGGCACTACAGGAAGTGGTATTTTAATAAAAGCACCAATGGCTGTTAAAGCAGCAAACATTGCGATCATCACAAGTGATAGCGTTGATTGTCTTTGAAACATGCATTATTCCCCCGTTCTTCAAAAAATTGAACAATTGTTTCTTTTGTTGTCTGTATCATAAATTGCATCTCTTCGTCCGTTATTATATAAGGCGGCATAAAGTACAAAACATTCCCTAATGGACGAATAAGTAATCCTTTTGTTAATGCTCTTTTATATATTTGATAGCCAATACGCTCCTCACTCGAGAATGGCTCTTTCATTTCACGATTCGCCACTAACTCGATTGCCCCGACAAAGCCTACTTGTCGATATTCGCCAACAAAAGGCAAATCACTAAAAGCCTCAACTGCTAGCTTACGCATGCGTTCACCTTTTTCTTGCACAATGTTTATATAATGCTCTTCTTCAAACATCGACAATACTTCTAGAGCAACACGGCAAGCAAGTGTATTGCCCGTATAACTATGCGAATGTAAAAATGCTTTCATCGTCGCATAATCATCATAAAATGCTTGGTATACTTCATTTGTTGTTAACACAACAGAAAGCGGTAAATAACCACCTGTTAAGCCTTTTGATAAGCACATAAAATCTGGTGAAATAGCTGCTTGCTCGCAGGCAAAGAGTGTACCTGTTCGACCAAAGCCAACTGCAATTTCATCAGCTATTAGATGGACATCATAGTTTGTACATAGCTCCCGTAAACGTCGTAAATAAATAGAAGGATACATTTTCATGCCTGCCGCCGCTTGAATCAGTGGCTCAATAATGACCGCTGTAATTTCCATATGATGCTGACTCAGCTCTTTTTCAACAAAAGATATGCATTGGGCATCACAACTTTGTGGATTTTTATTGAAGGGACAACGAAAACAATCAGGTCCCTGAGCTCGCACTGTATCCAGTAAAAGTGGCTGATACACTTCATTATAAAGATCGACACCACCGACTGATAAAGCACCAAGTGTTTCTCCGTGATAAGCATCTGTTAATGCAAGAAATCGTTTTTTCGTCGTTTTCCCTATTTGCATGTGATACTGAAAACTCATTTTTAATGCAATTTCGATCGCGGATGAGCCATTATCGGCAAAAAATACTTTTTGCAAGCTTCGTGGTGTTAAAGCTACTAATTTTTGCGCGAGCTTAATAGCTGGCACATGTGAGAAATTTGCAAAAATTACATGCTCCAACGTAAATGCTTGCTCACTTAAAGCCTGACTTATTCGCGGGTTAGCATGTCCAAATAAGTTCACCCACCAGGAAGAAACAGCATCTAAATAACGATTATTCTTTTCATCGTACAACCATACGCCTTGTCCTTTTTTAATAACAATTGGCGGGAAGTCCTCATAATCCTTCATTTGAGAGCATGGATGCCATACATGTTGCAAATCCATTTTTTGTAATTCAGTTATTACTTGTTTCATGTTTTAATAGCCTTTCAAACAATGTTGTATCCGTTATCGCAAACTCAATCATCTGCGATATATCTTTCAGCATTGGAATCGTCGCAAACGGTAATGGGTAATGTTTTAAAATCGTTTTAATATTATCTTGCTCTATCTCACTACCCATGTCACCGTTGAAAACAATGCCAAGAACTTCAATTTGCCGAGAGTTTAAAGCCTCTAATGTTAAAAGCGTATGATTTATCGTACCAAGCGTTGTTCGAGTGACAACGACAACTGGTAGTTTACTTTGAACAATGACATCGATAAGTGTTGTTTCGCCATCTGAGTCCAGTGGGACAAAAATCCCTCCTGCGCCTTCACAAATGACAACATCCCATTTTTGCTGTAATTGCTGCATCTGACTTAATAATCGCTGTATATTTATTTGCTGCCCCTCCAGTTGAGCAGCAAAATGTGGCGAGGCTGCTTCTTTAAATGAATAGCCATTTAAATTTTCTCGGTCGAGCAATTGTAAAGAATATTTTTCATACATGGACGTATCGTAGTAGTAGGTTTGCTCTCCATCATGGACTTCACCAGTTTGTACTGGCTTGTAAGGCGTCACATGGAAGCCCTGTTTTTGCAAATTTCGCACTAATAATGTTGTAACAATGGTTTTACCAACATCCGTATCTGTGCCAACAACCCAAAAATGTTGCATCTTAACCTCCCTTTCATTTTGAGTTAACTAACTATAGAATTTAAGTTAACACATATATTTTCATTTTGTAAATGCTCTTTTTAGTTTTTTTACGAAAAATCCTGCTTTTTTATATTAATTAAAGCGTGTTCCACTAGCGATTTATTTGGGTTTATTAGTAATTTGTTGTTTCAAAATTTAAAAAGGATTTTAGTCCTACTATGTAGTATTAAGAAGATAGGGGGTGGCAAAATGTTTGGATTGTTTAAAGAAACTGAGAAAATCATTGAACCATATGAGCAAGTGAGCAAAATTTTAAATTCATTACTTACTTACGAGATTAGGGATTTACCACTGCGTTATGAATTTTGGTACCGCTTGGCCATTCGTCAGGAAGAATATCGAACATTACAAGCAGAGCATCGAGCAAAAATTTCAATGCATACAGCAGTAGGACGTTTTCATCAAATCCAGTATGAGGCGACAAAACAAAAGTGTACGAAGCTCGAACGACTAGCGGATATTTATAAGAATTTTTGTAT
This sequence comes from Lysinibacillus sp. CD3-6, assembly GCF_006351725.2. NCBI lineage: Bacteria > Bacillati > Bacillota > Bacilli > Caryophanales > Bacillaceae > Lysinibacillus > Lysinibacillus sp. CD3-6. Next base: position 2,935,768 of record NZ_CP085880.1, read on the forward strand.
TGAAGAAGACCGACAAGCATTAAATCATCGCCTACATTTTCATAAGGAAACAATTGCAGAGATTTACGAGCACGTGCAAAATAAAGAGCTATATACATATAATGATTCAGTACAGCAACAATTTTGGGAGGCTGTTAGCGAAGACATACTAAAAGCAATTGCCCATCTAGATTAACTCTAGATGGGCAATTTACTCATGTAATACATTGAAACATATGGTAAATTTAATGAAATACATCCGTATTTAGTAAGGAGAATATTTTTATGATTGCTTGGATTATTACTGCTGAAATTGCCTTTTGGATTGTCATCCTACTAGGTCTCATAAGTAGATACCATTTTAAAAAGCAAAAACTAAGCATCATTTTTTTTGCACTTACACCTATTATTGATTTATTACTTGTATGGCTAACTGTTATGGATTTACGAGCTGGTACCCCAGCATCCATATCTCATGGTATCGCCGCAGTATATATTGGTGTTTCAATTGCCTATGGAAAAACGATGATTGCTTGGGCAGATGAAAAGTTTCAACAATGGTTTTTAAAACTGCCGATAGAAAAGAAACGACTAACAGGACTAGCGAAAGGTATTCATGAAATTAAAATGCTTGGTCTTCATGTCATTGCCTACATAATTAGTGCTAGCTTATTGTATGCGATGATTATTTTTATCGGTCAACTGACTGATACATCTTCCCTCTTCCAAGTCATGAAAATTTGGGGCATCGTTTTACTAGTAGATGCTGTTATTAGTCTTTCGTATATCATTTTCCCTAGTAAAAAATAATCCCCCGCCTCATATTGCCCTACAAAAAGTTGGCTATCTTATTCAAATAGTTTAATAAAAAAAGCCTCGCACAAATATGTGCGAGGCGCTAACTTTATTACAATCACGCTTCATTATTTCCCATACCTTGCTGAAGTATTTCTTTTAATTCCTGTATTTGATCGACTTTAATTGCTACATGATTATAGCGCTTTTTAATGCCTAACATAAACGTTACTTCCAGCGGTTCTCTCATCTTCAATATAATTTGGGGATAGGCTTCTCCAAAATCACGTGCGATAAAATCAATGGTATCTTTCGATAATTTCTCTTTTAACAATTCTGGGTCTTTTTCTATTTTTTCGATATTAGCAAAGCGAATAGTCGTTCGTTTCATTAAACCTAAAGATAAATAAAGTGCATCATTTGTTGCATAAATAGGATTTAGGCGAACTGCCTGCATATCTGCTATGAAAAATAACACTGAATATACATTAAGTATTAATAAAAGGATAGATAATAACATTGATTTCTCATGCAACCACCAATGTATGCCGATTGTTTCTATGACGATCGCATGAATCATCATCATTTGAAAGGCAATGTAGCTGGAGTTTTTATGCAAAGTAATTCCCGCTCGTTCTTTCCTCTTCCAACTTGCAAATCCGTAATAAAGAACGAGTAAATCTGTACAGAGCAATTGAATGATCGGATACTTCGGCGCATGTTTTTCAACAGCTTGCGGAAAAGAGAATATATCTGGCAGTGCACTTGCTCTTACATCCGCAAATATTTTAGGCATATAGTAGACAAGCGTTGTGACGAATAATACTTCAATAACAATTAGTGCACCCTCAATCGCAAATCCAGCCCAAGTTACCGCGACGAACGGCTGTAAATGATCGATTGGAATAATAAAACGTGCAGCAATACAGCCTGAAGCGGCTAAAATAATCGCTTGCTTAATAGAAAATTTTCGTTTATAAAGCATCATTAACACTGGCATAACGATTATAAAATCGAGTAATGAACCGAGTACAACGCCTGCTGTTTCGGCTGGTAATATCGACACACCAATTCCTGTGTTATATAGCGAGTAGTTACTAATTAATACAACGAATAAAAATACAAGCCAAATATTTCGCTTCTCTTTTAAGGCTATCATGACGTATCCCTCCTTTAAAATTGCCATTACTTCCATTCCTATTGTTATCTATATAGTTAACTTTAAAATATTTGGTATAATTTTCAAAGTCTTTTCCATAACAAACGACTTTTATTATGCTAGAATTGTCATCGAATGTTCACTGATTTGTCCAGTCATTCCGCAGTAGGTTATTTTGCTAGAAATTTTTTACGATACACATGGGGGGAATAGCCCGTATACTCCTTAAAGCGTTCAATATAGTAGCTCACCGTACTAAAGCCAGTGATGGAGGCAATAAAAGTGATGGAATGCTCACTATCTCGCAACAGTTCGATACTTTTTCGTAAACGATATTGTAATAAATACGTAAAAGGTGTTATACCCACTATTTTTTTAAAGAAGCGACTACATTCAGCTCTACTTATAAAAACATGTGCAGCTAACATTTCAAGTGTTATTTTTTCTTGATAATGACAATGGATATAATCGAGCATTTCTTTTGCACGCTCATGTTGGACAATCATCGATGACTGCATCGTTTCCTCTGTTAGCTTTGATTGCATTAATATCGATTCCCAAATCGATAGCAATGCCCTCAACACTTGAATTTCAAAATACGCAGTTCGTTCTTTTATTAGGTGAGCAGTTCTTTCAACTTCTTGCGCAAGCTCTCCTGAAAGCTTTACATATGGGAGTCTATTATTTTCTACATATGGACTGACATATTTAGCTGTGACAATACTCCCTTCATGTCCTCCTAAAAATTTTGGATCTACATTTATACAAAAAAGCTGCGATTGCTCAACATTGTAAGGTCTTGCTTCATGTAAACAAGCCGCATTGACAAATAAGCCCTCCCCCTCCTCAAGTATTAACACATCAGCACCTACACGATATTTGATGCGTCCACTTTTGACATAGACAAATTGAATTTCCTTATGCCAATGTAATGGTAAAAAATCACGCCGATCAATTCGCAAATACGTTTCATATAACGCAACAGGAAAAGCATTCGAGCCATGTAACGTTAATTCCTGTAAATCTTTCGCTACTTTAATATGTGTTAGCGCCATTGTAACCACCTCAATATATTGATATATCTAACCGTATAATTCGATATTTCTTCAAGTAATAAGTGTTTATAATATCTCTATATTGATAGTTTAGGAGATGTTATAGTGATGAATCAACAAAATAAAAAAAATCCTATTTTTGGTTTTATACTTGTCATTCTCGGCGCAAGTTTTTGGGGAATTGGTGGAACAGTCGCCCAAAAACTTTTCCAACAAGAACAAATTGAAGTTGGGTGGCTTGTTTCGAGCAGGCTTCTGTTAGCTGGTATGCTATTAATTGCCGTCTACAAGATTACACACCGTCAACAATCCATTTTTGTTATGTGGCGAACAAAGCAAGATGCTTTTAGACAAATTCTTTTTAGTATACTCGGCATGCTTGCTGTACAATACACCTACATGATGTCCATTGCAATCGGCAATTCTGCTGTAGCGACTTTACTGCAATATTTGGCTCCTCTCTTCATCATCGCTTTTTATATTATTAAAAGGCAAAGCAAACTTACGAAGCAGGATGGAATTGCAGTTACACTCACACTTACAGGTACGACATTATTGCTGACAAATGGATCTCTTTCTACGCTTTCTGTACCAGCGATGAGCGTAGTTTGGGGTGTGCTATCGGGGCTTTCTGTCGCTTTTTATACATTATATGCAGTACCGCTTTTACAGCAATTTCATTCATTACTTGTAGTCGGTTGGGCAATGCTAATTGGCGGTTCTGTTATGAGCATTTTTTATCAGCCATGGCACATCGACTTATCGACATGGACCATGGCTACGAGCGCTTACTTTTTGTTTATCATTATTTTTGGGACAATGCTTGCCTTTTGGTTCTACATTGCAAGTTTGCATTACTTATCACCAAAAGAAACAAGTTTACTAGGCAGCCTAGAGCCATTAACAGCTGTATTGACAAGTGTGCTATGGCTACAAATTCCGTTTGGGGGCTTCCAAATGCTTGGAACATTCCTTATCCTATGCATGATTTTATATCTTACGGTATTTCAGAAAAAACAACTTGAATTGGGCTAAAAAACCAAATAATTAGTAGATTGCGACAAAATTAGATAATTCCAAAAATTAATAGTCACAAACTACTAGATTGAAAATTCCAACTATGATTTTGTATATAAAATTTACATATTTCATATATCTTTTCTCCTTGTTTGTCCAGTATACTAAAAAATATCATGACAATAAGGAGGTATATATATGAATAGAAAAGTAATTTTCTTCGAAGTACGTGGAGGCACTGATAAGGGACCCGATGGCTTCAGACAAGATACGATGCCAATGGTAAATGCACTTAAACAACGCGGACAAGATGCGGAAGTAGTGTTCTTTGATATCGCAAAAAAAGACGCCATCTTTGAGTACGTTAAAGAACACGGCATTGCCTATGTATCCCGCATTAACCCTGGTAATTTAGAACACGAGGAAGAATATTTCGAAATGCTGCGTGATTTATGTGCAGCGGGGGTCATTGGCATGCCACATCCCGATGCAATGACTGGCTACGGTTCTAAAGATGTATTATCGAAATTAGTCTCTACAAATTTAGTACCCGATGATACGTTTGCTTATTACACAATTGAAGCATTTAAGGCACAATTCCCTACCTCCCTTGCAATTACTGAGCGCGTATTAAAGCAAAATAGAGGCTCAACTGGAGAGGGTATTTGGCGTGTAAAATTAGTCGAACCGCTTGCTGCTGGCATTACAGATGTACCGCTAGATGCCGAGATTAAATGTACTGAGGCAAAAGACAATCATGTAGAGTATTGGAAGCTTGGCGAGTTCATGACATTTTGCGAGCAGTATATCACTGGCACAAATGGGATGCTCATTGATATGCGCTTCCTTCCACGTATTACTGAAGGCGAAATCCGCTTATTTATGTTGCGTGACAAACCAGTTCACGTGGTACATAAAAAACCAGCCGATACTGAAGATGCCTTTAGTGCAACACTTTTCTCTGGTGCTCAATATCGCTACGATAAACCAGAGGAATGGGAAGAACTTGTACAAAACTTTTTAACACAGCTACCTCTTGTCACGAACTTATTAGGCAATTACGACCTACCACTTATTTGGACAGCTGATTTCATGTTGGATACAAATGAAGCAGGAGAAGATTGTTACATTTTAGGTGAAATGAATTGTTCATGTGTAGGCTTTACTTCGGAACTAACTTTGGCACATCAAGTTGCAGAAGAGATTTTAGCTTGTCTTCATGAACATCGTGAAATTCCTGCATAACTATTCACGACGAAAAATTTTCACATCAACTTTAGACTATAAACAAATTGTTTATAGTCTTTGTTTATTTGATGGTTAGTTCTTTGTTGCAATATAAAAAGGCATTGAGAATCTCCTCAATGCCTTGTCGATGCTTATCTTTATCTATACATTTTAATGCCTTGAATAAACTCATAAATGAAATATCCTGCGAAACAAATTAATAAGACGCCTGAGATCATTGTAAGTGTTTTAATCATCTTGCGACTCATCGCCTTACGTGTAACCGAAACAATGGTCATTAAACCAATGTCGTGCAGTAAAATACCGCTAAGTATTCCAGCAGCTATTACTAGGAAGCTAGCCGATTCCCCTTGATTATACGATTTTGCTAGAACGACACCGAATACATTTACCCAAAAAACGAGGTTGCCTGGCGAAATAGCCACTAGCAGCCCATTTCGATACGATGTGAAAAATGATTTAGTCACCTTTTCACCCGCTAGCGTAATATCCTTATCGGCGTTTTTAATCGAATCGAGTCCTAGTAAAAATAAAAAACCAGCTCCAATAATCCACATTGGCAGTTGAATTATCGGCATGGCTAATATAGTAGCAAGTCCCATATACAGGGCAAAAACTAATACTACATCAACCGTCATACCACCAAGACCTACTGCCCAGCCATGCATAAAGCCATTTTTTAACCCTTGCTTTGTCATTTCAACAGTAATGGCGCCTACAGGCATTGCGATAGCAAGTCCAACTAATACATACGCAACATATAAACTCAAACAAACACTTCTTTCATGCTATAAAATAAGCTTCTTACGTCCGTTTATATAAATATTCTAGCATAAAAATACAGAAATTGTTTATTTTTTTATATTTATTCATTTATAAGTGCCTGACACTCATACAATTTATATTTATTCATGTAAAAAGCCACATAAACTGCTACAGGAGCGCAAATATGTTGCGTGCCAGTCACCCAAACAATTTATAATTATTCAAAGAATGCTACGTATGAAATCGACGTGTTTTTTCGTTTTACAACATTTGTTTCTTCCATTGAGCTAGTAAATCCTCAGACTTCGCAATTTCAACCTTTAACTCAACTTGCTTGGCAGAGCAACGTTTTTTCGCCTTTTGCCAAGCTTCCTCCAATGCAGGTATGTAACTTAAATTTTTCGTAGAAGCTACTAGCTGGAAAAAAATATTCCCTTGAATATAGTACCAACGAGGGTTCATTCTATCTAACTCAATCGCTTCTTCAATAAGGCGCAGTGCCAAATATGGGCTCGCTTCCAAACGATTAATAAATTGGGCAAAGGCTCCCCAGTATAAAGCTTTATTAGGCTGGAGTTTTATTGCCTCCGCATATTGTACCATTGCTTTATCTGGCTCTTTGGCAAGGACAAAATATTCAGCCATTGTATAGTAAGCATTCGCCTGTGCTTCTATTGACCCTGCTAATAATTCATCAACTACTTTGCCAAACTGCTCATCATCCTGAGTTCCAATATATGCGGCGAGGACATCACGCTCAGGATAAGATCCATCTACACGTTCAACACTTTGTTGCATATTTTCCGCACTTGGCATCGGCATATTGGCATATCCATTTGCCTCTAAAAGTGCCACATGCTGTTGGATAGTTGGAAATGAAGCGTCAGCTCCAAATGATTCATCCACTAATAATGCTTTTGCCAAATTATAGCTTTCTTTTACTTGACCATTTACAAAAAATTCATTTACTTGTTGCACTTGTTCATTAAATTGATTTATCACTATATAATCCTCACCTTCACCTAAAGAAAAGTCTTATTGGTAGTTTACCATCTTTAGAGAGAAAAACAGCAATTATCATGAAAAGCAATGCATGAAAAGCCCATTTTTTTAATATACATATGGTCACCCTATTGTTCTTGTCGAAAACCATTCAAATCTCAATTTGCAAATAATTGGAGCAAAAAATACGAATTATGCTCGTTTGAAAGTAAAGACGAAAACCATAATGCTTAATTCTAGTTTTTCATCATCATAATAGTTATTATTTGGATTATTTTCTGAATTATGAGATAATTGAAGTAAAATTTCTTTCTTGTTTTGGGGCTAGTAAATTTCAATTTAGGAGGGCTTGCTATGAATCGACACTTTCATCTGTTAATACTACTAATGGGCAATTTACTTATACTAGGAGCCATTTTCATTTATGCTTTGCAAAGTCAAGTGCAAGTGGCCTTCAGCACCTATGGCCTCGTGATGGGATTATTAAGTATGCTACTAATCTTTATTTTTTATTTATGGGGGGACGTCGAGCATCAACTTTAGGTGCCCACTTAACGTGCCAGTCACTCACACAATTTAGCTATTCCCTCTTAAGTTCGCCTAATAAATGTTGAAAAAAAATTTTTTTTGTAGAAATTTAAAAACAATGATTGAGTAGTATATCAATTTTCTGTATAATCAGCTTGTTTGACAATACTTTATATGAACTTGGGGGTAGACAATTGGGTAAAGCATTGATTATAGGAGCTGGCGGAGTAGCCAGTGTTGTGGTACACAAGTGTGTTCAGAATTCGGACGTATTTGAGGAAATTTGTATCGCAAGCAGAACTGTTTCAAAATGTGACGCTCTAAAAGAAAAACTAGACGGCGGAAAAACAAAGATTCATACTGCACAGGTAGACGCTGACAATACTGAAGAATTAATCGAGCTTATTAAAAGCTTCGGACCAGATGTTGTCATTAACGTAGCGTTACCTTATCAAGACTTAACGATTATGGATGCTTGCTTAGCGACAGGTGTGCACTATGTGGATACTGCAAACTACGAGCCACCTGAAACGGCAAAATTTGAATATAAATGGCAATGGGCTTATAAAGAAAAGTTCGAAAAAGCTGGCTTAACTGCGTTACTTGGTAGTGGATTTGATCCAGGCGTAACAGGCGTTTTCACTGCGCATGCTCAAAAACATGAATTCGACGAAATCCACTATATTGATATCGTAGATGCCAACGCTGGTGACCACGGTTATCATTTCGCAACAAACTTTAATCCAGAAATCAACATTCGTGAAATTACAGCGAATGGTCGTTACTGGAAAGATGGCAAGTGGATTGAAACAGCACCACTTGAGAAAAAAGAAGTTTACAACTTACCCGAAATCGGTCCTAAAGATATTTACCTACTGTATCATGAAGAATTAGAATCAATTGCTAAAAACATTAAAGGTCTAAAGCAAATTCGATTCTGGATGACATTCTCTGAAAAATACTTAACACACTTAAAAGTATTAGAAAATGTAGGCATGACTTCAATTGAACCAATCGAATTCGAAGGTCAAATGATTCAGCCAATCCACTTCCTTAAAGCAGTATTACCAGATCCTGCATCACTAGGACCACGTACAAAAGGGAAAACAAATATCGGCTGTATTATCCGTGGTTTAAAAGATGGCAAAGAAAAAACTTACTACGTATATAACGTATGTGACCACGAAGAGTGCTATAACGAGGTAGGTTCACAAGCGATTTCATACACAACAGGTGTACCAGCAATGATTGGTGCAATGCTTGTCATGAACGGTCAATGGCAAAAGCCTGGCGTTTGGAACGTAGAAGAATTCGATCCAGATCCATTTATGGATGCGCTAAACAAATGGGGTCTTCCATGGCAAGAAAGCCATAACCCAGAATTACTAGACCTAGAGACTGAAGCGAAGGAACATAGCCGATGAAACCAATTGATTTCACCAAAGTTCCATCACCTTCATACGTAGTGGATGAACGTCTATTAACAAAAAACCTTGAGCTTTTAAAGTCGATACAAGATCGTACTGGCTGCCGTATTTTACTTGCACTTAAAGGGTTTTCAATGCATTCAACATTCCCTTTAGTTGGTGAATACTTAGCTGGCATTACATCAAGCTCTCTATTTGAAGCCCGTCTTGGTTATGAAAAGATGGGTAAAGAAGTTCATGTTTATGCACCTGCTTACGTAGAGCATGAAATGGACGAGCTTCTTGGCTATGTGGATCACATCGTCTTTAACTCTTTCAACCAATGGGCTCAATACAAAGACAAAGTCAAAGCTACTGGTAAATCAATTGAATGTGGAATTCGTGTAAATCCTGAATACTCTGAGATTGAAACAGCACTTTATGATCCTTGCTATACGAACTCTCGTCTTGGTACAACATTAGCTAACTTTGACAAATCTCAACTTGATGGTATAGATGGCTTACACTTCCATGCAATGTGTGAGCAAAACTCTGATACATTAGAGCGCATTATTGAAGTTGTCGAAGAAAAATTTGGTGATGTTTTACATCAAATGAAATGGCTAAACTTCGGCGGTGGTCACCATATCACTCGTGAAGATTATGATGTTGAAAAACTAGTGAATATCATCAATTATATTCAAGATAAATACAATCTCCTTGTTTATTTAGAGCCTGGTGAAGCTGTGGCGCTAAATACAGGTTACCTTGTAGCAACTGTTCTAGATGTTCAGAAAAATGGGATGGACTTAGCTATTTTGGACACTTCTGCAACTTGTCATATGCCTGATGTGCTTGAAATGCCTTACCGCCCAATGATCATCGGTTCAGGACAAGCAAATGAGCTAGCACACACATATCGCTTAGGTGGGCTTACATGTCTTGCTGGTGATGTGATTGGAGATTACTCATTTGAAGAACCGTTGAAACCTGGAGATCGCCTTGTTTTCACAGATATGGCGCACTACTCCATGGTAAAAAATCATATGTTTAACGGTGTTAACCTGCCATCTATCGTTTCGTATAACGATTCAGAAGGCATTAAAGTGATTCGTGAATTTAAGTTCGAAGACTATAGTGGTCGACTTTCTTAATGAAAACGAGAACCCCCTCCAATCTATTACGGTTGGAGGGGGTTCTTTTTATTGGTGTAATGACTTTTGACATCAATATGTAAAGCTTAAATCTCTACGTTTTCTTTTTCGTTTTCAAGCATTTTGTGTAAATAGTTTATAATTTCTCGAATGCCCTCTAAGGAATCTACGAGTATTTTTGGGTCAACATACGTAATCATACGATTTTCTAAATTCGCCACAGCCGTAAAATAGCGTGTTTTAGCATAATTGACAAGACCCATTTGCTTTAAAACAGATTCATCTAAATCGAGAATTTCCCTAGCTTCTGTCACGAGCAGCCCATAGTTTACTACATCTGTATTTAATACAATCACACGTGCTGTCGGTGCATTTGACGAACGATTATAGAGAATACGTTCAAAATCTAATACTGGAATTAGCTCTCCTCGATTTCTTGTAAAACCTAGTAAATAATTCGGTAAATGCGGAATTGGGGTTACTTGCTCTAGTTTTTCAATGGATATTGCTTGCTCCACTGGTACTGCATATTCCTCTGTACCACATGCAAAAACTACTGCCTTTACACTTTCCATCAGGTCACTTCCTTTTATTTTAGCGCTCGTGTTTTGCTGTTTCTTTCACGATTTCAACAAGCAAATCGGCTAATTTCTCTAATTCTTCTACAGGAATCTTTTCATTTGTTGTATGAATATCTTCATACCCTACTGATAGGTTAACCGTAGGGATACCAAAGCCTGCAATAATATTAGCGTCAGAGCCACCTCCAGAAATACCTAATAGAGGTGTTCTGTCAATATTACGTGCTGCCGCCATAGCTACCTGTACGACTTTATCTGACTCTGTTACACGGAAGCCAGGGTACATTAGTTTTACTTCTACTTCAGCACGTGCGCCCATTGAAGCTGCAACTTGCTCAAACGTATCTTGCATATGTTTTGTTTGGGCATCTAGCTTTGTTTTATCAATTGAACGTGCTTCTGCTAAAATGTTCACTTCATCGCACACAATGTTTGTAGCTTGTCCACCTTCAAAGCGGCCAATATTCGCAGTTGTTTCTTCATCTAATCTTCCAAGCTTCATTTGTGCAATACATTTTGAAGCAACCGTAATGGCAGATATCCCTTTCTCAGGAGCAACACCTGCATGCGCAGTTTTACCGATGATTTTCGTAAATATTTTCGCTTGGAATGGCGCTGCTGTCACGATTCCACCAACTTTGCCATCACTGTCAACTGCAAAGCCGTATTTTGCGATAATAGCAGTAGGGTCCAATTCTTTCGCTCCTACTAAACCACTCTCTTCCCCTGCTGTGATGATAAACTGGATGTCACCATGTTCAATTTGTTGTTCTTTTAATCGCTTTGCCATTTCAAACATCGCTGCTAGACCTGCTTTATCGTCTGCACCTAAAATTGTTGTGCCATCTGAAACGATATAGCCATCTTCACGAAGCGATGGTTTAATACCTTTTCCTGGTACAACCGTATCCATATGTGAAGTAAAATAGATTGGCTCAATATCTAATGTACCTTTTAATGTCGCGATAATATTTCCAGCACCGTGACCGTTGCGTGTATGTGCATCATCTTGCACTACTGAAAAACCAAGTGCTGTTAATTTTTCAATTAGAACTGGTGCAATAAGCTGTTCGTGTTTTGTTTCTGAATCGATTTGTACGAGCTCAAAAAACTCTTCTACTAAACGACTTGTCATGTTGTAAAACTCCCTTGATTTACGTGTTTTCCACGTCATAATATATGTATTAGTTTAGCACATTGACTGAAGAGTTGGAATAATACGCTAGTAGTAACTTCTTTATTTTATATTCAAAAATGCATAAAAGCCTGTGAAAAGAGTATGAGAAGCTCTTTCCACAGACTTTTTTATAGTTGTAAAATCTCTTTCTTTTCCATTTTTAATGTTTCCAAATATTCCAGTGCTCTATTATGCTTTTCCTGCAAACGTCTAACTGTATTATGTACATCATCTTGTACTCTGGATACTTGCTCTCTTGCTGTAGATATTTTGGAATGGACTGACCAAGCCGAAAATATATCATCAAAGAAGTAGTCTGCAAATTTCACAAAGCCATCTGTTTCAATTTGCAAAGATTTTGTCGACATGTCCTGTACATCCAGCAATTCGTTATGAAAGCGTTGCAAGGCAATTTGTGCACTATGGAGATAGTTTTCCGTTTTATCAAGCGCATCATGCTTTAAATGTGTGGCAATAAGGCCGCCGCCAAAAAATGTATCCCATGTCGAATAGCCGCTCGCTGAGTGTAGTGATGCAGCCGCCTGCCCCAGTTTAGTAAGCGCAATGTCACCTGCATCTTCCGCTTCTTGTATTTCTGAGATTAACTGTTTCGTTATAAATTCTTCATTTGCAAGCTGTTCTATTTTCTGAGCAACTTCGGGTTCATGTAATTGGAGATAGTTTTTCTTTTTTATATGTAGAATGTTTAATGCTTCTTGAAGTTGTTTTTCATTAATTTGCTTGAGCTTTTGATTAACCTGTTCAAAATCAAATGTTAAGTCTTTCAGCATTTTTTCCGCTTCCTTGATTTTTAATTCTAGAATGGCTGCCTTATCGATTTTCTCAGCGCGCAAATCGTCTTGTTGCCCAGTCCATGTACGAATCATATTCATAAACGAAAAGCCCTCTAGTTTATCAAGTTTCATACGAATTTGATTGTGTTCAGTAGAATGCTTAGTAATTTCCTGCTGTGCATGCTCGATTTGCCCTTCAATTAAAAACCTCTGCTCTCTTAATCTATTAGCATTTCTTAGTTGTCCTTGAAGTGTTTCCTGCTCAGTCTGTAATTGTTGCCATTCCATTCATCTCAACTCCCCTTTTGTATTTGTACGGATGAGCGAAAGAAATGTTTCAATTATCTGCCATTTTATAAAATTCTTTTTTGTTCCGAATCTGTTATCTCTCATACAAAAACCCAGCAACCAAATGGCTACTGGGTTTGTATATTATTATAGCGGAATATTTCCGTGTTTTTTCTCAGGACGTGTTTCGTGTTTATTTGACAGCATGTCTAAAGCTTGGATAAGTTTAATACGTGTATCACGTGGATCGATAACATCATCTACCATACCACGAGATGCCGCCACGTAAGGATTGGCAAACTTCTCTTTGTATTCTTCAATTTTCGCTGCACGCGTTGCTTCAGGATCTTCTGACTTCGCAATTTCACGCGCAAAGATGATATTTGCAGCACCCGCTGCACCCATAACCGCGATTTCAGCATTTGGCCAAGAGAATACTAGGTCAGCGCCAATTGATTTAGAGTTAAGTGCAACGTATGCACCACCATATGCTTTACGTAAAATTACTGTAATTTTTGGTACAGTTGCTTCTGAATAGGCATAAAGGATTTTCGCACCATGACGGATAATTCCACCATGCTCTTGTTTTACGCCTGGGAAGAATCCAGAAACGTCTTCAAATGTGATGATTGGGACATTGTACGCATCACAAGTTCGAATGAAACGGGCTGCCTTATCGGAAGAGTCGATATCAAGACCGCCAGCTAATACTTTAGGTTGGTTACATACAAGTCCTACTGATTCACCTGCAATACGCGCAAAGCCTACTACTACGTTTTTCGCAAATTCAGAGTGAACTTCCATGAATGAACCTTCGTCTACTACTTGTTCCACTACTTTACGCACATCGTATGGGCGAGTTGTTTCGATTGGAACAGTGTCTACGATTTCAGGACGGTAATCGTCCCCTTCAGGACGTGCCTGGCGTGGTGCTTTTTCTTTATTGTTTTGTGGTAAATAACTTAATAATTGTTTAATTTGATCGATGGCAGCTTCTTCCGACGGTGCACGGAAGTGAGCGTTACCACTTACTGCATTATTTACTTTAGAGCCACCAAGGTCTTCAGCAGAAATTTTTTCACCTGTTACTGTTTCAATAACTTTTGGTCCAGTAATGAACATTTGAGATGTTTTATCGACCATTAGGATAAAGTCTGTGATAGCTGGAGAATACACTGCTCCACCTGCACAAGGTCCCATAATGACTGAGATTTGTGGAATAACACCAGAGTAGATTGCATTACGGTAGAAAATATGTCCGTAACCGTCTAAAGAAAGTACACCCTCTTGAATACGTGCGCCGCCTGAATCGTTAATGCCGATGAATGGTGTGCCATTTTTAGCAGCAAGATCCATTACTGTCGCCATTTTTTTAGCGTGCATTTCACCAAGTGCTCCACCGAATACAGTGAAATCTTGAGAGAATAAGTAAACTGGACGTCCGTTAATTTTACCAAATCCTGTTACTACGCCGTCGCCAGGTCCTTCTAGTTTGTCCATACCGAAATCGACTGTACGGTGTGTAATGAATGGGTTAATTTCGAAAAACGTACCTTCATCGAGTAATAATTCAATACGCTCACGCGCAGTTAGCTTACCTTTTTCATGTTGCTTTTCGATGCGTTCATAGCCACCGCCAAGTTCAATTACCGTCTTACGATCATATAAGTCATTAATTTTATCGAACATATCCATACTAATCACTTTTCCCCTTTTCCGCTTTTATCACATAATTCATATAGCACACCGAAAGATGATTTAGGATGCAAGAAAGCAACCTCTGCACCACCAGCACCTGGCCCTGGCTCTTCTGATAAGAGGCGCACGCCTTTATCACGAAGTTCCGCCATACGCTCACGAATACCTGTTACACCGAATGCTACATGGTGAATGCCTTCGCCACGTTTCTCGATAAATCCGTGAATCGTACTTTTTTCGCTCATCGGTTCTAGTAATTCTAGTTTCACGTTGCCAGCGTCGATAAATGCAACACGGACTTGCTGAGATTCAACCTCTTCTACTTTCAGTAACTTTAAACCTAAAGTTTCTGTATAATATGTAATGCGTTCATCAAGATCGCGCACTGCAATCCCAATATGGTCTACTTTCTCCATGGTGACATCTCCTTCTGTTATGGTACATACCCTATTTTACAGATTTTTTTGTCAAAACTCTACTACTTGAGAAATTTTTCAGATTTGCTAAACTATTTATAAGAAAAGAAGGAGCGAACGAGCATATGAGTAATAAAAAATTTCAGAAAATCGTAGTTTATGCTATGATTGCCATTATGGTAATCTCATCTCTTGCATTTGGTTTATCGATGCTAGTTTAAGAAAGTGCGAAGCGTCCACATTACTGTGGGCGCTTTCCTTTGACCTTTAAGCCCTTATATGATTGCTTTATCTCTAAATAACGATCCATTTCTTCAATGAATTGATAAAGCGCAGCCTGAGCAATAAACTCTTGATGATTTGTCGGTAAAGGTAATTCGGCAAAATCTCTCTTTGCTAGCTCTAATTTCTCCCTAAAATGACCCGCAGTATTTCCTGAATGGACATGCTCACCAAGGTCTTGTAGGAAGTCCGCAACGATTTCCGCCTCTTGTACTATAACAGGTAGGGCAGTTATTTTAGGGAGTACTCGTTCAATTATTTCAAGCTGCTGTTCACGCATATCGAAGTAAAGATAATAATCATTTTGTCTTCGTGTAAAATGATTTTCAACATCTTTAAAAGCTAATGATTTTGCATCATTCAACGTTTTAATAGCTTGAATAATTTCCTGCCCATCCCATAATGTATCGCCTTGTCTTAAATAGCTGGCAATTTCTAAAAAAATCTTTTTGTACAGCTCCTCTATTTTAACTCTATAGTAATTTAATTCCTTTTGAATATCTGGCATATACATATTTATCGCTATTCCCGTACCATACCCGATAGCCATTAAAGCAAATTCATTATAAACAAGAGCTAACGTAAAGCCCTTTGCAGCGTATATATGCATAATTATAACCGCACTAGAGACGAAACCATCTGCTACCTTTAACGACACAATTGTCGGGATAAACAATACAAGCATACCTGCCAATGTTAGCGGGTGATAAGAAAATAGCTCAAAGCTTAAAAATGCATACAGCATACCAACTATGCTTGCGACAAAGCGGGTATAAGCAGCATGAAGTGATTTTTTCTTTGTTGGCTGCACACATAGGATCGTTAGAATACCAGCTGAAGCATAAGAAGCCAATTCAAAATACTGCGCAATCGCTATGGCAATAGCTGCACCGATTGCTGTTTTTAATGTACGATAGCCGATTGAAAATTTCTTCAAGTCGACTGCCTCCCATCCTTCAACTTTCATAACGAATAATTATTCATTAGAAGCTTTTCTTATCTAGTAAAACTTTTTAATCAGCAAGACTTTTATTTAGCCAATATTACAAAAATTCCAAAAGGATTTGACTAAAGTGCACATGTCACTCTAGTCAAATGAATAATAGCTAAGCCCTATTTAATCTTGCCTTACATAGATATTGAAAAATATTAAAGCTCTTCACAATATTCTTCAAAATTTGCTTGTAAGTTTGTCACGACCGACATCGGATCATGCCCTTCAATTTCATAGCGGCCAACTTCTGCTACAACTTGTCCATCTTTTAAAAGTACAAATGATGGAGAAGATGGTAGGTGGTCTTCACCGAAGTGATAACGAGCAGCTGCTGTTGCTTCTTTATCTTGACCTGCAAATACAGTAACTAAATGATCTGGTCGTTTATCGTAATGCACGCATTGTGCTGCTGCTGGTCGAGCAATACCTCCCGCACAGCCGCATACTGAATTTACCATGACTAATGTTGTACCAGGACGAGCAAACGCCTCTTCAACAGCTTCAGGTGTGCGTAATTGCTCATAACCTGCAGTTTCAATTTCAGCACGTGCTGTTTTTAAAATTTCTTGCATAAATAAATCGTAATCCATATTCATAAAGCGATAGCTCCTTTCAATTTCGCGCTTGTCTTTAAGCTTTAGATGCTTTAGATAGCACTCATACATCTCCTATCATAGCAGTAAGTGACGATTTTGTGCACCTACATGCTCATATAAAAGCGTACATTATTTCTGTGTTTGCTCATCGCTAAATAAACGATCTACACCTTGCGTTACTGTCAATTGTCCATTAAGAATTTGGCGCTCTAGTAACTGTACTTGTTCTTTACGGTTTGGATCCCCATAAAATGCATCAATTAGATGATCTGTAATCATGGATTGGAACCAATCTTTTGTTTGATTTTGACGGCGAATGGACCAGTAATTATTCGCTTCCACCGTTTGTCTAAAGTCACCGATCGTATTCCATACTTTATCGAGTCCTTTTTTTTCCCACGAACTAACTGGCATAGCAGTAGACATCCATCCTGGCGTTGCGGGTTGAAGGAAATGCAATATTTGCTTATATTCGGAAACGGTTTTTTTCGCTAGTCGCACATTATCACCATCAGCCTTATGCACAACAATGGCATCTGCTAATTCCATAATGCCCTTTTTCATGCCCTGCAGTTCATCTCCTGCACCCGTCAATACTAACAATAAGAAGAAATCAACCATTCCTCGGACATATGTTTCACTTTGACCAACACCAACCGTCTCAATCAAAATCACATCATACCCAGCTGCTTCACAGACAAGCATCGTTTCACGCGTCTTCTTATGAACACCCCCTAGGGTACCAGCAGACGGTGACGGGCGAACGAACGCATTCGGCTTTTTCACTAGTTCTTCCATGCGTGTTTTATCGCCTAAAATACTGCCCCCCGATAACGAAGAACTTGGGTCTATTGCAAGGACTGCTACTTTTTTACCCATCTCACATAACATCGTTCCGAAAGCTTCAATGAAAGAGCTTTTCCCTGCGCCTGGTACTCCCGTAATACCAATACGGACGCTGTTGCCTGTATGCGGTAAAAGCTCCTGTAATAGCTCTTGCGCCTGTACTTTATGAGTCATATTTGAGCTTTCAATGAGTGTAATAGCTTTAGACAATTGTACACGTGAGCCTGCACGGACATTTCGTGCAAGCTCTTGGATATCAAGTTTGTCAGCTTTTTTCTTTCGGAATTTTTTTGGTACACCATATTGCATACCATCGTGAGATGCCTCCACGCCATCCATGACAAATAGAGCACTTTCCTGCATCTCTTTGTTTTTGTCCATTATTTAGACACTTCCTCGTAACCTAAACGTTTATAAATTTCCTCAATAATTTTAATTGCAGAAACTGGTATAACTGTACCAGGTCCAAAGATTGCCACTGCCCCTGCTTCATAAAGGAATTCATAATCTTGTGCTGGAATAACGCCGCCAACGATAATGATAATATCTTCACGGCCCAACTTTGTCAGTTCAGAAACTAACGCTGGCACAAGAGTTTTGTGTCCTGCTGCGAGTGATGATACACCAATACAATGTACGTCATTTTCAACAGCCATTTGCGCCGTTTCTTCTGGTGTCATGAATAGTGGTGAAATATCGACATCGAAGCCTAAGTCAGCGTAGCCTGTTGCAATTACTTTAGCACCGCGATCATGCCCGTCTTGTCCCATTTTAGCTACTAAAATACGTGGGCGACGACCTTCATTTTCAAGGAACTCATCTGTCATATTTTTTACTTCTGTAATTTGCTCTTCATCCGAGAAGTTTGCAGAATAAACGCCTGAGATTGAGCGAATGATTGCTTTATGACGACCAGAAACTATCTCGATTGCATCAGAGATTTCTCCAAGCGATGCACGAGCACGTGCTGCATCTACCGCTATTGCAAGTAAGTTTTCTTCTCCATCTTGTGCTGCTTTCGTTAAGCGAGCAAGATGTTTTTGAACCTCTGCCTCATCACGAGAAGCTTTCATGGCATCTAAACGCTCAATTTGTTTTTGACGCACAAGTGTGTTGTCGATATCAAGAATATCGATTGGTTCTTCTTTTTCTAGACGATATTTGTTCACGCCTACAATCGTTTCAGATTTAGAATCGATTTTCGCCTGACGTTTAGCCGCAGCTTCTTCAACCTTCATTTTTGGAAGGCCCGTTTCAATTGCTTTTGCCATACCACCAAGTTCTTCGATTTCTTCGATTAACGCCCATGCAGACTTTGTGATTTCATCTGTTAATTTCTCAACATAATATGAGCCACCCCAAGGGTCAATCACTTTTGTCATAGCCGTTTCTTCTTGTAGGAATAGTTGCGTATTACGTGCAATACGTGCAGAGAAATCTGTTGGTAATGCAATTGCTTCGTCTAGTGCATTCGTATGAAGAGATTGTGTATGGCCCATAGAAGAAGCATTCGCCTCAATTAATGTACGCGTTACATTATTGAATGGATCTTGCTCTGTTAAAGACCATCCAGATGTTTGTGAGTGTGTACGTAATGCCAATGTCTTTGGATTTTTTGGATTGAACGTAGACATCATTTGTGCCCAAATACGACGAGCAGCTCGCATTTTCGCAACTTCCATATAATAGTTCATCCCGATAGCCCAGAAGAATGATAAACGTGGTGCAAAGGCATCAATATCAATACCAGCTTTTAAACCAGTCCGAACATATTCAAGACCGTCAGCTAATGTATACGCAAGCTCGATGTCATTTGTAGCACCCGCTTCTTGAATATGATAGCCTGAGATCGAAATAGAGTTAAATTTCGGCATAAACTTAGCTGTAAATTCAAAAATATCTGCAATAATTTTCATCGACATTGCTGGTGGGTAAATATACGTGTTACGTACCATATATTCTTTTAAAATATCATTTTGGATTGTCCCAGCAAGCTGTTCTGGAGTAACACCTTGTTCTTCAGCAGCAACGATATAGAATGCGAGTATCGGAAGTACGGCACCATTCATCGTCATTGACACAGACATTTGATCTAAAGGAATTTGATCGAATAAAATTTTCATATCTTCTACTGAATCAATTGCTACCCCTGCTTTACCAACATCACCTGTTACACGTGGGTGATCCGAATCATATCCACGGTGTGTTGCTAAGTCAAAGGCTACTGAAAGACCTTTTTGCCCCATTGCAAGGTTACGTTTGTAAAACGCATTGGATTCTTCTGCAGTGGAGAAACCTGCATATTGACGGACTGTCCAAGGACGTGCGACATACATAGTAGGGTATGGTCCGCGTGTATTTGGCGCAATCCCTGCAACATCATCTAAGTGTTTTACATCTTTAATATCATCTTTTGTATAAATATCTTTAATTTCAATACCTTCATTTGTCATGAATTTGTCGTCTGAAGCCGCAGGAGCTTCTGCTGTTAATACTTTTTCGATTTCAATTGCACTAAAATTTGGCTTGCTCATCGTTGGACCTCCTTCATGCTAGCGAACACCGAATTTAATTTTTCAATGATGTTCTGTCCTGCGAAAATAAAGCCGTTTAAGCCATTTGCTAACCAAGCTTCTTCTTCGTCTTTAAATTTACCTGCAATATCTACAATCACGTGTGCTGGTTTTTCAGCTAAAATTGCGGGAACCATTTCTTTTGTAGCATCATCATTACCTGCGATTACAACATAATTTGCGTCTGTTGCTTTTAACCAAGCAAGCGCTTCCTCAGCTGTTACAGCTGGTTCGCTTTTTTCTGGTACAAGACCAACAGTGTTTAAGAAACCAGACACAAAATCAGCACGAGGTTTAGAACTTTTTAGTGAGCCTAATGCTAAGATGCCAGTTTTCACATTGGCAGCAGTCATTTGTAAACGCAATTGCTCGAACGGTATCGTAATTCGCTTAATATTTGCAAATAGTGGGTTTGTTTCGCTATCAAGGACATCTGCAGGATTTGCATAAATATTTGTACCGATAACCGATTGTTTGCGTGTTTGTGCAGCTTTAATGCGTGCTTGATATGATGCTTCTAACGCTTCAGCTAATTTCCCCGAAGCTGTATAAGCATCTATACCACCAGCAGCCTCAATTTCTAAAAATAATGCCCATGCTTCTTTTACGAAGTCAGCTGTTAATGATTCAATGAAGTATGAACCACCCGCAGGATCTGTTATTTTTAACACATTTGTTTCTTCTTTTAATACTAGAGATACATTGCGCGCTATACGTACAGATTGCTCTGTCGGTTTCGTTAATGCATCATGTGGGTGAACTGTAAAGACATCCGCACCGCCAATTAATCCAGAAAGCGCTTCATTTGCAGCGCGAAGTAAATTTACGTAAACATCCAATTTAGAGAAGCTTCGAAGCGAAGTTTCAGCAAGTGTTGGAACTTTTACATTTTCTGTCACACCATAAGCTGATGAGAACGCTTTCCAAAGTACTTTAAAAGCACGTAGTTTAGCGATTTCTGTAAAGAATTGCGTATCAAGGGCAAATGAAACATAAAATTTTTGTGCAAAAGCTTCAAAGCTTTCTTCTTGCTCTGCATATTTAGCCGCAATTGCAAGTGCATATGCTAATTCTTGCACAGCATTAGCACCCTCATTATGGAAAGACACTGTATCAGCACTTAACGTACGTACATTTGGCAATCCTACAAGCTTAATTGGATTGTTAGAAATAATGAAGCCGTTTACATCTTGTCGTTGTTCAGTTGGTATGTTGTTGAATACTGCCAGTAAAGGGTCATTTTCATTTTTTACCGTCATTTTAAACGAATATTCAGAGAAATATGTAGCTAGTTGTGCCAATATTTCTTCAGTCCATTCAAAGCTTACACGACTATCAACTGTCACTACCTCATTGCCACGAGCTAAGCTATCATCAAGCTGCGCGAAGAATGCTTCACTTGTTTCAGCATACACTTGCTGTGCCACACGAAATACTTCGCCATTTTGTAGGGAACGGATTGTGGCAACTTGTTGATCTAGCTCATCACCTAGTTTGGCTACTAAACTTTCTTGCGTGTAAAGCGGTTCTAACGTAACACCCTCACTTGTTTTCGTTAAAAGAGACTCGAATGGTTTCCCTTTTAAAGCTTTGATTGCTGCATCTTGCCATTCTGAATAGGACGGCTTTTCAAATTCAATATTTTTCATGTTGTTTGACATGCGGACGCTTAATCAGCTTCCCCCCTTAGTAGTTTCTATTTGTTATTCTACATGACAATCTGCTACTCGAAAAGCAAAAAAAAATCGGAAACCGTTATACAACAGGTTTCCGACAAATCATCAGTAGACTGACGTCGAAGATTTATTTGTATTTTCGAGTATTTCTTTTACTCTATTTAGGAATTTACCACAAACTAATCCATCTAGTATACGATGATCTAAAGATAAACATAAATTTACGATATCGCGTGCAGCAAACATTCCGCCAGGTAAAACAACAGGTTTTTTTACAATACTTTCCACTTGAAGAATAGCTGCCTGCGGGTAATTAATGATGCCCATTGACTGCATAGAGCCGAAAGCACCTGTATTATTAACCGTAAACGTACCGCCTTTAATATTATCCATTGTCAGTTTGCCTGCGCGAACTTTTTGAGCAAGCTCATGAATCTCTTTAGCAATCCCTTTAATGGACTTTTCATCCGCGTGTTTTATAACAGGGACAAAGAGTGCATCATCCGTTGCTACGGCAATGGAAATATTTATATCATGTTTTTGAATAATTTTATCTCCTGCCCACATTGAATTCATCATTGGGAACTCTTTTAATGCTTGTGCAACAGCCTTAACAAAGAATGCAAAGTAAGTAATATTAAAGCCCTCTTTTTGTTTGAATTCTGTCTTAATGCTATCTCGATACGCAACTAAATCCGTTACATCCACTTCCATCATCATCCAAGCATGTGGTACTTCTTGAGCACTACGCACCATATTATTAGCAATGGCACGACGCACGTTTGTAACTGGTATTTCAATATCACCAGCTTGTGTTTCTTGGCCAGATGGTACTGGTTTTGCAGCTTGTTCGGATGGCGTGACTTGTTGGTTACTAACAGCGGCAACTGGCTCAGAAGTTGGTGCATCTTTAGCCGTTGGCACATTGCCAGCTTCAATTAATTGTTGAAGGTCTTTTCGTGTAATACGACCACCCTCTCCAGTCCCAACTACTTGCTCAAGTGCAATATCATGTTCTTGCGCTAGTCTAAGTACGGCTGGTGAGTAACGCGCTTTTTGCTGTCTTACTGGTTTTTCTGCCGAAACGGCAACCGTCGTTTCCTTTGGCGCCTCTTGTTTTTTCTGAATACCAGCGTTCCTAATCGCTGAACTTACTGTTGATTTTTTCGCAGGTTGAGATTCAGGTAACTCACCGTCACCTGCAATTTCGATTGAACAAACAACGGCTCCCACAGGTAACGTTTGCCCTTCCTCAGCAAGTAACTCTGTAATAACCCCTTCAAAAGAGGATGGGATTTCTGCATTTACTTTATCTGTCACAACTTCTGCTAATGGATCATATTTTTTTACTGTATCACCTGGTTGCACGAGCCATTTTTCGATTGTACCTTCTGTTACGCTTTCACCGAGCTGTGGCATCGTAATGTTTTGAATCGCCATTATCCTATTCCCCCCATCAATTACGCCTCGGTAGTAACCTTAGCCAAGATATTGCGTTGACAAAGCAAGCAAGTTTAAAATCTATGACGACCGCCCGAGGCTTTTGCTATTTTGAGTATGCGCCCCTAACACTTACTTCAAAAAGAGACTACAACTAAGTATTTTTCTCCTAATATACAGGAGTATCATCTGAGTAATTAAAATGCAGCTAAATCTCGCAAAGCACGTTCTACTTTTTCTGGATTAATCATGAAAAACTTTTCCATTGTCGGTGCATATGGCATCGCAGGGACATCTGGACCAGCTAATCGTTGGATAGGTGCATCAAGATCAAACAAGCAATTCTCAGCAATAATAGCTGCGACCTCACTTATAATGCTACCTTCTTTGTTATCTTCAGTAATTAGTAAAACTTTGCCTGTTTTACTTGCCGCTTCAATGATTGCTTCTTTATCTAGAGGATACACAGTACGTAAATCTAAAATATGCGTTGAAATACCATCTGCTGCTAATCGCTCTGCTGCTTGTAAAGCGAAATGAACAGCTAAACCATATGTTATTACTGTCACGTCTTCACCTTCACGCTTAACGTCGGCTTTACCAATTGGTATTGTATAATCATCTAATGGGACTTCTCCTTTAATTAGTCGATATGCTCGCTTATGCTCAAAAAATAACACAGGATCTTCATCGCGAATCGCTGCTTTTAACAAACCTTTTGCATCATATGGTGTAGAAGGAATGACAATTTTCAAACCAGGCGTTCCAGCAAAAAGAGCCTCAACCGATTGTGAATGATAAAGCGCGCCATGAATTCCTCCACCGAAAGGAGCACGTACGACAATCGGACAAGTCCAGTCATTATTTGAACGATAACGAATTTTCGCAGCCTCGGAAACTATTTGGTTCACAGCTGGCATAATAAAGTCTGCAAACTGCATTTCAGCAATTGGGCGCATCCCATACATTGCCGCACCAATCCCGACCCCTGCAATGGCACTTTCAGCAAGTGGTGTATCTAATACGCGATACTCACCAAACTGCTCGTAAAGACCCGTAGTTGCTTTAAAAACGCCACCTTTGCGACCAACATCTTCCCCTAAGATGAAAACGCGGTCGTCCCGTTCCATTTCTTCCTTCATCGCTAATGTAATCGCATCAATATAAGACATAACTGCCATTACACGTCACCTCCGTCCACTGGTGCATATACGTATTTCAAGGCATCTTCTGGTTGGGCATACGGTGCTGCTTCTGCATAATCCGTTGCTTCATTCACCTCAGCCATGATACGCTCTTCTATTTCTTTTCGAAGAGATTCAGTCATAATGCCAGCATCTTGTAAATACTTCTCGAATAATACAATCGGATCCTTCGCTTTACCTTCTGCAATATCTTCAGCTGTTCGATATTGACGATCATCGTCATCTGAAGAGTGTGCAGTTAAACGGAAAGTTACCGTTTCGATTAGACTTGGACCAGCACCGCTACGTGCACGTTCTGCTGCCTCTTTAACGACCTTATAAACCTGTAATGGACATTTACCATCCACTGTAACGCCAGGCATCCCATAGCCAATACCACGATCGGATACCTTTGCACAACCTAATTGACGTTCTACTGGTACTGAAATTGCATATTGATTATTTTCTACCATTATGATGACGGGTAACTTATGCACTCCTGCAAAATTCGCACCTTCATGAAAATCACCTTGGTTGGAAGAGCCTTCTCCTAATGTGACAAAGGTAATAAAATCCTCTTTTTGCAAACGTCCTGCAAGCGCCACACCAACTGCATGTGGAACTTGTGTTGTCACTGGCGAAGAACCAGTCAAAATGCGATTTTTCTTTTGTCCAAAGTGCCCTGGCATTTGGCGGCCGCCCGAATTCGGGTCTTCAGCCTTTGCAAAAGCTGATAACATTAACTCTTTTGGCGTCATTCCAAAATGCAATACAACACCCATATCTCGGTAATATGGTGCAATATAGTCTATATCCTTATTTAGTGCAAAGGCTGCTCCTACTTGTGCTGCCTCCTGCCCTTGACAAGAAATAACAAATGGAATTTTACCTGAGCGGTTTAATAACCACATACGCTCATCTAGTCTTCTTGCCATTAACATCGTTTCGAACATAGCAACGACATCTTCAGTCGATAAACCTAAATCTTCATGTTTTATTTGAACGTCTTGCATATGAACACCCCTTTCGCATTAGAGAAAATGCTAAAGTGCCTGTAATCCATGTACAAGCTACTCTAGTATTTAAATTATGACAGTATTTTTACACCTTGGCGTAATTGCCTTCAGATTTTTGGCGTTTTCTAGAAAGCCCTTTATAAAATCTGTGTCATCTACTAAGGCTGTTAACTTAGATTAACTTGGGTGAGAGCCCCTAACGAGCTATCGTTCCCATTCCGCTTCCTAGATGTAGACGACTTAGGCTCAATCCAAGTTAAAAATGGATAGCCCGCTTATCAACAGCTAAGGCAGATTCTACTAACACTTCATTTAGTGATGGATGTGGGTGGATTGCTTGACTAATTTCCCAAGGAGTCGCGTCCAATAATTTTGCTAATGACGCCTCTCCTATTAAATCCGTTACATGTGGCCCCACCATATGAATACCCAAAATGTCATCCGTTTCTTCATCTGCTATTATTTTAACAAAGCCATCTGAATCTCCATTGACAAGCGCTTTTCCTATTGCTTTAAATGGGAATTTGCCCACCTTTAATGCATATCCCTGTTCACGGGCAGCACTTTCCGTTAAACCAATACTAGCTACTTCTGGGAAGGAATATACACATTTTGGTACCTTCAATACATCTAACGGCGCTTTTTTTCCATTTGCAATATGTTCAATCGCAGACAATCCTTCATGGGAGGCAACATGTGCTAACTGTAACCCACCTATAACATCCCCAATGGCATACATATGTGATTCTTTCGTTTGATAAGAATCGCTTACTTTAATAAAGCCGTTGTCTATTTCAATGTCTGTGTTTTCTAATCCGATACCATGTATATTTGCTTCACGTCCAACACATAGCAACAATTTCTCTGCCGTGAAATGTTCTTCTTTATCTTGAAGCTTCGCTGAAATGAAAACGTTATCATTTTCAGTTTTGTAGCTATCTAAATCTAAGCGTGCATTTGTTACAATACGTACGCCACGACTTTCAAGCTGCTTTGTCACTTCCTTTACGACATCTGCATCTTCTGCTGGTAAAATTGATGGGCCATATTCCACGACCGTTACCGATACTCCAAAATCACATAGCATCGATGCCCATTCAATACCAATTACACCACCACCGACAATCAGTAATGACGATGGCAATTCCTCCATTTGCAAAGCATGGTCAGAATTCATGATGTATTTGCCATCCACTGTTAACCCTGCCATTCCTCTCGGTTTCGATCCTGTTGCAATGACAACATTCGTTGGAACTAGCATTTCATTTTCTTCACCATTTAGCATCTCAACAGAAATCGTACCTGGCATCGGTGAGAAAATAGAAGGTCCTAAAATTCGCCCTGTTCCTTCATATACATCAATCTTGCCTTTTTTCATCAGTGTATTCACACCTTGGCTTAATTGCTCTACAATTGCTTGTTTGCGAGCTTGCACTTTATTGAATTGCAATGTAACCCCAGAGATATCTACACCAAATTCACTTGCCGTTTTATTCGCCATACGATACACTTCTGCACTGCGAAGTAACGCCTTACTAGGAATACAGCCTTTATGTAGACAGGTACCACCAAGTTGTTCACGTTCCACTATAGCTGTTTTCAAGCCTAATTGTGCTGCCCGAATTGCTGCTACGTAGCCTCCTGTCCCTCCCCCTAAAATAACTACATCATAATTTTGAGCCATTTTTTATTCCTCCTTATGAGAAAAGTGCTAAACCCCCTCTTCCAAACATGTGTGACAGTGAAATCCATAGAGGAAATAGCTGTATCGCCACAAGCAACTATCTCTATACATCAAGACATTGAAATGAAAGGTGCACCTTATTACGTTCACTTGAAGTTATTGCGTAATCTTTTCTTGTGACTATTTATAATTTGTGAATCCTTTATTTACCATTATCTAAAGAGAAGAAGTCGACTATGCGACTTCTTTTCACGAACAGCTGTTAACGACCGTTCAAAATATTTTTTTCATTTTTTAAAAACTGACTGCGCGATTTTGATACACGAGCAATGCGTTCCTCTGCTAAACGATTAGCCGCTACATAAGTAGGAATGCCATCTCGTTTTGAAATATCAAAGATTTTTTCAATGCTATCGTATATACCATCTACACGTTTCATCGCACGTTCACGATTATAGCCGTATAATTCATCAGCGACGTTAATTACGCCACCAGCATTAATCACATAGTCAGGAGCGTAGACAATACCTAGCTCATGTAAATAATCCCCATGTCGAGAATCCTGCAATTGGTTATTAGCAGAACCAGCGATCACTTTTGCTTTTAATTGTGGGATTGTTTCGTCATTCAGAATAGCTCCTAATGCACAAGGTGAGAAAATATCAACTTCCTGTGAATAGATTTCTTCTGGCGCAACTGCTCTAGCACCAAAATCATTCACTACACGATCAATTGCCGCTTGGTTAATATCAGTTACAACAAGTTTTGCACCTTCGTTATGTAAATACTCGCAAAGCTTGTAAGCAACATTCCCTAGTCCTTGAACAGAAATTGTACGACCTTCTAACGAATCCGTACCAAATGCTTCTTTTGCAGCTGCTTTCATACCACGATAAACACCGTAAGCAGTTACTGGTGACGGATTACCTGATGAACCGAACGCTGGTGAGATTCCAGTAACATAGTTTGTTTCTTCATGAATTAAATCCATATCTGTTACTGTTGTACCAACATCCTCAGCTGTAATATAGCGACCGTTAAGTCCTTGGATGAAACGCCCTAAAGCTCTGAACATTTCTTCATTTTTATCTTTAAATGGGTCCCCAATAATGACCGTTTTTCCACCGCCAAGGTTTAAACCAGCAGCCGCGTTTTTATATGTCATCCCACGTGCTAGTCTCAATGCATCCTCTATCGCATTCTCTTCTGTCGCGTAGGTCCACATACGAGCACCACCTAATGCTGGTCCAAGTGTCGTGTCATGGATAGCGATAATCGCTTTTAACCCAGATGCTTCGTCTTGGCAAAATACCAATTGTTCATAATCATACTTTTCCATATACTTGAAGATTTCCATGAAAACTCGCCCCTTTGCTTTGGAAAGCGCAACCCCTAATGCCCATCCCAATCAAATTTAAAAATAATATTAAAAACTGTTTTGCAATGGATAATATCGCTCCATTTAATTTTACAATACTGACAAATTCACAATTTCGCAACTATTATTACACTTTTCCTACTAAGTAAGAATTTTCTAAAAATTCAGTTACGATTAATAGTTTTATAACTTCTTCCTTCACGTTTCCTAGACTGCTAACATTCATAGGCTTTCTTGACATTCCCATATCGACAGGTACAATTATATTTAGGTATGAGGAGGGACATGCATGGCTCGATTTGCTGCGTTTATTGTAATGCTTATTCCAGGTCTAATGGCTGCAGGTGGCATTAAATTTATGCGTGATACATTATTCGGTAAGCTCATCTCACCTTTCCCATTTTTATGGCTGCAATTTGTTATTGGCATCATTTTCTTTGTTGTAGGCTTTGGCTTTTTCGCAGGCTTTTTACTACACCGCGACCGAAAAAACGGAAAAGTGGCTCCGCGCTTCCAAAAAAAATAAAAATAGCTATCCAAATAAGTCACTCAACGTGACTTACTGGATAGCTATTTTTATTGACGTTGCTGAACGGTAATTACCCTATCAGGAAAATCTGTAATCCAACCAACTACAGATGAATGCGGATTCGTCAAGTATTTTTCACTACCGTCAATCGCATAAACACGACAAGTCTTTGAACTGGTTACACAAGCCTCTAAATATTGCGGCTTATAATATCTTTTATGCATATGGACACAATCAATTGCCTTATAATCACATAGCAAATCCCATTTCAATTTTTTAGTAGCGATAAGTGCAGTTTCAAAATGTGGCGCATGGTGTTTCACAACCTCTAAAAGCTCATAATGGAATGAAGAAAAATGACTACCTTTAGGTAAAATAAGTCCTTGAAGCAATTGAACGAGCGCATCCTTATTGTCAAGAATGGTCGATTTTAATTCGATATTAAGAGGTAGCTGCTGTTTATTTGCCCATGCTAAAACTGCATCAAATGTTGGAATCCGATACGCTGAAAACAATCTTCTCAATGGTTTTCCTAATTTAAAGTTTTGTAGTTCCGCTATCGTACATTCATTTACCAATTTATTGGAGCCTACTAATCTTGATAATTGCGGATCGTGGTAGACAACTGGAATTCCTTCTTTTGATAGCTGAATATCTAATTCAATCCCATCTGCGCCTAGTTCTAATGCTTTTTCAAAAGCTTTGAAACTGTTTTCGAGAGCATAAGCAGACGCCCCACGATGTGCAAACACAGGGATGAACAATGCATTATACATTTAACTCACCGAACTCAAGTAAAAATTTACCATTTGTCATTTTATTTAATAACGAGGATTTCTTCCCAATTTGAATATACGTACCTGGGTAGGCTTCTTTTGTTACGATAATTTCTTCCTTCCCAGCATGACGCATTTCGTCCATCATTAACTTTATTTCACGGTCCATTGTCACCGCTTCTGCCTTCAATTTTGATAATTGCTGTTTTGTTTCTTCAAATGAGGCAATTTGTTGTGTTGACATTTGCTTAAGAAGTGGTAATAAGCTCGTAATCTTCGCTTCAAGTTCTGAAATTTCAGTTTGCTGTTGCTTTAGCTGAGTTGCTTTATTTTGCATCAAAGCATAACTTTCCTGTTTATTAACACTTTCGATAATTAAATCCGTTCTTCTCTCTAGTCGATTGCCAGAGATTGCTGTGACGATTGTATTTTTGGCAACAGCACGTCCGCCAATAATTTTACCTTTTCGCTCATCAACATAAATGGAATGAGCAGTAAGCTGAGACCCTAGTGAATAAAAGCCGATATGAATACTATCGTCTGCTACTAAATTAGCTTCATTTACGTGCTTAACGAAAATATTCCCTCCCGCTTCTACAAGCGTTGAGCCCAAACCAAAAATACCTCCCCGAATGTATACATCACCTTCGATCGATTTAATCAGTTTAGCTCCACTTACACCTTCTGCCCCTTCGATTGATATATCTCCAGTCGCAATAACTGTATAGCCCGTTGTAACGGTGCCTTTAATACTTAAAGAGCCATTGAACTCTAAATTGCCTGTCTCAACGCCCACATCTCCATGTATAGGTAAATGACGGTTAACCCCAATCATTCCTTTAACGTCGTCTAACACACCAGCAATTTTTGAGCGAATGACAATTTTATCATCCTCTTCTACTTCATAGGCTGACTTTTTATCATATCGGATGGGAAAATCACGACCTGGTGTTGCCGCAATCATTTCACCGAGTACATTTTGACCAGGCTCGCCCAACGTTGCAGGAATTTTTTCCCCAAGCCAAGATCCTTCAGAAATTTCTGAAATAAAATTCATGTCATAGTAATCAGCTTTTCCATCATCTCGAATAACGGGTTTTCTCTCTGGTTTTGGTAAGTATGTAATTTGCGCATCCATGCCTGCGACAGGTGGTGTGCCTTGTGCAATTAAAAACGCTTTTCCTGGCTCAATTTTTAAAATATCAAAATCTAAAATGCCATAGGTTATGCCTTCGCTTGCTAGTGTATCAGTAATTTGTGCTGTTAACTTTTCTTTATTCTTTTGAATATAATCATGTGTTTCATATATAAATATAGAGGCAGACATTTTATCTCGTGCAATTTCAGCTTCAACATTTGGAAGCCAGCGTCCAATTTCAACAGGACTAGTGCTTTCTGTCGCTAGTACAGTTTTTAAAATAGAAAAATTAGATAACTTTAGTCGTGGATGACTACGTAAGATACCATCAAATTCTTTTAATGGAAATCCCGCACTATATGTAAGCATAAATACCTTTCCGTTTTCTTCCGATATTTCGAAGTTATCATTTCGAACTAGAATCACGCTACCTCCTCCTTCCCTCTATATGTAAGTATATACAATCTATTTACATTTGTTTAGAGACAATTGTCACTACTCATAAAGAAAATACCCCTACTTTATCAGTAAGTACTTCATATAGCTCATACAATTTTCCTCTAAAAAATAGACGATATATCCTATAAAAAAGCAAGTTTTCCTTCATTGCAAAAGTGCAAATGTGTGGAATGTATAAAAATACAGTCATATTTTAGGTAATCCGCAATAAAGGAAAGAAAAAAGAAAAAGCGCTATCCACTTAACGATAATTTTGATTTAGGTCTTGTCTACTAAAAAACGCCCTTTCAGAAAGGAGCGTTTAACCATATTAAGGCGAATATGTTTCGCTTTAGTTGCTATCTGGAAAAAAATCACTAACTAATCGCTTCTGAAGCGCTTCAATTCGACCATCAGCACCCAATTGTTCTCGCGTCATATAGAAAAGACTAATACGGCCATTCATTTCGAGTCGGACCTCAAATAATTGCTCATCTATTTGTGTTAATTCTAATGAATTGTGATGGTCAAGCTGAAAGTTTACACTTTTCATTTGTATCCCCCTGTTTAATTCTATAGCACCAATAATACCACGGCATAAGCGCTTCTTCATTTTTTCAAGACTGCTCAAAAAGTTTCGCTAAAATATCTATGTCAGCGACTGCTTCCTTTATTTCAGGTATTTCAACTCTAATTGATAGGAGAATGCATATAAAAACGATTAACAGCTAACTGTTAACCGTCAAAATTGCTACACTAACACGTATTCTGCTAATACACTTTGAACTTTGTAGATATTAGTGGATTTATTGAAATTTTTCTGAATGGGAACCTGACTACCTGATACCCAAATTTTCAACTCAGCATCTAAATCAAATGTCCCCGCCGTCTCAACAGAAAAATGAAGAATATTCTTATATGGAATCGAATGATATTCCGTTTTCTTACCTGTTACCCCTTGTTTATCGATTAAGATTAGTCGCTTATTCGTAAAGATAAATGTATCTCTAATAATTTTATATGCATTTTGAATTGTCTCATTTGGTATTAATATTTCTTTCATTTCTTCCTGTAATTTATCTAAATTCACTTCGCTTGCATTTCCCATCAAACCATCAAAAAGCCCCATTTATGCTCCCTCCAATTGTTCAACCTTTATATAGTATATCTTACATTTCACTACAATATTACAGACTATAGTATTCATAGAATCAATTACTTCTAACGCACTAATTGCCATATTGTGAATTTCAATGCACTTCGCGTCTAATTTCTATTTCTCGCCCTTCTGTTCATCCATTTACGAGCGTTTTATCTATAAATATACATTTAGACAAAAAAATACGCCCCCTAAACAGTCGGCGTAAACTGCTTAATAAGGCGTTAAAATTACCATTATATAATCAATACATAAAATAAGTTTACTGGCTATTCCCCGCTAGCCTGCCGTCCATAAACATAGAGATGGCTCTTAGCTCGCCATCATATCTATACGAATCTTGTCCGCAATCATGGCGATGAATTCGCTATTTGTTGGTTTAGACTTTAAATGGTGCACTGTATAGCCAAACATCGACGAAATAGACTCGTAATTGCCACGATTCCATGCGACTTCAATGGCATGACGAATGGCACGTTCTACGCGTGATGGTGTTGTGTTGAATTTTTTTGCAATTTCAGGATAAAGGATTTTCGTCACAGATCCTAATAACTCGATATCTTCAAACACCATTTGTATAGCTTCACGTAAATAAGAGTAACCTTTAATATGTGCAGGAACCCCGATTTCTTTAATAATCGCTGTAATAGTGCTATCAAGCTGATGCTGATTTAATTTTTGAGGAGTTGTCGGCTGTAATACACTTGATTTTTTCGGTATTGCTGCCTTTTGGCCAGCGCAATGCAATATTTTTTGAACGAGTTGATCAAATTCAAACGGTTTTAACATAAAGTATGATGCACCTAAATCCACTGCTTGTTTCATGACATCTTCTTGACCAAATGCAGTTAGCATGATGACTTGTATGGAAGACATGCGATCATTTTGGTACATCGCCTCTAAAACAGCTAATCCATCTAGATGAGGCATAATAATATCCAGTAATAAAATATCAGGAGAAAACTCTTCAAGCATTTGAAGACACACTTTCCCGTTTGAAGCAGTTGCTATGATTTCAATTTCGGGATGACCTTGAAAATACTGCTCCATTGTTTTTAATAATTCACGATTATCATCTGCTATCGCCACTTTTACCTTTGTCATTTCAATTCCTCCTTCTGGACTTTGCTTTGACTATTCAAAGCACAAACCTTTTACCCCTAATGTCTATTTTGACACACTGTGGAATTTTCGACATTTTTGCTTTAAAAACCTTTTCTATTTCCAAAAATGAGTATGTAGTCCGATACTTTCTTTTTTTCTCGACAAGTTACGATACTTAACTGCAAATTGTCGAATGCTCTTACCCCTTATTTTAGTGAAAAAACTGAGATAAAACTACACTTTTTTTTAAGTATCGCGAAACTGGTCAGCAAACAACATGAAATACTTAGGGAAAGAGCTAGTTTAACCTAATTTTTTCAAGAAAGAACGAACGGAGCTACCAAAGGCAGCCCCATCCCATTCATGATGATTTTTTTAACATTTCAGCCACTGTAATAGCTGCCCCTTTTTTCGGTTCTTCTACAAACATATGTGTGACAGCGCCAACAAAACGCCCGTCCTGTATGATTGGGCTACCACTCATACCTTGTAAAATTCCACCTGTTTTTTCAATGAGCTTCTCATCAGAGACAATAAATTCAAGCCTTTCATTTTCCACTTTGGTAATTTCAATAGAAAATGTTTCGACTTTACTGCCTTCAATGGCTGTATAGATTTCAGCATGACCCATTTTTATATCTTTTGCATGCATAATTTCGATGGCTTTTGGCAATCTTTGTTGATAACTATCTTCCCAACGGCCAAATATTCCATAAACCGTATTTTTATCGATACTACCTAATCTTTCCTGATGTTTTTCAATAGAGGATATTTTGTAGCCGGGTTGACCAGGTAGGCTTTTACGGATTTGCTGAATGGATGCTAAAAAAATGGAGCCTGCTCTGAAGACAGGTGCTTCTTGAAGAGTTGAATCGACAATTTGATGGCCTAACGCTCCGTAATTTGATGTCTCTGGATCAATGTATGTCAATGTTCCTACTCCATCTGTTTCATCCTTTAAAAAAGAGATGACATGTTCTGCTTCTTGTTTTTGTAAGTCAACTGTAACTTCTTTACCTTCACTTTTTATCGTCCATTTTTGTTGCCCTTGACGAGCAATTGCTTGCTTGGCCTCAGCAAGTGTTTTGACTGTTGTATCATTTATTTTTTCAATAACAGCGCCCCCTTTCATCCATTGATTGGAAGCTAACAACACATCATGAGCAACAAAGACATGTGATAACTGAAGTTGAATTCCAATTGCTTCGCCCATCGGTATTAATTTTTTGGCCGCAAAAGCCTGTATGGGCATAAATAACAAAACGATGAGCATAGGCAAAATGACAAATTGACGCCAACGACGATTCATACGACACCTCCTTTTGAATTTTGTCTTTATACTATGTGTTGTTGTACCGTTCTTATAAGCGGTAAATATTTGCGCAAAATGAAAAAAACCCAGAAACAGTTGACCTGCCTCTGGATTTTTCAAAAAGTTAGCGCATATGTTTTTTTCGTTCGTTAGCCATCTTTAACAATTCTGTCGCATGCTGTAAAGTTAATTCGGTAATTTCTGCACCTGACATCATTCTGCTTACTTCCTCAATACGTGCATGGGTATCAATTTCAGCTAATGATGTAAATGTACGATCATGTTCAACCTCTTTTTTAATAAAGTAATGATGATCGGCCATCGCTGCCACTTGTGGAAGATGTGAAATACACAGCACTTGAGAATTAACCGAAATGGCTGCAATTTTTTCAGCAATTGCTTGCGCCACTCGACCACTTACACCAGTATCTACTTCATCGAAAATGATGGACGTCACACCGTTTGAAGATGAGAAAATTGTCTTTAGTGCTAACATCATACGTGATAGTTCTCCACCAGAAGCAATTTTCGGTAAAGATTTAGGTGGTTCACCGACATTCGTTGAAATATAAAATACAACTTGATCTTTACCATTTACATCAAAATAAGGTAAAGCATCAAAATTTACAATAAATTTTGCTTTTTCCATATGTAATTCACGTAGCTCTGCCATAATGGCTTCACTTAAGTCATTTGCCGCTTCTTTTCGAACATGTGATAGTTCTTCTGCAAGTTCGCCTAATATGACTTCCATCTCAAGTACTTTCCGTTCTTTTACTTGTAAAATTTCATCGCGATTTAAAAGCTCACCTAGCTCAGTTTTAATTTTTTCATAATAGGCAATCATTTCTTCGACTGTTGAGCCATATTTACGCTTTAAGTTTTGGAACAGCGCAAGGCGTTGCTCAACTTCATTTAAGCGCGCTGGATCAAATTCTAGCTCATCTAAAACGTTTTTCACTTGATATGCTGCATCTTGCAGTGCGTAAAAGGCAGTTGTTACTGACTCAGATGCCTCTTTAAACTGTTCATCAATCGTCGCTGCATCATCTAATGCTCCCATTGCTGTGCCGATCCAGTCAAGACCTTTTGTTTCACCTTGAATCGCTTCATAAGCAGCACTTGAGCGCTCAAATATTTTATTAAAATTCATCAGACGTCGACGTTCATCAAGAAGCTCATCTTCTTCACCTAGCTTTAAATTTGCATCTTCAAGTTCTTTCATTTGGAACTGATACAAATCAATACGCTGAGCCATTAACTGCTCATCTATAGAAATTGTCGCTAATTCTTTTTTCAATGCACGATATTCGTTATATTGTTTACTGTATTTTTCAAGAATTGGTGCTAGTTGCTCTTCCGCGAAGTGATCGAGTAAATAAATATGTTGCTTTTCATCCATAAGTTCTTGGTTTTCATGTTGACCATGAATATCAATAAGACTTGCACCAATGTCACGCAAAACCGATAATGGCACTAATTTACCATTAACCCGACAGACACTTTTGCCCGAGTCATTTAAGTCCCGACGCAAAATAATGGAATCCTCTTCTATTTCAATGCCTGCCTCCTCCAGTTTTTTATATACAGGATGTGCAGCACTTGAAATTTGAAATAGCCCACCTAATTCGGCTTTTTTTGCACCATGACGTATAAATTCCGAATTACCTCTACCACCAGCAAGTAAATGTACCGCATCAATAATTATTGACTTACCAGCACCGGTTTCTCCTGTTAACACAGTTAGCCCATCTGAAAAACTAACTGTTAAATCCTCAATAATGGCAAAATTTCGAATACTAAGCTCTCTTAACACAAAAGGTCACCTCTGAATTAAATTCAACTGCTATTGAAATTCGTACTAACAGATGCATATACCCTTTAATGGAAAAAATTAAGCATCTGTAGTATTGAAATTCTCTTTACTATTAAAAGGTAGATTAACACCGATTAAAGTTACATTTTATAGCATGTCCAATAAGCGATTTTTTGTATTTTCACGTTCACCTTCATCACGACAAATAATCAAAATTGTATCGTCTCCAGAAATAGTACCTAAAATTTCTGGCCAATCTAAATGATCAAGTAATGAAGCAATTGCATTCGCGTTACCAGGAAGTGCTTTCATGACTAGAAAATGTGATGCACCGTCAATACTCACAAAAGCATCAGCTAGCGCACGATGTAATTTTTGTACAGGATTGAATCGTTGGTCTGCGGGTAAGCTATATTTATAACGTCCATCCTGCAATGGCACTTTCACTAAATGCAATTCTTTAATATCTCTTGATACGGTTGCTTGTGTCACATTATAGCCTGCATCCTTTAAAAAATCGACTAAATCATCTTGTGTTTCGATTTCATGATTCGCAATAATATCTCGAATTCGTATATGTCTTTGTCCTTTATTCATATCGTTCACCTCTTATAAATAGTTAAATATTTGTATAATTACACTACCATCTCCAGCATAAAAGCACAAGAAAAAACACGGCTCTACTTACTGAGCACGTGTTATTTTAGTGCACTATGCGCTTCTTCGACGAGTGCATTAAAAGCTGTATATGGCTGGATAACCTCATCAGCAATTGGATTCACTAGATGGAATAAAAATTCAATGTTTCCTTCCCCACCTGTAATTGGAGAATAAGAAGCATCTTTTACCACAAAGCCAACTTCTGTTGCCATAGCAGCTGTTTTCTCTAAAACATCGAGATGTACCTTTTTATCACGGACAATGCCTTTTTTACCTACATTTTCTTTACCTGCTTCAAATTGCGGTTTTACTAAAGCCATGACATCGCCGCCAGGCATTAATACCGTTTTTAGTACTGGTAAAATCAATGATAAAGAGATGAAGCTGACATCTATAGTGGCAAACTCTGGTAAGCCCTCAGTTAAATCAGCAGCTGTTGTGTAACGGAAATTTGTTTTTTCCATAACGGTTACACGTTCATCCGAGCGAATTTTCCACGCTAACTGATTGGAACCAACGTCTAGAGCATAACAATGTCTAGCACCATTCTGTAAGGCACAGTCGGTAAATCCACCTGTAGAAGAGCCGATGTCAAGCATCAGCTTTCCTTCTACAGACATATCAAAAATTTGTAAAGCTTTTTCTAACTTTAAGCCTCCACGGCTCACATATTTTAAATCCGAACCTTTTACTTGTAGCGGAGCATCTATGGTGATTTTTTCTCCTGCTTTGTCGATGCGTATCTCGTTGGAAAAGACAAGACCTGCCATAATGGATCGTTTTGCCTTCTCCCGTGTTTCACATAGTCCACGCTCAACAAGTAAAATGTCTACACGTTCTTTCGGTTGTTTTGTCATTATTTATTTAAACCTACTTGCTGTTTTTGTTGTAGTAACACTTGCATGCGTGCCACTGTATCTTCTGCTGTCATATGAATTTCTTCAAGCAGTTGATCGACATTTCCATGCTCAATAAATTGATCAGGTATGCCCATACGATCGATTATTGCATTTAAATAACTATGGTCATGGGCAAATTCTAATACGCCACTACCAAAGCCACCTCGTAATACTGCCTCTTCAATCGTTAACACTGGCTTATTGCTAGTAAATATGCGATGCAGCATATCCTCATCCATCGGCTTAATAAAACGTGCATTTACTACTTCGATTTCTATGCCCTGTTGAGCTAGCATAAGTGCCGCTTCCATGGCCATAGGAATAGTTGTACCAAATGTTAATATGGTAGCATCTTTCCCCTCACGTAATACTTCCCAGCTACCAATTGGTAAAGCCATCAGCTCATCATCAAGCGGGACACCTATCCCATTTCCGCGTGGATAACGAAGGGCAATCGGACCGCCATTATAATCAATGGCTGTTTTCACCATATGCTGACCTTCATTTTCATCCTTTGGCATCATAATCGCCATGTTTGGAATATGACGAAGGAATGCAATATCAAAGACGCCTTGATGTGTTTCGCCATCTGCACCAACTAAACCAGCACGGTCAATCCCGATAAAAACATTTAAATTGGGACGCGCAATGTCATGAAGGACTTGGTCATAAGCACGTTGTAAAAATGTTGAGTAAATAGCTAAAAACGGTTTCATCTTTTGAGTAGCAAGACCTGCCGCCATTGTGGCAGCATGCTGCTCAGCGATCCCCACGTCAAAAAAGCGTTTCGGAAAATCTTTTTGAATGCCCTGTAATTTTGAGCCGACAGGCATTGCAGGTGTGATTGTAACAACACGTTCATCCTCATGGGCAATTTTACGAACAGTTTCAGCGATTAAACTACTCCAAGCAGGACCTTTTGTCTCGGATTTTACAAATGCACCAGTCTCCATTTTATATGGGCCTGTTCCGTGCCAGTTACCGATTGTATCATCTTCCGCTGGTTTATAGCCTTTCCCTTTTTTCGTAATAACATGAACAAGAACTGGGCCTTTTACTTTTTTAGCATAAGATAATGTTGTTTCAAGCGCTTCGAAGTCGTGACCATCAATAGGACCTAAATATTTAAATCCTAATTCCTCAAAAAAGACACCAGAAACTACTAAATATTTCAAACTGTCTTTCAAACGTTCAGCAGTGGAAGCAAGCTTACCACCTAGAACAGGAATTTTATTGATTAACGATTCTAGCTCTTCTTTTGCTTTTGAATATTCTTTAGCTGTACGTAAACGTCCTAATACATTGTGTAATGCTCCAACGTTCGGAGCGATGGACATTTCATTATCATTTAAAATGACAATCATGTTTGTTTTTGCATGCCCAATATGATTTAAAGCTTCAAGCGCCATACCGCCTGTTAAAGCACCGTCCCCAATAATCGGTACGACGAAGTTTTTCTCATTTTTTATATCACGTGCTGCTGCCATACCCATGGCTGCTGACAACGATGTCGAGCTATGACCTGTTTCCCATTCATCATGTTCACTCTCCACAAGCTTCGGAAAACCACAAAGCCCTTTGAACTGACGTAATGTGTCAAATTGACTCGCACGACCTGTCAAAATTTTATGCACGTAAGCTTGGTGGCCAACATCCCATAAAAACTTATCTTTTGGACTGTCAAACATTTTATGAAGCATAATTGTAAGCTCCACAACACCTAGGTTTGGTCCAATATGACCACCTGTGACAGAACATTTTTCGATTAAGAAAGTTCGAATCTCTTTTGCAAGCTGTTCAAGGCCTTTCTTATCTAAGTTTTTTAAAAAGGATGGACTAGAAATGTTGTTTAAATCCACCTTTCTCACACACCTTTTCAATAAATTATTCACCGCAATCGTGTTTCCACCATTATAACAGTGTTATCCATATGCTAAAAGTACGAACACTTTATTGTTTGCCTATTGGCAAACGTCCCCACCTATTCTAGCATATTCTTGACCTGTAAAGCCCTTTTTTTCTCTTAGTTTTTACGATGAACAATATAGGCTGCAAACTCACGCAGTAAGCTTACATCTACTTGTAGCTTATCAAGCGCTGCTATTGCGAGCTGATAATGGTCAGCAAGTTTTTCTTTAGCACCCGCTAAAGTTAATAATGCAGGATATGTGCTTTTATCACTAGCAACATCCTTTCCTGCAGTTTTGCCTAATTCTTCTGTTGTTCCTTCAATATCTAAAATATCGTCTTGAATTTGGAAGGCTAAGCCGATGTGATGTGCATATTCCTTTAAAGTAGCTCGATCTTCTTGCGAAACATTAGCTAGAACTGCACCTGATTCAATACTAAATCTTAATAGAGCTCCAGTTTTATTAACATGGACATGCTCTAGTTCAGTTAAGTTAAGCTGGCGTTGCTCACCTTCCATATCCAATACTTGACCGCCAACCATTCCTTCTGCACCAGCTGCTACGCTTAGAAGATTTACTAGTTCTATTCGTTGCTCTGCCGCAATATCCATGCGCGCTAAAATGCCAAATGCTAATGTATTTAATGCGTCACCTGCAAGTGTTGCTAGCGCCTCACCAAATACTTTATGGTTAGTTGGCTTACCACGACGGAAATCATCGTTGTCCATGCTTGGTAGATCATCGTGTATTAAAGAATACGTATGAATCATTTCAATAACGGCACCGACTGTCAGCCCTGCTTTACTGTCTTTCCCGTATTGTTCTAAAACTGCTAATACAAACAGTGGGCGAATACGCTTGCCTCCTGCTTTTAATGAATATAGCATCGACTCTTTTAAATTGGTCGGTGCGTCAATTTTTTCAACAAGTGCAAACATTTCAGCTTCTACTTGTGGTGTGTTGCTTTGAATAAAATGTTTTAATTGTTCGTTCATTTTAACTAGTTCTCTCCCTTTAGCGGATCAAATGCTGTTGTTTCACCTGTCTCTTGGACAATTGAAATTAGTTGTTCTTCGGCATGCTGTAGTTTGCTATGGCAAAATTGAGAAAGCTCCATGCCCTGTTTATATAAATCAATCGCATTCTCTAATGGTACATCACCTTGTTCTAATTGGCGGACTATTTCTTCAAGTGCCGTCATTGCTTCTGCGAATGTTTGTTGCTTTTTCGCCATTTCTATTCCTCCTTATTATTTGGCAAGACATTTGTCACTTCGGCAATTACTTTCCCATCGTGGAAGGACAGTGTTAGTTGGTCCTGCCGCTTTAAGTCAGTAGACGATTTCAACACTTTGTCATCTTTGTAGGCTACAGTAAATCCCCTCGTTAAAATAGCAAGTGGATTTAAAGCTTCAAGTGTTCGCACAGATGCCTCAAATTGTTGCTTCTGCTTTGTCACATATTGTGAAGCTGAACGTGTTAGCTGCTGAATACGGTGTTCCAACTCTCTTTGATGAAAAACAAGTGCCTTTTTCGGTGATTGCTGCTCCACAGCGCTATGCAATTTTTGTAGCTTAGCTTCTTTTTTCATCAAATCAACTTGCATTGCTTTTTGTAAAGTCGTCTCAAGCTGTGCTAAGCGTTCTGTAAATGGTCGATACAATCTATCTGGCATCGCTAAAGGATAAGACTGCTGTAGCTTATTTAGACGTTGTCGTTCTGTTATAAGTTGCGCCCTCACAATTTGGTGGAGCTGTGATTTTTGCGTCAATACTCGTTGATATAGCTCCTGCTGATCAGGAACAGCCATTTCAGCTGCTGCAGTAGGAGTCGGCGCACGCAAATCTGCCACAAAATCGGCAATCGTCGTATCGGTTTCATGCCCTACTGCGCTAATAATTGGAATCCGACTGTCAAATATGGCGCGTGCAACTACTTCTTCATTAAACGCCCATAGATCTTCAATAGATCCCCCACCACGTCCAACTAACAATACATCACATATTGCATCTTGATTAGCTCGTTCGATATTTTGAACGATACTAGGCGCAGCTTGTGCTCCTTGTACAAGTGTTGGATAAATGATTATTTCAGCAAGTGGATAGCGTCGTTTTAATGTTGTACAAATATCACGAATTGCTGCACCAGTAGTGGACGTTAAAACACCGATTTTTTCAGGAAACTTCGGAATTGGCTGCTTCCATTCAGGTTTAAAAAGACCTTCTTTTTGAAGCTGTTCTTTCAGTTGGTTAAAGGCAACAAATAAGCTACCGATACCATCTGGTTGCATTTCCTGCACATATAATTGATATGTACCATAGCCCTCGTAAACGTTTACATCGCCTCGGATAAATACTTGCATGCCATCTTTTGGCTCAAAAGCTAATTTTGTTGCTGCGGTTTTAAACATCGTTGCAGCAATACGTGCCCCATCATCTTTTAAAGTAAAGTAAATATGTCCAGATTGGTGTACTTTCACATTTGATAGTTCACCTTTGACATACACTTCACGCAGATGTGGATCAGCATCGAATTTTCGTTTAATATATTTCGTTAACGCTTTTACAGTTAAATATGAAGAAGCTGATGACATTATTTTCGGCTCCTTTACTAAAATCAAGTTTTTCACAAAACTACACTTATCATAACATTTTTTAATGCGCCTGACGTGAGAAAATACAGTTTCAATAGAAAAAACGTCTGTCTTTCAGACTACTTGAAAACAATACTGTAACATATTTATTCCCATCTTGGCTCGTAAAAGTCGCTTCTTTTTGTCTGTCTTTTCGAGTTTTGCTTATGTTAATCAGCGATTGGATTCGCTCTATCGGCGATTAGCTTTATTTTAGTGGTGATTTCCTCTATTCTATCGGCGTTCACTATACTCTAACCAAAATTTTTCGTCCCAAGTCTACTCGTTGTAATTTGCAAAAAGAGAGCCACCTCAAAAGTACTGAGATGGCTCTCTAAGCAAACGAAAGATTCTATTTTAAATTATTACTTTATTTTTGCAAGTTTTATTTCTGCTGCCTGCACTGTGTTGAAGAGTAACATTGTGATTGTCATCGGTCCTACACCGCCTGGTACTGGTGTAATGTGAGATGCAATACCGTCAACCTCTGTAAAGTTTACATCTCCGCAAAGTTTGTTGTTTTCATCACGGTTAATACCGACATCAATAACAACAGCCCCTTCTTTGACATGCTCTTTTGTAATAAAATTCGCACGACCAACCGCTGCAATTAAAATATCCGCTTGTTTTGTGAATGAAGGTAAATCTGGTGTTTTTGAATGTGTATATGTCACTGTTGCATCTTTTTGTAATAATAGTTGGCCCATCGGTTTCCCTACGATATGACTTCTAC
Source organism: Lysinibacillus sp. CD3-6 (assembly GCF_006351725.2). Classification (NCBI taxonomy): domain Bacteria; kingdom Bacillati; phylum Bacillota; class Bacilli; order Caryophanales; family Bacillaceae; genus Lysinibacillus; species Lysinibacillus sp. CD3-6. Next base: position 2,979,604 of record NZ_CP085880.1, read on the forward strand.
CAACAATTACTGCATGCTTACCTGCGATTTCAATCCCTGAATATTCAAGAAGTTTCATCACGCCAAACGGTGTACATGGTAAAAATGTTTCTTGGCCAAGCATCATCTTCCCAACGCTGACAGGCGAGAAGCCATCAACGTCTTTTTCAACAGCGATTGTAGCTATAACAATATTCTCATCAATATGTTTTGGCAGTGGTAATTGTACTAAAATCCCATGAATATCTTCACGAGTATTTAATAATTCAATTTGCACTAAAAGCTCGTCTTGTGTCGTTTCCTCAGGTAGTTTAATTAACTCCGAAAACATCCCAATCGCTTCACAAGATTTTTGCTTATTTCTCACATATGTAGCCGAAGCTTGGTTGTCCCCTACTAGAACAACTGCTAAGCCTGGTGTTAATCCTTGCTCTTTTAATCGAGCAACGCGCTCTGCTACTGAATTACGAATTTCTTGACCAATCTCTTTACCATTAATAATTGCACTTGACATAAACCTTAGTTACTCCTTCCAATTCAACACGTTTTTATTGTTCTGTAAATTTAGAAAGTACGCCATTGACAAATTTCGACGAACCATCGTCTCCAAATGTTTTGCATAACTCGATTGCTTCATTAAGTACTACTCTTTTTGGTGTTTCTTGCATGTATAAAAGTTCATATACAGCTAGTCTTAAAACTGTTCTCTCAATTTTCGGTAGACGGGCAAGTGACCACTTTTCTAGATGCTGCGATAATGCCGCATCAATTTCCTCTAAATGTTCAGCTGTTCCATTAATAATCTTTTCGTAGAAAGCATTTGTAGGTTGACCTTTAATATGTTCTTTTGCTTCTTCGACTGTAAGATCAGTATTGTCTAGCTGAAACAAAACTTGCAACGCTTTTTCACGTGCTTCATGTCGTTTCATGTAAAGCTCTCCTTCTTAAGTGGCATTAAGGTTTATAATAGCATAAATTCATACGAGAAACACGAATTCAAGCAAGTTTTCAATAATCTGAAACCTTTTTCAAGCAACTTTCTACTTATTTTTCTCTTCAACTTTGTTGATATGAATAAAAAGAAATGCTACCTTTGTTTTTTCTTTAATAAATCTTTCATTTATTAATACGGAAAAACACCATTTAAGGTTCCCCAAATCGTAGACAATCCTAGCTGATTCAAATTTTTTCTGTAATTGAAAGCAAAATGCTTAACTTAAGAAACCTTGTACAACATGACTAAAGCATTTTCTTTTTCAGCCGAAATTATTTAAAACTCCGTCTTCATTTTATTGACATAATTATTAACTTCCTTATTATTATGAGCTACATTATATTTTGTAATGGATAGAAGTCTAAAATGTTCTATAATACTTTCAATAAACCTTTATGTCTAAAAATAAACTAAAAGCAAATGCTACATTAACACTAGTGGAGGCCAACTATGAAAGAACATTATTATACTATTGGTGAGGTCGCAAAATTAGCAAATCTATCTGTGCAAACACTGCGATATTATGACCAAATTGATTTGTTTAAACCTGCTTATACAGATTCCGCTAGCAATTATCGCTATTATAAAGATAGTCAGATTTTTTATTTAGATATCATTAAATCGCTCAAATACATTGGCACATCGCTAGAGGATATAAAAAAGGCACTTATGCTGACATCTGAGGAGCTACTTGGCTTTTTAGAACACCAAGAGCAACGTTTGGAGGAGAAAATTTCACGACTCAACGAAGTGAAATATACCTTATTAAAAACGAAAAAACAGATGCAAGAGCAAATTGAAATTCCAATCTTCGGAGAGGTATATACACGTTTTGAAGAAGAAATGCCTATATTACAAGTTACTACGACTGAACTTACGCCTACATCTAGCACCAATACGTATTATGGAACATTAACAAAAATCATTGAAAACGAAGGAAGTGTCTTAAATAGTCGATATGGATGTATTTTTCCGCTCGCGCATTATCAAGATGTGGATGATATTATTTATGATGCAATATTCACACCACTATTAACGGAACGGACTTTTTCTAAACTGTCAGCTAACGTAAAGCAAACGATTGTACCAGGAGGTAAGTATGCTTGCATCGCTTTTATTTACCATCCCGATACGTATTTTTCTTTTTATGAAAAGCTTAAAAAACATGTAGATTCTCAGAAAGCATCATTTGAATCAACCGTTTACGAATTTTATATGCCTACAACAATTTCATCTGAGCGTGAAAAGAAATTTATTGTTGAATTAAAAATTAGACAAAATGCTATTTAGCCTTCTCTTTTGCGCTTTAACCCCTCTTTTAACAGTTTAATGGATGTATACTGTATAACTATTGCGTTTTACTTGCACACTAATACTGCCTAGAAAGTAATAACAAAAATTAAAACAAATCTTTTGACCCTATAGTTACTATAGGGTTTATTGTATTAGATGGAAATCTTCTAGTAGATTATCAATCTCATGTATTGTGAAATGTTGAAGGAGAGAAAAATGAACAAGAAACAAGCTTTAACCTTAACTATTTTGTTATCCAATTTATTCATTGCCTTTTTAGGGATAGGATTGGTTATTCCCGTATTGCCAACTATCATGAATGAACTGAATATAACAGGCTCTGTCGTTGGCTATATGGTTGCAGCATTTGCCATTACCCAACTTATTGTATCGCCTATCGCAGGGAGACTAGTCGATCGCGTTGGTCGAAAAGTTATGATTGTTGTTGGTCTAATTATTTTTGGACTTTCAGAACTTTTATTCGGGATGGGCCGCTCAATTGAAATTTTATTTATATCACGCATGCTTGGTGGTGTAAGTGCTGCTTTTATCATGCCCGCAGTAACTGCATTTATCGCCGATATCACAACAATGGCACAGCGTCCAAAAGCACTCGGCTATATGAGTGCAGCGATTAGCACTGGTTTTATTATCGGACCAGGACTTGGAGGATTTTTAGCAGAATTCGGCACACGTATACCTTTTTACGCTGCAGGTGTACTCGGTTTTATAGCGGCAATATTATCGTTTACACTATTAAAAGAACCTACACGTGCAATGGATGACACAGAAGCTGCTCCATCTATTTTAAGCAGTGCAAAGCGTGTTTTTAGTCCTTTATACTTTATCGCGTTTGTGCTTATTTTTGTCCTTTCCTTTGGTCTAGCAGCATTCGAATCACTCTTTAGTTTATTCGTCGATCATAAATTTGCATTTACACCATCGGATATTGCCATTATTATTACCGGAAGTGGAATTATTGGCGCACTTGCACAGTTGTTATTATTTGATTGGCTTACAAAGAAAATGGGCGAAATCAACGTAATTCGATACTCACTCATCCTTTCTGCTGTACTGACATTTGCGATGACAATGGTTAATCATTATTTCGCCATATTATTTGTTACATTCTTTATTTTTGTTGGCTTCGATTTAATCAGACCTGCCGTTACTTCTTATTTATCTAAAATTGCGGGGAATGAGCAAGGCTTTGTCGGAGGAATGAACTCAATGTTCACAAGTCTCGGAAATATTTTTGGACCAATCATTGGAGGCATGTTATTCGACATTGATTTAAACTATCCATATTACTTCGCTACAATCGTCTTAGTTTTCGGTATTATCCTCGCATTTTTCTGGAGGAAACCAAAAGATATTGCTTTATAACTGTTAAAGTCGTTAATCACAAAATAAAAAAGAGGAGTTGCCTGCTATGGTGAAATATTCACCACGCTGGCAGCCCCTCTTTTTTTAATTATTGTATCATTACTTCCTCTTTTTCGAAGTGAATACCTGTAATATGTACATTCACCTCGGCTGTTTCAAGTGCAGTCATATTTAAAATTGCTTGGCGAATTTGCGTTTGTACATCCTTTGCCACTTTCGGAATCGCATAGCCATATTTTACAGAGCAAAATACATCAATAGCGATTTCTCCATTTTCTGTAACACCTGATTTAATGCCTTTATTGTGTACTTTTTTACCGAAACGTTCAACGACGCCAGTTGCAATATTGCCACGAGTTGCTGCGATACCCTCTACCTCGTTAACCGCGATTCCAGCTACAATTTCAATCACTTCTGCAGCTACTTCAATTTTCCCAAGCTCTTCTTTACCAGAAGGAGTTGGTTGTACGAAAGATTGTCCTACTTTCTCTGCCATACAATATCATCCTTTCCACTACGCATCGCAAGCAAATGCTGTTGTTATGCTTATTATACTATAAAAAGGAAGGTTTAGCTTAGGAAAGACGCTTTTCATTTTTTGAATACAGCTCGGTCATTGATTATAATCCCTCTTTTCAAAACGAAGCGAGCAAATTGTTAAGTTTATTTTTTCAGTTTTGATTTGTTTTTATATACATTACATTTTTTCTACAAGTGGCTTTTTCCACAATCCAACGACAGCAGCCGTAACCACTGCACCAACTACTAACGACACTAGGTACATAAGTGGGTTTTTCACGGCCCAAATGACAAAGATACCACCGTGTGGAGCTTGAAGTGTACAGCCAAAATATAAAGCTAAACCACCAGCAATTGCTGCACCGATAACAGAACTAACGATAACACGTATCGGATCTGCTGCTGCAAATGGAATTGCTCCTTCTGTAATGAAGGAAAGACCCATAACAAAGTTTGTTTTACCAGCATCACGTTGAGCTAGCGTAAATTTCTTTTTAAAGAATGTTGTAGCGAGGGCTAAACCAAGCGGTGGAATCATACCACCAATCATGACTGCTGCCTGAGGAGCATAATGACCTGCATCGATCATCGCTATACCGAATGTGAAGGCCGCCTTATTAATTGGGCCCCCCATATCAACTGCCATCATACCCGCAAGGATAATACCTAAAAATATGATATTTGTTCCGCTTAAACTATTTAACCATGCAGTTAATCCATCCATTATCCATTTCACAGGGGTATTCACAACAAATATCATAATGAAGCCGACAATCACCATGCTAAAAAATGGATATAGCAGTACAGGCTTGATTCCCTCGAATGACTGAGGTAATTGAGAAAATAGTTTTATTAAGCCTAAAACAACATTACCTGCTAAAAACCCTGCCACTAATCCCCCTAAAAATCCCGCACCACCTGAAGCAGCTAAGAAACCACCAACCATACCAGGCGCTAAACCAGGACGATCAGCAATCCCCTTTGCAATAAATCCAGCTAATACGGGTATAAGTAATGCAAAGGCATTTCCACCACCTATTAAATTTAGAGCTTCAGCAAAAGGTCCTTCAGCATTAATTCCTCCGATTAAGAAAGATAAAGCAATTAATAAACCGCCACCAACAACAAACGGTAACATATTAGAGATACCGTTCATCAATGGTTTATAGAAGTATTCTTTGAACCTATTTTCAGTTTTGCCTTCTTCAGTATTGCCACTAGATTCACGTGTTACATTAAAAATTGGTGCATCTTGATTTAAAGCACGGTCAAGCAACTCATCTGGTTTACGAATACCCGCTGCAACAGGTACTTTAATGACATGTTTACCGTCAAAACGGCTCATTTCAACTTGCTTATCGGCTGCAACGATAATCGCTGTTGCTTTGTCAATTTCCTTTGCAGTTAAAGCGTTCTTAATTCCAGTTGAACCATTTGTTTCAACTTTTATTGCAATTCCTCTTTCTTTTGCTTTTGCCTGTAATGCATCAGCAGCCATATATGTATGAGCAATACCTGTAGGACATGCAGTTACAGCTAGAATTAGTCGCTCTCTGTCTTTCTTTTTTGCAGTTTCTTCTTCATTGTCGGCTTCTTCATTTTCTTTCGCTTCAATTATACGAATCACATCTTCTGGAGATTGCGCCGCTAATAAATTCTCGCGCAACGTTGTATCCATCAATAAGGAAGAAAGACGAGATAATGTTTCAAGATGCTCATTATTAGTACCATCACTTGCTGCAATCATAAATAATAGATGGGCTGGTTGTCCATCTAACGATTCATAATCTACACCTTTCGCAGATTTTGCAAATAAAATGGATGGTGTTTTTACTGCATCTGTTTTTGCATGAGGAATCGCAATCCCTTCCCCGATACCAGTAGTACTCTGATATTCTCTCTTTAAGATCGCTTCTTTAAATCCATCAAAATTGTTTAAACATCCAGCTATATGTAATTTTTTAGCCATTTCATCTATAGCTGCATCTTTGCTAGTAGCAGCCAAATCGATAATAACGGTATCTTTTTTTAATAAATCCGTAATTTTCATAGTCGACTACACCACCTATATTAAATTTTTTTGATAGTTACTTGATCAAATAAAAAATCAATTTTTTCTTTTGAAGCTAAATCTTCGCTAAAAGTAGTAGCACTTCCGCTTGCAACAGCCATTTGGAATGCTTTACTAAAGTTTTGCTCTTTCGCATAAGTGCCAATAAAGCCTGCTACTAACGAGTCACCTGCTCCTACAGAATTCACCACTTCACCTTTCGGTATAGAAGCCTTGTAAACTTCACCATTTGTAAATAGCAGTGCGCCATCGCCAGCCATTGAAACAATCACATTTTCAGCTCCCATTTCTACAACTTTTTTACCGTATGAAATGATTTCATCAAACGTCTTAATTGCAACGCCGAACAAATCGCTTAACTCATGATGATTCGGTTTTACTAAAAAGGGCTTATTTTGTAATACTTCAGCCAAAACATTTCCACCCGCATCCACTACAACTTTCACTCCACGTGTACGATACATCCTTGTTAAATCTGAATAAAAGGTTTTAGGCAGTGAAGGAGGGATGCTGCCTGCTAAAACTAAAAAATCGCCTTGTTGTAAGCTCTCTAACTTTTTATATAACTCCCGTATATTTTGTTCGGTTAGAGCAGGTCCTTGAGCATTCATTTCAGTCTCTTTCCCTGTTTTCAGCTTGATGTTTATTCGAGTATCTTCCTGTATTTTTACAAAATCTGTTTGAATCCCTTCACTTTCTAACGCGCCTTGAATGAATGCTCCTGTAAAGCCTCCAATAAAACCTAATGCGACAGAAGGGACGCCAATCGTGTTTAAAACACGAGATACATTGATTCCTTTTCCACCTGGAAATTTACGCTCACGCTCAATACGATTGATTTGATTGATTTGAAAATTTGCCACCTCAACAACTAAGTCAATAGAGGGATTAAGTGTTACTGTATAAATCATGATGTCACAACCTTCAAGCTTGTTTTTTCTAAGTATTCTTTAATAGTGTCATTATCCACATTCGTTGTCATAATGCTTGCCTTTTCTATCTCCGCTACTTTTGCAAAAAATATTTCTGAGAACTTACTCTTATCAGCCAAAACAAACGTTTCTTCAGCTAATTGCATTGCAGTTTTCTTAAGCGCAGCTTCTTCAGGATCAGGCGTTGTAAATCCATACTTTACATCAACGCCGTTCATACCTAAAAAGCACTTATCAAATCGATACTGTTTTAAATTTTCTTGCGCTACAGTGCCAACTATTGCTTTCGTATTCATTTTTATTCTTCCGCCTAATATATAGGTCGGGATATTGGCTGACGTTAATGCATCAACATGCATCAAGCCATTCGTTACAACGATGATTTTTTTATTTTTGACAAAAGGAATCATTTCAGAAACAGTCGATCCTGCATCAAAATAAACACAATCTCCGTCACGAATCATGCTCGCGGCAGCTTTAGCAATGATTTGCTTATCATAAAGGTTGATGGATGATTTATCATGGATTGTTGGCTCATCAATTTTGGAAGAAGGATGCGTTGCTCCTCCATGAATCCGCTTCAGTAGTCCTTGCTCTTCTAAAAGTGCTAAATCTCTCCTAATCGTTGACTCGGATGTTTTCGTTCTTAGCACTAAATTCTGCAACTCCACTACACCATTAGAAGTTAATAAATCTAAAATAATATGATGTCGTTCCGCTGTAATAATAAGCCTACACCCTCTTGTTATGTTATAAAAAAATTGCAGTTAAACTCGAAAACTTCGAATTTAGCTACAGCCTAATTTAACTATAAATTTTATTGACACGATTTTAATAAATACTTTTTAACGTAACCTTCTACTTCAAGCGCTGTCGTTAGTTTAAATATTTGCTCAAGATGCTCAGTTAGTTCCGTTTTAGCTAATTTCGCAATTTGTGCACGTGCCTTTAATATAGACGGAGCACTCATTGAAAATTCATCTAATCCAAGCGCCAACAAAATTGGAATAGCTATTTCGTCTCTAGCCATTTCACCACACATTCCTACCCATTTACCATTTTTATGTGCAGCCTCAATGACTGTTTTCACAAGCCTTAAAATGGCAGGATGATAAGGCTGATACAAATACGAAACTTTTTCATTCATACGGTCTGCTGCTAAAGTATATTGTATTAAATCATTCGTTCCAATTGATAGAAAATCAGCCTCTTGCGCGAATACATCAGCAATAATTGCTGCAGATGGGATTTCAACCATCATCCCTACTTCAATCGTTTTAGATACTGCAATTCCTTCATTTAGAAGCTTTTGTTTTTCCTCAAATAATAATGATTTTGCCTCTCTAAATTCTTCAAGTGTTGCAATCATTGGGAACATTATTTTCAAATTACCGTAAATGCTTGCTCTTAAAAGGGCACGTAATTGCGTACGGAAAATGCCCCGCATGTCTAAACAGAGACGTACTGCACGATAACCTAAAAAAGGATTCATCTCATGCTCTAGTTTTAAATAAGGAAGGTTTTTATCGCCACCAATATCCAATGTGCGAACGACAGTAGGTTTGCCTTGCATTTTTTCAAGAACCGTTTTGTACGCTATAAATTGCTCTTCTTCAGTTGGCAATTCATGGCGATCCATATATAAAAATTCGGTACGAAATAGTCCGATTCCATCCCCACCATTTGCAATAATCGATTCCACATCTTCTGGCTTCCCGATGTTCCCTGCAATTTCTACACGATAACCATCAGCGCTCACGCTATCACTAAAACAGTATTGCTTCAGTAATTGTTTCTTCTCATTGTAAGCTTTCTGTTTCTCCAAGTAATTATCGAGTATTTCCTCCGTAGCATTTATAATTACTTTGCCACTCGCACTATCAATAATAACTGGAGCCCCTTGCACAATATCTTGCGTGGCTGTTTTAGTGCCCACAATAGCGGGAATCTCCATCATTCTCGCTAAAATAGCAGAATGTGAAGTTTCGCCCCCTATATTAGTAATAAAGCCTTTTACATAGGATGTATCTAATTGGGCCGTTATAGATGGAGTTAAATCTTCCGCAACAATAATGACATCTGTAGATATACGGCTATAATCCGCTATTTCTATACCTATCAAATGAGCTAGTAAGCGAGTTGAAATATCGCGAATATCTGCCGCACGTTCTTGCATATATCCATTTTCCATTGCTTCAAACATTTCAATATATGTATTGGCGGTTTTTTGGACAGCAAATTCTGCATTCCAGCCATCATTAATTATTGTTTCAATTGCTACCATAATTTCTGGATCAGCTAACAGCAATAAATGCGCGGAAAAAATAGCTGCCTTTTCAGCGCCGAATTTTCGATTGGCAATAGCGCGGATATCTTCTAATTCCAATTTTGCTTTGATAATCGCCTCTTGCAATCTATCCTTTTCTGCATCGATATCCTCAATCCTTTCTTTTTTAAACGACAAGTCGGGTTCAACTAAACAATAAGCTTTCGCTACAGCGATACCATCGGAAACAGCAATCCCTTTTATTTCTAGCATTCTTCACCAATCCCTTGAGAGATGATTACTTTTGTTACTTTATCCATTAATTGTTGTGCGTCTGCACCTTCAGCTGAAATTTCTATAACTGAACCCAGTGAAATCGCCAGTGACATAACGCCCATAATTGATTTTAAATTTGCAGATCTATCTTTGTATGTAATGGTAACGTCCGATTTAAATGAGGACACAGTTGTTACTAATAATGTCGATGGTCTTGCATGTAAACCTTCTAGTACTGTAATTTTGAATGTTTTTTTCATTTTGATATCCCCCTAGAAATTTTTCCTATGATTTATCAAGAAGTTTAAGTGGTTTTCGTGATTGTTTTTGGATGTTTATGTTACAGTTTTAAGTTCAATCAATCCATCCACCAGCCATTCGTTTTACGGTTTTATTATAGAACATCAAAAAACTACATTCAATCATTTCCATCCAAAAACGCCCAAAAACAAGCAGCATTTTTCTAGCTAAAGGAATTTGCTTATTTGGTCTTCACGCCCCCTTTTCCATTTATCTACCATTCTCTTTTCCTAAATGCTATAATACATAAAGATTATTCAGACAGCAGTAGATAGGGGAATGAAGATGGAAACTGAAACAATTGAAAATGAAGAAAGCGAAATATACAGTTATCAAACCTACAATATTTTTGCATATATTATCGGTTTAATTATATTTCCATTATTAGGATTGATTATGGGAATTGTCGGTGTAAAACAGCGCAAGAAACATGCTTGGAGTATTATTGTTGTTTCAATTATTGGTTGGGGGCTAAATTTTTTCTTAATGAATAAACTATATTAATTTTTACATCATGAACTTCTGGGATAAGATATATGCTTATACGTAAGTTCTTTAGGATGCTTACATAAAAAAACCTTCAATCTACTTAAAGTTGAAGGAAAAGAAAATCATTTCAATTTTTCATTTGCTTATTTTTTTACAAACATATACTAACTCATAACTATCATTTGTGGCTGGCGTTTCGTTCCAATCCTGATAAACTGCAACGATTTCAAAGCCATTGTAAAACAACAATCTTTCCATTTCTTTTGGAAAGACATATCTTAAGCTAATTTTAGTGCTCTTTTCATCTACAATTTGACCATCATTGTTTTTATACTTTCTATTCGTCGTATAGTGTTGAATTTGATTTAATGAATCATAATGACTAATCGTATAAAGGTCTACAATTTGAAGCGTTTCACTATCAGTATAAGTTCTCCAATATTCTTCTGTGCTCGGTTGCAGCAATTCCTCAACACTCGGGAACCTTGTACCAAAAATGAAAATGCCACTAATTTCTAAATGCTTGTGCACAGAGGAAAGGAATTCATCTTGCAATTGGTTTGTAAGGAAATGTTGAAATGTATTACCTACTGAATAGATGAAATTACTTTTAGTTGTTAAATTCAATTTCGTACAATCTTGTTCCACCCATTTGATTGGCAAATCAAGATTAGCTGCCTTTTTCTTTGCCTCATTTAACATGCCTTCATGTATGTCTACTCCTATCAATTTGCAACCGTTTGTAGCCAATGGAATAGTTATTCTCCCCGTGCCACAAGCTAAATCAATAATAGTACCTTGCGTATTTGATGCCCATTTTTGCAAAAATGGCAATTCGGGCATGTATTGTTCATTTTCTTTATCATATAAAGTCGGGTCATCGTATTCTTCAAAATTATAAAAAACCATGTTAGCCCCCTATCAATTCGCTATTTCTATTAATTAATAATTTTAACATAAAATAGAAACAAATAATCCCCCCCATTTCTCTTTAGACGCAAAAAAACCTCCTGACTAGTAAAAGTCAGAAGGGTATTAACAAATCAATTATTTGTTTGTTCCTAATACGTCGTTCTCTTCCAAGAATTTCGTGTTGAATTGCGCAGATTTGAAAACGTCATTGTTCATTAGTGCTTGGTGGAATGGAATTGTCGTCCTATCGATTTATATAAACGCTTATGATTGCGTAACCTTCAACGTTCAATGAATCGGTAGAATAAAACAAAAACGGGTTTAACGTACTATTACACCCTCTTAACGACAATATTACCGATATTCTATGCGAATAGCAAGTCGTATTTCATTCCGTCTCCCCTATACGTTGCAGTTCCGTTTCTAAATACTCTTTTATTATTCGGGGTTTATTATCTCGGTAAAAAATAGATACTGCTAGATCACACGCGTCATCTTGGATTCTCTCTTTATTAGTACGTGCGTGCACAAATTCAATTACTGTTACCTCTAGATTATTTAATCGGCGTTCTCCATTTCTTAATTTCTCGCTAAAGTTATCTACTCGGTCCTGCATTTTACTAAGAATTATGCGAATTTGAGCATCGGTTAGATTCAACTCCTCCATAATTTCTCCGATAGTAAACGAATCTTTTTCCCACATTTTTAATTACCTCACTCTCATTCCGATATTCTAGCGTAAATAGATTGTTCTAAATATCCGCTAAATTATTCGAAATTGTCACGGCAAAACAAAGGAATCTTGACGGATATAAATTAGCAGTACTTTGCGATATTGTTATATTACGGAGAATTTGCTATGACGCAAAACTGACGCAAGTCAAATCGCATTTATTTAATTACATAATTTTACATAATTAACATATTTAATATAAATATAAGCGCCATTCAGACGGATCCACCCGACCAACTATTCGACTATTCGTTTCTCGATGCGTCTGACAGCGCCGAATATTACAGTTTTCTATTAACCGCCCGAGTTTAAAAAATTATAGCAAAAATTTCCGGGGTCAAAATAATAGACGGAATACTAAACTAAAGCATCCGTTAGTAATAGGTTCAAAAAAAGCTGTAATCCTTCTTGAAGTGACCTCAAAACTAGTTAGTCTATATAGATAAACGTTTCAATTTCCTCAACTTTTTTCCCGTCTAATTGGTGCGTGAACCCGAATGTTTCACCCTTTCCGTCGTGATTTATTACAATATCGATATCGTGAACTAGTTCGGTGAAATACTTAAAAGATTTTTTTAATTCGTCATAGGATTCTGCCGTTTCAATTCCTTGCTTTTCTGCTACCGAAATAGAATAAACAAGATTACCCATCAAAGTTTGAAGAACCTCCAAATTATCAAAGTCTTTTTGAAGGTCGTCACCTTGAATCCGAAAATATTTCATTTCGTTTCTGAGACGATATGCCCTCGGGTAATATTCTTTCACGTCGGTTGTTTTGGTTATATCTTCAGCGTGATAGGCAATCCAAGCTTCCAATGTTGGTTCAATTCCATAGCTGTTGAAGCCTTCAGGCGTTGAAACGTCTTTCCAGGTCTTCGGGTCGTTTACTTCGGCTTCTTTTTTTACTTGTTCAACTTTCGTTTCTTCTGTTTTATCTTGTGCAACCTTCGTTCCTTCATTCGTACACCCTGTTAATAATCCACTTACCAATAATCCTGTAAATGCTAATTTTATTAGCTTCATTATTCTGCCCCCCTGTGATTGAAAATCCTTATACTTGAAATCATCTATTAATTATTTACATTTTACCATGGAAAAAGCCCAATTCTTTTCTTCAACTAACCTGCCCCGTTAGTTGAATAGTAACAATCTTTCAGAAAATTATCCATTATTTTTCCAAAATAAAAAAAGTTGTATGTGAGGTCCGAACAGCAGAAAGCGCCAGTCAGAATCGAGTGCTTGGGGTAACGCAATTTCAACGCAAAAAAAGAAGCGACCAACAACGATGTTTAGTCGTTATTGATCGCATTTGCTTTCCGTTTTGCACTTTCTCTTTTCAATGTCGCAATTGAAATTCCAGTTAAATTCGCAACTTGCGTAAAACTATTCGTTTCTTTTAGCTTCATAGCATGGTCAAGCTGCGCTTTTGTGTACGTTGGCTTACGTCCTTCTCGATAGCCCTCACGTTGACGTGCGATTGCTTTGCCTTCTTGTGTTCGTTCAACAATCATATCGCGCTCAAACTCGGCAAAGGCGAAGAATATATTTCTCACTAACTTAGACGTTGGCTTGTTATCCATCGCACCCATATTCAGTATGTGAACCGTTATACCATCGTCAATGAGACGCTTCACTAACTCGCTCCCTTGCGTAGCACTACGTGCAAGTCGGTCTAGCTTCGTCACCATAAGCGTATCTCCCTCTCGCAAGACGCCCAATACTTCATTCAATGCCGGTCTGTCCGTCTTAGTACCTGTAAAATGCTCCTCGTAAATAGTATCGCAGCCAGCCTCTTTTAACGCTTGAATTTGCGCCTCTAACTCTTGGCCCGCGGTTGATACACGTGCATATCCGTATTTAGCCATTATTTCCGCCCCTTAAATGATACCTTATTATGATACCGTTCGATACCTTGATACTACTACATCGGCATAACGGTGTCAATTCTTTTAAGTTGTGATACCAATAACTACCCCGTGAGTTTCAGACCGCCCCGTCCATCGCAACTGCCTGCCCGCTGTAATCTGCGTTAACATTACGTTATCTAACCTATGTAAACCGCGCTAAATCGTCACTTTCTCGCCTTCAAAATGTTTGACCTGCGCGTCCAAAAACGACGTCTCCCCGATAAATCTATCGTCCAAAACGTTGCAGAAAGGGGAGAAATGTAACATTAAAATGCGTTAATATGAACGTTTATGCCGATTTTAATATTACACCTCACGCTAATTGCTAAGTCCTAACGCCATTCGTAAATAGGCTTCATCTCCTAAAATTGCGGATGCACTAATACGTCGTCTATCCGAAAGTTTGCGAGATTCTTTACGGTAATGCTCCGACCTTAATTCGTGCTGTCGCTCTAACTCGTACTCAAAAATATAGTCATATCGCTTCCATCTATAAAGCGTCATACGAGCAATTCCAAGCATATCCGCGATCTGTTGTTGAGTCAGTTTTCCGTAATACTCTACGTCAATTTTTATCGCCAATACTTTCGTCAAATTTCCTTTCATTTCACGTTCCAAGCGTGCCATTTCCGTATCTTTTATCTCGAAAGGTTTAATGTTGATTCGTACCATCTAATCACTCCTCATAAAAAAATAGGCAAGCACCGCTGTAGTAGCCGATGCCTGCCCTTTTTATAGTTATACTCCCATCGTTAATAGGTAAAGCAGCTGTTGATGCGCAGGCTCAAAAACCAACACCCTAGCACCCACAACTAATCGGTTAGGATACTCAATTGTTCGGGTAACACCATCAATTTTTACGGTCTCCGTTCGATTGAACAGGTCAGGATTGCTAGTAATACCCTGTGAAGGAGTATCAACGGTATCTCCAGTTACTCGTATTCTAAAATTCGGATACTCACTAGTCACCGTTGCCGTGCGAATACGACCATCAGGATTATAGCCGACATATTCTATAACATTTAATAAACGAGTAACTCCATCGCCTTCCTTTATTATTTCCGGTTTAAATGCACTCATGCCGTCACCCCACGTTTCTCTAGTATTCCACTTACAAGCGCATCTGCAATTTTACGAATATCAGCTTCTTCACGTACTATAATACTATCTGCAAGTTTAGCGATAGAAATAGTTCCGGGAGACGATCCTCCGCCGTTTTGTGAGTATTGTCTATTTTCGCTCGCAGTAAGCACACGTTCGCCCTTATGCAAAACTGCTCGATACCCGTCATACCTTACGTTGTCCAGGCCGTGATAATGCGAGCCATCCGGTTTACCGCCTTTGTCTCCGCCAATCATATTTCCGACAAATGATACGGTAGAATTAATTCCCTCGGACAACCAGTCAGGCATCTTAACGGAACTTACAAACCCGACAAAATCCTTTATATGTCCGGACACAGTCGAAATCCATCCGCTTAATGACTCGAACCATCCCTGTACGCCAGATAACGCATCAGAGAATATGTCGAACGCATTTTTAACGCCAGTTAAGATAAATTCGACAAGTGGCGCTAGTACGTTATCCCACAGCCATTTAATTACTTTAGACAGCAACTCGAATCCTTGTGCAATAGCGTTAATAATCGGCTGGGCAATCGTCCATAAAGTCGAAAATAGCTGCGCAACAAACGAAAGAGCTGGAGCAATAACGTTATTGAAAACTAGTACCGCAACATCACCGAGAATTTGCAGTAGGTTCCAAAGTCCGCTTAAATACGGTTGAATGACCGTCCAAAGGTTCGAAATTATGCTAGAAATTGTCGTCCATACTTGCGTAAAAGCTCCCTTCAACCGTCCGAATACTGAGGATAATTGCGTTACTTTTTCGGTAACATACGCTTTTACTTCCTCGAATTTCGCCTTAACCTTGGCGAACGATCCAGCTCCGAATATCTCGTCGAATACTCCTTTAACTCCACCAGATTTAAATGCTGCCATCAATTCGGATATTTTCGCCTTAATGCCGCCTACTACTGCGTTCACTTTTTTAGCAATGTCTGGGGGGAAGATAGCGTCAATTAATCCACCAGTGCCGCCAGTTTTAAACGCGCCCACTAACGACTTGACCTTTCCGACAATGCTGCCGATAATGCCTCGGAACGTTTCGCTATTGTCGTAGAGCGCCTTTACTCCGACTGCTGCGGCGGCAATTCCTGCAGCGATTAATCCGACTGGATTCGCGAGTGCTGCGATAACACCTACTACAGCTAACGCAGCTACAAACATTCCGATTGCTCCGGCTGCATACGCTATTGGTTTGCGCCATTTCATGAATGCGTCGTACAGTGTGATCGCTTTATCTGTTGCTTTTCCTAAATAATCACCCAATTTATCGCTGATGCTTTTTACATCTAATTTATCAATTGAATCATTTATACGTTTTAAAAAGTCACCTAGTTTTGTATTTGATTTATCGCCCGCGTCACGGAATAACGTACCGACTCGTTCCTTAAGGCTATTCCATCTACCAAGTGTAGTCGATCCCATTGCCTCAACGGTTTTTTGTGTTATGTTCATCTTATTTAACGCTTTATCTATTCCCGCCAGTTGCTCCTCGAATGAACCACCTTTAACATCGTTTAAAATGTTTTTATCGAGGTTAAATACATCACGTAAGGAAATCGTATCTCCAGATGCAAGTTCGCGAAGCCCCCTCACAGCATCATCGATTGATTTCGTCGGATCACTGGCAATAAGACGCTCAACAAGTTTCCAAGATTTTTCAAGTTGTCCCATATCTTTAGTTAAAGTTAGTAGACCTTTAGATCCAGCAAACATCTCTCCAGAGTTGAGTAACGGGCTATCAATCGCAATTTTATCGACCATCTTCATATACTGCTTAGTTGCACCATTGTCCTGGAATGCTGCTTGAATAATCGCTTTACTTTGCTCGAATTGAGCAGCTTGTCCGATTGTAGCATTCAGTAATTTCGCAGCACCATTCGCACCTATATATGCGCTGGCCAACCCAACGAGTGTGCTTTGAAGCCCTCCGAACGAAGCACTCAATCCATTTGAACCTACGTGCAATCGGCTAATACTTGTAGAAAAGCCGTTCATACGATTTGACGTGTTAGATACAGCGCCACCCAATCTATTTACGGCCACTTGTGATCGCGCCATACTGTCGCTTGTAGTGCGGCTTGTTCGATTCATACGGTCCATCATTTGCGTTATCTGCCGAAGTCTTGAAGTGCCTTGATCTCGAACACGAAATATTGCGGTTAAATTTACTGCCATAGATTAATCACGTCCCCTACGCTGTGCAAGTCTTTTTAATCGACTAAACTCTTTAGCGACTTCGTTCCCGTGCCTGCGCGTTAGTTTTGCGTCTGATTGCTTTCCACTAGTAACGTATCTAATCGCAGCATTTACAGTCAGAATTACTAATCTCTTTAAATTTTTATGAACCTCTAGTTGAGTTGCTTTTACTTCTGTTTCGAATGCTTTTAACTTCGGTAACATCGCCTCACGCTCACTTGCATCTGTCTTTAATAAAACTCCTGCCAATAACGTTGCATTTGTTAAAATTTCTGCTTCTTTATCTGCGCTATTCATTTCTCGTATCCCCTTCCGTTTCTTAAAAATAAAAAACCGCAACTCTTTAAAACTGAGCGCGGTTTTACAAAATATATGATTCTGCGAGTTCAATATCATGTGCCATGTCTATCTCCGGGTACTTTTTCGCCAACTGTTTAATACAATCTAAATATTTTCTACTGGGGAATTTGTACGCTAGATCATCAAAAACTGATGATATCCAATAAACTTCTTCTTCTGAACAAGAATTTAAAAATTCGATTGTATCAAATTCGTTGGTGAATTCTATAACCAGTCGATCCCAACATTCGGAAATAGCAGGATCATTTATATGCAGTTCTTTCATTATCCTTACAATTCCTACTATGAGTTCTTTATTAATCAGACTTAATCGCCTCCTTAAATTTAAAAATAAAACTTTTTCCATGTATTGTAAACAGAAAAATATAACGCAGTTAAGCCGTAACCGCCAAAAAGGATTTATTTATGACAACAAAACAATTCGTAGGTGCGGGGAATATCTCACATAATAAAAAAGGCACAACGCACTAATTAAAGTGCGCCATGCTAAAACACGGAGGTAAAGCCCGCGCCTAAAACAGCTAAACGCAAGCCCCACTTATGATGCCGGTAACGACTCCGGCGTAATAGAAAGAGAGACTGCGAAATTAATCGCAAGCCTCCCGGAAATTGTTACGCTAAATTTTTAATACGACCATGTGCCGCCTCTTGTTTGAACTCGAGTGTGTATTCCCCGATTATCATTCCGGCTTTTCGGTCGCCTTGTTCCGGCAACTCTTTATGGAAGAATCCACGTCCACCTAACGGTTTGATTTTCGTGCGGCTAATGTCAATTAAGAAAATCTCATTCGTCTTGACGTTAGCGTTCATTACAATCGGGAATTTCCCAAAGTCGGTAATTAGATGATCAACTACTTGTCCTCGAATATTTTCAGATTGTGTGATACGGATTTTATCGTTTTGTAATTCACTGATTGCACGCTTTTGATGCGCTGATACAATAAACGCATGGTTACCACCACCAGCTAAACCGCCACTTTCAAATACTGTCTGCGCTAAATCAGTTAGCATTTTATCGGTAACTTTTGTTCCAGCAGCGTCAATGACATTCGCCTTAATTAACTGACGTAAGCCGGCCATGTGACGCACAATGCCGTTATCCAGCTTGATACCGTTGATAAGCGATTTTTCAAGTTGTAGCGCTACTTCTTCTTGTTTCTTCGCTTTTTCGTAGTTATATAGATCATTAATACCGTACTGATCAACTTCTTGTGCCGTTCCCGTTACCTCTACCGTCTCCATAAAAATTTGCGATACATTATTTTGCGGAGTTCGTGCTTTGTATCGTGATTTAGGTGCGTCTGCTCCCTCCGGAGTCATATCATATTGGAACTCGATAACAGCGTCCTTTACGATAGCTGCCGCAGTAGTGTCCGCATATCCTCGCTCAACTGTCAGCTTTTTAGCTGATTTATCAATCGCAGTAACAAGAACTAACTCCTCGTCAATCTGTGCAACCGAATCAACTACAAACGGCTCTACGCTTTCTACTGCTAATTCAGTCGCTACTGCAGTTGCTACCGCCGTTACTTTTGTTTTTGTTGCGAATACACTATCCTCATACCACTGATGAATGGTATTCGTTACTGGCTGACTAAAACCGAGTAAATTGATTAAAGGTGTTTGGTTTGGATTAAGTAAAAGTACCTCGTCCACTACAGATTCTTTCTTACCTACTAAGTTTGTTGTATTAATTGCGTTTGTCATTATCGTCGTCCTCCAAATTGTTTAATTTTTTGTTTTAGTCCGCTAAATGCGGCAATATCTTCTGCTGATCCTGTGCGTTTGGCTACTGCCTCTGCGTTCGCTAGCATCGTTTGATGAACTGTTTTTGTATCATTACCGCCATTAGTCGCTGCGCCAATCGGTGTCTGCTTTGGCTTTATACCCTGCAAGATGCCGAGCAGTTCGTCGAGTGCATCACCTTCTAGCTTTGTAGCGTCAAGGAACGGCTGTAATTTATCGAAGTCTTTAACGCCAGATTGTTCGACCTTCTGTGCGAATATCTCGGCTTTTTGAGTCGCCTCTTGCTCTGCTATTTGCGCTTTTAACGCTTCATACTCGACTACTTGCGCTCGTAACTCGTCAATTTCCGTTTGCTCTGGCGATTGATCGGTTACTTGTTCCTCAATTACTTCTTTTTCTGACTGTTCTGTTGTTTCATTTGTCATTTTCTATTTCCTCCTAAGTTTTTAATGTGGGATACTATGGTGTGTTTATGGAACACTCACCGCCCTTCCAGTTTCGGCGGTCATGGGTAACGATTTTCGATGATTCTTTATTTCTAGCACGCTAAAATAAGTTGGTTGATAGTTTATACGTAGGAAACGTTCTCTAGTCGTTTTAATACAGATTTCAAGCCCCTCCGCAGTCTAACTGGAATTTTGAATTGTATTGCGTGTAATTTACCCTCGCGAGTGTGATAGGTTGCCATGACCGCGTAATCCTTCCTGGCTCTGATACGCTTGATTGCGGAAGGGTATCCCGCGCCAACATATAAGGCGTAGAAATCGTCATCCAATCTCCACGCCTCAAATTCTCTATTTATTTTCGTCATACTGCAGCCTGCTTGTGCTTGTCTATAAGTCGTCTGTACCACGCGTTGCATTCTTCTCGTTGGAACTCATATAACTCGTCATATAGCACCTCATAATCACGGTTACCTCTCGCTGCCAGCAGTTTTACGAGGGGCGCAACATCGTATGGATTATATTTTGTCTCGATAAACTCGAGGAAACTACGATCATTTTTCTTTCGATTTACGCTGACATCAACGACAATAATGTTGCCTATCGTATTCGCACCACCTGCTGACATCGGAATGACATGCTCGAGAGATAAATCGTTGCTAAATCTACCTGTATATGCACATCTTCCGCCAGCTAACTTAAACAAGTACATAACATCGTCGTAAGTTAAATCGTTTGCAACCCCGAATTGCTTAGCTTTTCTATTTGCATGTCGGAAAGCACCTCGAGCTCTATTTTCAAGCGATGCCATACGATACCGAGCGTCCTTCCGTTCACATTCAATGCAGTGTGTTCGCTTCATACTGTAAAAATGTTTGGTTTTAGTACCACATTTAGTGCAAACCTTCATTAGCATGCACCGCCTTTACTTTGAGCAACAATTACATCTAACTTGCCCTCTAAGCGTGTTAATGAAAGACTGATAGCGTATAGCATCTCCATCGTTTTAGCATCTGTTTGTTGTTCTGTTTTCTTTGTCATAGTCATCATCCTTTTCATCTGTTAATTTTTACTGAATATATTCAATACTAACGGTCAAGCCGTTTCGCACGATTACATTTACTAATTCCATTAATAAGCGAGCATTAGGGTTTTGGTACTCGTCGTTGTACTCCATTGCCAGTGGCTCACTCGTTGTAGTCACTAAAATTTCTGCTTTTTTATAATGCTGCAAAACTTTACGCAGTGAAACAAACGCAGGGAATACGAGATTTCCATTATGGTAAACCTCGCGGAATGTACTTTCGTTAGGCAATTCTATAACGACCTCTACTGTCCCAGGACCTGTCTCTGTTACTGTTTGTTTAATGGTTAGTGTCATAATCTTTCTCCTTTTCCTTTGTTTAATTGAACTGCACCATAATCGCAGCTAATTGCTCACCAGTTCCTGCGAAGATTGTTCGAGGATTGACTGTGATACGTTTCTCACGTCTGTCTCGCGGATTTTCATAGAAGCTAAATACTACTTGTCCATCTATCTGAACGCGATTTAATGCCGTTTTTAACTTACCTGCGTTTGCATATTCCAATAGAACCGCAAGTTTCTCTAGTCCCATCGGGCGTAGACGATCCAGGTCCGTTTCGTCTGGATTGAAGCAGATTGTATTTGTTTCGAAATTTAAAAAAGGCATAACTGAGTAGACTAGCGCAAGCTGTCCAACCGTTTTGCCGTTTGTTTTCTCATATAAGTCACGTATCGTTTTCTTGAACAATCGCGTGTGTTGCATATCTGATACTGCGTGGCTGATTGTCTTTACATTTCCTCGATAAAATACCGTTGGATTCATAAAGATACAATCATCTCGTTCTGCTAAAATCTCCGCCTCTACGTAGCGTTTTAATAGTTCGCGTGAGCGTTTTGTACTTAATCCCATCAACTTTTCAAAGCCTTCGCGGTCAATCACTCGTCCATTATCGTACTGCAAGCGCCCTGTATTCCATGCGATGTAAGTACCGAGGTACATTAGGCGTGCAATATCGGAATTGTTGAGTGTTGGGAATCGTTCGCTTATCATGCGTGACTGTTTAAAGAAGGTGAATACGAAGCCTCCGTTTTCTTTTTCGTGACTTCCGAGGATTTGCTTAGATTGAATTACTTTTGATTGCGCTTCTGTGCGACGCGGGACTAAATCGTGAACATACTTATCTCCTAAGTATTCGCCAGTTTCTGTAGCATAAGGCTTTCCGTCAACTACCACGTAATCTAGCTTTTGAGCTAATACCTGTTGTCGTGTATTCGGGTGTAGCTGTACGAATTCTTTTCCTGTAATTGCTGTTGTCATAGTCATCTTCCTTTTCATCTATTATTTTTGTAATGCGTGGGCAAGCGATTGAATTTCTTCGGTGGCTGCCATAACCCTGCGACTTGCTTCGCGCAATGCGGAACTGGCTCTACTTGCTACTGCGTCAGAAAGGCGACGTTCTTCACGTTCTATTGCGCCTAGTGTTGACGACGATATTCCGAGTTTTCTCGATAATTCTCCTTGCGTAATTCCTAGTGCCTCACGGTACTGCTTGATTTGATGTGCGTTTAATTTCACGGTAAGACGCTCCTTTCTGACTTCGTAGTATTTTTAACACCACAAGAAAGCCAATTAAAAAAGACGCCCGTAAATGGACGCCTAGATTTTATGAATTTACTTCCTCAATATATAAACCAACTAATGCCCGTAAATGTGACTTCGGAGTGATACATAACGCCTTTCCTCACCTATATAGCCAACTAAGCGGTTATTTTGGTAGTAGTCGTTAGATATTTGATTAAATAGCTTGAATTATTATTTCTTCTTCCCTAATAATTATTAATACGTCAGTTTGTGACTCTTTTTTTGATACGTGAGAGCATTTTTCTTACACTTTCCGGACTTTTCTCTAATTTTTCTGCTAAATAATCACGTTTTATAAGTGCTGCACCGTTCGCACGACAACTGTAATTTGTTAAATCTTGTACATTTCTATCTGCAAGTATAATATCGTGTGCCTGTTGAATAAATTCGACTTGTTGTTTTGATAATTCATCTAAATGTCTTTCCTTTATTCCTGGCAAAATAACTCCGTAAAGATTAGCAGGAAAATGTTTCTTAACAAATAGCTTAACTGTTTTATCTTGGCCGTTTACTCGATAGATGCGCTTCATGCCTTTGCGTTCAAGTTCTAACTCACCAAATTTAGTGGAAAATGCCGAGTTCACATAACGCACAATTTCTCGCTCCGATTTCGCTGTATCAACATAGCCTAAAGCGCGCTCTAACGCTTGTACGATGTTTTTATCTACTTGCTCCGCAGCTACAACTGCTGCACTTTCTTGTTCGATGATTTTATCGCGGAAGTTATGATAACCTCGGTAAAATCCCGTGAAATGATGGTCATAAACATTTTCGAGGATTTCATCACGTCTGGCATCGATTTTTTCAAATAGAGCCATAGTTAGACGATAATATTCAAGTTCCTCGTTATGTTTAATTACTTCTGCACCGAAGTCGATCCCATACTCATACTTCAAAGCGGTTATATAATAGCAAAAATCCTCATATTCTGCTCCTCTTAGAACACCGATGTATTCCTGTAACGCAAAGTCACGTAACACTCTAATGCGATATGAAATGTAATATTCATGGCGCGGTAAGTCGATTCGCACTTTCAATGCATTTCCTTCTATTTGATGCTGGCGTGTTGGATCGTTCATAAAATCAAATGTAGTTCCGTACAAAATTTCATCAATTACTAATCTATCACCACTGTTTTGGTAGTTTCTGATTCGTTCTCTGAAATCATTCGTCATAGTCATCATCCTTTACTTTTTGAAATTACATGCCCTTTATGTCCCGAATAGTCGGAATTACCATCCCTTTACGTCCCACTTAAAAACTGCATTCACGCTTACTCTCCGTAAGACTAACACTACTTGCACGGGCTTCTTATCTATCTTATCTTACCATCCGCACACGAAAAGAATTACGCTAAATATGTATTGATATGCCGATATTGTGCGCTAATACCGAAGGTGTCCGAGAAGTTGTAACAACTTCCTTAAACACTTTGCGTCCTCATTTTGCAAAGAACGCAAAATAAGTCCGCGTCCATCTATTACAATGATATTATTACAATCGCTAGATATCATCAATAATGTTATGAGACGGAGGCTTTAGCCGACGTAGAGAATTTGCGTCAGCAAAGACTCGTAACGAGTTAAATCATCTTCGGGCTTCGCCCCATGTGCCGGCAAGCCGTCCCATGATTATCAATGTGAGATCAATAAATATTAACGCCAAGTAAATATCATCTAATATCTATATTGGCGAAGGTTCTCGTTACAACGTAATTAAAGACTAAGAAATAATTTGACGCCTAAAATCGAGCTATCCCTTGCGACTCTAAGCGCCAATCCACTTTTTAGGTGTCCGAATTATGCACTACTTTTATGCCGATTTGTCCGAATTAGGTCATAGTATCTATCGAAGGGAAAACAAAAGGCTAGAAACGTCTGGAACCTCACCTAGCCAAATTTAAATTGCCGTTAATTACATCATTACATATATAAAAAAAGCTACTCCGATAGAAAATGCTGTCGTACCGTAATACCACACTCTCAATTCACCATCTTCGCCATCTTCACCGAAAAAATATGCGTCTACCCTTTTAACTAAATCGACTGCTGCTTTCGCTAGTAACTTAATGTACACCTTCTTATCTTTACACTCAACTCCTTGTTTCAAGCCGAAATCCCCCCTATTACTAACTCCTGCCCATCAACTATTAAGGCACGATAGAAATCAGAACAAACTACATGCATATGATCGAAAATCGGAATTGTTTTAAGTGCTTTATTTGATAAACGCATAACAATCGTTCGCCATGCGCCATTCTCTGTGGATACAGCCTCGTAGTTATCTAAGTAGTCACTACTATCTGCGATAACAATTTCTGTAGCTTGGTCGGCTACTTTTTTCGTATACTCTGCTATTAAACGCTTGCACTTACGAATAGTGTCGTCAATCATTTCCTGTACATATAACGGAACTGGAATCGTGGGAATTGTGTAATTCCATCTATAATTACGTCGCTTCACATACACTCGATAAGACGTTGAGAATACGCCTTCTTTTTCAAACGATACAATTTGATACTCTACTGACCAAACTTCATTGTCTGTTAACCATTTGCCTTCGTCTAACGTCGTAAACATTTCACATTCCGCCTTCCATAGTGTTATTTTTGCACACCACAGTGTGCTTTATAGTTAATATAATATACACTACAGTGTTCATTGTCAACGTTAATTTGATATTACGAACACTACAGTGTAAAATAAAATAAAAAAGGAATGTGATTACATATGATTAAAGTACATTTATCTCGTTTATTAGGCGAAAAAAGAATGAAGATTTCTGAATTAGCGCAAGAAACTGGATTACATAGAAATGGCCTTTCACGTTTATATAATGAGGAAACTGATGGAATAAAGTTCGATACATTAGAGAAGGTTTGTAAAGCTTTGAATTGTGAAATTAGTGATCTTATTGAAATAGTAGACGACAAAAAAGACGACGGCCAATAACGGCTATCGTCTTTTCTTATTTTCATTATCATAAAATTATTCATTTTTCGTTTTAGATACACTTAATATCCCAAAAATAATCATACAAACACAAGATACAACATCAACAATTAATTTTGCAAATTCCATTATTTTATCACCTGCCAATTATAAAAGTTTAAGAATAAAACCTCTAATAAAATTAGCAAGCAAAATTTCGAGAACAAAAAAGCGGAAAAAGTAAACCTCGAAACTAGCTAAACACTAAAAGTCTTAGAGAAAATTAGTGTTTGGCAGGTCTCCTGGCTTAGCTTCTTCCGCTGATTACCTTCCCGTACTCAAAAAGCACAGTGGATATTAATCAATGTCAGCCTCACAGTTGCGGGGACAGCGTCGGAATAATACCGAACTTCCCTATTAAACTACATATAGTAGTACCAAAACATCAAATATGTTATTTTATTCTATATATAGAATACCTCTTTATGAAAAATAAGTCAATTATTAATAGACTATTATTAATTAAATCCTAGAAAAGTGACTTGCCAACTAATTGGTTGCTTTGCTTCTCAATATTATTGTTTTATATACCCATCTCATTATTATACTTTTGAATAGATAAATCCATTTTGATTTTATATAAGAATACTTCGATTAAATTTTTCATATCTTTTATATCTTTAGATTCCCATTTTCTCTCATAATGAGTTTCATCGTTACCTAACCAAAATAATTTTTTTGCAACACTTATCAATATTGGATCATCAAAATATTTTTCAATCAGCTTAATCACTCTTGTAGACTTTTTAATATCATTAATATCAAAATCTTCGTTCTCACTATTGGAGCTAATTATATAGTCCTTCACTAAGAACTCAATGGCTTTTCTATACCCGCATCCACATATTTTTAGCAACCCCATACTTTCTGCTTTCAGTGATTCGTTGTAAATACTAATAAACTCCGGGGATATTTCTGCAATTTTTGGGTCATTGAAAACTACATTTACTTTAGGTAATATAAGATGATCTATTACTACCACATCATTGCCGGGAAATACAGATTGTAGCCATATATCAGCCAAGTATATTCTTGAGCATTTGTTTCTATTACATTGTAAAACTAGTGTATGCATCGGTAAATTCATAGCTTCATCATAAAATTTATGATGTGATATTAATATTGGGGATATTGATATATTACAGTGAGGACAATTCTCTACTACATCTAGACCATCATATTCCTTATGTAAATCACTTAATGTAAAATTATCTAAATTGTACAAATAACACCAACCACCTCTCTTTATACATTATATATTAACCTTACAAATTTCTATAATATTTTTTATGTATTGACACCCGCACCCAATAACTAGCAGAATGGCGCTCGCTCTAGGAAATCGGCAGAAACGTAGTTACCTTATGTTGCAAACCACAGAATATAACGTAGTAAGCGACATAAAGTAAATACGCAATAACTAGCGTCATGTGACGTCTGAGGTTGTCCCGTTGCCCTGTTCGTATCGGAATTTCTTCCGCTATGACCTCATACAATTACTGTCCTGTATGCGCGTATTAACGCATGGTCATAGTTACCCTCTCCGCAAAGAGCCAGTAAACCACCGCACCGTAAAGCCGTGCTCGCTATTCGTCGCTAAGTTAACAGGGAAACGTGTATCTGCGATATATTCCGTAGTTTGCAGTGAGACGGACGGCTCTGACCAGGTTAGATTATCGACGAATTAGTGGGCTACCTCGTCGCTACTGCTAAAAAAGGATGCACTTAATAGAAGTTGCACCATCGAAAAAATTTCGATATAATGAACCCTAAGAAACGCTATTGCTGCCAGGCAATTTTTAGCGTAGATATTAAGTTAGAAGTCGTTAGTGCGTCAACACCAGCGGCTTTTTTCTGTTTACAAATAGTCCCGTAAGTTATTCGCAACCTCGTCGGTAGTTAATCCGAGATAAACGGTTGTTGTGGCAAGTGACTTATGCGACAATGCTTTGCTGATTAAAGCGACATTCGCGCCTTTCTTTAATAGATTGACGGCATACAATCGTCTGATTGCGTGAGGATTTATTTGCTCTAATCCGAATCTCTTTGCATAGTAAGAAAGTCTCTTCGTAATGGCGTTAGGAGTTTTATCGGAAAAAATACGATCACCGAATTTGCTAACAAATAAATATTCGTTTTGTTTACGGTAATGTTTGCGAATAATATCATTCTGCCTAATCAATCGTTTAAAGAACGTATCTAATTCATCATCAAAAGGTAACTTCACAGCTTCGCGACCTTTCATAATGTCTCCTTGTATAACTAAAATCCGATTATTAAAGTCGATATGCTTTTCTTCTAATTGAACTAACGTACTCATACGTAAACCGCACTTATAAATTGTTAAAACTGCGACTGCATCGCGGAAATGAATAAAATTCGACATGTCTAATAACGACAATAGAATTGCTAAATTATTTTCGTTTGCTGGCGACTTAATTTTGTTGTCCACTTTAATTTTTACTTCTCTCCAGAAATTCCGATTCAACCACCCGTTATCATAAAAGCGATTCAATACAGCTTTAAGGACCCGCAATTTACTTTGTTTTGTTATATCCTTAACGTCACCTAAAGCGTCCAAAAATCCGTATAAACTTTCGAGTGTTAGCTCGTCTAAATAGTTAATTTGCATCGTTTTTAATAGCCGATTATAAACATATTCGTACTCTTTAATCGTCTGTTGCCTAATATTCGCAAGGCGCATCTGTTCTTTAACAATTAAGAATGCTGTACGCGCGCTAATGCGATTATTTGTCTGATTTGTTGCATTAACGTCAATCATAATCCGTGGTTTAGCTTGTCCTAATGACTCTGTGTATTCTTGCGATTCCTTGACCAATTTAATAGGCGGCGAATACTCTAAATCGAAAACGCCAGAACGTTGACCTTTTCTAGCCACGCAAAAAACCCCCTAACAAATATTCGTTAGAGGGTAAAACATATACGATATTCCGTTTTGTTTTATTCTTAATTCTATTCCACCGTCAAATAAATATCGGTAAATTGATTCCGCAACCTTCACCAATCAATGAACGGTTAGAGTAGCGCTAAATCAAGCTACGTCTACTTTCCAACGCCTAATACGTCGTTCTCTTCCAAGAATTTCGTGTTGAATTGCGCAGATTTGAAAACGTCATTGTTCATTAGTGCTTGGTGGAATGGAATTGTCGTATTGATACCAGGACCAGCTACTTCAAATTCGCCAAGCGCGCGATTCATTTTTGCAATGGCTTCTTCACGCGTATCAGCATGAACAATAAGTTTTGCTACCATTGAATCGTAGTATGGAGGAATTGTATAACCTGCATAAACAGCAGAATCGATACGTACACCATAGCCACCTGGTGTGATGTAAGTGTCTACAGTACCAGCTGATGGCATGAAGTTTTTGTATGCATTTTCTGCGTTAATACGGCATTCAATTGCCCAACCATTTATTTTAATATCATCTTGTGTGAATGGAAGTTTCTCACCAGATGCAATTTTTAATTGTTGTTGCACAAGATCGACACCAGAAATCATTTCTGTTACTGGGTGTTCTACTTGGATACGCGTATTCATTTCCATGAAGTAGAACTTGTCCTCTTGATAGTCGTAGATGAACTCGATTGTACCAGCACCTTCATAGTTACAGGCTTCGGCTGCTTTCACCGCTGCTGCACCCATTTCTGCACGACGTTCAGATGATAGTGCAGGAGATGGAGCTTCCTCTACTAACTTCTGCATACGACGTTGTACTGTACAGTCACGTTCGCCTAAATGTACGACATTACCGAAACTATCAGCTAACACTTGAATTTCACAGTGACGGAAGTATTCGATGAATTTTTCTAAATATACGCCAGGGTTACCGAACGCTGCAGCAGCCTCTTTTTGCGTAATATCAATGCCTTTTACAAGATCTTCTTCTGTACGAGCTACACGGATACCTTTACCGCCACCCCCAGCAGTTGCTTTAATAATTACAGGGTAACCGATTTTCGCAGCCCACTCTTTACCTGTTTCGATATCTGGTACAATACCAGTACCTGGAACAAGTGGAACACCTGCAGCTTCCATTGTTGTACGAGCAACGTCTTTAATCCCCATGATTTTAATTGAATCAGATGAAGGACCAATAAATTTAATGCCCGCATTTTCACACGCCTCAGCAAAATCAGCATTTTCAGAAACGAAACCGTAACCAGGATGGATACCGTCTGCTCCTGTTTTTTCTGCCACGCTTAATAATGCTGGGAAGCTTAAATAAGAATCTTTTGATAGCTTCGGACCGATACAATAAGCTTCGTCTGCTAACTTCACATGTAATGCATCTGCATCTGCTTCAGAAAATACGGCAACTGATTTGATGCCTAACTCTTTACAAGCACGAATAATACGTACAGCGATTTCGCCGCGGTTTGCGATTAAAACTTTTTTCATGGTTTGCACTCCTTACTCAGCTTTTACAAGGAATAATGGTTGACCGTATTCTACTAAATCGCCATCTTTAGCTAGTACTTCAACGATTTCACCTTTAACTTCTGCTTCGATTTCGTTGAATAGCTTCATCGCTTCTACGATACAAACAATTGTTTCGTCGCCTACTTTGTCGCCCACTTTTACGTATGCTGGTGAATCTGGGTTTGGAGCTGCATAGAACGTACCTACCATTGGTGATACAATTTTATGTAACGATGGGTCGTTACTTGCAGGTGTTGCGGGTGCTTCTTCAACTTTTGCTGGAGCTGGAGCTGCTACAGGTGTAGCTGGTGCAGATTGTTGTACAACAGGGGCTGTTTCTACTTTTTTAGGTGCCACAGTTTCAGTAACAACAACACCATTCTTTTTTAATTTAACTTTTGCGCCATCTACTTCATAAACGAACTCGTCGATTGAAGAAGAATCTACTAATTTAATAATTTCACGAATTTCTTGAATTTTGAACATTTCTAACTCTCCTTATGAAATAAAATCTACTACAATCACTATTCTATATTTTTTTGACACAATTTGAAACACTTAAATGAAAATTAAGTAAATATAAACATAATAAAAGGCTTTCTTTTACTAAACGAAAGCCTTTTCATTATGCTGATATATAACAACGATGAGTTAATAAACGGAATATTCCTTTTTTTCTTTAAATTTTCTAGTAGTTGTTTGCGCTGAATTTAACTTGCACGTCATTTGCGCCTTCCCACTCTGTTTTTACTAGATAAATAATCTCATTTGCTTGTGATTTTGATAACTCTTCCGCCATAACTGTGACAGAAACTTTCTCACCTTCCGCTCTAACAAAAGCATCGGAATAGCCTAATGATTTAATAAGCATTTCAAGCATTGCCTCTGCCGATTCCTGTTTAATTAAACCGTCAATTTCATTAAAGGCTTCATTTTTTTCTTCAGCAGTATATTCTTCTGAACCAATTTTTTGTGTTAGCTGTTGACGTAATTGACTTCTTTCATCACTAACTTGCATACGCATTTCTTCAAATAAGTGACTTGGAGACAATACTTCTTGCGTTGCATCTTGATTCGTTGCCTCCTGATCTGTAACACCTGTAATCGCTGTTTGCTGTAATGTATCATCTGTAAAAATTGTTAAGCCATTAAATTGTTTTGCAGGATCAACCAAATAATAAACTGAAATTACTGCTACTAGACTTAATAATGTCATAAACCAAACTGTTCTTCTACGTACGCGCATTTACTTTTCCTCCTTATTTTCCATTGGAACGATAATAATTCGATGAATAGGTAATTGCATCACTTGACTGACGACAGCACGTATTTCATTTTTGACAAAAATATCTGATGCACCTTCTGAAACAATTAGCATTCCTGTTACATCCTTCGTACTTTGGTCAGTCCCTCGAAAATACTGGCTAAATAGTTTATTTTCATCCTTCGCATCTGTCATCTCTCCGTAATAAAAATATACTTTTACCTCCCCAACGCCTTGCATAGCCTTAAGCGTTTGCTCAAGTTTTTCTTCATTCGTATTCGGTGTTACTTGGTCATTTGTTGAATTCGTTTGATACATAGGTAACACGATGAAAATTCCTACGGAGGCAGCAATAAGCATTAATACAATAAATGACGTTGTTTTTTTTCGTACCTTTTCCACATCACTTCTACATTGCCTCCTTTCATCATCTCTTTTTCAAGTGTATGTACGCTTGTTTCCTCCTATGAATTGATAAATGGAATCTTTAATAGCATTTGCAAAAATACTAACGTAATGACAAGTTTTGTTAGCGAAATTATTTGTTGGTCATCAGTTAGAAATACGAATAATTGACAAATAAAGAGCAACGCCAATAAAAGAATCAATCTATCTCCCCCCAACCATCACTTGCACGAAAACGATAAGGAAAAAACAAGAAAACATAAATGAAAAAGCAATTAGAAATGATACTGCACATAAAGTAAATAGAGATTTACTAACATGATCGAGTAATTTACAAATATCATCAAAAGCAATCGGTTCTAAAATAGCTGCTAATAGTTTCAACGAGTATGCACTCACTACGAGCTGGACAGTGGGAATAAACGATACTGTAATAACTGCTATAAAGGCACTGATACTACTAATGGATGTAGAAAATTGAGTCATATGCTGAAACATCGAAAAACTATCAACAATAAAGGAACCGACTACTGGAATATTTTCTTCAATTAATTTTTTTACTGGCTCAGCAACAGCTTTATTAACACTAAATGCTGCAACTCCGCTTGCCGACATTAAAATGATGTAGCAAATAACGGATGCTGAAACGATACTCATAATGGTAAAACGGATTAACTCTGCAATTCTTGTAAAAGATATTTCTTTGACAATGACACTACATACATCAAAAACGATGGCAAAAAGCACACCTGGGATAAGCCATTTACTACTAATAATCGTGAGGACTTGTACAAAAAAAAGCAAAAAAGGCTGCCAAGAAGCAATAGCAGTGATGCTGCTAGATAACAAAAAACTTGAAGTAAGAATGGGATAAAATGCCGTAAATATATGTGAAAGTCCTTTTGCAATTTCATCAATTAGTTGAAATGAATTGACGACTACAGGCCCTATAGTTGCTAACACAATAAGAAAAAAAAGTATTCTTGTCCCTTTTTCAAATTCTGGTATGATCATGTTAACAATCAAAAAAATGATGACATAGCCACACAATATAAGCGTCATCTTGAGCAAGAGAAAAAATGGATCGATTAAAAATGAAATGAGTTGCTCCTGCACCAGCCTCGCCCCTTAGTTTAACCTTTGTAAAATAGCGGACACCCCCTGTAAAACATCCAAAAATTCTTTAAACCAATACAACAAAATAACAATTTTTACAGCATCGAAAACAATACTGCCGAGAATTTTATAGCTATTCTCCACTAATAACATAGACACCCATTGCCCTACATAAAAAAGGCTAGCACTCATCACTATGGCTTTTGCATATGGCAAAAATGTAAGCATTCCGAGTAATTGTTTAATAAATGGCAACAGGAGTGTCGTAAACAAAAGACTGAACAACAAAAACGAAAACATAACACTTATTAGCGCGTGGAGTGGCTGTATGACTTCTTTTATAAGCAACAATAAAAGCAGCATGACAACAGCAACAATGACAATTTCCATTTACTTACCCAGATGAGGTCAACCACTGGAAGAATGTTAATATTTCAGTGAAAAATAGACGTAGAAATCTGAGTAATTCTGCTGTCATATATAAGTAGGCAATGAAAAATAAGAAAAATGAAAATTCTTTCTTCCCTGTTTGATCAAAAAAAACATGAAGAAGCGCTACTACTAGTCCCACTCCAGCGACTCTTAATACGTCCTGTAATTCCATTCATACGCCCCCTCGTGTACAGCAATATATGTCGCTCTCCCAAAAAAAAGAACAGTGCCAGTCACTCAAACAATTCAGAATTGTTTGAGTGACTGGCACCTATACTAATTTTTCAATGATAGCTTTCACTGTACCTGGTTCCACTAGATGACTATTTTCACCCATCCACATCGATAAATATTGAGCATTTCCTTGCAATGTACTTTCTTTACGAATAGTAGATGTTAAATAATGTTGTAATGGATATGGAGCTACGACAGCACCCTTCATTTGTTCTGTAAAATGATTGGCTAAGCCACGTGCCGCTTTGCCAGTAAATGCATACGTTATAGTCGTCTGATGTGCCTTCGACTGTAATATAGCATTTTTATATAGCGGTGATATTTCACATTCATCGGCAACTAATAATGCTGTACCTATTTGTACCGCCTGTGCACCACCTGCTAATGCGCGCTTTACATCTTCTTTTGAGATAATGCCACCAGCTACTATGATTGGAATTGCAATTTTGCCCGCTACTTGCTGTAATAAATCTTCCCGAGCAATTAATTGGAGTGGTTCAATGAAAGACCCGCGGTGGCCACCAGCCTCGCCACCTTGTAATACGACTGCATCCATACCCGCTTGTTCAACATGAATAGCTTCTTCTAACGTAGTAGCAGTGCCAATGACATATACACCGTTGTCTTTTAGACGTTGAATAACCGCTGACGATGGGATGCCAAATGTAAATGAACAAACGGCTACCTGCTCTTCCAGTACTGCCTGTAATTGCCCTTCAAACACTTCGTTAGACGTCACGCTTTGTACAGGTGATAATCCTAACTCATCATAGTATGGCTGCAACGCCATACGTGCTTTGTGGAGCACTTCTATATCAATACGTGGCTCTTCCTGAACAAATAAATTGACCGCAAAAGGTTTATTGGTAAGCTTTTTCACTTCTTTTATAAAGTCTCTAGTTTGCTCTCCATTTAAATAGCCCGCTCCAATGGACCCTAAAATACCTTCCTCTGCACAAGCTGCAACAAATTTCGGTGTCGTCACGCCTGCCATCGGTGCTTGAATTATTGGATATTGCATCTCAAATTTTTTTAACATTGCTTTCACCTCTTATCTGTATTGTAAACGTTATTTAGCCAGAAGACCTGCAAATTTTTTACATATTTTTGTATTTTGTGATAATAGATGAAAAAAACCTACTCTTTATGAAAAGAGTAGGTTCAATAAATAGCACTTATGCGCGTGATACGTATGAAGCTTCTGTAGTGTTGATAATTAACACATCACCTTGGTTAACGAAAAATGGAACTTGAACAATAAGACCAGTTTGAAGTGTTGCAGGTTTTGTACCACCTGAAGCTGTATCACCTTTAATACCTGGTTCTGTTTCTGTTACTTCTAATTCAACCGTGTTTGGTAATTCTACACCTAGCATTTCGCCTTGGTAAGATTGGATGTGTACTTCCATGTTTTCTTTTAGGAATTTTAATTCATATTCAATCGCAGCTGAAGCTAGTTCAGTTTGCTCATATGATTCTAAATCCATAAATACATGCTCATCACCTTGAGCATATAAATATTGCATTTTACGGTTATCAATTTGTGCTTTTTCTACTTTTTCACCAGCACGGAATGTTTTCTCATTCACAGAACCGTTACGTAAGTTACGTAATTTAGAACGCACGAATGCAGCACCTTTACCTGGCTTAACGTGTTGGAAATCTAACACGCGGTATAATTGGCCATCAACAATAATTGTTAGACCTGTACGGAAATCGTTTACTGAAATCATTTGTGTTCCTCCATTGTTTATAAAATGATGAGTTCTTTAGTCGAATGTGTTAGCAGTTCATTACCTGACTCAGTGATTAAAATATCGTCCTCGATACGTACACCACCAACTCCTGGTACATAAACACCTGGTTCTATCGTTACAGCCATCCCCGGTTCTAATACCGTTTCAGAACGCTTCGATAAGCCAGGGCCTTCATGTACTTCAAGACCAATACCATGTCCTAAAGAATGACCAAATGCCTCACCATAGCCTTTTTCTGTTAAATAGTCACGTGCAATTGCATCTGCCTGAATACCCGTTAAACCAGGTCCAACTTTTTCAAGTGATAAAAGTTGCGATGCAAGTACTGTATTATACATTTCTACTAATTTTTCAGATGGCTCACCAACTGCCACTGTACGTGTTATATCCGAAATATAGCCATTGTATAGTGCACCAAAATCTAATGTGACAAAGTCGCCTTTTTCAATAACCTTATTCGTAGCAACACCATGTGGTAGTGCTGAGCGAAGACCAGACGCTACAATTGTATCAAATGAGGACTGTGTTGCTCCTTGTTGTCGCATGAAAAACTCTAATTCATTCGAAACTTCAAGCTCTGTTTTACCTGGCTTGATGAAGTCTAAAATATGTGTAAATGCGTGATCTGCAATTTCACACGCAACCTTAATAATATTAATCTCTTGTTCAGTCTTAATCAAGCGAATTTTTTCAATTAATCCAGAAACGGGTATTAAATCAGCTTGAATCACATTTTTATATAACTCATATGTTCCAAAGCTTACAGTATCTTTCTCAAATCCCAATGATTTAATACTCATTGCTTTGACTTGTGTCGCAATTTCTTCTAGGAGCGTTACTTCGTGTTGTACAATACGGAAATCTTGTATTTGCGCAGCTGCTTGCTCAGTATATCGGAAGTCAGTAATAAATACAGCATCATTTTGTGACACGATTGCCACTCCTGCTGTACCTGTAAACCCTGTCATGTATCGACGGTTGTACTCGTTTGTAATTAAAATGCCATCGATGTTTTTTTCTTGAAGTGTTTTACGAAGCTTTTGTAATTTCAACATAATTATTTCTCCCTCTCAATAAAAGTGCGTAATGCTAGTTCATAGCCTTTCGTACCAAGTCCACTAATTTGGCCAAGGCAGGCTGGTGCAAGATAGGAATGATGGCGAAAAGCCTCACGTTTGTGAATATTGGAAATATGTACTTCAATAACTGGTACGGCAACTCCTGCAATTGCATCATGTAATGCTACACTTGTATGGGTATATGCACCTGGATTAAAGATAATACCATCATACTTTTCATCCTCTGCTTCGTGTACCCAATCAACAAGAACACCCTCGTGATTCGATTGACGAAACTCGACTGTCGCACCAAGAGAAGCCGCGAGATTTTGAACATTATTCTTTACATCTTCTAGTGTTTCATGACCGTATATATGGGGCTCACGTTTCCCTAGACGATTTAAGTTTGGTCCATTCAAACATAATAACTTCACGCAGTATTCGCCTCTTTCTATGTACTTGTTTTTTATTTTATCATACCAAATGCATACAGCAACTAATTTCCTTTTTGTGCTGTATGCTCTTTCTGATGAAAATTAGCTGTTTCAAGTAAAAAGCGAAGAAGACAAATTACGACAACGATGAAAGGAATAGATACTTTTTTAAACGATGTCGATTGCATTGGTAAATCCAACAAGAACCATTCTAATGTGATTGTTACAATTAGTCCTAGTAAAAAAGAAGTCAATACTGCTGGTATAATATGCGTATATCGTAAAGTCATATATAAAAAGAAACCTACTACAAATAGTGCTAATGTTAGAAAACTCCAATGAAATAATTTGGAGCTATCCTCAAACAATTCCCACTTCTTATAAAAACCTATTGGATTCCAAGAAATTAAATGAAAAAAATGAAGTCCTTTTAAACTTATCGCTAAAACAATCGCATAAACAACTGAAGTAATTAAGCCTACCTTCATATTAATACCTCCTATTTTGACCTTTGTGCATGCGAGCATTGCAGCATGATCCTTAACACAATGGCTCGTAGTGTTATATCATTGTACACATACAAAGCAATCTTTCTGAAAATACAAAATTACACAATAAGTGTAACCATATAGAAAATTTACTATGCGTACCTCTAGAGGTTTTTCGCTAAATTTAGTACAATGGTACAGTTGAAATATATAAAGAGAGTGGTGTTAGCCTTGAGCAATTCACCTGTTTACGGGGGACAAGCACAATTAGAAGGTGTGATGTTCGGAGGAAAGGAACATACGATTACTGCCATTCGCCGTAACGATGATTCCATTGATTATTATCATTATAAAAAGGTTCAAAAACCGATTCTGCAAAAGCTAAAAAAAATCCCATTCGTACGTGGTGTTGTTGCACTTATCGAATCAGCAGGTTTAGGTTCACGCCATATGCAATTTTCAGGGGATCGTTATGACGTTACACCAGGCGAAGAAGCTGAAAATGTAGAAGAAGGCGGCTCAAAGTTACAAATGATTTTAGGCGTTGCCGTTGTCGGCATTCTTTCCTTTCTATTTGGAAAATTCGCCTTTACTTTAATTCCAGTATTTATTGCCGATTTCTTTTCTAGATGGATTGATGGTAAAGTAGGCCAAGTCCTTCTGGAAAGTGGCATTAAACTACTTCTTTTGCTTACCTATTTATACTTTATTTCTTTAACACCGATTATTAAACGCGTTTTCCAATATCACGGTGCCGAGCATAAAGTAATCAATTGCTATGAAGCAGGTATGGATATTACTGTAAAAAATGTACAAGCGCAATCTCGTTTACATTATCGTTGTGGTAGTAGCTTTATGTTATTCACTGTATTCGTTGGTATGTTTTTGTATTTCTTCGTACCAACAGATCCTCTGTGGTTACGAATTGTAGACCGTATTTTATTAATTCCCGTTGTTTTAGGGGTATCATTTGAAGTATTACAGGCAACAAATGCATGCCGTAACATTCCTTTGTTACGATACTTAGGCTATCCTGGCCTATGGCTACAATTATTAACAACAAGAGAGCCTCAGGACGAACAAGTGGAAGTAGCAATTGCATCTTTCAATATGTTACTCCAAGTCGAACAGCAACCTGAAATTGCTGCTACATTAAATCACGACTAGCATAATAAAAACGCACAATGCGCTGATTTCTATAGCATTGTGCGTTTTACATTTTTTATACCTTAAATGCCTTTTATAAAGACTGAACAGCATTTAATTGCTGCTTTGCACATTCATATTCCTCTTGTAATGTCGTAATAATTTCAAGGACTGACTCGCGTTTTTCAATATTTGTGACACCATGCCCTGCTGACCAAATATCACGCCAAGCCTTCACATTTACAAGGTGTGTTAAATCAATATCTTCCCTCGGCTTTAAGGTCGTCGGGTCAATCCCTTCCTTTAATAAAGATGGAATTAACACATTCACATGAACCCCACTGAACGCATCTGTATATAAAACATCATCTGTTTTGCTGTCGATAATCATCTTTTTATAATCCTCTGGAGCATTCCCTTCATGACAAGCGATAAATCGCGTTCCTAAATATGCATAGTCCGCACCAATAATTTGCGCTGCCAAAACATCGGCACCACTTGAAAGAGACCCTGATAATATAATTGTTCCATTAAAGAATTTCTTAACGGCCGACACAAAGCCAAATGGATTTAATTGCCCACCATGTCCACCTGCCCCTGCACAGACAAGAATTAAGCCGTCCACACCTGTAGCGGCTGATTTCTCCGCATGCTTAACGTTTGCTACATCAGCATATACTTTACCGCCATAGCGATGGACAATGTCGATGACCCTTTTCGGATTACCAAGTGATGTAATAACAATCGGCGGCTCAAATTCCTCAATTAACTGCAAATCTTCCTCAAAACGTGCATTCGCTACTGGATGACAAATAAAATTGACTGCCCACAGCTCCGTTGGTAATGCTTCTTTAATTTCTTGTAACCATTCGGCGCAAGTTGACGCAGGTCTTGCATTTAATAACGGAAACGAGCCAATAGCCCCCGCTCGACTAGCCTCAATGACCATCGCTGGATTTGATACTAAAAACATCGGTGCTACAATAATTGGTAATCGTGACATATACTCTCCCCCTTTTTATTAAATATTCTATTAATATCATAAAATCCCTACTTTACGAACTAATTTTATAAATCTTCCTTTTCGAAAATTGATCCGTTATAAGAATAAGTCGTGTACATAAAAAAATGCCTATCCACCTCATTTGACGGATAGACACTTTAAGTTAGTTAAATATAAGTAACTCTTCTGCAACAGTTTTTAAATATTCTTCCTCAAACATCACATAATATTTTCCATCTATCATGTCATCTCTAGTTCCAGCACTTAAAGATAAAGATTCAATTGATTTAATTTCTATGTTTTGCTCTAACAATTGATCGAGTGGTAGATTAGTTTCAATTTGAGATAGCAGTTCTTTTAATTGTTCTTCTGGCATTTCATTTTCCATTTTATTACTAACTGCATGAATGAGATGCAAGAGGTTTTCTTCACTTAAATTTCTTCCATCTGTAGCCGCCATCATTAATGCCACAACCTCTTCCCCATTTAACCGATTGGTTCCTTTTTGAAAATCAAATGCCACACTCGTTATAGCTCGTACTCGAGTATCTTCCTGTAAGTCGTAATCTATACCATTCACATCATGTATGAATGTGGAAAAGGTTTCTAAATCTATAACAGCATAATAATCAATTGGTAAATTAAATAGTTTTGACACTGTTGCTTTTACATTTTCTGCCCCTCCCAAACCGTAGGCATACGCAAATAACAATTTATCGTTCGAAGTTGTTCCATCCATGTTTTTTATCGGTGCATACGTAGCGCTTGGAATAGATAAAACTTTCATCATCTTTTTATTTTTACTATATGTAAGTAACAGATTAAGTGGTATTCTGTTATCCTCCGTTTTTGCCTTCACAGTAATGAGCGTAGTTAAAATGGCATCATCCTGATAGGCATCCCCACTAATATCACTTTTGTTAAGCTCGTTTTGAACATTTCCAGTTCCAACAAAAATCGATGGAATAAATAAAAATAAACATAAGCCTATTGCTAATAATGAAACTGTAAGTGGCGCGAGTCTTTTTGCGGAAGAAAAAAGAGATTTCTTTTGCATTTTATCTTTCTTCTCCAGTGTACGAATTTGTTCAAATACTACATGTCGGTCTTCTTGTGTAAATATTAATTCTTTTTCGGAAGTCTTATAAAATTTTTCTCTTACATGTTTATCTTCCATTCAACTCTGCCTCCTTTATCATCGTCTCTAACCTCTGTTTTGCCCGTCTTAATCTCGTTTTTACTGTATTTACTGGAATATCTAAAATATCAGCAATTTCCTCTGTCTTTAACGACTCATAATAGTATAAATAAACGACTTCACGATACACTTTCGGAAGAGAAAAGATTGTATCTTTAATTTCCTCATTATGATATTTATCAATAACAGTTTTTTCGGTAGATGGGTATATTGACTTTGCAGTTTCTTGTATAAAACTTTTTACTTGCACCATTTTACAATGCCAACTTTTTAAATAATCTTTACATTCGTTAATTGTTATACGATAGAGCCATGTTTTTATTTGTGAATCAAATCGAAAGGAATCTAAATTTTTGTAGCATTTAATAAACGTA
This sequence comes from Lysinibacillus sp. CD3-6, assembly GCF_006351725.2. Classification (NCBI taxonomy): domain Bacteria; kingdom Bacillati; phylum Bacillota; class Bacilli; order Caryophanales; family Bacillaceae; genus Lysinibacillus; species Lysinibacillus sp. CD3-6. The sequence continues at coordinate 3,020,541 of NZ_CP085880.1, forward strand.
TTTTGCACTAAATCCTTAGCAGTCTCCGAATCTTTCACATAAGAAAATGCCAATCGTACCAGCTCATTCCCATACTCAATCATTACTTTTTCTAGTAAAAAATCTTTTTCATCTTTCTCCACTCTACTACCCTCCCTTTCAACTAACTTCAAATTCTGCTATTAGACGACTAACAAATTTAAATAGGTTCAATTTCCAAAAAAATATTTATTTTATAAGCTTTTTCTTTTTCTTGAAAAACTTCCTTATAATTATAACTGACATAAAAAAACTTGTATCTTAGATTACAAATCATAGACACAAGCAAATTGTTTATCCTATTCTTTTATCTATAAGAGTTCCTTGTAATTTACCAAAGAACATTGAGTTGCATATGCTAACTGTTCGTTTTAGATTTTGAGTAACTTTTTACTAATTGCTTTCAATCACCAAAAGCAAATAGAATTTCTGCTTCACATGCCAGCTCCCCGTCCACTGTAGCGATACCTTTTGCTTTTCCAATAGGACCTTTTAATCGCGTGATTTCAACCTCGAGACGGAGTTGATCTCCAGGCTTTACTTGCCGTTTGAAACGACAGTTATCTACTCCTGCTAACAGCCCTAATCGTCCTTGATTGCCTGCTTTAGTTAACATTACAACAGCACTTACCTGAGCTAATGCTTCTACAATTAAAACACCAGGCATAACAGGGTAATGAGGGAAGTGCCCATTAAAAAAATTCTCATTTATAGTTACATTTTTCATTCCAACGGCACGTTTTCCTTCTTCTAATTCCAAAATCCTATCAACTAAAAGAAATGGATAACGATGTTTAATAATTTCTTTTATTTTTTGAGTATCGTACATTATTAAATCCCCCATCACAATGTAATTCATATCCTAAACATTAATTTTATCACTAGATACTAATAGTTGATACTATAATATTTTTATCTTCCATACATCACTATTCTAAATCTACAGCGATGCGTACTAAACAATCGAGGACTTTAGTTTTTCCACACTTCCCTTACGAAGGCCATTGCACGCTCAATAGTTGAGATATTCTTATTGTGCCAACTTTCACCCATTTCTCTTACCAATGAGTGAATAAACCCAATTTTACTAACAATTATTACATAATCCAGTAATACATTTATAACACCATCATTTAATCCCAACTCTTGTAAATCCATAACTAAATCTACATCATCTTTAGAAACAACAACACCTTTATGTTTAAGATACTCAATTGGTGTCAACGATTTAACCTGTTTTATATACCATTCGTCGGAGCTCATTCCCATTTTTGCTTTAAATTCTTCTTCTCCTTTTGCTTCCCATTCCTCAATTGTAATCCCATGTACTTCTTGAAATCGTTCTTCGGTCGTCTTACCGTATATTACTTTGCCTTTTATTTTCTTATATCTCTTATCACGACTCATGCTATTTCACCCCTTTTAAATCATCGCACTCGTTAATTCAAAAAGTACATACTTTATTTAATATAAGTTAACAATACACTTTAATTAGGGAAAAATCGTAGAGAGGTGTATTGAAGAAAATGAAAAAGATAGTACTTGTTTTTATACTCTCACTTGTTCTCATTACTTCTTTTCAAACAACAACCGTTTCATCAGCAGAACCAACGCAAGATTCTGATCAGCTAAGATTACAGGATATGCTCATGTTAATGCTTAGTCCTTATATTGAAAAAGATTTAAATCGCTATTATTATCCAAAAATTTTAAAGGATTTTTCACCTGCTGTCACTCCTTGGAAAATCGAAGTGTTAGAAACGAGTAGAGTAAATGGTTTCCGAGGATTTAAATTGCAAATTACATTTGAAATCGAACCAACCGATGGTGGCCAGTAGATTCCAGTTGGGAAAGATCGAATGACCTATGAAATTTCTGCTGGACCAGAAATTACATTGATAAAACACACCCACCTAAAGACGTATAAATATCCACCACAATAATTTAAAATTGTTATCGAACTTTGTACAACTACCCTTCCCCAAAAGTATAAGAAGAACAGCAATGCTTATTAATACATTGTGCGCTATTATGGAATTTCAAAAAATTTAAGTCGACTGCATACATACGTTGGTTTGCAGTAAACTATATTATAAAAGGCTCAAATGATTTTATGCTTTATTACATTAGTTTGGCTCTGCAACAGTTGGGTACTATAAGAATAAAAGGAAGGAGAGATACGATGTTTGATCAAATTGCGTATTTTATATTTCAAGCCTTGTTAGTTTTAACGGTTTTGGTTGTAGTGATTGGAATACCGCTTGGCGATACACTGATTAGAAAAAAATAAAACTGCATCTAACTGGATGCAGTTTTTTATGAGGGGTTTTGTCTGTAAAATTCGTCAGGATGAGCAATTTCATTTTCAACAAAAAATCGCGCTGAGCTTTGAATCATTTCTATAAAGTCAGCATCGGTTAATGTAATGTTATTTTTTATCAAACGATTTAATTTTATTGATTCTATACTTCCAATGACTTTTGTTTCTTCTGTTAATACATTATATTGAACACGCATATATGTCTTTCCATCATATGTAACATAAGCAGTGACCTGACTGTTTTCCAAATTAATAAGAGGGTACTCTACTTTTATTCCACTAGAAACAAAGAGAGCTTTACAAGACATACACTTACGAATATAAAAAATTGCTGAAATAGCGCATGCGATACCCATTATCCTAGTTATATTACACAACGAACGCTTCATGTCTTCGCCCCTCAACTATGTAGAAACCTAGTTTCTTAGTTCTGTCTATAATCATAACATTAATTACCAATAAAAAAATCACCTCACCCCTAATTATGTTTAGAGGTAAGATGATTCCACAAAGCTTTTATATCAATTCTTCAATTTACAAACCGCATTTTAATTGTGCACCACAGTTTGTACATGTGTTACAGCCACCCATTTCTTCGACTGTTCCTTTTCGACATACTGGGCATGTGTTTCCTACATCCGAGCCAATTACAGTTGTAGACTCAAGCGCTTGAATCGTATCAACTAATACAACTGGACGTTTTGTGTGCTCTTCGACTAATTCTTCTTCAAATGATAACTGATCCATATCATTTTCTTCTGCTTTTAGTGTAAGCACTTGTGAATCACGGCTACCATCAACATAGACCGTCCCGCCTTTAGCGCCACCTTTATATAAGCGCTCGTACACTTTTTCTACTTGTTCAACTGTATAGCCTTTTGGAGCATTCACTGTTTTAGAAATTGATGAGTCAATCCATTTTTGAATAATGCATTGCACATCTGCATGCGCTTCTGGTTTTAATTCCATTGCCGTAACAAACCATTCAGGCAATTTATCTTCTGAAGCTTCTGGATGGCGGTCTAAGTATTCTTGAACAATTTCCGCTTTTACTTCAATAAATTTACCTAATCGGCCAGAACGATAATAAGTAAATGAGAAATACGGTTCTAGACCTGTAGCTACGCCTACCATTGTTCCTGTAGATCCTGTTGGCGCAACCGTTAGTAAATGTGAGTTACGAATACCTGTTGCTAAAATTTGCTCTTTGATGTGTGCAGGCATTTTTTGCATGAAGCCTGTTTCAGTGAACGCTTTGCGTAAACGGGCCGTTTCTTCCTCTGTCGCTCCAACTAAGAATGGGAAGCTACCACGTTCTTTTGCAAGCTCTGTCGAAGCTTCATATGCCGTTTCTGCAATTGTTTTAAAGATTTCATCTACAAGTGCATTACCCGCATCTGAGCCATATTCTTTTTCACAATAAATAAGTAAATCCGCTAAGCCCATTACCCCTAAACCGACACGGCGCTCACCAAGAGCTTGTACTCGGTTTTCTTCTAGGAAGTAAGGTGTTGCATCAATAACATTATCCTGCATACGAACACCAACACGAACTGTTTCACGTAATGCTTCATAATCGACTGTTTGGTGTTCTTTATCCGCAAACTGAGCTAAGTTGACAGCAGCTAAGTTACAAACTGAATATGGTGCTAGTGGTTGTTCCCCACATGGGTTAGTTGCTACAACACTTTGACCATAAGCTTTAGCATTTGTCATATCGTTAGCATTGTCGATAAAGAAAATACCTGGCTCTGCAGAGTATGTTGCACAGACGTTGATGAGGTTCCAAAGCTCTTTTGCCTTAATCGTACGATATGTGCGTACTTTGTAACCCATCTTCTCCCATTCACGTACATCTCCAACTTTATGCCATTCACTGTTGTAAATAGCCATTTCTTCTTTTGAATATTCTTCAACGGCTGGGAAACGAAGCTCGAAGTCAGCATCTGCTTCAACAGCTGCCATAAATTCTTTTGTTAACGTTACAGAGATGTTCGCACCTGTTAAAAACTCTGGGTTATGAACTGTGTACGTACCACCATCACGTAATTTATTTTCTGCTTCACGGATAATTCCACTGTCGAATCCGCCTAATCCCTCTATACCTTTATAATTAACAATGCCCTGATACATCGCTTCTTCTTGCGTTGTAAGCGGCTTAAAGTTTAATTTTTCTTTCGCTAGACGAATAATCGTCTCATCTGCTGTATTTTCCATTAAGTATCGTAGAATACGTGGATTTTGCATTTTTGAAATAATAAATTCCACGATATCAGGATGCCAATCTGCCAGCATAATCATTTGTGCCCCACGCTTTTTGTTACAAAAAAGTATATTAAAATACTTTTATGATGTGGTCATTTCTGCCACATTCTTATGCTTTCACATAAGATCAGACTATATCATCAAAGAAGGATTTGATTTTTTCATATTTGCGATTGAGTCGTATAGAGCCATACTTATATAACTGTTGCGCAATCTTTTTCACATCATCTTTACGAGTAATGTATAAGTCTACACAACCTTGTTTCGGATAAAGTTTATGGACTGATAAAGCTAGCTGGTTATTATGAAGAAATTGTAGCAATGACAGGAGCATATGACTATTTCCTGTAAACCCCAGTCTTCCACGATTTGATATATGACCATCTGCATCAAAAAAAACTCTTAAATACGCCCACTGTAAATCTTCTCTTCCAAAATTAATCCAACGTTCAAAACCTGTTTTTCGTGGTGTAATCCCTAATTTAATTAAATCATTACACATTTCTGTTGAATTGATTGGTAAAGCATATTTATTTTGCTCATTTGGCGCTGTGCTTGGTCGGAATTTCATTGCTTCCAACATACATAATTCTTTAGCGATATCATCTAGTAGTTGTCGATCTTGCTCTGCGAGTGATAACACAAGGCGTTTAGATTTCCCACGATCAAAAATCGTTCCATCACCTGTAATATAACCTACTAAATAAGCCTTATTCGCTGTATCTACTTGTTTAAAGTAGTGTTCATTATAACGATATTTCTTATTTTTCAGCTTACCAGCTTCACCAGGTGTTCTCGGTTTAAAAAGTTCTAATTCTTTATTCCATCTAAGAATCGTTCCTCTTCCTATACAAAGCGTTTTCGCAATATCTACTTGGCTCATTCCATGCTCATGTAACTCAATTATCTCTTTAATCAATCGTTCTTTGTCTCGCGCCTCGTAAGGACGTCTCCGTACATTACGATTTACTTCTTCCATGCTCCCACCTCCAAAGTGGCATATAAGTTTAGGAAGGTTCAATAGTCGTTGAACGTTCATCTGCATTTCCACAGATGCTTCGCTGCTGATTGCCCAATCTTTTCTTTTTTTAGCATTCACGTTTAACTTCACAGTTTACGTTGTAGCAAGAAAAGCTCTCAGGGTGTTCCAGCAATTCACGAGATTTTAATCCCGCCGTTTTGGTTAACGGGATCCACCTTGCTCGACAAGGTGAGTCAGTTTTGCAATGTCATCTAGCCATGATACGGAACCTGAAGATTTACCGTTCACACCACGTGCTAACGTATTGCGAGGGCGTAGTGTTGAACCATTCGTTCCTACACCACCACCACGGCTCATAATTTCCATTACTTGCTTACGGTGATCACTAATCCCTTCGCGTGAATCCGCAACGAACGGCATTACATAGCAATTGAAGAAGGTTACATCTGTTTCAGAACCTGCTCCATAAATGACACGGCCAGCTGGTACAAATTTCAATGATACAAGCTGTTTATAAAATTTCTCAAACCATTCTTGGCGTTTTTCGGCTGTTTTTTCAACTGAAGCAAGCCCTGTTGCATTTCGTTTTGCGATTTGCTCATAAAAAATTTCAAGAGGCTTTTCTAGCACGTCAATTGAACGTGTGATCACACCTGTTTCTTGCTCTTTTGGATCATCTAATGCGCTACGGTAGTCTTCCTCAATCAAAATGTCTGCTGTTTTTGTAGACATATCAATATGTTGTATTGTTCCTAAACCACGAGCAGGGAATTTTGGATCTGCCTTCACCGTTAATACGACGAAATCACCAGCTTTTAATGTTTTCTTTTCCGTATCTTTAAACGAGTAGCGATCGATCATTACAAGTCTTGATACACCTTTATGCGTAATGTGCATATCAGGCGTAACAGGGTGAACCTGTGGGAATTGCTCAATATCTTTGTTTAACTGTTCAATTTGTTTGTTTACATCGGGTTGATGATTTGTGAGTACCATCGTTTTGCCTCCCTTATTTTAAGCCTTACAATAATAAATACACAATATCATGTGTTGGTAAACACTACATATTGTGTATGTTGCTTTTAAAAAGATACTATATATAGTTTTTTAATTCAACTCTTGCAATTTTAAGTAGAATGGTTACTGCTTGCCATTACAAGGTTTAAACGATAAAAAAATATTTTTCTTATACCATATTTTACTTTTTAAAGTTCCAATCATCATGTGCATATTTTTTTTCCTCTAAATCACGCACATAATTTAATTGCTCCTCAGAAAGTGTAAATGGTTTTAATTCAATTTGCAACGATTTTGCAAAGCCATCTCGGAAAGCAGTTACACATTGTTCAATAGAAACAGGTTTTTGAACAAGACTATTAATAGCAACCGCCTTCTCTGGTAGTTTTTTTCGCATACGCTCTTTTGCTTCTTCACTAGAAAAATTAAATACAGATAATAATTTCTCTTCATCTAAATCAAGTAAAATCGCACCATGCTGTAAAATAACACCTTTTTGACGCGTTTGTGCACTACCTGCTATTTTTTTGCCTTCTACGACAAGCTCATACCAACTTGGTGCATCAAAGCATACGGCACTTTTTGGCTGTTTCAAATCTGCCTTCTTTTCTTCTGTATCAGGTACGCTAAAATACGCATCCATTCCTAAATTATGAAAGCCCTCTAATATACCTTCACTTAGTACGCGATACGCTTCTGTCACTGATTCAGGCATATTAGGATAGCTTTCAGTAACAATTACGCTATATGTCAATTCATGTTCATGTAAAACTGCTCGACCGCCTGTTGGTCGACGAACAAAACCTATTCCTTGTTCACGTAACGCATCTAAATTAATATCTCTCTTCGCTTGTTGAAAATAACCAATCGACAATGTCGCTGGCTCCCACTCGTAAAAACGAATGACAGGAGGAATTAATCCCTCACTATGCCAATCAAGCAATGCCTCATCTAGTGCCATATTAAAAGAAGGACTACATTTTCCTGAATTTAGAAAATACCAAGTTGTCATTACGTCATCTCCTACATCTATAGATCATTTCTAGCCACAATCTAGTTAATTTTATCAAACTCATTGGACTATCGCTAGCGCATCTTTTATAATAATAAAGAAGATAGAAAGGGGTAAGAAGAAATTGGATATACTTATCACAATTGGTGTTATTTTAGTAGTTCTAATTGCATATATCGCTATTAATGCAATGCGTCTAAAAAAAGCCGTAACCAACTTAACTCAAGAACAATTTATTGAAGGCTACCGTAAAGCGCAACTAATCGATGTGCGTGAACAAAAAGAATTTGATGCAGGTCATATTCTTGGTGCTCGTAACGTTCCTTCTACAGCATTACGTCAACGTCATAAAGAAATCCGCCCAGATTTACCAGTATACTTATACTGTCAAAATACAGGTCGTAGTGCGCGTGCTGCTCTTTTCCTAAAAAAACGTGGTTACAATCAAATCTACCAGCTTGATGGCGGCTTCCGTAATTGGACTGGTAAAATTAAAACAAAAAAATAATAATCACTGCGAACTTTATAAGGTAAAAGTGACTATTTTCAATAGTACCATTCTCCGTAAAGCAAGTATGTTGTATAAATCGACAGCAATACTTATTTTCGCACAAAAAGAATCCATTCCAATTGCATTGGTAATGGATTCTTTTTGCTAATATCCAGAGTTTCTTCTATATAATAGTAGTTGTCTAACGACTAATCATATTGTTTAGCTTTCTCATTTTCTTTATCACAATATAAATAGTAGCATGTTAAACTGCTCTAATGCAGTGTCCCGTCCATATAGCAAAAAGAGATTTTTGGCGTATATATGAATTTTCTGCCCCCTCCATACTTGCTATACCCTTCCCCATTACAAAAAACAGTATGTCCAAAATAACTAACTTTCGTAACAAATTTATCAGCATAAACTTAATTCTTCTTTTTTGAAGAAAACTACTGAAATTTTCCCTTGAATTAATTGCTAGGCATTGATAGGATAAATAATATCTTAAAATAATGTATAGATTAAAGCTATGAATGCTATGGATCAAACTATAGCAGGAGCATTTCTGGAGAGAGCGCAATTTGCGTCGCCGAAGGGTTCACTATCTCAGGCAAAAGGACAGAGGAGTAATATAAACTTTCATCACGAAAGCTATACCACACGAATGTTGAATTTATTTTAAACTAACCGAACTTTCGAACATGGTAATTGTTATTCTGACGTTTACGAGACTAGTGTCGCTACTAGTCTCTTTTTATTTTCCAGTCACAGCTTCTACGCATCTTATGGGGGAATGAACGTGGAACAACAACAATTAAAACGTGAATTAAAAAATCGCCATGTGCAGCTTATTGCGATTGGCGGTACAATTGGTACAGGTTTATTTTTAGGAGCAGGTAAAGCGATTGCTTTAGCAGGACCATCTATTATTTTAGCCTATCTTATCGTCGGCACTGCTTTATTTTTCGTTATGCGAGCGCTAGGAGAACTGTTATTATCGAATGCTGGCTATACGTCATTTACAGATTTCGCTACAGAGTACATCGGCTCTTGGGCAGGATATGTCACTGGCTGGACCTATTGGTTTTGCTGGATTATGACTGCAATGGCTGATATTATTGCCGTCGGTGTCTACATACAATATTGGTTTAATATCCCTCAATGGGTGCCTGCAATTGGCTGTTTAGTCCTTTTATTATTTTTAAATTTATTGACTGTAAAACTATTTGGGGAACTCGAATTTTGGTTTGCTCTTATTAAAGTGGTTACAATTGTTGCGCTTATAATTATTGGATTATTCATGCTATTTACTGGATTCCAAACAAGCTCTGGAACAGTATCCGTGGAAAACCTCTGGGCACATGGTGGGCTCTTCCCTAACGGTATATATGGCTTCCTAATGGCATTCCAAATGGTTGTCTTCGCTTTTGTTGGGGTAGAATTAGTTGGTGTTTCTGCTGCTGAAACCGCAGATCCTCAAAAAAACATTCCATCTGCAATCAATAAAATTCCACTCCGAATTTTATTGTTTTATGTAGGGGCATTAGTAATCATCTTATGCATCAACCCTTGGTATGAAATGTCTGGAACAAGCAGTCCCTTCGTACAAGTTTTTACATTAGCTGGTATACCTATTGCAGCAGGTATTATTAATTTTGTCGTATTGACATCTGCCGCATCAGCAGGCAATAGTGGTTTATTTTCGACAAGTCGCATGCTGTATAATCTTGGTCGCAATAAACAAGCATCCGCTTCATTTGCAAAGCTAAATAAAAATAGTGTACCAAGTAATGCACTTATCATTTCTGCTATCGTTGTATCAGTGGGTGCATTACTAAGTAAGTTCATGCCAGAAAACGCCTTTAGCGTCGTGACAACAATTAGTGCAATTTGTTTTATTTGGGTATGGAGTATTATTTTAATCTCTCATATCATTTATAAACGTAAAAATCGCGCCCTACATGAAGCGTCAATTTTCAAAGCACCATTAACACCATTTGTGAACTATTTAGTACTCGCTTTCTTCGCGTTTTTATTAGTTGTTATGTTGATTTCCGAAGAAACAAGAACCGCTCTTTTACTAACACCTATCTGGTTTATCGGTCTTTTCATTCTATACAAACGCAAAAATCGCCAACAATAAACCACATATCCACAGCAAAGACGCAATCTAACCATTACGTCTTTGCTTTCATTATTACAGTTCCCCAATTTTATCTAGCTCTACAATTTGTAGTAGTCTTCTCTCTTGCATACTTAATGTTTCCCTATACTATTATTTATCAAAAAGTAACTTCCTTTTTAGACTGATTAATAGGAAGAAAAAACAGTATAATTTCATTTATTTTTATATTGAAAATCTTTAGTTATTTTTTTATAATGTCACTAAGAAATTGGTAGCACATGTTTGAATAGTTGATTTATGTAGGTGTGGTGCAAAATTATGCGAATTTGATATTCAAACATCCACTATTAATACAAAGGGGTAAAGACAATGAAAATGAAAAATCTATTGATTACATTACTTAGTGTTGTCATTGTATTTTTCATAATAAGCTTAGTCCAAGCAAGAATAACATGGCCATTACTACAAATATTAATGATCATCGGTTTTATTATCAATCTATGTATGTCTTTATTGTCTGAAAAGGAAAAAATACAGTAAATATTAAAGGGTGTTTATAAGTTTCATATTTAAAGTCCATTCATTTTGTAGTGAGTATTAATTTGAGTAAAATTATTTCATGAATAGGAGAGATTTTAATGTTGAAGAAAAAACTATCTTTTATATTAACTACTTTACTATTAATGTTTAGTATAATAATTTTGCCACACAATACTGCAGTAGCTACAAATTTAACATTAGACGATGTAAGTTATATAGTTACTGAATATTTAAAACTAGATGAAATTAGCGAAAAAGTTTTCATTGAAAGAGAGCAAGAATTAAAAGCACGAATCGGTGATTATTATTTTAATGAATTGGTTCAAACCATGGAAAAACTAAATCAAGTTATCGCTAGTCCAGAAGGTAAAAAGCTGAAGGATGATATGCTAAATCAAGCAAATACAACTGTTGTGATGGCAAGAATTAGTGGATGTGGGGCAGCCGCTCTTGCAGCTACAGCACATACAACAGCATTTACAGGACTTATGACACTTGCAGGTGTTAGCGGTCCAGTAGGATGGGCTCTCGGTGCTGCTATTGGAGCAGTGTGGTTAGGAGCCTCCGCAGCAGGTGGATGTTTAAATTAATATAATAGCCTTTTAGTAGATTGTGAAACTATGTTTCAATTCTGGTGCTTTTTAGTGAAAACTTTCACTCCGCACGCATTCAAATCAAGTTTGGCATAACTCAATGAAACACTACAAAAAAAGTCATTGATCAAACAAGACTTCTTTAAAAGTACCATCCCTCTAGTACAACTAAAAGCATGGCAATTCATTTCTATTGTTAATCAATTAAAGCTATTTTCAAAAAATAGACTCTTGCGGCTTACTTGTGTGCCCGCAGAAAGCGCCCGAACGTAGCGGAAATCAATGGCAGTAGTCCTTTCCTTTTAAATTTTATAAAAAAAGACTGTAGATAAGGCTTCATGCTAACCTACAGTCTTTTATCATTAAAAAATATTCATATCCCACTCAGCTGCCACATGCTTTAGTAATTTTACTCCTGCGACACTATTGCCGATTTCATCTATAGCAGGTCCATAAATGCCAATACCACAACCTGCAGGGAAAGGTGAACCTAAGCTTGCGTGACTTGGAACTGCCGCAACAATGGCGCCCGAGACACCGCTTTTAGCGGGTAATCCAATAAATGCAGCGAATTTACCTGATGCATTATACATACCGCATGTCACCATCAATGCCTTCGCTAGTTTTGCCACCTGCTTAGGAAACAGCTGTGTTTGTAATAGTGGATGATAGCCATCATTGGCAATGATTAAACCGATCATCGCTAAATCCGAAACATTTACTTCAATTGCACATTGCTTCAAATACACTTCCAATGCCTCTTCTACAGGGCAATCTAAAAAGCCCGAATCCATTAAATAATACGCTAATGACCGATTGCGATTGGCGGTGTGCCATTCAGATTGAAAAACTTCTTCATTTACCTTTAATTTCTTCCCAACAATTTTCTCTAAAAAATAGAGGATTTTTGAAACTTTCTCCTGTGGGGAATTACCCGCAAGCATCGAGGAAACTGTAATGGCTCCTGCATTAATCATCGGATTAAACGGTTTTCCAGGCTGATGACTTTCCAAACGAATAATTGAATTGAAAGTATCACCTGTAGGCTCCACATCTACACGCTCTAACACATAAGGCAACCCTCGATCCATACACGCTAAAATAAATGTTACAACTTTCGAAACACTTTGAAGCGTAAAAAGTTCAGTTGTCTCCCCTCCATTGATTTCGTCATTATTTGGTCCGATAATTGAAATGGCCAATTGATGAGGATCTTTTTGAGCCAATGCTGGAATATAGCTTGCACATTTACCCTCTTGTGCAAATGGTCGAAACTCCTTTACCCACTCAGCTACAAGAAGTTGATGCGGATTATCGTAATCGTTGTTAGTATGATTGGTAAGCATTATACTATTCTCCTCTCTTAGATGAATGCCATCATTTTTTCTAACTAGGGAAAAATAGAGCCCTCATAGTTCATCTACGAAGACTCCTTTTTCATTTAACGCTTTGGAGGCATTGTTCCTTCTGGGATTAATGACACATAAGTTTCCCCATCTAGACGTTCCTTCCATTCTTTTTTAGCTTCTGCAATAAGCGTAGGATTATTTATTAATTCAACTGCCATGCAAGCCATAATGTTGGCAGCCTGTAGCATTCCTTTGTGTGCAATCGGCATGACGCCCTGTGATACAACCTGCCAAGTATGAAGCGGTGTACCGAGTGCCATACAAACAGTTGTACATTGAACAGTTGGAACAATCCAGCTAACATCTCCTACATCTGTTGATCCGCCCATAATAAATTCAGGCAGCACACTTGGAATGTGATCAGCAATTACTTTATCTTTTAATTGCATCGCATCCTCTTTTTTTAGACCAACGAAAGAGGAAGCTTGAATTTCAGGGCTAAACGTATTAAAAATAGCTTGTGCATGCTGCTCATCTTCTATTGTATAAGTTGGCATCCCAATTTCAAGTATTTGTTTTTGCATTGCGTCATACAGTGTTTTGTTTGGAATAAGATTGGATGCAGCTCCCTCAAAGGCAATCTCCACCGAAGTTCCCGTCATCAACGTTGCACCTTTCGCAATATTTTCAACACGTTGATATATCTCTTGTACTTGTTGTTTTTTAGGTGCTCTTACTAAGTAAGTTACTTCCGCATATGGTTGGACAACATTCGGAGATGTTCCGCCCGAATCTGTAACCGCATAATGCAAGCGCGCCTCTGGAATAATGTGTTCGCGTAAATAGTTTACCCCAACATTCATGAGCTCAACAGCATCTAACGCACTTCTGCCAAGATGTGGTGCAGCGGCAGCATGTGCACTCTTCCCAGTAAACTTAAAAGTTACTGCATAGTTTGCTAGAGAGCTACAAGTCATGACCGATGTAAATGTGCCTGGGTGCCAAGATATTGCAATATCGACATCATCAAAAATACCCGCCTTCGCCATATAAGCTTTCCCTGAACCATTTTCCTCAGCTGGACAACCATAGAATCGAATCGTCGCCGACTGATTATGTTGTTCTAAGTAATCCTTCACCGCAACAGCAGCAGCAAATGCGCCTGTTCCTAATAAGTTATGTCCACAACCATGACCACTTCCTCCATTCTCTAATGGTTCATAATGGGTAGCACCACCCTTTTGACTCAAGCCAGGAAGTGCATCATACTCACCTAAAAAAGCAATAACAGGCTTTCCAGAACCGAATGTTCCTACGAGTGCCGTTTCAAGCCCAGCAACGCCAACTTCTGTCGCAAAGCCCTCTTTTTCTAATGCTGCTTTCATATACTGAACCGATTTTTTCTCTTGAAAGTGCAGTTCAGGCACCGCCCAAATTGTATTACTTAATGCTACACTTGCTTCACTTTTTGCTTCAATTAACGAAGATATTTTTTCATAAATACTCATATTTTCTCCTCCAATGACGTTTATAAATTTAATAGTTTTCCTTTTTGATCATTTAATGTTAGTAATGAAATAATACAAATACCCGCAAATGCTATTAGCATCCAAAAGGCTGCGTCAAAAGAACCATCAAACGCATCGACCATAAAGCCGATAGCCATTGGTGTTACAAACCCTGCTAATTGACCGCCAGTATTGGCAATCCCCATTGCTGAACCTGTAATAGATGATGGTAACTTTTTTAAGACAATGGCAGGTAGTAATGTAATAACAAATGCAATAAAGATCGAAACAACTGTTTGATAACCGATAAATAATGTCACAGATTCTGCTGTAAACATTAAATACAATAAAATCCCAATCACTGCACAAGAAATTGCACCTAAAATTTTGTCCATCCCGCGTGGTAGCTTATCAATAATATAACCACTACCATAAACACCAATAATTGTTGTAATTGCTGGTATTGTTTGTGCCCAGCCGATTGACATTAAATCAAGACCACGATTTTTTTGTAGATACGTTGGAATCCATGATACTAATCCCCAGTTCACTGCATAAATACAAAAATAAGCGATAATTAAATTCCACATAAGTGGCGTCTTAAATAGCTCCTTGAAGCTAACTTTAGTAGTGACTTTTCCTTCACCAACATTACCTGTTGATTCGGTTTGCTCTTGTGGAAGTTTAATATATTTCCAGTACAAAATGGCGATAATTGCGCCTATTAACCCGATAATAATGAACATCATACGCCAGCCAATCGTTCCTAATAAATAAGCCGAAAGTAGAGGAACGATTAGCGATACAATTCCTCCAGAGGTAAGCATAATCGACATTGCTCTTCCTCTTTCTTCTTTAGGGAAAACGGTTGCAATAATTTTTGAGCTAGAAGGCTGGAACCCACCTTCACCAATTCCGAATAAAAAACGAATGACAATCATTGCTGCTAAAGACCACGCTACCGCAGTTAAGCCCGTAAAGATGGACCACATAATAACTGCTATTAATAAAATTCGTTTCGCTCCAAATTTATCTGCTAACCATCCACCAGGAATTTGCATAATGGCATAGCCTAGAAAGAAAGCGCTTAAAATAATACCTGTAGAAGACGCATCTAAGCTTAAATCTCCTGTAATTGCTACAACTGCATAGTTCATAATGTAACGATCTAAATTCCCTAACGACCATCCTAAAAATAATAGTGCAAGAATTATATTTCTAGATTTTTTTGTCATTTCATTTGCTGTCATCCATATCCCTCCCATGTTTCATGAAACGTCTATCACCAATAATGCTGCAATTGATAGTATAGGCAAAGGTGAGTAATTTTTTAAAATTTCCCATACTACCATTTTTTACAACTATCACTACTTTTCCACCTCTCCCTATCTAGTAAATAAATATCCCCTTTATATAACGACAATTTCGTTATATATTCGTATAATAATCAAATTATTTAAATATGACAATATTTTTTTGAAAATTTTTAATAGATAGTCGAGGGGAAATAGCTTCCAAATATGTTGGTCGAAACAAAAAAATCGTTGATGTTCCTGCATTTTTAGATTAATCCCTGTTTATAAAACTAGTTGAAATTTTTTAATGGTAATTACGCTTCTATTTTCTACTCACAAAATAAAAAATGCCCCAAAAACCAATAATTGGTTTGGGACATTGTTCATTTTAATTAGTCGAATGTTGCAACACAAGCTGATAGATTTTAATTGGTCTACCACGTGTATGCTGTAATTCCTCACCGCACATTTTTGCTAAACCGACATTACATAAATCAGCAACGATACGCTGTGCATTTCGTTCACTCATTTGAAGCTGGGTAGCTAAATCTTTTGTTGTGAAATGCTTCCATCGCATTTTCTGGACGAGAGCCAATATTTTTGTATAGGTTTTAATACCGACTCCACCTCTTTTTAATTTTTCGAGTATTTCAGGATCATCGGCTCGATAAGAATAAGTGAGCTGTTCTGTATTTCCGACAGATTCGATAATAGTACCATCTTCTTGAATCATCACAACATCGATGGAATCATTGACTTTCGTCTGTCGGACAGCGCGGTGTGCATTTAATTCCGCATTAAAGACAGTTTGCGCAAAACCTATGCCCGCTGTAACCTTGGCATCCAATTCAATAGATAATTGATACATTTTTTCAGTGATGAATTGTATGTGCCCTTCAATTGCACCCCTCGTACTAAAAATCGTATACCTTCCATTCCCTTCTTCAATTAAGGAGCCATCAATTTGTTCACATAATTGCAGAAAATTTTCCTTCATCCGTAATTCTAGATACTGTATACGATACCCTTGTTTCATTCGTTCCTTCAATGAATCGAAGTCTTTAATTTCGAGCATCACTGCACCAATTTGCGTTTCTTTATAATACGACGTTTTGATTTTTTCAGTGAATAACTGTACTGTATGATAAATCTCGGTCTTTGTTGGCGAAACCCAATGCGAAGGAACACCCATTTTTTTTAATTGCTCATCTACCGATGGATAACACGTAATGACAAAATCAACTTTACCATCCTTCCAAAGCTCATAATGGAAATTAAATAATTCCTTTGGATCAATGGCGACATCAAATTCTTTTACATACATTTTCTTCACGCTTTTTTCAATTTCTGCTAATCCTTCTGATGCCATTTGTGCAGGGGAAGGGATAATATCTATACTTACACGCTCAATAAATTTCTTCATTTTATAAGTTTGCTCTAAAAAGCCTTTATAGATGGCTGCCTCAGAAAAAATAATATGCGCAAGCTTATCCTTTGAAATACTTGACTGATTCGCAATTGTATAAGGTATGTATCCTGAAAATAGCCAAAAATCAACATCTTGATTATGCGTCTCCACAATGTGCCTTGTTTCTGAAGCAACGCCATAAATATATGGAATAAACTCCATATCCTGTTCTATTTCCTGTGCCATTTCGATGATTTTTTCAACAGATTTAATCGGTCCAACAACACCTATTTTATACATCATAACTTCCTACCTTCTATTATCAAACTGCACTGTTTTTTAAGGAATTCTCACTTTTTTAATCAATTAACTGTAAATAGTATAGCGAAAATTAGATTGTCTGGACAAATGAAAGCGATATTTTTCATTTATTCAGCAGATTTTCAACTATACGAAAACCCCGAATAATAGAAAATTATTCGGGGACATTGTTATTATTTATCAGTTGTATACATTTTATTATAAAGGATTTCTAATTTCTTTGAAAGCTTGGCATAGGCATTTTGCCATGCTTTACGAGCCGCTTCGTTGCCTTCTGTAGCAGGTACATAGAGCGCATGAACATCTGCAACTTTTTTCAAGTCACTCTCTGCTTGTGTCAGTTTTGAATAATTTTTCACAATACTTTTTTCAGAAGTACCTAGAGCGTCATATGTTGCACGAATTTCTTTTACTTTCGTTTCTAAATCATCAATATATTCGCCTTGAATAAGCAACGAATTAATGGATTCAATTAATTTCAAAGCAATTTCATTCGATTGCTGCTGTCCTTGTTCCTTCTCAATAATAGCTTGTCGGATCTCTGAGCTAACTAAACTCATTTGTTTGGAAGATAGCTTTGCAAAAGCTTTAATCACTGTTGTTGGATTACTAATAAATGATTTTTCATACTGCTTTAGGAAGGTATCAACCTTTTTCACGTCAGAAACTGCCGCAGTTAAAATAGAAGCATTCGTAATACGTTTTTTATCATTAGCGCTTAACTTATTATATTGTGCGGAAAGCTCCATTATTTTCTCTTTTGTAACGGTATACATATCATTTGAGATAATAGTCGCAATTGTATTATTCAAAGCAACTATGTCTGGTGCATTACCATCCACTAAGCGATTGTTAAGTAAATCTTCGTATTGCTGTTTCGCTAAATGCTGCTGATTGGCAGGGAGTTTAGCGTAAGCAGTTTGTACGGTTTGAATTTTTTTTGCTTGTTTTGTAACATCTGTTTCTTCTCGTGCTGTTTGAACTTTTTTATGGAATGACTTAACTCCAGAAAGATCTTTGCTAGCAGCAGTTAATAAATAATAGTTTGTGACATACTTTCGTGCTGGCGAAGATAGACTCTTATATGTCACTGTCGCTGCATTGACAGCCGATTCAAATTGGGCAAATGTAAAGCTTGTAACGTCAGCAAGCTTTGCAACGTTTGCTTTTAAAGCTTCTGCAGCATCCTTATCAGCAGGCACCTTACCATTTCCATCAACCGTAACATTAGGCGAATTTAATAAAAAATCATCTGCACTATAAACGAGTGATTGTTGCAAGCTAGTTAACTTATTATAAGCTTTCAACGTACTAGTATAGCTTGAATTAAGCTTGTTTTCGGCAACACCAGAAACTTCGGAAAGCTTTTTATAAGCATCCATTTCTTTTATTACTTTTTCAGCTGTTTTTAAATCCTTCTGCAACGTAACAATGCGGTCATAACCAATAATTTTTGCAGCAGAAGTTTTCGTTAGCCCTTTATATTCATTAATAATTCGGTTTACATTCGTAACATGACTTTGCCAAGAATGTACGGACGGATCGATTGGGTACATGTCTTCTGCATCACCAACGTAGGTGTCGATTTCTGCATTTAATCTATCAATTTGACTGTCTTCTGCGTTTTCCGCTTCAAGTAATGTCGTGACATAATTGGCTGGTACTAACTGTAATTGTTTATATGTTAGCTTTTCATAAGCTGTACGTATTGATTTTGCTGTCGTCACTTGCTTGCTAGGTGTATTATTGGGTGACAGCTTATCAAATAGTTTAATAAATTGCTCAACCTTTTTAATATCCTGCTTCGCATCACTTAAAATGGTTTGATTTTGAACAGCTGAACGATAATTTTGAGATAATTTGGCTATATCTTTTTCTATTGCTTCCACTGCTGTTTGTAATGCTTTAATGTTAGTTGGTACATATTTCACAAGGGAATTTTCATATGCTAATAATGCCACAATTTCCTGATTTAATCGTCTAACTTCCTTAAATTCATCGATATCAGTTGGATTTTTCAATATAGTTTTAATACTATTATATAAAGCATCATTGATATCTAAGCTGCGTTGTAATAAATCCAACTTATCATAAGCCTCTTCAATTTCTTTTAAATATTGTGATAGGTTCTTTTCTTCAACCTCACTCACTTTATCTACTTTCTCATTTAACTTACTCAATGTCTCTATATCAGCTATAGCTCGCTTTAAAACATCATAATTTGTCACATTGGCCTTTGCAGGTGCTGTTAAGGCCTGGTACTTCGCCTCTAACGCTGTAACATCCGCTTTAAATGAAGCTAGACTTGAGATATTATATTGATGGTCATTTTTAAGCAACGTTTTAATCTCATTAATCATTGTGTTAGTTGGTTCATTGGATACAGTAATCTCATCAGAAAAATCTGATTCTACAATTGCAGGACCAACTTTTGCTTTTACCCTAACCATAATATCTTTTATATTTTCTTCTAATGCATTTTTTGGAACTGTATATGTACCGCTAGTTGCTCCATCAATAATTGTGAAAGAATCACCAACTTTATAAAACCATTGGTAGCTATATGTAATTTGACTACTTTGTAATTTTGCTCCTGCACTATCAGTAACATCGACTGTCACTTTTACTTCTTCGCCAGGTACGATATATTTTGAAGCAATTAAGAATTCTGGTTTTGTAATCGCAAGTTGTAGTGTATTTATAGTTCGTGTTGCACTTTTATATCTATTATCTGTCGTTGTGATTGCTTCTACAAAAATTGTTTTCCCTGCAGCATCTACTGGTACTGTGAATGATGAAGTAGTTGCACCAGAAATCGGTTTATTCGTAACATTTGTCGTTCCATTTTCGCCCGAAGTCTTTTCAACATAATACCATTGGTAACCTTTAACAATTGTATTGGCTGGTAAATTTTCTATTGAAGCTTTTAAAACTTCATTCACCATATTTTGACCTGTCACTGTCACTTCTGATTCCGCCGCTCCCGCAATTGTTGGGACAATAAGAACTGCAGGAATAGCTGCTACTGTGATAAATAATTTTTTATTCAATTTTATACCTCCTTCATACATCTATTATGTATATCGGTCATATTTCAATAATTTCTTTCGTTTTATTGAATATTTCTAAAAGGTGTAAATACTCCTTATTAAACATTACTAAATAGTAATATATTGATATTTCATTCACTAGGTTCGCTTTTCAACAAATTCTTTAGCATTAGTTAGAGGGACCCCCTACTAAACGAAGATATTATGCAATCTGTTTAGTAGGAGCCCCTCTTCAGTCAAAAACATTAAAATGTACAAAGTGGATTAATTTCCTTTAAGTTTTCTTATTTACTTAAAAAAATTTAATGATGTAGAAACCTATATACTAATCAGGCTGGTAGTATTCGGGAACTTCACTAATATTCAATAGAAATTCTTCAAGAGAATTTGCAACCTGTTTTTGGTTATTATAAATAGGACTATGTTCTTCTTCTGTTAATTCAATTGAAAAAGGCACTGATTCCCATCCAATAAAGAAGATTAATTTATTTTTTTCATCGTAATTTGGATAAGTCTCAAAATAGCCTTTTCTTAAACGAAAATCTCTAATCAAAGATGGACTTAATATACAATTTTCGTCTAGTTCTTCTTCACCTATAAATGAACCATAACCAATCTCCTTCAAAAAAACCTTTAGTTCATTTGGAAATGCAATGTCTAGGTCCTCTTCCACTTGTTCAACTTCACCACTAT
The DNA here is from genome assembly GCF_006351725.2 of Lysinibacillus sp. CD3-6. Classification (NCBI taxonomy): domain Bacteria; kingdom Bacillati; phylum Bacillota; class Bacilli; order Caryophanales; family Bacillaceae; genus Lysinibacillus; species Lysinibacillus sp. CD3-6. The sequence goes on from NZ_CP085880.1 coordinate 3,041,527, forward strand.
TTATTGGGGTAAACTGAAGGTTAGTATTATTTTTAATAAAAGAAAATTTCATTGATTATTCCTTCTTTCAAAGAAAAAATTATTTTATCCTTATCAAAAATTTCAGTCATAATTATCATTGAAGCTCTAGATTTACGAAACAGTGGAAATTAACTTTTCCATTTCTCCTTCAATTCCATCTACTCACAAATTTATTTTTTATATTTTCTGAGTTCAACAAACCAGCAGAATAATTCTCAACCATTTCTGCTCTGTCATCATCAGAAATAGAAATAAACACTGTTATGTCGTCATGTTTGGAACAAAACCATCTTTCATCTTGTAATGTAAGTAATGTTTCAGTCATTGTTTCATAAAGTTTCTCTTCAAACTGCATAAAGTTACTTTCTTCAATAGCCTCTCTTTTCTCAGCCAAATAGTCTGAAACTAATTCTATCTCGCTCTGCTCAAGATCACTATCATCATATTCCCATTCAGCAGGAATCCATTTAACAGTTTTGTATAAAATTTCGTCTTTTAACTGCACTGACTTTCCCTGCAGGTATTTTTGATATTTTGTTTCAACCTTTTCATATGTATTTATCGCTAAAAATAGTGTCATAGCATTACTGTCAGTTACCAAACAAACAGCATATATTCTCTCGTCCCCAATATTTTTTGACAATTTTTTAAAGTCGTTTCTGACTGCCTTGACCAATCTTTTTCCAAACGCATCAAAAAATTCTTTCATAAACTATGGTTCACCCCTATATCTGGATAAATACTCAGTTTTTATGACTCGTTGCTATAAAGCTAAGGTTTAAATACACCCGAGATAGAGGTGCTACCCTTAAACATGCATATTCGCCACATTAAAGTTATATTTTCCATCTTCACGCGGATCATTAAAACCTTCAAAATCATTCACTTTATCAAGAGTAAATAAATAACCAAAATTTGCATTAGGATAATCTAATTTCTTTCTACGTGCATAGCCCTTTATAGACACTAAGTATTTACCAGTGGGAACCTCATATTTAAAACCAGAATATAAGGTTATTCCATCTAACGTTTGATATGAAACGTCATCATTCCCTAAAAATTTGTTAATGTCGAAATCATAAAATAAACCTATACTACCAATCCATAATGAATCCTTTACTTCAATATTGAAGCCATGATAAACAAATTTTTCTTCCCATTCATCGCCAAACGACTCTTTATAGTTACCAAGTTTGATAACATATTTTATAGAATTAATTAGGACAAAAGGGGTCCAAACACCCTCAGTAAGTGCATTTAAATATCGATTATGATTATCTTGAAAATTCTTTAATATCCTTTTTGACCTAACTTTTTCTTTGATTAAAAAGTCTTTTAATATATCTAAAGAAAATAAACAAATACCATAACTTGAGACAGTTAAAATGTTATCCAACATAGCACCCCCTTCATATACCTACAAGTATATCGGTTGATCAAATTATTTCTAACAATGGAATTTATAAGTTTTTCACCAATCTCTTTCTCTTAAAGCTTCTTCAATATCTATATCAACCTCAAAATATTGTAAAATTTCTTCTACGGTTATTGCGATAGAATCTCGTGCAACAGTTTCAATTTCACTATCATTTTGATAAAACTCATCCTGTAGTTCATTGATTGCTACAGTCATTTCATCTAACTTTTCCTGAACCTCCTCAACCGAATGATTGCCATCTTCAATAAAATGAACTACTTTAATAATGTTTGATTTAATTTTATCTACTAAAAACGATGGATAATAAGAATCTTCGTACATATCCGATAAATATTTGAATTCCGAATCAAGTTTTTTCACAATGGTTCCTCCTTTGATTTTGATTATGAAAGTTTGATGCTACTCTTTTAAGTATGAAAAAAAATCAAATTTACTACAATTTACTGAAGTAATGTGTTCCATATGAAGATTTATACACATCAGCCTCATTGTTATCTAAGTTCAACAAATTCTGGACTACGTACATTTCCTTCTTTAACTAACAAGACACCTTTAATTTTTTCTTTTTTGCACGCATCCACGAAAACTCTATCTACTACTATCTCTTCTTTTGATTCTTTCATTCTTACGACATGATAGCTATTTAGGGATTCTGGAATAAGAGCAATATAATTTAAACTAATTGGCCCATTAGGTATAGATTTAACTAATGGTTCGTAATCTGACTTTTTATAGTCTAAACAAGGAATTACATTTAATACATTCATAACAAAAAAGGAATCGTTTATTTCTCCCGTTTCTGTAGATTTGATAATTGCAGGAATAAACTCACAATCTGAACCTAAGCTTTCTATTAGCTTTTTTAGCTTTGCGCTTACTAACTTGCCACCCACTGTTGGTAAAATATCATACTTATCTAAATAAGAATCAAACCTATCGACCACGTAACGTAATTTTTCATTCTGAGCATAAGACATACCTTTTTCCAAATCAAATCGATTGTATGGATTTTCATCAGAAAAAAAGAAATATACATCTCGTTCATACGATGTCAATAATCTAAAATAACTCATCTTGTAACCCCCCCTTAACAATGTAGTCTTGTCCTGTCAGTTTAGATTGTAACGTATTCCCACCTTGTACTTTTTCTAGAACACCACGTATAACAAGGTGCATCAAATTCCTCCTTCTTTCCTTTCTCTCTGAACATTTCTAACTCAGAGGAGTTCCAATTATCACCCGTTCTCTTTTTTCTATATTTGTTGCCAAATGAGCGTTAATATGTTTTGCCACGTCATTTAATTCAATAAATTTCAAACCTTTTAATTTTAGTGCAATGCATTGTTGCTTAAATTTTTCTGAACAAAATATGTATGAACTTAATCTTAGATCTTTTAAACGAAAGACATCAAAATCAGTATTTTTGAAAACTATTTTCTGATATTTTTCAACAAAGGAACCTTCCGATTTAAAAATTTTATTTTTAGGTACATCTCTAGAGATAAACTCCGATCTCTCATAATCCACTAATGAAATACCATCGTAATATTTAATAAAATAATAGTTTTTGTTTTTCTTTACTTTTGCCTTTCCCTTGGTGTTAACTATATTTAGTTTTGCTAAGACGTACTCTTGTTGCGATTTCGACTCAACCATTAGATTTAAGAACTGTTCTTCAACAATATGACCTAAAAAACTTTCATAATAGTCAAATTCAATTTTACTTGTTGTTATCAGCCACAACTCTTTAGGAAATTCATCTTTGTTAAAAAAATGACGATTCCAATTATAACCCATTCCTTCGTAATACTTTGTTTCATCAAAATGTTCATGTATTACCCCATCTAAGAAAGTAGGTGACGTAAGTTTGTCATTTAAAATCATAAAATTATTCAAAATATTTACCCCTATCTCTAACGTATTGAATAATATTTTGCCAATTTAACCTGCCCATAACATTGAAAACATGAATAAATATTCTACAGAAATGTGTCGCAAAAATCTCCAATTATTAGGATTCTTGCTGCTATGCTTTTAAAATGCTAAAATAGGTTTTTTGCAAGAATTAATCCATATTCGCCACATTAAAGTTATATATTTCATCTTCACGTGGATCATTAAACTTACTTTAACAAGTGTAAATAAATACCCAAAATTCGGATGAGGATATTCTAATCTTTTCTTACGTGCATAGCCCTTTATGGATACTAAATATTTCCCAGAAGAAACTTTATATTTAAATCCAGAATACAATGTCTCTCCATCTAACGTTTGATATGATACTTTATCTTGATCTAAATATTTATTATTATCGAATGTATAAAACGAACCAATATCAACAATCCATAAAGAATCTTTAATTTCAATATTGAAGCTATGATGGACTAGTTTTTCATCCCATTCATTGTCAAACGACTGATTAAAATTTTCAACTTTGATTACGTATTCAATAGAATCTATTGGTAAGACAGGAATCCAAATCCCTTCTGCTAGGGAAGTTAAATAACGTTTATGATTATCCTGAAAATTTTTTAAAAGTTTTTTCGACCTCACTTTTTCTTTTTTCAAAAAATCTCCTAATACGTCTAAGGAAAATAAACAAATTCCGTAACTTGCAGTATCCAAAATTTTTTCCACCATATCTTCCTCTTTCTACTATTTGATAAGAATATTTAGTAAAGTCACTTCCTTTTAAATTGCACGAATCACATTTTAGGATTTTCTTCTAAAAAAAAATCCTGACATTTCAATGAATAGCCTTATAATTGAATGGGCTTATAACTCAATACTTTATCAACTACTTCTTCTGGGAGTAAATCATCGTAGAAAATGTAATTAGCTACTTCTGGATCCAGTACGTTATCAAGAAGCCTTACTAATAACTGATTATTTTCCTCTTCATTCTTACCTTCAGCATTCATTATCTTAGTTACCAATTCTATGAGCTCTTTTCTATTTAAACTTCTCTCTGCCATTATTAACACCTTCCCTAAGAATATTGCCAGTATCCTACTATGGGATTTTTAATAGAATCCTCTATTATGTTTGCATACAAATATACAGCCCCAAAGCCAAACGGTAAGCTTGTGCTTGAATGGAATAATCCACCTGGATAACCATCCTCGTCAATTTGACAGAAAAAACTATATCCATCTTTTCTTAATTCTGTGTAATAGTACTTCTCCTCTTGGATATGAAAGGGTTTACCTCCAAATTTAATAAAAAAAGGTGTTTCAAATGCTTGTTCTTCACTAACCATGATTCCTTCTGAAATATAGTGTTTAACTATTCCAACTTCAGTATAAGTTGAATCCAAACTTTCTTTCGAAATCGGATGCTCAAACATATACAATGAACAGTTTGGATAAATATTGTTTGAAACACGATTTTCATATTCACTTGGTATAAAGATAGATATCATGTTATTTTTATCTAGAGGATTTACAAAGCACAGATAGAATTGATAATCCTTTCCACTTTTACTAAGTAGGTCACTTTTATCATCAAAAAAAGCTGGCGCATTTCCACCAATCCATCCATTACCAAAATCCAAATTCCTGTCTAACTGATATATAATACTTTCTTTTCGTTCTATTAATATTTCATTTTTATTTTTCAATGGGTATTTCCCCCTTACAAATGATGTCGTTAATAGAATATTTTCCTTACTTACACTATAGATTGTAGATAGTTAGGCACTGACTCTAAATCTATAAATTGAATACCTTTAATAGCATCCTCTTCACACAATGATTTAAATCTTTGCGAACAAAACAAGTATCTTCCCAGTTTTAAATCATTTAATTGAAATACATCACAATCAGTGTCTTTTAACACCAAATTTATATACTTATCAACAAAACTTCCATCAACTTTTAATTTTGCATTGCTTGGCACTTTTCTTGTAAGAAACTTAGAGCTTTCATAATCTACTAATGATTGTCGTCTAATACATTTTATAAAGAAAAATAAACCATTTACTTTTGGTTTACCTTTAGTACTCACCACTTCCAAATTAGCTATAACATAATCCTGTAATGCATTCACTTGTTCCATTGAAGATAAAAACTCCCCAGAAATTATATGACCGAAGAAATTTTCATAATAATCAAATTGAACTTTGCTTCTCGTTATTAACCAAAGATCTTTTGGAAACTTCACTTGTTCAATAAATGGTCGATTCCATTCATAGTTCATTCCTTCTGCATATTTATCTTCAGTAAAGCTTTCGTGCAAAACCCCATCTAAATAAATGGGAGAAATATCTCTATCATTGACTAACATAAAGTATTTCATAATGTTACCCCAATCGTTTAAAGTTGAATGTGCTAATATATTTTACTTTTGTTCTATTTTTACAATCGCCCCCACAGAAATAAAATAATCAGCTAAAACTTTAGTATTTTCACCATACCGCTCAGCTATTAGAAACTTATTACTATCTAATCGGTTTCGTATTTCCTCAAATGAAAGTCCTGTTTCTTTTTTTAATGCTAGAATTACTTTTGCTTTATTTTCACCTGGATTTTCAAGATACACATAATTTTTTTCACGTTTTCTATAATTCGTTGCTCAATTGGGGCAAAATTCACTTTCGATTTCGCAATAGGAAGGTACTTGCATAATGTTTTCATTTCTTCATCATTTACAAAAATTGCATCATCATCAGGATCGTAACTTTCTTCATAATCTATATATTTGGTTTCACCTGTTTGAATATCAATCCAAAAATCATTATCTGCAAAAGGGATATGAAATAGAAGAAAATTCTCGAATTCCTCGGAATAGTCTATCCTTCTATCTTTTGCTCCAATAGATGTTGTATATGTACAACCATCCTCATCTTCTAGTAGTGGAATATGAAAAAAATCTCTACTTTTAGTTACTGCCACAACTGCTTAACATAGTGTTTAATTAATGATTTCTTTCCAAAAGTTTATGCATTCTTCGTCAAATTTCTTTATTACAATATCTAAAAACTCAGTTTGGGTGTTTTGAGAACTATGAAAATACGCTGTTCCTAATGTTTGAATTAGTTTTGTGAAAGTTTCAGCCACTTTTATTTTTTTATTAAATGATGTCTCTGAGCCATAAACGTAAATACTCCCACAATTAACATCCATAATAAATGTAAAGTAATCTCCCATAGCTATAGTTATAAATTGATTGGAAAAATTCTTTATTTCTTCATTAGATAAATGTTCATGGTAACTTATTAGCTTATCTATATAATTTGTATTACTACCAAAATGTACACCTAAAATACTAAAATCCCCAAAATCGTAATTTAAAATTAAATTAACAAAATCAACAGGGAGTTTCACCTTAAGTCTCCGCTCTATCTGCTCAACATTTGTTTCCATTTCAACTTGTTTCTTTAATCTTAACCCTGTAACAAAGGACTCTAAAGGAATAAAATCTCTATCTAAAATTATCCTTATTTCCTCAATATTTAATAACGTATTATTCAAAATAATTCACTTCCTTTATTAACAATGCTATTCTCTTTGTTTGTTACACTTACAATTGGGACTTCATCCTTGTCGGCACAACAAGAAAATTTGGATACCAATGCCTTTTTATAACTCACTTTTTAGGTTGTCCGTATGTATCAAACAATGGACTTTATAATCAACCTCACTACACTTTTTGGAATGCTTATGTATTTTTTCGAATCCAATTTTTGATTTATGGAATACTTTGATGAGCCTATATATCCCAATAGTTTTTGTTTCTAATAATCCTCAATCAGGATGTTGTATCTGGACAGACATGTATGTTGTAATTACTAAACCAAATACACAAAATTACACTTATTACCATTATTTCTTTTAACCATATTATTTTCCCTCCTATTATTCAACATAATTTAGAAAAAATAATACTTAAGTAACCTGCTGCCCTCCTTATAAACATGATTTTTGTATAAATTTCCTTTTGTTTCTCATGTAAAAAGTTTTACCACATGCAGTTTTTATTTTTAATAAAAAAACACATGTAATGAAATCACTACATGTGTTTTGGCATTAAAAATCGGACACTTTTAAAATTAGGAACCGAGTACATCACTTAACTGAATGACTATAAATATTAAGCACATGTAAAAAACCTTCTTACATGTGCATTAATTTTGGTTAGTTTCTTCTATCAAAATGGATTAGACAATTTATTTATAATTTATTAACCATATAAGTAATCAATAAAATTATCAGCGTATTCCTCTTTTTTCAAAATACTACTCAAAGATGACTTTAACATATCAATAAAATCATCGTAGATATCGAAAGTTTCTTCATCCATTATTTCTCCTTTGAATTTTTTATGTATTATTTCTAATGTCACCGCAAGTGCATCTAGAAAGGCCGAAAAAGAATCTGCAATTGGAAATAAAGGACTTGTTTCATAACTTGCAAAAACAGGTGAATTTTCTTGGTTTATGACTACTACAATTGGATCATCATCCTTATCAGCAACTACCAGCCAATTGGGATCCCAATTCGGATTATCTCTTTTTTCGGTTCCAATCCATCGAAATCCTTCTTGCCTTCGAACCAATTTATCTGCTGGATACAAATAAAGTAGGCTATTCCCTAAATCAATATCTGTACAATCTAATTGATAGCCATCAGGACGGATTTTACAAATTATTTCACAATGTTGATAAAAGAATATTAATTCCGGAGAAAGAGAGATTTTTTCATCGACATGAAGATTTGCTAATTTTGTCCTATATCGTACTCCACCATTTTTGTTAACTGGAGCTTCTTCTTTTGGATATTCATCCATTGCCTGTATGAATTTTAATACTGAATTTTCTAGTTGTTTCATAAATAATTCTATCTCCTCGTTTTTTTGATTAGCTGCCTCATTTGACGCGATCTATGAGCATAACACGCTTTAATACTTTCCAAGCCCATTACAAAAGCCTTTTTAATAAATAAAAACATATGTAATGAAAGCGTTATTTAGCGTTTTCTTTACATATGCCCTGAAATTTCATCCTAATTTTACCATAAAATTAATATCATTTCACTTTATACATTGCTCGATATTAACTCAATCTTTACTTGCTAATTTATTTCTGGACTAATTAAAATAACATTCTTTGAATTGCGAACCTCTAAACAATTGTATTTTTGATTTAAACCCTCAATTGTTTGGCCATACTTCATAAGTGTGATATCTTGGATCATCAAATAAGGTAAACTATTCAATTTTTCTCTCATATCGCGAATCGAAAGTTTCAAATTAAAAAGTTTTCTTATTTCCATCATAAATTTATTTGCTTCAATTGGTTTTCTGACAACATAAACTTTTACCTTATCTATCAAATCAAGTTCGTCTGAAGTCCAATTATCTTCATCTATTACAGGATCATTTTCTAGCCAACTTAAAAAATCAATATTTAAAGAATAAAATGTCAATGACAAAGCCCCCAAATCTTGATAGTAAACGTTTAAGTCGCCATTCTTCTTTATAAACAATCCTTGCCCCCCTCCATCATCCCCTATTAAAATATATTCTGGTGCATAAGTACTTACTTCATACAACCTATTTCTTTCAATTGCGATATCAAGGCCATAAATATTTACTCCGTTTTCAAATGAAACTTCACTATACGATTTCCAAAACTCAATCATTCTTGAAGGTATGATAGTTTGAAAATGACTATGGATTTCATATGCCTCAATGTTTCTTCCTGTTCTAGTGATTAAAGGTGTCGACTTAAAATTTAAAATCATTTATTTCCTCCAAGTGGAACCGTAGTTAGTCTCGCAAACTATTAGGACTTATTTTCGATTTTCCCAATGTAAATGCTCATCAATCATTATTTTTGATAACATGGAGCTGTCATCATAATAAAGGCTGTAATCCATTTGTTTATACCAACTTGTAGCGTATGTTGATATTTTTTCGATTTTATTATCTTGCATGTAATCCACTCTAACATACCAGTTATGGGGTGGTGTAATAGAAACATAGTACACTAACCCTTTTTTCTCAAAAACATGGCAAAGAGAAGTTAATCTAGAGCTAGAAGGATTAGACTCATAAATATGCGCATTAACAATTACTTTTTCGCCGTTTATAAAATCTACATATCTAATGTTTTCTCCAAATTTCGCGATATCTTTATTATATTTTCTACTCTCTAAAAGAACATTACCTTCAAGATCCATGCCATAGGTAACTAAATTTTTCGACTCAAAGTTAGCCCTACTAGGTTTTGGGAGAGGCTTCCCTTTTTTCGTAGAAATAACTGAAGGGATTAATTCCTCATATGGCATTAAATCTTCAGTAACACCTAAAGAATACGACCAATTAGTAATCGTGCTCTTTAACTTAAGATAATGTTGATAAATATCATTTGAATAATCTGTAAAGTGTTTCGATAGCTCTGATCTCTTCAATTCGATTTCTTTATTATTACATATATCCATTATTTACCTCCCTCACTTTAATGCTATTTCTTTATTTGGATTGCATCCTGGCAGAAAGAACCTGCTTTAAATCTAACACTTATTTATCAGCAATTGCTAAAGGAAATTCTAGTACTTCATTTCAGTTATTTTCTAAAGTTGATGCATTTAAAATTCTTATCAAGAGTTTGTTCTCGTTACTAATACATAAATTCTATTGTTATATAAAGTCAAAATGTATGAGCTTATACATAAATTTTTTAAAAAAAGAAGTTGTAAATCTAATAAAAATTTCCCTTTATAGAGTGTTAGTGCTAACAAAACAAAATCTATTATTAAAATGGAGGAAGTTAATTATGGCAACAGCTAAATATTCACGTTATGAGTACAATGTAACTACTTCTATTTCTCGAGCAAATGTTACTGATATGCATCGAGCTCAAGAGGCATTCATCAATTATTGGAACGGTAAGGTTTCATCGGCAGCAACAACAACATTCCTAGGTGGACTAGCTACTGCTGCTTTAGAAAAGGTTTTTAATAAATCAGCTTATACAGCTATTCCATCCCTTCTTGTATCTGCATTAACAAGTGCGAATGAGTGGGAAAAAAATGAAGTCTTACGAGTAGCAGAAGAAGGCTATGATCAAATAACTAAACTATTACGAATTTTCATTGATAATAAAACTTATGTTTCTATTGAATTTAGTTATTACATCAAGTGGTGGTTCTATTCCTTTGTAAAAAAAGCACCCTTTATTGGGTGCTTTTCACTATTTCAAAGAATTTGTCAAATGCCTGTTTATTTTGTATTTCATAATTGTTGTGATTAAAAGTTAATAGTCCGTTTTCACTGAGATAAATAACATGCAAATCGTTGTTGTGATAAATAATCAGAGAGAACCCTGTGTAAGTAAAATTTGAGCTAGTTCGTTTTATTTCTAGTTGTTCAAGTGAATTTATGAAATTTGTGAATACCGTACTATCTTTCTTGATAGTTTTAACGTTGCGCTCAGTATCTATTATACTAATATCATGGGTTTCTTCTGCTAAAGAATCTGTATCGAAAAAATCTTGTACAAGATTTTTTGTCTTGTATTCATTAAAAAAATATAGTGAGACCATTGCTATTAAAAAGAAAGCCATAATAAAATTTATTTTTTTCTTCATTTGTAACAACCTCCTATATTAAAATTTTAAAATTTTAAGTTTTTTTTGTCAAAGTAGGTTATTAATTTTCTTCGTTTTCATATAAGATAGGTTGTTTAAGAGCATTGCCAGAAACCAGCAATGACCTGTCCTGTTTCATTATGTTTATATAAATATAATGCACCGTACATAAACACATAATCCATATTATCAATATAGCCTTCCTCTTCTATTTGCAGAAAAAAGGAATAATTTTTATTTCCTAACTCTTCAAAATAATAACTTTTAGGTTGAATAAGACGTGGTTCACCAAAAACTTTAATAAACAAAAAATTATTCCCTTGGTTTTCCGAATAATCGCTGATTGAGTTCATCCCTAAATCTAAAATACTTTTATCAGGATTGCTTCCAATTTCGGAGTATTTATGCTCTATAACCCTTACTTCTATTGAAGGATAAATATTATTTTCCAATAAAGTATCAAAATCTTTATGGATAATAATAGAAAGCATAACATCCTCCTTTTCTGAATGAACTAGAGTTGCATAAAACCTGTAATCATCTGGTATTTGTTCTTCAATCAATTTTGGAGGATTACCACCTATTCTACCTCTCACATTATCATCAAAAGGAATACATTGAGCAAACAATTAAAATCCACCCATCTATAACTTATTTAAAAAAGATGTAAAGAGACTATACATCTTCTCCTGTCCCTACTTTCATAAAACGTAATCCATTAATGCTATTTTTCCTAATAAAATCTTTAAAATTTTGTGTACAGAAATAAAAGTTATTAATTCTAGTATCTCTAAATATAGTTTCATTTTCTATTTTTTCTATATTAAATCTGATGTTTTCACCTCGCAACATTGCAAGAGATTCTTGCATATCTAATCCATCAAAATTAATTGCTGTTACAACATTTGTTACATTTATATATATATATATATATATATATTCCTCTGAAATACCTTGGATTTTTATCGAGAAGGTTTCTATAATTTCGGAAAATTCATCAATAAAAAGCTTTTCAAATTTCTTTTTTACTATTAATGTAGATCCATAACAACGTGAATCAAAATCTAACAATTTCCCTCTATTAAGTTTATCTTCTAAAATACCAAATATCTCTTCATTCCAATCTAGAGTAATCTTTTGTCCTGTAAAAGTTGAAAATCGACGAACATAATCCTTATCCAAAAAGGTTAAATCTTTAAAATCATCATCATTTACAAATCTATATACATTCATTAACAAAACTCCCTTCACCAAATTTTGACTTTAAATAATAAATCAGTCCTAATATTCTCCAGTTCAGCTAATACTGCTTCTCTCGCCTTTGCTCCACCAAAACGTTCAGCTGCTTCCAACCTATCAGCAACATTTCTAAAATAATCATTAGTATGGATTATTCTATGATAAGCACCAGGTTGTATACTATTTGGATCCACATGTTTTAAATAAATCCCATTATCTGCACTATTTACATTAATCTTAAGGCTTTCCAAGATATCACTAGCTCTTTGAGCATCTGGATTTGAATGATCCCCCGCTACAATATGATGAGCTGCGGAACCTTTATATTTATACCAAGCACGTTTCATGTACCCTTCATTCTTTCTTAACTCACGATTAGCTTTGTTCATATTTTTTCTTAACTCTTTAGTACAAGAAAGACCAAAAATATCTATTGAGTTATTTGTATCTTGTACATATCCATATAAGACAAAACCACCATTAAGCCAAATTGGATCCTTTTGCGTATACATACTCTCAATTGGTAAGTAATATCTAAATCTGTTGTAGTAAAGGCCAGTTTCTTCATCGTCGTATTGCCCTTGATATCGGAATGGTATAAAATCCTTGTCACAGGTAAACTCTTTTGATTGACCATAAATATCTAACTCATTGGACCAAACCTTATTACCGTCAGAATCGTAGGCTTCAGAAGGTGTACCTAGATAATCACTAATAATACTATAAATCCCTTCACTTGTAATTTTTGCAGAAGGAACAAATGTACCTTCATTGAAAATCCAAGTTATAAGACTATTATTACTATTATCTGTGCTTAAAGATGTATGTTTACTAGTAATAGCTACATTCAACCCATTCATGTAGGATAGTATTCCCATCCTACATGATCTCATTGTTTTTTCACTAGAACACTTCTCTTTCCACCTACTTTGTGCGTCATAATTGAAAGATCTTCTTGTCTTTGTTTATAAGTTAAATCTTATAACAGAAACATTTTGTAAATACTTGTTTCTTAATTACAAGCTTAAAAATAAGTGGCAATAGACCCTTATTTTAAGGATTTATTGCCACTTATCAATTTTAAAAATCACTTCTCATCATTAAAGATCATATGCAGTTGACGTGAGTGTAGATGCCAATATGGTAGCATCCTTTGTTACTAACCCCATTCAGGTCGATACTATCTTTCGTGTATTATGTTTTAACCATCAGATGTAATCCTCTTGCTATAGATTTCCAACTACTGTCATCTCATCAATTACAATAGTAATTAATTTGATTGCATTGTATAGTTCTTCAGTGCATAGTTTTTGTTAAACTTATTGACCAGGGAGTATAGAAAATTAAGTAACACCCTTTATTTTACATACTTTTTCGTTTCATAATTAAAAAACAATGCAATTTATACTATTCTGCATGTCCAACTTTCTCATAACGTAATCCTTTGATTTGATTATTATTCATTAGATTTATAAAAGATTCTGTAACAAAATAACTTGCTGACATTTTAGTATCTCTAAATATATCTTGATTTTTTACGATGTGGATATCGAATATATAAGTGTTATTTCTTACCATTTCCATTATTTCATCTAAAGACATTTTATCTACATTTTTAATAGATTTAATTTTATTCATCACATTTATATAATAATATTGTCCTGTATCTGTATTAACTGGCAAAACTTCTATTTTTTTATTAAAATTATTCTCAAATATCACTTTTAGGTTATTATTCACGATTAAGATACCATCATAATAGCAAGAAGCATCAAAATCTTCAAATCGTTTATCTTTTTTCTTCCCCTTCTCTTCAAAAATTTCTAACTCTAAAGGAACCCAACTATCTCCTAATTTTTGACCTTCAAAATTTAAATAGTTAGAAGTACTTCCTGGTTTAAATACAAAAAATTTAAAAACATCATGGTCACTTTTAATTTCATAAATATTCAATATTAATACACCTTCTTGTCAAATAATAATTCATTTCTAATTTGCTCTAACTCTTTTTCAACGGCGGATTTTCCTCCCGCTTTACTAGCACTGATTATTCGTTTGTTTACATCTTCATAATATTTATTTGTATGAATCACCCTATGATATGCGCCAGGTTGTTTACTATTAGGATCAATGTGTTTCAAATAAATACCATTGTCAGCTGAATTTACATCGATTTTATAATGAGATAAGATATCCCTTGCAGGTTGTGCCCTTGCATCATCTCCAGCTACAATATGATGTGCAGCTGAACCTTTCTCTTTATACCAGGCCCTTTTCATATATCCTTCTGATTTAGCTAGTTCTTTGTTAGCTCTATTCATATTTTTCTTAAGCTCTTTTGTACAAGACAGCCCAAGAATATCTATCCAAACATTCGGATTACTTACATACCCATAAAGCGTAGGATTCCCACCCGCAAGCCCAATCGGGTCAACCTGCGTATAATTCCCTTGCTCTGGGTCGTAGTATCGGAATCGGTTATAATACAAGCCTATTTCAATATCATCATACTGCCCTTGATACCTAAACGGAATAAAATCTTTCTCAACCGTAAACTCGTTCACTCGTCCATACATATCAAGCTCAGCCGACCAAACCTTATGACCTTGTTTATCATAGGCTTCGACAGGTGTTCCTAGATAATCACTAATAATGCTGTAGTTGCCTTCACTCGTTATCTTAGCTGAAGGGACAAAGCCATCATTGAATACCCATGTCACTAGATTATCTGCGATTTCGGCTTCTGTCTGCGAGGCATTCTCTACTGAATTATCCTGCGAGAAATACTCATGCAAAATCGTATTGCCATCTCATACAAAATGGGTAGCTCTAACTCCCGAACACTTTTCTATTCGCCTACCTAGTGCGTCATACTTGAAAGAAACCTCAGTATTATCTGGCTTTATGACCTTGGCCATCATGCCATTGCCATAATACTCTCACTTCCATTTATCTCCATTACGTTCGACTTTCTCTACGAGATTTCCTTCTTCGTCATAGGAGAATTTGGCATCTTTTGTTTCTAGTAATCTACTGCCTGCGCCATAGATGCGGTCTTTTTTGTCTTTTGTTTCATATAGATTGCCGACATCATCGACACTGCGGTATAAGAAATCAAATTGACGACTATCTTGATTGGCCCACACAAGGTTACTAAATTCGTCGTAACCATAAGATTACACCCGTTAACTCGTTGACCATACTGCGTAACTGGTGATTGACGTCCCAATTGTAGGTACGTCTTCTCGTCTCGCTTTTGACTACTTACTTGAAGGTGTCTACCTAGAATCTCGTTTTACCATTTATGTACTAGAAATATTATTACTTTTTGTTAAGTAAATAACAAAAAATATAAATACAACTTTAATAATTCAATATACAATAAAAAAACATATATAAAGAAAAAGCTAAAGACAATTTCTTTACATATGTTGCGACAACTTAATTAAAGCAGTAACAAGAAGATTCTGTATTATAACTGTTTTTGCTCCTAATAATAATTACTAATATTATTAGGAACACCCTATATTTCAACAAATTCTGGTCTTTGCGTACTTCCTTCTTTGACAAACATTACTCCTTTAATCCTCTGCACTTTACATGCTTTTATAAATACATCATCAACAATGATATTTCCTGTATATTCTTTCATTCTTACAATATGATGTCCTTCTAAAGAATGGGGAACATATTTTATAGTCAGTAGTTTGATTGGTCCGTCTGGTAAGGATTTTAATAATGGTTTATATTCTGAATTCTCCATATCTAAGCAAGGTACTAGATTTAACACATTCATGACAAAAAATGTTTCATTACTTTCGCCGCTTTTTGTAGACGTTATGACCGCAGGAATAAACTGACAATTTGATCCTAATCGCTCTACTAGCTTCTTGAATTTTAAACTTACCAAAAGCCCCCCTATTGTTGGCAGGATATCACATTCGTTTAAATAGGAATCTAATTTATCTATTGAATAATGAAGTTTCTTATCTAGCGAATAGACAATCCCCTCTTCTAAATCATAGTGATTAAAAGTGTTCTTTTCGGTGTAACAAAAAAATACATCTCTTCTGTAATTGCTATATAACTGGTAGTAGCTCATATATATCATCCTCAATATTATTCTAAATTTTTTCGTTGTACGACCACAGAACATGATATTTTGGGTAGCAAATTTTAAACACTTTATTTTGAACACTATTAGAAGCTTTAACTTCTTCTATACTAAAGCTTTCCTACTTAAAGAAAGCAAACGTAAAAAAATTCTAATTCTAAAAACATATGAAAAAGAGTTGTATACAGTATTATAAAATCTAATAAATTCATCTTTGTTTCTATCAAAGCACTAAAGTCACCAATGATACATCTCTTTATTCCTTTTTCTTTTTATCTTCCATCATAAGCATCTCCATGGGGCATAAAATTTTCGGCCAACCAAAACCAATGTTCACCTTTACTCGAGTATAAAAGTTCTAACAGGTCCGTAAAGCTTTTAGCAATAATCTGACTATCCCCCGGTGTTGCATGGGTTTCCAAAAAACTATCATAGCAATAACCAAGATGTGACTTGCTTAGATCTATGCTTATATATTGATTTATTTCTTCAGACTCAGCAATTAGATACCATTCATTACTTATATCACCTTCAAGTTCCTCCCAAATAACATCATCAGCGGGGTAAAGTCTTTTACTAGTTGGAATAAACTCATTTGAAGAAACAATTTTAATTCCGTAGGGCTTATCTAAAAACATATGTAAAGAGTCATAATTACTAAAAAAATATTTCACATCTTTTGGTAAAGCCAATTCACTAATGTAATCTGTGTCCCGTTTCACAACTTTACAATTACTATCTAGTTCCATTTTTTCAATAATCTCTAATATTTTGATATCTCTACCTCCTTAACTATCAAGTACATTTTGATATCTACTGAATAATTCTTTGTAATATCATCCTAGAACTTCCTCATTCGCTTTTAATCAACTTCTTTTTCATTATCTTTTTTATAATAGTAAATAAAAAAACATATATAATAAAAAGCGGACACCACATTTTTACATACGTTTGAAATACTTATAATAATATTACCATATATGAATATAAGTGGTGTTTATTTTAAAATCGTTCCTAGATAATCACTAATAATGCTGTAGTTGCCATCATGGATTAGCCCTCAACATGTGTTGAATCATTTTAAATTAATCATTCAATTACAAAAATTTATTACCGATCCTATGAAGAAAAATATTGAGGAACATCTTCTAATTCTAAAAATTGAATTCCTTTCATTTGTTTTTCTTCACAAAGTAGCTTAAACCTTTCTGAACAAAATAGATATCTTGCTAATTTTAAGTCATTCAAACAAAACACGTCTCTATCATTTTCTTGTAGAACAATTCTTTGATATTTTTCAACCATAACATTTATGTCAAATACCCTATTTTCTGGCACACTTCTTTTTGTAAACTCTGACTTTTCGTAATCAACGAAATCTTCTCTATTATAGTACTTAATAAAATAATAGGGTTTCTTTACTTTAGATTTTCCCTTTGAACTAACAATTTGTAGGTTTGATGTAACATACTTTAGTAAAGTATTTACTTGATTCATCAATGTAATAAAATCACTACTGATAATATGACCATTAAAACCCTCATAATAGTCAAATTCAATTTTATTATTAGTAATTAACCATAAATCGATTTTATTCCATTCATATCCCATTCCCTCATTGTATTTTGTTTCATCAAATGATTCGTGAATAACGCCCTTCAAAAAAATAGGCGACTTTACATTATCCTTAACAATCATATAATAACTCATACTATCTATCACCCTAGTCTTTGACACTTAGGATATTTCCTAGATTGCACAGTATCAAAGTGTCTTTTTCTTTAGTTAATATCGTACCACTCTAAAAATTCATCGAAATCGCTCCACTGTGGATTAAATTTACCTTTAATCATTTCAGTAATTTCTAATTCATTTACATAATAAATGCCTTGATTAATTTTATCGTATAATAAAATTAAGTTTCCGCTTCTATTACTAAATGGAATATAATTTATTGTAGATTTCCTCCTGGTCTCTTTTTCCAAAGGGAATTTGTCAAGGCTTTAAAATCACCACTATATATTGAAAACAAGCAAATATTAATCAATTCAGGTCCTTTTGTTGTACTAAATGTACACTCTGTAGTATATCTCTGAAAATATGCAAAACTAGAATTATAAGGGATAGCTAGATTACGTATGACACTGTCGTATTCTTTATCGTAACCGTAACTAACCAACCTTTATTTTAAAAAAACTTTCTAACTTCTTAGCTGCTCTCCATGAAAACGTGTGAGAAAAGTTTTCTCACAGAGTCAATAATTTTAAAAAAGGTAGCATAATATCTAATGAATTTATGCTACCTTTTTGTATTTTTTATTAATTGAGTTACAAAATTTTAATCTAAACCACGAACGAAAACATGCAAGATTCCTTCTATATTTATTATCGATATTACTAGCTTCATCTCACTATTTCTCAAAAATTAAATTATATATATTTGATTACCTCTAAAAATACAGGGTCTGTATCAACCTCTATTAACTCCTCCATTACAGGATACAAACCTTTAATAAGTGGATGTTCTATATTTTTCACTTCTAAACCCATTCTTTTTCTTAACACAAGGGGCGCAAGTATCTCTGATGGGAAGAGCATTTTATCTTCTCGATCAAATTCTTGGTACATCTTTGTTCTACTCAAATGAAATTCACAAGCCTGATTCACAGAATCATTTATGTCTTCATTTGTTTCATCTGTTAAATCATTTAACAAATTAGAATAGATATCATTAAGTTGTGTAGGGTATTCATAAGGAATTTCTTTATCGTTATAAAATGTTGAAAACATTTTGTTTACAAATTGACAAACTGTTTCGGGAGGTTCTACATTAAAATCTATTTTCTCAGGAGAACTATACTGTAACAATTTATGCGCTTTTTCTGTTTCTTGTAAAATCAAGAGATTACAAGCAGACAAACAAACATCAACAAACCAAATTGGTTTAATATCACCCATTTTTTCTGTTGCATATAATAGAGGATCTATTGTGCCCCATAGCATACTTTGTTTAAGTGAAAAAGAATATCCTCCCTGTTTATTCAGATAGCGTTCTAAAAAGTCGGCACAATACCATGTAGAAAGTGCATTACATGCAATACCTAAAGTGATAAAATCATTTTTTTCTTTGGGACTTTTCAAAAATTCTTCTATTATCTTATAGCTCTCGTCATACATATAAGGCTGTTCTTTTTCTGCTAAACCTTTGCTCCATTTCTTCACTTTACTCTGAATTTTTTTATAAAGATTGCTTTCCAAATCTAATTGCCTCCTTAAGTGCACCATTTTTTCCCTTTTACCTTTTTAATATTACGATTTGAGTCAACAAATACATTTATTTGAGTTCCTGTCTTTATTCCACCTTGCGCTCTAATTTCAGCTAATATTCTTCTGGCATCGGCTTTTTCGGATGATGGAATACTTTGGTAATGACCAATACCCCTACCTGCACGGTTAAGGCGATCTTGGGTATACTTATTAGCTCCTAATAATTTTTGATCACGTGACAGTCTAGGATTTCTATTAGTTTTTGTCGTTTTTATTTCATACGCACTCCATTCACCAGTGTATTTATTCTTCGACAGAATATCCACACCATGACCAGAATTATTTTGAATCTGAACAACTTCTGAGTATCTTCCGCAATTGTTCAATCGATTAACTATTTCACTCTCACCGATATTACCTAAAGATGTATTCAGTCCATATTGATCTAACCAGCTATTAGGATCACCAACATACCCATACAACGTAGGATTCCCACCCGCAAGCCCAATCGGATCAACCTGCGTATAATTCCCTTGCTCTGGGTCATAGTATCGGAATCGGTTATAATACAATCCAATCTCTAAATCTTCATACTGCCCTTGATACCTAAACGGAATAAAATCTTTCTCACCCGTAAACTCGTTCACTCGCCCATACACATCAAGCTCAGCCGACCAAACCTTATGACCTTGTTCATCATAGGCTTCAACAGGTGTTCCGAGATAATCACTAATAATACTGTAGTTGCCTTCACTCGTTATCTTAGCTGAAGGGACAAAGCCATCATTGAATACCCATGTAACGAGACTATCTAAGTCATCTGTCTGTGAGGCATTCTCCACTGAATTATCCTGTGACAAATACTCATGCAAAATCGTATTGCCATCCCACACAAAATGAGTAGCTCTACCTTCCGAACACTTCTCTATCCGCCTACCTAGAGCGGTGCCTTAGATTTTTTGTAATCTTGTCCTTCTTGACTCACTAAAGAATAAAAATATTTAAGAAGAAGAAGTTTCATTACTAAAGAAAACACATGTTGAAAGGATTTGTCCTCTTAACATGTGTTGAATCGTTTTAAATGAAAAATTATTTACTTACAAAAATCAGGAACATATAAATTATCGATCATATGAAGAAAAATATTGAGGAACATCTTCTAATTCTAAAAATTGAATTCCTTTCATTTGTTTTTCTTCACAAAGTTGCTTAAACCTTTCTGAACAAAATAGATATCTTGCTAATTTTAAATCATTCAAACAAAACACGTCTCTATCATTTTCTTGTAGAACAATTTTTTGATATTTTTCAACCATAAAATTTATGTCAAATAACCTATTTCCTGAAACACTTCTTTTTGTAAACTCTGACTTTTCGTAATCAACGAAATCTTCTCTATTATAGTACTTAATAAAATAATAGGGTTTCTTTACTTTAGATTTTCCCTTTGAACTAACAATTTGTAGGTTTGATGTAACATACTTTAGTAAAGTATTTACTTGATTCATCAATGTAATAAAATCACTACTGATAATATGACCATTAAAACCCTCATAATAGTCAAATTCAATTTTATTATTAGTAATTAACCATAAATCTTTTGGCATTTCTTGTTTTTGAAAAAAGATTTTATTCCATTCATATCCCATTCCCTCATTGTATTTTGTTTCATCAAATGATTCGTGAATAACGCCCTTCAAAAAAATAGGCGACTTTACATTATCCTTAACAATCATATAATAACTCATACTATCTATAACCCTAATCTTTGACACTTAGGATATTTCCTAGATTGCACAGGACCAAAGTGCCCCTTCTGTATTTTGTTTTTCAATTCTATTTGCAGTTTTCGAATATCTGTCCTAGCCTCTTTGTCATTTATTAATCCCAGAGAGTATTGATCGGCAATATCCGTCACCCTTCTCAAGAAATAATCACTATACATAGGGTGTTGAGTATTATGAATCCTACTAAAAGAGCTTCCTTTTAATGTGTCGGGGTTACCAGGCATCATAATACCATTAAATGCTTCATCTCTTAATTCTCCCGTACCAATAGAGTCAAAGAAGGATTGATGTGTTTCATAAATTTGTTCCTTTACTCTAATTGCAGACGGAATAACTTTTTTCCAATTTATCAAATCAAAAGTCCTGCTCCATGTGTTAATTACTTACATAGCTATAAGACTAATTGTGTCAGATGAAATACCCCCATTAAGAAAGCAATTCTTTTCTACAAAAAACATATGTATAGAAAGAGCTTAATACAATTTCTTTACATATGTTTTGAAACTTTAATAACTTTAAATCTGTTTATTTTAGTTCTTTGGAGTATTACCTTATTCAAACTCTTAATTTAAAATCTTGTTTTATTATTAGGTTTTGACATTAGGTTAATTTCTAAATTTCGACAAAATCCGGTCTTTGTGTACTTCCTTCTTTGACAAACATTATTCCTTTAATCTTCTGCACTTTACATGCTTTTATAAATACATCATCAACAATAATATTTCCTGCATATTCTTTCATTCGTACAATATGATGCCCAATCAGAGAATTGGGTACATACTTTATAGACAA
This sequence comes from Lysinibacillus sp. CD3-6, assembly GCF_006351725.2. Taxonomy (NCBI): domain Bacteria; kingdom Bacillati; phylum Bacillota; class Bacilli; order Caryophanales; family Bacillaceae; genus Lysinibacillus; species Lysinibacillus sp. CD3-6. The sequence goes on from NZ_CP085880.1 coordinate 3,063,774, forward strand.
TAGTTTAATTGGCCCATCTGGTAAGGATTTTAACAATGGTCTGTGTTCCGATTTCTCCATATCTAAACAAGGAACCAAATTTAATACATTCATGACAAAAAAGGATTCATTGATTTCACCAGTATTTGTTGATGTTATTACTGCAGGAATGAACTGACAATCTGTACCTAGTCTCTCTATCAACTTTTTTAGTTTTAAACTTACTAATTCTCCTCCTATCGTCGGCAAAATATCATACTTGTCTAAATAACTATCAAATTTATCTATTGAATAATAAAGTTTCTCATTCGAGGGATACTCAATACCTTTTTCCAGATCAAACCTTACAAACGTATTATTATCAGCGTAAGAAAAAAAGACATCTCGTTCGTAAACGTTAGCTAACTTATAATAATTCATTATATCCCCCTTCACAATGTAGTTTTGTTCTACCTTTTCTTAAATCTTTCCTTTGGTCATTTATTAATTCTTGTATAGCATCATGATATTGTTGAGAGGTCCATTTATTTTTATCTCCAACTTCTAATAAGATATCTAATTCTTGTCGAATCTCCCGATTATATTGAGCATGGAAACTATTATATCCTCAATGAATAGACCTGGTTGGGTGATTATCTACTAGTAGGTAGATATATCGTATTACGTATATTATTTACATCATTGAATAAAACAAGTATCTTCCCTCTTTAGTCCAAATAAAAAGGCCTGAAATCAGAAATATTCTCCGTTTTCACCTTAGCTTCTTTCGTAATCCTATCTACTTGAACGTGATTGCAAATCCAGTTTATTTGACATCTTTAATAAATACTTCATACAACGCTTCAACATTGGCATCCGCTGGTACCCATGCAAAATAATTCTGATCATTATTTAATATAAATTGAACTAACTTTGTTTTTGTGTTCCACTCATTTTTCATACTTGAATCGTAATCTTCCAAATCTTCTTTATAATCTAATTGCAATATATATCCTTTTTCGACCATTGCAAAAACAATTAAACTTCCCAAGAGATTTTTTCGCTTATTTTCTTCTTTATATTCTTGTAATAAGAACCAGATTTGGTCTAACCCTATAGATTTTTTGTATTTTTCATAAAAACTACTATCATCCATAACCTTATAATCATGTATCAATTCATTGACAAATGAGTGCCATATTGGTGGAATAACCTTTTCCAATAAAGGATTATTTTCAATTCCTTCTATTATTTCAAGTTCCTCAATCTCTTGTTCATTGTCGTAGTCACTGAGGGAAATCTGCTTGAATTTCATTTCATTCTTGTAATGTGCCAAGTCATATGGATAGTGATTATTATTTATTAGGCTTGTATCATCAAGTTCTAGTATCTTCGCTAGCGCTGCTGTTTCAAAGCTCCAAAACCCTACATATCCAGGCTCCTTGTGTGCATTCTTCCAATCGTAATCATAATGACCTTTAAACCATTCTTTCTCCATATACGTTTGTAATCTTTTAGATGCTTCTTTCTTATCGGTTTGCGCAAGTTCTATAATTTCTTTTGTTTTTGCATAGGGATTTACTTTATAATAATCATTAGTGATTTTAGTATGTCCGATATTACTAGCATATAATAAAAAATCAATCACTAAATCGCTTATTTCTTTTTTCTCAACCACCTTACTTAATCTTTCTATATTCTTTTTATCCGTTTCTAATAGGATTCCTAAAGAAATCGTCCAAAGAATACTTAAATATCCAACTTCCCTAGTCCCTGTATGCTCTAAATCATAAATTGCATTATGAAAGTCTTTTTCTATTGCACTAATATCTTCTCCTAAAGAATATTTCGCCCTAATATCTTCCATCTCATATTTAAAAGTCCTTAAATAACTCGCTTCTATACGACTTTTATTGTCTTTGGATTTTCTTTGAATACCATTTTTGGTATCCTCCTCTAAATTTCTGATATCCTCCCTATTTTCAGCTATAAATTCTTTATGATATTCAATTTCTTCTCTACATTTTTCTTCTATACATAGATGATCCCTCATTATTTTTATTTCCTCCTTGCCTCTAAATCAAGGCCATTCTCCAATTATTTCACCCTTAGCATTTAACCTATATGTTATTACATTCCCATTACTATCGACTTTTGATAATACTCTTTCAACTTCATCTTCATCCAATGCTTTGGTGATTTTATTTGCTAGTTTTTGATCACCACCAACAGCTTTCAAAATTCTACTTTTTTCAGTTTTCGCACCTGTCAACCATTCGTTTGACATTTGTGGTCCATCTTTTGTTTTGCCTAATTGGGAACTACCAAACTTCGCTTCATCAAATACATATTTAATTTTTGATTCTGTATTTGCATTTTCATATAATCCGTCTATCCCTTTTACTATTTTATCATTGATGCTTGTTGGTGCCCCTCTACCTATTGGCTTTAAATCATATCCAGCGGCTTTTATACTTTGGTTGTTTAATAAATTATCACTTGAAATTATTTCACCAAAATTACCTTTTTGTTTGTTAGTAGCTTTATCTGCATTAAATTCGTCGACACTTACTTTTTTAGGTTCACCGTTGGAACTATTAGATGGATTCGGCGATGGTATTTTTCCAACTGTTCCCGTATCCGTTATTCGACCGACGTTCACACCGGCCAACTCCAACGGCGGTGTTCCCAGCTGATGAAGCTGATTCTTTACTTCGTCTACTTTTGTGTGTAACTTATCTTTTACGGTGTCTATGTGTTTATTGGCTTTTTCTTTTAGTTGACCTATAGAACCATTATTAGCGACGGTTTTAACATCATCCACTATACCACCTATCACTTTGGTAATATGTGGTTAATTATTTAATTTTCCGGTTATGTAAATGACCTTCTGTTTCTCTAAAGTTTTTAAAATATATACATCTTCATTTTTCCACATTTGCAATTCATAGCTATCCAATGGTCATTTTGCCATTCCTTGATGACTTGCCCAGATGGGTCTCGTTTTGTTGGTCTACTCGTGAATTTAAAATAGCCTGTGACAAATACTCATGTAGAATGTGCCAGCGCCATAGATACGGTCTTTTTTATCTTATGTTTCATATAAATTTCCGACATCATCGACACTACGGTATAAGAAATCAAATTGGCGACTGTCTTGATTGGCCCAGACGAGGTTACTAAATTCGTCGTAACCATACGTCACTTTTACACCCGTTAACTCGTTGACCATACTGCGTAATTGATGATTAACGTCCCAATTGTAGGTATGTCTTATCGTATCGCTTTTGACTACTTACTTGAAGGTGCGTTGGTCTACCTAGAATCTCGTTTTACCATTTATGTACTAAAAATATTATTACTTTTTGTTAAGAAAATAACTAAAAATATAAATACAACTTTAATAATTCAATATACAATAAAAAACATATGTAAAGAAAAAGCTAAAGACAATTTCTTTACATATGTTGCGACAACTTAATTAAAGCAGTAACAAGAAGATTCTGTATTATAACTGTTTTTGCTCCTAATAATAATTACTAATATTATTAGGTACACCCTATATTTCAACAAATTCCGGTCGTTGGGTATTTCCCTCTTTGACAAACATTACACCTTTAATCTTCTGCACTTTACATGCTTTTATAAATACATCATCAACAATAATATAGCCCTTATACTCTTTCATTCTTACAATATGATGTCCATCTAAGGAGTTTGGTACATACTTTACAGACAAAACTTCGATTGGTCCATTAGGTAAAGACTTTAATAACGGTTTATATTCCGATTTCTCCATATCTAAACAAGGTACTAGATTTAATACATTCATGACAAAAAATGTTTCATTACTTTCGCCGCTTTTTGTAGACGTTATGACCGCAGGGATAAACTGACAATCTGATCCTAATTGCTCTATTAGTTTTTTCAATTTTATACTTACCAATACACCCCCAATTGTGGGCAAAATATCATATTCGTTTAAATAAGGATCAAATTTATCTACTGAATAATAAAGTTTTTCATCTAAAGGATAGACAAGACCTTTTCTTAAGTCAGATTGATCATAAGTGTTTTTTTCTGTGTAAGAAAAAAACACGTCTCGTTCGTAATTGCTAAATAACTGATAGTAACTCATATTTATCATCCTTCATAATATTCTCCACTATTTCCATTTTACGAGATCAAGTCATTATAATTTTTTTATGCAGTCATCTACTTATTCAGCACTCCCTTTTTATTAAACTGCTACATTATGGGACACAGTATAGAGTTTAGTAAAAAAGATTAGCCTCTTCTCCATGCTCTTTTTTAATTGCTCGACTATATCTCTTTAAGCTTTTTTAATTAAAATATGTTTAAATTGCGGTATTATTTGGTACTTAATCTTAAAATATTCCTCATTCTCAGGCCCATTCATTATTAATAAACTATTCAACATAATTTTGATTGAATATAGTGTCCTTCAATCCCATAAAATCCCTTTTTAAGAAGAAAGGATATTAAGAATAGGCTCAAAAGTTTTCTAAATATACTCTAAAATTTTTAAATCGTATATTTTTAACAATCAAACAATTCATTGGCTAGTTGAGAAATTTTTTGGACAGCATCTTCAATATAATTTTGTTCATCCACTGTGTATTTATCTTCGTTAAAATAAAAGTAATTACTTATATCGACAAACGATAATGCAAGTTTTTTTGGAACAAAATCTAAGTTCTTATATTCAACTATTAAAAACTCCATTGCTGTTATTAATTCATTAAATCTATTCTCATTCAATCCTTTACCTCTTCTTAATTGTATTAAAATTGAATCCTCTCCTAGAATATTTTCATAAACAAAATTTAAAGCTTCGTTCTTATTCATAAAAACCTCCTTTAACGACATGGTATTATTGCTGAGGAAGGGACATGCGCCTCAACTAGTACCTCTTTTGAATCATTTGCAAATCTTGCTGAAACACTTCCCACACCATTTGCTTTAGCTTTTTCTACAGTTGAAATATCTATTATCCTCTTATTACCTACCTTATCAGGTACTACATCATCAGTATCAAAAGAAACCATTCTTTGTCCAGGTTCACGATGTTTAGCTAATGCTTCGGGCTCTGTACTTGTCCAGGCGTTCCTAGATAATCACTAATAATGCTGTAGTTGCCTTCACTCGTTATCTTAGCTGAAGGGACAAATCCATCATTGAATACCCATGTAACGAGACTATCTAAGTCATCTGTCTGTGAGGCATTCTCCACTGAATTATCCTGCGAGAAATACTCGTGCAGAATCGTATTGCCATCCCACACAAAATGAGTAGCTCTACCTTCCGAACACTTCTCTATTCGCCTACCTAATGAATCATATTTTAAAGTAACTTCCGTATTATCTGGCTTAATGACCTTCGACATCATCCCATTGCCATAGTACTCGTACTTCCATGTATCTCCATTATGTTCGACTTTCTCTACGAGATTTCCTTCTTCGTCATAGGAGAACTTGGCATCTTTTGTATCTAATAATCTACTGCCAGCGCCATAGACTCGATCTTTTTTATCTTTTGTTTCATATATATTGCCGACATCATCGACACTGCGGTATAAGAAATCAAATTGGCGACTGTCTTGATTGGCCCGGACGAGGTTACTAAATTCATCATAGCCGTACGTCACTTTTATACCCGTTAGCTCGTTGACCATACTGCGTAATTGATGATTGACGTCCCAATTGTAGGCGCGTCTTCGTGTATCTCGGCTTTGGCTACTTACTCTATGATGTGTTGGTCGACCTGTAATATCATATTGCCATTTACTAATAACATCTCCTGGTAGGATTCGTTCAATCTCTTGACCAAGTTCATTGTATTGCATCGAGGCTGTCCACTGGGTTTGCTCGGAGCGGGAGGCGGTCATTTGTAAGACATTGCCTAGTTCATTACGCTCCACATCGATTTTGGCACCGAGGCTACTTGTTATCTGAGAACGATTGCCTAACTCGTCATAGCTACTAGCAATCAAAAGATTGTTTTGCCACTCTCCCGAAGGTTGATAACGAGATAGGTCTCGCATTAATGGCTGTGAATTTTAGAACATTCACAGCCATTAGTAAAAAACTATATGGAGAAAACATAAAAAAACAGAGAAATCCGAATTTGATTGAATTCAAATTCGGATTTCTCATTAATCGTAGCTAGTTATGCCCCTTCTCTTTACAATTATTATCCATTAAGAAACTGAGGCAGATTTTTTACCCATTCTTCAATGGTTTTATTATATTCTTCAAAATCAGAATCGTCACTATAGTAATAATATACTGGTGACTTCGGACTTTCTTTGACACTAAGACAAAAATAATCACCATTACCTACTTCTAGGAATGGAATAAAATTTGCATCCCACTTACCATTCTTAATCTCGTAATCATAAACAAATTCTATTAAATCATTGCCATTGTTTTCTCCAGTTGATACATTTAAAATTCCTGGAAGCACATATTTAGACATTAATGTAATAAATATTTTAAAGTCCTCACTAAATTTACAGTTAAATTTATATTCTAGTGCCTCCCAATCCTGTCTAGAAGGGGGTTCAAAGACCTCCCATTCTTTGTCCAACACTTGTGATAAAATAGCCTCCACTTCATCATGAGTCATCTTAAATTACCTTCCTCTTTTTTTTTATACCCTCACCTGGTAGTATATATTCATTTCCTCGTTTTTTATAATGGTCACTTATTTCTTTTCTCCTTTGGCTTGGTGTTAGTTTTGATTTGTGTATATGTCTAGTGTGATTACCACCATGTCGATGAGTATATTCTTCTAATTCATCAAATACGCCACCTTCAGAAATAGGGATCTGGTTCCTAGGGTGTGCCTCTATATTTCTATCTCCATGTGTCTTTTTAGTAGTTGGTCCATCTCCACGCCGCACCCTTATCACTTCTTCAATTGTTTTGGGTTCGTAACGAACAGGTGGAACAGACATAGCAGGGTCAGGATTTGGATAATTCGAAGGACTTAGCGGTTTAGTAGAATCATAACTCCTATTACTCGTTCCTCTATTTGTTTTACCACAGCTTAAACCAAATGGATCAAGCCACGTATTTGGTTCACTCACATAACCATATAATGTTGGATTCCCACCCGCAAGCCCAATCGGGTCAACCTGCGTATAATTCCCTTGCTCTGGGTCGTAGTATCGGAATCGGTTATAATACAAACCAATTTCTACATCCTCATACTGCCCTTGATACCTAAACGGAATAAAATCCTTCTCACCCGTAAACTCGTTCACTCGCCCATACACATCAAGCTCAGCCGACCAAACCTTATGACCTTGTTCATCATAGGCTTCAACAGGCGTTCCGAGATAATCACTAATAATACTGTAGTTGCCTTCACTCGTTATCTTAGCTGAAGGGACAAAGCCATCATTAAATACCCATGTCACGAGATTATCAGCGATTTCGGCTTCTGTCTTGGAGGCATTCTCCACTGAATTCTCAACATCCTGCGAGAAATACTCATGCAAAATCGTATTGCCATCCCACACAAAATGAGTAGCTCTACCTTCCGAACTCTTCTCTATTCGCCTACCTAGTGCGTCATACTTGAACGTAACTTCTTTGAGATCTGGACGGATGACTTTTGACATCATGCCATTGCCATAGTACTCGTACTTCATCGTTCACGTGCTAGATTTATATATCAATTATTTTCTAATATTCAAATAAAAAAGAGTAGCAATATACCCCTTCAGAATATCTGCTACTCTATTTAGATAAAAGTTTGATTTTTTTACTATCTTTCTAGCGATTATTAAAATCCTCTAAGTCAGCGAGTTTGACATCATATTCTTTCTTAATAGGTAGAAATAAATATTTTAAAGTTTTATGGTTCATTAAATTTTTTATTTTTCCATCCCCAATACTTGTTGTTCCGATAATGCGAACTTCTTGTAAATTAGGTAGCTGATGAAGGAAATCTAAGGAAGGAATTTCACCACAGCTCTCAATTATTATTTTTTCTATGCTAGAGATATTTCCAATTGAACTCCAATTTTCGATATTTTTACAATTTTGGAAACCTATTGAATTTAGTGATTTTCCTCCTTCCATCCACTTTAAAGAAGTCATTTTTGAATTATAACTTATTCCTAAGTGCTCTAAGGAAGGCATGTACTTAAGAGCTTCAAATTCAAATATTTTAGTTTTTACTAGCCCTATTCTTTTAGCTTTTGTAAATATATTGAATTCCTCAGAAGAATCGCCATTATAATTATCAATAAATAAGTACTCAATATTCTTGTTTTGAAAAATTGAACTACATGTTTTTTTATTGTAATTTAAGTAAACACACCACAATGCATCTAACTCCGAAAAAGGAATTACTTCATCAGTTTTCCCCAGAAAATTAAAGTATTCTAATGAACTATAATTCTTTAGTTCATTTAAGGATTTATAATCATAAGAGTTTAACCTAAGCCCCCTAATATTTGAAAAGCCAATAAGATTTTTTATATCCTCAAACTTGTGCTTTATAGCATCATGTGTAACTGACACACTGTCTATTTCTTGCCTTCTTATATCTTCGATATCAACTACCTCTTTATCTGGATTTATATTAATAAATCTAAAGTTCCTGTTGAAATATACTTTGTCAAAAATCATAATATCCTCTCCTTGAATTCCTTATTTTGAACAACCAGGACTTTTTATTTTATTTGCAAGGTCTTCGCCTGCATCTTCAAAAGCTTTTATTATACCAGCCTCTGTTTTGAAAAAGTCTGATTCTTTACCATGTGGAACTACCAATAATTGTAAGGATTCTAACTGTGAGGATGTTAATTTACCTGAGCCTAAATGTTGCCTTAATCTTGTATATAAGTTATTAGCTTTACCAACATACCATTTTGTAATACCATCCCTTACATCAATTGTTCTAAACATATATGCTCCACCGGATTTTTTACTTGTTCCAAGTATTTCTTTTAAAAAAGCTCTATCATTCGGATTTGTAGGTGCTAATCCAAAAACATCAGATAAAATGGTTGGATTTCTTACGTACGCATACAACGTAGGATTCCCACCAGCCAGCCCAATGGGGTCAACCTGTGTATAATTCCCTTGCTCTGGGTCATAGTATCGGAATCGGTTATAATACAAACCAATTTCTACATCTTCATACTGCCCTTGGTACCTAAACGGAATGAAATCTTTCTCTCCCGTAAATTCCTTCACTCGTCCATACACATCAAGCTCAGCCGACCAAACCTTATGACCTTGTTCATCATAGGCTTCGACAGGTGTTCCTAGATAATCACTAATAATGCTGTAGTATCCGTCATTCGTGATTTTTGCAGAAGGAACAAAGCCATCATTGAATACCCATGTCACTAAATTATCTACGATTTCGGCATCTGGCTGGGAAGCATTCTCCACTGAATTTTCCAATGTATTAGAATTATCCTGTGACAAATACTCATGCAAAATCGTATTGCCATCCCACACAAAATGAGTAGCTCTACCTTCCGAACACTTCTCTATCCGCCTACCTAGTGTGTCATACTTGAAAGTTACTTCTGTCATGTCTGGCTTCATGACCTTCGCCATATTTCTATTATTAATCCCTATATAACCCTTAATTAGGTAAATTAAATTAATATAAATAATAACAATAAATCCAAATTCAGTGGTGAATTTATCATACACTTTTAAAATAGTAGTAAAATATAAAAATAGTTATGTTTTTAACAAAATGCAAAGAATTGCAATTAATTAAAATTGCAATTCTCTACAAACTATGCATTTTTATTTGAAACACTTCTTATATTCGTTAGATTAAAGGGCGATATATATCTTTCCAGTAAGGAATCATTTCTTCTGAAAAAACATATACAAAATCATTTGAAGATAGGTTTCCTAAATTATCTAATGCTATGCCAAACTTGAAATATATTTTATAGTTTCTGTTGATAAAGTACTCTTCATTTTTTAAACTATCCAATTTAGAGCCGATTTTAGATAACAATTTATTATCAATAAAAACATCCTCTTTACAATTTAAAGCTATTTGAATTAACTGTCCTTTTTCATTATAGATTGCTTGACTATTCTTCCAGTTTTCTGTTGTTATACCTTTTTTAGTATTCTTGCTTGTTTTTAAAGGAATTCCCCATATATTTTCAACTTCACTCGGCTGCATACCGAATTTCAATAATCCTACAGATTGATACGGAGTAATTTCATATTTTAAGGTTTTTAGCTGATTTTCAGTACTTCTGAATTGGAAACCTAATTTTATATCTTTCTCGTAAATATTTTTTTGGTTATCTGAATAAATCGTTAATTGTATTCCATCATCAGGAAAATCCAAACCGTAAATCGACATGTTATACTGAGGAAATAAATAACATCCATCTATAAAATACGGATTTTCTTTGAATAAAAATTGCTTAGATTCATTAATTAAGTCAATTTTTTGTTCATTCAAAAAAATAATCTTCGGATTGTTAACTGAAATACTTACTAAAATATCTTCTACTATATGAAATATATAATCATCTTGATAAAGATAAAATTCTTTTTCATTGACTTTTTTCTTATTCAATTCACTTATAATATTGTTTAGGTCTGAAGATTTCATAGATAACTTCACTTCATTTATCCCGATTTTAGGTAATATTTCAAACTCTTTTCTCATAATATCTACCTCATTTACAATATTTTCTTGTTAATCTTTTTTGTTCTGCATTGGTTATATATCCATTGTCTCCTGCGTATTCCAACATTTCTCCAATCCCATCATTAAATTGAGAACCAAATTTCCTTTGTATATCTCGTATATCAATTTCAATTGCCTTACCAAATTTACCATTATCAATCAATTCTTTTTGGTAAGCTCTCCATTGCTTTCCTTTGTTATAACTTCCCCAACTTGCTGTATCAAGATGATCAGGAGTAGGCATCCAAATTGCTGGTCCTTTCCCATGGCTTACCGGAGAAATTGAGTTTGCAGGCATATGATGTACCTGCCCGCCTATGTTCGTTGCTCTAACCTCAGCATAAGAACCTCCTTGCTTTAGACCAAAAATATCAATATAAATATTAGGGTCACTAACATACCCATAAAGCGTAGGATTCCCACCAGCCAGCCCAATCGGGTCAACCTGCGTATAACTCCCTTGCTCTGGGTCATAGTATCGGAATCGGTTATAATACAAACCAATTTCTACATCTTCATACTGCCCTTGGTACCTAAACGGAATGAAATCTTTCTCTCCCGTAAATTCCTTCACTCGTCCATACACATCAAGCTCAGCCGACCAAACCTTATGACCTTGTTCATCATAGACTTCAACAGGCGTTCCTAGATAATCACTAATAATACTGTAGTTGCCTTCACTCGTGATCTTAGCAGAAGGGACAAAGCCATCATTGAATACCCATGTCACTAGATTATCTGCGATTTCGGCTTCAGGCTGGGAAGCATTCTCCACTGAATTTTCCAATGTATTAGAATTATCCTGTGACAAATACTCATGCAAAATCGTATTGCCATCCCATACAAAATGAGTAGCTCTACCTTCCGAACTCTTCTCTATCCGCCTACCTAACGAAACATACTTGAACGTAACTTCTGTCATGTCTGGCTTCAAGACCTTGGCCATCATGCCATTGCCATAGTATTCGTACTTCCATATATCTCCATTATGTTCGACTTTCTCTACGAGATTTCCTTCTTCGTCATAGGAGAATTTGGCATCTTTTGTTTCTAGTAATCCACTGCCAGCGCCATAGATACGATCTTTTTTATCTTTTGTTTCATATAAGTTGCCGACATCATCGACACTGCGGTATAAGAAATCAAATTGGCGACTGTCTTGATTGGCCCAGACGAGGTTACTAAATTCATCATAGCCGTACGTCACTTTTACACCCGTTAGCTCGTTGGCCATACTGCGTAATTGATGATTGACATCCCAATTATAGGCGCGTCTTCGGGTATCTCGGCTTTGACTACTTACGCGATGGTGTGTTGGTCTACCTGTGATATCATATTGCCATTTACTAATAACATCCCCTGGTAGGATTCTTTCAATCTCTTGACCGAGTTCATTGTATTGCATCGAGGCTGTCCACTGGGCTTGCTCGGAGCGGGAGGCGGTCATTTGTAAGACATTGCCTAGTTCATTACGCTCCACATCGATTTTGGCACCGAGGCTACTTGTTATCTGAGAACGATTGCCTAACTCGTCATAGCTACTCGCAATCCAATGGTCGTTTTGTTGTTCTACCAGTGAATTAAAAGGGCAATAAAATCCTTTTTAATGGATTTATTGCCCTTTAAATGATTAAAAATAGTAATAATCTTTTTAGTATAAATTGATACACTTAAATATTCCTTGTTTTTATCTGTGATGAAGTTTATTTATAAAAGTTATTCCATATCTGCCACATTAAAGTTATATTTTTCATCTTCCCGTGGATCATTATATCCTTCAAATTCATCTATTTTTTTTAGAGAAAACAAAAAACCAAAATTAGGGTTAGGATAATCTAATTTCTTCTTACGTGCATAGCCTTTAATAGATACTAAGTATTTTCCAGAATCAACATTATATCTAAATCCAGAATATAACGTCACCCCATCTAATGTTTGATATGATATTTCATCATTTCCTATAAATTTATTATGGTCGAATTCATAAAATAAACCTATACTCCCCACCCATAATGTATCTTTAACTTCAATATTGAAGTTATGATATAATAATTTTTCTTCCCACTCATCATCAAATGATTGATTATAATTATCTAATTTAATTATATATTTTATAGAGTTTACTGGCAAAAAGGGCGTCCAAATACCCTCAGCAAGTGAAGTTAAATATCGCTTATGATTATCCTGAAAATTCTTTAAAACCTTTTTTGACCTAACTTTTTCTTTTTTTAGAAATTCCTCTAATATGTCTAATGAAAATAAACAAATTCCATAACTTGATACTGTTAAAATTTTTTCCAAGATAGCATCTCCTCTTCTTCTATTTACACGGAATTTTTCCATTTGAATGTAACTCTTTAATTTTTTCTAAACCTTCAGCAGGTGTTAAATTTTCAAATAATCTTTCATCGGTGTAAGGAATTTTCAAATAACCTTTAACATCAATATCTTTGTACGCTTTTGCAGCTTTTTCAAAAAATTCGTCTGCCGTACCAGTAAACTTAGAACCATGATAAGGAATTCCAGCTTCTATAAGTTTTCTATGCAATTTTTTGTGAAGAAGTGCTGTTCCAGCCCCATTATCAGGATACCAAGAAATAGAACTAATATGACTTAATTCTGTAATAGCTAATGCCTTAGCTATTGATCTCGGCGTCAAATGATGCCCCATCCCTGTATCTAATAAATCGGAATATAAACCAAATTTATCTATATTGTTATTGGTATCTCTTACATACCCATACACCGTAGGATTCCCACCCGCAAGCCCAATCGGGTCAACCTGCGTATAATTCCCTTGCACAGGGTCGTAGTATCGGAATCGGTTATAATACAAACCAATTTCTACATCTTCATACTGCCCTTGGTACCTAAACTGAATAAAATCTTTCTCACCCGTAAATTCCTTCACTCGCCCATACACATCAAGCTCAGCCGACCAAACCTTATGACCTTGTTCATCATAGGCTTCGACAGGTGTTCCTAGATAATCACTAATAATGCTGTAGTTGCCTTCACTCGTTATCTTAGCTGAAGGGACAAAGCCATCATTGAATACCCATGTCACTAGATTATCTGCGATTTCGGCATCTGGCTGGGAAGCATTCTTCACTGAATTTTCCTGTGACAAATACTCATGCAAAATCGTATTGCCATCCCACACAAAATGAGTAGCTCTACCTTCCGAACTCTTCTCTATCCGCCTACCTAACGAATCATACTTGAACGTAACTTCTGTCATGTCTGGCTTCATGACCTTGGCCATCATACCATTGCCATAGTACTCGTACTTCCATGTATCTCCATTATTTTCGACTTTCTCTACGAGATTTCCTTCTTTGTCATAGGAGAATTTGGCATCTTTTGTTTCTAGTAATCTACTGCCTGCGCCATAGATGCGGTCTTTTTTATCTTTTGTTTCATATAGATTGCCGACATCATCGACACTGCGGTATAAGAAATCAAATTGGCGACTGTCTTGATTGGCCCATACGAGGTTACTAAATTCGTCGTAACCATACGTCACTTTTACACCCGTTAGCTCGTTGACCATACTGCGTAATTGATGATTAACGTCCCAATTGTGGGCGCGTCTTCGTGTATCTCGGCTTTGGCTACTTACTCTGTGATGTGTTGGTCGACCTGTAATATCATATTGCCATTTACTAATAACATCCCCTGGTAGGATTCTTTCAATCTCTTGACCGAGTTCATTGTATTGCATCGAGGCTGTCCACTGGGCATGCTCGGAGCGGGAGGCGGTCATTTGTAAGACATTGCCTAGTTCATTACGCTCCACATCGATTTTGGCACCGAGGCTACTTGTTATCTGAGAACGATTGCCTAACTCGTCATAGCTACTAGCAATCCAATGATCGTTTTGCCATTCTTTGATGACTTGTCCTGATGGGTCTCGTTCTAGCTTGACGGTTACATACTCATTTTCTGTCTCTTGTAATGCGCCGTTTTTGTCATAGCTAAATGTTTCCCACGTACCATCATAGTAGTCAGAGCGAATAATATTCCCTAATGCATCGTGCTGATACGCTGTCCAACGATTACCTGGACGTTGAATCCGCTGCACTAATCCTGCGAGGCTTCGCTCATACGTTTTTGCCATGTCATCAAAGCCGATTTCCTTGATGATATTGCCTTTTGTATCGCGTTCAAATTTGTATGCTTCGCCTTTTTCATTAATAACAGCGGTTAATTGCTCCTCTGTATCGTAGGTGAACTGTACTTTCTTGCCCCCTTGTTTGCGGGATGTTAAGCTGCCTAGAATCGTGTAATCAAAGGCGACTTGTGTATGGTTATCCTTTGCAAAAACAATATCGTCATAGGCATTGTACTTTAGTTGAACGTCGTTACCATCGGATAGATTTGCGCGTACTAGGCGATTTAAATGATCATAACGGAATTTTTCAGTGGCACCGAGCGGATTAGTTGTGCTTGTGCAGTTTCCGCGACGGTCGTATGTCCATGTTGAACTTGTCCCATCTGGTAATGTTACTCGGCTTAAATTTAGGTCAGCGTCATACGTTAAGGTTACCATATGGCCTTGCGCATTTGTCACTGTGTCAATTAAACGATGTTCATTATAGGAAAATTCAGTCTTTGTACCATCTTCTAAAACCGATGCCTGTAATGTCCCGTCTTCATTATAAATCCACTGGCGACTACCGCCCTCTGGAGTAATTGCCTGAATCAGCCGATCTTTGGCATCATGCTGAGAGGATAACGTACTGCCATCTGCCAGCGTCATCGTTACTGGGTTTGCCCATTCATCATAGCTGAAAGTTGTTACACGACCATCTTCATCTACTTCTTGCAGTAATTCAAAGTCCTCATTATAGTCATAGCTGACCTCACTACCATCTGGATACATAATTTTTGTACATAGGTTATCTTCATTAAAATAGTAAGTACTTGTATGCCCTAAGCTATTTGTAATTTCGTTATAGCCATCGTAATAGGCAAGCTCACCCGCTAGAACATTGCCATCTCCCCATGTTTTAATAACGCGTGCACCTGTTGTTGGCCCATCATAGCGCCAGTAGAAACTATTTTTATTACGGTCTATTTTTTGCATCATTAAATGATTGACATATTGGATATGTGTACTTTGCCCTAATGCATCTTGGATTTCGATTAAATCTTGAACATCATTGTAAACATAGCGCACTAACACTTCACGACTCGTTTGGTTACGTAAAGCGACTTCTGTCATTCTGCCCGCTTCATTTGTCGTAACATCTAGTACGCGCCCTACGCTATCCGTTACTTGTGATAAGAAGCCTTTCAGGTTATACGTAAATTCAATATGGTGATCTTGCTCATTTCTTACTTCTTTTAATCGGTATGTCGTCTCGGTTGTTTGTTCAAATACATAAAGCAAGCGTGTATCATGCTCAAACAAATGGTATTCCACACCTGTATTCTTCAGGGTCATTCTATCTTTTTTATTAAAATATGGTAAATTAATTGGTAAAATTGGAAACCCTACTGCGCGACCATCCGTCACCACAATGCCGATTAGCTCTTCTTCTTCAAATATTTCTAAGGCTAGATCGTATGTAAAGTGCATACCATGCCCCGTTAAACCAACTCGACTACTATCACTGTACCATGCACGTTCCCATGCAAGGGGGATAGGGCCAGGTAGTTCAAAGTCAACACCTTCATAGATCATGCGCCCTGTAATTAAATCAACTGGTTCAAAGCCTTTTTTACAGAATTTATCACTTAAACCTTTTGTACAGTTAAATTTCTTTAATACTTGATGATTGAGTTTAGTTAGCTCCGTTTTGGCCATCGCCTTCATACCGTCGACAGCTTTTGACACAGCTAGCACTTCATCCATCGAGGCGATTACTTTATCGGCTGCTGTTTTCATGCTTTTTGTGCCTTTGTTCGCTACTGCCGAAACCGTATCGAGTGTTTGCGACACTTTAGAGTAAGCGGCCTTCATCCCTTTTACTGCCTTTGAAGCATCCACTGCCTTATCCGCAGCCTTGGCGGTTTTACTTGCTGCCTCTGCTACTTTTGCCGCTTTATTGACCTTGTAGGCTGTTTTTGCGGCATCCCCAACGATTGGCACTGCACCGACTATGTTCATCGCTGCGCCCATAAAGTCTCCTCTTGCCAAGCTAATACCTGCATTGGCAATATCCGCGATGGTCCCGATACCTGGAATAAATCCAGCAACATCTAACGCTAAACTAACATTATCAAGCAACTTACTAAAGAAGCTTTTTTTCTCCTTTTTCTGCTCTGCTTTTTGTGGGAAGATGACATCCACTTTGGATGTAGCTTCAATTGCTTCTTCATTTAACTTCGGTGGTTGGCTTTTTTTCTCTATGCCTTCTTGTTCAATTAGCGTACTAATTAACTGTGTGTCACCAGCAAGGATAATATGACTTTGCTCCTTCGCTGAAATGGCAATCCATTCCTCCGCTTCTACGGATAGCTCGTTCATCCCACTTATTTCTAGTGTTTCATCTGCCGCTAGCATGATGGTACTGTTACTTTGAAATGTTACACCTTCTCCATCATCCATCTTAAGGTCCAATACGCCATCTACTGCACTAAAGGTAATATCACCAACCCCTAGTGTCATATCTTTGCCCGCATTGGTCGCCAATGATTTCACGGTCGTGTCTGCCATTTTTTTCGTTTGTTTTTGTCCGCCTTCTGGTGTAGCAGGAGAAACACGTACCGAGCTAATGACAATGGCATCTTGTTCCACAGCACTTGGAAAATGCAATTGGGCACGGGCACCTTTTTGCGGCATTAAATACATGACACCATTTGCATCTGCTGAATAAGCAAACCAATGTGCTTTTTCTTTCTCTTGTTTTTTATCGATATCTAAATGAATTTTAACCGTGTTTTGCGTAACATCAATGATTTTCCCTGTAAAGGCTGCGCCAATCAAATCTAAATTGCGTACTAATCGTTGACGAATACTTTTTTCTGGTTGAGCAGTATATTGAAACTTTAGTACACCCGCTTCGAGATGAATTTCTCGAACCGTAATAACATAGGATTTTCCCTTTAATTGTACCGATGTACCCAACTCGTACGCTTCTGTGCTTTCAAACGCACAAAATGTATAATCGGTTTCACTTACATCTATACCATCATTTTCAGTAATTAATCGATATGTATCTACATCCATATGTAATACTGAAGGTAGATGGTCGATTGTTATGCTTTTCTTACTTTCGGGTGTGCCAAACCAAAATCGTGGTCCCTTTCCTTGTAAATCAGGAAAAACTACTGCCTGTAGATTAGAAGCCACTCTTTTTATAAATGCCCAATCTGTCTCCATGTATTGAATCGAGATATGACCTATTGCTTGACCGTTCGACACCTGATCGATGTAATCCCCTTGAGGATAAGCACCTACAATGGTATCGAGTAACGCCACATAGGTCATATTCGCATCTTGAAAAGAACGTGAACGTTTTGCAACGTCCATATTGGCTGTAAACGATACAGCCTCAACTGAAACATAATGCACCCCTTGGGCAGCCTGCAACTCTGCATTTTCAATTCTACCTGAGAACAAGATGTCTTGTTGCCTACCAAATTTAACAACGACTTCATCTGAATGACTAATTTGCTGAATATATTTCTGTGCTTGCTCTTCCGCAATCATTCCTGTAAAGGACAATCTCGCATGGTCATCGCCTTTGTGTTTGATTGTTAGTTTATTTATATGAATAAGAGGATAAGGCCATTCGAGCACAAGATCCTCATACGTCGTTATCATGCTGACTTCCTTTTCTCCTAGTGTTTTCATTACTTACCTCCTTTCACTCCATCCTTTCTTTTAAAAGCCTTGTTTCGGTATTTCTAATTCCTCTTGCCCATCATGCACAATATCAATTTTGCCTCCTCCTGCTGAGCATTGCGTATGACAACGGGATAATAGTGCTTGCTTGCCCTCGATATTGACATTTTCCATCCCTTCCATCCAGTCGATGGAACATGTGGGCGTACACGGTTTTTGTAACTTCAAGCAGACGCCAAAGGTGGGAATGTTGTCGGGGTTTCGATCGCCTACATTCAATACGGCTTTATCTTTAATATAAACACCATGATCCTGTGGTAAATTTAAATAATTGAGGTGGCTACCATGCTCACAGGAAATAATCGCTCCATGGACCACGTAACTAAATTGCTCTTGTTCCGAACCTTCTGTCTCCAAATTTTCTACAACTTGAGCCATTCGGTACCCTTCCCTTCGTATATGTTTCAAATTGCACTTTTGATTTAATTTCCATTTGAACGCTTTTAATATCGTTCTAGTTTGACGCGCTGCAACTGAAGTCCAAGAAATGGTCGTCTTAATATACTTTCTGCAACATCTAAATGAACGATAGTGAAAGATTCCCTTTGACTATTAACTTGAAAAATATAGTCTAATTCAACTTTTTTAGGGTTTATTACGAGCTCCTTGATACGTCCGTCTGGATAATAAGTCGTTTCCTGGGAAATACAGTTTTTCTGCATTATGTCCATCAGCCAATATAAGCGCTGTGTTCCTTTTTTTACATCTGTAAATACGATGGCTGTAAATGCTAAGTGATCCTCAAATTTTACGAATAACTTTTTTAATTGATCCGACACAATTGTCCGAGGCTTTTCTAAATAATCCAAATATACTGCAAGCTCTTTTTCCACTACTTCTGCAAATACCGACGAACAAACAAAATCATCTTCAAGGTCTGTCTTCAAAGGAAGAATCGGATTTGTAATAGTGGAGTCTTGCCGAACAATAAAGTATTCCATCTTGACCTCCTGTAAGCTTCATACCTATCTTCCCGTACGGACGACATTACTGAATCCAATGAATATCTTGTATTTGGGCTTGGCTGAATTGATACTTCCCTTGATCGCGTTGAAAGAATGTTGCGCCTTTTAAATTAGCACCTGTAAAATTGGCACCTACTATTTGGGCGAATTCAAATCTTGCCTGTTCTAAATTCGCATTACTGAAATCAGTACCAAGGTAACATGGAACTTCATTTTGAGAGAACTTCAAGGTTTTTCCTTGTGCATGCGTAAAATTAGCACCTGCTAAATTGGCATGTCGAAAATCAGCATCTTGAATCATAGCATAGGAAAAATCCACATTCGTTAATTGCCCATTTACAAAACTCGTACCGATGCACACACTTCGTTGCATTGTAGCTCCTGCTAAATCACTTTCTTGGAAATTCGCATAGGAAAAGTCCAACTGATTGAAATCTCTGTGCTGTAAAGGTAGGTTTGAAAAGTTGCCAAACGTATACGATTGATTCGTCTCTTTTGACGCTAACGTGAACAAGACATCTTTTTCTACTCGTTGTCGTTCTTCCATAATCGCGACATCTTCACTAAACCCTTTATATTCACCGACTCGAAATCGTAAGCACGTCGCTCGTTGAAAATGGAGTTTAGGGACGCGTTGTTGTTGATAACGAAAGAGATAGCGGAGTAATTGGCTAATATATTGATGAAACCGTATAACTGTCTGCTGCATAATCACGTGGATGTCCGCTGCTTGAATGTTAATATAGGGTTTTCTTTCTTTCTCAAGCGTTTTTTGTAATTCGAGCATCGCCTCACAAAGCCAATCCGCTTCATACTGTGCTGTGCATTGTGTCCAATCGCAATACCATGTTTCTCCATATGCTTCTAGTACATACGTAAACTTGTTTTCTAGTAATGATGTTCGAAGCAATGATAGATGAATAAAAGCAACTGGCGCTAACTTTCCTTGTTCTTGCTGTTCATGAATATTCGTAAAAAGTTGTTCAAGTGCGTAAATGATTGGTTTAAGTAAAACTTCCTTATTGTTGCGAAACTGTCGATCCACTTGCTCCTGCAAACGGTGGGCATGAACTGACACGCATTCATCCATAAAATGCTGTAATGCTTCTTCTCGTTTCATGTATCTACATCCTCACTAATTTGCACGTACTTCAGTTCCTTTAATCTCCATTTTGTCTTCCATCTTGATTGAATTGTCTTTACATGTCATCTCAATTTTCTCATTGGCATTTATCATAATTTGCTTAGCATTTATCACGACTTTATCTGTTGCTTTTAAGTTAATATTTTTATCACTAATAATTGAAATACCATTATCATCCATCAGTGTAATCATTAATCCTCCACCAGAAATAACAATGCGATCAGGTGCAAGTAGAATTTGTTTACCATGCTTTGTTCTGAGTGTTTTTACATCAGGATCAGCCATGCGCCCTGGATCTTGGCGGCTATCTTCTGGTGGTGAAGCACCGCCTCCTCCCCCCTGACTAGAAGGATTCGTTGCTGATAACATTGCCCCAGATTGTGGCGGTGCTTTGGACACAGAGCTAATGGCAATTCCTTCATCCTCACGGTTGCTTGGGAAGTAGATTCTAACATTGTCAGATAACTCAGGCATAAAATACCAACCTGTGTTATCCTCTGATGCATAGATCGTTGAGTATGGAAACCAGTACGCCTTATTTTTTTCTTGCCCCTCATCGAAATCAACATGTATACGAATTTTGTCTCCTGCCACATCAATGACTTTTCCTTGGATAGATGCACCAATAATCGCTTGATTATAAGTCGTGTGGACACTGAAGCCGTTCTGAGGTGTGAGCGTATAAATATGTTTTAATAATCCATTTTTAAGCTTGGAGACAATTTTGAAAACATATAGTTTTTTTGATTGAAACGTAACTTCATTGCCGATTTTGAAGAGTTGCGGCGATTCTACTTCATAGTACATGTAGTCACTAGCGGTAATACTATCGAGATGATTTTTACTTGAGATAAGGAAATTGCCGATTGCTTTTTTAACTCGGTAATTTATTGCATCCATTTTTTGCACCGCACCTGCTTGGAATGGTACGCCAAAGTAAAATTTTGCGGCGCCATGAACTGCGTCTGGCACTAAGCCTGTATGAAATCGCGATGCCATGCGTTTTAGAAACTCCCAGTCCGTCTCTAAATATTGCATCGTAAAGTTACCAATACTAGCGCCTTTTGTGACATGATCCATAAAATCGGCGCCTGGTTGATCGGCAATACATTCCTTTATTAACTCGGTATAGGGCATTTTGGCATTTTGGTACGTTTGGTTTTTCTTCTTCACATCTAACACATACGTATGCGAAACCGCCTTTACCTCCAAATAATACGTCTCCATTACCGATTTCACTTGTACATCCAATGCTAGTCCATTAAAAATTGGCGTCGATTGTCCCGTACTATCCATTTGCAGTACTTCAATGGCCGTCTCTGCGTCCGTCATATAAACGTAAGAATCTTCCATTTCATCTGGAATGACGCCTGTTAAACGCAATGTTGCATGCTCATTCATTTGTTGTGTCATTTCGATTTCACTCACGCGGATATTGTAAGGCATCACAATCATATCTTTATACGTCAAAGCTGTTTCCTTTGCCATCACACAACACCTTCTCCATTTAATGATTTACTTTCGATTGCGATTGTTTCTAACATGCCATAAGCAATCGGTTGCCAAATATTCATTTCTTTTTTCAAGCAATTAACTGAGCCAGTTGCCACATTGTCGCCTACTATAAACAAAAACATTAAATTATAAATCTTGTTATCGAGTGCCTTCGAAATAAAATCAAAATAGCCAATTTGGTGTCCGTTCACTTCTTTCATGCCGATATCCAACATTTCTGCATCTAGCTGTAATTTTTGTAGGATAGTCATCATCGTTTCTGTAAAATCTTCTAATTCCTCTTCTTGTAGCTGTTGCTCCATTATTTTCATCGTGACATTAATGGACGTACTTTCGCTTGTATAGATGTAATCAGGTCTACGGCTTGAAGGGTATTTAATATCCTTTAAATCGGGTTCCATCTCTTCAAAGGCTGTAGGAATACACATCCGTATTTGTTCGTCGTAAAAAGGAAGCTCTGCAAATTCAATTATTTCATCGTCAATCGCAAGCTGACCCGCTTGAATCGCTTTTACAATGTCCGTTTGCAATAATTGGTTTTCAATGTTTTCCGTTCGTTTTTTTTGCCTTGCATGCTTCGTCATTTCAATAATTTCTTCATCCTTAAAATGCATTCTATTCGCCCCCTTTGTTTTTACAGTCTTTTGAGTATACATTGTTGCTTGCTCTTCACTTTTGCTGATGTAACAAAAACCTTCTCTTTCAATCTTGTAAAAATGCTTACAGACTACTAGCTAGTCAACGATCACACGCTTCGGTCGTCCTTGACTGAGTCCTTTCATCCGACCACCACCTTTAGCTTCCATTAAAATACGATTCAAGTATTTATGAATTTGACTATTCGTAAGCGATTGATAGTCTAGCTCTAGTCGATTGCAAATATAGAAATCAATCGCATCTCGTTGCACCCGCTCCTGATTGATGCACTCCATGGCAAAGGCTATATCATACGGATTGGTTGGTCGATTTTTTAACAGCTCGCGTGCAAAATATTGCAAAATCAGTGGGTGGTATGTGCTTTTTTGTAAGCCTGCATACTGGCAGTGAAGATAATTCACTGTGTTGAATTCAGTGGCAAAGTCGAAAAAATCGATATGCTGTGAGCGCAGCTTAGCACCTAACTTTAATTTAAAGCGCGCTAATTCTAGCTCATTATGTGCAAGCTCTAACGAATCATCTAAGACAATCTGTGATGTATGTTTGCTAAAATCTAAGTCATTTACTTCCTCAGCAAATCGTACTTTTAAGATTGTTTCATTTCCTGTTGCTTCATAAGGGAGCTCAAAGCTATCCGTTAGCATATAAAGACTGCCATTATGCTTCATAATGCCGTTTGAAATGATTAGCAGTGTATCCGCTACAGTGATTTTGGCCCCAGCAATAATGCCGTTTGAATAATCTTGAAAATAAATATCTAAAAATTCTCTTGGGAAATCTCGTAAATTTTCCAGCATTTCTCGCTTTAAAATGCGACCTTTTTGAAAATGTGGATATTGATTGGCAAACAAGCTGTCATCCACCTCTATTCTTGTTTTCACTTGTGTGCGCTTTCCTTACTTTAAGCCGTCAAAGAAATCCAACTCTGATAAATCCGTTTCAAAAGCAAAGAATTCCTTTTTGCCGATGTACAGTTGTTCTTCACGTCTAGCAACAGGGACAACATGGAAACCCCAGTGATCTTCTCCTGCGAAGACAAAAAATTTCACTTCCCCATTCATAATGGAATCTGTCTCGTCCTGTGGTATTTTATGTTGATAATTAGCCGCTATATTGTCATAAAGAACAGGCACATACTCTTCCTGGCGATTAACGTAATTGTATTTATAGGATGATTGATTGTCCGTACCTGTTAGGAAGAATTCAACTTCCGTTACACCCCATGGTCTAGAAATAGTGCCATGAATTTGGTTAAGTCGCTCTAGACTGCTAATTAGAAGTTTTTCCTGACGATTATGGGTAAAGGCACTTACTGCATAAGGTACGACAGGTGCATGATTCGTCACGGTTGTTTCAATCATGCCTATCTTCTTCGCATTTAAATAGCGAAGTGCTCCTCTTAGGCAGGCTAGCTTTAACTCTGGCACTTTCCCAATATTTTCAGCCTTCTGTCTAAATTCAATGCTTCGTCCTGGTACAAACTCCTTTAAAGCCTCGCGAAAAGCATCAATTTTACACGATTGGCCTGTTAGCTTAATAATGGAATATTCACTGAGAAGTCCATTTTCGTAAAACTCTTCTAAAAACTCTCGCACAATATCATAAATATCCGCTTTAATTAGATGGTTAATTTCCTTAATATTAAAAAAGACGTTCGGATAATCATACACATCTTTGAATTGATTGTTTTCTACTAATGATAGGCACCATCGGTCAACAGCCGTTACATTCAAGTCACTGTCCTGCTGCAAATCGTTTTCCGAATAAAAGCGGCTGCGTAAAATGCCTGTTTTGCGGAAAAATTCCTTCTTCATTTCCTCCGCCATTTCCCATAAGAAATAATAATTATTACGTACACGTAAGTATTCATCACGTGTGCGATTTTCGTATTCCTTAAAGCGTGTCGGAATAATATACTCGGCATCTGAAAAGGCTTTTTCAAATTGCTCGTAAACAGCATCTACACCATGATCGTCTACATATCGGTAAATATCCTTGCCTGGAATATCAATTAATGCATCAATGTCATAGGCATTTTTTCCTCGGCTATAATAGTTTGCAAAAACAATCTTCATAAATTGAAAAATGCGATATGTAATATTGTTGCCACCAAAATTGGTATCACCATTTTCATAGGTTGTATGAATATCGATTTTGTATGAAATATGCCCGTCCTCTATGCGGAACTTACACGATGAAAGGTCTGTTGTTCCACCACCACAATCAATGACGAGTGCTTTATATTCCTTTTCATCTAAAAAGCTATTATTCTCTATTTGATTGGCGATTGTATTATAAAGAACTGCCATCCCTTCATCGAGTGCATGCTCTGTTTCGATGTTGTATTCAGGTAGGATCGCCTGAAACATGTCCAAAAATTGCGTTTTTAGCTTTACAGGACTAGAAATATGTAAATGCGCAAAGCGACATTTAAATTGATGTTCTGCCATTCGAATAATATAAAGCATAAATTCCCTTAAAATTTGGCTTCGTGGCACAAGTGCTGTATTGCCGTTTGCATCCATAATCTCTTCTGATTTTGTATAATTACTTACCCACCGTTTAATGCCTTGGAATTTCGTTGCTAATGACGTATAGCTATTCTTTTTCATCATTTTTAATGCTTCATAGCCGTAGTAATAGCTCACTTGGTCTTGATTTGAACAATCTGCCACTGTCATCACTGTTGGGACAACTTCAATCCATTCATTTTGGTGGAGCGGGTCTGGAAATTGCACAAAATTGATGCTGTTTAGCTGAATTCTGTTATTTAATAAATCATGGCTACAAGGAGAGGACACATAATCATTTTCTAAATAAACACCCGCAGTTGTATTCGTCGTGCCAAAGTCGATAGCAAGAATCGCATTGGTTGTTTCTAGCTGCTTTATCTCTAAATCTTGTATTGGTACTTTATAGTAGTGAAGATTTGTCGGCGGAAGTGGGGTCTCTTGATAGTAAATTTTATAAATATACTCTGAATCTTGCTTTCGTAAAAAAATAAAGCTGTAGTTTTTATTTTTTGTCTTCTGAATTCCTATTGCTTCATCTGCAGCAAAATAGTATTTGTTAGGGCGCTGGTCATCCTTTATGACATTCAGGATGGCGCAAAGTTGTAACTCATCATTTACGAGCAAGACATTCGATTCAACAAGAAACCCACCTGTTTCTACATAATACTGATCTGGCTTATCCATTTTCATACCGCTATATAAGCTCATTTTGGCAGGAATTTTTATTTCACCATTGTCTGACATAGGTGTTTTTAAATAGGTTTGCATAGCCGCTTCGACTCTTTCAAACCCTCCGTCTTTGTTTTCTTTAATAAGAAGGTTTTCTTCGGCCCCACGATATCTTAAAATTTTGTCGATTAACTCGTCTCTCGTTAGTGTATTAATAAGCCCAGTCACAAGTTTTTCCTTATAACAAATATTTCGAAGCTGAAATGTGGTCATTTCCATTAGCTCTACACGTGTAAATGTCATATACTTTTTTTCTGCAAAGCGATTATTCACATTCAGCTTATATGAATATTTAGTCGTCATTCCAAATCCCTCCTTTTGCCCCGTTTAGTATAGAGCTATGCGATCTAGCATCATCGTTTGCTCTGCATCAATAATGCCGAAGTGATATTGCCAATAAACCTCTAATTGAAAGCCAATTGGCAAAAAGATTTCTTGTATAAGCTGCACTTTTTGCTCATTTTGTTGTGTCTTCTTTTGACTTATATAAATAAGCAGTTCATCCTGTTCCTCGGATTTTATATAGATCAAGCAACCTTTAAAGAGCCTTTTTAAAGTGTCTTTTAATAAGTAAATTTCTTCACCTGTCTGGTAAAGCTTTAGTATGTTCAGTACAACTATTTCTTGCTCCTTTTTGGAAAAGGCATGAATATTTCGACGCACTACATTACCAAATACATTGGCTTCCATATCTTTTAAAATAAAGCGAATATAAAATTCCATTGTGTTCATTCCTTGCATCCGATCAATTTCGGCTAAGAAATGCAAAACGATGTCGAAAAGGTATTCTCTAAATTCTCTATCTGAATAATTATCAGGATGAAACAAGTTGTTAAAAATGCCAAAATAGCGGTAATATGGATTCACCTCAACATGCTGTTCAACATACTGTGCATTTAAAATAGGAAGACTAAGCTCCATATAAGGCGAATACGTTTCAGCAAGGTAAAAATAAATATCCTTTTTAGAAAGCCCTTCATCTTCGGCTTTAATAAGCAAATCCCAAATATAATTCATAGCCAAACACCTACACATTTATATTCAAAGAAATGTCGTTGTACTTCTGATACTAAGAAGCTTAAAATGTCATTCGCTAAAAAGTCTTTTTCCTCTTTTGCCTTAAACTTTAAAAGCATTATTTTTTTATGGCTATGTTCGCCTAGCATCTCTGTTATGAAAGGGTTCGTACAGTAGGTAAAGCTTGCTTCTAAAAATGAATTGACTATTTCAATATCAACAAGCTCAAATTTATTTGCCGCATCGAAGGTGTTTACCATCCGAATAATTTCCCCCTTCGTTTTGACATTTGAAGAATGCTTACTAGCAAATTTAGACGTAAAATGCTCTATTCGCCGATTGGAGACAAGCTCGAAATTTAGCTTACCTAGCTTCTCTTCTTCCATTTTCACTACTTTTAATAGCTTCCAAATCCCTGACTTATCTTGTGGCGAAACAACCGTTAATTCATTGTCTGTTCGTTTGATGTAGCGAACATTCTCCACATCTGCTTCTATAAGATAGCCATGTTCATTTCCCATTTTCCGAATTGAAAGGACATGCTCATAATTCACCTTATCGATTGCTGGAACAGGAAACCCAATATTTTTGACTTCATGCCGTTCAATATTCCAAAGCGGTACTACATTCAGTCGTTTGTTTACCTCATATTCTTCTAAATCAACATTAATTTGAGTAATTTCCGCATCCTCGTTCAAAGGGGAACACTTCACTAAATTGACATTAAAAAACTTATAGGCGAATGGATGATTGATTGTTTTCCATGGCAATCCATTTATTTGAAAGATCGGATATAGCTTGTTGATTTCTTGCAAATAGTCAGTATTTCTTGTAAGGCTAACTTGAATCGATATTGGCCCTGCTGTCGTTACAATGGTTCCGTTAAACAACCGTTCCTCAGCTAGTAACTGCTGAATTTGGACCGAATCACATGCGAGAAATAATGAAAACAGTACTGCTTGTTCATTGCGTTCAAGCGATTGCAGCAATTTATTTAGTTGAATTGTTTTACTTTCTAAATCAGCTGGTCTCATCGGAAATAAACATTGATGAATTGGATCAATATCCTCCTGATGACTAAGCGTTACAAAAATATCAAATCGATTCTCCACATCTTCCATCTCATTAAAAACACGCTCTTCAAGCTTGTTGTTCATTTCCTCCTGATAGTCGATTAAATTTACAAAAACGCCACTTACAATATCTTTTAGTAGTTGACGTTGCTCCAAATCTTCAATTTTGCGTAATCGTTCAATCATGAGCTCTTTTATCAATTTATTTTCCCTCTTTCATCACTTCTGCATCGGATGGTTCACCGCTTGCTGGCCCTGTCTCCATAGGAAGTGCCGCTTCAAAAGACGGGTCGCTTGTAGCAGCTTGAGGAGTAGGGTTTAATTTATCATTGGCATTCATAATTTTTCGCTCAAGCCCTAACACTTTTGCGATTAGTTCCGTTTCCTGATAAATTTCTTGAGCCAATGTGTACGATTCAATTGCTTTCTCATAATCTAAGCGCGCATAGCTTTGATCGCCATTTTTTTCTAATCCTTCAGCTTGTAATTCTTTCTGTGCCTTTTTCAATTCGGCAATTTTAGCTTCTGTTTCTTCAATTTTAGTTTTTATTTGAGGCTCGCCCGTAAATGAGATTGCTAGGGACTTTTTTCTTGCCTTTTGATAGTTTCCTAGGGCTCCATTGTAATCTTCTGCATCAAATTGAAAATCTCCATCCTTTACTGTTTCAGCAATTTGTACAATGGTATCCATATTGGCGATGCGTTGTTCCGTTACTTCTTTTCCAAAGTTTTTAATAAGCTTGCCTTCTTTTTTTGCCTTTTCGTATTGTTCAAGCGCTTCTGTAAATTTCCCCGCCTCGGCTGATTTATCGCCATTGATGATTAGGTCCGTAATTCTTAACTTTTTCGCGAGTAAATTTCTATGTATTGGATCCTTCAATTTTTTGGCCGCATTTCTGCCCTCACTATATTCAAGAAGCGCCTTGTCGTAATTGCCGTCTTGGAAATATAGGTTGCCACTCTTTTCATGATCCTTCATCTCAATCGTTAATTCTGCCATTTTTTTCGCTTGCTTTGCCTGATAAAAAATCGTACTACCACCAACGACTAAAGTTACGACTAATGCAGCCGCAATCATTTTAATGTATTTCATTTTTTTCTTATTTGTTTCCTGATAAACCTTGTTAACAAATATAGCGGCGATTGTGTAATTATTGACGACTTTCCTTTGCCTACTTAGAAGCACTTCTTCTAATAAATCAGTGTATTGCTCAGGATCTTTCGTTTCCTCCAAAGCATCTGCCATTTCAATTTCACTGACATCTTCCCAAAAGCCTGCTGTGCTAAGCACTAATACATCGCCATCGATTAACTTCATTTTCTTTGAAATAAATGGCGTAAAATCATTCGGCTTCCCAAGATAATTGAGTAAGTTGCTTCTTTCCTCATGCTGGCTTATATCGAGCGAACGATCCCTACTATTAACGATTTCCTGTGCTAAACTTTGATCAGTGCTTTTATACGTTAAAGTGCCATTACGAAAATGATAAAGCCTCGAATTTCCTGCAACTGCCACAATCATTTTTGAGTAATCGGATACAACCATTACAATACTAGCCTTCAACCGAACCCTTAAGCTTTGTGCTTGCATGATAGCTTGCGCATTTTTTAAATATTTTTTAATCGCTCTTCTGGACATTGACGGCTTTTCCATAAATTTTTCGAGAATACCTTTGACCGCTAATTCTGCACTATTGATTTCTTGATCGGAATCCAACCCTTTGACCGCCACCCAACAAGCAACATCATCTAGCTCAGCATAGGCAAAGTAATCTTTATTTTGCATAAAAGAGCCTGCTTCCGATAAAAAGCTTGTTTTAAAGTCGCTGTTTTCCTTTCTCATCATTCCACCTCCTTAACCTAAACGGGTTACCATGTTTTTTCTAAAATTACGATTGTAGCATTGTCTTGATTTTTTAAGCGTTTTTGTTCCACGGCTTTAATAATGTCTTGCGCAATATCATATGGTGGGGCATGCTGTGAAAGCATTTTTTCCAATTCTACTTCTGTTAAAGTATCGTAGACACCATCACTGAATAGACAAACCTTGTCACCATTTCTTAGCTGAATAGGTTTCTCTCCTATATCTAGATTTTTAAATCCTTCGTAACCTAAATAATTGATCAGTCTCTTTTTCAGTGGGTTTTCTTGCACCTCTAATTGAGAAATTTCCCCTGAAATATAGCGTTCCTTTAATACTGATTCAAAAATATGTTTTTGATTGATTGCGATGAATTCCCCATTTCGAAAGATTGAAATTACACTATCCCCGACAGCCCCCCAATGTAAGTAACCATGCTCATCAATAACTGCCGCTACTAATGTAGTTCCACCATTAGAGCCATTTAAATTTTCTAGAATCATGCCATTGCTCGTTAAGGCCGTTTCCTTAAAATAAGACCGTATATTTGCTATACTAGTTAGCTTCATAAACTTATGAATAAATGTCGTAACTGCAACTGTACTAGCCATTCTGCCATTTGCTAATCCACTGATGCCATCAGCAAGAACCGCCATCGTGCCAACGGGTGTTTCAACAGTCGAAAAATAGTCATCCTGTTCATCTCGCCTACCAATGGTTTGCCCATTTCCAATCGCAATCTTGCTCGTTTCTTTTTTATGCATTAGTATTTTGCGCAGTATAAGTAAAGCAATGATGACAATGATGAAAGCAAGTGCAATCATGTAAGATAGTAGTGTCTGATCCATTTTTCATCATTCCTCGCTTTGGTTGTTTTCCCATTCAAAATGCACACCACATAGAGGAATAAATAGAAACATACTTGTACCAAGTTGTATAACGTCATATGCTGCTAACTCTGTTGGTGTATAAACCGCTTCATTATTTAAATAAGCTAAACCTGATGCATCCCCAGGCAGCAAATAGAAGTTTCTTTTTTTAGGGTCATAGACAATAACTGCATGATTACGTTTCGAAATGCTATTGTCGCCAATAATGCGGATATGCATATCTTCTGCTCGTCCGATAAAGTTCTTTTCAGATAAAATCCGATAATCTCGTCCCATTGGAGGTCCTTCAATACAAACTAACCATCCTGTGACAGGGTCAATCCCATCCATTTCGCCAAGATACGGCATCGTTTTATCATCCACTTCTGCAACAGCCGTAGCCGTCGTTACTCTTGGTTCTTGCTCTACCATGACATTGCAATAAGGACAAACATTTCTATGTCTTCTTGAACTAAACATGTGACCATTCGTACATCTAATCAAACTCATATTGTTATCCTCCATCTTCGTTACGAATCTAGCTTTTCTTTATTTTGCTAAAATTCTAGTATTTGCTATGTATATAATATCTCCACTATTTAATCGATAAGGGCTTTCCTGTTTTAAACTACTTTTCACACGCTTATGCGCTTTTTTAATGCCTACACCGTTCACAGAGTCAATATCTTCTATGTACCACATATCGGATACACAATTTAAAACAGCATGCTCGTAATTTATGAGCGATTCGTATTCTGTGCCATTTAAATCTATATCTACCTCTCGTTCAGTTGAGCTCTTCCCAATGAGCAATGAGGTTTTTCCTTCTAACAGCCACTCTTCAATTTCTGCTCCACGTTCGTTCAGTAATACAATTTTCTGAATGTTCGCATCTGTAAATTCATAGATTGTCTCTTTTGCTTCATATTTTATTAATCCATAAACAAGGACAATGATGACCATCATAGTGCCAATGATTGTTTTCAAAAGAAAATTTTGATTCATAACAAATACATATAAAATAAAAAAGAAGGCAATGATCACAATGATAATATCGATAATTTTAATTATCATTTGGTTATTGGCATTGTGCGTATTTACTTCCATTGCATTTTTTATGTCATTCACGAAAACACGCTCCTCCACGCTAGGGTTTACTTGTTAAAAAATCGTTCGAATAATTCCGTTGTATCTAGAGGGTTTTTCTTTGCTGTTTTATGAAGTGTTGACGACGTTTCCTTCGTTTTTGGATTAAAACCAAAAAAATGCTCAAATTTTTTCTCGATATCATTCATATTAAACTCTTGCTTATGGGTAGTTGTTCGATCTTTCGTTTTCGTTGCCTGTTCGAATGTTTGCCCACCGCTTTGCGCTGCACCATCAAGACGTGCATCATATGCTTCTCTAGAAGACGTATCCTTTAATACTTTATAGGCCTCTTGTACGTCTAAAAAGATTTGCTCCGACTCTTTATTGCCTCCACTTACGTCAGGATGATGTTTTTTCGATAATTTCCTATATGCGAGCTTAATTTGGTCTTGTGTTGCTTGTCTGCTAACACCTAAAATTTCATAATGATTTTTCACTATTTTTCATCCCCTGTATTAGGATTATTCAAAATTATCTAAGGAACTATATAGTCCCTTAGATAATGTGTTGTGACCTATCAAACTTCTACTTAAACAGCGTAGCCGCCTTCGATTTTCGCAAGATCTGTTTTATCTTTCTTCTGCTTAATGAATAAGTAGAATTCTCCAATCCCTTCTGTGTCGCCATATCTTTCTGAATAGTCAACAACAAAGGCATTTGGGAAATGGATTTTTCTTACTACTTGATCAGCTGAAATAACTTCTAGTGTTACTTTACGGTAACAGTCTGCCTTTTCAGCAGGGACTAATGACCATAATCCTAATTTCATCGTATCATCTGAATTATCGCCGTCTGTCGCAGTAAGGATTTTCCCCTTAACTTTTAACGTTGCTCCAACATCTGTTGAACGAGCATTCGAGTCATTGGGAGTATCTGTTTCATACTCCACTGTCATAATGCTTTCTAAACCTAATTCAATTGCTTCTGATCCTTCTACTTTTAATACAAAACCCATTCTTATTTCCCTCCTAATATTTTTTGAATGTACTCGTTATACTGAACTTGATAAAATGTCCATGTTTCTAGCTGACTTCATTTCTCGCATAAATTTTGAAAGAATTCCAACGAGAAATATGTATATATTTCATCAAGTCAGTACATCAAGATCATTCATATTTATGTTAAAAGATTTATTTAAAAACAAATCTTAAACATACAATTCTAAAATCGTTGTATGCAGTCTGTTATGGTAATTTTTAAGCTTTCACAGCACTTGTACCTTTAGTAATCATCACTTCAAGATTTTTCACATTGCCGTTAAATACGAGATCAATTTGGCATAAGCTTGTTTTTTCATCAATAATGTAGCCAATGTCATCACCATCATGGATAACGGAGTTTACATAGCCTTTATCATTCAACCACTTACTTTTTTGGCTGCTTGGATTATTACTAAAGAATCGAACAATGTTTTCATGCTTAAAGTCCCCTGATTGGAATCGTAGAATTCTTTCAATATACGTACTCACTTGTGTTTTGTAGATTGAATCAAATCCATCCTCTTCCATCGCTAAGCTTCTTGCTTTATACACTGTAATACGCTTAATATCTTTATCCTGTAGCTGTGCATTTTCTGAAGAAAATACAAAACCAAAGCTTCGGCTATTTATCGCATCTTTAATATTGTTCGTAAATCCAGAAATTTCTTTTGCCATTGTTGTGACAGCTCTTAATGCGTTGTCACCCGCTTCTATATCAAAGCGTACACCTGGATAACTTCTTTTCACATTTCGGAATGACTCCTTCAAATATTCAGGACATTGATAAGCAGACACTATCCCTGCTGCCACATAGCTAGCACCTACATATACGCCTTCTATCCAAAGCTTGAGTATATCTTCCTTTTCTTTCGATAGGCGCGCACCATTTTCGGTTGTTTGCATCCTTGTATCAATTACTACGCCAGACTTGTCTTTCGGAATAATTGTAAAATTCGGTAAGCAAGGAATCGCAAATTCACTGTAATCTTTTCGAAGGAGCACCGAGCATTTATCGATAAGGCGATCAATGCCTGCTGTTGCAATGCCGTTGAAAGTAGTTTCTTCTTCTGTCATAAAGTTAAAGAATATTTGGACTTTATAATCCTTTACTGTATCTAGAAGACTAGATAAGGATTCCATCGTGTTACCTTCTTGCTTTGCAACCTTTTCATTTCCTTTAAATCGAGATCTACTAACTTTCATTTTTCCAGATGCTTCAAGTTCAATTGCTGGAACGATGCCATACCATACAGTATCTGTGAAATCATTTTTTGAATTGACTGTATTTAAATACGTCCGCAACCTTGGTAAATTATTACTCTTAACGAGCATATCCAATTTTGCATTTGTCACTAATAACGAAGGTTGCATACCTTTATTTTTTGTCGCATATTGATCAAAATACATTTTGACACCTATTAGTTTTTCAACTAATGGCTTCACTGTCTTTACAAATTCATCCTTAGCATCCTTATAGAATTCTAAATATGTATTGTAATTTTGCACCTCTGTTTCAACGTCAAATTCTGCTCTTACAGATGGTAATGGCGAGAATGTTCTTACGACTAAATCCTTTACGTAGGAGGATGGTGATTCTGTTATCGCCTCATAGTCTTCCTCAAATACGGTACTCAAACCATAGTTACTATTGTCCTCAATAACCATCAACTCAGAAGTATTCGTTTGAGGTGCCTCAATAATTTTAAGTTCACCCGTATCACCAATTGTTAGGGTTCCGATTTGCAGCTTTTCGGATTCGTTTTCCTCTTGATTAGCACCCAATAATAGTCTTGTTTTAATATCTTCGATTGCTAACGGCAACATAGCCATAACATTGTTATAATTTCGGCTAGCTACTTCGAACATAAGATTTAACTTATCCCCTGTGTCTAGCTTTTTTGGATCGCCTTCGTCTAACTTGTCATATTCTCCATATAAATAATGAATTTCTTTTCTTACTTGGCGAATATCGTCCATTACCTTTTTAGGGGAAATCATATCTAGTAAATTTTCAAATTTAAAGTCTACATTCGTTATTCCTTGGCTTCGCTTTGTATCAATGAGGGTAAATAGCATCTTTAAAAAATCATTGTTTTGATCGATTGCGATTTCGGAAATACAATCTTCTTGAATGCCTTCAGGTTTTTTAAGCGTATACATTACTTTCTGATTTGCAGCATTGTAGAACGAATAGACGGTTGGAGAGAACTTATCTAAAAATTCGTCAAAGCTTTTGACAAGAAGGTATTGATTAATTTCTTTCACTTTTTCATCGCTTAGACTATCAATTCCTTTTACGTCCCCCACTAATGTAATCAAATCCAGTTTTTCAGGATTGATTTCCTCAAAGAGCATTGTTCTGTTTGTTTGATTAATAATCTCCATTTATTCGGCTGTATAACCTACAGCCATCCCTCCTTTTTATTATAAATTCGAGTAAGCATAATCATTAGTGAACACAAACTTTATTTTTACTTTTAAGTAATAAAATTCCAACTAAAGTAAAATAAAATACAGTTTCGTTAAAACTGAAGTTGAAATTTTATTACTATTTTATCTACATCACAAATGACATTATGTATCACAAAGTAACTATACAATATCTAATTTTATTGTCAATATTTACAATAGAATATTATGTAAATTATAGGATACTAATGGTTTTTCGATAAAAATGCGACATTATAAATTTTATGATATTTCTCCAAAAAAAAGTGTAATTATTCATTTTTTTTATTAAAAAAACAGCCTAAAGTGTATTTTAAATACGCCTTTAGCTGTTTAAGTTTGTTCCTAGTTACACTGTAAAATGATAGTATCGGATTATACATCCCATTTAATTGGTTATTTTGTATTATTTACCTTAAAATAGTTCCTTATTCTATTGACAAATTCTTCAAATAGAATAATGCATTTCATAACTTTTAAAGAAGGGCATCTTTTTTTTGCCTGTAAAGCCATTCCCCACATGATCGTATGGGCTAAAAGCATAGTTACCCTTTTATTATATTTTCTTATATGATCAATATTATCCTCAATTAGCCTCTGTGAAATATCAGGTGGAACCATATTTGTTAATAAATAATAAAAAGTTGCTGCTAAACTATACATATCTGTATAGACCCCTTGTACAGAGACATTTGAATATTGCTCAAGAGGAGTGTACCCAGGGCTTATAAAAATTTGATATTCTTTGGCATTTTTATAAAAAATCGCAGATCCAAAGTCTAGTAAAAATGGATTACCCTCTAAATCGATCATAATATTACTCGGTTTAATGTCTCGATGTAGAATACCTTGTTTATGTAGATAACTTAAAGCATCCATTAACGGCAGAAAAATACTAGTGTATAATTGCTCCCTATTATTAAGTGAAATATCTTTTAAATAATGATCTAATAACTTGCCTTCATAATAATCCATTATGATATATAGCGTTCCATTCTCCTCAAAAAAGTCTATAAAATTGACAATATTTCGATGACTTATTTGCTTCATGATGATGGCTTCGTTTAGAAAAGTTGCTTTTAAATCCTCAAATTTTGTTTTGGTAGATGGCAAACGATTTATCACTGCTCTATTATCTAAATCCCGTAATGCAAGTTCCTGTGGGAAAAACTCTTTAATCGTTACCTGCCTGCCTTCATTGAGTGTTTCCGCCAAATAAACAATAGATAATTTACTAGTAGCAATTACTTCTTTTGTTTTATATGTATCATGAAGAATACTATATACAGGTAAGCTTACTTCACATTGAGCCACAGACATTTTCATTTTTCCTCCCTTTCATCAAATTTTGTTGCTCTTAAAACAATAATCATAAAATAGAACGCTATCTCAATATGTAATTATTTTAACTAAAATACAAATTAAAGCAATTATATAAAATTACACCTTTTAATAAAATAATTATTGGATATGAAACTTCCAACTCCATAACATGCCTTTTCTATCCATCAAAATAAAAAACGTCCGATAAGTAACAATCGGACGCTTTTAGTTCAGTTCATTATTTTTGCAATCGAATCTAATTTTCATTGGTTGCTTATCTATCCAAATTATTTTGCCTCAACTATAGCTTCTAATGCGGCTAATCCTTGGCTCAATAACTTAAAGTTTGGACGTTTCATATTGTTTGGTTCTTGTGCAACCATCGCCTGTAAATATCGTTTCAGCTCTTTTGTATAAGCCTTCGTAAATTCCATAAAATCAAATATATATTGCCATTCTTGTGCATCCGAAAACTCATCAAAATTTGTAATGACTATATTTTTCCCCTCTTTTTTATAAGTATAGACATTCGCATTTCCAAAAGTATCAAGAACTCGCTCCTCGCCCGTTTGATATAAATCAATTAATAGGTGATTTAATTCAATCACTATTGTACTGTGCAACGTTGTGGAGAAGAGTAAAGTTTCTTTATTATTTTCAAGTACAAATACTTCTAAATAGCTGTCGAGATAATAATCTGCATGGACGGTTTTATTTTTCAGAACCGATACATCATCTTCTTCTAGATCAAATCTAATTTTCATGTTAATAGTATCTCTCCAAAATTATTCCTGTTTTACATTTTTTTCTAAATCATTTAATCCTTGTCTAAGTAAAATAAAGTTTGGACGTTTCATAATGTTAGCTTCTTCCATTACCATCGCATGCAAATATCGTCGCAGCTCTTTTGTATAAGCCTTCGTAAATTCCATAAAATCAAATGAATATAGCCATTCTTCTGTATTAGAGAATTCATCAAAGTTTGTAATCAGAATATTACCTCCTTCTTTTTTAAATGTATAGATATTGGCATTACCAAAAGTCTCAAGAGTTTGCTCCTTGCCAGTTTGATGCAACTCTATTAATAGTTGATTGAAATCAATAACAATAGTACTGTGCATTGTTGTAAAGAAAAGTAATACTTCCTTATTTTTTTCGATAACAAATACTTCCAAATAGCTATCAAGGTAAAAATCTGCATGAACATTTTTATTTTTAAGCACAGATACATCATTTTCGATATCGAATCTTA
The DNA here is from genome assembly GCF_006351725.2 of Lysinibacillus sp. CD3-6. Lineage (NCBI taxonomy): Bacteria > Bacillati > Bacillota > Bacilli > Caryophanales > Bacillaceae > Lysinibacillus > Lysinibacillus sp. CD3-6. Next base: position 3,101,798 of record NZ_CP085880.1, read on the forward strand.
TTTTCATTTTAAGTCTCCTTTAGTTTATTTTCTTATTACTGATGTCCCACTTCTTGGATAAGATGTTTTAATAATATTATCCTTTGTAACAATTGTTGTCATCTCAGAAATGCCATACTTTTTCGGATGATACGTGTAAACTTTAGTACCATCATTACGAGTACTTTTTAAAGTTCCTTTTTCTAATGATTCCATAATTAAATTTTTAATCTGTGCATCTCCGAGTGCTCTAGGAAATAATGTTGTACCTCTATTTGCAGTAGTGCCCGCAACATGTCTTTTGTAAATGTGCTCCCAACCTGTACTGCTATTTCCATCTAATAAAATCCCTTTGGCATTAAACTTTTGAATTTTACCTAGACCAGCAAAGGCATCAATTTCAGCCGATTTCCCTGATTTCTTCAATAGTGCGAATAATTTTCCTGATTTAACCACTTTCCCCGCTGGAAAGAGAGAAACTAAAGCTATTCCTTTTTCTGTAATGCCAGCATTCGGGTTGAAAATCGTTCTTACATCATCCAGTACTAAAAAGTCTATACCTTCTTTAGCTGCATCTACTGCAAATTGACCAGCTCTTTTAAGCCAACTAACAGTAGATTTTGCCCAGTTCAAAGCTGTATCCACCCATGTGGTAGGTTTTGCAGAAGCACGAGCTGCCAGGAGCATATTTCTTGCTTCACTGGAAATAGCAACGGTGTCACGCTGTGGCATGGCAAAATTTTTAATGCTTTTATCATTGTTTTGGTTTGATGTAGCAATTAATGGATTAGTGCTACTAAATCTTTTCACAGATACATGAGTAGAATGTTGCTGATTAAAGTTAGTATTAATTGACATATAGACCTCCCAATGAAAGTATTAAATTTTACGTATATTATACAATGGTGGTTTTTTCTATAAAATAATAAATTTTTTCGGAATTTCACTCCATCCGAGATATTTTTATCAAAATATTCTACTAGAATACGTTTCAAAGGATTAATATTTTTCTCTTTTCAAGTAACTTCAATTTTCCTCAAATACAAAAAAATGCCCGATCAGTATAGTAAAATACTGGTCGGGCATTGCGTATTATTATGCTTTTTGATAGCGAAGCACTGGTGTACGAGCAGCGCGTGTTTCGTCTAAACGAGTAACGACTGTTGTATGTGGGGCTTCTTGTACGATAGAAGGATTTTCTTCTGCTTCTTTCGCAATTTGAATCATAATGTCGCAGAATGCATCTAATGTTTCTTTTGATTCTGTTTCTGTAGGCTCGATCATTAACGCCTCTTCCACGTTTAGTGGGAAGTACGTTGTTGGTGGATGGTAGCCAAAGTCTAACAGACGTTTTGCAATATCTAATGTACGAACGCCAAGTTTCTTTTGACGACGACCAGATAGCACAAATTCATGCTTACAGTGACGGTTATATGGTAAATCATAGAATGGCTCTAGGCGACGCATCATGTAGTTTGCGTTTAGTACCGCATATTCTGTGACAGCTTTTAAGCCATCTGGACCCATCGTACGAATATACGTATATGCACGTACGTTAATACCGAAGTTACCATAGTAAGGTTTTACGCGACCGATTGATTGTGGACGTTCGTAATCGAAATGGTATGAACCTTCTTCTGTTCTGACAAGTACTGGTTTTGGTAGGAACGGAATTAAATCAGCTTTTACACCTACTGGACCAGAACCTGGTCCACCACCACCGTGTGGACCTGTAAATGTTTTGTGTAAGTTTAAGTGTACACAGTCAAAGCCCATATCGCCAGGACGTGCTTTACTCATAACCGCATTTAAGTTAGCGCCGTCATAGTATACTTTACCGCCAACTTCATGGATAAGCTCTGCCATTTCGATAATATTTTCTTCAAATAGACCAAGCGTATTTGGGTTTGTTAGCATTAATGCCGCTGTATCTGAACCTACTACTTTACGTAAATCTTCGATGTCTACTAAGCCATTTTCATCAGATTTTACTGTAATCGTTTCAAAGCCTGCAACTGTTGCTGATGCAGGATTCGTACCATGAGCTGAATCAGGAACGATAACTTTATTACGATGTCCTTCTCCATTCGCTTCATGGAAAGCACGGATCATCATTAATGCCGTCCATTCGCCATGAGCACCTGCAGCTGGTTGTAATGTCACTTCATCCATTCCTGTAATTTCTACTAAAGATGTTTGAAGTTCATAAAGAAGCTCCATTGCCCCTTGTACTGTTGATTCATCTTGTAATGGATGAACATTAGCAAAACCAGAAAAACGTGCAACTGACTCATTAATTTTTGGGTTATATTTCATCGTACATGAACCAAGTGGATAGAAACCAGAGTCTACACCGTGATTACGACGAGATAACGCAGTGTAATGACGCATAATATCAAGTTCCGCAACTTCTGGTAACTCAGCTGCTTCTTCACGAATTAAGTTTGCAGGAAGTAAATCTGCAAGATCGACTTCTGGTACATCTAAAGCTTCTAAGCTATACCCTACGCGACCTTCTTTTGTAATTTCAAAAATGAGTGATTGATTTTCGTTATGCATTGAGAGCCCCCATTTCTGCAACAAGTGCATCAATTTCTTCCTTCGTGCGTAATTCTGTTACAGCGATTAGTACATGTTGTTTAAGTGAATCGTAAGTTTGACCTAAAGGATAACCGCCGATAATACCTTTTTTAATTAAGCCTTTATTGATTTCTTTCACGCATTTATTTGTTTTCACAACGATTTCGTTAAAATGCGCACCTTGGAAAGCAACGGTAAAGCCTGCCGCTTCAAAGGCATTTTTTGCGTAGCGTGTTTTCGCAATATTTTGCGTAGCCATTTCTCGAACGCCTTGCTTTCCTAAAGCTGTCATTGCAACAGAAGCTGCAAGTGCTAAAAGTGCTTGGTTTGAACAAATGTTAGATGTAGCTTTATCACGACGGATATGTTGTTCACGTGCTTGTAACGTTAACACATAACCACGGCGACCTTCACCATCTACCGTTTCACCAACAAGTCGGCCAGGAACTTTACGCATTAATTTTGTAGTCACCGCGAAGTAACCACAGTGTGGACCACCGAAGCTTTCAGCAATGCCAAATACTTGTGCATCACCAACACAAATATCAGCACCAAGCTTACCTGGAGGTGTTAAAATACCAAGTGCAAGTGGGTTAGATGATACAACAAATAAACTTTTTGCATCATGTGCAATATCACCGATTACTTGTAAATCCTCTACTTGACCAAAGAAGTTTGGATATTGTGCAATAACAGCCGCTGTATTATCATCAATCAGCTCTTTTAAAGCTTCAACATCTGTCACACCATCTTTATGAGGGATTGTTACGATGTCAATTGATTGACCGTATGCATATGTAGCAACGACATCACGATATTCAGGGTGAACCGTTTCAGATACTAAAATTTTCTTACGACGTGTATGTCCTGCAGCTAGCATACCTGCTTCCGCTAGTGCCGTTCCGCCATCATACATAGATGAGTTTGCAAGATCCATTCCTGTAAGCTCAGCAATCATTGTTTGGAATTCAAAAATCGCTTGTAATTCCCCTTGTGAGATTTCAGGTTGGTAAGGTGTGTACGCAGTATAAAACTCTGAACGAGAAATGACATGGTCTACAATAATCGGTTTATAGTGATTGTAGACACCTGCGCCTAAGAATGATACGTTCGCATTCGTATCATTATTTTTTGCAGCAAGGGCTGCTAATTCTTTTAAAAGTGCAGATTCTGATTTTGCTTCTTTAATATCATAAAGGCCTTTGAAACGTACTTTTTCTGGAATATCCTCGAATAACTCATCGACTGATGATACACCAACTACGTCTAACATTTCTTGTTTGTCTTGCTCCGTCATTGGTAAATAACGATGTTTCATAAATGTAGGTCCCTCTTTTCAAATTTTATTTTGAACGCTTATAAAACGGTGTTTCAACTGTCACTACTTTTAAGTGCTTACCACGAATTTCAATTTCCAATTCAGTTCCGATTGTTGCGAATTGACTGTCAATTAATGCGTTACCAACATTACGTTTAGAAGAAGGAAGCTGAGTACCTGTTGTCACTTCACCGATTTCTTTACCATCTTTGAACACTTTGTATCCATGACGTGGAATCCCTTTATCGATCATTTCAATACCTACAATTTTACGCGCTAATCCATTTTCTTTTTGCTCAACTAACGCATCATGACCAATAAAGTCTTCTTTATTTAATTTCACAGCAAAGCCAATGCCCGCTTCAAGTGGTGAAATGGTAGCAGATAGTTCTTGCCCATAAAGTGGCAGTCCTGCTTCAAAGCGTAGAGTATCACGGCAGCCTAAGCCTGCTGGCACAACGCCTTTGTCTTTTCCAGCCTCTAGAATGATATCCCACAATGCTTTAATGTCTGCTGGCGCACCATAAAGTTCAAAGCCATCTTCTCCTGTATAACCACTGCGAGAAACTAATGCTTTATGTCCTGCAATTTCTACATCATCTTGGAAGCGGAAGTATTTAATTGCACTTAAATCCGTTGCTGTTAATGATTGAAGAAGCTCTTCAGCTAATGGCCCTTGTAGAGCGATTTGAGCATATGAATTAGATTGATTGTCAATTGTCACATCATATTGATGTTGGTTTTCCATCATCCAGTCATAATCTTTTTCTATATTTGCCGCATTGACACATAGTAAATAATGATTGTCTGCTAGTTTATAAGTTAATAAATCATCAACAACGCCACCATCTTCATAGCACATCGCATTGTATTGCGCTTGACCTGTAGCAATTTTCGAAATGTCATTTGACAACAGATTTTGTAAAAAATCTAAAGCCTCAGGACCAGTTACTAAAATTTCACCCATGTGTGACACATCAAATAAGCCTGCACGATTACGCACTGCATCATGTTCTTCTTTAATTGAAGAGAATTGTACTGGTAATTCCCATCCACCGAAGTCAATTGTCTTACCACCATACTTTGCATATTCGTCAAATAGAGGTGTACGTTTTAATTCGTTCGTCATTACTATTGCCTCCTTATTGTTAGTATCATTTTTACTGGTAGTAGTTCGTCTGCTTTTTCGACATCTTAAAGGGCATAAGTCTATATACGTAGCAAGCATTCATACTTGCCGATTGTACATTTGACAAATGTCTAGACATAAAAAAAGACAGACGAACCCCTTTTCGGGATTCTCTGTCCTTGCACCTGAAAGTTACACCAAACTAACTCGCATAACGAAAATGCCAGGTAGTAGGCTTTCCCCTTTGGTGGCTGTTGTATTACAGCTCTCTCCAGAGTTGCGTCTTGTACGAGTCCTTTTACCTGAGAGATTCATAGCCCTTTGCTACTTGCTCCTTCGGTGGCGTCTACACGCGCTCTCCCCGTACAATCATCCGCCCAAGATTGCTCTTGGTACTATTTAGTATTCAATGTACAAAAAGTTACCTTATTAGTCTATATCCTAACATTGATTGTATTGAAAAGGCAAACATTTTTTAAATTAACTTAAAAGACGAATATTATCACCTTTTACTTTTACCATCGTTCGCTTTTCAATCTTTTCACTTGAAATACTAAATACTCGAGAATGTGTCGAATTGTTCTACCTTCTGTAAGAACTTGAATATGTCCTGCTTCACGATAGAATTTCCTTCTGTAATGATACAGCTCTTCTAGCTGTTCCTTTGTTGAGCTTTGTACAATTGGTCGATTTGGATCATGCTGTATTCGTTTATAAATATCTTCGAATGTCGCATCTAAAAAGAATACAAGTCCACTGCGTTTCATAATTTTCCGATTTTCCCCATTTACAGCTACACCGCCACCTGTAGAGATAATACATGCCTCGTCGCGGAAATTTTTCAAAAATTCCGTTTCTATTTCACGGAAACGAGCCTCTCCATATTTCTCAAAAATCTGTGGAATCGTCATTCCCTGCTGTCTGACAATTTCATGATCCATATCATAGTACGGTAACTTTAATAAATAGCTTAACCTTCTTCCTAACGCACTTTTCCCGCAGCCCATAAAGCCAACTAAATATATTTTTCGCATTCGAATCACCTTCTTACTACGATTCTACACTGTCTGACAAAATTTGTCCTAATAAATTTATCGTAGCTCGAACATTCATCTTTTCTAGTCCATTATATGTTCGAAACTGAATCTCATAAGACATGCAATACGCAAGAACAAAAGTAGTTACAAAAAATAATAATGCAATTGCGATTAAAAATATAGCCCCTCTATCATTTTTCAAAAATTGGTACATAATAGGTCCGCTCCTTTTTTAACCCGCTTGGAAATTCGACAGCTATTGTGAGTTCATTATCATTAAGGTCGAACTGACATTTATTAATTCCAATAAGCATTGGTACATGGCCGCCATTCACCTGTTCTCGAATCATATTGCGATAGCAATCAAAATGATGAAGAGTATTTGACGCTTGCAAAGTGATTCTTCTTTGATCTCTCCTAATTGTTATTGACGAAGCATTTGCTAAATGCATATTCATGTCGAAAACAAACAACTCCCACTTTGATTGTTCATCTGTTAGCATCGTTGTTTTCATATTAGCAGCCCAAAGGATAACCAATAGGAATAAATGACAAACTAGCACAAATACGATTAATTGAAACAACGCTTCCAGTAATGTATAGCCTTTTTCATTCATCGAATTTCACCTGTTTGTTGAATACACTTTTGACGCAGCTCTCGCGTGTTTTGAAACGTTACACATATTCCCTGTCCATCAAACAACCAGTGGTAGCTCACCTCGTCAATTGTCCTTACCCCTTCGACTTGCTGTAAAAACTGATACTGCTTCAAGCCTTCATAGGCTGTTTCAGCTGCAGCGACTTCAAGCTTTTGATTGTATAAATTCGTTTTCATCGTATAGCTAATAGGAATTATAGTTGTGCAGAGTAACATGAAAATAAAGACAGATAAGATTGTTTCGACAAACGAATAGCCTTTTTCATTCATTCAACTCTTGCTCTCCCTCGACCTAAAGTTATGACAACCTTTTTAGTCCCCATCGGTGTTTTAAAATACACCGTTCCTGGTGTCATGACATTCCCTTTAAAATTAAATCGTATCGTTTGGGCAGTACTCCTATCAGACAATAATTCAACCCCCTTCGGAAATGGGCGAATATAAACATTCGTATAAAAGTCCTTTTTTATACTATAACGATTTGATGAACCTTCAAATTTCATAAATATATACTCTTTTTCGTGCATACTGTACGTTTGTATATATTGAAGATCTAATTGAATTTGGCTAAAAAATCGTTCAATTTCTTTTGCTTCTACTACTTGTAACGAAAATTTCGTCACAATAGCTGTTAACGTCATTACAACAAACAACACAAGTACTATCTCGACTAGTGTATAGCCGCGCTCATTTTTTTGATAGTTCATTGACCATCAGCCTCTGTTAAAGAGGGCTGTTTGGCTAATCGAACCTCCCCTTTATTGGTAATAATGATTTCTTCTTTATTTGGACAAGTCTTTCCCTGTTCTTTTAAATAACCCTTTGATAGCAAATCTTCTAAAGTGGGATATTCCATAAAATCTACTCGATATGCCTCTACTTGCCCTTGCACCATAGCTATATAGGCAGTGCAGCCCTTTTCATCAATTGTCGCAAAATGTTTAGATACATTCGGAATTGAAATTAGTATTAGGATTGAAATAATCAACAAGACGATTAACATTTCAATTAGTGTAAATCCAGCTTCTTGTTTAATAAGTTTCATTGTAGGTACTCCTCCTATACTAGTTCTATCATGTGGTATATCGGCAATAATAAACTTACATAGGCAGCAACTATACATAACGCAATAAAAACAAAAAACGAAGGTTGTACAAAAGCAAGCATTCTCTGTAAAAGAAGTTCTTGCTTTTCTAGCAATAATTCACTATACAGTGTTAACTCTTTTCCTAAATAACCACTTTGTTCACCATGTTCTACAAAAGTCGAAAAATCATTTTGCCATACTGTTATAAAAACGACAGCCTGTGTTAACGAATCACCATATGTAACTCTTTCCTTTATACGACTTGCCAAATATTGAACATATGGTTGAAATTGTTGCTCTTCTAAAATTTGCAGGCTAGCTTGTAGAGAGAAACCACTATGAAGCAGGCTTCCTAAATACGCAGAAAATTGTCTTGTTATCGTTAATCGAAAATAACGATTAACAAAAGGTATTTTCAATATGACATAAAGCCTACGCGCAATCGACTGTCTTAATAGCAAACGTTGAAAAACAATACTACTACATGTCATAACAATGCCAACTATTACAAGTCCATCAGGGACATGTAATAAAAGTTTTGAGAAAGCAATACTTGTTTCTTCTCCTATTCCATTGTTACGGCTTAAAACCATTTTTTCTATGTTAGGAAAGAAAATTGTTCGAAATACTAAAAACAATAGAAGCAAAAATACAGTGAGTGTGATTGGGTACAAAAGTAGCTTTATAAATTTTCTCTTTGTCTCTTGGCTCATTGCCATTTGATTTGCGAGAACTTTTAATGCTTCAATCATATGCCCATTATTTTCAGCAATAGCAATAGCTATTAAATAATGCTTCGGTAGTTGTAATATTTCGAATACACCTATAACTCCTTTTCCTTGCCTAAGTGCTTCATCTACAAACAGTTGTACCTCCTCATGCTTTTCTACGTGATGTGGCAATAGCATGGAAACTGCTTGTGGAAACAAATAGCCTTCCTGTATTAATACACTTAAACGACTAATAAACTGAGCTTGTTCCTTTAGTCTCCATATTGTGGCTCTTTTATAATTCAATGTAAGCCTGTTAATAAATGTGCTGAGCTTTTGCATAGCTTTGCCTCATAATTTCTTCTTTTTGACCAGCAAGTGTTAGAAGATAGGGCAATTCATATACGAAATTTTGCTTAAGGGCATCTATGGCCTTAGCAAGATAGTCATCACTTAATATTTCAAACAATGCTTTTCGCCCCTCTTGCTGTTGTTGTATTTGTATAAGAATTTGAGCGACAATTCCTATTACGGTTTGACGAAGTTCTTCTTGAGAAACGCCCAAATCAATGAGCCGATAGAGACAACTTACAGAATCTTTAGCATGGATTGTAGAAAGTACCAAATGACCAGTTAACGCCGCTTCGATTGCAATCTTTGCTGTTTCTTGATCGCGAATTTCTCCAATCATAATTACATCTGGGGAGTGACGTAAAATCGCTTTTAAGCCTGTGGAATAGGTAATACCTGCTCGTTCATTTACTTGGATTTGGAGAAGATTAACTTGATTGTTCTCAACTGGATCCTCTAATGAGATTACATGGCGATGAAGGACAGATGTACAATGGTGAATTAAAGAGTACAGGGACGTAGTTTTTCCAGAACCCGTTGCACCGCAAAATAATAAAATTCCCTGTTGATTTTCAACAAGTTTTGTTAATTTTTGTGCTGCGCATTCGGAATAACTTAACGAAGTAAGTGGAAATGCATGATTTTGAAGTAGAAGCCGAATAATAAGGCTTTCTTTTAAATACGCGGAAGGAAGTGTAGAAACTCGAAAAGCAAAATGGTTTTGCTCAACTATTTTTTGAAATGAGCCGCTTTGAGGTTTACGGCGCTCACTAATATCTAATGCCGCTAAATATTTATAATAGGACACGATTCGCTCAGCAAGTTCGCTGGGGAGCTCACCTGCCTGTATCAACTTATCATATTTACGAAAATAGATGATATATCGACTTTCTTCCGGTATGAGTAATAAATCGGAAGCACCAAAATGATAGGCTTTTACTAAAAGATGCTCACTTTTTTGTTCTACAACAGATTCAAAAGTTTGCATATCGACACCCTCTTTCTAGTTCATTCGAATATGACCGCTCTATTCGTTATTTCCTAGTATAAAGGTGTCTGTGTTACGAGAAAAGCCCTTTTCCTAAAAAAAAATCTTGAAAGCCATTTCACTATGAAATCTAGATTTTTCAAAAAAAGTTGTGGATAACATACATTTTTTCACAAAATATGAACAAAACATGCGAAAAAGATAATAATTATGCCTAAAGAAACTGTAACTTTTCCAATAATACAATATAATAGAATCAACATGATTTTTTTCCTAGCTTTTGACCAACTACAATTTTCCAAAAAATTAAATAGAGGTGATGTAAATGATCCATCCATTAAAAATTACTAGTACATTAGCCGATGAAACAAGATATTCCATTTACGAGTATATTTTGAAGGAGAAAAAAACTGTAACAGTACAAAATATTGCTGATAAATTTAGCATACATCCTAACGTTGCTCGCCTTCACTTAACAAAGCTATCAGAAATCAATATTATTTCTGCAGATTTCGCAAAAACTGGTAAAGGCGGAAGACCTGGTCGTGTTTATAAGGCGTCTGAAAAAGGTGTTTCACTAACTTTCCCAAGACGTGACGAAGATCGTTTATTAAAATGGACAATTCAACTAGTGGAAGAATTAGGTCCAACCGCACTAACAAAATGTCAGGAAATTAGTTATCAAGATGGTTATCAGCAAATGAAAAATTATGTTAACGCTGAATTAAAATTAAATAATATGCTATCCTTTGAACAAAAGCTTCAGCTATTAACAGATAATGCCGCATTAATTGGCTATGTTCCACAAATACAGCAGTCGGAAAATGGAAAAAAAGTTATCTTTTCTATTTTTAACTGCCCGTTCCAAGAGCAGCTTAATACCCATTCTGAGATTGTTTGTACTTTACATGAGTCTTATTTGAAAGGGCAATTAAACGCATTATTTTCTAATAATGAATTTGTTCAAATCGAAAGTATGGTACATAATTGCGATTTATGCAAATATGAAATTAACGTGACAGAAATCGATAGCTAAATTAAAAATCCATTTGTTTGTCACAAAGAAGCAGAAGTTCCAGTTTACAGACACCTTTCATATCATTTATAATGAGTAAGAGATTATTGTGTCGTGGGCAAAAGGAGGGGAAATCTTCATGGATAATATGTATAAAGTTATGGCATTCTGGACAGGTATTTTTGCAGTTATGTTCTACCTTGGTGGTATGAACGAGGTATCGCTATTATTCGTAGGTAATACAGGTTTATTCTTATTATTAGGCTTCTTAAACCTTTCAGAGCGTATGTACATGTACATTTTCGGAGCATATTTAACTGTATTCTTCGCTGGCTTCACGTACTATACAACATTCATACACGTACCTGGCGGCGGTCATTAATACAAAAAATCGCGTGTCTCAACATTTTGAGACACGCTTTTTTTATTTTGTATGCATACTTATTTCACTTTAACACTATTGTAAAACACGCATCCTATCTATGTCGATAACAATTAAAATCCGTTTAAAAATGGATTTGTTTCCATTTCTGTACCAACTGTTGTGTAATTTCCATGACCTGGGTAAACAATTGTATCCTCGGGTAATGATAATAATTTATCATGAATGGATGCAAGTAATAGTTTAGTCGATCCACCAAGTAAATCTGTACGTCCTACTCCTTGCTCAAATAATGTATCTCCAACAATGGCAAATCCATCCTGTTCGAAAATATATGAAATACTACCAGGTGAATGTCCAGGTGTAAATACTGCCTTAAAAACGAAATTACTTATTTCAAATTGCTGTTCTTGTTTAATAATATGTTCCTCAGCAGGAGCTGCTACTGTATAATCTGGTAATGCCGCATATTTACTAGAGCCATTTTTCGTCGGGTCACCTAGCCAGCTTACCTCTTTTTCGTGAATCCATAGCGGAATATTAAAAGTCTCCCTTACTTCATCCACCGCACCAATATGATCAAAATGGGCATGCGTTAGAAAAATGCCTATTGGCTTCAGTCCATTACTGCGAATTGCTTTAATAATTTTTGCAGCTTCTTCTCCTGGATCAAAAATTAAACATTCTTTCTCTTTATTCGATACGATATAACAATTCGTTTGGACTGGTCCAAGGGAATAGCTTCGTACGTTCATCATACTTATCACCTCAACTTCATATTATACATTCTTTGCCACAATTTGACGATAAAAGTTCATACTTTGCTCTATAATAGTCCTCGACAAAAACAGGTAGAACGTTTACAATTAAGGAGGAATATTGTTTACGACATTCATTTTCTGATGTCGAAAGGAGTGTCTTTTTTAATGAACTTATTAATGGTTATTTTTGGTCTAGTAGCGATTTTTGCTGTCGTTGGTACATTCCAAGCAATTAAAGAAAAGAACTTACTAAGTATTGTTTTCAACTTAGCGAGTGCTGGAGTATTCGGCTGGTTCGTCATTATGACAATCATTCATAGCGGATATCCACCAACGTTACACTAAAATTTAGACAGAAAAAGAGCAGTCTCTATGTGAGACTGCTCTTTTTCTATGTCGTAAATTACCTACAAATAAATGTTTAAAATTAGGAGGTAACTTTTAAAAAATTACGTTATGATATAAGTAAGTATTTTGAAGAAATGGAACAATAATTTATGAATTATTGATTCCTAACAAATACATAAAGGAGATTGTCATGAAACGGAAAAACATTTTTATCGTTATTTCATTATTAGTAGTCTTATCTCTAATAGGCATTACAGTGAAGAACCAGTTATTTAAAGAGGAATCACCAAAATTGATTGTAGATCAACAAAGCGGTTCTAAGTCGATTAACTTTAATACGTCATTAACTCGTTTAGATGAATCAACGACGACACTCCATGATTATAAAGGTAAAATTCTTGTTATCAATTTTTGGGCATCTTGGTGTGGACCTTGTCAGGAAGAAGCGCCAGACCTCAATACTTTTTATGAGCAGAAGCCTGCTAATGTTGAGTTATTAGCGATTAATGCGACTTCTAATGATAGTCGTGAAAATGCTATTAAATTTCAGCAATTATATGATTTGAAGTTCCCTATTTTTTTAGATAACGATCGATCACTTGGTAAATCTTTTGAAGTTTTTGCCTACCCTACAACCTTTATTATTGATACGGAAGGTGTTTTAAAGCATACAATTAAAGGGCAACTGACACATGAACACTTACAACAATTAATATCGAATCTTTAAGTAAGTAAATATCCTGTACGCCCTTACACATTGTGAAAATCATCTAGCAAAGCAGTATTAGGTGCATTTTACAATTTTATTGAGTTGTTTTCCTCCCATTGTGTTACCTTTCTAAATCGTAAAATTCCACTTCGCTTTCCGCGGGTATAAATGTAAGCCACAACCCTCGCTGTCGCGCGGCTTGTTGTATCTTACAATTTGTGCGTTCCCGCAGGAGGCTACTCGATTGGTAAATTTTCAGAATTGTTTGGGTGACTGGCACATAAAAATGGTGTACTAGAAATAATCTAGTACACCATTTATTGTTTTACTTCACTGCATTTTGTTTTAAATTACCTGTTTTTTCATCATAGAATCGGAGCAAGTCCCCATTGATGATAGCATCAGAGTTTTCCAATTCGGTTGTTGCACGATCTGCATATGGTTGGCAAGGCGCTACATCAATTTGTTCACCTGTTGCTTTGTCATAGCATGCTTCACCAGCATAAACATATTTATCTGTAATGAAACGTCCGTCACGGAAAATAACGAAATCTTCATGCTCTGGTGAGAATAAATCTGCACCAAGCTGCATATCTTTTGATGTTTCAATACCCAGTAAATGTAAAATTGTTGGTCGTAAATCTATTTGACCAGAAACCTCTTCCATTTCTTTTCCTTCCCCATCTCCAGGGATGTGGATGAATAAAGGTACTTCTTGTAACAATGCATTATCATATGGTGTTATGCCATCTTTACCTAAATATTGTGCCATTGCTTTATTATGATTTTCAGAAATACCGTAATGGTCACCGTACATAACGATAATTGAATTATCGTAAACACCTTGATCTTTTAAATCTTGGAAGAAGTCTTTTAAAGCTTCATCCATATAACGAACTGTTTGGAAGTAACGATTTAATGTGCCTGAGTTTGATGTGTATTCAGGAATCATTACGTCTTCTGGGTCCAAAGTGAATGGATAGTGGTTCGTTAATGTAATTAAACGAGAGTAGAATGGTTGTGGCATGTCTTTCATCAACGCCGCAGATTGCTCCATGAATGGAATGTCCTTCATTCCCCAGTTGACAGCTTGCCCTTCTTCTACTGTATATGAATCTACATCATAGAATTTATTAATTTTTAAAGATTGATACATCATGTCACGATTCCAGAACGATTTATTGTTCGGGTGCATAACGTTTGTAAAGTATCCATTTTCCCCAAGGCGCTCTGCCATGGAATTGTACGTATTACCACCATGTGTAAAGAATACTGCACCACGACCAAGACCGAATAATGAGTTTTCTAAAATAAACTCTGAGTCAGATGTTTTTCCTAAACCTGTTTGATGGTAGAAATTATTGAAATAATACGTATCTGAATCTTTTGTTAAAGAATTTAAGAACGGCGTGATTTCGTGTCCGTCCATGTCATTATTAATTACAAAGTTTTGTAATGATTCAAGTGAAACAACAATTAAGTTACGATCTTTGTATTTGCCAAACTTATTTTCGTCGCTTGCCGCTTGGTTAGAACGAATGTAGTTGTTCACTTCTACTAATTCACTGCCATCCGCTAATGCGCGTTGTGCAGATGATTTAGACTGAATATAAATATCATATAAATGATAGTTGTACGTACCAATATTTTTTACAAGAAGTTCACGGTCAAAGCTTCGTGTTAACAATTGAGGACGCTCAGTTTCTGCTAAACCTAAGTTTAAAAATGTCATTGCAATTGCTAAAACGAAAAATGCACGTCGGAATTCAACGTTTACTTTTACTGCTTCTTTCATTCTTGGTAAATATTTATTTGCAATAATTAATATAAATACATCCGCAAAATATAAAAGATCCCAAGGGTTGATAATAGCTGCAGCTGAAGTTCCTAAATCACTAAAGTTACTTGTTTGGAATAATACTGGCAATGTAATAAAGTCATTGTAGAATCGATAGAACGCAACATTTCCATATAAAACAATTGATAATAAGACACTAATAGTAATTATATAACGATTCCGTATTTTAGGTGTTTTAAAGAATAATGATAATCCATAAATAAACAGTACAAAACTTAATGGATTGATAAACAATATGAATTGTTGCATCGCATTTTCTAACTTCAACTCAAAGCTTGTGTGGTAAACAATGACCGTTTTTATCCAAGTTGCTACGATTGCTAGTATCATAAATGAATGTTTAGGCCACTTTGTTAATTTCATTCCTAACATCCTCCCTATTCCTTACAAAAAAATAATAAAATTTATCAAACTGTTACAATTTATTACTGAAACAAAATATATCTTAATCCTTTTTTTACAGATAATCAACAGATATATTTTTTTGGAAGTCATCACGACTACCCAATTATACACTCAACATTAATATATACGTTCTGGATTGTAAAAAGTTTCGCAAAAATCATAAAAACAGTGGAAAACCACTGTTTTGGATAATTTTACATACATATTACAATATTTTTACGATACCCAAATTATACTCAATTAAAACATTATTGTTTATTTTGTTCAACCCGAAGTCTTGTCACTTCTTGTCGAATTAACAATAAAGCCATTTGGTAATCTTTAATGTCCAGGACATTCGCCTTATACAGCTCACGAATTTCATCCTCCATTAACATCAAATCGCCAATTGGATCCCGTGTATAAATATAAGTACCATATGTTTTTAATAACTCATAAATATCTAACATTTTATCCATTTACTTCGCTCCTCGTTGCGCTCCACAATCAATACGTTTTGTCGGTGTGAAAATAAAATCCACTGGGCAATCATGATTCTCTATAGGCACTTGTTCATAAAGTTGCTCATCAAAAAGTAGAGACATCAATTTACCTTTTTTATAGTTTAATACATAGCGATCGTAATAACCACCACCGTAACCAATTCGGTAACCTTTTATATCAAAAACAACACCTGGAACGAGTATGATATCCATTTCATTTGCGTCAACGAACTCACACTCTGTTGGAATTGGTTCACGCAAATGCATATAAACAGTTTCGAGCTGTGCAAACGATTCTATGGCATAAAATGACATTTCTCTCGTTTTTGCGTTACATTTAGGAACAGCCACCTTTTTACCTAATTGCCAAAGTGCTTCAATTAAATGGATTGTGTCTACTTCTGGCTTATTGGAAATAGTGATACCAATCGTATTTGCTTCTATTATATATGGTTCCTGTAGCACTTTTTTTGCTACAGCAAATGACTGATCACGATACGTTGTTGCACTCATATTCGCAAGCGCTTCACGTACTTCGTTTCGTAACGTTGTTTTATCCACGATAAGTTACCTCCTATAAAAATGTAGAAAGCCAAAACCACATGTGGTTTTGGCCTAATGAGCGATTACTTCGTTTCACGGTGAAGAGTGTATTTCTTCTCGCGAGAGCAATATTTTTTAAGTTCAAGACGCTCTGGATTGTTACGCTTGTTCTTTTTAGAAATGTAGTTACGTTCGCCGCAATCTGTGCAAGCTAAAGTAATGTTTACGCGCATCATTAACCCTCCCACTCTATATCAAGAATTAAAATTTTTAAATTTGAGCATGATTTATACGACTAACCTATTATAACATAAACTGAAAAAAAATCTACCTTCATTTCATAATAAGTTTGCATGTGGTAAAATACCTTATAATTACATAATTTAATGGGGTGAAACTATTGGATTTATCCATCATACTTATGATTATCGGTATCGTTTTAATCGTTCTATCGTTCTTTTTCAAAAATAGTGCGAAAAAAGTCGAACAAGATGTCGAAGAATTATCTATCTCAATTTTTCAAGAAACCAATAATTTAAAGCGTCGACTAAAAATTGTAGAAGAAGAGCTATTACTAGAACCAGAATTTCAGATTAAGTCACCAGCGACTAAAAATCCAACGCTACATAATCCAAAGGTTCAACAAGTAATGCAGGCTGTTCAACAAGCAGCTCAAGTAAAAAAATCCGAGTCAATACCTAACAATCCTAAACCAATTCACGATATTATTATCAGTCAAGTGCTTGAATTGAACAAACAAGGCCTTTCAATTGCTGATATTAGTATTCGCTCCAATTTAACAGAAGAGCAAGTACAGCAAGTGATTGCAAACGGAGGTCGGTGATTATGAAATCCTCTATCCGTGCATTTGGGATCGCCCTTTTCTTAGTCGGCGCATTACTATCGGTTGCCGACCGCTTTGATTTTAATATTGGTCTGCCTACAGTTGCCTCTAAAAATGATAAGGAAGTGGAGGAGCTACAACAACAGCTTGAACAGGCAACAAAAGAAATAGCTTCATTAAAAGCACAATCCACTAAAGAAACGGTAACTGAAAGTACTAAGGAAGCAAATACAACTGACGGACATGCCGAGAGTGAGCCTGCTGAAAGTAGTACACCTGCTTCTGATGATACAGTAACAATGACGCTTCAAATATATAGTGGAATAACGCCTTATATAGTAGCTCAAAAGCTAGAGGATGGCGGCATTATTCCAAATAGTGTTGAAATGGAACTCCTTCTTGCCAATTCCAAATATGCTCGAAGCTTACAAATTGGCTCCTATGAGGTTAATTCTTCTATGACATTAGAAGACATCGCTAAATTAATTACAGGTAAAAAGCAATAAATAGACTGGCAAAATGCAGAATTGTTTTAGTGACTGACACTCGTAATCCACTTCGCCTCCTGCGGAAAATTGTAAACCGCAGGAGGCGAAGTGGATTTTTCACTTTAAATTATCAGAATTGTTTTAGTGACAGGCACTATAAAGATTTAGAAAGGCTTGCACGATATTGTTACCTGCTTTAGTGCCTATAGACTCGGGATGGAATTGCAATCCGACTAGTGGGTGATGCTTATGTTGAATCGCCATTATTTCCCCGTCATCTTTAGAAGTTGCAGTAATAATGAAATCCTCGTGTAATGTAGTTGGTTCTATAATTAGTGAATGGTAGCGCATCACTTCCACTTCACCTTCTAATTGTGCGAATACGCCTGTTTGTTCGTAGCTTAATGCTGATAGTTTACCGTGCATAATATTTTTCGCTTGTTCGACGGAGCCCCCAAATGCTTGCCCTATCGACTGATGCCCTAAGCAAATCCCTAAAATAGGGTACTTTTTATATAGTTCCTGAACAATTTGCACTGTCATTCCTGCTTCATTCGGTGTCCCTGGGCCTGGGGATAAAATAATCGCTTCTGGATTCATATCTTTTATTTCTTCAATTGTTATGTCATCATTGCGTACTACTCTTACTTCCTTACCTAACATACTAATTTGCTGAAATAAATTATATGTGAACGAATCGTAATTATCGATTAATAAAATCATTTTTTTACCTCCAGTAGCGCACGAGCTTTATTAAGTGTTTCTTCATATTCTGATAATGGGACTGAATCATAAACGACCCCTGCACCTGCCTGCACATGCGCATGCCCATCCTTTATAACCATTGTACGAATCGCTAGCGCTAAGTCCATATCTCCCGTAGCTGAAATATAGCCGACTGCACCAGCGTACACACCTCGCTTTACTGGTTCCATCTCATTAATTAGCTGCATCGCTCGAATTTTTGGTGCTCCAGATACTGTCCCCGCTGGCAAACATGCACTGAGGACGTCTAATACATGTACCTCATCACGAAGCTCCCCTACTACCTCTGAAACGATATGCATAACATGCTTATAACGTTCAATGTTCATATATTTAGAAACCTTTACTGTGCCAACCTTGGAAATTCGCCCAATATCATTCCGCCCTAA
The DNA here is from genome assembly GCF_006351725.2 of Lysinibacillus sp. CD3-6. Taxonomy (NCBI): domain Bacteria; kingdom Bacillati; phylum Bacillota; class Bacilli; order Caryophanales; family Bacillaceae; genus Lysinibacillus; species Lysinibacillus sp. CD3-6. The sequence goes on from NZ_CP085880.1 coordinate 3,120,624, forward strand.
ATCAACTAACATTCGATGCTCAGCAATTTCTTTCTCATCCGTTAATAAGCTTTTGGCAATTGCCTCATCCTGCTGTTGCGTTGTACCACGGGGCTTTGTTCCTGCAATTGGATTAGTAGTGACTTTCCGATTTTTAACCTTTACAAGACTCTCTGGTGACGTACCTAAAATAGTGTAAGCCTCAAAATCCATATAAAACATATATGGCGATGGATTGGATGTTCTTAACTGACGATACAAAGCAAATGGGTTGCCTGCAAACGGGGAAGAAAAACGTTGCGATAAGACAATTTGAAAAATATCGCCCCTTACAATATGCTGTTTCGCGCGCTCCACAATTGCAATAAACACTTCCTTCGGTATCATCGGCTGGAAATCTAATGGATCTACCTCCATGAAACCGAACGTAGTACCTGCGCATAGTTGATTTTCCATTTCAGCAAGTTCAGCTTCCATCGTGACAAGTGAACGTCCTTCATTAAATAAATCAATCGCTGCTAATGTAATCTCTTGTTTTAAATGATCGAAAACAATAAATGTATCATAGAAAAAAACATGGACGTCTGGCATATCTAAATTATCATGTAAATACGTTCCAATTTTCTCTGCATAAAAGGCAGTCTCATAACCAAAATAACCTATTGCGCCCCCGAAAAAGGCAAATGGATAGTCCGCTTGATGGAATGGCATAACTTCTTTTAATTTTTTCAACACATTATCGCTAGACTGATCAATCTCCCCACCCTTTGAATATTGATACCCATTTTGATCCCCAATTAATTCAGCTATTGGGTTAACAGCAATAAAGGAATAACGGCCACTTTCCTCATGCTTCGCTGAAGATTCAAATAACATTTTATACTTTCCTGTAAGGGCTTGATAAACTGATATGGGCGTCATCATGTCCCCTTGTAATACTTTCATGGCAAATCTGCTAAGCTCAACTGTCATACTCAATCTCTCCTTCGCTCTACTCTACTCTGCTCTGCTACACCAAAAATCCATATAAAAAGGCCTTTCCATCACAAAAGGACGGAAAAGCCGTGGTGCCACCTTCATTGGCCTTACTACTAAGACCCTCTCAATGCCTTGTAACGTAGGCAAACGCTAATCCATACTACTCTTTTCTGAATTAGAGCTCCGAAGTCCATTCACTATTTCTTTGTACTAGCTTCCACCAACCGCTAGCTCTCTAGAACAAATCATAATAGTTACTACTCTTCATCTAAGCTGATTACTAGTTTACATTGTAATGTAAAGTATCAAACAATTCAAATTATATTTTACCATATCATCAACAATTATCGTCGGTTTCCTCAGCAAGAACAATGTCATACTCACTTACAACCTGACGGATAGCAAATAAAACATCCTGTCGGACACTTAGCATAACTGCCGTATCATTTGTTGCAACAAAGAAGCGAACAAGAACACGATATGATGTTTGGTGAAACTCATCAATATAAACATGAATCATTTCTTTTTCAGTATTTGCATGCAAATAAATTTGCTGATGAATTGTACTTAATGCACTGCGCAATTGTTCCTCTTCATTTTCTGCCGCAACATATAAAAACAGTTCACATTTTCGTTTTTCTCGTTTCGATAAATTATAAATTGGACGATTCACTAAATAAGAGTTTGGAACATATACAAGCCCTTTATCGCCTGTTTGAATAAGCGTACTGCGAAGGTTTATATCTTCAATTGTGCCTTCTATTTTTTGATCCTCTGTCGCAATCCAGTCGCCAATTTGGAAAGGATTGTCGAGTGCCACTGACATCCCACCAAAGACATGTGCCAACGTATCACGTATACCAAAAGCAATTGCTACTCCTGTTAGGCCAATCCCTGTTAAGAAGCCATTAATATTAAAGTCCCAAAATGAAGCAATAGTAAACATGGCCAATATCATGACGAGCACTTTACCGATACGAAGGAAAAAAGGCAGAAGAACATTTTGCTCTTCATCGTTATTTAACTGCAGTGGTTGCTTCGTATAATAATGAAGGACATCGTATACGCCTTTAAATGCAAAAAACACCATGATTGATAATACGAAATTTTTTGTTGCAAAATGTGTAAATAAAAATATTTTGAGTAAATTTGATAAACTAAGTACAACTACTGCAGACATAAACGCATAGCGGATTGCGTTATTAAATTGTGAAAGCACAGTCGCTTGAAAATTACGTTGTCTCTTTTTTAAAAACGATACACTACTCGTAATTATCTTCTTCAGTACAAAATGCTGGAATAACCAACCAAACACACAAAACGCAACTGCAATTGTAATGTCCATCCATGTTGGCGCAGTCAAGTTCGGTAATAACCATTTCATTGAATCCATGTAATTCTCCTTTTACTTACCTATGTACATTTTTATAAATTTTTTACTGTTAATAAACTATGTGGTCGTTCAGTAAAAATAAGCCGACCAAAATCTTTCTGGTCAGCTGTACATTTTATTGTATCGCATCGTCTGCAAAAATAGCCTTGTTCGCAAACCAAAAATGATGCTCATTAAAACGTTGTTCATTCATTGCAATAACCGAAAATTCAGCATGATAACGTTGCTTCATTTCCTCGATAATCGTCTTTGCACGCTTCCCTAATAAATATTGCCCATCAACAGGATTACCTTCCGTAAAAATAAGGACATCTGTTTCTGCACATTGTTGATTTTCTTGCAGCAAACCTTTCACAAACTGTAGAACAGGCAAAATTGCCGCTTCCCCTTTTGCCTTATATTCAATAAAATCTTTAAAATCAGATAGATTTAAATGTCCATTTTCAAAGCGATAATGGACATGAATTTGACAATCGTAAGGCACGATATATAAATCGCGTTGTTCCTGATGTGCAGTCATAAATAAAGACAAAATCATACTTTTGCATAACTCTGAATATCTTGCCATCCCAGATGTTTGTTCAAGACAAATAATCATTGGGCCTTGTTCTTCTTTGTAATCAACAAATGGAACATATAAAACATTTCCACTTTTTGTTGTTTGCTGCTTTAGTTTTTGTCGTCTAGCTTCTTGCCACTTTTGTTCATAATACAACCGTTGTTCTTTCCCATTCGCTAGCTGCTCTGCCTGTTCAATTGTTGGAACGTTTTCACGAATCTCCTGCGTGACATCTGCTAGCTCAAGTGCAAATGCTGCCATATTTCGTAGTGTCTCACTCTTGTAAAAATAGTCAATAAAAAAATGTTGTTCCTTATCACTTAACTCTTCTAGATGTAAATTTTCATATAGAAAACTTAAGTATTTACGTTGTTCTATTGAAATTTCTAGACCAAATTTCTTAATAAGTGATTCTACACTGTCTTTCATGCAGCAGCACCTCCTACGCACCTATTTTTTTGGATAATGTCTATAGTATAACCAAATTATTTTTTTGACAATACAATAACACTCCAGTATTTGACGCATCCCTATAGTGCAATGTTGCAATTCCATTATTTAATGCAAAAAACCACCAAGAGTGACAGGCACTCAAACAAAAAAGACTATAGCAAATTCGAAGTCTTTCGAGTTTGCTATAATCTATAGGACCACAATATGCAGCCATCTTTTAATTATTCAATTCATAATGTTTACCTTTAATTAAGTAAAATAAATGTTCAGCAATATTGGTTGCATGATCTGCTGAGCGTTCAAGATAGCGACAAACAAACGTTAAATGTGTTATTTGTGAAATATGCGCTGGGTTTTCTGCTCCTGCACGAAGCAATAATGTAACGGTCGCTCCGTATAGATCATCTACGTAATCGTCCAACTCAGCAATTTCTTTTGCTCGAACTGTATCTTCATCCTTAAATGCTATAATAATACTCTCTAGCATTTCTACTGTTTTATTACACATTGTTTGTAAATTGGTTGTTGGAAAGACTAGTGGCTCCTTGCCAATACGTATTGTCTCTTTAGCGATATTTACCGCATAATCGCCCACTCTTTCCATATCGGATGCCGCTTTTACAAGCACCATAAGACGACGTAAATCTGTAGCAACAGGCTGTTGCTTGGCAATCATCAAAATAACTCGATCATTAATTTCTTCTTCTAGACGATTAATAATTAAATCATCTTCTAAAATTTTTAACGATTTCTCTAAATTTTGCTCTTGTAATGCTTCAAATGAAGTTTTTAACGCATTAATACTACTTGTTGCAATTTCTACAAATTGTTCTTGTATTTCTTTAAGCTCTTGCTCAAAGCGTTCACGTACTGCCATCTACCGTTCCCCCTATGCTTAGCCGAAGCGTCCTGAAATATAATCTTCTGTACGTTGATCAGCTGGTGTTTGGAAAATGACATCTGTTTTGTCATATTCAATGACTTCGCCGCTAAGGAAAAATGCTGTACGGTCTGAAATTCGAGCCGCTTGTTGCATGTTATGGGTAACGATAATGATTGAATAATCTTTTTTAAGCTCTTGAACAAGCTCTTCTACCTTTAATGTAGAAATCGGATCAAGTGCAGATGTCGGCTCATCCATTAAAATAACATCTGGCTCTATCGCTAAACAGCGCGCGATACAAATACGCTGTTGCTGTCCACCTGATAAACCGTAGGCATTTTGATTTAAACGATCTTTTACTTCATCCCAAATCGCTGCACCACGCAAAGACTTCTCAACAATTTCATCAAGTATCTTTTTGTTTTTTATACCATGGATACGAGGGCCATAAGCAATATTATCATAGATCGATTTTGGGAATGGGTTAGGCTTTTGGAAAACCATTCCTACGCGAGTACGCAATTCCTCTACCGTATAGCTTTTATCTAAAATATTTCGCTCACGATACAAAATTTCGCCAGAAGTACGGACAGATGGTACAAGCTCTACCATTCTATTCAACGTTTTTAAATAAGTTGACTTCCCGCAACCTGATGGGCCAATAATTGCTGTTACCTCATTTTCATAAATACTTAAATTGATATCTTTTAAACCATGATGATCTCCGTACCATAAATTTAAGTTATGCGTATCATAAACTACTTTTTTCGCAACTTCAGCGCTAGGCTTTACATTTATATTAATCGATTTAACAACTGTTTTTTCCTCTTTATAATCTAGTATCATACGGTCACCTCATTAATAACGTTTTTGGAATTTATTTCGAATAAAGATGGCAATGGAATTCATTAATAACAGCATAATCATCAGCACTAAAATTCCCGCTGCTGCTACATATTGAAATGCCTCTTGCGGACGTTTTGCCCAATCGTAAATTTGCATTGGTAATGCAGTAAACTGACTTAATAGATCATTAGGTAAAAACTGTAGAATTACAGGAATCCCAATTACTACTAATGGAGCTGTTTCACCAATCGCACGAGATAACGCTAAAATACTACCTGTTAAAATTCCTGGTATAGCTGCTGGCAATACGACACGTAAAATTGTTTGCCATTTTGTCGCACCCATACCGTAAGATGCTTCTCGTTGTTCATTCGGTACTGCACGAATTGCTTCCTGTGCTGCCACGATAATTACAGGTAAAATTAACAAACTCATTGTTAAACCTGCAGCTAAAATACTTTTTCCAAGTCCCATCATACGAACAAAAATTGTTAAGCCAAGTAAACCAAAAACAATGGAAGGTACACCTGCTAAGTTTGAGATATTCATACGAATAAAATCGTTTAGTTTATTTTTCTTTGCATATTCTTCTAAATAAATTGCTGTTCCTACACCTAGAATGATTGATACTGGAGCTACAACCGCCATCAACCAGAGCGAGCCAACTAATGCTGCTTTAATGCCCGCCTTATTCGCGAAACGAGAAGCAAAGTTTGTTAAAAAATCAAAGTTTAAATAGCCTATTCCTTGCGTCACTATACGGTAGAGCAAAATAGCTAGCATCACAAGAGCAAATGTAGTTGCCAAGAAAAATAAGAACTTCCACACTTTATTGAATGTAATACGCTTTGTCATACGTTTCTTGACGACTGTATCATCGATATAGCGCATGCTAGTAAACCTCCCTGAAGCGTTTCGAAATATAATGAGCAAGTAGATTCATCATTAAAGTAAAGATAAATAAAGTGAATCCAACTGAATAAATCGAGTAATAAATTGTCGTGCCATAGCCTGCATCACCTGTTGATACTTGTACAATATAGGCTGTCATTGTTTGGATGGAATCTGTAACATCAAGATTAAATTTAGGAGTTGATCCACCAGCAAGTGATACAATCATCGTCTCCCCTATTGCCCGGGAAATAGCGAGTACTACTGATGCTATAATCCCCGATAAAGCTGCTGGTAACACTACTTTTATAGCAACTTCAAACTTCGTTGCACCTAGGGCTAAAGCCCCTTCACGCATACTGTTAGGTACAGATGACATCGCATCCTCAGATAGTGAAGTAATCATTGGCAAAATCATAATGCCCACTACAATCCCTGGACTAAGTGCATTAAACAGCTTAAGTTGCGGGATGATTTCTTGTAGCAAAGGCGTGACAAACGTCAATGCAAAGAAACCATAGACAATTGTTGGCACACCTGCTAGCACTTCTAATATCGGTTTAACCGTACGTCTTATTTTTTCGCTTGCATATTCACTCAAATATATTGCTGAAGCAATCCCAAATGGTACAGCTACGGCAACTGCAATGAATGTAACTTTCAGTGTCCCTGCGATAAGTGGTAATATCCCAAATAAAGGCTCCTTCCCAGAAAACGGTAGCCACTGTGTACCAAATAGAAAATCCGTAATCGAAACACGTTTAAAGAACTCAAACGTTTCAAAAATAAGGGTGAAAACAATGCCAAATGTCGTCAAAATCGAGATAAGCGCTGCAGAAAATAATAAAGCTGGCATGGCTTTTTCCACTATTTTCTTAGTTTTTTGATTGCGCGAATTTGCAATTAATTGTTGCACAGATGATGTCTTATTTTCTTTATGAGAAACCATTGGGTACTCCTTTCCATTAAGCAAGGGAAAGAGTATACATCTCTTTCCCTCTATGCATGTCTGCTTATTTTAAACCTTCTAAAGTTTTTAAGCCTTCAGCATATTTTTCGTCAGGTAGACTAACATAACCTACAGCCTCTGCCATATCCCCTGCATTTTCAAGTGTGAATTTGATGAAATCATATGCTGCAGCATTATCTTTAATAGCACTGTTCTTCACATATGTGAATAATGGACGTGAAAGTGGCGTATATTCGCCTGCTTCAATTGTGTCATGTGTTGGTTCAATACCATTTACTTTCACAATGTTTAATTTATCTTTATTTTCTAGGTAGTAAGCGAAACCGAAGAAGCCAATTGCGTTTTTGTCTCCAGCAACACCTTGGACTAGCATATTATCATCCTCTGATAATGTTGCAGCACTTACTAGATCAGCACCATCTAAAACTACTTCATCAAAGTAGTCATACGTACCAGAGTCAGTACCTGGTGAATAGAATACGATTTTCTCTGCTGGCCAAGATGGATCGATATCTGACCATTTTTTCTCTGTGCCATCTTCAGTCCAAATTTTCTTTAATTGATCTATCGTTAAATCCTTTGCCCAATCGTTTTCAGGGTTCACCACTATAGATAAACCATCATATGCTAAAGCTAACTCAGTGTAAGCAATTCCTGCTTGCTCTAGTTTTTCTTTCTCTTCAGTTTTTATAAAACGAGATGCATTTGAAAAGTCTGTTTCACCTGCGATGAATTTTTCAAAGCCGCCACCAGTACCAGAAACACCTACCGATACTTTGACATCCGGTTGTGCACCTGCATACTCTTCAACAACTGCTTCAATGATTGGTGCCACTGTTGATGAACCATCTCCAGCAACTGAACCTTGCAGTTTTTCGTCAGCAGCTTCTTGTCCTGAGTTCGCTGGTGCATTCGTTTCTGCATTGTTACCATTTTGCGCTGAGTTGTCTCCACTACATGCACCTAGCATTAATGCTGAACCCATTACCGCTGTCATCGTTAAGTACTTCCACTTTTTCATCTCATTTGCCTCCGTCACTAACTTTTTTATTTGTTGTTTGCCTTACAATCTTTACTATAATGACTTATTGTTGAATTCGTATAAATCGTTCGTAAAAGACACGTAAAGGAATGTAATGGTTTGTAAACGATTGTAAAGAAGCATTTACAATCGCTTTAATACTTGCTTCCTTTCGGGAACATGCTATAATAAACATTTGTGTCAAGAAATACTATAAGAGGAGTTTGACTTTGTGATTAATCATGCAAAAGTACAAAATGCCGATTACTTTAAAACATATTTAACACTTATCATGGACCATCGAGAGTTGTCTTTACAGGAGGCTATTGATTTTATGATGTCATCTTATTTCTTTAATAATATAGAGCTGTATGGAAAAAAACCGAAGCAACAGTTTGAATTAGCAATTCAACAACTTTCTGTCTAGTAAATCGCCGATAGGGGTCTAGTAATCGCCGATAGATATGTAGAAATCGCCGATAAATGCCCAAGAATCGCCGCTTACCTAGACAGAATCGCCGATAGAAATCCAAACGCTTTGACTATAAACAAAATAAAACCGCTAGGCATTTAACATGCGCTAGCGGTTTTTTTATTCTTGTTCATCCTCACCAATTTTTTCATCTGTAATTGCAGGTAAAATTGGTTGCTCTACTTTATTATCTGTCACTTTTGTAGTGTCATACTTTTCTTTTAGCTCATAGTACTTATCTAAAGCACGTCTTGCAATCGTATTGTTATTTGACAAATGTTGATTCAGGTTAGTAGTTGCCCACGGAATCACTACAGCATAAGCAATTTCAGGATTTTCATATGGTGCGTAACCAACATGCGTTAAATTAATAGTGTTTGTTCCATAACGCTCACGTAACGGACCATAGTAAACTACTTCGGCTGTTCCTGTTTTCCCCGCAGCTGTATACGGCGCATTTGCAAATGCTGAACGCGCTGTACCACGAGTACCTGTATAAACACGACGCAAACCTTGTTTAACATAATTAATTTCATCATCTGTATTATCGATATGATTTAAAATTCTTGGTCCTACTTCTGTCACTAATTGTCCTAGTTGTTGACCATCTTTTGATGGATCACGCACTTCTTTCACAACATGAGGCTGAATACGATAACCACCATTTGCTATCGTTGAAATGTATTGAGCAAGTTGTAGCGGTGTATACGTATCATACTGACCTATCGCTAAGTCGAGCGTTTTACCACCCATTGTCGGACCAGAAGGACCTTCAACACCACTGAATTCATTCGGTAAATCGATTCCTGTTTTAACGCCTAAACCAAATTGTGCATAAGAATTACGCATATTCGGGAATGTCTTATCATTTAATCGTAATGGCATCATATAGCTATATGGTGTGCCATTAATAAGCATTGCCGTTTTAAACATATAAACGTTGGAAGATTGTTCAAGTGCGCTTAATCCGTCCATTGAAATATAACCACCATGGTTGAATATCGATTTTTTTACTGGTGTGCCGAGTAAATGGATCGGTTCATCTCCTAAAACTGTACTTGGAGTAATTGCCCCTAGTTTATAACCTGTCAGCAAAGTGGCAGCTTTTACTACAGACCCTGCCTCATAAGCTGTTGTGAATGATCCATACGCATAATCCACAATGACATTTTTTCCTGTTTCAGAATCTTTTTCGATTTTTTTACCGACCATTGATAAAATGTCACCAGTATTCGGATCCATCATGACTAAGAAAGCACGGTCTAATAAACTAGAGCCTGACATTGCTTTTAAATTAAGCAATTCTTCCTCAACAATTTTTTCATTCGCTGCTTGTAACTCGCTATCAAAAGTTAATACTAAATCTTTTCCAGGCTCACCCTCATAGGTTGTGACAGTATCGACAACTTGCCCTTTTTTATTCGTAATATTTTTGACAACGGTTTTTTGCCCTTGTAAAAGCTCTTCATATTGCGCTTCAATATAACTTTCTCCTACGCGGTCATTACGTGAGTAATCTCGTGCTAAATAATAATTTAGCTTCTCTTTCGGTATACCCTTTGTTGGAACTGTTGTCCGTCCTAATACAGAAAGTGAAGATAGCTTGACACGCTTCCAGTCTGTCGTCGTGTTGACTCCTGGTAACTCTGTTAAACGTTCCGAAACACGTGCAAATTCATCAGCAGTTACATTTTCACTTTTAATGATTTGTGGCGATAAATTATATCCTGATACCATCTCACGATAAATGGCTAGTACTTCTAAATCAGCATCTGTTAATTGTGCTAATTCTTCGTCGGTAATGCGCTCACGCACAACCTTATCAATCTCTGCATTTGCTTGACTTGTCGTAATATTTTCTTGCGTTTTAATTTTCGTTTGCTCTGCATCAGAAATTTTTCCGTATGCCGCATCATGATTTTTTAGTATCCAAAAATCATATTTATCACGTAATGTGACACGATCTATCGGCTGATCAATTAGCTGCGCAAGCTTTTCTGCTATTGCTAACATATCCTCAGTTTTTGTCGTCTGCATTTTCGTATATGTAATTGCATTTTCTGGCTGATTATCAACTAAAATTCGCCCATAACGATCATACATTCTACCCCTAGGCACACTAGTATTAACAGGTACTTCCTCTGTCCGTTCTAAAATACGAACATAATCTTCCCCTTTTACTATTTGCATATAACCAAGCCTAAAAATTAACATCGAAAACACGATAAATATAGCAAAGAAAAGGACATTCATACGAAATGTTAAATTAGAGTGATGCTTTGCTTTAACACTCGCTGCGCGATTTTTTCCCGGTGCTTTGCGCATATGTATTACCCTCCTCATCTAATAACTGTTTAAATACACGATACCTAGTATACCATTCGAAGCTGAGTCAGAAAAGCATACACTTGAATCAATTTCATAATTTGCTTTTCATCATTCAAACAACCATTGAAAAAAGAATTACGCTTTAGAAGTAAACGCTTTCCATTGCCTTTCACTCCATTAGCAAGCTCGTCATTTTATTTGACGGTACTTTGCAAGAAAAGTTTCCTTCCATGCCTATTGATTTTTTAAATCTGATAACTAAATGGGGTATTTTTCTTAGTGCGATTAATATATTTAAAAAGGGCTATGCCTAGGTGATTTTTCACCCTTCGCATAGCCCTTTACTTGAACTTAATTTTATTCGTTTTGCTTCACTGTTGTCAGCTTCGCCAAAACATAATTATTTTGCAGCTTGGAATTTAGCTTCTACTACATCCCAGTTTACTACGTTCCAGAAAGCACTGATGTAATCTGGACGACGGTTTTGGTAATTTAAGTAGTAAGCGTGCTCCCAAACATCTAATCCTAGGATTGGTGTTTTACCTTCCATAATTGGAGAGTCTTGGTTTGGTGTAGATGTAACTGCTACAGAATCACCATCAACAATTAACCAAGCCCAACCTGAACCGAAGCGAGTTGTTGCAGCTTTAGCAAACTCTTCTTTGAAAGCATCGAAAGAACCAAATTTAGCATCGATTGCTTTTGCTACTTCACCAACTGGAGTGTTTGAACCGCCTGGAGCGATTAATTCCCAGAATAGTGTGTGGTTAGCATGTCCGCCGCCATTGTTACGAACTGCAGTTTGTTTGTCAGCAGGAAGTGCATCGATGTTTGCGATTAAGTTGTTAATGTCTTTTTCAGCAAATTCAGTACCTTCTACTGCTGCGTTTAAATTTGTTACATAAGTATTGTGATGTTTCGAATAGTGAATTTCCATTGTTTTTGCATCGATATTTGGTTCTAATGCGTCATATGCATAAGTTAATTGTGGTAATTCGTAAGCCATTTTTAAGTTCCTCCCTAAAATAAAGAAATAATTAGTACATCCTTAGATTATCAAAATTGGTCAAACCATTCAATGAAAAATACCTCAAATCAAAGATTTCAGCCTTTTGACCGAAAAAACAATCCAATGTCTATCATACCCACTTCTTTATTTTGTTAAACTTTATAATTACACCCACAAAAAATACTCATACAAATTATATGGCAATAAAGAAAACGACAATCATTACAATTTGAATAACCGCTTTCGCTAGCGTTGATGTTAAAAAGCCGATAAGGGAGCCAACACCACTTTTTACTGCTTCTCCAACTGTTCTTCGCTCCACAAGAAGCTCTGCAATCACCGCTCCTAAAAATGGACCTACTAATATTCCTGCAACAGGAATAACAAATGGACCAATTAATAGCCCAATAGTACTTCCCCACATTCCTGCATTGGAACCGCCAAATTTTTTAATACCAAAAGCGTTTGCAACAGTATCCGCACCAAATAGTAGGACAACAAATAAAATTTCAATTGCCCAGAACCACCAGCTTAAATCGGCGAATGAGAAAAATAATCCGTACAGTAAAAACCCACCGAGTAAAAATAAAACACCAGGGATTATCGGATACACTAGTCCTACAAATGAAATGATAAAGCAGGCAATTACTACGATCCAGCCAACGACCTCCATAAACATTCTCTCCTTTTGTCGTGCATTGCCTTTAATACGAAACATCATCTTAAAAGTTTCATACTTAATGACGAATACCTAATATAGAATCTGCAATATTAACAGCATGATCTCCGATTCTCTCCAAGTTACTCACAATATCCGTATAAACGATACCTGCAGCGCCACTACATTCATTTGTATTTAAACGTGCGATATGTTTTTGTCTTAGTTTATCCTCCATATCATCAATTAAACTCTCTAGCTCTGTTACCTCTTGTGCCAAACTAAGACTCGCTGTATCAAGTGCTTCAATGCTTTTACGTACTGCTTCAATCGCGAGACTGAACATACCAATTAAATCTTGTCGCGCTGATTTACTTAAACTTACCTCATGGTGATCTTTATATTGTAATAGCTCTAATATATTTTCAAAGTGATCCCCAATACGCTCAATATCACGTACATTTGTTAGCAGCGTATGATGACGAACCGAATCTGCATGAGAAAGTGGCTGCTTTGATATCATGACTAAATAATTTGTTATTTCTTTATCTAAGTGATTGAGAGCAACTTCTAATTGTAATACGGTCGGAATATGTGCTGACTCTCCCGTTTTCATGTATAGGAACGTTTCTTCTAAGCCTCTAAGTGCATGATCTCCCATCCGCAACACTTCCTCTTTTGCTTGCCCTAGCGCAATGGCAGGAGAAGAGTCAATGAATGCTGGATCTAGATGCTTCGTTGTAACATCAATATTGCCATCATGACCAGGTAATATTTTCGTTACTAGTAACGATAGCCCTGCAATAAATGGTAGTTGAATCATCATATTAAAAACATTAAATGAGCCATGTGCTACAGCTATTTGCATGCGAGGCTCCAAGTGAAACAGAGCACTAATCCATTGTACATAGTTTATAAATGGCGTAAACAACAACATAAAAATAACTGTCCCAAATACATTAAATAATACATGTGCTGCTGCAGCTCGCTTTGCATAGATTGAAGCACCTAGTGAAGCTAAAACAGCCGTTATTGTCGTTCCTATATTTTCGCCAAATAAAATCGGTAGTGCGCCATTTAAGCCAATTAAGTTCTCAGCATATAAGCCTTGAAGTACCCCGACTGTCGCTGTCGAGCTTTGTACGAGCAACGTAAAAATAGTACCTAGAAATATTCCAATTACAGGCTGGTTACTTAGATGAATGGTTAATGATTCGAAATCCGCTAATTGATGCAACGACTGCATACTTGCACTCATTAACTCTAGCCCTAAAAACAAACCACCAAAGCCAAATAATATTTGGCCAATATGATGGTAGATTGCTTTTTTAAAGAAAAACAAACACGCTGCACCAATTGCAAGTAGTGGATAAAAATAAATACCAATATTAATACCAATAATAAATGCCGTTATCGTTGTACCAATATTAGCCCCCATAATAACGCCAATCGCTTGACGTAGTGTTAAGAAGCCTGCACTCACTAGGCCAACAGCAATCACTGTTGTTGCTGAGCTCGACTGGATACAAACCGTTACGATAATACCAACTAACACACCCATTAGGGGATTTGTCGTAAATCGATTTAACCATTCTCGAAGTCTATCATCTGCCGATTTTTGTAAACCTTCCCCCATATATTTTATGGAAAATAAAAAGACCCCTAATCCGCCTAAAAATTGAAATAATATGCTTTGCCAATCTATTGTCAATGGTTTTCGCTCCAATTCCTACGTCTCTACTACTCTATTCCTAATCATTAAATGAAATTGTACAAAAAGTAAAGAAAACCTTTAACTTCTTTACACAATGTTAACATTTTAGCATCGTATTCTCAGATAAAGTTACGCAGATCCATATCTAGTCATTCCTGAACATGTTAGAATAACGTTTGGAGGTGATATAAATGAAACACTCACAATTATTCATCGATAGTTTAATACACCCTAAAAAACTAGCAGCCTATCGTTTACTACCTATCGGAAAAGTGATCCAATATACCTTTCTATTAATTACGATTGTTACTGTATTTTCTTTTGGACGTTTTTCTGCTGATATGTCTATCAATACCATTGATATTAGCGGTATAACCGAATACATAGAACAAATAAAGTGGCTTTTATACCCTGTTACATTCATTATGCTGTTTGTAATGACGACTATGTTAATTTTTGGACAAATTGCGCTCTATGCATTAGCAGGATTATTTATATTAAAAATCATGAAACGCCGTGGTGAATACCGCCATATTTGGCGCACAACAACATTCGCAATTACATGGGCCATTATTTTGAGCATGCTAGCAGAATACCTTCCAAATATAGCTACGATTATCTCTATTTTGTCATTGCTTTTAACTTTAACTCTATTAATCGTAGCCTTTACAAAATATCCGAAACAACCAATTTCAAAATAATAGGCATGATTCCCCTCTCTTCTCAATATAGTGTAGAAAAAGGAGGGGATTTTTTGCGTGCATTCTTATTAACTGTCGCAATCGTGCTTATCGCATTTATCGTTAAAGTAGATTTAACAGAAGGAACACTATCTCTTGCTGCCTTCTATCCGAAAGAAAGTCAAAATGCACTTTGTGAAGATCAGCGCGAGCCTACTTACATTAGTGTACAAACTATTCAAGGTGATACGATACATAGCTTATTTGCACTACACCCTGCAAAAGTGCCAATGACCTTTCCAGAACGACTGGAGCTTTTTTATCAATTAAATCCACATTTACAATTACAAGCACTTGTACCAGGCGAAAATATTAAGCTTCCCCTCTCTTTTGCATTCGAAAATAAATGTGGAAAATGAAAAGTTAACGTTTCTTCCTTGTCCTTATTTTCTTACACTGATAAAATAAGTGTCAGTGACGGCTGAAAGTAGTGGCCCGAAAAGGAGAGAAAGTTAATGAGTGAAATTTGTCACCGTTCAAAAACACGTCCAGTACGTGTCGGTAATTTAACAATTGGTGGTAGTAATGAATTATTCATTCAAAGTATGTGTACAACAAAAACACATGATGTCGAAGCAACAGTAGCAGAAATTCTTCGACTTGAAGAAGCAGGCTGTCAAATCGTTCGCGTTGCAGTCCCAGATGAGCGTGCGGCTGATGCAATCGCAGAAATAAAGAAACGTATCCATATTCCATTAGTAGCTGATATTCACTTTGACTATAAATTAGCTTTAAAAGCAATTGAAAATGGTATTGATAAAGTTCGTATTAACCCAGGTAACATTGGGCGTAAAGAAAAAGTTGAAGCGGTTGTTACCGCAGCAAAAGCAAAAGGAATTCCTATTCGTATTGGCGTAAATGCTGGTTCATTAGAGCGTCATATTCTTGAGAAATACGGCTATCCAACTGCAGATGGCATGGTAGAATCTGCATTACACCATATTAAAATTTTGGAAGACTTAGATTTCCACGATATTATCGTGTCAATGAAAGCATCAGACGTCAATTTAGCGATTGAAGCATACGAAAAAGCTGCAAAAGCATTTGATTATCCTCTACATTTAGGGATTACAGAATCAGGTACACTTTTTGCAGGGACTGTAAAATCAGCTGCTGGGCTTGGCGCGATTTTGTCAAAAGGTATTGGTAATACGCTGCGTATTTCTCTTTCAGCCGATCCTGTGGAGGAAATAAAAGTTGCACGTGAGCTATTAAAATCATTTGGCCTAGCGTCAAATATGGCTACACTGATTTCATGTCCTACATGTGGACGTATTGAAATCGATCTTATTTCGATTGCAAACGAAGTTGAAGAATACATTTCTAAATTAAATGTTCCTTTAAAAGTTGCTGTTCTAGGCTGTGCCGTAAATGGTCCTGGTGAAGCGCGTGAAGCAGATATCGGTATAGCTGGTGCGCGAGGTGAAGGTCTTTTATTCATGAAAGGCAAAACGGTCCGTAAAGTGCCAGAAGAAACAATGGTAGAAGAGTTGAAAAAAGAAATTGATAAGCTAGCTGCCGAAATGGCAGAAAAACGCGCGGCTGAAGAAGCAGCAAAAGCGAACGCCTAAGGAGGTGCTTGCATGACAAAGCCCCGTTTTGGAATCGATATAGACGGAACAGTCACATGTCCTAGTACACTCATTCCTCATATTAATAAGCAGTATAATGTGAATATTACATTGGATGATGTATGTGAATATGATTTTTTATCAGCATTTCCCCATCCAGTTGATCGCTCAGCTTTCAACTCGTGGTTTAAGGAAAATGAGCCCTATATGTATGAAGTTTCTGAGGCCGCAAAAGATGCCAAAGAAATTTTAAGTGCTTGGCAAAATACTTATGAGCTTTATTACATTTCTGCACGCGGTCAAAATGTATCAGATATTACGATGAACTGGTTTAAATCACAGGCTATCCCATTCGATCATATCGAGCTAATTGGTAGTCATGATAAACTAGCTACAGCGAAAAAGCATGGTGTAGCAGCTTTCTTTGAGGATAAACATGATAATGCTGTGATGCTCGCTGAAGAATTAAAAATTCCTGTAGTATTATTTGATACACCATACAATCGTCTTACTGTACCTGACAATGTTGTGCGTGTTTATAATTGGCAAGAAGCAAATCAATTTATTACGAATTACTTTAAATAATTCGTGTGAAATTAATAACAAAAGAGTCGTGTTTCCTTTTATGGAACACGACTCTTTTGTTATTAGTTACAATGAAGAACTTGTCTAAAAATCATTTATGGCAACACACTTGACATGCGTTTTATACTTCGAGAATCCCCCGTAACCAACGCTCAACAAAATTTTCAAAAGTTATCCCATAATTATCATATACTGCATGATAAACAAAATATGTTCCTAATCGGTCGAGTATTTCATCATTGATTTTCATCCTAAAACGCTCCCCTTTCGAATAACAATTATTTAAACATTCAATCTATTCATCTTTTACAATCCTCTAAACTTTGGAAAAGGTCGTATCGTTGAAAATACGTCACAATCTGCCTCTAACATACCCTTTCTTCATAATTTTCTTTTCGATAATATAGTAGTAACAACTAGTGGAACTGGGGGTACTCCTTGTGAAATGGATGACAAAACTAGCTTTCGTAACAAGCCTGTCTGTTTTGCTTGCTGGCTGTGGCGATCGACTAACTGAAATTAAAGATGCCTTTTCGGGGATTAACTCAGCAGCTGATGCAGCAGCTAGCGCAGTTAGCCGCGATGTGCATGCAATTAGAGCACTGACAATTAACTACAACGACGAATCCTTTACAATTAATGATCTTTTTAAAACTATTTTACGTGACTTACGCTGGGAATATGACGGTAAAAAAAACGAGCTTCATGTACAAGGCACATGGCAGGCACCATTATTCTCTGAGCAGGCTTGGGATGAACGTATGCAAAAACAGCTTGCTGAATCAGGTGTAGTAAGCATTACATGTGTAATTGAGGATGACCAAATAGATAGCTCGCAGACGGAAATAACGCTTATATTAAATCAAGAGAAGATACTACAATTAAGTGGCGATGAAGCACTTCGTCATCTATATGATACATATTTTAAAAAATAATTTTTATAGCTTTTCTAACGGTTATCGTTAGAGAAGCTATTTTTATGTAGAGTAACTCAATTTGCACGACATTCTCTCAAATAAGGCATTTGACACAAAGTAATCTTACAATTTAGAAATATTAAAGCTTTTTATTTGAATGCTCGTAAACCATCACGTTATAATCAAAGTATCACGTGACGGTTTGGAGGTCATTGCATTGGGACAGAAAAACTAAAAATTGGTGAACTTGCTCAAAAAACAGGCATTACAAAAAGAACAATTGATTATTATACAAATTTAGGTCTGTTGGAGGCAGAACGTTCCGAATCAAACTATCGCTATTACGACCATGCGATGATTGATCGACTTTATTTTATTGAACAGCGTAAACAAGAAGGGCTTTCACTTGGAGAAATACAAGAAGCACTTAATATTCCTAGTTATGAAGAAATCGATGTTCAAATGCTACGTTTAAAAATGCAAGATTTAGAACATGATGTATCATCTTTACTTGAACAAATGAACAATCAAGACAATAAAAATATCCAATCAATAAAAAAAAATGTTTCACCTGAAAGCATTGCACTTATGCAATCTTTATTACTACTTATTAATACCTAGGAGGTGACGTTCTGTTTTGCAGAACGACTATTTGGAGACCATACTGAATTTATCAATTTTCACGATTTTATTAGCGTTAACCGCGTTTTTCGTCGCAACGGAATTTTCAATTGTTAAAATGCGTTCCTCTAGACTTGACCAATTAATCGCAGAGGGCAATAAGAAAGCTATTCCCGCGAAGCATGTTGTCAATCACTTAGATGAATACCTATCTGCCTGTCAGCTTGGCATAACGATAACAGCACTTGGCATCGGGATGGTAGGAGAAAAAACCTTTGAATTTATGCTGCACCCATTTTTTGAAATAATCGGAATTTCTGATAAGTATATACCGATTTTCACAATTGGTACCGCTTTCGCTATCGCTACTTTTTTACATGTTGTCGTTGGAGAATTGGCACCAAAAACTGCAGCTATCCAAAAGACGGAAAAGATTGCATTACTTTTTGCTAAACCGATTATCGCTTTCTATAAATTGATGTACCCATTCATTTGGTTTTTGAACGGATCAGCACGTATTCTTCTAGGCTTCTTCGGCATGAAGCCAGCAAATGAGCACGAGATATCGCATACAGAAGAAGAATTGCGCTCATTGCTATCTGAAAGTTTTAAAAGCGGTGAAATCAATAAAACTGAGTTAAAATTCGTTAATAATGTTTTTGAATTTGACGAGCGGATTGCTCGTGAAATTATGGTTCCCCGCACAGAAATGGCAGGCATTGAAAAGAACGAAACTTTTACCAATATTATTCATTTTATTGCCTCTGAAAAATATACTCGCTACCCTATTTATGATGGCGACCGAGATAATATTTTGGGCTTTATTAATGCAAAAGAGTTATTCACCCATGGTTTACTAGAACAATTAACTGATGAATCATTTGTGCTTGAAGATTTTATTAACCCTGTTATTCGAGTTATAGAAACGACACCTATTCAACAATTACTTGGACGAATGCAAAAGGAACGCATTCATATGGCTATTTTAATGGATGAATACGGTGGAACTTCTGGACTTGTAACGGTTGAAGATATTTTAGAAGAAATCGTTGGGGAGATTCGTGATGAGTTTGACGATGATGAAGTTGCTGAAATTCGAAAATTAGGCGATAATCACTATATTTTGAATGCTAAAATGCTAGTAGAAGATGTAGAAAACCTACTACAAATTTCACTAGATACAGATGATGTTGAAACACTTGGTGGTTGGTTCTTAACTGTCAATAATGGTATTAAGGCTAGTAAAAATATTGAGCTGGCACAGTATGTATTTAGCATCTTTGAACAACATGGTCATCAGCTTCACTATATTGAAGTTCGTCCCCTTCTTAAAGCTGCCCCTGTTACAACAGAAGGCTAACTGGACACTTTTCCTTACTCATTTGAAGTATCAAATGGCAAGCAAAACTTAAGATAAATATGGCTCTACTAGTATTTCTATATACTTTTCGACTCATTCCATTATTAGCCATATTTATATATAATGAATTTATAAATGATTCTTTTTTAGGGGGCAATGCTATGAAACTTTTTAAACTTTATCATTCTGACGGTATCCACATTATTACCGATGTCAAAAAACACAAGACAAATATTGAATTAAAAACAATTACTGGGGAAATTTTATATATTATCGTTGTAACGGACGAAAACTATACAGTATACGATGACCGCTTTGCTGGGGCTTCTAAGCAGTTAAATTCTGTTGAAGCATTCGATATTGATGGAAGCTTCAGAAGTCTTGACTTTGATAATATGCGTTCATTATTCAAAGAAGCCTTTACGAAACTATTACAAGAAATCGCTGAGTGTGTAAATGATGGAGACGAGCTTGTGGATCTTGATACACTTCGTCATAAAGTAAGTGCCCAAATTAAAGGGATTCATTTCAGGGTTATTTCTGATACAAAAAAATATGAATATTAATAACCCATAATCACAAGCAGCAGACTGTTCAATGAGTAAGAATCTTCTTTGAGCAGTCTTTTTCTGTCGCTCCGTATTCATTCACCGATCGTATGCTAGCTCTTCAAATCTTTGCCCTTCTATTTTGACTTTCATGTATAATGAACCATAACAACCTAGATAGAAAGGATGTTTGCATGAATCGTGAACAACTAATTTTACTCATTTCAGAGAAGTTAAAATTAATTCGAACAGAAAGATCATTAACGCAAGATCAAATGAGCAACCTATTAGGACTTTCCAAAAAAACACTCGTGCAAATTGAAAAAGGTCGAATTCAAACGGGTTGGACTACTACAGTTGCAATATGCGCATTATGTCGTGAAAGTTCAATTTTACAGCTTGAGCTAGGCGGTGACCCCCTTGAGGTTGTTGACCTAATTGCCAACAACGGCACTTTACAACCTAAGGAAAAAACGATGGGCGGATACATATGGTGGAAAAACGTAAATGAGTGGAAAGGCTATCGTTTACAACAAAATATGATTAGTCAGCATTATCGAATTTTAGATACCGACAACTATCGCCTGCTTTCAACCTTTGAGGAAAGCATTGCTGAGCAAGAATGGAACAAAATCAAAAACACTTAAATTTCTGATTTGAATATAAATCCCTAATTGCAAGGAGGTTTATATTCAAATACTATATTTCCCAACAAAACTACCGTCCCTTTTATGCTTCTCTAGTGCTTTTACTCTTATAACTCCCCTCACTTCTTGCAAATCTATAGACAAACGATTAAATGCTCATTAACGCTCTGACATAAGATAAAAGAAGTCGATAAGTTACTTATCTAATACAAGTTCAGGTATCTTTGCCGTCATTAGTAAATGAGAAAAGTCGAATATTGTAAGATTCTTCTCTATAATGAAAAGTAACGCCTGCTATACTAGAAAGGATGCTTTTTTATGACACGTATACTAGCAATTAGTGATATACATGGGGAACTAGAGCTTTTGGAAGAATTATTGATAAAAGTAAAGTTCGATGCAACAGAAGATGAGCTATTTTTACTTGGTGATTATATTGATCGAGGTCCAGCTTCTTGCGGCGTTTTAAATATTGTTGCTGAACTACAAGCGACTGGGGCTAGGGCTCTACTAGGGAATCATGAAGCTATTATGCTAAAAGCCTGTCGTTCAGGAACACCAAAGGCTTGGCATCATTGGACTTCGCTCTGTGGTGGAGATGCAACACTTGCCAGCTATGGCTATCATTTGGATGATTTCCAAGACGCTATTGAAAGTAATACATTGCCTAATTACATTCAAACATTACCGAAACTGGAAGAACATTTACAACTTATAGAAACTTTTGAAACGTATATAGAGTTAGAAGATGCCATTTTTGTTCATGGCGGTGTTGTGCCTGGGATAGCAGTGTCTGACACAGATCCTTTACAACTTATCTGGATTCGAGAAGAATTTCATACAGGCTATAATGGAGAGAAAACCGTAATTTTTGGGCATACCCCTACCTACAAGTTGCATCAGGATCCAACAAATTACGATGTTTATTTTGGTGATAATAATATTATTGGTATAGATGGTGGTGCTGTTTTTGGAGGGAAGCTTCACGCGCTCGAATGGCCGCATCGTCATACTACTTCTGTAAAAAGTGAAAAGCCAACAAGCTTAGAATAACTTGTTGGCTTTTCTCTTTATTTCACCTATAGCTACAGTTAATATAGTTTAAATATAACCCCAGCTAGCGAATAAATAATTACTGTTGAGAAGAGAATCGTCATATGCAATAGTGAGAAAACAAACATTTTAGTCGCCCACTTCTCTTGATTTTTATTGCTATGATAACCGTAAATACTCATTGCGAGCCATGCGACACTTAATATAAGTGCAACAAGCATAATCCCCTTACTTAACGAACCGAATAAAAAGCTTGATAATATGAGCAAAATTAAATAAAAGTTCGTTTGGTAATAAGTACGACGCATCCCTTTAATGACAGGTAACATCGGAACATTGGCCGCTTCATAATCTGCATGCTTACGAATGGCAATGGCATAAAAGTGTGGCATTTGCCAGATGACCATAACAAAAAAGAGACCCATTAAAGCTGGGTGTGTAATATCTGAAGATACAGCCGCCCAACCAATTAAAGGTGGTACAGCGCCTGAAATACTCCCTACTTCGGTATTATAAATTGTTCGACGTTTTGTCCACATTGTATATGGTACAACATATAAAAAGACACCAATAAAACCAAATAATGCAGCTAGTGGTGATGCTAGTGCTAGTACACCTATTCCAACAATTAGCATAGCAATTGCTAAAATTAACGTTGCTTTTGCTGACATTTCACCTGTTACTGTAGGACGACTTTTCGTACGTGGCATAATGGCATCAATATCACGGTCATACACATTATTAAACGCACCAGCAGCACCGATTACAAGCGCTGAACCTATTGTTGCAAAAATGATTTCTGGTATATTGTCCAAAAGCGTCATTTTATTTTTATACATCCCTAGCGTCAAGCCAGCCCACATAGGAATTAAATTGGATTTAATAATACCTGTTTTAACTGTTTGTGCTAAAACATTAGAGAGTGAATGTTTCTCTATTGTCTTTTCTACAGTCTGTGGATTTTGATCCGTTTTTAGATTTTGTTCCATTCCTCTTAATTCCTTTTCTATTATAATTTCTATATGTGTCCTTCGATAGAAAGAGACATTTTTTGCATTCTACATATCAAATTATTATTTTACCTCTTTTAGGGTGACTATGTCTCAAAGTTCACATAAAGTACATGATTTCATGAATGAAATAGGTTTAAGCCAGATCACAACTTCTTCTATGATACCACCGACTAGCATGAATTTGAACCTAATTGCCTTCTTTCCTGCATAATACTATTCAAGAAAAACAATCTACTCTATACTATGAAGTATGTTCTATTTAATTGAAGGAGTGTCTAACACGTGAAATACGGATTTATTGGTCTAGGTAATATGACCACAGCCATTATAAAAGGAATGTGCAATAGCGGTGATTTTGATTCCTCTTATATATATGGCTATAATCGTACAAAATCTAAAACAACTAAACTTGCAACCTCTTATGGCATACAACCGACAACTTCCATCGAGGAACTCATGGTGAAATGTGATGTCATCATTTTAGGTGTAAAACCACAAATGCTTCCTGATGTTTTGCCAGAAGTTAAAAATTATTTACAAGAAAAGCACATGATTGTATCGATTGCTGCTGGTAAAAATCTTAACTACTTCCAAGGCTACCTTTCAGAGTCCACACCAATTATTCGCGTTATGCCAAATATTAATGCACTAATCGGTGCTTCAACAAGTTGCTACACGGCAAATGAGCAAGTGACAGATTCACAACTCCGTCTCATTACAACATTATTTGAAACAATTGGCACGATTATTGAAGTACCTGAACACTTATTCTCCATATTTACGACAATCGGAGGGGCTTCACCCGCTTTCACCTATATGTATATAGATGCATTAGCGCGAGCAGCTGTGCGTGAAGGGATGCCTAAAAATATGGCACTTGACATTGCAGCGAATGCCGTACTGGGCAGTGCGAAAATGATTTTACAATCAAAAGAACACCCATGGGCACTTGTCGATCAAGTTTGCTCTCCAGGCGGCACAACAATTCAAGGTGTCTCTTCCTTGCAAAGCAATCATTTCGAAACGACAATCCACGATGCAGTTGCCGCTGTAACGGATAAGGATCGCAGTCTTTCTAAATAATAAAAGAAAATAGTAAAAGGCATTGAGAAGATTCTTCCCAATGCCTTTTATTTTCTATCCTTACTGAATGTTCTCTTGTAATTGTTGTGTTAAAAACATCACTAAATCCTGTCTGTTTTCCGGTGTAACACCATGACCATCTGGATATTGTCTGAATGTAACAGAAGCACCGAATTGCTCAAATAGTTCCTTACTTTCAACACCCCATTGCGAAGGAATGACATAATCATAATCGCCATGAGAAATAAAGGCATGTAAATGATTAACTGTACGGATCGCATATTCCTCAGTGACAAATTTTGGCGTGTATCCGCTTAATGCGACAATGCCTGTAATTAAATTGCCCATCACAAAAGCTAATGACTGTGCCAAAACCGCACCTTGACTAAATCCAAGAACATAAACTTTGTGAGGATCAATTTGGAACTCTTCAATTGCTTCTAACATAAAGCGTTGTAGAGCAATTAACACTTTGTCAAAAATAGCTCGATCTGGTTTTCCAACTTCCTGAATAGTGAAAAACGCATAACCAGGCTTTTGCGTAATAGGACCTCTTAAGCTAATTATATGACATTGGCCTTGAAATTCTTGTACTAATTGCGGTAGATCATCCTCATTACTACCCATTCCATGCAATAAAAAAATAGCTGGATATTTTTTAGTTGGGTCCATATTTGTTGGCTGTGTATGTTTAAAAGTAAATGGTGTATTCATGGACATAATTCCTTTCAAGTAAACTCAGTCCTATTTTATCATAATGCGCGATTATCCTGCACAGATGTTGTTTTTTATATAGCATTGAATTGTTTGAGTGACTGGCACTCCCCTTAGATAGGAAAATCCACTTTGCTTGTTGTGGGCACGACGTAAGCCGCAACCGTCGCGAACGCACGGCTTGGGGCGGCTTACATTGCGTGGGTTCCCGCAAGTTCAAAGTGGATAAAATTCAGAATTGTTTGGGTGCCAGGCACTCTATTTTAAGTTTGTTTTCGAAATTAACCCGTCTGTATGGTAGGCAATATAACCGTTGATGATGCGCACCGTTTCCTGTGGGTCAGCTTCAAATAATACGTTTGATTGCTCAGGTGTTGATACAAGCACTGTCAGTAAGTCCATACGCATTGAATGGCCAGCAGAGCTATAAGCATAATCATAAATAATATCTTCTTCTGCTAGGCCATCTGTTTCGTATTGTTGATGAAACAACTCTTTCGCCATCTCCATTCGTTCAGCTACTTGCTGGCGAATGCGCATCTGATGCATAAGTAATTCCTCTTCCAATACTGCTGGTGTTAACCATTGTTTTTTCTCTAGCATATTAATAAGTTCTTTTTCCCAAACTTGCTCATTATCAGTGAAATACAGCATATTCACCATCAACATATCCCAAAATTCTGTTTTAGATAATGCTGATTGGCGTTGCATAGCAATCGTCTGATTAAAGTGCTGCTCAACCTTTTCAATATTCATATTACGTACTAAATGATTACATACTTTTTCTATAAATTTATTCGCTACTTCTTGTGCCATGATAAAAACCCGTCCTTATCTCAACAAATCATTTCTTTCCTATCATACCATGATTGTTGAATAGAAAGAAATGGACAGCGTTTAGCTTTGGCTATAAGGTTAGTGAAATAATTCTGATACACCTGACTTAATTGCTGCATCTCCAACAGCCTTTGCAACAATGCTTGCTACACGCTCATCCATCGATTTTGGGATAATGAATTCTTCAGATAATTCCTTGGTAGATACTAATGATGCAATGGCATCTATTGCTGCTAGCTTCATTGCCTCATTTATATCCGTAGCGCGGACATCCAACGCACCTCTAAAAATTCCTGGGAACGCCAATAAGTTATTTACTTGATTAGGATAATCTGAACGACCTGTTGCCATGACACGAACGCCCCATGCTCTTGCATTGTCATAAGTGATTTCTGGATTAGGGTTTGCTAGAGCAAAAACAATCGGATTTTTATTCATTGACTCAATATGCTCTTTTGTTAATAAATTGGCAACTGATACACCAATAAACACATCACTTCGTGCAATGGCATCCTCTAATGTCCCTTTTAAATTTAGCGGGTTAGAGATTTTTGCAATTTGATCTTTAACGCTATTCATCCCTTCCTTTCGACCACTATAAATAATTCCTTTTGTATCACACATCACAACATTTTTATATCCCAGTTGTAGTAAAATACGTAAAATCGCTATTCCCGCAGCACCTGCTCCATTAATGACTACCTTCATGTCCTCTGGTTTTTTGTTAACAATTTTCATTGCATTAACTAAGCCAGCTCCTACTACTATCGCCGTTCCATGTTGATCGTCATGGAATACTGGAATATTACATTCTTGACGAAGACGATTTTCGATTTCAAAGCATCTTGGTGCTGATATATCTTCAAGATTAATACCGCCAAAAGTAGGAGCGATCGCCTTAACGATTCTAACAATTTCATCGACATCCTGTGTTGCAAGACAAATAGGAAAAGCATCAACATTGGCAAAACGCTTCAGCAAAATTGCTTTCCCTTCCATTACAGGTAAAGCCGCTTCTGGACCAATATCACCTAAACCGAGAACTGCCGTCCCATCCGTAACAACGCCAACTAAATTTCCTTTAATGGTGTAATCGTAAACTGCTTGCGGATTTTTTTGGATTTCAATACAAGGTTGTGCAACGCCAGGTGAATAAGCAAGACTTAAATCATATGTATCCTGTACTGGCACCTTTGCAACAATCTCCATTTTCCCTCGTGCTTCTTTGTGCAGCTCTATTGCTTTTTGCATAATATCCATCGGCAAAACTCCTATCTTTCATTCCTTGTCCTACAAAAATATGCCCCTATAAAATGACAAAATAGCATACGTTATAGTACTAACCAAAATTACATATTTAATACAAAACGTATTAGTAAGCTCTTGAATACTTTATAGTGTAGATGTTTTCGCGAAAGCTTGCGTCTAGCGGACATCACCAGCACAAAAAAGTGTTAGATTGAATTACAATCAATCTAACACTTTTTCATTTGTTCCATTACAATTAGACATGTAATTGCTCTAAAATATTTTGTGCATTATGCTGGAGCATTTGATAGTTTTCTTGTAAAGAAGATGGATGTAATGGCTTACTAAATAAAAAGCCTTGAACTGTTTCACAATGACCTGCCAATAAGTAATTAAGCTGCTCTACTTCCTCAATTCCTTCAGCAACTACCTTTAAACGGAGATGCTTAGCCATCGATAATATCATATCAACTAATGCCTTATCCGTATCATCGCTTTGAATTTTTTGAACGAAGGAACGATCAATTTTTAAACAATCAATTGGAAAATCCTTTAAATAGGATAACGATGAGTAACCTGTCCCAAAATCGTCTACAGCAATTGTTACACCAAGTGCCTTTAATTGATGTAAAATCATCGTCATATGATCTATATTGATTGTCATACTTTCTGTAATTTCCAGTTGTAAATATTGAGGATCCAATTCTGTTTGCTCAAGGACATGCTGAATCATCTCCACTATATTTTGCTGAAACAGTTGACCTAATGACAGATTGACTGCTACTTTGATGGGCGGTAATCCAGCTCTCTCCCATTCCTTCACTTGCTGACATGCTGTTTCTAACACCCATTGCCCAATCGGAATAATTATTCCTGACTCCTCCGCAATTGGAATAAAGACGCCTGGTGAAATTATCCCTTTACGAGGGTGTTGCCAACGGACCAATGCCTCAACAGAGAGAATTTGCCCTGTTTGTAAATCAACCTGTGGCTGATATTCTAACAATAATTCATTGTTGTCAATTGCATGATGTAAATCATTTTCTAAAATAAGTTTCTCTGTAATTTCGCTCGACATTGACGTTTCATAAAATAATATGCGTGATGGCACTTTGCTAGCTTCATGCATTGCATAAACAGCATACCTTACAAGTTCCTCTTCCTTATAGGCATCTGTTGGGAATAAAGATATTCCTATATTTAAATTCCCGTTTAGTGAAAAATGCTGGATTTGGAAAGACTCCAGCATAGCCACCTGTAGCTGTTTACAAAGCTGCATAATATGTTGTGTACTTTTCGCCTCATCCAGAAAAACGATAAAACAATCTTCTCGTTGCATGCTTAGTAAATATTTTTCAGGTAAGCTATCCTTCAACCTTTGTGCCACCATACTAAGCAATTTATCTGCATATGAGCTGCCCAGTGAAGCTTTAATCGCTGAAAACCGTTCGATTTCTAAAGCTAAAATAGCCTTATTGCCTTTAGTTTTATATAAGTTTTTTTGCAGTGATTCCATTAAAAAGCGTTCATTTGGTAAGTTTGTCACTTCATTATGATAAGCCATGTGATGCATCTTTTCTCTGGATTTTTCCAGATGTTTTTGCATTTCTAATAATTCCCGAAACGGCTTTTCTATGGAGGAGAAATACACTGCTTTAAAAAGGAGATAAAATGAACTTAATTGAAAAATATGTCCTAAAAAATTTTTAATATCGTAGACATCCCGATAGATAGTAAAAAGAATATCACTAATAATTAAATAAATAGAGCTTCCTAGTAATAAAAAAATGATTTTAGGTGCATTGTTGATTTTAGTTATCAATATGTACATGATGACGAGGTGACAAACAATTGCGACATACTGCAATGAAGTTTTCAAAGTTGTTGGTCCAACACCATCAATAACAAGTGGTGGTAGTACAGGATTCGGCGCGTAGATCAGCATAAGTAAAGCAACAATGACAAATAATGGTGTACTATAAATAAACCATCGATATGTATTTTTTTGAATAGGTTTTTCCTTTAGGCAAAAAATGCCTAGGATTCCACAGGACAAAACTAATCTACCAATTATATAAAACCATGTTGCGGCATAACTAGAACTCTCCGTAATAAAAAATGGCATTCCTTTATAGGCAAGTGCATGAGCTACTTCAATAAAACTACAGGTTAAAAACAAAGCACCTATGTATAAAGTCTTATTCGATAAAATATATGGTGTCGTTAACCACGACTGTATGGCAATGGTCATCGTTACTACAATAATAAGAATTTCCATTAGCAAATGAATGGAAACATAATTGTTTTTTCCGAAAATCGCGTAAAATTCTTCACTCCAGTAACCGATAATTAGCAGAATAACAATGGAGTATATCATGTATTGAATCCCTTGCCTCACAAAAGAATATTGTTTATTTAATTCCCACAAGATGACACCTACCTTCTCTTTGCCCATAAGTAATTCATTATCTATATATAATGTAAAGCTAATATTCTACTAATAGATTACCATGATATACCTAAATTTCAATCAAAAGAAAATTTTATTTATAGTCTTTATTGAGCACGGATGAAAAATTTATGGAATTACTAAATTCCTATTAAAATCCCCTTCAATATTAGTAGTTTTCCAATAAAAACCGAAAGACTGAAGACAACTCGAATTTTATGAGTTGTCTTCAGTCTTAAAATAAATATTTCTAAGTATGCGTTTATGAGAATACATAACTATCCATATTATCAATTGTATTTTGAATAGCCTCTTTTAATGAACGCTGCTGCTCGCCGCAAGCAGCAATCGCTTCTTCTAATACAATCGCTGCATTGGCCATAAAGGGTGCGAGTTGTAAATCTTTTGCAAGTTGAATGAGTACAAGTGCTTTATTCCACTTCCAGCGTGCATTTGTTGGATCTAAATTAATCGCTTGTTCTAAATAAGCAAGTGCATCAAAAGGCATCCAACCAAAACGATGCATTGTTTGTCCTGTTATCCCCCAGAATACAGCCTTGTTCGGATTTTCTTTAACTGCTTGTTTGAAGCAATGGACACTTTCATTATAATGATGTGCAAATAAAAATAGCTCCCCCTGAGTAAAAAATGATAGTGCTTTTTCATCTGCTGTTCCTGTTCTAGCTACGTGCTCTAGTTCTTTAACACGTTTAGAGAATGTAGCTTCATCTTTTAGCGCACGTATTTCTGCAACAGCATCGGATTCAGGGTAACTTTCATTCGCGCGTTCAGCATGCTGTGTTTCTACTAAAACTGTTGGCTTTGGTAATGTAGCAAAATCGTACTCTTCTAGCAAAGTTAGATATTTAATAGCTAACGCCTTTTCGGGTCCTTCTTGTACTTGCAAAGCGGCTTCATAACATTTCATTAGCTCTCCATTATAAAAGTAATCATCCATTGTCATACAAATTTCCTCCAGTTTAAACCTACAGTCTTTATAGTATCCATTATACATATTCCATATCGTAAACAAACTATGTTTTATAAAAATGAGCTCATCTTATGCCAAAAAAAGAGACTGTCCAATATTCCCATTGGACTAGTCTCCTATATGCTTATTTTTTTAACACTTCTTTATCTAAGAAAGAGCGTAAATCTTGTTCGGATAAAGCACCTACAAAGCGTGCTACTTCCTTACCACCTTCAAAACGAATAAAAGTTGGTGTTGCTTCAATACCGTACTTATCCCATAAATCTGCATATTCATATACGTTTAATTGAGCGATGTTTACATCAAGTTCATCTGCAATTGGCATTAATACAGGTGTAAATGCTTGGCAGTGCACACAAACTGGACTAAAGAAGTATGCGTTCACATCTTCGCCTGCTTCAATTTTCTTTTCTAGCTCATCAGGCAACATAATATTTTGGTAATTTTCATCATCTAATTGATCGATTGTTTCTTGTGTTAGCTTTTTGTCTCCATACGGATTATTCGCACTAGCAAGTTTGTTTTTGTTCGAGACATTTGTGAGCACAATAATCGCTGCAAACAATACAACAATAACCGACCCAATAATTAGTAATTTTTTCAATTAAACTCCTCCATTTTCACACAAAAATGCCCTACTTTTAGTGTATTTGGGATTGATTATAAAGTGTTTTTAGAACCTAGTAAACTATTTAGTCTTTCATATTAAATTTTCCAACTATTCAAACATAATTTAGTGTTTTTAAGGGAACATACTACTATAAGCTCAAAATGAAATTGGAGTGAACTTTGACTATGAAACACACTTTCCAACATGTCTTTCGAATTTACAAAAGTGATATTAAAAATATTGTATCAAACTGGGTAGTTGCAGTTATCGTTGGTGGCCTTATTTTTTTACCTTCACTTTATGCATGGCTTAATATTTATGCCTCTATGGATCCTTACGCTCACACTTCCAATATGAAAATTGCTGTTGTAAACGAAGATGTCGGGACAACCGTTAAAGGAGAAGATCTAAATATAGGAAAGGAATTAATGACCAATTTAAAAGAAAACGATAGCTTTTCCTGGTATTTTACGCCTAAGCAAGAAGCGCTCGATTCATTAAAAAATGGTGACTATTTTGCAGTTCTTATCGTTCCTAGTGACTTTTCACAGAAGCTCACATCCATTTTGACAGATGAACCGACAAAGGCGCATATAGACTATTATGTAAATGAAAAAATTAATCCGATTGCCCCTAAAATTACTAGTAAAGGGGCTGGCGTTATTACGCAACAAGTTTCGAGTGAGTTTATATCCACTGTCAATGGCACCCTTTTTTCAATGTTCAATACAATTGGTATTGAAATAGAACATGAACTTCCAGACTTTAAAAAATTTGAACAGTACATTTTTACAATTGAGCAACATTTACCTGATATTGAGTCCATTCTAGCGCAAACGGCAACAGGTGGAAAAGACGCTGAAAAATTATTAGACACGACGATTAGTGAAATTCCTGAAATAGAGAAAATTACGAATAACGGCCTCACAACTGTTCAAAGCGGGTTAAAGCTAATTAATGAAGCAGATACACTGTTCAATCAGCTTTCACCAATCGTTCAAAAGGATTTAGAAAGTGCGCAAACAATCGCACAGCAATTCACAAATCTTTTAGAAAAGCTACAAAGTGCTACTTCCGATACTTCGACATTAGCGCAGTCAAAAGACGAACTGCAAAAACAATTAACCTCTTCACTAGACAAAGTAAACAGTAGTATACAGACATTGGAGGCTTTACAAAAACTAACACAGGCAGACGCAACTTCTCGTAAACAACTTGAAAATTCACTTACTGATGTGATTCAATCACTTCAACAAGAAGATTCTACCGCTGAAGCTAATAAAAATCTCATTCAGCAATTGGAGTCTATACAAGATGCGTTACAAGTAAATCCGACAATAACAGATTCTTCGATAGATGCACTTTCTACTTTGCGTCAACTAAATTCACTTTTAACAGATGTATCAAGTAAAGTGCAGCAAATAAATAATATCGATGAAGAAAAGATAAAAAACGATATTGCTGAAGTCCAAAAAATTGCGCAAGATGCTGCTGACAATTTAAAACAGTTTCTGAGCTATTATTCAGAAAATCTTGAGCCGCAAATTCATACAACGTTGAATGCAGCAAAAGATACGTTAACGAATGCTTCGACAATGCTAACAAAGGTGCAAGGCTCCATTCCACAGGCGCAGCAACGGTTAAACAATGCTAAAAATACACTTGTAACAGCCAATAAGGCAATAGCGACAATTCAGTCAGACTTCCCTACATTAAGTAAAAAAATTATTGATCTTGCTAATAAGCTTCGAACGCTAGAAAACGAAACCGATATTTCTGAAATTGTTCAGTTATTAAAAAACGATGTTGATGCTGAACGGAACTTCTTTGAAGAGCCTGTCCAACTAGAAGAGCATAGAATGTTCCCAATCGCGAATTATGGAACAGCCATGACGCCTTTTTATACGGTGTTATCCATTTGGGTAGGTTGTTTGTTATTGATTTCCTTACTTGCGGTAAATATACATGACAATCAACAATATAGTATTCGGGAAATTTATTTCGGCCGATTAATGACCTTTGCAACGATCTCATTAATACAAACATTAATTATTACCATTGGCGATGCTTTACTATTAGATGTTTCAATTAGTGCACCCTACTTCTTCATTATGTTTGGACTAATTATTAGCTTTGTTTTTATTACCGTAGTCTACACGCTAGTATCTGTATTTGGAAATGTTGGAAAGGCGTTAGCAATTGTTATGTTGGTCTTACAAATTGCTGGTTCTGGTGGTACTTATCCAGTCGAGTTGCTACCTAAGTTTTTCCAAATAATCAATCCGTTTTTACCGTTTACCTATGCAATCGAAATGATGCGGGAAGCAGTTGGTGGAATCATCTGGCAAAAAGTATGGGTAGACCTCGCATTCTTATTAGGCTTTTGGCTAGTCTTTCTTCTGTTTGGCTTTTTCTTAAAAAAATTACTAGGCGAAAAAATGGAACTTTTGATGAACAAAACACGAGGTTTAGATATATTTCATTGAAAATCGTCCTTGCTTGCTATAAATATTGACAGGGACAATGTTATAATGGAAATATTGTAAACAAGTAGGAGGCGTTTGTTTTGAAAAAACTAATATCCATTTTTACGTTATTACTACTCGTATTAAGTGCTTGCGGGACAGATAAGGCAATGAAAGAAAATCCGAGTGACACACAAGATGAGGCTTCACATGATGGACATGCTCATGTGTCAGGAGATATTCAGGAAGAAACAGCAGGTGCTGATGTTCTACCATCTTTTTTAGATAGCCAAACCGAGAATATTCGCTTAGTTTACCAAATCGCGGGGCAATCGACAGATATTTTGGAGTGGATGCCTTGCTACTGTGGCTGTGGAGAATCCGCAGGACATAAAAGCAATTTAAACTGCTTCATTCAAGAAAAGCGTGAAGATGGAACAATCGTCTGGGACGATCATGGTACACGTTGTGGCGTATGCTTGGAAATTGCACTGCAATCAGCAAAAATGCATAAAGATGGCATGAGCTTGAAAGAAATCCGTCAAACAATTGATGAGACTTACAAAAATGGTTATGCCAAACCAACACCAACTGAAATGCCTGCTTAAATCATAAGAGCTATCGATGAAAAGGAAAAAGTGTTAGATTGACTGCAATCAACCTAACACTTTTTTGCTGCGCTGTGAATGGTCCCACTTTGGCGATTACTTTTCACCAGCTTAGCGTCAGCCGCTTCCCCGTAAGCAAAAGTCACTATCTCTAACAAATATGCAACAACCAATGTCCATGCTTTCTATGTTACTTTTGACGATACTTATAAACATATCCTCTTAGTGCGTTTTATATTATTTTACAAGTTGTAACACCGTTTTAAAATGAGTATGATCTGCTCTTTGTAAAAGTTCATACAAAATCATCTCCGTGCTCGTTGGCAAAATGCCTAGTGCCTTCATTTTATCTAACCCTATTTCCTTATTGGCTTTAGTGCGAGAAGATACGGCATCAACGACTACCTCAACTTCAAACCCCTGTTCCTTCAACTGTCTTGCTGTTTGATAGACACAAATATGTGTTTCAATTCCCGTTACAATAAATTGCGTACGTCCACTTGCTTTAACTGCATTAATGAAGTCCTCTTCTTGGCATGCACTAAAAGCCATTTTGGCAATTGGATTGCCTGGCAGATGCTGTGCAATTTCTAGCGCAGTGCCCCCTAAGCGACTTGGATTTTGTTCCAGCCATAATACTGGCACATCCAGCGCTTGCATTCCTTGTACAAGTTTTGACACATTTTGAATAACCGTTTCGCTTTCATCTACAATTGTTGCCAATTTCCCTTGCACATCAACGACAATTAGACTTGCTTGTTCAACTGTAAACATTAAAAACACCCCTTTTCATTACTTAACGATAGTATACCGAAATTTCTTTGTCTTTGTAGTGTTTAAATAAATTGTGTGCGAATTGTGTGCGTGCCTGACACTAAAATGCTCATTTTCATCCTACATAAATAAAATATTGAGAATTTTGTTTTTTCTCTTGAAAATTAAGTTATAATCCAGTAAAGTGCTTTTATTAAACAAAACAAACAAGGAGTGTACCACTTTGACACAACGTGCATACAATTTTAACGCAGGTCCATCTGCACTACCGCTAGAAGTTCTAGAAAACGCTCAACAACAATTAGTTAACTTCCGTAATTCAGGTATGTCTATTATGGAAATGAGCCACCGTAGTGCGATCTTCGACGAAGTACATAATGAAGCAATTGCTCTACTAAAAAAACTTTATGCTATTCCAGAAAACTATGAGGTACTATTTTTACAAGGTGGGGCAAGCCTGCAATTTACAATGGTACCAATGAACTTCCTTCAAGCAGATAAAAAAGCAAGCTACGTTTTATCTGGTTCATGGGCTGAAAAAGCATTCAAAGAAGCAAAATTATTTGGTACTCCTGTTGAAGCCGCAAGCACGAAGGAAAATAAATATCGTAACATTCCAGCTTTGTCAGAAATTCAATTTAATGAAGATGATGCATACCTTCACATCACATCAAATAATACAATCTACGGTACTCAATGGAAGGAATTCCCCGAAACAGGCAATGTTCCTTTAGTAGCAGATATGTCGAGTGACATTTTATCGAAACCTGTTGACATCAGCAAATTTGGGATCATTTATGCTGGTGCGCAAAAAAACCTTGGCCCTTCTGGTGTAACTGTCGTTATTATTCGCAAAGACTTATTAGAAAAAGCGAACAAAGACATTCCAACAATGTTAAAGTATACAACGCATACAGACGGTAACTCGTTATACAACACGCCGCCAACATTCGGTATTTATATGTTAGGTGAAGTATTAAAATGGGTTGACGCTAAAGGTGGCGTTGAAGCAATTGCTAAACTTAATGAAGAAAAAGCACAAGTAATTTACGATGCGATTGATAACAGTAATGGCTTTTACACTGGTCACGCAACGCCTGAAAGTCGTTCATTAATGAACATCACATTCCGTGTCGCTAATGAAGAGCTTGAAAAACAATTCCTAGCTGAAGCAAAAGCAGCTGGATTTATTGGTCTAAATGGTCACCGCTCAGTTGGTGGTTGCCGTGCTTCAACATATAATGCTGTTCCATTAGAAACTTGTAAAGCACTACGTGACTTTATGGTCGCATTCCAACAAAAACACCAATAATAATACAACGGCGAATGATAGCTTAATCATATCATTCGTCGTTTATTTTAATTCAATGGCATTTTTATGCTCCCTCTCTAATTTATAGCCTCCGTCTTCCGCTAAAAATTCTTTCACATTTCCCAATGATAGACTTCTATCTCTATGACAATTCCATTGGTACAAACATACATTTACAAAATAAAATAAACTTACAAAGCATTTTTTTAAAGAAAAAAATAGTTTTTTTAGTGTCTATCGGACATATTACCAACCTCCTTCCTTTTAAAAAACATAGATTATAAGTGTAAGGCAATAGCTTTACATTATTTCTAACGAAAGGAGGTAGTATCAAATGGAAGATAGAAGATATGTTACACACATGAATTGGGCTCCTTGTAAATGCCAAAAACCTTGCAACTGTCACCAAAAGAAACAACATGAGTGCAAAGAAGAAAAAGGTCATAAAGCAATGAATCACTGCAGAAGCTGTATCTGTGAGCAATTAAAATGTTTAGAAGTTGGCACTGTAGTAGATGTTTTCTTAACAGGCGGCCTTAGTTTCCTTGGTTTGACTTTCGTGAGCTTTAATGCAAGAAATTGCTGTGCTTATTTCCTAGAAGCAGGTTCTACAACACCACTTATTATTGACTGTAAAAAAATAGATGCTATCCGTATTGTAAGAAGATAGTAGTAGTCTTCTTATGCCCTTTCCTTCTAGCATTACTCCTTCACAATAAATAAAACCCTGTCAAATATTAATTTGACAGGGTTTCATGTTTACAATCTGGACATTTACCGTATATTTCAAATTTATGATTTTCGATTTCATAATCAGGAAGCTTTTCACCAAGCATCTCCATTGGACAAAGATTGAGCTCTTTCACATTGCCACAATCCATACATATGAAATGATGGTGATGATGTTCAGACTCACAATGCATGCGAAAATTTCGTTCGCTGGATAACTCGGTTTCTTCTAATATGCCAAGCTGTACAAACGTTGAGAGATTTCGATAAATCGTATCAAAACTCATACCAGGAAAATCTTTTTTCAGCACATCTAATAAATCTCGAGCGGTTAAATATTTATCCGTCTCTGCAAACATATTTAAAATTAACTCACGTTTATCTGTTTTTTTATAGCCGTTTTCTTTTAAAATTTCCCACGCTCGTGAAATATTCACTGTGCTGCCTCCCCTTGTTTTGCAGATAGTTTTAACATCGTTTTCTTACCTATTATTACAAGTAATAAGATAAGAATTGATGTAACAACAATTGTACCACCTGGTGCTAAATCTAAGTAAAATGCACTTACTAAACCGATTAATACCGCTACCTCGCCAAATACAATTGCATAGATAATCGTTTGCTTAAAGCCTTTTGCAAGACGCATTGCTGCAGCAACTGGCAAAGTCATTAAAGAAGATACTAGTAAAATACCAACGATACGCATACTTGCTGCAATCACAAGCGCTGTCACAATCATAAATAAAAGATGAACCCATCGTGCGGGTAGTCCACTAGCTTTCGCATATTCCTCATCAAACGATAGCACAAAAAGTTCTTTAAAGAATAAAAATAAAAAAACAATGACTACAATGGCAATCCCAATGACAACCCATAAATCCTGCCTTGAGACAGCCGAAACGGAGCCAAATAAATAACTCATTAAATCGGTGCTAAAGCCACTGGCAAGTGATATAAAAATCGCGCTAATTCCAATACCGCCAGACATAATAATCGGTATGGCAAGCTCTTCATAGTGCTTATACAGTCGACGTAAGCGTTCAATTAATATTGAACCACTAACTGAGGCTATAATGCCAAGGTAAATAGGATTTAGCATTGCAAATGCAGCAAAAGATTGACTTACATACAAGCTACCAGCAATACCCGCAAGTGTAACATGGGATAAAGCATCTGCAATTAATGATAGTCTGCGAACTACTATAAATACACCTAGTAAAGGTGCAATGATGCCAATCAATAAGCCAGAGAAAAAGGCATTTTGTAAAAACTCATAGTTAAAAATTGCTTCAATCATTGTGCCTTCTCCTTCTAATGAATCTTTCTCACGGAATGGCCGTACCAAGCGTCTAGCGCATCCTGAGAAATAGAATCAAATTCGTCTTTGTAACCGTGGAAATGAATCGTTTGGTTGAGGCAAGCAACATGGCTAATTCGGTTTGAAACTGTATCAACATCATGTGTGACAAGAATCATCGTAATTCCTTGTTCCCTATTTAAATTCGCCAGCATATCATAAAAGGACTGCACATTCTCATGATCGATGCCGACAGTCGGTTCATCCAGTATCAATAATCTTGGCTCGCTTACTAAAGCTCGTGCAATAAAGACACGCTGTTGCTGTCCACCAGATAGTTCACCAATATTTTGATTCATAAAGGCGTCCATTCCTACTGCCTTTAAAGCCTCATATACTTTGTTTTTGACATCTTTTGTAGGTCTTTTAAATAGCCCTAATTTTTTTGTTAATCCGCTGATGACTACCTCTTGTACAGTTGCTGGAAAACCTGAGTTGAAAGCATTGGATTTTTGGGAAACGTAGCCTATCCATTCACGATGTTTAAATGTTGCACTTGGCTCTCCAAACAACTTAATTTCACCAGACATTGGTTTCAATAAACCTAAAATAATTTTTAATAATGTTGATTTTCCTGAACCATTAGGTCCGAGGAGTGCTAAAAAATCTCCTTCTTCCACACGGAATGAGATATTTTTCAATACTTGTGTATAGTCATATTGAAATGACACATTATCGATGTCAATTAATGTTTTTTTCATGCATGATCGCTTCTTTCTAATTCAAAATCATTACGATTTACAAATTGTAAGTATAAATGAATGTTCCATATTTGTAAAGAAAACAAGACTTAAAAGGAGGGATTGGTTGTGAGTATTCATTTTTTGCAGCAATTATCTCAAAGTACAGATAAAGAAGTAGTTGCCATTGCACGTGCCGAAGGTTTTGAAATTAGCACGTCAGAAGTAAAAAAGCTTCGACCTTATCTTGAGCAATTCT
Source organism: Lysinibacillus sp. CD3-6 (assembly GCF_006351725.2). Classification (NCBI taxonomy): domain Bacteria; kingdom Bacillati; phylum Bacillota; class Bacilli; order Caryophanales; family Bacillaceae; genus Lysinibacillus; species Lysinibacillus sp. CD3-6. The sequence continues at coordinate 3,159,949 of NZ_CP085880.1, forward strand.
CATTTTCTTGGCTCTTTTTAGGTATTCCAAAAGAAGTACTGAGTGAAGTGGAAGCCGTTCTAGGAAGAAAACGTTCCCGCCAGCTTATTGCACTATTTACTAAATAATATAGTAAGCCCGAAGGTCAGTTTTGACTTTCGGGCTTTTTTTTATGTAATAGTGAAAATTGTTTCCTCTTATCCTTACATTGACAAATATCCTCCAAAATCTACCTATATTTTAAATTTTTTTTGAACTTTTTAGTAAATTAAAATAGATTTTTCTTTACAAAAATATTGAAAATAGAAAGTTTGGAATTTTATAATAATTGATAATTAGAGAATAAAATACTCTTTCTCTATGTCTATGTTTTTTGTTGCTTAGTTGTTTTGTTGCTTATGGTTTATTCTCATCAAAATACAAAGAAGGAGTTGGATTGACATGAAGAAAAGACTAGCAACAACAGTTTGTGCCTTAGGATTATTAGTTAGTGCTGGTGCAGCAAGTGCAGGGACGAGTGCTATCACTTATGCGAAGGAACTGCCTGGGTTTAAAAGGAACATATATTTAGCGAACGGAACAAAAGACAATAACAGTGACTCAAAAGTTGAAAATTCTATAGTTGGTCAAAATTACGAGGCAACTATGTGGATTGTGGATGCTAGTGGGAAAAAGGTTTCTAATACTGCAAAAGATGTAACTGATAATGATACACGCTTCTTTACAGTAGATGATAGTGCAGTAGGCGGCAATGTAACTCTTGTAGCAGAAAATGATAAAATAACTCGTGTAAGTGTGGAAATTTCCGGGAGATTTTATCCAGATACAAAATAAAATAAATGAATTTAAGTATATATAGATGGTTGTCATATCGAATTTCCATAAAGATAATCTTTTTGTTGCAATGTTGTTGTGTTGCTTTCAGTTTATTTTCAGCAAAATACAATGAAGGAGTTGGTTTTTTATGAAGAAAAGACTAGCAACAACAGTTTGTGCTTTAGGTTTATTGGTTAGTGCAGGTATAGCAAGTGCAGGGACGAGTGCTATCACTTATGCGAAGGAACTGCCGAAATTTTCAGGTGATATTAGTTTAGCAACAGGAACAAAAGACAATAATAGTCAATCAAAAGTAGAAAACGCTATAGTTGATAAAAATTACACTGCAAATATGTGGATTGTGGATGCTAAAGGAGCAAAAGTATCTCCAACAACTACAAGAGTAACGGATAATGATACACGGCTCTTCACAGTAGATCAAAGTGCTGTTGGCGGCAATGTAACTCTAGTAGCAGAAAATTCAAGATTTGCCCTTATTGAAGTAAGTATTTCAGGAAGTTTTTATCCAGACACACGATAATCTAGCATGCACAATTTATAATATAACAACATTGATAGTGATTCTTTTATCAGCATTTTATTGATAGGGTTGTCTATCCTGGACGGCCCTATTCTTTGAATAGGAGGATATCAATGCTACTTGAATATAAAAAGCTGTTTAAAAATAAAAACTTTTATCTTAGCATTTGTGCCTTATTATTAGTTGTTGTGATTGCTGTGCTTATAGGTGTAAAAGAACATAATGAAGAATATTTATTAACAGAGAGACTTTTTAATCAACGCTATGAAAAACCTATTGTTGATGAAGTGCTCAATTTCGTATCTCCGCATAAACAATGGCTCGGTTTTACTAATAATTTTCCATCTGATTTGTATTATTTTATTTTTCCATTGTTGATTTCAATTGCACTCGTGGATTCCATTTATCGCGAAAGAAAAAGCGGCTATCAACATTTTATTTTTATGCGTATGGATAGACGAAAATATTACATTGCAAAGTTTGCTACTACTTTTCTAACTGCTTTTTTTATGTTCGTACTACCACTATGTCTAGGTGTAGTGCTTGTTAATATATTTACAAATCACTGGGATTATACAGCCTATGCTACTAACTATAAAGGGTTTGTTGAAGGAACATTGGCAATACCCGATAATGTTTTAAGTGCTTTTAAAGGAGATATCCAACCTCTTTTTTCGGATTTACTAAGCATGTCTCCATATGCATATGTTGCTGTATTTTATATTATCGGAGGATTGTTTGCTAGTACGTATGTTTGTATGGGACTAGCACTATCTATGTTTATTAAAAATTATTATTTATTAATTTTTATGCCGCAAATTATTTATACTAGCCTTTGGTTTTTAGCTGCCAATCACCCAAAATGGGCTCCCTTTTACTTTTTAGCCCCAGAAGGTATACATGGAGACAACTCCATCTCTATTATGATGATCGAAATTCTGTTGCAAATTTCCATTACATTTGTCATTTACTTAGTTGGGATGAAGAAACATGAAGATGTTTTATAAGTACTGCACCTATTGTCGACAGGATATTCGCTTGAAAAAATTGCTCTTTTGGATTGTGGCATGTTTTATGATAACGCTACATTTACTTGAGGTATTGCCTTTTATGTCAGTGGCAACAAGATGGCATACGCTAAAAGACTTTATATTAGCCTCTCTTTATGAGTATTTCTATATTCCTATTTTTTTAATATTATTAGCACCCTTTTCATCTAAAGACAATGATTGGCTATTGCTTAGAAGATATCGTCACCGACGGCAAATTGCCACTTATAAAATTTGCTTTGTTTTTATCGTGACTGCCTTTTTTACAGCGGTTGCTTTCGGAAGTAGTATGTTGAGCACATCGTTAGCGAAGTGGCTATTTTCCCCTTATATCACAAATTACAGTGCTCTATTATTATATGTGCCTGAGCCAAAAGGAAACGGTTCCTTGCTTTACTTTATGTATATGTTTTATTGTGTTACGGCTATTTTTGGGTTGCTTTATATCGTGTTCCAACAACTTTTCAAAAATAACTTCATTAGTGCGATTGTAGTTATGGTTCTTGGCATGTTGGATCGATATATAAAGCACTTTGTGTATATTGCCTTTAATAAAACTGAATTTACGTCACCTATTAGTACATTCTTTATAATAGTTGCCATTATGATATTGTTAATCAATACCATTCATTATTTAGTCAATAAACTAGACTTTTACGTGCGAGATGATGATTCATGAGGACATTTTCGTTAGAGTGGAAACTACTGCGAGAAGATGCCCTTAAAATTTGTTGTATTTGTATCGTCTACCCATTATGTACTACTTTATTGTTACTCTATATGACATCACTTTTTGATGGCATGACATTGCGCCAAGCATTTACTGCCCTTTTGGGACAAGTGGAGGAACTTACTTGGATGTACTGGACTTTGCTATGGTTTGGTTATGTACTTTTAATTCAAATTATTTGGAAGCCTCGCTCCACTTCTTTTTCATACAACATGCTATTACGCTATCCTAAAAAAAGCTGGTTTTGGCTTAATCGGCTGCTAATCCTACTTATATTCACTGCATGCTATGTCGCAATGACTTATATCATGAGCTTTTTCCTTTTTTTAAAAGCTCATGTGGTGCTACAATTTGATTTTTTAATTGTTCTACAGGCATTGTTTCTGGGCATCAATATGTACTGCCATGCACTGCTATGGAAAATCATCGAATTATTGCTATCAGCAAAAATAGGGACTATTTCGCTCATTGTCCTATTTTTTGCAGGTATTAAACAATCCGCTCCTTATATTCCTTTTTATTATGGGCTAATGGGCAATTTCGAGGCAAATATGTTCGCTGTCATTTTAGTTATGGAAGGTCTATTTATTTGCCTTTTGAGTTTATTCATAGTTCGAATAGGGTTAAAAAATGATTACGATTAGGGAGGTTACGATATGTCGATTGAAGTATCAAACGTTTCTAAGGTGATTAAAGGAAGGACAGTGTTACAAAATATAAACTTTCAGCTAGAACGAGGGAAAATCTATGGCTTCGTTGGCCATAACGGTTCAGGGAAATCGATGTTATTTCGCGTTATTTGTGGCTTAGTAAAACCGACTGTTGGAACCGTAAAATTATTCGGAGATGTGTTACATCAGGATATTTCGTTTCCTAAAAGTGCAAGTGTTATCCTTGAAAAGCCTGGATTTTTAGAGCATTATTCAGGTTTCTCCAACTTAAAATTTTTAGCAGCGATACGCAATCAAATTACCGACCAGGATATAAAAGCTGCAATAACAAAAGTTGGTTTAGACCCTGATGATAAACGCCCTGTTAAAGCCTACTCTCTTGGTATGAAACAAAAACTAGCAATTGCTCAAAGCATTATGGAAACACCTGAATTAATTTTATTAGATGAGCCAATGAATGGCTTGGACGAAGATTCTGTACAAAATGTATATAACCTCATTAACGCCGAAAAACAGCGCGGTGCTACCATATTATTAACTTCACATAATAAAATCGATATTGAGTCTCTATGTGATCAAGTATATAAACTGCGTGAAGGTGTGTTAACGGGAAGCCCCGTCTGACCTCTCTTTGCCTGATTGGAGCAGAGGGCGGGCGACTCCTGCGAGAACGCACACAACGTAAGCCGCAACAAACCGCGCGTTAGCGAGGGTTGCGGCTTACAGTGTGCCCGCGGAAAGCGCCAGCCCGTAGCGGAAATCAACCGCGGTATTTATCTTTTCTTTGAAAACAAATGCAGTAATTTTAACTTTTGCTTTCCCTCAAATATAGTAAAACCTCCACTTTGACAAAGTTCAAAATGGAGGTTTTCTTTAATTTACTCTTCCCAAAACAATTCATCCAACGTTTTATTTAACGTTTTACAGATTGCAATACATAAGTTTAAAGTCGGATTATATTTACCTACTTCAATTAAGCCGATCGTTTGTCGAGTAACCCCTACTTTTTGTGCTAAATCTTCTTGTGACAAATCATGTTCTATTCGAGCCATTTTTAAACGGATATTTTTCATGCTAATCACCACTGTTAATCTTCTAAATTTTTTTGTACGACTTGATCACTTTTCTTTTTTGCAGCCTTATACGATAATCCCAAAAACCCTGCAAAAAATGGTACATATATCAGTAGAGATACTAAAAATACAACGAAGAAATATTCTATTGCTTGTTGTGTACTGTCTGCGTAGTTAAATGCACTGTTAAGCCCTAAAATAATTGCAAAAACTAAACCAAATACAACACCAATAAGTACATTTTTTGTTCCTAATTTGACTTTGCTATTACTATCGTGAACCTCTATTTCATCTGTTAAAATGCCAAGATATGCCGTTCTAACATAATAATAGACAGATGATATAAATATAATCAACCACTCTGTTAATACATTATCCAAGGACACGCCCATTTTAAAGAATTTAATTAAGATCGATATTGAACATACAATCATGATCAATACATAAACTTCTTTGTATATTTTATTTTGTAAATTTTTTACACGTTCATCAACTTGCTTCTTCTGTCTGGCAGCCATAATTTTCCTCCATTCGTTTTATTAATTTTATTATATAAAACAACATTGCTTTTTGCAATATATAAATTGCATAAAGTTATTTATAATTTACAAAATGCAAAATGAGTTCTCTTAAAGACATGAAAAAGGCACATTTTCTTGTGGAAAATGTGCCTTAAAAATTCATTTTTTAAAAATGTCCATGTTGCCTATTAACGTTAGGAATTTCTATTCGTTTACTTTTCCCATAGCTCAATTCGTCTGCCCTCTGGATCTTCAATCCATATGAAATTTCCAAATTCACTAACCTCTTTTTCCTTTACAAAAGGAACACCCAATTTCTCTAGATGCTTAATACTGTCATCTAGATTTTCAACTTGGAAGTTTAACATCACTTGTTGTTCTAATGGAAAATAGCCATCATCCTCGGTAAAGAAAGAAAAAATTGTTTCATTGTCTGCTTGTGGTGTAATAATGGCACCATTCCAGCCTTCGATTTCCATATTTAAAACTTTACTGTACCATTGTTTAATATCCTCTAAATTTTTTGTTCTCCAAAAGATTCCACCAAAGCCCTTTATATTCATAAATTTCACCTTCCTATCTTTTCGTTATTCATTTCAATTCTCTTTATAAAAGCGATTTCCTTCTAGTGATTAAGTAATAAGCTTCGCAAACCAAGCAACATAATGTGCCCCAGGTATAAATAAAGCTTGCGCCAAAATCGTTCCTAAAAATCTGGATGTCATCATCATAACTGACGCTCTTTTTAAATCTAAATAGCTACCTCGCTTGTTAATCACATCATCCGCAAGTATTGAAATTTTAGGATCAATAAAAATAATTAACAAAATCGTCGCCATACCATTGATTAGTCCAGACGCCATAACAGCAGTGTTACTTAATTCTGGTACTAATAACCCAGCATATAAAGCTGATAAAACACCAATCGTATAAATCGCTGTAATGACAATGTTAATGACAAATAATTTTACTGGAATATCTCTTAAGCCAATTCCCTTTAAATACGAAAAACTTGGCTTACGAATATGTTTAATTCCACGTCTTACATATTCAAGCGTAAATCCTTTTTTCAATAACGCTGGGATTGAACCTCTTTCCTCAGCCAAATGGATTATCCCTCGCGAAAAGATGGCTACGAACGTTGGCAGTAATAATATCCCTAGTAGAGTTCCTACCGATGCCGCTCCAATAATAATGCGATATTGGTTTTCTACATAGGCTAACGCATTGTCAGCAGGAGCTGTATCCACCAAACTTCCTGTAAATGGTTGCTGCATCATATTCGCTAGCCTCGAAACCATGACCATCACATTAAAAAGCGATAAAGCTGAAGCTAGCAACCTTACACGTGCGCCTGATAAACGGACTGCATACGCAAGGGTTTCGATTGAATGAATGATGAGAATAAATAAAGCAATCATAATTAATTTTTCCGTTACAATTTCCACTCTCTATACCTACTCTTAACTTTCCAATTATTTCACATGTAGACGTTTGAATTTTAAATTAGTTCCAGAATGCTTAAAATACCTGTGAATTATAGCCATTTAACTATCAAAAAACCGTAGACAAACACAAATCTCTCTGCGTTTGTCTACGGTTTAATTAACCTCGTAGGGCGTCAATAAGCTCAGGTTTATACTCGCCACTACGTAACATTTCAATTTCATATTTATAAGGTGCTGTTTTTGATTTAGCATCACTATTTAATGCAACAAATGGTGTTTCTAATATTTTTGGCACGTCCATCAATTGAGGATGGTGGACTACGTATTTTAAAGCATCAAATCCGATATGCCCAAAGCCAATATTTTCGTGACGGTCTTTCCCTGCGCCACGAACATTTTTAGAATCATTTATATGAAGGACCTTAATACGATCCACACCAATAATCTTATCGAACTCGTTTAACACACCATCAAAATCTTCTACAATATTGTAGCCAGCATCATGCGTATGGCATGTATCAAAGCATACAGAAAGGCGCTCATTATTTGTAACACCATCAATAATTTTTGCCAGCTCATCGAAAGAACGCCCGCACTCTGTTCCCTTACCTGCCATTGTTTCTAATGCAATTTGCACGGGATAATCTTGTGAAAGCACTTCATTTAAACCTTCAATAATTTTGGCAATACCTGCATCTGCTCCTGCGCCTACATGTGCACCAGGATGTAAAACAATTTGCGTTGCTTCCAATGCAGCCGTGCGCTCAATTTCTGATTGTAGGAAATCTACACCAAGACGGAAGGTTTCAGGTTTTTCTGTGTTTGCAATATTTATAATGTATGGAGCGTGCACGACAATATTGGACATGCCATGCTCTTTCATGTGTAATAGACCATTCATAATATTAAGATCTGCAATTGGTTTTCGACGCGTGTTTTGTGGAGCACCCGTGTAAATCATAAAGGTGTTCGCACCATAAGAAAGAGCTTCTTTACTAGAGCCGAGTAGCATTTCTTTACCGCTCATTGAAACATGTGAGCCAAGTAACATATATATGCCTCCTTATTTTTTGCCGCGTGCTTTTATGCGACGTTCGCGTTTTTTAATTTTTTCCATTTCCCATTTCATATTACGTTTGTAGCCTGGTTTTACTTTTTTCGGTTTGCGCACTAAAGATTTTGCTTTTACATCAATTTCATTTTCGTGCTTCACTCGGTTTTTACGGGCATGACGTTCTTTTAGTTCAGACCATTCACCGTCTTTGACATCCTTTTGTTCAAATGGAATACCCATTTTCTCAACACGAGCCAATGCGTCCTCATCTGAAGGCTCAAATAATGTAATCGCCGTACCTTTATTACCCGCACGTGCTGTTCGACCAACACGGTGAATAAAGAATTCAAGATCTTCTGGAATTTCATAGTTAATGACATGTGAAATCCCTTGAATATCGATACCACGCGCAGCAAGATCTGTTGCCACGATATATTGATATTCTAAATCACGAATTTGCTTCATCATTTTTTTACGATCACGCGGTGTTAAATCACCATGTATTTGACCACAGCGAATCCCTTGCTCGTTTAAATAACCAGCAACATGCTCTGCCGTTTTACGTGTATTAGTAAAAATAACCGCTAAAAACGGGTTAATGCCTTCAATGACATCTAGTAAACGTTTGTTGCGTGATTTCGAACGAACAGGCACTAGCACAAAGTCAATACCTTCTGCTACTGGACGCTTATCGTTCATATGAATGTGTACAGGTGCTTCCATGTATTTTTTTAGAAATGGCTGTAGACGTTCTGGAATTGTTGCAGAGAATACGAACATTTCAAGCTTTTCTGGCATTTGAGAAGCAAAGCCATCAATCTCTTCGATAAAGCCCATATCGAACGCTAGGTCCGCTTCGTCTACCACTAAAATTGGTGCCGTATGCACAAATAACGCTTGAGCTGAAACAAGATCACGAATACGTCCTGGTGTACCAACAACGATTTGTGGTTGCGTTTTTAACTTATCAATGGAGCGTTGTTTGTCCGTACCCCCAATAAATAATTTCGCTTGAATCTCTGTTCCTTCTATTAATTGATTTAACGCATCAAAAATCTGTTGAGCAAGCTCTCGTGTTGGCGAAGTAATAACAGCTTGTACTTCTTGCTTGTCAACTTGAATACGTTGCACAATCGGAATAAGGAAACTATGTGTTTTCCCTGTACCTGTATGTGCTTGACCAATCGCACTTTTACCTTTAAGTATTAGCGGAATAATTTCCTTTTGTATTGGTGTTGGTTCTGTGAAGCCAAGTTTTGCAATTGCGTCCTGCAAAAATGGCTGAAAATTATAATCAGTATATTTTGACATAATTCGTTCCTCCTTACATCTTTCCCATTGTACCATGATTCGGCCTTTTAGGTATGTTTCCTTACTATTAACATAAGCATTTACAAAATTCTATTATTTTTTTCATCGATGCAACGCTAACCTTTAACAAACTTACTTTAATTGCGACTATTATGCAATGAAAAATGTAAAGTGTGAATAATGCAAAAAAACCAATAGACTTTTTATATTTTTTATGTCGATTTTTATCCAACTAATGATTTGAATATTTTCCACATGATAAAATAAAATATCACATACTATAAGGAGGTTGCTAGATCATGAAAGCAGCAAGATGGTATAAAGCAAGGGATATCCGTGTTGAAAATATTGTAGAGCCTACCATTGCATCTGGAAAAGTAAAAATTAAAGTACATTGGGCAGGAATTTGTGGCAGCGATTTACATAGGTATACAGTTGGACCTATCTTTATTCCAGTCAAACAACTCCATCATGATAGAAGTGATACTTATCCACTTGTTATGGGTCATGAGTTTTCAGGCGAGGTAGTAGAAGTTGGCGCAGGGGTCACAAAGGTAAAAATCGGTGATGCAGTCGTAATCGAACCAACTCTAGCCTGTGGTGAATGCGCTGCTTGTAGGAAGGGAAAGTATAATATTTGTAAGCACCTTGGTTTCCATGGACTTTCCGGCGGCGGCGGTGGCTTTTCACAATATACAATGGTAGATGAACGGATGGTGCACAAAATGCCTGAAGGGCTATCCTATGAACAAGGTGCACTTGTAGAACCAGCAGCAGTCGCTTTACACGCAGTACGTCAAAGTAAATTAAAAGTTGGTGATAAAGCAGCTGTTTTTGGAACAGGGCCAATTGGTCTCCTCTTGATTGATGCATTACGGGCATCTGGAGCTTCCGAAATTTACGCTGTGGAACTTTCAGCCGAACGTGCTGCAAAAGCGATGGAATTGGGCGCAACCGCTGTTATTAATCCAAAGGAAGAGGATGCAGTTACGCGTATTCATGCATTAACAGATGGCGGTGTCGATGTAGCATTTGAAGTAACAGGCGCACCAGACGTTTTACAACAAGCCATTGACTCCACTACTTTTGAAGGCGAAACAATAATCGTTTCTATTTGGGAATCTGTCGCTTCTATACAGCCTAATATTATTGTGCGTTCAGAGCGCACCGTAAAAGGAGTTATGGCTTATCGTGATGTCTTCCCATCCGTTATGGAGTTAATGATAAAAGGTTACTTCCTAGCAGACAAGCTTGTCACAAAGCGGATTGGGCTTGATGATATTGTTACAGAAGGCTTTGAAGCGTTACTAAAGGAGAAAAATCATATTAAAATTCTTGTTAACGCACAAGGATAAAACTCCGTATCATTTCTTTTACAAGTAGATAGAGAAAATGATGCTATCCCCTTTTCTCTATCTGCCTTTTATATTAGCACTTTATATCCTATTCATATTGCTTCATCCTTTTAAAAATTTCCAAATTCGCCATTAAAAAGTTTACTTTCTCTTCTCCAAATATGCCGAGCGTGCGTCCTTCTGTATGAACCTCTACAATTTCTTCAATTTCCTTTACTGACAGGCCACTTACATGTGCAATTCGGTTTATTTGAATTTGTGCTGCTTGCACACTAATATGTGGATCTAAGCCTGACCCTGAGGCTGTCATTAAATCAGCAGGAATCTCTTGTCGTTTTACTGTTGGATTGGCCTCTAAAAATGCTTGAATGTCTTCATCGATTCGTTTTATTAATTTTGGATTGGAAGGTGCATAGTTAAAGGTACCTGAGCTAACTCCTCCATAGACAGTTGCTCCATGTTCATCTGGTACAATATCTTCTTTTTCATACACATTATAATTAATAGAAGAAACACGTCCCCCAAAAAATGCTGGTGATGTAAAGGCTTGCCCTAATAATTCTGAACCAACAGCTTTACCATCAACTTCAACAATGCTTCCATTTGCCTGCTCGTTAAATAGTCCTTGTGCAATGCCTGTCACAGTAAAAGGATAAATTAAACCACATATTACAAACATTATTAATGATACAAATAACGCTTGCTTTGCATTATTCCAAAATCGATTCATGTCATGTCCCTCCTATAGCCCAAGCATGGATAACAGTGGCCCTATTAGTAAATCAATCACCTTTATTCCAATAAAGGGAGCAAAGATGCCACCAATTCCATAAATGATCAAGTTTTTCTGTAATAATTTTGCAGCGCTCATCGGCTTATACTTTACACCCTTTATCGCTATAGGAATTAATAACGGAATAATAACCGCGTTAAAAATTAAAGCAGAAATGATGGCACTTGTCGGTGAATCGAGTTGCATAATATTAAGTGAGCTCATTTCTGGTACTGCCACCATCAGCATGGCAGGGATAATCGCAAAGTATTTCGCAACATCATTTGCAATACTAAATGTAGTAAGTGCGCCACGCGTCATCAATAATTGCTTCCCAATCTCTACAACTTCTATTATTTTAGTTGGATTTGAGTCTAAATCTACCATGTTCGCAGCCTCTTTCGCTGCATTCGTACCTGAATTCATAGCAAGACCAACATTTGCCTGCGCCAATGCAGGTGCATCATTCGTTCCGTCTCCTGTCATCGCTACAACTTTCCCTAGTGCCTGCTCGTCTTTTATGACCTTTATTTTATCCTCAGGCTTACTTTCAGCAATAAAGCTATCCACGCCTGATTCTTTGGCTATAGCTGCTGCTGTTAAGGGATTATCTCCTGTACACATAATTGTTTTAATGCCCATTGCCCGCAACTGTTCAAAGCGTTCTTTTAAACCAGATTTGACAACATCTTTAAGATGGATTACGCCTAAAATATTATGATTCATCGACACAACAAGTGGCGTCCCTCCGACAGAAGATACTTGATGGACTAACTGCTCCAAATTTTGAGGGATTGAATGCCCTGCAACAATGCTTTCTTGTTTAATCGTATCATAAGCCCCTTTTCGAATTTGAGTGCCATCCTGCAAATTTAATCCGCTCATCCGTGTTTGTGCAGAAAACGGTATATGCTCACTTGATTTAATAATATGTTGTGCATCTGTCGTATTCACACCTAAATCACATGCTAACGATAAGATAGATTTTCCTTCAGGTGTGTCATCAGTTAAGGAACTAAGCCATGCAGTTTGCATCAATGTTAGATGCGCTACTCCCTTTACAGGTAAAAACTCAGATGCCATGCGATTGCCATAAGTGATTGTTCCTGTTTTATCTAATATTAGGGTGTCTACGTCACCGCACGCTTCCACAGCTCTCCCCGACATCGCAATGACATTAAACTGTGTCACACGGTCCATTCCAGCAATACCAATGGCGGAAAGCAAGCCACCAATTGTCGTGGGAATTAAACAAACTGTCAGTGCAATTAATGTTGCCATGGAAATATGCACATTTAAATAAGTAGTCATTGGATATAATGTCACGACAACCAATAAGAAAATTATCGTTAAACTTACTAACAAAGTATTTAACGCGATTTCATTAGGTGTTTTTTTCCGACTTGCCCCTTCTATTAGCGTAATCATTTTATCTAAAAATGACTCTCCTGGCAGTGATGTAATTTCAATAATAAGCCAATCACTAGTGACAGTCGTTCCTCCTGTAACAGATGAGAAGTCACCACTTCGTTCTTTCACAACAGGTGCCGACTCCCCTGTAATGGCCGATTCATCGACAGTCGCAATCCCTTCAATTACCTCGCCATCGTTCGGAATGACCTCCCCCGCTTGAACTAAAACTTTATCTCCCTTTTTTAGCTCATGTGCTTGTTTCATTATTTCCGAACCATCCGCTAAAAGAACTCGTGCCAGTGTTACTGTTTTTGTATTTTTTAATGTTTGTACCTGAGCCTTCCCTCTCCCTTCTGCTATAGACTCTGCAAAGTTAGCAAATAAAATCGTGACAAAGAGAATAAAAGCGACAATAGCATTATAGAGTCGCTCATGCTCCCCTTCCCCGCTCCCAAGTAAATGGGGGAAAAACGATAACAATAACACTAAAATAAATCCACTCTCTACAACGAACATTACAGGATTTTTGATCATATATAGTGGATTAAATTTTTTCAACGCACCGATCATGGAATGCTTGATTATTTCGCTCGAAATAAAACTTTTCCTTCCAGTTTCCATTTATGTCCCTCCTCATTAGGAATGTATTTGTAAATGCTCTGTAATTGGACCAAGTGCCAATGCTGGTAAAAATGTCAATGCGCCAATCATCAGTACAATGCCAACTAGTAAAAATGTAAACATCGATGTATCTGTTTTCAATGTTCCAATTGAATCGCTATGCAACATTTTTTTAGCAAGTAACGAAGCAATTGCCAATTGAATTATGATGGTTAAATAGCGTCCGAAAAACATCGCTAGCCCTGTCGATACATTCCAAAATGTCGAGTTATCGGCTAATCCTTCAAAGCCAGAGCCATTGTTGGCAGATGCAGAAGCAAATTCATATAGCACCTGTGATAAACCATGTGCACCTGGGTTTGTTATGCCTGCCACACCTGCTGTCGTAGCAACAGCAAAACCCGAAAATAACAGAATGATGGCAGGATGAATTAAAATACACAGCGCTATAAGCTTCATTTCCTTTTCCTCAATTTTCTTCCCTAAAAATTGTGGGGTGCGGCCTATCATTAAGCACGCAATAAAAATCGTCAGTAGCACATACATCATCATGTTCATAAGCCCAACGCCTTTACCACCAAATACAACGTTTAGCATCATGTTAAACATCGGCACAAGTCCACCAAGCGGTGTTAAAGTATCATGCATATTATTGACAGAGCCAGTTGTAAAAGCCGTTGTGACAGCAGTGAAAAGAGCGGATTGGGCTATACCAAAGCGCATTTCTTTTCCTTCCATACTGCCAAGTGCCTGTGTAAGACCTAGCTCATCAATAAGTGGATTTCCAGCACGCTCAGCTATATACACTGTTACTAGCCCAATTAGAAACAGCATACACATGGCACCAAAGATTGCTAGCCCTTGCTTCCCAACTATCGTTTTCTTTTTTCTATAAGCAACCATTAAACCAAATGCTATAACACAAGCCCCAGGTAGCAACATCATAGATAGCATTTCTACAATGTTGGATATAACGGAAGGGTTTTCAAAAGGAGTCGTCGAATTGGCTCCATTAAACCCGCCTCCATTTGTACCAACATGTTTAATTGATTCAAGGGATGCAACAGGTCCAAGTGCAATATCTTGCATCTTTCCTTCAATTGTTTGTACGATTTTATTGGCGCTTAATGTTTGAGGTGAACCTTGCCATACTAAAATAATGGCAACCACAATTGAAATGGGCATTAATACACGTGTAATCACCCGTACAAAATCTACATAGAAATTGCCCAAAGTATCACTTTTGGCTACTAGACGTCGGCAAAACGCCATACATGCTGCATAGCCTGTCGCTGCCGATGTGAACATCATAAAAATAATGACGAGCATTTGTGACAAATAACTTAAACCTGATTCACCACTATAATGCTGCAGATTTGTATTGGTCATAAATGAAATGATCGTATTAAAGGAAAGCGTTGCCTCCATATTTTCAATTTCATTAGGGTTTAACAACAAAAAAGATTGTATGCGCAATAGCATATAGCCAATGAACACCATAAAAGCATTCGACATAATTAACGACAGCACATATTGTCTTCCAGTCATATCCACTTGCTTTACGCCACATAATTTATAAATGACACCATCTACTTTATCCATCACTGGATCGAGCCATGTTTTTTTATGCATTGTGACATGAAAAAGATAATGGCCCATTAGGATAACAAGCGGTAAATAAATAATACAAACAATGGCTATTTGCCACATACGCTATTCCTCCTGCATCCTATTAATAATTTTCTGGATATAAGAGGGCGTACCCTAAATATCCAAAAAGTAAGATAAATATAATTCCAATAACAATGCCCATAGCGATTCCCCCTACTCTTCGACTAATTTGTAGCACCAAATGATTAACGCATATAGACTGGCAAAACTAATGATTAATAAGCCAATCATATAAAAGTCCATCAATTCACATCACCATTCCCTCCATTTGATGTTTTCATCATACTGACTTTGAAATTAATGTAGTGTTAGGAAATTGAATTTTGTATTAAGAAACGATAAAGGGGTTAAATCTTTACACTTTCTTAATGTCAGATAACGCTATAATACAAATGAGGTGAAGGATGATGGAAAATGAGCGCCCCACTCCAGAAGAATTTTTAGCAAGAATTCATCAGGAGCAAGCAACTGTAGGGAGACTAAAAATTTTTATCGGATATGCTGCTGGCGTAGGTAAAACGTATGCCATGCTAGATGCAGCACATCTAGCAAAAAAACTTGGCAAAGATGTAGTAATTGGCTATATTGAGCCACATCCACGTCCAGAGACATTAGCATTACTTGACGGACTTGAGCAAATACCGACTAGAAATTTGCATTATAAAGGGAAAAACTTTCAAGAACTAGATATAGATGCAGTATTGCAACGCAAACCAGAAATCGTACTAATCGATGAGTTGGCTCATACAAATGTTCCACTTATGCGTCATACAAAAAGATTTGGGGATGTAGAAGAATTACTTGCGAAAGGTATCCATGTATATACAACTGTAAATATTCAACATATTGAAAGTCTGCATGATGTGGTTGAAGAAATTACGGGGGTACAAGTGCGAGAACGCATTCCAGATTATTTAATTGATCAAGCAGCACTTATCAAGATTGTGGATATTGAACCAGATGAGTTAATTCAACGTTTAAAAGAAGGAAAAATCTATCACAAACAACAAGCTGAAAAAGCATTAGCTTCCTTTTTTCGCAAACAAAATTTAGTTGCACTTCGAGAAATTGCCTTACGCAGGACTGCAGATACGGTTAATTACAAACAGATAAATGATAGCGAATCGATTAGGCAAACGAAACAAATTGAAGAACATATTTTAGTAGGTATTAGCAGCTCCCCGACTAATGCAAAAGTTATTCGCACTGCCGCAAGACTTGCTCAAGCATTACATGGCAAATTTACTGCGCTTTATGTGCAAAAGGTGCAAGAAAGTAGTTTTAACAAAGCAAATGATGAACGATTGCAACAACATATGAAATTGACCGAGCAACTTGGCGGCCATGTTGTAATCGTTCAAGAGAATGATATCGCAGCTGCACTAGCCAATTATGCACATTTAAGTGGGGTCACAAAGCTAGTAATTGGCAGAACTGCTTTGAAAAAGAAATGGTGGCTGCCACATGCGAAAATCAGTGACAGGCTCAATGAATTTGCACCGAATTTAACTATGCATATAGTTCCAGATCAAGAAAATGAACGATTGTATGTGCCTACTGGCGTTCGAAATCGACTAACGATTGAATGGTTGGATTTAATAAAAATGGCAGTAGTGTTTCTCTTAGGCTCTATTTTAGCTTTATTTTTCTTTACAATAGGAGTTAGTGAATCCAATATTATTACGATTTACATTCTCACTGTGCTAATCCTTGCGATATGGTCGTCAGGCTGGCTAATGAACATTATTAGCTCTGCAGTAGCTGTACTTCTATTTAACTTTTTATTTACTGAGCCACGATTTTCCCTTGAAGCATATCATCGGGATTATCCTATTACTTTTCTCATTATGTTTTTCTCTGGCATAATCACAAGTAGCTTAACAAAAAAGATAAAAGAGCAGGCAATCGTTGCTGTTCGTAAATCATATCGAATGGAAGTTTTACTAGAAACAAATCGCAAACTACAACACGCCAAATCTATCGAAGAAATCATTACGGAAGGCATGACACAGATTGTTAAATTAGTAGAAAGACCTGTACAATTTTTTGAAATAGAGCAAAAAATAATTACTAACTCTATTTTTTTCCCAACAACAAGTCTATCTAATATGGAGAATACTAACGTAGCATCACTCTTTCAAGATACTAATGAATTAGGTGTAATACATTGGGTCATTAATAATAAACATTTTGCTGGTATATCAACAGATATTTTCCCTGAAGTGAACGGCTATTATTTACCTGTTATTTCAAGTGGAAACGTTAAGGGTATTGTAGGAATTGCTCTTTCTAAGCAAGCACCTCTCCCCGCATTTGAGCGCGATATTTTACATGCTATTTTGAATGATTTTTCATTCGCTCTCGATAAATGGTATTTGCAAAGTTTAAATGAGCAAGTTGCAAGGGAAGCGGAGCTTGAACAAATGAGAGCTAACCTTTTACGTGCTATCTCTCATGATTTACGAACACCGCTTACAACTATCTCTGGAAATGCAGATATCCTGTTAACAAATAAAGCGCATATTCCTGAAATTGAAAAAACACGATTATACGAAGATATATACAAGAACTCAAAATGGCTTGTTCAAATGGTTGAAAACCTACTGGCAGTTTCGATGTTAGAAGATGGTCAATTTGCATTAGAGATGCAATTAGAGCTTGTGGAGGATATTATTCAAGAGGCGTTACTGCATGTTACTCCACGTGACAATACACATAACATTTCTTATCATGTAGAGCCTGAATTACTTATGGCATTGATGGATGCACGCCTAATGATTCAAGTAATTATAAATATAATCGATAATGCATTAACCTATACACCTGCAGGTAGTGCCATCTCTTTCATTGCAAAAGATCGAGACGAGTTTGTTGACATTAGTATCACTGACAATGGACCAGGTATTGACGATTCGCTAAAAGAAAAACTGTTCGAGCCGTTTATAACAGGTAAAGTTCAGCGTAGTGACAGTCGAAGGGGCTTAGGCTTAGGGTTAGCACTATGTCAAACAATTTTAAAATTACATGATAGTGAATTAGAAGTTGCAAAAAACTATCCGACTGGAACCATCTTTCGTTTTACTTTAAAAAAAGGAGTTGTCCGTATAAATGAATAAGCGGATTTTAGTCGTAGAAGATGATGTAGCAATCGGCAATTTAATTAGAATGACCTTAACTACTCAGCACTACGAATTCGATATAGCACAAGATGGTTCTAGTGCATTACAAAAAGCTATCTCGTTGAAGCCCCATGTCATTATCCTTGATTTAGGCTTACCTGATATGGATGGGATAGACTTTATTAAAAAAGTACGCGGCTGGACCCAAACGCCCATAATTGTTGTAAGTGCCCGCGGTGAAGAACTCGATAAAATAAGCGCATTAGATGCTGGTGCGGATGACTATGTCACAAAACCTTTTAGCGTGGAGGAGCTACTTGCGCGTATACGTGTAGCATTACGAAGAATAAGTAGCGAACATCAGCTAGAAGCAGAGTCAGCAGTGTTTGTTAATGGACAATTAGAAATACATTACGTGGCAAACACCGTGTTTGTTAACGCGATGGAAGTGCACTTGACACCTATTGAGTATAAACTTTTAGTTGTTCTATCCAAGCATGTTGGCAAAGTACTTACACATAATTTTTTATTGAAGGAGATATGGCAAAATGCTCTCCAGTCAGATGTTCCAAGCCTTCGAGTATTTATGGCAACTCTTCGAAAGAAAATAGAAGAGAATCCCTCACAACCAAAGTATATTCAGACTCACGTTCGGGTTGGATATAGAATGCTGCGAGTGAATGATGATGAATAACGTTAGATCAAATTGCACTATCAAATACGCTATTCAACTATAACAACTACTTTTCTCTACGGTTCTCTACGGTAAAAATCCGTACGCATGGCTCCAACTCTATGGAGCTATGCCTTGTACTTATTAATTACTGCTTTCACATATAACTTTCTCACTTAGCAGTTTTGTTGGGACATGTACATAATTGCAAAAAGCTATCCGATTTTCACTTAAATAAGCAAAAATATTATTCGCCTGCTATTGTAAATGTTTTATGTTTTTTTTAGAATTTTCTTTTCCTCATAATCCATTCTATCGTGACTTACATAACTTAATATGAAAGAGCACATAGGAGCCCTTTCAATTGTTCAATCATTAGCATTTGTCGAACGCTAACATCAGCGTCTGCATATCATATCTATAATCAGGTATGTCATCAATGAAAAGCATACAATGAAAGGAGATCATTATGGTATTTAGACCACCTTATCAATTCCCTATGTATCCTGGTGGCATGCAAATGCCTGCGCAAATGCCCGCGCAAATGCGGATGCCTACACCTCCTCAGATGCCACCACAGTCCTTTTACCCGCCTGGAGGTTTTCCTCAACCACGAATTCCAGGTGGTTTTCCAATGTCTGGTGGAATGAGAGGGGGATTCGGAGGGCAAATGCCGACGCCACCCGTTCAGGAACCTTCCAAAATCGGTTCTTTTTTACAACAAGCAAATAGTTTATTTAATTCTGCCAAAACGTATACCCCTTATATACAACAAGCAATGCCAATGGTGAAAAACATCCCTTCACTTTTAAAATTGTATAAAGGCTTCCAAGGACTGCCTGCAGCGGGTGCAGCAGCAGGCGTGGCCGCTGCGGCTACTGATGCAGCGGCAGCAAGTAAGGCAGCAGGTTCCACTAAAGGTAGACGTTCAACACAAAAAAATGCGTCGACTACTCCACGTGAACCGCTTCCATCTAAGCCACGTATTTTCCAGCCACCTATGGAGTGAAGGTTTCTTTGTATTCGACGTGCCTGTCCGTTATAATGTAGGTAGGTAAGCTTGAAAGGAGTCACAACCATGCAAGTATTAAAAATTAATCCACGTGGCTATTGCTACGGTGTTGTTGATGCGATGGTCATTGCACGTAACGCCGCACTCGATAAAACATTACCAAGACCTATCTACATTTTAGGGATGATTGTGCACAATAAACATGTTACAGATGCCTTTGAAGAAGATGGTATCATTACACTAGACGGTGATAATCGCTTAGAAATTATTGAACAGGTTGAAACAGGCACTGTTATTTTCACTGCGCATGGTGTTTCACCTGAAATTCGTGAAATTGCGAAACGCAAAGGCCTAGTATCCATTGATGCTACATGTCCTGACGTAACAGTAACACACGATTTAATTCGTGAAAAATCAGCTGAAGGCTACGATATTATTTATATTGGTAAGAAGGGTCATCCAGAGCCAGAGGGTGCAATCGGTGTTGCTCCAGACCATGTTCATTTAGTACAATCTTCAACGGATATTGATGCTTTAAACTTAACAAATGATAAATTGCTAGTAACAAACCAAACGACTATGAGTCAATGGGATGTTGCCCATTTAATGGATAGTTTAAAAGAAAAATTCCCACATATTGAAGTTCATAAAGAAATTTGTTTAGCAACACAAGTTCGTCAAGAGGCCGTTGCGAAGCAAGCAGGAGAAGCAGATTTATTAATTGTTGTTGGCGATCCTAAATCGAATAACTCGAACCGTCTAACACAAGTATCTGTAGAAATTGCAGGTACACCTTCTTATCGTATTGCAGACGTTTCTGAACTTAAAGTTGATTGGTTAAAAGGAATTAATACAGTTGCTGTCACTGCAGGTGCTTCCACACCAACACCTATTGTGAAAGAGGTTATTAATTTCCTTGAGCAATTTGATGAAAATGATGAAACGACGCATAGTATCCAACGTACCGTTACACTTGATAAAATTTTACCAAAAATTAAAACGCCTAAGCCTGTCGATAAAATTATGCCTTACTAATTTATATCCAACTTTTGGAGATATGAATGAAAGTTTGCGACAATAAAGAAAAAGTGTTAGATTGACTCCCATCAATCTAACACTTTTTTGCTGTGAATGTAGTTGTCCGCTACAGCGACCGCTTTTTGCGTGCACATCGTAAGCCGACAACCCTGTAAGCTTTTATCGCAGATATCGCCTGCTTCACAAACACCTTACCCTATAAAATTTCAAAATAATGTCTCTGTCTATTCCTATTACTTACTAAAATAATAATTAATTGGACGACCAATGCCACCGTAATGGACATCCATCGTTATTTCCTTTTGCTTTTCTAGATAATCTAAGTATCGTCTTGCTGTTACGCGTGCAATTCCAACACCGCTTGCCACATCTTCTGCTGATGCACCATCTACCGATTGCAAATAATGGACCACTTTTTCCAGTGTCGCTCGATTAAAACCTTTTGGCAAGCTTTTTTCGGTTTTCTCCTCACTTGCTACTTCAGCCTTCCCTTCTCCACTATGATAATGGAATAACTGATCGAGCTCTCCTTGCGTTAGCTCCTTTTGGGTTAGCATTTGTTGCTTAAATCGCATGTAGTTTTCTAGCGTACCTTGCACTCGTTCAAATGAAAATGGCTTCATTATATAATCAAAGACACCAAGATGCAAAACTTGTTTTACCGTTTCCATATCATTGGCTGCCGTTACAGTTATCACATCGACGGGAATTTTGAATTCACGAATTTTTCGCAAGCTTGTTATACCATCTTGCTCTGGCATAAATATATCCATAAACACTAAATCTGGTCGTAGCGTACGGATTTTGTCTATTCCTTCTACCCCATTCGACGCTTGCCCTATTACCTTAAATCCAGCAACTTTTTCAATGAATTGACGGTTTACCTCCCGCACCATGGGATCATCCTCTATTAATAACACGTTAATCTGCGTCACTATTAAGCCCTCCATACAATCGATTACTACTTTCTTCTATTAAACGAATTCAATACACTTCTCTCACATGAAGTGCATAATGTATGCTTTCATACAATGTCCTTTATAAAGTAAAACTTCCGAACACTAAGAATGATAAAATGTTATTAAAAAGCTTGTCCCTTTACTTGGTTCGCTGATTACTTCGATTTCACCCTGTCCTTTTTGCACGATTTCTTTTATTAAATACAGTCCGATACCTCGGCCCTTTTTTTCTTTAGTCGAATAGCCATTTTTAAAAATTTGTGCCTTTACTTCTTTCGTCATGCCCACTCCGTTATCTGTTACTAAAATTGCAAGTACATCATCATCTTCATCTACTGAAATATGCACAATCTTCTCTTCAACGGGACTATCTTTTAATGCATCAAATGCATTTTCAATTAAATTCCCAAATAGAATGACAAAATCATGATGATCTAAATTTTTAGGAAATGTTGTGAGACGACTCGCTCGGTCTATCTCTAATGTAATGCCATGCTCTTTCGCATGAGCAATTTTACTAAGCAATAACCCCGAAATATTTTCATTTTTAATGCGCTCATTTAAAAAATTCGTGATTTCATCATGCTCTTCCTTTACTTGTGTTAAATAGGAAAGTGCTTGTTCATGATGTCCAAGCTGCAAAAGGCCAGCGATCGTATGCAATTTATTTTTATGTTCATGTGTTTGTACACGTAATGCCTGAACAAACGCCTTGACTCCCGTTAATTCCTCGGCCAATTTCTTCACCTCTGTCCGATCCTTAAACATCGCTACAGCACCAACAGTTTTACCATTGACCTGTATAGGAATACGATTACTCATAATGCTATGATCATTTATATAGAGTTCACGATTATAGAGAGGACGATCTAGCGCTAATATTTCGGGTAACCGCGTATCTGGCAACACCTCGAAAATTTTCTTCCCAATTAGTGATGATGGTCGCTCAGCCACACCTAATATATCACATGCCTTTTCATTAAAAATGGTAATCGTCAATTCCGTATCAATGGCGATAATCCCTTCATGCATCGCGTTAAATGTTTCAGTGCGTTCCACGTACATTTTAGCGATTTCGTGGGGCTCTAATCCAAACATTTGTTTTTTCATATGCCGACCTAACGTGTGAGCACCCCAAGCACTAAATAATAAGGACAAAGCTACTGTAATTAATAGCTCTTTTTGGATTGATAATAGAAGTTCACTCACAGTTAATACACTATAGCCAACGATAACAACACCAATTTGACGTCCATCATCTGTCATAATTGGCACGAAAGCTCGAACCATATCTCCATGCTCACCATGTGCAATCGATGTATAATAATGTTCAGAAAATGCAGCGTTTAAATCACCAGACTGTGAGATTGTACCAATTTCATCCCCATTTGGATGGGAATATTTTCGTCGTTGCATATCGAGGACAACTATATACTGCGCCCCATTAATATCTCTTATTTCTTCAACAACAGGATTAATATGTTCAGTCGCTTCTGTAAAATCTCTATTAGTAATAGCAGTTTTCATTTCTGGTAGCTGTGAGACTGTTTTTGCAACAAGCAATGCCTGTTCCGCCAGCTTTTCTTTCTGTTCATTCATAACAAACCCAAGCAAAAAAGTTCCACCAATACTAAAAGACAACAACAGTATAAAAAAAGTAAGAGACATGATTTTGCCCTTCATCGATAACTTTTGAAATTTCAAGACCATTGCCTCCCTCTTACTATATTTTAGCTTATGCCTTATGTTAGAATAACAAAAACATGTAAAAATACGAATCAATTGGGTGTAAAAATATGAAAAAATTTATTATTGGAACAATTGCAACCGTTTTGATCTTAACTATTGTATTTAGTATACAGCAAGGATTATTATTTTCGAAAACGCTCCCCTATGATGATGAACAAAAGGGCCTCGATACCCAAATTACGATACATTTGAGTCATGTTGTAGCTGAAAATACGCCAAAAGGACAAGCTGCAACGAAATTTGCTGAACTAGTTGAGAAAAAAACAAATGGGAAGGTAAAAGTGCATGTCTATCCAAATGCCTCTTTATTTAATGATGAAAATGAATTCAAGGCTTTACAAGATGGGAAAGTAGAGATGATTATTCCTACTTTTTCTAAAATGACTTCCTATGTACCTGATTGGCAAGTGCTTGATCTCCCTTATCTTTTTCATACAGATGATGAAGTTCGTCAAGTACTAACAGGACCAATTGGTGAGCAATTATTAGATGAGCTGAAGCCTTTTCATGTAAGGGGACTCGGCTTTTGGCACAATGGCTTTAAACAATTAACAGCTGAGCATCCCATTCATACGTTTGAAGATTTACAAGGGTTACGTATACGCACAATGCCCAGTAAAACACTTGAAAAGCAGTTTAGCTTAGTCGGTGCAACGCCTGTGCCAATTTCCTTTAGTGAAGTTTTTACTGACTTAGAAACACATGCTATCGATGCCCAAGAAAATACTGCCTCTAATATTTATTCTAAGGGCTTTTACAAAGTTCAAAAAAATATGACTTTAACTAATCATGGGATTTTAGGCTATTCAGTTTTAATGAACGAAAAATTTTGGGAACAGTTACCGACAAAAGTCCAAAATCAGCTTATGGATGCTATGAAGGAAACAACCGAATGGCAATTTAAGCAGGCTGTGTTAATAAATGACACTGATTTACGAAAGCTACAGCAAGAAAATGATTTTGAAATATATACGATGAGTGAAGAGGAACGTCAACGTTTTCAAGAAAAATTAGCACCTGCTTATGACTTCTATCGAGCTAATGTTAAACAGCAAAAAGTATTGACTGACATCCAAAAGATAGTATCTCCTTAAACCTTTTGGTCATTAAAAATCTATCCCCACTTTATGTGGGGTTTTTTCTTTTGTATTATAATAGTTTAGCAAAATTGCTATCTACTATAAAACAGCTTCAAACCGTTGATATTACTATCTTTCTACCTAATTAAATGAAAAATGAACAAAATGAACAATAGAAACTTTACGGCCATAAAACCTATTGTCGGAAAATTTCAGCTATGATAACCACATGAAAGCGTTCACAAAGTTCACATATTTTTAGGGGGAAGTATTATGCGAATAAATTTTAAAAACTTAACGGTACAGGTGCTAATCGCCATTGTACTCGGTATTATTGTTGGTGCTGCATTCCCAGAGTTCGGTGCTAGCTTAAAAATATTAGCTGATATTTTTATTAAATTAATTAAAATGTTAATTGCACCTATTATTTTCTTAACTGTTGTTATCGGGATTGGTAGCATGGGTGATGTAAAAAAGGTCGGTAAAATTGGTGGTAAGGCCTTAATTTATTTTGAAATTGTCTCGACATTCGCATTGGCAATCGGCTTACTTATTGTTAATATTATTCAACCTGGTAAAGGATTTAATACAGATGCTGCAAATGCTGCGGATGTTTCACAATATACAGAGCAAGCTGCAGCTGCTGAGCATGGTTTTGGGGCATTTATAATGCAAATTATCCCAGATAATGTTGTCGGTGCGCTTGCAAATGGTGAGTTATTACCAGTTTTATTTTCTGCTGTATTATTTGGTTTAGCAGCAGCAGCTATTGGTGAACCCGCTAAACCTGTTATTAAGTTTTTTGAGCAAGTAGCAGATATATTCTTTAAAATTGTTAATATGGTCATGAAAATTTCTCCAATTGGAGCATTTGGTGCTATGAGCTATACTATCGGGAACTTCGGTATAAAATCTCTTGGGAACTTAGGGTTCTTAATGCTATCTGTCTATATTACAATGTTCATATTCATAGTTTTCATTATTGGCTTAATTTCACATTACTTTGGCTTTAGTATATTTAAATTCATTAAATATATTAAAGATGAAATTTTCATTGTTATTGGTACATCTTCTTCTGAATCTGCACTTCCTTCGATGATGCGCAAATTAGAAAATTACGGCTGCTCGAAACAAGTTGTCGGACTTGTTATACCAACTGGTTATTCTTTTAACTTGGACGGTACTTCTATTTATCTATCAATGGCGGCTATTTTCATTGCACAAGCCTATGGGGTTGATTTAGATATTTGGCATCAGCTTACTTTACTCGCTATATTAATGTTAACTTCTAAAGGAGCTGCAGGAGTAACTGGCTCAGGCTTTATTACACTTGCTGCAACACTCGCTGCATTCCCTATGATTCCTGTAGAAGGGATTGCTCTGTTAATCGGTGTCGATCGTTTTATGTCTGAAGCACGCGCTGTAACAAACTTAATTGGTAACGGTGTAGCGACAGTTGTTGTATCTAAAATGGAAAATGAATTCGATCCAGAGCAAGAAAAACGTGCTTTATCAGGTAAAGTGATTTCCAATTAATAAAAGTGAAACCTCCAGTCTAACTTACTCGTATAGTAAGTAGATTGGAGGTTTTTTATGGCAACATTTACACTTGCATATCCAAAAGCATTTGATAGACTTTCAAAATTACCAATTGTAAACAGTCAAAATGAAACAGTTTGCTTACTTCAAAAAGTTGAGCGTTCAAACATCGGGAAAGTGCTCAATGCAGCCTCACTAATAGCATCGCAGCAACCGTTACCGCACCGTTACGAAACACGGACAATTCACGGAGAACCCCTTTTTCAAGTACGTTCTACACTACTCACAAAAGGTGTCAGTCATGAAATCATCATGCCTGATAGGAGTATCATACCTATTCAAAGAAAAACTGTTCAATTATTAGAATCTTCCTATTCCTTTACGATGGATGGTCTTATTTTTCGCTTTGAGAAAGATTTCACATCAACAGCTTATTTATATTGTAATGATGAAAAAATTGCCAGTGCTAACTACATAGAAGATGGAATTGTACGAGAAGGCATTGTTTATAAACTGTTCCAGACGGACGATACATTATTCGTTGCTTTATTAGCCTCACTCTTTCAATCACTTTTTGCAATTGGTAACTAACTGCAACTATGCTATAATTTGAATCATTCTATATACATGTGAGGTTAAATATGAACGGTCAAAATAGAAAAGATATTCACCCAGGGCTTGAGGTCAACATTGTCCTTAAAAAAGATCAACGATCAGGGGTGAAAACAAGAGGGATTGTCAAAGATATTTTAACCAATTCTTCACATCATCCACACGGCATTAAAGTTCGTCTAACAGATGGCCAAATAGGTAGAGTTTGTGATATTTTTCAAAAATAATGAAAGAGACTGTTCGGGAGATGAACAGTCTCTTTTGTTTAAAATTGTGTGAGAATTGTTTGAGTGACTGGCACTTATATTTGCACTTTCAATTCCGTGACATAGACAGCCGTTCCAGTAATCGAAATGTCTAAATGGTTGTCTGCTTTATTTACATGTACATACACACGACCATCTCGCTCAAGCTCTTGTCCTTGTTCAACAATAAGGGTTTTCGGGTATGTTAATTCATTCTTAACATACTTCGCATAGTATGCTCCCATTACACCTGAAGCTGTTCCCGTTACGATATCTTGAATTGTGCCAGAGTACGGTGAAGAAAAATGTCTCGCATGCATGTCTGCCGTTCCATCTAATGCCTCCATGCAGAATGGATGCAAGGAAGCTGTTGGCATTTCCTTTAAGATAGACGGAAATGTAGCCGTTTGTGGGTCCATTTTTTTGAAAGAGCTTAATTGTTTAACAGGTATTAATAAGGTCCACAATCCTGTACTACCATAGACAATTGGTAAGTCTGAATGCAATTCATCCTCGTCAATACCGATTGACTCAGCAAGCGCAGCTCGAGAGCCATTAAATGCTTTAAACTGTGGTGCAGCATGCTGCATTGTTATGTATAGCTTTTCATCTTTTTCCTCTAGACGAATGGGTAATATACCTGCTTTTGTTTCAATTGTGATAGACGTTTTGTTTGCTAATAAACCTTGTGTTTGTAATGCATAAATCGTCGCCATTGTGGCATGTCCACATAAATCGACTTCATGACCTGGTGTAAAATAACGAATGCGTATATCAGCTTTTTCAGATGTCAAAGCAAAGGCTGTTTCATTAAAGCCAACCATTTTCGCAATTTCTTGCATTTCTTGCTCACTATATTGATTTCCTTCCACTACAACTCCAGCAGGATTCCCCTTATTTGGTACGTGACTAAATGCATCATAATGTTGAACAGTTATAGTTTTCATATACTTCCCCACCTTGTAATTAGAATGTGAATTTCGATTTCACGGAAGAACTAACTAATGTTATACGGCTATATTAACATAACGCAATGGAGTGACCAATGGGGAATTTTCTTTTTTTTCAAAATTGTTTGGGTGCCTGACACCAAAAAAAACAAAAAAATAGCATACTGGACATATGCCAGCATGCTATTTGCAAACTATTATTCCACCGTTTATTAGCGAATTGTTTTTAAAGCTGTTGCCCATGGAATGACTTGATCTAACATTTGGTTTACTGAATCAGCTTGCACATCTTTTGGTTTAAACACATTGCCATTCTCGAAATCAGTAAATAAAGACAATGCAGGGTGTACACGTACATCCGCAACCGATAATTCTCCAAGAATACCACGTAAATGTTCCGCCGCACGTGCCCCACCTACAGAACCGTAAGACACAATACCTGCTGCTTTATTATTCCATTCCTCACGTAAATAATCTAAAGCATTTTTAAGCGCTCCTGAGATAGAGTGATTATATTCTTGCACAATAAAAACAAACCCATCACAAGCAGCAACTTTTTGTGACCATGCTGCGGCTCCAGAAGCATCGCCTCCTGGTTCTCCTAAAAGCGGTAACTTGAAATCGGCAATATCGATAATTTCATATTCAGCATCTCGACGTTTTTCTGCTAATTCCTTTACCCACTGACCAACTTGTGGACTTACACGTCCTTCACGTGTACTACCTAAAATAATCCCAATTTTCAACATCACTATTCCTCCTTATTCATACCTAAAAAGTGCATTGCTGATTGCATTAATCTTTGATGATTTTCAAAAAAACTGCGCTCTTACCCATGGTGTTCAGATAAACAGTACTCTATTCATCAAGCTATCTTTAAATTTGAACTCAAGATAAAAAATCAATGAATGATAGCGTGCCTTTACTTTGGGATTATTTATCTTCAATTCGAGATAAAATTACCATATGTTACTTTTAGTTGTCAAATAATTCAGCTTTCTCTTTTATCAAAAAGAGAAACAATCTGCTAGCAATTGTTTCTCCTTTTGTTATTTAATTTTAATAGGGCGCTCCAAAGCAACTAGCTCATCTTCAATTGCGGATAATTGACTATCCACTACATATTTTGCATCTGAAATCGCTGCATTATAAATATACGGAGCGATATTTTCTTTAATAAAATCAAACAATCTTTCCGCTTCAAATTCAGTAATATCTTCATCACGCTGATTATAGAAAAAGCGTTGAATATCAGCGATGATAAGCTCTTGTTGCTCTGTTGTTAATCGGATAAACATGTAGCCACTCCCTTTTGCATTCCATTATATCAAGTATAGACTAAGGCAGCATTTTGTATAGTGGTCATTGCAAATTTTTCAAATCCAAAGTCACTTCTTCGATTGCTAGCCGTTTTCCCTCAATCAATTAAATTCAAACAAATTGATACTTCTATCACAAACATTGACTAGCCTTTCATCGTGCGTTGCAATAATGACACTCGCACCGTTTTGACTACATGTTTTTAATAGATTAATAATCATTTCTCTGTTTGATTTATCTAGCGAGGCTGTTGGTTCATCCGCAAAGATAATAGTGGCTTTCTTATAAATTGCACGCGCTACGCCTAGTCGCTGTTTTTCTCCTCCCGATAAAACAGCTGCCATATCTTGCCCTCTTCCACCTAGTCCAACTGTATGTAGAATTTCGTTAACAACCTTTGTTTTTGCTTGTCGCTTATTTAATGTCACATTATAACTGACGTTTTCATCTTCAATGATGCCATAGTCTTGATAAATAAATGCCGCTTTTTCTTTCCAAAAACTTGTTTTTTCTTTTTCTTTCCATTTACTAGCATGTTGATTTTCTATTAGAATATCCCCACTATTAACTGATTGAATAAGCCCTAAACAATTTAAAAGTGTTGTTTTGCCACTACCAGATGGACCAGTAATGGCAATCATTTCATTAGGGTTAATCTCTAAGGAAATATTAGATAAAATCGTTTTTCCACTAATTTCAATGCCAATATTTTTTGTTTGAATAATCATATCCATTACTCCTTTAGTACATTTAATTGTACCGATGACTCGTACGATAAAAAGCTTGTTTTGCAGATTTCTTAAAAGAAAGGTAACTTCCTATCCCATATAAAATTCCGACAAGCAAAGCAGATAAAAGTAATACGCTAAGTTGCACGTGGTGTACCAAATAACCAATTATAGAACCGACAATTGTTGTTATGATGATGATAAATAATTGTCGCTTGAAAACTGGTCCAATAATCGATGTGTATGGTAAACCAAAGGTATGCAAGGTGAAAATACGTTTACCATTCGTGCCAGCCCACAGTCTGCCATTCAATACAGCAGTCAAAAACATTGTTATGAAAATTAGCAGTCCCGCTACAATATAGTAAACGTATTGTTGTTTAAACCTTTGAGCCGTTTCCAAAGCAACGTCTGCTATCCCATTAATCGACGTGATAGAAGGTTTCATAACGGAGTTAGCTAAAGCGGCTTGTAAATGAACTTCATCAAAAAAAACGATATTTCCACTAGAAGCTAAAGATATTAAGAACCCTTTCGATTTTACAATGTCTGTTAGCTGACCATCTATCAATATAACTAACGGATTTTCTGCTTGTACTGTTTCACCTGCTAAACCAACATTTGGTGGTAATGCAAGAAATTTCGTTCCCTTATATTCGTAAAAATTCAAACCTTGCGCTGGATAAACATCATTATGTTTCGTCCATAGCGGAATTTGCCCTTCTAAAAACGAAGCCAAATCATCTGGTAAATCTTTAACATCCTTTGCTATGAGTTTCCCGCCCTTGCCTTCTGTTTCCACACCTATTTCTAGCAAATCAATCCAAGCACGATCTGTCATAATAATATGATCATAGCCACCCATTCGATATGGCTCTAAAAAAATCGCTTTATCGATAACGAAAGAAAGACTTAAATTATTAGCTTCTTGCATTTTAGAAAAAAAAGCTTCTACCTCGGGAAGAGTCGCCTCTTGTTCTAATGAATCCAAGTCAAACATGGAGAGCCGAACGATATTGTGCATTTTGTCCCAAAGCGCATATTCTTTCGACAGTTGATTGGTTATTAGTATAGAGGTGATGATGGTCGGGATAACAATTAGCGATAAAATCATAACAAGAACATGACTTAGCTTTCCCATGACGGAAAACCGCTTTAACGGAATTTGTCTTTTCGCTATATGGGCAGCTTTTGGACTAGCAATGAGCGAAAGCAATGCTGTAATGATGCTAACGACAATCAAGAATAGCATTAAACAAAGTAGTAGACGATTGAACACCAATGGAATTTGTCGAATGTCCTTTATGACACCTACATAGCCTAATGACATAAACAAACCTAGTAAAAATCCGACAAAGATAAAAGATACGATTGTCGTTGTATCTTCCACATGAACTTTCCCTGCTTTTACACCGCCTAATAATCGAATAGACCTTGCTTTTGCATGTTTAAATATCCAAGTAATTATGGTCGTTACTAATAACAGCAAGGAAGCAAGCACTGCATTTCCTATACCATTTTGAAATAAGTATGCATATAAAATTGTTAAATGAGATGGTTCTGGAATCCATAAAAGCCCAATTTGATGCTGTTGCGTCCAATGTTCAAGTGCTTCTCGGAAATCTTTCTCGGCGTTAAAAGCATAGATGCCTGATAAGGAACGGGTGCCTATATCTGCAGTGGAAAGCAATTCACCTGTTAAAGAAGATTCGAACCACTTAATCGCATTGTGCTCTATAAGCAAGCCATGAAATGCTGGTTTAGCAGTCCCAAAATAAATAATATCCTTTTTGTTGTCATAGTTTTCGGGGTCAACAGAAGTTTTTACTACGATCGTTTTATATTGATCTGTTAGTTGATTAAGGTCCGAAACCAATTGATCTTTTGCAA
The DNA here is from genome assembly GCF_006351725.2 of Lysinibacillus sp. CD3-6. Taxonomy (NCBI): domain Bacteria; kingdom Bacillati; phylum Bacillota; class Bacilli; order Caryophanales; family Bacillaceae; genus Lysinibacillus; species Lysinibacillus sp. CD3-6. The sequence continues at coordinate 3,191,887 of NZ_CP085880.1, forward strand.
TAGTGGTTTCAGCAAGATTTAAATCAAATTGATTGGTAGTGCCTAATGGCAACCGTTGTTGGACAAGTGACGTATATTGAAAAATAAGCAGGGACAGCATAATTACAGCAATCAATGATGTCAGTTGTATTGCTCTTTTAAGCATGACTCTCCTCCTTAATTGAGAAGCTTGGAAAGCCTACTGCGAAAGACATTCCAAGCCTCGAAAGGATAAAAGTTCTAGTAATTAATCGCTTACCTTATAGTAATCTTCTCTAGAATTTTAAAAATGATGTATCTATTTTAAACATCGACATAGTATTAAAGAGATTATGTGTTTACAGCAACCTTATTTCTATCTAGTCTTTTTTCATCAAATTCATAGCTAAACAATTTCTTACACGAATTTATAACAATACCTACACTAAAAAGTTCTGTTAATAATTGTCTTGTATCAGCAACTAATTTTCTTCTATCAACAATATCAGTTATTGCTTTATTTAAAGAAGTTTGAACAGAATATTTTTGAGATCGATAATACTTATAGTTTGTATGAATAGCACGAATGGCTCTAGTAGCCCCGCCTAAAGCTTGTAAAGTAGATTTAATTTTCACCACTTTTGTTATTGGTAATGCATTTTGTAGTGCTGCTAATCCAACTGCACCAATACACCCAGCATAGTCAGTCCAAGAGGCAAAAGTTGTCATGCTTTTCCTTGAAGAAAGCTCAATAGGAACTTCTTTATTTTTAAAAGTAGGGAAAACTAACGCATCCCCTTCTGCATACACTTCTACACCGGATTCTAAAAATAGCCACTCCGCCATTTCATCAGCACTCATTTCCTCCATATCAGAAGATAATAATTCAATTGCTGCTAATATTTTATAAAAATCGGTATCTTCATTAAAAACAAAATCATTTAGATATTCTTCTAAATAAGGGTCCATTGTTCCTGATTCATCCGAATTAGAATCCATTTGTACTGCATGTACATTTGTGAAATCAAATGAAAACATACTCCCTATTAATCCTAAACAACACACCATTAATGCGAATTTTTTAAATTTCATAATTATCTCCTTCCATAAATCATGTATAAAAATTTGATAGACTCTTTACTTTTTGAAAAATTTATCTCTATCCAAATAGGTGAAAACTGAAAATCCTAAAATGCTAATTATCGCAAAAACCGTTATCCAAATAGGCTGACTTTTATAATCTCTTATTAATGATTGTAACGAAATAAATATTAGCATTAGATAAACATAAGGTGCTGGAATTTTTTTAATTTTTTTCACCTTCACCGCCTCATTTCATACAGAAATACTCCTCCAAAAACTATTAATTTAACAGAGAGCCACATTATGTAATTTCATTCAATTAAAATTCTCAATAGATTCTCATTCTCATTTACTTAATTTTTATATAGCATAGAATAATGGAAAAATCAATATATTTTAAATACTTATTACTAATTAAAAAATAGTAGATTTACCTTCTTTAAAACACACAAAAACGCAACCTTTAAAGGAATTACCTCTAAAAGTTGCGTTTATTCACATACTATTTGTTACATTCAAACGAATAGTTCGTTGATAAAAAATTCTTTTCTTTCGATACAATGGCTTTGCCCCCATCGTCCTCACATTGCTCTGTCATTGCGTCTATTTTTTTCTCGTTCATCATATTCGTCATGATTGTCATGCCGCCTCCGAACACAGCAATTAGTAAACCAATGATAATCCATAACTTGCCCGCATTATTGCCAGCAGGTCTCCCATTTGCCACTCCCATTCCCCTCTCTTAAACAAATAAAAACGGTTCTGTATGAATAGTAGATTGAACAAATTCTACTGTATATTTTTTTGCTTCACACATCGTCGCCATTTTTTTCGCAACCCCTGCAATCATTACTTTTTCTACATGATGACCTGGGTCTACAATTTGTAAACCAATTGCTTGTGCATCTTGTGCAGTATGGAAATACATATCACCTGTTAAAAACACATCTGCTCCAGCATGCTTCGCCGTATAAATATACTTATTTCCGTCTCCGCCAACAAGGGCAATCTTTTTTACTTTTGATTGCAAATCGCCGACAACACGAACAGCTGGTACATCTAGTTGTTTCTTTACAAACTCTGCAAAGTCTTTTAACGTCATTTCTTCAGATAAATAGCCAACACGGCCTAATCCCATAATGTTCGTTTGCTGATCTAAGCGAATTACATCATACGCTGGCTCCTCATATGGATGGGCATTTAACATCGCTTTTAACACACGATTTTTAATAGGCGTTGGGAATACAACTTCCACTTTGACTTCTTCCTCCACATGTAATTCACCAACAGAACCAACATATGGATTAGCCCCTTCTAATGCTCGGAATCGTCCTTCTCCAGTTGTAGTATAGCTACATGCTTCATATGCCCCTATACGACCAGCTCCTGCCTTCGCTAATGCCTCACGTAATGTATCCGCATTGGCAGTTGGTACGAATACAGCTAGCTTTAGAACATCCTCCGCATACGTTTCTTCTAAAATAGAACGATTTTCCAGCATCAATGCATCAGCCAATAAATCATTAACGCCACCTTCCGCTACATCTAAGTTTGTATGTGCAGCATATACAGCAATATCATGTTTAATAAGCTTTTCGTATAATTGTCCTGCAGGATTGTCAGTACGAATATTGGCTAGGCGTCTAAAAATTGGCGGATGATGTGCGATAATCAGTTCACATCCTTGAGCGATAGCTTCGTCCGCTACTGCTTCATTGACATCCAATGTGACTAAAACCTTACTTACTGGTTTATTTAACGTGCCAATTGCAAGTCCAATTGGATCATTTTCCATACAGGCAAGTTTTTTTGGCGACCATGATTCAAATAACTGTATAATTTCCTGACCGTTAACAGATTTCATGCTATAAAACTCCTTCCACTAAATGAAGTAGCGCTTTTAATTCTGCACGTTTTTCCTTAATTTCTAGTGTTGGCTCGGCCCCTTCAATAGAATGTAAAACACGTTGCCAATTTTCTTTTTCTCTATTCCATTTTTTCTTAAATGCTGGTGATTTTCGAAGTACTAGTTTAGGTCCAAATAAAATATCTGCTTCTGTTAGCTCCATGGGTCCTCGTTGTAAGACAAGAATCTCATAGATCTTTTCGTCTTCCTCTAAAATATCTTCGTCCAGAATCGCCCAATTATTTTTTAAAGCCCATTCTCGAATAACTTTTGCATGAATATTTGGTTGCAAAATAAGACGAGTGACACCTTGTAAACTTTGTGGATGTTTCTCTAAAATGGACACAATAAGTGGACCACCCATACCAGCAATTGTAATAGTATCTACATGGTCCGATTCTTCCACTGCAGCTAAGCCGTCAGCTAATCTGACCGTGATTTTTTCCGTTAATCCTTCCTTTTTCACTTGTCCAACCGCTGAATCATAAGGACCTTTTACAACTTCGCCTGCTACTGCGCAAGTAGCTATTTCCTTATGAATTAAATAGCAAGGTAAATAAGCATGATCACTGCCAATATCCGCCACAACCGCACCTGTTGGAACAAATTTTGCCACTGTTTCTAATCTTTTTGATAATTTTTGTGCGTTCATTTTTTACCGCCTACCTTATATAGAGTCCATTCTAGTATGTATGATGTTGGACAAAAAAACAAATGGAGTTGTCTCATATTTTGAGCAACTCCATTTTCATAATAAAAGCTGTACTTAAAGCGTAAATACACTTTTAGTACAGCCACTTTTTTAAACTATTCTAGAGTAGAGATGTACTCAGCGATTGCTTTCGCTTCTGCTTCGTTTTTCATTCCTGGTGTCATTGGAGTTCCTGGAATACCGTTAGTTAACACGTCCACGATATGAGCTTCATCTAAACCATGTAGGTTTGGACCAACACTACCAGTTAAGTCACCACCGTGACAACCGATACAAGTTTGTACTAATGCAGAACCATCATCATTAGCTTCTGTAGTTTCGCCACCACCCTCATGTTCAGCAGCAATTTCTTTCTTGTTATCTGCGCCTTGTAAAGACATGAAGAAAATAAGACCTATACCAAATGCCAGAATCAAGATGTAAGGAACGACTGGATTGTTTTTCATATGTTTCCCCTCCTCATTAATAAATCTACTTCTATTATAATATAGAATCAGTCAACATCTAATATTGTACTGCATTACACATGAAACGAAAAGCCCCATTCGCTAAGTTTTCCTTTGTTTGTAACATTTTCGACATTTCTGTATCAATTGGATAAAATATGTCTTGTTAAAACCAATAATTGGGCTTATGGAGAACTCTTTCCACACTAACATTCGTTTTCTGCTCGCAAATATTTTGCCACTTGAAATGCATTCATATACGTCTAACACTGAAAATAAAATTAGGACTTTCTAGTTAAACCTTTGTGCTGTATTAAGCTGCCTATTTATAATGACATTTGCATAAATAGGTCATACTATTATTTCGATATAATATCAATCGCTATTTTTTTATTAAACTTCTCACAAAATTACTTTTTCAATAAAGTCATACTGCTATATTAAAAAAACAAATACCCTTCTATGCACACAGAATAGGTCATAGAAGGGTATTTAAATTACATAAAATTATACAAGTAATAGCCAATTAGTGCCACTAGGCCGAGAACGCCAGAGACTGTGAAATAAAGCAATTTCATTTTTAACCCTGAAAATAACCACACGGCACAATTTGCCGCGATAAAAGCGAATAACGCGAAATTATTTCCACTAAAATATGTAGTATACATGCGAATCGATAAACTAAATAACAATATAGCAGCGATAATATGCAGTGCAGGTGCTAATAAGTTATTTTTGCTCGCAAAACGGAAAGCGAATATGAATAATGTAACTGCAGCGATCGCTACAATGCCCGTTAAAAAAAGCAATAAAGTAGTTACTGTAAAATAAAAATACAAGAACACCATCATACCCAAGCATAATCCCACAATGAAGAACATCATTTTTCTTTTTTCTAAAGGCAATACAGCCTGTTTATGAGTTGCTGACTCTAACTCCTCTATATCATTTCCTTCTGCATAAAGAGTCGCTAAAAAGTCACAGTAGTGCTCTGGCAATAGCTTATTTTGCTTCCAAAACAATATCTCATTTAAAATAATTTTTTTCCGTGGATTTGTCATCGTATATTCTCCAAACATTGCTTAATAATGGTTGTAATACAATTTTATCTCACAATTCGTGAAAGAGCATCTGTAAAAAGTCGCAAAAACGAGACTACAGAACCGTTCAAATTATATATTTTTACATTACTTTAGCAATTATTTAAAGTTTCTTACGGTTTCTTCAGCTCGTCACAATGTCCAATACAAGGCAAACCCCGCCACTAAAAAGGATGGCGGGGTTTGCATTTATTATAAATGGATTGTATTGGTTTATTATTCTAAGAAATCTTTTAAGCGTTTGCTACGAGAAGGGTGGCGTAACTTACGCAGTGCTTTTGCCTCAATTTGGCGAATACGTTCACGTGTTACACCAAATACTTTACCTACCTCTTCTAATGTACGTGTACGTCCATCATCTAAACCAAAACGTAATCGAAGTACGTTTTCTTCACGGTCTGTTAATGTATCTAAAACATCTTCTAGTTGCTCTTTTAACAATTCATATGCTGCATGGTCAGAAGGAGACTGTGCCTCAGAGTCCTCAATGAAGTCCCCTAAGTGTGAATCGTCTTCTTCTCCGATTGGTGTTTCAAGAGATACAGGTTCTTGCGCAATTTTTAAAATTTCACGTACTTTTTCAGGTGTTAAATCCATTTCCTCACCAATCTCTTCTGGAGATGGCTCACGACCTAAGTCTTGTAACAATTGACGTTGTACACGGATTAGTTTGTTAATCGTTTCTACCATGTGTACAGGAATACGAATTGTACGTGCTTGGTCGGCAATTGCACGTGTGATTGCTTGACGAATCCACCAAGTTGCATATGTTGAGAATTTAAAGCCTTTACGGTAGTCGAACTTCTCAACTGCCTTAATAAGCCCCATATTCCCCTCTTGAATTAAATCAAGGAATAGCATCCCACGACCAACATAACGTTTTGCAATCGATACAACAAGACGTAAATTTGCCTCAGCTAAACGTTTACGCGCTTCTTCGTCACCTTGCTCAATACGCTCTGCTAAAGCAATTTCCTGCTCTGCAGAAAGTAAATCAACTCGGCCAATCTCTTTTAAATACATACGTACAGGATCATTAATTTTTACGCCTGGTGGTACGCTCAAATCATTTAAATCGAACGTTTCTTCGTTAGCTTCTTCTTTCATTAAGCTTTCTTCTTCAAATTCTTCTTTACCAATAATTTGAATGTCTTTATTTTTTTCAAGATCTTCAGCGAAATGGAAAACTTCTTCATTCTCCAATTCATATGGCAATAATTTCTCTGAAATTTCTTTCATCGAAATTTCACCTTCTGTTTTCGCCTTTTCTTGTAGTAATTTTTTTGCTTCATCTAATGTAATTTCTACTTCTACCTCTTTTGAACGTTCAGACTTGTCCGCCATAAACCTTCCTCCTTCTAAACAACCGAATCGGGTTAAATCGCCGATAACGATTTTCTTAAATGAATAATCTGTTGGGCGATTTCTAGAGCACGCGCATACTCGTGCATCTTCTCCGCTTCCTTTGACTCATGCATCTTTTGATGAATTTCTTGCTCAATTCTATATTTTTGAAGCTGTCGTATAGAATCTGCGATTTCTGATTCAGCCTGGTCAGGATCACGTTCTACTAAAGCAGCTTCCATAACAATTTTGCGTAATTCAGCGTCATCTAAGATTTCTACAAAGCGCTGATAATCTGGATGACCATATTCCTCATAAAATCCTACCAATCGAACAAAAACAGCCATATATGCATCTCTTACAAAAGGCTCTGTTTGCTCACTACGTAATACCCTGTCCACTACATCTATATTATGAAGCATATGAGCCAGTAATAAACGTTCGGCACGTTCTGCTGCGTCCATAGGCTTTTGTTGCTGCGTGACTGGCATCGAAGGTGTATGCGTTGGCATTTCCACTTTCGCAGAGCGTACTTGATTTGCCTCTAGTTTTCGGAATTGGGCATAAATAGCTTCTTCCGAAATCGTCGTTTCATTTGATAGCTGTCGGATATACAAATCTCGCTCAATTGGTGAGGAACTACCCACTAATTGTTCGAGTACTTCTTGAATATATTGAAGCGTATCATTTTCAAATTGAAAATTCTTATTTCGTCTAGCATGCATCATCATAAAAGCAATATACGTATGTGGGTTTTCCAAAATCTGTTCCTTAAAAGCCTGTCCACCTAGACTTTGAATATACTCATCAGGATCGAGTTTATCTGGTATCACCGCAATATTAACTTTCATGCGCTCCGTTTGGAGTAACTGCGCCGCTCTTTTCGCCGCATCAAATCCAGCATTATCACCGTCATAACAAATCGTAACTTGCTCTACTAAGCGTTTTAGCTTTGTGATATGCTGATTCGTAAGCGAGGTTCCCATTGTTGCAACGGCATTTGTTACGCCCACAGAAGTTGCAGCCAAAACATCCATAAAACCTTCCATCAACACTACTTGACGATTTTTTCTAATAGAGGTTCGTGCCTTGTCTAGGTTATATAGCACTTCACTCTTTTGAAAAATTGGTGATTCTGGACTATTTAAATATTTTGCCTCTTCACCTGTCGATGACAGAATTCGTCCTGAGAAGGCAATAATCTTACCGTTCTCATCACGAATCGGGAACATAATACGTCCTCGAAAACGATCAAAATAGCGTTCTTCCCCTTCACGTTTGATAACTAGACCACTATCTGCGATTTCTTGTAAGTTATAACCTTTTCTTTCAAGCAATATCGTTAATGCATCAAAGCTTGGGAGAGACCATCCAATGCTATTAGATTCGATAAGTTCCCTTGTAAATCCTCTTTCTAGCAAATAATTTAAAGGCTCTTCACCATCTTCTGTGTTTAACAGTAAATGATGGAAAAAATCTGCCGCAAAGGCATGTGCTTCTTTCATCCTTTCTTCCGCTTTAGATATCTTTGTCGTCGCCTCTGGTAAACTTGGTCCTACATCTAAATGCATACCAACACGTTCACCAAGTTTTACAACAGCATCTGGGAAAGAAATCCCTTCGATATCCATGACGAAAGTAATAGCATTACCACCTGCACCGCAACCAAAGCAGTGAAAAATCTGTTTGTCTGTTGACACAGAAAAAGATGGCGTTTGTTCTCCATGAAAAGGACAGAGTCCAAACCAATTGCGCCCACGCTTTGTCAGCTGCATGTATTCGCTTATGACATCCACAATATCTGATTGTGTACGAATCTGCTCAATCACTTCTTCTGGTATTTTCCCTGCCAAATTCATCACCATCTTTAATTTACGTTCTAGAACACAATTCGATATCCGTTTTAAAAATCCTTTATTTCTCGACAAAAAAATAGGATTTTTCTCATTTTAAATATTTTTACCACAATTTTATTATTATAAAACAAATTTTAGTATTTATCTATACAATTTTAAAAACCGACTCAAAAAAACCGCCTCTACTAACCCGAGGTGGTTTACTAAATTTTGGTTTCTTATTTATAGCTTGCAAGATATTCAATAATAACGTTTGCAGTTTCCTCAACAGCTTTGTTCGTTACATCAATCACTTTACAGCCTATTTTATCGACAACTTTTTCAAAATGTTGTATTTCCTCTAAAATTCGTGCATGTTGCGCATAGATGGCATCGTCACTTAAACCTAACGTCATTAATCTTTCTTTTCTGATTGAGTTTAATTTATCAGGAGAAATAACTAAGCCAAAACATTTTCTCGCATCAATATTTAATAATTCTTCTGGTGGCGCAACCTCCGGGACCAATGGTACGTTTGCCACTTTATAACGTTTATGTGCTAAATACTGTGAAAGCGGCGTTTTAGAAGTACGTGAAACGCCAACAAGTACAATGTCAGCCTGCAATAAGCCTCGTGGATCTCTGCCATCGTCATATTTCACTGCAAATTCAATTGCCTCAATTTTTTTAAAGTAGTCATCATCGAGTTGATGCACAATGCCCGGAGTTTCTAATGGCATTTCTTCCATAAAGGTTGCCATCGATTTCAACGCTGGCCCTAATATATCTACAGCATGAACTTTTTCTTTTTCGCAAAGGTCATGCAATAATGCACGCATGTCTTGTCGAACAAGTGTATAAACTACAAATGCCTTCTGTTTCGCAGCGAGGCAGACTATTTTTCGAACAAGCTCTTCTGTTTGAATATGCGGAAAGCGCCGAATAATCGTATTTTCTAAGCCTGGACGGAACTGGCTAATAACTGCCTTAGCTACTTGATCACCAGTTTCGCCGACGGAATCAGATACAACAAAAACGCGTAATCTCTTCATGCTGTTCCCCTTCAACTGTTAGACATTTTGCGCAAGAGATAGGAATGCACGTGTAATGGTCGTTTTAGTTAAACGGCCGACTATCGTCAATCCGCCCTCTTGAGGTTCGATTACTGGTAATGAATCTACTTCTCGTTCTATTAACTTATTTGCTGCAACAACTAACGAATCTGATCTTTCACAGTACGAGATATTTGGCATTCGTGTCATAATAATATGTACAGGAATTTTATTTAAATCCTGCGTGCCAATACTTGTACGCAGTAAATCTTTACGAGAGAGAACCCCTGTTAAAAATTCGTTCTTATCAACAACAAAAAGGGTTCCAACATCCTCTGAAAACATGAAACAAATGGCATCATATACCGTCATCGTTTCAGGTACAACAACAGGTCCCGAGTGAAAATCTTTTACTTTTAAATTGTTAATGCTATCCATTAGTGTTACGGATGTTTTTTTCCCAGAATAGAAATAACCAACTCGTGGTCTAGCATCTAAAAAGCCAGCCATCGTCAAAATTGCTAAGTCTGGTCTTAAAGTTGCTCTTGTCAGATTGAGACGTTCTGCAATATGCTCCCCTGTTATCGGGCCGTTCTCTTTCACAATTTGTAAAATGTCTTCCTGACGTTTGTTGAGTTCGATTGGACTCACCGCCTCAAATCTAATAGTGTTATACTTATGCTCAATTATTATATACTATTTTAATGGTTATTGCGAAGAAAAGAACTACATGCTACAATATTGACACATACGCTTGCTCTAAATGTATTTTCGAGCAATCTTGCGTTATACAGGCGATGATAGGAAAAAAGTATCTGTTCAATTTTTAGCGAGTAGAAGATGGTGAAAGTCTACAATGTAGCAGAGAAAAGGCACTCCTTGAGCTAACTTTTTGAAAAGAGGTTTTAAACAGGTCGTTTAAAACAATCAGGGTGGAACCGCGGGTATTAGCACTCGTCCCTGGGCATTATTTGTGCCCGGAGACGGGTGCTATTTTTAATTTAGCTCGTGCTAAATTAAATCATGCAATATTCGTATGAAGCGAATTAGTTTTGACAATGACACTGGTCATTCATTTAATTCGTCATGTAACACTTTTTCACTCTTTTGCAAGGAAAATTAAGAAGGAGGCTATTATAATGGCTAACAAATCAATGGAAACAATTGTATCATTAGCAAAGCATCGAGGCTTTGTCTTCCCAGGTTCTGAAATTTATGGAGGCTTAGCAAACACTTGGGATTATGGTCCACTTGGTGTTGAATTAAAAAATAATGTTAAAAAAGCTTGGTGGCAAAAGTTTGTTCAAGAATCAGAACATAATGTTGGTATCGATGCAGCTATTCTAATGAATCCAAAAGCTTGGGTTGCATCTGGTCACGTTGGCAACTTCAACGACCCAATGGTAGACTGTAAAGCTTGTAAAGCACGTCACCGTGCAGATAAAATCATCGAAGATGCTGCACTAGCTAAAGGTGATGAAATTATTGTAGACGGTATGACATTCGATCAAATGAAAGAAACAATGGTGAAATATGATGTTGTTTGTCCTGATTGTGGGAAAGCAGATTTCACTGATATCCGTCAATTTAATTTAATGTTTAAAACATTCCAAGGTGTTACAGAATCTTCTACTAACGAAATCTACCTACGACCTGAAACGGCACAAGGCATTTTCGTAAACTTCAAAAACGTTCAACGTTCTATGCGTAAACGTACACCATTCGGTATCGCGCAAATCGGTAAATCTTTCCGAAATGAGATTACTCCAGGGAACTTCACATTCCGTACACGTGAATTTGAACAAATGGAACTTGAATTTTTCTGTAAACCAGGTGAAGATCTTGAATGGCATGCATATTGGAAAGAATTCTGTAAAAACTGGTTACTGAACTTGGGCATGAAAGAAGATTCAATGCGTTTACGTGACCACGAGGATGACGAATTATCGCATTACTCTAACGCAACAACTGATATCGAATTTAAATTCCCATTCGGCTGGGGCGAGCTTTGGGGCGTAGCTGACCGTACAGACTACGACTTAAAACAACATATGGAGCATTCAGGTGAAGACTTCACTTATATTGATCCTGTGACAAACGAACGCTATGTACCTTATTGTATCGAGCCATCTTTAGGTGCTGACCGTGTGACATTAGCATTTTTATGTGATGCTTATGATGAAGAAGAGCTAGAGGGTGATGACAAACGTACAGTATTACGCTTCCATCCTGCTTTAGCACCGTTTAAAGCAGCAGTACTTCCACTTTCTAAAAAGTTATCGGATGAGGCTGCTGACGTATGGTCAGAGCTACGCAAATCGTTCCCAGTTGATTTTGATGAATCTCAATCAATCGGTAAACGCTACCGACGTCAAGATGAAATCGGTACGCCATTCTGTATTACATTTGATTTCGATTCAAAAGAAGACGGTCAAGTAACTGTTCGTCACCGTGATTCAATGGAACAAGTTCGTATGCCCATCGCTGATGTAAAAGCATATATCGAAAAGCATCTTCAATTTTAATTTAAATTAAACTTGTCTAAAGCCCGAGCGGCTGTGACAAAAGAAAAGAGTGTTAGATTGACTGCCAATCAATCTGACACTTTTTTCTATGCTTAGGCGGTTGCTTTTTGAAGGTTTACAGGCGATTCACGAACTTTTAACGGCGCTTTCTTCTGTCTCACCAGCGATTCAAGGACTTTTATCGGCTGTTTCTCTAAGTTTATCGGCGATTTATGATCTTCTAATCTATTTAACTAATAATCCCTTTTTATAGTTAAAAAATAAAAACCAAATCAAGTTTTGATTTGGCCATGTTCTATACTTTTAACGAAATAAATAAACGCTCCTGCATTTTTTCCTCAAATAAAAACTTTTTCATATTCATACCAACTAAGTTTACTAATAGTTCCTCAATATCACTTAAGGAATAGTATAGGAAGGTGCCTTCACGCATAGGACGAACTCTTTTATCGATTGTCAGTTCCTCCTCAATGAAGTAGGCAACATTTACACCACAGTGCTCCATTAGTTGTGTTATACGTTGATCATCGCCTGGATTAATAAAGAACGGCACGATTTTATCAATATACAAAATACTCTGAACAAGTTTAATAAAAAAGTTCTCACGAATAGAAGTTTCAACGACTAAAATGGTTGTTTGCTCATGCTGATAATCCATGTACAAAACATTTAATTGTTCTTCCAATAGTTGCTTTAATATATGAATGGAATTTTTGTATTTCTTCATATCAGTTTGAATTTCTCGAGTTAGCAGCCGCAGAATACGATAGGCAGGTAAGAAGATTTTTAAAACAATTTCTTTCGGATGTAAATGATCAATTAATTTATTGAAATACACTTTTAAAGTTTTCTCATCATTACGTATTAACTGTTCGATAAATAAGTTAAAAATTTCTTCAAAACTATTTGCACGATAATCAATCATTTTAATAATTTTCACACTATAATTCAGGGGTAAATTCATAGACCTTTGCTCATCTAATAATTTTACTTTCGGTAACGTTGGAAATAAATCGTAGACAAGCTCCACTTGTGCACTCCGATTATCAGATAGCAACACAACTGAGTTTACAGGATAAATGCCAAGGCACTCTACAAATTTATGCATAAACTTTTCGTTATATAAATGTCGATCCCGATACAGGACAGCTAAAGCATCTGTTGCGTTATATCCCGAATGATATACACGTTTTGAGGTCATTGCGGAATAAACATCAATAATTTGTAATAGTTGAACGCCATCACTCATCTCATCTGCACAAAGTTGGTTCGGATATCCTTTTCCCGCAAAACGCTCGTGGTGATCACGTGCTAAATAAGCGATATCTGCTTCACCATTTTCTAATAGGAGCTCATAGCCTTTCGTTGTATGAGTTTTGACAATTTCAAATTCATCTTCGGACAGCTTTCTTTTTAAGCCTAGTATTTCTTGTGGTATAAATACTTTGCCAATATCATGAAATAGATAACCACGCGCTAGCATCTCTATTTCTGTTAAGCCTAGATGTCGCGCAAAAATAGTTCCTAGTACAAAAGCATCGAAGGAATGGACAAACGAGTACTCATCCCATTCTCTTAAACGTAAGAGTAAATCGTAGCGATGTTTTTTTTCTAAAATCCGCTCAAAGACACCTCTAACATACGCTGTGTCCTGAGTACTTTTTAAAATTTGACCATAACGCAATTCGTGTACAACATTTTCTAACGTTGTCATAAATAGATTATTGACCGCTACTTTATATTCATCAATTGCTTCTTTTTGCTCTAAAAGAGGTGCAAATACATCCTCATACTCTCTTGTTCGCTGCAAACTTAAATCATGAACAATTCTTACTGAATCTGAAGATAGATAAACTGATAATTCCTCTACTTTTCTTAGTTTAAGTAATGCAATTATTCTCTCAGTTAGTACTAAATCTTTTTTAGCTAATAGGCGATACTCGGAAAAAATATCTTCTGCTAAAATATCATTTGCTTCTACTTCCTCAATACTTAATGTCACTTTTCTTAGCATTTATTCAGCCACACACGCGTATTTATAGCATTATGTGACCTCCCTCCCTTTTCCATAGGACTGCATTAATCTAATAACGTACTATTATACGTTTGCTGATAGAGGCTTGGTTTTCATCTATGTGTCAAATGAAGAATAATTAAAACTAATTTTCCATGTAATTAGTATAATTATGCAAAAATAACTAATATATATTTTATTTACCTTTACAATATCATAGGTTAAAATGCCTTTTCAACTAGTATATGGGATTGAAATGATTAGTTAATACTATGCATATATTACAAACCATTTAAAAAGTAATTCTTTAGATTCATAAATTTAACCAACTTCGCTATTGGTTGTAACTAAATGCTAAGATATATGACCTATTTCAATAAAAATTAACGTTATTATTTATAAAAACAACTATTATTTTATTAATGCACCGTATAGCTAAAAAAAACAAATTTTTTCTTACTAATTTGTATATCGGACGTTCTCCTAATCTTTTTTTCCTATTTCGATTTCAATATGCACCACATAATTTCCATTTTATAGTGGATAATATTCCCTCTATTCTCACCTTCAACAATTTGATATAAATATATTATTATAGTTATTCTTTTATGTTAAAGTACGTTTTTTTAACAATACATAGTAATACCAACCATTCGCAATCAATCGTCCGGAAGTTTGAAACTGTACATAGGAAGGATTCTTACTAGAAAGAGCAATGCTATAAATGTATATCTATTCATTGGAGGAAACAAATTGAATACACACCGTTTTTATCAAATGGCTTTGGCAGCTACTTTAGCAACAAGCGCTATCGTTATAGCCCCCCAAACAGCTAATGCCGCTTCATTATTTCCCGATATTAACCCATCGACTGAGGAAGGCAAAGCAATTATTAACTTAGCCGAGCGTGGTATAATTTCTGGCTATCCTGACGGTACATTTAAACCCGCTAATTTTATTACTCGTACACAGGCAGCAAAAATTTTAGCAGGCATTTTACATCTAGATACTGTGCATGTAAAAAATCCTCACTTCAAGGATATTACCCCTGATAATGAAAACTATGGTGCTATCGCTGCTCTTGCAGAGGCAGGAATCATTAGTGGCTCTAATGGTTATTTTAATCCGACAAAACAAATTACACGTGGTCAACTATCCAAAATGCTTGTAAAAGGCTTTGATTTAACAATTACAGACGATATAGATATACCTTTTACAGATGTAAAGGCTGGCAGTGAATACGAGCCATATATTCAAACATTATTTGCTAACAACATCACAAAAGGTACGACACCAACTACCTTTGGTCCTCAAAGCTATGTAAAACGTTCTCAACTAGCTTCTTTTGTAGTGCGCGCTGAAAACACACAAAATAATGCGATGATTCATGCAGATCATTTTAATCAAGATTTTATCTTTGCATCTTATGGCGGGATTGAGCCAGCAGAGGATATTTTCTCTTGGGATGACGAACAAGAAATAACAAATACGATTACAATTAAGCCATTAAAAGAAGGCACTGGTAAATTGGTTATCACTGGTTTTAACGAAGATACCGAGGAATTTACTGATTTCTTTTTCTTAGTACATGTGAAATCTATCAATGGCAAGCTGCAAGCTACACTAGAAGAAGTAAATGAAGGAGATTATTTAGAAAATCTACCTCTTTATCTTAATGAAACTGATTTATCGTTCACACCTACAGAAGTAAGTATTCAAACTGCTGATGGTCAAGCATTATCTTCTGATTTCTATACACTTGATACGAAAGATAACGTAACAACACTATCTATTTTTCAAGATGGACAATACTTATTAACTTTTACAAATGGTACACAACAACAAATCATGGCGGCAGATGTGTATACGTATGATTTTGTACGTAGTATTGATCTTTATGAAATTTCAAATGAACTAACATTTACAAGTGATTATTTGAATTTTGAGCCAGTACAAGTGGCATTAGAGGATTTAGGGGATAGCTCAGATCCAACAAACAAAGTACCTGTTAAAGCAATAATCAATGGCAACAAATTGATTGTAACGCCATTAGCAGAGGGCAATGCAGTATTACACGTAACTGGAAAAAATGGTGAAACTGCATATTTAAGTGTTGAGTTTATGAAAATTGCAGATAAATGGGCTACTTATTACGATTTATACGATGATTCGGATATCTATTAATACGGACCGAATTTAAAAAAATGCCAGAGGACATATTAGTTGTCCTCTGGCGTTTCTGTTTTGTCTGTAGATGGTCTTAACTGTAATTCAGGTGTTCTTTCTAATTGCTCTATAAATTTCTTTGTCTTAAAGCGAATACCAGTTTGTTCCTCATAAATGGTTGTAATAATTTTTTTTATGAAATATTTTGTCTCTTTTTTCAATTCTAGTTTGCCAATTTGATCAATTGGTACTGTGTAGAACATGCGAATCAGCTTTAGCTGAGTTGGAGTGAGCCGAATAATATATGGATCTTGCTGGTAACAGCGGTGACATAGGAACCCGCCTTGTGCAAAGGAAAAGGCAAATTCTCCATCCACTGCACCACATGATGCACAAGCATGTAGTATTGGCTGTACACCTGTGTAGGGTAACATCTTCCACTCTACAAAAAGTGTAATGGCTTCTGGATCATAGCCATCTTCAATTGCCTGTAATGCCTGTAGAAGTACTTCAAATGCAAAAGGCTCCGCTTTACCTTCCTCCACCACACGCTCGATCAGTTCCATTATATAGCTTGCATAGGCAGTTGCTACAATATCCTCGCGTATATGGCGCATTGAATTTAGATGCTCTCCTTGTTGCAATGTGCCCATTCCAGTATGATGTTGCACCATAAACATCCCATATGTAAATGGCTGTGTCACCGCAGATAATCTGCTTGAGGGCTTTTTCGCACCTCGTGCCATTGTTGCCACTTTGCCAGCCTCTCTCGTTAGTAGCGTCACAATTTTATTTGATTCGCCATATGCACGAACCTTTAGCACAATGCCTTCCCATTTATAAAGCATCCATCCCCCTCCTTTTTTTGCGAGTTTTCAAAGAAAATAGAGCTCTCCAAACAAAATTTGGACAGCTCCATTTTTACTCTCTCCCAAATGGCTTAAAGCATCATTTCAACTGCTTAGTCCACTTTAAGAAATCGAAAAATTTTATAATCACGAAGCATTTACGCCAAGTGAAGGAAATTAATATTCATCATCTCGGAATCCAAAATCACGAAGATGCGTTGATTTATTACGCCAATCTTTCTGCACTTTTACCCAAAGCTCTAAATACACTTTAGATCCGAGGAGCATTTCTATATCTTTACGAGCACGAATACCTACTTCTTTCAGCAGCGCCCCACGTTTACCTATAACAATCCCTTTTTGAGAATCACGTTCTACAATAATTGTCGCTGCAACACGAATCTTTTCTTCATTTTCTTCATCACGACGAATTTTATCAATGACTACTGCTATAGAATGTGGTATTTCCTCACGTGTTAAATGTAACACTTTTTCACGAATTAGCTCTGAAATGATAAAGCGTTCTGGGTGGTCTGTTACTTGGTCGGCAGGATAATACTGTGGTCCTTCAGGTAAATACTTCGTTAAAGTTGACAGTAAGTTTTCAACATTATTCCCTTGAAGAGCTGAGATTGGCACTATTTCAGCAAAGTCATAGCGCTCCTTATAGCTGTCGATAATACCCATTAATTCATCTGGGTGAATTTGATCAATTTTATTAATTACTAAAAATACAGGTGTTGGATTGCCTTCAAGCATTTCTAAAATAAACTCGTCACCCTTACCAAGCTTTTGCTCCGCGTTGACCATAAACATAATAACGTCTACTTCACGCAATGTATTTTTTGACACTTTTAACATGAAATCGCCTAGCTTATGCTTTGGTTTATGGATACCAGGTGTATCAATAAAGATCATTTGGCTATCGTCTGTTGTTAGTACGCCTTGTACCTTATTTCGTGTTGTTTGTGGCTTATCGCTCATAATGGCAATTTTTTGACCAATGACTCTGTTTAAAAATGTAGACTTCCCGACATTTGGTCGTCCAATAATTGAGATAAAGCCTGACTTATAGCCAGTATTATTTTCCAGCATTTTCTAAATCCTCCGTTGTAAATGCAAACGGTAGTAACTCGCCAACTGACGTTACCGTGACATCACCATTTAAATTTGTTAAGTATACAGGCATAGATGGGGCACAAAATTCCATCATTACTTGGCGACACGCACCACATGGAGCACAAGGGCCCTCTGTATCAGCTACAATAGCAATCGCCTCAAAATCATAAACACCTTCTGAGACTGCTTTGAAAAACGCTGTACGCTCTGCACAGTTCGTCATACTATAACCTGCATTTTCAATATTACAGCCATGGATGACATCCCCGTTTTTTGTTAATAGCGCAGCCCCTACTTTAAATTTTGAATAGGGCACATATGCCTTCTCACGTGCTTTTTTAGATTCTTCTAGTAACGCATGCATATCTATCTTCATCTATGCTAATTCTCCTCTACATCAAAATCAATGCCTTTATGCATTAGGCATCTCATCAATTACGCCTCGGTGTAATTGCGTCCAGATTTTTTGGAGCTTCATAAAGAACTCCTTTTAAAATCTACGACATTCTCTAACCTTAATATAGCCAAAGTTTGAACTCCACCGCTTTTAGTGCACATTCAATATTTATTCCCTCACTTATATAAGTAAGGGTTGCTAAAATCAAGTTAAAACCATTTTGGTATAAAGATTAGTAAACCGATTATAGCACTGAATACCGCAAATACAAGCACCGCACCTGCTGCAATATCTTTCGCTTGCTTAGCAAGTGGGTGAATGTCAGTTGAAGCTAAGTCCACAACTCGTTCAATAGCGGTATTCACCATTTCAAGCGCAAACATCAGTGCTATTAATAATAGCACAATAAACCATTCTACTGGTGATAAACCTGTGAAATAACCAGCAATTAAAACAATGCCCGCACTGAGCAAATGTGATTGAAAATTTTGCTCTTTACATGCTGTGATTATACCTTCAAAAGCATATCCAAACGAACGTAAATATTTGCGTAAGTCCATTTAGTCACGTCCTAAGCCGTAAGATTGTAAAATCTCCTCTTGCTTCCCGAACATCACCTTTTCATCCTCTGATACCATATGATCATAACCAAGTAAGTGCAAGAAGCCATGGACAGCTAAAAAGCCCAATTCACGCTCAAATGAATGTCCATACTCCTCAGCTTGCTCCTTTGTGCGATCTGTTGAAATAATGATATCGCCCAAAATGCGTGGCATCCCTTCAAACGTTACTTCCATTTCACCTTCACCTAATTCCTCTAAGGCGAACGATATCACATCTGTCGGTTGGTCTTTACCGCGATAGTCTCTGTTTATTTCTTGGATAGCTTCGTTAGTCACAAAGGTTACTGATACTTCTGTTTCAGGTTCAATCTTTTCTACTTTTGCTGCATGTTGTAAAAGCTTCTCTACCAGCTCCATATGTTGTGCAGTTACTTCATTTGTTTCATCTGTAAAATCAATTGTTAAAATCATTGGTGCCTCCTACTTATCTGCCTTTGGATATTCAATACGTGAATGGAAAATTCCATTTAACGTCTCACAAAGTACTTGCTCTATACATTTTAACTCTTTTATCGAAATATCGCATTCATCAAACTGATGGTCCTGTACACGGTCATCAATAATAGCACGCACGAGCTTGTGAATTTTTTCAGCATTTGGTTCTTTCATTGAACGAACTGCCGCTTCCACACTATCAGCTACACTAATTACGGCTGCCTCTTTTGTTTGTGGTTTCGGTCCAGGGTAACGGAACTTTGCCTCATCAATCACTTTTCCCTCTTCTTTTGCTTTGTAAAGGAAAAATTTAAGTAAACTTGTTCCATGATGTTGTAGCGCTATATCAATAATCTCTTGCGGCATTTTATAGCGTCTTAGCATGTCCGCTCCATCAGTAGTATGTGCAATAATAATTTCTGCACTAGTTTCTGGCGGCATTGAATCGTGAGGATTCATACCTGACATTTGATTTTCGATAAAGAACGCTGGACGCTTCGTCTTGCCAATATCATGATAATAACAGCCGACTCTGGCTAGTAATCCGTCTGCACCAATAGCTTCGCATGCAGCTTCAGCTAAATTTGCCACCATTACACTATGATGATATGTGCCAGGTGTTTCCATTAGTAATTTTTTTAACAATGGATGATTTGGATTAGACAGTTCAATTAAACGCAATGTCGAAAGTAAACTAAATGCCGACTCAAAAAATGGTAATAGCCCCATTGTAAGTGCACCCGATAAAAGGGCCGATAAAATCGCAGCGATAAAATAAAACAGTAGCTCAGACAAGCCATACGATGATTGCGTCATTAGTAAATAAAATGCGATAAAGCCCATATTTACAAGTGATATAACAGCAACCGCCTGCATAATATGTGAGCGCTTTTCTACACTACGCATAAAGAATAGGCTCGCAAAACCACCAAATATAATATATAACGTAATTTCCATCTGCATCACAGATGAATATCCTTCTTGAAAAATAACCCCTGCTGAAGCAGCAGTCATAACGGTAATTAATACTGCTGCGCGATCATCTGCTAACAGACGAACGAGCATTGTTGCTAATGCCGTGGGGAATAAAAATGCAACCGTCACATCAAAACCATCTGCCACTAAGCTTATAAACTTCATTAGAAGAATTGAAAAACTATACACAATTACTGTGACAAGCAATGCATTACGCTTTTTAGGTTCTTCTATTTCCCAGCGATCAAATAGAATATACATAAAAATCAGTTGAAGGAAGGTTAAAATAATCAACCCTGCAATCGGCTTCATTGAAGCTTTATTACTCACCATACCAAGTAACTCTAATTGCCTAAATGTCTCATTATCAATAATCTGCCCTTCCTGTACGATAATTTGACCTTGTAGTATACGCGTTGGTTCAACTGCTTCCTTTGCTTGCTCTATTCTAACTTTTGTTTGTTCCTCATTGATTGTTTCGTTTTCAACAATACTTGCACGTCCGATTAATATGACTGTGCTTAAAATCTTATCAGGATAGCCACGCTGACCACGAATTTTTGTTTCAAAATCATTTTGCGCAGCTAACACATTTTCTTTACGAATTGATTTTTGTAAATATTCTTGAACAAGTTTAGAAAGTTGTACGCTTGTTCTTTTTAAATCTGTTTCACTTTGTTGTAATAAGCCTTCAAGCTGTGCATCTGTAAAAATGACAGGCATTTGATCAACATCAATAGATTCTAATTTTTTGCGGAGCTTTGCCACTTGGTCGACATCTGCATCGGGATCTTTACTACTATCTACAGCCTTTTTCACTTCAAGCACATAATCAAATAAAGACGTCACGATTGCTACACGTTGTTTTGCAACGTCCTCTGAAAATTGATAGACGGGCGTAACTGCATTGGCAGCCTTTTCTCGTTCCTGCTGAGTCTTAACTGTATCTTCGATTGTTTTCGTCGATCTTACTGTTTCTGATGCAAGTTGCAATGGTTTAAAATCGTATGTAACACCCTTTACATTGCCATACATAAATGTAAACTGTAATGCCCCTGTAAGGATGAGAACGACAATCAAAAAGTAGCGAAACCCGATAAGCTCCGTAATTTTTTGAAGTTGTTTCTCCATTCGGCACCTCCTCTATCTATCTTCTATCATACCAATTCAAAAAACATTTTTCCCGAAAAATGTATAAGAAAGCAAAAAAACAGCTATACGTATTTGTATAGCCGTCACATTTTTCATTTTTCAACCTTAAATATGCATAAATTGCTGGATTTGTCGCTTCATTTTTAGTATAGGTTATTGCCGTTAATTTCGACTGCGAGCGGGCGCTTTCCGCGGGCACAATGTAAGCCGCAACCGTCGCTGTCGCGCCGTTTGTTGCGTCTTACATTGTGTGCTGTTCCCGCAGGAGTCGCCCACCCTCCGCTCTAATTAACAAGTATTAGTTTCTATTATAGAAAACTAAGGTTAAATTTAAGCACAGTATCGTTATTCTGAATAATTTCGAAAGTTATCAGCTTCAACCTATATATAAGGATGACTATCGCCGTTAATTTCCGCTGCGGGCGGGCGCTTTCCGCGGGCACAATGTAAGCCGCAACCGTCGCTGTCGCGCCGTCTGTTGCGTCTTACAATTTGTGCTGTTCCCGCAGGAGTCGCCCACCCTCCGCTCTAATTAACAAGTATTAGTTTCTATTACAGATAACTAAGGTTAAATATAAGCACAGTATCGTACTTGTTGTACCTGTCGCTTCGCTTTCGGTACAGACTTTTTTTCTTTCGTTGTACCTGTCGCTTCGCTTTCGGTACAGACTTTTTTTCTTTCGTTGTACCTGTCGCTTCGCTTTCGGTACAGACTTTTTTTCTTTCGTTGTACCTGTCGCTTCGCTTTCGGTACAGACTTTAAAATAACCGCCTTAGGCGGTTATTTTAAAGTTGCTGATCTTCGTAAGCTTTTATGATTTTTGCTACGACTGGATGGCGGACTACATCGCCTTGTTCTAGAATTTGGAAATGTATTGAATTGACATATTTTAATGTGCGTTCAGCAACAATCAAACCAGACTCCGTATTTTTTGGAAGGTCAATTTGCGTTTTGTCGCCAGTAATAACCATTTTTGAACCAAATCCAAGTCGTGTTAAAAACATTTTCATTTGCATATGTGTTGTGTTTTGAGCTTCATCTAGAATGACAAAGGCATCATCTAATGTGCGTCCACGCATATAGGCTAAAGGCGCGATTTCAATCGTTCCTCGCTCAATTAGGCGTTGCGTTTGTTCCGTGCCATATATATCGTTTAACGCATCGTAGAGCGGTCGTAAATATGGATCGACCTTTTCCTTTAAATCACCTGGAAGGAAGCCTAGAGACTCTCCTGCCTCGACTGCAGGACGTGTTAAAATAATACGCTTTACATGCCCATTTTTAAGCGCTTGCGTAGCCATTACTACCGCTAAATACGTTTTTCCGGTACCAGCTGGGCCAATACCAAAAACAACGTCTTTGTGACGAATCGCTTGTATGTATTCTCGTTGACCTATTGTTTTTGCACGTATCGGTTTCCCTTTAGTCGTGCGTGCAATTTCTTCATCGTAAAGTTCTGCAAAGTATTCAATTGTCCCTTTTTGTGTCATTTCAATTGCCGTTGCTACATCACGTTGATCAATATTAATTCCTTTGCGAATAACTTTTAATAATGCGTGTAGAAGATATGTTGCTTGTTCTTTTGCTTCTTCTTCACCTGTAAGCTGAATTTGCTCACCGCGTGTAATGATATGGACATGAAGAGCCTCTTCAATTAATTTCATATTAGCATCGGAAATACCTAGCAGCATCACCGCTTCATTTGGATTATCCACTTGTAATACAGTTAAATGTTCTGACATAATCATTCTCCTTGTGGCCCTTGTATTGGACTTGCAATGTTTTCGTTGACTAAAAATAGAACTTTCCCTTCAACTGTACCATTCCCCCACTTCGCCTGTAAAAGGTTTTCTTTCTTAATAACGGTTTTTGCAGGAAGTGATTGAAGCATCTTTTCATGTAGTAGTGGCATTAACAATGTATCTATTTTTGATTCATCTAATTTAATTTCCACTGTTTTTGTTTGCTGTTCCTCCACAATCGAAACATATGGATCTAGCCAATTTGGTAAGTCTTTCTTTTGTACATAATCAACCGCTTCTTTATGAATCCCCTTTACGACTACACGCCACTGCTTTTGTTGCATTGATTCAATAGTTAGTTTTGTTGGAATTTTAAAGGAGCATTCAAGCCAGTAGTCCGCAAAAACCTCACCCTTTGCCCCAACAAAGACATGGTCTTCACCACTGTCAATGACACCACTTACAAGAACGTCACCTTCATAAGCTGTATCATTAACAGAAATTTTCCGTTCCCCATGTTGAATGTTAAAGTTTGTTATGACACCGCTTTTCGTAGCAACTAAATGTGTTGCAAGTTTTTCGGTTGTCAATTCTGTTGTTTTTGGAGATTCCTGTGGTCTCAGCGTAACACGACCACCTTGCTTTTCAATATGCACCCACGCTAAGTCTCGATGTTTTTCTAACAGACTCTGCCGAATAACAGCGTCTGACGGTAATACTTTTTTAGTCATCGGCGTTTCTAAATGAAATGTTTCTTGAAATGTTTTCTCGATTTGTTGTTGCAGCTCTGGTGTCGCCGCTTCAATTTCTACACGCCAAATGATTTGTGCGCAAAGTAAAGGGATTAAAATCATGATAAATAACCCGAGTAATGTCCAAAGTTGCGCCCGAAAAACTTGAAGCTCATCAGCATAATGAACGGTCATTTTTAACCGATACCGACTACGAATGCGACGAATTTTTGGCAAGTATCCCATATTCGTTTCAAATGTAACTTCCTGATCTCGAAAGACAACACGCTTTAAAGGTACTTGCTGTGCATGTAATGCTTGAATAAAAGGATGAACATTTTCATGGCGCTTTATACGTATTATAATTGGTCGATTATTCCACATTCTTGCTCACACCCATATCATTAGTCATTTTTACATGTAATTCCTGCAAATCCTCTACTGAAAGATGGAGCATTTCTTCCTTTATTGCATTTATCTCAACAGATTTTCCACGCACAATAATATGATAATCAGCATAAATAAACGAGCACGACGTAGCGTCAGCATGTAAAAAGCGATAAGGTCCGATAATTTTTAATGTTTCATACTGTGTTAATTCAAGTAGTGGCGTTAATTGAAATAATTTTTTCATAAAAAAATGCCTCCTTCTTCGGCAATATATGCGCCGAAAAAGGAGGACATGCTAGTTATTTTCGTTTTGCTTTTGGCGGGCCTAAAATTTCAGCCATCACCACTGCTTGCACCAATGCTTTTTGGGAATTCGGTATCTGAAATCCATTATTGGAGGTTGCAACAGAGATGTCTTTTTTCTCAGCAGCCAAACGCCCAATGCTAGGACGTTCGGTTTTACGACTCAATTGCTCAGTTGGAATAAGCGGTGGGGCTACATAACTAGGAATATGTTCCTTCACTTTTTCTCTTACTGGCTCCAGTCGTTTTTCTGTGTCATTTTCTGTCGCAAATTCCGTTTTTAGCTCCCCTACAAATTCACGCGCAAAGTCTTCAAAGCTTTGCCTTTTAGTAGTTGGGCGTCGATGCGTTGGTTCATCTACTTCCATTTGGGCGGAAGGTTGTGATGGAGCAGTTTTATTGAAGGGGGGCATTGGTTTTTGTTCTTTTTTATTTTTAGATTTTCCGAAAAGAGAGCTGACTATGGCAATAATTGCAATTATAATAAGTTGTTCCATTTGTTAGCACTCGCTCCTTTCCGTTAATTATGCTTTTGGTTCACTAGGGTCTGATTTGTCTGTACTTACTTTTGAAATGGAGTCACGCATAGCCGTATCTGCTTGAATATTACGGTAGTTCATATAGTCCATAATACCAAGGTTACCAGAACGTAAAGCTTCTGCCATTGCTTGTGGTACTTCTGCTTCTGCCTCTACTACTTTCGCCTTCATTTCTTGTACGCGGGCAATCATTTCTTGCTCATTTGCTACAGCCATTGCACGACGTTCTTCCGCTTTCGCTTGGGCAATGTTTTTATCTGCTTGCGCTTGTTCAATTTGTAATTCGGCACCGATATTTTTACCGATATCCACATCCGCAATATCAATCGATAAGATTTCAAATGCAGTCCCAGAGTCTAAGCCTTTAGATAATACTGTTTGTGAAATCATATCTGGATTTTCAAGGACTGTTGTATGACTTGATGCACTACCGATTGTCGAAACGATACCTTCACCTACACGGGCAATAACTGTTTCTTCACCTGCACCACCGACTAAACGTTCGATGTTTGCACGAACTGTGATACGTGCCTTTGCTTTAACTTCAATCCCGTTCATTGCCACACCTGCAATAAATGGTGTTTCAATTACTTTTGGGTTAACAGACATTTGTACCGCTTCTAAAACATCACGACCAGCAAGGTCAATTGCAGCACAACGTTCAAATGTTAGCTCAATATTAGCACGGTGAGCAGCAATTAGTGCATTTACGACACGGTCTACATTACCACCTGCTAAATAGTGACTTTCTAATTGATTAATTGTCACAGGTAAGCCAGCTTTATGCGCTTTGATTAACGGATTGACGATGCGTGAAGGAATTACACGACGTAAGCGCATTCCGATTAATGTGAAAATACTAACGCGGACACCTGCAGCTAGTGCAGAAATCCACAGCGCCACTGGTACAAATGTAAAAAATACAGCGACGACAATAAATAGTAGGACTAGCCCGATTATTGGGCCCACTAAAGCTAAATCAATTCCCATGTTGTTATTCCTCCATCTCTTTTTCTGTTTGTCTCACAACAATACGTGAGCCTTCTACTTTAATCACTTCTACATTCTTCCCTACATCAACATAGCCACCTTCTGACACAACGTCAATTCGTTCATTCACAAATCGAATTGTACCTGCTGGGCGAAGTGGTGTTAACGTTATACCAACTTTCCCTAACAACTCAGTGCGATTAACGTTAGACACATAGCCCTCTTCCGTTGTAGTAGCATCCATGAGCACTAACTTGTTTAAAACATGCATTTTTTTACCGAAAAATTTCATCAGGATCACCATTCCTATTATGGCTACTACAAGCGCAATAAAAATCGCCATGACCATTTGCATCATGTTTGCACCTGCCAGCAGCAAGCTAAGTAATATAAGCACGCCACCTAAAATACCAACAATGCCTCCGGGGACAAAAAATTCCGCAATGACGAGTGCTAAGCCTGCAATGAAAATTAATAATGTTTCATAGCCTGCAAAACCTGCTACCATATGACCGAAGAAAAATAATCCGAGAGCTGATAAACCCATTATACCTGGAACACCAAACCCAGGCGAATACAGTTCCATAACAAGCCCCAAACTCGCAATAGACAATAAAATAGGTACGATAAGTGGGTTTGTAATAAAACGAGCAATTTTTTCTGCGAAGGTTGGCTCAATTGATACAATATCACTGCCCTTTAAATCTGTCTTGGCTAAAAGTTCTTGAAAATTAGCAACAGTACCTTCTGAATAGTTTACCTTTTCAGCCTCTGAAGCCGATAATGTTAATAAATTCTCGCCTCCAGCTCGAAATTCTGGCAAATCAATTGTCGAATCTGCCATTGCTAAGGCATACTTCGGATCACGACCAGAAGTTTCGGCAGCCGCCTGCATTTGCGCGAGCCACGCACTATGAGCCTTATTATCAGCTGCATTGCCAGCAGAATCGATTACTGCTGCTGCGCCAATTGTTCCATTAGGAACCATATAAATTTCATCTGCATGTAAGGCTAAAAAAGCACCTGCTGAATGGGCATCCTTGTTAATAAAAGCAATCGTACGTATCGTAGTGGCATCCATAAGCATGGCGATATCGCTTGCTGCATTGACAAAACCACCAGGCGTATGTATATCGAGTACAATCGCTTCTGCATAGTTTTCTTCAGCCTCTTTAAAAGCTCGTTCTAAAAATGCGTGAAGTCCACGTTCAACTTCATCATGAATCGGTACGTGGTACACCTTGCTACTTGCAAATGCTGAAGTCAGTGGAAACGCTACCAAAACAGTCATCCAAATCACAATAATATAGCTAAGGATTCTCCTTTTCCGCATCTTTTTCCCTCCCTTCTAACATGCTTCTCTACTCTATATACGACTGACCTTGTAAAAAGTTTCACAAAATCAAGTTTATTTTTATTATACAGTATGAAGTATGTTTTTTCCCTTCAGCTGATTAGCAAAGTTGCTGTTTTCTTATAAATAAAAAAAGCCGAATGAAATCTGTAGTGATTTCATTCGACTTTTTCGAATATGTACCGCAAAAAGAGCATCATGCAAAATACCTGGAATTAATCGCAATTGCAACTAATTCCAGGTATATCATTGTCTGCTCAGTGAATCATACAATTGCGTGTTTTGAACGTAGGGATTTTTAATGGGAAATTAAATTACCACTTACGTTTACGTGCAGCTTCTGATTTCTTTTTACGTTTAACGCTAGGTTTTTCGTAGAACTCGCGCTTTCTAACTTCTTGAATTGTACCACTTTTTGATACAGTACGTTTGAAGCGGCGAAGAGCATCTTCAAGCGATTCGTTTTTGCGAACGACAGTTTTTGACATCTCTCTTTCCCTCCCTCCGAACACACGTCAATACACAAAACAATTAGGCTAATAACCAACTGTTGTGTACTAAAAAATTATACCGTATTGTCTTATAACGGTCAATAGAAAGTATTCGAAATCGCAAAGAGAATTTTTAAAATCCATTTTAACCGTATTTTATATTGTTCTTCAGATAACAATAAGGATAGTCATTGTGTACAAATAGTAAAGAAGAGAGTGCAGTGTCTCTACCCAATAGAACAAAAAATACTTTTTTGAGAGAGGGTACATTCATGTCTCTTCGTCATCACAAAAACTTTCATACACTTCAAACTAAAAATTCCACGCTCCTTTACTGTTTTGATAAAGGCGTAAATTGGTTAAAAGATTTTCTTTGTGTTGCCATCTTCGATTAAAATTTCTACAGCCTCTCTAAAGCGCTGCGAATGGATAATTTCTCGTTCTCTTAAAAAAATCAAACTATCATTTAAATCAGGGTCATCCGATAAGTCAATTATCCATTGATATGTGGCACGTGCTTTTTCTTCCGCCGCAATATCTTCGTATAAATCAGCAATTGGATCCCCTTTTGCCTGTATATAGGAAGCAGTAAATGGTACCCCCGATGCATTTTGATAAAACAGTGCTTTATCATGGTTAACATAATGATCTGCGAGTCCTGCTTCTTTAATTTGCTGAGGGGTTGCATCTTTTGTTAGCTTATAAATCATTGTAGCAATCATTTCGAGGTGAGAAAACTCTTCTGTTGCTATATCCGTTAACAAGCCTACTACTTTATCAGGTATTGTATATCGTTGATTCATATAGCGAAGTGCAGCTGCTAGCTCACCATCTGCACCACCATACTGCTCTATTAAATACTTTGCTAGCATCGGGTTACAAGTACTAACTTTGACTGGATACTGGAGCTTTTTTTCATAATACCACAAACATCTTTCCCCCTAATCCAAATGTATTTCATTCTGTATTTACACTTGCCAAGGCCATGGCGTATCAACCCAATTGAACGGATAATTCGAATAGCTTCTTCCGAAATTCATAAGCGGACCAAATTTTTGTTCGAAATCTACTTTTAATCGCATACTTTTTTCGGTATTTTCATTAAATTGGGTAATTGCAGCATAATCATGTGGATGTGTGTCTAAATAAAGATTTAATTCAACGATAACAAAATCAATCGCTTGAATTTCTTCGAGAAGCTGATAAAACTCTGGTGGCATTTGTTTACTCACCTTTCATCCCACCTCTCTCTGGGTTCGGATAGGGGCTAAAAAAATCAGGCCATAGTGTACCAAATTTTAACGCTTCCCTTGCAGTCTGAAACTGTGGTAGACCAGGCGGTTGAAAGCCTATATACAGTTGTGGAGGTGTTGCAAAGCTTTTGACCTCAATCGGTTTACAAGGATCAAAAGGACTGATATAAGGTCGCCAATACTTATATTGCGTAAACATAAAATCCTCCCTTCTAAAAGCAATTACATCATTCGAGTATATGAGGTCGGAAAAATAATTATTCTGATGAAAAAATTAGCTTAACGGCGTTTGCTTTGTAGTTGTTCCTTACAGACCATTTTTAAATGTAAACAAAAAAACAGCGTACTAGAAAATATTCCAGTACACTATTTCTCCTATTAAGCATTATTAAAATTATTTGTTGAAATTAATAATTAGAATCAGCAATTAAGCCCTTCATGATTGCTACACCAGAACTTGCTCCAATACGAGTGGCACCAGCTTCAACCATTTTTTGCATATCTTCCAAGCTACGAACCCCACCAGAAGCTTTCACACCTAGCTCAGGTCCTACTGTTTTACGCATTAACGCTATGTCCTCTGCTGTTGCTCCACCAGTAGAGAAGCCTGTTGACGTTTTCACGTAATCTGCGCCAGCTGCTACAGACAGTTCACAAGCTTTTACTTTTTCTTCTTCAGTTAGTAGGCAAGTTTCGATAATTACTTTTACAATCGCACTGCCTTTTGCCGCTTCTACTACTGCCGCAATATCCGCTTGTACTTGTTCGAAGTTTTGATCTTTTAAAGCGCCAATATTGATGACCATATCCACTTCTTGTGCGCCATTAGCAATCGCATCTTTTGCCTCAAATGCTTTTACAGCTGGTGTATTAGCGCCTAATGGGAAACCAATAACCGTACATACTAAAACATCTGAGTTTTGTAATAGCTCGCTACAATATTTCACCCACGTTGGGTTTACGCAAACAGATGCAAAGCCGAATTCTTTTGCCTCTGCACATAGCTTTTCAATTTGTTCTTTCGTCGCCTCAGCCTTTAATAAAGTGTGATCAATCATATTTGCATAATTTGTTGTCATTTAACAAGCACTCCTTCTAACTTAAGTTGTCCGTACCTCTCTGGAATAATACCATGTTTTCACGTTTCCGTCTAATGTCTTAAGTTATTACACAATGGTTTTTAATTTGTCATAGTCTTTAGCATGCCCGTTTAAGGGTAATATTATCAATAAAAAAAGGATTGTCTATCATCAATAGATAGACAATCCTTAGGCTATTATTTTACAGTTTCTAATAAGCGTACAAACTGCCCTTTAGAGTGAGGGTAGCCCGCTTGTGTAATTTTGACCTTTACAAGTTGACCAATCAGGTTTTCAGGACCTTCAAAAACTACTTTTAAGTAGTTGTCTGTGTAACCCGTTAATAAGCCCTCTTCCTCACTACCATCATGAACAAATTCTTCAGGTATTACTTCTAATACTTCATTTTCGAAGCGAGA
Organism: Lysinibacillus sp. CD3-6; assembly: GCF_006351725.2. Classification (NCBI taxonomy): domain Bacteria; kingdom Bacillati; phylum Bacillota; class Bacilli; order Caryophanales; family Bacillaceae; genus Lysinibacillus; species Lysinibacillus sp. CD3-6. The sequence goes on from NZ_CP085880.1 coordinate 3,222,869, forward strand.
AGCATATTCCTTCGCAAGTTGGTCATTTAAAGCGATTAGGCGGTGAACGCGCTCATTTTTAATGTCCTCATCGATTTGGTCTTCCATACGGGCTGCAGGTGTGCCTGTACGAGGAGAGAATGGGAACACATGTAACTCTGAAAATTTATGGTCACGAATAAAGTTATACGTTTCCATAAATTCTTCTTCTGTCTCACCTGGGAAACCAACGATGACGTCAGAAGTAACAGCTAAGTTCGGTAATGCTTCATGTAATTTTGTTAAGCGTTCGCCGAAAAATGCCATCGTGTATTTACGACGCATACGTTTTAATACTGTATCCGAACCTGATTGAATCGGAATGTGTAGATGATTAACAACAATGTTTGACTCACGTAAAACATCGATGACTTCATCTGTTAGTTGGCTAGCTTCAATAGAAGAAATACGTAAACGTTTTAATCCTTTTACATTCGCCTCTAAATCACGTAACAATTGAGCAAGGTTATAATCTTTCAAGTCTTGTCCATAACCACCTGTATGAATCCCTGTTAGTACGATTTCAAGGTAACCAGCATCGACTAATTGTTGTGCTTGATTTAGTACTTCCTGTGGATCACGTGAGCGCATTAAACCACGCGCCCAAGGAATAATGCAAAATGTACAGAAGTTATTACAGCCTTCTTGGATTTTTAATGATGCACGTGTTCGGTCTGTAAATGCTGGCACATCTAATTCTTCATATACACGATTTTTCATAATGTTGCGTACAGCGTTAATTGGTTGACGCTCGTTACGATATTGCTCAATATAGCCAAGTAATTTTGTACGATCCTGTGTTCCTACAACAATATCTACACCAGGAATCGCCATAATTTCAGCTGGGGACGTTTGCGCATAACAGCCTGTAACACAAATAACCGCATCTGGATTTTGACGGACAGCTCGACGAATAACTTGACGCGATTTTTTATCGCCCGTATTTGTTACTGTACATGTATTAATGACATAAACGTCAGCCTGATGATCAAACTCCGTACGATCGTAACCATCTTCTTTAAACAGTTGCCAAATAGCCTCTGTTTCATAGTGATTTACTTTACAGCCAAGTGTGTGAAAAGCCACTTTTGACAAGGCTAAACACCTCTTTCATTCAAATTCATATGATATTGCAGATAGCGCATAAAGTGGCGCTGTTTCTGCACGTAAAATTCTTGGACCAAGAGACATTGTTTGCGCGCCAGCTTGCTTTAACATATCAGCTTCTTTTCGCGCAATACCACCTTCTGGACCGAAGATAATAAGGATTGATTTCGACTCCTTATCATACACGTTTTTTAGCTTATCCGCAAACCTTGTGCGTTTTTCTGCCTTTGCATCCTCTTCATCTGCAATAAATATAGCGTCAAAATCGTTCATACGCGATACAAGCTGTGTAAACTTTATTGGCTCGTATATTTCGGGTATGTGTGTGCGATGTGATTGCTCCGCTGCCTCTTTTGCAATTTTTTGCAAGCGCTCCTGTTTTTTCGCACCCTTTTTGACATCCCATTTTACAATTGATCGCTCCGCTTCAAATGGCAACAAGGCATACATACCAAGCTCAGTCGCTTTTTGTGTAATGAGTTCTAATTTATCACCTTTAGGCAGCCCACAAGCAACTGTTACACGAACAGGAAGCTCAGGCGATGGAATTGTTCGTCCCGTCGCATGCACAATGACATCATCCTCTTCAAATGCAGTAATTGTGCAAATATAAGCTGTGTCTTGTGCAACGACGATAATCTCCGCACCTTCTTTCATGCGCATAACACGCATGATATGTCGCGCATCTTCACCCGTAATGCGTGCTGAATCAATGGATGTATCGATGAAATAACGTTGCATAGCTAATACTCCTTTCTGATAATGAAAACGCCAAGCCGTAAGCACTCGGCTCACGATTTGGCGCTTCCTTGGTCAATTTATTGTGGTCGACGAGCGATAATTGCTACCCAATCTTCCATTAATAATACTTCTTCAATAACAAAGCCTGAAGCTTCAAGTGCTGCTTTCACATCATCTCGTTTCGCTCCGATGATGCCTGAAGTGACATATAATCCGCCTGGTTTAACAATTGTAAATGCATCGTCAGTAAAGGACATAATAATCTCTGCTAAAATGTTTGCAACTACAACATCAGCTGGCTCTTTCACAGTATCTAATAAGTTACCGTGGAAAACTTCAACTTTATCGCTTACTTTATTTAACGCAACATTTTCTTGGGCAGAACGTACAGCCACTTCATCTAAATCTAGTGCATGCACACTTTTTGCGCCAAGCATTGCTGCACCAATCGAAAGAACACCAGAGCCTGTGCCAATATCGACAACCGTGTCGCCTTCTTTTACGACTTTCTCAAGACCTTGTAAGCACATAACCGTTGTTGGGTGTGTTCCTGTACCGAATGCCATACCAGGATCTAACTCAATGATTAATTCATCCGTTGAAACTGGTGTATAGTCTTCCCATGTCGGTACAATTGTAAAACGTTCCGAAATTTTAACTGGGTGATAGTATTGTTTCCACGCTGTCGCCCAATCTTCCTCGTTCACTTCTACAATCGAAACAACATTTTCTCCGATATCAATGTTGAAATTCGTTAAATTCGTAATCGCTGCCTTGATTTCTTCAACTGTTTCATTTAAAAAGCTAGACTCTGATAAGTAAGCTTTAACGATAACGCCCTCTTTTGGAAAATCATCTTCATTTAGCGCGTAAATCTCACCATACTGATCTTCACGTGGCTTCGCGAATTCAGCTGAATCCTCAATTACAACACCGCTAGCTCCTGCTTCATGCAAAATATTTGAAATTGCTTCCACCGCTTCATTTTTTGTATGAATGGATAATTCTGACCACTTCACGTAGCTCTTCAGCTCCTCTAATTATTCACCTTGGAATTTTTTCTTGATTTTATCAAATAGTGAGCTTCCTTGTTCTTCTGGAATATCGCCACTAATTTCTGCAAATTCACGTAGTAATTGTTTTTGTTTCTCTGTTAATTTTTCTGGCGTCATAACTCTAACAGTTACATATTGGTTACCTGTTCCATAACCATGAACATTTTTTACACCTTTATCTTTCAAGCGGAATTGTGCACCTGATTGTGTACCCGCTGGAATACGTAATTTCACTTTACCATGTACAGTAGGTACCTCAATTTCATCCCCTAATGCTGCCTGAGGGAATGTTAATTTTAATTCGTAGTAAATATCATCGCCATCGCGTTCGAATTCATTGTGCCCTTGAACGCGGAACATAATGTATAAGTCACCAGCTGGACCACCGTTAATACCTGGTTCACCTTGACCTGTTACACGAATTTGTTGACCATCATCAACCCCTGCAGGAATGGACACTTTAATTTTTTTACGTTTTTGAACTTTACCTTCACCGCGACAAGTTGAACATTTTTCTTTAATAATTTTACCTGTTCCGTGACATGTCGTACAAGTACGACGATTCATCATGCGGCCAAATGGTGTATCAACAGCCTGATTAATTTGTCCTGCACCTTTACAAGTAGAACATGTTTCAGGAGTTGTACCTGGTTTTGCACCAGAACCATGACATGTTTCACATGTTTCGTCTTTAGGAATTTCAATTTCTGTTTCTTTCCCAAAAATCGCTTCCTCAAATTTAATATTCATACGGTATTGCAGATCGTCACCTTTACGTGGTGCATTCGGGTCTTGTCGGCGTCCACCACCGCCAAAGAATGAACTGAAAATATCCTCGAAGCCGCCAAAGCCGCCGCCTCCGAAACCGCCGCCTCCAAAACCTGCATTTGGATCTTCGTGTCCAAATTGGTCGTAGCGCGCTTTTTTCTGATCGTCACTTAATACTTCATAAGCTTCAGCAATTTCTTTGAATTTTTCATCTGCACCTGGCTCTTTATTTAGATCAGGATGGTATTGTTTTGATAATTTACGGTATGCCTTTTTAATGTCATCTTTAGAAGCCGATTTCGTTAAACCAAGCACCTCGTAATAATCGCGTTTCTCCATGATTCACACTCCGCTCTTTTTGCATAAAATCTATTGTAACATGCAGTCTAAAAAACTGCCTCTATTTTCGCCATAATTTTCACTTTTCTATCCATATTTCTAAGCTTCATAGTCGAATTGACAAGCCCTTGCTACTTCAATTTCGTCTATTCAAACTCAAGAAATAATTGTATAGAAAGAGAAAAGCCAAAGCCGCAAGCGGTCTTTGGCTTCTTCACTTTACTGTTATGTTGATAATTTCTTATTTGTCGTCTTTTACTTCTTCAAAGTCAGCGTCTACGATGTCGTCTTTTTTATCAGCTCCAGCATCTGGACCTGCCTCGCCACCTTGAGCTGCTTGTGCTGCAGCTGCCGCTTGTTCGTATACTTTCATTACTAGAGGCTGTAATACGCCTTCTAATTTTTCTTTCGCTGCTTTAATACCTTCTAATTCGCCAGCTTCAAGCGCTTTTTTAAGTTCATCACGAGCATCTTCTACAGATTTTTTCTCATCTTCTGTAATTTGCTCACCTAAGTCAGCAATTGTTTTATCAACTTGGAACACTAATTGGTCCGCTTCGTTGCGAAGATCTGCTTCTTCTTTACGTTTTGCATCGGCTTCTGCATTCGCTTCAGCGTCTTTTACCATGCGTTCGATTTCATCGTCTGATAAACCAGAATCAGATTGAATTACAATTGTTTGCTCTTTATTTGTACCTAAATCTTTCGCTTTAACCGAAACGATACCATTTTTATCGATATCAAATGTAACTTCGATTTGTGGAATACCACGTGGTGCTGGTGGGATATCCGCTAATTGGAAGCGACCTAATGTTTTGTTATCCGCTGCCATAGAACGTTCACCTTGCAATACGTGAATATCTACTGCTGGTTGGTTATCAGCCGCAGTTGAGAATACTTGTGATTTAGATGTAGGAATTGTTGTGTTACGATCGATTAATTTTGTGAACACGCCACCCATTGTTTCAATACCTAATGAAAGAGGTGTTACATCAAGTAATACTACGTCTTTTACGTCACCAGTTAATACGCCACCTTGAACTGCAGCACCCATCGCTACTACTTCGTCAGGGTTAACACCACGGTGAGGCTCTTTACCAGTTTCTTTACGTACAGCTTCTTGTACTGCAGGAATACGAGTAGAACCACCAACTAAAATAACTTGGTCAATTTCAGAAGTTGATAGGCCTGCATCAGATAAAGCTTGACGTACTGGACCTACCGTACGGTTTACTAATGGTAATGTAATTTCATCGAATTTCGCACGAGTTAAAGAGATTTCTAAGTGTAATGGACCTGCTTCACCAGCTGTAATGAATGGTAAAGAAATTTGTGTTGAAGTTACACCTGATAAATCTTTTTTCGCTTTTTCAGCAGCATCTTTCAGACGTTGCATAGCCATTTTATCTTTAGAAAGGTCGATGCCGTTTTCTTTTTTGAATTCAGCTACTAAATATTCGATTACCGCATCATCGAAATCGTCCCCACCAAGTTTGTTGTCACCAGCTGTCGCTAATACTTCGAATACACCGTCGCCTAATTCAAGAATAGAAACGTCGAATGTACCACCACCAAGGTCGAATACTAAAACTTTTTGGTCTACATCTTGTTTGTCTAAACCATAAGCAAGTGCAGCAGCTGTTGGTTCGTTAATAATACGCTCTACTTCAAGACCAGCAATTTTACCAGCGTCTTTTGTCGCTTGACGTTGCGCATCGTTAAAGTAAGCAGGTACAGTAATTACTGCTTTTGTTACTTTTTCACCTAAGTAATCTTCTGCATAACCTTTTAAGTATTGAAGAATCATTGCTGAAACTTCTTGTGGTGTGTATTCTTTTTCTTCCACTTTCACTTTTTCAGCTGTACCCATTTTTGATTTGATTGAAATAATTGTGTTTGGATTTGTCACTGATTGGCGTTTTGCTACTTCACCAACTTGTTTTTCACCATTTTTAAATGCTACTACAGATGGTGTAGTACGATTTCCTTCTGGATTTGGAATAACTTTTGGTTCTCCGCCTTCAAGTACAGATACACAAGAGTTTGTTGTTCCTAAGTCAATACCGATAATTTTGCTCATAGTAAAATTTCCTCCTATTATTAAAACGCAAATTTGCGTTAATTAACTAAAATATTTTTGCTTAATGCTTTGACTATTCGTTTACAGATACCATCGTTGGGCGTAATACGCGATCTTTTAAAAGATACCCTTTTTGCAGCTCACGTAACACTACACCTTGTTCTTTTTCACTATCTTGTTCTTGCATAACAGCTTGGTGGACGTTTGGATCAAACTGTTCCCCTTCTGCCTTAATAACTTGTAAGCCTTCTTTTTCTGTTGCTTCCAATAGTGAGCGGTAGACCATTTCGATGCCCTTTACGATTGATACTGCTTCCTCAGAAGTCGGTTCAATTTGCAAAGCACGTTCAAAATTATCTAATACCGGCAGTAAATCCGATAATAGATTTTGTGCACGATATTTTTCGGCAGCCTCGCGATCAAGCTGAGAACGACGACGTAAATTATCGAAGTCTGCACGTAAGCGTAGGTGACGATTTTCCTCGTCATCTAGCTTTGCTTGCAACTCTGCTAGCTTTGCTTCATACTGCTCTTCCACTGTTAGTTCTACTTCTTGTGTTTCTGTTTGCTCGACAGTTGATTCGTTTTCAGCTTGTACATTTTCTTGTACAAGATCTTTGTTTTCAGTTGTTTCAGTCACTTAAATCCTCCTCATTATCAATCACTACGATTCTTCGTAAAGGCTTGGGTTAAATCCATGCGCATTACTTCAAGCAAAGCAACCACACGCTTGTAATCCATGCGTGTTGGACCAATAATTGCAATGGCTCCTTGTTGATCATCACCTATTGAATAAGTCGTTGTTATGACACTACAGTTTTCCATTTCTAACTGCTTATTTTCCGAGCCAATACGAATATGAATACCCGATTCGTTCGGATGGAAGAGCGACTGCACTTGGCTAGTCGTTTCCATTAAGTCCAGTATCATTCGGACTTTATTTAAATCGTGAAATTCCGGCTGGTTGAACATATTTGTCTTGCCACCATAGAAAATTTTACTTTCTGAATTTTGCATTGTAGCTGAAACGAGCGAATGGATAAAATCATCCGCAGATCGCACATGTTGTTGTAAAATGGCGGGTATTTCAATTTCCAATTTCTTGTGGATTTCATCTAATGAAACGCCAACTAAGCGTTCATTTAAAATGTTAACCATTTTTTCTAAATCAGCAGCGGTAAAATTAGGTGGTAAACTAAACATGCGATTCTCAACATGACCGTTATTCGTTACGATAATCGCTACTGCAGCATCACTTGAGAGTGGCACAATAGAAAAACGTTTTACTCGATGTCTTTGGACATCTGGTCCTAAAAGAATCGATGTATACGATGTCAGCTCTGATAAAATATTGGCTGATTTTCGGATAATGTGCTCTACTTCTACTAGACGTTCATTGAAAATCGATTGAATCTGCTGAATATCCCTAGAATTAATGCCCTGTGGACTCAACAAATGATCTACATAAAATCTATACCCCTTTTCCGAAGGCACTCGACCAGAGGAAGTATGTGTTTTTTCTAAGAAACCTAATTCCTCTAAATCCGCCATTTCGTTTCTAATAGTGGCTGGACTAAATGTAATCTCATGTTTTTTTGAGATTTGGCGAGAACCTACCGGCTGTGCAGACATAATAAAATCATCTACGATTACTTGCAATATCTGTAATTGCCGATTTGTTAGCATGATTATCACCTCTGTTAGCACTCAACCAAGAGGAGTGCTAATACTATTATTAAGTTATCAAATCCCACATTTTCTGTCAACGATATCGCTCAATCTTCTAGTAAAAATTGTTGAAAAACTTCATTTCCAACAAAACGCCCCTTGCGCGTAAGACGAATACCTACTTTATCATGCTCTAATAGACCTTCTAATACTAATTTATCTATAACTTGTCCATAGCGATTCATCATCGGCTCTTTAAATCTTTCTTCATATATAGCGTGCGCAATCCCTTCCGTTTTACGCAGTCCTAAAAACATTTGCTCTTCTCGCTGTTCAGTCTCAGTCACCACATGGTCCTGCATAATAGGCAAATCCCCTGCACTTACAGCATCCATATATTTTTTTAAAGGACCATGATTTGAATAGCGTACACCATTTATATAGCCATGTGCGCCTGCACCAAAACCAGCATATTCATCATTTTCCCAATAGATTTTATTATGAGTCGAAGCATAATCAGTCTTTGCAAAATTGCTAATTTCATATTGCAGAAGGCCATGCGATTGCATCTCTTGCATGAGGACATCATACATATCTGCTTCTATATCTTCCGTCGGTAAACTTAACTTCCCTTTTGCATATTGGTTATAAAAAATCGTCTTTGGTTCCACTATAAGGGAGTACGCTGAAAAATGCGGAAGGTCAAGTGCGAACGCTTTTTCTAGTGTATCCTTCCATTGCTCCATTGTTTGGCCTGGCAAGCCATACATTAAATCGATGCTTACATTTTTAAAACCAACTTTTTTTGCAAGTGCAATTGTGTCATAGACATGTGCATTGCTATGTGTGCGGCCAATTTTTTTTAATAATTCTTGATCGAATGATTGCACGCCCATGCTTAATCGATTGACGCCTCCATTAAACAGGGCATGCATTTTTGCCTCAGATAGTTCATCTGGATTTGCCTCTGATGTAAATTCTGTCACACTGTCCATCGGAATATACGTGCGAATCAGTTTGAGCAGCCTTGTCAATTGATCTGGAGATAAAGCAGTTGGTGTGCCTCCACCCAGAAAAATCGTTTCTATTTGGGTAAAACTATGTGGATATTTTTCCGTCGCAAGCGCCATCTCCTTGCCTAGCGTTTCGATATATTCATCTACAGGTTGATTTTTAAAGTAAAACTTATTGAAATCGCAATAGTTGCAGATTTGATGACAAAAAGGAATATGAATGTAAACACCTCGTGCCATAGCTATCCCTTCTTTCTAGTTGAGTTTTTCCATTTCCCCATTATAAACAAACGTTATGGAGAACGCCATGAATCCATCCAGATACATGAACGACAGTAAAAACGAGTTAGTACAAATTGACAATAAACTATCAATAATATGTGAACTCATTGAATTGTATTATATAGAAAGAATCCATTAATGGTAGCTTTAAAGACCTTTCGAATAAAAGAAAAGACCTCCTAGCAAAAGCTTTGGAGTAAAATATTATTTAAGAAGATTAATTAACTGATCTGTTATTTCTTCTGGGATGGCATAAGTAACGTGTGTATCATCCACCTTCATTAAGGCACTTTTTTGTCCTTTTTCCCCTAGCCATAGATGATAATCTTGCTTAGTTCCATCTGTATAAATGACCTTTAAATCAAATTCAGGCTCAGTCATATCTACTATCCCCTCTCTCTTTACAGCGCTGGCGAAGGCATTGTTAAATATATCTAGCGTATTATTATCTTCATATTCTCCAAAAAAATTAGCATTCACTTTACCGAAACCACTTGATTTAGAGATACTGACCTTTGAAATATTTACACTTTCATTTGATTGGCATGCAATAACAATGACAGACAGAATACATAATGATAAAACAAATATTCTCAATTTTTCATACACACTCTCTTTTTACCATTATTTTACTATTAAATTAGTACGAAACAAACCTTTTTTACAATTATAAGGATTACTTTTTTATTCATAACATAAAAATTGACCCAATTTATCGAACAACTTAAAATATATATAGATTATTTCACCTATTCCGACATTTTAGGAGAGGTTTTAGCTTAGTACCTTTAAACCTGGAGAACTTGTTAAATTTACGATGATTTAATCGTTATTTTGTCTTTCAAAATTCTCATCATAACTTGAATTGTCCGTGCTCCATGTTCTATAGAACTTTCATTTCGCCTCTTTGCTGGCAACTATACTTACCAAGGTGTCGTTATCCCATTTACGACTAATTTTACAGTAAGCATCTCTAAAATCGGTGCTTTATATTAAATGAAAATTATTTTGATAGAACGGCATTATGCCGTTCTTTTTTATGTAAATTAATCTTCTAAAAGTAATACAGAAAAACTAGTATATAGTTGATATTTTTCTGAAAATTCACTCAGTTATATGATATGATAAGAAAAAGTGATAGACAGGAGGAATCATAATGGACCCGAATTTAAAGCTACAACAACAACAGAAAGTGATGATGACACCTCAATTACAGCAGTCTATTGAATTACTACAATACAATGCCTATGAATTAGAGCAATTTCTTTATGAACAACAATTAGAAAATCCATTAATTGATCTACAATCGCCAACTTTTCAGGAGAGAGTTTTTAGTGCTACCTATAACTCTGCTTCAACTATGCCCAACGAATTTTATACAAAGAGGGCGGAACCAAACTATCGTGAGGAGTTATTACAATTAGCTGCACTCACTTTTGAGGGGGAAGATATACGACTTACCCAAACAGTAATTATGCACTTAGATCATAAAGGGTATTCGCCACTACAGATTGGCCATCTTTCAGTACAACAGCATAATCGCGCCATTCAATTATTACAGCAAATTGGTCCAGCTGGAGTAGGTGCACGTAATTTGCAAGAATGTCTTTTGTTGCAAATTGAAGAGAAAGACTTTGATTTACAACAGCTTATCCAAAGCGGTTTATCTCTGTTAGCCGAACGAAAATTCCTAGCTCTACAGAAATCGCTGCAGCTATCAAAGGAACAATTATCAAATTGCATTCATCGGCTACAACAACTAACACCAGTACCTTGTACGTTGAGCCAAGAGAATGATACGTTGTATGTCACTCCTGACATTATCGTTTTTCTTGAAGACGGGACATTACACTTTAGTTTAAATGATGGCTCATTACCGATAGTTCAACTCGATGAAAGCTATAAAAACATCACTTCTTTTTTACCTCAATCTGAGCAAAAATATGTAAAACAACATTTCAAGCATTATAACTGGCTTATACATAGCTTACAGCAACGTCGACAAACAATTATTCAAATAATGTCTGTAGTTTTAGAGCATCAGCAAGCATTTTTCATTCATGGTTTCTCTTCTTTGAAACCGCTTACCCTACAAGATGTCGCAACGAAAATCGATATGCATGTTTCAACAGTAAGCCGAGCAATTCGCAACAAACGTATTCAAACACCTGCTGGAACGTATTTATGGAAAGATTTATTTTCTTCAAAAATTGACAATATGCAAGCGCAACATTCTCAAACTTCCATTTTGGAAATGGTCAAAAATATTATTACAGCAGAAAATAAACAAAAGCCATTATCTGATCAAAAGATTGCTGAAATACTAGCAAACTCCCATCAAATTCAAATTGCGAGACGCACGATCAGCAAGTATCGCGAGGAACTAGGAATACAAGCAGCGAGCAAACGTAAGGAATTATAATGGTTCACTCAACACGTAACGTTCGAAGTACTTTCGAAACAAAAACGAATGAGAGAGTACGAGAACGAAAAACGTTCCCGTACTCTCTTTATTTTCGATGCTTTGATTTCTATTTCAGTGGTAATGTTCAAGGGTAACATATAAAATTTCATAAATATTAAATGACTTCTAACTGAGGGTTTTATGCTTCAACTATAAAGCAAAGCTTTAAGTTGAACAGAATGCCCAATATAATATCAACTTAAATTAGTTTAGGAGCTGATTTAATGAATGTTAGAAAAAAAGGTTATATAGAAATACTTATTGCAATGATAATATTAATAACAATAATCTTATTCTAGATATTGCTACATAGAGTGTATTAATAATTATTGGCGTTATAGTTCTTTTTAATATAATTTTGTTTGAATTATTTATATTCTTTAAATCCTAAGCGCTAGGCACTCAAACAATTTCTACCCAATCGTTAAAATATCATTACTATTTAATAAATAGTTTGCCAGTGCCTCTGTTTCTTCACCAATCGCTTTGTCCCCTTCTAATGGTGGGCAAAACGAACGTATGATATTTAAATATTTACGTGTTGTAGGTGCTAATTGCTCTTCTGCTTGCTCTAAATAAATAGCTTGAGAAGCGGCGATTAATTCAATGGCAAGCACCCGTGCACTATTATGCACAATTTGTCGTGCTTGCCTTGCCGCAGTTGTCCCCATACTGACATGATCCTCTTGATTGCCAGAGGTAGGAATAGAATCGACACTCGATGGATGCGCAAGTACTTTGTTCTCAGAAACAAGAGATGCTGCAACATATTGTACGACCATTAAACCACATTCAAGTCCTGGATCTGTTGCTAAAAATGGTGATAATCCACTTAATTGAGGATTCACTAAACGTTCCGTTCTTCGCTCAGAAATATTCGCCCACTCTGCTACGCCTACTTTTAAAAAATCCATTGCAAGTGCAATCGGCTGCCCGTGGAAATGACCACCAGATAACACCTCACCATTTTCTAATACAATCGGGTTATCTGTCGTTGCATTGATTTCCGTCTGCAAACGTTGCTGGACATAATCAAAACATTGCCAAGATGCACCATGAACTTGCGGCACACAACGTATTGAATAGGCATCTTGCATACTGACTGCACCTTGCGTCGTTATCCTTTGACTACCAGTTAACCACTTTCGAATTCGATTACCAACCGTAGCAAGTTCAGCATGAGGGCGCACAGCCAATAAATCAGCATCAAATGCAGAAATAATGCCCTGTAACGCTTCCATTGTGAGACAGGCTGCCATATCTGCTATATAGCCAAGACGTTCCGCTTCTTTAATTGTCATTACCCCTATGCCAGTCATCGCCTGTGTCCCATTTATTAATGCAAGTCCTTCTTTCGCTTGCAGTCGGACAGCTGTTAACCCCACTTTTGCTAATGCTTCCTGCCCTGACATAACATGTCCATTTACTTCTGCCTTGCCCTCTCCAATCAACACTAATGCGATATGTGACAGGGGGGCTAAATCACCACTTGCTCCAACAGATCCTTGGGAAGGGACAATAGGATGAACATGATGATTAATTAAATCCACTAGTAATTGAAGTGTTGCTTGCCGTATGCCAGAGTATCCTTTCGCTAAAGCATTGGCACGTAAAACCATCATTGAACGAACAATTGCTGTTTCCAATGGCACCCCTACACCAACCGCGTCAGCACGTAGCAAATTTAATTGTAATAATTCATTATCCTCGTCGGCAATTTGGACATCACTTAGTTTCCCAAAGCCAGTATTTACACCATAAATAGTATGTCCATCCGCTAATCTTTGTTCAATTCGAGCACGGCTTGCTTGCACTCTTTCTAAAGCGCTTGGTGCAATGGCAACTTGAGCATGCCCCCTCGCTATTTGATCAATTTGCGTTATCGTCAATGTATGACCATCCAACTGAATAACTTCCATCTAGAACTCCACCCCTTTGATTGTTACGACTTTTTTTCTATAAAACCATTGCAGCGATTATGCCAAAAATAAATAAAGGGATATTATAATGTAAGAATGTAGGTACACAAGTATCCCAAATATGATTGTGCTGTCCATCTGCATTCAACCCTGATGTCGGACCTAATGTACTATCAGAGGCAGGGGAACCCGCATCCCCTAATGCACCTGCTGTTCCAATTAGCGCAGCTGTTGCAAGCGCACTAAACCCAACTGCCGCACATAACGGCACGAACACTACAGCTAAAATAGGAATGGTGCCAAAAGATGTGCCAATCCCCATTGTTACTAGTAAACCGATAAATAATAAAAGGATAGCTGTTATAAGTTTGCTTTGTCCTGTCATACCAGTCATTGCCTCTACAAGCTCCGTAATAGCATTTGTTTCTTTTAAAATCGTTGCATAGCCTGAGGCAATTAGCATAATAAAAGCAATAACCCCCATTAGTTTGACGCCATTTTGGACCACTTCTTCACTATCCTTAATAAACACTACACGGCCTATAAACATAATGATAATGCCTGATAATGCGCCTAATACTAATGAGCTTAATGATAATTGAATGCCCAGTGCTACAAAAATGGCAACGATCGCTATCCATCCTTTCGTATCCAAGGATGCCTTTTTATTTTCTAATTTTGCTTGCTCATAGTCTTTAATATCCTCTTCTAGTTGCTTATACTCTCGCGGTTTTCTGTAGGAAACAAATACAGCAATCGCTAAACCAACGAACATACCAATAGCAGGAATAGCCATTGCTTTTGGTATTTGGCTTTGAACAATGGCCATGCCATTGGCTGTCATCTCATTAGCAATAATTCCTTGAAATATTAATCCATAGCCAACAGGAATCCACAAGTAGGGCATTTTTAAGCCAAATGTTAGCGCTGATGCTAATGCACGACGATCCATTTTTAATTGATTAAAGAAAAATAAAAGTGGTGGTATCAATATTGGAATAAAGGCAATATGTACGGGAATCAGTGTTCCTGATAAACACGCAATGATTGCCAACGCAAAGATTAAAATGTATTTATTAGGCTTTTCGAGTGACAATAATTTTTGTATCAGAATGTTTGCTAAACCAGAATGCGCAATTAATGCCGCAAAGATTCCTAACAATATATAACTTAATGCCGTCTCAGATTGACCTCCCATTCCACCAATAAAAATTGAAAGTGATTCAGAGAGCGATAAACCAGCAACAAGCCCTGCAACAATAGCCGCAATTAATAAAGCAAATAATACGTGAATACCACATAAACTTAAAATGGATAACACAATGACTGAGATTAAAACAGGATTATCTAACATCTACATCCCCACTGTCTGTTTTATATTGTTTTAATCAAAATACTTGCAATAATAACACTTCCCAAGGTTACCGTCGTAAACCCTCCAACGAGCATTGGTGTTAAAATTTCATTAAAGATTTTTCTTTGCTCTTCTTCCGTTTTACCAATGCTTCTACTGACTTCCTCACATACAATGTAATCACCTGGAAAGCCGAATGTAGACGTTAATGCAACTGGAATCCCAAGAAAAGGATTCACCTTTAATAACTTAGATCCTAGTAACCCCCCTAATAAAATGCCAGTTACTCCTACGAAAAGAATTGTTAATACAGCAGGTAATTTATCAATAAACATCTCAAATGTAATATCGTTCATCATCCCAATAACGATGAAAATAATTCCTGCCATCCCAACGGTAAAACTATTTGATTTCTCCATAACACGTTCAGGATAAAATTTCACTAACCGACCGATAATACCTATCGCCAACGCCCATAAGCTATACGGAATTCCAGTTAATTTGGCTAAAACTACGGCTAGCGCCCCACCAATAAACAACATAAACAGTAATACTAAAGGCGTTTGAAACTTTTTAGGAACGATTAATTGATCATTATCTTCTTGCCCAAATGCAACAGTGTTGGAGGCTACATACGAACCGCTTTTTATTTGCTCACTAATCACAGTTGCATGTTTGCGTAACAATAAATTTGCTAGTGGAATTCCAATTAACGACTGCAAAGCCATAATTAATGCAGGGATGGTCAATAAGCTGACAAACCCCAATTCTTTTATCCCCTCAGATGTAATTAAAACCGCAATAATACCCCCATTTAATGGTCCCGTACCTGCAACAGCAGTTTGATAATCAAAAAGGACGGTCACAATTGTTAAAATAAAGAGTGAAGCAAAAAACATACCCATTATTGCAATTAATACTACTTTCCATTGGGAGCGAATCATTCGTAATGGAATTAAAGTACCCATATGAACTAAAATAGGTGCCGTTCCTAATAAAGCGCCAACCGTTAAAAATGTCGAGTTTTCAAGCAAATCTTTCGGAAATATCCCTAGCCATAACAAAATTAAATAGCCCATCATTGCCACAAAAAGCATTGGCACTCTTGCTTTACTAATAACGGAAATGATTTCTCCTAGCGCAACGAGCCCTAAAATAATCATCGCTGCAATTACAGGTTCTTGAACCATTTAATCTCCCCTTTAACTATTTAATGTTAAAGCTGAATGAACAAAAAGTTTTAATCCAATTGCTAATGAATCTTCATTTACTGCAAATCTAGGATGATGATGAGGATAATTTAATGTTTCATCATCAAACGCTGCTCCAATCGCGATAAATACACCAGGTACTTTTGTTAAAAAAGCCGAGAAATCTTCTCCGCCCATAAATGGCCCTATGTGCAAAATGGTATCGGAAGGAAAATGCTGTTGGATAACCCCTTCCACTACGGCAGTTAATTGTTCATCGTTTATTACTGATGAATAACCATCATTGTACGTAAAATTATAATCAGCACCATGTGCAGCAACCGTATGCTGAACTTGCATGGCTATTTGTTGGGCAATCCGTTCTCTCACTTGCTGCGAGAATGTTCGGACACTTCCACCTATTACTAAGCGATCAGGGATAATATTTTTGGCGCTACCCGCATGAAACTCTGTCACCGCAAGTACCGCTCGTTCTTCTGCATTCACTTTTTGCGGAATGATATGGTGTAATACATTTGTAATTTGCGATCCTATTAAAATCGGATTAATAGAATCATGAGGCTGAGAGGAGTGGCCTCCCTTTCCGATTATTTCTAAATCAAACGTATCTGAATTGGCTGTAAAAGGGCCTGCACAAATGCCTATTTTGCCTGTTGGAAGCGTAGAAAATAAATGCAATCCTATTATGCGATCAACACCATCCACTACACCAGCTGCTACCATCTCTTTAGCGCCTCCTGGAAATAATTCCTCAGCATGTTGAAAGATGAAGCGAATTTCCCCTTTTAAAGATTGCTGTAACGTAGATAAAATTTTAGCAGCGCCAAGTAACATTGCAGTATGACCATCATGACCACAAGCGTGCATTACACCCGCTACTTTAGAAGCGAACGGTACATCTGCTTCTTCTTGTATCGGCAAAGCATCCATATCTGCTCTGAATGCCAAACAATCTCCTCGTAAAGTCCCCTTTAAAACAGCTAACACACTTGTTTTTGTCGGCCTCGTTACGACTAAATTTCCAAAAGAGATTAACTGATTGTACACAAAATCTGCAGTAGCATATTCTTCATACGACAGTTCAGGGTTTTCATGTAAATATCTTCTCCACTGTAAAATTTGCGGCACTACTTGCTCTATTTCTTTCGCTACATTTAAAGTGCTTGACATGTAACACTCTCCTCCTTTAATTTTTATGGCGTTCATACCACTGCTCAATTAATGCAGCAGTTAATCTACCCGTATTAACTAAGTTTTCAATACTAATATTTTCTCTAAAAGAGTGAATATTCTGAAATCCGTTTCCGAGCGTAATACACGTTAATCCATGTTCATTTAATACATTCGTATCTGCGCCACCTAATGTTTTTGTTAAATAGGATGAAACGCAAATATTATCAGCCGCTTTTTTTACCGTTTTCACAAGATCATCTTCCTCAGAAATATTAAAGCCCAAATACTTTTCTTCAATGTTAACCTCGACCGTACCCTGAAATTTCTGTGCTGCTCTTTCCATCGCTAGTTGCATATGTTGCAATTGTGCGTCCAGCTTCTCCTTTGAAAAACTTCTTACTTCGCCACCAAGCGTCACTGAACCTGGTATTATTGAAGTTAGTTCTCCACCACTTATAATCCCTACATTTGCTAATGTTTCACTATCAATTTCTCCAAGCTCCATTGATAACAACCCTTCGGAAGCAATAATAAATGCATTATTTCCTGCCTCTGCATTGAGCGCTATATGGGCGGCATTGCCTTTCACAGTGAACCAAATTCTACTACTGAAAGGACCTTGTAAAATGATTTGACCAACATCCCCGCTACTATCAAAGATATATCCATTTTTACTTTTAATCTTGTTATAATCCATATATTTTGCACCAACTAAACCTGCTTGTTCATTTACTGTTAAAATGAATTCAATTGGACCATGCGGGACATCACTTTCAATAATAGCGCGCATTGCTTCGATATAAGAAGCTAGTGCCGCCCGATCATCCGCCCCTAAAATTGTCGTACCATCTGAATAAATAATCCCTTCCTTGATAATAGGTTTGAGGTGCTCGGTTGGTAACACCGTATCCATATGTGTAGAAAAAAATAATGGCGGAATCGTATTATCCGTTCCCGGATGCCAAGCAATTAGATTCCCAACTTCACCATTAAAATGTTCATGTGCTTCATCGAATGTTAATTGAAAGCCAAGCTTTGGTAATGTCTCTTTTAAAAATGCTGCTACTAGACTCTCCTTACTACTTGGGCCATTAATTTTAGCCATTTCTAAAAATAATTGTACTAACTTTTCTTCATTTACATATGACGCTGCTTTCGATGCAAATTCAATTGTCATTACTAATTCTCCCTTCTAACTAAATGTGCCTTCCTTTGCCCATGTCCCATTACTTATAACAATTTGCCCGCTTTTAATAACCGTCTCTACAATATTCGTTCCAAGTTCATATGCTACATACTTGTAATTTGGTACATCCCATATTTGAAGATCTGCCATTTTACCAACTTCTATTGTTCCTCGATCTGTAAGATTTAGAGCCTTTGCAGCCATTTTTGTCGCCGCCTTAATTGCTTCCTCTACTGAAAATTGATAGAGTCTACATGCTAAATTAATTACAAAGGACATAGAAGTCGTATAACAAGCAGGGCACATATCTGTTGCTAGTGCTATTTGCATACCTTTATCAAGCATTTTCCGCGCTTCAAATGGTTTCTTATGGGCAACAGCGAAATCTAATGCAGGCATTAATACACCGACAACTCCAGCCTTCGCTAGTTGTGTCATAACATCTTCTGGTGTGTAATTGAGATGGTCAATGGAAATCATTTTCATGCGCGCAGCTAAATCTGAACCGCCGATATACGAATAGGCATCCGCATGAATTTTAGGTAATAATCCATGTGCTAAGCCCGCTTGTAAAATACGTTCGGATTCAAGCTCAGTAAAATAGCCTTCATCACACCAAACATCACAAAACTCTGCTAAATGATGTTGAGCTACTTGCGGAATCATCACTTCAACAATTTCATCCACATATTGTTCCTTTGTTAAATGATCTGGAATCCCGTGCGCTCCTAAAAATGTATTGACTACATCAAGAGGAGTAAGATCGTTTAAGCGTCGACCTACTCGTAAAATTTTTAGCTCACTTTCTAGTGTTAAACCGTAGCCACTTTTACTCTCTACCGTTGTTGTACCATGCTTAAGCATCGTCAATATTCGTTTTTTCGCTTGTTCGAAAAGCTCCTCCTCTGAAGTATCTCGCGTAAGTTCGATTGTTCGATTTGGTCCTGTCGTAATAGCAAGCTTTTTTAAATTTTCTTCTATATTTCCAGTAAGTTTAGCGGCATACTCTTCAACTCGACTACCATGAAACACCAGATGTGTATGTGCATCAATATAACCAGGAGCCACTACTTTCCCACTTGCATCAATACTGTTAGTAGCATCCATTACATAGCGTTGTTCAAGCTGTTGATGGCTACAAATATCGATAATTTTTTGTCCATCTATAACGATTGCCTGATTGGTTAACACTTGAAAGTCTTGCATGCTATCACCTGTACAAGGTAATATTTGTGCTGCATTTTGAATAATCATGTCTGGTCTTTTTAACACACGACCACTCCTTTACAAAAGTATATAGGCGATAGGCGTGACGATAATGAGCGTTAAAACCGTTCGTACAAACCATACTGCAATCATCTTGCCTAAAGAAATGGGAATTTCCGTTGATAGAATACAAGGAATTAGTGCAGAGAAAAAGAGAATGGCAGATATCGATAAAGTTCCAACAATAAATCGCGTCTCTATAGCACTATCTATAGCTACAAGTGAAGGTAAAAACATATCAATTAAATTAATGACGGCCGCTTTTGCCACTATTAACGGCTCTGTCATTTGCAGTAAATAGGTAATAGGTACAAACAAGTAAGCAGCATAATCAAAGATAGGTGTATTATTAACAAGCCATAAACCGATTAAGCCAATGGACATAATTGTTGGTAAAATCCCCATAGCCATCACTAAACCATCTTTCACATTGTCCTTCATACTTTGCCACAGATTCGGTGCATTCTCAGCTGTTTGTAACGCCTCTCTCCATGCACATTGCAAACGTTTTTCTTTTACAATTTTCTCTACATCCCCATCCATCTGGTTGTAATAGTCCGTACTCATATTTCGAATAGGCCAAATCCGAACACTGATGGCTGTTACTAAAAATGTCACAAGAAACGTCACCCAAAAATAAAGATTCCAAATATCCATTAGACCTAGTGTTTTTGCAACGACAATCATAAAGGTAACTGAAACGGTCGAAAATCCAGTAGCAATAATCACCGCTTCTTTTGTTGTATATTTTCCTTCCTTATAAATGCGATTCGTAATTAATAAACCGATAGAATAGCTACCGACAAATGAGGCAACCGCATCAATCGCCGATCGACCAGGCGTTTTCCAAATTGGCCGCATAATTGGCTGCACTATAATACCGATAAACTCCAACAATCCATAGCCTACCAACATAGCTAAAAATATGGCACCAATTGGAACTAATACTCCGATTGGTGTAAGCAGTGAGTTATACCAATAGGGTCCCATATCTGCAGCTAAAAGCCAGCTCGGACCAACTTTAAAGACAACTAATATAGAGGCAATTGCACCGATTATTTTTAATAGAGAGATTACTATTTCTACTACCGATCGATTCCACGTTCTTTTATAAAAAGGATAAACGGCGCCAGCAATAACAATGATTAAAATATAGTAAACAATGGCTGACGAAAACTGTGTACGAATAAATGTCACTAAATGATCAAGTGGTATTGTTTTTTTACCATTTAGGGTGATAGAGATAAAGAACATGAAAATACCAAATAAGCTAAAAGCAAAAAATTTGTAGATGGCTGATTTTTTATATTGATGCGATACACCTTCTAGAAAGTTGTCAAAATCCACAGGTGACATATCAGCTTTTTTCATGTACATTCCTCCTTTTAAACTAACAAGAGGCCCGCATCTCTTATTGTTTATTGCACTGGCCTCTTTCCTAAAAATGCATTACACTTTTTCTTTTACTAAATCTTTCGGACCAAAAGTTGCAGTCGGTTCCCACCATAATGGGATTTGAATACTTTCATCCGTTAATTTTCCTTTCCCATTCGCTACATCTTTTGCAGTTTCATAACCTGCTTGTGCATGTCGCACAACGCCAATACCTGAATCCACTGTCATTGCTACTTCTAAGCGCATATCCGATTCCTCTGTTCCATCAGCAATCATCGTCACACCTGTATGCACAGCCTCTCCCATTGAATAGTTAGCTTGAAGCGCAATTAAGTCACACATACCAACTGCATTTAATAAACCATTTAATACTGGCCAGTCAGAAATTAAATCTCCGCCATCTTTCATATTTTCAGATTCAAATGTTGGATTGACAATGGAACCAGAGTCTAAATTATCGCGGGAGAAGGCAACTGGGCCACTTAACTCCCCTCGTCTAATCATATCGTTAACTTCCAATGCGAACTTTTTACGCTGTCCAAAGCCCATATAACAAATTCGAGCAGGTAATGCTTCTATCGGAATATGCTCCTTCGCAAGCTTAATCCAGCGCGTAACAAGGAAATCATCACTAAACTTCTCTAAAATCATATCGTCAATTTTGCGTAAATCCTCTGCCTCGCCTGACATGCAAATCCAACGGAAAGGCCCACGCCCCTCACAGAATAATGGACGGATATATTCTGCTACAAATCCTGGCAAACGCTTTGCCTCCTTCTCATCAAATCCAGCATCAATGCACTCTTTACGAATACTTGTGCCATATTCAAACGAATGTACACCTTTATCTAATAAAGCTATTAATGCCTTCAGCTCGCGAACCATCGTATGGCGTGCTTTTTCTAAGTATGCAAGACGATCTTTATCACGTAGCGCGTCAGCCTCTTCGACACTGTAACCAGCTGGTAAATAGGCAATCGGGTCATGGGCAGGTGTCATGGAAGTTGCTATATCAGGTAAAAAGCCAATTTCTAATGTTTTTTCGAAAATATCTGCTGCATTCCCTACTACTGCTATACCAAGAGCTTCGCCAGCAGCCGCTTTCGTTTTTGCTAGTTCAATCGCCTCTTCTAAAGAATCTACAACAATGTCAATAAAGCCCTTTTCAATGCGACGATTAATAATATCAATATTGGAATCACATAAAATAGCGACACCTCCGTGCATTGTCATCGCACGTGTCTGGTTGCCACCCATACCGCCTGCACCAGCAGTCAATAAAATTTTCCCAACAAGTGAGTCGTTATAATGCAATCGTGCAATTGCCGAAAGCGTTTCAAATGTACCTTGAATAACGCCTTGTGTACCGATATATTCCCAAGGTGCCGCTGTATAATTGGCATACATCGTTAAGTTCTTTTCTTGTAAATCATAAAATGTTGGCCAATCTGCTTTCATAATATTTGTCGTTGCCATAACAACAGTTGGTGCATATTTATGAGTTTTAAAAACAGCAACTGGCATCCCCGACTGTACAACAAGCGTTTCATCATCTTCTAAATTTTTTAAGGAATCTACAATGGCATGGTAGGACTCCCAGTTACGAGCTGCCTTCCCAATCCCCCCGTAAATCACGAGCTCTTCAGGTTTTTCGGCATTTTCCATATTATTTTCTAGCATTCTTAAAATAACTTCTTGGCGCCATCCTTTGCATCGTAATGTATTTCCTCGCTGAGCTTTTACTGAATATAAAATTTCTGGTTTTGTCATTGAAAATTCCTCCTTTTTTGTGACTACACACTTTAATAATGCAAATAGTGTGCCAACTTTCCAAAACACTCAAAAAAATTTTAAAAATGTGGAATACATGCTGTTTCTCAAATGATGTACATTCGCATTCAATCGTCGTTATTGTCACGAAATGGAAAGTGTATGCAGATATATTTTGCACCTTTTAATATTCTGTATATTGTTTTTATTCAGAAAATAATTGTGATACGATAAAGGGCAAAGCAGATAAATTTTGCATGCAAAATAACGAGAGAAAGTAGGTTTTTGTATGAACAACGAATTGCAGCGTTACACAGCTTTTTTAGGCGCGAATATCATTGCAGTAGACAAATCATTCAAGGTGAAATGGTGGCATTTCAATGAAAGTATCTCGTTAAATATCCAAGTTGATATGCCAATAGATTTCTTCGCTGCCATTGACGTGACAAGTTTGCATCAACCGCAACAATTGCAAATACAAGACCAGCTTCTATCTTTTACAATAGAGCCTTTTTATTTTCCAGAGCAATTGTATATTGTTTCTGTAGAAAACTTAGTAGATTTCCAGCATTCCTTACAAAATAAAGTTTTTGTGCTAGAGGAAATTATAGAGCATTTAGATGAAGGGATTATTGTGAGCAATGAAGACGGGGACATTATTTATTACAATGAGGCACTCGCTAAAATGGAGGAGCATAAAAAAGAGGACATGCTTGGCAAGAAGCTGTGGGATGCGTATAACTATCAAGATCGTAGACTATCAGAGCATAATCATATTTTAAAAACAGCTAAACCCATTTATACGAAATATAGAGCACATGCCTATTCAGAAAATGAACCTAAATTTGTAGGTTACAGTTCGTTCCCTATTCAAAAGGATAATAAAACCATTGGTGTTTTTTCAATTACCCATACGGAAAAAAGCTTACGAAATCAATTACAACAAACATTGGATTCCAAACGTGAGACAATGGAAGTACCTGAAGAAGTCAAACGGAATAATGGAACGATTTACACATTTCAAGATATCAAAGGGAACAGTCACGAGCTCCTTCAAACAATATCTGAAGCGAAAAATATTGCTAATTATAATACGGATACATTAATAGTTGGGGAAACTGGCACAGGTAAAGAATTGTTTGCCCAAAGCATGCATAATTTAAGCCCTCGTGTAACAAAGCCCTTCGTTGCCATAAACTGTGCTGCCATCCCTGCTACATTGTTAGAGAGCACGCTCTTTGGCTCGGTTAAAGGGGCTTTTACTGGTGCTACCAACCAAGAAGGTCTTTTTGAATATGCCAAAGATGGCACTCTTTTTCTAGATGAAATTAATTCATTACCAATGGAGCTTCAACCAAAATTAATGCGTGTCCTGCAAGAACGTGCTGTTCGACGAGTGGGCAGTAATACACTTATTCCTATTGAATGTACGGTGTTTAGTGCATCCAATGAAGATCCAGAGCTACTAACTGCTGGTGAGCGAATGCGGCTTGACTTATTTTATCGTATAGCCCATTCAAGTATATATATCCCCCCGTTACGTGAGAGACCAGAGGATATCCTTTTCTTTATTCAGCATTTTTTACATAAAAATGTGCTGAAATATATGAAGGCAAATATCACGATTAAGCCTGACCTTTATCAAATTCTTGTTGCTTACGATTGGCCTGGCAATGTACGTGAACTGGAGCACTTAATTGAAAACCTTGTAATTCAAGCGAGCTCTGACAGCGATATTACAGAAGATATGCTGCCACGTTATTTAAAAAATAAAATTTCAATAAAAGCGGCCCCATCTAAAAAACGCCCTTTCAAAGCACTTATGCATACAAATGAAGAACAGTATATACGAAAAGTGCTACAACAGTGTGATGGAAATATATCAGCTGCTGCGAAACAATTAAATATTTCCCGACAATCGTTGCAATATCATATGAAAAAACTCGCGATTCAAAAAGAAGAGCTTATATAAAACGTCCAGGACAAAAAAGAAAAAGTGTTAGATTGACTGCCATCAATCTAACACTTTTTACGTGCAAACTAAATTGTTTGAGTGCCTGGCACCGAGCTAGTAAACCTTTGGCAAGACATTGCCGTATTTCCGATGCCACAGTTTACTTTAGTAACATATAAGTCCAACGACTACCCCCAATACTACTAATAGGTAAGGTGACCAGGCTCGTTTCATGGTCAGCCATATAAATAAGGCTGCTAAAAGAAAATCTAATCCACTTTGTATTGATTGCGTCACAATGGGATGAATAAAAGCGCTAGCTAAAATACCAACAACCGCAGCACTTGCTCCGACCATTGCACCTTTCAATGCTGTATGACCGTGCAGAGAAAGCCAAAAGGGCATTGCTCCAATGATTAAAAGAAATGACGGTAGAAATATGCCCACTGTCGCTACCACTGCTCCTGGTAATCCAGCAATGACCATACCAATATAGGAGGCAAACGTAAATAATGGACCAGGCACTGCCTGCGCAAGACTATACCCTGCTATAAAGTCTGTAGAACTCATTAAGCCACTTTGTACAAATTGTGTTTCTAGCAATGGCAACACTACATGCCCACCACCAAATACTAAAGCTCCTGCTAGATAACACTTTTCTAATATCATAAGCCATTCGGATTTAAAAAGTGTATTTGCTATCGGTAAAGCCATCAGTAGTATGACATAGAATGCGAGAAACAATCCACCTGTCGCTTTAGAGATGGGCATAGTTTTATTTGCAGCATCAGTATTTAATTTTGTTTGCTTAAAAAGGCGAGATCCTGTTAAACAAGCTAATGCTATGACAATTACTTGTGCAAACGGATTGTCCCATAATAGAACAGTTAAAAGCGATAATATGGCGATCATCAAGTGTACAATACTTGGTATTAATTTTTTGGACATATCCCAAATTGCTTGTGCAACGATGGCGACAGCAACTATTTTCAAGCCATGAATCCAGCCCATGTCCATCGTTGTATGCTTGTAAAAATAGGCAAATAGCGTTAACAGCAACACAGAGGGTAATGTAAACCCAAGAAAAGAAACTAAACTTCCTATAAGTCCTCCACGTAGGACACCAATACCCATTCCGACCTGACTTGATGCAGGACCTGGAAGAAAGTGACTTAGCGCTACTAAATTACTATATTCTTTATCCGTAAGCCATTCTCTCTTTTGCACATACTCATTTTGAAAAAAACCTAAATGGGCGGTTGGTCCTCCAAAGGAAGTACAGCCTAGCTTAAAGGAAGTAAGAAATATTTCTAACAGCTTTGGCAATTAGTTCAACTACTTTCCATGTTATATACAAACATATTACATGGAGAATACTTTATTATTATTAAAAAATTGTAAAAATTAATTAGTTGCGTGTAAAATTTATTTTACACGAATTTTGATAGCTGACCCCAGCTCAATATCCCCTGTCGTTACAGGGATTAGCTTATACGTTTTATCTGTTAAATAACGAGCATCGAAGCGAATTCCCCACTTTGTATGCGCTTCATTTAATGTATATGATGAGTCGTGACGCCATGTTTTTCCTGACTCTGTTAAAATTTTAAAGTCAATGGATTCATTCAATGTTTCCTTTGATTCAAAATAAACCGTAGTCGAAATAGGTGTAGAAACAACTTTATCTACATTAATTTCTTGGCCGTCATTAAGCTGAATTGTTTTATTAACCTCGATTACTTTTCGGTCCTCTTGTAATTGTTTTTGGGAAGCTTCAATTTCAAATGCCCACGGATTATCGATTGGTTGTTCCCAATTCCAATCATTATAAAGAATTTTTAGTTGTAGTATTTCATCTTTCGGTAAATCACGCATCTTCACACTGCTATAAATTGTATAGGTTGATGCTGACTGTGCAATGGTCTGTCCCCCATTTCGAACCATATAATCTTGACCATTTACTAGTATTTGCGGAAAGAAAAATATTTGATAGTTAAAATTCATGCCTTTTGCTGGTTCAAATGTTGCATTTAGTAATAATTGATTATCATCAATCATCACTTCATTTAAGGTCAATTGACCAAAATCATTTTTGGTTGTTGTACCTACAAGTGTTTTATAGGCCGAAAAATCCGACTCATCATGTTTATTAAAAATTGAGGAGACGAACAGAGCACTTGCCAAAAGTACACTGGCACCTACTAAAACACTTACTACAATAATCACCCATCTTTTACGTCTTCCACTTTTTCCAAAATAGTCGACTTCATGTACATGTGGCTCAACTGGCAATTAAACACCCCCGAGTTCAAAATCTTTCGACGTTAACTCTTTATGATTCATTGTAATAACGAGTTATGCATTATATAACCAACAACCCGCATAACAAAAATGTGGTGTGTTATTCCACTAGTCAAAATCTCATCTCTAATTATATAAAATAAGTAAAAAGTACCATAAAGAAAACTGTAATTTATTATGCTATTTTTTTATAGCTAAAAGTATCTATTTAACATTTAATTATATCAAGAAAATATTAATAGATCTTTTTATCAGGACCTTCGTTGCATTAAATAGTAATAAAAGTAAAAAACGACGCAAACATCTGTCTGAAAATCATTCTTTAAATATAATGAAAATATTTTCTAATAATTTAAAATAATAGAAATTTAATATCCTACTCAAATATGAATATATTTTCCATAAGAATATGTTATTATGACTTTAGTAAATTGTACTATTATTATCTAAATAATGGTGAAATATGAACTAATAAAGGATGATGAAAATGAAGAATATCCAACAACTATTTCAAAGTGAAGATGGGAACAGCTTACAAAGGGAAAACTTTTTATCTCTAATAGAGCAAATTGTAACTTCATTAGATCAATTAAAAGATCCAAAGAAAACAACACTAGGACCTATACAAGAACGTTCTGCTACTTTCTATAAAGATCTTATGCAAGAAAACCAAGTTCCTACATCAGGGGTTGGACTTGATCAGGTCGTTCAAGACTTAACACAATTAATGCAAGGTCATCCTTATCATACACGCAACTTTGTCACAAACGTTTTACCAATGGCTAGTATCCCTGGTGTATTGGGACAATTTACGAATGCCTTACTTAATGGCAACAATTTGTGGGATGTATATGGACCTGCAGCAGCAGAATGCGAAGTAAAAGTTATCGCAATGATGTCAAAATTAGTTGGTTATGATTTCACAGAAAGCTTTGGTTATACAACTTGGGGTGGACAAGGAGCGGTATTTAGTGGTTTACGTCTTGCCATTGCGAAACAATTCCCTCACGCTAAAGAGGAAGGTGTACCAAATAATTTATATTGCTTCGCGTCAGAAAACGCCCACTATAGTTTATTAAAGTCTATTGAAGCAGTCGGTATTGGTAGTAACCACTTAGTACGTGTAAAAGCAGGTAAAGACCAATCGATGGACGTAGAAGATTTAAGAAAACGCATGACAGAAGTAATTGAAAATGGTGGTATTCCTGTTTACATCGTAGCGACTACAGGTGCTACAGATCAATTTGCAATTGATGATGTGCAGGCAATTAAGGAAGTTGCAACAACACTTGAACAAAAATATGATTTAAAACAAATACATATCCATGCTGACTCTGCTTTAGGCGGTTTTTACGCATTTTTCAATGACTACGACTTTAAAGCAAACACACTACAATTCGAGGAAGATGTATTGAAAGGCTTACAACAAATTCGCCAACGTATGCAACATCTCGCAATTGCGGATAGTCTATGTTTTGATTTCCAAAAGCTTGGTCAAACACCGTATTTAACAAGTCTATTCTTAATAAAAGAAGGAAAAAGTTTACAACTATTAGATATTGACGACTTTGATACACCATATGTAGGCAATAGAGGCTACGGTTCATATCATACTGGTTATACATTAGAATGTTCTCGTATGGGTAGTTCAATTGCTATTTATGCTGCATTACAGGCATTTGGTAAAGAAGGTTATCAACAAATATTAGCTAACTATGTTCGTGTAAATTTAGCATTCCGTACACAATTAGCTGATCAATTACCAATGTTACAAGTAGTAAATGACGCAAATATCGGACCAGTAACAGCCTATAGACTATATCCAAAAGGCTTTGACTGGGCAAATGAACAAGCTGGAAATTATACACAAGATCAAATCGAGTACATTAATGGTTTAAATGCTTCATTCTTTGAAATTTTAGGTGAAGGACGAGATGAAGTATTTTTCGGTGATACGACACGTGTCTGCACTGTTAACGCAAGTGATACAAAGCAACAAGTTCCAGTAGCTGCAGCTAAATTCTTTTCTATCTCACCTTATACTGAGACAGAACATATTAGTGCTATGATTCAATTCCTAC
The DNA here is from genome assembly GCF_006351725.2 of Lysinibacillus sp. CD3-6. Lineage (NCBI taxonomy): Bacteria > Bacillati > Bacillota > Bacilli > Caryophanales > Bacillaceae > Lysinibacillus > Lysinibacillus sp. CD3-6. The sequence continues at coordinate 3,252,014 of NZ_CP085880.1, forward strand.
AACAAAAAGTTGTATTATTGGAGGATTTACAAGTTGAGTATATTAAGTAAATTTAAAAGTTCTTTACTCTATAAATATATTGCAAGTTTAACAATTCCAATCGTAATTATTTCAATAATATTTAGTTTCATGTTATTTCTCGTTTCTAATAAAATCATTGATAATTTTGTTATAAAGGAATTTGAATCATCATTAGAGGTGATTTCTAGCAATATTTTCGAGGATATCGATAAAAATAAAGTAAAAGCAGCAGATAACGGTATTAAAACTCAATATGAAAAAATAATGAAACAATTAAATGGTACAACAAAAAAGTTTGATATTGAAAATGCCTATATACTATCCCGCGCTAATGGTAAGGAGCATATCGTTGCATTAAGTAATACGGATAGTTATCAGGAAGACTACGTTTTTGATCCAAAAATGCATGCGGCTTTAGATACTGGGCGGACGCAAATAAGTGAGATCTATGAAGACGAATACGGTATTCATAAATCGATTTTTATTCCATTCAACAATACAGATATTCTTTTTGGGTTAGATATGGATGCTTCATTTATATCTGAACTTCAAACACAAATTATTTGGGTTAGCATCATCATGACAATTATTTTTGCACTATTTGGAGTCATTGTTGCTTATTTCATCAGTAAAGGCATAATTAAACCAATTAAAAATATGACAAGTTATGTGGATAAGGTTGCAAAGGGTGATTTAGCTGTTGACCCATTACCAATCAAAGGTACAAATGAAATCGCTCAGCTTTCAGATGGCATCCAAAACATGACGGCTGATTTACGGACGCTCATTCAGCAAATTGCAGAAAATGCTGAACAAGTGGCTGCCATGTCAGAAGAATTAACTGCCAGCTCCGAACAAACGAGCGCATCTATTCAACAAATTACATCTTCTATGCAGGAAGTAGCTGCAGGCTCAGAAAGACAAACATCATCTATTGAAGAGGTAGAAGGTCATATTACAATGATTTCGACGAAGATGACAGATGTTGTAGATAGTGTCAATGATGTCACAACAAAGGCGTTTAGCGCATCCACTATTGCCGAAAAGGGCAATACTACAATCCAAAGTGCTACAGAAAAAATGGCAATCACATCTGAGGCCATTCACCATACTGCAGATGTTGTAAAACGTTTAAGCACTTATACAAATGAGATTGGTGATATCGTTTCACTTATAAATGAAATTACAGACCAAACCAATTTACTTGCTTTAAATGCCTCTATTGAAGCAGCGCGTGCGGGCGAACATGGTAAAGGCTTCGCAGTTGTAGCTGAAGAGGTACGTAAATTAGCTGATCAATCACTTACAGCAACGAATAGTATTCGAACACGTATTGAAACGATCAAAGAAGAATCTGCTCAAGCAGTGAAATCAATGGCGATTAGCAGTAATAACCTTGCTGAAAGTTCTACTACTTTTAACGCATCTGGAGAAGCCTTTGGCGATATCTATGCACATATAACAGAACTTACTCAAGAAATGAACCAGGTTAACAGCATCATTACGAACATGAATGAAGGAGTTAGCAATATTGCTAATTCAGTTGAGCAAGTTGGAATTGTAGCTGTTCAAGCATCTGGAAACATTCAAAATGTCGCAGCTGCTTCCGAAGAACAGTCTGCTAGCATCGAAGAGATTACCGCTTCTTCAAATAATTTAGCGGAAATGGCTCAACAACTACGAAATATTATCCAGAAATTTAATCTATGAGTGCCATCTTTGCGTGCCAGGCACCGAAACAATTAAGAATTCTTCCATACGAAGTCTGTAGTAGATTGCCAATGGCTTAAAAAACAAAGGATAGCTGACGTTACGAACGCCAGCTATCCTTTTTGTTCCTCTATTAAATTAAACTTTTGACTACTTTTGAAATAACGGCACCTTCCGCTTGACCATTTAACAAAGGTTTTGCAATTTTCATTGCGTCTCCCATATTCATGCCTTTAGTAACACCAGCGGCTACTAATTTTTCAGCAATTTCTTCTTCAGTTAATTGTTTAGGAAGGAATGATTTTAATAGTACTAATTTTGCTTCCTCTTTTTCAATTAAATCCGCGCGACCAGCATTTTGCGCACCTTCTAATGCCTGATTCGTCTGCTTTACTTCACGATTAATAATGGCAATCTCTTCAGCTTGTGATAGGGGTTCACCCTTTTCCTTCTCTGCTAAATCTAGTGCCGATTTAACAAGTGTAAGTACGCCTTTAGCCAAGACATCCTTTTCCTTCATAGCCTTTTTTAGTTGATCAAATACTTCTGTTTTTAACATCAAGCTCACTCCTCAAATATGAATCACTAATTGTCAATGATTATTGCACATAGTGATGGCAGAAACAATTTATTTTGCTTTCTTTAATTTTAACACATCTGCCTTTGTTTCTAATATTTCTATAGTTAACACTTCCATCTTAGCATCTACTTTATCTATTATTTCACTAAGATTTTTTTCAACCGTCTCCATTTTATTCTCTAGCTTAGTTTCAAGAGAATCCAATCTTGATTCAACTTTCTCTAATCTAATTTCAAGTGAGTCTATTCGTGTTTCAACTGACTCTAATCTTGTTTCAAGCGAATCTAGTCTTGTTTCAACTTTCCCTAATCTTATTTCAAGTGAGTCCAATCTTGTTTCAACTAAATCGATCTTCTCTTTTAATCCTTTTTCTACCTCTTCAATTTTCTCTTCTAATCCTTTTTCTACCGCTTCGATTTTCTCTTCTAATCTTTTTTCTACCGCTTCGATCTTCTCTTCTAATCTTTTTTCTACTGCTTCAATTTTCTCTACTAATCTTTTTTCTACCGCTACAATTTGCTGTTGAATCTCTGTTTTCACGCCTTGTACTTGTGTAGAAAGCTCCAAAATTGCTTGAAGAATTGCATTTTGATTGATTTCAGGATTCATTGTCAACTTCCTTTCTTTAAATTAATCTATTAAGTCAATCTTTATGTTCACTTTTAATGTTATTAATCTATGAGAGTCTTACGAGCTCTTCCATACCAATTTTATCTACCATTTTTAATGAAGTCAAAACATCAAAAATTTCAATTTGTCAAGAAATCGTCTAGTAATTTTACTTCATAAAAACGCATGGCTTTTATATCACCTTTATATGAAAAAACACCTTCCTTAATTAAACAACGTAACCGATATTCTATCCATTCGTCTCCTGTATATTCCTGCATATGTCCAATCACTTCACCAATTAATCGTGCTGCCTTCTTATATTCCACCTTGCCATCTTCTTGATACATACGCTTTGCACATTCAACAATATAATCATCATCTCGTTTTTCGTTACTGCTGGTTAATAGCTTATCACAAGCCCATGTTCGAATAATATGGACATCGTCTAATAATAAACGTTTCCCTTCATCAACCAATTGTTGCCTTTGTACGTTATTTAATGGCTCTATCCCCTGCTCATAAAAATTAACAAGCGTTTCTCCATTTAATTCACCCGTTGATCTTGGATAGTTATCTTGCGCTAAGTGCGGGTTTATTTTCTTTTTATGAAAAGCAGTGAATGTGTCAATTACACGCACTGTATTTAACTTACCATCTAGCATAGCTAGCACAAGACGTAACCCTGTTTGCTCATGTGCATTTTGACAAGTCCAAATAACAATGTTCTGATGCGGTAAAATATTGTTTATTTTTTCAACTGCAGCTAACATAAGCTGTCTATAATGCGTAATTCCATTATCTTCAGTTGTGTATCGATTCTTAAACCACGCAAATCTGGCTTCAATACCTGATGTTTTATGTAAGTCATTAATAGGACCAATAGATAGATTATGTGGCAACACAATGATATCTTCTGTCTTTTGATAGTCTGTATTTCTAAATGCAGCTTTTAAACTTCCTCCTGGTGATTCGCCAAATAGGATATGTACCGTTTGTGCATTCGTATTATTTTTTTCCTCTGATACTTGTAATATAACTTGTTGAATATCCTCACTTGATTTGCCATTTAATAAGGAAAAGAAAAGCATTGACTTCGCTTCGGCTTCGCTAAGTTTTTTAATTGCCTCTTTCAATCGAATAGAATCCTCGAGCATTTCCATTTCTCCTTTCGATAATTAGAAGTTTATCCCCGTGCGTTAAGCCAATAGACAAAACCAATTATTGCACCGCCAATGATATTACCTAGTGTGACGGGAACTAAATTTGCCACTGCACCTCCAATGGACACTAGATCACCATGTGGAATAAAGAGCGCTAGGCAAAAAAGTGTCATATTGGCAATGCTATGCTCAAAACCTGATGTAATAAAGGGGAGAATACAACAGAAAATCATCGCTAATTTTGCTATTTCTGATTTTAATTTATAGGTACTCCAGACAGCTAAGCAAACAAGAAGATTACATAAAATACCACGACATAGCAAAGCGACAAAGCCTGCATTCATTTTGTACGTTGCCACTTTCTCGATATACGTCGCGGTATCACCGACTGCAAGCCCTGCATAGAAGAACAGCACTGCCCCAACTAAAGAGCCCATAAAATTACCTATATAGCTAAATAACCAAATACCGACCATTGCAAAAGGGGTGGATTTTTTCTCTAAAGTACTTACAGATAATACGAAGTTATCCCCAGTAAATAAATTTGCACCAGCCATCATGACCATGCTAAGTGCCACACCAAATGCTAATCCTTGAACAACTTTCATACTTGGTACACCAACAGGATCATATAAGCCTCCAATAGTAACAATCAACAAAATACCAAAGCCAATAAAGAGTCCTCCAGCTATCGCTTGCAATAAATAGTTAATAGGCCTTTTCTTCATCATCGTAACTTTCATGCTAGCTGTCGAACAAACAATGGCAATGGTTTCTTTCATCATGCTCACCTCCGAATAAACATTACCTATAAATATCATATCGTATTTCGTAGTTCCCCCATATTATGAATGTGAAAATTTTTGAACAACCTTGGTACTATACGCTAGTTAATTTCATAAAAAAGAAGGATAGCATTCTATCCTTCTTTTTTCTCAGCAACGGCTCACATATTATTCAAAAAACAACATCATTCCTGGAGCATCTGCATCCCTTTCAGAAAATCCAAGTTTTTGATAAAAAGGTTGTTTACCCTTAGCACATGATAATTGAATCCACTTTATATTTTTAAGTTTACAATGTGCTAATAGAGCTTCCATAATAGTTGTACCAATGCCATTTCGTTGATACTCAGAATGTACCATTACGTCGCAAATAAATGTTTGATAAATACCATCAGAAATAATTCGACCATAGCCGATTAATGTTTGGTCATCATAAATTGAAATACTATACCAGCTACGACAAATGGCTTGAAATAATTGTTCGTACGTATATAGCCCTTTCGCATTCCAGCCAGTAGTCTGATGTAATGCTTGATAATCTTCAAAGGTAGGATTTGTTTCACTTATTATGTACACCTTGGCTATTCCCCCCCCGCACTATTTTGAATAAATATACAATAAAGAGATTTATTATTCAATACTAATTCGGAAAATAGCAATACAATTTTTATAGGTGTGAAATAGCAAATTCTCCATTTACGCTTACACATAGTTGTAGATGATCATCGACTCTAATTTCAATCGGGCTGACAATTGCTTTTTTAGTAGAGAAATACCACATACGTTCACTCGGACCGATTAATAGATGGACACCATCCTCGTAATTCCCCATAAAAGTAAGCGCATCTGTACGTATTTCTTCATCTTTAAGGGGCGTGATACCATATTCCTTTAAACGTTCTGCGACAGTAAGGATCGCATCAGTCGTTAAATTTATTTCCGCAATATTTAATACATGTTGAATTGAAAATGCATTGGTACTCACTTTTGGGTTTATCCCCTGTCTAGCAATAAACTCAATTATATTGTCCTCTGGATCGTAAAAATAGCATGCGTATGCATCTAAAAATTCAAAATAGACCTCATCTTGTTCATCTGCGCGTAATATTTCTACACGTTCTTGCACCCATTTTTTCGCTTGTTGAAATAAATTACTTGGTATATTGAACGCAAAATGATATTGCTTGTCGATAGTAGAGTCTATTCTTTCAAATAGGATATTGCTTTCCCCAGCTGCTATTTCAAAAAAATGCTCTGCTTGTTCTAATAATTCAAATCCTAATTTGTCACAGTAAAATTCCTTCATTTTATGTAAATCATGCACGTTAAGTTTCAATTCCGAAATCTTCATTTTCCAAACATCCCCTTTGTATTTACTACCATTTACTGTACTAAATAAATACATGGTGAACCTCATGCAAAAGAATGAACATTTTGGAAAATAGGACACGTCTTATAGCTTCATGCCCTATAGCGGTATACGATCTCCTTTACTATTCGGTTGAGAGATTACTAAAAATTCTACATCTTCCTGTAAATCATTGCGCATTTGATGCGGCGTAAGCGCTGGCACTTCAATTCCCTCATTCGCCTGTAATGTAATCCTTTCTCCGTCTATATCCATTGTTGCCGTACCCGAAAGTACAAAAAAGAATTGTTGTGCTTGATGATGATAATGACAAACTTCTGCTGTATTGGCTGGCATCCTTTCGTGAATAACACTCAATTCATTATTTTTAACTAAATGCCAACCATCACACGCATTTCCCCAATTATAATGTTCTGCATGTTCTTTACTAATTTTCAACTACAACACCCCTTCAATTTTACCTTAATGGAAGGCACTTGCATTTCATAAAAAAAGTCACGCGCATCATACGTGACATAACGATCATTTAACTTTAATTTTTTCGACTGTAGCAATATAAATCGTTTCTTCATGCATTTTAATGTATTGATCCTTCGATTCTTTAATGTATCCATCATTTATCAAAAACTCTTTTAGCTCAGATTTTTTCTCAAAAACTTTATCTTGATTCATTTCTTCACCTTCTGAATCATCTGATCTCTTTGAAATGTTCATCATATAAAACTTCGTCACATTTTGCTCCTCCATTATAGTAGATTCGATTATCAAGGGACTATTTCCATACTTTATCTAATTGATTTGCATAGAAATTAATTGCGTTTTTATAACTAAGTATTTCAGCGTCTGTTGTCGTTTCTGCTAGGCATTGAAGTAAGAGTTCCATTGCTTCGTTATGTTTTTTTAGATTATATAAAGTCATTGCATAAAACACTTGTAATGCATGATTCGTTGGAAATAATTGCATCCCTTCTAAAAAAACTTTTTCGGATTTTTCATAGTGCCCTAATGTTCTATACGTACTGCCAAGTCCCAAAAATGCTCCTTCTAAAGCTGTTCCAGATAACCCTTGTTGGATGGCCTTTTCATAGTAAGGAACGGCTTGTAATTCTTGTCCTAACACATCAAAACTCCAAGCACATTGGTAGTTAATGTATGCATCTTCTGGATATTCCTCTACCAACTGTAAAAGTAACTGATTTGATTCTTGCTTCTTATTAACTTTTCGTAATTCAAGCGCTCTTTCTAGTTGTTTTTCGTACAATGTAATTGCTCCTTTTTCTTGATAGAGGATTATTTTTTGAATCCAGGGTTAATCCCTTCTTTCCGAATTTTCGACGACGGAACAAATTTCCTATTCTTTTATCATCATACACGATATGTAAATTCGACAGTTACTATTTTCCCCACTATTTTGTATGATGCTTGAGATTTATATTAGCAATAAAAAATGACCAGGTTCACATTTTTGTGCTGGTCCTTGGTCATTTTTTTATTGATTTGAACATATAATCTTCTTCTTTTTTTCGATGCCAATAATTAATTATGATTCAAATGGTTATTTTAATTTTGTTGTCTTTTTACTTTTTTTATGTGATAAACAACCCCAAAAATAAAATTAACTATAAAAAGAAAATTTAACGGATTGAAAAGACCTGTTTATTTCGCTGCCTATTGCCAACTGTAAAAAGCTCCATAAAATCCAAACGGCAATTTGACTTAGAATCATTGGTATGCTGAACCAATCACCCAATTCCATCTATCATCATCCCATTAATCAAAATAGAATGTATCTGCACTTGTCATGTCTACTTATTTAGACTCTTGTTTTAACTTTTTGTATTCTCTGTAGTTCAAAGGTATCGAAATAATCACTAACAAAGCCGCGATAAGATTAATCATGGTTTTGGTATTTGAAGATATAGATAAATACGATGCAATACAGCTTATACTGACAGGTACTATCACTAAATAATAGTATGGTAATAATTTCATATTAACTAGCCCCCTTCAGAGAGAATCTATCTTCTTCAATGCTTGTAGATAAGTTATCTCTCGACTATTAATAGATTTTAGTAGCGCTATAATACTATCATTGGTCAAATCTTTATTTTTCGAAAATGCATAATCCTTTAATAGTGCGATATAACCTGAAATTAAGGCTGTTGCCTGTGAGGTACCACTTGTTTTAATTATTGCTCTATCGGTATTGATTGGTGATATCTCGTGACCAGGAGCGTTAATCGTCGTTCTTTGAGGACCGCTTGTTAAATCAAGTACATTTCCAGAAGCATCAATTGCTCCAACTGAAATAACTTCATCCAAAATTGCAGGATACATCAATTCAGTATTTCCATAATCTCCTGAGGATGCTACTACAGTATAAATCTGCTCTAAATCCTCTATTTGTATTTCCATTATGATATTCTACTCGATTAGCTAATTGGTTAGTCCATAAAGCAGTAATACCATTAATAGTTCCAGGAATTATACCAAGTTTGCCAAAAACGACACTAGCAAGTGCGAGACCAGTTGATACAGCCTGCTGCATCTCTTAAATCATAAACCCATTGCCTAGCAGCTGAAGTACTCATATAACGTCGTTTGCCCCACCAAAAAGTTTCATCGTAAGTAGATCCGCCCTGAATATAAAAGTTTTTATCGGTCGAATCAATCATGGCACCGTTGTCTAAAACTTTTAATTCACCTTTTTCAATTTTTATTTAGTATTAGTTCACCCTATTAATGAAATGTAAAATCTAAATTTTCATTTGTGGTGTCAATTTGAAAAAACTATCTTTTAACTTATTAATACCAACATCAAATAGCTATAGCTAAACAACCTCGAATTTAATAATAATTTATCATTGAAAACATTTCTCAATCAATAGTAATATCAATTTATTTTTTTATAAAATTCAGGCACTTTTGTAATGAAAATTTTAGTATTATGTAAAAAATATTTTATATTAATTCTTCCCTTACATTTTTTCTACAAGAACAAATAAAAAAACCACCCAAAATGGAGTGGCCTTTACCCTAATTTATTTAACTATTAAGCCTCTTTCTTGACGTGACCGCCCAATAATCCATTGAGCTATCATGAGATTCGGTACCCAACATAACCACGAAATAATCGGATAGCTTATTATAAAATTTTCAAATCCGAATAATACTGTAAAGACTAAAAGCCAAATTCTCAATGTTACAGCAGCGAACGTTAACGAATAATTTCTTATCATCCATTGTTGATGTTCATAAATTTTTTGTTGTTTAATTTTTGCAAGCGCTTGATAACCAGTGATCATCCATAATATAGATAGTGCACTAAAACCGAGCTGAGATATGACTCCCCCAGTAGCATAAATCGCTAAATAAAGACCTGCGACACTACCGAATAAAATGCCAATCATATAGAGTTTCCCTAAAATCCGATGTCGCTTTATATTGTTTTCTCTAAACTTTGAGAATAATGTAAAGGGGCCAATAACTAATGCCAGTACACTAAATATAATATGGATATACAGCATCGTATACCAAAGCGAATCTAAAGTATCTATAAACATAAGTTTCAAGCTAACAAACCCTGCTTGATGGGCATCCAATATTAAATATTGAACAATGGAATAACAAGCTATACCAATAGCTAAGCAACTAATAAGAAGCCAAGTTTTTTTATTCATTGTGCGGTCCCCTAAAATTTAATTTATTTACGAAATACGTTCCTCCGTCCATAATGTAACATTAAATTATAGAGGATTTATTTTTCTCATGATAAGTGGTAAAAAAATTGGCATAAGAGGTACTTAATTATGAATATCAGCCAGTGAAACTTGTAGTTGACTAAATCTTGTTTAAGATATTCCCCTACAAATCATCAATAAATTTCCATCTAGATCTTTAATTACAAAATAAAAATTGTCCTCAATCTCCGTCACAAGTTCAACATCATTTTCTTTCATAAATTGATAAGAAGCTTGGATATCATTTGTTAGTAACTGAATAAAAGGAGCTTGATAGGTTGAAATATCCCCATCTTCCTTTCTCCACTTAGGCATTGTATCTAACATCAAACCTGCCGTTCCCGTCATTGGTGCTGTGTATAAATGCCCGAAACATATTTCTCCCCCTTCTAATCCGAGTATTTTACTGTACCATTCTCTTGCTTTTTCTAGATCACGTACTGGAACAAATACACCGCCTATTTGGTTTTTAATCGGTGTTTTATTTATTGGTATGGTCACAATAACTTGCCTCCCGTCAATTTTTTACTATAGGATAACCATTTCTACATTTACTTATATTATCCTTTTTTGTTCAAAAAATTAAATTAGATAAAATTGCTGCGAGCTTTCAAATAACTATTAAAAAATTTTTTTACTTATATAAACTGAATAACAAAAGCCCAGACTCGCAATTACTCGGGAGCCTGGGCTATTTAACTTTTTTTATTGGCGCTAAAATTATAGAGGTTACTGAATTACTTCTTCGTCCATCTTCAGCACAGCTTATAACGCTTTTTCTCGCTTACCATTGATTGTCCATTTTTGATTCATTAAGCACTTCTTTTTCACTTATAGGCGCTAGGGAAACATCTTTATTTAGTTCTTTATCATCATTATTCTTGATTTCTTCAGCAACTTGTTCTTGAACCGTTTGTATTCGATCCTCTACATTCGAAAGTTTCTCATATTTACTATCAATAAAAATTCCTCGGTCTGCATCCATCTCTAATTCACTGGAAAGGCGATTTTGCTCACGTCCTAATGAATTCTTTGTCAACTCAAGTGTTTTCATTTGTTCTAGTGAAACAGATTTTTCTAAAAGATTTTCCATTGAGTTGGATGGCTTTTCGCTTTTCAAATCCTGTTCATTTTGGTTTGTCGTTTTCTTTTGCTCATCCGTTTGCTGTTCAGCTATTTGCGCATCTATATCAGCTATTTGCTTTTCAAAATCTTTTAGTTGTTCCTTAATAGATGATAAGTCGCCTCCGCTTTCCAACGTACGTTCACTCAGATCACTTTTCATCTTTTGAATATTCTCACGTTGTTTCATTAAACTTTCGATAAGACTCGTTTTAGCTTGCTGCCCTTTAAACAAATTACGAGCTTGTTGTCCAATTGTTAATGTATCTTTATGTACTATAAGATTTTGCTGAACCAATTTAGGCTTAATTGCTGATCCATTTGACAACTTCATGAAATTAGAAGAATTTACTTCATTCGTAAGTTTCATATTACATCACCTCTTGTTTATATATCGACCATTTATTGGCATTTTAAAGTGAAGAATCGTTAACTCTTCGATATGGCTCTTTCATTGCAAATTAAAAAACCAGCTCCGCTATAGTTGTAAGTATGAAGTCGAAATAAACAAGGATATTTTATTGAGATAAGTTAAATAATATCTTTAGGAGGTGTTGAAATGAAAAGGGATAAGAAAGATACAGAATTTGCAACAGACGAGCCAACAAAACAATCAAATATTAAAAAACCTAATGAGCGTGTCGGACATACTGAAACTGCTCGCCCACAAAATCAAGAAGACCTTATAATTAATGAGAAGAAAAGTAAATCAACCTCATTATAATATAAGATTAATTAGGTTTTATTTATTTTGACCACCCATATTTGAAGTGAACCCAAAAAGTTAGACACTTTATACTTTTGTAAGTAAAGTAATTGTCTAGTGTAATCTTAACCATATTAAACGCACCTCAATTGTTAGATTGTGTCTAACAATTGAGGTGCAGTTCATTTCGGAGTCATTTTTTATTGTTTATTCAACTAAGTAAGTCCTGTCCTTTTATTTTTAATTAATCATAATCATTCTCTTCTTCAATTTTTCGAACTACACCTGTCTTTGCATTTACTTCTACTTCATAAATCTTATTTTGAGCAGTTAAAATGAATATTTCATACACTAAAGTGCCGTTTTCCATATCCATACCATAATGAATGATCTGGCCAGGTACTCTTTGCACAGCAATCTGCATTGCCTGTTGGGGAGTAATTCTCTGATTATATGAAGGCATTACCATATTTTATCCTCCTCTTTTTGCATACATGCTCCTATAGTATGCAAAAGCAAGGAAAACTGTTATCACTTATCATTTACTACCTCTCTGCTGAATTGGTGACATATAAACCGATAAATGGTCAGTTATACCATTTTATAAATCCTGAAATCATACCGTCCTTAACAGCGTGCGCAATAAAGCTTTTGTTTCAGTTCTCATAACTGGTTCAAATCAATACCTCTCATAAGGCTCATCTCCTATTTTTGAATAAGAAAAGCCCTCCACAGAAATGTGAAAGGCTTAACTCAGATATATTTATTCGTTAGTTACCATTGAACCCTAAAAAAATACGTTACAAACTCTTACCACTACTGAATTAATTCGAATCATCTATCTTCTGTACAGCCATGAACCCTTCCTGTAGAAACATTGTATTCAGGCGTATCTTTTTATACTTCTATATAACCGACAATCCTATGATATATAACGGTTTGTCGGTTGTTTTTTATTTAATTTTATCTAGTTGTATATAGGTTTTATCTTCGCTTATTTACTATCATTGGTGGGGATATGATGGGGAAAATAACAAAATTGCCACCCATCACAGAGTGGTCTTATTATTGTTTATTCAGCTAAGACCAAGACATTGACAAACATTGTATATCAACAACCATATAAATAGCCCCCTTATCAATTAAATAAGAGAGCTATATATAATTCATAATATATCACTTATCTCCAACTGACTTTAATAATTTTATTGGAAAATAGCTAACTAACGAATCCGATTCATTCCTTACATATAGATAACCATTAATTTCAATACCTAGCGATGAAAAAACGCTTCCCTTTAAATACATTCTGTTATCATCAGCTCGAACGTATCCCTCTATTGGACTAAGTTGCGCTCGCGTATCCGCTGTTAACTCATAATGTACGCCTTCTTTTCTTTTTATCGTTTCTGCTATTTTAATATCTGTCCCTTGATATCCCATACATATTTCTCCATCTGCATCCATGAAACAATAAGAAAGGAATTGTTCGTCATTTGAGAAAGAAATCTTGGCCGCTTGTCCATTGAGCTTTTCATCTTTATTAAAATATTTTCCGTAACTCTTAAAGTATCCAATTTGGTCACGATTAATATAAATATAAGTTGGATTGTTATAGAAAGATGAACGAATTTTTATTGGTACTTCTTTGAAAATTACCAAATCCGTTGCTTGTACGCGATATTGCCCCATCTGGTAAAATATTTTGCCATCATATTTTTCAATATCATACGTTCTAAAGAAGTTATTTGACTTAACCACTAACGAATCAAACGTACCATCTGAATTTTTCTTGTATACCTTGATGTCTTTTTTAAAGGTCATTTTTCCTGTTTGCTCTTTTACAACCTCTGCTCCATCATACATTACTTTTGCTTCTGATTTTGTTGGATTTACTACTGCGATTACAAATGCTGTTAGTAACACAATAAGTATTTTTTTCATTATTCTCCTCCTACTCAGTTTTAAAAAAATAATCTCTCAGTATTATATACTAGTAATCTAATATTCTAGCAACGAATGTTAAAAATCCAACAAAAGTAGAGTGTTTTTCCATTACATTATTTCATCCATCTACCATTCTACCCAATTCTCTAAAATAAATGGTTTATTACTAATTTGATTGTGAAAGGCTATCTCTTTCCTTTAGCCAGTTATAGAAAGGATGCATGAATATGTTGAGCTCAAATTAGAGCCCAATACGTATTATAATTACGAGTCGACGATTAGAATTCACATAATACCTCATTTGGGTAAGTATAAAGTGAAATCATTGACTCCATATGTATTGCAACAGTTTATTAATCTAAAAACGCGTGAGGGTTACGCTCGTCAAACTTTGAGCATTATCGTGGGTATCCTTAGTAAGTCCTTAAATCATGCTGTATATCCGTATAAATACATCAAAGAAAAACCAAATGCATTATGTGGAATTAATGAGAGACAAAAATAGAAAACCTACTCGTGAAGAGTTAAAAATCCAATCGAAAGAAAACTTAAGAGGCATTAATAGCACAATAAATGAAGATCATCCTTTTTATCTACCATTTCATATTGGCTTGCATTGTGGATTACGTGTTGGAGAAGTTTGTGGTCTTGATTGGAAACATATAAATTTCGAAGAAATGACACTGGAAGTTGAGCAACAACTGGTTGGTATTAAAGATGAAAACGGAAAAATTCAATGGCAACCTAGACCTCCTAAATCAAAGGCTGGTTATCGTACGATTCCTTTTGGTAATGCAGACGTGCAAAAAAGAGACAACGGGAAAATCGTTTAAAGTACGGTGAATTTTATAAACAAAATCCCGAACATGATTATATATGTAAAAAAGAAAGTGGTGAACATTGTACACCAAGTGTAATCAAATATAACACTAGAAAAATTAGCGAAAAATTAAATATTACTTTTAATTATCATTCTCTACGCCATACACATGCTACGACTTTAATCGAGAATGGTACTCCTGTTTAAACTGTACAAAAAAGATTAGGACATAGTCGAGCTGCCGTAACAGAAGATCGCTATGTCCACCTCACTGAGAAAATGGCCAGAGATGCCACGAACATCTTTGATTCATTTGCTCAAGATATATAAAATTACTAACATATTTTTTTATGGTGGGGAATTGGTGGGGAGCCCCACCATTTAACCCTATAATAATTTATCAAAATACGTTACAAACTCTTACTACTACTGAATTACTTCGAATCATCCATCTTCAGTACAGCCATGAACGCTTCTTGTGGTACTTCGACGGAGCCGACTTGTTTCATACGTTTTTTACCTTCTTTTTGTTTATCAAGAAGTTTACGTTTACGGGAAATATCTCCGCCGTAACATTTCGCTAATACGTTTTTACGCATCGCTTTAATTGTTGAACGCGCGACAATTTTTTGTCCAACTGCGGCTTGAATCGGTACTTCGAATTGTTGACGTGGAATTAATTCTTTTAGTTTTTCTACGATAATTTTGCCACGTTCATAAGCGAAGTCGCGGTGAACGATAAAGCTTAGTGCATCGACTTGCTCAGCATTTAGTAGGATATCCATCTTCACTAGTTTTGAAGGCTGGTAACCGATTAGCTCATAGTCAAATGATGCATAGCCTTTTGTATTTGATTTTAAATAATCGAAAAAGTCATAGACAATTTCAGCTAATGGCATTTCATAAATAATGCTGACACGTGATGTATCAATATAGTCCATTGTCATGAAATTACCACGTTTCATTTGGCAAAGTTCCATAACCGCCCCAACGTAATCATTCGGTACCATAATCGTTGCTTTCACATATGGCTCTTCAACACGATCAATCTTTTGTGGGTCAGGCATAAATGATGGGTTGTCGACTTTAATGGACGTACCATCTGTCATATGCACTTCGTAAATAACAGATGGTGCTGTTGTAATTAAATCGATGTTAAATTCACGTTCAATACGTTCTTGAATGATTTCCATATGAAGAAGTCCTAAGAAACCACAACGGAAACCGAAACCTAACGCTTGTGACGTTTCAGGCTCATACTGCAATGCTGAGTCATTTAACTCTAATTTTTCTAAGGCATCACGTAAGTCATTATACTTAGCTGTATCGATTGGATATAATCCACAGTACACCATTGGATTTAAACGACGATAACCCGCTAATGGCTCAGCTGCTGGGCGACTCGCAAATGTTACAGTATCCCCTACGCGCGTATCACCTACATTTTTAATTGACGCTGTTAAGTAACCAACATCACCAACCGTTAATTCACTTTGCGGTACACTTTTCGGAGTATGTACGCCGACTTCAATAACATCAAATTCTGCGCCTGTCGCCATCATGCGAATTTTATCACCTGGTTTAACAGTACCATTCATAATACGAATAGAGATAATAACACCTTTATAGGCATCGTATACAGAGTCAAAAATAAGTGCTTGTAACGGTGCTTCTGGATCACCTGTTGGTGCAGGAACCTTTTCAACAATTTGCTCTAAAATATCTTCAATTCCAATACCAGCTTTTGCAGACGCTAATACCGCTTCAGATGCATCTAAACCAATGACATCTTCAACTTCTTGACGAACACGCTCTGGATCTGCCGCAGGTAAGTCAATTTTATTGATAACTGGTAGTATTTCAAGGTCGTTATCAAGTGCTAGGTAAACGTTAGCCAGCGTTTGCGCTTCAATGCCTTGTGCTGCATCCACAACTAAAATAGCGCCCTCACAAGCAGCTAAACTACGTGATACTTCATATGTGAAATCGACATGTCCAGGTGTGTCGATTAAATGGAATGTATACACTTCGCCATCTTTAGCTTCATATTTTAATTGGACTGCATTTAACTTAATTGTTATGCCTCGCTCACGCTCTAAATCCATTGAGTCGAGTAGCTGTGCTTTCATTTCACGGGATGTCAGTGATTTCGTTTGCTCTAAAATACGGTCAGCAAGCGTTGATTTCCCGTGGTCAATATGTGCAATAATAGAGAAATTTCGAATATTCTCTTGTCTTTTTAATCGTGCTTCTCGGTTCATCTCTTCCACTCCTAATTAAACTATAATGAATTATACTATGAACCATATACAAACCACAACATTAGAACGGCATAAATGCTGTTAAATCAATGGTTACTCTTATTTATGTTTCTTATCTTCTGCATTTCAATGCAAAAAATAGCACCTAATTAGGGCACTTAAGCTAAATATTGCTTTCTAGAAGGAACAGCATAAATATGGCGAGTGTGTGTATAATATTAATAAAAAATGGTATTATTGTATTAAATTAGTATTTTTAAATTCCTTATCCTATATCTAAATTAAAAGAGAGACCAGCTGCTTAACTATAAGCAGCTGGTCTCTTTGTATTTTCATGAACTTCTACATTGAAGTGAGTATATGGAGGCTATGGGCTGAATCATTATACTTCTTTCTGATGCGCATTGATCGCTTGTTGAATAAGGTTACATAGCGCTTCTACCCCTTTTGGTTCTAAATGGACGCCATCTGGAGCAAAATACTCGGGGTGGTTAAGCGCTGTTGAATGCCAATCAATTAACGTAATATTGTTATACTCATGCGCTTTAGTTGCTAAAGCATTATTTACTTTTGTTTCCCAAGGACGGGGTACACGTGTATTCACTAGGTAAATTTGAGCTTGCGAGAACGCTCCGAGTAGCGTGTCAATCTGGTCATTTGTAAAATAGCCATTTGTGCCTAATTGAATAATGACCGCTTTTTCTTGTTGATTGAAGCGAGTGTAACTAGGAACCAATTTTACTGCTTGTGAAACTTGTCTCCCTATTTTTCCATCGATTGTAATGTTAGGGTAGAGCGTATGTAAACGCGTAGCAATATCAATCATGACTGAATCACCGATTGCTAATAGTTCCTTATACGGTTTTTTTATAGGATTTTCAATCGGCTCATCTTGTTCTGTTTGAGATGTATCGTCATTTTTTTCCACTGACGGTCCTACTTCTTCATCAGTCTTATTTTGTTGAGCCGAATCTTTAATAGAATGTTCTTCACCATTTATTTTAATATTTGTAGGGTAATTCTCCTTAGAGTCGTGTTGTGCTTCCCCTACTACCCCTGTCATACCTGTAAAAAATACTAATATGAATAGCGGAATAATAGCAGTTGCTATCTTTCTTGCAATTGAAAAATTGTGCCACTTGCTTGGATTGATAACTAAATATTGTCGGAAGTATGTTCGGAATCCTTGTTTACGAATCGGCATTTCAATAAAACGATACGACAATTCTGCGACGATTAATATAAACACTAGCTGTAAAGCGACACGCCAATAAACTGGATTGCCTATTTCATGAACAGGAGTACTTAGCACTATTATTGGGTAATGCCATAAATAAATTCCATATGATCGAGAACCAATCCAGCAAAGTGGTTTCCATGAGAGTAGTTTTCCTAAGAAACTAGCTGGATGACAAACACAGGCAATTAATAGCGCAGCATTCATACAAAATAGGAACATACCACCTCTGTATAAAAATGCTTGGTATTCATCTACAAATAAAATACTTACAATAAAAATTATAAAGGTAATTACACCGATACTATTGAGCTCATAAACATGCTTTGTAGAAAGCTTTTTAGTAGAAAGTCTTTTCATCGGCCAAACGAAGGCTAACCAACAACCGATTAGTAATTCAAATGAACGAGTATCTGTTCCAAAATAAATGCGACTAGGATCAGCTCCAGGCTGAAATAAGATAGCCATAAGGATTGCTGAACAAATTGCTCCAATAAAAATAATGTTAGAAAATTTGCTTTGTTTTTTCACAATAGACAATCCAATGATTAATACAATTGGCCAAATAACATAAAATTGTTCCTCAATCGCTAACGACCATAAATTTTTCAAAGGAGAAGGCGACCCAAAACTATCAAAATAAGATAGTTTGTGATAAATAAACCACCAATTACTCGAATAAAAAATGGAGGAAAGAGCATCTCCTCGTAACGTATTAAGTAGCTCTTTATGAAATAACATGACCCACACAAAGGTAGTCATTATCATGACATACGCAGCTGGAACTAGGCGTCTAAAGCGTCCAATCCAAAATTTACGCAAATTAATTGTTATTTGCTCCCCTTGCATCGGTAAAATTGTTGAGGTAATTAAGTAACCTGATAATACAAAAAATATATCAACTCCGAGGAATCCTCCACTGGCCCATCGAAAGTTAAAATGATAAGCAATTACAGCTAATACTGCTAATGCTCTAATCCCATCTAATCCAGGGATGTAACGATGATTCAATGACTTGCCTAACATACTGTTTCCTCCAATAAAATGTAAAACCATTAACATTATTTAGTTATAAAAATAGTTTGTATTACGCCTAGCCTCTGCCCCTTTACTTTCATTTCCATTACCTATTATTAAAGACGTATGAGCTACCTAAAAAGGTTAACCATTTTCTAAAACAAAAAATTTCCGCTGAGATTTTTTAGCTCCATGATTTTATAAATACCTATATGTATCAAATACTTAACTTCTTAATTAAAATTTGTAATATTAACCAACGAAAAAAAGCATCTGCCCATAATGGTAGATGCTTTTGAAGCGGTTTTTTCCATTGATGTACACCATCGAAAATCGCCCGATTCAATAAGGCGTATGAGCTGACTTGAAAAGTATAATGCAATGGAAAAACAATTGAAAGACCTCTGAAACAAAAATTTTTAGGTAATTTTTTCAAAAGGTACTTCTGTTCACCATTTATTTCCTTATAGGTCTTACTACAACTCATTTTTATAATCGTGGACACCAATGAAGCTATCGCATAGATATGCGTATTTTATTAAAACTAGCGATTCCGAAAATTTTTTATAGAGATAATAAAAGCTAGTTTTTAACTTTTGGATTCAGTTACAAAGCTTTTCGCAATTGCTTTCCCAATAACAGCAATGGTACGATTTAATTCTTCTTCCGTATTATCAATTCCACCTAATTCAATTAAAATCATTTCCTTGGCTAAATCTTGATTGTAACGACCATCTACATTGTCACCACTTTTAGAGATAACTCCTCTTGATACTTTCGGCACCATCTCATTCATAGCAACAGAGAGAGTTTCAGCATAAGCAGTATTCCATCGGTAGTTTTTATGTTCCGCCCCCACAACAATGGCAATGCGTGCGTAACTTTCATTGTTGTGTGTAATCGTTGTCGCATCTCGTTTAGCGGAATCTCGGTGTAAATCAATCACTAAATCATAGGATTGTTCCTGTAAACGATTGGCTAAATATGGACGTACTGTGTTGTAAGCTTGTGGAAAGGTTTTACCTTCAGATTTCATTACCTTCATGACATCTACATCTAATACATCTGTCTGTATACCGTTCATGCTAAAATGCTTGGAAATAGCTCCTTGTAAATTAAAAATATTTGTCTTCTCATCATAAAAGTCTGCTTTCCCGCTTACCGCTTTCACCATTGGTTGATAGGCTTCTTGTGAATGCGTAAATAACAATAATACTTTAAAAGGATCCTGTTCTTTCGTCTGCTCTTTCGTCAACTCTAGTGCTGTTTGTTCAGGCAAATTTGTAGCGGCAAACACGACTTGTTTATCCTCTGGTTGCTTGATCGGAGTCGATGCTTGCTTGTTGAACGGAAGTTGCCCAGCAATGACTGGTAATACGAAAAAGAACAATAATAGACCAATTGACCATTGTAGTTTTTTTAGCAAAGTCACACCCTCCTCCCAATATCGTATGGAGGGGATGTGTCTTTTAGAACGATGATTTTATAGATCGTTTGCCCAATTCATAAGCATAGTTGAAATGATTGTTGCATACTTATCTATCCAATAATCTGCTTCTTTTGGTGTAACCATTAACTGTGAATGGGAAGCGGCAAATGTCTCTTCAAAAAGCTGTTGACGTTCCTCTTTTGTCCATGTTGCCCATTCACCAAAAATCGGGGTCACAAGCGACATATCAAGTTCCTTATTAATATCTGGGCGCCAAGAGGATAAGGATAATTTAGATGAAGGCTTTCCGCGTTCTGCAACACGAGCCGCAATAGAACGTAGCATCACCTCTACTGCATCCGCAATTAATACGGGCGCGTCAACGACAGTTGGAATTCCAATTGCAGTAACTGGGATACCGAGCATCTCATAGGAAATTTCCTTGCGCTGATTGCCGACACCCGAGCCAGGATGGATCCCTGTATCAGTAAGCTGAATTGTTTTACATAATCGATCGCTCGCTCTTGTTGCGAGTGCATCTACTACAATTATTAATTTGGGCTGTAGCCGCTCTGCCAATGCTGCTACAAATTCACCTGTTTCATAACCTGTTTGTCCTGTTACCCCAGGTGCATACATGACAAATTTGTCATCGATATGATCTAAACTATGCAAATGATCGATCACATAAGGTCCAATAGCATCTGGCGTAATCGTTCTATTTCCAAGACCTATAATTAATATTTTGTCATCTTCCTTCCAGGAAATTGACTCATGCAATGTTTTAAAATTTGCTAGCAATTCTTTCTCAAGCTGGTCGAATCCATCTTCATCCTCTAATGTAAGCGTTGGGACGGAAAGGGTTATATATTTCCCTTCCTTTTTGCCTATTTGTTTTCCACCCTCCGCATTTACTTGGACATCGGTAATTTTCACACGCCCAGCAGTTTTGTCTTCGATTTGAACCCCACTTGATTGTTTAAGTGTATCTTTTTGTTCTTTCGTTTGATGCAATACTACCTCTTCAGATTCATCAATTAAATCAGTACGCTGCCAATTTAAGTTTTGCATTCAGTTCACCTCAAATTGTAGTTTGTTCAAACTGTCAAGTAAATATTCTTTGCATTTATCTATTGCAATTTAGCCTAGCGTTTGTTAAAATGATTTTTGTTGTATTGACACAAGAAATCAATGAGAAGATATCATCTCGTACCTATTTTAGGAGGTGAAAGATATGCCAAACATTAAATCTGCGATTAAACGCGTAAAAGTGAACGAAAAAGCTAACGCTGCTAACACTCAAGCTAAATCTGCAATGCGTACTACAGTGAAAAAAGCTGAAAACGCTGTTGCTGCAAACGCTGAAAACGCACAAGAACTTTTACAAGCAGCTTACAAATCTTTAGATAAAGCAGCTTCAAAAGGACTTATCCACAAAAACGCGGCGGCTCGTAAAAAGTCTCGCCTAGCTAAAAAAGCTTAAGTGTTTATTAAGGATCAGTTTACTCTTAGGAGTAACTGGTCTTTTTTCATTTCTTTATGTTTTTCAGCAATATATAAAAAATCCGCCTTGCAGCTAAAGGGGAAAGTGATAACACATTCGTGTCTTACTTACCTACCAAAAAGCAAAGCGGATTTTAATATATAGTTTTTCCGTTTTTTAAACTATATTAGTTTTTTCAACAAAGGTATTTTCTGTATTATCCACACAATTATTGTAGAAAGTACTAAAATAATGACTACTTGTAACGGAATCGCCATAAGTGGCTTTACAAAGAGCTCATTGCCTTCAAAAAAATGCGGACGGACCTTATCTAAAATCATCGCATGCACTAAGTAAACACCAAAGCTTGTTTGTCCAATTAGCTTGACAATCCCACTTGTTTCATAGCTTCCTTGTGCTACTTTTCGATTGACCCAATATTTCACAAAAACAAAAAGTGCAATACTCATCGCAATTACATTAAGGCTTGAATACGAAAATGCATAGCCTGAAAATTGCCCTTGCTGCTCAGACAAGACAATTGTCCGCCAAATCGTTTCAAGTGCTCCAATAATCCCTAACATGTAAATTCCAACACGCCATTTTTTTGATAGCTCAAATTTTGCTAAATAGTAGCCTAGTAAAAAGAAGCCGATGTACTCACTTAAAGGGAAAAACAATGTAAATTCATTACTCACAATATAGGAATAATATCGGAATACCCCATAAAATAATATCCATAGAACAACCACATAGCCTATCACTTGTTTGGAGGCATGATTAACAAAAATATTAAATATTGGCGCTAGTAGATAAATACCGATAAGCGCATAAAAATACCACAAATGATAGTATATCTGGTCATTAAAGAACATGATTAGAAATTCTTTTACTGAATACCCTGGATTCCACATATATGTTGCCCATACATAATAAATAATCGACCAAGCTACGAAAGGTAGTAAAATTTTATTGGCACGCTTTTTAAAAAAGGTACTCAAAGATTCTTCCTTTCGTCCAAGTAAAAGTGCCCCACTAATCATTAAAAAAATGGGTACACACCATCGTGACAAAGCATTGAACACAATGCCCGTTTGCCAATCAAAACCATCTATTTTGTCATAAAGTACGACATAAGGAGTCGCAGCATGTAAAAGTAATACACCTATAATAGCTATGGCACGTAGGCTATCCATGTACTGAATTCGTGTTTGCACGTTCAAAAACCCCCCACGACATTATACAACCATTCATGCCCAACAAGTTAATATTTTTTACAGTCGGCGCAGTAAAAATAGTTCTAAATAACGCTCGCGGTTTCCTCCAGCTGTTTTTAGCTTTAAATCAACCTCTGCCAATTGATACAAAGCTTTCAATAAACTCTCTTCGGATGGACGATTGCGTTGCTCGACCATTAACTTTACACGATAAGGGTGGATTTTTAAATTTTTTGCAATTTGCTGTGGATGGTAGCCTTTTTTCAGCAAGTAAAAAACATTCGACATCGTTCGCACATTAGAGGCAAGAAGTCCAACAAGCATAATCGGCTCTTGTTTTTGTCGCAATAAATCATGGTAAATTGACAATGCTGCAACAGGGTCATGTGCTAAATAAGCATTTAACATTTTAAAAGCATCTTGTTCTAGTGTTTTCGCTACTAAATCCTCCACTAGCATCGTTGTAATTTCTCCACCGTCGCCAACATATAATGCCAGTTTTTCTATTTCCATCTGCAGTTGGAGCATATTCGATCCAACCATTGAGACAAGCTGCTCAATAGCACTTTGAGTAATTGTATTGCCTTGCGATGTTACAAGCCCTTGAATCCACACAGCTAAATCTTGTTCTTTCGGTGTTTCCGCTTGGACGATAAACGCATGTTCTTTCATCATTTTTGTCACTTTTTTTCGTTCATCCAGCTTTTCATATGGAGCAATAAAAACCGTCACCGAAAAATCTGAAGGATTTGCTAGCCATGACTCTAAACGTTTAACATCATGATCAATTTTTTCCTTCCCTTTTTCAGTTGCCTTTAAAAACGACGCATTTTTAGCAATGACAAGCTTTCGTTCTGAAAAAAATGGGACTGTATCCGCTTCATCTATAACGACATCCACAGGCAACTCTTCCAAATCAAAAGTGCTCATTTCAATTTCTTCTTCCGTACCAAGTGCTTCTTTTAAACGTTTTACAGTTTCATCTATAAAATAGCTTTCTTCACCAATAATCAAATACACTGGTGCAAGCTCACCTTTTTTTATTTTGTTCCAAACCGTTGAAATCATAATATTTTTACCTCCATATAGCAATACTACTAGTATACATGATTTAGTTTCGATTGTGACTTCGAGCTAAATTGTGTCCATTCCTTGCCACAGTTGGTAATTCATCTTTTCGATATAGCTTTTATGAAAACGATGTCTTATAATTAGTAACAGAATTGGAGGGATGACAATGAATCCATTTGAAGGTAATAATATACAATGCAGACGTAACGATGCTATCGATTCAGGCGTTGGTTTCGGCGTATCATTTGGGGTCTTCACTATTATGTTCATCATCGCAGTAATAGTAGACTACGCAAGCATGTAATCTACCTCTTATACCAATGAAAAAGACCTTGTTCACTTTCGGACAAGGTCTTTTTCTGTACGAACAATCCATTTTCCACCATGAACCGACACTTCAATTGTCCCATCAATGCTTGTCGTTTTCGTCGCTAATTGCCGCATCCTAAAGCGCTCGACTACAATATCATGAGGATGATGGTAGCGATTATTACGTCCTGCACTAAAAACGGTTAATGCTGGCCGAAGAAGCTCTACAAATGGCTCAATACTTGATGTTTTACTACCATGATGGCCTGCCTTTAACAGCGTCATATTTGCTAATTGGTGGCCATATAGCTTTATCAGCTGGCGTTCTCCAGCTTCTTCTAAATCACCTGTTAACAATGCTCGAAAGGACCCTTGCTGTATAAATAACACAATGGAATCGTTATTGCCTTCATAAAGTGTATCGTGTGGGGATAAATAGTGAAAACGCGTTGAACCTACTTGCCATGAAGTACCTTCCATTTTTTCCTTCACAGGTACTTTTTGTTTCGTGGCTTCCGCTAATAAATCTTGCATGGCAGGTGTATTTAATGAGCCTGGTGTTACATGAATTTCTCGCATCCGTATCTCTTCAAGCACTTCTTCGGCTCCTTCTACATGGTCAGCATCTGGATGTGTCACAATCAAAATATCAACAACACGAATACCTTTACCTTTGAGAAATGGAACAACAACCTGTCTACCAACCTCATAGGGGCTGTTTGAGAGCTTCCATGGCTCTTGCCTAAGTCGAAGTACACCTCCCGTATCAACCGCGTATACGGCCCTTCTAAACGGTAATTCAATGATTGTACAATCACCTTGACCTACGTTCAAAAACGTGATTTTCGTTTCCTTATAGAGCATCGGTGCAAAATGTATACAAAGAGCTGGAACAAGGAGGACAATGCCGACTTTAAAATAATGTTTTGTTTCTAACAAATATAAACTAATAAGCACGCTAATAAACGCTATGCAAACTAGCCATATTGTTGGTTTCCCAGGCGACCATAGTTGCAATGGTAATGCTTGAAAAAACAAAATTGCCTCTGTTAGCCAAGTACGCAATGGCTCATATATTTGAAATAATAGCTTAGCTAAAGGCATAGAGACAAAAGTGACAATAAGCAATAAAATATTCATCGGTAAAATAACAAACGAGAATAATGGTACAAAAACAATGTTTACCAAAAAGGAAGATATCGATAGCTCATAAAAATGATAAAGCAATAGCGGATAAACAAGTAGTTGGCATACAAATGTAATTAAAAATGTTTTTGTCAACCAGTGTCTATTCTGCAAAATAACGCTTGAATATATAAGACTGGCCGTTGCTAAATAGGATAGCTGAAAACCAATCTGAAAAATAACCCCTGGCTCTAGTAAGACAAAGCCAATAAAGCTGATGGCAAGTGCATCTTCTACTGCCATATACCACCCTTTTAGTCGCATAAACATTATTATTTCTACAACTGCCACCGCTCGGATTACTGAAGGAGCACCACCTGCTACTACACCATAAGTGGGTAATATGATAAGTAGAATAATTGTGGCCATCTCTTTACGAATACCGACACGAAGAAGGCCCTCATAAAACAACCAACATATAAGTGCTACATGTAAGCCAGAGATTGCAAATAGATGCGTAATGCCGAGTTTTTGGTATGCTCGTTGAAGCTCATCATCCACATGATCTCGTAAACCAATAAGCAGCGACTGTGCCTCTGCTATTAATGATGGCGGGAAAGTAGTCTCAATATGTTTTTTAAGAAGAAATCGATAATTTGCTAGAACAGAGCCTATCGTTTTATTTTCTGACATCAACGTCCAGCTTTTCACTTCAAATATCCCCCTTGCGCCCTTACTTACTAAGTATTTCTCAAATGAAAAAGCGTAAGTATGTGCTGGTGGATTTGGTGCTACAAGTTCTCCTTGAACGATATAAGTAAAGCCAGTAATTAATGTATTTTCATAAAAATGCTTTTCATGCTCTGAGGATAATGTATACGTGACATATAGTTTTTCGCCTGTATCTGTCCTCGCAAATCCACTTAGCCGTTGTCCATTAATTTTATAATCGCTCGTCCATGTTAATTGAAAAGTTGACGGTAATGGGGAAGGTTCCGTCAATTGTATCTTTGTAATAAAGAAGAAGGAAAGAAGTCCAGCAGCTACTACGAGTGCTGTGATGATGAATGTTTCACCTTTTAAAGTAAGCCAAGTTGCTATAATTAGTAAACTCGCTAAAAGCCAAGCTGACTTGTGTGCCGCTAGTGAGGCAACAAGTACAGCAAGCGCTATATAAATCCATTTATGCTTTATTGTATTTTGCCAAATAATGCACTCACCTTCTGTTCATAAGGGAGTAATTTTTCAGCAGGCACGCCACTTTCACGTAATTCATTAAGCATATCTATGTACAATGCCAATTTTTCATTTCTTAAAAAGTCAATTTTGCGTTCATCAAAAGGTACGTGCAATACCTCTACGCCTGCTTTTTTAAATAATTCTTGCGCATATGAATTGTTTTTATAGTCCGTTGCATAATAGACACGTTCAATTCCTGCTTGAATAATTGATTTTGTACATGGAAGACAAGGGAAATGTGTAACATAAAGGTCTGCTCCTTTTGTCGGAGTACCGTACTTTGCGCATTGCAGTAAGGCATTCATCTCTGCATGCACTGTACGGACACAATGATTATCCACGACATAGCAACCTTCTTCAATACAATGTTCATCACCTGTAATCGAGCCGTTATATCCTCCTGCTATAATACGCTTATCGCGTACGACCGTCGCTCCGACTGCCAGTCTTGTACAAGTACTACGTAACGCGAGTAAATGGCTTTGTGCCATGAAAAATTGATCCCAAGTAATACGCTCCATATGACTACCTCCTAAATTTACTTTCGTTGATTACGAACTGTGCATCTTTGCGCCAGTCACTTTTCTACTATAGTGTAGCCCTTTTCGAAAAGAGTCGTCAACTTCACACGATATTGACTCATTAATTAACAGTAATGGAATCTTTCAGCTTTTCAAATGTTTTTTCGCCGATACCTGTCACTTTTTTTATATCCTCAATTGTTTGAAAGCCTCCGTTTTCCTCACGATATGCAATAATGCTTTGCGCCTTTGATGGTCCAATACCTGCTAATGTTGTCAGTTCCGTATTATCCGCTTTATTGACATTCACCTTATTACTCGTTGACGTGTGACTTTCAGCAGCTAAATTGGCAAAATTGAAACTGGCCATCGTTTCATCAAGCTGCTCACCTTGTACAGGTATATAAATCACCATTTCATCTTGCACCTTTTGGGCATGATTAATAAGCGTTGGATCCGCATCCTCGCTATACCCTCCAGCAAGCTGTACAGCGTCGATAATACGTTGTTCGGGGTTTAGCGTATAAACACCTGGATGCAATACAGCACCCTTTATATCAATCACCACCTGCTGTAAGACCGCTTCTTCTTCGGCAGGTTCTGTTAATGCTAGTTGTTCTGTCGGTTGGATTGTTTCGATGAGCTCTTCTTGGGGAGGTGAAGAGTCAAAACTCGAAAAAAAGAAGTAACAAAGTCCACTGATACCAAGTATGCTAGGGAGCAACATACTCTTTTTATACTTTTGCCATAAAGATTGGATCAATTTAACCATCCTTTCGCTGCAAAAGGCAATCATATGGAGTCCATTTCATGATAAACTATCCATTTCATATTGAACAGTAAATTGATGCTATAAATCAAAAAGAGAATTGTTGTTGCCTTATACGTTCCAAAAGTTATATTTAATAAAAAAAAGTTCGGAAAAAATACCGAACTTTCAGACTGTAGATAAACTCAAAGTTTTTCGGATTTGTCTATAGTCCTTTTTTATAAAACTAATATAGGTAATGACTACTGCGGTTGATTTCCGCTACGGACGGGCGCTTTCCGCGGGCACAACGTAAGCCGCAACCCTCGCTAACGCGCGGTCTGTTGCGTCTTACATCCTGTGCTTTCCCGCAGGAGTCGCTTGACCTTCGCTCCAATCAACTAATGTCAACACGCTCTTTCGAAGGAAAAAGTTAAAATACAGTACAATTATCGCACTTATGATTATATCTGCTAGTCTTTTGCTTTAATCATTAAATAAACATACAGGGCAACTGCCGTTGATTTCCGCTACGGGCGGGAGCTTTCCGTGGGCACATCGTAAGCCGCAACCCTTGCTAGTGCGCGGTTTGTTGCGTCTTACGTTTTGTGCTGTTCCCGCAGGAGTCGCCCGTCCTCCACTCCAATCAACTGGTGTCCACACGCTCTTTAGAAGGAAAAAGTTAAAATACAGTACAATTATCGCACTTATGATTATATCTGCTAGTCTTTTGCTTTAATCATTAAATAAACATACAGGGCAACTGCCGTTGATTTCCGCTACGGGCGGGCGCTTTCCGTGGGCACATCGTAAGCCGCAACCCTTGCTAGTGCGCGGTTTGTTGCGTCTTACGTCCTGTGCCTTCCCGCAGGAGTCGCCCGCCCTCTGCTCCAATCAACTTTATATGTATTGCTAAAAGGCTACTATAATTGCTGCTTGGACATGGCAAACAGCTTCATAGGAAGGGGAGGCTCGAAGAGTATGGCAAGACGAAAGTAAGAACCCATTCTTTACAATAAAAATAACAAAAGGGATTAAGATTTCTATTCTTAATCCCTTTTGTCGACAAGCTGAAAGTTCGGTAAAATACCGAACTTTTTGGCGTCACTTATATTGTTATTATTTCACTGCACGAATAAAAATGCGTTCGCTTTCGTATTCAGGTGCTTCATTTGTAAAATCTGCTGTCACTTCTACATCTGTAAAACCAATTTCACGAAGCCATGTCATATATTGCTCAATTGGAAATGTGCGCTGGATGTGCTCTTCGTCAAAGCGTTCATACAAATTGCTCGCTCCATCTCGTACATAAAATGTCATTTGATGAACAACAGAATGCTCATAATCACCAGGCTCTGTATGCCATACATAGCTAATATCTCCATCATCATACGTAAAGGGTCCGTCTAAAAAGATGTCATTCATTTTAAATAATGAGTGGACATCAAATAATAACTGACCACCTTCACGTAAAGAATGGAAAATACGTTCAAGCGTTGCATAAACATTTGCTTGTTCCACGACATAGTTAAGCGAATCAATGGCAATTGTGACAACATCTAGTGCCTCAAAGCCATCTAATTCATGCATCGACATACAGTATAGTGGTACTTGTAGACCAGCATTAGCAAAGCGCTCTGCCGCTATAGCAAGCATATCTTCTGACAAATCGATACCACTAACATTATAGCCAGTATTTGCTAACATCAGCCCAAGAACCCCGGTGCCACAGCCAATGTCTAAAAGACTTGGGTAATGTTTGCTCGGTGCATATTGCTCAATCCAATCAACATAGCTATTATATGGAATATCAGTTTGAAGCTCATCGTAAACATGGGCAAAACGTTCGTAGCTACTCACTTATGCCTCTGGTACGTCTAATTGCGGTGCATCGCCCCATAGACGCTCTAGGTTATAGTAAGCACGCTCATCTTTATGGAATACGTGTGCTACAACATCACCAAGGTCTACTAAAATCCATCGTGCCCCATCGAAGCCTTCCACGCGACGAATTTCATGCCCCTCTTTGATTGCTACATCTTGTAATTCACGTGCAATCGCTTGTACTTGGCGATCTGAGTTCCCGTGTGCAATGATGAAATAATCTGCTAATAGTGAAATACCTTGCATATTTAAAACGACAATATCCTCACCATGTTTGTCGTCGATTGCTTTGTAAGCTGCTTGTAATAAAGTTGAAGTCATCCTTCACTGTCCTCTCTTTTCATCATATCGTTATAACATGCTATAGATAATGGGTAAATTGCCTGCTTTGTATCAATTAAAAATGCTAGTGTATGACGTATACAGGCACTCATTGCCTTATCCAAATTTTTTTGCGCTTTTTTCCGCAGACGTTCAACCCCATCGAAGTTTCGATTCGGTTCAATCATATCTGCGACAAAAAGTATTTTTTCTAAACGACTCATTGCTACACGCCCTGTCGTATGAAAGCGAATAGCATTCAAAATATCTTCATCTGAAATGCCGAATTCACTTTCAGCAATATATGCCCCAACTGGACCATGTAGTAATTCACTGCCCCAGCCAATCAGTTGTTGATCTAAATTTTCGTTTTGAACAATCTGCTCCATCCATTTGACATCTGCATATTTTGCAATGTCATGGAGAATAGCTGCTGTTTCAGCTTTCTTCTCATTCTCACCGTAAATTTTCGCTAACGCGATGGCTGTTTCCGTTACCCCAAGTGTATGAATATAACGCTTTTCAGGCATACGTGGTTTAATCGCTGCTAAATACTGTTCGCGTTCCATAAAGACCTTCCTCTCGTATAAACGTCTCTACCGCTTCTGGCAGTAAAAAGGTTACCGTTCTACCAGTGGCAAGGCGTTCACGAATGAGTGTAGACGATAAATCGATTTGTGGTACTTCCACCATCAATACAGGATACTCCGTACGTGCTTCTGTCCCAGGACGCTTTACACCAACGAATTGAACAAGCTTCACGAGCTCGTCAATACGATACCACGTATGGAGTGAATCAATCATATCCCCACCAATGATAAAGTAAAATTTTACAGTCGGCTCTCTTTCACATAATGCAGCAAGTGTATTATATGAATAGGATACGCCGCCCTTATCAACCTCATACGACTCTACACGAAAATGCGGATATGGTTGTATAGCACGTTCAACCATTTCTAAACGTTTTGCATCACTCGCATCATGTGGAGCTTGCTTATGCGGTGGTAATGCATTTGGCAAAAAACGTACCTCATCTAGTTCCAATGCATGAAATACTTCGTTTGCCATCATTAAGTGTCCAATATGTGGTGGATTAAACGTACCTCCAAGTAAACCGACCTTTTTCATCGTTCCACCTTATTTCGCTACTTTTGGTAACACAATTTTTTTGTTGTTACGTGATTCTTTATATAATACAACTGTCAATCCGATTAATTGTACAAGCTCAGCATGCGCACCTTTTGCAAGAGCTTCTGCCACTTCTTGTTTGTCATCTTCACAGTTATCTAAAATACGCACTTTAATTAGTTCACGTACTTCTAATGCTTCACGAATTTGCTTTGTCATTTCGTCATTAACGCCGCCTTTTCCTACTTGGAAAATTGGTGTTAAATGATGTGCTTCTGCACGTAAAAAACGCTTTTGTTTACCTGTTAACATAAAAATTATTGTCCTCCTAATTGCGCCTTCAATCGCGCAATCATTGAATTTGTTTTTGGATATTCTTCGAGCCAGTATTGGAACGCGATTGCACCTTGATGTACAAACATGCCAAGACCTGTTACTACGGTTGCGCCTTTTTCCTCAGCCGCTTGTAAAAAAGGCGTCATTAATGGATTATACACAATATCTGCAACAATTGCGCCTTTTACAAGTCGATTCAGTGAAAACGGCATAGAATACTCGCCCGCAACTAGACCAGCGGACGTCATTTGTACGAAAATGCCATAGTCAGCTAACGTTTCTTCAGCCTGTGCCAATGAAATCGCTCGACCTGTTCCAAGTTCATCAATAATTGCCTGTGCATTGGCAACTGTACGATTAGCAATCGTTAAATTCGTATAGCCTTGTTGTTGCATTGCAAAAGCTATGCCACGTGCTGCCCCTCCTGCTCCGATAAGAAGGACAGGTTTTTCTTTATGTGACTTGCCAACAGCTTCTTCCAACGAGCGAACAAAACCAAGCCCATCAGTATTGTACCCTTTTAACTTACCGTTTTTTGTTCGGACAACTGTATTTACCGCACCCATTTTTTCTGCTAGCTCATCTAACTCATCTAAATAAGGAATGATTGCTGTCTTATGGGGGATAGTAACATTCCAACCACTTGCACCTAATGTTTTAAAACCAGCAACAGCCGCTTCTAACTGATCTGGTGTCACATGTACTGGAATATAAGTTGCATCGATCGCCATTTCCTCAAACCAAGCATTATGCATGGCTGGTGATTTTGAATGTTCGATCGGATCACCAATTACTGCAAACCACTTCTTCATGTCCTAGCTCCTCTTCTCTCTTCACTAATTATTAAATGAGCGATGGACGAATTGAAACTTGTACACCTTTTGGGGCATACGCAGCAATAACGACATTAGCATGCTGTACTGTAATCCAACCAAGACCTGAAAAGACGACATCTGTTTTTGCCTCTTTTATTGAAAACTCATGACGGATTAATTCAGGCAGCTTGTCGATAAAGTTTGCTGTCGGTGGTGCCAGTAATTCGCCCTTATGCTCAGCATATAAAGCATCTGCCTTTTCTAACTTCGTACGGTGGATGGGCAGATCATTTGCAACATGTATTGTAAATGCAGAACGTTCACCTTGAATAAAGTCAAATCGTGCTAGTGCACCAATGAATAAGGATTGACCTGGATTTTGCTGATACACTTTCGGTTTAATTTCTTTTTTGGGCATAATGTATTTTAATTCACTCGAATCAATATAATGCGCCATTTGGTGGTGATTAATAATCCCAGGGGTATCATATAATGCACTACCATCGTCAAGTGGAATTTCAATCATATCTAACGTAGTTCCAGGGAAATGAGAAGTTGTAATGACTTCCCCTTCACCCGTAGCCTGTTTTATAACGCGGTTAATAAACGTGGATTTCCCTACATTTGTACAACCTACTACGTAAACGTTTTGTCCTTTGCGATATTCGTCTATCGCTTCCATTGCCTCGGTCATCCCTTGTCCTTTATGTGCGCTCACTAATAGCACATCAATAGGTTGTAAGCCAAGTGCCTTTGCTTCACGCTTCAGCCAGTTAATAACCTTTTTAGGCTTCACTGATTTGGGAAGCAAATCAGCTTTATTCGCTACTAAGAGCACTGGATTTTTGCCAACGAAGCGATGAAGCCCTGGCAACCAGCTACCATTGAAGTCAAAAATATCAACGATTTTTACGATTAAGCCTTGCTGTGTTCCAAGACCATTTAAAATACGTAGAAAGTCGTCATCTGTTAATGACACAGGTTGAATTTCATTGTAATTTTTCAAACGGAAGCAACGTTGGCAAATAACCACGTCTTTTTCTAATGATGATGGGGGTGCGTACCCTACTGCTGTTTTATCTTCTGTTTGAATTGTCGTACCGCAGCCAATACAATTTGGCATTTCGTTCATTCTTTTTCCTCCCAAGTAATTATTCCTTTTCGTTTTAAATCATTGAACACACGACGCTCAACGAAACGATTAAATTTTGTTACGAGCCCATCTGATTGTGCAACTGGTTTTACTAAAATCGTATGCAGTCCTAAACGATTGGCACCCATTACATCTGTTAGTAGCTGGTCTCCTACCATGACTACTTCATTTGGACGTAATCCTAATTGAATTACAGCACTATAAAAGGCATTGCGAAGTGGCTTTTTTGCTTTATGAATATACGGAATATTAAGCGGGTCAGCAAAATGCTTTACACGCGCCTCTTTATTATTCGACGCAATAATAACGCGAATACCTGATTCCTTCATAATACGTAGCCAAATAATAAGCTCTTCCGTTGCATCTGCACGGTCCCATTCCACAAGCGTATTATCTAAATCTGTAATAATCCCTTTAATGCCTAGTTCTTGAAGCTTTTCTGGTGTAATTTCAAAAATGCTTGTCACAAATTCATCTGGTAATAAAAAATTATACAAAATAGCGACCCCTAATCTAAACGTATTATTCGACCATTATAGCATATTTGCAAAGGCTTCACCCATGCGAATTGGACTTCCTTGCACAACATTGTCCGTAAATGTAATCGTATCTTTTTCAAATAGCATGACCACTGTCGAACCAAATGAAAAATAACCGACTTCCTCACCTTTTGCCCATTGCGTTGTTGTATTTGTCAGCACAATGGAGTTGACAAAGGTAGCACCAACTTTAATAAATGCTACATGCTGGTCATTTGCTACTTTTAACTCCGTTACAAGACGGTAGTTATGAGAAATTGGTTTTTTGCCATATGTGAGCCCAAGCTGATTAACTGGGAAAGACGTTTGTCCAAGTGTATATTGTCTTAACACTGTGCCATCAATTGGGCTATGGATTCGATGGTAATCCGCAGGACTTAAATAAAATACTATATAATGTCCATCAGCATATTGGGCAGCACGATCTTTATTTCCTAATAAATCCTGTAGAGCATATGGCTTGCCTTTGACAAGAAAAGTCATATCCCATTCGATGCGCCCAAATGATTCTACTTTGGCATCCACTGGACTTGTATAGACGAAAGGATTTTCATTGATTGGTCGTGCCTCAGTTACAAGTTCCCTTGTAAAAAAATCATGTAAACTTGAAAATTGTTGTTGTTTTTTTGAAACCTCTTCAAGGTTTATATCGTATATTTTCATATAGCTTGGAATTATTCGCTTACTCCACTTCGCTTTAGCAATAGTTTGTAAAAGCTGGGAAGATTGTTTGCCATTCGTTAATTCTATTAAGCGTTGGTAAAGTTTTTCTTTCATAAAGCAAAACCCCTATCGATTAAATTAGACTGTCAATTTTTTCGCATCCGAAGTATAATGGTACAATATCTTAAGTGCAAAGGAGTGATCCGCCTTGTTTTTTTATCACAAGTTGGTGGATACGACGGTTAAGAAAATGAAATCGCACGC
The DNA here is from genome assembly GCF_006351725.2 of Lysinibacillus sp. CD3-6. Taxonomy (NCBI): domain Bacteria; kingdom Bacillati; phylum Bacillota; class Bacilli; order Caryophanales; family Bacillaceae; genus Lysinibacillus; species Lysinibacillus sp. CD3-6. The sequence continues at coordinate 3,287,346 of NZ_CP085880.1, forward strand.
AGCAAACTTCATTACTATTAGTAATATGTCCTTTGGTGGCGCGGCCATTATGGCCACTTTACATGAATATTATAGCTATAGTGTCTTGTTTATCTTTATTGCTGCTCTTCTCGATCGTTATGACGGGAAAGTAGCACGTGCACTCGGACAGGTTTCTGAGTTAGGTAAGCAATTAGATTCTATGAGTGATATTATATCATTTGGTGTAGCCCCTGCATTATTAATGTATGAAGTTGTCCTAGTTGATTTTGGTTTCGCGGGCATGATGATGACCGTTCTTTATATCGTCTGCGGTGCGATGCGATTAGCTCGCTTCAATATTAGTGAAGCAAACGGTTATTTCACTGGACTACCGATTACAGCTGCTGGTACGCTATTAACATTAACGTATTTTGCGTCCAATACGTTCCACCCAGCTTTTTATCTTTTCCTACTTCCCATTTTAGCTTTACTAATGATTAGTACATTCACGTTAAAAAAAGTGTAACAGCGCATTTGCTGTTGCACTTTTTTTCATTGAACGCAGTTTCTTAACATATACTGTCGAAAAATGGGGAAAGGATGAAATCATTCAATGAGCGGAATTTTTACTTCTATGTTGCAGTTATGGTTTGAAATTCCTGCGTTATTCGGTTATTTAAAAGGGCAAACATTCCATAAACCCTTTTCTAAAGAAGAGGAAGCTGCTTGTATTGAACGATTTTTAGGTGGTGATGAGCAAGCGCGTCTTGATTTAATCGAGCGCAATATGCGACTTGTTGCACATGTCGTAAAAAAATTCCACCCTAAGCACGAGCAACTCGATGACTATATTTCCATCGGTACAATTGGTCTAATGAAAGCCGTTGAAAGCTATACCCCTGATAAAAAGACGCGCCTTGCTACGTACGCAGCGCGCTGTATTGAAAATGAAATTTTAATGCACTTACGGACACAGAAAAAAGTACAAAAGGATGTTTCTTTGTTTGAACCGATTGGTACAGATAAAGATGGAAATGCGCTGCAAATTCGCGATTTGCTTCAATGTGATGAAGAAAGTGCAACAGAAAAATTAGAACACAAAGAGCACGTTGCGCAGTTGTATCATTATTTGCATATGCTTGATGAACGAGAGCTTGAAATTGTCACACTGCGCTACGGATTAAATCAACATGACGCACTTACCCAAAAAGAAATTGCTGCCCGTTTGAACATTTCTCGTAGTTATGTATCTCGCATAGAAAAGCGAGCACTCATTAAACTCTATCAATTTTACAAAAGAGATCAAAAGTCTATTGAGTAATTTATTGTAATGTGTTATTGATAAAAATTCAATCAAGAATATGAGGCACATGTGTTCAAAAAATTACATGGAAGAACTTATTTTGATTTAGCAGTTACTTGTTTCATATAAAAAGCTCCTTTACGCTTTAGCAGCCGCAAAGGAGCTTTCTATACAATATTAATGAGTTGTTTCAGTAAGGTCGGCCGAAATAAGCGTGCCGATTAACATCGTAATGATGACGACACCTGCTGTCAAAAATAGCATAATGTATACCTCCCATCTAACTATGAAGAGAATTAATTAATGCCATTGTAGCATTGAAGATTCATTACGACTGTGATTTTTCTCACTCTTTAACTGTTCATTTTGTCTATTTCGTGTAGTTTTATAATGACGAAATTGCCTTTAATACAATTTGTGTAGAGTGCTTAGCAGCTACTGGTAGGAACTCATCAAAGCTAATGTTCGATTCTTTCCCTGCAATATCAGATAAAGCACGGATAACCACGAATGGTGTCCCGAATTGATAACATACTTGCGCAACAGCTGCCGCTTCCATTTCTACTGCTTTCATTTGTGGAAAATGCTGACGTACTGCTTCTACACGTACAGGATCATTCATAAAAGCATCACCTGAGCAAATTAGGCCAATACCATATTGGTGTTCACCTACCGCTTTTACAGCCTCCTCAGCTACTTTCATTAGCTTTGCATCTGATTGAAAAGCAGCAGGCATTCCTGCCATTTGCCCAATTTCATAACCGAAGATTGTCACATCGACATCATGATGGCGTACTTCATCAGAAATAACAACTGCTCCTACTTCAAGTGCCTCATCGTAGCCCCCAGCAGAACCCGTATTAATTACTACATCTGGCTTGAATTCATGCAATAAAATTGTTGTAGACATTGCTGCATTGACTTTCCCAATACCGCTTTTTAATAATACTACTTCTTTTCCTTCATATGTCCCTGTTGTATACTCACTGCCAGCAATTGTTTTACTTTTAGCATCCTCTAAAGATGCACGTAGCAGCTCTACTTCCTCTTCCATTGCACCGATAACTGCGATTTTCATGAATTCTTTACTTCCCTTCTTTAATTCAACTCTAAACAGATTACTCACTAGTCGGCATCTGCATTTTGATGAGCTTTACTACAATCAAAATCGAAAATAGTTGCCATATAGTTTTATGACCGATTGTTCCACTTTCGGTAAAGCTAAGAACGAATCCGTATTTCTTTGCCATCTTTAAAAATAATCAATACAACAGCTTTCGTCAATAGGCACCATCTAATGTATTCAACTGTTCTAGTTTTACTGGCAGCCAGCCTTCATTATCAACCCATTCCATACTGACACGATACTTTTCACTCTTATCTTTCGTAGAAACGGTTGCAATTGCTTTATTCGCCCCACCATTATTTTGTAAACGCCAAACAATCATATTATCATTTGTTATACCTGTCACTGCGGTAATTGTAGCGATTTTCTCTGCCCAGTCGACAGATTGGTCATCATATGACGATACATGTGCTCCTGTTTGCGTTGTAGGCGTTGGCTTCCAGTTTTTATCTGTCACAACACGATCAACAATCGGATCGTCAGACGTCGTTTCTTCAGCCGTATTTTGCTCTAGCTGCTGTTCTTCCTCTTTCGACTGGTCTTCGTCTGTCGATTGTTCTTTATCTGTCGATTGTTCTTCATTTTCGGCGCTGTCTTCCTCTTTCTGAGGTTCCTGCTCACCTTCATCGTTCTTTTGTTCCTGAACTGGTTCCTCTTTAACTGCTTCTTGTTCGTCATCCTGCCACTTAAACACATACGTTGCCGTTATAACAATTAGTATAATGACTATACCAATTAAAACATTCAACATCTTATCTAGCTTTTTATTGCGAGATGGCTGCAAATGACGACTGCTTCGTGTTTTTCGTTCACTCATGAAGTCTCCCCCTCTCTAACCAATATTTTATCAAGTTCCACACCGCATGCAAAATAAAAACAGTTAGCTTCACTTAGAAAGAGAAGCTAACTGCTTGTACATTTGTAATTATTTAATTGAAAGTATTTTCACTTTCATTTCGCCACCAGGTGTTTGTACAACTACTTCTTCACCTTCACCTTTGCCAAGTAAGCCTTTTGCAATTGGTGATTCGTTTGAGATGCGGAATTCCATTGGATCTGCCTCAGCTGAACCTACGATTGTATAAGATTCTTCATCAGAAGATGGTTTACCGTTAATAATTTCAACGAATGTAACCGTTTTCCCAAGAGAAACTACACTGTTATCTGTTTCATCTTCAGAAATAATAACTGCGTTACGAATCATTGATTTTAAAGTAGAAATACGCCCCTCTAAAAAGGCTTGTTCTTCTTTAGCTGAATCGTACTCAGCATTTTCAGAAAGGTCACCGAAGTCACGTGCGATTTTAATACGCTCTACGATTTCTTTACGTGTTTCTGTTTCTAATTTTACTAATTCTTCTTCTAATTTTCGTTTACCCTCTGCTGTCATTGGGTACTGTTTTTCATTTGACAAAGTACTTCACTCCTTATTTCATCAATATAAAAACATAAAACTCGACCAAATGCTTTATAAAGTGCATTTAATCGAATTTTATTATTTTTAATCTCAGTTCAAAATATGCTTTGACCTAATAGTATGCATGCGTTACAAAAATATGCTTTGAAATTCATGTAAATATTGTCAATACCACTCTATCTTATTACAATACGTTGTCAGTTTCAAGAATAGTTTTAATTTTCGTTACCATCAAGTCAATTGCGACGCCATTTTCCCCGCCTTCGGGAATAATAATATCAGCATAACGTTTAGTTGGTTCAATGAACATATTATGCATTGGACGCACGGCAGATAAATACTGCTCGATAACGGAATCCGTTGTACGACCACGCTCTTTTATGTCACGAAGAATACGACGAATAATACGTAAATCTGAATCCGTATCGACAAACAATTTAATGTCCATTAAATTACGTAAGTCCGCATCCTCTAATACTAAAATTCCTTCTAGTATAATAACATCTACTGGCTCAACATGGATCACTTCATTGGCACGTGTATGCTGTACATAGTCATATACAGGTTTTTCAATGGACTGACGCTTTAATAATTTTTTAATATGGTCAATTAATAAATCATTATCAAACGCTAGAGGATGGTCATAATTCGTACCTAAACGTTCTTCAAATGTTAAATGACTTTGATCTTTGTAGTAATAATCTTGCTCAATTACAACAACAGAATGGTCACGGAAAACATCATAAATAGCACGTGTCACGCTCGTTTTACCTGAACATGAGCCACCAGCGATTCCGATGACAACTGGACGCTTAATTGCCATTAATTATTCTCCTTTCGCATCATGTTATGCGGTTGAAGCAATGTATCACATTTAAATTTAATAATTTGTAATGGATGACGTGCAGCGTCTAAGCTGTTGCCGTCCTCATCCCAAATTTCTCCCATCGTAATGCGGAAGTTTTCGATTTCTGGACCAAAAAATTCAACTTCATCACCAGGTTTAAAATAGTTACGTTGTTGCATTGTAACAATTTTCGTCTCTGGATCGTGGTTTAAAATAAGTCCTGCAAATTCGTAAGTTGTTTTACGACCATGAACGCCAAACATTTGCTCCTCGTGGCCAGGTGCATCGTGGAAAAACGCCTCAGCTGCTTCACGGTTCGCACATTTATCTAACTCTTCTAGCCATTCACGCTTAATTTTAAAATTGTCTGGATCTGCACAGTAAGCATCAATCACTTTACGATAAACAGAAACCACTGTAGCCACATAGTGAATTGATTTCATACGACCTTCTACTTTTAATGAATCAATACCAAGCTCGATCATATGTGGAATCGCTTCAATTAACTTTAAATCTTTTGGACTCATTGCAAATGGTGCATGGTTATCATCGAAAAGCGCTTTTTCCTCAGCGTCTTCTAGCTCGTATAAATCATAGTCCCAACGACAAGATTGGCAACAGCCACCACGATTAGAATCACGCGCTGTCATATGGTTTGATAGTACACAACGACCCGAATATGCGATACACATAGCGCCATGAACGAATGCTTCGATTTCAATATCGACTTTTTCTTTCATAAGCTTCATTTCTTCGCCGCCAACTTCACGCGCTAACACTACTCGATGTAATCCTTCTTCTTTCCAGTACTGAACAGCTTTCCAGTTAGATAATGATTGCTGTGTCGAAAGATGAATTTCGAGCTTTGGTGCAGCAGCACGACATGTTTCGATAATTAGCGGGTCCGCTACAATAATGCCAGTAACTCCTGCTGATTCAATATCTTTCAAGTACTGCTCTAAGCCATCCATATTTTCGTTATGAGCGAAAATATTCGTTGTCACGTAAATTTTTGCTCCGTATTGATTAGCAAAATCTACACCTTCTCGCATATCATCGATTGAGAAATTATCTGCGTTTGAACGAAGACCAAATTCACGACCGCCAATAAATACTGCATCTGCACCATAATGGACAGCAACTTTTAGTTTTTCTAAGCTACCTGCAGGGGCAAGTAGTTCAGGTTTTTTTGTAATGACGCGCTTGCCGTCGACGACTTCGCGAATTTTGTCATTTTGTTCTAATGCCAATGCCATTTTCTTGCCACCTCCTAGTACACTGTTTCTTTGAAGATAAAGCCAGTATCGAGTGGTCGAATAGCGGGCTGGACATCTTCAATTTTAGCCAGTAAATCATCTTTTATATCGTCATATGCTTCTTCAGATTCGTCAAAATATGTGTCAATTGCTTGACGATACGCTTCCGTTACTGTGACAACATATTCTGGTGATTGTAAAACACCCTCGATTTTTAATGAATCGATTCCCGCTTCAAATAACTCGCCAAGCTCATCAATAATACACATATCATTTGGACTGAAAATATGCGTACCATTGGTATCTTCATAAATTGGATATTTATTGTTACGTTCATCATCGTGTAGGAACATGTTACGGTTTTCCTGACGATTTTCAATTGTCATTATTTTTTCTTGGTATAGGAAATAATGACCTAGTAATGGACGTTTTGATTGGAACATACAAGTCATACCATGCACTTGTACTTCAACTTCTACTTCCGCGTTTTCTTTAATTTCTATTACTTCATCTAGTGAAAGCTCACGTGCAAGAACAGCTCTTGTGGCACCTCGTTTACCCCAATAATTTGCAGTAAACCAGTTTGTTGCTGTTGTTTCAGGATTCCAATGTAATGGAATTGTAACACCTTGCTCACGACGTACTATAATAACAGCAGGGTCGCCGTAAATTAAACGATCTACACCAATACGTTGCATTTCTTTTAAGTATTCACCTAATGCATCTAGTTTTTCGTTATGAAATAGCGCATTCACTGCAACATAAACCTTTTTACCAGCTGCATGAATTAGCTTCGTTGCTTCTTCTACTTCGCTTACAGAAAATTCCCCAGCAAGACGAAGACCAAATTGTTGTTCTCCAATGACAAAAGCATCTGCTCCAGCTGTTAAAAGTGCTTTTACATGGTCCACTGATTGTGGTGTGACAAGCAATTCAGGTTTTTTCATAGTCGTCACCTCTTCAAACATAATAATAAGCCATCACCGACTGGTAAAAATGCACTCGTATATTCAGGATGTTGCATAATCCAATCGGTAAAATTTTTTAAATTTCGAATCATTGTCCGCTTGCGACGTGGCACGTCCTTTAAGTCCAAATCCGACAAGCCATGCATATACATATTGTCGATATATAAGACGCCTCCTGATTTTACAAGAGGGGCATATTTTTCGAAAAATCGTTGATATTGACCTTTCGCTGCATCAATAAAAATCGCATCAAAAGTTGTATGGATTGCCTCATCGTCTACCTCTAAGGCATCTCCCTCAATGACCGTAATACGATTTGAAACAGTTGAACGTGCAATATAAGCTCTTGCTTTAGCTACACGCTCTTCATCGCGTTCAATCGTCACAATATGCGCATTCGGCAAAGCGTCAGCCATACGCATTGCTGAGTAGCCAATTGCCGTGCCAATTTCTAATATTTTTGACGGATTTTGAATACGAAGTAACTGATTTAACGCATCTATACCTGCTAGTTGCATAATCGGTACATGATTTTCTTCCGCATATGCTTCCATTTCTAAAAGCAACTCATTACGTGGTTGAATAAATGATTGTATATATGCATCCGATAATTCCATTGTAAAATTCACCCTCAATTTAAAAGGAAACGAGCACACTCCCGTTGTCCAAACTTCATCATCACTTTGCTACAAAAAGAAAAAGACCAAACGTGATGTCTTGGTACTTTGCCATACAAAAATGAGCAATTGTTGTCTATATGCCACGAAACAATTGCCACCACGTATTAATTGATTAAAAATCACAATTTATAATAGCACGAAAATAGAAGGAAAGCTATTTTTCTTTCCTTCTATTCTTTTTAGCGCACTATGTTCGTTTCTATTTTTTAGAAACTACTCTGCTTGACGTAAATATTTTTCTACTTTTTGCAAATGCTCATCATATGTTTTTGAGAAGTGGTTGACCCCTTCTTTATCTGCAAGGAAGTAGAAATAATCAGTTTTGCTCGGATTTAATGCTGCTTCAATCGAAGTTTTTCCAGCACCAGCAATTGGACCTGGCGGTAATCCTTTATTTTTGTAAGTATTATAAGCATTTTCTACTTCTAAATCTTCATATAAAACGCGGTCTTTATGTGAGCCAAGTGCATATAAAACAGTTGGGTCTGTTTGGAGTGGCATGCCTTCATCAATACGATTATAGAATACACTTGCAATCGTCTCACGATCTGTTTGTGCCGTTGCTTCTTCCTCTAATAATGAGGCAAACGTTAATAGTTGATGGACTGACATTTGTTTTTCTACTAGTACTTCATTGTAATTTTTCACAACATTATTCATAGCACCTATCATTTCTTCAACAATTGCTTCTAACGAAGGTTTCTCTTCAAAGTATGAATATGTTGCAGGGAATAAATAGCCTTCTAAATCATAGCGAATATTGTCTGCCAGTACCGCATCTGTAACCAGCTCTGGATAGTTGGCCATCATTTTTTGGACAAATGCTTCGCTTGTCACTAAATCCATAAATTCTTTTTGTGTATAAGGAGTTTTCTTTTCAACGATTTTTCCAATCTGATCTAATGTTAAGCCTTCTGGAATTGTCATTGTAAAGATAGGCTCGCGATACACCTTCCCTGTTTTTAAGCTCTCAATTAGCTCGTCCAATGTCATTGATTGTGTTAAATCATAATTCCCTGCTTGGAATTGGGATTCATTTTTAAATTTTGCATAGTATTTAAAAACTTTTGCATCTTTAATTATGCCCTTTTTCTCCAATAAAGCCGAAATCGAGCTTAAACTTGAGCCAATTGGAACTTCGACAGCTATTGTTTTTGTTGCATCGGGATCAACTGGTTTTAAAGCACTTTTTACGTAGTTGTACCCCATTAAACCGACAACTGCAAATACTAATACAAATGCAATGGCTATAATAGCGACTATTTTTCTCACAATTTTTACCTCAGTCTTTTTTTCCTTCATTTTTGAAAACATTTCTTGTTTTTTAGAACCGTTATCCACGGGTTTCCCCCCTATCACTATTCAATATCATACTAGAAATCAACTTTTACGACAAACAGAAATGGACAATTCAGGTGAAATTGCGCATATAAAAAAAATCTGCTAATACATTCTTTAGCAGATTTGATACTTTATAAATAAATCGTCACTGATAAATTAACTATTCTTTTCCAACATTAAAAGTTCAGAATTGTTTGGGTGACTGGCACTTTTATAAGTCATTTAATACATCTTCTACAAATGCCCATTCTTCATCTGTTTCAATTGGTAGTAAATCCTCGATTGTTCCATCTGCTCCAGGTATATACTGGGCGGCGAAAATATCTCGCTCCTCCATTGGCTCATCTGAGACAGCTACATAAAGTACGTACGATTTACCGAATTGTTCTGAGGCAAATGTATGAATTACCTCGCACACTTGATCCGTTCCATCCTCATTTGTTACTGTAATAAGCTGTGGCTCTTCTTGGAATTCATCCAGAAGCGTTAACACGACTTCATTAATCATTTCCCATTCTGCATCTGTTTCCACAGGTTGTAAATTAGTCATTTCTCCACTGTTATCATCATAATCGAATGTCATTGCTGAAATATCACCAGGTATTTCCTGCCCATTTTCATCGATTAGGGAAAACAGTACATATGATTTTTCCTCTGCATCAAATGTAAAAACAACACGGCATGTTTGCTCTTTGCCATTGTCACCTATTATTATGAATTCTTGTGTTTCTTCGTTCATTGTTATTCCTCCTTACTATAATCACGTATAGTCTAAGTTTCTATATGCTAAATCATTACTACCGCTTCATCGTGCCACAAACTTGATGACGTAAAAAAAGAACAAGGACCGCTTGTGCCATCCTTGTTCCATACACTCTAAAAAGAAAACAATTATTCTTCGTCTTCGTCCTCTAAAGCGTTTAAAACGTCTTCTACCATGTCCCATTCTGCTTCTGTTTCAATCGGTGTTAATTCGCCATCTTCACCGTTTTCAGATGGTACAAATGATGAAACGAAGATTTCTACAGAGCCATCTTCATCCTCTTCAGCGCCTACCATTGAGTAAAATACATATGATTTGCCGAATTCAGGAGACTCGTGTACGTGAATCACTTCGCAAAGCTGCTCGTTTCCATTTTCATCAATCACTGTAATGTGTTGTACGTGTAATTCTTCTTCATGGTTATGCTCGTGTGCCATGTTTGCCACCTCATTAATTAGTTTTTGCTATCTAAATAGCCTTGTAAAATCATCACAGCAGCCATTTTATCAATGACTTGCTTGCGTTTTTTGCGACTTACGTCCGCTTCGATTAACATGCGCTCGGCAGCCATCGTCGTTAAACGTTCATCCCAAAGTTTAACCGGCAGTGAAAATGTTTCTTCTAATAACTTTTTATAGTTTTCAGAAGCTTCACCACGTGGTCCTACCGTATTATTCATGTTTTTCGGGAATCCTACAACAAATTCAGTGATAGTATATTCCTTCACTAGCTCAGCAATACGGCCGATGCCGAATTCGCCATTTGCTTCATCAATTTTTACGGTTTCAATACCTTGAGCCGTCCAGCCAAGTGCATCGCTAATCGCAACGCCTACTGTTTTCGACCCAACGTCTAATCCCATAATTCTCATTTCTAGCCCTCGTTATTCTTTTTAATATAAAATTTAACAAGCTCTTCTAGAATTTCATCACGCTCTAGCTTGCGAATTAAATTACGAGCATCCTGATGGCGAGGAATATACGCCGGATCACCAGAAAGTAAGTAACCGACAATCTGATTGATAGGATTATATCCCTTTTCCTCTAATGAAGAATGTACTTTCAACATTACCTGCTTGACTTCCTGTTCCATTGATTCTTCTGGAAAATTAAATTTCATCGTTTGATCAAATGAACTCATGACCAGCACCTCGCTTTCAGAAATAAGGAGATGTGCAAAGAAGCTCATCTCCGATTTCTCTTATTATAACCGATTTGATGTATTAATTAAATGGATTTAACGTAATCATACACAGAAAGTAGCGCTTCATCAAGTTTTGAAGCCTCTTTTGCACCTGCCATCGCCATATCAGGACGACCGCCACCTTTACCGCCACAAGCTTCGGCAACCATTTTCACAATATTTCCTGCATGGTAATTGCCACCAACTAAATCTTTCGTTACACCTGCACATAACATAACTTTATCGCCATCAACAGCACCTAATACGACAACAGCTTTTGTCATCTTACCTTTTAAGTCATCCATCATTTGACGAAGTTGGTTATTATCTTTTGCTTCAACTTTAGTTGAAAGAACTGTTACATCCCCAAAAGTTTGTGCTGCATCTACGATAGCACCTGCTTGAGCGTTCGCAATTTTTTGTGACAATCCTTCATTTTCACGCTGTAATTCTTTATAGTCTACTTGCAATGCATGGACTTTTGTCACAAGATCTTTCGGATTCGCTTTTAATAGTGCTGCTGCATCATTTAACAGCGCCTCTTCTTCTTTGACTGCTTCATATGCCACTTTACCAGTGACAGCCTCGATACGACGAGTGCCAGCGCCAATACCACCTTCTGAAACAATTTTAAAGAAGCCTATTTCAGAAGAACGTTTTACGTGAATACCACCACAAAGTTCAATTGAATAATCACCAATCGATACGACGCGAACGATATCACCGTATTTTTCACCGAATAATGCCATTGCGCCCATTGCTCTCGCTTCATCGATTGCTTTTTCCTCAATCACGACTTCAATATCTTCCCACACTTTTTCATTAACGATACGTTCAATTTGTTGTAATTCTTCTTTTGTTACTTGACCGAAGTGAGAGAAGTCAAAACGTAATCGATCTGGACCAACGTATGAGCCTGCTTGGTTTACATGGTCACCTAAAATATCTTTTAACGCACGTTGCATAATATGTGTCGCTGTATGGTTTTTAATGATTAGATTACGTTCATCACGGTTCACTACTGCTGTTACCGCATCTTCAACATGCATTTCGCCTGATTCTACTAGAACAGTGTGTAACGGTTGTCCATTTGGTGCTTTTTGAACATCCTTAACAATTGCTGTAAAGCCATCATTGGCAATTACACCGCTGTCTGCAATTTGTCCACCCATTTCAGCATAGAATGGTGTTTTTGCTAATACGACTAACGCTTCTTGACCTTCTGAAGCCACTTTCGCTACTTGACCATTGACAATCATCGCAGCAATTTCAGTTTCCACTGATAATGTGTCATAGCCTACGAATTCACTTGCTACTGTTAAGTTTGCTAGCACTTCATTTTGTACTTGCATTGAATCGACATCTTGACGAGCAGCACGCGCACGCTCACGTTGCTCGTTCATAGCAACTTCAAAACCTTCGTGATCTACCTTCATGCCAACTTCTTCCGCATATTCTTCTGTTAACTCAATTGGGAAGCCATATGTGTCATAAAGACGGAATGCATCAGCGCCAGGAATATAATCATGCCCTGCTGCTTTTTGTGCCTCTACAACCTCGTTAAAGATGGCAAGACCACCATCTAATGTTTCATGGAAGCGAATTTCCTCGTTTTTAATAACACGTTGGATAAATTCGCATTTCTCCGTAACTTCTGGGTAGAAATCAACCATAATTTCGCCGACTGTCGGTACTAATTCAAACATAAATGGTTTTTCAATACCAATTTGCTTAGCGTAACGCACTGCACGACGTAGTAAACGACGCAATACGTAACCACGACCCTCATTCGAAGGAAGTGCGCCGTCACCGATAGCAAATGCTACCGTACGAATATGGTCTGCAATTACTTTAAATGGCGTATTAATATCTTCTTCTGAACCGAAGATTTCGCTTAACGCAACTTCGCCTGGACGTTTGTATTTACGATTTGCAAATTGTTCAATTTTTTCAATGATTGGCATGAATAAATCTGTATCAAAGTTTGTTGGCACATTTTGTACAACCGAAACGATACGTTCTAGGCCCATCCCTGTATCAATATTTTGCTTTGGTAATGGTGTATAAGTGCCGTCTGGATTGTGGTTAAATTGAGAGAACACTAAATTCCAAATTTCTAAATAACGCTCGTTTTCACCGCCAGGATACATTTCTGGATCATTTTGATCTGAACCATATTCTTCTCCACGGTCATAGAAAATTTCTGAGTTTGGACCAGATGGACCTTCACCAATATCCCAGAAGTTCCCTTCTAAGCGAATTAAACGTTCCTCAGGAATACCAATTTCGTTATGCCAAACATCATAAGCTTCTTGGTCTTCTGGATGAATTGTAATGGATAAAAGTTCAGGGTCAAAGCCCATCCATTTTTTATCTGTCAAAAATTCCCATGCATAGTGAATAGCTTCTTTTTTGAAGTAATCTCCAATAGAGAAGTTCCCTAGCATTTCAAAGAATGTATGGTGACGTGCTGTTTTCCCTACATTTTCAATATCGTTTGTACGAATCGATTTTTGTGCATTTGTAATACGTGGGTTATCAGGAATGATACGACCGTCAAAATATGGTTTTAATGTTGCAACACCTGAGTTGATCCAAAGTAATGAAGGGTCATTAATTGGCACAAGTGGTGCTGACGGTTCATGGTGATGTCCTTTTTCTTTAAAGAATTCTAAATACAAACGGCGAATTTCTGCTGCTTTCATACGAAAAGTTCCTCCTCTAATTGTGTAAAATTTACGATATGAATCCGCTTATACACATAAAAAAGCCCTCATCCCAAAAAGGGACGAGGACTTTGTGAATTGTCTCGCGGTACCACCCTAGTTGTAAGCATCAACATGCTTACCTCTTTAGCACTTGTAACGTAAGTGAACGGCAGGGATTAGCTGCACTCTGGAGTAGCTTTCGGCACTTGTTGACGCGAGGATTTTTTCAGCCTAGAAATCCCTTTCTACACACGCACAAATACGTACTTGTTCCATCATCGTTTTTTCTATTTTCTAACGCACATTATAAAAAAATTATGTTCTTCTGTCAATCATTGCATTTCTATTCTATACAAAAATATCGAATTCTTCAAACATACGTCGTTTTTGTATGTTAACTTTTTAGGAAATTTTCAACTCTTTTCATAAATGACTCACGATTATAAGTTTGATAAAGCAAGCCAGATAAGCGAACTGGATCTCCAAAGAAGTACCGCTCATAAAGTGTTTGCCTTGTGCCAAATGTACTCATCGTTAAATCCCACGCTAGACGGAATTTTTTTACCCGATCTTCTCCACCATCTCTAAATGACTGTAAATAATGTTCTAAGTCGCCATCATCTGCGGCAAATGCTTTTTCACTTGGAATAGACATTAAGCCGCTTGCTCCAAGTAATTGGATAATTTCTGTAAAGGTTGGATAAACCTTTGGGAAAATTTGAATGGCAACTTGCAACGTTGGTAAATCTGGTCTTATAAAACCAAAGTCATCCATTTTTGCTTCTATTTCTGACTTAAGTAATAAAGCCTTCATCGTTTCTAGCGTTACAATAATGTCGACTACTTTTTGTTGCACATGCTGATAGCCACCGATATTAATCGTATCAACAATAGATTGTACAACGCCTAAAATAAATTCGGTTTTAGCAATTTGTCGAGACAATACTTGATGCAAAGAATATGCTTGGAAACCACTTACATTCATAAAGCGATTTGCAACTTCTGTATTTTCATAATAAAAGACACGATCCCAAGGGACTACTACATCATCAAAAACAACAATTGCATCCATTTCCTCAAATCGAGCGCTTAATGGATAATCGAACGTCGATTCGCCGCCAACAAAAGACTGCCTACATAAAAACTTTAAGCCTTTAGTATCACTTGGTATAGAGAAACCAAAGCCTTTTTCCTCATCAATGCCATTTGTTGAAAGAACAAGAAGTTCATCCGTAATGCCACCCTGCGTTGCTAGCAATCTCGCCCCTTTAATTACTAATCCTTCATTCGTTTTCCCGACAATTTTAGCAGCAATGATCACCTCATCATCTTCATACTGATAACTATGACGATTTACTTGAGGCTCAATAAACGTATGTGTCATCGTTAAATCATTTTCACGTGCGTATTCATAAAATTTTAGCAGATGATCTGGAAAACAATTCGGCTTATCTTTTAAGTATTCGGCTGCTGATGCCAGTGCCATTAAAGTAGTGTTCATATAATCTGGACTTCTTCCCATAAATCCATGATTACATAAAGCCCACTCCCGAGCAGCTTGACGTCTTTTTACCAAATCTTCTGCCTTTGTCACTTGAAGATAAGACATCCCTACCCGTTGGTTCGTTGTTGGTGACATATAAGTCATACTGTCGTGTAAATTTTCATCATGCTGCAAATCAAAAAGTTTAGCCTGGCTTTGCATAACACCTTTAAATGCTGGATGTTCAGAAACATTTCCCTTCACGACTTCCCCATCTATTGATATATACGTTTGCAATTCATCAATGCGTTTAATATATTGCTGGCCTGTAATTGCTGGCATACATTCACCCCTAAAATGGACCTATGTTTTTACTACTCATGTATTATATGACCTATTAGGCTGAATCGTTCCATCGCTCCTTTGCTCACTTCAAATAGGAAGCCAAGAAAAAAAGTGTTAGATTGACTATAATCAATCTAACACTTTTTGGTTATACCGTTGTTAATGCTACGAGAAATGCATTCCGCCAGTACACCGTAAACTTCCACCATCTCTAACGCACGGTTTCTTTGGTTTTACGTTGCGTGTGTTGCCATTGGAGTCACTGCCTACGCTACCATTAACTAGTATACTATTTTAAATGTCACCAGTATCTCCTTTAACCTTTTCCCTCTAACAAAAATTAAAAATTTAATCCCAGCTTCTTTTTAGAAAATATTATTGTGCATACGGTGAAACCATTTTTTTGAACTGCGTGAAGGACGTTTGTTGATCACTATATAAACGTTTAATTTGGTAAACATCATCATATGGATTGTTGTAGCCAGGCTTCGTTGAAAAGGCCATCGCAAATCCAGCTTCCTTTACAGCGTAAATTGTATTGGTAGTATATTGACCAAAAGGATAAGCAAATGCTTTTGCTTCTGGAATAATCGTTAAACTGCGCTTTAAATCTTGTACAACTTCATGATAAGGAATTAGCAACATTTTCCCTTTATTCCCGATCATATCATGTAAATTGTACGTATGAGACTCATATGTAAAGACATCTTGCATGAGCTCCATATCTTTTCTTGATAATGCTTGTAAATCATTGTAATTAAATAGTTGCTCTGCTGGAGAATATTCATTACGATACGTAATTAAAAATTGTGTTGCTTGAAAACCGTATTTTTTTAAAATCGGATAAGCATATTCTCTTGTAGATAATAAGCCATCATCAAATGTTAGAACAATTGAATATGCGGGTAATGTAATTTCATTACGCATAAAACGTAATAAATCGTCTGCACTAACCGTTTCAAATTTTTTATCTTTCAAATATTTCATTTCATTAGCAAATTGTGTATCTGTCATTGTAGTACTTACATTTTTAAAGCGTCCAAGCTCATGCTCCTTTAATAAATGGTGGTACATCATAACTGGAACACCACGATCTAAAGCAACCTTCGAACTGTGAATATAGCCTTCGCGTCCACCAATTGTCGTCACATACCAATTGGCTTCTTTTCGTAATATAGGATAACGTCGATTCATATCGAGCTTTGCAAATGGCACTAGTTTGTTTGCTGATCGATCATAAATTTCGCTATTTCCTGATATCGGAATGAAATATTGATTTTTTACGGCATTGTCTTTACCAATATTTTTATAAGTAGGCGTGTTCACAAACTTTACTTTCGTTTTTTCAGCATAAACAAATGTTTTGCCCCAACGAACTTGAACATAAGTTTCATCACCAACACCTGCCACTTCCAATTGCTGACCTTTGTTAAGTGTTGCAATAGACATCGGTTGTTCTCTACGAAGATCATAAAGTACTGTATTTTCTAATGCTTCAATATAGCCATTTTGCTTACTTGGCGGAGTGGGTGTTGGCGTTGGCTTTTCAATCGGCTTTGTTGAAGGATTCGTTGTTTCTTGCCCTTTTTCTTCATTCACGAAATTACTATGTACATAACCAAGTCGTCCGTTCACAGCAATTCCGTACCAACTGCCCATTCTACTATAAATGGGAAAACGAACACCTTCTGACAATGTTGCAAATTGAACCAATTTATTGCCTGTATTATCATAAATAGGGGTTACCTTCGTTGCTACAATATAATCTTTTATCTTCGCAACTGAAGGAACGGTATTTTTATATGTTGTGGATGGTACAACGGTTGTATACCGTTTATCGACATAGCCGTAACTACCACCCCAACGAATTTGCCACCAATTTGCCCCATAATCTTTTGTCACTTCAAAAGTTTGTCCTCCTGATAACGTTCCTACTTGTTCAAGTGCTCCTGAACGATTATCAAAGACAGTTGCTTCCTCATTCACCTGAATAACAATATTACTGGCATGTACCTTTTGTGCAAATGGTAATAACAGCATGAATAGAAGCAATAACACGATGCGTTTCACTTTCTTCACCTCATAAAACTTATTTCGATTTTTAGTTATCCATAAAATCATATGGAGAAATGCCATCCATTCCAATCATTGGATGTATATATGGTAATGTCTCTACTGTTAGCTGTAGAACAGTCACAGGCTCGTCTTGTCGTTCTTCTCCAATTGTCTCCTCTGACATCTCCTTCACTTCATTGACCTCATCTGGAGATGCATCCATTGGATTAAGTCGTGCTCGCAAAGACGTGAACCGTTGTAAATCATCTGTACGCTGTAAGCCATTAGCTAGCACATCAGGCTCACCGCATAAAATTAAGAAATTTTTCGCCCGCGTAATTCCAGTATATAACAAATTACGACGTAGCATTTTAGAATAGCCACGAACAACAGGCATAATCACCGTTTGAAATTCAGAGCCCTGCGATTTATGAATCGAACAACAATACGCTAGGGTTAATTGATTAAGATCGCTCCGTTGGTACGTTACCTCAATACCATCAAATGACACGACAAGCAAATCCTGCTTTTCAATCGTTTCTTTAGCTTTAATAATACTAATGACTTCCCCCATATCGCCGTTAAAGACATTGCTTTCTGGCTGGTTGACAAGCTGTAGCACCTTGTCCTTAATTCGATACGTTACATCACCAAAAATAAGCTCTTTTCTTGTACCTGTATCATTCGGATTAACAAGGTCTTGAATCATTTTATTTAAATTATCAATGCCTGCTGGCCCTTTATACATCGGTGCTAAAACTTGTATATTACGTATTTCTTGCCCTTTCGCTACAGCACTTTTTACAACTTGCGTTACGACATTTGCTACTTGATCGGGTGAAGCTTTAATAAATGAACGATCAGACGTTTTCATCGTCAAATCATTTGGTATTGTCCCCCGCTTAATTTGATGGGCAAGCTCTATAATTGTCGAACCTTCCGCCTGTCGATAAACATCCGTCAGTTCAACTGTTGGAATTTGTTGTGAGGCAAGTAAATCTTTGAGTACTTGTCCAGGGCCTACTGGTGGTAACTGATCCTGGTCACCTACAAAAACAACTTGAACATCTTCATGTAGTGATTTTAATAACTGATGGGCAAGCCATGTATCAACCATTGACATTTCATCGACAATAATAAGTTTCCCTGTAACCTCTCGCTCGGTTTCTTCTTCCTTCTCCTGTCCTGTAAAACCTAGCAAGCGGTGGATTGTCATAGCAGGTAGCTCTGTGGACTCTGCTAAACGTTTAGCAGCTCTTCCTGTTGGTGCACATAAAATAATAGGAAACGGTTCTTCTTTTTGCGCATACTCCTTAGGATTTAATGAAAGACCGTGAAGCTTTGCATAGACTTCCACAATGCCTCTAACAACAGTCGTTTTTCCTGTACCAGGACCACCCGTCAAAATCATCACAGCTGAATTAAGAGCCTGTTCTATCGCAAAAGCTTGTGTTTCTGCATACGTAACATTTAAAAACGCTTCCGTATCCCCAATCGCCTTGCGAATTTCATCTTTACTAAAATGCTTAGCCTGACTATTTCGTTCAGTTAACGCAATAATTTTTGACGCAATGCCTATTTCCGAAAAATATAAGGAAGGCAAATAAAGTCTTGTTTCTTCTCCATATATTTTATTTTCCTCACGCATCTCAATACAAGCTTTAGAAATTGCTTCATACGGAATTTCTTGACGTTGGCTTTGCTCAAGCATATCTTTCACTTGCGGTAAGACATGCTCAGCATCCAAATATACATGACCATCCGATAAAGCAGCTGTATTTAGAGTATGTAAAATCGCAGCCTTAATACGGTCAGGGTGATTACCAGTAATCCCTAATTTTGCACCAAGCTCATCTGCACGGAAAAAACCAACTCCGTCCACATCTTCAATGAGGCGATAAGGATTTTCAGTCAAAAAATCAATCGTTTCTGTACGGTATGTTTGATAAATTTTCATTCCGAGCTGTGGACCAAATCCCCATTCATTCAATTGAATCATAACACGCTCTAATCCAAGATTTTGCTCAATCGTGCGATGAATGACTTCCTTTTTTTCAGCCGATAATCGAGGTACAACATCAAGCACATTTGGATCTTCTAATATACGACGGATTGTATTGGCACCAAGCTTTTCAACAATTGTTTCAGCAGTTTTCTTCCCTATCCCCACAAATAAATCACTTGATAAGTAATGAACAATTCCTTGCTCAGTTGCGGGCACTTCTTTTGTAAACGTCTCAACTTGAAATTGTACACCATATTTTGGATGTTGTCTCATAATTCCTGTAAAACGATATTGTTCGTCCATTTGCAGTTGCGGGAAATAACCAACAACAATAATTTCCTTATCATCATATTGCAAATTTGTTTCTTGAATTTTCACACGTACAATAGAATACATATTTTGAGGATTATGAAAAATAGACACAATAGGACGGCCGAGAATAAATAGCTTATTCAACTCAAATAAATCTAGATTTTCTGTCATTTTCGATTCGTCCCCTTCTCGTTTATTTCAATCTTATTATTTTACCACAGCACGTTAAGAAATATCGTTTTCACAAGAAAAACGTAAAAATTTTTAACATTATTTTGACAAATGAAGATTTACAGCTAATTTATTTCTAACCATGCTATGATAGATACTATGAACTTGTTGTTGGAAGGATTGTGAAGCTATTGGAATTTAGACCTTGTATCGATTTACACGATGGCAAAGTAAAACAAATTGTTGGAAGTACATTAGGACATACAGATCAAGAAGTTATCGAAAATTTCATTTCAGATTTTGACTCTAGCTATTATGCTAACATGTTTGCAAAAGATCAATTAGTTGGTGGTCATGTCATCATGCTTGGCAATGGCAATGAACAAGCCGCAATCGCAGCATTAGCAGCATTTCCAGGAGGCCTACAAGTCGGGGGCGGTATTACTTCAGAAAACGCAAAAAAATACATAGATGCAGGTGCCTCTCATGTTATCGTGACATCCTATATCTTTCATGATGGAAAACTCGACATTAATCGTTTAGAGCAACTAGTTAATACCATTGGGAAAAAGCATCTCGTAATTGACCTTAGCTGTAGAATGCGCGATAACAAATGGTTTGTTGTAACTGATAAATGGACGAAGTTTAGTGACTTCGAAGTGAATGCAAAGACCATTGCCTATATCGAAGGATTTTGTGATGAATTACTGATTCACGCCGTCGATGTTGAAGGAAAAAAAGGTGGTATACAAGAAAACCTTGTACGAGATTTGGCTGCTTGGACATCCATTCCAACAACCTATGCTGGCGGAGTTCGTTCTTTAGAGGACTTAGAAAAATTTAAAGCAATTTCTAATAATAAGCTTCATGTCACAATTGGTAGCTCCCTTTCTATTTTCGGTGGAGATTTACCATATACTAAGGTTGTAAATTATTGTAAAAAAGGCGGGGTACTGTGAAATTAATTTATAAAGACTTTGTTTTTCCATTTGAAAAGACAAATTTAGAACGCATTATTGATAGAAAATATTTCAAGGTGAATACGTTGGATGATTCTTTATCATTACAAATTCAACTTGATAACGAACAAATGTTACTTGAGTTTTCTAAATCATTAAAAGCAACTTGTGGTTTCCTTCTCGATCAAGAAACCGAGCCATATATCGGTACTTATATTGACTTACAGCTTTTCGTTGATGAGTTCAATAAACGTTACAATTTAGACGCTAAAATACTTGTTTAAAATAATATAAACGTAGATAAAAAATACTTCGAGAGAAACACTTTTCGAGGTATTTTTTCTTTTTCAAAGCGGAAAACATTTCTTGTTAAAGGAATTCCGACATGCTTTTGCTAGAGCACAAATTTTTATTTATCCTTTCTTTTTGTTAAGCTTGAAAGTAGGCATACTAATATTATTGCTCTATCATGACTAGAACGATTTTTTCGGAAGAAAGGATTTATTATAATATGAAAAACGAACTCGAAGCTATCACTTATAAAACACTTCAAACAGAGCTTACCCGCTTTTTCCTTGCATACAAATTTGCATTAAATGAAGTTGAAACGAAAATCAATATTTTACAAGAAGAATTTAAGCTCATTCATGAATATAATCCAATTGAACATGTCTCGACTCGCGTGAAATCGCCAAAAAGCATTTTATTAAAGATGCAGAAAAAAGAGCTACCGCCTGCTATTGAAAGTATTCGCGATAATATTCGTGATATCGCAGGCCTCCGCATTACGTGCTCTTTTGTTGAAGATATATACAAAGTAAGTGCGATGCTTCAAGCACAAAATGATATTGAAGTCGTCGATGTAAAAGACTATATTGCGTATCCAAAAGAAAACGGCTACCAAAGCCTACATCTTATTATTAAAATTCCAATCTTTATGTCCGATCGTATGGAAAAAGTTTATACGGAAATTCAAATTCGTACGATTGCAATGGATTTTTGGGCAAGTCTCGAACATAAAATTTATTATAAGTATAATAAAGAAGTGCCTGCCCATATTCGCATGGAATTAAAAGAGGCGGCATTACAAGCTGCAGAATTAGATCGTAAAATGGAGCGGCTCAATAAAGAAATCAATATTTTAAAGGAAAATGAGGCAGAATCCTCACTTTTAGATACCACACCTGTTGCGCATTTAGCACAATACTTATCACAGCTCACATTTGACAGGAAAGACAGTAAATAATTGATCGAATAGCAAAATTAAATGTAATAAAATTTCAAGATGCCACCAGTTGATGAAACGAAGGCGATGATTCATGCGGAAACGCACGCATAGTAAGACGCAACAACTCTTGCGTTAGCGAGGGTTGTTGCTGACAGTGTGCCCGCGGAAGTCAACGGTATAGCAAAAAAGTGTTAGATTGATGGCAGTCAATCTAACACTTTTTCTCTTTGGTTCAAGCTACTTTAGTTAAACCGTTGTGCAATCATATCGTAAATATAGCGCGCTTGGTCATATTCTGGTTGGAGTGTAAATGCCTGCTTCAAATGATACATAGCATCTTCTGTTTGTTCTGTAGAAACTGCATATAGAACCCCTAAATTATAATGCGCATCTGCATTATTCCAATCCAGCTCGATTAAATAATCTAATTCCTTCTTACCTTCTTCGAACATTTCTAAAGCACATAGCACGATCGCATATGCAAGGCGAATTTGCGTATCTTCAGGTGCAATCTCCGCCGCACGTTGTAAATACGGCAATGCAAGCTTTGGATTTTCCATTCTTTCAAAACATTTGCCCATCATATAATAAACATCTGCACCTGCTATTTTATGCTGTACCGCTAGCTCATAAAGTTTTAGCGCTTCAGGATAGCGTTCCGCATTATAATATAAATTAGCTAAGCCATAATATGCTGTAGCTGCTGTTTCGTCAACAGTGATTGCCTTTTGAAAAAAGCGTTCTGCTCGTTCTGTATCTTCTAGTACGGCTAATAAATTCCCAAAGTTTACATAGCCAATTGCATTGTCAGGTTCTGCTTCTATAGCTTTCGTAAATAGTTGTGCAGCATCCTCATAACGCTTTTCTTGGAACGCTTGTATGCCCTGCTCGTTCAAATCCAAATTATTTCACCTCTATGTAGCGAAAAGACTGCAAATCCTATCGCTTATTCGTTTACACTAAGTGACTCCATCTACTTAATGCATCTTCTTATCTCCTAAGAACATTAACAGAGCTCAGTATCTTTGCAGTCTTTCCACAAGTTATCCAACATATGTTAGTTTTTCATTACTTTTAAACACTTCATCAATTGTACCGCCACCTAAGCACACTTCGCCGTCATATAAAACAACAGCCTGTCCTGGTGTAATGGCGCGTACTGGTTCAGCAAACACAATATGTGCACGGCCATCTTCTAAAATTTCTACCTCAACAGGCGTGTCTGTTTGTCGGTAGCGGAATTTCGCAGTGCAAGAAAATTTCCCGGGCAATTTTTTTGTCGAAGTATAGCCCATTTTCACAGCTGTAAGGGAAGTTGAGTATAAAGCTTCGTGGTCGAACCCTTGGCCAACAAGTAGCACATTACGTGCTAAATCTTTACCAAGTACAAACCAAGGCTCACCGTCTCCGCCTATACCAAGACCATGACGTTGACCTAATGTGTAGTACATTAAACCATCATGTTGTCCCATCACTACGCCGTCCATTGTTTCCATATTGCCTGGTTGAGCAGGTAAATATTGACTTAAAAACTCTTTAAAATTTCGTTCCCCAATAAAGCAAATGCCAGTAGAATCTTTTTTCTTTGCTGTTGCAAGACCTGCTTCTTCTGCAATTTTGCGCACTTCTTTTTTCTCAATATCTCCTATTGGGAACATTACATGTGCTAGTTGCTCTTGCGATAATTGGTTAAGGAAATATGTTTGATCCTTATTATCATCAACACCACGAAGCATCCGTACTTCGCCATCACCATTACGATCAATTCGTGCATAATGTCCTGTTGCCAAGTAGTCTGCCCCAAGATTCATAGCGTGTTCTAGGAATGCTTTAAATTTTATTTCTTTATTGCACATTACATCGGGGTTAGGTGTGCGTCCCGCTTTATATTCTTCTAAAAAGTATGTGAAAACTTTATCCCAATATTGCTTTTCAAAATTTACTGCATAATAGGGAATGCCAATTTGATTACATACTTTAATTACATCTTCATAATCTTCTGTTGCTGTACAAACGCCATTTTCGTCTTTATCATCCCAGTTTTTCATAAAAATACCAATCACTTCATACCCTTGTTGCTTTAACATATATGCAGCAACTGAAGAGTCTACCCCACCTGACATGCCGACGACGACACGAATTTCCGATGGGTCACGTGTTTCGATCATTGTGGTCACCTTTTCTTTTTAATCAATTCATATAAACCAAACTCTAATGCTATGCAAACTTACATCGCATTTTATTCATTCGGTTTAAATTGATAGTAATTAACAAATTATTTTGCTAGCTTCTTTACAATTGCTGCTGTTTTTTCTGCCGCTTGGCGGACAACCTCTTCTGTTAGATCTTGTCCAAAGCTAAAGCGAATAGAGTTGCGTAACTCCTCTGCCCCTTTGCCGTACATAGCAACTAACACATGTGAAGGATCAATCGTACCAGCTGTGCATGCAGAACCGCTCGATGCACAAATACCAGCCATATCTAGATTCACTAAAAATGACTCTACCTCCATATTGGCAAAGCTGACATTTAAGACGTGCGGCAGGACATTTTGAGTATCGCCATTGACATGAAATACTAGCTTTTCATGTGTAAAAACTTCAAGCATAATTTGTTTAAAGCGATTGTACAGTGTTCGCTTACTTTCGCGCAACTGACTTGCATTTTCTGCGGCTGTAGCAAAGCCAATAACAGCAGGAATATTTTCGGTACCAGCACGACGTTTTTTCTCCTGCGAACCACCTAACGCATAGCTTGTAAGTGGTGTCCCAGTTTTCTGATAAAGGAAGCCAATCCCTTTTGGTCCATTAATCTTATGCGCAGATACGCTTAATAAATCAACTTGCAAAGCTGCTACATCAATTTTCTCTAAGCCATACGCCTGAACAGCATCTGTATGAAACGTCGCTTTATGCTCCCGCAACAACTCACCTATTTCTGCAATTGGTTGAATTGAACCAACTTCGTTATTACCATACATAATTGTTACTAGGATAGTATCATCACGTAACGCCTTTTGTACCGCTTCAACAGTTATGCGTCCATGCGCATCAACTGGTAAATACGTCACTTCAAAGCCATCTCGTTCCAGCTTCTCACAAGTATGTAACACCGCATGATGTTCGATTTGAGTTGTAATAACGTGCTTACCTTCAGCAGCTCGGGCAGTAACCGTTCCAATGATTGCCAGATTATCAGCTTCTGTACCACCACTAGTTAAAATAATTTCCCCTGGCTTTGCACCTATAGATTGTGCAAGTACATCACGTGCATTATCTAAATGTTTGCGCGCCTCTCGTCCTACTCCGTGAATACTTGATGCATTTCCAAATACATCTCGCATCGCTAAAGTCATGGCGTCTATTACCTTGTCGTTCATCGGGGATGTCGCCGCATGATCAAGATAGATATATGAATTCATGTTGAAAACTCCTTTATACAAAAACACTAAAGCACAGTTCACCTAAATGGCTTTAGCACTGCATGTTACACGGTAAATTTATGTAGTGTGCATGCCAGCGTCTCTAAACCTTTGGAGGTGCTTTAGCCTAGAAATATTAAATATAGAACATATAGCCGTCTGTTACATTTTCCTCTGTATACTGTGCTAAATCTTCAATTGTCGTTGTATCTAATACATTTTTCACAGCATCACGAATTCGTAGCCATAGCTCACGTTGCGGTGCTTCCTCATTTTCGATACCTTCAACAGGCTGAATCGGTCCTTCTAATACACTAATTACATTGGCTGCTGAGATCTCACTTGGTGGATTTGCAAGCATGTAACCACCATAAGCTCCGCGCACACTTTTTACCAAGCCTGAATTGCGCAATGGCGATACAAGTTGCTCTAAGTACGCTTCAGAAAGCTCCTTTTCAGCAGCAATTTTGCGTAATGGAATTGGCCCTTCACCATAATGCTTTGCCAATTCAATCATAATCGTGAGACCGTAACGGCCCTTTGTAGAAATTTTCATTTTATCACCCTCAATTAGTCTAGTCAAAATACTACCAACAGTATATCATAATCTCCTCTTGAAGAACTCGGAAATACTCTTGGAAGGTTATGATATACTATCTTTTAGAACAAACGTACGAAAGGGGATATTCTTTTGCATAACGAACCACTTGCATATCGGATGCGCCCATTAACGCTCAACGAAATCATAGGTCAACAAGATTTTGTCGGTCCTGATACTGCTCTATACAAAATGATTCAAAACGGACATGTTCCTTCCATGTTATTGTACGGTGAGCCTGGCATCGGTAAAACATCTATTGCAAATGCCATTGCTGGAAGCTCTAAACTACCCTTTTTCGCACTTAATGCGACACGGGCGGGCAAAAAAGACGTAGAAGATATTGTCCAAGAAGCGCGAATTTCTGGAAAAGTTATACTGTTTCTAGATGAGATACATCGTTTCAATAAATTACAACAGGATACATTATTACCACATGTAGAAAATGGCTCTATCGTTTTAATAGGTGCCACAACAGAAAATCCATACCATGATGTCAATCCCGCTATTCGTTCACGTTGCGGAGAAATTCATCAGTTAAAAAAATTAACTACTGCAAATTTAGTAGAACTTATTCAAAAGGCACTTACTGACGACAAACGCGGATTAGGAAAATATCATTTTGCATTGACAGATTCTCAAATTGAACAAATTGCTACTGCAGCTAATGGTGATGCACGTAAGGCACTAACATTGCTCGAATCGATTTACTATGCAAGTGATGAAGTGAATGGACAAACAATAGCTTCTGACCATATTTTAGAGCATCTTATTGGCAGAATTGGTGTGTACGGGGATAAAAATGGCTCACACTTTTATAACTTGCTGTCCGCTTTACAAAAATCGGTACGTGGAAGTGATACGAATGCGGCATTGTATTATTTAGCACATTTACTTGAAACGGGTGATTTAGTTGCAGTTAGTCGTCGTTTACTCGTCATGGCCTATGAGGATATTGGTCTTGCTAACCCCCAAGTAGGTGCTCATATGCTTGCAGCTGTTCAAGCAGCAGAACGTCTAGGATTACCTGAAGCAAGGATTCCACTAGCAAGTGCTGTAATCGAAATGTGCCTTGCTTCAAAATCAAATTCGGCCATTTCTGCGATTGATGCTGCGATTGCAAGCATCCATGAAGGTAAAACGGGAGATATTCCACACCATTTACGCGATGCTCATTATGAAGGTGCCAAAGATTTAGGGCATGTTGGTTATCAATATCCGCATAACAGTCCAATTGGTACTTTTGGTGGCTGGGTAGATCAACAATATTTACCAGACGAGCTTGTTGGTACAGAATTTTATAAACCTGTTATTGCAGGTGAAGAAAAACGAATGGCAAGTATTTACGACAAGCTTAAATCCTTCCATAAGAAATAAAGTGCCAGGCACACACAATTTACCTATTAATAAAAATCTAAGTAGACTGCGGCGAGAACGCGCAGTCCGTAAGGCGCAACCTATGGTGGAACAGCAGGGTTGCGTCTTACTTTATGCCTGTGAAAACGTCGTGGAGTGACAGGCACGGAAACAATTGCTGCTATCCCCCCATTACAAAAAGAAAACCATTGTCGATATACTGCTCGACAATGGTAATAATTCATTTAATTATTTGATTCCTTCTCAACAAACCATTTAAATTGCTGTAAACATTGCTTGACGTCACCTTTTTGGGCAAGTACTTCTTCTCTCAAAGCAGCTACTTTATCATCATCTTTTATTACCTCACCATATAGGGCAATAATTGCAGCTAATAACTCCTCATTCTCTTCCTGTTCAATACTTGGTAAAGAACGGGCGGCGATTGTTAATAATCGTCCTACTTTTTCAGGCGTTTTTTGTAGCTCATTTGAAGAATAATAAGTAGATGCAGCTAAAAAATAACATAGCTTCGCACTACAATCTATAAACAGATGCCAATATGTATTGGCTTTCGGTAGTTCACCTGCTTTAGCAACTAAATATTCCTTATAAAAGGTTGTAGCTTGTGTATATAAAGGCGTTAAAGCTCTCATGGCTTTTGTGTAATTATTAGACGTATCTAAATAATCAAATACAGTACTATTCATTTTTTCTTGAAGTTTTACAATATCTAAATGTTCACGAATTACTTGTATTTCCATTTTCCCACTCTCCCATGTTCTCATTTGTTTTATCAAACGCCATTTCCACTTCCCCTAAGTAGATTTGAACATTCCAAACAAGCTGACCTATTAACTATATATATTGGAATTATTCAAATTATAGCAATAAACCAAAAGAAGAAGTGAGCACATGAAAAAAATAAGGCAATTCCGTGAATTATTAGCATTTTGTGTACGTAAGATTAATTATTTTGGTAAAATTAAACTCTTTGTATATAGTAATCGAACAAAAATTGTTCCTTTTCTCGATCGATTATTTCGATGATGCGACCGTCTGCATATTTTTTAATTCTTTGTTTTGGACAATAAAAATATGCATTATTTGTAATGAGCCATTGGCTTAACGTTAGCTCTGTCGCTGGTTGCTGTTCAGTTAAAATTCGTTTATGCCGAAGTATATCCGCCATTTTGTAAAAACCATCAGATAATTCATAAGCAGATACATCAAAATTAAAAACAGGTGTCACTACCTGTCCTACATCAAAAATATGTATCGTCTTTCTCTCCTCATCAATCGCTAATTCCACTGTGCTAATTTCATCGAATAGATTCAATCCTCTATATTCCATTTGATAAATTTGCTCCATTATTAATGAATGCCCCCTCTTTTATAACAGCCCTATTGTATCATAGAAAAAGTGAAGGTCTGTCTCGTAAGTAACATAAGGGAGCATTTTTAGTCATTTCTCCTACTGATTTTCTTGTCATAAAAGAAAAGAATCTACATGTCGTCTCTCAAAAAAGTAAGCTAGCTCTTACCTACAGCTATTATGCGCAGGTATAAACTCACAACTTTCCCAAGGAAAACTTTGTAGATTCCTCTTTTCATTAACATTTAAGTGCTTTGAAATTCAATATACTAAATACAAAATAAATCCTCAGCCTTGTACGCGAGTAATTTTCACATCTTCTACAATTTTATTGACTACCCAGCTTGCTGCTATTAAACCTGCAACAGAAGGGACAAATGCGTTAGAAGATGGCGGCATTTTCGCCTTGCGGATAGCGGCATCAGGTTTTCCAACATGCTCGACGACATCTGGACGTACGACAATCGGACTTTCATCAGAGAAAACTACTGTTACCCCTTTATGAATACCATCTTTTCGTAATTTTGTACGAATAACTTTCGCTAATGGATCTGTGTGCGTTTTTGAAATATCCGCGATTTTGAAGCGTGTTGGGTCCATTTTATTGGCAGCACCCATACTTGAAATAATGGGGATGTTACGTTTTAAACATTCTTTCATTATGTGAATTTTATAAATCACAGTATCGCTCGCGTCTATAACATAGTCGATGCCTTGTGCAAAAAATTCCTCATATGTTTCTTCCGTGTAAAACATATGCATATCAATTACTTCACATTCAGGATTAATATCAGCAATACGCTCTTTCATAACGCCAGATTTGGATTTTCCTACAGTTGAAAGATACGCTACTAATTGACGGTTAACATTCGTAATATCTACATTATCTTTATCAACTAAAATAATGCGACCGATACCACTACGAGCACATGCTTCTGCAGCAAATGAACCGACGCCACCGACACCTAGAATGGCTACTGTTGTATTTTTTAATTTTTCGAGTCCCTCTGTACCTATCGCGAGCTCGTTACGAGAAAATTGATGTAACATCCTTACACTCTCCATCTATCTAATTTTTATTAGTAAACCTAGTTATATACTAAGATAAAATCAAACCTATATTACATTCTATCATGATATTGTTCAAGTGGAAATTCTCAAAAAGAACAAGCGCTATTGATGTACTAAAAAATTTCGCATAGATGCCTTTTATTTACTTATTCGTCATTATCCCATAGCTTAAAGCTTGCTTGAAACGATTCAACAAATGACATATCTAGTTGGATGTTCGCTTGTTTAAAGGCTCCAACAACCGCCCCACCAATAGGCTCTAAAACAGGTAATATAAACTGCATTGGCAACTGATCTGCTAACGCTAATTGTTCCAGGTGTGAAACAATAGTTGGATTATTTGAAAACACACTACCCGCTAATACTACAGAAACATCTTCTCGCCCCCATAGCATGCTTCCATAACATGTTTTTATCGCTTTATAGTATTTGACACATGCTTCTTTTAAAATGGCTTGAGCTATACTATCCCCTTTATCCGCAACTTGAAATACATATTTGCCTAGTGGTGCGATCACTGTTCTAGGATGCTGTTCCCCATAAATATGGGCGATTAATTGCGGCACACAATCAACCGCGAAATGTTGTAGCACGACATCTGTTAACGCTGTTGGCTGTGCCCGCTGATCATAGCTCTGAAAAATAGCCTTTAGCGCCTGAATTCCTAAATCATAGCCACTTCCCTCATCATCAAATAAGTACCCCCAGCCACCGACACGATTGACCGAATGTTGATAATTAAATCCCATCGTTATCGCACCCGTACCTGCAATTTGGACAATCCCTTCTTGTCCCATCGTGCCAGCATATAGCGCGATTAATGCGTCATTTTCGATAACAATGTGCGTCTTCTTATCAACATATTGACGAATAATACGTTCTACTATATCTTCAGCTTGCCGTTCCTTCACCCCAGCCATTCCTGCAAAGCAACTATGTATTGCCGTAAAGCTTTGTGGCGTTTGCTCCTGCAATTTCTGTAACAATCCATGAATCGTTGCTTCAAAATCATGTGCTTCCATTGCAGTAGGGTTACTACGTGATGTCATCACCTTACCATAAATAGTGCCATGTTCGTCACAAATAACTGCACATGTTTTTGTACCTCCACCATCTATCGCTAGCACATACATCCTATTTGCCCCTTTCTATAAAAAAAGGATTAAGCACATACAATCGTCGGCTTAATCCTCCTCTTAGTTCAATTATTTTGTAAAACCGAATGATGCCCATGGTTGAATTTGTGCTAGTAAAAAACGCTCTTCTTCCACTACCTTGGCCACTACATTTGTAGAACCAGCATTCGGCATTTCCTTTAATACTACTTGTAGCTCCCCTTTATAGCGCACATCTAAATTATTATCGATGGTAACATCACCTAACTGCAAAACATGCGTATCGTGGGCTGGGAAATCCCCATTTTTATATTTTACGCGCGATTGTGTACTACGAATAACGTAATCTGATACATCGCCACGATTAAAATGAGGTTCTTTAAATAAAATGGCTTCTTCTAAAACCGTCGTTTCTGAGGATGGGACAACTTTCAGCTCCAACTTATGTCGATTTAATTGCCCTAATGCTTTAAGCTCCTCCTCTGAGGCATACATATTACCAATAATACAATCATCGATTAAACCTGTATGCCATAAATCCTTCGCTTGCACTGTAATCGGTAAATCGCGATGCTCTTCAAGTGTTGGTAGGCCGTGCTCTGTTTTTTCCCAAGGTCCGTACAGTGCATGCTGCGAGGAAATCATCGCCGCTGTCCGTATATGGTTGGCTTTAAAATTTTTAGATGTTGCCAGAAAATGCTGTCTTGAAAGACCCGTAAATCGTCTTGGATAAAAATTATGACAGCCTATAATATTGTTATGGTTCGGTTGGTAGGATAATATATTATCCACATATTTCGTTCCATTACTAATATTTAGCTCAATTTTCAACTGACTATCATCGAAAGACATTAACGCTTCCTCTTGACCTGAAAATCCCATATCTAAACGCAATGCCGCCAGATGGTAGTGTTCTTTAAAATAGGCAATATCTTTATACGTTAAGCCTAAATCTTCAAAAACAGCTGGTGCAATATCCGCAGAAATCTCAAAGCCCAGTTGTTTTGCAAAGTAATTGATTTGCTGTAACTTAAGCTTTTCTTCTTCATTATTTAAAGATAGCAAACATGTGAAAATACGGTCAAAACCATTATCGTGTGCTAGCTGAACATACTGTTGCATTTCTTCTAGCGTGCTGTGCTGTGGATAGAGTGAAATTCCTAATCTCCTCAAATGACAATACCTCCAATGCTATGCTATTACACTTCTACTTTTGGAATCTCTGGAGTTATTTCAGGCTGTTGTTCTTGTGCTTGCTCAGCCTTTCTTTCCTGTTGTTTAGCTATACGATTAGCCATTGCAATGAATGGAAGGTAGATACAAACAGAAATAACGATTAACGCTAAACTTAAAACAGCTCCAGTCCAAGATTGTGTCACTAAAAACCCGTTTATTACTGGCGGTGTCGTCCATGGCGCTACAACAGTTGCTGCAGGAACCCAACCCCATTTTGTTACAAAGAATGCAATTGTTACGTTAACCATTGGTGTTAAAATAAACGGAATAAATAAAATTGGATTTAAGACGATTGGTAGACCAAATAATAACGGCTCATTAATATTAAATAGCCCTGGTGCTGCGGACAATTTTCCAACGGTATTGTATTGCTTATTTTTCCTTGCAATAATGAATATCGCAATAATAAGTGCAATTGTCGTACCTGACCCACCCATATTAACGAATGCATCAAAGAATGGCTTATTCACGATATATGGTGCCACTTTGCCAGCAGAAATTGCTGCTACGTTTGCATCAATCGCGGCTGAATTAATCGTTTGCATAAATGGATCGATAATATTCGCACCATGAACGCCTAGCGTCCATAAGAATGCTGGAATAAAAGCTAAAATTATGGCAGCAACCCACGTATTTGTTAAGCCCATAAACGGCTCTTGAATGGCTGAATAGAATGAACCAACAATATCTGGCATATCAAAGCCTGCAGAAATAATTGTACGAACTAATGCAAACACACCAATTGTAATAATAGCTGGCAGCAATGCTGCAAATGATTTCGAAACTGCTGGTGGTACCCCTTCAGGCATTTTTATCAGTAGCTTACTATTACCTGATAATCTACAAAATACTTCAGTAGATAACAACGATACGATAATGGCGATAAATATCCCACCCGTTCCAGTTGTTAAACCTGTTAAACCACCTTCACCAAATGTACCAAATGTCAAATAACTGGAAAGACTAATGACGGCAGCGGAAAGGCCATCCTTGTTATAACTTTTGGCTAAGTTATAGGCAATGGAAACAGCGAGTAACAGTGACAGAATATTGAATGTTGCACTCCAAATATTGCCGCCCCATTGCGTCCATGTTTCATGCTTCCAAATGGAGTCCAGTGCATTTTGATAAAAGTCAATTGGTAAGTTATTAATTAATACAGCTAACGAGCCTACAATTGTCAATGGCATGATTGTAATAAAACCGTCACGAATGGCAACTAAATGACGCTGACTCCCAATCCTAGCAGCTACCGGCACAAATTTTTCTTCTAAAAATCGGAACATTCTACACACTCCCTTTGCTTTTTATTGTGACATCAAATAATTGATGTTACTCCCCTTTGATTTGTTCATACAGTTCAATCATTTCTTGCGCTAAATCACGAAACGTGATGGCATTCATTAGATGATCCTGTGCATGAATTAATAGCATCGATACCTCTACTTTTTCTCCCCTTGCTTCCTGCGTTAACAATGCTGTTTGTGAATGATGAGCTTCAACTAGTGCTTCATTTGCCAGCTTTATTTTTTCCTTTGCTTCACCAATCTGCCCCTTTTTCGCTAACTGAAGTGCTTCCATGCATTCACTTTTCGTATTACCACTATGAACAATCAACCCCATTATGGACTGCATCATTGCTGTTTCTTCCATTAACTTGCCTCCTCACCCAATCAGTTTCAATGCCTGCTTTAAGACATTTTCACCGTTCATCATGCCGTAATCAGCCATATTGATTACATCAATTGGAAAATTCAATTCTTTGAATTTTGCTTCAAATGTTGATTTCAAGTAACGAACTTGTGGGCCAAGTAACAGTACATCTGCCTTCTTGTTTGCTAAAATTTTATCTACCTCACTTTCAGCTATAGCAAAAATATCCGCCTCAATATTTTGTTCTTGTGCAGCCTTCTGCATCTTTGAAACTAGTAAACTCGTGCTCATACCTGCAACACAAACTAACATAATATTTTTCATCGTCAGCACTCCCTCATTGTCTTTTTTTAATTTAGTCCCTTTTAACGAATTGACGACTCTAATGAAATCGCTTTCTTATATTGAGAATAGCACCAATTGGTATATACCACAATATACTTTTTTAGTAATTTTATACCTTTTAAAAGCTAATACATAATTGGGCTATTGCTTCGATACTTGCTAATAAATGGCTTCCCTTAACTGGTATAGTCCAGAAAAAACTTCAAAAAAATTTTCATTTTCTACCTATTTTTGCAGTAAGTTAAAAATATTCGTAAAATTCAGGTCGCTCCGTCGGAATTGCCTGTTGCCAATGACGTATTTCTTCATCATCTAGTACTTTATTCGCAATCGTCACTGCATCCTTCACACTAAGATAGCCGACCATCATCGCAGAAAATAAGTTGATTGGTAATGTTAGCATATGCTTTTTAAACATGGAATTTTCCTCAATTATTGAGACATCTCCATCTTTATTTATCATGAAAATTTGTTCATTCCACGGACAAAAGTGATCCTCTAGACGAACGTACAAAGTTTGCTTTATATCCTTCCAACGGTAGCGTTGCATAAAAGCAAAAGCATCCACGATTCTTACCATGATATCTTGTATAATCTTTTTAGGAAATTGTGGATTATCGAAATTAAAACCGAAATGACTATCATTTGCCGTAATTCCTTCGATTGTGTGGATACTTGCCGCATGTGATGTAATAAAGCGCCATAGTGCTTGTTGTGCTAGATAATCCTTCACAATATAGTCATGGGTTGTAAAGATACCATCTTGAATGGTATAGCGGATATAGCCCGTTATTTTTTGTTCTTGAAAACACACAGCAAAATGACTTTCAGGTGACCTTCTTTCAATGCGCTTCCACCAAGCTGCATCACGTAGCATCGCCCCATTTGTAATGCTTGCTTGGACATTATGAAATTGCTGAATTGCCTCAAACAGATCACTATTCGGCCATTCAAAGCTCATACGTTTTACATCATCTAACTGTTTCCCGAAATGAGGAAAGTGTGAATGAGGTATTGCATAATGTAGTTTGTCAAAAAATAATTCCCAGCCAAAATAACGGTAAAAAGAAACGGAAAAAGGTGCAAGGACGGAAATTGTTTGCCCACGTTGTTGCATTTCCTTTAGTGAAGCCGTCATTAGCTTTTTTATAATACCTTGCTGACGGTACTCAGGATATGTAGCTACAAATCCAATACCACCCATTTCATAGTTTTCACCATGTATCGTCATATTGAGCGGAAGGATTAGCAGTTGCCCAACAACGTTATCGCCATCATAAGCTCCTAAAGTTGTACTATGCTCAATCCAATAATGAAAATCATCGCGCCTAGCACCGCTATATTTATTTGGAAAGCAATAATCCCTTAAACGATGAATTTGTTGGTAATCTTTCGCTGGAACGTTTTTAATATCCATGACGCCCTCCTTATTTTTCACAATATTCAAAAATAAGAACTTACATACCTAGATGTTCTTTTACATATACTTCAACCTCAGAGGCTGTCGATAGCATTAACAGTTGCTCAATATGTTGCATTAACTGCTTCTTTGAAAGCTTTGCAATATGTGCTCTCGTTTTAAGAATAGAAGAAGGGTTCATGGAAAATTCATCTAAACCTAAAGCAAGTAAAATCGGTATTGCTATTTCATCTGCTGCCATTTCACCGCACATACCAACCCATTTCCCCTGTTTATGTGCTGCATCAATCACATTTTTTATAAGTCTTAATACTGCTGGGTGATATGGCTGATATAAATAAGAGACATTTTCATTCATCCGATCCGTTGCCAAAGTATATTGAATTAAATCGTTTGTACCAATCGAGAAAAAATCTACTTCTTTTGCAAATAAGTCTGCAATCATCGCCGCTGCTGGAATCTCTACCATTATACCGACTTCTATTGTTTCCGCAATTGCCACTCCGTCTGCTTGCAATTGGGCTTTTTCCTCAAACAACAGTTGCTTTGCCATTCTCCATTCATCTAACGTTGCGATCATTGGAAACATTATTTTCAAGTTGCCAAAAACACTTGCTCTTAGCAATGCACGCAATTGTGTACGGAACATTGCTTGTTGGTCTAGGCAAATACGAATCGCTCTATAGCCTAAAAAAGGATTCATCTCTGACGGTAGCTTTAAATATGGAAGATGCTTATCCCCGCCAATATCCAATGTGCGTACAATCGTTGGCTTTTCCTGCATTTTTTCAAGGACGGTACGGTACGCTTGAAACTGTTCCTCTTCACTTGGGAGCTCCTGCCGTCCCATATATAAAAACTCTGTTCGAAATAAACCGATTCCATCCCCCGCCGCCTGCATGACCTTTTCCACATCTTCGGGCTTGCCGATATTGCCCGCAAGCTCTACATTATGTCCGTCCGCACTTACGCTCGACATTGTGCGATATTGAAGGAGCTCGTGTCGTTGCTGACTAAGCGTTTGTTGCTGTTGCTCGTAAAATGCAGACACTTCTTGTGTTGCATTAATAATGATAGTGCCATTCGTGCCATCCATAATAATTGGCGCGCCATGTTGAATTACTTGTGTAGCCGTTTTAGTGCCAACGATTGCTGGAATATCTAGTGAGCGTGCAAGAATAGCAGAATGAGAGGTTTTCCCACCAATATCTGTTATAAATCCTTTGACATAGTTAGTATCTAGCTGTGCCGTCATCGATGGTGTTAAATCTTCTGCTACGATGATGACATCTGCTGATAAACGACTCATGTCAACTAATTCAACATCTAATAAATGGGCTAATAAGCGCTTCGTTACATCGCGAATATCCGCTGCTCGCTCTTGCATATAAACATTGTCCATTCCTTCAAACAGTCCGATGAACATATTGGAAACTTCGTGTAAGGCATACTCCGCATTACTGCCTGTTTTAATTTTCTCTTCAATGGCTGCTAACATTTCAGGGTCCTCTAGCAATAATAAATGCGCAGCAAATATTGCCGCCTTGTCTTCGCCAAATTTATTCTGAGCGAGTGTTAAAATTTCTTGTAATTCCATTTTCGTATGGGCAAGTGCTGATTTAAAGCGCTCTAGTTCTGGCTGTATATCTGTAATCGTGTACTTCTCAAATGATAAATCTGGTTCCACTAAACAAAAGGCAGTTGCAAAGGCAATGCCTTCCGATACGGCAATACCCTGAATCTCTAGCATTCTTCACCAATTCCTTTTGTAACAATCACATCAGTAACTGTTTGCATTAGCTGTTGGGCATCTGCTCCTTGTGCAGAAATTGCAATAGTACTCCCCGTTACAATTCCTTGCGCCATGACCCCCATAATGGACTTTAAATTGACAGACTTATCATTGTAGGTTAACTGAACTTCACTCTCAAATGGTGTGACCGCACTTACTAATAGCGCTGTTGGTCGAGCATGTAAACCTTCTGGTGTTGTAATCTTAAATGTTTTTTCCATGGTTATCCCTCCAAATTTCACTCAAAATTAATGCGCGATTGATAGTTCGCAATCATTATTTCATTATGATGCTTATTCGATTCAACATTATTGCTTTCAAAAACAGGCAGTACTTCCTGACATTCAGCCAATAACTCAATGACTTGACTGAATAACGCTTGAAGAACTGCAGAACCAATTACTGTTGATGCAGGTGCATACTGTATCTGTTGATGGTGCAAGAGCCCATCCCCTATAGGAATATGTGTGTTGATGACAACATCGACAACATCCTCTAAACGTTTTCCACTAATATGACGTGTTGGTTGTTCACAATATTCAAGTGATTGCATAGACATTACGAGGACGCCTGACTGCTTTGCAAGCATTGCCGCTTCTATCGGGGCATTATTTCGACCAGACGTCGAAATGACGATGCAAACATCAT
This sequence comes from Lysinibacillus sp. CD3-6, assembly GCF_006351725.2. Taxonomy (NCBI): domain Bacteria; kingdom Bacillati; phylum Bacillota; class Bacilli; order Caryophanales; family Bacillaceae; genus Lysinibacillus; species Lysinibacillus sp. CD3-6. The sequence goes on from NZ_CP085880.1 coordinate 3,325,486, forward strand.
TTTCCTGAAATTGAAATTCATCTTTATGACGCACGATAATCGATGGGTCCTTTTCATTTTTTGATGATGTTAAAGCCCCTGCATGTAAAGTCAATGGCTCGATCGTAATTGGACGTACAGGTACAAGCCCTCCCGCACGATAAAAAGCATCTTGTGCTAAAAGATGTGAGTGTCCACACCCAAACAGTTGGACAATTCCACCGCTTTGAAGACGAGAAACAATCATTTGTGCAGCCTCTGCTAACAGCGTATTTTCTTGCGCTAGCACAACATCTAAAAGCCTTTGTAGTTCATGAAAATAAGCACGCATCATATCACCTTTTAATTTCACTTATGAATTTGTATCGATCAGCACGATAAGTACTTCGCACAAGTTCGAATGGCACACCATCCCCTAAATAACTTGTTCGTTTAATAATTAACACTGGTGCAGTACTATTGATTTGCAAATATTTACTATCTTCTTTTGCTACAATGGCCGCTTCCATTTGCTGTATAGCATTGCCAATTTTCTGATGGAATTTTGCTTCTATAAGCGCATACAAGGAACCCATAATTTTCTTTTCATCTAATTCAGGATATACTTTCACTGGAATATAGGTTCTTTCAATCGCCATCGGTTTAGAATTGGCACTCCGTATCCTCGTTACGAAAAATACTTCCTCCCCACGTTCTAACATTAAATCTCCTGCAATATCTAATGGTGGTACAATTTTTTCGAAACGTAATACTTTACTACTTGGTTCCATACCTCTTGCACGCATATCCTCTGTAAAACTTGTTAAGCCCATTAATGGCTGTTCCAACTTTGGATTGGCAACATAAGTCCCTCTACCTTTTTCACGATAAAGCAATCCACTATTCACTAAATTGGTAATCGATTGACGAACAGTCATTCTACTCACATCAAATTGAACGGACAGCTCGCGTTCAGATGGAATATTTTCACCAATTTTGTATTCCTCTAAATAAATCCGTTGCTTTAATACTTCTTCTATTTGTATATAGATTGGTATATGAGAATTTTTATCTAACAAGACTTGCACCATCCTATCGCATTTTTACTATCGTTTTCTCAAATACAATATTTCCCTGACAAATAGTTTTTTCAACATTTAAATGTTGATCCAATAAAATGACATCTGCATCAAAGCCTTCTGCAATACGTCCTTTTGAGCGCAATTGTAATTGTTTCGCAGCATTTGCTGAAGACATTGCTACAAGCTCTGACAACGAACAATTTGTGACCGCTTTCATATTTTTCACTGCTTGTTCCATCGTCAATACACTTCCAGCTAATGCTCCATTAGATAAATGTGCTCCGCTTTCTGTGACATGGACTGTTTGACCACCTAAATCATAATCCCCATATTGTAATCCTTTAGCGCGCATTGCATCTGTAATTAAAATAATTCCTTCTGCCCCTTTTACTCGGTACGCAAGTTTTACAGACATAGGATGGCAATGCACAAAGTCTGCAATAATCTCTACTTTCACTGCATCTTCAACAAGCACTCCGCCTACAACACCTGGGTCTCGATGATGGAATGGTCGCATTTGATTGTATAAATGCGTTGCCTGTCTGACGCCGAATGCTACTGCTTGCTCTACCTCTTCAAGTGTTGCATCTGAATGACCAATTGAAACAATGACCCCTTGCTTGTAAAGCTCTTTAATAAACGGAAAGCCACCTTCAAGCTCAGGTGCAATCGTTATTTGTTTAATGCGGTTGTTACTTAATGCTTGCCAGTGTGCAAATTGTTCGATAGATGGCAATATCATATAGTCGATTGGCTGTGCTCCAGCACGCTTTTTCGATACATAAGGTCCTTCTACGTGTACACCTAATAAATTGGCCTCATTATTACCATTTTCAAATTGTGCGATTGTCTTTAATGCATTTTCAATAGCTTCTGGTGCTTGTGTCATTGTCGTTGCAAGGTAGCCTGTGACACCTTCTTTAACTAATGACGCAGCCATATCATGAAGCGCTTGTTGTGATGCATCCATTGCATCATTGCCTGCCGAACCATGAATATGCATATCAATGTAACCAGGAAACAACAACCAGTCTTTCCCCTTGCCTTCAATATATTGCTCTGCCTTATCAAATAATTCTTTACCTACTTTAATTATCTTGCCATTGTCAATCAATACGTCACCTGTGAACGGTATTTCGTTATGGTTGACGATCGTTACATTGGAAATTAATAATGTATTGCTCAATTTCACACCTCCGCTGTCTAAGTTTTTTTCGAAGCTTACTTGAAACGTAAAGACAAGCTACAAGTTTTGGTATAGTTGTCTATACCAATTATAGTATGCTAATCCAAAAATAAAAAGTAAATTTTACAATTTTTCTTATTTTTCATTTAATTTAGTAAATAACGCCCATCTGCCTTTTTATCGTGAAAAAGTAGGACAAATAACAAAAAGTGATAGATTGACATTAATCAATCTATCACTTTTTTGCTAAAAACGTTAAACAACGTCACATTAGTATCTAGTATTCTATGTATGGACGAATCCCGATTGTGCCGTAATGCCAATGAAACATTCGTTTTGAACCCGCAATTTGCAGGTGGGTGCCCGCTTTATAGCTTTAAACGTCCCTCTCGAAAATGGGGCTTGTTTGCCACTACAAAAATAGATGGCTCCCGACGATATAGTGTTCGGTCAAAACTGTTAAATAGAGTTAGCAGTTAGACAAACACATCAGGATTCGTATTACTGTTATAATAACACCATATTTCTGATAATTCAAACGATTTATAATAAAAAAACAGATTCTTTCAAAAAACGCAAAAAATACCTAGATTCCCAACATTTTTTGCTAGGAAATCCAGGTATTTGGTAATGCTTTTATCTTTTAAATGTTTTAATCGCTAGACTTAATTCGCTTAATTGATCTGGAGACACTTCACTTGGAGCATCTGTCAATAAGCAGCTTGCACTTGCTGTTTTCGGGAATGCAATTGTATCACGTAAATTAGTACGACCAGCAAGTAACATTACGAAACGGTCAAGACCAAAGGCAAGACCTGCGTGTGGAGGTACGCCGTATTCAAACGCTTCTAATAAGAAACCGAATTGTGCTTTTGCTTCCTCATCTGAGAAACCAAGAAGTTTAAACATTTTTTCTTGTAAATCACGCTCATAAATACGTAATGAACCACCGCCAAGCTCATAACCGTTTAATACGATATCGTAAGCTTGTGCACGAACTGCAGCAGGGTTTGTATCCATTAATTCGATATCTTCGTCAAATGGACGTGTGAAAGGATGGTGCGCTGCATAATAGCGGCCATCTTCTTCAGAGTACTCAAATAAAGGCCAGTCCGTAATCCATAAGAATGCGAATTGTGATTCATCAATTAAGCCTAAATCTTGACCTAATTTTGTACGAAGTGCTCCTAGAGATGCTGCAACTACATCCGCTTTGTCAGCTACGAATACTAATATATCGCCAACTTCAGCGCCCATACGCTCTATTAATGCAGCAGCTAACGCTTCATCGAAGAATTTTGCGATTGGTCCATTTAATCCTTCTTCTGTTACTTTTAACCAAGCAAGACCTTTTGCTCCGTAGATACCAACGAATTTTGTAAGCTCATCCATATCTTTTCGAGAATATTTATCAGCCGCACCTTTAATGTTGATACTTTTCACTTGCTTGCCTTGCGCTACTGTATCAGCAAACACTTTGAAATCACAACCATCAAACACATCATTTAACGCTACTAACTCTAAGCCAAAGCGAACATCTGGTTTATCTGAGCCATAACGATCCATCGCTTCTTGATATTTCATGCGTTGGAACGGTGCAGGAATGTCGATGCCTTTGACATCTTTCATTACAGCTTGAATTAAACGTTCGTTCATTTCTAAAATTTCTTCTTGTGTTAAGAAGCTTGTTTCGATGTCAACTTGTGTGAATTCAGGTTGACGGTCAGCACGTAAGTCTTCGTCACGGAAACAACGCGCAATTTGGAAGTACTTTTCAAATCCAGCTACCATTAATAATTGTTTAAATAGCTGAGGAGATTGTGGTAAAGCATAAAATTCGCCTTCATGTACACGAGATGGTACTAAATAGTCACGAGCACCTTCTGGCGTTGATTTTGTTAAAATAGGCGTTTCTACTTCTAGGAAGCCTTCATTTTGTAAGAAGTTACGAATTGTACGAGTTACATCTGAACGCATTTTGAATGTATCGAACATTGCAGGACGACGTAAATCTAGGTAACGATATTTTAATCGTAAATCTTCTGAAACGTCTGTACGATCCTCAATTTGGAATGGAGGTGTCTTTGCTGTATTAATAACAATTAAGCTTGTCGCTTCCACTTCAATTTTGCCGTTTGGCACATTTGGATTGATTTGATCTTCAGAACGAAGAATTACTTTTCCTTCTATTTCAATTACGTATTCGCTACGTACTTTATCAGCTAAAGCATGTGCTTCTGCTACATCTGGACTAAATACAACTTGTGTAATACCTGTGCGGTCACGTAGGTCGATAAAGATTAATCCACCTAAATCGCGACGACGTTGCACCCAACCTTTTAATACAACGTGTTCGCCTTGTAACGTTTCAGAAAGCTCGTTACTAGCATGTGTTCTTTTTGCCATTTTGCATTTCCTCCAAAATCATTTATTTAATAAGTAATTCACTAATTCTGAGAAGGCAATTTTTTGCTGTTCCCCAGATGCCATATGTTTTACTGCTGCTGCTTGCTCTTCTATTTCGGTTTCACCTAAGACGATCGTATATTTAGCACCTAAACGGTCTGCTGATTTCATTTGTGCTTTCATTTTTCGATCTAAATAATCCATATCAGTTGAAATACCTTTAGCACGGAATGAACTTGTTAGCTCTACTGCTTTTAGCTTCGCTTCATCGCCCATAGCAATCATGTAAACATCTAATGCGGATTCTGTATCTAACTCTACCGCTTCCGCTTCAAGCGCTAATAATAAACGCTCGATACTTAAAGCAAAGCCAATACCTGGTACATTGGGACCTCCGATTTCTTCTACAAGCCCATTATAACGACCACCACCACAAAGCGTTGTAATAGCGCCAAAGCCGTCCGCCGTTGACATAATTTCAAACGTTGTATGGTTGTAATAGTCAAGGCCACGTACTAAATTCGGATCTACTTCATATGAAATACCTAGCGTATCTAAATACGTTTTAACTTGCGCAAAGTATGCCGCTGAATCTTCTGTTAAAAAATCAGTTAATGCAGGAGCAGTAGCCATTAATGGATGCTCACGGTCTACCTTACAATCTAAAATACGTAATGGGTTTTTTTGCAAACGATTTTGGCAATCAGAGCAAAACTCATGAATATGTGGCTCAAAATGATTAATTAATGCTGTACGGTGTGCATCACGCGTTACTTTATCACCAAGAGAGTTGATAACTAATTTTAAATCTTTTAAGCCCGTTGATTCATAAATATCCATAGCTAATGCTATCACTTCTGCATCGATTGCAGGGTCAGCTGAGCCAATAGCTTCGACACCAAATTGTACAAATTGACGGTAACGACCAGCCTGTTGACGTTCATAACGGAACATTGGTCCTAAATAAGAGAGCTTCACAGGTTGATCAGGTGCACCAAACATTTTATGTTCAACATATGCACGAACAACGCCAGCCGTATTTTCAGGGCGCAATGTTAATGAACGACCACCTCGGTCTTCAAATGTATACATTTCCTTTTGTACTACATCAGTTGTTTCACCAACGCCGCGCGCAAATAAATCTGTTTGTTCAAAAATAGGTGTACGAATTTCGTTATATCGATACACACGACAAATATCACGAATAATTGCTTCGACCTTTTGCCATTTTTCTGATTGACCTGGCAATATATCTTGGGTCCCTCGTGGCACTTTAAAACTCATGTAATTACCTCCTTGTCAATTGCTTATGAGCTAGCTTTCGTTGTAAAGCGCGCACTTACCTTCAGACAGACGACTTTTATCAAAAGGAATCCAACAAAAAAAAGCCCTCGCCTCCTTGCAAAATTGCAAGGGACGAGAGCTGTATATGCTTCCGCGGTTCCACCCTAGTTGACGCATAAACTACATTGCGTCCTCCTCATAATCGGGTAACGGCCGATTCCGTTTTTTCCTACTAAGAATTTCTTTTCAGAAAAAAGCCTCTCAAGTGTTATTCGCCTTATACTTTTTTGTAGGAAAGATTGCAGCCTAAGTCTTTCCCTCTCTTTTCCAATAGAGGTATATGCTACTTGCTTGGTCATAAGCGGTTAATCATTTTTTGATTACCCTTTATGTTAGTCACAACGATAGGTAATGTCAACTGTTTTCTTATTTTTCACAAAGTAGTTATTAAAATAATGATTTCCGTTACCTTTTTCCCTCGAATTTTATTATGAAAACATGGTAAAATAGCACAAGAAAAGGAGGGGTCCGATGACGACAAAACTTATACATAAAACCATTATCTTTGTCCTATTATTAGCATTTTTGATTCCCAGTATCAGCAATAAAGAACTAGTATTTGCCGATACGAGTGATTTAAAAGTTACTGGAACGATACTTCATTTACGCGAAGGACCTGGGCTCTCTTACCCGATTATTACAACATTAAAAGAAGGTGATATGTTAACATCCATCGGTCGTGAAGGTGACTGGATTCAAGTAAAAGCAGGCAATGACGAAGGATGGGTAGCATCTTGGCTAACAGCTTCTATAAATGAGCAACAAACAATTGATAAAACAGTTATTTCGCAAGTTGATCGTCTCAATATCCGTACTGAACCCGATATTGCATCACCAGTCCTTGGGCAACTGTCAACAGGCAATCAAGCAACACTCATAACAGAAAGTGGTGAATGGGCAAAAATTAATTGGAATGGACTAGTCGGTTGGGTATCTTCAGACTATGTGACAATTAATGAAACAACCGAAAAAACACCAACTGACCCAGTAGTAGAAGTATCTACAACTACCGAGCCTAAAGGGACTACCTTTACTATTTTAGTTGATACACTAAATGTTCGCAAAAAGGCAGATTTAACCTCAAAAAAAATAGGAACTGTTTCTAATGGACAATCCTTTAAAGTTCTCGCACAAGAACATAATTGGGTGCAAATTCAGTACAATAACAAAAAAACTGGTTGGGTATACAGCTTCTACGGGACATTTTCAGATTCGGTAAAAACGACGGCGAAAACTACAACGTCATCGTCAACGTCAACATCACCATCATCTTCCTCGCTTGAATCTGTCACAATTATTTATAATGGGACAAACTTACGTACGGACGCAACTACAACGGCTGAGGTTGTTAAACGTGTAGATGCAGGTGAAACCTATCCAATTGTAGGTGCTAAAGATGATTTTTACGAAATCCAATTAGAAGATAAAACGGCATTTGTCGCTAACTGGGTAGTCTCCACTTCCCAAAGCACAGTAGTTACAACTAGCAATACAAAATCTGAACCTCGAAAAAAAGGAACTCTTAACGGACTTACAATTGTTGTGGATGCTGGACATGGTGGAAATGACCACGGTACAACGGGTCAGCGAGGAACGGACGAGAAAGATTTAACGTTGAAAACTGCGTCTCTTCTCGCTTCCAAGTTAAGTGCAGCTGGAGCAAATGTTGTCATGACCCGTGAATCAGATGAATATGTTGCCCTTCGTAAACGTGTATCCGTTGCACACCAACATGATGCAGATGCGTTTATAAGTATTCACTATGATGCAACTGACAATAGTTCGGTTTCGGGTTTTACTTCCTACTATTTGAACAACAATCAAAAAGGGCTAGCTGAAGCTATACACAATGGGCTCGCTAGTAAAATTAACATTAAAGATCGCGGTACACAGGAAGGAAATTACTTAGTACTTCGTGAAAACAGACAAAAAGCAGTGCTTCTCGAGCTAGGTTTCTTAAGTAATTCCAATGAAGAACGGATCATTACAACGGCTAAATTCAGAGAACAGGCCACACTCGGCATCTATCAAGGTATTTTAGATTACTTTGATGCTAACGAATAACAAAAACCTTCATTTTCTATTACCTATAGAAAATGAAGGTTTTTATTTATTTGTGCTTATTTTGTCGCCATTGTAACCCATATGATTTCCTCCATACGAATAAAGAAGGGTGTATGATCAATCTCGATAACGATATGGTCAGGTAATACAGTAGTTAAAATCCCTTGCTGGATACTTTTCTCTGTTTGCACGACAATTTTTTGGCTAATCATCAGTTTAAGTGTTTCATATAAATAAGGATTCGATAGCCTTCCTGTTTGCGTCATCGACGATACACTTCCTTCCTACAAATTTGCCATTCTTCTTACTATATGTAGGAATGATAGGAAATGTACCTCTATTTTGACTCAAGTAAGATTGTGACAGGACCATCATTCGTCAATGCAACGTCCATCATAGCACCGAAAATACCAGTCTCTACTTGTAAGCCATATCCACGTAAAGCATCATTAAAAGCTTCCCATAACGGTGCAGCGATTTCTGGTCTTGCTGCACTTGTAAAGCTCGGACGATTGCCCTTTTTTGCATCTCCATACAAAGTAAATTGAGATACAGATAAGATTGCCCCACCATGCTCTAAAATGGAATGATTCATTTTCCCTTCACTATCTTCCCATAAGCGTAGATTAGCGACTTTTTTGGCAAGGTATGCAACGTCCTCTGCCGTATCCTCATGGGTAATACCTACGAGAAGCACATAGCCTTTATCAATCGCACCTGTAACTTCTCCTTGGACCGTTACAGATGCAGCCTTACTACGCTGTAGAACTACTTTCATAATGTTTAACCCCTCAATCTATCAAAATCTGTGCCCACTGTCGTTTTAACTGCAGTGCCTTTCCAGTATGCATATGTTATCTTTTGCTCTTCTAATTAATTACACGTTGCACAGAGTAAATATCGGGTGTTTGTTTAATGCGTTCAACAACCTTATGCAAATGTGAAATATTTGAAATAGAAATTGTAAGATGAATAGTCGCAATTTTATCGCGATCTGCACGGCCACTTACAGCTAAAATATTTGTTTTTGTTTCGCTAACGATTTGCATGACTTCATTTAATATTCCAGGTCTATCAAAGGCAGAAACTTCGATATCAACAGGATACTCTTTTTTCTCTGGTGTAAGGCCATGCTCCCATTCCACTTCAATTATACGCTCCTGCTCATCCTCAATTTGGATATTTGGACAATCCGCACGGTGTACTGAAACACCCCGACCTTTTGTAATAAAGCCGACGATGTCATCACCAGGAACAGGTGTACAGCAACGTGATAGTCGAATAAGCATATTATCAATGCCTTTTACAATAACGCCTGACTCTGTACGTTTTTGTGGAATTGGATTTTTCATTTTTTGTTCGATTTTTTCAAGCGCTTCTTCTTGTTCACGCTCTTTACGGCGTTTTTCAGCTAAACGATTTACAACTTGTTGTGCCGTAATACCATTCATACCAACTGCCGCATATAAATCCTCTTCATTCGTGTAATTAAATTTATCGCAAACACGTTTTAAGTTTTCCGAGGACATCGTTTCTTTCATATCGAAATCTTGTGAACGAATTTCTTTTTCAATCATCTCTTTACCTTTGATGATATTCTCCTCACGAAGATGACGCTTGAAAAATTGCTTAATCTTATTTTTCGCTTGCGATGATTGTGCGATTTTAAGCCAGTCACGACTCGGACCAAATGATTGTTTCGATGTTAAAATTTCAATGATATCACCAGTTTTTAATGGGGTATCAAGCGGTACCATTTTACCATTGATTTTGGCTCCGATTGTACGATTGCCGACTTCTGAATGCACACGGTATGCGAAATCGATAGGTACAGAACCAGCAGGTAATTCAATAACATCGCCTTCAGGTGTAAATACGTACACCATATCAGAAAACAAATCAAATTTTAATGATTCCATGAACTCTTCTGCATTAGATGATTCATTTTGGAATTCTAATATTTCTCTAAACCACGTTAATTTTTGATCGACATTTTGCTTTTCAATATCAATTTTTTTACCTTCTTTATATGCCCAGTGTGCTGCAATCCCGTACTCCGCAATTTTGTGCATTTCTTTTGTGCGGATTTGCACTTCTAATGGGTCGCCATATGGCCCTATAACGGTCGTATGCAATGATTGATACAAGTTTTGCTTTGGCATTGCAATATAATCTTTAAAACGCCCAGGCATCGGCTTCCATAAAGTATGGACTATTCCTAACACTGCATAGCAATCTTTTATGCTATCAACAAGTACACGAATCGCTAATAAATCATAAATTTCATTAAATTGCTTTTTCTGTAGCACCATTTTACGATAAATACTATAAATATGCTTTGGTCGACCATAAACATCCGCATCAATTTCAACTTCAGACAATTGAGATTTCATTTCCCCCATGACATTGTCTAAATAAGCCTCACGTTCATCCCGCTTCTTCTTCATTAGACTGACAATACGGTAATATTGCTGTGGATTTAAATATCGAAGTGCAGTATCCTCCAGCTCCCATTTTACTGTCGAAATCCCTAGACGATGTGCAAGCGGTGCAAATATTTCTAGAGTTTCTTTCGAAATACGGCGTTGCTTTTCAGCAGGTAAATGCTTTAACGTGCGCATATTATGCAGACGGTCAGCAAGCTTAATCAAGATGACGCGAATATCTTGAGCCATTGCTACAAACATTTTGCGGTGATTTTCCGCCTGTTGTGCTTCCTTCGATAAATATTTTATTTTCCCAAGCTTCGTTACTCCGTCAACAAGCACTGCTACTTCCTCGCCAAATTCACGGACTAAATCATCCCGTGTAAATTCCGTATCTTCCACAACATCGTGTAAAAAGCCTGCTGCTACAGTTTCTGGATCCATTTGTAATTCAGCTAAAATACCCGCAACTTGCACTGGGTGAATAATATACGGTTCACCAGAGCTACGGAATTGCTCAATATGCGCATTTCTTGCCAATTCATATGCTTTTTTCACGAATGCGACATTTTCCTCATTCATGTAGGATTTGACTAAATCAAAAACGTCCTCAGGAGTCAAAATTTGCTCTTTCGCCATAACATGTCCACCTTGCTCGTCAAATTTTTCAGATTAGATATAAACTTAATTGTATAAAAAATAGAGGTCGATTGTAAAGGGACTGTGTCATATAGTTTAGATAATATCGTGAACACTTCGTATTAATGGGTTAAAAATACATTATTATAGATAAAAAGGCCCTTCGTGAAGTCAATCAGCTTCACAAAGGGTCTTTCATTTACTAGTTAGTTTGCTTTGTTGTAAGCAACCGCAATTTTCGCACCAACTACTGCATTGTTTTTCACTAATGCAATGTTTGCATCAAGGCTCTTACCTTCTGTTAATTCTTTTACTTTGCCAAGTAAGAATGGCGTTACGTTTTTACCTTGAATTCCATTTTCTTCAGCTTCTTGTAACGCTTTTTCAATAATGCTAGTGATAAACTCGTGCTCAAGCGCTTCTGCTTCTGGAATAGGATTTGCAATCACTGCTCCACCTTGTAAACCTAAATCCCATTTAGCACGTAACATTGCTGCTACTTCTTCTGGTGTATCAAGCTTAAAGTTTACATCAAATCCACTTTGGCGTGTGTAGAATGCAGGAAGCTCTGGCGTGCCATAACCTACAACAGGTACACCTTTTGTTTCAAGATATTCAAGTGTTAAACCGATATCTAAAATTGATTTAGCACCCGCACAAATAACAGCAACATTTGTTTGTGCTAATTCTTCTAAGTCAGCTGAAATATCCATTGTTGTTTCAGCACCGCGGTGCACGCCACCGATACCACCTGTAACGAAAATTTCAATGCCAGCAAGCTCTGCACAAATCATTGTTGCAGCAACTGTTGTTGCACCTAATTTTTTCGTCGCTAATAAATAGCCTAGGTCACGGCGAGATGTTTTAGCAACACCTTGTGCATTCCCAAACATTTCTAGTTCTTCGTCAGATAAACCGATTTTAATTTTACCGTCAATTAACGCAATCGTTGCAGGCACTGCACCGTTGTCACGAATAATTTGCTCTACTTCACGTGCTGTTTGTACGTTTTGAGGATACGGCATACCATGTGAGATAATTGTTGACTCTAATGCAACAATTGGTAGTCCTTTTGCTTGTCCAGCTTTTACTTCTTCTGATAATACGATGAATTCTTTCATGTGTTATTCCTCCATTTCACTCTTTAACAATTCTTCTGATAATTCAGGTCTTACTGTGTACGGGGATGCCAGTGTATTTTTAGCATTTGTTAAGCCTGCATCAATACAAACATCAAGAGATTGTCCCCTTAACCAACTATGGATGACAGCACTTACAAAAGCATCACCAGCGCCCGTTACATCTTCAATTTTAGTTATTTCCTTAGCAGCAAAATGACTTGGTGTACTAGTTGCAGATGCAGCATAGACACCTTTGCTACCTGCCGTAATAATGACATGCTCGGCACCTAATTGAAGAATCTTTTGAATAGCTTTTTCATAGCTTGCATCGGTTTCAATTTTATGACCAACGATTGTTTCTGCTTCATCTGTGTTACAAATAAACCATGTAACCCCTTGCAATGTATCTGGTAATCGATTCATTTTTGGTGAAGATACAGGTACAATGACAAACGGAATAGCTCGCGCAATCGCTACTTGTTGGATGTAAGCGACCGTTTCTTTCGGGCAATTTAAATCCATAATAAAGCAGCCTGCATTCATCAACATTGGCTCATATTTCTTCAATAAACTTGGCAATAACAAATCATAAACTTCCATGTTTGCAACAGCTAATGCAAGTTCACCTTGCTCGTCCATAATCGCAGTATAGGAACCAGTTGAAGCATCTGGTAACTGCTCGACATAGCGTAAATTCATAAATGATTCTGATGCTTCTTGGATTACTTGCCAATCCGCATCCTTTCCAGCTGTCGTGAGTAACGTCACCTCATGATTAAGTCGACCTAAATTTTCCGCAATATTACGACCAACCCCACCTACACTAAATGAGGAGCTAGCAGGATTAGAAGTTCCTAATTGCACGGTCCCTCTTACATGAAATTTCCGATCGAGATTAGCCCCGCCGATACAAATAATTTCATTTTCCTCAGGTAAAATATAAGCACGGCCAACAATCTTTCCTTGCTTCGTTAAGCTCGACACTAAGTTTGCAAGTACTGGACGTGACAGATTCATCTTATCTGCCATCTCTTGCTGAGACATAAACGGATTTTTACGAATTAAAGCCAGTACCGCTTGTTCTCTTTCATTCATAGCATCACCTTTTATTATATTTGTTTACATTATAAACTTTTGTTTGAATATTGTCAAACATATCTCTTATTCACAATTACCTAACTGGTTTTACGGCAAAAAAATAGCACGCTAGAATACTTCCTAGCATACTATTTGTACTTTTTATGTCGTTTATACTATTATGTTCAATTCACTCTGTTCATTACAATCAGAGCAATGATTTATATTTTAATGTGCTAGTTTATTCAGCGTTTGTTTTTTCACTATGATGACAAACAGGCTAGCTAAAACACAAAATACACCAGCTAAGAAAAATGCCCATGTGTACGAATTGAAAAATTTATAAATTAGACCTCCACCATACGCTGCTACTGCCGCACCTGCCTGATGGGATGCAAAAATCCAACCGTAAATAATACCGCTTTTTTGCGTGCCAAAAATTTGTCTTGAAATATTAACTGTAGGCGGTACAGTGGCAATCCAATCTAATCCATAGAACGCAGTGAAAATAATAAGCAATGTGAGCGAACCTTGCATTAATGCATACGGCAATAAAACGAGAGAAGCTCCTCTTAAAAGATAATACCAAAACAGTAACCAGCGATTATCGAAGCGATCAGATAACCAGCCTGATAATGTTGTTCCAACTAAATTAAATATGCCCATAAACGATAAAAACGAAGCTGCCGTTACTAATGGAACACCGAAGCTAATACAATACGATACAAAATGCGTACCAATTAAACCACTCGTTGATAATCCACAAATAAAAAAACTACCTGCTAAAAGCCAAAATTCTTTCACTTTCACCGCAGTGAACAAACCATTAAAAGCAATAATGATTGGGTTTTTCTTTTCTACTATTACACTTTCCGTTTTTTCCTCTTCAAGTCCATACGCAAGAACTCCAACATCCTTCGGTTTATTTTTCATAAACACTAAAATAATGAAAAACATAATGGCGCTTAACACCATGATTAAAACAATTGCCCATCGCCATGAGGATTTTTCGATAATCATTGCTAATATTGGCAGAAGAACTAATTGTCCTGTTGCAGTACTGGCCGTTAATATCCCTAAAGCAAGCCCTCTTCTTTTTTCAAACCAATGATTCGCTACAAAGGGACTTAAAACGGTTAAAAAGAGACTCGCACCTAGCCCAATAATAAAGCCCCAAATTATAATTAGTTGCCATGCTTGTTGCATTAACAATGTAAGCGATATACCTATCATTAATATTGTCATAGCAGCTAGCATCATTTTCTTTAATCCAAGAACTTCGAGTAATGCTGCCATAAATGGACCAGAAATTCCATATAAAAAAAGACTGATAGCAAATGCCATTGCTATTACCGATCGGTCCCAGCCAAATTCATGTTCAAACGGGCCAATAAAAACACCTGATGAAGATAAAGTAATGCCTGCTACAATAATTGAGAAAAATGTTATCGTTAAAATAAACCAACTGTAATGAATACGTTTCATAACGCCACCTACATTTCTTGAAAAATGTAAAACGAATGTTTTTAAATGAAAAAAGTTTAGAAAACCGTTATGCTAAAAATATATGTATATACATATATAATAATGACTTGTTAATTTAGATGTCAAGAAAATAATTCCATTTTAGTGGTACAATGTAATATAACGAAAAAAGAAAAGGAGATCTAGTTATGGAGAGAAATTACACAGACATTGACTATACTCAAATTTGCGTATGTGCAAATCTTAGAAAAAAGACTAGGGCCGTAACGCAACTATATGATAAAGTACTTGAACCTACTCAATTAAAAGTTACTCAATACTCGATGCTAGCAAATATCGCCCGCCATCAAGCAGTTTCAGTAAGTCAACTAGGTGATATTCTATTACTTGATCAGACAACGATAACCCGTAATGTCAATCTATTGAAGAAAAACGGCTATGTGGATGTTACTCGTGATACACAAGATGGTCGAACAAAAATCATTTCCTTAACGGCTATTGGTATTGAAAAGCTAAAGGAAGCAACGCCTCTTTGGATGGATATACAAGAAAAAATTATTCAAGATATTGGCCTCGACAAATATAAAGACTTTTATGAAACACTTAAAAAAATGCAAAAAGTATTGAAATCCTACGAATAACGGTATTTTTCAAATTGTTTGGGTGCCTGGCACTCAATAAATGAAAAGGCTGTCCCAATATATGGGACAGCCTTTTCATTTATTAGTATTGAATTAATGTTTTTACGCTTAAATCGCCAAGTTTTGCACGACCGTTTAGCTCGTTTAGCTCGATTAGGAATGCGCAGCCAACAACTTCTCCACCTAATTGTTGAATTAAGCGAACAGTTGCCTCTACCGTACCACCAGTAGCTAATAAGTCGTCACAAATAAGCACTTTTTGACCTGGTTTGATGGCATCTTTATGCATTGTTAATGTATCTTTACCGTATTCTAAACCGTAATCGGCACTAATTACTTCACGTGGCAATTTTCCTGGTTTACGAACTGGTGCAAAGCCAATTTCTAGTGCATAGGCAACTGGGCAACCAATAATGAAGCCACGAGCTTCAGGACCTACAATAATTTCTGCGCCAACTTCTTTAGCGTATTCAACGATTTGGTCTGTTGCATATTTGTAAGCTGGTCCATTATCCATAATTGTTGTAATATCTTTGAAGCTAATGCCTTCTTTTGGCCAGTTCTCAACTGTTGTCACGTATTGCTTTAAATCCATAGTTCTTGCTCCTCCTACGAAATTGTATTCGCATATAAATTTAATCGTTCATCAAACCATTGCTTTAGCTCTATATATGGTGCATAGACAAGTTTTTGCTCTATTTCAATCTGTTCTGAACGTTGTTTGTAAGACGGCGCCTCAGTTAATGCAGTTTTCGGCACATTCACGTTGACAGTCGTCAGTCCACTCTCCATTCTAACAAAATTGAGCTCAAAAAACACCTGTGTCATAAATTTTAATGCTTCTAACGGCCAACCCGTATGCTTTGCTAAATCTGTTAGATGCATATCTAATGGAAATGCAGGACGTTGCTTTAAAAATTTATAGTACCAGGCAAATTGTTCACGTGTAGGCATTCCGTTGAAGTACTGGGAATCTGGCATATAAAAATGCGCATAAATACGGGAAGGTGCTGTTTTTTGTAATACATTTTCTAATAATTGAACGTTATGCGGTAAATCAAGCAACACAATGTAATTTGTTTGCTCTACATTGGACAGCTCTGCATCAACTAATTGTATTGGCACACCAAGCAATGAATGATAATAGCTAATTGTCTCAGGACGGAACGCATAAAAAACAGCTTCCTCCTTCGGCACTGTATGCAACCATCGAGATGTTTGACGAATTCCACGAATATCAAATAATTGCCACTCCGTCGTTTGGACATCTTCAATCATAAATTGTGGCTTTTTACGTCCTTGCCACTCATTTATTTGAAGGTCCCCAATAAACGAAACTTTAATGCCGTATGTCAGCTCATTGAACAAATGCCCTTTATTAAATCCTACACTATCCAATTTCTCTAAGCCGTCTGTTAATTCCATTTTAATGTGATTTTCAGCAGCGCCAATTTTACGCATTGATGCAATTTCCACATCCTCAAGCACATACACTGGCTTCGGGAAATCTGTGCCAAACGGGCCGAGCGTCGCAATTTCTTCAATAGCTTCCGTGGAGATTTCATCAATTTTAAGCGGAATATCGATTGAAACAACTGGCGTTAATTGCTCTTCTGTTAAACATTCCCTTGCCTGCACATCCAATCGCGCGCGCAGTTCATCCACATGCTCCAATGGTAACGTCATTCCCGCGGCCATCGGATGTCCGCCGAAATGTGGTAAAATATCTCTATTTTTCGCCAATTCATTATATAAATGGAACCCTTCAATACTACGGGCAGATCCTTTCGCTGTCCCTTTTTCCAAGTCTAGTGATAGAACAATTGTTGGTCGATAATAAAGTTCAACAAGTCTGGATGCTACAATACCTACAACACCAGCATTCCAGCCTTCACCTGCTACAACTAAAACAAGAGAGTCCCCTATCTTTTCATCTGCTTCAATGAAGGCAATCGCCTCATCTGTAATACTTTTTACAATATCTTTTCGCTCTGTATTACAGCCATTTAACTGCTTCGCTAAAGCTGTCGCCTTCGGTGCATCCTCTGCCATGAGTAATTCAACAGCTGGAGATGCTTCGCCTAGTCGTCCAACTGCATTAAGACGAGGTCCAAAATAAAAGCCAATCGTTTCTTCATTTATAGTGGCTTGCTCAGCACTTGCTACTTCACACATTGCTTGTATCCACGGGCTAAGTGAGCGTTTCATTTCCTCAATGCCACGTTTTACTAGGTAACGGTTTTCGTCAACTAAAGGTACTAAATCTGCAACGGTACCTATTGCCACAAACTCAAATAAATGGGTTGGCAGCTCCCCATAAAGGGCGTGCGCTAATTTAAATGCCACACCAACACCCGCTAGCTCACCAAACGGATAATGCCCTTCTGGTACGCGCGGGTGTAAAATGATATCCGCCTGTGGTAACTCTTCCCCAGGCTCATGGTGATCTGTCACAATGACATCCATCCCAAGTTCCTTAGCCACTCGAATCGGTTCAATACCTGAGATACCATTATCAACCGTTATAATTAATTGAATGCCCTCTTCATGGGCTTCACGAAATAATGCTTCGCTCGGACCATAGCCATGTAAGAAACGATTTGGAATTTTAAATGATACATCCGCTCCAAGGTCTAGTAATACGTTGAGCATGACCGTCGTACTCGTCACACCATCTGCATCATAATCCCCATAAACTAAAATTTTCTCATTCTTTTCTAGCGCTTGTTGTATGCGCTCTACCGCTTCTGCCATACCATGCATTAAAAACGGATCATGTATATTTGCTTCTGTCATATTTAATAAGCTTTCTGCATCAGCTGATGTTGAACATCCTCGGGCAACCAAAATTTTCGCCGCAATTGCAGAAAGTTGTAAGTCATTTTGTAATGTTTGTACAAGTTCGGCGTCTGGACGCTCGACCTGCCATCTTTTTTTCGATAAAATCATATTTCTCACTTCCTCACGAAGGCTATTATACCGAAAATCTAGCTTGTTCGCACTATCCACTAGCTTACTAGTTTTATCCTTGCATAGATTTTCTATTATGACTAACATGTAGCCATTGAAGGTCAGCATGTAAAAAAGCCTACTCTAAAAAAGAGTAGACTTCGGATTGAAATGTGTCAGGCACTCAAACAATTTCAGTTAATTAGTGCGGACGACGGCGACGATTGCACTGGAACAGACCGCCCCGCAAGCGATTGTTGCAGCTTACAAGTGTGCAAGCGAAGTGTCAGGCACTCAAACAATTTCAGTCTCAAACGTTCCTTTTGAAGCAGCGACTAATGCTTCGACTTTCGCAACATTTCCTTCATGTAAAGCCGCCACTATTGTACTGCCTACAATGACACCATCACCAAGGGCACTCATGCTCACTACTTGCTGTGGCGTAGAAATACCGAAGCCAGCTAACACAGGAATGGGACTCATATTGCGCAAACGTGCGAAATGGCCTTCTAAATCATCTGCAAAGCTCGCGCGTGCTCCAGTAATACCGTTTACCGTAACAGCATAAACGAAGCCTTGACTAGCTGTTGCTATACGAGCAATTCGATCTGGCGGGCTTGTTAGCGATACAAGTTGCACTACATCAACCCCGTGGGGATTTAAAGTTTGACGTAGTATTTCACTTTCTTCTAATGGTACATCAGGTACGATTATTCCTTTAACCCCTCCTGCCACACAAGCAATGGCAAATTGCTCTAAACCATAGGCTAAAACTGGATTAAAATATGTCATAACGACTAATGGAACGGTTATCTGTTGACGGAATGAAGCGAGCGCTTCTAGCACTTTGCGCAATGTTACACCTTCCGCTAAAGCCCGTTCTCCTGCTTGCTCTATCGTTGGTCCATCAGCAACTGGATCCGTAAAAGGAATACCAACTTCAATGGCTGTTACCCCCATGTTTTGCAAGGACAAAATCGTCGGCTTTAACGTCGCAAGTCCACCATCTCCCGCCATAATATAGGGCACAAATGCTTTATTACCAGCGTTGTTCACTTGTTCAACTGCCTGCTGTAAAGTTGTCATTTTTCATCACCTCCAAGTACTGCACGAACAGTATGTACATCCTTATCACCACGACCTGATAAACAAACAACAATAATGTCTTCAGCATTCATCTCTTTTGCTAGTTTTGCTGTATACGCTATAGCATGTGCACTTTCCAGAGCTGGTAAAATTCCCTCTGTGCGACTTAATAATTGAAGACCTTCAAGTGCCTCATCGTCTGTAATAGAATCAAACTTTGCGCGTCCGATATCATACAAATAGCAATGCTCTGGCCCCTTGCCAGGATAATCAAGACCTGCTGAAATGGAATGGGCCTCCTGTACAAAGCCATTGTCATCTTGCAGCAAATACATGTATGCTCCGTGAAGAACACCTAACTGCCCGCCTGCAATGGCAGCAGCGTGCTTTCCTGTCTCAATGCCACTTCCAGCAGCTTCTACACCGTATAACGCTACTGATGCATCATCGACAAATGGATGGAACATGCCAATTGCGTTACTACCTCCGCCGATACAAGCGACAACGGCATCTGGCAATCGCCCTTCTTTTGCAAGGACTTGTGCTCTTGTTTCCACACCAATAATCCGCTGGAAATCACGCACAATTTTTGGGAAAGGATGAGGCCCTAGTGCAGAGCCTAAAATATAATGTGTATCTTCGACATTCGTCACCCAGTAGCGAAGGGCAGCATTAACAGCATCTTTCAGCGTTTTCGAACCCGTTTCAACAGACTCTACCTTTGTGCCAAGTAGCTCCATACGAAAAACATTTAATTGTTGTCGTTTTATATCTTCTGCACCCATAAAAACAACACATTCCAGATTTAATAATGCACAAGCTGTCGCTGTCGCTACACCATGTTGTCCCGCGCCCGTTTCCGCCACTATTTTCTTTTTACCCATTCGCTTAGCAAGAAGCGCTTGCCCAATTGCATTATTAATCTTATGAGCACCTGTATGATTTAAATCTTCACGCTTTAAATAGATTTTGGCTCCCGCCAGCTCATTTGTTAAATTTTCAGCATAGTATAGTGGTGTCTCACGTCCGACGTATTCCTGTAAATAATAAGCTAGCTCATTTGTGAATGTGGGATCTGCCATTGCCTCATCAAAAGATGCTTCCAATTCTATTAATGCTGTCATTAATGTTTCAGGAACATACTGTCCGCCAAATTTCCCGTAGCGCCCTTCCTTCGTTGGTACGCTATTTGCGATTGAATTTGTCATAATGCTCTCCCCCTCTTTACTGCTTGTAAAAATGCTTCTATTTTTTTCGTATCTTTGCTACCCTCTGTCTCCACACCGCTTGAAATATCTACCATAGAAGGTGATACTAATGACAATGCCTCCTGAATATTTTCTACCTTTAAGCCGCCTGCTAGTATTAGCTTGTCACGTTGGATGCCAGCTGCCTCGAGTAATGTCCAATCAAACGTATGACCACTTCCGCCTTTATATTCCGTGCCAGGAGCATCAAATAAATAATAGTCAACATCATAGTTGGTCGCCGCCTGCACATCCTCAGCACCATGGATAGACAGTGCCTTAATCGAAGGATAGCCTTGCTGAGCTATAAAATCAGGCGTTTCATCACCATGATACTGCACATAATCCAATGGCACGCCTAAAACTGCTTTTTGTAATTCCTCAGGCGTTGGATTTACAAAAACTCCTATTTTCATAACGCCTTTTGGTACATGCTTAGCCAATTGTTGCGCCTGTGCAATGGTTACTTGACGTTTACTTGGAGCAAAGACAAACCCGATGGCATCTGCTCCTGCTTGCACAGCCGCTTTCACATGCTGTATTTCTTTCAATCCACAAATTTTCACCTTCGTCATACTGATGCCCCCGCTTTATTTACTTGTAAATGTCGAAGTGCACTACCTGCATCACCACTACGCATTAAGGATTCTCCTACAAGTACAGCACTTGCGCCCATAGCCGCTACCTTTTTAGCATCTGCATTGCTCCAAATGCCACTTTCACTAATAAGCACTCGTTGCTCTTCAAAAGGAAAAGCTTCTGCAATTTCTTGCGTACGTGCTAAATCTACTTCAAATGTTCGTAAATCTCGATTATTGACACCAATTAACTTTGCCCCTAAAGTTAGTGCCCGTTCAAGCTCTTCCACATCGTGAACTTCTACTAATACTTCTAGTCCCAAGCTTGTTGCAAAGCTAAATAAATCTTGTAACGTTACATCATCAAGGGCCGCAACGATTAGTAAAATCACAGATGCACCAGCAGCCTTGGCAAATCGAATTTGCACACGATCAATCATAAAATCTTTACAAAGTAATGGTGTTTGCACAGCCTTCGCAACCGCCGCCAAATCTTCAAATGAACCTTGAAAAAATGCTTTGTCCGTTAAGACAGAAATCGCCGCTGCCCCTGCTTTTGCATAAATTTTTGCCTGTTTAACAGGATCAGCACCTTGTGCAATAAGCCCCTTTGACGGAGATGCTCGTTTCATTTCTGCAATGACTTTCAAAGTATCAGCAGAACTTAACGTTGCAAAAAGTGTGTTACGCTTTATGTCAGTAAAATTGGCTAGTGGATCTGGCTGTGTAAGTAAGTTGGCTACTTCTATTTTTTTCTGTTCTATAATTTTAGTTAATATATTCATAGCCCTATCTCCACCTCTTTAATTTTCTCACTATAAGCGACAACAGCTTCTAATTTTTGCAATGCGCGTCCACTAAAGATACTATCTTTAGCGATTTCTACACCTTCTTTAACGGTTTGTGCTATCCCATGACCAAATAAACCAATTCCCACATTTAACAATACCGTATCAAAATAAGCACTTTGTTCTCCTGCTAGCAATTTGCGCATTATAGCTGCATTGTCGTTAGCATTGCCTCCACGTATCGCTTCTAAAGGAGCATAGTGTAGTCCTACATCTTCTGCTGTTAAAGTAAACGGGATTAAATCTCCCTTATCGACTAAAACAAATGTATTTTGACCAGCAAGTGAAGCTTCATCTAAACCCATTGGACCAGAAACAACTATCGCTCGCTCTCGTCCAAGCATTTGTAAAACAGAGGCATATTCCATTACAAAGTTTGGGCGATTAATACCAGTAAATTGTGTAGATAATGGGACTGGATTTGTCAGTGGACCGACAAGATTAAAAATAGTTGGCTTTCCTAAGGCACGACGTACCTCTCCGATACGCTTCAATTTTGGATGTACATTGGGAGCATATAAAAAGGCTATCCCTTCTTTTTCTAATAGCTCTACCGTTTGCGCAATAGAAATATTTGTATGAATACCTAGCGCTTCTAACACATCAGCACTACCCGATGAAGATGAAACTTTGCGATTACCGTGCTTCGCCATTTTGACACCTGCTCCTGCCAATACAAAGGCTGAAGCCGTACTAATATTGAATGTATTTAAACCATCTCCACCTGTACCACAGTTATCCATATAGACACCTGCTTTAGCTGGTACTTCAAGTGCAAATGAACGCATTATCATGGCCAATGCCGCCACTTCATGTGCGGTTTCGCCCTTTGCGGATAAGCTTACTAAAAAGTCAGCTATTTCTTCTTTCGGCGTATCTTGTTGAAACATCCATTTTGCAGCTTCTATCATTTCTTCATACATTAAATGCTGTCGCTGCTGAACCTTTCTTTGTATCATTTCCATCATTTTGCCCCACCTTCATTTTTCAAATGTTGTAAAAACAACTGTTCTTCCGCTGTTACTTGTTCAAGTACATTTTTCACATTTGAATATTTTGTAACTGTAACAGTGGATTGCATATGCATTGTTTCATTTTCAACAACAATTGACTTACCTGTTAATGCAAAATCTAAATGCCCATTAAATCCGATAAATCCGATAGCCCCACCGAAAACACCAGCCGTTTGCGTTGTTTTTGATAAATGGCTCTCGGTTAGTTGTTCTGGCATAACAGTAGATGTAAATGGTGGTATCGTTGCAGCTAATACATCTATTGCATGTAACATCGGTAAAAGTTGCCCTTCGACATATGATGTCATATGCAGTGCCTGCTTCGATCGCCCAATTCTCATCGCATCAATCACTCGTATAGAATCTCGGAAACAAACTGTTGAAAGTTCTTGTTGCATCGCCGTAACAAGAACGGCATGTGATTTCCTCATTTCAGCATTTTCGTACAACTTGCGTTCATTTTCTAAATCTTCTAAGTTGGTTGTACCTCGTGCATAAGTGCCTTCCGTCGGTGTTGCAATAACGCGTTCACCTTTTACTCTAACCAAACTTTCAGGCGATGTTCCCATCACAATATGATCCTCAAATGTTACACAATACATATAAGGTGCAGGATTTTTCTTTCGTAATTGACGATATAATGCAAAGGCATCTCCCTGTATAGTGGCTAAAAAGTGTTTAGAAAGCATAACACGTGTATGCTCCTCGCTTAACGACTCCGTTAACTTGCTAACAAATGTATGAAATTGTGTATCCGATAACGTCTTTAGTGCTTGATAGCCCCATGTAGTATCTACAGCTTCTTTACCAGTTAATAACTGCTGAGCCAATTCCTCTAAATTCGGCTCTTTATTTTCTGCATCGATGTTTGTATGAATCAATGTAACCTCATCTGTTAGATGGTCAAATACAACGATTGTTTCATAAACATGAAAATGTACAGTTGGTTGCTCAATAATTTCTTGATTTTTTGCTACGTTGTTTATAGCACCGCTGCCAATATAACCTATTGCACCACCTGAAAATGGAAATTCAGTCGTATTCGAAATACGAGGCATCAAGCGCTTTAGCAATACGAAAAGGTCGCCTTTATGTGTATATGTTTTTCCAGTTTTATAGGAGTATTCCGTAATTTCATCGCCTATACCTTTATATGTTTTTCGAGGATTGGCACCTATGAATGAATAACGTCCTGCCCCTTCATGCTGAGCGGAACTTTCTAGCAAAAATTTAAATTTACCTTGCAAGCGTCTAAATATTAATATTGGTGTTAACGAATCCCCATTTATTTTCTTCATCTTCGTTCTTGAACTGGTTGTTTGCATATCGACTAAACTCCTTTTTAACATTCATTTAACGTTTCTCGATTTAGCAAAAGCATAAAACAAAACAAAAAAAGCCCTCTGCAAAAAGGAATTTTCCTAATTACAGAGGACGATCATGACCGCGTTGCCACCTCATATTAGAGCTAGATAGCTCTCACTTATGTGCATCATTTTTACCTATAGCAAATAAAATCTATCGCAGTGTTTTTTGTGCGAAAGATTTATAAGCATATGTCTAATAAACAGTTGTGTAGTTAACTGTTTAAAGATGAAGCACCCCCGATAACGTGGGGAATCCGTTTGCTATTTGCATAGCAACTCTCATAAGTCCATTCACATAAGCTACAAATCAGTTTTCACCAGCCACTGACTCTCTATATTGCACACTTATGCTACTACTCTTATTCAACAATTTCTCAGCTATTCTCGTCTATGCTCTGCTCATCTGTTCTAGGCTAATCTCGCTCCCAAGACCTTCTGCCGTATCCGAACGAAAAGTTAGCCTTATTCTATGCCACCCTATAATAATTGTCAACCAATTCTGATTAAAAGATGACAAAGTTGCTTATTTCTTTTCACATTTGTTAGGGACTTTCATTATTTTAAGTAGATAAAATAAACCAACGAACAAAAATATAACTCCTAAAAAATTCAATACAATATTTTTAAGTAATTCATCTTTTACTGTAATATTTAAAAAGAAAGAACCAACCAGCACAATAAACAAACTCAATACAATTTTCAGTAATTTCATTAAATTTCCCTCCTATAAAATCACTTGTTAGTTTAATTTATTTTCCTTTTCTATATATAATTTATATATCATATTTATAGTCTTTTAAAGAAAGGCGTATAATCATGAAAAAATTTCTAAACCTTACAGCTTTAATACTACTAGTAATATTTACTCTCAATCTCCCCTCAGCTAATGCAGAAGTATCATCAAATAATAAAAGATTTATTTTAACTGACTCTGCAACAAAAGAAAGTTTCTTCGTAACAATAAATACTGATAACGGCATAAAAACGGTGATTGTAGACGACGGAAACACAACTGAAAACATTGTCTACGATACTAAAAAAATGAAATGTTTTTAAACGGTGAAAAACTTTCAGATGAAATAGTAAATTCTTTAAAAAAATTTGCTGAAATTGAAAATGAGCATACATCAATCAATAACCATCAATCTATTCACTTGCAAAACAATAATCCAACACCTTTATCAGTTGATCAAGGTGCTGGATTTGGTACATCATGGGTTTATGAATTTACAGATTATGGACAAATTAATGTATTTGGCTTAACTAAAGCTGCACTAATAGGTATCCTCGTAGCAATACTTACAAAAAATGTAATAGTAGGTGTTCTAGCTTCTATAGCAACTGCCATTTTTTCTTCAGTCTCTTCTGAAAGAGGCAGTGTATATTATAAGCACATCAGATATACAAAACCACACGAACAGTTTCCCTTACTATATAAAAGATATAAAGAAGAGGTATATTTTTACAAATACTCACAATATACAGGGCTAATAAGACATGAAACAATCTATCATTAACACAATAAAAGGTTATTATTAGAAACAATAAAATTTTCAACAAAAATTCTCAATAATTAAGTTATTTGTAAAACACTAATCCTAACCATACAAAAAGAGCCATCTCAACCTCAGTTGAGAATGGCTCTTTTAACTATTTATTAAACAGTAGGTTCGTCAGTTCCCCATTGTTTTTTCTCTTTTTTGCGTAATTGACCATCTGATTTTTTCATCTCACGCACTTTTAGTGAGTACCAGATTTGGGCTGCAATACAGATTGAAGAATACATACCTGTAATTAAACCAATTAATAACGCAATTGAGAACGTTTCAATTGACGGTGCACCGAAAATAAGGAGCGACACTACTACGATAATTACAGTTAATACCGTATTTACTGAACGTCCCATCGTTTGACGTAACGATTTATTAACAATGTTCGCTAGGACTTCTCGGTCTTGAATTGTATCATATCGCTCTAAGTTTTCTCGCATGCGGTCAAATGTAACAATGGTATCGTTTATGGAGTAACCAACAATTGTCAGTACGGCTGCAATAAACGTAATGTCCACTTCTAAGCGCATAAAACTAAAGACAGCAATAATTAGGAATACGTCATGCAGAAGCGATACAATCGCGCCAATACCCATACGCCATTCAAATCGAATCGCTACATAAATAATGATTCCAAGTGCAGCAAGTGCTAATGCTTTAATCGCATTTTTCACGAGCTCTTTACCAATAGTTGGAGATACGGTACTTACCCCAGGCTCATGGCCATATTTCTCGCCTACTACCTTTTTGAATTTTAAAATTTCACTTTGTGATAAGTCATCTTTATAACGGATAACCGCCATTTTATTTTTCTCACCTGAAAGCACAATATCATCAGATGGGAAACCGATGCTAGACACATAGTTTGAAACTTCTTCTTTCGTTAAGGTTTGATCCGCTTCTATTTGCGCTCGCGTACCACTTGAGAAGTCAATCCCAAGATTTAAGCGGAAAATGCCAAGCACAACAATCCCTGCAACAAAAATAGCTAAAGAGATTGTATAGAATTTTTTACGGTTGTGTACAAAGTCAAAACGATCAAATTTCGTTGA
Organism: Lysinibacillus sp. CD3-6; assembly: GCF_006351725.2. Lineage (NCBI taxonomy): Bacteria > Bacillati > Bacillota > Bacilli > Caryophanales > Bacillaceae > Lysinibacillus > Lysinibacillus sp. CD3-6. The sequence goes on from NZ_CP085880.1 coordinate 3,352,605, forward strand.
TAAATCTAATGTACCGATTTTTTCATCCAAGCTATGTTGTTTAGATTTTGGTATACCAAACCATGCTGGATTATTGAAGTAACCGCTGTTTACGAGTAACCCTAGTAGCACACGAGAACCCCAAACAGCTGTTAGGAAGCTTAGTAAAATACTAATGATTAATGTTGTTGCAAATCCTTTAACAGAGCTTGTCCCGAAGTAGAATAGCACGGCTGCTGCTAATAATGTTGTTAGTTGCGCATCGACAATCGCTGATAACGATTGTTTCGAACCAATCTGGAATGCTTGTTTTACTGAATAACCAACACGTAGCTCTTCCCGAATACGTTCTGCTGCTAGGATATTCGCATCTACTGCCATCCCTATTCCGAGCACGATCGCTGCAATACCTGGCAATGTTAACACGGCATTAATCCAATCGAACACAACAAGAACTAGGAATGTGAATATCGCAAGTGTAATAATCGAAATAAAGCCTGGTAAACGGTAGTAGAATAGCATAAATAGGAAAATAACTACTACGCCCACAATACCTGCAAATATTGTGCTTTTTAATGCTTGGTCACCAAATTGTGCGCCAACTGATGTAGAGTAAATCTCATCAAGTTTCACAGGAAGTGCCCCTGCATTTAAAATACCCGCTAAATTTTTTGTTTCGTCAACTGTAAAGCTACCACTAATCATGACATCTGTTGTATTTAACGTTTGACTTACTGTTGCTGCAGATGCATAACGAGGTTTCGATTTTTGCGATTCTGTTTTATAAGAATCAACACCTTCTTCAAAGTCTAACCATACAACAAGTAAATTTTGGCCTTGTGGTTTGGCAGCAATTTTACTCGTAATATCCGCAAATTTTTTCGCATCTTTTAATGTTAGCGAAACAATTGGACGGTTTTGTTGGTCGAAGGAAGCTGACGCACCATCAGCCTTTAAATCATCACCATCTAAAAGTAAATTATCATCGACATCGCGGAATGTTAAATTCGCAGAAGTAGATAACATTTTACGAGCAGATTCTTGGTCTTCAACCCCCGCTAATTGCACACGAATACGGTTTTTGTCTTCAACCTGAATGCTTGGTTCACTTACCCCAATTGCATTGACACGGTTACTAAGAGCTGTTGCCGTTGCGGTTACAACCTCAGGTGTGATTTTTTGTCCTTCTTTTAATTCATTGACCTCATAAAGTACCTCAAACCCGCCTTGTAAATCAAGACCAAGCTTAATGTCCTTTAAGACGCCTTCTACAGTCGTACTCATGGAAGCTGCAAATAGCACCAAAAGTAGCACGAATGCAACAATTCGACTTCTTAATTTCATCTATAAATCCTCCTCGAATTAGTGCAAGGGCATCCCTTACACTGCAAACAAGTATACTAGCAATACCTTTTGAAACGTATATTCCTCCTTTTCCTTAGAATAATTGTAGCTCGTGCTTCAAAAGGGTTGCTTTGCTTTACTTATTTCAATCGTTCAATAACGCGCAAATCCCGTACTAATAGAAGATGCGTCTTCCATTTCATTATGAATAGTAAGCGGAACATGTATGTAGGGAAATCAAATTCCTTACAACTTTTTACAGCCTTTTTTTCGATATGGCTTGTACAAAGTAAAAAAGCGCAACACACTCATTATGAAACACGTTGCGCTTGGTGTCAATTCAACACTGTAGTATTCTTATTAATCTTTTACAGAACCGACATATTCTTCTTGTGTTTTTAATGGACCAAGCAATGATTTTAGTTCATCTGTGTTTATTTCTGCAAACCAATCAGAACTTTGTAAAAATTCTACTTGGTTGAATGATACAATATCGGACGGTGATACTGCAAAAATAGTAGCAATAATTTCATATAAACGTAATTGCTCTACATTTTTTTTTCGCCATTTTTTTTCTACGCAAAAACGCCATAATTCCTCTGCTGTAATTGCATCATAATTATAATACTTAAATTCTGCAATCTTACTATCAATTGCCGGACGAATTTTTTCAAATAGTTGTGCATGTTGCATACTCATTTTGAATCATCTCCAATCAAAGTTGTATCGTAAGAAGTGTTTGCATACAAATAGTGTAAATGAATTTTTGTGGCTTGAGAAGGGACGGATGGCATGAGTTCTTTTGTAAGAGGTACACTATTTTTAATGTTTGTGATTTTCTTATCTAAACTCTTTGGCTTCTTTTATAGAATGCAGTTTATGCGTATCGCTGGTGAAGAGGCAGTCGGCATTTATATGACCGCCTATCCTGCATTTATTTTCTTCATCTCACTCATTCAACTTGGACTACCTATCGCTGTAGCAAAAATTGTAGCTGAATTACTAGCAAAAAATAAACGCGAAAGCATTTTTGGCGTAATGCGTACGGCAATCATTTGGTCATTTATTGGTATGATTGTTTTTATGCCACTCGTTGCACTGACAATACCTTATATCTCTACTACGCTGTTACATAATGAACAAACAACGATTACACTTTGGATTGCACTCTTCGCTGTACCTGTTTCGGTTGGTTCAGGTTTACTCCGCGCCTACTTACAGGGTGTAGCTAAAATTACACCAACTGCTTGGGCTCAAATGCTTGAACAAATTGTTCGAATCGGGTTTATTACCTTCATGTTACCACTTGTTGCTGCTTATAATAATGCAGCAATAACTGCAGCTTCTGCAATGGGTATTACGCTTTTAGCAGAAGTAGTTGCTTTCTTGTATTTATGGTTGCACTATACCGTTTCAAAGAAAAAATTATTGCCAAGAAAAAGCAAAGTGGAATCCTATCCTGCTTCACCTATGTTGCGGGTTGCCGTACCCTCAGCAGGCAGTAAGCTATTTGGCTCTTTCACGTGGTTTTTAGAGCCTATTATCTTTTTAAAGGCATTAACAATGGCAGGCTTGACAGCTTCTGCTGCGACTATATTATATGGGGTTATTTCAGGTGTTTTAGTGCCCTTGCTATTATTCCCAGCCTTTGTATCCACAGCACTATCCATTGTCCTTATTCCGGCAGTGAGTGATGCAGTCGCTCGGCAACATAACGCTCTTTTACAGGAACGTATTTCTGTTTCCTTGCGCTTATCTTCATTGGTCGGTTGCTTCGCTGCTACGTATTTTTTCGTTCACGGTGATGACTTAGCCATGAAATTATTTCACTTAGAAGAAAATAGAGGCTATGTGAAAATTTTAGCACCAATTTTTTATTTTTATTATATTCAAAGTCCATTACATTCGATTTTACAAGCGGTTGGTGAAGCGCGTGCCGCGATGATGAATTCGATATACGGAGGCCTCGGCAAACTATTCGTTATGTTTGTACTGGCCTCTCAACCTGGGATACAAGAAAAAGGTGCTGTTGTAGCAATTGGCTTTGGTGTTTTGCTAACATCATTCTTGCATATTGCTACGGTAAGACAACGTAAAAATTTACGCGCAGGCTTCCGTATGTTTGTTGTACCTTATAGTTGTTTTATTATGGTTTGTATTGCCCAATATTTCTTCATGCAAATTATGCCACTACCATTGCTTTTAAGTAGCTGTGTTACATTATTTTTATTATTTACGCTATTATTAATGACCAATCAATTACGCTTTACAGATTTCCACTATATACGTAAATTAGCCAAGAAGGTTTAAAATTCCTTTAATTGAATATGAAGTCGCTCGTCTTCCCATATACAGAAGAACACCGTACTACTATCCAGAATATTATTTTTAGCTAACTCAGTCATTAACCATTCTTCATCTTTATGAATAATCTTTAAATGCCTATCTTGAATATCTCCATCAATGATAAGTGGATAGATAAATGCCTTCTCATCCTTTTTATAAACAGAAAGGTTGCCAGAAGGCTCTAAGTAAGCAAAAGCAATTTCCGTAACAGAAGCGATGCCATTTTCTCGTATTTGTTGACATAGATCATCCAAATTATAGCGCTGTTTCCTCATTTCGCTTTCTTGGATAATCCCATCCTTTACGAGCAATGCTGGTTCACCGTCAACTAAATCACGTATTTTTTTATTTTTTAACGATAAATAAGCACTCAATATTTGAATAAAGAGCAAAATAATAATCGGTAATATAGCATTAAATAACGGGTTATCGTAATCATCAAGTGCAAAGGCAGCAACTTCCGCAATTAATACGAACACGACTAAGTCGATAACAGATAATTCACCGACTTCACGTTTACCCATTAAACGGAAAACGATAAGTATAAACACATATAAAAAGCATGTTCTAAAAATTATTGTTAAATATTCTTCCATACAGACACCCCCATCTATATCAAGGTGACCGTATCAGTTACTTTTTATACAAAAAAAGCTGTGTCAAAAATACACATTTCGACATAGCTTGAAAAATTACAAAGGCGTTGTCCAAAAATTATTTGGGACAACGCCTTATAACATTATACTTGGTCATTTACGACACGTCCAATTGCTTGACGGTCAAATTTAACGCGAACATTATCAGCGATAACTAAAGTGACAGCTGTGTCCTCAATTGAGTCGATAACACCATGCAAGCCACCGATTGTAATAATTTTATCGCCGCGCTGTAAGCTACTTTGCATATTTTGTGTTTCTTGCTGTCTCTTTTTAGCAGGACGGATTAAAATGAACCACATTGCCACGAACATTAGAATGATCGGTGCAAAACCTAATATTGATTCCATATTCAAATTGCTAGCCCCCTTTCCAAATCTCACTTTTTTAGTATAGACTATTTCACCCTAAAAAAGCGATGAACAAGCCCAAAATTTTTCTATATTAATAATAGTTTTTCTATATTAGGTAAATTTTCGCTAAGTTACATTCCAGTATTAGAAGTTTTTAGCATTCGGCCCATTAAAACCATACTTCTCGAAAAATTCTTCACGGAAATCTCCTAGGCGATCCTCACGAATAGCATCACGCACTTGCTCCATAAGCTTCAGTAAAAAATGTAAGTTATGGTAAGAAGTTAAACGAATACCGAATGTCTCTTCTGTACGAATTAAATGACGCACATATGCGCGAGAATAGTTTTTACATGTGTAGCAATCACAGTTTGGATCGATTGGACCGAAATCACGTGCATATTTTGCATTTTTCACGACTAAACGGCCTTCAGACGTCATTAATGTTCCATTACGTGCAATTCGAGTTGGTAGTACACAGTCAAACATATCAATTCCTCGAATAGCGCCGTCAATAAGAGAATCTGGAGATCCAACTCCCATTAAATAACGTGGCTTATTAGTTGGCATTAACGGTGTCGTAAACTCTAACACTCGGTTCATCACATCTTTAGGTTCGCCCACTGATAAGCCTCCTATTGCATAACCAGGAAAATCAAGCTCTACTAGCGCTTCCGCAGAGCGACGACGTAATTCCTCGAATTCCCCACCTTGAATAATACCGAATAAGCCTTGATCTTCTGGACGAGCATGCGCTTCCTTGCATCGCTTTGCCCAACGTGTCGTTCTATCTACTGATTTCAGCATATAGTCATATGTCGCTGGGTAAGGTGGACATTCATCAAATGCCATCATGATATCTGAACCTAAATCATTTTGAATTTCCATTGCCTTTTCTGGACTTAAAAACAGCTTATCTCCATTTAAATGATTACGGAAATGGACACCTTCTTCTTCAATTTTACGGAATTGGCTCAATGAAAACACTTGGAAGCCACCTGAATCCGTTAAAATTGGGCGATCCCAGTTCATAAATTTATGCAAGCCACCTGCTTCTTTGACAATATCATTACCTGGACGAAGCCATAAATGGTACGTATTTGAAAGAATAATGCCCGCATTCATTTCTTTTAATTCCTCAGGAGACATCGTTTTAACCGTCGCTTGAGTCCCCACAGGCATAAATGCTGGTGTTTCAAAAGAGCCATGTGGTGTGTGCACAATACCTAGTCGTGCTCCTGTTTGCTTACATGTATGAAGTAGTTCATACCGAATTGCTGGTTGTGTCATAAAATAATAAATCCTCTCTTATCTAAAGTAAAAACAGTACTCCGATTTTTTGATTCTTCTCATAGAAGAATCCATGTTAACATTCAACTGCCTAAATGTTTATAAAACATTATTTACGAATTGTACTCGGACGTATAAACATTGCGTCTCCAAAGCTAAAGAAGCGATATTTTTCTTCTACCGCTTGATTATATGCGCTTAAAATCGTATCCTTTGTCGCAAGTGTACTAACGAGCATTACTAATGTCGATTTCGGTAAATGGAAGTTTGTAATTAACCCATCTACTACCGTAAATTTATAGCCTGGATAAATAAAAATAGATGTCCAACCTTGCTCTGCACGTACTTCTCCATACTTAGAGCCGATTGTTTCGAGCGTACGAGTAGATGTCGTACCAACAGCTATCACATTACCACCATTTGCTTTCACTCGGTTGATTGTAGCAGCTGCTTCTTCTGTTACACTATAAAATTCAGCATGCATTTCATGATTTTCTATAGAGTCCACACTCACTGGACGGAATGTGCCAAGACCAACATGTAGCGTTATAAAAACAATTTCCACACCTTTTGCACGAACTTGTTCTAATAGTTCCTGCGTAAAATGAAGACCTGCTGTTGGGGCTGCTGCCGAGCCACGCTCTTTCGCATATACAGTTTGATAACGTTCACTGTCATCTAGTTTTTCGCGAATATAAGGAGGCAATGGCATTTCTCCAAGTTGCTCTAAAATTTCATAAAAAATACCGTCGTATTTAAATACAAACATGCGGCCACCATGATCTAGTTCAGCTGTACAAGTAGCCGTTAGTAAACCGTCTCCAAATGTTACAACTGTCCCCACTTTAACACGCTTTGCTGGCTTTACAAGTGTTTCCCATTCATCAGTACCTGCTGTTTGCTTTAATAGCAATACTTCGATATGTGCGCCAGTTTCCTCTTTCACACCCATTAAACGTGCTGGTAATACTCTTGTATCATTTAAAACAAGACAGTCTCCAGCATGAAGCTCCTCTAATATATGAGCAAAATGCTGATGCTCAACTTTTTCTGAGCCTGGTGTCACGACCATTAAACGACTTGCCGTACGATCGACAAGTGGCGTTTGTGCGATGAGCTCCTCTGGTAATTCAAAATCAAAATCTTCTACACGCATTAAAAAAACTTCCTTCTTTTATGATTGTTGTGGATAATCATATCCAAAATGTTCGTAAGCAAGATGCGTTGCAACACGTCCACGCGGTGTACGTTGAATAAAGCCTATTTGCATTAAATAAGGCTCGTACACATCTTCTATCGTCACTCGTTCTTCACCTATGGAGGCAGCAAGTGTATCTAAGCCTACTGGGCCACCACGGAAGCGCTCAATCATATTGGTCACAAGTTTATGGTCAATATGGTCAAGCCCTCTAGGGTCAACCTGTAAAAGTTCTAGCGCTTGCTTGGCAAGGTCCTCCGTTATCATACCATCTCCAAGCACTTGTGCATAATCTCGCACTCGTTTAAGTAAACGGTTTGCGATACGAGGTGTACCACGAGAGCGCCTTGCCATTTCACCTGCGGCTATTTGTTCTATATTGACGTCAAATAAATGTGCGCTCCTAACTACAATTTCAGCTAGTGATATATCATCGTAAAATTCAAGACGAAGCAAGACACCGAATCGATCTCGGAGTGGCGCTGACAACGCCCCCGCTCTTGTAGTTGCTCCCACAAGTGTAAAGGGTGGCAAATCTAGACGGACAGAACGTGCTTCAGGGCCTTTTCCAACAACGATGTCTAAACAAAAGTCCTCCATTGCAGGATATAGTACCTCTTCAATGGCACGAGGAAGACGATGAATTTCATCAATAAATAAAACATCTCCTGGTTCCAGTGAGCTTAAAATCGCGGCTAAATCTCCTGGACGTTCAATGGCAGGACCACTCGTCATACGAACATTAACATTCATTTCATTTGCAATAATCGCGGCTAATGTCGTCTTTCCCAATCCAGGAGGACCATATAATAGTACATGATCCAAACTTTCCTGCCGAAGCTTCGCCGCTTCAATGAAAATTTGTAAGTTCTCTTTAACCTTATGCTGCCCAATATATTGAGCTAATCGTTGCGGTCTTAAAGATAATTCAAATTGTTCATCATAACTGCCTGCTTCACTTGCTATCATGCGCTCTGACATGTACGTGCCCCCCTTTCATTATTTTAATTTTAGTAGAAGCTGTAATGCCTGTTTCATATAGGCATCTGTTGTTTCCAGCTTGTCATTATCTTCGAGAAGCGGTCGGATTTTATCAAGTTCTTTTTCCGAATAGCCAAGCGCCATTAATGCTAGAATGGCTTCTTCGAGTTCATGCTTATACGGATTAACGCCAAATAACGGTAATTCATCCTCAGTGCTAGGCAACTCAATTGAGTCCATTAATGAACCAAGTTTGCCTTTTAAATCTAGAATCATTTGGCGTGCTGTCTTTTTGCCCACACCAGGAAATTTCACTAAAAATGCTTCGTCTTCTCGTTCGATGGCACTGATGACTTGTTGTGGGTTGCCAGTCGCTAAAATCGCAAGCGCACCTTTTGGTCCAATGCCTGATACTAAAATTAATTTACGGAACAGCTCTCGTTGATCTAAATTCGGAAAGCCATATAGCATTTGTGCATCTTCTCGAACATGTAGATGTACATAAATTTGTTGTTCGACAGCGGACGCACGAAATGCAAATGGATTAGGTGTATTCAACTGCCAGCCAATCCCTTGTTGCTCAAGCACAATATACTCAGGCGTAATACGCACTACTTGTCCTTTTAAATAATCATACATGTAAAATCCCTCACATTCATCGTCTTCGATTATAGCATATAGCGAACGAATGCTCGACTATATAAATGGCGATAGTACCGTTCACATGCAAAAATGACCGCCTCGGGGACGGTCATTTCTTCATCACTCTATCAATATCGTACCACAGTTTTGGCCAGTATGTTAGGGCTCGCTTCGTAAACGGTATTAAATAATCTAAAAATACTAGCTGTTGTTCTAATGGCAAATCTACAGCAAAAAGCCACTCTCTCAATAACTCATTTGGAAACTTTAAACGATGTAACTTTCTCATATCTAATCGTTGAAGGTCTGGTAATTCGTTTAAAATACTATCAATATTATAATCTACTGCTGGCAATACACGATGCAGCCATAATATATATTCATCATCGGCTTCACCAAGATGAGCAAGATCAAAATCGATTAAACGTAATTCTCCATCTGAACACCATAAGAAATTATGATGTACAACATCACCATGTAGCAACGTAAGATCTTTTTCTGGCACATTTTCTTGTTCCATTAACTGCAAAGCCTTTTCACTAAAATGAATGATTTGATCCACTTCTTCTCTCGTTAAAAATGTTCTGAATTCATTTCGTCTACTTTTAAAACGGATATGACGCATTTGCCATTTTAATAGCTGTGAGAAGGTATACAGACCTGGCACTCGTTGCCACGCAATTTTTTGATTTGTATCATGTAACGTATTTAATAGCTTTAAAGATTGTTCTCTATCTTTTTTATGTGCGAAATTCGCACTGTGGCTTCCCTCTTGCCACATTTGAACGATAAGTTGCTCATCATCACTTTTTACTAAAGGCAGGACGAGGGAGGGCTCTATTCGCCCAAGTTGGCGATGAATGACCCTCACCTTATCTGCTATTTCTAACTGCTTTGCTCGTTTCACAAAATAATGATTGGATCGATATTTATACTTCCAAATATTCGGCTTTACTTCCTCAACAATGTACGCTTTTTTACCATCGATAAGGCGTCATCCCGCCTGGGAAAAAGTTCGGTGAAACCCATGGTCCAGTTGAAGGACATGGTGGCGGGCATGGCGGTGGGCAGTGACCATGGTCATATTGCCAATTCGGCATCATTACTGGTTGTGAACCACATCCACAGGATTGGCCCATTCCATGTTGTGCACCGCATCCGCAAGTTTGACCCATTCCGTGCTGTGCGCCACATCCGCAAGTTTGACCCATTCCATGTTGTGCGCCACAACCACAAGTTTGACCCATCGGCATCATTGGCATCTGCTCAAATTGAGGCTGCATTTGTGGCTCATTAAAGAATGGTGATGAGCTCGATTCTAAGAAATTCGCACCTTCTACATATGTTGGCATTGGCTGTTGCGGCATAGCATATGGCATTTGTTGCTGTGGCATTGCATATGCATCTATTTGTGGATGCATTGGCATATGCCACCACATTTGATGATGCATTGGCTGATGGCAGCTAGAACAATGAGGTACCATTGGCATATGTGGTACCATATGAACTGGCGGTGGTGCTGGTGCTGGTGCTGGCGGTGGTGGTGGCGGCGGTGCTGGTTGTGCTACTGGTGGTGGTGGGGGTGCTGGTTGTTGCACTTGCGGCATTACTAATTGTTGATTCCAGCTAAGTTCTACTGGCTGAGGCACCCACATCGGTTGCTGTTGTTGTGGCATCGGCATTGGCATTGGAAACGGTATTGGAATCATCTGTGGTTCTGGCATAGGCATCGGTGCTGGTGGTTGAATAACAATAGGTGGTGGCACTGGCATCGGTCTTTGCACCTCTTTTTTAACACTTTCCTTAGGCTTTGTTTGAGTTGGCATCTCTTTATGCATTTGTGTTTCCTTATGTGTTTCTTTTTGTGTTTCCTTATGTGTTCCTTTATGTGGTTCCATGTTTATTTTTTCAGGCAAAATAATTTCCATGCCCGGAACAATATAATCAGGGTTGGCAAGATGAGCATTGAGTCGTTTTAAATCCTCAAACGAAATACCGTACTCTTTCGCAATCTTCCACAATGTATCTCCCTTTTGAACAATATGAATACGCAATTTTTTCCTCCCTTCCTCTCTACGTATCATATGTTCAATGTTTCATTTGGATACAAAAAATTACGCATGGTGGAAATGCTTCATGGTACACTAATGCTTAAGGAATAACTATTCCTTTATTACATGGCAGAGGTGATCTTTTATGAAAAAAATGTTAGGCGAGGAACGCCGACTGCAACTTTTAGAACTGTTAAAAAAAAGCAACACACCGATAACTGGGACAGACTTCGCTAAATTTGCAAATGTTTCTAGACAAGTCATCGTAAATGATATGACATTATTAAAGGCTAGAAATGAACCTATTATTGCAACAAGCCAAGGTTATATTTATATGCACCAAGAGCAGCTCAGTCAAACTGTTGAACGGACAATCCCATGTTTCCACACACCCAAAGATGCCAAAGACGAATTGTTAACAATTGTAGATTGTGGTGGAACGGTTAAAAATGTCATTGTAGAGCATCCGATTTACGGAGAGCTTACCGCTTCGATTATGGTCTCGAATCGTCATGAAGTTGAAAAATTCGTACAACGTGTAAATGACACTCAGGCAAACTATTTATCTGCGCTTACAGGTGGCACTCATCTTCATGTTATTACAGCACCTTCTGTTGATATTTTAGATTTAATTGAGCAATCCTTGCAAAAGAAGGGATACCTTGTCTCAGATCAATAAACAATGATGATGGATAGGATATATCACTTTCTATAACATAAAAATCCACTTAGCATTCGGCGGGCACGATGTAAGCCGCAACCCTCGCTTATGATATGCGTGGCTTGTTGCGTCTTACAGTGTGTGGTCCCGACTGGCTTCCGTGGATTTTTACTTGGACAGTAATAAAATTTTCAAAATTGTTTGAGTGCCTGACACCATATTTAAAGAAAACGTTGTCGTTGTGAAGGTGTTGGTAATAGGCATGCTTCCTTTTGACCGAAAAGGTAATAACGGTTTTTGGCAAATAATTTATATGCCGTATTTCTTATACATTGAGGTATCACAATAAACGCGTAGCACGCTGGCCATAAGCCATCTAAACGGCGACAAATTTTAAGTGCTGCTGTTGATTCAAAATAAATAGTACCTTGTTCAATGTAAATTACACTATCTATATTTGCAGGGACATTGTATTGTGCAAGTAGTGCTTGCCCAACTTCACTTTGAATAGAGGCAAACTTGAAAAACGCAGCTTGATCGCGTTTAATAATAAATTGTACACTGCTATTACAGAAATTACAAATACCATCGAACAATATAATACCACCCATTTTCGCACCCCCTAAATCTTTTAGCCTTCGTCTGATGTTAAATACGTAAAGTATGTACCAAGCGATTTCACTTTGCAGCCAAGTGCCGCTAGCTCCTCCATAGCACCTCGCATCATTGGTTCTTTTTCATCAGCTAAAACATCAATCATAAAGAAATAATCACCAAGACCTGTTTTTAATGGGCGTGATTCAATTTTACTTAAATTCAATTGTCGCCACGCAAAAACGGAAAGAACTTGGTGTAATGCCCCTGATCGATCTGTCGGTAACGTAATCATAAATGTTGTTTTAGCTTGCCCATCTGATAATTCCTGGGGTAATCGTTTATTTTGCTTAGATAACACAAAGAAACGAGTATGATTAAAATGAAAATCATGAATATTATCTTGCACGATTTCTAGTCCGTATTTTGCAGCAGCGGCTGCATTACCTACTGCTGCAATGCAATCATCAGGATTTTCTGATACAAATTTAGCTGCAGCAGCTGTTGATGTTGTTTGATGTAACGGCACATCACTAAAGCGATAAAATAAATATTTATGACATTGCGCTAAAGCATGCGGATGTGAATATACCCCTTTGATGGATTCCCAATTATTCTTTTGCGCCTTATTAACCATTAAATGTTGTTGAATTTTCAATTGTAGCTCACCTGTTACATAAAGCGTTGCCTCATGGAATAAATAATCGAGCGTCAATGGTACTGAGCCTTCTAAAGCATTTTCTAATGGTACAACCGCTAAATCAACCTTGCCCTCTGCTACTGCCTCAATACATTCAGGTATCGTTGTACACGGGACAAGCAAATCAGTTGGGAAGATAGATTTTGTCGCTAAGTATGTAAATGATGCTTCAGGTCCTAAATATGCAATTCGTTTCTCCCACTGTCGCTCTGTCATCGAAATGACCTCCTTCTTTAATTCTTAGTATATGAAACATTTATAATGTTTGGAAAACTCTTTATAAAAAGAAAAGGCTATGTAATACAGCCTCCCTCTAAAATGAGTAATTGTGATAGTAGATACTGCTTTTGCTAGCAGGTTCAACACTATTGCTTATAGCTTAATGCAGTTTTATACACTATGCTCGGGTATTTTAAAAAATTTCGCAGTATTTCTGCAGGATCGCGACTTTAGCGAAACCTCACAGAAGCTATTTTTCAGCTTCAGAGAGGCTTGCTCATCGCATGCGGAAAGGGAGCGAAATTTTGTATCAACATCTACCAGCATTAACTAATAAAAGGCAAAGGGGCCTTTTTTAATAGCCCCTTACAATGCACCAGAACTTATTACCTCTGCAGATTCAACAAAATCTAAACGTTTTAGCTGCTGTATTAAGTCATCAAGTTCAGAAGTCATACTCGTCACATCTAATGACAATGTTACATTCGCACGTCCTTGAATTGGTATAGTTTGATGGATTGTCAGTACATTACAATGTGAATTGGTCACAGTTTCTAACAATTTGGCTAACGTTCCTTTTCGATCTTGAAGCTGTAAAAAGACGGTTAAAATGCGCTCCTGTACAATTGAGTGAAAAGGAAATACAGCATCACGATATTTGTAAAACGCACTGCGCGATAAATCCACTTGCTTTACCGCATCCCAGATGGAGGATACCGAACCACTTGAAAGTAATTGCTTTGCCTCCAATGTTTTTTGCATAGCATCCGTTAATACATCTTCACGAACTAAATAATATCGCTGATTCGCAACATTCTTCATACGCTTCCCCCTAAAACTCCTGTCTTAATCTATAAATTCGAATTCGAACTCTTGTAGACGAACGGTATCACCATTTTGAGCACCACGCTCACGCAATGCCTCATCCACACCCATACCGCGCAATTGGCGTGCGAAACGTCGAATACCATCTTCACGACTAAAGTCTGTCATTTTAAATAGACGTTCAATCGAGTAGCCACTAATGATAAATGCACCGTCATCATCACGAGTAATCTCGAAATCTTCGCCTTGCGATTGATGCTTGTACATTACTGTTGCATCTGATTGTTCCTCTACTTCTTCAAATAGTGGGAACTCAGGCGTTACTTCAAGTAAATCTGCTATAGCAAATAATAATTCTTTTAAGCCTTGGCGTGAAACTGCTGAGATCGGGAAGATTTGCACATCTTCTCCAACTTTTTTGCGGAATTCCACTAAGTTCTCTTCTGCTTCTGGCATATCCATTTTATTTGCTACAATAATTTGAGGACGCTCTGTTAAACGCAAATTATATTGCTTTAACTCCTCGTTAATTGTTAAATAATCTTCGTACGGGTCACGGCCTTCCATACCTGACATATCGATAACATGCACAATGACACGTGTACGTTCGATATGACGTAAAAATTGGTGTCCTAACCCTACGCCTTCATGCGCGCCTTCAATTAGCCCTGGTAAATCTGCCATTGCAAAGCTTCGGTGATCATCTGTTTCAATCATTCCTAAATTCGGCACGATTGTCGTAAAATGATAAGCGCCAATCTTTGGTTTTGCTGCAGAAACAACTGATAATAGTGTGGATTTACCTACACTTGGGAAACCAACTAAGCCAACATCTGCTAATACTTTTAACTCTAATATAACATTTAATTCTTGTCCTGGCTCGCCTTTTTCAGAAAGCTCAGGCGCAGGATTGGCAGGTGTTGCAAAGCGAGAATTTCCGCGTCCACCACGACCTGATTTCGCGATAATCGCTTGTTGGCCATGCTCAACTAAATCTGCGATGACTTCTCCTGTTTCCTCATTCATCACAACTGTACCTGGTGGCACTTTAACAATTAAATCTTCAGCGCGTTTTCCGTGCATCCCTTTACTCATCCCGTGTTCACCACGTTCTGCTTTGAAGTGACGTTTATAACGGAAATCCATTAACGTACGTAAGCCTTCTTCTACTTCAAATACTACGTTACCTCCGTGACCGCCATCTCCACCAGCTGGCCCACCATTTGGTACATATTTTTCACGGCGAAAGGCTACCATTCCATCGCCGCCATCGCCACCTTTAACATATATCTTTACGTGATCGACAAACATTTATTTCACTCCCTATTTGCACTCAACACATATTGCCAGCACGTATTTGTCTGCACAATTGTTTGAATGTCGAATTGTTTCAAACCTTTTTCGGTGAATGCGTCTGCACTCCACAGTCCATTTAGCGTAAACGCCAAAACAAATGTATGATCGTCAACACGTACATCAAGCGCTAAGCTCTGCTCCGTAAATGGATCTAATGTATCATAAACATGCATAACTGTTTTGTTTAAATACTCTACAACATCCTTGTCAATATTATTAGTGACTGGTTTTTTGATCTCACCATTAAGCTCCAGCGGTAAAGATGGATAACGCCATCCTGCTGTTTGTAGCCACTCCATTGTTTGTGGTAATTGTAGACGATTCATGATAGACAATACTCGTAGCTGTTCCGAATAATGTTGAATAAGTTCTTTTGATTCATCAATTCTACCTAAATCTAAATTCATGCGAATAAGTTGAAGTTGATTCACATAATCATGATTTGCAAAACGTAATACCTCACTAATGGTTAGTGATTGATTGTTCATCCCATTCACTCCAATAAAGTTATCTTAACTAGTATAACAAGTTTTGATGTATTTTTCCCTTAATTCTTCATTGAAATTTAGCCAAAAAAAGGACTGCAATAAATGCAGTCCTCCGCTTTATGTCTACTTTATTAAAATTAAGCTTCTTGTGTAGCTGGGTATACAGATACTTGTTTGCGATCGCGACCTAAGCGTTCGAATTTAACAACGCCATCAACTTTAGCAAATAGTGTATCATCGCCACCACGACCTACGTTTGTACCTGGGTAAATTTTTGTACCGCGTTGACGGTAAAGAATAGAACCACCAGTTACAAATTGGCCATCAGCACGTTTAGCGCCAAGACGTTTAGACTCAGAGTCACGTCCGTTTTTTGTAGAACCTACCCCTTTTTTCGATGCGAAAAGTTGAAGGTCTAATGCTAATAACAATTTCATTCTGTTCCACCTCCTACTTGGTTGTAGTTGATTTGGATATATTGTCCGTAATTTTGCACCATAGAATACACTTGAGCAGTCATTACTTGGACAATTAATTGTAGTTTTGTATCAATTTCAGGCTCTAAATCTGTCGGTAAATTTACCTTAAGATAACCTCCACCTTCAGCTGCTTGTTCAACTTCTGGTTGCAATTGTAGTAATGCATAAATCGCATTCACCGTACCGATGGCAATGGTAGATGCACCTGCACATACTAAATCTTTTCCAGATTCGTCGTACTCAGCATGTCCTGAAAATTCAAATGCAGACACATGTCTGTTTTCATCATGATGTATCGTAACTTTTATCAAATGTTACACCTCACAATTAAGCATTGATTGATTCAACAACTAATTTTGTATAAGGTTGACGGTGACCTTGTTTACGACGGTAGTTCTTTTTAGCTTTCAATTTGAAAACAACGATTTTCTTTTGACGGCCTTCTTTCACAGCTTTAGCTGTTACTGTAGCGCCTTCTACGAATGGAGCTCCAACTTTAACGTTTTCGCCACCTACGAATAGAACTTTATCGAAAGTTACAACCTCGTCAGCTTCTACGCCTAATTTCTCAACATAGATTTCTTGACCAGCTTCTACTTTGATTTGTTTACCACCAGTTTCAATAATTGCGTACATTTTACTGCACCTCCTCTTAGACTCAGACTCGCCTGTTTATGAAGGTGATCCAAAGATGCTTAAACCTTCCCAGAGCGGTTGTAGTAGCACGGGTGCTACAAACAATAACATTAAAATACTACCACATGGATTCTATCAAGTCAACCTGTTCATTACATATTTCTCAAATGCTAAACGGTACTTTCGATAGTTCCATTCTTTTAGTACTTGCAACCATATAAATAGGCACAGAACAGCTAAAAAAATGGATTGTGGTAAATTTCCTAAAGTTACTATGAATAGTATAGAGGCAAAAATAAGAGAAAGCGAATAATAATATTCAAAAACTCTCACACTTGGATAAAATAAAAATAAACAGGCCAAAAGTATCCTTCCACCATCTAACGGAATGATGGGTATTAAATTAATTACTAGTAATACTAGCTGCACATTGACAAGTCGAATGGCAATTAAATCTGGCATAAAAAAAGCAAGACCAATCCCCAGTATTGTGGCGATTGGACCTCCTAGTGCAATCCAAAGTAGTGAAGATGCCTGCACAGCTGCTGGATTTTCAAATTCTATTTCCCCTCCATAGGGTGCGATCACACATGATTTTATTTTCACGCCACAAAGCACCGCAGCCAATATATGGCCCGCTTCATGCCATAGCAAAGAAGTTAAAATAATTGCATAATAAGCGATCTGGCCACTAAAAATCATTAACAGAATCAGAGGGATACAAAGTAAATGCAATTTAACCTTCATCGTTCTCCGTCGTTTCAAGCCACTGCACAATTTCTTCTAAATTTAAATGCTTTTTATCTTTCTCAATCGAAATATAGAGTTGTCCAGTCTGCTTCATACCGATCAAGTCGTTGGCCTGTATTGTTGTATATGGTAACTGTGCTAAACTATCAAGCATCCCATAAGAGACAGTTGTACCATCCTCATAGCTAACTGTCATCGTTTTACCAGTATATTTTGTATGACCTGTAAAAACAACGAGCCCACTTTGGCCCGCATATACAGGGAGGCCCACATCATATTGTAATAAAAACCCCTCTTTAAAAACTTGCGCATTTGAAAACGTTAATAGTTCAGTTTGCCCTATATCACTGGAAACCATTATCGTTTCTTCCTCTTTTTTCAGCAGACTTTTTCCGAGCTCACTTAAATATGTTAAATCTGCTGATGTCGTTACAAGCTTTCGCACAGGTGTTTCCATTACGCCTTGATCTTCTAAGCGAATCATAAGCATAATTGCAGCCACAAGTAATATCATGACAATCCATTTCCATTTTTTAAACAAGCTCTCATCCTCTTTTTTCACACTATATGAGGCAGCATGTCCATTCATGCATGTGCCAGTCACTCATACAATTCTCACACAATTTACTAGCAATAAAAAAACCTTTCCGCGCATGTGCACGAAAAGGTTTTGATTATCTTGAAAATAATGCTTTAAGTTTTGAGAACATTCCACGATGCTCGTCCTCAATGGCCATTAATGGCACAGATTCACCTAATATGCGACGGGCAATATTACGGTAACCTAAAGATGCCTTATTCGTTGGATCCATAACGACTGGCTCACCTTTATTTGAGGATGAGATAACACCTTCACTATCAACAATAATGCCTAATAAATCAATGGACAAATGTGTTGTAATTTCATTGACGTCCAGTGTATCGCCGTTTTTCATCATATGCTGACGAATACGATTAATAATAAGTTTAGGAGCTGTAATTTCTTCTTGTTCAAGCAGTCCAATAATTCGGTCTGCATCCCGTACAGCAGAAATTTCTGGTGTTGTTACAACGATTGCATGGTCTGCACCTGCTACCGCATTGCGATAACCTTGCTCAATACCAGCAGGGCAATCTATTAAAACATAATCATAGTCTCTCTTTAATTCCTCTACTAAGCTCTCCATTTGCTCAGGTGTGACAGCATTTTTATCTGTCGTTTGAGCAGCAGGTAATAAAAATAGTTTATCATCTACACGTTTATCTTTAATCAATGCTTGATGGATTTTGCAACGTCCTTCAACAACATCAACTAAATCATAAATAATACGGTTTTCGAGACCTAGAATCACATCTAAATTTCTCAAGCCAATATCTGTATCTACTAAACATACTTTTTTCCCTTGTAGAGCCAATGCAGTCCCGAGGTTAGCCGTTGTTGTCGTTTTACCGACACCGCCCTTACCTGAAGTTATGACGATCGCTTCTCCCACACTAGCTTCCTCCCTTAGACACATTTAATAATGGTCGAATATTTTTTAACGCATGAATTTGATCGTACGCAATACGCCCATCATAGCCGATAAATGCACAAGCCATGTCTGCTTGATTGATAGCTTTTACATGTTCATCTGACATTGCTTCAACCTGATCAGCAATCATAATATGTGTGGCTTCTAAACGAGAGGCAGCAATGATTGCTTCCCTATTTCCATGTACACCTGCATGTACAATTCCCTTTAGTCTGCCAAGGACGTATACATTACCACCAGCTTCTACCCGTCCATTCGGATTCACATTCCCCACAATTACTATATCCCCTGAGGCACGTAGAACTTGTCCCGATCTGACCACTCCTACATATGTATCTTGTTGGCTTTCTATCATTTTCTTGTTGCTCTCATGGACAGTCAGTACTTCACTTTGCACTTTTGCTACTACTAATTGTTCTGATTCTTGAACAATTTTCACTAACTCTTTTACTTGTTCATCTGAACAGTATCGATAGCCTAAATGTAATTGTACATCTACTTTACCATCGATACCGCCTTCTGAAACTTTTCGCTTTAGCTCTTCTACTAAATCGGCATACGAACATTGATCGTCTAAACGAAGAACAAAACCATCCTTTGTTCCCTTCATATTAACTAATTGTTTTTTCATGAATGCCTCACCTCACGTTGCTCTTGATATTAAGAAACTTCACGTGCTCTCTGTAAGACACGCGCATTAATTAGATACTTGAAGGCCCAACCAAGAATCATTAAAAATAACGTATTCGCAATGATTGTTGGCAGTAGTCGTGATTGTAAGAAATCCGTTAACGGTATCGTTGTAAAAGCGATTAGATAGAAGAATTGATAAAGTACGAATTCTAAAATTGCTACTAAAACAACTGAAATAGTTGTAGTCACAACTAAGTGCTGATGAATTATTTTCACGATAGACCCTGCTAAAAAACAAATTAGCGGATATAGTACCGAGTATAATCCAATAATATCAATGTAAAACACATCATACAAGACACCAAAAAAAAGTCCATACATTACCGCTCGTTGACGGCTGTAATAGATGGATATAAATATTAAGTATAGAATTAGAAATCGAGGTACTAGATAATAGACATGCCCGCCCACTTCAATCGGTGACAGCATAGCAAACTCTGGTTCTAGTAAAAATAGCAATACTGCAACAGAGGGAATAAGAAACCGAACCATTACTTTTCCCCCTCTTCAGTAACCTTTTGTGGATTTGTTAAATCTTCATTCGTTGCTTCTCCGTCAGAACCATCAATAACTGTTAATGATCGTTTTGCGATAACAACATTTTCTAATAGAGAAAAATCAGCAGATGGTTTTACATAAGCCATTTTCGTTAAGCCAAAATCATCTGTGCTAACTTCCGTAATTTCTCCGATTGGTACACCTTTAGGGAAAATACCACCTAAACCTGAAGAAACTACTTTTTCGCCTTCCTTCACATTTAAGCTAGAATCGATTCGCTTCATAATGAGTTCATTTCGTTCTTTATCAAAGCCCTCGATTAAACCGTATGCTTCTTTTTCTCCTAAAACCATCGCTGACACACGATAATTAGGATTATTTGTATATAAAAGCTCAACCTCAGAGGTGAAAGGAGTCACTAACGTAATTTTACCGATTAGCCCTTTCGCTGTCATAACTGCCATATTTTTTTCTACACCATGGGATGAACCTTTATCTAAAATAATCTTTTCTTCCCATTGGTCTGGATTTCTAGCAATAACCGTTGCTTGAATAGGATTAAACGCCTTTAAACTTTCTGACTTTGTAAGTTCTAATAGCTTTTCATTTTCAGATTTTAATACCAATGCTTCGGCTTGTACAGCTGCAAAATCTTCTAAGCGTGCTTTTAAACGTTTGTTTTCTTCGTACGTGTTTAAGAGGGAGTCAATATTATTAAAAATACCAGCTATGTAATTCGCCGGCTTCGCAACAATAGATTGCGCGACGCCGACAGTATCTTTAATAATTTGCTCTGGTAAAGTTGCGTTCGTCCGATCTCGTAATGAGAAGCTAATCAATGCCACAAGAAAAACCATGCCCACTAATAGCAGTATTAATTTCTTATTGAAAAAAAAATGTGGCATTGCCTAAACCTCCTTACCCTTTTACTTGTTGTTGACGAATTAGATCAATATGATCTAGAGCTTTACCTGTTCCAATAGCTACACAGTCTAATGGATCTTCTGCAATAAATACAGGCATATTTGTTTCACGGCTAATAACTTTGTCTAAATTCGTTAACAATGCGCCACCACCAGTTAACACAATACCTCGCTCCATCACGTCTGCAGATAATTCTGGAGGTGTTTGTTCTAACGTTTTACGTACACCGTCAATAATTGACGATACCGCTTCACGCAATGAATCTGAAATTTCCTGAGACGAAATCTCAATTGTTTTTGGTAAACCTGTTAAAAGGTCACGACCTCTAATTTCCATTTTCTCTTCTGGGCCTTCAGCGAATGCTGTCCCAATTTCCATTTTAACTGCTTCTGCAGTACGTTCACCAATTGTTAAGTTATACGATTTACGGATATATGAAATGATTGATTGATCCATAGCATCCCCGCCAATACGTACAGATTCACTTGTCACAATACCACCTAAAGAGATTACTGCTACTTCAGTTGTACCGCCACCGATATCAACAACCATAGAACCAGTTGGATCCCAAACAGGTAAGTTTGCTCCAATAGCAGCTGCAAATGGTTCTTCAATTGTAAAGGCTTCTTTTGCACCAGCTTGACGAGAAGCATCGATAACTGCACGTTGCTCTACCGATGTAATACCGTATGGCACACAAATCATTACATTCGGTTTTTTCCAATTTCCGCCGGAATTTTTACAAGCTTCTTTTAAATAATATTCAATCATCGCTGTTGTAATATCATAATCAGCAATAACGCCATCTTTCATCGGACGAATCGCCACGATTGATCCAGGTGTACGGCCAATCATATTTTTCGCATCATTACCAACTGCAACGATGTCTCCTGTTTTTGTGTTTTTTGCTACTACTGAAGGCTCGCGTAAAACGATCCCCTTCCCTTTAATAAAAACTAATGTATTCGCTGTGCCAAGGTCAATCCCGACATCTTTACTACCTAATCCAAACAAATTGTGTACTCCCTTTCTATTTAAGCCATACTATCGTTGACATAAAATCATACCGTTCATTATAACGGATAAATGCAAGAATTTGTAGTGCCACATACCTCATCTTGCAGAAAACTTACTATTTTAATTCCCTCTTAAACTAAAAATAGTACGTATAGATTAGCATATTATTTTTTTTCATGTAAGACAACGCATTATAGGCTACCAATTTTTGTGAATGCTATAGATATTTTTCTACGAATACAATAACGTCATTCAATCAAAAAGGTTCATTTTTTATTAAAATGCTTAAAAACCGTTCAAACTATACTGTCCCTAAAATAAACTAGAAAAATTTATTACCAAGAAAAAACGCATTTCGGAGCATTAACGCCTTTTGTATTCTAAAAAGCTCTGCAAAAATTTTTGCAGAGCTCAGCTTGTTACCAAAGCTATTTAATTTGCAAAATGTTCTGTAGCAAAACGTACTAGCCCCACTATTGCAAGCACAAGCATCATTCCTCTTTCTAATTCGCTGGCGAGTAGCTAGGTAATGGGGTGCCTGCTAAAGGCTGAAGCTTATTTACTAGAAGCTCCAGCAAGGAAGCCTTTAAGCGTACAGTGCTAAAAATAACCTTTTTCTTTTAAGCTAGTAAACTGGTGGTCACCGATGATGATATGATCCAGTAACTCAATACCAATAATAAAACCAGCTTCCTGAATTCTTTTCGTTACCTCAATATCTTCTGGACTCGGTGTCGGAACACCACTTGGGTGATTATGAGCACAAATAATTGAGGCAGCAGAGCGCTTTACAGCCTCACGAAAGATTTCTCTCGGATGTACAATGGACGCATTCAAACCCCCGATAAAAATCGTCTTTTTATGAATGATTTGATTTTTCACATCAAGAAAAAGGACAACAAAATGTTCCTGACTTAAAGAGGTCATATCAGGCATAAGGTAAGCAGCGGCGTCTTGCGGAGAACGAACCGTATATTTATCATCATTTTGCTTTTGAGACAAGCGCCTTCCGAGTTCGATTGCGGCTAATATTTGAATTGCCTTTACCTCTCCAATACCCTTTATGGCGACCATTTCTTCAATTGTTGCATGTTTTAATTGATGCAAACGTTCAAATGTACTTAAAACACGATTGGCAAGGACAAGAACAGATTCTTCCTTCGTGCCTGTCCTCAGTAATATAGCCAGTAGCTCCTGATTGGATAAGCTCTTAGCACCTTGCCGTAATAGTCTTTCCCGAGGTCGATCTGCTAAATGAACGTCGCGAATCATCATATCTGGTATAACATCTATTGGCAATAGCTTCACTCCTTCGCAAATTGGATAATTCGTCGTGCTACCAATTGCGCGAACAACGCTGCAAGTGGTAAGCCCACAACATTGTTATAATCTCCTTCAATTCGCTCAACTAAAAGGGTACCAACTGTTTGAATACCATAACCGCCTGCCTTATCATAAGAATCTCCAGAGGCTACATACGCTTCTATAAGCTCCTGTGATAAAGTATGGAATACAACAGCTGTTTCTTCTAGAAATGTCGTTTCCAATCCATTTGG
Source organism: Lysinibacillus sp. CD3-6 (assembly GCF_006351725.2). NCBI lineage: Bacteria > Bacillati > Bacillota > Bacilli > Caryophanales > Bacillaceae > Lysinibacillus > Lysinibacillus sp. CD3-6. The sequence goes on from NZ_CP085880.1 coordinate 3,376,352, forward strand.
TTCAATGATGGCAACAGCAGTCATGACCGCATGACGCTTGCCTGATAAACGTGTTAAGTGAGAAATGGCTTCCTCACGTGTTTTTGGCTTATGCAGTAGCTCATTGTCAAAGACGACAATCGTATCCGCACCAATAATCGTTGCATTTGATACTTTTTGAGCGACATCCCGCGTTTTTAAAAGTGCCACACCTTTTACATAATCTTGCATTGTTGTTGCGGTTACGCTTGTCTCTTCTACTTCACTTGTCACAATTTCAAACGGAAGTTCAAGCATCGCAAGCAATTCTTTACGTCGTGGTGATGCGGAAGCAAGCACTAATTTATGATTCGTTTCAAACATTTTTTCACCATTCCTCCTTCTCTCTATCATAACGGAGAAAGTGGTTTTTGAAAATTTTCTAAAAATCAAGATAATGTACTTTTGGCTATATTCTTTACTTAAAATTTCGTTTGAAGACAAGGATTTTTGGATTTGTAATGCGCAAAAATTTGAAGACGGATAATGCTTATATCACTAGAAATAGATGTTGCTGCCTTGCCAATACTTTGCCAATCGGAAGGCAATGTGGAATCATTTGCTGCCTCACTAAAATTTAATTTTTTCGTATTTTTATCTGCTAATACATTTGTTATTTCTGCAATGGTCGGCTCTTTACAACTATCGCCAGTAACATTGAAAACTTTTTTAAATGTTGGAGGATCCTTTAAAAATACTAAGTCACTTTCCTCTGTCACCATACTTGTCCATACATAATATTTACTCTCTACTTCCACAATCGCACTTTCTTGCAGTGTAGGATGTTCTGCTATAAACGCACTTGCACTTTCATAATTAGAAAATACACCTGCTTGACTCGCATAAAACATTGTCGAGGTTCCAGTACCTCCTGCTGTCGGTATTGTTTCTGAATTTCCCTCTACTGGTGCTTCCGTTTCGTTTTTTGCGACCTCGCTATCCTTTTTTAAAGAAAATTGGGTACTTGCCTGGAGAACACCTAAAAAAATGGCTACCCCAAAAAGCCCCACGATGCCACCAATTAGCATTGCGCGCACTATTTGTTTTCTGATTACCTGACTAACAATTTTCATACGTTCATCACCTCTTATTTCAACCTATCAAAATAAACATAAAAAAAGACGAGACTGTTGTCGTCTCGTCTAAAAAATTTATCGCTATAAACTTTCAAAAAACGTCTTTAATTTTCAAAGCTCGTCACATCATGATCGCTCACCTAATTTCGTGCATTTTCCACGTTAAACACGGCTATAGAGCCTGTTTCCACGCTGTGACGCTTTCATAATACATGTGGTTCAACTAACGGAAGGTTACGTTGTTTTCAGTAGAACGATGACGAATTGCTAGTCCTTCTTGTAATTATAAAACTATAATTTGACGTTCCTAATTGTTGGATTGTAGTAACCTACTACGAACCTCTGTTAATAAATATAAAGAGCCCGATACAATTGTTCTGCACTGGTTTTCTGATTGCTGTTGTATAAATTGAATGTAATCACGTAAAACCGCTTTATAGGGTGCATTACTTAGTTCTACCATATTTTTTGCGGACATAGCTCGCGGATTATCAAAATCAACAAAATAAAAACGATCGCTAATTTGCTCAAAGTATTGCAAAACTTCTTTTACATCTTTATCACCTAATATGCCTATAACGAACGTAATGGACTCATCAGGAAATTCTCGACGGACCGTCTCTACCAATTTTTCTGCACTTGCTGGATTATGGGCACCGTCAAAAATAATATAAGGCATTACTTCTTCAAAACGTCCTAAAATACTTGCCATTTTAATACCATAGCGTATGCTTTCTTCGTTGATGGCAACGTCTAATGCTGTAGCTACTTCAAAAAAAGCGGTAATGGCTAATGCCATATTATTACCCTGATGTGGCCCTTTCATCTTACGAGTGAGATTGGCAATACATATGTTTTTTTCTTTATTTGTATAACACTCATCATCATCCATTTGCTCAATTGTAAATTGTTTTGATAGCTCTAAAATTGGAGCATGCTTTGCTTTTGCAACTTTATTAATTATGGCCATCGCCTCTAACGGTACCTCACCAATAACAACAGGACGATTTTGCTTAATAATCCCTGCTTTATGCTCGGCAATACTTTCAATTGTCGATCCTAAAAATTTCGTATGTTCAAGCGCAATACTTGGAATAATGGAGACAATTGGCATTACGACATTAGTACTATCTAGTAAGCCCCCCATACCCGCTTCAATGAATGCCACATCTACATCGCTATGGACAAATTGCAAAAATGCTGCAACTGTTAGTAGCTCAAAATCTGTCAGCTTCCCACTAAGTCCGGCACTTTTCATTTGTTGAAAAACGCAATCCATCTCTTCTTTAGAAATTGGCTCGCTCATTACTTGAATTTGATCATGCACATTTAAAATGCAAGGAGACATAAACTTCCCTACTTTTAAACCATGTTGTTGCGCAATCGACTCTAAAAATGTCAGTGTAGAGCCTTTGCCGTTCGTACCTGCAAGATGCACAATTTGTAGTTTTCTCTCTGGATTTCCCACTAGTGCTAAAGCTTCTTCAATAGCCGTTAGTCCAGGCTTAATGATATCATCACTTGCTAATGCCCATTTTTTCTTATATTGATCAAACTGGGGAATCATCGTGTCTCCTCCTTCAACCACTGTCGAACTTCCGCTATAAAATAAAGTGAGCCAGTAATAACAACAATATCCTGAGGCTCTCTGCTTTTTATAACGGCTTGGACTATTGCCTGCCAATTCGCATCATATTGTTTGTTAATATGTGTTGATAACATCGCTAATTTTTCAGCTGGCATGGCATTCGGCAAGCCAATTTGTGTAAACGACATAGAAGTTGCCACTGCATCCATTAATGCAATACTATTTGCATGATCTTTATCAGAAAGCGCTGCATAAATAAAGTGATATTGATGGTGCGGATAAACTGTCTGAAGCGTTTGAATCAATGCAGCGGTTCCTTCTGAATTATGGGCACCGTCTAGCACAATATTATTTGGAAATTGTTCAAAGCGGCCTGCCCACTGTGCAGTTTGTAGCGCCAGAAGCATAGCCTGTTCTGTTAGTTGAATATGTCCCTGCTCACGTAAAATATCCATTGCTGTTATGGCAAGACTGGCATTAGCAATTTGATGCTCTCCAGCCATTTTTAATTGAATACCAGTTAGTTCAACATTTGCGTTACGATAATTAAAGGATTGCATACCAACCCGTTGATTTTGTGCTACGACGTGAAAATCGTATCCTAAAACAAGACATTTGGCTTGACGTTGTTGTGCAACTTTTTGAATAACAGCAAGCGCCTCATCGTTTTTAACGCCCACCACAACAGGCACTCCTTCTTTAATAATTCCTGCCTTTTCAAATGCAACTTTCGCATACGTATCGCCTAAAAATGCTGTATGCTCCAATGAAATTGTCGTAATAATTGAAACAAGTGGTGTGATCACATTGGTCGCATCTAAGCGCCCACCAAGCCCTGTTTCAATAAGTGCAAAATCTACTTCTTCTTCAGCAAAATACTGGAACATAATAAGTGTTACGACCTCAAAAAAGCTTGGATAGTCCCCATTATAATGCGCTTCAATAATTGAAGCGATATTGTTCATATATTGTAAAAATTGCTCATCCGAAATTTGCATGCCGTTAATCGTCATCCGTTCATTGACACGCGTTAAATGTGGAGAAGTAAAAGCCCCTACTCGATAACCTGCATTCTCCAACATCTCCCTCAATACATTTACAGTAGACCCTTTGCCATTGGAACCTGCTAGATGTATAGTTCGTAGCTTGTTCTGCGGGTCTCCTAAACGAGCCAATACTTCACGCATCATTACTAATGGCTCACGTTTATGATCAACCGCTTTTAATGTAAAAATAAAATCTGTACATGCTTTTATCGTTGTAAACAAAAGAAACACTCCCTCTCACTCTAGTATAAAGCGTGCCAGGCACACAAACAATTCTGACACAATTTTAAAAACACACAGAAAAGCACTGTAGGAGTGATTGTCTGTGTGTTTTTAACTAGTTTTTTGCAAATAAACAGCAAATTAATGTAATTGATGGACGCCTAAAAGCGCACCCATATCGTCTAAAATAATTTTTGCATCATTATTTAAAAGTGGCAATACATCTGATCTTTGCACTAATTCAAATGAGTTTTTTAATGTTCTTTTCAACATTGAAATATCAAAGTTCGAACAATACTCATTAATTTTATTAATCACTAGGAAATCAGTACGTGTTAATGTTTGTTTCACTTCATTTTGCCCGTCGCCATTTGCTAATATATGTTTAATAAGTACACGCCCGCTTGCGTTTAATAGGCGATAGTATTTTGCTTCCGATAGCTTTAGAAGATTTGCCTCTATTATTCCTCTTGCATTCACAAAATCTAAATCATCACAGGCTTTGTTCACCTTCACTACTATTGTTCCAATATTTCCAGACATGAAAAACCTCCAAAATTATTTTCGTAACAAAGAAAAAAGCTATTCTAATCACCATAGAATAGCCATAAAATTAAATGAATTTACATTAAATGGTAACCTGGCAATCATAGTAAAAAAAACAATTCTCTCTTCACCTTAGACCCTAGGCTTTGCTTCCTAACCTTTCGGGTAGTTTGCCTTTATCTATTATACTAACTACATTGTATAATACTATATATTTTTTCCTAACTCAATACATATCTTTTGACGCATAAAAAGAAAAACAGCAGATGACTTTTTCGCCATCTGCTGTTTCAATAAATCATTTTTATGATTACATATTTTTTAGTTCTTCTAAACGTTTTAATACAACGGCATGTTTACCTTCATAGTCCGCTAATTTTTCGCGTTCTGCGTTAACCAATGCTTCTGGTGCTTTTGATACAAATTTCTCATTTGACAACTTACCAGTAACAAGCTTCACTTCTTTTGCCCATTTTTCTAATTCTTTTTCAAGACGAGCAATCTCTTCCTCTAAGTTGATAAGTCCTACAAGTGGTAAGAATAGCTCTGCTCCTGTTACTACGGCCGTCATAGACTGTCCTGGAGCCTCTAAGCCTTCACCAATTGTTAATGGCTCTGGATTACAGAATTTTTCTAAATAGCCTTTATTCGCTTCAAGAATGGCAACGGTAGCTGCATCTTTAGCAGAAATGTATAATGGTACTTTTTTGCTCATTGGTGTGTTCACTTCCGCACGAATATTGCGCACTGAACGTATAATATCCATAAGAAGCTTCATATTGTCTGCTTCTTCAGCAAAGTGAAGGTCTGTACGTACCGTTGGCCATGCTGCAACTGTAATTGACTCACCTTCATGCGGTAAGTGTTGCCAAATTTCTTCTGTAATGAATGGCATAAGCGGATGTAATAGACGCATTGTTTGGTCTAGTACATAAGCTAATATAGAGCGAGTCGTTTTCTTAGCAGCTTCATCTTCACCATTCAATGGTAATTTCGCCATTTCAATATACCAAGAACAGAAATCATCCCAAATGAAGTTATAGAGCTCACGTCCTACTTCACCGAATTCATAGCGGTCTGCTAACGATGTTACACGTTCAATCGTCTCATTTAAGCGAGTCAAAATCCACTTATCAGCAACTGATTTTTCACCAGTTAAGTCGATTTCGTCAAATGACATACCATCCATATTCATTAATGCAAAACGAGAAGCATTCCAAATTTTATTAGCAAAGTTCCAAACCGACTCTACTTTTTCAGTTGTATAACGTAAATCTTGACCTGGAGATGAGCCTGTAGCTAAGAAATAACGAAGTGAATCAGCACCGTATTTCTCAATAACATCCATAGGATCTACACCATTACCAAGTGATTTACTCATCTTACGTCCTTCACCATCACGTACTAATCCATGGATTAATACATCTTTGAATGGGCGTTGTTCCGTAAATTCAATACCTTGGAAAATCATACGAGAAACCCAGAAGAAAATAATATCATAGCCCGTTACAAGCGTACTTGTTGGGTAGTAACGTTGATATTCTTCATTTGCCTCGTCCGGCCAACCCATTGTAGAAAACGGCCATAGTGCAGATGAGAACCATGTATCTAATACGTCTTCATCTTGTGTCCAATTTTCTGCATCAGCAGGGGCTTCTTTCCCTACGTAAATCTCACCTGTTTCATTGTGATACCAGGCAGGAATTTGATGTCCCCACCATAGTTGGCGAGAGATACACCAGTCACGGATATTTTCCATCCAACGAGAATATGTGTTTTCAAAACGAGAAGGTACAAAATTCACTTTACCTTCCTCATCTTTTTGAAGCTCTAAAGAAGCATCTGCAAGTGGTTGCATTTTAACGAACCATTGTGCAGATAGGTAAGGTTCAACAACCGCACCAGAACGTTCAGAGTGTCCTACAGAGTGCATATGCTCTTCAATGTTAATTAAGACACCCGCTTCTTGTAAATCTGCTACGATTTGTTTACGACATTCAAAACGATCCATGCCATTATATTTACCAGCAAGTTCATTCATTGTGCCATCTTCATTCATAACAAGAATACGTTCTAAGTTATGGCGGTTACCAACTTCAAAGTCGTTCGGGTCATGGGCTGGAGTCATTTTTACAACGCCTGTACCGAATTCCATATCAACATAATCATCTGCTACGATTGGAATTTCACGACCGACAATCGGTAAAATAACTGTTTTACCAATTAAATGTTGATAACGCTCATCTTTCGGGTGAACTGCTACGCCAGAGTCACCTAGCATTGTTTCGGGGCGAGTTGTTGCCACTTCCACAAAGCCTGAGCCATCTGCTAACGGGTATTTCATATGGTAGAATGCACCTTGAACATCCTGATAGATTACTTCAATATCAGATAAGGCTGTTTTCGCTGCTGGATCCCAGTTAATAATACGCTCCCCGCGATAAATTAAGCCTTTTTCATATAATTGAACGAATACTGTTTTAACTGCATCTGATAGACCTGCATCGAGTGTGAAACGTTCACGAGAGTAGTCTAATGCAAGGCCAAGCTTCGCCCATTGTGCGCGAATGTGTCCAGCATACTCTTCTTTCCACTCCCACGTTTTTTCTAGGAATTTTTCACGTCCTAAATCATAACGTGTAATATTATCTTCACGCAATTTTGCTTCTACTTTTGCTTGAGTTGCAATACCTGCATGGTCCATTCCTGGTAACCAAAGTGCATCATAACCTTGCATACGCTTCATACGGATTAAAATATCTTGTAGCGTTGTATCCCATGCGTGCCCAAGGTGTAATTTACCTGTTACGTTCGGCGGTGGAATAACGATGGAATAAGGTTCTTTTCCGCTTTCAGGTTGTGCTTCGAAAAATTTACCTTGTAACCACCATTCATAGCGACCTGTTTCAATTGATTGTGGATCATATTTCGTTGGCATTGCAATGTTTTCTGTCATATTGTCTCCTCCTGTTGTAAATAATTTTTGACATACGTCAGCTTTGGCAAACTAGATAACCACTCGTCTTGATTTTTTCAGTGTATTCTCACCAAATAAATCCGTGACAATTGCACGTGGCTTATTTACTAAAAAAACCTATACATCTTTTTAGCAAATAAAAAAACTCCTATCGTCTACAAAAGGACGAAGGAGTTTAAGTTCGCGGTACCACCTTTAATTCCAGTATTTTAAGATTAGTACTTTTGCATCCCACAATTCATCATTTAATAAGTGCTCTCTAAATGCCCTTATCATTTCAAAATAATGATATGCTTGATTTACTTAAGCTTATAACAGCTGGCTCTCAATTCGTTAACGGTGTTTAACCGGCTTTAACTACTACTAGTTCACTAAAGCTGCTCAAGGGCTACGTTCAATTACGCACAAATAGAAACTTTTCAGCTACCGTTTCCTCTCTATAATTGCACAAATAATTTACTCTTCCCTGTCATAGCATCCATATTCGATTTTACACATTGTACCGCAATTTCATATATTTTTTCAAGTGATTTCGTTAATTTCAGCTAGTCTTAAAAAGTAAATAGAAAAGGAAGTGACTATTCAAATGCGACGACGTAAGTATAACCCTTGGCTTTTACCACCTTGGCTACGACAATTCCGCTTTTATTGTAGAACAATTATTGTACCGATTTGTGGTTTTCAGTTTATACGTGTCATCATCATTCCAACTTCTGGCGATCTTCTCATCTTATTACTTTTACTACTTCTATGCTATTTACTTTTGAAAGATATCATTTGATACACGAACTTTAAGTGGTGTATAACCTTCTGTTAAATCCCATATCATAGACGGTACTTCATGCCAAGAACTTGATTCTCTCACAGCTGTATGGCTTGAAGATTCTCTAAGGACGATTTTTTGCTCGGCAGGTGCAGCTTGTTTCGGTTTTGCAGTTGCTGCACTAGCTTCTATCGTTGTCGGTTGCTTTACTTGAACAGATTGCGCAACAAATGTAGACTCATCCACTAATTCTTGGGGCGTAGCTTCTACAAGTTTTTCTATAACAGCATCGACTTGTTCGACTACTGGCGTCGATTCGCTAAACGTACTTGTCACTGTCCATTCTAGTTGACACTTTTGATTGGTAAGAATCGGACGAATGTCTTTTATCATTAAGTCCTCAATTGCAGCCTCTTTTGGTAAATCGACATTTAATGGGACTGCATACTCAAAATAACCTGTGTCTCCTTGCACATCAAGCGCATCAATACGGATTAAATCTTCAGCATCCATAAATGTTTGCATGTCTTGAAAATCAAAGCGTACATGTGCTGTAATATGATAAATACCATTTAATCTTAACGAATCTTCTAATTGCATTGACTGCCATTGTGGCTTTATCTGCACAGCCGCAATTTCTGTTGGGCAACCGTACCCTGGAAAACAAAATGTCTCACGCATATTCCATGTTTTCTGTTCGATAATAATCCCTCCCTTTGCATCATATGAATGGCAAGTGGAATATATACTACTCAACTAGCAAGTTAGTGTTCATATAAAAAGCATGCCCGAATTAAAATCAGGCATGCTTTTTATAATTATACGTTAACCATTTTAATTTTATTAGCTACGCGATCCGTTAATACTTGAGTAGCTTTTGGAACGATTGGCTTAAAGATAGGGTTTAATACAGGTCCAGCTAAGCCACCTGCTATAACTTCTAAAAAGCCTGTCATTTTTGTATTGTCTGCATCAATGCTTTCAGCAAGGAAATATCCGTTTCCTGTGAAATTATCTGATAAACCTTTTAAATTGAACGTTACTTTTGATGGTGCTGTCCACTCTAAAATTGTAATTTCTACTTCAACTGTTTTTTTCAGTACGCCAACATTACCTTTAAATGTCCATGTAGACTGCTTATCATCTATCATCGTATGTGCATTATAGCCTGGGACAAGTTTTGCCCATTTTTCCATATCGCTAACGAATTCCCAAACATGTTCGATTCCTACGGGTACTTCTACTGTATGTGTGCCTGTTGCCATTTTAATTCACTACTTTCTATTATGAATAGTAATATTATAAACTAAAACGCCCACAATTTGGCTATGCTGAAAGTTTTAATTTTAACAAAAAAAAGCCACCCTAAATGGATGGCTTTACATTATTTTGCTAATTGTTCAAACACTTTATGGAAAGCCGCGACAGTTTTTGCAATATGCTCCTCAGTATGTGCAGTAGAAATAAATAATCCTTCAAATTGTGAAGGTGGTAAGAAAATACCTTCCTCTGCCATTAAGCGGAAATATTCCGCAAATAATTGTAAATCTGACGTTTTCGCAGTAGCAAAATCTATTACCTCTTCATTCGTAAAGAAGAAACCAATCATAGAGCCTGCACGATTAACAGTATGTGGAATATTGTATTTTGTAGCAGCTTCTCGGAAACCTTCTTCTAATTGATCTCCTAATTTTTTAAAATACTCATAGGAGTTGGCATCAAGACGTGATAAAGTTTCATAACCTGCTGTCATTGCTAACGGGTTACCAGATAGTGTGCCAGCTTGATAAATCGGACCAGCTGGTGCTACTTGCTCCATAATTTCTTTTTTACCAGCAAACGCGCCTACAGGAAGACCGCCGCCAATTACTTTTCCTAGCGTTGTCATATCTGGTGTCACACCAAAATAGCCTTGTGCACAGCCGTAGTCAACACGGAAGCCTGTCATAACTTCATCAAAGATTAACAAAGCACCATGTTCAGTTGTTAGCTCACGTAAACCTTCGAGAAATCCTGGTTGTGGTGGTACAACACCCATATTCCCCGCCACTGGTTCAACGATAACTGCTGCGAGCTCCGTACCAAATTTTTCGAATACTTGTTGTGCACCCTGTAAATCATTATAGGCAACTGTTAATGTATTACGCGCAATATCTGCAGGTACGCCTGGGCTATCAGGTAAGCCTAATGTTGCAACACCTGAACCAGCTTTAATAAGTAATGAATCCCCATGACCGTGATATGATCCTTCAAATTTCAAAATTTTATCGCGTCCTGTTACACCACGTGCTACACGTAATGCGGACATCGTTGCCTCTGTTCCAGATGATACAAAGCGAATCATCTCCATACCTGGCAGACGTTCCAACACTAGTTTAGCCAATCGGTTTTCTGTATAACTAGGTGCGCCAAAAGAAGAGCCTTTGGCTGCAGTTTCAGCGATAGCTTTTACAACTTCTGGGTGAGTATGCCCTAAAATTAAAGGTCCCCATGATAATACGTAGTCGATATATTCATTTCCATCAATGTCTTTAATAATCGCACCGTGACCAGATTCCATAAAAATCGGGTCCATATTCACAGATTTAAATGCACGGACAGGGCTACTAACCCCACCTGGCATTAAGTTAACAGCTTCTGCATATGCTTGTTTTGATTTTTCGTAAGAACGCGCCATTTATTTCTCCTCCAACCAACGTGCTACATCTTTAGCATGATATGTGATAATTAGATCAGAACCTGCTCGCTTCATACCTAGCAATGTCTCCAACACGACTTTTTTCTCTTCAATCCAGCCATTTATTGCCGCAGCTTTAATCATTGCATATTCACCCGATACGTTATAGGCAACAATCGGTAATGTATAGTTATTTTTCATATCTCGAATAATATCTAAATAGCTAAGAGCTGGTTTCACGATTAAGAAATCTGCACCTTCTTCAATATCAGATTCCGCCTCACGGAATGCTTCCATACGATTTGAAGGATCCATTTGATATGATTTACGATCACCAAATTGTGGTGCTCCATCAGCCGCATCACGGAATGGACCATAGTAGCTAGATGCATATTTTACGGCATAGGACATAATTGGTACATTTTCAAATCCAGCTTCGTCAAGCCCAGTACGTATTGCAGCAACAAAGCCATCCATCATATTTGATGGTGCAATAATATCTGCCCCTGCTTGTGCTTGTGATACAGCAGTGCGTGCTAAAACATCCAGAGAAGCGTCATTTAAAATTTGATCGCCCTCAATTAAACCACAATGACCATGGTCTGTGAATTCACAAAGGCATGTATCGGCAATAACTAAAAGATCAGGATAACGTTCTTTAATTAGACGAGTAGCTTCTTGTACAATACCATGATCATGGAATGCACCTGTACCAACCGCATCCTTTTCCGCTGGTAAACCAAATAAAATAACAGCAGGTATACCTAAAGCAACCACTTCATCAACTTCAGCACCTAGGTTATCTAATGAAAATTGAAAAACACCTGGCATAGACTGAACTTCATTTTTAATATTTTCGCCTTCAATAACGAAAATCGGATAAATTAAGTCCTCTTTGTGTAAGTAAGTTTCTTTTACCATAGATCGAATCGTTGCATTTGCTCGTAAACGACGATGTCTTTGAAATTGTAAATTTGTCATTTTCTTTCCTCTACTTTCGTTAATTCCTCGATGACTGCTGTCATTGTATAAACACTCGGCTTAATGTCTACAGTAGCACCGTGGTTTAAAATAGCTGCTTCTGTAATATGACCAATTGCTGCCACACGTACCGTATCCCAACCAACGATTGAAGCTACATCCATTGCATATACGTCCACAGCTGAAGGACTTGCAAATATTACTGTGACATCAGCATGCTCCTGAATGCAATCAATAATTACTTGTTTCTGGTCGTGGCGCTCAATCGTTTCATAAACAGTCCATTCATTGAGTTTAAAAGGCAAACCTTCCTTTAACGTTTTCTTCGCCTTTTCCCCACGAATAAATAAACACGTTGGAGTGCTTCCTGCAATAATAGGAAACTCTTTTACAAATACATCAGCACTAAATACTGAAGGCATGAAGCTAACTTGAAAACCTAACTTTTCTAATGCCTCAGTAGTTTTAGTTCCAATAGATGCAATTTTCCCTTGAAAATGACTTGCTCGTAATTGGCTGCGATCCATTTTCTTAGCAAAAGCATCTACTGCATTTTGACTCGTAAAGATGAGCCAGTTAAATTGACGCGCACATTCTAAATGCACGCCATCATTTGAATCGATTATTTCGCAAGTTTCTATCAATGGGGCAAAAACTGCCTGACCACCTAAAGAGGAAATATCTTCTACAACAGTTGCTGTTTTAGATGTTCCTGTTAAAACGATTGTTTTACCCTGTAAAGGTAAACTATTTTGCATCTTGCTCTGCCTTCACACGTTGAATTAGATCATAGGCACCTTGCTTCGTTAACATCTCAGCAAGCTCCTTGCCGATTGTTTCAGCATCGCTACCCTTTACAGTCTCTTTATAAATGACAGAAGCATCTGGTGCAGCAACTAAACCTGTAAGTGTAATTTCTTCCCCATTAAGCTTTGCATACCCTGCGATAGGTACTTGGCAACCACCGTCCATAGCCGCTAAGAAGGCACGTTCTGCATGTGCCTCATGCCATGTTGCATTGTCAGTTATTTTTGCTAGTTCAGCTAATAATTCCGCATCATCTTTACGGCATTCAATACCTAAAGAACCTTGTGCTACAGCTGGCAGGCAATCTTCTACTGATAAAAATTCTGTTACGACATCCTCGCTCCAGCCTAGGCGTTTTAACCCTGCAGCAGCTAAAATAATCGCATCATATTCTTCTGTTTCAAGCTTTGCTAAACGTGTATCTACATTGCCACGAATCCATTTTATTTCAATATCTGGACGCATCGTTAAGAGTTGAGCGCTACGTCGAAGAGAACTTGTCCCAACTACCGCTCCTGCAGGAAGATCTGCAAACTTCACATGACCTTTAGAAATAAATGCATCACGCGCATCTTCACGTGGTGGAATACAACCAATGACTAAACCTTCAGGTAGTACCGCAGGCATGTCTTTCATTGAATGAACAGCAAAATCAATTTCCTTATCGAAAAGTGCCTGTTCAATTTCTTTTACAAACAGCCCTTTACCGCCAACTTTTGAAAGTTGGACGTCTAAAATTTGATCGCCTTTTGTGACAATTTCTTTTACTTCAAATTCAAACGGCGCACCTGCTGCCTTTAGCTCATTGATGAACCAATTTGTTTGCGTTAATGCTAATTTACTTCTCCTAGAACCTACAATAATTTTTCTCAACTGTCTCCAACCTTTCTTCTAATACCATAAATGGAATCGAGATAAGCTACTTCCTAAAAAGAAGTTAACGACAACCAATAAATAAGCATAAATTTGCACCCATGCATAATTAGTACCTGTCAGCTTACTTTTCCGATTCACATATAAAATACAGCAATATAATACTAAAATGATAAAGGACCCTATTATCTTCGCATCAAAGATAGATAAACTCTCTAATCTTAATAATGCCCATTCAAACCCTAAAACTAAACTTATAAAAAGCATTGGAATACCAATAAAAAATGAAATGTTCATCCAATTACTCGTTTGCTGTAAAGACGGCAAACGTGTCCACAACTGTGACCACTTTTTCTTTTTTAATAAACGATATAGAATTAAATATAATATCGCAAAAACAAAAGTTAATGTAAAAGCAGCGTACGATAAAATCGCAAATGATATATGGATGAAGAGCATTTCCGAAATTAAAGTATCTCCTACTGCACCAGTCGGTCTCTTCGGCATAAATGTAAATATACTAGCAAAAACAAATCCTAATATATTGATAATAAATACTGGTAAATCGACTCTCGCTATACAATGGAGAATAATCGACAGTGTTACAAGTAACCATGAATAGAAAAGAATCCCCTCATACAAGGATAATATCGGGAATCGCTTTGTTTCTACAAAAGTCAAAATAATAATGGCACTTTGAATTACCCATACAAATGATACAAGCCAAAAAGCAATTCGCCTTGCTCGCACTTGCTTATAAAAGTAATCAGTAAAGTAAAACACTAGACTGATCGCGTACAAGACGATCATTACTTCATAGAGCCTTGTCATTGTCAAATCAGCCAATGGACATCCCTTCTTTATATCAAAAAGTGCTAAAGTTACTATAAACAGTATCCCAGCCTAAAAAAGACGTTTTCGTATCTTTAGTTTACCATACAGATACGAAAACGCCTCATGTAATTTCAAGTTCGCACACGTCAGCAAAAGTACGCAATTCGCACTAGTGCCTACATAACTCACATCGTGAACCTCAAGCGATTGTGGAGCTCGAATGTCTAGACATTACTAGAAAGAATACTTTGGTTCGGTAGGTGTTTGCGATGACTGTAAACGTTCTTTACGCTCAAGCTCTTGCTTGCTCATCATATCTACTTCTACTTCCACAGCATCTTCTATGCCAAAAATTTGTTGGAATAAACGTAACTGTTCATTTGCTTTTGATGAATTTGCCATTTCTTTAGCTTGTAAAATTGGCTCTTTTAACAATTGATTAATAATTGATTTAGTATGCTTACTTAAAATCTTACGTTCACGTTCCGTTAACTCTGGCATTTTATTTTCAATACTGATCATTGTTTCTTCTTGAATTTGGTTTGCTTTTTTACGTAAAGCCGAGATAACTGGTACAACACCTAGCGTTGCAATCCAATCTTTAAATTGGACAACTTCTTTACTAATCATTTGTGTAATTTCAGCTGCTGCACGTTCACGCTCTGCTAAGTTTGCTTCTACAATACCTTGTAAATCATCGATATCATATAAGAAAACGTTCGGTAATTCTCCAACAAGTGGATCAATATCACGTGGTACCGCAATATCTACCATAAATAATGGTTTACCTTTACGTAAACGTTCAACAAGTTGCATTAATTCATAATCAATTACAAAATCAGTTGCACCTGTAGACGTAATTAAAATGTCCGCCTCTAGTAACGAGCATTGTAATTCCCTCATTGATTTTGCTTCACCCTGGAATTTAGCTGCTAAAGTCTCCGCTTTTTCAAACGTACGGTTAATAACCGTTACTTTTCCTACACCATTGCCATATAAATTTTCAATGGCAAGTTCACCCATTTTACCTGCGCCTAAAATAGCAACATGCTTGCGCTGTAAAGATCCAAAAATTTTCTTTGCTAATTCTACTGCTGCATATGATACAGATACCGCATTCTCTCCGATAGCTGTTTCACTATGTGCTCGCTTCGCAAATGTGACTGCTTGTTTAAATAACTGATTGTAGACCGTACCTGTCGTCCCAATCTCTTGTCCATTTAAGAAGCTTTTCTTCACTTGTCCTAAAATTTGAGTTTCACCTAGCACCATTGAATCAATTCCAGCTGTTACTTTAAACAAATGCTCTAATGCCTCATCTTCTTCTCGAATTGTTAAATAAGAAGAAAAAGTCTCCACAGGCAAGTTAAACCAATCTGCTAAAAATTGCTTAACAAAGTGTCGGCCAGTATGCAATTGATCTACTACTGCATATATTTCTGTCCGATTACAAGTTGAAACGATTACGTTTTCCAATATACTTTTTTGTTTTTGCAGCGCTTCCATTGCTTGTGGTAGCTCACTCTCTATGAAAGATAGCTTTTCACGAATTTCAACTGGCGCTGATTTATAATTCAAGCCTACTACGATGGTATGCATGAATAACACCTCACACGTTCTAATTCACAAATTTCATTATAGCATAGTTCGACAATAGTTCATCTATAATTTGTGAACATGTCATGAAGAACTATAATTCATTTCTTACATTAGAATTATTATAAACTAAGTTTAACAAATTATACTGCATGTATCAAATTTAAAAACTGGACTCAATAGGATGCAGTAGCATCTTGTGTCGAAAATAAGAAAGACGCATACTATTTTGGAGGTTTGTATAGAAACAACTATTTGAGCTCTCCTGTAAAACACAATTTAAAGAGACTGCAGATGACTCAATAATATTGAGTGCATCTACAGTCTAAGATAGCTCTATAGAAGAGCAATATTAGTTTGAAATTTTCACAGTTTGCTGCGAAATCGCATTACCATCTTTATCATATGCTAAAAATTCGATGTCACCATTCACTTTAAAGTCATACATAGTTTGCACATTTTTAGTCAACATAAACACACTATCACTGCGTTTTGTAAGTTCAAATTGAACATCTCCGCTGACAGAAGAATAACGCACAACGACTTTGGCAACATTTGAACAATTCCCATCAATTCTTGCATTCATCGTAATATAACCTTTTCGTAATGTTACCTGCGCTTCTTCAAATAAGTCTTCAGGATTAATACAGCTTGAAGGCGAAGTTTTACATAAAATCGAATCAATTATTTTTTGAGCAACTTGATGGAATTGATAATTATCAATAGCATGATAGTAAATACCACCTGTTTCCTCAGCTATTTGAGTAAGTGTTGCTTCATTAATTTGATTTTTCTTGCCCATACTTACAGTGTAAATTTTAATGCCTTTCTTTTTCGCATCATTGATTACTTTTGTCATTTTCGTTTTACTTGTTTTACCATCTGACACAACAACAATGGATTTAGAAGTTTTTGTATCGTTCGAGAATTTAGAAAGCGCCAACTCTATACCTGTAAAGATATCTGTAGCACCTTTATCAGTAGACGTACGATATAAATCTTTCTTTAAGACATTTTCGGTGCTACCCTCACCTAATAAATTTGCACTTGTATTTGTTTCAATGACAATATTATTTTTAGCTTGTATTTGATTTATCAGTTCCATCATTTTTTTACCACGATAATTCGTCTGATCAATACGTTTCATAGAAGATGAGTAATCGACTACATATGCAACCTCAGTTGCTAATGAACAAGCATTTTTACTAAAGTAAGGATTTGTAAAAATTTCTTTCGTAATCGTTTTATCCGTAATAGACTTCAATATTGTGGCATAACGTGGATCGATTTTGTTTACAAGTGTCGCTTCTATTTTAGATTTCCCATAAATAATTGAGTCAAAATAAGCGACTGCAGTTCCAGGACCACCTGTATTATTTAAATAATCCGAAGTATTCGTGACAAAAGAAGCTGTTTTCTCAACACCATCAAATTTGATTTTTACTGTTCCTTGGTAGTCTGTAATAACTTCACCACCTGGACTTACTAGTGTCACCATTACTTGCGTATATCTGTCCTTACCATTTGGTCTTGCAGCAGCGTCCGCACTTTCTTTTAGCGCCTCTACACGTTTTTTATATGCTTCTACTTGGCCTAGTAATTTACCACCTTGGTATTTTAATAATACTGTACGCTCATAATTACTTAGACTTGTTAAAATCGCATAAATCTTCATAACACTATCATAATGCTCTAATGTTAAATTCTTTTCTTCTGGCATATATTTTGGACTCATTAATTGAATAATGGCACCGACAGGATTAATGTTTTCAACTTGAGACGCAATATTATCATCGATTCCTTGGATGCGATAAATCGGACGACCATCCTCTGAGATCATGTACATAATCTCAGTCTTAGCTGGCGTCGTTACTGAGTCATTTATACGGTCATTCAATATTTTCTCAAATAAATACACTGAAATATTGTAGTTTTCAAATTGTAATATCGCATTTTCATATCCGAGAGCTGGATACTTCGGATCTGAGCCACCATATTGTAAGTATATATTTTCTACTTGACCAAGAGCATTTGTAACATTTGTTTGTTGCCCAATGCTAAATTTCTTTTCATCTGCATCTGGTTTTAACGGTACAGGACCATATACATCAATTAAATTTTCTGTGAAAAACTCTGGTGGCTTTTCGTATTGTACATATGGTGGTGTGACACTTCCATTATCATCTGTGTTCGTTGGGTCATACACTTTAAAATCAATGCGCAATTCTGGCTGTGGTAAGTAGCGAACGTGTGCATTTATTTTTTCTCCAACAAGACATTTCATGCTAGGATCTGTATTGTTAATAAGCTCAAAAGTAATCGTATCACGTACAGATTTCGTTAGCTTTTTCGCTTTCACAAATGCTGTTACTGTTGAACCGTCCGACTGTACATTCCGAACAGCTTCCCCAGCTGCATTTACAATATCCGCTCCGTTAGAAGAAGTCACATGGAATGTGTAGGACTTATCATCAGCAATTGGATCTCCATTACATGCCTTTAAGGATACAGTAATTGGCGTCATATCCTCACCATTTGCAATTAAATCTGGTTTTTCAACTTCAATACTCTGTAATGCATTGTTGACATAGTCAGGGCCAGTAAAATCATTTTCATTATCGTTTGGCTCTTCAAACTCACCACTATTAGAACCCATAAAACCTGCTGGCAAAGTTATTTTATCATTATCACGGCCTGCTGCAGATCGTTTTAATCCTTGTACCGCAAAGGAATTATTTTCCACAATGCGATATAAAAACACAGCTGCATCACCACGTGATAGTTTCGTAGAGGGGTTAAAATCAGCAAATGTTTTTTTACCTGTACTACCTGTTGAAATATCATTTGTATATAAATATTGCACCGCTTGCGGCTCATCCAAATCTAAGCCTTGAAATGCAGCATAGATGCGAGCAAAATGACCACGAGTGATAGCTTTTGAGCGGTTCCCCATTACATGCGTTCCGTCAAACGGTAAATAAAAGTCACTATAAAAATTATAGGCAACATTTTCGTTATAAGATAGTGCATAGTTTTTATCAAGCTTTGCAAACATCGTTACTAGCTCTCGCTCAGTTACTTGTTCGTTTGGTAAAAAGTTATTTGCACTGTTTAACGATAGTAAATCATTAGCAACAGCCCATGAAATAGCTTTGTATTTACTATTAGATGTTGGTACATCTTGAATCGTTGTAGCTGCCAATGTGACTGATGGTGTTAAAGTCATAAAGGCTAGTACAAAACAGGCCAGTAATAGCAATGCCTTTTTCGCATACTTCATTCATTTCAGTCCTTCCTTTAGTTAAAGAATAAAATATCGTCTCGATAGTTTTGTTTTAAATCATTTTCTAAATAGTTTAAGAAGCGTTCAAGTACAACAGATGCTTGTGCACGCGTCAATGGTTGGTTTGGATTAAAACGACCAGTTACAGGGTCACCTGTCATTAGACCAAGTTCATTGACGATATAGATACCGTCTCTTGAATAGTCTGGAATTTGTGCATCATCTTTAAATTCCGTAACATACCCAGGCTCTGGCGCTTTATTTTCAAGCCCTAATGCTCGTACAAATATGGCAGCTGCTTGCGCACGTGTAATCGCATTATCCGGTTTGAAATACTCTGGCGTCACACCTTTAATAATGCCTTTATTTACTGCTGATTCAATATATGGATAATCTTTTACAGTACGTTTAACATCCTTAAAGACACTTGTAGATGGTTTTTTCGTATTCTTTTCTTCCATTACACGAAGGTCTACTGCTTTACCAATTGCTATGGTAAAGTCAATTCGCTTCATTGGTGTGTTAGGCGAAAAGAAATTACTTGTATCTGAATAGATTCCTAAAGAATATAGTTTTTCGATAGCACTCTTCGCATAATGATTAGATAAATCTCGGAACTTCGGAATTATAAGGCGCTCGATTGTTGGCGTATATTCTGTATCCAAATCAACTTTGCCTTTTTTGCCAGAAGCTAAGTCATACGTATATTCTGAAATGACATCTTTTTCACTTACGACTGCATATCCACCATCAAAGCTAGCTAAACTACCTGGGTTTTCTTCATAGTTAAGGACACGCGATTTACTTGTGGATAAACGATTTTTTACATGACTAGTTGTCCCATCGCTGTACGTATAAATCGATTCTGTAATTTGCGTTTCAGTCGCACCCCAGAAATTTTCGTAGCCTGCATGACGACTATCAATATCTATTGTGACTGTATTAGTTTTTGCATTCTTTCCAGAACCAGTTTGGTACGTATAGGTTTTTCTTGAAATAACATTCCCTGAGAAATAATCAGAAGCTGCACGGTTATCTGTTACAGTGCCTTGTGAAAATTGGTAGTCTGCTAATGTATACGTAAGTTTTCCATCAACAATCTTTTCAGAGTATTTTTTAACAACCCCATTAGATGTTTTTTGGCCGATCGTCGCATAATTAACAACATCTGATTCATAGGCAATATTTCTTGTTAATGTTGCCCCATTGCTAGCAGTTAATTTTAAATTATATGTTTCTGTTAATTTACCTTTTGTTTCTTTTTGTGTAATTTTAATATCTTTACTTGTACCTTTAAAAATAATCGGTGTACCGGTAATGAACACTGCTTCTTCATATGTATATTCATTTTTTACAGCACCCGTTGTTTCCACTGATGCAGCGGAGGCATTCCCTAAAATACTCGTTCCCAAAACGAACACCATTACAATAGCTAACAGTGCTTTATATAAATGGTTGCGCATCTGTTCTTTTCCCCTCTCTTTCTTCCCATGCGTATGCACAGATGAAGCTATCTCATATTGTAGAGATAGCTTCTATCTTATTAATCAACTAAAATGAAATGTGCTTTTACAAATCGGTCAGATAATACGACTAAACGATCAGAAGGATTCAAATCAGATGGTTGAATGACTTTTCCTGCTTTAATCAGCGTAGCTTGGTCAATATTCATATCCACCATTTGGCCAGCTTCATACCAACGGCCATTTTGCCATTGGCTCACACTTTTCACATTAATAGTAGCTGGATATGTCGATTTTATTGACTGTAGTTTACCGACTAGCATTAATGGCGCAACAGGTTTTGCATTATCTAACATGTGAAGAGCCTGCACATGCCCATTGTTTACATAGAAGTAACCATAATCGCCTTCCGATAAATACAGTTCAATATCCGGCACTACACTGTACGTTTTATTACCATCGTCTACCATTGCTTTTGTTGTATTACTAACAGATAGCACGGTGCTTGCAGTTTTTTTGAACACATTCGATTCAATTTTCATTGCATCATCAATTTCAATTAAGTAACCATCTGCTTGTGCTAATCGACCATAATATAATTCATGCGACGCTAAATTTGGTGACATAAAGCTATCACTAGTAACATCCACTACTTGTGCATAATGGTCGCGAGCAGCACCGTCTGTAATGACGAACGCTGTCCCATATGCCAATAATCCTGTAGGCTGAATAAAGCGGCCGTTTCGAATTAAAATTGACCCATCATGGAAGTACAAAGTGCCAGCTGATTTTAATTTTAATAATTGATAATCCGTATCGACTGCAATCATCGGCTCGTAGTACGTGCGTTCATTGTTTTTCAATACGACGATTTTTTCAATAACTTCTTTACCAAATTGCTTCACCGTCGCATAATATGCTTCACTGCCAATATAATTTTTCAATTGCCCTTTTTCAATTTTCGTATTGCCAACATAAATCGGCACTTTTGTTGAAAAATTCATCGTTGAAAGTGCAGTCGTTGATGCTGAGCCAAATTGCCAGTTCACAAAGGCATTTTGATTTTTTACTGTTAATTTGTTCGTATTAATATTAACTGCTTGAATTTCACCTTTGTATAAATTTTCAACTAATGTTCCAGTCTCACTAATATCTACTTTTGTGACAATCGATGTACTTTTATTTTTTAGATGAAGCTTAACTCGATCACCTACATACATCCCACTAATATCTACCGATGAAGAACCCTTTTGAAAAGCAGTATCCTTATTCAAATAATATGTAGTTTCTTTTCCAGTATCTGGTTTCACCATTATGAATAACCCTTTTGGGTCAATACTTGTGATTACCCCAGCAATTATTCTTGGACTTTGAACAACTGTTGTTGATTCCTCTGTGCTATTGGAAGTGCCTCGGAGCTCAATAACACTACGAAGGTTTATTTTAGCTTCTACTTTCATACCCATCTTAAAGCCTTCAATTGTCGTTTCAGTGTTATTAATGTACAGGCGGGCATTATTGTTAATATTATAAGTTACTTGTCGGCCATCAGCATTTTCTAGTGTAATTTTGCTAAGCTGCCTTTCTATTTCCCCGTTTGTATTCGTATATTCTGAATAAGTTACATCGACAAAGGTTCCTGTTACTAACTGTGCGGCATGGACAGTCGGTAGGGATGGCAAACTAAGGGCCATTACAAACAGGACAATCAATATGTATGGAATCTTCTTCAACATTTCCCGCCTCCTTAAAAAATTGTTATTTATAAATAGTATATCGTATTATTGGTAGTTTTTCTTATTCAAAAAGTTACATTTTCACGCGTTTTAATATTTTTTCGAATCTACCATTAGACATAAAGATAGAGGTAGCTTCCAACTTCAAGCTACCTTGCCATCATCATACTTGGATGTCAATTGTATGTCCAGCTGTTGGATGTGGAGCATCTAGCATCTCAACTAGCTGTTCAGTATTTTGCTGTTGCATTTCCATTGCTTGTTTTGTAACAGCTAAAGATACATTTTGCATAAGATTTGATTGATGCATTGCGATTGATAAAGCTGCGATATCCATTTTAGTCCACCTCCTATTACATTTATCGGCTAAACTTGCCATACATCAAGTAATTTCCTCATATTTATCCATAACTTTCAGACTAGCAGCAGAAAAGCTTTTTTACTTCTTTTTGTGTATAGAACGCACATATGTGTAGCTCGATGTTACGCAATAAAAAAACATCTACTGTGCTCCATACACGCAATAGATGTTTTTTGATTACATTTTATTTTCAATCGTTTGCCAAGCTTCTTCAAAACCGATACCTTTTTCAGAAGAGAACACAATGAGTGGATCATTTTTATCCATATCTAATGTTTCCTTGACAACTTTTTTGTGCTTATCCCATTTACCTTTTGGAATTTTATCTGCCTTTGTTGCAATGACAATACATGGGATACTGTAATGTTTTAAAAAGTCATACATCATACAATCATCAGCTGTTGGAGGATGACGTAAATCAACGATTTGAACGACGGCTTTTAGTTCTTCACGACCAGTAATATAACGTTCAATCATTTTCCCCCATGCTTCACGCTCTGTTTTTGAGACTTTGGCATAACCATATCCCGGAACATCGACGAAAAACAGCTGTTCTTCAATTTTGTAAAAATTTAGCGTTTGAGTCTTCCCAGGTTTAGAAGAAATACGTGCTAACGCTTTACGCCCAATCATACGATTAATAAATGATGACTTCCCAACATTTGAGCGACCTGCTAATGCAAACTCTGGCAGTCCATCTTCTGGGTATTGGTCCGGTCTTACTGCACTTATGACCATTTCGACATTATGGACTTTCATTTCCTTAAAAACCTCCGTCCAGTGCGATTGCTAATACTTCATCAGCAGATGACACTAGTTTAAATGTAAGTTGTTCGCGTACACTTTCAGGAATATCTTCAATATCACGTTCATTATCTTTTGGACAAATGATTGTTGTTAAACCTGCTCTGTGTGCGCTTAAAGTTTTTTCTTTCAAACCACCGATTGGTAGTACACGACCACGTAACGTAATTTCACCAGTCATTCCTACTTCACGACGAATCGGACGATGTAAAATAGCCGAAACAATTGCTGTCGCCATCGTAATACCTGCTGATGGACCATCTTTTGGTACAGCTCCCTCAGGTACATGGATGTGGATATCATGTGTTTCGAAATATTCGGAGTCTACATTGAGATCCTCTATTTTAGTACGGACATACGATAACGCTGTTTGTGCGGATTCCTTCATAACATCCCCAAGTTTCCCTGTTAACTGTATTTTGCCCTTCCCAGGAGTTAAAGAAACTTCAATTTGTAATGTGTCACCACCAACAGTTGTATACGCTAGTCCTGTTGCTACACCTATCTGGTTTTCCTCTTCCGCTTGTCCATAGCGGAAACGGTGCTTCCCTAAATATTCGATAACTGATTTTGAATTTACTGTTACACGTTTCTTTTCGCCAGAAACAATAATTTTAGCAATTTTACGACAAAGTGTTGCTATTTGACGCTCTAGACCTCGGACACCTGCTTCACGTGTATAATAGCGAATAATGTCCATTACAGCCTCGTCTTTAATAACTACTTGTGTTTTCTTCAAGCCATGTTCTTTTAATTGTTTTGGGATCAAATGATTTTTTGTAATTTGCGCCTTTTCAATTTCTGTATAACCTGCAATCGAAATCACTTCCATTCGATCTAATAAAGGTCCAGGAATTGTACTTAAATCATTTGCTGTAGCAATAAATAATACGTTTGATAAGTCATACGGTTCTTCGATATAGTGATCACTAAACGTGTTGTTTTGTGCAGGGTCCAACACTTCTAACATTGCGGCCGCAGGATCCCCTCGGAAATCATTTGACATTTTATCGATTTCATCAAGTAAAAATACAGGATTAATCGTACCTGCTTTTTTCATTCCTTGAATAATACGTCCTGGCATTGCACCTACGTATGTGCGACGATGTCCTCGAATTTCAGATTCGTCACGCACCCCACCTAAAGAAATACGAATAAATTTACGATCTAAGCTTTCTGCTACTGAACGTGCTAACGATGTTTTACCTACCCCAGGAGGGCCAGCTAAACATAATATTGGTCCACGTAATGAATTTTTCAACTGACGTACAGCTAAATATTCAAGCACACGTTCCTTTACTTTCTCTAGTCCAGCATGATCTCTGTTTAAAATTTCCTCAGCATGAGCAATATTCATTCGGTCTTCCGTTGCTTTCGTCCAAGGTAAAGACACTAACCAATCGATATAGTTTCGAATAACTCCACTTTCCGCACTTGCGCTAGGGAGTTTTTCATACCGATCAAGTTCTTTTAGCGCAGCTTCTTTTGCAGATTCAGGCATACCTGTTTCATCTATAAGCTTACGCAACTCAGCTACTTCACCTGTTTTACCTTCTCGATCTCCAAGCTCTGTTTGAATAGCCTTCATTTGTTCGCGCAAGTAATATTCCTTTTGCGTACGCTCCATTGATTGCTTTACTTTTGAATTAATTTTCTTTTCAAGATCCAGGACCTCTTGCTCATCGTGCAGGCGAATAATTAAATGATCTAAGCGTTTCTTCACATTTAGCATTTCTAAAACTTCTTGTTTATCCGCAATTTTAATTGGTAAATGCGAGGCAATAATATCAGCAAGACGGCTTGGCTCTTCAATGTCAGCAACTGTATTAATTGTTTCTGTTGTTATTTTGTTGGAGGATTTCGCGTATTTTTCAAAATACGTTAACAATGTACGCATTAAGGCCTGTGTTTCCACATCTTTATCGATTTTTTCCTCTTTAACATCAATATCAACAACTGTATATTTGTCTAATGCTTGATAGTTGGACCATGTTGCACGTGCCACACCTTCCACTAAAACACGTAGCGTTCCATTTGGTAATTTTAGCATTTGCTTTACATAAGCCATTGTACCAACTTGATATAAATCTTGCTCTTCTGGCTGTTCATCGTGCATTTCTTTTTGTGTTACCAATAAAATCAATTGGTCCTCTAACATCGCTTGTTCTAGCGCCGCTACAGAACGATTTCTACCCACATCAATATGTAACACCATCGACGGGTATACTAAAAGTCCACGTAAAGGCAATAATGGTACATTTGTTGTTTTTTGAATTGTTACCATGCGGGTATTCACCTCCGTCAAAATTTTCTTGTTCACAATCCCGCGCTTCTAGTATGTGTTTAAAAAACTGATTCACACTATCTATTCAAACGAGCCAAAAATTTCATCTATTTACAGTCGTCAGCTTTATGTATGAATAAAAAGCTGACTCCCGATATGTGCGAACATTGCACAATCGAAGTCAGCTAAGTTACTCTTTTTCTCATAACAATAGACGCTACGTCTGTTTATTATGCCGAAGTTTTTGTGTCGCTACCTTCATCGAGTTCAGTGCCATCTTCAAGAAGCAATTTCGGTTTTTCTTTTTCCGTAATTGTTTTTGCAGTAATGATACATTTTTTCACATCATCACGTGAAGGTAATTCGTACATTACATCAAGCATTGTTGACTCAATAATTGAACGAAGACCACGTGCACCTGTTTTACGTTCAATTGCTTCCTTTGCAATTTCAGAAAGGGCACCTTCATCAAACTCAAGCTCAACACCATCTAGTTCAAGCATTTTTTGATATTGCTTCGCAAGCGCATTTTTTGGTTCCGTCAAAATTTGTACAAGCGCTGCCTCATTTAATTGCTCTAGGCTTGCAAGTACTGGTAATCGACCGATGAATTCTGGAATTAAACCAAATTTCAACAGATCTTCAGGAATCAATTTCGCCATTAATGAACCTTCGTCCACTTCTACTTTATTAGGATCTGAACCGAAACCAATTACTTTTTCACCTTGACGACGTTTAATGATGGATTCAATACCATCAAATGCTCCGCCTACGATAAATAAAATATTTGTTGTATCTATTTGTAAAAATTCTTGATGCGGATGCTTACGTCCACCTTGCGGAGGTACACTTGCAACAGTGCCTTCTAAAATTTTTAGTAATGCCTGTTGGACCCCTTCACCAGAAACATCACGTGTTATCGACGGATTTTCTGATTTACGTGCAACTTTATCGATCTCATCAATATAGATAATCCCTTTTTCTGCACGTTCAATATCATAATCTGCTGATTGAATTAATTTTAATAAAATATTTTCAACGTCTTCACCTACATAACCTGCTTCTGTTAAAGAAGTAGCATCTGCAATTGCGAAAGGTACGTTTAGTATACGTGCTAATGTTTGAGCTAATAATGTTTTACCGCTACCAGTTGGGCCGATTAACACAATGTTCGATTTTGCTAATTCCACATCATCGATTTTACTATTTGTATTGATGCGTTTGTAGTGATTGTAAACCGCAACCGCTAAGGCTTTTTTAGCACGCTCTTGTCCAATTACATACTCATTTAAAATCGATTGAATTTCTTTCGGTTTCGGAATATCTTGGAAGTCAATTTCTTCCTCAACACCTAGTTCTTCTACAACGATTTCTGAACAAAGTTCGATACATTCATCACAAATATAAACACCAGGACCTGCAACTAATTTACGTACTTGTTCTTGTGGCTTACCACAGAATGAGCATTTTAAATTGCCTTTTTCATCATTAAATTTGAACAATATGTTTCACCCCTATTCAAGCTACAATCTTACAAGATTATTGAACCATTATCAAATAAATTGATTGCAACATTTACGTCATGGCGCAAATGCGTCTAGATTTTGAATTATTTTCAAAGTCTTCAAGCACGAGGACCGCCAACTAATAATTACCAGTCATTCATACTTAAAACATTAACGCGGTCTGCTCACCTTCATGCAGATAATTCGTGTTGATGCGACCATTCAGACTAACCCATGACCACTGATTGATTGTTTAGCTTCATTTTTTCGAGGTTTAGTTCCCTCACTCGTAAAACCTATGTGCGTTCTATCTCCATTATAATGGGGACGCTATAGTCACTGCTACTTATCGGCTCTACTATAATGAAGTTAAAATTTAGCATCGTGTAAAAAGTTAAACAACAATACTATGTATAAGTAAATTAACTAAAGTGGCCACCAAAAGTATAACAGTTAGTAAAAATCAGACTTACTTTTTGTCGTCCTTGACCTTGAGAGGTTGGGCCCCTTTAGCCTAAACTAAAAAGCTATGTGTGATAAAACAAGGCACGGTTTAGCGCCGTACCTTGTCATCTTAATTTTTCTATCTAGTTACGTAAAAAATCTTATTCAGTAATTTTAGCGTTTTCTACTAAAAGTTCAACTGTTTTTTGGATTTTAATGTCATTTTCAAGAACAGCAGTACCGCCTAGAGCGCCAGTAATTTGTTCTTTTGTCATATTGAATTGAGAAGCCATTTTTTCTAATTCAGCATCAATATCAGCTTCAGAAGCTTCAATTTTTTCTGCATCAGCGATTGCTTCAAGCGTTAATGAAACACGCACACGGCTTTCAGCTTCTTCTTTCATTTGACCACGTAAATCTTCTTCTGATTGACCAGAGAATTGGTAGTAAAGGTCTAAGTTCATACCTTGTGTTTGTAAGCGTTGGCCAAACTCTTGTAGCATACGATCTGTTTCAGAGTTAACCATGCCAGCTGGTACTTCGAATTCCGCATTTTCAGCAGCTTTTTCTACTAATTCATCACGAAGTGTAGCATCTGATTCTGCTTGTTTTTGAGAAGCAGTTTGTTCTTTAATTTTTGCACGTAATGCTTCTACGCCTTCTACTTCTGGATCTAATTCTTTTGCAAACTCATCGTTTAGCTCAGGAAGAACTTTTGTTTTTACTTCTTTCACAGTTACTTTGAAAGTAGCTTCTTTACCAGCTAATTCAGCAGCGTGATATTCTTCTGGGAAAGTTACAACAACGTCTTTCTCTTCACCAGCTTTTACACCTACTAATTGCTCTTCAAATCCAGGAATGAATGAACCTGAACCGATTTCTAATGGGTAGTCTTCGCCTTTTCCGCCTTCGAAAGCTTCTTCGCCAACGAAACCTTCAAAGTCAATTACCGCTGTATCGCCTTCTACGATAGCTTCATCTTCTTTAATTTCAAGTTCAGCTTTACGTGCTAATTGTTCTTGGATTTGCGCTTCAACTTCTTCGTCTGTTACTTCAACTGGAAGTTTCGTAACTTCTAAGCCTTTGTAGTCGCCAAGTTTTGGTTCTGGTTTCACTGTTACTTGAGCTGTGAATGAGAAGTCTTGACCATGCACAAAGTTTTCTGTACCAGAAATTTCTGGGTAATCAACTGGCATAATACCAGCTTCATCGATTGCTTTAGCATAAGAATCTGGAACAATGATTTCTAATGCATCTTGGTATAAAGATTCGATTCCAAAACGTTGTTCAAACATTTTACGAGGCATTTTACCTTTACGGAAACCTGGTACGTTAATTTGTTTTACAACTTTTTTGAATGCTTGTTCCATTGCTGCATCTACTTCTGTAGCTGGTACTTCAATTGTAAGAGTACCGATATTTCCTTCTTGTTTTTCCCATTTTGCTGACATGTATAAATACCTCCAAAATAATCTAGTTTCAATTACGCATAACGTAATCGTGTCCGGATTTCGATTTCTCGATAATTTTTGTAAATCCGCAACTTGTGTCAAAGACTTAGCATTTCTGCTGAATAGTATATATCTTTGACATTCATCCACCCACTTTGTCAAATAAGGGATTTCAGTTGAATCAAGTTTAAATGTTAGACAATTTATTCGTAACTACGATTTTGACAACCATTTTAGTATATCATAGATGCGCATAGTTTCAACTTATTTCATACTTCATGGAGTTCTGTTAGTTTTTCTAACATTTGTAAAAAGTCGATGATTTCATAGTCCATTTCCTGCACCTTACCGAGCATTACTTTAACAAAATCAATATAACTATAAGCAATATCATCGGCTGCAAACGGGTGCCATTCAAATGGATACGTAACGATTGCATGCTTTGCCATTAAATATTGTACCATTTCCAATGTCGATGGGTCTTGTTCTAATTCGGATTCTATAATTTTTTTTATTTCACCATATTGCTGTAATTGATTCGGTAACGCTAAATCAATTGGATTAATAATTTTTGTCTGCTCAAATTTAGTAACATCCACTTCGATTGAAACTTCTTGCTCTACTAGCAAAATGAGTGCAAGACTTTGCACAAATGGATGAATATCCGAACATTCTATAATAGCCTTTAACGACTTTTTCAACTGTCTTACATTCGTATCCATCAGTCGATGTAATCGCAACGACTGTTCACTCGGTGTCAGATCAATAAATTTTTCTAATTCATATTCTTGTGTTTCTATCAGATCTTGTACATCTTCTCGTTGTTGAAGCTTTTTAGCGACTTCACTATTTATACTTTTTAAGCGTTCAAATTTTTCTAGCTGCGCTTCAGGCAGTACTTTTTCTTCTATCAACGTATTTATTATAGACTCAACTTGATGATATTCCTTTAACTGCATGCAAATTGTAATGTATAGTTCCATCACTTCAACATACATAGAGGTGCCCATAGCAAGCAATTGCTCACATATTTCCTTAGCTTTCACATAAAGCTTCAGCTCATATAATGCATATGCATAGGCACTTAAAGCTTTTTCATCTCCATTATCATATAAAAACGCCTTTTCAAAACATGCGACCGCCTCTTCATATTGATATTTCTCCGCATACATATGTCCTTCACGAATTAACGTTTGGGTTGCGCCTGGAAAAACAACAATATTGTCATGTTTAATAACATGGCGCTTTTGCTTTGACATTTTTCTCACCTCTTTAGTTCACTATTTCCTAATTGTTTATTTTTAACAAAAATAATTGAATTTATATTCATATTTTGTAATGAATTGAATTATAATTAATAATACCTAACATAATTTACATTATTATCAAAATATTCCGCAATCATATAGTCATTGTTAGCTAGACGAAAACAAGTTGTTCACAAGGAGTGTAATACATGCCATTAATGGATACAATCATTGAATTCGATAGTCGCATCTCCCCTGCTTTCGAGGCACTATCAATTAAAGTTATATCAATTACAACAGCACATGGTCCGTTACAAGATTATTCAATTGACTTCGAATTTTTCACGCGAACAAAAATTAATACGTTTTCGAAAGAAGCAACAACCCATATTTCGAGTATTTATGGAACTATACCCGGATCCATCTCAATTGGGCATCATCAGGAGTCACTTTATATTATTCCCCAAAGTGTTCACATTGAATGCAACTATAAGCTTCTTGATATTGATACAAAAGATATGGAACGCATTTTACAACATCCTAACCCAACACTTTATTATAGTGAGTGGCTTTTAGATGCCATCAAAAATGCGAGTATTCTCGTTGAATTAAAAACGAATCAAAACTCCTATATCGAATGGCCACTTGGCATAAAGTCCGCTGTTATATTATAGGAAGCTAAACAAAACTCTTTATGTAACACATGCTTATAAAATTGACTAACAAATAAACTATTTTTGTCTCAGACATACTTAATTAAGTATGTCTTTTTATTGTGAATCAAAAACCATTCCCTCATTCGTTGCGCTTTTATCATATCAGCTTTCTATTGATTACGGTATTGCAATTGACAAAGTAACCATTAAAAAATTCACTTCTGACAAATTTCTTTAGTAAAGAAGGTATAATGAAAAAATAGATTTATTATTGGAGGCAACTAACATGGATATAAAAGAAGCATTACAAACATTTTCTTCAATGACACCTACTGAAAAACAAGCTTTTTTTGAAAAAGAAGGTGATTGGCTATTGAAGGAAATGTTAACACATATCGGTTCTATTGATGAGCAGCTACGTGACCATTTGATCTATCGAACATTTATCGACCTGCTTAGTGATAACTTACTAAGTTCACAGCAGCTCCAATATTTGTTCGATACGGCAACAGGTGACGATTTCTTATATGCAAACATTGGGGAACAAACGGGAGATAGTGTATTTACTCGTTCCTTTTCAGCGTTACTTGTTGCTAGCATTCTTGCAAAAGATAGCGAGCTCCTTATTTTAAATGATACAAGCTTGGACACTTTCTTTAAAAAAATTGGTCGCTATTTATTACTTGAGAAGGATACAAGAGGACATGTTGAAGGCAAAGGTTGGGCACATAGCATTGCACATGGGGCTGATTTAGCCGCCATGACAATTAAACATCCTAAATTTGACTTGCAACATGCACCTTCCATCTTACATGCATTGAAATTAGCAACTTGGAAAGATGTTGTCTATGTTAACGATGAGGAAGAACGCTTTGTCAATATTATTGAAGCATTATTAGCAAGGGACTATTCTGAAGAAGCCTTAACGGAATGGGTCGAGCAAACTTTTGATAAATTCGAAATACATTTAGTAACACAAGGCTATAACGAAAGCTTTTTTAGCGGCCGTACTTGCACTTTAAATACGATGAAAACATTGTACTTCGCTTTAAAAATGAATAATCTAGCACCTAAACTTCAAAATACACTTTATATTCAAGTAGCAAAGTGGCTGAAGCTCGGTTCTTAACTAATGAAAGAACATCCAATTCACATCGGATGTTCTTTTGTTTATACGAAACCAATATTGGTATACTAATTTCTGTTAAATTTTGAAAGCGCTTAATTATGTTAACATAATTTTATCATTGTTCCAGTATCCTCTCTCTAATCATTCCTTACATTGAAAATTTATCCTTTATTCTTTGAAAAACCGTCTTTTTATATACTCCTTTTTTAAAAAAAACGCAACTAAAAAGAATCGAAAACAGAGGTAGGTCAAGGATTTTATTACAAATCATCGTCTAAAATGTGAAATAGAATTTTTCACAAAAAAAACATTTACTTAGTTAAATACGATAAACTCAGTATTTTCAACGTTTATACAGTGTTAAATTAACAAAACCTAAAAATACCAATAGTGAAATAGCTTTTTTTGTTCAAAAAATGTTCATATTCAACCCCATTTCATTATCATATTTATAATTAATTATTTTTTTTTTAGTGAAGCGGGCGTATAATCCTATATGCAAACAAAGACATGATGCGACCATCGACATTGAAATTTTGTCCAATTTATGGTGCATTAATCATCATGTATGTGAACGCTTGCACCAGACCAATCAAATACTAGACATTATGCTTCATATCGAACCATGCCATTGTCATTGTAAATGCAACTGTACTTGATTGGTACAACAGATAAAAGAGGTGACCTCAATACCCACTATTTATAAATGTGAATCAATACTACTACACATTAAATTTATGAATAGCCGTTTTATAGAAAGGAGTCAAACATGAATAAAAAATTAAGCTTAATGTTTTTAGCATTTGGTGCTATTGCAATCCTGTCTGGTTGTGAACCATTAACAGTTTTCAATCCAAAAGGACCGAATGCTCAAACATTATCAAACACAATTATTTTATCCATTATTACAATGGCAGTTATTTTACTAGTCGTGTATGTGCTTTTTGCGTTTATGCTAACAAAATACCGCGCATCTAAAGCATCTGCCGATTATGAGCCACCTCATGAAGAAGGTAGTCACGTACTTGAAATTACGTGGACAGTTATTCCTATTATTATCGTAGCATTCCTAGCAATTGTTACTGTTAAAACAACTAGTACGGTAGAAACAACACCAGAAGGTTATGACAATAAAGAACCACTTGTTATTTATGCAGCATCTTCAAACTGGAAATGGCATTTTAGCTATCCAGAAGAGGGTATTGAAACTGTGAACTATGTAAACATTCCAACTGATCGTCCTATTGAATTCAAATTGTATTCATTCGGACCAATCACAAGTTTCTGGATTCCACAGTTAGCTGGTCAAAAATATGCAATGAGTGACATGTTAACAACTATTCACCTTGCAGCAGATGAAGTTGGCTCTTTCATGGGTCGTAACTCTAACTTTAACGGTCGTGGATTTGCGGAAATGGAATTTGAAGCTCAATCTATGACTCAAGCAGACTTCGAGCAATGGGTTAAGGACGTAAAAGCGAACGAAAAACCATTAACTGAAGAGAAATTCAAAGAATTATTAGCAGCTGAACATGTAGGTCGTTCAAGCTACTCATCTACTCACTTAGATTTCAGCCCAGCACCAATGGCACATGGTGATATGGATATGGGGGGTATGGATCATAGCGACATGGATATGTCTGATGAAGACATGAACCATGAAGATATGGACCATTCAACTGATGCCGATTCAACACATTCACACTAATTTTCA
Organism: Lysinibacillus sp. CD3-6; assembly: GCF_006351725.2. Lineage (NCBI taxonomy): Bacteria > Bacillati > Bacillota > Bacilli > Caryophanales > Bacillaceae > Lysinibacillus > Lysinibacillus sp. CD3-6. The sequence goes on from NZ_CP085880.1 coordinate 3,410,433, forward strand.
AATTTGAAAGGAGCGCATCCTATGAGTATGGAAGAATTATTCCATCCACTGCAAGAACCGATGATTTTAGCGGCAGCTATCAGTATCGTAGTTGGTGCAGTTGTTGTCGTAGCAGGCCTTACTTATTTTAAAAAATGGGGCTACTTCTATAAAAACTGGCTATCAACAGTCGATCATAAAAAGATCGGTATTATGTATATCGCCGTAGCACTATTAATGCTATTCCGCGGTGGTATCGACGCACTTTTAATGCGTGCACAAACAGCCGTTCCTGATAACGGACTTCTTGATGCACAACATTATAACGAGATTTTCACTACACATGGTTTAATCATGATTTTATTTATGGCGATGCCGTTTGTTATCGGTTTAATGAACATTGTTATTCCATTACAAATTGGGGCACGTGACGTAGCATTCCCTCGTTTGAATGCAGTCAGCTTCTGGGCATTTGCAGCAGGTTGTGGCTTGCTGAACCTATCATTCATTATTGGTGGTTCACCAGATGCAGGTTGGACAGCTTACTTCCCATTAGCAAGTACTGATTTTAGTCCAACTGTAGGGAACAACTACTATTCATTAGCACTACAATTATCAGGTATTGGTACGTTATTGACGGGTGTGAACTTCATCACAACGATCTTTAAAATGCGTGCTCCTGGTATGACATTAATGAAAATGCCAATGTTCTCTTGGTCAATTTTAATTACAAACGTTATTATCGTATTTGCGTTCCCAGTATTAACTGTAGCACTTGCTTTAATGATGTTAGACCGTCAATTCGGTACAAAATTCTTTGCAATGACAGACGGCGGTATGGATATGCTTTGGGCCAACCTATTCTGGGTTTGGGGACATCCTGAGGTTTACATCGTTATCCTACCAGCGTTCGGTATTTTCTCAGAAGTTATTGCAACATTTGCACGTAAAAACTTATACGGTTACAAATCAATGGTAATGAGTATGGTTGTCATTTCATTACTATCATTCTTAGTTTGGGCCCACCACTTCTATACAATGGGTCACGGCGTTATGGTAAACAGTGTATTCTCTATTACTACAATGGCGATTGCTGTTCCAACTGGGGTTAAGATGTTTAACTGGTTGCTCACAATGAGGCACGGTAAGATTCAATTCACTACCCCAATGCTTTATGCGCTTGCATTTATTCCAATCTTCACAATTGGTGGGGTTACAGGTGTAATGCTAGCAATGGCAAGTGCTGACTATCAATATCATAATACGATGTTCTTAGTTGCCCACTTCCACTATGTATTAATTCCAGGTACAGTATTTGGTGTACTTGCAGGTTACCATTTCTGGTGGCCAAAAATGTTCGGTTTCCGTTTAAATGAGAAATTAGGGAAAGCTGGTTTCTGGTTCATCGCTATCAGCTTTAACGTAACATTCTTCCCTCTATTCATTTTAGGTTTAGATGGTTATGCACGTCGTATGTACACTTACTCAGCTTCAACTGGTTACGGTCCATTAAACATGCTATCGTTCATCGGTGCACTTGGACTTGCAGTAGGCTTTGCGTTAATCTGCTATAACATTTACTACAGCTGGAAACATATGCCTCGTAACGAGAAAGCAGATGTTTGGGATGGTCGTTCATTAGAATGGGCTACACATTCTCCAGTTCCTGAATACAACTTTGCAGTAGTACCAAACGTGTCACGTTTAGACGAGTTCTGGTTCGCGAAAAAAGAAGGTCGCGATATTACTGCTGGTAAAATTGAAAAAATCCACATGCCTAACAACACAGGTACTCCTTTCTGGACAAGTGGATTCTTATTCCTTGCAGCATTCTTCGCTGTATTTAGTCTATGGCCTCTAGCCATCATCAGCATGCTTGTTGTATTTGGCTTCATGGCTCATCGTTCATTTGAAGATGATCATGGTCGTTACATTTCAGTGGAAGAAATTATGGAAACTGAAAAAAGTTTGAGAGGTGATAAATAATATGAAAATCGATTCTTCACTTCCATTAGAATATAGTACAGAGGAAAACCGCTTAAAGATTTTTGGTTTCTGGATCTTCCTTGGCGCCGAAATCATGTTATTCGCTACACTCTTTGCTGTCTATTTCACGCTACACAATCGTACAGGTAGCGGCCCAGACGGTGCTGAGATTTTCGAGTTAACACCAGTATTACTAGAAACATTTTTACTTCTAGCAAGTAGTTTTACAATCGGTCTTGGCGTACACGCTATGCGTCTTGGCAACAAAAAAGCAATGATGACATTTTTCATCATTACACTTATCTTAGGTCTTGGCTTCTTAGGTATTGAGATTGATGAGTTCGTCACTTATGTTCATGAAGGTGCAACAATTACAACAAGTGCATTTTTATCTTCATTAATGACTTTACTTGGTACGCACGGTGCCCACGTAACATTTGGTTTCTTCTGGGGTGTTGCAATTTTAATCCAAGTAGCAAGACGTGGCTTAAACCCACAAACGGCTAACAAAGCGTTTATTTTCTCACTGTACTGGCATTTCCTAGACGTTGTTTGGATTTTCATCTTCAGCTTCGTCTACTTGAAAGGACTGATTAGCTAATGAAGGAACTATTCCCAAAACAACACGTGATGGGCTTCGGCTTCTCACTATTACTAACAGTTATCGCTTTAGCAGTTGTGAAATTTGATATGTCTTACAATATGGCATTTGCTATCCTATTAGTAACTGCACTTGCACAAGCAACTGTTCAATTAGTATTATTCATGCACATCGGTGAATCTGAAGATAAAAAAACATTATATACAACAATTTTATATTCAGTATTCGTAGCTGCTGTGACAGTCCTTGGTACATTATTTGCAATGATCTGGGGTTACTAATCAAAAGAGCCGAGAAAATGATTTCATTTTCTCGGTCTTTTTTATTTGAATCTAGCAAAAAACCAACCTTCGAAATTTCGAAGATTGGCTTCCGAGTTCCAAAATTAATTGTCACTAGCTTTGTTAAGATGATTATTTTTTAAATTAGCGAACAATCAATACATCACATGATGCTAATCGGACGATTCGTTCTGCTACTGAACCAAGTACCATCTTTTCTATTTGATTTAACCCCGTTGCACCACATACAAGTAAATCTACAGTTGGAAGTTGTGTAAGAATACTTTTCGGCGAACCAGTTTCTACATTAGCTAATGCTTCCGTTACACCTGCTGCTTGAGCTTCTATTCTTAACTTCTCTATTCTGGTAAAATTCTCTTCTTTTAATTTCTCAGCATACTTCAAGTCATATGCCGTAACAGCTCCGAACGACTTCGTGTCAATGACATTCACTAATTGTAATGTTGCCCCATACTCAATTGCCAATTTTATAGCTCGATCATAGGCTTTTAATGACTGTTTTGAAAAATCTATAGCTACTGCGATTGTCTTATAATTCATAGCTATCTTTCCCCCCTCATCTTTTCCAACCAATTCAACGTTTTCAAAATCATTATATCATAATGGTATTCGATATAGTTTATCGTCATTATTTAGTGGATTCCCACGTCCATCTGTATTATTGCTTACAAAATAAAGATATTGCTCGTCCACGAAAACATCTCGAATTCTCCCCAGCCCTGCTATCATTTCCCTTTGGCTGTTCGTTTTAAGATCAAATTCCCAAACAGCCGCTCCTCTTAACGCAGCAACGTACAATTTATTGTCATAATAATCGATGCCCGAAGGAGCCCACGTGTTGCTACTTCCTGATGTAAACAACGGTGACATCATTTTTTGTCGAGTCTCAATCCCTTCAATGATCGGCCAACCATAGTTTTGTCCTGCATCTATTTTGTTTATTTCATCATTGGCGCTATTGCCATGCTCACTTGCGAATAATGTGCCGTCTAACGACCACGTCAGTCCCTGCGGATTGCGATGTCCATAACTATAAACAAATGAATTTGGGAATGGATTATCAGAAGGAATCGTTCCATCTAAATTAATTCGTAAAATTTTCCCTTCTAATACAGACAGGTCTTGCGCTACAGAAGGTTGCAACGCATCCCCCACTGTTGCATAAAGCTTACCATCCGGCCCAATTTTAAGTCTCCCTCCATGATGAAAGGTACCACTTACTATTTCATCAATGAGCAAATGCTCTTCATTCCAAACATTCTCTTCTTGTCGAAGTGTCACCATCCGATTAAACTGCTTATTTCCATTGACATACGTATAATAAGCATACGCAAGTTTTGAATCAGAAAAATCAGGAGCAAGTACAAACCCTAATAATCCTGCTTCAGCGGCTGTCGCTAGTTCCTTTTTCAATTTGACATGTTGTCTCTCTATTTCTCCTTCTTTAATTTTTACAATATACCCAGCTCTCTCCGTAACGTAAAACATATTTTTATATTTTTCGATAGCCCATGGTATGTTTAAATTATCAGCGATTACTTCTATGTTCTTATTGCTTTCTAGATTATCTGTAACATTCTCCTGCTTATGCATTGTAGGCTTTTGTTGTGAACTTGAGGAACAGCCAGACGCCAAAATCATTATTAAAAACAAAAAAATAATTCTTTTCTTCAATTGCTAACCCTCTTTCTTAAAGTTATTTCGTCGACTTGCAAATTCTTATGTTAATCGTACATGATATATTTACTTCCTAATTAAATACCAATAAACTATTATGTACATATTTAACCAAAAAATGATATAAAAAGGAGAGCATTATGGAAGAAGTAAAAGTTGTCTATGCATTCATTAAAAACCTCAATCATCAAATTTTAATGGTTCATAATCACGAAGGTCATTGGTCGCTTCCTGGAGGAAAAGTTGAAGCAGGTGAAACACTATTTGAAGCAGCAATCCGCGAGGTTAAAGAAGAAACAGGCTATATTGTTGAAATAGGGAAGTTACTTTCAGTTAATGAGGCAAAATTTACGGGTCGGAATCATCATGCTTTGTTTTTCACTTTTGAAGCGCAAATAGTAGAAGGTGAGGAGGAAATAACATTACCTGATGAAATTTCACTCATTGAGTGGGCACCTAGCGATCTTGCCAGCATTAGAATGCCGTATTATATAGGTGGTGTGGATAATCTCTATCAAAATCACGCTCTTTATTACTATGAAGGAACAAAATAGCAAAGATTTTTCAGCTGCAGGCTTCTTGTGTTTTAAACATAATAAAAGCCACTACTTATTAAAAGTGTGACTACGTAATAATATGGGTGCGAAGGCTAGTGAAAATAAGGAAGAACTTTATCAGCCACTACCTTTTCACCAGCTTGTATCCATTTGCTTTTGTCATGTATATGACCATCATTATCAAGCGGTGTTTGGAATTGACTAGCCCCTGTCGCATCAAGCAATGAGCCTTCATCATAATCTAATCCCACGTTTATAACATGTTTAATAACAAAAGGGTTTTGAAAGCGGATTTGTGCATCATAAAAATCTAGTTCACCCTGTGTCACGATAAAAGGTACACGTAAATAAATTGTTTCGCCCCCCTCGCTCGATAAAATTGTATCAAAGCTCCCTTTGTGATACTCCCAATTGCCTCCAATTGTAAAACCATGTCTTTCGATTTGATCACGTAAATAACCAAAGGTAATTTCTTTACCGACAATATTAGATTCAATTTGTAACAATTGTATGCCCTCCCTTACTTTTGATTTCAGTCTATCCTAAAGAGAGGAAATACAAACAAATATATTCGGCATGATGTGAAATACTTTGTCATAAGTCATTTTAATTTTAGAAATATCCTGAGGCTCATTTTAAGCCACCTCCCATGCTTTCTATTACCTTTTTACCCGATGTTAGATAAAAGTGTCCTATAGTTATTAAAAATTTACATACGGGCTTGTAAACGACTTAAAAAGAAAAGTTCTTTATTATATAAATTAAACCGACAAAAAAACTGTAGGCACACTCAAATTTGAGTTTGCCTACAGTTAGATATCGTTCGTTTAATTAAAAATTAAAGTTTTACGATGTTTGTAGCTTGAGGTCCACGTTGGCCTTCTTCTACTGAGAATTCAACTTTTTGACCTTCGTCAAGTGATTTGAAACCTTCACCTTGGATTGCTGAGAAGTGAGCGAATACGTCGTTTCCGCCTTCTACTTCGATGAAACCGAAACCTTTTTCTGCGTTAAACCATTTTACTGTACCTTGTTGTGTCATTTAAATGACCTCCATTAATTGTATTTAATAATATCCGATTTCCTCAAAAGAAAAAAATTCACATATTACAAAAAGTACCGAACAAAACACGATTACTCTTTGTAACATGTGAATTATTGTTTCTTTGCAAACGATGTTATTGAATTCATTATATAATATAAAATCTCATTTGTCTAGCACTTATATAAAAAACTTCTTCGACTCCGCATAGTATGAAAAAAACCCCATACAAATTTTTTATATGGGGCATGTAAATCTCTGTTATTCCTCGTTAAACCATAGCTGATCTTGATTATCTACATCGCCATTATAATTGATTAAAATTTCTTCCCCAGCTTTAATATCCTTATAAGCAAAGAAATCGAATGTTTGGTTTCTAAAATTAATCTCATATGTTGCATTCGGTTCATAAGAATGATTAAACAGCATGCCATAGCCAAGAAGGATAGCAGATTGTCCTATTCCATATTCAAAAGCATAATCCCCAAGCAATGTTTGCTCGATGTATTGATGCTGTTCATTTGGATAAGAAATGACTGGAGCTTCATGCAAAAGCGCTCCTTTTTGGATATCGCATGTAGCAAATACCCCTCTATTGAATTCTCCATCGCTTAATGGAGATGTTTTAATTTCTATCATGTTTTGTCTCCTACTCACTTTTAAAATATACTTTCTAACTGTACCATTAATTTGGTCAATGAGCGCATCTTTTTGTTTTTTTTGAACAATTTTTTCAATTTAAATACATAAAATAGACATTTCGTACAATAAAAATAGCTGAAACATAAAAAAATTGTGCAGCATTTCTATTGAAAGGCGCTGCACAGTATCTTAATTTTTATCTTTATTTTTTAATAAATGATTGATAATACCTATGATTATCATTAAACCAATAAAAGTACCCGTACGGTCTTGTTCAATGGAAAAAAATGTTGGAAGGACATATAAATTAAATATAAAGATTAATGTAGCTAGTATCAATAAAAATCGATATATCATTTATTGTCTTCACACCTTACTGTCTCCAAGATCCTCTACAAGCTCGTTCCAACATAATTAAACATTGGTAAGAAAGTGGAAAGCAATAGATTTAATGATAACAAAATACATATTTTTTGTTTCATATAAAAAATCCCTCCCATAAAATACTTGTAAATATTATAAATTCTCATTCCGAATATTTCAATTTTTTTGCTAATTCAACTTTTTACTATAAGAGCGTTTTCGTTCAATCAGAAACACTTCTTTTAAAACAATGACTTTCCTAATAGACCACGCTACGATTGAATCCAATAATCGTAACGACCCTTTACTAAACCTTTCGCAATAATGTAGTCACCTGCGATTACAACATTTTTAAATGTTTCATAGCTACCTCTAATATTTAAATCCCTTTGGTCATAAATTTTTGTGACCATTTGCGGTTGGCCGTTGACATAAATTGTATCATTTACTTTTAGCGGGAACTGAATCGCAATATTATGATTGTGTAGTTCGCTTTCTAAATGATACATTAGCTTCTTATTTACAAGCGTGTAGCTTAGTTCACCTTCTATTTGTTTGCCACCGCTAATTTCGTCGTCATTTACAAGTTGCATATGTCCTTGCCAACGATTACTAGTAATCGGTGAAAACTCGGCTAAATAGTAATCTGGTGCTGTTTCTGATAAGGAAACCTTTTTCGTTGCATCAAATAATAAGCTCGACGGTTCGGTTAAAGTTTGCAGTTCCTTATCAACGATTGGCGTCTTTGATAAAGCACTAGCAGGGAGATATCCATATATTTTATTTGATGACACATATGCACGACCATCTGCTGTTGTGAAATAGACTGCAACCGATATACCAGGTTTTAATGACTGACTTTGCCACCCAGGACGAACCGATAAATCAACGATCTGTTTTACATATTGGGTTGTGCCTTCAGGTAAATTCGAAACAAAGTCTTGAGGTACAAATCCCCATATATAATCGATTGTCGTATCAGTTCTTGGATTGTATTCTACTTTGACATAATCACCACTTAGCTCGACCACTTTAAAAACAGCCCCATAGGGTGTATGCATAATAGTTTTTGCTGAACTATTCGGGGCTTCTTTAATAGAAACGCCTTTTGCTGAATTAGCAAAAATGGGTGTTCCTACAGTAAACTTCCCCCCAGATACTTGTTGTTGAATAGCTAACGGCACTTCCTTGTAAATAACTAAATCCGTTGCTTGTACACGATAGCCACCACTCATGTTATATACTTTGCCAACAGTCGAATACTCATGGCCATAAACGCGATAAAACTCTCCTTTTTTTACAATAAGCGAAACAAACGTACCGTCAGCATTTTTTTTATATATTTTCACGTCATTAGAAAATGTTAATTTACCCGTTTGTCCTTTTGTAATCTCCGCTCCATCCCATATTACTTTTGCTTCAGTAATTGATTGGAAGCTTATACACATAATGAAAGTAATTAAAACAATCCACTTTTTCTTCACTTCTACCGCTCCTTCTAAACTATCTTTAGTTATTAAAAAGCAAAGGCTTCCTCAGTAAGAGAAAGCCTCGCTAACAATTATTACTTTAATAAATCTACATTGGCGTAATACATCAGTTCACTGAAAGCCATTTCCCTTTAAATTCTGCAACAGGGAGTGGACGGCTAAATAAGTACCCTTGCGCATAATCACAGCCAATCTCAGCCAAGAAGTGATATTCTTCCTTACCTTCTACGCCTTCAGCGATCACTTTCAAATCGAGTTGTTTGGCTATCGCTATAATGGTTTTTACGAGTGCCTTGTTCTCATCATCTTGATTCATGCCAATGACAAATGATTTATCAATTTTCAAGGAATCAAGAGGATATTTATTTAAATAACTAAGGGATGAATACCCTGTTCCGAAATCATCCATCGATAAACTGATACCGAGTTTTTTTAATGCACATAATTTTTCAATCATCGACTCTGCATACATTGCGATACTTTCCGTTATCTCTAATACAATATAGGACGCATCCAATTCTGCTTTCTCAATAGCCATTTGGACATTTTCTACAAACGATGATTCAAGTAACTGCTTTACTGAAACATTTATACTTATTTTCAATTCCTTATTTGTTTCATTGTGCCAACGTGCAGTTTGGGTAATTGCCGTATTCATTACCCATTTACCGATAGGAATAATCATTCCTGTCTCTTCCATAATGGAAATAAATTCGTCTGGTGTTACTTGACCAAGTACCGCATTGTTCCATCTGATGAGAGATTCCATACCAATGATTTCATTCGTTCTTACATCTATAATGGGCTGATAATAAAGTTCAAATTCATCATTATCTAGTGCAGTACGTAATTGTTTTTCAATCATCATTTTACGATAGAAATGTTGTTGCATTTCGGAAGTAAATAATTGATAGTTATTTTTCCCTCTTTCTTTTACATAGTACATGGCTGTATCTGCATGCTTAATTAATGTATTGGCATCATAGCCATCATTCGGGAACGTGCTAATTCCTATACTTGGTGTAATGAAATACTCACTACCATCTATCCAAAAGCCTGAAATAAATTGTGCCAATAAGTCCTTAGCAAACGCTTCACTTTCATTCGCATCATAATAAGGAAGTAAAATTGTAAATTCATCTCCACCGAGACGATAAATGTTTGCCTTACGATGTTTTTCTTCTAGTAACCTTTCAATCCGTCTTGAAACTTCTACTAATAATAAATCGCCTACATCATGTCCAAGACTATCATTAATATATTTAAAGCGATCTAAATCAAAAAATAATATTGCATTGTCACTGCCCTCGATTTTAGCTTTTTCTAAAAGGGCAATTAAATCATCATTGAACATTCTTCTATTCGGTAATCCTGTTAAAGCATCATGATTCGCTTGGAATTTAATTTCATCTTCATATTGCTTACGTTCAGTAATATCTGTTGAAACAGCAAGTAACGTAGAACTATCATGTAATTGAATCGGTACTTTAACCGTTTGTACCCATATAACATCCCCAGATGCAGCTGTAATGGCTTCCTCTTTTATGAAATGTTTTTCTGGTAGCTTGAACATGTCTTTCTCAAGATCAAAGCACTCTTCCTCATTAGTCAAATCAATGAGTAAATCAGTATCTGTTTTTCCAATCATATCTTGAAAGCTCATACCCATTAACTGTGCGTAGGATTTATTCATTAAAGTATAACGACCATTTTCATCTTGTGCATAAATGTAATTCGGATTTAAATCAATAACTTTAAATAAAAACTGTTTTTGTTCATAAAGCTTTTTATTCATAGTTTTTACGATTTCAAGATGCATTCTGCTTGAAAGAATTAAGATCGAAATAGCAAAGACTAAAACAGCAATCGAACTTGGGTACAATCTTGTATTAGGAAACATATTTAAGTAGCCAATAGCAAACCCAATGGACGTGAAAATATTAAAATAAAACAAAAATGAACGTTCATTCTTGTTTTGTACATCTAAACTAATCAATAAACTAATAATGATACAAACTATAAAAAGAAGGACATTAAAATTAAAAATCCATGAGAGCTCGCCATCTACTGGAAAATAAAATATGCTCGTATCCATTTGAATAAGTTCTAATTGACTAATGCCCTTAGAGCTCCATCCGATTATGTAACCAAGTAATGCAAATGCATAAGATATAATGACGGTTGTTCGATTAACAAGATACCCCCACTTTTTTTGATATTCAATGGGTAGTATTTCTTGTACAATCGTATAACCTATATAAAAGATTGTTGGTGTTAACATAATAGACCCAAATCGAAACAGCTTGAAAAAGAACATTATCGTCTCTTCACTAAACAGTCGATATGCGTACAAAAACGAAACATCGATGTGCCAAAATGAGGCTAAAATTAAGAATAGAAAAATAATTTTAGAAAGTTTATTTTTTTTAAATAACACTAAAATTGTAATGCCAACACAAACGGGAATAAATGATAATAAAATTAAAAATATAAAAAACATATAAAGAGCCTCCTATGTATGTGTCAGTAATAGACAAGCATTATTCCCGCTACTCCCATGAGTAGTAATACATACAGACTCTACCGCTTGATGTCTAGTTTCATAAACAATAGGTATGTCTTCAAACCCATGCCCAGAGGTTTTAATCGTTGGAGGTATAAACCCGTATTCCATTGATAATAAAGATGCAATAATTTGCATCGCACCCATTGCACCAAATGTGTGCCCTATCATTCCTTTAATAGACGTAATAGGTACTTTAGAGCCAAATGTTTCTTTAAGAGTAAAGCGTTCTATCTGATCATTTACCTCTATCCCTAGCGCCTGACTGTTTATATAGCTTGGTATAGTATCTCCGACTGTTTCTTGAAAAACGTCCAGCATATGTCTACCAGTGATATCAGAGCTTAATAGTTTTTGTCCTTCATTTCTTGAAATCACACGTTCAACTTTACCGTAAATTTTCTGTCCACGGCTGACGGCTGATTGTCTACGCTCTAAAACCATTACCCCAGCTCCCTCGGATAATACAAAGCCGCGATGCTGAGTTGAAAACGGCACACCAGCTTTTTCAATAGAACTTTCTAGCGAAAGTGATCTTATTTTTTTAAAGCCATTAACTGTCCATTGGCCTAAAGGAGCCTCAGTTCCACCCACAATACAGGCATCAACACTTCCAGATTCTAATAGCTGTTTCCCTATTAATATAGCATCCAAACTAGCACTACAGCCTGTTGTTACTGTAAATGCAGAACCACACGAACCGATTGCTTCGGCAACAGAGCTTGAAAGTGTGTGCGTATCCACAAGGGAAACTCCATGAATGGGAAATTGCCTTAAATCAAAAGCTGCAGTAGCATATTTTTCGATTTCAAGTATTGCTCCAGCGGATGTACCCATAATTACTGCAATACGATGTGGTTTAAAATCATCTAAATTTGACATTTCAGCTGCATCCAATGCAGCAGCAATCGCCATTCTTACAGAACGCGGATGACGATGATAACTTACCCCATTTATCTCCTTGAAACTTTCTTCAATCAAACCCGCTACGATATTAGTGTGAGGCTGATGAGCATTGTTTAAAATGCTCTGCGTACAAATACCTTTTTCTAATATATTTAAAAAGCTAAATTTATCTAAAATTCCAGGAGCTTTAATGCCATATCCTGTTATGACTATGTCGTCCAAATATATCACCTTCACACTTTAACTTTATTCCATTATATACAACTAAATCGGACATAGTCTATATTCGAAAGCCTTAAGTTCTAAGTAAGTGAGCTTTTTGGATAATTTGTATCACTTTTAAGCAAAATATCGCAATAATTTAAGGTAAAATCTTTCTATAAATATAATAAATTACAATACACAATAACAAAAATTGTGTAGCGCTTGTATTAATTGACGATTCTTTGGTTATATTCAACCCATTTTTCCATTTCTCTTTCGACCGCTCGATTTTGCCATTCAAACCAAATGCCACTACATTCACTGCAATGGCTTTCTACACCACTTTTATGATGCCCATCTTTACATGTAAAGACGGTCTTTTTACGACAGCTATAACAGTAAAGCTCTTTATCTTTAATAAATTCCAAGCTTATCAACTCCAACGTTTTTACATACAGTACTTTCCAAATATTATGCAATTTAATCGTTTCGTTGATTAAAAATCGCTGTGGGGTTATTTATGTATTCCCTTTAATCCTGTTGTAACAAAAAAGCCCTTTCAATCATTAAAAGATGAAAAGGGCGTCCATATTTGCAGAGAGCTTTCCTCAGTCGGAAGCTTGCTGCTAGCTAACAAGATTTAAATTTCTCTAGGTGGGATGATACCTGCAATAAGGAGGAGAAAGAAAACTAGCCCAATTAAGCAAAATAGTACGGAGGCAAAAAATATTGGGCCTTTCTTCGCGATATATTGCTCACTTTTCAGCATAATACCTGTTTGAGCAGTCACTGCCACTTCATTGAATCTAGCCATTGGACCACCACTACTCGAAAAGTAAAAAATACCGCCAGCAATTGCAAAGCCAATAAAGAACATTATTTCGATAAATCTAACGGAGAAAAATGATGCAATAAAGTACGTAATAATCGCTTCCACAACCAATGTTACAATTAAAATGATGTAATTTTTCTTTCGCATATACAACTCTCCTTTTATTCTTTTACTTTATATACGACTAAACTTGGTTTAAGTTCCAAATTTAAACAAAAAGTGCCTGACACTCAAAAAAAAGCACTTCAAACCTTTAGATTAGGATTTGAAGTGCTTCCATTTATGTGCCTGACACTTTATTTACTAGCTTTATAAGCGCTTAAAAATTCTTTCACTTTTGAGCTATCTGCTGTTAGCTTTAAGCCCGTGTCAACAAGTGGAGAAACTGTTGATACTGCTGGTTTTTTATTACCTTGATAATAGCTAATAAATTCATCTTGGTTGATAGAGTATAGAATTGCTTTACGTAAGTCTACTGATTTCGATACTTCGCGACCTTTTGGATTTACGAGTAAATAAGAGACTGCATTACTATCAGCTGTTTTTAATGTTAAGTTGGCATCGCCTTTTACTACATCAATTTTAGTTTCTGGTACGGATTGTAATACGTCAATTTCACCATTACGAAGTGCAGATAGCGCACTGTCATTATCTTCAATAAAGCGAACACTTATGTTATTAATTTTCGGCTCGTTGTCTGTACCAACTTGGTAAGCAGGGTTTTTGACAAATGTTGCTTCGTAATCATTTTTTTGCACTAAAATGTAAGGACCAGATGCAGCTAAATGGTTTGCATATGTTGCCCCTTCTGTAACAGTTGCTTGGTCACCATATGCAACATTTACATTTGGATCATAGCTTGCTACGTCAAACGTATTAACCGCTTTAACCGCCGCTTCAGAGACGATTCCGCCTGATTGGTGCGCTAAATAATTTAGCACTTGCGGGAACGGATTTGGCGTTGTAATTTTCACAACTTGATATTTACCTGCTGCATTGTCGACACTTGCTTCATCCGTTACAACTTGCGCAATTGCTGCTGGTAGTTTATCTGATAATTCATCTAAAACCGATTTTCCGTCAGCTGTTTTCACAGATTCAAGTGAAGTAATATCTGAAACTATCTCTACGGAATCAATATTTTCATGAATTGAATATGTGCGGTGATCTGGTACCGAATTTTGGTCTTTCGCACGTTCTAATGAGAATACAACATCTTCAGCCGATACTACATCACCAGTATCTACTGCTTTGCCATTTTCCACTTTAGCAAAATTAATATCATCACGTAGCACGAAATAGTACTCTTGGTTATTTTCAGAAATAGCATGATTATATGATAATGAACCATCCGATACTACTTCATCTGTATCAGATAAATTCACTAAACGAACATACATATTTGTATTTAATGTATTAATCGAACCGTCATTCCCTTTAATCGGATCAAGAGACGTTAATGAGCCTATTGATTGATGTAATACTAATGTGTCCGTTGCATTTTTGCCAGCATCATTAAATGCAATTGATTCCCATGCTTGAGCACGTGATTTTGGTAATCGCACAGTATCTGGGTTTACTTTTTTCGAATAAATACCTTGGAATTTTTGAGAAATATATAACGGTGCAATATATGCATTATCAAATACTAATGCTTGCTCAAGCTCTTTATATTTCTCTTTTGCAGCATCGCCTGTTAAAGTACTTGCCTCATCAATTAATTTATCGACTGTCTCATCTGCAGTCACACTATAATCTCCACCAGTTTTAAATAAGCCACGTACTGCATAGTCTGGATTTCCAGTTACAGTCGTCCAGCTAGAAATGGCCACATCATAGTTCCCAGCATCCTTTTGTGCTGAGTAGGAACCGAAGTCTGGTTGAATATTTAACTTTACATCAAAGCCATTTTTCACTAGCTGATCGCGCACAATATTCATATCCTGCTCTTGTGCTGCCATACCTAGCACTTCAATAACGGGTTTTGTGCTCGCTGTATCTGACTTATCACCTTTATTTTCAACATTCGATTTCGTTTCTACACACCCTGCCAAAGCGACCGCCGCAACAGTTGCTGATGCAGCAAGTGTAAATAATTTTTTGTTCATCTCTCTATTCCTCCAATTTATAAATTAGTTTGTTTTAGGATCAAGTGCATCACGTAACCCATCGCCGAAAAAGTTAAACGATAAGACGAGTAGCATGATGCATAATCCTGGGAAAATGGCTACATAAGAATTAGTTTCTAAATACGTACTGCCTACTTTTAAAATATTGCCCCACTCTGGTATATGTGGCTCGATTCCCAGTCCAAGAAAGCTTAAACTACTAGTTGAAATAACCGCGCCGCCAATTGTCAAAGTTGCTTTTACTATCATCGGAGCGAGAGAGTTCGGTACGATATGCTTAAAAATAATGGCAGCATCTGATACACCGAGTGCTCTTGCTGATTCTACAAATTCAAAATTGGCAATTTGCATAACATTCGCACGCATCGTTCTTGCGTATGTCGGGATCGCCCCTACGCTCAATGCAATAATTAAATTCACTGTGTTTGCGCCAAATGCTGCAATGATCGCAATCGCCAGTAAGATACCTGGGATCGCATACAAAATATCGAGCAAACGCATAATGATGTTATCTGTATTTTTTCCGTAATAGCCTGAAAATGCACCAAGTGCGCCTCCTATTACAGCAGGGATGATAGTTGAAAAGAACCCAACTATTAAAGAGATTTGAGCACCAAACACGATTCTTGAAAATAAATCTCTACCAAAGTTATCTGTCCCTAACGGATAATCCAAAGAAGGTGTTTGTAATAACGCACTATAATTATTTTGCACGGCAAAATCGTAATCAAATGTCCATGAGCTAACGACTGATAGCGAGAACATAAATATAATGAAGAACATGCCGAAAACAGCCATCGTATTACGTAATATTTTATTCCATATTTTTTGCCATTTTTCAACAGCGGATGGATCCGTATTTCGTGCTTTTTTAATTAATGTCCAGCCGAGCAGGAATGAGAAAAGATTTCCTGTTAGCGCTGGTAAAAGCAATATTACACCAAGTGGTATCATCCATTTAGGAGCATCGCTTACTGTAACGTATCGCGCTACAAGTACCGCCATCACCGCATAAAGGACTGCGAGTAATAGAAATGCACCCATCGCTAATAAAAATGTATCCACGACATATGGTTTAAATAAATTTAATGCCGAAATAAGAAGTATAAAAATCTGCGTAATCAACGCATAGACAGCAAAGGTATATTCTGCTGTTTTATTTTTCGTTGCTAGCATAAAGCCAAAGCCTGCTGCAAATACATTACCTACTAAAACTGTGAGCATTAATGGATAAGCAAGCAGACGCGTTCGTGTTTGAATTTCTCGTTCTTTAGCTAAATCCTTTTTAATTTGTAACGTTGTAAACCATATATATAATGTCGTACAGGCATAAATGACAAATATCGCAAGGACATAAGGTCGCCACACGCCATTAGCAAAATCAAAACTATTTAGTAAAAACAGCACTGAAAAAATAGCAGAAAAGGCAATAGTAAACTGTGCATTGACATATTCTTGCGTTATTTTCAAAAGCAGCTTTACATTCGATATGAATTTCACAATATACCCTCTCCTAAGATTTCTTCATTTTTGAACGAATGCGTGGATCAAAGAACGCATATAGCACATCAATCACCATATTGACTATCGAAATAGTAATGGCAATATAGACAACCCCACCTAGAATGGCAGGTATATCAGGAATAAATTGTTTATCTACTATATAACTACCGATACCACTAATATTAAATACTTTTTCAGTCACAGAAGCGCCACCGAGCATACCGCCAAATAAAAGGCCTATTACGGTAACAATCGGAATCATCGCATTGCGAATCGCATGCTTTGTGATGACTTTACGCTCACTCAACCCTTTCGCTTTTGCTGTAATAATATAATCCTCATGAATTACTTCGAGCATGCTTGATCTTGTCATTCGTGCAATCGACGCTGTAATAGAAGTACCTAATACAACAACTGGCATGACAATAGATAACCAATTGTTAGGATTATAAGTAGCAGGGAACCATTGTAATTTTAATGAGAACGTTAAAATAAAAATGAGCCCTTGCCAGAAGCTTGGTATCGATAAACCAATAAGTGCAATAAACATAAACGCATAATCTGCAAATGAATTCGGTCGTACCGCTGAAATAATTCCAACAGGTATTGCGATTGCCACCGCCATTAATAATGAAAACAGCGCAATTTCCAATGTTACTGGAAACTTATTCATAATACTTTGCGTAATATTTTCTTTACCTTCAAATGAATTTCCTAAGTCAAACGTAAACAGTCCAGATAAGGAATGCCACAGCTGTACTAAATAGGGCTGATCTAATCCATAAATTTTATTAAAATTCGCGACTTGTTCAGGTGTTGCCTCGATACCTAGCAAATTACGTGCTGGATCAAACGGCGATAAATATAAAATCGTAAATACTAATGTCGCCACACCAACAATGACAAATGCACTTTGGAATAAACGTTCAACGATAAATCGACTAAACGCATTACTGCATAAAATTAAGAAACAATACATTAAAACACCAGGAATAAATGACACAGCTAAAAAAATTGGCTTTTCAAGTAGTTCACTAAAATACTTTTTGTAAGATTGTTTTGCAATACTTTCACTTTCTAGTTTCTTTTCTACTTCTCTAGTAAGCTTTTGTTCAGTTAGTTGATTAACTACCGATGCAAGTTGCTGCTCATTCAGCGATTTATTAAAAAATGCTGCCTTCGTTTGTTCCTGCTGTCTATATTCCGCTTCCCATGCTTGGAGTTTCCCTTGCGAAATAAAATGTTCTTTCGTTTGTGCAAACAATTGAGCATATGAATGTTTATCTTTTTTTAACAAATATAAAAAATATGTAACAATATGCACTGGAAATCCTAGTAAAAATAACACAAAAGAATAACTATTTCTTCTTGTCATTTCATTAAAAATTCGCTTAAAATAATAATTTTCTTTAAACTTGCTAATATTCAGAAAATTATTCATGTATTTCCTCCTTTCTTCGCTTACTATAGTAGTAAGGTATGAAAATAAAATGAGATAATTTACTTTCCTTGCGTATATTGTACAATACCTACCTGTATAGTATAGTATGTATGAACGACTACAGTTCGTCAATAAGAATATTTGAAATTTATTAAAGGATGAGCATTCGATGAGCGAAAAAATTCTTGAAATACAAGATTTACGCGTTTCTTTTATTACAGGAGAAACCGAATTTGAAGCTGTAAAGGGCGTAAACTTTTACGTCAATAAAGGTGAAACGGTTGGCATTGTTGGAGAATCGGGAAGCGGTAAAAGTGTTACGGCTCGATCCATTATGCGTCTTCTCCCATCCCCTCCCTCATTTTTAAAGTCAGGTACAATCCTATTCCAAGGGGAAAATTTGGTGACGCAATCTGAAAAGCAAATGGAGGCAATCCGAGGAAAAGATATTAGTATGATTTTCCAAGACCCGATGACATCTACGAACCCAACAATTCGCGTTGGTGAGCAAATTGCTGAAGGCTTAATGAAGCATCAAAAAATGTCTAAAAAGGAAGCATACGAAAAAACGATTGAATTATTAAAATTAGTTGGCATTAAAAATAGTGAGGAGCGTTATCAGCAATATCCACATGAGTTTAGTGGTGGTATGCGTCAACGTGTCATGATTACGATGGCCCTTGCCTGCAACCCCTCCCTCTTAATTGCCGACGAACCAACTACTGCGCTAGATGTTACAATTCAAGCTCAAATTTTAAGTATTATGAAGCAAATGCAAGAGCGTCTTGGAACATCTATTATTTTAATTACACATGATTTAGGTGTTGTTGCAGGTATGTGTGATCGTGTCATTGTCATGAAAGAGGGAGAAATTGTTGAGGAAGGAACTACGGAAGAGATATTTGCGAATCCGCAGCATTCCTATACGAAGAAGCTATTAAACGCGCTACCAAAGCTGCATGAAAAGAAAGAACCAAAACAGCCACCTAATATCGAAGATGGTACTGATTTAAATGTACCGCTAATAGAAGTACGCAATTTATCCAAGCATTTCGATTTAAAGAAAGGGGAAATTTTAAAAGCAGTAGATGATTTATCATTCCGTATTTATCCTGGTGAGACACTGGGGCTCGTAGGAGAATCTGGTTCAGGTAAGTCAACAACAGGACGTACGATTTTACAGCTCCATGCACCAACAGAAGGAGAAGTATTGTATAAAGGGGTGCCTGTCACTCGCTTAACTAAAAATGAATTAAAGAGTATGCGTCGTCATATGCAAATCATTTTCCAAGATCCGTACTCGTCATTGAACCCCCGAAAAAAGGTGCTTGATATTATCGGGGAGGCACTTGATGTACATAAATTAACGAAATCCGCTGAGCAACGACGCACACGCATAGAAGAATTACTCGAACTAGTAGGCTTAAAAAAGGAGCATGCTTTACGCTATCCACATGAATTTAGTGGTGGGCAACGACAACGTATTGGTATTGCCCGCGCTTTAGCAGTCGAACCGAATTTTATTGTATGTGATGAACCACTCTCTGCCTTAGATGTTTCGATTCAAAAGCAAGTTGTAGACCTATTGAAAGAATTACAACAACGCTTAGGATTGACGTATTTATTTATCGCACATGATTTGTCGATGGTGAAGCATATTAGTGATCGTGTTGCTGTAATGTACGGAGGAAAAATCGTGGAGTTAGCGGAGAGTGAAGAACTCTATGCAAACCCACAGCATCCTTATACTAAGATGCTACTACAATCTATTCCAATTCCAGACCCAGCAATTGAAAAACAGAAGAAACGCCAGGTCATGTCAGAGGAAGAATTGATGACCAATCGTTTTAATCTAGACAATACACAGCTTGTGGAAGTGTCTAAAGATCACTGGGTAGCGAAGGAGTGCCAGTCACTCAAACAATTCTGAATTTTTTTGTCCGAGTAAAAATCCACTTTGACTTCTGCGGTACAACGGAACGTAAGACGCAAAAAAGCGCGTTTAAGCAAGTTGCGTCTTACATCGTGCCTGCGGAAAGTTGAGTGGTTTTTTTAATTTAGAAGCGCTTGAATGGATTTAATTTACCTCTTCTTAATATGGCTAGGCATGATTTATCGTTTCTAAATCATCTTTAGTAAAACTCAAATATTTTGACGTAATAGTAATTTGTTGATTCAGTATTACTATGTCTGATATTTTAAGCCCTCTATCGATTTTATGATTTTTGCTAATTTAATCGAATGATTTTCTTTCTCCCACAAAATATAACTAGTTTAAATTTTTAATGGATAAACACCCCCCCACTTTTTTGCAAAATACATATTATACATTGAAGAAAGGAGGGAATTTTCCATGGGATACTACGGAAATGCAGGCAATTGGAACAATAATTGTTGTGGAGTAAATAACTATGATTATGGTAATAACAATAACGGTTCAACATTCGTACTAATTGTTGTACTATTTATTCTTTTAATTATTGTCGGCGCTACTTTCATCAGTAATGGAGATGATTGCTAATACTATTATCCAAATGTAATGCACCTCTCTAACACAAAGGGTTGCTCTCAGCCTGGTAACCCTTTTAATCTAATCCTTGCACCGACACCTTTCATTTAGATATGAAGTAACTCAAATAGACGAGCTAAAAATTTTTTATACTTATAATGAAACCAGTCACCATTGTAAATTTTGCATTGGTCACTGGTTTGATTTTTATTTTGCTATTTACTCAATTTTATTTCTTCCATCCTACTGCAATATCATTCGAAGGAAATTCCATAACCAATTGAATTTGAGGTGCATAAATATATTTATCCCAATGCCTCACTTCCTCGACTCTATGAAGGATGTTAACCAATTGTGTTTTAATCACATGTTGAGCATTCAAGTCAATAATATAACAATATGTATGCTGTTCTTTATGATTTTTCATCACTAATTCTGCTAATGCACTTTCATAGTCAACAAAGTTAGAAAATATCGTTTTGTAAAACATACGTGTCCAGTCAATTCCCGAGTGACAAAATGGGAACTCTTCAAATAAATCATCGGTGATTTTTTTAGAAGCTTCTTTTGATAAAATGGCTACCTCCTCTTCAAAACGAATATTTGGAAACAACTCATTTACTACCTCTACAACTATTTCATAGGCTCTTTGTTCCTCCGCCTCCTTTCTTTTTTCGTTTTGCAGAGCTAACAATTCCTTCAAACGTTCCTTTTTATCTTTCATCCTATTCGTCCTTACTATCTGTTCAATTTGCTATTTTAAAAAATAAAAAAGAGCTGTCTCAACAGCTCAAAATGATTAAACCCTAAGCGAGCCACGGAAGCCTCTTGCAGCATAGTAGGAATCCGCTCCATTATGATACATAAAGACAGTGTCGTAGCGACGATCACAAAAGATGGCCCCGCCAAGTTTTCTAATATTGTCAGGTGTTTGCACCCAACTTGACGTTTTCAAATCAAAATTTCCTAGTTCCTGCAACTTGCGATATTGGTCCTCTGTTAAAAGTTCAATGCCCATAGCGTTTGCCAAATCGATTACAGTATTTTCTGGTTGATGCTTTTTTCTTGATTCCAATGCTTCACGATCGTAACAAAAGCTTCTACGACCTTTAGGGCTTTCCGTTGCACAATCGTAAAAAATGTACTCGTCCGAATTTTTGTCATACTCGACAACATCGGGCTCACCGCCTGTCACTTCCATTTCATTCAGTGACCATAGTTTTTCCGTATTAGCTTCTAGCTTAGCTTGTACTTTAGCCCAGTCAAGACCTTGATGGCGGTCCATATTTTTCTCAAATCGGTCTTGCAACGTTTTCAGTAGTTCCTCATGCTGCTCAATTGATAACTCTTTCGTTGGCATATTCGTTTCCCCCATATTAAAATTGTCCTAGTTGATTATTTAAAAAGATTATAAATGCATTTTGAACTTTTTCCTTCTTTATCAATCTTTTCACACGATGTGTACTTTGCAAATATTTCCTTACTTTTCTATTTACGAAAAATTGCTTTCGATATTTTTCTTCATTATAAATAACTTCGAACCAAAATTCATTTTTTAACAATTCAATATTTCTATCGATTTTTCGTGTATTTAAAGCAATACTACCATTAGGGAAGAAAGCCGCAAGTAAATCTTCTATCAATTCATTTATTCCACCTTGAAAATCAGTTCATTTATCTATATAAAATAACCTGTTTCTTCGTCGTTTTCAACAACTTGCTGTCATCGACAGTTGTTTATTCGAAAAATCACTATCGATTGAGATTGTATCGTTCTCTTTTGTACTAATTATTAGAGGCGACAGAATAAAAGACACTTACAACTTAGTAAGTGCCTTTTCATGAATTCCATATTATGTTTAGGTATTTATCCTTTAAATTAATCCGTTAGGAGACGTAGACCATTTTTGTAGATGTTCAGAACTTATACTATAAGAAACAACTTTCTCTTTGTATTTCTTCACAACATCCACGTGATTATCGTAATTAAAAACAAAAAAGTGAATATCTTCTTTTTTGCCCTTATTTACATTGATAACAAAAGGCGTTACATTCGATTCTGGCTCTAAAAATAATTTTTCATTGCCTGGAAAGATATAATGCTTTTTTAAAAAGGAAGCCTCATTAAAATAGCCAGTAAATCTATTTTTATCTTCTTCTTCTAAATTCTTTCCATTGTAGGTTACCGTCACATCTTTTGAATCCAGTTTTTTATGAAGTTCAAATTTACTTACTGTCCATCCCACAACGATACTTGGCGGACTCATTATCAATTTAACAATAGATCCAATAACGATTGTAATAACTAAACCCCATGTCATAGCATATCAACTCTTTCAATCATTTTATTATTTTTATATATAGCAAATAATTTTATCACCTTCATTGCCATCGTTTCACTAAATGCCTAGATGCATCATCCACTTCTCAATGATAAAGGAATTATAGTGAATCGTACCATCCAATTGGAGGGTTTTTTGACCATCCATTTATTTTGGAACTAAACTAAAATCATTTTTTTGCTCTATTCAAAACCATACCATACAAGCTTTGAATATCAAATGAAAGTATTGTGACATAATAAAAACAGAGCCACTCTCCAACCTGAGGATTGGAGGAGTGCTCTATTTCTTTCATTTTAAGCTTAAGTGGCGATGTCTTTAAAACATAAAATGAACGCGGTATAAAATATAATAAAAGGTAGCCGCCTTAAGTTTTCTCATCAGCAGCTCGAACTTTTAAGGGATGATGCTATTTTCCCTTATTACAATCATATAGGTTTTCTATATCGTTTAAACCATCCACTCTTGGTTATTTTTAGTCATCCAATTAACTATACTCTTTGTAGTGCTTGTGCAAACCTTTTTATACCTTCATCAATCGATTCTTCATCTTCCCTTGCGAAAGTAAAACGAACAAAGCTTTCTTTGGAACCTAATGTAGAGCCTGGGGCATAGATGACCCCCTGCTTAATAGATGCCTCAAGTAATTGGGTTTCATTAAAGCTTTTTAGTATTTTACACCATATATGAATACCACCTTGCGGAATCGAATATTCCACAAGCCCTTTTAAATAAGTATCAAGGCTTTTAATAATTGTATCTCTTCTTTTTTCTAATTCCTTAATTAAACTTTTTATATGCGTATGAAAATTTTCTGATTCTAAAAAATCATTCGCTATCCATTGTGTATAGCTAGAATGACCAAAGTCGATTTGTTGCTTCGCATCGGATAAACGTTCAATTACTGATGTCGGACCAATAATCCATCCAATTCTTAGTCCTGAAGCTACAATTTTGGACAATGAACTAATATATAAAACATTGCCGTTCCTATCCAATGATTTAAGGGTTGAAATTTTCTCTCCTGAAAAAGCAGTTAAACTATATGGATCGTCTTCTACAACAGGAATCCCTAGCTTTGAGGATATGTCTAAAATCGCTTCTCTTTTTCTTTGATTCAATAGATAACCAGTCGGATTTTGAAAATAAGGATTTAGAAAAATCATTTTAATTCGGTGTTTTTTATATAGTTTTTGCAAATCTTCTGGGTTAATCCCATCCTTATCGACAGGCAAATAATGTATTTGAATGCCTGCTGATTTAAAAGTAGGAAGATTGTAATTATATGAAGGATCTTCTATAGCAATGGCGTCTCCTGGCTTTAGCAAACATTGGACAATTAAATGTAATGCTTGCTGCGCCCCTGAAGTGATAAGTATTGAAGACGGGCTGGTTTCAATTCCGCGACTTCTTTTTACATGTTTTGAAAGTGTACTTCTTAAAATTTCATTTCCTTGAGGATGATCGTATCCTAAGCTTCCAATAAAGGAGCGTGTCGAAGTAATTTCGCTTAAAAATTTTTTAGGGAAAAGATCCTCTGACAACTCACCAGAAGCTAAATTAATTAATTTATGTTCAACTGCTTCTTTTCTTATTTTTTGCATTACAGGTAGACTCGGTAAAAAAGAACCTGCCTCAATATAGCGGTTCCAGCTTGGAATCCGTTTTTTTGTAATACCCCAAATATCTTTACTAATGGTAGTACCGCTTCCTCTAGTTCTGTCAATTAGGCCCAACGATTCTAATTCGTCATATGCATGCACGACAGTACTTCTATTTACGTTTAATGTACTAGCCAAATATCTTTCCGATGGCAATGGTTTATCAGGTGGAAATGTACCATCTGCAATTCCCTTTTCAATATATTCTGCGAGTTGTTTATAGATAGCTTTTTTTGCTTTTCTATCAGGTTTCCAATCCATATATACTCACCTCATAATATTCTATCAAACATGCTTTCATCTTTTAGCATTTTTATACAAGCTAAAAGATTATATATTAATGTAAGTTAGCTTGTCTTGAACCAGCCACTACAATGCTATTTTAGCCATCCACTAAAAAATCCAATCGCTAGCTATAATGCGTTGCGACGGTTACTAAAAGACTAAAAAAAGACCAGTTGCTCATTATATTAATGAGAACTGGACCACTATCAGCTTTTTATATTCAACTGTTTGATATCCTGTCTACGATCCCACTCAAATGTAATTAAATCATGGCTATTCAAATCCTCTGCAAATAATGAAATAGCTGAAATTCGACTATTGTCATAAAGCTTAAAGTAATAGTTTTTGCTTTGGGCACACATTGCAGAAGTATAAATTGTATAATCCGTCTTTCCCTCTTTATTTAACACAACACCTTTCGGAATATTAACGGAAGATAGAATATGAAACATGGCAGTTACCCCTTCTGTTTCATTTTTCGCTTGTTCCGTATACTTTTTCCAATAAGCGACACGAAGAAATCGTGCAGATGGCGTAAAATCACCTGGCAATCCTAACCCACCTGCCCCTTGCCCAAACGGTGTTAATTTCAAATTTCCCATTGTAATGTCTTGTGGAGGGTGAGGTGTGACACCAATATAAGCTCTTAAATTTGTCTGATGCCATTCATATCCAGGGCTATTGGTCATAACCCCTATTGTTTGGCGATGAATGGTTATGCCTGTTCTATCAGGCTCAATAACTATCGTTTCTCCAGTAGCATCTGTAAAAGTATAGTGAAGTGGTGGTGCGAAGCCAAGTATGTTATTTGCTTCAGTCAATAATGTAAAAGCACCTAATTTTTCAACAACATCGTCGACTGTTACACAGCTTCCTAAAACTTGTGAAACAACATAAATTGGATTAATACCTCTCGTTCCTTCTTTCGGCTTATCCGAATATGTCGCAAATGTGGCATAGTAAAGCATTGCTCCCATTAACCCCTTTTCGTTTACACCATCGTAGAGAACTGGAGATGCGAGATCCGTGCTTCCCATGCCAATAAACGCGTATGGATTGCTAATCGTTACCTCATTTTTCTCTTCAAGCAATCGAATGCCATATTTACGTGGAACAATAACTACTTTACTATCTGGTTCCATTGTAAAATCCATTGTTCTAGCAAATAATGTTTTTTTATCTGTTGTATTTATTGATAAGCTACTACATCCAAACATTAAAACACTCCCTCTTTAAGATTAGCTTAACCAACTTTGAATGGGTGACATGCTTTCACTAAAAACAAAATGTGAATTTCCCAAGGATTATATTCATTTTACGAAATTGGTTAATTATCACTAATATTGTATTATGTTTGTAGGGGTGATTATTAATGGATGAAATAGACATTATAAACAAAGAAGCAATCAAAACTGATTTGGCTCTAATTAAATCCTGTTTGCGATTAATTAATCAAACAGTGACTTTATGCAAACGAAGAGGGGAAACGTTTGACGCTCCAGAAAATGAAGAATTACATATGTTAATTTCCAAAATTGATAGAGACTTGAACAAAATTAAGTTAAATATACAGTATGAAACAACCAATACGATGCACCGTTAACTAACATTTAGCTATGCTTAAATAAAACTATTGCAGGCTTAGAAACCCAATAAATGATTAATCATTTATTGGGTTTCTATTTTCATATATTTTTAAATGCCCAAACCTAATGAGAATAAAATTACGGCTAATATAACGCCTAATGCTGGTACTACAACTGTTAAGGCACCAAATGCTGGATAAGCATCTTTATGTGTTTCTCCACAGATAGAACGAATAGTCGTGACAACATATCCTCCTTGTGGAAGCGAGTCAAGTGACCCCGAAGAAATGGCAACTGTTCTGTGTAACGCCTCAGGATTGACTCCTAAATCTAAATAATGTGGTGCTAATAAAGGTAATGCGATGGCTTGTCCACCAGATGACGAACCCGTTAGTCCCGCAATAACTGCTACCGCTAAAGCACCACCTACTAATGGGCTTCCTGGAATATCCGTCATAACCTTCACAGCAGATTCAAAGGCAGGTGTTGCTTTTACGACACCCCCAAAACCAACAACTGCAGCTGTATTTGCAATCGCAACAATAGCACCCATTGCCCCTTCTCCTACTGCTGCACCAAAATTTTGAAAGAACTTTCTGTTGATTAGGTAACTTGCTAATATACCGCCCGTTAACGCAATAATCAATGCTGACGTTCCTAAAGAATTATGGAAGGTGAAAGAAATAATTAATACAACGAGAAGCGGAACAATACTTAAAATCGGATTTGGTAAATCTGTTCGAGTTGTTTTCAATACATCCGTCTCTCTACTAACAAATCGTTCTCCATTCGCCATAGCTTTGTTGATCATCTTTTTTAGCCACCAATAACCAAATGCCAACATAAATACAGCGACAATAAAGCTCACTTCCCATCCTGCATATGGTGAAGTGCCTAAAAACTGAATTGGAATCCAATTTTGTATCTCAGGCGAACCTGCAGATGTCATCGTAAACGTTGTTGAGCCAAACCCAAGTGCCGCTGGAATAAAGCGTCTTGGTAAATCTGCCTGTTTAAATAGGCTAAGCGCCATTGGATACACAGAAAATGCTACAACAAACAAGCTCACACCACCATAAGTTAAAACCGCACAGGCAACTACAATCGCTAATGCAGCTTGTTTCATGCCAATTTTATTGACAATCCATTGCGAAACACTGTCCGCCGCTCCACTATCTTCCATTACTTTACCAAATATAGCCCCTGTTAAAAACATTAAATACCAAGATGCAATAAAGCCTGTGAAACCAGACATATAATTAGTTAAAAAGTTTGCAGCATCATTTTCTGCGAGCTGCGGGAAAAGCGGAAGCCCATTTAATAGCCCTACAAGCAATGCTGTAATAGGTGCAGCAATGAGTAAATTCATACCTCTCATTGTTAAATATATTAATAGTGCCAATCCGCCAAATAACCCAATCATCCCTAACATATTGTTCCCCCCGAATCCCCTTTTTGCACTTTATTAATCTTCACTTACTTGCCGTCATACTTAGCATGTATCATTCTATTTTCCGTATCTTCTTACACGTAGAAGAGCCTGCTCTGCATGACCAGCGAAATTTTCTAACTGACAAAGACGTGCTGCATATTCCCCGATGTAGGCACTTGCCTCTGGTGTTACTTTTTGATAGGTAACCGTCTTAATGAATTTTCCTACCCATAATCCACCTGTATAACGAGCAGCACCTTTAGTTGGTAATGTATGATTTGTGCCAATTACTTTGTCTCCATAGGCAACATTTGTCTCAGGGCCTAAGAATAAGCATCCGTAGTTCGTCATATTTTCAAGGAAGTAATTTGGATCTTCGGTTAATATCTCTACATGCTCAAAAGCAAGGCGATCTGCTTCAACTCTAGCTTCCTCAATTGAATCTACTAAAAGGATTTGACCATAATCTTCCCAAGATACACGGGCAACATCAGCAGTTGGTAACGTTTGCAATTGACGTTCAATTTCTTTTACAGTTTCTTCTGCTAGTTTTTCAGATGTTGTAATTAGTGCACCAGGTGATGTAGGTCCATGTTCCCCTTGACCTAAAAGGTCCGTTGCAATCATTTCGGCATCTGCCGTATGGTCAGCAACTACTAATGTTTCTGTTGGTCCAGCAAACAAGTCAATGCCTACGCGACCATACAATTGTCTTTTTGCTTCAGCAACGAAAGCATTCCCTGGTCCAACAATCATATCTACAGATTCGATTGTTTCTGTCCCAATTGCCATTGCAGCCATTGCTTGAATACCACCTAAAAGGTAAATTTCATCCGCACCTGCTAAGGACATAGCAGCAATTGTGGCATGTGGAATTTCTCCGTTAATAGGTGGCGTACATGCGATTACTCGTTTTACGCCTGCCACTTTAGCCGTTAAAACACTCATATGTGCTGATGCAACCATTGGATAGCGACCACCAGGGATGTAACATCCAACACTGTTAACAGGAATATTTTTGTGACCTAAAATAACGCCTGGAATATTTTCTACTTCTACATCATGTAGTGAAGCTAATTGTGCCTCTGCAAATTCACGAATATTTTTTTGAGCAAATTGAATATCCGCAATTACGTCACTTGGTACTTTGGATACGATTTCATTTATTTGTTTGTCAGTTAAACGAAACGCTGTCGGAGACCATTTATCAAATTTTTCAGATAGTTCACGAACTGCCTGATCTCCTCGTTTTTCTATATCCTTAATTGCTTCGGAAACAATTTGAGATACCTGCGAGTCATTTATGCTTACTTCTTCTTTTGATTTTCCAGATTTCAATACTTTAACCATTGTTTTTACCCCTTTTTGTTTAATATTTCATTTTTGCATACGTATGCAGAAATTATATAAGTAAGATTATTCGAAAAATAATAGCTTGTCAACAAGTATTTATTTTCGTTATTTTTATTAAATATTTACCATATCACATATAAAAATAATAAAAGCATCACACTATCTCTTATAAGATACACATACATATTGCTGTATGTATCCTCATTTTGAAATAGCATGATGCCTAGAAATAAGTCTTTACGACCTTTATACACTATGTTGTTTTTCGTAAAATAAGCGCTCCATCAATTTCGAGATTTTTAGCTTCACCTGAATATTCCTCTAGTTCATTAAGTAAATATTTCACAGTCTCTTCTACCATTTCTGTAATTGGTTGCTCCCATGTTGTTAGATTGTATGTAGGCCAAGCTGCCATTTCAATATTATCAAAACCAATTACTTTCGTTTCATTCGGAATATCAATATTATTGTCCTTTAATGCATCCACTACCCCTAACGCCATAATATCATTGGCCACAAAGAACGCATCGGGCAATTGTTTTTCTGCTATAATTTTCTGTGTGATATTATATCCACCCTCATATGTGTAATCAGAGCTGTATTTCTGATAGTCCACTTCTTCCCCTTGCAACACAGCACTAAATCCCTTTTCCCGTTCTCTACTAGTCGATGTATTTTCATTCCCTGAAATATAAATCATCTTTGTGCAGCCCATACTCAATAGATATTCTGCAATCTTTTTACTTGCCTCAAAGTTGTTACAACATACAGAATAAAATTGATTATTATCTATTTTTCGATTAAACAGAACTAACGGTATTTGATACTTGATGAAATCTTCTGTAACCGATAAAGAAAGTGATGCATCGGTAATAACTACACCTGCAACATTATAATTAAATAATATTTCGATATCATCTTTTTGTATTTCATCATTGTTCGTATAGATGAATAGTACGCTGTATCCATGTTTTTTTAGAGAAGTTGTAAATAGCTTTAATACTTGAGGGTAAAATGGATTTTGAACGCCTTTCATTACTAAACCAATTATTTTTGATTGATTTGTAATTAAACTACGTGCAAATTCATTCGGTCTATAACCAAGCTCCTGTGCCGCTGCTAAAACCTTTTCTCTAGTTTTCGCAGATACTGACGCACCTTCAAAATAAACTCTTGATACTGAAGATTGTGAAACACCAGCCAATTTTGCTACATCCTTGGCAGTAACTCCTTGTTTCATGTTGTACATAACCTCTTTCGATCTATATTTCATCTCAACAAATTAATTGCATGAGCTTTCACTGTGTCCTCGATAAAACCTATTCTCATAATCAAACTACCTTAGAACTTGGGTGAAAAGCAAGTACTAGATAGACTATTTGTATTGAATGTCATTCCTAACTTGTATAGTCGATATGAGCCCACAAAAAAAGACCATCTATTAACTAGAGGTCCTACCTATACGTAACCGAAAAACGTGTTTATTGCTTAATGTATATACTTATATTAAAACTAGAAACTACGTTAGATGTCAAGAATATTCCAAGGAAAGCGTTGTTGCCATAAATAAAAAAGGAAGCGATAGTGAGCTTCCTTTTTGTTAGTTATCCGAAATGCAATTCATGGCTAAAAATTTAATCTACTTTCTTTTTATCGAAAAGTAACCATAACAATGTAACAACTGCTGCAAGCATCACCATTAAGAATCCGTAAATTGGCGTATAGGCTAATGATTGATGACGGATAATAAAGCCACCAATATACGATCCTAGGAATATACCAATGTTGAAAGCAGAAATATTCAATGCGGACGCCATTGAAATAGCGGATGGTACATATTTTTCAGACAGGATAACCGCATATAGCTGCAAACCAGGGACATTCATGAACATAAAAAGTCCCATTAGCAGTACCATGATTAATCCGATAATAGGTGATTCTAGAGTAAAGTTAATGCCAAGTAACGCCAAGGCAAGCCCAATAAAAATAATAAAAATTGAACGAAGCGGATTTTGATTAGCAAAATGACCGCCTAGTGTATTACCAATCGCTACACAAATACCATAGACAACTAAAATAACAACAACAGCATGTGGTGAATAGCCCATATATTGCTCTAAAATAGGTGAAATATAAGTATAAGCAACAAAGGCACCACCGTAACCAATTGCGGTAATGAACAGTATTAATAACATGCGGATATTGCCTAATACTTTGCCAATATCACGTAATGAGATTGGGTTACCTTTCGATAATTGGCTAGGCACTAACATCGCATTATTAATTAAGCCGATAATGCCAATTACGACAATAAAGATGAATGACATACGCCAATCCATTACTTGTCCAATAAAAGTACCAAGCGGGACACCTGTTACAGTAGCTAATGTTAAACCTGTAAACATAAAGGCAATGGCACTTGCTCGTTTATTTGGTTCAACTACATCGGCAGCAATAACAGAAGCAATCGACATAAATACACCATGTGCTAATGCTGATATAATGCGCCCTAATATTAGGATAGAGAAAACAGGGGCGAAAGCTGCAGTTAAATTACCAACTATAAATATAGCCATAACAAGTAATAAAACGGTTTTTCGACTGAGGCGTGATGTTAGGGCTGTTAATAATGGGGCCCCAATCGTCACACCTAATGCATAAATAGAAACGGTTAAACCTGCTGTGCTTAACGATATACCAAAATCTTCTTTTATTAATGGTAGCAATCCAACACTGATAAATTCAGTAGAACCTATACCAAAAGCACTGATTGCAAGTGCTAGCAATGTTAATTTAGCACTTGTTTTTTTTGATTGTGACATTTAAATACTATCTCCTTTGATTT
Source organism: Lysinibacillus sp. CD3-6 (assembly GCF_006351725.2). Taxonomy (NCBI): domain Bacteria; kingdom Bacillati; phylum Bacillota; class Bacilli; order Caryophanales; family Bacillaceae; genus Lysinibacillus; species Lysinibacillus sp. CD3-6. Next base: position 3,442,663 of record NZ_CP085880.1, read on the forward strand.
TTCTTTTCATGTGTAGTACTATTCATACATACCTAAACAAACCATAGAGTACTTTTAGTTACTTTTGAATATTACGGAGGTTACAATGCAAAAACTATATAATATTGGTGTTGAAGCGACACTTGAAGTAATCGGCGGAAAATGGAAACCGGTCATTCTTTGTCATTTAAACCACCATGGTAAAATTCGAACAAATGAGTTTCGACGATTGATTCCAAAAATTTCACAAAAAATGCTGACAAGTCAATTAAGAGAATTAGAGCAGGCTGGACTCATCGATCGCAAAGTCTTTAATCAAGTACCACCCAAAGTTGAATATTCATTAACGCCTTATGGAGAAGGCATGGAACCTATTTTAAACATGCTTTGCACGTGGGGCGAACATCATATTGAAGTATTACAAGAAAAAGGTGAAGATATCATTTTGAAACAACGTGATGAAGATATCGCTATGCAACAAACCTCATAATGAGGGAAGAAAGAGACTGTCATACACTAGACAGTCTCTTTTCCTTTTTAATGCTTATAGCGCAAAGTCGAATTCATCTGGGTTAGGACCAACACGTTGTTCAAGATTCATCGAGTTGATGATCGCCATTTCTTCATCTGTTAATGTAAAGTCAAAAACATCAGCATTTTGCATCATGCGTTCTCTACGCACAGATTTTGGAATCGTGATGACTCCATTTTGTACATCCCAGCGCAAAATAATTTGAGGGATTGATTTTCCGTATTTAGTAGCAATTTGTGCAATCGTTTCATCTTCAAGCAGACCGCCTTGCATTAAAGGTGCCCACGCTTCTAATTGAATTTGGTGCTTGTCGCAAAACGCACGAAGCTCCACTTGTTGTAAGCGTGGGTGAAACTCCACTTGGTTGATAACAGGTTTAATACGCGCAAACGTTAATAATTTTTCTAAGTGTGCAACAGTGAAGTTACATACGCCGATTGCTTTAATCTTGCCTTGGTCATATAGGTCTTCAAGTGCTCTCCAAGATTCCGCATACTTATCTTTACCTGGCCAATGAATAAGGTAAAGATCTAAATAATCTAACCCTAATTTTTGTAGGCTGTCTTCATAAGCAGCAATTGTTTCGTCATAGCTTAATCCGTCATTCCATACTTTTGATGTAATAAACAGGTCTTCACGATTTAAACCAGTAGATGCTAATGCTAGTTTAATACCTTGCCCTACTCCCGCTTCATTGCCATAAATAGCAGCTGTATCAATACTGCGATAGCCAACCTCGATAGCGTTTTTCACCATCTCTGCCGTCGCATCATTTTCTACTTGGAAAACACCTAAACCCATTCCAGGCATTTGTAAGCCGTTATTTAATGTGATTGTATCTTGTAAATGATTAATCATTTTTATTCCTCCAATGTGCTTTTCTTGATTGCTTTCTCATTATGTAGTCTTGAAGGAGTAAAAAAAAGTACGCACAATTTTGTTTCATAGTAACGTTGAGGTAACATTTGTGAATTGGCAATGATAAGCGGGATAAAGTTTTTTATCATCAATTTCTTTCGTTTTTATCATTACAGAAAAACAAGGAAGATAGGTAGAAGATTGAAACTGGATATACAATGAACTTTTCCACTCAATATTTAAAAAAATTTATGCTCGATGAAAAATATTGGCATCCTCAGTTGTATTAATAGTGAAAGGAGGTGGTGGCGTGCATCATTCTCTAGAAGTACATGAAGCATTGCGAAGAGCACTGGACTTATATTCGCACAGTCTGATTAAAGTAGCGTTCGCCTATTTAAAAAATGTAGCGGACGCTGAAGAGGTTACACAGGAGGTATTTTTAACTTATTTGCAGAATGCCCCTGTATTCAACAGCGATGAACACGAAAAAGCTTGGCTCATACGCACAACTATTAACAAAAGCAAAAACATGCTAAAAACGGGATGGTTCCGCAGTAGAAACCCAATTCCTGAGGATTTAAGCTACCTCCCCAAGGAAGAGAACGAGTTATTACAGGCAGTATTAGCTTTGGATAAAAAATATCGGATTCCTATTCATCTGCACTATTATGAGGGTTATTCTATTCAGGAAATTGCAGAAATCTTACAGGCCAAACCAGCAACAGTGGGTACTTGGCTTGCGCGTGGACGCCTTCTTTTAAAAGAAAAGATTGGAGGCCTTGACAATGAGGAAGTCTGTCTATAAATCTGCGATGGAGCAGGTCAAGATTAACGATAAATTCAAAGAAGAAACTTATAAAAAAATCATGCAATCAACACCCATTAAGGAGGAAGTGAAAATGAAAAAAAGCATGAAATTATCCTTAAAAAATTTCGGTTTAATAGTCACAGTTTGTACAGTACTAACGGGGACATACACGATGACACAGCATTTAAAAAGCGACACGCAAAGTACAGTAATAGAAATAGATAAACCGCAAACTACAGCTAAAGCAGTGGTGAATATTGAAGGGACGATTACGGAAGTCACTGCAAACGGCAAAACCTTTAAGATCGGTGATTTATGGGTAACGATAACGGACAAAACCCAGCTGGGAATTAAAGGTCCAACTGCAGCAAAACCATCCGAAGAACTGTTACAGAAAGAATTTAAAGTAGGAAACTTCATTTCAGGTTACACCTCTCAAGATGTTACGACTGGTAAAGTGACTGCCGACGTAATCTACAACAATATGGCTCCTGCAACAGATAACTAAATAAGTTATCTGTTTTTTATATTTACTTCCCACTCCATTCATTGAAATGACCTTATAGAGGTAATAAAAAGTCACTCCAAATTAGAAGTGACTTTTCCATTAGATTAATCAAACGTTACAACATTTTGCACTACCGTTACTTTATAAACCTCATTAGTACTAACTAATATCGTTTTAAAATTTTCAGTTTCAGTAAATGAATGCCAGCGCTTCTCATTGAACCCATTCAAAATTTCTTCTACAAATGTATCTTGTCCAATATTATTTTTAATTTTATATTCTTCTTCACGACTTTCATTGAAGTATAACTTCACTGTATATTCGTAATCCATTAACCAACACCCCCCATCTAGTTATAGCATGGGACAATTGGCATTGAAGTAATCAACCAAAATACTTTTAGCTCTACTACAATTTCATCGTGAACAGTTACAGATCTTTTATATAGTAAGAATCCCTTTACTCTGTAGTTCATACTTTCTGATTAGTACTCACCATGAAATCTATTTATTTACTATTCAACACTTCAATGTGTTAAAATTTGTAATATGTAGGATTTTAAACAAGAAATTCAATGCTAGAATTATTTATTATATAAATATCGGAGGGTATAAATAAATGGGGTTCTTTAATAGGTTTTTTAAAAAAATTGAAGATGTGAATAAAGGAGAAGTCGCTGCTTCTGAACTTGAATCGGAGTTTTATTTAGAGGACACACCATTAGATGAAGCCAATAACTTTTGGGTGGACATCGCGCAAAATCTAATCGTCAATGCCGTTAAGGCGACTGACAACACAGTAGAACGTGCCTTTATTTTAATCGATATGGGCGAACAGCCTTCTTTCAATATTTTTTACCAAATTGATGGGCGTCTCAAGATGTGGAATGAGCTTGAAGATCCTAATATGACAGAAAAAATACAAAATGAATTACTCCCTCAAGCTTCTAATGTCGCTGTCGCAGTAAATGACAAATTCACTCAAGTGAACCATCCTGGCATATCATTTGCTGAACTGCAATTCGAATGGGCAACAGGAGCATGGTTTTCCCATATTATTTGGGCTGATGATGACAATAGTAATTTAGGAAAAGAAGACATTTTACGTAAATGGTTCACTATTATAAGTGAAGAAATAAAAACGATATCACTAGATAGTGATTCTAAACTTTCATGGTATCCTTAATGTCTCCGTAAAGTAAACCTATGTGCTTGTTGCAATCTAAATACAACTGGAAGTTTTAATATGAAAAAGAAGGTAATCTTTGCAATTGGTTTAACAGGCGTTCTTGCATTCACAATTGGTTTTGTTGCAAACTTGCAAAACACACAAGTATCAATAGAAGAAAAAACTATTGTTGCTTCAAAACAAACAAACAAACATGACTACGGTTATAACAAAAGAAGAACAATATATGGTTGAAAAAACATTCGTTAAAGAAGGTTTTGTGCCACAAGAAAATGGAACAGGCTTCTTCTTTATAAAAGAAAAATAATCACAGCGTTACTTTTTAGGACTTGTATGGATATTTTTTTATCATTTATACAAGTCCTTTTAATATGCTTCCTCAATAGCTCCTACACCTACGTGATGTACGAACTTCTATAATTTGTGATTATTTGAATGAACAAATTATCATTTCAGTTTCATCGTAACAAAGGAAAATTCTAGAATCCTTCATTTATAGATGTTACTATTTTAAGGTAGAGACCACCAGAAACATATGTAGTTATTAAGTAAATATTCATTTGGAGGTAGACATGGAGCAAAGACTTACTGATCAATTGAACGAGTGGCATGAAATGGACGAACATCAGCGAATTATCGATTCGCTTTTAGCAATACCCGAAGAAAAGCGAGACTATGAAGCAATTAGTATTATGGCAAGAGCCTATAACAATTCAGGGCTTTATGAAGAAGCGCTCTATCAATTCGATAAGATTGCTGAGGCTGGCAAACAGGATTCTCTCTGGCATTATCGGGTTGGCTTTGCTCTTTATCATTTACAGCGATATGAGGAAGCAGTTCAAGCTTTTAGCATTTCTAATCAACTAGAACCTGGTGATCAAAGTACAGAATACTTTTTGAGACAAAGTACGCATAAAGCGACGAAGCAGCAAAAAGAAGAACTTCGGCTTGCTAAAAAGAAAGCTTCGTTAGCGCATGGTGGGTTCGTAGAAAAAAAGATTCCTTTTTCAGACATGTCTTTACCCGATTTCTGGGAAGACAGCGAGTATGCAAGAACATCCTATCAATGTGAGCCCCCGACGGATGAACTAATTGAATCTATAGAAAAGGAACTTGGCTATAAGCTCCCTTCCTCGTATATTTATCTCATGAAGCAGCAAAATGGCGGAGTACCGATGCACACTTGCTTTCCAACAGAGGAGCCTACTTCCTGGGCTGAAGATCATATTGCCATTACGGGTATCATGGGTATTGGGCGTGAGAAAAGCTATTCCCTATGCGGAGATTTGGGCAGTCCGTTTATGATTGAGGAATGGGGATATCCAGACATTGGAGTCGTAATCTGTGATTGTCCATCAGCGGGTCATGATGTCGTTATGTTAGACTATCGAGCATGTGGTAGGGATGGTGAACCTGAAGTTATTCATGTCGATCAAGAAGATGATTATGAGATTACCTTCCTTGCCGACAATTTCGAAGCGTTTATCAAAGGCTTAGTGAGCGAAGAACAATACGATACTTTTGAAGAGGACAAAGAGGAAGCCCTCGATAAAGTAGCGCACGGCAAATTTTCACCACTGCTGGAGGAGCTGTGCTCTCGGGTAACCGAAGTAGAACAAGTTGAACAGAAAATCCGCAACATTTGCACACGGATTGTCGAAGAAAAAGGCTATTTTAGTTTTCATGCAGATGAATTATCCTATGACATGTACGATGTGCAGTTTTGGTTATATACCAAGTCGTATACAGATACTAATTACGATCAATATGTATCCGTTTATCAGAACATCATTGCATTTGGCGGAGAATTCGGGCAAGGCGGATATGCTCCTGCCTTTATTACCGATTGGCTTGATCGCCGCTTGAAGGAAGGTCGTATTGTAAAGAATCACGGGATCATTCGCTTTAACGATTCCTATACAAATGAAGTAATTAATAAGTTAAAAGACGCCTAAGCAAAGAGCTCGCTGTTAAAGCGGGCTCTTCTTTTTCTCATTGGGCTCTTCTTGTGGCGGTTCCTGAAATGCAACAAAGCGTGAACATTAATCAGCTTTGCTGATATACTGTTGCTGTCATTCTGTCTTTTGGACATATAAACATATAAAAAATACCTTCTGCATATTCATCGATATCAGCATAATCAATCTGCCCTATAAACATCATTCTTCGGGTACAGCAAGGACAAATCGGATACTCCGAATCTTGTACCCAGCTTGGATGTCCACCCATCTGCGAATCTAATTGTGACATTGTCCAAACAGCAGCATAATACGGCGATTGTGGATTTTGTGCAAGCATTAAATTATGAGGGGTTTCCGTACTGCTATTAACGTCATCAACATCAGGAAGATAATCGGGTTCCTGATTATAGCGGCTCCAAACAGGCACGCCACGATTATCCAGCTCCATGTATATTGTGCTAAAGCCCCCACATAAGTCACAGGTTATGACCTGTAATGTTTCCATCTGGAGTTTGAGATATTGCAAAGCTGGATGAGAGGTAGCTACGTCCATCAACTTCGTTAGCTTCCTGTTGCACCATGGACATGTTAAATGACTTGTCTCCAGGAAACGCGCATGATGTTCTACATTTAATTCATTATATGGTTCATCTGCTTGCCTAATTGCATAACATAGTTGGTTAATTAGGTTACGTCGCTCTCCGTCAGGGGTAAGCTCCCACCCGCCATCAAGAGCGTAAGTTTCAGGAGTTACAAATAACTGCTCCACCCATTTTGGTGGCTGCATTCGCCATTTTCGAAACTGCTCGATAACTACCGTATCACCAATCCAGCCGAGTATAAGGAGGAGATGATTTCGGCTATCCTCATCCCATTCCACCCGCTCTAGAAGCTGATTTCGAATGTCTTGTGTTGCATCTTTAAAAAGAATTGGATTATCAAACAAGCCTTGCTGTATAAGATCTAACAAAGCATCTGAAATATTCACATCCCGATAGCACACTAGCGCTAATAAAATATCCTCTGCTTCACTTTCATTGTGAACAGCGAGTAATTCCATTGCATATGTCAGCATACAGTCCGCTTCTTGGTCTGATAAAGATATGTATATCTGCTCCTTGCTTAATGGATAAGGTACATACTGGATAAGCGGATCATGCTTTCTCGGTGCATGCATCACCTTGAGAATATCAACATAATCTGTTAATCCTTCATAGAGATTGACCGTTTTGCGGTGCTGCTTAATATATGCTTGTTGTTTTTTTCGTTCCTGCTCTTGATAGCAAGGCATGCAGATTCCGCCTGTCTTGGCTGCGGTGCTCGGCAAAATTGTTGCATTGCAACCTTCCGTCTTACATGATATTCGTTCTGTCATATTAGATTCCTTCCTTTATTTGTCAACAGCTGACATTGCCTCCCACTGGGCTTCATGATGTTAATATACTTGTATCTAATAGATAGCCGTAAATATAATAGGTATCGTTCTCAAGTCGGTATGGAATGGATAATGCCTTTAATATATTGACAAAATCATCTGTGATATCAATCAATTCTGGTGAAACGAGTTTACCTCGATGTTTCAAATATCTTGGCCTTACTCTAATCCACTCGACACTGTAAAACGGTTCAATGCCCTCTTCCCAATCTCCCCAATACCACACATCCGTTTCAAATTCTTCTGGGTGTAGTATTCCTTCTAACAAATACTTGCATTGGTATGGTGGCGGAAATAATAACGTATTTATAACGGCATCTTGCAGTTCTCGCCACTTTGTATTATTCATAATCGAAACTAAATTTCTGTCTGCAATGGCCTCCATTACTTTCATTTTGTTTTGATTTGCTATCATATTGAAACCTCAGTTCGATAAGTTATTGTATGGATCGCATAGGACAAGCTTGGAAATCGCTTTGCAAAGTCTGCAAGCATCGCCGTTAAAGGGGCATAAACTTTTTCAAGTGAACATTCACAACATGCAGTGAAATGAGAGAAGCTGCCAAACTCCACAGTTTCACGGCTGAATGTAGCATATCAAGGTGTCGAGCCCTTTCGCTCATGGTATAGCCCTAACGCATCACAAGCTCCATTTAACACATTCTCTTATAACCGATCGACAGAAATATTGGAAAGTTGATGATCCTCTACATAATCTCCGACGCATACCGCCTAAAAAAAAGACAATCCGATGTTTAAAGAGTCAGTCGCGCTAATATTCTCAGTATTATAAATCGCGATTCCTGTAATCAAGCCAGTCACCTCATATTTTTCATGAGTAACAGTCTCTTATTGGGTGTTATTGTTCGCCCAGAGTTTCTAATACTAACGTTAGAATATTCCTCCCCTCATTCTTAAGATCACCGTTCAAATACGCTTTAATATATGGGATGGCTGGTGCTCCAAGCGCAGCAAGTTGTTCATAGGCTTCATAATCTGTTCGCCAGAAGCTTTTCATGCTGCCTTCCCCAAATTCTCCTCCTTCTATCACATTGACCCAATGTTTTACTTGTTGATCAAGGGAGAGTTGGTGTATAGCTTCGACAGCAAACTGAAATTCTTGATCTTTAATCTTTAAGTCAGGCATTGCTTTATACAATTGGTCTAAGGGTACACAGTTTCTGACGAGTTGGCTTAGTGTCAAATAATCACCACCAACTCCATCCGCTGCTGAAACGTAGGCAATGAAGTCCTCTGTTTGGTTTAATTGTTTTAAATCGTTGTGCAATCGTTGAATAACATCCATGGCGATTAAAAATAGCTCCGAATCTATAATCGTCTTTTCAAATATATAATTCTCCTTATTGCTTAAATACTCAGGCGTTTCTTGACTAATGCAGCTGTATGTTTCAAGATAGCTTTCTAGGCACGCAGGCATGTCTTCAAACATAAAGGGATAATCACCTTCACTAAATTTACTTGAACGATAGACCTGCTCTTTTGTTTGGTTATAAATTTCGTCACCCGTTCTCATATAATTTTCTTGATAACAGTCGTAACAATCTGCAACAGTTTGCTCTAAGGAAGCCCGATTATTTATGTACACAATGTAGCTACCGTTATAGCTATCGGTATAGATGGAGAAGGTATACACATCTTTATTTCTTCCTTCTTCTATATAGTTAGAGATAGCCGATTTGCAGAAGTCGTATAGCGCATTCTCAAGATCTTTTCTACTAACGAAAATCCCTTCATGTGGATTAAATGTCGTGATTTCCTGAATGGTTTGAGCTGTTGAGCATAGTAGAAACGTACCTTTGCCTTCCAATTCTCTTGTCCCGTTGATTAGCCTTCCAATTTGAACATCATTACTCATTGTGATATACATCCCCTTTATCGCTTATAGTCAGGCTGTTCCAACGTAATAGGATTTAGATTGCTGAGTACCCAGCTCACTGCCAGTTCACACAGTCTTGCTGGTTCATCACTACCATTGCCATTGTGAAGTTCCTTTACTAATGTTTCTACCTCCAGAAGTGCATCATCATTTAATGGAATGCCCAATTTAAAGTATTGGTTTAGACTTTTGAGCATTTTACGATATTGGTTATCCCAGTTGATACCACCATTATCTAATATTTCGTATGATACTTTACCAGTAATACGAATAACCTCGCCCTGTACGGTTTTCGCATGTCCTTGTGAAGGAATTAATAAACTCCAAAGTTCACTATGTTGTGCTTGCCATCCCGTTGTAGAAACTTCTATCGAAGAGGCGCCATCGTGAGTCTTTCGTTTCCCTACTGGAGGAACATCGAATAGTTCGTATAGATGTAATAGTGCCTCATCTGTTTGATTCAAATAGTCTTTGTTAAAACCTTCTCTATGAAATTCAAAGTCTGTTCCAATTCGCTTAATAGACTCTTTCATTTCCTGCGTGACATTTACCCCAGCGTCAAGCAAAATATCGGCAACTTTTGCCATGTTGACGATATCGCTATTTTTACACATTGCCAAAGCTTTTTCTAAAGGCGTTTGTTTCATCTTATTTTTTGCGCTACTATTTGCTCCGTTGGCAACTAATGTGAGCACCGCATTTGGATTACAAAAACCTGCAGCGGCAAATAAAGGTGTCTCGTTTTGATAATCACTAGCTTCTATATCTGCACCCAAAGCAAGTAGCAATTCAGTAATACCGCTCGAACTTATTGCATGTTTATGTAAAGCTGTTCTTCCATAACTATCGCTAGCATTTATATCAGCCCCCTGTTCCAAAAGCCAGCGAACGAATTCATGCGGTATATTGTAAAAGCCTAAAGCTGTTGATTTACTGTAACCGCCACGAGCATCTAGTTCGCATTTGGTAAATACCTCTTTTAACCCTAATATATCTCCTGCTTCAATTAGTTCATCAAAATTTTTCGGTAAGGTCTTTTTCTTCTTGCCCATCGTTGTTTTCTCTCCTTACGTCTGATTTTTCATTTTACTGTATCACTAAATTTTACCACTTATTCATTTCTTGTCTATTTCCTGCACCCATCAATAGGGTGTCATAAATATGGAGAGATTCCCTTAATAGAGGGACCGATGGAGAATGCCTGAGGGGTGTCTTAGGAGGGAGCTCGATTCTTTAGCGTTTTATCTTTAATTGTCACTTCATCATGAACATCATTCTTAAATCTACTTCACTTCAATGACTATCTCTTGCTCGACATTAAGTTTATGAAAGTGACTTATTAAGGAATCAAACTCTTTTTCTTCTGTTGCATACTCAATGTCTATGGAATCAGCTACGCCTAGTGAACTTGCTGTCTCTTTTGATAAAAAAATAGAAATTAATTTTTTACTTAGTATTATCCTTACTATTCCCCCATACGCTGCTCTATTTTCACTATTAAGCGTAATATGAACCTTATTTAAAATAGGTATTTCTTCAACCGATAACGACTTTTGAAATAACACATATTCCTTCGTATCAAATTCATCATCTGCAAAACCAATTATAATTGTCTCATCCTCAATACCAAAATAAACAAATGACGCTTTTAGTAAAATGGACATTTAATTACTCTCTCCCCTAATATCTAGTTGTATTAATCGTTAATTAGCAAAGCCACATAGCAATATACGATTTGACTTTCTATCATGTATTTCGGCTTGCCAATAATGCAAATCATTTATTTCTCTGTACTCTAGTTCTTTATCTATCTTTTTAATATTTGTTCTAAATGGCTTTTTCAAAAATACAACAATGCTATCTGGAGGCCACCCTTCCCAAGTCTCCGTAATTTCATTCCCAAGCAATAATTCATTGTGTAATATAGCTTTCAATTTCTCAGAAAGCCCCTCAATATGTTCTTGCTTGATATTGTTATTAATAGCTATCCCTCGTTTCTTTTTATTAATCTCATCCCAAATTAATTAAATCCGTCTTCCGGTTCACCCACATCAAATCCTACTATTTTGGTAGCTTCCACTTTAAAGCGCTCGATCCAGGTATGCCAGTCATCATGATTCATCTGTGCAAAAAAAGATAACCCACTTGGTTCTACCGATGCCATTATAAAAACATCATCCTCTTCGTGCCCAAACCAATAGGGAATACCATTTTTATATCCTTTCCACCCAGGCATACACTCGTATACATTCGTCATCCTATCCCATACTTCAGATGGTAAGTCATACCATATATTTAGATTGCATTGTTGAGCGTTACTAATACTCATTTATGTCCCTCCTATTGCCTTCTATCTCCACTAATTCTTGCAGTCTTGTTAGTATCTTTGTTATATGTCCATTGATAATGACGGCTTCAAATAGTCCTTCCGTAAATCGATCTCCTCGTATATAACTGGTCATCAATTTTCGAAGTGTAGCTAAATCTGCTTTCTTGATATGCTCTTCTATATCATTTGCAATTTGCCTATAAGCTTCATTTTCATGCAACCAACTCTTCCAATCGAATACAATGAGAAAACCTGTCTTACCTAATTCATCGTGAAATTGTCGAATTTCTTCACATACAAGCATATTCCTTTTTTCGTTTTCACTCGGTAGTCCGTCTAGTCTTTGGAAAAAATCAAGAAATTTAACTAGCTTATTTAACGCTTCATAGTTTATTTCTGGCAGCTGTGACATCCCATTCACCTCAATTCATCTATTTAAAGATTTAAATTTTAGGAATTCATAGTTCTAAATGGAAATCCTCTTTATTCATTTTCTAAATCACGAAGAAGTGAAGTATCCAATTTCTCTTTCCCCAAATAACCACTACATATAACTGGGCGGTTAATGATGTCATACAGTTTTTTAAGATCCGAAATATACTCTTTCGTCCATGTTTCAAATGAGTCGAATTCCGCCTTAGAAATTTGATGGTACTCAGGGGAGTCTGTTACCCCAGTTAAAACCTCATAGGCATAAATTTCATCACCAAATTTGCCGACAGATTGGTATCTACCTGTTTTTAGACGGACATATTCAGTGTATCTCAAGGTCATCACTATCCTTCTTTTATTTTCTCTTACTATAAGTCTTACTTCTAATGCTTTAGCAACTCGTCTCGTGCTTCCGTCAGTGCGAACCCCAGCAGATTTTTCCCCCGCCATTTCAGTGGATTTTCCACAGCTGGATTGGACTGTGCCATGCCAATCCCCCAAATACGGTCCCGCGGGCTAGCCTCAACGAGTATGCGGTTCTTTGTCGATTTAAGATAATCCGCAAGCACCAGATTTTGCGAAAATTTAGCCAAGCTTGCTCTTTTGACAATGCCATAGCATTCCTTATCCCAAATATCATTGTCAAAGTTTCGAACCGCCCGTCCAAAAGCCTTCATCTCCTTTGGATGCTTAGCATTTAGGATGGACTCTAGCATTTCATCATCACTAAACAACCGTGCCTTCTCGGCCATCATAAACTGCTCGGCGCAAGTGTACTGCGTTCCGTCTACTGTAAATGGACACATCCACCATTGACTAAAGCAGCTTTTGTCGACACTCCCGTCCTTAGACGGCGTATGCCCCCAAAAAAAACACGAATTTGGACTTCTTCCCCTCGTTATATGCTTTTTTTAAGTCGTCTATATTGTAAATCATCCTTCATCCTCCCAATTTCTCCGATACAAGCGAGATGGTCGATGCCCCGCATTTTCGGTGTATTGATCAGTCTCCGCCACAAGATCGGCCACTTTACGTCGGAATGCCGCCTTCAACAGTTCTTTATCCATCACTACCTCATAAACTTGCTGCAATTCCGTTAAAGTAAAAAACTTCGGCATTAGGTGCAATGCAATATCTGTATAATTCACTTTTCCACGCAGCCGCTCAATAGCGCATGCTATGATTTTTGCATGGTCAAAAGCCAATCCATCATTCGATACAATCTGATAATCCATGCCAGTAGAGGTCGTTTTCGCTGTCATCGTCCTTGCCACGACCGCCGAAAGTTCTTCTTCCTCACTACTTAGTTTAATTTCATACTCCAGTGTTTTGATATACCCGTCTTCAATCCGCTCTTTTTCCTCCCGTAGCGGTCGATAAGCTACCTTGAACCAAGCGGCATCAGCAGCATCATCTCCTGCCTTCAGTTCCAACTTGTCACTGTTAATCAATGCCATATAGCTACAGCTTATCACCCATGTTCGTGGATCTCGCCCAATATCACTAAACGTATATAGCTGTTCCAAATAAACGTCTTTCACGCCCGTTTCCTCGCATAGTTCCCTTACCGCTGCCTGCTCAGTCGTCTCATTCGAACGTACAAAGCCACCAGGCAATGCCCATTTACCTAAGAACGGGTGTCCTGCTCGACGAATAAGCAGGACGCGTAGCTCTTTTTCTGGCAGTTTACGATAACTGTCAGCCTCCTCCGCCGTTACAGTAAAAATAACCATATCCGTTGTAACAGAAGGTCGCTCGTAATCCCCAACACTATACTGCTCCAAAAATTCGTGTTCTGTAAGTCCATCTTTATCTAACAAATCCATTTGGCTCGCCTCCTCAATTCATGATTTAACTATTTAACTCTCCGAAATAGTTTCCGTAGGGCTCGAATTTTGCCAGCACTTCGTCAACCTTGTTTATGCGTTCCTCTAGGCTCCCCTGCAGTGTAATATAAGGAATTCGTCTCTCCTTCAAATCCGCAATAATCTGTTTATGGAAAACATGCCGCTTCTGATCTCCACTTCGGTCCCACGTATCGTCGTAAGGAATATCGTCATCACATAAGAAGAACAGATCATAGCGTTGCGCATTCTCCAAAGCGAGACGTGTTAACAGCTCGGGCGCCCTGCCATGATAGTCCTGAGCAAACATATACGTTGTAATGGCATTGGTATCGACAAAAAGATATCGGTTCGCAGTAAGTAATGCCTGTTCCTCGCGCTCGATATGTCCGACTGCAATTTCATCGAACGCTTCAAGTCCAATTCGGCGATCCACCTGATGCTCAGTCCAATAATCGCGTCCATATTCACTTGCAAACGTCGTGCTGTATCGTTTGGCAAGTGCTTCAGTAATTGTCGATTTCCCCGTTGACATCGCTCCAACAAAAACAACTTTCGTGATTAAATCTCGGTACACAATATCACTTACAAACTCTCTATACTTATATGGGTTGGAGCGCACCATTGTCGCTGAGATTGGAACTAGCTCACGGGCTTCATCCACCCGTCGGTCTATAGCACCCAAAGCAATACTCATATGTTCGCCGTAAAACTCGCTCGAATAAAAATGTGTTACTTGCTCTCCGTTCAGTAAACCGAGTATATACTGTTCTTCGCGTATCTCATGCTCTCGATCATCCGAATAGCCGTCTGGTCCATCCCAAGCTTCGATTACACGGACTTGCGGATAGAGTTTGCGAATCCAATTTGCTCGGATATGAAGCGGAATTGGGCTGACCGTCGTCTCGTAAATAACTACAATTAATTCATCGACCTCTTGTAACGCCGTTTCAATCATAAACTGATGTCCTTTATGCAACGGGGCAAACTTCCCGAGTGTTAGTCCAAGCGTTTTCATACCGCCACCTCCTTAACCACTTTATTCCAAGTATAGTACCCGTAAACCGCATTGACCAGATACGCGCTCCACATCACAATCATTAGCAAGCCTTCGCCACTCCCTTCCAGCATTCGAATAGCCCACAGCAGCACAGTGAACAGATTAAGCACGATATAGACCAGCCACTGTTCCTTGAATCTACGAACCATTAAAATGGTTGCCACAACAGATAGCACTGTCGTAATAGCATCGATGTAAGGTGAATTCTGTCCTGGAATAAAGGAAAGGCCAAACCCAATAAGTAAACAGCCGATTACACAGACCCCCACAACGAGAAGCAATGCTCTTAAGTTCATCTGTCGCATAACGAGCTTACCGTCTTCTTGACGGTTATTTTTCCACATGTAGAACCCTATAACATTCATAGGAACGAAAAATAGTAGATTCAACATTACCTCTCCAAACAAGCCATTAATAAAAGCCAAATAAGTGTATCCAACGGTATTATACATACCAAAAACATAGCTCATCAGGTTACCCTTCGCCGCAAGCACCACACATAATACGCCCGTAATAAAAACGGTAAATCCGAATAAGGAGTCCTTTGAAACTACCGTAAACCCCACAGCGATTGAGGTAAACAGCATTAACCACGTTATTTCGAAAAGATTCCAACTCCCTGCTACCTTCTTCATCTTACATCCCCCTCCGTTTTTTCCACTCATTCAAGAAATGAAAATTAAATGATTTCTTAGTATCACTTTGTTAATAACATTATGTTACTATCAAAATTAACAGAAATCCCTGGAAAGGTCAAGAAAAATTTTCCTATTTTTTTATGGGATGATTTTTATTTGTTGATTATGGTTTTGATAGGGATTAAACATCCCCCTATTTATAGTCCACACAAGAAAAGGGTAGCGCGCCTATAAATTTAACTGCGAGGCATACCTTAAGCGTGAAAGCAGAACATTAGAGGAGTAGTTTCATCGTATTTTTGCTACTGTTAATCTTGTAGATGAAGAATTTCGAACATTGGAAGCTATTAAAAGGTAAAATATAAAACAGCAGGTTAATACTATCGGAGCAGTTTATAAGATGTTTTGATAACCTTAGTAGCGATATGAAAAAGATAATGAGAAGCAAGCTTGATAAACAAGTTGTAACGCCTAGCTCATGAATGGAGGTAGATTACTTGGACGAAAAAAACGCATATTTGACAGCATATTTTAATACAAAGGATATTGCAAAACGTAATAGCTTATTAAAGCAATTAATATTTGACTTGCCTGAGGACGGAAAGGATTTTTTTCTAAAAGTATATAAAAAAGAACGATATTTGGATATGCGGCTTACTGCCATTAGAGGATATGCTGCTTTTGCAAGTGAAGAAGATGTTGCGCTATTAATGAATAAGATGTTGGAAATCTTAAAAAAGCGTCCAAAAAGTACACCATATAATTACCAGGAATACGAAATCTTACGATCAGCTTTTTTGTTACCCTACTTGCAAGAAAAATATCCTTATGATTGTTTTAAAAAATTTAATGAACAGTTAGAGAAACAGTATGAAGCCATGCCTGAAGTGTTCAAAGGCATTTTCACATGTGACGATAAAGGGGAACATATCCAACTTATTTCCCCAACAGTTGTACGGAAAAATATTGAAAACTTCCTTCGTGGATGAAACATTGCACTAATAAATAGTCCACCGAGCCGACTTTTTGGGCAACCTGTTCGCATTATTCTAAAGAAAATACTTTTGCCCCGCTATCACTTGGTATCCATGATTCCTTCTAAACATTCACTCTTATTAAGTTATCAGGTGCGTTTACTTAATAAGAATGGGACTTGCATGTTTGAGTTATCCTCAACTATGCAAGTCCTTTTTATTCGTAACACAACTGACCCTGTACGTAACGTAAGGTGACGTAACAACTGTGTCCATGTTTCCCGTTGCTCGCCTACTATCCGACGTCAAAGAAGGCAGTGGTGATAGCTATTTATATTTTTTACATTTATATATTCGGTACTTAGCTAATTAAGAAGATTCTATATTAATTTAGCCACCTTGCGGGCACCTTTTCCTATACTTTTACTACAAATTTATGGAGTTTGAACATACTATACTCGAAAGATTGACTATGCTAATTCTTCATTATTCAAAATCTATAATAATTTTTAATGCATTTTCTTTCGCGGCATTTGCAAATGTTTCGTATGCTTCAATCATATTATCAAATTTGAAGCGATGTGTTGCTAATCCCTCTGGCTTAATCTTTCCTGTTTCCAATGTTTTTAGTAGCATTGGTGTTGTGCTTGTAGATACTAAGCCAGTGGAAATTGTAACGTTACGAATCCATAAATCTTGTAATTGTAGATCGACAGCTTTGCCATGCACACCAACGTTCGCTAAACGCCCTCCAGGTGATAAGATACGCTGGCAAATATCGAATGTCGCAGGGTAGCCTACAGCTTCGATTGCTACGTCCACACCACGACCATCCGTCATATCATAAATTTTATTAATTGCAGCTTGGGCATCTCGTGAATTGATTGTATCCGTCGCACCGAATTTCTTGGATTCTTCTAAACGGTTATCGTCGAGATCAATCATAATGATTTTGGAAGGAGAATAAAATTGTGAAGTTAATAATGCAGACATCCCGATTGGACCTGCACCGACGATAGCTACTACATCACCAGGAGATACTTGTCCATTTAATACGCCTATTTCCAAACCAGTTGGTAAAATATCAGAAATCATGACAGCTGCATCATCTGAAATCCCTTTAGGAATGTGATAAAGAGAATTATCTGCATGTGGTATATGAACATATTCCGCTTGAGTACCATTGATTAAGTGACCTAAAATCCAGCCACCATCTTCACAGTGTGCATACAATGATTTTTTACAATAATGGCATTTACCACACGAAGTTACACACGAAATAATGACCCTATCGCCTACTTTAAAGTTAGATACGCCTGCGCCTACCTCTTCTACGATTCCGATACCTTCATGTCCTAAAACTGTTCCCTCTTTAACGGCAGGTACATCGCCGCCCAAAATGTGTAAGTCCGTACCACAAATTGTTGTTTTTACAAGGCGAACAACTGCATCGCCGTCTTTCATTACACGTGGTTTTTCAACTTCACGCAGTTCCTTTTTACCTGGTCCCGCAAATACAAGTGCTTTCATTTAGAATGTCTCCTCTCTCAATAGAATTTGATTAGGCTTACAAAATCCTAATACACCATAAATATAATTAATTTTTCAGAAAACGTCAATATTTTGGACATCATTTAGTTAATTTTTATAACAAAAAAAGCCTCCTTAAATGGGCATACTTTATACCATCTATGGAGGCTCTCATTTTTTAATTTTCCAAGGAAGCATGACCTCGGCGCAGTCGATTTTCCGTACCTGTTAAAAATGGTACAATTGCTTGTAAACATCCCTCATCATACAAATAATCTTTATAAACAATTGGTGGTATTAACAATTCTTTTTCTTTACTAGCTTCTTTGCATTGCTCAATAAACGCTGGTTGCAAGCTTGTATACAATACGGCTGGCAATGCAAATTGGGCATACGCTTTCTGTAGTGCCTCCACAACTAAGCTTTCGCACATTGATGAATCAAAGCTAAAGCCAATTAACTTCTTTGTATGTACATCGATAATAGATGCCATATAAACCCACCCTTGATGCCACGTTGGTACATAACTTACATTGACTACCCACTTTTCGTTCACTTCTGTCGTTTCAAAGCCAACATTTACTACCTGCTCCTGCACTTCCTCAACTTGTGCTTCCTTAGCTTTTTTTAACACCCGCTGTACTTTCCGTAAACTCCCCTGAAAGCCTTGCTTTTTTAATTTGTCATATAACTCTGTACCATTGTAAAGTCTACCATCCTCAGTTATAATCTGCTGAATTTCTTGTAATAATTGCTCTGATGGAGATTTTTCTGGTTGGTCTGTGGCCTTTTTGTGCAATGCGCTGTAAAAAGTACTTTTCGGCAAGTCTAGAAGCTCACAAAGTACTTTCACAGCATAGCTTTTACTTTCCCGTTCGATAAAGTCAATGACATCTGTTTCAACTATTTGGTTGCGAATATGGTTATAGCCTTTTTTAAAATATCAACCTCTTGCTTTAAGCGCTCATTTTCTTTTTGCACGCTTAATACTTCTGCCTTTGTCATGTTGACCATACCATCAACAGGTGTAAATAATTTAATCCATTTATAAATCGTCACTTCTGATATCCCATATTCGCTTGATAGTTTACTTACAGCTGTGCCGAGGCGATATTGTTTAACAACTTCTAATTTAAAATCTGATGAATATCGTTTGTTTCCCATTATTAGCCCCCTCATTTTCTATTTATCATAGTATCTCGTCCTATTTATGTCTAGATAAGATAATGTTAAATGAAACTAGTCAACAAACAAATCTGCTTTTTAATAAGTCTTTGCTTGAAAATGATTGATATAGTCTATTTTTCATACTAACCATAAATAAAAAACGTACAATCCTTGAGGCTATTCGGCTTAATGCGTGTTCCATGAGGAAACTACAAAATAACAAGGTACATTTAATCGGTTAAGTTAAATAATATCTTTAGGAGGTGTCGAAATGAAAAGAGATAAAAAAAGCCCGCCAAAAGGCGAGGCTCAAACACTTATTAGTTATTTACCAATTCAACAGGAACTACTTTATCGTGGTAACCATCAGCCTTAATTGTGACTGTATAAAGGGCAGGCGGCATAGCAATCCAATTTATAGTAATCTTGCCTGGTTCTATAATAAGTCTAGTCGGATGGAAAGTGTTACCATCAACTAAAACTTCTTTTATAGCATTTCGCCAATCTACATTATCAGTAAATGTAATTACCATATTAGGATACGCTGATGAGCTTGTTGTTGTTGGTGCATTCATTAACTCTGGTGCTCCTGGTAAACTATTCTCGTCTTATACCTTATCTACATGGCGTTATAACGAGCCTTCACCGTACAGGCGACTTTCATCGCATACGGCGATCCATCAACAATAGATCTTTGTACTTATTTCCCCGTCAACATCTTAATTTGATTTCTACTATTAATCAATACAATTTCGCCAACGTAAAGAAATCTTAACCTTCTATTTTTAAATAAGAATTAAAAATTTAGTAACTAAGACATTCTCCTATTGCTTAGCAATATATTTACTGGAAGAACCGTTCATCTACCAGAGAATGAACTATCAAGACAAAGTTCAAAAGTTGACTATTGATAGTCATATAACAACTACTATTTTTTGTATAAGATTGGAACTACTAAGTAAGAGAACACTTCGTTTGGCGTGAAAAACATACGCTTGAAATCGTTTGATTTATTACAGAACAATAATTTTTAAGTTAGCAATAAAAAAAGACCAGGCTCACATATTTTGTGAAAACCTGGTTTAAAGTTTACAAAGTCCGTTTTACAACTGATATTAATAAACCCAAGGCCTCGCCATCCGTCATTGAACCAATTCGTTCGCTATGGTCCACCTTTAAAATTCCTTTTTGATACGTTTCTTTTAGCAAGCCCTTTAAATCCTCTTTAGCTGTTGATGTTAATGTGTTAGTCACTTTTGGTTCCTCCTTTTGTTGAATAGTGTTTGTTGGCTTCAAAGATTCTTCAATTCGTTTTAAAAAGAGATTCCAACGATTTTCACTTAAAATTCGATGCGGACAGTATTTTCCGTTCCAATCTTGATGTTTTTTCACACGTTCTATGCCCCAACCAAAATGTTTTAATAACGAAGCGATATACTTAACTGCATTTTCCTCAGCAGCAATATAACGAGCTCCCCCACTTTTGCTGTAGCAAATTTCAATACCAATTGATTTACGGTTACCCATCCCTTGACCATCTCCACAATGCCAACCGTTACGATTGAACGGGATTGCTTGAATTGCTTCTACATCATCAATGGCAACGTGATAGGATACCTGTTTATTGTTAGTGATCATGTATTTAATTTCATTGGCTGCAGATGCATCATTGGCCGTGTTGTGTACTGTAATATACTGTGGTGTCATGATGTAAGGTGCCTTTATTGAATATTTAATTGATGGTAATAGATTTTGTTTTAAAGTGTAAGCCATTATTGCTGTCCTTCTTTTTTAGCCGCCTTTAATAAATCAAATGTTCCCGAGGCTGTTAGACCAGCAACAAAGCCAGACATCAGCATGGCATACGCTGGATACTCTGATAACGGCCAACAAACTAAGCCAATAAAAATACCAATCACTACCGATGTGATTGGCATGTATTGTGTATTAATTTTAAATGTCTTTTTCAGTACTTCTGCTACAGCTAGTACGATAGCCACCATTACGATTGCAATCATAAAAATGTTTGTTAAATCCATTATTCATCATCCTTTTCATTATTTTTATTTTGCAGCGAATGTTTTTCAATACGATCGACACGACCTTCCAATATATTCAACGATCGATTCATGCCTTCGAGTGCGATTGCTGTTCTTTCCTGTGATTCATTAGACCGTTCTAAATGATCCATTAATTTATTTTCCCGTTCTTCCGCTCGGTCCATCAAATTATCATTTTTGCTTATTAAATAGCGAAATGCCCCAAACGCTATAATTAAACAAGCTATTGCCCAAACTGCTTGGCTTGTAGCGATTTCATTTACTGCAGTTACATCCATTCCATCACATTCCTTTGCTATTCAAGTAAAATAAATAGCTATGAGATGTATCGAGAAACAGAACCAAGTACTGTTATCTCGTTTACTCTCACAGCATAAAAAATAACGCTAAGCTTATGCTTGCGTTTTCGTTGATGAATATTTATCGCCTGTAATCTCTTTATATTGTTCTGCTGTTATTTTCCCAGCAACTACAGCATCCCCAACCATTTCCTTCGTCCAGTATTTAGGGTAAAAGCCATTAATCATTTTTAGCCAATCCATTTCATAAAACCCCTTTCATCATCAGTTGATATGTTAAATCTGCTTGATTACTATTTAATTCTTCTATTCTTAAATCCTTCATAACTGATTCATACGCTAATTGGGCATTAGTAGCTTCTAATCGATCCGTTTTTTCTTCTGGAGTTTCTTCGAATCCGAATTTCTTCCTATCGCCTAATGTACTGTCTGAGTTTCGTACTTTATATTGAAATGCCATTAGTCCACCGCCCCTGAAATTAGATGTATTTTGTGATTTAATGCTAAATCTGTACGTGATGGCGTAATTTTAAGAATAATATTTTGCTTCGCTTCTAACCCCTCATATTCAAATGTATCCTCCACTAAACCTTGTTGAACTGGTGCTGTGTTTACGGGCGTTAAAGTTTCATACTGTTCTTGCTCATCACTAGCAGTCATTGATAGCTCAACTTTTATATCCAATGCCTCATCGCGCTGTATAAATAATAAAACACCCTTTGCAGATCCCTTAGGTGGCTCAATTTTATACCGAGCGACGGATTGCAAAATTGGTGTTTTCAATTCTTTTTTATTAAGTGTTACAGTCTTGCTAGTCTTTGCTCCGTAGTTATCAATTACCTCAATCACAATCGTATTTTGACCAACTACAAGCTGTGAAAGTGCTAAATCAAATTCCCAAGCTCCACCCGAGCCACTGTAGATTTCAACAGCATTTCCAGCATTAATGCGGCTAGTTACTTTAAGCGTAGAATTAACGTCCTGATCAGTGGCTGTACCACTGATTTTAAACTTGTCCGCATCGACTACACCTGAAGGTACAACAGCATCTACGGATAGTAAAGGGGCTCGGTTCGGTACAACATAGAATGTACGTTCAACAATGGCAGACAACGCTTTTTCGCTGTCCTCCGCCCATACTTTTAATGTGTGTGCTACGCCAGCAGCAAGTGTTCCTGTAAGTGCTGTTTCTCCATCGTAAATTTTGCCACCTTTAAAGGTTATCTGTTTAGATAATGAGATTTGTATTTGGCTTAGGTTTGTTGCTAGTATCTTACGAGCTTCGCTGTTAATTTGATAGTAAACCGTAACTGATTGGTCTGCATCAGCATCAAAAGCTGTACCAGCAATATTTAATATGTCATTTTCATATAATGTTGCGTTATCCTCAGGACCAGTTAAGGTTATTGTTGGCGCAACGTTATGTTCTATTTCAAATGGTTCAGAATATACATAATCAGAATATACATTACTTGTATTTTTTGCTCGCACACGTAATTCTAAGGTTTTAAGTGCCTTATCTGTAGTAGTTGTAAAACTACGAGTGAGCGTGTTGTTGTAAGCTATCGATGTCCATGTGCCTATGCTATTATATCGGTAATCTACCTCATAAAGTGATAGGTTAGGCGCAGTTGATGCCCCGAAAATGATACTAGCAACCTCGTTAGGTTTGAATATCTTACCCTGTGTTGGAGCTGTAAATGGTGCTGGCGGTGCAATTGATTGGCTAACACGTGATCCACGTACATACCAATAACTGTCTGTATGACGACCATTTGCTGGATAAGTGCTAGCACCTGCTGAAATACCAGATTGTATTAGTGAACCTCTTGAATATGTTGTGTTATAACCATTGTTTTTGACTTGTTTTTCATAAGTTTCATAAGTTATAGGATTACCCGCACGTCCTCCGCTTACTGCTGACCATTTACGTAAGTTACCACTTTCTAAGTAATACCTAGCATCACCAGCATTTACAATGTCATCAGTTTGCCATTGAGTTGATGATGTTGTATACCTGTTATTTCCACTCTCGAACGAATAGCCCTTAGAACCAAAGGCGAAGGCGTTGGAATATTGATATCCATTATGTTGGAGTTCCCATGGGGCATTATCCACACTTAAGGTATTAGAAACTGTTATAAACTTATCATAATAATACTGCGGTGGTTGTACAGAATACGAACTACTTTCACGATACGCACTTTCTAGTCCTGCTGAATCGACTGCTTTGACACGCATTCTCAAACTTGTTGCCGTTGGTATTGTATAAGTAAAGCTAGGCGTTGCTGTTTCTCCTGATTTAGAATAAGCAGCACCGTTTATTGACACTTCCCAACTGTATTTCGAAAAATTACCTTCTGCATCAGATGCAGCTCCTACAGAAAATACTTTTGCATCGCCAATTTCTAATGTTCCTGACGGTTGTGTAAATGCACCAGGTGTTGTCGGTGCTGTGTTTACAGGCTGTACCGTATATGAATTACTCTCACGATATGCACTTTCTAGCCCTGCTGTATCAACTGCTTTGATACGCATCTTTAAGCTTGTTGCCGTTGGTATTGTATAAGTAAAGCTAGGTGTTGCTGTTTCCCCTGCTTTTGAATAAGCAGCCCCATTTAGAGATACTTCCCAAATGTATTTCGATAGGTTCTCATCTGCATCAGATGCAGCTCCTACAGAAAATACTTTTGATTCGCCAATTTTTAATATGCCTGATGGTTGTGTAAAAGCTCCTGGCTGTGTTGGAGCTGTATTTACCTTTTCGCCTTTCACGTACCAATACCCATCCGTATGACGTCCGTTTGCAGGGTAGGTCCCTTCCTCGGCTGCAATGGCGCTTTGCACCTGGACGCCTTTTGCAAAGGTTGTGTTGCTGCTGTTTTTAGTTGGTGTCTTACTGTATAACCAATAAGAAACCCCTGTATCTGTCCAGTACCCGCTACGTACTACTACTGACTTAAAAAGTTTTCCCACATTCATAGCATACGCGACATCTCCCTGCTTTGTTGCTTCTATCCCCCATTTATCAATACCTAGCGCATAGGTATTAGTAGAAGGGTTAAAGCTAGAACTTTTAGACAATCCTATAAAATTCCCGTTTGGAATTTCCGCACCCCCATTTTCGGATTCCCACGGTGAACTATCGGTATACACGGTAGTGCCAATCGCCGTAAACTTATCATAATAATATTGAACCATCCTCAAACCACCTCCACTAATTCAACGTTAAATGTCTGCCAATCCCCAACACCCATTTCCGCGTTAACCATATCAATAAAGACATTACTTCGAGCCACTTTCGCGCCTTTTTTGTATGCATTTTTTAGTGCTGAAATCGTAATTGTGTCTGCCCCTACTGCAGCAATTACCACATCTTCACTTGCCACATCATCAAAAATAGTGACTTGCGTAAATGGTGTAAACCCATCAACGCTAGCCACTTTTAAAGTAGTTGTACCTATAATGACAGCTTCGATAATATCGGTCATGGCTGTGTCTAAATTGATTTTATTTGTACTACCATCTAGCATATCGGCAAATGTTCCACTATTACCTGGTACACGGCCATCTAGTTCCATTTGAATACGCATACGTTCTAATTGTCGATACATCTCAATCAAAAAACGATAGGCGTTATAAATTCCCCATTCGAAATTGTTGGCATACTCAGACATATAAGGCGTACCATCCTCGATGAGCTCTCCTGTCACTGGATCTGTTACGTCATCGTACCATTCAGTACGTTCGTATGGGTTTTTCTTAAAATTCAGCGGTATTTCACCAGTCATATAGTTACTCATTTACTTTCACTTCCTTCGCTTCAAGTTGCAGAGGAAATGCGATAACATACCCCTGTGAGCCTTTCTGATAGTTCATTGTTTTTACATATAATTCACGTCCGTAACTATCGACTAAAGCAGCCCGTGTTACCAAGCCTTGTTCCGTCGATAACTTCACATACTTTCTTAGCCCAACCTTCGTGCTAGTGTGATAGATTTCTTTGTTATAAACAACCCCATCAATCGTAACCTTTGCGCCAACTGTAAGATTACTTAAAAATTGTTGAGTTAAATCTATCATTAATGGTTGTATTTCGTTCAATTCCTCACACCTCCTGCTCTAAATCGACCACAAATACGGTTATTTATAATAAAACTATAAATCTCATTTGAAACTGTTAACACTTCTTTTCCTAAAGCACCATGTGTTTTGGCTGTTTTAAAACGACCACATATTTTATGATTGATTTGCCATGCATAAGTGCCCCCTACAATAATGAGGCATTCCTTTAAAGCCAAAATAGTTGTCATTAAATTAATATTTAACGGTACGATTCGCTCTACCAACCGTACTACTTCGTTATAATAAGCCGTTTGTTCAACTTCTATTGCGACTTCCATTTCAAATTGATTAACATCTAATAAAATCTGATGATTATTTTCTCCGATTAATCTGGACAATGCCTTTGTTAAATACTCTAAGACATATGGTGCGCTTTCCTGCATTCGAGCTAGTAATCGTAGTTTTCGGAATTTCAATGTCTCGTTCTTCGAATCTGCACGAATACCAAAATCCTTTTCTCTAATGGCAATAGCTGTCTCGCTTGAGGTTAAAATAAATTGATCGTTATCTACACCAAAAAGAGCTTCGTCGAGTTTATCCCAGTTAAGCGTAACTGTATTGGACAACTCACGAAACTCTTTTATATTTTGATAATAGAATGGTAACTCCTCTAAAAAAGCATTGGTCATATAATCACTTCCTTCAGTGTTACTTTAGAAAGTACTGGAATTTCTTCAACTAAGTTAATATTATTACTTAAGCCATTCAACATCGTTGAAGCAACATCCTCAATGCCTTCAATCTCTAATAGTCGAGATTCGATATGAGTAATACGAACATTGATATCTAAATCTTTAAACCAATTGGCACGTAATTCAGCAAAATACGTTTCTAATGTTTCACTCACTTGTGCTTCAATTTGACCAATCGTTGCACCATTCAAAATGAGTTCACTTTCAACTTCAATAGTGTTTTTTCCTACTCCTTCCACGGTTACTTCATGACCAATCGGCGCTGAACCATATCCATCGCCTTTAAATTCTAGTGGATCCATTATCTCTTGAACATAAGATACAAACTCAGGTGTCGGTGCATTGAAATCAGAATCAATAATAATTGCTTTTACTGTTCCTCCACCAAACGGAGTACGACGTAACCGTACACCACCAACCCCTTGAATTGCCTTCATTTTTTTCTTATAGTCTGCGCGGTTACCACCAAATGCTTTTTCGCGGATATGGTCTACAAACCTTACATATAATGACTCATCTGTTTCAACATCTTCACCTGGTACAAGCACATCAGCTAATACAGCTTTACCTAGCTTATTGTTTACTTCTAGCGGAAGCATCTCGCCATAATCCTTATTTCCTACGGCACCTGCTGTTTGTGCTTCTACTTTATATACCCCTGTCTCTAATCTTTCTATTACATTATAGATAACTGCCTCTAATCGATATTGGCTATTTGTAGACACATCAAGAGGTTGACCATCACCATCTGTAAATAATGCGCGGCGAATAGCCCTTCCAGCCTTCTTACGTTCGACTCCATGCTCGTTCACTCGTTTTTCAAGATCATCTCCGTCTGCTGTAGCAGCAAAAGTACGACGATATAACACGGACATATCCCAATATGTTTCAGCTAACTTTAATGCTGTAGGTGCAAGTGCATCGTATATTACACTACCTTCACGTTTATCGACGTCACCCCGCACACGATCGAGCAGTTCTGCTAAAATACTATCAAATGATTGCGACTCTAAGTACTCAAGCAATCCTAATCGCCTCCTTTAACAGACTTACATCGCCATAAATTGTTCGAGCGATAAATGTTATTAACACATCATCTTTTGATGTAAATTCGAGACTAAAATTTTCTAATGATGTAATACGTTCATCTTGCAGCAAGGCATCTTGTATGCGCCTACCTAAATCACCACGTACATACAATTCATCAAATCCCATCATATTTTGAAAACCGTAATTATTTGTATAAACTAAATGTTCAAAGCGAATCGTATTCAATGCTTTAAATATCGCTTGCTCCATTGCTTTTTGACCATCTATCAATCCACTGCAGCAACCTCGTTTGAAATCTAAATGATACGTACGAGTAGGTAATTCAACAGCATCCATTACTTCAATGTCAGGGGTAATTGTTATTGCTTCTGTTGGTAGTGCCATATGTCATGACCCTCCTTATATCTGTCTGATACAAAATACTTTTGACCACCTTGTACTCTATGCAACACTACTTTATCGCCTTCTTTTAAACCATCTTCTAAGATGTGTTTTAAGTATTTCATTTCATATTTTTCATAAGGCACCGCGGTCGATTCACCTTGATTTTGTCGTGTCGAACTTGTCTGTTTAATGTCATCGCCAATTTGATTTTTGGTGTAGCTTTTCGGATGTTCGTACTGAATACTCGCTATTCTTTCGTGTCGAGTAAGATGCTCTGCAACTAGTAAAAACTCATCCGTTAAAATAAGCTTCGAGTGTATTTCAATTTTTAAAGGCTTTGCTCCAATAACTGTCCCCAATACAATATTTACTGGATTGGACGCATTAAAGGCTGCCATTGCAGTCGTTTTGATTAACTCTAGTAAACTCATGAAATCACCTTCAATTCTAAGCTCATTGTATGAACTTTAGCTGACCAATCATGTGTGCATGCTTCCACCAAAAATAACTGCTTAATTTTTAATTTCTCTATATAGATAAATACCATCTTTCCTGCGCGCACTCGCCAATCACCTAAACATTTTAATGACAGTTCTTTTTTTTCTGTATTATGGACCGTAAGCAATACATTCAGCAGACTTTCAATCTGGGAAGGCGTCATATTTTCGTCTACCTTTTTGTAATACTGCAACTGTCCCCATTTAGCGATATTGCTACTATCCTGCGCAATAAATACTCTACGTTTTGATGTCTCTTTATCATCTAACACCAGTTTTACTCGATTGTAAGAATCCTCAATGGATACCGAATAATCATAGTCGTACAAAAGACTTTCTTCCCCTATATAAAAGTCTGTAGGGGGTATAACTAATTCATTAATATTATGCAATCCTAGCGAGCCAAACTCATCCATAAAAACAAAGCTTTGATTTGTAGCCACAATAGCCGAATCAATGCATTTCATAATGACATCTAATGCTTTCTTATCTTCTTCAACCATTCCAGGCGTTGTAAAGCCTGTTTTCGCTACAGAACTTAATTGAAGATTTGCTATACTGCAAATACGTTCAATGGCTTTTTCTGCTAACATCGATGGAATAACAAAAGTATCTTCATACATTAGATACTTGAGTTGATCGTAAGCAATAATATTAAAATCGCTATCCTTACCAAAACCCGCCTTAAATGAATAGCCATAAAAAACTTTATGTTTTCCATCAATTACTCTTACTATTGCACCTGATACAATTTTATTTTCAAGTGGATTAGGATTTAACAAATTAACAGTAAGCTCCGATGCTTTCCCTGTTTTTTCAGTCTTCCAGCTAAGTGAAGTGACAGGCACTTCGTAAATATTCCCATCACGATTATCAACTAATACTTCTATACCTACCACCTCATTTCTTAGCCGTCCATTCAGGTGGAATTTTTACTTTCAACCCAATTGGCAACTTCCTTAATTCACTATCTTTAATCCCGTTCAAGGATTGCAATGCTTTATAATTTGCTCCGTTTCCAGTATACTTTTGGGCTATCTTCCAAAGTGAATCTCCTTTTACTAAACTATACGTCTGTGGTATTTGCTTTGTATTTTCTCTTGGAGTTTCCTTTTTCACTACTTGCTTCACTGACTTTTTCTTGGCAGAGACAGTTGGTGTAGTACTCTTTTTAACAAGTTCCATCTTTTTGAATCCAAACGGCACATACTTTTTAAAAGAGATGGTATAATCCACGTCGGACGTACCAAATTGATCTTTTACTTCAAAACTTTCAATTGTAAATTGGTCATTAACAGAAAATGAACCGCCTACATAAACAAAGCGGATAACCGTTTCTTCGGCCATCCACTTTTTTATTTGGTCAATATACTTTTTAGGCTCTACAAATTGTGTTTCCGCGTAATGTGTATCCTGCGACGGAAAAAACGAGGAGAACGAGAACTCTGGTAATTTCATAGGTTTAGGTACTTTCACAGCACCTATCTTAGCGACGGAAAACTCTTCTCCGTCAGCATCCTGTTTAAATGATAATTCTGGTGGATTAATCGGAATACGAAATCCTTCTTTATCATTGTTAGCACTAAGATAGATTCCTATCATCCATATACCCCCTCTACCGAACGATTCTGCTCATCTTTCAAACCTTGTGTAATAAACTTTACGACTTCATGAACATCCACTTTTTCACGAATATCGCCAGTAAAATAAAACTTCGGTTCACTTTGAATATGTTGCACTACAGCTTTACTGTTATTTGCTATAGATGACGCAGAAACTTTTTCTCGCACTTCATTTGATACTTCAACGTCATCCCTAACTGGAACATTTAAAGCTTGTGATACATAGTCATTTATTTTAGCAACATTGCCACTCGCATTGGATAAATCACCGAATTTATTAAGCATTTTTTCCATTGCACTACCAGTTGTATCTTCAAAATTATTATGGACCTGTAAATTTGGTGTTAGCGAAACAATGTTGTTAATCGCTTTACCTTCCGCAATATCTTTAAATAATTCGAGATATTCGTCTGCAAGATCGATTTTGTCATCAATCTTCCCAACTTTATCTATATTTCCACCGTTAAGTTTTTGATTATCATCAGCATTTTTTCCAAGACCTGATTCTGAAGGTGCTGATTTTACAAGATCATCTGTCAAACTGGATGGAAATGAATTAGAATTATCATCATCTTTATTCATTGACCCCGCTAGCCCTTTTAACTTATCGGCCATAACACCTAATTTTTCACTACCTGCAAGTGAAAGAGATTTTCCTATTTCATTACCTTTATCGTAAGCAGTACCTAAGTCTTTGTAGTCTAAACGTTCAAATTGTCTATTAGTTGGTGCAGTAGGCATAGTCACACTATTCATATATTCACCAGCGGTGTTCTTTCTTTCTAGAGTAATCTTGTCGGCCTTTGTAGGTGCTTTAATAAGATTTTGAAGAGTATCCCCAAAGTTAGTTGCACCACTACTTAATTTTAAATCTACTGTACCTATCTTGGAAAGATCTGTATCCAGCACACCATTAAGCAAACCTATAAATTTATTTACCCCACCGATTGCACCGTTGATAAGATTAGATATTCCACCTAATGCATTATTAATGACATTAAAAATACCATCTGCAATTCCACCAACCGTTTTCAGCACCATAGTACCCATCGTATAAAATGCCATCTGTACACCGTACACTAAAGCGTTGAAGGTATTTGCAATCCATTCAGCTACACTAATTATATTATTTCCTATGGCATCTAATACAGTTCTAACCATAAGATTTAAGGCAATCCATGCTAGTTGTACAAAGAATATAGCCTTATTCCATGTATTAACGAGCCATTCAACAACGGTAATATTTATGTTCAATATACCTATAAAAACGTTATAGAAAACAGCACCTAGCCAATAAACGCCTCCAACAATTGCGCCAAATACAGCTGCAGTTTGTTCAGCCCACATCAGCATTGCGGTTACTACTAAAGCGATAACAGCAATAAATGCTATTAGAATCCATGTTCCAGGGAAGGCGAGTAATGCTGTATTTAATCCCCATACAGCTGATGTTTGAGCCAAGGTTGCACCTGTAGCTAGCATAGAGGCCGCTGCCAGCACACCTAATGCGAAAGTTCTTACTGCCTCATAAGCTGCAACTATCATTAATACTCCCCTATACGCAGTTAATATCGTCAAATATGAACCCAATGATGTTGCTACTGCTACAATTATTGGCCCAACCAAAGACCAAGTATTCTGTAACATATCTCCAAATGT
Organism: Lysinibacillus sp. CD3-6; assembly: GCF_006351725.2. Taxonomy (NCBI): domain Bacteria; kingdom Bacillati; phylum Bacillota; class Bacilli; order Caryophanales; family Bacillaceae; genus Lysinibacillus; species Lysinibacillus sp. CD3-6. Next base: position 3,474,194 of record NZ_CP085880.1, read on the forward strand.
AACTATTCCATTATAAACCCTTTCTAAAATGTCAAACACTAACGATAAACCTAATACAAACAAATTTACAAAAACCATTGCATGACCTGCTAAAACTCCAAATGCATCCGAATTAACAAATTCGCTGAATCGTTTAAATATAGGTTCAAATGCGTTTTGCGCATAGTTTTTAAATATGGTCATAGCGTCTGAAAATGTTTTCGGCGTTTTACTAAATTTATCTTCAATTTCGTCAGCAGCATTAAATAATGCATTTTTAATAATATCCGCTGTAATTTCCCCATCAGATGACATTTGCTTTAGTTCACTTGTGCTTTTTCCTAACGAATCTGCAATTGCATCTGCAAGCAATGGAGCCTTTTCTGCGATAGATGTAAACTCATCACCTTGCAATCCTCCAGAAGCCATTGCTTGCGTTATTTGTTTCATACTGTCAGCCTTTTCTTGACCACTAGCTCCTGAAGCAGCGAAAGATTTATTCATCAGCTCACTGAATCGGATAGCTTCATCATTGCTACCAAAAGTGTCCCCAGCGTTTAATTTCGCAACAGTAGTAGCCATATCATTATAAGAGCTTAAACTTCGCTGAGAAGCTCTATAAATCTTATTCTGCAACTCCGCTTGTGTTTGCGAACCGTCATTAATATTAGCGATTCGCGTATTAGTATTACTATAAGAATCAGAAGCGCTTGCTAACTTTTTAAAACCCTCAGTTAAATTCTTTACCGATAAAATATTAGAAGCAAAACCTACAAATTTACTAAAAAACTTATCCACTCCACTTGTGGCGGCTGATATCCCTCCAGAAGTCCCACTAAAAATATCACCTACATCACCAACATTTTGAAATGCAAGTCTTGCACTAGCACTTAATCTATCAAAAGCTACCCTTGCACTTTGAATAACGCGCGTTGCTCGTTGCAGGCTACGCATATCTCCTGCTCTGTTGGATGATATATGCATTTGCTCCATCGTTCGGATAGTACTTTTCATAGCTTTCATCATCTTTTGAAGAGTACCAGTCATTCTATCGGTCAAGGTCATGGTTGTACGAACTGACATAACACTCACCTCATTTTAGGGCTAAAAAAGACATACCCTACAAGGCATGCCTTTTTTATAAAATTATTATATTATTACTTTTTCGAAGCCTCTGCCTCTTTTTCAAGCTCAATATCCAAACTTGCGATAATGAATGCGCGCTCTTTGCGATCCATATTTAAAAACAAGTTAGGCAGTATATTGAATCGATGAAGCGCAACATGTGCATAAAATGCTAGTCCGTCACGCTCATCGTCACTGCCTTGTATTAGTTTTTTACTTCTTCCACTTCATCTTCGAGAGTAATATCACTTCCGCTAATTTCGGATACTTTTTCAGAAATCAGCGATGTTTCACCTGCCAGAAACATTCTTCCATATAACGCCTCTGCACCTTTTACGCCATAAGATTGCTGTAATTCTGTATTATTAAGGTCCGGGTATACGATAGCTGCTACGTTTAATCTACGGTTGTATGCTACTGGATCAAATACTCGTTCTTGGCGTCCTCTTTTGCCGGCTACATTTTTAAAACATCTATCATTAATTACATCTGCTTCTTCAGATGGAACAGGTCGTAATTTAATAGGCTCAGCAAAACGTTGTAGGGATAACTCAATAGGTTCTACCGCCATTACATTTTCTTTCATGAAAGCTTTAAAGTTACTCATTTATAGTTTCCTCCTTATTGGATAACGCTAAATTGGTTTAAGATTTCAAAATCGTCAAATGTGAATGAAAATTCGTCTTTTAATGTGTCTGCACTATCTGCATCAAGCATTGCTAATAGCGTTTTATCTGGCACGATATTTCGGACATCGACGGTTTGTTTACCAGCTGCACTAGTAATATCCGCATTAACAATTGTCGCATCAAACATTGGTGATTTACCTGAACGTAAATAGTTCATAGCCATCGCTCGTACCTCTGGGCGATGGTAATACATCGTCATTTCACCAACACCTTTTGCGCCTACAATTTTAGAACCTTCCATACGAGCATTTAGACGTTTTACTTCTACTTTGTTGTATTCTACTTCCGCTTTGAATTTAAGAATTTCTGCAAATTCATATGTTTGACCTTCAATATTAATAAATACCAAGCCCTCACGAGAGGACATAGCGTCTTTTGTTTGCATTACGTTTGCTGCCATTTAGTTTTTCCCCCTTTTATTTACACTCAACGCGCATATATAATTTTTCCATTGCATCGATAAACTTGATACCGATCACAGCCAATACGGCATCTTTTTCATCACCCTGCTCAACAGTAATATCTTCTGGAAGATATGGATTAATAACACCTAACCGTACATATGGATCAAGCACTGTTTTCATTAATTGTTTCTTAAACAAATCTCTTCCATCTTCATTATTGTTCACTTTACCGATGAAGTATTTTCGGAAAATGTGGCGTGTGTTATTTTCGAGAATAGTCATTCCTCGATCGATTTTTCCTTTACGGAAATCTTGGTTTTTAGTCGGTGTAAATGAATGGAATGTATTAATATCCTGCTCTACTACTACTTCATCATCACTGAAAGAATAGACAATATGGCCGTCTTGTAATGCTTTAATAATTTCATCATTTGCCATCGCTTCCGCTTCTATTGCTCCAGGGTATTTTGCATATGTTAATGAACCTACAGTGGCCGCTGCAAATGCTGCACCGAACCAGTACACCGCCTCATTTGCACTTAAGATTTCCCCACCATCAAGTGTGACTCCGTTTTTAATTGATACTGTGCTTTCATGGTCTGCAGCATTATAATTATTCGTAACGAATGTAACACGTTTACCTGCTTGTTCTCGCAGTTCTTTTGCCTTTAAAGCAAGTAGCGCTTTTATTGTATTGTCATCAGTCCCATATGCTACTACCTTAAAATTCAAAGTATCCAATGCAGATGCGAACTCTGATATAGAGTCGTTTGTAGCAGCTACTGTTGTTCCACCAGCTAAAGTCAAAGTAGCATCTCCTGTTGGTAATGCCCCATCAAACACTACATAATCATTTGATTTTAAATCTTCGAAAGCAGTCACCTTCTGCATGTCAACTTGAAGAGCATCAAAATAGGTTTTTACTGTTGTAGTTCCATCTAATCCTGTCGTTGTCAGAATGTGAATCTTATTTCCATCCGTTCCACCGAACTTCGCAGAAGCCGTTAATCCCTCAACTGTCGCTTTTGCTTTCTCACCTACACCATTAAGGTTATATAAATACACATTACCAGTAGCCTTAAAAGCTTCTCGAAGAGGTAAAATATCACCTAGCGATTTACCGAATAAATTTCTAAACTGTGTAGTTGTAGAGAGTTTAATAAACTTACCAACTTCACCCCAATTTAGTGTCATAGGCACGACGAGAGCACCATTCGATTCAAGCCCCATTGTATTTAAATTATTTGTTTCAAAATTAATATAAGCATCCGGACGTACTTTATTTTGCGTTTCCCAAATACCACCCATTATGCATTCACTCCTTTCTTCTTCCACTCTGCTACTAGCTTGTCAGCTTCCATTTTTGTATAAGTTACTCCTTCTTGTAGCACAACTTCATACTCCAAACGCTCTTTTGAAGATTGAGTACTATCTAAAAAAGCAGCCTTAGAGAATTTTTTATTCCCTGGCTGCTTCACTGTTTTCTGTTTGTCTGTCATTATTTGTGTCAAATTCAACGCCCTCCAATGTTTTCATTCTCGTTTCTTCTTGAATGTCGTATAGTCTCGCTTTCACTTGAAAATTAATCTCTAATGTTTCGTCAACTATCTCGCCGCCTATTTCATGTACATGGAACCTATCTGCAAGGTATTTAAAGTTATTTTGAATAACTTCCAGTACATTTAAGCATTCATCGTCTATATTATCTGTAGATGGGAAATAGACAATGCTAAATGAATAGGTGCGAATAGCTTGATTCTTCATACCTCGCTCTTGATGCACGTTAATAATTCGGACTAAAAAAGCAGGTACTGTTATGCCTTGCTTCACTAGTTTATTATAGATTTGATATTGATTGTTATCAGGATACAAAGATCGTAATTGCATGATTGCTAGCGTTTTAATACTATCTGTTACATTAACCACCCATTTTACGCCTCCATTCCTTCTCGATTTCGTGTTCCCACATTTGAGGTATAAGATGTTCCATTTCTTGTTCCGTGAGTTTAAGTATAAATTGTCCATTTACAAAACCTACTGTTCGTCCTGTAATTACATTATGCCTTTTCTCAACAACAAGCGGATTTTCTAACTGATTATAAATAATAATTATAAAATTATTACCCTCTTTAACAATATGGTATTTCCAATTATCACGAAACGCTTTATTATCTACAGGTGTGAGCATTTTCACTTTCTTAATGGCTATTTTGGCAACTCTCTCAGCCACTTTTTTGTGTATCTTCCCAGTTGTAATAGTGAGTTCCTTTAAGTTTTCTGCTAATTGCTTTACTTCCTTAAATTCAAATGCCATTAAGCAAACACCTTCCTTCAAAACCACGTCTTTGTTCGATACATAGAGAACTCATTCTTTATCAGATAGCACCTCCTCATCCTAATCAATCAACTTTCTTTTGATATATCCACCCCTCCCTTCCCAAATATAGTTTAATGACATGGGTTGAAAACTTATTCTTTAACGTCTACAAGTTTTAAAAAGACGAAATAAGACATAATAAAAAGTCGTAGATTACCTACGACCGATTAATTAAAATATTATTATGTTTTTATCTATCATTTGAATTAGGTTGTTCGCATTAACTTTGGAAGTGATTACTTTTGTTGTCTCTCCCTATTTTCAAACCTTACCTAACCAACCTGCCTGTATCCTAGTTTACATTATTATTTCTAACTCACATAATGTTTAAAGTATGGCAACTCTGGCAAGTATGGAATATTTCTGCATTAATAGACTAATTTAGGTATAGTAGACTGCTAGCAATCGTAACCTGTGGGAACATCACAGAACGTAAGATGCAACAGACCGCGCGTTAGCGAGGGTACGATGTGCTCGCCGATTGCGACCGTCCGTAGCAGGAATCAACGGCAGTAGTCATCATCTAAATTAATTTTAAATAAAAAAGACTGTAGACAAATTGGAAAAAAACTTCGAGTTTGTCTACAGTCTGAGAATTCCTCAATATATCAGGGATCCTATTTAAGCTAACATTTTGATTAATATATTTTCTTTAATATTTTGAATTTGTGTGTGACTCACTTCCATTTTCTTTGCTATCCAACGCTTCGATTTTCCATCTAACATCCAGTTTAAGACTTGCACCTCCCTTTCGCCTGTAACCTTTTCTAGAAGTTTCTGAACCGCCATTATCTTTTTCTCGTAATCTGCAACACGTTTATTATTTTTCGAACGTCTAATTGCCTCTTGCATAATTGGGTCACCTATCCCGCCTGCCGCCTTTGGTAATGAAGCCTCAATACCATATTGTGCTGTCTTTGCCCCTATCACCATTTCAGCTCGCATTTCTTTGATGGCGTTAACCATCCAGTGGTAGTCTGTAATCATTGAATCTAAAACATCTGGTGTAAGAACTAATGCTCTCTCTTTTAACATAGATTTTCCCTCCTAAGTGCATTCATATTTTCCCTCTGTGCAGAGTAGTAAATTTTTGGCTCATATCGATGATAGAAGCCATTAGGATTAACATGCATTGCTAATGCTACTTGTAATTCACGCTCGTCAAAGCAAATTGTTTTCGACTTATTCTCATCCCCATTGCGCCATATGATGACTGCGTAAGGTTTTACTCCAAAACCTAAAAATATTGGATTCAAGCTGCTACCTCCTATATCCCATTAATAACTTACAGTTAATACTCAGTTCCTAAATGTTTCATATCCATATCTTTGTCGTTTCGTCATCCATTTCCCCTCCGTTTAGATGTGCGTCTCTCTATCTTTTTTCAAATATCTTGCCCAATCGATAGTTCGCTTTCTTGTCTTTTTCAATAGTAACTATGAAATCTTGAGACATTTCAAACAGTCGACTAGTTAACGCTTCATCGATATAAAGCATGTCATCAAGAGACAATTCGCTAGATATTAATAAAGGTTTGTTGCTCAAATAGCGAGAGTTGACCACTTCGAAGATGATTTCCGTTTGCCACGACTTGACATTAACTTTCCCACCAATTGGCTTAAATAAATCGTCAATAAACAGTACATCCACTTCTTTCATCCGATCCATAATTTCGTTTTTACGTTCAAAGTTGTTAGCTGCGATATTGTTTAAACCATCTTTGTATGGAAAGTACAGAACAGGTACTTGCTTTGTATGCATCAGGTAATTAGATATGGCGGTTAATAAATGTGTCTTGCCACAACCAGGTTGTCCGATCAGCATGATGCTGTTCTGTCTGAAACCTCTAATTTCTTCAAAGGCCGCGTAATACTGTTTTGCCTTACTTTTCATTTCAACAACTTTGGGATGAACATTATCCGTCGAGAAGTTTTTAAGGCTCATTTTCTGAAACGCTTTTGTAATTGCGCTAGATTTAATAAGTTTGTTAATCTTGAGTATCCTGCTGCATTCACAGACGACATAATAATCTTGCTCAACTTCCACACCTCGAATATAGTAACCATTCTTTTTACGGATTAAGTAACTGCCAGTATCTTTACACTTTGGACAGTTGTAGTTGGGTTCTTCAATCGCTACAGTAGTTTCCGAATACAGTTGGCTTCGTGCTTGTAGCTCCTCCATTACTGCTGCCATTCTGTCGCCCGATTTTTGCATCTATTTTCACCTGCCAATCTGCATATGTTTTTACACCAAGTTCTTTACGCCAGTTATCTAAAATGGAAAGAATGTACATAAAGCTTTGTGCACTATGAGTGCCAGCGTATATTGCTTCTTGAATTAGTAATGGATCATAAAGCTTTAGTGCTTCATGAATATTGTTGCAATCCGTTAATGTTGCGATACGAACATTGCTTTCGAATAGTTGTTTAATAAAATTATAATTTGGATTAAAGTGGAAACCAGACGACTGACTGCAATTGTCTCTTTTATTATTCAATGTATTATTAAAAACTGTATTATTCTCCTGACTGTTTACGTCTATAAGGGTATCAACACTTTCGACCATACCCCCTAGTCGTTTCCAACCATACCCTCTAGTCGTTTTGATAATACGTCGGTCAATTACTTTTGTGCCAGGTTTATAGATTAGGTCAACTGTGACATAGCCCTTATCTTTTAGACTTGAAATTAACTTTGATATTCGCCCTTTGCTAAGACTAAAGAATGTTGCTAAATATTCGTTCGATGCCCAACACCCTTGTTCACCGTCTAAGCTCTCGATTTCTACAAGAAGGAGTTTTTCTGACCAGCCCAAGTCGTTGGCTAGCCAAATCTCTTTCGGTATCCAAACACCCTTAAATCCTCGGTTGTGTGTTTCGCGCATGCCCCTTTCCTCCTCCAAAAATAACAATCAATACTTGTTGTTTTCTAATGTCCTTGTTCATCCCACAAACGACAGCTAAGATATTTTTAGAGGAACCCAAGACCGAATGTAATTAAGCACATTTTGCAAATCTTGCCTACGAATATCTTTATAACTAGCTACCGCAAAACGATTCTTAATTTCACGATGCAATTCTCGAAATAATTTCGATTGGATTGTTGTATTAACTTCAATCTCATAAACTTTTATGGCAACTTCTTTTTGTACAGCGCGTTGTTCACCAGAAGTTAATGTTATTTGTTCATCCACTTTTTCGTTAATCATTGAAAGTTCCTTTCTTATTTCATACTGTTCTTGTTTAATTGCTTGAGTATTTTCTACTAAATCAGCTGTTGTACGAAGGACGGTCACAAGTGCTTGATTTTTAGATAACGGAACTACATCTTCATTAACCGTGTAGTATTCGTCTACTAAAATTTCGTAGACGTCCCAAGCTTCCTCTGTATTAAGAAATTTTGCATGAAGCCAAGCTCCTTTTTCAGTCCATAGGTATAACACTCTAGCTATACTGGAAATGTGTAATTGTTGCTGCGCTTTTCGGAAATACAATAATTCCTCACCCTCTAATTTGATATAGTGTTTATATTCCTTAAATCGATCTTTATTTTGTGAAAAGTTCTTAGAAATATGGTCACTGTTTGTTCCATAACGTTCGGCAATTTGTACTGTCGTTAGTACGCGAAGATTTTTATATAAGATAATTTGTAATAATTTCATGTCCATATAGCCTCCCTAATAAAAATGTATGTTGTATCATATCGCTACATAAATACATTTTATACAGTTATTTTGTAACGAATCGTGACTTTCGTCATCGAAAAAAAGAACCCAATCAAAATCTAGTACTACCGCAATAGATTTAGCAACATGTACAGAAGGCCTGCGTTTACCTTGTTCAATCATGGTATAATATGCTCGTTTAATTCCAGATGCTTTAGCGACCTCATCATGAGTCAGTTTATTTTCTAAACGTCTTGTCTTTAACCAAGTTCGATTTTCCAATTATTGACCACCTTTCATATAGATTATTTATAATATAGTATCATTTCGTTACTTAGTCAACAATAATTGTATCATTTCGTTACATTTTTATTTTTCATTGGATTAGTAACAAATTGTTACATATAATTATATTTAGAAACGCGAGGTGAACTTATGCTAGGTGTACGCTTGAAATATCTACGAAAATCAAATAACAAAACACAACAAGATATAGCAGACATTCTAGGCATTACTAGACCAGCTTATACTGCTTATGAACAAGGTAAGAGAAATCCTGATTATGAAATTTTAGAAAAAATTGCGGACTACTACAATGTGTCTATAGATTATCTTTTAGGAAGAACAGATAATAAAGGAGCTTTACATACCCAAGCTGGCATCTCTGATAATGAATACAACAATCTAAGTTCATATCAAAAAGAGGTAATTGATTTCTTTTTAACTAGAGAAGATTTATTTTTTAAAAACCAGCCAGAAAATTTATTGGATGCGCTAGAACAGTTTGAAGTTTTCTATGAAGTTTTGAAACGTCAACAAGAAAACAAAAAGTAAAAAAACACAATAATTTGTAACATTTCCAAACATTATAAAAATTCGCCTTTTCTTTGGTGAATTTTTTTGTTACCATAAACAGAACATACGTTTGACAAAAGAGGGATATTATGAATTTTATTTATACTCATCTGGAAGATTATATTCGTGAATTATATACAAGTATTGATGTAACAACACCTAAACAACTAAATCCAGGATTAATCGCCTCACGCCTTGGTTTTACACTATACTTTTTACCTTACGATTCTACCAATACAGGAAATGTAATTTTTATTGATTCTAGATTGTCTGAACAAAGGCAGTGGCAGGATTTCGGACATGAATTGTGTCATGCCATGGTACACTCTGGTAATCAAGCAAAATCTATTCCACTTTTTAGAGAGTATCAAGAATGGAAAGCAAATAGTTTTGCTCTCCAAGCCTGTGTACCCACTTTTATGCTAAATAAGCTTAAACTACCTGTAAATGAGGAAAAAGCAATTATTACAATTCAAGCGTTCTTTAATGTAGATTACGATTTTGCGAAGAAAAGATTATATCACTATCTTAATAATCATTATTTTGATGATCATAAACTTACCGAAGGGAGTCATTATTGTGAGGTACGTTAAGAAGATTAATTGAAAAAATTTTAAACTAATTGTAGAAGATGCTGGAGTAGAGCTTGAGAATGAGATGAATATATTTTTCTTTTTTTAAAAATTAGGAAACCTTATTGCCCCGATTTAATAAGTCCATGGTGGGATTGCTTTATGGAAAGGAATCTTGATTTATCTCGGATACGTTTCCATGATTTACGATCTACTTCAGCAACTTTATTCATTCAGGCTAGTGAACATCCTAATATGAAGATAGTAAAACTACTCTCAGCACCTATTTCGGGTTGAAGAACCTCTGAGGATAAACGTTGAAATAAATCATACAACAATCTGTGGGCTTGTGCTTAAAATTACACACAAGTCCTTTTGTTATGCTTTCTAAATCACTCCAGTAGTTTCAAAAAAGGACTTTGTAGGTCCAATCAGGTAATCTGTGTCAATGAATTTAGTGATGAAAGGCTCAAGGAGTGTCAAGAAAGGATTTATTAAACATAGAAAAAGAAAGATGACTTTTATAGTCACCTTTGCAGTTGAAACTAGCAATTTAGTTATTGAATATTTGTTCGTAACGGTGGAAGAATGCCACTGTGTGCGCTCTTGCTAAAAAATCATCTGGTTTAAACTCTTCATTTGTTTTAGTAGTTGTTAAACCATTATCACGAAGAAATTTAATAGCTTCTGACTGAGATACAGTCTTACCATAATGCATTGAAGCTAAGATACGAGCAAAGTTACCCCGTGTGATATCCTTACCTGCAATGGCTTGTTTAGAAGCAGTGTTTGCACCTAGAACTGGTAGAGCGTATTTTGTAGCCAGTTGGTAATTTACGTCTCCGTACCATGAAGTTTTAGCTACCGTTGAAGCTAGTTCTGTTGGTTTGAAGTAACGTAATAGGATCGATAACATTTGGTTTTCCGTTAAGTTCGTGTACGGTTTTAGTAAGCTTTCGTACTTACCTGTTGATGGGTTTTTCACGTTCGGGTACCCACTGATGATACCGATGTTGACTGCCCACTTAAAATCCTCAGCCCAGTATTGGTTGGCATTGTAATCAGCAAACTTTGATACATCAACGTTTCCCGTTGTTGGCGGTGTTACTGGAGGTGTTGGCGTTAAGTCGTTTAAATAACTTGATGCTACATACCCCTGTGTCCCGTCACTTCTTTTCACAGGATACCAAACAAAATGGTTTTTCTTCGTTGATACTTTGTCATATTCAAAAGGACCCGTAATGGTAACAATTTCACCTTCACGTAAAGTACCCAAAGAAGGACTATCCGTAGTAGATCTTGTCCTAAATGTTACATTCGTTATTGCACTAACTTTTTGATTTGTTTTAAAATAATACTTAGATTTTGTTAATGGTAAATCAAAATCATAGTTCATCGTTGAAAATTTCATATTCTCTTTGCTGTTAGAGTCATATTGAAAATGTTCACGTGAAAAAGGCAGCTCTGTTAAGTCTATTAATTCCATTTTATTAATAATTCCAAGAATTCTTTCTTGATAGGCATTGGTATTTCTTTCACCAGTTGCTTGCACAATTGGACTATTTACTGGCTTAGTACCGTTATATGCCATGATAGCGAAGTACCAATGTTCCAGTACATCTCTTTCCCCACCGTTGATGCGAGGTAAATCCTTTCGCTTAAACATAGCATCTAGCGTCTCTACACCAGCTTGAATATTATAGACAATATCGTTTTTTAGTCTATCTTGATTGTAGCCTGCTTGATTTGTAATTTGCATAATGCCAATTCCATTATCAGCTGTCACAATCACTTCACCATTCTTATCAAAATGACGCCAATTTCCACTTTCACCTTCCGCTATCGCCTTCACAATTTCAGGAGGAACATCATAACTCAGTGCAGTTTCGGTTAACAAACAGTTCATTGTGGAGTAATCAGGGTTTACTTTCGATGCCGCATCATACTTACATGTATTTGCAAGATTATTAGCTAATACATTTTTATCTATGTTTATTGATAGAGAGAAGGCACCAATGGCAATAACACTAATCAATGGTTTCAATATCTTCTTCATGTGAGGATTATTACACTTCCTTTCCTATTTTTTAAAGTTAAAAGATTCAAATATATGGTATCATAATCCCAATATTTGAGAAAGGTTAATAGTCAATGTTTCTTTTACTTAACATAATTGATGGGATGCCTTCTTCAATAAGAAAATTATTTTTAGAGATAAAAAAAGTCTAATACCCCGCACTTTTACCGAGGAATTAGACTGATAAACTTAATAATCGCCCTGTGGAATAACTTAAATGATTTCAATAGCACTTTCACAACTCTGAGAAGTACTTTAATACTTTTGGTTACTTTTTAGGCTTTTCTTTCAAAATGGAACGTAATTCACTAATATCATCTTCCGATAAGGAATCTTCCTGTATGAACTGAACTAGCATCGACTTTAGCGTTCCACCATAAATTCGCTTAATAAAAGACTGTGCTTCGGCGCGTTGACATTCATCTTGCGAATAAAGTGGAAAAAAAGTATAGACTCTATGATCTTTATTGACACCTATTACATTTTTATGAACGAGACGATCCAAAAGAGTGCGTACGGTTTTCGGCTTCCAATCCGTTTGCTCCTGCAAGGATAATATTACGTCGTTGGCCGTTTGTGGAGCCTTTTGCCATAGTACATTCATTACTTCCCATTCTGATTCTGAAATATTGGGGATTTCCCTTGTCAACCTTATCTCCTCCTAAATGCTTCAACTCATTCACATATTTCCTTTATAGATTCCTTTATCTCTCAAAATGGATAACGTGATTTCCGCAGCCTTACTTCCATAACTTTTATCTTCATTTTGTATATTTGTTGCAAAGAAATAAGTATTGTCCTTGTTCTCTACATATCCAATGAACCAACCGTTTATATTCTTACCATTCACATTTCCAGTACCCGTTTTGCCCGAAAGACGCGAACCATCGTATCTCTCTAATGATAAGGAATCTTTAACGATTTCGATATTTTTGTCCTCGAATCCAAACTGATTTGTATAAAGCGCTGAAATTAATTGAACCTGTTCAACTGGAGAAATTTTCAATGAGGATTCCAGCCAATAGTTTGCGCCTCCTGATAGATCATTATTCCCATAGTTCATCTGTTCTAGATAGCTTTTGATGGTCTCTTGAGGGATTCCTTGGTCTAATTTCTGAAAATACCAGGTTACTGAATTTCTTATAGCGGTTGATAAGTTTTGATCTGTATTCCATGATTCATAAGAATATTTTGTTCCATTCCATTTCATAGTGGAATGTTCATTTGTTATTACATGTGACTCTAATCCAATTAAGGCACTATAAATTTTATAAGTAGAATTTGGGGAAATTCTCAGTGTACTTTTATCTTTATTATAAATACGATATTGACTAGCTTTCATATCATATAATACAAAGCTTCCATCGAATCCATCAAAATAATCGCTTAAATCCTCATAAAGCGTGCGTTCATTATTCCAAACATAACGGTCATTAGTAGTGGCCATTGCGGAAACAAATGGAACCTGACTTACTACAAATACAGCAATAAGAGTAAAGATTGAAATACTCTTTAGTTTCATCCACTTCGACTCGACTTTATAGGAAGCAATTTTTTCAATTCTTTTTTTTATTTGTTCCTTGGGACCGTTAAACTGATTGACCCAGGTAACCTCTTTAGAATGTGACGCTAAATCTGCAAAATTAATAATGGCATTACCATAATCTGCATAACAATGCTCATCTAAAGATGTTAAAACAGCCAAATCACAAGCTATCTCACGATCTGTCCTCATTTTTTTAAAAGCAATCCATACAAGCGGATTAAACCAGTACAGAATTTGATAAATGATCATGAGGTAATTCGTTGCTATATCTTTGTATTTATAATGATGAAGTTCATGCATCATTATATATTTAATATCTTCTATAGACATCCTTTCGTCAAGATACTGCGGCAACACTACATATGTTTTAAACAGACCAAATATCATTGGAGATTTGGCAAGTGGTGATTCTCCTATGATTAAAGGTTTAGATATATCTAGCTGATCCTTGCATCGTTCAAATACATGTATTATGTCTCTGTTGTTCAAGATTGTAGTCGTTTTTTTTATATTTCTTATTTTGACCCCTGCCTGTAGGAACAGCAAAGCCATAACGAGCATGCCTGCAATCCAAATACTGGCTAATCCGACATTCAAGAAATTTAGTTCAAGATGATGAACAGATATCGTAAAGTCCTGCATCCAATTTACATTATCGAGCCTAGAAACTTCAGTGGCTCTGATAGAAGAGTCGCCAACACTATTGCTTAGATTTACATTGAATATATTAAAATGATTTTTAAAATGTATCAACTGCTTCGATATAAATGGAAGCGTCAATGCGATTATCAATAAAAACCATAGATTATATTGCCATTTTGCTGAAAGTTGCTCAGAGAATAATCTCCTAATAAGCAAAATAAACGCTATAGTAACAGAGGATACAATAAAACTTGTGACAAAATGCGTTAAGAACATACCTCTTTACCTCCATTTCCCAATGTATCATTATCGTAATTTACTTTCCTAGAGTTCCTCCTGTAAGTTACAACAACCTTAATAAAAAATAATTACTTATTTTCCAAAACCATTTTATATTTTCATAAAATTTCATGTTAACACTTCATTATTAGTTTATCAATTCCTTAGTTTTTAGCACAAAAGGTTGAATCTAATAGCCTTGGCTCAAGATGGTCTTTATGAACTTTCTCTAAAAGGAAGTGCGAATATTTATTAGCTTAAAAGGATTGACATTCCATAGACTACAATTGTAATATTGGACTACAGTTGTAGTCAATTGATTTAGAGGGAGGTATAGATTAGCCATTTAAGACTACATCATCATCGCTAGGTAAAAGTAGCTTTATATATTGGATAAACCAAAACTAGAAAGAGGTTTTCAATTTGAACAAAACATATAAAAATAAATTCAGCATGCACTACTTTTCACGACCTATGCTGCTGTTAGTCGCAGTTTTGATACTCACAGCTTGCGTAAATAAAGACAATTCGACTAATAATCTTTCAAAAGAGGCGAATGAAGTGAAACAAATTGCAAAAACAGATGAAAAATTTGCGGAACTCGAGAATGAGTTTGACGCTCGGATTGGTGTTTATGCGATTGATACGGGCACGAATCAGACGATTGAATATCGACCAGAAGAGCGCTTTGCTTTTACTTCAACTTACAAAGCATTAGCCGCAGCCATCTTACTGCAGCAAAATTCTTTGGAAGATCTAAAGGAAGTAATTACCTATACCAAGGATGATTTAGTCCCCTATTCTCCGATTACAGAGAAACATGTGGATACTGGAATGACCCTTATGGAATTAAGTGAGGCGGCAGTTCGATTTAGTGACAACACAGCGGGAAACCTCTTATTTGAGGCAATCGGAGGTCCTGAAGGTTTTGAACAAGCATTAAGTCAAATAGGTGATACCGTTACCCAGGCTGATCGCTTTGAACCAGATTTAAATATCTTCACTCCAGGAGATTCTCGAGACACTAGCACACCAAAAGCCCTTGCTACCAGTCTACAAGCTTTTGCACTCAGTGACTTACTTTCCGATGTTAAGCGTGAATTGTTTATTGATTTGCTAATGGGCAATGCTACAGGAGATACGCTCATTCGTAAGGGCGCACCTGAAGGTTGGGATGTCGGTGATAAGAGTGGAGCTGGATATTACGGAACGAGAAATGATATCGCAATTGTTTGGCCACCAAACAAAGAACCCATCGTCATAGCGATTATGTCCCGCCATGATTCGGAGGATGCTAAGTTTGATGATGCACTAATTGCGCAGGCTGCCAAAATTACTCTAAACGTTTTAAAGTAAATATTGATATATTTGAACTTAGTTCTTTATTTTGGACAATCAAGATTCTAGGAGTCTTTGACAATCGAGTACGAAGACTCCCGTCCTTTCGCACCACCGTAAGTACGGTTCTGTATACGGCGTACGGCAGTTCAATTAAGATGAATAACGAAAAGTATCATATCGAACTTGCTGACTTTTCAGCACTTGGCTTTTCCAAGAGGAATTGCCGAGGTTTTTATTAGATTTTCTATTTAATAGTGTTTCATACCACTTGCGTCCTTCTTTAAAATCAGTAACACAAACTTGTATAGTTATTTCAAAAAACAGTCATTTGCCCCCCATAATTATCCACATTTCTCCTTCTTGTTAAACTAAACTGCATCGTTAGCACAATAAGAAAAAAGAGCTGCCTGCGCAACTCCATGATTTTCAAGTAAAGCGCCCGATTGTTGAACATCAATTTTCATTTAGAAAATATTATTTAAAAGCCTAAAAACACTAAATCTCAGTGTTTTTAGGCTTCTCTGTTCAATAAGTCAATAGCAGCAGCAATTTACTTATTTTTCTTTTCTATTTTCATCAACAACGCAATGACTAATGCGGTAATGGCTAAAATCATCCTAATAGTAAATGTTGTTTTTAAAGCCATGTGAAGTACCTGCAAGTAATTGCATTGGTTCTTGCGGATTTACTAACACACCCTGTAATTGAACCAACAAAATATATACCACTTGAAGATATGAAGCATAAAATCATTTTCTTTTTGACTCTGCTTTACTCTTAAGGAGTTACTACTTTTTTAGTTAAATTTCTTACCCATAGTAATACAAAACCACAAATTGCAATCCAAATTAATACGACTGTATAGTCATTCATAACACCTTCACCAAAGTATAAAATCTCTTTGATGCCATCAACTAAGAAACGAATTGGTAGCCAAGGTAAAATGTAATTGCCGTAGAAGCTTGGAATCATCTCGGGTACTAATTGAATTAATGGTAATCCAAAGAATATGAATAACGCGAAAAACGCTAGTACTGGTAAACGTAACCAGGAAATGACTGATAAAATCATGTAGATAAATGCGATCACTGCTATAGATGCAAATAACGCAACCGTATTGAATGATTTAAACACATACCCTAACATCCATGTTGAGTACCAAGTTACTAGATAACCCGCAAAGAATCCATAAATAATCGGAATTAATGATTGGGCTAGTTGGAACTTTGTCATGCTAATACGATTTTCAAATGGACGCTTTGTTCCCGCTAAGTACAGCATAACAGCCCCAATCATACTAGCCATCCACAGTGGTACAAACAAAGCTGCTGGCACAGATCCTAATTTTCCTACTGCATTTACTTTCGTTACAGTTGCTGTTATAGGATTTGCAAGTAATGCCACCTTTGTCGGTTGTATAGGAGAAATCATAGAAGATAAATTTTGTCCTTCTCCACTACCTTGTACATTCATTTGAGCTAATTTTGTACCAACTGCTTCACCCATTTGATCTGCTACTTGTTGCATTTGCACAGTAATTTGTGCACTGGCGTTCGTACTAATTGTTGCTACAACTTGTTTTAACGTCGCTTCCATCGATGTTGCAACATTTGTATTTACACCTTCATTTATATAAATGTCTAGATTAGCAGGCGTATTACCTGTTTGAATCGCAGTAATTTGCTCTGTAAACATGGATGGAATGACAAGCCCGCCATAAGTATTGCGCTCAGTCATCCCCTCTTGCATTTCTTTTAGAGAATCATATTCAATAAATTCAACTGCATCAGGTGCATTTTCTTTTAAATTTTTGATAATCGTATTGGCCATTTCGCCGCCATCTTCATTAACCAATGCGACTGGCAAATGTTTTGGGTTAACTTTAGCTGATGGAATTTGTGCTGCTAGAAAAATCAGCGTCACAATCGTCGCTACGATAAATGGTAAAAATAAAAACTTATTTTTGCTCTTCATTTGACGTTTTCCTTTCTTCTCTCTATTATAAATAATTAACACGTTGTCAAGTATTTTACTTACTGATTATAAACATGAAAGTACTAAACTGACCATGTACAATAACTTCAATGTTGTAAATTACTGAACATATCTTAATAAATTGTTCAGAAATAGAGGAGAGCTATTGGTGGATCGCCGAAAAAGAAAAACATTACAGGCTATTCAAGACGCCTGTTTTAAGTTATTACAGCAAAAAAGCTTTGATGAGCTAACTATTTCCGACATATCCGAGAAAGCAGATATTAGTCGTGGCACATTTTATTTACATTATGTAGACAAGTTCGATATGCTTGACCAATTTGAACAACAATTAGTGGATAAAATCAAACTAATTTTCGAAACGCATTTAAAAGATGTGAATTCGCCGAATGACCTTTTAAAGTCTAGATATCCAACATTTATTCAATTATTTACATGCTTAAAAGAAGAACAAATTTTATTTCAAATTATTCAACAAACGAAAGGCGCAACGTCATTTCAAACCGAACTAACGAAAGTACTTCAAAATGTCTTTCATCAGTCTCCTTCTATTCAAATTATTGGACAAGTAAAGTATTTACCATCTCATTTTTTCATCCCCATTTTGGCATCTGTCATTACTCGGGCTACCCAATTATGGTTAGATCAAACAGAAGATTACACACCTGAGCAATTAGCAAAAGGTATCTTAAACATTATGATTAATGGACCCGCAAGAGTAGCTGGATGGCTACCTGGAGAAGTGATTGATATTGATAAATTTTTAGATGAAAAGTAATCAATTAAAAAGAGGATGAAGCTAAAAAAGTTGCAGAATGGCTTACACAACAAAGAAAGGCACTAAACAAATCGTTTCATTTAGTGCCTTTCCTTTTAAGTATACGTAGCGTCAATTGATTACCTTTTCCAAGAATGTTACTCCACAAAATGGCCCTTTAATGAAAACGAGCGCTGATCCTTATTACACTGGGTACTGCACCCAATTGTTCAATACCTTATTGAAGATAAGTACCCGTTAGCTTAATAAACATCTGTTAGTCTTCATCAAAAAAAAGTTGCAGTGGATAAATTTAATAGTAGTGCTACTATTATTGCTAAACCTAAACTTAATTCACAACTTACAATATAAAGCGTTTTTTCATTATATTTATATTTTATTGATAATTATTTCCAAAAGTGATATTTTTTATATAAAGGAGGTAATTATATGGGTTATTTATTTGGATTCATTTTTTTATTAATAGGTATTTGGCAGATAATAATAACCTGGCGAACATTCACAGGTCTCAAGAAAGACGGAGATAAAAGTACTTCTCCTTTTATTATGCTAGGTCTTTGGAATAGTTTAGTATTTGCCATAATTTTTATTGCTGTTTCAATCGGATGTTTCTTTATCAATTTTTAAATATTTCTATTGAATATTGTTTTCGTTGTTCATTACTTTACAAAGAATGTGATAAGCCAATCTCGTTTTTCAATCGTCTTAAGCAGTATATTAAGTATCGAACCAATACAAATCCAAACAAAGCATAAATGAGTGATTCTATAAAATACCCCAAACTCCCATTATGTAATATTTCACCATAAATTCTTATTCACACTTCAATCCTCCGTTAAGAAAAATTATAATGAAGCACATCTTTCGAATTTTTGACTTCTCAAATTTTAACAATATATTCCCTTAATATATATATGTATTTTTTTCCTTATTGTACTAACCTGCACCATTAGTTAAAGTGTAATTCTTCACAATCTGCCCTATATGTTAACATAAATATCCAGATCTTATAAAAGTGGTGTTCCATTATATGGCCCTTTAATAAAAACGAACGCTGATTCTTGTTACAGAATCGCGCCCGATTGTTGAGAATCGAGATAGTGATTTGTACCTTCATTTTTCTATACAAAGCACCTGTTACTTTGAGTGCAATTTTACTCAATCTATTAAGGACACTCAAAAAAACTATCTAAAGAAGTTTTTTATAGCATCCATGCGTATTTTAGATTCACATACTTCGCAACGGAAAATCTTATTCGTTCTTTCCTTGAATAATCTATATCTTAGTGAATCCTCATACACTCTGAATTTTTGTCTACAACTACTACAAACTATCTCATAGAAAAACATAGTTCTCCTCCTGCTGACACATTACTTTTTAGTTGATCTCTCAAAGATTGTAACCAGTTCGTTAGTATATTCCTGCACATCAAACTGGGAATTTCTCATTAATTCAATGGTAAATCCGTCAATAGCATTTCTTATTGTTAATGCCATAACCCTTGCCGATAGTTTGGTGAATTCTCGGAAAATTCCTTCTTGCATTCCGAGTGTGAGAATATTTTCAATTGGAAGTAATACAGTTTCATCATGCTCTTTTGCAAACCGAAGTTTCCCGTCAGCAGTTCTCAAATTCGAACCCATTTCTATAATAGCGAAAACATGTTGTTGATTTTCATATATGAATTTAAGATTGGTTTCAATATAAACTCGAAGCATTTCTTTAGGCGATTTTTGAGCTTCTATAAGGGGAACAGTATAGGCTTGCCAAGCCATATAATATTCAATAGCTATTTGCTCCAATAATTCCTCTTTATTTGCAAAGTGATATGAAATAACCCCCTTACTGATTTTTGCACGTTTTGCAATTTGACCTAAAGAGGCTTGAGAATAACCAAGTTCTGCGATTGTTTCTATTGCATATTCAACAATTTGAGTTCTACGGGCTTTTTCAATAAATGATAATTCTTTTTGGTTAGTTAGTTTATTTTTTTTACTCATGTTTTTATTTTAGTACACTCGTACAAAAAAATCAAAAAATGCTGTAGATTCTCTTAATATTTTTTGAATCCCTTTACAACAAAACTTTCACTTTAGTTAATGTGTA
The DNA here is from genome assembly GCF_006351725.2 of Lysinibacillus sp. CD3-6. Taxonomy (NCBI): domain Bacteria; kingdom Bacillati; phylum Bacillota; class Bacilli; order Caryophanales; family Bacillaceae; genus Lysinibacillus; species Lysinibacillus sp. CD3-6. The sequence goes on from NZ_CP085880.1 coordinate 3,494,627, forward strand.
TTTCTTTAAAACCCGAAACCCATTATATATAAATAATGACTTCCTTTCGTCTGCAATCTGGCCCTATTACTGAAAAAGGCACAATTCATCTTCATGAATTGCGCACTTAAAAAGAAAAAGGGCCTTTTCTAATTCAAAGAAAGCGCCCGTGAATGAAATAACTGTAAAGCTTATGAAGCTTTTTTAAAAGCTGCGTTATATAAAGGTGAGATGATGTAATTCTATTACTACAAATCGGAGGATAACATTCCATATACAAACATACCTATTCGTTCACACAATTTTTGTGAAGCTGTATTCCGTGCATCAAGATTGGCTTGTATACGATGTACATTAAATTCACTAAATAATTTATTAACCAAAGTACTAACCGCTTCTGTTGCCAAACCTTTTCCAGCTACTTCATTAGAAAAACCATAACCAATCTCTACAGTGTCTTAGTCCTGATATTCTTCACAAATGAGCTTTTTCATTTTATAGATTATTGAAATCATTTGATGAAATCACGAATGTAACTTGCTCAATGTTCAGCCATACTTCCAATGTTATTTAAAAACCATGTTTATCAGATGGTAATTATCACTTCAGTTCCTGTTCCCGCATTGCCTTTGAATTTAGCAAAGTCTGTCTTGTAAAGTTCTAAATTGCACAATTCTCACTATTGCAATCTAGTTAATTATAAATTGCCCCGTTAGCTTAAGTACATTGTTTCACAGTCTCACATCAAGATTAACATAAAATTAATTTAGAAGTGTTAATCAATTTAATGGCCCTTTAATAGAGGAAGACGCATTCCTTATTAAAGAAATGCGCCCGCTTGTGGAAGATTATAACCATAATTCTTGTTAAACTAAAGCAGCCCGTTAGTTGAAGAACTAATTTTACGCTTAACTCCCTTATAATTTGTATGGTACTATATTATTCCGCATGTTCTTTCATTAATTTATCAAGTGCTTTACCATAAGCATCTTTGTTTTCCTTACTTAATTCATAAAGTGCGTTTTTCCAATTATCTCCATCTACACCTGATAAATGTGGAGTACTTTTTAGTACAGCTTCTTGCATATTCGGTTTATCCTCTTTACTAGCGTCTTTAATAAGCTTTGTTGCTTTTCTTGCATCTGTTACCCCTACTTGTATGTCTTTGTGAATGTCTTTGTATTTATCAGGAACTTTTACATATTCCATATTGTCTAATATCTTATCCATCTTGTTTGCTGTTTTTAAAAGATCTTTTTCTTTTTCTTTGTCTTCCATAGCTTTCATCGAGTTTACTATGAATAAATCCTTCATGTATTGAAACTCTACTAATTGTTCACAAATATAATAGGGATACTGTTTCTCTGATATTACTGTTTTCATTGTTGATTTGCTTAACTGCTCAGTCTTAGGAGTAGACTCTTTATTTTCTACCGCACAACCTACTAATAATAGAATAGGTATTGCTAATGATACGAGTTTCGTTGCTTTCATTATATATCCTCCTTTTAGAAAGTATTGTAATTCTACATGAGTGTCTTGATTGAATGAAAGTTTTTTAAAAGTATTTACTGTATAAATCTTGTCTTAGCTTTCCGCTTAGTAGAGCGTATATCTTTGTAGTCTTACTCTTTTCATGACCCAGTAAACTTTGAATGACATCAATTGGCGCACCGTTATTAATCATATGCGTTGCATAGCTGTGTCGTAATTGATGCGGATGTATACTCTTTTTTATACTAGCACAATTTGATATGCGCTTGATAATATAGCTTAAATTATCAATGCTCATTCGTCTTTCGGCCTTCTGTCCGTAATAAACAAACAAAGTTCTTTATCCTCTCGTTCATCTAAATACCTTTTTAACTAAATAGAACAGCAGGTATTAAAGTACACCTCCCTATCTTTATCACCTTTCCCTTGTACAATTACTGAATTCGATTGAAAATCGATATCTTCTCGATTTAATTTTACAATTTCACCAATACGGCAGCCAGTTGAATACATAAACTCAAATAGTGCTTTCTCCATTGTTGTTTGACAAGCTTCCCTTAGATGTTCTATCTCTAATTCTGAGAGAAATTTAGGAATCCTTTTACTTAATTTCGGCTCTTTTAATTTAGCTACAGGATTTTTTGAGTATAACCTTCTTCATGTGACCATCTAAATAATGATTTAACACAACGAATCCTATGTCCTAAACTGGAAGGCTTTAAGTGGTCTCCTGATCGTATTAAATATTCTTTTAATCTATCTGTATTAAATTCGTTCATATCAATATCACCAAAAAATCGTAATAATACATTTTATTGAAAACAATATGTTTTTAATGTAAGCGATGAATATCCTTCGATTTTTTTATCCTGTTGATACTTTTTCCACGCTTCGGATAATAACATGTGTCTTTCACTCTCCTACTAAGTTAAATCTAGTATTCTATATTTTATTATGTTCAGAGAGAGGCTGTTTCATACAGAGATTATTCAATAAGCTAATATATTAATAATTTATGAAGTATTGTTAACCAGAAAATAGAAAAGGGGCCTTCCCCTATTTCCAGGAAAGCGCCCGATTGTTGAAGTTCATTTTTCAGTGTCCCGAACTTACATTTAGGAACGTTATTAATATTTATTATGTATGCTTTATAAATCATTGTTGCACTAAAACATCCGTTAGTTAAATAAAGGAAATGCCTTTAATTATTGAACCGCAGAAAATTGTTCAAGAGTCTTCCACTTAATAATTTTCTCACTTTTTTCTCCGTTAACTTTAAAACTGATTTTTACTCTTCGGTCAATATCGTTCTTTACGTTCTCAGTTGAAAGTTTAAGAACAATTTTTCCTTTACCGTTGATTTCAAAGTTATTAATACTTTTTATATCTCCTATATCTCTATCTCCATAAACTCCCGATTTCTTTAATGGGTCAACACCGAAAATTTCATACTTAATACCATCTTCCTCGTATGTAACAGGAATTCCATCGCTTTTAACCAACTCAATCGACTCTATTGTCACAGATGATTCACCTGTCCATTCAATTGGAACAACAAGATGGTAAGTTTCATTTGATTTAAGGTCAAATCCAAAATTTCCTAAAAGGAAATCACCTGTTACAGCCTTCTATTGTTCACTGCAACCTACTACTGTAAACAAACAGAATAAGATGGTTATACATAATAAAATTTTTTTCATAATAATACCCCCTGATAATTATTATTATTGTATTAGGGGTCACCTCACATTTACTAAACTCTGTCCGTTTATTTCAACGACCAAGAGCAGGTCGTTGCGGTGCCTGCTCCTGTCATAATCATTTCACTGTTGTTCCCCGTTAGCTTAATGCCAATTCCCACTTAGAAAATCAACGCAAGTTCTTATCCTAAATCGGGAATGAATAAAAGACCTTGTCCTGAGTCTTTAACAAGGTCTTGCATCATTAAAATAAAAAAGCCGTGGGCTATTCACGGCTTCTAATGGATGAATGTCCTTGTCCCCCGACAATATCACGACGCAATCAAGCGTGCGCCTTCTTAGAGCTCCCTTTACATTCGATAGTACCCAGTAGATTAGGTGTATCCATCAATGCGGCACACGCTGCAGACCAGGCTGGGTCTTCAGGGTAGAGCGCGGTACGGAGATAGGACCAGACGAGCGCTCGCAGCGCAGCCACGCGCTCGGGGTTTTCGTCAGTCGTTTCCTTCGCGTCGTACGCGGCTACCCCGCCTAGCCCATGCTCCGCTCCGAACAGCGTCAGCAGGCTTTTGGGGCCTGGGCTCAAGAAGTACGCATCAGAGTGCCAATCCTTGCGATTGGAGAACGCGGGGCTCCAGTCGTTATCGCCCACGACGACGAGGGCTGGTGTTGTCATTGTGGCGAAGCTAGTTGTCTTCAATACCGGGTAGTGCTCGGTTGCGAATGTGGCGAGGTCCTCACCTTTGCCTGGCGCAGCCAACAGTACACCCGCCTTGATCCTAGAGTCGGCTAGATTCACTTCCGTCCCATCGACCAGATCAGTAACCCCCTGACCACACAGCATGCCTACCGTATGCCCGCCCATTGAATGCCCGACTGCGGCGATCCGGCTCCGGTCTAGGCGTCCACCGAGCCCTGGAACAGCAGCCTCAATCTGCTCGAGGTGATCGAGAATGTAGCGCATGTCCTCTGCTCGTGACCGCCAAAACAACGGTGCCTCTGGGTTATCTGATTCACGCAAACCTAGCACCTTGGAGTCCAAGTGAGTGGGCTGGATAACGACAAAGCCGTGAGCTGCCCAGAAGTCTGCGAGGGGGCCATAGCCGTGTAGAGATGATACAAAGTTCGAAGGCCCATGACCGTGCGAAAGAAGAATTACGGGCAAGTCGCTCCCCGTCGAGGGTGCAGAGACCTTGATCTGCAAATCCACAATCCGCCCTGGGACCGAAAGCACCACGGGGCTGAAGGATATAACAGGTGTAGAATCGTTGACAGGACCGGCAACTTCAGTGAACGGCTTGCTCATGGAACGCTCTTTCTTTGGATTAATCTGCATTAGTAACACTCTCCTTTTTTGGACCATCCTATTTTTAGGATGGTCCATTCTTTGAGATCGCTGTGATCAATTATTCTTACTTGGATTCAATTCGTCCTAACGGATTGGTACTCTCCTCCAGGTCTTTGCGTGCTTCTATCCAGCTGGAATTGTCGAGGTCGAGCGTATCGCGCAAGTACGACCACGTGAGCTGCCTAAGCAAAGCAACTCGTTCGGGGTTCTCGTCCGTTGTCTCCGCAACGTTGTACCCAGAGATTCCGCCAAGTATATGCTCTGCCCCGAAGAGGGTGAGCAGGCTCTTGCTGCCAGGGCTCAGGAAGTAGGGGTCCGTGAACCAGTCAGGCCCCCGAGTGGACAGGTGGGATTGATCCTGATCCCCAGCGACCACAAGAGTCGGCGTCCTCATCTCAGAGAAGCTCGGATGCATGAAAGAAAAGTGCTCTGCTGCGAACGGAGTCAAATCAGCTCCACCAAGGCCAGTCGTGGAAAGCAATACGCCCGCCTTGATCCGCGAGTCGGACATGTCCTCTCCTGGTTCGCCATTGGCATCGAGGACTCGCGCGCCAAGTAGCATGCTCACCGTTTGGCCTCCCCAGGAGTGTCCGGCTGCGGCAATACGACTTCGGTCGAGACGTCCGCTGAGGCCTGGTACGGAAGCTTCAATAAAATCAAGTTGGTCAAGGATGAGCTTCAGGTCTTCGACTCGGAAACGCCAAATCAGTGGTGTACGATGATCGTCAGGAGGGAGATTCAGCGTCCTCGAGTCGAGATGGGTGGGTTGAATGACCACGAAGCCTTGAGCAGCCCAGTAGTCGACTAACGGACCGTAGCTGTCCATCGACCAACCAAAGCCATGCGAGAAAATAATAATAGGCAATTGGCTACCCGTCGCTGGCGCTGATACCCGCACTTGCAAATCCTCGCCACGAATCGGGGCCGATAGTATTACCGGCTTAAAAGAGATAACTGGAGTAGACGTAATTACGTTCATTTGCATAATGGATGTTCCTTTCTTGGTCTTCTCAGAAATAGTAAGGTTGATATATCAACCTTACGCAACTGTATCACATTGCAGTTGACACGTCAACTATGCTATAATGATTCCATGAATAATAGCGAACTGAACGAAGAAGAAATTCAATTATGGTATAAGTGGAAAGGCTCCTTTCACAGCATTTTCGGTCGCGTAATCAAAGAGATGTCCGATCACACGGGACTATCAGAGGGCGATTATGGAGTACTGGATCGGTTAGACCTTCTGGGGAACGGCAGCCTTCGTCAACAGGAACTGGCCGAATCCATGGACTGGGATAAGAGCCGATTGTCACATCATCTGACGCGGATGGAGAAACGCAGGATGGTGATGAGGAAGCCATTAGACAACAATCGCGGTGTTCAGGTCATCATTACTCCCATTGGCAAATCAGCCTTAAATGATGCCCGTCCCATCGTCACCATGGCCATACGCAAACATTTTCTGGATCAATTAACCGATCAAGACGTGGAGTCGATTACGAAGTTGGCGGAAAGAACAAAAAAAAGGAGCTGACGCATCTTATAATGCCCCAACGCCATGACCACATATTTTTAAGTCCCTTCCACCAAAACGATGGAGGGGGCTTTTGCTTTCCAAAAGCAAAAGCCCCCCCTAGGTATCGCAACATTCTCTGACTTTAAAAACAAGCAGTTGAGTTGCAATTAGCAATTTTATAATACATGCTTCAAGTTCCGTGAGATGGTGAGGAATGGAACGAAAATAACGCCAAATATAGGCGTTTCAGATGCAGACATATTCCTTTTATCCTATGTGGTTATTGAAGATAACTGCCAGTTAACTCAATGGTGCAAACTACCAATTCAGTCTAACACTATAATTTCTCAGTATACAACTTTCTTTTCTTTTCTTTTCCTTATGAGAAGAAGCGCGTCATCGAGGAGCGATGCTGTACATACACTGTTTTTTCTCCGTTCACCCATAAACGACCGTTTTTGGTAACAAAAAGGAGACTCTCTAAAAAGTTAAAAACCTACTAAAATACATGACCAAAAATATAACCAAAATCTAACTACCAATAACCTGTTTTAAGTGCTATTTTGCACCATGAACAAATATAAAAAGTCCAATCTCTCAACATTAAAATTAAGAAATTGGACCAGTTTTTCACTTCACAAACGCGCCCGATTGTTGATGATCGTTATTGAACTAAAGCCCCCGTTACTTTAATAAGGATGTGCTTTAAAAGTAATCGGGGATATGTAGTGATATGGAGTCGATCTCATTTTCTTTTGAGTAATACATACAAACACTGTCTTTATATTTTTGACAATCATTAGGTAGTACAATAAAACCTAATCCTTTGTAAAATTCTATCCCAATATCACTATAAAGGAAAAAGTTATTACAGTTTTCTTCCTGTTCTAGTTTATTTATCGTTTCTTTGACCAATAAAGAAGCGTATCCTTTTTTTCTTAAATATAAAGGAGTAGCGATTGAACCAATCCCTTTTACAATTTGGTCTTCAGAAAGATTTAGTTCATATACGATGAGGGAGCTTAATAGTTGCTTTGTATCTGTTGCTTCAAGAACGTACTACATTCCCTTTTTATACTTATTGGAAGCCTGGCACATAGTTATATATTCTTTATATGGCAGATTATCTCCCCAAACATCATAGCCCATCTTATAAATTTCTATCAGCTGATTCTTATTACAGAATCGCGCCCGATTGTTGAGTATCGTTTTCCAACTAAAGTCCATCAATATAGAAGTGATAAAAAGATGCAGATTTATAATTTGTTTTAAGAACTATTGTTTTCACAGCATTACCTATGTATCTAAACTTTATAATAAATAGGCATTATACAGTTAAAATATCCCTCGAAAATATCTTTTCGAGGGTAAAATTATAATCTTTTATTAATTACTGAGCTGTTAAGCCACCATCAATTACAAATTCAGAACCTGTTGAGTAGCTAGATTCATCTGAAGCTAAGAATAATACCATGTTTGAAACCTCTTCAGGTTGCGCAATACGTTTTAATGGGATGAATTTCGCGAATTCTTTGATAACATCTTTTGCATCTGCTTGTTGGATCATTGGTGTTGCAATTACGCCAGGGTGTACTGAGTTAACACGGATTCCTTTATGTGAAAGTTCAATTGCTGCAGCTTTCGTCATACCACGTACTGCGAATTTTGTATCTGTATAACCAATTGCACCAGCAACTAAGCCGTTCATTGAAGAAATATTCACAATTGAACCGTTACCTGCTTTCTCCATTGAAGGTACAACTGTGCGCATACCTAAAAATACGGACAATTGGTTAATGTCCACGATAAGACGATATTCTTCTAACGACATATCCATCATTGATTTGTTGACAGATAACCCTGCATTATTAACTAAAATATTAACTGGTCCAAATGCTTCTTCAGCTTTTGCTACAACAGCAACCCAATCTTCTTCACTTGTTACATTTTGTTTTACAAAAATTGCATTTTCACCTAATTCAGCTGCGAATGCTTGTCCTTTTTCCTCATTTAAATCAGTTAATACAACTTTCGAGCCCTCTTCTACAAAGCGTTTTGCATGTGCAGCACCCATACCTTGTGCAGCACCAGTGACGATTGCCACTTTATTTTCTAAACGTCCCATAAGAACACCTCCATAATAATCATCCTCATTCCACCAACTAATTTCCACTTTGTAAAACTAATAGCTTGTAAAATGCAGAAATTTTATTTTTCCTAATATACAATAAATTTTAAGTGAACTAAAGAAAGAACAGCCTTTTAAGACGATTTTCCCCCATTTCAATTGTTCGATTCAACCCATATTTTGGGGAAGAATCAGAAAATCTAAATTTATAACAATTTTATTATAGCGTTGTCCACCAACCATTAATGAGTATAGAAATCAGATTCATCGTACACTCGCCTTCTTATTGTAATAGTGATCATAGTGATCCTCCATCTACAACTAATTCGATTCCTGTCATAAATTGTGATTCATCAGAGGCTAAAAATAGCACAGCATTGGCAACATCTGATGGTTGTCCTAATTTATTCAATGGGATGGTTGATAACGCTTATTCACGGCTTGCTGAATCTCCAGTAAATTGCGCAATCATAGGCGTTTCAATGGTACCTGGATGTACAGAGTTAACGCGAATATTATACTTCGCATAATCGAGAGCAACGTTTTTCGTTAATGTTCGTAGTCCACCCTTTGAGCTATTGTACGCAGCGTTTCCAATTCCATAAATCCCTGACAAAGAAGAAATATTAATGATACTACCACCACCATTTTCCTTCATTTGAGGGATGACAGCTTTCATACCTAAAACGAAGTCCCATGTCTTTTCATCTATACCTCCAATTGTATGTCCTATTGGTCCTGTAACACCTGCATTATTTACTAATATATCCACTTTACCGAACGATTGAATCGCTTGATCTACAACATTTTGCCACTCTTCACTCGATGTGCATTGTGTGAAACCGCAATTACTTCTCCACCATTTGATTGAATTTTAGCTACAACCTTTTCTAAAAGCTCTAAATTAATATCTGTTGCAACTACCTTTGCGCCTTCATGGGCAAATAAACGAGCCTCCTCAGCACCTTGACCACTCGCAGCACCTGTAATGATGGCAACTTTCCCTAATTAACGCATGATTTATCCTCCCATTCAAAATCAATTTAGTTTAGTTTACAAATTGTAAACTAGTCCACACTTAAATTATACTAAATTATTATATTTTGTAAAATATATACATAACAAAATATAATAATTTACATTCTCTTTTATAAGACATATAAAAATAGCCACTCTGTCCGAAAACAGAGTGGCTTGTTGAGTAGAACTTTTTTTTGGGGGGTATTTTCTTGTCAATATTATACTAATTAAGGCATTCGTTTTATATAAGGCCCATTTAGCGATAGTTCAATGAGTGTTTTTGCCATTTCAACGGGAGGTGTTTCATAATTGGTTGTAATCCACCATCTTACACATTCTAAATAGGCACCTGCTGCATAGGCAATGATGAGCTGTTCATTTACATTAATTAAAAACGGACGCGTCTTAGAGAAAAAAATTCCATCTCGTACATATTCTTTTAATATTTCTTGGATGCCATTTGTAAACAGCGCATCCGTTTGATAGATAAGCAACGTCTCATATGCTATGTGATTTTTTTGAACATGTTCAAAAAACAAAATTAAGTTTTCTGGCTTCTCTTCTTCTGTAATTTCATCAAGCGACTTTGGATTAAGAATGGTAAGTGCTTGTTTCAATTCCAAAAGTAATTCTTCAATCATTGCTTTTCGTAATTCATTCGTATCTTTATACAGTTTATAAAACGTCGGTCTTGTTACCTCTGCCTTTGCGCAAACTTGTTGTATCGATAATTGTTCATGTCCTTCAATTATCAATGACAAATATGCTTCATGTAACTTCTCTTTTGATCTTACTTGTCTTGGATCTAATTTCATTTCATCACCTACTAGTCATAATAGTAGCATGAAACGATTTTTTTTAAAATTTAAATTACAATGCTGTTCATCCACCATCGATGACTAATTCAACACCTACACTTGTCATAAAGCGTGATTCATCTGATGCTAGGAATAATACACCATGTGCCACATCTTCAGGCTCTCCCATGTATGGTAATTGTGTATGCGCTTGATAGAATGGCATACCTGCCTCCATCGTATGTGCTGTCATAGGTGTCACGATAATACCAGGATGTGATGAGTTGACACGGATTTTATCATTAACGTATTCAACAGCTGCTGATTTTGATAAAGCACGTAATGCACCTTTTGCAGCTGTGTAAGGACTAAATCCTGCCATTCCTACAATACCACCATAGATGAAATATTAATCACTGAGCCACCACCAGCATTTTGCATTTTAGGAATCGCGTATTTTATGCCAAGTACACAACCATTTAAGTTAATGTCCATGACCCAATTCCATTCATCCATTTCCATCGTCGCAAAATTTTTATTAAATGCTACACCTGCATTATTCACTAACACATCTACTTTGCCATACGTTTCAACTGTTTTCGCAACAACGGCTTTCCATTCTTCTTCTGAAGCTACGTTATCTTCATTACCAAAATGTCACTACCTGCTTCTTTAAATTCTGCTGCAAGCTTCATTAATTTTTCTTCGTTCACGTCTGTAGCTACTACTTTTGCCCCTTCACGAGCGAAGATTTACGCTTCAGAAGAGCCCATCCCATTAGCAGCACCCATAATAATGGCTACTTTACCATGTAAACGCATATTTTCTCCTCCTTATCGAACGAACTTAGTTTACAGAATGTAAAATAGTTCATATAATAAATTAACGAAATGAATTCTAATATACAACCTAAAAGTTCATTTTGTAAAATTTCAAAGAGGTGTTTTAACATGAATCGTTTAGAAAACAAAGTAGCTATCGTAACAGGTGCCGCATCAGGCATGGGGGAAACAACAGTAAAACTATTCGCTGCACAAGGTGCGAAAGTAGTAGCAGCTGATATTAATGTCGCTGGATTAGAGCGTGTTGTAGCTGAAGTTAAAGCAGCTGGCGGAGAAATCGTAGCCAAACAAGTGGATATTGGTAATGAAGAAATGATCAAAGAAATGATTCAAACAGCTGTTGATACGTATGGCCGTTTAGACATTTTAATGAATAATGCTGCACGTTTAGATTTCCATAAAGATGTAGACGTAAAAAATATGGATGTATTTGAGTGGGATGAAACAATGCGTTACAACTTGAAATCTGTTATGTTAGGTACAAAATACGCGCTTCCAGTGATGTTAGATAACGGTGGTGGTTCAATCATCAACACAGCATCAATGGGTGGACAAGTAGGCGAAATGACAAAATCAGCTTATGCTGCAGCAAAAGCAGGGGTTATTTCATTAACACGCTCAACGGCTGTACAATTCGGTAAACAAGGTATCCGTTGTAACGCAATTTCACCTGGTATGGTATTACCAAAAGATCGTATCGACAATGCACCAGAAGCTTTAGCTTCCTTAATCGATATTTACAAAGATATCAAATTATTAAATCGTATCGGTGATCCAATGGATATCGCAAACTTAGCTTTATTCTTAGCAAGCGATGAGTCTTCATTCATTACTGGTCAAATAATTAACTCAGACGGTGGTATGCTTGTACAAAACCCTACTGTAAATGCTGTGAAAAATGCTAATTTAAACTGGTAAGCCTATAGCTAATATTTATTTACAATGAATAAGTTAGTTTTATTTTAAAGAAGTTCTTCTAAAATGTTTTTGGTTTCCTTTAAATCCACTAGCTATATAAAAGCCTGCTCAATTGAGCAGGCTCTTTATTCATTATCTAAAGAAATTATTTAGAACTTAAAAAAGTATTTTATCCTAGTGTTAATATATCTAGCCTCTTCGAGGGCTTCAATAATATCTATTTTATTAACGATTAATCTTTAACAAACAATTCTTTTCATTAGAAATTTAATTTTCCATAAATTTTATTGATTTGACATTCTGCTTTCCAAACATTTCTTCCACTATTCTTCCTTTTAAATTCATGATGGATACTCAAGCTATTTTATAATTCAAATATAAGATTAATTATTTTCAAAATAAAGCTCGATTTTTTAACATAATTACCCCGACTTTTAAAAAGACGATATTCAATTAAATGGCCCTTTAATGGAATAACTAAAACATACCTCAATTTAAAAAGGTATCAAGGTTGAAACCCTGGATTTCGCCCCTACTCTAGGGTACTATTGCTGATACCAGTCTATTTTTGCTTTCCAATAATTTAATATTGTGTTTTGACCTTCTTAAGACCCTGTCAGCGTCCTTGGGGGCTTTTCAATGTAAATAAGTCGGACATTCTCGCATAATGGGGCCCTGAGAGACGACCTACCGGCTTAAAGTTGGCTAAATCTATTTTCCCATCTTTGTATAGTGTATCTTCGATGTGGATTTTAACTACACGACCAATAACGAGGTTTGATGATCCTGGTCCTTCCCCAAATGTTAGCATATTCTCCAATACACATTCCATTTGTATGGGACTTTCTTTAACCCGAAACGGCAACACTTTCGAGCTGGGAATAGGTGTTAAACCGGATTCTTGAAACTCATCTATGTCTGGTGCAAATTCTATGGATGTTTCATTCACTTTCGTTACAATATCCTCTGTCACGATATTGATTACAAATTCTCCTGTTTCTTCTATGTTTCGTGTGGTATCTTTCTTCGTACCATCTTCGGGTCGAATCATAGGAGCAAAGGCTACCATAAATGGCCAAGGACAAACGCCGCAAAAATTACTGAAAGGGGCAAGATTTGGAATACCTCCCTTTGAGATAGTAGAGACCAAAGCAATCGGTCTAGGCAAAATAGAGCCTGTATATAATTTGTAGCTGTCTTTCCACGTAAGTTTTTCAGGGGTAATTTCCACGTTAATTTCATCCTTTCTTGATTAATTTTTATATAAAATTGACTGATTAATGACCTTTACATTCAGATATCATGGCAATTCCTCCTAAACTATTATGGATGCAGTATACAAATTAGAGTCGACTCGAAGTCAAGGGAGGATTTAAAAAGAGTGAGAGTTCGTAAAACTTGACTTAGAGCTAGCTCTAAGGTGTACGATTACTTCATTCCATTATTACAAAGGAGGAAGCATTCAATGCTCACAATTAGTCAAGTGTCAGAAAGAACGGGTTTAACCCCTTATACATTGCGTTATTACGAGAAAATTGGAGTTCTGAAAGGACCAAATCGCAGCGAAGGAGGTGCAAGGGCATATACCGAGAGCGAAGTTTCATATATACTGTGTTTAAATAATTTAAAGAAGATAGGTTTATCACTTGAGGAGATCACAGAATTTACTCGCGACGGTTGTGTAATGGAAAAAATACAGCTAGGGGCAGACCCTACTAAATTTACTCCCACATTAAATAAACGAACAGAAATACTTTCGAAATATCTGTTGGATTTGGAAGCTAAGCAGCAGGAATTGAGCCACATGATTACACTTACAAAGGAGAAGCTAGCCGGCTATCACGAACTTTCCAAAGGTAGTTACGAAGCTCCGATACAAGTATGACCTTGAACTTAATGCCTTAAAATATGGCCAGAATACATGAATAAATAGAAGATGCATTACTTCACAATATGAGTTAATTATGTAGTAATCCATAATAATTAAATTGGGTATTCCATCACTTGTTACGAATACCCTAAATAACATTTCAAAAGCGGTCGTTTTGGAAACTTTCGTTAAAGAATGTTATTCAACAATCTGGCCCGTTTGTTGAATAAATCAATTACATTTATTTTCTAAGGGTACTATTTAAATGCTTAAAAAAGAATTGATTGATTAATAAAAATTAATGGAATAATGGTTATCTTGAAGTCTGCTCGGCAATTTGTATGCAATTAACCTTATTGCGGCTTAGTTCTATAACAGTCACCAAACGTTTTAGTAACACCTTATTTTGTGTAGAAAATGTGTAGAAACTTTTCATTTTCTATCCTTTCTAAAGTATTCTCAAAAAAGGAAAAGCGCCCCAAACCCTTGATGTCAAAGGATTTGAAGCGCTTTTTAGTTGGTTCAAACTTATTCTATCTGAACCTTTAGACGTCCCAGGAGGGATTCGAACCCCCGACCGACGGCTTAGAAGGCCGTTGCTCTATCCTGCTGAGCTACTGAGACATGATGTGTTTTCCTAATTTACTTTTCTCTTAGGAAAGACAATATTTATTATATGTCGTTTATAACATAATGTCAACATGAATTTTACTATGAAGGCAAGGTTTGCCTTAAAAATATTATATACCTATTTATTGTATGAATCTATAGGTTTCTTTATGTCATTCTAATACGTTATAGTGCCCTATTTTTGCTAAAATAATGAAAACTAAATGATAGGAGGTATAGGCATGTTTAAGAACGCTGTTGTTGTAGTGACTGGGGGTGCACATGGCATTGGTAAAGGCATTGTGCTAGCATACGCAAAGAGTGGAGCAAAGGTTGTCATTGCCGATGTCAATGTAGCGCTCGGTAAACAGCTGGAGCAAGAAATGCATGAGCAAGGTTATTCGGCATTGTTTATAGAAACAGATGTTTCACAGGAACAAGCTATTGTTTCTTTAATGCAACAAACGGTAAAGCATTTTGGGACAATCAGCATTTTAATTAATAATGCGGGTAAGTTTCAACATCTTTCACCTTATGACATTACGTTTGAACAATGGCATGATATGTTACAGACGAATTTAACGAGTGTTTTATTTTGTTCTAGAGAGGCGGCAAAAGTAATGCGGACGAATGAGCATGGTGGTTCGATCGTTTCTTTAGCCTCTACGCGGGCGTTTATGTCTGAACCTAATACTGAGGCTTATGCCGCTTCAAAGGGTGGTATTGTCGCTTTAACACACGCTCTAGCACGCTCTTTAGGGCCAGATCAGATTACGGTCAACTGTATATCACCTGGTTGGATTGAGACGGGGGATTATGGTCAGTTACGTTCAATCGATCATGCACAACATTTATCAGGGCGGGTTGGCATGCCAGAAGATATTGCACAAGCATGTCTGTATTTAACAAATCCAGCGAATCGATTTGTCACAGGTATCAATCTTACTGTCGATGGTGGAATGACCAAGAAAATGATGTATGAAGATTAATGAACACTCTTCATTTATGCACATCCAAGGATATTGTCGAGTATTCTAAAATAGAATGAATTTTTTGAGGGAGTGAACGTGCATTGTATCCGTATATAAATGACTATTACGGCAATTCATTAAGCGCTATTTATACTACCCCTTATACCCAATATACGGCACCTATTCGGCACTTTTTAAAACCCCAGAGAGATACTCGACTGTGTATCAGTAAAGCAGAATCTGATTATATGGCGATGAATCGATTGTTGTGGTTGGAGCATGTCAATTGGACGAGAATGACCATTATTAGTATTGTCTTTGGTTTGCCTGATTTACCATTTGTACAAACACGTCTTTTACGCAATGCGACAGATTTAGGAAATTGTCTCCGTCCTTTTTACGGAGATCAACTAGCTGATCGATACGCCGAGCTGATTAAAGAGCATCTACTTATTGCAGCGCAGCTCGTGACTGCAGCGAATAAAGGAGATGCGGCAACCGCAGCAGCAAAGGAAAAAGAATGGTATCGTAATGCCGATGATATTGCGATATTTTTAAGTACGATTAATCCATATTTGAGTAAGGAAGCCGTACAGCAAATGTTTTATAGCCATTTAGCTTTAACGAAAAAAGAAGCTGTTACAATGATTCAAAAAGACTATCAAGCAGATGTGCAAGTTTTTGATGAGATTGAAGCAGAGGTACTCGAAATGTCGGATATGATTGCAATGGCGATTGTTATGCAATTTTGCTACCGCTTTTCTTCATAACGAATAAATAAAAAACCAGATTCATCGACAATATCTTTTGTCCATCAATCTGGTTTTTCGTATTCCATTATAAAGTATTTTCCTTTGCGCTAGTATATCCCACTTAATCTATGTTTGCTCTGGATTGACGGGTTGCTTGTCAACATAGCGGTAATATAAATTCCGTAGTTCAGATTCCTTAAAAAGCCCAAGGTGTGTCTTTAATTGAGGATGAACTAAAATTCCCTTTGCACGTAGCTCTTTGACAAACCAACCTTTAGAATATCGATGCACGTTGCACAGTCTCCTTTTCTGTTACTCATACATAACGTATGCTCAAAGGTTTTGTGCTGTTACTGCTTTTCTTTTACTTCAATAAAAAAAACGAAGGATATGCATTCCTTCGTTTTTCTAAATTTATGTGCCACAAAACGTTTGATAAGGACAGTTGGATGGTGCTGGTAACGTTGCATACTCTTCTTGGTTACTTGTATGTGCAAAAGGCTGTGAAAGTGCCTGTAGTAACTTTTCCATTACACGATAATCTCCGTGTGTAACGGCAGCTTCTAATGCTTCTTCTACTCGGTGATTTCGTGGAATAATTGCTGGATTATTATCACGCATTAATTGTTGTGATGCCGCTTCACTTTCCTCTTGTTTTTCACGTCTTGCTTGCCACTGCTCATACCAATTTGTAAATTCTGCACTATTAAATAGGTCCGTTCCTTCACATTTAGTAAAAGTTAAAGCACGGAATGTATTCGTATAATCGGCATCGTACTTTTCCATTAACGTGAGCAGTTCCTCTACCAGCTTTGCATCTTGCTCTTCTTCATTAAAAATCCCTAGTTTCGCTCGCATGCCTGCTAGCCAATTTGTGTAATACAATTGAGGATATTGCTGTATTACTTCTTGTGCTAAAATCACAGCTTCTTCTTCGTTGTTATGAATGAGCGGAAGTAATGTTTCAGCAAAACGGCTGATATTCCATCCTCCAATAGGTGGCTGGTTTCCATATGCATAGCGACCTTGTCTATCGATTGAGCTAAAGACTGTTGCTGGATTATACGTATCCATGAAAGCACAAGGACCATAATCAATTGTTTCACCGCTAATGGTCATATTATCCGTATTCATCACACCATGAATAAAGCCAACTAGCTGCCATTGGGCAATAAGCTTAGCCTGTCTCTCCATAACTTCCTGAAGCAGACTTAAATAGCGATTAGGTTGCGTCTGATCTATCGTTGGGAAATGACGTTCGATTGCATAATCAGCTAAAATTTGAAGTTCTTCATCTGTCCCCCATTGCGCCACATATTGAAATGTTCCCACACGTAAATGGCTGCTAGCAACACGCGTCAAAATAGCACCTGGCAGTTCCGTTTCACGTATTATCGTTTCTCCTGTAGTTACCACCGCTAAACTACGGGATGTCGGAATGCCCAATGCGTACATCGCTTCACTAATGATATATTCACGGAGCATTGGACCGAGTGCCGCACGACCGTCTCCTCCTCGCGAATAAGGTGTTCGCCCTGATCCCTTAAGCCCGATATCATAACGCTCCCCTGTAGGTGTCATTTGCTCACCTAGAAGAAGCGCTCTGCCATCACCTAACATGTTAAAATGCCCAAATTGATGTCCTGCATAAGCTTGTGCGAGCGGTATTGCACCACTCGGCACCTCATTACCAGCAAGTATTTCGATACTTTCTGGTCGTTGAAGGGCACGCGTATCTAATCCGAGGGACTCGGCCACCGCCTCATTAAGAATCACCAATTTTGGGGCTTGTACACGATTCAATGGAAGGCAGCTATAAAATGAACTCGGTAGACGAGTGTAGCTATTATCAAAATTCCAACCTATGTTGTTTGCCATAGTCATATAATCACCCTTGTTCTTTTCATTTAGTTTTTCTCCTCTAATGCAAATAATTCGTGGACATGATTTCCAGCAATATAGTTATACATAAATATAAAAACGCTTAAACTCTCTTTTAGCAGAATCTTAAGCGTTTTTATATTAGCCATTTCTTATGACTTATTTCCGCATAAACTTATGCGTTGAAATACAATCATTGTCATCTGTTAAGAAATTGACCTGAAAATAATCATCTTGAATATCTATAATTGCAAAGCTTTTTTCGTTGCGACCTCTTGGCTTTAATAAGCTTCCTGGATTAATAAAAAGGACATCATCAATCATTTCAGCACCTAGTACATGAGAATGGCCGAAACAGGCAATTTGTGCATCGACCTCCTTTGCACGATACGATAATGACAAAATGGATGTTTTCACATTAAATAAATGACCATGTGTCACAAAAAGAGTCGCGTCGCCCACTTCCATAATGACTTCATCAGGAAAGGCTTGATCGCTATCACAATTTCCTCGTACTTTCTTCATATCATTGAGTGCATCATGGGAGAAGGGTAGCTCACTATCGCCACAATGAATCAAAGTTTCGACAGTTGGATAAAAGCTACGTACTTTATCAATGACACTGCTATCTCCATGTGTATCACTCATGACTAATATTTGCATAGAATCACCTCTTACTTAATAAGATTTGGCAATTGTTCCTTTAGCTTACGAATGGCATTTCCTCGGTGAGAAATAGCCCCTTTTTCTTCTGGCGATAACTCTGCCATCATTCGATTTAAGCTTGGTACAAAAAAGACTGGATCATATCCAAAGCCATTTGTACCTCGTTTTTCACGCGCAATTACACCTTCACAAGTGCCAAAAACAGTTGTTGTTTCAAAATCAGGACCTGCAATGGCAATACAGCAACAAAAACGAGCCGTACGCTTGTTTTCTTCAACGTCTTGTAAATTTTGCAGTAGCTTCACCATATTTGCTTCATCATCATGATCTCCAGCATACCGTGCCGAATAAACGCCTGGCTCACCATTTAGTGCATCTACAGCTAAGCCGCTATCATCTGCAATAACTATTGTATCTAGCTCTTTTGCCAATGCTTCCGCCTTTAACACCGCATTTTCTTCAAATGTAGTGCCTGTTTCTTCTATTTCCATATTTGGCGCGACATCAAACATCGTCACCACTTCAAAGCCAAGGGGTGCAAATAACGCTTCAAAATCTTTGGCTTTGCCTTTGTTTTTTGTAGCTATTACAACTTGTTTCATATTAGTTGTTTCCTCCTACTTTATGAGCTAGTTCTCCAAGTGCTTGTTTTTGTAGTTCAATTAATTCTTGGATTCCTTTTTCACCTAATGCAAGCAATTCATTTAATTCTTCGCGAGAAAAGGTTGCTTCTTCACCTGTACCTTGTAGTTCAACAAAACGGCCAGCACCAGTCATAACGATGTTCATATCAACTGCTGCGGCAACATCTTCAACATAGTTTAAGTCTAAAACGGCACCTTGTTCTTCAACAATGCCGACACTTGTAGCAGCTAAGAAATCTGTAATAGGGAATTTTTCTAGTTGTTTTTCTTCAGCAAGCTTAGCAATCGCCTGTGTCATTGCTACAAATGCACCAGTAATAGACGCAGTACGTGTTCCACCATCTGCTTGAATGACGTCACAGTCAATCCATACAGTACGTTCACCTAAAGCTTCTAAATCGACGATAGCACGCAATGCACGACCAATAAGACGTTGGATTTCCATTGTACGTCCGTTTACTTTCCCGCGTGACGATTCACGTGGTGTACGTTGTGCAGTGGCACGAGGTAGCATAGAATACTCAGCTGTAATCCATCCTTTTCCTTGCCCACGTAAAAAACCTGGTACTTTATCTTCAACTGTTGCTGTACAAATTACTTTCGTATTTCCAACTTGGATCAATACTGAGCCTTCTGGATGCAATAAATACTCGCTATCCAACTTTACAGGGCGTAATGCATCTGCATCTCTACCATCAAATCTTGTCATAATTATTCGTTCCTCCTCAAATCTTTCGCGCCCTTATTTTATCATATTTTACATTGATGCGACGATTTACTACGCGCAATATATGATATTTATCATATAAAATGCATTACATTTTCATCTACTATGACAAACGTTAACATGTTATAGTAATATAACAAAGAAAGAGGTGATGGTCATGTCTCAACCAACAATTGAGCATAGTAGTTATACCATAAAGGAAGAATTTTGGAATGCGCTAACACATGGAATAGGTGCATTTTTGACAGTTCCTGCTACCCTTCTATTAGTGCATAAAGCGTTAACCACTGGTACAAGCACAGAGCTAATTAGTTACATTATTTTTGGTTTATCGATGTTTTGTTTATACATAGCATCCACCTTGTATCATTCACTTCCGACAAATAAGGTGCTGTTAAAAAAATTAGATCATAGCTCCATATTCTTATTAATCGCAGGAACTTATACACCGATTGCTTTAATTGCAGTAGGTGGAAAGCTTGGATGGAGCATTTTCATTATTGAATGGGTGCTTGCCTTCATCGGCATTATTTTAAAACAATTTTTCGTATATCGCTTCAAAAAAATATCATTAATCGTCTATATTGGCATGGGATGGCTCATTGTCTTCGCCTATAAGCCATTAGTTGCCTACATCTCATTCAAAGGCTTTATGACGCTTTTAATCGGCGGTATTTTTTATACTGCTGGTACTTATTTTTACAAAAATAAAAAGATTAAGTACAACCATGCAATTTGGCATGTCTTTGTCATGGCTGGAAGTGCTTGGATGTTCGTGACGATCTATTTATTTATGTAAACCACATAAAATAAAAAAAATCAGCCTAGCTCTTAAGCTAAGCTGATTTTTATTTTAATGTAATACGGTTTATGTCAAGCGTACCTTGCTCCAGCCAACTTTCTGCAATCGAGCGGAAAATGGGTACAGAACCCGATGCAAAAAATTTATGTGCGGGCTTAGCATTTGATTCTGCTAAAGTGCCATTATACGCAAGCATTTCCTCGACATCCTTTGCTGTTTCTTCCGCAGAAGATAGCACGAAAACATCTTCTCCGACGACAGCTTCAATTTGTTTTTGCAAAATAGGATAATGTGTACATCCTAAAATGACCGTATCAAATTGTTCGTTTTTTAACGGTTTTAAGCCATCAGCAATTAAATTATTTGCAAATTCACCTTTATATTCGCCACTTTCCACTAGTGGTACGAACGTTGGACAAGCCAATGGAATAATGTGGGTAGACGTATTAAGAGACAATAATGCTTCTTCATAGGCCCCACTTTTTATTGTTCCTTCTGTTGCAAGCACAACGACTTCATGTCGCTTCGTTTTCTTTACAGCTGCACGTGCGCCAGCATTAATAACGCCTAATACCGGAAAAGGCATATTACGTTGTAAACTTTCGAGTGCCACTGCAGTCGCTGTATTACAAGCAATGACTAGCATCTTGATATTCATTTTCTCTAGCGCTTTTGCCATTTGCCAAGTAAAATTTCGTACTTCTTGTCGAGTTCGTGGACCATAGGGACATCTTGCTGTATCACCAATATAATAAATCGTTTCATTTGGTAATCGTTTTATTATTTCCTTTGCTACGGTTAGACCGCCTACTCCTGAATCAATAACGCCTATCGGGGCATTCATACTTTCCGCCTCAATCCTGTTTCATGTGTACATGTAGTTTTTGTAAATAGCTTGATAATTGCGCGACTTCTTGTTCATTAAAACCAACAAGCATTTCCTGCAAATATTGCTGTCTTTTTTCTATAACCTCTTGAATTATACGTTCGCCTTTTTCGAGAAGATGAACGACAACGACACGACGATCATTTTCATCACGCATTCGCTTGACTAATTCATTTTTCTCCATTCGGTCCACTAAATCTGTTGTCGTACTAAAAGCTAAGTATAAACGGTTTGATAAATCGCCAATTGTAATATCACCAAGCTCTTCTAACCACTGTAATGCAACAAATTGTGGCGGCGTAATCGCATATTGTGAAACAATTTCCCTTCCTTTTTGCTTCACAATGGCCGCTATATAGCGTAGTTCCTTTTCAACCGTTGCAACGGTTTCAGGTGAGTGCTTTGTTACTTCATCCGACATATAACTATTCCACTCCTAAAAATACGTTGAATAGTTCTATTTTGTCGTTTTTTTCACGAAATAGCAAGTGTCCATTAGTCTAATTTAAATTCTTCTAAGCGTAACAGCTCAATTAACGCTTGAGATCGATTTGTTACACCCAGCTTTTGAATTGTATTGGAAATGTGGTTTCGCACTGTTTTTTCACTAATACCAAGTTGCCCTGCAATATCCCTCGTTGTTTTTTCAGCTAATAAAAGCGCAAATATTTCACGTTCTCGGTTTGTTAAAAGAGAACGATGATGAGAGCCATTCATTTTCAGTCACACCCTCCTCCCCCGCACGTATTGTAACTTATGTTAAGGAGTGATGAGCGGTGACGGCTATTTTCATTAATATACGTAGTTTCCACAAAAAAATCGGAAGTTCTTCTATATAAGCGCAATAAGCAAATAAAAAATGCATGAATTGCCCCTGCAATTTACGTCCAGCTTTTTAAGCCTGCTCGAAAAACTCTACTATACATTTTTGACTTCTACGCATTTATAATAATTCAACATTATCCATACTAATTAAGTACATCGTTACATACATACCACTCTTAGAAAAGTGGTGATTTTTACGAAAAGCCAGTTAAATAATAGCTAATGCTGCTAAATGTGCCTTTTCCTCTTCTGTGATGGGCACACTTTTTCCTGTTCGTGGGTCCATTTGTACAACTGTACCACGTCCTGTAAAGCATACTTCATCTTTTTGATTTTTTGCCAAGTAATGAATATCCATTGAAGAATTTCCTACTTTAGCTACTTTCGTATACACGCGGATGACATCGTCAAAGAAAACTTGCTTTCGGTAATCACATTGTAAATCTGCTACGATTGGAATACCATTTACATGGTCATCTATTGCAGAGGGCATTAATATGCCAAGATGATTAAAATAATCGATTCTCGCCTGTTCAAAATATGTAAAGCTAACAGTGTTATTCATATGGCCATACATATCCGTTTCTGAAAAACGAACACGTACTTCTATATAAAACGAAAAATCTTTTGCCCATTTCTCAAAATCCCCAATATAGCTTGCTTTCATGTGAACCATCCCCTTCGTCTGTATGCGGCTACTGTTTTTATGAAGCTGTTGATATTCTAGCCGTATTAATAGTTAAAAAATGAATACAAATTCATTATAAAGGAAAATGCTATTTTATCATAGAAAAATCAGAAATTTTAGTGTTTTATTGCCGAATCAACTATTATCTTATATCTAACAGTCTATAAAAAAATCCCTTACACAATTGTGTAAGGGATTTGCATTGTACAATTAGTCAACGTAATGGTCAGAACCGAAGAAGTTACGGAACATTTGCACTGTTGTTGCACGGTTTAAAGATGCGATAGATGTTGTTAAAGGTATACCTTTAGGACAAGCAGCTACACAGTTTTGAGAGTTACCGCAGTTAGCAAGACCGCCGTCACCCATGATTGCATTTAAACGTTCGTCTTTAATCATTGCACCTGTTGGGTGAGTGTTAAATAGACGTACTTGTGATAGTGGTGCTGGTCCAATGAATGAAGCTTTTTCAGACACGTTTGGACACGCTTCCATACATACACCACAAGTCATACATTTAGATAATTCATAAGCCCATTGACGTTTACCTTCTGGCATACGAGGACCTTCACCTAAATCATAAGTACCATCGATTGGTACCCATGCTTTTACTTTTTTCAGTGCATTGAACATACGATCACGGTCTACTTGTAAGTCACGTACAACCGGGAAAGTTTTCATTGGCTCAAGGCGAACTGGTTCAGTCAATTGATCAATCAGTGTTGAACATGATTGACGTGGACGACCATTGATTACCATTGAACATGCTCCACAAACTTCTTCAAGACAGTTCATGTCCCATGAAACTGGTGTTGTTTTTTCTCCAGTAGCTGTTACTGGATTTTTTTGAATCTCCATTAACACAGAAATAACGTTCATACCATGACGGTAAGGAACTTCGAATTTCTGCCAGTAGCCTTGGCCACCTTGTGTATCTTGACGTAAAATTTCAACTTTTACCATTCTTCCAGTATTAGCTGCGATTTCCATAATTCTTAGTCTCCTTTCGCAGAGTAGTCACGTTTACGTGGTGGGATTAATGATACATCTACTTCTTGATAAGTGATAATTGGCTCGCCCGTAGCTGGGTCGAATTTCGCCATCGTTGTTTTTAAGAAGTTTTCATCATCACGTTGCGGGAAGTCTGGTTTATAGTGTGCACCACGAGATTCATTACGTAGTAAAGCACCTTTCGTCATTACTTTCGCTAAGTAAAGCATGTTTTTCAACTGACGAGTAAAGTGAGCACCTTGGTTACTCCATTTTTGTGTATCGTTGATATTGATGTTTTCCCAACGTTTTTGGAATTCGCCAAGTTTTTTGTAAGTTTCTTCAAGTTGGTCGTTAAAGCGTACAACAGTCATTGTAGCTGTCATTAACTCACCAAGTTCTTTATGAAGTAGGTAAGCGTTTTCTGTGCCGTCCATTTTCATGATAGAATCCCATTTAGCTTGCTCTTCATTAACACGTGCATCGAAAATATCTTGAGATAAATCTTCAGCATGCTTTTTAAGATGTTTCACATAATCAACTGCATTTGGTCCAGCAACCATACCACCATAAATAGCAGATAGCAATGAGTTTGCACCTAGACGGTTTGCGCCATGTTGTGAGTAATCACATTCACCTGCTGCAAATAGACCAGGAATTTCAGTCATTTGGTTGTAATCAACCCATAATCCACCCATTGAATAGTGAACTGCTGGGAAAATTTTCATTGGTAATTTACGTGGGTCATCACCTACGAATTTTTCGTAGATTTCAATGATACCACCAAGTTTAACGTCTAACTCATGTGGATCTTTATGAGAAAGATCTAGGTATACCATGTTTTCGCCGTTAATACCAAGCTTTTGGTTTACACAAACGTCGAAAATTTCACGTGTAGCAATATCACGTGGTACTAAGTTACCATATGCAGGATACTTTTCTTCTAAGAAATACCAAGGTTTACCGTCTTTGTATGTCCAAATACGTCCACCTTCACCACGTGCAGATTCTGACATTAGACGGTTTTTGTCGTCCCCAGGAATCGCTGTAGGGTGAATTTGAATGAACTCACCATTCGCGTATGAAGCACCTTGTTGGTATACGATAGAAGCAGCAGAACCTGTGTTAATAACAGAGTTTGTTGTTTTACCGAAGATAATACCAGGGCCACCAGTCGCCATAATTACAGCGTCTGCACGGAATGATTTAATTTCTTCTGTACGCATATTTTGTGCTACGATACCGCGGCAAACGCCGTCATCATCAATAACCACACCAAGGAATTCCCAGTGCTCATATTTGTTAACTAAACCAGCTACTTCGTGAGAACGAACTTGCTCGTCCAACGCGTATAGTAATTGCTGACCAGTTGTTGCACCTGAGAATGCTGTACGGTGCATTAACGTACCACCGAAACGACGGAAATCAAGTAAACCTTCTGGCGTACGGTTGAACATTACACCCATACGGTCCATTAAGTGAATAATACCAGGGGCTGCATCACACATACCTTTAACAGGTGGTTGGTTTGCTAAGAAATCCCCACCATATACTGTATCATCAAAGTGAATCCAAGGAGAATCCCCTTCACCTTTTGTATTTACGGCACCATTAATTCCGCCTTGCGCACATACAGAGTGTGAGCGTTTTACAGGAACTAATGAGAATAAATCAACTTCAGTACCAACTTCAGCTGCTTTAATCGTTGCCATCAGACCAGCTAAACCGCCGCCGACAACAATTATTTTGCTTTTCGCCATGATTATTTCTCACTCCTCTTAAAAAATTGCAATGATTGCATGCACTATTATAGTAGCTTTTATTAAATTAAACGAAAGCTAAAATAGCAGCCACACCAACTACACTTAGAATTACGAAAAGAACGTTTGTTACATAAGTAGCAATCTTTTGAGACTGAGGAGATTGTGTGATACCCCAGCTTACTAGGAATGCCCATAAGCCATTTGATAAGTGGAAAGTTGCTGATATAATACCAACAATATAGAATCCAAGCATAAATGGATTATTTACGATATTTGCCATCATGTCGTAATCAACGTGTGTACCAAGCGCTTTTTGAATACGAGTTTGGAAAATATGCCATGCAATGAAGATTACTAAAAATACACCTGTGAAGCGTTGTAATGAGAACATCCAGTTACGGTATGTGCTGAAACGCCCTGTATTTGGTGTAGCAGTGAATGCGATGTACACACCATAAAATGCGTGGAACATTAATGGAATATAGATGACAATCCACTCTACTAGGATAAGAAATGGAATCTTTTCCATTACTGCGGTTGCATCATTGTAGCTCTCTGCTCCGCCTACTGCTGTAAAGTTAATGAATAGGTGCATCGTTAAAAACAGACCTACTGGAATGATACCAAGTAGAGAATGTAAGCGACGCCATAAAAACTCTCGATCTTTCGACAAGACTGTTACCCCCCTTAGTACTTAAAATAGCACAACAAAAGAAGTCACCATTTTGTAAATGATACTCCATTGACTGTGTATTTCATCATGGTACAATATTATGACATGTTTATTGTACTCTCAAGAGCTACGAGCGTCAAGGTAACATAGAGTTTTTAATAGCCCTCATTATAGAAGCAATCTAGTACATAACGTGTCGTTTCTTCTCGAAAATTCTACCTTTACTTTATTGACGCTGAATTATAAGAAAATTCTAAGAAAGAAGGATTTCTATGTTAAATAATCCATCTAATACAATCTCACCATTTGGATATGAGTTAATCCGTGATCATATTCTATCATCTATTCTCGGTAAACATGAAGATGACGTACTATATTGGGCTGGAAAAGAGCTTGCACGGAAGTTCCCTTGTAAAAGTCAAGATGAACTTATCGCATTTTTCGCGGATGCGTGCTGGGGTACTCTTGAATTGACAAAGGAGTCTAAGGATGGACGTATTTTCCATTTAACAAATGAGCCAACCCTTTTGCAAATTCAAAATCGGAGCTTTAGATTGGAAGCAGGGTTTATTGCTGAACAAATCCAACAATCAAAAGGATACTTAACGGAATGTTATGATGAGAAGCGCGAAAAGCAACAGCAAGTCATGTTTACAGTTAAATGGGATGTTAAAGAGCGTATTATGAATACAATACCAAATAGATAAGCTTGTAAGTATTGCGATTTTGTTAGAAAAGCAATCCTTTTTCAGCGTCGACAAAAGGCAACATGCCTTTTGTCTTTTTTTATTATAGGTATCCATCGGCATATTCCTGGTTGCGTTGATAAGCGGAGGCGGGCGACTCCTGATGAGAACGTACAAAACGTAAGACGCGGGCATTTCGCGTTAGCCAAGGTGACGGCTTACGTTTGTGCCCGCGGAAAGCGCCCGCCCGCAGCGGAAATCAACCGCAGAAGTCTTCTATATTATTTTATAAAAGAAGATTAGCTATTGGATTCTTAGTCATCAATATTTATTTACCAAAGTGCTTAGTTGATTGGAGCGCAGGGTGGGCGACTCCTGCGGGAATGCACAAAACGTAAGACGCGCCAGCGAGGGTGACGGCTTACGTTTGTGCCCGCGGAAAGCGCCCGCCTGTAGCGGAAATCAACCTATGTAGTTATCTATAGAAAGCTACTATTCGTGAATCTCCTCTGCTAAATTAAACTCATCATGTAATGCGTTTGCAGCGCGAATCATCTCGTCCTGTGGGACAACAACAGAAACTTTAATCTCAGAAGTACTGACCATTTTTACTGCAATTTCTTCTCGACGTAAGCGATCAAACATTCGTGCTGCAACACCTGGATTTGACGCCATGCCTGATCCAATAATCGAAACTTTCGCTAGTCCAATTTCAAAATCTGCAAAGCTAAAACCAAGTGATAATTTACTATCCTCTAGTACACGTAAAGCATCAGCAAACTCTTCTTTTAAAATGGTAAATGATACAGATGGTCTCACACCTTCAATAATAGCTTGCACAATAATATCAACATTAATGCGATTCTCTGCTAGGATAGCAAACATATCTGCTAACGATGCAGTAGAGTATGTATCATAACCGATAGTTAGGCGAATGATATCAGACTCATAAGCAACACCACGTACGATTAAATTTTTCTCCATTTCAACTTCCTCCTTCAATAAAGTACCTGCTGTATCTTCTACACTTGAACGAATAATGACAGGCATTTGAAACTTTTTAGCAAGCTCCACTGCCCGTGGATGTAAAATATGTGAACCTAAATGGGACAGTTCAAGCATTTCATCATATGAAATCTCCTTTAGCTTTCTTGCTTTTTTTATAAACCTAGGATCTGCTGTATAAACACCATCTACATTTGTATAAATGTCCACACGTTCCGCTTCTAATGCAGCTGCAATGGCTACTGCCGTTGTTTCGGCTCCACCTTTACCAAGCGTTGTAATATTATTTGCATTAGAAATGCCCTGCTCTCCCGCAACAACGACAATTTGACCTTGTATCAAATGTTCTTTCATACGGCACACATCGATATGGTCGATACGTGCATGAAAATGTTTCCCATCTGTTTGCACACCAGCCTGCCAGCCAGTCAAAGATACTGCATCATAGCCCGCCTCCTGTAAAGCAATTGCAAAAAGGGCACTTGCGAGTTGTGAACTCGTCGAAAGTAGTACATCCATTTCACGTTTAGAAGCATCGTCTGATATACCACGTACCATCTTTGCTAAGTCTTTTGCTGTGCGTCCCATCGCAGCTGTCACTACTACAACATCATAGCCAAGCTCTTTTTTGGCTATCGCTATTTTTGCGACCTCTTGAATTTGCTCGGTTGAAGCGATTGCTGGTCCGCCAAACTTTAATACAATACTCGCCATTATTATCATTCTCCTTTTATCGATTCGTCTCTAGAACAGCAAAAAGGCAGCCTTCACATAACGTGAAAGCTGCCTGCAACATGTACAATAAAAAGCTTGCGCATGTGTGATAGCTCTCCGAAACGTCAAGATTCGACAGTCTTACATCTATTAAATGCAAAACCAGCAAAGTATCGGAAACAACGATACTTCACTTCGGCAAGCTCCCCTTTCACACACCATCATTGGATTTGTCCATCCTTCAATGTGCTACTATTGAATCTTGCACCTCTATCATCACTTAAAATAGTGAAATTATTCATTTTTACCTTTATGAAAATATATGCTCTGCCCACATATTCTTCATCTAAAGTGTAATAGAACATATCAGTTTTTCACTGCTTTGTTCTATCACAACCTTAGCACATGTCTAATCCTTTGACAACGTCTGTTGCTGAAAATAATTGTAAATGCTGTTCGCTAAGTTCGCAGGTATTCCCGCTTCTTGAAGTGCAAGCTCACTTGCTTCACGAATCTTTTTAACTGAACCAAAGTGCTTCAATAATTGTTGCTTGCGTTTTGGCCCAACACCTTCAATGCCATCGAGAACAGATTGAATAGCATTTTTCTCATGCTGTTGGCGTAAAAATGTAATCGCAAAACGGTGTACCTCGTCCTGAATACGCTGAAGTAAATAAAACCCGTCACTTGTCCGCTTTAATGCAATGACCTCAGGTGGATCACCAAATAAAAGCTGGGATGTATTATGTTTTTCATCTTTTGCTAAGCCAGCAATTGGGATAACAAGTCCAAGCTCGTCCTCTAACACTTCTCGCGCGACTTCCATCTGTCCTTTACCACCATCTATTAGAACTAAATCAGGCAATGGCAAGCCTTCTTTTAATACTCTTGTGTAACGGCGACGTATCACTTCTTGCATTGCTCCATAATCATCATGTTTTGCGGCAGTGCGTGTTTTATATTTACGATATTCCTTCTTAGCAGGCTTACCATCAATAAATACAACCATTGCTGATACCGCATCAGCACCATGCATATGACTATTATCAAAAGCTTCAATGCGGAGAGGTGCTGAAATTCCCATCGCTTCCCCGAGTGCCTCGCAAGCACCTATTGTACGCTCTTCCTGTCGCTCAATTAGCTGGAATTTCGCCGCCACTGCAATTTCAGCATTTTTCATAGCTAAATCTACTAATTCTTTTTTTTGCCCTCGCTTCGGTGTTAGCACTTTAACCGCTAATAACTCCGTTAAAATTGCTGTATCTATCGACGGAGGAATAAAAATTTCCTTAGGCTTTATATGCTCAGGCTTTTCATAAAAGCGTCCGACAAATGTTAAAAATTCTTCTTCAACATCCTGATAAATCGGGAAAATCGAAACATCTCGTTCAATCAACTTACCTTGACGAACGAAAAATACTTGCACACACATCCAACCCTTTTCAACTGCATAACCGAATACATCGCGGTTCGTTGTATCACTGGACACAATTTTTTGCTTTTGCATAACCGTTTCTATATGTGCAATTTGATCGCGGAACTCCTTCGCTCGCTCAAACTCTAGTTGCTCCGCGGCAGCTAACATTTTCTGTTCAAGCTCTTTTTTTACTGACTCCACGCCACCATTTAAAAACTTCGTCATATCTTCAATCATATCGTGATATACTTGAGCATCAATTTCTTTTACACACGGTGCTAAGCATTGTCCCATATGGTAATACAAGCAAACTTTTGATGGTAATTGTACACATTTACGTAGCGGATAGAGTCTATCGAGCAACTTTTTTGTTTCACTTGCTGCATACGCATTTGGATAAGGACCAAAGTATTTTGCTTTATCTTTTTTTACTTTACGTGTTGTAATAAGCCGTGGATATTTTTCGTTCGTAATTTTAATATACGGATACGTTTTATCATCCGTTAGCATGATATTGTATTTAGGATCGTGTAGCTTAATAAGGTTTAACTCTAGAATAAGTGCCTCTAAATTCGAAGAAGTCACAATGTACTCAAAATCCTCAATCTCACCAACAAGGCGCTGTGTTTTCCCTTCATGTGTTCCTGTAAAATACGAGCGCACTCGGTTTTTAAGTACCTTGGCCTTACCTACATAAATAATTGTCCCTTGTCGATCCTTCATCAAATAGCAGCCAGGCTGATCTGGTAGAATATCAAGCTTACGTTTAATTAAATCATTCATCGCCTACCTGCCCCCCTTTTTTGATGCCTATCTAATAATCGCCATTTCGTTCCATTCTCTTTTGTCTTTCATCGTAAATCGCTCAAAAGATATTACAACAAAATAAGAAAATTTATTAATAAACGAGCGTTTATTGAAATTCCTCTATCTATTATATAACGAAAAAAAGCCAAGCACATCTAAAGATGGCTCAGCTCTTTATTTTACAAATTAAGCATGTTTTGCGATGAAAGCTTCTAATGCTTCTTTAGGTTGGAAACCAACAGTTTTATCTACTAATTCACCGTTTTTGAATAAAAGCAATGAAGGGATAGACATGATTTGGTATTGTGCTGCAGTACCTTGGTTGTTATCCACATCTACTTTTACGATTTTAGCTGCACTACCTGCAGCATCCATTTCTTCAAGAACTGGTCCGATCATTTTACATGGTCCACACCAAGCAGCCCAAAAGTCGACTAATACTAAGCCTTCTTTAATATCATCTTGAAACGTTGCATCTGTTGCATGTACAATTGCCATTTGAAATCCTCCTTAAATCTTACTATGGTTGTAGTATAGCATGGATAAAATAGCTTGAGCGAACAATCTGCCTGCAATGTATATTTTATGAAAAACATGTCGGATACATAAATGACACCAATTAATTTACTTGATGTCGGCCTTTAAATACATACGTTAATGTAATAAAAATGTAAATTGCTAAAGTGATGCCTGTCACGATAATGGATGTTGTAAAAATAATCCCAATGAGTATGGCACTTAACGCAATTATGGCTATCCAAGTTGTATACGGAAACCATTTCACTTCATAGGCGCTTGTGTTTTGTGATTGTTTTTTTCGTGATTTCAAATGGGCAATCGCAATAATTAACCAAATAAATAATACGGTATAGCCAAGCGATCCCATTAAGAAATCAAACGTCTTGCTTCCAGCATATAAAGAAAAGATAACACCTAAGTATAAAGCTGCCGTACACATTAAAATAGCATATACAGGAACTTTTCGTTTAGATAAATGCGCAAAGATTTTTGGAACACGACCGTCTACCGCTTGTGTATACAGTACGCGAGATGAACCATAAAGCCCTGAATTCATGGAAGAAATAATAGCTAGTAAAACAACAGCATTCATAATATGGTCTGCCCCTGGAATTCCAATCATTTTAAATACCATAACAAATGGACTTTCAGGTACCCCATTTACTTCATTCCAAGGAATTAAACTAACGATAATAAAGAAAGGAAGAAGGTAGAATGTAACAATACGCACTAATGTACTGCGAACAGCTTTTGGTACTACTTTTTCAGGATTTTTCGTTTCAGCTAATGTAATCCCAATGATTTCTGTACCGCCATATGAATAAATGACGACAAGCATTGCAGCGATTAACCCCGTTGATCCATTAGGGAAAAAGCCTCCGTGTTCAGTTAAGTTTGCAAAGCCAACTGCTGTATGATTACCAAACGTACCAAACAATAAAATAAGTCCTGCAATAATAAATACAATAATTACAGTAATTTTAATCATCGCTAGCCAGTATTCAGTTTCCGCAAATAGTTTTACGGATAACAGGTTAATAGCTGTTACTAATATAGAAACAGATAGAGCAAGTATCCAAATCGGATATTGAGGTAGCCAATATTGAATAAAAATAGCAGCAACTACTGATTCTGCTGTGATATTTAAAACCCACATTTTCCAATAGATCCAATCAAGGAAATATGCAGGGTATTTGCCTAATACGGATTCAACTAAATCCCTAAATGTTCTTGCCTCTTTATTTCGAACAGCCATCTCGGCTAAGCCTTGCATGACAAATAATAAAATAATGCCTCCTATTAAATACGCAATAAGCACAGACGGCCCTGCCATATCAATGGCTGCACTACTTCCTTTAAATAACCCAGCACCGATGGCACCACCTAACGCCATCATTGTAATATGGCGCGAGGTCATAGTTCGTTTTAATTGTTGATTGTTGTTTTCCACTTTCTTACCTCCTAAAATCAAAAAAGGCATATCGTCTGTTCCTTCATCATCAAATGAAAGAAGAGACGATATGCCATAAGCTACCGCGGTACCACTCTAATTGGTTCATTATGAACCCAACTTAAAAACCTTATAACGAAGGTTAATCGTCAAACAAATAGAATAATCTGATAACTCTATTTATTTTACCACTCCTAGGCAAGTTCAAAGTCTTATTGGACTGCGTTGCACCACCCCGCAGCTCTCTTTACCGAATAATGAGCTTTTACTACTCCTAATCTTTGTGTTTCAAAACAATATGATTGAAAAATTAATGATTATTCACCACTATAATGTCTCTTGTTAGTTATGTCAATATTTTATTTTACAATAATTTTCACATAATACTTCTCGCGAGATATAACCATAAAAAAAGCAGGAAGGATTTATCCTTCCTGCTTCAACTAATTATGCGTTTACTTTTAATGCTTTAAATTCTTCGATTAGAAGCGGAATCACTTCAAATAAATCGCCGACAATACCATAGTCAGCTACTTTGAAAATATTTGCTTCAGGATCTTTGTTGATTGCTACAATTACTTTAGAGTTTGACATACCTGCTAAATGTTGAATGGCACCTGAAATACCTGCTGCGATATAAAGGTCTGGTGTAACAACCTTCCCTGTTTGACCAATTTGTAAAGAATAATCACAGTACTCAGCATCACATGCACCACGAGATGCACCAACTGCACCGCCAAGTAAATCTGCTAATTCCTTTAATGGCTCAAAGCCTTCTTCTGATTTAACACCACGACCACCAGCTACAACGACTTTAGCTTCTGAAAGATCTACACCTTCTGAAGATTTACGTACAACCTCTTTAATAATTGAGCGTAAGTTTGTAATATCAACAGTGACAGAAGAAACATCACCTGATTTACCCGCAGCTTTTTCTAAAGGTGCAATATTGTTTGGACGAATTGAAGCTAACACGATGCCCTCTTTTACTTTTACCTTCTCAAAAGCTTTACCTGAGTAGATTGGACGAATGAATACTACATCGTCACCAGCACCTTCAATCGACGTTACGTCAGAAACAAGGCCTGCTTGTAATTTACTCGCAATTTTAGGAGATAAATCTTTACCATTTGCTGTATGACCGAATACAATGCCCGTTGGCTGTTCTTGCTCGATAACAGCTAATAAAGCTTGTCCATAGCCATCTGATGTATATTGTTTTAAATGTGGATGTTCCACAGTGACAACACGATCTGCCCCATGCTCAAATAATGGACCTGTTAATCCTGCAACCGCATCCCCTAAAAGTACGCCTACAACCTCGCCACCATCAGCGATTTGTTTTGCTGCTGCAATTGCCTCGAAAGATACATTACGTAAGCTTCCTTCACGAACTTCACCTAATACTAATACTTTTTTTGACATAGTATATTCCCTCCGTTACCCTTTAAGATTCGATTTGCGCTAACACTTAAACAACTTTCGCTTCTGAATGAAGTAGGTTGACTAGCTCTTTTGCTTGATCAGACAGCTCACCTTCTAAAATACGGCCTGCTGCTTTTTGAGCTGGTAAGTAAATGTCGACTGTTTCTACTTTTACTTCAACATCATCTTCATCAATATCTAAATCATCTAATTCAAGCTCTGCAAGCGGTTTCTTCTTCGCTTTCATAATGCCTGGTAACGATGGGTAACGTGGCTC
Organism: Lysinibacillus sp. CD3-6; assembly: GCF_006351725.2. Classification (NCBI taxonomy): domain Bacteria; kingdom Bacillati; phylum Bacillota; class Bacilli; order Caryophanales; family Bacillaceae; genus Lysinibacillus; species Lysinibacillus sp. CD3-6. The sequence continues at coordinate 3,529,419 of NZ_CP085880.1, forward strand.
ATTTAGACCTTGTTGAGCAGTTACTAAAAGTGGTAAAGACGTTTCAATCACTTCAGAATCACCTTCAATATCGCGCACGATTTTTGCAGTTGTGCCATCGATTTCAAGGTTTGTAATTGTTGTAACGTAGTTGATGCCTAATAAGTCTGCAACACGTGGGCCTACTTGACCAGAACCACCGTCAATTGCCACATTTCCTGTTAAAATTAAATCAGCATCTTTATCTTTTAAGTATTCAGCTAAAATATAAGCAGCTGCATTTTGATCTAACTCATCTAGATCATCTTCAGTATTAATAAGAACCGCTTCATCTGCACCCATTGCTAACGCAGTACGCAATTGTTTTTCTGCATCCTCGCCACCGATAGTCACAACTGTTACTTTACCACCAGCTGCATCACGAACTTGGATTGCCTCTTCAATTGCATACTCATCATAAGGATTAATAATGAATTCAGCGCCGTCCTCTTGGATTTTACCACCCGACACTACGATTTTTTCTTCTGTATCAAACGTACGTTTAATTAATGCAAAAATATTCATATTTCATACCCCCTGCAACGTTTTTTAAATTCCCAAGTAAACTTGTAAATATTATATATTTTCAGTCTAGATAAACTCCCCTTAAGTGGTTAACTATACTGATGGAAAACTATTTGCCAGTAAACACAGGCTCGCGTTTTTCAATAAATGCTTGAATTCCTTCTTTCGCATCTTCTGATACAAATACTGTACCAAATGATTTAGCCTCTGCTTGAATACCCTCATAAAATGAAGCATGTTTCGCATATTGCAATGCTTGAATTGCTTCTTTTAATGCAATTGGGCTTTTCTTCGCAATTTTTTTCGCTACCTTTAGTGTTTCCTCCAATAATACTTCATCTGTAAAAGCACGGTTTGCTAGTCCCCATTGTACAGCTTCTGTACCTGAAATAGGATCGCTTGTAAACAACATTTCTGCTGCTTTAGCTACCCCTACATAGCGTGGTAAACGTTGTGTGCCACCGAATCCTGGAATAAGTCCTAGTTGTAGTTCAGGCAATCCTAATTTCGCAGATTCCGTTACAAAACGCATATGACAGCTCATAGCTAGCTCTAGACCACCGCCAAGTGCAGCACCATGAATTGCGGCGATGACAGGCTTAGAGAACGACTCAACACGTTCAAAGACTTGTTGACCATTGCCTGCAAGTTTCGTAAACTCTTCCCCTGAATTAACTTCTGTAAATTCCTTAATGTCTGCACCTGCTGAGAAGAAACGGCCTTCACCATGAAGTACAAGGACACGTACTGCGTCATCGTTTTCTACAGCATCTAGTACAGCATTGACTTCAGCAATGATTCCGCGAGATAATGCGTTTGCTGGTGGACGTGCAATCGTAATAATTGCAACTCCATCTTCTACTTTCCAACTTAGAAATTCCATTTCTCCACATCCTTTTATGCTTTAATGCCGTTCAGAATCAATGCCTGAACTTTCGGAACTTGTTCTATCAAATCATATCGATAGTCATTCATAACCCAAGACGTAATGGTTTCGTCAATTGTTCCAAATACCATTTGTCGCGCTAAGCGAACATCCATCGTTTGATTGAACTCACCTGAAACCATACCTTCAATTAGAATCTGATCAAGTAATTGTAAATAATCTCTTAATACACCATTGATCTTCTGTCGTAAATCTTTATTTGATTGGCGAAGTTCTAATTGTGTAACGGTCGCAAGTGATCGATCTGTAGCTAGAACACTAAAATGATTTTCAATCATTCGTGAAAGTTTGTCTTTCGACGTACTTCCATTTTCTATTATATCTTGTAATGACTCTACAAAAACAGCCATTTTTTCATTAAAGACAGAAATTAATATATCTTCTTTATTTTTAAAATATAAATAGATTGTTCCGTCGGCTACTCCAGCTTGTTTAGCAATCTTCGATACTTGCGCTTGGTGATAACCATTTTCTGCAATAACGAAGACAGCTGCATCAATAATTTGCTTATATTTCGGCTTATCTCGCTTCATTTTTAAATCACCACCTACAAAAACATACGCACACCTTATTATTTTTTGTCACATATTAGACGTATCGTTAAGCGAATGATTTGCCTATTTATATGACACTTTGTAATTCTTTTAACACTGAAATTTCGAAACAAAATTTTGAGCCGATTCTTCATGATTTACATGGCGTGGTTTTCAAGAAACAAAAAATATGAAAATATGAATGGTTATTCATTCATATTTTCATATTATATTTTACATTCACGCTTGTCAATACTTTACCACGTAGTTATTTTGCTTCTTTATTCGCCATTTTTGTTTTTTCTTCCTCTACTAAAGTACGGCGTAAAATTTTTCCGACTGCTGTTTTTGGTAACTCGTCACGGAATTCATAATAGCGCGGTACTTTAAAAGCAGCTAAGTGTTGACGGCAATATTTATTTAATTCGTCTTCCGTAATCGAATATCCTTCTTTTACAACAATATAAGCTTTTACTGTTTCCCCTCGATACGGATCAGGAATACCTGCAACTACACATTCTTGAATTTCTTCACGCTCATATAATACTTCTTCGACTTCACGAGGATAAATATTAAAGCCACCCGCTATAATTAAATCTTTCTTTCGGTCAACTACATAGAAGTAACCTTTTTCATCCATATAGCCTAAATCACCCGTTAAGAACCAACCATCTGCAAACGTTGCTGCCGTATCTTCAGGACGATTCCAATAGCCCTTCATAACTTGCGGGCCTTTTACAGCAATTTCGCCCACTTCACCAATGGCAAGCTGTTCCGTATCACCTGTACGTAATATGACAGAATCAGTATTCGGCCACGGTAAACCTACTGAACCTATAACACGGTTACCCCAAATTGGTGTTGCGTGCGTTACTGGAGAAGTTTCGGTTAACCCGTAACCTTCTACTAGTTTCCCACCTGTTACTGCCTCAAATTGCTCCTGTACTTCTACAGGCAGCGAAGCCGAACCACTTAGACATGCTTTAATAGACGATAAATCATATTTCGCAATATCTGGATGATTTAATAAACCAATATACAATGTCGGTGCACCAGGAAACAATGTTGGCTTTTGCTTATCAATCGTTTTCAAAGCTGTTTCAGCATCAAACTTCGGTAATAATACCATTCTATTTTGAGTGAAAACAGAAAGCAACATGACAGTTGTCATTCCATAAACATGGAAAAATGGAAGCACACCCATTATCGTTTCCTCACCATGGACACATTTATACATCCAAGCGTCACACATTGTCGTATTGGCAATTAAGTTTTTATGCGTTAGCATAACACCTTTCGGATACCCTGTCGTCCCGCCTGTATACTGAAGTAATGCAAGATCTTCTTCAAAATCAAATGGCATTTCAATCATTTTTACAGGTGAGGATTTCATAATTTCTGTAAATAAATGATTTTGTCCACTATGCTCAACTTTCACACTAAAGCCATACTGCTTTTTTTGGATAAATGGATATACTAAGTTTTTTGGGAATGGTAAGTAGTCTTTGATTGCGGTTACAATGACATTTTCAAGAGCCGTTTCTTTCATGATTTTCATCACTCGCGGATATAAAATATCCATGACTAAAATGACCTTCGCACCTGAATCCATCAATTGATATTGCAATTCACGTTCAGTGTAAAGTGGATTTGTCTGTACTACGACCGCTCCAGCATACATCGCCCCATAGTAAGCGATTACACTTTGTGGCGTATTTGGTAACATAATTGCCACACGGTCTCCCTTTTCTACACCAAGTGCTTGTAAATAGTTCGCGAACTTAAGTGCGGACTCATATAACTCGGTGTACGTTAAATCCTTACCCATAAAATGAATGGCCACTTTAGATGGTTTCTTTTGATAGGCACGTGTCAAAAACTCTTGCACAGGAATTTCCTCAAACGTTAAAGACGGTGGTACTTCTTCAGGATAATTTGCTAGCCATGGTTTTGCTGTCATACGTCCTCTCCCCTTTGTCCCAAACTTTGTAAATTCTTAATTTAATTATAATGAAAAAGAAATGTACTTTCAAACACAAAATAGAAAATAAATGTATTTTCGATTAATTATTATGCATTTAACAACATTTATATAACTACCACATAAAGGGTTTTTAGTCGCTCCCCCTTATGAATGCTCATTCATTGTTTCATTTTTTATTCAATTCATGCGCTTGCTATTCCTATATTTAAAAAATAATTTTATAAAAATTTTTCTATCATCTTGTAAAAAAATAGACTTCCTCTATTAGCGATTGACGATTTTCTATACAAAAAAAGCTCTAGAAAAACTTGAAAGTTCAAGTTTCTCTAAAGCTAGATACTTCCTCACATTATGGAGGCTACATTATAAAATTATACGGTCAACATATAGTAAATACCGACTGCCAAAAATGCGATGCAGACTACGATTAGAACTTTCGCTAATTTTTCCATCTCAGTACACTCCTATGCAATACTTGCCCCAATAACGAACGATAGTCCGACTGAAATCGTAAAGGAAATAAAGCCTACTGAGCGATTGTCATTGGCAATTTCCTGATCCACGTTAAAACGGGGTGTCATAAATTCAAATAAGAAATACGCCACGATGAGTAACGTAAAGCCAAATAGTCCCCAACCAATCATTTCACTCAGCGTACTATGACGTGCAATCGAATAACGGAAAATATTGCAAATCCCTAATATTTTACCGCCAGTTGCAAGCGCCACAGCTACATTACCATTTTTTATTTCTTCCCAGTTTTTATATTTCGTAACGACTTCGAACAATGCCATCGAGACGACTAAACATAACACAACAACACTAAAATATCCTGCCGTTTCGATAATTGGATATCGCCAAAAGCTAGAATTTAGCATTTTCTCCGTCCCCTTTACAGCTTATTTCAATTCCACAACAGTAACGCCAAATCCACCTTCGCCTGCTTCTCCAAAACGGAAGGACTTCACCCGTTTATGTTTTTTCAGGTAACTTTGTATGCCCTGACGCAATGCTCCTGTCCCAACACCGTGAATAATCGACACGCGACCATAGTTTGAAAGCAGCGCATCATCTATATATTTTTCAGTGCGAATAATCGCATCCTCATAGCGCTCTCCACGTAAATCTAATTCTAATTTCACATGGCTATCTCGATTTTTCACACCAGAAACACGTTGAACAGGCTCTTTCTCTGGTTTAATGTATTCTATATCTGTATCGGCAATTTTCATTTTTAAAATGCCCATTTGGACAACCCATTCAGCATCAGAGACTTTTTCAAGTAAAGTTCCTCGTTGTCCATAGCTTAACACCTTTACCTCATCACCGACAACCAAGTTTTGCGCACGCGCCTTCACTTGCGCTGCTTTTTTCAATACTTTGTTATGCTCAAGGGGTGTCGCCTCTTCTAAACGTTTACGCGCCTCAATTAACTCATGTTCTTTTACTACTTGATCGGCATTTTTGCGCATTTCACGAAGCTCGGTAATAATGGTTTCTGCTTCTCTTTTTGCATCTTCCACAATTTTACGTGCTTTTTCTTTCGCTTTTTTATCGAGTGCTTCTTTGCGCTCATCATATGCTTGCAGCTTATCTTGTAGCTCTTTGCGCAGTGCCTCAGACTCTAAAAGTAAATCATGGGAGCGCTCCGCATCATCCTCTGATTGGCGTCTCGTTTCTTCTAAGGAAGCAATCATAGACTCCACCTCATGACGGTCCGTACCTGTGAAGCTTTTAGCACGATCAATAATGGACTCTGGTAAGCCAAGACGACTAGAAATTTCAAATGCATTAGAACGACCTGGTACACCAATAAGTAGGCGATATGTCGGACTTAATGTTTCGATATCAAATTCTACACTCGCATTGGCAACGCCAGGTCGATTGTAGCCATATGCTTTTAATTCAGGATAGTGCGTTGTTGCCATTACACGCGCACCACGTCCATGCACTTCATCCAAAATGGAAATAGCTAAGGCAGCACCTTCTTGAGGGTCTGTTCCTGCACCTAATTCATCAAATAACACCAATGATTCGTGATCGAATTGCTGTAAAATGTCGACGATGTTTACCATATGAGATGAAAATGTAGAAAGCGATTGTTCAATTGATTGTTCATCACCGATATCAGCAAAAAGCTGCTCAAATACCGCTAGCTCTGAACCATCTAATGCGGGCACTGGTAAGCCTGCCTGCGCCATTAATGTACAAAGACCAACTGTTTTTAACGTCACAGTCTTACCACCCGTATTAGGCCCTGTAATGACAATTGCTGTAATGTCTCTACCGAATTCGATATCATTAGCAACTGCCGTTTCAATAGGTAAAAGTGGATGACGTGCTCTTACAAGTCGGATATACCCGTCCTTGTTCATCTTTGGCATCGTGCATTTATTGGCTTGGCCATATTTACCTTTTGCTAAAATGACATCAATCTCACCTAATAGTTTCACTAAGTTAAATAAATCGGGTGCAACTTCCTCAACCATCGCACTTAAAGCAAGTAAAATACGATCAATTTCCGTTTGTTCTTTCATCTTAAGTCGATGTATTTCATTATTTGCTTGTACAACGGAATCTGGTTCGATAAATAACGTTTGGCCTGATGACGATTGATCGTGCACAATACCACCGTAATGATGTCGATATTCTTGCTTAACTGGAATTACATAACGGTCGTTTCGAATCGTAACAATGGCATCTGACAGCATTTTTGATGCATTGCTACCACGAGTTAGACTTTCTAGTCTCGAACGCACTTTAGCCTCTTCAGCACGCAAAGATTGACGAATAGAACGCAATGTTGGACTTGCTGAATCTAAAACAGCACCATTATCGTCAATACAGTTATTAATTTCATGCTGTAATCCTGTTAATACGGGCATCATTTCCTTTTTAGCAATGAAATGAGGAATTTCAATGATTTCCTCTGACTCTAAGTCCTCTAGGAAATTGCGCAAAATACGGCTAGCTCGAATCGTACTTGATACTTCCATTAATTCCATCGCTGAAAGCATCCCGCCGATTTGGGCACGTCTTGCAGCAGGTCTAACATCGAAAATACCACCCATTGGGACATTACCTTTTACACGCAAAATGGATAGCCCTTCATCCATCTCTTCTAGTAACTGAACTACTTTTTCATAGTCAGTTTGTGGTACAAGCTCATCAATGGCAGATTTGCCAATTGATGAAGTACAGTATGTAGCCACTTGTTGACGTACTTTATCATATTCTAGTGTTTTCAATGCGCGGTTGGCGATCACTGAGAACACCTCCTCAACCTATTTATTTCGTCGAATAAACGCCTCAAACTGTTCGCGCGTCCATGTGTTGACAATCATATCTTTTTTCAGCCATGCCTTATTTGCGTAGCGCACACCTATATCCATAAAACGTAAATGAGCGATATCATGCGCATCCGTATTAATCGCGACAGGTACCCCTGCTGCAACCGCCATTTCTAAGTGCTCGACACATAAATCTAAACGATATGGATTTGCGTTTAACTCTAAAATTTTACCATATTCCTTCGCCCATTCAATTAACTGTGCCATATCTGGATTATAACCAGCCCGATCCTCAATAATGCGACCCGTTGGATGGGCAATCATATGAACATACGGATTTTGCATTGCCGTGTGTAAACGCGCCATAATTTTTTCTTGTGACTGCGTAAAACTGGAGTGAATAGAGGCTATTACAAAATCTAATTTTTTTAATACGTCATCATCAAAATCCAACGAACCATCTGGTAAAATATCCATCTCTGTTCCTGCATATAAATAAAAGTCTGGATGTGTTTCGTTAAATGCTTCAATTTCCGCTCGTTGCTTCACTAAACGTGCAGGTGTTAAACCATTCGCCACTTTTAAATACTGGGAGTGATCGGTAATAACGCCATAGTGATAACCATGAGAAATTAATGCCTCTCCCATTTCAGCAACGGCATATCCACCATCTGACCATGTCGTATGCATATGCAAATCAGCTACAATATCCTCCAGCTTCACTAAATCCTTCACTTCACTTTGGCGATCAAATTCTGTTGATCCTGTTCGTAAGCTAGGTGGAATAAATGGCATATCAAAATGGTCAAAAAATGCCGCTTCATCTGTAAATGTTAGTACTGTGCCATCTGCTTGCTCTACACCATATTCACTAATTTTCTCCCCACGCGTCTTTGCAAGCTGACGCATACGCACATTATGTTCCTTTGAGCCAGTAAAATGGTGCAAAGCTGTTGCATATTCAACATCTTTCACTAATCGAAAATCAACACTTATCGGTTCATCTAAATCTAAAACAACTGAAATTTTTGTATCGCCTGCAGCGACGACTTCCTGAATTGCAAGTTCACTCAATAACTTTTCACGGACTACTTCAATCGCTTCCGTTACAACGATAAAATCGATATCTTTACTCGTTTCTGAGGCACGACGGAAGCTTCCAGCTACTGAGAAACGTGTCACTTCCTCCATACTACCGAGAAGTGCTTCAATTTGTAAAACAACAGGCTCTAGCAGCCAAATTGGCAAACGTTCCGAACGATTGGCAAAGTTCGCAAGTTCCTTTAAAATTTTTTCTTCTGTTTTCGCTGCAAAGCCCGCTAGCTCGCGCACTTTGCCAGCCTCACATGCAGCTTGTAAGCTTTCAGCAGAGTCAATGCCTAGCTCTTGATGAAGCTTGGCAATTTTTTTGCCACCTAAGCCTGGCAACTTTAATAGCGGTAGTAACCCTTTTGGCACAATATCTTGTAATTCTTTTAAAAGACTAGATTCTCCAGTCTCAATCAAATCTTCAATAACAGCAGCTGTGCCTTTCCCAATTCCTTTAAGCTTTGTCACATCTTCCATTTCACTTAGGGAGCGTTCGTCTGTTTCAAGTGCGGCAGCTGCCTTTCGGAAGGCGGATACCTTGAAGGGATTTTCACCTTGTAACTCCATATATAAAGCAATTTTCTCTAGTGTTCGAATAATTGTCTTTTTGTTCATTTAGAATTCCTCCTATCGTAAAAACACTTCCCTCTAGTCCGAGAGAAGTGCATCGATTACTATTGCCTATTCATTGCGGCTCTGCGCACAAAACAGCTGTGCCCTTAACAACAACTTCGCCATTTCAGCAGATTTCTACGGACAAACAAGTGAACACTACATTCAGTTTTCCATGCGTAGATGCCAAATTGTTATGAAGCATGGAGATAAATATACCACCAATTTTGGAACATCTTTGTAATAATCGGTGTATGCTCCAAAATGAGGCCTGATAAGAACGACTTCGACATTAAATTTTGTACTAAATCAATTGGTACTAATGCCAAAACATACAACACAATAAACAAAATTAAATAATTTTCAATTACGCCAAGCAGTGCACCAAGCCAACGGTTCACCGTATTAAGCACAGGTAGATAGGCAATAAAGTCAAAAATAGACGCCACAATTTGCAATGAAATTTTCACTGCAAAGAAAATAACCGCAAATGCAATAACACGGTAAAACGTGCGGTCTAAATCTAAGCTATCAATGACAACCCCGAGGCTTCCTGAATCCGTTACACCTGGATATGGCACCCAAAACACAAATTTCTGTGCTAATGGCTTATAATAAATATACGCAACAATTAGGGCAACGACAAAGCTGACAATATGCATCATTTGTACAATGAAGCCACGTTTTGCCCCCACTAGCAGTCCAACTAATAGAACTACTAATATGATTAAATCTAGCATTCACTTCAACCCTTTAATTTTTTCAATTCTTCTTCTAGTAATTCTATTTGCTCTTTTAAGAGTAAATAATCGTGCACCGTATTTACGGCTGTAAGGACGGCAAGCTTTGTGCTATCAAGTGAGGGATTATGTAAATTCATTTCGCGCATACGGTCATCAACAATAGAAGCGACAAGTCGCATGTGTCCAATGGATTCGGAGCCGACCATTTTATATGTATGACCATATATTTCCACAGAAATTTTATTCTTTTCTTGATTTTCCATAGTCGCACCCTCCAATAAAATCATTTTGCTCACGATTTTGACAGTAATGAGCAACGTCCACACAAAAAAGCTATATATTATCATAACATGAAAGGTATAAAATTGTGAACAATGAGGATAGAAAGGAACGGTTAAATGTCAAATATTGTACTATTAATTTCAACAAATGCACAAAAAGAGGTGATGTCTTATTACGCAAGTTATTTTGTGGAGCGAAAAGCACCAGGTGTGGTGTTTGCCGCAAAACTTCCTGATACAGCTATTACGATGTATAAATCAGGGAAATGTATGTTCCAAGGCGGGGGAGCTGAGCGAGAAGCCGCACGTTGGGGTGCCACTGGGGTAGTAACTACTCAAAAGTCCTCAACCATTGGAGCAAAAGGCGATACGCTTCCAGAAGGCTTTGCCTCAATGTCTGTGTTAGGCTCCGATGAAACGGGGACAGGCGATTATTTTGGTCCTATAACAGTCGCTGCAGTTTACGTTCCTTCTACAAAAATAGAACTAATAAATGAGCTCGGCGTTAAAGATTCTAAAATGCTTACTGATGACTATATGCGCAAAATAGCACCTGATTTACGTGCAGCATGTATCCATAGCGTACTCGTATTGCGCAATGAAAAATATAATGTATTACAAGCACGAGGCTACTCTCAGGGTAAAATGAAAGCAATGATGCATAATAAGGCGCTCGGCAATACACTGTCAAAAATGGCTCCTGAAAAACCTACGCATATTTTAATTGATCAGTTTGCTGAACGCGGCGTCTATTACAATTATTTAAAAAAAGAGCGGGACATTGTAAAAGAGGATGTACTATTTTCAACGAAAGCTGAACAATTACATGTTTCAGTTGCTACTGCTTCGATTTTAGCTCGCGCTGCATTCTTAAAGGAAATGGATCGACTAAGTGAGCTTGCTGGCATAGAGTTACAAAAAGGGGCATCAAGTAAAGTTGATGCACTAGCTGCCCGAATTTGGCGTGGACAAGGGGAGGAATTTTTGCGCTCCATCACAAAATGGCATTTTGCTAATACTGAAAAGGCTCGGAAGTTAAAATAAATATATAGAGGTCTTATTACGTTGATTTCCGCTACGGGCTGACGCTTTCCGCGGGCACACCGTAAGCCGCAACCCTCGCTATCGCGCGGATTGTTGCGTCTTACGTGGCGTGCGTTCCCGCAGGAGTCGCCAGCCCTTCGCTCCAATCAACTAGATTGCATGCTTTTCCAAAAGATAAAAATTAAATGTATTCGATAGTTGCTCTTTTCAACCACTCAATATATTTAGGACTATTACATTGATTTCCGCTACGGGCTGACGCTTTCCGCGGGCCCTTCGCTCCAATTAACTTAATAGGTATTAAAAAAGACAAAAGGCACCAAGAGTAATTTCTTGGTGCCTTTTGTCGACACTCTAAGCTGTCTCTAATTTCGAAACAGCTTGTTAAATTAGTATAAATTAACGTACTTCTGTTCCTTCAATTGTAGCAATTGCTTTTAACACTTTGTTATGTGCTGCAACTACCTCATCATCTGTTAATGTTCGTTCTGGATCGAAGTATGTTAATGAGAAGGCAACAGATTTTTTACCTGCTTCCATTTTTTCACCTTCATAGACATCAAACACGCGAATGTCCTTCAACAGCTTCACACCCGCTGAACGTATCGCAGTAATTACTTCACCTGCTGCTGTTGCACGGTCCATAACAAGCGCGATATCACGAGACATCGCAGGGAAACGAGGAACCGCTTTATAACCAAGTGGTGCTTCACTTGCATTCGCATGAAGTAATGCTACTAAATTCATTTCCATTACATACGTATCTTTGACACCCCATGACTTTTGTTCTGCAGGATGTAAGCCACCGATAATACCAACTTGTTCTCCGTCTAATAAAATACTTGCTGTTCGTCCAGGATGTAAGCCAGCTACCTCTGTTTTAACAAATGCAATGCGATCTGTTAATCCAAGCTTGCCAATGACACCCTCAATAATTCCTTTTAGTACAAAGAAGTCTACTTCCTTTTTCTCACCTTGCCAAGCATGATCTAACCATTTACCTGTTAAAACAGCAGCTACATGCTCTTCTTCAAAAGGTAGCCCCTCTTCTGTTTGACCAAGGAACACAGAACCAACTTCATATAATGCTACGCTATCTGCTTTACGCGCAACATTATAGGCTGCTGCTTCAATTAAATGTGGAATCAAGCTTTGGCGCAGTGTTGAACGGTCTTCACTCATCGGCATTAATAAACGTGTTACAGGCTCAGCTTTTAGTGCAAAGCGTTGTGATAGTGCTTCAGATGTTAAAGAATAAGTAACAGCCTGATAAAGTCCTGCACCTTCTAAATAGTCACGCACGACACGACGATTCGCTTGGTAAGCTGTCAATTGCCCAACTTGGTTTGCACCCTCTGGTAAAGTCATTGGAATTTCATCATAACCATATAAACGTGCAATTTCTTCAACGATATCTTCTTCAATTTTAATATCTTGTCGACGTGTTGGTGCATCAATAATTAATAAGCCATTTGCAGCTTCTACACCGAATTTTAAACGCTCTAAAATAGAAAGCATATCTTCTAATGAAATTTTCATGCCAAGACGTTCGTTAATAAAGTCTGGAGAGACAACAACACGAGCTGGTGTTTTATCTAATTCATCAACGATACAAGTACCTTCTAACACTTCACCGCCAGCTAACTCAGCTAGTAATGCTGCTGCACGTTCTGCTGCAGGAATTACTCGGTTTGGATCAACGCCTTTTTCAAAGCGAGCTGATGCATCCGAGCGAAGACCTAGATTACGTGAAGTTTGGCGAACTGTTAAACCATCGAAATAGGCAGATTCAATAACTACAGTTGTTGTCGTTTCTGTTACCTCAGAATTTGCTCCACCCATTACACCTGCAATCGCTACTGGCTCCTTGCCATTAGTAATGACTAAATCAGTTGCCTTTAATGTACGTTCTTGGTCATCTAAAGTCGTAATTTTTTCACCTTCTGTTGCTTTACGAACAACAATTTCACCTGTAGCTAAGCTATTGTAGTCAAATGCATGAAGCGGTTGACCATATTCCATTAAAATATAGTTTGTCACATCGACTACATTATTGTGAGGACGTACTCCAGCTGCCATTAATCGGTGCTGTAACCACATTGGTGACTCTGCAATTTTAACGTTTTTCACAACTTTCGCTACGTACATTGGGTTCGCTTGCAAATCTTCCACGCGAAGCTTTAATAAGTCCCCTGCTTTTTCGGAAGATGTATGATATTCGATTTCTGGGTACTTTACTTCTTCTGACAGAATTGCACCAACCTCATAAGCCACGCCTAGCATTGAAAGCGCATCGGAGCGGTTTGGTGTTAAGCCAAGCTCAAGCACAGTATCACGAAGACCTAAAACCGCTAGTGCATCAGAGCCCACCTCTGCATCTGCTGGCAACACATAAATGCCTTCAGCATAAGCTTTCGGTACTAACTTACCTTCAATACCAAGCTCTTGTAATGAACAAATCATGCCGTTTGACTCGTGCCCACGAAGTTTTGCTTTTTTAATTTTAATGCCTCCTGGTAAATGTGCACCAGGACGAGCAACGATTACTTTTTGCCCTGCATCTACGTTTGGCGCTCCACAAATAATTTGTTGTGGCTCTGCTTCGCCAACATCAACTTGGCAAATGTTTAATTTATCAGCTTCAGGGTGCTTCTCCTTTGACACAACATAGCCGACAACGACTTTATCCATGCCGCTAGCACGGTCAATAACAGCGTCTACTTCAATACCTGAGCGTGTAATTTTTTCTGCTAAATCTTCAGGCGCTAAGTCCTGTATACTTACATAATCTTTTAACCATTCTAATGATACTAACATTTTTAGTCCCCCTTACGCCTCTGTTCGCTCGAATTGTGATAAGAAACGTGTATCACTTGTATAGAAATGACGAATATCGTCGACACCATATTTCAACATTGCAATACGTTCTGCACCAATACCAAATGCGAAACCAGAAACTTTCTTCGGATCGTAGCCAGCCATTTCAAGCACATTTGGGTGTACCATACCTGCACCTAAAATTTCAATCCAACCTGTGCCTTTACATACGTTACAGCCTGAGCCGCCGCATTTAAAGCAAGAAATGTCCATCTCAACAGATGGCTCTGTGAATGGGAAGAAGCTTGGGCGTAAACGTATTTCACGATCTGCACCGAACATTTTTTTCGCTAACGTATCTAACGTACCTTTAAGGTCGCTCATTCGAATATTTTCGCCAATGACTAAACCTTCAATTTGCATAAATTGGTGAGAGTGTGTTGCGTCGTCATTATCACGACGGAATACTTTCCCTGGACAAATGATACGGATAGATTCGCCTTTTTTCTCTTCCATTGTGCGTGCTTGTACTGGCGATGTATGTGTACGTAATAATATTTCCTCGGAAATATAGAACGAATCCTGCATATCACGAGCAGGGTGCCCTTTTGGTAAATTTAAAGCTTCAAAGTTATAGTAATCCTTTTCTACTTCTGGTCCTTCAGCAATTTCATAACCCATCCCGATAAATAAATCTTCAATTTCTTCGATAACGCGTGTTAATGGGTGACGGTTCCCTACTTTAATGTCACGACCAGGTAATGTAACATCAATCGACTCACTTGCTAATTTTTCGGCAATAGCTGCTTCTTCTAAAACAGTTACTTTTGCTTCTAGCACCGCAGTGACATTTTCACGAACCGTATTAACTAAAGCACCCATTTTCGGACGCTCTTCAGCCGATAGTTTCCCCATGCCTTTTAATAAATCTGTGATTGGTCCCTTTTTTCCTAAATAAGCGACACGTACATCATTTAATTCTTTTAAATTTGCTGCTGCTTCAATTTTCGCTAGCGCTTCTTGCTCTAATTGCTTTAATTGCTCTTCCATGTGTAAAACCTCCTTGTTCATATAAGTGCCCGCTTGCACAAATGGCACAAAAAAACCTCGCCCCCAAAAAAGGGACGAGGACATATTCGCGGTACCACCCTAGTTATTGCACGATCAACTTCGTACAATCACTTCATTGACATAACGACTCGATTGAAGCCGGCATACCTTTACAGCCGTTTCACTTGCTGGTCCCGGTAGCTGCTCGCAGGCTGAATTCAAAATTGCATTGGCTCGGCGCTGGCTCTCAATCTTCGGCCTACGCTCCCTGTCGTCCATTCACAATCTTTACTACTTCCTGGTCAAAGCATTTCAATATACTTAATTACATTTTAAATGTGATTATACATTATGACGCCACTTCAAAGCAAGGGGCATCTGTTCCCTATAGCAGTATGACATGATTTAACGGCGATTCCTGACGTTCTATCGGCTATTGCCATTGTTTTATCGGCTATTCCTGACATTCTATCGGCGATTGCCCTGGTTTCATCGGCGATTGCCAGTGTATTATCGGCGTTTTGACTAGTGTTACGCACGTAAAACAAAACCTATTTTACAAATCCATATAAAACAATACCCGTTGCAACAGCGACATTTAATGATTCTGCTTGTCCGAAAATAGGAATAATCATATTTTGATCGGTCATTGCTAATAACTGTGGATTAATGCCACTGCCTTCATTCCCCATCATAATAGCGAAAGCACCTGTATGCTGAATATCATGATAAATGACAGCATCTTCATCAAGCGCCGTTCCAAATACTGGAACACCATTATCCTGAAGCATATCGATCCAATCCTCTAATTCCCCACGAATCACTGGAATATGGAAATGTGACCCTTGAGCAGAGCGCAACGTTTTCGGGTTATAAAGATCTGCACAGCCTTTGCCAAGTATAACCGCATCTAAACCAGCTGCATCTGCTGTTCGAATCATTGTGCCAATGTTACCTGGATCTTGTACAGCATCGATTAAAAGGACTTTGCGCCATGAACCCATGACATCTTGCTCTACCGTCATTTGCTTACAAACAGCAAACACACCTTGTGAAGTCTCGGTCTCAGCAAATTCCTTTGCAACAGCTGCCGTTACTTCTACCATTGCCACATCATCAATTGGCCATAGCATCGGTAAGTCAACACCCTCTCGCACAATTAGCTGTAACACTTGACCACTATTTTTCAGCGCTTCTTCTACTAAATGGAATCCCTCAACTAAAAACTCACCTGAACGCTCACGTTCTTTTCGTGTAGTCGCTAATTTTTTCCAATATTTTACCAACGCATTTTGCGTAGATTCTATTCTCTTCATCGTCTTTCGTACCGCCTTTTTCCTATTTACTGTTCATTATTATACAGTAGAAAACAACAAATTACATAGTCCAGCAAAATGTAGCCAATTGTCAGAATTGTTTGGGTGTCAGGCACTCAAAAGTGCTTACCCTATTTCTTCCGTTCTCTTTCGATACATATAATGCTTGATCTGCCTTTTTCAAAATCGTTGCATCTGTATCCTCTTCTGTTACGGTCGCAATACCGATACTTATCGTGACTTTACCAGTTTGCCATTGGGCCTGTTCAACAACCCGACGTATTTGCTCAGCAATCGTCCTCGACGTATCTACATCTGTTTCAGGTAAAATAATAACAAATTCCTCTCCACCATAACGAGCGACGACATCATCTTGTCGGGCATGCGCATTTAAAATTCGTGCCAATTGGGCAAGAACTTCATCACCTACTTGATGTCCGTATGTATCATTTACCTTTTTAAAATGATCGATATCCAAAATTATAAGAGAGAATAGTTGTGCTGTTTCATCGAATATAGCAAGTTGCTCCTCAAGCTTCTCTTGAAAAAACCTTCTGTTCTTCAATCCTGTTAGCTTATCAGTAACGGATAGTTCTACTAATGTGGCGTTTATGCTTAAAAGCTCATTTTGTTTTCGCTCAATTTCCAAATGCAGTTGCTCTAATTTAGCTAAAGCCTGATCCTTTTCTAAATAAGCAGCCTCTAATTGCTTTTTAGCTGAGCGTAACTCTAATTCATAATCAATGCGCTTTTTCATAGGCACTAAAATACAATCAATACATTCAGCCTCTCCCACCATATACTTCCTACCATTCAATAGAAAAGGAATCGCAGTACCATCGCGATGCTTTAAACTGATAAACAGTTCTTCCACATGATCGTTCAGATTTATTGTTGGGTAAAAATAAGAATGAAAAATCATCTTATTAGGCTTGGACATTAGCAATTCAATATGCTGGTGTAATAAATCCACCCGTTCATAACCTATCCACTCAAGAAAGGTCTGATTCACCTCTATCATCATTCCATCATGCGTAATGGCAATAAATCCACAAGGTGCATAGTTCAATCGTTTATCCATGAATTATTCATAATCCTTTCTTATTCCATTACAGAAATTGTGTAATTAACTGAATCGTTTCCTCAGGATGGCTAATATGAGGATAATGACCTTTTGCAGTCATTAATCGAAACGTACTGGCTTTTAAATGATTGTGCAAATATTCGCCAACCTCAATTGGAACGATACTATCGTCCGAACATTGCATAATTAAAATAGGCACACTCACACTAGCCTTTGTTAAGTCGCCTCGATGATCTGATAAAAACGTTACTTCCGCAAACTCCCTTGCAATCAGTGGGTTAGCAGAATTAAAAGTTTGTTCAAGCTCTTTTGTTAGTTTAGGAGAGTCAGGATTATTCATGGCAATCGGTGCTAGAAAGCTAGCCCAACCTGAAAAATTCATTTCCATCATATCTAATATTTCCGTAATATCACTCAGCTCAAATCCACCAACATAGCCATTGTCATCATTTAAATACCGCGGCGAAGGTCCAATCATAATTAGTTTTTCAAAGTAATCAGGGCGTTCGATTGATGCAAGTAAACCAATCATTGAACTAATAGAGTGACCAATAAAAATGACCTGTTGCAGCCCAAGCGCTTCAATTATGTCTAAAACATCTTGCTTGTACCCTTGTAGAGACTGATATTTATCAGATTGATAAGCGTTTAAATCTGAATTACCAGAACCAACATAATCAAACAAAATAATTTGGTATTGCTCCTCGAAAGCAGGCGTAATATAGCGCCACATATTTTGATCGCAGCCAAATCCATGTGCAAAAAGAATCGGTTTCTGCCCTTTTCCAATAATTTTCACATTATTGCGTACAACAACATCCATCATCGCATTTACCCCTTTTAGAAATATATGTAATATCTCCATTTTGACTGTGCTTTCAATAATTATCAAGGAAATAATAATAGTAAACTTCACAAAAAAAGTAGAATGCTAAGTTTCAATCGCACTCTACTCTTTATGTCATGACATTTTAAAAAACTTGTTTGATGCTACATCCACTTTTTAATTGTTGGAATACTTTGAGGGAATGTAAAAACATTGTAAGGGTCGTATTTGGTTTTGACTTCTCGTAAACGTCTAAAATTACGTCCATAATAAGCAGTAGGCCAATTTTGAATCGATTGATCTGGAAAATTCACATAATCCCCCATAGTAAAAGGAGATAATGTTCTTCTTATATCCTCAACCCACTGAACGTTTTCATTTTCGGCTTCATGATCTTCCCATGAGGTAATATATTCCTGAGCAATCAATGCTGTTCTATAATAAAAAGCCGTTTTGCTTGATCCAATTTGACCTACAGCCCCTCTTAGAGACTGCTGCCAGATGCTCGCATTTCGATTAGGGGCATTTGCTAAAAATTGTTTCATTCTTGCAATTGCCACATGTGGAAACGGTTTTTCAATAAAAGAGCCTGATCGTTTGCGGAATGCTGGTTGATTGCCGCTTGCAACATCAAAAAATCGTACCGCTTTTATGTACGGTACTTCTTTTATCCACACTTCCGTAGGTGAACCACTTTTCCTTAAAGGGCGTAAAAGCTTTTTTAATTCCGACGCCTCACCTACAAACAAACCTTGCACAACAATTTCGCCCACTTCCTGTGATTTTAGCTCTATTTGTGAAGTTATGCGTTCATCGGTAAATGGCGCCCATTTTTGCCAAGCATCAAATGCAATCTCAAAATCATCCCACTCCCACACGATAGCAAAAAGGGTAACGTCTGAAATAGGTTGAAGCTTGAACGTAAGGGCAGTAACAACACCGAAATTGCCCCCACCACCGCCACAACTAGCCCAAAACAAGTCACTATTTACATGTCGGTTTGCTTGAATTAACTCTGCTCCTTGATGTTCACTTGCTCTAACCATTTCAATTTCAATTAATTGATCGCAAGTAAGCCCAAAATGACGTGATAACATCCCAATCCCACCACCTAATGTCAAGCCCACAATGCCAACACTACTTTCGGTACCAGCAGGGATTGTCATACGATGTTGCCATAATGTACGGTACACTTTTCCAAGATTTGCACCAGCCTCAATTCGAGCAGTTCCATTTTCCACATTAACGGTGATATCATCCATTTCACTGACATCTATAATCAGACCGTGATTCACTAAGGAGTAGTTTTCATAATGATGTCGTCCGCTCCTTACTCGAAAATCTTCATTATTTTCCCTAACCCACTTTAACGCATTGATTACATCTTTAGTTCTTTGACAAAAAACAATTTTACTCGGGAATTTTGGCACACTTAAATTATTATTTGTTCTCGCTTCATCATAATCTGGATCACCTGGGCTAACAATTCTTCCTGTGAGCTTTACTTTCTTCAACGTCCAGCTCCTTTCTCTAATGATACAATTCGCATCTACTATACTATGTATAACTAATAAGAAAAAAATATGAGTATTGAAATGATTAAACATTTAAAAATAACACTGTATTTCATCATTAGGTAGATATTTAGTTACATATGATGCATTAACAAAACCTATTTAGGAGGAGACCGAATGTTAATACATGTAGTAAGCGCCGGTGAAACACTATGGCAAATTGCGAACCGCTATGCTGCACCAATGAGCGCTATTATTCAATTAAACGCTTTACCTGACCCAAATCAATTAGTGATTGGACAATCACTCGTTATACCTTCTTCTTTTACAACACATACCGTTAAAAAAGGAGAAACGTTGTCGTCTATTGCCCAACAATATCACGTGTCACTGCAATCCATTATCCAAGTAAATCATCTTACAAACCCCGATCTTTTAACACCAGGAACAAAACTAATTATTCCTCCCATCATTCATGTTGTAGAAAGTGGCGAGA
Source organism: Lysinibacillus sp. CD3-6 (assembly GCF_006351725.2). Lineage (NCBI taxonomy): Bacteria > Bacillati > Bacillota > Bacilli > Caryophanales > Bacillaceae > Lysinibacillus > Lysinibacillus sp. CD3-6. The sequence continues at coordinate 3,549,587 of NZ_CP085880.1, forward strand.
CATTATCGCAAATCGCTAAGGACTATAATACAACCGTACAGGCCATAATAGAGGAAAACGATATTACAAACCCCAATATGATCTATGTAGGTTCGCATTTAATTATTCCACGAATGAAACCTACTATTGAAGTAAATGCCTATACGTACGAAACACCTGAAGAAGCTGTACAGTCACTAAATGCATTAGGCTCTCTACTTACGTATTTTAGCCCGTTTGCTTATTTGATGAACGAAGATGGAACATTGGAACCGTTAAACGACAAAGCAATGATAACTGCTGCCAACTCTCAAAATATTATTCCGATGTTAACCTTAACGAACTTCACTTCTACAGAAAGCGGGTCCAACTTAACCCATGTAATATTGTCAAATCAACAATTATCAGAAAAAGTCATCGATAATATATTAAAAGTCATGGAAGATAAGGGCTATAAAGTGCTAAATATAGACTTCGAAAATGTCCTACCTGCAGATCGAGAAAACTATAACCGATTTCTTCAATTAGCCGTTGATCGCCTTCATCCGAAAGGCTTTTTAGTTTCAACTGCACTCGCTCCTAAAACAGGGCCATCTCCAGCAGGATCAACTTATGAAGCATATGATTATGAGGCACATGGCAGAATTGTGGATTTTGTCGTGCTAATGACATATGAATGGGGCTATCGACTAGGACCTCCACAGGCAATCTCTCCAATTAATGAAATGAGGAAGGTTGTGGAATATGCGCTAACAGTAATACCCGCTAATAAAATATTTTTAGGCTTCCAAATTTATGCACGCGATTGGCTCATTCCACATGTGAAAGGTCAGGAAGCAGAAACATTTAGCCCTCAAGAAGCGGTTGCAAGAGCACAACAATATGGGGCAACTATTCAATATGATCCAACAACACAATCCCCTTATTTTCGCTATGTTGACAAGCAAGGACGCAATCATGAAGTTTGGTTTGAAGATGCAAGAAGCGCTCAAGCTAAGTTTGACCTAACTAAGGAATATCATCTACGTGGTATTAGTTACTGGGCGTTAGGTTTTCCTTTCCCACAAAACTGGGCACTGTTAGATAATAATTTTTCAATCAAAAAATAAACATACTTTATCCTTATCCTCAGCACGATATTTTATAAGCAAATGAACCACTAAATATTTTTGCATTGCTACATGTTATTCTTATGTTTCCCTAGTTTTTCCCTTGATAAAAATATGAATTCAAAGCCATATTAAGAAATATTAAAGCGAAAGGAGCACTCAACTATGGGAAGAGATAATAAGCAAGGGCAAAGCAATAACAAAGGTTCATTACCGCAAACGCCAAAAAACCAAAAAATTGCGCCGAATAAAGTAAAAGAAGAATTTTCACAAGAATTTACAGAGCTTATTAATTCCGTAACGAAAAATAAGCAAAAAAAATAAGGAGGGACATCAATTGGATTATCTACGCGCACAAGAAATTGTTGCCTCTCCAAAGGAATATGAAGTGAGCTATAATGGCGTTTCTGTCTGGATTGATCAGTTACATGATGATGGTAAAACAGCTACCGTTCATTTACGTCGCTCACTAGAAGAACGCTCAGAAGTCACAATTTCCGAGCTAAAAGAAGAATACCTCATTCATTAAACAACCCAACTTAAAAAATCCGCATTGTACTTAGGTCGATCAGCTTATCACTTCTAAATTTGCTGTCCAACTTAAGTCAATGCGGATTTACCTTTTATTTCACTTTCACTCGGTTCATTAATTATTTTCTTTACCGCATTTGTACTGCTCTAAAATCTCATTAGCATGTACATGTAAATCGTAAAAAGTCGCGGTCAGCTGCTCGGCAGTAATAGGTTTACTAAATAAATAGCCTTGAATATAATCGCAGTCACCTGCAACAAGGAAAGCCAGTTGAGCCACTTCTTCTATCCCCTCAGCCACAACCTTTAAACGTAAATGTTTTGCCATGGAAAGAATCATAGAAACGAGTGCTTCATCATTAGCATCATGCTGAATATTATGTACAAAAGCGCGATCAATTTTTAAACAATCAATTGGAAATTCTTTTAAATATGACAAGGACGAGTACCCTGTGCCAAAATCATCGACTGCTATTTGAATTCCTAATGCCTTTAACTCATGTAGTAATTGAGTCATTTGATCAATATTCATTGTCATACTTTCGGTTATTTCCAACTGTAGATAGGCTGGTTCCAGCTTACTTCGCTGTAAAATCTCCTTCACCATTTGCACCAAATCTTGCTGGAATAATTGTCCGAGCGATAAATTAACAGCAACCTTCATTTTAGGTAGACCTTGTGCTTCCCACGCCTTTGCTTGCAAGCATGCTGTTTCAAGTATCCATTTACCGAGAGGAATAATTAGCCCTGACTCTTCGGCAATGTCAATAAATTTATCAGGCGGCACAAAACCATGAACTGGATGTCGCCAACGGACAAGCGCCTCCACCGATTCTATTTTCCCTGTTTTCAAATTAATTTGGGGCTGGTAATCCAAATAAAATTCCTGTTGATCGAGTGCTCTATGTAATTCCTGCTCCAGCAATATACGATCTGTCACGCCCGTTGACATATGCTCTTTATAGAAAAGGAAACGTTGTGGTATTTGGCTTGCTTCACGCATTGCCAGCTGTGCATGCATCAATAATTCTTCAGCAGAACAATTTTTTTCATTGAATGCAATACCCATATTAACATTCCCTTTTAATGAGAAAAGCTGAACTTGTAAAGGTTTTTCCATCGTACTTTTAATGTTCAAACAAAACTGTATTAGTTCTTCTTGTGTTTGTACATGGTTAATATAAATAACAAACTGGCTTTCCCGTAACTTCGTTGCAAAATAATGCGGGGGTAGCATTGCTTGAATCCTTTCCGCTACAAGTTTCATCATTTTATTGGAATTGCTAATACCTAAGGAATCACTAATGGTGGCAAGTCGGTCAATTTCAATAGAAATAACCGCCTTTCGTTTACTATCCTTATGCAGCTCCTCTTTCAATGTTTTTAATAAAAGACGCTCATTTGGCAGTTGGGTAATATCATCATGATATGCTTGAAAAGTAAGCTCCTGTTGTGATTGTTCCAGGTCTTGCTTAATTTTTAATAGCTGTAAATATGGTTTCTCAACTGATGTATAGTAAATCGCCTTTAAAAAAACGTAATAAGCTGAAAACTGGTAAAACAGTGCAATAAACATCCAAATAGCATTGTCGTCTTTGCTAAAAATAAACACAACATCGCTCAAAATTAAATATACGGACCCACTAATTAACCACAAAACCTGTTTTCGTGCACTTTTAAAATGCTTGCTTAAAAAATAAATGGAAACCCCTTGTATAGCGCCAGTCAATAATTGTACTGTATGAGGAGTTATTGGCTGATGCTCTTCAAGGAATGGCTGTACCTTATATAAACTAAAAAGCATAAGCATAACAGACAAAATCGCTATTCCATAAGCTACCCTCCGGTGAGCCAATGTTAACTTTTTTCTAGGCTTCGCAATAATAAGTAGAATCCCTATTACTAAAGCCATTCGCATAAAAATTTGTATCCAGACGCCTATTAATATTGTGTCTACACTTTGTGGGACTGATATGACAATATTAGCAATCTCTAGCAAAGCGATAAGAAAGAAAACACTACCTATGTATAATGTATGATTGATTAATAACTGCGAAAATACAAGCCAAGAATGAATGGCAATTGTCATCGTGAATACAACAATTAATATTTTCATAATTAATCTTAAATAATCGAGGATATTTCCTTCTGTAAAAATAGACATAAGCTGATTATTGAATATTAAAAGAGGAATCAATAGAAGCAGTGGTATCGCACTATACCATATCTCCCTTTTATCTAAATGATTACACGCGTTTTCCAATACTAACCCTCCATATCAATATATACACAATCAAAATAGATAGGTAACTCTACCTACATATTATATTTAAACGTATTAAAATTGTATATTTCTTTGACTTCTTACAAATCATAGCATTTTTATTGGACTTTGTATGCAACAAGTGAAGTATGCTAATATTCAATTTATTTTGATATTAGCATACTTTTATTATCTTTTAGTAGTAATTTAGTTTACTCATTAAGGTGACGACGTAGTTTCTTTATTAGTCTAGTACGTCTTTTTTTAATTGCAGCGACTGATACCTGTAGTACTTTAGCTATTTCTTCATACCTATAACCATCTAGGTAATATAGTTGCAGTATCTTTCTTTCATCTTCTGTTAATTGGTCCATTATTTTTTCTACTAAAAGACACTCTCCAAGTGGATTGATTTGTTTCTCCCGACAACTTATAAAATTCAACGTGTCATCAGCCATTAATAATTCCTTGTCCTGAAATCTTCTTTCTTTCGTAAGTTCTTTCAAAATTTCACCTTTCACGGTTGTATAAATATAGGCAGAAAATTGCCCTTTCGAAGGATCTGCATTGCTATATGCTTTCCATACAGCAATTGCTGCAATTTGACGATAATACTCAAAGTCTTTGTAAATATGGCACTTTGATAATATGGAGGAAATCATCGGTTGCACCAATTCTAATACTTCTTCAAAAGGCTGTTGTGGTGAAAGAATTTGTGTTTGTTTTTCAAATGGCACTGATACTTTCCTAACGACTTGTGCACAGTCCATTATTCCTAGGTGTTTTTAGCTTAACTTGCGGTAAAAAACTCGTCGAATAACCCTTTTACAAGTATTCTCTACAGATTTGCATAAATATCTGCCTAAATTTAAACGAAATATCGAGAGAATTTTAAAAAATCCTATGTTTTGCATTAATTTTTATACATATTTCTAATGTCAGTGGACAAATTATGACTAAGGAGGCGAAATAGATGAATTTTCAAATAAGAGATGCCATTACGGCAAATGTCCATGGTCAATCAGCAGCAGAATTTAAAGATATAGTCCAAGATGCCATTTCACGTGGCGAAGAGCATTTACTACCTGGCCTAGGTGTATTTTTCGAAAAATGGTGGCAACAATCAACTAATGAAGAACAAGAAGCATTCGTACAAAAGCTAGAAAAAGTATTTGCACACTGATTTTTTGTAAACAGGACATTCCATTTCCACTAATCGCATGATAAATTAGATTTATCAGAAAGTTTGGAGGGATTGGAATGACTGTTGCAGTAGAGCTAATAGTAAATCAACTTAGAGAGGTATTATCGGATGAGCAAGTGTCGACAAACGATACGGTACGAGAGCTACATGGCAAAGATGAATCCCATCATGCAATGAACTTGCCAGATATAGTAGTGTTCCCACGTTCCACAGGAGACGTAAGTGCCATAATGAAAATAGCACATGCAAATCTTATACCTGTCGTACCATTTGGCGTTGGCTCCAGTTTAGAAGGAAATGCTATTCCGATTGCTAACGGTATTTCTATCGATTTTTCTGAAATGAATACAATTTTAGATATTCGCCCAGAAGATTTACTAGTGAAAGTGCAACCAGGTGTAACACGTGCACAATTAAATAAAGAATTAAAAAAACACGGCCTTCAATTTACGGTAGATCCAGGAGCAGATGCGACACTTGGAGGAATGGCAGCAACAAATGCCAGCGGTACTACTGCTGTTCGATATGGTGTTATGCGCGACCAAGTGCGTGATTTAGAAGTGGTACTGGCAGACGGTACTGTTATACATACTGGAAATTTAGCAGCCAAATCATCGTCAGGCTATCACTTAAATGGCTTATTTGTTGGTTCTGAAGGTACACTAGGCTGTTTTACAGAGCTGACATTGCAAGTTTATGGTATTCCAGAATTTGTCACTGCAGGTCGTGCTGTATTTGAAACAGTTGGCGATGCTGTTAGTGCAGTAGCCGCATTATTGCAGGCTGGCATTTCCATTGGTCGTGTCGAACTAGTCGATGAAGCATCTATTACACAAGTTAATATTTATAATGAAACTTCCTATGATGAAAAACCGACGCTGTTTTTAGAGTTCCACGGTAATGATGCAGGTATGCAAGCTGATATTGCATTTGCTACAGAAATTTTTGAGGATTTCGGCTGTACGTCTGTCGAGTTTGAGCAAGACAACGCAGCTCGTAATAAGCTATGGGAGGCGCGACATACATTAGCCTATGCATATATTCATGCGTATCCTGGTAAAAAGCTTATGTCAACAGATGTTTGTGTTCCGATTTCAAAATTGGCAGAGACCATTTTGTATGCCCGCGAACAGTTAAACAACGTCGGTTTAGCAGGAGGAATTGTCGGACATGTTGGAGATGGGAATTTCCATGCATTGTTAATGTTGGACCCGACAGATTCAAACGAACGTGCGCAAGCGGACCGTTTCAATGAGCATATTGTGCAATATGCGCTGCTTCGCGGAGGGACTTGTACAGGCGAACACGGTGTAGGTATTGGTAAAATGAAATACCAATCGATGGAGCACGGTGCCTCCCTACTTGTTATGAAAAGCATTAAGACAGCGCTCGATCCACATAACATTATGAATCCAGGGAAAATTTTCAACGTATAGTTGCTCGAAATTTCTCCCAATTGAAATCCTTCCCATAAACAATGAAAACACGGTCTCCTCCACTGCAGGGGACCGTGTTTTTACATTTAAGGTGACAGGCACTTATATCACATTTTGTCCTAGTGCGCGAGGAACCATCGTTTCAACGAAATAATCCTCTTCCTCGTAAATTATTTTTTTTAGCTCTATACCGAAAAATTCCTTCATCCGAGACTCAGTCATTACCTCCTGTACATCGCCGTATATAACATCCTTTTCTTTCGCTGTCATTAATACACGATCTGCAAGATAAAAGGCATGGTTTGGATAGTGGGTATTAATGATGCAAGAAATACCTCGCTCCTTGGATAAGCGCTTTATCGTTTGCAATATAACAATTTGCTTTTGTATATCCAAATGTGATTCAGGTTCATCCAATATTAAAACTTCAGGATTTGACACGAGCGTACGGGCAATTAAAGCCAATTGTAACTCTCCTCCACTAATTTCATTACACGATTTTTTAGCAAGATGCATTATCCCAATTGTATTTAGTGCTACATGAGCCGCTTCCATATCTTTTGCTGAAGGCTGCGCCAATGTACTAATATATGGCGCACGCCCCATGACAACTAGCTCTTCCACAGTAAAGCCAAATACCATCTTATGCGCCTGAGGTACATAGCCAACTCGCTTCCACAACTCTTTACGATCCATTGCGCTAAGAGGTTTACCGTCTATCAACGTCTTGCCTTTTTTCCAATCGAGAAGACCTGTAATACACTTTAGCATAGTTGTTTTCCCTGCACCATTCGGGCCAAGAATAGCCATTATTTCACCTGATGCTAATGTAAAATTAATATCTTTTGCATATAAATGAGGCATTTTGGTGCGGCGCTTCTCATAATAGTAATTGCCATCGACCACTTCTATTTTCATCCCCAGCCACCTCCTGAGCGACGTAATAAATAAGCAAAAAATGGTGCACCAATAATGGCTGTTAAAATGGACAATGGAATTTCTGTTGCTGTTAGTGAGCGTGCTAAATCATCGATAATTAATAAGTACACACTACCGATTGCAACAGACACAGGTAGAACAAATTGATTGTTATTACCGACAAGCATGCGTGCAACATGTGGAATAATTAAACCAACCCAACCTACGATGCCCGCTACAGCTACAGATGCCGCTGTTATTAGTGTTGCCCCAAAAATTACGAGCCATTTTAAACGTGCGACTGGAATCCCCATGGACTTTGCTTCATCCTCTGGCAATGTTAAAATATTTATTCGCCAACGCAGTAAATAGAGGAGTAGAATACCTATTAAAATTAATGGGCCACCAATATATAGATCTTTATAGGTTGCAGTACCGAGACTCCCCATTAGCCAATAGGTAATGGCTGGTAACTTCTCCTCTGGGTCTGCCACAAATTTGATAAGGGAAATCAAAGCATTAAAAAGGGCAGATGTGACAACACCAGCCAATACGAACATAAAAATAGGCGCATTCTTTTTTGCACCTGCTACTAAAAATGTAAAGCCAATCGCACCTAAACCGAAAAGTAATGCCATTATTTGTGCAGAAAAATTTTGGCCAAATAATAAAATACCTAATGATGCACCAAAACCCGCACCTGCTGAAACACCTAAAATATCTGGCGAAACTAGCGGGTTGCCAAACATACCTTGAAATCCTGCACCTGCTATTGCTAACCCTCCACCAATGAGAAGAGCGAGCAAAATACGAGGTAAACGGACATTCATCACAACTGTTTCTTCCATCTTTGTCCATGTTTGTTCAATTGGGAACAATTGTGATGTTAAAATTTTTATTATATGGTCAAGACCTACTTCAAAACGACCAACACCGAGTGAAACGATTGCTACCAAAAATGGTAGCAACCATAACAATGCAATAATCCACTTCTTCATCTAACTATCAATCCTTAATATTTCGCCGCGTCAGAAGAAGGGTTTAATATATCATGGATTTCCTCATCTGTTACGTCAAATTCATAGAAGTCTTTGTAATACGTTTTAATTTCATCTTCAATCTTATACGTAAATAACGCTGGATGATTTTTTTGAGCCATCCATTTTAGCATTAGCGGTGCATCGCCACTTGGTGGGAACCAGCGATATATACCTAATGGAATTTTATAAACCTTTCCATCTTGCACTGCTTTTACCTGACTCCAGTCCTGTCCATCCACTTTATTTTCAAGTAAATCTTCGGGCTGTGTTTCCGTAAAGTTTGTAATGTAAATAATATCAGGATTCCAAGAGTAAATTTGTTCCATATTTACTTCTTTTCTTCCTTGTACATCCTTTTCAGCAACATCTATTGCACCCGTTGCGTTTAGCCATTGATTGCCGAAGAAGTTGCTACCACCTACCGTAATGGACTTATCATTATGCATAAATAATATTAATGCACGTGGCTTGTCCTCTTTTGCTACATCTTTTAATTTGGCATCTAGTTCAGACTGCACCTTTTTGCCCTCTTGTAAAAAACGGTCCGCACGATCAGTTGTTCCAGTTATTTTACTTGTTAATGTTAGCCAGCTATTGAATGTTGCTAACGGTTCAGCGGCTGCGGCATCAATTGCTTTTACCGCAACAACAGGAATACCCGCTTCTGTTACTTTGTTAATTGAATCTTCATTTGTTGAAATTTCTACATATAGTTGGGGATCAATCTTTAGTAATTCCTCAACATTCACCTCACCATTTTGAATATAAGACGTTTCTGCATTTAACACATCTGGTGAAATTTTTGATAGAATAGAGTTTTTCGCAGCATTATATGAATTGGGGTGCATACCCACTATCTCTTTTGTAGAGTTTGTCGCTACATACCATGTAGAAAAATAAGGCAATATGCCTCCTGTTACAACCCGTTCAATTTTTCCAGGTATTGTAACTTCCCTACCTAGTTGGTCTGTCACAACTTTTTCTTCAGCCGTTGTTTGCACATCAGAAGTTTCAGACGGTTGTTCTGTTACTGCCCCCTCATCTTTATCGCCACACGCTGCTAGCATTGCCGCTAATGCTAATGTTGCTAGAAATCCGTATTTTTTCATTGTCCTTCTTCCTCTCTGAGCCATTTTGCTATACCGTGTAAAAAAGGTTTTGATTGATCAATAAAACCTAGTCCTATATGAAACATAGGGTCAAGTGTTGTTACGACTAATTCTCCGTTAAAGCTTACATTGTCGACATAAAATAGTGAGCGACCATTAGGTATATCAAGTAAAGACTGAGCACCTTCTGGCGGTAAAAACGAGCCATGATAATGCCATTTTAAATCACGGAGTGTTACGTATTTAAACAATGGGTGTGTCATATTTTGCTCAGTCATTGGCAAGTCTCCACCATCTCGCACCCACCAGCTAAAATTCACCTCAGAATCTTGCCAATCAATCGTAGGAAACCAATTATCCAAAATCTCACCAAAAATAATGAGCCGCTTACCTGATTCAATGAACGCTAAAAGCTGTGATTGATAACGTTTTAAATGAGGAATATCTAAACGGCAAGATAAAATTAACGTATCGTAATTTGCTAAATCATACCGATGCAGCTCTCGAATATGTAAAATATCATCATATAAATAATGAAATTCCTCCTCTGCAAAAAAGCGATTTTGAAATGGTAGTCCATTTGTGACAATCCCAATCATTGTATTTGAGCTCCTTTCGCTTGATTGCGTACATATTCCGCACGGATGCATGCAAGCATTTGCACACTTAATTGACGAGAGGTATTATCTTCGTCAATGAACACACGATATATATCTGTTCCTGCACCAGCAAAGATTGTTCCATTTGTTGAATCATGATCTACATAAATAATGACTGCTCCACTTTGGTCAGTCACAAGAATCTCTGCATGCAATGGAACTTTTTCAAAATATCCGCGTGAGAAAAAGCCCCTAACACCTTTGCGATAGTTAATGTCATATGCATCAATTCCCGCAAATAATGGATGGGCAGAATCTTTTATAATAATTTCACGATCCTTCAATGGAATTGACGACCGTTTCCAGTTAGGCACACCTACTAACCATGGTAATGATGTCTCAGTTAGCGAAAAAATTACTCCACCCTGTTTTAAATACTGCTCCAGCATAGCTTTATGCTCTAGCAAAAACTGCTCCTCTACTAGATTCGTAATAATGAGACCCGCATAAGCACGTAAATCTGCATACGGCAAATCGTATAAATATAAAAATGTAAGTCCGCGCCTACGATCCTCATCTGACAACCTAGCAAATTGAATATCGATACCGATATACGCAATTGGTTTCACGGCATTCCCTACTTTCTTTTGAAAATATATTGAAAATGATTATCATTTGCAATAGAATATATATAACAGTATATTGATAATGATTCTCAATGTCAATTTGCTTTTTATAGAATTCTAATATTCGCAACATATTTTTGGTCAAACAATATTTACATAGCATTTTAAATGTTTTTTTAATATTATTTATTACCAAAAAATGATTGGGTATTTAATTATTTTACTAGGAGGATATGTTTATGAGCATTCCATTTACAATGCTAAAACTAGACCCAGGACATGCTTTTGGTGTTAACGGTCGCATGCAGAGAGATACAGGTAACGAAGCAAAAATCATAGATCAATATGATTTTCCACAAGTTAATTTGGACGATGTAGATGTTCTTTTTATTCCCAATTTTATAGACCAAGAATGGCTATATTTACAACGTGAAAAAATTGCAGCATTTTTAGCAAACAAAAAAATCGTTGTATACTGCGGGCATTTATTCCGAGAATGGTTGCCAGGTTGTGGCCCATTTATGCCCCAACACATTCAAAATTTCAAAGATTATGAAGTTTTTCCAACAGAGCAATCTGTTATTTTCGATGGAGTTTTAACTGAAGATATGACATTTAAAAAAGGGGTTGCAGGCTTTTTTGCTCGCGGCTATCATCATGCACCAGCAAATGCTGAAATTTTATTAACGTTTGCAAATGGTAAGCCCGTTACATACATTGACCGCTGTTCTACAAATGGGACAATTTTAGTTCACGCAGGACGTGAACTGCTTGGCTATGCAGGTGAAAACAAATCAACAGATCGCATTCGCCCACAATTTCTTGCCTGGCTTGAATCTGAGGTACAAGCTTTAAAGGAGGACAATCATCAATGAGAAAAATTGGGGTTATCTATAGTGGGCATGAATCCCATTATCGCACTTTCCACGAGCCAAAATTTAATCAATTTATTACGAAGTTAATTTACCATCCAGATTTTTTAGAAACCGATATAAATGAGCTCGATGTGCTCATCGTCCCGTCCCAATTAAACTATAAGCTATTGCTAGCAAGCGTCGAAAAAATTCACGCATTTGCAGAAAATGGTGGCATTGTCGTTGCATTCGGACCACAGCCTTGGAATTGGATTCCTGCGCAACATTGGGAAGAACGTCTAACAAACTTCTGGTGGTGGCTTGATAAAGATGCTTCTAGTGGTTTAGTACTGCAAAATCCAGCGCATCCTCTATTCAATGGCTATCTCACACTCGTTGATTGTACTTGGCATCAACACGGCGTTTTTTGGCCACCTGCACATGCTGATATTTTAATTTCTACGGAAGATGGTGGTGCTGTACTCTATATAGATGCGCATTCCACTGCTGGAAAATGGATTGTTACAACACTTGACCCTGATTTCCACTTTGGTTCCTATTTCATGCCTGCAACCGAACGATTTTTTGAAGGTTTTTTCCCTTACCTTGCATATGGAACGATTTGAAATCATTCTTGAACAACAAACCCGCTGATAGCTTGCAAATCAGAGGGTTTTCTTTACAAATCAATAGAAATTAACAAAAAAAGCAACCCAGCGTCTCCCAGGTTACTTTCACTATGTAGCGATGAAGTCATCCATCTTGACAACGTACATCGCGCGTAGCATACATCCCTCTGTCTGTATGCTACTAGTATGTTGTTGGCACTAACACCCTCTGTTACTAGTGCAAACTTTGTATATAGGAACTCTCAATTAGAGAGTCAACTATCCTATCCCTTTACTTAAGCCATAATGGAAGCTAAAACTGCTTTTTGAGCATGAAGTCTATTTTCCGCCTGCTCAAAAATATACGAATTTGGACCATCGATAACAGATGTTGCTACTTCTTCTTCGCGATGAGCTGGTAAGCAATGAAGGAACATGTAGTTTGGCTTTGCATGTGCCACAAGCTCATCATTGATTTGATACTCGGCAAAATCTTGTAAGCGTTTTGCTGCTTCATCTTCTTGGCCCATTGATGTCCAAACATCTGCATACACTACATCTGCATTTTGAACTGCTGCTACAGGATCATGTGTAATTGTGATTGTACTCCCATTTGCCATTGCGATAGCTTGTGCTTTTGCGATAACCTCTGCATCACATTCATAGCCAACAGGCGTTGCTACTGCGACGTCCATACCGACGTGTGCAGAAGCGACTACTAAGGAGTGCGCCACGTTGTTGCCATCACCAACATATGCAATTTTAAGACCTTGTAATTCACCTTTATTTTCAGCGATTGTTTCTAAATCAGCTAACGCCTGACAAGGATGATATATATCCGTTAAGCCATTAATTACAGGAATCGTTGCATGCTCAGCAAGCTCTTTAACCATCGCATGCGAGTTTGCACGAATCATAATGCCATCTAAATAGCCAGATAACACATGTGCAGTATCATAAATGGATTCACCGCGACCGATTTGTAAATCACGTGCATGCATAAACATACCTTTACCGCCCAATTGTTCCATTCCCACTTCAAATGAAATACGAGTACGCGTTGAATGTTTTTCAAAAATCATACCAAGTGTTTTTCCTTCAAGTAGCTTCGGACATTTACCTTCTTTTGTAATCATTTTCAGTTGCGTCGAAAGTGCAACTAACTGCTGTACTTCTTCACTTGTATAGTCTAGCAAAGTTAGTAAGTCTTTCCCTTTTAAGCTTGATACTAACTTTAACTGTACTTCTTCTAATAATTTCATAGCCTTCTCTCCTTGCTTTTGTAACTGTTGAGTTTAGTATACACATGCATAATTATAAAATCAACTGAATTTTTATGTTTATTTTCAAAAGTTAGAATTCATATGTTGTTTGTGACAAAAATTCGTCTATTTGAATATTTATGCATTAATAACTATGTAATAGCATATTGACTACTAAAGATAACTTGCATACTTATGTAAAACTCTACAAAAAAAGAGCTTACCCACAGGCAAGCTCTTTTTTTATAAATATGCTATCTTACATAGCGTATTTCATTTACATTTATGAATCTTTCGGAGTGTCTTCACTGCGGTATTCTAAAATATCGCCTGGCTGACATTCTAATGCCTTACAAATCGACTCTAATGTAGATAAGCGAATTGCTTTCGCTTTGCCATTTTTTAAGATAGAAAGATTAGCCATTGTTATGCCAACCCTTTCCGAAAGTTCCGTTACGCTCATTTTCCGTTTGGCTAACATCACATCGATGTTAATAATTATTGTCATATCCTCAACCTCACACTATTAACTCATTTTCAGTTATTATATCTACGACTTCTTTAACAAGATGTTGGAGAACACCAGCAAAGGTTGTAATGACACTTGAAGCAAAAGTAAAATATAACCCTAATGCTATAATACCAGCTCTGTCCCCATCCAGAAATACCGCAACAAAAAGGACTCCACCTATAATAAATGCACTGATGATGGTAGCACAGAACTTCATAACCTTTAATGCCCCTACTGATCCTTCCGAAAAAGTCTTGTTTTTATCAATGTAAATTAAAAGCTTAAATGCTTGATACAACGCAATAAAAAAAGGGAGAGTTAAACCATAAGCCGCTAGTAAAAAAGGGAATTGTAAATAAGCAGATGCTGGATTCATTTTCGCATCACTTTTAGCTATCTCAGGCACACAAAACACATGTTAATGTTGCGATGCTTATAAGAAGAATAACTCCTTTTAAAAATATCGTTGCACCTCGTTTCATAAAACACCTCTCCACTGTCAATCTCCTTAAACTACAAGGTCGTTCTCTGATTTGATTTCAACTGCTTCTTGTAAAAGTCTTTGAAGAACTGCCGCAAATACGGCAATGACCATCGATGCAAAAGGTACAAGCATTCCAACGAATATCACTCCTGGTGCATCGTCCATCTCTGCAAAAAGGTAGAAGAGTGGCAAAGCTAACACATGTAAAATACTAATTATAATGGCACAGTATTTTATTTTCTTTAATGATTTAACGGATAACTCCGAAAATGCTTTGTTTAGATCGATGTAACGTAAAAGTTGAAATGCCTGATATAAAGCAAAGTAAAATGGAATTGAAGAAGCATAAAAAATAATCGAAACGATATATTTTAAAGATGGATACGATGGAACCAGCTCTACTGCTACCTTTCCTAATTCAGGCACAAGAAAAATACATAATGCTAAAACGGGAATGGCCATAAGAATCACCGCAATTTTTAAAAACAAAGTTGTAGCTATTTTCATAAAAACACCTCATTGGTTTATTTTCAACTTGATTGTAAACGATATTTTATCGTTTTACAATAAAAAAACATTGAATTTCACCAAAATATTATTGTTAATTTAAATTCCTTTGCATTTTTCACCACTATCAATACTAATCATTATAAAAAAAATACCTTCTAACAAATTGTTAGAAGGTATTTTTTATTTACTGTTACATTTAATCAAATGTAATTTTGTTTACTGCATCACGGTCTAATTTTTTAATGACTTCAACCATTAACTTCACAGCGTTATCGTAGTCATCACGGTGTAAAATACCTGCGTGTGAGTGGATATAGCGTGTAGCAATACCGATTGATAAAGCAGGTACACCATTTGCCGTTACATGGATTGAGCCAGCGTCACAAATGAGCTGTATGTCAGTAACCATACCGCTATAAAATCCTGCTATTAAACCGTTTTTATTAAAAGAACGTACATTTATCGGAAGGAATTAATTCAGAACATAGTTTTACCTTCATTAATACTAGTCTACTATGTGGGAGTACATTGTTCAAGTTTCAATATTCTACTATGTCTTTCGTATCATACTTCACTTCATTTTGTATAGTTGATACAGGTCACCCCCTATATAGGAAGATTCCCTACCTCAACATCGAAACAATGACCATAGCGTTAATCCAATCAACACATCATTTTAATACCAACACTCTATTCTCTTCAGGCTCAGGCTCTTCCACGGGCTCCCACAGATTAGTTAGAATTATATCATCACTTGCTGGACGAACAGATTCTTCTTTATCTATTTTCACAAATACAGGAACTTGCATTGCATTTCCTGTAATAATAGCTTCTCCTTTACCAAGGCTCGGTATCATTTGATAAGAACTTTTATCAAGTGTAGGCATTGTATTTTCCAGCATTCTTAAATCCTTCTCATTAACTAAGCGATGAATTAAATAATTGTGCGTTTGAGACAGAATTGTCGGCGAAATATCTGCTGGTCTTTGACTAGATAAAGTAAGATAGAAACCAAACTTTCTACCTTCCTTTATGATTTCTTCAAAAATAGACAATCGATAATCTTGCCAATCGTCTCCATTATTTTTGTAGCTAGAGTTTAATATATTATGAGCTTCATCTATAATTAAATGTTTTGTTTTTGATACCACTTTACCTGACACCAACGATTTTTGCTGATCATAAATCATTTTAGATAACAACATCGGTATTAGACGAGTAATTTCTTGATTTGCATGAACTAATGAAATAATATTCATTAATTTATAATCTTCAATTGCTCTATTTTTTACTTCTATAACCTTACTTAAACTATCTAGAGATGTATTAATCCTGTTAAATAAAGGATTTAAATGTTCACGATTAACTTTCCCCCATGCAGTCCGATGTACCTTCTGAAAATGTAAAAAAATCTCTAATTGTAAAATTGGCTCATTACTTAAACTATTAAATAACTTTTTTAATTCATCAGAGATTTTAGTAATCCCTGAATCATTTAATGTACTTTGCGAAATTGCTTCTGTAGAACCACTATTAAACCATATTTGCGTACCCTCAATTTTATAATTACCATTAAATTGTTTAATTTGATTGAGTTTCGAAAACAAAGGATTATTATTTAAATACTTTTTTGCTGTTCCTATCCAATCTTGAAAACTATCTTGATTAGCAGCGGAACCGGAAGTTAAAATCTTTTTTAATGTTCCTACAACATATGCTCCAAAGTCAAAACTCCCCGCAGAGACTTTATTATTAAATTCCTTTAATGCACTTCTCAAAAAAGGTACTTGTGTTGCAGGTCTAGCATCAAAAAGTATTGATAAAATATCAGGGTCAAATAAATATTTACTCTCAACAAGTAATTTCCTACATTGAGTTACATTCCTTGTGTTTATATCAAATATTTCTCTATAGTCTCTTTCAACTCCAAAAATGCCTTTTCTTGTTGATTCTTCAAACCCCGAAGATGAGTATTCTCCATTAAAATCGATTACAAAGAATTGTGATTTATTTTTCATCTGTTCATAGTATTTTGATTTGAAGAGTTCTAAATATAATTTATGTAAAGTATTTGATTTCCCACTGCCCGTATTCCCAAATATACCAATATGTGATGCAAAGAATTTATTAATAGATAATTTAATAGGCTGGTTTTCTAAAATAGATTTTCCTATATTTATCGTTGGTTCATTAATATCTACACCATAAATAATTTCCAATTCTTGCAATGTGGTTAATGTAACCTCATTACCAATCATAGGTACATATTGACTTGTAACTTGAAATTCCCCATTTTCAATAACACCTTTTGTTTTTAACGTAATAATTCTGTTAATTGAACTTTTAGAGTACCTATTATCAAACTCAATACTTTTTATGGAGTTTTGCTGGTCCACAACTTTTTCATTAGCTACTGTAGCAATTATTTTAATTTCATTTTGATTAATTGTAAGATACGCACCTATTTTAGGACCATTCAATATTTCACCGTACCAAAGAAATTCAGCATCGTTAGACATGCTATACATTCCTACTTGTGATAAATCACCATCAACAGCAGTAATCACCCCAAGTTTTCTCTTAGGAATTTTCATCATTCATGTCCTCCAAACTTTGATCACTTAAAATACGAGTAAAATTTTCTATTGTAAATGTAAAAATATCTTCGCCGCTTTCATTTGCACCTTTCGTCTTATAAACTTCATTTAAATTATTTGGAGTTATAATTTTAAAATTGCTCATTTCATCCTTTAAATCTAAATTCCTCAAAAATACAGCTCTATCTTCCTCCTTGAAAGCAAAAGCATAAATCATCAATTCTGGATTCTGAATAGCTCTCTTTATCATTTTCGCAATATGCTTATCTTGAAAAGAAAAACCAATAACAAACAAAACTGATTGTGGTTTATCCAATTCTAATTGAAAAATTCTAAGCATTTCGTGGAAATGATTGTTAATAAAAGTCTCTTGTGATTCATATCCTGTAGGTTTTACAATTACCGGGCGATCCAATACTTCACTTCTTATTAATATAGCATCGTTAATATTCTCCCAATTCATAGAGCCATGAGGTTTTATCAAAGTTAGTGATGGAATTTCATTTGTATAATTATCATTTAATCCTTTGTAAGAGACAGTGCGATTATAGTTTGAACCATCCAATTTTCTATCAAAATATCCACTTGCACCATCATTAAATATAAATCTATAGTTTTGTAATACTTCATCCGATGCCTTTTCAATAAATAAATCATAGTTCGTTGTGAAAATATTAGCAGTACGAGGCGCTTGTCTTGAGTTTGATAAATTAAGTATTCCAACTATACTTGATAAAAAATTTATATAATTTTTTAAAGTAATTTCTAGAGGCGTATCTTGACTTACATCTAATTGTAACAACTCACGACTTACTTCTTTTACTATATCAGCGAGCTTAGCATTTCGTTCATCATCTGTCGTACCTTGAATCATTCCCATTAAAGGAACTGCCGGCAACGATGTTCCAGAACCTATTAAAAAGTTTAGTTGCTTAGTAATTGCCAACCTTCTTATTTTTTTTACTAATTCATTGTTTTTCGATTGTTGAACTTCCATAATATCCTCCCAAAACTCTTTTAACATAATTATACAACTTTTACTTGAATATTTAATATCTAATGGAAATTAGATATTAAGGTTTTTAGCAAAATTAAGATTTTAAAGTATATATCTTTTTTAAATTCCCACCTCAAAGCAAAAAACTTCTGTCCTAATGGAACAGAGGTCTAAATTCATGCGGGGAATCAATTAATTTCAAACAAAAATTAACCTTCCTACGTAAATCTCTCTTGATAATCGTAGAATTTATATAAAATTTTCAACTGATAAACCTCTAAATTAAATAGATAAAATTTTTTCTTTTATTTTTTTAAAGTTAACTTATATTTCTTTGATAAATATCCTGAGCTAAAGATGTTACAGGAAAATAAATTTTTCCGACTGGAAGGAGAAGTATTGGATTGGGAAAGTAGGGTTCATTACTATAAAAAGCCTTCTAACATTTAGTTAGAAGGCTTGAAAGTTACAATTAATCAAATGTAATTTTTTTCACTGCATTGCGGTCTAATTTTTTAATTACTTCAACCATTAGCTTAACTGCGTTATCGTAGTCATCACGGTGTAAAATACCTGCGTGTGAGTGGATATAGCGTGTTGCAATACCGATTGCAGTTACATGAATTGAACCAGCGTCACAAATGAGCTGTATGTCAGTAACCATACCGCTATAAAATCCTGCTATTAAACCGGTTTAATTATAAGAACGTACATTTATCGGAAGGAATTAAATCAGAATATAGTTTTACCTTCATTAAGACTAGTCTACTATGTAGGATTACATTGTTCAAGTTTCACTGTTAGTACAAAAAAAAGAGAGCCCATTAAGCTCTCTTAGATAAGGTAAATTGTCTAACCAATACAATTATGTTTAAAATAGAAATACTAAAACTATCTAATAGCACTAAATTAAATTTGTTAAAGGTTCTATTTTTTTATTATTTCAATGTTTATTATTTTATTTTGAGTCAGCCTCATATAAACTACATACAATTCTTCTATATTTTCATTACTTATATGAGTTTTATTATGAGATATCACTTAAAGTGTACTTTGATTCAAATAACTCCAAAAAATCAAAAACCATTTTACTATACTCCTGTTCAATTTTTGCTCTTTTTCTAAAGTCATCTAATAGCGCTTCTCTTAAAACAGGATTTATAGCACTTTGGATTTGCATAGTAAATCCTTTTAAATTATCTAAATATCGAGTTCTATCCTCAAACAATTCTGCCCTATTCAAATCTAATTTTGATCTGGTTAGAATAGCTTTTTCTGTTTTTTCAATAAGCATAGGACCTGCAAAATAAAAGTGTTCATTTGGGTCATCAATATAAGGGTCTATTAATAAATTGTCAACGTCATAAAAATCTCTCTTATTATTATTACAAACAGTACATGCTAATGTTAAATTTTCCCACTGAAAACACTTTTCAGGAACTTCACTTTTAGGAACTATATGTTCAATGTCACCAAACGAGATATGTAATATTTTCGATTCACAGTATGCACACTTACCATGCGTTTCTTCAATCAGTGTTTTTTTAACTTCCTTATGAGAATACTTGCTCCCAATTGTTTTTGAAATACTATTATCTCCTTCTTTATATGCTAAATATAATTCTGTCCATTCTTCAGCATTTTGACTTAAAATAGTAGGCTTATTTAATTTTTTTATACTAATCAATTATTCTACACCTCAAATCTTTTAAGCATTTCAGGCAAGTATTCCTCTAAACCCTTATTACTTAAATACTGCTTTAATTGATTATATGAATCTAATTCTAGTTTTTTGGTATTAAAATTACTTAAAATACTATCCAACTCATTTTCCAACCAAAGAGGCATAGTCACAGGAACTCCCAAAACATTTTTTAGTACATCAAATGCATCATTGCTTTTATTGTAAAAATCCAACTTTAATGATTCAACTCGATTTTTATCATTATATTTCAACGCATACACATATGAGTCTTTGATAGAGTTGACAACAAAAGGACTGTGTGTACTAATAATAAATTGAGCTTTTGGAAATGCATTCAAAAGATTAGGTAATATTTCTCTTTGCATAGAGGGATGTAAATGATTTTCGATTTCATCAATAATTACAGTGTATTCGTCACCAGCATGATCATACATATATACTTGCCAAGCTAAATCTATCAATGCTCCTAAACCACCTGAAACAGCATCAATTAGGAAATCACCACTATCTGTTTTTAAAACAACTTCACCTGCTTCAATAGTTATATTATTTAATCCTATATGTTTAGGTAAAATAGATTTTAATATATCTGTAAAACCATAAAATTTTTCTTTTAATTCTTCATTAGGTTCAATTAAAGCATTCCCCTCACCAAATACTGCTAATGAAATTAGCGATTTTTTCATATATTGTACAGGTGATTCATCATTACTATAATATCTATTTAAGGTTCTATTTTGAATAGAGTTTAAATATTGATAATATATATTATTTGTATCATTAACGTGTAAAGGAATTTCATCTACTCTCACATACGAATATGGTTGACGATGAGAAGAAATGTTCACTCCTTTAATCATACCTTCAGCATCATAAGGCATAAGTTCTTTTTCCTCATTAAAATATTGAAAGCGTGCTTCTATATTATACGAAGCTGTATGTACTTCTTCTGGCACATAAAATTTAAAAACGCCTTTTTCGACTTCCAATTTACCCATAACGATATTATCAGCTTGAATAGTATCAATCCATTCATTAGACTTTGATTGCATTTCATACAATACTGACTTTAACTCTTTATTATTTTGTATAAATTCCGATACTTTATCAAAGTCCATACCCGCTAAGAACATACTTTTATTCTTTTTTAGAACTACCCTAGCAACTTCCTCATAACCCCATCCTAATTGCCGTGCAATTAATCTTAAAACTGAACTCTTACCAGCACCATTTGCTCCTGTAATAATTGTTATTCTTGGGTGAAAATCAAACTGAATTTTGTCAAATTGATTCCAATCTTCTAATGTCAATTTTTTTAATACCATTTCATCCATTCCTCCTCTAGCTTTATAAGACCAACATTCTACCAATTTATTGTAAAATATAATTCAACAAATTGATAGGTTAAAAATAATACAAAATCAAATGATATACTTTATGCACCGTAGCAATAATGATGTGATGAAAAGCCGTATGACTCAAAGAATAAACACCTAAGGTTACAGTTTGATATCTACTGTAATTCCTGTGCCTTACGTTTCTTCATGGCTCTGATTAATGTACTCTTACTGATTCCTGTCTTTTCTGCCACTTGGTTATATGAATGGCTTTCTAGCATACTTAAAGCATGTTCAAGTTGAGACTTTGTATATGTTGGCTTACGACCTTCCCGATAGTTTGGATTCTGCTTAGCAATCGCTTTACCTCCCTGTGTACGCTCAACGATCATGTCACGCTCGAACTCTGCAAAAGCAAAGAAAATGTTTTTTATTAATTTTGAAGCAGGGGTGTTATCTAGAAGACCAATGTTCAAAATATGCACCTTAATCCCTTTGGAAATAAGGTCTTTTACTAAATCACTTCCTTGTGAAGCAGAACGAGCAAATCGGTCAAGTTTAGTTACCATAAGGGTATCGCCTTCTTTTAGAACATTTAGTAGTTCATTGAACTGCGGTCTATCTGTTTTAGTTCCTGTGAACTTCTCTTTGTAAATGAAACTAGCACCATTTTGTTCTAACATTTGAATCTGTCCATCTAGGTCCTGTCCTATTGTTGATACACGAGCATATCCATATACTGTCATTCCAATTCCCCTTTTCACACTTACTTGCGACACTTAAATATGACACCATCTAATACCTTGACATTACTGCATCGGACTTTAGGTGTCAATACTTTTAAGTTTTGACACTTACTAATAAAAAAACCACCTCGTATGAGATGGATACCTCTTACTTTTTATTAAACTAAAGTACCCGTTACTTTAAGTACATTTCTTAACACATTAATCATTAACTTCCTCTGGTTTCTCAATCCTTTTACAATCAAAAGTGTGTGATCCTAATAAAGAATACAGTTTGTCACTGAATTTGCTAAACCCTCTTCCCACATATCTACCTACATATTCGACCCTATTAACATGATATTTTCCTTCTTCATCTTGATAAGCAATATATTCATATATACCGTCTTTTTTAGTCAAAGTGAATCTATAGCTTTCTTGTTTATCCAACAAACTACTTTCGATTTCTTCACAAAAACTCTGTCTTAAAAGTCTTTGCATGTGTTCATCGGCAAGGTCCTGTAAATAAACATTTACTATGAAATCATCAGTCGCTTTTAATTCATTTAATAGAAAAAGACTTTTCTCCTCCGAACAACCAATATTTCCAATTACTTTGTCCAAAGCAATTGTATAGTTTTGTCCATTATAAGAATAGTAAAAGTTTTTTAGGGGTAACTGCCGTTGTTTAAAAAATGTTTTTTTATCAAAACTTAGCATACATTTCCCTCACCTTCATTTTATTTACATATTTATTTCCCTTTCACCTATATAGAATAAACCCTTTTAATTTGATCGGTTTGTTACTATATATATGTTTCTTATTCCATTTGAAATACTTCTTATTTTCCTCATTTCTATTCAAGAGCATTTTAGTATGAATACCTTAGTTTACATTTCCAAATAAATATAAAATGCAATATTCTTTACTATGAGAACACCTCATTTCTCTTTGATCTAAACATTGTAGTGCTACTGCATTTCCATATAGTTATTTTAATAAATTTGATTTTTAAGTACCCCCTAATCTGGTGTTAGAAGTTATGTCTCAGAACTTCCATTTGAAAGAACTCATAGCACGACATATCATACGTGAAAAACTCCTCTACTGAGAGGGTTTAATAGCATATTCACACGTTACAAATTATTTAACATGATTGCGTGGAAAGTAGACTTTCAATTTAAAGAAACCCCACTATATTATAAATGGGGTTTCAGTCTTCTTACTTTATGTTTAAAATGCTTGATTTACATTATATGTTTTTGTGTTTATATAAGGTTAATCAAAAATTCCAATATCCTTATCAATTATTTACGTTTTCTTCCACGTCTAAAACATCCTGAATGGCTTTTAGCGATTCTTTGTAGTTGGTAGCATATGTTTTACCGAATTTTTCTTGTTTAATCCCATCACTCAATAATTCATCAATAAGAATCGAATCATAAGCTGTAAGTGTTCCTTTTAAAACTTCTGACTTCTTTTTACCTCCAAATAATTTATGGAATTTATGATTGTCTTTAACTCTAATAATATCATTAAAGAATGAGTTTTCTCTTGCCAAGGCTTTTTGGTACGCAAATGCTAAATGTTCCTTTTTAAAATCAGTTACAAGTGAATCTTTCATATAGTTCTGAATCTCTCTATCTGTTGCAATTAAATCAATGTAAACAGCATCATACACATATTCATACCCAAACGACTGCAAATAGTTGTATTCGTCTTCTTTATAAGACAAAACTGATGTACTTTTAGGTTTATATCTAATGTCTGTAGCTGTAACCTCATGTTTTTCACGTAAACTTTTTAACATTTTATCAATCTTACCAACTTCACTTACGTTTATCGGATTATGTATTTCCCTTTCATATTTATCTAGACTAACTGCATTTACAACATCCATGTGTCTAATGATTCCTTTTTCTTTCATGTCTTTCAACACTGATTCTATATGTTTCCTAATTCTTTGTGTTTCTTTATTAACTGCATCCCAAAACATCTCATATCCATTTTTTTTATATTTATCGTCAAGATTTTTATAATAAGCTTTCTGTTCATCAGAAGTTACTTTTTCAGATGCAAAAAATAATATATCACTCATGACTTCTAAATCACGGGCAAGCACCCTATAGGTTGCCGATGGTTTCCTGTTAGGATTTTCCAAATAAATCAAAATTAAATTTTGAAGAATTTCTTTATATGGCATCTGGTCTTGACCACAATTAGAATAATTTTGTAATTGTTTCCTTTCAATTTCTTCCTCTCTTTTACCTGCTAGTCTGTACCTATTTTTCTTATCAATTTTCACAACTTCAACAATATGCCATTTCTGTTTAGCAGTAGTAATAGTTGAATCTTTATGTCCACCCAACTTTTTATACTTTGCAAAGTATTCCTTACATTTTTCTGTTCCAAACATTTCTGCAAATTCTGCAACCGTTACTATCATTTCATCATTATAATTTGTCATTGTTTTTAATTACCCTTTCTCATTTCATTTAAGGATAGGAACTCGGATAGTATAAAAAGAAATATATATTAATACCCTAGTTCCTATCCTACGACATTCCACTAAAACTCAATCAACATCTAAGTATGTTCAGCGACTTTGGTACTTTGGTCGCAACAATGTGAAACCTGCGAAAGCAGTTTTACATTGCTTGTCAAAGTACATAATAAACCTCCTACTATGTATACATTTTAAAATTCATCTTTTCTCTATACCATTTTTCTACCTCATAAATTAAATAGTTAATATAAAAACATTAACTATTTAATCTTATTATACTAAATTTTCAGAAAAAAGTCAAAAAACATGCTATATACACTATTGATTTTTATAAAAAATATGATAAAATGAATTTTTCATTTCCAATGAATATTTCACCTAAAACTTAATTCGGAATATTTTTGATAAAATAACAATTTTATTAACTAACTAGGCAGGGATTTCATAAATGAAACAAGCATCAAAGACATTGAGTTGTACTTTGACGCTTCAAAATAATAACTATGTGTAGGAGTGGAAGTGCTACCTTACTTCTTATTATATAAGTCAACTCATTTGGTTGTTAATAGCCCCTACCACTGACACGTAGAATATAATTATATATTTGCGTTTATGACAGACTCTTTTTCACTGTTAATGATAATCCAGTTAATACTTTTATATACTAAAAAACAGGGGATTTCCCCCTGTTCTTAAAAATAATATTTAGCAATTATTTAAATTTATTTTCTTTTATCAACCGAAACAGTTAATGTTCCTAAATCTTCATCTCCTTCCTCATATTCTGCTTTGTAAGTTATGCCATTATGAGAATATGAAAGATTCTTTTCTTGCAATATTACTCCATTCCCTAGACCTAGATGCTCTAGAGCAATTTGTTTTCTTTTCTCAAGTGTGAGAGTTGAATCAGTTAACTCGATTAAATTAATAGACGCTATCAGAAGATCCATATTTCTATCCAAATTATTCTTTTTTGTAGCTCCTATTACTACTGCATAAGAAACCTTGCCAGTATTCTCATCAGTATTTGCACTAACAAATAAAGCTCTATTAATTTGTCCATTATGACGAATACCAATTACAGTTGGTTTTTCTTCAATATCGGTAATAACACTTAATTTTCTACTTGTACTATTCAGAGAATTATTCCACTGCTTTTTAAACGTGTTCCAATCAACATCAAATATTGTATTATTATTAGCAGTTTCTTCTACATTTTCTTGTATTTCACTAAAATCCGTTATGGCTAATTTATTTACCAACTCTACAGTCAGTTCTAAGTGTTCTATAGACTTTAATAATACTTCACTATTTCTCTCTAATTTTTGGGTCTCCATTTCATCAGTTTTACTTAATTCTGCTGTGGCTAATTTATTTATTAACTGTACAACAAGCTCTAAATGCTCTGAAGACCTCATTAATGCCCCGTCGTCTCTTTCTATTGAACCGTTTCTAAATAATTTTGCACTAAAACTTAATTCACTATATATATCTAACACTAGTGAATGATAATTTAGAAATTTATTTGGTACTTCCTTGTCTTCAATGCGTTTATTATTATCTACAATTACATTTGCTACTCCAGCCACCCTAGATGCAAATTCTTTGTTTCCTATAATAGAAGGATTTTTAATCATTGTTTCACTTAATGCTTGTATAGACTTAATTTCTGTAGCTATGCCTTCCGAAAAATTCAACATATCATCAAGATATTTCGTTACATTATCTGTACTATTTATATCATTATTAATATTATCACTCTGAACTTGCACACTTTCCGCCTCTACATTCGTTTCTTTTTCTCTATCTTTTTGATCCGCTTCAGCAGAACAACCCAATAATATTCCAGATACGCATAATACAAATCCCCATCTTTTCAGCATTCGAACCCCCTTTTCTTGTAAACGCTACCACATAAATAATACTGATATTATATAAAAATGGTAGAAATATCAATATCAAACAAAATGAGTTATCATTTCAGTCTTGGTTATTCGCTATAGAGATATAACCTAAATCTAAATACTTTGTTGTTACAGCTAATTCAGAACAACCCAGCATTTTACAAATCAACGCAACACTAGCTCCTTTTACGAAAGTTCTTAGCAGACGCACATCTATACACTTATTATTCGTAATGCTAATTCAGTTCTGAGAGTTGGATAATACAATAACTAGCACTCACATTGTTTATAAATAATCACGTAAGTTCTTTGCCACCGTTTCCTCATCTAAATACAAATATCTACTTGTTGTATGAAGACTATCATGACCGAGTGCATGTGATACTAGATTAATATTTGCACCTCTTTTTATTAGATTTTGAGCGTATAAGCGCCTTATGCTATGAGCGTTTATGTTTTTCAGCCCATATCTTTTACTATACTTGTATAAATTTTTAGCAATTAAATTCGATGGTGAAACGGTATTTTTAATCGGTGTTGCTGTGCTTGTTAAGAATATGTTTGTATTTTTCTCTTTGTACTCTCTTCTCATTTCTCTATTTACTTCAATTAGCTGATGTAGAAGAGAACACATATCATCATCTAAAGGCAGTTTCAACGCTTTATGACTTTTCATAATATCCCCCGTCAAACAAAGAGCTTGATTGTTAAAGTCAATGTGCTTTTCTTCTAATAAGCCAAGCGTTGTAATGCGAATGCCCGTCTTGTACAAAAGCAAAACCGCTACACTGTCTCTAAATCCTGAGTATGTAGCCTTATCAAGTATTGACAATAAAATGCTTAGTTCACGCTCATTAGATGGCTGTTTAATGCTCTTATCCACTTTGATTTTGATGTTTTTCCAATATTTAGATTTAATCCATCCATTGTCATAACAACGTCCTAAAATTGCTGTAAGGGTCTTTAAACGGTTGAGCTTAGAAATATCTTTAATATCACCAAGAATCGATAAATACTCGTAAATCTTATCTGCATTGATTTCATGTATATACTCCACCTTTACCATTTCAGCAAAGCGTTTAAATTGGTAATGATAATCCTCAATTGTTCGCTTTCGTAATCCATTTAACTTCATCTGTTGATTAAGTACGAGCAATACATGATGAATTGTAATGTTCTTAATACTCTTATCATTCATAATGGGCATATACAGCTTATCTACTATGCTCTGTTCTTCTAGCACCTCTCCCATTTCTTCTTTTTGTGTTTTAATCGTTAAAATTTTTGCATCAATATCTACATTGAAATGCTTCTTTGGTCTAACCAACGCAAAAAGCCTCCTAACATTTTAGTTAGAAGGCAAAACTATGGTATTTCTTTTTAATTCTTTCCGATGTTTTTTCCACTCTTAATCAAATGTGATTTTGTTTACTGCATCGCGGTCTAATTTTTTAATAACTTCAACCATTAGCTTAACAGCGTTATCGTAGTCATCACGGTGTAAAATACCTGCGTGTGAGTGGATATAGCGTGTAGCAATACCGATTGATAAAGCAGGCACACCATTTGCAGTTACATGGATTGAACCAGCGTCTGTACCGCCACCAGCCATTGCTTCAAATTGATATGGGATATTGTTTTCATCCGCCACATCTAAAACAAATTCACGTAAACCACGGTGTGATACCATTGAAGCATCATATACAACGATTTGTGGACCTGCACCCATTTTACTAGTTGACTCTTTCGGTGTTACCCCTGGAGTATCTCCAGCCACACCTACATCAACTGCAAAACCGATATCTGGTTGAATTTTATGTGTTGCTGTTTTCGCACCACGAAGACCTACTTCTTCTTGTACGTTCCCAACAGAATATAGGATATTCGGATGTTTTTCATCTTTTAATGCCTTCATGACATCAATTGCAATTGCACAACCAATTCGGTTATCCCATGCTTTTGCTAATAAGTATTTGTCATTTTTCATTACATTGAACTCGAAATAAGGTGTTACCATGTCACCAGGACATACTCCCCACTCAAGTACTTCTTCTTTTGAAGCAGCACCAACATCGATAAACATGTCTTTAATGTCTACCACTTTGTTACGCACATCTGCTGGTAAAATGTGAGGTGGTTTAGAACCAATTACCCCAATAATTTCTTCACCTTTACGAGTTGTAATTGTTACACGCTGTGCAAGCATTACTTGGCTCCACCAGCCACCAACTGTTTGGAATTTGATGAATCCTTTTTCATCGATTTGTGTTACCATAAAGCCTACTTCGTCTAAATGGCCAGCAACCATAATTTTAGGGCCGTTTTCATCGCCCACTTTTTTAGCAATAACGCTACCTAAATGATCTGTTTCTACAGTATCTGCGTATGGTGCGATGTATTTTTTCATGACCTCACGTGGAGCACGCTCATTACCTGCAATCCCATTCGCGTCTGTTAAATCTTTAAACATTTGCAAAGTTGAATCTAGTTGTGTCATCCTTTTGCCTCCTACATTTTGTATCTCATCTATTATACTTCGTTTACCGAAATATTCCTAGTGAATTTGTCTGAAAATTGGTGTTTTTTTTACTCTTTAGTCTAGTAAATTAATAGCCATTACGTTGGCGATTATAATTTTCTTCATTTTTTTCAATGTATGCTGACACAACATCCTCAAATGTAAAACCAAGGTTATACGCAAGTAACCCATAGCATTGCCAAATCGCTAAATATCTATCCTCTGTTGGATGACTAATAAACGTTAATATATAGTCCTGTGTCATTAAAAATGTTTCTGTTAAATCGCGTTTTTCCTCAACAACAGGCCATTTTTCAATAGACGTGTACCCTTTTAATAAACCTAGAGATAAAATAAAATGAATCGAATCCACATACTCCTCTAAAATCACAGTACGCTCTGACGGCCCTTTCGTACTCCAAAATTTAAAACAACGCGTCTCATTAGCAAGTTCCGCTAGTTCTACCATTAAGGCGAGGCCTTTTTCTTTAAAAACATCTCGTTCTATTTTTTGTGTAGTTTCAATAAATGCATCTAGTTCTTTTTGCATCGTAAATAATTGTTGTAAATTCATTTTTTTCTCCTAAATTTCTAAAAAATATTTTTTAAAAAGTGAAACTAAATGTCTCCCCTAATCGTATAGGTAGGAATAACCTTTCTTCAAGGGGGAATTTTAAAAATGTTACCGTTACTTATTCGACTTGCTGTGATAGCGCTTATAATCTATGTATTCTATAAAGCGATTCGATATATAACCGATCCTAAACGAAAACTCGATGAAGCCTATGAAAAAGGCCAATATTACTTTTATGATGACGTAAAAAATGTTCGAAAGAATTTCTTTATTTCTTTTAAAGGTGCGCTTTTTGAAGGTGAAAAATACTTAGGTACAACAGAAGATGCATTTGAGGTTGTTACTATTTTTGTTGGCGCTCGCGATGCCGCAACTTTACAAGGGTTTACAAGGAGTGACTTCGAATATCTCCAGCAAGAAATTTTATTTAACTACCCTAACGCGAAAATCAACTGGAAGCAACCCATTGAACAGCTTATGCGTAACACATCCTCCACATGAAGGATGTGTTTTTTGCGCAAAAAAATACCCCTTAGCTGTGCCAGTCACTCACACAATTTATGATTTTTACGAGAACGCACGCTTCCTAAGATCTATCGGCGATTTTTCTGATACTAACGGCGATTTCAAAGAGTTTATCGGCGATTTCCCCTGTTCTATCGGCGATATTAGTAGGGGTATCGGCGATTTCCAGTGTGCTATCGTTTTTAATGTGGAAAGCCTCTCTATAAAGAGCTACCCCATAATTGCACAATAATAAAAATTTGAATAGCCGCAATCAACGGGAAGCCAAATGCAAAGCTATTATGGCGTGTTTTATGACGGAATAAATACATACCTAACACACCACCGACTGCACCACCTGCAATAGCAAGTGTAAATAATGTACGCTCCGCAATGCGCCATTCATGCTTTTTAGCGCGTGATTTATCCATACCCATCATGACGAGCAATACGATTGAAACAATTGCCATATAGGCAAGTAATGCTTGAGCCATTAAAACAACCTCCTATGTAAAAAGACTGATGAAAGAACCTCACCAGTCTTAACTATACACTAATCTATTTGCCCCTGTCGCTTACGCTTTCAAGGCAGAAACCTTATTTTGCCCCTGTCCCTTTGCTTTCGGGGCAGAAACCTTTTGCCCCTGTCGCTTCGCTTTCGGGGCAGATACTTTATTTTGCCCCTGTCGCTTACGCTTTTGGGGCAGATACTTTATTTTGCCCCTGTCGCTTCGCTTTCGGGGCAGAAATAAAAAAGAGCGACATAGTCGCTCTTTTTTATTTAGCTACTGCTTTTTTAGCAGCTTCTGCTAATTGTGTGAATGCTGAAGCATCTGTTACAGCTAAGTCAGCTAACATTTTACGGTTAACTTCGATACCAGCAACTTTTAAACCGTGCATTAGACGGCTGTATGAAAGACCGTTCATGCGAGCAGCTGCGTTGATACGAGTGATCCATAGTTTACGGAAATCACGTTTTTTCTGACGACGGTCACGGTATGCATATTGACCTGATTTCATTACTGCTTGGTTAGCAACTTTATATAATGTATGTTTAGAACCATAGTAACCTTTAGCTAATTTCAATACTTTTTTACGACGTTTGCGCGTCACTGTTCCGCCTTTTACGCGTGGCATATGAATTACCTCCTGCTTTTCATTAAAAAATGAATATTAGTTTATTTTGTGTTGTCAATCATTTCATGTAAACAAGTAATGATTTGATGCGTTTGAAGTCACCAGATGATACAACTTTACCTTTACGTAGGTGACGTTTTTGTTTCGTAGACTTGTTTGCGAATAAGTGGCTTCCATAAGCACGGTCATATTTTAATTTACCTGAACCCGTTTTTTTGAAACGTTTCGCAGCTCCACGGTGAGTTTTCATTTTTGGCATGTCGAATTCCTCCTAAACTGTTCGTCTAATATTATTTCTCGTTCTTTGGTTGAAGAACTAAGAACATGCTTCGGCCTTCCATCTTCGGTTTTTGTTCAACCGTAGATACTTCAGCACAAGCTTCAGCAAATCGATCTAATACACGTTGACCAATGTCTTTGTGTGTAATCGCACGACCTTTGAAACGTAGGCTACATTTAACTTTATCACCTTTTTCAAGGAATTTAATCGCATTACGTAGCTTCGTTTGGAAATCATGTTCATCGATTGTTGGGCTCAAACGAACCTCTTTCATCACGATAACTTTTTGATTTTTACGAATTTCGCGGTCTTTCTTTTGCTGTTCAAACTTAAATTTACCATAGTCCATGATACGAGCGACTGGCGGCTTGGCTTGAGGGGCCACAAGGACAAGATCCAAGTTTACACGAGTGGCGATTTCTAGCGCTTCGTTACGTGTCTTTACACCAAGCTGGTCACCATTGTGATCGATTAATCGAAGTTCACGTGCGCGAATGCCTTCGTTTACATACATGTCTTTGCTAATAGTAATCCACCTCCAAGTAGTTGTCGCGAATACATGGTTTGGGCAAAGCCTTGCCCGGTTGAACGGTACATCCTCTTGTCATGTCCATAAAAAAAGGACGGACATTTTTGAAGATGTCCGCCCGCTATATGTGCATGCGTAAGTGTACGCAAAACAATTCAACGTGTCATACCTGTTCACAGCCTAAGCGTTGTATCAGGTGAGAAGCGGGCAGCCTCTACTTCAACCACAAACTTTGTATTCATTAACCTTAATCATATTAGCATGTACAAATTAGATTGTCAAATATGTTTTTTACAATCTCATCATTAATATGTGCAATCCATCGAAACTTTATTCCAAATATAGCACAACGAACGAAGTTTATCTAATCATTTGTACTATTAAAAACGTGCAACCTCAGCTTTAATATTCGCTAGGAAGTCCTCGAAAGAAATTGTTTCAGAATCTTTTGAGCCATAACGACGCACGTTCACACCGTTTGCCTCAACTTCTTTATCCCCAATAACAAGCATGTATGGGATCTTTTTCATTTGTGCTTCACGGATTTTGTAACCAAGTTTTTCTTCACGGTCATCCATTTCAACACGTAAACCTGCTGCTGTCAGCTGTTCTTCGATTTGTTTTGCATAATCGAAGTGTGCTTCGTTCGATACAGGAATAACCTCTACTTGTACTGGCGCTAACCATGTAGGGAATGCACCTTTATATTCTTCAATTAAGAATGCTACGAAACGTTCCATTGTTGACACAACACCACGGTGAATTACGACTGGACGGTGTGGTTTACCATCTTCACCTACGTATGTTAAGTCAAAGCGTTCTGGTAATAAGAAGTCTAACTGTACAGTTGATAATGTTTCTTCTTTACCAATCGCTGTTTTTACTTGTACGTCAAGTTTCGGACCATAGAACGCAGCCTCACCTTCCGCTTCGAAGTAGTCTAAGCCAAGCTCATCCATCGCTTCTTTTAACATGCTTTGTGCTTTTTCCCACATTGCATCGTCATCGAAGTATTTTTCTGTATCTGCTGGATCACGGTAAGACAGACGGAATGAGTAATCTTTTAAATCAAAGTCTTTGTATACTTCTAAAATTAATTGTACAACTTTTTGGAACTCAGCTTTAATTTGATCTGGACGTACAAAAATATGTGCATCATTTAAAGTCATCCCACGTACACGTTGCAATCCTGAAACCGCACCTGACATTTCATAACGGTGCATTGTACCAAGCTCAGCAATACGTAAAGGTAAGTTACGGTATGAATGCATGCTGTTTTTGTAAACCATCATATGGTGTGGACAGTTCATCGGACGCATAATTAATGTTTCATTGTCCATTTCCATCGGTGGGAAAATTGAATCTTGGTAATGATCCCAGTGACCAGAAGTTTGATAAAGCTCTTTTGAACCAAGTACTGGTGTGTAAACATGTTTATAACCAAGAGATAATTCTTTATCGACAATATAGCGTTCAATCACACGACGGATTGTTGCCCCATTTGGTAACCAAAGTGGTAAACCTTGCCCTACTTTTTGAGAAGTTGTGAATAACTCTAATTCTTTACCGATTTTGCGGTGATCACGTTCTTTTGCTTCTTCTAACATTTGTAGGTGATGCTTTAATTCTTCTTTTTTGAAGAAAGCAGTACCATAAATACGTTGTAGCATTTTGTTATCAGAGTTTCCTCTCCAATAAGCACCTGCTAATGAAAGTAATTTGAACTCACGTAATTTACCTGTTGACGGTACGTGAATACCGCGGCAAAGGTCGAAAAATTCACCTTGGTAGTAAATAGACACTTGCTCATCAGCTGGAATCGCTTCAAGTAATTCTAATTTATATTCATCGCCAATTTCTTCGTAAATTGCTTGTGCTTCTGCACGGCTTACATTTTTACGTTCTACCTCTAGGTTTTCAGCGATAATTTTTTTCATTTCTTTCTCAATTGCTGGTAAATCCTCAGCAGTAATTGGTGTTGGCGCATCAATATCATAGTAGAAGCCACCTTCAATAACTGGACCAATGCCAAGCTTCACTTCTGGGAATAAACGTTTAATCGCTTGTGCTGTCAAATGGGCAGTTGAGTGACGAAGGATTTCTAATGCTTCCTCATCATCTTGCGTAATAATCGAAATTGTTGCATCTTCTTCAATTGGAGTTTTTAAATCTACTAATTCCCCATTCACTTTACCTGCATATGCTTTTTTACGAAGTCCTGGGCTAATAGATAATGCGACATCATCCGTAGATGTACCTTTTGCAAATTCCTTTACAGCGCCATCAGGGAACGTTAACT
Organism: Lysinibacillus sp. CD3-6; assembly: GCF_006351725.2. Classification (NCBI taxonomy): domain Bacteria; kingdom Bacillati; phylum Bacillota; class Bacilli; order Caryophanales; family Bacillaceae; genus Lysinibacillus; species Lysinibacillus sp. CD3-6. Next base: position 3,584,243 of record NZ_CP085880.1, read on the forward strand.
TAATCATTTCTGACATTTTTTTACACTCCTTAAATTTGGTTGTTTGTATGATGCATGATGAATCAGTGGACGTAATATTTGTTTCAACTTGAGCAATAAAACCTGAAAAAACAAAAAAGCCCCGTCCCTCACAAAAGGGACGAAGCGTATGCTCGTGGTTCCACCCTTCTTCCTTCCGACAAAATAGTCAGACGAAGCTCAAGGCTAGCTAACGGGCTAGGGACCGGCGAAAGATATTCCCTTTCGCTGCTCAGTAGGTAGTAAAATATGTGCCCAAACTAGGAAGCTTACAGCCGATGACTTCCCTCTCTAAAAGCTGTTACACAAATTTCATGTCCTCATCATTGCATTGACATATATAGTATATGAGACAGTATACGCTCGATTGTCGTAAAATGCAACTGCCAATGTTACAAACGTCGATTTTTGCCACGCATTTCAATTGGCTCTGTTAAAGCTTTAATTCGTTCCATAATACGTCCAGCTTTTACAACCTCAATATCGCCTTTTTGGGATTGCGCTAAATGATGTTCTAATTCATCATAATTAAAATTAGATGTAATGAACGTCGGCAATTGCTCTGCCATTCGATAATGGAAAATAGTTCCTAAAATTTCATCGCGCGTCCAAGCCGACATCGTTTCCGCCCCTAAATCATCGAGCATCAACACTGGCGCCTTTTTCACATAATCTATTTTGTCATTTAACGTATTATCACCGATAGCATTCTTCATTTCACGTAAAAATTCAGGTACGAAAACGACTACTGAACGAATCTTCTTGGAAGCTAATTCGTTAGCAAGTGCTCCAAGCACAAACGATTTTCCTACACCGAACTTTCCATATAAATAAAAACCTTTCGTAGGAAGCTGCCCAGTTTCCTCCGTTTTCTTAACAAAATGTGCTGCTCTCTGTGCAATGAGCACACGAGATTCATCGTCAATCATTAAATCTTGGATTGTAGCTTGTAGCACATCTTTTGGCATGTGCATACTAGCAATCATATTAGCAACATCACGACGTTCTTCCTCACGTACCTTTTGTTCACAGCGTACGTAATCAATTTCTACTGTATTGCGTACGACACGTAATGTTGGAATAAACCCTTTTAAATAGTTCGTACAGTGAGCTGTATTATCGCAGCCACAGCAAACAGTAGATTGGCTAATAAATTCATGAAGCTTAGGTAAATTGCGTTCGACTGCATCGTAGCTAAGCTCTTCTGCATGCTCTGCTAAAAAAGCTTGTACTCTAGGGTGTTCTAAAATTTCTCTACGCATCGCATCATATCGCTCTTGAAATGACGGTACATTAATTGCTCTTTTTAATGGCTTGTTAATTGGTTCGATTGCCATTCACCTACCTTACTTATCGCTTTTCCCTAGCATTGCTAATATTTTTTGACGCTCTTTTTCAAAATCCATAGTGCTTGAAGAAGATGCGCTTTCCTCTGGATGCTCATTACGTTTATAAAACCACTCAGGCACCTTTTCCTTACGCTGATTGTCTACTGGACCTTTAGCATATTGGTTGTTTTTAGTCGGTGTCTGCGGCTTATTTTTCCACGTTGTATATTTATCATGTTCTTGGCGTGCAAGCTCCATTGCTTCCTTCGCCGTCTTAATATTTTTCCGTACCCAATGATCGGCAATCGTTTCTACATACTTCTTTGGTAGCTTCATATCTGTTGAGAGCATGACATACTCAAGTAGCGCATTGACAACACCTACTGGCATTCCATGCTGAACAATTAAGCTCTCAGCTAGCTGAACAGATGTTTGTAATGGCTCTTTCCCATTATTAATATCCCGCAATACTTGGACAGGAGGTGTTGACTCCAAATAATGTTGTAACTCCTGATCCTTTGTTTTTTGAACAGCCTCATCCTCTACTGCTGGAGAAGCATATACTTTTGCAAGCTTTGGTGGTTCTTTAGAAACTGTGAGTTTATAAAAATCAGCTGCTGCTTTTCGCAAACGCTCTAATGAAATACCTAAATCATCATCAAGTGCTAAAATCACAACTTTTTGCATATCCAACGCAGTTAAATGGTATAAGAATGCTAGTTTCGCAATTGTTTCACGCACTTCAAGCGTTAGTAAATTGGCTGGCACTAATTGGTCCGATAAACCTGCCTGTAACAGCTCAAAATCAAATTGCTCGAAATAAAACGGATAAACCTTTTGCGAATTTTCTTGGCTATCTATCCCACCTTGCAGCTCAGTAGGTATATTAGTGTTGACTGGCTTAAAAACATCCATAAAGGCACGTGATACATCTTTAAATTCTGTACCTCTGATAGGTTGAATAAAACGCTGACGCAGCTTTCGATACGCCTGTTCCCCAATTTTACTAAACAAAAACATAGACAATAGTGGATCTTTCATAAAACTATCCGCATCAAGAGGGCGCATTAGCTCATACACAAAACTTCGCTGTTCTACCTCTTCCTTTTTCCAAGTTCGCAATAAACCGATTGCTTCAAGGGCAATACGCGCTTCGAACACTTTGCCTATTGGTAGCCCGAGTACATTCATTAAATAATAATGATTCATTTGCTGTCTTGGCATTTGCTCTGCTTCTGCCCATAACGTTAAATATAGACTAATTGGTTCAGCACCAGTCAATGGTTGATAAAATAATGTTACTAATTGACGTTCCATTGTGGAAAGCGCATGAGGTAGACGAATGTCAAAAGTATCTGCTGGTTGCAATTCTTTATACAAATGAATCAACGTCATTCACCCTCTCTGTTTTTCCTATGATTTTTGCTCTGTTTGACGTTGAATAATTTCTTTTATTTCCTCTATAAAAACATTGATATCTTTAAACTGACGATAAACTGACGCAAAACGAACATAGGCAACTTCATCGATTTTTGCTAGGCGGTCCATCACCATTTCTCCTACATCCTCTGATCGTACTTCAGCATTTCCAATACGTCGCAGGTCTTTTTCAATTGACATTACAAGTGCCTCTAATACATCTAGAGCGACAGGACGTTTCTCACAAGCACGAATAAGACCGCGCAAAACCTTCTCGCGGCTAAACTCCTCCCGCGAGCCTTCTTTTTTCACAACGACTAACGGTGTCTCTTCAATTTTTTCAAACGTTGTAAAACGAAAGCCACACGACTCACATTCACGACGTCTTCGTATTTCTTTATTATCATCTACTGGCCTCGAATCCACTACACGTGTTCCGTTAAATTGGCAAGAAGGACATCTCATATTTTTACTCTCCTGATTCCACAACAATTTGATATTTATATTATAACAAATTTCCTACAAGTAAGAAAAGCGCATTATCCAACTGTAGTATGGCAGATGATTACAGACCTAGAACAGTGTACATTTTCCCTAATTATCTTTTCAGCAAACAGTGCCTGTCACTCACACAATTCTGACTTTTCAAAGCACAGTGCCTGTCACTCACACAATTATAAAAAAAGCACATTGAAACCATTACGATTTCAATGTGCTAAACATTTATTAAGCGCTAACTGTTTCTAATGCTTTGGCAACTTTTTTCACTAAATCAACTACACGTGCAGAATAGCCCCACTCGTTGTCGTACCAAGCAAGTACTTTTACTTTACGGTCACCCATCACCATTGTAGAAAGTCCATCTACTGTTGATGAGTATGTTGTTGTGTTGTAATCAGAAGATACAAGTGGCTCGATTGAGAAGTTTAAAATGCCTTTCATAGGCCCTTCAGTTGCAGCTTTCACAAATGCAGCATTGACAGAATCTACTGTAACATCTGTATTTAAATCTACAACAAGGTCTACTAACGATACATTTGGTGTTGGAACACGAAGTGCCATACCATGAATTTTACCTTCCAATTCCGGCAACACTAATTTCAATGCTTTGGCAGCACCTGTTGAAGTTGGAATAATAGATTGTGCACAACCGCGTGCACGACGTAAATCTTTATGTGGATTATCTAAGTTTTTTTGGTCATTTGTATATGCGTGAACTGTTGTCATTAAACCGCTTTCGATACCAAATGTATCATTTAATACTTTAGCAACTGGTGCTAAGCAGTTTGTTGTACAAGAAGCATTTGAAATTACGTCATGTTTTTCAACATCAAGCTTTTCATCGTTTACACCTAAAACAATTGTAACGTCCTCGTTTTTACCAGGTGCTGTTAAAATAACTTTTTTGGCGCCTGCTTCAAGATGCATAGCTGCTTTCTCACGATCATTGAATTTACCAGTTGCTTCAATTACAATATCTACGCCCATTGTAGCCCATGGTAATTTTAGTGGATCACGTTCGCTAATAATTTGGACACGTTTACCATTTACAATTAATGCATCGCCCGCTGGTTCAATCGTACCTTCGAATGTTCCGTGATTTGTGTCATACTTTATCAAATGTGCTAACGTTTCTGCTGGGTAGCTTGCGTTAATTGCAACAATATTTAAACTTTCCTGTACGATCGCTTGGCGGAAAACCATACGTCCAATACGTCCGAAACCGTTAATAGCAACTGAGACTGTCATTATAAAATCCTCCTGTGAGTGCATACTCATATTCATTATATACTTTATGCTAATTAGTATAACACAATTTTAAAAAAGATGAACATTATATATCCATAATAAAAAAGTTCTTATTTTCTGAAAAATAGAACCTTTTAAAAAATGAAAAAATACAGTATTTCATCCTTATTATTTCGCATAAAAACAAAAAAATGCGCAGCAATTATCGCTGCGCAAAGAATGCATTTGGCTACTGCCGTTGATTTCCACTCTGTGCAGATGCCCTCCGCTCCAATCAACTAAACAATGTAATCGTGTTTTGCTAACTCAGAAAAACAATTATTCATCTTTATAAAGGGGATATGATCAAATAGGATGTTTAATTGGGTAGTTGAATGACATTTCAATTCTAAAAAGACTAAAAATAACAAGAGACATCAAGAGTAAAACTTCTTGATGCCTTTGACAGTACTATTATCTCCGCACTTTTCTAAAGTACGCCCCAATGCGTAAGAATCTTAATTAACTGCTCTTCAGTTTGCTGTATATTTTCGTTGTTATAAATGACAGCATGAGCACTTTTCTCTTTCACAGACATTGGTAACTGTGAATGCATGCGTGCTAGTGCATCTTCTTTTGATAATTGATTGCGCTCCATTAAACGTCTAAGCTGTACTTCTTCACTAACTGAAACAACAAGGATGCGCTCAACAAAATGCTGCAATTTGCTTTCAAAAAGTAATGGAATATCCATGACAACATGTTTTTGTCCAGCTTCCAAATATGCATCACGTTGAGTTAGCATTTCCTGACGAATAGCAGGATGCATAATATCATTTAAAATTTTTCGTTTCGCAGGCTCATGGAAAATAATATCACCTAACTTCGGACGATTTAGATTGCCATCATCAAGCAATATATTTTCTCCAAAGTTTTGTACAATGAGTGCTAACGTTTCTGTACCTGGTTTAACTACATCACGTGCGACAACATCTGCATCGACTATTGGTAAACCTAGTGCTGTCATCATTTTTGCGACTGTACTTTTGCCACTCGCAATACTTCCTGTTAATCCGATAATCATAATTAGTTCCCCTTTAATGTTGACAATTTGGACAAAATACTGATGTACGTCCACCAATTGTCATTTGACTCGTCCCTGTCCCACACTCCGGGCATATCTTCTTCCCATACATTTGTAAACGGTTTTGCATGCTACCTGCTTCACCATTAATATTTCGATAATCTGAAATTGTCGAACCTCCCGCTTCAATGCTTTGACGCAAAACATCTACAATCGCAGCAAAAAGAGCACGTTTCCTCTTTTCACTTATTCGGTTCATTTTACGAGCAGGGTGGATTTTTTGTGCAAACAGCGCCTCTGTGGCATAAATATTTCCGCAGCCCGAGATTACTTGCCCATCCATAATTACTTCTTTAACTGCTTTTTTCTCGTATTTCGGCAGCAATGATTTCGCTATAAAATAATCGCATGCTGCTTCATCAAAAGGTTCAGGCGCCATTTTTGTTAATGGTGCATGGTCTTCTATTTTTGTTAAAAAACGTAGCTCACCAAAACGACGAATATCTGAGTATATTAAATAACCGCCGTCTGCCATTTGAAAAGTCGCATGTATATGCTTTTTAAATTTTTCCTCATTGATATCTTCAGGCGTGTCCACAATAAACCATGCACCTGTCATCCCTAAATGACTGACCAAAACATAAGACAACTGCTCTTTCATCAAATGAAAAAATATATATTTTGCACGACGCTCAATCTTCGTAATTTGCATTTGGGATAATTCCATCTCAAATGCATCTGGCTCTGCTTGCTTCACTATACATTGCTTTCCTTCATCATAGGAAAAGCGAATAACTTCTGAAAGTTGGACTTGCTTTATAGTGCGGCCTTCAATTTCCGGCTTTAATGCCTGTACAACTCCTTCTACCTCTGGTAATTCAGGCATTTTAACCCCTCCTTACTTTGCATCGTACCATGTTGCCCCAAAGTCGAAGTCCACTTTTAATGGAACGCTCAGTTCAATGGCATTTTCCATAACTTCTGGTACGATTTTTTCTAGTAATGCAATTTCCTCCCTAGGTGCTTCAAAAATTAATTCATCGTGCACCTGTAGAAGAAGCTTCGCTTGCATGTTTTCCTTTTTCAAACGAGCATCCATATCGATCATTGCTTTTTTAATAATATCTGCAGCACTTCCTTGAATCGGCGTATTCATCGCTGTACGTTCTGCAAAGCTACGTAGATTGAAATTGGAACTCGTAATATCTGGTAAATAACGACGGCGATTCAATAGCGTTGTAACATAACCATTAAATTTCGCATCTTGCACAATTTCATCCATATATTTTTTAACACCTGGGAAGCTGGCAAAATATTTCTCAATAAAAATAGCTGCTTCCTTCCGTGTAATATCTAAATTTTGTGATAAACCATAATCACTAATACCATAAACAATTCCAAAGTTAACAGCTTTAGCAGCCCTACGCATATTGCTATCCACTTCTTCTGCAGTCACATGGAAAACGTCCATTGCTGTACGTGTATGAACATCCATACCTTCGCGGAAAGCTTCGACTAAGTTTTTATCCTCTGACATATGCGCTAACACACGCAGTTCGATTTGAGAGTAGTCGGCAGAGAATAAAATCCAATCTTCTTGTGATGGCACAAATGCTTGACGAATTTTACGACCTTCCTCTAAACGAATTGGAATATTTTGTAGATTTGGATCTGTTGAACTTAGACGACCTGTTGATGTTAGTGCTTGCTGGAAGCGTGTATGCACTTTGCTGTCCTTTTCATGAATTTCTTTTAGCAAGCCTTCAATATAAGTAGATTGTAACTTACCAAGCTGACGATAAAGTAAAATATGCTCGATAATGGCATGTTCAGGCTTTAATTTTTCCAACACATCTGCCGCTGTGGAATAGCCTGTTTTCGTTTTTTTAATAACAGGTAAACCAAGCTTATCGAAAAGAATAACGCCTAACTGCTTTGGTGAATTAATGTTAAACGCTTCTCCTGCCTCCGCATAAATTTCCTGCTCAATCACGACTAGCTTATTACTCAACTCTTGCCCCATTGTTTCAAGTGTAGCACGGTTCACTGTAATGCCTTCACTTTCCATTTCACTTAAAATCGAAGCTAATGGTAGTTCTAGATTTTTATACAAATCAAACTGTTCGTTTTCCTTTAGCAGTGCCTCTAGCTTAGGTTGTAATGTCCACACAGCAAATACTTTTCGGCTAGCATGTTCTGCTAATGCATCGATAGCTGGTATGGCACGCTTTGCTCCTTTACCATAGACTGTCTCATTTGCTTGCACTTCACGATAGCCAAGGTCTTTTGCTAATGTAGCTACATCATCACCGCTAAGTGCAGGGTTATTGATATAAGAAGCTAGCAATAAATCAAACTCGACTCCTGCTAAACGAATACCCGCACGTTTTAAAGCTGCCTGAGCAGCCTTTGTATCTGAAATATATTTAGTTTTCGTTTCATCCTCTAGCCAGCGACACAACACGTCTGATTTAGAAGCAGCATCGAACGGCACATAAAACGTATCTGTACCATCAGTTAATGCGATACCTAACTGCTGACATGTATGATAATGCTCGTCCTCTAACTCTAAGTGAATTGCCATAACATCCTTTAAATGCCCTTGCTGTACATCTTGCACAATGTCATAGGCAAATGGCGCACGTTGTTCTTCTTCCACAGAAAAATCACTTTTTTCAAGTAGTGATTTAAAGCCCAATTCCTGCCATACACTAATTAGCTCTTCTTCATTTGGCCCACTATAGGCAAGATCATTAAAAGTAATTTCGATTGGTGCCTCTGTGAATATTGTAGCAAGCTTTTTACTCATAAGTGCCTGTTCTTCATTTGCAACAAGCTTTTCTTTCATCTTTGAAGCTTTTAACGTGTCCATTGCTTCATATAGTGCCTCAACTGAACCATGCTCTTTTAGCAATTTAACTGCTGTTTTTTCCCCAACACCAGGTACTCCAGGAATATTATCTGAAGCATCCCCCATGAGGCCCTTCATGTCTATAATTTGAAGAGGCGTTAAGCCGTACTTTTCTTCGATAAAGGCAGGCGTATTTTTTTCTATTTCAGTAATCCCTTTTTTCGTAATGTACACTGTTACCTTCTCTGTTGCGAGCTGTGTAAGATCGCGATCTCCTGACACGATAATTACTTCCATATCCTGTTCGGCTGCTTCTTTCGCTAATGTACCTATAATATCGTCGGCTTCGTACATTTCAAGTTCATAACGTTTAATCCCATAAGCATCGATTAGTTTACGAATATAAGGAAACTGCTCTGATAGTTCTGGTGGCGTTTTTTGACGTCCCCCTTTATATTCAGTAAACGTATCGTGACGGAACGTCGTTTTACCTGCATCAAAAGCAACGAGCATCTTCGTTGGTTGCTCTTCCTCCAAAATCCTTTGCAACATCGTTGTAAAGCCATACACTGCATTCGTATGAATACCGCTATCATTTGTTAGTAATGGCAACGCAAAAAACGCACGGTAAGCTAAACTATTACCGTCCAGTAATAGTAATTTTTCCTTAGTCATTTTAATTTCCTCCTGAAGTCGTCGTTCTTTTAATTGTAAAACGAAAACGTATGTTTGAAAATGCTCTTTCCTCTACTTTATCGGGAAAGTAAACTTTTTACCAATCATAGGACGTCTATCCGTTAAAAAATTCATGTGTATTTTCTGCCAAATCCATAAAAAAAGTCAATTGCATATTGCAATCGACTCACCTGCTATTATTGACTTACGTTTTTAGTTCTTTCTTTTCGATTGAAGAGTTCCTCATAAATAACCGTCATAATGAAGGCATTCATAAAAGCAAATACGAAAAATATAGGCATTCCACCTAGTTTTATATGTGTTAGCTCTGTACTAAATACCATAACCATACCGATTTGTGCTAAAAAGAAAATAAAACCAATTCCAACTTGCCAAATTGCGCGTTTCTCTTGGCGTTTCTCGTACCAAAATATTTTTTTAAAAGCTTTTCGCACATCGTCTGCAATGACTAATCCTAATAAAAATAAAACTACAAAAAATAACGGTATATAATAAACACTTTTCGTCACCCATGCAAAATCAGATATACGGAAGAAAAGTGTAAAAAGCGATGCAATACTACAAGCAATTCCTAAATTTTGGAGCCAAGTGCTAATATTTAATTTCAAAGCTATTACCCCCCTTTTATCATTCCTAAACATCATTATTTTATCAGAAAATAGCAATCTAGGACACAACCAATTATTTGTTAGGATTATTTTCATTGTTTTATGCCACAGTTTTGTAACAACCACTGCTCATTTGCGTCATGTGCAAGAATAAAAAATTTGTTTTTCTCTCTCCTATAATTTACAAAAATTAAAAGATGGTACTAGTCGTTATAGCGGGGGCGGTAATTTCTGTGGGATTCGCAATGGTGGTGGCTCACAGTGAGCCCTTGGCAAACGACTACCGTAAGCAACCACTACGTCTACAGAAAAAAATGTTAGATTGATTGTATTCAACCTAACACTTTTTCTCTTTTATTCAGTTATATTAATCCCTGCAAGGATGACAAAATTATTCTATATAGCCTGATAATAGTTTTGCGTATGGTGAAGTGGAAGGTAAAATAATGACCGTATCTTCACCTACTGTTTTCTTATAGGATTCTAATGTACGGTAAAGTGAGTAAAATTCAGGGTCCTTTGAAAAAGAACTATTGTAAATTTTCGCTGCTTCCGCTTCTCCTTCCGCTTGAATCAATGCCGCTTCTTTATTCACTTTTGCTAGCATCTCTTGTACTTCTCTATCTGTTTGTGCTTCAATACGGCGTTTATCCGCATCACCTTCCGATAAATATAGCTGTGCAGTAGATTGACGTTCAGAAACCATGCGCGTAAATACAGACTGCTCATTTTCTGCTGGCAAGTCCGTACGACGAATGCGCACATCTACAACTTCAATTCCGTACTTATCGTTTAGTAATAGTTCATTAACACGTTCTGTGACACGGTCATTTAAGCTACCTCGTGAAGAGTTTTCATCATTAATGATTTCATCGTATCTTAGTTGACCAAGCTCTGTTCGAATTACCGAATAAATAAACTCCTCCATCCGCGATTCCGCCTTTGTAAGCGTTCCAGCATTGGAGATGAGCGCTTTCGGATCTGTAATGCGCCACACTGCATAGTTATCAATTATGATACGTTTTTTATCCTTTGTATTAATTTCTTCCTCTGAAATATTATACGTCAATTGATTTTTTGGAAGTGTTGTCACGCTCTGAATGAAGGGTACCTTCATTTTTATGCCTGGATCACGTTCAAACTTTACAACTTCACCGAACTGTCGAACGACTGCATACTCAGATTCTTTTACAATATATACATTAGCAAAGAGAATAACCGCAACAGCAAAAACAATTGTTAATGTGACGACAAGAGAAATGTACTTTTTAGGATTTAATGGGCCCTTTTTTGACATCTTAATTACCTTGTCTCCATCACTAGAAGCAGTATTTTTTGATTTCCCCGATAAAAAACTTAGAAATTTTTCAAGATCTTTATTTTTCTGGTCCATTAATTACCGCTCCCTTCTTTTTTCTCTGTTGGTGCTTGTTGCTCGGTTGATTGTTGTTCTTTTGTTGCTTGTTGTGTAGTTGGTTGTAGCGCTTGTAGTGGCAAATACTTCATTGTACTACCATCATCATTCATAATATAAATTTGTGCCTTCGGTAACACATTTTCAAGTGTTTCTAAAATTAAACGTTCGCGTGTAATTTGTTGATTCCCTTTGTATTGCTCATACATTTTATTAAAAACAGCTACATCACCATAAGCTTGTTCGATACGTGCTGTTTTTGCACCGTTTGCTTTTGAAATAATAGCGTCTTTTTCACCATTCGCTTCACTAATTCGTTGGTTTTTGTATTTTTGAGCTTCATTCGTTTTTGTATTTTTTGTCTCACGTGCGTCTGTTACAGCTGTAAATGCTGCTCGTACTTCTGCATTTGGTAATTCTACATCCTGCAATTTGACACCTAATACACCAATACCAATATCATATTTTTCAATAAGGGAAACAAGTAATTCTCTTGTGTTTGCTTCAATATCTGCTTTTCCATCTGTTAACGCAGCATCAATTGTCGAACTACCAATTATAGAGCGAATCGCGCTTGATGTAGCGCTATGTAATATTTCTTCTGGATTTTGTGCATTAAATAAGTACTTACGAGGATCTGTAATTTTCCATTGAACAACAAGATCTGTTAAAACAATATATTCATCACCTGTAATCATTTTTGTTTCTGCATCAAAGGCTTCCAATTCGCCTTCTTTATTTTGCTTATAGCCAAACTGTAAGCTGAATGTTTCTCTCGATAAAATCTCAACTGATTGTACTGGCCAAGGTAATTTAAAATGTAAGCCTGGATTTGTGACCGTTTCATCTGCACGGCCAAATGTTATCACAACTGCCTGCTCCGATTCATCGACTGTGTACCACGAAGTAAATACTGCGATAAGTGCTACAATACCGAATATCCCAAGTCCTACCATCATTAGTGTCCTTTTCACACTCATGTCTGTTCCTCCCTTTTGCTTAGTACTATTGTATACGGTGTAGCTTTTAAAAAGATTCAAAATAATTTCATAAAGTAGACGAAAACTGTAGACAAAATCAACATACAGCCATTGAATTCCGTTGCATACGGACGCTTTCCGCGGGCTCCTGGCATAGTGATGGCTCCTTCATTGTAAAATTCCACTTCGCTTTCCGCGGGCACAGAGTAAGCCGCAACCCTCGCTGTCGCGCGGTTTGTTGCGACTTACTATTAGCAGTCGCGCAGGAATTTTCAGAATTGTTTGTGTGCCTGTCACTAAAAAAAGAAAAAATCCTGTCACCATTAAGGTAACAGGATATTCATAACTAGGTGTTCTAATGCTGGGAAAAAGGTTGTTGATAAAACAATACTGATTAGTGCTGCTACAATCATTGCTAAACTTGCAAATGTCCCTTCCAGTTCTCCCAATTCAAATGCTTTTGATGTACCCGTACCATGAGCACCCATTCCAAGCATTAAACCTCTTGCAGATGGCTTTTGGAAACGACAAATCCGTATAACGATTGGCGCAATTAAACTACCCAAAATACCAGTTGTCATTACAAAAACAGCCGTAAGAGTAGGTGACCCACCTATCATATTGGAAATATCCATTGCAATAGGAGTAGTGACCGAACGCGGCACTAAGCTATGAACAAGTTCATCATTTAGTCCAACAACAAGCGCTATTATAAACGAAGAAGCAATTGCAACAGCCGAGCCGATAGCAATGCTAAAAATGATTTCAAAAGCATGTTTTTTTAATAGATTAAAATTTTTATAAATCGGTACAGCAAAGGCGACTGTTGCAGGCCCTAATAAATTTGATAAAATATTTGCCCCTGCATTATAAGACTCATATGAAGTACCTGTTAATAGTAACAATACAATAATTATTATTGGGCTAATCAATATGGGTGTAAGCCATTCTTTAGGAAACTTTTGATAAAATGCTTTACAAGCATAAAAAATAGCAATGGTTCCTAGTAAACTGATGACAGCAATAACTATACTCATACAGTGTCACCCTTCTTTCTATCTAACCACTGTGCAGTAAAACCCGTCACTAACATCACGACGAATGCACTTACTACAATAACAACTACAACTTTCATGCCTTGTATACCGATTAACGCATCATAATCAATGACGCCTATCGCTGAAGGGATGAAAAATAATAACAATTCACTCAGTAATAATCCTGCGCCTAACTCGATCCATTCTAGTTTAATAAGATGAAACTGTAATAGTAAAAATAATAAAACAAGCCCAATTATACTACCTGGTATCGGCAAGTGAAGTAAACGCGCAATACTATTTCCTATAAATAACACTATATAAAGATAGCCAATTTGCACGAAACTTTTGACGATTTTCATGGTCAACCTTCTCTCAATTTTTTATGCTACTATACTTTACACCTAAATCAGCAATGTGTAAAACAGAAAAGAATCCATCTCCAAAAAAATTTGGAAATAGATTCTTTCTATGGTGAAGCTAAAGTAGTAAACATAAAAATCTTCATTCATGCAAATTAGAGTTTAATATTATTTTCATTTTATATTACAAAATAGGGGGTTTCTATAAAATAGTATAGCCCTCTATTTTGAATCTTATATATTATTATTGTAAAGAATTTGTTAATTTTTTCGGAATCATGACAATCATTTTTGTGCCAACGCCAACTTGACTTTCTACTTGAATTCGTCCATGATGCGCCTCCACAAGATGCTTCACAATGGCTAGCCCTAACCCCGTTCCACCAGAATTTCTGCTACGCGCACGGTCAACACGATAAAAGCGTTCGAAGACCCGTGCAATTTCATTTTTTTCTATCCCGATTCCTTCATCTTCGATCTCAATAATTCCATATGTGTCATTTTCCTTCAAGCGAATTGATACGGTTGTATTTTCAGGCGAATACGTAATGGCGTTTGTAATTAAATTCGTAACAATTTGAATAACCCGATTAGCATCCCCCATTACTTCTACATCACGGGCAATATCCACTTGAAAGCTCATATTTTTTTCATCGAGCCGCGGCCCTGTTAATTCTGCCCCGCGTATAAGGACATCCTGTAAGCCCATTGGCATAATATTAACGGTGAATCCATGTTGTTCAATTTTCGAAAGCTCTAATAAATCTTGGATAAGCATTTGCAGACGATTGCTCTCCTTATGCATAATTTCTAAAAAGGATAACAGCATCTTTTCGTCTTTATAGGCTCCATCCAGAAGTGTTTCAGAGAAGCCTTTAATCGAGGTAATTGGTGTACGTAATTCATGTGATACATTGGCTACAAAATCTTTACGAATTTGCTCAAGTCGGACAAGCTCTGTAATATCATGCATAACAATGACAACACCTAACCAGCGTCCGTGATCACCAATTACGGGTGCACCATACACTTCTTTATTGTATAGCTCTTGTTGTACTTCCATCTTTATTTGCTGTCGATAGGGCATTTCCGTTAAAAACACGTGGTCAATAAATTGCTCAAGCGTTTTCGGTAAACCAATTGTGCGAAAGACTTTTCCTTGCACATGCTCTAGTTGCATGCCAAAACGTTCTAAAAACACGCGATTGACGATTGATATATTGCCTTCACGACCAATCATCATTAGTGAGCTACCCATGTTTTCAATTAACGTTTTTAGCCTTTCTTCTTCTACCTCTCGTATTGTCGTAATATCCTGCAAATTACGCGCCAAAATATTAATAGAATGGCTCAATGGCATCATGCGCTCATGCTCATTTTCGTGTGCACGCGCTCGATAATTCCCCTTTGCCAATTCAAGTGCTGTTTCGGTCACATTATCAATTGGTGCGGTAAAATTTCGAATCATATAGCGGCTCACAATAGCAATTAATATAAGCGTAATTGAAAATAATATAGCTAACACACCATAAAGCCGAGCTCTTACATAGGACAGGAGTGAGTCCTTCATTTCAATTGTTTGGGCTGCAAATAAAGCTTTCTTATCTTCCTCAGATAAGGAAATTTGGCGTTCATCAAGTACTTTTTCCATTGCTTCTTGACTATATGAACTCGAGCGCTCATTGTATTGTTCTACATAAACAGGAAAAAGCTGACCTATAACAATCATTAGGACAGCAAGAATTGATCCGAGCGAGAGCATGAATGTCAAGAATAAGCGGTTGCTCATTGATTTCATGAAGTTTTCGGCTCCTCAAATTTATAGCCAAGCCCACGAATTGTTTTAATAAACATCGGCTTACGACTATTTTCTTCAATTTTATCGCGGAGGTGGCTAATATGCACATCCACAATACGAGTATCGCCAGCAAAATCATATTTCCAAACAGCACTTAATAATTGATCGCGAGTTAATACACGGTTTTTATTTTCTAATAAATAAATAAGTAGTTCAAATTCCTTTGGTGTAAATTCAAGTGCTTCTTCTTGTAAAAATACTTCAAAACGCTCAGGAAATACACGCAGTTGTCCAAACTCATACATTTTTTCTTGAGGCTCATCTTTATCCTCTACTACAACATTTTGTGTAAACCTTCTTAAGACTGCTTTGACACGTGCTAAAACTTCGCGTGGGCTAAAGGGTTTTGTCATATAATCATCTGCCCCTAGCTCCAAACCAAGCACTTTATCGAACTCATCGTCTTTTGCCGTTAGCATAATGATTGGTGTATTCATACGTTGCTGGCGAATTTGTTTACAAACTTCCATGCCATCTAGCTTAGGGAGCATCAAGTCCAAAAGGATTAAATCAGGCTGTATTTCCATTGCTTTATTTAACCCTTCTAAACCGTCTGCTGCTGTTTCAACTAAATAGCCAGCCTGTTCTAAATTATATTTTAATAAGGTCGCAATCGAAAATTCATCTTCTACAACTAAAATAGTTTTTGTCATGTATATTGCCTCCGTTAGTGATTTGAAACCCCCATTTCAAATCTCAAGACTCTCCCTATAATGCTAGTGGTGGTGTCACCAACAATGTACCTTCAATTACTAGCTGTTTTTGTTCATTATAGGAGAGTACAGATACGGTAATGGTATTCTGTATTTTATTTACTTCTGTAACCTCTAAAAGCGTATCAAATAATTCATAATGATAGAGTGGCCCTAAATAGGTTAAATGTTGTTCTATAATACGCGCACCCGGTCCTGGAATATACTTCGACACAGCTGACGTAATAATACCATTTAACATAATAGTTGGTACAATCGGCTTTTTAAAAGGCGTCATTGCTGCATAATCATGTTGAATGTAAAGCGGATTATTATCATTTGTAAGTCCTAAATAAAGCAATAAATCCTTATCTTCTATTTTTTCAGTAATATGAATTTTCTCGCCAACTGTAATTTCATCAATAGTGAGACCAAGCTTACTGTTCTTTTGAAGCAAAGATACGCCAACCCCTTTTCTATCATACTACCTTCATAGTATCAATTTTATTCTAAAAGTACAATGAAAAGCAGAATAACCATTTTATGTTTATGCATATTATAAAGAACAAAAGAAGCTGTTTATTTTCAGTATCTTTATGTATAAAAAATCGAGTAAGAATGATTCCTACTCGATTTCATAAGCTTTTATTAAGCTAAAACTTTCATAACTGCTTTTACGGCATCAGCAGAGTTATCCAATTCCGCCTTTTCTTTGTCAGTTAGTTCAAGCTCAAAGATTTTTTCGATACCGTTTGCACCTAATAATGTCGGTACGCCTAAGTAAATATCATTGTAACCATATTCACCTTCTAAGTATGCGATTGATGGTAGAATACGCTTTTGATCTTTAATGATTGCTTCAGCCATTTCAATAAGTGCTGCTGCTGGAGCATAGTAGGCAGAACCATTTCCAAGTAAGTTCACGATTTCTGCACCACCATTACGTGTACGATCAACGATTGCTTCTAAACGCTCTGGCGCGATTAAAGTTTCTAAAGGAATACCACCAGCAAATGAATAACGAGTAAGTGGTACCATTGTGTCACCATGGCCACCTAATACAAAACCAGTGATGTCTTTTACAGAGATGTTTAGCTCTTCTGCAACAAAAGCACAGAAACGAGCAGTATCCAATACACCAGATTGACCGATTACTCGGTTTTTAGGGAATCCTGTTTCTTTGAATACTGTGTAAGTCATCGCATCAACAGGGTTTGTTAATACGATAATGGTTGCATTTGGCGAATGAGTTGCGATTTCTTTTGCAACAGTTTTCATAACTCCTTGGTTAATTTGAACTAAGTCGTCACGGCTCATGCCAGGTTTACGGGCAACACCCGCAGTAATGATTACTACATCAGAATCTGCAGTGTCTTCATAGTTAGAAGTACCTTTTACAAAAGAATCAAAACCTTGTATTGGAGCAGCTTCCCACATGTCTAAAGCTTTACCCTTTGTTGGGTTTTCAGCTTGTGGGATATCTACTAATACAACATCGCCAAGTTCCTTTTGTGCTGCTAAAAATGCTGCAGTAGCGCCGGTGAATCCGCCACCGATTACTGAGATTTTTTTACGTTTCAAAGTCATTTGAATACGCTCCTTTTTTAGGTTATATGCTAAAAAAGGGAGGAGAATAAATTCTCTCTCCCTCCATTAAACCAGGTACTAATATTACTGTAGCAAACCAATGTTACATTAAACAAATATCTGTTGACTGCGCTAGATTGTTACAGTGATCATTTTTACAGATTCGTAAAAATTATAGGTTTTTAATTAGTTCGTTAGCGAATTCTGAACATTTCACTTCTGTAGCGCCGTCCATTAAACGAGCGAAGTCATAAGTTACAACTTTAGAAGAGATTGTATTCTCTACAGATTTAGTGATCATGTCAGCTGCTTCTTGCCATCCTAAGTGTTCAAGCATTAATACACCTGAAAGTAATACTGAAGATGGGTTTACTTTATCTTGACCAGCATATTTTGGAGCTGTACCGTGAGTAGCTTCGAAGATTGCGTGACCAGTTACGTAGTTAATGTTCGCTCCTGGAGCAATACCGATACCACCAACTTGTGCAGCTAATGCATCAGAAATATAGTCACCATTTAAGTTCATTGTAGCTACTACATCGAACTCAGTTGGACGAGTTAAGATTTGTTGTAAGAAGATATCAGCGATTGAATCTTTTACTAAGATTTTACCAGCTGCTAAAGCATCAGCTTGTGCTTTGTTTGCTGCTTCTTCGCCTTGGTCAGCTTTGATTGCATCATATTGGTTCCAAGTGAATGTTTGATCAGCAAATTCAGTTTCAGCTAATTCATAACCCCATTTTTTGAATCCACCTTCAGTGAATTTCATGATGTTACCTTTGTGCACTAATGTTACAGAAGGACGGTTATGTTTGATTGCATATTCGATAGCAGAACGAACTAAACGTTCAGTACCTTCTTTAGATACAGGTTTTACACCGATACCTGAAGTTTCTGGGAAACGGATTTGATTTACACCAAATTCTGATTGTAAGAAGTTGATGATTTTTTTAGCTTGTTCAGAGCCTGATTCGAATTCGATACCAGCATAGATGTCTTCTGTGTTTTCACGGAAGATAACCATATCAACGTCTTCTGGGCGTTTAACTGGAGAAGGTACTCCATCAAAGTGACGTACTGGACGTAGGCAAACATATAAATCAAGTTGTTGACGTAATGCTACGTTTAGAGAGCGGATACCACCACCGATTGGAGTAGTAAGAGGACCTTTAATTGCGATTAGGTATTCGTTAATTTTATCTAAAGTTTCTTGTGGTAACCATTCGCCAGTTTGGTTGAATGCTTTTTCACCAGCTAGAACTTCTAACCATTCGATTTTCTTTTCACCGTTATAAGCTTTTTCTACAGCTGCGTCAATTACGCGAGATGCTGCTGCCCAAATATCAGGACCGATTCCGTCACCTTCGATGAATGGGATTACTGGATTGTTTGGTACATTAAGTACGCCGTTTTCAACTACAATTTTGTTTGACATTGTTGTTGCCTCCTAAATTCATAATCATAGGACTGTGTTATAGGTAACACAGTCCCAAATATTCTAGCATATTTTCCGAATCAGCGCTCACTGATTGGAACATATTTTTGCATACCTGGTCCAACATACTCAGCACGTGGACGGATCAGGCGGTTGTTAGCATATTGCTCAAGAATATGTGCTACCCAACCAGAAGTACGTGAAACTGCAAAGATTGGTGTGAATAAGTCATGATCGATGCCTAAAGAATCGTACACTGATGCAGAGAAGAAGTCTACGTTTGCAGGTAATTTCTTTTGTTCAACAATCATGTCATGGATTTTAACTGACATTTCATAAAGCTCTGGTTTACCAGTTAGTTCAGTTAATTTTTGTGACATTACACGTAAGTGTGGTGCACGTGGGTCGCCTTTGCGGTATACGCGGTGACCGAAGCCCATGATTTTTTCTTTGTTATCTAATTTATTTTGAATGTAAGATTCAACATTTTCAAGAGAACCAATTTCAGTTAACATCTTCATAACTTGCTCGTTTGCACCGCCATGAAGTGGTCCTTTTAATGCACCGATAGCTGCAGTTACACCAGAATATACATCTGATAATGTAGCTACACATACACGTGCAGTAAATGTAGATGCATTTAATTCATGGTCAGCATGTAATACTAACGCTTTATCGAATGCTTCTATTTCGATTGGTGCTGGCTCTTCACCTTTTAACATATATAGGAAGTTTGCTGCATAGCTAAGTTCTGCTTTAGGTTGAATTGGCTCTAAACCTTTACGTACACGTGCAAATGCAGTAACAACAGTAGCAATTTTAGCTTGTAGACGAATTGCTTTACGGTAGTTAGCTTCTGGATCCATAACATCCGCTTCTTCATCGAATACACCAAGTAAAGATACTGCCGTACGAAGTGCAGCCATTGGATGTACAGTTGAAAGTGGGTAAGTTTTGAATTGGTCTACAATTGCTTGTGGAATAGACATGTTGTCTGCCAATTGTTGTTTTAATTCAGCAAGCTCGTCCGCTTTAGGTAAACGAGTATGCCAAAGTAGGTAAATTACCTCTTCAAATGATGCGTTATCTGCTAAATCATCAATGTTGTAACCAACATATGTAAGTGTGTCATCGATAATTGAACTGATTTTAGATTCCGCTGCTACGATACCTTCTAATCCTTTTGTTGCTGACATAAATTATCGCTCCCTCATACTAATAATTTTTGTTGTAAACGCTTTTTCAACCATAGCATTTACGATTTTGCTCACATGAACCATTAAGTAAATCGCTTACATTGTTATTATAATCATTTTTGACAGCTTTGTGAATGAAAATCCTTCAAATTAAGAAAAAGTCGGACGAGCGACTAGATAAGCGTACTAAAGAGGGTATTTTGTATATTTTGACAATATATTTTCATTTGAATTGGGGTGAATTTGTTAAAATGAGGAATATTAAATATTTTTCATACGAAAGAACTATTAATGTTTTATTATTTATTTTTTACTTAGTGATACTTTGGTTCGTTCTACCTGTATCACTGGCAATTTTTTTATCATTTACAACCTATCCGATAATAAATTTCCTTCATAAGTACTGTAAAGTTAATTATTGGATTGCCGCTATTATAGTAGAAATACTAATACTTTCCTGTATAGTTCTCCTCATAATCATCTCAATAAACAGTATTATACTCATCTTTCCTGAGATACGTGACACACTTCAAAACTTTCCGTTGTTCACTGAGTACGAATCTATATTTATACAATTTTTGCAAGAAAAGTCAATGTCTATTTTTGATTCTATCGTAGTGTATACTGCAAATTTATTTCAAATGTTTATGAAGCACGTTATCGAAGTTTTTATATTTCTTGTCGCGTATTATTTCGCTTTAATTGAAACAAGAAAATCGCGGTACTGGTTTTTTCAATATGTCCCTAAAAAATATAGAAATCAATGGCAAGCCCATTTTTCGAAAGTCATGCAACTTTTTCATTACTTTGTCTACGTAGAATTTCAATTATTTACGATAACATTGCTTATACTTTGCGCAGGCTTTATGATCCTTCAATTTGAACAAGCCATTATTAAAGCATTTATTGTTGCATTTGCAGATGTACTGCCCTTCTTTGGTATCGGCGTATTTCTCGTACCAATGAGCATTTATTTTTATTTCAATGGCAATACCTTTTTATGTGTTGCAATTTTACTTTTATATTTGTTTGTCCAACTAACAAGGCAGCTCGCTGAATCCATGCTTTGGTCTAATACCTTGCAATTACGAACGTTTCATACGTTTTTCATCAGCGCTGCCTCTATCTTATTATTTGGTTTTTACGGTATTTTACTCAGCCCAATTTTTTTATTTTTAGCTGTTAAGCTGAAAGAAAAGTCTATTTTTGAACGATAATAAATTGACCTTTTTTCATTTTTTTACGCATCCAATAAAATACAAGTGGTTGGAACAATTTACGTGTCACTGGTAGCAACATTAGTAAACCAATGATATCTGTAATAAAACCAGGTAATGCTAACAGTACACCACCACTAAAGTTTAACATTGCATCAACTAATGCAGGTCCAGGAGCTTCTCCTCGCGCTACCATATGTTTTACGTTTTTTACTGAATTGATACCTTTATTTTTCGCTATATAAATGCCAATGATAGTCGTTGCGACAACAAGCAATAATGTATTGAAAACGCCAATATTTTGACCAATAACTATTAATAACGCCAGTTCGGCTAGTGCATATACAACAAAACTAAGAAAAAATTTTTTCATCTTTTTCTCCCTTCTATTGAAAAAGCTATACCTTCTATACGTTATTATAGCCCAATAAGTTTCAACTAAAAAACAAACTGGTGTAAAAACTAATTTTCCTTGTTATTTAAAAAGCTCTAGTACGGTTACCCCATACTAGAGCCTTTTTATTATCTATTAAAGTACGCTGGCATGTCCTTTATAAATAACACCTGTTTCAGCATCCATTGTTATTTCTTGACCGTGGCGAATTAATGATGTCGCTTCTTTTACACCGACGATTACAGGAATACCAAGGCTTAGCCCTACTACAGCGGCATGACTTGTTAGTCCGCCTTCCTCTGTAATTAACCCAATACAATTTTCAATAGCTGGCATCATATCACGATCTGAACCGACCGTTACTAAAATACAGCCTTCTGTATCATACGCTAATGCTTCAGCTGCATTTTTTGCTACTACTGTTTTACCGATTACCGACGCTTTGCCAATTCCTTGACCGCGCGCAAGTAAATCGCCAATAATGTGTACTTTCATTAAGTTCGTTGTACCAGCTTCCCCAACAGGAACACCTGCTGTAATGACAACTGCATCACCATGGTTTACAAAGCCATGCTTCAAGCTTTCGTCAACTGCTAGTTCTAAAATTTCGTCTGTCGTTGTAACACGTTGACAAACTACAGGATAAACACCCCACACAAGTGTTAGTGTATTTGCAGTGTTTTCTGAGCCTGTAACAGCGACAATCGGAACACCAGGACGATATTTTGCAATCATTCTAGCCGTGTTTCCACTTTCTGTCGGTGCTAAAACAGCTTTAACCCCTAAGTTTATCGACGTATATGCTACGGCCTGAGAAATAGCCTCTGTCATATTCGCTTCTTTTTCACGACTACGTGTAGAAACGATTGCTTTATAATCTAATGAATCTTCTGTACGTTGTGCAATTTTGTTCATTGTTTGTACTGATTCAACAGGGTATGTCCCTGCTGCTGTTTCACCAGAAAGCATAATCGCATCTGTTCCATCAATAATAGCGTTCGCAACGTCACTTGCTTCAGCTCGAGTTGGTCGAGGATTGCGTTGCATAGAGTCTAACATTTGTGTAGCCGTAATAACTGGTTTACCAACTTGGTTACATTTTAAGATTAATTTCTTTTGCACTAATGGTACTTCTTCAGCTGGAATTTCTACGCCTAGATCACCACGTGCAACCATTAATCCGTCTGATACTAGAATGATTTCATCGATATTATCGACACCTTCTTGGTTCTCGATTTTCGGGATAATTTGAATATGACTACCGCCATTTTGTTCAAGTAATTCGCGAATTTCTAATACATCCTTAGCTCGTCGAACGAATGAAGCTGCAATGAAATCCACACCTTGTTTAATACCAAATAAAATATCTTGTGCATCTTTTTCAGTGATTCCAGGTAGTTGAACTGAAACCCCAGGGACATTAACACCCTTTTTATTTTTTAAGACACCAGCATTTTCTACTATTGTGTGAATAAGCCCTTTTTCCGTATCAGTTGCTAACACACGTAATTGAATTAAACCATCATCTAATAAAATAATTGAGTTTTGTTGCACGTCTTCGATTAGTCGTTCATACGTAACAGAAAAACTTGCTTCTGTTCCTTCTACTTCTGTCATTGAAATATCGATTACTTGACCTGCTTTTAAATGTAGTTCACCATTTTGCATATTATGCGTACGAATTTCAGGTCCTTTTGTGTCGAGCAAAATACCTACTGGTTTCCCTAATTTTTCTGCAACTTCACGAATTAAATTAATGCGCACTTCGTGTTCTTCATGTGAACCGTGTGAAAAATTCAAGCGGGCTACATTCATACCTGCCTCAATTAGTTTTTCTAAGATTTCTGGTGACTCACTTGCCGGACCAATTGTACATACGATTTTTGTTTTTCTCATTCTCTGCCCACTCCGTTTTACGCGAAATTATATTGATAGTTCTTTCATTAAAGTATATAAGCTTACATCAGATTCATGATGCTTTTCAAAAGCTTCTGGCATATCATAGTCAATAACTGTATGGTTGCGTATTCCTACAGCTCGACCAGATTTACCTTCCATTAATAATTCTACCGCATGTGCACCAAATTGACTTGCGAGGACACGATCACGTGCCGTTGGAGAACCACCGCGTTGAATATGACCAAGAACAGAAACACGCGTCTCTTTCCCTGTTTTTTCTTTCAGTAATTTTGCCAACTCGCCACCTGACATTACACCCTCTGCCACAATAATGATACTATGCTTTTTCCCTCGTGCTTCACCACGCTCTAAGCGTGATACGATGTCATCTAAATCATATTCCTCTTCAGGAATTAAGACCGTTTCAGCACCTGCTGCAAGCCCTGCCCATAATGCAATATCACCTGCATCACGCCCCATTACTTCAACAATAAAAGAATTTTCATGGGAAGTCGCTGTATCACGAATTTTATCGATTGATTCTACGACTGTATTGAGCGCGGTATCAAAGCCAATTGTGTATTCTGTTCCAGGAACATCATTATCAATCGTGCCAGGCACACCAACAGCAGGAAAGCCTTTTTTCACAAGGTCCATTGCACCTCGGTAAGAACCATCACCCCCGATAACAACTAACCCCTCGATACCTGCTTCTCGCAAATTAGCAATTGCTTGCTGTTGAACAGCATCTTCCTTAAATTCAGGGCACCGTGCTGAAAATAAATTGGTACCTCCTCTTTGAATGATGCCACCTACAGAACCTAAATCAAGCGGCTCAAAAGATCCTTTTATTAAACCTTCATAGCCATGCTTAATTCCAACAACATCCATTCCGTGATAAGCTGCCTTACGAACGACTGCTCGAATGGCTGCGTTCATGCCAGGGGCATCTCCACCACTTGTTAATACGGCAATTTTTTTCATTGTCGAACAACCTCCTGCAGTGTTATCTAATATTATTCACATTAACACGAAAAAACAAACTATGTAAGGGTTCTAGAGCTAGAAAAACATAACTTTTACATAAAAAATGAAAAGAATGCGCTTTCACACACTCTTTCCATCACAAAGCATCTAAAATTTAACATTTTTTATAAATATTTCGCTTTAATTTAACGAATTAGACCTTCAAAGCATTGCTATGGGATTTGCCTATACTTCTATATATTGTCCGATTTTTTTAAATTTATCATATCGGTCATCGATTAATTGCTCACCATTTAAAGTATTTAATTTTTTTAGTGTGTCACTAATACATTCTTTTATATAGATAGCCTGCTTCGCCACATTACGATGTGCTCCACCAGTAATCTCTGGAATAATACCATCAATCACACCAAGCTCTTTTAAATCAGGTGCAGTAATACGCATTGCCTCAGCTGCTTGCTTAGCAAGGCTACCATCACGCCATAAAATTGAAGCAGCACCCTCTGGAGAAATAACAGAATAGGTAGAGTTCTCTAACATGTAAACGCGATTTGCTACACCTAGAGCTAGTGCGCCACCACTACCGCCTTCTCCAATAACGATGCTAATGACTGGTACAGATAAACCCGCCATTTCTACTAAATTACGAGCTATCGCCTCACTCTGACCACGCTCTTCTGCTGCTTTACCAGGATAGGCACCTTTTGTATCTATAAAACAAATAATCGGACGATTAAATTTCTCTGCTTGTTTCATTAAGCGTAACGCTTTACGATAACCTTCTGGATGTGGCATCCCAAAATTACGACGAATATTTTCTTTTGTAGATTTACCACGTTGGTGTCCAATAATTGTGACTGGTTGTCCTTCAAATAGAGCAATTCCACCTAAAATCGCTGCATCATCTCCAAATGTACGATCTCCGTGTAATTCAATAAAGTTTTCACACATTGCCTCAATATATTGTAGCGTTGTTGGGCGTTCAGGATGTCTTGCCACTTGCACGCGATCCCAAGGCTTCATATTGGCATAGATTGATTGCTCGAGTTGCGTTAAACGCGTTTCTAGCTTTTCAATTTCTCCCGACATATCTACGTCCGCTTCAGCAGCAATCGTTTTTAATTCATCAATTTTTTCACGCAATTGTACTACAGGTTCTTCAAAAGCTAAATTTTTAGACATGTTGCACGCCACCTTTCGTATGCATTTTTACAAGCATAGCTACTTGTTTCCGTAAATCTTTGCGATGGAAAATGGCATCTAGTTGACCATGCTCTAATAAAAATTCTGCAGTTTGGAAATCATTCGGTAGTTTTTCTCTTACCGTTTCTTCGATTACACGTCTTCCCGCAAAGCCGATTAGTGCCTGAGGTTCTGCAATATTGATATCCCCCACAGAGGCAAAGCTTGCAGATACACCACCAGTAGTAGGGTGCGTTAATATAGAAATAAATAACAATCCTTGATTGCTATGACGTTTTAAAGCAACACTTGTTTTCGCCATTTGCATTAAAGAAAGTACACCTTCTTGCATTCGTGCTCCCCCACTTGCAGTGAAAATGATAAACGGCACACCTAATTCAGTTGCTTTTTCAACAGCACGTGTTATTTTTTCTCCAACAACAGAGCCCATTGATCCCATACGGAAATGTGAATCCATTATCGCTACTACAACATCTTCTCCATCAAGCGTACCTAAACCTGTCAATACAGCTTCATTTAGACCTGTTTTTTGTTGGTCTGCATTAATTTTCTCTACATAAGCAGGGAAATTAAGTGGATTACTTGTTTGTAAATGATCGTCCATCGAAACAAATGATCCTTCGTCTAAGAAATAATCCACACGCTCTTGGGCAGTCATTTTAAAATGATGTTCACACTTCGAGCATACTTTATGATGCTTTTCTAATTCTTTTGTTAACTGGATATGACGACATTCTGGACACTTTGTCATGAGTCCTTCTGGAAATGCCTTTTCCTGACCATCCTGTTTCTTTTTTCGATTTGCGTTAAATATGTCGCGTATTGCCATGTTTGACTCCCCCTTTATTGTCTAAAAAGTTTGACCAGTACCCATCCACTGCTCGTAAGCTAGTAATGCTTCTTTTTCATAGCCAAGTTGCATCGATTTCAACATCGTTTGAAGGATTAGTTTTTCATCTTCCGTTGAGTTTCGATTTAAACGGTCACCGTCATATGCTGCAAGTTGAAACCAGATTTTCAGCGAAAGCCGATTGCCTGATGTAACTAATAGTTCTCGCAATACATCACGACAATTTACTGTTCCTTCAATTTCCAGCTTCACAAAAAAACTATCCCACACAGGTAGTGTACGAAGAATCTCTGTACAACTTATTACGCGAATTGCTTCCTTTTCATGAATTTGTCGCGTTAATTCGACATCTTTTTTTGATTTTTCATCTTCTAATATAAACATCGACAGAACTTCTACAAGCTGGTGCTTATGTGTTGAGGCAAGAAATGTACCTCCACCGTGTCGCGTTTCAATGAGTCCAAGTAACTCTAAACTGCGCAGTGCTTCCCTGACAGAAGAGCGCCCAACACCTAACCTTTCTGATAAAACACGTTCAGAAGGAAGCTTCTCTCCAGCTTGAATTTTTTCCATTCGAATAAGTTGACGTAATTGCTGAACGATTTCTAAAAACACTTTTTTTTGTTCGGTTTGTTTATCCATATGATTAACTCCCGTTATCAAAAAGTGGTCTGACCACTTTTTTAGCATTGACTACATCTTACAAAATAACTGTTTAAAAGTAAAGAAAAAACTGCATAAAATTCTATGCAGTTTCTAAAATCTTGTTTAATTTCATATTTTTTTAGTCGATTGTGCATGTTTTACTTTCACTTGCGATTTACCAAAACGTTTTTCAAGAGTACCCTCAATATACAGCAGTTCATCTTCTATTAAGATATCTTGAACGAGTTGAAAGACTTGTGGAAATAAGGTTACTGATACGATTCCAAATTCATCTTGGAGTTGGACAAAGGCCATTTGCTCTCCTTTTTTTGTCCTTATTTTTTTCACTTCCTCAATCAAGCCAATCATTTTTACATACGTCCCTTCACGTGTATACTTCAGGTCAGCACAGGTTACAGTACCTTCTCCCCAGTAACTTCTTGCTTCAGAAACAGGATGCGCAGAAATATAAAAGCCTAAACTTTCTTTCTCATGCTGAAGCTTTTCTTTCTGAGACATCGCTTCAGCTTGCATATACTTCGGTTTCCCAAAATTAAAAGCGGTCGCCGTTTCTATATCGACATCCTCTGTTGGACGCACAAGCTCTGCCTGTTTTAATGCTGCCTCTAAAGTGGCCACCAGTACAGCACGATCCTTCTCTAAATAATCAAGCACCCCTGCACGAACTAAGGATTCCATAATATTCGGTTTAAAATGTTGTGCACTTAAAGCGACAGCCAAATCAAATAAATTATGAAGTGCCTCTGGATTCGTTTTACGCAACGTCACTAATTTCTCTATAAATGTGTGCGGTACACCTTTTATGCCCGATAAGCTATAACGAATGCCATCCTTTTCCACCTTAAAGAATTTAGTACTTTGCAATAAAGATGGCGGATAAAACGCCATTCCTTTTTCCTTCGCTTCCGCAACAAGCTGTTGAATTTTTTCTACATTCCCTGTTGCATTGGTTAATAATGCTGCATAAAAGCTTTGCGGGTAATGAGCCTTTAAATACGCCATATGATACGAGATGACGCTATAGGCAACCGCATGGCTTTTTGCAAAGCCATAGTCGGCAAAGCGTACAATTAGCTCGTAGACGCCCTCTGCATCTCGCCGATCAAAACCTTGCCTCAATGCGCCATCTACAAAGGCAGTACGTTGCTCCTCTAATATATCACGATTTTTTTTACTAACTGCCCGACGTAATAAGTCCGCCTGCCCCATCGTAAAACCAGCCATCGTCGCTGCAATTTGCATAATTTGCTCCTGATAGACAATGACGCCATATGTTTCACTTAATATCGGCTCCAATAACGGATGTGGCATCGTTACACGTTCTTGCCCCGCCTTTCTTCTTGCATAAACAGGAATGAATTCCATCGGCCCTGGACGATAAAGAGCATTGACTGCAACAATATCTGAAAAATGTGTTGGATGAATATCACGTAATGCCTCTTTCATGCCATCTGATTCTAATTGGAAAATACCTACTGTATCTCCTTTTTGAAGCAGTTGGAAGGTAAGCTCGTCATGCATAGGGATTAGGTCAAACTCTATCCATGGTCCCCCTGCTTTGTAAATAGACCAACGTACTTGCTCTAAAATGGTTAAATTACGCAACCCTAAAAAATCCATCTTTACAAGACCACTTGCTTCTACATCTCCCATCGGCCACTGGGTACAATAAATTCCCTCATGTCCATCCTCAATTGGAACTGTATCTACTAATGGCGTTGGCGCTAATACAATGCCAGCCGCATGGGTAGAGGAATTTCTCGGCAAACCTTCTAATTTTAGAGCTATGTCAAGCCAACGTCGATGGTATTCATCTTCAGCCAACCAACTTTGAAAGCTTTGGGATTCTGCTACAGCTCTTTGCAACGTTATGCCTGGTTTGTTTGGAATCATTTTCGATATTTTTTCCATCACTTCAGCATCAAAACCAAAAACACGCGCTACATCTCTCGCCACTGCTTTCGCTGATAAAGTACCAAAAGTAATGATTTGCGCAACATTAGCCTTGCCATATTTTTGTGCAACGTATTGAATTACTTGTTGTCTTTTGCTGTCAACAAAGTCAATATCAATATCGGGTAATGTTACACGTTCAGGATTCAAAAATCGTTCAAACAATAATCCGTAGGCAAGTGGATCTACCTGTGTGATAGAAAGACTAAATGCAACTAGTGAACTTGCTGAAGAACCACGACCTGGCCCAGTTAAAATGCGATGCTCTTTGGCATAACGCATAAAATCTGCAACAATTAAAAAATAATCAGCATAGCCCATTGAGCATATAATTTCTAACTCATATTGCAGTCTATCTCGATAAATTGCTGGAACCTCTGTTAGTTTTAAACGATTAGCTAATCCTGAAAACGTTTCTTTTACAAGCAAACTTTCGGCTGTTTCACCCTCTTGTAGCGGAAATTTTGGCATTTGAACATGCATTTCAGGAATTTTTGCAACACAGCTAGCTAACATATCGACACTTGCCTCAATCCATTCAGGGCGATTTGAAAACCAACTCTTCCACTGCTCCTCAGTCGGCGCATAATAGTTTTCTAAATGAGCTGTTAGCATCGTATCTTGAAGCTTTTCCCCTGTATCAATAGCTCTAGCAACTTCATATGCAAAATGATCCTCTGGTCGTAAAAAATAACAACGCTGTGTAGCTACAATTAAAATACCTTTTGTCTCGCACCACTGTGAAATCATAGCTTCATTGTCTGCTATTATGCCACCTGGTCTTGCCATTCCTACATATAGACGCTTACCAAATACTTGTTGTAAAGCACTTGTTATTTCTGCCCATTCTACTATTTCCGCTATATCATTCGCCGAAAGCAACGCTATACAGCCCTTTGCATAGCCTTCAAGCCATCTCCAAGGCAATACCTCGTCTTCTCGAATAGAAACAGCACTACTAATCTTTAAAAGATGCTGGTAGCCTTGCTGTGTTTGTGCATACAACACGAGCGGTATTATGTTATTATCCCATTGTACCTTCACCGAAAGCCCTATTACCGCGTGCATATTTGCCTGCTGCATCGCTTTACAAAAAGGTAAAAGCCCGTACAATTTCGAATTGACAATTGCACAGGCCTGCGTATTTTGTTCTTGTAAAAAAGGGATCAATTGTTCAAGCCGAATCGTGCTTTTTAATAAATCCGCGCTCGTATGCATTTGTGTATATACATGTGTCAAAAGAATCCCTGCCTTTCAAAATTTATTAATATGCCTTACAAATTTCTTTTAAACGTGCAGTGACAATTTCTGCTTCTTGCCATGAGTAAGCAGTTGCACCAGAAGCAAGTGGATGACCGCCACCATTAAATTCCTTCGCTAAAGTGTTAATAATCGGTCCTTTAGAGCGTAAACGAACACGAATTTGGTCTTCCTCTTCGATGAAGATTACCCATGCACAAATCCCCTTTACACTGCCGAGGCAGCCCACTAAAAGCGATGCTTCAGATGGTACAACATTGAATTCAGCAAGTAATTCTTTTGTCAGCTTTACATGCGCTGCACCGTTTTCATCCATAACAAAATTTTGATAAATATATCCTTGTAACGTTAATAGCTTTTGCTCCATTTCATACATCCCATCGAAAATTTGATTTCGATCAAAGTTATATGTAATAAGTTCCGCTGCAACTTTGAATGTTTTTACAGTCGTGCTTGGGAATTGAAAACGACCTGTGTCTCCAACAATTCCAGCAAATAATAATCGTGCGGCTGCATCTGAAAGTTTCCAATCAGCGATTTCTTTCCCCTCTTCAAATAGCACATAGATCATCTCACTGCAAGAACTAGCAGTTGTATCTACCCACAATAAGTCGCCGTATTGATCGTCATTAGGATGATGATCGATTTTTATGACCATTTTGCCTTTTGTATAGCGCTGATCGTCAATACGTTCTGTATTCGCCGTATCTGTTACTATAACCAGCGCATTTTCATATACATCATCCGCTATTTGATCAGGTTCAGCTAAAAACGACAAGGATGTATCATGCTCACCAACAGCATACACTTTCTTTTCTGGATAATTTGCTAAAATTAATTCTTTTAAGCCTAATTGTGATCCATACGCATCTGGATCTGGACGCACATGTCGATGAATAACGATTGTCTCATATGAAGCAATTGTGTCGATGATTTGTCTTTTCAAAGTGATTTCCCCCAAAATGATAGTAATAACCGTTAGCATTTTTCCTCAATAATCGTTACAATAATGTCTAGTTATGCTAGGAGGTTTACTATGCTCAATTTAATTTTTGTGTTTGCCATAATTATATCATTTGTCTTTTATTTTTATTTTAAAACAAAACAGTTCCGTTCACCATTGCCTATTGCTAAAAATTGGTACAAAAGTAAGTCGAATATAGGTTTTGGTTCTTTTATTCTTGCATTTGCATTGAATCAAGCATACTTATTCCCTGGAACGTTTACATTTATCATTGTAGCAATTCTTGTCGTGTTAGGCATCTTTGTTGTTGTGGAAAATATTAAAAAGGCCCGACATTATGGTCAGTTTGTTGATGAAGAATTTCGAATTAATCGATAACAATTACACTGCAGTACACATATAATTGCAAAAAACTAATAAAGGGATGACCTAGTATTTGCCTAGGTCATCCCTTTTTGTCTGCTTAACGCTCCAATAGCTGGAACATCATCATTGCCTTACCGACAAGCATTTGCTCATTAAATACTTCAAAGTCCATTTTTACGAACTTACGGCTCATATCTAATATGCGAGGTTTGACAGTAAGCGTGCTCTCCATTTGAACAGGCTTGATGAAATAAATTGTCATGTTTTCTGCAACTGCATCGCCACGTTTACGACGCTTTAATGCAAATGATCCAACTTCGGCTAGTAACGTTGTAAATGCTCCATAAGAAATAGCCCCATATTGGTTTGTCATTTGCGGTGTCACTTTAAACTCCACGATTAAATCTTCATCGCCAAGCACTTTCATTTCATTTTTCACTAAATCATCTATAGTCTCACCGTGTTGAGGCTGTCTTTGTGCAAGCTGCAACGCCTTTAGCACATCTTGTCGACTAATTACCCCTTGTAAAACATTATCGTCATTTACAATCGGCAGTAGGTCGATCCCTTCCCAAATCATTCGATGCCCTGCGGAAGCGACGCTCATTTTCATTGATCCAGCAATTGGATTTTTCGTCATCACTTTTTCAATTAGCTCGTCCTCTTCCCTACCAATGACGTCTTTCACCGTAATCATTCCTACTAGCTTATTCATAGCAGTTACTACAGGAAAGGCACCATGCGTTGTACGCTCATTTAATTTTTGGAAATGATGAATCGTTTCATCATTGTGGAGCACAGATGTTTCGGTCATTGGCACGAAAATATCCTCAATAAATAAAATATCTTTTTTGATTAACTGGTCATAAATCGCACGGTTAATCATCGTTGCTACGGTGAAAGTATCGTAACTAGTTGAAATAATCGGCAAATCCAATGAATCGGCAAGCTGTTTATTGTCATCCGTTGTATCAAATCCACCTGTAATTAATACAGCTGCACCTGCTCGAAGCGCATTTTCATGAGCTTTAAAACGGTTTCCGACGATCAGTAAGCTACCTGCATCTGTATAACGCATCATATCTTCTAATTGCATCGCGCCGATTACAAATTTTGTTAATGTTTTATGTAGACCAGTTTTACCACCTAGTACCTGGCCATCTACAATATTAACAATTTCCGCAAATGTTAATCGTTCGATATTTTCTTTCTTTTTCTTCTCAATACGAATTGTTCCGACACGCTCAATAGAACTTACAAGACGACGATTTTCCGCTTCTTTAATAGCACGGTAAGCCGTTCCTTCACTCACTTGCATTTCCTTTGCAATTTGTCGTACCGAAATTTTATCGCCCACGGGTAGTGATTCGATGTATTGTAAAATCTTCTCATGTTTTGTTGACAAAATATCACCTATTTCTCAAGCAATGAATTCTGTTATTAGTGTACCATATTTTTTGCAAAAATATTGAGTATAAAGGTGTAAAATGTTTTACGTTTCCCATTATTTCAACTACGCACGTGGTGTCAAACATTATAGTACAGCACCTCAAATGATTAGGAACAGTTTACTTTTTCGCCCGCTTTTAAAATTTGAACTTCTGCATTTTGTACTAAATTAGCAAAAATTTGCGGATCCTGTTCAATCGGAGGGAATGTATTATAATGAATTGGTACAACCATTTTTGGCTTTAAAAATGATACTGCACATGCTGCATCTTCAGGTCCCATCGTAAAATTATCACCAATTGGTAAAAACGCTACATCAATTGGATGACGCTCTCCAATTAATTTCATATCACTAAATAGTGCTGTATCACCCGCATGATAAATTGTTAATCCTTCGATAAACAGTAAAACGCCTGCAGGCATACCCATATAAATAATTTCATTGTTTTCTGTTACATAAGAAGAGCCATGGAAAGCCTGTGTAAATTTCACCTTTCCAAAATCAAATTCTTTTGCTCCCCCTATATGCATTGGATGCGCTTTCACTCCTTGCCAAGAAATCCAGTTTGCCAACTCATTCGGTGCAATAACGAGTGCATCCTTTTTCTTTGCAAGCTCCACAGTATCCCCCACATGGTCATTATGCCCATGTGTAAGCAAAATAATATCTGGTGCTTCTTCTGCAACCTTTAAATCGGTTTGGCTATTTCCATTAATGAAAGGGTCAATTAAAATTGTTTTACCATTTGTTTGAATTTTAACGACAGAATGTCCATGATAACTAATTTGCATTAATCGTTCCTCCTGATAATTGAATATTTGCTCCATCTTTTAATTCGCTATCCATGCGCTTTTTCCCTTTTTTTGATATGCTTAAACAGGATATGAAAAGTGTATAGTGCACATCTTTTCTCGACATTTCGAATGCCGAGAAAAACCACGCCGTGCTTTACTTTCAATAGTGGGCACTAGTAAACATTGCACTGCTTTCACTTAAATAATTGAAGCCATATGAAGGCGTGTCGCTATAGGCTAGATCAGCAAACTAGGTGCAATATGAGGAGGAAATGGATGATGTCAAAAGTACAAGAAATCCAAAACTATTTACAAAAAAATCAAATCGATGCTGCTTTCGTTACGACTCCCGATAATGTCTTTTACGTATCTGGTTTCAAAAGCAACCCCCATGAACGATTACTAGGAGTGATGATTTTTAAAGAGGCTGAGCCTTTTTTAATTTGTCCACAAATGGAGATTCCTGATGCAAAAGCTGCAGGTTGGTCATATGAAGTCATCGGCCACCAAGATACAGATAATGCTATGGATATTCTTGCACAAGCAATAATTGCTCGTAATGTAAATCCGTTAACGTTTGCTATTGAAAAAGCACAACTTATTGTTGAGCGTTTAGAAGCTTTACAGCAATCATTTCCACAAGCAACTTTTGTACGTCTAGATGAAAAAATTAATGCAATGCGTGTAATTAAAGATGAAGATGAGTTAAACAAGCTTCGCAAAGCTGCACAACTTGCTGATTATGCAATTGAAGTAGGCTGTAAAGAAATTGCTGAAGGTAAAACTGAAATGGAAATTTTAACAGCTATCGAAAGTGCTATTCAAGAAAAGGGTTGTAAGATGTCCTTTGAGACAATGGTATTAAGTGGTCCTAAATCAGCTTCACCACATGGAAAACCAGGCGCTCGTAAAGTCGAAAAAGGCGATATGATTTTATTTGACTTAGGAGTAATTTACGATGGGTATTGCTCAGACATCACACGTACAGTCGCATTTGGAGAACCTTCTGAAGCACAAAAAGCAATCTATAATGCTGTATTAGCAGCTAATTCAAATGCAATTGCGGCAGTAAAACCTGGTGTACGTGCAATGGACTTAGATAAAATTGCTCGCGACACAATTACTCATGCAGGCTATGGAGAATATTTCACGCATCGACTAGGTCATGGACTTGGTATTTCCGTACATGAATTCCCATCAGTTACGGGCGCAAATGACATGGTAATGGAAGAAGGCATGGTGTTCACAATCGAGCCAGGTGTATACAAATCAGATGTGACTGGTGTACGTATTGAAGATGATGTTGTAGTCACAAAAGATGGAGTGGAAGTTTTAACAAAATTCCCTAAAGACTTAATTGTCCTGTAATTGACAACGTTTTTTACAGATAGAAATACAATGTAGAGGGCGGACACATTAAAAGCGACCGCCGTAGCGGATATCAACGCCATAGCAAAAAGAAGCAGGGACATATCATTAGCTATTTTTTCCTTGCAATAAATTAAAAATTAACAGAGTGCACTAGTTGATGGTAGCGAAGGCGGCGACTCCTGCGGGAACGCACGCATAGTAAGACGCAACAATCCGCGCGTTAGCGAGGGTTGCGGCTTACGGTGTGCCCGCGGAAAGCGACCGCCGTAGCGGACATCAACGGCATAGCAAAAAAGTGTTAGATTGACTATCAATCTAACACTTTTTTAAATCCGTCTACTCGTAACGGTATCAACCGCCTATTTATTTTATAGTACTTGATTTTTATTTAATTAATTCATCAACATTCACATATGGCAAGCCTTGTGCTTCTGCGACTGCTTGATAAGTAATATGTCCATCTAATGCATTAACACCCTTTTTCAATGCTGGATTATCAATACATGCTTGCTTATAGCCTTTGTTTGCAATTTGTAGCGCATATGGAATTGTATTATTAGTTAAAGCAATCGTTGACGTACGTGGCACAGCACCTGGCATATTCGCAACAGCATAATGTACTACCCCATGCTTAATATACGTTGGATCATCGTGTGTTGTTACACGATCAGATGTCGCAAAAATTCCACCTTGGTCAATAGCAATATCAACGACAACAGAACCAGGCTGCATTGATTGAATCATTTCTTCCGATACTAGCTTCGGTGCTTTTGCACCAGGAATTAGAACAGCACCTACAACTAAATCGGAGCTTTTCACTGATTCTGCAATATTGTAAGGATTAGATATAAGCGTTTGTACATCGCGACCAAACATATCTTCTAATTGACGTAGACGTTCTGGACTTAAATCAATGACCGTTACATCTGCCCCCATACCAACAGCGATTTTTGCAGCATTGGTACCAGCAATTCCGCCACCAATTACAGTAACTTTTCCGCGTTGTACACCTGATACGCCACCTAATAAAATCCCTTTACCGTCATGATTTTTTTCTAAATACTGCGCACCAATTTGCGTTGCCATTTTACCTGCCACTTCACTCATTGGTGTTAATAAAGGCAAGGAGCCGTTTGCAAGTTGTACTGTTTCATAGGCGATACCTACAACTTTTTTATCTATTAATGCCTGCGTTAACTCACGCTCAGGCGCTAAATGTAAGTAGGTAAATAAGATTTGTCCTTCATAAAAGTAATCGTATTCCGATGCTACGGGTTCTTTTACTTTTAAAATCATTTCTTGAGCCCATGCTTCCTTTGCTGATGCAACAATGTGTGCACCCGCTGCCACGTAATCTGCATCTGTAAAGCTCGAACCAATACCCGCACCCGCTTCAATATACACTTCGTGACCAGCATGCGTTAATGAGACAACCCCAGCTGGTGTCATTGCTACGCGATTTTCGTTGTTTTTAATTTCTTTTGGAATACCAATCTTCATATTTCCAATCCCCTTTCATAACCTATGAACTAAGCAATATTTCATCAAAATACGATTTCTCGTAGATGATGACCCCTTTGCACTTCCATCTTACCAAACAAGTGAAAAAAATGCTTTAATTAAAGCAAATACTAATTAAATTCATAACATTTTTAAAATACTAAATATTACTACTAATGGAGCGAATTAAGGTATTTCATAGTAAACGCCTTTACTTATTCACAAATTTTCTACGGAAAGTATTTCCTTTAGAAAATGATTTGGTATAATTACATTATACAAATAGGGAGGTAATACAAATGGCTAATCATTATAAAAGCATTGTAGTTGCAGTAGACGGTTCTAAAGAAGCGGAGTACGCTTTTCGTAAATCAATCGACGTTGCTAAACGTAACGAAGGTGCCGTATTAAACCTAGTAAACGTTATTGATACGCGTTCATTCGCTGCTATTGAAGCATATGATCGTTCAATCGCTGAACGCGCACAAGCTTTCTCAGAAGAATTATTAAATGGTTATAAAAAACAAGCTGAAGATGAAGGCTTAGCAAACGTAAACCTTATAATTGAGTATGGATCTCCTAAAAATATTATTACAAAAGAACTTTCTAAAATTGTAGATGCAGATTTAATTATTTGTGGCGCTACTGGTTTAAATGCAGTAGAACGCTTCCTAATCGGTTCCGTTTCTGAAGCAATCGTACGTTCAGCAAATTGTGACGTTCTAGTTATTCGTACACCAGAAGCTTAATAATGCAATACATAAAAAGGTATCCAAATTTGGATACCTTTTTTATTATTTCCCTTCTTGCCACATTTTCACTTTTTCAAAGAACATCGCAAGCGCTTGTTTATTTTGCATATTTGGAACTTTTGCCAACAGTACTTCTTTTGGAGCTTTAAAAGCTTCCCCTTGTTTTTGTAAAATAACAATACTCTTTTCAAGTGATTTATTAGCAAACATCGTATCTGGCAATTGAATAATTGCTTGTATCCATGCGTGCTTTTGAATGTACTTATGCAGTTGCTTAGACTGTTCAGATTCAAAGAGATGCGTCGGAGCTAGGAAAAATAAATAGCCCCCATCTTTCGTATAATTAATAGATTGTTCAATAAATAAATGATGCGCATAACTCATTCCC
The DNA here is from genome assembly GCF_006351725.2 of Lysinibacillus sp. CD3-6. Lineage (NCBI taxonomy): Bacteria > Bacillati > Bacillota > Bacilli > Caryophanales > Bacillaceae > Lysinibacillus > Lysinibacillus sp. CD3-6. The sequence goes on from NZ_CP085880.1 coordinate 3,622,550, forward strand.
TCAGATGCACAAAGCTCATAATCTAACGCCACTTCCTCATTCGGATAGTAACCGACTGGTAAATCACAAACAATGGCATCTACAGGATCTACTAATAGGTCTTGTAATGCATCCTGACGATATAAAGAAACTGGCTGCTCTGTTAAATCTGCTGTTGCTGCGGCTAATCGGATCAATAACTCATCTACCTCTACTCCAGATGCCTCTACTTTTCCATCGAGTAAATTCATGACCGTTAACAGTAAGTTACCAGTACCAACTGCTGGATCTAGCATTGTTAGTTTTTCTTTTGCTAATTGATCCGCAAAAATTTGTTCCACGAAATAGCCAACTAAAAGACCAAGCGTATCTGGTGTCATTTGATGATTCGGCTGTGAACCTTTACGCATACCTTTTAAAATTGCAATTTGAATGGACTTGCGCACATCTTCTTTCGTTGTACCTTGCTGTGAGAAATCTACATCTCCATCAAGCCAAGCCTCTAGTCCATCAAGTATACCTTCTAATAACGTCGTATTTTGCTCTTTTTCTATTTTTTCCGCATGCTCATTTAGCATGCCAAATAGTTTTTCAATCTTTTCCATACATAACTTCCTTTCACGCAGAAAAGAGCCGTGACAAACTCTGTCACAGCCCTTTTGTCTAGTATTATCTTAGCCTAAAAGAAGCAAATTATGCTAGTGCTTTAACTGCTGCAATTGCTGCTTCGTAGTTTGGATGATCTGTAGCCTCAGGTACATACTCGACATAAGTTACTTTTCCAGCTGCATCTACCACGAAAACTGCACGTGCTAGAAGACGTAATTCTTTAATATATACACCATATGCTTCACCGAATGATAGATCGCGATGATCTGAAACTGTTTGAACAGCATCAATTCCCGCAGCACCGCACCAACGTTTTTGTGCAAATGGCAGGTCAACAGATACTGTATATATTACTACGTTATCCCCTAAATTTGCAGCTTCTTCATTAAAACGACGTGTTTGTGCATCACATACGCCTGTATCTAAAGATGGGACAACACTAAATAAACGAATTTTACCTTCTGAATCCTTTAAAGAAACAGGTGATAGATCATTTGCTAATACTGTGAAATCTGGTGCTTGGTCTCCAACCTTTACTTCGTTACCAATAAGTGTTACTGGACCTTTTTTAAATGTAATTTGTGCCATGAAAACGCCTCCTAATCATCATATGTACATAATCTTACTAAATGTAGGGAATTAATTGCAACTAGGACAGCTTATCATAGTGTAAACTTTGTAATTGTTGCACTATAAGACCTATTTGCATTTCAAATTACAAAAGAAAAAGTGTTAGAATGACTGCAATCAATCTAACACTTTTCTATTCATTGTTGTGCGCGATGGCGGTGCTTTCCGCGGGCACAATGTAAGCCGCAACCGTCGCTAATCGCGCCGCCTGTTGCATCTAACGTTTTGTGCTGTTCCCGCAGGAGGCATCGCTATCGCTACAAACAATTAATGGCCTATACAAATTGCATAAGAAAGAAATTCAAATCCTTACCTGCTCAAGATTCTTCAGGTTTCTCCTCTATCTTTTCAGGCTCTTTTGTATTTTCCTGAATGGGTGCTGTCGGTTGTGCAACAGGTTGTGCTGTTTCTTTCGCTACATATACCTTTTCATGGACAACCGTAGTATCGGCAAAATAATCATGTATGCCTTGGTTGTCAGGTAAAATCGCAACAAAAATATAAAGTGGCATAATTATGTTGCTAATTAAGCGACCAATCCATTCACGGAACAGCACGTCTGACCATGTAAGTTTGTCATGTTGTAGTGAAACAACACGTAACCCGAAAGCCATTTTCCCCAACGTTTGCCCTAAAAACTTTGTCATCAATACAAAATAACAGTAATAGAGAATAGCTGAAATAATGGAGATAGGTGCATACCAAATTGAATCCGATAACGACCAGTCCATTAAGTAAAATATCGGATTAACTACGATTCCTACAACAGCTGAAATAATTAATCCATCTAGGATAAATGCCCAAAAGCGCACCCAAAATCCTGCCGTCTTTAAATCATATTTCGTAGTCACTATTGGTGTGTTTTCCTTATTTAGCAATTGTTGTTCAATTGAGGGTGTCCCTTGCAAAACGAATTCATTGTTTGTCATGGTATGCCCTCCTTAGTATTCACCATATAAGTACATCATTTTCGGTGCCTTGTATTCTGTCATAATTTTCATTAGCATTTTTTCTTCAGCTGATGGGCCAAAAAGAGAGCTTACTTTCATACCAATTATTGACGGTAGACCACCTTGATCATAACTGTATTCAAATAAGACGGCATCTTCTAAACCATAATCTTGACGTAAAGCTGCAATAGCTGCTTGCTCATCGCCAATTTCATCGATTAAGCCTGCTTCAAGTGCCTTTGTACCGCCAAGTATTCGACCATCCGCTACTTTTTTCACGTCCGCTTCAGACATATTGCGTCCTTGTTCCACAATATCAACAAACTCTTCATATGATTCATTAATCATATCCTGCATCATAGCACGTTCTTCTTCAGTAATTTCACGTGTTGGACTAAGCATGTCTTTATGTTGCCCAGATTTAAACGTTTCAAATTTCACGCCTACTTTTTCTGCAAGTTCCTGATAATTAATAGATTGCATAATTACACCAATCGAACCTGTTATCGTATCACGATGGGCATATATTTTATCCGCTGGTGCAGAAATATAGTATCCACCAGAAGCAGCCATCGAATCCATTGAAACGTAAATTGGAATTTGACGTTCCTCTTTAATTTGCAACAGTTTTTTATAAATTTCTGCCGATTCCTTTACGCCACCACCAGGTGAATTTACACTTAGCACAATACCTTGTACTGAATCATCATATAAAATATTGTCCAATTGATTTAAGAAAAACTGGTGATCATAAGCTACGGTTTGCCATAATGTGTTCGATCCAACATCTTGAATCGTTCCATCAACTTTTAAATAGGCAATCCGCTTACTGTAATCTTCACCTTCAATAACAGTTTCATAAACATCTAAATTATTTCCAGCGACAATGCTGTCAAAATTACTAAAGAAGTCTGATTTAAATATTGCAAAAATCGTATTAATTCCTAATGAAAATACTAACAACACAGCAGCTATAGCCAAGGCTATCCACCTTTTCACATTCATACAAACGCCTCCTCAACACGTTATACGTCTAAATTTCCAAAACGTTTCACTTTTAAGCAATTTTTATGTAAAAATGTTCTGTTGTTTATTATTTTACTATAAATAAATGAGGCTACAACAAAAAATCAAAAGTTCATAATAAAACATGAACTTTGATTATTCGCCTTTATTTCCTAGGAAATATTTATTGATGTGTATAAAGAGCTTTTTCTTGTTGGCGTAATTCGACACGACGAATTTTACCCGATGCAGTCTTCGGTAAAGCATCTACAAATTCAATCGCTCGTGGATATTTATATGGGGCAGTCATTAATTTCACATGGTTTTGTAACTTTTTAATAAGCGTATTATCCCCTGTCTCACCTTCATGCAGGACAATAAATGCCTTCACAATATTTCCTCTTACTTCATCAGGACTAGCAACTACAGCAGCTTCCTTTACTGTAGGGTGTTTCATTAATGCATCTTCTACTTCAAATGGCCCTATTGTATAGCCTGAAGAAATAATGACATCATCTCCACGGCCCTCAAACCAAAAATAGCCATCGGCATCTTTATATGCACGGTCTCCTGTTATATACCATTCTCCGCGGAATTGTAGGCTCGTGCGTTCGGGATCTTGGAAATATTTTTTAAAGAGTGCAGGTGTTTCACGATGCACGGCAATATCCCCAACTACACCTTCAGACACAGGATTTCCAAGGTCGTCGATTATTTCTACTGTATTTCCTGGTGTCGGTTTCCCCATTGACCCGACGCGCGCTTCCATGCCAACCATTGTCCCTACAAGTAATGTATTTTCAGTTTGACCGTAGCCATCTCGAACCTGGATATCAAATGTTTCTATGAACACTTTTACAACTTCACTATTCAATGGTTCTCCCGCTGATACTGCTTGGCGGATTTCGCTTAAATTATAATCCTGTAAATTATTGAGTGCTGCCATAAATCGATACTCTGTCGGTGTACAACATAATACATTTACTTTAAATTTTTCAAGCAACGACAAATAAGTTGATGCATCGAATTTGCCTTTATAGACAAAGGCTGTTGCACCACTGCCTAAAGTTGCAAGGAACGGACTCCAAATCCATTTTTGCCATCCAGGTGCCGCAGTAGCCCATACTATATCATTTTCCTGTACACCTAACCAATTTGGTGCTGTTGTCCGTAAATGAGCATAACCCCAGCTATGCGTATGAACAGCTGCTTTAGGATTGCCCGTTGTTCCACTTGTATAGGCTAAAAAAGCAGTGTCTGTACTTTTTGTTGGTGTAGGATTCGTATAGTTTGTAGGATGCTCCTCCATTTTTTCAAGCAACGGTTGCCATGGGGCATGCGCATGACCAATTACATATTGCAAAATACCCTTTAGATTATTTACTTCATCAAATTGCTCAATATATGGCTCGTAAGCAATTATTCCTTTGGCATTTGCATGTGTAATGCGGTATTCAATATCCTTTGTGCGCAACATTTCTGAGCTTGGAATAATCGTTAAGCCCGCTTTCAATGCTGCTATGTATACGATATATGCCTCAACAGATCTTGGAACCATTACTAAAAGCACATCACCTTTTGTTAGTCCTTGCGAAGTAAATACATGGGCCGCCTGATTTGCTTTTTCAAGTAAATTTGCATATGTAATATGTTGAATTTCTTCATGATTGTTATAAACAATTAATGCTTTTTTAGAAGGGTCCTGAGCATACTTCTCAATCTCCTCAACAATGTTATACCATTCTGGTGCGATTAAATCCTGTCTTTTCATAATAACTGCCTCCTTATTGCTAGGTTTATTATAAAACTCATTTTTTATGATTTTCAATGGATGGACCTTATTTTCACAAAGTCATGACAATTATCATGGTTTATTATATGGCATCAGTCACTGCTTTCCAGATAATGATAAAATGCTATTGAATACTGAGAATAGGTATGTTACATTTTGGACAACTAAAAAATTCATGATTGCAGGGGGACTCATAACGAGTTGAGAAGGTAAAACCTGACCCTTTGAACCTGTTAGTTAATACTGACGTAGGGAGCAACACACATCTTATTACTGATGATAAGCTCTTTTTACGTGTACACTTCGCACGAAAAAGAGCTTTTTTGCATGCTTACGTCCATCCAAAAAAGGAGGACTACGATGATTTTTCAAACTATTCGTAAAAGACAGCCATTGATTCACTGTATTACCAATTATGTAGTTGCCAATTTCCAAGCAAATGGATTATTAGCAATTGGTGCTTCACCTGTCATGGCCGATGAATCAACCGAAGTTGAAGAAATGGTATCGATTGCATCAGCCTTATTAATTAATATTGGCACGCTTACTACCCGTACAAAACAATCGATGTTCCTTGCTGGTAAAAAAGCAAACGCGCTAGGTATACCTGTGATTTTGGACCCTGTTGGTGTTGGGGCAACAACTTTACGTAAACAAACGGTACAGCAATTATTAGAAGCGGTTCACTTTGCTGTTATTCGTTGCAATATCGGTGAGCTTGCCGCGATTGCTAATGTTCATTGGCAACAAAAAGGTGTGGATAGTGGCAGCGGCTCCATATCTGTTGAAGATAAAGCACAAGAGATTTCTAAAAAATATAAGTGCATTGTCATTGTAACTGGTGAAAAAGATTTTATTACTGATGGTGAGCAATCTAAATGGATTATTGGTGGAAACGCTCGCATGACAGAAGTTACAGGGACGGGTTGTTTGTTAAGTGCTATTTGCTGTGCAGCTTATATGGCAGGTAATGAGCCATTTACTCAGTTGTGCCATACATTAACGAGCTATAAAAAAGTTGCTGAACATGCCGCTTCTTGTGCGCCATATAATGGTGATTTCGCAGTGTCCGTCTTAAATGAGCTTCACCGTTTATCGAAGGACGGTGAAAAATAATGCATATTGTGACGACAATAGCTGGCTCAGATAGCGGTGGTGGAGCTGGTATTCAAGCTGATTTAAAAACTTTCCAAGAATTAAATGTATTCGGGACATCCGTTATTACCGCTTTAACAGCACAAAATACTTTAGGTGTGAGCGGGGTGCTTCCAATTGATCAAGCTTTTGTAAATAAACAACTTCATTCACTGCTTGAGGATTTTTCAATTAGTGCAATAAAAACAGGCATGCTTTTCTCCTCAGATATAATTCATACTATTGCAGGAGCTATGTCTAATTTAAATATTCCACTTATCGTTGATCCTGTAATGATCGCCAAAGGTGGCGAAAACTTATTACAGCAAGAAGCAGTTGAGGCGTTAAAAAACGCTCTATTACCGCTTGCTACAATCGTCACACCTAACATCCCTGAAGCGGAGACGCTTACAGCAAGCAAAATACACAATTTATCAGACATCCAACAAGCTGCACAGTCATTATTAAAGCTAGGTGTTCAATGTGTCATTATTAAAGGTGGTCATCTACAGGATGATAACTTTGCAACAGATTATGTATTCTTCAATGATGGTAAAACATTTTCTATGCAATCTACTCGAATCGCAACGAAAAATACACATGGAACGGGATGTACATTTTCTGCTGCATTAACCGCTTTTATCGGTCAGAAAATGCCTTTAAAACAAGCGATTATTGAAGCGAAAAAGTTTATTCAGCTAGCCATTAGCCATGATTTATTGATTGGCAATGGCAATGGGCCGACAAATCATTTTGCTTACAAAAAATTTCTCGATACTTGTGAGGTAACCATTCATGAAACGTAGTGATTTACAGCTTTATTTTATAATGGGCACAGCGAACGTAAAAAATAGACAACCTTTAGAAATACTTGAATCCGCATTGCAAGCAGGCATTACGATGTTTCAGTTTCGTGAAAAAGGACAACAAGCATTGACGAATGAGCACTATGAACAATTTGCACGTCAATGTCAAAACCTATGCAGAAAATACAACGTTCCCTTTATTGTGAATGATGATATCGACCTTGCTCTAAAGCTTAAGGCAGATGGCCTTCACATTGGTCAAGACGACCATCCCATCTCACTAGTGCGACAAAAAATTGGACAAATGATTCTTGGTGTTTCGGTTCATACAGCCACTGAATTACAAATTGCTTTAACATATGGAGCGGATTATGTAGGGATTGGTCCTATTTATGCAACGACGTCCAAAAGCGATGCAAAACCACCTAGTGGAACTGAGTTTTTACAACAAGCAAGAAACATGTATCCGCAATTGCCGATCGTCGCAATTGGTGGCATAGACTGCAACAATGCACTTGCTGTTTTTAAAGCAGGTGCAGATGGCGTAGCGGTTATTTCAGCTATTTGCGAAAGCAATGATATTCAAAAAACAGTTTCAACCTTCAAATCATTGTCTTTGTAATTTGCATTGTTGCACGTATGTATACAAGAAGTCATGGCATAAAAAAACTAAATTTAAACAAACTAAAACCAGTGCCTTTTACGGTCACTGGTTTTAAGTTCAATAATTGCTTATTCTGCAATTATTGGTTTTTTGGCATACCTTTTAATTGAGATTCTGCCATTTGTACAAGACGTTTAGTGATTTCACCACCAACGGAACCGTTAGCACGAGCTGAAGCATCAGCTCCTAATTGAACACCAAATTCTTGTGCAATTTCGTATTTCATTTGATCAAGTGCTTGTTGTACACCAGGTACTGCAAGCTTGTTTGAACTACCATTGTTGTTTGTCATGTCTGTCTCACCTCCTTGTGAATATAGAATGTGCGATATTTGTTTTTTAATACGAAAAAATTAAAGGTAAAATGTAACTCTAAAGGAAATAAGCTAGTAAATATTAAAAAAAACCGTCCCAAATACGTTTTTGAGACGGTTTCCTTCTTATTAAATGGCGTTTTTAAATAAACGAAAAACAATAACGAATTTATTTGTTACGCACGTAATTTTTTTATAATAAATCTGCAAATTTATCTGTAGGCTGGTCTTTTTTCGGGAAAATGTACACTTCACGGTTTTTTACAGCACGCTCAATTAGGTCTTCAAAATCAGAAAAGCTTTCATAATGCTCTACTTTTTCAAGCTTTGGTTTCGTTTTCGGACTAGCAGGCGTGAAGATTGTACAACAATCTTCAAATGGCTGAATTGACGTTTCATATGTGCCGATTTTCTCCGCAATTTCAATAATGTCTAATTTATCACTCGATATAAGAGGACGCAAAATTGGTGTATTCGTAACTGCGTTAATAGCTGTTAAGCTTTCAAGCGTCTGACTTGCTACTTGTCCAAGACTTTCCCCTGTGACAATAGCAAGTGCATTAATTTCTTCACGTACTTTATCTGCAACTTTTAACATCATACGACGCGTTGTAGTCATTGACACATTTGACGGCACTTTTTCTTTAATAAGCACTTGAATTTCTGTAAACGGAATTACATGTAATCGAATACTTGCACCGAATTTTGTTAGCTCATTTGCTAGCACTTTTACTTTTTCCAATGAATTTTGGCTTGTATATGGTGGGCTAAAGAAATGAATTGCTTCTAGACGTACACCACGTTTCATCATTAAATAACCTGCAACAGGACTATCAATTCCACCTGAAAGCATTAATAAAGATTTTCCGTTAGAGCCAACTGGCATTCCACCTGCGCCAGGAATCACTTGCGCCATCATGTAAGTTGAATCGTGGCGAACTTCCACACGTAGCTCTACATCAGGATGTTTCACTTTTACTGATAAGTTTTGATATTGAGGTAAAACATGTCCACCAATTTCACGCTGTATACTGTGAGAATCTAACGGGAATGTTTTATCTGTACGTTTAACTTCAACTTTAAAAGTTAATTGTTCATGTTTAAATGTATCCATAATCGTAATCGCAAGTTGTTTCATGGCATCCATATCTTTGTCACAAGCAGCTACTGGACTAAATGATTGAATCCCAAATATTTTTGGTAATCCTGCTAATAAAACATTCATTTGTGCCTCGTCTTGAATGGCAATAAACATACGATCACGTTCTGTACGAATGTGTAAATGCCCTAAATCTGCAAATGCATAGCGAATATTTTCACGTAAACGACGGATAAAATCCATTTTGTTACGTCCTTTTGTAGAAAGTTCGCCATAACGAATTAATATTTCTTTCCAAATCATAATAAAAGTTCTCCTTTTAGTTCCATCATTACTTTTTTAATAACTTGTATAAATTGTGCGATGTCTTCAGAAGTTACATGTGCGCCAAAGCTAACACGAATAACACCCTTTTTAAAGTGTTCATCAATATTTAATGCTTCTACAACATGACTTGTTTTTGTTTGCTTTGATGAACAAGCACTTGATGTCGATACAATGACACCATATTTTTGTAAGGCATTTATCAGTACCTCACCTTTTAAATCACGAACACTAAATGATAAAATATGAGCCGCACATTCTGGAGTAGATAAAATATGCACAACATCACCAAATTGCTCTAGCTCCGCCCGAATTTCCCGTTGCCAATTACGATATTTCTCTTGGCGTTCATTCATTGTTTCAACTGCAATACGAGCCGCTTTCGACAGCGCTACCGCTTGTGGAACAGCAACTGTACCACTACGCAAGCCAAATTCCTGTCCTCCACCTAATGCATATGGTTGCCATTGCATTTTTTTTTGGAATGCTAAGACACCTGAGCCTTTAAAGCCATGAATTTTATGCCCAGAGATTGTAATACAATCAGGACCTTCCTCACCTTTAAAAGTTAAAGGTAATTTACCGAAGCTTTGTACTGCATCAACATGAAATGCCGCTCGACTTTCTGTATGAACAATTGTAGCAGCTTCAAAAATAGGTTGAATTGCTCCCATTTCATTATTTACATGCATCATACTCACCAAAATAGTATCTTTGCGTATTTTTGCCTTTAGCTCATCTAATGAAATTACGCCTTGTGCATTGACACGTAAATACTCGATTTCAAAGCCTTCTTTTTCTAGCTGTTTGACCGATTCTAACACAGAAGGATGCTCAATTTCCGTAGTTAAAATATGTTTACCCTTATGTGTATTACCTCGTGCTAAACCAATAATTGCTGTGTTATTAGATTCGGTACCACCTGAAGTAAATAGCACATTTTTTGCGTCAGTCTTCAAAATATCTGCTACTTGCTCACGCGCACGCATTAATAATTCATTTGATTCTACACCCATCGCATGAATTGACGCAGGGTTCGCATAATACTGTTCATTCACTGCCATAAATGTTTGCATTACTTCTTTATAAGGCTTTGTTGTAGCACTATTATCAAGATAAATTGTATTAACCTTCATTATTTTTCACACACTTTCAAAACGTTGATTTAACGGTATTTATCATAACGCAATCTGTCGCGATTGACTACTATTATTGTAATTTAGTCATTTACCATCTCTTTTTGATGACCTATTTATTGAATAAACTACCAATAGTAAACTAGAATCTCACGTATTGCTAAAGCTAATGTAACAATAGAAAATAAAATAGCCACCTAATATGTAGGTGGCTGTATTATTGTTTATTCATTTCCATTTTTAAGACTTTGTAAGCGTCTCTTCCGCAACAATTGCCTCAATGCGTTTTAATGCACCTGGCTCCATTTCCTCTACCGCCGTTCCAGCTTCTTCTAAAGCCTTCGCATAACGGTATTGATGGAATGCTTGTTCCGCTTCTTTTAAACGAGCGTTTAATTTTGGGTTCGTTGCACGATGACGATTACCATATTGAATGATACGTTCGATAAGCATAACATTCTCAATCAATTCATGTGCTTTCGCGTGAACATCCTCAACGCAAAGAGTTGCTGCATTTAAGTTATTATGGATTGTTCCCATATTGAGTGGAACTTCTTGAAGACTTTGCATAACAACATAAATATGCTCTGCAGCCTCATCTAAACGAGCATCCATCTCTTCAGGAATACCTGGAATATTCGCCTTATTTAACAGGCGATCTGTTTCTTGAAGCGTCTTTTTCAAGTTTTCCACTTGTGTACGAGCTTTATTTTCATCAATGCGTAGCTTTTTCATTGTATTGGATAAATGTCCTTGCTCTTCGTGAATGCGCTCTAATTCTTCGCTAATTTCGATTAATTCTTCTTGTAGACTTGAATAAGCGGATTTCTCCTCAGCAACTCGTATTGCCAATAAATCATAGCGACGTTGGAGTGCTTCTAATTGTTTTAAAGCAGCCTTTGGAATTTCAGCATCTTTTTCATTTAGATGATAACTTTGCTGAACGAATGTTGCTTCATCACTTACTAATCGAGTTGAGCTTATAACATTTGTAATAGAACCTAACAATCGCTCACAATTCTGGTCTACATAATTTTTAGCAATTACTTCTTTTTCAAGTAAGTCATAAAAATGGTCGATTTCTTCATTTATTTCTGCAACTCGAGGTTTGACAACTGTTATATTCAGCTCCGCAAGTTCTTCTTTTAACTTTGCAAATTCAACTTCCAGTTTGTCCAACGCTTCTGTTAACTCTAAATGATGCAAATAGTACGATTGCTCTTCCATTTCACGTTGACCATTGCGCAATTCTTGAATCGCACCTGGTAACTTTACTTGTAGTTCCGTTAAAATAGTAGGAACGTCATTAATGTATTCGAATGTTTGCTGGGATTCATGATTCAAGTTAATGACAATTTCACGTGCCTGCAAATAATTTCCTTCACTTGTGAGTACATCAAATTCTTCAAATTTTTGAACAAATACTTCTAATTTTTGTTCAAGTGCTGGTAATGCGACACCAAATGAGTGTTGATGCGCAAGCAATGTTTTACGTGCTGAACGATAATATTCTTTTAGCTGTTCAATTTCAATACGGTTTTTTTCTTCGCTGCCAATTAATTCATTAAGTTCTTCTAAGATTTTATTTTTATCTTTTTCACACTTAAGAATATAATCTTCTATTTCACGTTCTATTAACGTTGCTCTTTTAAAACGAAGACGATTGATTTGATCTTCAGCGTCGAATAGAAGCGAATCAATTTTTGTCATATGTACATCGATGACTTCATCCCAACTATTACGCCACCGTTCAAACATTTCCTCTGTTTCACCATTCATGTTTAAAGATTTAACTTTGGAAATTTCCTCATTTATGGGATTGTTTTGTATTTGTAATTTTTCATTTTCAAGTTGAGAAATGATTGTTGTATGTTTTCTTCGCATCATTAATCCTACTATGGCTAATATTAATAGTAGGATAATTGGAATGATGATATACTCCATCGTAAGCCTCCTATTCTACAATAAACGAATTGGCTAGTTGTATTCATTATATACTATGTTTTCGCCTTTTGTACTAAAATTTGAGTGATTTTCAGAAAAGTGTATTCACGACCTACATATTGACAGTTCCGCCTGTGTCATTGAACATAGAGCATAAATATGTATTTATCATTTTACTAGTTAAAGGAGTGTAATATGTATGAAAAGAGACGGCCATATCCATAGCCCCTATTGCCCACATGGGACATCTGATTCATTTACACAATATATTGAAAAAGCTATTGCTGAAAACTTTACGGATATTACATTTACAGAACATGCACCATTGCCCTTCAATTTTAGCGACCCTACACCCGAAAAGGATAGTGGTATGCAACCAGATTTTTTATTGCCGTATTTTGAAGATTTACAGCAACTTCAAAAGCAGTATGCACAAGATATTCGCATTCGGATTGGTTTAGAGATAGACTATATTCAAGGCTTTGAACAAGAAACTCGTAAATTCCTTGATACATATGGGCATTTTTTAGATGACTCTATTCTTTCAGTGCATTTTTTACAGTGGCAAAACACCTATGAATGCATCGATTTTTCTGCTGAGAATTTTATCGCTTTTGCTAAAAAGGTAGGTTCCATTGAACAAGTCTATCATTTATATTATGATACTGTCCTACAATCGATAGAAGCAGATTTAGGTCAATTTAAACCGAAGCGTATCGGACATCCAACACTAGTTCATAAGTTTCAACTAGCCCATAATATGAAAATTGATGATACTGTCCGCATTCAGGAAATATTAACTACTATGCAGCAAAAGGGATATGAGTTAGATTTAAATAGTGCTGGTTTAAGTAAAACACATTGCCAAGAACCTTATCCACCATTTGCCTTTATTAATTATAGTAAAACGATTGGATTGCCTGTCGTTTTCGGTTCAGATGCACATACTGCTGCTGATTTACATCAGCATTATAAAACTCTATTTCCAATTATATAACATTTAAACGGGGTGCTATTATGTTTACACAAATTAATTATGAAGGATCCATCGTCGATCAATATAAGACATTAACAAAGCAATTAGATGCATTACTTTCTGGTGAGACAGATCGTATTGCTAATTTAAGCAACGCCTCTGCATTGCTTAATCAATTCCTCCCTGACATTAACTGGGTTGGCTTTTACATATTACAAGAACAAGAGCTAGTTTTAGGTCCATTCCAAGGCTTACCTGCCTGCGTAAGAATTCCAGTTGGACGTGGCGTTTGCGGATCCGCTGTTTCAAAAAAAGAAACGCTTGTTGTAGATGATGTACACGCATTTCCTGGACATATTGCATGTGATGCTGCATCCCAATCTGAAATTGTTATTCCACTCATTCAGCAAGAAAAGGTGATTGGCGTGCTTGATATAGATAGCCCGATTAAAAATCGCTTTTCCGCTGAAGATCAAGTTGGCTTAGAACATTTTGTCAAAACTTTGTTGCTTCATATTTAAAAAACGGCTACAAGTTGCCACTAAAAAATGCCCTGAAATGGATTATAAATATATCATTTCGGGGCAATTTATTGTATAACATAGTTTATGCATTTGTTTGTAAAGTTCGATCATGGATACAAAATCTATTTTTCCCATTGTTTTTCGCTTCATATAAAGCTGTGTCCGCATGTAGGAAAACAGCTTGAAAGGCTGGTTTATAGAGTTGATCCCATGTAATAAGACCTGCTGAAATGGTTACTTGAGGATCTGTTGCATTCGGTATTACTTCTACAATTGTTGAAGCAAGTTCGATTGCTTTTTGCTCATCAACATTTGGTACATACACCGACATTTCCTCTCCACCCCAACGAGCACAAATACCACTGGCACCTATTGTTTCCTCTAGTTGCACTGCAATTTGCACAAGAATTTTATCCCCTATTTGATGACCATAGGTATCATTAATGCGTTTAAAATTATCAATATCAATCAATAAAAACATTCCTGATTGATCTGTTTTTAATGATTTTTCTACAAATTGGTCTAAATAACTGCGTGCATATAATTTAGTTAAATGATCTCGATCCACCATTTCTTGTAGCTGATTTCGTAAAATAGAGTTTGCAATCGCTAATGAAGAATGATGGATTAAAGATTGCATTAGCTTAAAGCTATCAAATGAAAAGAAATACGGCTCTTTGTGTAAGACGATACTAAAGCCATTTATTTTTTCCTCCATTAATATAGGAATCGCCATTATTGAGCGATATTCTATTTGATTTGGGGTTAACCTGCTAAAATCGGCTATAAAAAGTGGATCATTTGTATGCTCAAAATGTTGTTCAACATGATTTATATAAGTCTTGCCTTCGTCTGATTTAAATAAGGATGTACTAGCATCTTTCACTACATAAGTAGCATTATCTTTAAAAGCGAAACAAACTTCCATTGGTTGGAAAGACTTCATTAATTGTTTTTGTAGGAAAAGTAACATTTCATTAATATCAATTCGCATATTTAATCGATGCGATGTTTCATTGATAAGTTGTAAGTCACTTACGAGGCGATGCGATTGATGATATAACTTGGCATTTTCTAGTGCATTGCCAGATGCTTGTGCGAGCATGCGCACAAAATCTTTTTCAGTTGCTGAGAAAAGGTATGTGGTTGGTGCACTAACTTGTAAAATCCCATAAATGGCTTGTCTCCCTTTTATAGGAGCGTTTAATAATCGACAATTCAAATCTCCAGCTAGTTCGGTTGTTAACTCACCTGATACAAAAGCTTCAATTGTAGCAGGTCTTTCTGATAAGTAATCAAAAAGCTTGATATCAATTGTTGTATGTCGATCTTGATCGTTGGATAATATAAGCTCCACATTAAATTCAGGGAAATTATCTCTAATATTTTTTAATACATTCTCTAAAATTAAATCAATATCCATTGTTGAATGAAATAAGTCCGTCATATTATAAAGTTTTCTATATTGATCTTCATTCAATTTTACTTCTAAGTTTTCAATCAAAGTTTGTAAAACTTTCGTAAGTATTTCTACACATTCTTCACCATAATCCGAAGTCATAAAGTCCGTCCAAGTATCGGTGGCTTCTACAAGCAACACACCAATAGGATCTTTGCCCTCCGCCTGGAAAAGCACCATATCTGTCATCATATTATAGGCTGTTTTTTCTTTTAATATATAAGGAAGCTTCACCACTTTTTGTTGGTAAAAGCTGGCTTCTATCATTAGCCATGACACAGCATTTAGTTTTGTTTCAATTGTTAAATTAGCTAATTCTTCCACAGGTATTAAACTATTACCTTCAAAGCTAAGAAATGCCGCATTTTCAATTTTCAAGTGCTTCTTTAGACACTGTTTAAATGAATAAAAATACTCATTAAAACTAATTAGTCCTCCATTCGAACTCACCCAAATGCTCAAAACATCAGATTTTATATATTTCAGCGTTTGTAAATGGTCTGTCATGAAATCACCTTTTCTATATAACGTACAAATCAATTACTATTAACTTATAATGTATTATACATAATTTGTGTCATTTTGACTATTTAATTCTGCCTTACTTTTACATTTTACATTTAATACCGTATCAATAACCATTTCGTAGTAGTGGAAAATGTCTTTCAAGGAAATTCCTACTATAGACCTTTTTAAAAATAGCAATACTAATAATTGACGTCTACGCTTTAAGCAGTTACAATGAAGGTTGTGTAAAATAAACGCAGCAGTGGTATAAGCTTATTACTGTATTTTATTCCTCTCTTTTACTGAGTATTACTTCTCAAAGTGTCTCAGCTACAAATAGATGGTGTATTATGTAACCTAATGGCTGCATAGGCGAAAATACATGAAAATAAAATGCGTATAAGAATGGGTACTACTGGTTTTTGTTTTACAACAAAAAAACCAAATTTAAAGGAGGAGACAACAATATGTCTCGTTATACAGGTCCATCTTGGAAATTATCACGTCGTCTTGGTATCTCACTAAGCGGTACTGGTAAAGAAATCGAAAAACGCCCTTACGCACCAGGTCAACACGGCCCGAACCAACGTAAAAAATTATCAGAATACGGTTTACAACTTCAAGAAAAACAAAAACTTCGTCATATGTATGGTATGACTGAACGTCAATTCCGTACTCTATTTGACCGCGCTGGTAAAATGAAAGGTGTTCACGGTGAAAACTTCATGATCCTTCTTGAAACTCGCCTTGACAACTTAGTTTACCGTTTAGGTTTAGCTCGCACTCGTCGTGGTTCTCGTCAATTAGTAAACCACGGTCATATCTTAGTAGATGGCAAACGCGTTGATATTCCATCATTCAGCGTTAAACCAGGTCAAACGATTTCTCTTCGTGAAAAATCTCAAAACCTTGCTGTAGTAACAGAAGCTATCGAAGTAAACAACTTCGTACCTGACTACTTAACTTTTGATGCAGACAAAAAAGAAGGTACATTCACTCGCCTTCCAGAACGTTCTGAACTATCTGCTGAAATCAACGAAGCATTCATCGTAGAGTACTACTCTCGTTAATTTTTTAACGTTAGATTGTTTTCGTTTCTTAAACCCCGCAACCTTGTTTATTCAAGTGTTTGCGGGGTTTTTGTGTTAATCCACAATTTCACAATAATTCGCCTACTTTTCAAACCAACTTCTCCTAGGTAAATTAACCTAGCCAACTGACTATTTTTAACATTAATTATCTCTCCTTATGAAAGAAAGTCACTCATTATTTTCAAATGAGTGACTTTCAGTGTCAGGCACTCAAACAATTTTGAGTGCCGCTTACGCTTATCTATGCTAACTGTAAAACAGGCTGACTTAAAAGGTTATGATATACATGTAAATCTTGCTCATATAATTTATGATATGTCGCTAGGCTATGTTGCTTTATATAGTCAAAGTCCTTTTGATCTATTAAATGAAGTGTATTATTAAGTTTGCATGCATTTTCCCATGCAGTTTCCTCGAATTGAATATTCATTTGGTGCTCTTCAATTATCATAGATAAAAGGCGCTCATTACGATAAATTTCCGTTTTGGCATGCTGTTTTTTCATTTTGAAAATTTCAATCGTTCTAGGAAGTGATGCTTGTAGTGCCTCACGGTCTACAGCATGGCCTAATTCATGTAACGTAATTGTTTTTACATATACCTCAAGTGGAAGTGGTAACATTAGCTCATTTTTTGCTTCTACTAATCTTTTTGCATCAAATCCTATATAATCCCCAATAAAGTTATAACTCATATTAATACCAGAATGATCTTGTTTTATTGCTACCGTTAGCCCTACAGTTTGCATAACGGAATGAATTACATCATTTAGTTCTTTTTCTTTATTCAACGTTGTCATTATCTCTTTCCTCATTTCCTCTGAAAACAAGCTAATGAAAATTTATTAGAAGCGGATTAAATATATACTAAAATTAGGAGAAATACAACAGATTTATCCTGTTTATTTAGAGGAAATGAGATTTTTTCCATCAAAAAAGGCGTCTGTAGTTAAAAACTACAAACGCCTCTTTGCTTGTTTAAGGCTTTACATAATATTTAATTAGTTGTTGTTATTATTATTTTTGTTACGTTGATTTTGGTTTCCATTGGAGATGTTACTACGCTGGTTGCTGCTTGCTTCTCCACCTTTACGACCTATTTCTTCATAAAAATCGTCGTCGTGGTTTTCAGCGGTAGCTTCTCCGCCCTTACGTCCAATTTCTTGATAAAATTCTTGGCCATGATTTTTAGACGTAGCTTCGCCACCTTTACGTCCAATTTCTTCATAAAAATCATGATCATGATTTTTGGAGGTAGCTTCTCCGCCTTTACGACCCGCTTCTTCTACAGTCATGTTTTCATTGTTGTTTCTGTTGCGATTGTTCTGCTTGTTAGCCATTATAATTCCTCCTAAATAATTTTTTTAAGCTATTGACTAGCTCACTATTTATATTCCCAGTCTCTACATGGCTAAACATTATTTTTAAAAAAGTCTATTATTTTCTTTAAACTTATAAAAATAGCTGCTAGTTTTCTTTATCGAATTCAAAAGTATTTAAATGTAAAAAGGTAATGTTTCGATAGAGCATCACGTTCTATAAACAGTTTTTATATTCCCTTTTTATATATTTTGTAATGACCCTTTTTTTGCATACATCCGTCCGACTAATTTTTCATTTTTATGCCCAATAGCCTTCCAATCAAAAATAAAGCACATTAGTCTTGGGAGTGAACTTTGCATTCAAAGCCTTCAACTTCCCTTCTTCTATTTATTAGGGGGAATTGTCAGACAAATTCACAAAAAATATAATTTAATTAATTGTAAATTTTTCTGTACATTAAAATAGCAATTTTTCACTTTCCAAACAACATAAACACTATCATTATATTAACAACCGTATATCATTTATTTACTATTCAATCCTACTCGTAAATAGAACTAATTTCCAAAAAATATATTTTACTTTTATACGATAATATTTATTAAAACGTATTCAAATCAACCATCCTACTCCTAATAAACTTCCACAATATCATGTTATCAGTTACTTTTTTGTGAAATAATAACAGCAATAAAATTAAAAATTTTAATAAAAATTCGTCTTGAACTTTCAAAAAAAATAGAATAATATGGATTTCGAAAGGTGGTTCACCATCATTCAAGCAATAATAATTTTTTTAAAGGGGTTGGAAATATGTCAGACGTTCTAAAGCAATTTGTAATGCCAAAAACAAACTTATTTGGACCTGGAGCAATTCAAGAAGTTGGTAAACGCTTAAATGATTTAGAAGTGAAGAAGACATTAATCGTAACAGATGAGGGCTTACACAAACTAGGTCTCTCAGAGCAAATTGCTAACATCATAACAGCAGCTGGAATTGATGTTGCAATTTTCCCTAAAGCAGAACCAAATCCAACAGATCAAAACGTTGAAGATGGAATCGCTGTCTATCATGCAGAAAACTGTGATTCAATCGTATCTCTTGGAGGCGGTAGTGCACATGATGCAGCAAAAGGTATCGGACTTATTGCTTCGAATGGTGGACGCATTCATGACTATGAAGGCGTGGACAAATCAGAAAACCCACTGGTACCATTAATCGCTATTAATACAACAGCGGGTACGGCGAGTGAAATGACACGTTTTACAATCATCACAGATACTGAACGTAAAGTTAAAATGGCAATCGTTGACAAGCACGTTACACCGCTAGTTTCGATTAATGATCCAGAGTTAATGATTGGTTTACCTCCAGCTCTAACAGCTGCCACTGGTTTAGATGCATTAACACATGCCATCGAATCATTTGTATCGACAGACGCAACTCCTATTACTGATGCATGCGGAGAAAAAGTACTTCAGCTAGTACCTGAGTTTTTACCACGTGCATACGCAAATGGTGCTGATTTAGAAGCACGTGAGCAAATGGTCTATGCACAATTTTTAGCTGGTATGGCGTTTAATAATGCTTCACTTGGTTATGTACACGCTATCGCTCACCAACTAGGTGGCTTCTATAACTTACCACATGGCGTATGTAATGCGATTTTACTGCCACACGTTTGCCGCTTCAACTTAACTGCGCGCACTGAGCGTTTTGCTCGTATCGCTGAATTGTTAGGAGAAAATATTGAAGGCATCAGTAAACGTGACGCTGCAGAAAAAGCAATTACTGCCATAGAAAAACTGTCTAAAGACTTGAATATTCCTAGTGGCTTCCGTGAATTAGGCGCGAAGGATGAGGATATCGAAATTTTAGCAAAAAATGCTATGCAAGACGTTTGTGCTGCAACAAATCCTCGTAAAGCTACATTAGAGGACATTAAACAAATCATTACAGCAGCAATGGGACCTGTAGTAAAAACAGCATCTCTTGAAGCTGTTGCACTTTCTTAAAATTATCTTAACAATGGCGTGTCTCAATGAGGCACGTCTTTTTTTGAGCAAAAAGCAATCGCTTATTGTATGTGCGTCTAGTGAAAGCTATACTTTTCTTAAAAAGATATGGGGGGACACATATGCGTTTAATTTCAATTTGCCCTAGCAATACAGAGCTTGTTGCCTATTTAGGGTTAACCGATCAACTTGTAGGTGTTGATGATTTTTCAGATTGGCCATTGGCTGTGCATGAATTGCCAAAGCTTGGACCAGACTTATCCATTGATATGGATGCACTAGAGACATTAAAGCCAGACTTAGTCCTTGCATCGTTAAGTGTACCTGGTATGGAAAAAAACATAGAGGCATTACAGGAGAGAAACATTCCCCACATCGTCTTTAATGCCAACTCGTTAAATGAAATTGCGCAGGACCTTATAACACTGGGTATTGCTTGTGGAGTAGAGGAGCATGCCAAAAAGATTTCTGAGGAATATTTACACTTTATCGCACAGCTTCAAACGATTGCCCAAACAATTCAAGAAAAACCGACACTCTATTGGGAATGGTGGCCAAATCCTATTTTTACGCCTGGAAAGGTCAATTGGTTAACTGAAATTAGCGTTCTTGCAGGTGGCCAAAATCTTTTCCACGATATTGAGTTAGCAAATGTCCAAACAGACTGGGAAGAAATTATAAGTCGTAATCCAGATTATATTTTAATGGCATGGGTTGGTGTTGCCTATGAGCGCATTAAACCAGCTCATTTATTGAAACGTCCACAGGCCAACGAACTTCAGGCTGTTCAAAAACAACATGTTCATGTAATGGAAGAATGGTTGTACTGTCGCCCTTCCCCTCGACTTGTGGAGGGCGCCCTAAAACTCGCGCAGCTTCTACACCCTCAAAGCTATCAGCAAATAGCACTGCCATCCTTTTTAGAATTCTAAAAACAAAAACATCCCCTCGAAGTAACGAGGGGATGTTGAATTGTGTGAGAATTGTGTGAGTGTCAGGCACCCAATCTATCCAAATTTCACCATATGGTATTTTTTCTTACCGCGACGCACAATGCTAAATGCATCTTCTAAGCGATCTTTTTCATCTACAATATATTCTAAATCCGTGATTTTTTCACCATTCACGCTAATTGCACCATTTGTTACATCTTCACGAGCTTGACGTTTAGATGATGAAATTCCTGCTTCCACAAGTAAATCCACGATATTTTTCTCTTCTTTCGCCATTTCAATAGAAGGAACATCTTTAAACGCATCCTTCATTTCCTCAGCCGACAAAGCTTTTAAATCGCCAGAGAAAAGTGCAGCAGTAATGCGAATAGCCTGATCTAAAGCTTCCTGACCATGGATTAAGCGTGTCATTTCCTCTGCTAAAGCTTTTTGCGCCTTACGTAAATGTGGCTCTTCTTCTACAGATGCAGCTAATGCGTTAATTTCTTCTTGTGATAAGAATGTAAAGATTTTTAAATATTTTACAACGTCCGCATCAGCAGCATTAATCCAAAATTGGTAGAACTCGTATGGAGATGTTTTCTTACTATCTAACCATACTGCACCACCAGCAGTTTTACCAAATTTCGTCCCATCTGCTTTTGTTACTAATGGAATTGTAATACCAAATGCTTTTGTTTCTTCTTCATGTGTTTTACGAATTACTTCTAACCCAGTTGTTATATTGCCCCATTGGTCTGAGCCGCCCACTTGAATGCGACAGTTGTAGTTGTTGTATAAATGATTGTAATCAATACCTTGAATTAATGTGTAAGCAAATTCTGTAAATGAAATACCTGTATCAAGACGTGAAGCAATCGTATCCTTTGCTAACATGTAATTAACATTAATTAATTTCCCGTAATCACGTAAAAATTCAATTGTACTAATATTTCCAATCCAGTCACGGTTGTTAACAAGTTGCGCTCCATTTCCATCCTCTGCAAATTCAAAAATGCGCTCTAATTGGCCTCGAATAGCTTGCACGTTTTTGTCAATTTGCTCCACTGTTTGAAGTTGACGTTCTTCAGAGCGACCAGATGGGTCCCCAATCATTCCTGTGGCACCACCTACAAGTAAAATTGGACGGTGGCCTGCTTTTTGGAAGCGACGAAGCGTTAATAACGGCACGATATGACCGATGTGCATAGAGTCAGCAGTTGGATCTACACCACAGTATAGTGAAACAGACTGTTCAGCTAAAAGTTTTTCCATGCCTTCAGCGTCAGTTTGTTGGTACAGCAAACCACGCCATTCTAAATCTTGTAATAATTCGTTTGTCATTGTTTCTTCCTCCTAAATTGTTTTTCTTTAGCGTGTAGAAACAAAAAAGTCCCTACACGCAAAAATTTTGCATGCAGGGACGTTAATAACTAACGCGGTACCACCCGGCTTGAAGATGTCATCCATCTTCCTCTCATTCAACCGCCTTTATCGCAGGCGCGCACGTCTAAGCTCCAAGTACGTAATTCGTCTCTACATTATGACCAGCTTTCACCAACCGCTGGCTCTCTAAACAGGGAATATAGACACTACTGCAAACTCTTCATCACTAGAAAACTATAAGCATTATTCTATACGATTCTCTTTCAATGTCAATAACTATGTTCGAGGCAATTCATTATATGCTATAATAAACAAGATTTTAGGAGGTCGATACCTTGAAAGATTGGATTGAGAAAATCAATGCAAAGATCGATGAATTACTCGAACAAAAATGGATGAAGACATTACGTATTTCAGGCAGTGTAGTCTGGAACTTATTTTTACTATTTTTAGTCTTTGCATTGGTAGGCACAGTATTTGTTGGTTCTGTTGGCGCCGGCTATTTTGCCTCACTTGTAAAAGAAGAGCCTTTACGCTCTAAAGATGAATTACGAGACCTTATTTTCAACTATGAGGAAACAAGTGAAATTTATTTTGCCAACAATATTTATATTGGGAAATTGCGTACGGATTTAGAACGTCGTGAAACATCTCTTAGCGCTGTTGCACCTGACTTAATTAATGCAGTGCTTGCAACAGAGGATGAATATTTCCGCGAGCATAATGGGATCGTTCCTAAAGCCGTAATTCGAGGGCTACTACAGGACGTAACGAACTCTGCTACGCAAACAGGTGGCTCTACATTAACACAACAACTTATTAAAAACCAAGTGTTAACAAATGAAGTTTCCTATGAGCGTAAAGCAAAAGAACTATTACTAGCAATGCGTTTAGAACACTTTATGACAAAGGAAGAAATTTTAGAGGCCTATTTAAATATTATTCCTTACGGTCGAAATGCAACTGGACGCAATATCGCAGGTATTGAAACTGCAGCTGAAGGTATATTTAATGTGAAGGCAAAGGATTTAACACTTCCTCAAGCCGCTTACATAGCTGGTATTCCA
This sequence comes from Lysinibacillus sp. CD3-6, assembly GCF_006351725.2. NCBI lineage: Bacteria > Bacillati > Bacillota > Bacilli > Caryophanales > Bacillaceae > Lysinibacillus > Lysinibacillus sp. CD3-6. The sequence goes on from NZ_CP085880.1 coordinate 3,646,215, forward strand.
CAAGCACCTTATACTTACACACCATTTACGAATACAGGTGTGCTAAAAAGTGAAGAAGCTTTAAAACTAGGCATCGATCGAATGAAAACGGTACTCTATCGTATGAGAGAAGCAGGCTACATCAATGAGAAACAATACAAAGAAGCCCTCGCTTACGACATTACAAAAGACTTCCGTTCGCCAGAAGCACGTCCAGAAGATCGTTATCCTTGGTTAACGTTTGAACTGGAAGACCGCGCGAAGCAAATTATTGCTGAAAAGTTAGCGCAAGAAGATGGCATCGATCCAGAACGCTTAAAAACAGAAAGTAAATTAGAAGAAAAATATTCAATCTTAGCTGACCGCGATATTCGTTCAAAAGGCTATCGTATTTATTCCACTATTAATAAGGATATGTACGATGCCATGCAAAAAGCGGCAGATAACTTTAAATATTACGGACAAACGTATACAGGTAAAGGCAAAGATCCTGTAACAGGTGAGGAAATAGATGTGCAAATGCCTGTACAGGTGGGTAGTATTTTAATCGAAAATAGCACAGGACGAATTTTAAGTTTCCTAGGTGGTCGTGATTTTAAAACGAGTCAAGTAAACCACGCAACTCGCTCTACCCGTTCAAATGGTTCAACAATGAAACCTTTACTTGTTTATGCACCTGCGATTGAATACGGCGTGATTGGTGCAGGGAGTCCCTTAGTTGACGTTAAGTTCGCTATTGGCGATTGGAGTCCTAAGAACTTTTCGGCGAACGATGAACGCGGTCTTATTCCTGCGCGTGAAGCGTTAGCTGACTCTCTAAATATATCAACCCTACGCCTATATTATGACATTTTAAATAGACGTCCCGCTGAGTTTTTAGCAAAAATGGGCTTCTCGGATTTACAACCTGAAGATTATACAAACCTTTCAACAGGTATTGGGGCTTTAGAAATAGGTACAACTGTTGAAGAAAATACAAATGCTTATGCTACTTTTGCGAATGGTGGTCAGTTTGTTGATGCCTATATGATTGAAAAAATAGAAGACCAAGATGGTAATCTTATTTATCAACATGAAGCAGAACCTGTACAAGTATTTAGTCCTGAAACATCTTATATCGTGACAGATATGTTGCGAGATGTACTATCAAAAGGCACAGGAACGGTTGCAAAAAATACACTAAAATTCAATTCTGATTTTGCAGCGAAAACAGGTACTTCGCAAAACACGAATGACGTTTGGTTAGTTGGTTATAATCCAAATATTTCCCTTGGTGTCTGGATGGGCTACGATAAACAACGCTCACTTGATGCTTTTAATAATACGTACTTGCAACCAAGTGCCCGCATTAACAAACTATGGGGTACATTAATGAACTCAGTCTATGATGTAGACCCACAACAAATTGATGCCTCAACAAACTTTAAGGCACCAAAAAATGTAGTGACTGCTTCATTCTGTGGTATTTCTGGCCTTGCACCTTCTGCGGCTTGTGCAAGTGCAGGACTTGTACGTTCAGACTTATTTAATGCGAAAGTATTTTTACCGTCACAACCTGATGATAGCTTAGCTTCATCGAGTGTCGTAACAATTCAAGGTAAAACGTATAATGCACATCCAAATACACCAGCAGAATTTGTAAAAGCTAGTGGTGCTGGTATAAACCAAGCCTTTATAAAACGAATGTTAGGTAGACTGGGAGGTAACCCAGCAAGTCTACTACCTAAAAATTCATCTTTATCAAATTCAGCAGTATCAGCGGTCGATTTCCCAGCAGATGGAAGTGCGCCTGCAGCTGTAAATGCTTCCATTAATGGCAACACACTATCTTGGAGTGGCTCGTCTAACGACGTAGTAGGCTATCGAATTTATAATGTTACCAATGGTGGTAACACCCTTGTTTCTTCGGTGCTAGAAGCTACGCAAAGTATGACAGTTGCTAGTGGGCAAGCATATGTAGTTGTTGCTGTTGATATTACAGGTTTAACTTCACCACAATCAAATGTTGTTTCAACAGGTGGCAATGAAACAAAACCAGATGAAGAGGACGATGAAGAAAAACCAACAACACCTACTGTACCTATACCACCTGCAAATGGGAATAACGGCAATGGCTCTGGCTCTGGCAATAATGGAAACGGGTCAAATGGCGGTAATGGCTCTGGCAATGGTAATGGTAATGGTGGCAATGGCTCTGGTAATAACGGAAACGGGTCAAACAATGGCAGCGGGTCTGGCAACAATGGAAACGGGTCTAATAATGGCAGTGGTTCCGAAAATAACGGAAACGGGTCTAATGGCGGCAATGGTTCGAGCGGCGGAAATAATGGAGGTACGACACCTCCAACAGATCCACCAACCGAATAATAAAAGGCTTACTACAATGAAATTTCAATTGTAGTAAGCCTATTTTTTTGTCATTATTAAGAGGACAACTATGCAAAGGGGTAGGTAAAATGAAAATTTTAGTTTTAGGTGGCACGCGCTTTTTCGGTAAAAAATTAGTGGAGCTTTGCCTTCAAAATAAACATGACGTAACAATTTTAACTCGCGGCCAAAGTGGTAATCCATTTGGAGAACAAGTTCAACAGATAACTGTTGATCGCAACGATGTTCAAGCATTAACAAAAGCATTAGCTAATACGACATGGGATATCGTCTACGATAATATTTGCTATTCACCGAACGAAGCACATGAAATGGCTCAGCTACTACAAAACAAGACGAAAAAGCTTGTCTTCACCTCTACATTAGCTACTTATGAAGCAGATGGAAAGATGAAAACCGAGGCTGATTTTAACCCATATAAATACGAGATTCGTATGGGCGATATTAATGATTTCTCATACGGCGAAGGTAAACGTCAAGCAGAGGCAGTCCTTTTTAAAGAAGCGACATTCCCTGTTGTCGCTGTGCGTTTCCCAATTGTTCTTGGAGAGCACGACTATACACGCCGCTTACATTTCCATGTAGAACACATTTTAAAGGCACAACCTATCTCTTTGCCGAATGTTGATGCAAAAATGAGTTTTATTTCAGATGATGAAGCAGCAGCATTTCTATATTTTGCTGGTGTTTCACCGATTGAAGGTCCTTACAATGCCACAACATCAGGCACTATTTCATTGAAAGCATTACTCGAATTAATTGAGAAGGAAACTGGAAAACTTGCAAAAGTTTCACTTGTTGGCGGCGATGAAAATTCTCAATCACCTTATGGAATTCCAAATCATTGGTATATGTCGAATACAAAGGCAGAAGCAGCAGGGTTCACATTTAGCCAACTAAACGAATGGCTTCCTAGCCTTGTAAATAAGTTGGTAAAACAACTGCAATAGTGACTTACACATACAAAGGCACGAGCACATTAAAATTGAATGTGGCTCGTGCCTTTTTTTACAGCCTATATCTATTATAGTAAAATGGTTTTTAAAATGGCTACTGCTTCATCAATCTCTGTTTTAGACACAGTAAGCGGTGGTAAAAGTCGAATAACATTTGGTCCTGCTCCTACAAGAAGTAAACCTTTGTCCTCCGCTGCTGAAATAAAAGGTGCTACCTCTGTATCGCCACAGCCAATCCCAAGTAATAAACCTTGACCTTGTACTGTATAGCTTGGCGGTAAATTGGCTTGTAGTTGCTTGACAAAATAGGCTGATAATTCTTGTACATTTTCTAAAAAGCTTGACTCAAAAACGTTTTCAAGGACCGTTTCAGCAACACGCATTGCTAAAGGATTGCCTCCAAACGTTGTACCATGTGTCCCTGGGCTAAACGTTTCATACAATTCAGCTGTCCCTAACATTGCGCCTACTGGGAAACCTCCCCCTAAGCCTTTTGCTAACGTTATGATATTCGGCTTCAAAACCGTTTGTTCAAATGCATATCGGGTTCCTGTTCTAGCGATTCCTGTTTGCACCTCATCAACAATCAATAAAATGCCTTTATCCTCACAAATTTTTGCAATTGCTGCAGCAAATTCAGGCGATACGCTATTCACACCGCCCTCACCTTGAATCATTTCCAGCATAATGGCTGCAACTGAATCGTCTATCGTTGCTTCAAGGGCCTTGACGTCATTGAATGGCAGTATTGTAAATTTATCAACAAGTGGTCCAAACCCATTATGTACCTTGCCTTGACCAGTTGCTGACATAGCCCCAAATGTACGGCCATGAAATGATTTTTCAAATGTAATAATATGATGTTTTCCTGTATGCTTACGAGCCAGCTTAATTGCCGCTTCATTCGCTTCCGCACCGCTATTACAGAAAAACGCATACGTAAAATGTGTATCTGTAACTAATTTTTGAGCTACCTTCTCTTGCCCAGGTATATCAAATAAATTTGACATATGCCAAAGTGTTTCGCTCTGTTCCTGTATAGCCTTTACGATAGCAGGGTGAGCATGCCCAAGACTAACAACGGCAATACCACTTGTGAAGTCCAAATACTTTTTGCCATCACTATCTTGCACAACAGTTCCTTGCCCTTTAACAATCTGTGCACGACGTTTGCCATAGTTTCCAAATAAAGCGCTCATCTTATCAGCTCCTGAACTTCATTTTTAATGGACACCACCTTCAGAGCACGGCGTCCACTTATTGCATAACTACATTACGGCAAAATCGTTGTACCGACTAATGTGTCGCCAACAATTTGCACGGATGGAACGCCTGCATTTAGGCACTCGATCGCCCCTTGTACTTTTGGAATCATGCCACCATAAATATGGCCTTCCTCAATCCATTGAGCTATTAACAGTGGCGTAACTTCTGCTTGATATTCATCTTGAATACGAATTCCTGAGACATCCGTAACGAGCAGTAAGCTTTCTGCTCCAATAGCAAGTGCCACTTCGCTTGCTACCGTATCTCCGTTAATATTCAGCGCTTGACCATTGTAATCTGCACCAACACACGCGATTACTGGGACTATTCCAGCTGTAATTAATGCTTCTAACAACGGCGTATTGACCGATTGCACCGCCCCTACAAAGCCGTAAACGTCCTTGTCTAAAAAGTCAGCGACTAGTAATTGGCCATCAAAGCCATTTAGCCCGACTGCTGCAATGCCTGCTGTTGTTAACTCATGTACAAGCGAAGGATTAACATTTCCTATTAATGTAGTCTGAACAACGTCCATAGCTGCTGCGCTCGTTACACGAATACCATTTAAAGCATGGGATTCAATATGTCGTGCTGCAAGCTCGCGATTAATGGCAGGACCTCCACCATGCGTAATAATAAGTTCTATACCACTTGCTTGTAGTTTTTTAAAATTCTCAAAAAATGCTTCATTTAAGCCTTCAAGCGTGCTGCCACCCAGCTTAATAACCATGCGCTTACGAGCGGTATGATGCATTGATTTGAACGTAGTCATAGGTTAAGTCACATCCCCAAGCATGCCCCTTGCCTTCACCTATACCAAGTGACACAAAGATTTTCACTTCATGCATTTTTAAAATTTGAATTAACTCATCTTCAGAAAATGCAACTGGTTCACCGTTTTCGACCATTGTTGCACCACCAATTTGAATTGTAATTTTATTAGGGTCAACTGTTGCACCACTATAACCAACTGCTGCAATGATGCGTCCCCAGTTGGCATCGCATCCAAATACAGCTGTTTTTACAAGTGGCGAACCAACAACCGTTTTAGCAATTTTACGCGCTTCCTCATCTGAAATGGCACCTTCTACTTCAACCTCAATCAGTTTTGTAGCACCTTCACCATCTTTCGCAATCATTTTCGCTAAATCCTCTGCCACAGTTTTTAATGTATAGTAGAAGTTATGCCAATCAGGGTGCGCAAATGTTAAAGAATCATTGCCAGCTACACCATTTGCCATTACGACAACCGTATCGTTTGTCGAAGTATCACCATCTACCGTAATGGCATTAAACGTTAAGTTTGTAATTTCTGATAATGCTGCTTGTAATACATCCGATTCTATATTGGCATCTGTCGTAATAAAACCTAGCATTGTCGCCATATTCGGTTCAATCATTCCTGAACCTTTTGCTACACCTGCAATAATTATTTCTTTGCCATCAACTACTGTGCTATAGCTCGTATTTTTCATCACCGTATCAGTCGTTAATATGGCCTGCGCAAAATCGATTGCACTCTCCAAGCTATCCTTCGGCTCTAATTGTGATATCCCACTAGCAACTGGCTCCATATTCATAATTTCTCCGATTACACCTGTTGAGCAAACACCAACTAAATTTGCAGCTATCCCTAACTTTTCAGCTGCTAAAGCTTGCATGGTTTGCGCATCTTTTACACCTTGCTTCCCAGTACATGCATTAGCATTACCAGAGTTTACAATCATTGCTTGTATTTTTTTTGTTGTATAGACAACATCTTTCGTTACTTTTAATGGCGCTGCTTGAACGGCATTTGTTGTAAATACCCCAGCTACACTTGCAGGTACGTCACTAACTAAAATAGCTAAATCCTTTTTCTTATGCTTTAGTCCGCAATGAATACCTGCTGCTTTAAAGCCTTTCGGTGAAACGATGTTTTTACTTGATAATTTTTTCATAACGTTCGTTGATGCTGTTAATGTCATAAACGTTTTCCTCCTCAGTTTGTATAATAAAGGTGACTGGCACTAAAACAATTGGCAAAATTCAAAATTGTTTGGGTGACTGGCACTTAAATGGCACTTAAATAAAAAATGGCACGACGTCTAGGCCTGTTGTTTGAGGTAAGTCCAATTGCACATTCATATTTTGTATCGCTTGCCCTGCTGCCCCTTTAACTAGATTGTCAATAACAGCGACAATTGTTGCACGGTTAGTGCGGGTATCGACTTTGACGAAAATATCACAATAGTTAGAGCCTTTTACACGGTTTGTAGCGAGGCTATTTACATCGGTTACAACCCTTACAAATGGATGTTTTTCATATGTTGCTTGTAAGCAAGCGACTAATTGCTGCTCTGTAATACCTGGCATTAAAGGAGCATAGGCAGTAGATAAAATTCCACGTGTAATCGGCACTAAATGTGTATTAAAAGTAATGGCTGTCTCTACACCAGTAAACAATGAAATAGCTTGCTCGATTTCTGGAATATGTTGATGTGTGTTTGTTTTATAAATCGAGAAGCTTTCATTCACTTCACTAAAATGGGTTGTTTGCGATGGTTTATTTCCAGCTCCTGATATTCCACTTTTTGCATCAATCACGAGGTAATTAGAATCTATTAGTCTCTCTTTTAACAAAGGTAATAACGAAAGTAGAACCGCTGTTGGATAGCATCCTGGGTTCGCAATAAGTGCTGCATTTTTCACATTATGAGCATTCCATTCAGTTAAGCCATATACACTTTGCTGAATAATTTCTAATGGCGCAGCTTTTTTTCCGTACCACTGTTCGTAACTTACTGGATTTTTTAAGCGGAAATCTCCCGATAAATCAATTAACCTCGGACCTTTTCCGACTAAAGGTGGTAACAGTTCACTTGTCACACCAGAAGGCGTACTTGCAAATACTACATCCAATTTCGCTAATGACTCATAATCTATTTTTTGCAATGGCGCATCTGTTATCGTAACTAAATGTCCAAACTTTGTAGAAAAAACGACACCTTCTTCAGAAGATGTAAATAACTCTATATGCTCTACCGCTGGGTGATTATGTAAAAAGCGGATAAGCTCCAATCCTCCATATCCTGTTGCTCCCACAATTCCTACTTTCATTTCACTCACCTCTAAAATAAGTTAAAAATAGTATACGTCTGCATAATTATTAAGTCAACTGAATTTTTATTTATTTATATTATTTTCTCAATCTTCTGTTATAGATGTTTCGAATTGATAGATACTACTGTAAATTAAGAAAAAGAAGGTAGGGACTCTTTCGTTAATCGAATGAATCTCTACCCTCTTCAGATGCATATATTGAATAAAAATAAATTTACATATTGAATACCAATTAATCTTCCATCGTGGAAAGATCACCAGTTGGCAAATCTAACTCCCATGCTTTTAATACGCGTCGCATAATTTTACCGCTTCGTGTTTTCGGCAGTTTTTCTTTAAACTCTATTTCTCTCGGTGCCGCATGAGCAGATAAGCCCCTTTTCACAAACTCACGAATATCCTCAATTAAAGCATCCGACGGCTCCACGCCTTCTCGTAAAGATACAAATGCTTTAATAATTTCCCCACGTACAGGGTCCGGCTTCCCGATAACTCCAGCTTCTAAAACGTCAGGATGTTCTAGTAGCTTACTTTCAACCTCAAACGGTCCAACACGTTCACCTGCTGTCATAATAACATCATCCACTCGGCCTTGGAACCAGAAATAACCTTCATCATCCATATAAGCTGAGTCACCAGACACATACCACTCACCTTTTAAGAAATACGATTCATAACGCTCTGGATTACCCCAAATTTGACGCATCATAGCTGGCCAACCACGACGCACCGCTAAGTTACCCATGGTAAATGGTGGAACTTCATTACCCGCATCATCTACAATTGTCGCATGAACACCTGGTAGTGGCTTGCCCATTGATCCAGGCTTAATATCCATGCTCGGATAGTTACAAATCATATGTGCACCCGTTTCTGTCATCCACCAAGTATCGTGAATGCGATGTCCTAGCTCTTCACTTCCCCAACGGATAACTTCAGGGTTAAGTGGCTCCCCAACAGATAATACATGACGCAATGATGATAGATCATAATTTTCTAGCATTCCACTCCCAGCACCCATTAGCATACGAAATGCAGTTGGCGCACTATACCATACTGTTACACTGTAATCCTCAATCGCTTGATACCATGCTTGTGGCGAGAAGCGTCCACCAACGATAAGCATTGTCACACCGTTTAACCAAGGACCAAATATTCCATAGGATGTTCCCGTTACCCAACCTGGATCAGCCGTACACCAATATACATCATTTTCTCCTAAATCAAGTACCCACTGTGTTGATTGATACTGCTGAATCATCGCATTATGAACATGTAAAACACCTTTTGGGGCACCTGTCGAGCCTGAAGTATAATGTAATATCATACCGTCCTCGCGGTCCATCCACTCGATGTCAAACTTAGCAGAAGCCTCTTTCAAGCGCTTATTAAAATCTAATATTTGTGGCGTTTCTTCTATCTCAGATCCTACTAAAAATACATGTTGCAAGTTTGGCAGTTTATCTAATGGAACTCGCTCTAGTAATTCAGGTGTTGTTACTAACACCTTCGCATCGCTATCTGAAAGACGATCATAAACTGCGCCTTCCATAAATGCTTCAAACAATGGTCCCACAATAACGCCCATTTTTAAAGCACCTAATAATGAAAAGTAAAGCTCTGGTGAACGCGGCATGAAAATAAATAAACGATCGCCTTTTTCTAGGTTTGTTGCTGTTTTAAATACATTTGCCGCCTTGTTCGTCAGCCTTTTCATTTCATTAAAGGAGTAGGCTTCCTTACGCTTCCCATCGTTGTAATATAGGGCTACTTTATTTTTCCGAGATGTTTCTGTATGACGGTCAATAGCCTCATATGCCATATTTACTAAACCTGTTTCATGCCAACTAAATGCTTTTTCTGTTTCTGCCCAATCATGTGTTGCTGCTGCCACCTCATAATTTGGCAAGTTATACTGCCCTGGTATCGCTGTTAATTTCTCCATCGTTTTCATCCCCATAAATTTACCCCTTCCTTTTTTGGCTTTAGTACATTCGTAAGCAAATTTCATTTCGTACTCACGATACCCCCGTAATTACGCTTGGACGTAATCGTAGCTGCCTGCCACTTCGGTTCACTTTGCTTGTATGCAATCTTCTCTTGAAGCCCCCTATAAAGGATAAAAAAAGGAGCATCCATCCCCATTTAGAAAATTAAGTGAAATAATGGCAATTGAAACAATTTCGCCATAAAAAACAGCTACTGAATGATATTAAAATTCGCCACTTTCTCCAAAGACAAATACGTTATGTAGCAATTGTTATAGAACAGTTTATGCAATCAATATTTGAACAATGCCTATTAAAACAACGTTCATCTGTTAAATAACAGTTGCAATATAAATCTATTTTACACGAATTCCACCTGAATGTCTCAATATTTTTATTTTTCCGAAAATGTAGTTATATTTCGTAATTTTAAGCGTTTTTCCGCTTTAAATCAGCTATAATGGAATTATTAAACTCAGGTGGTGTAATTATGGAACACAAAAAGACTTTTTTTTCTGTTACAAAGGAGACAAAGCATGGTACTGTTTATGTGGAAGGGCCTGTTCCTCCAGAAAAATTAGCTACATATACATTCCACGAGGGATTAGTTGCCTTTAGACCCCCAAAGCAACAACAGCAAGCCATCTTAGAAATTGCTGGGCTTCCTGAAGGGCGTATTATTATTATTCGAAATAACGACATTATTGTAGGCTACGTCACCTATTTATATCCTGATCCGCTTGAACGGTGGGCAGAGGACAAAATCGATAATATGATTGAATTAGGTGCGATTGAGGTCATTCCTGACTATCGTGGAACAGGTGCTGGTAAAGCATTGCTAGCGGTGTCCTTTATGGGAGATGAAATGGAGGACTACCTTGTTATAACAACTGAATATTATTGGCATTGGGATTTAAAAGGTACGGGATTAAATGTATGGGATTACCGCAAAATGATGGAGCGAATGATGAGTTCCGTTGGCTTCGAGTATTTTGCTACAGATGATCCTGAAATTACATCACATCCTGCTAATTGCCTTATGGCACGGGAGGGTAAACGAGTGCCCCCTGAAACAATGGAAAGGTTCGACAGGCTTCGTTTTAGAAATCGCTTCATGTATTAAAACCAACACAAAGGGGATGAGTATATGATTGTTGAAGAAATTATGAATGAGGAGCCTTACACATTGGCTCCGACCAACACTGTTCTAGAAGCACTGAGATTGATGCGCGAAAAAAAAGTTCGTCATTTACCTGTCATCGATAATGATCGGCATGTTCTAGGTGTAATTACAGAGCGCGATATTAAAGAGGCATTACCTTCCTCATTGAAAGATGAACCTAATTCTCCAGTCTTTAGCGCAAAGGTAGAAGAAATCATGATTAAAAACCCTCTTGTCGGTCATCCGCTTGATTTTGTAGAAGAAGTAGCGCTCACTTTTTATGAAGCAAAGGTAGGTTGTTTACCTATCGTTTCTGGAGGAAAACTAGTAGGAATTGTGACAACAACTGATTTACTCTACACATATATAGAACTGACTGGTGCCACTGAACCTGGCTCCAAAATTGAAATTCGAGTTAGCGATACTCCTGGAGTTTTGTTTGAAATAACGAAAATTTTCAATCTCCATCATGCCAATGTCCAAAGCGTTTTAGTATATCCTGATTCTGAAAATACACAAAATAAAATTTTAAGCGTCCGAGTTAAAACTTTAAATCCACTTGCTATCATAGAGGAACTTCGCCAAGAAGGATTCGACGTGTTATGGCCTAATTTACCAGGTGTTTCTTTAAAATGAAAAAGGCCGTCTTTGTTTATTCGCCAGAGCAACTCGGATATAAATTTTCAGATACGCATCCTTTCAATCACAAACGCTTAACGCTAACGATGGATTTATTAAAAAATATAGGAGCGCTCGATGATGTCGATATCGTTCCTGCACGCATTGCCACAGAAGAAGAACTTTTACTTGCGCATGATCCGAAATACATTGAAATCGTTAAAGATGCCGGCCATGGTAAACTGAGTGAGGCACAATGTGCAAGCTATGGTATAGGCACTGAGGATACACCAATCTTTAAAAATATGCACGAAGCTAGTGCCCAACTTGTCGGAGGAACATTAACCGCTGTCGATTGGGTAATGCAAGGAAAGGCTCAGCACGCGCTAAATCTTGGTGGAGGTCTACATCATGGTTTCCGCGGTCGTGCTTCCGGTTTTTGTATATATAACGATAGTACAGTTGCCATTCGATATATACAGGAAAAGTACAATGCGCGCGTACTCTATGTTGATACGGATGCACATCATGGTGATGGTGTACAATGGAGTTTCTACGAAGACCCAAATGTTTGTACATTATCTATTCATGAAACAGGGCGCTACTTATTCCCTGGAACAGGAAATATAACTGAACGCGGCAATGGTCAAGGTTATGGCACATCTTTTAACTTTCCAATTGATGCATTTACCGAGGATGATAGTTTCTTAGAAATATATGAAAAAGCTATGCGTGAAGTTTTCGAGTTTTTTAAACCAGATGTTGTTTTAACTCAAAATGGTGCCGATGCGCATTATTTTGATCCTTTAACACATTTATACGGTACTATGAATATTTATAGAGAAATTCCAAAGCTCGCTCATAAATTGGCACACGAATATTGCGATGGAAAATGGATTGCAGTTGGTGGTGGTGGTTACGATATTTGGCGTGTCGTGCCAAGGGCATGGTCGCTGTTATGGCTAGAAATGACAGATCAAGAAATCCCAACAGGAGCCTTACCTCAAGCATGGTTAGACCGTTGGCAGCCAGAAGCGCCTGTTCCCTTTATCCCAACATGGGAGGACCCTAATCCTCTCTATGAGCCGATTCCTCGAAAAACTGAAATTGAAGAAAAGAACGCTCAAATGTTAGAAAAAGCGTTACATATTATTCGCACAGAAAAGCGTAGCTAGCGGGGCTTAGCGGTGCCAGGCACGCAAACAATTCTGAATTTTCATAGCATTACTAGTATAGTTAATCCACGTAGACACCTACAGGAACAGCACAAGGAGTAAGACGCGACAGCGAGGGTTGCGGCTTACGGTGTGGCCGCGGAAAGCGTCCGCCGTAGCGGACAACAACGTTTTCAAGCACACATTTTCCCATAAAAAAACACGCAAATCTTAACATTAGATTTACGTGTTTTTTCTTATTTGCTTTTCACAGATTGACGATGTTCAATACGGTGCGGTAAGATAACCGCTACCTTTTCGTCCTCAATAGGCTCTTTATTCATAAGCTTAGTCAATAATCGCATCGCTACAGCTCCAATATCATATAGCGGTAATGCTACACTTGTAAGCTGAGGGCGAACCATGCGAGCTAACTTAGAATTTTCAAAACTGATGACTTCGATATCCTCTGGCACATTTTTTCCAGCATCTTGTGCACCATGAATTAAACCGATAGCAAGTTCATCACTTCCTGCAAAGTAGGCAGTTGGAGGGTTTTCAAGAGCAGATAATGTTTCCCAAGCTTCTAAGCCCATATCATAGCTCGATTCCTCTGCAGCAATTAGTGATTCATCTAAACTTAACCCTGCATCTTGCAGTGCTTTTTTATAAGCTTCAAGCTTGAATTTACCATTAATCGTATAAGTAAGAGGTCCTGTTACAAAGCCAATTCGTGTATGACCGTTTTGAATCAGTAACGAAATCGCTTCATAAGCTGCCTGGAAATAATCAATATTAACAGTGGCAATTGTTTGTGATTCGTCTACAGAACCCGCCAGAACAATCGGTACTGGTGAATGATCCATCGTTTGTTGCATCTTCTCTGTTACTTCATCACTCATCATTACAATTCCGTCCACTTGTTTACCTAGCATTGTATCTAGCAACTGTAGCTCTTTATCTTCATGTTGATCTGAGTTGGCAAGAATAATATTGTAGCGATACATTGTAGCGATATCCTCTACACCACGTGCCAGCTCTGCATAAACATTATTTGCAATATCTGGGATAATCACGCCAACTGTTGTAGTTTTCTTACTTGCTAACCCTCGCGCTACTGCGTTCGGACGATATTCTAATCGTTCAATTACTTCTAATACTTTTTTTCGTGTTGCTGGTTTTACATTTTGATTACCATTGACTACACGAGAAACGGTTGCCATCGAAACATTCGCTTCTCGTGCAACATCATAAATTGTAACAGTCATCGTACGTGCCTCCCTTTTTCCTTTTATAGCCTTATCATACGATAATTTTCGCATCATTTTCAAGAAGTGTACGTATATGAAATCAAATATCAAGTACAAATAGTACTGTTATAGACATTTTTTTGTCACGATATAGTAAACACCGCCTGCTTATTGCGCAAGCGGTGTGAAAACATTATGCGTGAATTTCGTGATTCTTCATGAATTTTTGTAGCGTTTCGTAGAATGCATCGAATGTTGGTATATCCATTTGTTGTTGTGAATCTGAAAGTGCTACAGATGGATCTGGATGCACCTCAGCCATTACACCATCTGCGCCGATTGCAATTGCTGCCTTCGCACATGGTAATAATAAGTCGCGTCGACCAGTTGAGTGTGTTACATCGACGAATACTGGTAAATGTGTTTCTTGTTTTAAAATTGGTACTGCTGAAATGTCTAATGTGTTACGCGTCGCTTTTTCGTACGTACGAATACCACGCTCACATAGGATGATGTTTTCATTCCCTTTAGACATAATGTATTCTGCTGCATGAATGAACTCGTCAATTGTTGCTGCTAAACCACGTTTTAATAATACAGGTTTATTTGTGGCACCCGCTGCTTTTAATAACTCGAAGTTTTGCATATTACGAGCACCGATTTGGATAACATCAATATAATCTAGCGCTTCTTCTAAATGACCTGGTGTTACAATTTCCGTAATAACACCTAAACCAAATTCATCAGAAACACGCTTTAAAATTTTCAGCCCTTCTAAACCAAGACCTTGGAAGTCATATGGAGAAGTACGAGGTTTGTAAGCACCGCCACGGATTAGCTTTTCACCTTTAGCTTTAATAGATGCTGCAACTGCTGCTACTTGTTCGTATGATTCAACCGCACAAGGACCAAATACGAAAGATGGTTTTCCTTGCCCAATTAGCTCACCATTAACATTAATGACAGTATCTTCTGATTTTTTCTTGCGTGACACAAGTAATTCTTTCTTTTTATCAGCTTCTAATTGTTTTAAAGCTGTTTTAAAGATTTGTTTAAAAATATAATCAACCGTCATTTGGTTTAACGGACCGTGATTGTGTTCCTTAATTAGATCAAGCATGTGTCGTTCACGCAATGGATCATAGCGATTAACACCTTGTTTTTCTTTAATCTTACCGATTTCATCTACTACAGCTGCACGTTCGTTAATTAGACGAAGAATTTCTAAGTTTAATCCGTCAATCTGACTACGTAAGCTTTCTAAATCTTTTTGGCTCATGCTTCTTGCTCCTCTCCCTATGACAGACACTTTCAGAACTCTGAAATGTATGTTACATTTTTAGATATTAGCATCATTATAATCAATGTTGTTCAGAATGTCACGCATTTTTAATTTAGCGCTTCAACTCGCTAAATTATTTTGAGTTATTTCAAGGAAGGAAGCGATTACATTGAGTTCAAAATTATTTGCACTTGATATCGGTACACGTTCTGTTGTTGGCATTATTTTAGAGGAAGATAATGATCATTTTCATGTACAAGATATTTTAGTAAAAGAACACAAAGAACGGGCCATGGTAGATGGTCAAATACATAATGTCATGTATGTTGCTGAATTAATTAATGAAATTAAACAAGAGCTTGAAGAAAAGCATGGACCATTATCGAAAGTAAGTGTCGCTGCTGCAGGTCGTTCATTAAAAACAGAGCAGGCAAGCGTGACCATTAATATTCGTAACCGCCCTATATTCACTGAAGAAGACATTAGTCGCTTAGAATTACAGGCAGTTCAACAAGCACAACAACAGCTCCTACAGCATAAAGAGGATGCCAAAATAAGTCACTATTATTGTGTTGGCTATTCCGTTTTATATTATCGTCTAGATGGTGAAGAAATTGGTAGCCTTCTCGATCAGCAAGGTGACGAGGCACAGATTGAAGTCATTGCGACTTTCCTTCCACGTGTCGTAGTAGAATCGCTGATTGCTGCCTTAAAACGTGCGAATTTAGAAATGGATGCCTTAACATTAGAGCCTATTGCTGCAATTAATGTTCTCATCCCTCCTACAATGCGCCGTCTAAATGTGGCACTTGTCGATATTGGTGCTGGTACATCCGATATTGCCATTACCGACAAAAGTACAGTCGTGGCATATGGGATGGTGCCAACAGCGGGTGATGAAATAACAGAGGCGCTTAGCGACCATTATTTGCTCGATTTCCCAGTGGCTGAAGAGGCGAAGCGTCAACTGCACTGTGCTGATGAAATTTTAATTCAAGATATTTTGGGCTTTGACCAATACTATCCAAAAGCTGAAGTGCTTATCGCAATTGAGCCTGCTGTTAAACAACTTGCTAAGGCAATTGGAGAAGAGATATTGCGCCTTAATAATAAAACTGCCCCAAAAGCTGTGATGCTCGTTGGAGGTGGTAGTTTAACGCCTAATCTAACAACAGAGATTGGCCTAGTACTTGATTTACCAGCAAATCGAATTGCTGTACGCGGTGTGGATGCCATTCAAAATTTAACAAAGGAGGAGCATATAAAAGCATCCCCTGAGTTAGTCACACCAATTGGCATAGCCATTGCTGCAAAGAAAATGCCAATACAATATATGAGCTTAACGGTAAATGAACAAATTGTACGTCTTTTTGAATTAAAAGAAATGACAGTTGGCGATGCCTTTTTAGCAGCCAATATTCGAGCTAAACAATTATATGGCAAGCCAGGACATGGATTATCTATTAGTGTGAACGGACAAGATATTTTCATACCTGGAGGTCACGGTCAACCAGCACAAATTTTAGTTAACAGTCAACAAGCCACTACAAAAACCATTATTAAAACAGGCGATGCCATTCAGTTAATTGAAGGTCAAGATGGACATCCAGCCACTGCTACGGTAAGAGATATTGTTGACCAAGCAGTAACTAAAACGGTAACTATTCAAGATACAAAATACGTTATCGAACCAACAATTACTGTCAACGGTTCACCCGTTTCTATGGACACTGTGTTAAACGATCGGGATATAATCGTGTTTGAAATAGCTGAAACGGTTGAAGATATATTTAAATTTACAAATAATACGCATTTACTAATGCAATTTGAATCTTTTGTTGTTTATGTCGATGGAAAACCATTATATTTACCAGCGTTTTCCGCTCAGTTACTCATTAACGGAAAACCAAGTAAACTATCATATGCTGTTCAACAAAACGATGTAATTACCTTCTCGCAACCAACATTACCTACTGTACAGCGAATTGCTGATCATATGAATGTTTTACTTGAAGATAAAATCATTATTCATTTCCAACAGGAGCTAGTAGAGCTGAAAAAAACGACAAATGACATGCTTGTTAACCAGGCAGTTGTTTCACCGCTCTCAACTGTCCCCAATGGAGCGACAATTGCCATTCAGGAAAAAGATCGAAGTCCTTGGATTTATCAGGATGTTTTCCGCTTCTCTACTTGGCAGCTACCAACGACATTTAAAGGGCATTTTACGATTCTCCGTAACGGACAACCTGCATCATTTGATACAGAAATCTTTGGTGGCGACCAACTAGAAATAGTTCTTGAAGACGCACCTTTATCATTATAAGCACGTGTACACAAAGAAAAAGTGTTAGATTGATTACAATCAATCTAACACTTTTTGCTATATCGTTGATGTCTACTAAGGCAGCTGCTTTACGGCTTAGCATGTAAGTTGCAACCCCGTAAGAGTTATCGCCCTTTACACCATCAATGAGTGTTCTCTATTAATTTTTTATACTATGCACGGACTTCTTGTGCTTTCTCTTCATCCGTTTTTTCCTTTTTTTCTGACACTTCTTCTTGTTCTGATTTAGCATCATCGATAAAGTCCTCAAGTGGCTCTTCCCCTTCGAAAGAGACCGTACCATCATCAAAAACAGTTGGTGCTTTTGCAGTCTTGAGTGTCTTTACTTTTTCAACCAATTGCGAAGATTGCTCTTGGATTTGTTTTGATAATTGCACTGTTTTATCTTTAGCTGTTGATGATAAATCCGCACTTTTATCTTTTAAATTAACAGCTTGCACTGCCACATCACTACGTAAATCTTTCCCTGATTTCGGAGCTAATAGTAACCCTGCAGCTGCACCCACTATACCCCCAACTAAAGCGCCAATGACGAAATCTTTCATATTTACACGCTCCTCTTCATAGATCGAATCTTGCGAATTATAAAGCTGTGGCAATGTACTTTCTAGTTGTTGTTCCTTCACTTCGTTAAAGTTTGGCTTTTGTGTAGTCATGGACAATTCCTCCCATTTTATAATCTAATGCGCCTAGACGTATGTATTTCCACTTGAATGTGTCATACAATATAAATCGCCTAAGGCTTTATTTATATTCAGCTGGCGTTAAGAAAGCACCTGCTAAATAATAATTATTTTTTGCGACCCCATTTTCTTTTTGGCTTGTCCGTCTGAACTTCCTCAAAACTATATACGTCCTCAGGCATTATTTCTGGTGCCTGCTCAATTACTTTACGCTTTTTCCATTTATCTGCAATGCCCATTGCGACATTACTCCATTGAACAACTTGTGCGATTTTTTCTTCATTCTGTTCAACGCTTTTTGAAATAGATGACGTAATTTGCTGCACTGAGGCATTTAAACCATTTACAGAGTCGCCCATTCCTTTTACTGCATGAACAACAGTATTTAATTGCTCAGATTTTTGTTGAATATCTTCCGCTAGGCTATTTGTTTTAATTAACAAAGAAGTCGTTTCACGTGTAATCCCTTCCATTTGTTTTTCAATGCCTGCTAATGTTCCAGATAAACTGTTAAGTATTGACTTGAGTGAAAATAACGTCATACCGACGCTCACACATAAGAATAAAAAACCGATCGCTGCTATTATTGCTGCAATATACAAAATGACTTCCATAAAATAGACCTCCTGCTAGTAATAATTTCTCTCTGTATACTATTACTTACCTTATCTTCGACAAATAAAACTTAAATCCTTCTCATATTTGAGAAAAAACAGCTTATTCCTTGCGGATTAAGCTGTTTCGTTGCTTTTAAGTACATCTTCAAAGGCATCTTGGAACTTGTGAACATCGCCAGCACCCATAAATAAGAATACTGCGTCTTTATGCTTTGTTAACACGTCGATACCTTCTGTAGTAATTACAGCGCTCCCGTCAATAAGTGAAGCTAAATCCTGAATGGAAAGTGCACCTTGTGTTTCCCTTGCAGAACCAAATATATCACATAAGTATGCTGTATCAGCCAAACTAAGGCTGTCTGCAAAGTCCTGTAAAAACGCTTGTGTACGCGTGAATGTATGCGGCTGGAATATCGCTACTAATTCACGTTCAGGATATTTTTGTCTAGCCGATTGAATCGTTGCACGGATTTCTGTTGGATGGTGTGCATAATCATCGATTAAAACATGATCCCCAATATTCGATTCTGTAAAACGTCTTTTTACACCTTTATACGTGTTTAAACGTTCTTGAATAATTTCAGATGAAATACCTTCATATTGGCAAAGTGTAATAACAGCTAGTGTATTTAACACTGCATGGTCGCCAAATAATGGGATAAAGAAAGTACTATAAAATTCATTACGCACAAAAACATCAAATGTTGTGCCTTCTGTTGTTTTTTCAACATTACGTGCCTCAAAGTCATTTTCAGCGCCAAAACCGTAATAAACAACAGGTACTTTTGCTTGAATACGTTGTAGATGTTCATCATCGCCACATGCGATAATCGCCTTTTTCACTTGTAATGCAAGTGATTGGAAGGCTGCATACACATCTTCAATATTCGCAAAGTAATCTGGATGGTCGAAATCAATATTTGTCATCACTGCATAATCAGGATTATATGCTAAAAAGTGTCGACGATATTCACACGCTTCCATCACGAAGAAGTTAGCATTTTCATGGCCTGCACCTGTACCATCACCGATTAAATAGGAAGTTGGCTTATAGCCGCCTACAACATGTGCCATTAAGCCCGTTGTAGATGTTTTACCATGTGCGCCAGTAATAGCAATCGATGTGTAATTGCCAATATACTCACCAAGAAATTTGTGATAACGAATAATTTCTACACCAATTTCTCGTGCTCGCACTAATTCAGGATGGTCATCAGGAAAAGCATTCCCTGCAATTACTGTCATACCTTCTTTAATATTATCCGCATTAAAAGTGAAAATTGGAATATTTCGTTCACGCAACGGCTGTTCCGTAAAGAAATATTTATCAATATCTGAGCCCTGTACTTGTTCACCAGCATCAAATAAGATTTGTGCAAGCGAACTCATGCCAGAACCTTTAATGCCTGTGAAATGAAAAACTGTCATTAATTAAACCCCCCGGGAAATACAAAATCCCATCTATCATCTATTAGGTGTATCGTATTTTGCACTAGGTATTAATACCTTTACACGTACAGAAAAATACGTACTATGTTAAAACATCTTGTCTATTATAGCACTATTTATGCACAAGGATAAATGTGCAACTTTTCTAAAAAAACTAATTTTGACGAAAGTCAGATAATCTTTACGAAAACACTGCAATTCTTATTCAAACATAGCAATTAAATCTTGTTCAGTAATATAGCTTTCACGTGGTTTACTGCCTCTTGCCTCCGACACAAAACCATGAGATTCTAACATATCAATTAATCGTGCAGCACGATTATAGCCGATATGATACTTACGTTGAATAAGAGATGTAGAGGCCCCACCTTGCTCATAAACAAAACGGCAAACATCCTCAAACAGATCATCTTGCTCTGCCGATACTTCAGATTTCTTTAAAAGTTCCTCTTGGTCGAATATATAATCTGGTTCGCCTTGCTCACGAACATGCTCGATAATTGATTCGATTTCATCATCAGTAACAAATGTCCCTTGCAAACGTACTGGTGCAGACATGCCATTACCTAAATATAGCATATCGCCTCGTCCCAATAATCGCTCTGCTCCTTGCCCATCTAATATTGTACGTGAATCGATTTGTGAAGATACCGCAAAGGCAATTCGTGTAGGGATATTGGATTTAATAAGACCTGTAATAACATCTACAGAAGGTCTTTGTGTTGCAACAATTAAATGTATACCACAAGCACGTGCCTTTTGAGCAATACGACAAATCGCTTCCTCGACATCAGCAGGCGACATCATCATTAAGTCTGCTAACTCATCAATGACAATTAAAATATACGGCAATTTTAAACTATGCTCTTTATTTTTATCTGCTAAAGCATTATAACGTGTAATGTCACGTGCACCTGCATGAGCAAATAACTGATAACGTCGCTCCATTTCCTCAACTGCCCATTTTAACGCTGCTGTTGCAGCCTTTACATCCGTAATGACTGGACTGACTAAATGAGGAATATGATTGAACGGAGCAAGTTCTACCATTTTTGGATCAATTAGCATCAGTTTTAATTCATGTGGTGCCGCTTTATACAATAGACTAACTAAAATAGAATTAATACAAACAGACTTACCTGATCCGGTCGCCCCGGCAATTAAGCCATGCGGCATTTTACGTAAATCAATCGTGACAGGCTTCCCTGTTAAGTCCAGACCTAGTGCCGCTTCTAATGGTGAATCGGAATCGAGGAATGAAGCACTATTTGTCACTTCTGATAAACGAACAGCACGAGATACTCGGTTAGGAATTTCTATTCCGATAGAGCTTTTTCCTGGAATCGGCGCCTGAATTCGAATATCCTTTGCAGCTAAAGCAAGTTTCAAATCATCAGCTAAGTTACGAATTTTACTTACCTTCGTACCATGACTTACTGTAATTTCAAATTGTGTTACCGCTGGACCTTGCATAATCGATTCAATTTGCGCTGACACTTGGAAATAAGATAGTGCTTCCACTAGTGTGTCCCCTTGTTGCTCCATCCACTCTGTATCTTGTGTTTTTTCCTCAGGCGGCTCTAAAAATTCATCCGTCGGTTTTTGATAAACATGAACAGGCTTTTGAGGTATAACTTCATTTTCTTTCGCTTCAACATCCGAAATTACCAATGCATCAGTCTGATTTCCCTCTACCATTTCAGCTTTTTCAATGCTTTGAATAGCAATTGTTGTTTCTGTAAGTTCGGCATTTGGTAAATCATTATTTGTTAACACTGGCGCTGTCGTTTCTTCGATTACCTCAGCATCCATTACTGTATTTTCTGCTTGTGATAAAGCATTTTCTTCAATCATTATTGCTGGCTTGCTTTCAATCGCTCCAGCTTCAATACTTGTAATTTCTTGTGAAGGTACTTTATTTTCTTCAAACAGTATTGGTGCTAAATCTTCTTCCAATGGCTCAACTTTAATATCTGTAGTTTCTGTTTGAAGTAAAACATTTTCTTCAAACGTTGTTGCTGCAATTTCTTCAATCGCCTCAGCTTCAACCGCTATATTTTCTTTTGTTGGCAAAGGTGTCATCGTTGCTACAGGTGACATCGTAATAACAGAAATACTTTCCGTCTCAGTCTCTTTCGATGATGGCTCTTGCATTGATTGCTCTACTTCTACAATAGGAGAAGGTGTTTGTTTGTCTTCTGACAACGCTACAGCTCCATAATTATCGCGAGTAAACGCACTCTCATTTAGCTTTTCTTCTGTAGAAGTTTTGGATATCGCTTTTAGTTGCTGTGAAATTCGCCATTTCTCTTTATCTGTTTTTAACATTAAAACATTAAATGGAATACGGCTCTTTTCTTGCTTTACAGCTGAATCCTCTACTATTTCTTGTTGGTCCTCTTCATTCGTTGGCTGAACCACTGTCACTTCCCCAATGTGAATTGTAGAATTCTCAATTTGTAATTGCTCAACAACTACTTCTTTGACATGAATTTCTGACTGATCAGCAGAAAGCTGCTCGACAGCTAGTTCTTGCTGTACCGCATCTTTAATTTGCTCTTCAAAATTCATCGTAATGGATGTCGTTTGGGGTACAGGTAACTCTAAATGATCGTCATCTGTTATTAGATTTTGTTGATCTGCCGCAACTTCCTCGAATGTAATCGGTTGCTTCGATGGCGCTTCCATACATACTTCATCCGCCGATTGGCTATGCTCAGCTACATCTTCAAATGTAATCAGCTGCTTTGAAGGTTCTTCTGTATTCGCTTCAGTCGCTGATTGGCTGTGCTCCGTTGCTTCAACTTCCTCAAGTGCAGTTGTTTGGTTCGTTGGCACTTCAATTGAACGTGGTATTTCAAGCAATTCACGAACATCGATGGAGGCTTTGATAGGCTCTTTTTCTTCTAGTATATTTTCAATAAGCTCATTTGTTGTCGCTTCTTTTGCAAACTTAGCCACGGAAGGTGTTTCAGCCTCTTTCTCTTCCTTCCGTTTATTCAATAACTGCTCAATCGGGCTTGGTTTTGCAAAGCCATAAACTGGTGAAGGGACATCCGTTGGCACAAAGCGCTTTCGATTCTGAGCTAAAATGTCTTCCGTTTTGCTTTCCTGTTTTACAATTGGCTCCTTATGAACAGGTTTAGCCTCAACTTGTGCATCGCGGAAAATCATACTTGCCTTCGTTGGATATTCTTGCTGTTTAGGCTGACTGCGTGTTGTCGTCGTTCGGCCAGTTCTCTTCGAACGATTTTCTAATAATTCACGGATACCAGAAACCTCTATATCGTAAACACGCGAATCTGCCATTTTATGATTTAAATGTTTGGGCAACGTTAAATCTTCAATATATCCATAAGAGTCATCCATTTGATCAAACACGTCTTTTGATTGGGATGCTTGAAGCTTATCTTCTTCATCATCAATTAAAGGGAATCGGAAAGCTTTTTGTTTTGTAGCGGATGTTTCATTCAAATGCTCATTTAACGGCTGTTGGTGCTCTGGTTGTTCCTCGTACTCTTCATAATATTCATCATATTCATATTCATCTCTATTTAAAATTTTATCAATTTTCTTTTTAAACCAATTCACGTTGTTTCACTCATTTCTCTTACACTTCATTTATAGCATTGTTTTAGTTTTCAATAATCGACTATTAAAACTAAGTTCAATGTCCACATCAAAAAGCATACCATAAAAATGATATAGAAACTCGTATTTATAGGCCCGAGCTAGACAAAAAATCGTTATACCACCAGCTATTGGTAGTCTAACGATTCTTTTACAACTTATATAATTAACGAGATGGTGTCTCAAATGCGCTGCCTATTACAGCATCCTCAGGTAAAACTAAAATACCTTTCTCAGATGGTGCATTCGGAATCGCTAATTCACGCGCTGAGCATAACATACCAAATGAGTCTACCCCACGTAAATTTCCTTCTTTAATAAGCATTCCAGAAGGCATTACAGCGCCAATTTTAGCAACAACAACTTTTTGACCAGCATCAACATTCGGTGCACCACATACAATTTGAAGCGTTTGTTCACCTACATTTACAGTACAAATACTTAATTTATCGGCATTTGGATGCTTTTCTTTTGTTTCAACGTAGCCAACAACGAATTTTGGTGTAAAATCTACATCAAGGCTAATTGCAGCGCCATTGCTTTTAATAGCAGCTTCAAGCTGTGCTACAAACTCTGGTGTAAGCTCGATATTGCCTCGTGCCTCAACTTGAACATACTTGCTTGCATTAAATAAGTTAAATGCTTTTATTTCTCCTGTTTGTGCTTCTTTTAAAATGGCGATATCTCCAGCACGCTCTACCTCTGTTTTCACAATCGCCTCAGTAGCCAATTGTACTAATAATACATCTCCCACATGCTCTTTGTTGTAAAATACATTCATTATTTTTCTTGCTCCTTTTTTACTCTGTTTTTTGCTAATATAAAGATTGGTTCAAGCTCCCCATCTTCATAAATAAATGATAATGACGTAATCGGTACTGTCCCGACAGCAAAGAAATGCATCGTCATCTGTGCTAATACATCATACCCTGTTTCATTACGAATATCACCTAGTATTAATACATCCTGATGAGGTACAGATACCGTCATATCACCTTCCATTTTTGCTCGCATTTCTTTTAAAAAGTTTTCGTTTAAAATCCGACTTGCATCATAGCCGTCATTTGCATTCACAAAATAAAAGACATTTCCTGCTACTTCATCTTGTTTATAGACGGTTGGTAGCTGTTTGACAGAAAATCGTGCCATTTCTCGAATTTGTTCTTCTGTCAATTTTAGTGTGTCTAACATCGATTCATCAATAAAGCGATATGTTTTTCCTAAATCAAGCGCATAGAAAATACGTGTTTCAGCAGTATGCTCTGTCGTGATAAACGCATGTCCTTCTTTAGAAGCTTTCGGATAGGATGTTGCACGAATTACGGGAAAAATTTTCCCAGATTCTTTGAAGCCTCGCTCCTGTTCCTGCTCCATCGCTAAAAAAGTTTGCTCAATCGTATAGACAACTTCTTCAATTGCAGCCTCTTGCTTTTCATTATATTTTGCTAAAATACCTGGTAAAGAGAGCTCCATCCCTTTGCCTATTTTTTTATGATTCAAGCGTAATTTATCTTGCTTTTTATCAAATTGAAAATCAAATTTTTGCTCACTTAACTGCTTTTTTAATAGGGACACAAGTTGCTCTGATTTTATTTTTTTCAATTAGCTCACGTCCTTTCTTCATAATGAAACGGCTCACATAATTTTGTGAACCGCGCTGGTCAAAACTATGCAATTATTTAATCTTAACCGAATGAACGATTTTCGTCATCTCATGAAGATTATTTTCAATATTTTTTGCTAGAGAAATGGTTGTCATTTTCACGCCACCACAGCTTACGATTAACTCAAATTCATCTTTGTTATCTGTTTTAGAGACAGCAGCAAAACCGAAAATACCATCCTTTTCATAGGTAGTTTCATCGATAATTTTCTTCGAACTATCTTCTTGTAGTAAATTATAATAGAGTTTACTATTGGCTTTTTCGCGATCATTGATAAAAAGAATATACGAGTCCATTCCTTTTGATATTAAAATATTATAAGCATCTGAACTATCATCAATTTTGTATTTTGACGGTAAAAACAATTGTATATGACCAATTTTGTCGGTATATGCTTCTGGCTCTTCTTCAAAAACCGTTTCCGTTATTTGAAGTCCACTAGCAATTTGTTCATCATCCGATTGATTACATCCAGAAAGCCCCAATAGTAAAAGCAGTAATCCTAGTGCTTGTAGCCATACACGAGACATTTCTATCTTCCTTTCATTGCTAACTTTTTTCTATTTTAAAAAAATTCTAGATAAGTTGCAACATCACTGCTCCATTCTCACTAGTTCAAAGACACTATTTTTGCGCTATTGTGAACAAATATTGTCCAATAAGCAGCGCGACAATATGCTCAAACATCGTCTGACGAGTTACAATTCCTTGCGTAAAAATACCCACAGCCCCAGTACCTTGACGAATATCTAATCGCTGAGTGTATTGTTCCATTACAGGCCCAAGCTCCTTGCCCGCTCTTATTTCCTGGGCAATTTCCTCTGGCAAAATAATTTGTGCGCCTGCTGCTGTAAATGTCGTACCATCTGCTAATGTAAGAGCTCCCCAGTTACAGACGTACATATCACCATCTATTTCCGTCACGCCACCCTCTAGTCCAAAAGAAAGCATAGCACCAGTAGCAATCGATGTATTCTTTGCACGATTAATCGCGCCAAGTCTTGTTTCTTCAGTAGTTATTGGTTGTTCTGAAACTTGTGAAGGTGCTTTAAAATATGTAAAATTTACTTTTTCAAAATATTGATTAACTATTGCTTGAACTGATTGGATTTTCGCTTTATTCGTTGTCCCAATAGCAATTTCCATTATAATCCCTCTTTCTTTGCATAGAAAAAGATGCCCTAATAGGCACCTTCTGTTTTACTTATACATTAGCGCGAATCGTCTCTAATGTCGAACGATCAGCTTTTTTCACTAATTCTACAATTAATGCTTTAGCTGCAGCATAGTCATCAATATGAATAATCGATGCTGATGTATGGATATAACGTGAGCAAACACCAATTACAGCACTTGGTATACCGTCATTAGATGTATGTACACGGCCAGCATCTGTGCCACCTTGAGATACAAAATACTGATAAGGAATATGATTAGATTCTGCCGTATCTAACACAAATTCACGCATACCACGATG
Organism: Lysinibacillus sp. CD3-6; assembly: GCF_006351725.2. NCBI lineage: Bacteria > Bacillati > Bacillota > Bacilli > Caryophanales > Bacillaceae > Lysinibacillus > Lysinibacillus sp. CD3-6. Next base: position 3,673,227 of record NZ_CP085880.1, read on the forward strand.
TGTTACCATTGTACGGTCAAGTATTCGTAATAATGTCCCTTTACCTAGTTGACCAAATTGATTTTTATCTCCAGACATATCATTAGCTGGTGATGCATCTAAAGCAAAAAATAAATCAGGCTTAATCATATTAGCTGAAACTTGAGCACCACGAAGGCCAACCTCTTCCATAACATTTGCGCCTGAATATAAATGAGAAGCTAATTTTTCATCTTTTACTTCTTTCATTAATTCAATCGCCAGTCCACAGCCATAACGGTTATCCCATGCTTTTGCCATAATTTTTTTCGGATTTGCCATCGGCGTAAATGAACATACTGGGATAATTGACTGTCCTGGACGAACACCAAGAGCAATTGCATCCTCTTTATTGTCTGCCCCAACATCAATTAGCATATTTTTAATTTCCATTGGTTTTGCTCGTTCTGCATCTGTTAGTAAATGCGGTGGAATAGATGAGATAACACCTGGAATTGCACCATTTTTCGTGTACACTTCCACACGCTGTGCTAACATAACTTGGTTCCACCAGCCACCTAGTGTTTGAAAACGAATTAATCCATTATCAGTAATCGACGTTACCATGAATGCTACTTCGTCCATGTGACCTGCTACTAGGATTTTAGGGGCATCTGATACAGCACTATGCTTTACACCAAAAATACCACCTAAATGATCTTGAATTACCTCATCTGAGTACTTCTGTAGCTCAGAACGCATAAATGCACGCACTGCATGCTCATTGCCCGGAGCCCCAGGTAATTCAGTTAATGTTTTAAATAATTGTAATGTTTCCTCATTCATGATGACTCTCTCCCCACGAAGTAGAATTTTCTTCCTTGCTTATTGTATCATAATTATTTCAGAAGTCGAAATATTGATACATTTCTTGAAAGTCCTTTATAATGAACGTGCTTTCCTTCTTTGTGCTATGCTAAAATAGAGCTATAGGAAAAGGAGGAAATTACCCATGAAATTACGTGATTTTTTAATTGGTGTTGCAACAGGCCTCGCCGCGGCAGTCATTATTAAAGAAGCTAGTGAAAAAGTTTCTCCGTATGTACCCGCAGGACAAGTACTTGAAAACATAAAAAAGGAATTTAAAAAGGATTCGCCAATAGACGGTTCTTGGATTTTTATGAAAACTGACAATTTCACAAATGGATTTATGACTATTCCTGTTTATCGTGGTGGTATTTCACGCATGCACGAGGGTGAAATGCAAACATTCGAGTTTGCTGCAGATGCACGCTCTGGCGTAGTCGTAGAATTGACGGAAGTTTAAACAAAACATCATAGAATAGCATGTGGACATAACAATGTCTCACATGCTTTTTTTATTTTCAAAAATTTAAATGTAGGGACTTGCTTACACGCGCTTCGCGGAATTATACCCTTGCTCCGCGGAATCGCACTCTCGCTCCGTGCACACACTCTCGCTTCGCGGAATTATACCCCCGCTCCGCGGAATCACACCCTCGCTTCGCAGAACCACACTCTCGCTTCGCGGAATTATACCCTCGCTTCGCGGAATTCACTCCTCGCTCCGCGGAATCACGCACGCGCTTCGCGGAATCACGCCCTTGCTCCGCGGAATCCACTCCTTGCTTCGCGGAATTACGCTCTCGCTTCGCGGAATCACACTCTCGCTCCGCGGAATCACACCCTTGCTTCGCGGAATCCTACCCTTGCTTCGCGGAATCACACCCTCGCTCCGCGGAATTCACTCCTTGCTCCGCGGAATCACACTCTCGCTTCGCGGAATCACACCCTTGCTCCGCGGAATTACGCTCTCGCTTCGCGCACACACTCTTGCTCCGCGGAATCACACCCTTGCTCCGCGGAATTATACCCTTGCTCCGCGGAATCACACCCTTGCTCCGCGGAATTCGCTCCTTGCTCCGCGGAATCACACTCTCGCTTCGCGGAATCACACCCTTGCTCCGCGGAATTACGCTCTCGCTTCGCGCACACACTCTCGCTTCGCGGAATTATACCCTCGCTCCGCGGAATCACGCCCTTGCTTCGCTGAATCACACACTTACTCCGCGGAATTCACTCATTGCTCCGCGGAATTCGCTCCTTGCTCCGCGGAATTCACTCATTGCTCCGCGGAATCACACTCTCGCTTCGCGGAATCACACCCTTGCTTTGCGGACACACCCTTGCTTCGCGGAATCACACCCTCACTCCGCGGAATCACACTCTCGCTCCGCGGAATCACACCCTCACTCCGCGGAATCACACCCTCGCTCCGCGGAATTACGCTCCCGCACTCTGCAAAAAGCGCCCGCGCATAGTAGAAATCACTAGCAGTCGTCGTTTTTCGAGTTTTTTCCTAAACTAAAAGGAGGTATATGTGTTATACCTCCTTTTAATCAATCTTATTCTTCTAGACCTTTATTATTGAAATACTTTTTATATTTTCGATAATAATTTAAATTATTTAGTGTAAGCTTTACCCAACGCTTTGCATTCATGTCCTTATTGAAGTAAAGAGAATTTGTATACTTCCCTTCACGAATCAATTTTTGCGCTTCAAGCTTTAGCTTTTCGTTAGAAGCGTATTTAAATAACACGCCTTTCGGAATAATCATCCATAAATGCTTGTCTTCTACATACGTTAACTGTTGCTCGATATTTAACATATGGTCGTCCGCAACATATTTCATTAAATTATGTCCGCTTGCCGTTACATAATAGCTTGAGCGTCCGTTACGTAAATTTATTTCGAATAATTTATATTGTTTGTCGCGAATGTCGTATTTCATATCGAAATTAGCAAAGCCAGTATAACCGATATCCTCTAAAAAGTGGCGTACTTGATCCATAAGCTCTTTATCGTATGTCGTAACGATGGCTGCATAGCTTCCGATACCTTCTGGTGAATGCTCTTCTAAAATCGGGTTACCTAAACACATTAGCTTTACTTTGCCGTCTTTTCCTACATACACATTTAACACGCGCATATACGAATCATCACCAGGGATGAATTCTTGAATAATCATTGTATCTTGGTAAGTAGAACTATAAATAGCTTTTAAAATTGCACTTTTTTCAGCTTCATCGTGTGCAACGAACACCTTTTTCTTGCCTGGGAATTTACATGCCCAATATTCTACTGAATTCGATGCTTTTATAATGATTGGGTAGTTAAATGGTGGCGTGAAATTTTCATAGTTTTTCGCTGTTACCGTTGTTGTACCTGGATATCTAAAGTCGTACTTCTCACACATTTTATAGAAATTTTCTTTTAATAAAATTTCATCCATTAATGATTCATCAATATATGGTACTGTAAAATGCTCCTGTAATGCAGGTTTGTTTTTAATGATGAGCTTTGCATAATCATCGCCACAAGCAAGTAGCAGTAATTTTTTATCAGCATATTGCTTTGCAATTTGAGCAAGTGCTGGTGCAAATACGTCCTGTTCATTTAAACGATCAATTTCTTTAAATTCTAAAATATGGCTATCTTGTGTTGCTGTTAAATGTGAACGTCCTAATACAAGTGGCTTAATGCCATATGCCTCATAAAATGCTCGTGCCATGCCGTATGCATTCATATCTGATCCTAATAATACTGGTAAAAATGGTTGCTCCGTTACCATAATTTATTTCAACTCTCTTTTGTGTTTTAGTATAGCTTTTAGTGTATCATATTTTCCAAAATGTTCACGAAAAAAAAGCCCCCAAACGGAGACTTTTCCATTATTCATAATGCACCTTATAGTCTTCCGATGTAATCCATTTCAGTTTCATCGAGAAGATTCGTAGTAAGACAACATTTAATAGAATAGGCAGGGCGATAAATAACGTTATCGCTATTGTTAGTGTATAAGGTGTCCAACCTACTAAGCTTAAATACTTCAATGGTCCAACAAAGCCACCTAGACCGAAACCAGCACTGTATGGTGTACCTACAATTTCAAAGAGTCCTGCTAAGGCGCCTAATATTCCCGCAGTAATAATCATCGGAAAAGCTATTTTTGGCTTCATGAAAAAATTACGCATTTGAATTTTTGCAGATGCTACATGGGCAATGGCAGTACCAATATTGTTCGCCTTATAACTTGCAATACACATCCCTACACCAGATGCACAAACACCGAGATTGGCTGCACCAGCACCGATGCCTGATAACATAATTACTGTAGCTACACCTATAGTAGAAATTGGTGAAATAATTAATATTGAGAAAATCATAGCAATGAGTGAGCCCATTACTACTGGCTGTAACGTCGTTAAATGTTCAATAATAAGTCCAACATATCCTGAACCTGTACGCACATATGGTAAAATGGCGTTGCCGATTAAACCAGGTACAAACATAGCAAGTGCAGGCATTAATAATAGTGTAAAGTCCTTCAGCTTATTACCTAAAAATTGCACAAATAACACAGCTAAAGCAGTCGTAATCCCAATATTAATAACAACACCAATACCAGCAATTGTAATGCCTGTATCTGGATCAATAGTATATACACCACTACCAACAAATGCAGCTAGTCCAACGCTACATGTTTGGACAGGTGTTAATTTAAAGCAAATTCCTGTCATGACGCCAATAATAACAGGTAGTAGACTCATTGCTAATACAGATGTATTTAAAATAATTTCTAGCTGGGGCACATAAGGAATTATTAGTTTTAATATCTCACCTACTAATGCATTGGGAATTAAACAAACAACAATTCCCATACTCATCCCAGTTAGTACATTATTGATAAAATTTTTCATTGTATTTCATTTCCCTTCTGTCAATCTAACGCTCTTTGATGTTATCTTAGTATATTAATATTAGATTAATCAGTCAATATGTAATATTCAGAATATTACATGTTAAAATTGGTAAATAGCATATTATATCACCACTCAGAAAGTAGTCGTTTCCAAATAGCTGAATATTACAAAAAAATATTTCGAAATATTAAAAATACATATTTCCGTTCCAGAGCTCTACACTCCATTTTTGAATGTCTAAAAATAAAAAAGACTATAGGCTCTTTAAGCTAGCCTATAGTCTAAAGTGTGGTCTGTAAAAGCAATCACACATGAAATCCATATATTATTTATTAAATGTAATAACAGCTTGTCTGCTGCGTTCTAATTTATCAACAATTTCCTTGCCTGTTTCATCCCATTTAATCATACGGTAATATGCATCATGGTAGAAAATAAAACTGTAGCCATTTGCTAAAGCTTCCTTCATAAGACGTTCTTTGGCAAAAACACTCGTCATTGGATAATCATCATATGCTAACACCCATAATGGATTTTGATGCGCATGAGTTGGCATAATATCTGCCATATGCAACATTACTTCGCCATTTTGCGTTAATTTAATAATAGCATGTCCATCGCTATGTCCACCTGTATGAATCATTTCAATTCCAGAAGCAACCTCTAACGACCCTTCATATGTTTCTACTAAATGTTGAACAGGCTCCCAATTTTCTTTCCAATACGTATTTTTAGAGCGAATATTTGGCTCACGCATTTCATCCCATTCAATTTTTGTTACATAAATTTTAGCATTAGGGAATGTAGGGACTAAAACTTCACCTTCCCATCGTGTAAGACCACCCGCATGATCAAAATGTAAATGCGTCATTAAAATTGCATCAATATCAGCCGTTGTTAAGCCAAGCTCTTGCAAACTATCAGCTAGAGTTGATTCTTCTGTTACTCCATAGTTTCGCAATTGCTTTTCATTTAATTTGTTAAAACCAACACCCGTATCAACAAGATAGTTTTTCCCATCATATTGAATTAAGATAGGCTCTGTAGGTAATTCGATTTGATTGTTTTCGTTTACTGGATATTTGCGTGACCAAAGTGGTTTTGGTACTACGCCAAACATTGCACCGCCATCAAGGCAAGTGACACCCCCGTTTAGCCATGATAATGACATATTATGAAACTGTAACTGATCCATCCATACTCCCCCTACTGTTTGCTATTTTTTAATAAATTGCGATTCTAAACGATAAATCGGCTGTCCTTTAGCAGAAAACTTTTGCTCATATTCTGTCATAATATTATCTTCTGGCATATTTGCATGTAGGTCGAGTGATACATACTTTAATAACATACCGTATTCAGACATACTAATTAAGGAATACTCAAAAAGACTACGGTTATCCGTCTTAAAATGGATTTCCCCATTATCCACTAGAATCGACTCATATAATTTCAAAAAACCCTCGTGCGTTAAACGACGCTTTGCATGGCGTATTTTTGGCCAAGGATCTGAGAAATTCAAATACACACGATCTACATCATTTTTTTCAAAAAATTTATTTAAATCTGCGCCATTTACTTTTAATAAACGTAAATTCGCTGGAGATTTAGCTTCTAAAATGTTTTCTAATGCGCAAACAATTACGCTATCATAAAGCTCAATACCGATATAATTAATATGTGGATTTTGCAAGGCCATTCCAGTCACAAATTGACCTTTCCCAGTTCCTACTTCAATGTGTAGTGGGTGATCATTGCCGAAAACAGCTTGCCAGTTTCCTTTAAAGTCTTCAGGATTTGGAATAATCACCTCTGGATGATTTGTAATCATTTCCTCTGCCCAAGGCTTATTTCTTAATCTCAATTTTCTTCCTCATTTCTTAATAGTGAAATTATTGATTTTTTATTAGTATAACGTAAAAACGTCACATTCGCATGATATTATTGCGAAATGACGTTTTTTGACTTTTCCAATGTTATACATTTCCATGCTTGTTGTTGCACTGTACATCGCACGACTACATCCTGCCCAATCGCTCCGATATAATTTCCATCAGTATGACAATCAACGCTATTTGCATGCACAACAATATCAAATTGCTCGCTTTGTAAAAAAGATATTTCTTGAAACTTTGTATGCTTTTCAAAAAAAACAGTGGCAAAAATTAATAGTAATTTCACTCTAGAAATATTGTGGACAATAGTTAATTCAACTTTGCCATCATTTGCTTTAGACATAGGTGAAATTTTCATGCCACCGCCAAAATACGGTTGATTGCTTGTAGCGACAAACCAGACATTTTGAAAATGAATCGTTTGATTTTGCGTCTGAACTGTTACATCGAAACAACTAAAGTGAAATAACCCTCTAACTACTGCAGCGGCATAGGAAAGCTTACCAAGTCCTATTTTATTGAAATAGTATTTAAGACGGGACTTATTTATGTGCCTTGTGACATAGGCATCAAAGCCGATTCCCGCATTATTAACAAATACTTCGTGTTGCATTGCTCCTAGCTGCAGCTTTCCGATATCCATCATACTGGCAGACAATTCCGACCTGACATACAGTTCAATCTGTTTCGCATTTTTAAATGTTGGATAATAACGGGCAAAATCATTACCAGAGCCTGCACTGACCACGGCAATAACGACTAATTGATTATGTACAATGCCACTAACAACTTCATGAACGGTGCCATCTCCGCCAACTACTATGATTAACTTTTTTGTTTGGTCTTTTTGCGCCCATTGCTCAGCAATTTCTTGACCGTGCCCTTCGTATTGTGTAAGAGCTACTTGATAATCAATGGATAATTGCTGCTGCAATCTATTCCAAACAATTTTACCCTTCCCATTCCCAGCACACTCATTAACAATAAATAATACATGCATCTGTTAGTCCTCAGCTTTTGAAGATGTTTGTTGCCAAATATCACGATTAAAAGAAGTCGTTTGCACATTATTTAAAATTGTTTGAGCTGCTCGAATTTGCATATGCTTCATAGGTGATGAAACATTTTTTAATGACTGCATCCATTCATTATAATTACGACGGTCGACTAAGCGAACACTAAAAGATGAACCTGGGTAATCGAAATAACCATTACGAGTTAAAATAACCTTGCGAATCGGCATGTCTATTTGGTCTTGCTTAAATAATTGTGTTAGGACAGATTCCATTCTGCTTAAGCTAATCATCGGATTGAGTATTTTTGAATCCTTTGTCCCCACTTTTTTCAACCAAAAGCGTTCACTGCCACCTACATATACCGCCTGATTCTCTGCTTCAAGCACAGTAATACAAATGCATTCTGTTGGTGACATTAACACAACATCCAGCTCGATCGGTGCTTTTCTCACCTGTAAAATCGGATAGTAAAAGACTAAATAATTATCTGGTAAGTTTTGTAGCAGTGTACGTAACAAAGAATCGCGCATAAATCGAGGATCTACATACGATTTTTCTCGCAAAGTGGAGCTTGCCCATTTCATTTGAAAATGAAAAAATTGGTCTATAAACATCCGCTTCAATTCATGGATGGACTGAGGTGCGTAAACAATATTCGGTTCAAAAGATAATGTTGTTTCCTCTTCTGGAATGATATCTTCTTCATCGGCAAATTCGTTCGTCACGTCTACTTGCTCAATATCTTCTTGGATATCTTCTTTTGGACGCCCTGTAAAAATCTTTTTAATGAATGAGAAGCGATCTTTTTCTTCAAATGAATCATTGTCTTTTTCATTTTCAGTATGCTGCCATTCCGTTATATCTTCGCCTAATTCCCATTGACGTTTAATGCGCTCCCATTGACTTTTTTTTAAGCGCACAAACTGTGTTGGGTATCTAGCTAAATCAATTTGATAACGTGAAATATAATCTTGTATTTTCACTAATTGTGCCATGTTTAGGTCACTCCAATCTACTACCCCATATCAACTTTGCCTCATTGGCTTTTGTTCTACTACCAATTAAAGGTTCTATCCTTTTTATTTTACATGACGTTTCAGGAGAATACATGCATATTTTGTTCTATAAAAAAGAGCTAGCCTAGCAGCTTGGCTATTAACCAAGTTATAGGTAGCTCTTTTTAATTACTTACTGTTATTTAGCATTGATTGAAAGTGGTAATTTCGCCTCAAATGCTTTTTGTAATTTACGAGTCCATTCTCCAGGAACACCTGCGCCGATTTGACGACCATCCACATCGATAACTGGTGTTACTTCAGAAGAAACGGATGACACGATAATTTCATCCATTGCTAATAAATCGCCTTTTGTCATTGGCTCTTCAATAACAGGTAAATTAATTTCTGCTGCACATTTTAAAATAACTTGGCGTGTAATACCATTTAAGATGTAGTTATTTGCTGGGTGTGTGTAAAGTTTACCTGCCTTAATACCATAAACATTTGCAGATGAACATTCCGTTACAATATCACCACGGTGTAAAATTGCTTCGTAGCATCCTTTTTCAGAAGCCTCTTGTTTTGCAAGTACAGCTCCCAGTAAATTTAACGATTTAATATCACAACGTAACCAGCGCACATCTTCTACCAATGTTGCCTTTACACCTTTTTCAAAATTTTCGATTGAACGCTCGCCAGCTTTAACATTGCCTGTTAGGACAGCTGGTACGCTTGCATCTGGGAAGATGTGGTTACGAGAAGTCGTACCACGTGTAATTTGAAAATAAACATGACCTGTTTCTAAGTTGTTTTTTTCGATTAAATCATGCAGTAATTTGTGTAAAACGTCTTTTGTATAAGGAATGACAAGACGAATTTTTTCGGCACTAGCATAGAAACGATCAATGTGCTCTTGTGCTGTGAACATATTTCCGTTATATACTTTAATTACTTCATATATACCGTCTCCAAATTGGTAACCACGGTCTTCTGGTGAAATTGTAATAGATCCTTCTTCAACGATTTGATCATTCCATAATGAGTATGCCATGTTCATACATCCTTTTCATTTTAAAATTATTTTTTAGTGAAGTGCTTTGCAAGTGAAGCATTGTGACCTCTTTCATAAGAACATTATACTCTTACAGATTACACTTACTTCCCAGCAAGTTCTGCAATAGCTTCTGCATAAATAGCAGCAGCTTGTACTAATTTATCAACAATTACATATTCATCCGCACGATGCATTACATCTGGATCACCAGGGAAAAGCATGCCGAATGCCACACCTTTTTTCAAGACGCGCGCATACGTACCACCACCAGTCGAAAGCAAAGGTGTATCGTTGTCCCCTGTTTGTCGGCGATAAACAGCAGCTAACGTTTGGATTAACGGATCGTCCTCACTGACATAATGAGGTTTTGAGTTATCTTGAACATCGAGTGATAATCCTTTGTCAGCAGCTAAACGTTGAGCCTCTGTAATTTTTTGATCAAATGGATACGTTACAGAGTAGCGGAAACTAACGACTATGCTTCCTCCTTGGGCTACATCATAAGTAACAATACCTGGATTTAATGTCGTTTTGCCAGACATATCATCCTCAAATTGCAAAGCTAATGCGTTGCCATAATGGTCTTGATGGAATACATCTGCGATAAAATCGACAAATTGCTTACTTCCTTCTGTCGTCAATTCTTGCTGTAAAAATGCTGCAAGGTAGACAGCTGCATTGATCCCCTTCTCAGGTTCCATTGCGTGAGCTGCTTTTCCTTTGATAGTTATTATATAGCGAGAACCCTCTTTTAATAAAGAGCCTTCTAGCTGATTTTTGCTTAAAAATGTTTGAAAATTCTGTTCGAATTGTGCAGATACTAATTGAATTGTCGCTTTTGCGAAATCTGGTACCATATTTGGACGCTTCCCAGCATTAAATAGTAGTAGCTGTTCTTTCGTCGCATCCCCAGATTTATTTTGAGAGAACACAAGCTCAGCGATGCCTTTTTCGGCATTTATGAGTGGGAAGTCTGCATCTGGTGCAAAACCGAATGTTGGCATTTCCTCATTTTTAAAATAATGGTCGACACAGCGGAAGCCTGTTTCTTCATCCGTACCGATAATCATTCGTACGCGTTTGTTTAATGGAATGCCTGCATCTTTCACAAGCTTCATGCCCATCCATGCAGCAATCGTTGGGCCTTTATCGTCTATTGCACCTCGGGCAAATAATTTCCCATCGGCAATCGTGCCACTAAAAGGTGGATAAGTCCAATTCGTTTCATCACCTTCAGGCACTACATCAACATGACATAAAATACCGAGTAATTCTTCACCTTGGCCCATTTCAATATGTCCAGCATAATTATCAACATTTTTCGTTTGTAGCCCTTCAGCTTCACCCTTTGCTAACAACCATTCCAGTGCCTTTAGCGGTCCATTACCAAACGGCACATTTTCTGTTATCGTTTTTTCATCCAATACACTATTAATTTGCACAAGCTCCTGTAATTCTCTTACTAACTCATCTTGTCTTTCCTTTGCAGCATGTAACCAATCCATACTATGTACCTCCTCCATTTTATAATAAGATTATTCTACTCTTTACTTAGAAAAATACAATCGTCTTTCTAACTATCATTTGCCTCTCTTCCCTTTACACTACCACATATAGCATCTTTTACACTAATGTCCACAAAATACAGCGAAAACTTTATGTATATATTGTAAATTTCTATTGCATTCACTAGAAAACTGCTTCGTTTTTCTATATAATAGAGTTATCAGAATTATTGTTCTGAACATAAAATTAGAAAAGGGGATGTCTAAGGCAGCTACTTAAAAAGCCTCAGTGCACTCCGCACATAGTGTCGTCCGCTAGTCTTTGCCAAGTGAATTAAGATGAAGGAGTGGTTCATTTATGAAACCAACTACTGATCGAATGCTTAATCGTATTAAAGACGTGTACATGTTTATTTTAGACAAAGGAACCGTGTCTACACAGGATTTAGTCGAAGAGTTTAGCATCACTCCTCGCACCGTTCAAAGAGATTTGAACGTGTTAGCCTTTAACGATTTGGTGATGAGTCCAAGTCGAGGCAAATGGACAACGACGAGTAAAAAAGTAAAATTGACGTCTTAGTTTTTGCGCACGTTGCGTAAAGCATTATTGTAAGAAAAAAGAATGACCTTTCGTCGGGGTCATTCTTTTTTTCTATTTACAGCCTCTTCACAATCCGTTACACTCGAAACATTCTACATGTTGAGAGGAGGATTTTTATGCAACTATCCAAGATGTTCCACCCGCTCGTTTGGATTATTTTAGGTGGCACTATATTTACACGTATTGCGAGCTTTATGGCAATGCCTTTTTTAGCTATATATTTACATAACGAAATTGATGCCTCCCCTTTACAGATAGGGCTGACCATTGGTATTGCACCGCTGATTTCCACTGTAGGTGGATTTTTTGGCGGTTATTTAACAGATCGCTTTGGTCGCAAAAGTGTCATTTTACTTACGATACTTGTTTGGAGTATTGTTTTCTTCGGCTTTGCTACAGCACATACGATATGGTTCTTTGTCGTACTTAATGCGTTGAACGGCTTATGTCGCTCGTTCTTTGAGCCTTCTACACAAGCATTAATGATTGATTTCACTCCAGCAGAAAAACGCAAAAGATTGTTTTCATTGCGCTATACAGCCATTAATATAGCGGCCGTAATAGGACCTCTTATTGGCGTTTATATAGCCCAGCTATCCAGTCCTAGCATTCCGTTTATGCTGACAGGTGTTATGTACATTATTTATGCACTATTTTTATTTTTCGTATTGAATCGTTACGAAATGCAGCAACAAAAAGCTATCACACAAACAAAAGTGCTTCAAACCTTTACGATTCTTTTAACAAACAAAGTATTACTAAGCTTTATTTTTGGAGCCATTTTAATAAATATTGGCTACTCCCAATTTGATTCAACACTTCCGCAATTGATTGAGCTAAAAATTGAGGATGGTGCTAAGCTCTATTCTTTACTAATTTCGTTAAATGCGGCGGTTGTTCTCTTACTACAATTACCGATTAGTATTTTTTCAGAGCGTTTTTCATCATCCACAATTCTTCTGATTGGTATCGTATTCTTTGCAGTTGGTTTAACGCTCTTTGGCATATCAACGAACTATTCGCTGTTCATTTGTGCAATGATTATTTTTACAATTGGCGAAATATTTGCTTTCCCAACAATGAATGTCATGATCGATGAAATTGCACCAGATACACAAAAAGCAACATATCTAGGCGCCTCTCAATTTAAAAATTTAGGTGGTTTTATTGGCCCTATTATTGGGGGATGGCTTTTAACGCATTATATTGATGCAATGTTTGCTGTCATCGCCGTTCTTGTCTTATGTAGTTCACTGTTTTATCGATCTAAAACACAAGGTGCTGCTTAACTATATTAAAAAAGCACGAGTTACGTAGGAGGCAGTTTTTCTTCTCCTACATATCTCGTGCCTTTCATTTCAAACTAAGTTCGTTTGCATATTTTTCTTCTGTCGATGCAACTTCGTCGAAACTGGAGTATTGATCCTTCCCTGCCTTCTTGGACTGATATAATGCTTTGTCTGCCCGTTCAAATAAACTCAATTCTGTTTCATTTGATTTTTTGCAAATTACCCCGCCCATACTAACAGAAATGACGGACCATTTTATATTATCAAAACTACGTATTTTCGCCAAAACGGCATTTGCTAATTGCTCCATAAGTTCCTCGTTCGTATCATATAAAACAATTGCAAATTCATCGCCTCCAAATCTTACAACAAAGCCATTCTTTTTTACGACTTCCTTCAAGATATCGGCTGTTTTAATAAGAATTCTATCACCTTCAGCATGACCAAATTGATCATTTACTTGCTTAAAGTTATCTAAATCTATTAAAAGTAAACCTGGCGTATTAGCTCTTCTTTTTCTTAATAATTTATCCATTTTACTTATATATGTAGCACGATTAAAGACATTTGTTAGTGAATCATATGTTGCTAATTGTATCGTTTTAGAAAACAATCTATTAATAACCATCAGCATAATAAATGCTGTTACTAATGCAATCATCAGAACGAACCAAAACTGTTTCGTATTTTTGGCAAGGGCCGTCAACTTCGTATCGTTACCATATTTCACGTACACTACTCGCTTTGACGATGCACCTCGAACTGTCTCTGCCTCATAAGGTATAAAACGATATGTCTCTATATAGCCATTGCCTAACTCTTGTTGATACTCACTTGGCTTCATCGTTTGGAGAGCTACCTTAAAATGTTCCTGAAATTTTTTTGATTGATTTTTTACAGTTGTTCCAGCGGCATCTGTATCAGAGAAAAAAATACCCCCTGCATTAATTGTTCGTAAATCTAGCAAATCATCATATTTATCAATTAAATAAGCAGAGGTTTTTGCAAAGTTGAATGTTTGAAATACAGGCACTTCACTTAATTTTAAGCCAAGCTCCAATAAATACTTTTTGTCAGGTGTAGCCAAATAGCTAAATTTTCGATATTCGCCTGTAGTTGTTGAAACATCTATACCATCTGTAAAAAACTGTCCGCTTTCTCTTCTTTCGTCTAATAAAGCAGAAAAGTTTTTACAGCAAAGGGAAAAATTCAGCCCTTTATCTTTTTCGAATGTTGTATAAATAACGGTATTTTTTTTATCCAATATGTATATATCCATACCAAGATTGTCTTTCATTTGTTGTAAATCCCAAGTCGCTAGATTAGGATTTTCCTCATAATATGTAGCTAATGCTTGTAGTTCTTGTTCCATGTTTTCCGAAATATTTTTATCAAAATAAAAGCGTGCGTTATCTACAGTTTGCATATCCGTTAAAATATGATTTTCAATGAATGTTCGATTACTCGCTTCTTGGTCTTCAATATTTGCCACAAGTATTTGCCTATTAACATAAGAAATTACGGCAACCAGTATTAATGCAAAGGCAATTAAAGATATTAATAATTTAATTCGTAGTTTTTTCATTAACATGTCCTCTACTCATCTTCACTATCATTTTTTGAACATACTTTTTCTGGTACACTATATTCCCTCTATAATATTTTATTGATATATCATATTATACAGTTATTGGGACAAACATGTAAAAAAAATCCTCGATACTAAAGTACAGCATCGAGGGTCTTTTTATTCTCTATTTTGTAAGCCTGCTAATTCTTCAGACGTTAACTCACGATATTCACCTAATGCTAAGCTTTCATCAAGTTGTAAGCTACCCATCGAAAGGCGCTTTAAGTAGGTAACACGTTTATCAACCGCTTCAAACATACGCTTTACCTGATGAAATTTTCCTTCTTGTATCGTCAATTCAATTTCTGATTGCTGTGCAGATTTTAAAATGACAAGCTCACCTGGCTTAGTTACATAGCCATCATCTAACTCAACACCACGAGCAAATATTTCTCCATCTTCCTGCGTAACAATGCCTTCAATTTTGGCATAGTACACTTTTGGTACATGTTTCTTGGGAGATAATAAATTATGAGCTAATACACCGTCATTCGTTAACAGTAACAAGCCTTCTGTATCTTTATCTAAACGTCCAACAGGAAACGGTTGAAAATGCTGATGCAGAGGATCTAGTAAATCAATCACAGTCTCATCCCGTAAATCTTCGGTTGCAGAAATAACACCAGGAGGCTTATTCATCATATAGTACACAAACTCTGTGTAGACAACCCGTTCACCATAGACGACAACATCTTGCTTTTCTGGATCAACATGCATTGCTGCATCCTTTACATATGTGCCATCTACAGAAACCGCCTTTTGTTTTAGGAGTTGCTTAACTTCCTTTCGTGAGCCGTAGCCCATATTGGCTAGTAATTTATCTAAACGCATAGTTCCTCCTATTTAAATCCAAATTTACTTGTAATACGTGTCAATCGCTCACCAAGTAATTTTTGTGCTAAGCCTAGGCGTAATGATAAATATCCATAAACAGCTATACCCACTGCCGCACAAATAACAGAGTATACGAGCGCAGAGAATTTACCATCTACTGGTCCCATAATAAGTTCTAATAGCTTATGGACGATTAATACACTTACCGCCATCGCAGCTGTTAAAAGCGTAATCAGCATGACACGGCGCAATACCATTTCTGATTTATAATTAAGCGTTTTTCTAAGGATTAACATGTTAATAATAATGGAGACACTGTAGCCAATCGCTGTTGCAAAAATGGCTCCATCTGCTTCTAGCCAACGAATTAACGGTATGTTAAGTGCTAGCTTTACTAAAATACCAGATAGTAAGCTTAAGACAATCCATTTTTGAAAGTCGATACCTTGTAATAGTGCAGCCGTTACTTGGAACAACGCAAATAAAATCGCTACTGGCGCATAATGGGCTAAAATTGCAGCCCCCATTTCACTTTCTGAGTAAAGCATAAAGTATATTTCATTTGCTAATAAAGAAATACCGACAACAGCAGGTAAGGTAATGAAAATCAGTATTTGATATGTTTTATCCATCGCATGACGGAGCGATAAATACTCACCCTGTGTATAATATTTTGTAATCGTCGGTACTAGTGCCATCGAAAAACCCGTTGCGAGCATAACTGGAATAATTACAACTTTATGTGTTGTAAAGTTGATCATCGATAAATATTCATCTGTAACTTTTGCTAAGCCGATTGAACTCATCGCTCCATTAAACGTTAGCATATCCACTAATTGGAATAATGGATTTGCGACACCTACAAACACCATCGGTATCGAATATGTTATTACTTCTTTATAAATATCCGACATCGGTAATTGAGTTGAAGTAATACTTTGACTACGTAATAAGTTAAATTCAGGTTGATATTTCTTCCAGTAATAATAGAGCACCATTAACCCACCAATTGCCCCGATAAATGCTGCAAAGACTGCAAACGAAACTGCTGTTTCAGGTTTGCCATTAAATACAACTACTACTAAGAAAGAACCGCCTAATAACACAACAATTCGGACAATTTGCTCCACTAACTGCGAGATTGCTGTTGGTTCCATTTTGTCATAGCCTTGGAAGAAGCCACGCCATAAACTCATAAATGGCACAACAATAAGCGCAAAACTTACCCAACGTATAACAGAAGCAATTTGCTCAACTGAAAATTTTTGTTCATCACTTTTTATCACAAGCTCCCCGATTGGTGTTGCAAGTATAAAGAGAGCAGCAAATGAGGCAATACCCGTAATCATCATAATGAGTATGCCCGACTTCATCAGCTTGCGTCCTGATTGATAATCTCCCATTGCGTTGTATTTAGAAACAAACTTAGAAACAGCAATAGGTGCGCCTGAAATGGCTATTGCTAGCATAATTGAGTAAGGAATATACGCATATTGATACAACGCGATATTTTCCTGCCCAACAATCGCATAAAAGGGAAAAATATAAATTAATCCAAGCACTTTCGATAAAAACATCCCTAAAGTTAATATCGCAGTACCTTTCATTAAATTGGACATCGTATCCATCCATTCATTAGTAAAATCAAGCCTTTATAAGTGATAAAGCATCACCACTTTTGAAACAATAAATAAGTAAACCAACTGTTATCTTAACATATTTAAAAGAAAACAGATGCATAATTACACTGAAAAATTTTTGAATCAAACATCTCTAGCTTCCCTAGGTTAGATTGATGTCAAATTACTAGTACATTGCCAAAAAAATAGCGGTTCAAAAAATCAAATAGATTCTTTGAACTGCTACTTCTATGTTACATATCAACAAAGAATTGTTTATACCATACTAAGAACACATAAGCTGTCCAAATATAGCGACCACGATTTGCTTTGCCTTCATAATGTTCATCTAAATAACCAACTAATTGTTTCGTATCGAAAAATTCATTAGCGAAGTCAGTTGTAAACATGTCCTTCACCATATTGTAATACTTTTCTTCACGCAACCAGTGGCGAATTGGTACAGGGAAACCAAGCTTTGGACGCTTTGCCCATTCTTCTGGTAACTCCTGATGTGCTGCTTGACGAAGCACATATTTCGTATCAATATCATTTACACGATATTTTGATGGAATATCTTTTGCTAATTCCATTACTTCTTTGTCTAAAAACGGTACACGCAATTCAATTGAATGCGCCATACTCATTTTATCAGCCTTTAATAAAATATCACCAGGCATCCACAAATTCAAATCTAAATACTGCATTTTAGTAATATCATCATCACCAGGTACTTCATCATAAATACGTTTTGTAATCGTTTTGACAGAAGGACCGTTTTTGTAGTCAGGCTTTAGCACATTTAAAGCATCTTCTTCATCCCAAACAACCGCTTCCCCAATAAAACGTTCTTCTACCGTTTGACCGCCCTTAACTAGGAAATGTGTGTATTGGTTTTTAGGTAATGCTTCTGCAACACCGCGCAATGCTTTACGAATACCAAATGGCACCTTCTCGTATTTTTGCATTCTACCAGAGTTTTGGTACCAAGAATAGCCACCGAATATTTCATCCGCGCCTTCACCTGAAAGGACTACTGTTACATCCTTCGCTGCTAGCTCAGATAGGAAGTAAAGCGGTACAGAAGATGGGTTTGATTGCGGCTCATCCATATGCCACTGAATTTTCGGTAATGCTTCAAAACATTCATCCGCTGAAATATATTTACGCTCGTTTTGAATATTTAATGTATCTGATAAATCTTTTGCTAAGTTTGTTTCATTGAACATATCTTCATAGTCAGAAAAACCGACAGAGAATGATTTATCAGGGCGTAGTAATGATGTAATGTAACTTGAGTCAATACCGCCAGATAAGAAAGAACCAACCTTTACATCACTAATTTGGTGGGCGTCTACAGATTCTTTCACTGTTGAACGAATATCTTCCACATATTTTTCAATTGGCGCTTCTT
Organism: Lysinibacillus sp. CD3-6; assembly: GCF_006351725.2. Taxonomy (NCBI): domain Bacteria; kingdom Bacillati; phylum Bacillota; class Bacilli; order Caryophanales; family Bacillaceae; genus Lysinibacillus; species Lysinibacillus sp. CD3-6. Next base: position 3,691,825 of record NZ_CP085880.1, read on the forward strand.
TCGCATGGAATTTTTTATCCCAATATTGCACAATTTGTTTTTTTCCATTTTGAATGACCATATAGTGCGCTGGTGGTAATTTGTACACACCTTTAAAGAATGTTTCGTCCATTGAAGAATACTGGAATGTTAAATAAGGACGTAATGCATTTTTGTTTAATTCTTTAATAAAAGCTGGATGTGGCATGAAAGATTTTATTTCTGAACCAAAAATAAATGTTCCATCCGTTGTATTTTCAGTATAGTACAACGGTTTAATGCCAAAGCCATCACGTGCGATAAATTGTAAATCTTTCTTTTTATCCCAAATACAGAATGCGAACATTCCGCGAAGCTGTTTGACGAATTCTACACCGTACTGAATATAGCCGAAAATTAATACTTCACTATCTGATTTCGTTTTAAACGTATGACCTTTTGCTTGTAGGTCTTCACGTAACTCTTGGAAATTATATATCTCCCCATTGAAAACAAGCACGATGTCCCCATCTGGGCTATAAAGAGGTTGATTTGCCACGTCAGATAAGTCAATAATACTTAAACGACGGAAACCTAACGTTACTTTATCGTCACTATGAATACCACCACTGTCTGGTCCACGGTGAATAATCGTATTCATCATATTTTCAATTGTTTGGTGATGATCAATCACATTTGTTCCATTAATATAGCCAATAAATCCGCACATCTATTTTTTCACCTCATAATTTAGTGCATAACCACTACCATCATAGCACGAATAGCCATTCATTTCATGCTGTCATTATAGATAAAAAATTATAATGCACTTTATGATAATTTTCAATGTAAAGTAGCCGCCCTCTATATAGACTTCATGTATAATAGGAAAAGTTCCTAAAAATGAAAAGAAAGTGAGTTCACATATATGTATGATGTAATCGTTATCGGTGGTGGCCCCTCTGGATTAATGGCTGCTATTGCGGCTGGAGAACGAAAAAAGAAAGTTTTACTACTTGAAAAAGGGACAAAGCTTGGTAAAAAGCTAGCAATCTCTGGTGGAGGGCGTTGTAACGTGACGAACAGACTCTCTGTTGAAGAAATTGTTAAACATATTCCTGGCAATGGTCGTTTTTTATATAGTCCTTTTACTGTTTATAACAACGAAGATATTATTACCTTTTTCGAAGGTCTAGGTGTTGCATTAAAAGAAGAAGATCATGGTCGTATGTTCCCTGTGTCAAACCGCGCACAAGATGTCGTCGATGCCCTTATCCGTCAATTGCAGCGACTACATGTTGAAGTCCGCTTAAATACACCTGTTAACAAGCTACTAATGGATGAGGAAAAGATTCTTGGTGTGCGTTTAGCAGACGGTACAGAAGTTCGCTGTGAAGCTGTTGTTGTTGCAGTTGGAGGGAAAGCAGTGCCGCAAACAGGTTCAACAGGTGATGGCTATCCTTGGGCTGAGCGAGCTGGTCATAATGTCACAACGCTATTCCCAACAGAAGTACCGATTTTATCGAAGGAGGACTTTATTCAAACGAGAGAGCTCCAAGGACTAGCATTACGAGATGTTGCAGTTTCCGTTCTCAATAAAAAAGGCAAGTCGCTTGTCACACATCAAATGGATATGCTCTTTACGCATTTTGGATTAAGCGGTCCTGCCGTTTTACGCTGTAGTCAATTCGTAGTTAAGGAATTGATGAAAACAGGTTACGATCCTGTCACAATGCGTATTCAAACACTCGTAGACTACAATGAAGAAACTTGTCTGCAATATTTAAATAAACTTATTAAAGAAGAACCGAAAAAGGCCGTGAAAAATGTGTGGAAAGGTGTCGCACCAGAACGCTGGCTACTATTCTTATGTGACCGTGCAAGCATCGATGTTCAAGTGACTGGCACTGAATTATCTCAAGAAAAAATCCGTGCGCTAGCACATCTACTCGTCAATTTCACAATGACTGTTAGTGGTACGCAATCTCTCGACAAAGCATTCGTTACAGGTGGTGGCGTCTCTGTAAAAGAAATCGAACCAAAAACGATGGCATCCAAGAAAAAAGCAGGGTTGTTTTTCTGTGGTGAAATTTTAGATATTCATGGCTATACAGGCGGCTACAACATTACGTCTGCGCTTGTTACCGGAAGAATTGCAGGTATGAACGCCGCATTTTAATAATAATATTCAATTTGCTATGGGGCAGGGACAAAAGAGAAAAAGTGTTAGATTGATGGCGGTCAATCTAACACTTTTTTGCAATGCCGTTGATGTCCGCTACGGCGGATGCTTTCCGCGGGCACACACGTAAGCCACAACCCTCGCTAGCGCGCGGTTTGTTGTGTCTTACATTGCGTGCGTTCCCGCAGGAGTCACCGCCTTCGCTACCATCAACTAGTGTACTTTTCTATTTTTTTATTTACTGCAAAAGAATGAATAGTTATAGCTTCATTCATTTTACAAATTACAAAGCAGAAAATTGTCATCACAATAATCTAACACTTTTGGCTATGCCGTTGATGTCTCCGCTACGGCGATTGCTTTCCGCGGGCACACACGTAAGCCGCAACCCTCCGCTAGCGCGCGGTTTGTTGTGTCTTACGTGTGTGCGTTCCCGCAGGAGTCACCGCCTTCGCTACCATCAACTAATGTTCTATTCTATTTTGTATGCATTGCACAAGAATGAAGAACTACCGATTTTATCCTATCTTCTTTTCCACAAAAAACTGTTTTTCTGTAGCGCCTCTTTAACTTTCGCTAGACAAATAGACCTCTTCATATGGTTGTATGATGACAAATCCTTCTCCTGAGAAAGCCATTTGAATTGATTCACCACTTCCACGTCCAATAAACGTACGGAAGCTAATATCTGTTTTAAACTCAGGTGTTAAATTACCTGACCACGCTACTGTAGCATGTGGATCTGTATAAACCGTCTCTCCTGGCTTTACTAATAATGTCAATGGCTCGAAATGAGTTGTGATAGCTACCTTACCTGTTCCTTGTAAAGTGACATTAAATAAACCACCAGACATAATACCAGCCATTTTACGCATTAATTGAATATCCCAATTTATCGTAGGTTCAAATGCCAATAAGTCATTACCGTTTACGCAAATACTTTCACCCTTCAAATCAAAAATGGTCACCTTTTTTCCTTGATCCGCTAAATAGAGACGCCCCTTCCCTTTTGCTTTCATCAGTTGCGTGCCTTCACCTGTCAGTGCTTTTTTAAACATCTTGGATAGACCATGCTCCAATACACGTTCCCGTTCAAACTTAATGTCGCCTATGTATGAAATCATAGCCCCCATTTTCGACCAGACTTCACCATCTAAGTTTACCTCTAGTACACGTTCCGTTTCTAACTCAAAATATTCGTTTACATGATCATTTTGTTGTGTCGTGCTTATAAAGTCGTTTAATGAATACTTCCCCATGTACATCTCCTCCTCTGCTTTCTTTACCTTATATACGTTACATGCCACGAAAAGATTCACCTAGTCATTATCACTTTCCATATGAATCGTAGCGAACACATTCATTTACTATATTTTTGATTATTTTCACAGGTATGTGCTGTCATCAAGAAAAGAATATCGTTGCAAAAATTCTCTTTTAGTACCAAAATCACTTTATTTACCATAATGTTATTGACATCAACAAACAGCTGTTATATGTTAGACGAAGATTAATCGAGTGTTGTATAACAATGACTACAAATAAAAACCGCATCAGTGTCATATGCGAAATGACACTAATACGGCAATACCTTCAAGTGCGAATTGAAAGTGAAAATTATCGTGTAGCGGAGACGTCTCCAACTTTTTGTGATGCTGCTTTTAACGCTGTTTGTTTACGTACATCAGCACGTAATGTTATTGCAATAATGAATGAAATGGCAATTAACCCTGCAAAAATATAAAAGACAGGAATGTAACTGTCATAAGCATTTCTAATACCACTCACTAGAAGTGGACCAAATACACCACCTAATGACCAAGTTGTCAGTAAATAACCATGGATGACCCCAAGTTGTTTCGTACCAAATAAATCACTTGCGAATGCAGGTAGGTTTGAGAAACCACCACCATAACAACTAACTACTAAGAAAATAAGTGCTTGGAAAATAATAACGTTTGTCGTATGTGGTAATACGATAAATGTAATAAGTTGTGCTGTAAAGAAAATAACAAAAACGTTTGGACGACCAATATAATCAGACACAGCAGCCCAAATTAATCGGCCACCACCATTGAATAACCCCATTACTCCTACCATTGCTGCGGCACCCGCAACTGATAACCCTACAATTTCCTGTGCCATCGGAGATGCTACAGAAATCATCATAATACCCGCTGTAACATTTACTAAGTGCATAGACCATAACATCCAGAAATGCTTTGTTTTCACAGCTTCACGAGCTGACATAACAGCCAAGTCTGTTTTCACTACTTCTTTGCCTTTTTCTGCAGCCGCTTTCATATTCGCAGGCATATAACCTGGTTTTGGCGGTGCTATATATGAAGCCCCTAAAATCATTAACGTGAAGTAACATGCCCCTAAAATAAAGTAAGTTGTAGAAATTCCGACTGCTTCCATTAAGTTCGCTGCTACTGGTGCAGTAATAAGTGCACCCGAACCAAACCCTAGTACAGCCATACCAGTTGCTAAACCACGACGATCTGGGAACCATTTAACTAATGTTGATACAGGTGCGATATATCCAATCCCCATACCAAGTCCACTTAGTAAGCCGTAAGTTAGCCAGTACAATGTTACTGAATCCATTGAAATCGCAACACCTGCTCCTGCTTGTCCTGCTCCAAACAGCACAGCAGCTACCATAGCAGATTTACGCGGACCCATTTTTTCTACTAAACTACCAAATAGTGCTGCCGAAAAACCTGCAAGCCCCATCATAATTGTAAAGGCAATCGTAACCTTCGTTTCACTCCATCCCATTTCTGTGACAATCGGCAGCTTGTATACACTGTATGCATAAGCTCCACCAATTGAAAGGTGAATAGCGATCGCAGATAATGCAATTAACCATCTATTTTTATTCATAAATTCTCATTTCTCCCCTCTTTTGCTACCTGTGAAAATTCTATGAACGTCCATGTAAAACAATTTACCACTTATAATTATTCAAATGCAAGATGTTTTTCTAAAAAATATTATTTCTCCAAAAAGTTTTTTATTGTTCACTATATAATTAAAAGAACAAAAACCTTACAGTCTCTAAGAAAAAAGGCGTTTTTCAAACAATATCCCCAACATATTTTAGCTATTATTACTTTTCTACTGTACTTATTCTATTTAAATAAATTATTTTAAGATAATTAAAAATGTGCATATTTTCACATATGATAGAAAGCTTCTCTCCTTTTGACTGCTAGATAAAAAATAGAAATTCGCTTGATATGTAAAAATAGAAATAATCGACATACAGAAATATTAAGAATGAAAGAGAATTTTAAAACGATAACAAAGCAAATTTTCTTTGCGCAAAATATTTTAACTTTCTATAGGATAAGTAAACTAACCCATTATATTATTTAAATGTAAATAATTACATAAAAACTTGTTGTATAACGGCATTTTAAAGATAAATCGCCAATTATTTTTTATTATTCAAATATAAATTTTTATTTTATAAAAAACCAAACTCCGATAGCACTTCCTATTTCTTTTCTTATGCTAATGTGATTTTAATACATATATTGTTATAGTACACAATTAAAACAGATACTTTGTAGCAGTAATTGTATTACAACAAGCTATTCATTTATGGTACTTTATTATAGAATGATAGTCCTAGTCCTTTACTAGAAAAATGGGTTTTGCATATCTCCATTAAATATATTAGTTTCCTACATATTGAAATAATACAAAAAAGAGGTGATGAATGAATAAAAGGGCTGCTAATTTGGCATTCCTTTTCATTATTATGAAAAACATATCATTACGACTCAAAATGTTTATTTTTTCTTTTATTATCGTTATTTTCTCTATTACTACGAGTGGTGCAATTATGATTCATAATTTAGCTGGTGCTTTAGAGAAGGAGTTTGGAGCCCGTGCAATAGCTATAGCACGGACGGTTTCACAGCTTACAGAAGTGCAAAAAAACGTAGGTACTAAAGAGGGCTTTGAAATTATTCAGCCGATTGCTGAACGCATTCGATTAACGACAGATGTCGATTATATCGTCATTATCGATATGAAACGCATTCGTTACTCCCATCCCTCCGAAAGTAAGCTAGGTACCGTTTTTGAAGGTGGCGATGAAATAGAAGCATTTTCACAGCATGAATACATATCAAAGGCACGTGGGGTATTGGGTTATTCTATACGCGCATTCGTACCAATTATGAACGAGGAAGGCACGAAGCAAGTTGGAGTTATTACCGTTGGGCTACTTGCACCAAAATGGTATGACCTTTTAGATGAATATCAATTTGATATATTAGTATCACTTTTAGGGGGGCTTGCCATAGGGTTAGGCGGATCTGTTTGGGTTGCTAACCATTTAAAACGTCAAACCTTTAACTTAGAACCTTACGAAATCGCTCGTTTAGTAGAAGAACGTTCAGGTATTATTCAAGCGATGGATATAGGAATTTTAGCTACAGATGAAAGTGGAAATGTAACCTTCATTAACCGATTAGCACGGCAGTATACACATTACTTTGGACACAAAGTATCCAGAAAAACTTTATTTAAAGATACGTGGCTTGCTGAAGACACCATACAACAACATGAGGTTTATCGACCACTTTTAATGTACGAGCAAATGTATTTAGTTCGGACATTCCCTATCCGTATTATGGAACAAAATGCCGGCTATCTTATTATGTTAACTGATCGAAAAGAGGCAAATATGCTTGCTGAAGAATTAACAGGAATTAAAATGCTCGTGGATTCCTTGCGGGCACAGCAACATGAATACATGAACCGTCTCCATAGTATTGCTGGACTTATCCAGTTGGAGCGAAATGACGATGCTTTAAGCCTCATTATTGATGAAATCACAGATGAAGAAGAACTAATTCAAAGCTTGCATGATAAATTTCAGGATTATTCTATTCAAGGCTTATTACTTGGCAAATACTCACGCGCTAAGGAACTAGGTGTAGAACTGACAATCGATGAAGAATCTAATCTCGCTGATTTTATGAGTGGCTTATCGAGTGGCGATATTATTACCATCATTGGCAACTTATTGGACAATGCAATGGAAGCTTGCTTTGAATGTGAACATAAGGATGTTCATTTAACAATTAACGGTGATAAGCATTATTTAATTATAGAAGTACAGGACAGTGGTAAAGGTATTGCAGGTATACCCCAACGAATTTTTGATTATGGATTTAGTACGAAACCAAAAGAAGGACACGGCATTGGTCTTGCACTTGTCAAACAAATCGTCGAATCCAATAATGGCACAATTCATGTAGAATCTACTGTTCACATCGGCACAACAATTACAATTAATATAGGGGTGACAGAGGAACCATGAGCAAAATCACAGTTTTTATCGTAGAAGATGACCCAATGGTGCTTGAGGTAAATAAAGGATTTTTGAATAAAATGAGTGGCTTTCAACTCATAGGAGAGGCAGTCAATGGACGAGATGCCTATGACAAAATCATGATTCAAAAACCAAACCTTATTTTACTGGATATGTTCTTACCAGATATGACAGGCATGGAATTGTTTTTAAAAATTAGAGCACAACGTATTCCATCCGATATTATTATGATAACAGCAGCTCGAGATGCACCTACAGTACAAGAATCCCTTCGACTAGGTGCAATTGATTACCTAATAAAGCCATTTCGTTTTGATCGCTTTGAAAGGGCTTTGCTACAATATAAAAACTCTACAAAAAACTTACTCAGTACAACTAATATTAACCAAGAGGATATCGATCAGTGGTTAGGTATTCAGCATGAAATTTTAGAACTGCCAAAAGGCTTGAATAAGATTACAATGGAGCAAATTTTAAGTTACTTAACGACACATCATGCACCGATTACTTCTGAACAGCTTGCACAAAATGTCGGCATGGCAAGAGTAACTGTACGAAAATATTTAGACTTCTTAGCTACAAAAGGTACTGTGCATATTGAATTAAAATACGGAACCGTAGGACGACCAACTAAATACTATTCTATTAAATAATAATAAATTAGTATATTAGTGCTCGATTTGCTACCTATTCTAATCATAGCCTAAAACCAAGAATCTGCTCACTTTTCACGGGAAAGCAACAGGCAGCCATAGTCACTTCGCCTACTACACCTTGCTTCTTTTATGTCCCACTGAAAATTGCAGATTCTTTTTTTATTTAGTAGCTACATTCAAGTTCTTACAAAAAGCATTGTAGCTGTTTTGTAACAGTTTTTCAAAATAATGAATTGTTATATACCATAAAAACCAAAATGTTCATTAATACCATAATATTGTATATTTTCATATTTTCAATAGAATAAGAAGCGTTCACATCTTCAATAGATTAGAGGTGAATTTGTATGTGGCGCAATCACATTCACAAGTATTTTGTTAGCGTTCTCATTTTACTGACAGTTCTATTAATTTCCTGTCAGCAACAAGATTATCCTACAGATAATGAACAGTTAAGTCATGAAGAACAAATAGTCATTCGATTTTCACACGTAGTAGGTGAAAACACGCCAAAAGGAATGGCAGCAATCAAATTTGCCGAACTCATTAAACAGCGCAGTAATGGTCATGTAGAAATTCAAGTCTTTCCAAATGGTGTTCTTTATAAAGATGGAGAAGAAATGAATGCACTTTTACGTGGAGATATTCAGATGATAGCACCAGCTATTTCAAAAATTACAACGCTTGTACCTGAGTGGTCGGTTATGGACTTGCCCTATGCATTTAAAAATGCTGATGAAGTGCATACATACGTTGATAGCGATGTCGGTCAATCTTTAATGAAGAAATTAAATGACCATAATCTTTATTCAATCGGGGTTTGGGATAGTGGATTTAAGCAATTTAGCAATAGTATCCGCCCTATTCAAGATGTCACTGACTTAAAAAACTTACGCATGCGCATCATGCCGAGTGATATTTTAGCAGAGCAGTTTACAAGTGTTGGTGCCTATCCAAAGAGAATAGATTTCAATACCGTTTTCCATCAGCTACAAAAAGGAAATGTAGACGGACAGGAAAATACACTCACTAATATTACTAGTAAAAATCTACATTCTCTACAAGACTACTTAACAATTAGTAATCATGGTTATTTGGGCTATTTATTACTTATGAACAATGAGTTTTGGCAGTCCTTACCGAAAGATGTTCAAACATTGCTTATTGATACACTTGCTGAAGTACAGGAATGGGAATGGCAACTTGCAGAAAATCTTACAGCAGAGCGTCTGCAAGAAATGGAGGCTTGTAACTGCATTAATATTCATTATTTCACAGATGAGGATGTTGAGAAATGGGAGTCAGCATTTGAACCAGTCTATGATTATTACGCTAAAAGTTACAGCAAGAAATATATACTTGCGCTACCAAAAAACCAACCACATAACTAATTTGGGTTTAAAGGGGATCCTTTTAACTATAATCACAACTTTAAGGGGGATTTGAAATGAAAAAATGGCTTTTAATGTCACTAATGGCTGTGCTAGTTTTAGCTTTAGCTGCTTGTGGTGGCGATAAAAAAGAACCAGCTTCTGCTCCAGCAGCTGAAGGAGATGGTGGCTATACAAAAGAAAAACCACTTGTTATTAAATTTTCTCACGTTACATCAATCGATAGTGTGAAGGGGAAAGCATCTGAAGCTTTTGCAAAATTAGTTGATGAGAAAACAGAAGGTAAAGTAAAAGTTGAAGTATATCCATCTTCTCAATTATATGGTGATAATGACGAGCTTGATGCTTTAGTATCTGGAAACGTACATATGATTGCACCATCTGTTACAAAAATGGTGAAAATTGACCCTCGTTGGCAGTACGTAGACATGCCTTACCTTTTTGAAGATGAAGAGCATGCTCGCAAGTTCTTTGAATCAGACGTTGCAAAAACAATTCTTGAATCAGATCAATTAGCGGCAAATGATATTAAAGGTTTAGTATTCTGGGAAAACGGCTTTAAGCATTTCTCTAATAATAAACATCCACTTGTTAATGTTGAAGATTTTAAAGGTTTAAAATTCCGTGCACAGGCAGGTAAAGTACTTGAAGCACAATTTAAAGCTTTACATGCTGGTTCGGCTACGATTTCATTCGGTGAAACATACGCAGCTCTTCAACAAGGAACTGTTGATGGACAAGAAAATACATTCAACAACTTCGATACACAAAAATACCAAGAAGTTCAAAAGTACTTCTCCGTATCTGAACATGGTCGTCTTGACTATGCAATTTTTGTAAACAAACCATTCTGGGAAAAGATCCCTGCAGATTTATTAAAGGCAGTTGAGGACTCGTTAGCTGAAGCTACAACTTTAGCATGGGAACTAGCTGCTGAAGAAAATGCGAAATCATACGAAAACATTAAGAACTCTGGTATTGAAGTAATTGAATTAACAGCTGCTCAAAAAGAAGCTATTAAAGCTGAGCTTGAGCCCGTTTACGAAGAGTTCGGTAAAGCTATTACGGAAGAATTAATTAGCGGTATTCGTGATTTAAAATAAGCTCTTTCAATTGAGTGTCGATAAGTAATCGACACTCACTCTTTTTCTTAAAGTAAATCGCTTACAAACTTGTTTTACTTTATTGGAGAAAAATTTTACCATCTTATATTTTAAGGAGGCATCAGGATGAATGTTTTACATAAAGTATGGGGTTATTTAGAGGAAATCCTTGCGGGATTCTTTTTCGTAGCTGGTATTGCACTAATCTTCTACGGTGTAATGATGCGTTATGTTTTTAACGAACCTCAAGCTTGGGTAGAAGAATTAGCACGTTACGCAATTATTTGGGGAACGTTCCTCGGCTTTGGTTTAGCACTACGTCACAATCAGCACATCCAAGTAGACATTTTATACGATAAATTAAAACCATCAAATAAACGCATTTTAGATTTTATCGCCACTAGTTTAAGTATCGTATTTTGTTTAATTTATACGTACTACGGTTTCGTATTAGTTGAGAACCGCTATACATCAGGTATGGTTTCACTTGATATCGGTATTCCAATGTGGGTTGTCTACTTAGTACTGCCGATTTCTGGCGTTTTATTTTTACTAAGATTCGTAGAAAGACTAGTTAATATTATCCGAGGAAAGGACGAAGAATATGCTAATCCTCTTACTTAGTTTCTTTGTTTTATTATTTTTACGTGTACCAGTCGCAGTGAGCCTAGCACTTTCAACAATCTTAGTGTTCTTTCAAATCGATTTTAATATGAATATGATTCCTCAGCGTATTTTCACTGCGCTAGATTCATTCCCGATGATGGCCATTCCAGGATTCGTTCTTGCTGGTGTACTAATGGCACGTGGCGGGATTTCAAAATATTTAATTGAAGCATTACGTGCCTGGATTGGACATCTGCCTGGAGGGCTTGCAGTTGTAACGATTGTTGCCTGTGCTATTTTCGCAGCCATTTCAGGTTCTTCACCTGCAACTGCCGCTGCAATTGGATCAATTATGATTCCTGCCATGATTTCTGCAGGTTATAAAAAGCGTTACTCGATGGGACTTGTTGCAGCGGGTGGTACACTAGGAATTTTAATTCCTCCAAGTGTTCCTTTAATCATTTACGGTATTACATCTGAACAATCCATAGGGGAATTGTTCATGGCTGGTGTAATTCCTGGTCTTGCGTTAACTGGTATTTTAATCGTTGCTGCCATCGTCTATGCAAAGCGCAATGGTTTCAAAGGCGATGAACCTGCCACTTGGGAGGAGCGTGGCCGTAAATCATTAAAAGCCATTTGGGGTGGCTTCTTACCGTTCTTAATTTTAGGAACAATTTATTCTGGAGTTGTCACACCTACTGAGTCGGCAGTTATTGCTGTATTTTATGGTTTAATCGTATCTCTATTCATTTACCGTGAAATGAAGTTAAAAGATTTCCGTGAAGTATTAGTTGAATCTATTAATATTACAGCGATGATTTTCTTAATTATCGGTGCTGCTTCACTCTTCGGGTTATATTTAACGAACGCGCAAGTTCCTCAGCAAGTTGGGGCTTGGATTGCGGAAAGTGATTTAAACAAATGGATTTTCATGATTATTGTAAATATACTATTCTTTATTATGGGAATGTTCTTAGAGGCGGTTTCAATTATTTTAATTACATTACCAATTTTGCTACCAATTCTTGTGCATTTCGATATCAACCTAATTCACTTTGCAATTATTATGACAATCAATATGGAGCTAGGTATGATTACACCTCCAGTAGGTCTGAACCTTTTCGTAGTAAGTGGTATTGCGAAGGAAAAACTCGGCGAAGTTGTCAAAGGGGTTATTCCATTTATTATTTTAATGATTGTGTTCTTAGCTATCGTAGTTGTACTACCACAATTGTCGCTTTGGTTACCAGAGCAAATGAAATAAGGGCTTCCTTATGGACAGAGGGACAAAAGGGTATTCGATTCAAGATCGTCAATTTTGGCAAATTATTATTAGTTTAGGAGGAGCATCGGTTTTTGTTTTTGCTGCGATGTATTCAGTACAACCATTGCTCCCCTTTTTTACAGAACAGTTTCATGTTTCAGTTTCATTTGCTAGCCTTGCAGTTTCGATTACGACGTTATCTGTTATTATCGGCTTAATTGTTTTAGGTTTTTTATCGGATCGACATGGAAGAATACTTTTCATTAGACTTTCCCTCATTCTAACTGTCATTCCTTTTCTCTTTATGCCATTAACTGATTCTTTTCTAACTATTATTTTATTACGTTTTATTCAAGGCTTTGCAATTGCTGGCGTTCCTGCTGCAGCACTTGCCTATATTAGCGAAGAGATTGATAGCCAATCAATGGGATTTGCTACTTCTCTCTATATTTCATGTAATGCGCTTGGGGGGACAATTGGACGTCTCCTAATGGGCTATGTAACTGAACACTATTCTTGGGAGACTGCGTTTAGTTCACTAGCTTTGTTAGGTTTTGCAATTTTTTTAATGGTGTTACTTACACTACCAAAATCTAAAAATTTTACGGTCAACAATCGGACGATTTCAAAAGATTTACAAGGCTTTGCGCTCCATATAAAAAATCCCAAACTGCTTATCTTGTTCGGACTAGGAATTATACTCCAAACATCCTTTAGTGGTATGTGGTCTTTTATCCCGTATTATTTAATTGAACCGCCCTTTTCACTTTCATTGAAAATGATATCGTTTGTTTTTTTAGCGTATTGCTTAGGTATCGTCGGTTCACCCATCGCTAGCACACTTGCAGAAAAAATAGGCATTCTTCGCGTCCGAACATATGGGGTCTTTTTATTAGTTAGTGGCATAATTCTAACGTTAAGCGATTCACTCATTATCGTAATTGTAGGGCTTTGCATAGCATGCTTAGGATTTTTCACAGCCCATGCCTTAACATCAGCTACAGTAAGTCGCACAGCAATCCATCAAAAAGGTAGTGCGTCAAGCCTATATCTCGTTTCTTATTATATTGGTGTTGCTTGTGGAAGTACGTTACTCAGTCCATTATGGCTGCATTTTAATTGGTTGGGTATTGTCATCACAACCGCTTTCCTTCCTATAATATATATACTGTTTCTAAATTACACATTGCACAAAAAAGATACACAGTAATTTTTAGTGCCCATTTTTAGTGCCTGGCACTCATACAATTCTCCATCCAAGTAAAATCCACGTCGACTACTGCGGCATACTTTGTGCCCGCAAAGATCGAAGTGGATTTTTACGCTTTTAAAGTATTTTTAAAGTGCCAGGCACTCACACAATTTTCAATAGGTTGAAGCGCAGGGCGGGCGACTCCTGCGGGAACAGCACAACACGTAAGCCACAACAGACGGCGCGACAGCGACGGTTGTGGCTTACGTTGTGCCCGCGGAAAGCGCTCGCCCGTAGCGGAAAGTGTCAGGCACTCATACAATTTTCAATGGATTGATGCGCAGGGCGGGCGACTCCTGCGGGAACAGCACAACACGTAAGACACAACAGGCGGCGCGATAGCGACGGTTGTGGCTTACGTTGTGCCCGCGGAAAGCGCTCGCCCGTAGCGGAAAGTGTCAGGCACTCATACAATTTTCAATGGATTGATGCGCAGGGCGGGCGACTCCTGCGGGAACAGCACAGCACGTAAGACACAACAGACGGCGCGATAGCGACGGTTGTGGCTTACGTTGTGCCCGCGGAAAGCGCTCGCCCGTAGCGGAAAGTGCCAGGCACTCATACAATTTTCAATAGGTTGAAGCGCAGGGCGGGCGACTCCTGCGGGAACACCACAACACGTAAGACACAACAGGCGGCGCGATAGCGACGGTTGTGGCTTACGTTGTGACTGCGAAAAGCGCTCGCCCGTATCGTTTGCGGAAATCAATGACTGCAGTAGATCCTATTTATAAACTAACCCCTTTATTTCTTTATAGTAAATACAAAGGATAATCCCTAAAAGAATCAACAAAGAACCGTAAATTTGGATGCTAGTTGGCAACTGACTTAATATAATAGCACTTAAAATCATCGCTATTGCTGGTTCAAAATTTAACAAAAGCGATGCATTTGTCGACCCTATTTCTTTCATTTTTCTATTCCACATTAAATTACTTATTCCATGAATAATGATGGCTGAAACGATTAGCAGTAACCAATATGGAAATGCCACTTGCATATTTTTCTGGGCTACTATGGACGTTCCGAAAGGCATGAGAACCATTAGACCAATTAAATTTGTATAAAATGTAATGGCCGCCGCTGAAATTCTGGCGCTAAGGTCATTCACAATAATTAGGAACAGCGCAAAACTCAACATTGTAATCAAGCTTAAAATTTCACCTTTACCAATTGATATGCCGATAAATGCTCCTTTTGTAATAATCATCGAAACGCCAACTAATGAAATAATAGCACCGATCCAAAAAATACTGTTTCGATATTCTTTATAGATTATTTTATTAAGTAAAGACGTAACAATCGGTGCACAAGCTAAGATGAGTGCTGCTGTTATTGGCGTTGTATGCTGAAGACTTGCATAAAAACTATAGTGATTAATCGCAACGCCTAAAATGCCAGCTACAATGAGTAATAAAATATCGCGACGTGTAATGGACAAATGGATGATAGATCGCCAACTTATACACCCTAAAAATAGCACAATTACAATCAGCCTATAAATGGCAATCGCCATCGGTTCCCAATGATGAATTAAAATAGCGCCAATAATAAAGTTACTAGCCCAAAAAAATACACAGCTAAATAAAATCATGTATGTTGTTAGTTGTTTCATTTATTGCTCCTTCTCACATGAAAAATAATCATTTACGTCTTGGCGTAATATCGTCGAGATTTTCGCTTGATTCAGCCTTGGTTTGAATGCCGCTAAATGCCATGCCGAAACAAGTGAAAACATTGCTACAAATTAAAAAAACCGCTTTGCCTTCCTTTGCTAAGTATCGCTATCACCATGAAAGCGATACTTCAGCACAGGAATGTAAGTGGATTTTCATCTATATAAAATTATTTAAGGGGGATAATTTTATTATAAGAACGGCACAATTCGATATGCCTCTCCAATGTTTTTAACGAATAAATATTCCTTTAGACATGACCGTACGTTCTAGAGGTCTTCTTGCAATAACTTCAGCGCTTGATACTGCGTCAAAAAATACAAAGCTTGCCTCATCATTTACATTTGGCCAAACCTTTTGACCATTTGTATCTAACGGCGTCATACCGTTTGTAATGTATTTTAATGTTTGACGAATAGAACGCTCATCTAGTTTTCGAGAAATGTCTGCAAACGTCGTTACTTTTTCTAAAATATCGCCTGAACCATATGGACTCCATGAATCAAAAAATCCATCACAACCAAAATGCACATCGACTCCATGCTCTGACAATAAATCAATTGGTGGCATCACACGATTAATATTATAGGGCACTGTAGACATGATTTTCACTTGTTGCTCGGCAAGGCGATTGGCAATACTATGTTGTTCCATTATTGATACATCACCTAAAGCAAAGGCATGGCTTATTGCTGTTCTACCTTGGTAGTTTGTCTCCTCCACCATATCAAGCCATTTATCTATTGTATAGTAGCCGACATGACCGCCATCATGTAAGTGAATATCCACATCGACATTAAATTCATGGGCAATATCCATTGTTTCGTAGAGAGAGCGCTCGATCGTATTATCAATTCCAGCAGGATCTAGCCCACCAATCATTGTTGCCCCGTTGCGTAATGCATCACGGAGTAACTGAGGTACATTATCTCTTAGTAAGCCATGCTGCGGAAATGCGATGATCTCTGCTGTTACAATATTTTTATAATCATCTAATGCCGCTAATACACCCTCTAAATTTTTCAACCCTATATACGGATCTATATTTACATGGGTACGAATATGATTCGTTCCGTTGCTAATAATTTTTTCAATCATTGCCACAGCACGCTGTTTTCCCGTATGTGCTAAAATCGGTAGCTCTCTTGCTTCTTGTGCTAATCGATCTTTTAAATTTTTTGAGGGTGTGACAGCTTTCCAAGGTAATGATAAATATGTTTTATCTAAATGATTATGCATTTCCTTAAAAGCAGGTAAAAGAAGCTTGCCCTTCATATCTGTAACGTTTTGTGAAGCATCAATTGCTTGTGTTGCTGGAATAATTTGCGAAATTACACCTTCAGTAATTTCAATGTTAAAAAGCTCGACCTTTGTACCAACTGTATCATTATCTTTTATATACTCGCCTGTTTCAAGTAGAACGTTTGTAAGCCACTGCTTCATCTGTATTCTCCTTTCAACTCTCCAACTTCCTGCTGGTGAATTATTTCGCCTTGCGAAATGACAGTAGAGATTGGACATCTTCTAGCTACAACATGTGCCGTACTAACGCCATCTACTAGCAACATATTCGCGACATCACCAGCCTTTGGCCATACACGCTCCCCCTCATCATTCAAAGGAGTGATACCGCCAGAAGCATATTTCCATGCACGGCTTAAAGAATATTCATCCATAAAACGGAATCTTTCAGCCATCACATTTAATTTTGTAATAGTATTGCCTGTACCATATGGGGACCAATGATCTGTTAAACTATCATGCCCAACTGATACCTTCACCCCTTTTTCATATAAATAAGGGATCGGTATTGTAGAACGATTAATCCCAATCGGTACTGTAGTTGTCACATCCATTTGCACAGAAGCCATTGCATGTACTAGATTTTCTAATTGCGGCTGCGCTAAATCTGCGAGTGCCATTGCATGACTAATTGTCACTTGTCCCTCTTTTTTGGCTTGCTTTGTTAAATCAATCAATTTATAAAACTCAAATTCGCCCAATGTATTAGCAGTATGAATATGAATATCTATCCCTGTGTTATAATCTTGAGCTATTTGCATTGTTGTTTGGAGTGATTTTTCAATATTGCGATCCACTATCGATGGATCAACACCGCCAACTAATGTTGCCCCCATTGTCATTGCCTCGCGGATTAATCCTTCTACATTTGAACGAAGAAGACCATGCTGCGGGAAGGCCACAATATCATACGTAATTTGTTCCTTATATTTCTCTAACACTTGTTTTGTAATTTCAATATGCTTTGTGCCAATTTGTGGATCAACATTACAATGGGAACGAATATGTGTATGCCCTTGAGCAATAAGCCATTTCACCATTTCCTCAGCACGATAAGCAGCCGTTGGTAATTGCTTCGGTAATAGCGTCTGTTCTTCCTCAATGCGTGTTAGTATTCCTTTTGTAATGGGTCTTGGTGCTTGCCATTCCCCACCAAAATACGTTTTATCAATATGAATATGCATTTCTCGGAAGGAAGGGACTAACAATTGATGTTGGGCATCCAACACTTCAACATCTTCGGAAACTACTATATTCTTATCTACCTTTTTTACTTGCCCATCTTCAATTAGGACATCATAAATAGCTGTACGAGTCGCAACAATGTGCTCGTTATCATGTTCAAAAGCTTCTTCTAATCTCACATTTTTTAGCAATAGTGTGCTCATAGTTTACTCTCCTAATTCGTATTTTGATGATTGTTCATAAAACAAGTGCCCCTCTAGCCTTATTGGACAATTTCCACTCCGCTAAGCATTGTGTAATTGGAAGCATCTAACCAAAAGCCCTTTACAGCATTACTATAAACTGCTAAATGCTCATAATTTCGAACTGGAATATATACCGCTTCATCTAACTCTAATTGCATCGCTTTTTTGTAGATGTCATTACGAGTAGCTTGGTCTGATTCCGTACGACCTTCTTCAATTAACTTATCAATTTCTGGATTACTATAATAGAAGTGATTTCCTGGTGCGCCCATTGAAGCTGTGTGGAACAGATTGTATTGGTTATAATCAGCGTCACCAGTTGCATTACCCCAGCCACTAATAAATAATTGATGCTGTTCTTTCGTAATTTCTGAAATAAATGCACCGTATTCCATTACTTGAATTTCTACATCTAAGCCAATGCCTTTTAATTGAGATTGCACAACCTCAGCCATATTAATGCGCTCTTTGCGATCACTTGTTAGTAATTTCAGTTTAGTGCCTTCTTTAATCCCTGCTTCTTTTAACAGTTGTTTTGCCTTTACAACATCATAATCATAGGCCTTTGTTTCATTTGAATAACCTATAACTTTTGGACTCATTGCTGAATTTGCAAGTGTACCTACATTATTATAAATCCCACTTATAATTGCCTCGCGGTCAACAGCATAGCTAATTGCCTGACGTACTTTGACATTCGATAATAACGAGTCTTTCACATTAAAACCGATAAATTCAACAGCAAGTCCCTCTGTGCGGAATAAATTCATTGTTGAAGAATTTTCAATTCTAGCGATATCGGTCACTGGCACTTGATCGGCAATATGCGCTTCCCCACTTTCAATCATCGCTAAACGAGTTGAATCTTCAGGGACGATTTTAAATGTCACTTTATCAATTTTCGGTACAGTACCCCAATAATCCTTATTTGTATTTAATGTAATTGCTTGACCTGTTTTCCAAGATTCAAAAATAAATGGACCCGTGCCTACTGGATTTGTTGCCAACTGATCTGCTGATTCCGTAATGGCTTTCGGGCTAATTATGCTACCTTCTTGGCTCGCTAAAATCGAAAGAAGTGGGGCATATGGATTTTTTAGTTTTAATGTCACAACATACGTATCATCTACTACAACTTCGCTAATCATAGATAGCTTATCGCGTTGTGGTGAGCCTGTCGCTGGATCTAAAATACGATTGAATGTCGCTTTTACTGCCTCAGCATTCAAATCTTCACCATCATGGAACTTAATGCCCTCATTTAAAGTAAAGGTCCACGTTAACTCATCCTTTTGCTCCCATGATTTTGCTAGTAACGGAACAATTTTTCGGTCTCTATCAAAAGCTACTAATGTTTCATAGACTTTCCCATGAATAATATTTGCTGAAGGAATATCTGTAATAAAGTGTGGGTCAAGACTTGTAGCATCTGAAGCTCTTAAAACGATAAGTTCCCCTCCTACACTTTTCGATCCTTCCTTTGATCCCTCTGTACTATTGTTACTTGCGGTCGAACAAGCTTGCAAAATAACGACAGTCATAAGCGCTAAAAATAAAAACAATTTCATTTTCTTCATAAATTACTCCTCCTTGTTAAATTGTTGCTTACATTTCGAATTATAAAGAAATAAAATTTACTTGTTTTTTAAAATCTTTACTTGTTTTTTAAATTTTCTGACTAATACGTTCTGGAATATTTACTTTCTGTTCTCTTTTCAATAAATTGATATCACATCTAAAAAAAAGGAGAAATCATTATGGAGAAAGTAACTACAACGATAGATCATTCTATATTATCGGATGCGCGCAAAGCATCTCGGAAAAAAAATATGATTGGTTTTCTCAACAAAATTAAAAAAAATAAAGCAGCTGTTGCAGGTGGTATCATTATTCTTCTTTATTTAATTATGTTTCTTATCGGGCCAATCTTTGCTCCTTACGATCCATATGATGTGCAGTTGGATCAAAAATTGCAGGCACCTAGCTTGGATCATTTAATGGGGACGGATGATAAAGGTCGTGATATTTTTAGTCGAATACTATATGGTTCACGCCTGTCAATTGGTGTCGGTTTTTCAGCCGTACTTTTTGGTGGAACGATTGGCACGTTATTAGGGCTTATTGCAGGCTATTATGGCCGATGGATTGATTCCATTATTAGCCGAATTTTAGATATCATGCTCGCCTTCCCTGGTATTTTACTAGCATTGGCGATTGTCAGTGCATTAGGACCAAGCCTAATTAACGTCACAATTGCTGTTGGCTTTTTCTCAATACCGATGTTCGCTCGTATCGTGCGCGGTTCTACGATGGAAGTTAAAAAATTGGAATACATTGATGCTGTCCGAACACTCGGTGCGAACGATGTGACAATTTTAGCGAAGCATGTTTTCCCTAATATTTTATCACCAATTATTGTGCAAGCATCTATGCGTTTAGCTACAGCCATTTTATCAGCTGCTGGTTTATCATTTTTAGGTTTAGGTGCTCAGCCTCCATCACCAGAATGGGGAGCCATGCTCTCTAACGGTAGAGATTTTATTTTTACTGCTCCATATATGGCGATGTTTCCTGGGCTGATGATTTCGATACTTGTACTCGGCTTTAACTTATTTGGAGATGGTTTACGAGATGCACTTGATCCGAGAATGAAAAATTAAAGGAGTGTAGCGATATGACACTATTTATCTTAAAACGAATTGCGCAAATTATCCCTGTTACATTAGGTGTAACACTCGTTGTGTTTTTAATTATGCAGATGATCCCTGGTGATCCTGCGTTGATTTTAGCTGGTGAAGGTGCTTCAAATGAAACGGTTGAAGAATTACGCGAAAACTTAGGGTTAAACAAACCTTTATATGTTCAATACGGAGAATATATAAACAATCTTTTACATGGCGATATGGGGAATTCCTTAAAAAATAAGCAACCCGTTTTTGAGGAAATTACGGCACGCTTACCGATTACAATTGAGCTGGCGATATATAGTATTTTAATTACCATTGTGTTAGGTCTTATTGCAGGAATTATTTCAGCAATACGTCCCTATTCAATTTTAGATGTTGGGTTAATGATTGTTGCGCTGCTCGGCATTTCTCTACCAAGCTTTTGGCTTGGCATTTTATTAATGTATGTATTTTCAGTACAGCTCCATTGGCTGCCAGTAGCAGGATGGGAAAGTGCAAAGCATATTATTTTACCAGCCATTACACTCGGTGCTGGAGGTGCTGCTATTGTCGCACGAATGACACGCTCCAGTATGCTTGAAGTTGTCAATCAAGACTACATCCGTACAGCAAAAGCAAAGGGATTAAAAGGTTACGTTATCATTCTAAAACACGCATTACGCAATGCATTAATACCTGTCATTACAGTAGTAGGATTACAGTTTGGTACTTTACTTGGAGGAACAGTATTAGTTGAATCTGTTTTTGCCGTAAACGGACTTGGTCGTATGATTGTGGATGCTATTCGTACTCGAGATATACCCGTTGTACAAGGCGGCGTACTTGTAGCTTCATTAATATTTGTTGTTATCAATCTCTTTGTCGATATTTTATACAGAATATTTAATAAACGAATTGACTTAAATTAGGGGGGAAATGATCATGAAACGAGATACTGTATTGGAAGTAAAAAACTTACAAACATATTTTTATTCTAGTGAAGGGGTCGCAAAGGCTGTAGATGGCGTATCGTTTACACTTCATAAAGGAGAAACGTTAGGCATTGTTGGTGAATCGGGTTGTGGGAAATCCATGACTTCTCTTTCCCTCCTCAGATTAGTACCTTCACCACCAGGTAAGATCATTAATGGTGAAATACTACTAAACAATACAGATTTAATGAAACTGTCAGAAGAAGAGCTACGGAAAATAAGGGGCAACAAAATATCAATGATATTCCAGGAGCCGATGACGAGCCTAAATCCCGTCTTAACAGTTGGTGAGCAAATTGCTGAAACAATACGTTTACATCAAGGGTTGTCCCGTAAGGAAGCTTGGCAACAGGCAGTTGAAATGATTCGTCTAGTCGGCATACCAGCTCCAGAAAAAAGAGCAAAGCAGGAGCCTTATCAATTAAGTGGCGGAATGCGACAGCGTATTATGATTGCAATGGCTTTAGCTTGCACACCAGATGTATTAATTGCTGACGAGCCAACAACCGCGCTAGATGTAACGATTCAAGCACAGATTATTGATATTATTCGAAACTTACAACAGCAATTAGGAATGAGCATTATTTTTATCACACATGACCTCGGAGTAGTAGCAGAAATTTGCGATAAAATTGCGGTAATGTATGCGGGCCAAGTAGTAGAAGAAGGCTCTACAGATAGCCTTTTTGAGAAGCCTCTCCATCCTTATACAAAGGGTTTAATTCAATCATTACCAAAGCTTTATGAAGATCAAGAAGAGCTATCGACAATCCACGGTACTGTACCAAGTCCATATCACTATCCGAATGGCTGCCGTTATGCTGAACGCTGTCCGTTTGCAACGGAGCTATGTCGTGTGCAGCAACCAGAGCTCATTACTGTAGAGTCCGATAAAAAGGTAAGATGCTGGATGTATAGTGAAGAATGGCAAGGTGAATCAGTGAAGGAGGAGATGGTAGTATGACGATGAATAAAAACGCGCAACCATTATTACAAGTAAACGACTTAAAACAGCATTTTTTCTTAAAAAAAGAAAAACTCTTTGGTCCACAGCAAGTTGTGAAAGCTGTAGATGGTGTTTCTTTCAATATTATGCCAGGTGAAACGCTAAGCATTGTTGGGGAATCAGGCTGTGGGAAATCGACAACAGGTCGTGCTATTTTACGATTGGATGAACCGACATCAGGCGAAGTATTATTGTTCGGCAAAAACTTAGTAGAGATGAATAAAAAAGAACTACGGGCTGCAAGAAAGGATATGCAAATTATTTTTCAGGACCCTTACGCTTCCCTTAATCCGCGCAGAACGATTCGCAAAATGCTGACAGAGGCGATGTCTATTCAAAAAATTGTACCGCCAGCGCAACAAGAGTCACGAATGCTAGAATTAATGACTCTCGTTGGTTTACGTCCAGAATACCTCGAGCGCTATCCACATGAATTTTCTGGTGGACAGCGACAACGTATCGGTATTGCGAGAGCACTTGCAGTCAATCCAAAAATTATTATTTGTGATGAATCGGTATCTGCATTAGATGTGTCTATTCAAGCTCAAATATTAAATTTACTAAAAAAACTACAGCGTGATTTAGATTTGACGTTTTTATTTATTTCGCATGATTTAAGTGTCGTGCGACATATATCTGATCGTGTTATGGTAATGTATCTCGGAAAAGTTGTCGAAATAGCCGACAAGCATTCCCTTTTCTCTCAGCCGCTTCACCCTTATACAAAAGCACTATTTTCGTCTATACCAATTATCGATAAGCAGCATCGGAAGGAACGCATTATTTTGAAGGGAGATATTCCATCCCCTCTAAATCCTCCTTCAGGTTGTAGCTTTCATACACGTTGTCCGTTTGCAACAGATAAATGTAAAGTTGAAATTCCAGCGCTACGGGAAATAAATCAGACGCATCAGGTAGCTTGCCATTTTGCAGAAAATTTAGTTTAATGTAACTTACACTTATACTAAACGGGAGAGGTCATTTTTATTATGTTACAACTAGAAACATTCAACATATATATTCTCCTATGTGTAATCGCTCCAATCATTGGAGCTTTTCTGCTTACATTTATATTTATTTTTGAAAAACAGATTGATAGTCTTGAGGAAGAAAAAAGACATTTGGAGCTAGAGCAGGATTTGCAGCGTGCGAATATACTTCAACTGAATCAGCAAATACAACCACACTTCTTTTTTAATGCTTTAAATTCTTTGTTAAGCCTAGCCCGCATTAATCGTAAAGAAGACTTAGTTGCAGGTATTGAAGCTTTAGCAACGTTTTTTAAATTTAAATATAATGATCACGATGTCTTAATCGCTTTAAAAAACGAGGTCCAATTTGTTGAGAGCTATTTAAATATTCAGCAGCTACGTTTCGGTCATCGTTTAACCGTCAATAAATTTATCGATAATGATGCTCTCTCAGTCAAAATACCGCCGTTTATTTTTCAAACAATTATTGAAAATGCCTTTAAACATGGCTTTGAGAAGCACATCGGACCTGCAGAGCTATCTATTTATATAAAAAAAATGGACAATATTTTATTGCTTGAAATAAAAAATACACAGCCAATTGATTCGGCAATTAACCATACTGATGATGCATTGCAGCAAGGCTATGGACTTGAAAATGTTCAAAAACGTCTCCAACTTATATACGGACTTGAAAATATTTTATTTTCGACCGTTAGCGAGAAGGAAATTTATACCGTTACTATTCATGTTCCTGCGTAAGCAATAGAAGTAAGTCCTAAAGGAAAGGATGAAGCAACATGAATATATTAATCGCTGATGACGAGCCATTAGAACTAGAACAAATGATTTATTTATTAAAGCCACATTTTCCAAATTGGAAATTTCACACGGCTCTCGATGCTTCTCAAGCATTACAATTAGCAAAAAAGCATCGTATGACCATCGCCTTTTTAGACATCCAAATGCCTGGAAAGGATGGTATAACGTTGAGCAAGGAATTAAAGGATCTTTATGAATTAGATATTATTATGGTTACGGCATTTCAGACCTTTGAATACGCACAAAAAGCTCTACGCATCGGGGTGACGGATTATTTAACAAAGCCAGTTATTGCAAGTGAATTAAATGCTATTGTTGAAAAATATAAAGTGTGGAGTTCCAACCACGATGCCATTCAAAGTGCACTTTCCTATATTCATGAAAATTATTATGAAAAACTTACACTCAATATTATTGCTGAAAAAATCCATTTAAATCCAAGCTATTTAAGCCGTAAATTTTTAGAGGAGCAATCGATTGGCATTAACGAGTATATTAATAATTACCGATTAGAGATGGCTATAAAAAAGATGAATGACAACATGGAAGCCAGTATGTCTACGATTGCTGAAAGTTGTGGTTTTAATAGTCAGCATTATTTCAGTGTCGCATTTAAGAAAAAATATCATCAGTCGCCACGTCAATACAAAGTATCACAAAAGTATAAAGGGCAGTAAAACATATGTATTTTAAAAAACTTTCACTTCTTGTACCGCTAGCAAGTTTAAGTACGACAGCAGGTGTTATCATATTATTAGCAAGATGGATTAGTGGTAATTTTTTATTATCCTCCCCATCTGCACTTATTTCTTATGGTTTTATGGCGGGTATTTGCTATACAATTGCAACAGCCATTTCGTTTATCGTTCTCGGTTCTTTTTTAAATAAAAGCGGCTATTCTCAAAGCCAACACCAACAAAGTTTTTTGATGGTGAGAATGCATGAAAAACTAAGTGGAATCAATTTAAAAGTCATACGGCTGTTTTACTTGCTTACAGGCATTGAAATTTGGCTCATTCAATTCATTAGTATTAGTGTATTATCAACTATTATGTTCAATATACCAGTGCCAATCACTTTAGCAATGTTTCTAGTTGGCATGTTAGTATTGGACCGTTTCATGTCTTTAAAAGGGATATTATGGCTAGATACGTTATTTATTATACTGTTATTTTCTCTACTCATTTTTATCCCTATTTTTTATTTTGTGCAAAATGGAGCAAGCACTGTTTATGAAGGAATTCGTTTATACCATCCATATTTATTTTACTTTAAAAACAGCGAAATCCTGTTGTTTTATGTTGTCATCCAATTAGCTATTTTAGGGCAAGTGCTGTTTGATAAATCGACTTGGTATTTAGTTGCCTTTATTAAACCTAAAAAAGTACGCCGAAGCTTATTTTCTTCAGGTGTCGTTTTAGCTTTATTAACGTTATCCTTTACAGCAATCTTAATGATTGCCCTATATAGTGGCTCATACGGCCAATTTCAAATTTTAGTGCTCACTTTTTTATATGAGGTCCAGCCAGGTTTTCTTACATTTGCTTTTCTTGTAATTACGATTTTGGCAATTGTGACTACATTAATTGTAGAAATGCGTGCAACAAAACACTTCTTTTCTACACGTAAACCCTATTATTACTATTTAATAGGCTTAATGGTGCTATTATTTAGTCTATTTTTATCCATTAAAATAACGATTTTAGGCGTAATATATTGCTTTGCCTTTATCCATATTACAATGTTACCGTTTATCATTATTCTACTATTTACAAAGAGAACGATTCATAAGCATAGCTGGTTCGCCATATTGCTCTCTATTTTGATTGGCATTATTGTTGGCCTCTATTTTAGTGCTCTATACGGTCTAGCTGTAAGCTTTATCATCTCGTGTATCACTCAATTCATGCTTCAGCAGGCGAGTCGTTTTCCAACAGCTGACGATTAGCCAATTCATTTACATATCATGCTAAAAAAGATGGTTCGCCAGCTAGCGAACCATCTTTTTTCTATTATTGAACCCAAATGATAAAAGCGGTAAATACAATAAGCAAATAGGTTGTTGTTGTGACCGCTACATAATGTCTTTTTTCATGTCGTCCAAAATAATATTCGGTTGCTACATTAATTAATGTTAAAGTAATAATTAACGTAAAATCTGCAGCAATATATATAATCCAACCTTTTAAATTAAATATAGTAATTGCAATAATATTAATGACCTTAAACGTAAATACCACTCGCTGATGATTAACACTTACATACTTCGGCTCTTTCGGGATGTTAAATTTCCACCGAACCGCTCTTTCAGTTATCCAAGCACCTAGTATAATAACACCAATCCATAGGAGAAATACGGTAAAGTTAAATGGATCTTCCTTGAAAAGGAAATTTGTAAATTCGATTACAGCTTGCTCATCATTAACCTGATAAAAGGTATTTGTCTGTATATCGAGAAATGCAAGTTGCTCCTTATCCTTATTTTTAAACATTTTCACCTTTACCGTTTGCCCATTGTCAAACGCTACCCATACATCACTCACTCCATAGTAATCATCATTCTTCTGTGCTACAACGGCATTTTGAAGTACGTTCTCAATTAGCTTAGTTTCAGTCCCTTTTGTAAACTCTTGTTGCCCTATTACCCAACCTATTCTTCCCACGTTAATCCTATCTTCATCCCAATTTTGTACGATGGACAATTGTTGTATTTCTTCAATTTGCGCTAGTTCAACAATTGAAGCATGCTGAACATACTCTGTTCGTTCCCACGGTCCACTGGCAATTAAAAAAAGTAGCGTCACAATTGCAGCAACTATAATTGTGGGGTACTGCCAACCGCCATTTTGTTTAGGCTGGTGTTGCTCTGCGCTATGGACAATACGCTCCTGTAATGCTTTCGTAAAACGTGGTGCTTCTCCTATTTCCTCATCCAGCTTCTTTTTAAAAGATGTCATCTCCAAGCACCTCCCAATCGCTTCGTTCGAGTTTGTCTTGTAGCATTTGCCTTGCTCTACGTAACCTTGTTTTTACTGTATTTTCAGTACAACCAAGCACATCTGCTATTTCACGCACTTTTAATTCCTGATAATAATAAAGAATTAACACTTCCCTATAACTTATGGGTAGCTCAAATAAAGCTGCTTTCAACGTCACTCGTTCATCGGCTTTGATGAGATCTATTTCTGGAGTCCTTTTACTTACACCAAAATGAAGCTTGCCAAATAATTGATGGCGTTTATTTTTCCAGCTTCTTAAATAATCATGACTTTTATGTACTGTAATTTTTACTAAATAGGTTTTAAGCGAAGCTCTTTGTTCAAAGCGATTCTGTTGCAAGTAATAGGCGAGAAATACATCTTGCACAATTTCTTCAGCAATCGACCAGTCTCGCACATATAAATAAGCCACACGTAGGCAATATTCGCCGTGCTCTTCCATTATGGCTGTTAAATGCTCACTCACGAGAGCCCCCCCCTTTTCCACTCATCCTATAGTCGTAAAATCTTTTAAGATAGTTTCACTAAAATGAAAAAAGTGCCCATTTTTCAGGCACTTTTTTCTTAAGTATACTTTGTCAATTGTTAAAGTCTCAACGCAAGTCGTTAAATTTTAAAATGATTGATAGCATCAAACATTTTTTTAGAGCTGTTTTCTAGCTCTTCCACGACTGACTCTAAATCATGGACAATCGTCATTTGTTGGTCTGAAGCCTGTGCAACACTTTCTGCACGATTTGCATTCATAATAATGACATTATTCATTTGTTCAGCAGATGCCAATACTTCCTCTGAGCTTGCTGACATTTGCTCAATAATAGCAGAGTTTTCTTGTATTTCTTGGTTGACGCTTTGCACAGCTTGTAAGATCATCACTAATGCTTGGCCAATTTTGCCTACTTCTTCACTACCATCTTTCACACTTGTAGCGCTAGTCTGCATCTCTTCCAATGCCTTTGTTGTCGTAATGCTAAAACTTTGTAATTGATTTTGAATGTTTTCAGCTGAAACACGAGACATTTCAGCTAATTTTCTTACTTCATCAGCGACTACGGCAAACCCCTTACCTGCCTCACCTGCACGGGCTGCTTCAATCGCCGCATTTAATGCTAGTAAATTAGTTTGATCTGCAATACTTGTAATAACAGCTACCATTTCTTCAATAGAGCGGAATTGCTTACCCATTTCTGTAACATGATCTGAAGTTGCTAGAACAGATTTCTCAACTTGATGAATTTTAAATACAACATTTTCAGAATTTGCCACTCCCGTTTGTACACGATCCGTAATATCGTTCGATGACTCCGCCACATTCGATGTAGCGTCTGCCATACGTTGAATGCCTGATACCATTTCCTCCATCGCACGAACAACTTCTTCATTGTTAGCACGTTGCTGTTCGCTACCACTTGCAATCGTCACAATACTATTTGCCACTTCACTGTTCGAACTACTTACTGTTCCCGTCGAAGAATGAATATTATCAATGGCTTGTTGTAAATTAAGAGCAGTCCCATGAATCAAATGGAATGTTTCCTTTAATTTATACATGGATTGTGTAAATGCTCTGGCAAAAGCAGAAATTTCATTGTTTCCTGCTACTTTAATTGCATCTAAGCCTTGTTCAGCACTGCGAATATCTCCATCAGCAAATTGCTCTGCTACATCTTTTAAAACAACAAGAGGCTGTAATAAGCGATTTGTATAAAAGCGAATAATACCAATTAAAATTACGCCACCAATTAATAAAATAATAACAATATAAGGAATCGTATGTTTTAACACATCGCTTTGAACAGCCTGCACATCATTTGCCATCATATCTACACCGACAAAGGCAACCGTATTTCCTTCACTATCTTTTAATGGGGTAATAGCTGACATTAGAGACCCGTATGTTTCACTTTTTTGTATTGCTGAATAATAGCCATCTTGATCAATAGCCTTTTGACCATCTTTATATGTAAGAACCTCAGATGGGTCCCCCATAGCGCCAGCCATTTCTTCATCTAACGGTAAACCGTCGACTAAAAATTTCAAATTTTCACCCTCTGTAGGTGGATATAAAACATAAGCATATAAAAGACCATTATGTATACGTAATGTATTTAATTCTTCACGCAAATCTTTATATAACGTTGACTTATCATCATCAGAATCAATTAATTTTTTATATGATTCCACATCTACAAGTGAGGCGATAGTTTGTGCTTTCGATACGCCATCACGACCTATTGCTCCTTCAACTGAATTATTCGTATTCATATATAAAATACCTATCACTAGTCCTACAATAAGGACTACCACAATACTAGCGAACAATAATACCTTATCGCTCAATCTCTGTGATTTTTTCATAAATATTCTCCTTTTCGCATCATTTTCATTACTATATACATAGAGAATTTTAACCTTTATTAACGCCAAAAGATACATATTTTGCTATAAAAATCTAAATTAATATCTTTTTTACCTATGTTTTGTCAAATCATGTCGCATTATCTCCAGACTTACTATTAGAAATTGGCGAAAAAAAACCGTGATTTTACGCTAATAATAAGCGTAAAATCACGGTTCTTCCTTTTATTTATTTAACAACGATATTAACAAGTTTACCTGGAATTACAATAATTTTTACCAAGTCTTTACCAGCCATGTATTCTTGTACTTTTTCATCAGCTAATGCTACTTTTTCAATTTCTTCTTTTGAAGCATCTTTTGCAACGATGATTTTTGCACGCACTTTACCTGCCACTTGAACAACCACTTCTACTTCATCGTCTACTAGTTTAGACTCGTCGTATGCTGGCCATTGCTCGTAAGATAATGTTGCATCATGACCTAACAGCTGCCATAGCTCCTCTGCGACATGTGGTGCAATTGGTGCTAGCATTTTTACAAATCCTTCAGCGTAAGCCGTAGGAAGTACTTCTGCTTTGTAGCAATCATTAATGAATACCATCATTTGTGAAATAGCTGTATTGAAACGAATACCTTCATAGTCTTCTGTTACTTTTTTCACTGTTTGGTGATATGACTTTTCTAGGAACTTATCGTCTGAATGTTGAACTTTCGCTGATAATGTGCCGTCTTCCTCATTAACAAATAAACGCCAAATACGATCTAAGAATCGACGAGCACCATCTAAGCCATTCGTAGACCAAGCAACGGAAGCTTCTAATGGACCCATGAACATTTCATAAAGGCGAAGTGTATCTGCACCATGAGACTCAATAATCTCATCTGGGTTCACGACATTGCCTTTTGATTTAGACATTTTTTCATTACCTTCACCAAGAATCATGCCTTGGTTAAATAATTTTTGGAATGGCTCTTTCGTGTGAACTACACCTAGGTCATACAGTACTTTGTGCCAGAAGCGTGCGTATAGTAAGTGCAATACTGCATGCTCTGCTCCTCCAATATAAATATCGACTGGTAACCAACGTTTTAATAACTCAGGATCAGCAATCGCTTCTGTATTGTTCGGATCAATATAACGTAAGAAGTACCAGCTAGACCCTGCCCATTGAGGCATTGTATTTGTTTCACGGCGACCTTTCATACCTGTTTCAGGATTTACAACATTTACCCAATCAGTAATATTAGCTAATGGTGATTCACCTGTTCCTGATGGACGAATATTATCTGTTTTCGGAAGCATTAAAGGTAATTCTGCTTCTGGTACTGGAGTTGTTGTGCCATCTTCCCAGTGAATCATTGGAATTGGCTCTCCCCAATAACGTTGACGAGAGAATAACCAGTCACGTAGACGATAAGATATTTTTTTCTCACCTACACCTTTTTCTTCTAACCATTCAATCGCTTTCGCAATACCATCTGCTTTGTTTAAACCATCAAGGAAGTCCGAGTTAATGTGCTGACCGTCACCTGTGAACGCTTCGTTGTCGATGTCGCCACCTTCAAGCACAGCTACGATGTCTAAGCCAAACTCTTTAGCGAATTCATAATCACGTTCGTCATGAGCAGGAACAGCCATAATAGCACCAGTGCCGTACGTCGCTAATACATAATCAGCAATCCAGATCGGCATTTTTTTACCGTTAATAGGATTCACTGCGTACGCTCCAGTAAATACACCTGTTTTTTCTTTAGCTAAATCAGTACGTTCTAAGTCTGATTTCATTTTTACTTTTTCAAGATACGCCTCTACAGCAGCTTGTTGTTCAGCTGTTGTAATTTCAGCCACTAGTTTATGTTCAGGCGCAAGTACTGTATAAGTAGCACCGAATAACGTATCAGGACGTGTAGTAAATACCGTAAAGTTTTTATCTGTTCCTTCAATGCCAAAAGTTACTTCAGCACCTTCAGAGCGTCCAATCCAGTTACGTTGCATATCTTTAATCGATTCTGGCCAATCAACTTCTTCTAAATCATCGATTAGACGATCCGCATAGGCAGTAATTTTCAGCATCCATTGTTTCATTGGGCGACGTTCTACTGGATGTCCTCCACGCTCTGATTTTCCATCAATGACTTCTTCATTGGCAAGCACTGTTCCTAATGCAGGGCACCAGTTTACAGCCACTTCATCTACATACGCTAAGCCTTTTTTATATAATTGAATGAAAATCCATTGTGTCCATTTGTAATAGTCAGGATCTGTTGTGTTGATTTCACGATCCCAATCATAGCTAAATCCTAGCTCTTGAATTTGACGCTTAAATGTTGCAATATTTTTTGCTGTAAATTCTGCTGGATCATTTCCTGTATCTAAAGCATATTGCTCTGCAGGTAAACCGAATGCATCCCATCCCATTGGATGTAAAACATTAAAGCCTTGCATACGTTTGAAACGTGAAAGGATATCAGTTGCTGTATACCCTTCTGGATGCCCTACGTGAAGTCCCGCTCCTGATGGATATGGGAACATATCAAGTGCATAAAATTTCGGTTTATCCGTTTCATTTTCTGTTTTGAATGTTTTGTTGACATCCCAATATTGCTGCCACTTTTTTTCAACTTGTTGATGATTAAAGCTCATACTATTTCCTCCTTATATATGTTCAATACCACTTATCGTAAGAATTGACAAAATATTTAAAAAATAAAAAAACTCGCCCCTTCCTTTGTCAGAAAGGGACGAGAGCATTCTTATCTCCCGCGGTACCACCCAAATTAGTGATTACACTCGGCTCAAGCTTCCTTAACGCGGAAATGACGGCACACATAACACTTATGTACGCAGACTCAGCAGGCGAGTTCAATTTGCATCCCTACTAGCTTCCACCAACCGCTAGCTCTCTAAAAAGAACCACAAATTTACTATTCCTCATCATTGTCTTTACATGTATTGCATTTATTCTAATGGAAAGTGCATAAAAGCACAAGCCTCTTTTTATCGGTGCCTGACACGCACACAATTCTCACACAATTAGCTAAAAAAATTATTTCCTATGCTTTTTGGATAGAGTTGTAAAATTCCAGCCTTTTTTCGCTAAAAAAATTAAAATATTAGGTATTTTAGTGATTTTTGTACATTTGACGTTATTGATCTTCATTTTTATGCTAAAGAAAACGACAAAGGAGGTAGTATTGTGTGCCAAGAAAAAAACGACTTTGGTCTCCACATCATTATAATCACGTTGTTATGCGTGGTAACAATCGTCAAATGATTTTTTTGAATGTTGCTGATTTCGATGCTTTTTTTCGTATACTGCAATATGCTTATCAAAAACACACTTTTAGCATTGTCGCTTATTGCCTTATGTCTAACCACTACCATCTTCTGATTCAGTCAAAGGATGTTCCACTAGGGAAATTGATGGCGATCATCAATTGGCGTTACAGTAATTACTTTAAAAAGAAATATCAATATTGCGGTCATCTGTACGAGAGTCGCTACTTTGCAGATCTTGTTCCCTCACAACTAGATATGCTCAGTGTTAGCCGCTATATCCACCGCAATCCTATTTCAACAGCACCTCCTATTGTTGACAACATGGAGGATTATCCATATAGCTCCTATCATCACTATAAGCATAATACATCACCAGATTACCCATTTCTTAATACGAGTATTCTCAAAAATTGTATACTTCAAACCTCACAGTTTCACTCTCCATGCTATTGTCAATATTGCGAGGTTCAACAAAACGAGTAATTGTTTTTGCAACACAAACTAAAAAAAGCTCCACATGAAAATTCATCATGTGGAGCTTTTATTCAAACCAACTTCAATTGTCAGAATTTTTTCTGTGCCTGTCACTCGAGGGTCGCTTGAGGAAAGGTCTACACATTCACGGAAGGCAAAATGTTTGCATCCGTAGCATTTGTTCATATCCAAATCCTTCAATGCCCTGTTAATAGCATCGCCTGTATGTTCATAGAAATTATCTTTTCCAATTAGATCGTATAGACCATTTCGTAACAGTGCCCCTTTTAATTCTTCATGGATACCCGTTACTAACACAGTGCCACCTTGCATTTTAAAGCTTTGAACAATATTGCTAAAATAGGACTCCCCAGTAGAATCCATAAAAGGCACTTTACTCATACGCAAAATTAAAACTTTTGGATGAACTTGCATTGAATGTAGCAATGTTTGCTCAAATGTTTGTGCTGCACCAAAAAATAACGGTCCTTCAATTGAATAAATACTAATTTGAGGGCAATCATGCTTTTGATTGACAACATGCGGCTGTACTTTGCCATTGTTTTTTGTATGGTCTGGTAAAACCTTATCTACAACCAACTTTTCACTCATTCGTTTAACAAATAACACAACTGCCAAACCAAGTCCTACTTCTACAGCTACCGTTAGGCTAGTGAAAACCGTAAGTAAAAATGTAATCATTAAAACAAGTGAATCTCCTGATTTCGCTTTCACAATATGTGCGAAATGCTTCCGTTCACTCATATTCCACGCAACGACCATCAAAATTGGTGCCATACTAGCTAACGGAATATGCGATGCAAAAGGTGCCAATAACAACAACGTTACTAATACAAAAACACCATGAATAATACCTGACATCGGGGATGTTGCACCCGTTTTTATATTTGTTGCCGTACGCGCAATGGCCCCTGTAGCAGGAATTCCGCCAAATAAAGGTGTAATGATATTCGCTATGCCCTGCCCTACTAGCTCACGATTGCTATTATGCTTACTATTAGTCATACCATCCGCAACGACCGCCGATAAAAGAGATTCAATCCCCCCCAACATAGCGATGACAAATGCTGGCCCTATTAATAATTGCAATCGCTCTAACGTAATTTCAGGTATTTTAATCTCTGGTAATGTATTTGGTATTTGACCGTAAGCTGTAGCAATTGTTGCAACTTGTCCCGAAAAAAAGAAGCTAGCAACAAGCGTCGAAACTACAATGCCTACTAATGGGCCAGGTACTTTCGGAAAAACTTTCGGTGTCACTAGTATCATTACAAGACAAATGATCGCTATGAAAATACTATAATAATTTGTTGTACCGATGTGCAGAAAGAGCTCTTTCATATTTGCGATAAAATATTCATGCCGCGTAATATTGGTCAGCCCTAAAAAATTTGCAATTTGTCCCGTAAAAATAATAACCGCAATACCAGCAGTAAATCCGATCGTTACAGGACGTGGAATAAATTTGATAAGAGTGCCAAGCTTAAAAATGCCCATTAAGCATAGCAAAACACCCGCCATTAACCCTGCAATCAATAGATTTTCATAGCCGTATGATAATACAATTCCTAATAAAATGGGCACAAAAGCACCAGTAGGTCCACCAATTTGATATTTCGAACCACCAAATAGTGAAATCAGTATGCCTGCAATACATGCTGTATAAATACCGTACTCTGGTTTTACACCAGAAGCTATGGCAAATGACATTGCTAAAGGAATTGCAACAATACCAACAATAATTCCAGACAATAAATCCTTTTTAAAATGATCAGCTGAATACCCTTCATACCGCCCCGTAAACAGTGATTTCATACAGTAATCTTCCCTTCGAAATAATAAATTCTTTGAATCCAGACCGTGTTTCTTTCATACTAGGCTGTTTTCTAAGGGGGAATAAAAATATGACCCTATATCATCTCTTCATCATTTTCACTGACGGTCATTTCTTCTAATCTTGAAATTGTATGAATTAAATGGTTGTTAAAAATGTCTTTGGCAACACGCAGCAACTCAACAATCATCGGATCACTTAAAGAATAATAAACTTTTTTCCCTTCTTTCGTGCCATACACAATATTTTTTGCCCGTAATACACTTAGTTGCTGTGACACCGCTGAGCCCTCTTTTTCAAGACAACTTTGAATCTCGTTCACACTTTTCTTACCATCCACCAATAATTCAAGAATTCTAATTCGTAACGGGTGTGCTAAAGCTTTAAAAAAATCGGCTTTAAACTGTTGTAACCCTTCTTCCACATTAATCCCCCCATTATTATATTTACATATTCAAATATTTGAATATGTATGATTGTATCTTTTTGTGAGGTTGATTTCAATCCCAAAAATAAAAAGCGAATGATTTACATTCGCTTTACTAAAAACAGTCTTTAATTTTCAGAATTGTTTGCGTGCCTGCCACTCGAAAGTAATGGTCGGTCATACATTAAACATGGGAAGATACCTATTAATACGATGACAACTAAAATAGAAACAAGCGCAATCATACCAAACTGATCGACCATTATCCCACCAAATAAAGGACCTATCATACGGCCAGCTGTTGCCGCACTATTAATAATTCCTTGGTAGAAACCTTCGCGCCCTTTTGGTGCAAGCTGATTCGCGATGGTCGGTAACGCTGGTGTATAAAACATTTCGCCAAATGTTAATACGACCATTGCAGCTGCAAACATTTTAAAATCTTCAGCAAATGCTATAATTCCAAATGATGCTGCTATGAGCGTAATACCAAATACTAGCTGTCTCTTTATTTGATGCTCCCAACGTCTCACAAGTGGCGCGATTAAAGGTTGCCCAACGACAATTAGTAGTCCATTTATAGTCCAAAGTAAACTATATTGTTTTAATCCTAAACCTAAATCTTGCGTATACGATGAAATCGTCGCACTCCATTGTGAATACGCAAGCCAGCATAATACGGAAGAAATACTTAAAATTAATAGGGCGTAAAATGGTGCTTTATTTGTAATGCGTTTACTCTCACTTACTACATTTTTCAGTGCAATATTTTCTGAATCTATTCCTCTAAATGTAATCAACGCTATAAAGAAAAATAAAATATACATTGCTAAATTGACAACAAAGACATAATCAAATTGATAATCTGCAACAATTCCAGCTAATGCGGGACCAACAGCAACCCCAACATTTTGAGCTAAATAAATCGCATTGAACGCTTTACGTCCGCCCTCAGGCCAAGCAGCTCCTGCTAGTGCAAACATACCTGGAAATACAATGCCTCCACTAAAACCAAGTACGGTTAAAAACCACACATAATGAGGCCAGCCATGCCAAATCGTTAAGCCGACTAACGAGGCAACTGTTAAAAGAATACCTAGCATAATAGACTTGTAGCCACCAATTCTATCAAATAAATAGCCACCTAAAAGATTCCCTAACACACCTGCAGCTGAATTTAACATTAAAATAAAGCCAGCCATTGCTAGTGACTTTCCTAAGTAGTCATGCATATAAATGGCATTTAAAGGCCATAAAAAAGAGTTGCCCGTCGTGTTCACAAGCATACCGATAATTAAAAACCAAACACTTTTTGGCATATTCTTGACCTCCATTATTTCGTTTCTCTAAATAGCTAGTTTATGCTGAAAAATAAAAAAGTACAAGGAAAATAAATTTACCTTTTCTTCATAAAATATTCCTTTTTTGAATATACATTTTTCTGCATTGCGCTCTGGCTATAACAGAGCTATATGTACTTTCCTCTCGACTAGAAATACAGTGGTTATTTAAGTGAATAAACTTGCAATGCAACTATACTTCCATATTAAAATTCTTATCCATGACGGAACCTGACACACATGATAAAATATAACGTTAGAGGAGTGAAATACATGACAGAAATAAACTTTCCTTTTCCCACAGAGGGGAAAAGATATTATACATGGAATCGATATTTACGGGATCAGTTCGGCCACAAAGTATTTAAAGTAGCGCTCGATGCAGGCTTTGATTGCCCAAACCGTGATGGTACCGTTGCATTTGGGGGTTGTACATTTTGTAGTGCTGCAGGGTCAGGAGACTTTGCCGGTAATAAGGTAGACCCAATTGATGTGCAGTTCGCCGAAATCCGTGACAAAATGCATCAAAAGTGGAAAGATGGCAAGTATATGGCTTACTTCCAAGCGTATACAAATACCCATGCACCGCTGCCTGTTTTAAAAGAGAAATTTGAAGCAGCATTAGCACAAGAAGGTGTAGTAGGACTTTCAATTGCGACACGTCCAGACTGCCTACCAGATGATGTTGTAGAATATTTAGCTGAACTAAACGAACGGACTTATTTATGGATAGAACTTGGACTTCAAACAGTTCATGAAAAAACAGCAAATCTCATTAATCGTGCACATGATTATGCAACATATGTGGAAGGTGTTGAAAAACTGCGTAAACATGGGATTCGCGTATGTTCTCATATTATTAATGGTCTGCCACTTGAAGACTATGACATGATGATGGAAACTGCCCGCGCAGTTGCTAAGCTCGATGTCCAAGGCATTAAAATTCATTTACTTCACCTATTAAAAGGGACACCAATGGTCAAACAATATGAAAAAGGTATGCTAGAATTTTTAGACCAGGATGTTTATACAAAATTAGTAGCCGATCAGTTAGAAATCTTGCCACCCCAAATGGTTATTCATCGTATAACAGGTGATGGACCAATCGATTTAATGATTGGACCGATGTGGAGTGTGAATAAATGGGAAGTACTAAATGGGATTGATGCGGAATTAGAACGACGTGGCAGTTGGCAAGGTAAATTTTATAATGCTGAGGTAACAAAATGAAGCTTCAACGAGTTTTACAATATGCTCAGCATTTATTAGTAAATACGATACAAGAAGGCGATACAGTTGTAGATGCCACAGCAGGAAATGGTCATGACACATTATTTTTAGCACAGCTTGTTGGTGATAACGGACAAGTGTATGCTTTTGATGTGCAAAAAAGTGCTGTCGACGCTACTTTGCATCGTCTGCTAGATAACGCATTAGAGCACCGCGCCCTAGTGCTACATACTGGGCACGAAAATATTAACAAACATGTGCAAAAGCCAGTAGCTGCTGCAATTTTTAATCTTGGCTATTTACCTGGTAGTGATCATGATATCGTGACAAAACCGAATACTACGATACAAGCGATTAAAGATTTACTACAACTCCTTAAAATCGGAGGCTTAATTGTCCTTGTTATCTACCATGGTCATCAGGGTGGCAAAGAAGAACGAGACGCGGTTATTGAATTTGTCAGTCATTTACCACAAAAAAATGTACATGTGTTAAAATACGAATTTCTAAACCAACAAAACGATCCACCATTTGTTATTGCCCTAGAAAAAATGAAAGACTTACCTACCGATTAACCCTGATACAAAAGCCCGAACTTGAAATTTCGGGCTTTTTTTTTCAGAATTAAAAAGAATTATGATGGAATACTTTTTAATAAAGAAAATACTGTTTTTATATAACTTTAGCTAGATGTCTTATATGATAGCATTCTACTTATTCATCAAATCATAGACAAAAGACATTAAACAGGTGACTCCTGATACTTTTGTCAATTTTTTATCCTTTTGATATTGTACAATTGATTAGAGCTGAGGATTGGATACGAAATGATTGGAGCGGAGGACGGACGACTCCTGCTCAGAACGCACAATACGTAAGACGCGGGCATTCCGCGCGTTAGCGAGAGTTGCGGCTTACGATGTGCCCGCGCAAAGCGACCGCCCGTAGCGGAAATCAACGGCAGTAAACCTCTAAGGTTATTTAATGATAAAAGTAGACGACTAGCAGATATATTTATGGGTGCGATAATTGTACTGTATTTTAACTTTCCTTTCGAAAGAGCTTGTTGACACTAGTTGATTGGAGCGAAGGGCGGGCGACTCCTGCGGGAAAGCACAGAACGTAAGACGCAACAAACCGCGCGTTAGCGAGGGTTGCGGCTTACGTGTGTGCCCGCGGAAAGCGCCCGAACGTAGCAGAAATCAACGGCAGTAGACATCTATTTTTATTTTAAAATGAAAAAAGACTGTAGGCAAACTCGAAATTTTTCGAGTTTGTCTACAGTCTGAAGGGTCCTCTCATTCATGAGAGGACCCTTTTTATCCATTATTTATTTTTTCGTTTATCATTGTAATCAATCCAGAAATCTGCACCTTTAATTCCTAGTTTACGAGGATCAAATACAGGGTCTTTGCCCTCTTTTTTCTGTTTCTCGTAATCTTTTAATGCTAGAATCGCAGGTTTCATAATTATTAAGATAGCTATAACATTAATCCATACCATTAAACCTAAGCCAACATCCCCCATTGCCCATGCAAGGTCCGATGTACGAACCGTTCCATAAAATGTAGCAATTAAAAAGGCAATCTTAGCTATCCAAATAAAAATCTTTTCGGTTTGCCCTGAGAATAAATAGGCCACATTCGTCTCCGCTATATAGTAATACGCCATGATTGTCGTAAATGCAAAGAAGAATAATGCAATCGCTACGAATTCTGAACCAATCCCTGGCAATGAAGTTTCCACTGCATATTGTGTATACGCAGCACCTTCTTTAATACTTTTCGCAAACGTAATTTGTTCGTCTCCTGTAAGACCGTTTTGATTAAATTCCCCAACGTAAATAAATGGATCTGTACCTTCAGTAGCATTTTCATTCTGAACATTATACATACCTGTAAATAAAATCATAAATGCAGTAGCTGAACAAACTAATAATGTATCAATGTACACAGAAGCTGCTTGCACAATACCTTGTTTAGCGGGATGCGAAACTTCTGCAGCTGCAGCTGGATGCGCTCCAGTTCCTTGACCAGCTTCGTTTGAATAAATCCCACGCTTAACCCCCCAAGCGATTGCTGAACCAATAATACCCCCAAATATTTCTTGAGCACCAAAAGCACTAGAGAAAATTAAAGAAAATACAGCAGGTACTTGAGAAATATTCATGAAAATAATAACAATTGCCATTAAAATATAAGCTAAAGCCATGAACGGTACAACTACTTGTGCAACATTTGCAATCGATTTAACCCCACCGAAAATAATGGCACCTAATAATACAATAATAATAATTCCTGTAATCCAAGGATCCATTCCGAAAGCGTTTTCAACAGCAACAGAAATTGCATTTGATTGAACGCCAGGCATTAATATTAACATTGCAATTAACGCAGCAATCGCAAAAATTACCGCAAACCACTTTTGCCCCATACCTTTCTCAATGTAAAAGGCTGGACCACCACGGTATTCGGTATCTTTCTCTTCTTTATAAATTTGTGCTAATGTCGACTCAACATAAGCTGTCGCAGCACCAATGAAGGCAATTGCCCACATCCAAAAAATTGCACCAGGCCCCCCCATTGCGATTGCAGTTGCCGTACCAGCAATATTACCTGTACCTACACGGCCTGATAATGCAATCGACATTGCCTGGAAAGAAGAAATTCCTTTTTCCGATTTTTCTCCTTTAAACATTAAGACGAACATATCCTTAATGAGTCTTACTTGTAGGAACCGTGTAATAATCGAAAAGAATAAACCAATCAATAAAATACCATAAATAAACCACGGTCCCCATAAAATACTGTTCAGAAAACTTACAATACCTTCCATTTTACCCCTCCCAAAATATGAATATTCTTACTTTAAGACATTATAGTATTACATTTTTCTGAAAATTACAACATTATTTTTAAGTTACTATACATCTTATTCAACAATATTTTTCGAAGGGGAAACATTCTATTGAATTATATATCCAATTCTACGCAAGGCATTATTAACAAAATCTCGGATATAGACAAAAATCTCTTCACGCTCTATTTCATGGAATAGATTATGGTAGCATTTTGCCCATTCCTTAAATTGGAATTCTGCAAACTCTTGCTGATGTAGCCAATTACGTGTTTGTCTCGTTTCCGTAATACTATCTTTTTCGCCAGTCATAATAAGCATAGGCGTATTCGGAAATTCTGCTTTAGGCATGACGGCTAAATTGCGCATCATTTGCTGGAGTTCGCGATACCACTTCACTGATATAACTGACTTAAAAGGAAACTCGTCCCTCATTTCCTCTCTGCCTTC
Organism: Lysinibacillus sp. CD3-6; assembly: GCF_006351725.2. NCBI lineage: Bacteria > Bacillati > Bacillota > Bacilli > Caryophanales > Bacillaceae > Lysinibacillus > Lysinibacillus sp. CD3-6. The sequence continues at coordinate 3,733,733 of NZ_CP085880.1, forward strand.
AATACTGCGCGTTAATTTGTCAAAAGAAATATCGTGTGTCATTTTAACACTTGCCGTTAAAGCACTTAAGCTAGTTAATGCATTTGATAACTTACCAGGCTGTAGTTTCAAATGTAGCCAAGGCGAAGTTAAAACAATACCTGCACATTCATATTTTCTCTTATGCATTGTATGCAATAATAACGTTGCTCCTAGTCCATGCCCTATTAAAAACACTGGCAAATCATATGAAAAAGCATTTTCAATTAAATGCCTTGTATATTTGTTATACTCTTTAAAGTCCTCATCATGGACTCGTGATAGTTTTGCATTTGCCCCATGATTTGGTAAATCCCCCATGACTACGTGGAAGCCTTCCATTCTGAGTTTTTCAATAAGCCATGCGTACCAACGGTGATTTTCATAAGCACCGTGAACAATAGCAATCACAGCCTTCGCTTGTCCATCAGCTTCCCATTTCCACATTCACATAGTCCTCCTAATTAAATAGTTACACACTGATTATAACGAAATATTCTCGTCATTATAAAATTATATTTGCATAAAATTGCGCATTTGATACGATAATACTACATCAAAGAAAGAAAAGAGGCGTTTAGCATGATTTATCCGTTTAAAGACAAGACCCCTAATATCGATCCATCGGTTTTTATTGCTGACTATGCAACCGTTACTGGTGACGTAACGATTGGTGCCGAAACCACTATTTGGTTTAATACTGTTATTCGAGGCGATGTATCGCCAACAATAATTGGTAAACGAGTAAGCATCCAAGATCTTTGCTGTCTACATCAGAGTCCAAAATATCCATTAATAATCGAAGATGAAGTAACAGTTGGACACCAAGTAACTTTACATAGCTGTACAATTCGAAAAAATGCATTAATAGGTATGGGATCAATCGTGTTGGATGGGGCAGAGATAGGAGAAGGTGCTTTTATTGGTGCGGGTAGTCTTGTACCTCCAGGTAAAGTCATTCCTCCTAATTGCTTAGCATTAGGTCGTCCAGCAAAAGTCGTACGTGAATTAAATGCTGAAGATAAAGAAGACATGGAACGTATCGTTAGAGAATACGCCGAAAAAGGTCAATATTACAAATCTCTTCAAAAATAATGGATGCCCTAAATACGAGGGCTGCCGATATAGGCGTAGGTGCTCTTGTAAAAACACATTTATACAGGATAAAAAATAAATTCGCGATTTCCTTCCAACTGTAAACGGAAAGACGCGAATTTTTTTGCAATCATTTACGCCTATCCATAATTGCCGTCCAGATTTTTTGTATGCTTGACAAGCTCTTCAAAAATCTGTAACTTGCTTCAGCATTCAAACCCAACCTTTAAACGTGAGGTATGAATGCTGAAGCAAGTTAGAAAGGGGCCATGAAGTAGCCCCTTTCCATTGCTTATAGACCTGCTTTTTCTCTTAAAGCATCTGCCTTGTCCGTATTTTCCCAAGGCACATTTAAATCTGTACGGCCAAAGTGACCATAAGCTGCCGTTTGTTTATAAATTGGGCGACGTAGATCAAGCATTTTAATAATGCCTGCTGGACGTAGATCAAATAGATCGCGAACCCATTTTACGATATCGCTTTCGCTTACTTTTCCTGTACCAAATGTATCTACTGCGATTGATACGGGTTGTGCTACACCAATGGCATAAGCAAGTTGTACTTCAGCACGTTCTGCTAAACCTGCAGCAACAATGTTTTTAGCTACATAACGCGCTGCATATGCAGCAGAACGGTCCACTTTTGTAGCATCCTTACCAGAGAATGCTCCACCACCATGACGTGCATAGCCACCGTATGTATCAACGATGATTTTACGTCCTGTAAGACCAGCATCTCCTTTAGGTCCACCAATAACAAAACGACCTGTTGGGTTAATGAAATATTTTGTTTGAGCATCTAATAGCTCACTAGGTACTACAGGAGCTATTACTAACTCTTTTAAATCTGATTGAATTTGCTCTAATGTCGCTTCTTCATCATGCTGTGTTGAAATAACAATCGTATCGACACGTACTGGGATGTTGTGTTCATCATACTCAATTGTCACCTGTGTTTTACCGTCTGGACGTAAATATGCTAGTTCACCTGATTTACGAACTTCTGTTAAACGACGAGCTAATTTATGCGCTAAACTAATTGGTAAAGGCATTAATTCAGGTGTTTCGTTACAAGCGTAACCAAACATTAATCCTTGGTCACCTGCACCAATTGCTTCAATATCTGCATCAGTCATAGAACCTTCACGCGCTTCTAATGCTTGGTCTACACCTTGGGCAATGTCTGGTGATTGTTCACCAATTGCTACTAGTACTGCTAAGTTTTCAGCATCAAAGCCATATTTACCGCGTGTGTAGCCGATTTCTGCTACAGTATCACGCACGATACCTTTAATATCTACATAAGTAGAAGTAGTAATTTCTCCTGCTACTAGTACTAATCCTGTCGTTACAGTTGTTTCACACGCTACACGTGCATTTGGATCTTCTTTTAAAATGGCATCTAAAATGGCATCCGAAATTTGGTCACAAATTTTGTCAGGATGTCCTTCTGTTACACTCTCTGATGTAAACAATCGACGGTTTGTCATTTGGTTTTCCTCCTATTACTCTTACAAATAGCATTTGCGAAATTAATACGGTACTCATTACCCATGTCAAGTTCGCTCCTGAAGGATAGAACTTTCAAGCCGTTGTTGCTTTTAACATGAGGATTTCGAAAGATCCGTCATTATAATAAGGAAAGAATTGTATATACTTACCTTTACATTCATTATGAAAATAAAAAAAATCCTTTTCTCACGTCTTTACATGAGGAAAGGAATAATGACTTCGTAACCTTTCACTCTTATCGTTCAAGGGTTTTCCCCTTGCATCAGGTTGGCACCAGCGCATGTCGTGAAATAGTTCATGCAGGTTGCCGGGTTTCACAGGGCCTGACCCTCCACCAGCTCGGGATAAGAGTATCCGTTCAATTCCTCATCTTACGTAAAAGGTCGAACGTTGTCAATTATTTTATGACTTTTTGTTGAAAGTTATTTAAAACACGAAAATAATTTTTGAATTAGTATAGATTATTAAAGCAATTGTGTTATACTATTTTTGAAATTAAGAAAAACTCCCTCAAACTCAAGGGAATATTATAAAAAAGGATGGTATTTAATCGATGAATTCAGTAGAAATTGCAAACGAACTGAAGGAATTATTAAACGGTGGGAACATTAACGTTCAACTTTCAGTACCACAATTAGCGGAAAAAGCTACATCTCGTGGTGAGGCAATGTTAACAGTAGATGGCGCAGTTCGTGCAGAAACTGGCAAATACACTGGTCGTTCACCTAAAGATAAATATACGGTAGAAGAAGAAAGCACAAAAGATAAAATTGACTGGGGTAAAGTAAACCAACCAATTTCTTCGGAAGTGTTCGATAACTTATATGTAAAAGTAGTTAAATACTTAAAAGAACGTGACGAATTATTCGTATTCAAAGGTTTTGCTGGTGCTGACAAAGATTCACAATTAAGCATCCAAGTAATCAATGAATATGCTTGGCACAATCTTTTCGCCCATCAATTATTTATCCGTCCAACACAAGAAGAATTAGCTTCTCATGTTGCTGAATTCACAGTTATTTCAGCTCCTAACTTTAAAGCGGATCCAGCTATCGATGGTACATCTTCTGAAACTTTCATTATTGTATCACTTGAAAAGAAAATCATCCTAATCGGTGGTACTGAATATGCTGGTGAAATGAAAAAATCTATTTTCGGCATTATGAACTACCTACTACCACAACAAGGCATCCTATCAATGCACTGTTCAGCAAACGTAGGTGAAGCTGGCGATGTGGCATTATTCTTCGGTTTATCTGGTACTGGTAAAACAACTTTATCAGCTGACCCTGCCCGCAAATTAATCGGTGACGATGAGCACGGCTGGTCTGACAACGGCGTATTCAATATTGAAGGTGGTTGCTATGCAAAAACAATTAACCTTTCTGCTGAAAAAGAACCTGAAATCTATAACGCAATCCGCTTCGGTTCTGTTCTAGAAAACGTAGCTGTAGATCCTGAAACTCGTGTTTGTGACTACGATGATGTTTCATTAACAGAAAACACACGTGTTGCTTACCCAATCCAATTTATTGAAAATATTGTTGATCCATCTGTTGCAGGTCATCCAAAAACAATCGTCTTCTTAACTGCTGATGCATTTGGTGTGTTACCTCCAATCAGTAAATTAACAAAAGAACAAGCAATGTATCACTTCCTAAGTGGTTTCACTTCGAAGCTAGCAGGTACTGAACGTGGTGTAACAGAGCCAGAGCCAGTATTCTCTACATGTTTCGGTTCTCCATTCCTTCCACTTCCAGCAACTGTTTATGCTGAAATGTTAGGTCAAAAAATCGATGAGCATGGCGCACAAGTATTCCTTGTAAACACTGGCTGGACTGGTGGCGAATACGGTACAGGTAGCCGTATGAAGCTTTCATACACTCGTACAATGGTACGTGCTGCAATCGATGGCAAACTGAACAATGTTGAAACGACACAGGACGCTGTATTTGGCTTACACATCCCTACAGCAGTTGAAGGTGTACCTTCAGAAGTTCTTAACCCTCGCGATGCTTGGGCAGACAAAGCTGCTTATGATGTAAAAGCTGCAGAACTTGCTGGTTTATTCAATGATAACTTCAAGAAATTCTCAAACGTTTCTGAAGCAATCACTAAACTTGGTGGTCCATTAAAATAATAATGCGACTAAGGGAACGATTTATTCGTTCCCTTTTTTTTACCCATTTCTATAAAAAATAATCTTCAAATGTTCATTTTTTGGATAGTATTGGAGGATACATATGAAAAAAAAATACAAAATACTAGTTGGCATCCTAGTATCATTAGTCGTGTTGTTTATTGGAGCTGGATTTATTGCAGGCAATTACTTTTATAACTTGGCGTTAAATCCGCAATCTGATAAAACAGCCGTTCTGGATGCCCCACATAATTTAATTGATTCTAATCCGAATGAAGTGAAAGAGAAAGAAGCTCGTGAAACATGGTTCAACAGTCATTACGAAGAGACAACGATTCCATCTTTCGATCAACTTAAGCTACATGCTTATTCCATTAAAAATCAAAATGATTCAAATAAATGGGCCCTAATCTTCCATGGATATTCAAGTGATGGTTTACAGATGACCAAGTATGCAAAACACTTTTACGACATGGGCTACAATATACTTATTCCTGATGCGAGAGGCCATGGCAAAAGTGAAGGAGACTATATCGGAATGGGCTGGCATGATCGCTTAGATGTCGTGTCATGGATTGACAATACGGTGCAATTAAATAATGATGCTGAAATTGTCCTTTTTGGAGTGTCGATGGGCGGCGCCACAGTGATGATGGCGTCTGGCGAAAAATTACCTAAAAATGTAAAGGCAATCATTGAGGATTGTGGCTATTCTTCTGTTTGGGGCGAATTTTCGTATCAGCTTAAAGCAATCTTCCATCTGCCTGCATTTCCAATCATGAATTTTGCTTCAGCTGTAACGAAAATCAAAGCAGACTATACGCTTGGTGAAGCCGATACAGTAAAACAAGTAGCTAAATCACAAACACCGATGCTGTTTATCCATGGTAGTTCTGACACATTCGTGCCTTCTTCAATGCTAGATGAAGTCTATGAAGCTGCCAATGTGCCAAAAGAAAAATTACTAGTTGAAGGGGCTGGACACGGTAGAGCTGAAAATGTCGCAGGAGCAACATATTGGAAAACAATTCAAACCTTCTTAAGTGTCTACGTAAACGAATAAGTGCCTGTCACTCACACAATTCACTATATTAGTCCTTTTTCTTACAACTAAAATAATAAAAATCCACGAACGCTTCTATGGTAACCAAATAGCGTAAGCTGCAACACAGGACGCTTCTAGCGACGGTTGCGGCTTCCCTATAGCCCACAGAATGCGCAGTGGATTTTTATAATAATTTTGTGCCTGTCACTCAAACAATTCCAGACACTCACACAATTAGTGCCAGTCACCCTCTCGGTCACCACCTCACCAATTGTCCCTTTATTTGCGTCTCATTGTTTCTTCATCCATTTACACAAAGCACGCACAGTTTCACGATTTTGAGCAGGTGGATATTGGTGTGCAAAACGATGATCATACCATGTTTCATACGTTTTATTGGCATCTTCTAAGTAAAATGCTAATTGCCTTGCATGTTCAATATCGACATTTTCATCACGATAGCCGTGAATAATAAGCACAGGAGCTGTAATGTGTTCAACTTCAAATAATGGTGTACGTGCATCATATGCCTCTGGTACACGATTAGGCGTACCTCCAATTACACGCTTCATCATACGGCGCATATCCGTACGCTCCCAATAAGTTGCTGTCGCATCCGACACCCCTGCCCACGTAACGACAGATGTAATATCTTTTCGCAAAATTGCCGTCCACAGTGCCATAATACCTCCGCGTGAAAAGCCAAACACATGAATATTATCATTGCAAAATTGCTTTAGCACATCTACTCCATGCACTGCATCATAACGATCCTGACCAGCAAACTCATCACGACCTTCTCCTCCTCTATTCCCTCGATAGTAAGGGGCAAAAACGATAAAACCTTGTGCGGCAAACTGGGCAATACGTGCTGGTCTCACCATACCGATGCTTTGCATTCCACCACGTAAATATAAAAAACCATCGTATGTACCTTCTGCCTTAGGCTCAGCTAGCAAGCCTTTAACCCGTAATCCAAGTGATACATAAGTAATTTCGGTTAAGCGAATAGCTGGATTCGGTGAAGGGTATGGACGTTTTTCAACTATTTCACCATTGATCGTCATAGCGCTTCAGCTCCTCTAGCATTTTTTGCATACCTTCATCTTTCATATGAAAGCTTAAATTTGGATGGTTAGCAAACTCTTCATCTGTGAGCCAAACCATACCTGATGTCTCCAAATCAAACTCCACTTTGTCTTGACTTACAAATTGCGCAGTAAATACTGTTTTACAAAATAATTGATCTCCGTGGACAGCATATTCTGCAAACCAACGAAGATTTTTCACATGTACACCCGTTTCTTCAAATACTTCTCTAACAGCAGCTTGTTCTAAAGTTTCCCCAGGTTCTACCTTACCACCTGGCACTTCCACGCCACGTCGCTTATGAATCGTGCATAGCCATTTATTTTTATGCTTTAACAAGATGAGTACATGCCTTGGCTCAACTTCTAACTCCCCTCTTGTAAAGCTTAAATCTACTTGAAAACCATTTAAATCTGTAAATGAAAACATTCCATTCCACTCCTATTATTATATTGTAACGAATGTATTCATTACATTTTGCTGACTTATTATTTCATATACTGCGAGGAATCAATCACAAGGAAATAGTGACATTCTTCATTCGTCTTATTGATAAATCGATGCTCTGTATCTGCTTCAAAAAAGAAGGAATCTCCTGCGTCTAATTCTTCACAAAAAGCGCCACGTCCTAATTCAACACGTAACTTTCCGCTTTTAACAAAAATATACTCTTTCACTCCTGATTTATGAGCTGGGAAAATGCCTGATTCTTTATTGGCAGGAATGATATTTAAAACAAACTCAATGCCTCTAGAAGGAACAGAAGGTGATAATAAGTGGCGTTGAAACCCAGACTTTTCGTCGACATAGATTGGGCGTTCATCTTTTCTTATCACGACAATATCCCTTTTTTCTTGCTGATCTAGCAATGCAGAAAGAGTTGTATTTAAAGCCTCCGCAATTTGACAGGCTACTTGAATCGTTGGATTTTTTTCTTCTCTTTCAATTTGAGATAGCATCGAGGCACTCACATTACTTACTGCTGAAAGCTCCTGCAATGTCATCTTATTTTTTTTCCTAATAGCATTTACTTGCTTTCCAAATCCCATTATAAAAGCTCCTCTCACTACTGCAGTTTAAGCGATCTTATCCATTTTAGTTCGTCCTATTATTTTTTTTACTATAGTGAAAATTTCTTTTCTATTCAGAGATTGTCCTTCTACTATGATATTGCACATGTTCTACAACAATCAACTTATAAAATGTATACCCTTATTCTAGAAACAATGACTAGCAACACATATTTACACTTTAGTTAAAATAAAATATACTATAGTGAATAAATTATACATAGGAGTGATGTTTAATGTTAAAAGTCATTTTAGCACTATTACCTTTAGCTAGTATTTTATTTATGATATTTATTTTAAAAAAATCTTCTATTTATACAGGTATTATAGCTTGCATACTTACAACAGGTATCGCTATTTCTCCTGCCTTTCACACAAGCGTCGAGTTACTTCCTAAACCTTTCATTAAAAGTTTTCTTACAACAGTACCAGTTATTTATATTTTATTTTTTGGTATTTTATTATTTCATTTAATGGAGAAATCAGGGGCTATACAAAAAATTGCTTCGGCCATTGCTACCTCTACCGATGACAAAACATATCAGGTGTTATTGTTGGCTCTAGGCCTCTCACCTTTAATTGAATCGGTAAGTGGGTTTGGTTTAGCAATAATTGTTATTGCACCTATTTTAATAGCTTTAAAATTTAATGCTATTCAATCTTCCCTCATAGCATTAATTAGTTTATGTATAATTCCTTGGGGTACACTAGCGATGGGTACAATTATTGGTGCATCAATAGGAAACATTCCATTAGAAGATTTAGGTGTCGGTAGTGCCCTAATGTGCATCCCTCTTTATATTTATTTCGCCTTCCTCGTTACTTACATTGGGGTAGGAAAAAAAGCCATGAAAAAGAAACAAGTGCAAATACTTTGGATAGGATTGTTATTAGGTTTTATCGTGTGGATTTGTAATCGTTTTATCAGTGTCGAGCTTGCAGGTTTAGTTGGCTCTTTAACTGTTGTTTCAACTATTTTTATTATGATTACTTTACACAAGAGGGGCAATCAAAATCCTTCTAATGCATTTATCAAAAATATTTCTCCCTATTTGCTATTAATTGTTCTATTATTTGTTTCTAGAACCATTCCACCCATTCAAAGTTTTTTAAGTCATTTATTGATGATAACAATACCGTCGTATCATTTTCAGTTATCTTTTCTATATTCACCAGGATTTTTTCTCTTCATTGTTTGTCTTTTTTCATGCTTACTCTTCCGTTTAAATAAAACATCAATTCTCGATAGCATAAAGTTAACTATCAATAAATGTTATCCAGTATTGCTTACTACTTTTTTATATATTGTTGTTTCTGAAATGATGTCGGAGGCAAAGATGATACAACTACTTTCTTTAACTGCTGCAAACTCTTTTGGTTCGCTTTTTATATTTATTACACCTTTAATTGGCGCTACGGGCGGATTTTTAACTGGCAGTAATACGGCTTCAAATACGATGTTTATTCGCTTACAAACAGAAACTGCTGTACAAATTGGAGCTTCTCCCACTTTACTCGCTTGTATCCAAAATGTTAGTTCATCTTTAATGACAATGGTAAACCCATCTCGAGTCGCCTTAAGCTGTTCTGTTTGTAAAATAACTACACTTGAAAACACTATTCAAATAAAATTAGCTATGGTTGGTCTAGGCACACTTGCCATTATTTTTATAGAAATCATTATCCATTTACTATTCCTACAGTGAGATATTCAACATAAAAAATGTCTAGCACAAAAAGCTAGACACGTTTATTAAAATATGGGAGCTGTTCAACAAATTCCTTTGTATCCTCGTCTCCATATTCGTGAATGAGTGCGTAAATTTTCTTTAATCGTAAATCTAATTCGTCATTTTCTCTGTCCAAATGATATTGTAAATAAGGTAATTGCGCACGCCATCCATTCGCAATTTCTAACAGTTGCATTTGTTGAAATATTTTTTCGAAAACATCCAATGCTTGTCGATCTACATTAAGCTCGAAATTCCATTGACCCTCATATGGATTTGTATAATATGTTTTATGGGCAAGGGAAAAATATACACGCTGACGATCCATTAATAACACCCCTTTTTCCATAGTATGGTGGTAAAGTGTTTGTTTTATTCGCTGGAATGTCAAACTTCCTTCACAACTAAACTAGAGCATCTATTTTATAATAGGTATAATGAACAAGAACGGAGTGATTGCAATGAGTTTGGTCTCGCTCTTAACGGTAGCAATTATTATCGTTATTTTAGTTACAACTGCTACGATAATAAGTGTCAACCGTGCCTATGCCTTTAAACATACGGTAGATGAAAAGCCTAAACAAAATTTTCATCAAGATTAATCAATTATGCCAAGGCGTAATTGCGTCCAGATTTTTTCGAGCTTGCTCGAAAACTTGAAATTACAATAACGAAAAGAAATTGGAGTGAAAACAATGGGTGTGCCATTACCAATAATAATTATGATTGCTATGATGATGCTAATGTTTGGAGTTTCCGTCATTGTTATTCTTAAGAAAAAAGGCGACTTTTTTACCCAAACAATCGATGCTAAGCCTGAGCAAACAAATTCACATCATAAGGATGGTCAAGCATGAAATATCCCTTTATATGGCTCATTCAGTTTTACAGAAAATTCATCTCACCTATGACGCCACCAACGTGCCGTTTCTACCCTACATGTTCTTCCTACGGATTAGAAGCTTTTCAAAAGCACGGTGCTATTAAAGGACTAATATTAACCGTAATACGCATTTTAAAATGCCAACCACTTCATCCTGGTGGCTTTGATCCTGTGCCCGATAAATGGCCTTCGAAAAAGAATTAATTTTCGAAGGTCATTTTTTCTTGTACTTTTTTCCGATGTACGTTATTATAGAAACTGTCAAAAAAATAAATCGTAATGATTACTATTTGAAAGAGGTATCTATTATATGAAAAAAGTATTTCTATTTTTCCTGATTACTGTGCTTGCACTATTTACAGCTGCCTGCGGTGATAAATCATCAACAGCAAAACAGACGGCGGACAATAAAGACAAGTTGTCTGTCTATACAACAGTCTATCCATTGAGCTACTTTACAGAGCGAATTGGGGGCGAATATGTAGAAGTGTCCTCTATTTATCCTCCTGGTGCAAACGAGCATACATTTGAGCCAACACAAAAAGATATGATGAAATTAGCAGATGCAAATATATTTTTTTACATCGGCTTAGGGCTAGAGGGCTTTGTTGAAAATGCTAAAAAAACGTTAGCCAACGAAGATGTATCAATGGTTGCAACTGCAGCTCAAATTTCGGACGAAAAATTAGCGGTTAGCACTGGTCATTCGCATGACGAAGAAGAAGAAGAAGAAGCAGACCATGACCATGAGCATAATGCAACGGAGGAAGATCATGCTGACCATGAGCATGATGCAACGGAGGAAGATCACCATGATGAGCATGAAGCTCATGATCATGGTAGTGTTGATCCACACGTTTGGCTTTCACCTATTATTAGTCAAGATTTAGCACTATCTATTAAAAATACATTAGTTGAAAAAATGCCAGCTCAAGAAGCGACTTTTACAGCAAATTATGAAGCTTTAGTCAAAGAGCTACAAGAGTTAGACACTGAATATAAAGCAATGGCTGATGCAACTCAAGACAAAACATTTTTTGTATCGCATGCAGCATTTGGCTACATTGCTGGCCAATATGGTTTAACACAAGTCCCAATTGCAGGCTTAAACTCACAAAATGAACCATCTCAAAAAGAGCTAACAGCTATCGTCGATAAAGCAAATGACTTAAATATTCATTACATTTTATTCGAGCAAAATGTTTCTTCAAAATTAGCAGAAGTCATTCAAAAAGAAGTTGGTGCTCAATCACTTGTACTTCATAATTTAAGTGTGCTAACAAACGATGATGTAAAAAATAAGGAAACGTACTTTACATTAATGAAGAAAAATTTACAAACGTTAGAGAAAGCTCTTAATGAGCATCAGTAATCCAAACAACCGTACATGGTAATTTGAAGAAGGAGGTGCCCCAACTACACAGGGGACACCTCCTTTATTATGACGTATTTTTCTTGTGGCATTCTCTTCTCAGTTCTGTCAACGCTAATAATACTCTTTTGTCCATCCTTAGCGTTCGTCTTTACATATGCAAAAACTGGACGAAGCGTAAAACTTCTCTCTAGAATAATTTTATCATTTGGTGCATTGAAAACTATTTGAACAGACTTGCTGCTTTTTTCGTCTTGTTTCAATAGTAGTGGAGATGGTTCTACTAATTGTTTGATAATATGTGTATTTTTATCTAGCATCGCGAGCCCACTATTAAAATTAAAATGGTTTGTTAAAGGTTTCGTAAGAACTTCAACTTTAGTTAGTTGCTGCCAATCAGCATATTTTTCACTTGTTGCCGCTGGAAAACTTGCATAATCCCAAGTATGGTCTTTTGCTAATTGCTTATCGGAAACAAGAAAGTAATTATAGCGAACTTCACCTTTATGATCTGGCAATGGATCATCCCATGTGACATCAATATGGTACCATTCATTATCAAGCTTCACTAATACCCATGCATGCAATTGTTCTCCCACTTTACCTGGTACATATTGTACTTCAAAATCTAGCATCTCTAACATCCGATATAGTACTAAAGCATAGGCCTGACAAACACCTTTGTGTTCAGTAAGCAATGTGTAAGGGGAATATTGACTTCCTACACTATCCTTTGAATACTCAGAAGTTAAGACGATATAATCATGTGCAGCTTGTATTTTCTCCAGCTTGCTTAATCCATGCATAGATCCAACAATAGTTGTCAATGTTTGCTCGACAAATGCCTCCTCTTCCTGTGAGATATGATAGGTAAATTGAAATTGAATGACAATATTATTTGCGTAGCCATCATATTTCCATTTAAAACTAGAAATATTGGCATAAATATATGGATCGGTAATGGCATGTTTAATAAGCTCTGTTAGTTGGTCTTTTAAGTCAGATATATTACCAGTGTATCGAATATCAAATTCAGTAGACAGTTGCAACACTTCATTCTGAATTTGCTGTTGTAATGTTTCTATTGAATTAGCCGTTGCTATATTTTGTTTTTCATAATTTGCGAATACTTGCACATGACTCATTTGTAAAACAAATAATATAATGACAACATTATATATATATTTTCTCATATGAGTCATTCTCCTTTACTAAATAGTTTATGCCGCTCATTACTTATTATGTTAATGAATCATTAATTTAATCTAAAAAAATGGAGGATTGGAAAATTTGATGACATAGCATGGTGGAAAAGGATGTAGCAAAACAGTGATGAGGAGAATAATGCAAAGCAATGTCGGCAAAATGCGTCGCCTGTACTTGAAATTACAGGACTATTGATCTTTACTTCTATATCAGCATAATACCCGAATTTCTATGTCTTAAAAAATTGACTGTGCTTTGTGGCGAAGTGTTGAATGACGGGCACTATCGTATAGACACCTAACAAAATATCGACATCATCGAAAAAATCCACTGCGCTTTCCGCGGGCACGTTGTAAGACGCAACCGTCGCCTGTTGCGTCTTACCTTGCGTGTGTTCCCGCAGGAGTCTTCATGGATTTTTACTCGGATATGACATAAAATTCGAAATTGTTTGAGTGACTGGCACTAAATATAAAAACAGCATGCTAGAAGTGCGCTTCTAGCATGCTGTTTCTTTTAAACGAAGCCCCTTGTAAGGCATTCTAATTTAATGAAAATTATTCACTTGGAAGTAAATCTAATAATTTTCTTCTTAGTAGCTTATTTGCTCCATTCCGTGGAAGTTCATCGATTATAATGAATTGTTTTGGGACTTTATATTTAGCAAGATTGTTTTCACAATACTGCTGTAAAATTTCCATAGCTAGCTGTTCCTTTAAAACAACAAAAGCTATTGGAACTTGCCCCCATTTATCATCATCAATGCCACACACCCCCGCTTCTTGAACAGCAGGATGTGCCAATAACACATTTTCTATCTCAGCTGGATAAATATTTTCACCACCTGAAATAATTAAATCTGCTCGACGATCGACAACAAATAAATAGCCTTCCTCATCCATGTAGCCAATGTCTCCAGTATGAAGCCATCCCTCCTCGGTTGCACTTCTTTCAGCAAAGCGTCCAATATACCCTGGTGTTACATGTGGGCCTCTAATACATATTTCACCTTCACCTTGCGCATTTGGGGCTGAAATTTTAATTTGATTAAAAAATAATGGCTTACCTGCAGAACCAACTTTTTTCATGGCATCTTCACTCGCTAGTGTAGCTGTTTGCGATGAAGTTTCTGTCATACCATATGTTTGTGCTACAGCTAAATGTAGTGCACTTGCTCGTTTTAAATAATCTACTGGTACAGGGCCGCCACCAGCTAGCATCAATTTAAATTGTGGTGACGCCTGTGCCTTGTTTAGCTCCAATGTATTTAAAATACGTTCTAATGTAACAGCGACTACCGACATATGTGTCACATCGCCATCTATTATGTTTTGTGCAATAGCATCTACATTAAAATGCTCGTATAGCTGTACTTTATTGCCGTATAGTAATGAACGCACTAAAATAGAAAATCCACTTATATGAAATAATGGTACTGCACACAACCAAACATCATCTGCTTGTAAACCTATGTTAAGAACAGAAGCCGTTGCACTTGCCTGGTGATTGCCAACCGTTTGGCGAACGCCCTTTGGAAAGCCAGTCGTCCCAGATGTATACATAATAGATGTTGTTTGATTGAGTGACCATTCTTTTGCAATATCAATATGCTGTTCTGTCCCATTCTCAATGGCAGAAAATAAATAATAAGACGTCTGGGGTGGTAATTTTTCTACATCTTCATCTGCAACGAACACAGCCTCTGCTTGTGAATCTTCTAGTTGATAAGCGATTTCGGCTTGAGAAAGCCTACGATTAAGCATGACCATTTCACATTGCAAATGCATACAAGCATACATCATAACGACAAGTGCAGGCGTACTCGGTCCCATAATCGCGATACGTTCCCCTTGCTTAATATCCAGCGCTGTTAATTGCCGAGCGCGTTTTAAAGATAGCTCATTTAATTGTTGAAACGTCCATGTTTGTCCTTCGTATGTGAGAGCGCTCCGTAATGGTGTTACATACGCACGCTGCAAAATCCAGTTTGGGTACATTATTTGCTTCCTCCGATCATTTACAATGATAATGGTACCGCTTTTTCCATCATTGGTCTATTCGTCTGTTTCCCCTTTTATAAAAATAGAAAAAGCTCGTATCTACAAAGAGATACGAGCCTGCACCTTTCAAATCAAGGGAATCTTGGGAATTGACCGAAGTCTGGTTGACGTTTTTCTTTAAATGCGTCACGACCTTCTTTTGCTTCATCAGTAGTGTAGTAAAGAAGTGTAGCATCGCCTGCCATTTGTTGAAGACCAGCTAAGCCGTCTGTATCAGCATTCATAGCTGCTTTTAAGAAGCGTAAAGCTGTAGGAGACATTTGTAGCATTTCTTCACACCATTGCACAGTTTCGTCTTCTAATTGTGCATAAGGAACAACTGTATTTACTAAGCCCATATCAAGCGCTTGTTGTGCATCGTATTGACGGCAAAGGTACCAAATTTCACGAGCCTTTTTATGACCGATAATGCGTGCAAGATAGCCTGAACCGTAACCAGCATCAAATGAACCAACTTTTGGACCAGTTTGTCCGAAACGAGCATTGTCTGCTGCGATTGTAAGGTCACATACAACATGTAATACGTGTCCTCCACCGATTGCATAACCAGCAACCATCGCTACTACTGGTTTAGGAATAACACGGATTAAACGTTGTAAATCAAGTACGTTTAAGCGTGGAATTTCATCATCACCTACATAGCCACCATGGCCACGTACCTTCTGGTCACCACCTGAACAGAAAGCTTGCTCGCCTTCACCTGTTAAAATGATAACACCTACATTTTTATCATCTCGAGCACGAGAAAATGCATCAATCATTTCCATAACAGTTTTTGGTCGAAATGCATTACGCACTTCAGGACGGTTAATCGTTACTTTAGCGATACCGTTATAAAACTCATACTTAATGTCTTCGTAAGTATGTAATGTAGTCCATTGACGTGACATTGAAATACCTCCTAATTAAAATTCGCCTCATAACTAAGATGAAGCGCTAACGTAAAAATCATTACGTTAAATACTCATTTACTATTGTAGCAAATTCAGCTGGATTTTCCACATGAATTGCATGTCCAGCGTCATTTACTGTCATATGATTTCCATTTTTTAATAACGCTTTCATTTCTAAAGCAATATTACAAAATTTACTATCTAATGAACCAGTCAGTAATAACACAGGTAATTCTAATTGTGTTAACTTGTCCCAATTAGATGGCTGTACACCAGTTCCCATTCCCCGTAAACTGCCAGCCAAGCCCATCTCCCTTTGGGCCAGACGCTCTGTTCGAACCGCTTGCCTTGCATTATGAGATAACCGCTTTTGCGATTCAAACAACGGTATATTTTCCCACGCATTAACGAAGGACAGCACACCATTAATCATAATTTTCGTGGCTAACGCATCATCACGCTCACAACGCTCCATACGCTCTTTTAATGTTCGCAAACCAGGAGAAGCACTTTCTAACAATAACTTCTCCACGCGATACGGGTATTCGATTGCATAGGATAATGCGATCCGTCCCCCCATTGAATAGCCAAGCAAAGTAAATGTCTCTAATTGTAATTGACTAACAATGTCCTCTAAATCACGCAATTGTTCTTCCATTGTAAAGCGGCTCTCTTTTTCAGGCACAGCTGTTTGACCATGACCAATTAAATCAATTGCTACGATTCGCATATGAGGAAGATTCTTCGCTAAACTTTGCCATGTAGCAGTACTTCCTGTAAAGCCATGCAATGCAACAATTGTTTGCCCTGCAGCTTCATTCCAAATATCTACATGTGTCTCAAGACCACGAATAATTAGCTTTGCCATGCTTTTAATCCTGCATTAATACGATTCCAAAGAGCGCGATGTGCATAAACGTTTTCTTCACGATCTGTAAAAATTTCGATTAAACGTAATGGTCCTTTTTTCACCATATTAAATTTAGGTACTAACTGTGCAATATCTTCGATACAAATATAGTCCATGTCATACATGCGAGCAATATCTTGAAATTCGAGCGCAGTCGGTGTACCGAATAGATTCTCATAATGCGCCTCTACAGTTGATTGTGGTAAATAAGAGAAAATACCACCACCATCGTTATTCATCACAATAACGGTTATATTGCATGCTTGATAGCGTGAAGCAATTAGACCATTGACATCATGTAAAAAAGCTAAATCTCCAATGAGCAAATAGGTTTCACGATTGTTTCCTTGACTTAATCCCATCGCAGTCGATACAACGCCATCAATACCATTTGCCCCACGGTTCGCAAAAATACGAATATCTTTTGATGTTGTCATAAGGAATGTATCAATATCTCGTATTGGCATACTACTGCTGACGAATACATCACTACCATTTGGAATTACTTCAAGTAAGCGACTCACCATTGCTCCCTCGTCAATTGCGCCTTCTGCATAATGCTCTATATACTCTAATGCGATGTCATTGGCATCTTGCCATTCAGCTAAATAGGCCGCTTCGAGCGCTGTTTCAGAAAGATCTAATTGAATAAGCCATTCACCAATGCTTGCATGTAAGAAATGAGTGGATACCCCTGTAGAATCACGGAACATCGGATCTTCATCAACAACAATATAAGCTTGTGGCTGCGATTTTGTAATAAACTGCATAATAAACTTCGATACAGGCTGAGCTCCTATGCGAAGAACTGTTTCAGGTTCAACAAGCGCTTTAAAGTCATCGTTTTTCATAATTGCATCATAGGTTGTAATTACATATGGTAGGCAATCAGTTGGCACAGAAGTTCGCATATTTGATAGACTTTCAACAATAATCGGCCATTTTAATTGGCGTACAAACTCCCACATAACAGTTAAATCTGTCCCTAATGGAAGCTCACCAACAATGACAAACCCTTTTTTCGTTTGTCGTAATATAGATGTAAGTTCTAGCTGTGCATCCTTAGGTGGTGTTAACTGTCCAATAATACTTTGCTTAAATGTAACATTAGGAAGCTCATCACAAAAATCAATAAGCAACGGTTCACGGAACGGTACATTCATATGCACTGGACCAAAAGGTGCACTTGTCGCAATGGCTACTGCACGTGCGATATGACGCTCAATAAAAGGCAATGTCGGTGCAGCACCATCTGGAAGTGGAAAATCGACACTCCACTTTACATGTGCTCCATATAAATTTGTCTGATTAATAGCTTGTGGTGCCCCTACCTCACGTAATTCATGTGGGCGATCGGCCGTTATAACAATTAAAGGTACTCGAGCATAACTTGCTTCTACAATCGCAGGATAATAGTTGGCTGCAGCAGTTCCTGATGTACATAACAATACAACAGGCTTAGCAGTAGCTTTAGCAATTCCTAGTGCAAAAAATGCAGCAGCTCGTTCATCTACTTGACGGTACATCGTTAGTTGCTTTGTAGAGGCAAAAGCATAAGCTAGTGGTGTTGACCGTGATCCAGGGCTTACAACAACATGCTGGACACCTGCCTGCACTAGTGATGCAACCATTTTATAAACATAATCAGTCAATATTTTTCGTTCACTCATGTACTTGTCCTCCTAACGCTCGAAGCATTGGACGGAATTTCACTAATGTTTCCTCATATTCAGATTGTGGCTCTGAATCAGCTACAATACCGCCACCTGCATATAAATAAGCTTTATCTTTTATTAACGCAGCAGAACGAATCGCAACCGCAAATTCCCCATTGCCCTCTGCATCTAGCCAACCAATTGGCGCAGCATAAAGCCCACGGTTCATTGGCTCGTATTTACGTATAGCAGTCATGGCCTCTTTTCTTGGCACACCGCCTAAAGCTGGCGTTGGGTGCAAATGCTTCGTTAACTGTAATATAGTTGCCTCATTGTTAAGCTGACCTTCAACTGGTGTATATAAATGTTGGATATCTCTTATTTTTAATAAACGTGGTCCATCTGGTATTTTCATCGCAACACAGTTTTTACGGAACGTATCCGCAATCATATCGACTACGTATTGATGCTCGCCACCATTTTTAGGATCATTTAATAAGCTTTGTCCAAAAGCGTCATCTTCCTCAGCTGTTTTACCTCGTTGAATTGACCCTGCGACGCATGATGAGTATGCAAGACCATTTGCTACCTTCACAAGGCGCTCTGGAGATGCTCCAAAAAATAATAAATCATCCCTCTCTAGCCCAAATAAATAACTTTCAGGCTGTTCGTGAATAATTTGAGCTAATACTTGAGGTGACGACACTTGCTCCTTAAATTGCAGTGCAAGTGAACGTGCAATGACTACTTTATCTGCTTGCTTTGCTTTTATTAGTGCAGTCACCTGGTCAATTGACGCTAAATATGGGTCCTTATATGGCTCAAAATAATTCGTTATTTCAGGCTTCGCATACATTTTCACTTCTTTTACTTGCGCAGCATGGATTAAATGATCTCGCTCTTTACGCAATGCCTCTAATTGTTCATCTGCCTGCGTAGCTGTTGCGATAAGATTTATGCTTACATAGGCTTTGTCATCACGTAATACTAGCTGATACGTTGCCAAGGCAAAATAAGCTTCTGGGAAGTCTGTCCACTCACCATTCACATTATTTTGCGGATCAAATGTAAAACCACCAAATAAAATGGGTTGTAGTTCTGCTTGTCCTTTTACGCAATTTTTCGTTAAGCTTTTCCATTCAGCTTCTACAGCATCAAAGCGGTCGCTTTTTGCGTTATTTTGAATTGTGTGGGCATGTCCCAGCCCTACTAATGTCATTGTTTTTTCTCTATTTTGCCAATAAAATCGTTCACCTTTATAACGCTCCTCGCCCGCTGCATAAAATGCAAGGGCTGATAAGCGACTTACTTCGATTGTTTCCATATAAAAATGAAGGTTTTGGCCCAAAGAGTCCACTTCTACTTCTGTGGCTTGGTACCACTTCTGTTGCATGAAAATTACCTCCGTTATTGCAATGTACATAATCAATTATGTTTCGCGCTATTGTACGTGTTGCTTTAAATTCCACGTACATAACATCATACGTCTGTCGCTTCGAATTCACACACAAAAAGACCTGTGACATCCGTCTTTCGCATTACTTGTTGCGCTAAAATAGCCGTCCTATTTGTTTGACGGCTTTAATCTTTCTACTGCTACGATTAGCTTAATTTGTATTCCCATCTCTCAAATGCATGTACTATTGTATCATTTTTTTAAACATAACTGTATGTAATAAGCTGTGAACCTATCCATTTTCTCTTTCTTCGTATAAAATAAGAAGAGTCTACAATAGTTGAAGGAGAGAAAGACCTTATGACCAAAGTCATTGAAGCTGATAGGGGTTTTAAAGTTTGGTGGCATTTAACGCGCCCACATACTTTAACCGCTTCATTCGTTCCAGTATTTTTAGGAACAGCAATTGCTCTAGCAATTGAAAAAGAAACAATTAATTTTGGACTATTTTTTGCGATGCTGATAGCTAGTATGCTAATTCAAGCAGCAACGAATATGTTCAACGAATATTATGATTACAAGCTAGGATTAGATAATGAACATTCTGTCGGCATTGGCGGCACAATTGTCCGTCACGGTGTACAGCCGAGAACAATTATGTTGATTGCTTTAAGCTTTTATGCACTAGCCATGCTTCTTGGCATTTATATTTGTGCCTCAACTTCTTGGTGGCTTGCTGCAGTTGGACTAGTTTGTATGCTGATTGGTTTTCTATATACAGGCGGACCTTATCCTATCGCATATTCGCCATTTGGAGAGCTTGTTTCAGGGGCCGTCATGGGTATGGGTATTGTCTTAATTGCCTTTTTTATTCAAACACGTACTGTAACATTGGATGCGGTTTTACTCTCTGTTCCGAGTATGATTTTAGTAGGTGGCATTATGCTATCTAATAATATTCGTGATATTGTTGGCGATACAGAAGGTGGACGGAAAACGCTTGCCATCTTAGTAGGTCGTGACCGTGCTATTTCTGTACTATCTGGCTTTTTTATCGTTTCCTACCTATGGGTAATTGCATTAGTAGCAATTGACGGTATTACTTTTTGGGCGCTTATTATTTTCCTAAGTATTCCGAAGCCGCTACGTGCTATCCAAATTTTCCGCGATAAAAAAGAAGCCAAGGAAGTAATGCCAGCGATGAAATATACAGCGCAAACAAATACATTCTTCGGTTTCCTATTAGGACTCGGATTATTAGTAAATTATTTCTTTTATTAATATGCACAAATAGTGACGACTGCAATTGATTTCCGCTGCGTGCGGACGCTTTCCGCGGGCACACACGTAAGCCGCAACCCTTGCTAGCGCGCGGTTTGTTGCGTCTTACGTGCTGTGCGTTCCCGCAGGAGTCGCCGCCCTCCGCTCCAATCAACTAAATAAAGTGATTATGCGGAACATGGAAAATGTAGAAGATGCAACATGACAAGCTACTTAAAAGAGATGATACGCTTGAAGAGTATATTCACTTTGTTAGCAAAATGCCATTTCCAAATAATAAAAATGACAAAAGGCTCAAGAGCGAAATTCTTGTTCCTTTTGTCAAAACTCTAAAGCAACAACCTTATTTGGTTGCTGCTTTTTTTATATATTGTCTAAAATTATTGTGCGCTATTCCACGAACTTCTTCATCTGTAAAATGCTCTCGTAGTTGCTCCAATAAATTTTGCGCCTCACCTGCATGCGCTAGGCCTTTAACTGTTACATTGATGCCATCAAAATCAGATCCTACTCCGAGATGGTCAATCCCAACAATACTCGCCAGATGCTTTACATGCGCAATTAAATCATCCATTGTTGCATTGTCACCAATAAATTTTGGGAAGTAGACTACATGTATATGACCCCCATGCTCTATAAGTGCCTTTGCTTGTTGATCTGTTAAATTACGTGGATGGTCACAAATCGCACGTGCATTGCTATGACTTGCGACAAGATGTTTTGCCAGCGGCAGCAAATCCCAGAACCCTTGCTCGTTTAAGTGGGATACATCAATAATAATATCCCGCGCATTTAGCATATTGACAACCTCTTTACCGAAAGGTTTTAACCCTAGACTAGCATCCTGCTCTGCGCCATAGGCTACAGCATTTTCTTCATTCCATGTAAGTCCTACTAACTTTACACCTGCATCCAAAATTGCTGAAAGCTTTGTCATATCATCGCCAATTGCGCTACAGCCTTCTAAACTTAGAATAGCACCAATTTCATGAGGCGCTAAAGTATCTAGTTGTGACCATTCCGTAATATGCACCATGCCTTCAGTTTGTAATACTTGTGTATGAAAGGCTTCAATTTGACGCATGACCTCTAAAAATTGCATATTTTGTGGTGTTGCAGGGTCGATAAAAATAGCGAATACCTGCGCCTTTACTTGCCCTAATTGTAATCTTTCTTTACTTGCATGTAATCGTACATCATCCGCAAATTTTGGCGCATCTAGCGTTGTTAGCTTATACAATACATCACAATGTAAATCAATTATTTCCATGTTATCACCCCATAAAGCTATTATACTGTTCAAGGGAATAATTAGGAAGAAATGCTCGTATTTTTTACATTTTATCTGATGGCGTATCTGACGAACCAAATTCCTCAAGCTCTTCGAAATCATCAGATTTTGGTAAGGATGATAGTACATCCTCTTCAACTGGTCGTATTTGTTCCTCTCGTTGCTCCGCATGCTCTACACATGTCAATGCATGGGGCATCGCTTCTAATCGACCTAGCGGAATTTCTTCCCCACATTCTGCGCACTTGCCGTACGTTCCATCTTCAATAGCTTGCAGGGCGTTTTTGATTTCCTCCGCATGGTCACTACGATGCTCATCAATAGCCATTTCTGTAAGCTGATCAGTTAAATCACTCGCATTATCAGCTGGATGATTATCATAATTGGAGAGCTCTGTTGCCTGTGGTCGCTCTGATTCCTCTAGCTGCTGCTCTATTTCCTGTAATTCCTGCTGCAATTGTTTTTTAAACTTTTCTATCATTTGTTGTTCCATGAAAATCTCCTCCTCATACATTCATTTTTTCCTAAATACTTATTTCTAAAACATCAGTATGAGAAGGATTCCTTTAGTTTTGTGTATATTCTCTAATTACATCATGCAGAAATTGAGTAGCCCCAACAGATACATGCTTATCGTAATAAGCTGTAAAGCGGTCATCTGCAACATACATTTGTGCTAAACCAGCATGTGCTTCCTTTGTATATTGCGGCCACGAAAAGCTCAACCAGCGTTTATGAAGCTCTGCAACTTCCATTGAAACATCATTTTTCGCATCTCCTATTGCCATCGCCTCTTTTAATCGTTCAAATAATTGCTGTTCTAATTGTTGCATTGCTTTATACTGCTCCTCTGTTAAATTTCTAAATTTTGCATTCGATGCATCAACTGTTTCTTGACCATAGTTTGCACGAATTTCTTGACCATATTGCTTTTCATTTTCATCAATTAGCTGCTCTTTAAAGCCATCAAATTTCTCTTCGTTCGTCATTGGACGTTCCCCCTCAATCGATTGAATTGTTTGTTCAACTGTTTTTAATAATTGATCTAGCTGTTTTTTTCGTTGTAGTAAAGCATCACGATGTGTTTTTAATGCAGCCGTATGTTGAAAATCAGGTGCATGAATAATGTTGTGTATCGTCACTAGTTTCATATCGAGTGCTCGATAAAACAAAATTTGCTGAAGTATATCGACTTCATGTTGACCATAAAAGCGATAGCCTGCCTCGTTCGTTCTTGCTGGTTTTAGCAAGTCGATTTCATCATAGTAGCGTAACGTTCTCGTACTGACCCCAGACAATTTGGCAAGTTGCTGAATCGTATATTCCATTGCTCTCAC
Source organism: Lysinibacillus sp. CD3-6 (assembly GCF_006351725.2). Taxonomy (NCBI): domain Bacteria; kingdom Bacillati; phylum Bacillota; class Bacilli; order Caryophanales; family Bacillaceae; genus Lysinibacillus; species Lysinibacillus sp. CD3-6. The sequence goes on from NZ_CP085880.1 coordinate 3,757,715, forward strand.
CTCCATATTCATACTGTAAACCTTTACGTAGCGTTAAGGTCAAGGGCTATTTAAATAAAAAAAAGCTGTGGCCACTTTACTACCTGCCACAGCGCTTATCATCAATCCCCCGCACTTAGATAATATTGATACTTATTCATATCCATTTTATGTTTTAAATTTTTTTAAAAAAATGGTTGGTTACTCGCTGTAATTGGAAAGACCCCGACAACTGGATGAATAGTGGAAAGATGCAATATTTCCCTATATTTCTCTAATGAAATGTCTGTTAGTATTTCCTCACCTACTACGGTATCTTCATGAATTGGCGTCCACATGATCATTCTTTCGATGCTCTCTTCACGAATATAAAATGGAGAAATCATTTCTTCTACAAATAAGTGATGTTCCCGAGCAAATTGTAATGGTTCCTCTTGATAATGATTTGTTCCAATAAACATATAATAGTCATCTCCAAAATGGACAAAAAAATCTGCAGCGATGAAATGACAAAATAGAAAAACCCGTAACACCATTTTTGCAATGAGAGGAATTTGATCAATCGTTACCTCTTGATCATCTTTTAAGTGAAGATTGTCAAATTTTTCATCATACAATTGGTTATACAAAGCAGATTCTAACCCTACATCAATATAAGTCGTGTTAATCATTGTTAATGATTTTATATCATTGACATGTAAAAACTTCATGATTGTAGCAAAATAGGCAGTTTCGACCTCTATATATTTTTCTACTGTAAAGGTTTCACCATCGATTGTCTTCCCAATGTGAGATGGACTTGTCCATTCCACCTCCCTCGTGTAATGCCCCTCATTATTTCGGAAGTCAGGATTATATTTCGTTATTCGCCATTGGTATTTTATGTGGTTACTCAATAATATTACCTCTTTATTTATTTTATTTTATGAATAAATGTAAAAATAATTTGCAAGAATTAATATAAAAAAGCATCTCAATCAACAAAGAGATGCTCACTTGTACTATTTTGCATACTTACCATGCCACACAATATTTCGATAGTTTTCTACGTCCGTGTCTCCCTCTGTATTCACAAAGAGTATGTTTGATTGTGCATTTAGCTGTAATGTCGCCTTTAATTCTGCATAATCCTCATTCGTCATTAACTCATAAAAACATCCGAACGGTGCTGCACCTGATTCGCCTGCAACGATGCGATGATCCGAACCAAGTGGATTTGCTAACACACGCATGCCCGTAGCAGCTGTCGTTTCATCACAGCAAATACTTACTTTCGTATACGCTTTTAAAATATCCCAGGCCAAAGGATTTGGCTCTCCACACGCTAGCCCTGCCATAATTGTTTGCATCTCTCCACCGACAGTAACAAAATGGTCTGTGCCAAGTTTAAAGCTCTCATAAAAGCAGTTCGCTACATCTGGCTCTACCAACACAAATGTTATCTTCCGTCCATAAAATTGTTGGAGAAAAGCGACGACTGCTCCAGCAAATGAACCTACTCCTGCCTGTAAAAATACATGTGTCGGTGCTTCTTCTAATTGGTCGACTATTTCTTTTGCTAATGTTGTATAGCCTTGCATAATCCATAAAGGAATTTCTTCGTATCCTTCCCACATCGTATCCTGTATAATAACCCAGCCATTGCTATTTGCAAGCTGTGACGTATAACGCACGGTATCATCATAATTCATTGTCGTGATTTCTGCGTATGCCCCTTCGTTCTTAATATTTTGCAAACGCTCTTCCGCGCTGCCAGCTGGCATATAAATCCGTGCTTTACATCCTAGTTCTCTAGCAGCCCATGCAACCCCTCGTCCATGATTGCCATCTGTTGTTGAAATAAAGGTTAAATCGCCTAGTTGTGCTTTTACTTCAGGCGACTTTAATTGTTCGAATGACAGTTCATCAATATGTTGACCTAGCAATTTCGCAACATACTGTCCAATTGCATAAATGCCCCCTAAAACCTTAAATGCATTTAAGCCAAATCGAAATGACTCATCTTTCACGAAAATTTTATTGACCTCTAAATGGGATGCTAAAAAATCTAAACTACGTAAAGGTGTCTGTTTAAAACCTTCATATGTACGATGAAATCGTTCCACACGATTCACCTGTTCCGCTGTAAAACTTTGTAGTGCATGTTCTATTCGCTCTATGTTTTCCTGTAAATGAAATTGTTGATTTTTTATCCATTTCAAGTTATGGCTCATCCTTATCCCCCTCTATTTTAGCGTTCATTACTATATTACCTGAAAATTCAATTAAAAAGAATAATAGTATGTACTTATAGTAGATACTATTCTATATAAGTCGTAAAATTTCGCTTTATTTATTAGCTATCTTTCACTCTAACAAAAAAACGCAGTAAATGTGATAATCACATTTACTGCGTTTTAGTATGACCCCTACGGGATTCGAACCCGTGTTACCGCCGTGAAAGGGCGGTGTCTTAACCGCTTGACCAAGGGGCCAATGGCGGAGAAGGAGGGATTTGAACCCTCGCGCCGGTTACCCGACCTACACCCTTAGCAGGGGCGCCTCTTCAGCCTCTTGAGTACTTCCCCACAAATTAAAAAATGGCTCCGAAGGCAGGACTCGAACCTGCGACAACCTGATTAACAGTCAGGTGCTACTACCAACTGAGCTACTTCGGAATAATGGTGGGCCTAAATGGACTCGAACCATCGACCTCACGCTTATCAGGCGTGCGCTCTAACCAGCTGAGCTATAGGCCCATTTGGAGCGGGTGATGAGAATCGAACTCACGACATCAGCTTGGAAGGCTGAGGTTTTACCATTAAACTACACCCGCGTATATGGTGGGTCAGGACGGAATCGAACCGCCGACACTTAGAGCTTCAATCTAATGCTCTACCAACTGAGCTACTGACCCATATACTTCTTACTAAGCTATCAACTTATTTAAAAAATGGCGGTCCCGACCGGGATCGAACCGGCGATCTCCTGCGTGACAGGCAGGCATGTTAACCGCTACACCACGGGACCATTTGGTTGCGGGGGCCGGATTTGAACCAACGACCTTCGGGTTATGAGCCCGACGAGCTACCACTGCTCCACCCCGCGAAAATACTATTTATTATATCGAGTTGTTAGCACACCATTTACTAAATAAAAACTGGAGGAGGTAGAGGGATTCGAACCCCCGCGCGGTGTTACCCGCCTGTCGGTTTTCAAGACCGATCCCTTCAGCCAGACTTGGGTATACCTCCGTAGTATATAAATGGTGGACCTTGCAGGACTCGAACCTGCGACCGGACGGTTATGAGCCGTCTGCTCTAACCAACTGAGCTAAAGGTCCTTTAAGATGGCGGCGGAGGGAGTCGAACCCACGACCTTTCGGGTATGAACCGAATGCTCTAGCCAGCTGAGCTACACCGCCAGGATCTTTATACTGGTTATAAATTATGGTGGAGCCTAGCGGGATCGAACCGCTGACCTCCTGCGTGCAAGGCAGGCGCTCTCCCAGCTGAGCTAAGGCCCCATAATTATATGTGTTAGGAAATGGTCGGGAAGACAGGATTCGAACCTGCGACCCCTTGGTCCCAAACCAAGTGCTCTACCAAGCTGAGCTACTTCCCGTTCATTTATTGGCGCGCCCGGCAGGAGTCGAACCCACAACCTTCTGATCCGTAGTCAGACGCTCTATCCAATTGAGCTACGGGCGCTTACTATTAAAAAAATGGTGCCGAGGGCCGGAATCGAACCGGCACGGTAGTCACCTACCGCAGGATTTTAAGTCCTGTGCGTCTGCCAGTTCCGCCACCCCGGCACATTTGGAGCGGAAGACGAGGTTCGAACTCGCGACCCCCACCTTGGCAAGGTGGTGTTCTACCACTGAACTACTTCCGCATGTGCATAAGATTATTTATCCTGGCAATTATGAAATTAAAAAATAAATGGTGCGGGTGAAGGGAGTCGAACCCCCACGCCTCGCGGCGCTAGATCCTAAGTCTAGTGCGTCTGCCAATTCCGCCACACCCGCATATTATTGTTGGCAATTATAAAAATGGTGAGCCATGAAGGACTCGAACCTTCGACCCTCTGATTAAAAGTCAGATGCTCTACCAACTGAGCTAATGGCTCAAAAAATGGTGCCGGCTATAGGAATCGAACCCACGACCTACTGATTACAAGTCAGTTGCTCTACCTGCTGAGCTAAACCGGCATATGGTGGAGGATGACGGGCTCGAACCGCCGACCCTCTGCTTGTAAGGCAGATGCTCTCCCAGCTGAGCTAATCCTCCTGGGTATTATGCCTAGCGACGTCCTACTCTCACAGGGGGAAGCCCCCAACTACCATCGGCGCTAAAGAGCTTAACTTCCGTGTTCGGTATGGGAACGGGTGTGACCTCTTTGCCATCATCACTAGACTATGTTTGGTTTCTAATTTACTACATATTCATGAAACCTTTATGTATGTCGTTTTGAAGTTGTTTACCTGTCCTTCAAGACAAGAATTATTGTATAACGATTATCAACATATTGCAACCCTTTTTTATAAAAAAAAGAAATTATTACTTTTTGAAGATATTTTTGTTATGTGAGAGAAATTATCGCTCTGCTAATCATTATAGCAATTGTTTTTTCAAAAGAAAACATTTTATTAATAAAAATAAAAACTTTATCGTATAAGCACATAGTAAAAGCATGCTAAAGAAAACTAACAAACAAAACTACTACCCTTTTTGCAGTCTAGCGATACACAATAAGCGCATATTACGAATGAGCCTGTGTACAGTTTCCCCAATAGATTTTTATTTGAAACTACTTGGATAGATATTAGATAAAAACTGTACTATTCTACCCTTCAATGTATTTCCTAATCATATTTAAGAAAAGCCTTTGATTTTCACTGAAAGTGGGACTCTAAGTGAAAATCTAAAGCTTTTTTATAAAATATTTTACTAACATTTATATTTCCGTTTAGTATTTTACAAAAACATGAGTAAGAGCAGCAACTAACTGATCAATTTCTTCAAATGATGTTGTTGGTCCAAAGGAAATTCTAAAAAATTGGCGTGCCTCCTCCATCGTATAGCCCATTGATAAAATTGCCTTCGTACCAGACTCACTGTGAATATCACAAGCACTACCCGTTGAAATACAAATACCTGCTTCGTTTAATTTTAACAACACATATTGCCCCTCTACTTTTTCCATTATCAAGCCGCATATACTAGGCAGTTGATTGTCACATTCAATCAACTGACAAGTTGACGGTAAATTGTTTCGTAAATATTGGCGCAGTAATTCATAATGTTGACGCTCATATTGATAGTTTTCAATAGCTGTCGCAAATGCAACAATGGCAGGTGTATCTAATGTTCCTCCTCGTAAACCTCGTTCATGCGTTACACCAGGCGTTAATGCTGGAACTCGAATTTTCGGATTGATAAAAATAGCCCCACACCCTTTTGGTCCTCCTATTTTATGGGCTGAAACCGTTATCGCATCTACATTTGCACTAAATGAATATGTTGCTAGTTTACTAAATGACTGCACACAATCCACATGAAAAAATATATTTGCATTATTTGCTATTTCGACGATTTCCTCAACAGGTTGGATGGAACCTATTTCGGAATTTACATGCTGAATCGTTATTAATGCTGTATCTTCCCTTATTGCTTTTCGAACTTGTTCTACATCAATACACCCATTTAGCTGTAAAGGTAATTTCGTGATGGCAAACCCCATTTTTTCAAGTGTATTTAATGCTGCATGAACAGATGTATGTTCAGCCTGGGATGAAATAATATGCTTACCCTGTTTTGCAGCTAAAGCTAGTGACAAAATTGATAGTATATTTCCCTCTGTGCCGCTCCCAGTAAAAATTATCCCATTCCGTTCAACGCCGAGAGTTTTGGCTAGTACAGTTCTTGCCTGCTCCACAAAATAATTTGCTTGTCCTCCTAAATCGTGTAAGCTCGCACTATTTCCATAATAACGTTTTGCTACATCACAATAAGCCTGAAGTGCGTTACTGGACATTGGAGATGTTGCTGCATAATCCATATAAATCATCTAATTCTCCCTTTCTAGTCATCAAGTCTTGTTTTCCTTTTTATTTTATGTAAAGATATGTGTCAAGACAACTGTAAAGAAGGTATTGCTATGGATGTAAAGACAGACATACTTATTATTGGTAGCGGCATTGCGTCACTTCAAGCAGCACGACTACTCGGACAATATTTTCAAGTACAGATTGTTACAAAATCCTCAGTTAAAATGAGTAGCTCTTATCGTGCACAAGGAGGAATAGCTGCTGTTACTAGTCCAGAAGATCATACTAGTTTTCATATTGCAGATACTCTGACGGCAGGTGAACACCATCATGAAAACAAATTCGTTGATGTACTAATAAACGATGGAATGACGATTATACAGCAACTGCTATTAGAGGGTTTACCTATCGATCGGCAAGAAAATGGCGAACCTGCTCTAGGCTTAGAAGGAGCACATAGCCATCAACGAATTATACATGCAGGTGGTGATAGGACGGGACAAGTGCTAATTGATTATTTGCTTCAGCATCTATCTTCAAACGTTCACATTAATAGCAATGAGATGGCTTATGACTTGTTACTGAATACGGATGGTGCTTGTATTGGCGTACTAACAAAAAGTGAAAAAGAAATAAAACGTTACTTTGCTCATCACGTCATTCTGGCTTCAGGCGGTGCAGGTGCTCTCTACTCAAACACTTCGAACTTTGCCACGAATACTGGAGACGGCATTGCATTAGCTTACCGTGCTGGCGCTGCTATCAGTGACATGGAATTTATGCAATTTCATCCAAGTCTATTATGGTGTAATGGTGAAGCTAAAGGATTGGTTTCTGAAGCTGTTCGGGGAGCAGGAGGAATTTTTGTTAATGCCGAGCGTCAACCAATTATGGAAGGTGTGCATCCATTGCTCGATTTAGCTCCGCGCCATATTACAGCACACACATTATATACTAAACGCGCCTCAGGGCATGAAACGTTTATTGATATTTCAAGCATTCAGGGATTTGAAGTTAAATTCCCTACAATTACAAAACTTTGTATTGAAAACGGTATAGATATACAAGACGGCCTAATTCCTGTAGCTCCAGGCGCCCATTTTTTAATGGGTGGTGTGATTGCGGATGATAAAGGAAGAACCTCGATTTCTCATCTCTATGCTGTTGGTGAGGTAGCATGTACAGGAGTTCATGGTGCAAACCGTTTAGCGAGCAATTCATTACTCGAAGGCATAACATTTGGTCATAAAATGGCTCAATTTATTATAAAAGCAGGTTGTAAGCAAACTAATTTCACACCTGCTGTTGTTAATGATTATCAATCAATGCCAGCATTATTCACAAAGGAAAACTTACAACAAACAATGATGCGCTCATTAGGCATTGTCCGAGACCCTTTCGATATGCAGCTTTTGAAAGAACAACTACCTTCATTACAAAATCTACGTCAAGTAAAAGTAATGGACTTAAATCAACAGCAACTCGAACTTTACATGATGCATATTGTTGCATCATTGATGCTCCATGCAGCTATCACGCGAACAGAAACTCGCGGTGCACACATTCGGAATGATAAACCTAACAGTGAAGCAAAGTGGGCACAGCGCTGGATTATTTTTCAACAAGGACAAATGAAAGTGAGGAATTCATTGTATGAATATCATCAAACTCGAGGAAATGCTCAAGCAATTTTTTAATGAAGATATAGGAGATGGAGATTTATCAAGTGAACTAATCTTTTCAATCGACCAAATAGGCTCCTTTTCCTTTTATGCAAAAGACAGCGGTATTTTTTGTGGAACGCCTATTATCGAACATGGATTTCGTTTACTTGATCCTTCGATGCATATAACTATGCATAAAAATGATGGGGATGCTGTGAATTACGGAGATGTCCTTGCTGTTATTAAAGGACCTCTACAAAAATTATTATTAGGTGAACGAGTCATTTTGAATCTTATTCAACGCATGTCTGCTATCGCTACAGCAGCCAACTTAGCTGTTCGTGAAACTGTAGGAACCTCTGCGAAAATTTGTGATACACGCAAAACCATTCCAGGATTACGTATGCTCGACAAATATGCGGTACGAGTAGGAGGTGCCTATAATCACCGAAGTGGCTTATACGATGCAATTATGCTCAAGGATAATCATATTGCTTTTGCAGGAAGTATTACCAAAGCCGTACAAACTGCTCGCAAGAAAATTGGGCACACGGTAAAAATCGAAGTCGAGATTGAAACGAAGGCACAATTAGAAGAAGCTATATTAGCAGGGGCTGACATTATTATGTTCGATAATCGTACACCTGAAGAAATACATGCTTGGCTTCCAATCGTTCCAGCACATATCGCTACTGAAGCTTCTGGTGGCATTACATTAGAAAACCTCAATGCTTATGCAAAGTCAGGCATTCAATGGATATCATTAGGCGCATTAACTCATTCCGTAAAAACTTTTGATATTAGTGCACTTGTACAAATGAAAGGAGAACATACACTTGTCCATCACTAGTTTACTACAACAAACCTCATTACTTCCTGAGCATTATCGAACATTATCAACAATCGAAATGGAATCTCGTATTCGAACTATAAAAAAGAAGCTAGGTAAGACACTCTTTATACCTGGCCATCACTATCAAAAAGATGAAGTAATACAATTTGCTGATGCTACAGGGGATTCCTTACAGCTTGCTCAAATATCCGCTGCTAATAAAGAAGCCGAGCATATCGTTTTTTGTGGTGTGCATTTTATGGCAGAGACAGCCGATATGCTTACTATGGAGAAGCAACATGTCTACCTACCTGATATGCGTGCAGGGTGTTCGATGGCTGATATGGCAGATATTTATCAAACTGAACAAGCTTGGCCAATTCTACAGCAACTTTTCGGCAATACAATTTTGCCGTTAACATATGTTAATTCTACTGCCGCGATTAAAGCATTTACTGGACGTCACGGCGGTGCTTGTGTAACCTCTTCTAATGCTAAAGAAATGGTAAAATGGGCATTTACACAAAAACAGCGTATATTATTTTTACCAGATCAGCATTTAGGAAGAAATACAGCGTTCGACTTAGGTGTGCCACTCGAAAATATGGCCGTATGGAATCCACATACGAATACGCTTGAAACAGATCAATCGCCAGAAAATATTCAAGTAATATTGTGGAAAGGACACTGTTCGGTACATGAAGGCTTTACAGTGCAACATACAGCAATGGTTCGTCAATCACATCCAAATATGCGTATTATCGTTCATCCTGAATGTAGCCGTGAAGTTGTCGCAGCTGCAGATGATGCAGGCTCTACAAAATATATCCTTGATACGATTAATAATGCTTCAAGCGGATCAGCGTGGGCAATTGGCACAGAAATGAATTTAGTAAACCGAATTATTCAACAACATCCTGATAAACATATTATTTCTTTAAACGAAAACTTTTGCCCTTGTCTTACAATGAATCGCATTGACCTTCCACATTTACTGTGGTCACTTGAGAGCATTGTTCAGGGCAAGCCCCATAACCGTATCCAAGTAGATGCGTCAACGGCAAAGGAAGCTCGTAGCTCACTTGAAAGAATGCTATCACGTGCATAAGCGAAAAAATCGTCTACCTATTTATTGGTAGACGATTTTTCCTATTTCTCCTAATAAAAAAAGCACAGTCGATGTATTTGTTCACATCGACTGTGCTTTAGTATGACCCCTACGGGATTCGAACCCGTGTTACCGCCGTGAAAGGGCGGTGTCTTAACCGCTTGACCAAGGGGCCAATGGCGGAGAAGGAGGGATTTGAACCCTCGCGCCGGTTACCCGACCTACACCCTTAGCAGGGGCGCCTCTTCAGCCTCTTGAGTACTTCCCCACAAATTAAAAAATGGCTCCGAAGGCAGGACTCGAACCTGCGACAACCTGATTAACAGTCAGGTGCTACTACCAACTGAGCTACTTCGGAATAATGGTGGGCCTAAATGGACTCGAACCATCGACCTCACGCTTATCAGGCGTGCGCTCTAACCAGCTGAGCTATAGGCCCATTTGGAGCGGGTGATGAGAATCGAACTCACGACATCAGCTTGGAAGGCTGAGGTTTTACCATTAAACTACACCCGCGTATATGGTGGGTCAGGACGGAATCGAACCGCCGACACTTAGAGCTTCAATCTAATGCTCTACCAACTGAGCTACTGACCCATATACTTCTTACTAAGCTATCAACTTATTTAAAAAATGGCGGTCCCGACCGGGATCGAACCGGCGATCTCCTGCGTGACAGGCAGGCATGTTAACCGCTACACCACGGGACCATTTGGTTGCGGGGGCCGGATTTGAACCAACGACCTTCGGGTTATGAGCCCGACGAGCTACCACTGCTCCACCCCGCGAAAATACTATTTATTATATCGAGTTGTTAGCACACCATTTACTAAATAAAAACTGGAGGAGGTAGAGGGATTCGAACCCCCGCGCGGTGTTACCCGCCTGTCGGTTTTCAAGACCGATCCCTTCAGCCAGACTTGGGTATACCTCCGTAGTATATAAATGGTGGACCTTGCAGGACTCGAACCTGCGACCGGACGGTTATGAGCCGTCTGCTCTAACCAACTGAGCTAAAGGTCCTTTAAGATGGCGGCGGAGGGAGTCGAACCCACGACCTTTCGGGTATGAACCGAATGCTCTAGCCAGCTGAGCTACACCGCCAGGATCTTTATACTGGTTATAAATTATGGTGGAGCCTAGCGGGATCGAACCGCTGACCTCCTGCGTGCAAGGCAGGCGCTCTCCCAGCTGAGCTAAGGCCCCATAATTATATGTGTTAGGAAATGGTCGGGAAGACAGGATTCGAACCTGCGACCCCTTGGTCCCAAACCAAGTGCTCTACCAAGCTGAGCTACTTCCCGTTCATTTATTGGCGCGCCCGGCAGGAGTCGAACCCACAACCTTCTGATCCGTAGTCAGACGCTCTATCCAATTGAGCTACGGGCGCTTACTATTAAAAAAATGGTGCCGAGGGCCGGAATCGAACCGGCACGGTAGTCACCTACCGCAGGATTTTAAGTCCTGTGCGTCTGCCAGTTCCGCCACCCCGGCACATTTGGAGCGGAAGACGAGGTTCGAACTCGCGACCCCCACCTTGGCAAGGTGGTGTTCTACCACTGAACTACTTCCGCATGTGCATAAGATTATTTATCCTGGCAATTATGAAATTAAAAAATAAATGGTGCGGGTGAAGGGAGTCGAACCCCCACGCCTCGCGGCGCTAGATCCTAAGTCTAGTGCGTCTGCCAATTCCGCCACACCCGCATATTATTGTTGGCAATTATAAAAATGGTGAGCCATGAAGGACTCGAACCTTCGACCCTCTGATTAAAAGTCAGATGCTCTACCAACTGAGCTAATGGCTCAAAAAATGGTGCCGGCTATAGGAATCGAACCCACGACCTACTGATTACAAGTCAGTTGCTCTACCTGCTGAGCTAAACCGGCATATGGTGGAGGATGACGGGCTCGAACCGCCGACCCTCTGCTTGTAAGGCAGATGCTCTCCCAGCTGAGCTAATCCTCCTGGGTATTATGCCTAGCGACGTCCTACTCTCACAGGGGGAAGCCCCCAACTACCATCGGCGCTAAAGAGCTTAACTTCCGTGTTCGGTATGGGAACGGGTGTGACCTCTTTGCCATCATCACTAGACTATGTTCGGCTTTCAATATACATCGTATCTTGAAACCCTCTTAATTGAAAGTGTTGTTCTTTCAAAACTGGATAAACGGTTCATTGAATGTTTCAAACTTTTTTGGTTAAGTCCTCGATCGATTAGTATTCGTCAGCTCCATGTGTCACCACACTTCCACCTCGAACCTATCTACCTCATCGTCTTTGAGGGATCTTACTTACTTGCGTAATGGGAAATCTCATCTTGAGGGGGGCTTCATGCTTAGATGCTTTCAGCACTTATCCCGTCCACACATAGCTACCCAGCGATGCCTTTGGCAAGACAACTGGTACACCAGCGGTGTGTCCATCCCGGTCCTCTCGTACTAAGGACAGCTCCTCTCAAATTTCCTACGCCCACGACGGATAGGGACCGAACTGTCTCACGACGTTCTGAACCCAGCTCGCGTACCGCTTTAATGGGCGAACAGCCCAACCCTTGGGACCGACTACAGCCCCAGGATGCGATGAGCCGACATCGAGGTGCCAAACCTCCCCGTCGATGTGGACTCTTGGGGGAGATAAGCCTGTTATCCCCGGGGTAGCTTTTATCCGTTGAGCGATGGCCCTTCCATGCGGAACCACCGGATCACTAAGCCCGTCTTTCGACCCTGCTCGACTTGTAGGTCTCGCAGTCAAGCTCCCTTGTGCCTTTACACTCTACGAATGATTTCCAACCATTCTGAGGGAACCTTTGGGCGCCTCCGTTACCTTTTAGGAGGCGACCGCCCCAGTCAAACTGTCCGCCTGACACTGTCTCCTGCCCCGCTAAGGGGCATGGGTTAGAATTTCAATACAACCAGGGTAGTATCCCACCGACGCCTCCTTCGAAGCTGGCGCTCCGAGATCTCTGGCTCCTACCTATCCTGTACAAGTTGTACCAAAATTCAATATCAGGCTACAGTAAAGCTCCACGGGGTCTTTCCGTCCTGTCGCGGGTAACCTGCATCTTCACAGGTACTATAATTTCACCGAGTCTCTCGTTGAGACAGTGCCCAGATCGTTACGCCTTTCGTGCGGGTCGGAACTTACCCGACAAGGAATTTCGCTACCTTAGGACCGTTATAGTTACGGCCGCCGTTTACTGGGGCTTCAATTCGCAGCTTCGCTTGCGCTAACCACTCCTCTTAACCTTCCAGCACCGGGCAGGCGTCAGCCCCTATACGTCACCTTACGGTTTTGCAGAGACCTGTGTTTTTGCTAAACAGTCGCCTGGGCCTATTCACTGCGGCTCTCGTGCGCTTGCACGCTCAAGAGCACCCCTTCTCCCGAAGTTACGGGGTCATTTTGCCGAGTTCCTTAACGAGAGTTCTCTCGCACACCTTAGGATTCTCTCCTCGACTACCTGTGTCGGTTTGCGGTACGGGCACCTCTCACCTCGATAGAGGCTTTTCTTGGCAGTGTGAAATCAGGAACTTCGTCCATACGGACTCGCCATCACAGCTCAACGTTACAGTGTGCGGATTTGCCTACACACACGCCTTACTGCTTGGACGCGCACAACCAACGGCGCGCTTACCCTATCCTACTGCGTCCCCCCATTTCTCAAACGGTGAGGAGGTGGTACAGGAATATCAACCTGTTGTCCATCGCCTACGCCTATCGGCCTCGGCTTAGGTCCCGACTAACCCTGAGCGGACGAGCCTTCCTCAGGAAACCTTAGTCATACGGTGGACGGGATTCTCACCCGTCTTTCGCTACTCATACCGGCATTCTCACTTCTAAGCGCTCCACCAGTCCTTCCGGTCTGACTTCAACGCACTTAGAACGCTCTCCTACCACTGACATCGTAGATGTCAATCCACAGCTTCGGTGAATCGTTTAGCCCCGATACATTTTCGGCGCAGCGTCACTCGACCAGTGAGCTATTACGCACTCTTTAAATGATGGCTGCTTCTAAGCCAACATCCTGGTTGTCTGTGCAACGCCACATCCTTTTCCACTTAACGATTACTTTGGGACCTTAGCTGGTGGTCTGGGCTGTTTCCCTTTTGACTACGGATCTTATCACTCGCAGTCTGACTCCCGTGTATAAATATCTGGCATTCGGAGTTTGTCTGAATTCGGTAAACCGGGATGGCCCCCTAGTCCAAACAGTGCTCTACCTCCAGTATTCTCATCACGAGGCTAGCCCTAAAGCTATTTCGGAGAGAACCAGCTATCTCCAAGTTCGATTGGAATTTCTCCGCTACCCACACCTCATCCCCGCACTTTTCAACGTGCGTGGGTTCGGGCCTCCAGTAAGTGTTACCTCACCTTCACCCTGGACATGGGTAGATCACCTGGTTTCGGGTCTACGACCACGTACTAATTCGCCCTATTCAGACTCGCTTTCGCTGCGGCTCCGCCTTCTAAAGCTTAACCTCGCACGTAATCGTAACTCGCCGGTTCATTCTACAAAAGGCACGCTATCACCCATTAACGGGCTCTAACTACTTGTAGGCACACGGTTTCAGGATCTCTTTCACTCCCCTTCCGGGGTGCTTTTCACCTTTCCCTCACGGTACTGGTTCACTATCGGTCACTAGGTAGTATTTAGCCTTGGGAGATGGTCCTCCCGGATTCCGACGGAATTTCACGTGTTCCGCCGTACTCAGGATCCACTCTGGAGGGAATAAACTTTCGACTACAGGGCTTTTACCTGCTCTGGCGGACCTTTCCAAGTCGCTTCATCTAACTCATTCCTTTGTAACTCCGTATAGAGTGTCCTACAACCCCAAGAGGCAAGCCTCTTGGTTTGGGCTCTTCCCGTTTCGCTCGCCGCTACTCAGGGAATCGATTTTTCTTTCTCTTCCTCCAGGTACTTAGATGTTTCAGTTCCCTGGGTCTGCCTTCAAGACGCTATGTATTCACGTCAAGATACTACGCGATTAAACGTAGTGGGTTCCCCCATTCGGAAATCTCCGGATCAAAGCTCACTTACAGCTCCCCGAAGCATATCGGTGTTAGTGCCGTCCTTCTTCGGCTCCTAGTGCCAAGGCATTCGCCGTGCGCCCTTAATAACTTAACCTAGTTATTAAGCCTAAAAAACTTAATTTAAAAAATAAATGTGTTTGTTACAATTTCAATGTCGTTTTATCCAGTTTTCAAAGAACAAGTTTTGAAGTGTTTCATCTAATGATGAACCTTCAAAACTGAACGCAAAACGTAATCTTACAAACCCAAGGTTTGTATTCCGAAAATATCCTTAGAAAGGAGGTGATCCAGCCGCACCTTCCGATACGGCTACCTTGTTACGACTTCACCCCAATCATCTATCCCACCTTCGGCGGCTGGCTCCAAAAGGTTACCTCACCGACTTCGGGTGTTACAAACTCTCGTGGTGTGACGGGCGGTGTGTACAAGGCCCGGGAACGTATTCACCGCGGCATGCTGATCCGCGATTACTAGCGATTCCGGCTTCATGTAGGCGAGTTGCAGCCTACAATCCGAACTGAGAACGACTTTATCGGATTAGCTCCCTCTCGCGAGTTGGCAACCGTTTGTATCGTCCATTGTAGCACGTGTGTAGCCCAGGTCATAAGGGGCATGATGATTTGACGTCATCCCCACCTTCCTCCGGTTTGTCACCGGCAGTCACCTTAGAGTGCCCAACTAAATGATGGCAACTAAGATCAAGGGTTGCGCTCGTTGCGGGACTTAACCCAACATCTCACGACACGAGCTGACGACAACCATGCACCACCTGTCACCGTTGTCCCCGAAGGGAAAACTATATCTCTACAGTGGTCAACGGGATGTCAAGACCTGGTAAGGTTCTTCGCGTTGCTTCGAATTAAACCACATGCTCCACCGCTTGTGCGGGCCCCCGTCAATTCCTTTGAGTTTCAGTCTTGCGACCGTACTCCCCAGGCGGAGTGCTTAATGCGTTAGCTGCAGCACTAAGGGGCGGAAACCCCCTAACACTTAGCACTCATCGTTTACGGCGTGGACTACCAGGGTATCTAATCCTGTTTGCTCCCCACGCTTTCGCGCCTCAGTGTCAGTTACAGACCAGATAGTCGCCTTCGCCACTGGTGTTCCTCCAAATCTCTACGCATTTCACCGCTACACTTGGAATTCCACTATCCTCTTCTGCACTCAAGTCTCCCAGTTTCCAATGACCCTCCACGGTTGAGCCGTGGGCTTTCACATCAGACTTAAGAAACCACCTGCGCGCGCTTTACGCCCAATAATTCCGGACAACGCTTGCCACCTACGTATTACCGCGGCTGCTGGCACGTAGTTAGCCGTGGCTTTCTAATAAGGTACCGTCAAGGTACAGCCAGTTACTACTGTACTTGTTCTTCCCTTACAACAGAGTTTTACGAACCGAAATCCTTCTTCACTCACGCGGCGTTGCTCCATCAGGCTTTCGCCCATTGTGGAAGATTCCCTACTGCTGCCTCCCGTAGGAGTCTGGGCCGTGTCTCAGTCCCAGTGTGGCCGATCACCCTCTCAGGTCGGCTACGCATCGTTGCCTTGGTGAGCCGTTACCTCACCAACTAGCTAATGCGCCGCGGGCCCATCCTATAGCGACAGCCGAAACCGTCTTTCAGAATTGTCTCATGAGAGACAAAAGATTATTCGGTATTAGCCCCGGTTTCCCGGAGTTATCCCAAACTATAGGGTAGGTTGCCCACGTGTTACTCACCCGTCCGCCGCTAACGTCAAAGGAGCAAGCTCCTTATCTGTCCGCTCGACTTGCATGTATTAGGCACGCCGCCAGCGTTCGTCCTGAGCCAGGATCAAACTCTCCATAAAAGAAATTTGATTAGCTCAAATTGTTTTGCTGGCATCAATTTTGATGTCCAAAATTTTGTTTCGTTCACTAACGAAGTTAGCTACTAAAAACTATATTGATTACGTTTTGCTTGTTCAGTTTTCAAGGTTCATTTCATAGTCGCTTGTTTTTAGCGACTTTATTAATATAACTTGTTTTTAACAAGAAGTCAACAACTTTTTTAAATCGTTATTTTCAAGCCGTCCCTCTTGTTAAGGACAAGTAATAATATATAATATAGCAATATAAAAATCAAGCTTTTTTCTTAAAAAACTTTAAAATCTTTTTCTCGTCCACTACAAACAATAGAATCCCTACTATTACAACTAATCCACCAACAATCTGTGTTGCGATTAAATACTCTTTGAAAATAATAAGAGCTAAAATAGCTGCTCCAATTGGCTCGAATAAAATAGCAATTGATACCACATTCGTACTAACATATTTAATAGACCAATTAAATAAAGTATGACCTAATAAATTAGGAACAATGGCTAATAAAATAAACCACGTCCAGTCCATCGTAGAATAAGGACCGAATGATTCCCCTTTTATTAGTACATAGAAAAACAATGTAATTGTGTTCACTACGTAAACAATCATTGTATAGGTTACAAGTGAAAGTCGTTTTCGTACATCCTGGCCAAATAAAAGATAGGTTGTAATAAGTGCGCAAGCAATTAATGCAAGCATATCTCCATAGAAAGCAGAGCCACTAAGCTTAAAATCCCCCCAGCTAATTAATACACTACCAACGATGGCAATTGCTCCGGCTAGAATGGTTTTTAAAGTAATAGCCTCTTTAAAGAAAAAGTATGTACCGACAAACGCAAAAAGTGGCTGAAGTGTCACAAGCACAGTTGAACTTGCAACAGATGTGTAATTTAGTGATTCAAACCACAAAATAAAGTGAAATGCTAAAAATACTCCAGCAATTGAAGAAAAAAGCCAATCCCTCTTAGATAAATGCTTTAATTCTTTCGTATATTTCATGAAAAATAACGGTGCCATGATTATGACAGAAAACAACATACGATAAAAAGCAATAACACCCGACTCCGCATTTGCTAATTTTACAAAAATGGCTGATAAAGATACTGATATAACGCCAATAAAAATTGGGATATACGGATGAATCTTTGGTTCATTCATTGAAATCGACCTCCAGAAAAAAAGCTTATACATCATTACTTTCATGATGTACAATACAAAAAAGTAATGTACATATAATAATGACAGCTTGCATATCTCTTAGCAATACGAAATATAAATGGAGGGGTGCGTTTGGAAACATTATTGGAGAATATGATTACATATGAAGTTGGCATAAAATTAGTTATTGCAGCCACATTAAGTTTAGTAATCGGCATTGAGAGGGAATTAAAAAAGAAACCTGTTGGATTAAAAACCAGTTTAGTTATTGCTACATTCAGCTGCTTACTTACAATTATCTCGATTGAGACCGCATACTCAACTCCTCCAAGAACAGACATTAATATAACGATGGACCCTCTTCGTCTGGCAGCCCAAATAGTAAGTGGCATTGGGTTTCTTGGAGCGGGAGTCATATTAAGACGCGGTAATGATAGCATTTCGGGTTTAACTACCGCTGCTATGATTTGGGGAGCTGCTGGTATCGGAATTGCTGTTGGCGCAGGCTTCTATATGGATGCTACTTTAGCTGTAATTATTATTGTGTTCGGTATTGAAGTATTGTCTCCATTTCTTATGAAGATTGGACCAAAAAGAATTCGTATGCGAGAAGTTTCGTTAAAAATTCAAATTGATGATGATAGTAACACGGAATCATTCCTTCTATTTTTAAAGGACAGCAATATTGTAATTGAAAACATTCGTATAAAAGACATTCCTTTAGGTAATAATCAAGTGTTACACGAATTAGATTTCCGTTTATCGTTGATTGTCTCAGATAACTTACTGTCGTTTTATCGTTCATTACGTACCTTACCTTATATTGAAAAAATTGAAATGGAAATTTTAAACTAGCTGGAGGATTCTTTAATGACAGAAATATTAAAACTACTCAAGGAAGGTAATAAGCCTTCATTAATGGCTGCATTTGTCAACGCATTTTTAGGTATCATAAAAGGAATTGCCTTCTTTTTCACAGGCAATGTCGCTATGTTTGCCGAAATGATGCACTCACTTGGAGATGCAGCAAACCAACTATTCGTATATATTGGTTCAGCGTTATCTAAAAAAGCCCCTACAAAAAAATTCCCTGGGGGCTTTGGTCGAATCGTCAATCTAGTTTGCCTGTTTGCCGTTATAATTGTAGCTATTCTTTCTTACGAGACGATAAAAGAAGGCTGGCATCATTTTATGCATCCTTCTGGTGAATCAAAAGGAATGCTGATTGCACTTGGTGTTTTATTTATCGGGATTGTATTAGAAGGAACTGTTCTTGCCAAAGCGGCAGTCGAAGTACTTCACGAAGCAGGACAAGAAAAAGCTGGTATGATGTCTATTCCAAAAGCATTTGGTTTTTTAAATCGTGCCAAGCCTGCTACAAAATTAGTTTTTATGGAAGATTTAGTAGCAACAGGTGGTAATGTTTTAGCCTTTGTCGCTATCTTAATTGCACATTTTACAGGTTGGACGAGAATCGAAGGACTTGTTTCAATTATTATCGGCTGTATGATGTTTTATGTAGTCGGAAAGGTTTTCTTAGATAACGCTCGCGGGGTAATTGGTGAAACAGATGAAGAAATGCTCAATCATATCGCCCATCTCGTAATGGATGATCCTAATATTAAAGATATTTTCCGCTTAGAGGTTGTAAAAGAAGGCGAATTTTTACATGTTGAATTAGTCGCTGAAGCAGATGCAAATTTATCACTTGCCTTTCTAGATGATGTCCGCGATCATTTAACAGAAGTCATTCTAAGTCAAAAAGGCGTCTCAAAAGTAGCTATTTTATTTGATGAAGATGATGGTAAAGTTAACTGGGTGCACGTCGGTGAAAGACCTTCAATTGCCTATAAAAAACAATAACATTAAAGCCAATTGCCTATACTGGCAATTGGCTTTATTTTTATAATGCGTTTTGTAAAATTGTACGAACATCGTCTTCTTGTAGCTTATTAAAGTTACCAAAAGGTCCGTTTTGCATTGCATGTTCAATAATTTGATCGAATTTCGAATCATCGATATTATAATCAGCTAAACGGTTTGGCGCATCTAAAGAAGTCCAAAATGCTGACAAACGATCAATTCCCTCATAAGCAATTTCTTCTGCCGTTTTTCCTGTCGCATCTACACCGAAAACGCGAGTGGCTAAACCTGCAAAACGTTCTGGGTTTACAGGCACATTTAATCTCATCCAATGAGGTTGTAAAATGGCTAAACCACCAGCATGAGGTATATCATAAATTGCTGATACCGCATGCTCAATATTATGTGATGCCCAATCTCCGCGTGAGCCAATTGATAAGAAACCATTTAAACCAATCGTTCCAGCTAGCAAAATCGTTTCACGTAATGAAATATCTTCTAAATCTTTTAGTAATTTAGGTGCTGTCGTCACAACAGTTCGTAAAACACCCTCACACATTTCATCAGTCACAGGCGTATTCGTCGTGTTGTGGAAATATTGCTCCAAAACATGGGACATCATATCGACCATACCGTAAACCGTATGATTTTTCGGTACTGACACTGTGTATGCTGGATTTAAAATCGAAAATTTAGGGAACGCAGCAGGACTACCCCACCCTAACTTTTCTTCTGTTGCTGCATTTGTAATAACAGAGCCTGAATTCATTTCGGATCCTGTAGCAGCTAATGTTAAAACTGTTCCAAGTGGCAAAGCATCTTGAACTAATACTTTTCGTTTAACAATATCCCATGCGTCGCCATCATATTTAGCACCAGCAACAATTAATTTAGAACAGTCAATGACAGAGCCGCCACCAACAGCAAGCACAAGATCAATACCTTCTTTTTTACAAATCTCAATACCAATTCGCGCCGTTTCTACTCGCGGATTAGGCTCTACCCCACTTAATTCAAATACTGTTTTATCTGCTTGTTGTAGCTTCTCAATAACAGCATTGTATACACCATTACTCTTGATACTACCTCCACCGTAAACCATTAGCACCTTACTTCCATACTGCGCTAACTCTTTCGGTAATTTTTCCAGCGCATCTTCACCAAAGTGTAATTTTACTGGGTTAAAAAATGTAAATGAATCCATTGAATTCGCCCCTTTCTAGTTGGATTTTCTCATAATTACAATGCAGAAAGCAAAGATTTAAAACCAAAAAATGCAATGGGTGACAGGCACTCACACAATTTCGATGCATACTAAAGGAAAATCCACTTCGTCTGCACAAACAACTTGTATGCGACATCGACAGCGAGGTGACGGTTTACGTTGTGCTGAGCGAAAGCGCCCTATAGCTCAAATTAACGGCATTTAAGTTTTTACATAAAAAAAGACATCCCTAATTAGGAATGTCTTTTTAAATATCTATTGATTAAACCCAACCACGGAAGCGAGATGCTTCTGCAGTACGGCGCACACCAACCATATATGCAGCTAAGCGCATATTGATGTTACGTGTAGTCGCAGTTGTATAAACATTTTCAAATGCATCAACCATTTTTTTGTAAAGGCGTTCTTCTACTTCTTCCTCAGTCCAGTAATAACCTTGGTTATTTTGTACCCATTCAAAGTAAGAAACTGTAACACCACCAGCAGATGCTAATACGTCTGGTACAAGTAAAATGCCACGCTCTGTTAAAATTTTAGTCGCCTCTGAAGTTGTTGGGCCATTTGCTGCTTCAACGACAATGTTTGCTTTAATATTATGCGCATTGTCTGCAGTAATTTGGTTTTCAATTGCAGCTGGAACTAAAATATCACAATCAAGCTCTAAAAGATCTTTATTTGAAATTGTGTTTTCAAATAAAGTTGTTACTGTTCCGAAGCTATCACGACGATCTAATAAGTAGTCGATATCTAAACCTTCAGGATCATGAAGTGCACCGTAAGCATCAGAAATACCAATTACTTTGGCACCTAAATCATTCATGAATTTAGCTAAGAAGCTACCTGCGTTACCAAAACCTTGGATTACAACGCGAGCACCTTTAATGTCGATACCACGTTTTTTCGCAGCCTCTTCGATAACGATTGTTACACCTTGAGCAGTTGCACGGTCACGACCTTGAGAACCACCAAGAACTAGTGGCTTACCAGTAATGAAACCTGGAGAGTTGAATTCGTCCATACGACTGTATTCATCCATCATCCATGCCATAATTTGTGCATTCGTAAATACGTCTGGAGCAGGAATATCTTTTGTTGGTCCAACGATTTGACTAACCGCACGAACATAACCACGGCTTAGACGTTCGATTTCACCCATAGACATTTGACGTGGGTCACAGATGACACCGCCTTTACCTCCGCCATATGGTAGATCTACAATTCCACATTTCAATGTCATCCACATTGAAAGCGCTTTAACTTCCTCTTCGGATACAGCTGGATGGAAACGTACTCCACCTTTAGTTGGTCCTACTGCATCATTATGTTGTGCACGGTAACCAGTAAATACTTTTGTAGTTCCATCATCCATTTTAACTGGAATGCGGACTTGTAGCATACGAAGCGGTTCTTTTAGTAGTTCATACATTGCTTCGTCATAGCCTAGTTTATTAAGAGCTTCTTGAATAACATCTTGAGTTGATGTGAACAGATTTAAGTTTTCAGACATTTTAAATCGCCTCTTTGTTTTTTTTAATGATTGTATATCGGCATCATTGTAACACACTTCTTAATTAAAATGTGAACATTTTGTTAAAGTTTAAATACTTTTTCAATTTGAGCAATAGACCAATCTAAATCTTCTTGAGAAATAACTAGTGGTGGAGCAAAACGAATTACAGTATCATGTGTTTCTTTACATAATAAACCTAATTCTTTTAGTTTTTCACAATATGGACGAGCAGCTTCTGTTAATTCCATACCGATGAATAAACCACGGCCACGAACATCTTTAATCACTGGGTTGTTAATTTCACGTAGTTTACCTTTGAAATATTCACCAAGTTCTTGTGAGCGCTCTGCTAATTTTTCATCTAATAAAACTTTAATAGATGCGATAGAAACCGCACACGCTAATGGATTTCCTCCGAAAGTTGAACCGTGAGAACCAGGATTGAAGACACCTAAAATTTCACGATTAGCAGCTACACAAGAAATAGGGAATACACCGCCACCTAATGCTTTACCAAGGATGTACATATCAGGTTCTACTTCTTCCCAATCACATGCAAACATTTTACCTGTACGAGCTAAACCAGCTTGAATTTCATCCGCAATAAATAAAACATTATTTTCACGGCATAATTCACGTGCAGCTTTTAAGAAGCCTTCTGGTGGAATAACAATACCAGCTTCACCTTGAATTGGCTCAATTAAAAATGCAGCTGTATTCGGTGTAATTGCAGCTTTTAACGCTTCTAAATTACCATAATCAACAAGTTTGATATTTGGTAACATTGGTCCGAAGCCACGACGGTATTCTTCATCAGATGATAAAGATACTGCTAGCATCGTACGTCCGTGGAAGTTTCCGTTACAAGCGATTAGTTCTGCTTTACCTTCTTCTACGCCTTTTACATCATAAGCCCAACGACGAGCAGCTTTAAATGCAGTTTCTACAGCTTCTGCACCTGTATTCATAGGTAAAACCATTTGTTTATTTGTTAATTTACCTACTAACTCATACCATTCACCTAAGTTTTCACTATAAAATGCACGAGAAGTTAAAGTTACTTTATCAGCTTGTTCTTTTAATGCAGCAATAATTTTCGGATGGCGATGCCCCTGATTCACTGCAGAATATGCTGATAACATATCTAAGTATTTGTTTCCTTCTGGATCTTTAACCCAAGCACCTTCAGCCTCTGCAATAACGATTGGCAGTGGATGATAGTTTGCAGCACCGTAATTTTGTGTTTGTTCAATAACTTGTTGTGATTTTGTCATATAGCATTCTCTCCCTACTAACTTAAAATGAAAATCAAAAAAGATTGGTCTGTTTAACAGTTTTAATAAAGGAGCTATTTAATAGAAACAACATGAAAATTCGTCTGCTATTAATGAAGCTGCACGCCTCGTAGGTATTACAATCTACGAGGCTTTGCTAGCTCTTTCTTCTTATTTAAACAATCCATCTTTGAACATGTGGTTTTATGCCACTCAAATCAGTAAAAATTAAAGCATTTCTGAAGTTGTTTTTGCTTGCATATGAAGTTGTAGGTAGTCTGGGCCACCAGCTTTTGAGTCAGTACCTGACATGTTGAAGCCACCAAATGGTTGGTAACCAACGATAGCACCTGTACAACCACGGTTGAAGTATAAGTTACCAACATGGAAATCTTCACGAGCTTTTTCTAAGTTCATACGATTGTTTGTAATAACTGCACCTGTTAAGCCGTACTCTGTGTCGTTTGCAATTTCGATTGCTTCATCGAAATCTTTTGCTTTCGCAATTGCCACAACTGGTCCGAAGATTTCTTCTTTCATAATACGAGCAGAACGGTCTACGTCTGCGAATACTGTTGGGTTGATGAAGTAACCAACTGAATCATCAGCTGTACCACCTGCTACAAGGCGACCTTCACCTTTCCCAATTTCAATGTATTCAGTAATTTTATTAAATGCTGCTTGGTCAATAACTGTCGCCATGAAGTTGCTATTGTCAGCTGGGTCACCAACTGTTAACGCATTTGTAAGCTCCGCTACACGGTTAACAACTGTATCATATACATCTTCTACAATAACGGCACGAGAACATGCTGAACATTTTTGTCCTGAGAAACCGAAAGCTGATTTTACGATTGATTGTGCAGCTAATTCTAAGTCTGCTTCTTTATCAACTACGATTGTATCTTTACCGCCCATTTCAGCGATAACACGTTTAATCCAAATTTGACCATCGTTATGTGTTGCAGCACGTTGGTTAATACGTAAGCCTACATCACGAGAACCTGTGAAGCTGATGAAGCGTGTTTTTGGATGATCTACTAAGTAATCCCCAACTTCTGCACCTGAACCTGGTACATAGTTAACTGCACCTGCAGGTAGTCCCGCTTCTTCTAAAACTTCGATAAATTTATAAGCAACAACTGGTGTTGTTGAAGCTGGCTTTAATAATACTGTGTTCCCTGTTACTAAAGCTGCAACTGTCGTACCAGCCATAATAGCGAATGGGAAGTTCCATGGTGAAATAACAATACCAATACCTAATGGAATATAATCGTAACGGTTGTATTCGCCTGGACGGCTTTCTACTGGTTGGCCGTCTTTAATACGTAACATTTGGCGACCATAGTATTCAAGGAAGTCAATTGCTTCTGCTGTATCAGCATCTGCTTCATTCCAAGGTTTACCAGCTTCTTTTGTTAAAAGTGCTGAGAATTCATGTTTGCGGCGACGGATAATTGCTGCTGCTTTGAATAACACGTCAGCACGAATAGCTGGGTCTACTTTTTTCCAAGTTTTAAATGTTTCATCTGCTGCTTGCATCGCTTTTTCAGCTAATTCTCTGCTTGCTTTTGAAACGCGACCGATTACTTCTGTTTTCTTTGCTGGATTATATGAAACAATTTTATCTTCTGTTGTAATACGTTCTCCGCCAATGATTAGTGGATAGTCTTGACCTAAATAACCTTCAACTTTATTTAATGCCTCTAAATAAGCGTTGTAGTTTGCCTCTTGAGAAAAATCTGTAAATGGTTCGTGTTTGTATGGAATCATACTATATCCTCCTTTTGTGAGCTGTAAATATTTAGTGTGCAAAAAACATTGACGCAAAATATTTTTGCGTATAAAATATTCTTACACTTATTATAATGCAAAATTTCGTTGCATATTTCAAGTAAAAAATTTTTGAGGTGCACATTTTATGAAAAATTCTGAACCCTTATTACCCTTTTATGAGTTTATTGCAACTAATGTATCCGTTGGTATACATGCGATTGACGAAACAGGTAAAACAATTATCTATAATTCAAAAATGAAAGAAATTGAAGGATTTCATTTTGATGAATTAGCAGATCGTTCAATTATTGAGTTGTTTTCCTTCCGTCAACATGAAAGTACTTTGATGCGGGTATTACAAACAGGCTTACAAGAAATGAATGTGAAACAAACCTATTGGAATAAAAATGGTCATGAAATTACAACGATTAACGATACTTTTCCACTTTTTAAAAACAATCAACTAATCGGTGCTATAGAATTTGCACGTGATATAACATCTTTAGAAAAATTAGTATATCAGCCACTCCGTCGATATGGTGAGCCTTTAACTTTTGATATGATTACTGCTGTTTCAGAGACGATGCAACAAGTAATTGTAAATGCTAAAAAAGCTGCCGCAGTAAAATTACCTATATTGCTCATCGGAGAGTCTGGTACTGGAAAAGATTTAGTTGCAGAAAGTATTCATCATGCCGCTTCGTCTGATCCTGAAGCTTTCGTTACACTGTTTAGTCGACGTTCAGCAAAATCAGTGCTTGATAAAATGGAAGAGCTTTTGCAGGATGATAAAGCATATACATTTTTCTTTGAACGCATCGATTTTTTAAGCCTCCCCATTCAGGAGCAATTACTCGAACTATTACAGTCCCTTCCACAATCAAAATATATGCTGATTGGTAGTGTCGGCAGTGATCCAATTACATTGATAGCGGAGAAAAAGCTTTCAAAATCTTTGTATTATTTCTTTGCAACCATGTCTATCACCATTCCTAATTTAACAGACCGAAAAGAAGATATTTTACCGTTTGTGGATGATTACTTTAGTCGCCATCGTGAGCGCTTTGCATCAAACGTAAAAGAACTAGCACCTGATGTACAAGCTTTATTCTTACAGTATGATTGGCCTGGCAATCTAAAAGAACTCGAATTATTACTTGATGAAATTGTGTCATTTATGACAACTGAAACAACTGTTACATTCGATTTACTCCCAGTTCATTTTCGTTTTAAAGTGCAAAGCCAGGATACTTCTGAACGCGAACCTGAATTTTTCATGTTCCAACAGCAAAATGATGTCATGCCGCTCGATGCTTATTTACGAGAAGCCGAATCCTATTATGTGCAAAATGTCTTAAATCTATATGAAGGTAACATAACAAAGGCTGCTGGTGCACTTGGCATGAGTCGCCAAAACTTGCAGTATCGCATACGGAAGATGAAAAAGGATTAATTCTAATACTGTTTATAAAAAACGAGGATGCCTTCTCATGGAAGCATCCTCGTTTTTTAATGTCCTGACTGTTCGATCCAGTCCTGTAGTTTATCTTTTAGGGAATTGAAGCCATTTGCATCGGATTCATCTACACGATCCTGTAATGATTTCCGTGGTGTTGCGTCTTTTTTTCTTATTGCTACTGGGCGTTCTTGTAAGGCACGGATCGATAAACTAATTTTTTCGGCCGCTTCATCGATTTCAAGTACCTTCACTTCGACCTCTTGCCCTACTGATAAAAACTCACTGACGTCTTTTACAAAGCCGTACGTAATTTCAGAAATATGCACGAGCCCTTGTGTATCGTCATCAAGTGCTACAAACGCACCGTACGGTTGAATACCTGTAACTTTTCCGGTCAATACGTCTCCTAATTCATATTTTTTTGCCATAACCTTTGCCCACTTTCTATATGTTTGCTACGTATATATCACGTTAAATTATAACATACGTCAATATCTGGAGCAAAAAATCGTCCCACTAATCAATGATCTCCGTTATACGATAATAGCCTTCCTCTTGTTTTGAAAATTTTATAAGAAATTGCCTACCGTACTGATCTTGTTTATTGACAGCAACACGAGCAGCTACAATTGGATAAATCCCATCGTACTCACCTAGCTGACTAAACATATCTAAGTCTTTCATCGTATTTAACAACGGACTTGTATACAGTTCGGTATCCGGCATTAATAAAGTCTTTTGCAAAGATTCATCGTCAATGGAGATGGCATATAAGTAGAGTGCAGCAATATTTATTGGGCGAAGTTGATTTAATATAGCTACATCGCTATTTTGCTTGTATTGCTCATATATTCCCTTAATTTGCTCGATACGAGAATCATCCATATCAACAACACTAAAATCACTATCGTTAATATAACCTGCTGTTTCTTCCCGTGTCTGTAAAAGAATTGTCCATATATCATAAGCTGCAAGTTGCGATAATGTTTGAGAGTGATTAGTTTGCTGGAATTCTTTTAAGATTGTGGCAACTGTCTTTTTCATGACCTCCCCATACTTACCTGCAGCCACTTCTTGTAAAAACGTTAAATATTTCTTATCAGGTTGCCCATCTTCCGCTAAGGCAGGATATTGTTTAGTGCCTAGCAATAGAGCCACCCACGTATTTTTAAAGGTTTCTTGTAATAACTTGTAGTTGGGAGAACCCGCATTGACATCCGCTAATAACGTACGTTCCATTACTTTAAGCGATTTTGCTGTTTCTTCTCGTGAATAGCGTAAATCATCAACTAATAATAAATAGCCCATTTTTAAATATTCAAAATACCCAAAAACATCCGGATGTAATTGATTGATATAGGCTGGTGCAAATTCTCCATCGATAGGGTTCGCTTTAAAATAAAACGAGCCTTTATCATCCATTTTCAGCTCCATATATTGATTGTTAGCAGCTTCAATAATAGCTTTTAAATCTGATGGATATTGCTTTTCATCAGCTTTCTTCAGTAGTGGTTTATACGGTTCTAGTAGCTTACTATAAAAATTCTCCAACTCTTCAACAGAAATAACGTATTGGTTATAAACTTCATACGATTCATCAAAAGTTAAATTGTTAAATGTTTTAATCGTCTCTATAGCCCTTTTAGGAGTCATTAAATAGTATAAGACGTATTCTTCTACATTCTGTGCACTATCACTTGAGGACGAATGTAAGTTATTTGCTATATAAAAATCTAACATTGTATCTGCTGTTTGAATAAATTCAAATGCTTGTAGTTCATCTTTCGAAACTTTTAATTCTCTTCTAATATCCTCTTTTCGACTATTATATTTTTTCGTTATATAGTCGGCTGCATCTTCCTCTTCAGCCTCTTTTACAGGAATACTTTGCGGCACTTCCGTTTGGGTATTTTCTTGCTGTTTCATTGTATAGAGCGTCACTAACAGACCAACTAACAATACGCTTGCAATACTCGCTAGCCAGACTGCTGGCTTTTGCCATTTTGGGGAGGGCTTCTTTTGAGTGGCAATCGTTTGCTTTGCGAGTGCTTCTTCTTCTTCGATTTGCTTGAAAACATCTGCTGGATTTAATTGTTGTTCCATTCGGTCATAAGATTTTTTCAATAGTGCCATGCGTTTATCAAATTGTTTGTCATCCATTTTCAACACTCCCCTCCTGTGTCAAAGAGACTTTTAGTTTTTCCTTTGCCCGTAAAATTCGTACTTTGACCGCCGACAAAGAAATCCCAAGCACCTCTGCAATTTCCTCGTATTTCAACTCATGAAAGTAAAACAATACAAGTGGATAGCGATATTTTTCATCAAGTGCTTGAATAGTTTGGTGTAATAATCGATCTTCCTCAAAATTCAATACGTGTTTTTCAGCCGAAGGACTATAATTTTGTCGCTGAGCATTTAACAGTTCCTCCTTAGCCTGCTCACGCTGCTCCTTACGATAGTAGTCACGCGTAGCATTGAGTGTCACTTTATAAAGCCATGTCGTAAATCGATCCTGCTTAAATTGATGTAAAAAGCGGTACAGTTTTACAAAAACTTCTTGTGCAACATCCGCTAAATCACTGCTATGTACGCCACATTGATAGGCAAATTTTTCAACTGTTCGCTGATGGATGCGAATTAGTTCGATATAGGCATCTTTGTCTCCTTGTTGTGCTCGTTCGATTAATTCGGACTCATTCACTCGTTATCCCCCCTTTTTTATGTAACGATCCATTCTTCCTAATTGTTACATTTTGACTAAATTGATGCTAGAGCATAGTTTACGTTAATAAAACTGATTGCATCAGCTTTTGTTCAGTTAAAATGACACTTTTACACGAAAACTTCAACTTCCCTTTTGGACGTGGTTAGAAAAAAAGTATCTATAATCAATTTTCAGAAATTTGCCTTGTGTTATAAAGTTTTTACGGTAAAATAGAACTTTAGTATAAGGAGGCTTTATTTTTGTGTCATCTCGAGATCAATTCACATCAAAAATTGGATTTATTTTAGCTGCTGCTGGAAGTGCCATTGGATTGGGAGCTATTTGGAAATTCCCTTATATGGCGGGAACGAACGGTGGGAGTGTATTTATTTTATTGTTTATTTTATGTACATTTTTCATCGGTTTGCCAGTGTTAATCGCAGAATTTATGATTGGCCGTCGTGGGCAAAAGGATGCTGTTACGTCATTCAAAGAACAAGCGCCAGGAAAACCATGGTACTTAATAGGATGGGGCGGCATGATTATTGCTGGTTTGATACTATCCTTCTATAGCGTAGTGGGCGGTTGGATTTTAAGTTATTTAGGGCGTTCCTTGACTTTCCAATTATCAAGTAATGATGGAAATTACGCTGATTTATTTAACAATATCATCTCCAGCCCATTTGAAGCGATTCTTGTACAAGGGTTATTTTTACTTTTAACAATCGCCATTGTATCAGGAGGCATTAAAGGTGGGATTGAGAAGGCTAGTACATGGATGATGCCATTATTATTCATTTTTTTCATTGTGTTAGTTATCCGTTCCTTAACACTTGACGGTGCAATGCAAGGCGTAAAATTTATGTTTGTCCCTGACTGGTCTTACTTAAATGCTGAAACATTTTTGAAAGCACTTGGACAAGCATTCTTCTCATTAAGTGTCGGTATTGCCGTGATGATTACGTACGCATCCTACCTCCCAAAAACCGAGAAGATTGGTAACTCTGCTATCAATGTAGCTTCAATGAATATAATAATTTCGCTACTTGCAGGTTTAGTTATTTTCCCAGCGGTATTCGCGCTAGGCTACACACCTGACCAAGGACCAGGACTTGTTTTTATTATTTTGCCTGCTGTTTTTGAACAATTGCCACTTGGTGGTCTTTTCCTAACAATTTTCTTTATTCTCTTATTGTTTGCTACAGTGACATCCTCAATTTCAATGTTAGAAATTGTAGTAGCTATTGCTATAGGAGACAAGCCAGAGAAGCGTAAAAAAATTGCATGGATTGGCGGTATTATTATTTTCGGCTTCGGTATTCCAAGTGCTCTATCTTTCGGCATTCTTTCTGACGTACAACTATTAGATCGTTCAATTTTTGATTTTGTAGACTTCCTTACAAATAGCGTAGGTATGCCAATTGGTGCATTACTTATTTCTATTTTTGCAGGCTATTACTATACAAAAGATATTTCCCGTAAAGAGCTTGCTTCATCAAGCCTTATGTTTAACATTTGGTACTTGTTAATTCGCTATGTATCACCTATTGCGATTTTTCTTATTTTCATCCAAGGGATTTTGCCGTTATTTAAATAAGAAAATGAGGTTGTCTACTATTGTAAAGACAACCTCACTTTTATAAGGAAGCAGCTGGTAATTCGCATAAATGCTAGCCCTACAAGCTATTTCCAATAGAAAAACACTATATGTCGATTAAATAATGCATTTTGCTTCAAACTTAATGGCAATTAGTTTGTATGAAATGGCAACACAATCTTCAATTGGAATCCATTGCTCAAACGAGTGCTCGTAAGTTTCTTGAATGACCTTTGCAAGTGCTGAGGGGTCATCAATACTTTGTAATGCTGCAACAACATCTGCTGTTTCTGTATCATAATGCTCAGCTCCGATGTGGAAAGGATCCCACTCCGCTAGCAGATGTACGGCTGCTCGATTCATTTTTATATTTTCCAAAATACTCACCTATTATCCTTTAATCTTAATAGGTATGATACCATAGTAAAAAAAAAAGAAAAGAGTGATTTGCTTGTCTATTTTCGATCAAACTTTAAATCGTCGCTATACTAACTCAGTAAAATGGGACGCAATGGAGAAAATTTATGGCCTAAACGATACGACAGAAATATTACCAATGTGGATAGCAGACATGGACTTTGCTCCACCAACAGCTGTTTCAAAGGCATTACAAAAGCATGCGGAGGGTGCCATTTTTGGTTATGGCTTTGTATGTGAGGAAGTAAAACAGTCTATAGTTGACTGGCAATACAATCGTTATAATTGGCACATCGAAAAAGAATTCATTTCTTTTAGCCACGGGGTTGTATCAGCATTAGCAAATATTCTAACCGCATTGACTAATGTAGGTGATAAGGTACTTATTTCAACACCTGTCTATCCGCCATTTTTTAATATCCCAAAAAGCAATGGTCGTGAGGTCGTAACTTGTCCGTTAGTAGAAAAAGACGGTATGTTTGTCTATGATTTTGAGGCATTTGAACAAACACTTGCCCAAGATATTAAAGCTTACATATTGTGTAACCCACATAATCCAGGTGGTTATGTATGGGATGAAGCCACACTAAAAGAGATTATTCGTCTTTGTGCAAAGTATGACGTTCTAATTATTTCAGATGAAATCCACGCAGATTTAATGTTAGATGGTGCCAAGCATACTCCGCTTGCAAAAATTGCAGGTGATGAAATCGATCGTGTAATTACATGTATGGCACCGACAAAAACATTTAACCTTGCAGGTATCCAAGTGTCTTATATTATTGCAACAGATAAGAAAAAACGCCTTCTATTAGAGGCAGTTAATATGGCCAGTGGTCAAGGATCATTAAACAGCTTTGCTCCTATTGCTCTGCAAGCCGCTTACACTGAAGGATTACCATGGCTAGAAGAGTTACTTCCTTATATTTCTAATAATATGGATTATGTCATTAGCGAGTTAACGCAATTACCTGGCATACACATTGCAAAACCTCAAGGCACATACTTGCTGTGGATTGATTGTCGTCAATTAGGCATCGACGAAAAAGAAATAATGAAGCAACTGCTTGAAGTTGGAAAACTTGCATTAGAACCAGGTTCAAAATATGGTGAAGAAGGCCGTGGCTTCCTACGCATGAACGTCGCGTGCTCATTTGATACTGTAAAAGATGCAGTCGCTCGCTTTAAGCTTGCGTGCCAGTCACTCAAACAATTCTGAATCTTTAAAGTGCCAGTCACTTAATGGTGGTTGTGCACATAAAAAAAGCACTCTTTCGCAGAGTGCTTTTTTTATACGTTTTGTTGATTGTTTGTGCTATTTCGTTCAGCTAAAATACGTGTTTCGATTTCCTTAGACTTTAATTCCTGCTTTTTAGAGATTTTACGGAAAATCATAAATACGCCTATACATAAAATAAGCATGATTAAAAATTCGAAAGCTGCTGGAATGTACGCTGTTTTATCTTCAGGGAAATATAAAAATTGATACATTAAATGTTCCATATTTTCTACACGTCCTTACAATTATTATTCAAAAACTGTAATTGACTCAATTTTAACATCTTCAAGCGGTTTATCGCGGTTATCTTTTGCTACATCAGCAATTTTATCAACGATATCCATACCTTCTACAACATGACCGAATACAGAGTGTTTATGGTCTAACCATGGTGTCCCACCGTTTTTAGCATATGCCTCAATAATTTCTTCTGGGAAACCAGCACCTTGAAGTTGGCGTAACATATCACTTGGCAGGTGTTTCATTTGTACGATAAAGAATTGTGAACCATTTGTGTTTGGACCAGCGTTTGCCATTGAAAGTGCACCACGTAGGTTAAATAATTCATCAGAAAACTCATCTTCAAATGAGTTACCCCAAATTGACTCACCGCCCATACCTGTACCAGTAGGGTCACCGCCTTGAATCATGAAATCTTGAATAACACGGTGGAAAATGATGCCATCGTAATAACCTGATTTTGCATGACCTAAGAAATTTTCAACAGTTTTTGGTGCTTGTTTTGGAAATAGTTTAATTTTTAAAGCACCTAAAGTTGTTTTCATTTCTACTAGTACTTCGCCTTCTTGTACTTCTGTTGTTAATTGTGGAAACATTGGAGTCTCTCCTTTAAATGTAAAATTTCAGTTTCAATGAAAATGATCATCCTAGATCATTTCTGACCTCATATTAGTCTAACATACTTCCTAGCTGTTTTCTCCATCTAAGTATTGACGAATTTTGTAATTTTACAATCGTTCAACCAATTATATTTGCGATAACAGCGAAACTTCTGCTTGGTACCTATGGTAGTATAACCCAAAATAATGGTGGAAGAAACAGACTACCGCTGTCATTTGTTTTTATAGTTTTGTATTGCGTAAATAGGTCTCAACGAGTATTTGGAAAGCATCCAAAATATGCTATTCTGTTGAAAGACTTATTTTCAAAGTTGGAGGCATATATGAAAAAGGTTTTTGGTTTTATTATTATTACTCTATGTTTACCTACCATTTGGTGGATTGGAACGAATATACGAACAGAGTTGAATACAGCTCAAGCGCACGAAGAACAAATCGAAGGGACAATTGATGTGCCTGAAGTACAAGTTCAACTTCCCGTTACATTAATAGATCAGAATGGTCAAACCTTTAGCGAAGAATATGTCGAATGGCGACAACCATTAACACTGCAAGAAATTCCACAAATTGCCCAGGAAATTTTTATTGCTAGTGAGGATGCTGACTTTTATGAACATATCGGCTTCGATCTAAGTGCCATTATTCGTGCTGTTGTCGCAAACTCTAACGCTAATGCCACATCACAAGGTGGCAGTACCATTACACAACAGCTTGTTCGAATGCGCTATCTATCTGATGAAAAAACGTACGAACGTAAATTAACGGAATTATTTTATGCCTACGAACTAGAAAAAAAATACGATAAAGATGCAATTTTAACAATGTATTTAAATGAATCTTATTTTAGCAACCAAGTTTATGGCATCGGAAGTGCCGCGACTTTTTATTTTCAAAAATCAATTCAAGATTTATCAATTGCTGAAATTGCTTTTATTTCCGCTATTCCAAACAACCCATCACTTTATAATCCATTAAAAAATTTTGATGAGACAAAGGCAAGACAGGAACGGCTACTCGATACACTCGCTGCAAGTGGCGCTATTACAAAAGAAGATGCCACTTCTTATAAAGCAGCACCAATAATATTAAATGTCAAAAATAAGATGCAAAGCTATCCGATGTATAGCACTTATGTTCTTCAAGAGCTACGTTGGCTTGTAGCCGAAAAAGAGGGCTACAAAGATCGACTTCAAAATACACAAAGTGAAGAAGAAAAAAAGTCGATTCAAACACAACTAGACAACCGTCTCAACACTTTGTTTCAAAATGGGTTAACTATTTATACTGCCCTTGATCCAGCTAAACAAAATCATGATGAACAGCATATGACAGCTATATTAGGAACTGGTGAATTGCAGGCAGCAGGTGCTGTTATTAATAACACTTCGCGTGAAATTATCAGCCTATATGCTGGTAAAAATTACGAGAAGTTTGACTATCATCGAGCTTTTCAAGGACCAAGACAGCCTGGTTCAGCATTTAAGCCACTTGCTGTCTACGCACCTTTTTTTGAAACGAGCACACATACGCCTGATTCCATCGTAAACGGTGGTAGTTATTGTGTTGGTTCTTTTTGCCCTCAAAACTATGGGGGGTATAAATATGGGGATGTGACTATTCGTACAGCATTCCGTAATAGTTATAATACTTCCGCGCTTCGTCTTTTTAACGCTGTTGGAGTGGAGACGGCATTTAGTTACCTTGATCGATTCCATTTCCGCTCCATCGTAGCAAAGGATCATACGTACGCCGCTTCATTGGGTGGATTAACATACGGTGTCACAGCACTTGAGCTAGCAGATGCCTATACAAGCTTTATTGATGGCTCATATGTCTTGGCACATAGTATTCGCAAGGTGACGGCAAATGATGGTACCGTGCTATATAGCTGGGATTCGGAACGCGATCAAATATGGTCGCCCAAAACGGTAAAATATATGCGGGAGTTACTTGCTGAGGTTGTAACAAATGGGACGGGGCAAGGTGTTTATAATAATAGTAATTATGTTGGGGCTAAGACTGGTACGACAAATGATTACCGCGATTATTGGCTCGCGGGCTTAAATGATCAGTATACAGCCGCTGTCTGGCTAGGCTATGATAAACCTCAACCAATGGAAAAACTAGAAGCGTATAAAATCCATCACAAGCTATTTAATGTTTTACTAGAGTAATATCTCCTTGCAAAAAACGACTTCTTATAGCGTAAAAACCCACTTCGCTTTCCTGCGGGCACTCTGTAAGCCGCAACCGTCGCTATCGCGCCGCCTGTTGCGTCTTACTTTGCGTGCGTTCCCGCAGGAGTCTAAGTGGGTTTTTACTTGGTTATTTCCTACTGACAAAATTCAGAATTGTTTCGGTGCCTGTCACTGTGAAAATTCAGAATTGTTTCGGTGCCTGTCACTCTATTTTGCAAAAGGAAGGCTTGCCAGTACACCGTTATACAATTTT
Organism: Lysinibacillus sp. CD3-6; assembly: GCF_006351725.2. Taxonomy (NCBI): domain Bacteria; kingdom Bacillati; phylum Bacillota; class Bacilli; order Caryophanales; family Bacillaceae; genus Lysinibacillus; species Lysinibacillus sp. CD3-6. The sequence goes on from NZ_CP085880.1 coordinate 3,793,771, forward strand.
AAAATGACATAAACTAATAACGAAAATAATATTGTCCACATGAAAAGCTCAAATATTAGTAATCCAATCGTTCCTCCCATGGACATAAAAAGGCTCATTTTATAGATAAGATAAATGAAATAAACAAAAATCGTTAATACGAATATACCTGCTAATGCATAAATCGATTGAATAGCAAAGACAGAACACATAGCTCCAATAAATAAAATGACATAGCCTCCACGTGCTTGGCTTACCGCTGCCCCTTCATTATCTTTTGAAAAAAATAACATTCCTAGTTCATGAATTGTTTCTCCAACTAATTTAAGCGCTGAAATTGCCATAAAAAAAATAACTGCAAATACAACAAGCAATAATACACGTAATTCAAAATCCGATAAAAATTCACGCATTCCTGAATAAACACCGATTGCTTGGAAGATTTGTAATGCTTCGCCTACTGCATACATACCGAACGTTAAACTAAACAATAAAATTGTAATTAATGGTAAATAACCATATATGTAAGGGTTCCTCATAAAAAATTTTTTCCTCTGTTTTTTTTTGATAACTTCCTATTTATAATATAGCTAAAATTCCCCTGCTATCCAAGCTAAATCCTGTTAGGCCATATGCATTCCCTACGAAAGTACGTTATAATTATTACACTTACCTGCATAAAGGAGGATTTTTTTGTTACAAGTACTCTATATTTTCATCCCGATGCTTGCTGCAATATTTGTGCCTTTTATATATAAAAGCATTAAAAATATTCACACAGGCTGGTTTGTTCTTGCAGTGCCTGCGACACTCGCCGTTATTTACGCAACTTATATAGCGAGAGTTGCCCAAGGAGAAGTGTTTTATGATGGGATACCTTGGATTCCATCGCTCGATATTTCGATCGTATCGTATTTAGATGGACTTAGTTTACTGTTTTCGTTACTCATTACAGGAATTGGCTCACTCGTTGTGCTTTACTCCATTTTCTACTTAGATAAACATAAAGAAAAACTACATAATTTTTATGTTTACTTATTATTATTTATGACTGCAATGCTCGGGGTTGTACAATCTGACCATTTAATTTCATTGTACTTCTTCTGGGAGTTAACGTCGATTTCATCATTCCTACTTATTGGATATTGGTACACACGTGATGCTTCTCGCTTTGGTGCACTAAAATCCATGATGATTACAGTCTTTGGCGGCTTAATGATGTTAGGAGGATTTATCCTTCTTTATTTAATGGGTGGAACATATTCAATTCGTGAACTCATTGCAATGGCACCAAACCTAGTGCAACATCCATTGTTCACATGGGCACTTGTTTTATTACTCCTAGGCGCATTTACAAAATCTGCACAATTCCCATTCTACATTTGGTTACCAGATGCCATGGAAGCACCGACACCTGTCAGCGCATACTTACACTCTGCAACAATGGTAAAAGCAGGCATTTACTTAGTTGCTCGCTTTACACCAATTTTTGCAGCTTCTGAGCTATGGGTTTGGCTTGTTACAGGAATAGGTTTGTTAACACTATTCTGGGGTTCGTTCTTTGCAGTAAAACAAACCGATTTAAAAGGAATTTTAGCATTTTCTACTGTCAGTCAGCTTGGATTAATTATGTCGTTACTCGGCGCTGGGGCAGTTGCATTTCATGTAAACGGTGCAGCTGATTCAGTGTTTAAATATGCGGCCTTTGCAGCCATTTTCCACCTAATCAACCATGCCACATTTAAAGGTAGCTTATTCATGATTGCGGGGATTATTGATCATGAAACAGGTACTCGTGATATTCGTAAGCTTGGAGGATTAATGAGCATTATGCCGCTTAGCTTTACAGTGGCGGCTATTGGCAGCTTCTCAATGGCAGGTTTACCACCATTTAATGGTTTTCTAAGTAAGGAAATGTTTTTAACAGCTATGTTAGCACTTCAAAATTTTGAATTTTTTGGTTTTGATACATGGGGTGTTCTCTTCCCTATCGTTGCTTGGATAGCGAGTATTTTTACGTTTATTTATAGTTTCTACTTTGTATTTAGAACATTTACAGGAAAATATAAACCAGAGCTTTACACGAATAAACCACATGAGGCGCCAATTGGTATGCTAATATCACCGATGATTTTAGCATCATTAGTAGTCATTATTTTCTTCATCCCTAATATTATTGGGGATACGTTTGTCAAACCAGCAGTACAAGCTATTCAGCCTTTTTTATATGATCTTCCTGAAGATATCAATATTCACGTGGCTGCCTGGCATGGGGGTCTAACACCAGAATTAATCATGACTATCGGTATTGTCATTATAGGTGTCCTTTTATTTGTTGGCTTACCTAAATGGCAAGGCATTTATAATCTATTCCCACGTGCTCTTACGCTCAATAATGCCTATGACAAAGCAATGTACGGTTTAGATGTCGGATTAAATCGTGTATCCCGTCTTTATATGACTGGTTCAATGCGCCACTACTTATTGTATATGTTTAGTGCTATTGCCGTTATTTCCATTGGGACATTATTTGCCAAGGATGCCTTTTCATTATCATTTGAAGGTGCGGCACCAATTCGATCTTACCAATTAATTTTAATTGTCGTGTTAATTATCGGCACAGCGATAACTATTTTTGCGAAGTCACGTCTTACAGCAATTATTGGACTTGGCTCTGTCGGTTACACTGTTGCATTATTCTTCGTTATGTTCAATGCACCTGATTTAGCATTAACACAGCTAGTAATTGAAACTATTTCTGTTGCATTATTTTTATTGGCGTTTTATCATCTTCCGAAACTCGGAAAACGTGAGGAACGCATGCGCTTTCAGTTAAATCGTGCAGTTATCTCCATCGCAGTTGGTGTGATGGTGACGCTTATAGCTTTATCGGCACATTCTCAAAAGCTTGTGCCGACTATCTCAAAATATTACGAAGAAACCGTCTATTCTTTAGCGGGTGGCGGCAATATCGTCAATGTTATTTTAGTAGACTACCGTGGCTTTGATACATTATTTGAAATTACCGTGTTAGGTATTGCTGGAATGGCAATTTTAGCAATGATTAAGCTGCGTATGAATAGAAAGGAGAAATCGCATGAAAACAAATGATGTGATAATACAATTTACAGCTAAAATTGTATTCTTCATTATTTTCTTCTTCTCCATTCATATTTTTTTAGCTGGTCATTATACACCAGGTGGAGGCTTTGTTGGTGGACTTTTAACATCCAGTGCCATCGTGCTTTTAGTACTTGCCTTTGATTTAAACACTGTACGCAATGTTTTACCGATTAACTATACGTATTTAACTGCAACGGGCTTATTATTGGCACTTGCAACAGCGGCATTCCCTATGTTTTTAGGGAAACCATTTTTCACACATTTCTTTGATTATTTCGATTTACCGCTTCTAGGTAAGCAATCCTTACACACTGCCATGCTTTTTGACAGCGGTGTTTACTTGGTTGTTGTTGGCGTTACGATGACCATTATTCAAACGATTGGAGAGGATGAATAATGGAAATAATTATGGCGTTTGTCATTGGCTTTTTGTTTATGGCAGCTGTTTATTTAATATTATCGAAAAGCTTATTACGCATTATTATTGGTACTGGACTTTTAAGTCACGGTGCACATTTACTCATTTTAACAATGGGTGGACTGACAGGGGAAGCTCCTCCTGTATTAAAAGATGGGGCCAAAACATTTGCGGACCCTTTACCACAAGCTTTAATTTTAACCGCGATTGTTATTAGTTTTGGGGTAACGGCTTTCTTCCTAGTACTTGCCTATCGCTCGTATCAGGAGCTAGAAACTGATGATATTAGTTTAATGAGAGGAAGTGATGAGGATGAATAACTTCCTTTTACTACCAATCATCATTCCGTTCTTCTTCGGTATGATTTTAATGTTTGGGCAGAAAAATTTAAAATATCAGCGCTCGTTTGCTTTACTGGGAATCCTACTCGCTTTCATATCAGCCATTTCCCTATTGATGAAAGTAAAACATGATGGTCTGCAAAAGGTGACATTCGGGAATTGGCCAGTACCTTATGGTATAACAATGGTTTCTGATATGATGTCAGCACTATTAGTAACAACGACATTGCTCATTGCATTCTTCGTTGTGTGGTATGGCTTTGGTTCTATCACAAAAGAGCGAGAACGCTTTTTCTATTACCCTGGTATTATGTTTATTTTAACAGGTGTGAATGGCGCATTTACGACAGGGGATATTTTTAACTTATTCGTATTCTTTGAAGTACTGTTAATGGCGTCGTATTTATTAATTGTACTAGGTGGAGAAAAAGGACAACTGAAAGGCTCCATTAAATATATTTTAATCAATGTCATTTCTTCTGCATTGTTTGTTATTACGGTAGCTTTTCTTTACTCCGTTGTAGGCACATTGAATATGGCAGACATTGCAGTGAAAATTAGCGACATTAATCAGCCAGGTATCATAACCGTTATTGCTGTGTTATTTTTAATGGTATTTGGTTTAAAAGCGGCGATTTTCCCGCTTTACTTCTGGCTTCCAACTTCATATGCAGCTGCACCAATTCCTGTGTTAACACTATTTGGGGCACTTTTAACAAAAGTTGGCGTTTATGCGATTACTCGCACATATACATTATTTTTCGTCCATGATTTATCGTATACACATCATTTGTTAATGATATTAGCGATTGGAACGATTATTGCAGGCTGTATCGGGGCACTTGCCTATTTCGATGTCAAACTTATTATTATCTACAACATTGTAATTGCAGTCGGTGTCATTTTATTTGGTGTATCTCAAATGAATGAAGTAGCGTTAAAGGGTGCGATGTTTTACTTAATCCATGACATGCTAATTAAAGCTGCTCTCTTTATGTTGATTGGTATTGTCATTTACATTACAGGCACATCAGATTTACGTAAGATGGGCGGTCTTATGAAAAAGTACCCTGTGCTAGGCTGGTTTTATTTAATAGCTGCCTTCGGTTTAGCTGGCATTCCCCCACTTAGTGGTTTTGTGGGCAAGCTGTTAATCGTTCAAGGGGGCTTTGAGGCTGGAAGCATGTGGAGTAGTATTTTTATTTTAGCCTCCTCTTTACTTGTGTTACTTTCTGTTATTCGTATTTTCCTTTATGCCTTCTGGGGTGAGGAAAAAGAAACAACAGGTACTGTCGATAAAAAAGTATATACTACCCTTTTTGTGCCAACTGTCGTATTAGTGCTTATTACAGTAGCATACGGTGTCGGTTCAGAGTGGATTACACCATTTATGGATGATGCTGCAAAACTATTAAATGACCCATCTATTTATATAGATGCTGTAATGAAGGAGGATTAGAGCTATGGCATTTCAAATTATTTTAAACTTTGCTCTTGCCTTCGTTTGGATGTTTCTTTCATCGAACTATACAGCAACAGGCTTTATAGTAGGCTTCATTCTCGGTATTATTTTGCTCGTGATTATGAGGAGATTCTTTTTTAAAAGGCTCTATGTTTTCCGTATATGGGCAATCATTAAACTTACGATCCTGTTCTTTAAGGAGTTAATATTAGCAAATATTCAAGTACTAAAAGTTGTGCTAAAACCTAAGCTAGATATGCAACCTGCCTTCTTTGCTTATCCAACTGTCTTAAAAGAAGATTGGGAAATTACATTATTATCGAGTCTCATTACATTAACACCAGGAACCGTCGTCGTACATGTATCGGATGATGCCAAAACATTGTTTGTCCATGCTATTGATATTAGTGATGTGGACGATGCCATTGCATCCATCCGAGACTCTTTTGAAAAAGCCATTTTGGAGGTGAGTAAATCATGATGACGTTTATTATTGCAGCGATCGTAGTGATTTGCTTATCAATGATAGCTGTGATTTTCCGTATGGTGAAAGGACCATCTGCGTCCGATCGCGTCGTAGCACTTGATTCCTTAGGGGTATCACTCATTTCATTAATCGCGTTATTTTCGATTTTAGTGGAAACGAGCTTCTTTTTAGAAATTGTATTATTGTTAGCGATTTTATCGTTCATCGGTACAGTTGCTTTCTCTAAATTCATAGAGAAAGGAGACATCATTAAACGTGACAATTCTCGCTAATACTTTAGTTATTCTGTTCATTTCTATCGGAGTACTATTTATCGTCGTAACAGCTATAGGGCTCATTCGATTACCAGATTTGTATACACGGGCACATGCCGCTTCTAAAAGTGCAACACTCGGTGTTATGTGTGTATTGATTGGTGTATTCTTTCACTTTTGGCTTATCGAGGATCATTTTAACCCTCGTATTTTACTCGGTATATTGTTTCTCTTTATTACAGGCCCTGTCGGTGGACATATTATGACCCGTTCCTCCTATATAGCAGGGGTGAAACCTTGGAAAGGAACAGTTCGTGACGAGCTAGGTCCTGAGATTGATAAAATGAAAAAAGAACAAGGTATCAAATAAAAAGACTTAAACAAAAACAAAAAGTGTTAGATTGACTGCAATCAATCTAACACTTTTTCTATGTCGTTACTCTCCGCAGGTTTATCGGCGATTCACTGTCTTTTATCGGCGATTTCTCAAGTTTAATCGGCGATTCGCGGACTTTTATCGGCGATATACCATTTAAATATAGCCCTTCGCCGTTAAAAACGTCGTGAGCTGCTCGACACATTCCTCAATAGAATAGCGCTCAGTGTCCAAAATAAATTCGGGATGTTCTGGTTCTTCATATGGCGCACTAATACCTGTAAAATTAGCAATTTCTGCATTGCGAGCTTTTTTATAAAGACCTTTTGGATCGCGCTGCTCACACGTTTCTACAGAGCAGCTAACATACACCTCTAAAAATTCTCCCTCTTCCACAAGTTTTCGAACAACTTGGCGATCCTCTCTATAAGGTGAAATAAAGGCTGTAAGTACAATTTGACCACTTTCCACAAAAAGCTTGGCAACTTCCCCGATACGTCTAATATTCTCCTTACGGCTTACTTCATCAAAGCCTAAATCATTATTTAAACCATGTCGTACATTATCGCCATCAAGTACAAATGCCTGGTTCCCTCGTTCAAATAGTGCACGGGCAAGTGCATTTGCTACGGATGATTTCCCTGAAGCTGATAGCCCTGTAAACCATAAAATAAAGCTTTGATGTTTATTTTGAGTGCGGCGTTCTTCTTTTGTAATGGATGATTCATGCCAAACGATATTAGAGCTCATTTTAAAACCTCCTGACGCATTCCTTTAATCAGAACATCGACCACTTCTTTGCGGCTAAATGTACTTGGAGGTACTTCCCCGTTTCGCAGCATTTCGCGCACCTTCGTACCAGATAAAATAACATGGGATGCGCTATCATGCGGGCATGTTTTGGTTGTTGCCATCCCTTCACATGTAGTGCAATAGAAACTATGCTCAAACTTTAACGGTACTATACCAAGCTCATCTTCTGTAAATTGTTCAAAGATTTTTTGTGCATCATATGTGCCATAATAATCGCCTACACCAGCATGATCACGTCCTACAATAAAATGGGTGCAGCCGTAATTTTTTCGCACAAGTGCATGGAAAATAGCTTCCTTTGGTCCTGCATAACGCATAGCTGCTGGAAAGACACCTAATTGCACACGATTTTGAGGATAGTAATTTTTTAATAGCACCTCATAGCTCTCCATACGTATCGTAGCTGATACATCATCCGACTTCGTTTCACCAACTAATGGATTTAAAAATAAGCCATCAATTGTTTCTAATGCCGCCTTTTGAATATACTCATGTGCACGATGGACTGGATTACGTGTTTGGAAGCCCACAATAGTTTGCCAACCCTTCTCCTTAAATAGCTGACGTGTTTCCTTTGGATCAAATGAATACGTAGGGAATTTTTGCTCAAGGCGCTTAATTAATGTAATTTTACCGCCTACATATATGGCCTGCCGCTCATGGAGCTTTTTCACGCCAGGATGTGCTAAATCCTGTGTACCGTAAACGAGTAATGCCTCTTTTTGTTTATCTGGCTCATATATATCAGTAATATCAATAATTCCATAAACAACGTTGCCATATACTAATTTCGCTTCATCTCCTGGCTGTAATGTTGCAGCCAACTCTTTGTCAACAGGAAGTGTAATAGGAATACTCCACACAATGCCAGAGGCCAACCTTGTATGTTCAACGACAGATTCGTAATCATTTTTAGTGAAAAAGCCATCGATTGGGCTATATCCACCAATTGCAATTAACTCTAAATCGCTTAATGCGATTGCATCCAATTCGATCTCCTTTGTAATATGTACTATCGATTTTTGTGGATGATAGGCTTGCACTAAAGCTCCGCCATGTGGTTGTAACGTCATTTTCATTCCCCCTAAATTGATTTAAATAGTATGTTTTATAGTTAAATACCTTCACCTGCATCGTATATTGACCGTTCTTCTTCACGCATTGTTCGCATTAAACTAATTGCACCCAGCGTTCCGATTATGACGCTTCCCATTATGACGATGGCATATAAATCTTTCTCCATAAATAACTGAACTAGACTATAAGAAATGGCTAATGAAAAAATAGGTGAAACAATCCAAATACACATAATTTTTTTTACGATGTGCTTATGAAAAATTTGTTTGCCGCTTTTCGCCATCCCTATGCCAATGATAGAGGATGACGTTACTTGTGTTAGTGGTACAGGCAACCCAAACAATGAACTGATACCGACAAGCAATGCACCTGTACTTGAAATTAAAATGCCCTCAGCTTTCTCAAAGCGAACAATCTTTTTCCCATTTGTTTCGAGTACGCGTCTTCCTAATAGCATTGCCCCTAGTGCAACAAATGCACCACCAAGCCATATGCCATTTGTGACAGTTATCATCCCAGCACCTACGAGTGGGCCAACAGCATTGGCGACATTATTCATACCTGCTGAAAAGGCTTCAAAAAATCCTGCAAGTACAAGGAGCACTGTTAACAACGGATGGTTTGCCAAAAAGCTCTTTCCTCGATATCTATAAAGTAACTTGCCAACTACGAGTGCAATAACAAATGCAATCAGAGGAACGATGACCCAAAAGGCCATAATAACAAGTAATGATTTGACATATAGCACACGATAAGCAATTCCTACACCAACGACTGCCCCTACAGTAACTTCACTTGTTGATAATGGAATACCTAGTAAATTGGCAAGGAACAATGAGCTTGTGGCAGAAATTAATATAATCACAACGATTTTTACAGTTATATACTCTTGTGGCATAATCCCTGAGCTTATCGTTTTTACAACTTCCCCACCACCTAAAATGGCGCCTGCAAAAACCCCTACTGCACAAATTAGTAATGCGTGCCAAGCTTTTTTAATAGCCCCCGCTCCGTAGGCTACACCCATTGAAGCGGCAGCTCCACTTGCACCAATATTCATTGCAAAAAATAAACTAATGGCTATCGCAATATATTCCAGCATCATTTAACCGCCCCTATTCATGTAACCCACATTCAGTTTTAGCAGATCCTTGCCATCTGCCTGCACGTAGGTCATCCATTGTAAATGCTGGTTGTGTGCAGTGTTCACAGCCAATGCTCGGATAGCCTTGATCATGTAGCGGATTATAAGTTAAATCATGCTTTGATACATAACGCCATACATCTTTCCACGACCAGTGAATGAGCGGACAAATTTTAATCGACTTAAATTTATCATCACGATTAATAAAATTCGTCTGTTGTCGTGTCGGTGATTGTTCCCTGCGCAAACCTGAAATCCAAGCAGTAGCTCCTGATAAAGCCTCATGCAACGGCTTAATTTTTCGAATATCACAGCACTTATTAGGGTTGGACTTCCATAATTCATCTCCATATTGAGCCTTTTGCTCATCAAGCGTAAGCTTAGGTTTCTGCAAGATGATATTAAGCTGTGGATATTTTTTCTTAACTCTTTCAATCGTGTCATATGTTTCCTTAAAATGGACATCTGTGTCTAAAAAAACAATAGTAGCATTAGGTTTAACCTTTGAGATCAGATCGATTAAGACGATTCCCTCTATACCAAAGCTACAAGCATACACGATGTCATCCCCATATTGTGCATAGCTCCATTGTAAAACCTCTAGTGCACCTTTAAAGGTTTCATCCACTCCAAAGTTAGTCGTTGGCTCCTGCCAAGTTGCATACGTTAACATGTAATCCCCCTCGAAACATTTTCGGATATAGAAAAAGGCGTTTTAACAACAGACACAATTATGGTAGTGTGTCTTCGTTAAAACGCCTCTAGTTTGACTAGCCAGCTTTTATGGATGATTGTAAACTAGTAATCTTGTACCTCATTTATCAATCAATTTCTTATTACCAAATATATACTAAATTACACCTAGTAGTCAACTAGGTTTTCTAAAAATCTGAACTTTTTTCTGCAATATCGTCTTCTCTCCCATTTAGTGGCACCTTCAAATAATATTATTCACGTCATTCGCCCTTTGCTACTCAGCAATTGCATGACACATACTTGTCTGTCTAAAAAGAGAATTTTTTTTAATTCCTTGTTGACTAATAGGAAATATATGTTTAATGTGGTAATAAGCTAATTAAAACAAAAAAATGCTGATCAGAGGATCTGAAGGCCATCTACTCAAAATGTGTTTGTACACGTTTTTGACAGATGGCCTTTTATGTTCTTTTGATGAAAAAGGGGAGATTTTGGATGAAAAAAAGAAAGCATATTTTCCAATCGTTCGTACTGTTATCTGGCTTAACTTTACTGTTAACAGGATGTAATAGCGCGTCCACAGAAAACGATACTAGTACGGAAGACATAAAAAAGCCAGTTGAGCTACTAAATGTTTCTTATGATCCAACACGTGAGCTTTATGACGAATTTAATAAAGACTTTATTGCCAAGTGGAAAAATGAAACAGGTCAAGATGTGAAGATTCATCAATCGCATGGTGGTTCTGGTAAACAAGGACGCGCAGTCATTGATGGTCAAGAAGCTGATGTTGTAACACTTGCACTTGCCTACGATATTGATGAAATTGCACAAGCTCGCGATTTACTAAACAAAGACTGGCAAACAGAATTTGAAAATAATTCTACACCATACACTTCCACAATTGTTTTTTTAGTTCGAAAGGGCAATCCAAAAGCTATACAAGATTGGCGTGATTTAACAAAAGACGACGTATCAGTCATCACACCAAATCCTAAAACTTCAGGCGGTGCACGTTGGAATTACTTAGCCGCATGGGGGTATGCTGCGAAGTTGTATAACAATGACGAGAAGCAAATAAAGGAGTTCATGAAGGCATTGTATAGCAATGTGGAAGTACTTGACTCTGGTGCTCGAGGCGCAACGACTACGTTTGTTGAAAGGAAAATAGGTGATGTATTAATTGCTTGGGAAAATGAAGCCTATTTATCTCTCAATGAATTAGGGGAGGACGAATTTGAAATCGTTACACCTTCATTGAGTATTTTAGCAGAGCCCCCTGTCGCAATTGTTGACAAAATTGTAGATAAAAAAGGAACACGCAAAGTGGCAGAAGCATACTTACAACATTTATATAGCGATATTGGGCAAGAAATTGCTGCAAAAAACTATTACCGACCACGCAATGAAGAAATTTTAGCAAAATATCAAAATCAATTTCCTCAGCTTGAACTCATATCAATTGAAGATTTTGGCGGTTGGACAGAAGCACAGTCGAAGCATTTTAAAGACGGCGGCACGTTCGATGAAATTTACGTCCCACAATAAGGAGGCATATGATGAGTAGCCTAACAGTAAAAAAGAAGCCTGCACGTGTTATTCCTGGCTTCCATCTTTCTCTTGGTTATACAATGCTATACGTTAGTTTGCTTGTGCTCTTGCCTTTAGCAATGATTTTTATTCAAACGATGTCCTTGAGCTGGGCTGAGTTTGTGACCATTATAACCGATCCTCGTGCCGTTGCTTCCTATAAGCTTAGCTTTGGCACAGCGTTAGCCGCTGGGTTACTTAATGTCGTCTTTGGTACCATTATCGCTTGGGTACTTGTGCGCTACGATTTTCCGTTCAAGCGCATCATTGACGGTCTCGTAGATTTACCATTTGCTTTACCTACAGCTGTAGCAGGAATTGCGTTAACATCTCTTTATGCCCCGAATGGCTGGATCGGGCAATTTTTCGATTTTAAAATTGCCTTTACACCACTTGGTATTATCATTGCGCTAACCTTTATTGGACTTCCATTTGTAGTGCGCACTGTGCAACCTGTTTTACAAAATATAAGTACTGAAGTCGAAGAAGCCTCGGCAAGTCTTGGAGCAACCCGTCTCCAAACCGTCACGAAAATTATTTTCCCTGAACTGGCACCTGCTATTTTAACAGGCTTTTCGTTAGCCTTTGCACGTGCCTTAGGGGAATATGGATCAGTTGTCTTTATTGCGGGAAATATGCCGATGAAGACGGAAATTACACCGTTAATTATTATGACTAAGCTTGAACAATATGACTATGCAGGCGCTACATCTATCGCGGCTGTCATGCTTATTACATCCTTTGTCTTATTATTCACCATAAATTTGATACAGTGGCTGGCAAACCGTCGCTTTGTACATTAGGAGGAGGTATTTATGGATCAATCAACGGTAATCGAACCATTTGCTCGTAAATCACATATTGCCACGGCAAAGCCAGCTGCCCTTCAGGAGCCTCGCATTGTTCGTTATGTATTAACTTTTATTGCGCTTGCTTTTTTAGCATGTTTTATCGTTCTTCCCCTCGTTTCCATTTTTATAACAGCTTTTCAAAAAGGAGCAGATGTTTATTTTGCAGCCATTACCCATCCAGATGCATTAGCTGCTATAAAGTTAACTTTAACTGTAGTAGCAATCGCAGTTCCTTTAAATGCAATGTTCGGTATAATGGCCGCTTGGGTACTAACGAAATTTAACTATAAGGGAAAAAATCTATTACTTACGGTCATTGACTTACCTTTTGCTGTGTCACCAGTTATCGCAGGTTTAGTGTTTATATTGCTATTCGGTGCACAAGGTCTTTTTGGGAACTGGCTATTTGCCAATGATATTAAAATCGTATTTGCCTTACCAGGCATTGTACTTGCTACTATTTTTGTTACTTTGCCCTTCGTAGCAAGAGAGCTTGTGCCATTAATGCAGGCACAAGGAACATCCGAGGAAGAGGCTTCTATTTCTCTCGGTGCGAATGGCTTTAAAACGTTTTGGTATGTTACATTACCCAACATTAAATGGGGGTTATTATATGGCTTAATATTGTGTAATGCCCGTGCTATTGGTGAATTCGGTGCTGTTTCTGTTGTATCAGGTCATATTCGGGGCATGACGAATACGATGCCACTTCATATCGAAATTTTATACAATGAATATCAATTTTCAGCAGCCTTTGCTGTTGCATCATTAATGAGTGTGCTAGCCATCATCACGCTTATTATAAAAGATATTGTTGCGTGGAAATCAAAATCAATTTAAAGGAGGTTTACTTGCTTGAGTATACAAATTCAAAATGTATCAAAGAAATTTGGTTCTTTTCAAGCACTACAAGATGTATCCATCGATATCCAATCTGGTGAATTGGTAGCACTGCTAGGTCCTTCTGGTTCTGGTAAAACGTCATTACTGCGTGTAATAGCAGGACTTGAAGCTTCGGATGTCGGCGAAATTTTATTTGACGGTCAAACGATTACTAATCATCATCCAAAGGAACGCAACGTTGGCTTTGTATTTCAGCACTATGCGCTTTTTCGCCATATGACCGTTTTTGATAATGTCGCTTATGGGCTAAAAGTAAGACCAAGGAAATCTAGACCAAGCAAAGCAGAAATAAACGATAAAGTAATGACATTACTGCGACTTGTTAAACTTGAAAATTTCTCAGATCGTTATCCAACACAGCTATCTGGCGGGCAACGTCAACGTGTTGCACTCGCTCGAGCACTCGCTGTCGAACCTAAAGTACTTTTATTAGATGAACCATTCGGTGCACTTGATGCGAAAGTACGTAAGGAATTAAGACGCTGGTTGCGGAAGCTGCATGATGATTTTCATATAACGAGCATTTTTGTAACGCATGACCAAGAGGAAGCACTCGATGTGGCTGATCGTATTGTCGTCATGAACAACGGTAAAATTGAGCAAATTGGCAGTCCAGATGAAGTGTATACCAACCCTAAAAGTCCATTCGTCTATGATTTCTTAGGTAATGTCAACCTCTTCAAAGGGCGTTTACATAACGGAAAGCTGACACATGGAGAATTTGCCATAGATGTGCCAGACACACACGCACATTCGCAGGACGATGCTGTAGGCTATGTTCGACCACATGATATCCAAATCGAAAAAATAGCGGTGCCAGGCACTGTCCCTGCTCAAATAAGCCATATTCATTTGCTCGGCCCAATCGTACAAATTGAACTGCGTCGTCTTGATATTGATGAATTTTTAGAGGCAGAGCTGACAAAAGATCAATTTACCAATCTCTTGCTAAAAGTAGGCGACAATGTATTTGTAAGACCAAAGCAATTAAAGGTATTTATTCCAGAGGATTTTTCTATTTAAAAAGGTTGGGTTAAAATTTTGTGCACGCGGGAAGAAGGTGTTCGTAAATTTTTCCTCTTAGCAGAGGTAGGGTGCCAGGCACATATCTATTTCCTTGCTAGCAATGTAATTTTATAACTTTCCAAGTAAAAATCCACGAAGACTCCTGCGGGAACAGCACAAGTTGTAAGACGCAACAAACCGCGCGACAGCGAGGGTTGCGGCTTACACTGTGCCCGCGGAAAGCGCAGTGGATTTTTACGATTTAGGAAGTCATTCTTATGATAGGTATCTATACTACCTTCCCGCGGAAAGAATCCGTCGTAGTAGACATTAATGGCCTAGCAAAAAAGTGTTAGATTGATGGCAGTCAATCTAACACTTTTTCTACTTTGCATATATTTTAGTTATGAAATTTACGACCATCAAAGACAGCTGTTACATAGCCTGCACGAATAACAAAGTCGCCAAAATGTTCACCATCTAAACGGTCCTTTGCATAATGCAAAAGAATTGGACGTAATTCTGCTAAAATTTCTTCTTCCCCAATATTTTCTCGATATATTTTATTCAACCGATTACCTGTAAAGCTTGCGCCAAGATACATATTGTACTTGCCTGGTCCTTTGCCGATAAAGCCTATTTCACCCATTGCTGCACGTGAACAGCCATTTGGACAACCAGACATACGAATAACAATTTCGGTATCATGTAAACCAGCTTCATCAATAATCGTATCAATCTTCGTAATGAGTGAAGGCAAATAACGCTCTGCCTCTGCCATTGCTAAGCCACACGTAGGTAACGATACACAAGCAATTGAATTGCGGCGTAGTGCAGAGTAATGCGCGCCATCTGTTAGCTTATATTGCTCAATAAGGTCAGCAATTTTTTTCTTCTGCTGTTGCGATACATTACTAATCATTAAATTTTGATTTGGTGTTAATCGAAAATCTCCAGTATGCACTTTGGCGATTTCTCGCAGCCCTGTTAGCAGTTCGTAATCCTCAAAATCTTTAATACGCCCATTTTGAATAAATAATGTGTAATGCCACTTACCTTCAGCACCTTTGACCCAACCAAATTCATCTCCAGTGCGTTCAAAAGTAAATGGACGCTCCTCCTGTAGTTCCCAACCTAAACGACGATGTAATTCTGCTTTAAACCAGTCGAGTCCACGCGCATCAATGGTATATTTAAAACGTGCATTTTTTCGAACTGAACGATTACCATAATCTCGCTGAATCGTAATAATTTTCTCTGCCGTTTCAAGCAATTTGTCAGGTGTAATAAAGCCAATACTTCGAGCAAGCTGTGGATATGTTTCATGGTCACCGTGTGTCATCCCCATGCCACCACCAACAGCTACGTTAAAGCCGACTAGCTGTTCTTCTTCAATGATTGCGATTAAACCGATATCCTGTGAGTAAACATCCACATCATTGCTTGGTGGAATTGCCATGCCAATTTTAAATTTACGTGGTAAATATTGTGCACCGTAAATAGGCTCGATTTCTTCTTCTTGGCTATCTACTACTTTTTCGCCATCAAGCCATAGCTCGTGATAGGCACGTGTTCTTGGCAATAAATGTTCACTTAACTTTGCTGACCAATTGTAAATTTCCTCATGTAATGCCGATTGGTTTGGATTGACATTACACATTACATTTCGATTCACATCTCCACAGGCAGCAAGTGAATCTAACAATACCTCATTGATTTCTTGCATATATTTTTTGACATTCCATTTCAATATGCCGTGTACTTGAAATGCCTGACGTGTCGTTAATTTTAATGATCCATTGCCATATTTTCTAGCCATCTCATCCATTACAAGCCACTGTGCAGGTGTTGCAGCACCACCAGGTGTTCGTACTCGCACCATAAACTGATAGGCTGGCTCTAACTTTTGACGCTGCCGCTCATTTCGCAAATCTCGGTCATCCTGTAAGTAGCTTCCGTGGAATTTCATTAATCGATTGTCATCCTCGGGAATTCCTGAGCTTAATGGATCTTTCATTGTCCGTTCAAGTGACCCACGTAAGTAGTTACTATCACTTTTAATGCGTTCTACATCACTAGGTGTTCCAGGTTGTGGCGGTAAAATAATTTTTTCAGTCATTTTTTTCGCTCCTTTACTAATAAACGTCACGTTGGTAGCGCTTGTGCTGTTTCAATTCATTAATATACGCTTTCGCTTCTTCAGGCGTTTTGTTCCCTTGTTGCTCAATTATGCGACGGATTGTTTGATCGACATCCGCTGCCATCGATTTTTCATCGCCACATACATAAATAACAGCCCCTTGCTCCAGCCATTCGTAAAAGGCTTGTGCCTTCTCCTCGATTTTATGTTGAACATATATTTTTTTATCTGTATCACGAGAAAAGGCGATATCCATTTGAGCTAATATTCCTGACGCAAGCCAACGCTGCCAATCTGTTTGATAAAGGAAATCCGTTACAAAATGCTGATCACCAAAAATTAACCAAGTATTGCCCGCTATCCCTAATTCCTCTCGCTCCTCTAAAAATGCACGATATGGTGCAATTCCTGTGCCAGCACCAATCATAATAATTGGTGTATCAGCTTGTTCTGGCAATCTAAAGTTTGGATTTTTATGAACATAAATTGGCAATGTATCACCAATATTAACGCGCCCTGCAACACTACCTGAGCACACCCCGAAACGTACGCGGCCATTCGTTTCATAGCTTACTTTTCCAATTGTTAAATGGACCTCATCACTATTTGCCAATTGGCTACTCGCAATGGAATAAAGTCTAGCTGGTATTTTACGTAGCAGGTTAACAAACTGTTGTGCATCCCAAGTAAATGGAGCAAAATCTTCAGCGATATCTACTAAATCTCTTCCTCTGGCATAGTCCTTCCAAGCTGTAGCACTTTCAATTAGCTTGGCAAATTCCTCATGCACCGTATAGGCACTGATTTTTTGTAGAAGTGGCTTCGATAACACCGTAATTTCTAACTTTTTCTGTAGCGCATCTTTTAATTGCATTACTTCATCAAACACAGTTACTTGTGCCTGTGGGTTAAACTGTAATGCTGTTATTAATGCGTTCACTAATGATTCATCATTTTCTGGAAGAATACCGATGCTATCTCCAGGCTCAAAATGAAAATTTGCTCCTTCAATCGCTAACTCAATATGACGCGTTTCCTTATTTGAGCCTCGGCCATTTAAATTGATGTTTTCCAATACTTCAGCATAATACGGATTTTTACGGGAATATGTAGCGTCACCTTCTACTATTTGCTTTTGATCGGTTTTTGTTGCCGTATTTGTGTGTTGTAATAATGCCTGTTGAACAGCCGTAAACCAATTGGCAGCTGCTTCGTCGTAATCGATATCACAGTCTGTTCGTGGCACGATACGTGTTGCGCCTAGCTTTTCAAATTGCTCGTCAAAATCCTGACCTGTTTTACAGAAAAATTCATAGGAGCTATCGCCTAATGCCAGTACGGAAAAATGCAAATGCTCTAATTTAGGTGCACGCTTACTGTGTAAAAATTCATAGAATTGGATTGCTTGATCAGGTGGTTCCCCTTCCCCATGTGTACTTACTACGAGCAATAAATTCGTTATTTTCTTTAAATTATTTGGCTTAAACTTCGCTAAAGAAGTGACTGTCACCTCAACATTATTAGCTTTTAATGCAGCTGCATATTTTTCAGCTAAGCCTTGGCTATTTCCAGTTTGTGAACCATATAACAATGTTACTGTTTTTGTTGTTGGGGCAACTGACAATTTTGCTTCTTCTACTACATTAGTATCGATGGTTGCTAGTGGGGCACTTAAGTAACCATTTAACCAAATTTTTTGTTCTCCTGTTAAATTAGGTAATAGCTCATTTAATAGCTTCACCTGCTCCTCATTAAAAGGACTGTTTATTACTTGCAGTTTCAAACTATGCCACCTCACGTATAATTAAAATTATCTAAGACGAATTTTTTCTTTCTTTTCAATTTGTACAACGTAAAAATTTTGTACAATTAATGTAATCGAACCATGGTTAACTGTATTTAAAATTTGTCGGACATTATCTAATGCTAGATTGACATTTTCTTTTCTCTTATCTACCATTACGAAAAACACCCTTCCTCCAAATAATTTAGTTGCACTAATTGAACAATACGTTCTACTAATACTTTCCTTACATTGTCGTCATAGCCTAAGCTATTACATAAAATCAGGTTGTTTTCCTCATACCCATGCAATTGCTTGGCAATACTTTGACGTAAAATGCCAGTAAACAATAAATACGGCACGATAAATACACGTCGATTATATTGTTGACTTTGCCTTAACCAGTCTTCTAAACTAGGACCCGCTCCGTATAAAAAGCACGTATCAACGGCTACATAACTATATTTATCACGAAGTCTTAACGCAATTTTTGCTAAATCCTCCCTAACTGCTGGATCACTACTACCACGACCGATGAGTAAGACACTTGCCTTGTTAGCATCCAGCTCAGTTTCTAAAATTCGCATTTGTAATGTGTCAATTAATAGCTCATGTACGCCAAGTGGCTCTCCATATGTAAAGCATACTGTTGGATATCGTTTTTTTGCCTTTTCCATCTCCTGAGGGATATCGTGCTTCGCATGCTGAGCAGCTAACAAAAGAATAGGCATAATTGCTATAGCTGTAGCCCCTTGGCGTACGCAGTTTTCTATACCTTGTGCAATCGTCGGCTGGGCTAGCTCTAAAAAACAAATTTCCTGAATCGGTAAATCCACGTCTTGTTGCACACGTTGTAAAAATGCAACTGCTTGCTCCACACCAGCTTTTACACGACTACCATGTGCCACATATAAAATAGCCTGCATTAAAACACTTCCCTATACTGAAATTTCTTTTAAAGGCATTTCAGGACAAGTTTCCTCAAACCATTGGATTTTTTCCCGTAATGTCACCACTTCACCAATTACTATCATGCTTGGGTTTTGAATATTTTCTTGCTGTGCCACGTCCACGATATTCGCTAATGTACCGACGACAGTTTTTTGTTGCTGACACGTTCCCCAATGAATAAGTGCGACAGGCGTTTGCTCATCACGACCGTATTTTATTAACTGCTGTTGGATATAAGGTAAATTTCCAACCCCCATGTAAATCGCAAGTGTATCTATGCCTTTCGCAAGACTTTCCCACTGTATAACATCATCTTTTCCCTCTCGCATATGTCCTGTGACCATTGCAAAGCTAGAACTTAAATCCCGATGTGTAACAGGAATGCCCGCATAAGCTGGTGCAGCTATACCAGAAGTAATCCCAGGTACGATTTCAAATGGTATACGATGTTGTGCAAGCACTTCTGCTTCCTCAGCACCTCTACCAAAAACGAATGGGTCACCCCCTTTTAACCTTGTGACAATAAAGCCTTGCTGTGCGTAGCTTACAAGAGAATGATTAATATGGTCCTGAATCATGGCATGTCGATTCGGTAACTTACCGCAAAATATTAACTTGGCACCTTTTTTCGCATACGCTAATAAATCCTTATTAATCAGTCTGTCGTATAAAATGACATCAGCCTGTTCAATGCAGCGCAATCCTCGCACCGTAATTAAATCAATATCTCCTGGACCTGCTCCAACAATGTACACCTTCCCCAAGTCATGTCACTCCTTTCTATAGATAAAAAAAAGAGACTCATACTATCCATAGGCAAAGAATTGCCTGTGAATAATAAGAGCCTCTAGTTTACTAGTCAGCTTCCATTTTTAATTCTTAGTAATATAATAAGAATAATAAATAATTTAGTATATTCTGTCAACCGTTGTTTTATTCATTTTAAAAAGTTTTAACACTGGAGCTAATCCATTCTTGTAAAAACAAAAAAATGCTAGGAGTATTTGCTCCTAGCATTTTTTTCTTTATAAGTAAGCTACCTGACATCCGTTTAATTCACCAAGGTCTACGATTCCACGGATATGGTCGACCTGGTCGATAAGGTGGATATGGTCGATAGTTTGGATAATATGGATAGTATGGATATCGGTTAAATTGTGACCCTAGAAAGCCTCCTAATAAGCCGCCAACAAATGGTACACCTATTGGCCAAAAGAAGCCACCGCCACCAAAGCCGCCTCCTGGATAACCTCCGAAATTTCGCATAGGCTCCCTCCCTTCTTCTCTATCGTATGAAGGGAGATACATATCCCGCGAGTTCTTTGCCTACTCTATTTTTCTTCACCTAATCGTTGCACAAAGTTTGCTAATGTACGCACCATGACACCCGTACCACCTTTTGGTCCTAAATCATGAGCAGCTACTGCATCCGACGTGCCTGCAATATCTAAATGAATCCAAGGTAATTCACCAACAAATTCGCCTACAAAGCCACCACCAAAAATCATATGACCATCGCGACCAGGAGAGTTGTTCAAATCGGCAACATCTGATTTGCGAATTCGCTTTTTATCACTTTCTGTTAATGGCATACGCCATACAAACTCATCTGTCTCTTGTGCTGCTTCCATGAAATTAGCATAGAATGCATCATCATTTGAAAGTGCACCTGTTTTATCAAGGCCAAGTGCTGTAATAACACCACCCGTTAAAGTAGCAACATCAATAAGTGCTGTTGCACCTTGTTGTTTAGCATATGTAGTAGCATCTGCCAAAACTAAACGTCCTTCAGCATCCGTATTTAAAATTTCCACTGTTTTACCACTATATGTTGTAATAACATCATCTGGTTTAAAGGCTGTATCAGAAACCATATTATCAGTTGAACCAATAACTGCCACTACATTTTTATTAGGGCGTAGTTCACCAATAATTTTCATAGCACCGAGTACTGCTGCTGCACCACCCATATCGCCCTTCATACCAACCATAGAATCTTTAGGTTTTAAAGAATAACCACCCGTATCATACGTAACGCCTTTACCAACAAGACCAATTGGATCAGTGAAGTCTTCTGTTGCTTTATATTTTAACGTGATTAAACGTGGTTCCTCATATGAGCCTTGATTAACACTTAAAATACCACCCATACCCAGTTCTTCTAGTTGAGCTTTATCTAAAATTTCCACTTCAAAATTATATTCAATTGCAAGTGACTGCGCATAATTTGCTAAGTCTGTCGCAGTTAATAGATTTGGTGGTAAATTAATTAAACTACGAGCTTCATTAACCGCATCACCATAAATAATACCAACTTCAAAGCTTGCCACAACTTTATCTAAATCCTCAGCAGTTGTCACTAAATGTACAGCTTCAATACGTTTATCTACTTCATTTGAAGTTGTTTTATAATGTGGAATAGAATAATAGCCTAGCGTAGTTCCTTCACCTGCTATAAATGCAACATCATCTACAGTTATTGCTTCTGTAGTAAATGATTCAAGCCAAATTGAATAGTCCTTTACTTTTAAAGCTTTAAGCTCTTTGCCAACTAATCCAAAGGCAGCACGTAAGTCACCTTCTGTTAAGTTTTTACGCTCATCTAAGCCAACAAATAAAATACGTTTTAAATTGGCATGTTCCTTCACAAATGGCAATTTAGTAATAGATTTTAATTCTGTTGAGACATCACCTGCACTAAGCCAGTCATTTAGCGAATCTCCGTAAAATGCTGAAAAACTTGCCCAATCTTGCATTTGTTCACGATGTTTAGTAACCCCTACAACTAATAATTCTGTAGAAATCGATTCAAATGTTTTTGCTTCTTTAACAATATGCATAATTATTCCTCCATTCAATATTTCCATTATACCTAACTTTCAAAAAAGCGCGTAATATTTAGCTATTTCTTCTTTTAGAAAATAATGAATGTTATAATAAAGGCAATTATAAGTGAAGGTTGTGATGAATTTGGCGATACTTCAAAATACCCCTCTACTCGTCGCCCTCTTTTCTGTTCTCTTTGCACAGTTTGTTAAAATCCCCATCCATTTTTTAATGACTAAACAAATAAAATGGGGCCTATTTACATCCACTGGAGGAATGCCTAGCTCTCACTCAGCTTCTGTTACTGGTTTAACAACATCGATAGCTTATGAAACAGGTTTAGACTCACCTGTTTTCGCCATAGCCGCAATGTTTTCGTTCATTGTTATGTATGATGCAAGTGGTGTTCGTTTCCAAGCAGGACAGCATGCGGTTGTATTAAATCAACTCCGCAAAGATTTTCAAACATTGCTACGTGATATAAAAGATTGGCCACAGATGGATGGGCAGGAAAAAATGGAAGAGTTGAAAACTTTGCTTGGTCATAAGCGTAGTGAGGTGTTTTTTGGAGCATTAACAGGCATCTTTATCGCTATCATAACCTATCAATTCATTCTATAAAAAAAGAGTTGGTTCACATCCTCGAACCAGCTCTTTTTAGATATCCATTTTTTCTTTGTAAAGTTAAAACATGCGATATCCACTTTTTCGTAAATAAATCATAACAATTCCTGCTACAATTGCCCCTGCAAAGCCTCCAGATAAAATAGAAATATCTACTACATGCAGTGCTCGAAATTTATCAAGCAATGCGGGGAAAGCTGTGCCTGGTTTAAAAAAATAATCTAAAAAGCTAACTTTATCGATAATAAAGATTACTACAATTGGATATATAACTGCCATTAACCATGTCATTCGCAGCAACATATTCAATAAAAATCCAATACCAAAAAACATGACGAAAAATAACACAATTGAAATGATTAACTGCACAATTGAAACTGAACCACCCATGTATGTATAACCTCCGTTTTCCTCTCATTAGTTTACATGATTATGAGAGTGCTTTCAATGAACATATCCTTCATTTCGCATGTTCGTCATATTTTAGAAAAAAACCTACTTCTAGTAAAAGCAGCAGTGTTTCTTCCACTATTTTCTAAAGAACAAACGATAAGATGTGTAGCCAAATATTTCCCCGGGATCGATGCCTTCGATGGCATCTAATTGGTGTTGTTCAAATGGATTAGCCACCATTTCCTTTAACATAACAGATGTCATTTCATCCTGCGCAAGCTCACTAGGATACAGCCATTTAGCTTCTAATATTTCATCTTCTTGGATAAATAGCTGTTGTTGTTCGTCCTTCATCTTACAATAAAAGATGGCCATATTATCACTAATTTCACCACGAATAACACCTGTACGAAAACCTATTAAGCCCGAAACATAACAATCGATGCCAGTTTCCTCTTTTAGCTCTCGAACAACCGCTTCATCTACTGTTTCTCCTGCATTGACAAACCCCGCTGGTAATGACCATCGACCTTTTAAACCACTATAGGCCTTTTTAACGACGAGCCATTGTCCATGCTCATTAACTGTGCAACCCGCAACACCTAACCAAACTTTGCCACGATCTTTTTTCATTTCCATTCACCTCTATGTCCATATTATAGCTTTTTCATTTCTATTCTTAGAAGCAATAATTTTTAAAAAAGCAGATAAATAAATGGTAAAAATATAGCTGCACGGATTGAAAAAGGTAAAATCCTGTGTACCATACTTTAACGTTGATTTCCGCTACGCGCGGAATGCACGCGTCTTACTATGCGTGCGTTCCCGCAGGAGTCGCCGCCCTCCGCTCCAATCAACTGGTTAGGTAATGATAGTAGCTCCTTTCAATAACTTCTTTTTGGGGTTGATTTCTGCTACGGTCGGATGCTTTCCGTGAGCACAATGCAAGCCGCAACCCTCACTAACTCGCGGTTTGTTGCATCTTACTATGCGTGCGTTTCCACAGGAGTCGCCCCGTCCTCACCAATCGATTTTCTATGTATTGATAAAACAAAAGGAATCAAGAAATTTATTCTTGATTCCTTTTATCGACAATTTGAAGAATTAAGGAATTGTAGGTATCCATTGTTTATAACCCACTCTTACGCCTCTAACTGCTCAAAACTCCAATTAAGCTCTAATATATTTTTTAATATTGCGACTGATTCTTCTCCAATTGTGCGAACCAATTGCTGTTCAATTTCCGCTTTGTTACGTTCGTTTTGTTCATAGCAAACTTCACCGAAATTCGTCATTCGGATTACTTTGTGCTTCTTACTATGCTCAGCATTACTCACTTCTACCAAGCCTTTAGCTTCTAAACTTTTAATAAATTTGTGAGTTGCCTGGCGAGAAAAATCAACAACTTTCGTTACCTCTGAAATAGTAGGTTGTTTTTTATATATTTTACTTAAAATATGCCATTCTGAGTTAGATATATGGAGTGTATTATTTTTATTCCATTTCTCTTCAGCAAGTCGTCGAAGTATTTCATGACGTTCGCTCAACAAATCAATGACATCTCGATTTTGCAATTCGTCCTTCAACTCATTCACCTTCATTCCATAATTTCGTAATTACTATACAAAAAAACGAACCAGTCGTCAACTAAGTTGACAAAAGTTCTTTTATTGTTTACAATTAATTTAGTCAACTTAGTTGACAATAATGTTTGATGGAGGGATTATACATGTACAATGTTGGCGATGTAGTCATTTATTCATCACATGGACTTTGTTCAGTTGAAGATATTTGTGAACAAACCTTTAGCGACATTACTAAAACTTACTACGTATTACAACCACTAAACGATTCAAAATTAACAATCCGTACCCCTATCGATAATGCAAAAAAACAGCTGAGAGATATTATTGAAAAAGATGAAGCCATTAGAATTTTAAGTTCCTTTACGTCTCCTGGTGTTGAATGGATTGAACAAAACACACATCGTATGAGAAATCACGTAGAAATTATTAAAACAGGCGATCGACAAAAACAGGCGTACCTTTTAAATACATTGCTACGCAAAAAGTTTGAATATGAAGCGAACGAGAAAAAATTCCCACTTCAAGAAGAAAAGTTATTGCACTCTTTACAAGAAATTATATTTTCCGAATTTTCCATTGCACTCGATAAACCTTCAGAAGAAATTTATGAAGATGTATTAGCTAAACTTAGTTAAACATTCTTAAAGGTACATAAAGAAGCCCACAGGTAAGAAGATAATCGAGGCTTCTTTTTTTTCGTACTAAATGTAATGTACTGATCTCCTTATGCCTGTTTAAAACCTCTTTCTCTAAACCATTCACCATAAATCACAAATGCTTCTCTAACCTTTCTTACAGGGTAATGTGAATGTAGTATTACTTCCTTCTAAATACTTTTTATACACCTATTAAACACAGAACTTTTCACCCTACACATTTTTCCATATATATACTAAATTATCATTTAAAGTGTTAACATTAAGCTATCAACTTAAAAGTTAGAAGAAAGGTGGTTACAATTTATGATAGTAAGAAAAGCAATTTATAGTGATGCAGAAAAGATTGTAAATGTTATGGCAAATGCAGAAGAATCAGGTTTTATGTTATTTTCTCCTCAAGAAAGAGCAGTGAATCCTGAAAAGTTCGCTAAATATATCGATACAACTCATCGTAATCCGAAAGCAGGAGTATTTGTTGCATGTGTAGGTGAACAAATTGTAGGATATTTAATTGTCCAAAATGAAAAGCCCATACGTATAGCACATCGAGCAAATATAGTAATTGGCGTACATAGTGAAAGCCGTGGCCAAGGCGTAGGTAAAGCCCTTTTTACACATGTTATAGCATGGGCACAACAAGTGGAATTGCACCGATTAGATTTAACCGTTATTGCTTCAAATGATGTTGCTGTTCATTTATATAAAAAAATGGGATTTGAAATTGAAGGCGTTAAAAGACACTCTTTATGTATTGATGGTCAATTTGTAGATGAGTATTTTATGTCTCTATTACTATAAGTAGCCCCACTCACGATTTTTTAACGACAAATCGTTTATGCTAGGAGGTTAGTAGCAGATATCCTCAAAAAACCATACAAAAAAGCCTCCTCAATTTGTAATGCTTTGCAACATACAAATTAAAAAGGCTACGTATCTACTTTCCTAAATACATCAAGTTCGGTTTTTTTAACAATTCTATCTCAAAAGGTTTTATTAATCACAAACCTCAGGTGTACCTTCACGTTTCGCTGCTTTAAAGCTTGTGCCACAGCCGCAAGATGCGATTGCGTTTGGATTATCGATTGTGAAGCCACCGCCCATTAGCGATTGTTTATAGTCAATTTTTGTTCCCATTAAGATAGGCGCATCTTCGCGGGAAACAAGAATTGTTAAACCATGTTGTACATCCTCAAAATCATCGTCTTTTTTCTCTTTATCAAAATGCATTCCATACGATAGGCCACTACATCCGCCACCATTAACAGCTACGCGTAAAAAAGAACCTCGTTCCTCGTTATGCTCCATCATTTCATTAATATGAAAAACTGCTGCCTCAGTCACTTCTATTACTTGTTTTGAACTTGTCATCCCAGTCACCTTCCTTCTTACTTATCATATCAATTTTGACTATTGTATGACAAACATTCAGCTTCGATTTGATTATTAGCAAAAATTCCCGATTTATTCACTTAATTAGTATTTTTTATTCATGTACAAAACCTATGGATTGGTATAATAGTTTTAATTACATCTATGAAAGAGGTATCAATTATGGAGATTTCACCATATTACGAAAAGAAAGTACAATGTCTTAATTGTAAAAAAGAATTTCCTACATTAAAAGTACGCTCTAAATTCATAAAAGTAGATCATACCGAAACCGATTTTCAGCCGATTTATGCAGACGATGTCAATGCTCTTTACTACAACGTATTCGTTTGTGAGCATTGTGGCTTCTCCTTTACTGAAGACTTTTCAAAATATTTTGCGCCTGGTGTACAGGATGTTATTCAGACGCAAATTACAGAAAAATGGGTACATCATGATTTCAAAGGCGAACGTACTATATTCCAAGCGATTCAAGCTTATAAATTAGCGTTTTTATGCGGGACAATTAAAAAGGAAAAGTTTGTTGCTACGGCTGGTCTTACATTACGTCTTGCATGGTTATATCGTTCATTAAAAAATGAAGGGCAAGAGCAACGTTTTATGAAAATGTCACGTGATCTTTATATGGAATCTTATTCAAATGAGGATTATAGCTCTACTCAAATGTCAGATATTCGCATTATGTATATGATTGCCGAATTATCTCGTCGTATCGGGGATATTGAAAATGCGACACGCTTCTTTTCGAAAGTTATTGAGAAACAAAGCCACGGAGGCGAAGCAAAAATAATCGATATGGCAAAGGAACAATGGACACTAATTCGTGAAGAAAAAGCTCGACATGCGTAAAAAAAAGTTCTAGCCTGAATTTTTCAGCTAGAACTTTTTATATGCAGTGATTAGAAAACTTGCTCTACTTCAATGATACCTGGTACTTCTTCTAATAAAGCACGCTCGATACCTGCTTTTAGAGTAATCGTAGAACTAGGGCAACTACCGCATGCACCTAATAAACGTAATTTTACTACACCATCTTCTACATCTACTAATTCACAGTCTCCACCGTCACGTAGTAAGAATGGACGTAATTTATCTAATACTTCTTGAACTTGGTCGTTAATCGTTGCTTCTGCCATTTGTCTCGACTCCTTTCCTTATAATGATTATAATGTTAGCAACAGAAAAAATCCAATATAGAATCACGGGGGAGAATAAATACTATGAGTCAATCAAAACCAACCATTGAAATTTACGGAACAGCTGTCATTTGTGCTAGCTGTGTCAATGCACCTTCTTCAAAAGATACATATGAATGGCTACAAGCTGCCATTAATCGAAAATACCCAGACCAAGCTTATGATATTCGCTATGTCGATATTGAAGGTCCAATTGAGAATGATCGTGACCAGGATTACGCTACACGTATCCAAGAAGATGAATTTTTCTATCCACTTGTCTTAATCAATGATGAAGTAGTAGGAGAAGGCTATGTCCAATTAAAACCAGTCTTCACTGCACTTGAAAACCTTGGCTTTACACCAGACGAAACTGTTTAAAGAAAATAGGAAAGGGATTGTTCAAACGTGCTTTGAGCAATCCCTTATTATTATATATGAATGCTCAGTGACATAAGAGCATTCTATTAATCGTTTTGATATTTATACATCCATAGTAATCCAGACTTCATTAAACGTGCAATACGGCCTGTAACAGTAGTATCAGCTAGGTACGCGAAGCCTTGCTTTTTGCCCAATGAGCCCATGAAACCTTTTAATTTAATGTCTGGCATTTTTTCTGGTAAACGCTCGCCTCTCCAACGCATGCGTAAAACTTTGACGATATGTTCTGCCTGTTCTTCCGCTAATTGTGCACTTGGAGAAAAGTCTGAAGAAGCACAATCACCTACAACATATACATGCTCATCATCCAACACATTAAAGTATTGTGTAACAATTGGACGACCTTGGCGATCCTTTTCAACATCCATATCACGGACGATTTTAACAGGCTGTACCCCTGCAGTCCATACTATGGCATCTAGCGGAATTTCTTCTTCATGATTAAATATTTTACCAGGTTCTACTTTAGTTATATTAGAATTGGCTATTACATCTACATTATGTTTAGTAAACCAAGCTTTCACATATTTACTAAGCTTCTCAGGGAAGTCTTTTAAAATACGTGGACCTCGGTCAAATAACTTCACATTTAAGTCAGCGCGGCTTTCACGCAGTTCGCTCGCTAACTCAATACCACTTAAACCAGCACCTACAATGCCGACAGTCGAGCCAGCTGGTAAACCACATAACGCTTGGAATGTTGCACGTGATTTAGCCATCGTCTGAATGCTGTATGTGTACTCTTCTGCACCTGGTACACCATGATATTTATCTTCACAGCCTAGACCAATTACTAAATCATCATATTCAATACGTTGCCCATCTTCTAGAATGACTACTTTTTCGGCACGATTAATTTCAACGGCCTCACCATATACAGCCGTTAAACGCTCGTGCTCTGGGAAGCTTACACGAATTTCTTTATCTGTCGATGTCCCTGCTGCTAATGCATAAAATTCTGTTTTTAAACTATGGTAAGGCGCTCGATCTACTAACACAATCTCCGTGTCTAACGGTAAGTTGTTTGGTAAAAGTCGAAGCATGACACGCATATTACCGTAGCCGCCACCTAAAAGTACTAATTTCCCCATAATAGTCTCCTTTAATGTATCTAATAATAATTGTTCACAAAGTATCCACAATTGAGTATAACCGATTGTGAGAAGTTTCACAATATCAGATTGCACTTTTTGTGAAAGATTTCACAATATCGATAACTTCTTTGCGTTTTTTAACAACAATTCATACAAGATCAATTACACCTCGAGCTTATAGCATCCAGATTTTTAGTTCGCTTGCTTGTTAAATACATTTTTAAATGTGTGACATTCTCCGTAATCTTTTACATCCATTCATCTCAAGTATGAACGGTTACAAAACTACGTCCATAGCTTGGCCTTTTTCTCCCACAAAAAAAGGTTGGCTTTTGTTGAATGAAGTTAAAATATTGACGAACGTTTCAAAAGCTAGTAGCATAACAATGGTGAGGTGAACATATGAATCCAATGGTTGAATTTTGTATAAGTAATTTAGCAAATGGCTCACAGAAAACTTATGAAATCCTCGAACGCGATCCAAATATCGACGTTTTGGAATATGGCTGCCTCAGCTACTGTACGAAGTGTTCTGAATCCTTTTATGCAATTGTAAATGGTGATTTAGTTGAAGCTGCTTCTCCTGATGAGCTCACAAAAGCTATATATCAATTTATCGAAGAAAATCCATTATGGTAATATAATTGTTTATATAATAGACATGTCGAGTCTTGTCTTGTAAAATAAAAAAATTACACATATGAAAAGGATGCTATACCGATAATCGGTATAACATCCTTTATTTTTTTGTTAAGTCCCACCACAATTAGTCTTCCCATACGAGCGTTTCTAGTAAATAAGTAGGTTGCTGTTCTTTTTCACGCACGACACTTGTTGGTGTAACGCCTGTGTTGACGTGAATTGTATCACAGCCAAAACGAATACCACACATAATGTCTGTATCGTAGTTATCACCAATCATCACCATCTCATCTTTTGACACATGATGCTCTATTGCAATGATGTCGAGCATTGCTGGTGATGGCTTACCGATGTAAATCGGCTCTACCCCCGCTACCTCTCCTACTAAACGTGCAAATGCACCATTCCCAGGTAAAAAGCCATATTCTGTTGGAAACTTAATATCTTGATTTGTTGCGATAAATATCGCCCCATTTTGCACTGCAACAGTCGCTTTTGCTAATGCCATATAATCCAAAGTTCGATCTATTCCCATAACAAATACATCTGGCTCATTGTCTACAGGTTCAATTCCTTCGTTTAATAACGCCAATCTAATACCATCGGATCCCATCATCGCTACTTTTTTGCCTGAAAAATTCAGTGCTACATACTTTGCCGTAACTAAGGCACTTGAATAAATATGATGAAGCGGTGCTACTACTCCAATCGCTTGTAATGACTGTTGTAATTGTTCTCTTGTTTTAGAAGAGTTGTTTGTTACGTAAAAGGGTTCAATTCCCTGTTGCTGTAATCTTTGTATAAAAGCAACCGCAGAAGGAATACCTTCCTTACCGCGGTAGACAGTGCCATCTAAATCAAAGCAATAAGCTTTATAAGTTTTCATTGATGATCCTCAGGTAAAAATGCTGATACGGGACCTAACTCATTTGTTAAGTAGCTATTCACAGCTGGTGCAAACTGCTTTAAAGCAGGTAAGCTTGCTGTTAAAACATTCACTACTTCAGTAATATCTACAGAAACAAATTCACGAACAAGCATTTTACGTAAGCCTACAACAGCCTTTAACGATGCTTCGATGTCAGTTGAGACAACTTTTTCATCGATTAAAATATCAATGATATCCTCATAGCTACCTGGATCACGCATAATAAAGCCGTCAATCATCAAGTTCCCTACATCCATCATTGATTCCATCACATTATGACCGATTCGCTCGACTGCTAATTTCGTAATATCACTTTGAAGCCAATTTTCCTCTGCCTCAAAAATAGCTAATAGTTTATCTAAGTACTGTAAGTTTGTTGTGATTTTATTTCGATCTACAAAATACACAAGGAAAGCCCCCATTCAAATCATTTAAAGTTGATAGTCTTTTCTCTTCTATAGTACCATATCTATAGGACTGGAAGGAGATTAAAAGATGGAACGTTTTTTCTTATATGATGATGTAGAAGATACAAAAACACGCTTTGTAAGTTTCGCAGGGCAAAAACTGCGTTATGATTTAGCCATTTTACAATCTGGCCGCTTCTTTGGCAAAGTACTTGTAATGGATATTCAATTTGGCCGTTTCGCTATTATAGGGCCTGACGATGTCGAAGAACCTGGCTACCTAGAACACGTGTACAACCGTTCTGAAGAAGACACGATTGAATTACGTGAATACTTACGTGAATTGCTTAATTGACACCCGTTTAAAGATTTAAATACAAAAAAATTCCGCTAATTATTTTCTCGGGGCAATCCGTAAGTCGCACAAACTGACATTCATTGCCCCGCTAGAATAAAGCGGAATTTTTTTGGTCAAAAATCTCATTGACTAATGGAAAGTAGGACAACCTATACTTCATTATTTATTTATAGTTGAAGGGTTGTCTTTATTATGTGGTTTATCTTTATTTTCATTATCATTTTGTTTTTTAGCTTGTCTATTTTGCCCAATAACAGCTAAATCATCAACACTAATATCAAATCCGTATCCGTATTCTTCTCGGTTTAATTGTTTTTGCTTTTGCTTTTTTTTCTCGTTAGCCAAAGTTATCACCTCCAATTTTTAAATTATCCTTTTTTAAGGAATTTATACTTCATTATGTTATGCGTTTAATTTTGCATCTTCTATGATCCAGTCAACTGCACTTATTAAATCGGGGTATACTGCATCTGCAAGCGGATCACGCTTACCTAGAAATACACCCTTTGTACCAGCTCTTTTCCCTGCAATAATGTCTGTGTCTGTATCCCCCACCATATAGGATTTAGATAACTCGACACTATATTTTTCAGCGAGTTCCACAATTAACTTACTATTGGGCTTACGACAATCGCAGCCAGCTTTTGGTTTATGAGGACAATACACTACTTCATGAATTGTAGCACCTTGCTTTTTCAATTCATTCGCCATATGAACGTGTATTTTTTTTAATTGACCTTCCTTCATAAATCCTAATCCAACACCACCTTGATTTGTTACAACAAAGACAAAATCAAAGCACTCGTTCAATTTTTTTATCGCTTCTGGAACACCAGGTAAGAAAAAAAGTTGCTGCGGTTTGTTAACAAATTTCACCCTTTTGGTCAACACTTCGTTAATAACGCCATCTCTGTCTAAAAATACTGCTCTTTTTATATAAATCACACCTTTAATAATAATCAATAACGATATTGTTTCCCACTCTGGTTGAAGCTATGAATGCATACTTGAACTAAAGATTATTTCCTAATTTTTAAAAATACATATTGTATATTCTGTTGTTCCTCCGATAAGGGGCAATCTTCTACAGCAAAGTAACTTTATTATTTCATATAATTTAGCCAAGAAGAAAAGGAAAAGTGTTAGACTGATTTCAATCAATCTAACACTTTTTTCAAGGCTGATTTGCAATTTGAAAGACATTTTTTTCTACCTTCAACTCATATTCTCTTCTATAAATCCCCATTGTTTCATAATGAAAGCTTACGAGATCTAAACTACTCACACCACACTTGGATGTAATTTGTTCTACTACCCCCATTAAACACTAGACGATATGACCAATCTACTTTTGAACTAACTTTAATATATTTTGTTCCTGCTAAAACAACAGAATTAGAACCTACAGTACTCCAATTGCCATTAGGGGCTTTATGTTGGAATTTATAATTCCCAAAACTATTTTCAGCATTAAACCCTAATGTCATGTCAGTTTTAATAGCTTTACAAAAATCAGTAGTTCTAGTTTGTCCTGAACTAATACTGAAATTCCCCAGCGAAACTGTTGCATTATTAGATTGAATAGCTGCAGGGACATCCTTACTAAATCCAAATGCAAAAATACTAACAAATGCGAAAGAAAATAAAGCTTTAACCATCTTTTTCATGGAAAAAATCTCCCTCCGTATTTTTTTACAATTAATATAAAAAAACTGATAATTATGTAAATAAGAAATGTTAATAGTTCAAAAATATTTAATATAATTGAATATGACAATCACTTATATAACATAAAAGCAAGCTAATACTATTGCTAAAATAATTCGATAAATTGCAAATGGGGTCAATTTGATTTGAGAGATAAGTTTTAAAAAGAAGCGAATGGAAATAAGGGAAAAAGCGAACGAGCTAATAAAACCTGCAGTATAAAACCCTAAATAATCAAAAGATAAATAATCCCAACTTTTAATGATTGATACACTACTTGCTCCTATCATAATTGGTACAGCCATTATAAAGGTAAAATCAGCTGCTACTCTATGATTCATTCCAAGTAAAACCCCACCTGAAATCGTCGCTCCTGAACGTGAAAATCCAGGCCATAGTGATAAGCATTGCATAAGTCCAACCATAAATGCTTGTTTATAAGTAATTTGATCTAATGATACGATTTTCGGTTTTTTAGGACCAAATTTATCAGCAAACATCATAAGAACTGCACCGATAATAAGAGCCACTATAACCGTCTCTATTTTAAATAATTTGTCTATAAAATCCTTGAAAGTTAATCCCAAAATAGTGGCAGGCAATAAGCCAATCACAACATGTAACAAGTTTAAATGAGAAGATGCATATTTACTAAGCCCTAACAGACTGAATAAACGTTTCCAAAAAACAAGAAAAACAGCTAAAATTGAGCCTAATTGAATTACAATTTTAAATGTAATTGCAGCGGTATCTCCTAATAATATATTTGTTTTTAGCCACATGTCGTCTACAATAATTAAGTGACCCGTTGATGAAACGGGTGCAAACTCAGTCATTCCTTCAATAAAACCTAAGATAATCGCTTTAATTAAATCAAAAAGTCCCATAGTTGTTCCTCTCCTTCTTTAAAAATTATTATTACGATGGTCGTTATTCCATTATACATTATAATAATTACACTCTAAATTAGTTAAAAGCACATAATTATTTCACAACTCCTATCAATAAAAAAACCTGATGCAAACTTTGCATCAGGTTTTTATGGCTATTCAGCTATTTGTTCATTGTCATTTGGTTTTGTCACTTCGGTTACTTCATTTACTACAACGTCGGGCTGTAAAATAACTTTACCACCTTTACGTAAAACAAAATAAGCACAGCCAAAATTACAATACTCATATAAGTAATCCTGAAGCGTACTAATTTTCGTATCAAAGGTGGATTTTTGATTTTTATCATCAAAAAATCCCTTTAGACGTAGCTGATTATAGCCCCAGTCGCCTACAATATAATCATATTTGACTAAAATATCTGAGTACCGCTCTTTAAATACTTCTTCTTGAAAAGCTTCACGGTAATCTTCAACTACTTCATATTCATATCCTTCTATAATTATCAAAGTGACACCACCTTTCTCGTCTATCATTCCACATTATACTTCGGCTTGTAGTTGTCGTTCCTTCGTTGCAGCATTCACTTGCTCGTCAGCATGATAACTACTACGTACAAGTGGTCCTGCTTCACAATGCTTAAAGCCTTTTTCCATTGCAATTTTGCGAAGTTTGCCAAATTCAATTGGTGAATAATATTTTTTTACAGGTAAATGTTTTTTTGTTGGTTGCAGATATTGACCAATTGTCATAATATCTACGTCGTTTGCACGTAAATCGTCCATTACCTCTAAAATTTCCTCATGCGTTTCCCCTAAGCCAATCATTAATGATGACTTTGTTGGAATGTCTGGTTGCATCTCTTTTGCTAAACGAAGAAACTCTAATGAACGTTCGTATTTTGCACGCGCACGGACTCTTGGTGTTAACCGACGTACTGTTTCAATATTATGATTTAAAATATCAGGTTTAGAATCCATTAAAAGTTGCAGATTTTCCTTCAAACCACCAAGGTCAGAAGGTAGTACTTCTACAGATGTGAAAGGACTTTTACGGCGAATAGCACGCACGGTTTCAGCTAAAACTTCTGAACCGCCATCCTTTAGATCGTCACGTGCTACCATTGTTATAACAACGTGCTTTAAATTCATAATAGCTACTGAGTCTGCAACACGTTCTGGTTCTGCAAGATCTAACTCATTTGGTAAACCTGTTTTTACTGCGCAGAAACGACAAGCACGTGTACAAACTGATCCTAAAATCATCATTGTTGCTGTACGGCGCTCACCCCAGCATTCATGAATATTTGGACAGCGCGCTTCTTCACATACTGTATGAAGATTTTTTTCACGCATAAGCTTTTTAAGACCTTTATATTCATCGTTCGTGTTTAGTTTAATTTTAAGCCAATCTGGTTTTCTTACATGTTCTTCTTTAGCATTGCTAGTAGGTTTACAGGATGTCATACAAATTCGCCCCTATCAGTTATCTTTTGTTGAATATTATCTACCATCACTGTTGTCAATGTATCATATTACACGAACGGCAACAACTAACATTTACTCTCAGCTTAAACTTTTCTATTGATATGGAACTGGTACTTCTATTGATGGTTGTACTGCATCTCCACCATTTGTATAAATGTTTGGTACTGGCCCTCTCGTTAACCCCATTGCTACTGGAATATCCTGTGATACCGTCGTTGATTTACTAGCAAATGGAACTATTATTTGGACATTAACTTCTATATGAATACCTACTTCTACATAGGCGCTATTAATGCCAAATTCCCGTATATCGGATGTAACATTACTATGAACATTACCAATTACATGAAAGCGAATTGGTATTTTCGGCCCTAAATTACCGAGTAAAGGAAGATCAGCCGCCTGTGCAAGTGGGACGAAAAAGACAATGCCATCACCTTCTTGAATTTTGTTTACATCATATTCGACATTATCTAAATCAGGTAAATGGGCTAACTCTCCATGCTCAGCCTGCTCTAAATACATTTTTACAAGTTCGAGTGTTTCTGCACGTACTCTATTAATAATTTCTGTATTAAATTTGGTCGTTACTGAGGTGCCAGATGGTACATCTTCGATTATATCATTAACGTCTAATACGTTAGAAGTACGTGAGTTAATGGCTTTACTGACAACATAAGATGCAATTTTATTTGTCTGCACTTCGGCATATTCCAAATATGTGGGTTTAAGACGTTCATTTAAAAAATATAGAAAAAATACAATACAAACAATGCTAGCCACTATTAATAAGGTTAAACGATTAAGCTGCATTCCTCTTTTATGATTCGTTCGCAATTTCATCCTTTTTCGAGGGAAAAACAAAAAAATCTCCTCCTGTTCTACAACTTATGAACAGGAGGAGCAAATTATACGACTCGCGATGGCACTACATAATCGGTTTCAATACTATCAATTGTTACAGTTGGATAGTCCACTAAATTAATTTCGTATGTCGCTGTGAGTAATTCATTTTGTTCTTCAAAAATCCGAATCCATGGCAAGGATGAATCCAAATTATTTTGCTTAGAAACAATGCCTCGACGACCGTCTGATAATTTTAAAATCAGTCCATTCGGATAATGGACAACTGATTTTTTCAATGCGTTGACAATACGCGCATCATAAAGTGTTCCCGAACCAGCTTCCACAATGGCAAGCCCTTGTGAAGGAAGCATTTTTTCACGATATACGCGATTTGTCGTCACCGCATCAAATACATCAGCAACGCCAATAATTTTAGCAAATGGATGGATTTCAAAATCAACTAAACCACGTGGATAGCCACTTCCATCAATGCGTTCATGATGTTGAAAAGCACAATGTGCAACCAGTAAGGAAATGGAATGTAAATTTCGTAATAAATCAAATCCAAAACGCGTGTGCATTTTCATCATTTCAAATTCTTCATGCGTTAAGCGACCTGGTTTTTTTAGTATCTCTTTCGGCACCATAAGCTTTCCAACATCATGCAATAAGGCACCAATACCGATTAAACGAAGATCTTCGGCGGAATGACCTAATTCTTTTGCGATAGCAATCGAATATAAAGTTACATGAAAAGAATGCTGATATAAGTATTCATCGAATAAATAAGCATCCGTTAAAACCGTCAAAATTTCATTATTACCTGTAACAGCTGAGAGTAGTTCATCGACAATCGTGACAATCGCTTTCGATTGCTGATCAAGTATATAAGAGGCATTAACCGTACTTAAACCATTTATTGATTGAAAAGAATTTTTTATGGTCGAAATGGTTTTGTTTCGGACATCAGGAGGAACCGTCTCCTTTACTTCAATACCTTCAGAAAGTTTGTCATCTATATATAAATAATGCGTATTCAACTGTTGAAGTCTTTCAATAATACGTTCATTAATGACAACGTCTTTCTTTAAAAGTGGATGACCTGCCTCATTCCAAATGGTCCTTCCTAATACCATACCTTCTTTTAATACATCGATTGAAATTAATCGCATGACTTCTTCCCCAATCC
The DNA here is from genome assembly GCF_006351725.2 of Lysinibacillus sp. CD3-6. Classification (NCBI taxonomy): domain Bacteria; kingdom Bacillati; phylum Bacillota; class Bacilli; order Caryophanales; family Bacillaceae; genus Lysinibacillus; species Lysinibacillus sp. CD3-6. The sequence goes on from NZ_CP085880.1 coordinate 3,831,808, forward strand.
ATTCTTAAAGCTTTGTTTATCTATCGCTTAAAGAAACTTTGCCCATAATCTAACATAATGTTTCGTAAAAAATCAGGTAAAATATATTTTTTCTTTGCATATTTAAAGCTTGGATAAAAATAACCGAACGTAAACAAATCAAGTGTCACTAATTTATAAGTACGATCATTATCTGCAATCTTACCATTTATGAGCAATTGACGATCCTCATTCATAGCAAAGCCATATGTCAGCATCTTACCAAAAATTACGCCCCTAAAACCTAACCCTTTAAGTTCCATATTGGGCCATTCTTCATTTTTCGATTGTTGAAAAATTTCCTTTATTTCCGAAACTGACAATTCAATTGTACATAAATTAATAGGATGTGGAAAAATTTTATGCAAATCAAGCGCTGTTACCGTTCCTTTTGGAAGGCCGTCTAAAAAAATCCCTGCATTAAATAACGCACAGTCCGCACCACTTTTTTCTAATATGGCTTGCGCAAATAGATGTGATAATTGTGAATAATGGAACCATTCTTTATTGTACGTCTTTTTCGTTGAAAATACAGGCTTGTCTAATAAGCTTTTACCTTCTTCTTCTAAAGATAGCAGAAACTCTTTTTCATTTTCAACAATTGGCAAGTCCTTATTATGAATTAAAGTATCCTTTTTTTCAACAATTTCCCTCGTTTTTTTATCGTATTCTAGCACAAGATGTCCCGTATATTGTCCAAATTTCCCTCCACCTGTGAGCAATACACCATTGATACCCTTACCATTTGGTAGCGTATGGTGAGTGTGTGAACCAAAGATGACATCGATTTCTGGACATTCCTCTGCTAATAGTTCATCTTCAGTAATTCCTAAATGTGACAGACAAACAACAATATCAACTTCTTTACGAAGTTGGTGGGTTAAACGGATTAGGGAGCTTCGAGCATCATCTATTTGCCAGTTTAATTCCTTATAATAAATTTCGAACATGGCAGTCGCAGCAATGACTGCAATTTTTGTATTGTATTTTGTCGTTAACACAACGTAAGGTTTCAACCACGTTGGATTTTCACCTTCTGCTGCATTTACATTTCCTACTACGACGTCAAATTGCGCATCATTATATAGATGAAATAGCTCTTCATGCGACAGTGTTATCCCTTCATTATTACCTATTGTTACAACGTCATAACCAGCTTTGTTTAATAATTGGACATTGCCCTTACCGATAGTAGCATCTGTATAAATATTCGACCTATCTAAATGATCCCCAACATCAACTAAATAGCTCGTTTCACCTAATGCCTCATACTGAGCACGTTGCATTTTCACATACTTTTGCATTCGTGGCCAATACTTAAAATGACTATGCACATCATTTGTGTGAAAAATATGAATTTTTTCCAGCATTCAAGCCACCTCTTCTTTACAATAAGCCCTCTATAATGGAACGAATTCCTAATAATAATAAAATAATTCGTAGTGCTAGGACAAGTGTATCGGATTTAATTTTTTTATTGAGTGCTGCCCCTAGTTTAGCTCCAATGTAAGCACCAGGAATAACTGGAATTGTATAAAGCCACGGTACATGTCCTAAATAAATATGGCTCGCTGAGTTAACAATTGAAGTTAAAAACACCATAAACATCGATGTTGCAACGGCAACATGTGGCGGAAATAAAAACAAAATAATCATGGCAGGCACAATCATTGAGCCGCCACCAATACCAAATAATCCTGAGGCAAAGCCAACAGCAAAACAGAATATTAATGCAAACCAAATTGGATATCCATAGATAAACGTTTGACCAGATGTATCGATAAACTGATGTTGTGTACCATTTTTCACAAACCATTGTACAGGTTTCAATTTATCGCGTACAAGTAAAATTATCGATATAACAATTAATAAAATTCCAAAATATAAGTTAAATGACGGTAAATCTAAACCTTTATTTACCCATGCCCCTAACATCGTCCCTGGAATACTACCTAAAAAGAATATAAACCCACTTTTATAATCTACTGTTTTGGATTTCATGTAGCTTAAAGTTGATGCAAGGCCAGTGAAGATCATCATTACAACCGATAGCCCGACCACTTTTTGTGGTGTAATATCAGGGAGCATCCCAAGGTTTAGTCCAACAAATAAGGTTGCAGGTACTAAAATAATCCCTCCGCCGAGCCCTACAAGTGAACCAATGAGCCCCGAGGCTAGTGCAATCACTACTAAAAGAATAAACTCCATTATACTTCTCCTTCAAACATATTTAATTGTTTTGGTGCTAAACCAACATCTCGAATAGCTAACATCTCCTGAAGTTCTTTCGCATTTTTCGCAGCATGCTGTCCAGAATTATTATTAAATAAAACAAATAGCTCCTGCACATTCGGCTCTATGCTTTGAAGTTGCTGTCCGAGTTGGTATAGTTCTTCCTTATTATAATCATATAAAAAACGAACTTTGCGCCAGTTTTCCGAATTGCCCGTATTACGCCAACCATGAATATTGCGTCCATGAATACGGACGAGTGCCTTATTTGCCGTTACTTCAGGATAAAAAGGGACAGAACCAACACCAGCTTGTGGTTCATCACAAATAGTATGAATAAATTGATGTTCCTTTAAAAAATCCATTGTTTGCTTAACTACCTTCTCTGCATACCATGTCTGATTTCGAAACTCAATTGCCACATCGAAATCTTTTAATTGTTGCCTAATATACAATAAGTATTGTACATTTTTTGACTGACAATCAAACCATGGTGGGAATTGCGCTAATATCATCGCTAACTTGCCATGACGTTTAAATTCGTTTGCACATTCGATAAATGCATTGAACATATCGTTTTTGGATTCAAATGGAATTTCTCCTCGCAAATGTCCTGTCATTCCCTGGTATGCCTTTATTACAAAACGAAATGAATCTGGTGTTAGCTCACACCACTTTCGAACATTGTCAACTGATGGAATGGCATAAAAAGACGTATCTAACTCTACCGTTAAAAAATGACCTGTATAATCAAATAATTTGTCCTTTGAGGCAGTAACACCACTATACAACGAAGGATGATCGCCCCAGCCTGTTAACCCAACTCGAATCAAGTGACTCCCTCCTTATGTACATAATCATAGCACGCAAATACTTACAAAAACAAAAAGCGACTAAAGCTAAAATAGCTCTAGTCGTATGTATTTTCACAAAATTAGTCCATTGAACTTTCTATCATATACAGTTGAATAGAAAGAAAGACAACATAACAAGCAACTATACTATTACTATTCATACACTTTACCATAAATCATTTGAAATCGCTCGAATACGTTTTTTGAGCAAATCTACAAATATTCGATTAGACGACGACGTTTACAGAGAGTGACTCTTCTTAGGAAGACCATTATCATAACATACACTACACGAAAGGTCCGTAATTGGATGGGATATAAAACTATATAATCCCTATCTCTACTATATAATACATGCACAACTAATAGTCTGGCATTCGCTTTTACATCAACAGTTAATATAATTGTCGGATGTTCATGATGAAAAGTGCTATTCCTATGAAGTATATAGCCTTTATTTTGATATAAACATTCATTGTAACTCACAACTTCTATAAGCTTGATTATAGTCGATACAGCAGGTTTGCCTAAAACGTTGAAAATATTAATAACTCCCACCAACAATATCTCATTTTTTGAAATATTCAAACTAATACGCTATAATATATTCGATTTTTACATAACATTCTAAAAAATAAAGAGAAAGGAGAAAGGAAAGTGCAAAAAAAAATCATTTATTTCATAGTTGCTTTGGTTTTGGTTGTTTCATTTGGTTCAATTGTAATTCAGCCACAAGCAGTGACTAAAGATGAGGTAAGTGAAGATAATTCAAAAGAAAAGGTTGGTGATATGAGTGGTAATTTATACAAAACAAATAAAGATGATACTACAACTTATGGATGGCCTTGGACTGCAATAACTAAAACTGTAAAAAAAGAATATACTTCCGCCGCTACAGTCCCAGATTCAATTTATTACGAAGAGTATATTGATGGTAAGTGGTATCATGGCAAACTAAAAAGAACTGGAGATGTAGAAAAGCTTCAATATACTTGGAGAGCAACTTTCACAGGTAAAATTAATTATTAAAAAAGGAGTGTAACATATATGAATAACTTTTTTAATAAAGGTTTATTGATGATAGGTACTGCTTCATTTATTTTACCATTTTCTAGTCCAACTGTTCTAGCAAGAGAAACAACTATACCATTGAGACAAGAAACAAAAACTGATGTATCGCCATTTTGGGTTTATGATCATGTTTAAACAATCACTTTGACATTTCCCACAGCTTCATTGATTCCTAAGGAAGTTCCCTATGAGTATTATCAATAAGTTTATGGGGTAATGAGAGGTCTTTTAAAATATGTAAAACATGAGTATATTAAAGGAGAATATAAAGCTACATTTACTGGCAGGATGTATAGTAATCCACTATAAGTGGTCTTCAGTTAGAAAATTAATTTTGGGATAAGACAACCCACAGACCTACGATGATAAGATTTCGTATATTATACAGAAGTAGTACAAGATTACTTAAAATATCGAAAATTGTTTCTACAATAAATTTTTGTTTGACGAAAATGTATAATACTACCCATTAACAACATTCAAAGATTATTGTTTTGTAATTAATTGAAAAAGGTTCTACGATGGCTGTCGTAGTATCTTGCACTATCTAAGTAAATACAAACTGAAACGATTCAATTGTGGCATTATCAGCGGGCCTACCTTTACGGGATATGCTCATGGTAATGCCTTTTGCTTCACAGCTTGTCGAAAGTGATAATATGTGTAATTCGAGCTTTGGTAATGCAACTCAGGGTCATAAATTGGTATAGGTTACAGCCATTACTTATTTACATATAAAGAAAAAGATCGAGCGCAGTGCACTCGACCCTTTATTAAAAGCATATAGTAGATGATTTGCGGGTGTTTCATACATTTCACCTTAATCAAACCATATAGAAATGTTGATGTTTCAAGGTTTATCAGACTATTACCCGATACTGCCTTCCATCTCAAACTTGATGAGACGGTTCATTTCTACTGCGTATTCCATTGGTAATTCTTTAGTAAATGGTTCGATAAAGCCCATTACGATCATTTCAGTTGCCTCTTCTTCAGAAATACCACGAGACATTAAGTAGAATAATTGCTCTTCTGATACTTTTGAAACTTTCGCTTCATGCTCTAAAGAAACATTATCATTTAAAATTTCGTTGTATGGAATTGTATCCGAAGTAGACTGGTTATCCATGATTAACGTATCACATTCAATGTTGGCACGTGCACCACTTGCTTTAGGACCGAAACGTACTTGACCCATATATGTTACTTTACCACCTTGTTTCGCAATCGATTTTGAAACGATTGTAGAAGATGTGTTAGGTGCCATATGAATCATTTTAGCTCCAGCATGTTGGTGTTGTCCTTTACCAGCTAATGCAATTGATAATGTCATACCACGAGCGCCTTCCCCTTTTAGGATACAAGCTGGGTATTTCATCGTTAATTTAGAACCGATATTACCATCGATCCATTCCATCGTACCGTTTTCTTCGACAACTGTACGTTTTGTTACTAAGTTGTAAACGTTGTTCGCCCAGTTTTGAATCGTTGTATAACGGCAGTAAGCATTTTTCTCAACGATAATTTCTACTACTGCTGAGTGTAAAGAGTTTGTTGTATAAACAGGAGCTGTACATCCTTCAACGTAGTGTACATGTGCACCTTCATCAACAATAATTAGCGTACGTTCGAATTGCCCCATGTTTTCAGAGTTAATACGGAAGTAAGCTTGTAGAGGTGTTTCAACTTTTACACCTGGTGGCACATAAATAAATGAACCACCTGACCAAACTGCTGAATTTAATGCAGCAAATTTGTTGTCAGTATATGGAATTACTTTACCCCAATATTTTTTGAAAATATCTTCGTTTTCACGTAAAGCTGAGTCAGTATCTTTAAACACAATACCAAGGTCTTCAAGTTCTTGTTTCATGTTATGGTATACAACCTCAGATTCGTACTGAGCAGATACACCTGCAAGATACTTTTGCTCTGCCTCAGGAATACCTAATTTATCAAATGTAGCTTTAATTTCTTCAGGTACTTCATCCCAAGATTTTTGCGTAGCTTCAGATGGTTTTACGTAGTACGTAATTTCATCAAAATTTAAATCTCCAAGGTCGCCACCCCATTGTGGCATTGGTTTTGTATAGAAAGTTTCAAGCGCTTTTAAGCGGTATTCAAGCATCCACTCAGGCTCTTGTTTCATATTTGAAATTTCACGGACGATTTCTTCAGTTAAACCACGTTTTGAACGGAAAATTGATACGTCCTTGTCATGGAATCCGTATTTGTAATCGCCAATATCCGGCATTTTTTTAGCCATTATTTCTCCTCCGTTCACAAATTATTATTCTTTTACGCCCTTTTCCATTGCTTTCCAAGCCAAAGTCGCACATTTAATTCGTGCAGGGAATTGAGACACACCTTGCAGTGCCTCAACATCCTCAAGGTCGTATTTATCGCTATATTCTTCACCCATCATCATTTTCGAGAAAATATCAGCAAGCTCTAATGCTTCTTCTACTTTTTTTCCTTTGACAATTTGTGTCATCATTGATGCAGAGGACATCGAAATAGAACAGCCTTCGCCATCGAATTTCGCATCTTCTACAATACCATCATTCACTTTAAGCGTTAAGTGAATGCGGTCACCACAAGTCGGATTGTTCATATCAATTGTTACAGCATCAGTTTCTAAAGATCCTTTGTTTCGAGGATTTTTATAATGATCCATGATAACTGAACGGTATAGTTGATCTAAATTATTAAAAGACATCGCCAAAATACTCCTTCGCAGAACGCAACCCGGCAACTAAGCGGTCAATATCTTCCTCCGTGTTATACAGATAAAAGCTTGCGCGCGCTGTAGCTACTTGTTGGAGACATTTCATTAGTGGCTGAGCGCAATGATGTCCTGCACGAACAGCGATACCATTCATGTCAAGAACTGTTGCCACATCATGTGGATGTACATCATCTAAATTAAACGTAACAAGACCACATCGTTTCATTGGATCCCGCGGACCGAAAATTTTAAGTCCCTCAATTGTTTCAAGTTGATCCATTGCATAGCCTACAAGTTTATGCTCATGCTGTGCAATATTGTCTAACCCTACTTCAGTTAAGAAATCAATAGCAGCGCCTAAACCGATTGCACCTGCAATGATAGGCGTACCACCTTCAAATTTCCACGGTAATTCCTTCCACGTTGAATCATGTAGTCCAACAAAATCAATCATTTCGCCACCAAATTCAATTGGCTCCATCTTTTCAAGGTGCTCTTTTTTACCATATAGTACACCTATTCCAGTCGGTCCGCACATTTTATGTCCTGAAAACCCTAAGAAATCTACATCTAAATCTTGCACATCAATTTTCATATGCGGTGCAGCTTGCGCCCCATCTGCTACCATTACGGCACCATTAGCATGTGCAATTTTTGCAATTTCTTTAATCGGATTAATTGTACCGAGAACATTTGATGCCATTGATACTGACACGATTTTCGTTTTCGGTGTTATTGTTGCTCGAACCTTTTCAAGATCAATTGTGCCATCTGCCTCAAGGTCAATGTACTTTAATGTTGCATTTTTTTCTTTTGCAAGCTGTTGCCAAGGAATAATGTTGGAGTGATGCTCCATATGTGTAATCACAATTTCATCACCTTGCTCAACATTTGCACGACCATAACTAGAAGCTACTGTATTTAACGCAGTTGTTGTACCACGTGTAAAAATAATTTCTTCAGTTGACTTTGCATTAATGAAATTGCGTACCTTTTCACGAGCACCCTCGTATTTGTCAGTCGCACGATTCCCCAATGTGTGTACACCACGGTGTACATTTGAGTTATCAAATTCATAATAATGCTTAATTGCTTCAATTACTTGAGTAGGCTTTTGAGATGTTGCTGCGCTATCAAGGTAAACAAGTGGATGACCATTTACTTGTTGATTTAAGATTGGGAAATAGCTTTTAATGTCTTTATTGATCATTAGCGAACTTTCCTTTCGATAACCTCCGTCAGTTGCTTTTGAACGCCTTCGATAGGTAATTGCTTAACAACTGGCGCAAGGAATCCATGAATAACAAGGCGCTCTGCTTCTGCTTTCGAGATACCACGACTCATTAAGTAATAAAGTTGTAGTGGATCTACTCGTCCTACAGATGCTGCGTGTCCTGCTGTTACATCATCTTCGTCAATTAATAGAATTGGGTTAGCATCGCCACGTGCTTTTTCAGAAAGCATTAACACACGTGATTCTTGTTGCGCATCTGCTTTTGTAGCACCGTGTTCGATATAGCCAATACCGTTAAAAATTGATTGTGCTGCATCTTTCATCACACCGTGTTTCAAGATGTGACCATTTGAGTTTTTACCCCAGTGACGAACTTCTGTTGTGAAGTTTAGTTTTTGCTCTCCACGACCAACCACAACTGTTTTTGTATCAGCATGTGAACCGTCACCAACAAGGTGTGTAATGTTTTCAGAAATTGTATCTGAATCGTTCATTAATCCAAGAGCCCAGTCAACTTTTCCATCACGCGCTAGACGAGCACGACGGTTTACGTAAGTAGTATAACCTTTAGCAAGTACATCTACCGCACCGTAAATTACTTGTGCATTATCTTGTACAATGACTTCTGAAATAATGTTAGCTTGTGCTTTTGCCTCTTCAACTGTAGAAATGTATGTTTCCACATATGTGACAGCTGAATTTGCTTCAGCTACAACTAATACATGGTTATAAAGTGAAGCTTCTGCATTATCATTTAAAAAGACAACTTGTAACGGTTGCTCAATAATGACATTTTTTGGAACGTAAACAAATACGCCGCCATTCACAAGTGCTGCATGAAGTGCTGTTAATTTATGTTCATCAACTTTTACCGCTTCCGTCATGAAGTACTTTTGAACAAGCTCCCCATGATCACGGATAGCTGTTAACATATCTGTAAAAATAACGCCTTTGTCAGCTAGCTCCTGTGATGTTTTAATAAACGCAGGTGTATTGTTGCGTTGAATATATAGGTTTTCTTGCTCAAGGTTAATTAAGCCTCGTGCCTCTTCTGGTAGTTCATCTAGTGAAGTGTATTTTTCACTAACTACTGAATGGCTTGGGAAGTTCATGAAATCCCATTTTGAAATATTTGTTCTATCTGGTTTTGGCATATCTAAACCAGCTGCTTTGTCTAGTGCTGCCGTACGAAGCTCTGCAAACCAAGTTGGTTCACCATTAGCTTCTGAGAACGAGCGCACGTCCTGTACTGTTACAGGCAAGTTAAGTTCCACTGTCATGCTAATTCGTCCTCCTTCTTATGCTTCTTGTTCTTCTGTTTCTTCTTCGATACCTAATTCTTTTTTAATCCAGTCATAACCTTCTGCTTCTAAACGCTGTGCTAATTCTGCGCCACCTGATTTTACTACACGACCTTGCATCATTACGTGTACATGATCTGGTGTGATGTAGTTAAGTAGACGTTGGTAGTGCGTAATCATTAAGCAGCCGAAGCCTTCGCCACGCATTGCATTAATACCTTTAGAAACAACTTTTAATGCATCAATGTCAAGACCAGAGTCAATTTCATCTAAAATAGCGAAAGTTGGCTTAATCATCATTAATTGAAGAATTTCGTTACGTTTTTTCTCACCGCCAGAGAAACCTTCGTTTAAATAACGTTGTGCCATGTCTTCGTTCATTTCAAGGAATTCCATATTTTTATCTAATTCACGAATGAATTTCATTAATGAAATTTCGTCGCCCTCTTCACGGCGTGCATTAATAGCTGAACGTAAGAAATCAGCGTTTGTTACACCAGCGATTTCTGATGGATATTGCATAGCTAGGAATAAGCCAGCTTGTGCACGCTCATCAACTTCCATTTCAAGTACGTTTTCACCATCAAGTTCAACTGTACCAGAAGTAACTTCATATTTTGGGTGTCCCATAATAGCAGAAGCTAGTGTTGATTTACCAGTTCCGTTTGGTCCCATAATTGCATGAATTTCATTTGTATTAATTGTAAGGTTTACGCCTTTTAAAATCTCTTTCCCGTCGATTTCAACGTGAAGATCTTTAATTACTAAAGTTGACATGAAAATACCTCCATAGTGTGTTCTGTGAATGGGCAACCATTCCTTAATTATCATCATTCTAATCTTAACTGAAAATCGTTCTCTATGCAAACCATTTTAACCACTTTCACTTTTCAATGATGAAATCTTGAATTATAAAGACTTTTTAAGCATTTTCAGATTTTTGAGAATCGAAACCGCCAATGAGAATTGGTAAAGTCTATTTTCAATGAAATATCCCTAAATGAGAATGGATTTCATCTAGCTTCATAGTGGAAACCTCGCATAAAGCGTTAATTGTAGCGGTTTTGTGACAAAAATGCACAAACTGCCATACCTATACTATATCCTATTTCATTAGAATGGAATCACTATAAGAAAATAAAATTATAGAGTAATAGCGCTATTAATACCAATTCTTTTGCTAAAAAGCACTCCTCTATTCACATCAAACAGTCATACACATTCCTACTTAAAAAAATACTCTTTGCATTCATCAGAAGTGTGTCTAGCATATATAGCACAACTGCATTATTTAAGGCGTTATATATATATTCCATTTAAATAGGAACATTCAGCTTGTTATACAATTGGCGCAATCCAACCTAATCATTAAATCATTTTTTAGCACGATGTTATTTTTTTCAGTCTTTTTATATCTTAAATATTATATAATTAAAATATAATTAATCGGATTTTGCGATTAGATAGAGGTGAATATCCAGTGGAGTTACGTCAATTACGTTATTTTGTGGAGGTTGCAGAGCGTGAGCATATTTCTGAAGCTGCAGAACACCTTCATGTTGCCCAATCAGCAATAAGTCGTCAAATTGCTAATTTAGAAGACGAATTAGGTACACCACTTTTTGAACGTGTCGGCAGAAATGTAAAATTAACACCGATAGGTAAAACTTTTCTTGAACATACAATCACCGCTTTAAAAGCAATAGATTTTGCCGCCAAGCAAGTTGAGGAATATTTAGATCCTGCTAAAGGAACTATTAAAATCGGTTTCCCTACAAGCTTAGCAAGTTATGTATTACCAACTGTTATTTCAGCTTTTAAGCGTGAATACCCAGATTTGCAATTCCAATTGCGCCAAGGCTCTTATCGCTTTTTAATTGACGCTGTTAAAAACCGCGAGCTTAACTTAGCATTTTTAGGACCGCTGCCACCGAAGGACGAAGCAATACAATCAAACATATTATTCACCGAAAACATTGCAGCCTTATTGCCAGCTAACCACCCTTTAGCAAAACGAGAAAGTATTCAGCTAGCAGATTTACGTAATGATCTTTTTGTTCTTTTTCCAGATGGCTATATATTACATAAAGTTGCGATGGATGCTTGCCGTGCTGCAGGCTTCTTACCAAATATTATATCTGAAGGGGAGGACTTAGATGCTTTAAAAGGTTTAGTGGCCGCTGGAATTGGTGTCAGCCTACTACCTGAGAGCTCCCTATACGATTCAGCAGCCCGCTTCACAATCAAAGTGCCAATAGAATCGCCTACAATACCAAGAACAGTTGGCATTATTTCACCTGTAAATCGAGAAATCGCACCATCTGAAAAAATATTTTTAGACTTCGTCACTAATTTCTTTTCCCGACTTTCGCAGTTTCAGTAACACCTTTAAATAACACGAAAAGACCCAGTGAAATGCACTGGGTCTCACAATATCAAGAAAAGGCATCAAGTTCTTGATGCCTACAGTCTTTTTTCATTTTAAAATAAAAATAGATGTCTACTGCCGTTGATTTCCGCTACGTTCGGGCGCTTTCCGCGGGCACACACGTAAGCCGCAACCCTCGCTAACGCGCGGTTTGTTGCGTCTTACGTTCTGTGCTTTCCCGCAGGAGTCGCCCGCCCTTCGCTCCAATCAACTTGATATGAATTGCTATCAATCAACTATAAATAAAATAATCTAATTGAGGTGATGGAAAATGATGTCGAAAAATCAAATCAATAAACGTGAACAATTAGAAATGCTGACAATTGACCAATTGGTGCCACAAGACCATTTAGTTCGAAAACTAGAGGCAGCGATTGATTTTTCGTTTATCTATCCATTAGTCGAAAACCTCAAGGCATCAAGTTCTTGATGCCTTTTCTTTTGTTAATTGAAGCGCAAAGTAAATGTCTCCTGCTTAAAATTTCACAACGTAAGATGAAATTCAGATGCTACTTTTCTTCATCCTCAACAACTAGATTTTTTCTTCTTCTACGTAAAATAAAATATAAAATAAGCCCGATCACTAAAATCAGCACAGCAAATTCTGCTATAAGCACAAATGAAATAGAATTTTTCTGCTCTGAGGCAGATTTTTCAATGTCTGCTGCACTACTAGCCGCAACGACAAATTTCCCCTCTTTTGTTTCAATAGCAGAGGTTACCTGTTCATTTGTTCCCTTCAATTGCGCTAAAAAGTCTTTTTGATTTGCTGCTTCATCCAACATTTGAATGATTAATAGCGGCTGTTTATCATCCCAAAAACTTTTTGTGATAAATGTATACTGAGCAATTGTTTCTGGAAGAAAACCTTGCTTTAAATAATCCTCTGACGATTGAGGGACATCATTATTGTTTCCTATAAGCGTCGAGAAATCAGCGGAAGCTCCAGCAAAAATAATAGCACTTCGTTTTAATTCCTCTTCCTTAACGTCTTGTTCTTTTGTCAATATTGTTTGAGCCATTTCACCATTCATCATTAAAGACTTATACAGCAAGAGCATTTGTGTGTCGTTTATCACTGTTTTATTCGGAACAATAATTAAAGCTTGTTCTTGGAATGCATTCGGAAAATCCCTTAATGTAAATGTTGGTGTTGTCACTTCTTTTGTAATAGATAATGTACTGCTACCATCGATATAAATCCAATAACGTTCATTCGTCGTTTCACATGGATCTTCTAATTGAAACCCAGTTACTTCAAATTGGATATCTGTCATCGATTGTTTATTTAATACATTTGTTTCAATCGGCACATTCACTTCATATAAACCTGAAGAAATTGACTCTAACTTCTTCAGGTCAACTGCATGCGGTACATCATTCACCCATACAATCAATTCCACTTCACGTTCATTACTGTTACCCTTTTCAGGTAGTAGAGCAGATTTCTTTAAAACTAATCGCATGTTTGCTTCTTTATCAGCCTCAACCTGTGGCAATGACACATAATAGTGCGGCGTCATCGTTGCTTGACTCGATAATATTTGATGGTCAAAACCTAGTTGAGAAAATAGCAGCGTTGAATTATCAGTAGTATCCACAATCGGTAAATCATCCACTGTCAACGTACTTCCTGAAAATTGACTATATAATTTCGTATCCGTCAATAACGAAATTCGCTCTTGAAATGCATTTGGCGTAGCGGCTGTGACAAACAGGATAGGCACACTTTGACTATTGTCATCATTTTTAAGACTATGAACATTAAGTGACAGGCCATCTTCATATTGACTGTTGGCAGTCTCAAGCATTTTAATCATATAATTTGTTCTAAATTCATTTTTTGCGCCTACAACAATAACTGGTCCAGCAACACGTGCAACAGTTGATTCTCGTTTAATATTAACGTCTTTCTCTCCTTGCTCTGACAAATAAGCAGCAAGTTGATAACTAGCATTTAATGATTGTTCTGAAGCTTCATCAGGTACAATAAGCGTCGTACTATAATCTTCATAGCCTACAAACGCTTCAGGATAGCTGCTCAATGACCATTGTTCACTATCATTAAAAGAGGAAATGGACGATAAAATATCGATACGTAACCAATTGCCCTCATTCCCTGGAGCTACACAGACACCTTCTTTTAACACACCATAAAAGCTAGCTGTTATTTTATGCGTCCCTTTCACTAAAGCACTTTCGGGTAAAGTAACAGTTACCGTTTGCTTCAATAAATCTGATGTTAAGGCAATCGATTTAATTGCAATATCGTCCACTTTTATCGTAAAAGAGGATGGAGCTATTAACAGCTCTGACTGCTGTATTTGAAATGAAACTGTTTGTCCCTTTGCCTCTACATCTTGACTGAGCGTGTAATAGAAATCTCTTGAAGAGGAAGGCCCTTGTAATTCAATTGCCTGAGACAACAATGGTTTTTTTGCTAAGCTGTTTGCCTCAATAGCTATTGTTTGTTTTTCTACTGTGATTGGTGCAGCTAGGGCATGCGTAGCTAGGAACGGCAAACTGATTAAGATTGTTAAAATATAAAGTAAGACTCTCATTATTGTTCTCCTTATTTTGTTTTCTTTGCAAAGCGCTCAGTTTTATACCACTGCACTTCTTGACCAGTAAAAACTCTTGTGATCTCTAAAAATAGCGACCAAATAACTAATACAATCCACATTTGTGAATATGTAAAATACATTAAAATGACATAGAAAAAATTTTTACGATTCATTTCTGTTTTTTCAATACTTAAGGTAATCATCACTTCACCTAAAAATAACAAGAAAGCCAATACCCATAACACAATAGCAATATCTCCAACTGTTAGCCCAATATCGTAAAAAAGATTGGTGATAAATAAAATGTTGGACAAAATAACGCCGAAGAAAAATAAAAAGTAAGTAAAAAAGAAATAAAACAAATCAAAAATAATACTTTTTCTTTTTAAGGTAAAAAATTGGCTTAAAAACTTTAGCACTACATACTGGTTTCCTCTTGCCCAGCGTGTTCGTTGTTTCCACCATACTTTCAACGTCTCTGGCTCTTGTTCCCACGTAATAGCCTTAGGGAAAAAGCGGATATGGTAGCCTAAATTATAGACACGAATCGTTAATTCAGTATCTTCCGCTAACGCCTTTACATCCCATCCACCTAATTGCTCTAAAATACTACGGCGAATGGCGAAATTTGTGCCTGGAATCGTTGCAATGTTAAACCACTTCCAACGACCACCTTGTGCCATCCACTGAAAACATATTGTTTCAATATTAATAAATCGTGTTAACCATGTTTCCGTCGCATTTACCACACGAAATTTCCCTACAGTAGCTGCAGCTTTCGGGTCATTTACAAGCCCCATGACTAAATACCAAACTGCCATACGCTCTGGTGTATTGTCTGCATCATAGACAATAACTACTTCCCCAGTGGAATCGGCTAATGCAGCATTTAATGCTGAAGATTTCCCCTTCCCTTTATAAGGTTCTACTGTTTCAATTACTCGTATAAATGGGTATTTTTCTGTAAACTTTTTTGCAATCTCTCCTGTTCTATCCGACGAATTATCGTTAATGACAATTACTTCTAACTTATCTTTCGGATAAAACAATCGGGACATGGCACGTAAAGTTTGTTCAATAACAACCTCTTCATTATGTGCAGGAATGAAGACGCTCACTGTTGGAACATCTATCATTTTCTTTGACCATTCATCGATTACCTTTTCATAAGATCGAAAATGCAAATAGCCCCCTTGCATTAAAAACATATGGTATAACAACATAATCCATATGAGAAACAATGAAATATAAAACAAAATATCAGCCATTACTTTTCCTCTCCTCAAATAATCGCTTTCGTAGTGTTATACGTAGTCGCAATGTATTCATAAAAAATACAATAACAAATAACGATACAATGATTACTAACAGCCATAAAACTACTTCAAATGGCCGCTCATCAAACATCTTTTTTAAGCGATCCAGTTTGGTAAAAGAAAGCTGAATTTTTTGCTCTCCATTTGCTGATTGCATTATTGAAACCTTTGATGTCTGAACAAGCTGTTCTGTTTTTCTAAAATCAAGCCATTCTAGCTCTACTTGTTTGTTTAAGAGTTCAACAAGCTCTTGCACATGGTGAGCCCCTAAATAACTAGGATATTGAATTCCAATCGTTGAACCTGGGGCTTTATTCATCTGACGAATTGACTGCTGCACAGCATACAGTGGGTATACACTCGCATCATTTATTGCTGCTATTGTATAGGGATAAATTTTTTGCTCATCTCTTTCTGTTATATAAAAATGATTGTCTTGTTGTCGCAATACCCCACTAAAAAGCGCACTATCCTCTAGAATGTAGGTAGGGTAAATTTTTCTCAACACTAAATAATCTAGACTTTTTTCAATGTTAGCTTGTGGAGAAGATAAAATAAAAGCTACCCCCTCCTGCTGTAACTGTTGTAAATATTTCAATAACGCTTTATTGTCCTGTAAATAATAAATAGCGCCATCTTTCTCATATAGCGGGCTTATCTGTAAGTTAATAGGAACATCAAATTGCTTTAATTGATCAACTACTTTCTTTAACTTCAAAACATCCGTTTCCATATTAATATCTGTTAACACAATGAAGGCAGGATGTAAGTTGGTAGATGATAATTTCAATAGCTCGCCAAATATTGAAGGCCAGTCATATACTAAAGGGGAAGATTGAATCATCTTACCAATATAAGACCAATTGCTATTTTTTTCTTTCACAATAAAAGGGAAGTCTTCATTAAATGTGGATGCCATTTGTATTACTTCAGCATCGTTAGGTGGGTTCACTACAGCCCACTCAATCGGCCGATCCAATACATGTTCCCCGACTTTTCGTAACTCCACTTTTTTCCCCTTTTGCCAATGTTCGAATGAGGGAAACTGTTCAATATTTTCCCCTATAGCAACAGCGGGTCCTTGGAAATTATTCATAGCTTCTAATGCTGGCAATGGTATATGCATCTTATAGGAGTTTAAAATAACAATACGTTTATAAACATCCAAAGAATCTTCTTTAATATTTTCCACTGGTATGACATCGACATCTGTATAAGCATTTAGCATTTCTCGTAGAATTTGCACTTCTTCATCTACTTGTTGATTGCTAGTTACATAAATAAGTGCAATGTCTTTGCTATCGGCACTTGCTAAATAATGCTGTGGCATACTAAACAAAATAAAAAGGACAATGAAGACGAACAAGCCTAGTTTAAAGCGCACTTGTTTTCATCTCTCTTTCCATTTCTGCTAACAAGTCATCAAAACTTTGATCCATCTGGGGCGTGTAAGTAAAATAACTTGTTTTATAGCTTAGTGTCACCCATCGCTTATTTAATAATTGATGGTTCTTTAAAGCTTGATCTAACTTCTCGTAAATAATATCAATGTATTGTTCTGACGTATCAATTAATAAAATGCCAAGGTAGTTTTCACGATATCGGAATTTTTTATCTGTTTGTCTAACAGATTGCTGTAATTTTTCCGCCAATTGCCTCCACAAATATTGTGCTTCTTTAAAACCATAAAGCTTTTTAAATTTTTCATAGTTTTCAAGCTTTAGCATAATAAACACAAAAGTATGTTGATGACGATCTGCTCTTCGCATTTCTTCATTAACAATGACACGCATACGCGATTCATTATCAAAACCAGTTTCAACATCAATTGCTACAAAGTTTTTGACATCTTGCTGTAAATTTTTCATATATTTTTCTTGTGCTATCAATAACTCATGAATTTTTCCAGCGCATAATACTAGTAGTAGTAATACAACACCGTATGCCAAAAATAGTTGCATTGAAAATGCTGTACTTAACAATGCTATAGAACCTGTCATACCGATATACAGTAAGGTTGAGCCACTGATAAAAATAAATAACAAACTACTTATTAGCCCCGTAACCGTTCCTCTCCACAGTGTGATAATGACTAAAAGTATTAAGAAGATATATAATAATAAACTTTCACTATCCTGATGTAGTAAAAAATAAGCAGGTAATTGTAGAAGCAAAATAAGTAAAACGCCATAAACAAATATAGCTTTATTCCATTTTATTGCTGTTCGCATTGTCGACCTCTCTTTCCGCTAGAAGTGGTAATAAATTATCGAATATATGTGTCGCATTTGTTTGCACATCTACATACCCCGTATTTGCATCAGCTTTAAGAGATTCCATTTTACGGAAAAACTCTTCAGCCATCCTATCATTATGAATTTCTAACATATAACGAGTAGCCATTGCGTACACAGCAGGTGATTCAAATGATACAGCTGGCTCACCAGTAGTAGCATCGTAGCGGCCGTACAATTTTTGATCTCTACTATATAAAGACAGCATCCAATTAGT
Source organism: Lysinibacillus sp. CD3-6 (assembly GCF_006351725.2). Taxonomy (NCBI): domain Bacteria; kingdom Bacillati; phylum Bacillota; class Bacilli; order Caryophanales; family Bacillaceae; genus Lysinibacillus; species Lysinibacillus sp. CD3-6. The sequence goes on from NZ_CP085880.1 coordinate 3,850,065, forward strand.
AAATGGCTTCGTTTCCAAACCTAACGTGGCACTATGATAAGCCGTATACAATTGATCGATCATATGTAACTCCGTATCATATTCATAGTTATTGGTTACGACATCATAATACTTTGGAAAAAAGCCTGCTTGAGCTTTAGGCGCTTTTGCTAAAATCGATAATTGTTGCTCTAGTTGTTCTTTAGATAAAACATCATATTGTCGCATCTTTAAAAGTGCAGAAGGCATAATATAACTTAATGTAATTGTGTTCGCTTTCTTATGTGTATGAACGTCAACAAAATCTACAAACGTACCTTTTTGCATTCCATACTTTACAATGTTTTTACCAATGGTCTTCCCTAACGAAATATAACGCTCATCATTCCACTTTTCACCTGCATCAAATAGCGCTCGCATAATTCTCAAATCATCAATCAGCGCATTAACAGTAGCTTGTTTTTTACCATCAATTCGCCATACTATAAATTTCTTCTCTAAAAAATAATGATTAATCACCTCAAACTGCTCATCAAAGCGAGCTTGATCATCTTTTTCTAGTAAATAGGTCAACCATAAACCGACAGATTCAGATAAAAACACATCTTTTTGTTGCGTTAAATCAGTACGTAATAAGTTATCTTTTGTCATTAATTCCTCAATAACAAATTGTTCTGTTGATGAAATTGGCTCCTTAGTTACTTTAGTTACTTCTTCTTTCCCTTGAGAGCAGCCTATTAAAACGATAGAAAGGAAAAATATAACTAAAATACCACAATTAAAATTTTTTAATATAGGATTTCACCTCCACTAGGACTAAGTACCAAAATCCTTCAGTATGATTAGCGAATTATATTATAACAGTAATCATATTAAATGAATCTAAACAAATTCTAAACAGTTTAGGAAAAATAATAGAATTTAATTATTGGATTTCACACCATTATTTATCTTTCCCTAAAAAAATAGTACAAACCATTTTCATGGCTTGTACTATTTTTTAATATATAGATATTATTTAACGGGTACTACTGCACCTTTCCACTCCTTCAAGATGAAGTCTTGGATTTCTTCAGATTTTAATACTTCTAATAATTTTTTAATTTCTGGTTTATTTTCATCACCAGCACGAACTGCAATAATATTTACATATGGAGATTCTTTATCTTCTAAAGCAATTGCATCTTCAATTGGGTTTAGTCCATTATCAATTGCATAGTTAGAGTTAATAAGTACTGCATCGCCTTCTTCGTTTTCAAACATTTGCACAAGTAGCTCTGGTGCAGTATTTGCATCGAATTTAAAGTCTTTTGGATTATCTACAATATCTTTAATTTCTGCTGCTGTTTTGTCGATACCATCTTTTAATTTAATTAAGCCTTTTGCTTCTAATAGTGACAACATACGGCCATGGTCTGAAACTGAGTTCGATAATAAAATTGTTGCACCTTTAGGAAGGTCTTCAAGTGATTTATATTTTTTAGAGTAAATACCGATTGGCTCGATATGTACGCCACCTGCATTTACAAAATCATAGCCATTATCTTTAATTTGTAATTCAAGATAAGGAATATGTTGGAAATAGTTTGCATCAATAGTTTTTGACTCTAAATCTTGGTTAGGTAATACATAATCTTGGTACGTCTCGATTTTTAAATCAATACCTTCTTTTGCTAAAATCGGTTTTGCTTGTTCTAAAATAACTGCGTGAGGTGTGTTAGAAGCACCAATTTTTAATGTTACTTTATCTTCAGTTTTTGCACTGTCATCTCCAGTTGTTGATCCTGCTTCGTCTTTGTTACCAGCACCACATGCTGCTAAAGCCAATACAAGTACTGATAAAAATAATCCTGCTAATAACTTCTTCATTTGTATACACTCCCTTTATTTGTTCAAACAATATGTTAGCGGTAAATACCGGTTTAACCTTTTTAACGTTTGTCTGTTTTCGTTGTAATCATATCGCCAATCCATTGAATGATAAATACGACTACTAAGATCAAAATAGTTGCCATTAATGTCACATCTTGGCGATTACGTTGGAAGCCATCTAAAAAGGCTAAGTTTCCTAGACCGCCAGCACCAATAATACCAGCCATTGCCGTATATCCAACAAGTGCTACAGCCGTTACAGTAATCCCAGAAATAAGTGCTGGTAATGATTCTGGAATTAGAACCTTCCATATAATCGTGGACGTTTTAGCACCCATCGAGCGTGCTGCTTCAACAACACCTTTATCAATTTCACGTAATGCAATTAGTACCATTCGTGCATAGAATGGGGCAGCACCAATAATAAGTGCTGGTAGGGCTGCATTTGCTCCTCGGATTGTCCCAAGTAAAAACTTCGTAAATGGAATAAGTAAAATAATTAACACGATAAATGGAATCGAACGGAATATATTAACGACCGATCCTGTTAAAAAGTTAACAATTTTATTGGCCCATAACTGGTTTGGACTCGTTAAAAAGAGGATTATGCCAATGGCTAAACCAAGTATAAATGTTACGACTGTAGATAGAGTGGTCATATAAAGTGTTTCATATGTGGCTGTCCACATTTTTTCCCAGTCGACATTCGGAAAGAGACTAGTTAGCATTTGCAATCACCTCCGTTTGTACTTCAACTGTATTTAAATAATTTAATGCAGCTGCTACATTTGTCTCTGTACCATCAATTTGTACAATAAGAGTACCGTATGCACCATTTTTCGTTTGCGAGATATTACCATGGACAATGCTAACTTCTACATCAAACTGTTTTACTAAATGTGATATAACTGGCTGCTCTGTTTTTTCACCAACAAATACAAGCTTAACAAGGTGTCCTGTTGGATAGTTCATTCTAAGCTGTGCAACTGTCTCCTGCGTTTCCTTCGTATCGGTAATTTGTGATACGAATTTTTTAGTGATCGCTGCTTGTGGTGCTTGGAACACTTGTAGTACTTCACCACGTTCAACAATTTCTCCAGCTTCCATTACCGCTACACGATGACAGATTTTGCGAATAACATGCATTTCATGAGTAATTAATACGATTGTTAAGCCTAATCGTTCGTTTATATCGACAAGCAAATCAAGAATTGCATCCGTTGTTTCTGGATCCAGTGCTGATGTAGCTTCATCACATAACAGCACTTCAGGATTATTGGCAAGTGCTCGTGCTATGCCAACACGTTGCTTTTGACCACCTGACAGTTGTGATGGATACGATTTGTCACGACCTTCTAAACCAACAAGTGCAATAAGTTCTTTCACACGTGCGTCTCGCTCACTTTTAGCTACACCTGCAATTTCAAGTGGAAATGCAATGTTTTCTGCAACTGTTCTTGACCAAAGTAAGTTAAAATGTTGGAAAATCATACTTACCTTTTGTCTAGCATCACGCAACTTTTGACCCTTAATAGATGAAAATTCTTGGTTATTCACCTTCACCGACCCAGTTGTCGGCTTTTCTAAACCGTTTAATAAACGAATCATCGTACTTTTACCAGCGCCACTATAGCCAATAATGCCAAAAATTTCACCTTTGTTAATTGTAAGATTAACATCTTTAACAGCAGTTAATTCGCCATTTGCGGTTTTGTATTTCTTCGTAATATTTTGAAGCTGTATCATAGCGAAACTCCTTTTCTCATATAGAAAACCCCTTCACTCACAGACAAGTAGAAGGGGTCACGTACTTTATACGCTAAACCGTTCTCTCATCTTTCAAAGAAAAATCTTTGAGTGATTTGGCACCTTTTCACATTTGTGATGGTTGCCGGGCTTCATAGGGCACTTCCCTCCGCCGCTCTTTATAAGAGTTCGATATATTTAATAGTTTTTAATATAATTGTTACTTTACCATGCTAGCAAAGTTCAGTCAATTGGTTTTTTTAACAATTCGTATAAAAAAGGTACGGATTGAAATGCATAAACCTTTTCTCTAACTGATCCACCATCACTAACGAGTAAACACGGTACACTTTCGATTTGAAAATCATAAGCTATTTGCTCTAAAAAATTAATATTTGCCTTGCCTAATTTTAACTGTGGCAATAATTGTTCTATGATATCCATCATTTTAGATGCAACTGCACACGTTCCGCACATCGGTGTATATAAATAAAAGGCAGTTTTTTCACCAGATTTTACTGCTGTTTCCCACTGCTCTTTTGACCATTCTTCCATTTTTCAACCAACCTTACAAAATATATTCATTATGGATGGAAAAATGCGCACGCAATAAAATCATTGCAAGCACTTTCCTCGGTGTAGTTTCTACTTCTTTATAAGTAGGCATCGTTCGCAAATGCTCTGCTTCAGGATAATGTCTGTCCATCAATGCTCGTAATTTATCTCCAGATGCATCTGCATCAAAAAATGTATAGAGCTCATAGCCCTCATATGGGTCGAGTAATTCTTCTAATTGATGCACACCAATTGTACCATTTGTACAAAGTATTGTAACATCTTCACTCAAAATAGGTTCTATTTGAAGCTTATCCGAACGGCCTTCCACAATTAAACATTTCCCTTCGAACATCACGCCACCCCCATTTAGCAGTTATCTACGACAACAATTTATTGCAATTATAGGATTCCACACTATGCATAGATCTACACGTTAACAATATTTTCTATATGTCACTTTGCAATTTGGATAACATTTTATGTGAGTTACTTGGACTTTCATTTACTTGAAGAGTCACGCTTTGTACAGCTCAAAAAACAATTGCATACCTGTGTTATATAATAAAAAACGCCGGTATGTACTCCGACGTTTTTCTATTATAGGCTTGATTATTCTGCAATCATTTCTTCGTATTGTTCTGCAGTCATAAGGTTTTCAAGCTCTGAAGCATCAGCAGGCTCTACAACGATCATCCATGCTTTTTCATATGGTGATTCGTTTACGAATTCTGGGCTATCTTCTAGATCTGCATTTACTTCCACTACAGTACCTGAAATCGGTGCGTATAATTCAGAGACAGTTTTTACTGATTCTACGCTGCCAAATGGATCATCAGTTTTAATTTCGTCGCCAACTTGTGGAAGCTCAACGAAAACGATGTCTCCTAATTCAGATTGTGCAAAATGCGAAATACCGATACGTACTTTACCATCTTCTAATTTTACCCATTCGTGTTCTTCAGAGTAACGTAAGTCTTTAGGTGTGCTCATGCCAAAAACCCCTCCATAAATATGTAATATATTCACTTTCAGTGTGCCATACTTCTTTCATAAAAACAAGGATTAAAGCTGTTATTTCCACGCTTGTTCAAAATCTGATTCTTTAAATCCCAACGTTACTTTTTTTCCATCAGTAACGATTGGTCGCTTAATTAACATACCATCAGAAGCAAGTAGTGTGAGCTGTTCATCTTCCGACATTTCCGCCAGTTTATCCTTCAACCCAAGTTCGCGATATTTCATGCCAGATGTGTTGAAAAATTTCTTTAATGGCTGCCCGCTAGCCTGCCAATAACTTTTAATTTGCTCTTTCGTAGGTGCTTGTTCAACAATGTGTACCTCTTCGTATGAAACGCCATTGTCGTTTAACCACTTCTGTGCTTTTTTACAAGTTGTACATTTAGGATAATGGATAAGTTGAATCATATTTATAGGCTCCTCTGCTATCATTTCCTGTAGTATACCATCATAACTAGTATGAGCCAAAAAGAAACATTTATTGGTTAATTTCATAATTGTTTGCGTGCCTGACACTATAGCGTGGGCAACTGGCATATGGTCTGCTCCTATTGCGTAAAATTCCACTTCGCTTTCCGCGGGCACGATGTAAGCCGCAACCGTCGCTAGCGCGCCGTCTGTTGCGTCTTACATTACGTGCGTTCCCGCAGGAGTCTTCGTGGATTTTTACTTAGTTAGTTTTAATTGGCAATGTGAGAATTGTTTGCGTGCCTGTCACTTTGGCTTAAATTGTTTGTGTGCCTGACACCCTCCCTGACACCCTCCTTTCAATAAAAAAGACAACAAGTTGATTTACTTGTTGTCTTTTTTCGAAACTTTGATTTTTCCTACCGTTAGTAAAGAGCTAGGTTAAAGATTATATTATACGATGAATTTTTCTGCTTCAATTAGTTTAACAGAAGCTTCACGTTTTTTAGCAATAAGGTTATAAGGGTTGTTACGAGTTAGTTTACGTAAAGCTGACAATGTCATACGTGCAGCGTCCCCATCTGCTGAAGCAAGAATTGTATCCTTTGCTTCTTTCTCAATTTCTGCAAATGCTTCTTGGCAGAAAATTTGTGTATAAAGTAATTTTTGATGAGACTTTTCTGCACCTTCACGCGCAATCGCCTTTTCTGTACGTAACACAGTAGACTCCATAGCGAATAATTGGTTAGCGATATTGGCAATGTTCACTAATACTTCTTGCTCTTGGTCAAGTTTCGCTCCATAGCGCTGTGCTGCCATACCTGCTGCTAATACAGCAATTTTCTTCGCGTTTTTCACAAGATATTTTTCTTGTGCTAGCGGCTCTGTGCCTACTTCTTCAGGCATTAGCATAAGAAGTTCTTGTTGCAAGTTTTGAGCGACCTGCAATAATGGTAATTCACCTTTTAATGCTTTTTTCATAAATGTACCTGGCACGATCATACGGTTAATTTCATTTGTACCTTCGAAAATACGGTTAATTCGAGAATCGCGATAAATTCGCTCTACTTCATATTCAGCCATAAAGCCATAGCCACCATGTAATTGCACCGCTTCATCTGCGATATAGTCCAATGTTTCTGAACCAAACACTTTAGCAATTGAACACTCAATGGCATATTCAGCAATTGCATTTGCAATAACTTTTCCTTGCTTTTGTTCTTCAGGGCTTAACTGGCTTAAACGATCTTCAAATAAACCAACCGTACGATAATTTAATGACTCTGAAGCATATAATTGAGACGCCATTGTCGATAGTTTTTCTTTCGTTAAGTTGAAATCAGAAAGCTTCGTTTTGAATTGTTGACGTTGGTTTGTATATTGAATTGCCAACTCTAAAGCACGTTTTGAGCCACCGATTGTTCCCACACCTAATTTATAACGACCAATATTTAAAATGTTAAATGCAATTACGTGTCCACGACCTACTTCACCAAGTAGATTTTCAACAGGTACTTCAGCATCCTCAAGCACTAATGTACGAGTTGAAGAAGATTTGATACCCATTTTCTTTTCTTCTGGCCCAACAGAAACACCGTTGTAGGCACGTTCAACGATAAATGCTGAGAATTTATCGCCATCAATTTTGGCGTACACAACAAACACATCAGCAAAACCTGCGTTAGTAATCCATTGTTTTTCACCGTTTAATACATAATGAGTACCTGCAGCATTTAGCTTGGCAGTCGTTTTGGCACCTAAAGCATCTGATCCCGAACCTGGCTCTGTTAACGCATAAGCCGCGATCAATTCACCAGTAGCTAGCTTCGGTAAATACTTTTGCTTCTGTTCGTCGTTACCAAATAGCACAATCGGTAGTGAACCAATCCCTACATGTGCACCATGTGTAATCGAGAAGCCACCAGCTACAGACATTTTTTCTGCGATTAACGCAGAAGATACTTTATCTAAGCCAAGACCTTGATATTCTTCAGGTACATCCGCCGCTAGTAAACCAAGTTCGCCAGCGCTTTTTAGTAAACGCACTGAATGCTCAAACTCATGATGCTCTAAGTTTTCTACTACAGGTAATACTTCATTCGCAACATACTCTTCAGTTGTTTTGGCAATCATTTTATGCTCATCTGTAAAATCTTCTGGTGTAAATACGCGATCTAGTGCCACGTCCTCAATGATAAATCCGCCGCCTTTAATGATATCTGTTGTTTTTTCTGTCATGTTAAATTCCTCCTTATTTTTAGGTGCCAGGCACTCATACAATTCGCAATTCTCAAACAATTTCACATAACTTATAAAATCTCAAATACTCCAGCAGCGCCCATACCACCGCCGATACACATTGTTACAACACCATATTTTTTGCCCTGACGTTTCAGTTCATGAATTAATTTCAAAGTTAAAATTGCGCCTGTTGCGCCAAGTGGATGCCCTAAAGCAATTGCTCCACCATTAACGTTCACTTTCTCTTGGTCGATACCTAAATGACGAACAACCTGTAATGACTGTGAGGCAAATGCTTCGTTAATTTCCCACAAATCAATATCCTGAATAGATAAACCTGCAATTTCAAGCGCTTTTGGAACAGCTACGATTGGACCGATTCCCATTACTTCTGGAGGTACTCCGCCCACCGCAAAACCTAAAAACTTTGCCATCGGTGTCATTCCTTGCTTTTCTGCTTCCTCACGATCCATTACAAGAACTGCCGCAGCACCATCTGAAGTTTGAGAAGCGTTACCTGCTGTAACACTACCTTTTACATGGAATGCAGGACGAAGCTTTGCTAAGCCTTCAACGGATGTGCCTGGACGAACACCCTCATCGACACTAAAGGTAAATTTCTTCACTTGTAGTTTATTATTGTTATCCACATAATGTTGTTCCACTTCAATCGGAACAATTTCATCATTGAATTTACCTTCTTTAATTGCTTTCTCTGCTAGCAAATGCGAGCGTACAGCAAATGCATCTTGATCTTCTCGACTCACATTATACTGACGTGCTACTTCTTCTGCTGTATGCCCCATCCCCATATAATATTGTGGTGCAGTTTCAGCTAATGTTGGATTTAAGCGCGGTGTATTGCCCACCATTGGTACCATACTCATTGATTCAACACCGCCAGCAAGAATCGCCTTTGAATGACCAAGCATAATACGTTCAGCAGCATATGCGATTGCCTGTAAACCCGATGAACAAAATCGATTAATTGTCAGCGCAGGTGTAGTATCAGGTAGCCCTGCTAGTGCTCCGATACTACGGGCTACATTCATCCCTTGTTCCGCTTCTGGCATTGCACAACCTAAAATTAAGTCATCGACAGGACCTTCATAGCCTGCTCTTTTTAATGTTTCTTTGACAACTGCTGCCCCAAAATCATCTGGTCTTACTGTTGCTAATGAACCTTTTTTCGCTTTTCCAATAGGAGTTCGTGCTCCTGCTACAATAACGGCTTCACGCATCGTCTAAATCCCCCTTTGTTTCATGTGCAAACATTTTAGTCTAGTTAGTAGTTAGTTACGAAGTGGTTTCCCTTTTAATAACATGTGTTGCATTCTTTGTTGAGATAGCGGGTCTGCAACTAAGCTTAGGAATGCCTCACGCTCTAAATTTAATAGGTATTGCTCATCTACTAATGTGCCATATGGAACTTTTCCACCTGCAATTACATATGCTAACTTTTTAGCAATTTTTAAATCATGTTCACTGATGAAACCTGATTCAAACATTCCTTGAGCACCGATTAGTAACGTACCGTAACCCGATGCACCGACAACAGGAACCTTTGTTGGCACTGGTGGTTGATAGCCTGCATCATAAAGTGCCAAAGCAGCCTGTTTTGCATCGTAAATCTGGTGATCTGCATTGACTGAAATACCATCTGCAAAATCAAGGAAGTTATTATCGCGCGCTTCCTCACCTGAAGTTGAAACTTTCGCCATCGCAATTGTTTCGAATACTTTATTAGCAATATTTTGATAGTCTACCTCAACGCCATTCGGTAAACCTTTCAAGAACTTTTGGTAAAGCGCTTTATTACCGCCGCCACCTGGAATTAAACCAACACCGACTTCTACTAACCCCATATAAGTTTCCATCGTCGCTTGGATATGGGCAGCAGGTAAGCATACTTCTGCTCCTCCGCCTAACGTCATAGCGAACGGTGCCGCCACAACTGGTTTGTTAGAATATTTTATTTTTTGCATAGCATCTTGGAATGCTTTAATAACAAAGTCTAGTTCGAAAATATTATCATCCTGTGCTTCTACTAAAATCATTCCTAAGTTAGCACCGACGCAGAAGTTTTTCCCTTGGTTACCAATAACTAAGCCTTTATAATTTGCTTCTACTTCATCTACCGCGTAGTTAATCATTTGAATAATATCTAAACCGATGGCATTAGATTGGGAATGGAACTCAAGTAAGGCAATTCCGTCACCTAAATCTATTAAGCTAGCACCTGTATTGGACTTAATAACGCCATGTTTCTTTTTGTAGCGCTTCAAGTTAATTTCTTTTTCATTAACAGGAACTTTTACGTATTGTGAACCGTTATAATACGCTACGTCACCTTCAAGTTCTGAATAGAATGAAGTAAAGCCCTTAGCTAACATATCTTTTACAAATACAGGAACTTCGCGACCTTCCGCTTCCATTTTAGCAACCGATTCTGCAACACCGATGGCATCCCATATTTCGAATGGACCTTGTTGCCAGCCGAAGCCCCATTTCATTGCATTATCTATTGCCACAATATCATCAGCAATTTCACCGTGTAGCTGTGCAGAGTAAATTAATGTCGGTGCAAAAATTCCCCATAACAGCTCACCTGTACGATCTTTCGCATACGTTAATGCTTTAACTTTATTAGCTAATCCACGCGTTTGTTTCGCCATTTCAATTGAAGGTGTTTGTAATTTTTTTGCTGGACTATACGCTAAAGTGTTTGGATCAATTTCTAAAATTTCCTTCCCTTGCTTCAAGAAGAAACCTTGCCCAGACTTAGCTCCTAGCCAACCGTTCTCAACCATTTTTTGTAAAAATTCTGGCACTGCAAATACTTGCTGTTCATCTCCTGATGTTTGGTCATATACGTTTTTCGCTACATGGATAAAAGTATCTAAGCCAACAACATCTAACGTACGGAAAGTAGCGGATTTTGGACGACCAATAAGTGGACCTGTCACTGAATCTACTTCACCGACTGAATAGCCACCTTTTAGCATTTCCTGCAAAGTTACGAGCAGACCATATGTGCCGATGCGATTGGCAATAAAGTTTGGTGTATCTTTAGCTAACACGACGCCTTTGCCAAGAATATCCTCACCAAATTTTTTCATAAAGTCTACAACTTCTGGTGCAGTTGTCGTTGCAGGGATTACTTCAAGTAATTTTAAATAGCGCGGAGGATTAAAGAAATGTGTCCCTAAAAAATGTTTTTGGAAATCCTCTGATCGTCCATCCGCCATCGCATTAATACTAATGCCTGATGTATTCGAACTAATGATTGTACCTGGTGTACGTACAGCATCAATTTTTTCATATAAACTTTGTTTAATTGCTAAATTTTCAACAACAACTTCAATAACCCAATCTACATCTTTCAGTTTGGCTAAATCGTCTTCAAAATTCCCCACCGTTAGTAGCGATAAATTTTTCTTAGAAGTAAGTGGTGCTGGCTTTTGCTTTATTAACTTTTGAAGAGCACCATTCACAAAGCGATTTCTTACAGCTGGATGCTCTAAAGATAACCCCTTTGCTTCCTCTTCTTTCGTAAGTTCCTTCGGTGCAATGTCTAATAATAATGTTGGAATACCGATGTTTGCTAAATGTGCTGCAATTCCAGAGCCCATTACTCCAGAACCTAGAACAGCCGCTTTTTTAATGTTATAAGTCACAAGCAATTCCCCCTTATTCTCCCATTGAATGAATAGCCATTCATTTTTTAGCCAAAAAAAATCAAAGTTTCGCTTTGGCGTTTTTTTGCTTCGATTTAGACATTCATGGTGATCTTTTACAATGTATGCCAGTTAGTTGCAATCACTTACATTGTCTTAGATTTTTAGCTAAAAGATTTTAACTGATGTCATATCATAATCTGTGACAAGCGCCAGAGACTTATCTTCAGTCAGTTGATATGCAACACAGCTACATCGTGTGAAAAGTCTTCCACTGAATGAAAATAAAACTACTTTTTCTGTTTTTAGTGTAGATTATTTTGTCTAAATTAGCAATCTTTTTTCTTCATTTATTTTTGCAATATACAACTTTTTTTTGTTTTTTACGAGCGAAAACAAGACAATAAGTAGAGTCCACTTATTCCAAACAGATAACTTTCAGGATGAAGAGAAAATGTGTAAAATGGATAGCAAGGAGAGTGAACTACTAATGAAAACAATAACAACTGCTGAACAATTTAATGAGCTTATCTCTGGTCAACAAAAAGTGCTCGTAAAATTTTATGCTGGATGGTGCCCTGATTGCACACGCATGAACATGTTTATCGATCCAATTATTGAAGAGTACAACCAATTTGATTGGTATGAGCTTAATCGCGATGAGCTTCCTGAAATCGCTGATAAATACGATGTAATGGGTATTCCAAGCTTATTAATTTTCCAAAATGGCGAAAAATTAGCACACTTACATAGTGCTAACGCTAAAACACCTCAGCAAGTGACTGAGTTTTTAGCTGCTCAACAATAAAATAAGCGCAACAAAAGCAAAAATAGTATGCTAGGTGTTTCTTGGCATACTATTTTTGCTTATTTATAGAAGGCATCCGTTTGCAACTTACATGACATGTCTTTCATTCGTTCATTGTCGAAGGGAGATTTTTATGAAACAGTATTTGCCATTGCAAGGAAAATCACAATACGATGCATCCATTGCACCTCAATATCGAAATTCTGCCTGCGGGCCAACAACCATTCATGTGATACTACACTACTATAATCTCTCAGCCCCATCAGTAAACGACCTTTATCTTCTACTCAGTGGTACAAAAATCGGCTTGTTTAAATGGCGTTTAATTTATAATCTACGGAAACTGTTACCGACATGGGACATACGCAGCTGTACCTTAAAAGAGGCGCTGCTTGAAATTGATGCAGGACGCCCCGTTGCAATGCGCTTTGACCGTTATTTTAGCCTACAATGGTGGAATAGAAAATCTACCTTTGTTTATCATTGGGTACCACTCATTGGCTATGCAGTGCAAGATGATGGGCTATTGTTGATTTTCCACGATAATGGTGGCAAAAATCGTGCCAGCCAAATCCGTACTGCTCTACTAGAAAATAATGAAAAAGTGTTAAGCTTCGTTAAAATAGCACCTAAATAAGGGAATACAATGAACGTGCCTGCTTTGCAATAAGTGTAAAGCCACGTTCTTCTATCGCTTTAATAGTTTGGTGCTCATAATTTGGTACTACTAATTGAGCAAAATCTGCTTCAATCGGTACATTCGTTTGAATTGTTGCTAGTTCGTGTGATAACTTCAGCATGTCCAGATTATCTTTAATTTTCGTACGTTGTCCTGGCTTTAAATCCTCTAGGGAAGAAATGACATTGTCGATAGATCCGTACATTTGGATAAGTGTCAGCGCCTGTTTTGGACCAATTCCTTTTACTCCTGGATAGCCATCACTCGTATCACCCATAAAAGCTTTTACTTGTGCAAATTGAAATGGTTCAATACCGTACTCTTCTTTAAAGCGGGAATGTGTGTAAAGATCATACTCTGTGTAGCCTTTTTTCGTAAACGCGATTTGCGTTGAAGGTGTTAACAGTTGCAATAAATCTTTATCCCCACTAATGACCGTAATATCAGCTTCATCTTGCCATTTAGTAATCATTGAGCCGATTAAGTCATCAGCCTCCATACCGACAACGCCGAAATTTTGCCACCCAATATGTTGAGATAAATTTTTAGCCATATCAAATTGTGGCAGCATCTCCTCTGGCGGCGCTGGGCGATTCGCCTTATAGCCATCATATAATTCATTGCGGAATGTTTGCGAACCCATATCCCAGCAAATAGCTAAATGTGTTGGTTTCATAATAGATTGTGCCGTCAAAACATGGCGGACAAATCCTTGTGCACCATTAGAAGGTGTGCCATCCTCTAAGCGTATAAAATGCCCCATTGCTGCTGAAGCAAAAAAAGAACGAAATAACAATGCCATGCCATCAACAATAAGCAATTTTGGTTTTGTAGTCATAATAAAAAATCCTCTCTAATTTATTATTCTAGCGTTTAGTCATTATCAAAAGAATAATAAGCATTTTTCTATTATAGCAAAATATCGACTTAATAATTAGTGCCAGGCACTCAAACAATTTACCATGTTGGTCACGTATTTTTTCTCTATACTCACAGAAAAACCCTAGACGCTCCTAAGGGAACTGCATAAGTTGAAAGTGCCAGGCACTCAAACAATTAAGGTGTGCCCACAGAAAGCGCCCGTCCGTAGCGGAAATCAACGGCAATATTTTTCTTAATGCAAATAACAGACTATGGGGTAGCCCCATAGCCTGCTTTTTCTTTCCTTGATATGCGATTGCGGTGATCCAATTGAATGCCCGTTAGCCATTGCAAAAATACTGTAACGCCTGTTTTCACCGTTTCTATACGAAGTTCATTTTGTTTTGGATCAGCGTATATAAAGTCAATATGGCGTACACCTTCATTTTCACCAATTAGCTTTAAAATATCAAATAATTCATAGGCCGTTAAACCACCAGGAGTAGCCGCAGGAACATCTGGTGCAAACGTAATATCAAGGGCATCTAAATCCACAGATACATAAATTCTGTCCACTTCATGCATAAGCTGACGCAGCATTTCGCGGATAGTTAACTGAATACCGTCTCGGCGCATCTGCTTTAACGTAATCATATGCATTCCCTGCTCACGGGCATAGTAAATCATTTCAGGTGAATTAAAAAAGCCATGTAGGCCGACATGATAAATATGCTTCCCCTCTACAACGCCTGATGCAATCAGTTGATGAATCGGCGAATTCATCGCTAATCCGATTTCTTCCTGATTCCGTGCATCTAAATGTGTATCAAGCTGAATAATGCCAATTCGCTCTTTCGGATAAGCATTTTTAATTCCTCTTAAGGAACAAGCTGTAATCGCATGATCTCCACCAATAAGGCATGTAAAGCTTTTTGGATAGGCAATACTTAAGTTTTCCGCTGCCGCCTCTAATGCAGATTCCGAAAGCATTCGATTTGTCGGATCTATCGCTACGTCACCTATATCTACAATTGCTAATGCTCGTAAATCAACTTGTTCGTCTAAATTATATGATTGAAAACTGGACCATGCTTTCCGAAAAGCATTAGGATACTGTGCTTTCTTGGATGGGTCACTTGCATACGATAGTAGTGCTCCATATACAATAATATCTACATCATTTGCATGTGGATTTTGTTTTTGCTTAATCCACTGGTGCATACCTGAGCCATTTTCTTGTTTCCACTGCCATTCAGGTTGGATGAACATCTTAACCTACCACCTTTACACCTTTTTTCCACACTTTTTTCACATGATTTACACCAAATATATAATGTAGCTTTTGATGATTATGAACATCCCACAAAACTAAATCGGCTTGCTTCCCTACTTCAATGGAGCCAACGCGATCTTCAATTTGTAATGCACAAGCAGCATTATACGTTGCGGCGCATAAGCTTTCAGCTGGTGTCATTTTCATTGTAATACATGCAAGGTTCATGACAAGAGGAAGCGAAATTGTTGGAGATGAGCCTGGATTACAATCAGTCGAAATAGCTACAGGCACACCTGCGTCAATGATGTCTCTAGCGCGTGCTGGTTTCTCTCCCAAATACAATGCTGTCGCTGGTAGTAAACACGCAATAACACCCGAATTGGCAAGCTCTTCAATTCCTTCGTCCGAAACTTTTAATAAATGCTCAGCAGAAATAGCCCCTACTTTTGCCGCAACATGTGCCCCTTTATTTTCTTCAATTTCATCAGCGTGTATTTTAGGAATGAGCCCTTGTGCCTTGCCAGCCAATAAAATACGTTCTGACTGCTCTGGTGTAAAGACATCAACTTCACAAAATACATCAATAAATTTTGCCAAGTTCTCTTGTACAACTGCAGGAATCATTTCATCTATAACTAAATCAACAAACTGCTCTGGATTTTCTCGGTATTCCTCTGGTACGGCATGTGCTCCCATAAATGTTGGCACAATGTCCATTGGATGCTTTTTTTGCAAGCGCTGCATGACACGTAGTTGCTTTAACTCATTTTCTACATCTAAGCCGTAGCCACTTTTACTTTCCAATGTTGTGACACCATGCTGTAAAAATAAGTCCAAGCGTCTCGTCGTTTGATTGAAAATATGTTCTTCTGTCAATGTGCGCATTTTTCGAGTTGTTGCATGAATGCCTCCCCCTGCATTCATAATGTCCATATAGCTGGCACCTTCTAAACGCATCTCAAATTCATGCTCACGACTTCCACCAAAAACAACATGTGTATGAGGATCAATTAATCCTGGTGTCACAATTTTCCCCGTTGCATCTACAATCTCTGCTTCCTCAGCCCGCGGCAAATATTTTAGAATCATGTCACGCGTTGTACCGAGATCCTGAATAGTGCCATTTTCAATCCAGACGCTTCCGCCTTCAATAATTCCGAGCTCGCGCATTTCTTCACGTACACGTGGGCCCTTCTTGTCACTTGCAACTGTCACTAATTGTGAAATATTTTGAATCCAAATGGGCTTTTGTTGCTTTTCCATCATTCCTAACTCCCCTTTGTTATGTAGAAAGCTACTTCATTCCTTCTGCTATTCTATATAGTGCATACACCCTTCAATTTTAAATAACACTAAGTAACTTACATCTTCGTCACATTCAGGTAATTTCCCTCTTATTCTCTTAAAATTTCTATGAAGTAGAAGATGAATTTTGCATGTAAAATAAAAAAGCAATAACACTCTATTCAGAAATGTTATTGCTTACATTACATAGCATGGCGACCTCATGCATGGAATAGCTGTGAAAATTATAATCCTTCTGTAATTCTTGATAATATTGCAAAAGCTCTTCCAGCATCGCCAAATTTTTATCAATATGTTTTCCAAAGTTATGCGGATGCCACCACAAATGATAAAATGCGCCTTCCTTTGCAGCAGCAAGCATTCCTTCTTTAATTCGTTTTACTTTGAGATGCTCAAATGTGCGTAACAAGCTACTATATGGTCTTAAAAATGCACTTGCACGAACATTAATAAATGAATTTTCTTGCATCTCCTCTAATCGTACAATATGATTTCCCGTGACATTGATATAGCTATCCAGCCATTTCCTTGCACCTAACGATAGTCGATTTTTTTTAGTAAACTTTTTAGGGTTGTATAAATCGTGTAGTTCATTTCCTCTATAGCACACAAATCCTGCTTGCTGACAAATTGCAAAGTAACTGTCATTTACTTGATTGCGTGGAAAAACGATGGACTTCATCGGTTCAATATAGCCATCACAAATTGTATTCATCGCTTGTAAATCCGCAAGAAAATCCGTTTTAGTTTGTCCACTTTCTAAGCAATAAAAATGAGAAAAAGTATGACTACCAATTTCCTGATGGGGTGTTTGCATGATTTCTTCAATTAATGCTTTACCAAAGTGTAAAGGATCTTCTTGTTCATTTTCCCCTACTTTCGCAAGCTGTGAATGTGCTGCATACCGCATCTGTTTATATTTCACTGGAATACCTCGCAAATAATGTGCCATCTCACCTTTAGATTCGGCAAATAATAAGCCAACAGTAGCCCATGTTGCATGTATTTCATATTGCTTAAACAGCATTAAAATTTTAGGTAATGCCTGACGAACACCATATAAATTTTTATTATATTGCCCATGGCGAAAAACATCATGGACACCCCAATTTAACTCAAAGTCCAGTGAAATCACTAAACCACCATGATTTGCATTGATTGCTATTTTCTCCACTTTTGCACGCCCAATAACAACGCACTCATTTTCGATTGTGCGATGTAGCCTGAATATACGTTAACGACTTGTCCACCAAAGCTCGATTTGAATTGACGAATCGTTTGCACATCTGTTAGCTCGCCCATATCATATAGAACAAATCCCTGTTGCTTTAAATACATTAAATTGTGCCATAACAAGAAACGATTTGCATACCGTAATGGCCGCTTTAAATGGGCAGGCACGACTAAAGCATCACAGGTTGCTACATAATAGGACATCGCTTTTTGTGAATGGACAATATCCAAACGATAGCATAATGTTTGTCCACAAATACTTTGTACTTCTGTTAATAGCAAAGCATTTTTTTGATTTAATAGCATAATGGATTCCATTTGTGATTTAGTAATTTGTTCGATTTTCTTTCTTTTTGCAAACTCATTATAAAACTGTTGAAATGCTCGCAAGTTTTCCTCTGAAGGCTCGTTATATAAAAGTACTTGATAGGGCTCTTCCTGTGCACGACGTAGCAGTTTTCGGTTGTTTTTCGAAAGTGCTGAATACATCATGCTCGCATGATCTGTTAAAGGAATATGAACGGCTTCACGTTTAACTAGCTTACGGCTCGGAACAAGTGAATGTGTGTGACAAACTAATTTCATTGATTTTCTAGTATTTGCCAACTTTTCTGCAAAGTAAATATGCTGCATCGCGATATTCCATCGCTTACTTTTAATGGATAGAATGAACATCGCCCCCACTCTCTGTATAATTTTCTACATGATTGCGCTCATAACGAGCACATTTAAAATGCTTCATTCGAGAAATACGTTTATAGCCTAATTGCTGCAATCGTTTTCGCTTACGCCATTGCCAAAAGCTTGCCGTCACCCAAAGTGTTTCATTTGGCTTTATTTTTTGAATAAAAGCTGTTATAACGCCTATATCTTTATAGAAATCATAGTGTAAAAAGTAGGTTTGTTTTGGCAAAGGTTCAACAATTTGCAATGCATCCACACGTAAGTTGTCAGTATGTAATGCAAATGCAGGCTTCGTCGTCTGGGCAAAGGAATCTTTATAAAGAATGTACCCCTTATAAAATATTGAAATAATCTCTTCTTGATCGAGTGGCATTGCCTCTTGAATCGACATTTCCTCGAACAACTCCCCTACTGGTTGTTGTGGAATGACTCGATCAGATGGGGATAACTCGTACAAATCCACTTGCTTCAAACGAACAAACTTTTCAACGAATTGTTGTCCATATTCTAGCCAATCTTTCACTTTTCCATACTTTACTAAATAGCGCATCTCACCAAGAGTGTGACGTTTCCATCCAACGAAACGCTGACTACTTTTCAGCATTTCCTTTAGACGTTCCTTCCGTACAAACCATCCAAGCAACAACTTTGCTCGTTTTGTTTTACTACTTGCAACAATACGCCTTGTAAAATCGATGCCAGAGCGCCAATCGAATTTATACGCCTCGTAACCAATACTCATATCGAACATACGATAATTTTCTGAAAAAGTGCGCTTGATCGTCGTTTGATTAAGTAAACGACCGACACCAAAAATGTTAAAGTTTGGCTCATGCCCAAGCGCATAAGTGACATAACGCCCTCGACAGCAAATACCGTAGTTAAAGGCTAGCCAGTGATTTTCAAAAACAAGTGCGTCTACCTCTACTTGCATTGCTTCCCCTTTAAGGTGAAAAAGACGTTCAAAAAATTCCTTTTTCTTTCCTTTTGTAAAACCACTCGTATCCACCTTTTTTGCCCAACGTCGATCAAATAATTTAAACATTTGCCAAAGGTCTTCTTGCTCAGGTGTTTTTATACGTAAAGAACCTAAATTTCGCAGCTTTTTTTCTCTTCTATCTATACCATGTATTTTTCTGCGGTTATGGAAATGACTGCTGAAGTCAACGTCTTGAAAAGCAAGATACGGTGTTACTACTCGAAAAATATGTGGCCGCAATTGCCGTTCAACAAAATACTGCTCAATGACTTTCGATGACTCTTTACTTTCAAGTAATCCATGAAATGAAAACAACATGTGATGATGCTTTTTTATAAGCTCATCAAATACAAACGTTATAGCAGGTAATTGCCACACTTTCCTAGCGATAATACCTGAATAATTCGCTACATTTTCACCTGTAAAGGTATATACACGAACACCCCAAAGTATTCGCATCTTCAATGGCAAAAATGCCACAATATCCTCATCCTTTTGCACAGCATATAGCTCTACGCGTTCCTTTCTTCCAATAGTAATCCACCAGTTATAAAACCATGCATATTCAATAAACGGATTATCATTGTGTTCATTCGCTAATATCTCATCCCAAATCCCCTTATAATACGCAAGTTCATCTTCTGTTCTAATGCGAATTAATTGCAATTTAATCACCCTTTTTAGCAAACTTTGAAATCGCCTGTTCATAGATAGATACTGTTTTTTTGTACATAGGAACAAACGTAAAATCTCGTAAAAAACGACGTTCACTTATATCGCCCATTTTTTTACATAGCGTTTCATCCATTAAAAGCTCTTTAAGTCTTATTTTCAGTTGGTTTGGATCGTCCCGAGCGATTAAAAAACCGTTTTCTTTATCCGTCACTAACTCATTGACTCCACCAACGTTTGTGGCAATGATAGGAAGTCCAGCTCTCATCGCTTCAATAATTGAGATGGGTAATCCCTCCCAATCTGATAGCAGTGCAAAAATCTGACTTTGAGCAAGTAATTTTGTGACATCTAATTGATTGCCTAAAAACGTAACTCGTTCTGAAAAACCTTTATCTTTTACGTAGCTTTCTAGCTGAGGTCGTAAAGAACCGTCGCCAATAAATTGCAGGTGCCATGGTATGTCTGCTAGCTCCAGCAAAGCCTCCAACAGTAAATCTTGCCTTTTTGGCACCTCAAAGCGAGCAACCATAACGATTTGCGGATGCTCATGTTTCACTCTATTTGATACTAGATTCGTTTCTAATTGTTCAATGCCATTATGAATAGTCTGTAATTTATGAGCAGGTGCAATGCCTTTCGTTAACGCCAGCTTACGATCATAATCAGACACGGTGATGATTTTAGTTGTTAATGGCTGGATGGTTTTTTCAAGCTGTCGATACATCAGTTGCTTTTTTTGTGGTACCCCTTCTGTAAAACTCCAGCTATGTGCAGTAAAAATTGTTGGAATATGCAAAAGACCTCCGATGATACGTCCAATTGCTCCTGCCTTAGAAGAATGTGTTGCAATCACATCGGGCTGGATTTTTTTTAAAGCAATTCGTAATTGCCAAAGTGCTTGGATATCTTTTGTTAAATGAATCGCCCGTTGCATGGCAGGGATACTGATGACATTAATTTGCTCATCTTGTAAGCGCCATAATGATGCATCATAATAACCTGTCACAATCGTCACTTCATGGGCATCTTGCTTTAGCTTTATGGCAAGTGCCTCCACATGTTTTTGAGCGCCGCCTACTTTATCCATACGTGTTATAAGTTGAACAATCTTCAGCATCCTTCACCTCTTGCTCTTTTAGTAAGCCCCTGTTCTAGCTAGAACAACGAAAAAGGTTTTCACAACAATTTTTAAATCCATCAAAAACGTTACGTTCTCTACATAATGAATGTCATAGGAAATTTTTTGACCATGTGAAATATTGGATCGTCCGTTAATTTGTGCAAGCCCTGTTAAGCCTGGCTTCACTTCTAGACGGCGTGCCTGTAAAGCGCTGTAACTATTTGTAATTGTCGGTACTTCTGGCCTCGGTCCAACAATACTCATTTCACCCTTCATTACATTCAAAAGCTGCGGAATTTCATCAATGCTTAACTTACGTAAGATTGCACCGATTTTTGTAATGCGCGTATCTTGGTCAGTTTTAAAATAGTAATCATCTGGAATACCTTCTGTACATAATGCAGGCATATTGATAGGTGTAGCCTGAATCGTCATCGTTCTTAATTTCCAAATGATAAAACGTTGATGTTCGTAACCAGTTCGAATTTGTTTAAAAAAAATGGGGCGTCCTGTAGTCATAAGTAATAGGAGAAGTACACCTAACATAAGAGGAATTGTCATAAGTAATAATAGAATTGCCCCAACTATATCAAAAATTCGTTTTCCATACTGACCATAAAATGTGTTTGTCTCAGCTGTCTGGACGTGCAATACATCATCCTTTACATTTTTTTAGTGCTTAACTTTATATATTCATTTCGCACATTTATAGAACTATTTCAGACAAAGCAAATACCCTGTAAATATGACAAAAGGAATTACACCAGAAAAACTTCTGGCATAATTCCTTTAATTTTTATGGAAATATTAAATTACTTACTGACTATTAGACGACTGCTCAATTTCAAGGTAGCATTCGATTTGCACATTTCCCTTCAACGCCTTACTAATCATACATGTTTGTTCTGCTTTTTGAGCTAGCCGATGCATCCGTTTTTCTTCATGTTCGGTTAGTTGCGGGACTTTTACATTAGGTCTATGGACAATTCTCACATATGTAAAAACTCCATCCGTTACATCTACAAACCCCTCTGAATCCATCGACAACGCCACTACTGGTATTTTGGCGTTTTCCAGCAATGCGGCAAAGGTAATTAAATAACAAGTTGCTGAAGCACCTAATAACATTTCATCTGGATTTGTTCCGATTCCTGGTCCATTCATTTCCCGAGGAATAGAAACGATTGTATTCAAATTGCTAGCTGTTAAATTTCCTGTCCCATTTCTTCCATTTGACCAAGATAAATTCATACTAAACTTATGCTCCATTATATATAATGCTCCTTTTCTCTATAATTCCATTACTTATAATCAATATTTTAAATTATAATAAAGTGTCGAAAATGCCCATCCAGCCATATGAATGAGTAAAAGAATTCCTAAAGCTTGAGCGGTAGAAAACTGAACACCAGCTATTAATAATAGAAATAGAACATATATAGAAATAACCGTTATTTTCCACCCGTTCGCTAGTGAGCTTACTGTAATTTTTTCATATCTTTCATCCAGCCCATTTTTACGTGCTGCCATCCTACGTCCCCACCATAGTCCAAATAGACCTCCCGAAATGCCAAGTACTATACCTAGAAAACCTAACATTTGTTCCAAACTCATATTCAATCACTACCTTTCTCAAAAATGAATACTTCCTCAATGCTTAGTTGAAATGATTTTGCAATTTTATAGGCAAGCTCTAAAGAAGGATTGTAACGACCATTTTCTATAGAAATAATTGTTTGCCTTGAAACTCCTAGTTTTTCGGCTAACTGTTCTTGCGTCCAACCAAATGATGCTCTTAATTCTTTTATACGTTGTTCCATTTTTCACCACCCCAATGTAAAGCAACCTTTACGTAAAGTTTACTTTACTAACCATCATTTGTAAAGCATACTTTACATATTCTCTCGAATTTTCGGAAAATAACACAATGTTATACTTGCTTTGGCTAACTACATCCATTGAAAAACAGCGAATCTTATTTTATGGTAAAATAGAAAAAACAATTTTTTAGGAGATTTAGTAATGACTTTAACCAAACAACAAGCACTACAAGCACTTAATAAAAACAAATTTATCGGTTTTACGATTTTAACAGGAAATATTATTATGAAAAAGATTAATAAAACCGACTATAATATTTTCGTATATGAAGAAGGTAACGACAAACCAATGCATTATGTAGGTTCCATTATGAACGTAATGGCGACGATGAGTGATAAGGCATCCAATAAGGATTTTATTATCGTCGAGCAACTTCCTGAGGAAAATAAGACAGCAGTTTCTAATGGGGCTAATGAACAAAAACCAGTTAAAGAGACTGTTATAAAAACAACTAATTTGGATGAAAAAAGCCGTGCAATTGCAGGCTATGAAGAACTCTATGAAATCACTGAAAGCGGACGTATTATTACCGTACGCGAAAATCGCCCATTAGCTCGTTGCAATGATGAATATGGTTTTCATATTGTCCGTTTAACAAAAAACGGCGTTGCAGCGAATCATAATGTATTCGAACTATGGAAGCAGGCATTCCCAGAGCTTGAACAAACAAACTTTAAAGGTGCCTTAAAAGCGAAATATGGCACAGGCTGTAAGCTAATTGACAAGCCAGGTATTCACTTTTAATAAGAGCATATACAGCTCTTTTACATGACAAATAAAAATCCTTAGCGTAAAGAAGACGCTAAGGATTTTTTGTTATATTAGGAAGGAAAGTAGTGCTAGGTGCCAGCGTTGTTCTGTTTGCTGTCCGTGTTTCAAAAAAAATTTTACCCATTTCTTTTCATGACGATGCACCTTTTTCCACTTAAACAGTTGAGTTATTAAAACACGTTCTACCTTTCGAAAACCTAATGCAGTTAACGTTTTACGTTTTCGCCACTCAAACCAATTAGCAGAGGTACAAATTGCAAGCCCTTCTCGTTGCACTTCATCGACAATCATTTGGAGTTTTGGTAGTTCATAATTTTTAATATATGTAGTATTTGGTGGCAATTCTTGCTTAAACCCATCCGCTTCCTCGTGGATAAATTGATCATGTCGCAAAAAGGAAATGTCCTGTTTCTGTCCATAGAGCTTATAGCCTTTAAAATAATGGGCAAGAAGCTCCGTTCGCTGATCGTTTTCGAGCACTGATTGAATATTTATTTCCTGAAAGTTAGATTGATATTGGCCTAATTTTTGTTCTAAATAATAAATCGTAAATTTTTGTCCATTAAACACCTTACATTTTAGCATGGACAGCCATTCATTCCTATCAGCTTTTGTAAACAAGTATCGTAATTCACCTAATGTATTGCGTTTCCATTCTACAATTCTGCGATTTGTTTTCACCAACGCTAATAACGATTCTTGTAGCACCATTACAGTACGAAGCGCTCGCTCCCTCACCCCTGCAGTACTCATGATGAATTTTCTTGTGAAATCTAAATGTGTATACCAGTCAAACTTATAAGGCTCATACCCAATACCAAAATCGTATAGACGAACGTTCATACTATGTGCCTTCAGCATATTTTCTTTCTCAATTAAACGTCCAGGTCCAAACATATTGAAATCTGGCTCATGCCCCATCGCATGACAAAAATTTCTTCCTCGACAACAAATATCTAATGTAAAACCAATCCAAGTATTTTCGAATTGCAAACTGTGAACTTTTAAACTTAATGCCCCATTTTGCTGCTTTGCGAGCTGCTCAAAAAAAGCCTTTGTCCGTTGTGCTGTAAAACCACTCGTATCCATTTTCTTTTGCCATCTTCTTTCAAACAATTGAAACATGTTATCTAAATTTCCAGCATGTGCTTTTTGATATGTTATTGTTCCAAGTTCCTTCAACCGCTTTTCTCGACGATCAATACTTTTAAATCTTCGCTTATGTTTCTTTAAAAAATCGGGTAATTCAATCGACTTAAAATCTATATAAGGTGTGACAATACGAAAAACCGAATAGGGCAATTGATGTGCTAATGTATATTTCTCTAATATTGGAGAAGTATCCTTACTTTCAAGAAGGCCATGTAATACGAAGAGAACACGCGTAAATTTGCTTATAAGTTCCTTCAATAAATAATGCACAGCCTGCTCTTTCCATCTTTTTTCGGCAACTACCTCCATATAAGAAGCAATCCCTTGTCCTAAAAAGCTAAACTGATGAATACCACCAAATCGACTTGTATGAACAAACGGAAAAAATGCGATAGCTTCCCCGTTATGCTCAACAATGTAAATTTCCACATTCTCTTCGTGCCCCACTATCATCCACCAGGTTGAAATCCATTCATATTCTATAAATGGATTGTCGTTTTTTTCACGTTCAAGTATTTCAGACCAAGTATCCTTATATGTCTCTAGCTCGTTAATCGTTGTCACGAGTTTATACTCTAGCACGTGTGTAGTCACTCCTTTTTACTTTCAATAACAAAGCATCGCCTTCCTTATAAAACCCCATTATTGGGTTTTTAGCATTCCAATGTGCAATCCTATTTCTTCACCCAGTAGCCACTATATTCAAAAACGAACAAAATTAGAACAATGGCCCTTTTCTATCTGTACACTTCTCAAGTTATTAATGGAAAAAAACCTGCTTATCGAAAGAATAAGAAGGTTTTTAGTATAGAACAAATTATGCTTCAATAAGAGCTGCTATTTCTTGCTTACTACATTTCGCCATATGCGATGTTGCAATATAGCTCATCGTCATTCCAGGTCCTAGCGTAGCACCTGGGCCTGGATACGTTTCACCCATAATCGAAGCAGAGCAATTACCAGATGCATACAAGCCTTCAATCGGTGTTCCATCTTGCTTCACTACCCTTGCATGCTCGTCTATAACGAGCCCACCTTTTGTGCCAATATCACCTGGATATAAACGGAGCGCATAATAAGGGGCATCCTTCAATTCTGCTAAGTTCGGATTTTTTAAAGTAGGATCTCCATAATAGTTATCGTACGCACTTTGTCCTCGATGGAAATCATCATCACTTCCATTACGTGCAAATGTATTAAAACGCGCAACCGTTTCAAGTAAATTTTCTGATGGGACACCCATTTGATTTGCTAATTCCTCTATTGTTTTACCGCTTTTTACAATATCATTTTCGAACCAGCTTTTTGGAAAAGCTTGTCCAGGGAACAAACCTGTAAATATATATCGACTCTTCGCAGTTGCATCAATAACAATCCAAGAAGGTATCCCTGTATTCGTTTTTTTATGGTGTGCAAACATATTATCTACAAACTCATGATAAGGGGCAGCTTCATTTAAATAACGATTGCCTAAATTGTCCACAACCATCATATTTGGTACACCACGGTCTGCCACTAAGAAAAAAGGATGTCCTTCGGGATCAATTACGGAAGGTGCCCCCCAAACTTTATCCATTAAATCTAATGTTCCCCCAATTTTAACGCTCGGTTCAATGCAATCCCCTGTTTGCCCTTCTGGCGTTGATGTCCATTTGGCATTGGTTGGTGAAGGCAAATATTTCTCACGGTATGCTTGATTATGAGAAAAGCCCCCAGATGAAAGCACTACACCGTGTTTGGCT
This sequence comes from Lysinibacillus sp. CD3-6, assembly GCF_006351725.2. Classification (NCBI taxonomy): domain Bacteria; kingdom Bacillati; phylum Bacillota; class Bacilli; order Caryophanales; family Bacillaceae; genus Lysinibacillus; species Lysinibacillus sp. CD3-6. The sequence goes on from NZ_CP085880.1 coordinate 3,876,729, forward strand.
TCAATCTGCATTTCTTGTCCATCTCGTTCTACTATCAATCCAGTCACACGATTATTTTTTACGATAAAATCTTTAAATGCAGTTGAAACCCATAAATCTCCATTCGCTTCCGCAAGTGACATACGTAAGCGTGCAATTAAAGATTGTCCTAATGCTATAGGCTCACTACCTGTTATTTTAGACTTCACTAAGCGCATACCAAGCTTTAGTGCTGTTGTTTTTCCTTTCATTGTACGTCTAATCATATTGACCTTATGGAATTCATAGCTATTCATTGTGAAACCTTTAGTCGACATAGTAGATCGTCGCATTGTATCAGCTAAAGTTCCCATCTTTTGCAAATCAAAAATAAGTGGCTCTATCGACCGCCCTTGTGATAAACCGCCTGGCTTTTCAGGATAATAATCCGAATAGCCTTTGGCATATTGGAAACGCATATGGTTTGTATGGTTACTTAAAAATTTTAACATTTCTGGCCCACGTGTTATATATGCCTCTTTTAAAGCGGCTGGTACACGCTCACCAATAGTAGAATCTAAGTACAAACGTGCTAGTTCATGTGTGTCAGGAACACCTGCACCTTTAATCACATGATTATTTGGAATCCATAGTGCTCCACCTGATAAGGCAGATGCTCCACCGTAACGATCAGTTTTTTCAATGACTAATGACTTCATTCCTTGCAACTTTGCTGTGAGTCCTGCTGTCAAACCTGCAGCGCCTGATCCTACTACTACTACATCATAACTTGCATCCCATTTCATACTTACATTCCTCACCTTCATTAGTAGTTAACTACATCTATGAATCTAGTGTTCCTATTCAAAAGTATAGAATTAAAGTAATATTCAGTCAATTGAATGTACCCTCTTTTTTCCAGACGATATTATTTTCTTTTGCCGATGAAAATCGTGATAACAAGGATGGCACTATACAGTAAAGGCATATAGAATAAGCTTCCAGCATCTACTCCATTTTTTACAGCAATACCGATAAAAGCCCAAATAATAACGATTGGGAACAAAACATCGATTTCAACGTAGCGAATATAAATAGCAAGACATGTGGCAACCAAAAGTAACAAATTCGCCCACCATACATCAGCTATACCAAAGCCGTCCCACTGATAATATGTAAGCACATAGCTAATATTTGCCATTAAGGCAACACTAATCCAGCCCATGTAAATCGAAAATGGTAATCTCCCTGCAAAACGGCGATCCCCTTTCGGATAACTTCTATAAATAAAGATTAAACTAACAAGGAGACCAATCATCATGACAATCGATAATGTAAAGTATTCATAATGCCAACATAAAAGCCAAGCAATGTTATATAAACAAGTTGATGTAAAAAGACTTAAAATAGCAGTCTCCTGATTGGCATTCTTACGAAATAATTGAATAGCCATCCATATTCCTAATACTATATAAATTACAAGCCAGATAGAAAAAACATAGCCTGCTGGCATAAACAGCACCTGTTGTTGGTTCGAAATTTCTCCTGTCGTTTTGCCATTAATACCTATTGTACTTGCTATACCATTAATGGTAATCATTAATAAAAAGCTTAAAAGCGCAACCCACTTCATAGCAATCCCCCTAATAAATATACATAATTAAGCTACTATATAACTTATTAATTCATAAATATAACTACCCTTTTTTAAAAAATAAAATCTTTTTGGGAAAGCTTATCATTTCACTTCTTTGTACGTTCTGTTCTAGTTGTCATAGTTTACTTTGCTTATACGCAGCAATGGTCATTTATTTTCACTGGGCTCCATCATATAACCTCTTACGTTGCATATATTTTGTAAAACGAACTTAGATTATTATAGGGCGGAGGAATTTCGCAGTTGAGTGCAATAATTATTGGTGGATTTCTTTTTTTCAGTGTTAGCATAGGAGGAACAATCGCTTGGGTTTTCTCTAAGCTTTTTCAACATACAACCCAAGGATTATCATTATTATGTGGTGGATTTTTAGTCGGCTTGCTCGTACTAGATATCATTCCATCTTCTTTTCAAGTGTACAAGTCGTTTGGAATTATATTAGGCATTCTAATTGGCTATTTAATATTTCAATTACTTAGTAGTTTATTTCACCCTACAAATCAACAAAATCCCTCCGTTTCTTTGCTTGCAATCGCAATGGTCATTCATACAGTTCCTATTAGTCTTGCTATTGGTAACTTACTTGGCAATTCCGCACTTAGTATTACAATGACAGCATCCATCATTCTTCATCATCTTCCTGAGGGGTTTGCACTTACAACAGCATCTCTTTCACAAAACGGAAAGCTGTGGAAACTATTTATTTATTTCATCGGATTCTCGATGTTTTTTATACTTTTTATTTTAGTTGGTCAATATTGGAATTTAACAATTAAGGCACAAGGCGTGTTGATGGGACTATCAATAGGGTTAATCGGAACGGCTAGTATTTCAGAGTTTATTTTGCACCATGTACGAGCAGTAACCTTAAAATCCTTTATAACATATATTTTATTGGGCTATTTTTTAAGCTATATGTTTCATATATTCGTGGAATAAGCGCTAAAATTATCAGAATTGTTCGGGTGACTGGCACTTAAAAAGGTATTTAAAAAATCCACTTCGCCAGCAAAGCACTGCGAAGTGGATTATTTTAAGTTCTATATTTTAGCTTAGAAAGTATTACTCTTCACTTACTGTCATCAACGTAAGTGCTAAAATTTTAGAAAACTGTGCACGTGTTAAATTGCCTTTTGGATTAAACTTTCCGTTTGCACCGTCAATAATTCCTAATTGCTGTAATAAGCCAATAGATTCAACAGCTTCCTGACGCATTTGATTCTTATCTGTAAAGGTATTATTTTTGTTAGCCTTTGCTACATCGAACTCCATTGCTTCTAAGTAACTTACTGTTACATGAGCCATCTCTTCACGAGTAGCAGGCTTGTTTGGTTCAAAATAATTACCATCAAAAATTTCGAGTAAGCCATACTCTTGTAAAATTGCTACTTCCTTAGCTCCCCAGAAACCTTGCATATCTTTGTATGAAGCAGGTCCTTCATAATCTTCATTTACATCTAAGCCTGACGCACGGAAAATCATTGCAGCTAATTGCCCACGAGTGACTTGCCCATTCGGATTGAATGTCGTATCAGTAGTTCCAGTTACAATGCCAGCTTGATAAAGTAATTGGATATAGCTTTCAGCCCAATGGCCAATCGCATCTGTAAAATACCCACCTGGTTTTAAATCAAGGTCAGCACGGTTAAATACTGTAATTAAATCATTCATATCTGCATTACTTGCTGCTTCCCATTTCCCCGCTGTAAAAATTTCAGCCTTGAAGCCATTGCCAGATTGAGTAATGCGCATTTGAATCGCATCGCCGAACAACTTTTTAAACTCATCAAAGTTTTCTTGTAACGCCTGTTCCCCTTCTGGGAATAAGTTTGTCCCATCTGTATAGGATGCCATTATTGCTTTAAGGGACATTTTTATCGTAATGCTATTTTTAGTTGTAACTAATGTTACATCATCATTTTCAAAGCCTAACTTAGAAAGTAAAAACATTTTGTAAATATCTTGATAGGACATCGATTGTACTTGATTTGTCGATGCAACGACTTGTTTTGGATGAATAATGTTGGCAACTTCTACTTTTTCTTGTGCATGTGCTTGTAAGCCAAAACCTCCTGTAAAACATGCAATACTTAGAGCTCCAGCTAAAATTGTTTTCTTCATTCTTCTTACCCCTCTTTCAATTCATAAACTCAGTTTACTAAAACACCTATTAACAAATCTATAAATATATGTAAATTATTGAAAATTATATAATAGACCTATTTTTACACAATCATACAGTCCGACTAAATCATTATGTATCTAAGTCTAAATATTCGAAGTAATTATTTACTAAAGGTTTAAATACCTATAAATTTAAAATATTACATAATAATCCTTTTTCACTATTTTGTATATTCCTTATAGTCTCCATTCAATAAAATGAATATAGGTAATGGTTATATTCCTTCTTGATAAGCACATACTTGAAGGTATAAATTTCTGTAGTAATCAAACATAATTTTATACCATTATAATATTTGAGTTTATAATTTGATTTTCATTCATTGAAAGCAGTAGTATGAAATTGTAATAAGAAAATTATATTATTTAGAAACTATTATATTAACGTAACTATTTCAGAGGAGGAAGTCAGGATGAATTATCAAAACATTACTGTAGCAGGAAGTGGCGTATTAGGAAGTCAGATTGCTTATCAGTCTGCTTTTAAAGGATTCAACGTTACTGTATACGATATTAATGACGATGCTTTAAAAAATGCACAGGAGCGCATTACAAAGTTAAAACCATTATACCAACACGATTTGGGCGCAACACAGGAAGAAGTAGATGCTGCATATGCTCGTCTTACTTTTAAAAGCGACTTAGCAGAGGCTGTAGCAAATGCAGATCTTGTTATTGAGGCTATTCCTGAAGTTGTAAAAATCAAAACAGAATTTTACACAAACCTTGGCAAAGTTGCTCCAGCAAAAACAATTTTCGCCACAAACTCATCTACTTTATTACCAAGTCAATTTGCTGAAGCTACAGGTCGCCCTGAGAAATTTTTAGCATTACATTTTGCTAATACGATTTGGGTAAATAATACAGCCGAAATTATGAAACATCCAGGTACAGATATGAAGGTGTTTGATGAAGTTGTTGAATTTGCTCGAGCTATTGGAATGGTGCCGTTAACATTATATAAAGAACAACCTGGCTATATTTTGAACTCTCTACTCGTGCCATTTTTAGATGCAGCTGAAATGCTACTAGTAAAAGAAGTATCTGACCCTGAAACAATCGACAAAACTTGGATGATTGGGACAGGCGCTCCTCTTGGACCATTTGCTATTCTAGACGTTGTAGGTATTAATACCGCTCATAACATTGTAGAGGCAAAAGCTGCTGCAACTGGTGATGAAAACATGAAAAAGCTAGCAAACTTATTAAAAACAGAGTACATCGATAAAGGCAAATTAGGACGCGCAACAGGAGAAGGCTTCTACAAATATCCTAACCCAAGCTTCTCTAAACCTGATTTCCTTAAAAAATAAGTGCCTGGCACTCAAACAATTAACTACAATTTACTACGCTCGTCATCCATTTGATGACGAGCATAATAAAAATCCACTGTGCCCTAAAAATGCGCAGTGGATTTTTTGAATACAGGGAAAGTGTCAGGCACCCAAACAATTTCGTATCTAAATAGCTCCCCCACAAGGATTAACTTAGTAAAAATCTACGGAGACTCCTGCGGGAACGCACGTAACGTAAGACGCAACAAGCCGCGCGTCAGCGAGGGTTGCAGCTTACGTCGTGCCCGCGGAAAGCGCAGTAGATTTTTACGATTTTAGGAGCCAGTATTATGCTAGAACTGAGTGTCAGGCACTCACACAATTGGCACCCACACAATTTTATCTTCTACTCATTTAATACTTCCCCTTGCGAATTCATTACTTTCACCTTATATTCATTGATCGGAGTCCCTTCATTTTTCTCTTGTGAACGTAAAATTCCATATATGATTTCTTCCATTTCTAATGCAACCTTTTGTGCATTTTTCTCCGAACCAATGATAGAAGTTTGCACAGTAATAAATGTGTGATGATCTGTCGTTATATTTTTAAATACATCAAATTCTTGAAGCCCTACTACAATTGCTTTCAAAAAATTAGAAAGCTCTTTATCTATAAGTTTTTTATCATCCTGTTCTGAGGTAAATTCCCACCTTTCAAAAATAACTGTGTAGTCCTTAAATGGAGAAGTTTCCATAACACTTTTTGCAATCGGCTCCATATCTTTTTTTACTAAATTAAAATAATCCTCATCTGCTACAACTTGTAACACTAATTGTTTCTTTGGCGTCGTTTTCACATCAACTCCAACATATATTTCACGCAGTTTTTCTTTCAATTTCGCAATGCTTAACTGTTCTTTCGTAATGAAAGATTGCTGCACCTCTTTATTTTCCGTACTTTCAACCTCCATAAGTTTTGCGACTAGGCTAAATATAGCTACTGCCATAGTAATGATTCCTACAAATATCCATTTCCTTTTAAACATGCTATCCCCCCTACTTAAGAAGGTATGTCATCGAAGACATAAAAAATGCCCTAACCGAATGCATAGAGGATGTTCCCTCAAAAAAACTTTTAAAAAGCACTTGAGAAACATTTTTAATCATATTACCTTTACTTAGGAAGGGGGATGAAATATTGAAAATTACTATCGAAGAATTGGCAGAATCAAAAATTGCCTACTTTAGAAACGTCGGTGAATACGGTGAAGAACACAACAAAGAGCTAATGGAATCTTTTAAACAATGGGCACAGCTAAATGCCTTATTTGAGGATTCACCCATTTTTGCCATTCCTCAAGATAATCCTGAAGTTACACCTAAAGAAGAGTGTCGATATGATGTTTGCGTCATGATTCCAAATGATTTCCATGTGGCAAAGCCTGCTCAGAGTGGAACATTACCTGGCGGGAAATATGCAGTTTTCTTGTTAGACCATACGAAAGAGGCAGTCAGCGAATTTTGGGGTAATATTTTTTCTGAAATCGCCAAAAATCATCTATCTATCAGACAACAGCCAATCATTGAAAGATATACATCGCAAATGATTGATAATCATCTATGTGAAATATTAGTCCCTATTCAGTAAAACCTATTTAGCATTTCTAGTCGATAGAAGCGAAGGCGATTGAGCTTTACAGATTATAGTCGGCTACGCAGAAAGTAACCGCCATATTAGAGGAAAACAGCATACAGCAAAAAAGCGTTAGATTGACATGGGTGTCAATCTAACACTTTTTTCGAAAACCTTTTAGACTATAAATGAATCACACATTTTGAACAATTTTGCCGTCATTCATTTTAATGACTTGATCTGTATAAGCTAACATTTCTTCGTCATGAGTAACCATTAACGTTGTAATGTTTAATGTTTTGGTAAGGTCTCTAATTAACTCCATGACGTCCTTCGATCTTTTGGAATCTAAACTTGCTGTAGGTTCATCGGCAAAAAGAACTTTCGGTTTATGAATAATCGCTCGCGCAATGGCTACTCGTTGCTTCTCTCCTCCTGATAAGGACGAAGGATATGCATTTTTCCGATGGTCCATCCCTACTAATTTTAAAATACGCTCTACCTCTCTTTGCTGCTCGTGTTTCTTTAATGCTGATTCCGACACTTCGAGCATAAGTAATAGCTGTTCTTCTACTGTTAGAAAGGGAACTAAATGTGCAAATTGAAAAACAAAACCAAATTCACTTGCCCGCACTTGTCGCACTTGCTCAGCAGTCAAAGCCGTCATATTTTTCCCTTGAAAAATTACTTGGCCCTGCGATGTAGGTTGTAGCCCAGCAGCAATCGTTAATAGTGTACTTTTACCAGACCCCGAAGCACCTACTAAAGCTGTTACTTCTCCTTCTTTAAGCGTCATATTAATGCCTTTTAATATTTCTTCTTGCACTTCACCATTCGTAAACGTTTTTCTAACATTCTCCATTGTAAATAGTGTCATATTAGACCTCTCCTTGCTGTATCGCTTGTAATGGCTGAATTTTTTTAATTTGAATACCTGAAATCGTTGCACCAATAAATCCAATAATGATGAATACGATCGACAATTGGGTCGTCGTTGCCAAACTTAAACTAAACGGCATTCCTTGCGGTGCAATTTGATTAAAAATTTGACTCAGTGCAATCGATAACGCCAGTGAAATAACGGTAATAACGACCATTTGCGTCCAAATCATTTTAAATAGCTTACTTGTTTTTAAACCGATTGCTTTTAAAATACCGTACAAACCAATCTTTTGAACGTTCATCATATAGAAAAAGATTGCAAACAACATGCCACTAATCACAACTAAAAACCAAACAATCATATTAAGAGACATCTGTTCTGCGCTATAACTAGGAATCGTATTTAAAAAATCACTTTTCGAAAATGCTTGTAAGCCCGTATACGCTTGTGAAGCATCTCCATCTGGCGTGAAAACTAATTGCATTTCATCAACTCGATAAATTTCTTTGTAATCCTCCATGCTAATATAAGCTACAGGTGCATGACTATATTTCTTTTGCTCAACAAAGCCTTTTACAATAAACTTGCCACTAAATTGATTATTCGTTACTGTATCGCCTACCTGTATACCTTTATCCTTTAGTGAGCTATCTAAAATAATTTCCTCATGTTTCACATTTTCAAATAGTGGTGAATCGGTAGCAGTGACAAAGGCAACGCTTTGTTGCTTGCCAGCCTCATCATTTATAAAGCCCATTTGAATTGAAAAAGCTACAGCGTCCTTTTGTTTGTTTAACATGTCATTTTGGGTACTGCTATCTATTTTTGACAGATTGTACGTTTCATCTGCCTCCTCATTCATATAAAACTGTCCTGCTGGTAAATCTTTAATTAACGCAGCATTGTCTTGTGATAATCCATTTGCCAAACCTGAAATAATAAAGGTTAGTAAACTCACCAGAAAAACAATGGAACCTAAAATCACAAATCGCACTTTATTTTTCTTCATTTCTTTTAAAGCCAGGTTCATCTTAAAACCCCTCCTATTTCTTTTCACATTTTTAGAATATAGAGCCTACATGAACAGAGCATGAACTGAAAATGAACGGAGAATGAACAAACCATTACAAATGAAATATTGTACCTCATTAAAGTAAAAAACCTTCTACTCATAAAACAAAGTAGAAAGTTAACAGTTCTAAAACCAGAAAAACATGTACAGCAATATTTTAGCATTCCACCATTTTGAAAGTTGTTTTCGCTAATTGTGTACTAATGTCGCCGCTGAAAATATTTTTGTTTATCAACACGTGACAAAAGTAGTTTACAACTAAACTACCCTTCTCTTACTAAAGTAATTTACACCTAACATATTGCCTATCAATAGAATACATTATTATACCATTCAGTCATAAACCTTCACCATTTTACCCTAAAGAAGGGTGGTAAAATATAGGACAAATTGTTCTGTGGTAATTATTTTCACTATGCTATTCTTTATAGTAGAAAAATTGAATAGGCAAACCTAAGGAAATTTAGGGACGCAAAGCTATAGGGACTAAGGTTTATAACTATGTCAGCCAGTTGCCGAAGAGTACATACTACTTTTTGTTTAGTAAGGTCATAAAAAAACAAATTACTGAAAAATATTTTTTTAATATAACTTCTAAAAGATAAATCGTTTATCTTTTAGTTTTTCAGTGCCTATTACAAATGGGTATATTTGTATATTTTTTATATCCTTATTTGAGATAAAGCTACTCTTTTATGAGTAGTTTTTTTATGTACTCCATAGGAAGAAATTCAAAACTTCATAAGGAGGAATGTAATATGAAAGTTGTAAAGATTGTAACCGTGTCTGCTCTAGCTTTAAATTTAGTAGGCGGACCAATGAATGTTTTGGCAAGTGAAAATCCTAATGGGAATATTGTCAAAACTACAGCTGAAGCAAGTACTAAGCATTCGATCGCTTCAGTGAAGAAATTTGATTTGTATGGTAAGGATATTTTAAAAGCATACGATGATGTATTTAAAATGGCCATTACAAACATTAAGTCTATTACGAACAACGGTGGAAAATATGCAAGTTCATCTATTGATAAAGCAATTGATGGCGACATGAATACCCACTGGGAAACTGGAAAGCCAAATAGTGCATCGTTCACAAACGAAGTCGTAATTCAGTTCAATGAAGCAACTACGTTAAATAGAATGATTTATGCAGCTCGTCAATCATCTACAAAAGGCAAAGGCTTTGCCCAACAGTTTGAGATTTATAGCTCAACAACGGATGCAGATGATGACTTTACACTTGTTTCATCAGGTGAATATAAAGGATCTACTGGTGATATCGTTGAAATTCAGTTCCAACCTACAGAATTTAAACGAGTAAAATTCGTATTCACAAAAGCAAATCAAGATTGGGCAAGTGCTTCAGAGTTTCAGTTTTATAAAGAAGATACAATCTCTGACAAAATGGCAACTCTTTTTACTGACGACACAATGAGCGCTGTTAGTGACAAGTTCCATTCGATTGATGCAATCAATCAATTAGATGCTGAAGCACAAGGACATCCGTTCTACGCTCAATTTAAAGAAGATATCGACAATGCAAAAGCACTACTAAGCACCGAAGCAATCGATGCAACAACAGCAGTAACTTCAACATTTAGCCATTTTGCAAACGAAGCCTACTCTCAGTTATTTAGAATGGACTACAAAAACATTAAGAGCATTCGCAATAACGGCGGACACTGGGCTAGTGCTGTTATAGAAAATGCCATCGATGGTAATGTCAATACATATTGGGAAACAAATAGTAGCAACACAGCTACATTCTCAAATGAAGTAGAAGTCGAATTTATAGAGCCTGTAACATTAAATCGCGTTGTCTATGGAGCAAGACCATCGGACCGTAAAGGCTTTGCAGAGGAATTTGAAATTTACGCTTCACAAACATCCAAAGGTGATACTTATGAGCTTGTTGCAACAGGTAAACATAATATGGTTGCTGGATTAGTAGAAGCGAAGTTTGAACCAACAACATTTAAACGAGTGAAATTCAAATTTAAAAAGTCCAATCAAAATTGGGCAACACTTTCTGAATTAGCGTTCTATAAAGAAGATACAGTAAACGATAAGATGGCGAAGTTATTTACAGATGGAACGATGAATACTGTTTCACCAGAATTCAATAGTATCGAGCTAATTCATGCACTAGAAGAAGAAGCAAAATCGCATCCACTATATACTACTTATCAAGAAAACATTGAGTTAGCTAAGAAAGTCATTAAAGGTGAGGTCGTTACAGAAGGAAGAATTATCGTAGCGGAACAACACGGCAACATGGTGAAGCATGCTAACGAAAACTTAAAAATCGGTTTAGGTAATAACCTTCAACCAACAGGGCTTGCTGCCCAACCAGGCGATGAAATCATCGTTTATGTTGACGCAGTGGCAAATGGTCCACTACCTCGCTTATCCTTTACACAACAAGAAGGTGCTTGGAACAGTTGGAGAAGAGATGTCAGCTTAAATGTTGGTAAAAACGTGATTACGGTGCCTGCTATTCCAAAAACTTCAGCTTATAACAAGGCTGTTACACCAGGGGGCACAATTTACATTGATAACCCTTATACAGCTGAACAGCAAGGAAAAGCACCGACATTACGTTTTGAAGGCGTTGAGCGAATTCCTTTTGCAACGAAATCGACGAATGTTGATGAGTTCAAACAATTTTTAATCGACTATAAGAAGAAGTTAGATGAAGACAAAGCGAAGCATCCAAAGGTTGAAGATCGAGAAGTACTTGATATCGTAGAAGTTGTTAGTGACCATTTATTCTGGACAGGTACTGCAACAGGTGCTTATAAAACGTATATTGAAAATGGCTATAGCCCACTACAAACTATTGAATCGTACAATCGTCTAATGGACGAATTATTTAAATATAACGGTTTAGATGGTCATAATGAAAAAAATGATCCGAAATTAATTCGAGAAAATGTACGACTTGCTCAGCCTTATGCATATATGTATGCAGCTGGCGATCATATCGGCACATTAGATGATGTTGTGTCTGATATTTTAGTGCCTATCGAAGAAAAAGGCGGATCATGGGGCGTTATACATGAAATCGGGCACCGTATGGATATCGGCGTAAGAACTTACGGTGAAGTAACAAATAATATGCTACCACAGTATATGTCAGGATTTTACGGCAAAATTGATGAACGTATTCCATATGAGTCGAACATCTATAAAAATGTACTGAAAGAAAACACAAAAGATTATAACGACCAAGGCCTATTTGAAAAACTTGCTGTTTATTGGCAACTTGAAATGTATAGTCCAGGCTATTGGGGTAAATTAAACTCATTATATCGTGAACGTAATGTTTCATTAAAAGATGGTGAACAATCTAAGCAACAATATTTAGTCGAATTCTCTTCAGAAGTACTTGGTTTAGATTTAAGTGAACATTTTGCTCGTCACGGGTTTGTTGTAACTGACGAAACGAAAGAAAAAACAAGCAAATATCCAAAACCAGATAAAAAAATATGGTATTTAAATAATAGTGCATTCGACTATAAAGGTAATGGTTTGAAAGGTAAAGAAGTAAATGTATCATTTGCTGCAAACCAAGCTGCCAAAACTAATACATTAAATTTATCAATCGATAAAGCGTACCAAGAAGATTTCTTAGGCTATGAAATTTATCGAGATGATGAATTAATCGGCTTTACTAGCACTGCACAATTTATCGATAAAAATGTGGATACAACAAAAAATTATACGTATAAAGTGGTTGGTTACGACAAGAAGTTAAATACACTAAAACCAGTAGAGGTTAAGGCATTTACACCTTCCCTTTCTACTGAAGACTTTGTCACTATTAAACTACATCAAGCATTTGATCCAATGGATTATGTAAAAGCAATTTCCTATAGTGGTAAAGATATTACGAAAACAATTAGCATCAAATCCAATACGGTAGATGTTACACAAAAAGGTAGCTATGAAGTTGTTTATGAAATAAATGATGAAGGCATCAAACAAACAAAAACAATGAACGTCAACGTTATAAGCGACATGCAATATATTTCTGATATGACAGCGAAATCGGCAAAAGTAGGTTGGGGCTCATTACAAAAAGATAAATCAATTGCTGGCGGTACCATTACATTACTAAGACAAGGTATGGATGCTACCTACGCAAAAGGGCTTGGTGCTCATGCAAACTCTGAAGTCGTATATGATATTGAAGGAAAAGGCTTTGATTTCTTTGAAAGCTATATCGGCATCGATCAAGCAGCAAAAGGCCAAAAATCTTCTGCTACGTTTGAAGTATGGGTCGATGGTGAAAAGAAATTTGCAAGTGATGTCTTCAGAGCCAATACTGACCATGGCTATGTTAATGTTCCTGTTACAGGTGCAAAAGAAGTAAAGTTAATTACAACGGATGCCAATGATAGCGGCAATTCATCCGACCATACAATTTGGGCAGATGCTAAATTTGGTAAAGACTCAAGTCTCCCGACGTTAACACTATCTGAAGACTTGACTCTCGTTAAATTAAACAGTGAATTTGATGTTCTAAAAGATGTAACTGCCTCTGATATTGAGGATGGCGATTTAAGCAAGCACATCCAAGTAACAACGAATGGCTTCAATACAAATAAAACAGGTATTTACCAAATCGAATATACAGTAACGGATAGTGATCATAACGTTGCAACAGCGACAAGAAATGTATATGTCTATAGCGATGAGAAATTCGCCTCAGATATTGGCTGGAAATCTGCTCAAACAGCGTATAGTACTGTCAACAAAGACAAATCTTCTTCAGGTGGTTCAATAAAAGTATTAACAAATGGAGACGTGAAGGAATTTGCCAAAGGGATTGGTACACACGCAAACTCTGAAATCGCCTATGATTTAACAGATAAAAACTACGATTACTTTGAAACACTTGTTGGTATTGATCGCAATATCGCTGAAAACGGAAATTCTAGCGTGACATTTAAAGTATTAGCTGATGGGCAAGAAGTATATAACAGTGGTGTTATGAAATATCAAACAGAAGCAAAACTTGTGAGAGTACCGCTTCAAGGTGTGAAAGAATTAAAACTAGTTGCTAATGATTCTGGCAATGGCAATGCTTCAGATCATGCAAACTTTGCTGACGCTAAATTCTATCTTTCAAATGGTAAGCCAGAATTAACAATTCCTAAATCAGTCGCAACAACAGTAGGAACGCCTATTAATATCGACGAAACCTATTCAGCAATCGACGCTGAAGATGGTGATTTAACGTCTCAAGTACAAGTTACTGGCTTAGAACAAGTGAACTTCAATCGAGCTGGTCACTACGACATTACGTACACAGTCGTGGATAGTGATGGCAATGAAGTAACGAAAAAACGCACAATTTCTGTAGTAAATATGGAAGATTATCATTACTTAACTGATTTTGAATGGCAATCTACACAAAACAGCTATGCAGCACCTGTTAAAGATATCTCTATTAGTCACCATGCAATCCGCTTAACAGGCGACGATGGTCGTGAGAAAACATATGAACGAGGCATCGGCGCACATTCAAACTCAACCATCATCTATGATTTAACAGATAAAAACGCAGATATCTTCTCTGCTTATGTTGGTGTGGACCGTCAAATGTATGGTTCAATCGGCTCTGTTACATTCCAAGTGTTTGTTGATGGCGAAAAACAATTTGACAGTGGCTTAATGCAATCTCGTGACCCTGAAAAGTACATTGAAGTAAACGTGACTGGCGCGAAAGAATTGAAACTTGTCGTAACAGACGGTGGCAATGGCAATGGCTCTGACCATGCATCATGGGGTGATACAAAATTACACTTTGCTAATGCTGATCGCGTATTCACTGAAGATTTAACAGTATCACTTGAAGATGCGAAAACTATTAACTTAGAAAACTATACAGAAGAATCAATTCAAGCTTTACAAGCGAGCATGGCGAAAGCTGAAGAACTGCTTGCAAATTCACAAGCTACGCAAGCCCAAATCGACCAAGCTTTAGAGGAGCTAACACAAGCAAAAGCTTCGCTCGTAGAAATTGACTTTAATCAAATCATTGCGATTGCCGACAACCATCTTAAAGTGGCTATTCAGCAAACACTTGGACTGTCGGGAGAAATCACTTTAGGTGATATGATTACACTGACAAGTCTACATGCACCAAATGCTCGTATCTCAAGTCTAGAAGGCTTACAATATGCTAAAAACTTAACATCCCTCGATATTTCGGGTAATAGTATTTCAGATTTCTCACCATTGAAAAATCTAAGTCAATTAGACAACATTACTGCACACCCACAAGTTGTGGAAGTATCTAGCTTAACGGGGCCAGAACTAACAGTGGAAAATCTAGTTAAAGGATTAGATGGAAACTATCTAAACCCTTACCAAATAGCACTTAGAAATACGAAAACAATGAAAGAAATTTCAGTAGATGTGGACCAACTTGCACCGAATGCAGACCACTTTACAATCGATCTTTCTCAAGAAGAACAAGGCATGTACATGCTAGTCATTGCGTATAAGCTAAACGCAGATACACTTATCCAATTAACTTATTTTGTAAAAAACTAGCCATGTTGCTGTCATAAAAACTCCTCCCCTTTTAAATAAACGCCTACGGATTGTCCGTGGGCGTTTTTGATTGTAGATAAATGCGTGCTTACAAGAAAAACCCCAAACGTCCCGCTTTGTTGAAGCGTTCCTATTCGAGGTTTAATTCATATTCTCTATTCACTATGCCATCATCAATGAACTTTAATAAGAGCTTCCAAATCTAACTCACTCATTTTAAAATACGTGATAAATCGTTTGGACAAAGCTTGTGTGATGGCCCCACTTTGTTCATCATTCAATGGTTTTGCATAAACTAAGACAACGCCAATATTTTCGTTGTCCTGTTCCAAAGGATTGATTACTACATCTTCTTTCAAAATTAACGCATTGCTCATAGCAACAAAATTTAACACCGTATTTTGCAACATTATTCTTTCTCTTGGATTTAACCCCACAGTATCAATTATTTCAACCGTAACATAATTCATACTTTGCACCTCCATAAAATGCTGTAAAATTTCTTTTTTTATTTTACTATTTTTATTTGACCAAAAAACTTTTTGCAATAATTTCGTTAAAATATATAGGAGGAGTTAAATATGAAAAAGACTATGAAATGACTGCATTAGGCTTACGTTTAATCGGTGTTTCATTTATTAACCCTGTTATTACTGAAGTGGGATGCTATGAGACGGAAAAACTGGCGATATAGTACCATGTAAATAAAGAGTTAGTGTAGAGAAGAACCATATTTACTTCAGCTAAACATCGGAAGAAACAAAATGACGGACAGCACTTTAAGCTGTTCGTCGTTTTTTGTTGTAGTCATTTAGATTTTAAAGTGACTAACAATTGTTTGTAAGTCCATTGCTTGATTGCTTAAATCATTTGCGACTGCGCTTATTTCTTGTAAAGTTGAAAGCTGTTGTTGTGAAGCTGCTTGTGAGCCTTCTGCCTGTTCAGCTGTCGTTTCTGATAAAGCAGCAATTTGTGTGACTGAGGCAGAAACTTGTTCAGTACTTGCGGAAATTTCCTCTGTCACAGCAGAAATGTTTTCAATCTGCGTTCTCATATGATCAACTGCTTGTACAATATCATTGAAAGAAGTCCCAGCATTTTCGATTATTTCGACACCTGTTTCTACTGTATGTAAGCTGTCACGCATTGCCTGCTCCACATTTTTCGTATCCTTTTGTATTTCATTCGTAAGTGTGACAATTTGTCCTGCAGATTTATTCGATTCCTCTGCTAATTTTCTTACTTCATCAGCTACTACAGCAAATCCTTTCCCAGCCTCCCCTGCACGTGCAGCCTCAATTGCAGCATTTAATGCCAGAAGATTCGTTTGTTCTGTAATGCCTGTTATAACTTTTGAAATATGCTCGATATCTTCGGTTTGTTTACTTAAGCGTTGAATAAGTTCAGTCGTTACTTTCGTTGCATCATAAATTGTTGTCATTTGGTCACTTGCCGACTGAATGTTCGTGACACCTTGACTTGCAACATCCGTTGTCTCAGAAGCGGAAGTTCGTAGGACATGTGAAGATTGTGCAATATGTTGTACAGCACTAGCTGTTTCGTCCATTGCGACAGCATTTTCCCGTGCTGATGTTGCAGTCGTCAACGTGTTTTCAGATGCGACTTCTGCTTGATTTGCGATATCAACAGAAGATGCCGTCACTTCTTCCGTTGAAGCACTTAATTGTTCAGCAGACGCACTTAATTGACTAGCGCTTTCTGCAAACTGATTTAAAAGTCTTCTCAAAATATCTTTCATAGAATTAAAATCTACCGCAAGTTGACCTAATTCATCCTTAGAGCGAAGTTGAATATCGTCAGCGGTTAAATCCCCCGCTGCAATTGTCTTTACTCCTTGCTGTAATTGACGTAGGGGTATTGCAATCTTTCTATTCAATACATAAGCAATGCCACTCCCTACTAAAATCGACACTAAAATAATGCTAATAGCGATAAAGAAAGATTCTTTTGCATTTTGATTTGCTTCTTGCTGAGCTTGATCGAAATTGGCTTCAATTAAATCTTTTAACTCATCAGATGCATCTATTGCTTCCCCACGAATAGGAATAACATTTTTCGTGTAATAAGCAGCAGCTGCAAAAACGTCTTCATTTTGATTTAATGCGATGACCTTTTCAAGTTCATTTTCAAACGTATCCACTTTTTCACTTGCATTACTTAACGTTTGTTTCGCTTCCTCTGAATCGAATTGTTCCTTCAGTAAACTCATCGTTTCATCTACTATCGCTTGTGTTTCACGCACATGATTTAACGACTCCTCATCTCCTAAAAGATATGTTTGTACTTGTGACCCTTCCAAAGCTATGTATTTATTAAGATCCCCTGTCGCATAGAGCTGTGGGAGACCGACTGCTAAAGTACTATTATAATGCTTACCGATATCGACAATTTGTAAATAAATACTTGAACTAGATACAAGTGTTATCAACATCATTGTCATAAAACCTAAAACTAATTTCTTTGTGATAGACATACTAGACCCTTTTTTCAATATAATGGTTATAATTAGTCATTATAGACTATATTTGAATTTTTATCTATACAGTATTTACTACCATTAAAAATTTATTTAAAATGAAACTATCCCGATTAATTCAAAAAACAGTAAGTATTTTAATAATTATTACTACTGCCATCTGATACTATAATCACAAAATTAATAATTAGTTTATAAAAATGGATATAAAATTTTTAAAAAGAAGGAGATTTTCAATGAGTACTGATTTTTTAGAAAAAAAACTACGTGAAACCTTTTCACATTTGCAATCTATAGAAGGTGTAAAATCGGTTGATGTCATTTTAGAGGTTTTAAACGATAAGAAAATTTTCCCAGAAATCACTACATTAATTTACAATTCAAAATACGAACTAGTTTATGTATATGAGGAACAAAGAGTAGTGTTAAAAACTATTCAAGATGGCATTACTATCGATACACCTTTTATGAACGAAATACACTTAATTTACCAATATAAAGACATGATTGAGTGTATTCTAACAGGCATCATTGCAACCGATAAAATTAAAAACTACTCCCTTAACCTGCTTTCACTTAAATATAGTGAGTTAATCCAAAGCATTTAAAAAACAAGAAAGAACCGATGAACAAGAAATTCGCTCATCGGTTCTTTTTTGTCTATTATTTTGTAAAATCACCTTGTATCGGTTCTTTACCTTCTGGAAAACGAATACGTATCGACTGACAATTCATATAGTCTTGGGAGTCCATCACTTGAAAATGGATATGTGGCTCTGAGGAATTTCCTGAATTTCCGCACAGGGCAATCGCATCTCCTTGTTTAACTGTATCTCCTATTTGTACAAGACTGGATTTATTTTTCAAATGGGCTACCATGCTATATTCTTTATTATTATGTTCAATAACGATTAAATTTCCAGCTGGTTGTAATGCATTCATTTCGCCAGGAGCATTATCAGTTAAATGATCAATTACCTGTACAACTTTACCGTCTGCTGGTGCCAGCACTTCTTTATTAAAAGCGTAATAGTTTTCATTGCACATTGCAGAATCTTTAAATGTTGTACCGTTCTTCATAATTACTAAATCATATGCATACCTTTGCGTTTCATAAGCATAATGGTAATTGATAAATTCATTTACCCCACCCCAAAATACATACCATTCTTCATTCACAGGCATGATATATGTATTTTGCGTATACTTTTTATCACTTTCTGGAAAACTCAAAAAAGGTTTTAATAATAACCCATGTATCCTATTGTGTGAATCCATCATGACATTTATAGCTTTTTCTTGCTGATCATCTACCCAAATATATGAATGTACATTATTTAATGTTGTCTCACTAATTAATTCATAGTTTTTAACATTCGAGTTAAAGGATCTCGCCAGCTCATTAAACTGCTCATAAGAAATCATCTCTTTAAAGTCTTCATTACATTGCTTATAAATCTCATCAAATTGCTCATGTAAAAAAACTATCCCGAAATTTTGAGGTGTTACTTGTTTAATAGAACGACTTCGCATATGAAATATCCCCTTTACAAAATCTTACTATTAAACATATACGGTTGTTTCGGCAATAAGTTTCACCTGTAAAGTGCCAGGCACACAAACCTGGAAATTTTCGCTAGGAGTTATTATGTTGACTTATCCATTCATATTGAATATCAGGTAAATTTTCTTCATTTTCATGCCCTCTACCGATAACTACAAATCCATGCTTTTCATAGAAACGTTGTGCCTTTTCGTTTATTTCAAATGTATATAATGTTAATCTCCCACTTGATAGGCTTTTTGCTTTATTTAATAATGTGCGACCTATACTAAACCCTTGATAATCGACATGAATATATAGTTGGCTTATCTCACTATCATGATAGGCAATCATCCCAACAACTGACTCTTCCATAAATGCTAAATCTATTTGATATTGCTCAAGTAATATATGATTTAAAAAATAAACATGATCTTCAAAGCTGTGTATTTCTTTTTGACCAATGGCCTTTTCCTTGCTATCACGCCACATTGCTACTGTTTCCCTAGAAAATTCAGGGCTGTATGGTATAACAGAGATTTTATGTTGGTTCATTAAAGTCCTCCTTACAAGACTAACTTGCGGGGTAATGTCTATTTAGCAGTAATAAAAACCCTCGAAACTCAAGGGTTAATGATGCTCACACTAGGTGATTTCGGTACTTTTAACATCTAACATATTTACGTTTAAAGCCAATTCTTCCTTTATCAACTTCCTTTTGAATACTTTCATAAGCATGAAGGAAGCTACTTTTTTTATTGTCCTTTTTTAGTTCTACTAGCCCTACCGCTTTAGCAGTGGCAAGCGCCATGTCGTGCAGTGGTATATACGAAATACCTACTGTCGTTAGGAAATTATTCATGGCAGATTTCGTTCTTTCTGGCGAATCGTGAATTGAATTTTTCACGTTTTCTAGCATAGTGGCAATCTTATCCTCGGAAAATTCAATATCTTTACGATTTCCTAAAAGCCAGCAGTAGCAGCTCCAGCCCGCTGACATCCTCAGCTCTTCCCCACTAGCAATCCATTTATCAGCAACTTGTTGGGCAATATCCGCTTCGGCTAACGTAACAGCTACTACATAATCAGACAACATATAAAAATATGCAGAATCCATCCAACGGTCAAAATCGGACTCCGTCATTGCTTTAGGATCGGCAATAATGCCAGCAAAATACATTGCGTCATAGTTCCCCGATGCATAAAGCTCTTCAGCTAAAGGTTGATTAATTTTTATTTTCTTCGCTATAGGCTTCATTGCACCTGTTGCCACTCCAAAAAGTGGCTCATGTGCACCATTGGACATGTATATTTTTTTAGTTCGTTCCTTCCCTAGCGCCTCAAGTTCTTGCATTACCTCTTCCACATTCATTAATTTGCACTCCCTTCATTAAATAGGTTTGTCTATTTCGAATATATCACCATTATCTTATATCTAAGTATCATTTGTCAGCCGAGCTATTAACTAAATTCAGGTATGTAAATAAGTGTATTTTTCATCCTTTTATTTCCTAAGACTCACCAAAAAACTCGTTTATAATCATTTTTTTTGCTTTTTTATCAACTTTCTATTAATATCACTTAGTTACCATTAAACAGAAAAGCTTAATTAAAATTAATACGTACGGTTTCTTTTTATTAAATTGGGCAATATACACATTATAACTACAATCAAAATAAAAAAAGTTTCTAATGCGAAAGGTTTTATGAAAAGCTAACACATCATGTTTTAATTCATCAGGAGGTTACATATGCAATACATTATTTCAATTATAGGTATTCTTATTGTGCTATTTTTGGCATGGTTGGCAAGTACCAATCGTAAAGAAATAAAATTCAAACCAATTATCACCATGATTGTTATTCAAATTCTATTGTCATTGTTATTGTTAAATACAGAATTTGGGTTAATTATTATTAAGGGCATAGCTACTGTTTTTAACAAGTTGCTCGAATATGCAAGCGAAGGGGTTTCCTTTGTCTTTGGCGGCTTAGCGAACGAAGGGGAAGCGCCATTCTTTTTAACAGTATTACTACCTATTATATTTATTTCTGCATTAATTGGGATTTTACAGCATCTAAAAATCCTTCCGTTTATTATGAAAGGAATTGGATGGGTATTAAGTAAAGTAAACGGAATGGGAAAACTTGAATCTTATAATGCTGTTGCTTCATTGATGGTCGGCCAATCAGAGGTTTTCATCACATTAAAAAAACAGCTCGGTCTACTTTCTAAACAGCGATTATATACTCTATGTGCTTCGGCCATGTCAACTGTATCCATGTCCATCGTAGGTGCTTATATGACAATGCTAGAACCAAAATATATTGTGACGGCATTAGTTCTAAATCTATTTGGTGGTTTTATTATCGCTACAATTATGAATCCGTATGAAATTGACCCGAACGAGGATATTTTAGAAATAGAACATGAAAAGCAATCCTTCTTCGAAATGCTTGGTGAATATATTCTTGATGGCTTTAAGGTTGCCATTATCGTCGGCGCCATGTTAATTGGGTTTATTGCATTGATGGCTGGATTCAATAGTGTGTTTGAGCTATTGTTTGGCATTTCGTTCCAAAGTATTCTAGGTTATATCTTTGCACCAGTTGCCTTCATCATGGGGATTCCTTTCTCTGAAGCAGTTAGTGCTGGATCAATTATGGCGACTAAACTGGTAACGAATGAATTTGTGGCGATGTTGGATTTATCAGGAGGCGATCATCACTTTAGTGAACGTACAATGGGTATTCTTTCTGTATTCCTTGTTTCCTTTGCCAACTTCTCATCGATTGGTATCATTGTCGGTGCTGTAAAAAGTCTCAATGAAAAGCAAGGTAATGTAGTCGCACGCTTTGGCTTAAAATTATTATTTGGTGCTACTCTTGTAAGCGTGCTATCAGGTATTATTGTTAGCTTAATTTTATAAAAAAGAAAAAGGAAGTGGCGGACACTACTTCCTCAGTTCATCGACAAAAGGCATTAAGAAGTCAATTCTTAATGCCTTTTTTATCGGTGTCAGGCACTCAAACAATTCTCAAACAATTTCATTAGTTGCGGGAACAGCACAGCACGTAAGACGCAACAATCCGCGCGTTAGCGAGGGTTGCGGCTTACCCTGTGCCCGCGGAAAGCGTCGCCCGTAACGGAAATCAACCGCAGTATTCTTCTAAAGTTATTTTTTAATAATTGAGGCAGACGACTAAGTGCAATAATTGTGCTGTATTTTATCCTTTTCCTCTGCAAGCGAATGTGACACTAGTTGATTGAAGTGAAGGGTGCGTCTCCTGCGGGAACAGCACAGCACGTAAGACGCAACAATCCGCGCGTTAGCGAGGGTTGCGGCTTACCCTGTGCCCGCGGAAAGCGTCGCCCGTAACGGAAATCAACCGCAGTATTCTTCTAAAGTTATTTTTTAATAATTGAGGCAGACGACTAAGTGCAATAATTGTGCTGTATTTTATCCTTTTCCTCTGCAAGCGAATGTGACACTAGTTGATTGAAGTGAAGGGTGCGTCTCCTGCGGGAACAGCACAGCACGTAAGACGCAACAATCCGCGCGTTAGCGAGGGTTGCGGCTTACCCTGTGCCCGCGGAAAGCGTCGCCCGTAACGGAAATCAACCGCAGTATTCTTCTAAAGTTATTTTTTAATAATTGAGGCAGACGACTAAGTGCAATAATTGTGCTGTATTTTATCCTTTTCCTCTGCAAGCGAATGTGACACTAGTTGATTGAAGTGAAGGGTGCGTCTCCTGCGGGAACAGCACAGCACGTAAGACGCAACAATCCGCGCGTTAGCGAGGGTTGCGGCTTACCCTGTGCCCGCGGAAAGCGTCGCCCGTAACGGAAATCAACCGCAGTATTATTATTTTGAATTAATAACCATTTACAAAGTTAGCGATTGTTTCGCGTTCATCTTCTGTCAGTTCTCTTTGTACGTGTTTTTCATATTCCTTAATAATGTTTTGTTGGTCTCCACCAAGACGATCTGTAAAGTTGGCAATTGTTCGAAGCTTCACCACTTCTTGATTAAACTCTTCTTTTGAAATCGGCTTTTGATGGGAAGGGATATATGTGTCTGCATCAAATTGCTCTAAAACATCCAATAATCGCAGTGTTTCCTTAATTGTATAATTTTCTTTTACAGCATAAAGATTAGGATAAATGCAGTCAGCAAGGAAAAGAATCTTTTCTTCTTTAATATAGACAACTACAGAATCCGCTGCATGGTCCCCTCCAACATGTTGAACAATACAAGTTATCCCACCTAGATCAATTTCCACCCGTTTATCAAACGTCATATCTGGTAAAACAATATTAATATCACGGTGATCTTTGAATTCTTCTTTAATCGCTCTAGCGCAAAATTCAATTTCAATTCCCTCTTTTACACGCTCATCGATCGCTTCATCTGACCAAGAGAACGGAATTAATTTCTCCATTTCTTCCTTTGTTGCGCTGCTAGCAATGGAAACGAGATTACGTAATGCTGAAAGGCCAAAAATATGATCCCAATGCCAGTGCGTTAAAACTACCATATCCGCATTAGGAACCCCCATTTTTAAAAGTTCATCCTGAAAATACTGTACATGATCTTCCGAGTTACCTGCATCGATCATTAATGTTTTGTTATTGCCTACTACCATTCCTAGAATGGGACGATCGGTTTCTGAGATTGGCGTAATAAACCAAAAACGGTCACCTATTTTGTTAATTGAATGCATAATAAATTATCTCCTTCCATTTATAATAGTTTAATTCAAAAAGCATAAATTTACTATTTAGAAGAAGTTTTTTAATACAAAAGAGGGTAAATACGCTAAACCAGACGAAGGAAATAGTACTGTTCTTTGTTGTCCAATACTTAGATAATGCAGCAGTAATAATAGCTATAAAAAAATTATATACTAGAAATAACTATGTCACATTTTTAAAAACGCATAATAATTCTCTTTCGAATTATTTTTTTCTACTTTAAACCATTTTTATGTTGACAATCGTAATTTAAATTTTATATACTATTCCAAATTAAACCTCAAAAGGTAGATAAACCTAACTATACTGGTACGTACATCACAATAAGTTATTTTATTTACTTTTTAGAAAGGAGTTATTCTCTATCCATCAATACTATGTGGTTATGTAGTGTCCCTCTTGCATTTTACTGAACTTAAAACGTTATATTATCAGTTTACTGAAATCTAAGTCTCTATGTGCATTAAAAAATAGTTTACTAATGATTGTTTTAGGAAGTGCATTTAATGGAGTATACTGTTGTCTTTGAATCGATTTTATTGATAGGATTTATGATTTTAATAGGTGTATTACTTGCTCGGATTACGCCGATTAATGATAGTACTCGTAAAACCTACACGCTCATTATCGTAAATGTCGCGATGCCCTGTATTATTCTATCGAGTATCTTTAAAGTAGAAATCGATCATTCTATTCTTAAAAATATTGGTATAGTCTTTGGGCTGTCAATTATTATTAGTATAGTTGGCATTTTAATAGGATGGCTATCCATCACTATATTTGATAAAGATAGTACGATGAAACCTGAAGTTGCCCTTCTCTCTGGACTTGGCAATACAGGCTTTATCGGCATACCATTATGTGCGGCTATTTTAGGGCCTAAAGGTGCCTTATATGCTGCCATTTTTGATGCAGGTGTTGATTTGGTCATTTGGACTTTTGGCGTTATGTTGCTGCAAAAGTCGGTAAAATTTTCATTTAACACGCTGAAATCGATGATTAATATTCCTACCATTGCAATTGTGTGTGGCTTATTATTCGCTTTTGTTAATTATCGTCCTCCTATGATTTTTATTACGTTAACAAATCAATTAGCCGCACTTGCCTCTCCACTCGCCATGTTTTATATCGGAATACTTATAATGTCTGTAAATAAAATGCAATTTACAGCACTAAAAAGTAAATCGATTATTCCTACACTCGTTAAACTCCTAGGTTTGCCGGTTGTAGCATTCATAATGATAAGGTTTATTACGCTCGATCATGTAATTGCACAAACTTTATTAATTCAAGCTACAATGCCTGCTTTGACATTGTCATCTATTTTATTTAGTAAATATAATGCGAACGATAAATTAGGTGCAATTGTAACAGTAATTTCAACAATTTTTTCTTTATTGTCAATACCATTGCTTCTTTTAATTTTTGTTAAATTAAATTACTTTTAGGAGGAATTATATGATGAATGTTGATTTACTTATAAGAAATGCAAATATTATCACTTTAGATGCTCAAAATACTCGTGCTAATGTTTTAGCTTCTTATAGAGGAAGAATTGTAGGAATATGGTCTAAAGCGCAATTTAAGCAGGCAGAGGATTCGTTAGTTCTCGAAATAAATGCAAAGGAACTCGATTTAAATGGAGCAACATTAATCCCGGGTTTCATTGATACACATAATCATCTATTTATGTATGCCTTAAATAAGGCCCAAGTAGATTGTTCATCTCCGCATAATAAAAGCATTGCAGATATTGTATACAATTTAGAGGCGTTTCATAAGAAGCGAGATGACAACAGTTGGATTTTGGGCTTTGGTTATGATGATACAATGCTCATAGATAACAGACACCCTACTCGAGAAGACTTAGATAAAGTAAGTACAGATCGCCCTATATTTATCCGCCATATTTCAAATCATATTGCCGTTGTCAACTCCAAAGTACTGGAACTTGCGAATATTGATGCTTCTGTGAACGATCCTGAAGGCGGTCATTACGGACGAGATGCTGCGAATAATTTAAATGGGGTTT
Organism: Lysinibacillus sp. CD3-6; assembly: GCF_006351725.2. Lineage (NCBI taxonomy): Bacteria > Bacillati > Bacillota > Bacilli > Caryophanales > Bacillaceae > Lysinibacillus > Lysinibacillus sp. CD3-6. The sequence goes on from NZ_CP085880.1 coordinate 3,902,784, forward strand.
TATATGAACATGCTGCTATGAGCTTTGTTTACGATCATATTCCTGCTCCTTTAAAAGAAGAATTCATGGATTTAATTCGTATTGCTGCGCAAGATTATGTTGAACAAGGAATCACTACTAATACAGATGCAGCGGTAGGACAGGCAGAATATGATATTCATATAGATGCAATAAACGATCATATACATCCAATGAGAATGCGTTTAATGTTTATGTACAATGTGTTGTTGGAAGATGGCTTTTTCGAAAAATACGATGCAAATCAACTAAATCAAAAAATTTTAGAGGACTCTAATGGCATGGCTAAATTAGATAGCGTGAAGCTATTCCAAGATGGCTCTATTCAGGGGCTTACAGGAGCATTACGACAACCATACTATAGTGATCAAAGTTTATATGGGGATCTTATTTTTCCACAACAAACTTTGAATGACTTCGTATTAAATTTCCATAATCGGGGCTTTAGAATTGCCACACACGGTAATGGAGATCGTGCGATAGGTTCGATCCTTGAAGCCTATCAGCATGCACTTGAAACGTCTCCTCGGAGTGACCATCGTCATCGAATTGAACATGTGCAAACAGCTACACCAGATGATTTGAAGTTTATGAAAGACTATCAGATTGCTGCTTCATTTTTCATTAATCATATATATTTCTGGGGTGACCGCCATAAAAATATCTTTTTAGGGCCAGAAAGAGCAGAGAGAATAAACCCATTGAAAGAAGCAGATGATTTAGGTTTATTGTTTACATTACATTCGGACTGCCCTGTTACGCCAATCTCCCCGCTTTTCTCAATATGGGCAGCGGTTAATCGCGTAACGAGCGGAGGGCACGTACTAGGTGAAGCTCAAAAAATTGATGTTGAAACCGCTTTAAAATCAATGACGATTTACGGCGCCCTATTGAACTTCGACGAACAAGATATCGGTAGTATTGAAATAGGGAAATTAGCTGATTTTGCAATTTTAGAAAAGGATCCAACAGCCGTTGATCCGATGACGATAAAAGATATTCATATTTTAGCTACCATTATTAATGGTGAAATTGTATTTGAAAATAAAGAGTTAGCATTATCAAAGTTAAAATAATTACTATCTCCCCAAATAGTAACTATTTATAAATGTTAGACAAACTACTGACGATCCCCATCCGTCAGTAGTTTTCCGAATATTCAAAAATCATACCAGTTCTGTATTGCGCCCTTCATTCCCCTGTGTTTTCATTGTTCTCTTAGTAAAATTATTCTATTATTTCGTTGATATTATCAGAATCTTTAGACATACTTTATTCATCACATTTCCGAGTCCCAATATCCTCTTTTCCACCTTCAAATTTAAGTGAAAATACCTATAAAAGATATTTATATACTAAATAATAATTCTCTTTTAAATCATTTTTTTCTACTTTAACACCATTATTATGTTGACAACCTTTTTTAAAATTTATATACTATTCCAAAATAAACCATGGAAATGTAAATGAATATAACGCAACTGGTACGTACGTCATGACAAGTTATAGTTATTTACTTTTTAGAAAGGAGTTATACTATGTCCCGCAAAACAATTTTGAATGTCTTTATTGGTCTTGTTATACCAGTTGTTTGTATACCTGGTGGGTTAATTTATTTTCGTTACTCCGAACATTTTATTTTAGGTTTTCCTATTCTTTATTTTTGGATGTTCTTATGGTTCATTCTGACATCTATTTGTATTTCTTGTTCTTGGTTTTTCTTCGATAAAAAAAATTATGATTAATTAATTTACAAGGTGGGATGGATAATGGCAGTTGCAATTTTCATAGGTGTTCTTATTTTTTCTCTAATTCTAGCAGTTCTTTCAAAAGGTAAATCGAAAAAAGACAACGTAGCAGATTATTTAGTTGGTGGAAGATCTTTTAACGGATTTATCTTATTCTTCCTTGCAATCGGTGAAGTGTATAGTATCGGAACAATTATTGGGTTTCCTGGAGGTATATACGCAAAAGGGGCTAGCTACGGAATTTGGTTTCTAGGATACATTCTTTTAGCCTATCCAGTAGGCTACTTCCTTTCACCTCTTATTTGGCGGGCTGGCAAACACTACAATGCGATGACCGCTCCTGATTTATTCAAAAGCCATTTTTCTAGCAGACCTTTAGAATTACTAGTGGCTTGTACTTGTTTACTTTTCCTCATTCCTTGGGGACAGTTACAGTTTGAAGGGCTTATAGTTGCTTTAAATGCTTTAGGCTTCGATTTCCCACCTATTATTGCTGTAATCATTGCTGGGGCTATTGCATATGTGTATGTTGCGATTTCTGGAGTAAAAGCCCCTGCTGTTATATCAATTTTAAAAGATATTCTTTTATTCGCAGCTATTATTATCGTAGGTTGGGCAGCCTTTTCAAAACTTGATGGTGTAAATAATCTATTTACTACTGCAAAAGAACACGGTGCTTCATTATCTTTTGGTTCGACAGAACAAGTTACGTTTTCAATAACGACAATTATTTTCCAAGCAGTAGCTTTCTATTGTTTCCCATTTATTATAAATGTATTGTTCACAAGTAAATCAGAAGGGACAATTAAGCGTGCTCAAAGGTTTATGCCACTGTATATGCTTATGTATCCATTCTTAATTGCTTCGGCATATTTTGCTCTAGTTGCTTTACCGAACATTGATAACCCTAACCATGCATTTATTGCAACTTCCATTGAATTATTACCTTCATGGGTAGTTGGATTAGTAGCTGCTGGGGCCGCACTATCAGGGCTACTCGTACTAGCCGTTATTTCTTTAGTAGTTGGTGGTATTTTTACTCGTAACATTGTGACAAGTATTCCAGAAAATAAACAACGTAAATGGTCACAAGTTGTTGTTATTGTTTATTTATTAATTTCAATGTTGTTAACTGTATCTCTTCCAAGTTTAATGCTAAATCTAATTAACACAGCTTACTTTGGCTTTGGTCAAATATTGCCTGGTATTCTTTCCATTATTTTTTGGAAAAGAGCTACTGCGATAGGGGTTGGTGCAGGTATTCTAACGGGTACGGTAATCGCATTATCCTTCCAATTTGCAGGTATTAGTATTTTTGCAATTAATACAGGACTGATTGCATTATGTTTCAACTTCCCTGTGTTGATTATTGTGAGTCTACTAACATCTAAAAACAAACAGTTGCTAACACCGATAGTAGCTGTACGCATGGAGAAATAGTTTAATAATGATCGTTTTAGGAAGTGCATTTAATGGAGTATTCTATTGTCTTTGAATCAATACTATTAATAGGATTTATGATTTTAATAGGTATATTACTTGCTCGAATTACACCTATTAATGAAAGCACTCGTAAAACCTATACACTAATCATCGTGAACGTTGCGATGCCCTGTATTATTCTTTCAAGCATATTTAAGGTAGAGATTAGCCCTACTATTCTTAAAAATATTGGCATGGTATTTATATTATCTATAATGATTTGTCTAATTGGCATTTTTTTAGGATGGCTATTGATTACTATTTTTGATAAGGAAAGTACGATGAAACCTGAAGTTGCCCTTCTCTCTGGACTTGGCAATACAGGTTTTATCGGAATACCTTTATGTGCTGCAATTTTAGGTCCAAAAGGTGCTTTATATGCCGCAATTTTTGATGCAGGTGTGGACTTGGTCATCTGGACTGTTGGGGTTATGCTGTTGCAAAAAACGATGAAATTTTCATTTAGCACGTTAAAATCGATGATTAATATTCCTACGATTGCAATTGTATGTGGCTTATTCTTTGCTTTTGTTAATTATCGTCCTCCCGTTATTTTTATTACATTAACTAATCAATTAGCTGCACTGGCATCACCACTTGCTATGTTTTATATCGGGATACTAATTATGTCTGTAAATAAATCTCAATTTACAGTACTGAAAAGTAAATCGATTATTCCTACTTTAGTGAAACTTCTTGGTTTACCGATTGTAGTATTTATCATAATTAGTTTTATTACGGTCGATCATATCATTGCACAAACTTTACTAATTCAAGCAACGATGCCTGCTCTAACATTGTCGTCTATTTTATTTAGTAAATATAATGCAAATGATAAATTAGGTGCTATTGTCACAGTTATTTCAACAATCTTTTCATTGTTATCGATACCGTTACTTCTATTAATATTGGTTAAATTAAATTACTTTTAGGAGGTCAATAAAATGATTACAGTTGATTTACTTATTAAAAATGCAAATATTATTACGTTAGATGCCAAAAGTACTCGTGCTAATGTTTTAGCTTCTTACGAGGGAAAAATTGTAGGATTATGGTCTGCGGATGAGTTTACTAGAGTTAAAGAATCTTTAGTTTTGACTAAAAGCATTAACGAAGTAGATTTAAATGGGGCAACGTTAATTCCTGGTTTTATCGATACACATAACCATCTATTAATCTATGCTCTAAACAAGTCTCAAGTAGATTGTTCCCCGACGTATAATAAAAGCATTACAGATATATTGCGTAAGTTAACGGAGTTCCATAACAAACGCGTTGATAGCGGTTGGATTTTAGGCTTTGGCTATGATGATACAATGCTTACTGAGAATAGACATCCTACTCGAGAAGACTTAGATAAAGTAAGTACAGATCGACCTATATTTATCCGCCATATTTCAAATCATCTTGCAGTTGCAAACTCAAAAGCACTAGAAATCGCGCAGTTAGATGCTTCTATTAAAGACCCAGATGGGGGACATTTTGGACGGGATGCATTCAATAATTTAAATGGCGTTTTATATGAGCCAGCTGCAATGGACTTAGTTTTCAATAGTATCCCTACTCCATCGACCGAAGAAGTAATTGAGTTAATTCGCATAGCTTCTCAAGATTATTTAGCACAAGGAATCACAACGAATACGGATGCAGGGGTTGGATTAACATTAGGTCCAATAGAGTACGATATCCATATTGAGGCATTGAAAGAAAAAGCACATCCAATGCGAATGCGATTCATGATAATGAATGATTTATTATTGGAGGGTGGTATTTTCGAGGAATATGATGCACATCAACTAAATCAAAAAATAGTAAAGGATTCTAACGGCATGGCCAAGTTAGATAGTGCAAAACTATTCCAAGACGGCTCCATTCAAGGACTTACTGGCGCTTTACGTCAACCATATTATAATGATCCAAATTTATATGGAGATCTTATTTTCCCACAACATATTTTGAACAATTACGTATTAGATTTCCATAATCGTGGCTATAGAATAGCAACACACGGAAATGGAGACCGTTCTATAGGCTCGATTTTAGAAGCGTATCAGTATGCACTTGATACTTCACCACAAAGTGATCATCGTCATCGAATTGAACATGTGCAAACTGCTACACCTGAAGATTTGAAATTAATGAAAGACTACAATATTGCTGCTTCATTTTTCATTAATCATGTTTATTACTGGGGCGATCGCCATAAAAACATCTTTTTAGGGCCTGAAAGAGCAGCGAGAATGAACCCATTAAAAGAAGCCGATGATTTAGGCTTATTATATACATTACATTCCGATTGTCCTATTACACCTATTTCCCCACTCTTTTCAGTATGGGCAGCAGTTAACCGTATAACGAGAGATGGGCATGTATTAGGAGAAGAACAAAAAATTGATGTTGAAAGTGCCTTAAAATCTATGACGATTTATGGTGCGCAATTGAACTTCGACGAACAGGATTTAGGTAGTATTGAAATAGGAAAATTAGCTGATTTCGCAATTTTAGATAAGGACCCTACAGCCGTTGATCCTATGACAATTAAAGACATTCATATTTTAGCTACGATTATTAATGGTGAATTTGTGTATGAAAGTAAACAATTAGCTTTTTCAAAGTAAAAATAATTACTATTCCCCAATAGTAACTATTTATATATTTTAAAAAAAAACTACTGACTCCCCATTTGTCAGTAGTTTTTAAAATTTAATTATCCAGTTTTATTGCTTCTTTAACCGTTGAGACTTGAAGTGAAATGCATACTTACCAGGATTATAATCAGCTATACAATATTCAATAAGATCCCCATTAATATCGTAAACAAAGCGAGTCAGATGGAGTGTATTACTGTTTTCCTTAATATCAAGCAATTTACAATCCTCCTTGGAAATTGGCTTGCTCGTAATAACCTCATCTGCATCATGTAATTGAATATTCATTTCATCCTCTAATAAGTCATACAATGTACCACTTTTAATATCGAGTTTAGAAAGCTTTTCGCCAATTTCAATTGGGTAGTATTGTGTCTCAATAGCGATTGGCATATCGTCTGCATAACGTACACGCTTAATCAAATATGCTTCGGTTAAATTGATTGCTTCTTTTACTTCATTTGGAACCGTCACAATCCCATGTTTAATTAACTTCGTTCCTGGCTTCATTCCCATATTTTCAATACTTTTAGTCGTACTAATTAAATTACCTAACCAGTAATGAACTGGTTTTCTCGTAATATATGTACCTTTACCATGTCTTTTCTCCACAATACCGTCTATTGCTAGATGAGAGATGGCTTCTCTCACTGTACTTCTACTAACATTGAATTCTTCCATTAATTCACGTTCACTTGGTATTTTACCGATATATATACCTTGATTAATTTTCTTTTCGATCATTTTTCTTAATTGTATATGGAGAGGTATTGGATTATTTGAGTTAATCATTTTTGCACTCCTTTCAAAAGGGATAATTAGATTGATCTACATATCATCATAAATCCTAAAAGTAACTGAATACCCATAATTATCATTACTTCTATTATATCTAGACCGACAAGACCGCGTCCACATCATTGCGTTGTAAATTACTCGATTCTTGTCGTTCTTCATTTAAGGTATTCTTCTAAATTAAATAGAGCCATCTATAGTTAGATGGCTCTCAGACTGTAGACAAACTCGAGGTTTTTCGAATTTGTCTATCGTCCTTTTTTTAAAAAAACTAATATAGGTGATGACTACTGCGGTTGATTTCCGCTATGGGTGGGCGCTTTCCGCGGGCACATCGTAAGCCGCAACCCTCGCTAGCGCGCGGAATGCCCGCGTCTTACGTTTTGTGCTGTTCCCGCAGGAGTCGCCCACCCTCCGCTGCAATCAAATAGTGTCAACATGCTTTTTCGCAGGACAAAGTTAAAATACAGTACAATTTTCGCACTTATGATTATGTTTGCTAGTTGTCTGGTTTAATCATTAAATACATTAGAGGTCTACTGCCGTTGATTTCCGCTACGGGTGGGCGCTTTCCGCGGGCACATCGTAAGCCGCAACCCTTGCTAACGCGAGGAATGCCCGCGTCTTACGTACTGTGCTTTCTGAGCAGGAGTCACCCGCCCTTCACTCCAATCAACTTTATATGAATTTCTAACAGTCTACTATAATCATGGCAAACAGCTTTACAGGGAGGAGATGCTCGAAGAGTATGGCGACGCGAAAGTAAGAACCCCTTTTTTACAATAAAAATAACAAAAGGGAGTAAGATTTCTATTCTTAATCCCTTTTGTCGACAAGCTGTGAGCCATCTATAGTTAGATGGCTCTATTGCTGTCCTATATATAAAATGCATGTTCACTATAATAATTTGTAGCATTTAATGCTCTAAAGATTGCAACAAAGTTATCACATGTGGTTATTGCATGAAACTCTATTTACATCCTAACGCTTGCCCAATTACAAGATAGAAATAGTTAGAAGAGGCTAACTTCTCACACTTGTTTAAGCTTCCTTATTGGTTAGCTAATTCATAGTTTTTTAAGTTATCTATTGCTAACTCTGCACAGTCTGTAGCCATTTCACATAAATCCCTTATATACCTTCCTGCCAAAACATGTCCAAGCGAAGAAGGTCACTATCGCCTTATATTCTATTTTCATGCACCCCTTCTAGAAATTTTTTATAATTTGGAAAAAGAACTACCATTGTTTTTTGCGAAAAATAAAAAGAAGTATATCCTTGCCAGTACGGCAAAAATACACTTCATGAAAGATAAAGTGTGCATACGTCTTAACAAAGTGTAAACGGCTTTTCATCTGTCAAACCGCTTCTATAAAAGTTGTAACTTTGACCTTTGCGCTTTCGTATTAAATAATTGCGCTCCATTAAATAATGCACAAAGGTAATCACTTGAATAAAAGCAGCTCCTCGAAGCTCTACAGGCTTATGTGCATACACCTGATTCGTAATTTCCTGTGCTGAGGCACCTTCTTCAGGTATTGCATTTAAAATTTGCTGACATTTGTCAGTATAGTGTGCCATTAATCGTGATACGCGCTCATTAAAGTCTTCAATTTGTGTCCCATGGGCAGGCAATGCATCATGAATTTTTAATTGACCTAAGCTTTCAAATGTCGCCAAATATAAGGCGAGCGGATTTTGCATTTTTGTTGAAGGCATAACAATCGGGTTAATAATTTCTAATAAATGATCCCCTAAAAATAAAACGCCAGCCTCTTTTTCATAAAAACAATAATGATCTGCCGAGTGACCTGGTGTCCAAATTGGCTGCAAATTAAAGGTTTCACTTTCAATCATTTGATGCTCCGAAAAAATAACATCGACATGTACTTGAAATGGTTCGTAACGATTAAATACCGCTGATGCCGCTTGATCTTGCACCATCCCATAATCAGCTAGAAAAGATAAACTGCCATCGTCGGTAATGCCGTTTTCAAAACGTTCCCGTCTGCTTGTTAATTCCTCGTAACTTCGTTGAGACATCCAAATAGTTGCCTCATACTCATCTTGGAGCCATTTTGCCAAACCAAAATGATCAATATGCAAATGTGTGATGAGCACACGGTTAACTTTACGTTCACCAATTACCTGCCGCCATATTTCTTTCGACTCGACTGTATCGTCACCTGTATCAATAATTGTAATACCTGATGGTTCTTCAATTACATAGCAATTAACACTACGTAAATCATAAGGAATAGGCAATGTAACCATTTGCCAATTTAAACGTTTTTGATTTTGCATCTTTCCACCTCTACTTAATTATTCTATTATTCTGTCTTTTTATGTTAAGATAATAGCACTTCTTATGGAAAGGAGCCAACTTATGGTACAACAAATCGATTTATTTATTTATAATGCCGTTATCGTAACGCAATCAAAATCTGTACCAATCGCTACAAGTATGGCCATTCTTAACGGAAAAATCATCGCTTTATTTGGACATAATGATTGTTCACCTTATCGAGCTAAAATAAATATTGATGCACAGCAAAAAGTGATTTTGCCTGGTTTCATCGATGCACATTGTCACTTACAAGCGATGGTTAGCGAGCAGTTTAATATACATATACCGACCTCATACGAAACGAAAGAGACGCTTTTTGCCTATCTTCGTGAGCAAATATCGCTCATTCCAACTGGAAATTGGGTTCGTATTAATGGCTATCATCCTTATCATTTCTCGCAAATAGAGCCTTTCACTATGGCGATGCTAGATGAGCTTTCTACAGAACACCCAATCCGTTTACGTTATGTAACACGACATACCTCCGTGTTAAACAGCAAAGCCTGGGACTATTTTAAACATGCTTTAGAAAGTCATTCTAAAGAAGGCATTCATTTGGAGCTAAATTCTTTTGGACAGCCTACAGGTATTATTCATGGAGCCGACGCTTTCCTAAACGAATTTGTATTACCGAAATTACCTGAAGCGCAGTGGTTAGCTGGTATAAAAACTTTACAATCAAAACTTCTATCTTTAGGAATTACTACTGTTTGTGATGCATCTGCCACGACATCCGCTTCGCAGCTTACAGTATGGAAAAAAGCGGCTCAACAATTTTGGAAAATTCCCGTTCACTGGATGACAGGTAGCGCTCACTTTGATGACCTTGCAAATCAGCTTCAACCTATACCCATATTTAAACGCAATGCCTTAAAAATTGTATTGGAGACAATGCCAGAAATTTACCCTCGTCAAGATACCGTTGTACACATGATGAAACAAGCATTTCTCGAAAATAGCCCAGTGGCAATTCATGTTGTTAATCCTGAAATGGTTTGGCATGCCATTGATGCTTTACAAACAGTACGTCAGCAACTCCCTGAAATAAAAGGAATTTGCCGATTTGAACATTTGAGTTTATGTCCCGAAGCTTTTTTTGAGATGTTACATGAAAATCAAATACAAGTCGTCACAAATCCTCCGTTTATCGACGTTCATGGTGATCGCTACATACAGCAAGTAGACGACAGTGAGCACAGTTGGCTTTATCCAGTGAATTCTTTACTACAACACGGTATAACAGTTGCAGCTGGTTCAGATGCACCTGTCGCCCCTATCTCCCCTTGGCTTGGCATGCATGCGTCATGTACAAGGCAAAGTAAGGATGGCTTGCCAGTCAATATGCAAGAGGCTGTGTCAAGACAGGAAGCTCTGAATCTTTATACAACCCATGCCGCTTTCGTTATTGGTGAACAACAACGAATAGGTCAACTTGCACCAGGCTATGACGCTAATTTTATTATTGTGGAACAGCATCCCTTAAACTGCACATTGGCTCAGCTTCGAAATATGCAAGTATTAGAGACGTGGATTGCTGGTGAGCGACTTTATCATTCTTTATAACAAATATTGTAATTCGTACAATAACTATATATAATAAATAGTTAATTGCTATAATCGCAATTTTCAAAAAACGTAAAGGTGTGAAAACCATGGATAATACAAAAACCGTCCACCGATTAAGTACTGTGGATAATGCCATCTCATTACTCACATTATTTTTAAAATACAAATCCATTGGGCTAGTTGATATTGAGCGTGAACTAAAAATTAGTAAAACAGCGGCATTTCGTTTAGCTGCCACTTTAACTGACCGTGGCATGCTTTTAAAAAATTCGGATAGTAAAACGTATCAGCCAGGGCCAATTATTTTCCAAATCGTCAATCGCTTTCATTCACCAGATATTGTTTCGATTGCTCAACCGTACATGGCGGAACTAGCAGCTAAAACAAAAGAGTCTGTTTACTTATCAATACGCTCAGGTAATAAACACCTCTTTTTATCGGGGGTTGAGAGTGAACATGCTTTAAAAGTCACTACGCCACTTGGGGAAGAATATGAATTATATTATGGCGCTATCGGCAAATTACATATGGCCTACATGTCGCCAAAAGATTTACAAACGTATTTTAATCGCACTACCTATATCCAATATACAGAAACTACACTTGATATTGAACTTTTTAAGCAACAGCTCTCCACCATCAAGCAAGACGGTTATGCTTGGAGCCTCGGTGAGCGAGCAGATGGTATGATTGGCGTTGCCGCGCCTATTTGGGGTAATAGTGAAGAGCCTTTAGCTGCACTCACGATTCTCCTCCCGCTTGCCCGTTATCATGAGGACATCAAAGAACAGATGGAAAAAATTTTACAAGAATACACAGCAAAAATTACACAAGATTTTCTTGAACAACAACACTAGCCATTTGCGATGACCTTTTGCTTATAACATTCCTTAACAAGGGTTTGTTCAAATGCAAGCCCTTGCTCTAAAGATCGATCCATCCCACTAGAAATGAGCCGTTTAATTTGCTGTGCTGTTTTAGAATACGTCGTTATACGCTTCATAAAACGCATTACTTCATCAAATAAATGCTCTTCTGGAAAAATGTCTGTGACAATTTGACGAGCCTTCGCTTCCTCTGCCGATAAATAATAACCTTTCATCGCAAAATCTATCGCCCAACCATGTCTCATTAAACGGGGTAGGCTTTGTGTCCCTCCAGCGGCTGGTAACATCCCTAGCGCACATTCAGGCAACGATATTTTTGTTTTCGGTGCTGCAAAACGAAAGTCGCAAATCATCGCCATCTCTATTCCTGAGCCAACAGCAAAGCCATGCAAAATAGCGGCAATCGGCTTTGGACATCGGCGGAATTCCTCCCATATATCATGCTGAATCCGAATTTTCCGTTTCTCAATAACAGAAGGGATTGTGCCAAATTCCTTTAAATCTGCGCCTGCGCAAAATCCTTTGCCATTACCACGTAATATAACGCCATCGATTGTAGGATCAGCTTGTACTGCTAAAATTTGTTCATACAATGCATCACGCATCGCCACACTAACGGCATTTAATTTTTCAGGATGATTCAATGTAATAATAGCTATATTTTCATCTCTCTCTAATAAAACGATTGATTCCATGTAATCGCCTCCTACTCCCCAATAAAATGTGGCTTGCGCTTCTCTAAAAATGCTTCAACACCTTCCATACGATCACGTGAAGTTTGTAATAATAAATAAACATCTAACTCTAAACGTAACCCTTGCTCAAATGGTAGCTCACTACCACGATATAAGCATTCCTTCGTATACTGTAATGATAAAGTAGAAAGCTCGCTTAGACGCAGTCCTTCAGTACAAGCCGTTTGCCATAGCTCCTCACGTGGCACTTGTGTTGTAGCTAAACCTAGCGCAATCGCTTCTTGCGCATCTACAGGAGACTGACCTAGCAAGACATTCATCGCTGCGCCTTTACCAATTAGTCTTGGCAATCGCTGTGTAATGCCCCCAGCTGGTACTAAACCGTAAGCTAATTCAGGTACCGCAAATTGCACATCTTCCGCAATAATCCGAATATCTGCAATACAAGCAAAACTAAATGCTAATGATGTGCATTGCCCATGGATGGCCATAATAATTGGATATGGGAGCTTTGCCCAAAGTTCAAGTACGTCTGTTGCAAGACTTACTGTCTGATATTGCCGTGGAACATCTTCCTCTGAAATTGCAGGGAGTCTACTGCCAATTGAAAACTCATCTGCACTCGAACCGACAACAACTACCTTAATATTCGTTGCATCACGCAAATAAATAGCGATATCTCGCAACTCTTGAATAAAGGGTGCATGCCATTCATTTTGTGTTTTACTGTCTACTAGTTGTATGTAGGCAATGCCTTGCTGTTGGGTTATATTAATAAATTGATAATTCATAATGTATCCCTCTTTTCTTTGGAATAATGTGACTTGTAAAAAGCAGTATGCTCACCAAAATAAGGCGCTCTTTCTTTCTGTTCGTGCCATGAACTTAGTGTTTCTTCTATTATATTGTCATCACAGTTATTCATTGTGTTGACACCTGATGCATCCGAAGTAGGCTCATAAGGAACCCAAGCAACCAGCGTCGCTACTTCATATTGCGAGACATCAATCATATAGGCCGCATACGTTGTCGTTTGTTCATACAAAGCAAGAGCAATCGAAAAGGCACCGATAACACCTGCCAACATATCACTAATAGAAAACAGAGGAAGCGTAGGTGTCCCTGTATGATCTACTGTTTGTGCGACGATTCCACCCATTGACTCCAATGTCGAGCCATAGCCTACATAATCTCGAAAAGGTCCTGTTTGACCAAATGCGGATAACGATGCATGAATAATTGATGCATTGTGTAGCTGTAGTACATCATCCGTCAAGCCAAAATTCACCATTACACGTGGGCTAAAATTATTTACGACAATATGGCTGTCTTCTATGAGATGTAATAGAACCTCTTTATCTGCTTCCACATTCAAATCTAGAACGACTGATTTTTTATTGCGATTTAGCTCTTCAAAAAAAGGAGTTGATCCCGACTTACCGCGAATGCCATCTGGACGATGGGGCGCTTCAATTTTAATTACTGTCGCTCCTAAATCCGCAAATAAACGTGTACAATACGGGCCAGCCCACATCGCTGTCATATCCACAATTTGCAACGCCTTAAAACTGGTAAAAGAAAAGGACTGGTTTGCTGCCAGCCCTTTTGACATAATCCATGGGGAGCGGATGATGCGTTGTTGTTCAATAAAACCTCGACTTTTATGTTGGGGACATTGTATTACTTCCTGATGCGATTGGACACTAGCAAAAGGTAATCTAAACGTTTGCCCGAGTGTCATTAGCTCTTGCCGTAACTGACTGGAACTCCACTTACTTAGTGATGCCTCGATTGTGCTTTTTTGCAACCGTCGTTCCAATTGTGTTGTACAAGTTGGTAAATCTACTTGTGCCCAGCGGGTTAAAAATGCCCACTGTTCATCACTAGGCGCACCAATGAACAGTGGACCATCCACAGCAGGGGTTAGCATCATCGGCACAATCTCTTGTTCTTCTTTTGTAAACAGGCGACCATGTAGTGCACTCGCTAAAATGGAGGCAACATGTACAACTACTGTGGCACCGCGTTGCCCTTCAAGTAACTGACAAACTGAGACAAAAGCAATATGAGCTGCCACTAATATAGAGGCGGGGAAACCTCCGATGGCAATAGAAGGGGATGATTCTTGCTCACTTTCCTTAAGCCAGCCAGCTTTCACTTGTAGTTCACGCTCATCACCTGTTTGAAAAGATTGAAAGTTAATGAATATTGTGACTGCCTGTGGAAAACACGCTGCTCTCCACTTACGATCGTCCGTTAGTACAATATCCCATTCACTCCCTGTTTGTACCGATGATGTAAGCACCTTCTGTGAATCACAAAAGAAAGGTTGCTTCATACTTACTTTTTCGACATATGCTCCTTGCTGCCGTAATAATTCAGCAGCATAACTCGTTGCAAGCGTTGTTGAAAGTTCCAGTATTCGACAGCCCTTAAGTGTTTGCTGCTTCATCATACGACCTCCTATCTTAGTCCGCTGTTGGTAATGCGACGGGCTTTTTCACCTGCATATTTTTATCGCAACATTGTACAGAACCTTCACCGGATTTGATGCACATTACTTCACTCCCACATTCCAAACATTCAAAGCGTTTTCCTAATTGATTCGCCATCGTACGTCACTCCTTACTTTTTCTCACTAATCTTTTGCCCACAGCAAGTTAATTGTCCTTCACCGATTTTCATCATAATGAACTCGCTTTGACATTTTGGGCATGTGAATTTCGTACCGATTTTAATAGTCATTTACGCTCCCTCCCTTTAGCTAAGCATTTGACTGCCGATAATATTTTTTTCTAGCAAGCGATTATAATCTTCATCTGAAAGTTGTAATAACTCCTTAAATACATATTCATTATCCTGACCAAGTAATGGCGCGGGTGCTTTATGTAAAACACGTTCATTGTTCCATTTAATTGGCCAAGACGGATATAGATGTGTTCCTACATACGCTCGTGTTACTTCTTGAAACATATTTTTTAAAAATGGATCATGCTCCATTTCATGCACTTCCAATACAGGACCTGCTGGCACACCGACTTTTTGGAGACGTGATGCAATTGCATGATGTGTTTCATGCTGCGTCCACTTCGAAATAATGGCATCCAATTCATCATGCGCTGCTATGCGCCCTGCTACTGTCTTGAAACGCTCATCCTCTAGAAGCGATTGCGCATTCATTTCTTGGCATAAGTTTTGCCATTCCTCATCTGAAGTGATGGAAATCGCAACCCAACTATCTTTGCCTTGAGTACGGTATACACCTTGTGGGGCTATTCCTGGCTGACGATTGCCTACACGACTCCAATTTTCACCATTCAATATAAAGTCTGCAATAGGTGCACCCATGTAATTCACACAGCCTTCATTTTGCGCAAGCTCAATTTCCTGTCCTTCACCAGTACGATCGCGATGCTCTAATGCAATTAACAAGGCAGCCGCCGCATGAAAGCCTGCTAATACATCTGCAACGCCAAGTACAGTCATCGGTTTACCATCTTGGTAACCATTTAATTGTGCAATACCCGATAACATTTCAAATGTATACGCAAATCCAGGTTGGTCACGATATGGCCCTGTTTTCCCGTAGGCTGGCATTGAAAGCATAATCACATCTTTCTTATACTGAGATAGCACGTCATATGTTAAATGAAAGTTTTCCATCACACGTGGTGTATAGTTTTCAATAACAATATCGCATTTTTCCATCACCTTTTTAAAATACGCTTTTCCCTCTTCATCATTTAAATTAAGCGTTGCACCTAATTTATTATGATTGGCAGCGTTAAATTGTGGACCAAACTCCCACCAATCTTCCTTCGGGGAAGTTAACATAAAACGGAAGCCATCTGGTGATTGAATAGATTCCAACTTTATAATTTCCGCACCAAGTGCACCGAGATAAGATGTACACATTGGGCCTGACCACCACATCGACAAATCTAAAATGCGTACTCCCTTTAATGGTTGATGCATATGATTTCACCCTTTCTAGACTTGTGTACTTTTATCATAAAATGGTTTGAATGTTTTTTCGTTATGCTCACCTAGCAAAGGAGCGCTTGTACGAATCGACCAAGGTGTTTTCGACATTCGGAAAGGTGCACCAGGTTGCTTCATTATGCCAAGCTCTGGATGATTGACCTCGACGAAAAATTCACGTTCTACATACTGATCTAAGGATAGTAGGTCTTTAAAAGTCGGAACAAGCGTTACAGGTACACGCCATTCATTGCCTAAAGCAAGCACTTCCTCAGTCGTACGCTCCATTAAAAACGCATCAAGACGCTCTTGAAAAATGTCCTTATGCATTAATCGCTGAGGTAACGTTGTAAAACGCTCATCTTCTACCCAATCATAAGCCTCAATCATAAAGCAGAACCCTTGCCAATGTTGACCTGTCAGAACACTTATGCCGACATGCCCATCCTTACATTGTTCAATGCCTGGCAGCATAACATAACGTCCTTCATACTTAAAAACACTTGTCGGATAAGAGTTTTGAACAGTTGGATAGGAACGCTGTAATAAACCCATCTCTGCGATGGATATATCTAAATGTGCACCTATTCCCGCTACACGTGCCCCTCGACATGCCGCAATAGCGGAGGATGCGGCAAATGTACCAGTGATATACTCTAAAATACGTAATTGTCCTGCTGCACGAACTGGCTCTCGATTCGGCTCACCAACTGAAGATAAAAAACCGCTCATTGCCTGCGTAATAATCTCTGTTGCCTTATAATGCGCAAACTCTCCCTGTTGCCCAAAGTTTGAAATCGATACCATAACAAGCTTAGGATTAATCGCCTTTAACGTTTCATAATCTAAGCCTAGTCGCTGCATCACACCAGGCGCAAAGTTTTCAACAAGTAAATCCATATCCTTCACTAATTGCTTAATAATACGTATACTTTGCTCGGATTTTAAATCGAGAGTAATACTTTGCTTATTATTATTTAAATAAGCAAATAAACCGCTCGCATTTAAATTTTCCTCATTATTTTTAAAGGGACCCGCTGCTCTTGATGGATCTCCTGTTTCAGGACGTTCCACTTTAATGACTTCAGCCCCATAATCCGCCAATATTTTGGTACAATACGGTCCTGCAATATGCCAGGACAAATCGAGTACTTTCAGATGTGTTAATGCTGTTTGTGTCATCTACTCCCCCCCTCACATACTAGATACTTTTGAAGGTTCTTCTTGCTTTATGGACAACCATTCACCTAGATTGTGCAGATGTACTTCTGATGAACCAAACGCTAGTTGTTGCCCTTTGAAGCGACGGTAACAAAACTGTAATGGGTAGTCATAATCAATCCCCATTCCACCGTGCAGTTGATGGGCACCTGTTACTACCTTTTGCCCTTCCTGGCTAAGCCAAGCTTTTGCAATGGCTACTTCTGTTTTCGCATCTTTGCCTTCTACTAATCTTGAAAAGGCATGAAAGGCTGCTAGACGACCACCTTCAACAATTGTTAACATATCCGACATGCGATGTTGAACCGCTTGGAACGAACCGATTGGTACATTAAATTGATGACGCTCCTTCACATAATCAGAGGTAATATCAACTGCTCGGCTGAGTACACCTGTCATTTCAATAGACTTTAATGCAGTCGCAAATGTTAGCATATCGCTTGCTACACGGAACCCTTCTCCAGCCTTTCCTACGATTTGCTCCACGCTTACTTCTACATGATTGAACTGCACTTCACATAAACCGTCTGCACTAATCGTTGGAATGTCTTTCACTTCAATTCCTTTTGTAGCCTTATCAATAAGGAAAACTGTCAAACCTGCTTCTGACCCAACAGCACCCTGATCTGTACGAGCTACAACAAATAGTTTTTCAACTGACTGTGCAAATGGAACAAATAACTTCGTGCCATTTAACACATATTTGTCGCCCGCAAAAACCGCTTCTAGCGTCAAATGCTCCAATTTGTTATGAGCATGTGGCTCTGCAATCGCATAGCTGACCTTTTGTTCGCCACTTGTAAATGCAGGAAGCAAAGTTTCCTTTTGTGTCTCCGTACCATGTGTAAGTACTGGCATGACACCACTTACGATTGTGGAGAAGAAAGGACCTTGGAATAAGCCCCAACCCGCTTCCTCCATGACAATCGCTAAATCTAAAAAGTCTCCATCAAAGCCACCATATTGCTCTGGCACAACAAGACCGACAAAGCCCAAATCTACCAGTTCGTTATATAGCTTCTCTGAATAATGATGTGGATTTTTTTCAAAAGCGTGTAGTTCCTCCAATGCACACTTCTCTTTAAAAAACTTGCGTGCAGTTTGTTTAAACTCTTTTTGAATATCATTTAAATGAAAATCCATTTACGACCCCTCCTCATATTTTTTTAAACTTAATAAGAGATAAGTCTTCATAGACCTGATCGTCTATGACTACTTCTACAGGCATACCAATTGCCAATTCATCTGGGGCAGCGTCCAGCATATTGCCGACAATTCTTGCACCATTTTCTAATTCAACTAATACTACTTCGTACGGTGTTTGAAATCCTGGGTGTACCGAACGGTGGTACACAACATAAGAATAGATTGTTCCTTTTGTAGGCGCCTCTACCCATTCCAAGTCAAAACTATGGCAGTTATAACAAATAGGACGCGGTGGATGTAACACTGTACCGCACTTAGAGCATTGCTGAAAATGTAATTTCTTTGTTTCCTGAAGCTTTTGCCAAAACATTTCCGTATCTTCATTCATATTTGGCTTTGGTGTGCCAATACCCGTATATTGCACCATATTGTTTTACCCCCTTCTTAAAATGAGCCCACTTGTTGGCACACATGTACCACCTGTAACAAGCACATTTTCTACGTTATCTATTTGTGTTGTGGATGTACCACGAATTTGACGAACACCTTCTGTTATTAAATTCATGCCATGTAAATAACCTTCCGACATTAAGCCTCCTGCTGTATTAATCGGTAACTGCCCGTGACGATTAATGCGCGTGCCGCCTTCACAAAACGCAACCCCTTCGCCTCTACTAACAAAGCCAAGTGCTTCCAGTTGCATCGGAATTAATGGACTAAATGCATCGTAAATCTGTGCCACATCAATGTCCTGCGGTGTAATACCAGCTTGCTGGAATAACTTTTTACCTGATGCTTCTACTTCATGCAAAAACGTAATTTCATCGCGGTAATAACTCGTCATCACTTCTCCATTTGTAGACATTCCTTGGCTCGCGCCAGCTATAATCGCAGGCTTTTGCCTTAATGCTTTTGCACGCTCTGGCGTTGTCACAATAACTGCAATGGCACCGTCCGTACTTAAACAGCAATCATGGCGACGCAATGGCTCGACATTAATTGGCGATTCTAAGTATTCCTCCATCGTCATTTTGCGATGATGAAAAATAGCATTTGGATTACGGTTCGCATTTTCACGATTAACTAACGGTGCCCACGCTAGCTGTCCATCCTTTATGCCATATTCATGAATGTAGCGGTTGGCAAACATCGCTACCCATGACACAGGTGTTAATAAGCCATATGGATGATACATGCCCATGTTCAAATCTCCACTTACACGTGTTGGCTCGAAATCGCCATAACGCATCGGACCAGATGCATCACGAATGGACCGTACACAAACGACATAGTTCGCCATACCCGATGCGACAGCTGCCGCTGCACTGGCAACCGTGCCACAACTCGCACCACCACCATATGGAATTTGATTGAAGTAGCTTAAGTTAGGAATGCCAAGTGCACGTACTATATCTATTTGAGTCGCACTATCCATCGTATAATTGACCATGCCATCGATTTCGTTTATAGCTAAACCTGCATCCTCTGCTGCAGCTAGAATCGCTTCAAGAGCCATTCTTAATTCCGTTCTTCCACAATTTTGACTAAATTCCGTTTGTCCAATTCCTACAATTGCTGCTTTCCCTTGAATCGTTTCCACACTTTTACCCCCTTGGTATTGCTAAAACGCCTTCTCCTAATGCGTGATAGCCTAGATTGTTTTTACCGACAAACTCTATCTCTACTAGCCATTCATTATTGTCCTCATACTTGTTTTTGACATGACCGCTAAAAACGAGCGTGTCATTTGGATAGTTCGGAACTGCCAATTTCAACGCAATTTTTTTCAACGTGCTTTCTGGCCCTGCCCAATCAGTTAAGTACTTACCAACAAGACCGTTCGTCGTTAAAATATTCATAAAGACATCATCTGCGCCAGCTGCCTTTGCTGCCCTATGATCGTGATGGACGTTTTCATAATCATGCGTCGCTGCAATGGCACCGCCCACAACTAATGCTGCCGTTACCTCCCTAGAGGTAGTTGGCAATTCCGTTCCGACTTCAATGGCATTCCACGTTATGCTTGCATATGTCGTCGCTTCCATTCTCATTCCTCCTATTCTTGCACTTGTGCTTGATACGATAAGATTGTAAATGACTGCTTACAGACAACCTCATTGCGCTGATTTAAAAAGGTATATAAAAATGTCGAGAAGTATCCTGGCCCACGTGCCGTTTGCTTTAACGGTGAGATTTCTTTTACGGACAGCGTATAACTAATGTCATCTCCAATTTTCATTGGCTCAAAATATTCTTGTACTTGCGCTGTCGCAACAATCGAAGAATAGCCATGCTCCTTTAGTAAATCTACTAAGTTTTCCATTGAATTTTTTTCACGCTCTACTTTGGGCCAAAGTGGATTCATCGTATATACTTGCACCTGTGTTGGTGGTGCGATGATTTCCCCGTAGCGTGAATTCTTTGCATATGCGTCATCATGATAGAGTGGATTGGCATCTTCCATTACCTCACAATAATGGCGAATCATCGGACGGCACACTTCGTCAGTGCCCTTTGTCACCTCTGATTCAATGCCAACGAGCGATTGTAACATTTCTGTTGTTAATGACATATCTTCATCCCCTCCTTTGTATTAAGCACGGCGTAAGCCTAAACCAAAACGCGCGACTAAATCACGTTGCACATCATTGGCACCGCCTCCAAATAAGAACACTAGGCGTTTCTTTGCATAACTTTCTGCATCGCCGTTCGCGATTGCCCAATCAGAGCCATCTCGCACTTGCCCAAATAGCCCCATAATATGCATACAAGAATCAAAGACACGCTGATTGATTTCAGCTGCAAACACTTTATTCATCGAAGGTCTAAATGGCGCTTCTTGTTCATTGTCATGGCCCCATGCAGCACGGTAATTGAGTAAACGCAATACTTCTAAATTCATCTTCATTTGTGCAAAATGCTCTTTTACCCACGGTCGATCAATGACACGTTCTCCATCAATGACTGCATCTTGAGCAAATGCCAATGTTTCTTCCACCATACGCTCCATCCGTGCATATGTAGAAAGCATTAAACGTTCAAGGGATAGCTGTGACGTAATGTATTGCCAGCCTTTATTTTCTTCACCAACAAGTGCCGAAGCTGGTACGCGCACATTTTCATAGTACGTAACATTCGTTTCCTCACCCATTAATGCCATAGGTGTGACTGAAAATCCTGGGTCTGACGTTGGCACTAAAAAAATCGAAATACCCTTATGCTTTGACACTGTTGTATCTGTGCGCGCGGCAAGCCAAATATAATCAGCAATATGTGCATTGGTTGTAAAAATCTTTTGACCGTTAATGATATAGTCATCACCATCACGAATCGCTGTTGTTTCTAATGCAGCTAAATCAGTTCCTGCTTGCGGTTCTGAATAGCCAATCGCTATCTCAACTTCACCTTTTAATATTTTTGGTAGAAAATAATTTTTTTGTTCCTCAGTCCCTAATTTCATTAACGTTGGACCGACTGTTTCTAGCGTAATGAATGGAATATTGACACCTGTACGATCTATTTCCTCGATGAAAATATATTGCTCAAGCGGCGTAAGACCTTGCCCCCCATATTCCTTTGGCCAACCAACACCGAGCCAGCCATCTTCACCAAGCTTTTGAATGTACGACTTCCAAATAGGTCCCCCTTCAGGTGTATCTTTTAACTCTTCGATTAACTCCTCTGTTATTTGCTCCGCCAAGTACTCACGAATTGTTTTTCGTAACAATTCTTGTTCTGCTGTTAATTCGAATTTCATTTCCCCCATCACCTTTCTATTTTTATTCCACTAAGTTAGTAGTATATTGATCACGTAAATCACGCTTTAATAACTTTCCAGATGATGTACGTGGTAATTCCGTTGCAAATTCTATTATTCTAGGACATTTAAAACTAGCGAGTCGCTCTCGACAATAAGCCGTAATATCCGCAATAGCAGGCGGTGCAAGTTCATTAGTTGGAATAATGACCGCTAAAATCTCTTCGCCCCACTCCACACTAGGTACGCCAATCACCGCTGCATCCGAAATCTCTGGATGAGCAATGAGCACATTTTCAATTTCCTGCGGCGCAATATTTTCACCACCACGGATAATCATGTCCGAGTTGCGACCTTTTAAAAATAAATAGCCATCCTCATCTAAATAACCCATATCTTTTGTGTTAATCCAGCCATCAATCAACGTTTCTTGCGATTCATCAGGACGATTCCAGTAGCCCTTCATCGCCTTTGCCGTTTTGATGTAAACGTTACCAATTTCATTAGGCGGTAACTCATGTTGACCGTCATCGAGTATTTTAATATCCACATTTGGCAACGGCTTTCCTACCGAATGTAAGCGTTCAATCTTGCGTGCAATTTCTTCTGGTGTGCCTACAAGCTTATGATCATCTGGCCCTAACACAGCAACTGTTGATGTCGTTTCTGTCATACCAAACGCATTGGCAAAATCGACGGATAAAGGGAACATCTCAATCGCCTGACGAATAATCGGGAATGGCATCGGAGCTGCACCGTACGATAAGCTTTGTAAACTTGAAAAATCAGTTTGTCCGAAGCGTGGATGATCGATAATACGCTTGAGCATCGTAGGTACTAAAAAAGCATGTGTCACTTGCTCTTGCTCTAACGTGTCTAGCCACTTATCTGCCTCAAACTGGCGAATCAATACAATACGGCGTCCACCATAAATACAGTTACAAATACTTGTTGCCCCCGCTACATGATAATTCGGAACACATGTTAACGATGCGCCATTCGGCAAACCCGTTGCTGCTTCGGTATGCCCCATCACATAATTCGTTAGCTGTGTATAAGTAAGCATGACCCCTTTCGGCAAGCTCGTTGTCCCACTCGTATAGAGTAAAATCGCAATATCGTCTTCTTCTATGTCAGCAAAGTCAATCATTGGCTCATTGTTCGCAATATATGTTTCATACAATTCGTAACCTTGTGCGTCATCGCCAATTACAATCGTCTTGTCAATATTGCACATTGGGTTAGTTAAAAATTGTTTGATTGATTGGACATAGCGACTCTCAATTAGTAAAACTTTAATCCCACTATCTCGTAGCATATATGCCAACTCTTCTGGCTTAGCACGATAATTAATCGGCACAATGGTTGCACCTAGTTGAAATGCTGCAAAAAAACTTTCTACTACTTCAGGGCTATTTGTCGAAACAATCCCCACTCGATCACCACGTTTAACACCATCGGCTGCCAACCGACTAGCCAATGCACCAACACGCTTGGATAGTTGCTCATAAGTTAGACGCCTTTTAAAAAAAGTTAAAATTTCTTGCTCTGGTGCAATACTTGAGGCAATTGACAATAGCAAATATGCGTTCACTTCTCCACACTCCTTTATTGAATATTCAGAATATTATAGTCATTTCGATTATGATAATATATAATTTCGAATATAGCAATATTACTTTTAATTTTTTTATTGGAACTTAAATAAAAAAGTGGGGTGTTTTTATGAAGGTAAAAAAAGACCGTCGTGCACAGCATTCGCGTAACTTAATCAAGCAAACGTACATTGCTTTAGTTCAAGAAAGAGGCTCTACAGTTGTTTCGATAACAGATATCGTCGCTCGTTGTAATATTAATCGCTCTACGTTTTACATGCACTTTCAAACAAAGGAACACTTACAAAATCAAATTGTTTTGGATTTCATTGAAGATATTTGCGGGATTATGGTTCAGTATGCCGAACCTTCTCCAACCTTCTTTTTTCAATATGATGTACAACATGCAATCTTTAGCTATGTAGAACAGCACTATGTGGCCTTCCACACCTTTTTAACGTTTAGCGACTCTTTTATGAAAAGACTTTCTGCGGAAATTTATAACCAATTTTTACTTGTAGTAAAGGACAAGATGCCGGCACCTCAAATTGCTGCCACGTATTATGCCTCCGTCATAACAGGCATGATTTATCATTGGAGTGTGGAAACCTATTATCAATATTCCGCACAATTTATAGCGCAAGAAACGACAAAACTTTTTGAGTCCAACATGCTTTGTCAGCAATCAGAACGTTAAAGAAAGAAAAATGTCGAAACATCAGTAAAAACACATCAAAGTACAAGACATTGTTGTTTATACGACATTTCCATAGATTTTGTGGATTGAATTCCGAAAAATATATCTCTTATAATGGGGCTTAATAAATTCTTGCGAAAGGAGATGCATTGAATTGTAAACGCTTTATTACCATTAAGGGGGATGAGTAGAGATGGCAAGTACGGAAAGTAAACCACAAAATGCAAAGGTCACGAGGTCACAATGGATTCAATTTTTAGCATTAGTTTTTGGGGCATTTGTAGCAATTGAGGCGATGGCATTTCAGGCACCAGCCATTCCAGTAATTTCGCAACATTTTAAATTACCAACCTATTTAGCTGGTTTAATTTTACTAACTTTTTATGTTGCTTCTGCTACACTATATCCAATTGTCGGTCGTCTAGCGGATCAGTATGGTCGAAAAAAGATGTTGCTCATCGGCATGGTCATTTTTGCTATTTCTGAAGTTGCCGCTGCGATAGCACCAGATTTCACAGTGTTCCTTATTGCGCGGGTATTCCAAGGCGTAGCTGTTGGTTTTATCTTACCGATAGCAATTGCTTATATCGGTGTTATTTTCCCACCAGAAAAACGCGGCATGGCATCGGGCATTTTTTCTTCCGTACAAGCTATCGCTGCCATGTCAGGTGCGGCAATTGCTGGCTATTTAATTTTACAATATGGCTGGCCCATTATTTATTGGATTAGTGCGGCATTAGCGTTTCTTGGCTTAATTGTTGTCTTAATTTTCGTAGAGGAATCGAAGGGAGAAAAGCAATCATCCTTTGATTACATCGGTCTTATCCTTATCTTTGTTACATCAGCCACACTGTTGTCCGTATCAACAATCGGCAAAACGTTCGGCTTCTTTTCCCCGTATACAATCATTACGTTGATTGTCGGAATCGTGGCACTTACGCTGTTATGGATTTGCGAAAACCGCATTAACAATCCACTAGTTGAATTGTCGTTATTAAAAATTAAACTATTTAGCATGGCGGTCGGCATTAACTTGCTTATCGTGGCAACCTTTATGCTATTTATTTATTGCATGAACTTCTTTATCACATCCCGCCCAGGTGGAGACGCCTCCCAAACAGGATTATTTTATATGTTCTTATACGGCGCCTCATCGATCGGTGGCTTAGTTGTAGGTCGCTTATCAGATAAAATCAATGGCCGTTCCATTTTAATTGCCATTTTCTTTATCCCAACGATTGTTATGTTTATTTTTACAATGCTAGACGCATCCATGCCATTTAATATTATTGCGACATTAGCCGTTTGTCTCGGTTTCGTTTCTGGAGCCAATACACCAATCTTAATGAAATTCGCCTTAAACGAAGTACCAAAAGAAAAACTAGCGGCAGGCGCAGGTCTATTCTCATTCATCCGTGATTTCGGCACACCATTAGGCTCTGTCTCAGGTATTGTACTATTCTCCATTTTTAAAGACGCGGCATTTAAAGAAACATTAGTAGCGAATGCAACGGAAGCAGGTATCACAAACGAGCATTCAGCCGCACTACTAGCCGCTGGTCAAACAGGTACTGTCGAAAACAGTGCCTTAGCTGAACACCTTACATCTTTAGGCGTATCATTCGAGTCCATCTATACTACAGCAAATGCAGCAGGTCTTACGTCCGCTGTCCATTCGATTGCCTATATTGCAATGGCATTGTTTGCTACGATTCTGTTCCTTTGCTTCTTGATTCCAAAGGCAAAGAAGGCACCTGCTCCAGCGGCTATTGCCTCGGAAATGGTCGTTGTCGAGGAGACGGTTTCTTAAGAGACGAGAAAAAGTGTTAGCTTGATGGCGATCAAGCTAACACTTTTTGCTTAGACGTTGATGTTCGCTACGGCGGTGCTTGCTATGTGCGGGTTTACGGGCGATTTACTCGCTTTTAGCGGGGATATCTTTAGGTTTACAATAAGGAGCAACCCTCGCTAACGCGC
This sequence comes from Lysinibacillus sp. CD3-6, assembly GCF_006351725.2. Classification (NCBI taxonomy): domain Bacteria; kingdom Bacillati; phylum Bacillota; class Bacilli; order Caryophanales; family Bacillaceae; genus Lysinibacillus; species Lysinibacillus sp. CD3-6. The sequence continues at coordinate 3,929,344 of NZ_CP085880.1, forward strand.
GGTCTTTTTGCGTCTTACATTGTGTGCTATTCCCGCAGGAGTCACCGCCTTCGCTACCATCAACTAGTATTTTCTTCTACATCTTAAAATAAGCATCCTCATCAGACAGCCGCTTCAAGTTCTTCAAGAAGCTCAAAAACAAGCGAATATAATTGTGCTAACACTTCGTCAAATGACTGCTGCTCACTAAAGCCATCCAGCGCATCTAACGCAAGATTTACTTCCCATAAACCGTCTTCTCCAGAAAATGCCACATTGTACGTCATCTTCTCATGTTGCAAATGTGCTTTTAAATACGAGTGCAAAAACTCACTGTACTTCTTTTGTAGTCGAAGCCCAAACAAGGCACTATACACACCAAACGCCCCGTCAAATTCAAGCGCAAACGAATCGACACGAATCACATCAAAACGTTCTGATGCCACATACAAAAATTCATTTGCATGCTCTTTTAAATATTGAACTGAATTTGTTAGAAACGAAGCTGTTTCTTCAACAATTAACTCTTCCGTCTCCTTATTGCAACGTTCGATTACTTCAAATTGCAACGCAATCGTATCTACCATTGCATCCTCATCTAACAATGCGTGCTTTTGAGCATACGTCTTTTCTACTTCTAGTAATTTACTATTAGTTTCGTTGTTTATTAATGATTCTATTTGTGTTTTTAACACTTGCTACCAGCTCCATTCAATTGCTTTGATGATAAGTATAGCTTAGGATGGGTAGTAATTTGAAGAAATCTATTACAATCTTTGTATTATAGCGCCTGCTATTTATAAAAAATCCCTCCAAAGTAAACGGTCAAAAGTTACCTTTTACCGTTTACTATAAGGAGGAAATACCTGTCCTAATACTGAAATCATTATTTAGATGTCTAAGTTATTTATCTAAATACCAGTTTTCACCATTCGCGAAGAAAATTTTATCTTGTGCTTTACTACCTACTGTTTCTTGAATTAATTGAATATCATTATAGGAGAATCGCTCTTTTGCTCGGGTTGATGGTAAATCACTACCAAACATCAGGCTATTTGGATTTTCGCTATACAATATGGATATTAATTCACGTATTTCATCACGTTCATATCCTACTCGACCAAAGCCTGTTAAGCGAATTGGTATATTAGCATGAACAATTTTTTTCAATTTATCAACCGAACACTGATGCATTCCAAGATGATCAATTGATACTTTTGGTAATGAAAACATTAATTCTTCAATCTCTTTATCAATGGTCTGCAAATTTACATAAAGCTCTGTTTTCCAATTGCATAAATGATAAACTCTCTCTGAAAGCTCATTAATTTCTTTTGGTAAAGCAGATAGCCCTCTGTATAGATTAAATCGTATTCCCTTTATTCCGATATCATTTAATTTTAAAATGTCTTCATCCGTTGTATCAAATGGAAGCTGCGTAATACCTACAAAATTAGTACCTAACGCTGAAATTGCCTCCTCAAAATAATGCTGATGATACCCTTGAAATGAGCCTGATACAATGGCGCCACCAGTTAACTCAATCGACATTTCCTTCAGTTCCTGTAAATAATCATCGACTGTATAAAAGTCAGGGACAAATCCTTGATTTTCCACAAGCGGAAACTTCGGATCAATAATATGAAAGTGAGTGTCAAATATTTTTTGCATAACTACCCCCTACAAAATAAACATTAAAATCAAAGTTGCGACAACAGCAAACCCTAACCCTAATGGTGTTGCTTTATAAAGTAAATCATTATAAAACTTCTTAGATTCATCTTCACCTAAACCACTATTACCAAGAATTAAACTCCCACCCGTAGAGAATGGTGCTAAAGCTGATGATTGCGCACCGATAATAATAGCCACTGCAATTAACGAAGGGCTGTAACCCGTAGAACCTATTATACCAGCAATCATCGGGAACATAAGCGGTGCAACAACACCTAACGTACTACTAAAGATCGACATCACACCCGCAATGAGTGCCACCGCAATAGGCACAATAAAAGTCGGCATATTATTTATCATAGAGGCTAATAAATCGATAGTCCCCGCTTCAACTGCAACATCAATTAACATGCCAACCCCTGACACAAGCCATAACGTACTCCAAGGAATTCTTGCCATGACTTCTTTCGGTTTGTCTCCAGCTAATTTTAATATATACGCAACAATTGCAAATACAAGTGCTAGTAACGTAATGTCCGTACGTGCGTTAATAAATTGAATCGTTTCATTGTCAGGCATAAAATTAGACAGCATTGGTACGCCTAGAACAATGACCATAAGAAGAATGATTAATGAAATATTTACTTTTTGATTTTTAGTAAAAGCTTCTGGTCTATCTATATTCAAGTTAATGCTTTGACTGTTTTTTCTATCAAAAAACATCAAAATTAACATAATAAATATCGGATAAATAAATGATACAACAAAAATATCTCTTGTTAACATATCTGCCTGATCAGCAACAGCCGTGTTACTTAATAATGAGTTAAACAGTACCCCATGCGCACTATACATGAAATTCGCACCTGAAAGGGAACCTAAGGAAACGGCGAATGAAGCATTTAATTTATTCATCCCTGAAGATTTACATAATGCCATTGCAATGGCACCCATCACAGCCACAGAGGTAAAGAAACCTGCACCCATTCCAGAAACTAACGCTGTAATAAAGTACAAAATTAAAGGCAACCATTTTGTTTGCTTTTGAAAACGATAAAGTAATAATTGAGCTATTTTTTCTAAAGTACCATTGACCACTGCAAAATTAAAAAACAGTGCCAATGTGAAAATCACTAAAAATAATTTTGTCGGGAAAGTTGCCAATAAATCATTAATCGACATCCCCAACACAAAACAACCAATTACATAAGCTAATGCTAAAGCTACTAAACCAGTATTAATATCTAGTTTTTCGCCCATATAGATGGCAATGATGATTGCCAATATAATTAAAATGGAATAAAACATAATTTCCTCCTTGTCGTCACATGCATATAAAGCGCTTTCAAAATGGACAGCCACTTTATATCTTTTTAGTCTAAACTCAATAATGATTTGTATTTATACATGTCTCCACGATAGGAAGAAGCACCTGTTAAAACACAGCCATTTTTCACTTTTAAGTCAACACTTCTATATAAAATCGGTGCACCTTCAGAAATACCAAGAATGTTCGCAATCTCTTGATTAGCAAGAACGGCTTCTATTTCAATTTCTCCTTCAGTAAGCGCCATCTTAAATTTATTTAAAAATAAATGAGAAAAAGAATAATTCACATATTCCTCATCCGTAATTTGTTCACCATACTTTTTTAAAAGATAGCGGTTATCAATAACAATCGGTATACCTTCCGAAAGACGTAAACGCTTTACTTGATAAACTTCTTCTCCAGGCTGTACCCCCAACTTTTCTTCTAACCCTACTGGGCAAGGAACAGATCCTCGATATAGCAACTCCACAGTAAAGTTTTCTAGGTACCACCCTCTAAAAAAGGTATCTAGTTTAGCAATATCCGTCTTCAATTTTTCTTTTCGAACAATAAAGGTACCCTTTCCTTGGATACGTTTTAAAAGTCCTTCCTCTACAAGCACTTGAACCGCCTGACGAATCGTCATTCTAGAAACATCAAACATCTTGATGAGTTCATCATCACTTGCAAACTTCTCATTTCCCTCTTTATACATTTCATCTACTTTTATTCTTAACCTATCTGCAATCTGAACATACTTTGGTATCAGAGAATTATAATTATTACTCATGCTCACCCTCCTATGACTGAAATTAAATTACAAAACACCCCATATCATCTATACATCTAGATGACTTGTTTTACATTGTACAGAACTAAAAGTTAAGAATCAACATAATTTTTTGAATTTTTTATTTGTATTTTAGGGGGTTTTTGGTATATTGTTATAAAATTTAGTGGGGTGAGGGGTCTCAAAGCATAGAAAAAATGCAGAGAGGGAGTCAAGCCTCTCTGCATTTTCTGTTAGTGAAGGATATTTTTTCGATGCTATCAATATTATAATAATCAAACTAAATCCTTCAGACTTTTTCCATTCCTATCTTTCCATTCAGTCAACCCATTCGCACTTCGCCCCGTTACAATATCAGCTGCTGCCGAAGGGCTAGTAAATAATAGATCTTCCATTACTACAAATTCATCATTCACAACTTTCACTTTTTCTGTATGAAATAAATCTTTTCTTTTTGCTAATAAACGCTCTGAATAGGATTTTCTATTTGCAATTTTTGACCCTTTTAATACGACAAAACCTTCTTGTGTTTGAACGCCTTTAGCATCGACACCAAGAGTCGATTTGATAAATAAAACATCATCTGCATTAACTTCTGCGCTATCTTTGATCTCTTCAAATAATTTATGGCCCAGTGTGTTGACCATCATTGTAAGATTGCTAATATATTCATCCATCTCTGCACGGTCAGCTTCAGAAATGGAAGGCATTGGAGGAATATTCCCATTCATTAAAAAGTAACGATTTGCGACTTTAGCCTTTTCATATAGCTTATTTTCAATATACTTTATATGCGCTTTATTGAGATTCTCATCTTTACTTATAAATACAATTACTTCATTCCAAAAATCTTTTTCACGCAAATGGCTTTGTAACCGTGTATAAACTTCTTCTGCTTCCCCTATGTATACCGCTTCTTTATCTTCATCATTTCGACCGAATAACATATACACACCAGTAGAATTCAAGTTAGGACGATCCGAGCATTTTTTCACTTCGGTTCTTGGTATTCTATATGCCAGCCCTGTCCAGTTGGATAATTCACACGTTAATCTTCCACTGGGATCTCCATCTATTAAGAACATTTTGATCGTTTTACCAAAACTCATTGCAACCACTCCTTTAATTCATATGCACGATTTACTTTTACACAAGCACAAATCGTGCACTTCATTTATATGGATTTATAGATCATTTTCAACCTTATGTATTATGATTATTTTACCACTAAATTATTACTTCCAACTTCTAATTTTAGAATAAATTTACTAATCACGTGCATCAGACAACAAAAAAGCAGAGAGGCTTTAATGCGCTCTCTACTTAACGAAAAATATTTTTCCGATGCCATCTAAAATATAGCTTATTCTCTTCATACCTTGAAACCTTCATCTTTTGATGAATGTTATAGATCCCATAATTCGTTGCTGGAATTCGGTCTGAAATATGAATTAAGCCTGTTCCATCAAATGTAATATAGCCTTGATCGTATAATGCATCATGATTACAGCAAAGCAATAAGCCGTTATACGGATCTAAGCGTTCTTCATTCGAACTCTCACGCCAAGGCTTAGAGTGGCTTGCACGCAAAAGAGCTGGTAGTTCGATACCACAAAGTGCGCATTGATGATTCCATAAAGGTAATAATGCTGTTTTAAATTTCTCTTGGCCAATACGTATTTTACGTTTTGCTTCAGCTTCTGTTTCTGTAATTACAGGAATAAGCGTATTTCGTTCTGTACGTACTACCGTGCCAATCGCAAATTCTAGCTGTTCATCATCCACTTGATAAATATTCATATCACTAATAATATCTAATAGCTTGATTGCAAGCTCTTCATTACATGGATATAAATAGCCTTGATTTCCATCCCCATCTTGCTGGAAAGCTGAGTATTTAACAGGCAATAACACTTTCAACTCATTAAAATAATCTTTTATCGTTAATGGTTGCTCTAATTCATGGTATTGCAGCTTCACGAGAAAACCTTGCTCTTCCCACTGGTCATATGATGTCAAAGAAACGGGCTTTATGCCTTCCTCACAATCAGACAACGCAATGCTAATTGCAACGATCTTTCCTTTTACATAATGGAAAATACGGTCTCCCTCGCTCACTTCCTTCATACGTCGCCATGAGTGCGGTGTGTTTCCGCCTTTATCTTTTTGTGGTGACCAAATGATTTCTGCTTCTTTTTCTTCTTGATAGGTGTGCCCTTGCATGACGATGTAATGATTCATTATGTTCTCCTCTTCTATTCATTACTTCTATTATAGCTAAAGTCTTCAAAGTAGTTATGTAAATAGAATTGATCTAATACAGAAACGCGTTTTTTAAGTACGTATTCGTTAATTACCAATAATAAAAGCCATAGTTGCTCCTTTCACAATTGGGCATCCTATGGCTTTTATATTTATAATAATTCTCTTTTACCTAATTCTTTTCCCGAAATATTACTTATTTAAACTATCCAACAGTTCTACAATATACTGTGAAGTCTCCATCATCTGCTGTTTATTTGTTATAGAAGATTCACCGTCACCTTTTTGATGACCATAATCTCCAAATCCGCCATGATTGCCACCATTTATTTCGATAAAACGTGCGTCACTTGGCATAACATTTTTTGCATCTTTTACTTTGGTTAAGTCTGCAACTTTATCATTGCTTCCCCATAGAGATAACACTTTGATTGGTTGACTACTTAGATTGGTTTTTGATTGGGGATAGGATGCTAATAGTACTAAACCTTTTATTTTATCATTTTTTAGTGCGTAATCTGCTGCCATTACGCCGCCTAAAGAATGTCCTCCGATTACCCAAGTATCAATTTCTTTATGATTACTTATTATATTGTCAGCTTTATTCGGTGAAAAAATGGCTAAGTTAAAGCTCATTTTCGCAATACTAACGGTATAACCTTTTGCTGCTATCTCTTTAGCTAAAGGTGCATATGCGGAAGCTTCTACCTTTGCGCCAGGATAAAAAATAAAGCCGATATTTTTAGCATTCGATACAGGTTCAAATAAAATATCTCCATTTTCCTCTACTTGAACGATCGCGTCCGATTTCAAACTATCTGAAGCTAACGAACTGGCCTTATAGTATGAACTTACATAAATAAAAAATCCTGCAACTAGCAGTATTAACAAAGCAAAAATTCCAGTGAAAATTTTAAACTTTAAAGATTTCTTTTGTTTCATCGTATATCCTCCTGCCCTATTTATTATATTCACCTATACAAAAATGTTCTAATTATGTACCAGTATCCACTTCCCCATTAATACTAGCCCTAAAATATGCTCGTTTACATTTTGTTCTGTCCATTTTTTGTCTTCAAGATTGACTAATACGCTCATAATTTTAACTTTCAAACTTTGGACGATGACTTTTCAGAAACACCAACGGACGTTGATTTGATGGTACAGCTGATTGCATACCAGAGCCATCCTTCAATCCCCACGACAAAGTTTAACATTATTTTAATGATAGCACCCGCATCTCGTTTTTACTGGTGCAAAGTGACATAACTTACTTTGCACATAAAAAACACCACCTCAAATGAGATGGCTACATCATTTTAGATATTCAACTAAGGTTTACCTTTTAAAATCCCGAAACTCATATTGATTCATAGGGGAAAGGGCTATTAAATCCCCCTACTTTCCCCCTAAATACTGTATCTTTTTAATTTCCAAGAATAAGCCCAAGTTCGGGGATGCCTTGGGTACCCCTCTTGCGTTAAATCTTCCATTTGATATATTTCCTTGTTTTTCATTAAGCTAAAAATTTCTTGAATCCGCTTGTCATAATCAAATATGTATCCTTTGCCCCAAGCAATAATTATTAATTGGGCCTCTTTGTTAGCCATTTCAATTATCGAATCATTATTATATTTTCCGTTTCTATCTATTCCTTTAACAAAATCCAAACTTTGTACTGTAATATATTCATCCACTTTTTCTGGATATGTCTCACATACGACATAAAGATTAGTAATAATAATTTTTCCTATATCCTGTAAAACACCAGCAACATTATTTAACGAAACGTATTTGATAATACGATTAAGCGTGTTATCGGAAATTTCTTCATTTGCTTTACTAGGATTGATCATCATTAAATGGACAGCTTTTTCGTTATCCCCATTCTTCAATTCTATATCTAACCGATATCTTCTATTAGTCGCAACATCATGATGTACTAATTTAACACTTTTCACATACTCATTTTTATAGTGGAAAATTCTTTTTTTTACTCTTTCCATACTTCCCCTCCTCTATATACGAAATATCTATGGAGTAAATATTTCAATCTATTCTTTATAAAAATCAACAGATTATTAATCTCTATATTTTCTTTTAAAGAAGAACTTTCAAATAAAATTTATAATAATTTACAATATTATATATATAAATTAATTTTTATTATACGCCTTTTCTATCCATACTTTACAAAATTAAAAAATATTTTCCTTTATATTTAGAATAAACAGTATACTATTTATTACTATAGATGGTTCCTTACTTGCGACTGGTATACAAACGTAAATCATAGGAAGAGGGACAGTACATGTCAGGTGGTGCTGTCCCCTTCAAGAACTGGCCCCAGTTTCCGTGACACGTTACTGTTTTCAATGATAAAATATACTGATGTGATTCGATTATAAAGGATGGTTGTTCTGATGGAGTTATTGACAAAAAACACAACGGGTGGAAATGATATGGAGCAACAATTTATCGATTGTAATGAAAACCTCTTATTCGAGCGAATTAAATACGTTTCCTATATGCTCATCTTCACATATCCCTGTTTTTACATTGTGGACTTTATCCTTTTGGCTAAATTGAACAACCCGATTTATAAATTTATCCTATCAACCTTCCATATCATAGGCCTAATGATTTCCCTAATCTTTTTAATCCTCTACCGCCGAAGTAAGGGCCACGCCAAAGGGTCGATTATTCTCACCTATTTATTTCTTTATTTGTTTATAGGTGCCGTCTCTTCAATCAACAGTCAGCTTAATAACGGTAATATCTATGCTTATATTATTATTCTCTTAGCCGCTGGTGTTATCTTCCCAATTCGGCCAAAGCACCAAGCTTGCCTCATCACAGGAATTCATCTATTTTTCATTACAGGGTTGTTCCTTCTGGAAGAAAATCACTTTTCATTCCTATTTAAGCTGGTGAATTCAACAGGTACAGCTGTCATTTCATTTACGATAGCGTATGCCTTCTATTCATTTCGCAAAAATAATTTTACAAACGAATGGAAATTAAAGAAGAATGAAGAGAGCTTTCGCACATTATTTCACATGAATCCTAATCCATTAGTCCTTTTCAACCTTAAAACTGGAAACATTTTGCTCCTGAATCAGCAGGCTATCCAATACTTTCATTTAAAAAATAAAGATATGGCAAAACTTGATGGATGGTTCATGCTGACCACACCTGAGGAAAAACAAACGATAGTAAAAAAACTCGAAGAACATCAGAGCTTAAAAAATTATATGGTCAAACTTGAACAGAAATGGTCAATGCTTAATTTTGAACTGGTCAATTATTTAGGAGAGTGCTGTGTTCTTATTGGTAGCACTGACATTACAAATTTGAAGGAAACCGAAGAAGAGCTTTATAATCATGCATCGCTTGATCCGCTTACAGGGGTCCTCAACAGAAGGCGAGGAATGGAAATACTTTCTCAACAACTAGACGGAGCATCAGATTTTATTGTCTGCTATATTGATGTAAACAATTTAAAAATGGTAAATGACAGGTACGGACATTCTGCAGGCGATGACCTAATTATTACTTGCTGCGAAACAATCAAACACCATATCAGAGAAAAGGATGTTCTTTTCCGCCTTGGCGGTGATGAATTTATAATTCTAATTTTTGATCAACAAATAGACGTCGCACAAGCAATCTGGTCCAGCATTCAAAGTGAGTTTCAGGATATGGCTATAATTGACCAAAAGCCCTATCCAATCTCAGCCAGCCATGGTTTGTATCAATATAAATCTGGAAGCAACTTTAGTCCTGACGAAATCCTTGAACTGGCGGACAAGGAAATGTATAAAGAAAAGTTCAAGCAAAAGGGAAACCAATTTGCCCGTAACTAGACAGGCATCCTCCCAAAAATTCCCCACTACAGAAAAGTAGCGAGGGATTTTTTTCTTATGTTTTACGTCCCCCTGAAGTCTCCTATCTTCAATTAAATAACTAACATTCATGGAAATTTCGAACAATGGGCTTGAAAATCTGTGAAATCGAAGGTATAAAGCGCATTTCTCGTAAAGAAATTAACAGATTTTTAGAAGAACATAGCTTTTAAAATCAAAGCGCGAAGCTATATGTAAAAACAACAAAAACAGGTTCTTCCCGTAAAATTTTACTTGAAAATACTACTCTATCTATTTTAAATGCGTGGAAGAAAATCCAGAAAAAAGCGTATTTTGTTTTAGGTCATAATACTACGACACCTAATCAGTTAATGTTTTGTAATACTAATAATGACTATATGCAACCTGTACAGGTTCAGAAATGGATGTATAGTTTCCAAAAGAAACACCTATTAGAAAAGATCACACCACATGGCTTACGTCATTCACACGGCTCACTATTGTTCGAGGCTGGTGCAAGTATAAAAGAAGTTTAAGATTGATTTGGACATTCTGATGTGAAAACCACAATGGATATTTACGCTCACGTAACTCAGAAAGCTATAGCCGAAGCACTCCAGAAGTTCGAAAACTATATTAATTTCTGATTTCGGAGTCGACTACGAATCTAACTACGATTGACTACGATTAGATGAAACTCAATGAAACAAAAAACACCCAAACCCTTGATGTGGAAGGATTTGGGTACTCTTTGAAATAGATATGATTCCTATGTATGGAGACGGCGGGGGTCGAACAAGCCGTCTCAAAGAAAGCTATAATACCAGTGTTTTCAATAGTTTATAGTACATTTTCTAATATATTGAATACGAGTTTGACTACGGTTCACTTAAAATAAGCGTTGTCGGGGGCAATTTTTTTAAAAAAAATTATTTGAAATTATGCATTAAAATTTTGTAATCATATTTATCTTACAAATGGTAATGCAAATCCTATCATTAAAGTTAATACGACATTGATATATCAATGTTGTGAAAGTTTTCTTCTTTTCATTAAAGTTGCAAAATAATATATCGATTCATCAGCCTGTCTATGATAAGTTACGAGAATTGCTCTTATCCTTGCGAAGTAAAATCATATTTTGAATGTTTGAGAATTCAAAGAGGACAATGAGCACAATTACATTCATTTTTTATAAAAAAGCTTGCTGCAAGAAAAATTCTCACAGTAAGCTTTTTTAAATCGTTTGCCAACCTATTCAGTTTCTACATATCATTTGCGTTCTTTGTAGCGCCACCATGATGTGTAATTCTTGGACGAAGCTTCACTTTTTGCGGCTCCTTCTCAAAAAGCTTATGCGTAGATTTACTTGCCCACACATATGCCTCACCTGAATTTAAGGAATTTAAATCGGCTGCACTTAATTTTTCCGCGGCAGTTAAAGACTTTTGAATATGCTTTAACCAAGCCGGTGCATTAAATTTGTGTAACACAACAATATTTGATAACTCAATAATTTCTTTAGGTACTGAAGGCGGATTTTGAGAAGCAATTAAAACGGAAACCCCTTTATGACGCATTTCTCGAATCACTTCGATTACATTGCCCATCAGCTGTTCACCTTTCATAAACTTATGCGCCTCATCAAACACAATTAGTTTATTAAATGATCGCCCTTCATACATGACATCAGAGAAAATTCGTAGCATTACCATAAATAAGCCTAACGCTTCATCCTCTTCAATAAATTCATCACGTACATCGACAATAATTATACGACCAGGTTTTAAAATATCCTTTAAATACATTGTATCATCAATATATTCACGTACAAAATTCAATCGTTGCTTTAATATCTTCTTCGAGCGCTCTTCCATTTCCTCTTCTTCAATACTATGCTCAATCTCTGAAAACTTCAGATTATGACGATTCATTCGAATAATTGATTTCAACTGACGAATGTATAAAGATGAATTCGCAGCTGTCCCCATTAAGAAGTTCCAATCTTCTACGCTTAGCTCACTCGTATTGAAGTAAAGCGGCTGCACATCAATTGAAGGGTATTGCTGTTTGCGTAATGTTAATTTATCACTTGGCGTCAGCAAGACAATATCTTCAATCGCCTCTGGATGAATCCCAAACTCCTTCTGCAGCATTTGAATTTCCGCTTCAACTGCATTGGCCTGATTAAATGTCGTATATTCTGGCTGATACGTTTCGCTCTTACTATAGTGGAAAATGACACTTGCTAAAGGTGATGGTAATTCGTTTGCATTCGCTATTTCTTTTACAGCCATTTCAACAATTGTTCCGATTGAATAACTTTTCCCAGAACCTTGTACACCAAATAAACTGATAGTATTCGTTCCATTTAAGTCTAATGCAATCTTTTTCGAGCTCGTCACCTCTTTACCTAACAAGCCAAATTGTTTTGATGGTGATGTATTACCGATGAATATATCTGGATTTAATGAATTAGCTTGCTTACGAACTGGCTCTTGAACAGGCTCAACAACAGCTTCTTCTTCAAACTCCTCTGCGAACTCGTCCTGTTCATCAAACTCATCTTCAAATTCATCTTGTTCTCTAACATCATCTTCAAATGTATCGCTATCATCTTGTGTTTCATCCGGTTCCACATTTGTAACTGGTAGCTTCTCATCTTGAGCTTCTTCTTCCACCTGTATGTCTTCTGCCGGTTCATTTCCTTTAACTGTCGCATCTGTTGGTGGCTTAAAGAAATATGTCGCTCGGTCCATTAATTGATCGTCCGAGAAAATAACAGTCTCTTCTTTAAACTCCTTCGAGGAACTATTCAGCAGTCGCTCAATCGATTGTTTACCGACTTGATGATACGTCACGCCGTCTAAATGCACCATTTTATCATCGTTTGTCCCAGTGACAAATAGCAACGCATGCTTCGAAAAGATAATGTCATAATGCTGCTCATCTAAACGCGAAATAAAATTCACTACTTCGTTGTAGCCAACTTCAGAAATACTTTTAAAGCGTAGTGAACGCTCTAAATAATATTTTAAATAGCCCATTAGCTCACGCGTTTGCTGCAATCGTACAGTCTCATTTTTATTCGAGAAATCAAATTTGTTCTTTAATAATAGCTCACTGTTCTGTAATTGCTCTTCGATATTGCGTCTGAAATCAACCGCATCAATTAAATCATCATGACTTAAACGTGAACGCCATTTCACTTCAACTAAGTTAAATGTAATTGTTCGCTTCATCGGGTCACACATAATTGCTAATAAATCAGTCATTTTACGCGATTCCATTTGTCTAAACCAATCTGTATGCGAATCTAGGGGGAGCAATATAAGCTTTCCGCTATTTCCGATACGATTGACCTCACTTAAAAACAGACGAGATAATGCAAGACCTACCGCACCTTTTATTTGATTGTTTACCGAGTTTAATTTCAATACTAATCGTCCAGAAATCGCATTTAAGCTATCGATGATTCCTCGATACATCTCTTCTTCAATCGAAATGTCCAGGCCTTTCATTGCAGGCTCTACAATCGTTTCAACTTCGTTTAGTCGATTTGTAGAGACAAACATATTGTTCATCTTGGCACCTGGTGAATAGTCAATTAAATGATAGCGCTCTCTACCCGAGGCAGGTCGATCTAAAAAGTCAGGGCCTAAATATTCATCAAGCAACAATAACCAGTCTGTACTTTCATGAATCATTTGTAGCTCTTTTTTCTGCTCAGCTGTAATTTTCATCGTGATTGCTGGTACATCTTGTTCATGATTTTTTTCAAAATACATGCTCATTTTTGTGAATGTATCTAGCAATTCATTTAAACTTTGAGCTTGCTCATCTGCTAGCTCATAATTCGACGAAATAAATTTGTTCCATATAGACATGGAATCATTCGCACTTTTACCGCTAGTCGTTGTCGTCAATTCGTATTTCAAACCATTCAAATACGTTGAACGAACTCTTTTCGAAATCGCCTGCTGCACATAACCAAACTGTACATCTAGCAATTGATTCATAATTGTTAAATGCGAGTCAAACGCTTCTGGATTATCGAAAAACTCCTGCGTATGATGCTTCGAGTAGCTAAATAGCGGGAACATCATATTTTCAGTAGCAAAAATAACTCTGTCCTGTAGTTGCGTAGTTTTTTCGTTTACCTTCATTAGCTGATCAATTTTCTTCCCAATCGTATTCACTAACTTTTCATCATTCGTAAATAAGTGTAGCTGAATACGTAGTTGCATAAAATGACTATATTTTTGCTCTTCGTAAAACAATTTATATAGCTCATTTAGCAGCTGTACAATTTCTTGCCCATCTCCTGGCTCAAAAATATTGAACGTTAAGCCCGTCAAATATGGGTGCATTTCTAAATATTGCAGAACATAGCTTTTAAGCTTTTGCGTTGGGAACTTAGCGCTTACACTATAGCTTTTATCAATTTGTAAAAGCTGCTGAATATAAAACTTATAATATTCATCCGATAAATGTGCAGTTTCGACATACACACCCCAGTTACGACCGATGACATCCATATTACCGTACCATTTATTAAATTTATCCTTTAATAAAAACGGATAATTTTTGCTCGTTTGTTCTTTTAAAAACCCTTCGATTTGAGCCAATTCTTTTTTCTTATTTTCAACTACCATTGAATCACGCAACCACTTATTCGCTTTCGTCTCATAATTAATTTGCCAAGCAATCTTTAGTGGATGTGTCGGGGTCATTAAATACGTTGTGCCGTAATCGCTATCCGTAATCGCTACACAATCTAATGTTTGTAAACGACTAATCAAGTTTTGTGAGTCCAACGTATTTTGCGTTAACAATGTTTGAATTAGCTCATTATATGAATCAATATATTGTTGCGCAAAACGCTTAAGCACTCTACGCTCTATTAACGAAACGACTTCATCCCAATGGTATTCACCGATTACTGTAACTGCATTAAAGAAAAACTTACGACTGCTCATAAATTGCTCATAAGCCGGTAAATCGTCTGTTAATACGAGATTTTTTTCCTCATAATAATGTGCACTCACATTAAAATCATCGGTAGTAAGTTGACTAGCTGGCACTTTTATAATGCCTAAATAGTCGGGCTTTTCTAGCACTAACCGATGAAGCTTATTAAGTAGCACATTGCTTGAAAGATTAAAGGTTTTGTTCGTAACCTTGCTCGTCACTTTAATCTGTTCTGTTACTAGCGAATTTTCATCCATGACTACATCGTAATTTTCTGTTTCAAAGGCCACCTCTTCTTTTTGGAGTGCACGGTCAATCATATCCGCCATCCAAATATCAGAACCATCAGCCGCAACAATACGCTGTGACTTCACATCAACTTCTTCATCGTCAGCACCTGTTTTACCGCTAATAACGATAACTTCCTTCGATACCGCTGAAGCCAATATTTGTCCTTCACTTGTAAGCGCTTGGATGCCGATTTTAATGTTTCCAACGACCGCTGTTGATAGCATTTCTTCTAAATTTTTTTCAGAAACCGATTTACTTTGCTTTGATTTATTCGTTGTCGGCTTTTTATATGTAGCAATCGGATGAATTACATTGTAGTTTTCTTCCGTTGCATCACTCTCAAGTAAATGTATCGCTACTTTTGCCCAATCATCACAGTAAGGTGGCGCTGGAATTACTTCGTAATGAACAGCTAGCTTTCCTTTCGATGGCTGTATTTCTAAACCATTTACCGTATTCAACAACGCCGCGCCTTTCAGCTCTTTTAATGTGAAAGTTTGGATCGTATCCGATAACTCTTCTAAATCCCAATTAATGAAATCTAAAGTCTCCCAAAGCGAAGGATCGTTTAATACTTTGCGAATCCAATTATCAAAATCTAACCTTGTCGCATATTCACGCAAAATTGATAATAGCTTACTTTTAATATCCAATCTTGCGGTATGAATACCGTTCACCCTACTTTGAATCGATTTCGTCACATCGCGCAAGTTTTGCATAATGGAAATGTTTTCCTTAATTCGCACAGGTGCGTCAAAGTCTAAAATCTTTTTGTCCGGAATCAAATATAAATAAGGTAAGTATTTACCGAATGCTTCTACCGAACAACGCTCTTCTAAAAGGGCTAACAAATAGTAGCACCAGTCAATTTCTGATGGCACTTTCCAAGAAGTATTAATTTTTTTAAATAGCTTATCTACTTTATCCGTTACTAATAAGCCATCGCCTGTTTCGTTTAAGCATTCAAAAACCTCTGCTAAAAGCTGAGTGCTTAAGTCTTTAAACACATCTTGAAACGACACAACTTCAAACGTTGCGATATCAAAAGAGTCTTCAGCAGCTGTTTTTAAATCATGTGGAATGAAAACAGCTAAAATTTTCTCCTCCGCATTTCGTCGTTCAACAAGCTTTGTTGCATGAATTTCCCATGTCTCTAAATCTACCTTCGTTTGAGCTACAAGCGTGTAAATCTCGAACAAGCCGGTATTATGTTGGTTATTTAATAAGCGCGTTGCGGAAACCATGATTTCCTTTTTCAAATCCGTTACTTGAATACAATGTCCTCTATTTTTTGTATTCAAATGTTTCGCTAGCTCATCTGCTACAAATATACCGACGCGTTCATTTAATTTTTGCTCAAGCGCTTTATTCATAGCTTACCCTCCTAGAAATATCATATCGAGCGATTAACCATTGCGTATTATATGCATCACTTAACGCTTCATAATAGCCGATTTCCTGTAGCTTCATCGTTAAATATTTTTTACTTTCTCGAATGGCACTATAAAATTGGCTTTGATCGTAATCCTCTAACAGCTCGTCAATATAAAAGCCGTAGCGCTCTCTTAAAAAAGTGAGGAACTGGTCTAAACGTAAAACCTTATTTTCATAAACACCTTCTCGCTTTTCAATCATCGCTAAATGCATAATCGTATCTAACAGCTCAATACCGAGTGAATACTTTTTATGTGAAGCTGTTTGCATTAAAATGCCTCGATCTAAGTTTTTACCAAAGCAAACACTTAATAAGCGCTTATAGAATCCTACAAAGTGTTTACCGAAGTTTTGTACAATCGCAGCAATATAATTTTCAAAATAATTTTCTGTAATATTAGGTAATACTTCTAACAGGTCATTTAATTGCTCATATTGTTGTTTAAAGTAATTTTCACATTGACTCCAATATTGTTGTAAATCAAAGCTTACAATTTCTTCGATTGTGAATTTCTTTTGATTGAGCGTATGCATCATAAAATCTTGCTTTTTACGCAAAATAACAAGCGATTCATAAAGCG
Organism: Lysinibacillus sp. CD3-6; assembly: GCF_006351725.2. NCBI lineage: Bacteria > Bacillati > Bacillota > Bacilli > Caryophanales > Bacillaceae > Lysinibacillus > Lysinibacillus sp. CD3-6. The sequence continues at coordinate 3,946,501 of NZ_CP085880.1, forward strand.
CATACAATTGTTGCTCATGCATATCGATATTGCGCGCCGAAATTTTTGCTAATTTTGAACTGTATTTCGGTTGCATATCCATTTGGAATTTTGGTTTATAATCACACGCATACGCTTTTTCTACTGTTAGCTGCTCATGACAAGTACAGCTTGGCGCGATCGTTTTATTTTGAATCGCAACAGGTAAAATACGGGCAACTCGTAATACATAAAGACCCATATGTAAAACAAATAACTGCGACAACGACTCGATTAACGCTGGGCGCGCCATCACATCCTGATACTGTAATAGCCTTTCCACATCATCGGCTAAGATACGCGCCTGTGCCATACATAATAAAGGATCGGTCGTCTCCGCCTGCACATCGGATACTTCGATCACATCATCAAATTGATTCGTAATATTCGATATTAACCATGTCGACAAATCCAATTCCTCATGATTTTCGATGCGTTCCTTATCAGAGCTATAGCCAACGCTAAAATAATCATTTAATTGTTTAATAATTGATGTTTCACCCGCTGCTGAACGCTCGCAATCAGCATGCTTTAGCATCACCCAAATTTGGTCACTGCTCTCGTAATCTTCGATATTTTTTGTATTTGTGACTTTATAGACATTTAATGTAATCGGTAAAATCGACACAAAACGCTTTTCCTGCGTCGTACTTTCTTTATTAATTAAATCCATATAGTCATTTTCCAGCCAGCTTTCTACGACTCCTTTATAGTCTCCGAAGTTTTCAAAATAATAATCGCTAGAATAGATTGTTTCGAATACATCTTCTTTCGTAAAATTAGCCTTTTTAAAGCTTACTTTCTTTCCATTGTGTTTAATTAAAGGAAGGAGATTGAGCATCATACGATCTTTATTAATTGACTTTGCATATACACGTATAATTTGAGACATTTGATATTCTTTATGCTTCCTTAACGTCATATCATCATCTCCTTCTCAATTTTAATAACTTCACCTGTTTTCATTACTTTGAATACTTGCTCATGCTGAACGAGCATAATTTCTTCGTAGCGCTGACTTAGTAATTGACGTTTAAAAATCATAATATTCATAAACGGCCCTTTCATTTCCTGCGAAGATGGAATATAGCCGCTCAATACTTTCATAAGCATTTCATAAATATCTAACGTAATATCAAGCTTAATACGGTCGCTTCCTTTATAAACGAGGCGAATTGTATCTTGCCCAACTTCAATATATTGACTCGCAACATCCATCATGTTCGTTCGCAATTCAAATTGATCCGCCTGGAACACACGCATACTAACAAGCGTCTCAGACACCCATTTACTATCGCGGAAGCAAAGCGTGTTTTCAAACGGATTGCGAATACCATCTAAATACGAAATAGCTCTTAAAATTGTCGATAGCTCCTGCTCCCAATTTTCCTCTTTAAATAGCTTGTTATACTTTTCATATGACTTATACGGCAATAAATTAAGCTGCTCGTCTCCAACATGCTCAAAGAAAAATTTCCGTTTACTCGCTTTAACAAAATGGCGGAAGTAAGAAATCACGGCATGGTCATCGTATTTATAGCCGTAAAAACGGTCTAACAATGCCAGCTCCTTATCTTCATATAAAAAGTCCTTTTTCATATACAATGTTTGCTTTTGGCTTTCAACCATCGATAGCTGTCTTTCAATTCGCGGTGCAATGACATTAGCAAAATCGATTTTCCCAAGCTCTTGCATTAAACGGTCAGTTGACTGTTCCACATTAAAAATCGCATTGTAATAATAAAGGTTGTGCAACTTCTGCAAGCTTTCAGGGCTTCCTATTTTCATTAGGTTGCGCACTTCTTTGCTCGATAGCGTTCCGTAAATAATGTATGACAGCACCGAACGAATATCTCGCATCGTCATATGGAATTTTTTTCGTAAGTGCACCATTTCAAATACTGTACAAATACGTTGCTTTACAATAGGACCTACGATTGGATCATTGAGCGTCTGAATGTTATAACATATCGGACAAATATAATCATCCGTACAAACCGTACAATTTTTCACAATGTCCATATTCGCCATCTTTTCAAGTAGCTTTTCAACGATTGATAAGCCGTTCTCATCCTTTGCAACGATAGAGCGCCAATTTAAATTAATAATCGCTAGCCGCTCATCTAAAATAACTTGCTTGCGCAAATAGCTTTCTACATATTTCAGTAGTCCAGTAAAACTGTTATCTGATAAGAATTCCATTAAATGCCCTTCATTAATGGCAATAATTCGCGTCTCGTTTTGCACACAATCTGAAAACGGTTCGTCCCCTTTAAACTGTGCAAAAAACTGCGCTAATACTTCTTCGTTTTGCCGGTCGTCCTCATCTTGTGAACCATCATAGTTCGTAATAATTGTTCCACCATTAAACTCCATCGTTTTTCCGTTGTTTTTAGCCTGAATGACTTGTCCACCACTATCTTCATTAATTCGTTCTAGGTTCTGAATGAATGCTGTCTTACCATCACCGGCATTACCCGTAATAATAATTAATCGACTTTTACCGTTCAGTACATAACTCGGCAACTGTTGATCTAATCTTGTTGACACATAATTAGCGCTACTAAATTCATCTAGCCCTCGCGTCCCTGCATTTGAAATCGCACTTTGACTATATAAGCTTTGATAATTTGGAATTAAACGATGGCTATACGCCGAATAATCTTCTAAAATACTTAGAATCACATCGTAGCTTACCTTAGTTTCATTTAAAATAATGCCCGGTTTTGTATAATGATCTAATTCCTCTAGCTCCTCTAACATCTCATCTGGTGTGGCGAATCGGTCTTGCTTTACCGACTGAGTAGCTTTCACAATCCATTCAGCTAATGCATATGTCATTTTCGGTCTAGCCTTCAATAACACCTCTACCGAAATTTCAGGTTCCTCTAAGCCAACCATTAAAACAAAAATTAAATAGCCTAAACTATATGTGTCTAAGCTCGGATCAGTTTTAATAATGTAAGCATCCGGCGCACTATAACGCTGTGTAATTCCTACTAAGCTCGTATCATCGTTTTGTCTGCTAATATTAAAATCAATTAGCACAGCTTTATTCTCTTTATTAATCAAAACATTGCCGGGCTTAATATCTGCATGAACAATTTTATTTTCGGGTTTTTGCAAATAAACAAGTGCATCTAGTAGCTCTTTTGCCCATTGCATCACTTGTTGAATCGATAGCTTTACATTGCCATCTAAATACTCTTGTAGCGATTTCCCTTCGATATAATCCATTTTTAAAATGACCGCTTTATTGCTACCAAACGTATCGATATCATTAATTCGCACAATATGATCATGCTTTAATGGAATTAGTTTTTGATACTCTGCCTTTGCAATTTCTAAACTACCTGGATTATTATGCATCACCTTTAATGCATACGTCGTCCCGATATCTAAATTAACAACCTTATAAACCGAAGACATGCCGCCTTGGCCTAAACGCTTTATAATTTCATATTTGTTTTCGATAATCGCTCCAACTTTAAACTCGGCCGGCTTTTGCTTGTTTACATCTTCTTCTACGACAAGTCGAACTAATGCCTCCTCAGCCGAAGACATCCAATTTTTAGAATATGTAGCGCTCATATCGATAATGACTTGCATTAGCTCCTTATCTTGAACCCCTTCAACCGGCACTAAATAACCATTATTTTCTCGCGGAAATTCTTGGTCCGATCCAACTAATAAATCATAGAAAACTCGACCTAGCGCGTACAAATCAGACCCTTTTGACGCTTTCGAATAATCGCCATGCCATTCTCTTGGAATGTAACGTGTATTCAAGCCTTCATCGAGCATTGATGTTAAAACTGTCATCTCTGAGCTATTCGTTACTAGTCGTGAAAATTCGAAATTATGAAGATAAACTGTATCATCTGGTGTTACTAAAATATTTTCTGGCGTAATATTTCTATGAATCACATTATGATGATGTACTTCCTTCAAAATTTCTAAGCATTGCACAAGCATTATACGAATGCGACTTTCCTCTAGCTTTTCTTCATTTAATAAAAAATCATCAAGAGGTGCTACATCTGTAACCATTTGATAAATGACGCAAAAGCGCTCTTCATTACCATCTGGATGGAATCCATAACGCGGCTTAATAATCCCTTTCACATCGCTCATGCGCTCTAACGTTAAATAATCATTTTTAATTAGATGCATTTGTTTCGCACGGTCCACCTGCTGAAGCTTCGAGTCGACAAAATACTCTCGTAATAAGTAGCGTGTTTGATCGCCGATGTCTGGATCATATACGACATACTCATTGAAAAATTCGCGCTGATTATCGCCCTTTTCAATCACTTTATATTTCCCGAATTCTGTTGCCTCTTGTCTAGCATACGTAGCATTAAAAATACTAAATTCATTTAGACATGCCTCAACTAATGAACGGTTTTCTTCAGGCGATAATGTTTTTTGTTGAATCGGTAAACGTTCTGGCTGCTGAATAAATTCAGCAACCGTCTCAAACGTATGCATTTTACTTGAATTGTTTCCTTGAATATCAATGACAACATTGTCGCCACTAAAATGAACAATCTGCTCTACCCAAAAATATTTCAAACTACTATTTTTCTTCGCTAAATAAGAGCTTAAAATTTTTGCCTGACGAGTCGCCTGCTGGTAAGGGTTTTTACGTGATTCACCAGATGAAAGGAAAATATTTAATTCATTTCCTGTTATTTTGCCGTGCCAATACTTATCTTCAATTACATAAATCGCATGCGGCGCAATGACGACAACATCATATTCGACAAACATTCCTCGTCCAGAAGGAATTTCAAAGTTGCAATAAATATGATAATCATCTGGTAGCTCGTTCATTAAAAACTGAACGAGCTGCTTTTCTCCTTTTGTCACAAATTCATTTGGACTATGAAGCTTCGCCATCTATTTTGAGCCTCCTTTTTCCACACGAATATTAATATGGTTCTTCTTAAAGAGACCAACCATTAAATTTAGTACCTCCTCTAAATTTAATGACTCTGTGTTTTGCTCATAGTTTAAAATAAGCTCCTCAAGAGTTAAATTATTCGTATTCATACTATTTAATAAAACCTCTTCCTTCTCTGTTAAAGGTTCCTTTTGAACTGCATTTGCTACTAAATCTTTAGCTTGATTAATTCGCTCATTAAAGCTTTGGAATGCTTTTAACTTTCGTAAATCCGCCGCTTCATCCAATAAAGCTTTCACGTCAAATAAATCACCTGAAATACCGAAAACAATTTCCTCCACTTCTGCAACATCCTTCTCCATAATTTGTTGCAAATACGTTAACCTTTGCTCTAAAACGTCCACATCTTTCGTCCATTTTTCGAGCTGGCTCGATAACACTAGTAAATATTCCTTTTCAAGCGATTGATAACTCTCAAATTGTTGCTGCTCATTAAATTGCGTTAATAGTTTTTGTTTCAGCAGACCTTTAACTAAAAACTGTTGATACGCTTCTTTTTTCTCATTAAATGTTTCACGTGATTTACGTAACTCTTCATAGATATGTTTTCGAATATCACTTAACTTCGTAATATACGGTGCCGCAGCTAACTGTGCATCCTCTTTCCAGCTACTTGCGACCTCATTATCGATTTCTTCAATAGCAGACACTAAGTTTGTTTGCCCCGTATCCGCTAACACCTTCAATAAATCGCGCAGCTCTATGCGTAATAGGAAATAATCTTCCCACTTATTCCATGCTTCCACTTGCTGTTTCAGATTTTTACGCGCTGCAACGATCTCATCTATATCTTTATTCAATTGCTGGATTTGTTCCATTGACTCGGCAAATTTCTCATGACCATTCATATTTGCCTTGAAGTCATTCGCAGACGTTTTTAGAATAGCTGCATGGTTTTGCGAAATTCCTTTAAATGTTTCATGGCACTCATCTAGCTTTGCTTTTAAAGTATCTTGCTGCTCAAACCATAGTTTCTTTTCTACTTCGTCCGTCATTTGAACTTGTTCGATTTTCGTTGTAATTTCACGAAGCTCATTCGTCGTCTTCATCAATCGGTCTGTAATAATATTCAATTGCTGATTTACATTTACAGACATTTGCCCTGAGCTAACTTTCTCTAGCTGAATTAGCTCAAGCAATAATTGCTGATAGCTATCTTCGTCTGATACAGACTCGATTTTTTCTTCCGCTAATTGCAAATTATTTTTTGCCGTTAAGCCCTGTAATTCAATTTCATCATCTAATAATTGAATTTTTTGCAGGCGCTCTGTTAATTCCATTTTCCATTCTTCAAGCGTTAATGGTTTAAAGTAAATAACATTCGTTCTCGGGTCAAAATGGAACAAACGGCGATATGCTCCAATTAATATAAATTCTTGCGATTCATCTTGGAAATAGCCCAGCTCTAGCAGCTGTTCTGCAAGCTTATTTACCGTAAGCGATTGGCACGGCTTATTATCGACCATAATTGTATACGTTGACTCTTTTAATTGCTCAAGACAGTACAGCTCTGCTGGGTGCGGCTTTACATATAAATCACCTACTGATGTTAGTTCAAACATTTTCGGAAATTCCTTCATAATACTTTCGAAAGGCTGTAAACTCGATACGCCAAAACGGTCAAAAATACTCATTTTTCGATCTGGGATTGACATACGTTTATAATCTTTCGCTAAAGGCTTCGATCCTCGCTTTACTTCAACCGGAACGTTTTCGTTTCCTAAATAGTTTTTATAGTTCGTTAAACGTCTTCTACTTTGACTCGTCGTAATTAATGCATGGTAATCCGGGAATCGGCGTTTACACATGCTTTCAAACAACTCCTGTAATAAGCGTTTACCATGTGATTCAACTTCAAAACTCGCATTACGAATTGTTTTCAATTCTTCTGTAAATAACGTAGTAATAATATTGTCGATAATTTCTTGCTTATTAAATTCAATTTCAGCTAATTCACTCGGTGGAATGTCGGTAGAATGCTCTAGATAATGTAAAAAGTTCAACCCAAATAACACACTTAACGTATCTTCTTCTACGATATCTGAAATAATTAACAGCTCATCATTTAGCTTTCTTGAAATATTAAGTTTAAATTGATAAGAAAATTGATTTTTCGTTGCTTGTGCTAATTCATTCTTATCTTCGTCATTTAACTGCAATGCAAAAAACCAGTTCCCTACAAAACGGTATCGACGATCATCGGCTGGCTTTTTTACTTTTGGTGTCCCATCTTCCATATAGTAAGAAATTAGCTGCAATAAACGATTCGGATAGGTCATACTCGTTCTATCAAAAGTACCGCCAATATTAGTAAAATAACCTTTGTCAGCCTTCATAAATTCCAGCTCACGATCCGTTTCTTGTTCAAACGTACAAGCCCATCCTAGCTTATCCTTCTCACGGAATAATTCTGGAATGATGATTTCATTGAACGCGACTAATGCGCCTTCCTTCATTTTTTCTGACTTTGCAGAGAAGGACATATTAAAGTAGCGAATTGAACGCTCATAGAAAGAATCTAAAGCGGTTGTCGTTTCATTTAAAATGACTAACTTATAGCCGACTAATTTACTTTGCGTAATTTCTTTTCCAAGCCACTCTTTTAATAGCTGGTTGCTTTCTTCATTTAACACATTGTAGTAAGTTAAAACTTCCGGCTTACACCCTTGCGGCAAGCCAGCTACAGTATAAATAAACGGCACAACCTCTGGACGATTATCCGCATTTTTCAACACTTCTTTAATTTTCGCTACATATTTAGAACGCTGCCCTAATAAAATTTTATTGGACATAATATCTTCTACTAAACGAATGAGCGTATACGGCTTCTTTTCTGTCGTATAGTGCTCAATGATTGCATTGAATGCTGAAATAACTGAACGCGGACCGTTACCAATCTCTTTACGAGCTGAATCTGTTATTTCACCTAATCCTTTTAACGCATATGAATCGATAATTTCATCTGCAATATCTTTAAAATCAAAATATTCCACATAACGATTCCATAAAGAAACTGCAAATGTTTCATCGTAAATACGTGACAAGTCCACGATTAATCGTTGCTCGCCAAAACGGTCTAACGCATCGGCCTTTACTTCTCGCATTTGAACAAATGTATTCATCGGTAAGCCAATCATAATACCATAGCTTTTTTGGCGATTTAACGTATGGTTCGAAATTTCGAATAAGTGTAAAAAGGTACGTTCAGGTGAAAGCTCACTTACTGTAATTTGCAACTCATCTAAACATACGATTAATCCTTCATAGCCGACTGTTTTTAAAAAGTCCGACACTTCATCTAAAAATTGAAGTAGCTCACTGACATTTCGTTTTAAAATTAACGTCCCACTCGCAATTGCATCAGACACATAGTTCGTTGCTTTCGAACGGCTCATACCGTTATTTACTAACTTTTCGATTTCTTCTTCAGCATTTTTTTCTTGGTACACTTCAGCAATTTCTTCAAACGCTGCTAATGCTGTCGTATTTTCTTGCGCCAACTTATATTTAATCCATCCAGAAACCGTTGTGAAAATACTATCAAGCGAACGCCAACTGAATGGTGGAACCGCCATAATTTTTTTATCCGACATGCTTTTCCAAAGGTATACTAAAAAGCTCGTCTTCCCTAAACCGAAATCACCAGTCGTTAAACCAGCAAATGTTTTATTTGCTTTGAATTTTGAAAGTATTAGCCTCTCAAGCTCTTTCGTATCACCTAACGACATATGTGTACTTGCGTGGCGTAAATAATCGCTCTCCACTTGGCTAGGAGTTGTAATTAATGCCTCTGATGTATGAGTTTGAATAACCGGTTCTTTTAATAACACTTTCTGTAATTCTAGTAATTTTTCGTTCATAAAACTACCACCTTATAGCTTCATAATTTTCAAAGAATTTAAAATTGTTCCAGCCGTTGAATAGCGTGATTCAAAAGCTTTTGTATACTTATTCGTTTTTTCTAAATGCTGCTCAAACTGACTTGGTGTAATAAGTAAAATATTCGATAGCTCTTTACGCTCTTTTGCTGTAATTAAAATTCGGCCATCTCGCTCGCCTGTTTTCATTTCAATATATTGCTGGATACCAAAAACCATTAAAGTTGGATCAATAAATGTTAGCGGTGTGAAATTTTCATCTAAAACTTCCTTTAAAAATACCGTCGATTTACCGATAGTTGATTTTTCGATTCCTTCGATTGCATCATCTGGATAATGTGCTGCCAATCGGCTATATAAAACCTCAAAAACTTTTGAAGCTTCTGTTTTATTTTCTTGCTCTAATAGTAAATCCGTAATGTAATAATAAGTTGTAAAATAGCGCTTTGCCTTCGGGTTAAAAGCATTTGCTAATTGTAAAATATGCAGTAAATACGGTAATTTTGATGCGCTCTTCACATATAAAGCACGCACTACATTGCCGAAGCTTGTCCAACGTAAATGGCTCACACGCTGTTCCGTATATTTCTCAAGAATATTTAAATCGATCAAACGATTAAATACATCGCGACGTTTGCCAAATTCAATTCCTTCATCTTCCGCGGTTTCGACTAGTTCTTCCATCGCCATGTCATCTTCTAAATATTGAAAAATCGCATGAATCCAATTCATCGAAATTTGGTCAATTAGATATTTATGTACAGCCAAAAAAATCACCTCAATAATTTTAAAAATAATATACTTATTCTTATTATAGCTAATATAAAGAAGATAAAATATATCTTATGTTATAGGAAAATAACAGAAAGCCACTTCAATAACACATGAATTTCCTTATATATATTCCATTATTCCACTTAAATGTTATCACAATTCCAAAAATATAACCCTTATCATAACTAAGTAATCATCCTATAAAAAAGCAAAAAAAAAAATTAACTGCAGATGAAATTTCTATTCCTCAGAATTTCAAAGCAATTCAGTTTTTCATTTTCACCTTAAACTAAGTTAATACTCTCAATAGTCCTTGCAATTGCAATTCACGAGCTTTATGCCAAACATAGAGCCCCAAGCGATTGAAGGTTATTACCTACTTTCTATATTAGATCTATACCTCATATTCATCAACACCACCTTCTGATGGTTCAGTTACTTATCCCTAAGTAAGTTACAAAGTGTACTTTGCATTTCCATTAGATTTATATATAAATTTCTTCTATATTTTAAATTTATTGTTTTATTTTGTAAATTGTTGTCCTACTAATCCACGCTGCTTAAGCTTATTTTTTAGTAAAACCTCGTTAACAACTGAAATTTTTTAATAAAGTACTACCATCGCCACGTCTCGACAAATCAGGAGAGTTCGAGCTAAATTCAGAACAGATAAATTTCAAACAACACTTTCTTGTGTAGAAAATGTGTGGAAACTTTTCATTTCCTATCCTTTTCTAAACGATTCTCAAATAAGAAAAAGCGCCTAAACCCCTTGGATTAAAGGGTTTTAAGCGCCTTTCAGTTGATTCGAACTAACAGTAAAATGAAATTACAAGAAGAAATACTTCTAATTAATTTTGATACCATTTATTTTAAAGTTAATTGGCTCAGCATTAAATTTATTAGTTAATAGTTCATCAAGCGAAACATAATTCTCAAATCCACCATAAATCATGAATTTAGATTGTCCACTACCTACACCTAATACCCTAACAATACGTAAACGTTCATTTGCCACTAATTTTCTTATTTCATTAATACTCATAAAAAAAGGCTGTTTATAATTATTAGACGTTGTTCCTTTAACTTCAATATGAATTTCTTGAGCAGTATTTTTATCTAAATCAAACGCTTTAATATCATATCCAAGTCCATGTCCTACTTTTTTTGAAATTTGAACAACTTCTTTGGCCTTTTCTTCTCCAAACTTTGCTCTAACTTTTTCTTTAAAATAATTTAAAACCTCTAACTCGGCTAAATCCCCGACCCTATTTTGTTGATCTAGCTGTGCTTTTAAGTTCTTATCAGAAATAGTATTTCCCCGTCCCGATGAACTTCCACCAGAATTATTAGGCCTTCTATTTTCATCAAAGGTATTTTCAGTTGACAACACCACTACTTCGTCTGGGTTAGTCATTTTAAGTTCACTTTCTCTTATTTCTTTTTGTTTTTCATTATTATCAAGATAACGGAGAGCTTTATAAAAATTATTCTTGATAAATGAATTATAATCTCCTATCTTCCCTTGAAGTTCTTCATATTTTCCGAGCATTATTTCTATGTCATTAATAATTTTCGCTTCACTAGGTAAATTATTTACTTCATACTCTTTCGCTATAATGTTAGAATGTTGGTAACTACGACCACTAGAATCTTGTTTTTGATCGTTTACTAAGTTTAATTTCCCAGTGACTAATCCATCTTGATCATTAATTTTTTCTAATAAAACCTTTGCATTTGCTTCAAAGAAGTCTAGTTTTTTTACAGATTTATCATTTATCTCTTTTCTTAATTCATCAAGATAAGTTACGCCCTGATTTAATGAAAAAGAAACTTTTTTTCCATTTTGAGAAAATAAAAAAACTAGATAAATTGACTGCTGAACAGTTGTTGTTAATTGTTTATTCATTATTCCCACCCAAGGAACAAACGATTGCCCACCTGTTGCGGTACGACCATAAATATGTAAATTTCCATCCGCCGTGACTACAGGTAAAGCTTCTAACTCCTTTTTAAGTGTTTCTGTAACTAATTCATCAACACTAGTTCCACTCTGTTTTCCTATCATTATTTCTTGTAAAGTGTCTCTAATACTCATATATTTACCTCTTTAGCTATGTAGTTTTAGTTAAAATAGTTTATCTGGAAAAAATATACAATATTTACCTTTTAATTGTAATATAAGATTTATAAAACATAAAGAGTACAATCAACATATCTTTGAAAGTCGTTTGACGTTCTTCTGAAGTTGTTACTTCACCAGTGATGATGTGGTCTGATACAGTTAAAATTGATAATGCTTGACATGACAGGGTTTTGAGATACTTATAAGAATCAAACTTTCAAATAAAATTAATTACTGCTAGTAATTCTTCTAATTAAAATACACTCATTTTGGTCTCTCGTGGTCTCCCATTTTCGAGAGACCATTTAATTTTTAATATAATAGTTTCGTTAATACCCCCTATTCGTGTGGCTCTATCAGGTCATCTTTAAACAATGACACACTATACCACAATATCGGAAACCCCGCCCCTGTTGTTAATCCAATCTTCACATAAAAATTACATAGTTAAAACCCAACATCATATTCAAATTTAGGTTGCCACTTAGATCTATTTATGGACTTCGCAAAACCATATATAGTATTTAAAAAGCTTGCTCTTTTCTGCGGGTTTTTCCCTGTTCGCATAATTATCGTTTCTTTTAGTGGATGATTACTTTCGATTAGATACTCATTACGTTTATACAACCGTTGTAAAAGATGGTCTTCAGGTAGTCTAGCAAACTTTCCATTAACTTCTCCTCTATTACAATCCTGACAGCTTAGAACTAGATTCCAAACACCATTTAGGTCTAAATCATGTGTACTGTTGAACTGTGTTGATAGTGGCACGAAATGATCTATATCACAAGTATTCAATTGGTTACTTTCAATTGAAATCGGTCTATAGCAATAGAAGCATTTGCCCTTTTGATACCCATTTAATGGCTTTCTAGCAGAAGTTAAATTAATTCTTTCATGTGATAACATAAACTGCTGTGGAGTTATAGGCTTTAAAAAGAAAAACTGCTCAAGGTCTGTATCAAACTGAACTTCTAGTTTTGGATTTCGTTCAGTCCATGCGTTTTCTACTAAGTTCCATCTACCTTCAATTTCAATGAAAATATTTTCTTTTTGTGAACTTTCATTCAACAAATATATGCTATCAGTCAAACTAATACCTAAAGTCTTTCCTTGTATGGACTTCTCATAAAATCTTTTATCCAGCTCACCATTAGGAATGTTATGGAAGGCATCTATAACATTGTTAAACCCTACTTTTACAGTAACCTCAAGTAACTGTTCCCACGTAATTTGGTTTTGATGAAATAAATCTAATGCACTAATAAACCTAGATGACTGACTTGTTATTTGTCGTTTCCCATTCCTAATATGCTCTAACATATACTTTGCAAATATAGGGGATAATTCTTCTAAGCTCACAAAACTTTTATTACTTTCGCCTAATTCAAGTAATGTTTTAGCGAAAGCAAATTTATAAGTTGCTACGTTTCTTCCAAACAAGTAAATCGAGCGAAAATTCGATTCCAAGGTATTATCATTTTCTAAGTAATTATTCATCTAGACACTCCATTGAAAATTGGTTACTTATCCTCTACATCTATTAAATATATCGCCTTTTCAAATCCCCCACGTTTAGCCTTCTTCTGCCTACGAATCGCTTCTAGTTCTTCATAACTTACACCTAACGCACTGATAGCTGTATGTACTAACTCTAATACATCAGCTAATTCTTCAACGCTCTCATGAGTAGTATCTGCCGCATAAAACTCTTTAGCTTCTTCAATCATCTTCGCCTTAACTTCCTTTAAAAGCTCACTAGACTCTAATATTCGAGCGTTATAAGCTAACCCATCTGCTTCGATAATCTCTAAAATCTTATCTCTTACTAATTTATTATACACAGGCATAATCTTTAGCTCCTTTAACATGTAATTTACAACCTTACTTCTTCTATTGTACTCTAAAACTTCCCTTTTAATAAAATTAAAATTACCCGCAAATGAGACAAAAATACCTGCTAACACACTCATAGCAAGTATCTCTTACAGCTCCATATTGACATGTTTTCACGCTTTTAGTTGGTCTAATTTGTAATCTCCCTTAATAATACTACACACCATTTTTAGCCATCAGATAAATTTTCCTCTTATCTAAAAAAGTGCCGGTTTCCATAGAAAACTCACACTCAATAAATTTATATAAAAGCAATAATTCCTCGAAACTATAATTAGCAATCAGATCTAAAACATATAAGAATTTTAAAACGTCCCTCTACATTAGCTGGGATTAAGCCTATTTAAGCTAAAGGGTTACGTCATTCTCACTCCCCATTTTTTTAATCAATGAGTATAATGCTAATCCTCTCATTATTAAAGATCGATTAGGGCACGAAGATATTAAAACTACACTAAGTACATATTCACATTTATATCCTAATGTAAATTCTGAAATAGCTACTAGTCTGAGCGGCTCTATAAAATTAAAAAATACAGAAGTCAAGAGTACTAAATTCCAAGGTAATCAATATTTCAAATATAAAAAATGAAGTATTTCCTCACTATAAATATAAAAAGTCTATCGATTTTATTGAATCGATAGACTTTTCTATATAAAGGATTACTAAAAAATAATTTAGGATCATTGAACACTTGGCTTTAAAAATAATTCACCAAAATCTTTCATCAATTCTTCTGAATCTTTTATAATCCATCTCTTAAAAGACGTAAATGCTGAAGCATCATGTAAATGCCTTTTTATTTTATTCTTAATTAATTCCATATTCTCAGTTTCAGAATATTTTTCTGCCTCATAGTATAAAAATATAGATTTTTGAAAATCTCTTAAGTCACTTATTAGATATTCTCTAAGGTTTTGAGCTTCGATATTTTTAGTTGCAGTACTTCCATTATAAACTTTCTCTAATAATTCAACTGTGTTGAGCGTTTTTATATCAGCTTTAACTGAACTTACCGAAACGAATTTTCTAGGGAACAAATCTATATGAAGTCTGATATTATTTTCTACGTCATCATCTTCTAAAGTACAATTTAAAATATTATCATATTTAGCAAGTTTAGTATTATTACAATGACCACAAGCATAATATAAATTTCCCCAATCAAACTTAAGATCAATATCCTCTTTATGTGGAATAAAATGTTCTACGTTAATATTTGTAGGTCCATCATGTTCACAAATATAGCATTTATTATGAAATTCTTCTTTTAACTGTTTAATTACATCTTCTTTATTATATTTTCCGCTTGCTTTCTTTTTTTCAATCTCCAAAGAGCTAGGCGGAATTTCAGATTTCTTAATTGTAATCATTAAAAATTCCACCTACCATAACTATTAATTAATGTATAATACTTAAGTTTCGCTTCCTCTGAAAGTTCATCTGGGAGTCCCCTAAAGAATGAATCTAATTCTATTAATTCTATTTTTTCGTCCTCATTCTTTTGTTCTTTTGATAATAACACCTCTAATTTATTTAATTTTTTTATTAACTCTTCCCCGTACTGATTAGTATTAAAGTAGCTTTCGATTATTCCTTCATATGAATAACCTGACAAATCATCCAACCTAATTCTATTTTCTAAATCATAAATAATTGCATTTGATATAGAACTTAGTACAAATGGAGAATGTGAAGTAACTATAAACTGCAAATTGGGAAATAAATTAATTAAGAAAGGTAAAATTTTCTTTTGGAGACTTACATGTAAATGTGTTTCAATTTCATCTATAAGTACTATACCTTCTACATCGTAACTGGTTTCAATTTTCACGTTATTTTCCATTCGTAAAATTAAATCTGAAACAATATTAATAACCGACGAAAATCCGTCTGACAAGGTATTAAAACTATATTTATCTTTTCTATCTTCTTTAAAATATATATTTAAAGATTTAAAGTCGAAATTAATCTTTAAAGATTTACTTTCAAATAGATCTTGTAAATTTAGCTCAAGGCGATTAAACCATTTTGTAATTTTTTCTACCGTTTCAATATCATTTTCCTGATTTGCAAAAGCTTGTTCTGCTTTTAGATTTACTAAATATTGAACAAAGACATTTCCAGGATTTGAGTCAATTGAATATGATATATTAGAATTTATTTTTTTTATAGCTTCTGGTTCAATCATTCTAGTAACTCTTTTAGAATCAAAATAAGCAAGAATAAAATTCCCCTTTTTAAATTCATTTACTAAATTATTTCTAGTATTAAAATCTGGTGTCACCCCCATAAAATAACTTTCTAAGTAACTTTCTATACCTTCTCTTTCCTGATACAAAGTATCACAATTTTCATTGTTTTTTTCTGCTAACATTAGTCTTTCTTCATTAGCCTTTAAAGCGTTCTGCATTCTTTCAAGATTATTAAATTGGTCACCTTCTATAGAGTGCAAATATTTTTTTAAAGCTAATAAAACAGAAGTTTTACCACTTCCATTTTTCCCAGTAAGAATTAAGTGTTTTCTTTCATCAGTAGATAAAACAATTTCCATCTCCGATAAATGTCTAAGATTCTCTATATTTAACTTTGTAATGTAATGTCCTAGATTTTTTTTTCTGCTAATAGAATTGTAATAATCAATAAATATTTTATCGAAATTACGATCTATCACTTCCTTTAATACATCGTTTTCAAATTTATACACCGAATTATTCCAAAGACTATACAACATAAAATCCCATTCATTTTTATGTAGACCCATCTTCTTTACAATTCTATCCTGATTATTATTTATATCAATTACATTAACTAGAGAATTATTTACACTTGTATCTATTTCTAAAATATGCAATATCTTGTTTTCTAAATCTTTTTTTACTTCTACTTCAAAATTATTGTTAAAACCAACAAGTTCGACTTTCAAATTTACCACCTAACCTTTTTATCATTTTTACTTTATATCTATTTTATACCAAATAATAAATTATTCTATAAACATCATACGAAAAAATTCAGTTATTATCCCTTTTAATAAACTTTGGTATCACTAAATAAAGAAGCTTGGTAGGTACCTTATTAAATAAGGCTCTCTAAGCCTTCTCTAATTGATATTTAATTTTTCCAACTAATAGTTGCATGTGCTTACTCGTTATGTCATAAAGCACACTCGCCATCCATTGATATATAAGGGTTTTACGCTTTTTATCAAGACAGATTATTCCGATCAATTCATGTAATTCTTGTCTTCAATTATGGTAGGTGAACACTTGTTTTATAACGTTATTATTTTGAATAATGGACATGTCGATTTCCATGCGTGTATCAGGAGTGTTTATATTAGTATAGAGAACACTAATTTATAGCTAAATAGCCCCCCTTAATTTCACTACATTACCCAATATATAGGAAAACGAGATAACATTTGGTTACCTCGTTAAATTAATAATATTATCTACTTGCTCTATTATATTTAAAACTTTGCTCTAACATAAACTTTTATACGCACATAAACCATTTAACATTCCATCTCTTACTCACGTAAAAGAATGATTTTACCTTTAAACTAATTCATTCTCATATCTTGTATAATCTAATTCCATTTGAATAAAATTTACCGTTAATTTTATTAAAGCTTTTAAATCTGTTACATCTTTATTTTCCCATTTTCTTATATAGTGTGTTTCATCATTACCAAGAATAGTTACTTTTTCAGATACACCTTTTATTTTCGGATTTTCTATCCATTGCTTAATACAGTTGTATATCTTCAAAGGTTTCAAGAACTTCGACATTTTTAGGTATTGTCTAATAAAGTTCAGAGAACCCACTATACTTAGCATATTTTCCAATAAATAATGAATTACAATCAGAATTTACACATTGAAACAATACCTCACTATAGCCAACACCTTCTTCATATTTTGTATTTGTGAAAAGATATATATTCACAATAATTGTATGTCTACATACTGGACATTTCTTAGGAAGTTCTGGGTTTTCAAAATAATCAGATAGTATTTCTTCGTTTCCAATATAAGAAATTGACATTTACTTCACCTACCTTTTTTAGTTTTTTTAATTCATTATTAATTTTCTAATCCTATCCTTTAAGAATCCCTCACTGACATTACCTTCTTCGATTTCCACTCTTTCTATAAGAAAAATCAAATCCTAAACCATTAAAGGAATTATACAACCACGATCATCTTTAAATGCATCTGAACATCGTTTCATTAATATTTCAAAATCATCTATATCTCTAAAGCTATATTTCCAAACAGCCCTCCCTCCACTAAAATTATGCATTATTATAAATAATAAGCAATTTGGAGAAAAATCTTTATAATATTTTTTTGACTTTACTCTTTTAAGATTTTATATACCGTTGCTCTACCTATCCCATACACTTTAGCAATATCATTTGCACTTTCACCTGATTCAAATAAAGCTCTCACACGTTTCTTAGTTTTCTCATCTATGGCTGGTCGTCCTCCAACTCGTCCACGTTTTCTTGCACTCTCTAGTCCTGCCTTTGTTCTCTGTTGAATAATATCACGTTCAAATTCAGCAAATACAGCCAACATGCCAAACATCGCTTTTCCAGTTGGTGTGGTCGTATCAAATGCATCATTAATAGAAACAAACTCTACGCCCTTCTCATTTAGCTCCCCTGTTAATTTAAATAACTCTTTCGTGCTCCTAGCTAATCGATCAAGTTTATAAACAACAAACAAATCACCAACTGTAGCTGCCTTCATTGCATGTTCAAGTTCTTGTCTCTCAACTTTTCGGCTAGAGATTTTTTCTACATATAAAATTAGCTCTAATCTTTTTTCATCTGCATATTTTTGAATTGCTTGCTCTTGCATATCTAAATTTTGATCTTCCGTACTAACTAGACAATATCCAATTACACGTCCCATAAAAACACCACTTTCTATTTACTTATACGTTTTATATACAATTAATGATAGACGAGTTTATAGACAAAAACAACAAAAAAATGAAGCATAAACGTTAATTTATGCTCCGTATTCAAAATGTCTATTAAACAATGGTTTTATAGAATTATTTATACTAAACTTTTATTTTCAATCAGTTCTTTAAAATATTTTTTTACTTCAGGATTTTCAATATATACAAAGGTTCCGTAGATGCCTCTTGTTAATAGAACATAATATACCTTTTTAATATATTGAGTTAATCTACTTCCGTCATCTGTCCCTTGAATAGGAATTCCATTAGTATCATGATAATTTTCTATATCTGCAACTAGTTTCAATTCTCCATCAATCGTTTCAATGTCTAAATCATTTCCAATAATTACAGCCGCATAATCCAAATCCATCCCTTGTGCTATATGAATACATCCTATCTCGGTAAATTCTAAATTTTTTTCAGTTGTATACTTTAGCCAATTTTTTGTACTGAGTTTACTATTAGGTGTATTCCATCTTAAATTCACACCATAATTAGCAGCGTCCCATTCATATTTAGTTAAATCATCTTTAGAGATCCACTCTTTATAAAAGCCACTTAAAATTCTTGCATTCATATAACTTGCATTCGTTTTAGCTTTTATTTCATCAACCAGTTCTTCTAAAGAATCTACAATTTTAAATTTATAGCCATTGTTAAAAATTCCATTATCAAAATCGCTGCCCTCTAATTGTAGAATATTTCTAATCCCTTTAGTATAATTACTAGCTGGAATATTTGAAGAGGACTTAATTCGATATTGAGTTTCTAACTCAATCTTCTCGTAACCAGTTGTTTCATTTACTCTTTCCTTAAACTTCTCTATATCAATATCACTATCTCTAATTAATTGGAATTCATCATACATTAAAATTAAACTTTTTTTATAATTTTCAATGATATCAAGTTCCGTAAAATCCATATTATTTCTGTTTAATGTATAAGTACTTGGTAAATAATTATGTCGACCTTGAGGCTGTTTTAAACGATGTGCCTCATCAACAATTAACAATGAATACTCTTCAAGTGAAAAATCTCCTCTTTCCAGAGCGTTTCTATATGTCGCCAATGAACCAATAAAAGGTTTACTAGATTTAGAGACAAGTTTAAATAAATCTTTATAAATTTTAATCATTGATGTTTGATTCACTATTATTGCAACTTTTTTCTCAAGTCTTATCAACTCAAAAATAGCAGATGCCGTTATAAATGTTTTCCCAGTGCCTGGTTCTCCCTGAAGCAAAAGTTTTCTATTATTATCATTAGAAAGTCCAGCTTCAACCATTTTTTGAATAGCAGCAACTTGTAAGTCGTCTAGTATTTTCCCAAAAGGAGAATAATACTTAATCGGGTTTTTAATGACATCTTCTAATTCACTCTTAACAAATTTCCGTTCTTTAAGAAAACTCCATATCTCCGGGAATAATTCCGATTCAATTTCATATGATAATTCTTCTGCATGGGCTTGATTTATTCTACTATTCACTAGTTCTTTATCTTTAATCAATAAATATTCAGTGTCAATAAACTTCAATAACTTTGTTTCTAAAATATCTGCATTTCCTCTAAGATATCTACTGATTATAATAACCACTCTGTCGAATTGATTATGAGTAATATTTCCAGAAACAGTAGCCGGTTCATTAATGTGTTCCATAAATCGACTATTATTTGTATTTGTAAGGTACCTATTAGATTCACCAACATAAAACTTCTTCAAATCTGAAGTATATTGAATATAAACACAAGTTTTATTTGCTACTTCTTCAATATACTCTTCATCAATATTACGATTTTTTATATCTTCTATTGAAAAGTCATACGCAGAAAACCTATCTTTTAAATATCTTTTATTTTTCAAATTCATATCCTCTTTTCTAAACTAATGCCATTTTCATACTATAATTTGCAACACTAATTACTGTTCTTAATTCTTCTTAGTTCATCAATTGTATATGCTGGTTTCCTTCGGTGTAACATAGCATGACAATTCAAACAAACCGGTTTTAAATCTTCAATAGGATCCACTTCATACTCTTCAGCTATTGAACTAATTTCAACTTCATGATGAACATGAATATAATCTTCTCCTATTTTTCCATATGTATCTTTAAAGTTCATTCCACAAACTCGGAAACCATTACCATATTACCCAATGAATGCTTCTCTTGCATAAATATTTCTCTCGTATCTAGTTGTTGTATTTTCCTTTTTTGCACCCTCTATAAATTTTTTTCTTTCAGCAGCTTTATAATTAAAAGGGATTTTATTTAGGCTTTCAACAAATCCCCAGACAATATGTGCAGGTTTAGTATTCTCATAATCTCGTACATAGCCTAATCCATTGAAATTAAAGTTAGGATCTTTGCTATTTTCCCTTGTAAATATATATACCTCATATTCTCCATCCATCATATTTTTTATAGAAGGTGTCGTTAATGTATGATGGTTTTTACTAAACAAATATAACTCATTGTTCATTAAAATATTAGGGTAATCATGACCTGTTCTACCTGCTGTATCAATTGTAGCAAAAATAAAAAAACATGCTTGAAAAACTGTATAACCAGTTGCCAAGTCTCCACCAATCGCATCTGGATTTGAATGCCCAACAAAAGCTTTTATCTCTTTTCTCGAATACTTTCTTCCGATCTTGAATTTAAATTTCAAAATTCGCAACCTTCCCCCTGTAATATAGATAGCCGTATTAAGTATTTAAAAAATGTTAGACAGTATTCATTTTTTCAAAATAGCATTAAAAAGTTCAATCCTTCTCCCTCTATTTATAAATTCCTCTGTAATTTCATTAACTAATTGAAATAAAATTTGAACATCTTCAGAATTTTCTTTTCCCCTCATTTCTCTGGCCGAATATTTACCTTTTTCCGACAAGCATGTTCTTAATAGTCCATTAATAATATGTTCAGGACAATCGATTAAGTTTGCTTTCTTCTTCTCTGATAGCTCTTTTACCATAGAACTCAGATCAGCTGAACTTAAACCTAAATTTAAATGAACTAATAAACTTTCAATAGCTATTCTTAAAAGGGTTGCTGCTCCTCTTGATGATGATTTATATATTTTCCTTGCTTCATTATAATTAAGCTTCGATTCTACAGGTACATTTCTATCTGGTGGTGCTATTAACGTGACTGGTGCATGTATATTTTGTTCACTTTGCCAAGGTAATTCAACTCCACACCCTTCACAAACGCTAATACATAATTCATTGTCAAGCAAAAAAAAATCATTCAATCGACTTTCTTTTTCAGAACGAGTAAGCTTTACAAAATAATATTGATCTTCTATTCTCCAATGTTCACATGTATTTAAGTATTTATTTTTGTTGTTTTCGAGCCTATACCAATGATGCCTATGCTCTTTTCCGCAATGATAACAATAAGCGTATTCCTTTAAAAAGTTTTCATCTCTATAAGGTCTAATAATAATCCCTCCAAATATACCAATATTATACACAAAATAATTAACTACAGTTTCATTTAGGGAATATTTTTTGAATAAATGGGGGCAGTCGGTCGCCCTCCTTTTCCCCAAAAATATTTTTTATATGGGGGGATATATTTTTTATAATTTATATTTCTCGTTATTCTCATACGCAATCGCTTCTAGCTCGTATTGCGGTATTGTTCCATCTTCTGCTTGTTCGTGGTGTTCTCTGCACAAGGTTATTAAGTTGCTATCATCTAGCCGCCTATCCCATGCGCTCACGACTGGCTCTATGTGATGCACTTCTATTCCATCGAATGTATATTGTTGTGTCGTGTTGTATCTAAGTCTCAAACATATCTGACATAGATTGTTGTCACGCTCTCTTATGTATAGGCTCTTGTTTCGCCATGCTCTAGCCCTACGGAATCTATCTATATAAGTTACTTCCTTTTGCTTTTTCGGCTTACTGCTGCAAACGTGAGAACGTTCATGAATTCCACCACAATAACTACAACTGCGTTTCATGTTGTCTCACCTCGTTTTTTATGTTTTTAAAACTCACCAAACTCCTCCCTCCCTTTTCAAAAAAATATTTTTTTAACCTTAAGGATGCCCTCATCTATATTAGTTGACCTAAACTTCATTGAATGTAATAGGTAACCAGTGTCGTGTTTTTGTAGTTATATGCTCCTGTAACAAGCGGAAGATCTAATACTTTACCATCAATAAAATAAATCAATTGTGATGCAGCCTTTTCTTTAATCATCATTTCACGCTTTAATTCCGATAGAACGTTTATAGCTTCCGTATTCCAACCACTCCAGAAAACAATATTTTTATTTTGGTTACTACAAATATCAAAACTTCCCTTGTAATCAAATTCTTTTGCTTCAAATAACCGTTCTATTTCTACATAGCTAGTTCCAGGATTGCTTTGGATATACTTCAATACTTCTGATTTAATCTCGTTCATCTATTATCCTCCAATGCTAAAAATCATGAATTTATCTTCTAAAGTCGGACTCTTTATACTTCTTTGGTACCTTTACACACTTTTCATAGTACATGGTACTATTCATGGTACCTAGTAAACCCTTATATACCAAGGCTTCATGGCTAACGGTACCAAAAGTACCGAGTACCAAGATGAAAATAGGATATATATATAAATCCAAGCAAGAGCAGCTAAACTCCTTTCTCTTTCATCATGTATGTATATATATTTCTTGGTACTCTTGGTACTCTTGGTACTTTTGGTACTATTACTATAAAAGCCTTGATATCAAGGGTTTTTAAAGAGTACCAAAAAAACATTTCATTCATTTCAATGTGGTACTCATGGTACCGCTAACCCTTTTCCTCAAAATTGAAGCCTAATTCTTCAACAATACTCGGTTGGATTGCTACACCTCTGAATTTCCTTCCCTTATGTTTAATCTGTTGATAGTCAACTACGGTACCATTATTAATACTTTCAATACAGATTCCTCTACGTAGCCATTCATTACGTATAGTGTTTTGCTCTGACTTAAGAAAATCTTTTAGATAACTTGGTAAAAGATAAATAGTACGATTTTTATACACTGCCTTTGTTATTCCGCGTGGCAGATACTCTCCATACACTGCTCCTCTATCTGCATCTAAATCAGATAGAATCGACTCTAATAACTGCATAGGTTTATCCGTAGCCTTGTTTTGAGTGTTTATTTCATCAAACAAATGATAGAACTGCATCAAATCAATTTCTAAATTGAAAAATTCATTTAATAATCTACCTGTAAATACAATAGCTGCGTAATATCTTGCGATTCTACTAATAACCTCATTGCCTTGTGATTTCTTTTGAAATACATTATTGTATTCACTAAATTGTGAAAGTAACGTATTTTTCTTTTCTCGCCAATGACTCAAAAAATCTAAACCTATCGAACCGTAATAACTTTCAATAGAATTGTATAAGTCAGTGAAAAATTGATAGTTCTCGTCTTCAAACGGTAATCCTGTAATAGGTAAGATCCTAGCAGCTACTCCTCCAGCGCGTTCAGCGTAAGAGTTAAGTGAATCCTCTCCTGTGGAAAGCATTAAGTTGCCCCAAGTAAATTCACGTTGGGAACCACTAACAGAACCACGCCCTTTTGAACGACCACCACTAAAATTGTAAATAAAGCCTTGTAGCTGCTTTTCTTCTGCTTTTCTCGTATCGTCGAGAATGATTGGAAAACTATTTAAAAATGAGGCTTTTCTTTCTGCTGCGACTTTTGTCAAAGACCATTCTGAAATTAAATGTTCGGTACCCCACACGCTCGCACAGGCCCTTAAAACAGTTGTTTTACCTTGTGAAGTCACACCCGATAAATCAATAATAAAAGGTTTCATTTTCAAGTCTTGAAGCAAAACCGATGTAAATGATGCCAATACCATTAACAAGGCTTTCGGATGCTTCTTAATTGGTTTAAATACATGTTCAATCCATTCTTCACTTGTTCCTGATGTTTGGAAAGCTTCGAGTAATTGCCTTTCTCCTATATCGGGAGGTAAAACTGTCACACCATTCGCTGTTAATGGATGAATGAAAGTATTTTTTATATGTCCTAGCCTTTCAACTAGATGCTCATGATCTAAATTATTTACCATGTTCAATCTATCGAAATAAGTGATTAAGTGTTTTGCATTGTTATCCGTAACAGCTAATGACTTATACGAAAGTTTTAATAGCTCTTTTTTTATTGCAAGATCACCAGCTGGTATAACCTCTTTATATACTTTTCCTTTGTCCGACCAGGATAGCTCAAGATATAACTGTGGATGCTCCACATTCATAAACGAGCGTGTAATAATTGGAGTTTGGCGACATATTAAAACTTCTAATTCCTCGATTTCACCGTTACGGTCTTTCTTCTCAATAATTTGATACAAACAGCCATTTTTTGAAATATAACCTTTAGGAAAAACAAACGAATCATTTACTTGTATCAGTAATTCATTATTCTTTTTATAATCCGAAATAGTTTCTTTCTTAGTAGAAATAGCCTTTATAAGTGTTTTTTCACCATAATGTAATTCACCTCTACGTTCGTCCCATTTATCACGCATCAAGCCTGACTGTCTAAACATTCGATCCATCTTCCAATAATCTTTATCACACCAAAATGCAAGGGCATCACAAAAAGATAAATCAGTAGATGAATGATCCTTATTAATAATTAATTCACCACGGTACATTGCTTGGATTTTATCACCTTGTTTTGACTCAAACATACGCTGCCATGTTACAGAATCTTCTTCTGAATTTGTAACTCCTTGTGGAATAATTACATTTGCATATGCTGCTATTTCATCACGAGTGAAATAGATTTCTAAAAGTTCAGCTACTTCGTCTGTTCGTTCCTGAATCTCATTTTCATTTTCTCTATCTCCTGTGAAGGTAAAGTAACGGCCATGCGAATATATTTCTAATCCAAACTTCGAGCTCTTTTTACCTGTTCCTTTTACCCAATCAGGCATTTTACCTTTCACAATCAAGTGAACTCCTGTTTTACTGGGTGAAAACTCTGTATATGAATCTAGTGAATCTATTACCCTAGTTGCAACTTCGTTAAATACTCCATTCTTGAAGCATTTATCTATATCAATGCCTATGTATTGATCTTGCTCACTAAACATAAAACCAATACCGTCATATCTCCCAGTACGTGCTGCTGATACTGCATCAACAAATGAACTCCAAGTATTTGCATCATTAGAACGAGCTTCACCCCCATTCACGCTATAAGGAACTTTAGTATTTTTTCCTTTGCGTGACTCTAATCGCCACACAATCCAATTGTTAAGCTGCTGAAGCTCAATAGGAATCTCATTGTAAGAATCTGTTTTCATTTGTGGAAGTATAAATTCATTTTGATTCGCTTCATAAATTTGTTTTGGGCTCTGTTGCATTCGTTATCACCTTCTTTCAAAGACACATCTTGATGTTTTTAGCTGTCCACATCTTGCCCCCGCAAGACTATTTTTTAAAATGAATTATTTTCTAAAAATCTATCAATCTCTTTCTTTGAAACTCGCTTAATTCCATCTATTTCAGCAACCTTTAAACCTAATTCACGAAATTTAATAAAAGTATTATATGAAACACCTGCATAAGCTGCGCCCTCTTTTAGTGATAGCCATGGATTAGAATTGATTTGCTTTCTCTGTTCTTCAATTATTTCTTTAAATGCATTTAAAATAGTACTTTTACAATATTCACCTAAATTTTCCGGCATTTCTAATTGTTTCATTTATTTAATCCCCTGCTCTTTTTTTAAACAAATACTGTTTATAGAACTTTTTAAAAGCCATTCTTCAATAGTAAGCTGATGAAATAAAACTCTTCCTCTAATTTTAATATGGGGTATTTCCCTCGCCCTAACCATGCTATAAATTGTTCCAATAGAAACACCCAGTAATGTACTTGTTTCTTTAACAGATAATGTAGCCTTGTTCATATCCAACCACCTTTCTTTATAATTGGTTGACCAAATTAAATTGGTATACCAAATATTACACCACTTTTTTGGTATGTCAAGAATTTTATTATTCAATTTGATTAACCAAGATTTTAGGTGTATTATTTATGATGGAGGTGTTTTTAATGACAAAACAAGATTTTGGAAGTTATTTGAGAGAAAAAAGAAAAACTAATAACCTTTCAATTGTAAATCTATCTAAACTATCTGGTGTTTCTAACCCTTATATTTCACAATTGGAGAACAACAAATTTAAACCTTCTTTTGAAATCATAAAAAAATTAACACAAGCACTTAATTTAAATTTTAATGAAGCTGCATGGATTGCGGATTTATATACAGATGAGGAATATAGACAATTAAAAAGAGAAGACGATTTTATAAGTTCTTTAAGTTTAGAAGAAGAACGACGCTATAATGAGGATCAAATATTAGCAGCTGAAGACAATTTCAAAATAAATAGATTTAAAATGACTAAATATGTAGATTTAGAAGACTTCCTAAATAATGATTCTCGATCTTTCTTCATAAAAGGTCATAGATTAACGAATGAGAAAATCAAAGCACTTATTGATTTATTTGATGGATTAGAAAATAATTATCCTTCTGATGAGGAAATTGAATTAGAATTTAATAATTTACGCAAACAAAATAAAGAATTACAAAGAAAAGCAGAAGAAATAGGTGGATTTGTATTAAATACTGATTCTTTAATTTTTGATTTAGACTAATTACCAATTCCTCTCTTGCCCCCGCAAGCGTCTAGGAGGAAGTTATATGACAACAATCAAAAACTATTCGCTACAAAATGGTGAAAAACGATACCAATTCCAAATGTATGTTGGTGTAGATCCACTAACAGGAAAAGAACAACGAACTACAAGGCGTGGTTTTAAAACGAAAAAAGAAGCACAGCTTGCACTTTCCCGTCTTCGTTTAGAAATTGAAAATGGTACGTTCCGAAAAACCACTGCTGAAACATACCACGATGTTTATAACCTTTGGATTGAGCAATATCAGAATACGGTTGAGGAAAGCACCTTTGTTAAAACATCAGGTATATTTAAAAATCATATCTTACCTGCAATGGATGCTTATAAGATTGAAAAAATAAATGTAGAAGTATGTCAGCGTCATGTAAATGAATGGTACGGTAAATTAAAAAAGTATCGTGCGGTCAAATCCTACGCTGCTAAAGTGTTAGATTTTGCAGTAAAACGTGGCTACATTCCATTAAATCCTTTCACATTAGTAGACATGCCAGCAGCTAAAAAAGAGGATATTGAGAACGAGGAAGAAAAGGAAAACTTCTATACAAAAGAGCAGCTCATCCAATTTCTAAAGTGCCTGGAAAAAGGGGATAATTATAAAGCTTATGCACTTTTTAGGCTTCTTTCATTTAGCGGAATGCGTAAGGGAGAAGCACTAGCTTTATCATGGAATGACGTTAATTTTAAAACAAACGAGATACGCATAAATAAAGCATTGTCACGCGGTACAGATAACCGTCTATATATAAAATCGACAAAAACAGGAATAGCTCGCACAATTAAGATGGACGAGAATTCCATGAGTATCTTGCAGGACTGGAAGAAGAAACAAAAGCATGATTACTTAATACTTGGCTACAATACACTTAAGCCTAAACAACTAGTATTTAGTAATGAGACTAACACTTACTTGCAACCAACGAAAACACGAAAATGGATTGTGCAGGTACAGGAAAAGCATAATTTAGAGAAAATCACAACGCACGGTTTAAGACACACCCACTGTAGCCTGTTGTTTGAAGCTGGCGCAAGCATTAAAGAAGTGCAGGATCGTTTAGGGCATACAGATGTACAAACTACAATGAACATCTATGCACACGTAACTCAAAAAGCAAAAGAAGAAGCTATTCAAAAGTTTGAAAAGTACCTTAGCATTTAAACTTGAAAATGAATACGGCTTTGACTACGTTCGTTTGATACTCAATGAAACTATATGACAAAAGGCAAAATAAAAAACCCTTGATATACAAGGGTTTTGACGTTCATTGAAATCCAATGAAATCGTATTATGGAGACGGCGGGAGTCGAACCCGCGTCCAAAGACTCCAATACTTCAGCTTCTACGCGTGTAGTTTGTCCATTCGCAATTCGCGTAGCATTATGCCGACAAACAGGCGTCCTGTACGCTAACCTGGGAATCTCTTGCCGGTGACTCAGGTGGCACCATCGACCGTATCCCACTAAAGTTGGGCCCCACGTTCTCTACATGGGCGATAGAGAGGCAGAGCGCTTACGAGCTTACGCTGCGAAAGCTAAGTTTTGTTGTTTGCCAGTTATTATATAACTTCCGTTGATGACGGAGCCGAGACCTCCGACGCGCGACCAAAGCTTGAACCATCCCTGTCGAATCCGTAACGTCCCCTTGAATATGATACGAAGCTTGTTGCCTCGACCAAACAAAGAGCTAGAATTGCTTCTAGTACGGTTGAAGAGTAGTACTACGCTTCAATACATGCTGGCATTAACAATACTTATTATAAAACAAACCTAGCTGTACTTCAAGTATAGTGCCTTATTTACAGATTTATAGTTCTATATCAACTCAAAAAAGCATAGTAAAAACACCTTTTGAAAAGGTGTTTTTAGGTTAGCGTATATCCACATGAATCGGTTCATCAAAGTAAACATATTTTAATTCCGTTTGACCGTAAAGGATAAACGAATCTAATTGAATTCCCTCATCGAATGTGATGGTTGTATACTGTTTTTCTTTATCTTCTCGGTATCGGGCTGTATCCCATGCTGTTTTATTATTCACTGTAATATGCCAGTCGCTAATTGTCGTTGTCTTTGCGTCTGATGAAATTTCAAGACGTTGGTTGGGTAAGAGCTTTACTTCATATTCTGTATCTTTATAAGTAAATGTGTAAGGTAATTGGTCCACTGTTAGCGGGTGTCGGACATCCGTCGGCAACTCAAACTTGGCACCAGTAACAGCTATATACCCACCTTCTTGTACGCTTGGATAGGCACTAATCGTTTCAGTATGCGTGTAGCGATCATTTTGAATATTGACGTTATCTTCAGGAACCGAGCGTTGTAGTTTTTGCCCATCAGCGTCAATAACGTCATAAAGTATTTGTGCATTATAACCCGTATAAGCTTCCTTTTCCTTTAGCGGTAAATCAGCTGTAAATTTATCTACTTGTTGCTCTACAAATGTTGCCATCTCCTCCGTAAATTTTGTTTCAAATTTGAAGAGAGAGTTTTGTGGTCCATGTTGTGCACGGATAAAGTTTACGTCAACGCCTTCTTTTTCAAATGTGGAATTTAGTGTAACAGTCTCTGTTTGGGCTAACAATTCCTTGCGATCAATCGGTACTTCTAGTGTCCACTGACCTTCCTCGTCATAAATGTGTTGGTAGTTAAAAAGAAGTTTAAATTCATCATACGTCACATTAAATAAAGGGAACTCATAGGTAATTTCATTCGCTGATTGATTAGCACCGTAACTTGCTGCTTCGCTTTTCCCGTTTGGTAGCACGAGTGCAACATCACCCTTCGTTGATTCATTGAAGAACATTTCCTTCCTATTATAGCCAGATGTAGCTAACGTTACTGTTATGAAAGCGTCTGTCAGCTTAACATCTTTTACTTTTATCGTAATCGGTGTAGAACTAGTTACAGGCTCCTGCTGCACAGTCGAAATTATTAGAAATAATACTGCGGCTGTGACGAATGCGGCTGCTACAAAAGTTGCCCGCCAGCCGCGCTTTTTTGTAAGAGAAGTTTTTTTCTTTGGTAATTGATCCATCACTTGATCTGTAAATGAATCGTCCACATGCACTGCAGGAAACAGGGAGCTTATTAGCTGTTCTGTTTCAAGTTGTTCATCTAATAATGCAGAGCAGGTTGCACATGATTGAATATGCTTGTCCATTTGCATCATTGTTTTATCTTCTATTCGTCCGTCAATAAAGTCGTGCATTTCTTCAGTTGATAAGCAGTTCATTATTAATCTCCCCCTTCAACATAGCGTTTCTTAGCCGCTTCTTTGTTCTATGCAGTCGGTTTCGTACTTCCGATATTGAAATATTGAGTGTCTCCCCGATTTCTTCGTAAGAGCAATTACTGGCATACTTCAGAACGAAAACTTGGTACGTTTTGTGTTCTAATGTTTTAAGCCATTGCTGAAGCAACTCATTCTGCTCTTTTTCAATCATTAACGTTTCAGGTGTTTCTAATGAGGGCGTTTCCTCAATTGGTGTCGGATCTTCCTTATGCTTCCTTTTAAAATCAATCAGTTGATTAATCGCGATACGAAAAAGCCATGCCTTAAATGATCCACCTTTAAAATGAACTAAGTTTTTATAGCATTTGATAAATGATTCTTGCGCAATATCTTTCGCCAATTCCTCGTCATTCGTTTGATAGGTTAAATAGCTGACAAGTGGCTGCTTATATGTATCAACAATGATGCGAAATGCTTGTTGATCCCCAGCTATGATTTTTTGTATCAGCTCCATATCCATGAGACCACACCTCCTTACATTAAAAACGTAAATTCTTCGAAAAAATCTCATCTAAATCAAAACATTCTTATTATTGTACAAGAAAATAATAAAAGATGGAAAAACACGAAGTTTTTCCATCTTTTAATCGGTGTTTTCAGTGTTCTTGCTCAGGGGAATTTTATCATCGTTTAATGGATTCTCCCCGCTTCGCGGAATTAACTCTTCATTTCGTGGATTCCCCCTCGCTTCGGAGAAATTTCTTCCCGTTCTGCGGAATTAACCTCTCGTTCTGCGGGATTCTCGCCTCGTTTCATGGATTCTCCCCTGCTTCGCGGCTCCTCATTTCGTGGATTCCCCTGCTTCGCGGAAATATCTCCTTGTTCCGCGGAATTAGCTCCTCTTTTCGCGGAATCCTCACCTCACTTCGCGGAATTTACCTCCTACTCCGCGGAATTCCCTCTTCATTTCGCGGAATCCTCACCTCACTTCGCGGAATTTACCTCCTGCTCCGCGGGATTCTCTCTTCATTTCGTGGATTCACCCCCGCTTCGCGGAATTACCTCATTGTTCCGCGGAATTACCTCCTCACTTCGCGGAATCCTCACCTTATTTCGCGGAATTTACCTCCTGCTCCGCGGGATTCTCTCTTCATTTCGTGGATTCATCCCCGCTTCGCGGAATTCTCACCTTATTTCGCCCAATTAACTTCCTGCTCCGCTCGATTCTTCCCTCATTTCCTGGATTCTCCCTCGCTTCGCGGGAATATCTCCCTGTTCCGCGAGATTCTCTCCTCATTTCGCGGAATCCTCACCTTATTTCGCGGAATTAACCTCTCGTTCCGCGGAATCCTCACCTTACTCCGCGGATCCTCATTTCCTGGATTCTCCCTCGCTTCACGGGAATATCTCCCCGTTCCGCGGGATTCTCGCCTGCTTCGCGGAATTATCTCCTTGCTCCGCGGATTCCTCACCTTGCTTCGCGGAATTAACCTCTCATTCCGCGGAATCCCCTCCTCGTTTCGCGGAATTAACCCCTCATTTCGCGGAATCCTCACCATGCTCCGCGGAATTATCCTCTCGCTCCGCGGAATCCTCACCTCACCTTACTCCGCGGAAAGCGCCCGCCCGTAGCTAAAATCCTCCCCCGCTTCGCAGATAAGCCCGTGCCTATATACTTCACCTTGCGCCCGAATATAGAAAAAGCTCACCACAATAAGTGGTGAGCTTCAATCTCTCTCAATCTATCAATATTGATTTTTTGCTTTGAAGGTACGTTCCATTTCGCGTTTTGCTTCTTTTTTGCGCATGTCGTCGCGTTTGTCGTAGTCTTTTTTCCCTTTGCCAACGCCGATAAGGAGTTTGGCGTAGCCGTCCTTAATGTACATCTTCAGTGGGATGATTGTGTAGCCATCGCGTTTGACGGCACCGACTAGTTCGCCGATTTGCTTTTTATGTAAGAGCAATTTACGTTGGCGAAGTGGGTCGTGGTTGAAACGGTTACCTTGGTCGAATGGGCTGACATGCATGTTGCTAATCCATGCTTCGCCGCTTGTGATTCGAACGTACGAGTCGCGTAATTGGACTTTGCCTGCACGAATGGCTTTAATTTCTGTGCCTGTTAGTACCATGCCTGCTTCAATCGTCTCTTCAATGAAGTAGTCATGCCCTGCTTTTTTGTTTTGTGCTAATACTTTCCCAGTACCTTTTGCCATCTTGTTCACCCTCAATTCAAAGGTTGAGCAGGACATAGCCTGCTCACGCTGGATTTTTTATTTACGTTTTGTTTTTTTCTTTTTGCCTTTTTTCGCGATGCCTTCGTAAAACTTTTGTTTTTGCTTTACGCCTTTTTTCGGGCCTGGGCTTGAGCTATCTTTGCGTCGGCCACGTGGGTCACGGTCACTTCCGCCTCGTTCTCCACGTTTAGTTGAGTCACCACGGCTTTGTTTTTCATCATCACGGCGACCTTTGCCTCCGCCTGAACCTGAACGACTGCTACGGCTGCTGCGGCCATCTTTATTATCATTATAGTTTTTGCGTGCATGAATAACTGTAGGTGTTACTTTTCTTGTTCTTCCATAAGAAGTTACCATTCCTACGATTTCAAAGTCAATCGATGACTCCTCAATAATAACGTTTGCGACGCGTACTTTTACTTCATCACCGATGCGGAATTGGCGGTTCGTACGTTCACCAATCATAATCATTTGGCGATCATCGAAGCGATAGTAATCGTCCGTCATATTGCTAATGTGCACGAGGCCTTCAATCGTATTTGGTAGCTCGATAAAGATACCGAAGTTTGTAACAGAAGAAACGATGCCTTCGAACTCTTCGCCGATTTTATCAGACATATATTGTGCTTTTTTCAGTGCGTCTGTATCACGTTCTGCATCGACTGCACGACGTTCGCGTTCTGATGTATGGTCGGCAATTTCATCCATCGCCATCGACCACTGTGCAACCGTTTCTTGTGACGTGTCTTTATTAATTAAGTACGTGCGAATTAAACGGTGGACAACTAAGTCAGGGTAACGACGAATTGGTGATGTGAAATGTGTATAGAAATCAGTCGATAAACCGAAGTGACCGATGCTTTCTGGATAGTACTTCGCTTGTTGCATTGAGCGTAGTAGCATCGTTGAAATAACAGGTTCTTCTGGCATGCCTTCAATCGCTGATAAAACATCTTGCAATGCTTTTGGATGCACTGTATTGCCTGTACCTTTAATTAAAATACCGAAGTTCGTTACGAATTCAAAGAAGCGTTGTAGCTTTTCTGGCTTTGGATCTTCGTGAATACGGTATAGGAACGGAACATTCATCCAATGGAAATGTTCTGCAACCGTTTCGTTGGCCGCAAGCATGAAATCTTCAATTAATTTCTCTGCTACAGTTCGTTCCCGTAGTTCAATATCGACTGGCCAGCCATCTTCATCGACAATCACTTTTGACTCTTTAAAGTCAAAGTCAATGGCACCACGTAGCTCACGTTTATTGCGTAAAATTTTTGATAGCTCTGCCATATGGTTAAACATCGGTACAAGTGGCTCATAGCGAGCAATTAATTCTTCATCTTGTTCCTCTAAAATTTTATAAACGTCTTTGTACGTCATACGCTCTGTCGTTTTAATGACACTTTGGAAAATTTCATGCGCAATGACATTACCATTGCCATCAATAATCATTTCACACGATAGCGTTAGTCGATCTACCTGTGGATTTAAAGAACAAATACCGTTTGATAGTCGATGTGGAATCATTGGAATAACACGGTCTGTTAAATATACACTTGTCGCGCGGTCATATGCTTCAATGTCTATTACAGAGCCTTGTGTTACGTAATAGCTGACATCGGCAATATGTACGCCAAGCTTGTAGGTACCATCTACATTTTTTGTTACGGTTACCGCATCATCTAAATCTTTTGCATCTGCACCATCGATTGTGACGATTGTTTCATGACGTAAATCACGACGCCCCTCTAAATCTGCTGGTGAAATTTCATCTGGCACTCGTTGTGCAGCAGCGACCACTTCTTCTGGGAACTCTGGTGGAATGTCGTGCTTATATAGGATTGATAAAATATCGACACCTGGGTCATTTTTATGTCCTAAAATTTTTGTAATATAGCCTGTTGCTGATTTTAAATCTTCTGGCCATGTCGCAATTTCAACGACCACTTTGTGACCATCAACAGCGCCTAATGTATCACCTTTCGCAATGAAAATGTCCATTGGTAATTTTTTATCGTCCAATACGACAAAGCCGAAGCCTCTATTTGCTTGGAATGTTCCAACAAATGACGTTTGCCCGCGTTCTACAACTTTTGTGATTGTACCTTCGCGGCGATCGCCAAATGATTCCTTTAACACACGAATAAGTACTATGTCGCCATTAATGGCACCGTTTACTTCGTGCGGTGGAATGAAGACATCGTCCATACCCTCAACATCAGGTGCGACAAAGCCAAATCCTTTTGCGTGGCCGATAAATTTACCACGTAGTAAATTCATGCGCTCTGGTAAGCCGTAACGGTTCGAGCGTGAGCGTACAACTAAGCCCTGCCCCTCCATGCGTACGAGCGTTTTTACGAGCTCCTTAAATTCTTCTGCGTCCTCAAACCCGAATTCGTCTTCTATTTCTCCAACGGTTAAAGGTTTATATTCTTCTTCACCGAAAAACTCGAGTAATCGACTTTGTAGTGAATCTTTTTTGTCCGTCATACTTGATACCCTCCCTCATGTAAAAATGCTAAATCATTTTTAGTGTGCCCAATTTAGGCCTTCTAAAAAACGATAAATATCTTCATGTAACTGATCTTTTTCTTGATCTAATGTTATAACGTGTTTTGAGTTTTCATACCACTTGATATATTTTTCTAGTGACTCAGTTTGATTATATATAATGTTGGCAGATTCTGTCTCTATTACCTCATCATTTGTCGCCTGTACGACAAAAATAGGTGCATAAATCATATCTATTTCTTTTCGAGTCTGCGCAATAAACTCACGAAGTTGTTGTAATGATGGCATACCTTTGTCAGCGATTAACGACACTTCTGCATCAATTTCTGCGTCGGTTTTGCCTTCAAATTTTTTGTATTCCTTGGCGTATTTCAATACGCCTTCAAACATTACGTCTGTTGTGCGCATCGTCATTGGTGCACACATTGTTACAATGCCCTTTACAGGATTGTTAAGTGCTACATTTAAAGCCATCACACCGCCAAGTGATAGCCCTGCTACGGCAATTTCCTCATAGCCAGCATCTTGTAATTGTTGGTACGCCGCTTTAACATCTTGCCACCAATCAGTTGGTCCTGTTGTAATGAGTTCTTCAGGTTGCACACCGTGCCCTTTATAATGAGGCGCTAATGTAGTATACCCTTTTTTCTCTAAATATCTACCAAGCATACGCACATCTGCAGAGCTACCAGTAAATCCGTGTAATAATAACACTGCACGCGGTCCTGCTTGAAAGAAAAATGGCTGAGATAATGATTTGTTCATGGCAAGTTCTCCTTCACTGTAAAACATATTCACTCTATTATAGCCATATCCATTATACATTGGCGTATTTTAGCATCTTTCATACGTATAATACCCACTTTATTCGTCTAGGCTCATCTATGTACTGAAAATAAAAGAAAACGCCCAACCAGTCGAGGTTAGGCGGAATATCTTCAACTATTATATTTTTGCAATAGCGATTGCTAAAAGAAAGAATAAAATTGATAAAACAATTGTTGCACGGTGAAGAATTAAATCCATACCACGTGCTTTTTGCTTTCCAAATAGTTGTTCAGCTCCACCCGAGATGGCACCTGACAAGCCTGCACTTTTACTAGATTGTAATAAAACTACGACAACCAATGCTAATGATACGATAACTAAAGCTATTAATACTGCTGTATGCATCCACTGCACCTCCCGAACTTTGAAACATCACAACACACTATATTATAACAAATAAAGATTCCCATGACAAATACAGATTACAAAATGGTATAACTTTTCCAAATACTATGTACAATACATAAATTAAAAAGTAGAAGTCTCACTCTACTCCACTGATATTATACAAAAAAATATAGAAATAATTCAAATCCCAAATGCAGTGCCTGGCACCCAAACAATTTTGAATTTTCTTGCATTACCATAATAGTGCCAGGCACTCACACAATTATATTAGGTGACTCCTGCGGGAACGCACGCATAGTAAGACGCAACTAGCCGCGCGCTAGCGAGGGTTGCGGCTTACATCGTGCCCGCGGAAAGCGCCGCCCGCAACGGAAATCAACGTTGCAGAACTCTCTCCATGCTCTACCTCAATCATGCACTAATTGAATAGTGAATAGTGACAGGCACTCACACAATTTTAGTAGCTAATACCAGTTGATTGCAGTGGAGGGCGGCGACTCCTGCGGGAACAGCACGGAACGTAAGACGCAACTAGCCGCGCGCTAGCGAGGGTTGCGGCTTACGTTGTGCCCGCGGAAAGCGCAGTGAATTTTTACGATTTAGAATAATATGACCCCTGTTAGTAAAAATTCATTCGTTAAAAAAAGACTATAGACAAACAAGTTTGTCTATAGTCTGAAGCTAGTACTAGCCGTTCACTTATTTTAAGTTATAAAAAGTTTTTAAACCAAGGTATTCTGATGTTGCACCAAGTTGATCTTCGATGCGCAGAAGTTGGTTGTATTTTGCAACGCGGTCTGTACGAGATGGAGCACCTGTTTTAATTTGACCAGCGTTTGTTGCAACAGCGATATCAGCAATTGTTGCATCTTCTGATTCACCAGAACGGTGAGAGATAACTGCTGTGTAACCAGCACGTTTCGCCATTTCGATTGCTTCAAATGTTTCTGTAAGCGTACCGATTTGGTTTACTTTGATTAAAATTGAGTTACCAACACCTTGCTCAATACCAGCAGCTAATTTTTTCGTATTTGTTACGAATAAATCATCTCCTACTAATTGTACGCGAGCGCCAATGCGGTCTGTTAATAATTTATGACCAGCCCAGTCGTTTTCGTCTAAGCCGTCTTCGATTGAGATGATTGGGTATTTCGAAGTTAACTGTTCATACCAGTCCACCATCTCTTCAGAAGTTTTCACAACGCCCTCACCATCTAAATGGTATTTGCCATCTTCTTTGTTGAATAATTCAGAAGACGCCACGTCCATTGCTAATTTCACTTCTTCACCAGCTTTGTAGCCAGCTTTTTCGATTGCTTCAAGGATAACAGTGATTGCTTCTTCGTTCGAACCAAGGTTTGGTGCGAAACCACCTTCATCACCTACAGCTGTGTTGTAGCCTTTGTCTTTTAGTACTGCTTTTAAGCTATGGAAAATTTCAGCACCCATACGTAATGCATGACGGAAGTTTTCAGCGCCAACAGGCATTACCATGAATTCTTGGATGTCCACGTTGTTATCCGCATGTGCACCACCATTTAAGATGTTCATCATCGGTACTGGTAATTGTTTTGAGTTGAAACCGCCAAGATATTGATAAAGAGGTACATCTAAATAATCTGCTGCAGCATGTGCAACTGCCATTGAAACACCTAGGATTGCATTTGCACCTAGTTTACCTTTGTTTTCTGTGCCATCTAGCTCGATTAAAGCTTTGTCGATTACTACTTGGTCAAGAACTGAGAAACTACCTTCTAATTCTTGTGCAATAATTGTGTTAACATTTTCGACTGCTTTTAATACACCTTTGCCAAGGTAACGTGATTTGTCACCATCGCGTAATTCTACCGCTTCGTATTCACCTGTAGATGCACCTGATGGCACGATTGCGCGACCAAAAGCACCTGATTCTGTAAATACTTCAACTTCTACTGTTGGGTTCCCACGTGAGTCTAAAACTTCGCGCGCATAAACTTGTGTAATAAATGGCATAATTAATTCTCCTCTTTTTCGATTAATGATTTACCTGTCATTTCAATAGGTTGTGACACCTCTAATAATTCTAACATGGTTGGCGCTAAATCGGCTAAAATGCCACCATTTCTTAACATTAAATTTGCTTTCGTCACAATTACTGGAACAGGGTTTGTTGTATGAGCTGTCATCGGATTTCCTTCTAACGTTACAACCTCGTCAGAGTTACCGTGGTCAGCTGTAATAATAGCCGCTCCGCCTTTTTCAAGCAGGGCATCTACTACTTTTCCTAGACATTCGTCGACGGCTTCGATTGCTTTAATTGTCGGCTCTAGCATTCCACTATGTCCCACCATATCAGGGTTCGCAAAGTTTAAAATAATGCCATCAAATTTATCGGCTGCAATCTCTGCAAGCAATGCGTCTGTTACTTCATAAGCACTCATTTCAGGCTTCAAATCGTATGTTGCTACTTTTGGAGAAGCAATCAGAAGACGTTCTTCACCTGCGAATTTCTCCTCACGTCCGCCACTCATAAAGAATGTCACATGGGGATACTTTTCTGTTTCTGCAATACGTAGCTGTGTTTTACCATTAGAGGCTAACACTTCCCCAATCGTATTTTTCAAGTTGTCATTCTCATAAGC
The DNA here is from genome assembly GCF_006351725.2 of Lysinibacillus sp. CD3-6. Taxonomy (NCBI): domain Bacteria; kingdom Bacillati; phylum Bacillota; class Bacilli; order Caryophanales; family Bacillaceae; genus Lysinibacillus; species Lysinibacillus sp. CD3-6. The sequence goes on from NZ_CP085880.1 coordinate 3,985,638, forward strand.
AACTTGTGCGTTCACTTCATCACTATAATGTGTAAACGATACGAACTTTACATTTTGTGGATGATTTGCTGATAAAGCAAAGCCGTCAAATGTTGGATTTGTAAATACTTTCGATAATTGAATTGCACGGTCTGGTCGGAAATTAAAGAAAATTACCGCGTCATTATCATCAATTGTTGCTACTGGCTCTCCATGTTCTTGTATGCTAAATGGAATAACAAATTCATCGGTCACTTCACGCTCATAGGATTCAGTAACGCCACCTTTAGCGCTTTCCGCTGTTTGTCCAACCCCATCAACAAGGACATTATAAGATAATGCTACACGATCCCAACGTTTGTCGCGATCCATCGCATAATAGCGTCCATGGATGGAAGCAAATTTACCAATACCAATGGCAACCATTTGTTTTTCTGTTTCTTCGATATAGTCGATTGCTGTTGTTGGTCCAACATCACGACCATCTAAAAATGCATGCACAAAAACATCTTCAAGCCCTTGTTCTTTTGCAAGCTTTAATAGCGCAAACATATGCTCATAATGGCTATGTACACCGCCATCTGATAGTAAGCCCATAACATGTAGTTTAGAATTATGTGCTTTCACATGTGCTACTGCGTCTAAAAATGCTTGATTCGTAAAGAAATCTCCTTCGCGAATCGATTTATTTAAGCGCGTTAAGCTTTGATACACTATACGGCCCGCACCGATATTTAAGTGCCCAACTTCAGAGTTCCCCATTTGTCCTTCTGGCAACCCTACTGCTTCACCTGAAGCTATTAAAGTTGAATGCGGAAATTGATTCCAAAAGCGATCAAAATTTGGTTTCTTTGCTTGCGCAACGGCGTTCCCGAATGTTTCATTACGGAATGCGAAACCATCTAGAATAATTAATGCTACTGGCTTTTTAGGCATTTGCTGCCGCCTCCAATAATTTTAAATATGAATCAGCTTGTAAGCTTGCACCACCGACTAGCGCACCATCGATATGCTCTTTTGACAATAATTCTTTAATATTATCAGGCTTTACGCTACCGCCGTATTGAATACGCACAGCCTCTGCTGTTGCGTTATCATATAATTTTTCAACAACTGCACGAATAGCACCACATACTTGGTTAGCATCTTCTGCTGTTGCTGTTTTACCTGTACCGATTGCCCAAATAGGCTCATAGGCAAGAACCATATGCTCTACATCCTGTGCGGCAAAGCCTGCAAGCGCTGCTGTAATTTGGCCAGCTACTTTTTGCTCTGTCGTACCTGCCTCACGTTCTTCCAATGTTTCACCACAACAAATAATTGGCACGATATTATGTGAAAGCGCTGCTGCCACCTTTTTATTGATAGCTTCATCAGTTTCGTTATAATATTCACGTCGCTCAGAGTGTCCTAATATTACATAGTCAACCTCAACACTTGCAAGCTGCGCTGGACTAATTTCGCCTGTAAACGCACCTTCGTTTTCGTAATGCATTGTTTGAGCACCAATTGCTAGCTCAGATTCACTAGCGATTTGCACTAGTGTTGGTAGAAACAGTGCTGGTGCACAAATAACAGCATCTACTTTGTCATTGGCAGGGAGATTATCCTGCAAGCTATCGACAAACTGTATTGCCTCTTCAAATGTTTTATACATTTTCCAGTTACCTGCAATAATTGGTTTACGCATCGTTATGCCTCCTATCTATTATTTATCGTTTAATGCTACAATTCCAGGAAGCTCTTTGCCTTCCATTAATTCAAGTGAAGCGCCGCCACCAGTAGAAATGTGGTCCATTTTATCAGCTACTTCGAATTTTTCTACGGCTGCTGCGGAATCTCCGCCACCGATTACAGTATAGCCAGCAGTTGCTGCCATTGCGTCTGCAACAGTTTTTGTACCATTTGCAAATGGTTCTAATTCAAAAACGCCCATTGGTCCATTCCAAATGATTAATTTTGAATTTTTAATAACTTCCGCATAGTGTGCAGCTGTTTTTGGTCCAATATCAAGACCCATCCAATCAGCTGGGATAGCATCTACATCGACAACCTTTGTCTCTGCATCTTTCGAAAATTCATTGGCTACCACTGCATCAATTGGCATATGTAACTGCACGCCTTTTGCCTGCGCTTTTTCAATGAACGATTTTGCTAGTTCAATTTTATCTTCTTCTAATAACGATTTACCGATATCATGACCTTGCGCTTTAATGAAGGTAAATGATAAACCGCCACCAATAATTAAATGGTCTACCTTTTCAAGTAAGCTCTCAATAACACCGATTTTATCTTTTACTTTTGCGCCACCAATTATCGCAGTGAAAGGACGCTCAGGATTTGATAATGCTTTTCCTAATACATCTAATTCTTTTTCCATAAGGAAGCCAGATACAGCAGGGATGTGTTTTGCAATTCCTTCTGTTGAAGCATGTGCACGGTGAGCAGCACCGAATGCATCGTTGACATAAACGTCCGCTAGTTTAGCAAATTGTTCGGCAAGTGCAGGATCGTTTTTCTCTTCACCAGCATGGAAGCGTACATTTTCTAGTAGAACGATATCGCCATTTTGCATGTTCGCCACAGCTGTTTCTACTGCTTCACCGATTGACTCATCCAATTTAGTAACAGGCTTACCTAAAATTTCAGCAAGGCGGATACCTACTGCAGTTAATCGCATATCTTCTTTTACTTCACCTTTTGGACGACCTAAATGAGACGCTAAAATAACTTTTGCGCCTTGTTCGACTAAATATTCAATCGTTGGAATGGCTGCGCGGATACGTGTTTCATCTGTAATTTCACCATCTGCCATCGGTACATTAAAATCGACACGTACGAAGACGCGCTTCCCTTTTACATCAAGATCTTTCATTGTTTTCTTATTTAACATGAAGAAACCCCCTTCAAAGTTTTGTTGTGCGGACATTATAAAATGTGCTCAACCCATCTTGGTTTTACACATTTTGGACCAAGTTAAAATATACCTTTATTAGCTTTTATAGTAGCAAAAGTAATGTTCGGTGTCTTGTAAAAGACAAGGTAACTACTACCTGTATGCAGATAGCAAGTCATCCATATTTTATCCAAGATATTTGTATTTAAAAAGGAGTAGGGTAAACGTCCCCTACTCCTATTACCCTTGTTTATTATATCTTTTCGATATTATAAAGGCTATACTTTTTGTGCGTAAAAAGCCGTATTATGTCACACTTTTTACTTCAAATTGCGAATTATGACACTTATTTATGATTTAACCCTTGTTGTGCGATATATAATGCAAGGTCCATTAAACGAGTAGAGTAACCAATTTCATTGTCATACCAAGCAAGAACTTTCACCATACTATTTTCTAAAACCATTGTGGAAAGACCATCTACAGTTGAAGAGTTATGGTTGCCATTGTAATCAATTGATACTAATGGTAGCTCATTGTAGCCTAAAATGCCTTTTAGCTCATTTTCAGAAGCTTCTTTTAAAGCCGCATTAATCGCATCTTTTGTTACATCTGCTTTTAGTTCTACAACTAAATCCACACATGATACGTTCGGTGTAGGAACACGCATAGAGAATCCATCAAGCTTACCTTTTAATTGAGGTAATACTTTCGAAACGGCTACTGCTGCTCCTGTTGTTGTTGGAATCATTGACACTGCCCCTGCACGTGCACGACGTGGATCAGAGTGCGGGAAGTCAAGGATACGTTGATCGTTTGTATATGAGTGAATTGTTGTCATCATACCGCGCTCAATGCCAAATTTCTCATCTAAAATTTTAGCTACTGGCGCTAAACAGTTTGTTGTACAAGATGCATTTGAAATGACATCATCTGTTTTTGGATTGTAATCTTCGTGGTTAACACCCATTACAAATGTCGGCATATCGCCTTTAGCTGGAGCAGATAAAATTGCTTTTTTAGCACCTGCTTCAATATGTTTGCCTACCTCTTCCATTGAGCGGAATCGACCTGTACATTCAAGAACAACATCTACGCCAAGCTCACCCCAAGGTAATTGTGCTGGGTCTTTTTCAGCGTATACTTTCACTGTTTTTCCATTCACTACGAAAGAATCTTCGTCTGCATTGACATCAGCATCATAAATACCATGTACAGAATCGTATTTTAATAAGTGTGCAAGTTGACCTGCATCTGTTAAGTCATTCACTGCAACTACTTCAAACTCATCATGTTTCATTGCTTCACGAAATACTAAACGTCCAATACGTCCAAATCCATTAATTGCTAACTTTAATGCCATTGTTAATTCCTCCAATAATGTTTTATTGATTTATTTTTACAGTAAACGTTCAGCGATTGCTTTCGCAGCAGCCTCATCTGTTATAAAAATCGTCTGCTTCGGCGCTACCTTAAAGTAAGATAGCATTGCATTCACCTTTTGTTTTCCTGCTGCAACCGCAATAATATGCTTACATTTTTCAACTTGTTCAAGTTGAATGCCAATCGTACGAATACGATGCACAATGTCTCCTTCGGCGTTAAAATAATAACCGAACGCCTCACTGACAGCCCCTTTTTCCTCGAGAATACGCAAATCTTCGGCTGATGAATTACGACGAATCGCCATTTCTTCAGCAGAGCCGATGCCATGAATAACGCAATCAGCACGGTCATAATAAGCCATGATTTCTGTCACCATTGGCTCCGTTAACATTGCCTGATATGCCTGTTCACTTAAATGCTCAGGTAAAAACAATGTACGGTACTGGGCTTCCATCTGCATAGCAAATGTTGCAACGAGTGTATTAGCCTGCATTTGCATTTCATGTCCGATTCCGCCACGAGCAGCAACAAATGTTACATTGTGGTTACCATCGACTGGTTGTAAAAACTGCGCTAGCGAAGCGACTGACTTTCCTCCAGTAACAGCTACAACTTGCTCATTAGCAATAGTCGAAAGAAATTGCTGTGCCGCCTCTTTTCCAAGCAATGTTAATACGGTTTCGTCATCGTTATAATCACCTGGAACAACTAGCACATGCTGTAGTCCTAAATGGTTTTCGAGCGTTTTACCAAGCTGCGTTAGACCAGACCATTCATATACTAATGCTCTAAGCTGTTCAATAACTAATTCACCATCACTCGTACATACCATACCCGACTTTTGGGAATCTAATAACCCTTGATCACGTAAAATATCTGTTTCTTTACGGATTTCACGCTCTGTCATTTTGAGTGACTCGGCTAGTGTTCGTCTCCCAATTGGTTGCATTAACTGAACCGATTGCAAAATACGGTATCTCGATTGTAGAAGTGGATTCATTTCTGGAAGTAGTCTTTGCTGTGCCTCAGGAACAGTTAACATAAATATCTACTCCCTCTCACTTTAGTGGGACAACTTTTAACCCACTATATAAAATTATGTCCCACTTGTAATTTTATTATAATATGGTTTATAAAAAAGAGCAAGTAAATAATGGTATGGATTGCTTTTACAAACTTTATACACGTTAACATATGGTTTGTAAAAATTGTTGTTCGTGAAAATAAAAAATCCCGCAACCAATTCTTTTGGCTGCGGGACTGCATGTTATTATTTAGTGAAAGATAGTACGGCGTTTTTCTTGAAGCCAGCTAAAGCTTTTGTTGCTTCCGTTTTGTTTGTGTATTCAAAAATACGAACGTCCTTTTGTTCAAATACTGTAATAACCCACATAGTCAAATCTCCCTTTAAGTTTATTTTTGTAATATAACAACCACGTAAATATGTGATACTTTTGATTAACTGTTTTATAACAACCTCTTACTTGATTCCTATTCTACTCCAATTTTTTCAAAAAGAAAGCTTTGTGTGAAGTTCTTCACAAACTGTTCATATTCATAACGCTTTCATTGAACAATTTGTGAATAACGCAAATTGCAGGTTTAATTATATCTATAGAAGAAAACAAAAAATCCGCTTTTCACTTGGTGAAAAACGAATTTTTTACGATTGAATTATGTACGTTCATTTCATCGGAATACACGTTATTCACTGCACAAATGTTCCATCAACGTTACATAGTCTAAATTGCCATATTGGATGACTTCTCCGTCCTTTTCAACAACGGGTATCATCAGCATATATTTTTCGTGTATTGCATCGTCTTTTTCTATATCGATGATGTCAATTGAGAAATCCAGTTCTTCTTGAACAAGCTTTAATGTACGTAAGCCTTCTACACAAAGCTCACAATGCGAACGACTAAAAAATTTCACATTCATTTACACACAACCCCTTCCTATTTAGGTGTCAGGCACTCAAACAATTCTGAATTCTCATGACACTCCTATTAAAGTTTACCAAGTAAAGTAAGACACAACAAACTGCGTGCTCATGAGGGTTGTGGCTCCAGAGCGCTGAGCGGAAAGCAAAGTGGATATCTACTATTTAGGAGCTGCTCATTAAGTGTCAGGCACTCAAACAATTTAAGTGCCTGGCATACCTGGGCCCGCGGAAATCGATGGCTTATATATATTTAAATGAAAAAAGACTGTGCAAGTAAAATTTCTGCACAGCCTCATTATCGTTATTTTTTTAAATGGCTATCAAAGAATTTAACCATCGCATTATAGAATTCAATGCGGTTTTCTTCGTTTTGGAAGCCATGTCCTTCATTGTCTTTCAGCATGTACTCTACATCCACACCTCTTGCACGTAACGCTTCAACGATTTGATCAGATTCTGCCTGATTTACACGCGGATCGTTTGCACCTTGCGCAACAAATAATGGTGTTTTAATTTTATCCACATGGAAGACTGGCGAAACTGCTGTTAACAGATCTTTGTCTTTCTCTGGATGCCCTACACGCTCATAGAACATATTACGCATAGTTTCCCAATATGGTGGGACTGTATCTAGCAATGTAAAAATATTTGATACACCGACATAGTCAACTGCTGCTGCATATAAATCTGGTGTAAACGCAATACCAGCTAATGTTGCGTAACCTCCAAATGATGCACCATAAATACCGATGCGGTCAGGGTCAGCAATCCCTTGATCGATTGCCCATTGCACGCCATCTGTAATATCATCCTGAATTTTTAGACCCCATTGCTTATTACCAGCTTGTAAAAATTCTTTTCCGTAACCAGTAGATGAACGGAAATTCACTTGTAGTACCGCATAGCCTCGGTTTGCAAGTAGCTGTACTTCTGGGTTAAAGCCCCACATATCACGAGCCCATGGTCCACCGTGTGGATTCACGATAAGCGGTAAATCTTTTGCTTCTTTGTTTTTCGGTAATGTTAAATAACCGTTAATTGTTAAACCATCACGACTCTTATAAGAAACAGGATGCATCTCTGCAAGCTCTTCTGACTTTAACCAAGGACTTAATGTTGCTAGCTCTGTCATTTCATCTGTAGTTGAGTCATAGTAGTAATATTTGCCGTACACTGTGTCACTAGACACGCTGACGATGAATTTCGTCATTTCTTTATTGTAGTCGTTGATGCCTAGTTCACTTTCTTCAACGCCTAGCTTGTCTTGAATTTTGCGGAATAACTTCTCAAAATCTTCATCGAAGAATTGATAATGTACCTTATCCGTTACATATGCACCGTATAAAATTTTATCTTGCTCACCACTATATAATACACCAGTTACATCTACTTCTTCGTTCGACATAATGACTTCTTCATTACCTTCAAGATCATATTTCACTACTTCTACTTTATCTCTACCTTTATTTGAAGTTGCGTAAATATGCTTATTATCTTTAGAGAAAGCTAATGGCGTCACTTCATCGCCCGCAGCCATTTCAATAAACGGCTTAAATTCGTCTTTTTCTGTGTCACGATATAGAATCATACCTTCTACACCATCTGAAACTACAGCTATACGAATATTACCATCACGGTCAGCTAACCAATCAGCTACGTTACCAGGATTTTTTGCAACATGTTTTGTTTCGCCTGTCTTAACATTTAGCTTGTACACATCAAAGACTGTTGCATCTTCTTTGTTCATCATAATTAAAATTTCATCTTTAACACCTTGTAAACTACTTAATACCCCTACAGTTACACCTGGATAAGGCGTTAAATCTTTTTCTTCTGTACCGTTAAATGTAGAAGAATAAATGTGGAAGTTTTCATCTCCACCTTTATCTTTCGCATAAAGCAATGTATCATCTTTCCAGAAGAATCCTGCAATATCACGATCCTTTGAATTAGATACACGAACTGGTTCACTATCATCATTCATTTTTTTCACGAAAACATTTGAACGGCTTTCCCATGATGATGCAAATGTAATGTAATTACCATCTGGTGAAAGCTGATAACCGAAGTTTCCTGGATTTTTCATAAAATCCTCTACAGAAATTTCGTTAACACCTTCGTTACTAGCACCGTTTTTTAAACTCTTAAATGTAGTAAATATTTTAGTAGCGTCTTGTTTAGAAATTGTTTCACTATTTTCTGAAATGCTATTAAATAAGCCTAGCTTATTTGCTTTTTCCAGATAGTCTGCTAGTGTTACTTCTTTTTCTTCTTTCTCAAGCGCTCTTACTAAAATTCGTGCGGCTTCATTACGTTTAATTGCACTACTTAAGTTGTCTAATTCCCCGTCTTTAACCCACTTATTAATCACTTCTTGACGCATTGATTCTGAGCCATGTTGGAATGTTAAAGATGTTACAGCTAAATCAAGAAATTCTTTTGCTGTTAGGCGTTCCTCTTGTGCAATAGTAATGTTGCTAGTTTCATTAGCAGCACGAACTTCCTGTACGGAAACAGGATAAACAACAGAGGCTGTTAAAATGACCGCTAAAGATGCTGACAAAAATCTTTTTTTCAAAGTAATTCCTCCTTATATCAGTGTTCGTTATATCGTTTGTCGATACAATGAAATTATAACAAAATTAGTTAATTTGTCAATAAATGATAATAATTATTTATTTATCCTTTTTATCCAATTAAAAAGGACCCTCCTATTATGGAAAGTCCTTTGTTTGAGTGACTGGCACTTAAACAATTTAGTTTCTTTTATAGCGTTAAAATCCACTTCGCTTTCCGCGGGCACAGCATAAGCCACAATCCTCGCTTATGCGCGCTTTGTTGCGTCTTAGATTACGTGCGTTCCCGCAGGAGTCTTCGTGATTTTCAGTATTCAGAATTGTTTGAGTGACTGGCACTTAAATTGTGCCAGTCACTCACACAATTAAAACTTTCGGCTTGCTCCGCCGCCTGCAGATGATCCGCCTCCAAAGCCACCGAACCCGCCGCCGCTGGAACCACCTCTACCAAAACCGCCGCCAAATCCTCCTGGATAACCTCCGCGTCCCCTTGAACGTGGTCCGCCTCCGCCATTTGAGAAGATAATGAAAACAAGCACTAAAATAACGAGTAACACAAATAGCCAATTGGGCATTGACTCATCCTCCACTGCTTGTGTCGGCATCTCTCCATCCCAATTATATTCTTTAGCTACTGTTTGAAATAATTCAGCATATGTCGCTTGGAAAGCTTGATCGACTTCACCTGTACTTGCAGATGGATAAAAAGCATCATCTAAAATACGTCCTAATTTTCCATCTGGTAACGCTCCCTCTAAACCTTGACCAACAGCAATGACTACATCATTATTTCCTTGTCCTTGCCCAAATGTAGCCAATAGCAGAACACCATTATTTTTCTTTGCATCTCCAATACCCCATGCACGAATTAATTGCGTGGCATACATTTTTGGGTCTTGCCCTTGAATGCTATCCATTGTAACAATCATTATTTCAGCACCTGTGCCTTTATCTAATTGCTCTGAATAATGATTAAGTTCTTCCTTTACAGAACTTGAAAGCACATTCGCAAAATCATGGATGTACGTATTTTTCATTGGTGTGGGCAACTGTGCTAGTGCGCTGTTAGCTGTAACAAACCACATAAAACACGCAACTAAAAGCGTTACTGTCAACCGTTTCATTATTGTTTACCCGAATCACTAAAATCTACTGCAGGTGCTTTTTCAGCTCCAGCCGCTGCCTTAAAGTATTCCTTTTGTTCGAAGCCAAACATACCTGCAATAATATTCCCTGGGAAGCGTTTTACTTTTTTATTAAAGCCTTGTACTTCATTATTGTAATCCTCACGTGCTACTGCTAGTCGATTTTCTGTCCCCGCCAGTTCATCCATTAATTGACGGAAATTTGCATCGGCTTTTAAATTCGGATAATTTTCTACGACTACAAGTAATCGACTAAGTGCGCCGTTTAACGCATCATTTGCACTCGCTTGTTCCTCGGGTGTTTGTGCATTGCCCATTTGTGCACGCGCCTCCGTAATGCTAGTAATGACATCTTGCTCGTGATTTGCGTACCCTTTTACAGATTCCACTAAATTCGGAATTAAATCATAACGGCGTTGTAGCTGATTTTCGACTTGAGCCCACTTCGAGTCAACATTTTCCTCCGCGGTTACAAGACTATTGTATTTTGGAATAAATAGTAAAGCTAATACAGCTAAAATAATAACGATTATCCCTACTGGTCCAAGTAATTTTTTCAATTTTTTATCCTCCTTAACTTTCTTTTGTTATACCTCTAATGTGTTGCAAAAAAACATCGCTATGCTAAATATATGCAAACGGATTTATATCGTATGAAATAGTACTTGCAAGGCATACTAACTACTGCAACAAACTAAACCATTCAGGAGGCGTTTTTTTTGTCACAATCTTTTTATAATGAACAAAACAATGCAACAACACCTAACCAACAACAAAGCCTTAATCATGGTGGCCATGAAGTTATGGACATGCATGAAACGATTGGCGAAATAATCGCTGGACTAAACCTATCCATTATTTTACGTCCACAAGTAAAAGACCCAGAACTACTTAGCATTTTAGATAATCAATATAATTTCACACTCGGTATGTACAATACGATTGTGGAATCTTTTAAAACAGGGCATGATCCTTCTGTTCCAACTGGTCGCTATGAAATGCAGACAGGGAACAACTTCCAATATGGCATTAAGCCTTCTCAGCCGAAAAAGCCTATGCAAAATGCAAGTGAAATCAATGATGAAGTCATTTCAGGCTTCTTACTTGGTGCACATAAAGGTTCAGCTAAATGTATGACTGCAGCAGCAACTGAAACAACAAATCCAGTTGTGCGTCGTGTAGTTGCTGATAGTATTCCCAACTGCATCGAGATGGCATACGAAGTATCTATTTACCAAAATAAGCATGGCTATTATCAAGTGCCACAATACACGCAACAAGATATGCGTGCAATGCTTGATGCCTATGCAACAACTACAAATCCCCTCCATTAAATACAAAAAAACCATTCATCGCTTATGCGTTGAATGGTTTTTCCCATTTTTTTATAAAACTTTTCCTAAAAATGCTTTGGTCCGCTCATTTTTCGGGTTACCAAAGAGTTCTTCTGGTGTTCCTTCTTCTACGATATAGCCACCATCCATAAACACAACACGATCTCCAACTTCTCGTGCAAAGCCCATTTCATGTGTCACGACAATCATTGTCATTCCTTCAATCGCTAGATTTTTCATAACATCTAATACTTCTTTCACCATTTCTGGATCTAGTGCGGAAGTTGGCTCATCAAATAAAATAGCTTTAGGTTTCATCGCTAATGCTCTTGCAATCGCTACACGTTGCTGCTGTCCACCTGAAAGCTGCTCAGGATAGTTGTAAGCCTTACTATCTAGCCCGACCTTTTGCAGTAACTCATGCCCTAGTTTCTCTGCATCTGCACGGTTCATTTTGCGAATTTGCATTGGTGCCATTGTTACATTATCAATGACATTCATGTGAGGGAACAAATTAAATTGTTGGAATACCATTCCGACCTCTGCTCGAATAGCATTGATATTCGTTTTTGGTCCATTTACCTTCACATTTTCAATATAAATTGCACCATCTGTCACTTCTTCTAGCATATTTATGCAACGTAAAAAAGTACTTTTTCCTGATCCTGAAGGTCCAATAACACAGACAACTTGCTTTTCATGTATTTCATAATCGATGCCCTTTAATACTTCCAGTTTTCCGAAGTATTTGTGTAAGTTTTCAATTCTAATCATCTTGCTTCTCTCCCTTCCGCTTTACGAGGGATATAGCTGTTGCTGAATCGTTTTTCAATAAACGCGACTACCTTTGTCACAACATATGTTAAAACTAAGTATAGCAATGCGGCTACAATATAAGGTTCCCAGAAACGGAAGCTCGCACCTGCCACAACTTTACTTGCATATAAAATATCTGGCGCTGCAATAACCGTTACTAATGATGAGTCTTTTAATAATGCAATAAATTCATTGCCAAGTGGTGGAATCATTCGTCTGAAAGCCTGTGGTAAAATAACTTTTTTCATCGCTTGATTGTGTGTTAGGCCAAGTGAACGCGCTGCCTCCATTTGTCCTTTATCAATGCTTTGAATTCCCGCACGGAATATTTCTGCATTATAGGCTGCACAGTTTAATACAAGCGCAGTTATACCTGACACCATATATCCTAATGAATGGCCAAAAATTGTTGGAATCACCGCTAAATGAATTAATAAAATTTGCACTAGCATTGGTGTCCCACGGAATAAATCGACATATAGTTTACATGGCCAGTAAATAAACTTATTTTTAGATACTTTCCCTAAACCTAATAGTAAGCCTAAAATTATACCACCAAAATAACCACTGAGCGTTAAGATGATTGTTATACCAATACCACGGATAAACATATCACGGTAGTTCCAAACTATGTCCCAGCGTAAATCAAAGATGTCCATTAGAACCCCTACTTTCCCTATCAATTTCTCTATTAAATACGCTAATAAATCAAATGAGCCGCTAGCATGATTAGGCTAACGGCATCATCCATTACTTAAAGTCCTTACCAGTAATTTCTTTTAATTTACCATTGTCTTTAATTTTTTGTAGACCTTCATTCAATAGGTTTAATAATTCCGTATTACCTTTTTTCACCATAAAGCCGTAGTATTCTTTTTCAAATGCATCATCTTCAACTACTTTAAGTTTCGCTTTTGGGTTAGCTTTAATATATTCATAAATAACTGCATTATCACCAATTGTTGCATCAACGTTCCCATTTAACATTTCTTGAATAGCAACAGGTTGGCTTTCGAATGCCATAATGTTTGTGCTTGCATCACCTTGTAATTTTTTTGCAGCCATATGACCAGTGGCATTTATTTGCACTGAAATCTTTTTATCTTTTAAATCTGCTAATGACGTAATATCTGAATCCTCTTTAACTACGATTAATAATTGAGATTCATAGTATGGCTCTGTAAAATCGAATGACGCCTTACGTTCTTCATTAATTGTAATCCCCGATGCACCGATGTGTGTTTCACCATTTTTAATTGTTTGGAATACAGGCTCCCACCCGATGTTTTCCCATTCCACTTTAAAGCCCATTTCATCTGCAATCGCTTGCAAAATATCGACATCTAATCCTACAATATTCCCTTTATCGTCAATCGATTCAAATGGTGCAAAAGTAGCCTCTGTACCTACCTTATAAACTTTGTCCTTACCGCCACCATCAGAAACTGCGTCGCCAGAAGATGCATCTTCTTTTGCACCACAGCCTACTAGCACTAGCGTAAATGCTGCTACAACCATTAATAACGTCCAAAAACGTTTTTTCATAGTTTTTCCCCCTATACAATTAATATTTTCCGACTAATTCAATTTTATCAATTCGGAAATGTTAGACTATTAGGTCAATTATAGTGTCAATAGAGGGGATATACAATACGATTTCGTATAAAAGTGATTATTTTTTCATAATAATTAATTTTATAATACAAAACGTAGAGAAATTATGTAATAAAAACAATATCTATGTCTGAAAATGTATACTTATGCAATATTAAGATGATTTTTATGCTAAATTTAGATATTTTTGACCACAAAAAAAGAATCCTCTCAGATAGGATTCTTCTTTTGTGCTAGCAATGCTAGCTTCACGATCAGTATGTTCACTAAAAAACTTTTTGGAGTTATTGCTTTTGATGGTTTAGAAAGGAATCATAATGGGAATAATGCCTACGGGACAGATTTCCACCATATTCCTCTCTTTCTCCATTAAGCAGGCTGCTAAGCAACTTAATAGGAGAATCGAGCTATAAAAGTAAATCAATTCATCAGTAAATGGCGCCCTCGGAGGGAATCGAACCCCCAGTGCAAGAACCGGAATCTTACGTGTTATCCATTACACCACGAGGGCAATTGAACATAAAAAAAAAGTACTCACTCTTAGGCTTTACGGTAAAGCATCATGTAGATAACCCTCATTGTAGAAGCATACCTGCAAAATAGTGTACTGTACTTTAACTTACGACCTTTCCATTATACAAACCTATTGCCCACAATTCAACTATAATTTAAAATTTTTATTAGGGATTTTATTTCTTAATATCAGCGTTAATATTTGACCTTCCCTGACTATAATGTGTATGATAAGGTTACAACTGAAATATAATGGATGATTTCAGTAAAAGTATTCGAATTTAGCTTTTTAAGGAGGATTTAACATGAATTTAATTCCTACAGTTATTGAACAAACAAGTCGTGGTGAGCGTGCTTATGACATTTATTCACGACTACTAAAAGACCGTATTATCCTATTAGGAAGTGCAATTGATGACAACGTTGCAAACTCAATCGTTGCGCAGCTTCTATTTTTAGAAGCAGAAGATCCAGATAAAGACATTTCTCTTTACATTAACTCACCAGGTGGTTCTATTACAGCTGGTATGGCAATCTACGATACAATGCAATTCATCAAGCCAAAAGTACAAACAATTTGTATTGGTATGGCTGCATCAATGGGTGCGTTCCTACTTGCTGCTGGTGAACCTGGTAAACGCTATGCATTACCAAATGCAGAAGTAATGATTCACCAACCACTTGGCGGTGCACAAGGTCAAGCGACTGAAATTGAAATTGCTGCAAAACGCATTTTATTCCTTCGTGAAAAATTAAATGGTATTTTATCTGAACGTACTGGTCAGCCACTAGAAGTCATCTCACGAGATACTGATCGTGATAACTTCATGACAGCTGAACGTGCTAAAGAATACGGCTTAATCGACCACATTTTTGTACGTAACGAACGTTAATTAGAAAAACCCGCTAAGTCCAGATGACTTAGCGGGTTTTTTATGTGTGCCAGGCACTCGAACAATTCTGAATCTTTCGAATTGCACTAGTGACTGACACTCAAAATACAGTGCCCGTGGAAATCCACAGCGTTGATGCTAAAAACCCTCTAAGTCCAGGTGACTTAGAGGGTTTTTTATTTAGTCTTCTTTTTCAATAAGAGCAGCTAATGATGTAACCGCTTGCTCTGCATCGCTACCTTCACTGCTTAAAACAACTTTCGTACCTTTAGCAATCGCTAAGCTCATTACACCCATAATGGATTTGGCATTTACTTTTTTCTCATCTTTCTCAAGAAAAATATCAGCACTAAAACGATTTGCTTCCTGTACAAACAAAGCCGCTTGTCTAGCTTGAAGTCCTAATTTTAATTTTACCTGGACTGTTTTCTCAGTCATTCGCAATTCTCTCCTTCACTACCGTTCGTCTCTTAGTTTTATATTACCGCACTTTACAGCAGAAGAACAATAAGCGATTGCACTTGCTTTCTGTCTTTTGTATGAAAGCTTAACCGCCTATTTTTTCACCTCTTCTTAGTGCATCTGCTATTTCATCTATTTTACGCAATCGATGATTAACGCCTGATTTGCTAACCGTTCCACTTGATACCATTTCACCAAGTTCTTTTAACGTCACATCTTGATATTCCACACGTAAGCGTGCAATTTCACGAAGCTTTTCAGGCAACTGATCCAGCCCTACTGAATTTTCAATAAAGCGAATATTTTCTACCTGGCGCAGTGCAGCACCGATTGTTTTATTCAAGTTTGCTGTTTCACAGTTTACAATACGATTAACACTATTTCGCATATCGCGTAGTATGCGAACATCTTCAAATTTCATCATCGCTTGATGAGCTCCGACAATGTTTAAAAAATCGGAAATCTTTTCCGCTTCTTTTAAGTATGTCACAAAGCCCTTCTTTCGTTCAATTGTTTTTGCATTTAACTCAAATTCATTCATTAAATCCATTAATGCTTCACCGTGTTCTTTATACAAAGAATAAATTTCTAAGTGATAGGCAGACGTTTCTGGGTTATTTACCGAGCCACCTGCTAAAAATGCTCCACGTAAGTAAGCTCTTTTATGGCCACTCTTTTTTATAAGCTCTTTAGAAATTGTGTGATTGAATTGGAAATCATCCGATATTATCGCTAAATCAATAAGTAACTCCCGCGCCCCTTCTCGCACACGACATATATACACGTTATTTTTTTTCAAACGCATTTTCTTCCGTACAAGTAGCTCTACGTTATATGGATACAACTTCTTCATAATAGTGTAAAGCCTTCTTGCAATCGCTGCATTTTCGGTTTGTACGTCTAAACTAAGTTGCTTGTTTGCAAAAGATAATGAACCATTCATACGAATTAATGCAGATACTTCTGCTTTCATACAATAATCGTCCGCTTCTACTTGCGTCAGCTCTTTTTTCGTTTCTGAAGCAAATGACATATTACGCCCTCCTTTCGACCTTTATTTCTATGTATATGTTCATCTTACCATATACAACAAGCATTCTTTAGGACTCTATTGTTGGCTTCCTTACTTTTTCGGTAAGATTTTTGCATAATCCACAAGCCATTGTGCCACATTTGCAGCATTATGGCGCACTGTCCCATCTGGTCGAATGGTTGCAATATCACGTTTAATAACCTCTAATCCCATACTTTCAAGCTTTCCAACATCGAATGTTACGGGTTCCGCACATTCCTCTTTATAAAGCTCTTTAACAGGATGTGGAAGTTGTTCATCATTTACTAAAATAGCATCAATAAAGGAATGTCCAACATGCTTGTGAATTGCCTCAACATGGTCACCTGCTGTATAAGAAATGGTCTCCCCTTTTTGGGTCATTAAATTACATACATAAATTTTTCGTCCCTTTGCTCTAACTACAGCTTCTCCAATTTCTTTTACTAGCAAATTAGGAATAATACTTGTATATAAGCTACCAGGTCCTATTAAAATATAGTCAGCACGATTAATTGCGCGTATTGCTTCTGGTAACGGCTGCACATTTTCAGGCACTAAAAAAACGCGATCAATGCGCTTTCCAGCAGTAGGAATTTTCGACTCACCTTGAATTACTGCCCCATCTTCTAGTTCGGCATGTAAAGTAATTTTTTTATTAGCAGCTGGAATTACTCGACCATGTACTTTTAAAACTTTTCCCATTTCGCTAATAGCATGGCTAAAATCTCCAGTAATATCGGTTAAGGCCGTTAACATTAAATTGCCAAGAGAATGACCATTTAAATCTTCTGATACGGAAAAACGATATTGAAACATTTGCTCAACGAGTGGTTCCACATCCGATAATGCCGCAATGACATTACGAACATCCCCAGGCGGGGGGATATCATAATCATCACGTAAACGTCCTGAGGAACCACCATCATCCGCAACTGTTACGATTGCAGTGATATCAAACGGGTGATGCTTTAAACCACGTAGTAACGTAGAAAGGCCAGTACCACCACCTATTACAACTAGCCTTGTATGCTTTTTCCCCATTCACTCAATCCTTTCTTCGATTGATGTCACGGTGCGATATCACAGCATTTTCTTTTTTGGCCAAGCAAGCGCCAAAATATTCTGCTAAAGTCACCGAACGATGCTGTCCTCCTGTACAACCAAAAGCAATGACAAGTTGCGATTTCCCCTCTTGTTTATAAAGCGGTATCATAAATTCAAACAAATCCGTTAGTTTTTGAATTAGGATTTGTGTATCCTCTAACGCTAATACATAAGAAGAGACTTCTGTTTGCAAACCAGTTTTAGGGCGCAATTCCTCTACATAATAAGGATTTTTTAAAAAGCGCACATCAAATACTAAGTCTGCATCAATTGGCATACCGTGTTTATATCCAAAGGACATAATATTAACTGAAAAAGTGTGATCTGCATCACTTGCAAATGCTTTCACGATTTTCTCACGTAACTCTTTTGGTTTCATATTTGACGTATTATAAACGAAATTAGCGCGGCCTTTTACTTCTGATAGCAGTACGCGTTCTTGTTTAATGCCATCAAGAGGTAAACCAGTTACAGCTAATGGATGTGCACGTCTCGTTTCCTTATAACGTCTCACAAGCGTTGCATCATCTGCATCTAAAAATAAAATGCGGACAACGATATCGCCTTCTTTTAATATATGGTCGAGCGCTCCAATTAGCGAATCAAAAAAGTTGCCGCCACGCATATCCATGACAGCTGCAATACGTGTTATATTTTTACCTGAATCCCTAAGTAAAGTTAAAAAAGTCGTGAGTAACGCTGGTGGTAAATTATCAATACAGTAATACCCTAAATCCTCAAAGCTTTGAATAGCTACTGTCTTCCCAGCTCCAGACATTCCTGTAATAATGACCAATTCATGTGTACATTGTTGACTTTCAACCACCACTGTCATGCAGCTCCTTTATTGTTCTATTGATATTTGTATTTTCTCATGAAGCAATTCAAAATCTTTCGTGTATTCAAATGTGCCGTATTGAATGCCTGATTGGGAAATCGCAAATAGTAAATTCGTTCGATCACCTTCAGCCATCGGCAAATGTTTTAAATCCCCAACTGGGTGCCATGCAAGCTTACCTTCTCTTGTTTCTTCGAATGGAACGCCTTCAATATCTTTCGCCATAAAAGTATATAGCATCCATTCATCCACCTTAACGTTATCTTCCTTAATAATCATCGTATATACACCTTTTAGATGCGCGTTCAATGGGATGACATTTGTTTCTTCCTGAAACTCACGTAAAGCAGCCTCATAAATCGACTCACCGCTTTCCATTTTTCCGCCAGGTGCTACATACCAGCCTCGTCTCGGCTTTTGAAGTAATAATACTTGGCCGTCTTTTACGGCAATTAAGTTTGCAATTCTTTGCATAGACACACCTCTAATCTCTTTTGCATTATATTTTCATTATAGCAAGACCTATCAGAGTTTGTCCTCATTTCACAACTATGGTATCTTGCGCAAAAAACTGTTTATATTGAATCAACATGAATGGCTTTTATTTCTCTTGCATAAAGGGTCGTTGTACTCCCAATGACAGTTATTTTACACGAATAATCATACTTATAGTATACAGTTTTCTATAGTGAGACATGACACATTCAGAAATAATAAGCTTAAGAAGTAGTTATCCAATTGCGGAAAAACCCATTATGCTGTCCACACAGCCCAACGTAAGCTTCGACCGTCGCTATTGTGCAGCTTGTTGCGCCTTATTTTTTGTGCTGTTGTAGCATGAATGGACAAGTAACAATAGCGTCAATAACACTTAAAATTCAGAATTGTTTGAGTGACTGGCACTCAAATATCAAAAATAGGTTGCCCCCACCTAATTAGGCGGAAACAACCTACTAAAAAAATAAAAGGGGGATTGCTAATTACACTCTACATATTACACCTTTTATATGTCATTCAAGTTACAGCAATATTAAAACCGTATTAAAAAATTGTATTTTTTTCCGGTAATAACGGCCAATAGCAACGAGCTTCTACGTTTAGCGTTTTACGCTAGCTATTTCGAGACGAACTATTTCAGGCCTATTATGCGTTAATTTTTTCTAATAATTCTTCCACATAATGTTGTGCTGCTTGCGCTGCAATACTACCATCGCCAGTCGCAGTTACGATTTGGCGAAGCGTTTTTTCACGTACATCTCCTGCAGCAAAAATACCTGGTACTTTCGTTTCCATATTTTCGTTTGTCACAATATAACCAGCTTCATTTAAAATACCTAATGCTTCAAAAGGTTTTGTTAATGGAAGCATACCAATATAGATAAATACGCCATCAGCATTAAATTCTGATTCTGTGCCATCCACAGTTGATTGTAATGTAACGCCGCCTACTTTACCGTTCGCTTCGTTAATTTCTTTTACTGTTGCATTCCAAATGAAATCGATTTTATGGTTGGCAAATGCACGATCTTGTAGAATTTTTTGAGCACGTAATTTATCACGACGGTGAACAATTGTTACTTTATCAGCAAAACGTGTTAAATAAACACCTTCTTCAACAGCTGAATCCCCACCACCTACGACAACGAGATTTTTTTGTTTAAAGAATGCACCATCACATACTGCACAATAGCTGACACCGCGTCCACCAAGCTCTTTTTCACCTGGTACACCCATTTTTTTATATTCTGCACCTGTAGAAAGGATAATTGATCGTGTTTTATATTCTTTTGCACCAGATTTAATGATTTTATATTCTTCTCCATCGATGATTTCTGAAACATCACCGTATGCATACTCAGCACCAAATTTTTTCGCATGCTCGAACATTTTAGTAGACAGTTCAGGCCCTAAAATTGTATCAAACCCTGGATAGTTTTCTACTTCTTCTGTATTCGCCATTTGTCCGCCTGGAATACCGCGTTCAATCATTAGCGTTGAAAGGTTGGCACGTGATGTATAAACAGCCGCAGTCATGCCGGCAGGTCCTGCTCCGATAATTACAACATCATAAATTTTTTCTTCTGACATACATACTTCCTCCTAAACTTGTAAAACTTTTTTATAATAACGTTAGTATGTTCATCGTATGTGAAAGCATGAAGTTATTCAACTATGTTGCTCACAACCTAAATTTAACTGGTTGGTAAAAACATTAACATTTCTTCAATATATTTAGATAATGTAGACACAGATATACCATACTGCTCTGCAATTTCCTTCTTCGTCACCTTCAACATGCGAGATGAGCGGAATAAGAAATCATTTGCACCTGCAATGGCAGCTGGATTTGTAAAGCGATAATTTTCACTAAGCGCTTGTTCACATAGCACAAACCACATTTGAAACATTGGCGCAACCAATGTTGTCATTTTCCCATATTGCTCTAATAAAATCTCTGATACACGGACAGCTCTTAAAAAGCTTGCCTCTACTTTATTTTTTTCATCAAACTGATGGCCAAGTGCGTAAGCTAAAAAAAGCTTTTCAAAAGCATCAAATTGCTCAACATCTATCCATTTAGGATGAGCAATGATTTCCTGTTTATGCGCTGTCCCTTTTAATAAAAACAAACCAAATAGGCGATCACTTATATACTCACTTTCAAGTTTAGATACAATGAAGTCACGATCATGTTCTAATGCGTCAAGTTCATATGTATTTTCATGCTGACGCCAAGGTTCAAAGCCCTCTTTCTCTGGATCAAGCTCAAGTAACTGCTCCCAAGCGCTTTTTGAAATATCATCGTAGCCCGAGAAATACGCCGCATGTGATAACCAAAAGTAAAATCCTGGATCACCTAAATAGCCACGTTTTTGCATGCTTCGTAGCCATTTAAAGGCTATTTCATATTGACCAATAAGTGCAAGCGTTGCACCTAGTTTATAGCGATGATCCCATGCATAAGGCTGGATTTTCACTAAAACTTCTAAAAGAGCATTTAATTCCTCATCATTTTTCTCATAATACGCAATAACCGTTAAATTGCATAACGCATGTAAATTTCCTTTATTTTCACGAAGTACTGTGTTTAGGATTGCTTTTGCTTGCTCTGCTTCACCGACATAGAAATAAGCTAAAGCTAAATTATTGTATGCAGACCAAAATTCTGGTCTATCTTCTACGAGTTGTTCTAAAATGTTTATCGCCTCTGGAAAATCACCCTTTTCCATACAACGACGCGCTTGTTCCTGACGATATAAATCCTCGCCGCTACCTTCAAGCTCTTCATAATCATCTTGTTCAAAAGCTACAAAGTCCAAAATTTCAGCCGCTTCATCTGCATAAGCACCCTCAGGTTCCATCTCTAAGTATTGCTCTGCAAAGCGTTTGGCATCTTGTATAATGCCGACGCATCCAGACACCTCTGCCATATAAAAAATAATTTCTGGCTCATTTGGGTCTAATTGATAGGCACGACGAAGTAAATCATAGGCTTCTTCAAAGCCTTGACCTTCTAATTCTACAATCGCTAATTGCAATAAAATCATCGGGTCATCTGGGCTTAAATCAACAGCACGCTGTAAATATTTATAGGCTTTATCCATCTGTCCGCTATTCATCGCTTGAATTGATTTTTTATAATAATAGTCGCCTGTTGGAATGAACGATACGACATTCGTTTGCTTCTCTTTTTGACGTTTCTTTTCCAAAATATTTCCTCCGAAACAAGAAATAAGGAACGCATCATACGTTCCTTTTTACAGTAACTTATATTATACCATACAATAAGCGATATGCTGTTATTTCTCCTCGTGACGTTTTTCCAACACATGCAATACATCAAAAACATTTACTTTTTGTTCTTGTAGTAAAACTAATAGATGGTAAATTAAATCTGCCGCTTCCCATTTTACCTCTTCTGCATCACGATTTTTTGCACCGATGACAACCTCTGTTGCTTCTTCCCCAACTTTTTTACAAATTTTATCGATGCCTTTATCGAATAAATATGTAGTGTATGCACCCTCTGGCATTTCTTGCTCACGCTTTTCAATTACTTTAACTAGTTCAGGGATAATGCCTACTGAACCAACTTTCGCTTTTTCCAGGAGTACATTCGTAAAGCAAGAAGTCGTGCCGTTGTGGCATGCGGGACCAGCAGGAAGTACTTCTACAACTAATGCATCGCCATCACAATCCGCTTTAATGGATACTACCTTTTGTACGTTGCCACTAGTAGCGCCTTTATGCCATAGCTCTGCGCGAGAACGTGAGTAAAACCATGTTTCGCCTGATTCCAATGTTTTTTCTAATGACTCTTTATTCATATAAGCTACCGTTAATACTTCTTTTGTATTGGCATCTTGCACAACTGCTGTCACAAGACCTTTATCGTCAAATTTAATGTTATCCATCATCGAACTGCCACTCCTTTTTCACGTAAGTATTGTTTTACTTGCGCTACGCTCGTTTCTTTGTAATGAAAAATGGATGCTGCAAGTGCTGCATCTGCATCGACATCATCTGCTAATACTTCGTAAAAATGCTCGGCATTCCCTGCACCGCCACTTGCTATTACTGGGACTGTCACGGAATCTCTTACCGCCTTTGTCAAAGCTAAATCAAAGCCAGATTTTTCTCCGTCCTGATTCATACTTGTTAATAAAATCTCACCAGCACCTAAGCGAACAGCTTCTTTTGCCCATTCGATCACTTGCCAAGATGTTTTGTTGCGGCCACCGTGTGTATACACCATCCATGTGCCATCTTCTTCACTGTAGCGCGCATCGATTGCCACAACGATACATTGCGCACCGAAGAAGTCAGAACCTTCCTTAATTAGCGCTGGACGTTCTAAAGCAGATGTATTAACAGACACTTTATCAGCACCAGCGCGTAAAATACGCTTCATATCCTCTAACGAACGAATACCACCACCAACGGTAAATGGAATAGCTAATGTCGCCGCTGTTTGGCGCACCACATCGACCATCGTTTCACGACCTTCATGCGATGCAGATATGTCCAGGAAGACAAGCTCATCTGCCCCTTGCTCATCATAAAATGTTGCAAGCTCTACAGGATCTCCTGCATCGCGCAATGAAACGAACTGTACACCTTTGACAACACGCCCATCCTTGACATCAAGACATGGAATAATACGTTTTGTTAGCACGCCGCCACCCCTTTTAACCATTGTTCTAATAAGTACACGCCTAACTCCCCTGACTTTTCAGGATGGAATTGCATACCTGTAATCGAGCCGTTTGCAACGATGCCTGGTACTTCAATGCCATAATAGTCTGCATAAGCGACAAGCTCTGTTGCATCAATATTTGTCGCATAAAATGAATGGACAAAATATACATGCTCGGCAGTTGCTTCGTCTTTAAGCCATACAGGGCGATTTGTTACAATCAATTCATTCCACCCCATATGAGGTACTCGATAGGATTGATTCCCTTGAACACCGCTAAAGCGCTGAATGCTCCCTTTGAAAAAGCCTAGCCCCTTCGTTAATGTGACTTCTGTACTTTCCTCAAATAATAACTGCATCCCTAAACAAATACCGAGTAAAGGTCGATTTTCTGCCTTTACTTTTTGTAGATAGTTATCTAATCTTGTTTCCGCTAAGCGCTTCATAGCGTCAGGGAAAGCACCTACACCTGGCAATAGAAGAGCATCCGTTGCATCAAGCTCATGTTCATCTGCCGTTACAATGACCTCACAGCCAAGGCGTTTTAATGCTTGCTCGACACTAAATAAATTGCCCATCCCATAGTCAATTACACCGATTTTCACGTTAACAGCCCCTTCGTTGAAGGTACACCTTTAACACGAGGATCAATCTCCACTGCCGCATCAATCGCACGGGCTAACGCCTTAAAAATAGCTTCAATTATATGGTGCGTGTTATGACCATATGGCACAATAACATGCACATTCATTCTTGCTTCAAGTGCGAACTTCCATAAAAACTCATGTACTAATTCAGTATCAAAAGTGCCTACCTTTTCTTTTAGCTCAGGCACACGATATTCTAAATGCGGACGGTTTGAGCAATCGACTACGACTTGAGCAAGGGCGTCATCCATTGGGACAAAGGCATTACCGTAACGTTTAATGCCTTTCTTATCACCCAGTGCTTCACGAATAGCTTGTCCTAACACAATGCCAAGGTCTTCCGTCGTATGGTGATCGTCAATGTGCGTATCACCGTTCGCTTGTATTGAGCCATTAAAAAGACCGTGTTTAATAAATAAATCCAACATATGGTCCATAAATCCAACACCTGTTTGGATATCTGCTTTGCCCTCACCATCTAAATCAATGGCTACTGATATTTGCGTTTCATTTGTTGTTCGTTCTACCTTTGCATAGCGTCTTTGATCTGTCATCGTTCTACTCCTTTTCCCATCCACGAGATTCGACTGCCCGCGCATGCCCCTCTAGGCCTTCCATGCGAGCTAAGCGTGCGATTTTTGAGGCATTATCGGCCCACGTTTTTTCAGTGTAATAAACGATACTCGATTTTTTCACGAAGTCATCTACATTTAAACCACTTGCAAAACGAGCTGTGCTGTTTGTCGGTAATACATGATTTGTGCCTGCAAAATAATCACCTACAGGCTCTGAGCTATATCGCCCAATGAAAATACCGCCAGCGTGACGTACTTGCTCTGCCACAGCTTCCGCATTTTTTGTCACGATTTCTAAATGTTCTGGTGCTAATGAATTAATGGCCTCAACTGCTTCTGACATCGTCTCGGCAATGTAAATCGCACCATAATTTTCGATAGATGCACGTGCTACCTCTTCACGAGGTAAAGTAGCTAATTGTTTTTCTACTTCAAGCGCTACGTTATAAGCAAGTTGCTCCGATGTTGTTACTAAAATGGCACAAGCCATCTTGTCATGCTCTGCCTGTGATAAAAGATCTGCAGCCACTTCGTCTGCAAAAGCTGTTTCATCTGCAATTACAGCAATTTCACTTGGTCCTGCAATCATATCAATTGCCACTTCACCAAAAACTTCACGCTTTGCTAGAGCAACAAAAATATTACCAGGTCCCGTAATTTTATCGACCGCTTGAATCGTTTCCGTTCCGTAGGCAAGTGCCGCAATTGCCTGCGCACCACCAATTTTATACACTTCTTCTACACCTAAAATATGCGTAGCAGCAAGCACGCCAGCAGGTAATTTACCATCACGACCAGCAGGTGATGTAATAACAATTCGCTTCACACCAGCTACTTGTGCAGGGATAACGTTCATCAATACGGATGATGGATAGGCAGCTGTCCCTCCTGGAACGTAAAGGCCTACAGCATCGAGCGCAGTGATACGTTGTCCAAGCCAGGAGCCATCTGGCAATTCCATCCGATAGCCAGTACGCTTTTGTTGCTCATGATAGAGACGAATATTTTGTGCAGCTTCTGTTAAATCTGCATATAGCTGTGTATCAATCGTGTTGACGCCCTCTGCCATTTCTTCTTTTGTGACACGTAAATTGTCAGGAGCATAGCCATCCCATTTTTCTGTATATGTACGTACTGCGATGTCACCTTGTGCTCGGACATCCGCTAATACTTGTCGTACAACCTTTAATTGTTCTTCATTGCCACCTTCGAGTGGTCGTTTCAAGGAAATACCTTTTGCTAATTTTGTGATTTTCATGAAAAAGTCCCCTTTATTTCTAGGTGTTTTGGCAACACCTTTCGCAAAACTTTTATTAGTCGACACAATTTTTCAAACGTTTTACAAGGTCAATGATGCGATCACCTTTCATTCGATAGCTTACTGGATTGGCGATTAGGCGCGATGACACATCCGTAATAAACTCATACTCGACTAAGCCATTTTCTTTGAGCGTACGTCCAGTTGATACAATATCGACAATGCGATCTGCTAAGCCTATCATCGGTGCAAGCTCAATCGACCCATTTAATTCAATAATTTCTACTTGCTCGCCAATACCTTTATAGTATTTCATCGCAATGTTTGGATATTTTGTCGCAATGCGTGGTGCAATTTCGTTCATTGTCGTATTAGGTAAACCCGCTGATGCGATATAGCATGTACTTATTCTTAAATCAAGGAGCTCATGGACAACTCGCTGTTGTTCCAGTAAAACATCTTTTCCTGCAATGCCTATATCTGCAACACCGTGCTCGACATATACAGGAACATCCATAGGTTTTGCTAATATAAAACGAATTTTTTCTTCAGGAATTTCGATCATTAATTTACGTGTCATCTCGACCTCTTCTGGTAAATTAAAGCCTGCATCAATAAGCATTTGGTATGCCTCTTCAAAAATACGCCCTTTTGGCATAGCAATTGTTAATTCATTCACCGCGAACTTCCTCCTGTCCAACAACAACTACCTCAGTAAAATGCGTTAAAAAGGCTGCTTCATCAACTAAACTACTTCTTACCTGCAATGTCGCCTGTTTTCCCGCTGCTCTTAAAGCTTTTATCTTTTCAAGAGCCTCCTCAAAGTCTTCTTCCTCAAATAGCACAACAATAGCTTCTTCCTTTTGCAAAGCTTGTGCTGTTATCGTTTCTAATAGTCTATCTACACGAATACTAAAACCTGTAGCCCCCACTTTTGAGCCAAAGACTTCAAGCAGTCCATCATAGCGTCCTCCATTGCCTAAAGGGAAACCACTGCCTGAGGCAAACACTTCAAATAACATGCCTGTGTAATAGCTCATATGACTTGATAGTGTAAAATCAAACGCAACATATTGAGCTAAGTCCGCAACTTCTAACAATTTTGCAAGCTGTTGCATATAGTCTAATGCGTCATTTTTACGCACATATTTTTCAATATCTCGAATTTCCTTTAAGGTCATTGCCTCTTCAATAAATTGTAGCAATGCATCTGATTTTGTCTTTGGTAAATCAAATGATGCCACTGCCTCTTCAAAGCCTACGTAGTTACGCTGTACAAGCAAAGTGCGTAGTGCATCTTGTTGTTCGGTACTTTCTGTATAGTCCTGTAAGATACAATTTAAGACACCTGCATGTCCAATGGTTACTTTGAAGTTTTCAATGCCAAACTGCTTTAACAGTTCCATTGCTGTAGCGATTACCTCAGCATCCGCAAATACCGAATGATCACCGATTAGCTCAACACCCATTTGCTCAAATTCTGCTGGCCGTCCACCTTCTGTTTCCTGTGCACGAAATACACTAGCAAAGTAAGCTAAGCGTAACGGTATCATTTCTTTTAATAATTTTGAAGTAGCTACTCGAGCAATCGGCGTTGTCATGTCAGGTCGTAGGACGAGCGTATTGCCCTGACTATCTACAAGCTTGAATAAATGCGCATCGGAAATTGCCGATGCTTTACCTACTGTATCGAAATACTCTACTGTAGGCGTTTTTATAAATTCATAGCCCCTTGAGCGTAAAAAATTACGACCTGTATGTCTTACAGCTTCTACTTTTTCATAGATTTGCGGAAATTTATCGCGCATACCAAGTGGCTTTTCAAACATTTTAATCGCTGACATGTTGACACTTCCTCACATTTCACTTTAATTCACTAGAGTGCTAGAGAATTAGAATATGAAAGTATTTTAACGCATTCCTTTTATCCAGTCAATATATTACGCACTGAATTCTCTAAAGATTTAATTACTTATTATTCAGTTAATTATACACCTATTTATATAAAGTGGAACTTTTATCAATCTCTATCACACAGCTTGAATAACGTAAAAATAGCTAGTACAAAAGAAAAAGTGTTAGATTGACTGCAATCAATCTAACACTTTTTCCAACGCCGTTGATGTCCGCTACGGCGGATGCTTTCCGCGGGCACAGTGTAAGCCGCAACCCTCGCTGTCGCGCGGTCTGTTGCGTCTTACAACATGTGCTGTTCCCGCAGGAGTCTACGTGGATTTTTACTTAGTAATTAAATATTACATGGTAGCGTGGAAATTGCATTAGTGCCGAGAACCCGTCCACCGTTAGATTTTATCTATTGCCAAAGAATGAAT
The DNA here is from genome assembly GCF_006351725.2 of Lysinibacillus sp. CD3-6. NCBI lineage: Bacteria > Bacillati > Bacillota > Bacilli > Caryophanales > Bacillaceae > Lysinibacillus > Lysinibacillus sp. CD3-6. Next base: position 4,014,203 of record NZ_CP085880.1, read on the forward strand.
AGCTAAGTTCTCCTTCAGAAAAATAGTAAAATTTACGAACACCTTTGTCCCTGTTTATCAATTACACCTCGGCGCAATTGTGTCGCAGCCTCATTATTTCACTTTTTCGGTGTACACCATTGCACATCTTCCTTCTGTTTGCGCTCCGCCATCTGTTCTGCTGTATAAATAATTTGCATCGGGTTACCACCTGCTAGACAGCCTGCAGGTACATCCTTATGTACTAGTGTCGCGGCTGACACAATGGCTCCGTCTCCTATTGTCACGCCAGGTAAAATAGTCGAATTAGCACCTACCATCACTTCATTGCCAATATGGACATCCCCTAGACGATATTCTTCAATTAAGTATTCATGTGCTAATATTGTCGTATTAAAGCCAATGACAGTATTATTGCCGACATGGATACGCTCAGGAAACATCGTATCTGGCATGACCATTAAGGCTATAGATGTTTGGTCACCGATTTTCATTTTTAAAAATGTGCGATACAGCCAGTTCTTCACGCGTAAAAATGGTGTGAAGCGTCCAATTTGAATGACAATGAAGCACTTCATCACCTTCCAAAAGGACACCGTATCATAGACATTCCATAGCGAGTTTGCTCCTTCGACACGATATCTTTCTGTTTTACGCGCCATGCATTTACCCCTCTTTCACAATATCAAGTAAATCGTTCATATGCTGCAACATATACTCTGGGTTAAACTGCTGTAAATATTGTTCACCTTTAATTGACCATGCGACACCTGCAGCTCTTACTCCCGCATTATGACCAGCTTCAATATCATGAGAATTATCACCAATCATAATGGCTTCTTCCTTTACTACACCTAGACGTGATAGGGCAAGTAAGACAGGCTCTGGATCTGGCTTCACGTTTTGCACATCATCTGTCCCCACAATCACGTCGAATAGATGTCTAGCACCTAAAATGTTCAAGCCGCGATCAATCATACCATTACGCTTAGTTGAGACAATGGCTAATTTAATACCCATTGACTTTAATTGCTCTAACGTTGACACAACATCTGGGAACTCTGTTACAAGCTCATCATGGTGTGGTTCATTCCAAGCGCGATATTTTGCCATCATTTCCTCTTCTTCGCCTGGCGTTAAATCACTAAATGTTTGTTTTAATGACGGACCCATGAATTTTAGGAAATCTTTTGGCGAATATTGCCCGGGAAATCTCTCTTCTAAAACATGCATAAATGATTGAATAATTAAGTCATTTGTATTTAATAGTGTTCCATCAAAATCAAAAAGTAATGCTTTTACAGCCATACATTACACTCCTTACTTATTGTCCAAATATTTCACTGCTGGCTTAACTTTCAATCGTCGGTAAATAATTGCTCCAAGGCCAATGACAATACCAATAATTGAAACGACCTGCGCTGATCTTATATCTCCAACTAAATATAGACTATCTGTACGTAAACCTTCTATATAGAAACGACCAATTGAATACCAAATTAAATAACCAAAGAAAATTTCCCCACGATTTAAATTCACTTTCCGTAATGCCAGTAAAATTAATAAACCGACAAAATTCCATGCAGATTCATATAAAAACGTAGGATGTACATATGTTCCAAGTTCTTCAATGTACATTTGATTAATAATCCAATCTGGAAGCATTAGGTTTTCTAAAAACGAACGTGACACTGGTCCACCAAATGCTTCTTGATTCATAAAATTGCCCCAGCGACCAATAATTTGTCCAATTAATAGACTTGGCGCTAGAATATCTGCCACGCGTAAAAAGCTTACCCCTTTTTTTCGAGTAAATATGTAAGCTGTCACAAATGCACCTATTAGCGCACCGTGAATAGCAATACCGCCATTCCAAATTTGAATAATGCTGCCTGGATTTTCACTATAATAATCCCAACGCATTGAAACATAATAGATGCGTGCACAAACGATTGAGATCGGTACTGCCCATAATAACAAGTCAGCTAAAAAATCCTCGGGCAAACCGCGTTTTACAGCCTCTCGTTGTCCAACAAAATATGCTAAAATAATCCCCGATACAATTAACAGTCCGTACCAACGTACAGGAATTGGCCCTAAATGAAAGGCAATCGGGTTAATGTCTAAAAGTAATAAATCCATCTTTAACTCCTTTCAATATTTAACAATTTATTAATCGTCTAATTCATCTGTTGAAGAAATGACTTCATCTAAACGTCGTGAAAACTCTTCAGCTGCATTGACACCCATTTTTTTCAAACGGTAATTCATTGCTGCCACTTCGATAATTACGGATACATTTCGTCCAGGTCGAACTGGGATTGTTAGTTTTGTCAGCTCTGTATCAATTATCTTCATTTTCTCTTCTTCTAAACCTAAACGATCATATACTTTGGCAGGATCCCAAATCTCTAACTCAATAATTAAAGTAATACGTTTATATGGTCGTACGGCACTTGCTCCAAAGAGTGTCATAATATCGATAATACCGATCCCTCGTATTTCCAATAAATGCTCTAATAAAGGTGGTGGACTACCTATTAAAAAGTTCTCTGATTCCTGACGGATTTCAACACAATCATCTGCAACTAATCGATGTCCTTTTTTCACTAGTTCTAGCGCTGTTTCACTTTTCCCAACACCACTTTTTCCGATAATAAGCACACCAATGCCATAGACATCAACTAACACACCGTGTGCCGCTGTCATAGGTGCTAAACGCCCCTCTAAATAATTGGTTAGCCTACTCGAAAATTTCGTTGTCGTCATATGTGTTTTAAATACAGGTACATGCTTTTCGTTTGAGGCTTGAATTAGCTCCTCAGGTACTTCTAGGTCACGGGAGATAATTATCGCAGGTGTATCCTGTGAACATAGTAAACGCATGCGCTCTAGTTTAACATTTGCTGGTAACATTTCGAAAAAGGAAAGTTCTGTTTTCCCTAGCAATTGAACTCGATTTGCAGGATAATGCGTAAAATACCCAGCCATCTCTAACCCTGGTCTAGAAATATCACTTGTAGTAATCGTTCTTCCTATACCTTCCTCGCCGCCTAATAGTTCTAATTTAAATTTTTCCATTACATCCCTTGTCAATACTACGACCAATGTGTGCAGCCTCCATTCAAACGAATTGAATATTGTTTTATTTTAGCATGCCTATGTATAAAAGAAATGAATTTACACTTGTTTGCATGTTTATTTAGTAACACCATTATACTTTCTTCTAAACGGTGGTGTAACAAACAAGTGCAAAATAATGAGAGTTATACTATTTACATGTATTAAATAGAAAAACTAGCGGTCTCCAGAACCGCTAGTTTTTAGCTTTGATTATTTTTGAGTCGCTAACCATTTGGCAACAGCTTCAGCATCTGCACCTTTAATAAGTCCAGCTGGCATTGCCCCACGACCATTGTTAATTACATCTAAAATTTCCTCTTCCGATAAGCGAGAACCTACATTGTTTAGTGCAGGTGTATTACCCATACCTTGTAGCTCACCACCGTGACAAGAAACACATGATTTCATTGCGATAGCTTTACCGTCTGGTTCAGCAGCCGTATCGTTATTACCCGTAGCATTATTTTTATCTCCGCCGCCACCACATGCAGCTAAGAAAATTGCTGAACCGAACACTAATGTTAACATTGCTTTTTTCATTAGTACCCCTCCTAAGTAAATGAATATCTTACCATTGCTATTATACCAAATTTATGCGCGCTTGAAACCTTCACCTAACACCTCGTAAGCATCAGAAACGATGACAAACGCAGACGGATCAACGCTTTTAATGAGTTGTTTCAGCTTTGTGAACTCTGTTTGATAGACAACAACCATTAAAACTGGTCGTGCTTCTCCTGTATAACCGCCAATTGCAGGCAATTTTGTCACGCCACGATCAATTTCAGCATATATGGCATCACGCACTTCATCTTGTTTCAACGTAATAATATACACCATTTTCGATTGGCTAAATCCAAGCTGAATGATATCAATCGTTTTCGTTGTGACATAAAGGCCGATTAAGGCATAGAGTCCTTTTTCTAAGTCAAAAACAATTGCTGCACTAATCGCGATAATTCCATCAATTAATAGTACACTTGTACCAAGCGATAAACCGGTATACTTTGTAATAATTTGAGCTAGTAAATCAGTGCCACCAGTAGAAGCATTCCCCTTAAAGACTAGTCCTATTCCTAAACCAACAACAATTCCACCAAAAAGCGCACCGAGTAAAGGGTTATCCGTCCAAGGTTCCCAATTATTCGTTAATAAGACGATAAACGGTAACGTTATTGTGCCAACAAAAGACTTTACGCCAAACTTTTTACCAAGTATTAGAACTCCAGCTAAAAACAACGGGATATTAAATGCATATTGTACTAGTCCAGGATTCCAGCCAAATAAGCCATGTAAAATGGTACTTATACCGCTAACGCCTCCTGAAGCTACTTGATTTGGTAGTAAAAATACATTAAAACCAATTGCCACAATAGCGGCACCAACAATTACATACACATATTCCACTATACTTGCCTTTACATCTTGTGTTTGATTCATTTCCTCACGCCCACTTCAACTATCAGAATTTTTCTAAAGACGACATGATTATAGCAAATAGTTTTCATGTTGAGAACTTCATCTTGATGAAGAGAAACTCGACTTAACAAACAAAAAAAGCTACCTTGTGAACATCGGTAGCTTAGTTTCTGTAGTTTTTCCCTAATTATAATGATGTTTCTGCCCATTCTAAAGCTTCATTATATAAAAGATCAATACTTGTCATTTCGATATTTATTTGCGGTGCTAATTCTTCTAGGCGTTCCCAATCTAATTTACCTAGAGCAATACTAAATTCTAAATAGGGGGTCATTTCAGTTTGTCCACCTAAAATTGTTTCCGTAATTGCCTCTGAAAAAGGTAATTGCTGTAAAATTGCACTCATCGGTCTTTGTAATATCGTATCAATTAATGAAAACATCCCAACTAAAAAGTACTCTGAAAAGTTTTGCTTATATGATAGTTTTGCTAATTTTTCACAAACTTTTGCTCTGAACAATGATGTACGCATTAATTCTTGGAAAAGATCTGAATCTGTTTTACCATCGAACTCACGCAAAGCTAATAAATAGATCCACTTACGAAGATTGGCTAAACCAAGTAGTAGTATAGCTTGTTTAATTGAACGTACTTTAGATTTTGATCGTCTATTAGAATTATTAATCATTTGTAATAATTTATACGTCAACGATATATCCCGTTCTATATTTTCCGCTAACAGATGAACATTCGGCTCCTCTTCTTTCAAAAGAGAAATTATATGAAAATATTGAATAGCATTTGCAGGTATATCCATTGCTCTAATGATTTGAGGCTGCTCAAAGAAATAACCTTGGAATAACTCATAACCTGAATGCTTAGCTACTTTAAATTGCTTTTGTGTTTCTACTTTTTCAGCAAGCAATTTAATATGGGGGAAATTTTCTTTTACCATATTTTCAATTTCCATTCGTTCAAGCAAAGAGGAAAATAAAAAATCCACTTTTATATAATCAATATGTGGGAAAAGTTTTTCATAAACTTGTACATCTTCGTTTAAAATAAAATCATCTAAAGCTATTTTAAATCCATGCGCCTTCAGTTCAATGACACGCTCAACTAATTTTGGTGTTAGTGGTACATCCTCTAAAATCTCAATTACTATTTGAGAAGGATTTAAAAATTCAACGATTGAACTCATAATCAGGTTTTCCGTAAAATTAACAAAACAAGGCTTACCTTTCGTCACCTCATCGATACCAATTGATAAAAATGAGTTCACTAACACATCTACTGTTGCAGCATCCGAATCGACATCAGGAAATGAATTTACATTTTTATTTCGATACAACAATTCATATGCAACGACCTGTTCGTGAAGATTAAAGATTGGCTGTCTTCCGATAAATACTTCCATTTCGTTGCCTCCAATTCACCATTTTCTAGTAATTATTATAGCACCTTTCATTACCTTACGCTTATTTTTTCAGCAACATATTAATTGATTGTTATTCTTCAACTAACATATACCTATACAATTGGTTTTTTATTACTTATGTACTAATGGCGTTTTAAATAATACATTTTTGATAATCCTTTCGGAATATTTCTTTTGCAAGAAGCACATTAGTTAAATAAAAAAGACTATAGATAAACTTGAAATTTTCAAGTTGTCTATAGTCTCCATACTTCAGAGAATCATCTCTTAAGTATCGATTTATTTCCCAAATTTAGATTTAAAAGCGCCGATAACTGCTGGTACGACTGAGATAAATATAATTAAAATAAGTACGACCGAGAAGTTATCTTTAATAATAGGGATATTACCAAAGAAATAACCAAGTAATGTACAACTGAATACCCATAAAACTGCACCTACAATATTGTACAGTAAAAAGTAGCTATAGTGCATCTTACTTGCCCCTGCAACAAATGGAATAAACGTACGAATAAAAGGCATGAATCGAGCAATCACAATTGTTTTCCCACCATGTGTGTTAAAAAACTTTTCCGCTGCCTCCATACGTTCCTTTTTAACAATTCGGCCTAAAAAGCTCTTAGGTGGAATTGAAGTGCCAACTTTGTGACCTATATGATAATTCATTGTATCTCCTAAAATTGCTGCAGCCAAAAATACAGGAATTAGAACCCATAAATCAAAGGCACCCATTGCGGCTGTTAATGTACCACTAGCAAACAGCAATGAATCACCAGGTAAAAATGGAAAAATAACAACACCTGTTTCGACAAACACAATTGCAAATAAAATGAGATAGCTCCAATTACCAAAATCACGAATAATTTCTTCTAAATGCACATCAATATGCATTATAAAACTAAATAACTCTTGAATGAGTCCTATCATTGTTTTTGTATGCTCTCTTTCAATTTAATTTTTCCTAAAAGCTTGGACGTTGTTACGCACAAAAGGGTTCCAAATCAATACAACAGAGTATACAAGTTACTACTCCCCTACTATATGACAAGCCCTTTTAAAGTATGTAGAAGTTTTACACATGACTGATTTTATCACTACAGCTCTATGCACTCAACTTATTTAAGTACCATTTAAGTGTCAGGCACCCAAACAATTCTGAATTCTCCCCGTGGAGTGCCAGTCACTCAAACAATTCTCAAACCAATTATAAAATAAAAGCCCACCACTTAACTTTCTGTGGTGGACATTATTTCTATTATAAATATCTTATACTTTTGTCGCCTTTAATGAGCGGCGCAAAATTTTACCTGTCGTATTTTTCGGTAGCTCGTCCAAGATTTCAATAACCTTTGGCACTTTGTATTTCACCATATGTTTTGCACAGTATGCTAATATATCATCCGCTGTAGATGCCGACTCTTCTTTGAGCACGATATAAGCATGTACCGCTTCACCGAAGTTAAGATCTGGATAGCCTACTACTGCCGCCTCTACGATATTGTCATGTGCAAATAACACTTCCTCGACTTCTCTCGGGTATACGTTATAGCCTCCAACAATAATCATATCCTTTTTGCGATCGACGATATAAAAATAGCCTTCGTCATCTACTTTTGCAAGATCCCCCGTAAATAACCAACCATCACGGATGGCCATGGCCGTTTCTTCAGGCATTTTATAGTAGCCTTTCATCACATTTGGCCCACGAACAACTAACTCGCCAACCTCACCAACAGGGACTTCTCTTCCGTTGATATCTACGACTCTATTTTCAACGTTGTTAATAGATGTCCCGATGGAGCCTGCTTTTCGTTCTCTGTCTAATGGATTGAAGCATGTTACAGGTGAAGCTTCTGATAAACCATACCCCTCTGAGACACGCACATTAAATTTCTGTTCGAAATTATGTAATAGTGCGACAGGTAAAGATGCGCCTCCTGAAATGGCTAATCGAATTGTCGAAAAATCTTCTGGCTTGCCCTCAGGTAATAAATATAAAAAGTTATACATTGTTGGTACACCAGCAAAGACAGTTGCCTGCTGCTCCTTCGCCAATGCGAATATTTCACTTGGACTAAAGCGTGGTGCAAGCAATACAGTTGCTCCACTAATTAATGGTGCATTGACAACTACTGTTAACGCAAACACGTGGAAAACTGGTAATGTTGCAATAATGCGGTCATCCGCTCTATATCCTAAATAAGTAGAGACGTCACGCGCATTTGAATAGACATTTCCGTGGGACAGCATGGCACCCTTTGGATTCCCTGTTGTGCCCGACGTATATAATATAATTGCCGTATCATCTTCAGCAACGTTCACTGGTTCTAGTGAGCCAGATGTACGTGCAATGACTTGTGAAAATAAATGTGTTCTCGCCTTCGCCGCTTCCGATAAAGCAGCTACTTTTTCAGCCACATCTGGTGTTGTTTCACACACTACAAATGTCACAACTTCTGGAAAGGCTTGTACACCTACTTCTACTAATGGAAGCAGTGCATCGAGCGCAATCACCGCCTTGACATCGCCATTTCGTAAAATATATGAAATCTCATCTGGCGTATAAATTGGATTTACAGGTATTGCTGTAGCTCCTAAACGCATTGTTGCATATAAAGCAATTAAATAATGTGGCGTATTGCCGAGTAAAAACGCCACATGGTCCCCTTTTTGTACCCCTAAATCTTGTAACCCCTGTGCAAAGCGACCAATTGTCTGTTCAAATTCCCCATACGTCGTATCTTTCCCCATAAAATGATACGCAATTTTTTCTGGTTGCTCTGCTGCTTGTTGACGAACACATGAAACTAAATTCAATTACACCATCCCCTTATCGTATAAAATGAATCGTTATTCAGTAATATTATATAAGAAATATATCTAAAAGACAATGAGTCTTTTTACTTCATGTCATTATTACCGTCAAAAAATTCATTTTTTTCTCTTTTGTACAGATTTTCAAGAACGGATATGTGAGATGTAGCGCCAACGGATTAAGTAAAAGTAAATGACTTGAATAAGGACGAAAAAACCAAATGCAAAGAATACTTCTTTAACAATTGAAATATTAGCAATATCCTTTAAAATGCCTTGCACCATAAAAAAGGCAAAGGCACTGTGCATCATAGCAACACTCCAAGGTAAGAAAAATTGTGGGAACAAATGACGATTGACTAGCTTTTTCAACTCTATATCTGTTAAACCCATACGTTTTAGGACATCAAATTTCCGCTTCTCTCGCTCAAGTGAAGTATGCAGTTTAAAGTAAATGAAACTACCAGCCGCCAGCAAAAATACAGTCGCCACTAAAACACCAACTAATGTAAATAATGAGTAGGTAGCTAGTATATAAGAATAATTTAATCCTGCATTTTCAAAATAAAATGGGCTATGCTTGCCCTTCTTAATATTGTTAAAATATTCGGTTGAAGCCATTTCAATTATGTCCTTACCAATTTCCTTTGTTTCCATCCACTGTGGAATATCAAAAGTAAATAGATGGTAGCTTGGCTGCACAGCACCGTTACTCGTAATTGGCTTTACAAGCTTCACAAAGTCTTCATCGCTAATGACAATTGAATTTACACTTACTATTGATCCTGGGAATACTATTTTAGGGTAAACACTATCTATCGTAATAGGTATTTCGTTTTCTTCTAAAACTGTTTTGACTTCTTTATTTTTAAGCTTTTTTAACGACTCTTCCGAATATGGTATGAACACCGCTTCTCCAGATTCTAAATTAATCAATGGATAGTTAAAGGAGGATAATAAAACATTCATATCTGATTCTCGGAATACTTCAACCTCATTATGTGTATACGAGGAAGTTTGTTTTACAACTACAAAGCGGGATAAATGGTAGGATAAGCCCTTTTCCTCTAATTGGATACGGAGGGAATTGATGTGCGTAGCTTCATATGGGTTATCGATATCTCCTTTATAAATAAGCCCTAAAGGATTTAATCGATCGTATTGTGTCGTGTAGGAGGACATCGTAGCCAATACTCCGACAGATAAAAATGCTAACGTCGATACCATCGTTACGACGAAAAACATTTTTACATTATCCCTCATAATATGTGTTTGTTCCGCTAAAGAGAGAAGGCGATAGCGCTGCCAATTAAATTTACGTTTACCACGTGCAATTTGTAAGATGAATGGTACTGAATCACTAAAAAAATAGTAAGTTCCGAAAGTTGCAAAAAACGGTATTAATAACGTAAGCCCAATCATTGTTGTATGAGAAACGATAAATGCCAGCACATAGGTTGCTAAAATAAGAGTAATGCCATATGTTGCACGAACTTTTGAAAAGCTAGTTTCGCTATTTATATAATCATTTCCCTTAATAAGATCACGTAGTTTTCTCTCACGTGTAAAATACACGCTAATGATAGAAATAACGACAAAGGCACTCGTAAAAACACCAATAGTAAGTAAAAAAGGTTGCCAAGAAACATAAAGCGGTAAATCCTCTAAATGCAATATTTCTCGAACAATCATGAAGAAAAACTTTGAAAATGAAAAGCCAAAAATAATGCCCACAATAATAGAGCCTGCACCGATAATCATTGTTTCTAAAAAGACAAGCTTGTTCATTTGTCGCTTTTCCATTCCAAGGTGCAATAAAATCGCAAACTCATGTGAGCGCGCCTCTAAAAAAGCACTCATGGAATAATATAAAAAGAACAAGGTGAAGAGAACAAGTACGATTTCTGCGCCAATCATGCCGACTAACGATACTTCTCCTAAAATGCCACGTTCAATATCTGGATGAAACATTAACATTGAATAGATAAAAAATACGGCTACTGAAAAAAAGCTTGCCATAAAAAAGGCTCCGTATATACGGCTATTCCGTACGACATTACGGTAAGCGAATTGTCGAAAGGTCACCTACTTGCCCTCCCCCTAGTAAGCTCAATACATTTAAAATACGTTGGAAAAACATTTGACGTCGGTCATCTCGATAAATTTCATTGAAAAATTCCCCGTCCTTAATAAATAGCACACGATCACAATAACTTGCTGCAATCGGATCATGGGTCACCATCACGATTGTCGTCTGTTTTTCCTTATTAATTTTTGTTAATAGTTCAAGTACATCGCGAGAAGAATTCGAATCCAAATTCCCCGTCGGTTCATCTGCCAAAATAAGACTTGGGTTATGAATTAGTGCTCGCCCTATCGCTGTTCTTTGCGCTTGTCCACCTGAAATTTCATTTGGACGCTTGTGCAAGAAAGAAGCTAAATCAAGCTTCTCTATAATACCTGCAAGACGCGCTTCCATTACTTCTAATGGCTGCTGATCAAGCGTTAATGGCAACACGATATTTTCCTCGACAGTAAGCATATGCAATAAATTAAAATCCTGAAAAACAAAGCCAAGCTGTCTTCTTCTAAAATAAGCTAGTTCAGTAGCATTTAGCTTATGAGGGTTCATGCCGTCTAAAATAATTTCGCCACTTGTTGGTTCGTCAATTGTAGAAATTATATTTAGTAACGTAGTTTTACCACTTCCCGATGGTCCCATTACGGCTAAAAACTCACCTTCCTCAACCTCAAAGCTTAATTGATTGAGTGCACGATGTGTAACCTTTCCCTCATATACTTTTGTCACATCATTTATTTGTAAAATAGGCATGCCTCATCCACCTTATTTCTCGATTAATTCCATAGATTCTGGTAATAGCCATTTAAATACCACCTCAAAGCCAATTTGAAACTGTGGCTCTAAAATAGCTGAAGGTATGTTCGCTTCTTCTTGAACTAGACTAAAGCAATGCTCCCCGACGATCATATCCCAACCATCTAATTCACCTTCAATGATTTCGCCACAAACTGAATAGTGCCCACTATACATGACTTGCTCACCTTCTATTGGCAAAGCATTGAGTAGGCATGGTTTATGTAAGTTTAGCCCAAGCGCATTGCAAAAATGCATTACCTCATCCTGAAGTAATAGGCTAGCCTGACGAAAATTTTCACAAAACAAACAGTCACAAACGTCTAATTGTAAGTCATACAAATTTTTCGTCTTTTCTAATTCAATATTTAATACCCAATCATCCAAACGTACTTCTCCCATTTTTTGCTCCCCCTAGTTTGTAAAAGTCACGGTGACAATTGTACCTTTACCTACTTCAGATGTAATGTCTAATTGATGCCCTAGTTTTTCACAGATTTCCTTTGCTAAATATAAGCCCATACCTGTGGATTCCCCAGTTTTACGTCCATTCTCACCTGTAAAAAAGGCTTTAGTCACGCGTGAAAGGTCAGAAGCTGGAATACCAATACCTTCATCACAAATTGCTAACTGAATATAATCATCCTTTTTAATGGCAGACATCACAATTTTTTTATTTTCTTCAAACGTATATTTCACTGCATTTGTTACGAATTGCCCAATAATAAAGCGAAGCCATTTTGAATCACTTGCTACAATCATGTCATCATCAATATGGATTTCTGGGAAAACTCTATTCGTTATAAATAAACGTTTATTTTCATTAACAGTTGCAGTGACAATCGATTTTAACGGTATTTGTTCTACTTGCATATCCTCTTCAAAGTTTTCGAGTCGTGCATTGACAAGCACCATATCCAATCCTCTTCGTAAGCGATCGATTTCCTCTTGAACATTCTTTTTATCGAGAGGACGCTCATCCTGTAATAGCATCTCGATAACGGAAATAGGCGTTTTCATTTGGTGTACCCATTGATTCATAAATTGATCGTGTCGCTTTTGGCTAGCATACAAAGAATGAAGCTCATGCTGATAAAGACGATACAATTCATGCATATATTTTTCCACTTGCATCGCTTCTGGTGTCTTAGCATTTTTTTGAAGCACGTCCTCCATAGACTTTGGAAGATGCAATATTTTGCTCAAATAGCTTTGACGCATTAAATAACGAATAAGTAGAAAAGAGCATAGCAATACCAAACTAATACTTACAGAGTAAATGGCAGTATCAACGTTACGGAAGCCATCGAGCCAATACAACACCATAATAAAACCAACTAATATTAGCTGAAATATAAAAAATGTTGCATAATCCCGCAAAAATAGTTTCCAGCCCATTTACAGCTCACCTGCACTTAAAATAAAGCGATAACCTGCACCACGGACTGTCTCAATTGATGATGAAATATTATAATCCGCTAGCTTTTTACGTACACGTGTCATATTAACATTCAATGTATTTTCATCGACAAATGCCTGATCGTCCCAAAGTTCCTCTAACAGTTGCTCGCGCGCCACTACTTTTGGTGCATGGCCCATTAATAATTCTAAAATAATACATTCTTTTTTCTGTAATGGAATTTCTAAGTCATTTTTATGCAACTCCATACGTTCTAGATGCAATACAAGCTGCCCTTGCTTAATTGTCCGTTCTTCTTGCCTAGCTGCATATTCGCCATATGTCCGACGCAAGTGACTACGGATTTTAGCCAAAACAATTTCATAATTGAATGGCTTAGTAATAAAATCGTCACCCCCATTTTCAAGCGCAAAAATTTGATCCATTTCTCCAGATCGCGCTGAAATGAAAATGATTGGACATGTTGTATGTTGACGTAATTGACGACACCAGTAATAGCCGTCATACGCTGGTAAATTTATATCAAGCAATACCATATGTGGATTAAAAGTTGTAAACTCTTCGATTAAATGGTCAAATTCTTGAATTGTTTCCACTTCGTATTGATATTTTCTTAATGTTTCTGCAAGCAATGATGCAATCTTCACATCATCCTCGACAATAAATATTCGATGCTTCTCCATACCGACACTCCTTTCTATCGTATATTGTACCAAAAAAAGGCTACGCGCCATAATTGCGCGTGCCCTTTTCTACTGTGATTACAGAAGTAGCTTCGAATTTCCCTTACTAGGGTGTTTAGCATGTTTCGACTCAAAATGTTTCCAGTAGCATAACCAATCTATCGTCTTAGTATAGGCTAAAAATATCTTTGTTATCGAAAGGCATTTGCCAGCTATTTTTTTATCTACTGTTAATAAATTAATTGTAGAAACTCTTCTGTCGATACGCCACCAAAGTATGTTGGAATGTTGATATCTACGAGCGCATTTGCGATAGCAGCACGGTCATAGTTTGTCCCAACTAGACGTTGTTCTACATCAGCCATATCGCCCACACCAAAGAAATCACCAAAAATATGTGCTTCTTCAATCACACCATTTTTTACCTCTAGACGTATATCAATCCCACCTGAAGGGAAGCGATGTGTTTTTTGAATATTAAAGCGTGGAGATTTACCGTAATTCCACTCCCATGTTTGATAGCGTTCAGCGGATAATTTATGAATATTCGCCCAATCTTCGTCAGTTAGTTCATAATAGCGAATATTTTCTTCACCACCGAAAATGGACTTTAAAATTTCTAGGCGGAATTCTTCCACCGTCATTTTGTCCTTTAAAAATTCCGAAATATTGGCTACGCGTGAACGAATCGACTTAATGCCTTTTGATTCAATTTTATCTTTCTTTACTTTCAACGCAGATACAACCGCATCAATTTCTGTATCAAACATTAATGTCCCGTGACTAAACATACGGCCTTTAGTAGAAAACTGTGCGTTCCCAGATACTTTTCGCCCTTCTGCCAAAATATCATTACGACCTGACAGCTCAGCGTTCACGCCCATTTTTGCAAGTGCATCTACAACTGGCTGAGTGAATTTTTTATAATTCATAAAGCTATCGCCATCGTCGTTTGTAATAAAACTAAAGTTTAGGTTTCCGAGATCATGATACACCGCACCTCCACCAGAGAGACGGCGCACAACGATAATACCATTGTCCTCAACATAATCTGTATTAATTTCTTCAATTGTATTTTGGTTCTTTCCAATAATGATGGATGGCTGATTTATGTAAAATAACAGCACTGGCTCCTTCTCAACGTCCATTGTTTTTAATAAATACTCCTCAATGGCAAGGTTAATGCGTGGATCATGGATCCCTTTATTATCAACGAAAATCATAATCGTTTCCTCCTTCACAAAATATCCATATATTATTTTAACGTAAATTAGGCATTTTGTGTTGACGAAACGCATCTGTTATAATACACTAGAAAATAATAAAACAGTAATAGTACAGATGAACTTAAAGGAGGAGTCCACAATGTTAGAAAACGTAGTTGAATTTTTCAAGAACTTACCTGCAAAACAATGCACAGAATGCGGTGAAAAGATCGAAGAACAAAGCGAATGCTACAGCAACACTTGTGAAAAATGTAACTGCCTATAAGCATTTGCCTATTCTGTAAGTCATTTCGTGCCCCACACGAACTAATAATGACACCCCTCATCATACATTTATGGTGAACCATTAATTAAATCTCTTACACTTACACAAAACAGCAGCTGATACGCTCATATCAGCTGCTGTTTTACTTTGTAAATTGTATGAGTGCCTGACACTCTTCCCACTGAGGACGGGTGTCAGGCACTCACACAATTTCATTTGCTAGTAAAAATCCACGTTGACTCCTGCGGGAACAGCACTAGTTGTAAGACGCAACAAGCCGCGCGTCAGCGAGGGTTGCGGCTTACACAGTGCCCGCGGAAAGCGAAGTGGATTTTTACGTTTTAGGAGCCGATACTTTGCTAGGCGACTAATTGTTTGCGTGTCAGGCACTCATACAATTGGCACTCATACAATTGGCTCTCACACAATTTCATTTGCTAGTAAAAATCCACGTTTACTCCTGCGGGAACAACACTAGTTGTAAGACGCAACAAGCCGCGCGTTAGCGAGGGTTGCGGCTTACACAGTGCCCGCGGAAAGCGAAGTGGATTTTTACGTTTTAGGAGCCGATACTTTGCTGGCGACTAATTGTTTGCGTGTCAGGCACTAAAACAATTTGGCACTAAAAAACACCCACCAAGTAAATGGTGGGTGTACAAATTTGTTTAATCTTCTACTACTTTTGAGTAACGTCTTGTGTGTAATAGCATGAAATAACCAAATGTAATGGCTAAGAACACAATTAAGTATCCAAATAACACGCCGTAGTTTTGCCATAAATATGACATGTCGCCTGTTGAAATACTTGCTTTAAACGCTTGAACAGTATAAGTCATTGGCAATAATTTATTGAACACTTGTAATGGTTCTGGAATAAGCTCAAGTGGGAATGTACCCGCGCTTGTTGTAAGTTGTAAAATCAGTACAACAATCGCTACGAAGCGACCTGGATCACCGAAAATAGATACTAACATTTGAATTAAAGCTAAGAATACATAGCTTGTCACTAAAGCTGTTAGAACAAAGTAACCTAAATTTTGTACTTCAAGACCTAAGCCCCATTTTACAATTGCTACTGTTAATAAAGCTTGAACAAGACCGACAAATGCAAGCACTGTCACTTTACTTGTAAACCATGTTGCACCATTTTTCGGACGAATAGCTGGTTCAACAAGTGGGAATACAATCGAGATTAATAATGCTCCAACAAATAATCCAAGTGAAATAAAGTAAGGTGCAAACCCTGTACCATAGTTTGGAACATGGTTAACTGATTCTTTTTCTACTTCTACTGGATTACCTACCATATCATACGTGTCATCATTCGCATGTACTTCGTTTGCTTTCTCACTCGCTTCACCTAATTTGCCTGATAGTGTAGCAGTACCGTCCGCAAGTTCAGTCGAACCATCTGCAAGTGTTGCAGACCCTTCAGCTAACTCACCAGATTTAGAAGCTAGCGTTGATGTGCCCTCGTTCAATGTTGTCGTACCACTAGCTAAATCATTTAATCCTGAAGCTAATGTTTTTGAACCTGTAACAGCTGTGTTCACACCAGCATGTAATTCACCTAGTTTATCAGCTAGTGTCGCATTACCAGCTTGTAGACTTTGCGCACCTTTAACTAATTCATTGCTTTTTGCTGATAATGCATTTGCACCAGTTAAAACATCTTTTTGACCAGCTGCAATTTGTGATGCACCACCACTTACTTGGCTTGCACCAGCTTGTAACTGTTCAGCACCAGATGCTAAAGAATTTAATCCATTATGCACACTTGCACTTCCTGCTTGTAGCTCTGCTAACGTTTGTTTTAACGCTGCTGCTTGCTCCTCTGGCATAGATGCAATCGCACTTTTCAACTGTTCAGATAGTGCTGTAATACCTGCTTCTACTTGTGCAGAACCATTCGATAATTGATTTGCTGAACTGTTTATTTTACCAGCATTTTCAGCAACTGATGCCGCACCTGAAACGATTTGCTGTTGTTTTTCATTTAATGTTGTAAGGCCTGCTTCTACTTTAGCTACACCTTGTGTGTATTGAGATAAGCCTTGTTCAAGATTTGTTGCGCCTGCAGCTGCCTGCTGTGCACCTTGCTGTAATTGAACTGTACCATTTTCTAATTTAACTAAACCAGTGGACAGTTCGTTGGCACCTGTTGCAGCTTGCCCTGCACCTTTTGTAATTTTATCTGTACCATCAGAAAGCTCGATTGTGCTAGAAGCTAACTGCTCTAAATACCCTTTTAAATCTTTTGCTCCATTTGCTACTTTTTGTGCTCCTTCATCTAGCTTAACTGAACCGTCAGCAGCTTCTGTAAAGCCATCTCCAAGCGTTGCAATAGAATCAAATAATTTTTCTGCATATGTAGCAGAAACTTGTGAATTTACTTCTGCGCGTATGCGATCCATTGCTGTTTCACCAATTTGCGCACCTAGGAAGTTCAACCCTTCATTTGGGATATAGTTCATCACTAACTTAGAAGGTTTGTCATCAAGTAAAGTCGTCGCATGTTCTGAGAAATTTGCTGGTATTTCTAAGATCATGTAATAGTCTCTACTATTTAAACCTTTTTCTGCTTCTTCTTTTGACACTTCAATAAAGTCAAATTGC
Source organism: Lysinibacillus sp. CD3-6 (assembly GCF_006351725.2). NCBI lineage: Bacteria > Bacillati > Bacillota > Bacilli > Caryophanales > Bacillaceae > Lysinibacillus > Lysinibacillus sp. CD3-6. Next base: position 4,032,061 of record NZ_CP085880.1, read on the forward strand.
TTACTATCGACGAGTTTATCGACCAAGGTATCTCCTAAGTCTAACTTCACATCATCCATTTCTGCTCCATTATCTTCATTGACAACCGCTACTGGCAAATTAGACATGCCTGCGTATGGATCCCAAAACGCCCATAAAAACATGCCTGCATACATGACTGGGATAAATAGGACGGCAATTATTGAAACAAGCATTTTTCTTGTTTTTAGGATTTTCAGCCATTCAGCTTTAATCATATTTTTCTCTCACTCCTATACTAATTGACCGCAATCGTCAATTGGTCATTTTTCTGCAAAAAAATCACAAACTTCACAGTGCGTAAAATTTGTAGATTCTTTGTTAAAGAACTAGCCCTCGAAAGATCGTTTCCTTGAAAAGATTTAGTATCTTTTCTTCAGGAATCATGTCGCCATGTAGCTCATGCCAATCTACCACGAACGCTAAATACGCCTTTAGCAACAGATAACTTACTAACTCTGCATCACAATCTCGAATCTCACCTTTATCAATACGTCTTTGAATTAACGTTGCGACGTACGATAATATTTCAGACTCAATACGAATTAATACTTGTTTTACTGCTGGCGTACGTAATTCTTTTTCTTCCTCAATTAACTTCGCAAATAAAAGATGCTTCTCACGGAACTGTAGCATTTTCATTAAAGCATTATGTGCATTATCCATGAAGCTAGCTGATACATCCAACACTGCATCCGCTTCTGCCTTCATCTCACGTACAAGTGACATCGCTATCTCTTGAAATAAAATTTCCTTATTTGCAAAGAATGTATAAATCGTTCCTTTACCGACATTAGCAATTTTAGCCACTTGTTCCATCGTCGTTGCCTTATAGCCAAACAACGTAAATGATTTTGCAGCTGCTTCAAGAATTTCCTGCCTACGATCCATTTGTGACATCCTTTCCTGTTAAGTTATGTACATTTTTTGTACACAGAAATTAAAATGACCAGAAAACCATTTCGGTCATCTGGTCATTATAATATTCCTATTTTAAAAATAATGCAAGCATTTATTGAATATTTTTTTCATTTTATTAATGCTCTGAATCCTCTGATGAATCTTTACCGTGATCCGACATGTTCATATTAGCTTTTTCATCTTCTTTAATTACTTGTGTCATATCAGGTGTTCCAGCCGTAATTTGCTGTTTCGGCATATTATGAATACCATTCGCAGTAGTATGGGCAAACATAAAGTAAACACCATCATGATCAAATGTAGTTTGGGCTTTATAGACGCCATCTTTCTCTAATGTTCCTTCAAGCATTTGTCCTTCATCGCGTTTACCTGATTCCCACACTTCAAATTCGACTATTGCATCATCAATATTTTTTTCACCTTGAATTACATGTGCAGCAAGTTCAATAGGAGCATTTATCGCTACTTCTTTTGGCGTTAAAATTTCCACCTCCAACATTTGAGGCTCTTCCAATGCAGAAGATGTTGCAGGTTCTTCCTTTTCTCCACAACCTACTAATAATGCTGGTACAGCTATCAATGTAAATAACCACTTCTTCATGTTTTACTCCTCCATTAATGGCATCGAAATTTTTACTTTTGTGCCTTTGTCTATTTCACTTTCAATTTCTAACTTGCCTTGTAACTGTTTTAATAATTGTTCAACAATGGATAGACCTAGGCCACTTCCACCATCTACTCGACTGCGCGCTTTATTGACACGATAAAAACGCTCTGTGACATGAGATAAATCTTCCTGCGGTATACCTATCCCCTCATCTTCTATCATGATAAGCGCATTGCCGTTGTGTTCAATTGCTACAATGTCAACCTTCGACTGCTCATAGGAGTAATTGATAGCATTTTCAATAATGTTGATAAAAATTTGCTTTAGCTTCACTTCATCGGCTTTAACAATTAATTCATCATCTACATCAAGGTGCAAAGTAATATTCTTTTTCTGTGCTTGATGCGTTAAAATTTTTTGAACTTCTCGTAATGTCTCTGCAAGTGGTATCGGATAGAGTGCGATGTCCTTTTGTTCATTTTCCATACGAGCAAGTTGAAGAAGCTCATTTGTTAAACGTTCCATACGATTTGCTTCACGCACGATTAACTGAATGGTTTCCTCTTGTTGCTCTTCTGCAATAATACCGTTTTGCATTGCTTCACTATAACCTTTTACATAGCTAATAGGTGTACGCAATTCATGAGAGACAGTCGCTAAAAAAGTCTTTTGCGCCTCATCCTCTCGTTGAATTGCCTCCGCCATATCGTTAAAAGTGCTTGATAGTTTCCCTATCTCATCACTTGATTTGACAGGGACACGTGTTGCATATTGTCCATAAGACATTTGTTCTACTGCCGTTTGTAAGTCACTTAATGGACGCATAATATGTTGAATACCTTTATAGACAAAAAAACTAGTCACTATCAAAAAGACAAATGCACTCAAAAATAAAAAAATGACTTCTTGACTTGCTAACTCACTAATTTTGGCTAATGGGAAGTAAATATAAATAATTCCCTCTAGCCTATTTTGATCTACTAAAGGTAGGACTACTGAAATAAGCTGTCGATCGAAACGAGGTTCATAGCCAATTTTTTGCACATATTTCCCTTCTAGCAATTGCTGCCGTTCATCAGCTCCTATCAATGTTTCATAATCAATATCAAACGGAACACAGGCACTCAGTTCACGAGGATTTCTAACAGCAAAAATGTTTAAATTGGAATAGTCATTATAATGTTCAATATTAGCAATAAATTCGTCTGTAACTTTACCACTCGTATACATTGTTTGTAGCTTTGTCCCGATTTCAATCATATTGCTTTCTGTATCTTCCACATAAAGCTGTTCATATAAAAAATCAGTCAGTACATACATAAAAACAACTGTGATTATCAAAAATGCAAAAATCAAAAGCCAAATACGTGTAGAAATCTTTTTCATTCGCCTGGATCAAAGCGGTAGCCTACTCCCCAGACGGTTTGTATATACCCTGCCGCTTCCTTTCCAAGCTTTAATCGCAAAGTTTTAATATGAGTATCAACCGTTCTTGTTCCACCTAAATAATCAATATCCCAAATACGCTCTAACAACTGCTCACGAGAATAAGCATTTCCTGGATTTTTCATAAATAAGTGTAATAATTCGAATTCCTTTAAAGTTAATGGAATAACCTTCCCTTCCACTGAAACTTTACGTGCAATCTCATCTAATTTAATTGGCCCAAAGACAACAAATTTTTGCTCAAAATCTGCTATATTCGTACCACTTCTTCTCAATACAGCATGCATTCGTGCCACTAGTTCATCATTTGTAAACGGTTTAACGATATAATCATCTCCACCGAGTGTTAGTCCTTTTACTTTATCCTCATTAGCATCTCGTGCCGTTAAGAAAATGACAGGCACATTAGACATTGCTCGAATACTTTGACAAACCGCAAAGCCATCTTCATGTGGCATCATCACATCTAATAAAACTAAGTCAATTTGTTCGCGAACAATAATATCGTACGCCTCAGTTCCACATGCAGCTGTAAAGGTCTCGAAATTGGAGTTATTGAGCATCATCTCGATTAAATTACGCATATCTTGCTCATCATCAACAATTAATACCGTTGTCACTTTTCTTCCTCCCTTACTAACAGCTGAAATGCACCTTTGCCAACATCAACTGTTTTTTGTACTTGACCATCTTTTATAAAATATAATGTATGGTCATCATAACCAGCTACAACAATATAGTCCTTAAACTGATTCACAACAAATGGATTTGCTCCTACTTCTTTTTCCCATAAAACATTTCCTTTAAAATCAACAACATATAATTCATTATGACCGTGGCTAACGACTAACACTTTATCTTTCGTCTTTGTTAAACCTACTGGCATTAAAGGCATTTCTATATTGCCACGCACAGTACCCGTCCCAAGATCAAATCGCTTTACTGAACTATTCGGCTTGCTTCCTTCACCATGCCCGCCAACCCAAAGCTCATTTGTCTCCTCAACGATGACAATGCCATGTGATGATTTTCCTATTGGCCATTCCTGTTCTATTGTTAAATCTTTAATGGATAATACCGATAATTTCGTATCTTTATAATTGACTACATAGAGCTTATCTTTGTAAGTAGCCATCGACATCGGGTAGTTACCAAGTTGCTGTGATGCCAACTTATTTCCTTCCACATCAAAGCTTGTCACTGTGTTCATCTTACTATTCGTCATAAAAAATTGTTTAACATTTGGATCATAGTACACATTTGTCGTACCTAGCTCTACTTTTTTGGAATAAAGCTTTTTACCCGTTGAAAGTGTATAGACAACGATTTCATCTAATTGATGCCCATATAATAATATTCGGTCATTATCTAGTAATAATGCGCCTGTATATGCTTTATCGAATGACCATGTTGCAATTACGTTCCCCAGCTCATCAATAAAATCTAGTGAAGGCTCTTGTATGTTGAGCGATGCAATAAAACTCTGATTACGGTCAAGTGGCTCAAAAGATTTCTCGGTACATCCCGCCAACCAAATAACTTGTATAAAAGAAAAAATGAAGAATGCCCATTTTTTCATAATCATCACCTCTGCCCTTTAACTATACTTTACATTTGTGAAATCTGCGTGAAACTTGAAAGGTAAATTTATGACAAATTCCCAAGTGATAACAGTGCTTTAACGTAATAAGAAAGGTCCATTTGCCTCGCAAAAAAACTAACTTTACATATACTACAAAGATTATTGAAAGGAGGAATCAATATGGTAACGATAAGTTTATGTATGATTGTGAAAAACGAAGAGGATGTTATCGCCAGATGCCTTGAATCAGTAAGTGATTTAGTTGATGAAATAAATATAGTGGACACAGGCTCCACTGACAAGACAAAGGAAATTGTTAAACAGTTTACAGATCGGATTTTTGATTTTAAGTGGATTCACCATTTTGCCGATGCACGTAATTTTTCCTTTCAACAAGCAACTTGCGATTACATTTTTTGGTTAGATGCAGATGATGTTTTAATGGCTGAAGATCAAGAAAAATTTAAAGTGCTAAAGGAATCTTTAACTCCTAATATCGATGCCGTCTCGATGAATTATCATTTAAGCTTTGATAACGAAGGTAATGTTAGCTCTCTTATAAGAAGAAATCGATTAGTCAGAAGGGAGAAACAATTTCGATGGATAGGGGCGGTACACGAATATTTAGAGGTTAGTGGTACTCTGATTGAAAGTGATGTTGCAGTAAGCCATTTACCACTTCAGCACGATCACCAGCGCAATATTACTATTTACAAGAAACTCCTTCAATCAGGGGAACCTCTATCACCACGTGACACATTTTATTATGCCAATGAATTACTGGATCACAATGAAATTGAAGATGCAATATTTTACTATGAGCTTTTTCTCACATCTAAACAAGGCTGGGTAGAAGATAATATTAATGCCTGTTTTAAACTAGCTGATTGCTATACGAAATTAAATGATAAAGAAAATAACGTAAGTTCTATTTTAAGAAGCTTCGAATACGACACCCCGCGCCCTGAAGCATGCTGCAGGCTTGGTCATCACTTTATAGAACAGGCAAAAAATCATGAGGCCATTTTTTGGTATGAACAAGCACTCACAATAAAACCTAAACCAAATGCCCCTTTCCAAAATAAAACCTTTACTACTTGGTTACCCCATTTACAACTTTGCGTTCTCTATGACCGATTACAACAATACGAATTAGCTAACACCCATAATGAATTAGCACGTGTCTACTTACCCAATGATCCAAAAATCTTACACAATAAAAGCTACTTCGATCGTTTGTTAAAAAACAACAACGATAAACTTTAATTTACCTTTTATAAAAGGATTTAAATTCTTGTAAAAGTGTTACCTTCCATCTACCAATCTTATCGCCCTCCCCCTTCGGTAAATAAATTTAATAATAAATAATATAGGTTTTACAAATTATCAAATAAACAGTAAAAGTAGTTAACCGTCCACCTCCTCTATCATTTTTATGAATAGGATACTTGAGAGAGGAGGTGAATAAATGAACTTTGAAGATTATTTTTTAAATAATGTTTGCAGTAAATGTAGGACATTCCCCTGTGGTTGTATAAAAATACCTGAACATCATAGCTGCATTTGGCCAATTAAACCAACAGGAACTACTGGTTGTACAGGCGCAACAGGACCTACGGGTGCTACTGGTGTGACAGGAGCCACTGGTCCAACAGGGCCTACGGGAGATCCTGGCGCTACTGGCATAACGGGAGCCACTGGGCCTACAGGGCCTACGGGGGATCCTGGTGCTACTGGCATAACGGGAGCTACTGGGCCTACTGGGCCTACGGGGGATCCTGGCGCTACTGGCATGACGGGAGCTACTGGGCCTACAGGGCCTACGGGGGATCCTGGTGCTACTGGCATAACGGGAGCCACTGGGCCTACTGGGCCTACTGGGGATCCTGGCGCTACTGGCATAACGGGAGCTACTGGGCCTACAGGGCCTACTGGGGATCCTGGTGCTACTGGCATGACAGGGGCTACTGGTCCAACAGGGCCTACTGGAGATCCTGGCGCTACTGGCATGACGGGAGCTACTGGTCCAACAGGGCCTACGGGACCTACTGGCGCAACGGGACTTCTTGGACCTACTGGACCTACTGGTGCAACAGGACTTCTTGGACCTACGGGACCTACTGGCGCAACTGGGCTTCTTGGACCTACGGGACCTACTGGCGCGACTGGGCTTCTTGGACCTACGGGACCTACTGGCGCGACTGGGCTTCTTGGACCTACGGGACCTACTGGCGCGACGGGACTTCTTGGACCTACAGGACCTACTGGCGCAACTGGGCTTCTCGGACCTACTGGACCTACTGGCGCGACTGGGCTTCTTGGACCTACGGGACCTACTGGTGCCACTGGCGAACTTGGACCTACGGGACCTACCGGCGCGACTGGGCTTCTTGGACCTACGGGACCTACTGGCGCAACGGGGCTTCTCGGACCTACGGGACCTACTGGCGCGACTGGGCTTCTTGGACCTACGGGACCTACTGGCGCGACTGGGCTTCTTGGACCTACAGGACCTACTGGCGCAACGGGACTTCTTGGACCTACAGGACCTACTGGCGCGACTGGGCTTCTTGGACCTACGGGACCTACTGGCGCAACTGGGCTTCTTGGACCTACGGGACCTACTGGCGCGACTGGGCTTCTTGGACCTACGGGACCTACTGGCGCGACTGGGCTTCTTGGACCTACAGGACCTACTGGCGCAACGGGACTTCTTGGACCTACAGGACCTACTGGCGCGACTGGGCTTCTTGGACCTACGGGACCTACTGGCGCGACTGGGCTTCTTGGACCTACAGGACCTACGGGACCTACTGGCGCAACTGGGCTTCTTGGACCTACGGGACCTACTGGCGCGACTGGGCTTCTTGGACCTACGGGACCTACTGGCGCAACGGGACTTCTTGGACCTACAGGACCTACTGGTGCTACTGGGCTTCTTGGACCTACGGGACCTACTGGCGCAACGGGACTTCTTGGACCTACAGGACCTACTGGCGCGACGGGGCTTCTTGGACCTACGGGACCTACTGGTGCTACTGGGCCAACTGGACCTGCATTTACAGAAGGTTTCTCAGCCTTCCTAAGTACTTTATCTATTAGTTCCTCTACTACTTTAACTAATTGGAGTGTAACTTCACCATATTTCACAACACCAGCATTTAATCCAACAACGGGTATATTTACAGTTCCTACAACTGGAAGATATGCTTTTGAGGCAACTATCAACTATTCTACAGTAGCTGCCATTAGCCTTGGTATAGGTGCAGGTGTTAACCCTGCATTTGCTATCCGTAGAAATACAAGTACTAATTTAATTAGTGGTTTATTCCCAATATTAAATTTATCCGTAACCTTATTAACTATTAGAGCAATTCTTGGTAGTGGCACTGTAACATTGGCTGGAGAAGTTAATTTAACTGCTGGTGATCAAATAGATTTATTTTACGAAGCAAATGGTTTATCGCTTGCCTTAACACTAGGAGGCGCTAACTCAGGTGGTATTGTATGGTCATGCCACAGAATTTCTTAATTGTTAGTTATCTATTCAATTAAGAGATTTAACCTTTATACATTAATGCATTCCACTATGGATAAACTTAAATCAAATAAAAAAGTAGTACAAATTAAATTTTGTACTACTTTTTTTAATCTTCCTGTATAAACATTTCGCTTAAAATTTCATTTGCAACTTTGCGCCCTTGTTCTACACATTCAGGAATTGAAATCCCTTCAAAGGAGCTGCCAGCAAGTTTGACTGTCGGGAAGTGTTCATAAAGTTCTTCCTTCACCCGATCAATTTTTGCCTCATGTCCTACAGTATATTGTGGCATAGCATTTTTCCAACGAGAAACAACCGTCGTCACAGGCTCCCCATCTATTCCTATTGTATTCTTTAAGTCTTGTAATACTGTTTTTTCAATCTCTGAATCAGATAGGGCAACAATCGTTTCGTCACCTACACGACCAATATAGCTACGTAATAATACATAGTCCTCAGGAGTAGTATTAGGCCATTTACGATTAATCCATGTACAAGATGTTATTGAAAAATCACTATTTCGAGAGACAAAAAACGACAGTGCATCTAAGTCACCTAACTGCTCTTTTTTAAATGCCATCGTCACGGTCGCAATTGTTGCGGCTTTCATTGTATTTAACTCTGTTAAAAGTTGGTGATTACTAAACATCATTTGCGCAACATTATATGGTGTTGCAATAATAACCGCGTCAGCTGTTATATGCGAAAAATTATTTAATACGACCTGCACAGTGCCATCTTTGCTGTGGTCAATTTGCTCTACTTTAACACCCTTCATAACTGTCCCTGGAAGTAGAGATTCTTCTAGTTTTTCGATTAGCGTTTCAAGGCCATTTTCAAATGTTTGAAAAATCCCCTTATCCTTTGCTATCCGATTGTAACTTAAAAAATTTGTACCCGACTGTTTCATACCGAAAAGCAAGCTGCGATACTTTTGCTCTAATTCGTAGAGCTGCGGGAATGTAGATCTCATGCTTAGCTGCTCAATATCCCCTGCGAATGTACCTGCAAGTAAAGGTTCTACAAGATTTTCTACAACCTCTGCGCCAAATCTTCTTCGAAAAAACTCACCTATTGGCTGGTCGTCATCCCGTGCAGAACGCGGGAGGACAAAATCTCCCGCTGCACGAATTTTACCGCTGAGTGAAAATAATCCTGATGTAATGAATGACGAGATATGTGGCGTTGCTCCAGACATCAGATTGCTCGGAATCGGATATAATTTACTGCCAACAGCTATATAGGTTGGACCCGAATCTCCAGTTATCATCTTATCTTCAATATTTAAATCCTTTGCAAGTGCCTGGACATGATTTTCGCGATCGAAAAAGGATTCTGGCCCACGCTCGATAATAAAGCCATCTTTTCTAAGCGTTTGGATTTTCCCGCCAAGACGTAATGACGACTCGACAAGTACGATATCTAACGGCAATCCTTTTGCACGCGCTTGTTTTTGCATATAGAACGCAGCTGTGAGGCCTGTAATGCCGCCGCCAACAACAACTACCTTTCGTCTTTTTTGAGTCACCAACATCATCACTTTCTTTTCGCTTAGCTTAATTTTTTATGAATGGCGTCTACCATAGCATCGATAAATAACGGATGTGTATTAGGCATTGCTGGGCGATAATAGTTAGCACCTAATTCATCACAAACCACTTTACATTCATAATCGTTATCGTAAAGTACCTCTAAATGTTCTGTTACAAAGCCTACTGGTGTGTAAACAAATGAACGATAACCATTTTGCTCATAAAGATCACGTGTTAAATCCTGAACGTCTGGACCAAACCATGGCTCTGGTGTTTGACCAGCTGATTGCCAGCCTACTTTTACATTTTTCACGCCCGTAGCTTCTTGAATTAATCGAGCAGTTTCAATTAATTGGTCTTCGTATGGATCGCCCATTTCTTTAATTTTCACAGGCAGTGAGTGTGCTGAAACGATTAGACATGCCTTTTCACGTTCTTCTTCAGTCATCGAATCAAACGCTTCATTCACTTTAATTTTCCAATACTCAATAAACTTCGGCTCATCATACCAAGATTCAACAGATGTAATTTTCAGGCGATCACCTGCTGTTTCTTCTGCACGACCATTATAAGATTTAATAGAGAAAGTCGAAAAGTGAGGAGCTAACACGATAGAAACTGCTTCCGTAATACCTGCTGCAACCATTTCCTCAACAGCATCCTCAATGAATGGATGGATATGCTTTAAGCCGATAAATAGTTTGTACTCAACCTCATCTTGCACTTCATTTAAACGTGCACATAAAGCTTCAGCCTGCGCTTCTGTTGCAGCTGCCAGTGGCGATAAACCACCGATTGCCTCATAGCGACTGCGTAAATCTTCTAAATGCTCGTCAGATGGTCTACGTCCGTGACGAATATGTGTATAGTAGGATTCAATATCTTCTTCTTTATAGGGTGTACCATATGCCATTACTAATAAACCTTTAACTTTTTTCATAAACCTTTTCACCTCTAAATAATAGTTTAACTATATTTTTTGTATGATTTCTGTACGTCAACAACAATTACACCAAAAATAGTGTAATTGCGACATTTAATCTGCTCTTTTGCTTATTTTAAGAACGTGCTTGAATTTGTTGTGCACTGTATTCATGAATAAGTGTTGTTAAACGTTTCAATACTGCTGGATCAACTTCTGGGAATACACCATGGCCTAAATTAAAGATATGACCTGGTACTTCTAAACCTTGATCGATAATATCTTTTGTTCGTTTTTCTATTACTGACCAATCAGCAAGTAATAATGAAGGGTCTAGGTTTCCTTGTACGGGCTTTGTAATTCCTTTTGCACGTGCGTCTTTAATTGGTAATCGCCAATCTAAGCCCACAACGTCAATCGGTAAATCATGCCACTCTTTTACTAAATGGCTTGCGCCAACTCCAAATTGAATAAGCGGTACATTTTCTTTTTTTAACTCACCAAAAATACGAGTCATAACAGGTTTAATGAACACACGATAATCTTCAACACTTAAGGCTCCTACCCATGAGTCAAATACTTGTATCGCTTTTGCCCCCGCTTCCACTTGCGCCGAAACGTCCGCAATAATCATGTCTGCTAATTTGTCCATTAATGCAAACCATGCCTTTGGTTCCGATACCATAAATGATTTGGTTTTATTATAGTTTTTAGAAGGTCCGCCTTCAATCATATAGCTCGCTAATGTGAACGGTGCTCCTGCAAAACCTATTAATGGCACATTAAGCTGTTCTTCTGATAATATTTTTATTGTTTCTAAAACGAATGGTGTATGTTCCTTTGCGTTGAACTCACCTAATTTTTCTACATCTGATACTGTGCGAATTGGGTTTGAAATAACTGGACCTACACCAGCTTTAATTTTTACATCAATACCGATACCTGGAAGAGGCGTTACGATATCTTTATATAAAATCGCTGCATCCACATTATAGTTTTCGACCGGTAAACGTGTTACATACGCACAAAGCTCAGGTTGATGTGTAATTTCCTCTAATGAATATTTTTCTTTAATTGCACGATATTCTGGTTGAGAACGACCTGCCTGTCGCATATACCAGACTGGAGTATGCTCAGTCCTTTCTCCGCGTGCAGCACGTAGAAGTGTATCATTAAAAAGTGTTGTCATTGATTATTTCCTTCCCCTCGATGAAATTCGTATCATAAAAAAAATCACTTGTTTATTCCATTATTATTGATATCCGTTTTCAATAGTAAACGCTTCCTCTGCTATTGTATAGTTTTCCTAGTGAAATGTCATAAAATTGTTCTTTCTCCATGCTTTCTTTTTTGACAAAGCGGGTAACTTACACTTAAATGGAGTTAATCACTGATTACTTAGACATTTATAAGGAGGGCAAAACAATGAATATTTATATAACTTCTGGCACAGGAGAGTTTATGGAACAAGTGAAAAATAAGTACCCTGACGAACATATGATTTTAATGCATGGTGAGGGTAATTCTGTGCTCATCCATGAAACTGAAGGAAAATCTGTATTTGCTACACCTCGTAAATTTGAAGTGTTAGATTCGGTAAATGAATTAGAAGAACGCGGTTTTTTCGTGTTCAATAATATTCCAGTGACAGATGAAGGGAAACCTGTTTTTGAACATCGTTTTTTAAATCGTGCACGTGCCATTGAGAACGAGCCTGGTTTTGTAGCGTTCCGACTGTTACGGCCATTAAATGGTGACACATACATTGTTTTGACACAATGGAATGGACCTCACTCATTTGAAGCATGGAAAAGCTCAAAAGCGTATAATACAGCACATGCCCAACGTGAAGAACCAACTGGTGTGCGACAACAAAATATTTTCTCTGCCGCATCCTATGTTACAACCTATACTGTTGTCCCGAAAGAAGACGACGAGGCATAATTTTTTTTAAGGAGCACTTACTTATGAATCAACAATTACTCGATAAAATTGATGCTCATTTTGATGAAATGGTGGCCATTCGCCGCCATCTACATATGCATCCGGAACTAAGCTTCCAAGAGAAAGAAACAGCAAACTATATTATTGAATACTATCAAAAGCTTGGTGTCCCAGTTGAACCTAATATTAGCGGCTATGGACTGATTGCACGTATTAAAGGTAGCAAGCCTGGTAAAAGGATTGCCTTACGTGCTGATTTTGATGCACTTCCTATTCAAGACGAAAAAGATGTCCCTTACAAATCAAAGGTAGATGGTGTTATGCATGCTTGTGGTCATGATGGTCATACGGCTACTTTATTAATAATAGGGAAACTTTTATGGGAAATGAGAGATGAGTTAGCAGGTGAATATGTGCTGATACATCAACATGCTGAAGAAGCAGACCCAGGCGGTGCTATCGGTATGATACAAGCAGGTGCACTTAACGGTGTTGACGCTATATTTGGTACACATTTATCTTCCAATCATCCGACGGGCATGATCGGTTACCGTGTTGGTCCACTAATGGCTGCAGTGGATAGCTTTGAGTTAAAAATTCAAGGTAAAGGTGGGCATGGCGCTCATCCACATCAAACGAAAGATGCCATCGTTATCGGCTCTCAGCTTGTCATGAACTTGCAACAACTTGTAGCACGTCGAGTAGCTCCAACTGAATCAGCTGTTCTTACTGTTGGCTCATTCGTTGCCTCGAATGCGGATAATATTATTGCAGATACAGCTTATTTAAATGGGACTATCCGTACGTTTGATAAAGAAGTCCGTGAAACGATGGAACGTGAATTTAAGCGCGTTGTACACGGAACTGAAATTGCACAAGATTGCACAATTAAGCTAGACTATCGTAAAGGCTATCCAGCGATTGTGAATCATGAAAAAGAAACACTATTTGTTCGCGATATCGCACAAGACATTTGTGATGTTGTTGAAATACCAGCAACGATGGGTGGCGAAGACTTCGCCTATTATTTAGAGGAAAAACCAGGTACTTTCTTCTTCACAGGGGCCGCACCTGTAGAATATGCACCACATCATCATCCGAAATTTGATATTGATGAAAAAGGTATGCTAGTTGCAGCCAAAGTTATGTTAAGCGCTGCGCTTGAATATCAAGGCGTGGAATAATAAAAAGAAAGCTCATTTTGCCTAATCTATTTCGGGCAAAATGAGCTTTCTTTTAATATACAATAGTAACGTTTGTCTTTAAGGTTTTGACACCTTTGCAGTTATTTCACTAACTACAAAAATGATTATTGCTGTTACATAAAACATCGGCTGCGTTACTCCGCATAGAGTAACAATAATCGCTTGCGCAATCATTGTCAGACGCACAACTTGCATAACAGCAACTTTACGCGCACCCTCTGGCAGCGGATAAAGCATGTCCATCCGAAACTCACCGCTAGCTAATAATGCTTGCTTTAGCTGAATTGTCGTCGCAAAGCTCAATGCACCTGCAATAAACCATGTAACAAAAGGAATATCCACAAAGGCTGCAATAATAGCCGAAATAGCGGTTAATCGGAGCCATAAATAAAAATGATCGTCTGTACGAATAAACGTACGGAACACTAAATACTTTTGAGCATTCCCCTTTTGATAGGGTATAAAATTATAAAACCAGTCCAGCCATGCTCTACGTCGAATACTCCCACGTAAATGAGGTACATCGGTAAAATAATTGGCGAAACGATAGAAGCTCATCATTCGATTTTGTTCTAATTTTACAAAGTGCTCATATGGTACAGGCTCGTTCGCACATTTTTTGCGAAACACCAATACATAGATACAACCAATTATCGCTGCAACTAATGCAAGAATAAGTTGCATTTGTAGCCCCATATATACGGTTACACCAAATATAATAGCTCGTATTAGTCTGTCCACCCATACAAAATGTCCGCGTTCACTATAACGATAACTAAATTCACCTTGCACACTCACATACTTTAGGGCGATAACTAGTAAAAATAGTAACCAAATATTAGTTGTTGTTAATTCTGTTACTGCCTTTAATAAAGGAATACTAATGATATAAACGATTGCCACAATCCAAACTTGTGACCAAAACGTCCACGCAAGTGCCTTTTTTAAATACAGCGACATTTTTGATTCTAATGGCAATAAATACACTTGGTCTGGCTCACGCAATAATGTCGTTGGGCGGCTAAATGCTAGTAATACACCAATTATTAAGGCAATAAGCCCTTCAGCTGGAAAATCAGACTCAACGATTTTCAACCACTCACTATATTGATAGCCCCCAGCTCCAACAAGAAACACAAGTACAATCGCAATATGTCCAGTGAAAATAAACTGCATATATTTTTGTACTTCACTTATATAGTGCATGAAGCGCGAGGACCATACATCACGCAAGTTCTTCATGGTCCCGCTCCTTCGTCATCGCAATATATAGGTCATCCAATGTAGCATGTGGCATGCCAAACGCTTGTCGTAAATCCGCCATCGTTCCCTGTGCTCGAACACGTCCTTCATGCAATAAAATAATTCGATCACAATGTTTTTCAGCTGTCGATAAAATATGTGTCGACATTAAAATGGATGCTCCCTCTTTTTTCTTTGTATCCATCTGATCGAGCAATGATTGGATACCTAGTGGATCCAGTCCGACAAACGGTTCATCAATGATATACAGACTTGGATTTACTAAAAATGCACACATAATCATTACTTTCTGACGCATCCCTTTTGAGAAATGCGATGGGAACCAATTTAAGCGTTTTTCCATCCGAAATTCCTTTAATAACATTTCTGAACGAGCTGCAAGTGTAGCCTCATCTAAACCGTAAGCCATTGCTGTTAATTCAAGATGTTCACGTAATGTTAATTCATCATATAAAACTGGTGTTTCAGGGATATAGGAAAATGCTGTCCGATACTTGTCCGTATTTTCTTTTAACGTCACACCATTTAGACGAATGTCGCCTTCTTTTGGTAGCATTGTGCCGATTATATGTTTAATGGTCGTACTTTTACCTGCACCATTTAAACCAATTAGCCCGACAAGTTCTCCTTTACCTATTGTAAATGACAATTCTTTAATAACAGGCTTTTTCGTATAGCCACCTGTCACATGTTGCACTTCTAATACCGACATACCCTCACTCCTCTTCTTGTTATTATTTTATCAAAAATTAGCAAATGATTCAGTTATGAGTATGATAGAATAAACTTACATATAAATATTAAGGGGGATTTTACGAATGAGCGATTGCCTATTTTGCAAAATCATTGATGGATCAATTCCAAGTACAAAAGTTTACGAAGATGAACATGTCTATGCATTCACGGACATTGCACCAGTTGCAAAAGGTCACACTTTATTAGTTCCAAAACATCACTGTCAAGACTTATTCGAAATGCCAGAAGATGTAGCACGTAATTTATATGCAGTCGCACCGAAGCTTGCCAATGCCATTAAATCAGCATTTAACCCTATCGGTATGAATACGATTAATAACAATGGTGCTGCAGCTGGACAAACTGTTTTCCACTACCACTTACATTTTATTCCGCGTTACGATGAAAAAGAAGGCCTAGGCTTAATTTGGCAAACACAAACATATACACCAGAGCAATTAACAGAAGTAGCCGACAGCATTAAAGCTAATTTATAGTGCCAGGCACTCAAACAATTCTCATACAATTTAGTTATGAAAATGGAACGCTATTGTCAAACGATCCATTTTAGCGTACAATCACAAATAAGTTTCGCTAACGGTCATGAGGACACGTTAGGAAACAATTAGATTAGCATAGTTGAGGAGAGATTAGAAATGAATACAAAAAATCTAGTGTTAATGGCGCTTTTAGTCGGTGTCGGTGCTGCCCTTTATGTGGTCACACCAGGTATGGTAAATGGCATGAAGCCTGACTTCATGTTAACAATGATGTTTATCGGCATTTTATTGTTCCCTTCAATAAAAGAAACTTTTTTACTTTCTTTATCGACAGGGGTACTTTCAGGTTTATTTACAACATTCCCAGCAGGATTTATCCCAAATATTATCGATAAAGCTGTTACAGGCTTTGTGTTTTTAGCAATACTCATTATGCTAAAAAAAGTGACAAGTCATTTTGCTATATCCGCTGTCTTAGTTGGCTTAGGTACGATTTTGTCGGGATCTGTCTTTTTATCTGTTGCGCTATTTGTATTTAACGCTAATGTAGGCGCAACGTTTACGGTGCTGTTTGTGGGGGTTGTAATACCAGCTGTTGCCTTTAACGTTGTAGCATTTGTTATTATTTATCCTATCGTTGCCAAACTAGTGAAGCGTTCTAAATTCAACACAGCAATTTCGCAAGCATTATAAACGTAAGACGTTTTAAGCTTTAATATAAGGGAAGAAGCTAAACAGTGAGGCAAAATCACTCGTTTAGCTTCTTTTTTCTTTTTTTATCGACTGATTTCATGGTTTAATAGAAGAAAGATAACAAATATAGAAATGAGGTATTTACTATGAAAGCACAACCATTTTTATTCGGATTAACAACAGGTATAATCGGAGGCGCAATTGCGGTCCTTTTGTCAACACCTCAATCAGGCCAACAATTACGTTCTACAATACTTTCTAATACTGATAGTGCAAAACTTAAGCTTCAAGATGTAAAGCATCAAGTCAACAATGTTAAACAATCTGTAGGCACTTTAACAAATGAAGCGAAAAATAATATACCACAAATAATAAATGATCTAAAACATTCGATTACTGTCTTTACACAAGAAATCGAACCGACAAAGAATAATTTACAACAAGAAATAGATGCATTACAGAATTCAATTAACGAAATCGAGAAAAACATTGCACAATTCACCGATAAAAAGAAAAAACCAGAAGAAAAGGCACAGGCATAAAGTTTTATAACACGGTAATAAAACCTGTTTTTTTACCAAAAATAATATTCAAATTGTTATTTTTTAACCACTTTTCAATTTTTTAATTTTTCTAACTTTAAACTTTTTTTCTTTATTGCTATAATAATTTTAAAACGTTAAAGAAAGCAGTAGGTGATGGCTTTGTCAGAGGAATTATACACTCAAAAAGAAGCAATGCTATACAGTCAAAGAATTGCACAATTATCAAAAGCTTTATGGAAAGCAGTTGAAAAAGATTGGCAACAATGGATTAAACCATACGATTTAAACATTAACGAGCACCATATTTTGTGGATCTCATATCATTTAAAAGGGGCTTCCATTTCAGATGTAGCCAAATTTGGTGTAATGCATGTTTCAACAGCATTTAACTTTTCAAAAAAGTTAGAGGAACGTGGATTATTAAAGTTTTCAAAACGCGATGATGACAAACGAAATACTTATGTAGAACTAACTGAAACAGGGACAGACCTTATTATTGAAATGAATAGCAATTATCATAACACTTACCATTCTGTGCTGGAGGGCTCGTTAGCTTTGAAAGATTTATATGGTCGCTTCCCAGAATTTTTAGATGTAATGGCTGTTATTCGTAATATTTACGGTGAGGACTTTATTGATATTTTTGAACGTTCATTTCAACACTTCCGTGATTCCTTTGACACGTTAGAAGAACGTTCTACTGTAAAAGGATAATATATGCTAAAAAAGGAGGCATTTCAGAAACATTTCTGAAATACCTCCTTTCTCTTGCAATCTTATAGAAATCAATTTACATTGAATAGGAACCTTCCCTATTATGGAGTTGATATTTAACGTGCACTGTTGGAAAATTTTAAACCTTGAACATCATTATGGAACGACTCGTATTATAATAATGGCTGTTATTGTTTTTCTCACTGTCTTTTCCGTGTCCTATGTGACATTTAATTTATTTAACGATGAATATTATAATGATCATTTATTTTGGCTATTTGTTATTGCCGTCCTTGCTCTTTATCCTATTCATAAATGTTTACACTTTCTAGCATTATATGACTTACGCCAGCATCTCAAATTACGTGTACGGAAACAGTTTTACGTTATTCCTATACTGCATATGCGCATTCGTGAGCCATTATCGAAAAACCGCTATATTTTCGCATTACTTACACCATTTATTGTATTAAATACAATTATCGTCATTAGTACATGGCTTCTGCCTGCCTATACACATTATGGAACATTACTTTTAGCGTATCATTGTAGTTTATGTTTAATTGATATTCTTTACGTGAAATATTTGTTGAATTCACCTAAAGATGCCCAAATTGAAGAAACACCGAAGGGCTATGAAATTTTAGTACCGCCTACAATTAACTGATTCGCTTGTACTTGTGTTTTATTAATGTTTTTTGATATGCTAATAATACTGAAAGAGGGGAGGAATAGACTTGCTATTAATGATTGTAGTTCTATTCTCGGTATTCTATTTATTTCAAATCAATCGCATGACCTACGCACTGTGTATGCGACGTGAAATTCCCGAAGAAAACCAACCAAAGATATTCCGAACTATCAATATACTTATCACAATTTTACTTGTTTCATTTTACGTAGATATTTTGTTTGCAGTCTAATGTAGTTGCATCCGCGCCAGTCCGCACGCGGGTCATGTATTTAAAACATCCATGCAGCAATGGGAAATTAATTGAAGCCAAAATTCTTTCGGCCTCGACCCGTGCGTGCGGAGCGAATGCCTAGATATTGATAAGAAAAGCTAAGGAACAGCATATCCTTAGCTTTTCGGCATTTTATTAATTAGTATAGGAACGCTGCACCAACAATAATTAATAAAATAAATAACACAACTAATAAAGCAAAGCCTGAGCCGTAGCCACCGCCACCACCGTATCCTCCGTTGCTCATAACTTCACCCCCTTTCTTTTCTATATCCTATGCGCTTTGAAAATTGAAATTTAGGCTATACTCAAGGGGGAACCATTTTGTTTTTAAAACGTTTATGTTATAGTAAAAAATGGACGAAATGAATTAAGGAGAGAATATCCATATGAAAAAGACTGTATTATCTTTAACATTAGCAGCCTCAATTTTAGCTCTTGGCGCTTGTAGTGGAGGCGACAGCAAAGCATTAGTTACATCTAAAGTAGGCGATATTTCAGTATCTGATTTTAATGAAAAAGCAAAAACTTTAACAGGCTCATATGTATTACAACAAATGGTGACTGAAAAAGTATTAGCAGACAAATATGAAGTGACTGACAAAGAAATTAAAGAACAATATGATGCAACTGCATCACAGTTCGGCGATAGCTTTGCACAAGCACTAGCAGAAAACGGCTTAACAGAACAAGGCTTTAAAGATTCTTTACGTGTACAACTTCTACAAGAAAAAGCTTTAAAAGACAAAGCCATTAAAGAAGAAGACGTAAAAAAATATTATGAGCAAATGAAAACAGAATTAAATGGTCGCCATATTCTTGTAGCAGATGAAAAAACTGCGAAAGAAGCGATTGAAAAAATTAAAGGCGGCGCTTCTTTTGCTGATGTTGCAAAAGAATACTCAACTGATACTGGTTCTGCAGCAAAAGGCGGAGAGTTAGGTTGGTTTACAGTTGGTTCTATGGTAGATGAATTCAATGACGCGGCTTATGAACTTCCATTAAACACATTAAGTGAGCCAATTAAATCAAGCTATGGCTACCACGTAATTGAAATTACGGAAAAGCGCGATGTAAAAGATGTAGGCTCATTTGAAGATGAAGAAGAAAAAATTCGTACAACAATGTTAAACAAGCTTACTCAAACTGGTGAAGCACAAACATTGTTAAAAGACATCATTGCCCAATTAGCAAAAGATGCTGACTTTAAAACATCTGATAAAGAATTAAAAGAAGCATTAGAATCTTTTACAACAACAAGTGAAGAACAAGCAAAAGCAGATGAAGAAGCAGCTAAAAAAGCAGCCGATGAAAGTAAAGACAAAGAATCTAAATAGTCATTGTTTTACTATATGAAAAAGGGTTACGCCATCAAAGGCGTAACCCTTTTCGTTTTACTCAATATTTGGTTTGTAAAATGATCGGTTATCGAGTGGGAATAGTCTCTCGGTAAATTCTCCAGGAGCTGTTTTCCCTAATGCACGCGTAAGCATATTCATTTTCGCATCGATATTATCAATATAATGTAAGATTTCCGCTTCTTGAATCATAGGTTTTTTCGGGCTTCCCCATTCTTCTTTTCCATGATGCGATAACACTAGATGTTGTAACAGCATCACTTCTTCGCCTTCAATTTCCAGCTCACTAGCAATTTTGGCAATTTCATTGACCATAATCGTAATATGACCGAGTAAATTACCTTCCACAGTGTACATTGTTGCCACTGGACCTGATAATTCAACGACCTTACCGATATCGTGTAAAATAATACCCGAGTATAATAGGTCCCGATTTAACGTTGGATATAAATCAGCAATGGCTTTCCCTAGCTTTAACATCGATACCATATGATCTAATAAGCCTGATGCATAGTCATGATGGTTTTTCGTTGCTGCAGGATATACTAAAATAGCATCCTGATGCTTTTTAATAGCTGCACGTGTGATACGTGAAATATTTGGATTTTTAATATCAAAGAAGAATTGTGTCAATTCCTCATAAAGCTGTTCTTTTGGAGTAGCAGCAGAAGGAACTAAATCATTAACGGCAATTCCCTCCTCAGGCTTTGCCACACGAATCGTTTTAATGCGCAATTGATTTTTGCCACGATAGTCATGAATTTCTCCCCCTACATGTACTATCGCCTCTGCGTGATACATTTTTTCATGGTCTTCGTTTGTATCCCATAGTTTTGCTTCAATATCTCCACTTTTATCTTGTAGTAACAGCGACATAAATGGCTTCCCTACAGTGGTAACCCCTTTTGTCGATTGTTTAATTAATAAAAATTGATCAACTGATTCTCCAACTTGGAGCGTCGTAATACCTTTCATGTTGACGTCACTCCCCTTTCATTTGCTAGTGCTCCTAGATCGACAATTTGCTCTTTTTGCCAAAGTTCGAGCATCTCTTCATGGCAAGTAAAATACAAAATTTGACGTTCATATCCTACTTCTTTCATTAATTGTACCATTTTGTTTGTACGGTTTCGATCAAAATGGACAAATGGATCATCCATTATAAACGGAAATGGCGCTGAAGTTGCAAGGGTTTTCGCTAATGCCATTCGCAATGAAATATAGACTTGCTCCTTTGTAGCTTGTGATAATTCTGCTACATGATAGCGTAAGCCAGAAACCGCATGCGCTTCAAAATAGCCTTCCTCATGAATGAAAAGTTTATCGTAACGACCACCTGTTAACGAATGGAAGAAAGCATTAACCTGTGTAAGTACATGTGGTAATTTTTCTTCACGCAAACGGAATAATGTTTCATGAATAGCTGTTGCTAACGCTTTTTTAGAAGCCCATTGTGCCATTAGCTGTTGCAATATTGCTTTCTCTTGCTCAAACTGTTGCAACAATAAACCATATTGTTCATCGTTAAGTAAATGTTCCTTCTCAATCTGCAAGGCTGCTCGTTCTTCCAGGCAATGCTCAATTTCTATTCGTAGAGCATTGCGTACTTCTTCCAAAGCTTGTATTTTTTCTTGAAGTTGTTCCGCACTTAAAAAGCTTTCTTGCTGTTGCATATCTAATGAGTCTAATTGATATTGAATCGCTTGTAGTTCGGACTGCAGCTTTTGCTGAAGTTGATATTGTTCATATGCTTCGTAAAATGCGTTTTCTGATTCTACATTTGCATCAAGAAATAATTGTGCTATTGCCGCTTCATAGTTTACTAAAAGTGGTTGTACTTCTTGTATTTTTGAATCGATTTGAGCAAGTTGTTCCTTTGTTTGCAGCATCTGTTGTTGCGCCTGCTGAATTGCAAAATAGGTTGAGCGTAGATGGACAAAAATTTCCTGCTCACTATACTCATTTTTTAAAACTTGTTGTAGCATTTCATAAAGCTCTTTTTTTTCAGATTGTATAACATGTAATAGTTGATAGATGCTTGTTTTTTTAACTACCAACTCCTGTACCCCACGAATACGCATGAATAACTCTGGTAATAGCGAGCGTGGTACATTTCCCTCTAGGCGGAAACGCTCCAAAAAGTTTTGCAACGAATGAGTTGCCTCGGCGCTTACTTGTTCAGCTTGTTGTATTTTAAGTTCGAGCTGTGCATACTGTCGTTCTTTATCACGCTGTTGCTCATTGGCTAGTATCCATCGATCTTCAAGACGTTGCTTTTTCACAAGTAATACTTGAACAATATTTTCTTCTTGCTCTAGTTCTCTCAGTAATTGACTATTGTGCTCTGGAGGTCCATCCTCTGCTTGTTTCGCTTGTTTTAAATACAATAAAAATAGTAACGATAACATAGCCCCAATAACCATTACAGCCCAATTTTTTTCTAAGACGCCATAAATAAGCGCAACAATGCTTATAGCTAACACAAGCATAACAAAAAGCATTGGTTGCTTTTGTTTCGAGCGTTGCGATTGAACATGACGCAGTTGTTCCAAGCGCCCCTTTCTCTGAGGCCACTTTGCTAAAATATGTTCTTCTTCAGCGGATAATGACTCCTGCTGAAGTTGCTTTTTCTGCCGAGCAATGCTATCTAGTTCCTCGTGTATTCGCTCTAAAGATTGTAGATAAGACTTTAGCTCTTCCTCTGCTTCGTGTAATACAGTCAACTGCCGTTGAAATTGTTCCTCTTGTTGCAAAGAAACTGTTTCCTCTATAAGAGCTGCTTGAGCTTCCATTTCGTGTACACCCAATAAACGAAACTGGGCTTCAACGTCTTGCTCTAGTACAAACAGCTCGTCCTGAAGGTTCTGCTCTTTAACGAGGAGCTGATTCCAAGTTGCTTCTTTATTCATCAGCCTAGCCATCTCGTCAATTGCTTGTTCATCTGCCGTCAATTGAAGCTTACTTTTTAAAGCTTGATATTGTTCCTCTAGTTGAGTTAGCTGTAATGTTTCGTGCGTCAGTCGATCTTTTAACTGTTCATAACGTCGAATTCCTTCTGGAGGGAATTGGACATGTTCATAATTTTTAAATGATTGCTGTAAAGCATCTTGCTGCTCAATAAGTGGCATTGCCTGTTTTATGACCGTCAGTTGTTGCCAATCTTGTTGCAGCGTTTTTTGT
Source organism: Lysinibacillus sp. CD3-6 (assembly GCF_006351725.2). Taxonomy (NCBI): domain Bacteria; kingdom Bacillati; phylum Bacillota; class Bacilli; order Caryophanales; family Bacillaceae; genus Lysinibacillus; species Lysinibacillus sp. CD3-6. The sequence goes on from NZ_CP085880.1 coordinate 4,055,732, forward strand.
TGTTTATTTAAATCCTTCAGTCTTTGCTCAAGTTGCTGTAATTTGAGTGATTTATCTTCAAATGTATGAATTGTAGCCTGTTCTTTTTTAATGGCTTTTTCAAGTTGCTTTAAATTTTCGATTTTTTGATTGATGATTGGCAGTTTACCAGATTTTTTAAAAAGCTCTCCAGCGTCTTTTTCTAATTTTTTTTCAAGCGCAGATAGCCGATGAATGCCAGTCGTCCCTGATGCAAGCAATAGATGTGTCAGCTCGTCCTCTGACATTTTTTCGATTCCTTGCAGTTCATGAATTGAAAAGGAAAAAATCGCTTCAAATGATGAACGTGAATAGCCGTACAAAAGCTTGGCTAAAAGCTCGTCATGCCCTTTCATACCATCTTCTGTATAGACAGTAACATCACCAGTAGCCTTTCCTTTTACACGTTCAATTGTACATTGACCATATATTGGGTGAAGTATGGTTAGCTGACCCCCAAATTTCGGTGATGTTTTTGGCTCATATTTTCGCTGGCTTTGCTGTTTTGTTGGAAATCCAAAAAGCATCTGCAAAATAAATTGTTGAATAGTCGTTTTGCCTGCCTCGTTCATGCCATAAAAAATCGTAACACCGTCTTGCAAAGAGATTGTGATATTTTCATGCTTACCAAAGCCGTAAATATGGATTTTCTGTATCGTTAGCAAAGTTTTCACGCCCTTTGAATTTCATCGGTTAATAACTCCTGCGCATCAAGCTTCAAATGTTCGATTTCCCGTTCAGTTAAAGGTTCTACAAATCTTGCCCCACTCGCATGCTGGTACAAATCCTTTAAAATATCTTTCCAATCCGAAATATCCCACTGTTCCATTACACTTATTACTGATTCAGTCATCGCAGTTGACTCATATGAAGATGAAACTTTATGCAAAATAAGCTTCTGCACCCATCCCATTGGCTCAACCCCCTCTTCTGACTCCCGAATTGTTTCAAGCCATTCTTCTACCGAAGCATGTTCAAATAACGCTTCACTTTCTTCATCTATATTTTTCAAATGAAGCTCAATTACGGATGCTCCATATGCCATTCGATTAGTAGCGATGGCCTCTTCACATTTTAGTAGTAATTCATTTGCATGAAGTACATCGGTGCAATCCACCTCCACTATATTATAGACAACAGCAGAAGTTGGTATAAAAGTTAATTCAGCAGATGTTTGCGATAAGGTTACATCGTAAAAACCTTTCACTCCCTGCTCATTTCGGTGTCGACTTTGAATATTACCTGGATAAACGATCGGCGGTTCCATGTGTAATAGCTGTCGTTTATGAATATGACCAAGTGCCCAGTAATGGTATCTTTTTTCAAGAAGTTGCTCTTTTTTAAATGGCGCATATACCGCATGCGAAGAATCACTTGCTTCACTGCCATGCAGCATCCCTATATGAATTGCATGCTGATCATGTGCAACAGGATAATTATCAATCATCGATTCCTTGACATGGCGCTCACCATAGCTAAAGCCATAAATATTTACTTGCTGACCTCGTATTTTTAATTGCACAACACTTGTATCAGCTGGTAATTCGTAAACATTACTCGGTAAAGCAAATCGTGTCCAAGAACCATGTAAGTGGTCATGATTTCCATAACTGACTATGACGGGAATGTTATGTTCAAATAGCGTCTCCATTGCTGCTTGAAAACGTCTTTGTGCCTGTAAACTGCGATTTTCGCCATCATAAAGATCCCCTACAATAAGCAGGAAATCTGGTCTTTCTTCGATTGTCTTCTGAATAATTTTATCAAATGCTTCAAAAGTACTTGCTCGAATTTTTTTTAGATTCTTCTCAGGTAATCCAAATAAGCCTTTAAAAGGACTATCTAAATGTAAATCTGCCATATGGAAAAAACGAATTGCGGACATCCAATCACCTCTACATATTAATTAAACCTTTGTTCATCATTTCGTCTAGTTTTTCGTTTTGCGTCTACAAGGCAAGGAAGATTTGAGCCATGTATAACGAGAGTATTCAAAAGCGAATATTTGTTCTATTTTATCATACTTCCTGTTAGATGAGAAACGAATTGCTAGACTATTCAGGATCATGTTGTACTAAATTTTCCACAATTTTCGTAATTTATCGAAATATTCGCTAGATATACCGTGAAGTTTATATTTCTTCTATGTATAATAGATATATATTCAAAAAAAGGTGGGGTTTGTTTATGAATAATTATCGTTTTACAGCTTTTGAAAAAACTGGGGAAACACTTTTTGATGAAACTTGGACATTTGAAAGCGATGAAGCTGCAAAAGTAAATGGTCAACAACAAATCGTAGAAAAGGGCGTTGCTGAAAAAACACATCGCCTTGTCAACTCTTCTGGAAAATTAATATTATTCCATGTTTAAACTATGAGAGTAGAAAGACACCTAAAAAATACTAGGCGTCTAACACAGTAACAATATTTTTAAATAGCTTTTTAAAGAAAAATGGCAAGCCCCACCACGTTTACTTTTATGAACAAGCACAGAGCCTCCGAAACGGAATCTCACTTGTCTCGCTACAAAAGTTTATGTGATGGGGCTTGCGTCGTGTTCAGCCTGTAAGCCAAGCTACATGTTTACTGTCCTACAAAGACAGGTGTTCTTTTCTCAACAAATGCATGTATACCTTCTAAATGATCAGCCGTTTTACGCATAGCAGATTGCCCTTGTGCTTCCATCGCTAAAATATTTTCTAACTGTGGCAAGTTTTGAGCATGTAAAATCTTTTTCGTCGTAATCATTGAAGCAATTGGAGATGCTAGCATCTTTCCAACTAATTGATCAGCCACTGCAAAAACGGACCCTTCAGGTGCCACATAATCGATTAAGCCTACATTGTGTGCCTCTTCGGCTGTAAGCACTTTGCCTTCCCAAATCATTTGCTTTGCTTTCACAGTACCAAGTCGTTCCTTCATAAAGAAATGACCACCACCATCTGGAATTAACCCAATCCCTATAAAATTCATAGCTAGCTTACTATTTTCACAAGCAACTACGATATCTGCCCCTAGTGTTAAGCTAAAGCCTAAGCCTGCTGATGCACCATGAACCGCAGCTATAACAATCATCGGTAGTTGATAATACGCTTTGACGATACGTGTTAAATATACCATCGCCTCATCAATATTTAATGGCTTAGTTGGATCAAGCATTGCCTTAATATCACCGCCCGCAGAAAAGACCTTCCCTTCCCCACGAATAACTAAAACCTGTATTTCTTGCTCCTGCTGTAATGCTTCAAAACACTCAGCTAATTCACGCATCATTACATCATCCATCGCGTTCATAGCCTGTGGTCGATTTAGTGTTAATGTAGCACGACGCTCTAACTTTTCTAATGTAATTGTTGAAAATTCCATGTCCTACACCCCCGAATATGAATAGTCATTCACTATGTACTATTCGTGTTTTTTCTGAAAACTCCTTCTCTCCTACGCAAAATAGTCGTTGTTATGCTATATTTAATGTCGAATATTGAAATTAAAGGTGGGTATTTTTGTGTCACAAAAGGACTTTCGTGTATTACTTTATTATAAATATGTTGCTATTGAGGACCCAGTAGCATTTGCCGAAGAGCATTTAGCTTTTTGTCAAGAAGTCGGTCTACTTGGTCGAATTTTAGTAGGCTTGGAGGGCATTAATGGTACGGTTTCTGGTACGATTGAGCAAACTGAAAGCTACATGAATTATATGAAAGCAGACCCTCGTTTTAGTGATATAATGTGGAAAATCGACGAGGTAGAAGGACATGCCTTTAAAAAGATGCATGTACGACCTCGTACGGAGATTGTACACCTTGGCTTAGAAAATGATATTAACCCTTTAGAATTAACTGGAGATTATTTAACACCAAAGGAATTTATGACTCGTATGCAAGAAGATAATACGGTTATTATTGATGCACGTAACGATTATGAATTTGACCTAGGACATTTCCGCAATGCGGTGCGTCCTGATATTGAAAGCTTCCGTGATCTTCCTGCTTGGATGGAAGAGCATAAAGAAGACTTTGCTGGTAAAAACATTTTAACCTATTGTACAGGTGGAATACGCTGTGAAAAATTCTCTGGCTGGTTAAAACGAGAAGGCTATGGTGAAAGTGTCGGGCAACTTCATGGTGGTATTGCTACGTATGCGAAAGACCCTGAAGTGAAGGGACAATTATGGGATGGCCAAATGTTTGTTTTCGATCGTCGCCGCAGTGTACCTATTAATCAGGTTGAGCATGTAGTTGTTGGTAAGGACTATTTCACAGGTGAACCGACAGAGCGCTATACAAACTGCGCTAATCCTGAGTGCCATAAATTAATGCTATGCGAGGAAAAGCATGAGGCATTTTATATGCGAAGCTGCTCTGACGATTGTCGTCGCGCAAAACGTAATTTCTTTGTCGAAGAAAATGGATGGACAAAAGAGCAAGTTGAAGAACAAATAGCAAAAATTGCACAGGGTAAAATTGTTTGAGTGCCTGACACTTTCGTGCAGTATAAAGTAAGCCGCAACAAGGTCTGTTGCGGCTTACTTTGCGTGCGTTCCTACAGGATCTTGCGTGGATTTTTTTCAGAATTGTTTGAGTGCCTGACACTTAAGGTTGTTTTGCTAAATAGCGGCCTACTTGTCTTCCGCTAAATAAACATCCGCCGACAAACGTTCCTTCCAAAGCTCGGTAACCATGTACACCGCCCCCTCCAAAACCACTCACTTCTCCTGCTGCAAATAGTCCTGGCACTAATTGTCCATCCATGCCAAATACAGCTCCATCTAAATTCGTCTGCAAGCCCCCTAATGTTTTTCGGGTTAAAATATTTAATCGCACTGCAATAAGTGGCCAATTTTTTGTATCTAAAATTTTATGAGGTTTTGCAACCCGTACTACTTTATCACCGATATATTTTCTCGCCCCGTATATGGCATTTACTTGTAAATCCTTCGTGAATTTATTGTCCATTTCACGATCCCGTGCTAATATTTGCTCTTTAATTTTAATAAAATCTAGCAAGTCATTCCCAGCAAGCTTGTTCATGCCATCTACTAGCTGTTTTAAATCGTTTGCAATAACAAAATCCTCACCTTGATTTTTAAATGCTTGAATCGGTGCGGGTGGTCCTGGCAAAATGCGTTTCATCAACTCTGGTATGCTTTTATTCGTTAAGTCAGGATTTTGCTCTGAACCTGATAAGGCAAACTCCTTTTCAATGATTTTTTCCGTTAAAATAAACCATGAATAATCATAACCTGTTTTTTGAATTGCCTCTAATGTACTTAATGTATCAAACCCTGGAAAGTTCGGTGCCCCAAAGCGATTTCCCTCGGCATCAAACCATAAAGATGAAGGACCTGGCAAAATACGAATACCATGGTTTGGCCAAATTGGGTCCCAGTTTTTTAAACCCTCTGTATAATGCCACATCCGATCACGATTAACGATACGCCCACCAGCATGTTCAGTAATCTCTAACATGCGTCCATCTACATATGCGGGTACACCACATACTATATTTTTAGGCGGCGTCCCAAGGCGTGCAGGCCAATTTTTACGTACTAAATCGATATTGGCCCCAATGCCCCCACTTGCTACAATAACTGCATTTGCTTCATAGGAAAAAGCACCTACCCCAATGCGTGAACTTTGCTCTCCACGTTGGGCAAAACTTTCAGCTAAAATTGTGCCACTTATGCCCATAATTCGTCCATCCTGCTGGATAAATTCATCTACACGATGTCTCGGCTTAAAATCAACAATTCCTTCCTTTATCGCTTTCTTCACTTTATCTGCAAAAGGCTTTACAATGCCTGGTCCCGTTCCCCAAACAATATGAAAGCGAGGAACCGAATTCCCGTGACCTCCCGCCAATGAGCCACCTCGTTCAGCCCAACCAACAACAGGGAAAAATTTTATGCCTAATGATTTAAGCCAGGCATATTTTTCACCTGCAGCAAAATCGACATAAGCCCTTGCCCATTTGTAAGCCCAACTATCCTCATCTTCCAAACGATCGAAGCCAGCAGTACCTAGCCAATCCTGCCACGCAAGCTCTTTGCTATCCTTAATACCAAGCCTTTTTTGCTCTGGTGTATTGACTAAAAATAGCCCACCAAAAGACCAAAATGCCTGTCCTCCCATTGAATTTTCAGGCTCTTGGTCTACTAATAGTACACGTTTCTTTGCATCTATTAATTCACAGGCTGCAACGAGTCCCGCCAGACCAGCTCCGACAATTGCTACATCGTATTTCATCCCAACACCCCCGAAAAATCGAAATCCATCTTTCTTTACATACATTCTTCTCTTATTGGCGCTTTACCTCCTTATCGTTTGATAATTTCGTCAAAAATATGGCATTAGCGAAATGTTCGCATTCCGTCTTAATTAAAGAGAGTTTTAGGAAAATAATCGAATGTACGACAATTATTTCTCAAAAATTTTTTATCATTTTATACTCGCTTAATCCTTATATTATCTGTCTTGACACATTCGTTAGCGCTTACAATGTCCACTGCAAAAAGACGAACAATAAAAGTTATAATTCAATATTTCGTTCGTTTATATGCAGTTTTCAGACTTTTGAAGCGAGTGATTTTAATCTTTTTTTGAATTATTGTTGACAAAGGTGAACAATAGGGATTATGATGTTAACAAATTTAATCACACAAAAATATAACGACGGAGACACGCTAGTCGCAAGAAAATCCAAAGAGAGCTGATGGTTGGTGTAAATCAGTGATTTCTACGATAAAGTTCCACTCCCGAATAGACATGCCGAAACATCCAAAAGTAAGCCTGTCCGTCACATGCACGTTACGCATATAGCTAAGACTGTATCGATTTTTTTCGAGCAGTAATTAAGGGTGGTACCGCGAACCTATATTTTTCAGCCTTTCGCCCCTTACGACACAATAGTTGTGTTCGTAAGGCGCGGAAGGCTTTTATATTTTTTCGAAAAAAAGATTGTTTACATGCTGTAGCATCACCCCTGTGGACTACTCATTTAGACATCACTACTAATTTTTTATTAAAAGGAGCTAATTACAAATGACTACTGCAACAAAAACAATTAACGTATTTATCGCTGATCCACTAAGTGAAGATGGTATTTTTCCATTACGCCAAGAAAAAGAATTAGACTTAAACGTTATTATCGACACTGGACTAGCACCAGAAGAATTAATTGCCAAAATTGCTGATATAGATGTATTACTAGTTCGCTCTCAAACAACCGTTACGCGTGAAGTAATTGAAGCGGCGAAAAGCTTAAAATTAATCGGTCGTGCTGGTGTAGGTGTAGACAACATTGATCTAGCTGCTGCAACAGAACACGGCATTATCGTTGTGAACGCTCCAGACGGTAACACAAACTCTGCCGCAGAACATACAATCGCCATGATGACTTCACTTGCTCGTCATATTCCCCAAGCTTTTAATACATTGAAAAACGGTAAATGGGATCGTAAATCATATGTAGGAGTAGAGCTTAAAAACAAAACGCTTGGAGTTGTTGGATTCGGACGTATTGGTGTAGAAGTAGCTTACCGTGCAAAAGGTCAGCGTATGAATATTATGGCGTATGATCCATTTTTAACTGATGAACGCGCAAATGAGCTAGGTGTTACGAAATCTACTGTCGAGGAAATTTGTGCCGCGGCAGATTTTATTACAGTACACACACCATTACTACCAGAAACACGTAACCTTATTAACAAAGAAAAGTTTGCCATGATGAAAGATGGCGTACGTATTATTAACTGTGCTCGTGGTGGTATCATTAATGAGGATGACTTATATGAGGCTATCGTCGAAGGTAAAGTAGCAGGTGCAGCATTGGACGTTTTCGTTTCTGAGCCAGCAACTGATCACAAATTACTAACTTTACCACAAGTCATTGCGACACCTCACTTAGGTGCATCTACAATTGAGGCACAAGAATCTGTAGCAGTTGACGTATCAAACGATATTATTAAATTTTACAAAACAGGTACAGTGACAAACCCAGTAAATATGCCTTCAATTCCAAAAGAACTACTTGCTCAAGTAGAACCATTCTTTGAATTAGCTGAAAAACTTGGTTCATTCTTATCTCAAATTACAGCTGAGCCAGTTAAAGAAATTAATCTATCTTATGCAGGTGAAATAGCAAACTATGATGTACGTCCTTTAACTTCTAATGCTCTAAAAGGTTTATTAGCTAAAAACTATGGCAATCACGTTAATGATGTCAATGCTCGTTACTTATCTGAACGTATTGGCATGAAAATTAACGAACATAAAACTACTACTGCAAAAGGCTTCACAAGCTTAATTACAGTTGAAGTAAAAACGGCTACTGAAACACATACTGTTGCTGGTACATTATTAAATGGCCTTGGCGCACGTATTGTAAAAGTAGAAAACTACGTAGTAGACGTTGTACCAGAAGGACACCTTCTTTACATTAAAAACACAGATAAACCAGGGGCAATTGGTCGCGTTGCAACAAAATTAGCTGAAAAAGATATTAATATCGCAACAATGCAAGTTGGACGTGCTGAAGTTGGTGGAACAGCTGTAATGATGCTAACAGTCGATAATATTGTTACGGAAGAAGATTTAACATACGTTTCACAACTTGAAAACATTGACGAAGTGAAAGCAATTGATCTTTAATGACTAAATTACAAAAGGCAACTAGAGTTTACACTCTTGTTGTCTTTTGTAATTTTATGGTTAATGTTCTACGTATAGAGGGCAACGCTACTGTGATAGCGCACATTGCCTAAGCTCTATAAACGTAGCTGGAGAATTTATCGTCGATTTCCTGCATTCTATCGGCGATTCATTAAGCTTTATCGACAATTAGGAGTTTTTACTTTCGTCTTGCTATACTCTTCGAGCATCCCCTCCATATGAAGCGGTTTGCCATAATTATAGTAGACTGCTAGCAATTCATATCAAGTTGATTGGAGCGAAGGGCGGGCGACTCCTGCGGGAAAGCACAGAACGTAAGATGCAACAAACCGCGCGTTAGCGAGGGTTGCGGCTTACGTGTGTGCCCGCGGAAAGCGCCCGAACGTAGCGGAAATCAACGGCAGTAGACATCTATTTTTATTTTAAAATGAAAAAAGACTGTAGGCAAACTCGAAATTTTTCGAGTTTGTCTACAGTCTGAAAGGACCGATTAGTTATTAATCAGTCCTTTTATGCATATTTATTTTTTGTTGCACTAATTCATAAGGATTAAAGCTCTTTCACAAGTTTTAAAAAGGCTGTTAATGAATCTACCTCATATGTTGGCGTGACAGCTCCTGTTGGTACATTGTTTTCACGGTTAATCCAAACATTACGCATGCCGACTCTAGATGAACCTAAAATATCTGTATTTAAGTTATCGCCAACCATAATTGCCTCGTCAGCAGTAATGCCCGCCTTTTCCATGACATGCTCAAAGATGGACGCATCTGGCTTCCCTTTTCCAAAATCACCAGAAATGATGATATGGTCAAAATACGGAGCAATTTCAGGTGTAATTTCTAACTTTAAATTTTGTAAGCTCGGTGCGCCATTCGTTAATAATATAAGTTGATATTTACCTTTCAGTTCATCTAAAACAGTAAAAGTATCTTCGTACAAAAGTGGCGACACTTTACGTTCTGCTACAAAGCGTTCGCCTAGTTCGGCTCCAAACTTTGCATCGTCAATTCCAAGTGCAGCTAAGCCCTTTGTCCACGCTTCTGAGCGATATCCAGGCACAATTTCTTTCATCTTTTGAAATGAATCGGTTGGATCATCAAATGTTCCCCAAAGTCCTTCGAATGGATTAATACCTATTAACACCGTATAGTCATATGTTTCGTAGCTTTCATAAAGTGCACGTGCTTCTTTGCGCACTGCCTCCTCTAATTCAGTTGAATCCACCGTATGTATTGTTGCTGCGTATGCGCATGTTTTTTCAAATGCTGTTTTTACAGATTTTTTGTCCCATAACAACGTATCATCCAAATCAAAAATAATTGTACTTATTGACATTGTGTCAGCTCCTAGCTTCTTTTCTACTTGAACAAAAAGCATTCATATCGCTTATTTTAGCATATTTTCAAAATAGTTAGCATAGTTAAATCGTAAAAATCCACTACGCTTTCCGCGGGCACAGTGTAAGCCGCAACCCCCGCTAGCGCGCGGCTTATTGCGACTTATGTTTGTGCTATTCTCGCAGGAGTCTTCGTGGATTTTTACTTAGTTAGCGCTACTGGCATCGCCATTTTAATTCAGAATTGTTTGAGTGACTGGCACTCAATTTTTTCGGCGTAATTTGTCCATTAAACTTTGCATTTCGGCCTTCTTTTGCTCTGTTTCTTCTTTTAATATGTCAATATGGTAAGTGTTATCAATTTCTTTAATTAAGACGCGATCACCAGCTTGTAACGATTGATTCACAGTGTTGATAGGTAGAATTAGTTGCTCAACTTCCTCTGGATATTTTAAAAAAATTGCATAGCCATCTTCAATGCGGTCTAATGTGTATTTAGTCGAGTTCACTTACAACTTCCCCTTTCGCATTAAGTAATTGTGCACTATCTCCATCATTTAGCCAAATCTGTCTTGTTGTCCACTTTAAATAATTTTGCCCCTCACGTGCTGTCGTTCCGCTAGTGACATAAATTGTTTTTCCTGGCTGTAATGATACATTAGGAAAATTAAAAACTTGATTCCCTTCTATTGATACAAGTTGCCAATCCTTTAACGAAACTGTATCTTGACCATTGTTTTTTATAGCGACTATTTCCTCTATTAAATCCTTGCTAATAATTTCTACATCTTGTTTCAAACTCGGTTTTTCAGCAATGGCACCTGACCACTCTTTCGCACTTACATTATAGCTTACCCCATCTGTTGAAACAGTAACTGTTCCAGCCTCGGCTGTTGCATAAATTTTACTTCCGATTGCCTGTAAACGCTCTACAACTTCAGCATGTGGGTGTCCATATTTATTGTCTTTGCCATAACTTAATATAGTTACTTCTGGTTGCACTGCTTGTATAAAGCTTTGAGAGCTACTTGTATTGGAACCATGATGGCCTGCCTTTAAAATAGTCGCCTTCACATTTTGTTGCATCATTTCTTTTTCTAGAGCTACACCTGCGTCACCTGTTAATAAAAATGAAATATTTCCATAGGTAACTTTTAGCACAATCGATGCATCATTATTATCTGAGGCATCTTCGTTAGCATTCAGTACTTTTATTTCTAGTTCATCATCAAAAGCAATGCTATCTCCCGTTTTCGGCACATTATACGGAATATTTTTCGTATCAATAAGTGATAGCATTTCTTCAAACGTTTGTGATGTATGTACTTTCCCAGAATCATAAAACTGTTCAATAGGGATCGAATTCAATACAGGGATTAAACCGCCAATATGATCCGCATCTGGATGTGTCGCGACGACTATATCAAGCTTATCTATACCAAGTTCATTTATATGTGAAACGACCTGTTGCCCAGCCCCTTTCACACCTCCATCAACGAGCATCGTTTTACCATTCGGTGACTCAATTAAAATTGAATCGCCCTGTCCTACATCAAAAAAATGCACACGCATTTCATGGCCAGCTGCCACTGGTATTTTTTCTGTTTCTAATGCTGATGTACAACCTGCTAATACAAAAATACAAAGGAGCACAGCGAATATTTTTTTCATTACATATCTTCCTTTCTATTTTCTATTATACAAAAAAAGAGAGCGAACCCGAAGGCCGCTCTCTGCTAAAGCAAATTAAACTAAAATCCACCACAAAATCATCGTAATCACAATCGTTACAAGCCCCTGTAATAGTGTCGCAACAGTTTGGGCTTTGTAGGCTTGTGTCACTTCCATTCCACTATACTGCGTAATAACCCAGAAAAAGCTATCATTTACATGACTAACCGTCATTGCCCCTGCTCCTATTGCCATTACCACCAATGCTAATGGAACAGCGCCTTCAATACCAAGCGTCATAAGCATTGGAGCTACTAGAGAAGATGTTATAACTAACGCTGTTGTTGAAGAACCTTGTGCTGTTTTTAACGCAGCCGCTACGATAAATGGTACAAGTAGGAATAGGCTTCCTGATGCAAACATACCTAAATCCATTTCTTGCAACATTTCACCAACGCCAGCATTTTTAATAACCGTTCCAAAAGAACCGCCCGCTCCAGTAATTAATAAAATCGGAGCAGCCTCTTTTAAGCTATCACCTATCCAACCAGTTAACGTTTTTTCACTTATTTCAGGTAATAACAACATTGCTGCTGCTACACCTAAAAATAAAGCAACTGTTGGTGATCCTAAAAAACGTAAAATCATATTAAACGTAGCTTCGCTATCCCCAACTAATGCTGCGATTGATCCTAGCCCGATTAACACAATTGGAAGCACAATCGGTAAAAATGATTTAAACGTTGATGGCATTTTACCAAATGATTTAATGATTTCTTCATAATCCAATGCCTCTAAGTCATCTTCAGGCACACGAATTTTTGTTGCTACTTTAACTGACCATAAATAGCCTACAAAAGTCGCTGGAATTGCTACTAACAATCCAATAACAATTACTGTTCCTAAATAATCTGCTGCCCCTATATTACCAGCCGCTGCTATTGGCCCTGGTGTTGGTGGCACTAATACGTGTGTAGCAAAGAGCCCTGTAGCCAAAGCTACAGCCATCGAGGCAATCGTAACATTTGCGCGCTTTGCTAATGATTTTTGTAAACTCGATAATATAATAAACCCTGAATCACAGAAAACAGGAATGGATACGATATAGCCGATTAAAGACATAGCTAATTGCGGACGCTTTGGCCCAACAATTCGCAATACCACTTCTGCCATACGATAGGCAGCCCCTGATTTTTCTAAAATAAGTCCGATAATTGTTCCTGCTATAATGACTAAACCAATGCTTGTCATCAAGCCTCCAAATCCAGTATTAATACTTTCAACAACCGTTAATAATGGCATTCCAGAAGCAATGCCTACAAAGAATGCACTAATTAATAGTGCTAGAAACGGATGAAGCTTTAGCTTTGCTGTTCCGACTACAACAAATATTACCCCTATTAAAATAATAACGAACAACATTTACTCATCCCCCATATTTACATAATTCTCAATTATTTTTTTCGTTTTTAGACGAATTAAACGATAAGGCTCTTGCATTGCTTGCTGGACAGTAGTCGATTCGTCTACTAACGATTCCACAACAGCAAAATAATTGAGCAAAATAGACTTATCCTCCTCATCAATGGCTCCAGACAATAGCATCGCCTGTGTGTTTGTTGTTTTTGCAGCCATTGCCACCCCCAATGGCGCCTTGCCATGTAATGTTTGGCGATCTGATTTACCTTCACCAGTAAGAACAATTTGTGCGTCTTTCAACTGTTTTTTTAACTGGACAGCCTCTATAACAATATCTATGCCTGCATGAAAAGTACCATTTAAAAAGGCAATTAATGCACCACCTACACCACCAGCAGCACCTGCCCCTTTATAATCATGTAAACGTATGTGATACTGCTTTTCCACAATATCTGCAAACTGCTTTAAGCAATTATCAAAATAAGTAATTTCATGCTTTTTCACACCTTTTTGCGGGCCAAAAATGGCTGTAGCGCCGCGCTCTCCAATCAATGGATTATCTACATCACATGCAATTGTAAATGTTGCTTCAGACAATCGTGCATCGAGCTGACTATTATCAATGGATGCTAAATCTAATAATGCTGACACGCCATTCGCAATAGATGTCCCATCATCTTTTTTAAACTGTAAGCCTAGTGCCTTTAATAAACCAATACCAGCATCGTTTGTGGCACTACCGCCTATTCCAATAATAAATTTTCGAAACCCTTTATTCAGTGCTGCCATTATTAACTGCCCTGTCCCATATGTTGATGCCAGCTCAGGATTTTTTTCACTGTCCTGCAACAGCATAATTCCAGAAGCCTGTGCCATCTCGATGACACAAGTTTCATCATCTCCAAGCACACCGAACTTTGCTTCGATTGTTCTGCCTAGCGGATCGAGCACATTTTCTGAAATATACTTACCTCCCGTTGAAGCAATAAGGGATTCTAGCGTACCTTCTCCACCGTCTGCCACTGGTAAAATAACTGTTTCAATCGATTGATCAGCATCCATGATTCCTTCATGCATCGCATTCGCAACTTCAAATGCAGATAAAGTACCTTTATAAGAATCTGGACAAATTATGACTTTCATTTGATACCCCCACTTTACATCCATTCATATTTAAATTGGTGCTCAGCTGTCAGACGATATAGTTTTATCGCATACAAGAAATTTCTTCTAGTCAAAGTTAAGCGCTTACAAATTATTATAATGACAATAAATTCAGAAAACATTATAATGAATGTACAAATTAACTGTAATATAACAGAGGTTTATTTATGCGAGGTGTATAAGCATGTTAACAAAAAAATTAGCAGAAGAAATCGTGCATCAAACAATGTTACGATTACGTCGCAACATTAATGTTATTAGTCCAACTGGAGTTATTTTAGCTTCTGGCGATAAAATGAGGGTAGAAAATATACACGAAGGCGCACTTTATGTGGCAAAATCAAAAGAAACACTCATCATTAATAAGGAAAACATCGATGCCTATCCCAATACAAAACCTGGCATCAATATGCCGATTATGTATCAAGATGAAGTCCTTGGAGTAATCGGTATTACAGGTGATTCTGAGGAAATTTTAGAAATTGCCAATCTTGTTCAACTAACAACTGAAATCATGACACATCAAGCGATTGTGGAATCAAAAAGTGAGTGGCAACGGAAAAACAACGATTACATATTTGAAGCGTTAGTGCACGGCAGTAAGATAGACGCCGCCTTACAAGAACGCATTCAAAAACTTCCATTCTCTCTTGAAGCACCTTTTCAAATTGTATTACTTAGCTTAGATGCACCTTCGTCTGCAGAAAATAGCCTCCCTCTGTTTTTTGAGGATTTATTTTATAAGCAGCCTGTTCTTTCAGGTCATAGCCAGCTTCATGAATACTATATATTACTAACAAACTATGATGAGCAGAAAAAACAACAAATGATGAAAGCTTTACGTAAAAAAAAGCATAAACTACCATCATTACAGATTGGTGTTGGACCAACTGTACCAAATTTATCGCAACTTCCAAATTGCTATAACGGCGCAAAAACAGCACTTGAATTTGCCTTTATGAATAAAGAAATTACGTTTTTTGAAGATGTCGAGTTATTTTCTCTTTTTAAAAAGAGAGACTCTGAAGAAGTACAAGCATTCCAAAATCGTGTGCTAAAAAATATGAATGCTAAACAACTTGAAACATTACAAACTTTTTTTGATTGTAATTTACAGCTGAAACTTTGTGCACAACAGCTTAATATTCACCGTCATACTCTTACCTATCGTTTAAATAAAATTCGAGAGCTAACAGGCTACGATCCGCAATATTTTGAGGATGCTGTCATCTTAAAAATGGCCTGCACTTTACGGTAAATCATAACCAGTCTGGGACATATAACTTATAAAGAAAAGTCATTCGTAATTTTTGCTATGGTTGATGTCCGCTACGGCGGGCGCTTTCCGCGGGCACACCGTAAGCCGCAACCCTCGCTAACGTGCGGTTTGTTGCGTCTTACTTTGCGTGCGTTCCCGCAGGAGTCGCCGCCTCCGCTACCATCAACTATTGCTCTCTGCTAAATATTATCTATTGCCAAAGAAAGAATGGCTAAGTTCTTCAGAATACGCACACCAAAAAAGTGTTAGATTGATTGCAGTCAATCTAACACTTTACTCTTTTGCCCTTTAAACATTATATAATTCATTTAATAGCTCAATTTTTTTGCCAATGGCGTCTTCAAATGTCATGATGTAAGCGGCAGGATCTTTTGGATTATGGAATTGTGTAATCTTCCCTGTCTCAGGATGAACAAATTTTGAAGATGCTCCACAACCAATACCTAAAATCGTCTGCACTTCCTCCATGATCACAATATTATAAATGCTTTCTTCTCCCGCTTTACTGTAGCCTACATTTTCTAAATTGCCTAAAATATTTTTTTGACGGTATAGATAGTAAGGAACATAATCATTTTCCTTCGTCCATACTTGTGCCATCTGCATCATTTGAGCAACCGTATCACGATCTGCCACCTTGTATTTATCTTTATTACGCGTCATTTCAGAGGCGCGTTTAAAGGATAATGTGTGAACAGTTAAAGACTCTGGCTGCATTTTTGCAGATTCCTCTAACGAATGTTGGAACTCTTCCGTCCCTTCATTCGGCAAGCCAATAATTAAATCCATATTGATGTTATTCATCCCAGATTCGCGTGCTAGCCAAAACTTATCAATTGTTTCTTGCACCGTATGATGGCGACCGATTGCTTTTAATGTTTCATCTGTATAAGACTGCGGATTTACACTAATACGATCAATGCCCCATTTTTTCAGTACAGCTAATTTCTCTGGAGTAATCGTATCTGGACGACCTGCTTCAACCGTCACCTCACGAATCGTTTCAGGATTCGGAAAAGCGTCATACATTGTTTGATACAGTGCATCCATTTCATGTGCTTCAATTGAAGTTGGTGTACCCCCACCCCAATAAATTGAAGTAATTTTCATATTGTTCTCAGTTAGCCACTTACCCATCTCACGCAATTCAATGTGCAAGCCATCTAAAAATGTCTCTACACGACCTTGTTTACGGTTACTTCCAATCGCATACGCAGGGAAAGTACAATATGCACATTTTGTTGGACAAAACGGAATGCCAATATAAACACTAATCTCCTTCTCGATATTGTCTAAGTCTGGAATAGTGACTAGCTGACGGGCAACAATGTCTTTCAACAGTGCTACTTTTTCCTCTGACAAACGGAAGTCACGTACGAGTACCTCCTCAATTTCTCTATCATCCATACCTGCCTGGCGGAATTTATGGTAAAGCTTTGTCGGGCGCACACCTGTTAAAATCCCCCATTGCTGATGCATACCAGTATGCTGTTCTAGCACATTTAAAAACACATGTGATAGTGCACGTTTCAGTCGAATATTTTGCTCACGACCAACCGCTTCCATCGCATAATCAATATGGTAATCATTCGTGTAACGTTTACCATCTACCTCAAGCACCGCGCTAGTATAGATAGAAAAATGTTCATCAACTCGGTAGCTGAAAGCAACGGACATATCGGCTTCCTGCGCAGTCGTACTTAACTTTGAATCCTCAAAAAACAAATTCGCAATATGATTTAATACGCGAATCCAATCCTCAGGATACTTTCGATCTATTTGAATAATTTTCATTGTTTTCGCTCTCTTCTTTCAATATTCCAATGTACATTACTAAATTAATGATTGCCTCAATAGTTTAACAAATTTTTATAAGTATAAGCAAAGCTACTATTTTCAAGTTATGATTAACAGAATATTTAGACTAATTATAGACAATTTATTTATTATTACCTATAATTTTTAGGAAAGGTGGTGTTGATAGTGGGTGTATTAATAGAAAACGGTTCTTCTGTTTCTAGCTTTATTCAGCAAATAGAAGTTGCCTTCCATCATTTTGATTTACAACGGTGTGACGAAAAGACAATGTATTTCACCATATTTTTTAAATATCGCGAACAAAAAGTTCTTTGTGATTTTATTTATATTATGAATCATCAAGAAATGTACGGGGCTATCTCTATCAACGAGCATTATAAACATGCAAGGAACTTTATTCAACAGCATTTCCACCATATCCTTTTATACTCTGACGAATTACGATTAGCACGAAACTTCATGAATACTACTCATTTCAAGATAAACTTCCAGCAGTTCGCCAAAAAATATCCAAAATATACGGCCAATAAACTGTTTTTTCCATAGGACAAGTTTTTAACAAAAGAGAGGCGTCAGTAGTATTCGGCGCCTCCCTCACTGTTATTCCTTTAACCTTTCACTCAACCCTGTAATATCAATTCCGTTTAATGCTTGTGTTGCAAGTCTATCTGCTTCGGCATTCTCTTTCCTTGAAATCAGTTTATAGTCTGGTCGAAGGCTTAGCTCACTTAATTTTGCGTCAATTTTGTCTGCCCAACCTGCTAAATCCTTTTCCAATGCGGCCCATTCTCCGTTTAGCTGATTAATAACGACTTGTGAATCCCCTATAATGCTAATCGGTAAATGATGAGCATTTAATAATTCAAGCTCCACTAGCCCTAAATAAAGCGCTGCATATTCAGCCTCATTGTTAGATTTAAGCTCCGCGGAAAAGGCATTTTTTCTTAGCCTATACGGTTTACCATTTTGCTCATAATAAATGGCACACCCAAGCCCTGATTGTTTAGTTGTACGATCAAAGCCTCCATCAAAATAGACAGTAATATTATGGGGTTCCGTATCAACTTCTTTTAGATATGCTTTTAGCTCCTTAATAGACCAGTTCGTATCTTGTCGATCGATAAATTGTAAGGATTTAACACGTCCTGTACGTTCCATATCTTCCGCCAATAATAACGCTTGAGCTCCAGGCATTTCTTCTGACCGTAAAATCGTTCCAGCACCCTTTGGTGTTTTATAAGTCCATTCAATTAAAACATGCATACAATTCCCTCCATAAGTGAAAACGTGTCTCGAATAGCCGAGACACGTTTTCCTTCTTACTTTGTTATATGTGCAAATATACGATTATTTATTCCTCAACATCATTAACGGTATGTTGCTGATAGACATGCTTACTTACATACCCTCGTACAATGATTGGATTGGTTTTACTAAAATACGATTTACTTCTTCGATAACACCACTTAGCTTCATCTCTGCTTCAAGCATTGCTACAATTTTCTCATTTTGTTGCGCAAGCTGAGCTGTTTTTTGAGCATACAGTAGTTCATCTTCCTGTAAATCTTCCCCAGCCATTTGCTTTTGCTGTAAATCTATTTGAATCTTACGGAAGTTTTGGAATAGCTTAATTGCATCCTCATCCGCCTTTACGACTGCTACTGCCTCTTCTAATGCTTTAAATTCCTCCGTTTTGCGGAAAGTTGCCTCCAAAGCATTAATCTCATTATAAATATTAACCATTATTTCTTTTTCCCCTTTCTAAATAAAGTAGACGATTAAACCTTGCACAATACCAATTAGACCACCAAGAACGGCACCAAGTACAGTAATCATTTTAAATTCACGCTTGGAAATGCCAAGGACAAGCTCTTCAAGTTTCGATACTGGGAACGAATCGACTTGTTCACGTACGACTTCTTGTAAATTTAAGCGTTTTAACACATCTTCTAATTTATCTTCTGCTCTAGTAAATGCCTTTTCAATCATTTGAGGCACGATTGTTTCCCTCATCCAAGTACTACCGCTAGGCCAGTAATATGAAATAGGATGCTGTAAGCGTTCTGCAACTGCTAATTGATCTTTTACATAGCTTTGTAAATTTGCTAATATCGGTTCAAAATCAATATCCTCTAAAAAATCCATTGCTGGACGATCCTTTAATTTTTCCCACTCCTGTGTGAAAATGTTCGTTAGCAGCGCTGTTGTTCCAGGAGCCTGTATAAACTTCACAAGCTCACGTTGTACTTTACCCATAAGTGACGAAGAATCACCTAAAAACATATTAAGCATACCGCCTAGTGATCCTTTTGACGATAAAAAGTCATCAATCATCGCCTTTATCGTCATTTCTCCAGCTGGCGATAAAAAATAATCTTCGCCTTTCTGCAAAATATGCCCCACTGCTACTGGAATTTTAGCATCAATCGTCTGTTGAATGTCCTCCGATAACAGTGTACGAATTGTTCTCGTTGATAATGTATTCTTAACTGATTCAAATTGTCCGGCTACAATTTGCTCTACCTTTTGTTCAATCGTGACAGGCATATTGGAGAAACCAGCTAAAGTTAACCAATCTTGAATCGTTTTATCTTCCGTAAAAAATGTTTCTTCTACTTTTGTTTGTACAAATTGTTCTACTTTATCTTGAATATCTTTTGAGAAAAACTTTTTCCTAAAGGTCTCAGGTGTCAGTAGATAATTGACGACAGTCAATCCAAGCTGCTTCGCTAATTCATCACGTCTTTTTGGAATAAGACCAGGTGTAAATGGCACACGCCAATTTTTAATATAGATCGCTTCATGAGGTCGAAATAGCATTTTAATTGCTAAGTGATTTGTTATACCTCCGATTGCAGCACCGATGATTGCCATAAATAATAATGTCACTATAAAATTGTCCATTAGCATCCTCTCATTTCAATCATATTCACTTTTGGCGTATTTTGTCGCCTATTGGACTCATTATAGCAGAGCAATGAAATCCAACGAAAGAAATACCCTCCATTTAATTACGATAAAGCATAATTGTACCTATCTTTAATACATTACAAATTGTTTAGTTGCAAAATGCCTGCTATCCTTGAATAATATTAAATACATATCATTAGAAATGGGGTTTGTATATGATTCAGCATTTTAGCTTTAAACCTTTATTTGAAAATACACAGCTTCCTGGATGGGCCATTTCGTTTTTCTATCAACGTGAACGTTACGCTGCAGAATATTTAAAGGACGGCGTTATCCAATGGATTGGACCTATTCCTCCAAATGAAGAAGATGTTAAAAAAATGATTCACGAACTTATGCTTTTCCATATTTATGACTAATAATAACGATATTTTTTTGCTTTTATCCACTTAAAAATACCTAATATTTACTAGTAAAATCACTGCTATTATACGAAAAGTGCTTATTTATATTGATATTCCTGTATTTTTCTTATACATTTAATAAATGAATTTATTTCTATAATGTTTTTTATGCAGGAGGCTATTTCAATGAGTAAAGTCGCACTTTCTGATGACTTAAACAACTATAATTCGAAAGCATTAATTCGTGCAAAAGTAAAAGAACTTTTTTCTGAATTTTCCGCAAAAATTTTCGGATTAGTCGATGAGGCTAGCACTATCGATAGTAAAAAATTTGAAGCACTATCTGGCTTTAGCAGTAATTTTTACAGTGAGTATTGTAGCCAATTAAAAGCTATTTTTGAATCTCCAACTGGAATAGGAAAACGTGCCAATAAACAAATGTATTTAATTTACAATGGCAATCATTATATTCTTACCCAACAAGGGCTAACAGATAAAGCACCTATCATCATTTCAACTTTTTCAGGCGCCATCCCTATAAAAGAGTCTGTGCATGATGTAGAAAAGGCTTGTCTTAAATTACGTTTCCAACAATAATTTTTTCGATACATATCAACGCAAAAAAGAGGTTATCTCCTATACGGAGACAACCTCTTTTTTTGTTGCATATTAAAAATAATTCATTTAAAAAAATCCACAAGTAAAGCACTCTTGAGATTTTTGACGTGTCGTTTTATATGAGATGCAAATGCTTCTTTCTCTAAATAAACTATCCTTGCTCCATATAAAGTTAGCATAATGCATATTGATTTTCAATCATTTGTCATCTAGATAATGTTCATTTTTTTTAAAAGTAATGGCTTCATAAAATAGTATAAAAAAGTCGTTGTCAATATTTGTGTTTTAGTTATAAATAACTTATGATTAAAACATCCAACAATTTTTTAAATCATAGGAGGTGTACACTTTGTTTACTTCCCTCATTCGGGCGGGGACAAAGGAATTATTTGGACGGAGACATATTGGAAATAACCATAAGGTTGGCGGCATTCGCCCTACTAATCATAATGACAGGATTTTTCGTTGCAACTGAATTTGCAATCGTAAAAGTGAGAACTACCCGTATTGATCAATTAGTCGCAGAAGGCCATAAAAAAGCGAAAAATGCAAAACGTGTTGTATCGGATTTAGACGAGTACTTATCCGCTTGTCAGTTAGGTATTACAATTACAGCACTTGGACTTGGGTGGCTAGGTGAACCAACGTTTGAAATCATTTTACATCCAGTGTTCGAGTTTCTAAATCTGAACGGTAGCATAACATCTATCCTTTCATTTATACTTGCATTCTCTATTGTAACGTTTATGCATGTAGTTATCGGGGAATTGGCGCCAAAAACTTTAGCCATCCAAAAAGCAGAATTTGTTACATTAAACTTGTCTGGTCCATTAATTTTATTCCATAACATTACGTATCCAATCATTAAATTATTAAATGGCTCTGCTCGTGGTTTAACAGGTCTATTTGGTCTTAAAATGATGTCAGAATCAGAAGTTGCGCATACTGAAGAAGAATTGCGTATGATTTTGTCGGATAGTTTAAAAGGTGGAGAAATTAATAACGCAGAATATGAATATGTAAACAGTATCTTTGAGTTCTCAGATCGCCTTGCAAAAGAAATCATGGTGCCACGTACTGAAATCGTCGGAATTGAGAAAGAGCTTACGATTAAAGAAGTATTCGATTTAATGGGTGTCGAGCAATATACTCGTTATCCAATTATCGACGGTGATAAAGACCATATTATTGGCTTAGTCAATATGAAGCATTTATTAACTGCTTACATTAAAGACCCAGCAAATGGTGATAAACTAGTGATTGACTATATGCAACCGATTATTCGCGTTATGGAAACAACGCAAATTAATGAATTATTACTCAAGATTCAACGTGAACGTATTCATATGGCTATTTTAATGGATGAGTATGGTGGAACATCGGGTCTTGTAACCATTGAAGATATTATCGAGGAAATTGTCGGGGACATTCAAGATGAGTTTGATGAAGATGAAATCCCTGAAGTACAAGAAGTTGCAGAAAATCATTTTATTTTAGATGCAAAAATGCTACTAGAAAACGTCAATGATATGCTAGGTACTGACATAGAAGATGATGATATCGATACGATTGGTGGTTGGTTCATGACGAAGCGTTTCGATGCTGTTGAAGGTGATAGCATTGAAGAGCAAGGTTTTGAATTCACAGCTAAAGAACTAGACGGTCACCACATATTATACTTAGAAGTTCTGAAATTACCTGAACTTGATTTAGTAAATGATATCGAAGAATCGAAAGACTATAAATAACACAGCTAAGACGGCTCCCTTTCATATAAGGGGGTCGTTTTATAATGCCCGAAAGTTTTGCGAGGAGGAAACAAAATGGAGCTCTATACAAATTTACGTCAAGGGGAAAAAGGCGCTTGGTTATCTATCGCTACTTACTTAATTCTGAGCTCGACAAAGCTAACAATTGGCTACATTGGAACATCTGAAGCTTTAAAAGCAGATGGATTAAACAATACAACGGATATTATTGCATCTATTGCCGTATTAATCGGCTTGCGTATTGCCCAAAGACCACCAGATTCAAATCACCAATATGGCCATCTGCGCGCTGAGACGGTTGCTTCACTTGTTGCATCATTTATTATGCTTGTTGTCGGCTTACAAGTTTTGATTGCGTCTTTAAAAGGACTATGGGAGCCAAGTGGCACAACTCCATCTATGTTAACAGCATTTGTCGCAATTGGGAGTGCTGGAGTAATGTATATTGTTTATCGTTATAATTTAGCTTTATCAAAAAAAATTCGCAGTGCTGCTGTCAAAGCTGCCGCTTATGACAATCGTTCAGATGCACTTGTCAGCATTGGTACAGCTATCGGGATATTCGGTGCAATTTTCGGCTTCCCAATCATAGATACATTGACAGCGCTTGTTGTAGCTTTTCTTATACTAAAAACGGCCGTGGAAATATTTTGGGAAGCTGTTCAAAGTCTTACAGATGCATTTGATATCGATGAAGTCGAGACTTTATCGGTTTTAATTCGCAATGTAAGCGGCGTTATTGAGCTTTTAGATTTCAAAGGACGCGCACATGGCAATATGTACTTTATAGATGTAACTGTGACAGTGAATCCTTACTTAAATGTCTTTGAAAGCCACCGTATTACTGAAGAAATTGAACGAACAATTATGCGGGAAAATCACTTCTGTCACGTACTCGTGCATATTGAACCACACATCGAAGATTTGCCGCCTACACACAAAAGCCAGCCTCCTACCACTTGATGGTAAGAGACTGGCTTTTTGTAATATTTCGCTTCGCTCTAAAAAATTACTTAATTGCTATATAAATATCGACTTGAGCCTCATTAGGTTGGCATCGTTCATCATATACTTCAAAGTCACCAGTATACGTTCGTTCCACTTCTGCATTTGCAAACCAAGCCCAAATATCTTGCCAAGCTTTAATAACAATGTCTGGCATTGATCCTTTTTCGGAACTAAAGACTAAATATTTAGAGGCAGGAACTGTTTTTACGGACATCTCCTTTGGCACATCTTTGTCAGTTGATACTTCCACTCCAAGCGTTATTGAATAATCTCCGTTAACATCTGTTTCATAATCCGAATACAGTCCATACATAACGCCCTCATTCACTTGATTGAACAGTTGACCCGCAACATTTTGCTGAAAATAATCTGTCCATAATTGTGGTATTTTCGCTGTAGGAGTTAATTCATTCGCATTATTTGTGCGCGCTGTTATCCCTACTATTTGAAAACTTTGTTTTTCCTTTATAACTGGTTGTTTGACCTCTCGTGTTCGCCATCTTTTTAAATTAGGTAAAAACGAAGCTAACATTTGTCGTGCCTCTTCTTCTACCATACCTTCTTCTTTTAAATGCGGTACACATAAAGAAATCATCATATCAACAGTTATATTTGGCTGTTTAAACTCTCCTAATTCGTAGCAATATATGCAATAATCCTGAGATACTTGTCCATCCTTTTCTGTTCCTAATAATTCCGCGCTCACTAATGGCATTCCACAGCTTTGGCAATAACTTTGCATCTTTTACTTCCACCCTTCGTTCATTTGTATTCACTATAACAAAGCAAACTTGACATCTGTATGTCATCAATTGAAAGGTTATTTCTCACCTTTTGTTTCCTGATATAATGCGACAATTTCCTGTGCCCGTTTGTGCACAATATCAACTAAATAAGGTGGATCAATAAGCTTTATTCGATTCCCAAAGCTCAGCAGAAATCCATAGAGCCATTCATCTTCAGGCAATGACACTTGCACGATTGATTTTTCATTATCTATATGTTCTGCTCCAAATGTTTCTTCCACTAGTGTTCGAATTGATTCATCGAATGACAGCGTGATTGCCACTAAGTTGTGTGGTTGCTGCCAAGCTTTATCCCAAGGAAGTTCTGCTAAATGAACTGCCTTCCGTTCAAAACATACGAATGCCTCTTTAATATCCTTCATTCTTGAAATTTTAAATAACCGAAAACTATTTCTTAATGTGCAATAGCCATAGATATACCACACTTTCCCCTTTTGTACTAAAGTATGTGGCTCTATTAAGCGCTTTGTCATCGTCCCATGCGCAGTTGAATACAAAAAGCTGACACATTGCTCGTCCTCAATTGCCTTTTTCAATAACGTTATTTGTTCTTTTAATATAACGTTTTGTCCCCAAGGGCTGAGGTCAATAAATACATGGTCCATCGATTTTTTCACTTTGTCATCTGCTATCCCCGTTAATTTTTCTAAAACGGCTTTAGCATGTGTATCCTCATATGACGTCAAGGCACTTTTGAGCGCAATCGATAGAGAGGTTAGTTCCTCCTTCGTTAAAATTTGCTTATCCATTCTATATCCATCGATTAAACTAATTCCTCCATTTACTCCTTGCTGACTTACAACAGGTACCCCTGCAAAGCTAAGGGTTTCAACATCGCGGTAAATTGTGCGAACGGATACGTCAAATAAATCTGCCAATTCTTGAGCCCTTACTTTTTTACGATTAATTAAAATCATAGTCATCGTTAGTAAACGGTCTACTTTCATTTGTCTAATTCCTCAACTTTGTACATATTTTTAAAACACACACTACTTTTCCACAACAAAGTAATTTTCAATTACTTATATCCTATTATTTTTAAGTATTTTTTAAGTACCTTTTGAGTTTTCTTTAAGTCAAATGTACTATAATAACCGCTATTACATAATACATTCATTAGAATGTTTTTACAAAATAAGAAAAAAGAAACTTTAAATCCCTTCAGTCAATTTTCTAGTTTAACTATCGCAACTTTCTTTTTGTAAAATAGTTTAATAATAAACGCTTATACAATTATTTCAATTCTCTTAACACTACATAAAAAACTTTTATCCTCTATATAATGGGGAGACCTTTTCAAAAACAATGTACTAGAGTTTAATGGTTTTCAATTTAATTGTATAAAGGAGATTTTGATGTGATTCGAGCCGTTTTAATAGACAATGAACCTCTAGCTTTACACTATTTTCAAAATAAGCTACAAAACTTTCAACAAATAGAGGTTATCAAAACCTTCACTAGTGTAAAGCTATTCTTAAATAGCCTTCCATCACTGGAATTTGAAGTAATTTTTTTAGAAATAAAGCTTGATGAACTGAATGGACTTGAAGTAGCTGATATTATAAAAAGCAATCATCCACATGTAATTGTTATATTTATAACTTCGTATTCAGAATTTGCAATCCAAGCATATGAAATAGGAGGACTTGATTATTTACTTAAACCGATTAGCCAAGCACGCTTACAAAAAACAATATCACGTATTGAACATGAATTTTCTATGCAACAGTTGGTACAACAAACTTCTAATACGATTTTAAACGTCCAATGCTTTAATCAATTTGCTACCTATAGCAACAATAGTCTCGTTTCCTTTAAAACGGAGAAAACAAAAGAATTATTCGCCTATTTTATATTGCATCCTAACATGCCTATTCATCGAGATGTGTTAATTGAAATTCTGTGGCCTAATTTAGATTACGTTCGTGCCAAATCTAATCTTCATACAGCACTATCTTATTTAAGAAAAACATTAAATAATATGGGCTATACGAACTGTATAATATTTTCTAATAAATATTACATTTTTGAGAAACCAAATATTTTGTGTGATTTATACGAATTCCAAGATTGTTTTAATGATTTTAAGAAGTCCGATTATCCTCCGATTACATTAATTAACCAATGTCTTGCTATTTATAAGGACGGCTTACTCGTATTTGATGATTATGAATGGGCTACCTCTGATAGAGATAAGCTTACTAAATCATACATAGAGTTATTAGAGAAAGGATTTCAAACGAGCATAGCAACTGAGACGGAAAAAGCTATTGACTATCTCAAACGTTTAATAGAGTTTGATCCTTATAATGAACATAAGCTTGAACAATATTTACAATTGTTAATTAATGCGGGATTTCATACACAGGCATACACTATTTTTTTATCCTATGAACAAAAATTAAAAGAAGACTTAGCACTTACTCCGAGCTCCACTTTACTAGAAATGTCGAAGAAATTATTTAGTTATAATCAATAAATTACATGGAAAGAAAAGCATGCCAACCTTTTTAAATTTAGAAACAGTAGCAAAACATTCGTATTTTTTGCTGCTATTTACTATGGTGAAGAACTTTAGCTATTCATAATCTTTAGCAATAGAAAATTTTCTCAAATAGCACTAGTTGATAGTAGCGAAGGCGGTGACTCCTGCGGGAATGCACGCAACGAAAGACGCAACAATCCGCGCGTTAGCGAGGGTTGCGGCTTACGGGGTGCCCGCGGAAAGCACCCGCCGTAGCGGACATCAACGGCATAGCAAAAAAGTGCTAGATTATCTGAAATCCATATCTCTTTCTTTTGTAAGAATAATAAATTAGCAGCGTGCACTAGTTGATGGTCGCGAAGGCGGTGACTCCTGCGGGAACGCACGCAACGTAAGACGCAACAATCCGCGCGTTAGCGAGGGTTGCGGCTTACGGGGTGCCCGCGGAAAGCACCCGCCGTAGCGAACATCAACGGCATAGCAAAAAAGTGGTAGATTATCTGAAATCCACATCTCTTTCTTTTGTAAGAATAATAAATTAGCAGCGTGCACTAGTTGATGATAGCGAAGGCGGTGACTCCTGCGGGAACGCACGCAACGTAAGACGCATCAATCCGCGCGTTAGCGAGGGTTGCGGCTTACGGGGTGCCCGCGGAAAGCACCCGCCGTAGCGGACATCAACGGCATAGTAAAAAAGTGATAGATTATCTGAAATCCACATCTCTTTCTTTTGTAAGAATAATAAATTAGCAGCGTGCACTAGTTGATGGTAGCGAAGGCGGTGACTCCTGCGGGAACGCACGCAACGTAAGACACAACAATCCGCGCGTTAGCGAGGGTTGCGGCTTACGGGGTGCCCGCGGAAAGCACCCGCCATAGCGGACATCAACTGCATAGTAAAAAAGTGTTAGATTGATTGCAGTCAATCTAACACTTTTTCTCTTTTCTCCCAGCCACGTTTATTGAATGCCTACTGGCCGCTGCCTTCAGTCAATCCATGCTTTACTGCATAGAGAGCGGCTTGTGTTCGATCCTGTACTTGTAGCTTCGTAAAAATATTGGAAATATGCGTTTTTACTGTTTTTTCAGTAACGAATAAAGATGAAGCAATTTCTCGATTACTTTTTCCTTTTGTAAGCTCTGCAAGTACATCTTGCTCCCGTGGAGTTAATGGATTTAAAACATGTAATGCATTTTCCGATTCTTGACGATCCATCTCAAGTGTTGAAGTTGCTTCTGGGTGTAAAGTATGTTCCCCCTGCATAATGCGACGAATCGATGATACTAACTCATCAGGTTCAATATCCTTTAGCTGATATCCTGCTGCCCCTGCTTCCATTGCGGGGACAACATGATCTCGATCAGAGAAGCTCGTTAGCATTAAAACTTCAATGTGCGGAAACTTAGATTTTATGCGCTTCGTTGCTTGTATACCATCCATTTCAGGCATTACTAAATCCATTAAGATAATATCGGGCTGTATGCTTTCGGCTAGCGCAACTGCTTCCACACCATTTTTTGCTTCCCCAACAACCTCAATATCTTTCTGTGTCTTTAAAAAAAATAATAATCCTCGTCGGACTACATGATGATCATCTGCAATTAGAACACGAATCATTTTATTCCCCCCTTAATATGGCAAGCGGATTAGCAGCTCCGTGCCTTTACCAATTTCACTTACCCAGTCAGCTGTCCCCCCCACCGATTTAGCTCGATCTTTTATCGATTGCAAGCCTATGGATAGGAGCTTAGTATTATGATCAATAACAAAGCCTCGTCCCTCGTCACGAATAACTAATAATATATCAGTGGCTGTTACCGTAATATAAAGTGCCGCTTCAAGTACACCAGCATGGCGACGCACATTATTAAGCGCCTCCTGTGCAACACGAAATAATGTTTCCTCAATACGAGATGGAAACTGTAAAACACCAGATACGGTTACATGAAGCTTTAATCCAAGCATTTCAGCATATACTTTTATCGCCTCTAACAGTCCATTCTCTAACCCTTTTGGCCGTAGTTGCCATATGAGTGCACGCATTTCTGTTAAAGCATCTTGTGTTAAATGCTGTATCTCCTTAAATGTTTCTTTTACCTCAGTGTCGTTACTCATCTCAATGCCAGCCCTCGCCGTTAATGTTACAGAGAAAAGAAGCTGATTTACTGAATCATGTAAGTCCCGTGCCAGACGATTACGTTCCTTCACGAGCGCCATTTCTTGCTCCTGCTTAGTCAACAATATGCGCTTAATGGCAGAGCCCATTTGAAAGGCAACCGATTCCAGTAAGGCAAGCTCTTCCTCTGAAAACCGCACTGTATTTTTGGATGCTACATTTAAAACACCAAAACGTTCCTGCCCTGATTGCAGCGGTACCGTAGCATGATGTGTAATTCCTTCGTGATCGCCAACGTTTGCAGCAATTGCACTTTCGATACGTTGACATTCAATAATGTTAGAAGCTTTTTTTAATTCTTCATTACGATAACGAGATACACACCAACAGCCTCCTTTTTTTAAATAATGGCAATTATTATGTTCAAGTGCCTCTGGTAAATTTTCATGGACAACAAGCTCTGATCGTCCCTTTTCATCAATAAAAAATATCCAGCCCGTTTCAAAATTCGTACCATTTAAAAACTTTACAAGCGCGCCTTTTAATGTAGTGTTGATTTCTGTTTCTTCATTCAATAACTCAGCAATTTCCTTTAAAATACTAATATTGGAGTGCTCGTTCTCTCTCACAAAAACACCTCTTTTTATTGGCATTACGTATTTTAATGATAACATTTCCAAGTCAAAGGTGTCTGCCTGAGCCGTTCATACTTTAGACTGAAATTCCATTGTTTTTATATATAATTGTGTGAATATACTAACGAGACAGCATTAGATAAACTCTATAATTGAAACATTTTACTTCTAAATTCAAAACACCTATAATCGTAACAAGTACATCGTTAGCATAAAGGGAGTTTTTATATGTCAAAAAAAGAGGAAAATAGCTTATTGTTTATTTGGATTGTCTCTGTCGTTGCAACACTAGGCTCACTATATTTTTCTGAAATTCGTCACTACGAGCCCTGTAAAATGTGTTGGATCCAACGTATTTTTATGTATCCTATAGCAATAATGACTACTATTGCCTTTATTCAAAAAAATGCTCGTATCGCTGTAACAACGGCAGTATTTGCCGTAATTGGTGGCTCTGTATCACTTTATCATTATGGAATTCAGAAACTAAGCTTTTTAGCTGCTTCTGCACCTTCTTGTGGTGCCGTGTCTTGCACTGGTCAATACATAAACTGGCTTGGTTTCATTACCATCCCGTTTTTAGCATTAACAGCATTTATTTTAATTGTTGGCGCAAGCTTGTATTTAATTAAAGCTTCAAAAACTGCTAAATAATGCGATAAGTATTTTTTGATTTACCACATAGTGTCCGACAAAAAATTCGCGATATGCCTGCGGGATAGCGATTCAAGCCAGATTATGCTGTGGCTTTAACATCTGGTATTTTGTGAATCGTCCTTGTGCAGAAAGGGAGCGGATTTTTTTGTCTAAAAAAATGACAAGGGTGTTCGATAACGCTCATTCCATGGAGGAAAATAGATGTTTCAATATGAAATAAAAGACAATCATCTAACGATTGAGGAGCTGCTACGTACTAATTGGCGCCTAGGGAAAAAGCTAGTTCACGAATTACGTATGGAGAAGGCAGTCACGTCACTTGAAGGAGAACCATTACAATGGAAGGACCCACTTCCTGCAGGAACAATCATTAAATTTTCATTTCCTATCCCTGCCTCTAGCTATAAGCCGACGCCTGTTTGTGCAATTGATGTTGTGTATGAAGATGATCACTGTTTAATTGTTTCTAAACCAAAGGGCATGTCCACTCATCCTAATGATGAGCGCGATACGCACACTTGTATGAATCACGTTATGGCTCATATGAAAGAGCAAGGTCGATACTATGCAGAACATGTTCATCGCCTTGATAAAGGAACAGAAGGTTTGCTTTTAGTTGCAAAGCATCCACTTGCAAAATCCATTTTTGATCGCATGATTGAAGAAAAGACAATTATTCGTACGTACGCTGCAGAGGTGCAAGGAAACCTTCGTACTACATCGGGAACTATTGCTGAATCTATTGGTAAAGACCGTCATCATCCCACACGACGTGTCGTATCAAACACAGGTCAGCATGCTGTAACACACTATGAGGTTGTTGCACGCTATAAACATTCTTGTGTTGTCCACCTTGTTTTAGAAACAGGTCGTACACACCAAATTCGTGTTCACATGGCGCATATCGGTCATCCGATTATCGGCGATACGATGTATGGTGCACGCGAAACAGCTAGCGGTGATTATGAACTACATGCCATTCAATTAGAATTTGACCACCCGTTTTTAAATAAATTAATTATAGTAAAAGATAAAGAATAGCTATAATGCTACAGTACAAACCACTTTCAGGGTTTGTACTTTTTTTATGGAAAATATCACTTTTTGGTATATTTATTGATTATGAGTCGTTTATGTATAAACCTTTTTTTTACTCTGTTTCTATTTAAAGTATAAAATTACGAATTCACATTTACTTCATATGTTTTTTACAATAATTTTAATATTTATTTTCCAATATTGGTAATGACGATAGATTTCTTTCATGTTAGAATAGAGTAAATTGTCAGTCATCTGACATATAAATGAGGGAGGAAATCATTATTATGAAATGGGTTAAAAGTATTGCAGCAACAACTCTAGCTGCAAGTTTACTAGCTACACCTGGATTTGCTGCACATGCGGCAGAATCTGCGCCAACTGCTACAAAGGACGGTTTCAATTTAACAATTTTACATTCCAATGATACACATTCACACGCAGAATATGCACCGCAACGTACAACAAAAATAAAAGAGTTACGTGCAGCAAATCCAAATTCACTACTATTAGATGCAGGTGACGCATTAACTGGTACGCTTTACTTTAACGAATTTACTGGAGAAGTTGAAATGAAGTTAATGAACTTAATGGGCTACGATGCAATGACATTTGGTAACCATGAGTTCGATTTAGGGTCAAGCCCAGAAGGCCATGCTGCTCTTGCAAAATTTGTTAAAGGTGCAGAATTCCCATTACTTGGTGGCAACTTAGATTTCTCTAAAGATTCATTATTTGATGGCTTACAATTCAAAACAGTAGTAGAAGATTTCCAAAACGGTAAAATCTATGACGGTATTATTAAAGAAATCGATGGAGAAAAAGTGGGTATTTTCGGCTTAACAACTGAAGAAACACCTTCAATTTCAAGTGTTGCAAACGTACAATTTGCTAACTATATCGACTCTGCGAAAAAAGCAGTAGCTGAATTTGAAAAACAAGGCGTAAATAAAATTATTGCACTTACTCATATCGGCTATGACGATTCTACTGATTGGGATAATGATAAATTACTTGCAGCAGCAGTAGAAGGTATCGATGTAATCGTTGGTGGTCATACACATACGAAATTAGATAAAGCTGTGAAAGCAGAAACATCATTCAAAAACCCAACAATTATCGTACAAACTGGTCAATACAGCGAAAACTTAGGTGAGCTGGATTTAACTTTCGATGATAATGGTGCTGTTGTTGAATACTTCGGCCAATTACATGCTTTAAATGATAAAGAAAATCCTGTAGCAGCAGACGCTGAAGCAACTAAATTATTAGCACCATATAGTGCAAAAATCGAAGCAGTTAAACAACAATCAACAGGCACTACAGCTGTTACAGAACTTGATGGTAAACGTGGACTTTGGGGTGTACGTGCAGGTGAAACGAATCTAGGTAACGTTATTACTGATGGTATGCTTGCTGGAGCTAAAAAGATTGATCCTGAAGTACAATTCGCATTCCAAAACGGTGGCGGTATCCGTGCGAGCATTGACGCTGGCGACATCACTGTTGGTGAAGTAATGACAGTAATGCCTTTCGGTAATGCACTTGGTATCGTAAAATTAACTGGTGCTGAACTCTATGAAATTGCTGAACATAGTGTGAAAGAGTTCCCGAAAGAATCAGGTGGCTTCCTTCATTTCTCTGGTCTACAAGTAGAATTTGATGGTAAAGCACCAGCAGGCAAACGTGTGAAATCTATTAAATTAAATGGTAAAGAACTAGATAAAGCAGCTTACTATAAAGGTGCAACAAACACATTCACTGCTAAAGGTGGAGACGGCTACGAAACATTAGCAAAAGCTTATGCAGATGGCCGTGTAAGTGAACCTGGTACAGTTGACTTTGAAATGTTCATCAATCATTTAAACACACTTAAAAAAGTAGATGCTAAAGTAGAAGGTCGCATTATTGCTACAATTCCATTTACTGATATTGCAAAAGGTTCTGAAACTGAAGGTTACGTTCGTGATCTTTACTACCGTGATTTAACACAAGGTACATCTGCAACAACATATTCACCAAATGCTAACTTAACTCGTGCACAAGCTGCATCATTTATTGCACGTGTCTTAAAACTTGAAGCTAAAGGTGAAGCAACATTCTCAGATATTACTAGTTTAGAAGCAGCGACACAAAAAGAGATTACTGCACTTGCTGAAGCAGGAATTGTTCAAGGTCAAAATGGCAAATTCAATCCTACAGCAAAAGTAACTCGTTCTCAGCTTGCTTTAATGTTTGCACGTGCTTATAACTTACAACATGATGCAAAAACTGGATTAACTGCTGATTTCAGCGATATTTCTAAATACAATGAAGAAACACAAAACGCTATCGCACTTATGCAAGATTTAAAAATTGCTAGCGGTTCAAATGGCAAATTCATGCCGAATAACAATGCTACACGTGCACATATGGCAAAAATGCTTTCTAACTACATTCCTTATGTAAAAGAATCTAAATAATACGACAAAAAATCCCGCTTCAGCAAGTTTGATAGCGGGATTTTTATCGTTAAAAATTAAATTTAAAATTATCAGGATCTTGACCAAAACGCTGATTGTTATTTAGCGTTGCCATTTTATCCATCTGTGCCTGCGTTAATTCAAAATCATAAATTTGTGCATTTTCCTCAATACGACTTGGTGTCACTGATTTTGGAATAATCAATGTATCCTTTTGCAAATGCCAACGAAGCACTACTTGTGCAGCAGACTTCCCTAGCTCTTGTGCAATTTCAAGAATTGTTGAATTATCAAGCACCCCTCCACGACCTAACGGTGACCATGCTGTTACAGCAATTCCATGCTCTGCACAAAATGTTTTAAGTGCATCTTGTTGTAAGTATGGGTGCAATTCTACCTGATTGACCATTGGCGCAATATTGGCTTTTGATAATAGTTTTTGTAGATGATGTTCATGATGATTCGACACACCTGTTGCCCGCAGTAACTTCTCATCATACAAACGTTCAATCGCTCTGTATGTTTCCTCAAATGTTTCAGGCACTGCCCAATGCGTTAAATATAAATCTAAATAATCCATATTTAATTTTTTCAATGATACTTCAAAAGCACGCAGCGTTGCATCATACCCTTGGTCAGTATTCCAAACCTTTGTCGTCACAAAAATATCCTCACGTTTAATGCCTGAGTGACGAATCGCCTCACCTACCTCTGCCTCATTACCATATAACGAAGCAGTATCAATCGCACGATAGCCCACTTTCAACGCCTTATCAATAGCCTGTAACGTTTCATCACGTTCTGTCATTTTGTATACGCCTAGACCAAAACGAGGCATCTCAATACCATTTGTTAACGTTTTTGTAGATTGTAAATTCAAAAACATCAGCCCCTTTCTTTCCCTAGTTACATTATACAAAAAATTGGATTAAAAATAATTTTTTTTGTCACGCAGGTATTTTGCTTTGTTTTCGCGGGATTATTGTCTTGCTTCGCGGAATCCTTGCCTTGCTTCGCGGGATTATTGCATTGTTTCGCGGAATCCTCGCCCTGCTTCGCGGGATTCTTGCCCTGCTTCGCGGAATTCTCTCCTTGCTCCGCGGAATCCTCGCATTGTTCCGCGGAATCCTCGCATTGCTTCGCGGAATCCTCGCATTGCTTCGCGGGATTCTCTCCTTGCTTCGCGGAATCCTTGCCCCGCTTCGCGGGATTCTCATCTTGCTCCGCGGAATCCTTGCCTTGCTTCACGGATTTCTCTCCTTGCTTCGCGGAATTCTCTCCTTGCTTCGCGGAATCCTCGCATTGCTTCGCGGAATCCTCGCATTGCTTCGCGGGATTCTCTCCTTGCTTCGCGGAATTCTCCCCTTGCTTCGCGGAATCCTTGCCCCGCTTCGCGGGATTCTCATCTTGCTCCGCGGGATTCTTGCCCTGCTTCGCGGAATCCTCGCCTTGCATTGCTTCGCGGAATCCTTGCCTTGCTCCGCGGAATTCTCTCCTTGCTTCGCGGAATCCTTGCCTTGCTTCGCGGGATTCTCTCCTTGCTTCGCGGAATCCACGCCCCGCCCTGCTCAGCACAAACCTCTCGCTGCTCCGCGGAATCAACTTTTACCATAGCTAACCACGCATACTGTGAGAGTCGCTTTCCTATTGCTTGTCTTCGGGTTCTTCATCTACCTGAATCGGGTCTGCAATACGGTCATCCTCAGCAAGTTCTTGTCCATCACGAAGATGCTCCATTTGTTTACCGAGATCTTGCAGCTCTTTAAAATTTCTCGCCATTGTGCCGTTTTCTATATTTGGAACCTTTTTTTCCATTTTTATCACCTCTATAATAGTTTTCCCGAAATATTAAAGTCTGAACCATTTCTGACATATTTTATTTAGCAAGGTCGTTTCATTTTTATAATAGATAGGCTATACTAAAAAGAGATTTGCTTATAAACATGAGGAGGGTTCTTCCATGAAGTTATTATTAATTATTGGTGTAACTGTTGCTTTCTTAGCTGCTATTTTCACTGCTGGGTACGAAGGCGACTACAAAGCGGACAAATAATGCTCAAGAAAATCACTAAGTATGCTACTTAGTGATTTTCTTATTTTTACAGAAGTAGCCATTGCGGTTACTTCTTTTTTTGTGACTTCGTAATTACTTGACTTACTCTACTTTATTAAATATACTTACTTACATAAAGTAACTTGATAATTAATCATAACTAAAAAAACGGAGGTTTACTTCTATGCATTT
This sequence comes from Lysinibacillus sp. CD3-6, assembly GCF_006351725.2. Classification (NCBI taxonomy): domain Bacteria; kingdom Bacillati; phylum Bacillota; class Bacilli; order Caryophanales; family Bacillaceae; genus Lysinibacillus; species Lysinibacillus sp. CD3-6. Next base: position 4,092,265 of record NZ_CP085880.1, read on the forward strand.
TCATGAAAAACCGAACACATATGTTACAAATGTTGAGATTAAAGTAAGTGATTTACATCGCTCACTAGCATACTATCAAGAAATTATAGGCTTTAAAGTTTTACAACAGGAATCTACTCGAGCTACCTTAACTGCTGATGGTAAAACAGCATTGCTAACTATTGTTCAGCTAGAAACAGTTGAGCAAAAATCGCGCACTACAAGTGGGCTTTATCACTTTGCATTACTATTACCAACACGTCGTGATTTAGCAAATATCATTACTCATTTCCGTCAATCAGGAGTATATTTTGGCGCATCCGATCATGATGTAAGTGAAGCACTTTATTTACGAGATCCAGACGAAAATGGTATTGAAATTTATGTAGATCGTCCTGAAAATAACTGGACTTGGCGAAACGACCAAGTGCATATGGTAACTGAGCCACTTAATATTCCTTCGATATTAGTCGAAGCGAATGGGGCATGGGAAGGGCTTCCTGCTAATACAGTAATGGGACATATTCATTTATCTGTATCAAACTTGGCTGCTGCTGAGGTGTTTTATACAAAAGGCTTAGGCTTTGACATTGTCACACGCTATGGTGAGCAAGCATTATTTATATCTACGGGACGTTATCATCATCATATCGGCTTAAATACTTGGTATTCTGAAGGCGCACCAAATCTTGGGGAAAATCAAATTGGTTTAAAATCGTATACGCTTCGTTTGGATAATGAAGTGCAAGCAGATAAAATAAAAGCAAACTTACGTCAAATTGGCGCAGCTGTTACTGATATGAATGGCGGTTTCCAAACAGTGGATTCTGCTGGTAATGTAATTTTACTTCAATTTTAAGGAGGCTATCTTATGGAATTTGGTGTATATACATTAGCAGATATCGGACAAAATCCAGTGAATGGCTATATGCCAACCGTTAAAGAAAGATTAGAAGAAGTTATGCAATATGGGCAACTAGCTGATGAAGCAGGTCTTCAAGTATTTGGTGTTGGAGAGCATCACCGCTTAGATTATGCGATTTCAGCAGTACCCGTTGTATTATCAGCGCTATCACAGCGAACAAAAAACATCCAATTAATGAGTACGACGACTGTGCTTAGTACGGTTGATCCTGTACGCTTATACGAAGATTTCGCAACTCTCGATTTATTATCAAATGGTCGAGCAGAAATTGCCGTTGGACGAGGAGCCTTTATCGAATCTTTCCCGCTGTTCGGCTATGATGTGGATAATTATGATGCACTCTTTGAGGAAAACTTGGCATTACTTTTAAAGTTAAACAAAGAAGAGCGTGTAACGTGGAGTGGTCAATATCGCAAACCGCTTCAAAATGCTGAAATTGCACCACGTGCTAGTCGTGAAATTCCTATTCATGTTGGAGTTGGTGGAACACCGCAAAGCGCCATTCGCGCGGGACGCTATGGAGTTGGCTTAAACTTAGCCATTTTAGGTGGAGATCCAAGCCGCTTTAAACATTTAGTTGATGTCTATCGTGAAGCATTGGCCACAGCAGGACATGATATGGATAAAGCGAAAATCACAGTATCAGGTCACGCTTACTTTGCTGAAAGTTTAGCGCAAGCTAAGGAAGAATTTTATCCATACTACTCAAATTATTGGCATTATGTTAATGCGCAGCGCGGTATGCAGTATCATTTATCTAAAGAAAGCTTTGATAGCATGACGGCTGGTCATAACGCTCTATTTGTTGGTAGTCCAAATGAAATTGTAGAAAAAATATTAATGCAGCATGAACTATTTGGTCACTCTCGTTTTATGGCACAGCTCGATATTGGTGCAGTTCCATTTAATCAAGTAGCTAAATCCATTGAGCTACTTGGCACGCACATTATGCCAGCGGTCAATAAAGCACTAAAAGAGTAAATCAATGTAAAAAAGAGGATAGGACACATGAGCAAAGATGTTCATAGTTTTTGCTATAGTTGATGTCCGCTATGGCGGATGCTTTCAGCGGGCACACCGTAAGCCGCCACCCTCGCTAACGCGCGGTTTGTTGCGTCTTACGGTGCATGCGTTCCCGCAGGAATCACCGCCTTTACTACCATCAACTTATGCACTCTGCTGAAGCAAAAAAGTGTTAGATTGAATGCAGTCAATCTAACACTTTTTTCTTTTCTTACTGTAAACCAGGATAGCCCTGTTGTCGTAGAGCCTCGTAAATAACAATGGCAGCTGTATTCGATAAATTCAATGAACGGACATGTTCACTTTGCGGAATTCGTAGGCACATGTCTTTGCGCTCATAGGCAAAATCCTTAGGCAACCCTGTTGTTTCTTTGCCAAACATAAAGTAAATGTCCCGATCTTTATTACTAAAATCATGCGTTGTAAATGGTTCTTCACTATATGTTTCAATTAAATATACATCACCATTTTTAGATGTATCTAAAAAATCCTCAAGTGAATCGTGGTACACCACGTTGACACTATGCCAGTAATCTAAGCCAGCACGTTTAAGCATTTTATCGTCCGTCGAAAAACCAAGTGGACGAATTAAATGTAGTGAGGTATTAGTACCAGCACAAGTACGTGCAATATTCCCTGTATTTGCTGGAATTTCTGGTTGATATAAAACGATATGCAATGGCATAACGACACACTTCCTTAACTAAAAAATTGTAATCCTTTGTTTATCTCAACGAGGACTTCCTCGTCTTGTTCCTTTTTCTTTGCAGCAAGTAATGCTATTTCTGCTTGCTCCCCGCCAATCTTGCCTAATGCCCATGCTGCCGTTCCACGGATCACTGGTCGTTCATCTTTTTCCAGAAGCCCAACTAAATCAGGTACTGCCGCTTCCTCTTTAAAATGAGCTAACGCTAAAATAGCATTACGTTGAATTGGCTTTTTACCACGCCATGAGCCCGATACATGTCCAAACTTTTCTTTGAACTCCCGATTGGAAATTGTTAAAAGGGGTGTTAGTAAAGGCTTTGCAAGCTCTGGATCAGGTTTAAATTCCTCATGTATCCAATTGATTTTCCCTTTATTTTTTGGACAAACGGTTTGGCAAGTATCACAGCCATATAAGCGGTTCCCTATATGTGAGCGGAATTCGTCTGGAAGATACCCTTTTGTTTGTGTTAAAAAGGCAATGCAACGCTGTGAATTTAGCTGCCCACCTTCGATTAGCGCACCTGTTGGACAAACATCCAAGCATAAACGACAATCACCACATTCATCTTCCATTGGCTTGTCTGGCGCAAAAGGGATATTTGTCACTAATTCTCCCAAATACACGTATGAGCCAAACTCTGGAGTAATAATTGAACAGTTTTTCCCGCTCCAGCCTATACCTGCACGCTCTGCAACTGCCCTATCTGAAAGCGCACCTGTATCTACCATCGACTCAATGCGCACATTGTGTACTCGTTCTTCCAGCCAAGCTTTTAGTAATGTTAAACGCTCTCGTAATGCAGTATGATAATCGATGCCCCAAGAAGCTCTGCAAAATATGCCGCGTCGAGCGCCCTTTTTACCAATAGGTGCATCTTTCATCCGCGAAGGATAGGCGACCGCTATAGCGACTATACTTTCTGCACTGTCTAACAATCGAAGGGGTTCCGTTCGTTTTTCAATATCACTTTCTTCAAAGCCTGATTGGAAACCGAGCTCTTGTTGACGACGCAGTCTATTCTTTAATTCTGTAAAGGGAGCTGCCGTTGTGAAACCTATTTTATCAACGCCAATGGACATTGCATACGCCACAAATTCTCGTTGCAGTTCATGTATGTTCATTTTATTTCCAACTCCTTACATGATATAATAATTAAAATAAATAAAGTAGGTGATTTTTTATGGAAGTATCACTTAATCCATCGTTGTTAACGCAACTTCCAGAGCTGAAAATCGGCATTATTCATTATACCAAAATTGTCGTAGCAGAATCGCCCCAAATGATTAAAGGTCGCCTGCAATTGTATCAAGAAAACCTCTATTTAGAAATGCAGGAACAACCTGTAACAGAGCGCTCAGGCATTGCAGAATGGAGACAACTTTGGAAAAAGCTTGGCGCAGATCCGAACCGTTATCGTCACTCAGCGGAAAGCTTAATGCGCAGAGTTAGTAAGCAAAATTATTTAACACCGTTTCATTCAGGTGTAGATGTAAATAATTTTTTCTCTCTTCAATATGAAATTCCCGTTGGCATCTATGATTTAGCTCATCTCAAAGGTAACGTTGAAATTGCACTTGGCAATGAAGAAACTGGCTATGAAGGCTTAAATGGACGCTTTAATACGTTGAATAATATAATGTTTAGCCGTGATGAGGTGGGACCATTTGGTTCACCTTTCGTCGATTCAAAACGTACGGCGGTCTCCGAGGCGACAACGGAAGCGCTACATATTTTCTATCTTCGCCCCTCTCTTTCAACTGAGGATGCGCAAAAGCTTCTTGCGTCTGCTGGTAAAATGTTCAACCAAATTCATGGTGGAGACTATCAAATTGCCCTTTTAACGACTACAACACCATCTACTACTCTATAAAAGGACGTGTTTTCATGATTAATCTTGCAGAAGCAGTTAAACTTAAAAGCATTTTAGCCAAAAAGGTTCAGGAACTTATTAGTGAGTTACACCGTAGTGCCTTTGTGACTGTTGAAAAAGGACAAGCACCTAAAACGAGCAATCGTCCCATGACTGTTGTTGAAAGTGAGCTAGCTCAAGTACGTCTTGATATACGGACATTAGATCGTCTTGTCTATGAAGCGAATATTAAAAATACGGTAGACTTTAAGGGCGAGAAGCTCGCACTTGTAGAGGCAATCGAATTGGCTTCACAGCTTCGCGCGGAAGCAGAACTATGTAAACATTTTGGCACACATGAGAAAGAAAGTGTACGCATGGGTTATGGCGAAAGTACAATGCTCTATGATATTGCTATGTACGAACCTGATGCATACCGTGAACGTTCTCTTCAACTTGAGAAAGAAGCACATAAGCTCTCTAATTTAATTAATGCCAAAAACTATAGTGTTGAAATACAATTCGACGATTCTCGCTATTTCTAAGCTCGGGGCGGTGAGACTCCAAACCGAGTCGGATGGCTGTTTTTTCAAAACTACTTAGGTAGACAACTAGAATAAACCAATAACATGTGACCTGTTACTTTATGACCGATGACCTATAACCAACCATTGGCAAAGGCATAACAAAACTCGAGCATATAATCATTAAAAAAACGCCATCCGTAAGCTCTCTTGCACCTTGTGTGTAGGAGAGTTTTTTTATGTCTATTTTGCCAATCACTTGGACAAACTTTGCTTAGTACAATTGGAAGGAGCAATCGTAATGAACCATTCTCATGAAAAAGATGATACATTAACAAATCGCCAAGGCCACCCGATTACAAACAATCAAAATTTACGAACTGTTGGAAATCGAGGGCCAGCGACGCTTGAAAACTATGATTTCCTTGAAAAAATAAGTCACTTTGACCGTGAGAGAGTACCTGAGCGTGTCGTACATGCTCGTGGAGCAGGAGCACATGGCTACTTTGAAACATACGGCGTTGTCGGTAATGACCCCATTTCTAAGTATACAAGAGCAAAAGTTTTTCAGGATAAAGGCAAACAAACACCCGTTTTCGTCCGCTTCTCTACAGTTATCCATGGAGGGCATTCTCCAGAAACTTTACGCGATCCGCGAGGCTTTGCAGTAAAGTTTTATACGGAAGATGGAAACTGGGATTTGGTTGGTAACAACTTAAAAATTTTCTTTATTCGTGATGCTATGAAATTCCCTGATATGATTCATGCGTTTAAGCCCGACCCGATTACAAATATTCAAGATGTTGAGCGTTTCTTTGATTTCTGCGCAAGTTCTCCAGAATCCTTCCATATGGTAACCTTTGTGTATTCACCTTGGGGCATTCCAGCCAATTATCGGATGATGCAAGGCTCTGGTGTTAACACGTATAAATGGGTTAATAGTGAGGGTAAAGCTGTTCTCGTTAAGTACCACTGGGAGCCAATACAAGGCATTAAAAACTTAACACAAAAAGAAGCAGAAGAAATCCAACAGAAAAATTTCAACCATGCTACACAAGATTTATACGATGCTATTAAACGTGGTGATTATCCTGAATGGGAGTTAAACGTGCAAATTATGGAGGACGGCCCTCATCCCGAGCTTGATTTTGACCCACTGGATGATACGAAACTTTGGCCTAATGACAAGTTCCCTTGGTATCCAGTAGGAAAAATGGTATTAAATAAAAACCCTGAAGACTACTTTGCTGAGGTCGAACAAGCTACTTTCGGTACGGGTGTCCTTGTCGATGGCTTGGATTTCTCAGACGATAAAATGCTCCAAGGGCGTACCTTCTCTTATTCTGATACGCAGCGTCACCGAGTTGGTGCCAACTATTTACAACTTCCTATTAATGCGCCTAAGAAGCGAGTAGCAACCAATCAGAGTGGTGGGCAAATGATGTATAAACGTGATTTAGCACCTGGACAAAATCCACATATTAACTACGAGCCATCGATGTTAAATGGCTTAAAAGAAGCCGCTCAAACGGCCAAGGAATATACACCATTTATTGAAGGAAATCTTGTTCGAGAATCTATTGATCGCCAAAGCAATACGAAACAAGCAGGTGAAACCTATCGTAATTTTGAGCAATGGGAACGAGATGAACTGCTGGAAAACTTAATCCGAGATTTATCGACTTGTAATACCGCTATTCAAGAGGCGATGATTGCATTAGCTTCTGAGGCCGATGAAGAATACGGACGCTTATTAAATGAAGGCTTACAAATGGCGCAAACAAATGCATCTTCTGCAAAGCCTCTCGGTAATATTGACGGTGGCAATGCACCGAAAGAGGCTGTCGACAAAGGGCACGATGCCGAACCATATTAAAGTGTCAGGCACTCAAACAATTTTGAATTTTCAGAACAAACATGATTCATTTAGACACCTGTGGGAACACACAAAATGTGAGACGCAACCAGCACGCATTAGCGATGGTTGCGTCTTTCTTTTGAAATTAAAGTGACAGGCACTCAAACAATTTTAATAAACACCAGGTAAAAGACGGAGCGCTTTTTCCTGTGCATCTAAAATGGCTTCGACACCTAATGGAATGGCAATATTCGTTGTTTCATGCCCGATTTTAAAACCTGCGACGACTGGTATCCCTAAGTCGCTAAAATACTCTTTCATTAACAATAGCAGAGCATCGTCACTTGCTTCTGTTTGCGTAAATGAGCCAATAACGACACCTGCTAATTGTTCTAGCTTTCTTGCTTGCTTTAACTGCTGTAGCATCGAATCAATCCGTGGAATCGTTTCTCCAATGTCTTCGATCAATAAAATTCTACCTTCAGTACGAACCTCAAATTTTGTGCCCAAGGTGCTGACAAGGCGACGTAAATTACCACCAATAATAGGTCCACGTGCTATCCCCGGTGCAATCGTTGTTAATGGAGAAATACTTTCTGTATACTGTATTTCCATTGGAGAAAATAGCTGTAAAAACATTTTTTTCGATAACTCATCCATTTTATTTGCAGCCTTTAGCATTGGTCCATGGAAGGTTACGATATTTGCATATTCATTTATTGCACAATGCAAATAAGTAAGATCAGAGAAGCCCCAGAAAATTTTTGGATTTTCCGCTAATAGCTCATAATCAATTTTGCTAGCAATACGAGCAGAGCCATATCCACCTTTTACACAAAAAATTGCCTTCACCTCAGGGTCTTGAACCATTGCATGAAAATCAGCAAGTCTCACATCATCACTACCTGCTAAGTAGTCATGCTTTGCCGTAATCGTGTCCCCTATTTTATAGCGGAGGCCTAACTCATCTAGAAACGCTAATGCATCCCCTAATTTTTCTGGTTCCATAACACTGGACAAACATACTAGTCCAACTGTATCGCCTTTTTCTAAATGTGCAACTGTACTTATCACACTACCCCCTCCAATTCTATCTCTCATTCTAGCATACGCATCATTTATCAGACTAAAATTAAAAAGCGTAGACTACAAAATGAAGTCTACGCATTGTTTTTTATTTTGTACCACCATAAATCACAGTAACATTCGGATGATTTAATAATCTGCTAGCTGGGAACGCTTCTGTCACTTCCCCACTTCGTAGCTTTTCAATAGCTTCTAGCTTCTTTTCCCCAAATGCAATTAAAACAATTGCCTTTGCATTCATAATAGATTGAATACCCATTGTAATCGCATGTGTAGGTACTTCTTCTGGACGATCAAAATAAATGGCATTTTCAGTTCTAGTTGATTCTGTAAGTTCTACAATGTTTGTAAGCGAATCAAATGATGTACCAGGCTCATTAAAGCCAATATGTCCATTTACCCCAATACCAAGCAGCTGTAAATCAATTCCACCAGCCTCTGCAATCCGTGCATCGTATGCTACACATTCAGCGGCCAAATCTTCTGCCTTACCATTTGGTAAATGTATATTTTCCTCATTGATATCTACATGATTAAATAAATTCTCATGCATAAACGTCCAGTAACTTGCAGGGCTAGTTTGTTCTATACCTACATATTCATCAAGATTAAATGTTGTAACTTCCTTAAAGGAAATATTACCAGCTTGTTGATGCTTCACTAATTCTTTATACATTCCAACTGGTGAACCACCTGTTGCTAGTCCTAAAATGCTTGCTGGTTTTGCTTGTAGTTGCTCAGTAAAAATATGTGCAGCTACCTCACTCATTTCATCGTAAGAATTTACTTCTATCCACTTTATTGCATTCGTCATTTATATACCTACCTTTAGAATCGTTATTTTTAACTAAAAATGGGAAATTCATTACTATCTAGTAGTGAATATATTAATTTTACAAGTTATTTAGCTGCATTTCTATTATTTTCTTTATCAATTTTTTTACGTGTATTCTATTGCTATTTCGGTTATGTTAAATAGTAAGGAAGTGAGGCGATTTTATGAATTCTCAAATACAACAATATTTAAATTATCTTCAATTTCAAGGATCTATAGAGCCGTCTATAAAACTACTTGGTCAATTACAAACAAAACATCTACATACGATACCTTATGAAAATATAGACGTTGCCTTGAAACGTGGCATCTCCTTTGCTATTCCTGATCTTTTTCAAAAAATTATCGTTCAACAACGCGGAGGCAATTGCTTCGAGCTAAATATTTTATATAGCTGGTTACTTCGTGAGCTCGGTTTTTCTGTAACAAATCGCTATGCACAATTTTGGCGCAATATGGATGCGGATACACCACTTGAAGAAGTTCCTATGCATCAGCTACTTCTCGTCCAATTTGACGGCGTACCTTATATCTCGGACGTTGGAGTAGGTGCACTAGCCCCTTGTAAACCAGTTCCATTAATTGCTCACCATGAACATCGAGAAGAGAAAGAGCTATATAAAATTGAATGGGATGACACGTACGGATGGATGCTTTATGAGCAAACACCACACAATTGGCGCCTACTTTATAACTTCACAGATAACGATAATGATGCTAATTTTGCCCCACGACTTTCTCAACAAAAAAATAAAATCGCAATGATTCGCACTTCTTCAGGTCGACATACTATGTTCAATAATGAATTCCGTATATATGAAGGGCACTCATTAACTACGTATACAACCCACACTGAGAAAGAGTGGCAACAAGCACTTGAACGTTATTTTCATATATCGATCACTTAAAAAAAGGATGCATTGTTGGATGCATCCTTTTACGCTTTTAATTTGCTGTTCGTTTTAGCAACTCATATACTACTTCGCCATTGTGCAGTTCCTTGACTAAACCAATACCGTCTACAAAATAATAGGTTTTCACTACATCAATATATTTAAAACTTTCTTCTAATACAGCTACATTTTTATAGTTAACACCACCTGCTCGAACCGTTCCATCCGTCGTTTGAACTGTTATACGATTGCCGTTAACTGGACCTTCATCGTCTTCGTGAACTATTACACCAATTCTAAGAGGTAGCCCTATATAAAAGTCGTAATGTGAGCTATATTCCTGAGCAATTGCTTGTGCATATACAGAGCCATCATAATATAATAACTCATCATTAAACTGCTTATTATTCGTTGTATTAGCAATTGACCAAACATCGTTTTTATTATCATTATGGCTGTATTGATAATTTAATGTGTATCGTAAGCCATCATCTGGTGAGTAAAATGCATAAGTGTATTTATATGCAGGATCCTTTTGTAAATTCGGCTTTGAAAGGGTCATGGCACGTGCAACAAATGCTGAAAAATGCGCACGTGTTAACGGCAATTTTGGTTTAAATGAACCATCCTGATAACCGCTCGTAATATTATTATTCGCTACCGCTAATATTTCTTTATAGCCTGGCGTCTTCTCTGTAACGTCTGTAAAATAATAAGGGCTCGCTCCCTTTAATTTAAATGCACGTTGCAAAACCACAGCCATATCTGCTCTCGTCAGCGTCCCATTCGGATTAAATTTTTTCGTTGCCTCAAATATCCCCGCATTTTGGGTAGCAGCGATTTCTTTATAATAGATATGTGAAGTCGGCACATCTTGATACTTTGGATTTTTAACATTCGTCGTTTTCAACCCTACCGCACGAGTTAACATGACAGCTACCTGTGCCCTAGTTACATAGTCATTTGGTTTGAAAGTGCCATTAGGATAACCTTTAATAATCCCCCGCTCAACTAAGTAATCTATTTCGGTACTTAACGTATTGTCAGATGACACATCTTTAAAACTAGCTGCGTATACGGGCTGAATCTGTAATAACCCAAAAATCATAACTACAATTAAGATCCTACTTATTTTCTTCATGCTATTCCCCCTATATTTACTCCCATCCTTGTTATCCTATTCATCAAGTAAAATAAATATTAACTAAAAAGATATTTTTAATAGTTTTCTTGCAATTAACACTAATCATTCCATACCCGTTTCAAAATACGCTTACACTTCTAATAGACTTCATAACTCTTGTAAAATAAAAAACCCCCTGCAACTTTGCAGAGGCGTTAAAGCTTATTCATTTTACTTATTTTGAATTAAACCAAAACCTAGTCCAGTAGGGTCTACTAAATAGGCAAGAAAAAAATCATTAAATTCCATTTTTTCTCGGACAATAGTAGCCCCATTCTCCATAGCTTTCGCAATAGAGTCATCAATCGAATCTACTTCAATTTGCACACGTACTCCATGTGGATAATCGCTTGGACCTTTACCAATTCCACCGTCAATACCATTTTGCTCGCTGGCACCTGTTGTGACAGCCCAGTAATCCCAACGAGGCTCCGCAATTTCCCATGCAAAAACTTTAGAATAAAAATTCGCTGCTTTTTCAGGATCTTGACTATTTAGTTCAAACCCTATTACTCGACCCAATTCATCTCCCCCTTTTTTCACTTGTAAAAATTAAAGAAAAATAGATGAAAGTACCTGCTAAACAAATAAGCACGATAGCAACTATTTTTTAACCATTGCATAATCGCTAAATATATTTGTAAAGGCATCTAGAAATAAAAAAATAGCTGCTAAGAGTAGTAAAAATGATAATAGTTTATTTTTCATAAGTATTACCTCCAAACCTAACATCTAAAAATATAATAATTCTGAATATACAAACTTTATTATATCAAATACCTATTACTTTGCGCTTGTAATCTGCCATTATTTAAAAACAAAAAAGACCTCAACAAAGTTGTTGAAGTCTTTTAAATTCACTTTGGATACCGGTGGTCGGGGTCGAACCGACACTCCAAAGGAACACGATTTTGAGTCGTGCGCGTCTGCCAATTCCGCCACACCGGCATAATACTTTAGAGATAAAAAAAATCGGAGTATCCGATTAAGAAAAAAATATGGAGGCGGCAACCGGATTTGAACCGGTGATAAAGGTGTTGCAGACCTGTGCCTTACCACTTGGCTATGCCGCCATATTATTGGAGCGGAAGACGAGGTTCGAACTCGCGACCCCCACCTTGGCAAGGTGGTGTTCTACCACTGAACTACTTCCGCATAAATGGCTGGGGTACCTGGATTCGAACCAGGGCATGACGGAATCAAAATCCGTTGCCTTACCGCTTGGCTATACCCCAACAATGGGGCGACTGATGGGAATCGAACCCACGAATGCCGGAACCACAATCCGGTGCGTTAACCACTTCGCCACAATCGCCATTGCTTTATAGTTTTAATTTTAATTTTATATTAATGGGGCGACTGATGGGAATCGAACCCACGAATGCCGGAACCACAATCCGGTGCGTTAACCACTTCGCCACAACCGCCATAAAATTAATTGGCAGGGGCAGTAGGAATCGAACCCACACCAAAGGTTTTGGAGACCTCTATTCTACCGTTGAACTATGCCCCTATTAAATAAAAACTGGTGGAGGGGGACGGATTCGAACCGCCGAACCCTAAGGAGCGGATTTACAGTCCGCCGCGTTTAGCCACTTCGCTACCCCTCCGGGAAAACATGGTGCCGGCTATAGGAATCGAACCCACGACCTACTGATTACAAGTCAGTTGCTCTACCTGCTGAGCTAAACCGGCAAAAAAACGATGGGTCAGGACGGAATCGAACCGCCGACACTTAGAGCTTCAATCTAATGCTCTACCAACTGAGCTACTGACCCATATTTATTATTTAAAAAATGGCGGTCCCGACCGGGATCGAACCGGCGATCTCCTGCGTGACAGGCAGGCATGTTAACCGCTACACCACGGGACCTTTATTTGGTTGCGGAGACAGGATTTGAACCTGTGACCTTCGGGTTATGAGCCCGACGAGCTACCACTGCTCCACCCCGCGACAATACTAATTTAATTTTATAAAATGGTGGAGGATGACGGGCTCGAACCGCCGACCCTCTGCTTGTAAGGCAGATGCTCTCCCAGCTGAGCTAATCCTCCATCTGGGTATTCGTTATAAATGGTGACCCCTACGGGATTCGAACCCGTGTTACCGCCGTGAAAGGGCGGTGTCTTAACCGCTTGACCAAGGGGCCTTACTAATTGGAATCGTAAGTGCTGGCGGAGAGTAAGGGATTTGAACCCTTGAGACAGTGTTAACCGCCTACACGATTTCCAATCGTGCTCCTTCGGCCACTCGGACAACTCTCCAAGAATGGCTCCGAAGGCAGGACTCGAACCTGCGACAACCTGATTAACAGTCAGGTGCTACTACCAACTGAGCTACTTCGGAATGATTTTATTATGTATAGCCTAGCGACGTCCTACTCTCACAGGGGGAAGCCCCCAACTACCATCGGCGCTAAAGAGCTTAACTTCCGTGTTCGGTATGGGAACGGGTGTGACCTCTTTGCCATCATCACTAGACTATTTGAAAGACATTACCTATTATAACATATAGTATTATAATTACAAGTATCTAAGAAATACTTTTTTATTCTTTCAAAACTGGATAAACGGTTCATTGAATGTTACAAACTTTTTTGGTTAAGTCCTCGATCGATTAGTATTCGTCAGCTCCATGTGTCACCACACTTCCACCTCGAACCTATCTACCTCATCGTCTTTGAGGGATCTTACTTACTTGCGTAATGGGAAATCTCATCTTGAGGGGGGCTTCATGCTTAGATGCTTTCAGCACTTATCCCGTCCACACATAGCTACCCAGCGATGCCTTTGGCAAGACAACTGGTACACCAGCGGTGTGTCCATCCCGGTCCTCTCGTACTAAGGACAGCTCCTCTCAAATTTCCTACGCCCACGACGGATAGGGACCGAACTGTCTCACGACGTTCTGAACCCAGCTCGCGTACCGCTTTAATGGGCGAACAGCCCAACCCTTGGGACCGACTACAGCCCCAGGATGCGATGAGCCGACATCGAGGTGCCAAACCTCCCCGTCGATGTGGACTCTTGGGGGAGATAAGCCTGTTATCCCCGGGGTAGCTTTTATCCGTTGAGCGATGGCCCTTCCATGCGGAACCACCGGATCACTAAGCCCGTCTTTCGACCCTGCTCGACTTGTAGGTCTCGCAGTCAAGCTCCCTTGTGCCTTTACACTCTACGAATGATTTCCAACCATTCTGAGGGAACCTTTGGGCGCCTCCGTTACCTTTTAGGAGGCGACCGCCCCAGTCAAACTGTCCGCCTGACACTGTCTCCTGCCCCGCTAAGGGGCATGGGTTAGAATTTCAATACAACCAGGGTAGTATCCCACCGACGCCTCCTTCGAAGCTGGCGCTCCGAGATCTCTGGCTCCTACCTATCCTGTACAAGTTGTACCAAAATTCAATATCAGGCTACAGTAAAGCTCCACGGGGTCTTTCCGTCCTGTCGCGGGTAACCTGCATCTTCACAGGTACTATAATTTCACCGAGTCTCTCGTTGAGACAGTGCCCAGATCGTTACGCCTTTCGTGCGGGTCGGAACTTACCCGACAAGGAATTTCGCTACCTTAGGACCGTTATAGTTACGGCCGCCGTTTACTGGGGCTTCAATTCGCAGCTTCGCTTGCGCTAACCACTCCTCTTAACCTTCCAGCACCGGGCAGGCGTCAGCCCCTATACGTCACCTTACGGTTTTGCAGAGACCTGTGTTTTTGCTAAACAGTCGCCTGGGCCTATTCACTGCGGCTCTCGTGCGCTTGCACGCTCAAGAGCACCCCTTCTCCCGAAGTTACGGGGTCATTTTGCCGAGTTCCTTAACGAGAGTTCTCTCGCACACCTTAGGATTCTCTCCTCGACTACCTGTGTCGGTTTGCGGTACGGGCACCTCTCACCTCGATAGAGGCTTTTCTTGGCAGTGTGAAATCAGGAACTTCGTCCATACGGACTCGCCATCACAGCTCAACGTTACAGTGTGCGGATTTGCCTACACACACGCCTTACTGCTTGGACGCGCACAACCAACGGCGCGCTTACCCTATCCTACTGCGTCCCCCCATTTCTCAAACGGTGAGGAGGTGGTACAGGAATATCAACCTGTTGTCCATCGCCTACGCCTATCGGCCTCGGCTTAGGTCCCGACTAACCCTGAGCGGACGAGCCTTCCTCAGGAAACCTTAGTCATACGGTGGACGGGATTCTCACCCGTCTTTCGCTACTCATACCGGCATTCTCACTTCTAAGCGCTCCACCAGTCCTTCCGGTCTGACTTCAACGCACTTAGAACGCTCTCCTACCACTGACATCGTAGATGTCAATCCACAGCTTCGGTGAATCGTTTAGCCCCGATACATTTTCGGCGCAGCGTCACTCGACCAGTGAGCTATTACGCACTCTTTAAATGATGGCTGCTTCTAAGCCAACATCCTGGTTGTCTGTGCAACGCCACATCCTTTTCCACTTAACGATTACTTTGGGACCTTAGCTGGTGGTCTGGGCTGTTTCCCTTTTGACTACGGATCTTATCACTCGCAGTCTGACTCCCGTGTATAAATATCTGGCATTCGGAGTTTGTCTGAATTCGGTAAACCGGGATGGCCCCCTAGTCCAAACAGTGCTCTACCTCCAGTATTCTCATCACGAGGCTAGCCCTAAAGCTATTTCGGAGAGAACCAGCTATCTCCAAGTTCGATTGGAATTTCTCCGCTACCCACACCTCATCCCCGCACTTTTCAACGTGCGTGGGTTCGGGCCTCCAGTAAGTGTTACCTCACCTTCACCCTGGACATGGGTAGATCACCTGGTTTCGGGTCTACGACCACGTACTAATTCGCCCTATTCAGACTCGCTTTCGCTGCGGCTCCGCCTTCTAAAGCTTAACCTCGCACGTAATCGTAACTCGCCGGTTCATTCTACAAAAGGCACGCTATCACCCATTAACGGGCTCTAACTACTTGTAGGCACACGGTTTCAGGATCTCTTTCACTCCCCTTCCGGGGTGCTTTTCACCTTTCCCTCACGGTACTGGTTCACTATCGGTCACTAGGTAGTATTTAGCCTTGGGAGATGGTCCTCCCGGATTCCGACGGAATTTCACGTGTTCCGCCGTACTCAGGATCCACTCTGGAGGGAATAAACTTTCGACTACAGGGCTTTTACCTGCTCTGGCGGACCTTTCCAAGTCGCTTCATCTAACTCATTCCTTTGTAACTCCGTATAGAGTGTCCTACAACCCCAAGAGGCAAGCCTCTTGGTTTGGGCTCTTCCCGTTTCGCTCGCCGCTACTCAGGGAATCGATTTTTCTTTCTCTTCCTCCAGGTACTTAGATGTTTCAGTTCCCTGGGTCTGCCTTCAAGACGCTATGTATTCACGTCAAGATACTACGCGATTAAACGTAGTGGGTTCCCCCATTCGGAAATCTCCGGATCAAAGCTCACTTACAGCTCCCCGAAGCATATCGGTGTTAGTGCCGTCCTTCTTCGGCTCCTAGTGCCAAGGCATTCGCCGTGCGCCCTTAATAACTTAACCTACAGCTTCCGATATACATCGTAATACAGCGTCAGCTTCATTCGTTCAATCAGTCACGTACGAAAGTACGCTCCTTCACTCACTCAATCGCTTCCTTGTCTTACTCGTATCTCGAAACCTTTTAATGTTATTAAGCCTATAAAAAAACTTAAAAAATAAATGTGTTTGTTACAATTTCAATGTCGTTTTATCCAGTTTTCAAAGAACAAATTTCGAAGTATTTCATTCGTAAGAATGAACCTTCAAAACTGAACAGCAAAGACGTAATCATTGTTTCGTCCTAAACGAAACATTCCGTTAAAATCCTTAGAAAGGAGGTGATCCAGCCGCACCTTCCGATACGGCTACCTTGTTACGACTTCACCCCAATCATCTATCCCACCTTCGGCGGCTGGCTCCAAAAGGTTACCTCACCGACTTCGGGTGTTACAAACTCTCGTGGTGTGACGGGCGGTGTGTACAAGGCCCGGGAACGTATTCACCGCGGCATGCTGATCCGCGATTACTAGCGATTCCGGCTTCATGTAGGCGAGTTGCAGCCTACAATCCGAACTGAGAACGACTTTATCGGATTAGCTCCCTCTCGCGAGTTGGCAACCGTTTGTATCGTCCATTGTAGCACGTGTGTAGCCCAGGTCATAAGGGGCATGATGATTTGACGTCATCCCCACCTTCCTCCGGTTTGTCACCGGCAGTCACCTTAGAGTGCCCAACTAAATGATGGCAACTAAGATCAAGGGTTGCGCTCGTTGCGGGACTTAACCCAACATCTCACGACACGAGCTGACGACAACCATGCACCACCTGTCACCGTTGTCCCCGAAGGGAAAACTATATCTCTACAGTGGTCAACGGGATGTCAAGACCTGGTAAGGTTCTTCGCGTTGCTTCGAATTAAACCA
The DNA here is from genome assembly GCF_006351725.2 of Lysinibacillus sp. CD3-6. Taxonomy (NCBI): domain Bacteria; kingdom Bacillati; phylum Bacillota; class Bacilli; order Caryophanales; family Bacillaceae; genus Lysinibacillus; species Lysinibacillus sp. CD3-6. Next base: position 4,109,556 of record NZ_CP085880.1, read on the forward strand.
CATGCTCCACCGCTTGTGCGGGCCCCCGTCAATTCCTTTGAGTTTCAGTCTTGCGACCGTACTCCCCAGGCGGAGTGCTTAATGCGTTAGCTGCAGCACTAAGGGGCGGAAACCCCCTAACACTTAGCACTCATCGTTTACGGCGTGGACTACCAGGGTATCTAATCCTGTTTGCTCCCCACGCTTTCGCGCCTCAGTGTCAGTTACAGACCAGATAGTCGCCTTCGCCACTGGTGTTCCTCCAAATCTCTACGCATTTCACCGCTACACTTGGAATTCCACTATCCTCTTCTGCACTCAAGTCTCCCAGTTTCCAATGACCCTCCACGGTTGAGCCGTGGGCTTTCACATCAGACTTAAGAAACCACCTGCGCGCGCTTTACGCCCAATAATTCCGGACAACGCTTGCCACCTACGTATTACCGCGGCTGCTGGCACGTAGTTAGCCGTGGCTTTCTAATAAGGTACCGTCAAGGTACAGCCAGTTACTACTGTACTTGTTCTTCCCTTACAACAGAGTTTTACGAACCGAAATCCTTCTTCACTCACGCGGCGTTGCTCCATCAGGCTTTCGCCCATTGTGGAAGATTCCCTACTGCTGCCTCCCGTAGGAGTCTGGGCCGTGTCTCAGTCCCAGTGTGGCCGATCACCCTCTCAGGTCGGCTACGCATCGTTGCCTTGGTGAGCCGTTACCTCACCAACTAGCTAATGCGCCGCGGGCCCATCCTATAGCGACAGCCGAAACCGTCTTTCAGAATTGTCTCATGAGAGACAAAAGATTATTCGGTATTAGCCCCGGTTTCCCGGAGTTATCCCAAACTATAGGGTAGGTTGCCCACGTGTTACTCACCCGTCCGCCGCTAACGTCAAAGGAGCAAGCTCCTTATCTGTCCGCTCGACTTGCATGTATTAGGCACGCCGCCAGCGTTCGTCCTGAGCCAGGATCAAACTCTCCATAAAAGAAATTTGATTAGCTCAAATTGTTTTGCTGGCATCAATTTTGATGTCCAAAATTTTGTTTTGTTCGCTAACGAAGTTAGCTACTAAAAACTATATTGATTACGTTTTGCTTGTTCAGTTTTCAAGGTTCATATTGTTCGTCGTTTTTCAGCGACTTCTTTATAATAACTTCTCACTCATTTTGTGTCAACAACTTTTATAAAGTTTTTTCACTCGTTTTTCTAAGTGTTTTTGTTATGTCTTAGCGACAATTAATATAATACAATATCAATATATTAATCGTCAATACTTTTTTTGAAAAAATATCGAGGTATTTTTTATACCTCGATTACTAGCATACTATATGGCTTATTTAAATTCTATAGACTCTTTGTTCACCTTATAGTGTCGATGGAAAATCATTTCGCTTTTTGCAACGACAGGTTCAATAAGAATGTAGCCTTTATCCACTAAATACTCTACAAATACTTCTAAGTCTACGGAATAGTTCACAAGCTCATGATGATCATGTAATTCTTGAATCGTCCATGTCTCTTTTGTTTGCATGACTTCTAATATATGTTGAGCTCCATCCTGTGTTCGTGAATGAATTAAAAACTCACTTGCTAAAAATAAAAGCTCTAATCGCTTTTCAATTGGCTCACTGCTCAAAACAAGTTCTTCATATAACTTATAAATAGCAGGCTCTATCTTTTTCACTTGCGCCCATACTGTAACTTCTGGATATAACCCACTGTCTATAATGGACAATCGCCCTAAATGATGCAAAGAATCAACAACATGATTGTAGGCATCTAAATAGCTTCCCTTATCAAAATATTCTTTTCCTTCTAAATAGCGTCGAATTAACTTTGAAAATTGAATACCCGTCTTAATTTTCCTACCGCTGAACGGAAACTCTTGTAGTTCAATTTTTAATTTATGAAGGAATTCATTACGATCAAACAATACTCTGCCAAAGAAAATCCAATCAACTACTTTTTTGTTAGAGCCAATTAGTAACCACTTGCGTAACAATTTTTCTGTAACAGTATGTAAGGCCACCTTATTCCCATCATATAAATAATGCTTTGAGAAAACAGGTTGCTCCGCTTCCTTTACAATAATGAGTAATATGGTATCGAATGTGTCAGTAACATTACTTTGTTCCTCACGCTTCTCCATTAAAATGACACCTAACGTATTAGACTGACTCGCACGTTCTTGATATATTGGGCGCAAAACTTGCTCCATGTTCAGTCCTCCTCTATTTGTTATATGACTTTATTTCGTTAAAATTTCGACATACTCTGAAAGTATTCCTTCTTTGCCTTTTAGTCAAAACTAAAATACTTTGTTCTTATATGTTATAGTAGATTTTAGATTGGGAGGCAAGATATTGTATGAAACCTTACAAAAGTAAAATTAATAAAATCCGTTCTTTTGCATTAGCACTTATTTTCATCGGCTTTGTTGTTATGTATGGGGGAATATTCTTCAAAAACAATCCCATCCTTGTCTTAATCTTCATGACGCTTGGTTTACTATGTATTATCGGTAGTACAGTTGTCTATGCTTGGATCGGACTTCTCTCAACAAGAGCAGTTCAAGTAGAATGCCCAAATTGCCATAAGCATACGAAAGTTTTAGGTCGTGTCGATATGTGCATGTACTGTAACGAACCATTAACACTAGATCCAACACTTGAAGGAAAAGAGTTTGATCAATCTTATAATAACAAAGCAAAAAATTCCTAGCCCCATATAAGAGCTAGGAATTTTTTTAGTATGACAACCACTACTATTAATAGCAATAACCGAATTATATGCTCACTATATATTTAGAAATTTGTTTTTCCTTTTGACCAGCTATGCCAGTTTTAAAAGAATTTTGCAGGTGCTGTCTGTCATCGAACGATTTAATCATTTGTGCTACTAACTTTTGCGTAATCATATCGTTGATGTCACCAGAGGATTGATCTTGTATTTCATGTTTAGGAATCTTCACTTCTCTAACAATTACTTTTTCACCATTTTCCTTCGTTACTATATGACGTACATAACCATTCTCTTTTATTATTTCGTATGTTGCTTTTCTTTTTTTGTTTGCTAAAAATAAATTGTCAGACAATCGTTCTTCTTTTTTTACTGTACTAAAGTAATTACTACTCCCTAATTGTACATTCATTAAATCCCTCCTAATTAATTGTTTTAAGAGATACTTGTTTAATAAGCTACAACCTCGACGCAGTATAATAAAAAGCCCTTCACCTTCGTGTCATCACCCATATTATTAATATCGAAAATTTCCAGTCTGTTTTAAGAGTATTTCTCGCACGCCATAATAAAAAGCAAGCGAGCTAATTGCCCACTTGCTTTTTAATCGTATTCATTCATACGCTTGCGTAAAAACTCCAAGAAAACTTATTGTACTTTCGCTGCTACATCTTTACATGCTGGACACGTACCATAAATCTCTAGACGGTGTGTATGCACATCAAAGTCTGTTACTTGTGAGGCGAAGTGTTCGATTTCATCTAAACCTGGGTAATGGAAATCGACAATTTTACCACAGCATTCACAAATCATATGATAGTGATCATTTGTAACAAAATCAAAACGGCTAGAGGCATCCCCATAAGTCAGCTCTTTTACTAATCCTACTTCACGGAAAACACGTAAATTATTGTAGACAGTTGCCACACTCATATTTGGAAATTTTCCTTCAAGCGCTTTATAAATTTCATCCGCAGTTGGATGTGTCATCGATTGAATTAAATATTCTAAAATAGCATGACGCTGAGGAGTAATGCGTACACCAGTTGTTTTTAACGTGTCAAGTGCATCCTGTAAATGCGGTATAGACATCGTCATGCACCCCTTTTCATAAGTATTATTAATTTATAATTGTTACAATTAGTGTATCGAATTAAGCTAACATCTGTCAACTTTCGTCCTATGCATCAGCTAAATTAAATTACTTTTTAATATCCTCTCGATAAATCCACGACATTTTCTAGTGCTGTCTCGCCATTTAACCATTTTGTCAAACTCGGCTTAAAAATAGCTAAGCTTCTTTCTACATAGCGAGAAGAGTGACTTGAAACATGCGGAGATACTATGACATTCGGACATGTCCATAATGGACTATTTGCACTAAGTGGTTCTTTTTCAAACACATCTAATACGGCATAGCCTATTTCACCTGTTTCCATAGCATGAATAAGAACCTTTTCATCTACTAAATTTCCGCGTCCAAAATTCATGAAAATGGCTTCATTTTTCATTGCACTAAAATGCTCTTCCTTCAATAAATGCGTTGTTTCTTCGGTTTTTGGCAATACGGAAATAACGATATCTGCCTTTGGCAAAGCTTCTGTTAGCTGAGTGAAACTTACCATCTCATCCATATGAGGCGCAGCTTTACCTGAACGGTTACAACCAATTGTCGTTACACCAAATGCTTGTAATAAGCGACCTACTTCCGAGCCAATCGCTCCAGGTCCTAGTATAAGGGCTGTATTATCTCGTAATTCCGTTTGCTTTCCTTTCTTCGACCATTCTTTTTTCTTTTGATGCTCATATAACCATGGTAATGCACGCTTAATGGCTAAAATATGAGCAAGCATCGACTCAGCCATAGGTGACTTATGAATACCTCGTACATTAGATACTAAAATCCCCCGATCAATAATTGCTTGAGCAGGCATTTTTTCTACTCCTGCGGAAGCAACGAAAATCCATTTTAGTTTCGTGGCATACTGCATATTATCATCATTTAAATCTTCGCCATATGTAACTAGTACATCTGCTTTTTGAAGTTCATCCGTAGATAAACCATTTTCAAAAACGAAATCACATTGTGAAAATTCCTCTACTAACGGTTCACGTAAATCGGGTCTTGGTTCAAATGTAAAATAAATTCTCATGAATGTTCCTCCTGATTTGCTAAATATGTGTACACTTCTTCGATATGATTTTTCACGCGTACTTTGCGCCACGCTTTTATAAGATTACCAGCTGTATCAATTAAAAAGGTTGAACGTTCAATCCCCATATATTCGCGTCCATACATTTTCTTTAATACCCAAACGCCATAAGCCTCCGCTACAGCATGATCCTCATCCACTAAAAGGGAAAAAGGTAGCCCATGCTTATCAATAAATTTTGTATGCTTTTGTGCATTATCAGGGCTCACGCCTAATACAACAGCATTTAACTGGCTAAAGTCTTCATGCTTATCGCGGAAATCACATGCTTCTGTTGTACAACCTGGTGTCATGTCTTTCGGATAAAAATACAAAATGACATTTTTGCCCCTAAAATCTGCTAATTGCACATGCTCCCCTTTGTCATTAACAAGTGAAAAATTCGGTGCTTTCTGTCCTTCTACTAATGTCATAACAATCTCCTCCTTTTGCATTTCTTATTTTACTCTAAGTAACAAATCAAGTCATATCCCTTATTTTCTTTGGATTTCTTACACTGATAGGTCTACAATAGGTTAAGTATAATTACTTAGGAGGCATAGTTATGAATCACTCAAAATCTGAAGCAGTACACGCAGAAGCGCTTTTACATATCGTTGGTGGTGTGAACAGCCCTTCTCGTTCATATAAAGCAGTCGGTGGGGGCTCGCCCGTTGCAATGGCTCGAGGAAAAGGCGCTTATTTTTGGGATGTTGACGGCAACCGTTACATTGATTATTTAGCTGCATACGGTCCACTTGTTACAGGTCATGGCCATCCACATATTGCAAAGGCGATTTCTAATGCCGCTGAAAACGGTACATTATTTGGTACGCCAACTGAATATGAGGTCACTTTTGCTAAAATGCTAAAAGAAGCCATCCCTTCAATGGATAAAGTACGCTTTAACAATTCAGGTACAGAAGCAGTGATGACAACTATCCGTGTTGCTCGTGCCTATACTGGCCGTACAAAAATTATGAAGTTTGCTGGCTGCTACCACGGACACTTTGACTTAGTATTAGTAGCGGCTGGCTCTGGTCCAGCTACATTAGGCACACCAGATTCAGCAGGTGTAACAACTGCAACAGCAGAAGAAGTCATTACGGTACCATTTAACAATCCCCAAGCATTTACAGAAGCGATGGAAACATGGGGTGACCAAATCGCTGCGATTTTAATTGAACCAATCGTAGGAAACTTCGGTATTGTTGAACCGAACCCTGGATTTTTAGAATTAGTGCATGCAACAGCGAAAGAAAAAGGTGCACTGACAATTTATGATGAAGTGATTACGGCATTCCGATTCCATTACGGTGGTGCACAGACACTACTCGGTTTAACGCCAGACCTTACTGCACTAGGAAAAGTTATTGGCGGTGGTTTACCAATCGGCGCTTACGGTGGTCGTAAAGAAATTATGGATACAGTTGCTCCACTTGGACCAGCATATCAAGCAGGGACAATGGCTGGAAACCCTGCATCGATGCAAGCGGGTATAGCTTGCTTAGAAGTATTAGCCACTCCAGGTGTTTACGATGAAATGGATCGACTTGGTGCGATTTTAGAAGAAGGTATTTTAACTGCTGCCAAAAAGCATGGCGTAACGATTACTTTAAATCGTCTAAAAGGTGCACTAACGATTTACTTTACAGATGTGAAAGTAGAAAACTATGCGCAAGCCGAAAATTCTGACGGAGAAATTTTCGGTCGATTCTTTAAACTAATGCTTGGACAAGGCATTAACCTCGCACCATCTAAATATGAAGCATGGTTTTTAACAACTGAGCATACAGAAGCAGATATTCGTGAAACAATCGAAGCTGTCGACTATGCATTTTCTCAACTTTAAGAAACTACAAAGGACGTTATAATGAAAGGATAGTTATAATGTCCAACAACATATAGCTAAAAAAGAAAGGATAGATGAAACGGGTGGATACCTGCTTACATCTATCCTTTTTGTACATCAGCAATCAAATTTACTGCTACGCCAATTTTGTTATCTCTTCAATTAAAGCACTTATTAGGACCATTAAATTAGCATCTCATGTTTTTTAAGAAATCTATTTTTATTAAATCTTTATTATTATTTTTGTCTGCTCTATAACTATCCTTAGATGAGGCCTTGTAAACATATAAATATTGCTCAGGATTTAATAAGTAATATTTGACCTCTTCCTTTTGCTGCATTTCTAAATCATCTAATTGTACTCCTGCGAAATTTGGTAAAGTGTCAATAATACCGAACTGAACTGATAGCCCCTCTTTAGTGAATTCATGTTCATGCAAATCAATTAAGCTATATGCCATTGATTCCATGATTTTCACAATATCAATCCAGTTATGTATGGATATTTCAGGGGGAACTTCCCACCCTCTTTTATCACCAGGTACATGAATATCTAAGTCTTGAGCTTTCCAATTTTCCCCTGTAACTACTTCTAAGCCAACCGAACCCATTAACAATGGAATAATTTTAATATCATTTAGTTTTTTAGCTATTTTAATAAACTCATCAAATTTTTGATTATTCATTTAACCCTCCAATTTTCATCTCCAAAATTTCACATATGCCATCTAGTACCTTCAAAAAGATTATTTTCGTTAAATAGTGACTACTGTTTGCAACAATTAATCTTTATGCTAATGTCTTTGTCGACAGCTTTATGTATGTTCGTTGTACACTTTCAACACGATTATTTGGTTTCAATTTACGAAAATTTGTTTAATATTAAAGGGAGGGTCGACATTTTGGCTGTTCCCTTTGTGCTTGTAGATTAAACAATGTTGTGCATGATTAGTAGGAGTCAACTTTTTTATATTATGATATACAAATCTATGTATTTTCTAAGAACTTCCTTCTATAATGTAAAGAAGCATTCATTACGACTTAGCATAATGGTATCCAGATTTTTGTGAGCTTTCTTAAAAAAGCTACTTTTAAATTCTGTGACTTGCGCAGAGACCTTTAACTTGATTAAATCTCACTTTTAAAAGAGGAGCCAAGTTAAAAATATTAGACAGAAAGGACATCGATTTTATTATGAAATTAGGTGCCCGTGTATTTAAAACTGGCGTAGCTATTGTCTTTGCACTATTTATTGCAGAGCTCCTGCAATTACCAACTCCAGTTTTTGCTGGAATTGCAGCAATCTTTGCGATTCAGCCATCTATTTATCGCTCTTATCAAACGATCGTTGAACAAGTACAAGCAAATATTATCGGAGCTTCCATTGCCGTAATCTTCGGTTTACTTTTCGGCCATCACGTCGTGGCTGTAGGTATTGCTGTCATTATCGCAATAGGATTGATGTTAAAATTCAAGCTTGAAAAATCACTTTCTCTAGCACTTGTTTCCGTTGTCGCTATTATGGAGATTCAAGGTGATGACTTTCTTACATTTAGTTTATTTCGCTTTCTTACAATTTTAGTTGGGGTTTTAGCAGCATTTGTTGTAAATCTTGTGTTTTTACCACCAAAATACGAAGTAAAGCTTTTCCGTAAAATTTACTTTTTACAGGATGATATTATTCGCTGGACGAGATTAGCTGTTCGTCAAGCATCTGAGCATACTTCTACTAAAACTGCTTTAAACAAATTTAGAGAACGTATGCTTAGAGTCGATACACTCTATGAGTTTTTCAAGGAAGAACGAAATTACTTTAAAAACAAAAAATACATTAAAGCAAGAAAATTAGTAGTTTACCGTCAAATGATTACGACTTCAAAAAAGAGTCTAGAATTGTTACATCGTCTGCATAAACATGAAAACGAATTAGCGCATTTACCGACACAATTCCATTTAATGATTCAAGAGCGTCTAGACTTCCTGCTTACCTACCATGAGCAGCTGTTGCTAAAATATACTGGGAAATTAAAGCCTGAGCATTCCGAATGGAGCACACATATCGACTACATTCAACGCAATCAGTTAATGGAAATCTTTATCCATCAAGTGACATATGCACACCAAGAAGGCGATACAGAATTTTCGAGCTATCACCTTTTATATATTTTGTCGCGGATTTTAGATTACGAGGAAAACTTAGAGCACTTAGATACTTTAATCGTGTCATATCAAAGCTATCACGGCCAAGAAATCAACTTGGAAATCGAAGAAGAGTTTATTTAGGTGCCAGGCACTCACACAATTATTAAAAAAGCTGACACCTTAATATGGTGTCAGCTTTTTTAAGCTTCATTATTTAAAGCCATTAGTTGCTGCTCTATTTGTTGACGCTTCGTTGCTTGTTCCGCACGTAACTGACGATAACTTGTAATACCAGTAACAATCGTTTCCCACATTTCTTCGAGCGTCATTGTCGACTCACTTTGCTGAGCATATTCCACACTTTGTAAAACAGCATGACTATTGTTTTCACCAAATTGCTTCATACGCTTTTCAAAAGCAGCAGCAGATTCCTGTTGTAGCTGTTGGCGCTTTTCATTCACCGCATTCATAATCCCCATTTTAAAAACAGGAATTGTGGTGACAAACGCTCCATTGATTTGCTCCATTAACTCGCTATTGCCATTGCGTAGCATATCCATTTGGGTTGCCCCTAAAATCGCTACCATTCTCGATTTCTCAAGCTCATCAATTTTTTGGGCACATGTTTCGGCAATTGCTTGTAATGTTGTAAGCTCCATTTTTGCAATTTGATTGCCCGCTTCACTTTGTCTTTCATACATTGGAATTAATGTTGACTTTATCTCATCTAGTTTCATCTCAGCGGCAACGATATATTTTTCAAGCTCCATATAATAAGTCAAATTTTCGTTATAAAGACGAGCTAGCATTCGATTATCATTTGCCAATGCTTCTTCCATTAGGACAAATTGATAATGTACTTTTTCAATATCTCTTCCAAGAACATTATATTTAGCATATAAATCTTCCTTATTTTTCGGCGCACGTTTAAACAATCTCCCTAAAAAGCCTTGTTGTTCAATGACTTCCTTTTTATCAAACTTAGACATTAGGGCTTCGAGCTGCTTTAATAATTCGTTGGATTCATTTACTTTTGAATGGGCAATCGTTCTTAAAATTTGGTCTGAAAAACGTGAAAGTTTAACTGCTGGCTCCTTACCGAGCTCCGTCAATTCAAGCTTGTTTTTTATATTGATTTGGTTTGCAATATGCTGTACTTCTGGACTATGACTTAGCTGTTGTTTTGTTTGTTCTGCTGTTTCAGCTGTTAATCGTTCAAGTACAATCGCTCTACTTGACATTATGTTCCTCCTTCCTTTCCTAGCCGTCAGAAGAAACGGTTAAATAATTTTTTAATCATTTTATCAGGCTTTGACTTTTGTTGCTTTGGCTCTTCAAATTGTAAGTCAAACACCATATGCTCTAAACGATGTCCATCAAACGTATCCTCTAGCAAATGTTTTTCTAAATCAAGCTTACCTGTTGGATTGTAAAAAATAATATCTACACCAAAACGATTTAAAAACGCTAATAAAGCAATATCTTCACGAGATAATACTGGCTGCTGCGGTGCTTGATAGAGCACTAGCTTTGGCACTTCCTGAGCATAATCAAAACTTTGTAATAAGCGCAATATGTCCTTTGGAATCATCGTCATTTGCTTAAATATAAATAATTGCAAATCATACTGTGATTCATTTGGCTGCAGTTTAAGCATAGGCTGCTCACAGGACGTTTTCATTGTATGAGCAATTGCTGATTGTAGCTCCAATGTCAAATCCTCATATTGCCACCAATCACTTTGCATAATCCGCTCTGTAGATAGTTCACCATTCACTAAACAATGCTGATAATGAAAATGAAAATTAGCTCTACTCGTTTTCGCATATGGAAACGCCTGCACAAATACCGCTTGTGGGCTTGCAAGCAATCGATGCATATTTCCCCAATATTCTTCACGGTTACTAGATACGCCACTAACTTTTGCGAAAATTACTGGAATGATGACTTCATCTTTAAGCACCTCAAATTTCGGACGAACCATCGCCTTTTCATTTTCATAAATAAAAATATCATCATATGTCATACGTAGTGTTAGTGAACGCGGCAAATGGTCTTTAAATTGCCATGGTCGATAAACACCCGAATGCTGGTCATGCATTAATTGTTCAAAATGTTGGCTAGAGCTATAGCCCACTGTTGCTTGACGATCTCGTAATTTATCAGGGAATGGCTGTAGCGTTGTTTGACTTACATAGGAGTGCGTAACAGAAAATGCATCTGTTGAATCCACTGTAGCAAATTCATCAATCGCTGCTGGATGGAAGATTAACACATCGCAACCAAGCTCCATTAATAATAGGAGGAAATAGCGCTGACTAATTGTTGTTTCACCATACCAAATGACCTTCGGGAAATCATCTGTCGGCTTCATCGCTTTTGTCCACTGAATCCAATGGTTTTTTAACCACTTCACCATATCAATTAAAAAGCGTCGAAAGTCATTCGCTAGTAATCCAAGTGATTGCTGATCTCTGAAGCGCTCCACTACTCGCATCGTCACGAGCTGCAAATGACGATTCATCGAAGGATCATCATGCTTAGGAATAAGTTGATGACCATACATCATGGCAATTAGTCGATTAATCGACAAGCCTTTAGGGGATTGCTGATGTTGCTCTATAATCGTTTGCAATGCCTGAAAATCTTTTTGCTCAATATGTTTATTTAATTCTTCGCTTAAAATATGGATATTTGGATTTTGTGACATTGTATATAAAGAATTAAAATATTCATCTTCTTCTAGCGGGACACCTAATATACGTACAGCAATACGGCTAAAACGAACGTGTTGTTCTGTCACCTCGTAAACTGCTCGCACATTAGCTGCTTCTTGGAAGGCTTGTAGCCAATCATAAGAATCTCTTTCTAATACTGATTCAATTGTGACTGTTTGCATACAAGCATCACCTCCTTACATCATACTTCCACAATTGGTTGCATGGCTGCCAATTGTAAAACATCTTCCAATAAATGTTTTGTAAATGCTTCACCACTATGTGCCGAATATAGGGTGTTCTTTAGTATTTGTGGTTGTTTGTCTTTTAAGTCACCGTGCGATGGCGTGTAGCCTTTATCTGCCAAAGCGAGCATTCCATAATCCATTATGGAATCACCCGCTGCCAAGTGTATAGTATATGTACAATGCTCCTTCAAATACGAAATTGCGGCTTCTTTTGTAAGCACCTTTGGCATAAAGTACAATTTTCGTCCTTGCAAGAGTACATGCCAACCATGTACCGCAAAGTCTTGAATCATAGCCTGCACATCGTCATGCTGCAAAATATGACAATCCACATAATGTACATAAAATAACTCATCAACATAGAACGATTGTTGAAGCCAACATTGTGATTTTATGTTATTGAATTGGCGTACTAAATCTGCTTGTGGAATGGAAGAATCTTCAATTCGTTTGCGTAAAATTTTGGCCCATTCCACATTAGGGCGTCCTTGTTCTATTATTGTACCCCCATTACTCGTAATTGCAAAAGTAGGACACAACTCTTTTATTGCATGTATTCGTTCATATTGATGTAATGCACGTGTTGTAACAGGTACGAATAATGTTTGTTGGTGAACCTGTTGCAATAATGACATTGTATCTTCTGTCATCATACTAAGTCCTTCCCCATTTTTTCGCTCAACCGTAATTGGGGCTGTATTGGGTGGATACTTATCCATCATGCGCTGAGAGTATATAAGCGTACGATCTAAATCAGATGTAAATAGTAGCATGTCTTCCCTCCTCTACACTTCTTTTATTAAGCCACAGCATGCATAGGACATTTGTGGATATTCCTCAATTTCAACATTCTTTTCCTTTGCTAAAAGTAAAATGTGTGCTAATTCATGCACATAGGTAGGGTTAATTAATATTTTCCATGGGACTCTGCGAAGTAATACCCGTGTTGTTTCTCCAACTCCTGGCTTCACAAAGTTACTATTTGTTATGCCATAATGTTGTTGAATTGCAATAACCGATTCCAACCCTTTCCATGTAATAGTAGAAGGTATTCGTGCTCGAAGCTGTTGCTCTACATCTTTCTCAACTTGTAAAAAATAGGCGCTAATACGATCAATATACAAATTGGAAACATCCGCATGCTGAAGTTCTTTATAAAACTTCGCTCCGTGAAAGTCATTTACATCCATGAACTGTGCATTCCATACTGTGCGGCTAACTAAGCCTGACACAGTTGAATTTAAACATGCCGATGGTATTAAAAAATCAGCACGTGTACCATAGATTGCAGCACAATGGCCTGGGTCAGCAAGCACCGCTAATGTCGCATCCAATTGTTCATTATTTTGCTCATTATAGCTTTCACAAGCTTGTTGTAATTCTCTCGTAATCGCGCCTTTCCCTGTCCATCCATCAATAAATTGTATTTGTGCAAGTGGGTGCTGAGAATATATGTATTGTATAGCGTAGTCATCAATACCCCGACCTCGGAGAATCGACATCGTATAGTGCGGAACGCTCACGTTATAATGCATTTTTATATAACGTTTAATTAAAATGCCAATAGGTGTTCCTGCTCTCGCTAAACTAACAAGCACTAAATTATCTAAGCCTCTACGCTCTACAATTTGTTGTGCTACTAATCCAACCGCAAGCGCAATACGTTGTGCATAATCATCTAATGTTCGATAAAACAGCTTCATATACGCTTCAGAAGGAAGATACTCTACTGGCAACATTTCTGAATAGTGGGTACCCGATTGAATAAGTCGTTCACGCTGTTCATTAGCTATTTCTAAGTGAATGGTACTAATATCTCGTAGTAAAAAAACAACATCTTCTGCAGAATAGCTTCCCATTTTATCTGGTTGCTTCATCTCAGGCATTATTCAGTCCCCCATTCATGCATACAAATCACATATATATTTGCGTTACTAACAGATTTTAATGCATGTACTGCACGTGCTACTACCTCTTTATTGGCTATACGTTCTACAACTAAAAAAAGTTCTGAATAAGAATGGCTATTTAAATTATATAAGTAATTTTCTACACCATTATTTTCTGGACTTTCGAAAGCAATTTTTTCTGTTATTGTATAGGATGGATTATTTGCACAATAAATTGGGCTACGTGTCGTCGCTTGGAAATAAACATCCTCTCCTAAACAACTTGCTATTTGCATAGGCACATACATAAACTCCCCTGTACCAATAACAAGTGCTGGTCCCCCTGTACGAAGGGCTCGTAACTGGTTTGCGATCGTTTGATACATCTTTTTATGTACCACATGTTGCTCAGTCGTTAGCATTAAACGACCTGTTGCTAATATATACGGAGCCTTATTTATCACACCGTTTTCAGCGATAGAATAGTAATGTTTCTGTGCACCTGTTTCATTCGCCGAAAGCAACTTCATTTCAGTTGTTGCTTGCGATGTAATTTGTACCTGATGATTTGTTAATAGTGGTGTACCCTCACAAATAAATTGACCACTCATTATCGATACAAAATCAATCGTTACCCCCCACTTAACTTCTAGCTCCGCAAACATTGCTTGTTGCTGTGGAGAACGCCAATCTAAAATCGATAAAACGGAATAACGCTCAACAGTAGGGAATTTTTGGCGTAGTGTTTCAATAATGTTGACCACTGTATTTCCCGTTGTTATTTCATCGTCAATGAGCACAATCTGTTTTGCCTGAAGTAATTTTTCAGGTTGCTCACAGTACACGCGATGACTCGTCGCATGTGAATGTTCTTCTTCGAAAGTGACAAATGGCTCGAGTTCTGGCAGTAGTTCTCGCGTCGTATGGACATACGTTGCATTGGACTTAAAAGCATTAAAAACTGCATGCCCAAGAGCTGTTGCTGTTTCAGCAAAGCCGATAAATAAAACTTCCTCCAATAGCTCCAGTCTTTGCTCCTCTACTTGCTGTAAAACCTCTTGCATGTTTTGCTGCTTTTGTATTGCCTGTACAACTGGCTGTACTAATAAAGATTCACGACCAACCAGTTTTTCATGATACATCATTGCTAAAAGTGTACCAGTAAGAATTGGCACTTGTGGTCGAACTGCTAAATGTTTGCCAAGGACAGTACTAACAAATAAAAATTGTCTCTTTTTATTAATACGTGTCGCCATTTTGAATAAATCCGTCATAGCAAAATTATAAAGGTTGTGGGTAATCTTGATATCAATATTATAATCTTGAATAATGTTCAACTTGTTGTTGCGTTTCGTCATCCGTATTTCCTCCTACACTTGCATTCAATAATAGAGAGGCAAAATCTGCAGATTCATTGTATACACCATATATATGTGCTTGGCGTAAAACTTTCTGTGCCCATCTCATATGTGGCTTCATTTCATTCATTTTATTGGCATACTGGCTTTTTAAAACACCCTTTTGCCCTTCATTATCAATAATACTAGTGGCATCTACAAATTCTTCATAAGAGACAACATACAGTGCATGGACAATACGAATGTGACTGGGATGTATAATTGTTTTACCTAAAATGCCATTTTGTCTATCTAAAATTACTTCCTTCATCAAGCCATCCAAATAATCATCAAGTAATGCCTTACGTGCATATAAAGCTCCCTTTTCACTGAAAGGTGTTGCTCTTAGCGTTGGTTTCAATACCCGTTCATTGCTGAAATATTCCCATACTGGTCCAGAAATAACAAAGTCCTCATCCTCACGACCAAGTACATTGACGATATCTGCAATGCAGTCTCGAATAACGGCTATATCATAAATTGTTGAGTCTACTCGGCGACGAATTCCATAAATCCCGCAAAAGTCAGTAGCACCGATTCGTACATTAAGTACACGTTTTCTGTATCGATGCAACACATCTTTAATTGCAAATAAAGCTTCCATTCGAGACTCTTTGTATAAAATATCTCGGCTTTCTAAAATAGGCATCCCATACAATGTTAGCTGATGCTGTTCAATTGTTTGCTCCAGCAATTCAAAGTAGGCAGCTCCTTGGATAGCTGTAAACTTAGGAAATACGTAACCCGTAAGCACTTCCTGTCGCTTTCCTAATACGGAAGTCAACAGTCTAAATTGCTCAACGCTTCGCACACGAATAAATAGTAGTGGCAAATCTTCAAGTAAAATTTCGTTATGGACATAAAGTGTGTAGAGAGCACTTATATCTTCAATTATTTTTTGCTCACAGCTCGCTAACTCTGCATCCCCAACTGCATCCTCTAAATCTATGACAAACGATTTTAAATCTTGATATTTTTGTGATTGTACCATATCAATAATGTTAGGCTTAGATGCAGGCATATATAACGTTGCACCTAATGCATACGATAAAATATCAGGTGAATCTAGTTTTGTAAATGTGCGTGGTCGTTGATAAAAAATCGTCTCCGCTTCTGTTGCAAAATATTGCATCCAATTCTCTCCCTCATCAAAGAATGATCTTTGTAAAAAAGGCACTGCATCAACCTGTTTATACAGACTAATACAGTGCCTTCCGTTAAGTTCATCATGATATAAATTAATGCCTACTAGTGGCCACTATTGATATCCATCTTCCTTTTATTACTCTAGACCATAAGCATTGATTAACGAAGCGAGCCCACCTTGATAGCCAGAGCCAACAGCGGCAAATTTCCATTCGCCATTATGTCGATATAGCTCACAAAATACGACCGCAGTTTCAATACTGAAGTCTTCTGCTAAATCATAGCGAAGAACTTCTGAACCAGATTCTTCGTTCGTTAAACGAACATATGCATTAAGAACTTGTCCGAAATTTTGACGGCGACCTTCAGCATCATAAATTGTCACTGTTATAACAATCTTTTCAATTTGAGGGGATACTTGCTTTAAGTTTACAAGAATTTTTTCATCGTCTCCGTCACCTAAACCAGTACGGTTATCACCCATATGCTGGACAGATTTATCAGGACTTGTTAGATTATTGTAGAAAATAAAGTCTTGTTCATTCCGGCATTTTCCGGATGCATCCAATAAAAATACAGATGCATCTAAGTCAAAGTCACTTCCTCCATCGAATTGTTTAACATCCCAGCCTAAACCAATCCCAACATTATTTAAGCCTGGATCCTGTTTCATTAAATCAATGCGTTGTCCTTTACTTAACTGAATACCCATTAGAAAAAAACTCCCTTTCTCGTGTAAAGTTAAACCGTTAGTTTACGCTTAAGCCATAATCATTACAAAGTGCAGCTAAACCGCCTTGGTATCCAGCACCAATCGCGTTAAATTTCCATTCTCCATTGTGACGGTATAGTTCGCCTACCACTACAGCCGTTTCAATACTAAAGTCTTCACCTAAATCATAGCGAATGATTTCTTCATTTGTAGCAGCATTTATAATGCGAATAAATGCGTTAGACACCATACCAAAGTTTTGGCTACGTGCTTCTGCGTCATGGATTGTAACAGTGAAAGCTAAGCGTTGAACATGTGCAGGTATTTCTTTTAACGAAACTTTAACGATTTCGTCATCCCCTTCGCCAACTCCTGTTAAGTTATCGCCAGAGTGTTCTACAGAGCCATTACCACCAATAGTATTGTTGTAGAAGATGAAGTCATTTTGATCTGCTACTTTACCTGTATCCGCAAGTAAAAAAATGGAGGAATCTAAATCAAAATCATGTCCACCATCATATTTGTTTGTATCCCAACCTAAACCTACAATTACATTCGATAAACCTGGGTTTGTTTTTGTTAAATCTACCTTTTGACCTTTTTGTAATGAAATACCCATTTGTATTCCTCCTCAAATTTATAATTATTGATATCTTCGAACTACATCACCAAGTTTTACATCATTTGTACCGTTACCAATAGCAGCAAATTTCCATTCGTTACCGTGACGATAAATTTCACCACACACTAGTGTTGTTAAATTCGAGTAATCATCAGATAAATTATAACGAATTAGTTCATTGCCTGTCTTGTCATCGTACACGCGAATATACGCATTTTGAATCATACCGAAGTGTTGCTTACGTCCAGCTGCATCATAAATGTTCACGACAAATACTAATTTATTATATTGAGCAGGCACTGCTCCTAGCTCAACAGTAATTACTTCGTCATCACCAGCACCGTCTCCTGTTAAGTTATCACCAGAATGGATAACAGATCCACATTTACTTGCTAATTTGCCGAAGTAAACTACATCATCTCCTGCAACGATACGATCATCTTGCAACATTAAAACTGAGGAATCACAGTCAACATCTCTACCTGCTGTTTTACCACTAGAAAATAAGCCGCCTAAAAAGCCACCACTTTTTGCTTGGCTTACAGGGTCCCACCCTAAGCCAACTTTAATTTTATTTAAACCAGCATTCCCTTTTGTTAAATCTACACGCTGTCCCTTTTGTAAATTAATCCCCATTTTTAATGCCCTCCTTAATTGAATGTACCTCTGCTGAAAAAATACTAACAATATCTAATATGTTTATTAACTAATTTTATCCAATTATAAAACTAATAGTAAAGGGGTTTTCCGCTAAGTGATAGCCCTTTGCTATAAATCATAGATTTTTATAGAAAGTTTATAGCATAACGATTAATCCATACATATTTTCCTAATCAACACGGCTTGTTACAGTGTTACAGCATAAACTTTTAAATACTTTAGGTTTACGCTTCTTGTAACCCTCCATTAAAGAGCAGTAGTTACGTCAATAAAGTATGTATGTCAGCATAAATTAAGTCTAAAATAATATTACATAAAATTCAAATAATGGCTCCAGGATGAAATTGTAAATTTTTATTTATGATATTTATTCATCTTAACAATTAAAAAACCTTCTAACTTTTCAGTAGAAGGCTATTTTAATATTAGTTTTTCATTTTTGGATCAAGCGCATCTCGCAAACCATCACCCATTAAGTTAAAGCCGAGTACGGTTAACATAATCGCCAACCCTGGGAAAATCATTGTCCATGGCGCTTTTAATAAGTAGATTCGAGCATCCGCAAGCATTTTTCCCCATTCGGGTGCTGGCGCCTGTGCCCCTAATCCTAAGAAACCTAGTGCAGCAGCTTCAATAATCGCTGTTGCAATTGCTAATGTTCCCTGTACAATTATCGGCGTCATAGAGTTAGGTAAAATATGAGAAAATAAAATACGCGAATCTCGCATCCCTATCGCTTTTGCTGCTACGATATATTCCTCTTCTTTTACACTTAACACTTTCGATCGAATTAACCGCCCAAAGTTTGGTACGTTAATAATGGCAATCGCAATTAAAGCATTTTGTAATGACGGCCCAAGTACAGCCACTACAGCAATTGCTAATAAAATACTAGGAAACGCCAACATAATATCAAAGATTCGAGAGATAATTGTATCAATCCATTTTCCATAATAACCTGCAAGAATTCCAAGTGTACTTCCGACAATTACCGAAAGAATAACGGCAAAAAATCCGATCCTTAACGATATACGTGCACCATGAATAATCCGAGAAAAAATATCCCGCCCAAAGTCATCTGTTCCAAACCAATGCGCACTTGAAGGTGCCAATAAGCGCTTTGATAAATCCTGTTCATTAATTCCTTGTGGTGCAATGTACGGACCAAATACAGCAAGAAGTATAAAAAATACTACAATCCCAGCACCAACTAGGGAGATTTTACTTTTTTTAAAGCTACGCCAGCCTTCTCTCCAAGGACCTGCCGCACGCTCTCGACTTGCTACTGCTTCTTTTTTTATATCTATCGCACCAGTCATTATCGCATCTCCCTCCTATTTATATTTAATGCGTGGATCTATCACTGTATAAAGTAGATCGACAATTAAATTAATCATAATGAAAATAAACGCAACGATTAAAATACCTGATTGGATAACTGGATAATCACGGAAGCCAATGGCATCGTAAATATAACGACCAATACCTGGCCAACTGAAGATGGTTTCTGTTAAAATGGCACCACCAAGCAGTAACCCTGTTTGTAAACCAATTACTGTTAACACTGGAATAACTGCGTTTTTCAGTGCGTGTTTATAAACAACGATAAACATTTTTTGTCCTTTTGCTCTAGCTGTACGAACATAATCGGAGCGCATAACCTCCAGCATGGAAGAGCGAGTAATTCTTGCGATAATCGCCATTGGAATTGTAGCAAGTGCCACCCCTGGTAATACTAAACGTTTTAACACTTCCGTAAACTGATCAAATCTCCCTTGAAGAAGTGTATCTAGCAAATAAAAATGCGTAATGGCGGTTATAGGGTCACGGACATTATCACGTCCCGATGTTGGGAACCATCCAAGGTTTATACTAAACGCCCATTGTTCCATTAAACCTAGCCAAAAGACTGGCACAGATACCCCAATTAAAGCAATGACCATCGCTACATAATCAAACCATGAATTTTGGAACCAAGCTGAAATAATACCTGCATTGACTCCAACAACAATTGCAATAATCATTGCAAATAAGGCTAATTCTGCTGTTGCCGCTAAATAAGGAAATATCTCTTGTGACACAGGTAACTTTGTACGCAATGAAACACCTAAATCGCCCTGAAAAATACCACCTAAATAGCCAAAATATTGTGTGTACCATGGCTTGTCTAATCCTAAACTTGCGTTTAATGCCTCAACCGCCTCTTTCGTCGCCTGCTGACCTAAAATCACTTGCGCGGGGTTACCAGGAATTAAACGAATTAACATAAAGACGATAAAAGTCATTCCAAGCAAAACTGGGATTAATTGAAATAAACGCCTTCCCATATAGTGAAGCATCTTTTTCACCTCTCTGTAATTTTCTAATTATACTTTTGCTATGAAAAGCATTGAAGTCTATACACATACTGTAGAAAGGGACAGCCTTCAACAAACGATAGCCGTTTAGATAGTTTGTCTTTCATACAGAAAAACGGGTTGCGACCAACATAGTCACAACCCGTTTTTACAACGCTAGACAAAGTCCAAAGCTGTAAAAATCTTGTTACGTCACTATGAGTAAGCGACAATTTTCATTTCTCTATTGTCTAATTCATATCTACTGCTTCTAAACGGTCAGAGCCAGTTGGATGTGCATGGTAATTTGAAACTTTTGTACTTGCAGCTAAAATAGGAATTGAGTGTGCAAGTGGAACCCATGGAGCATCCTCAGAAATGATTGCTTGCGCTTGTTTGTAAAGTTCAATACGTTTGTCTTCATTTACTTCTGTTTGTGCAGCAACAAATAATTTGTGTAACTCTTGGTTGTCATAGAACGTGTAGTTATTTGAGCCGATATTATCAGCGTCTAATAATGTGTAAAGGAAGTTGTCTGCATCGCCGTTATCACCTGTCCAACCAAGTAAGAACGCATCCGCTTCACCATTTTGAGCTTTTTCTAAATACGTAGCCCATTCGAATGAAACAATTTTAGATGGAATGCCTACATCAGCTAAATTCTTTTGAATAGCTTCTGCAATTTTTTGTCCATCTGGCATATATGGACGTGGTACTGGCATTGCCCATAATTCAATTTCTTTACCGTCATAGCCTGCTTCTTTTAATAATGCTTTTGCTTTTTCAGGATCATATGCGTAACCTGTAATATCATCGTTGTAGCCAGCAATAACTGGTGGCATCGGGTTTTTCGCAGGCTGAGCTAATCCTTCATAGAAAGCATCAACTAACGCTTGCTTATCAATTGCATAGTTTACTGCTTGACGAACTTTCACATTATCAAATGGTGGGCGTGTTACTGTTAAACCAAGGTAACCAACGTTCATAGAAGGACGTTCGATTAATTGTAAATCACCATTTGATTCGATTGATCCTTTATCCGATGGACTTAATCCATCGACAACATCTACCTCGCCATTATTTAGTGCATTTAAGCGAGCAGAGTTATCAGGAATCGAACGGAAAATTACTTTATCTAATTTCGGGAATCCTGCAACACGATAGTCAGGATTTTTCTCAATTGTAATAGAATCATTACGTGTCCAACTTACAAATTTGAATGGACCTGTTCCTACTGGCTTATCGATAAGCGCATCGTCATTTGCTTCAAATGCACTTGGAGAAGCAATGGCAAATGGTGACATTGCTAAGTTTTTCAAGAATGGTGCTTGTGGCTGCTTCAGTTTGAATACAACCGTTGAATCGCCTTCTGCTGTAATTGATTCAATTACTTGCTCACCGCCCATTGTGAATTGGGACATGAAGTACGGGAACTTATCAGCGCCAGCTTTCCAGCGCTCGAAATTTTTCACAACTGCCTCTGCGTTAAAATCAGAACCATCGTGGAACTTTACACCTTCTTCAAGTTGGAATGTGTAAGTTAGCCCATCTTCTGAAGCTTCCCAAGATTTTGCTAAACCTGGGTGCAATGTAACATCTTCATCTCCAAAGTTAATCAGTGTTTCATAGATATTCACTGTAACTTTAAAAGATTCACCTTCTGTTACTGTTGCAGGGTCAAGTGCAGTGGAATCCCCACCTCGACCATATACTAATGTTTTTTCACTGCCGTTAGCTGAATCACCGCCAGTAGACGTATCTTTTGAACCTGTATCCTTGCCATCAGAGCCACCACTACACGCAGCTAAGATTGTCGAGAGAACAAGGATTAGCATGACGCCTAATGACCAAAGCTTCTTTTTCTTCATTTAATTTCCCCCTAAAACTTTTTTATATCATTTAATGTTGAAGTGCATCATAAAGATGACAAGCAACATAATGACCCTGTTTCACTTCTTGCAGTTTCGGAACAACGCTTGAGCATTGCTCTTTCTTAAATGGACATCTTGTATGGAATGCACAGCCGCTTGGCGGATTAGATGCACTCGGGATATCCCCAGATATAATAAGCTGCTCACGTTCAAAAGTTGGATCAGGCACAGGAACTGAAGATAGTAATGCCTGCGTATATGGGTGGAGCGGCTCTGCATATAAATTCTCACTATCTGTTAACTCGACTAACTTGCCTAAATACATAACTCCGACACGATTACTAATATGCCGAACAACCCCTAAGTCATGTGAGATAAAAATATAAGTAAGCTTTAATTCCCTCTGCAATGTTTGCATTAGATTTAAAACTTGAGCTTGAATCGATACATCCAGTGCTGAAACAGGCTCGTCCGCAATAATAAGACGAGGATTGGTCATTAGCGCACGAGCAATGCCTATACGCTGTCTTTGACCTCCACTAAATTGATGTGGATAACGTTTTGCGTGATATTCATTTAATCCAACGATTTCAAGAAGCTCAATGACTTTCTTTTTTCGTTCTTTGGCATTGCCCATACCATGTACAATGAGCGGTTCCTCTAAAATCTTGCCAATCGTATGGCGTGGATTTAACGAAGCATAAGGATCTTGGAAAATCATTTGGATATCTCTTCGCGCTTTCCGCATTTCATTGTTGGACAATGTGGATATCATTTTGCCTCCAAATTCAATGTTACCTGCTGTCGGCTCAAGCAAGCGCATTAATAGGCGACCTGTCGTTGACTTGCCACATCCCGATTCACCTACGATACCTAATGTTTCGCCTTCAAATACTTCAAAGGAAACATCGTCTACAGCTTTTACATCACCAACCTGTGAATTAAAGAAGCCTTTCCGAATAGGAAAATACTTTTTTAAACCATCAACCTTCAACAACACTTTCGACATATTGAACCACCTCCTGTTCTTCCAATAAAAAGCACCTTGCCTTATGTTGCGCTGTCGCTTCATATAAAGGTGGTGTTTCCTGTAAGCAACGCTCCATCGCAAATTCACAGCGTGCTGCAAATCGACAGCCGTCTTTAATCGTGCCTGGCTTTGGCACACTACCAGGTATCGAATAAAGACTGTCTTTTTTATAACGCATATCTGGTACTGATTTAATAAGCCCTTGTGTATAAGGATGCTTTGGCGTTTTAAAAATTTCTTGTATGGACGCTTCTTCAACAATTTGTCCAGCGTACATAACGATAACGCGTTCGCAAGTTTCTGCTACGACACCTAAATCATGGGTAATTAATAAAACAGCCGTATTCATCCGCTTGTTCAAATCTTTCATTAGTTGCAAAATTTGCGCTTGAATTGTCACATCTAGCGCTGTTGTCGGTTCGTCGGCAATCAGTACCTTCGGGTCACAGACAAGCGCCATGGCAATCATGACACGTTGGCGCATCCCACCTGACAATTGATGTGGATAATCCTTTAATAACTCCTCCGCACGAGGTAACCCTACTAGTTTCATAATTTCTATCGCTCGTGCAAAAGCTTTCTTTTTAGACCACTTAGGATTGTGAATTAAAATAGCCTCTTTCAATTGCTCCCCTATAGTAAATAAAGGGTTTAAGGAAGTCATCGGCTCTTGAAAGATCATCGCCACATCTTTCCCACGAATTTTTTGCATTTGCTTATCAGTTAATTTCGCTAAATTTTTGCCATCTAACAGTACTTGTCCACCTGTGATTTTTCCAGGTGGCGATGGTATTAAGCCCATAATGGACAAAGATGTCACACTTTTACCACTGCCTGATTCTCCAACAATCCCTAAAATTTCCCCTTCATGGACCGAAAAATCAATATCGTCAACGGCAGGAATCTGTCCATCATCTGTGAAAAAGGTTGTTTGTAAACCTTTAATCTCTAACAGCTTTTTTCGCATGTTCAACCGCCCCATCCTACCAATATTTTTTAATTTTACAAATTTATAGTTTATTATATACTAACTATCAATAAATTCTCTATTTTCAGATAATTCTAACTAAATTTCCCCTCTCTTTCAATCATTATTTTTCTACCAATAGCATATATTTTCTACATTTTCCGCCTTCTATATAAAAAATTCGTAATTTTACGATATTTTTCTACAGAAATAGTTTCCATTTAACATGTAATTATAAAAGCAGCCGTTCATTTTATTGCTAAATAAGCCCTTGCATACAAAAAAGCCTTTCATTCACCTAGGAATGAAAGGCCAGTGCCAGGCACCCAAACAATTTAATCTAAGTGTTGTACTTGGAATAAATTGAAGTATGTGCCTTGCTCCTTCATTAATTGCTCATGATTTCCTTTTTCAATTAATTGACCATGATCAATAACAAAAATATTATCAGCATGTGTAATTGTAGAAAGTCGGTGCGCAATAATAATAGTTGTTCGATCATGCACTAAGGCATCGAGCGATTCTTGAATAAGTGCTTCACTTTCTAAATCGAGCGCTGATGTTGCTTCATCTAAAATTAAAATCGGTGGGTTTTTTAAAAATACACGGGCAATGGCAACACGTTGCTTTTGTCCACCCGATAATTTTACACCACGCTCGCCAACCTTCGTGTTATAGCCATTTGGCAAGCTCATAATAAAGTCATGTGCATTCGCTGCTTTTGCAGCAGCAATCACTTCTTCCTCCGACGCTCCAGGTTTGCCCATCAGTATGTTTTCCTTTACCGAATCACTGAACAAAATATTATCCTGTAGCACGATGCCAATTTGAGCGCGTAATGATTGGATTGTAACGTCCTTCACATCATGACCATCTACATATACCGCTCCGTCTGACGTATCATAAAAGCGTGGAATTAAGCTAATAATGGTGGATTTCCCACCGCCACTCATTCCTACAAATGCGACTGTCTCCCCAGGATTTATGGTGAAATTCATATTTTTTAATATTTGCGAACCATCCACTTCATATTGAAAAGCGACATTCTCAAATCGCACCTCACCTGTTGCAGGCGATAATGCTAGTGCATTTTTTTTATTTTTGACCTCATAAGGCTCGTCTATTAGTTCAAACATGCGATCCATCGAGGCAATTGATTGCGTTAACGTTGTCGATGAACTTACTAATCGGCGAAGAGGCCCGTAAAGACGTTCAATATAAGCAATAAAAGCAACCATTGTTCCGACCGATAAAGATCCATTAATTACTTGATAGCCTGCATAAGCAATCACAAGTAATGGTGCTACATCGGTAATCGTATTGACGACCGCAAAAGATTTAGCATTCCATTTTGTTTGATCCAATGCTTTTTCTAAAAACTCGCCGTTTGCTTCATCAAATAATTTTTGTTCGTGCTTTTCGAGCGTAAAGCTTTTAATAATACTCATGCCAGCTACTCGTTCATGAAGATAACTTTGAACACCTGCAAGTGCTTGTGAGCGGTTGCGTGTTAAAGTTCGAAGTTTCCCAAAGAAGAACCTAACGCTTATTGCATAAAACGGAAATGCGATAAGTGCCACAAGTGTTAGTTTAACGTCCATTGCTAGCATAATAAAGACGGCAATAACAATCGTTGCCAAGTCCAGCCATACATTCATTAATCCTGTCATCACAAAGTTTTTCGTTTGCTCCACATCATTAATTACACGTGAAATAACTTCACCAGCTCTTGTATTAGCGTAATACTTTAAGCTAAGGCGCTGTAAATGTGCGTAAATTTCTTTACGAATATCAAAAAGAACCTTATTACTCACATGCTGTGCAAAATATTGACGATAGTATTCTATCGGTGGTCGTATAACGAAAAATACAATTATTGTACCGCCTAACCAGTAAAACAACTCTTTTGTTTTTTCAGTATCCGTCAAATCTTCCGCACCAATAATATCATCAAGGACTATTTTTATGAGCAGTGGAATAAATAACGGGATGGCAAATTTCACAATACCAATTAAAACCGTTAAAATAATTTCCCATGTGTATGGTTTTACAAAACGCATATAACGCTTTATACTACCCATTTTTCATCACTTCCTTATTAGAAAACCTCTTCTTTATGTGGCTTTCTATACATTAAAAAAAGAAACAGACATTCTACGACGAATGCCCTTACGTATTATAGCAATATTCAGCATGAAGTACAGTTAGTTAGCTTTTAATCCTAACTATTTTTTACTTTCATCGATTTCCCTATTTATAAATTACCCCATATATGCAAAAAAACACCCATTAGATTAACTAATAGGTGTTACTGACTATCATCTGCTTGCATATCGAGCTGAAACTTATAACGACTTGTCCAAGCATCGATAAAATCAGGTGCAAAAGGTCCTCTTTTTTGTTGAATCCAGCTAATTAATTTTTCGACATTACGCTTTAAAATTTTATCGATGACATCTGGGTAAGACATTTCCTGGCGATGCTGTTCATATTCATCTTCATCTAAAAGGGTATACGACATATCCGGAAAAACCTTAATATCTAAATCGTAGTCAATGTATTTAATGGCATTATTATCGAAAACAAATGGTGAGCTTAGATTACAATAATAATACACACCGTCTTCACGCAGCATGCAGATGATGTTAAACCAGTGCTCCGCATGGAAATAACAAATAGAAGGCTCTCTCGTTAGCCACGTACGACCATCGGATTCTGTCACAAGTGTTCGTTCATTCGCACCGATTATAATGTTTTTAGTTCCTTTTAACACCATTGTCTCTTGCCAAACACGGTGGATGCGGCCATTGTGCTTATAACTATGTATTTGTATCGTTTCTCCTTCTACTGGTATTGCCATTTTTGAAGCCCACCTTTTCGTCTATGCTACCTAAATCTAGCAGTCTCTAGTATATTATAGCAATCTGTACGCGAAAGGTGTAGTTGAAAACTACAAATTTCACTGTGTCGTGTTATTTATGTACAAATTTTCGAAAATTAATTGCTATTTCCATCATTACTGCAAAATTCAAATGAGATTTCTTACGTAATAAGCTTATGCTTTTGTGAGGAAAAATAGAAAAGGGCTGTCCTTTTCATCTTTTCGATTTTAGACAGCCCCTTAGAAGGTAAATGCAATTATGCAGTTACAAAGTGATTACTCACTTGCGTTCGTGTTTTGGTTATTCTTTGCATATTTGCCTGAAGCTTGAGCTTTATTTTGCTCAGCTTTAGCATTTTGCTTTTGCACTTCGTTGAAGTCCGTTTCATAACCAAACTCTTCACTTTGGCGTTGCATGTTTTTATTTGCTTGTTGGTTTGTGTTTTGATTTTTCTTCATTTGTCATTCACCTCCACGCTAATTATTGTGTACAGAGGTGATTACTTTTATGCTCATTAATTTTTATTTTCGATTGCTTAATTATGGTATAGCCACTATTTTATTGCTTGCCATATTTTTAACATTGGCACTGGCATAGGTAATAATTCGATTTGCTCTCGAGTTAGCCATTCACCCTCTTCAAATGATTTACACTTCATATAATAAGCATTCACATGCCAAGTTAAATGTGAGAAAACATGTTTAAATGTTAAAATTTCCTGTTGTGCTTGTGTTTCAACTTTATAGTGCTGAGCAAATTTTAATAATGAGTCCTCTGCTTGTTCAAGCATCGGGAATTGCCACATATTCGCTAGTAATCCTACTGCTGGCCGTTGCTCCATTAAAATTCGCCCTTGCTCATCCTCACAAACAAAAACGTCGTATGAAATATGCTTCATCTTGACTTTTTTTGTTTTCACAGGTAGTTTTTCTGGTTCTCCCTCATTAAATGCGGTGCAATATTCACGGACTGGACATAGTAAACATTTAGGAGAAGTTGGTGAACAAATAAGCGCCCCAAGCTCCATTAAACCTTGATTAAAGGATGATGCATTATGAGGATCAATGAGTTCATCCACAGCTTCTTCGAAAATTTTCTTTGTTTTTGGTAGTGCAATATCTTCATGTATATTAAGTACACGGCTTAAAACCCGCATGACATTACCATCAACCGCATGTTCTGGCTTATTATAGGCAATACTTAATATAGCACCTGCGGTATAAGGACCAATCCCTTTTAACTTTGAAATTTCATGGCGATTATCAGGTACGATTCCGCCATAGTTTTCTAACACCTCACGAACGCCTGCTTGCAAATTTCTCGCCCGTGAGTAATAGCCAAGGCCTTCCCAATGTTTTAATAAATATTCTTGTGGTGCCTCAGCTAATAATTCTAAAGTTGGAAAGCTTTCCATAAAGCGATTGTAATAAGGAATAACTGTGTCAACTCGTGTTTGCTGTAGCATTACCTCAGATACCCAAATTTTATAAGGGTCTTTAGTATGCCGCCAAGGTAAATCTCGTTTCTCTTCTTCAAACCATTCGACTAAAGATTGTCGAAATTCTGCTACATATGGATATTTCACAGTGACCTCCCGTGTCTTTACGATTTAATTTATGTTTAAAAGGGTATACAATTAAGAAAAGCTATTCGCATAATATGCCAAAAACGTATAAATTTATTACACCTACGCATGACATCTGCCGCTGTCGCGGACTTTTGCTGAAACAATCAAACTCCATTATTTACCTCTTGTGCGAGTGAATACTTAGAGATTGAAAAGCAAATTTTATAAGCAATACCATTATTGAAATGAAATATACATGTATGCATTGTACGACTTTTTCACGCATACAAGGAGTGGATAATTTTGGATTCAGGTACACATTTCGTTATGGGAATAGCACTCGGTGGTCTAGCTTTAGCCGACCCTGTAGTCGCCAATCATTCAATGACTTTTACTGCTGTTATGGCTGGTACCATTATTGGCTCACAAGCACCTGATGTTGATACTGTATTAAAACTACGCAATAATGCGATTTACATTCGACATCATCGTGGTATTACACATTCAATACCAGCAGTAGCCTTATGGCCGATCTTAATTACAATCGTGTTATCACTAATTATTCAGGACGCAAATGTGTTACATTTATGGCTTTGGACATTTCTTGCTGTAGCTATTCATGTTTTTGTTGATATTTTCAATGCATACGGAACACAAGCTATTCGCCCATTCTCTAGAAAGTGGGTAGCCCTTGGTGTTATTAATACATTTGATCCGATTATTTTTTCCCTACATTGCCTTGGAATATTACTATGGGCATTCGGGGCAAATCCAGTCTGGACATTTAGCGTCATGTATGGCGTTATAGTTGTCTATTATTTCTTTAGATTTGCTGTTCAAAAAGCAGTTAAAAAAGCAGTGCACAGTACAATTCAAGATGAAGATTATGTCATTGTAGCGCCTACGATGCGATTTTTCCACTGGCGCATCGCCGCGAAATCGAAAACCCATTACTATGTCGGCCGTGCATATGGGCGAACTGTTAATATTTACGATAAATTCGAAATCAAACCATTGCCAAAAACGCCTACTGTTGAAGCAGCAATGAAAGACCCTAATCTTGCTGCCTTTGTATCTTTTTCACCATTGTATCGTTGGGAAATTTCCGAGCTTGAAAATGACTTAACAGAAGTGAGGTTAATTGATTTACGTTATCGCAGTGACAATCGCTATCCTTTCGTTGCAGTTGCTCATTTGAACGAAGACAACGAAATTATTACCTCATACACTGGTTGGATTTTTACCGAGGATAAACTTCAAAAAAAATTACAAATTGGCGCAAGCAATTAACGAATAAAGCCGGAGTATCCTAAAAAGGGAACACCGGCTTTGTTATGTTTTTCCTATTAGTTATTGTACCATATCATCACTTGCATCTAGTAAATGAGCGTATTTTGGATTGCGCCCTGCAAATTGATGGAGTTTATCGCCGTAGCTTGCGATTAATTGGCGCACTAAATTTTCCGTATAATCCGCCCCACGATAATTATAGCCAGCTTTGGCAGATGTAGATTCAAAATCACTCCATAAAAGCTCAATCCATACACGTGCACGCCCTGCTGACATTTGAGGATTTTTCTCTAGTAATTCTGCTGTTAGTTTATCGATTTTTTCTTGCATTTATTTCCCCGCCTTTATCGGTGATAAAATCGAAACTGGCAACGCTTCCTGATATTTATCGCCCCCTAGGCGATGACCCCATGCAAAACGTCCTTTTAAATAATCCACTTGGAAATAGTTATTGTCCGAGCCATCGATTCTGTACATTTCTCCAGGGACAATTGTATCTAAATCAACTAAATAAGCCGCTGCCATTAAAGCTTTACGCTCGTACACCGCAAATTCATTAAGTATACCCAGCTGTTCTGCCTTGCGTGCCTTCTCTTTTAGCTTCGCTACTTCTTCTCGTAGTTCATGCTCTGTCATTGCAGCATAGTTTTTTTCACTCATTCCCCATTCTCCTTCTCTTCAATAAAACGATCTATCACTTCTACAGGAAATCCTTTTTGATAAAGCGCCTGCTTCGTTTTCATTTTTAATTCATAACCAGTATACTTCGACACATACTTTTTCCAAACTTTTTCGCCTTGCACATCTAGCAAGGACTGCCATTCATTTTCAGCTTGCTCAATTTCAACCTGTCCAAGCACTTCATCTACAATAGAAAAAGAATATCCTTTTCGCATAAGGTAATCTTGAATTTTTGCCTTAATTTGCGTTGGTGTTTTCTTCTTTTCAGAACGAATTACTTTTTCAGCAAGCTGTATTGCAAGCTTGACTTGCTCCTCATGGCTATATGTTTCAAGCACCTCATCTTGCAAATTTTTATCAATCCCTTTTTTAATGAGATCTTGTCGAATTGCTCGAGGGCCTTTTTTCATCGTAGCTTTTTTTGTATCAAGCAATGCTTTCGAATAGGATTCATCATTTAAAAATCCATATGATTTTAATTTTTGAATCGCTTCCAATATCACTGCTTCTCCAAACTCTAATGAGCTTAACTTTTTCTTCACCTCATGCTCACTACGCATTTGATAAGATAGAAAATTTAGCCCTTTATTAAATGCTTTACGAATTTCATCTTCATAGGCAATTTCCTGAATATCAAATTCTTCAAGCACCTTTCCTTTTGTCAGACCAAACTGTATTAAAATCGCTTCGTCTACAGGAAAAGCGTATTCCTCGTTCAAATATATATTATAGCGTTCTGGATTATTTTTTTGACGCGCAATTTTTGTAATAACACGCATAGCGAAATCACCTCTTTGCTTAATCATTATAACATCTTTTTCTTTTTTTCTATCTTTGTGTATAGTTGAGTTACATCTATTGGTAAAAGGAGGGGTTTTTATGAAAATTGTCATTGCTGGTGGTACTGGTTTTGTTGGGCAGGCTTTAACGAATTTGTTGCAACAACAAGGTCATGAGTTATTCGTTTTATCCCGTAGCAATTCTAGATATGAAAACGGTATTCATTATGTACAATGGCTAAAAGATGGCGCACGACCAGAAAAGGAATTGGATGAAGATATCGATGCTGTCGTTAATTTAGCAGGAGTGTCATTAAATGATGGGCGTTGGACAAAAAAGCAAAAGAAAGCCATATATACAAGCCGTATGGAAGCTACGCTAGAAATTGTACGTATTATGGAGCAATTTAAAGAGAAACCTAAAGTACTTGTCAATGCCAGTGCAGTTGGAATTTACCCACCTTCCACAGCGGCTACCTATAGTGAAAACGTTAGCGACTATGCAAAAGATTTTTTAGGTTGGACCGTTCACGATTGGGAACGTCATGCGAAGCGAGCTGAAAAATTAGGTATTCGCGTAGCACTTGCTCGTTTTGGTGTGATTTTGGGTCGGAACAGCGGCGCACTTCCCTCCATGGTTTTGCCTTATAAATTGCATGTTGGTGGTACGATTGGTTCAGGTGAACAATGGCTCTCATGGATACATGTAGAAGATGTTGCTCGGGCTATTTACTTTGCCATTAACAATTCATCAATTCGCGGACCATTTAATGTGACCGCTCCACACGCAACACGTATGAAGGAATTTGGTCAAACAATTGCACAAGTAATGGGACGCCGTCATTGGATGCCAGTCCCTAGTTTTGCCATGCGTTTAGCTCTCGGAGAACAAAGTATGCTCGTTTTAGAAGGACAGCATGTATTACCAACTGTTTTAGAAAAACAAAATTTTGAATTTAACTATCCTTATTTAAAAGAAGCACTTGAAAATTTATTATAAAATCCGTGCGCAAAGTGAAACAAGAAGCAGGATAAATTTTTGAAAAGAACGCATCCTAAAAGAAAAGGAAAGGATGCGTTTTTATGTGGAAACAACATATTGTAGGTGCAGTAATTGCTACTTTTATTATTGCCGCAGCAATAAGCATTAATCCATACTTTGCCTCAGGCTCGGATGAATATCATTGGGGCATTAAACGAGCAAAGAATGGTGAACCTGCACAAGCAGGAGCACAGCTTGATAAACTACTCGACCAATATGGAGCAATTTATAAAGGAAAATCCGATAAAAAAGTGGTTTATTTAACATTTGATAACGGGTATGAAAATGGCTTTACCGAAAGTATATTGGATACATTAGAAAAGGAAAAAGCACCAGCAACCTTCTTTTTAACTGGCCATTATTTAGATAGCGCAGGTGACCTTGTCAAGCGTATGGTGCAAGACGGTCATACAATCGGTAACCATTCTTACGGTCATCCGAATATGGCAAAGTTAACGAGAGATGGTATGCGTGCAGAATGGCGTAAGTTTGATGGTAAATTACGTGAATTAACAGGCATAGACCGTACAACTTATGCTCGACCACCAGAAGGAATTTTCAATGCGAAGTTGTTAGAGGTTGGCAATGCAGAAGGTTACCGTCATATTTTCTGGTCTGTCGCTTTTAAAGATTGGCTAAAAGATGAGCGCCGTGGAGCAGATTATGCTTATAATGCGTTAATGGAGCAACTTCATCCTGGCGCTGTTATTTTAATGCATACAGTAGCGCAAGATAATGCGGAGGCCCTACCTTTATTCATTGCTGAAGCGAAGAAGCAAGGCTATACTTTTTTATCGCTTGACGATTTAGTATTGGAATATGAAGATTTCCCTGTCACTATGCAATCGTCCACTCCTTAGTTATAATGGGGAGATGACATCAGCATGTTATCACTACCTACGTGCTGAACAAAGTTAAAGGACGTGGATCGCTTGACGCAACAAACAACGATGGAAGTGGGACAAAAATTCCCATTAACTATAAAAAGACTTGGTATTAATGGCGAGGGTGTTGGCTTTTATAAACGCAACGTCGTCTTCGTAAAGGGCGCTATACCAGGAGAAGAAATTACCGCACAAGTGACGAAAACACAACGCAATTTCGCAGAAGCAGATATACTTGCTATTCGCAAAGCTTCACAATTTCGTCAGGAGGCACCGTGCCCTGTTTACAATGAATGCGGTGGCTGTCAGCTTCAACATATGACATATGAAAAACAGCTAATTGAAAAACGGGATATCGTGATTCAAGCGTTAGAACGCTATGCTAAGCCTTTAGCAGAAAGCGTAGAAGTTCGTCACACACTTGGTATGGACAACCCTTGGAATTATCGCAATAAAAGCCAATTTCAAGTACGCAAAGAAGGCAAACGTGTCTATGCAGGGCTTTTTTCAGAAGGCAGCAACAAGCTACTGAATATTAATGATTGCCTTGTACAACATCCCATCACTTCTAAAATTACTGTAGCAACACGTAAAATCTTACAAAAGCTAAATATTACGATTTACGACGGTCGTACGCTCGATGGTTTAGTGCGTACGATTGTTGTACGTACAGGCATTCGAACTGGTGAAACACAAGTGGTCCTTGTGACAACACGAAAAGAAATTCCTCACCTTGCCGAGCTTATCACACGCATTAAAAAAATCGATCCAAGTATCGTATCGATTGCACAAAATATTAATCGGGAAAAAACATCACTTATTTTTGGTGATGAAACGATAGTTCTTGACGGCAAGGAAACAATACATGAGGAGCTTGGGGAATTAGCATTTGACCTATCTGCTCGTGCATTCTTCCAATTGAATCCAACACAAACAGTATATCTATACAATGAAATCAAAAAAGCAGCGGCATTAACAGGCACAGAAACCGTTGTGGATGCCTATTGTGGAGTTGGTACAATCGGTTTATGGTTAGCGGATAAGGCGAAAGAAGTTCGTGGTATGGACGTCATTCCAGAAAGCATTCAAGATGCACGCAAAAACGCGCGTAACCATGGCTTCAAACATACGAAATATGCAATCGGCACAGCTGAAAGTGTTTTAGCAAAATGGCGTAAAGAAGGCTTCACACCAGATGTTATTACAGTAGACCCACCACGCACAGGACTTGCACCAGAATTTATCCGCACTGTCCTTAAGCTAAAACCAAAGCGTTTTGTCTATACATCTTGTAATCCATCTACATTAGC
Source organism: Lysinibacillus sp. CD3-6 (assembly GCF_006351725.2). Lineage (NCBI taxonomy): Bacteria > Bacillati > Bacillota > Bacilli > Caryophanales > Bacillaceae > Lysinibacillus > Lysinibacillus sp. CD3-6. The sequence goes on from NZ_CP085880.1 coordinate 4,144,486, forward strand.
CAAAGATCTACAGGAATTATCAAAACTTTATGATGTTGAATATATTCAACCAGTGGATATGTTCGCTCAGACTGCTCAAGTCGAATGCGTCGCTAAGCTTGTGTTGAAAAATAAATAAATTGGAGCATCTCAATTAGTTTTGAGATGCTTTTTTATTTTAATAACATATAACTGCTGCTTTCGCGGTATCACTACCTTCTTCCGCGGAATCACTGCCCGCTTTCGCGGAATCATCACCCACTTTCGCGGAATCACCGCCCACTTCCGCGGAATCACCGCCCACTTCCGCGGAATCACTGCCCACTTCCGCGGTATCACTGCCCACTTTCGCGGAATCAACGCCCTTTCGCGGAATTACCACCCACTTCCGCGGAATCAACGCCCTTTCGCGGAATTACCACCCACTTCCGCGGAATCACCGCTCGCTTTCGCGGAATCACTGCCTGCTTTCGCGGAATCATCACCTGCTTTCGCAGAATCATCACCCACTTTCGCGGAATCATCACCTGCTTTCGCGGAATCATCACCCGCCTCCGCGGAATTACCACCCACTTCCGCGGAATCACTGCCCGCTTTCGCGGAATCATCACCCACTTTCGCGGAATCATCACCTGCTTTCGCGGAATCATCACCCGCTTTCGTGGAATCATCACCCACTTTCGCGGAATCATCACCCGCTTTCGCGGAATCATCACCTGCTTTCGCGGAATCACTACCCGTTCCCTTGGGCATGGAATTATTATCTAATTGCTTTTAACGAAGCTTGTCTGTATAATGTATTTCTAGGTGCCAAACCTACGTGGCATGGACGGAACATCCGTGTCACACCGAAAAACGCCATTACAGCACGGATTTGCTGGGCGTTTTTTGTTTTATGAGCGGGAGATGAGCCCCGCTCTTTTATTTTGTATATAAAAGCGACCATGACATTAAACTGTCAATGGTCGCTTATTTTTATTTTTTCCGAATACGAGTAGAACTGTCGCAACACCTAGCAATAGAAGTGCTACAAGTAAAAGGAAGCTATAGTTTTTCACAAACTCTAAATACACTCCACCTAAAAATGGTCCTGTTAGACTACCGATACTTAAGGCAATACCACAAAGTAGGTTTCCAGTTGGTAGCAACTCTTTAGGCGTTAAATCAGCCATATATGTAATACCTAGAGAAAACATCGAACCGACTAATGTACCAGCACAGAAAAACACGATGGCTACAGCCATTTGCGAGTGCTCTAAAAAACTAGCAATACTAAAAAGAATAGCGCCTCCAAATGATCCGAACATCAGAATGTTGCGTCGCCCTATTTTATCTCCCAATGCACCAAGTGGCACTTGCGTTAAAATCCCTCCAAATGTAAAGACAGATAAAATAATCGGAATCATGTTAACATCAAAACCGATACGTAAAGCGTAAACTGGAAATAAAGCGTTTAATGAAGATTCTAAAAAGCCGTAAACAAACGGACCTAAAAATGCTATCCATCCAAATACAATTGCCACCTTATAACGATGCCATCCTCGTGCCTTCATATCACCTGTTAAACGCTCTGGCTTTTCATTGCGTAAGAAAAATACAAATGACCAAGCTATTAAGCACATTATAGATGACACAATAAACGGCAATGCCTCTGCAATTTTTATAAGCTGTACCATTAATGGCCCTACCGCAAAGCCCATGCTAAACGATAAACCATAAATAGCCATACCTTTACCTAGGCTCTTATGATCAGATGTACTCGTAATCCATGTTTGCGTAGCATAATGTAGCGCATGATCTCCAACACCTATTAGTAAACGTAATACAAACCAAAATGTGACGCTTTTCCATAAAGGAAATACAATAAGTGATACAAAGACGAATGCTCCGCCGATTAAAATGATTGGTTTGTAGCCCCATTTTCGTAAAGGCTGTTCGATAAAGGGTGAAATTAATAAAGTTCCTATGTATAGTCCCGTCGCATTTAGACCATTTAAAGCGGACGATACACCATCACGCTCAAAAATAATCGAGATAAGTGGCAATAGCATCCCTTGTGAAAACCCAGATATAGATACGATTAACACTAAAATAGTAAATCTTTTTTTGCTGTAATCTGAGAAGTAATTCATTTTTTCCTCCAACTTCAAGTCATCTTCCACATTACAGCATACCAAAAAGCCTTAGCGCTCACCACATGTGATTTTACGCTAAGGCCTAACTAACACTTATTATCATTCAACTTGTATAAACACGATTTTCGGCTTTTTTATTTGCCTATTACTTGTTTAAACTCCCTCCTTTTCGAGTTAGAGTTCACCGTTTTGTACCATCAGCTCCTTTACTATTTCTTAAAATAACTTTAACATATACAATCAATATTGTAAATATTCTGTCTATTGATTTTTAAAAATAATCGCTAAGTCCTAGGTGTTAACCTAGGCATTGAAATTTAGTCCCAAATCAGCTACTATGTAAGGGACGAAATGAGGTGTATGCATGTCAAAGCCAATCACGGATAAAGAACAACAAGTGACTTACTTAAAGGAACGTCTTGAAATGTTTTTAGAAGTATTAGATGCCATCGACCCAGAAAAGACTGAATTACAAGATATTGATCGTTTAATTCAAATGATGGATGATTTAGAAGATAAAATGGAGCAATTCAACGCTCGTGAACAATAATACCAATGAAAAGCAAGCGAGCAATCTATGCTCGCTTGCTTTTTAATGACAATCCCAATTGTACACTACATTGCTAAAATCTCTATTTTTTAGTTCTTCCTCTGTAATGAAGAAATTGCCAACACCACAATCTCCCCACATAATATGATCGCCTTCACTATCTATTTGAAGTAACATCGTTGTTGAATCTGTATAATCACCGTATGCTCTAGGGTCTTCCTGTGTGAAGAAAGGATATCCCCCCATTTTGTGTCCATCACCAGTTAATACATCATATAATACATCTGTCAGCTCCTCATCTTCTTCAGTAGCTTCTACGATGCTTGCATATAATTCATTGCTTCTAAAATCATCCATAGATAAAGGTTCATATTTTGCTTTAAAAGACAAGCCCATTTCCTTTTCTACTGGAAAATACATTTCTTCTTCTGCACTTTCTATAAATGAAAAATCTTGAATAAGCTGCGATTCATCGTTGACGATTGTATCGTGGAAAATAACTCGAAAACCATTTTGATTTTTCCCATTATCGAAATCCATTCCTAATACATCATCATAACCATCAATATAAAATTGCAATATCCCCTCATTAGGGAAATGAGGTAAATGCTTAGGTACATCTGCAAAATTAATTTGTGCTAAAAGCTTTAATGGTTGTTGGTCCTCATTTTTTGGATATTCCTTAGAAAGTGGAAAATACGGATTACCTGCAAACTTACTTTCAAATAATGTCGTTTCCTTTTCTTGCGTTTCAATTACAACAACAGGTTTCATTGTTCCTTCTATTATATTTCGAAATTGCTCAACTTCCTTTGGTAACTTCAACGATATTGTTTCAGACATGAAATATCCTCCTTAAAGTAAAGTTAATTCTATTTTAGAACAAATGTTCCTAATAATCAATTACTATTTTCTTTGAACATTTAAAGGTTTATCAGTAAACATTACACATTCTATACTAATAATCGCTAATTCCTACCACAATTAGATGGACTCTTTTTTTCATTAGTGGAAAAGAGTATAATGGTTCGTGGAAATCATCAAATTTTCATTGGGGGGCAATATCAAAATGAATCTTCAAACTTTGGAGAAAAGTCTTTACAATTTAATTACTGAAACATCAACAAACTTACCAAAAGATGTACGTCGTGCCATTAAAAAAGCTAAAGAAGCTGAAAATGCTGGTACTCGCGCAGCAATGAGTTTAGAAACAATCTCAAATAATATTATTATGGCAGAAGACAATGTATCACCAATCTGTCAAGATACTGGTCTACCAACATTTAAAATCTACACTCCTGTTGGCGTAAACCAATTAGAGATTAAAGAAGCGATTAAAAAAGCGATTAACGATACAACTGCTGATGCAAAATTACGTCCTAATGCCGTTGATTCTTTAACTGGTGCAAACAGTGGTAATAACCTTGGTGATGGTCTGCCAGTTATGAAATTCGAGCAATGGGAAAAAGATTATATTACGATTAAATTAATTCTTAAAGGTGGCGGCTGTGAAAACAAAAACATCCAGTATAGCCTACCATGTGAACTAGAAGGTCTTGGCCGTGCTGGTCGTGATTTAGATGGTATCCGTAAATGTATTTTACACTCTGTTTATCAAGCACAAGGACAAGGCTGTTCTGCTGGCTTTATCGGTGTAGGTATTGGTGGCGATCGCTCTTCTGGATACGATTTAGCAAAAGAGCAATTATTCCGTCATGTAGAAGATACAAATTCAAATCCTGATCTTGCAAAATTAGAAGAATATGTGGTGAAAACTGCAAACACATTCGGTATCGGTACAATGGGCTTCGGTGGTGAAGCAACTTTACTTGGCTGTAAAATTGGCGTAATGCACCGTATTCCCGCTTCATTCTACGTATCTGTAGCATATAACTGTTGGGCATACCGTCGTATGGCAGTTGATATTAATCCTGAAACAGGCGAAATCATCAACTGGCACTACCAAGAAGGTGAAAAAATTACATTTAAAGAAGATGAAGAAGTTGCTGCAACAACAGATGAAACTTTAACAAATGTAGTAGAGCTAACTGCTCCAATTACAGAAGAACAAATTCGTTCACTTAAAGTAGGTGACGTTGTAGCTATTACGGGCCGTATGTACACTGGCCGTGATGCAATTCACCATCATTTAATGAGCCATGATGCACCAGTTGATCTTAACGGTCAAGTTATTTATCACTGTGGTCCTGTAATGGCTAAAGATGAAGAAGGTAACTGGACAGTGAAAGCTGCTGGTCCAACTACTTCTATTCGTGAGGAGCCATATCAAGGCGATATTATGAAAAAATTCGGTATCCGTGCTGTTATTGGTAAAGGTGGTATGGGTCCAAAAACACTTGCTGCTTTAGGTGAACATGGTGGTGTTTACTTGAATGCAATTGGCGGTGCTGCTCAATACTACGCAGACTGCATTAAAGGTGTAGATGGTGTAGACTTAATGGAATTCGGTATTCCAGAAGCTATGTGGCATTTAAATGTTGAAGGGTTCACAGCTGTTGTAACAATGGACTCTCACGGTAACTCACTTCACGCTGATGTGGACAAATCTTCTCTAGAAAAACTTGCTCAACATGCAGAAAGAGTTTTCTAATCTAGCAAAACATTTTTCACATAAAAGATTTATCTAATGCGCACACAAAATATAAAGGCACAGAATATTCCTAGAGAATATACTGTGTCTTTTTCTGTTTTAACACATGTTCAAGATGGGTAAAACAATAAACAGTTTGTTGAACACATTATTATATTTAATTATGATTGGTCCTATTCCATTACCTCGAAAAGTTATTGCTTTCATTTTCCAAAAACCTTTGTTATAATAATTCTAAATTAGAAAAGACGTAAATGAAAGTGATTATCAACTACACAAATGTTATTACTTCCTTATTTAATAAGGGTTTTGATATTGATTTTCATTATCAGGGGGGATATAGATGGAATACTCTAATCGAGAAAATATAAGTTTAATTGAGAATGTAAAAGAACATGCTGAACTAATTGCTGCCGTAATGGCAGGATTATTTATTTTGCTTGCATGGCGTTTAGATTCAAATGATCAAACAACAGCTTCTGTCTTATTATATATTGTTGCTTTTTGTGTCGGAGGATTTGCTAAAGCAAAAGAAGGCATTGAAGAAACACTAGAAGAAAAGAAATTGAATGTAGAACTACTAATGATATTAGCTGCAATCGGTTCAGCAGCTATTGGCTATTGGACAGAAGGCGCAATTCTTATTTTCATATTTGCTGTTAGTGGTGCTCTCGAAACATATGCTATGAACAAAAGTCATCGCGAAATTTCAGCACTTATGAATTTACAACCTGAAGAGGCTTGGCTAGTACGTGGCGGATTTGAACCGTTGAAAGTTGCTGTCTCCACATTAAAAATTGGCGACCATTTACTCATTAAACCAGGTGAGCGGGTCCCAGCAGACGGTATTATTATTAAAGGACAGTCGTCTATAGATGAATCAGCAATTAGTGGTGAGCCACTACCTATTGCCAAATTAAAAGGTGATGAAGTATTTGCAGGGACAGTTAACTTAAATGGTGCCATTACGATGGAAATGACGAAACCAAATTCCGAAACATTATTCCAAAAAATTATTATGCTTGTACAAAATGCTCAAAGTGAAAAATCACCTTCACAGCAATTTATCGAAAAATTTGAAGGCACTTATGTGAAGTTCGTATTACTATCTGTAGCGCTTATGATGTTCCTTCCCCATTTTTTACTCGGTTGGGATTGGACGACGACATTTTATCGAGCAATGGTGCTCTTAGTTGTTGCCTCCCCTTGTGCTCTCGTTGCCTCAATAATGCCTGCAACATTAGCAACTATTTCAAATGGTGCTAAAAACGGTGTGCTATTTAAAGGTGGCTTGCACTTAGAGCATCTAAGTGTATTACGTGCATTAGCTGTCGATAAAACAGGGACTCTTACACAAGGAAAACCAGTCGTTACTGAGTTTATCGTGCGCGAAGGCATTAATCGAGAAGAAGCATTAGCACTTCTGGCAGGTATTGAAGCACAGTCCAATCACCCATTAGCCCAAGCAATTACAAGCTACGCAAGAGCACAACATATTTCACAGTTTGCGCAAGCTACGATAGAAGATATCCCTGGTTGGGGCATGAAGGGCTATGTTAATGAAACAGAGTATCTTATTGGTAAACCTGATTTTGTAGGTGAGGATGAAGCCAATGCTTTTGCGAATAACGCTTTAGCAAAGCTTACTTCAGAAGGTAAAACGGTAATTTTCATGCGTGACAAAGAAGGCATTGTCGCACTTGCTGCTTTAAAAGATACTGTTCGTGATGAAGCAAAAAAAGCCGTCTCATTATTAAAAGAATTGGGCATTGATGTCATCATGCTTACTGGCGATAATGAAAAAACAGCTAAGGTTATTGCGAAAGAAGCTGGCGTCACAGAATACGTTGCAGAGTGTCTTCCCGATACAAAAGTTACGGAAATGAAACGTTTACTTAATCAACATAACTTTGTAGGGATGGTTGGTGATGGCATTAATGACGCACCTGCATTAGCAACAGCTACTACAGGGATTGCCATGGGAGAAGGTACGGATGTTGCTTTAGAAACAGCAGATGTTGTGTTAATGAAAAATGACTTATCAAAAATTGCTTATGCAGTACGCCTATCCCGCAAAATGCAACGAATTGTTAAACAAAACATTTTCTTTTCAATCGGTATCATCGTCTTGCTTATTGCCTCGAACTTTTTACAAGCTGTCGATTTACCACTAGGTGTTATCGGACATGAAGGTAGCACAATTCTTGTTATCTTAAACGGCTTACGAATGCTTAATAAAAATGTATAGAAAAAAGCGCTGAAGTGCCAGGCACTCAAACAATTTACCAGACACTCTGTGATTTACCAAGTAAAAATCCACGGAGACTCCTGCGGGAACAGCAACAGTTGTAAGACGTAACAAGGTTGCGGCTTACACTGTGCCCGCGGAAAGTGTAGTGGATTTTTACGGTTGAGGAGCTGAAGCGTGAAACAACGGCAGTTAAATCTAAAAAGATTGAAGGGTGGTCTCAAACCGAGACCACCCTTTCTCATTATTTGATAGCACCTTCCGCTTTTAGCAAGGCTCTTTTTTGCATGGTGGCATTTAACACACCACCAAAAATTAAAATCATCCCTGTAAAATACAGCCATAGCATTAAAATAATAACGCCACCAATACTACCGTATGTAGCAGAATAGTTTCCAAAGTTACTAATATAAAAAGAAAAACCATATGTCACAACGAGCCAAGCAAGCGTTGAAAAAATGGCACCTGGCCATACACCCATAATTTTTAATCGCGGGCTTGTATTTGGTACTAACCAATAGATTGCCATCAACACTAAAAAGATAAGTAATGGTGGCATGGACCATCGAATATTTCGCCAAAGAGATTCAAACTCATCTTCAATGTTAACAATCGAAAACAAGAAGTGTCCAATTTGTTGTCCAAAGACAGGTAATAGAAGAGCTACTGCAATTACAATTACTAAAGCAATCGTAAATACAAGGGACAGTCCTCTGTCCACAAAACCTACCCTACCTTCAGTATCGTAGGCTTTATTTAGAGCTCTTATTAACGCATTTATTCCTTTTGATGCAGACCATATCGTCCCAAGTACCCCGATCGATAATAAACTACTATTACGATTTGTTAATACTTCTTTTAGTGTACTTTCAATCAGCCTATATACTTCATCAGGCATTAAATTGACTAAAAACGAATAAACTTGCGTCGTCTCTAGGTTTAAGTATGGCAATAGGGTAACAAGGAAAATTAATAGGGGGAAGAAAGAAAGTAAAAAGAAATAAGCAAGTTGTGCGCCAAGAGCTGATATTTCAACACGTTGTATGCGAAGCATTAAATCTTGAATAAAGCCCTTCGATGTCATCACATCTACCGCATCTTCATCTGGTGAGAAAAACGATTTCACCTCACCAATCGTTGAATGTATTGATGCTTTTCTCTTTTCCATTTAATCCCCTCCGTTTAATACAGCTTATTCTTTATCTGGTGAAGTAAAAGCTGATTTGGTATCACTAATCATACCTTGAATTGTAGAAGGCAATTCTTTAAACTCATCAACTTTCTCGGCTAGCGTGTTCACATTTTCTGATACGCTATCGCAAAGTACTTTTGCTGCTAACACCTTTTCTTCAATGAGGTCTTGCAATTCACTTCGATGTGAGGCGTAATAAGATACCGCTTCTTTCATTTTTTTTGTTGTAGCGACTGTTTTTTCTCGTGTAGTTCGATCAAACATGCTTATTGCAGCTCCTACAGCTGCCCCTACAACGATTGATGCTAATAATTTACTTTGTCCCATATTTTATATACCCCCTGCTTGTTTAATGATATTCCCATTTTTAAAATAACTAAACAGCTTACTGCCCTTATTCTACCCAATAACAGTGCATTTTTAAAGCAACGCCCAATTACAGTGTTGACATTTTTTTTATTCAATGAAATGATATTGGCTAGGATTATGAAAGGTAGGTTTAATTGAATGGATTTATCAGTACCGTCAAAAGAAAACGTTATTTATATGGTCGAACAAATGAAAGATAAGCTCCGCATGGTAAACGTAGATGCTATGAAATCAGAGAATTTTGATGAAGCAAATTATGAAGATTTAGTCTATCTGTACGAAATGGTAATGAAACGTGACACATTTAGCCCAAGCGAAATGCAAGCTATCGTTGCCGAATTAGGGTCTTTACGCAAATAATGGTACAGGCATTAAAAAAGCTATTAGCAAGGACTTCAAGTCTTTCGCTAATAGCATTTTTTAATTACTGCGCGTTTATCGCAGCAGAACCGTCTTCAGCAACAAGTGGTTGAATTAACACTTCGACACGACGATTTTTTGCACGACCTTCAGCCGTATTATTTGGTGCGATGGCTTTATATTCACCATAACCTTTTGCACTAAAATAAACTGGATCAAGATTTGAGTTACTATCCACTAAAATTTTCAAGAAGTTCACAGCACGCATAACCGATAATTCCCAGTTTGAAGCAAATTCAGGACCTGTTTGAGGCACGTTATCGGTATGACCAGTAATGACAATACTACGAGCAGGATCAGATACTAACACACCTGCAAGTTCCTTAGCTATTGTATTATACTCCGGCTTAATGGTTGCTCTCCCTGAGTCGAACAAGATGCTATCTCGAATTGTTACTAGCAATCCTTCATCAGTCATTTCAGTTGCAAACTGACCTTCCATCTCATTTACTGCGATAAAATTATCTACACTATCTTTAATTTCAGCTAACTCCTGTTGATCCTTTAAATACGCTGAGTTTTGCTGTGGCTGTTGCGGTGTTTGGTCATTATTTGCATCAGGCGTTGGCAGTGGAGATGGCTGTTCTAAAAAGCTCGTACCACCATCAAAAACCTGATTAAATACTGCTGACATTCGATCTAACTTTTCTTGGTCAACTGAACTGGATGCAAAAAGTACGATAAATAACGCTAGTAATAACGTTAAAATATCAGCATACGGTACTAACCAAGACTCATCAATATGCTCTTCATGCTTTTTTTTCTTAGCTTTCTTTGCCAAGGCCGCCCGCCCCGCTTTCACCCGAAATTTGACGACGCTCTTCCATCGTTAAATAAGAAGATAATTTTTGTTCAATAACACGTGGAGCTTCTCCTTCTAAAACAGAAAGGATTCCTTCAATCATCATACGTTTTTGCTTCACTTCAACTGCTGATTTACGTTTTAACTTATTGGCAAATGGATGCCATAGTACGTACCCTGTAAAGATACCTAATAATGTTGCCATGAAAGCAGCTGAAATGGCATGTCCTAACTTTTCAATATCGTTCATATCTGCTAACGCTGCGATTAACCCTACTACCGCACCGAGTACCCCTAATGTCGGGGCATATGTACCTGCTTGTGTAAAAATGGCTGCGCCACTTGTATGTCGGTCTTCCATCGCTTCTACTTCTTCCGTTAATACGTCACGAATATAATCTGCGTTTTGACCATCAATTGCTAATGTAAGACCATTTTTCAAAAATGGGTCTTCAATTTCTGAAGCCTTACTTTCTAACGCTAACAAACCTTCACGGCGTGCTAAATCGGCCCATTGTGAAAACATTTTAATGATTTCAATATCATCCGCTAGTTTTGTTTCTTTAAAAAGAATCTTAAACAGCTTTGGCACCCGCTTTAATTCCTTCATTGGAAAGGCAATTGTTACAGCAGATATTGTACCGAAGATGATAATTAAAATAGCCGCTGGGTTATAAAAGGCACTTAAATTTACACCTTTTAAGACCATCCCTGTTAACAGGGCGATAAACGCTAATATTACCCCTACTACTGACGATAAATCCATTCTCGAACCTCCAAATCTTCTATCCTACTTATTTTCGTCCAATTTTCCATATTTTAAATAAAGATATTATATAGTATAAATGTATTTCACTAATTTTTCGATGAAATAAATGCTTTTTATTCACATTTCGACCATATTTGATTATATTGAATTAAGAATAATACACTAAATTGTCTATAATCGAGAGGGGTTAAGAATTTGTTATTATCATTTGACACAAAATTACTAAGATATGCCGAATTAGCTGTGAAAATAGGAGTAAATATCCAGAAAAATCAATACCTATATATGAGTTGTTCGACCGATAACTTAAAATTAGCAGAAATAATTACTAAAATTGCCTACGAAAATGGTGCAAAACAGGTATTTGTCGATTTATCGGATGATAAACTTGTTCGAACACGCTATGAAAAAGCTCCAAAAGACTCATTCGATTTCTTCCCGCCATGGAAAATACAAGAACGTGAATGGCTTGCTGAACAAGGTGCTGCCTTTTTAAGTATCGTTTCGCAAAATCCTGACCTTTTAAAGGATATAGATCATGAAAAAATTATGACTTTCCAAAAAGCCTCAGGTAAAGCACTAGTAAATTATTATAATATGCTACAGGCAGACAAATTTAGTTGGACAGTTATCGCAGCTCCTTCTAAATCATGGGCTGCTAAAGTATTTCCACAACTACCCGAAGAACAACAAGTTGATGCATTATGGGAAGCCATTTTTACTGCAACACGCATTGATCAAGAACAACCTGTCAGCGCATGGAAAGCTCACGATTTACAGCTACATAATAAAGCTGACTATTTGAATGGGAAGCAATATAAATCCCTTCGCTATACAGCTCCAGGAACAGACTTAACAATTGAATTACCTGAAAAGCATGTATGGACAGGTGGTAGTAGCGTCAATATACAGGGGCAGACATTTATGGCGAATATGCCAACAGAGGAAGTTTTCACAGCACCGTTAAAGACAGGCGCGAATGGCTATGTATCCAGTACAAAGCCTTTAAGCTATGGTGGCAATATTATCAATAACTTTAAATTAACATTTAAAGATGGTCGCATCGTCGATATTCAGGCTGAGCAAGGGCAAGAAATTTTAGCCTCGCTTGTAGCGACAGATGAAGGGGCTCATTATCTTGGTGAAATAGCACTTGTGCCCCATCAATCACCTATCTCGCAATCTGATTTATTATTTTACAATACATTATTCGATGAAAATGCTTCTAACCATTTAGCGATAGGTAGAGCTTATGCATTTTGTATAGAGGGCGGCAAAGAAATGTCTTCGGATGAACTACTGAAACATGGGTTGAATCAGAGTTTAACTCATGTTGACTTTATGATTGGCTCTGCTAAAATGGATATTGATGGAATTACAATTGATGGTCAAATCGAACCAATTTTCCGCAATGGTAACTGGGCATTTTAAGACAATAGTCGTTCCTGATAATATTATTCTAGTCTAGGTATCTTATGGATGTCATAAATTATCCTTACATTTTCCTAGCAACCTATTGTATAATTAATGTAGTTCTTATAGTAGATTATTTAAGTAGAGAGGAGCTTTTATAATGTTCATCACAACTGTAGTTGGCTTCACAGCCGTATTATTAATTTCTCTTGGATTTTTCATTCATTACCTACAAGTTGGCTTAGATTCTAAATCTTCAGTAACTGTAGACCCACTACCAAAAGAAAAATATTAATTCATAATCAAAACAGCTACTTTATGTAGCTGTTTTTTTGCATTTACGGATTGCCTTAGGATTCGCTAATTAACTAAGCAAACTTCTTTTTTTTTCATAAAATTGCATGAATATTGTTATTATTATTTGCATATTTACGTTTTTGCTCTAAAATATTTCTGTAGGGAAGGGAGCAAAATTTCATGACAATGTTAAAAGATATTTTAAAGTTCAATGAAGATTTCGTTCAAGAAAAAAAATATGAGCCTTTTATTACAACAAAGTACCCAGATAAGCGTATCGTTGTTTTATCTTGTATGGACACGCGCCTTGTAGAACTATTACCAAAAGCGATGAACTTAAGAAACGGCGACGTAAAAATTGTAAAAAGTGCTGGTGCTTTAGTAAGTCACCCATTTGGTGCAGTAATGCGTAGTTTACTTGTTGCTGTTTATGAACTACAAGCTGATGAGGTGTACGTAGTTGGACATTACGACTGTGGTATGAGCGCAGTTGATCCAGATGCAATGCTTAGCAAAATGGTTAACCGAGGTATTAAACCAGAAACGATTAAAATGATGGAATACTCGGGTATTGATTTAAAAGACTTTTTACGTGGTTTCGGCGATGTAGCGACTAGCGTTAAGAAAAGTGTCGATACCATTCGTAATCACCCACTAATGGTACAAACTGTACCTGTTCACGGTTTAGTAATTGACCCGAATACTGGTCGTCTTGATTTAATCGACGATGGTAGCAAATAATATACACACATTACTGAGCTTATTTAGAGCTCACTGTTCTTTTGGCAGACAATCATTCAATATATAATAAAAAATGTGTCTATCGTATCGAAAGGTCGAATGATAGACACATTTTTTTATCCTATTTGATTTTATTGATAAGCTGTAAATATTGTAAATCACCATAGCCTACTGTTGAAAATAGGACAAAACATTGCTTCAACAATTCGGCTGTTGGCAAGTCTTTATTTTTGGTAATAAATTTTACTACTGCATTATCTTCGTTTAACATATCCAAATAGATATTAATGGCCTGATACATTACAGGTAGTACGTCGTTCGATGGCTTATTGTGGTTATTCAATACCTCCTTGTATACTGCATTATAATGCCCTAATTGCAGTTCCGTTTGATTAACTTTAAACTCGTCCTCTCTGAAACTATTTAAGAACACTTTCCCCTTATAGCCTGACTGTTCAAGATAAGATAGTAGTGTAAGGAGGTTCATTTGGCAAAACATGTCTTCACCAAACCATAAAACGATATATTTATACTCTTTGTTAAAAAGATTTTCTAATGGAGCAATAACCTTTTGAATGTAATTTTCTACGGAATCATGGTGTCCATAAGCTCGCTCGTTTATAAATGCTTTACTAAAAACTTGTGTTGTAGTAGCGTTTACACACATAGCTTCGTTAAATGGAGCGTAATCACAATCTTCCATTAGCCTATTATTCTTAAATTCCTCATACATCATTTGTCCGTTCAAAATGTTAAGTACGTCCCTCTCAAATAACTCCTTATTCGTATTTTGTAACCTTTCTATTTCAGTTGTTTGATTACTATGCATTTCACACCATTTCCCGTCTTTATTCATAGTAAGTTTAACAATGGACTGAACAGGCATTTTGTTAAGTTGATATTCTTTAGGATTGATTCCAAAAATAGCTTTAAATGCTCTGCTATATGCTTCCTGTGAAGAATAATCGTACTCAAAGGCGATGTCCACTATTCTCCTGTTCATCGCCAAATCTTCTGTAGATAAATACAATCTTCTAAGATGAATATACCGTCGTATACTAATACCTGTTACTTGGTGAAATTTAAAAGAGCAATAGTAAGGCGAATAGCCCATGAAATTAGCAAGTTTATTCAAAGAGAATTGATTTTTTAAATTACCTTCAATCCACTCAATCATCAATTGGATCTGTTCATCCATTTGTCTCACCCCCAAATAAAATTATAAATAGCATCCATTTCTTTTATATGATATTTCTTGTGTTTTTTTAAAATACTTTCAACTAAATTATGTATAATATTTCTATAAATAGAAAAATAAATAATTTCATAGGAGGAACATATGCAATCCTATCATTCTATTTCAGCAGAAGTTTATAACCTTGATAAACCAACTGGAAGTTCTTTTGGAGATGTTGAATACTATAGCGAAAGACTTTCTCAGGTAAAAGGAAAAATATTAGAGCCAGCCGTTGGAACGGGGCGTATTTTAATTCCATTACTTGAGCAAGGGTTGTCAATCGAAGGGTTTGATTTATCTGAAGAAATGTTAACTTACTGTCGAGACAATTTAACACTGGCAAATAAAGAAGCAAACATCTTTCTAGCCGATATGGAGACCTTTCAGTCAGAATCCCATTATGAAGCAATTATTCTCCCTGCAGGAACATTTTTGTTAATTGATGATGATGACAAAGCTATGCATATACTAGCTAATTTTTATCATCATTTAAAACCAAATGGCAGATTAATAGTCGATTTATTTTTACAACCAGAATTTAGCGAAGGTAGCTCTCATTATCGAACGTTTACAAACAAACAAGGTGAATTGATTACATTACAAATAACACAATCTGAAATGAATCATATCAAACAAACGACTACTTCCCATCATCGCTATGATAAATGGAAAGATGGTACCTGTATCGACAGCGAATTTGAAATCTTCACATTGAAATGGTATGGGATCAATGAATTTAAAAGGCTTTTAATGCAAATTGGCTTTAAAGATATCATTATCTCAGCAGACTATTGCTATCAGCAATACCCAACAAATCGAAATCAAGTCATTACATTCGAAGCTGTTAAATGAATGGTCGATGAGCCAAATGAGCATGTGTTCTTTGAACTTATTAAAGAATGAGTAGTTGACAGCGAAGGCGGCCTGCGGGAACGCACAAAACGTAAGACGCAACAAACCGCGCGTTAGCGATGGTTGCGGCTTACGCTGTGCCCGCGGAAAGCGCCCGCCGTAGCGCACAACAATGGCATAGAAAAAAGTGTTAGACTGCCATCAATCTAACACTTTTTACTCTTTTGTCCCGAACACATTTCACTTTTTATAGCTTATATCGTATTTATACTGTTGGCTCTAAGCGGGCATACATATAGTGATCTACCCATTGACCGTTAATATACAATAATTTTCTTAACAAACCTTCTTGTTGAAAACCTGATTTTTCTAAGACCCGAATAGATGCACTATTTTCAGTTGATACATATGCCTCTACTCGATGTAACCCAATTTGTTCAAAGGCAAATTGTACAACTAATTCTACAGCTTCTGAAACGATCCCTTTCCCAACATAGATTTCATCCATTGCATAGCCAACAAATGCACTCGAATACGGTAAACGCTTGATAGCATACAACGAAATATGCCCAATTAAATTATTTGTACCGAGCTCATAAATACCAAAAGTAAATTCTCTCTTCGAGTTCATTAAATATAAACTTTCTTGAATTTTTTTATATTGTGCTTCAACTGTATAGTATTCAGGACGCTGTAACGGTTCATATGTAGACCAAAAATATTTATTTCGACTTACTAGACCCATTAAGCTTTGTGCATCTTTTTCTTGGAATGTGCGAACGTAGCATTTTCTTCCTTGAATCGATACCACATTTCCACCCTTTTTCCTTAATAAATTCCAAATTTTAAGCACCATTTCTCCCCCACAAGCCTTCCGATAAATGTAAATACATATTCATTGTATGTAAAAAAAGATGCTGCTACAACTAAAACAGTCTTGTCTTGTTATCACAGCACTAATCAATTTATTTACTTGTTTTTACTTGTTCTTTTAGAATGTATTTGTAATTCAATACTGGAAGATTCTTCATCCTCTAAATGGGACTTATCCAATACATTTGATAGATGTAGACCTCTTTTTTGTGCCTCGCGTTCAATATGTGCAAGTGTTTCTTGTAGCACCTGTACTCGCGCATGTTTTTTATCGTTTCCTGCCACCAAAATCCAAGGAGCGTTTTTCTTATCTGTTTTAGCAAACATTTCATTTGCCGCTTCTATATACTCAGGAGATTTCTCACGATTTCTCCAGTCTTCATCCGTTAACTTCCATGATTTATATGGATCCTGCGCGCGCTCATTAAAACGCTTCAACTGCTCTTCATCTGAAACATGTAACCAAAACTTTATAATAATGTAGTCTCCCGCAGTTAAAATCTTTTCAAAGTTGTTAATCTCTTCATATGCACGAGACCATTCATCCTTAGTTGCAAATCCTTCAATACGCTCTACGAGCACTCGTCCATACCAAGAACGATCGAATATAGCGATTTGTCCATGCTGTGGTAACTTTCTCCAAAAGCGTTGCAAGTAGTTATAGCGTAGTTCGTGAGGCTGTGGAGCTGAAATTGGATGGACTATATAACCTCTTGGGTCTACACGTTCAATCAGACGTTTAATAGCACCACCCTTACCCGCTGCATCCATTCCTTCAAATACTAGAATAAGTCCGATTTTATTGTTTAGTAAAAATTGCTGTGCATTTAACATTTCATATTGAAGTACTTTTAATTTCTTTTTATACAGTTTTTTGTCTAGTTCAATCGATAGGTCAAGATTTTTAAGATTTTGGGCCATAAAAATTTCACTCCTTCAAATTGGTTATTTCTATTGTACTAAAGAAATATTTGGATGCATATTCAAATGGTAAATTGTAGTTTTTTTAAAGCAAATTCATTGATACATTGTAAGGGTTTTCCGCTATAATGAAATAGATATTATGTGACAGTCATATACTTATTTGTCTTTTCCCTATACAATTTAACACGAAGGGAGAGGAAGCCTTGCCTAAGATTATTTTAATGACAATAACCTTTATTGTCTCACTCATCCTAACCTTTTCATCCTATTTTATAAAAATAAATGGTCAATCTTCGTTAGAAATCTCAAATCGTTTTCCCGTAATGTTTGCACCTATTAATATTAGTTATATGATATGGATATTAATTTACATTTTACTTGCTTATTGGTTAGTTATGAATTTTCAAAAGACATCTATTAAACAGACTGTTCTCTTTAGCAATGTTTGCATATTACAGGCGCTCTCTATTTTATTTTGGCATTATGAATTATTCATAGTCTTTATTTGCTGCTCTGTCATATTAGTATTGTACTTATTTTTACTTTATAGTACTTATCCGTATACAAATAATACTTTATCTGGCCGACTACCCATATCACTTTATTTTGCCTGGTCTACATTTATCATGATGACAAATGCAAGTTTTACATTAACATCTTATGGATGGCATGGTTTTGGACTTAGCAACCCACTTTGGGCAGTTATTTTACTGTCAATCAGTGTAGCTATCGCCTTACATATTCGTTACCATTATTACGACATTGTCTATCCTAGCGTGTTTATTTGGGCATTTATTGGTATTGCGCTCCATAATCATCTTGATGAATTACTTGTGACGACAGCGGCATTATTTTTATGTGGTGTCCTAATTGTTGGTATCCTATTTGTTAAAAAAAAAGCAGCTTACCGAAAATAAATCGGTAAACTGCTTTTTCATCTAGCCTTTATTTTATGCTTCATCTAACGAAGTTAAAATGATTGGTTTGTCTTTTGTAACAATAATAGAATGCTCAATTTGGGCAACTAATGATTTGTCAGGTGTAACGAATGTCCAGCCATCACCAGCTTCAACAATATGTTCTGCCTTCGCTGATATAAACGGCTCAACAGCTAGCACCATTCCTTCTTTCATAATTGTTGAATCCCAAGCATCGTAATAATTTAAAATATGGTTTGGCTCATCATGCAATGAACGCCCTAAACCATGACCTGTTAAATTCATAATGACAGTTAAATCGTTTGCATAAGCTTCACGCTCTACAGCTTTCCCAATTTGGTTTAATTTAGAACCAGCTTTTACTTTTGTCATAGCGCGGTCAAAGGCACTTTTTGCTACGCGGCAAAGTTTTTCCTTATCTTCGTACCCTTCACCTACTACAAATGAAATACCTGTATCTGCAAAATAGCCATTTAGAGAACCTGATACGTCAATATTGACAATATCCCCTTCTTTAATAACTCGTTGTCCTGGAATACCATGGGCAACTTCCTCATTCACACTAATACATGTGTATCCTGGGAAATCATATTCACCTTTAGGACCAGAAATAGCTCCTGCTTCAGCAAACATACGGCCTGCAATTTCATCTAATTCAAGTGTTGTCACACCAGGTTTTGTAGCTACTTTCATTGCCTCACGAATTTCTGCACAAATGCGACCAATTTTTTTAAAGGCTTCAATTTCTTCTTGCGTTTTTACAATCATTTATAACGTCCCTTTCATCTAATATCTATTCATTAATATAACATAACTTTATATGTCCATAACGCCAAACGCTTTAATTATTCTATGCTAACATTATTTCATAAGTACCAGACAAGTAAAAAACAGACCCTTTTAGAAGTTCTGGTACTAACAACAGCGACCCAATTGTCTTGAAATATAAAAAAAAATAGCACACTAAGTTACACTTAGCATACTATTTTCACTTTTGGGACAGTCTTATCGTGTTTATGATTTTCGTTGCATTAATTGGGGTGCAGCTGTAAATAATATCACACCAACGATCGCTGTTAATATTGTTGCTGGAAGCATGTATGTTCCATTGTATATGATTGAATAAATCCATGCGTTTTGCTCGCCTGCATATTCTGCAAAAAATACAGCCCCTGCAATTGTATGGGCTAAATAACGTAGGAAACCTGCTAATACTGTACCGATTACAATGTAAAGGGCCATTTTCTTTTTGTTCAAAGCGGCTGTCGCTTTAAATATAGGTCCACGTACTACTGCCGCTAAACCAACGACCGTAAATGCTACACCGTAATCTAGTAAGCCTTGTAGCCAATGCACAATATAAGCGCCAAACATCGTTTGCATAACTCCAATTAGTAAACCTGTTGTTAGTCCAGCTAAGAGCCCCCAACGTAATGCCATTAAGATGATCGGTATCATTACTAGGCTTACGGAGCCACCTTGCGCCCATACTTTAAAAGAAACTTGATCGAGTACAAGTCCTAGCGCTGCAAAAATTGCAATTTCCATCAACATGAGTAATCTTTTTTTGTCCATTTTATTATTCTCTCCTTTGTTCCGATGTAGGATACAAGAGCAGGAATAGAAATCTTTTTGATATGCATGTCAACTGGCATAAAAAAACGATGCCAGGACAGAGCCTCACATCGTAAAAGTGTCGGTTTCTATCCACATCCCTACGCAAGCGTTAACTTACAGGTTCGAAGAGTAAAGGCATTACGTGCCCAGTCTCAGCTGACATCATCAGCTCCCCTTGTGGTCGTTACATCTTATTATTTTGTTGAACATCCTCATTGTACGTAAACCCTTATGCAATTACAACCTTTTCCACATTAATTTTTTTGAAACTTTCGCGTTTTCTATGCGTAAATAATTTAAAAGGAGGGACTACTATGGAGAATCAAAAAATTTTATCTGCCTTTAGTTATCTCAGTATTTTTTTTGCACCATTTATCGTTCCAGTAATCGTTTATTTTGTATCAAAAGATAGTGATGTCAAGAGACATTCCATTAGAGCACTTATATCTCACTTAATACCATTTATCTTCGGTATCATTTTCTTTATCGTCTTTGTATTTTCTACAATATCATTGAACACGTTTGATCCTTCTTCTAATGGGAATACATTTATTATCATATGGTTTGTATCTTTTGGCATTTATTTACTAGTTTCATTAGGCATTGTCATTTGGAATATTGTTCAAGCTGTACGAGTTATTCGTTAAAAATTTTTAGTATTAAGGAGCTGTCGTATTCATGAAAGTATCGAAGGTAGTTAAAACTGCAATAAAATTAGCGCCCATCGTTATTCCGATTGTCAAAAAAGTGGTCGCAGCAAAAAAAGGAACAACACCTAACGTAACGACACACAAAAAATAATAGCCAATGGGCTCCTATAACGTAAAAACCCACATCGCTTTCCAGTAGGCACAATGTAAGCCGCAGGAGTCTTCGTGGGTTTTTACTATGTTTGAGTGCCTGGCACTTATTTTACTTCAAAATGGGTTGTGCTATGTCCGCTCAACGTTTTTTCGACGTGTAATACTGCAGGCATTGCAGCTTTCAACTCAGCTACATGTGAAATAACGCCAATCATTCTTCCAGAGTCTTGTAAATCAATTAGCGTGTCAATTGCTTTATTTAACGCTTCCTCATCTAATGAACCGAAGCCCTCGTCGATAAACATTGTTTCGATACGAATATTACCTTGGAAGCTTTGAATTACATCCGCCATACCTAATGCAAGACTTAATGATGCATTAAACTTCTCCCCACCTGATAATGTTTTAACATCTCTTAATTGGTCTGTGTACGCATCATAGACATCCAAGCCAAGTCCACTTTGCTTCGCATGCTTCTCTAATCGATCTGAACGGCGCAATTCAAACTGTCCATTGGATAAGTGGAATAATCGGATATTTGCTGCTGCAGTGATTTTATCTAAATAATTAATTTGAATATATCGCTCAAAGGAAAGTTTTTTCGGATTTTGGCCATTCAACACTGTGTAAAGCTCTTTTACACGTCCTGCCTCTTGTTCAAGTACACGTATTTCCTTTGCAGTATCCTCTACTTTAACAATAAAATCAGCACATGCCTTTGCATAGCTTTGCGTCTGTTGCAAAGTTTTAAATGCTTCCTCATATGTGGCACGGAGCATCTCAAGCTTTTCCTCTAATTCCTCTAGATTTTGCTTTTCTTTTCCTTCAAGATGCTTTGCTCCATCTGCAATTTGTTGCTGTAAGGAATGTGATTGTAAGGCATAATCACGACATGCTTTCCGTAAGTCTTCGATTTCACTATCACTTCGCTTTGCAGCAGCGTATTCTTCATAGGCTGCAAACCCCACATCTTTCATGCTTACTAAAAACTGTTCACGCTTTTCATTCAGTTTATTTAGCAATTCCTCATAGGCTGTTTTTGCAAGTTCTTCTGTCATAGAAGCCTTATTTGTTGCTTCCTTAGTCGCCTGTAAATTTTGCTGAATCGCGTTCCAAGCTGACTGTAACGCCATTTTTTGCGAACCTACATCTGCAATCGTTTGTTTTAACGCTTGTAATGACTGTATGTGTTTCGGAATTTGCTTTTGCTGTTCTTCTACAATCGCTTGCTGTTTTATTAACTCTTTCGACTGCTCTGCAAAATGTTGCTCTAATTGTAGTTGTTTTTGTTGAAGCTGTTCATTTTTTTCGTGTTGTCCCTTTAGCTTAGTTCGTGCGACAGACAGTTGATCCTTCACTATTTTTAAAACTGTAACTTGTTGTTCAATAAAATGTAAAGAAGATGTCAGTTCTAATCGATTATCTATTGAAATATGATAAGCATTTAATTGCTCTGTTGCCTCTTGAAGCAGTTGTTTAGTTGTTTTTAACGTCGCATCTTGCTCCAAATATTTACGCTCCATTGCATTGGTCATCGTTCGTAAAGATTCTAGCTCTGCTTCATCTACTACTTCTAACGGTTCTCTATGTGTGAGTTGATGTGTTGTACTACCGCAAACAGGGCATGGATCTCCGTCCTTCAACTTAGCGGCTAATATGCTAGCCTGTCCCGTAATCCATTGTTGCTCTTTTGTTTGAAGCGCTTGCTTACTTTCTTGGTATTGCTCATGGGCATTATTCATAGCTCGCTCAGCTTCCTTACACGCTCGCTCATATTTTTCAATTTGAGCTAATAGTGTTACTTGTTCTTTAAGTATAGGAAGCTGTTCTAAATAGCCTGCATAAGGTTCCATCTGCTTTTCATATTGCTCAATTGTTGCGGTTAATTGCCGAACTAGCATCTGTTCTTTTTCTAAAATAGCAAGATTATCAGCTACTGCACGTTTTGAACTTTCAACAAGCTGTTCAATTATCCCCAAATTTTGCTGGGTACTTTCAAATGCTTCAAATTTCGGCACCAACGCTAGTAGCTCTATTTCCTGTTGCAATATGTGCTGACGCTCTGGCTCTTTTGCTTCTTCCTCTGTATACAATTGTTGCACTTTCTTTAGCTGTTCTACTGCATTGTGATGATTAATTGTAGCCTGCTGATAAAGCTGTTCTTTACGATTTTGTTCTGTCCGCAAGTCCACACACTGTTGTTCGAGCATAATGAGACGATTTGCTTGCTCCGCTAACTGTATTTCTTGTTCCATCGAAGTATATTTTTCTCGTTGCTGCATCAGCAATTGCAAACGTGCTTGTCGTTGTGCCTGTTGATCAAATTGTTCGTTAAGCGCTTTTGCCATACTGTAATATTCTTGTTCTTTTTGATGATTGGCATAAGCTTCTTCATAGCGCATTTGTTCCGTTCGAATACTAGCATTATAATAGAATTGCTCCTCTTCTAGAGCATTTTTTAGCTGATGCATATTGTCTGTATTATTGTTTATACAAGTAAACAGTGTTGATGGTCGCTCTGGTAAAACGCCTGCAATTTGCCCCAGTAAGTGCTCTTTTAATTGCTGGGCATGTTCTAAATCCTTTTCTGCTTCTTTCCTTTTTATATCCAGCTTTTTAGTCATCGCACTGAAACGATCTGTTTTAAATATTTTACGTAAAATGACTTCTTTATTGGTAGAGTCTGATGTTAAAAGTTTGCGAAACTCTCCTTGAGGCAACATTACAATTTGACTAAATTGATCTTTTGTTAGCCCTATAATTTCCAACAACTTTTTATCTACTTCATTTGTTTGCTGCTTCTCTACAATACTAAAGTCAAGTTTACCGTCCTTCATTTCTGCTAACTCAACTTTTTTACCTGTAACGCTTTTATTTTTTGCTTTAATATGACCAGGCTGCCGTACAATTTGATAGACTTTACCTCTCATTTCAAAAACTAATTCTACTGAAGTATATACATCATCTGCAGCAAAACCGCTTCGAAGCATTGCTGTATCCTGACGGTCCTCTCCGCTCCCTGATCCATAGAGTGCATAACAAATGGCATCAAAGATTGTCGTTTTGCCAGCACCCGTTTTGCCTGATATAGCAAATAACCGATACTCACCAAGCTGTTGGAAATCAATAACCTCTGTATGTTTATAAGGTCCGAAAGCAGTAATCGTTAACTTGAGTGGTTTCATCGCACTGCCTCCCGTTCCTCATCTAATAATTCCTGTAACATTTCTATAAATAGACGCTCAGTATCTGCATCGGGCTGTTCACCCAAAATATCAGCATAAAAGCCACGGAATAAATCAATATCCTCTACTTTTTCTATATCAATTGCTTGTATTTCACGGTCTTCTTGCATGCGAGACGCCTTTCGTTCAATATGCATCGCATGTGGAAATACAGTACGAATTCGCTCCATCGGTGAAGCAACTGGCGTCGTATCTGTTAAACGCACAAAAACATAATCTTCGCATGGTGGGCGTTTTAATAAATCGTCCATCGAGCCCTCTACCACTCGTAGATCACGTCTTGGCACTAATTTTTGTTTAGTGACTTCAACGTGCCCACTTGCATCTAAATCTACAATTAAAAAGCCTTTTTCATGTAGATGTTCAGACAACGAGTACTTTAATGGCGAACCTGCATATCGAATCGATTCATTCAATACAAAATGGGATTTATGAAGATGTCCAAGTGCCGTATAGTTGAAATGTTTAAATAGCGCTGCATCGACGCAATCAGAACCACCTATAGAGAGTGGGCGTTCTGAATCACTCGTGTTTTCTTCCTCATAGCCGTATTTCGTAACAAAGGCATGTCCAATAAATACATTCCGCTTTGTTGTATCCATCGTTTGTTTAATATGTGCGATAATTTTTTGCATCGCATCTTGATGTGATTGAATCGTATCATCTTCTAAAATAGTACGGACGGAGGCTGGCTCTGCAAACGGTACAAGATGAAAATGCACCTCACCGAACGCGTCGTTTAGTACGATAGGCGAATGTTCTTTTGTGAACTGACCTACTATATGTAATCCACTATCACGCATAACACGACTACCAAAATTTAATCGACCTGCACTATCATGATTTCCAGCGACCGCTAACACAGGAATTTTCTTTTCTAGTACAATTTCTGCTAAAACATCATTTAGTAAATTAACCGCCTCTACAGGTGGCATTGAGCGATCATATAAATCGCCTGCTACAATAATTGCATCCGGCTTTTCATCGTCAATGGCTTGCAAAAATTGTTGTAAAATATAGCGTTGGTCCTCAGTCATATACATCCCTTGTACAAGCTTGCCTAAATGCCAATCGGCAGTATGGAATAATTTCATTGTATTTGCGCCTCCTGTCTTTTTCTTTTATTTTATCATGCATTTAACTATATTCTTGCTTTAAGGCAACATCTTTTATATGGAAAAAGCCTCAATTGTTTCTGTGACTGGCACTGGTAATATTCAGAATTGTTTCGGTGACTGGCACTTTGCTCGGAACACCTAACAATGTTTTAGCCTTCTATTTCGTAAAAATCCACTGCGCTTTCCGCGGGCACAGTGTAAGCCGCAACCCTCGCTGTCGCGCGGTCTGTCGCGTCTTACAACGTGTGCTGTTCCCCAGCAGTCTTCGTGGATTTTTACTTGGTTATTAGAAATGCCCTACTAGCAAAATTCAGAATTGTGTCAGTGACTGGCACTCGTATAATTCAGAATTGTTTTGGTGACTGTCACCTGTCCTGCAATAAAAAAGTATGCTAAGTTACTTGAATTGACCCTAATTAGGAGGCAGTTCATTTACTTAGCATACTTTTTTACGTTACAGCTTTTTGTATCTTTCATGTCCTAGATTTGTCTTAGTTGCGAGCGCTGATTAGCTTTGGCTTTTTCTATAAAAGCAGCATAGCCAATAAAGCCCTGAATGTTTCTTGCAGTTGAAACTTTCTCCTGTTTCGCTTCTTCTGACTTTTCCTTAGACTTAGCCTGTTTTTCTAAGATTTCCTGAAATGTCATTGGATTAGGATTTGGTAATTCTGTTGTAGAGATTGCGAGCATATCGCTACCACTATAAGATGTTAAAAAGGCATTCGCCATTTGCCGATAGCCTTCAAAATTAGGATGGACATCTGCAATATTTGGCAAGTAGTGATTAGATTGCAACCCAAAAGCATCGTAGACATTTATATAGGTCATCCCTGCCTGCTCAGCTTGTTGCTCTAAAATTGTATTTAACTTTAAGAGTTGTGCATTTGTTCCCTCTTTTTGTGTTGCATGCACATTTGGATAAGCAAAATAATAGCCCATAATATATACCTTCGCTTTTGGTGCACGTAAATTTAACTCTGCCAATATATCCGCCATATTTTTTCGTGCCATATTTAAAGCGTAGTCAACTTGAAGCTGTGAAAACGCTAATGTACCAGCAGTTGGGTTGACCTGCACTAAACGAAGTAAATCATTGGCGCCTGCAGAAATCGTAATAAGTGTAGCATTTGCTAAGATTGTACGTGCCTCTTCTGACTTTATTCGCTCTAAAACATCCGCTGTTGTAAAGCCTGGGAACGCAAGCTCTTTCGTATAGGCACTCAGCTGCCCCATCTTTCCTAAACGCATCGCGATAAGATCACTATAGCCTGCATCAATTTCCTGATACGGTGTTTGACCAGCTGCCAATGAATCGCCAAGCGCCACATAATTTTCAGCCCGTGCAAAAGCAGATGAAACACCAAGTGTCAACGAAAGCACCGTTATACTTACTAGGCTCAATAGTTGTTTCATCTGCTCACCTCACATTTTATTAATGTTAGTCTATTAAAAAGCCCAGCTACCCTTACGGAAAATTGGCTCCACAGTACCATCTGGTAAAATACCGTCAATATCCATTTCGCCACTACCAATCATAAAGTCCTCATGTGTAACAGAAATGTTCGCACCTAACGCTTCAAGTTGACCATTTTCTAAATCTCTTCCACCTTCTAAACAAGTTGGATAAGCTTCACCGATAGCTAAATGGTTTGAAGCATTTTCATCAAATAATGTATTGAAATATAATATTTCTGATGCCGAGATTGGGGACTCATGTGGAACAAGTGCTACCTCACCTAAATAACAAGAACCTTCATCCACTGCAATTAACTCTTGTAAAAGATCTTGCCCAACTTGTGCTTGTGCATCAATAATTTTTCCTTCTTCAAATGTAAGCTTAAAGCCATCGATAATATTGCCTTGGTATACTAATGGCTTTGTATTACTAACATAGCCATTTACACCTTGCTTCATTGGCAACGTATATACTTCTTCCGTCGGCATATTGGCGATAAAAATGGTATCATCAGGTGTTTTACTACCACCTGTAAGCCATTTATGCTGAGGTGCTAATGCGATCGTTAAATCAGTACCTGGTGCAGTATAATGAAGTTTTGCATACTTTTTATTGTTCAATAATGCAGCGCGCGATTCTAAATTTGCAACATGTGTACGCCAGTTTTCAACCGCATTCCCCTCACCAATATGCACCGTTTTAAAGATGGCTTCCCAAAGTGCTGGTACTTGTTTTTCAACTTCTAAATTCGGGAATACTTTTTCTGCCCACTTTTGAGAAGGTACGGCTACGATAGACCATGCGATTAAATCCTTCATGACAGCATTACGGTAGTTTTTCAATGCAGCGCCTGATACCTTTTGATGTGTTGCTAAACGGTCGGCTGGAATACCAGTTAATTTGTCAGGATCTGCAGCATCTATCCATAACAATGCCCCTTTGCGTTCGATTAGCTCATCACGCATTTTAACAACCCATTCTGGGAAACGATTAAATTCCTCGTCAGACGCATGCTCGAAATAAGCACGGTCCATTTCATCATCTGAAAAATTAACATGAACACGACCAGCTCCAGCTTTGTAGGCTTCCTTCACCACTAGACG
The DNA here is from genome assembly GCF_006351725.2 of Lysinibacillus sp. CD3-6. Lineage (NCBI taxonomy): Bacteria > Bacillati > Bacillota > Bacilli > Caryophanales > Bacillaceae > Lysinibacillus > Lysinibacillus sp. CD3-6. The sequence goes on from NZ_CP085880.1 coordinate 4,172,178, forward strand.
AGCAAAGTCTAAAGCTTCCACCGATGTATTCACTAATAAGTATTGCCCTTGTTGAATATTGACACCAACCTTAACTGCTAGCTCTGCATATGCTTGTAATTTTTCTTCAAACGTCATATTATTTCCCTCGCTTTTGCCCAATTGTTTTTGAATTTCCTTCTACGAGCTCGCCATCATGCCATACTTTCTGCACGGGTTTGCCTGGAATTTCACGTGTCCACTTTTTATAAGTTTTTTCATCATGGTATGAAAGCAATGTTAGTACTTCACCATCTGCCCCTGCACGACCTGTACGACCAGAGCGATGCAAATACTGTTCAATTGTACGTGGAACATCTACATGAATAACATGTGTTAAACCAGCAATATCTAAACCACGGGCCGCAATATCTGTGGCAATTAAAACACGCGCATCTCCTTTACGGAATGCGTCTAACGCTTTTTTACGTTCTTCCTTTTTCATGTCAGAATGTAATGTCACAATTGGTGCTGAACGATATTGTAGCTTCGTTTCTTTCATTAACAATTGATCGATATTATTGACGAAAGCAAGGGCACGTAAGCCTTCTGTATGTGATAGTCTACGTAGGAAGTCTGTTTTATCACGTTCTTCTACTTTCAAGAACGAATGCACAACTTTACCGAACTTTACCATATCTTCAGGTTTAATTTTAAAGCGCAATGGCTCAAACATCATACGGCTTGCGACTAATTCAATTTCCTCAGTAATTGTGGCAGAAACAACAACTACTTGGCGACCGAATGCTGCCCCTTCGATAAATGATTTCACCACGACGCGATACTCGCGGCTTAATAGCTGATCACATTCGTCTAAAATAACTGTTTCAATTTCTTTTAATTTTAATTTACCTGAACGCACTAGCTCATTTAAGCGACCTGGCGTACCAACTACAATTGTTGGCTTTTTCTTTAACTTCTCAATTTGTCGTGCAGAGTTTGCACCACCAATAAGCTGTTGTACTGTAATATCAGTTCCCGCTATCCATTCACGAATGACCTCAACGATTTGCATTGCTAATTCCTGAGATGGCGCAACAATCAATCCTTGTGTTTGCTTTTTCGATCCATTTACTTTATTAAGTAAAGGCAACACATAGGCCAATGTTTTCCCTGAGCCTGTTGGTGATTCTGCTACAATATCTTTGCCTTCAAGCATTGCTGGAATCATTTCTTCTTGAATTTTCATCGGTTCTTCAAAGTTCCATTTTGCTTGTAATTCTTCTTTTAATAAATTTATTACTGACATGTTAATTCCCACCTTATTATCCTGCTTGACATTAGTTTAACACACTAGCTGTGTACAAGCATTTTCCTTCTTTATATTGTGCGATACTCTTTTATTTTTAGACATGGATTAAAAAAGCTCACCTATTACAACAGGTGAGCCAAATGTTACTCCACTAATTCATAGCCACACGCTAAAATAGCGCATTCAGCTAAGACGATTAATGAGTCTATATATTTGTCACTTAATTTTAAATCTCGATTGACGATTGACAACTCTGTGCAGCCTAGCACAATACGATCACAATCCAGGGCTAGCATCGCTTCTTCGATAGGCAGCCAATCTTCCTGTGTGACATCCTTACCAGCCTTCACATAATCGTAAATAATCGCCATTACTTTTTCCTTCATTTGATCATCGGGAATTACGGGTGTTATGCCAAACTCCTCTAATGCATCTTGATACATACGTGACGTTAATGTTCCCGTTGTGGCTAAAATACCAACACGCTTTGCCCCTAAATCATTTGCACGCTTCGCCGTTTCACGAATCATGTGTAACACAGGGATTGGAGAGCCTTGTGCTAATTCATCATAAAAGGTATGTGCCGTATTGCACGGAATGGCAATTAAATTTGCTCCAACAGAGGCTAGCTTTTTTGCATCCTCAATTAAAACTGGAACAGGGTTTTCTTTTGTTTTATCTAATATAAAAGCCGTCCGATCAGGAATATTTGTATCATTATCAATAATCGTATGTACATGCTCCTGATCTTTTGTTGCTTTCGTACGTCTTACAATCATTTCGCCGATAAACATTGTTGCAAGTGGACCGACGCCACCAATTATACCTAAAGTTTGTTTTTTCATGAGTTAGACAGACCTTTGTTGTTAAAATATTTCTTATATTTGCGATAGAAGCTTAAATTATCAAGTGTTACATTCAACCAACGCTTCGCATTCATATCTTTATAATTAAAGATAGAATCCGTTGCTAACCCTTGTCGAATCAGACTTTTAGCTTCAATTACAAGTTGTTCATTTAATACGTATTTAAATAGTACTCCATTTGGCACGATCGTCCAAAGGTGCTTGTTTTGCACATATGTTAGCTGCTGTTTACTTCCACGAATAAAATCATCCGCTACATACTGCATTAAATTATAGCCGCTTGCTGTCACATAATAATTCGATAGTTCATTATGTAATTCCATACTTAATAATTTATACAGCCCATCTCGTTCATCATATTTCATATCGAATGTAGCAAAGCCTTGAAATGGCAACGCCTCAAGAAACGTTTTAACACAATCCATTAGTTCCTTGTTGTAAGTCGTCATAATGGCAACATAGCGTCCAATACCATCAGGTGAATGTTCTTCTAAAATTGGGTTTCCTACTGATAGTAGCTTGACCTTGTGATCTTGTCCAACATAAGCATTTACAACACGCATATTGGCATCTTCACCTGGAATATATTGCTGAACCATTAAATCATCCCGATAGGCAGATTCCTTATATATCGCGTGAAAAATAGCATCTTTTTCATCCTCATTATGTGCAGTATAAACCTTTTTCTTACCTGGGAAAATACAACTTGCGTACTTCGTCATATTCATAGGCTTGATGACAATAGGATATTCAAATGGCATCGTCAATTGCTCATAATCATTTACCGTACAAACATGCATTGCAGGATAATGGAAGCCATATGCTGCACAAAGCTGATACATGCTTTCACGTGTTAGTAATTGATTGGCAAGTGATTCATCGACATAAGGGATTACATAAAAACTCGATAATTCCTCTTTATGCTTTACAATTTTTTTTACATAAAACTCATCACAAGCTAAAAGCAATAATTTTTTATCTGTAAACTCTTCTGCGATTGCTTTTAAAGCAACAACAAAGCGCTCTTCAATGTGCAATCTTGGTACTTCACGAAAAGTTAATAAATCACTTTGTTGAATTTTTTCCATATTCGTATGATTTAATGCAAGTGGTTTGACGCCATAGGACTCGTAAAATGCTCGCGCCATGCCGTAAGCATTCATTTCATCGCCCAATAAAACTGGTAAAAAAGCGTGCTCAATGGCCATTCTACTCAACTCACTTTAGTTTTTTTATTAGTGTAACATATTTTACTACAGTCAAAACTGCGTTCCAATAGCATTCCTTTCTATAGGAAACATGCGCCATTCCTTATTTATGAACTGCTACTGCTTGCATATTTAGCTCCTTATAGCTCTTGAAAAATTCGTCAACATTATAGGATACATTGCCCTGTAATGGGTCCATAACGACAACTTGCTGATCTGAATAACCAGTTAATACGACGGCATGTAAGTTGATGTAGGCTTCACGTTTTTCCGTTTCACCTTCATAAATCCATCCTTTATTTGCAGATGTTTTAGGTGTCGATAAATCAAGGGTAACCCATACAACTACAGGTACTCCCTCCTCTACAAGCTCTAAAATCTCACTCTGAGATGCACCGCTCATATCCGTTACACGTAAATTTGCCTGCTTATCTGCTATAGCAGCTTCCGCAGCTTTGACAATGGGTGCTGCAAAAACATACATACCATTTGCCTTATCACGTGGATTACCAGCATATGCAAGCGCTGGGTTCGGTCCGTAGCGTTGATTAGCTGATATATATATATTTTGCTTAGGCAAATAGTTATCTGCCATTTCAAGCTTTGAAATATTCATGCCGTAATAATTTAAAACAGCTGTTAGTGCCGTAATCTCACAACCTTGTGGAAGCTCTGGTTTTTGCATGATTACAGGAACAGCAAGCTCCTGCTCTGCTCTTGAGGAATGCGTCGGCAGTCGATAATAAGGCTTCGTCACATCATACGTAAATTTTTCAATTGTCGTATAGCCGTTATCACCATTGCTATTTAGCGTTGTTGCCGTAATCGTATATTCCCTACCCTCTACAAGGTTTGAAAAAGTAGCCTCTCCTTCTTCAGAGCCTACCGCTTCTTCAATTTTCTTACCTGTTTCCGTATCTGTCATTGTTATATAGAGACTCGGAATTGGTGCACCACTATTAAATTCTACCGTTAAAACAGTTAATTGATTCTTTGATCGACTCTGCTGTGTTAATTGATTACAACCAGAAAGTAGCATGATAATCATAATACTCACTATTAAAAGTCGTTTATAATCACTCCACAAGACAAATTCCGCTCCTATCTCATTCGAAGAAATATATAATCTTCTATTCTATTTTTACAATTTGTCGTAGCTTTATTATACGCTAATTTAATAGGTGTTCATATTTTATCCTGCTACTTTTCAATGGATTGACAAAATCCTATACTTTTAAGATTTTGCTATTTGTGGTCGAAGCGTATGCTTTAACACCTTTCCTGATGCATTGCGTGGTAACTGTTCTAAAAATTCTATTTCGTAAGGCACTTTATATTTTGCAAGCTGCGAACGACAATAGGCTAATATGGATGCTTCATCTATCAGTTGCCCATCTTTTAAGACGACAAATGCCTTTGGTACTTCACCATACACTTCATGTGGTAAGCCAACAACAGCTGCCTCTAAAATGGCTGGCAACTGATATAACACTTCTTCAATCTCAATCGGATAAATATTTTCCCCACCGCGAATAATCATATCCTTTTTACGATCGACGATATATAAGTAACCTTCTTCATCAAAGCGTCCTAAATCACCTGAATAGAGCCAACCATCCTGAATTGCACGAGCGGTCTCTTCATCATTGCGTAAATAACCTTTCATGACTTGTGGCCCTCTAACGCAAATTTCACCAACTTCGCCCGCTGGTACAGCTTCCCCATAGCTATCTACAACACGCACTTCTGTCTGTGCTAACGGCTTTCCGACTGAACCAATTTTGATTAATGCATCTGCATCTAAAAGAGAGGTTGCAGCAGGTGAATTTTCTGTTTGACCATATAGATTTTGAACTTTTACATTCGGCAATGCTTCTTTAACTTGCCTCACAAGCTCATATGGCATCGGTGCTGCACCATAACATAATAAACGTAAATTCATAAAGGAATGATCCTTAAATTCAGGGGTATTTAATATCATCGTATACATGGAAGGTACTCCAAAGAAAATAGTAGCCTCTGTTTTTATCAGCTGTTGTAACGTATTTTTCGGTGAAAAGCTTTCCTCTATAATGACCGCGCCGCCTTTATAGAACATTGGCATCGCAAATACATGGAGGCCTGCACAATGAAACAAAGGCGTACAAATAAACATGCTGTCTTCGTTCGTCATATTCATCGATGCTGACCAAATATCCGCTGTCGAAGCAATATTTTGATGCGTCAGCATTACCCCTTTTGGCTTCCCAGTTGTACCAGACGTATACATAACAACAGATGTATCATTCGCTTGTAATTGTAGTATCTTCCTTTGCCCTTTATAGTTTTGGATAACCTCTTTCATATCTTTCAATCCGATTACATGTTGAAATGAATACGGAACATCCGCTAGTACTTCTTCTATTCTCTCATCATAAATGAGTCCTTTTGCTTGTGAATGATTGACGATAAAGTCAACCTCTCGTGCTGCAAGCTTTGTATTGATAGGCATCACAACATAACCCGCTAGCTGGATACCGATGTAAGCAATTAAAAACAAATCGGAATTAAGTGTATATAGCGCAATGACATCATTTTTCTCATAGCCTTGCTCTTGTAAATAGGCTGCAAACGTTTCTGCATACTGATTAAACTCGCCATAAGTTACCTTTTTACCTTCATAAATCGTTGCAATCGCATCCGTCTGCTCTGTAGCGTACTTTTGTAAAATATCCGTCATAAATACCGTCATCTTATACCCCCTCATTTTTAGTCCTTACGTACACCTCGGCTTTTGATTTTTCGAGCGTATCAAACGCTTTAAAGCTAATTAAAAGCTTTAAAATACAATTCTACTAACTTTTTTCAGAAAATTTAGATTACACAAACTATTTTATCAAGCAACTTATTTGTTAGCAATTTTCCCACACATTCAAAATATGTAAGTTGTGTCACAAAATATTCTTATACATATTACTTTTCTATCAAATTCTGTTAGGTGTATGATACTTGTAAAATATTTTGAAAAAGAAAGGCGTGATTATTATGCTGTATGCACTTTTAGGAGATTTACATTCTAATATTGATGATACAAAATCAGTATTAGCTCATATACAACAAACAGCGAAAGATGCTGAAATAATAGGATTAGGCGACTTATATGAATGTAAAGTAAGTAAGAAAAAAGCAAAAACAATATCAGGATTGCCTTTGCAAAAAGCTGCGATTATCGATGATGATTTTGAAAAACTGCTGACATTCCCGTCTATTCGAGGCAATCAAGAAGAACGCATTACACACGTTACAGGAATTGAGCGCTTTATAACTTTGCCTGAAACAATGGATATTGAAGGGGCAATGCTAATTCATGGACACCAATTCCAATGGAGTGTTTCCTGGCAGCCGAAGTTTCCTTCGATTGATAAGCAGCTTCTTTTTTTCGGACATAGTCATGAATCAGGAATATATCGTCAAAATAAAAAGTTGCCGATCCGTATTCATTTTGGAGAACCAATTGAGTTGCAAGCAAAGCAATATCGCATCAATGTTGGCTCAGTAGTTGATCATCGTGAATGGTGTCTATATGATAGTGACAAACGAACTGTCACATTTATGTGTGCATCGTCTTTCGAAGCTAAAGATGCAGTCGGCATTTAAATGACCGATACTTAGAGAATAATAGAAGTCCCTCAAACACGGATAACTTCTCAAACAGCGGGAAACTACAACTAATAAGGCTCGGACATTGATGTCTGCCAAGGTGTTGCAAGTTATTAGTACCACCCTTTTTTAGTGCAAGTTGATTGCCGTTCCAGACGCTCCCTTTCCGCAGGTACGGCTCCAACTAATTTTTGCAGCAAATCGCCACAAAAATGAATTTTCCGCTCTTGCTGTTCCTGTAGAAATGTCACGCCTTCCACTCCAATCTGCTAGCACCACCTACTTACATAATTTCGCAACGACCTTTCACACAGTAAAATTAATCCTCTAGGACAACCATGCAAAAAATAGAGAACTTCAATTCTTTCTCCATAAAAAAAGCCATTTACTTTAGCCGACAGTGGCGACTCTATTAGGACGAGTAGCTTGAGCTAAATGCCCGCTGGAACGAGTCCATAAGAAGCCATTTAATTCTATTATCAGCAAAATAAAACGCTAAAATTGCGAACAATTTTAGCGTTTTATTTTTAACAATCACAATCTTGTAGCGCATCAAGTAATTTTTGCATTTCTTCAAGTTGACAACATAATGTTTGCATCATACATTGAAGAATTGGAATTAACTCTTGGCATATGCAGAATCTTTGAACGTTTTGCACTAATCGTACACCAGCTTGATGATGAATAATCATATCTTGAAGATAATTTATATTAATACTATTAGAGGTTGGTGGTGAGCATAATGCTTGGAACATCGTTTCAGCAATTTCTTTAAATGTACACATATATTCATATAATTCATATTCTGTATTTTGTACGATACAGCATCTATTTTGTATTGCTTCTAGACTTTCGACGATTTCAGTATGAGTTTGGATAACTTCTAATGCAAAATTTTGAACAGGTATATTCGTTGTATATTGCAACACATTTTCTGACATTCTAATTGCCGCTATTTGATGGGGAATAATCTGTTTAATGAAATTTTCAGATATGCTACATGTTATTGTTACATAAGTCATACCTTGCATCATCTTATTGATTATTCTTTTGTTTTCCTCTAAATATGCCTGAGTTACATTACTAAGTGGAATTGGTTTCGACATTAGACACACTCCTTTCAGAGTAATGTATGCCAGGTAGGTTGTTGTGCGATAGACATTTGTACCAACAGACACCAAGATAATGAAACAGAGAAAGCTAGATGTTTTTATATGTAAGTAAACAATTTTGACAAATGCACTTCTTAGGTTCGTTAGAGACTGCCCCTATTATATCTTCAGGAAATTTTTCGTTCATACACCAGCATGCATCCTGGCCTTCTGCTACACCACATTGATTGTCTTTCCCACATAAAGGGCAACTTTTTTCTTCATATTGCATTACATGACACTCCTTTCTACGATGGTTGTAATGTACAACAAAAGGAGCACGAAATACAGACTATATTTCGCACTCCTTCCACTATTACATATTACGCATTGATTGATTATTTTGCGCTCTCACTTCTTCACTATCTGTATCACTATATTTGCCAGTACCATACCCACCCGTTTTAGCTAGTAGCTCTTTCACTTCATTATAGGATAGACCTGCTTCTGCATTTTTCTGTTTTACATCATTAATATTCGTACCAGACGCCGTAAGTTGCTCTTCATCCCTATTTTGCAAGCAAATTCATTCCTTTCTATAATTCATCAGGCTTCTTTTCAATCAATTCATCGCCTTCTCTTTTCACCTTTTTATTGAGCTCTTCAACGGGAATGGGATCAACCGTTTGCATATCTTCATGCAAGTCAAAAATACTGATTGTATCTGAATCAACCATGTCGGGTTTATCTTTACTTTCTAAGTTCATAAATTTTCTTTTCTCAGGTGGCACATTTTCTTTATTCATGTTGTCAAACTCCTTTATCGTTAATGTGTGTAAAAGTGTATAGATTATGTGTACTTCTTTATTGTTTATCCACCTTATAGTATTTTAAAACATGCATAACGTGAACTTTCCATGTTTTCTAGATTTAAAAATCATCAAAAAAATTGACTACTACAGAAAGTTGAATAAAGACTAAATTCATTGTTCGTGTAGATTGCAAGGCTATTAGAGTAAACAGAAAATAGGGGATAATTGCTCTTTTACATCTAGCTTGAGATTGCGTTAGGCAATTTTAAAATTCATTAGGATAAATCCAATGTAAATGGCATATCGAGATTACGTTAAAATACTATTAGATCAGTATATTTAGTCATTTTTTTATTTAAAAGTTCGTTTATTTTATAATCAAGTTTACTTTTATCGGCGTTACTTAATAAAGGAGAGATCGTTAGGCTTTCAACGCCTTTGAAAAGACTATTGTTATTTTCCATATTTATTAACAAATCATACTCTTGATAAAATATATTCTTTTTAAAAGCGTATAAGTTCAATGAGTATGCTTGTATATTTGTCCCATATTTAAACGTTAAGTATTCTAATATACTTTCTTGTTCAATTTCAGATTCCGTTATAATAGCGATTGAGACAGTTTGTATCTTTTTTATTCTAAGCTGACTTATTGAAAGAAAGTAGTACAGCGCAAATATATCAATTTCTTTAATTTCAGGGAGAAAATTATATTGCTTAAATAACTTTAAAGCTGCTTCTTTCACTAGAAAATAAAAAGGATGATCTTTACAAATATTTATGTAACCACTTAACTCATTTAACCTATTATTAGTTCCTAAACGTAAATCAATATAGTAGAGTTCAGTATACCTACTTAACCCTTCAACGAGTCTTATATCAGAAGAGAAATCAAAATAAAAATTTTCGGATATATACTCTAAAAAATCGAAAATCATACTATAACGCAAATTACTTTCTTTTAAAGAATAAATTTCACCTATAGTGAGCTTTCTCTCGCGTATTAAATAGTTATATAAATTCGTTGCATAATAAATAAACTCACATTGTTTAGTGTTTTTATCCATATAATTAGGAAAAAATGATTGTAGCTTTTTTGTTATGTTTATATAAAGAGAATTTTCTTCAGTAGGGAAACTTTCATATTGTATATACTTTGAAAGTCGACTTCTAATATGCAAAATTTCCATGGAAATGGACAATTTTCGTAGACCTTGTGGTGTCAAATTAAAACTATTTATAATACAAATTTCATCAATTTTCTTCACAAAGAGTTCCTTGTTAAAAAATCTTATTTCCGATAAAGAACGAGATAAGTAAAAATCATAAAATTGTTGCATTAAATTCCGAATATTTTTTTCATCACCTTGTACCATTAGCACTGGAGTAGTAACTAATTTTAATTTATGTTCTTGTAGCCATTCTTTTATAACTTTAAATTTACGGTACACTGTAGATTTGCTCATATTGAGGAGTTGTGTAATTTCACTTACAGAATATACATTTTTTTCGAAGATTATTGTTATTATTTTTAAAAATACATTATCTTTATATAGTAACTTCAATGCATCATCAATTAGTGAAGGAGAAACAATATCCAAATGGACTTCCCCAGATTTTATAAAAAAACTTGTGTTACTTAATGTTTCCATTAAAAAATGAAGTTCTTTTTCTATAGTGGATCGTCCAACTTGTAAATGTTCTGCCAACTCATCGATCTTCGCTTGTCCGCTTTTACAATAAAGATAAATCAGTATTTTTTCTGGGCGATCTAAAAATCTTTCCATAATCTATCAGCTCCTTTTTATTTTATCTAAATACTAAAGTTTCTTAAAAAACATAAAAACAAAGCCATTATCGACTTTGTCTTTATGTAAAGGATATTAAAAATAGTTTATTACAATATTAAAAGAAGGTTAAATCAGTATTTGATACTGCTCTTCTCGTAAATATTTCCGATTAGTCAGCGACTGATACTGTTGTTGTGCCAACAACCGTTTCTTTTGTATCGACACCTGTTGTAGTTGCAACGGCACATACTCCCACCGCTGAGCCAGCAACTGATGTTGGTGGCTCAGTGAAGGATTCCGTAGTTGGACCAACAACTGATTTTGTTGCTTCAATAATTGGTTTTGTTACGTCAATAAGTGATTTTGCTGTAGCAACAAGTAGTTTTGTTGTAACAGCAATTGATTGTGTTGATTTGGTTGCTGATACTGTTGTTTTGTCAGCAACTGGTTCGCTCCATACAGAGAAGATTTCCTTTTGATCAGTAATTGATTAAATGACATCAAATGAGCTACCACCTCTGTCTTCCCTTTCATTAAAAAATAGCTAGTTCCTTAACTTTGCTTCCTGCAAAAAATATTATTTGTTTAGATGAGTTAGTAACTCGTTCTGTAGCGTTAGTAACTCATCCTTTTCAGCTATTAACTCTTTTTGTTGAGCCAGTAAGTCGTCTTGTTCAGCTTGTAACTCGTTCCGTTGATCTAGTAATTCGTTCTGTTCAGCTTGTAACTCGTTCCGTTGATCTAGTAATTCGTTCTGTTCAGCTTGTAATTCATCCTGTTTTGCTAGTAATTCGTTCTGTTCGGCTTGTAATTCATCCTGTTTAGCTAGTAATTCATTCTGTTCGGCTTGTAACAAATACTGTTCAGCCACTACCTCGATCTGCTCTGTCAGTAACTTGTTCTCCTCAGCTTGTAACTTGTTCTCTTCAGCCAATAACTTGTTCTCCTCGGCTTGTATTTTGTTCTCTTCACTCACTGTCTCCATAAAATGTTACCGTATAGTAATCTAAAGTAGGGACAGCAGTAATACCATTACTATTGTGAATTGTAATTTTACCGCCTGATTTTAACTTTTTATGAATATCTACTCCTTAATCAGCGTCTGTTAAATCATAGATGTAATATGTTCCCTCTTTATCTACTGTAGGCTCATTCGGTAATGTATTTGTATAAAATTCATTATCGTCAGCTGTATTGACTAAACGCAGCGTTCTGCCACACCATTGACCAGTCACCTTTTCACCGTCTATTCTCATTAAAATGTGAAGGTCTGTTTTCACTTCAAATGTCCGCTGTTGATTATGCTTAGTGGCTTCCGCGTTAATTGGAGTTACTATTGCTGGTGTTACTAATGCAGCAGCAGCAGCAAAAATTGTAGTTTTTTAAATTTATTTCTTTTTTTCTTCATTCTATTACTAGACCCCTTCCTTAAATTTTTCTGCAGTTATTTTTTCATTTCTGCAATTATCTGAACTATATATTATTTTAATAGCACGGAAGAATCTTATTTTTTCCCCCTATATCTTTTTTTTGAGAAAATTAAAAAGGCAAAATTACTACTTATTTATTAAAATTAAATATTATTTTTATTTAAAGTTTTTAAATAATATTTACATCATATAATTTTGACTATATTTAAAATCATATTTCTCTTTTTAATTTTTTATTTTTGATAAAAAATTGGCCTTTTAATGCGGAAGTAGGATGAGCCGCCCAAAATAAAAAAACGAAAACTGGACAGTTTAAGTCCAGTTTTCGTTTTTGCTATTTATATGTTAAACTTCACTGCCATTTATGTTAGGTTTCTCTTAGTTCTTCATTTGAATGACAAAAGCGCATTCTTCCTCTCTATAATTCATCTGGCTGCATTTCAATCAATTCATCGCCTTCTCGTTTCACCCTTTTATTGAGCTCTTCAATTGGAATAATATCGACTGTTTGCATATCTTCATGCAAATCAAAAATACTAATGGTATCCGAATCAACCATATCAGGCTTGTCTTTGCTTGATAAGTTCATAAACATTCTTTTCTCAGGTGGCACATTTTCTTTATCCATGTTGTCACACTCCTTTATAGTAATGTGTGTAAACATACTAAGATTATGTGTCCTTCGTTTTATCAACCCGATGATACTCGGAAACTTGGATAACTCGAACATTTCTTGTGTGTAATTCATGATATATTCCTCTGCTATCTGTAAAAGCAATATATTGATCGCGTTCACTTTTAACCAATTGCTGTGCTTTTTCTTGTGATTCAATATGAATAAATCGTCTAACATAATGAATCTCATCAAAGAAATAGGTTATTTTAAATTCCTTCATTCTCCAACACTCCTCCATTAATGCACTTATCATATCCAATAGCTGTTTTTGTCATTCTCTGTTATATAAGAAACATTTTAAAGGCCCACAAAAGTATAAGATTGAAAACGCGAGCAATACTAAAACGTATCGGAAAACGTTTAAACGGAGGTATTCAATTGAACGCAGCAAATAATGCATTATCCATTTTTGCCCTAGGCGGTATTAACGAAATCGGAAAAAATATGTATGTTGTACAGTACGGAAATGATTTACTTATAGTCGATTGTGGCGCAAAGTTTCCAGATGAAAGCCTACTCGGCATTGATTTGATTATTCCTGATATCACATACTTACAGGAGAACAAAGAAAAAATTAAAGGTTTGATTGTCACTCATGGGCATGAAGATCATATAGGTGGTATTCCGTACCTTTTAAAGAAAATTAATGTGCCCATCTACGCTACCCGATTTACATTAGGGCTAATTGAGTTAAAACTAAAAGAGCATAAGCTACTAAGAGAGACTGACTTGATAGAGATTCGCTCTGACTCCTCGCTACATTTCGGACAGATAGATGTTAGTTTCTTCAGAACGAATCATAGTATTCCTGACTGTTTAGGTATTGTTTTCAAAACACCTGAAGGCAATGTTGTGCATACTGGGGACTTCAAGTTTGATTTAACACCAGTAAATAATCAGTTTGCTGACATCCACAAGATGGCAGCTATCGGATCTGAAGGTGTATTGTTATTAATTTCTGAAAGTACAAATGCTGAACGTCCAGGATTAACACCATCAGAAAAGCTTGTAGGGCATCATATTGAAGAGGCTTTTCTTCATGCTGAGCGTAAAATAATCATTTCTACGTTTGCGTCCAATGTGAATCGAATTCAACAAATTGTAGACGCCACTATTGCAACGAATCGGAAAATAGCATTGTTAGGTCGTAGTATGGTCAATGTATTAGATGTTGCATTAGAGCGCGGATATTTAACGATGCCCGATGATTTGTTACTTGATGCCCGTGAAGTGAAGTATCTCCCACCAGAGGAAGTAGTTGTGTTATGTACAGGGAGTCAAGGAGAGCCATTAGCCGCACTTTCTCGTTTAGCTAGTGGCAATCATCGTGAAGTAAAAATTTTGCCAGACGATACTGTTATTTTAGCTGCCTCTCCAATACCAGGTAATGAAAAAGGTGTTTCGCGAATTGTCGATAATTTATTTCAGCTTGGGGCCAAAGTCATTTATGGTTCATCCAGTAACACTGGCATGCACGTTTCTGGACATGGTTATCAAGAGGATTTAAAGCTTATGCTGACACTTATGAAACCAACGTTTTTTATACCTATCCATGGAGAATTCCGCATGCTCCATCAGCACCGTTTGTTAGCAGAATCTGTCGGTGTCAAAAGAGGACATACCTTTATTATGAAAAATGGGGATGTTGTTGATATCGAAAAATCGAAAGCTAGGCAAACACGAAAAGTCCCATCTGGTGATACGTATGTTGATGGTATTGGTATTGGTGAAGTTGAAGGCATTGTATTACGTGATCGTAAACAACTATCGGAGGATGGTATGCTCGTCATCGTGTTAACACTTAGCAAGACAGATGGATCAATTATTTTAGAACCTGATACTACATCACGAGGATTTGTTTATGCAAAAGAGTCAGAGGAACTTCTTCATAAAGTGAATGATCTTGTAAAAGTTACAATTAACGAGTTACAAGAGGTAAATAAACAACAACTATTTGTTTTAAGACGCGAAATTAAAAAAGCCGTTGGTCAATATTTGTTTGCGCAAACGAAACGAAAACCGATGATTTTACCTATTATAATTGAAATTTAACTGCATATCGTTTATGTTAGCAAGTCGGTGTTGCGGTATTCCTTTTAACACCGACTTATTTTTTAATGTCATCTCAAGTCTTTCTTTTACAATTTTTATTTTGGAACTGAAATAGCTCTCCAGTAAAGATTTTGTGTAGTGCCAAATGATATAACGTTTGAAGTTGGTCAAACCCGTCCTTTAGTTGGTTAGCATGTTGTTCAGTTTGCTTTGAAATGTTTTGAAAATGCATTGGTAGCTCCTCGACAACAGCAAGCAATGATTTTTTATTTTTCAATAAAAGCTGACTTGTTTTAAGCAGCTTTACAATATGTTCTTGGATTTCTAAAGATGGTACATCTAATTTTATATGATGCAATTGTCTCCAATCTGTTTTTGGCTCATACCATTGGAGGAAATAATATAAATACTCACTTAATAGAATGGATGCATTCGGTATAATCGCAACTACATCATTCGTAATATATACTTCTTGTTCACAATGAAATATATATTTTTTAGCACTACCCAAGTCATTTCGGGCAAGAATAATTGTTTTTGCTGGCACCTTCGTACACGTAAAAAGCATATTATCTACTGCATTCCAATTAGTTAATTTACGAACATCACCGTCAAGCGCTAACCCTTTTAAAGTTTCTGCAGTAATAAGAGGTTGACCTATTTTTGAGCACTCTGAAATATTTGGTGTTGTTAAATTAGCAACAATAAGAGCTACTTCATCAAGTCTATAACGCTCCAACAAGTTTAAATCCTCCATTCTTAAAAAGCTTTCAAATTCCCACACAACCAATCAAAAAATGCATGGGAAGACGGTCCAAAAAATTAGAAATTCTATTGCATAACATTTTAATAATGATTATTGTACCATTTTAATGTAACATTATCTACATTATATAACTTTAATGGTATATGCATAATCATTGTTTTTCACTAGCTTTTTACATAGAGGTGAGTGATATGTCAGACTTTTTAAAGCTAGTAGGTGAACAACTCCGTATCATTAGAGTTTCCAAAGGGCTTAGTCAAGAAGAAGTAGCAGAGAGAACGGGGAAGTTAGGTTTTAGTAAAGGTCGCATTTCCAATATTGAGCACGGGCAATCCAATATTACGTTAAGTACTTTAGAGTTGCTTATGAAAGCGTTAGATATTGCACCAGAGGAACTTTTTAATTTCCAAAGATTATCGGGTGTTACTGATATTGAAGAGAAAAATCTTATGCTCGACATTCATCGCTCATTATTAAGAGAGCGCAATTTAGACGAAGTAAAATATGTAGTACGCATCACAAGAGATTTTTTAAATACAATTGATGCTCAATCAAAGAAAAACAGCTCCAATGTTGATTAACATTGGAGCTGTTCGACTGTAAACAGGACTTGTCTGCACCTTTCACAGAGTGTTAGTAGATATTTGTTAGGGACGGTCGCTTTCCGCGAGAGTCTACGTGGATTTTTCCTTTGTTAGTTTCAAATGCAAAGCATAGAAATTGTATGTGTGACTGGCACACCGCATAGCCCCGCGGCATAAGAGTGGCTCCTAAAGCGGAAAAATTCCCGTTGCTTCAATCAACTTGATAAGCATTTTGAAAGCTGTAAGGCCATCTTCACATTGCTCTTTTCATTGGCCTGCAACGCAAATCAACTTTGCAGTCAACTGTTTCTCTTTTACCCTATTCGCCTTCCATACCGAACTTCTGACGATAGCCGCATTTTTTGCATAGCTCTTCAACCGCTTCTCGTCGTGAAAAGCCATCGACTAAATTATTGGCACGCTCGCCTTCTACAATTTCACTAAAGGACTGCTCATGTACATTCCCTAAATTAATAACACCTTCTCCATCAAGACAACATGGCACAACTGTACCATCTACAAGAATGGCAGCTTGGCTGCGTAATGCGTGACAAAAGCCTTTGCCTTCATCCTCTGGCGCAAGTAAACTTGGCCATCTAAATTCATGATCTTGGTTTAAATACACATTGTTCGCAATTTTTACGCCCTTACCTGGCTGAACTTTCTCCTCAATGCGAAAATCAAGATGATATTCATTTTCTAAAATCTCTAATGTTTCACGGTTTCTTCTAGCAGCAAGATCTGAAACATGATCCTGCTGTAAATTCCACAGGCGATACGAAATAATTGTGTTAAATTCTTTTGCTTCGCGCACAAAATCTAAAATATCCCCTAAATATTTTTCTCGATTTTCAGAGCCCTCATGACCATCAAAGCTATGTAACGAAAAATTAATTTGGCGTAGTGCAGGCTTGCCCAATAGCTTTTCACGATTCTTTTTTATAAGTGTACCATTCGTTGTAATATTCACCTTAAAGCCTTTGTCATGCGCCGCATCTAGTAGCTGATTAATACGAGGATGTAAAAGTGGTTCGCCTTTCACATGCAAGTAAATGTATTTAGTATGAGGACGTATTTCATCAAGAATTTTGTTAAACTGTTCTACCTTGATAAGCCCTTTTGCGCGCTCAGTTGGCGGGCAGAAACTACAAGCTAAATTACATACACTTGTTATTTCTATATATACCTTTTTAAATGTTTTCAACGTTTATTCACCGTTCCAGTTCCATAGATATTCATATAATCTTATTCATTTTAACAAATTTTCGTTATGTCTTGCAGAAATTCATTTTGAATAACTACAGCTTTCCATAATATCTTTAATATTTCCTTTTAAGTATAAGGCTACACGTACAAGTAAACATCTAAGAAATTAATACTTTAATAATAATACTTAAAAGAAAGGAGTGAAAACTATGACAGGTTTTTATAATCCCCGCAAAAATTCTCATAATCCTAATGAACCTGAAAGAAATCATTCTAATAATCAAGCGAAAAATGACATTACCATAAATATTACCTTTAATATTGGCAACACAGAAAACCGTTTTGAACAAAGAGCTGAAGGTGGTGGGCAAATCAATAAGGAGGTTGGCACAAATGCTAACCAAGGTGGGCAAAATGCGCTGAACCATAGCCAAACAAGAAATCTTAAATCGCAATTTGCGGATGGCAATGGCAGAAGTGGTATCGCAGGAAATAATAACGATGAAGCTGGTGGACAGCAGGGGCAAAAAGTTCGTGATAGTTTAGTAATCGATAGTGATATACATTCAACTTCAACTCAACACCTAGATGTTGAAGATGAGCTACAAGGCACAGTTGAAGATGAACCCACTGAAAACAATTAATAAAATTACCTCAATAAAAAAAGTAAAACTTCTATCTATAGGAATTTTCATCCTACCTGATAGAAGTTTTGCTTTAGACCGAGCGCTTATAATTTTTTGTACCATCATACGAATAGAGCATCGGTTTTCCCTCAACAAATGTCTCTAAATGCACAGGACGCCCCCATAATTGATAAATATAAGGCAATACATTTTCTAAATAATGAGGATCTAGCTCCATCCCTTCAAAACCATGCACTAAATATAACTCTCCATTTCGGAGATAATCGCCATTTTTCACAACGATATATGGGAACCCTCCATTGACGCGCATCGATACAAGCTGATCACGAACCATTTCATGATCTTTGTCTGTAATACGATATTCATTGCCCTTTTTCTGGAACAAATATAGATCCTCTTGCTTTGCTAAATCCTTTGTTAAATAGTTGCGAATAAAGGAAATATCCGATTCAATTTCTCGCACCTCAAACATCTTTTCACGTCCGCTATTTGGTAGTACTCCACGTTTTAGCATTTCTTCACTTGGATTATTATAGCGTTTTTCAATATCCTCAAATATTTTCAAGCCTAAATAATAAGGGTTGATCGATGTTTTGGATGGCTGCACAACACCAGCGTTTAACTTAGCGTATTCAATCGTCTCCACTGTCGTTAAATTCAGCTCACGCATAATTCGTTGATGCCAAAAGGATGCCCAGCCTTCATTCATTATTTTCGTTTCTAATTGAGGCCAAAAATATAGCATTTCCTCACGCATCATTGTTAAAATATCCCGCTGCCATCCCTCTAGTTCACGACTATGCTCCTCAATAAATAGCAATAAATCTTTTTCAGGTTTCATTGGAAACGGCTTGATTTTTCTACGTACCGACCGCTGTTCTTTTTCCTTATTATCTAAACTCCAAAGATCATCATACGGAGATTTGGTAGCAATAATTTCTTCGTCCTGTTCTTCCTCTTCAGAAGCCAGCTTTGTTCTTAATAAAGAAGGATCGATATGTTCTTGTATAGCTAATATCGCATCTAAAAACTGTTCGACCTCTTCCTTACCATATTCCCTTTCATAGCCAGCAATCCGTTCTGCTGTTGCCGTCATACTCTCTACCATATCTCGCCTTGTATTCGAGAATCGTACATTGTTTTTAAAGAAGTCACAGTGTGCTAACACATGCGCAATAATTAGCTTATTTTGTGTAAGTGTATTCGTATCGAGTAAAAATGCATAGCACGGATTTGAGTTAATCACAAGCTCATATATTTGACTTAGCCCTAAGTCATATTGCAGCTTCATCTTATGAAATTGCTTTCCAAAGCTCCAGTGGGAAAAACGCGTAGGCATACCATATGCGCCAAATGTATAAATAATATCTGCAGGACATATTTCATAACGCATTGGGAAAAAATCTAAACCAAACCCTGTTGCAATTTCTGTTATTTCATCAATCGCACGGTGAAGCTCCTTCTCCATTTTTCAACCTCCTCCTCTGGAAAAATGAATGCTTCGCACCTTCCTAATATTAATTTTCATTTTGCAACTCATGTTTTTGGAAAAAGCTCTTTAAGGCATCATAGACATCGCCTTTTTTCTTTAAAATATGATACCTAAACTTTGGATCATCAATTTTTTTATACGTATACATTAATGTTGAAAAACGATTATGTTGATTGACTTCGCCATATCCAAACATGCTTGAGACGTCCATCAATTCATTAACAAGCTTTAAACATTTTTCATTATCCATTGAAATGTTTTCACCATCTGAAAAATGCACTGGATAAATATTGTAACGACTAGGATTATACTTCTCACGAATCAACTCTAACGCTTTAATATAAGCTGAAGAACAAATCGTTCCGCCACTTTCCCCTTTTGTGAAAAACTCTTCCTCTGTCACTACTTTTGCCTCTGTGTGATGTGCTATAAATTCAATTTCAACTGTTTCATATTTCGACCGTAAAAATCTCGTCATCCAAAAGAAGAAGCTTCTAGCGCAATATTTTTCAAAGGCACCCATTGAACCACTCGTATCCATCATTGCAAGGACTACAGCCTTTGATTCAGGCTTCTCCACTTCATCCCATGTTTTAAAACGTAAATCATCATTATGAATTGGTGTAATTTGTGCTTTCCCTTCCATGGCATTGCGTTTCAGCGCATTCAATATTGTACGCTTCTTATCCACATTCCCCATAAGCCCTTTTTTCCTTATATCATTAAATTCAATTTTTTCGGTTTTAATATCTGCTTTTTCTTTTTGCTGTAAATTAGGAAGCTCCAGCTCTTTAAATAACACACTTTGAATTTCTTCCATACTTACTTCTGCTTCATAATAATCTTGACCAGGCTTGTCACCAGCTTCTTTCCCATTTCCATTGCCTGGCTGTTTACTACCGTCACGCGCAACAACATCACCTACACTACTATCACCTTGTCCTTGACCGACATGCTTAGAATTATCGTAGTTGTATCGAATTTTATATTCATCGAGGGAGCGTATCGGTATTTTAATTACCTCACGACCATTGGACATGACAATACTTTCCTCACTGACTAAATCGGGTAAATTATTTTTAATCGCATCTTTAACCTTTTCCATATGACGTTGCTGGTCTTGGTGCCCTTTACGATGGAGGGACCAATTTTCCTGAGAGATGACAAAACCCTTATTTTCGTTTTCAGTCATTTTTATCCTCACCCATCTATCAAATTCGCTTTTTCTATACTATGCTAGTAATCCGCTTTATTGAACTTTTTTAGAGAAATAAAAGGAGTGCCCTTAAATTGGGACACTCCTATTACGTCTATCAATTACGCTAGTGCATAATTGTGGCTGCCACTAAAATGAAAACTATCGATTCAGTAAGCTTCCTACATATTGTAATAATTCATTTGCTGACGTTGTATTATAGCCATGTTCATCGACAAGTCTTGCCACAACTTCATTAATCTTTTTCAACTGTGACTCATCAGGCATTTTTGAAGAAGTCGTAATTTTTACAACATCTTTTAAATCAGCAAATAATTTCTTCTGAATCGCTTCTCGTAATCTATCATGAGAATTATAGTCAAACCGCTTACCATTTCTCGCGTAAGCCGAAATACGAATTAATATCTCCTCACGGAATGCCTTTTTCGCATTTTCAGAAATCCCAATTTGTTCTTCAATGGAGCGCATTAATTTTTCATCTGGATTCATTTCTTCACCAGTCAAGCGGTCAAAAATTTTATTCTTATTACAAAATGCCTCTACATTATCGAGGTAATTATTCATTAACGTTTTTGCAGATTCCTCATACGAATAAACAAACGCTTTTTGCACTTCATTTTTAGCAATATCATCATACTCTCTTCTTGCTACAGCTATATAGTTCATATATTTTTCACGATCTTCCTGCGATATCGAAGCATGCTGATCAAGACCATCCTTCAGTGCTCGCAAAACATCCAACGCATTAATCGATGGAATTTCTTTTCGAATAATAGCTGAAGAAATACGATTAATAATATACCGTGGATCAATACCGTTCATGCCTTCATTCGGAAACTCTTTTTTAAGCTCCTCTAAGTCAACGGAATTAAATCCCTCCACATTTTCTCCGTCGTACAAGCGCATTTTTTTTATAAGATCCACACCTTGTTTTTTCGGAACTTCCAGTCTTGTTAGGACCGAAAAGATTGCTGCGGCCTTCAATGCATGCGGCGCAATATGCACATGGGACATATCACTTTCATTAATCATCTTTTCATAAATCAGTTCTTCTTGGCTCACTTTTAAATTGTAAGGTATTGGCATTACAATAATACGCGAGTGTAATGCTTCATTCTTTTTATTTGAAATAAAGGAACGATATTCTGTTTCATTCGTATGCGCTACGATTAGCTCATCCGCGCTAATCAACGCAAACCTTCCTGCCTTAAAATTCCCTTCCTGTGTCAGTGATAATAAATTCCATAAAAACTTTTCATCTAGTTTCAGCATTTCTTGGAATTCCATCATCCCTCGGTTTGCCTTGTTTAATTCTCCATCAAAGCGATAAGCACGAGGGTCTGACTCTGAGCCAAATACACCAATTGTTGAGAAATCAATGCTACCTGTCAAATCCGCAATAT
This sequence comes from Lysinibacillus sp. CD3-6, assembly GCF_006351725.2. Lineage (NCBI taxonomy): Bacteria > Bacillati > Bacillota > Bacilli > Caryophanales > Bacillaceae > Lysinibacillus > Lysinibacillus sp. CD3-6. Next base: position 4,194,326 of record NZ_CP085880.1, read on the forward strand.
CTTGAGATTTTGGATCTGAAGGTGTAAAGGTTCCTATGCCCACACGTCTGTCTTCTGAAAAAGTGATACGCTCAATGATGACATTTTCAATACGTCCATCGTATTCTTTTTCAAGACGCATCGTATTTAAAGGCGATAAGCTGCCCTCAATTCTTATTCCATACTCTTTAAAAAAGTCGTTCCGTAAATGATGTGGAATTAAATGCAGGGGATCCTCATGCATTGGACATCCTTTAATTGCATAAACTGCTCCCTCTTCCGTACGCGAGAACTGTTCAAGTCCACGCTTTAACAAAGTCACTATCGTTGATTTTCCTCCACTTACTGGCCCCATTAATAACAAAATACGTTTTCTAACATCTAATCTTCTCGCTGCTGGATGGAAATATTCCTCCACCAGTCTTTCAATTGCTGACTCAAGCCCAAAAATTTCTTGCCCGAAAAATTGATACATTTTTTGCCCATCGCGTTCCTCTACACCAGCGCTTTTAATCATATTGTAGACGCGAGAATGGGCTGTTTGAGCAACTTCAGGTCTTTCCTTCAGAATGCTTAGATAATCTGCAAATGTACCTTCCCACTTCAGTCGATTTTCTTCTTCGCGATAGCTCTTCACTTTATCTAAAATGTTGATAGCCTTCCCTCCATTCAGGGCTTGATTTATAACATAGTATGAAGTTAAAGACATTATGATACCCATTACTTTTTCTTTGATTAAGTTTCTTCTTATTGTTTCTTTTTTTCTTGCTACAAAAAAGCCAATTACTGTATTGACAGCGGACTTATGAAATATAAAATTTCGGTTATTCTAATCTGTAGAAAGGAGGTTCAATTTTGAGTCGTCATTTTATTTTCCTTCTGACATGTACGCTAGTGTGGAGTTATTTCTTCCCAACAGTTACTTTGGCAAATGAAGGACCTAGTAATGAAGAAATATTACAACAACGTATGTCTTATTATGTACAATACGATGAATTACTGATTCCATGGCACTTTTTAGCAGCAATCGACCAATATGAGCGCAATCTCCAATCTGTTCGGAAAGACATCCCTAAGCGAGATGGCTACATTGCCATTCAATTTTCTGATGAATATTGGTCAGGCGCATTAAATCCTGTCAAGGAAGATACGATACCCGAAACAATCAGTTACTTCGGTGGGATGGGACTTGATGGCAATAATGATGGAATCGCCAGTCCTAAAGATGATGTAGATGTTATTTACTCCATGGCAAGCTATTTAAGTAAATTTGGTTCTACCGACGAGGACTTCAAATTGGCATTATGGGAATACTACAAAAGCGAAGAAGCGGTTAATCAAATTGTAACAATTTCTACTTTGTATAAACATTTCAAAACAACTGAGCTAGATGCACATACGTTCCCAATTCCAACTCGCTACAATTACAGCTTTAGAGGTACTTGGGGCGATAACAGAGGCTGGGGCGGTAGGCGTATCCATGAAGGTACAGATATATTTGCTAGCTATGGTACACCTATACTTTCCACTTCCTATGGTGTAGTCGAAATCAAAGGTTGGAACCAATTTGGTGGATGGCGAATTGGGATTCGTGATAATCATAATTCTTATCATTATTATGCCCATCTTGGCAGCTATAATAAGGACATTAAGGTTGGGGATGTTGTAGAGCCAGGTACAATACTCGGTTATGTCGGTAGCTCTGGCTATGGGAAAGAAGGAACTTCAGGGAAATTCCCACCACATCTTCATTATGGAATATACAAATTTAATGGCCGTACAGAATGGGCATTTGATCCATACCCATCCCTTTTACAATGGGAACGTCAAGCCAAAAAGAATAAGCAATAATGCATTTACAAAGTACAAGTATTAGCATTAGATATTAATACGATGCAGAAGCAAGCTCCACAAGGGCTTGCTTTTTTTTTTGAAAATTCCCTTATGGACAGTCTACACAGATGTAGGAATTTAATAATTTTACACTTTCTAAAAATGACATTAACATAGGCAAATAGATATACACCTTTAGCAATCTAACAAAAATATAATAATAATGTAAATTAATTATGCCAAAAAACCTTTTTTAGTATTTTCAACAAAAAAATTCTACTTTTCTTATGAAATAGTAATAAAATAAAAAGATAGGACTCGTTCTATAGAAAAAGTTAAAGGATGGAAAAAATGAACCCTTTATTTCAGTTTAAATCAATCAAAGCACGCATTTTAAGTAGATTTATCATTTTATTAGTATTATTTGTGTGTTTTACTACTTATACTTATTTTTCGAACACGAACATGGAGAAACAAGCAAAAGTACTTGTGAAAGAAGATTTAGTTGTTTTAGAAGCAAGTAAAAATTTGTCTATGTCTATAAGTGTACGATTATCTGCAGCTTTAAGTTATGTTGTAACAGGCGATGAAAAATACATAGATACTTTTAATAAGTACCGTCAAATTGCTGAGGATAATAACAGTATCGTGGAGCAATATGAAAAAACAGCAGAACGTGAAGAACTAGTAGTGATGGCACGTGAATGGAGCAACCGTGTTAATAGTGAAGTTTTTGAAGTTTATAAAAAGGGCGACAAACAATTAGCATTAGAAAATTTAACAGCTATGAATGAACTTGTAAATGAAGTTCGTGATGGCTATGAAGAAGTGTCTGATAAACGCTATGACTCGATTACGCAAGTCGGCAATGATGTCGTATCAACAAGTTCAAACAATAAATCAATTGGGTCTGTTGTCAGTCTCATTCTAATTATTGCAGGCATTCTTTTAGCAATTTTTACAGCAAGTCGCATTTCTAAACCCGTTAAAATTGTTTCCAATCGTATGAGAGAATTAGCTGATGGGAATTTGCGACATGATAAGTTTTCAGTTACTAATCAAGATGAGATTGGACAATTAATGCTTTCTGCCAATGACTTGAATGATAAATTACAGGAAACGATTAGCTCTATTCATAATGTTTCTGAAACAGTTGCAGCTAGCAGTGAAGAATTAGCGCAATCTGCTAACGAAGTTCAAACAGGTACAGAACAAATTTCATATACTATGCAAGAGCTGGCTACTGGAACAGAAACACAAGCGTCCACAGCTAGTGATTTAGCAGAAACAATGACAACTTTCCAACGCAACATTCATGAAACAACACAAGAAGGAGCGGAGTTAAAAGAACATTCTGGGCATGTACATGACTTAACAACGTCAGGTAAAAAATTAATGGTCCAATCAACAAAACAAATGGCGACTATTAATGACATTGTTTTAGATTCTGTAAAAAAGGTAGAAGGCTTAAACGAACAGTCTGCTGAAATTTCAAAGCTTGTTTCAGTAATTGATGAGATTTCAAACCAAACGAATTTGCTTGCTTTAAATGCTGCAATTGAAGCAGCACGTGCAGGAGAGCATGGCAAAGGCTTTGCAGTTGTTGCAGATGAGGTACGTAAGCTTGCTGAACAAGTACAATTCTCTGTTACTGATATTTCTACAATTGTTCATCGTATTCAAAATGAAACAGGAAATGTAACGAGTTCTCTACAATCAGGCTACGAGGAAGTTCGAAAAGGTACTGCACAATTAGATCAAACAAATAACACGTTCGATCAAATTTCTCAAGCGATTGAAGATATGAATGACAATATTAATGTCATTTCCAATAACTTAACAAAAATTTCGCAACACTCCGAAATGATTAATGGCTCTATTGATGAAATGGCTTCTATTTCACAAGAATCTGCAGCAGGCGTAGAGCAAACAACTGCAACTGTCGAAGAAACAGCGGCAACAATGGATGAAATTACAAAGAGTGCTAATCAGCTTGCAGAAATGGCTGAAGAGCTAAATACCCAACTACAAAAATTTACTTTATAACAGTTAAAAAGCTATCCGATTTTTTGCGGATAGCTTTTTTTACTGCCAACGCCGAATAGGCACCCTTTCCAACTCATAGCGCTTTATAATAATACTGATTTTTTGAAACCATTGTTCACATAACTCCATTGCTTCTAGATACGAATCATCTTCTTTAGATATTGCATCCTCCAATTCCAAAAAAGCATATTCAATAATCGGAGCAGTAATATTATCTACTACCAATTTTATAGCTAAGTGTGAAATCTCCTCTATTTCCTCCGATTCATCCTCGTCCATATCCTCTTCCTCTCCTAAAGAGCGATGGTCTTCCTCTAGTAAAGATTCATTAAATAATCCATTACTTGTTCTCGCAATAATATGACCGTCTTCCATTATGGCTACTTCATAAATTTCATTAAATTGGACTTCCTTCTTGGTCAACTCCGCTTCCCAATCTTCTTTCATCGCCACTAATAATGTTTTTGTATGCTCATTTAGCAATAACGCCTGTAAACCGTTACTGGCGATTGTGCTATGTGTATGGGGGATATTGTTTAACTCTTCTTCACTTGCTCTTTTTAGCTCTGTCATTAATTTATAAGTATGATATTTCCATTTAATATAACGAATTGTCCCGACTGTGACTAAAGCAATGCCAATTAAAAAATAGGTTTTTTTAATGAGTATAGCTTCCATTGCATTTGCTAAAAACAAATAAATTATACCTAACAATAGTAGAAAGACTGTTTTCATTATTATTCCACCCTCAATATGAATAATAGATAGGAAAATACAACTTTATATTAGAAATCTTATTCAGTCATCTCTCTTTTCATTCTTCATTTAAATAGCTGAACAATACAAAAAAGCAGCAACACGTGATAAAACGTGTCGCTGCTCAGCTAGTAATAAACACTTACCCCTAAATGTTTATTAAAGAAAATCATGTAAATTGTGTTACGAGTAACACAGATGGAATAAAGGATAGAGCAAAAACAAACATATACCATACTGAAGTACGGCGTAATGAAAAACGAACTTTTTTGTGTTCTGCATAAAAAATATCTAACATGATAGCTACTATTAATGGAATACTAATGCAAGAAACAACAATTAAAATAAGATCAAAAAATATCATAAAAGCACCCCTCTGTTCATGAACATTTCTTTTCCCTTTTGTGACAACTTTGTGTCAATTCAAGTGTACACAATTTCGTCACATATTGCAATGGATAAAAGAAAAAAATGGTACTTTTACAATATATTTTTTATTTATGGAATGTTTGTTTCTTAGTCTCTATATTTATATGTTAATCCCTTTAAAAAATTCCTTACAAATCGATCACCGCATTCTTTGTAGTTACGATGGCTAGGATTTCTTAAAATTGCACCGAGTTCCCCTTTCGATACGGACACGCCACCTTCATATAAAATATCCAGCATATCCTCGGTAGTTAAAGCCATTGCAATTTTCACTTTTTTCATTAGCATATTATTCGGGCTTTCATTTCCTGTTACTGCTGGAGGTCCTTCTGGTTGCCCTTGTTTAGATTGTTGGGCACCACGTTTAAATGTAATTAAACCATTTAGAAATGCCTCTACCATTTTGTTATTACATTTGATGTAATTATCAGGAATGTCCTCTTCTGCTTCATCTTTAACTTTTATAAGCATGTTTAATATATCTTCTTTTGAAAACTTCATACCACCTAGCTTAAAAATTTCCACCATATCCGTATTTTTAATATCTAGCGCATATCGTAAACGAATTAAAATATCATTATTCGTCATATCAAAACCTCCTTGATCTTCTAGCTAATCCTTAATTTTAAGAGCCAGGATTTATTATAACAGAGTAAATTGCATTTTTAGCTGCTTTCCTGTTATTCCTAACTATAGTATATAGTTTGCACATTTCCTTCTTTTAAAATGTATGAAAAACATGCTTGCGACCATTCTAATAGCACAAGGAGGTGAGAAAAATGGCTAACAACAATCGAAGTTCAAATAAGCTCCAAGTACCTGGCGTACAAGAAGCTGTCAATCAAATGAAATATGAAATTGCACAAGAATTCGGCGTACAACTTGGGCCAGATGCTTCTTCTCGCGCTAATGGTTCAGTTGGTGGCGAAATCACAAAACGACTAGTAGAAATGGCTGAAAAAAGAGCAAAAGGTTACTAAATTAAAAAAAGTGCCAGTCACTAAAACAATTCTGAATTGTTTTAGTGACTGGCACTTAATTTTATTTTTTACTTTTCTTCGCTCCGTTAATCATAACAATAACGAAGACTAATAAAAGAATAAGTAACGCACCTATAATTACGTATCCGACCATACTAGTTATACCCAAAACGTTGTTGCTCCTTCCCATACGTAAAGTGGAACAAAATTTTTTCGCTATGCATGAAATTGATAAAATTCCACCACTTTAGTTTACCTATTTAAAATACCCTTCTACTTCTATTTCTTCAACTAAACTGCTCTATTACTATAATAATTTTACCAACTACAGCGTTATTTTAATTCACATTAATTTCATTTTTCCCGATAAACGTAAATTATAATCTTTCACTTATACTAAATGGGTATACATTTCCCTTATGAGGTCATAGTTCTCAACGCTTTTCTTTAAAGAACAACACGCCAAACAAACCAATAATGGAGAAAATAACTGGCGCAAAAAATCCATAGTAATAGCCATTAGCTAAATTACCTGTAGTAGATTGAAAATAATCCAATAAATATCCGAAAATAATCGGTAGTAAGACAGCACTTAAAAAACCACCTGTATTCGCAAACCCTGAAACTATACCCGCTTCATTTAACGGGAATGATTGTCGTACAGCCGCAAACGTTAGGGCACTTGCACCGTATCCAAAGCCTATAATAAAAAATAATAGCATGAGCAGAAACAAGGAAGGATACCCTTTGAATAGTAAGAACGAACACCATCCGAGTAAAACGGTAATATGAACGATTATATATGGCTTTTTTATTGTTTCTACCTTACTTGATATCCAACTAGTTAAAGGCGCTCCAATAAGTGCCCCAATAAGACCTACCATAATGAATTGACTTGCATCCGAACGTGTCATGTCATACATATTCGTCCCATATGGTACAGCCCATGAGCTAATAAACCCTACATAGCCACCTACAACACCGAAATGACAAAAAAATAGAGCCCATGCTTGCGGATGTGAAAATATTCTTTTCACTAAAACAAATGGTTTTTCTCGTTGCCCCTCTGCTGTGACCAATACTTGCTCATCCTTAAAAAGTAATTTCGGCTTTTTTACAAGTACAAAATAAAGAACAATGCCACATATACATAATAATAACCCCGCTGAGAAAAATGCTGCTCTCCAACCAAGTAAATCTATCCATGCGGAGAAAGGAACTGTCGCTAATAAAAAACCAAGGCTCCCTGTCATGCCTGCTATGCCAATTAACCGAACAAATTCCTTTCGATAAAACCATTGAGCTAAAATAAGCACCATATTAACCCATATGGTCGCATCCCCTATTCCCGTAAGTATTCTGGAAAAGAATAAGACAAATTCGTGGGTACCAAAACTATAAATAATTGTGCCGAAACCTGTAAGCGTCGCACCAATAATTAAGAAAAAATTCGGGCCATAACGATCAGCTAAAATCCCCATTGGAATTTGCAAACTCGTATATACAAAAAATTGTATACTCGTTAACAAGCCAATCGTTGATGCTGTGACATGAAAATCACGCATTAATTGTTCTGTAATTAATCCAGGAGCTGTTCGCTGACTTGCCATTAACAAATACGTAAACAATACAACAACAAATACAATCCACCTGTATTTGCTATTTTGTTTGTCCATTAAATCTACTCCTATTGGCTTTTACTAAAATATATGAAAAAGTGCCAGTCACTAAAACAATTTAGAATTGTTTTAGTGACTGGCACCGATGTTGTGGATGCTCAGGCAGCATAGAGCCTATCATTTCCTTTACAACAGGGTGATCTGCAGTAAAAAATTGTTGTTTTGATGTATATAAATCGACTAATTGTCCTTTTTCTAATACGCCTAATGTATCACTAATTGCACAGGCAGCTTTAATATCATGTGTAATAAAAAAATAAGATAATCCAAAATCCTTTTTGAGGTCTCTAAGCAACCCTAAAATAAGCGTTTGATTCACCATATCTAAACTACTGACAGATTCGTCCAAAACAATTAGCTTTGGTTTAAGTGAAAGGGCCCTTGCTATATTAATACGTTGCAATTGGCCACCACTAAACTGATGTGGATATTTTTTTAAATCGTTTTCACTAAGCCCTACCCTTTCCAATAATTCAATAACCAATCGCATTTGCTCAGCTATTGTAAGCTTTTCATAATTTTCAAGCGGTTCTGCTATAATACGTTCTGCCGTCATTCGAGGGTTAACGGACGAGTAAGAGTCTTGAAAAACAGCTTGTAAATTTCGGCGAATTTTTCGACGAGTATGCTTATCTGCTGTGTAAATATCATACCCTTGAAACAGTACTTGTCCATATTGTGGCCGTTCCAAACCAAGAATCACCTTTCCTAAAGTACTTTTACCAGCACCACTCGTCCCGAGCATGCCTAAGCAAATGCCCTCATCAATTGAAAGAGATATACTAGAAAGTACTTTTTTAGGACGATTGTTCCACTTGAAAAAGGTGCGGAATTCGAATCCATAGCTATGTGATACATCCTTTACTTGTAATAAACTCATGTTTCACCCCTCTTAAATGTCCATCATTATTCATTCAAGAACCAAACTTATTCATCTAAATGAAAAATTGATCGCGCATTTAATAGCCTCTTCGTGTAGTCAGACTGTGGCTTATTAAATAATTGGAACACATCAGCCTGTTCGACTATTTTGCCGTTTTGCATAACTACTACTTCATCGGCCATTTCTGAAATAACACCTAAATCATGAGAAATTAATAAAATCGCTGAGCCATATTCAGACCGAATTTGATCTAAATGATGCAATACCTTCTTCTGATTGTTTACATCAAGAGCAGTTGTTGGTTCATCTGCAATAATAACGGCTGGGTGTAAGCATGCAGCAGTAGCAATCATCACCCTCTGCAGCATACCGCCACTTAATTGAAAAGGATACAGTTTTAAAATATTTACAGGATTAGGTAAGTTCACATGTTGCAAAGCCTCAATAGCAAGCTCTCTAGCTTGTTTTTTACTCCACTGTGTATGAGAGCGTATTGTTTCAATTAGATGGTGACCGATAGTAAAAACAGGTGTAAAAGCATTCATAGGATTTTGCATAATAAATGCTATATCCTTACCACGTATTTTTCGCATTTCTTTCTCATTTAAGCCATTCAGTTCTCTTCCTTGTAGTGCAACGCTACCAACAATGGTAGTTGTCTTCTTATCCAAAAGCTGAAGAATAGACATACTGGTGATTGTTTTACCGCTTCCACTTTCCCCAACAAGTCCAAGTATTCTCCCGCGATTCAATTCAAAATTTATATCTCGAACGAGGATAGCATCGCCATTTTGGGTTTTAACTTTGACATATAAATTTTTTACATCTAATACCTTGCTTTGTTCAGCTTCCAAACCTTCTCATTCCTTTTTAAAATCTTCGTTTAATACCGTAACGTTCCGCTAAAGCTTCTCCTAATACATTAAAAGTAATTATCACAAGCATAATGCTCAAGCCTGGATACAGCATTAATTCAGGATTTGTCCGAATATATGCTTTGCCCTCATGAATCATCGCTCCCCATTCTGGTAAAGGAGGTTGTACCCCAAAGCCTAAAAAGGATAGCGCCGATATGTCGATAATAGCCCAGCCAATTTCTAATGTACCAATTACTACTAGTGGCGGAAGAACATTAGGAATAATATGCTTTTTAATTATTTTTGGTTGCGAGGAGCCACTAATTTTTGCAGCTGCAATAAAGTTCTGCTCCTTCAGACTAAGGACCATTCCTCGGAAAATTCGGGCGTAATATACCCATTGCACAAGCATTAACGCTAAAATAACTTGTGGTAGACCTGGGCCAAATATGCCCACTAAACCAAGAATAAGAATGAGATTGGGAAATGCCAAAATACCATCACATAATCTCATCAACATATAGTCGATCCATCCGCCCTTATAACCTGAAATGGTTCCTACTATTAAACCAATAACTAATGAAGAAATAAAAATAAGAATAGCAAAGCCCAATGAAATGCGGGCACCATATAATATCCGTGACAAGTTACATCTTCCTAAATGATCTGTTCCTAACGGAAACTTCCAAGATGGTGATTGTAGCTTAAAAGCTAAATTAACCGCAACAGGATCATTTGGTGCTATCCAAGGAGCTAAGATTGCGATAATAAATAGGATAGCTAACATAATTGAACAAATAGTAATTGCTTTCTGATGTTTCAACAATGTACGTATTCTTATTCTCATTGAAGACGCCCTTCTTTCCTTGAAATACGGGGGTCAATATACATTTGAATAAGGTCTACGATTAAATTGCTAATAATAAATAAACAAGCGGCAATTAACACATAGCACTGAATAATCGGTATATCACGATTTAAGATCGCTTCAATAAAATAGCGACCAAACCCTGGCCAAGAAAACACCGTTTCAACGATAATTGCACCAGTTAAAAGTTTTCCAAGATTTATTCCTAATCCAGTAATCATTGGAGAAATCGCAATCCTTAAAACATGCTTTGCCATAATGATTGTTTCTTTTATCCCCCTCGTCCGAGCGAATAATACATATGGCTCCTGTAAATTTTCTAATACACTTGCACGCAACAGCCTTGTATACATCGCCACTAAAGGGACAGCTAATGTAATGGAGGGCAGAACAAGATGCTGCCATGTCCCAATGCCCTCCACTGGAAATAGATTCAGTTTGACAGAAAAGAAAAAAATCAATATATATCCTAGCCAAAAAGAAGGAATCGATGCTCCCATATACGAAAGTAATCGACTAATATAATCAATCACGCTGTTCTTCTTTACACCCGCTAAGAACCCAAGTGGAACACTGCACACCACCGCTATTAATAAACTTCCTAGAGCTAGCTGAATAGTGGCTGGTATTTTAGATGTAACCTCGTCCCAAACAGGCATTTTCGAAACATATGAGTTACCAAAATCCAGCTGAATTATTTTTATAATAGAGTTTATATACTGTTTATAAAATGGTTGATCTAAGCCAAATTCTTGTCTTTTTTGAGCTAATATTTCATCTGTTGGTTGAATATGAGCTGCTGCTAAATACGCCTCAGCAGGATCTACAGGCGAAAGGTGGATCATTCCAGATGTAAGAAGTGTAGCCAAAAGAAAAACGGGAATAATCGACGTAATTCGTTTAAGTATATAAGTACCCATCAAATCCCCCTAGCTCACTATTTAATGCTAATTCCTGTGAATGGGTGCTCGTCTCGATTAGCAGGGAATGTGAAGTCTGAGACGTTCTTTTGATAGACCGCTGTCTGGCTTAAATAGGAAATAGGAACAAGAGCTCCTTGATCTTGTAGAGATGATAAAATAGCTGCGTATAATTGTTGACGCTCTTTTTCATCTGTAGTTTTAGGAACTTCTGTCATTTGTTTTAGCAATTCATCTTTGTTCGGATAAGCAGATATGGCTTCACTAAATCCAAAGCCTTCTGTTGCGACAATATTAATAAATGTATGCGGATCATAAGGAGCACCATAGTTACTAAAGAAATTAATTGCAAAATTATTATCTTTGAATCTTTGAATTTGTTCTGCCAATTCTAGCGGCACAATATTTAATTTCACACCGATGGCAGTCCATTCTGATTGCAGCGTTTCCGCCATTACTTTTTGAATCGTTTCCGCAGAATTGTACATTATTTCCACTTCAAGCTGTTGTCCATCTTTTTCACGAATTGTTTTGCCCTCTGGAAGAATCCAGCCTGCTTCGTCTAATAAAGACTTGGCTTTTTCAACATCATATTGAATCGACTTCACTTCAATGTTGGATGTATACGGAAAATTCGTTGATAAAATACGATCTGCTACTTTTTCTAAACCTGAGGAAATTCCTTCAACCATTAATTCTTTATTAAACCCATAATGTAAAGCCTGGCGAACACGCTCATCAGACAGCTGCTCTACCTTTGTATTCATCACCAATAATCTCGTTGCAACTGGCTCTGAAATACTAGTGTTATATTTACCAGTCGATTGTAATTGTAAGAAGGAATCTAAACTAATAACCCCTTCACCGAAAATTAAATCTACCTCACCTTTTTCAAAGGCAAGTACCCTTGTTTCTGTATCAGGAATGACTTTCACCATTATTTTCTCCACTTTTGGCTTTTCACCCCAATAATTGTCGTTCCGTTTGTACACTGCATACTCATCAACCTTATGTTCATCCAAAATCCACGGGCCAGTACCTATTGCTTGCTCAACACCTTTTGAAGTATCGGAATCTTTCGGGAATCCAGCCTCAGCTAAAAAGCGAACAGGTCGAACGACGGCTAATTCCTGGATTGTTGGATAATACGGCTCGGTTAATGTTATTTGAAACGTATTTTCGTCCTTTACGTCCGTACGCTCTATTTTAGAAAGAAAACCCAACCAACTATGTAATTGGAGATTGTTCATAATCGTATCAAAATTCTTTTTCACAATTTCTGCATTAAAATCTGATCCGTCAGAAAACTTTACGTCTTTACGAAGTTGAAATGTATAAACTTTTCCATCTTCAGACACATCCCACGCCTCGGCAAGATGCGGTTTTAACTCACCACCGCTTTGATAGCTTACTAATGGTTCGTACACCATCGACTGGGCAAATAATTGAGTAGGGTTATAAACATGTGGATTCATTTCACCTACATCTCTTGGCCAAGCCATCGTTAGTATATTTTGTACCTCTTCGCTCTCACCCGTTGCAGGTGTAGTCTCCTCATTAGCTTTTGTACAACCAAACAATACTGTTGACAGCAACAAAATAAACAAAGATGTTAAAAAAACTCCCGATTTATTTATTGCACAAAGCATTAAAATTACCTCCTCATTGATATTGATAATCATTATCAATTATATATTAAAAACGTGATTTTTTTTTGTCAAGAAAAAAAAGGTGCCAGTCACTCAAACAATTCAAAATTGTTTGAGTGACTGGCACACGTTTTATTCAAACCTATCAAGCAATGCGCGTACTTCATCTGTTGTCTTTGTATTCATCAATTGATTTCTTAATTCGCTCGCTCCGCGGAATCCTTTAACATAGATTTTGAAGAAGCGATGTAGTGCTGTAACTGAACGTGGTAGCTCCTCCGAATATTTGTCTTGAAGATCAAGCTGTAATCTTAAAAGATCTAAATATTCCTTACTACTATGTTCTTTCGGCTCTTTTTCAAAAGCAAACGGATTTTTAAAAATACCTCGACCAATCATAACCCCATCAACACCATATTGTTCAACAAGCTTCATGCCCGTTTCACGGTCAGGAATGTCCCCATTGATTGTTAGAAGTGTATTAGGTGCAATATCATCGCGCAATTTCTTTATTTCTGGAATTAGCTCCCAGTGAGCGTCTACTTGACTCATTTCTTTTCTCGTACGAAGATGGATAGAAAGATTGGCAATATCTTGCTTTAAAATATGTGTTAGCCATTCTTTCCACTCATCTACTTCAGTGAAACCTAGTCTTGTTTTTACACTTACAGGCAGGCCGCCCGCTTTAGCTGCTTCGATTAGCTCCGCAGCAACGTCTGGGCGTAAAATTAGACCGCTACCCTTCCCTCTCGTTGCCACATTTGGTACAGGACAGCCCATGTTAATGTCTACGCCTTTGAAGCCTAGCTCTGCCATTCCAATACTCATTTGTCGGAAATATTCAGGATTGTCTCCCCATATATGTGCAACCATTGGCTGTTCATCTTCAGTGAAAAGTAGACGACCTCGCACACTTTTCTGACCCTCAGGATGGCAATAGCTATCCGAGTTAGTAAACTCTGTGAAAAATACATCTGGTCTACCTGCTTTACTTACTACATGACGAAACACGACATCTGTCACATCTTCCATTGGTGCAAGTACAAAAAATGGTCGCGGTAAATCCCGCCAAAAATTATCTGTCATATCCTTCAAATCCTCTCATAATGGGAGACACTATTCCATTCTGCTCCCTATAATGCTTCTACTTGTTACACAGTTATGCCATGTTGTAAGTTCAAGTAGGCAAGTCATTATTATAGTATAACCTAGCTTTTTTAATTTATCTTCACACAGATTCATCTTTAACTAGATTTTCATTTTGATTTATTTTGATACTTAGAAATAAAAGCAGATAGCCAATTAGAAATGCATGTTTGCACTTTTAAACCGTCTGCTTTTTATGCTTTCACGAAAATTAAAATAGGAAGAGCCCCGTGTGTATTCATATAAAAAAGGGCAATTCAAGTAGACGGGAAGATATCCTAAAGCAGTCTTATTATAAACGCTTTAATATCTAATACCTCTTCTTGAACTGCCCTCTAGTCATTATTTAGATTCTACACTCTCATCTTTGCTGTAGTTAAACTTAGACGGATCTACTGGCGTGAATCCTGTAGGTGTATAAAATCTCAATAAATCTCCATTCACTACTTTATCAGATAAGCCTAATTTAAAGTCTACTTCTTTTTTCATAGCTTTCGCAGACTCTAATTGACTATCATCTAATAGTAAACCTGTTTTGTTATCATAATATTTTTCATTAATTGAATAAATCGAAGGACTTACAAAATCACCATTTCTAAATGGTACAATTTCATTGTGCTCTTCTGATAATAAGTCTGAACCAAATTGAACATAGTTTTGCGTATCAATTCCAAGTAAGTGTAATAATGTTGGAAGAAGGTCAGTTTGTCCACCATAAGTATGGTTTGTTTCACCTTGCATTCCTGGAACATGAATGAATAGTGGTACGCGTTGTAAATTAGCACTTTCATATGGTGTAATTTCTTTACCCATAACTTGTTCCATCGCCGCATTATGATTATCTGAAATACCATAATGGTCCCCATAAAGAACAATCATCGTATTATCGTATAAGCCTGATTCTTTTAGTTGATTGAACATCTGCTCGATTGCTTCATCTGCATAACGTGCAGTTTGGAAATAATTATCTACACTTGCATCTCCAGTAGTAGCTTTATCGATTGTTACTAAGTCTTGATTCATTTTATATGGATAGTGATTCCCTACCGTAATTAACTTTGTATAAAACGGTTGTGGTAAAGAACTTAAAAGACTTTGAGATTGTTCAAAGAATGGTTTATCTAATAAACCATATTCAGCCATGTTATCTGAAGAGGCTGTATCATAATAACTAGCATCATAAAATTTATCGAATCCAAATGATTTATAAATGACATTTCGGTTCCAGAAGCTTCCGTTGTTGCCGTGGAAGACAGCTGAAGTATAACCATAATTTTTTAAAATACTTGGTGCTGCTTGGTACGTATTTTGTGCTTTCGTAATATAAGCAGAACCTTGTGGTAATCCGAATAAAGAGTTTTCTAACATAAATTCCGCATCAGACGTTTTACCTTGTCCTGTTTGATGAAAGAAATTATCAAAGTACAATGTATTTTGATCTTTTGCTAATGAATTTAAAAATGGTGTAACTTCTTGACCATTTAATTTATAGTCGATTAGGAAGTTTTGGAATGATTCTAAATGTAAATAGATAACGTTCATTCCTTTTGCCGCACCAAAATATTTTGGATTAGGGTTGGCATAGTTAGACTTTGTATAGTTAATTACTTCTGTAATATCACTACTATCTGCCAATGCTCTCTCTGAAGATGCTTTCATCGTTTCTACTGTGTCATAAATAGTGTAGTTATACATTCCTAGATATTTCACAATATAGTTTCTATCAAAACCACGAGATAACAGTTGCGGACGACTAGATTCCGCTAATCCTAAATTTACAACTGATACAACTAACGCAAAAGCAATAATTGCGAATGCTTTTTTGTATTCAACACGAGTTGTTTCTTTTTCTACTTTTCTTGAGAAACGTAGGAATATCATGACCAATACATCGACAAAGAACAAAATATCATAAGGTTTTAATAAAGAAAGAATACTACCACCTAAATCGCCAAAGTTCTGTGTTTGGAAGATTGTCGGTAATGTAATGAAATCACTAAAGAATCTGTAATAAACAACATTTGCATATAAAAGAATAGACATAAGCGTGTAAATTACAACGAGTGAAGTATATTTTTTCTTTCCTTTAAATAAAAATGAGAACCCTAGGAATAGCATTGCTGAACCTAGCGGATTTAATAGTAAAAGGAAATGTTGAAGTGCTCCTTCTACACCTAAATCAAATTGTGCTGTTTGAGCGATGTATGTTTTAACCCATAACATTAAAACAGCTAATATATAAATCCCTAAAAATTTGTTTAATAAGTTTTTACTTACTAGATTTTTCATTTTTGCACCTACCTATTACTTATTTAAAATTAATCCAGATTAGATTATAAGTATAAATTTCGGAAAATTATTACTTCACTATAGCTTTTTTTCGGCGGCTAATGTATAATACTCCCGTTTTCATACTTCTGTCAAGTTGTAGACGATATTGCAAGTGAATAAGTTTCGTCCCTCACTATTACTGGAAAGCCTGCCATAAAAACACCCCGCAAACGTTAGTTTTTACTAACATTTGCGGGGGTAAATTTCCCTTTTCATCTCGCTTAAATTCAACCACTCCACAGCCTCATACTATGTGTTGGTAGTTTCAGTTGGTCAAATTCCTGCTATAGTAAAACTGAGCTTTTTTTATCATCAAATAATTTTTCTACGGGTAATTACGTTTTTCACAATTCATATATTAAACAGCAGCATATGGGATAATGAAAAAAGATTAAAGACACGCTCTTCCTTGAGCACATCTTTAATCTTTAAAATTTCTCTCTATTTTTTTTCCTTATCGTATAAAATCTCTTCAGCAAATTGTGCTAATTGTTGAGCTTTCAAGCTTATTTCTTGAATCGTTGAAGAAAACTCGTAGATTGAACCCGATTGCGTATCTGTTAATGTGTTGACTTCTGCAAATGATTGATTTAACACTTTTAGAAGCTGTTGAATATTTTTTGTAATATGATTAATTTGATCTGCATTTTGCTTCGAATTTGTAGCAAGCTTACGTATTTCATCGGCCACTACTGCAAATCCTTTACCCTGTTCGCCTGCACGTGCAGCCTCAATTGCCGCATTTAAACCTAATAAATTACTCTGATCTGAAATTCCTTTGACTACAGAAGAAATCTGACCAATTTCCTCCGCACTTGAACTCACATCTTTCATTGAAGAGGTCATATCTTTCACGCGGTCGGATAAATTGCCTACTGAGCCACTAATTTCTTCAATAGAAGCGGCCGTTTGCTCTACAATCGCAGAGAAACTTTCAGCCATTTCAAATAGTTTATGAGCTTTTTCCAAACTTGTTCCAATGCCTACCCCACCAATTACTTTCCCAGTACTATCGTGAAGCGGGATAGCTCTTGCAACAAGTGGGAAGCCGAATAATTCTTTCGGTATAACTGCTGATAAAGATTTATTCGCTTTAATCGCATTTGTGATGACATCACCTTCAACAAGTGGATCCCCTGGCGTAACATTTAAAGCGAATGTCTTCGCTGGAATATTAATGATTAGTTTCTCAGTATCGTAAATGCCTACCGTAATATCGTCTTGAATAAGCCCGTTTAACAAAGGAGCTACTTTAATAAACGCACTAATTACATCTGCTTCTTGCATATTTTCCGACCCCTTTGTCCTTAATAAGGTAAAATTCTTTTGCTATAGTTTACAGAAATCCATTTTAAAGTTGTAAACTCCTCAAGGCTCCATTCTCCGTTTAAGCGACCGATACCTGATTGTTTTTCGCCACCAAATGCAACATTTGGTTCATCATTGATTGTTAAATCATTTACATGAATCATACCTGTATGTACTTTCTTAGCCATTTCTACACCACGTTCAAGGTTAGCCGTATGAATTGCACCGCTTAACCCAAAACGAGTATCATTTGCGATTTGAATAGCTTCTTCTTCCGTTTCGAATGGAATAACACAAACAACTGGGCCAAATAGCTCTTCTTGTGCCACACTCATGTCTGTTGTTACATCTGCTAAAATCGTTGGCTCTACCATTCTACCTTTAATATTACCTTTAATAACGGCTTTCGCACCTTCAGCAATGCCTTTTTCAATCATTGCTTCTAGGTTAGCTGCTTGGCGATCATTAATGACTGGGCCAATGATTGTTTCAGGATCTCTTGGATCACCAACTTTCAGTGAAGAAACTTTCGCTACATACTTGTCAAGGAACTCATTGTAGATCGATTTCTGCACTAAAATGCGGTTTGCTGACATACAAATTTGCCCTTGGTGTGTGAATCGACTAAATGTCGCAGCACCAACTGCGTAATCCATATCTGCATCTTCTAATACGATAAATGCACTATTGCCACCTAACTCTAATAATGGCTTTTTGAAATTTTTAATCGCTACTTGACCAATGTAACTTCCTACCTTTGTTGAGCCTGTGAAGGAAATAATTCTTGGAATTGGATGCTCAACAAATGCATCCCCGATTTCATTAATATCCGTTACAACAACATTCATTAATCCTTTTGGGACACCAGCTTCTTCAAAAATCTTTCCAATTAATGTTCCACCTGTAATAGGTGTATCTTCATGAGGTTTTAATACAACAGCGTTCCCAGCACCTAATGCAGGTGCTACAGATTTCATCGATAAAAAGAATGGGAAGTTAAATGGACTAATGACGCCAACAACGCCTGCTGGAATGCGATAAAGTCTGTTTTCTACATCATCGATTGTTGAAGGTAAAATCTTACCTTCCATGCGAATTGGGAAAGTTGCAGCCTCTTTAATAATATTCTTAACAAGACCAATTTCAAAAGCAGCCTTTAATCTTGTCCCACCTAATTCATCCATAATAATCGATGTAATGGCCTCTTCGTTTTCTTCAATATATTTCACTGCATTTTCAAGAATATCACGCTTTTTATATGGGTTTACTTTATCCCATTCTTGCTTCGCTTGTTGCGCGGCTTGATATGCATAATCAATATCAGAAACGTTTGCTAATTTAAATTCTGTTATGACTTCATCTGAATAGGGATTTATGTCATGTAAAAGGCTATTACTTTGTCCTTCTCTCCATTCCCCACCTATAAATTGATTTCCTAAATTTTTAATATCCATTTTATAACCTCCAAGTTTAATCGACGTGTGTAATACAAATATCGACAAATATTTAGAAAAATTTATAAAATAAAAAAATTTTTGTAGGTTTTTCTTTCTAATTACAGCTTACTCATATTATGCTTTGTCCCTATTTTTAAAATTCCCCATCTACAAAAAGGACCTTATCGTTTTAAATTTTTTTCTTTATATAATCTGTTTTACTCATTACATTTGACCCAAAGTCCTCAAATTGGTAATGAAAGGCGCTCCTTACTCATCTTACCGATAGCCCAAAATAGCTCCGTCTCCGTACATACGGCGAATATCTGACTATCTGTATTTATTGTTAGTTAGCATTTATTTCAGTATTTCGATGCCTCGCTAAAACAATTTAAAAAAGAGAAAGGTGAAATTGAACGTAGTCAATTTCACCTTTCTTACTATTGGAGATTGCTATCGTAGCTCTCCACCATAATTAGTATTTATAAGATTGTCCACCATCGATTGGCACTACAACACCATTAATGAAGTTTGCTTGGTTTGAAAGAAGGAAGGCAACTAAGTAACCAACTTCTTCTGGTTTACCGAAGCGGCGCATTGGGTTTGGTTTAACGAATTCTTTCCCTACCTCTTCCCAATTATCTCCACCAATTTGACGTAAAGAGCCCTCAACCATTGGTGTCATTATGGCACCTGGTGCGATTGCTTTAATTGAAACGCCAAATTGTCCATATTCGATTGCCGAGTTACGTGTTAATCCGACAACACCATGTTTAGACGCTGCGTAGCCTGATTGATTTCCAACACCGCGAATACCGCCTACAGATGCTGTATTGACAATTGACCCTGATCCTTGTTCTTTCATTACTTTTAAAACGTATTTCATACCGTAGAAAACACCATTTAAGTTAATTGACACAACTTTTTGGAACTCATCAATCCCAAAGTCTTCTGTTAAATTTTGTTTTCCTTCGATACCTGCATTGTTAAAGAAACCGTCAATTTTGCCGAACTTCTCAACAGTCGCATCAACAAAATCTTTGACAGCATTTTCATCTGCTACGTTTGCTGCAATTAATAACAGTTCAGCCTGTGGTGAAACGGCTAACACTTTTTCTTCAGTTTCTTTTAAACCTGCTTCATTCAAGTCGACTAATACTAGTTTAGCACCTTCTTCTGCTAATTGAAGTGTCGCTGCTTGTCCAAGACCAGATCCTGCACCTGTTACGATGACTACTTTCTCTTCAAAACGTTTCATATTATTTTCCTCCGTTATTAAATATTATATAGTGACCCATCTACTGTGTAAGATGAAGAACTTACATAAGAAGCTTCATCTGATAATAAAAATGCAATGACATTTGCTACTTCATTTGGTTCACCATAGCGCTTCATTGGCACTGCCTCTTGATATGCGGATTGTGCTGCTTCTGCTGCACCTGGTGCAACTTTTGCTTCAATCTGGCGCATCATTTGTGTATTAATAACACCAGGGTTTACTGTATTTACGCGTACATTATATGGAGCAGCTTCTAATGCAGCTACTTTATTAATGCCCATTAGAGCATGCTTCGACGAATTATATAACATCATATTTGGCGAACCGATTAATCCAGCGACAGAGGCTGTATTGACAATTGAACCTGCTTTTTGCTGTTTCATAATTGGCAGTACATATTTTAATCCGTAGAAAGCACCTTTTACGTTAATGCTATATACGAAATCGAAATCTTGTTCAGTTATTTCTTCTAAAATTTTTGCTGGCCCTTCAACACCTGCATTATTTGCAAAGCCATCAATGCGACCAAATTTTAATACCGTTTGGTCTACATAATTTTTTACTTCTGCTTCTTTTGAAACATCTGCCTTTAAAGTCAGTACACGATCTTCACCTAAGTTAAGTTCCTCTGCAACCGCTTTCACAGCAGCTTCATTTAAATCCACTAATGTTAACTTAGCCCCTTCGCCTGCAAGTTTGCGAGCAATCTCTTTACCGATACCTCCTGCAGCACCTGTAATAATGACAACTTTATTTTCAAATCTCATCTTTTGTACCTCCCCTAAACATTGTTGTTACATATATAGTTTAATCGGTTTGACTTTCTGTAAGCCATCCTTAATATTTGCTATAATGTCGAAGAAACCAACACTTTTTATCAATCTGTCTAATGTAGGAGATAAATTTGATGAAATCTAATTCCAATCAAGCTTTACGTACAAAACATTTTTTGAAAAAGGCATTTATTGATCTGGTACATAAAAAGGGATTTAGTGCTGTTACTGTGAAAGACATTGTTGAGTATGCTCAATATAATCGAACTACCTTTTACGTGTACTATCAAAATATAGATGATCTTGTTGAAGAGTTAATGGAAGAAATGTTTGAAGCTATTCAATATAACAGTATGTCTAAGTATGAAAGTAATAGTCGTGTGAAAGTACAGGAGTTGACAACGAACTCCTTTGAATTGTTATATTACATTTACGATCACCGTGATTACTTCACATTGCTACTGTTAGAAGATACGTTGCCTCGCATACACCAGCAACTACCTGAAGCGATTTTTAATTTGCTCAAGGAAAAATTTGATATTCATTACGGCGTATCTGTTGTTGATGATTATTCCCAAAAGCGCTATATGGCTTACGGGACAGCTGGCTTGATTTTGGACTGGATTGCCCAAGATTTTGATGCGACACCTGGTGAAATGACAGAGCGTCTCAATCGAATTTTTAACACCTTTGCAAGAGGATTTGTCATAAAAGAAATCGACACTTAACAAACAAAAAAGAACGAATTCCTTCATCGGAAATTCGTTCTTTTATTTATGAAGCTAGCTCTCTTCGCCGTTATTATTATTTGTAAGCAACCACGTTAAATATGTGTTCCGACGTTACTTTCTTGTATGTTTTTACTAAGCTGATTCTCTACGTTTTCCGATTTTTTCGACCAATAAGTGGCTAAAATCGGACCAGAAATATTATGCCATACAGCACCAAGGACGCTAGGCAAGGCAGCTAATGGACCAAAATGGGCAGTCGCTAACGCCACCCCTAGACCTGAGTTTTGCATACCTACTTCTATAGAAATAGCTCGACGATTACTTTCATTCAGTCCTAACATAAGTGCTGTTAAATAGCCCAACAGCAATCCGAATGCATTATGGAGCATTACTGCCGTAAAAATAATGAATCCAGCCGAAGCAATGCTCTCAACATTGCCAGCAACAACTGCAGAAACAATAATGATAATAGCAACTACTGAAATAAGAGGAATGACGTTGATGCTTTTTTCTACAGCTTGTGGAGCAACTCTTCTTATAACAATACCTAAAATAATAGGCAAAATAATTACTTGAATAATTGATGTAAACATTGCCATTGGATCTACAGGCATCCATTTACCTGCAAGTAATAGTAATATTAATGGTGTTGCAATTGGGGCTAATAACGTTGAAAAAGATGTCATTGTAATTGATAGCGGTACATTGCCTTTCGCTAAATACACCATAACGTTAGAAGCAGTGCCTCCTGGGACAGAACCGAGAAGGACTAGCCCCGCAGCTAATTCCGCAGGTAAGTTCATAATATAAGCTATTAAAAAGGCTGTCAGTGGCATAATTATATATTGTGCACATACACCAATGATAACTGGTACAGGATTCGTTAAAATCAGTTTGAAATCAACCGCCTTTAACGTCAGCCCCATACCAAACATAACGATGCCTAGCAAAATCGTTATATATCCTCCAAATATTAAAAATGGATCAGGAATTATAAAGGCAATAACAGCTATACAAATGACCCATACAGCAAAGTATTTTCCCGCTATTGTACTAATGGCTTCTAAAATTTTCATATTTCCACTCCCTATTTCTTTATTTTTAATATTTTATTTGGATTGAAAAGTCCATCAGGATCGAGCGCTAGCTTAATCTTTTCCATCACAAGCAATGCTTTGCCATGTTCTTTCTCCTGGTATTTTTGTTTACCAATACCGACACCATGCTCTCCCGTACATGTTCCTCCACGTTCAAGCGCATACATTACTATCAATTCATTGAATTCATCAGCTTTTTTTATTTCATCTAAATCATTCATATCAATCATTAAAAGAACATGGAAATTGCCATCACCAACATGGCCCACAATTCCACCTGTAAGGGCTAACAAATTCAGTGCATTTCTTGCATGTTTAATAGCCCCTGCTAACTCTGAAATCGGTAAACAAACATCCGTCACCATAAGTTTTTTTCCTGGGTGTCCATGAACATAGGCGTAGGCTAAATTATGACGCGCTTCCCACAACTGATTGCGCGCTGCATTATCGGACTCGAATTCAATATTTTCACAATTGTGCTCTGCTACAATTTCTTTCATAAATTCAACGTCTTGCTTTAATCCAGCTTCATTTCCATGGAACTCTAAAAATAATGTTGGTTGCTCCTCATAAGCTGTATGACTATGCAAGTTCACTTGTTTTATCGAATGTTCATCTACTAGCTCCACTCGTGCAATTGGAATTCCCGCTTGCAAAATACTTACGACTGCTTCGACCGCATCATTGACAGTTTTGAAGGAAGCTCGTGCGGCCATTTCATATTCAGGCAGCCCATAGACTTTTAGCGTCAATTCGGTGAAGCAACCAAGCGTTCCCTCTGACCCGACAAATAGACCGTTTAAATGATAGCCAGAAGATGATTTTTCTGCTAAATTCCCAGTATGAATGACCTCACCATCTGATAGAACGACCTCTAAATCTCGAACTTGATCGCGCATCACTCCATATTTAACTGATGTTGTTCCACTGGCATTTGTTGCTGCCATCCCCCCAAGCGTTGCATCAGCTCCAGGATCGACAGAGAAAAACAAACCGTATTTTTTTAACTCTTTATTCAACTGAGAACGCGTTACCCCTGGTTGAACTTTTACGAGAAAATCCTTCTCCCTCACTTCTAATATTTTGTTCATATTAGAGAAATCAATCGTTATCCCGTGATCATAAGGGATTACATGCCCTTCTAAGCTTGTTCCCCTTCCGAATGGTACTATCGGTACTTTGTAGTGGTTTGCTATGTTTATTGTTTTGCTCACTTCATCCGTCGTTGTTGGAAACACAACGATATCTGGAAGACTGACACTATGATAAGATTCATCACTACTATGTTGTTCTAAAATTGTTTGATTGATCGTTACTTGGCTTTCTGAAAGAGCACATCGTAGAGCATTTACTAATTCTTCATTTGTTGCAATCATTTATTTCTCCCCTTTTTACTCTCATTCCTTCATGTTTTTCGTTGTTTAAAACAAACATGTCATACCAATTTATTAAACTATTATATTGGTCCAACCATTATTATTATACTTAATATTCTGAAAATATCAATTATTATTAATTTTCATTAATTGATAACGATGAAGTATTTCTGTATGATTAAAGCGTTTATAATACTAGGTAATTGAGGGGAAGGACATAGAGAATGCTGCAACCTAAGAAAAAAGCCTATCAAGTAATTGTTGATCAAATAAATGAATATTTTTTAAATGGAGATTTACAGCCTGGAGAAAAACTGCCGACAGAAAGAGAATTAGCAAGCCGTTTTAATGTCAGTCGAACTTCGGTAAGAGAGGCACTTCGCAAGCTTGAAATCAAAGGAATTATTGAAATTAAACAAGGCAGTGGCAGCTTTATTAAAACAAAGGAAAGCCTTTCAATAGGCAAAGAGCTCTCCTCTACCATTTTAAAAACTGAAAAAAAATTAGTATATGAAATGTTAGAACTCCGCCAAACACTTGAAGTCGAATGTGCCTTTTTAGCTTCACAACGTGCCACTTCCGAAGATTTAGAACGAATTGGACAGGCATTGGAAATGATGAATCAAGTAAAAAATGATGTGGAATTAGGCATTCAAGCGGATTTAAGTTTCCATATAAATATTGTACTCGCCTCACATAACTCGATATTCTCGCAATTATTCCAAACCCTTAGCGAACATATGCAAGATACCATCAGAGTTACCCGAACACAACGCTTGAAAGATCAGGAACGTACACAAGAAACGATTGATGAACATAAAGAAATTTACTTAGCAATCGCAGCGGGCGATGCTAATCAAGCGAAACAACTTATGGAAATGCATATTAAACAAATAAGAAGAGAATTGACAGAGTCACTTTTTAATCATATTTGAAAACGAATCAAATAAAGCGCCCTACACGTTGATTGGAGCGGAGGGCGGGCGACTCCTGCGGGAACACACAGTACGTAAGACGCAACAGACCGCGCGCTAGCGAGGGTTGCGGCTTACGGTGTGCCCGCGGAAAGCGCCCGTTCGTAGCAGAAATCAACGGCAGGAGACCTCTAAGTTTAATTAATGACTATAGCAGACGACTAGCAGATATATTAATAAGTGCAATAATTGTACTGTATTTTAACTTTTTCATTCGAAAGAGCGTGTTGACACCAGTTGATTGGAGCGGAGGGCGGGCGACTCCTGCGGGAACAGCACAAAACGTAAGACGCAACAGACCGCGCGCTAGCGAGGGTTGCGGCTTACGGTGTGCCCGCGGAAAGCGCCCGTTCGTAGCGGAAATCAACGGCAGGAGACCTCTAAGTTTAATTAATGACTATAGCAGACGACTAGCAGATATATTAATAAGTGCAATAATTGTACTGTATTTTAACTTTTTCATTCGAAAGAGCGTATTGACACCAGTTGATTGGAGCGGAGGGCGGGCGACTCCTGCGGGAACAGCACAAAACGTAAGACGCAACAGACGCGCGCTAGCGAGGGTTGCGGCTTACGGTGTGCCCGCGGAAAGCGCCCGTTCGTAGCGGAAATCAACGGCAGGAGACATCCCTTCTATATTAATTTTAAATAAAAAAAGGACTATAGACAAACTCGAAAATCTTCGAGGTTGTCTATAGTCTGAACGAATCCTCTCTTAGGATTCGTCCGTTCTTTCCTTTAAAGCTTTCATTTATTCTAAAACTGCCATTCGAAAAGCCGTCGCAATGATTTGTGTACGGTTTTTTGCATTAAATACCGTTTGTAGCTTTTGTATATAATCACGAATTGTGTACTCACTAACAACGAGAAGCTCTGCCATTTCTTTATTACTAAATCCTTCTGCTAATAAAAATAGCACTGCCAAGTCTTTATCCGTTAGCTTTAAGTCATGCAATAGACGCTGTGTACTGCGTGTCCGTGAAAAATAACAACCTAATAAGTTCCCTGCTTCCTCTAGTAGTTGCATTTCTTCTTCACTATAGGAAAAGGGCATTCCACATTGGTCAAACGTTAACCAACCAAATAATTGTCCATTTTGCTGTATTGGAATAAAAATAATCGTAGATATATTCAATAATTCAATTGCAATAGCATTTATATATGGTGCTGGTTGCTCTAAAAAGAGTGGCTTCTTAATAGCAAAAACGGGCTCATCTTCCAGCTTGCCTTTTAGCATTTGTACTTTGTGTAGCTCAGAGCCATATACACCTGAAAATTCATTGAGCCAAGGATTATAGCTATGAAAAGTAACTCGTTGATAGCCGAAGTTCTCCTGTGCTTTCGTTAAAATCGTTGGCATATGATCTACTCCATCTAATTGAATAAGCAATTTACTAAAGTGCTGTAGCTTAAGCAAACTCTCTATATTCATATCAGCCTTTATCGGAGACTGTACTACTTTGCTGTTTATAAGACGTAATACATCAAGGACTTTTTCATGATACATTAACATTTCATCTGTATATGGATGCTTAATTTGGACAAGTACATCTTTAGTAGCGGAATAAGACAATGAAGGAAATGTTGTAAGCAATTTTTCTGGTAAAAGTCGACTATGCATTGTCGCCCAGTTAATTAGCTCCTCCCGCTGGATCGTTTTATTTTTTAACTGACCATTTAAAAACGTCAGCCAAGAACGATACCAATAACCAATTTGAATAATTTCTTGCTCACTTAACTCTTTTCTAGACTGCAAATGCTTATTCCACGCATAGGCAATATCTTGATGATGAATTTTATGAAACAATACATATTGAAAGTTTATTTTAGTCATAGCACACCTACATTTACATGTTTAATTAAAAATTATATACCCTCAGTTACAGGTATCTTTGCGTTTACTCTATCATTTACACTCTATAAGTAACAACTTTATTTTGTTATTTCGTTCAACTATTTATATAAGGGTATTCGAATCAAGAAATGAGGTATTAAATATGGAATTTAAAAAAATATTAGTTGCAGGTAGCGGTGTATTAGGAAGTCAAATTGCCTTTCAAACTGCATTTTCTGGATATGAAGTGCATGTATATGACATTAACGATGATGCTATTGCATCAGCGCAACAGCGTATGGATTCGTTATCGAACACATACGGAGAATATTTTAACGATACGGCACGTGCAGCTAAAGCGTTAACAAGCTTTTCGTTTTACACAGATTTAGCACAGGCAGTATCTGATGTAGATTTAGTAATTGAAGCTGTACCAGAACGTATTGAAATTAAACAATCATTTTATACGCAATTAGCAAAAGTAGCACCAGCAAAAACGGTTTTCGCATCCAATTCTTCAACACTGCTACCTAGTCAGTTTGCTCAATTTACAGGACGACCTGAGAAGTTTTTAGCATTACATTTTGCAAATACAATTTGGAAAAACAATACAGCCGAAATAATGGGTCATGCTGGTACTGATCCACAGTACACTGAACAAGTCGTTGAATTTGCACGTACAATTGGCATGATTCCATTCCATTTAAAGAAAGAACAACCAGGCTATATTTTAAATACATTATCTGTTCCCTTTTTAAGTGCTGGGATGGGGCTTTGGGCAAATGATATTGCAGACCCACATACAATTGATAAAAACTGGATGATTTCAACAGGCTCACCATTAGGTCCTTTCGGCTTTTTAGATATAGTTGGCATGGAGACACCATATAACTTAAATATGATGAAAGCGGAAATAGATCCAATGGCAAAAATCATTGCGGAAAAAATTAAAGCAGAGTATATTGATTTAGGGAAAATGGGTGCTTCTTCAGGGGAAGGTTTTTATAAATATCCGAATCCAGCGTATTTGGATAAAGACTTCCTTAAACAAAATTAATTTGGGACAAAAGAGAAAAAGTGTTAGATTGCTTACATCAATCTAACACTTTTTTCTGCGACGTTGTTGTCTGCTTGCAAAGGTATTTTATAAATCCGAAAAAGTGAGTGGTTTCTTCTTGAAGCCTTTTGTCGTAATGAAAGCATAAATAAAACCGATTGCTAGCCACAAAAAGCCTATCTTCAATGTCATCGGTGATAAATTAATAAATAAGTAGAAACAAATACCGAATCCTAACCCTGGAATTAATAAGTATCGAATTATTTTCTTTTCTTTTTTTCGGAAGAAGTAATATACGATTACTGATAAGTTAACAAACATAAATCCTGTCAGGCCACCAAAGTTCATTAATTCTGCCACGAAATTCGCTGATAAAAACAGCGCTCCTAAAACACTAATGACACACATTAATAAAATATTGTATATTGGTGTTTGATATTTTGGATGTAAATGTGTGAAAAACTTTTTGGAAAGTACCTCATCACGCCCCATACTGAACATTAAACGAGATGCACTTGCTTGACCTGTTAAACCAGCTGTTATTGTCGATACAATAATCGCAACAGTATAAAGCGTTGCAAGAACGGCACCACCTGCTTTTTCCGCTATATCAAATAGAGCCGTATCAGCTGAGCTAAAGTTTGTCACATCAGGCCATACGAGCTGTGCTACATAAGCTTGTCCAATAAAAATAAGTCCTCCAATTAAACAAGCTAAAATAGCTGCCTTCCAAATATCATCTTTTGGATTAACTGCCTCTTCTGAAAGCGTTGTAATCGAATCAAACCCTAAAAATGAAAAGCAGGCCATTGCTGCACCAGAAATAATGGCAGACATAACGAATTTTTCATCGTTGAAGAATGGTACAACAGAAAAGAGCGACGTACTACTTTCCCCACCAACAATTGTCTTCACACAAAAAATCACGAAAATAACGACTACAATTCCCATAAATATAACGAGGATTTGATTTGTTTTTGCAGCGATACCAATCCCTAGAATATTTACAGTCGTAATAATACCTGCAATTAATAAGACCCATACCCAATACGGAACAGATGGTATTAAGGCATTCGCATATGAAGCACCTACCATAAATACAATGAGGGGCACTAAAACATAGTCCATAAACATTGCCCACCCTGCAAAAAAACCTAAATGCGGATTAATTGCACGTTGCGTATATGTATAAGTGGACCCTCCATTTGGAAAAACAGCAGCCATTCGACCGTAACTATAGGCAGAAAACATCATGGCAACCATCGCAATCAAGTAGGCTAATGGCAACATGCCGCCTGTAGACTCTGCTGCAAAGCCATAAATATAAGCTGGCGCAATCGGTGTCATAAAAGCAATACCATATATGACTAAATCTTTTAATGTTAAAACACGCTTTAACTGTGGTGTATGATTATTGGCTGTTTGACTCATAGTCTATTTCCTCTCACACATTCACTGGGTTGCTTTTTGCTAGTTCTTCCGTTACTAAATCAATTACTTCATCAGTGCTCATCACTTGGCAATAAATTTGATTCATAATCATAATTTCTGCATCATGAAGCTGTTGCGTTGCTGCTGCACATGCATCTTCAACTAAAATAACTTCAAAGCCTGCGTCAGCTAAGCTGCGAACGGTTGAAGCAACACATTGGTCAGTTACAACACCTGTACAAACTACTGTTTCAATGCCCATATTGCGCAGTAAAAATTCATAATTCGTTCCACTTAATACGCTATCTGTCGTTTTATTGACTACAATTTCATCATCAAGTGGCTTTAGCTCCTCCACCATCTCCGCTCCTGGGTCACCGATAGGCAATAAAATATTGTTCCAACCTGGACGTCGTTGTACTGGAGAACGATCTCGTCCATCTTTATGATGGCATGCAATACGACCAAATGTTACTTCTAATTTATTTGTACGGAAAAACTCTAAAAGTTTTTTATTGTTCGGAATTGTTAAAGTGTCGATACGATTAAAGAAGTATTCCCATTGTTCAAACATGCCCTTTTCTCTTGCAACTTGTGCATCTAATCCATCTCGGCTAATAAACTGATGTTGCATATCTACGATTAGTAATGCTGTTTTATCTGGGTTCACGTTTATTTTTTGACCGTCAGTCGGTAAAAATTCATAATATAATGTTGATGTATTTTCCATAATAATTCCTCCAAATTCCCTCTATTTCCGATATGTTATAGATAAATAAAAAGACAGATTCTTTGTGCAAAAGAATCTGTCTAACACAAAAATGATCTACTCATTTAGAAACTAAAAATGAATCGACCATTTAAAATTCCCACTGTTTGTCTAAACAGAGATAGCACAACTTCATAAACAGCTATGTTTATGAAGACAGTCCTGCAGCTATTCGCTACAGACCCAGCATATGATGGCGAGAACTCACCATACACTTCGGCGACATTTCCTTCTACCTAATCTCTTCGTCTTCTCGGACTCCATTAGGTACTGTTAACTGTCGCGCCTCTACCTCACTATCGGAAAAGTGAGGTTTATTTAATTGTTTGAAATAATTATATTATTGCATTTTTTCTATGTCAACGATAAATTTACTATGTTTCATAAGATTTACTGCGCCTTATTATAAAAAAATGACAAATAAAACGCTTTCATACAATAATTAATTGAAATAAATATAACAATAATCGAACAATTTATTCTTCCGAGTGCCTGCTATTTCAGCTGGATGGATAAAGCTTCAAAGCAACTCCTATTTTATAAAAAACCATCAATTAAAACGCAAAGGCATTTTAATTGATGGTTAAATCAATGTTATATAGTTTCGCTTACATTCGCTATATTCTCTTTTTTGAGCATTAACATAACAATAAAGGACATACAATATAAGCCTGCTAAGTAAAGCATCGCAACTTTCATATCATAACTTTGTAAAATATAGCCGACAAGGATAGGTGAAAAACCGCCTATCGCTCGACCAAAGTTAAAGATTGTGTTTGTTGCCGTACTTCGAATTTGAACGGGATATAGACTACCAATCAACGCTCCATATCCAGCGAACATGCCATTTGAGAAGAATCCAACAATTGCGCCACCGATTAGAACACTCACACTACCAGTAGCATAAGAGTATAAGAATACAGCGCATGCTGAGGCAATAAGGAAGACACCAAAGGCACGCTTTGCGCCAAATCGGTCTAAAAATAGTCCAAAGGTTAACATACCAACAATCATGCCTACAGCTGTACTAATTGTCCATATCGCAGAGCTTGAAACAGATAAGCCTTGCGACTGTTGCAGCATTGATGGTAACCAAATCATTAATCCGTTATAACCAGCAATTTGAACTGTTGCCATTATAATTAGTGAAATTGTTGTAATCGCTGTTCGTGGCGTTTCAAACAATTGTACCAACTTACCCTTTTCAGCTTTCTTACTATCCTTTTTATTTTTCTGAGCGGCAAGCCACTCAGGAGATTCGTCTAAATTTTTTCTTACGATAAAGGCAAAAATAACAGGTACTACTCCAACAAAGAATAATGCTCTCCATCCTAAAGTAGGAAGAATGATTGCACTTAGTAATGCTGCTAAAATAACGCCATACTGCGCACCTACACTGACATAGGAAGATGCACGCCCTTGTTTATTTTTCGGCCAAGCTTCTGCAACAAGCGCCATACCAATACCGTATTCTCCCCCAGCACCTATTCCTGCAATAAATCTAAATAGATACACTTGTTCAATGCTAGTCGCTAATCCTGTTAACGCTGTACCAATTGCAAACAAGATGACGGTATACGTAAAGACCTTTACCCTGCCATACTTATCTGCTAAAACGCCGAAAACAATTCCTCCTAATAGCATCCCTACATTCGTTATAGAAGAAATAAGTCCTCCCG
Source organism: Lysinibacillus sp. CD3-6 (assembly GCF_006351725.2). Classification (NCBI taxonomy): domain Bacteria; kingdom Bacillati; phylum Bacillota; class Bacilli; order Caryophanales; family Bacillaceae; genus Lysinibacillus; species Lysinibacillus sp. CD3-6. The sequence goes on from NZ_CP085880.1 coordinate 4,226,426, forward strand.
TTGCTAAATCAATGTTAAATTCCGCAATAATCATTGTCATCGCAAATGAGATAAACATGATGTCCATGCCTTCTAATGTTAAACCTGCTACCGATGCGACCACGGTTTTTTTTCGATAATCCATTCTACTCTCCTCCAGTATGTTCTAGATGAAATAAATCTCTTTTATTTACGAATGAATGGATGTATCTATATAAATATAACGTTTCCATTCTCCTTTTAAGCCTCACGGGACTTCCTTTAAAAGAGGTACGTTAGTTGTGTACTCACAGCTAAAATGCAAAATAAATGCCCTTTCGTCAGATTGGACAAAAGGGCATGAATAAACAAAGATATTACTAGCATAATAACTTAAAGTATCATATAGCCCTTTTCAGCCTCTCTGGACCGTATTAAAGGTAAATTATTTCAAAAGATATCTTAGCAAAATTATTTATATTTTCATACAAGAAAATTTTGGTAAAAACAGCTTGAAACCTTTTCTAGTATGGCTTTAAGCTTATATAAATAAATTTTAAGCAGTTGCTCCCATGTAAAAAACAACTCGTCAGTTCAAGAAAAAAGAACGAATTCTCTCCTCGAAAATTCGTTCTTTTTACATTAAGCTAATTCCAACCAAGCAACCGCCTCACAATGTGTAGAATGTGGGAACATATCAACTGGTTGAATTTCTTGTGTTTTGTATCCGCCATCTTCCAATATGCGAAGGTCACGTGCGAGTGTTGCTGGGTTACAGGATACGTAAACAACTCGTTTTGGGCGTTGCTCTAAAATTGTTTGTAAAAGTGCTTCATCGCATCCTTTACGTGGTGGATCTACAACAAGGACGTCTGCTTCCTTGCCTTCCTTGTACCAGCGTGGAATCACTTCTTCTGCTGGTCCTGCCTCGAAGTACGTATTGGTAAAGCCGTTTAGCTCTGCGTTGCGTTTTGCATCTTCAATAGCTTGTGGAACGATTTCGACACCCATTACGGCCTTCGCTTTTTGTGCAAGGAATAAAGAAATGGTACCGATACCGCAGTAGGCATCAATGACGCGTTCATGCCCTTGTAAATCAGCGTAGTCTAACGCTTGCTTGTATAGTACTTCTGTTTGCTGAGGATTTACTTGGTAGAAAGAGCGTGCCGAAATTTCAAAGCGCACATCACCGATAGAATCAATGATTACATCTTTGCCCCAAAGGTTGATCGTTTCATCCCCAAATATAACGTTTGTTTTATCGCTATTGATGTTTTGCATAATAGATGTCACGTTTGGCACTAGCTTTAAAATGCTCGCTACAGCCGCTTCTTTTTGCGGGAATTTTTTCTTTTTCGTAACGAGTACAACCATCACCTCTCCAGTTGCACGTGCAGTTCGGATAACGACGTGACGCAGCATCCCATCATGTGATGCTTCATTATAAGGTTGAACACCAATTGCCGTTAATTCTTTTTTTAATCCAGAAAGAATCGCGTCCGCTTCGCCTGTTTGGATTAGACAACGGTCCATATCAACAATTGTATGTGATTTTGTTTTGTAGAAGCCAGCAATGACTTGTCCTGCGTCATTTGTGGAAAATGGTATTTGAGCTTTATTGCGATATTGCCATGGCTCCTCCATGCCCTTCACTGGTAAAACAGGTGCGTCGATTTTGCCTAAACGTTGCATAACATTTCGCACCATATTTTCCTTCCACTTTAACTGCCCCTCATAGGATAGATGCTGTAACTGACAGCCACCGCATTGCTTAAAATAATCGCAAGCTGCATCTACTCGATCTGGTGACGCTTTAATAATTTCTTTCACTTTTGCAAAGCCATAATTTTTTAACGTTTTTAAAACGTGTACTTCTGCAGTTTCATTCGGTAATGCACCTTGAATAAATAATGGATAGCCATCGACTTTTGCGACACCATTGCCATCATGTGTTAAATCTTCTATATAAACTGTAAGTTGGTCATTCTTTTTTACGGGTGCTGACATTCGTACATCCTCCATTTCAATCTTCTTATTGTAGCATGTGATAGCGGAGGAAAAAAGAACAAGGCATGAAATTATCATGCTATTCTGCCTGAAACACCATGACTCGCAATGTGAATGAACTCCTCGTTTTCCTTAGCGTATCTTCAATTGATCAATAGTTTTAGCCTATACAGTGTAAAAAAGAGCCGCTATTCGCGACCCTTTCTCTTATTGTTCCTTACATAATCATCTTTTGGTGCCCACCAAAACATAATGATAATACTAATAATCACTACTATAAATGGTGCATAAAAAATTTCAATTTTTTCCATCGATGTAACCTCCTATGCATGATGGTCTTCTTTCCCTGTCACATAATTTTTGTTAAATAAGAATAGTTTCAACAATAAATAGAGTGAAGGCAGAAGCAGGCATAATCCTAAAACGAATACGATGACTAATGCAATGGCCATTTGTGTATTTGTAAAGCTGTCGTAGATTGTTAAATATGGATACAGTAAATATGGGTATTGCGCAATACCATAAGCAAAAAATGCTACCGCGAATTGGGCGATTAATAATCCTACAGCAAGCCCATAATTTTTTCGCATCCATAGCAATATGACCGTGATAATAAATAATACTGCTGAAATGGCAAACATCCACCATAAGTTGACCATATGTTGATAGCTTTCTGGGTTAATGGATTTCATTTCATACATAATGCCCAGTGCACTAATCATTAATGGCGCGGCCCAAATTAATGCATATTTTCGCATTAACTTTGTTGCCTCTGCGTCATTTGCTTTATGTGCATACCACGTTAAAAATACTGCGGATATATAAAGGACAGCCGCTATGCTTAGTACGACAATACTCCATGCAAATGTACTCGTATACAGTGTCCAATAATTTAATACTGGTTGCCCTTCCACCATATCCACATAGCCACCACCTGCAATAGCGAATACTACAGAAAGTGAGGCTGGAATAAGTAAGCCTGTTACGCCATATGTGAGAGAATAACCGATATGTCCTCGTGCACCATACGATTCAAAGGCATAGTACGAGCCGCGAATCGCCAGTAGCACTAATGAAATACTTACTGGCACAAGCAAAATCGTGCCATAGTAAAATGCTGTTTGAGGGAAAAATCCTACAATTCCTACAAAGAAAAATACTAAAAAGACATTCGTTACTTCCCATACAGGCGATAAATATCGTTTAATAATATTCGTTATGATATGGTTTTTCCCAATAAGGAGACTGTACGCATTGAAAAAACCTGCACCAAAATCAATGGATGCGATCATCACATAACCAAAAAGGAAAATCCACAATACTGAAATCCCTAATACTTCTAATGTCATATGATGTCACCGCCCTTTTCCGTATTGCGATCTTCAATTTCTCGCTCAATCGGGTTCTTTTTAAACATTCGAATTAATACGACAATACTACCAACTCCAAGTACGGCGTACACACCTGAGAATAACAGCATCATTAAATCGACGTGATCGCTCGTTGTAGCTCCCTCTGGTGTTCGCATAATACCGTATAATATCCATGGTTGACGTCCAACCTCTGCAAGCCACCAGCCTGCTTCAATGGCAATTATGGACAGTGGTGCACCCGCAACGATAACCCATCTAAACCACCGAGAATGAATAAACTGCCAACCTCTTGGTTTACCTACTACGTAAAGTAATGATACTAAAACCATGAACATGCCGATAAAGACCATGATGTTAAACAGATAGTGGATATAGAGCGGTGGTCGGTCTTCCTCCGCAAATTGATCTAAACCGATTACTTCTGCATTTGGATTATTACGTGCAAGTATACTTAATGCATATGGTACCTTTATAGCATACTTCACCTCTTCGCCATCCAATACACCTAGTAAAATAAGCGATGCTTTATCTGTTGTTTCAAAATGCCATTCTGCTGCAGCTAATTTTTCTGGTTGGTATTCCGCTAAGTATTTACCTGAGAAATCTCCTATAATGGCTGCTGCAATGGACGAAACTAAGCCAATTTTCATTAGTAAAAATAATGATTTTTTATGATAAATATGATCTGAACCTCTAAGCATACGATAACCTGCGATTGCTGCCAACACAAATGCGGATGTCATGTATGCGGTTACAAGCACGTGCGCGACTTTAGTGGGCATTGCTGGGTTAAACATTGCTAGAAATGGTTGAATATTAATGAGCTGACCATCCACTATGTCAAAGCCTTGTGGTGCGTTCATAAAGGCGTTGACGATTGTTATAAAAACTGCAGACATCGATGCACCTACAGCAACAGGTATTAGAAGGAGCATATGTTTTTTCTGACTATCGAAACGATCCCAAGTATATAAGTAGATACCTAAGAAAATGGCTTCAAAGAAGAATGCAAAGGTTTCCATAAAGAGTGGTAATGCTATAGTTTGCCCTGCAAGTTGCATAAAATTCGGCCATAGTAACGATAATTGTAAACCGATTGCTGTACCTGTAACGACCCCTACAGCAACGGTAATGACGAAACCTCGTGCCCAACGTCGTGCCATTAATATATAATGCTCATCATTCTTTTTATAACCAGTCCATTGCGCAATCATAATCATTAACGGCACGCCAACACCAATCGTTGCATAAATGATGTGGAATGATAACGTAAGCTCTGTTAATGCACGACTCCAAAAGACTGCTGATTCATTAATCATCTCATTGCCCTCCTAACTACCAAATATTCTTCCAAGTATGGAAAGTAGCATGATAATCGCAACACCAAAGCTTAACCAGATAAGCTTTCTTTCCTGTGACTTATACACATTGCACCACTTCCTTTCCCTTACCTCTACCCATATTTTCTACTATTCCAACGCAAAAAACCTTTATAATGGACCGAAACTTCGGCCTAATATAAAGGTTTCAAATATTGTTCATTTAATATACGTATATTCGCCAAACATTTTTCTTAATTCGTTCACAATCCCAATTTCTAAGGAGATTATTAACAAATAAGTGTAAAATCGCTAAAATTATTTACACCTATCTTCCAATTGTTCCATATGATGAAATTTAAATACGATCTTCCTCACGAATGTCTTCAATTGGTACAAAAAGTTCAATATGGCGTTTCAAGTTTTCAAATGTTGCAGGCGCATCTCCACCATACTCGCCATCTAGATTTAAATGCACTTCGTTTTCCGTCGTAACTTTTACAACACTTGCCTTTTTATAAATAACACGATCATCCTTTAAATGTTCGCCTCGTAACGCCATTGCCGCAAGTTGAATAAATTCTGGAAGGCTTACTTTTTTTAATACTAATAAAGTGAAGTAGCCATCATTTATGCTTGCATCTGGTGCAAGCTTTTCAAAGCCTCCTACAGAATTCGTTAAGCCACATAAAAACATCATTGCATCTCCATCAAATACTTCACCATCATATTCAATACGCATATGTGATGCCTTAATGGAAGGAATCATTTCAACTGCTTTTAAATAATATGCTAACTGCCCTAGCATTGTTTTCATCTTGCTTGGCACTTCGTATGTTAGCTCAGTAATACGTCCCCCAGCAGCGATATTGATGAAATAGCGTTCTCCATTTAACAATCCAACATCAACTGGTAAGGTATCGCCTTTAATAATAATATCAACGGCTTCATCAATATTTCGTGGAATATGGACAGCACGTGCAAAATCATTCGTTGTCCCCATTGGAATAAGGCCAATCTTCGGACGCTTTTCGAATTGGGCTACACCAGAAACAACCTCATTTAACGTACCATCTCCACCAACTGCTATGATAATATCAAATCCACGTTCTACTGCGTTTTTTGCTGCTTCTATAGCATCGCCTTCACAAGTTGTTGCGTGACAAGATGTCTCATAGCCTGCTACCTCTAGTTTCTCCAATACTTCTGGTAGATGCTTTTTAAACGCTTCTCGCCCAGATGTAGGATTATAAATGATTCTTGCTCGTTTCATAACATACCTTCCTGCTTCATAAGATTCTAATACTTTCAACGAATAAACCATTGAAATGTTGCACTGATGATTTCCTGCAAAGTACTACGCCTTGCAACTCAAATTACACCAAATGCTTTTAATACGCCAAAATAAACACGTATTGTACGTTACAGCTTTGATTAAGCAATGCCAGATTATTGCAATGCTGCTGTGACATGTTTCTTGAAATCCTCGTATACATATGTCCAATTTTGTTTGTTCGTAATATTATCTTCGCGAATTTCACTGTAAAGTGCTTTTTGTGCGTCCTCAAACGTTGGATCTTCTTTGTCTGGTAATGTCGCTCTTTTCTTCACAACAATATCCTGTAATTCAGGCGCACGTGGTCCCCATTTCCCTATAACCTGACCTGCTTCATTTAATAAAATATACATTGGAATTGCACGGCCACCGTTTGTTAAATAACGGTCAATTAAATCTGTATCTGCATCACGTAATACTGTGCGCATATCTAATCCAGCTGCCTCTGCAACACGGCGTATAATCGGATTATTTAACATCGCATCACCGCACCAATCTTCAGTAATTGTTAAAATTTTCGGTTGCTTGTCCTTCAATAAAGCTACAAAACCATCATTCATTGGCACTTCAAAGCCATCATAAATACGGAAGCTGTCTTCTTTAAGTGTTGTCATATTGTCCATATATTGTTGAATTGAAATGGCTTCTTCAAAATATTGTTGTTCAGTTTTCATATACTTATCCCCTTTTTTAGTGAAGTGATTGTTCTATTCTATATTTTGCTATGAATACTCTTTTTAGACAACTATTTAGTGTTATACGATTTGTTAGTATGTACAATTTTTGCATTTAAAAAGCCAAGAAAGTGAATTCACTCTCTTGACTCATTGTAAAAACAAAGAATTAGCGTTTAGCAATTTCTTGTTGTAATAATTTGTTAACCATTGGTGGGTTCGCTTGGCCTTTTGTAGCTTTCATAATTTGTCCAACTAAGAAGCCAATTGCACGATCCTTACCGTTTTTAAAGTCCTCAATTGATTGTGCATTGTTATCTAATACTTCTGTGACAATTGCTAATAATGCACCCTCATCAGAAATTTGTACTAATCCTTTTGCCTTCACGATGTCATTAGCTGAACCACCATTTTCGACTAACTCCGTAAATACTTTTTTACCGATTTTAGAAGAAATTGTACCGTCCGTAATTAATTTCACCATGCCTGCTAGGTTTTCTGGAGTTAATGCAGTATCTTTAAGATCTTTTTGTTCAGCATTTAAATAGGCAGAAACATCACCCATCAACCAGTTTGCAGAAAGTTTTGCATCCGCGCCTTCAGCTACCATTGCTTCAAAGAAATCAGAAATTTCTTTAGAAATAACAAGCACGCCAGCATCATATGAAGTTAATCCTAAATCTTCAACATAACGTTTTTTACGAGCATCTGGAAGTTCAGGGATTTCTGATTTTACGCGCTCTAACCACTCATCGTCGATTGACAGACGCACTAAATCTGGCTCTGGGAAGTAACGATAATCATCCGTTCCTTCTTTCACACGCATTAAAATCGTTTTACCTGTTTTTTCATCAAAGCGACGCGTTTCTTGATCAATCACGCCACCTGAAAGTAATACGTCCGCTTGGCGTAACTCTTCATGCTCAATACCGCGACGTACGTAGTTAAATGAGTTAAGGTTTTTAAGCTCTGTTTTTGTACCGAATTCTTCTTGGCCATATGGGCGAATTGAAATGTTGGCATCACAACGCAGTGAACCTTCTTCCATTTTACAATCTGAAACATCTGTATATTGGATAATCGATTTTAATTTTTCAAGATAAGCATACGCTTCATTTGCTGTGCGAAGATCTGGCTCAGAAACGATTTCTACAAGCGGTGTACCTTGACGGTTAAAGTCCACTAAAGAATGGTCGCCAGCATGAGATAGTTTACCAGCATCTTCTTCCATATGAAGGCGCGTAATACCGATACGTTTTGTATAACCATCTACTTCAATATCAATCCAACCGTTTTTCCCAATTGGCTTATCGAATTGTGAAATTTGATATGCTTTCGGATTATCTGGATAGAAGTAGTTTTTACGGTCAAATTTTGTTTCTTGCTCGATTTCCATGTTTAGTGCAAGTGCTGCACGCATTGCGAAATCTACAACATTTTTATTTAAGACAGGAAGGACACCAGGATAGCCTAGGTCGATTACTGTTGTATTTGTATTTGGTTCAGCACCGAAGTGAGCTGGCGCTGGCGAGAAGATTTTTGAGTTTGTTTTTAACTCAACGTGTACTTCTAAACCAATGACTGTTTCAAAGTTCATGTTATTTTCCCTCCCAAATTTGAGGAACTTCTTTATGGAATTCCGTAGCTTGCTCGAATGCATGCGCTACACGGTAAATTGTTGCTTCATCGAAGTATTTACCAATGATTTGTAAGCCTAATGGTAGACCGTTTTCAAAGCCACATGGAATTGAAATCGCTGGCACACCCGCTAAGTTCATTGGAATTGTTAAAATATCGTTAGCATACATCGTCATAGGATCATCAACATTTTCACCAATTTTAAATGCTGGCGTTGGTGCTGTAGGACCAATGATTACATCAAAGTCTTCAAATACTTTGTCGTAGTCAGCTTTAATTAGTGTACGTGCTTGCTGTGCTTTTTTGTAATAAGCATCATAAGTACCAGCGCTAAGTGAATAAGTTCCTAGCATGATACGGCGTTTTACTTCATCACCAAAGCCTTGTGCGCGTGTTTCTTTGTAAAGGTCCATTAAGTTATTAACGTTCTCTGCGCGGAAACCATAACGGATACCATCAAAACGAGAAAGGTTTGATGACGCTTCAGAAGAAGAAAGGATATAGTACGCCGCAAGTGCATATTTAGAATGTGGAAGTGATACTTCTTCTACTGTCGCACCTAAGCCTTTTAGTACTTCTAGTGCATCAAGTACTGATTGACGTGCCGCTTCGCCAACACCATCACCTAAAAATTCTTTTGGTACAGCAATACGTAAACCTTTTACATCGCCAGTCAATGCTGCTGCGAAGTTTGGTACTTCTACATTTGCTGAAGTTGAATCATTAGTATCTAATCCTGAAATAGCTTCTAGTAATAGCGCATTGTCTTCAACATTACGTGTAATTGGTCCGATTTGATCTAATGAAGAAGCAAATGCTACTAGTCCAAAGCGAGATACACGACCGTATGTAGGTTTCATCCCTACGACACCGCAATATGCTGCTGGTTGACGGATTGAACCACCTGTATCTGAACCAAGTGAGAATGGTACTTCTCCTGCTGCAACTGCTGCCGCAGACGCACCTGAAGAACCACCTGGTACGTGATTTAAGTTCCATGGATTTTTTGTTGTTTTATAGTATGAGTTTTCATTTGATGAACCCATTGCAAACTCGTCCATGTTCAATTTACCGATTGTAATCATGCCAGCTTCGCGTAGCTTATTAACGACTGTCGCATCGTAAATAGGCATAAATCCTTCAAGGATTTTAGAAGCACAAGTTGTTTCTAAGCCTTCTGTTACGATATTGTCTTTTACACCAATAGGAAGACCAAAAAGTGGTCCACGTTCTTCAAATGGCACTTTGTCCATTTCAGCTGCTTGTGCAGTTGCTTTTTCTTCGTTTGAAGCAAGGAATGCTTGTACATCGCCGTCAAGCTTTGTTACGCGTTCATATGCTTCTTTTGTTAAGTCAGCGATTGTTAGGTTACCAGCTTTAATTTCAGCTTGTAGCTCCTTTGCTGAACGTTCAAATAACGTCATGAGGAATCCTCCTATTTTTTAGTATTACATGATAGCTGGTACTTTTACTTGACCATCTTCTTGTTCTTTTACGTTTAACATCATTACATCACGGTCTAGACCTTTTGTTGCCACGTCTTCACGCATTACGTTTACTAATGGTAATACGTGTGTTGTTGGTTCAACATTTGTAGTATCTAACTCGTTTAGCTGCTCTGCAAAGTCAGTAATTTTCCCAAGTTGCTCAGCAAATTTTTCGGCTTCTTCTTCTGTAATTGCAAGACGTGCTAAGTTCGCAACGTGCTTAACTTCTTCTTTTGTTAATTTTGCCATTTTTTACACCTCCGAATACGATCCAATTCATTGTTTTTGTTGATAACAATAGGGTTGAATAAAGTTAACCATGCCAATAATCATAACATTTTTCCTATTAAAAATCACAACTTTCACCAAAAATACAGAAACTTTCACTACTATAACAAAGTGTTGTCCTGACATGTCTTCTTTTGTTGAACAAAGACTATCCTCGTTAGCTTGTCTCCATTTCATGGAGGCTTTCCTAACAACTACTTACGTATGATGGACATTGTCCACTTCTATTAAACAAAAACTATTGGATTGAAGCGCGAATTTGCATAAAAATAGCCAGCACAAGGCTGACTATTTTTTATTCATAAACGTGTACATACGGGTCTTTATCATTCGCTTCTTTCATAATTAAAGCCTCTGGCCCATTAATAGAAGTAATGCTCACTTCGACATTTATATTATCAAACTGATTGATAAGGGCGCCCGTCAAATATTGTGTAAAGCCTATAATTTCAGCAGTACCGAAAAATTGGATTGGAATTTCAATCGTTAGCTTTTGTATTTTTTTATTTTGATAGAAGCCTGTGCCAATAACACTTGTATAGTTAGAAAAATATTTATCGACATCTTGCTTGAAGTTTTTGAAGTTATTACTAACATCTCGATAAGTATCATGTGTGTCATCTGTTGGGAACATCACATATTCTTCATCAAGAGGTTGCCAATCGCCAATATCATTTTGGCCCTCTTTTGCCACACCGTAAGTAAAATACGTACCTGGAATTATTTCGTTGCGTGCTTGCTGTTTAAACAAACCAACGACAATCGGTACATCTTTTAATTCATCACGTGTACGCATACGGGAAACAATTTCGGCCGCCATTTTTTTGCCTTGCTCTACAAGCGCAGACTCAGGAATAGGCTCCTCGTAATACTCACCATATTTTTCTTTTTGATAATAATAGATAGAATTCAAAGCGAGCCCTATTGATATACCAGCTAATTTCACCTTATTATCATCTGTTTTCTTTAAATAATTTTGCTCCACAATATGAGATAAATAAATAGGCGCTTTCGTTGCTCGCTCTTCTGCTGTCATCGCATCAGTAGTTGGTGGGTTTAAACCATCCTCTGTTTGCGAGCTACGTGCTAACCAAGAACTTACTGTGCTTTCAGCTAAATATTGTCCTTCTTGGAAATAGTAGTTTTCTGTGTCAAACTCATTTTGAGAAAGGCGCATTAATCCTGTTTCTACTTCCTTCATATCATATTTCGTGTAAATATTCGAAACGACTAACCCACGGCTTGCACTTTCTTTATATGGTATTAGTGTTTTATAGAAAGATTCATCAATCTGTAGACTTGGAATAATTGTTGTTTCCGCTTTTTCCTGTTGCGTTTCCTGTGTAAGCTCTGTCTCCTTCTTGTTCGAAGGCACACAGCCGACTAGCATTGCAGCAGCTACAATTGCTGGAATGAGTCGAAATGACTTCATTATTTTAGTACCCCTTTACTCATTATCAGATTCGTCTTTGGCGACTGTTCTATTACGCTTACGTAGCGCAAATATCTGACAGTGCTTATCTTTTACTTATTGTTTAAGTTAGTTGCTCAATTAGGTCGTCCTCGTTCCAAACTTCAATGCCTAATTGTTGTGCCTTTGTCAGTTTAGATCCTGCATCCGAACCAGCTATAACAAGATCCGTTTTTTTACTGACACTTCCTGTGACAATTCCACCTAACTCTTCTATTTTCGCCTTTGCATCGTTCCGTGTCAATTGCTCAAGTTTACCAGTTAGTACGATTGTCTTCCCTGCAAACGGATTGTCACCTACGACGACCTCTACTTTTTTGCCTTTATATGTCATATTGACACCCGCTTCAGCAAGACGCTTAATAACGGCACGTGCATCTTCATTGGCAAAATATTCAACGAGTGAAGATGCCATTTTATCGCCAATTTCATGAATGGCTACGAGCTGCTCCTCAGTTGCAGCCATTACGCCTTCCATCGTCTCAAATTCTTCTGAGACAATCTTCGCCGCCTTCTCGCCAACATGTCGTATACCTAAACCAATAAGTAGACGTTCCATCGAATTATCCTTCGATGCTTGAATAGCATTCACTAAGTTTGTAGCTGATTTTTCGCCCATACGCTCTAGCTCAACTAATTGCTCCACTGTTAACTGATATAAATCAGATACATCATGAATTAAATCTGCAAGCAATAGCTGCTCAACAACCTTTTCACCAAGTCCATCAATGTTCATGGCGTTACGGGAGACAAAGTATTTAATGCTCTCGGCAATTTGTGCAAAACATGCTGGATTTACACAGCGCAAGGCTACTTCTCCCTCAATTCGAATAAGCTCACTATCGCAAACAGGGCAATTTGCTGGCATTTCAAAAGGAATTGAGTCCTCTGGGCGTTGTTCTAGTAATACACCGACTACTTGTGGGATAATGTCGCCTGCTTTTCGGATAATGACCGTATCCCCAATTCGAATATCTTTATCACGAATTAAATCTTCATTGTGTAAAGATGCTCGTTGCACAGTTGTACCCGCTACTTGTACAGGTGCTAAAATTGCCGTTGGTGTCACGACGCCAGTTCGACCTACTGTTAAATCGATATTAAGCAATGTCGTTACAACTTCCTCTGCGGGGAATTTGTAGGCAATTGCCCAGCGTGGACTTTTTGCTGTATAGCCGAGTTCATCTTGCTGCGCAAAACGATCGACCTTAATTACGATACCATCTATTTCATAGGCTAAATTCGGACGATTTTCTGTCCATGTTTCGATAAAAGTTAATACTTCCTCGATTGACGCACAGCGTTGACGTTCTTTATTTGATGGGAAGCCAAGTCCTTCTAAATAATCTAGCATCTCGCCATGCCCATCAATACCGTACGCCTCACCATCTCCTCCAATTGCATAAATGAAGGTTGATAGTTGACGACTTGCGGCAATTTTCGGATCTAATTGACGTAATGAGCCAGCAGCGGCATTTCGAGGATTCGCAAATAGTTCTTCACCGTTTTCAGCACGCTGTGTATTCAATTTTTCAAATGACTTTTTAGGCATATATGCTTCGCCACGCACTTCAATCGTAATTGGCTCTTTTAATCGAAGTGGTACAGCACGAATTGTTTTTAAATTCGCTGTTATATCCTCACCAACTACGCCATCACCACGTGTTGCGCCTTGGACAAAAACACCATTCTCATATTTTAGGGAAATGGCAAGACCATCAATTTTCAGTTCACATACATACGAAAAGTGATCACCGATTGCTTGACGAATTTTTCGGTCAAACTCACGTAAGCCCGCTTCATCAAATGCGTTGGACAGACTTAGCATCGGATAATCATGCGTCACTTTTTTAAATCCCTCAATGACAGCACCGCCAACACGCTGTGTCGGTGAATCAGGATAAATCAGTGAAGGATTGGCCTCTTCTAATGCAATGAGCTCATGTAATAGTTGATCATATACACTATCTGCCACAAGAGGATTATCTAACACGTAATACGCATGCCCATATTCATGCAATAATTTATTTAACTCCGCTATGCGCTGTTCAATTTCGTTCATTTAAGTTCCTCCGCTTACGCTTTTTCAATAGGTGCAAATTGAGCTAATAATCGCTTAATACCAATTGGTTGTGGAAAAGCGATATCAAGTTCTGTACTATCACCCTCACCTTTTACGCTTACAACCATACCTGTTCCCCATTTTTTATGAACCGCTTTATCTCCAGCTTTCCAACCAAACTGGTCACCTCCAGTTGCTTGCAGGCGTGCTGTTGCTGGTTGTGTATGCTGTTGCGCGCCAAGTGTACGTTTTTGATAACCACTTGCCGAACGATTACTTGATGCAAACGGTACTTCAGGTCTCGTACCACCTTTGGAGATGGACTCTAAAATGTCCTCTGAAATTTCACGTAAGAAACGGGAAGCATTGTTAAAGCTTGAACGACCAAAAATCGTTCGAGATTGTGCACATGTTAAATACAACCGTTCCTCTGCTCGCGTTATGCCGACATAAGCAAGGCGCCTTTCCTCTTCCATTTCATCATTATCATCTAAAGAACGAGAATGCGGGAAAATATTTTCTTCCATACCAATAATGAATACAACAGGGAACTCTAATCCTTTAGCGGCATGCATCGTCATTAAAATGATATTGCCTTTAGATGCATCTTCCTTATCAAGCGCATCAATATCTGCAATTAGTGCTAAATCAGTTAAGAAGGCAATTAAGCTCTTATCTTCACTACGTTCTTCAAATGATTTTGTCACAGATAAAAATTCTTCAATATTTTCTAAACGACTTTCCGCTTCAATGCTCTTTTCGTTTTGTAACATTGCTCGATAGCCTGATTTCTCTATTACTTGCTCTACGATTTCCGTAACGGACAAGTAATTTTGCATTTCAGTAAAGCCTTTAATCATTGCATAAAAATGTTCTGCTGAAGCAGCAGCTTTCCCTGTTAATCCCATAAACACGAGATCATTCATCGCATCAAAAATAGAGCGATCCTGATCGATTGCATAGCGCGCCATTTTTTCAAATGAGGTAGCACCAATACTTCGCTTCGGTTCATTAATAATACGCGCAAGTGATAAATCATCATCATTGTTCGCAATGAGACGTAAATAAGCTAATAAATCTTTAATTTCTTTGCGGTCATAGAACTTTGTACCACCGACAATTTGATAAGCCATATTGGACTTAACTAACACTTCCTCCATTACACGAGACTGTGCATTCGTACGATACAAAATGGCAAAGTCATCGAATGAACGATTATCTTTTTCCATCAGCTGTTGGATTGTTTGTACGACAAACTGAGCTTCTTCCTGCTCATTATAAGCCTTGTACAAAGCAATTTTTTCACCATGTGCGTTTTCTGTGCGCAGCTCTTTTGGGTAACGGCTTGTGTTATGTTGAATGACGTCATTCGCAGCTTGAAGGATGCGTTTTGTTGAGCGGTAATTTTGCTCTAGCATAATAACCTTTGCATTTGGATAATCCTTTTCAAAGGACAGGATATTCCCAATATCCGCTCCGCGCCAACGATAAATGGATTGGTCTGAATCCCCTACTACGCAAATATTTTTGAATTTCTTCGCAAGTAATTGCACAAGTAAGTATTGGGATTTATTTGTATCTTGGTATTCATCAACATGGATATATTGAAATTTATTTTGATAAAATTCAAGTACTTCTGGTACTCGCTTAAATAAAGTAATCGTCGTCATTATCAAATCATCAAAATCAAGTGATTGATTGCGTCGTAATCTTTTTTCATATCCTTTATAAACACGCGCTACCGTTTTTTCATATGGATTATTTTCATTTATTTGCCCTGCATATTCATCTGCAGTTATACATTCATTTTTTGCTGAACTAATAGCATTTAAGATTGCACGTGGTTCAAAACGCTTAGGGTCAATATTTTCATCCTTCAAGACATTCTTTATGACAGAAAGTTGGTCAGTAGAATCTAAAATCGAGAAGTTGCGCGAGATACCCAGCTGCTCAATATTGCGTCGTAAAATGCGTACACACATCGAGTGAAATGTTGATACCCACATGCTGTCGCCTGTTCCATTTCCGAGAATACCATCTATACGCTCGCGCATTTCACGAGCTGCTTTAT
The DNA here is from genome assembly GCF_006351725.2 of Lysinibacillus sp. CD3-6. Taxonomy (NCBI): domain Bacteria; kingdom Bacillati; phylum Bacillota; class Bacilli; order Caryophanales; family Bacillaceae; genus Lysinibacillus; species Lysinibacillus sp. CD3-6. The sequence goes on from NZ_CP085880.1 coordinate 4,242,110, forward strand.
TCGTGAACGTAATGGCTAAAATTTTCGATGGGTATACTTCTTTTTCTATGATTAAATACGCAATACGATGCGTTAATACTCTTGTTTTTCCCGAACCAGCACCTGCCATAATAAGTAATGGCCCTTCTGTTGTTTTCACTGCTTTTTCTTGTTCAGGGTTCATTCCTACTAATAAATTTTTTGTTAAATGCTCCATTTTGCACCACCTTACAAACGTTTGTTCTTAATTATATCGCATTTTTAACTGCCTTAACAGTCGCAAGCGCAGCTTTTAAATCTTCATAAATAATATTCCCTACAACGACAGTATCGGCATACTGTGCCATTTCCAAGGCTTGCTTAGTAGAAGTAATACCGCCACCATAAAATAGTTTCGTTTTTTGCAATTCATTTTTTACAGCACGTACCATTTCAATATCACCATATTGACCACTATATTCTAAATAAAATACAGGTAACTTAAAGAAGTTTTCAGCCATGCGTGCATAGGCAACCACATCATCTACTGATAAATCTGTCTTTGCTTGTGTTACTTCTGCAACTTTACAATTTGGATTTAAAATGCAATACCCTTCAGCGACTAACTCATCCCACACCATAATATCGCCATATTCTTTGATTGCCTCATGGTGTAAATTTTTAATCCATTTCGGGTCATCACTATTTAATACTGTTGGAATGAAATAATAGTCATAGCCTGGCGTTACGGCATCAATCGTAGAGATTTCCAGCGCTATCGGCACTTCAAAACGGCGTACGCGGACAAGTAAATCTAATACGCCATCTAATGTTACCCCATCTGTTCCGCCTACTAAAATTACATCTGTTCCAGATTCACAAATTTTTTCTAATGCTTCATCTGATATTTCCTTTGCTGGATCTAATTTGAACACATGTCTCCACTGTAAATAATCCATCTATTTTACCACCTATCTTTTTCTATCTATCCGTTTACAAGTATAGCTTATGACTCTCTACAAAAGAATGAAAAAGACTGAGCAGAAACTCTACCCAGCCTCATACTTACTATTCTTTTGGCGCTTGAAATGGCTTTTCATCTGGATACAAACGACCTAACATTTCATCATATGTATCATTTCCATAATCAAAGCATCGACGTACACGAGAAATCGTTGCCGTACTTGCCCCTGTCTCCTTTTTAATGGATTCATAGGTTTTCTTTAAACGTAATAAATGTGCTACCTCAAATCGTTGTGCTAGCGATTGTATCTCACTAATCGTACATAAATCATCAAAAAATTTATAGCATTCTTCAATGTCTTTCAGTTCTAATACTGCTTTAAATAACTGATCTGTTTGATGCCCTCGAATTTTTTCGATTTGCATGCGGTTTTCCTCCCTCTTAAGGCTGCGTTTTCACCATTGCTTGTAACCCTGGTGAAGCTGGTACGAAATGAACCCATGACTTTCCTGGAACTAGCTTCACAAGCTCGCCAGTCTCTTCGACAGCCATTGGTAATCCATCGATATTAGCCCATTTCACTTCTCTTAAATAACCATTTTGAAATACATACGCATTTCCACCAGAGGTTAAATCAATATCTTGGCGGCCAACATCATCAATTGTTTGGTGCTTCATTTCAAAAAATAAAACATTTGCAACTGTTAATGCTTCACCTGTCAACATATCCTTTGTTTCTACGCCTGCCGATTGTCGTCCATAACGATTTGTTTGATGATCATATACATACGTGTTGTGGAAAGAATTACTATTCCCATAGTAAATGTCAACTTGACTTGTTTCAACGCCTATTTTACCACGTTCATCGGGTTCATAAAAAGCCTGATGTACTTTTTCACTGTAATTCATTGAAGCGCCTACTTTTTCAGCACCATTTAATATATTTTCAGAAGTTATATAGGAGTTATGTGGCGCTACTCGATCATTAGAACGTTTAAATAGTGTGCCATCATAGTTCATACCATTAATATTATCAACGACATTATTGCTTAGCATCGTTTTAGCCTCTGGACTGTAGCCGTGTGCTACATAAAATGCATCAAAGCCTTTTGCCATATCAATAAAGTAAGAACGTGCACTTCGTACTGGCCCAATATTTTCTGGTAATTCGCTTTGATAGACTGCTAGTAAACGAGTAACATTTCCTTCCGCTAACATTTCGTAAATCATATCTGCCGCTGCCAATCCTGATTGAGGTCGAGCTGCAGGATGATTGTTAACAGTCACAATAATTGGTCGCTGTGTCACTTCTTCTGTAACAGCCTCTCCCGTTAATGGTGCCAAAATTGTCTCTTCCTTCACAGGCTCCTCAATAGCTGGTTCATCCTCTATTTTGGATATATCTTCTTCTGGTTCAGAGGCATCTTTAGAACATCCGCCGATAAACAAGGCGCTAAATGCTAAGCCAACTAATAGTTTCTTTGATTTCAACACTTGCATTACTCTCCTTTAGTCAATACCGCCTTGATGTAAAAGTGTATGCTGTTGCTCTGGCGCTAATAAAAAATATGCTACTAAACCTAACGCATAACTGCAGGTAATAATAATTTATTCTTCATTACATCGAAAATTCCTTTCGGTGTAATTCGAATATATGGTAAATGCGTAGATTGTAAAAACAGTAAAGTATAAATGGCGTCGCCTAAACGATAGCCTCGTTCTGCTAATGCTTGCTTTAAGGCAAGCTCTTTTACTGTAAGCTCCTCCATATCTCCTTGATATAGAAGACCACCAATTGTAAGTGGAATGGATGCTACTACTTCTCCTTTTTCTACAAGGACAATACCTCCACCCAATGCCTTCATCTCTTCAAACGCTTTAAGCATATCGTCTTTATTTTTCCCGATGAGCAAAATATCTCCTGTGTTTGAATAGGACGATGCAAAGCCTTGAACATTTGTTGCAAATCCTTTAATCATCGTATTAACATGCCAGTTACCACTTCGGTTAATGAGCATTAAATAACTTTCATCATGGCTTGCAAGCTGCCCTTCTCTAGTGATTAACGAATTATAAGGCTTGGTAATAACATCGTTTACTAATTCAATTCCAAAAGGCATTGAAAATTGGAAGTCGTGGGAAGTTAGTGAAAAATCCAAATTAAATGATGGAATTGCTTTATAATCAATTGCATTAAAGCGATGCACTCGTTCGCCATCACGTTTTAACCATACGCCTTTTGACAGTACACTTTCTGGAACTGGATGCCATTCATCTTGTAAAATATTTAGAGAGGCAAAGCGACCAGTCGCAATAAAGCCATGTAAGTTTGACATATTGTAATAACGCGCTACATTATATGATGCCATTTGGTAGGCATCGATTGGTGCTACGCCTGCATCTAAAGCGACTTGAATACATTTATCCATTACGCCATCTTGATGGAATGAAGGTGTTGAGCCATCCGTTGTCATCATTAAATGGTCGAAAATAGGTAGTTGTTTTTCTACGATTCCTTTTAATAGATTCGGTAAATCAGGACGAATCGAAGAATGACGAAGCGTTACTGCAAATCCTTGCATAATCCGTCTTTCTACTTCTTCCACTGTCATCGCTTCATGGTCGCCATCTGCACCAAGTAATTTCATACGCGCTAAAGTGCGTTCTGAAGCACCAGGGAAATGGCCTTCAATTTTTTTGCCATGTGCCTTAGCCATTTGCATGCGATATAGCATTAAATCATCACCATGCAACAATTTAGGCCAACCAGTTAGCTCGCCACCTAACAGTACATCATCACGTTGTAACCATTCTAAAATAGACGTATTTGAAAAAATCTCTTCTTCCTGTTCCATTTCAGTCTGTGAGTCAAAACGCGTCCACCAATAAAAAGAGAACGGTAATTTCTTTAGCTCATCTAATATTGAAAACGCTTTCTTGTTCTCTAAAGATAATACAAAACTTAAATTATCAGAGATAAAAGTGGTCGTACCTAGTTGCCCACAAAAATCAGCAAAGGACTGTGGATGGTACAACTGGAACGGATGAACATGAGGTTCAATATAACCTGGAACAATCGTTTTATGTGTACAATCAATAATTTCTGTGCCTTCGGTTAAAGGAGGCATTCTTTCCCCCGCATAAACAATACGGTCTCCCAAAATCCATATATTACCTATCACCCATTGCTTTAACATGCTATGTAAATAACGCGCATTTTTTAAGACAATACTAGGCGATTTTTTGCCATCTATAACAGCTATATGTTGACGCAATTGCGAAATTCTCCATGTCGGATCCATGTATATCGCTCCTTCCTAATTTGCGTAAAATTTCATTGTGTAAATCCTACTTGAATTCACATACTACTATTGCATAAACGCTTATTTGATTTCATTGCGTCTTTTGCATGATGATTCGCATTTTGAATAGGACTCGTTAATTGACGCCTTTCAAAATCCGTGCCTTATATCCTCTTTTATTTTATCTACTAAAAGAGGATAAAATAATGCTGCTTTATGCAATCATCTTGTTTCAATCGTAACACAGCACTTTCATAAAGCAAAGTGCACCCCGCTTTATTTTTTCCACTATGACTAAAGGAGGAAATTATATGATGCAACAAGCTAATCTAAGTGATAAAAATGCCTTTTGCCGCTTTGCCCTTGGGACAAGTATGACGGCATTCGGTATCGCTAAGGTATCTAGAAATCCTAGCTGTATGAAAGGACGACTTATGATTGCATTAGGAGCCATGAAAATGGCTGAAGGTATTTTTAAGTATTGTCCTTCAAAGGCAATGTTGAGCACAAATGTGGAAAGTGCCATGAATACCTCTATGCAAAGTATGTTCAGTGGACAAAATTCTATGTCTTCAGGACAGAATTCTATGTCTTCTGAGCAAAATCCTATGTCTTCTGAACAAATCAATAAGCTAATGAAGGATTTCTCCTCTGCTATTACTGGAAATGCGTCAGATATGACAGCAAGTTTTAATGCTTCTGACACCAGCACATCAACACAAAATTCCTCGGACAGTAAAAATTCTACAAATAAAGCACAAAATCCTTCTTAGTCAAAGAAGCCGTCTCAATCCACATGAGACGGCTCCTTACTTTTTTAGAGAAACGATATGTCTATGAAAAATAATTTCTTCAGGTAAAATTGTTATTTAAATGTACGCCAGCCGATATCTTTACGGTAGAAGAAGTTATCCCATTCAGCTGTTGCGATACCAGCATAAACCTTTTCTTGTGCTTCTTGTAATGTCGATGCTTTGGCAGCGACTAGTAAAACTCGTCCGCCATTCCCTACAAACTTTTCATCTACTAGCTTCGTACCTGCATGGTAGACTGCATGTGAAGCAGATAATGCTTCTAAGTTCGGTAAAGCATTTCCTTTTACTACATCACCAGGATAGCCTTCAGCAGCAATAACAACACCTAACATAGCGTCGTTTGACCATTGCAAATCAAATGGTTTTTCATCCATTAATGCGCTCATAAATGCACCAAAGTCAGATTGCATACGTGGTAATACGACCTGTGTTTCTGGGTCACCAAAACGAGCATTGAACTCAATTACTTTAGGTCCGCTCTTCGTTAAAATAAGACCTGCATATAAAATACCCGTAAATGATACCCCATCTGCTTCCATCCCTTTAATAGTAGGTTCAACGACTGTTTGATATGCTACATCAACTACATCCTGTGAAATTTGTGGTACAGGTGAATATGCACCCATTCCCCCTGTATTTGGTCCTTTATCGCCGTCATATGCACGTTTATGATCTTGGGCAATAACCATTGGATAAATTTGACCCTTATGGACAAAGGACATAAAGGAGAACTCTTCACCATCAAGGAATTCTTCAATGACAACACGAGATGAAGACTCACCGAAACGTTGATTACCAATCATATCTTGCACTGCTTCAATCGCTTCTGCTTCTGTCATCGCTACAACAACACCTTTACCAGCTGCTAAGCCATCTGCTTTTACAACGATTGGTGCTCCCTGTGCTTGAATATAGTGAATTGCTTCTTCCGCTTCTGTGAACGTTGCATGTGCTGCTGTTGGGATATTATATTTATTCATAATATCTTTTGCATATGATTTGCTACTTTCAATTTGCGCTGCTGCCTTTGTCGGACCAAATGCTCGTAGACCACGTTGAGTAAAGAAATCTACGATGCCTTCTGCCAGTGGTTGCTCTGGACCAACAAATGTTAAATCTATTGCATTTTCTTTTGCAAATTGTACAAGACCTGCAAAGTCCATTGTATCAATTGCTACAACCTCTACATCTTGTCGCATACCGTCATTGCCTGGTGCAACGAATACTTTCTCGACGGACGGAGAAATGCTAAATTGTTTGGCAATTGCATGCTCACGACCGCCACTTCCTATAACTAATACGTTCATAATTAGTGAATCCTCCTCTTTAAGAGTAAAGGCTGTCTTCTATGTCGCTCTATCATCTTTCTAGCAAAGCCCACTTCGCTTTCCACTGCATAGCACTTGCCAATAGCTAGTTTAATCGACATTTACGTGGATATGAAAAATAGCATACTAGAAACACGTCCAGTATACTATTTTCCCTATTAGGACAGACCTTTTTTCTTTTGATTTGTTTATAATTGCAAATTCAATATTAATGCTTGAAGTGACGTACGCCTGTAAATACCATTGCAATTCCGTATTCATTTGCTTTATCGATCGAATCTTGGTCTTTAATAGAGCCACCTGGTTGAATTATTGCAGTAATACCTGCCGCGTGTGCAGCTTCTACAGTATCACTCATAGGGAAGAATGCATCCGATGCTAGAGATGCACCTTTCGCCTTATCACCCGCTTGCTCAAAGGCGATTTTCGCCGCACCTACGCGGTTCATTTGGCCAGCACCAACACCTAATGTCATGTGCGAATCCGTTACAACAATTGCATTGGATTTCACATGTTTCACTACAGACCATCCAAGCTGTAATGCTTCCCATTCTTCCTCAGTCGGTTCTCTGTCTGTCACTACTTTAATGTCAGCGTCTGCAAAGCCGTAGCTGTCTGGCTCTTGTACTAGTAAACCACCTTCAACAGAGACAACGTTAAATTGGTCTTTTTTAGCTTGCTCAAATGGAATTGTTAATAAACGAATGTTTTTCTTCTGTGTTAAAATGGCTAATGCTTCTTGAGAGAAAGCAGGTGCAATAATAATTTCTAAGAAAATATGACTTAGCTTTTCTGCTGTTGCCGCATCTACTTCCATATTTAATGCAATAATGCCACCAAAGATAGACGTAGAATCTGCTGCATATGCTTTGTCAAAAGCTTCTTCTAGTGTTACGCCTGTACCAACACCACAAGGATTCATATGTTTCACCGCAACAGCTGCAGGCATTTCGAACTCTTTTACGATTTGAAGTGCTGCGTTCCCATCTTGGATGTTATTATATGATAATTCTTTCCCATGTAATTGCGTTGCGTACGCTAAAGAGAAATCAGAACCGAGACGTTTTTGATAAAATGCTGCTTTTTGATGAGGATTTTCGCCATAACGTAAATTTTGTTTTAACTCGTAAGTAAGCGTTAAGCTTTCAGGGAATGCTTCTTCAGTTAAATGATTCGAAATATACGAATCATAAGCTGCCGTGTGACGGAAAACTTTTGCAGCTAGCTTACGACGTGTTTCAATCGTTGTCGCGCCAGTTGCTTTCAATTCTTCTAATACAGTTGCATAGTCATTGCTATCTACAATAACTGTTACGTATTGATGGTTTTTAGCAGCAGAACGTAGCATAGTCGGTCCACCAATATCAATATTTTCGATGGCATCATCCCATGTTACATTAGGCTTTGAAATTGTTTCAACGAACGGATAAAGATTAACACACACAATTTCAATTGGTTCAATGCCGTGCTCGTTCATTTGTGCTTGATGTGAAGCATCATCAAATTTCCCTAATAGTCCACCGTGAATCATTGGATTTAACGTTTTCACACGACCATCTAAAATTTCTGGGAATTTTGTTACTTCATCCACTGCTGTTACTGCGACATCATTGTCCTGTAACATTTTTTTTGTACCACCAGTTGATAAAATTTCATAACCTAATGCCACTAATTCTTTTGCAAATTCTAAAATACCATCTTTATTGGAAACACTGATTAATGCACGTTTTGTCACAACGAAATCCTCCTAATTTGTCTCGTGTTTAGCCACGAAAATATCTAGCCAACTTGATTTAGCGGAGTTAGGTGCAAATTGAATGACTCATTCTACTTGAGCGGAGTTCATCATGATTGGAACGAATCTTACGGGAGTCATTCGCGTTCCCGTTCAATAAGCCAGACCTAACTACCTGCCAATCTACTTTAATAATTGCTGTAATGCCTTTGTATATAGTACATGCTCTTCTTTATGAATAGCCGTTTCTGTTGCCTCGCGATTGCCTTCGATCACAGCAACAGCAGCTTGCGCAATAATTGGCCCTGTATCCATGCCTTCATCCACAAAATGCACCGTAACACCCGTCACCTTAACACCATGCTCGATTGCTTGACCAATCGCATCTTTTCCTGGGAAGGATGGTAAAAGCGAAGGATGAATATTAACAATATGCTTTGGATATGCCGCCAACAACACTTCACTAATTAAACGCATATACCCTGCAAGTACAATCCACTGCACTCCACATTCACGTAAAGCTTCAATAATAGCAGTCTCGTACTCTACTTTCGATGCAAATTGTTTCGGACTTAAAGCGAGTACTGGGATACCAAATTGTTGAGCACGTGTCACAACAAATGCAGCGGGCTTATCTGTTACAACGAGCTCAACTTTTGCATGTAGTTCTCCACGTTCAATCGCTTCTTGTATAGCTTGAAAATTACTGCCGCTCCCTGATGCAAATACGGCAATTTTAACTGGTGCAGTCATTACACTAAGCTCCCATCATGTGAGCCGTTAAATACAACGCCCTCGCCTTTCACAACGCGACCGATTTTGTATGCTTTTTCACCATTTGCTTCAGCTGTAGCAATTACTTTATCTGCTTCTGCTGCTGGTACAGCTAACACGAAACCAATACCCATATTGAAGACATTGTATAAATCCTTGTCTTCAAGCTGACCTTTTTCCTTTAAAAATTCGAAAATGCGAAGAACTGGCCAAGAGCCTAAGTCAATTTCTGTTGCTAATCCTTCTGGCATCATACGTGGTAGGTTTTCATAGAAGCCGCCACCTGTTACATGTGCGCAACCATGAACGTCAGCTGCTTTTAATGCTGCAAGCACTGGTTTTGCATATAGCTTAGTTGGTACTAGAAGTGCTTCACCGATTGGACCTAAATCTTCAAAGCCATCAACAACTGCGTCTACTGCATAGCCGTTGTCGGCAAAAACGATTTTACGTACTAATGAATAGCCGTTTGAATGGACACCACTTGACGCTAAACCAATAAGCACGTCACCTTCGACAATATTGTCACCAGTGACAATTGCTGATTTTTCACAAGCGCCTACAGCGAATCCTGCTAAATCGTATTCATCTTCTTCATAAAGACCAGGCATTTCAGCTGTCTCACCACCGATTAAGGCAGCACCAGATTGCACACAGCCATCTGCAACACCTTTTACGATTTGTTCGATTTTTGCTGGCTCTGCTTTACCAAGTGCCACATAATCTAAAAAGTAAAGTGGTTCTGCACCTTGTGCTACGATATCATTTACACACATAGCAACACAGTCCACGCCAATTGTATCGTGCTTGTCTACCATAAATGCTAATTTTAATTTTGTGCCAACACCATCTGTACCTGAAATAAGAACAGGTTCTTTAAGATTTAGTTCTGACAAGTCAAACATACCACCAAAGCCACCAAACGTACCCATCACACCTAGTCGATTCGTCCGTTCAACGTGAGACTTCATTCGTTTTACAGCTTCGTAGCCTGCTTCAATATTTACACCTGCTTGTTCATATGCCTTTGACATGCAGAGATCCTCCTTTAAATTATATACGCAACAATCCATTACTTTTAATAGTAGAGGATATGTGCCTGTTCAACATCCAGCAAGGAATAGCAATCCTTCCTCCATGTCATTCCATTCTTAGCGGATACCCACCGAATAACTATGGGCAGTCCGACAAAATTTCATTGATGAACATACACTTAGCGTAAAAGTTCTTTTTCGTGCGGTAAGATTGTATCTGGGAAAATTTCAGTCGGGTATTTGCTTGTAAAGCATGCTAGGCAAAGACCTTTATTTTCATCCTCAAATGGACGTGCGATTGTTTCCACCATACCTTCAACTGAAAGGAATGTTAGTGAATCAGCACCAATCGCATCTCGTATTTCATCCACATTATGGCTTGAAGCAATTAACTCTTCATGTGTCGAAGTATCAATACCGTAATAACAAGGGTCAGTCATTGGCGGAGAAGAAATTACTACATGTACCTCAGCTGCACCTGCATCTTTTAGCATTTTGACAATACGACGTGATGTTGTACCACGAACAATCGAGTCATCCACCATCACCACACGTTTTCCTTTCACAACTTGAACAACAGGCGAAAGCTTCATTTTCACTCCGCGTTCACGTAATTCTTGCGTCGGTTGAATAAACGTACGGCCAACATAACGGTTTTTAATTAACCCTAACTCATACGGAATACCACTTTCTTCAGCAAAGCCAATAGCCGCAGAAATACTTGAATCAGGTACACCTGTTACGACATCCGCTTCAATATGTGCACATTCACGTGCAAGTTGTTTCCCCATACGTTTACGTGCCATATGCACATTAATGCCATCAATATCAGAATCAGGACGTGCTAAGTATACATATTCCATCGCACACATTGCGCGATTTTCCATATTAGCAAAACGGTCTGATTTTACACCTTCATCGTTTATGATTAATAATTCCCCTGGTTCCACAGAACGAACAAACTCTGCCCCTATTAAATCAAACGCACAAGTTTCAGAAGCAACAACCCATCCATCTCCTAGTTTACCAAGAGATAATGGACGTAAACCATGTGGATCACGCGCAACAAGCATTTCATCTTTTGTCATAATTAAGAACGAATACGCACCCTTTAGTAATGAAAGGGCATTTTTCACCTTTGCTCTGAAAGGTGAATGCGAGCTTTTCTTAATAAGATGCGCTAACACTTCTGTATCTGAGCTTGAGTGAAAAATACTTCCTTGTCGCTCTAAATACTGCTTTAAGTGTGTCGCATTGACTAAGTTACCGTTATGAGCAATGGAAAGGCTACCTGTTGATGAATGAAATAGTAATGGCTGTACATTTTCAATACCGCCACCACCAGCAGTCGTATAACGAACATGCGCAATGGCGGCTTTGCCGTCCACTGCTTTTAATTTCTCTTCATTGAAAACATCATTTACTAATCCTTCGCCTTTCACCGCGCGAAGGTGAAGACCGTCAGAAACGACGATACCAGCACCTTCTTGTCCACGGTGTTGAAGAGCATGAAGCCCGTAATAACTAAGGTGTGCTGGACTTGGGTTGCCCCAAATACCAAACACCCCACATTCTTCGTTTAAGCCTCTGAGTTCAGCAAGCATGGGATTGCTCCTTTCCAATTAGAACGGAATTCCTCCACTGTACCTTCTACAAGCACACCGTTGTCCCCGTTGATTTTAACAAGCGCATCGTTCGTTACGACACCGATTTTTAGTGCACTTTCTACTGTTTCTACAAATGCAGCAGCATGTTCTTCTTTGACTGTTACAACAAAACGGGACTGTGTTTCACTGAATAGAGCCGTTGTTGCAGAACCTGTTAACGTTACATCAATACCAAGACCTTGCGCTCCAAACGTAGTTTCTGCAAGTGCTACGGCAAGTCCACCCTCCGCTACGTCATGCGCAGATTGTACAAGTCCCGCTTTAATCGCTTTCAGCAATGCTTGTTGGCGGGCTGCCTCCACCGCTAAGTCGATAGATGGCGCTTTTCCTGAAATCACACCGTTATTTACTAGCTTTTGAAGCTCAGAGCCACCGAATTCCGTTTTTGTTTCACCAATAACGAATACGACATCGCCTGCCACTTTTACATCTTGTGTTGTTACATGTGCTAAATCTTCAATTAGACCTACCATACCAATTGTTGGTGTTGGGTAAACCGCTTCTCCTGAACGTTCGTTATAAAGAGATACGTTCCCACCGATTACTGGTGCATTTAATGCTGTACAAGCAGCAGAAATACCATCAGCAGATTTTTCGATTTGCCAGAAAATCTCTGGCTTTTCTGGATTACCGAAGTTTAAGCAGTCCGTAATGGCAAGTGGGGTACCACCCGTTGCTACAATGTTACGAGCCGCTTCAGCTACTGCAATGGCACCGCCCACTTCAGGATCAAGATAAATGTAGCGAGAGTTACAGTCTGTAGTCATTGCAAGGCCTTTGTTTGTACCACGCACACGGATAACTGCAGCATCTGATCCAGGTGCTACAACTGTTGATGTACGTACTTGATAATCATATTGATCATAAACCCATTCTTTTGAAGCAATTGTCGGTGCTTTTAAAAGAGCGTTTAACGTTGCTTTATAATCTGTTACAGCTGGTTCAGCGTTGTCCATTGCTTGGAACTGTGCGTAGTATGCAGGCTCTGCAGATGGCTTATGGTAAACTGGCGCATCTTCTGCTAGTGCATCTGCTGGTACATTTGCTACAACTTCACCGTTGTGAAGTAATCGAAGCATTTTATCGTCTGTCACGACACCAATTGCTACTGCATCTAAATCATATTTATCGAAAATCGCTTTAATTTCATCTTCGCGACCTTTTTTCACAACTAATAACATACGTTCTTGAGACTCAGATAGCATCATCTCGTAAGCAGTCATCCCTGTTTCACGTTGCGGTACTAAATCTAGGTTCATTTCTACACCAGAGCCAGCTTTTGAAGCCATCTCTGCTGACGAAGAAGTAAGACCCGCAGCACCCATATCTTGAATACCAACTAGAGCATCAGACTTAACAACTTCTAAGCAAGCTTCAAGTAGTAGTTTTTCCATAAATGGGTCCCCTACTTGCACAGCTGGACGTTGGTTTTCTGATTCCTCAGTTAATTCTTCAGATGCAAATGTCGCACCATGAATTCCATCACGACCAGTTTTTGCACCTACGTACATCACTGTATTTCCTACACCTGCAGCAATACCGCGTTGAATATCTTTGTGGTCTATTAAACCAACACACATTGCGTTCACTAGTGGGTTTCCTTCGTAGCATGGGTCGAATTGAATTTCGCCCCCAACAGTTGGAATCCCGATACAGTTACCATATCCAGCAATACCAGCAACAACTTCTTCAAATAAGTACTTACCACGTGCTGATTTCAACTCACCAAAGCGTAGTGAATTCAGCATTGCAATTGGTCGTGCACCCATTGAGAAAACGTCACGAATAATGCCGCCTACACCTGTTGCTGCACCTTGATAAGGCTCAATTGCTGAAGGGTGGTTATGTGACTCCATTTTAAATACAACTGCTTGCTCATCACCAATATCGACAATACCTGCTCCTTCACCAGGACCTTGTAATACTTGAGGTCCTTTTGTAGGGAATTTACGTAAAACTGGTTTTGAATTTTTGTATGAGCAGTGTTCAGACCACATTACTGAGAAAAGACCAGTCTCTGTCCAGTTTGGTAAACGGCCTAAAATACCTTCTACCATTGCAAATTCTTCGTCTGACATCCCCATTCCAGCGTATAGCTTTTCATCTTTAATTTGCTGTGCTGTTGGCTCAAACTTAGTTGTTGACATGATTTTCCCTCCACTGCTTCACAATTGATTTAAATACTGCTAGACCGTCTGCTCCGCCCACTAGTGTATCGACAGCTCTTTCTGGGTGAGGCATCATTCCTAATACATTGCCGCGCTCGTTAATAATCCCTGCGATATCTTCTAAAGAACCGTTTGGATTTTCTCCTGAGTATGTGAACACGATTTGATTGTTATCTTTTAGTTTTTGTAATGTTTCCTCATCACAGTAGTAGTTGCCTTCACCATGTGCGATTGGAATATTAATTACTTGACCTTGCTCATATTGATTTGTGAATAATGTATTGTTGTTTTCAACTTTAAGCTGTATAGTACGACACATGAATTTCAGATTTTTATTGCGAAGTAAAGCACCTGGCAATAATCCTGCCTCAGTAAGAATTTGGAAGCCGTTACAAACGCCTAATACGGGCTTACCAGCATCTGCTGCTTTTTTAACTTCCGCCATAATGTTTGATTGGTTTGCCATAGCGCCACAACGTAAGTAGTCGCCGTAAGAGAAACCTCCAGGTACTAAAATACCGTCAAAGCCACTTAAATCTGATTCTGTGTGCCATACATATTCTACTTCTTCACCTAGTTCGTCTTTAATCGCATGATACATATCGATGTCACAGTTTGACCCAGGGAATACGAGTACTGCGAATTTCATGATTAGTTAGCCTCCTCGACTTCGTAACGGTAGTCCTCAATTACTACATTCGTTAAAACTTTTTCACACATTTCTTTAACTAGAGTATCTATATCACGCGCTGAATCTCCGACAGTTAGTTCAAGATATTTACCGATACGTAAATCTTCTACTTCACCATAGCCCATTTTTGCTAAAGAACCTTGTACTGCTGAACCTTGTGGATCTAGAATACTCTCACGTAATGTTACGTAAATTTTAACTTTTTTCATTGTTATTTGCCTCCGAGTCTAGAAAGAATAATAGTATATACTTCAGTTAAATTACCAAGGTCTCGACGAAAGACATCTTTGTCCAACTTTTGCTTTGTTTTTGTATCCCAAAGTCTGCACGTATCTGGTGAGATTTCATCTGCCAGTAAAACATCTCCATTTGTATCACGTCCAAATTCTAGCTTGAAGTCTATTAGTGTAACATCGACATCAGCGAAAATTGGTTGCAATACTTTGTTAACAGCTAATGCTCCGTTATACATTGCCGTCACTTCTTCTGGTGTTGCCAGGTTAAGTACATCAATATGCTCTGTCGTAATAAATGGATCGCCTAACGCATCATCCTTATAATAAAATTCAACGATCGGACGTTTTAATAGTGTGCCTTCTTCTAGGCCAAGACGTTTTGCTAAGCTCCCCGCCGCAATATTACGTACAACAACCTCAATTGGAATAATATCAACCTTTTTCACTAGTTGTTCTGTAGCAGATAATTGTTTTACGAAATGTGACGCAATTCCGTTTGCTTTTAATTTTTCGAAAATTAACGAAGTAATGCGGTTATTTAACACGCCTTTGCCTTCAATTTCTTCTTTTTTCTCACCATTAAAGGCAGTTGCACTATCCTTGTATTCTACTAAAAGGATAGTAGGCTCTTCTGTTGCATATAGTTTTTTGGCTTTACCTTCATACAAAAGTTGGTCATTCGTCATGTCGTCATTCCCCCAGATTATTATGAAATACGCCTCGACGTATTGATGTTATGGATTTTGAATCTACAATATGATTCAAAATCCGTAACATCCGTCGTGGCACTAACTGTCTATCAATTCAATACGGTTAGTTAAGTCCAAGACGTTCAAAAATCATGTCTACATGTTGTAAGTGGTAGTTGTAATCAAAGCACTCATCAAGCTCTTCCTTCGATAAGTATGAAGTGATTTTCTCACTTGCATCGACTAACGTACGGAATTGCACTTGCTCGTCCCACGCCTGCATCGCTAATGGCTGTACTGTATCATACGCTTCCTCACGTACTAATCCTTTATCGATTAGTGCTAATAAGATACGTTGAGAGTAAATCAGTCCAAATGTACGACCCATATTACGTTTCATGTTTTCAGGGAATACTGTTAAATTTTTCACGATGTTACCGAAGCGATTTAACATATAGTTCAATGTAATTGTTGCATCTGGTAAAATCACGCGCTCAGCAGATGAATGTGAAATATCACGCTCATGCCATAATGCTACGTTTTCATAAGCTGTCACCATGTAACCACGCATTAAACGTGACATACCAACCATATTCTCAGAGCCGATTGGATTACGTTTATGCGGCATAGCAGATGAACCCTTTTGGCCTTTTGCAAAAGCTTCTTCTACTTCTCTCGTTTCAGATTTTTGCAAACCACGAATTTCCGTTGCGAACTTTTCGATAGATGTTGCAATTAATGCAAGAGCACCTAAATACTGTGCATGTCGATCACGCTGTAATGTTTGCGTAGAAATTGGCGATGCAGCAAGCCCTAATTTGTCACAAACATATTGTTCAACACGTGGATCAATATTTGCATATGTGCCAACAGCGCCAGACATCTTACCTGTTTCAATTACAGCTGCAGCAGCATCAAAGCGTTCTAGGTTACGCTTCATCTCTTCGTACCATAAACCTAATTTTAAACCGAATGTTGTTGGTTCAGCGTGCACGCCATGTGTACGGCCCATCATAACGGTATGCTTATGCTCTTTTGCTTTTGCGGCAATAATATCAATAAAATTCACAATATCTTTTCTTAAAATAGTATTTGCTTGTTTAATTATATAAGAAAGGGCTGTGTCCACAACGTCTGTTGAAGTTAAACCGTAGTGTACCCATTTACGTTCCTCGCCTAGTGTTTCAGATACAGCACGTGTAAAGGCAACTACATCGTGACGTGTCTCTTTCTCAATTTCTAAAATACGATTTACATCAAATGAAGCATTTTCGCGAATTTTAGCCACATCATCTTTTGGAATATCGCCAATCTCTGCCCAAGCCTCACATGCTAAAATTTCAACCTCTAGCCAAGCTTGGTATTTATTTTGTTCTGTCCAAATTGCACCCATCTCAGGTCTTGTGTAACGTTCAATCATCGCTTATCTCCTTCTATTCTGACCAAATGCCAGAACTCTCGATTTGTTGTAGTGTTGCTTCTAAGTCTTTTGTCATAATCGTTACGTGGCCCATTTTACGGTTCACCTTAGCTTCAGCTTTCCCATAAAGATGTAATGACCATTCAGGATATTTTGCAATTGAGTTACTAAGTGGCATAACATGCTGCCCTAATACATTCACCATTATAGATGAATCCCAAAGTTGTGGTTTACGCAGTGGCCAACCACAAATAGCACGGATATGCTGATGGAATTGTGATATATTACATGCCTCTATCGAATAGTGACCAGAATTATGAGGTCTCGGTGCTAGTTCATTAATAATAATGTCGCCATTTTCTAAAACAAACATTTCCACTGCAAGCGTCCCTACTAGATTTAAGTAATCAGCTATTTTAATAGCCTCTTGTTCAGCAGCCTGTGCTGTCACCTCTTGGATACGAGCGGGTACAATTGTTTCATGTAAAATATGATGAACATGAATGTTTTCACCAACTGGCTGACAATATAATTCGCCATCACCGTTGCGTTGTACAATAACTGATACTTCTTTAACAAAAGGTACAAAACCTTCAGCAATACATTGAGAATGAGTAAAAAGCTCTTTTGCCAATGGTAAATCTGCTGCTGAATTTAGAAGTTGCTGCCCTTTGCCATCATAGCCACCTCTTGCAGTTTTTACGATACATGGGTAGTTGATTTGATCAATACTAGCTACTAACTCCTCATATGTATTTGCTACAATATAAGGAGCTACTGGACAGCCAGCTTTCACAATTGCTGCCTTCTCAGTCACACGGTCTTGTGTAATGCGTACTAATTCTGCTCCTTGTGGTACATAAGCCATTTGAGTTAAACGTTTTAAGCCTTCGTAATCGATATTTTCAAACTCATACGTAATAACGTCACTGACTTCGGCAAGTTCCTCGAGTGCGGCCTCATCATCATAAGGTGCCACAATACGAACATCTGCAACCTGTCCACATGGTGAATCCATTGTCGGTTCAAGAACAGCTATTTTAAAGCCTGCCTCCTTAGCTGCGAGAGCCATCATACGGCCAAGCTGTCCTCCTCCGATAATTCCTATCGTTTGTCCAGGATAAATAATTTTCGTCACACTAAGTCACCTGTGCTTTCCAATACTTGTTGCTTCGTCGCCTCGCGTCTAGCATCTAGTTTATTAGCAAGCTCTACGTCTGTTGTCGACAAAATTTGCGCTGCAAGTAAGCCTGCATTTGTCGCACCAGCTTTTCCAATTGCCACGGTTGCTACAGGTACTCCACCTGGCATTTGTACAATTGATAAAAGTGAATCAAGTCCATTAAGTGCACGAGATTGTACAGGCACTCCAATGACAGGTAATGTCGTTTTAGCTGCTACCATACCTGGTAAATGCGCCGCACCACCAGCACCTGCAATAATCACATGAATACCTCGCTCACGTGCTGCCTCTGCGTACTCAAACATTAAATCAGGAGTACGATGTGCAGATACTACTTTTTTCTCGTACGGTACTTGTAATTCATCTAAAATATCACACGCATGTTTCATAGTTTCCCAGTCACTTGAACTACCCATAATGACACCGATTTTCGGATTCATGAATTGTCGCTCCTTTTAAACGATAGAAAAATGATCGATTATTGTGCAAGCCTCTATTATTCAATAGTCACTGCATTTCTTTACTTTTTGAACAAAGAAAATCCTCAAATAAGCTACTCTCCACACTACACGTGAAAGCAGCTTACTTGAGGACTTATTATGAAAAGAATATGCAGATTTAGACATCTGTACACACACCTTCCCGTAACATGCCAAAAGTTGCTTTCCCGCATAGTCCAGCATTTACGGTGCCGGGTAGAGACACTAGAGCCAATTCTCTAGCATATATGGGGATTTAATTGTTTTCCTTATCACATTTTAACAATTGCACACACTGGCGTCAATGCTAAAATGCGAACAATTTATTTTTGGCATTAAAAATCGTTCGGTTTTAAGTCGTGTTTATTCAGAATCTTGACACAACATCGCTTTAAATTGTATTTTTTGACGTAAATACGTAGGTTCACCATTCACCAGATGAAAGATCGGTTCCTCTTTCCGTCCCATCGCCATATACCCATCCTGACGCATTCTTTCTAAACATTGATCAATTGTTTCATTTTCCTCTACTTCATACCAAATTTGCTTTTTTCCCAAACTGTTCTTCCTTCCACTTGCTCATGTTTTTTAGTCTGCCTTACTTGTACTTCATTATACCCGATATAACACTGCAAGAATGCACGAAATTGTAACAATTAATACTGCCGTAATAAAACGAAAGATAGGTAAACATCTACGAAAGTACAAAAAATGAAAAACAAAAAAGCCAAGGAATATATCCTTGACTTTTTCTATTGCCTAGCGACGTCCTACTCTCACAGGGGGAAGCCCCCAACTACCATCGGCGCTAAAGAGCTTAACTTCCGTGTTCGGTATGGGAACGGGTGTGACCTCTTTGCCATCATCACTAGACTATGTTCGGCTTTCAATATACATCGTATCTTGAAACCCTCTTAATTGAAAGTGTTGTTCTTTCAAAACTGGATAAACGGTTCATTGAATGTTTCAAACTTTTTTGGTTAAGTCCTCGATCGATTAGTATTCGTCAGCTCCATGTGTCACCACACTTCCACCTCGAACCTATCTACCTCATCGTCTTTGAGGGATCTTACTTACTTGCGTAATGGGAAATCTCATCTTGAGGGGGGCTTCATGCTTAGATGCTTTCAGCACTTATCCCGTCCACACATAGCTACCCAGCGATGCCTTTGGCAAGACAACTGGTACACCAGCGGTGTGTCCATCCCGGTCCTCTCGTACTAAGGACAGCTCCTCTCAAATTTCCTACGCCCACGACGGATAGGGACCGAACTGTCTCACGACGTTCTGAACCCAGCTCGCGTACCGCTTTAATGGGCGAACAGCCCAACCCTTGGGACCGACTACAGCCCCAGGATGCGATGAGCCGACATCGAGGTGCCAAACCTCCCCGTCGATGTGGACTCTTGGGGGAGATAAGCCTGTTATCCCCGGGGTAGCTTTTATCCGTTGAGCGATGGCCCTTCCATGCGGAACCACCGGATCACTAAGCCCGTCTTTCGACCCTGCTCGACTTGTAGGTCTCGCAGTCAAGCTCCCTTGTGCCTTTACACTCTACGAATGATTTCCAACCATTCTGAGGGAACCTTTGGGCGCCTCCGTTACCTTTTAGGAGGCGACCGCCCCAGTCAAACTGTCCGCCTGACACTGTCTCCTGCCCCGCTAAGGGGCATGGGTTAGAATTTCAATACAACCAGGGTAGTATCCCACCGACGCCTCCTTCGAAGCTGGCGCTCCGAGATCTCTGGCTCCTACCTATCCTGTACAAGTTGTACCAAAATTCAATATCAGGCTACAGTAAAGCTCCACGGGGTCTTTCCGTCCTGTCGCGGGTAACCTGCATCTTCACAGGTACTATAATTTCACCGAGTCTCTCGTTGAGACAGTGCCCAGATCGTTACGCCTTTCGTGCGGGTCGGAACTTACCCGACAAGGAATTTCGCTACCTTAGGACCGTTATAGTTACGGCCGCCGTTTACTGGGGCTTCAATTCGCAGCTTCGCTTGCGCTAACCACTCCTCTTAACCTTCCAGCACCGGGCAGGCGTCAGCCCCTATACGTCACCTTACGGTTTTGCAGAGACCTGTGTTTTTGCTAAACAGTCGCCTGGGCCTATTCACTGCGGCTCTCGTGCGCTTGCACGCTCAAGAGCACCCCTTCTCCCGAAGTTACGGGGTCATTTTGCCGAGTTCCTTAACGAGAGTTCTCTCGCACACCTTAGGATTCTCTCCTCGACTACCTGTGTCGGTTTGCGGTACGGGCACCTCTCACCTCGATAGAGGCTTTTCTTGGCAGTGTGAAATCAGGAACTTCGTCCATACGGACTCGCCATCACAGCTCAACGTTACAGTGTGCGGATTTGCCTACACACACGCCTTACTGCTTGGACGCGCACAACCAACGGCGCGCTTACCCTATCCTACTGCGTCCCCCCATTTCTCAAACGGTGAGGAGGTGGTACAGGAATATCAACCTGTTGTCCATCGCCTACGCCTATCGGCCTCGGCTTAGGTCCCGACTAACCCTGAGCGGACGAGCCTTCCTCAGGAAACCTTAGTCATACGGTGGACGGGATTCTCACCCGTCTTTCGCTACTCATACCGGCATTCTCACTTCTAAGCGCTCCACCAGTCCTTCCGGTCTGACTTCAACGCACTTAGAACGCTCTCCTACCACTGACATCGTAGATGTCAATCCACAGCTTCGGTGAATCGTTTAGCCCCGATACATTTTCGGCGCAGCGTCACTCGACCAGTGAGCTATTACGCACTCTTTAAATGATGGCTGCTTCTAAGCCAACATCCTGGTTGTCTGTGCAACGCCACATCCTTTTCCACTTAACGATTACTTTGGGACCTTAGCTGGTGGTCTGGGCTGTTTCCCTTTTGACTACGGATCTTATCACTCGCAGTCTGACTCCCGTGTATAAATATCTGGCATTCGGAGTTTGTCTGAATTCGGTAAACCGGGATGGCCCCCTAGTCCAAACAGTGCTCTACCTCCAGTATTCTCATCACGAGGCTAGCCCTAAAGCTATTTCGGAGAGAACCAGCTATCTCCAAGTTCGATTGGAATTTCTCCGCTACCCACACCTCATCCCCGCACTTTTCAACGTGCGTGGGTTCGGGCCTCCAGTAAGTGTTACCTCACCTTCACCCTGGACATGGGTAGA
The DNA here is from genome assembly GCF_006351725.2 of Lysinibacillus sp. CD3-6. Taxonomy (NCBI): domain Bacteria; kingdom Bacillati; phylum Bacillota; class Bacilli; order Caryophanales; family Bacillaceae; genus Lysinibacillus; species Lysinibacillus sp. CD3-6. Next base: position 4,263,725 of record NZ_CP085880.1, read on the forward strand.
TCACCTGGTTTCGGGTCTACGACCACGTACTAATTCGCCCTATTCAGACTCGCTTTCGCTGCGGCTCCGCCTTCTAAAGCTTAACCTCGCACGTAATCGTAACTCGCCGGTTCATTCTACAAAAGGCACGCTATCACCCATTAACGGGCTCTAACTACTTGTAGGCACACGGTTTCAGGATCTCTTTCACTCCCCTTCCGGGGTGCTTTTCACCTTTCCCTCACGGTACTGGTTCACTATCGGTCACTAGGTAGTATTTAGCCTTGGGAGATGGTCCTCCCGGATTCCGACGGAATTTCACGTGTTCCGCCGTACTCAGGATCCACTCTGGAGGGAATAAACTTTCGACTACAGGGCTTTTACCTGCTCTGGCGGACCTTTCCAAGTCGCTTCATCTAACTCATTCCTTTGTAACTCCGTATAGAGTGTCCTACAACCCCAAGAGGCAAGCCTCTTGGTTTGGGCTCTTCCCGTTTCGCTCGCCGCTACTCAGGGAATCGATTTTTCTTTCTCTTCCTCCAGGTACTTAGATGTTTCAGTTCCCTGGGTCTGCCTTCAAGACGCTATGTATTCACGTCAAGATACTACGCGATTAAACGTAGTGGGTTCCCCCATTCGGAAATCTCCGGATCAAAGCTCACTTACAGCTCCCCGAAGCATATCGGTGTTAGTGCCGTCCTTCTTCGGCTCCTAGTGCCAAGGCATTCGCCGTGCGCCCTTAATAACTTAACCTACAGCTTCCGATATACATCGTAATACAGCGTCAGCTTCATTCGTTCAATCAGTCACGTACGAAAGTACGCTCCTTCACTCACTCAATCGCTTCCTTGTCTTACTCGTATCTCGAAACCTTTTAATGTTATTAAGCCTATAAAAAAACTTAAAAAATAAATGTGTTTGTTACAATTTCAATGTCGTTTTATCCAGTTTTCAAAGAACAAAGCTACTACCTGTTTCTACTTCTTCGCAGCTTTGCGACGAAAGCGTAGCGACAGGAGCAAGTATATTGAAGTGTTTCATCTAATGATGAACCTTCAAAACTGAACGCAAAACGTAATCTTACAAACCCAAGGTTTGTATTCCGAAAATATCCTTAGAAAGGAGGTGATCCAGCCGCACCTTCCGATACGGCTACCTTGTTACGACTTCACCCCAATCATCTATCCCACCTTCGGCGGCTGGCTCCAAAAGGTTACCTCACCGACTTCGGGTGTTACAAACTCTCGTGGTGTGACGGGCGGTGTGTACAAGGCCCGGGAACGTATTCACCGCGGCATGCTGATCCGCGATTACTAGCGATTCCGGCTTCATGTAGGCGAGTTGCAGCCTACAATCCGAACTGAGAACGACTTTATCGGATTAGCTCCCTCTCGCGAGTTGGCAACCGTTTGTATCGTCCATTGTAGCACGTGTGTAGCCCAGGTCATAAGGGGCATGATGATTTGACGTCATCCCCACCTTCCTCCGGTTTGTCACCGGCAGTCACCTTAGAGTGCCCAACTAAATGATGGCAACTAAGATCAAGGGTTGCGCTCGTTGCGGGACTTAACCCAACATCTCACGACACGAGCTGACGACAACCATGCACCACCTGTCACCGTTGTCCCCGAAGGGAAAACTATATCTCTACAGTGGTCAACGGGATGTCAAGACCTGGTAAGGTTCTTCGCGTTGCTTCGAATTAAACCACATGCTCCACCGCTTGTGCGGGCCCCCGTCAATTCCTTTGAGTTTCAGTCTTGCGACCGTACTCCCCAGGCGGAGTGCTTAATGCGTTAGCTGCAGCACTAAGGGGCGGAAACCCCCTAACACTTAGCACTCATCGTTTACGGCGTGGACTACCAGGGTATCTAATCCTGTTTGCTCCCCACGCTTTCGCGCCTCAGTGTCAGTTACAGACCAGATAGTCGCCTTCGCCACTGGTGTTCCTCCAAATCTCTACGCATTTCACCGCTACACTTGGAATTCCACTATCCTCTTCTGCACTCAAGTCTCCCAGTTTCCAATGACCCTCCACGGTTGAGCCGTGGGCTTTCACATCAGACTTAAGAAACCACCTGCGCGCGCTTTACGCCCAATAATTCCGGACAACGCTTGCCACCTACGTATTACCGCGGCTGCTGGCACGTAGTTAGCCGTGGCTTTCTAATAAGGTACCGTCAAGGTACAGCCAGTTACTACTGTACTTGTTCTTCCCTTACAACAGAGTTTTACGAACCGAAATCCTTCTTCACTCACGCGGCGTTGCTCCATCAGGCTTTCGCCCATTGTGGAAGATTCCCTACTGCTGCCTCCCGTAGGAGTCTGGGCCGTGTCTCAGTCCCAGTGTGGCCGATCACCCTCTCAGGTCGGCTACGCATCGTTGCCTTGGTGAGCCGTTACCTCACCAACTAGCTAATGCGCCGCGGGCCCATCCTATAGCGACAGCCGAAACCGTCTTTCAGAATTGTCTCATGAGAGACAAAAGATTATTCGGTATTAGCCCCGGTTTCCCGGAGTTATCCCAAACTATAGGGTAGGTTGCCCACGTGTTACTCACCCGTCCGCCGCTAACGTCAAAGGAGCAAGCTCCTTATCTGTCCGCTCGACTTGCATGTATTAGGCACGCCGCCAGCGTTCGTCCTGAGCCAGGATCAAACTCTCCATAAAAGAAATTTGATTAGCTCAAATTGTTTTGCTGGCATCAATTTTGATGTCCAAAATTTTGTTTCGTTCGCTAACGAGGTTAGCTACTAAAAACTATATTGATTACGTTTTGCTTGTTCAGTTTTCAAGGTTCATTTGTTAGTTACTCACTAAGTAACTTTTTATAATTTAACATACATTCAATATGATGTCAACTATTTTTTCTATTATTTTCTTTCGGTTTGTTGTTCGCATGTTTCGTAACAACGTGTTTAAATATATCATCTCACATTATAGTTTGCAAGTGTTTAATAGAAATAAAACTATTCAGTCAATATATGATAGTAGTTTCTTCTATATAAAAGTGCCAGGCACTGAAACAATTTTGAATTCTGTCTGTAGTCTCCCACAGCTTACATTGGTGTCAGGCACTCAAATAATTTTCCATAAAAAAAGGCTCCACCTAGTTTTCACTAAGCAGAACCCTTTTCGGCTTTCTATTATCGAACCCAGATAAAGTATGCAAGGAAGACGAAGAATAATCCATACATCATTGGGTGAATTTCTTTTTTACGTCCTGCTAAAAGCATTGTTACTGGGTAGAATACGAAACCAATGGCGATCCCTGTTGCGATGGAATAGCCAAGAGGCATCATTAAAACAGTAAAGAATGCTGGAACGGCAATTTCGAATTTATCCCATTCAATTAATCGTAGTGACGAAACCATTAACACACCTACGATAACAAGTGCTGGTGCTGTTACTGCTGAAGTCACAACCGCAAGCAATGGTGAGAAGAATAGTGCTACTATAAATAATACAGCAGTAACAACTGCAGCAAAACCTGAACGAGCACCTGCTGCTACACCAGAAGTTGATTCTACATAAGCAGTAGTTGTTGAAGTACCAAATAAAGAACCAATTGTTGTTGCTAGGGCATCTGCCATAAGTGCACGGCTTGCACGTGGTAATTTATCGTCTTTTACTAAGCCAGCTTGTGTTGCCACAGCCATTAATGTACCTGCTGTATCGAAAAAGTCAACAAATAAAAATGTTAATACAACAACTAAAAATTTAACGTTTAGTAATGAACCGAAGTCATGAATAATTGGGTTAAGTGCAACCATAAATGTAGAATCTACACTTGGGATTGATGATACAACAGCTTCTGGTGGTGCAATCACACCTGTAATCATACCAACGATTGCTGTAATAACCATTCCTAAGAAAATGCCGACACTACGGAATTTAAGGATTAGGATGATTGAAATAATAATACCGAATACTGCTAAAAGAGTTGAACCTGTAAATGCTCCTAATGTTACTAAAGTTGCTGGACTATCAACTACAATACCAGCTCCTTGTAACCCTACAAATGTAATAAATAAACCAATACCAGCTGATACAGCATATTTAAGTTGTGCTGGAATTGCATTAATAACTGTTTCACGAATACCTGTTAATGAAAGGATAATAAATATAATCCCCGAGAAGAATACACCTGTCAAACCAGTTTGCCAAGGAATGCCATACGTCCCTACTACCGTGAAAGCAAAGAATGCATTTAAGCCCATACCTGGTGCCAATGAGATTGGGAATTTAGCGAAAATACCCATAATCAAAGATCCGACTGCCGCTGCTAATGCTGTTGCTACGAAAACAGCACCTTTATCCATTCCCGCACTTTCCAGAATCCCTGGGTTAACAGCTAAAATGTATGCCATAGCAAGGAATGTTGTAATACCACCAATTATTTCGCGGCGATAATTAGTACCTAATTCATCGAACATGAAATATTTTTTCATTTTGAAAATATCCTCCGTATTGTCGTCTTCAATATCGAAAACAAAAAAGACACGCCGACTATTCTACTAGTCGCATGTCTACGATACATTTCACCACTAATAATGTGTGAAATAAATTAGTTATTATACATTCGTATAAAAACTATATCGTAGTCAAGTTATTTACGGTAACTTGGTAGAAACTCACGGGCCATATTCCCGACATTATACGACGACTTATTTACTTTACAATCGTAATATATCATTTCGTTTTTTAGATTTCAACCCCATTTCCGAACATTTCTTATAAAAAAAATACGAAAGTTCGTGTAAAATACGGTATTAATGTTCTGATTTTGTAAAAACAGCGTAAAAAAACAGGAAAAATACTAACTTATACAAGTTGCTTTTCCTGTTTTTTATTTACGATTAAAGGCTATAGTCGACCATTTTGCATTTATTTTGAAAAAGGGAGTTTTTCAAATGTATGTAAATATATCAAAGGCTTTTATATCTAATTACTCACCCAACTCCTACACAATAAGAAGTACTCAGGCAATAAATACAAAACCATCGAAATCCATTACGTAAGAGCTCCCATCCTCATTTCCACCATTATCCTTACTTCTCTACTCGACTCTCTAATAATTGAATTCTTTTTTCTAATTTTTGTTTCCAATCCATCGCTAATGCATCTACTGCTTGAATACGTTTCATCGCAAGTGCGTTTTTGTTTTCAAAATATACTTCATTGCAATGTAAAACCGATATACGAGCAGGGTGTCTTTCAACTATTTCAATTTTCGAGTCTGCACATATTGTTCCCTCTCTTAGTACACGCGCTAGGAAGCCTGTATAACCTGTTTCAATTAATCGTTTAAGTAATGTGTCAGCCTTTGTATATTTATCAATCGTACTACACGGAATACGTCCTTGCGTAATTTGAATGACTGCATCACCAATTTTATAAATATCTCCAATACAAACATCCGCTTCAAGCATATTTGTTACCGTTAAGTTCTCACCGAATGCTGCTGCTGGCAATGCCTTACCAAGTTCCTGTTCCCATTGTTCGTAATGCTCCGCAGGATATAGACAAACAGCGCGATCAGGTCCACCATGATGCTTTTTATCTGCCACATCATCCCCCTCAAAACCACGAGTAGCTAAATAAACTTCGTGCACTTTCCGTTTTGCAATCCCTGTAATCATTGATCGCCCTTTACTATAGTCCAATTCTTTCGGCATACCAACAGCAAGTGTATAAATCGTCGCTATACTTTTCTCCATTTCAATCCCCCTAAATTAAACAACAGCGTAATCATTTTACATAAATTTAGTTTACTATATCCAACGCTTTGCCAGCAATTTTGCCCTCTCTACGTTAGTTTATATCATTTAAATCTTTCCAATTGAAAATGACTAGAAAAGTTCTATTGTTACGTCACTTGGGACACATCAGATAACTAAAAAAAGCCCTAAAAACCCTGTGTTACTAGGGCTTTTAGGACTCTGCTATTAGCTATTATTCCCACTCAATAGTTGCTGGTGGCTTAGACGTAATATCATACAGCACGCGGTTTACGTGTTTTACTTCGTTTACTAAGCGTACAGAGATTTTTTCTAGTACGTCCCAAGGGATACGTGCCCAGTCAGAAGTCATACCGTCGATAGACGTTACAGCACGGATACCGATTGCGTAGTCATACGTACGAGCATCGCCCATTACGCCGACTGAACGAATATCAGGTAATACCGTGAAGTATTGCCATACATCGCGATCAAGTCCAGCTTTTGCAATTTCTTCACGTAAGATGAAGTCAGATTCACGAACAATTTCAAGTTTTTCTTCTGTTATTTCACCAAGTACACGAATACCTAAACCAGGACCTGGGAATGGTTGACGCCAAACGATTTTTTCATCAAGACCAAGCTCTAAGCCAAGTGCACGAACTTCGTCTTTGAATAATGTTTTTAATGGTTCAATCAATTGGAACTGCATGTCTTCTGGAAGACCACCTACGTTATGGTGAGATTTAATTGTTTGAGCAGTAGATGTACCAGATTCAATAATATCTGTATATAAAGTTCCTTGTGCAAGGAAATCCATACCTTCTAGTTTTGAAGCTTCTTCATCGAACACGTAAATAAATTCGTTACCGATAATTTTACGTTTTTTCTCTGGATCAGACACACCCGCAAGTTTGTCCATGAAGCGTTGACGTGCATCAATCTTAATTAAGTTCATATCGAAATCTTCTGTGAAAGTTTTCATAACCTGTTCAACTTCACCTTTACGGTTTAAGTTGTGGTCTACGAACATACATGTAAGTTGATCACCAATTGCTTTATGAATCAGTACTGCAACAACAGAAGAGTCTACTCCGCCTGAAAGGGCACATAATACTTTTTTATCGCCAACAATTTCGCGAATTTTTGCGATTTCGATTTCAATAAAGTTCGCCATTGACCAATCACCTTTAGCGCCACAAATATCGAATACAAATTGACGAAGTAAATCGTTACCATATACAGAGTGACGAACTTCTGGGTGGAATTGTACTGCATATAATTTACGTTCTACGTTTGCCATAGCAGCGATTGGACAAGATGCACTTGTTGCGATGATTTCAAAGCCAGCAGGTACTTCTGTTACGTGGTCACCATGACTCATCCAGACGATTTGTTCTGTTGGTAATTCACCGAATAATTTATTTGCAGCAGTTACTTGAATTTCCGCTTTACCGTATTCACGTGTATCTGCGCCTTCAACTTTACCACCTTGAGTATAAGCCATTAATTGCATACCATAGCAAATACCTAGGATTGGTAAACCTAATTCAAAAATAGCTTGATCTACATGGAAAGCATTTTCATCATAAACTGAGTTAGGACCACCAGAAAAGATGATACCTGTTGCGTTCATTTCTTTAATTTCTTCTGCTGTAATCGTATGTGGATGTAATTCACTGAAGACACCGAACTCACGGATACGACGCGTAATTAATTGGTTAAATTGGCTACCGAAGTCTAGAACGACGATTTTTTCTTGCTCTTTTAATAAAGGGCTTGCTGACAATATTTCCACCTCTTCTTGTATTTTTAAAGGACGTTTTCATATGTTCAAAGAAAAACGCGTATGAAAGTAAAAAAACTTCCTACGCGTCCATAAGTTCATGATATATAAAGGGGAATGCGTAACAAAGAAAAGTGATTTATAAAACTCCTCACCTAACCAAAACATTCACCTTCATAGAGAAATCATTTACGGTGATTTCGTAGAAACATCCGAACCCTATTTTCGAACTTATATGAAAGCCATCCTAATCATATATAATTTTTTCTCATTTTACTCTTTGTGCCCATTAAAATCAACTGATTGTGCGATTGATTAAATATTCCCAACTTTCTCTCAGTTTAACATAGTCAACATCAAGCGTATTCTTGCTATAAATACGCTGCTCATATACCGCTGTTAACTTTCTCATTTCTTCTGTTTCTAGCGCAGCATCCACCCGTTCAGCAAACGCTCGTAATGTCTCACCATGTTTTCGACTTAAACCAATGCGTACTAATTGTTTCGTTAATGCCTGATAGGAAGAATCAAAATTCGTCCAATCCGCTTCTTTTTTTCGATAAGCACGCACATGCATTTTAGGAATCCATGTTTTACGTTGTACAAATAATGTCACACCAGCAATTAAGAGCAAGGCAATTAGTGTCAACCAAACATATTTTAATGTTTTCACCCATGTCCATACGCTATCAAAGCTAAATGCTGATTGCGAAGTTGTTTTCTTCGTTGTTTGTTCTTTCTTTTGTTGTTGCTCTGGTTTTTCTTCTGGCTCTAGTGTCTGTTCTTGCTGTGGAGTATCTCTTTGCAAATCATAATTAATGTTCGCATTTCCAGAAAAACCAATTGTAGGTTCAAATTCTATCCACCCTGTACCAGGGACATACGCCTCTACCCATGAATGCGCATTATCATTCGTTACCTTATATTCCCGATAACCATCAGATACTCCACCCGCATTCCCTGGTGCAAAACCCTTCACCCATCGAGCAGGAATACCTATAGTCCGAAGCATAACGACCATGGATGTAGAGAAATTATCGCAGTACCCTACTTTCGTATCGAAAAGGAATTGATCTACATAATCTTGATTTTCAGAAGGATAGGCGGCAGCTGTTTTATCGTAACTATAGTCCCCTTTTGAAAAATACCCTTCTATCGCTTTTATTTTTTCATAGATCGATGTTTTATCGCGCGTAATATCAATTGCTAAATCTTGCACACGCTGTGGAAGTGTATCTGGTAATTGTAAAAAACGATTATACGAACTATCTAATGTTTCTAACATAGCAGGCTCTGACATTTGAAGTTGTTGCAAACTATAGTTTGGTTCACTGTAAAATATCGTGTAACTCGACAGTAATTTATTACTACCATTATTCATGGTTATTAATTCGCCACTTGGTTGCTTCATAACTATTTTTTCAGTTTGTCCATCCTGTACATACAAAGTTGGATCATCTGCGGAAACAGACAGCATACCATACGTTTGAATTAAAAATGGCATAGGTACAGCCATTTCCATCTGAATTTGACGTTCATTCTTTTTTGGACCAACAGGCAGAGAAGTAATGATTGGAGTGTCGTTTTCAAAAACCGCTTCTCCTATATATTCACCAGACAATACCCACCCTTTTGATGTGTATGTATCTTTTGTATCTATACGCCAATAATGACGATCGCGGGAAGATGCAGTGAAAATTAAAGTATTATCACCTTTATATGGTCCACCTAATCTACTATCGTCATCACTATAGCCGACTGTTTTTTGACCATCCCCAACGCCACCTTGTCCTGTAACACCTTTAATAAATGGCACTGGATCAGCCCACGTAGGCCCTGCTTTCGGTAAAAAGAATGCCACCATACTAACGAGTACAACTGAAATTAACATCGGTATTACAATTTTCCACTTTCTCACTATCTCACTCGGTGCATCTACTTGAATTCTTAAGCGTTTTAAGAAAAGCACACCTGTCATAACAAGACCAAGTATTACTACTTTAATAATAGCTGGTTTACCATTATATTCGCTAAACGTATCAAGTGTAGCGATGAAAAATACTGTTAGTATGAAAAAGTAGAAAATATTATGATGCACTGTAATCCAATGGTGAATTAAATAGATTAGCATCCAGATCAATGCCAAAAACAGAACTGTTCTAAATGCATCTGATACTTGTCCAAAATTCCCCGAAAAAATGTTCACCATATTCAACGTCACTTCATTCACTAAAAATGGAATAGTGTGACCTGAGAAAAAAGGATTCTCGCTATATACATATATAACAAACCATGTAATATAGCCTAACTTTACAAGCCCTGATAATAATGGCTTAACTTTAAATAGGCATAATACTAGCGCTAAGCCAATGAAAATTAAAAACAAATGACTTACGCCTGTATTGGTTAATTGCATGACAGGCATTAGCCACTCACGCAGCATAAAGAAAATAATGATATAGGCTATCGTCAGCTCAACAAAACTTTCTAGTGATTTTTTCACGGCTTCATCACCTCCGTGAACAAGTGGTAATAATCTGTTGGATCTACATGTACGACTTGAATATGTTTATAACGCTTTATTACATCAGACTGCGCTTGTGTCTGTTGTGCCAATACAAAACAAATACAGCTTTTCACCGAATTACCTAAAGTATGTAATAGTTCATCTGATATATCACTCGTTACATATAAAAGTGTTGCAACACGCTGAAAAACTTGTTGATCGCGCAATCGGACTTCTGCATTTTCAATTGGATTTACACCAGCTAAATGATGCATTACTCGATCTAGCTGTTTTTCCCCCTGAATGGAAGTAAACACTTTCGTCTTTGTGCCTGTTGACACAAAAGAAACATCTCCACGACCTTGTACGATTGCTTTAAGCATCGAAGCTGCCAGCTCAATTTTCTCTTCGAATAAGGGAGAAGCACCTTCATCAAGCATTAACAGCAACTCCTGAGATTGCCGATCCTCAAATTCCTTCGATTGCAACGTTTGCGTTTTCGCAAAAGATTTCCAATGAATCCACGAAAAGCGGTCTCCTGGTACATATTCTCGCAAACCAATGGCCATTGATGTATCTTTTACAATGGAATAAGGAGCCATCATAGACCCAACATCTAATTTCGCTTGTAATGTAGCATATTTCATTTCATGCACTCTTGGATAAACGAGAATTATTTGTTCTTTTTCTATCTGAATGCGTTTCTTTGCCCATCCAAAAAAATCATAGAAGAGTATATTTGCACCTAAATAACGATGTTCACCACGTGGCAAGCTATCAAGTGTATAACTCCAATTAAAAGCCTTTTTAAAACCTACAAATTTGATAGCGTCCTTCTCTTGTATTTTAGACTGAACTAGCATCGGGCTACCAACAAGCTCTTCCACTAGGATATATGCAAATGGAAAACGTGTTTTTCTTTCAATGCTAATTGTCACGTTAACAGATTGTCCGCTTTCTACACGCGAAGGTTCAATTTTCCGTTCGATACTGTAGATGTCCTCTCTTACAAGTTGAAAAATAAAGGCGTATAACAAAAATGGACTTACTGTAAAAAATACAAACCAGCTTACAAAACCACCTTGAAACATTGCGTAGCAAAATGTTATAAGCATTAGAGAGCTCACTAATAGGAAATGTTTACTTTTCTCAAAAAGAGCACGCCATTTCTTCATTGCTCTGCAAACCTCTTCGTTGGCACAGGCGTTTTCGCCAAAATACGCTCAATAATTTCCTCTGCGGTTACATCATCGTAACGCGCATCTGGCTTAAGCACTAATCGGTGACTAAAAACAAATGGCGCTAAATGCTGCACATCATCTGGTATTACATAACTACGACCTTTCATAAACGCATACGCCTGCGAAGCCTTCATTAAAGCAATCGTCGCACGAGGGCTAACGCCTAAATAAACATAGTTGTTCTCTCTCGTTTGAGAAGCCAGCTCAACCATATAGTTTTTTACGGAGTCTTCGACATATACCCCCTGCACAAGTTCCTGTAATTCAATTAATTGGGCAAGCGTAAGGACAGCATCAATTTTTTCAATGGACTTACCGTTTTCTGCTCGTCGCAATATTTCTACTTCCTGCCCTCTAGTTGGATAACCCATTTTTATTTTCAGTAAAAAACGGTCTAACTGTGCCTCAGGCAGTGGATACGTTCCTTCATGTTCAATCGGGTTTTGTGTAGCCATAACGAAAAATGGTTGGGTAATTTTAAGCGTATTGCCGTCTATTGTAATAGATGCTTCCTCCATCGCCTCAAGTAATGCCGATTGTGTTTTAGGTGAAGTTCTATTAATTTCATCCGCTAATACTACATCACCCATAATCGGTCCTGGACGAAATTCAAATTCCATTGTTTTAGGGTTATAAATCGAAACACCTACAACATCTGAGGGCAATAAATCTGGTGTAAACTGGATACGTTTAAACTGGGCATCGAACGACTTAGCAAGTGCACGTACCATCATTGTCTTACCAACTCCAGGCACATCTTCAAGTAATACATGACCATTCGCAAGCAAAGCGACAATGCTAAGTTCGGCAACCTCCCTCTTTCCAATCATTACTTTTTCTATATTTTCTAATACCATTTGTATTTGTAAATTCATAAACAAAATCCCTCCCATTTCCGCTAACCAATTATTTGAATTGCACGATAATTTCAGTTTAAGCATATCGAAAACTGCACTGTAACACAATTAATGTGCCATTAGCCGTTACATACATCATTTTAAATCTCCGATAGTATTTCCCTTATATTCCTCAAATATCAACTCGTTTGCACTACCTTATAAAACAACCCTATTTAGTAGTATAACGTTTCGCTTCCAATAAAGTTACAATTTTTATTTGATTACCCATAATTATCAAGAAACCAAAACTCTTCCATGTTAAGCTAAAAGGATAGAGACATGACGAATCTTCTCCACTTGCAAAAACACCCTATACCTGTGTGGTATAGGGTGTTTTTTAAATTTATATAGAAGTTCGGTAACTATTGTGACGCTTCATTTGCTTGCTAAGACGGCTAAGCTTTCCAGCTGTTTCATGTAGTTCATTATGGATTTGAACGTTGTCTTCACTATCAACAAAAGCAGCCTCTATTTTATTGGGACTTTGCTGTTGAATTTGTCTCTTCTTACTTAATAGCTTTTTATCTTTCATTTTTTGCATACTTTTTTTAAATCGTTGCTGCGCGTTATGGCTAAAGTTATGACTAAGATCGCCAGCATGTAAATATTGTTGTTCATTACGAAAAGTACTACTTGTCGTCGCACCTACGCTAGAAGTCCTCATAATTAGTTACCCTCCTTTTCATTTTACTCACTTTGTAGGTATTTATATCGACATTATATGCTCGAGATTAACCAAACAGAACCAAAATATATAAAAAGAATAGAATTGTTTAAAAAGTATCTATCACTTTTTGTACAACTCTATTCTTCAAGGCTATTTCCAGAAATCATCAAATATCGTGATAGGCATATGGCGTTTATGTTGTGAATGTAAATAGTGTTGCTCTAGTGTATTACGAGCAGCTTCAGGAATTTCTTTCCCTTCTAAATAATCATCAATTTGCTCATATGTTAATCCAAGTGCCACTTCATCTGGTAGTGATGGACGATCTTCTTCCAAGTCGGCAGTTGGCACTTTCAAATATAAATGCTGAGGGCAATCAAGAGCAGCTAGCAACTGTTTCCCCTGACGCTTATTGAGACGAAAAATAGGCATTAAATCTGCCCCTCCATCACCAAATTTCGTATAGAAACCTGTAATTGCCTCTGCTGCATGGTCGGTACCTAAAACAACAGCGCCATTCATGGCAGCTATAGAAAATTGCACTTTCATGCGCTCACGTGCTTTTTCGTTCCCTTTTACAAAATCACTAAGCATAACACCCGCATTTTCTAAAGCACGAACACTAGCATCGACCGCTTCCTTAATATTTACTGTGTAAGTATGCGTAGGCTTAATAAAATCAATGGCATCTTGACAGTCCTGTTCATCGAATTGCACACCATATGGCAAACGCACTGCCCAAAATGAATACTTCTCCTCGCCGTCTTCCGCATTTAGCTCACCAATAGCTAGTTGTGCTAATTTCCCAGTTAAAGTAGAATCTTGTCCGCCAGATATACCAAGTACAAACCCTTTAACAAAGCTATATCGACGTGCATACGCCTTTAAAAAATCAATGGATTTACGAATTTCTTCCTGCGCATCAATTGTTGGCAGTACTTTTAATTCATTAATTATTTGTTGTTGCAATGCCATCACATTCTTCACTCCTTACCCTTTAACTATTCGGTTGACCATTTCTCGTACTTCTTCTATATTGCGCATTTTATTATCCCAGCATTTTTGACTTAAATCGACTGGGTATTCTTCTGGATTCATTGCACGTTTGTACTCATCCCATAACAACTCTAAATTTTCAGCTGCATATTTCTGCATATCTACAAGCGTAGGATTTTGATAAATTATTTCACCATTATTAATCACATGCTGATGTAGGTTTTTCGCCTCGAAATTCGTCACGAATTTTGACACAAATGTATGCACAGGGTGGAACATTTTAATACGTTCTTCTGATTGAGGGTTTTCATCGTGCATTGTAATGTAATCACCCTCTGCTTTACCATTTTTCTGGTCGATAATACGATAAACATTTTTTAAACCTGGTGTCGATACCTTTTCAGCATTTGCAGAAATTTTAATTGTATCCTCTAACTGACCTTCAGCATTTTCAATGGCTACCATTTTATAGACGGCACCTAACGCAGGCTGATCATAGGCTGTAATGACCTTTGTGCCAATTCCCCACATATCAACGCGGGCACCTTGTGCCTTTAAGTTCAAAATCGTGTATTCATCTAAATCATTTGAAACAACAATTTTCGCATTAGGGAAGCCAGCTTCATCTAGCATGCGACGCGCTTCTTTTGATAAGAAAGCTATATCACCACTATCCAGACGAATACCAATAAAATTAATTTTATCCCCTAATTCTTTCGCCACTTTAATCGCTGTCGGCACACCTGATTTCAACGTGTTATAGGTATCCACTAAAAACACACAATTACGATGACGTTTAGCATAGGCATGAAAGGCATCATAATCATTTTTATAGGCTTGCACAAGTGCATGTGCATGTGTACCAGCTACTGGTATGTTAAATAGTTTACCCGCACGAACGTTACTAGTTGAAGCAAATCCACCTATAAAGGCTGCACGAGTTCCCCAAATAGCCGCATCCATTTCATGGGCACGGCGTGTACCAAATTCCATCGCCATTTCGTCTTTTACGATTTGCTTAATGCGACTTGCTTTCGTAGCAATAAGCGTTTGATAATTCACAATATTTAAAAGAGCTGTCTCAATTAATTGAGCTTCCACTAACGGTGCCTCAATGCGAACAATTGGTTCGTTTGCAAAAACGAGTTCCCCTTCCACCATTGAATACATATTACCTGTAAAGCGAATGTTTTTTAAATAGTCGATGAAATCCTCTTTATAGCCAACTTCTTTACGCAAATACTCAATATCAGACTGACTAAAACGAAAGTCTCGTAAATACTCAAGCATACGTTCCAATCCAGCAAAAATGGCATAGCCATTGCCAAATGGTAATTTTCTAAAATATAATTCAAAAACCGCTTTTCTATTATGTATACCATCAGCCCAATAAGACTCTGCCATATTGATTTGGTATAAGTCTGTGTGTAGCGCTAAGCTATCATCAGCATAGTTTGATCTCATAGGAAATCCCTTCTTCCACTATCATAGTTAGTCTTAGTATACACTATATACCCAAAATCTTGCGTTTTACACGTTTTCTATCTCATGTTAGGTTATCTAACATGAATATTCAGAAAATTACGAACTGTTCATAATTTAGACACAAATTTTAGTACCGCTTTCATTCCCTTAATAATTAGCTTTTTAGTAAACTATTACGAAAATCGAAATATACCATGTAATAATACCTTACATGTAAATTAAAAAAACAATTGCGCCGTTTAAACACTCGCTATAGTATGTAAATTAAATTTACGCAAGGAGCTGGTGTGAGTGAAAAAAATCGAGGCAATTATTCGTCCAGAGGTATTTGGGGTTGTACGAGACGGACTTGCAAAGGTTGGTATTGCAGGTTTAAGTATTTCTGAAATCGCTGGCTGTGGTCGTCAATTAGGTCATACAGGTTTGTTTCGTGGGAATGCCTACGAAATTGAATTTTTACCTAAATTAAAGCTAGAAATGATTATCGACGACGAAAAAGTAGATTCGATTGTGGAGGTTTTATTACGTGATGCTGCAACTGGTAAGGTTGGAGACGGAAAAATATTTATTTATCCAGTAGAACAGGCAATTCGTATCCGTACTAAAGAAGTCGGATCAATTGCTGTAGATTAAGGGGGAGATAACTATGGATGACGTTATTTTATCTGTAAATTTAGTTTGGATTATGCTTGGTACAATTTTAGTTTTCTTTATGCATGCTGGTTTTGCAATGGTAGAAGCTGGTTTTACACGTTCTAAAAATGCCGTAAACATTATTATGAAAAACTTCTTAACGATATCACTTGGAGGCATTGTTTATTTTCTATGTGGCTATGCAATAATGTTTGGTGACACTGCTGGAGGCATCTTCGGTACAAGTGGATTTGCTTTAAACGGTGTAGATGACCTTTCATTCTTTATTTTCCAAACAATGTTTGCTGCAACAGGTGCAACTATCTTATCTGGCGCTGTAGCAGAACGTACAAATATTTTTGCTTATATTGGTGTAATTATACTTATGACATTACTTGTTTATCCTGTAGTTGGGCATTGGATTTGGAGCGGTCAAGGCTGGTTAACTGATTTAGGCTTTATCGATTTTGCTGGTTCCACAGTCGTCCATTTAACTGGTGCTGTAGCAGCCTTTGTAGCAGCAATCATGATTGGACCTCGTCTAGGTAAATACGAAAATGGTCGTGTTAACGTTATTACTGGTCATAGTATCCCACTTGGCGCATTAGGCGTGTTTCTTCTATGGTTCGGCTGGTTCGGTTTTAACGGTGCCTCCACATTAGCTGCTGACCCTACTCTCGTTCCAAAAGTAATTGCGAATACATTTTTCGCAGCATCTGCTGGTGTAGTTGCTACTGCATTTTATACAAAATTCCGCTATGGTCACATCGATGGCTCACTTACTCTCAACGGTGCGTTAGCAGGGCTAGTAGGTATTACAGCTGGTGCAGCAAACGTCAGCATTATCGGTTCACTCATTATTGGTTTGATCGCAGCGCCATTATTAGTAGAAGGTGTTCGCTTTATTGAATGGAAATTAAAAGTGGATGATCCTGTTGGCGCAATTGCAGTTCATGGTATTTGTGGAATCTGGGGCACACTTGCGGTCGGGTTCTTCGATATTACTGGTCAAGGCCTATTCTATGGTGGGGGCTTAAGTTTGTTAGGCATCCAAGCAATAGGTGTAATTGCGACAATCGCTTGGGTTGGTGTTTCTGTCACAGCAGGTCTATTTATTATTAAAGCATTTGTCCCTTTACGAGTTTCAGCAGAAGAAGAAATTACAGGACTAGATGTTATCGAACATGGTACACCTGCTTATGAATATCAAGAAGTTTTTAAAAGCTCTGCTATAAATGGTGAAACATTTGCACACCGTTTAACTCATTTTGGTAAAACCCAAACGAGTGTAACTGAGGAACATGTCTAAAATCAATTCGTTCCACATATAAAGCAAGTACAAGAATCTGCTGGATATCCCTGGTGAAATTGCGGGAACCCAGCAGATTCTTTTGTTTCAGTATCACATTACCTATTTATTTAGCTCTTTCTAATTCAAGTAAAAATTCTTTCATAGTTAACCCACTTCGAAAGCCCGTTAGCTTACCGTTTTTCCCAATGACACGATGACATGGAATAATTGCCAGTATAGGGTTGGCACCTATTGCACTACCTACAGCTCTAACTGCCTTAGGTTTACCAATTCGCTCTGCAATGGCAGAATACGTTGTCGTCGTTCCAAACGGCAGCTCTTGCAACGCTTCCCATACAGCTAGCTGAAATGCTGTTCCTTTCACATGTATAGGTAAATTAAATTCAGTTAGCTCTCCATTAAAGTAAGCTGTTAATTGCTCAACATAAGGCATTAATTTTTCTTTATTTTCTTCTAAGCTGTAACCCTTAAACGCCCTTTGAGCCCATGTTTCAACTTCTTCAAATGCTGCATTAGGTGTTCCTATATACACAAGCCCTTCATCCGAAGCAATTATATACATCTCACCTTGTGCGTATGTTAGTGTATCTACATATAAAATATCCATTACTCCATTCCCCTAACTCGATTAGAAGTTCACTACATAAAAATGTAAAATAACTATAGTGTCGAATCAATTCATGCTACAGTTATTTTACCTATAACCCTAAAGGAGTTTCAACTACATGACTATGTTATTTGAGCCCGCTATTCACTTTCAACAAGTGCGTTTTTCAGTGAACGATAAAACCATTTTAAAATCAATTACTGGCTCATTCCCAAAAGGGAAAATTACAACACTTGTTGGACCATCTGGTGCTGGCAAAACAACCTTACTAAAAATGTGCAACGGTCTACTATCACCAACAGAAGGCAGTATATTAATTGACGATCAGTCAATCACAACCTATGAGCCTACTACTTTAAGAAAACATGTAGGTATTGCCCTTCAAGCAGCACCTATGATAAAAGGAACCGTTTTTGACAATTTAGCACTCCCCCTTGTATTACAAGGAAAAAAGCTCTCACAGCACGACGCCATTCAATATTTACTGGACGTCGGGCTTGATGCAAGCTTTTTATCTCGTGATAGCAATGAATTATCTGGTGGGCAACGCCAAAAGGTTTCAATTGCACGCACCTTAATCAATCAATCTTCGATATTATTGTTAGATGAAATTACTTCTGCATTAGATCGTCAATCCTCACAAGATATCGAAGCACTCATTGTTACATTAAACAAAAAATATGATGTCACGATAATATGGATTACACATAATTTACAGCAAGCCTTAACGATTGGGCATTATACTTGGGTCATGATGGATGGTGAGCTGATTGAAACAGGAGAAAGCTCATTATTAAAAGCCCCTACTAATCCAAGAGTCGCTGAATTTGTACAGGGGGTAAACGTATGAGCTATACATCGCTTTCATTAACATTAATTTTTGTTTTAATCCCGCTAATACTTTCAAAAACGTTCAAGCTAGGGCTTGAAAAAGACACAATAATTGCAACAATTCGCTCCATTATCCAATTACTTGCAGTCGGCTATATTTTAAAATTCGTTTTTGAAGCTGAAAGTTTTATTTATATCTTTCTAATGGTTGCATTAATGATTTTAGTTGCCGCGTTCAATGCCCGTAAAAAAGGGAAAGGAATTAAGGGAATTACTTGGAAAATAATAGTGACACTTATTGCAGTGGAGGTTGTCACACAAGGTGTTTTACTTGGTTGCGGTATTGTCCCTAGTACTGCCCAGTATATTATCCCTATTAGTGGTATGTTAATTGGCAACACAATGGTATTATCTATATTATTTTTAAATCGTTTCACTGCAGAAATAACAAGTCACCATAATGAAATCGAACTCATTTTATCTCTCGGAGGCACACCTAAACAGGCAATTCATCGCCAGCTAATCAATGCCATTAAAGCAAGTATGATTCCTACCATTGAAAGCCAAAAAACTATCGGACTTGTACAATTACCTGGGATGATGAGCGGTCAAATTATCGGTGGTGCAGACCCGATACAGGCAGTTCAATTTCAACTTTTAATAATTTTCGCTCTATTAACAACTGCGACATTATCGAGCATAATGATAGGCTTTTTAAGCTATCCAGTGCTTTTTAATGATAGGTTACAGATGCTAGAAATGAAATAATTGTTTTCGTGATATCATGACATTCTCTATAAATATGTTATACTAGTAAGAAAAATGCAGTGAGGAGAATGACCCATATGTTATTACGCGATTTTTTCATCCAATTATCTGAAAACCAACTATTAAATAGTGCTGCTAAAAAATACGGCTTAAAATTAGGTGCCCAAAGTGTGGTAGCTGGTACAAATATAGAAGAAACGATTGCAAGCATCAAAGAACTAAACGCACATAATATCTCTTGCACAGTGGATAATCTAGGGGAATTTGTTGCGAATGAAGAAGAAGCTACTAAAGCTAAGGATCAAATCCTCGCTGTCATTGAAGCGATTCATGAAAACAGTGTGGATGCACATATTTCGTTAAAGCCTTCTCAATTAGGCTTAGACATTGATGTTGATTTTTGTTACGACAATTTATATGAGATTGTAGAAAAAGCAGCAGCCTATGATATTTTTGTAAACTTTGATATGGAAAATTACGGCCGTCTACAAACATCATTTGATATGGTAGAAGAGCTTTCAAAAACATTTAATAATGTCGGCACTGTTATTCAATCGTACTTTTATCGTGCAAAAGACGATCTTGAGAAATTTAAAAACTACCGTTTACGTATCGTAAAAGGTGCATACAAAGAGCCTGTGGAAGTAGCTTTCCAAGATAAGCTTGATATTGATTTAAACTTTATCGAACTGATTGAATATCATTTATTACACGGCAAATTTACATCGATTGCTACACATGACCATAACGTCATTGCACACGTAAAACGCTTTGTTGCTGATAACAATATTCCATTCGATAAATTTGAATTCCAAATGTTATACGGCTTCCGTACAGATATGCAAAAGGAACTTGCGAAGGAAGGTTATAACTTCTGCGTCTACGTTCCATTTGGCGAAGATTGGTACGGTTACTTTATGCGTCGCTTAGCAGAGCGTCCTCAAAATCTTAACCTTGTAACAAAACAAGTATTCACAAAGAAAACGAATACTGTTCTTGCTGTAGCAGCTGGGGCATTCGTTCTTGGCCGCTTAACAAAGCGTAAAAAGTAATAAAAAGAAGTTGGAACATAACTATTAAAATTTCAGAAATATCACAAAGAAGTTCTTAAATTATTGGAGTTGATGTTAGCGAAGGCGGTGACTCCTGTGGGAACGCACGCAACGTAAGACACAACAAACCGCGCGCTAGCGAGGATTGTGGCTTACATGTATGCCCGCGGAACGCATCCGCCGTAGCGAACATCAATGGCATAGCAAAAAAGTGTTAGATTGACTGCCATCAATCTAACACTTTTTCTCATTTTCTGTTGGACAACTACTTTTTAAGGATTCGTTGACCATAGACCTGCATGTTTTAAAACAACACGCGGATGTAATTTTAATTGGGCAACCATTAAGTCTGCTAAATCTTCAGCCTGCATGACTTTCTCTGGATTGCCATCAGTTAGTTGTAATTCAACTGCCATATCTGTCGCAACCGTACTTGGTGTTAACGTCGCAACACGGATATTATGTTTTCGAACTTCTAACATTAATGATTCACTCATGCCAATCACTGCCGCTTTCGAAGCACTATAAGCACTCGTAATTGGCGCACCTTTTTGACCTGCTGTAGATGAAATATTAATAATATCCCCAGACTCACGTTCAATCATTTCTGGTAGGACAGCACGTGTTGTGTAATAGACACCTTTAACATTTACATCTACAATATTCGTCCAATCTTCAGGTGAAAGTTCTAAAAACTTACCGAATTTTGAAATGCCCGCATTATTTACTAAAATATCGATTGGACCTAACTCCGCTCGAACACTTTCTACTGCCGTTGTGATGGATTGCAAATTTGCTACATCTGCTGTAGCTATCGCGACTTTCACATCATATGCCTTTAGTTGATTTGCAACTTGTTGTAAATTTTCTAATGTACGTCCTACTAGCCCAACGTTAATGCCCTCTTTTGCAAAGGCGATAGCTGTTGCACGGCCAATACCGCGACCTGCTCCCGTAATTAAAGCCGTTTTACCAGAAATAGTTTGCATATATCTTACTCCCTTATGAATAGTGATAGATAAAATCTATGTTTTTTAGCATACCTATTCACCCATCAAAAGTACATTCAGAAGACTTACTTATTCCATCCTTTTTCCTTAAAGCGTGCAATCGCCTCAATACGGTTCCCGACATGAAGCTTCTCTAATATTGTTGAAATATAATTTCGCACTGTCCCTGCCGATAAAAATAACTCTGCCGCAATTTCTTTTGTCGTTTTCCCCTCCGCCACAAGTGTTAACACTTGGCTCTCACGATCAGTTAGTGGATTTTCACTATCATCCTCATAAACAAAATCTACAAGTTCTGGTGCATAAATTCGTTTACCATCGACGATTGTCCGAATAGCACTCACCAATTCCTCGATAGGGCTATCCTTTAATAAGTAACCTCTTACCCCTGCTTTTCTTGCACGTTCGAAGTAACCAGGTCTAGCAAATGTTGTTAATATAATTACTTTACAGTCTGAGTTCTGCAATTCTTCTGCCGCATCAAGTCCAGTTTTCACTGGCATTTCAATATCCATAATACAAATATCAGGCTGATGCTCTTCTACAAGCGCCAATGCTTCCTCACCATTTTTTGCCAAACCGACGACCTCCATATCTTCTTCCATACTTAGTAAGGAACGAAGTGCGCCTAACAGCATCCCCTGATCTTCAGCAATTACAATTCGTATCATGCTATACCCCTCTTTCTATAAGTGCTTCAAATTTTCTTTAACTTTTTGATGTGTAATTGTCACCGGTATAGATACCGTTAAAGTTGTGCCGTTTTCACTTTCTATTTTAAATGAACCATTTATAAACTCTAAGCGTTCATGCATCCCTTTTAAGCCATTACCTGACTTTAATGCTTGTTTTTTTGCAATACCCTGTCCATTATCTCGAACAACTAGGTGTAATTCTTTAAAATTTTGATGGAAGGCAATTTCACATTTAGTTGCTCCGCTATGCTTTACAATATTCGTGACCGCTTCCTTTAAACACATCGATAAAACATTCTCTACGAGAGGTGGAACATGCAAGGCGTCCTTATCCCCCTCAAAAACAAATTCCATTTCTGCCGCTTTCAAAATTTGAGAAATGCGCATAAGCTCGTCTTCAAATTTCGTTGTCCGCATATCGGACACTAATTCTCGAACTTCTTTCAAAGCAATACTAGCTGTTTGGCGGATATCCTTAATTTCAATTAAAGCTTGCTCTGGATCTCGTGCAATAAGTCTTGAAGCTAAGTCGCTTTTTAAACCTATCATTGACAACTTTTGACCAAGCGTATCATGTAAATCACGCGCAATACGTTGTCGTTCCTCAAAGACAATTAATTCAGCAATTCGTTCATTTGCGGTTTCTAATTGACCTTCTAAATTTTCACGCTTATTTTTCGAATAAATCGTTAAAGGTAAAAGCACTACAGCCAATATTGTTAATACGACAAAAGGTAGCTGTGATAAAAACAAATGTAGCTCGACAAAGAAACCAGCTCCTGTAGAGATCACTGTAAAACCGATATGGAGCCCATACATTATGTAAAAGCCAACAGGTCTTCGGATATTACCTATAAAAAAGGCTGTAAAAATGGATAAATACACATAACCATACAATATAGTTAAAATAATATTAATGACCATCTCAAAGCTAATCCACATATACACTAGTCCGTTTTTAGAGTTCACAGAAAATCGATAAAAAATAAAATAGAGCATTAAAAAAGTAATTCCTATTGATATTTCAATGGACGATGATTTTCTAAAAATAAAGAAAAACGGTAGAAAACAAAAAATAACCCATAAATAAATACTGAGCATAGGACTATTCGGAATGATACTATGCCATTTCTTCATCATAATCTCACGCTCTTTCCTACTTTTCCCTACATTATAACAAGAAAAGAATAATTGCGCCTTCACTTGCTTTTTGTAGTTTGTAAACAGACATATGCTATTTTATATAAAACAGCCATCCCAAATAGAGATGGCTGTTTACTACTAAGCAGCAATACTGCCTTTCGTTTTTCGTTTTATAATTTCATTTACATCTTTAAACGTTACAAATTTGCCAAGTTCTTCATCGTATAATTTATAGCGTAAAGATTCTAAGCTTGTACGCAATGTAATTGTAGTAGCTGAGTGCAATGGTGGCGTTTCATTATGTGCTTTTTCAAGATTATAATTCGGTACACGCGGTGCTAAATGGTGCACGTGGTGGAAGCCGATATTGCCTGTTGCCCATTGTAATAGCTTCGGTAGTTTATAGTACGAGCTACCTTCAACAGCAGCTTTTACATAATCCCACTCTGTATCGTGCTCGAAGTAAGAATCCTCGTACGTATGTTGAATGTAAAATAACCAAATTCCAAGGGAACCAGCGACAAATAAAGTAATACCTTGAACTAATAAAAATGCTTGCCAGCCCATAGCGTAAATAAGACCTGCACAGATACCTAAAATAATAATATTCGTTACGTAAGTGTTCGTGCGTTCTTTTTGTTTCGCATCTTTTCGGTTAAAACGATTCAAGATTAACACCATGTACAACGGTCCTAAGCCGAACATTACAAGTGGATTACGGTAAAAACGGTACCATAAACGTTGGCCTTTAGAACATTGTAAATATTCCTCCACTGTCATCATATCAATATCACCAATACCACGCTTATCTAAGTTCGAGCTTGTTGCGTGGTGGATTGTATGCTCACGCTTCCATTTTTCATACGGGAAAGATGTAATTACCCCAGTTACTAAGCCAACCCAGTCGTTAGCTTTTTTACTTTTGAAAAATGAACCGTGGGTACAATCATGGAAAATGATAAATGTTCTAACGACAAATCCAGCAGAAATAATACTTAAACCTGCAGTTAACCATGGTGAAACATCCACTAACATATAACCAGCAATCCATAGGACAATTAACGGAACAATCGTATTGACCATTTGAAAAATACTTTTACCTGTATCGGATTTCGCAAATGGTGCTACATCTTGGCGCAATTTCTTCGTTTTTTCTTTATCTGTTGCCATTCCCTTTTCCCTCGTTTCCTTTTGCTTATGACCTCATCATAAAACAAGAGTATAACTAACAACAGACGCAAACATCATAAAAAGCGCATGACATTTGTCATACGCATTAACGAAAGCCGAGTAATTTTTTTAACTCCAATCAGGTAATACGCTTTACTCCATTCAGCTAATTCACATTACTTTTCAGGTCCACGTAATTGCAGTTGGTAGAATACTAAATCAAGCCACTCATCAAATTTATAGCCTGCATTTTTTATTGTTCCTGCATATTCAAATCCTAGCTTTTCATGTGCTTTAATACTTCCAATATTTTCACCATCAATACCCGCAACTAATGTTTTAATCCCTTGCTCCTGTGCAATCTCAATCAATCGATCCATTAACTTCGTTGCAATGCCCTTTTTATAATGATCCTTGTGCACATATACTGAGTGTTCCATTGTATACTTATAACCTGGATAAGGACGGAACTGACTGTAATTTGCAAAACCTGCAATTACGCCATTTTCCACAAAAACTAACAACGGATTTCCAGCTGCCTTTTGCTCTACAAACCATTGTTTCTTTTCCTCTAATGATTGTATTTCATATCTATATACTGCTTTACTCGTTAATATAATGTCGTTGTAAATAACTAAAACTTCCGATAAATCTTTTTCTTCCATAAATCGAATCATTCTTGTTCACGTCCTTCTATTAAAGAAATAGACCCTACCGACAACGGCAGGGCTCATACATAATGCAACTATTCGTTTCACCAAGCCACTTAGGGTATATCCGACTTTGACTACATATTTCAAAAGCCGTGACAAACCCTTCGTAGACGTTGACATGTAATTAAAATTACACATTAAAATATCTTGCATCTGGATGTGCAAAAACAATTGCAGATACGGACGCTTCTGGTTCCATCATAAAGCCTTCTGTTAAATGCACACCAATATCTTCAGGTTTTAATAAGCCAAATAATTTCTCTTGATCTTCTAAGTTCGGGCAGGCAGGATAGCCAAATGAGAAACGTTGCCCTTGGTATTTGGCTGCAAATCTGTCGCGCATTGTGAAATCTGTGTTATCAGGGAAGCCCCATTGATCACGAATTTCTTGATGCATACGCTCCGCAAAGCCTTCGGCAAGCTCAAGAGCTGTTGATTGAAGGGCATGACTTTCAAGGAATTTCCCCTCCTCTTTTAACTGACGAGCTGTCGCCATCACACCTTGTCCAGCAGTTACAACCATCAGTGCAATATAATCCATCTCTCCGCTATCTACTGTTTTCAAGAAGTCCGCTAAACACATAAACGGTTCCACTTGCTGACGAGGGAATGTAAAACGCTCAATTTCCGTTTTACTATCTGCTGGATCATATACGACTACATCATCTCCATCTGCTTGCGCTGGGAAAAACTGATACAAGCCTGAAGGTTTCAATAAATCACTTTGTAAATATTCGTCAACTAATTGTTTTAGTTCTGTTGCACGTGCGTCTCCCGCATCAAGTAATTGCTGCACCTGCCCTTTTAATCCTAGGTGGTGACCAATCAATGTTCGCATATTCACGTATGGATATAAATGTGACACCGAATAATCCTTTTTAACATGACGACGAACATCTGCAGGCAGAAAGACTGGCGCATCTTTTACTGTCCGTACAGGCTTCACAGTGATTTCTTTCGCTGGACGTGCTGCTCGTTTCTCGTCTGCCTCTAATCGTTTTTGACGCGAGTCAGCGATTTCCGCTAAAAAGTTCTCTCTAGTCTCTGTACCCATTAAAAGATTCACTTGCTCTAGACCTTGCATCGCATCTTTTGAGTAAATAACAGGTCCTTCATATTCGTTTGCAATTTTCGTTTCAGTAAAGCGACGAGATAATGCTGCGCCTCCTACTAATATAGGCACATTAATTCCTGCTGCTTTAAAGTCTTGCGCAGTGATAACCATTTGCTGAGCAGATTTAACAAGCAAACCCGATAAACCGATAAAGTCAGGCTTTTCTTTACGAATAGCCTCAATTAACTGAGATGGCGTTACTTTAATGCCTAAATCAACGACTTTATATCCGTTATTACTTAAAATAATATCTACGAGGTTTTTACCAATATCATGCACATCACCTTTTACAGTGGCAAGCACCATTTTACCTTTACCTGAGCTGTCCTCATTTTTCTCCATAAATTGCTCAAGATGCGCTACAGCTGCCTTCATGACCCCTGCAGATTGTAATACTTCCGCTACGATAAGCTGATTATCATTGAATAAGCGGCCAACCTCAGCCATCCCTTCCATCAATGGTCCATTAATAATATCAAGCGGTGCGTCAAAAATTTCACGGGCAGCATCAAGATCCTCAATAAGTCCTTCTTTAGTACCTTCTAAAATATAATAAGCTAAGCGTCCTTCCACTGTTTTCGGAATATCTGCTTCAGTTTTCTCTTTCTTTTTATCACGATAAAAATCAGTGAATACCGCTAATGTTTCATCATTTGTATTGAATAATAGGTCATTTGCAAGCTTAATTTCCTCTTCAGGAATCGATGCATAACGCTCTAACTTCTCCGTGTTAACAATCGCATAATCTAAGCCCGCCTGTGTACAGTGATATAAATAGACGGCATTCAATACTTCACGCCCAACTGGTGGTAAGCCGAAGGAAATATTACTTACACCGAGAACCGTTAACGTGCGAGGCATTTTTTCTTTAATAAGACGAATACCCTCGATTGTTTCGAGTGCTGAACCTATATATTGTTCATCACCTGTACCAACTGGGAACATAAGCGGATCAAAAATAATATCCTCTGGTGCTAAGCCCCATTTCTCTGTTAATAATTGATAAGAACGCTCGGCAATTTCTAGTTTACGATGGCGATCTACTGCCATCCCTTGTTCATCAATTGTACCGACAACTAAAGAGCCACCATATTTTTTCACTAATGGCATAACTGCGTCAAAACGTTCTTCTCCATCCTCCAAATTAATAGAGTTAATAATCGCTTTCCCTTGTGAGAATTTCAGCGCTTCCTCAATTACTTTCTCATCTGTAGAGTCAATTACAAGTGGTACTTTTACTTTTTTTACAACTTCCTGCATAAAACCACGCATATCAGCTAATTCATCACGGTCTGGGTTCGCTAAGCAAATATCAATAACATGTGCCCCGTTTTTCACTTGTGCACGTGCGATTTCTGCAGCTTCCTCATATTTCTCGTCAATGATTAAATTTTTAAATTTTCGAGAGCCAATTACATTCGTCCGCTCACCAATAAATAGTGGTCGCATCGAATCATCATATACTAAAGGTTCAATACCAGATACCACATGACCATGTGTGCTTTCTGGTAATTGACGAGGCTTTTCATCCTTTAACACTTCTCGAAGGGCTGCAATATGCGCTGGCGTTGTTCCGCAACAACCGCCGACAATATTTAGCCAGCCTTTTTCAGCAAAACCTTTTAATTTTTGAGATAATGATTCTGGCGATTCATGATAGCATCCTTCCTCGTCTGGCAAACCAGCATTTGGATAACAGCTAATATAGCCTGTAGAAAGCTCTGCTAACGAACGAATATGATCTGTCATAAATTCTGGACCAGTCGCACAGTTTAAGCCGACAGATAACGGCTTAATATGCTCAATTGATATGTAAAAGGCATCAATCGTTTGCCCCGCTAGCGTTGTGCCCATAGGCTCAATCGTGCCAGAAATCATAACAGGTAGTTCTTTCCCAGTGTCTTCAAATGCACGTGATACCCCGAGCGTCCCCGCTTTTACATTGAGCATATCTTGACTCGTTTCAAGAAGCAGTACGTCCGAGCCCGCTTCGATTAACGCCTTTGCCTGTACATAAAAGTTTTCTTCCAGTTCATCAAAGGTAATACCGCCAGTTACTGATAATGTTTTCGTCGTTGGCCCCATCGCCCCCGCTACAAAGCGAGGCCATTCTGGAGTAGAAAACTCATCTACTACTTTGCGCGCAATTTCCACCGCACGTTTATTAATTTCTTCCGCCTTAGAGCCAAGATTATATTCATTTAATACAAGAGGCGTACCTCCAAACGTATTTGTACAAATAATATCCGCACCAGCCTCTAAATATTTTCGGTGAACCTTTTCAAGCACATCAGGTCTCGTTAAAACAAGGTTCTCGTTACATCCATCAAGCTCCTCGCCACCAAAATCTTCTGCTGATAAGTTTTCATTTTGAAGCATTGTACCCATTGCGCCATCAAGAATTAATATTCGTTTCTCTAGTTGCTCTTCAATCAAGTGCTTAGCCATCTATACTTACCCCTTTTTTCTGTTCATCCAATTGCTCTATAAATTTCATTAACTCTAGCGTCATATCATAGCGTAAAAACGGTGTAATTAAGTAAATACCATTGAAATACTCTGCAGCTACTTCCACTAACTCTTTAGCAATTGCAATCCCTTCTAATGTTGAACGTTCTTTATCTTCACCACATGCCTTCATACGTGACAGTGCATCGTCCGATAGTTTAATACCTGGTACTTCATGGTGTAAAAATTCAGCGCTCTTATAGCTTGTTACTGGCATAATCCCAATATAAATTGGTGCATCCAAATGCTTTGTCGCCTCATAAATTTCAATAATTTTCTCTTTCGTATAAACAGGTTGAGAAATAAAGTAATCGGCGCCATGTTCAATTTTTTTCTCTAGACGGGCTACCGCTCGATCTAACACACGGACATTCGGATTAAATGCTGCCGCTACAGAAAAGTTTGCTTTTTTACGAAGTGGCTTTCCAGAAAATGAAATACCTTCATTCAACTGTTTAATCAGTTGGATTAGCTCCATAGAAGATACATCATAAACACTTGTTGCACCAGGGAAGTCGCCTACCTTAGTCGGATCTCCAGTAACAGCTAAAATATCATGAATACCAAGTGCATTTAAGCCCATCAAATGCGACTGTAATCCAATTAAATTACGGTCACGACACGTTATATGCGTTAATGGTCGAACACCATGTGTTTCCTTTAATAACGCACCCATTGCCACATTACTAATGCGTGGCGATGCAAGTGAGTTATCTGCCATCATCACTACATCAGCGCCTGCTTCATATAATTTTTTCGCCCCTTGAATAAAGCCATCAATCTCTAAATGCCTTGGTGTATCTAACTCCACGATAACTGAGCGCTCACGTTTCACCTTTTCATGTAACGGCTCATATGTTGCAGGCTCTGCTTCTCGTACAATCTCCACTTTTTCTGGCTTAGCTAACTTTTCTTCAATAGGTGTTAACTCTTCTAAATATTTTTTCGCTGCCGCAATGTGCTTTGGTGTTGTGCCACAGCAGCCACCTATTAAACGAACACCTTGGTCAACTAGTGCAACCGCTGCTCGACCAAAATAATCTGCTTCTGATTCATATACGACACGCCCATCCTCTAAATCTAGCAATGATGCATTTGGATAGGCAGACATAAATGCTTTTTCAGGAAGTTCAACACCTTCGAATGCTTGAATGGTATGATGCGGACCTAAACGGCAATTTACGCCAACTACATCTGCACCAAGCATCTCAAGCTCGTGCAATGCATAATTTAATGCCATTCCATTTTGTAACACGCCAGGTTCATGCATTGACACCTGCGCAATAATTGGTAGCTTTGTTTTGGCACGTAACATTTTCAACGTTGCGCTTAACTCTTCGAAATCATAATACGTTTCAAGTAAAAGGCCGTCTGGATTGCCTGCAAGTAACACATTAGCTTGCTCTTCAACTGTCGTTAAAATTTCCTCTAACGTAGCATCACTTTTACGAATACCGCGGATGCCCCCAATTGTGCCTAACACAAATTGTCCACCATCTGCTGCAGCACGTTTAGCAATCGTGATCGCTGCTTCATTAAACTGCTGCACTCGCGATTCTAAGCCGTAGCGTGCTAATTTAATAGCATTAGCCCCATAAGTATTTGTTTGAATTACATCTGCACCAGCAGCAATATATTCTCTATGAATTTTTTCAATTAATTCTGGTTTCTGTACATTCATTTCTTCATGGCAGTACTCCAAGCCGTAGCCATATAAAACAGTACCAATAGCACCATCTGCAGTTAACACATGTGTTTTTAACTTTTCTAGCAATCCCATAAACGTAAGCCTCACTTTCCTTTTTCCCAAAATATAAAAAGCCTTCTTTTACAAAAAAGAAGGCTTTAACGAATCGTAATTGTTTTTCCTTCTCATCTTCGACCAATAAGGTCTTCTGGATTTAGCACCTGACATGAGTTGGTTGCTGAAGCTTCATTGGGCCAGTCCCTCGGCTTCTCTCGATAAGAATGTAGTATGAATTTTTCAAATAATTAAAAGAATCATATCGTTTACAGGCGATAGAGTCAAGACTATTTCACTTAACAAAGGAGATTTCTCCAGAAAAATACCTATTTTCGTATTTATTTCACTACTATACTAGTTTTTCTGCAAGCTCTTCGCCTATTTTTTTACCATTTTGAATACAAGCACCAATACCTACTCCAAAATAAGAGCAACCTGCTATCGATAAATTGGGATACTTTTCTGCAAGTTCAGCTGTTAAGCCCTTCAATGCTTCATGATGTGCTAAATCGTATTTCGGCATTTGGTCGATCCACTTTGCAACATTAACAACAGTTGGCTTTTCATCAATACCTAAACTTTTCTTCACATCTTCTAATGCGACAGCTGCTAGTTCTTCATCTGTCATCTTTCGTAATTTTTCGTACGCAGGATTAATGCTCTTATAAAACAGTCGTACAAGTAATTTACTATTAGTAGATGTATGCTTCCATTTTCGGCTTGTCCACGTTGCCGCATTGCATTGCACATTTGAATTATGCGATACAATAAAGCCCGTTCCATCTGCTGGTAACACTGCATCTGGTACATCAAAGCCTAAGTAAATTGTTATGGCAGAAGCTGTCGTAAATTCTTTAAAGTAACGATCCAATGATGGGTCCTGTAATAAGCTTTGCACCGCATCATTCGGTAGCGCTAATACAACGTGATTAGCCTCAAGCTTTCTATTATTAGCCAAAGTAATTGTATATTGCCCTTCATGTTTCTTTACACTTGTTGTTGCTACACCTTTAATAATTTCTACTTCCGTTAATGTTTCTTCAAGGCGATCAATCAGTGATGATAAGCCTTCTTTAAACGAAATAAATTTTTTATTGGAAGCTTTCATAAATTGTTCGCGATTTGCATCAAACCCCTTAATGATGCTTCCGTAATCATTTTTATAATCAATTAAGTACGGCAGTGTAGAAGCAATTGAAAGTTGATGTAGGTCTCCAGAATATACGCCTGCTAATACTGGTGCTATTTGATTTTGTACAAGCTCTTCTCCTAAGTAATACGTTAAAAACTCACCTATTGAGCTTTCTTTAGTAAATCCTTTATTTGGCATCGTTAAGTCCTGTAATGCAATTTGCTTACCAGCGTCTGATACAAGTGTACTCGCTTCAAGAGAAGATAAGCTCATAGGGATACCGAATGTTGAATCTGCTGGTATTGCATGTAATTCATCATTTGTATAGATATAAGATACCCCTGTTTCGTTGTACACGAGCTCCTGTTCAAAATTAAGCTCCTGCACTAGCTCCATGACCCCTTTATGCCGAGCAACAATTGAATCAGCACCCGTTTCCATTATAAAACCTTGGTCATACGCAGAGTGAAGCTTTCCACCTAAATAAGCATTTTTTTCAACTAGTACTAGTTTTACATCTATTTTTTTCTCCAATACTTGACGTTGTAAATAATGCATCGTACATAAACCAGTAATTCCGCCACCTAATACAACTATTGTTTCCATGAAGAATCGCCCCTAATTTCTTTATTTATCTCCTATTAGTATAAACTTTTTTCGCAAACATTTACGTTCAACCCATTACAAATTTAGCAAAAATAAAGTACGGGGAATTGTTTGCGTGCCTGACACCTCAGATACGGCGAATTGTTTGCGTGCCTGACACCTCAGATAACACCTCAGAGACGGGAATTGTTTGCGTGCCTGACACCTCAAATACGGGGAATTGTTTGTGTGCCTGGCACTCCACAGACAGGCACCTCAAAAAAAAAAAAATCCGCTTCACTTTCTGTAAAAGTAAGCAAGAGCACAATATTCATAAGGCTCTTATCCTACCTGTGGAAAGCAAAGCGGATTTTAAATTAAATTTTAATTGAAAGTATTTTAATAAGGTCCTCCCATTAATAATAATTTCAATTAGTTTAAGTTTTGGGCAACACTCGCTAATTTATCTGCAGAATTTGTGACTTCATTAAATGCAAGCCCAAGCTCATTCAGAATGAGTGCCACAGCTTGCACTTCTTTTTCCATACGATCATTTTGACACTTCGCTTGTGTCATGGCATCTAAAATTTTATTAAATTGCCCCTCGGTTTGGGCCATGTTTTCCTCACCTGACGCAACTTCTTCCTGAATATGGCTAAGGGTGAGGGCAAGCTTATCCGTTCGCTCCGTCGTTTTTTCCAATAATTTAGCAACAGATGTAACAGATTCCTTCGTTTGACTTGATAATTTACGAACCTCATCTGCTACAACACTAAAGCCTTTCCCCGCCTCTCCAGCACGAGCTGCTTCGATAGCTGCATTTAAAGCTAATAAATTTGTTTGGTTTGCAATGTTTGTTACAACATCCATAATCGATTCCATTTCTTTCGACATATCTGTCAATTGCTTAATATTATCGGTAATATCATCTACCGATTGAATAATATTACACATATTTTTGGATTGATGTTGTAAACGTTCTCGACCTTCAACCGCCTGACTTTCGGCGAGCGTACTAACCTGAAGTGACTTTTTCGCCAATTCCTTAATCTCATGCGATTGATTATTTAATTGATGGAATGAAGCATTTGTTTCTTGAGAAATAGCAGCAAGCCCCTCTGAAGATTCCACAATTTTTTTCTCAACTGCCTCTTTTTCTCGTTCGACATTTTCCTTTAAACGTTCGACTGTACTTTCAAAAGCTTCTAATACAAGCTGTTGCTCAAAATTAGAAATTTTAGAGATGGCGCGAATCGTGTTAAATTGATCCATCGGATGCTCTACATGTTTTTCTACTAAGTCTATAAATGAAATGGCTAAATCCTGGAATGCACAAATATACCATTGTGTTCTAAGCCCGATATGTACATGCACTTTTGCGATACTTACTCGTCTTTTATAAAACTCTTCGTCTATTGTACCGTTAAACATTTCAATAATGTGTCGACGCAAGGTGACTTTCAACTTATCTACAGAACTATGTCTATTAATAATATCTACTAAACTTTGCTCAGTTCCAATCATTCCATAAAATCGGTCGACGATTTGATTGATGTTGTCCTCCACAAATGGTTTAAAAGCTTTTAAATATTGTAAATCTATTTTGGTCAAATTTAACATTTCAATCTGCTTTACCAATGTTCGTGAGTTCGGAACTTCCATTGTCACTGAGTATTGTTGTAAATCTAATGCCATTGCCTTTTTCTGTTTTTGAAAAATCACACTTTTCCCTCTTTCATTTACATGTTCTTTTGAAGAGCTGAGCATAATCTATTTCCGTTTACCCAAATATATTTATAAATATACGAAAAAATACCACGACCGCTTATAATTTAACAAGAAAATAATATAACAAAATAACATCATTATAATCAATAATTCATTAATTTTACATTTTAAAATTACTCATTTACATTATACATTTTAAATAAAATTGTCAATTTATTATAACCTATTTTTACCATTTAACACTATATTATTTAATACTATACAAAAAAGTTATCCATCATGATAATGTGATAAAAAGTCTACTTCAACATTTTTCGCTAGCTATTTCTATCGTCTTTTTACTAAATTACGAATATTGTTTGATTTACGACGAGTATAATTAAGTATCAGCATTTTCACCATCTTTCATTTATTCATTTCACAAAGGTCATTTAACCTAACAAATAGTCTAAAAACAATTCTAAATAACTATAATTGAAATTATTTTTCATTAGTTTAAAATACCTACAACAATCATTGACCTTCTTTATTAATTTTCAGTCCATTTCGCACAGTATTTATCGTACAAGCATTATTTTCTTTGCAACAAAAAAATCCCGCAACGGTTAGTTTATCGCTAACCGTTACGGGTAATTTTAGTATAACTGCAAATGGGATTTACAAATCATCTAACTCCTCAAGTAATTTGGAAGCTTCTTCTATGCCTGCTTCTGCAGCAAGTCCATACCATTTCTTTGCCTCTTTAACATTTCGCGGTATGCCTTCGCCTTTATTATAAATATGGCCAAGTTGTAGTTTTGCTTCTGGATCTCCTTGAAGTGCCGCTTGCTTAAACCAATGAATACCTTTTTCAATATTACGGATACCTGTTAACCCTTTGCTCCAAATAAAGCCTAAATCATAAAATGCATCTACATGGTATTGCTCAGCAGCTCTTTCAAACCAATATAAACCACGATTTACATCGCGTATTTGCCCTAAATGGCCTTCTAAATAGATTCCACCAAGTCTGTATTCCGCTTCAACATAGCCTGCCTCAGCCGCTTTTTTATAGAAGTTAAATGCCTGCTGCTCATCTATAGCCATTCCTAGTCCTTGCTCATGCATAATACCTAGTGTAAACATTGCCTCAGCGACACCTTGTGATGCAGCGACATCAAACCATTTCTTAGCAAGCGCCATATTTTCTGCTACACTTTCACCATTAAAATACATATCAGCTAAGTTATTGGCTGCATCGGCATGCCCCTGTTTCGCAGCAGCTTCATACAGTTGGAAAGCTCGATCATAATTTTCCTCTACACCAATACCTTCAAAATAATAGTTACCAAGTGCATATTGAGCATTTGCATTACCTTGTTTTGCTGCTATTTCAAACCACTTTATCGATTTTTCGGGTTGGAAAGGTGTATCATCGTTTGTACTATAATATTCTCCTAGCTCAAACTGGGCATCTGCATCTTGTTCTTCAATTGCTGCTTTGTATAAATCAATGATTTCTTCATGATCTAAATCTTCCTCATCTAATAACTCGACCTCTTCGTCCTGATGGATTACGTACCATTCCAATATATCAAGCACATCATCCACAACTTCAGTTGTATAAGCTAACTTCTCTAACGAAGTAATTTGCCAAATTAAAATATAAATTGGGAGTGGTATCGCTTCACGCAATAAATCATCGTATTCTGCCAACAGTGTTAAAACATTATCTTGTACTGTTTGTGTTTGCTCTGGATGTACAATTTGCAAATGGCGTTGTTGTTTTTTTCTTAACAATCCTTGAATAACTTGATACAGCATTTTTTGCAAGGTCGTCAGTTGTACTTCATCCAAAATGAGTAAAGATAAATTTTGTGCAAACCACGTATTCTGTATTTGTGTTAGCTGTTGTAAGGACTCCGTTCGTTCCTTATTTTGCTTTGCTAAAAATTGCCCATACATTTGTTTTCCCCCCTTGCACACTATGTAAAAAAACTGCCTTGCTACTATTATATGGAAGGCAGTTCAAGAATGGTTACACATATGCTCTTAACATAAGGCCTATAAATAAAGTAATAACAAAAAAGACCGTTACATGTACCCATTTGTACATTTCTAATAACCCGATAAATTCACGAGTAAAAGCATTTGGTATATAATATAACGCTGTTTTAGAACCTACACCTTGTGCATCTAACTTTGCCTTTCTTGCATAAATACTTGCGCGAAATACATGGAAGTTATTCGTCACAAAAAGGGAGCGATAGTGTCTTCCTTGCGCATGCGCATTCATGACTGCTTTAGAATAAACCAAATTCTGTTCTGTATTTGTTGACTGATCTTCTATTAATATTTTCCGATGCGGTATTTGGTATTTATCTATTATATATGTTTCCATCGCTAATGCTTCTGAAACTTTTTCATCATTTCCACGCCCACCCGAGACGATAATAAAGGGACGTTCCCCATATTTTTTATATTGCTTAACAGCTTCGTCTAAACGGCTTGCTAATAGAGGGGGTACTTTGTCACCGATAAGGCCTGATCCGAGCACAATAATGTAACGAGGCTCATACGTTATTGGCGTAAAATGATAAATAATAGCGTAGACCATCACACTTGTATATAAAAATACTGTATAGGCAAAAATCAAAAACGCATAGAAGAAAAGAATATGCCAAAATCCATTTTCGATATTGGTAAAAAACACGAAGACATATCCGATCATCATTAATAAAAAAGCCAATCCGAAAACAGCTAATAATAAATTTCGTATCCTTCGCCCTTCTTTTTCAAGTAGGATTTTGCTATTGAAAAACATCGCGATGGATAACAACAACATTATACTTGGGATAATACCAAACAACGTCATTATACCCATCTTGGATACAAACCCTTGCTCGTTAATAAATAGCTCATACTTTGTTGTTATTCCTACAAATACAGCTAAACCAATTAATCCTAAAACTACTGCATTAAAGAATCGTCTTTTTTCCGTAATATATAGCATTAAAAATACTGAAATCAATAATGTCATTGTTGGAAGCATTGCATTTACTCCTTTCCTTCCTTTCTATTCCCCATTCATCAATATGCTGACACTACTTGTTCATATATTGCAAAATTCCTAAATTAAAGGTAGTGAATATTTTATTTTTCACTATAGTTCATGTAAAATTACTATTAAGAACTAGTTTATGACAAAATATAAAATTATATTGGAGGAATGTAAGTAATGAAAAAAATTATTGCTGCTCTTTTTGCAGCGACACTTATGTTTGCGTCAGTTGGTGCAACATTATTAATATCGGACACACCGACTGCTGAAGCAAAATCTTATAAGTCAGGTAAAAAAGGCTTCTCAAACAATAACAATAGTTCAAATATCCAAAAATCTCAGGATAATTCTAAAGATCAAAATAATGCAACAACAAATAAAAATAATACAACGTCTACAAACAAAACAGATACTACTGCGAAAAAAGGTGGCTTTTTCTCTGGTGGCCTAATGAAAGGCTTAATGCTAGGTGGTTTAGCTGGTCTATTATTCGGTAGTCTATTTAGTGGACTAGGTATGCTAGGTAATATTTTAGGCTTATTAATCAACGTTGCTGCAATTGTTGTTATTGTGATGCTTGTCGTTAAAATTATCAATATGTTTAAAGATAAAAAACGTAAAGAACAGGAAGCTACACAATGGCACAAATAATTAACGAACAAGATATTATCAATGCAATCTGCCTATCACAGGCATATCATAAAAATCTTCGCCCAGAAGATGTACTTGTTGAGTTAACTTATGATGATGAAACAGGCTTCGGTGCAGAAGTTGAAACAAATGGTCAAATAGAGGTTTTAAATACCGCTGCTATGATTGGTGCTTTACGTGTATGGATAAAAGATGTGCTACACGGAGACCCTTTCTCAACAGGTATTGAGCTACTATTGGATGATGAAGAAGGCATTATTGCCAAATTATCATAATTTATAACATAAAGAATAGCCGTTCAATAAATCATTTAGTCGATTTATTGAACGGCTTTTTTTGTAAAATTTATTGCCGCAATGCTCAACGATATGAGCGGCATGACAGTGCCCTCACAAACTCTTTTAAGTCATACTTATCGTTCTATTGTTTGTTCGTTAGTAGCTCACTAAAGGTAACAAAGATTTTAGCCGCATGGCTACGCTTTGTTGGCGCTTCTGGAGAAAATCTCCCTTCATTGCCTACGACAATACCAAGCTCATATAGCATTGTTATTGCCTTTTTCGTCTCCTCATTATAGCTATCTATATCGTTAAATGGTATATTCCCCTTCGCAACATATGTTTGATTGAACTGCTTATCATATGCGCGGTTAATCATTAGTGCTAATTGTGCACGTGTAATTGGCTGACTCGGATTAAACTTGCCATCAGACCCTTTCACAAGCCCATGTGCGTAAGCTGCTGCAATTTCTGCTTGTGTTTCTGCATCGTAGCTTGCAATATCTATGAATGGAGCTTTGTCTTCCGTTGTTAAACCTAAGCTTCTAACGAGCATTGCTGCTGCTTGGGCACGTGTTATATTTTGTTCAGGTCTAAATGTTCCATCGGCATAGCCCTTTAAAATGCCTGTTTCAGCTGCTTTTTGTATAAACTCCGTTGCCCAATGATTTTTTATATCTAGAAATTGGACTTTACTACCTGTTGTAAATGTAGCAGTTGGACTTTGAACACTTTCGTTACCAGCCGCGTCTAGCGCTTTTATAGCAACTGAATAGGCCGTATTTTCTGTTAAACGATCAAGCGTAATCATCAATTGCTCAGCATCGACTGTAGAATAGAGCTTATTATTTACATAAATATTGTATTGCGTAACACCTTCATTATCTGTTGCTGCTTGCCATTTTACCTTTGCCGCCGTACTACTTTCAACATTGACTTGAATAGCGGAAGAGGCATCCCATAGTGGACTTGCTTTTATAATTGGTAAAAATGCTTGATTTGCTACAGCTAGATAGCCTGCTTCACTTAAATGAATGTTTTCTGGATTTGGCAAATAAGTCGGTACATCTTTTGCTACAACGTCTAAAGTCGGCACAAATATTGCACCTGCTTTTTCTGCGGTTGTTTTAATAGACGCATTCATAACACCTAATAGCATTTTAAATTGTGTCTGTAACTCTTCATTATAATAAGGGAAAGAATTATAGTATCCCATCACGTAAATTTGTACTTGCGGATTCAGCTTTTTAATTTCCGCTAAAATGGCGGCTATATTTTGTATAGCTTCTTGTGATGCCTTTAAAATGGCTGCCGTATTTATACCAGTTGTAGCTGCTTCCTTTATAATTGGTAATAAATCATTTGCACCAGCCGTTAACGTAACTAGCTCGGCTTCTTGAATCGATGCTCTAAGCTTTGCATGATCATTTGTATAACCAAACCCGTTCACAGGTTTTTCTACATCACCTTGTAAGTCCGCCAAGACATTTTTCGTTGTATAGCCTGAATAGGCAAAACCTTTATTATACGAAGTTAACAAACCCTCTTGTTGCAATGCTTGTGCAACAAAATCTGTATACCCAAGGCCAATGCCTCCAACCTCATTCATACCGTGTGCCAATGAATCA
The DNA here is from genome assembly GCF_006351725.2 of Lysinibacillus sp. CD3-6. Lineage (NCBI taxonomy): Bacteria > Bacillati > Bacillota > Bacilli > Caryophanales > Bacillaceae > Lysinibacillus > Lysinibacillus sp. CD3-6. The sequence continues at coordinate 4,303,346 of NZ_CP085880.1, forward strand.
CCTAGTGCTACATAATCTGCTTGTACGACCCAGCTTGGCGCAATGTCATCTTGCTTATTTTCTGCATTTGCTCCTACAGGGACTATTACCTGTAAAGCTAGTACACTAGCAGCTAAAAAACGAAATTTCTTTGTAAATTGCATATCCCCACTCCTCCTGCACATCTAATAATTTCTAGTTTACTAGATTGAGGATAAAAATGGGAACAATAATAGTAAATTCCTGAAATTGCCCTCTATACTCCTAGTGATCTACCCTATTCAGGCTGAACCTTTCCGTAGACGCCACCTCCACCAACTGCAATATTTAATTGTCCTGTTCTTGCTAAATCAATCATTTTAGCAATTTTAAGCGGTACAATTTCTGCAAGCTGCTCGGTAGTAATACGATGTAGAATTGCCATTTCTGTTCCGAATGCACGAATTAATCTATCCATCATTTTCGGACCTAAACCTGGTATAAAATCAAGCGGTACTTGATGAATATACGGTGGTCTCTCACGTTTAGCACTATCTGGATCAGATAGTTCGATAATTCGACTTGCAACACCTTTTACAATTTGCGAACTTCCACATGACTTACAAATGGTATCTTCATCGTTTAACTGTTCACCACATTTAGCGCATACTGTTTGATAATATTTGCCAAGCAAAGGGTTTAACCCATAATTCGCTACTACGGCACGCCCTTCTTGTTCATGGAGTGCCATCTTTAATTCGTTAAAATTAGCTGCTTTTAGTCGTAATTTTTGATATTCACGGGCAATTTTAACAAGTGAATGGGCATCAGAATTAGTTACAAATGTATACTGCTGAATTTCTCGAATGTTTTTTACCATGCTGGTATCAGAGCTTAAACCAAGTTCTATTGCATCTATAAGCTGTGGATCGAATACTTCCGTTAAACTGTTGTGAACGCCTCTTCCAAATAAACTTTTAAATGGGGTAAAAACATGCGCAGGAATAAAGAGACCTCCCAATTCCCGAACTTTTTGTTGTAGTACGCGTCCATCACAATAAATACGTTGTGAACTTAAATGAATATTTTTCATGAAGCCTTTCATCCAATTCGAAAAATCCGCCATCACTTCGATAGTTGGAAAATAAGCTAACACATGAATCGGGCCCTGACAGTTACTATCATAAATTTCAATTTCCGAGCCTGGAATAAGCGTCGTTTCTTGAAAACGAAGTCCCCCTTCTGTTAGCTCTTCTAGTTCACCTCGTTGTATCATCATCGTCATCTCAGCAAGCACCTCTGGCGAATGACAGTCTATAATACCAATTATATCGAGCCCTTTTTTTGCACTTGCCATCTCTAAAATGCGCGATAATGTTAAAGTTTTACTTCCTGTAATCTTTACTGCCCGCCCACTCATCGTTCGACCAATGTGAATATGTAAATCCGTATAATAGTCGTGAAACATGTATACAGCTCCTTTTTTGTTTCATTATAAAATAAAAAAAACCTTACATTGCTGCAAGGCATTTTCATGATTTAAGATGGATGGTTTTGATGTGTGCCATTATCCGTCTCGTATGAACCTGAACCTTGGTTTGGCGTCGTCGCTGCATCATAAGCAATTAAAGTAACGCCAATTTTCTTTTCTAGCTCATTAATTTTTTCTAGCTGTGTGTCATCTAATTGTGCAAATTTAATCTCATCCATATTCGTCACGCATCCTTTCAAAAGTAACGTTCCCCGAATATCTCACAACTATACAAAAATTAAATTGCAAAAATCCTCTGAATTGTTTCGGTGACTGGCACTTATGTAGTTTTCGTGAATTGATCTGATACATAAGTTAAATAAGGTTTGCCTGTCAGTGGGTGTGTTTGAATATCGGCGTAAACGCCAAAAACATCACGCAATAGTTTAGGCGTTAATACTTCCTCTGGTGTGCCGTAATGAACAATACTTCCTTGTTGTAAAACATAAATCTGATCACAATACATAGCTGCCATATTTAAATCATGTAAAGCAGCGACAACAGTTAAATGAAGTGTTTGAATTAAGTCCATTAATTGTAATTGATGCTGAATATCTAAGTGATTTGTTGGCTCGTCTAATATAAGCACTTGCGCCTGTTGTGCTAATGCACGAGCGACCATTACTCTCTTTTTTTCCCCTCCAGAAAGGGAGCTAAAGCTGCGCGTCTCTAAATGGGTAATACCTGTTTGCGCCAATGCCTCTTTGACAATTTTATAGTCTTCCTTGTCGTCCATCTCAAAAAGCTTCTTATGTGGCGTTCTTCCCATGCTCACCAAATCTCTCACTTTAAAATCAAATAACACAGGTGTTTCTTGACTCACAACGGCTAATCTTTTTGCAATCACTCTACTTGATTGCTTAAAAATATCTTCCTCATTTAATAAAACTGTTCCACTTTCAGGCTTTAATAAACGATACATATTTTTTAATAGTGTGGACTTTCCACTACCATTAGGACCAATTAAACCGACAAATTGCTTTTCTTTTATTTGAATGCTTACTTCATCTAATATGCGCTGATCATGAATGGAGAATGATACATGCTTCGCCTCTAATGTCATAGCCTTTAATCTCCTTCACCAAATGAATAATTGTTACGGCGTAGTAGCCAAATGAAAAACGGTCCGCCACAAAAGGCAGTAATGATTCCAATAGGCATTTCCTCTGGTGCGATTAATACTCGCGCAATCGCATCCGCCCACACTAAGAAAATCCCTCCTAATAATGCACTAATAGGGATCACGTATTTATAATTAGATCCTACAATTAAGCGCACAATATGTGGAATGATTAAGCCAACAAACCCAATGGAACCACTTACTGCAACAAGCACACCTGTTAGTAATGATACAAGTAGTATCAGTTGAATTCGAAATTGTTGAAGATTAACACCTAACGTGACTGCCGCTTCTTCTCCAAGTAATAATAAATTTAAATTTCGATAATGTAGCCAGAGCAAACTAAAGACGATGAAAAATATAATGGCCGGAATGAATACATTACTCCATTTTGCGCCTGCAAGACTTCCTAGCATCCAATACATAACGGCTTTTATACCGCCCTCTTCCTTGGACATCATTAACATAAAATTGGAAGTTGCAGACAATATAAATGATACCGCCATCCCCGCTAACAGCAAACGGAAAATAGAAATACGTCCCCCTACACGTGATAAGAAAAATACCAACACAATCGCTATAAAGGAACCTAAAAAGGCTGCTACTGAAAGTGCGTAGATACCTAAAAATGAAAAAGCACCTAAAATAATGACAGCCGTAGCTCCGACTGTCGCTCCTGAAGAAATACCTAAAATATAAGGATCCGCAATTGAATTACGGACAAGTGCTTGCACAGCCGCGCCAGCAATAGCTAAGCCTGCTCCAACAATGGCGGCAAGTATGACACGTGGGACACGTATTTGCCATATAATAATCTCCTGTGAGCGACTCCAATCAGGCTCTATCGTATTTGGGAAAATTGGAATTTTCGAGAAAATAACCTTCCAGACATGTAGCGGTGTAATTGACACAGATCCAATCATAATAGCAGCTGTCATAGAAGCTATCAGCACTAAAAGAAGGATCAATGAAAAGTACATAAATTTTTTGTTCATTTGTTTATTAACTCCTTATCAATCATGATAAATACGAAGCAATAAAAAAGGGTATTCTACGCAATAATGCATAGAAATACCCTAGGTTAAACAAAGTTGGAGAAGTATCCATCAATTGTCCGTAATTGCTTGCATCCTCGTGGGCATTACAGGTAAAACTAATTGGCAGGTCTCCTGGCTTCGATTCTACGTAACTATGATTGCCTTCCCATTCCTTAAAGCACAGTGGCTACTACATCATAGAACTCCTCGTTACAGTTGCGGGACAGCGTCGGACTTACACCGACTTCCCTTTTAAGTGGCACTCATTAACAAGTGTCACACCAATAGTATCTGAAATTTTAAAATTATGACGATTCTATCATACATAATTATGCTAGTCTATAGCTTCTTTCATCTAGGAATCAATCTTTCCTCTTTTCAACTTCATACATATAAATTTTCGTAGAAAACCTTATCCATAATTTCTGCACATTTACTTGTTACATTAAAAACAATAAATAGTAAGGAGGAAATTCATATGATATTCAAAAGAAATTTATTTCTCGGTTTCATGGCGGCAATCACTTTACTAATACTTTCGGCTTGCTCTGAGGATACAGTCGAGTCACAACCTGCTAATAGTGAAGTAATGGATCATGGCGAAGAGATGGATCATTCAAGCTCTGGTGATGTTCCTTCTACTTTAAAAACTGCTGAAAATCCTAAATTTCCAGTAGGCACTACTGCTGTTATTACGGAAGGACATATGTCTGGGATGGAAGGAGCAGAGGCAACGATTGTTGGGGCATATGATACAACAGCCTATATTGTTTCCTATGAACCGACTACTGGAGGAAAGAAAATAGAAAATCATAAATGGGTTATACATGAGGAATTAATAGATCCTGGTGATGCCCCGTTGGCTCCAGGCACAGAAGTTAAAACAACTGCATCGCATATGAAAGGCATGGAAAATGCCACTGTTCACATTGATGAAGCAGTCCAAACAACCGTTTATATGATTGATTACCCTTCAACAACTACAGGGGAAGAAATGAAAAATCATAAATGGGTTACAGAAGACGAACTAGCGTCCAAATAAAAAATCAACCTCTGACGGTTATTCCTTCAGAGGTTGTTGCTAATTATTTGTCTAATATTTTTTGTCAGCTAGCTTATGCCATTTATAGCCGATTCCCCATACTGTCAGTAAATAATCATCTACAGGAAAGCCACTTTTCCGTAGTTTATCCCGTAAATTACGCACATGTGAATCAATTGTTCGATCTTCAATTGTTACATTATATCCCCAGACAGTATTAATTAAATGTTCTCTTGAAAAAACTTTATTTTGATATTCAAGAAATAACGCTATCATGGCAAATTCTTTTGGCGTTAAAAGAATATCCTCTTGGTGAAAAGACAATTCAACGGATTCTTTATTTAATCGTAGCCCTTCAAAAACAACTACTGTTTCTTCTGTTTTTGTTCTTCTTAAAACTGCATGTATACGTGCTAATAACTCCTCCTCATCGAAAGGCTTTAACATGTAGTCGTCTGCCCCCATATTTAAGCCTCTTATAATATCAACCTGTTCCGCTTTTGCTGTTAGCATAATGATCGGCACATCCCAAAACTTCCTTATTTCCTGACATGCTTGCCAACCGTCTATATCAGGCATCATAATATCTAACAGTACTAAATCTACATGATGCTCTTCTAAATAGTCTAAAGCATCTTTCACCGTGGACATGGCAATGCAATAAAAAGAAGGTTCTAAATAAAGCGTTAGTAACTCTAACATTCTTGGTTCATCGTCAATTAATAATAATGTTTTCACTCGTTCCTACCCCTTAAATAATAATTCAAAAGTAGTCCCTTTGTTTTCTTCACTAACAACGGTCACTTCGCCTCCGTGTGCATGGACAAGCTCTTTCACAATAGCAAGACCTAATCCCAAACCGCCGTATGCACGCGCACGAGATTTTTCAACTCTATAAAAGCGTTCAAAAATATAAGGTAATTCCTTCTTCGGTATCCCCTTTCCAGTATCTTTCACAATTATTTTTAATAAGTTATTGTCTCTTTTTACTATAAAGAACGTTGAATCTCCTGAAGAGCAATAAGCTAAAGCATTATTTAACAAATTCAAAACAATTTGTTCTAGTCTTACTGCATCCGCCATTAATGTTAATCCCTCATCACATTGAACAAAAAAGTGGATTCGTTTTTCCTGAAATGCAGGCCGTAGCTTCACCTCTATACTTGCCACTAGGTCATCCAAATGAAGACATTCTTTGTTAATGACAAACGCATTTTCATCCATTTTTGCTAAATCAAATAAGTCTTTAATTAACCTTGAGAGCCGATTCGTTTCTTCAATAATAATGCCTAAATATTTTTGACGATCCTGCTCCGTTAAATCTCGTTTGTAAAGAATATCTGTATAGCCCTTTATAAAGGTAATGGGTGTTCTTAGCTCATGAGCAATACTAGCTAAAAATTCCTTTCTTTCTTCTCTTAAATGATTTAAATCATCGGATAACTGTTGAATAGCATTGGCAAGATCACTAAGTTCATCTTTGCCATTAGTTGAAAGGGCGACAGTAAAATCCCCTTTATTCATTTTCAATGTCGCTTCCTTCATAGCCATCAAAGGTTGGGCTAATTTTCGCGATAGCACAATAATAACGGCAATGGTCACCAATCCTGAAACGAGGCCGACAATTAGAAAATGTTTGTTTAATCGTTCCATTAACGCATGAATGGAATCTGTATTTTGAAACATAAAGACATAACCAATCGTTTTTTGCTGTTTTAGGATAGGACTAATTGTGGCAATATATTTTTCATCTTGCCAATTGTTCTCCAATACACGCCCATTATAAGGCACACTACCCTCGAGCTTCTTTAAATAAACTTGTACTTCGGGGTGTGCAGAAGAAGCAGCTAAAATTGTTCCAGCGTTGTCTGTTATCACAACGTCTGTATTTTCTCTTGATTCCATTATTAAAATATGTGATAGCGTTTCTTCATCGAAATTTTGCTCTAATATCGTTCGATGTGAATTTCCAGTTGTCTGTAAGTTTGTTAATTCCTCTTCCACACGCGAATTAGTTAATGATACATGTAAAAAAAACATCATAAATGTTTCTATGCAAAACAATGTAATAAAAAAAATAATCCCAAGCTTTAATGAAAGTTTTTTCATGCCTTAACCACCTATATTTCAAAATGATAACGTCCAAGTGTGAAGATTTTATGCAGAAGAAAGATACTTTTATCAATATTATAAAATAAAAACTTCTCGCTCATGAATTTTTCATCATGTCGGGAAGACGTGTCAGGCACTCACACAATTCTGAACGGGGAGAGAGGTGTGGTGAGAGAGGTGTCAGGCACCCATACAATTCTGAAAACTGCAAGATGTTTATACTAAGTAAAAATCCACGTAGACTCCTGCGGGAACGCACGCATCGTAAGCCACAACTGGCGGCGCGATAGCGACGGTTGTGGCTTACATCGTGCCCGCGGAAAGCGTAGTGGATTTTTACGATTAAGGAGCGGGTATTATGCTAGGATTCTTCGAGACGTGCCAGGCACCCATACAATTCTGAAAACTGCAAGATGTTTATACTAAGTAAAAATCCACGTAGACTCCTGCGGGAACGCACGCATCGTAAGACACAACTGGCGGCGCGACAGCGACGGTTGTGGCTTATATCGTGCCCGCGGAAAGCGTAGTGGATTTTTACGATTAAGGAGCCACTGATGCTTAGATTTTTATAAAAAAAAGCCAATAAGTATGTCAAATACTTATTGGCTTTCATAATTATTAAATATATTTTTTAACCCAGTCTAAGAAGTTGTCAATAACTACATCAAGGAATTTCACAGTACCTTCATCAGTTAAATTGCCTTCAGCATCGAATTTTGTGTGTACGGCACCGATATAGACGTCATTACCACTAAGTAATGGAGAATTAATTCCAGGTGAGAATAAAATATCACGTAAATGTAATTGTGCTTTCACAGTACCTAAATTCCCCATTGATGCTCCCATCATGAAAGATGGTTTACCGACCATTACTTTATCTACACGAGATAGCCAGTCAATAGCGTTCACCATAACTCCTGGCACAGTTCCGTTATATTCTGGTGTTACCCAAAGTACCGCATCAGCTGCTTTTACTTTTGCTTTAAAGTCTAAAACTGTTTGTGGTGCTTCATTTTCAATATCTTGATCATACATTGGTAAATCACGTAAGCTTAATACTTCTAGTTCAAACTTTTCTGCATAACGCTTTTGTATAAATTTTGCTAATTGCATATTATAAGATTCTTTACGGATACTACCTACGATTGCTACTACTTTCATGTTGTTTCCTCCTAAATGGTTACTGCCATTAATATTTGTTAAGCTATTTTATTTTATACCGCCCTAATAATAGGTTGCAAATTCTTCAACTGGTTTACGATACCCACGTAAACGTTGACTACTTTCCTTTTCCTTGCCAATTGTCATCATTAAGACAATCTCATGTGTTGCTGGCACATTGAATAATGTGCGCATTTGTTGCTGATCAAAGCCAATCATCGGACATGTATCCCAGCCTCGATTTTTTGCTGCTAACATAAAGAGCATAGCTGAAAGTGATGCATTGCGAATCGCATCTTCCTTCATAAACGCCTCCCCACGTTCTTCGTAAAACTTCGTATTATCATCGATGAGACTATCAAGCTCACAGCTTGTAATAATGCCTAAATCGACCATACCTTGACTAATGTGAGCCGTTTGCTTGTAAGCCTCTTTATCACCTAATACTAAAATAACTCCTGAAGCTGAATGTACTTTATATTGCCCATATGCAGCCTCGCGAACTTTCTCTTTTAATTCATTATCTAACACAACAATGTATTCTGTATGTTGCAAGTTGAATGCTGAAGGTGCAAGCTTGACGTCCTCTAAAATCGGTCGGATATCCTCCTCTGTCATTACAACACCGTCTATAAAATTATTTGCCGATCGACGTTTATCAATTAACTTTGTAAATTCCATGTTGACGTACTCCAATCATCCATTATGCTTTAGTAAAATTGTGTTGCGCAATACTACATATCACCTTACTCATATTCTTTTTCAAATGAAACCGTACTTCTTACTGTATCAATTGGACGAACAAGCCCCTCGATTTGTGCACGTTTAGGCTCTAAGAAAGGCGGTAACGATAATTTTTCCCCTAATGTTTCATATGGCTCATCACCCATAAAACCAGGGCCGTCTGTTGCCCATTCAAATAAGATTTGTGGTGCTACTCGAGCGTACAGTGATTCAAAGAAGTGACGGTTCACATAGCCAGATGTATTGAAACCAAAGCCTTCTAATCGTTCTGTCCATTCGTTTAAAACAGCACGATCTGCTACGCGAAATGCTGAGTGATGCACAGTACCAAAACCTTGACGAGCTGCTGGTAAGATTGTGTTATATTCCACAATAATTTGCGCACCATTGCCTCCCTCTCCGACCTCAAATAAATGGAAGTCACCTTCAGCTGCAATTTCTGTAAAGAGCATTACTTTTTCTAGCATTTCTTTGAAATAATCAAAATTTGCAACACGCACAAATATAGGACCTAATCCTGTAATAGCATATTCGTGTGGAATCGGACCATCTTGCCAAGGAGTACCAGAAGCAACACCTTCGTTGTGTTCATCAGAAATTAGTTGGTACTGCTGATCATCAAAATCAACAAAAGCTAATGTTTGCTTACCGAATTGTTCTTTTATGCCTGTATGTTTAATATTTAAACGGTCAAATCGTTTTACCCAGTAAGCTAATGCTGCATCTGTCGGTACGCGGAATGATGTTTTCGAAATTTCATTTGTTCCATGTACACCTTTTGGTATGTTAGGGAAGTCAAAGAATGTCATATCTGTCCCAGCACTGCCCTTGTCATCTGCAAAAAATAAGTGATATGTTTGTATATCGTCCTGATTTACTGTTTTTTTCACTAAACGCATACCTAATACATACGTAAAAAATTTATAATTTTCTTCTGCGCTACTTGTAATAGCTGTTACATGGTGAATACCTTTTAAATGATTCATTTTAAGTTCCTCCTATTATCTCGAATTCGAGATATATGTTTAAAAAAATTTTATTTATTAATGGCATTAAGACCGACCTTTTTTAAAGCTACATTCATTGTCTCCAACTCCTGTTGGTCTAATACTTCAAAAATTTCATTGATCTTTTGTTCATGGAGTGGAAAAATTCTATCCATTAAGACCTGTCCCTCATCTGTTAACAACGCATACGTAACACGTCGATCTTTAGGACAAGCACGTCGACATACGATATTTTTTTGCTCCAGCTTATCAATAACATACGTAATACTACTACTTGCAATTAAAATTTTTTTACCAATTACTTGAATAGGCTGCTCGCCATGGTGGTACAAAAATTCTAATACCCCAAATTCAGTCTGGTTTAAATCATATTGAAGCAAATCTTTTTTGGTCGCATCCTGAATCGATTGATAAGCACGGAACATAATCGTAAAAGCTTTTAAATAACGATTTTCTTCCTTCATAAGATGCCCTCTTTCTATTTACCTCGAAATAAAATATCTTTAATTCAAGATAATAATATCATATATATTCCCTCACATCAATCATTTTATCTAATTTATTTCATTAGAAAACCTTTTTCAAAGCTAAAAACCCCTATACAACTAAATGTATAGGGAGTTTCTATTATTTCAGTCGTTTAAATTCTTTTTCTGTTCCATCTGCAAACTCTACCTCTACCTCAATCGATTGGTAGTCATCTGTAATATTGAACACTTTAATCACTTGATCAATTACTTCATCATTTGATGTTGTGGAATCAAAAGTTAGTTGCTTAAATAGTGGTTCTAACTTTGTATAAGCCTCATCACCTTGAATTTTTTCATTATTGCGGTCATCTTCTATTTTAGACTCTATACCGTTCTTCTTATTCTCATATTCAACCTCATAAGATTCTGTTGCTGAATAGTCGACGTCCAATGAAAATTCTATAAAGTTAAAGGGTACTTGATCCGTTACATTTTCACCAGCCTGTTGATTTGTGTTTTGCTCTGTTGGAGCATTCGTAGGTACATCCTTTACCTCATCCTTATTACAGCCATAAAGTAATCCAGCTGCTACTGAGAATACTAATAACATTTTATAATTACGCATCATGTTCCACTCCTTTTCTGTTAGTATTCTTCCCTAAAAAAACATGAAATAAACGAAAAAAGATATCTCCTTAAATTAGGAGATACCCTTTTTCTCATCTAGTTAGATGGAAGACCGTCAATCAATTCGTATTAATAGAAGTAATTGCGACCAGTATTATTTTCATGAATGGCACGAGCCAAGCGAAGTGTTGAAACAGCTAAATCTGCATAACTTACTTTTTCAGTTGCATTAAAGTTATTTTGTTGTGCATCGATTAAGCCCATTGCACTTGCTAATGTTACGTAACCTGCATAAGCCGGATCAATAGAACCTGCATCAGCGAAGTTCAACTTGTAAATGTCGTTATGCTTTGCAGCACTTTCTAAACGCAGTACACGAATAAACCATTCTGCAAGCTCTTGACGAGTCAATGTCGCATCAACAGCAAATTCATCTGCTGGTTGTAAAACGCCCATTCTTACTGCTTGTTCAACTATTCCATATAACGGATGTTTAGGATCAATATTATTAAACGATTGATATGTTTCTTCTTCATTTCCATATCCATAGTAGCCATATGTCAATGATTTAAGAATAATTTTTAACGCTTCACCCTTCGTTATAGCAGTATCAGCATTAAAGCTTGCTGGATCTTTCACTTCCAACACATTTTGTGCTAACAAGTAGTTTAATTCCTCTGCAGCTGTTGGGTGAGAAATTTGCGGTTTATTATTTGAATCATCGGCACTACTTACCCATTTGCCTGTTAGTGCATCAATTTGATTATATATGCTGCCCTCATATGACGGTGCATACACTAAATCATAATGATTGCTATCTTCTTTATCCTGTTTAGTGTATTGTAACTTCAGCTTTAACGCATCGCTAAATGTTTCCTTTGCCTTATCAGCTGAGACTGCCTTACTTACAGATGGCCAGTTATCAATTTTTTGTTGATTAATGTTTAATCCACGTAATGAACCGTCAGTACCGACGCTCACATAAATTTCATCACCAACAACAGGAATTCCGTTTACAACACGCGGGAATGAGAAGCCATATTGGTTGCCATAATTATCATATCCATAATCTTCTAACGGTTTTGCATAGTTATGGATATAAGACGGTGCCCACTCTTTTAAGTAGTCAATAGCCTTCGCCAACGCAGCATCTTTCGTAATCTTTTCTGCTTTACTATCTGACTGCACGAAATCTCTACTTACATCGTAATATTGCGTAATTTCACCAGTTGCTTTATTAATTTCAAATGAAGCACCTGAACCACCATTCTCATACATATACATGTAACTTACAGAGTAAAGTGTTTCACCATTTTCATTTTCTCTTTCATCAACCATATCAATTTGTAGCTTTGCCTTGTCAGGATCTACCTTTAAGAAGGTTTTAGCAAATTCCTCTACCTCTTCAACCGTCATACCAGGCTTTCTCGGATCAAGTTGTTCTGAAGATAGCTTTTCAACACCTTTTACATTTGGTGCTTGTGCCACGAAGCCATTTGCTGTTTGCCATTGTCCTGTTAATGCATGTACACCATAGAAGCTTGATGTTGGCATATACACTAGCTTCACTTCACGCTTATCAGATGGATAGTTATAGTCTAAATAATAACGTAACTCTACAGCAAAGTTATCACGAACTTGTGCTAGAACATCTGCCTCGCTCTTTTTCTGTTCTACGCCATCGAACGTTGCCTTTTTAGATACATTTGAATTGCGATATACTTGTACAACTTCTCCATTAGCAAGCACACCAATAGAAATTGTGTGGTTGCTAAGCGTTACACCGTTATGTGTCGGTGCATATGAGAATGAATAAGTAATTGGCTCTGATAATGGTCGTGTGTAATTAAATCCATAATCAAAATCATTTTCTTGTAATTTATAGTTTGCTGTATTTGGGAATTTCTTTAAGAAATCCTGTGCAATTTTTTGTGCATCATCCTTTGAATATTTAGCAGGATATAGCGCATCTGCCACATTAGCTGGCTGGTAATAGAAGCTTTCAAGCTCTAAATCATCACCCATAAAGGTAATACTACCATACACATCTTTACCATTTACTGTTTTTTGGAAACTCAAATCATAACGGATTGTTTTATCGTCGTTATAGTAATGTCCACGCCCCGTATAGAAATCATTATCTGTTAAAAAATTGAACTTCTCTGGGAAAAGCTCACGTAATTTTTTTATAAGTGTACTTTTTGTTACCTTTGTTTCTGTTGAGGCTACTTGAATCTCTATTCTCTCTGAAGAATCCTTTACATTAGCAGAAGCTTGCGCCATTGGAGAAAGTACTCCTACAGAAAATGCAGTAGACGTTAGAATAATCCCCAATTTTTTAAATTTACCCAAAATATCCCTCCTAAAATACAATTTACCTAATTATATATTATATTCCCAAAATAGGAAATAGTATTTACAGATTATTTCCAATAAGAAGAAAATAGATTGGGTATATCATTATCCCTATCAAAGTCATTTCTTCACCACATTAAAGTTTGAGCCGATCAATAGCCAATTTTGCGGGAACGGTAGCCCAAGCTTCCAATAACCTATACCTCTGAGCTTGTACTGCTTAATTAAATTGAACTTCGCTTGAATCGAACGTGCATCTTCAAACCAAACTATATGCGCTCTTCCTTGCTCGTCATAATATTCAAAGAAAGGTGCTTGTGCATTCCAATCGTATTGGATAGCCGCATTATATTTTTTCGCAATCTCAATAGCTCTTTGCGGGCTTACCGCCTCTGCATATGGACCTCCTTGTACAAAAGGCAATGTCCAATCATAGCCATATAAGTTTTGCCCGAGTAAAATCTTATTTGCTGGTATTTCGGTCACGGCATATTTAACAACTGCCTCAACTTCCCGAATTGGTGAAACAGCCATAGGGGGCCCAGCGGAATAACCCCATTCATAGGTCATCAGCAATACAAAGTCCACAATCTCTCCATGCGCTTTATAATCATGTGCTTCAATCCATGGACCTCTCTGATTGGCACTTGTTTTTGGAGCAAGGGCTGTTGAAACCGTATACCCTTCTGCATGGAACCGCTCCACAGCTCTTCTTAAAAAATTGTTGTACGCTTCTCGCTGATCGCCAGGTAAATTTTCAAAATCAAAATGGATATCTTTAATGCTTTTTAAACGCTTTGCTTCTATAAGAATATTGTCAAAAAGTAAATCTTGCACTGCTGTACTTTGGAAAATATCCCTTGCTAAATCGCCACTAAATTGAAAGTTCTCCAAATTCGATACTACCATTGCAACAGCTGCTCCTGAGTCTTCCGCTATTTCAGACACACCATTTCTAGGAGGTTGCTTCAACGTCCCATCTCTCCGTACTTCATAGCTAAATAATGCAAGATAAGTTAAGTAAGGTGATGCTTCTCGCGCTTGATTTAATAATGCTTCACTAACCGCTGTCCCTCTTGGCTCTAAATAAGCCATTGTTTCTGCTCTTGTTTTCGGTGGTGGTGGGATATAAAGTCGCAAACCAACTGATAAAGTCTGGTTTGGCTGAATGCCATTGACCTGTGCAAGTGTTAAATAATTAATACCAAAGCGTTGCCCTATCGACCATAAGCTATCCCCAGGCTGTACATAATAAAAACTGCCGACGATTGGAATGACGAGAGCTTGACCAACTACTAATCGATTAGGCTCTGGAATTTGATTGGCATCTACAATACTTTGAACCGTCGTGCCATACGCATTTGCAATTCCATATAAGGACTCTCCTGCTCGTACAACATGTATTTGAATGCGATTTGCCTCCTTTTTACGTAATGAAACCATAGCCATAAAGCTTATGATATAAAATAAGAAAACATGTCACCTAGTAGCAATCACAATAAAAGTGCCAATAAAAGTGTCAGGCACTCAAACAATTTAATATGTAAGGTATTGTATTTTATAATTAACAAAGTAAAAATTCACTTAAACTCCTGCTCAGACGCACGCAACATAAGACGCAATAAACCACGCGTTAGCGAGGGTTGCGGCTTACTTCGTGCCCGCGGAAAGCGTAGAGGATTTTTACGATTTAGGAGATGATAAGTGTCAGGCACTCAAACAATTTCTAAGATATGACTTGCCAAAGAAAAAATCCACGTAGACTCCTGAGGGAACAGCACATCACGTAAGACGCAATAAACCGCGCGTTAGCGAGGGTTGTGGCTTACTTTTGCCCGCAGAAAGCGTCCGCCCGTAGCGGAAATCTACAGCAGTTAGATGAAAAAAGGTGAAAAAACCTCTCCATTTACATGAGAGGTTTGTGTATTGTTTATTTCTGCGTATTGGATGTAATCATTTCAAATAATAATGGCACATTCGTTCCGCGTTGCAAAGAATTACATCCCTTTGTTAAATAAGCCCAGCTTTCTTTCATTTTTTCTCGGTAAGATTGTGCTGTATCTACATGTAAAAATTCCAAAAGGTACTCTTTAATAGAGCCCGATAAATTTTCCATAAATTCATCTGCTTTTAGCACTTTTTCTGTGGCAACTTCATTGCGCTCATTCCATAATACATGCTCTAAATTCGTAGCAAAATAAAACAACTGGTAAGGAACTTTTAATCGCTCAATACTAAAATGGTCATTTGCTAGCAAAATCTTCACATTATTAGCCTTCATTTCATTTCGTTGTTCGATTTGCTCTTTTCGCCTCTCTGTTTTTACAAAAATGGCTTCCTCCGTATAATATAGATTTTGTTCCATATCTGCATCGATTTTGACAAACTCTGGAGCAATAAAACAACCATCAGCATCTGTAATATGAATAACTGCTGATAAATCTTTCGCTAAAAACTTATACTTTTGTAGATAGTTATGAATGACTCGACTGACACTATTTTTAATATTGGGGATTCGCTTTTTCGCATCCCATTTCGTTAAAATGTCCTCACGTTGCACATCAAAACGGATAGTCGAATCAGCAAAATGCTCATCTAAAAAATCCTCTAAAATTATTTGCTCTGTTTGTCCTTCTACAATTACTAAAAGTACTTTTTTAGTCATGTTGTACACCAGCTTTTCTAAAAGCACGTTTAATTTTGAATGTTTTCGTTTCTTTATAAACCTCTTCATCCTGTCCACCTAGTTGGATGGCACGCAAATAAACGTCTCGTGCATTATTAACCTCTTTAATACCTTTTAGCTGCATATATCGGTAATTCTCATTCGTTGTAGTAAACCATAAGTTTTTAATCGCAAGCACCTCTAACACACGTAAATTGTGAGACGTAAAAATAAGCTGTCCTTTTCCGCCCTCATCAATCACTGTTAACAACTCGCCTAACAAATATTCAAAAACACCCGAATCTAATTCATCAATCACAACACACGCAGTTGGATTGTTATAAACAGCGATCAGTACACTAAGCACAGAAATGATTTTCAAAATCCCTTCCGATTCCGTTCGCAACGGTAGTTCTCGATCACCCCGTTGTGATAAAAATTCAAATCGTATACCCTTTTCACCATTATCTAATAATTGTTCTGTAATGACATGAATTTTAATAGTTAGCCCAGGTATAATAGTCGATAACACTTGATTACTTTGCTCGATCACTTCACATAATACATTGAAAGCATTTTTTGGCAGTAATGCTGGTCCTTTCAAATCATAAGGAATTGAACCCCGCTTTTTTTCCAGATGGATACTAAAGGGCATAATACGTTCTTCAAATAAAGGCGCGATATTTTGATTACTGATTACATGCAAATCACGATTAAAATCAATTGCTAAATTATGCAGTAGCTGTATTTCTAATTCTGTAAGCTTTTCTTGTAGTAATGGCTTTAAATCTTTATGGAAAATAAATGATAGATATTGTTTTCGTGCTAGTTGTTGAATGACGAGCGTTTTTATACGCATTTTTTCACTCAGATCACGTAAGGAGCTTTTTCGTATTTGAACGTCCTCATCTGTAACATTTACTAAAACTTTTGATCGCTTTCCTTTTTCATTTTCTCTATAAGTTAGTCGCTCCGCAATAATAAATAACCGTTTTTCATCTTCACATAAAGTAGCATGATAGTTCACAAAAAATGTACCGAATTGATTTTCCACTAAAAATTCAAAATCTATCTTAGCTGTATCTTCCCCTGCCATGATTAAACGCTTGTCTTGTGACGGTAATTTCACTTCAGCTAACCAACCAGAAATAATTGTCTTTAATAAACTAAATGCGTCAACGATAGTCGTTTTCCCAGACCCGTTTTGACCGTACACGCCAACAACATTCGCCTTCATAAGCGAAGTGAAATCCACTGCTAATGTTAGCTCGCCATTTTTTACATTCCTTAAGTTTTGTACCTTTATTTTTTTTATTTTTATAATAGCCATCAAAACACCCTTTTAAGTCTTTTCTTTTTATTATAATTAAAATTGATATTTTTTATAACAATTTGAAATTTAATATTATTGCTTCCTTATTTATATACTGAGCCATTTGCCTATGATTAATATAATACGGGACATATGTTAGAGAAGAAAAATGAAGAAAGGTGTGTTTCATTGGTTAATCCTAGATTAGCGCCAGAAGATTTTAATCAACAGTTCCGTCCTGGAATGAAAATATGGGTTACTCTCCCTACAGGCACATATTCAGGTACATTGATTCGAACATTTGGTAAAGACGGAAGAACTGCCGAAATTCAGTTAGATTCTGGTCAAGTAATAACGGTTGATGTGAACCAAATTACAGCAGCAGGGACAGGTTTCCCTCCTGGCGGTGGCTCATATCCGCCCCCTTATCCACCACCATATCCGCAACCTTATCCGCCACAACCGTATCCACCACAGCCATATCCACCACGTCCATACCCGCAACCGTACCCGCCTATGCCATACCCTGGTGGACAATATCCAGGCGGTCAATTACCTGGACTCCCTGGACTCCCTCCATTATTACCAGGTATGCCCAATATTTTACCTGGCATCTTTGGTAATCCGAGATAATAAAAAAAGGCTTTCCACTTGTTCATAACTGAACTGCTGGAAAGCCTTTTTATTATTTTACATAAAGTGTACACAACTTTTTGCAAACATTTGTCATAATATTTGTCTAAAATAACAATTAAGAATTTTAAAAGTTGGTCTCCAGAAACAAATTGTACTATTATTAGTGTTTTTTCTATTAATAATATGCCTGTACTCCGTTTTTTAGTGATATAAAAACACTATATTTTTAATTCTCACTCCTAAATTTCACAGTTGAAATAGTAGGATTTTTGGGTTGTGAATCATATTTTTTGGCAGTATAGTTGTTTATGGTTAGGGGATGAATGGATTATTTTACTAACAATGAAATAATGATAAATAGTATAGGAATGAACTTCTATATATGACTTTATCATGACGGTCAATTGTAACATTGTACTATTCCTATTACATTTGGCTTTCACATTATCGGCCGTCCCTTTTTCACTTGAAATATGTTTTTTACAATTTTAGGAGGAAGAGTATGAAGAAAAGTAAGAAGCAGCAAATGTCCATAAGCAAAAAATTAACTTTCACCATGGTTAGTATTTTATTGCTATTTGGACTAGTTACTATGGGATTTTCTTATTATATAGTGAAAAACAGTAACTTAAAAGATATGGATGAATCCCTCTATGATAAAGGCATGATTTTATCAAAAACAATAGATCAAGAAGCATTGAAATCGGCATTGAAACAACCAAATGCTAATAATAACGATGTCCTTCGTTTAACTGAAGAAATGGATGCCATCAATGATAAATCAGATATTATTACAAATCTCTTTCTTATTACAGTAGATGGTGAAAATATTAATGCGCCTGTTTTATCTTCAAGTGTTCTTGAAGTTGGTGCAGAATATAACCAAGATATGATTGCCATGGGTCTTTCACCAGATTTTCTTGCACGCATAAAGGAAGTTTTTGAAACAAAAGAGGCAACAGCTACAGAAATCTATAAAGATGAGTTTGGAAGCTATAAAACAGGGCTTACGCCAATATTAGATGATGACGGTTCAATGTTAGCTGCCTATGCCATCGACTATGATGTATCCATGGTAACGGCTAAAGCACTTTCAGAAGCAATGTGGGTGTTGTTAATTACTGTATTATTCCTTATCGGGTCTTCTATCGTCGTTTACTCTCTATTAAAAAAGAAACTAACTCCTATTCAACAGCTATCTTTGCAATCTAAAAAAGTTGCTGAAGGTAATTTGGAGCTAGAAGCTTTACCTGTTCAATCAAATGATGAAATTGGCGTGCTTACAAATAATTTCAATGTAATGATTGGTAGTTTACGAACAGTTATTCAAAGCGCAACGAATGTTTCTTCACGTGTTTCCAATACTGCACAAATTTTATCAAGCAATATGCAGGAAGCAACGGATTCTTACAATAGTGTAGCTTCATCAATGCAAGAAATAGCAAGTGTTGCAGATTTACAAGTGCAAAAGGCGAAAGAAAGTTCAGTTACGATTGAGGAAATGAGTATTGGCATTCAACGTATTGCCATGACATCAAATCAAATATCTGAATCTTCTATTCTTGCTTCTGAGGAAGCTGAAAAGGGTAATGATTCTACAAACAAATCTGTCGCTCAAATGAATGCCATTAGTAAAGCTGTAAATCAATCGGCATCATCTGTCAAAATGCTAGGTGAACACTCAAATAAAATCCAAGAAATCGTTGGTATTATTACAGGTATTGCGTCTCAAACAAATCTACTAGCATTAAATGCCGCAATAGAAGCTGCTCGTGCAGGTGAAGCTGGTAGTGGATTTGCTGTAGTCGCTGACGAAGTGCGCAAGCTAGCAGAACAATCAGAGGCATCCGCAAGAGAAATTTCTACGTTAATCTCGCGTATTCAACATGATACAAATGAATCAGTAAATGTCATGATACATGCGGTAGAAGAAGTGGATAATGGCTTAATTATGATTAATGATTCCGAAAAATCATTTGGCCAAATTTTAACTTCAATCCATCATGTTACGGGTCAGATTCAAGAATTATCAGCAACTATTGAAGAGATGGCAGCTGGGATGGAAGAAGTTACATCCGCTGTTCAAGATATGGAACAATTCTCTGTAAATTCTCGAAACAATACAAGTACAGTAGCCGAAACATCTGCTACACAGCTCAACACAGTACAAAGAGTTTCAGAAGAGGCACAAGTATTAACAGATTTATCAGATGAATTATTAACTGTTGTAAATACCTTTATTGTGAAATAATGTACGAAAAATCTTATAGCGTTACCTATCGTCGATGCTACGGCATCGGCGATGTATTTATTCATATTGTTTCCTCACGATAATATTTACTTCTAGTTGCACTAATTGGGCACAGTCCCTCTACTTTCAAAAATAGGAGTTGTGATGATTGAATAGAGAACTTAATTTACTTACAGCAGATTATCAAACGAACTATAATGAGCAACAACCGCTACCAGCCCATTGTACGCAATTGTTAACAGCAGAAGATAAAGCAGTATATCAAGCTTTAAATCAAACAAAAGCCTTCTATGCGAAAGATCAAACAATACCTAACGTATTTTATCAAGCTGTAGAACAGTTTGCTGATAGAATTGCATTATCATTTAATGGTGGTTCCATGAACTATCGTCAGCTTAATGAACGATCTAATCAAATCGCTCATATGTTGCAAAACAATGGTTTACAAAAAGGTGCCAAAGTAGCAATCGTCATGGAACGTAGTCCGGAAACTGTTATCAGTTTACTTGGTGTTCTAAAAGCAGGCGGTATATATGTACCGATTGATCCTAGCTATCCAAAAGAACGTTGTCATTACCTATTAAACGATACAGGTGCACCATTCATATTAATAAAAGAAGAACATACTCAATTACTCAATGATTTACTACATAACGATTCCCAATCTCGTAAAGTGTTTACACTTAATCAAATGGAAATCACATTTTCAAAAGACAATATCCATACCGAGCTCAGCCCTGCTGATTTAGCCTATATTATTTATACATCAGGCTCGACAGGCAAGCCAAAAGGCGTAATGCTTAAGCATGAATCTGTAATCAACTTAATTACTGATAATCAAAGAATCTACCAAGCAACTAAATATGATGTCTTTTCACAATTTATCTCCTATAGTTTTGATCCATCTGTCACTGAAACATTTACTGCTTTTTTCTCTGGCGCACGATTACATATGCTCACAAGTATTGAACGTGTTTCAATAGAAGCATTTGCGGAGATGATTGAGCGTGAAAAAGTGACAACCGCCACAATTCCAAATGCATTCTTTACGCAGCTAGCTACGCACCTTTCAAGTGATCACCGAGATAAATTATCGACTCTTAAATATTTATCTGTTGGTGGCGAAGCACTTATGCCTGCCGTTATACAAAAGTGGCAAGAAAAATTCGGCACAACGACTGAAATTATTAATGTATATGGACCGACAGAATGTACAGTACTGTCCTCTTACCATAAAGTGAAAGATACTGTAATTGATAATCAATCAAGCATTCCAATTGGTAAGCCTATTGCCAATTACGAAATGTATATTATCAATAACGATGGTCAGCTTTGTCCTGTCAATGAAGCAGGAGAACTTTACATAGCAGGTGCTGGTCTTGCTGCTGGCTATTTAAATCAACCTGAAAAAACTGCTGAAGCATTTGTCCCACATATATTATCAAATGAACCTGGAAGATTAATGTATCGAACAGGTGATTTAGTTCGTTTATTACCGAGCGGTGTAATTGAATTTGTTGGACGTAAAGATTCTCAAATTAAAGTAAGAGGGTTCCGAATCGAGCTAGGGGAAATTGAAACGGTATTAAGTAATCACCCAAGCATTCAAGAGGCTGTTATACTTGCCAAGAAAATGGGCGATGGAAATAATAGCTTGTTTGCCTACTACACTTTAATCGGCGGTAGTAAGGAAGAACAAACAGCCATTAGACAGTATTTAGCTGGTCATTTACCAGACTATATGGTGCCCGAACGATTAATTGAAGTGCAGGAAATGCCGTTGTCCCCTACTGGCAAAATCGATCGAAAACAATTAGCAGCTATCGAGGTAACAACGCCTTTACCAAGTCATTACGATGCACCTGAGAATCCAATACAGGAACTACTAGCCGCTGCTTGGCAACATGTACTTGGTATTGAACGTGTCGGTATTCATGATAATTTCTTTCATATCGGTGGACATTCATTAAAAGTACTTGAAATTTTAGTACAAGTGAAAAAGCATATTCCGTTTTTAAAAATACAAGACTTTTTCCAATATCAAACGATTGCAGAACTAGATCATTACATTTGTAACTATCAACCCGAAACGAATGATACACCAAAGCAGCTTGAAGACTTTGTACGTAAAGATTTGATGGAACCAAGCCGTCTTGCTATTGCTCAAACAGCAACACCTTTAGCCATGCAATCGGTACTGTTGACAGGCGCTACTGGCTATTTAGGAAGTCATATTTTATATGAGCTTTTAAATAATACAAATACTCATATTTACTGCTTAATAAGACAAAGCGCACATACTACACTTGATGAAAAACTAAAAGATAGCATGGCATTTTACTTCAATGAAGACATTGTGGCATTGCTGCAAAATCGTGTAACTGTTATCCAAGGCGATTTGAGTAAAGAAAAACTTGATTTATCAGCTAAAGATTACGCTACACTGACTGAAGAAATTGATGCTATTATCCATTGCGGAGCAGATGTAAGACATTTCGGGGCTGCCACGCATTTTAATGATGTCAATGTGGAAGGGACTAGATATTTACTAGAGCTTGCTAAAAGAAAAGCAGGTGTCCATTTCCACTATGTTTCAACGATTGGTATTCCAGAGGAACTTGCAGCAACACAATGGGGAGAAAAACAAGCACTTGGTGAATTTGATTACGATGTTTCCCTTTCAAATGTTTATACCCAAAGTAAGTTAGAGGCTGAAAATCTTGTTAGAAATGCAGTGAACGATAACATTCCTGTTTCCATTTATCGTGTTGGCAATTTAACATGTCATTCCCAAACAGGAAAATTCCAGCGCAATATAGATGATAATGCATTTTACCGAATGATGAAATCGATGCTTCATTTAGGAAAAACACCGACAGCAAATTGGCATGTTGATTTTACGCCAATCAATTATGCTAGCCAAGCACTTATAGCTTTAGCACGTCAACCAAAATCCAATGGGCACATATTCCACCTATGTAACCCTGTACCCTTAGCCTATCTTGACTTGATAGATACAATAAAAGATATGGGCTATGAGCTAGATATTGTTGCAGCAAATGAATATGAAGATTGGCTTTTACATTCGGAGCACCCTAAAGAATTACAAGAATATTTATCATTAGCAATAGCTCAGCTTGAAGGTGATGGCGCAAGTGATTCACCATTTATATTTAATAGTGAAAAAACACAGCAATTTTTAATGGGCACGGATATTTCATGTGCAGAACCAAATTCAGCATTTATTCGCAAGATGATTATGTACGGTATCGAATTAGGTTATTTCCCTGAACCTAAGCCAGTAGCTGTTCGATAATGCTAAAATTCAATGGTGTACAAGTATTTGCACTCCCCATTGGACCACCATTAGCAACATTTGAATGGGAACAGTATTATGCAAAACTTTCTCCTGTTGAGCAAACTAAAATTTTGCAATATCAACAGTGGCAGGATCGACAACGAGCCTTATTAGGAAGCATTATTTCCAGATGGGCAATTCAGCATTTGACTGCCACACAAGATGTACAAATTGTAAGAAATGAACATGGTCGACCTTATGCTGTAGGAAATGATGATTGGAATGGTGATTTTAATCTTTCCCATTCAGGAGATTGGCTTGTCATGGCCTTAACGAAAAATGGTCATGTTGGCATTGATGTGGAGGAAATTAAGCCTGTTACGAAAGAAGTTATGCACTATGCCATGACAGAGAATGAAATAGCAGGCATTGACGAAATTGTGGAACCGCTACGATTAATAAAATTTTATGAACTGTGGACATTAAAGGAAGCTCTCTTTAAAACTACCTTATGTCCACATCCATCACCACACTTAATCGATACGACGGATGAACAGGTATTTCAAAGCATATCTACACAGTTGATTTATCTTGATGAACGACACCCTATCTCCATCTGCTGGGATTGCGCACCCCATATAAATTTAACCGTTTTGCATAGACATCAGCTTCTCTAACTATGCTCAGCGTATGGCAAAAGGCATCACTTCACTGAAGTGATGCCTTTTGTCTTTTGGTGCCAGGCACTCAAACAATTTCCTTGCATTTTTTTAAGCTCTAAGGAAAAATCCACGTAGACTCCTGCGGGCACAGCACGAGTTGTAAGACGCAACAAGCCGCGCGTCAGCGAGGGTTGCGGCTTACATCGTGCCCGCGGAAAGCGTAGTGGATTTTTCCGATTTTAGGAGCCGATACTGTACTAGGTACGGATGCGTGGTGCCAGGCACTCAAACAATTTCCTTGCATTTTTTTAAAAGTTCTAAGGAAAAATCCACGTAGACTCCTGCGGGCACAGCACGAGTTGTAAGACGCAACAGGCCGCGCGTCAGCGAGGGTTGCGGCTTACATCGTGCCCGCGGAAAGCGTAGTGGATTTTTCCGATTTAGGAGCCGATACTGTACTAGGTACGGATGCGCGGTGCCAGGCACTCAAACAATTTCCTTGCATTTTTTTAAAGCTCTAAGGAAAAATCCACGTAGACTCCTGCGGGCACAGCACGAGTTGTAAGACGCAACAAGCCGCGCGTCAGCGAGGGTTGCGGCTTACATCGTGCCCGCGGAAAGCGTAGTGGATTTTTCCGATTTTAGGAGCCGACATTATGGCTAAGTGCCAGGCACTCAATCAACGTTTCCCATTCAAAAAACTATCTCCATTATTTAAACAAATCAGGGTACATTTCTTTTGCTAAAGCTTCCATACCATCTATCGTGTTGTAACCATATCCGAACATATAATTGTAATCAACAATATACATCTGCTTATTTTTAATGGCTTTCATACTAGATAGTTTCGGATTTGCATAAATCTCTTCCCTCACTTTTGTAAGATCTGAACCATCCCAGTTAGGAATAATTAAAACATCTGGATCTGCAGCAATTAACGTTTCAATGCTAACATCCCCTGTCTCATCCTTGAAAATATTATCTAATTTCACCATTTTAAATGCATCGTTAAAAAACGTCTCATCATGTGCTGGATAAACAAAAAGCTCTTTTGGATCGTTCGTATGCAAATAAGCAAATGTTTTTTCGTCTTTAATGCTTGCTAATTTTGAAGAAATATCTTGTTGTCTATCTTTTAACTCTTTTATAAAGCTCGCTGCTTTGTCTTGAACATTAAAGATTTCACCGATATTTTTAATGTCATTATAAATAGAATCATACGTACCACCTGTCACTGATGATTCTAATACATAAGTTTTCACGCCTAATTCATTAAGTGAATCAACTGTACCTACTCCCCATTCAGCATTATCAAACAAACCGCCTCTGCCAAAAACTAAATCTGGATTCGTACCTAATGTAACTTCTTTTCCAACGTACTCATTACTTAAAATATTTAACTTTGAATACTCATTCTCTACAGCTTTATCAACCGCTCCAAAGTTTGCACCAACACCGACGATTTTATCACCTAAGCCTAAATGCAATAATAATTCTGCTGCTGGACGTGTATTGGCCATTATTCTTTCAGGTGCCTTATCAAATACTTGATCTTTCTTTTCCCAAGTAGAGCCACCCTCTGCCTTTGAATAATTAGCAACTGTCAGCGGATAATGCTCTGTTGCTTTTGATTCCTCCGTTGTATTTTTTGCTGTGTTACCACATGCTGTTAATATACATATCGCTACTAAACTGATGCCTACTAATAGTTTCTTCATCATTGAGTTCCTCCTAAAGACCATATGCAAATCCTAATCCCTTTGTTACAGGATTAATGAATGTTTGGCATTTTATTTGATATAAAGCTTCAATTGTATCTGGTATAAGTACTTCTTCTGGTGTACCATGTGCATAAATTTCCCCATCCTTTACTGCATAAAGATAATCGCAGTACTGTGCTGCCATCTCTAAATCATGCAGCGCTGCTAGTACACCAATGTTTAACCCCTTTACACAAGATAAAATTTCAATTTGATAATGAATATCTAAATGGTTTGTTGGTTCATCTAAAATCATAAATTTTGGCTGCTGTGCAATTGTTCTTGCTAAAATGACACGTTGCTTTTCACCACCAGACAATGATAAAAAACTACGATTTTTGTAATCTAGTAAGTTCGTACGTACCAACGCTTCCTCTACAATATCAAAATCCTGTTGTGTGTCAGACTCAAGCATTTTTTTATGTGGTGTTCTGCCTAACAACACCATTTGCTGAACCGTTAAATCAAAATGCATCTCATTGAACTGACCAACTACACCTAAGTGTTTTGAAATCTTTTTTTCTGAGCTTTTTAAAACATCTAGATTATCTAAAAACACCATTCCCTTCTGTGGAACAAGGCTTTTATATATACTTTTTAATAAAGTCGATTTTCCGCATCCGTTTGGTCCGATTAAGCCCACAAATTGTTGCTTTTTAACTTGAATAGATATATTTTTAACGATTTCCTTTTTGCCGATCCTAACTTCCATTTCCTGTGCAACTAATTCCATTTTTCTACCCTCCGAAGTTGTAACCTTTTTTTACAATCATATAGATAAATAATGGTGATCCTATAACAGAAGTAATGATCCCAATAGGTAATTCAACATTTTGTATTAAAGTTCTCGACAAAACATCTGCCCAAATCATGAAAAGTCCGCCTAAAAGTAATGTCCCTAGCATTAATCGTTTATGATCTGCACCAAATAGACCTCTTGTAATATGAGGAATAATTAATCCTACGAAGCCTATCATGCCTGCATAGGCAACCATTGTGCCTGTTATGAGCGACGTGAGAATCATATAAAATTTACGATATACGCTTAAATTGATACCTAACGTTATAGCTGATTCATCACCTAATAGCATTGTATTGAGCACTCGATATTGGAAAAGGAACAACAATGCTCCAAGTACAATTACAATCGCCAAAATCGGTGTTTTTTCCCAGCTTGCAGAGGCTAAACTTCCCATTGACCAAAAAGTAACTGTCTTAATCCCTTCCGCATTATTTGCAAAAAAGATAATAAGGCTTGAGAAAGAGCTACACAAAGCTCCAATGACAACACCTGATAAGACGAGTTTTATTGACGTTGCCTTCCCACCAATACTTGATAATATAAGCACTGCCATTGACGTAATCATTGCGCCAGCAAATGCTCCGAACGCTACACCAAACTGTGATAATAGTGCACTACTTCCGAACCCGACTAAAATGGCAAATGTTGCGCCTAATGATGCGCCTGATGAAATACCAAGTATGTATGGATCAGCAAGTGGATTTTGTACGACTGCTTGCATAACAGTCCCACATAAAGCAAGTCCTATGCCAATAAGTAAGGCAAAAATCACGCGTGGCATCCTCACCTGTAAAATAATATTCAAAAAGGATTCACTGTCCACACTATCAAGCGAACCAAATTTGCCATTGGACATAGCGTGCAATAGAATGCTCATTGTTTGCTTGAAGGGGATACTGACTTGCCCAATTGATACAGAATAAACGGCAGAAATAAATATGGCACCAATTAAAAGTAGGATAATCACATAATATATTTTGCCCATTCCTATTCTGCTAACATCCTGTTTATCCAAAATTTCACCTCTATCTAACACTTAATTGATAATGATTTTCATTATCAATTACTATATTAATTTATAATGTTGTGAAAAACAACATGAAATTTAAAATAATATTATCCATAATTTACCTTGATAAAAAACCCCATTGCATTCACACTTACAGCAACGGGGTTTTAATTTTTCCTGTTCTAAAAGCAATTTAATAAATACGCTAAGGAGATTTACAATGCACAACATTACTTTTGACCATATAGAAAAAATTGGTCATATCATTTTTGAAGATGAACTTTGCCAGCATGTTCATTATCCAGAAATGCTAAGTCGGTATGATAGTAATTTTATTTTATTTAAAACGATGCCTGCATTAACTGCATTTAAGAAAACGGAACAGATGCTACGGATTTTCCATCAGAAACATGATCAGAAGCATTTAAAATTCATTTTTCCAGCTAATGAGAAGCTATCAAGCGATATTCATATGTATTTAACTGAAAAAAATTATGACATTGGGTTTCTTGAATTATATTCAATTGAGCCAAGCCAATTTGCAACGAACGTCCATCGACATGTTGATGTCCAGCTTGTGACAGAAAACAATTTACAAGCTTTTTTAAAGCTACAGTATGAAGAGGATTTAAAATATGGCGAAACTTTCGCCACAGAAAAACAAGCATTTCTAAAACAGCGTTTTCATGATCCTTCCAAATATCAGCTCTTAGCCTATTATGACGGCATCCCAGTTGGTTCTATGGAACTTATTGAGGAAGAAGCAACAGTTGAAATTGATAACTTATTTGTACTAGAAGCCTTTCAACGTAAAGGAATAGGTTCCCAACTTCAACAATATGTCATGCAAAAATTTCAACATAAAATCGTTATTTTAGTAGCAGATGGGGAAGATACCGCTAGAGAAATGTATCAAAAACAAAACTATGTATATCAAGGTTTTCAATATGAAGTGTTACAGGTCGAAGGAGATTAATCTAGCTAGATTCCTAAAGAAGGCACCTAATTGAGCCCCTCGCATGTTCATACTAGCTTATAGATTTTCACAAAAACCTTCCCCTTTCTATGAAATGCTCTTTCATTTCTAAGAATCCGCTCATAAAAAAAGCTACTCAAAAGTTTACAAAAACTAATGAGTAGCTTCGATTTGCGGACTTCTAACCGAAAATTGATTAAGATTTAGAGTCTGATGTTGGTTCCACCATTTCTTTTGGAACCGCACGGTAAACGGTAAATGACAAAATAATGGCTAATATCGTTATGACAAAAGCAATAAGATAAACAAGTTCTACACCCGCTACCATCGCTTGACTAATTGTAGCTGGATCGCTTGGATTGGCCGCCTTTGTTAAAAAGTGATTTTGTTTAGCGTTCATAATACTAATAAACACAGCAACACCTATCGCCCCTACAACAGGCTGCAACGTGGTCATGACCGCAGTACCATGCGGATATAAAGACTTAGGCAGTTGGTTTAGACCATTTGTCTGTGCTGGCATCATAATGGCAGACACACTTAGCATTAATAAAATATAGCATAATACGATAATCCAAATAGGCGTTTCAGCTGTTAACCTACTTAACGTAAACACTGTAGCACTTAAAACTAGTGTTGCAGGTATCATTAATACACGAGGTCCAAATTTATCGAACAATTGCCCCATAAATGGAGACATAAGTCCATTTAGTAAGCTCCCAGGTAGTAGAACAAGACCTGCTGTTGCCGCAGTTAAAGCTAATGGACCTTGCATAAATATCGGTAAAATGATTTCCGATGCAAACATCGCCATAATTATAATTACAAACATAAATACTGCGTGCGTGTACATTGGATATTTAAATACCCGTAAATTCATAACAGGCTCTTTCAGCTTAAACTGTCTTAAAGAGAAAAATACAACACCAATAATGCCGATGATAATCGTCACATATACAGTTGAATTAAGGAAACCTTTTTCTCCAGCAGCACTAAACCCATAAATAATTGCCCCAAATCCAATCGTTGAAAAGATAATAGACAGAACATCAATTTTCGGTTTTGTAACCTCCGAAATATTCGTCAAATATTTAGAAGCAAAAACAATGGAAAATAAGGCGAAAGGAATCACTATAATAAATAAATAGCGCCAGCCTAAATATTCAACAATAACACCAGATAAAGTCGGTCCGATTGCAGGTGCAAACGTAAAAATCAAACCAACAATCCCCATTATTTTGCCGCGATTTTCTGGTGGATATAATAATAAAAAGACATTAAAAATAATTGGCATTAATAGCCCTGTTCCAACTGCTTGGATTAACCGACCTACTAATAAAACAGGAAAGCTCGGTGCAATTGCGCAAATAATTGTTCCGATTGTGAACGTAACCATAACACCAATGAACAATTGCCTCGTTGTAAACCACTGTAACATTAAGGCAGAAATCGGAATGACGATCCCCATAACAAGCATAAATCCAGTTGCCATCCACTGTACAGTTGGCAACGTAATGTGGAATTCATGCATTAATGTCGTTAATGCAATGTTTAATAATGTTTCGTTTAAAACTGCAAAAAAAGCACCGATAATTAGCGATAGCATAATCGGTAATGTTTTAACATTAGGATCCTGTGACAGGAATTCATATTTCATAGGTTGATTTTGATCCATTTAATTACTCCTTCTAGCATGTTTTTTTATGAGCTTTATTCTTCTTACACCATCGGATTAAGAATTGCTCCCTTCTTAATTATTGTTAAACTAACCTAGGATTAAATAATCGATAATAACAATATCCAAACCAATTTTACCCAAATCAATACCTCATCAACCATCCCAGTAATGGCAATCGTTCTACTCAACGGATAACGCCCGCTAAAAAACGAAAAGATCACAAGCACCTGCCTGTGATCTTAAAAGTAAAGGGAAAGAACCATCCATATTTTATTGAGTTGTCAGTAAGAACAAGAAACCTACCTTTGGTAAAACCAAATAAAAGGTTAAATTAGACAAAAATAAAGAAAGGAAGAACAAGTCGCCTTTCTATCATTAACATATTTTTAGCCACTTAAATCACATAACTAGCCCTCACAACTATGTGGGGACAAATTACTGCAATCTAGTGAATAACAATTTCGTAATATGAAATGAAGATAATTAAAAAAGGACAGACTAATCCCGTTTACTCTGCCACAAACAGAGCCTTTGACAGTATTCAATTACTGGTTCAAAGTTGGGAATCGTAGTGTCATTTTCTAAATCCTCCTTAAAGCATTTTTTATTACACAACGAATTATAACGGACTTATTAGCAGAAGTCAAAGTTTTCAAAAATAAGAAAAAATTATTGTAGTTGTAAAGAAAAGAATTCAGCACCAAATAAAGAATAGGATACACTTCTGCATCCTATTCCTTTGCATTTCTTATTCAAATTTCGGTAAATAAATCATCGCCTTAAATAAATCACCATCTACTTGCACTAAAAATTTACCGTGTTGGATGTGAATAAGGCTTTCCGCTATCGATAACCCTAATCCGCTACCTTGACTTGATCTTGATTCATCGCCTCGTGTAAAACGTTCCATTAGCTCATCGACGGAAATATTTAATTCATATGCGGAAATATTTTTAAATGTGACCAGTAGTTCATTACCTAGATCTTCTACATCAATATATACCCTTGATGCAGGCAGTGCGTATTTAAAGATGTTCGAGAATAGGTTTTCAATGGAGCGCCAGAGGAGTTTACCATCAGCCTTCACATACACTTTTTCTGTAGGATGGGCTAATTTAAAGTTTAATGATGACGCCTCGATTTTCTCACCCATTTCCCCTATTCCTTGCTTTAGTAATGATACGATATCAATCCGTTCTAGCTGGACAGGCATACTACCACTTGACGCCTTTGCCGCTTCAAATAAATCATCGGTTAAGTGCTTGAGCCTTTTTGATTTTTGATCTAAAACGTCTATATATTCAGCAATTAATTGTGGATCTTTTTCTATTTTTAATAAATCGACATACGTAATAATAGACGTTAAAGGCGTTCGGATATCATGCGAAACATTTGTAATGAGTTCTGTTTTTAAACGTTCGCTCTTAATCTCATTATCCACCGATTTTTTTAAGCCATCTGTAATACTATTAATATTTTCTGCAAGTCGGCTAAACTCACCTTTTCCATCTACTTCTATTCGATGATGAAAATCTCCATTTTTAATTTGCTCTACGCCCTCTTTAATACGATTAAACAACTTCACCTTTTTCATTGCAAACCAAGCAGCTAAACCTAGCGTGATAGGAAACATGAAAAATGTTGCTGCAACTACTACAGGATATCCAATAACAAGTAGCACAATTTTCACAGCCATACTGCCATTATCAAAAACATGTTTTATCATCATAAAAATCTTTTTGAGTATTTGATATATGAGTGTATGTTGAAGTAGTGATCTGTTTTTCACATGCTTAACGAGCGATAAAATCAGCAGCAATACAATGATAAAAATAGGTACCGTGAGCAGTATGTTCATTTCTCTTATCACTTCAACTATCATTGCCACCCACATCCCTGATAAACAAGCAACTAATACAATATTGACATCATTATATAGTTTATCAATGACATGAAAATGAATTATTTTATCTTTAAATGAGGTTCTTCCAATAACTATTACTAAGTAAATAAATGATAAGATAAACCCTGCTAGAAATAAGATAAATTCATTAAGATAACTTTTAGCAACCTCTTTATTCTGTTCCCATTCTTGCATTTTTTGCTCTAAGTAAGATTCTTGATACGCCACATAAATAGCGTCTTTTTGTGGATTCAACTTTTCCACATCTTGTGTAATGTAATCTAAGTACTTATTTTTTTTCATTTCATGTGGATAAAGCTTTTGTTGATAATCATCAAATAGCATATATACACCAAATGACTCAAATTGCTCTTTTTTATCTAGTTCACTATTAGAGAATACATGTTCACCATCGCTCGCATAATAGACGATTCCTTCAGTTGCTTCTATTGTGCTGAGTAAACGATAAAATAATCGTGCTTGTTCTCTCATTCTTTCTTCTTTTTTACTTTTTATGTCATCAGCATATTCTTCTTGATAGTTGTGTCTATTTTCCACTTCACTCAAATTCGGATTATATTTGTATGAATATTGAAACTCATTATATAAATCTTCTTCAATTTGTGTAATATCTTCTTTTGTTAGTGTCTTACCACTTAAAATATTTTCTTCACTTTTATACGTTCCGATTAATTGCGCTAAAGAGCTAATAAGGCTATAACTTTCATCAGCAAATGCTATGCTCTCAAAATAATTGTCTTGGTTGATACTACTAAGATGTACTTCATTTAATTCCATATTGATGATTACCTTCGCTGTACCAGTTAAACAAGCGATGGCAATAAGAAACACAATTACTTTCGTAATAAGTGCATGACTAATATTTTTCAACTTTATATCCAACTCCCCATACAACTTTTAAATACCTCGGCTCTTTCGGATTTATTTCAATCTTTTCTCGAATCTTCCGAATATGTACTGCCACCGTATTTTCTGGATTAACGGCACTTTCATTCCATACCTTTTCATAAATCTCTTCGATTGTGAATACTCTCCCCGTATTTGCTGTAAGAAGCTTTAAAATTTTATACTGCACTGGGGTTAAATGAACTGCTTGTTTATCTACGGTAATGACTTTCTTTTCATCATCAATCATAAGCCCACCCGTTTGAAATACATGGCTGCTCACATCAAGACTGCCAAATGCCGTATATCTTCTTAACTGCGATTTCACTCTTGCGACAAGTTCTAATGGATTAAACGGCTTTGCCATATAATCATCTGCACCAATATTTAACCCGAGTATTTTGTCATAATCCTCCGACTTAGCAGAAAGCATAATTAACGGAATCATATTGTCTTGTCGAATTTTCATTGTCGCCGTAATGCCATCCATTTTCGGCATCATAATATCCATAATAATTAGGTGAATAACGTGATCTCGAATAAGTTCGATTGCCTCTATACCATTGTAAGCTTTGTATACTTGATAGCCCTCATTCTCCAAATAGACGCTAATAGCCCTTACAATTTCTTTATCATCATCACAAATCAAAATGTTCAATTACATTCACTCCTCCATCTCTTTAGGATTCGTCTTAGCTTATAATACTAAGTAAATCTTAACAAACTCATGCACCAATTCTTAAGATTTTCTTATTCTTTTCCTCTATAGACTAATTATGCCGAATAGACCTATCTATTTTCATATGCATGGCTAGCCCAAAAACCAATAGACAAATAATGCACAAAAAAAGCCCCCCACAAGTTCAATGAACTTATGAGAGGCTTCCTTTACCATGTTAGTATTTCATTTTTAGCTTTCCAAACTCAAAGGTATAAGCATATCATGCCACCCATATCAGGCAAACCTGGTGCTACTGGCTCTGGGATATCTGCTACTACCGCTTCAGAAGCTGCATTTTTGTATTTTCAATTTAAAGTAATTATCACTTAAAAAACAGCTTACTTTAAAAGTTGTTCTTCAAAATAATCCAGCTGGTAATCTAAAGTTAGAGAATCGTTAAACATAAAGGCATTTCCATCCACTTCAATTACATGGTCGTTCTTCACTGCAGGCATTTCTTTATATAGTTCTGTTTTTTGATAGGAATTATCTTGGTCATTGTATTTACTCACAACCAAGTAGTCTCCAACATAGTCAGGTAATACTTCAGATGATATCATGTAGTATCCTTCTTTAGTTGTCATTTCTTTTACTTTTTCAGGCATTTTCAGACCCATTGCCTGATAAAGAACCTCTGTGCCTCTTCCCCAACTATTTCCAAGAATACCTATATCTTTATCATAACTTTCCATTACAGTCACCGTTGAATTTTCGCCAACTTTTGCTTTAATTTTATTTCCTACAGTAGTGGCACGGCTTTTAAAGTCATCAATCCAGTCTTGAGCTTCTTTTTCTTTGTTTAGCAATTTACCAATTTCTAAATGCTGTGTTAAATAATCGACTTTATTGTACGTATAGGTAACTGTTGGGGCAATTTTTTTCAACCTATCTAAGTTATTATTATCGCTGCCTCCAATAATTAAATCTGGTTCTAATTCAATAATTGTCTCTAAATCCTCATCTGACACAGTTGTAACATCTTTTAATTGCTCTTTAAATAACGGACTTGCCTTAGACCACTCATCTACCCCTACGATATTGACGCCCAATGAGATTACGTCACCTGCATTACCAGTTAAAACTACTACCCTTTTCGGATGAGCGGGTACTTCAATAGGTCCATTTTCAGATTGATATGTAATTGTTTCACTTTTATCCTCTTTATTTGCATCCCCTGCTGCCTGATTCTTTGTACTATTGCCACAGGCACTAAGAAAAAGCACACACATCAAAATGAAAGGTATTATAAATCTTTTCAATTTAAGATTCTCCTTTAGATTTATTATCATTATCGTTTATCACAGAACAATGATAATGATTATCATTGTTATTTAAAAATGATAGTCTCCTTCTAATCTTTTGTCAATAGTAGCTTAAGATAAATTCCCTTTTCTATCAGCAATCGCTCTCAATAAAGATCCATAAAAATACGATGAAACGTAATGAGGAACTACATACTTATATCTGACTTTAAAAATATGGTGCCAAAAGCCAAGTACGACGAGTAACTAAACAATTTGATAGCTAATTAACGAGATAAAAAATAGCCTTGTTAAAAGCAATTTAACAAGGCTACTTTAATTATCGTCATCTACAAACGCAATTTATTGAGGAAGAAAATATTGTTAATAAACTTCGTGTTTACTTTCTTGTTTCCACAATAGAATTTCATTAGCAACTTTTTCAGGAAAGTCCCAATGAAGTTGGTGTTTAGTGTTTTCTATACCTATTACTGTTAATTTTTTAATACCTTTTTTAATTTCCTGTATTCCCTTTTGTCGGGCTGAATCTGTCGGTAGAATGGTTGCATGAAGTAATAAGACAGGACACTCAATCCTTTCAAAAGTGGTTGAACAAGGCTCTTTATAAAATGCCTTAATAATCGCTAAAATACTGAAAACGTCAGCCTTAAATATATAATTATCATTAACCTTTTTAAAGCTAGATGCTATTAATGCATTAAGATTTGTATCCCATTGCCGTGTTGTATAACTTTGGTATTCTTTGACCACTTCGTCCCAAGAACCATATATACTGGACTCAACATATTCTTTCCAATCTATCAAAGCTTTTTCCTCTGTCAGTCCATCAACATGTTCAGGAAACGCATATCCTCCATCTAATAAAATAACGCCCTTTACCTTAGCAGAAGATATTTTTGCGATATGTAGGCAAAGGTCTGCCCCCCAAGAATGTCCAATCATGTAAAAAGGTTTATTCGTAATTTGTTGTATTACTTGATAAATACTTTTTGCTAAGGAGGAAAACATATAATCCTCCTCCCGTTTTAGTGAATCCGTTTCTCCATGGCCTGGACTATCTATAAGAATAAGATGGAAATCATTTATTAGGTATTCAATAAGCCCAGAAAAACTTTTTAAATCACCAGTCATTCCGTGTAGACAAACAAGTGAAGGAAGGCTGTTATCACCATATTCATATCCGTGAAAAGTATTGCCTTCTACTGTTATTTGAAACTTCTTCAATTCTATTACTCTCCCTCAACTTCATCTATTTTGTTATATTCTTTGATCTATTAATTTTAAATAAACTTACCATATAGCTTTAAGGTTTTACAAAGATATTTAAACAAAAATCATTCAACTGTTAGTTAATGCTTACAATCGCAAAGTGAAACCTAGACTTAACACCGCACTCGTCGAGACATACACACTTCACTATTGAAAGGAGCAGGTGTCGCACTCGAACAAATCATGGATAGACGTGACCATTCAGATGATTCAATCACTAAGAACTTCTATCTCCCGTGACAAAAGAAATGAAAAAAGAAGCTTCCCAAAAGTTTACACAACTCATGAGAAGCTTCGATTATAGTACTCTATGTTAGCATTTCACTTTAAAACCAAGTCCTATCAAGTGTTTAAGGGCTGTATTACATCATACCGCCCATGCCACCCATGCCGCCCATATCAGGCATACCTGGTGCTGCTGGTTCTGGAATATCTGCTACAACCGCTTCAGTAGTTAATAATAGCGCTGCTACAGAAGCTGCATTTTGTAGTGCTGAGCGTGTTACTTTTGCTGGGTCTACTACGCCTGCTTCCATCATATTTACCCACTCGCCTGTTGCTGCGTTGAAACCAACACCGATTTCTTCGCGTTTTAGACGATCTACAATGATTGAACCTTCAAGACCTGCATTGTTTGCAATTTGGCGAACTGGCTCTTCTAATGCACGAAGCACAATTTTCACACCTGTTGCTACATCGCCATCAACTGCATCAGCTGCTTTTTCAACTGCTGCGTAAACGTTTAGAAGTGCAGTACCACCACCTGATACGATACCTTCTTCTACTGCTGCACGTGTTGAGTTCAATGCATCTTCAATGCGAAGTTTGCGTTCTTTTAATTCTGTTTCAGTTGCAGCACCGACTTTAATGACTGCTACACCACCTGCTAATTTTGCAAGGCGTTCTTGTAATTTTTCTTTATCGAATTCTGAAGTTGTATCAGCAAGCTGTGCACGAATTTGGCCAACGCGACGCTCGATTGCTTCAGTACCACCAACACCTTCTACGATTGTTGTATAATCTTTAGTTACAACAACTTTCGCAGCACGGCCTAATGATGTAATATCAGCAGTTTTAAGGTCTAAGCCTAATTCTTCTGTAATGACTTGACCACCTGTTAAGATAGCGATATCTTCAAGCATTGCTTTACGACGGTCGCCGAAGCCTGGTGCTTTTACGGCTACAGCATTGAATGTACCACGTAGTTTGTTCACTACAAGTGTTGCAAGAGCTTCACCCTCAACGTCTTCAGCAATCATTAATAGTGGACGACCTTGTTGTACCACTTGTTCTAATAGCGGTAAAACTTCTTGGATATTCGTAATTTTTTTATCAGTAATTAAAATGTATGGGTTATCAAGAACCGCTTCCATTTTATCTGTATCTGTTACCATGTAGTGAGACGCATAGCCACGATCGAATTGCATACCTTCTACTACATCTAACTCCGTTGTGAAACCTTTAGATTCCTCAATTGTAATAACACCATCATTACCAACACGTTCCATTGCTTCTGCAATTAGTTGGCCTACTTCGTCGTCAGCAGCTGAAATTGCCGCAACTTGTGCGATTTCCTCTTTGTTGCTTACTGGACGAGAAATAGCATGTAATTCTGTAAGTGCTGCTGCTACCGCTTTGTCGATTCCTTTACGGATTCCTACAGGGTTTGCACCAGCTGTTACGTTTTTAAGACCTTCACGGATGATCGCTTGCGCAAGAACTGTCGCAGTCGTTGTACCATCACCAGCGATTTCATTTGTTTTAGAAGCAACCTCTGCTACTAATTTTGCACCCATGTTTTCATATGGATTTTCAAGTTCAATTTCTTTTGCAATTGTTACACCATCATTTGTAATTAATGGTGAACCGAATTTTTTTTCTAAAACGACGTTACGACCTTTAGGACCTAATGTCACTTTTACTGCATTTGCTAATTTATCTACACCTTGAAGCATTAATGCACGAGCTTCTTCTGAGAATTTAATATCTTTTGCCATTTGAATTTACCCTCCTGAAATGGAATATTCGTTAAGCCTAATTAATATAATAACTATTATTCAATAATTGCAAGAATATCACTTTCACGTAAGATTAAGTATTCATTGCCTTCATATTTAACTTCTGTACCTGAGTATTTAGAGAAAATAATGTGGTCGTCAACTTTAACGTCAAGCTCTACACGTTGTCCGTTTTCTAATATACGACCTGTCCCAACTGCTACTACTTTACCCTCTTGTGGTTTTTCTTTTGCAGAGTCTGGTAGTACAATTCCAAATGCAGACTTTTCCTCTACCTCGATTAGTTCGATGACAATACGATCTCCTAGTGGTCTTAACAAGTGAAACAACCTCCTATTAATTAAATATTTCTTATATGTTTATTAGCACTCTATATCAACGAGTGCTAATACATTTATTATGATAATCAATCAACTGTCTTTTTGCAAGCCAGAACTACGAAAAATTTTGTTTTCTTTCCATATTCCTCTACAATAGAAAGGTAGCTTATGAATGGAAAGGATTTTGACTGTGAATAATACTTTAAAAAACGTACAGCATAAAAAAACCGCTCTCTATGTTTTAATTGTTTACATTATCATGCAATTATCAGGCAAATGGTTACTTTTACCGTTTCATAAATTCGTGATGAGTACAACAGGTTTACCTCCTGAGCAAGCGGCCCCTATTACACAAGGCTGGTATATCGCTCTCAGCTTTGCCATTGCATTAGTTTTAAGTTTGTTTTTAACTACTCGCGATAAAGCGTTTTGGAATATCTATCAAGGTAAAAAAGAGTCTATTCCCCTTACAATCTTATGGGGTGTCCTAGGTTTCTTCCTTGTGTTCTTTGGACAAATGATTGGTGCTGCTATTGAAATGGCTGTATTCGGGATCGAGGGTGGCTCAGAAAACACCGCTGATATAGTGGCGATAGCAAAAGGTGCTCCAATTGCCATTTTAGCGATTGTTGTTTTTGGCCCAATTTTAGAGGAATTCGTCTTCCGTCGTGTTATTTTTGGCTCACTCGTCCAAACGACTAATTTCTGGGTGGCAGCCATTGTCAGTGCTATTTTCTTTGCAATAATTCATTTCGATTTCTCACATATTCTGTTATATACCATATGTGGTCTAATCTTTGCTTTCTTATACCACAAAACAAAACGGATTTGGACATCGATTATTGCCCATGTCATGCTGAACGGCTTCGTAACACTCGTACAATTTAACGCAGAACCGCTGCAAAAGTTTTTAGAAGAACTGCAAAAAATGCAATAAAAAAAGAGCTAGATGTGAAAACATCTAGCTCTTTCAGCTTGTCGACAAAAGGGATTAAGAATAGAATTCTTAATCCCTTTTTGTTATTTTCTTTGTAAAAAATGGGTTCTTACTTTAATTTTGACCATACTCTTCGAGCATTTCCTCTCTATGAAGCAGCTTGCCATGTCCAAGTAGCAAGCTTTTTCAAATTCATGGCAGCAAAAGTAAGCATCGCCTGCATGGACAATTTTTTAAGACCTCTTAAGGTTGTCCATCGCATACCATGCTTTTCTTTTGCATCCGCAAAGACACGTTCTATCGTTTCTTTGCGCTTTGCATAAATTTGTTTAATATCATAAGAATGGCGGAAATGTTCAGCTTCTTCCATATAGGTTTCCCATATATGCCGTTGAATCAGTTTTTGATGATTCCTGCTTTCTGTACATTGTGATAGCAAGGGGCAATTCGCACAAATCGTTGGATTCGATTTATATTGGCGATACCCTTCCTTCGTCGTTGTCGTATATTTCAATACCTGCCCTTGTGGGCAAAGATAACAATTATAGTACTCATCGTACACATATTCATGCTTTCGAAAGAAACCATCTTTTGTTTTAGGACGTGTATAAGGGAGAACAGGTAACATTTGATTCTCTAATAAAAAGTTAGTGATGGCAGGTGTTTTATAAGCAGCGTCCGCAGCAATCGCTAATGGCTTTTTCACTTTTTCAATGATTTTTTCAACAAGTGGCTGCAATACATAGCTATCGTGCACATTTCCTGGAGTCACAATCGTTCCTAATACAAAGCCTTTTTCATCTGTCGCTGCATGAAATGAATACGCAAACTGCTTAGTCCGTTCATCCTTAACATAATAACCACTCTCAGGGTCTGTCGTACTTTCTTTGATTTCTTTCCATTCATCTTTTTCAAATTTCTCTGGAGGGAAGGGCTTTTTTCCGTTTTCCTCACGATCAATATTTAATTCCAGTTGGAGTTTCTCTTCATAAGCACGTGTTTCTTTTCGAACGACTTTTTTATCATACTTTCGTTTATTGGCGCTCGCTTTTACATGCGTCGAATCAATAAATACATGGTCCGCATGAAGGAGCCCTCGATTCATAATTTCTTTTAGAATACGATAGAATATCTGTTCAAACACATTTGTGTCTTGGAAGCGTCGTGCATAATTTTTACCGAAGGTAGAGAAGTGAGGAACTTCTGTATGGAAGCCAAAACCTAAAAACCAGCGATAGGCCATATTCGTTTCAATTTCTTTGATAGTTTGACGCATAGAGCGAATACCAAAAACGTATTGAATAAAGGTCATTTTAAAGAGAACAACGGGGTCAATACTTGGACGCCCTAAAGATGAATAGAGGTTTTCGACTAATGGATAGATAAACGAAAAATCAATCGCTGCCTCTAGTTTTCGAACTAAATGGTCTTGTGGCACCAATTGGTCAATTGTCAGCATTTCTAATTGGTCACGTTCATTGATTTGATTTTTCGACATCATTTTCCATCACCTCAAATAGATTATTTTATTTATAGTTGATTGATAGCAATTCATATCAAGTTGATTGGAGCGAAGGGCGGGCGACTCCTGCGGGAAAGCACAGAACGTAAGACGCAACAAACCGCGCGTTAGCGAGGGTTGCGGCTTACGTGTGTGCCCGCGGAAAGCGCCCGAACGTAGCGGAAATCAACGGCAGTAGACATCTATTTTTATTTTAAAATGAAAAAAGACTGTAGGCAAACTCGAAATTTTTCGAGTTTGTCTACAGTCTGAAAGAGCTAGATGTGAAAACATCTAGCTCTTTTTATTAGTCATTTAATTCTTCAATTTGTCGTCGCTGCTCAGCTAACAAACGCTCAACTTGCTCGCGTTCTGCTTCTTTACGCTCTTCCTCTAAAAGCAATGCCTCGGCTTGTAAAAACTTGCGATAGCCTCTGCGTGCTATGATAATACTAACCTCATAAATTACAAATAGCGGAATTGCTACGATAACGTTTGAAATAAAATCTGGCGGTGCAAGAAATACCGCAATAACGACTAACCCGAAATATGCATATTTTCTGAATTTCACCATCAGTTCAGGATTTAATATACCTAAACGCGCTAAAAATAACGTCACTACAGGTAACTGAAAAATGATTCCAAACGGCATGACTAAACGAAATAAAAATGAAAAATATTCGTTAATACCAATTGTTTGCTGTATTTCTAATTCTGTAGATAAACCCATCATAAAGTGCATGACATAGGGAAATAACACAAAATATGAAAATGAAGCTCCTGCTAAAAATAGAAAAAACGAATATGGAATATATTTTAAAGTTGCCTTGCGTTCTGTCTCATGTAAACCTGGTGTAATAAACAACCAAAGTTGATGAAGAAGCAACGGTGAACTTATCACAAATGCGATTGCAACCGTCACTTGTAAATATACGACAAGTGGATCGGTCACTTTAAATGCGTTTAAAGTTAGTTGCTCCGCTTCTTTACTATATTGAATATGTTTAATAAGTGGTTCGGCTAGATAAAAGCCAACTATAAGTGCAATAACAAAGAAAACAGCGCAAATAAAGAGCCGTTTTCTTAGTTCTTCTAAATGCTCTACAACTGTTAATTCTCTTGGATTCATATTAAATTGACATCCTTAACTTACTTAACGTTATCATTTTCTTTATGTTCAATTATTTTCTTTTTTGTATCATCATCGTCATCAGCTAAACCTTTTGTTGCATTTTTAAATTCGCGAAGTGTAGAACCCATTGCCTTACCTAGCTCAGGTAATTTCTTTGGTCCGAATATTAAAATTGCAACCACACCGATAATAACTAGGCTAACTGGTGTGAAAGCACTTAAGTGCACAACCATTGCAGCCACCTCCTCTTATATATATATCATTTTAACTTAAATTTTTTCGTTTGGCGAATTTATTTCAATAGTTTAAACACCATCATTTGTAACAGTTTACAAATTTGTGAATGCCCTTTATTTATCGCTATTTCGGATTAAGTAAATAAGCGCTTGTAATTCTACCGACAAATCTATCGTTAATAATTTCATAGTATCTGGTACGGTAATACGCTCTGGTGTAAAGTTTAAAATGCCTTTTGCATTCATTGCAGCTAAACGATCTGCCATCTTCTGAGCCGAGCGTGAAGATACAGTTAAAATAGCAAGGTCTGCTCCATATTCAGCGTACTTTTCTTCTAATAAGTCGGGATGATACACAGGAATATTGCTTATCATTTTCCCTTCCTTTGGTGCCTTTGAGTCAAATGCAACTACAATATGCGTATTATGATTTTTTTGGAAATTATACTTTAAAAATGCATTCCCTAAGTTCCCCACACCGATTAACGCTACTTTTGTTGTTTCATGCTGATCAAGTGTTTGGCTAAAAAACTTCAATAGATGCTGAACATCATAGCCATATCCCTTTTTGCCAAGCGCACCAAAATAAGAAAAATCACGACGAATCGTTGCAGAATCGATTTTCATCGCCTCGCTCAATTCCTTCGATGAAATACGTTCCATTCCTTCTTGCGCAAAGTTTTGGATAAATCGATAGTAAAGAGGAAGTCTTTTCGTTGTGGCTTGTGGAATTTTTACTTCTTGTTTCAAACTTTTTCCTCCTTATAAACACATCAAATTCACCTAAGCGTATTTGAATACTCATTTTAAAACATGCTTATATGAATCAGTTACATCTCTCAGCGTATTTGCGTCTCATAATTTTTTGTGAGCATGTAAAAAAGGCTCCCAATGAAATCTAGGGCATTCGCTGGCTGTTAACTTGATTCAGACGGGTTTCAACCCACACTGAGTTCAATGCATATTTAATATTCATCTTCCACTTCTATAAATGGATGACTTCTGCTAAAGCGAGTTAATATTTTCACATCAACTGGAGGATTTCCCTTTAGTTAACTGCGCGTTTTACGCCACTAACTAAAGAGAAATCGTTTCAATC
Organism: Lysinibacillus sp. CD3-6; assembly: GCF_006351725.2. Classification (NCBI taxonomy): domain Bacteria; kingdom Bacillati; phylum Bacillota; class Bacilli; order Caryophanales; family Bacillaceae; genus Lysinibacillus; species Lysinibacillus sp. CD3-6. Next base: position 4,346,866 of record NZ_CP085880.1, read on the forward strand.
TTACATGACAGCTTAGAATAAGTAAAGCACTGGCATTGCAAGCAATTCCGTCATCCTTTACACTAAGAAAGAATTGAGGTGTCAAGAATGATTGTATTACAAGTCAATCAACTATATAAATCCTTTATTGCAGATGAAATTTTAAGTGGTGTCAAACTAGAAGTCCAACACCGTGATCGTGTAGCATTAGTCGGACGTAACGGAGCTGGTAAATCCACTTTACTAAAAATCATCGCTGGGCAATTGTCATATGATTCTGGCGATATTATTATTCCGAAGGGCGTACAAGTTGGCTATTTAGAACAACATGCGGGTCTAAATTCAACTTTATCAATTTGGGACGAAATGATGACAATTTTCGAACCGCTTCTTGGACAAGAAAAAACATTACGTTCGCTTGAACAGCAAATGGCTGATCCAGCGGTTTACGAAAAGCCAGAAATGTATGCAAAGGTCATGTCCGAATATGACCAATTACAGCATGATTTTAAAGATGCAGGCGGCTATCAATACGAATCTGATACGCGCTCTGTTCTTCATGGTATGCAATTTTACCCAGAGGATTATGAAAAAGCAATTAGCTCATTATCAGGTGGTCAACGAACTCGTTTAGCTCTTGCTAAGCTTCTATTAAGTAAGCCAGACTTATTAATTCTCGACGAGCCAACTAACCATTTAGATATTGAAACACTTTCTTGGTTAGAGACTTATTTAAAAGGCTATGAAGGTGCTATTTTAATCGTATCCCATGACCGTTACTTTTTAGACCAAGTTGTCTCTATCGTCTATGAGGTTTCTCGTCATCGCGTTACGAAATATACTGGAAACTACAGTGCTTATTTAGACGAAAAGGCGAAAACCTATGAGCGCGATGTCAAAATGTTTGAACGCCAGCAAGATGAGAAAGCAAAACTTGAGGATTTTATTCAAAAAAATATAGCCCGTGCTTCTACGACAAAAATGGCACAAAGCCGACGCAAAATGCTTGAACGTACAGAATGGATGGACTCTCCTGACGGTAACGAAAAATCAGCTAGCTTTGGCTTTACGATAGAACGACAAAGTGGCAATGATGTGCTCTCTATTGACTCCTTAACTGTCGGCTACGGTGACAAGCAAATATCTAGTGGTATCTCACTACGAACGTTTCGAGAAGATCGCATAGCACTAGTAGGGCCTAATGGTGTTGGTAAATCGACATTATTAAAAACGATTGTCAAAGACCTGTCCCCACTTGCTGGAGAAATACGTTATGGCACTAATGTGCAAATTGGCTATTACGATCAAGAACAGGCAAAGCTGTCGAGCAATAAAAGTGTTTTAAAAGAGCTATGGGATGAATGGCCCTTAATGAATGAAAAAGACATTCGCACTGTACTTGGCCGCTTTTTATTCAGTGGAGAAGATGTGGATAAAGCCGTCAATTCTTTATCTGGTGGTGAGAAGGCTCGCCTTGCATTAGCAAAGTTAATGATGCAAAAGGCGAATTTCTTAGTTCTCGATGAGCCTACCAACCACTTAGACTTAGATAGTAAAGAAGTATTGGAAAATGCCTTAATTGATTACCCTGGAACACTTCTTTTCGTATCGCATGACCGTTATTTTATTAATCGAATTGCAACGAAAGTAGTGGAGCTTTCAGGCGAAGGTTCATTTGAGTATTTAGGTGATTACGATTATTACCTTGAAAAAAAACAGGAACTTTTTGAAATTGCTCAAATGAAGGCTGCTTCTCAACCGCAATTACAAGCAACTGCTCCTGAAAAGACCTCTACCTCTACAATAGATAAAGAGGCAAAAAAACGTGAGCGCCAAATTAGACGTTCTATAGAAGAATTAGAAATCAATATGCAAGAGGCTGCTACAGAAATCGCTCGTTTAGAAGAGACTCTCTGTGATCCTGAAATTTTCACTGACCATGAGAAAATTTCACAACTTCAAGGTGAGTTAGCTACTATAAAAGACCAGCATGAAGTTATTGAAATGGAATGGCTCGAGCTAAATGAGGAACTAGAAAAGATTATTTTATAAACTCTCAAAAAGTCATATGCTATGTCATATGGCTTTTTTCTTTACTCGTCTTTATTTTTCATATATATTGGTCAAGTGCTATTTTTCGACAAAAAATGCCCACAACTTTATACACACTATAAAACTAGTAATACCAACATATCAACAGACTTTTCCACACTGTCCACAATTTCAAATTATTTAATCCACATAGTTCTGTGTAAAATGCGCTACTATATATAGAATAATCACAACTTATGCACAAGTTATCCACAATTTGTGCATAAGTACGAATGTTCGCAGTTTTTTTATGCACTTTTTTCACAGTTCCTGTGGATAATTTTCTGAAAAATTTGTCAATTAATTATTTCTCTATTATAGGTATATATTTTCTAGCATTTTTCGCAATTTTATTCATGTTAATATTTCTATATAAATAAAAAAAGAGAGGGCTCAAAAAACTCTGAGCCCTCTCATTCAAATATTTATTCAACCCATGATTTTAATTCCATACCTGGGCGGCCATTCATCATCATATTTCCACGAATGCCTGCCTCGAACATCGGTGTTGCAGCTGCTCCTATCATTGCCGCATTGTCTGTACATAGCTTCAATGGAGGTACAAAAAAAGGAATACCCTCTTTAGCAAATACCGCCTCAAGGGATGTACGCAAACCTTTATTAGCTGCAACCCCACCTGCTGCGATTACTTGTTTCACTTTGTATTCGCGCGCTGCCCGTAATGTTTTTGCAGTTAGTACTTCTACTACACTTTCCTGAAAGCCTTTTGCAACAGCAGTCGGGGAAATCGCTTCACCGCGTTGATCCATATTGTGCTTATAGTTAATTACTGCTGATTTTAAACCGCTAAAACTAAAATCATACGACTCTTCCTCTAGCCATACACGTGGAAAAGCGACCGCTTCTTGTCCTTCATGTGCTAACTGATCAATACGAGGACCTCCTGGATAAGGCAAGCCTAATACACGTGCAACTTTATCATAGGCTTCGCCTGCCGCATCATCCCGCGTTTCTCCTATTACTTCAAATGAACCATGTTCTTTCATATAAACAAGTTCTGTATGTCCCCCTGATACAACAAGGGCTAGAAGTGGAAACTCCATTGGTTGGACAAGTGCATTGGCATAAATATGACCCGCAATATGATGTACACCTAAAATTGGTACATTATTAGCAAATGCAAACGCCTTTGCGGCATTAATGCCAATTAACAGTGCCCCTACAAGACCAGGACCTTCTGTAACCGCTACTGCATCTAGGTCAGATGGCTTCATATTTGCTTGTTTTAGCGCTTCTTCAATAACAACCGTAATTTGCTCAACATGGTGACGTGATGCAATTTCGGGTACTACGCCACCAAAACGCTTATGGCTCTCAATTTGTGAAGCAACTACATTTGAAACAATATCAGAACCATTACGAATAATAGCCGCTGCCGTTTCATCACAGCTGGACTCAATTGCTAAAATAACTCGATTTTCCATTATAAATTCACCCACATGACTAGGGCATCCTCCCCGTTATCTGTATAGTAACCTTTACGTATGCCACCATCCTGGAAGGCAAGCTTGCGATAAAGATTTTGTGCCACTATATTCGTTTCACGTACCTCTAGACTCATAACGTCCATTCCATGCTCACGTGCAATACGCATCGCTTCCCGCATTAAGCCTTCTCCAATTCCTCGACCACGAGCTGCTTCAGTAACAGCCACATTTGTAATTTGAGCCGCATCTATGACCATCCACATTCCACAAAAACCTATTATAGTATTGTTCTCATCTACTGCTAAAACATAATGTGCATATTGATTTTCATGCATCTCATAGTAAAAAGAATCCAATGTCCAGGGCGTCGGGAATGTAGCAAGTTCAATCGCATATACCGCTGGAACATCCTCAGATACCATTTTACGATACATTACATTACTACTCATGTGCCTTCTCCTTTTGTTCTTTTAACCAATTTGCTTCAGCCTCCGCAATACGTTTATATTGCGGAATAAAATGATGGACTTCCTCCACATTCGGTAAGTTCTCCATGCTAGCTAGATGAATGGCTGCACTCGCACGTGGCAAGTCGTCATGAAGAGGTGCACGATAGGCATTATGTCCAATGACTTCAACAATTTTATCCCAGAATAGATCAACATCTACCCCTATAAATAATATAGGTGCATCTAAATCCTTCAAACGGGCTAACAGTCCATCAATATGATCATGATAATCCTCTATAACTACATCCAGCTTTGGTCCCTTATAAACAGCTGTATATACATTGCCTCGACGTGCATCAAATATAGGACAAATTAGTCCATTAAAAAGTGCTGCATTTGCTGCTAATATTTTTAAACTTGAAACACCAACTAATGGCTTCTGTAATGTCCATGCTAATGTTTTAGCAAGCGTTACACCTATTCGTACACCTGTATATGACCCTGGTCCTTCTGATACGGCAATGGCTTCTAACTCATTTGGCTTGACACCAACATTAGCTAAAATCGTTTCAATCGCTGGCATTGCTCCTGCAGAATGCGTTACTTTTATATTTTGTACAACCTCTGCCAACACTTTTCCGTCCTTAACAACTGCAACAGAAAGTGGCGCATTAGCTGTTTCAATTCCCAACCAAATCATCTCATTAGCTCCTCACATATTGCCTCATATCGCTTACCATAAGGCATTAACACAAATCGTCGTTCATTTTCACCAACACGGTAAATTTCAATTCCTAACCGCTCTTTGGGTAAATCCTGTTCAATTAAATGTGCCCATTCGATAACAGATACCGCATCACCATAAAATAGCTCGTCCCACCCAAGATCCTCATCGCTTTCCGCCAAGCGATATACATCTAAATGATTAAAGGGTAAACGTCCCTCATATTGTTTCACAATAGTAAATGTAGGGCTATTAACCGTTCTAGTTACGCCGAGACCTTTTGCTAAAGCTTTTGTAAATGTCGTTTTCCCAGCACCTAAGTCGCCCTCTAATGTAATTGTATCTTGTGCCACAAGTAAATTTGCTAGCTTCATGGCAAATTGCTCTGTATCTTCTAGTGAATTCATTATTATTTCAAATTTCATCTCTAAGTCCTCTCCTAGCTCATTACTTCTAGTTTACCGAAACACGCGCAAATGTTCAAAGTTTCGGGTTAATTTCAAAAAAATAAACACGCCTTCATGTTGAAGACGTGTTTACTCCCTTGTGGAATATCCCTTCACAGCAATTTCCTCTTTTCCTACAAGTTTATTATCTTTAAATTGAACGATATATGCTTGTGTCAAAAGTACTTCATCATTCCAGCGATAATAATTACTGCTAACCCTCTCACTAGCTCGACCACCGGCAATTTCCACTACTTCCATATAGGTCATACCTTCCGTTAATTGTTCAAATTCATTTTCATTCATATATTTTTGCCAATGATATGAATTAGCTTCCTCTATATCAATAAACGGTTTTCCACAAGCAACTTCAAGTATTGAAATTAACCAAAATATGCAGAAGCGTAATCCTATGAACACACCTCCATCCTCCGTTACAAAATCTATACTGTCTATAGATATGCAATTCAAAATGATTTTGTGCCCAATTATATAGAATTAGCAATTATCCATTTTGATAGTTCAAAGTAAAAAAAAAGCTCTTACGATATATGCATATCATAAGAACTGTATATTTAAATTAATGGCGGTCCCGACCGGGATCGAACCGGCGATCTCCTGCGTGACAGGCAGGCATGTTAACCGCTACACCACGGGACCTCTTTAAGACATATATAAATATAACATATAATATTTTAAAGTACAATACTATTTTTATATTTTTAGATAAAAATAATAGTTTTTAATAGACCTAGACCTATTTTATGAAAACAAAAAACAGTCAGCACTCAGCTGACTGTCTAATTGCCTAGCGACGTCCTACTCTCACAGGGGGAAGCCCCCAACTACCATCGGCGCTAAAGAGCTTAACTTCCGTGTTCGGTATGGGAACGGGTGTGACCTCTTTGCCATCATCACTAGACTATGTTCGGCTTTCAATATACATCGTATCTTGAAACCCTCTTAATTGAAAGATGTTATTCTTTCAAAACTGGATAAACGGTTCATTGAATGTTACAAACTTTTTTGGTTAAGTCCTCGATCGATTAGTATTCGTCAGCTCCATGTGTCACCACACTTCCACCTCGAACCTATCTACCTCATCGTCTTTGAGGGATCTTACTTACTTGCGTAATGGGAAATCTCATCTTGAGGGGGGCTTCATGCTTAGATGCTTTCAGCACTTATCCCGTCCACACATAGCTACCCAGCGATGCCTTTGGCAAGACAACTGGTACACCAGCGGTGTGTCCATCCCGGTCCTCTCGTACTAAGGACAGCTCCTCTCAAATTTCCTACGCCCACGACGGATAGGGACCGAACTGTCTCACGACGTTCTGAACCCAGCTCGCGTACCGCTTTAATGGGCGAACAGCCCAACCCTTGGGACCGACTACAGCCCCAGGATGCGATGAGCCGACATCGAGGTGCCAAACCTCCCCGTCGATGTGGACTCTTGGGGGAGATAAGCCTGTTATCCCCGGGGTAGCTTTTATCCGTTGAGCGATGGCCCTTCCATGCGGAACCACCGGATCACTAAGCCCGTCTTTCGACCCTGCTCGACTTGTAGGTCTCGCAGTCAAGCTCCCTTGTGCCTTTACACTCTACGAATGATTTCCAACCATTCTGAGGGAACCTTTGGGCGCCTCCGTTACCTTTTAGGAGGCGACCGCCCCAGTCAAACTGTCCGCCTGACACTGTCTCCTGCCCCGCTAAGGGGCATGGGTTAGAATTTCAATACAACCAGGGTAGTATCCCACCGACGCCTCCTTCGAAGCTGGCGCTCCGAGATCTCTGGCTCCTACCTATCCTGTACAAGTTGTACCAAAATTCAATATCAGGCTACAGTAAAGCTCCACGGGGTCTTTCCGTCCTGTCGCGGGTAACCTGCATCTTCACAGGTACTATAATTTCACCGAGTCTCTCGTTGAGACAGTGCCCAGATCGTTACGCCTTTCGTGCGGGTCGGAACTTACCCGACAAGGAATTTCGCTACCTTAGGACCGTTATAGTTACGGCCGCCGTTTACTGGGGCTTCAATTCGCAGCTTCGCTTGCGCTAACCACTCCTCTTAACCTTCCAGCACCGGGCAGGCGTCAGCCCCTATACGTCACCTTACGGTTTTGCAGAGACCTGTGTTTTTGCTAAACAGTCGCCTGGGCCTATTCACTGCGGCTCTCGTGCGCTTGCACGCTCAAGAGCACCCCTTCTCCCGAAGTTACGGGGTCATTTTGCCGAGTTCCTTAACGAGAGTTCTCTCGCACACCTTAGGATTCTCTCCTCGACTACCTGTGTCGGTTTGCGGTACGGGCACCTCTCACCTCGATAGAGGCTTTTCTTGGCAGTGTGAAATCAGGAACTTCGTCCATACGGACTCGCCATCACAGCTCAACGTTACAGTGTGCGGATTTGCCTACACACACGCCTTACTGCTTGGACGCGCACAACCAACGGCGCGCTTACCCTATCCTACTGCGTCCCCCCATTTCTCAAACGGTGAGGAGGTGGTACAGGAATATCAACCTGTTGTCCATCGCCTACGCCTATCGGCCTCGGCTTAGGTCCCGACTAACCCTGAGCGGACGAGCCTTCCTCAGGAAACCTTAGTCATACGGTGGACGGGATTCTCACCCGTCTTTCGCTACTCATACCGGCATTCTCACTTCTAAGCGCTCCACCAGTCCTTCCGGTCTGACTTCAACGCACTTAGAACGCTCTCCTACCACTGACATCGTAGATGTCAATCCACAGCTTCGGTGAATCGTTTAGCCCCGATACATTTTCGGCGCAGCGTCACTCGACCAGTGAGCTATTACGCACTCTTTAAATGATGGCTGCTTCTAAGCCAACATCCTGGTTGTCTGTGCAACGCCACATCCTTTTCCACTTAACGATTACTTTGGGACCTTAGCTGGTGGTCTGGGCTGTTTCCCTTTTGACTACGGATCTTATCACTCGCAGTCTGACTCCCGTGTATAAATATCTGGCATTCGGAGTTTGTCTGAATTCGGTAAACCGGGATGGCCCCCTAGTCCAAACAGTGCTCTACCTCCAGTATTCTCATCACGAGGCTAGCCCTAAAGCTATTTCGGAGAGAACCAGCTATCTCCAAGTTCGATTGGAATTTCTCCGCTACCCACACCTCATCCCCGCACTTTTCAACGTGCGTGGGTTCGGGCCTCCAGTAAGTGTTACCTCACCTTCACCCTGGACATGGGTAGATCACCTGGTTTCGGGTCTACGACCACGTACTAATTCGCCCTATTCAGACTCGCTTTCGCTGCGGCTCCGCCTTCTAAAGCTTAACCTCGCACGTAATCGTAACTCGCCGGTTCATTCTACAAAAGGCACGCTATCACCCATTAACGGGCTCTAACTACTTGTAGGCACACGGTTTCAGGATCTCTTTCACTCCCCTTCCGGGGTGCTTTTCACCTTTCCCTCACGGTACTGGTTCACTATCGGTCACTAGGTAGTATTTAGCCTTGGGAGATGGTCCTCCCGGATTCCGACGGAATTTCACGTGTTCCGCCGTACTCAGGATCCACTCTGGAGGGAATAAACTTTCGACTACAGGGCTTTTACCTGCTCTGGCGGACCTTTCCAAGTCGCTTCATCTAACTCATTCCTTTGTAACTCCGTATAGAGTGTCCTACAACCCCAAGAGGCAAGCCTCTTGGTTTGGGCTCTTCCCGTTTCGCTCGCCGCTACTCAGGGAATCGATTTTTCTTTCTCTTCCTCCAGGTACTTAGATGTTTCAGTTCCCTGGGTCTGCCTTCAAGACGCTATGTATTCACGTCAAGATACTACGCGATTAAACGTAGTGGGTTCCCCCATTCGGAAATCTCCGGATCAAAGCTCACTTACAGCTCCCCGAAGCATATCGGTGTTAGTGCCGTCCTTCTTCGGCTCCTAGTGCCAAGGCATTCGCCGTGCGCCCTTAATAACTTAACCTACAGCTTCCGATATACATCGTAATACAGCGTCAGCTTCATTCGTTCAATCAGTCACGTACGAAAGTACGCTCCTTCACTCACTCAATCGCTTCCTTGTCTTACTCGTATCTCGAAACCTTTTAATGTTATTAAGCCTATAAAAAAACTTAAAAAAATAAATGTGTTTGTTACAATTTCAATGTCGTTTTATCCAGTTTTCAAAGAACAAATTTTGAAGTATTTCATTCGTAAGAATGAACCTTCAAAACTGAACAGCAAAGACGTAATCATTGTTTCGTCCTAAACGAAACATTCCGTTAAAATCCTTAGAAAGGAGGTGATCCAGCCGCACCTTCCGATACGGCTACCTTGTTACGACTTCACCCCAATCATCTATCCCACCTTCGGCGGCTGGCTCCAAAAGGTTACCTCACCGACTTCGGGTGTTACAAACTCTCGTGGTGTGACGGGCGGTGTGTACAAGGCCCGGGAACGTATTCACCGCGGCATGCTGATCCGCGATTACTAGCGATTCCGGCTTCATGTAGGCGAGTTGCAGCCTACAATCCGAACTGAGAACGACTTTATCGGATTAGCTCCCTCTCGCGAGTTGGCAACCGTTTGTATCGTCCATTGTAGCACGTGTGTAGCCCAGGTCATAAGGGGCATGATGATTTGACGTCATCCCCACCTTCCTCCGGTTTGTCACCGGCAGTCACCTTAGAGTGCCCAACTAAATGATGGCAACTAAGATCAAGGGTTGCGCTCGTTGCGGGACTTAACCCAACATCTCACGACACGAGCTGACGACAACCATGCACCACCTGTCACCGTTGTCCCCGAAGGGAAAACTATATCTCTACAGTGGTCAACGGGATGTCAAGACCTGGTAAGGTTCTTCGCGTTGCTTCGAATTAAACCACATGCTCCACCGCTTGTGCGGGCCCCCGTCAATTCCTTTGAGTTTCAGTCTTGCGACCGTACTCCCCAGGCGGAGTGCTTAATGCGTTAGCTGCAGCACTAAGGGGCGGAAACCCCCTAACACTTAGCACTCATCGTTTACGGCGTGGACTACCAGGGTATCTAATCCTGTTTGCTCCCCACGCTTTCGCGCCTCAGTGTCAGTTACAGACCAGATAGTCGCCTTCGCCACTGGTGTTCCTCCAAATCTCTACGCATTTCACCGCTACACTTGGAATTCCACTATCCTCTTCTGCACTCAAGTCTCCCAGTTTCCAATGACCCTCCACGGTTGAGCCGTGGGCTTTCACATCAGACTTAAGAAACCACCTGCGCGCGCTTTACGCCCAATAATTCCGGACAACGCTTGCCACCTACGTATTACCGCGGCTGCTGGCACGTAGTTAGCCGTGGCTTTCTAATAAGGTACCGTCAAGGTACAGCCAGTTACTACTGTACTTGTTCTTCCCTTACAACAGAGTTTTACGAACCGAAATCCTTCTTCACTCACGCGGCGTTGCTCCATCAGGCTTTCGCCCATTGTGGAAGATTCCCTACTGCTGCCTCCCGTAGGAGTCTGGGCCGTGTCTCAGTCCCAGTGTGGCCGATCACCCTCTCAGGTCGGCTACGCATCGTTGCCTTGGTGAGCCGTTACCTCACCAACTAGCTAATGCGCCGCGGGCCCATCCTATAGCGACAGCCGAAACCGTCTTTCAGAATTGTCTCATGAGAGACAAAAGATTATTCGGTATTAGCCCCGGTTTCCCGGAGTTATCCCAAACTATAGGGTAGGTTGCCCACGTGTTACTCACCCGTCCGCCGCTAACGTCAAAGGAGCAAGCTCCTTATCTGTCCGCTCGACTTGCATGTATTAGGCACGCCGCCAGCGTTCGTCCTGAGCCAGGATCAAACTCTCCATAAAAGAAATTTAATTAGCTCAAATTGTTTTGCTGGCATCAATTTTGATGTCCAAAATTTTGTTTCGTTCGCTAACGAAGTTAGCTACTAAAAACTATATTGATTACGTTTTGCTTGTTCAGTTTTCAAGGTTCATATGTCGCCGTTTGTTTTTAGCAACTTTTACATCTTATCATCAATCGTTTATGATGTCAACATTTTTTTGAAATGTTTTTTTGGAGCGGGTGATGAGAATCGAACTCACGACATCAGCTTGGAAGGCTGAGGTTTTACCATTAAACTACACCCGCAAATATTAAAATGTTATTATGGCGCGCCCGGCAGGAGTCGAACCCACAACCTTCTGATCCGTAGTCAGACGCTCTATCCAATTGAGCTACGGGCGCAAGTGTAAAATAACTGAACTAACTTGACTTGGTGCGGCCGAGAGGACTTGAACCTCCACGGGGTTGCCCCCACTAGGCCCTCAACCTAGCGCGTCTGCCGTTCCGCCACGACCGCATTCAAAATAGGAACTTTCTTATTATACTATGATAACTAGAAAAATCAACCTTTTTTCTTAAAAAAGATGAGCCATGAAGGACTCGAACCTTCGACCCTCTGATTAAAAGTCAGATGCTCTACCAACTGAGCTAATGGCTCATATATAAGAAATGAATGGCTGGGGTACTAGGATTCGAACCTAGGCATGACGGAATCAAAATCCGTTGCCTTACCGCTTGGCTATACCCCAATAAGTGGCGGTCCCGACCGGGATCGAACCGGCGATCTCCTGCGTGACAGGCAGGCATGTTAACCGCTACACCACGGGACCATTGTTACAATTATTTATATTTATGAAAATGACCCCTACGGGATTCGAACCCGTGTTACCGCCGTGAAAGGGCGGTGTCTTAACCGCTTGACCAAGGGGCCATGGCTCCGAAGGCAGGACTCGAACCTGCGACAACCTGATTAACAGTCAGGTGCTACTACCAACTGAGCTACTTCGGAATAATCATATTGTTTTGTCGTCTTTATCTTGTCGACTTTTACTATTATAAGGATAAGCTCAGTAAACGTCAATCTTTTTTTAAAACTTTTTTTGTTCAACTAACTTTAATTGCCCTGAACACTTGCCACAACAGTATCTCTTTACATTCAATCGTATTTTTCTTACATATAATTGATGGCATTTTATACATGCATATTTATATTGAGAACGTTGTTTTGCACTCCGAGCTGTAGGCTTCTGTAACGCTGAACAAAATCGAGGAGCATTCACTTTTTTTAATAAATCTCTAAAATCCTTATCTCTGTGTTGGTAGCCTTTCCCCTCTATGTGCAAATGGTAATGACATAATTCATGAAGTATTATCCCTTCTACCTCACTGACACCATACATTTCATATGCTGTTGGATTTATTTCAATATGATGTGATTGTAAAAGATAGCGACCACCTGTTGTACGCAGTCTTGTATTAAAGTATGCCCGATGCATAAATGGTTTATGAAAATGTTCTAATGAAATTCGCATTACAAGCTGTTGCAGTTCCTCATTGTTCAATACCATCACCTCTAACAATAAGAATACCACACTGCGCAGTATAGACAGTGTGGCAGTAAATTATTACTACTTTTCAATTGTTTGTTTTTCTGGAGGTAACATTGTTAACGAAATACGTCCTTTATTTACCTCAATCTGCTCCACCCAAACTGTGACAATATCACCTAGCGCCACAACTTCTAATGGATGCTTAATGCGCTTCTTTTGCAACTTCGAAATATGCACAAGCCCATCTTGCTTAACACCTATATCAACAAATGCACCGAAATCGACTACATTACGTACAGTGCCTTGTAATTCCATTCCTACCTGTAAATCTTCCATTTTTAATACATCTGTTTTAAGTAGTGGTTGTGGAAAGGCATCGCGAGGATCGCGACTTGGCTTCTTTAATGTATCCACGATATCCTGAATAGTAACAACGCCCATTCCTAATGCATTACTTAATTCTTGAACATTAAGGGATGCAATGGCTTCCTCTGCCTTTTGTGTTCCTAATTCTTTCTTATTTATATTAGCTACTTCTAAAATTTGCTCAGCAATATTGTAGCTCTCTGGGTGAATACCTGTAGCATCAAATGGGTTTTTCGCTTCAGGCACACGTAAAAATCCTATTGCTTGTTCATATGTTTTTGCACCAAGTCGCGGGATTTTCTTAAGCTGTGAGCGCGTTGTAAATTGCCCATTTTCTTCTCGTACTTTCACAATATTTTCAGCAACCGTTTTCGATAGGCCCGAAACATATTGCATTAATGAAGCTGACGCTGTATTTACATCAACACCGACTTGATTGACCGCTGTTTCTACTATAAATGATAACGACTCCGATAATTTCTTTTGAGAAACATCATGTTGATATTGTCCAACACCTACTGCTTTTGGCTCAATTTTCACTAATTCTGACAACGGATCTTGTAAACGGCGTGCAATCGAAACGGCGCTACGCTGCTCAACTTGTAAATCAGGAAATTCAGAACGTGCAATCTCTGACGCTGAATAAACGGATGCACCAGCTTCGTTAACAATCACATAAGCCACATCTGTTTTTAATTCACTCAATACATCAGCAATAAACTGCTCCGTTTCACGTGAGGCTGTACCGTTACCAATCGCAATAATCGTAATAGGATACTTCGCTAAAATTTCTTTCACCACAGCTTTTGATTTTGCCACATCTGGTTTTGGTGGGTGAGGGTAAATCGCTGTAACTTCTAGCATTTTTCCTGTTTCATCAACAACGGCTAATTTACAACCAGTTCGATAAGCTGGGTCCACGCCTAATACATATTTGCCCTTTAGTGGCGGCTGTAGTAAAAGGTTACGTAGATTTTCTGAGAAAATATGAATAGCTTGCGCCTCCGCCTTTTCTGTTAATTCATTGCGTAACTCTCTTTCTATAGATGGCTGAATTAAACGTTTGTAAGAATCCTCAATTGCAAGCTTCACCTCCGCAATAGCAGGAGATGAACCTGTAGCAGGTATCCATTCTTTCCACATAATCATTAATACGCGATCTATCGGTACTTGTATCGCAACCTTTATAACCTCTTCTTTCTCCCCACGATTCACTGCTAAAATACGGTGAGGAACAATACGGTTAACAGGTTCTTCATACTCGTAATACATTTCAAAAACCTTTTTTTCATCTAATTCCGAATTTTTTAATGTTGTTGCAAGCACGCCATCTTTCCAAGAAAAGGCACGAATTTTTTGTCTTATCCCAGCATCATCAGCAAAGCGCTCCGCCAAAATATCACGCGCCCCAGCTAATGCATCTTCTACCGTTGCAACATTTTCATTGTCTACAAAGTCTTGAGCTAACTGGTCTAATGCTCCATTACGATATTCTAGCAAAAGGTCGGCTAGAGGTTCTAATCCTTTTTCCTTTGCAATTGTCGCCTTCGTACGTCGTTTTTGCTTATATGGACGATATAAATCTTCAACACGCTGTAGAACAGTCGCAATTTGGATAGCATTTTCAAGCTCAGGAGTTAGCTTATCCTGTTCTTGAATTAAACGAAGAACCTCTTCTTTACGTTGTTCAAGTTGCTGTATGTAATGGTAACGATCTTCTACAGCTTTAATTTGCACCTCGTCCAAAGAACCCGTAGCCTCTTTTCGATAACGCGCGATAAACGGAACGGTGTTGCCCTCATCTAATAATTTTATCACTGCCTCTGCTTGATTTGGTCTGATAGCTACATCCTTTGCAATAAGCTGTAACATTTGTTTTTGTTCCACATTATCACTACCTTTTTTCTTTTCATTTTACCACTACACTTCAATAAAAAACCAAGGATAGTCTATCTAATGGAAAAAGCAGACAAAAATATAAGGTGCTTATTGCTATCGGATGGAGTAATCCGCTAGTAATAAACACCTTCATGTCATCCTCACAGCGGTACACTACCACTTGCAAGAACGACTTCTTGTAATTTTTTAATTGCTTTTCGTTGAATTCTTGATACATGCATTTGAGAAATGCCCAATTGTTCTCCCGCTTCTTTTTGGCTAAGCTGTTCTAGATAAGTAAGCTGGATAACTTGCTTTTCTCGTTCATTTAAAACTTCCATAGCATCAGCAACAATCATCCTTCTATTGGTCATTTCATAACCCATATCTTCTTTACCCATAATATCAGCTAGAGTGACAGTACTTCCGTCATTATCTGATTCTATTGAATGATCCATTGAAAGTGCTTGATAACTGCGACTCATCTCCATCGCTTCTAAAACTTCTTCTTCTGGTACCTCTAAACGCTCAGCAATTTCTTGAATAGAAGGTGAGCGTTGGAATTCTATTGTTAACGATTCTACAGTCGATTTAATACGTGGCCCTATCTCTTTAATTCGTCTTGGCACATGTACGTCCCATGTTTTATCTCGTAAAAATCGCTTAATCTCTCCAACAATAGTTGGTACTGCAAATGCCTCAAAACTGCGGCCAAAACTTGCATCAAAACGTCTAATTGCACCTAGTAACCCCAACATTCCTACTTGCACAATATCATCATAATAAGATTTACCATACGAATATTTGCGTGCGATGGATTCAACTAAATTTCGATAATGAATAACCAAATTGGTTTGTGCTTCTTCATCCTCAGTTGTTTGGTACTGTGCTATCCACTTTAATACATCTTCCTTTGAAGAAGATTTATGTAGTGATTCTTTCGACATTTTTTTCCACCTGCTCCCTAGCGACGTACTTTGTCATGAAAACAGTTACGCCACCATCGTTATTAATCATCACCTCATCCATCAAAGTTTCCATTAAATAAAGTCCTAAACCGCCCTCTCTAAGCCCTGCAATACTATCTTCAGGATGATAAGGCCCTATTTTCGTTTTAACCTCTTCAAAATTAAAGCTGTTTCCATAATCCGCAATCATCATTTCCAACTTGTTTTCATAAAGGGCACAACCTATTACAATTTCGCCTTCCTCAGCATCTTTATAAGCATGGTGCACAACATTCGTTACCGCTTCACTAACAGCAATCTTTAAATCCTCAATTTCATCGTAGCTAAAACCTATACGATTCGCTAATCCAGAAACAGTTAAACGAATGACACTGACAAACTGAGGTTTTGCAGGAACCCTTATTTCAATATAATCAAATTCCTTCATTGCTTAATTCCACCTTTTTATCAGTTTCAATATCCATCAGTTCACTTAAGCCAGTAATTTCAAATAATCTTTGTAATCGTTTAGATAGTCCAACAATTTTCACTTTACCTTCTTCACGCAAAGCTCTTTTGTAGAAAGCTACAAAAATCCCTAGTCCTGTACTATCCATATAATTAACTTTCGATAAATCTAATTTAATTTCCATCCCTTTTGTAACCTTAACTGCCTCTAGCTCCTCACGAAGACCTGAGGCTGTATACGTATCAATCTCACCTTCAACAAACCCATATAATTTCGTACCCTCTTTTTTAAAATGTACCACCATGTCCATACAGCACACCTCCACCAAATTTATTCCACCATATTTATTCGACTTTTTTCTATTCCCACATTTATCGGATGTTAAACATAAATAATTATATTTAATATCATAACTGTAATTTTTTTTTGAGGTAATAGAAAAGCCTCAACAATCTTCTACAAACTTATTAATCAATATGACTTGCAATTTTTTTCATTCTATTAATACTATTAAATAGTAAACTAACTTTATGATAACGCAAATAAATAAAAAAACACCAGGATGTAAAATCCCTGATGTTTCTATACACATATGTATATCAAAATTTAACTAGCCCTAAACTAATCATCAACGCTCCATCCACTTTTTCCATCACTGCATGATCGAGCTGTGTAATACGATCAGTCAATCTAGACTTATCGATTGTACGTACTTGCTCAAGCAAAATGACCGAGTCACGTTCAAATCCATACTTCTCAGCATTTATTTCAACATGTGTCGGTAACTTTGCCTTTTGAATCTGTGCAGTAATTGCTGCGATGATGACAGTTGGACTAAATCGATTTCCAATATCATTTTGAATAATCAATACCGGCCTAGTGCCACCCTGTTCGGACCCAACTACCGGCGATAAATCTGCAAAAAAAACGTCACCACGTTTTACATTCAAAGTGTCATCCCCCGCTAACGAGACGCTCCACCGTATGTTGTGCTTCATATTCCGCGTGCAAGCATTCACTTGCAATCATCAGATTAATATGAGACATTTCAACATATCCTTTCATCATAGCTTCCCGTATTTGATTTGGTTGCTCCTGCATTAAATTTTTGCGCGACAAAAAACGCACAAAAGATTCACCTTCAATTACTTCCTTTGTTTGTAGAAACAGTCTATCTTGAACAGCAATTGTAGCTTCTCTTAACTTTTTCTCGTACACAGCAAGCACCTCCAACGGAACCATACACTTTTTCATTACTACTCATTCTACCATTGAAAGATATTGTTGAAAAGACATGAAATGACAAAATATCTGACAATTTGAAGAACAAATTGTAAAATTTCGTTGGTTGTCGATGGTATATACTGCTTCCAAATGTCTAAAGGACATCGGTGCCTATTGCTTAAATCCTCTATATGCCTACGTTATAACCGAACAGGATTAAGTTCCCCATACAATTAGTAATTTCGACAAATATTCTATAACTGCGAAGTATAATGGAAATTATTTTTTTGATGACTGCTATAACTACTATCAATTACGCTTTACTGCATAATTGTCCAGGCTTTTTATGGATTGCTTGAAAACTGTCGTTAAAATTCCACCAGCACTGGAACTATTAAGATGATTCAGCCACACTGCAACCTACTCATTTAACTAATACTTCTAAAAGTAACTTTTGTAAAACAAGTTAAATGTATACTCGAGGAACTCTGGCTGTAATAATGCATGGTACTTCATAATTAATAGTTTCGAGCTTCGCTGCCCATTCATCCATTGAAATAACTTCCTGCCCTTGACGACCAATGAGCGTTACTTTCTTACCTATAGCATATGCTTTTGGTAGAGCAACCATACATTGGTCCATACAAATTCGTCCGACTATCGGCATTCTTTGTCCGTCTATAAGTACCTCTTGTCCAGCTAACTTACGAATAACACCGTCTGCGTAGCCTACTGGAATCGTTCCAATCCACATATCAGTCTGGGCAATAAACGAAGCTCCGTAACCTACTGAATCACCAGCTTTTAATTGCTTAACATGCACAAGTTCACTCTCAAGTGAAAATGCAGGATTTAATTGGAATGGTAAAATTCCTTCAACGTAAGAAGATGGTGCTAACCCATACATAGAGATGCCATAACGGACAGCGTCATAGTGTAAATGATGATCTTTCACTAATGCCGCAGCTGTATTCGATGCATGTACTAGTCTAGGTTTTTTAGGTAATGTAGAGATAAGCTTTTCAAATAATTGTACCTGACTATTGAAATAAGCTGTTTCTTCCTCATCGGCAGTGGCAAAATGAGTAAATATGCCATCCAATTCTACATTGTATGTCGACTGGATTGTATCGTATACCTCTAGCAATTCTTGCTCTGTGCGAACCCCAATTCGCCCCATCCCGCTATCAACCTTTATATGTAGTTGTAAAGGATTTGCCTCACCAGCTAGCAGCGTTGAAGCTTGCTGTATCCATTCACTAGAAAATACAGTCTGTGTAATACGCTGTTGCGCTGCATAGGGTGCAAACGCTACTGGCGAGGCTCCTAATATTAGTATGTCTGGTTCTTCGAAATGTGCTCGAATATGTAATGCTTCGTCTGGTGTAGCCACTGCAAGCATCGTTGCGCCAGCTTCCAAAGCAGCTTGAGCTACTGCTATATCCCCATGTCCGTATGCATTGGCTTTTACGACTGCGATTATTTGTACATTTGGTTGAAGTAGTTCTTTTAATTTTTTTATATTTTGCTGAATTGCTTGTAAGTCTACAATTGCTTTCGTTGGTCTAAATTGCTGCTGTGTCTCCATTAGAATACCCTCTTTTTTATTTATTAAACCGTTATGTATTGAAAAAACTACCATATAACAATTCAATTATGCCTTGGCTTCATTACATCCAGATTACAATATTAATGACTTCTTTCGGGGTTCTTCAACTTGATTCAGCAAGGATTGAAAAACTTCCTACTGATGCAGTGCATTCAGCCTCCACTTATCGAAGTAGAGAACTTCTGCAAATGTAAGTTAAATTTCAGGCGTAATACTCGTCCACAATTCGAATTATACTTAGCTCCACTTACTTAAAAATTTACAGCTAATTACTTAAATTCGACGACGCGCTGCCATCTCCCTTTTTTTCCCTATAAAAAACAGTACGTTTTTTATAAATTACATAACACTATTCTATAGATAGTATTAATCGATAGAATAGTGTAGTGATTAAACGTGCATTTTTCTAATAAGTTACAGCTTTCCGCTAAAGAAAGCTGTAGCTTAAATATTATTTCATACTACTTATCGTCATGGAAGCGGCAACTTCCATCATTTCTTCTCTAGTTAATTTACTAGAAGCTACAAAGAATGCAACTCCATCTTTTTCCCAGCTAATAGACGTATCGGTAATAGCACCGATTGTAAACCCTAAGTCTACAGGATCGCCAGGCGACGTAACTGGTAACATAGACGTCTCCTTCATAACTGGTTGTTGCATAACTGTGAACGCTTTATCACCTTCGAATGTTAAAATAACACGATCCATGCCACCCTCACGAATAGCCTTTTCATCCGTCATTTTAGTGTTCTCAAAATTGACAACTGGATAATGCGTTTGGAACTCCTCATACTCTACCTCTGCACCGACAGCCTCTTTTTCGCCATCTTCACCTTTAGCACCTTTATCATCTGTTGCATCTTTTTCATCTTTATTTGTAGGTGCAGCTTGTTCGCCTTTTGAATCATCTGATTCTGTAAATTGCTCAACAGCATACTCTTTAGCAGCATGTTGTACACCTAATTTAATATTATTAAATGTAATACGGATTTGCTCTTCCTTAACATCATTCATAATAACTACAGACGTAGGAAGCATAGTTTTCTTATCCACTGTAATGACTTGGTGAGGCATACTATTTTTATAGCTATTTCTAGTAGCCGCTTCAAATATATATGCTTTGTCCTCTTCTTTCATGACTAAATTTTTATCTTCAGCTAAATCTTCTGCTAGTGCTCCGATTAAATATGCCTGACTATTTTTCTTTGGCCAATCACTTTGGAACTTATACATTTTGTTTAATGTTGGTGTAACTACAAAAACGCCATCAGCATTCCGCACAATCATTTGTGAAACATCTTTTCCACTTTCAACTACTTCCACTCGATAGAAATCAGGCTTAGTATGCCATACTGTAACATCATACGTTCTAGGTTCTCCTCCTGATTTAATCTCCATCTTAGCATCTAACTCATAACCATTCGTCTCTGACCATTTACCATTAACTTTCTTTAACACTTTTTCCTGTGAGGCTGTACCACACGCCGACAGAAGTAATATCGCACAAATTAAGACGAGCCAAGTAACTAAACGGTTGCCCACGCTTTCACCCTTTCTTCTTTCAAATCCACTACGACAATATATGAACCGTATGTGTCAGTTATGTCATTTGATGAAAAGGCAATATATTTTATTACAACAGTAATATTACTTGCGCGGCTGCATATTGCTTAGAATGCGTGATGCTGACAAAGCCATTCACAGGCTCTCCTTTAAAATATAAAACAGGGTTACCAGCTTCCCCTCTTAATATTTCAATATCTTGCAATGCACAATCTTTACCGATACCAGTACCTAGCGCTTTTGAAAAAGCCTCTTTTGCCGCAAATCGTCCTGCTAAAAATTCTACTTTGCGAGATTCCGTATGCAAAGCAAATAGTGCTCTTTCTTTCTCTGATAATATTCGGTCTTTAAATTTATCCGTCCGTGTCATTGCCTTCACAATACGCTCGGTTTCTACAATGTCGAGACCTATTCCTTTAATCATATGAACTTCTCCTTTTCTTATTTCCAAAAAGCCATGTATAATAATTGTAAATTGAGGTGGAGCTATGTTTAGTAGAACAGAAAATTTTAAGCAATATACAAGTTATTACCCTGTTGTTTCAACATTAATAGCTGTGAATCTAATTCTTTATGTATTAACCCTTATTCCTATTATAGGGGAGCTGCTGTGGAACTATGGGATTCAAGTCAATTTCCTCATACAAAGCGGTGAATGGTGGCGAGTATTCTCAGCCATGTTTTTGCATGCAAACTTTATGCATGTGCTATTTAATATGTTTTCTCTGTTTTTATTTGGACCAGAACTCGAAAAAATTGCTGGTAAAGCACGTTTCATTACGATTTACTTATTATCTGGCATCGTAGGTAACATGGCAACCTTTATGCTTAATGATGGAAGCTATGCAAGCCTTGGCGCAAGTGGTGCAATTTTCGGGATTTTTGGAGCATTCGGTGCTCTTGTTTACTATACTCGTCGCACGATGCCAATGCTTCGTAAGCTTATATTGCCGATTATCGTCATCAGTGTCATCATGACTTTCTTACAGTCCAATGTAAATGTTTATGCCCATATAGGTGGTTTAGTGACAGGTTTCATTC
Source organism: Lysinibacillus sp. CD3-6 (assembly GCF_006351725.2). NCBI lineage: Bacteria > Bacillati > Bacillota > Bacilli > Caryophanales > Bacillaceae > Lysinibacillus > Lysinibacillus sp. CD3-6. Next base: position 4,368,448 of record NZ_CP085880.1, read on the forward strand.
TCGGTCTTATTTACTTACATCCCACAAGAATTTTAAGCTGGCGCAAGCAAAAAATGGCTGGCAAATAGCTTATAAAAAGAGGAGCTAACCCAAACTGTGATATCTTCATCACTTTGGGCTAGTCCTCTTTTTTAGCTCACAAACGTTACCTCACTGTTATGGTATTGAAATTATAGTACAACTGTATCCTCTTTAGCCATTTTTATTTTTTTCCATTCTGTTGCGGTTAACCCATATACGACTTGATCTACATAATGATCGTATAACCATTCAGCATCCCGTAACCGTCCTTCTTCATTAAAACCTAATACTTTTGGAATTGTACGGCTACGAATATTTCCTACTGCAACTCGTACTTCAATACGATGTAACTTTAAATAGTCAAAAGCAAAATCGATGAACGCCTTCATAGAATTCGTCACAAGCCCCTTGCCAACAAAATCATTACCAAGCCAATAGCCAATGCTCGTCCATTTATGTTGCCAATTTACTTGGTGATAACCAATAACGCCTGCTAACTTACCATCATAGTAAATCCCAGCCTGTATCCCGTTATTATCAACATATTGTTGCATCGCATTACGTACAAAATGCTCCGTATCTTTCACTGATCTCACATTGTCTACAAAGGGTAACCACTCACGTAAAGTGTCTCGCGAACGATCCGTTAGTGCAAATAATTCATCTACATCGCTTAAATCTAACATTTTTAAATATGTGTGTTCATTTATGCTGTATCTAAACATTAATTCCACCCCTTTTCGCCGATTTATTCTATTATAAACGCGTTTTTACTATTTTTGTATATAAAAAAAGCCAATCTCCACATTTCCATGTAAAGATTAGCTTATTTCTCTATTAATGTTCATACCAAGATAATATGGTTTCGGCATCTTGTTGCTCTAGGCTCGGAACATTACCCGTCATACCAGACATCCCTGACATTACCGTAGCTTTTATAGACATTACTTGCTTGCGTTTTTGGAAATACGTTTGACTACTTTCCATAGATTGTATCCGTTTTTTCTCCATAAACAATGTAATACGGCTGAATATACGATATTGCATTGCAAGTTGCTTTCCATCGATCATATAACCTGCTGTTCTATGTTGCCAAACGCCAAGTAATATGGATAGTGGAATTAACAATAATGACAACAACCCATAAGGATAGAAGTAATAACTACAAGCGCCTATAATCGGTACAAGCCAGAAAAAGTCGATGCGATAAAAAAATGGACGTGCTCGTTTCGGAGCCCTTGTAAATTCAGGTTGCCAATTCATTTCAGGGAAAAGTTGCACTAATGTTTGCAAACAATCTTGCTTTTTAATTAGTGGAAACAATGCAATTTTCTTATCTCTACCATTTTCACCGTTGCCACCAGCACTTTCTACAACAACAGTTGCAAAGCCAAATACTTGTCTCAAAGGATTTTCAACAATTCGGATTGCCTGTATTCGATTTAACGGTAGTGTAATTCTTTTCTTTTCCAGTAACCCCTTAGTAATCATTAGCTTTTCATCTTCAATGCGAACTGTATAACCATAATAATTTACAAGTGTGATGACTACCGATACTAACCAAGCAACAATAAGGACGAACATAACCATTACGGCAACTAAAAATGCCCCCACCTTCGCAAAATCCGCCAGTTCATGGAAGACTTCATCATAGGGAATAATATCTGAAAACTGCGAGACTATTGCTGCAAGACCAGACAACACTACGCCTATCCCACCAGAAGTCGTTGCTAACACAAGTAAATCCCGCATTGACATATGATAAATTGCAGGAGCCGTTATTTCACCGACTTGCTGCTCAGGTGATTGTTCTTCGTCTAGATGTTTAGCTACTTGCGTTTTTGCTCGACGCATCTCTTGCTCTATTACATCTGCCGCATTTTTTCGAATAGCTGTTAATTCTGCCTCTGGCTTACCGCCCTTATTCCCTGCAGTCTCTACTTGCACCTTTACTAAACCGAAGATACGGTGAAAAATACCTTCATGATAATTTAAGCTTTGAATACGTTCAAAAGGAATATATCGCTTCTTTTTTACGAATAACCCATACTTCACCCGTAATTCGCCATCCTCAAACCAATAAACAAAGGTACGCCATTTAACGATACCACCAACTAGCGCAAGCACAGCCGCTACTCCCCACACACCAAACAATAACACTGTTTCAAAAAAATATTCGCTGCGGAAATTAAATGAAAAGTTAAAACCGTTACTAATAATAATAATAGCAACAGGAAGTATCATACTTTTTAGTGCTTTGACACTAGAAATAATAGCCGATACAGGGTGCAAACGATAAATTTCATTAGACATCATCTTCTGCCACCCTTGCTAATTCCGAAATACGCGCACGAAGTCCATCTGCTTCGTTCATGACAAGCGCAGGAATGGTATGTACTGTGGCAGCTGTAGAGATTGAAATATTACCTAAGCTATATCTTTTTAAAATTGGTCCCTGTGTAGTATCAACATGTTGTACACGTACCATTGGTATGAGTGTGCGTTTTACTACAAATAATCCATGTTGCACTTCAATTTCATGTTCACGGACTTCATATCGCCAACGCTCCCAACGAATCTTAGGAAATAAATACACCAATAAAAAAACGCTTAATAAAACAACAGCAATTGCGATGATATAAATAAATGAAGGCCATTCAAAATAATAAGTTCCGTAACATACCAAAGCAGATATGACTAACAATAGTAGTGTTTGTAAAACACCATACAATCGCCATACCGTTAACCCTTTTCGAGAAATTTGATGAATTGGTTCAGCTCTCATGTTGTTCCCCCTCTTTTAATTACCTATGTATACGTACACTAACACTAATTTGTTTCATTATAAATACAAAAAAACCTTACAGCCAATTTGACTGTAAGGTTCAAAAATTAATTAGTCTTCATGACGACGTGGTGCACGTGAACGACCTTGTCCACCTTCACGGCGAGCTCCGCCTTCGCGACGACCACCTTCACGACGGCCTCCACTGTTGCGACGATCTCCGCCACCACTACCTTCACGACGGTTACCGCCATAGCTACGACCGCCACCGTTTCTGTTACGACCGTTACGATCACCACCGCGACCGCCGCCGCCACCAGAACGCTCACGGCGCATTGGTAATGGACGTTCTTCTGTAATTGTAACAGGCGAATCATCTGGCTCTTTTGTTAATGAACGTAATGCAGCAGCTACTACATCAATTGCATCATGGTTTTCAAGAACTTCTGTAGCTAATGTACGATAATCACCTAAGTTATTAGTTGAAATAATACCTTCAAGCGTCTCAATAGCTAAACGTTGTTGACCTACTAAAGCTTCGTCATTTGTTGGTGGACGAAGTGGTGTCATACGTTTTTTCGTTGTTTCTTCAACGATACGTAAATAACCCATTTCACGAGGTGTTACAAACGTTACTGCAAGACCTGATTTTCCTGCACGGCCAGTACGACCGATACGGTGAACGTAAGACTCAGGGTCTTGAGGAATATCAAAGTTATATACATGTGTAACGCCTGAAATATCAAGACCACGAGCGGCAACATCTGTTGCAACTAGGATATCAATTTTATTTTCTTTAAATTGACGTAATACTGAAATACGTTTTGCTTGGCTTAAATCACCGTGAATTCCTTCAGCAAGGTATCCGCGGATTGATAAAGCTTGTGCTAACTCATCTACGCGACGTTTTGTACGTCCAAAGATAATTGCTAATTCTGGTTGGTGAACATTCAATAGACGAGATAAAACATCGAATTTTTCACGTTCAGCAGCTTTTACAAAAAATTGTTCAATGTTATCCACTGTTAATTCTTTTGCTTTAATTTTTACAATTTCAGGTTCACGCATAAATGTTTCAGCAATTTTACGGATTGCTGGTGGCATTGTAGCTGAGAATAATAATGTTTGACGCTCAGCAGGTACGTTTTCTAAAATTGAGTTAATGTCTTCGATGAAGCCCATGTTTAACATTTCATCTGCTTCGTCCAATACAAGTGTTTGAACATCTTCTAGTTTTAAAGTACGACGATTAATATGGTCTAAAATACGACCTGGTGTCCCAACAATAATTTGTGGTTTATTTTTCAGTGCACGAATTTGACGGCCGATTTCTTGACCACCGTAAACTGATAATAATTTCACACGCTTGTCGTAACCGATTTTATATAGTTCTTCTGAAACTTGAATCGCTAATTCACGAGTTGGAGCAATTACTAATGCTTGGATATTAGGGTTTTTAGGATCGATTTTCTCGATAAGTGGAATACCAAAAGCGGCAGTTTTACCTGTACCAGTTTGCGCTTGACCTAATACATCGCGACCTTCAATGGCAAAACGAATAGTTCCCTCTTGGATTGGTGTTGCTTCTTCGAATCCCATACGTTTTACTGAACGTAATGTAGATTCGCTAATATTTAATTCTGAAAAATTTGTCAAACTTCTCAATCTCCTTTTTTCCTTTTAAGTTGACAAATGGTTACATTTTCAGATGAAGTTGTCGGCAAATTCGAGCCTGTGTTGTGGAACGTTTCCGTTACTTAAAAATTTTCTCTACAAAGTTCCATGTAGAGCTCTCTTATATGAAAAGGAAAGCCCGGTCTTTACCGAGCGGTTTGATTCTGCGTAATTATTCACTTAGAATAAAACCGTTATGTTCAAAAAAAAGTACTCTTCAACCAAATTATGAAGAGTCTTCGCACAAAATGTATCCATTGCTTACACTAGTCTATCATGGTAATGAACCGTATGCAACGATAACGCATGAGTCGTAATAATCTGACTACTTTATTGCTCTTTTAAAAACACTAAAACCTTCGTAAACCAGTCAAAACAATCTTCACAATAACAAATATGATGTTTTCCATTATCAGAAAAATACAACTTTTTATTCATGGAGGCTAATTGATCGAATAAAAATTGGGCGGTATGATATGGTACAATCCCATCTAATTTCCCCTGAATAATATAAACAGGCACTTTAATATCTTGATAATATGGCGCCACCTTTTGAACAAGTTTCATAAATTCGATTGTTGCTGATAATGGCACATTATTAAACTTATGTCGATATCTCAAATACAGCTCATTATTAGAAAGGTTTCGATGATACGCCTCAGTCGCCAGCATTTTAAAATCCTTTACGAGTTGCTTAGGGCTTACATATTTAGCTGCCGCACTGAGCAGTACGAGCTTCTTCACTTTATATCGCTTTGCTAAGTAGAGCGCAATAATTCCGCCCATTGAAAAACCAACAACAATAATTTCCTCGACTTTTTTTGAAAGCGCTCGAAAAGCCAACTCGGCATCCATTAACCAATGCTGTGCTGTAAAACCTTTCATATTCAGTTCTTCCCCATGTCCTGATAAAGTAGGTGCTTCGATTAACCAATTTGTATTAGCACGTAAATAAGCGGTAAAAGGCTCTACTTCATAAGCCCCACCTGAAAATCCATGTAAACATAATACACCTATTGCCATTACTCTCACCTCTATAAAAGTGGACGTTTTACGAGCAATATAGCCCGCCATTATGCTTTTTTTTAAAAAAGGTAAAAACCCGCATATGATGTCTATTACAGCAAAAGCGGATTTTTACCCTGTCGGTAACTATTCATTATAATAAATTATGAAGTAAATGCTTGTAAAATCGTTTCTAGCTTCATGCCACGTGAGCCCTTTAATAAAACGATGGACTGTTCCGTAGCCTGTTGAAGCTTTGCAATAATTGGTGCAAAATCATCTTGCTCATATAGTAAATGATCAGCATCAAAACGTTCTTTTAACACTTCATATAAATAGGCCATACGTGGACCATATAAACAAACGTAGTCAATCTCACCTTCATGAATAGCTAGTGATAAGTCTTCATGGAAGCTTTGTTCATTCGCTCCAAGCTCGAGCATATCCCCTAAGACAAGCCACTTTTCAGGACGAATCGTCGTTGTTGCAATAAACTGAATAGCAGCCTTTACAGATGTAGGAGCAGCATTGTAGGCATCATTAATAAATAATGCACCTTGATTTCCATATACTTGTTGCATGCGCATATCTGTTAATGTGACACCTTTTAGCGATTCGCGAATTTGTTCATCATTTAACCCTAGCTTTTGGGCGATAAGCATTGCAATCAATGTGTTTTTCACTTGGTGCTTACCAAGAACTGAGATAAAGAAATCACCTTCAATCGCGCCGTGCGTTGTAAAGCTACTTCCATTGGCTGTTGCCTCAATATTGTCAGCATATAACAAATCGCCTCGTTCTAAACCAAATGCCTTCGCATTTAAATTTTGCTCTTTTGCAACAAGTTCTTTTAGCAATGGTTCGTCACCATCATAAAAAAGGACACCATTCTTCTGCATGCCTTGAATAATTTCAAACTTCGCTTTAGCAATGCCTGCACGAGAGCCTAAATCCTGCATATGCGCCTCGCCAATATTTGTAATTACCGTTATATGAGGTCGAGCTAATTTTGTTAAAAATTCAATCTCACCAAAGCCACTCATGCCCATCTCAAGTACTGCAACGTCTGTATCCTCATCAAGCTGTAAAATCGTAATCGGTAAACCTAGTTGGTTATTAAAATTGCCAATCGTTTTTTGCACTTTAAAAAACGGAGCAAGCGTACCTGCTAAAATATCCTTTGTTGACGTTTTACCATTCGAGCCTGTAATGCCAATAAAAGTTGCCTTATGCTCGTCACGATAAGCACGTGCCATTTGCTGTAATGCCAGCTCTGGGTCATCGACAAATAATAACGGAACACCCTTTGGTGGATTCGGTTCATCTTTTTGCCAAAGCGAAGCACCAGCTCCTTTTCCAAAAGCTTGTTGTACAAACTTATGACCATTTGCCATTTCTCCACGAAATGGTACAAATAAATCTCCTTGATTGATCGTTCTTGTATCAATAGATATACCAGTTACTACCGTCTCTCCAAAAGCTGGCTCCTCAACATTCAACCATGCTGCTAATTGTTTTAATGTCTTTTTCACAATAATCCCACTCAGTCTTTTTTATATTGAAGCTGTTGTTTTTCCTCATAACGCTCAAGTGCTAGCGCAATCAGTCGATTAATAAGCTCTGGATAGCTTACATTTGTATGTTGCCAAAGAAGCGGATACATACTTACAGGCGTAAAACCTGGCATCGTATTTACTTCGTTAATATATATGTCATGATCTGCCGTAACAAAGAAGTCTGCACGTACTAAACCGCTTCCATCTAAAATTTTAAACGCGCTTTTTGCATGTTCTTTTAAGCTTGTTACAACATCTGTAGGTAGCTCTGCAGGAATAATAAGCGCCGTTGAGCCATCCTTATATTTCGAGTCGTAATCATAAAATTCAGTCATAGGTTTAATCTCACCTGGCACTGAAACTTCTGGATAATCATTGCCCAGTACAGCTAGTTCAATTTCACGTGCTACAATTCCTTGCTCCACTACAATTTTACGGTCAAATTGCAAAGCCACCTCAATCGCTTTCATAAGCTCTTGACGATTTGAAGCCTTACTTATGCCAACACTTGATCCTAAATTGGCAGGCTTTACAAACATCGGCCAAGCCAATGTTTCTTCACAGCGCGTTAAAATAGTCTCTTGCTCATTAGTCCATTCACTGCGAATGAAGTACGTATATGGCACTTGTGGTAAACCCGCAATTTCAAACAATTGCTTCATAATCACTTTATCCATACCTGCTGATGACGCCAATACACCATTTCCGACATACGGAAGATTTAATACTTCAAGTAAGCCCTGTACGGTTCCATCTTCCCCATTTGTGCCGTGCAGTAAAGGGAAAATAACATCAAATTGTACTGCTGCGCCATTTTGATCGATTAAAAATGCTGTAATATTATTTTCTAAAACAATGGCATCATCACCAAATTGCAATTCTTCAATCGAGCTTGCAGGTTTTTCTAAACGCTCCCCGCGTCGCCATTCCCCACTTTGTGTAATGTAAATCGGATATATCTCATACTCCTCGAAATTCAAAGCTCCAGTGACCGCACACGCTGTCGACAATGACACTTCATGCTCCGCTGATTTTCCGCCGTATAATAAACCGATTCTTTTTTTCATTTTTGTGCCCTCCACATACTTCTTGAGTATTATTAGTTTATCACGAAACGTCTTGACAAATGACATAAAAATCTCACCGTCAAAATTACGGTGAGATTTGAGTGCCTTATTCATTCAAAAGTTATCACCTAAGTAAATGACAGACTATCACTTGCTTCGGTTCCCTTGATATTTGGCTGGTGAAATACCTGCTAAATAGCGCTAAATAATTTGAATCAATTCATCGTGTTCATTTTTCAAAATTGTATTTAAATCATCCCAGACTTCATCTGGGAAGTTATAATCTGATAAATTACGAATTTCTATACCATATGCAGCTTTCGGCTTCTCGATGCGATATAGTGATAACAATGCACCATCCTTAGCAAAAGAACGATAAGCTCTCAAAAATTCTGGTGTAAGACAAGGAATACTTGATTTTACTTTCCGTCTCCAAAAACCCGTGCTTCGTTCTTTCTCACGAATTAACGAGTTAATGACATTTGCAACAAGTAAATCCGAATCACTTAAATGGCGAAAATAAATCTTTGTCATTTTTTCTACATCCGAAGAACAATACACAAACCGATTTTGCAGTTTATTAAAAAATGGCGATGTAATCGGTTCTTTTTTATGGCTAATGTAAAGCAGTTCTCCTTGCTCCATTGCAGTCAGCTGATCTAGCCTCTTTTCATCCATAAAGTCTATCCAACACAATTCCTTTGACTCTGTAGCCTTTTTTACAAAACGAGGAACCTCCTCGTCTGGTACATAATCAAACTGTGTATGCATATTAAATGATCCATCTTCATAGGAATGCTTAAGTAAAAGTAAGTGATGCAGTGGATCTAAAGCAGCCACAAATTGCGAAAGCTTAAGCCCGCTAAAAATAACAAATTTATCGACATCGTTCATATGAACATATATATGATACATAAAATCTTCAGCTGACTTTAATTTCTTAGCCACAACCATCACCCCATTCTTCACTTCATTATAAAACTAATCATCATTTTTTGAAACATTTTATGCTATTTGTCGTCAGAACAATATACTCAGGCGTAAAATTGTTTTTTGCGTTATAATGTTAATGTTCAACATGCGTATGTACGCATCTCTTTAAACTATTTTATTTTAGGTGGCTTTTATGGAAAATAAACGAAATTTCGTGAACCGTTTTGACTGGACGCTCGCTTTTATACTTTTCACTTTCCTTGTCATTAGTTTGTTAGCTATTGCATCTGCGCAAACTTCTGGACAATACGGCATTAACTACGTACCAAAGCAGTTACAGTGGTATGTAATTGGTGCAGTTATTATCGGTGTCATTATGTTTTTCGAACCCGATCAATATAAAAAAATGGCTTGGTATATGTATGGAGCAGGGATCGCCCTTTTAGTTTTACTTATTTTCATGCCGGAAGGAAAAGGTCAGATTGGTGAGCCTGTAAATGGAGCAAAAAGCTGGTTCCATACACCGCTCGGCAATATCCAGCCCTCCGAATTTATGAAAACTTTTTATATTTTAGCACTTGCGCGACTTATTAGTAAGCACCATGAAGTTTATTCTTTAAGATCTATAAAATCAGACTTCATTTTACTAGGCAAAATCGGTATAACGTTGATTATACCACTTGGTATTATTATGAAACAGCCTGACCTTGGATCTGCACTCGTTTTCTTTGCAATTACCGCAGCACTTGTCATTGTAGCAGGTATTTCTTGGAAGATTATATTACCTACTTTTTTAGGGGGCGCAGTTATCGGGGGAAGTCTCCTTTGGATGGCGCTTTACATGCAGGACTTTTTAGAAAAAACATTTGGCTTTAAAGCTTACCAGTTTGCCAGAATTTATTCTTGGCTAGATCCTTATTCATATTCTTCTAGTGATGGCTACCATTTAATCACTTCCTTAAACGCCATAGGTTCTGGCGAAATTTTCGGTAAAGGTTTCCGTGGTCGCGAAGTATACGTAGCAGAAAATCATACGGACTTCATATTTACCGTCATTGGTGAGGAATGGGGATTTATTGGTGCAAGTATCGTAATCTGTATTTTCTTTTTGTTAATCTATCATTTAACAAAAACAACTCTTTTGTTAAAAGATCCTTTTTCAACTTATGTATGTGCAGGAATTATTGCAATGATTACCTTCCACGTATTCGAAAATATAGGCATGACAATTCAATTATTACCAATTACAGGTATTCCACTTCCATTCATTAGCTATGGAGGAAGTTCACTAATGGGCAATGCGCTCGCCATTGGACTGGTCTTTAGCATGCGTTTCCATTATCGTACTTACATGTTTACAACGCACGATGAAGATGATTAAAAACTGAAATAAAAAAGAATGGATTGTCTTCATTTTAAAAGACGATCCATTCTTTTTTTGTAAAACGAGTTAAGCTTGAACTTGCGGAGTTTGCGTTGGTGGTGTGAGCACTTTTAAAAGTTCAAGTCGAGACTTCGTTACAGTGGCAGTCACACCCAACTTCGATAAATTCGAAACAATCTTTTTCAAATCTACTTCCTTCGTCATACATTCCACCTCAATCTTTCCTCGATTTTATATAACGTTTTATTTCCAAAAAAGTTTCAATATTCTATGTTATAGATGTCAGACAAGTCTATTTATATCTATCATACCATTTAACTCGTCTTTAATATTTTTCAATTTTGTTACAATGTAAATTATGTTTAATGACCATTTTGTACGGCAAAAAAAAAACTGATTTGATTTAACTATATTCTTTGCACATCTCATAGGTTCTATTCATATTTCCTCATTATTTTTTTCATTCAATATGGATAGTTGGGACCAGTTAAAACCTCTACCAAAGGAGGGTATAGAAGAAGGAATATTTATTGTGGAATAACCGCTAAGCGAAATAAAAAAGACTAAAAAAACTTTTTTACATTAGCTAACAAAAATGCTTTTCCTCCGTTTCCTTGTATTAGCAAGAACAAGAGAGGTAGAATATACATACTGAAATATTGTAAGAAAGCAGGAAATTAAATGATAAAACCAATTTTACTCTTAATGTCAGTACAATTTCTCGTCTACTTAGGCTTCGGAATTATTATTCCAGTCTTACCTGAAGTCATCGTGCAACACGACTGGCAAAACATTCATGTAGGCGGTTTACTGACAGTATATTCACTTGCAAGTTTTTTTACTGCACCACTTTGGGGAAAGCTATCCGATAAAGTCGGACGTAAGCAACTTATTTTGACGGGATTGGTTGGATTCAGTCTCAGCTTTATCATTTTTTCAATTTTTATTGATAATTTAACGATGTTATACGTATCACGAATAGTTGGTGGCTTATTCTCAGGTGCACTCTATACAGCGGTAACAGGATTTATCGGTGACATGTCGAGCGAGGAAGATCGTAATAAATACATGGGTTTCATGGGCATGTCCATCGGTCTAGGTTTTATCTTTGGTCCTGCAATTGGCGGCATGCTAGGTCATTATAGCTTGCAATTACCATTCATCGCATCAGCAGTTTTAATTGCGCTATTATTTATTTATGCAATTTTCGTCTTAAAAGAACCAGAAAAACGAAAAGATGTAACAAAACGAGCAATTGTACCAAAAGGTGTTGGCAAAATGCTGCAATACCGTGTTCGTTATTTATTTATGTTTTCATTTTTAGTAACTTTTATGCTCGCAGGAGTAGAAGCAACATTCCAGCTTTTCCAAATTGATCGTATTCAGATCACACCATTGCAAATTGGCTATTTATTTATGTTTAGTGGCTTTGTAGATGCTGCCATACAAGGAGGCGTTGTTCGTCGTATTAAAAATGGTTCGGAAACGTCATGGCTTATCGGAGCTCAAATCGTTACTGCAATCGGTATGCTTTTATTTACTTTAACGGGCAATCTATTGATGGTAGGATTTGCACTTTGTGTATTTACAGCTGGAAATGCCCTTGCAAGAACTTGCGTTGTGTCACTGTCCTCCAAAGAATCAGGTGGCCAATACGGAACAGCAGCAGGCCTTTCTTATTCTATGGACAATTTAGGACGTATTCTCGGTCCTCTATTTTTCACGTGGTTATTTACAGTGGAATCGAATCTTGGTTACTACATCGCTGCTGCAATCGCCATTATCTCAATTAGTTTGATGTTTATTTATCGAGCATCAAATAAAACTTTACGCTTTGAATAATTTACTTACAAAATGTCGTATCTTATAATAACAGACGTTTTTAATTTTATTTGTTAAAGGCATTGATGTTTGAAAGTGTAAACTCGGAGGACACCGCATGAACAAAACGATAAATTTGTCACTACCTAAAGAGCTCTACCCATTACGTTCTGAAATTGAAAGTTCGCTGCTTCCAGCGATTATTATTTCGCCAGCTAAACGAACAACTTCATTAACAGAAAGTAAATTTGCCGGTGAACCTTATTTACCATATTATCAAACACTTCCAAAAGACATTACTGGTGAATCTATGCGTTTATTAGCTCAAATAAATTTTGCAGAAGTACCGCAAATACAAGGTTTTCCTACACAAGGGATTTTGCAATTTTTTATATCATCTAATATTTTTGCCAATGCAGCGTATTATAAAGAAGATATTTTTCAACAGTTTTATAAGGTACGATTTTACCCGACAGTAGAATCCAACATTACTATGACAACACACCATCACCAATCACATTCCTCAAATAATTGGTTTCCTATTAATGAGGAGTTAGCATTACAATTCCACTCCACGTTAGAACCTGTTTCTGCGTTAGATTATCGAGCTGTGCATCATTTACCTAGCCTAATAGCTACTCTAAATTATGATGTTAATTTGCACGAAATATATTTACAGCATTTTTTAGGTGCAGGAGCAAAAATAGGTGGTTATGCATATTTTTTAGATGAGGACATTCGACATACGTCACAGCTCTTACAACGCTATGATATCCTTTTACTACAGATTGATTCTAATGATGAGTTCGGTATTATGTGGGCAGATAGTGGCGTAGGGAAGTTTTTTATTAATCGTGAAAAACTGCTACAACAAGATTTTTCGGATATATTATTTCAATGGGAATATTATTCCTAAGCTAGTGAGAGTCCCCTTCTCTTTTGAAGCGGCTTATCGACAGAAACATAATCGGCAAGCCATACGACATGAAGGCTTGCCGCTTTGTTCGTTATAGTGCTCGCTGTCCTGACAAGACTCTAGCATTGTTTTTTCATCAATTTATAGAAGTGCTATGGATTACCTCTTCATATTTTGGGGTAATCTTTTCTATGGTAACAACAAATAGCGGACTCTTCTTTCTTTCCACCTGAAAAGTAGGCTATACTAAGTATTATATGAAATATAGTAGAGGGGTGCAGGAATGAGCATTTTTACAGATGTAGAATATCTAGTACCTTTAGTATTAATCTTTAACATCTTATCAGCGATGACCATTATTTTTTTAGAACGTAAAGATGCCACTTCTACATGGGCATGGATTCTTGTCCTATTTTTCTTGCCATTAGTTGGATTTATTTTATATTTACTAGTCGGCAGGCAACTGCGGAAGAAGCATTTGTTTCGGTGGGAAGGACGCAAAGATATTGGGATAGATAACCTGATTAGCTACCAAATTGATACGATTCGAGAGGATACATTCGAGTTTCGCATTGAAAATGCTGAAAATTATAAAGAGATGATTTACATGCATTTAAAAACGAATAATGCCGTACTAACACAAGACAACCATATTGCTATTTTTGATGATGGTGCGGACAAGTTTGAACAGCTAATAAGAGATATTGAAGCAGCAAAAGACCATATCCACATTCAATATTATATCTTTCGTTTAGATAATTTAGGTACGCGTCTTGTCGACGCAATGATCAAAAAGGCAAAACAAGGGGTAAAAGTGAGGCTCTTGTATGATGAAATGGGCTCCCGCAATGTTAAAAGAAGACATTTCAAGGAACTTCTTGCAGCGGGCGGTGAGGTTGAAGTGTTCTTCCCCTCCATATTCCCACTACTCAATCCACGTCTAAATTTTAGAAATCACCGTAAAATCGTAGTTATTGATGGTCGTATTGGTTATATTGGTGGCTTTAATGTAGGAGATGAATATCTTGGACTCCAAAAGAAATTTGGCTATTGGAGAGATACTCATTTACGCATTGAAGGTAGTGCCGTCCATCCGCTACAAACACGCTTTTTGCTAGATTGGAATCAAGCTTGTGCACAGCAAAAAATGGGCTATTCAGATCGCTACTTCCCAGCGATTCCGAAAAAAGGTGATGTAGGCTTACAAATCGTTTCAAGCGGTCCAGACTCTGAGTGGGAACAAATTAAAATAGGTTATTTAAAACTTATTAATATGGCGAAAAGATATATTTATATTCAAACTCCTTATTTTATTCCAGATGTTAGTTTTTTAGATGCCATTAAAATTGCTACACTTTCAGGTATTGATGTTCGTATAATGATTCCAAATAAACCGGATCATATGTTTGTTTATTGGGCTACATACTCTTATGTGGGGCAGCTACTGCGCGCTGGGGCAAAAGTTTATATTTATGAAAAAGGATTTATTCATGCTAAAGCCATTATTATTGACGATGAAGCGTCTACAGTTGGAACTGCCAATATTGATGTACGAAGTTTCAGTTTAAATTTCGAAGTGAATGCATTTATTTATGATTCAACGATTTCACATCAATTAGCAGAGCTATTTGAAAAGGATATTTTAGATTGCACGGAATTAACGTGGGAAATGTATCAAAATCGATCGAACATGATTAAGTTCAAGGAATCTATTTCGCGTTTGTTAACACCAGTATTGTAGCTACTTAATAATGTTCCCTGGATGCCGAGACAAAAGAAAATATTTATGATTCAACGATTTCACATCAATTAGCAGAGCTATTTGAAAAGGATATTTTAGATTGCACGGAATTAACGTGGGAAATGTATCAAAATCGATCGAACATGATTAAGTTCAAGGAATCTATTTCGCGTTTGTTAACACCAGTATTGTAGCTACTTAATAATGTTCCCTGGATGCCGAGACAAAAGAAAAAAGTGTTAGATTGACTGGAGTCAATCTAACACTTTTTATGTTGTTGATTTCCGCTACGACGGTTGCGTCTCCCCTGTTTTCATAAGGATAGTACAACAACTTGTCGGTTTAACATCGACTAAAGCTATAGTCCAAGAAACTAGACAAAAGGATCAAAACCGTGCATCGCCAGGGTTGCGACTTACAGTGCGCCCACCATTAGCGTAAATCAACGGTAGGATTCTCTTGTTTTTTATTTCACGCCTAAATATTCTTCTAAAGTAAGATTTTGTTCTTTAATTTTTTTAGCAATTTCGACCCCTACGTAACGGTAATGCCATGATTCATACATATACCCTGTAATTTCTTCTTTGTTTTGTGGGAATCGTAAAATGAAACCGAATTGTGCAGCATTATCAAATAGCCATTGTCCAGCTGGTGTTTCTCCAAACTCCTCAGTCAGCCATAAATCATCTTTGCCAACTTCACCAATATCAAATGCTAAGCCTGTTTGATGCTCTGAAAAACCTGGTCGTGCACTATAACGGTCTGCAGCAGCCTGACCATCACGCTTCACATAGTTATTATACAAAGTTGTTTGATACTCGTAGGAACGATATCCACTAAACGCTACTAAGTTAAAACCTTGTTGCTTCGCTTCTGCAATCATTGTATTTAACGCTTGACGAGCCTCTGGACTTTCACCAGGTGCAAATGTTGATGGTAGTGGGTATCTTTTATTTGCTAATAAAACGCCATCAATATAAGTAGGCTCTGTTGGTATCGTTTGATTTGGGTAATAGCCGTTTTCATCTGGCTGCTCTTGAGGCTCAGATGTTTTATCAGGTGTTTTTGGTTGTTCTTTTGTTGGCTCATCTTCTTTGCCCTTTTGTGCTGCTGGTTGTTCCTCGTCAGATGCTACATTTACTTGGCTATTTTTATAGTTTACAACTACAAAAATAGAAACAATTAATGCCACAGAAATAACAGCACCAATAATAAGTGGTAAACGACTTTTTTTCACTTTTTTTGCCCCTTTTGTACAGATACAGGGTTGCTTAACTACCAGACAGGTCGTTTCATCGAGAGTTTGCGCAACCCTAAGACCTTTAATCAGTACGCCTCGGCATTAATGGCGTCCAGATTTATTGAGCCTGCTGAAAAAAACTCTGAAAATCTGTGACCTTCGCCAAGACATTTCAATATGATATTTTTATTTTATCACTGTTCATATTTTTTAGTGAAGCTTTTCCCCTATTATTCTGTAAAAATGATAATGAGAACAACGATTGAAGCTATAGAGAAAAAGATAGACATATACTTCATCCATTTAGCTTCTTTAATATATCCCTGCTCTTTAAAGTTTTTTGCTCTGAAACCATTTGACATGGCAAACATTATAGTCATTGCTAGTACAGCAAAATTGAAGTTACCTAAAATGATAAATACAATGGCTGCGATACTAAAAACTGCAACAAGAATTGATGAAATCCATTTTGTGTTCATGCTGTTTTCCTCCTAAAAAAAATCGAGGCTACACAAGCGCCTCGACATAATTTCATTTATGATTTTGCTTTTTCGGGATGCTCCGAATAATATTTTCGACCAATATACGTTTGAAGAATTAGTAATGCACCACTGACAGACCAGTAAAGAGGTAGAGCTGCCATAGAGGACATAGAAATAAAGACAATCATAATTGGCGAAATGTAAATAAACATTTTCATTTGCTTTTTTTGTTGCTCTGGTACAGTCCATAAAGATACACGTGCTTGTACTAAATAAACAATCCCTGCAATAATTGTCATAACAATGTCTGGTGAACCTAAGCTAAACCATAAAAACTCATGTGACTTCACATCGGCAGAATATAAAATTGAAAAGTAAAGACCCATAATGATTGGCATTTGAATTAACATTGGTAAACAACCCATATTCAACGGATTGACACCATGCTTTTGATACAAAGCCATCATTTCTTGCTGGTATTGCATTTGTTCTTCTTTTGTCTTTGCTTCCTTCATTTTTTTCTGAACGGCTTCCATTTCTGGTTTGAAGGCATCCATTTTCGATTTCATTAATTGTTGCTGACGATAATTTTTCAACATAATTGGCATTAAGACTAAGCGGATAAGGACCGTAATGGCGATAATCGCTAAACCATAGCTACCTGAAAAAATATCATTCCCGAAAAACTCCAGTAAAAATTCCATAGGTTTTACAAAAACACTATAGAAAAAGCCTTCTTTGTTCTCAACTGCTTGACAGCCGCTTAATACAAAAACAACAAGACCAAGCATTGATAATAGCTTCAAATTTTTCATTTTTCCACCTACTATTATTTTTCAACTAATGTGAAGTATACCTTATAAAGACTACCTTTATCAAATAGCAAGCGCTACTTATCAATTCTTATACGTGTTATCGCAAACTTGGAACAATGGCAATCGGCTACATAAAAAAGATGCACGCTTTAGCATCGCTAATACGATCGCATCTTATAGTATGTTCATATAGTTAGCGCCAGTCATTTAATGTCCAAATTAGATTTATACGTTTTGCATCTCAGTCTCGTTCATTTCAAAACGATAAAACTCATGGTGTAGCTCATCACGGAAATGCTTTGGTGTTACACCTGTGTATTTTTTAAAAATACGTGTAAAATAGCTCTGATTACAAAAATGGAATTGGTCTGAGATTGACGTAATGCTTTTATTTGTATGTCGTAAGTAATATTGTGATTCTTCTACTCGACGAACATTTAAATATTCAACCAATGTTATGCCCACATGTTCTCTAAAAATACGTGATAAGTGACTAGTACTAATATGGAAGTTATTCGCGATACTTTCGACTGTTAAATCATTTTCTAACTCATCATTTATATACATAATCACTTTGTTGACTGTCTGATGACGGAAAGTCGGTTGTTTTCTATCTGCGATAAAATAAACAAAGAAATCGATTAAATCATCAGCAAATTGCAAAAATTCAGCGTCTTTCATTTGATTTTCAATCATATCATTACAAGCAATATTAAAAGCGAAGGCTTTCTTTGAAGGTACTTGATTGTCTAGTAATTTACGAGCAACAATCGACGCTAATACAGAAAAGTAACCTCTCACAATTTTAATAACTTGCTTGCCAAAACGTATAGAAAGAATATCAATTAATTCATGCAAAGATTTTTTTGCCTTCGCAGATTCTAAATGATAAATTTCAAATATTAACTTTGACTCAATATTAAAAAATTCTTCTACACCGACATATTGGTTAATATTATCGATTTCTTGGAAGTATCTTTTTGATATCGTTTCGGACATAGAATGTTGATGTAGTTGCATAATCTTCCCCATCTTTCCTCAGAGTGCACGAATTACATTACAATATTTGACATCGAATTGCAATTTCAAAATAAGAAAAAAGTATTTACTTATTTATCATATGAATTGAGTCCTATTACACAATTATATATTGAATATAGCTTAAAAATAACCCAACTTAAACACCAGTATTAAAAAAAAATATACTTTACAGTGAATTTTACCATATTCTGCGATTTCCTTTCAACCACATTTTGCACATCGTTCTAGTTCTTATTTATCATATAAAGATAGTTGAAACCTTGTAAACTTATTAATAGACATTTAAATTTTACCATATACATAATAAAATTAATTAGTAATTAATTACTCCATATTGAATTTTATGTAAGCATTTATTCCGCTTTTTATTTTAGCAATCGACATATCTCTATTTTATTCCGAAATCTTCTCTATATAATTTATACGAATATGTAGTAAAATAGATGATAATACTATTTTTAAAAGTTAAAACGAGGTGCTAATAGTGGATCCAAAACAAATAGAAGAAATCATGGAGATTATTAAGGAGTTTTTCCCTGAGAATACTTCAATTGCAATTTCCGATACAAATGAATACTTGTACTACCAACCGAGCAAAAAGGTTGATTTAAAAATTAAGCCAGGTGACCCTATTAAAGAAGGTTCAGCTGCACATAAGGCTTTAAGCTATAATCAAAAAATCAGCACGTATATTGAACCTGATGTATTTGGTGTTGCTTACTATGGTATGAGTATTCCTTTAATGGAAGAAGGCGAGACAAAAGGTGCTATCACAGCTATCTTCCCGCAAAAACCATCTGCATTTTTAACAAACTATATCACGATTAAAATCGATGATTGTTGGTATCCAATTAAGCATGATCAAGTCATTTATCTTGAAACACAGCTTCGTAAAACATTTGTTAAAACAATGGGGCGTGAAGGCTATCACCGTTTAAATTTAAGTGATCTTGAGCTATTTTTAGCACCTGACTCATTTATTAGATGTCACCGTTCTTATATTGTAAACATTGATTACATTGATGAAATTCAGCCAGATTCACACTCAACGTTCTTATTAATAATGAAAGATGGTACGCGTATCCCTGTTAGTCAACGCTACGCAAGTTATTTCCGTCGTTCATTAGGCTTCTAATATGCTCTAGTACAGCAAGCTCCTCTTTTAGGATAGCTTGCTGTACTTTTTTCGTTTCGAAACCTCAGCTCTACAATAAAACGTTTTCTCTGTCGAAAAATCAGCCTTCCGCTCGTTTTTTCTTTGTTTACTTAATTTAATGCTAATTATAAAGTTTTTGTGACAAATTGGTGATAGTATTAATCAAATGGTTGGAGTCATACTACAACTAAATAAACAGAAAATTCATACAGGTTTTTTCTAGTTTTGTAATCGGTTTCCATCAAAATGATTTAGGGGAGGATTTTTTTATGGATGCAAATATTCAAAAACGCCTAGGTTTAAAAGAACTTGAAAGTAAAATTGTTTCTGCTGAAGCAGCAGCAGCACTTATTTCTAACGGTGATGTAGTTGGTATGAGTGGTTTTACTCGTGCTGGGGATGCAAAAGTTGTTCCAATGGCATTAGTTGAGCGTGCAAAAAATGAAGAATTTAAAATTGATGTATACACAGGTGCATCATTAGGGCCAGAAGTAGATAAATACTTAGCTGAAGCTGGTGCAATTCGTAAACGCGGACCATTCCAAGGAGATTCGGGTATCCGTAACTTAATTAACTCTGGTGATGTCCTATATGTAGACGCTCACCTTTCTCATAATGCTGAGTTAGTACGTCAAGGAATTATTGGACCAATTAAATATTTAATTCTTGAAGCAGTTGCTATTACTGAAGATGGTTATATTATCCCAACAAACTCTGTTGGTAACTCACCAATCTTTGCACAATACGCAGAAAACATTATTATCGAGTTAAACATTTCTCATCCAGAAGCTTTAATTGGTATTCATGATATTTATGTACCTGGAGAACAAGGTAATCGTGAAGCTATTCCAATGACAGATGCTATGCAACGCATTGGTGAAATCGGTATCAAAGTTGATCCAGCTAAAATTAAAGCGATTGTTATTTCTGAAGAGCCCGATGCTCCTTCATTAATCGTACCACCAGATGAAGAAACACAAACAATGGCTAACATTCTATTAGACTTCTTCCGCGATGAAATTAAAGCGGGTCGTTTAACAAAACAATTAATGCCATTACAATCTGGTGTAGGTTCAGTAGCAAATGCTGTACTTGATGGCTTTGCAGATTCTGAATTTGAAGATTTAGTTGTTGCATCAGAAGTACTTCAAGATGCTGTATTTAACTTAATCGATGCTGGTAAAGTTAAATTCGCAGCTGCTACTTCAATTACGCTTACTGAAGAATTACAGCAAAAAGTATACGGCAATTTAGAAAAATATGCTGATAAAATTTGCTTACGTCCACAAGAAATTTCTAACCACCCAGAGCTTATCCGTCGTTTGGGATTAATTTCAATCAACACTGCTCTTGAGTTAGATATCTACGGCAACGTAAACTCAACACACGTATCAGGAACTCGTATGATGAATGGTATCGGTGGTTCTGGAGACTTTGCACGTAATGCACGTCTTGGTATTTTCGTAACTAAATCATATGCAAAAGGTGGAGCGATTTCTTCAATCGTACCGATGGTTTCTCACGTAGACCACACTGAGCATGATGTAGATGTAATTATCACTGAGCAAGGTATTGCTGACTTACGTGGTTTAGCACCAAAAGAACGTGTACCTTTAATTATTGAAAACTGTGCACACCCAGATTACAAAGAACAATTATGGGATTACTACAACCGCGCTATCGAAGCAACTGGTAACCAACAAACTCCTCACATTTTAGAAGAGGCTCTTTCTTGGCATGTAAACCTTGCGAAAAACAAAACAATGAAAAAAGAAATTGCTAAAGCTTAATTTTATCAATTTTAGAATGTCTAATAAGTTCAACTTATTAGGCATTCTTTTTTTGTCGAAAATGGTATAATAAACCCACTATGTCGTAATTTGTAGTGGAGGAGTTATGAAAAAATTTATCTATTTGATTATATTCTTTTCATTTTTTGACCTATTTACTCAGCTGCCTGTAATGAGTACATATGCAGAATCTTTAGGTGCTTCTGCCTTTTTAACTGGACTTGCTGTTGGTATGTATTCTCTTTCCAATACGTTCGGGAATATTATTTCTGGCTTTTTAACCGATCGTAAAGGACCTTTTATCATTTTAATTATCGGCCTTCTAACAACAGGGCTTTCGCTAACATTATATAATTTAGTCGAAGCACCACTTGCCCTTTTAATAGTCCGCTTTATTCATGGACTAGTTGCTGGTTTTATCGTTCCTGCTGCTTTCACATTTTTAGCTAATGCTACTGAGCAAGAGAAACGCGGCAAAGGCAGTGCTATTTCTGGAGCATTTGTAGGTATTGCAGCCATAATCGGGCCAGCTTTTAGTGGTATCTTAGCAAGCCGTACTAGTGTGCCTTTTGTCTTTAATATTACGGCAAGTTGTATGCTATTGTTAGGAATCCTTTCTTTCTTTTTACTCAATTCGAATAAAGTTAAAAAAGAAAAGTCTTCTTCTAGTACCTATATCCCTATTAGTGTATTTTTTAATAATGCAGGAACATTAAAGGCTTTCTCAGGCGCATTCTTTTTAATGTTTTCTCAAGGAGTCATTGCCTATTTATTACCTTTAAAAGTTCAATCTTTAGGTTTTGATTCACGCTTAAGCGGTACATTAATGAGTGCTTTTGGTATTGTTGCTGTACTAGTATTTATTTTACCGAGTAACCGCATTTTCGATAAAGTTGCCCCAGTTAAAACATTATCGCTTGGCATTGCTTTAATGGGCTTAAGTCAAATATTGATCAGTCAGGCTGATTCGAGTATGTTACTTTACATAGCAATGGCTTGTTACGGCATTGGTTTCGGTTTGTTGTTCCCGTCTGTAAATTCATTATTAATTGATTCTACGACTGTTGAAATCCGTGGGAAAGCATACGGATATTTTTATGCCTTTTTCTCATTAGGAGTGGTACTAGGCTCCTCATTACTCGGATGGTTATCACTCGGTGTAGTCAGCGGATTTATTTTCACAGGAATTGTGTTAATCACTTTCGCTGGTGTTACCCTTATTCCAAATAAACAAGGACTTTTCCATAAGCCGCTCTAAGAAAAAACCACTTCGCTTGCGGCTAATACAGTATTATCCGTTAATTTTCAGAATTATTCGAGTGCCTGACACCAATACAAAACTCAACAAACCTTCTCATAGCTAAATGAGAAGGTTTGTTTTTTTATTTTTCTTTTTCTTGGATTTCTTCATTGTAGAAATGAACGCCTGTATGTCCTCCGCCTTCGGAAACCATTTCGTTTGACGCTAACTTTGTTGGCGCTGTCCCTGCTTCCGTTGCTACTTCAGAAGTGACACGTTCCGCAATTCGATCATCCATATTAACATTTGATGTATTCAGAAAAGATTCAAGTTTGGACTTTGCATTGTTGAACATTTCACATGCTTTATCACGATTCTCTTTTTTACTTAAATAAGATGCTGCAAATCCTGCTAATCCAGCAAGCACAACACCTGTTCCTTTACGCTTTGCCATAATAAATCCCTCCTAAAAATATAGAAACTAGCCTTGTACTATAGCTTTTCCCTATTCTGTGAGGACTAAACATTATTTTTTTCCTTGATAGAGCATATCTAAATGTGGCAAGCTGTCGTAAATATAAGGCTCTGAGACTTGTTCAAAGCCAAAGGAACCATAAAATTTTTTTAAATATTCCTGTGCCTGTATAAATACCGCCGAACCTGGCCATCGCTGTTCGATTATATCTAATGCGAATTGAATCATTTCTTTCCCTAGTCCTGTCCCACGCATTTCCTGGCTCGTAATAACTCGCCCAATCGAGGCCATTTTAAATTTTTCACCAGGGGGCAATATACGCGAATATGCGCATAATTTTCCATTTTCAACATATGATATATGTATAGAGTTTTGATCATGGTTATCTAAATCCTCATAACATGTTTGTTGCTCAACAATAAAAACATTTACTCGTAGCTGAATAATTTTATACAGTTCTTCCGTCGTTAATTCATCGTACGTCTGAATTTTCCAAGACATTCGCCATCACTCTCCTACTCGTTATTATCACATAATTCTAATCTTTTTCGTAATTCTTTATTATTTTGTACTTATATATGATTAACACTGACAATATGAGGGAAATAATACAATAATACAATCGATAGGAGGATGTTTTTATGAAAGATTTAGATTTAGTATATGATTGGGTAGATATGGCTTCATTAGTTGGAGGCGCAGGCTTCTTAACAGTACTTATTTACAGTGTCCTATTCTTTTAATATGTGTAATGAAAAATTTCTTTATTCAACCTAAAAAGCAATCCGCATTATAGCTAAGAGCTAAATCGCAGATTGCTTTATTTTTATTGTTTTACATCGTTATAAGCATCCGATTTTTCAAATGCTGCGACTACATATGAACAAACAGCTACCATTTTATAATTATTTTCACGAGCATAATCTGCTGCACGATCCAATAATTTTTTAGCTACCCCTTGACCACGAAGCTTGTCTGAAACGTAGGTGTGATCCATGACCATTACTTGACCTTCCTGTTTCCACGTAATTTCCGCTATCTGTTCCCCATCCTGCTTATAAACAAATGCTAGTTTGTTTTCCGTTTCATTTTGTAATTGGAATTCCATTTCTCACCACTCCTTTTTTTCATAGTACCATAGCTATTTGCATTTTTACAAAAATAGTAGATACGTTTTTATTGTCATCCATCCTACCGTTTATACTAAAAAAGACTGCAGATAAGCCAAGGACATATGACTTTATCTACAGTCTGAAGCACTCTACCTAATGGCAAAGCACGCTTTCATTTAATTAAACCATGTTGAAATTGTATCTTTTAAATTTGCAAAGAAATTTTTCACACTCGTCCAGAAACCTTCGTCTTCCATCAATGCTCCAAACTTCTCTTGCAATGTATTACTAATATCATTTAGTTGTTCTGACCATTTACTAAAATCAATATCTAGTTTACTAATTTTGTCCATTAAGTCCACTAATAACTGACGATCTTTTTCACTCAAATTCACTTCTAGTTTTTCTAACTGCTCTTGTACAATTTTTTCAACATCTTCACGTGTTTCAGGCTTTACTTCAGCAATTTGTTTTTTAATTTCTGTAAGTAATTCCGCAACCTTTGCATCATCAACGCCAGCAGAATCTGCTAGTTTAGTTGCTACGGACAGTTCTTCATTGGCAACGTCTGTACGGTCTATATCTAACGTTTCGCCTGTTGTTACCTCATAGGCTTTATATATACCTACAAGCGCAGAGTGACCTGTTACAGGCTTTGGAGCTGCCACTTGAACTGTTGCATCCTCAATACCCGCTGTCAACATTGCATTTGCATACATTTCAGAAGTTACTTGTGTAATATTTGATGGTGTGACAATTTCGATAACTAAGCCTTTTCCAGCATCCTTACGCGTAATTTTCGCAGAAGAATACATACGTGAGCTTGCATTACTATCTTTAATGTATTTAGCTAAGTCATTCCCTGATACTGTTATTTCCTCAACTTCAGGATCTTCATTTACTTTTAACGATTTTTTTACAGATTCTTTTTCGGTCTCAGATAGGTTTGCGCCATATACGACAATTGGTACACCTAATTTTTCATCAATTGCTTTCGGCGGCGTATTGTCTGCTGCAAATCCTGTTGACGGTGCCAGCACACCAAACACTAGCATCGTAGCTACTAGTATTTTCCCCCATGTTTTTTTCAAATTGTGTGACCCCTTTCGCTAGAAATCATATAGCCTGTATAATGTATGTCACTATACAATTATTAGTACGAAAAAATGACGAGAAGGTTTCAGGCATGGCTCTCGTCATTTTCTATATTTTAAAGAAATTAAATTTCTTCTGTCCAGCCATCTTGCTGCTTCACTTTACCAGCCTTCATAAGTGTTCCAAGCGCTCGTTTAAATGCCGCTTTACTCATATTAAACATTTCTTTAATTTCATCTGGAGAAGACTTATCACTAAATGGCATTTTCCCGCCAACATCTTGTAAATAGCTTAATATTTGCTGTGCGTCTCCTGTGATGCGCTCGTGTTTTCGAGGTAAAAGAGACCCGTTCATTGAGCCATCATCTTTTACATCAATAATTCGCACTTCTACATCTTGTCCAAGACGTGGTTCCGCATAACGTTCTGATTCATGCACGAAAATACGATATGGTTGTTCTACCCCTAGTAAAAATGTGCCTACAGGTAATACACGATACGGACGAGCTGTAATATTTTTATTGTGCATATCTTCAAATGCACCTTCGTATAGCTCTGAAATCTTTTCCTCCGTTACTAAACGACCGAATAAATCTCCATTTCGATCTGTTCGTAATGTCATAAATAAATGATCACCAGGTTCTGGCCACACTTCTTTAACAGCAGGTAGGTCCTCTGCTTGTACAAGCACTTCACGAGAAGTACCAATATCTACAAAAGCACCTTCGCGCTCTACAACACGAAGAACGCGTGCCCAGCCGTATTCACCCTGTGCAAATGCAGGAATAGCAGTAGTAGCTGCTAAATCACCACGTCGATCCGCAAATAAAAACACTTCAAGACGATCCCCTACAGCTAGCGGTTCTGTGACCTCAGAAGCATTTAATGGTAGTTCAACTACCCCATTTGTTAAGATCCATTTCGATGCTTGTTGCTCTAACACTGTTAAAGTAACAACTTCACCTGATTTTAATTCGTTCATCAATGTCTTCCTTTCCTTCATACCATCAATTTCGCAAAATATATAATTCCGTACTTAATGCATATACTTCAAAGCAACGAGCACAAGGACACAAATATAGGTTATACAAGCAGCTCCTCTAACATGGAGATTATAGCGTGAACATAATCTCTTATCTTATAGATTGTGTTGTTTTCTTGATGCTTCTAGCTTTTTTGCGATGTCTGGATTTTCTTCCATTACTTGCACAAGTTCCGCAATACGATCAATTGAATTCCAACTCAAATGATGCTCTATTCCTTCTACATCATTGTAAATACGCTCTTCATCTACACCAATGATTCGCAAAAATTGTTCTAGCAGTTCATGTCGTTGCACAAGACGTTTTCCAAGTTGTTCTCCTCTTGGCGTCAATGTAAGACCACGATATTTTTCATAAACTAAATAACCATCTTTATCTAATTTTTGAACCATCTTAGTAACAGAAGAAGGAAGAACAGATAATGCTTCAGCAATGTCAGACACACGAGCATAACCTTTATTAGCGATCAATAAATATATTTGTTCGATATGGTCCTCCATACTAGGTGTTGGCATATCTTATTCCCTCTCTTTCCTATTCTTACTCTCTAGTTTACTACAAGCTTGCCTTAAAAGTTAACTGAAAATACATAACCAAGTTAAACACTTCTTTGAAACATAAAAAAAGCCTACTTCACTATAGAAGTGGGCTCTTTTTAATGACGAGGATACTTATTTACCACATGTAATGCATGAATAATTTCTCTGTTAATCAACTCGATATTTTCAGGAGTATTCAACGCTTTAAATGCTTCATCTCGCGTTTCCATAGATGTAACATACTTACTTGCCAAAGCATTTAATGCAAGTGCCACTGTATCAAATTCGCAGTTTTGACATTTACAAAATGTTTGATATTCTGGTCCTCGAAGTAGAAAACTTACTAAACCACGCACTATTTCCTCTGTAACATTTACTAAAATAGGTTCTGACATATAAAACTTTCGCCTCATTTATAATGTATTGTTACATTTTTCCTCTATTAATAATAACGTGAATTTTATCACTTTTCAAGAATCGCTAGTAGCATCTATATAACAATAATAAATAAACATTGTAACGATTATTTACCTACAGAGAAAATTTACGCACTTCTTTTTACCTATTATTTTCTCGTTTTTATAAGCCTTAAAGAATTAAATACAACGAGTAATGTTGCACCCATATCTGCAAAAATGGCAATCCATAATGTTAGCCAACCTGGAATAACAAGTAATAGGGCAATTAATTTTAAAGCTAGTGCAAATATAATGTTTTCTTTAATAATTCGTAGTGTTTTTCTGCTAAGAGCTATCGTATACGGTAATTTCGTTAAATCGTCACCCATTAGCGCAATATCAGCCGTCTCTAATGCAGCATCTGTACCTGCGCCACCCATCGCAATCCCTACATTAGCTGAAGCCAATGCTGGCGCATCATTCACACCGTCTCCAACCATTGCGACAGCTCCGTATTTCGTGCGTAATTCTTTAATAGCAGATAGTTTTTCAGCAGGCAGTAACCCTGCTCTTACATCGCTCATACTTAATGTAGAGGCAATCGCTTCAGCAGTAGATTTGGCATCTCCTGTTAACATCACCGTATGCTTTACCTTTAAAGCACTTAATTTTTCTAGTACTTTCTTACTTTCTGCACGTAATTGATCAGCAATAGCTATTAATCCTATAAACTGACTATCACTAACAGCTGCTACTACAGTCTTACCCTGTTTTTGAAGTTGATTAACCTGCTCCTTAACCGTTGCGTCAACTGTCGCTAACGTTAAAATCCAATTCATGCTTCCTACGTAAACCTTCTGACCATCTACCGTTGCATAAGCACCCTTACCAGTTACGGATTGAAAGTCTGTAGGAACAAGCTCTGTCAGCTTTTTCTCATGTAATGCCTTCAATATAGCTTTTGCTAATGGATGCTGAGATTGCTTTTCAACTGCTGCAACAAGCTGTAATACATCATCTTCTAGCATTTCCTTATGTGTAATAATATCTGTTACAACAGGCGTTCCTTTTGTTAATGTTCCTGTTTTATCAAATGCAACCGCATCTATATGACCTAATTGCTCTAAGTGAATACCACCTTTTATAAGAACGCCTTGTCTTGCAGCATTTCCGATAGCGGTTACGATTGCCACTGGAGTCGAAACAACTAGCGCACACGGGCAACCAACAACAAGAACTGCTAACCCTTGATAAATCCAGTGTTGCCAATCTCCTACAAATAATGGTGGAACAATGGCTACAAGAAGCGCTACAAGCATTATTGCAGGTGTATAGTATTTAGCAAAGCGATCTACAAATTGTTGTGATGGAGCCTTTTCTGCCTGTGCCTCCTCCACTAAATGAATAATCTTCGCAATCGTTGTATCCTCTACACGTTTCGTTACACGTACCTCTAATGCGCCTTCTTCATTCAACGTTCCCGCAAACACCTCGTCACCAACTGATTTATTGACAGGAATTGATTCACCTGTAATGGCTGCCTGATTGACTGCAGATAACCCCGCGATGACAATGCCATCCATTGCAATTTTTTGACCAGGCTTCACCATTAAAATATCGCCAATTTCAATCTCTTCTGTTGCTAACTCCATCTCGTGGAAATGTTCACCGTGTGCTCGTTTAATAGTGGCAGTCGGTGGAGCAATATCCATCAACTGACGAATCGACTGACGCGCCTTATCCATTGAGTACGCTTCCAGCGCTTCACTTACTGCGAATAAAAAGACAACAACGGCCGCTTCTTCCCACTCGCCGATTATGGCAGCGCCAATTATGGCAATGGTCATAAGCGTTTTCATATCAAATTCTAGTCGTGCAAGGTTGCGGAAGCCAGTTTTGAAAATTTTCACGCCCCCGACAATAATTGCAATGATAAACATCGCAATGGTCGACAAGTCTTCTTCTCCACGAACAGAAGATAATAGATAGCCAACGACAACGAATAGCAGTGAAACACTAGCTAAGATATTCTCCGTTTTCTTATAAAAAGGAATTGTTCCTTCACTTGATTTTGTCGCAGATTGTGAAACTTTAATGCCATCAAATGCACCTGCTTCTTCGATTTGATCGACACTAACTGCTCCTACAATCGTTATTTTAGAAGCGCCGAAGTTTACTTGCGCATCTTGAACATCAGGAATAGCTTTTACATTTTTTTCAAATTTAGCTGCACAGCTAGCACAGGATAAGTTTTGTAGACGATACTCTTGCTTACTCGGTATCACTGCCATTGGCAATCCCTTCCTTCGCATGTTCATAGGCAATCGTTACAATTTGGTATACATGCTCGTCGGCTAAAGCGTAATACATTTGCTTCCCCTTACGATGCGATTTCGCTAAACTATGTTCTTTTAAATAACGTAAATGATGGGATGCTGTTGCTACAGATGAACCGATAATTGTCGCAACATCACAAACACATAATTCATCTTCTACGGTTAAGGCATACGCTATTTTGAGTCTTGTTTCATCAGATAATGCCTTTAAAAATTTGGCTACGCCTGATAAGTCTGGCATTTGCTGCTGTACTTTTGTGACCGCTTGTTCATTAACATGCGTCACTTCGCATACTTCTTTCGTCAATTCCTCACCTCATTCAAATATTCGTTTGATTGTTTTTAATATAGCATAATATTCCATCATATTCAAACAGACATTTGAATGTATATGATTACTATCACGAATGTATAATAAATTGTTTGTGAATTGTTTGGGTGCCTGGCACTTAAACAATTCACTCCGCTTACCGCGGGCACGACGTAAGCCGCTTAGAAGTCTAGGTGGTTTTTTACTTAGGAAGTTATATAAATTGTTTGAGTGCCTGACACCTTTTAAACAGACACTGTCCGCTCAACAAAAAATCAGCGCATAAAAAACATGCGCTGATTCTCTTCTCTATTATTTCGATTTTAATAATACCGTTTTACCCTTAATATCTTCCTTTTGGACAAATGTTTCATGATACGTACCGTTTGCCCAGTCCATTACTTGATCTTGATACCAATCCGATTTCACATGACCGCTTTGGCCAGGACCAACAATATGGAAGGCTGAGCTTAAATCACCCACATCAGCAACAAAACGCCATGATGCTCCGTGATTAACGTTACCTGCTAAATCATTATCGGCTGCTTGCACCGTCACCTTCGAGCCACCAATCGGAACCTTCTTGGCGTTAAAGTATGCTGCAAGTATTGGTGAAGCACTGCCTAAAGTGTGATCAAACGTTAGTTGATGGAAATCACCCCATTGCCATTTCGATACATTTTTCCCGAACTGATTTTCAATTTGCGCAACAGTACGCTCTAACGCCTCAAATACTGCGGCATCTACTCCCCCTTGCTCTTCCATCCAGATGCTTCTCTCACCTGCATATGTTTTACGTAGAAGCTGATCCGTAATATTAAATTTACCGTACATCATTTTATACATATCTTCTGGCATTTGCTCTTTAAATAACACTTCTTGCAATTGTAGCATTAACGTATGGAACACTAACGGGGCTCCTAAATCTTTAGCGTCCACCATGTTCCAATCCTCTAACATTGCTATGACTTCAGCATACTTCCTATCTTTATCCATCGTTTTTATAGATGTTAATAAATCAGGTAAAAATTCACGAGCATATAAATTGTGCTGATCCATCTGTAAATTCATCATATCTTCTACTGTTATTGAATCATTCGCTTCTAACACTTCCTTAATCCGTTCATAGCGATAAGGCTGTGCCCAAAAATCCGTAATATGATAAGGATATTCATCGCCTATCACCTCATTATTCGCTGTTGCAATAAAGCCTTGTTCTGGATTAACAACAGTCGGTAACTCATCCCAATGAATAAAACCTTGCCAGCCATAATCACTTGAGTCACCAGGCACTGGTAATTGCCCATCCCCTTGCTTTCGCAACGGAATTTGGCCGTTTGCTTTATAAGCTATCGTGCCATCCTTAGATGCAAAAACAAAGTTTTGTGCAGGTGCTTTAAAATCTTCTAAAGCTTTCTCAAACTCATTCCAAGATTTCGACTTATTAAAGCCAAGCACTGCTCGCAATTCTGCAGTTGGTTGAAGTGCTGTCCACTGCATTGAAAATTGGGCTGAAGGCTCCGTTTCCTTAAACACTAAATCTGTCATAATGGGACCGTGGCGTGTAACGATTACTTCAAAGTCTACCGTTTCTCCATCTTTAACCTTTATCGGCTCGTCACGCACCTCTGCCTGCTCCCACTCACCGTCATAACGGAATTGTGTTGGATTATCTGGGTTTGGAATTTCAATATATAAATCCTGTACGTCAGGACCAACATTTGTTACCCCCCATGCGATTTCTTCGTTATGACCTAAAATAATGCCTGGAATCCCTGCAAATATTACACCGCTTACATTTTGTTCGGGTGATTGTAAATGCATTTGATACCAAATAGATGGTGTACTCAATCCTAAATGAGGGTCATCAGCTAAAATTGGCTTTCCTGACTTTGTTTTATCGCCAGATACTACCCAGTTATTACTGCCATTAAATTCATTTGGCAATAACTCCGCATTAAACTGCCCTACTACAGACACTGGATTTTCTTTATTTGCCTCAATAATTGATGATGCATTCTCAGGATACGTAATAAATAATTCCTTAGCTTTTTCTTCATCAAAATTTTGCAAAGCCCAATGGCGGAAGGCAAGTGTATTCCAATTTCCACCTAAATCATAAGCCATATATTTTCCGATTGTTAAAGAATCTACTACAGTCCATTCTTCTGGCTCGTAACCTAGTAACGCAAATTCATAGCTTAACGTATTCTTACTTTTCGCCTCTTCCATAAAGGCGTTTACTCCCTCGGCAAACCATTCAAGTACTTGCTTGCTAGCTGGATCATACGCCGCTAATGATTTTTCAGCTGCATTACGTAGACTAAATGTACGAAAATGCTTATCTGTCTCAATCGTCGCTTCCCCAATTATTTCTGACAGGCGACCACTAGCCTGCCTACGCGCTAAATCCATTTGAAACAATCGATCCTGTGCCTGTACATAGCCTTGAGCGCGATATAAATCCGCATCTGTCTCAGCAAATATATGAGGAACCCCTTTATCATCCCTTGTCACGGTCACATCTTCATCGAGCATGCTAACAGCGAGCTCTCCATCAATAATCGGTTTTGATTTATTCATAAACCATGTAAAGACAATAACAGATGTTATTGCGACTACCGCCAACACGCCAGCGATTGCCAATAACCACTTTTTCCACTTAAACTTTCTCACCTTACAACCCCCTCTATAAGCAATATATTCTTTATTCAGCTTCTCAAATCCTTTTTCGCAAACTAGAATAACCTCAATTTTTATCGTTTTTTGCTGTATTACGCTTGTTTTTTCTACATTCAATCACAACCTATTATCCAATTGAACAGTAAAAAACCGTATTTCCTAATAGAAAATACGGTTCCAAATAAATGTGCCTAAACAAAAGTGACAGGCACTCAAACAATTATACATTTAGCTGAAGTTCTATCGGGCAATGGTCACTACCCATTATATGCGGATGAATGGTAGCTACATCAATTTGTTCCTTTACACGCTCAGACACAATAAAATAGTCAATGCGCCATCCAATGTTGCGTTCACGAACTTTGTTCATATAAGACCACCACGTATAATGATCGGTCACATCTGGATGCTTATAGCGGAAAGAATCTACAAAGCCACCTGCTAATAAATCTGTCATTTTAGCTCGCTCTTCATATGTAAAACCCGAATTGCCAATATTTGATTTTGCATTTTTTAAATCAATATCTTCATGTGCGACATTCAAATCCCCACAATAAATGACTGGTTTTTTTGCATCGAGTTCTTTTAAATACAATGCTAATCGATCTTCCCAATTTAATCGATAAGGCAATCTAGCTAAATCCCGTTGCGCATTTGGCGTATAAACATTTACTACATAGAAGTTGTCGTATTCTAATGTAATAATTCTTCCTTCATCCTGCGACTCGTCCTCACCAACACCGTAATGTACAGATAGAGGGGTGTGCTTTGTAAAAATCGCTGTACCTGAATAGCCTTTCTTCTGAGCGTAATTCCAATATTGCTCATAACCATCTAACCTAAGCTCAACCTGCCCTGCTTGGCACTTTGTTTCCTGAATACAGAAGAAATCTGCATCTACACTGTTAAAAAAATCTAAAAAACCTTTTCCCAAACAAGCTCGTATTCCATTTACATTCCATGAAATCAATTCCATTCTTTCCCACTCCTCAAAAAAACGCCCTTCGCCAAAGCGAAGAGCGGCATTGTATTTATAGGTCGTCACCGACAATTTTCACTTCTGTTTCTAAATCAATATCATACTTTTCTTTTACAACTCGTTGTACCATTTTAATCGTTGCAATATAGTCTGTAGCCGTAGCATTTCCTTTATTAACAATAAAGCCAGCATGTTTTGTAGAAACCTCTGCTCCACCGACCCCTTTTCCTTGTAGGCCGCTATCCTGAATAAGCTTACCTGCAAAGTGTCCTGGCGGGCGTTTAAAAACGCTGCCTGCTGAAGGATACTCGAGTGGTTGCTTTGATTCACGCTGAAACGTTAAATCAGCAATTTTCGCATCAATTTCTTCCTTTACACCTTGCACTAACTGAAACTCAGAAGACAGTACATAGTAACCTTTTTTGGCAATACTACTTTGACGGTAACCTAATTCTAGCTCTTCTTTTGATAAAATTAATATTTCTCCTTCTTTTGTTAAAACTTTCGAAGAAATAATAATATCTTTTATTTCGCCACCATAAGCACCTGCATTCATCGCCATCGCTCCACCAATAGAGCCAGGGATGCCACACGCAAATTCAAAACCTGTTAGAGAGGCAGCAGCTGCAAGCTTTGATACATCTTTAATGAGTGCACCACTTTGTGCATAAACATGATCGCCATTAATATGAATTTCATCTAAATGGGAGAATGTCACAACAATCCCACGCATGCCTCCATCTCGGACAACCATGTTCGAGCCATTTCCTAACATTAATAATGGAATATTATTGTTATGTGCATAGCGAATAACGGCAATTGCTTCTTCCTCTGTTTCAGGGAGAACAAAAACATCCGCTTTACCACCTAATTTTGTCATTGTATATTTCTGTAATAATTCATCTAACTTAATATTGGCTGGATTTATGTCTTGTGCTAAATCCGCAGCCCATTGTTCTTTTGTCATGAGAGCTAATTCCTTTCTAACGTCCTTCTTACTCTACACTAGTATGGATTTAGAACCTCGATTTGACAAGTAAAATGAAGGGTATTTTTCGCGCTTTAACGGGCAGTTTGTTGTCCTTTTCAGTAATACTCGGTATTTTTTAGTACATCCAGGACTTTATAACTGCCCGATTTGTTCAACTAATCATCTAAGTAAAATGGTATCACTTGATGAATTTTAAACTATCTCGCGCATTCACACTGACATTTATAGCTGAATTATCACATTAATAGTTTCTCATACTATAGCCAGTTCGTTGCCCATGATTCAATATTACGAATAGCGCCTTCTAATGCTCGACCTTTATCCGTTAATGAATATTCTACACGTACAGGAACTTCAGAAAATACTTTACGCTCAACAAGCCCCTCTTTTTCGAGTTCCTTTAAACGTTCAGATAATAAACGGCCACTTACAGGCAATGCCGATTCAATTTCATTGAAGCGCTGCGATCCGTCTAATAATTGATATAAAATTAGCCCAGTCCAGCGTTTTCCGATTAAATCCATTGCCTTAGCTAAACGAGGACATAAAGTTGTCTCATTCATATTTTTCACCTCTTATGTATTCTATTGTAACGATTTATGTAGTAAAAGTAAATTTAAAGTAACTTATTTACTTGACGTAATGAGTTTACTATTTTATATTTAATTACAAAAAGTAACTTATATATTTGGAGGATTTATTAGCAATGACATTTAAAATTGATGCAAATTTAGAGCTTGAGCATTTACATTTACTTGTACAGTCACTAGAAACAATGTCGAGCTTTTATAAAAAGCTTGGACTTCAAGTACTCCATGAAACGACAACACAAGTGACATTTTCAATTCCAGGCAATACAAAGCCTATTTTAGTTTTATCAACAGAGGAAGGGGTAGCGATTCGTCCACCTCGTACGACTGGTTTATTCCACTTTGCTATTTTAGTTCCTTCTAGGGAAGATTTAGCATATGTGATTGGCAATTTATTAAATACAGGCATATCTATTACTGGGGCTGGAGATCATATTTACTCGGAAGCCTTTTACTTAAACGATCCTGAAGGTAACGGCATAGAAATCTATCATGATCGCCCTCGTTCTGAATGGATTGGCGATGGTCATGGTGGGCTTGTCACTGGCACAGAGGCAGTGGATATAGAAGGCGTGATGGCATTATATGATCGTCAGCGTCCTTGGGCAGGATTCCCTAAAGGAACGGTACTCGGCCACATCCATTTAAATGTGAGCATTCTAAATGAAGCAACAACTTACTTCTATATAGATGCACTCGGTTTTGATATTATGACTAACTTCCATGATAGCGCACTTTTCATTTCTGCTGGTGGTTATCATCATCATATCGCGGTAAATATATGGCAAGGAGTTGGCGCTCCCGTTCCGCCAAAACTAACTACAGGTTTAATCAGCTATACGTTTTCTCTTTCTTCACATGAAGAACTACAAAAATTACTGCATAATTTAAAGGAGCAACAAATTCCGTATACATTCGAAAACGACCAGTTAGCCGTTGTCGATTTCAATGATGATACAATGATTTTTTACGTTCGTTAGTGTATAAAAAGGAGAGCTACGATGATTCATCGTACTCTCCTTTTTTATATAGGCATTATTTAATTAAATATTTACCGAAGCCACCTTCTGTATCACCAAGATACTCAATGTTGCTTCCTGCTGGGATGACTTTTTGTGCATCCTTAGCCGAGTGGTAAATAATCTTTGTATTAGCTGGGAATGGTACAAATGACCAGTTATTATCCGCAGCTGGATTAATTGTTTTGTTTGCCATAATATAATCAATTACTGCTTGACGATTTTCATAAGCATAGTTTGTTACGTTTGTGCCTTCCGCATTTTTAAACGTTGCTCCATAAGAACCACCAACACGGTAATTGTTTGTGATGATAATGAATTCTTGCTCTAAATCAATTGGCTTACCATTGTATTGTACATTTTTAATACGGTTTGCTTTGTCATCTAAAACAACACCGCGACGATCATATTTTGCTGGAGATGTTACATCAATTTGATATGTTAAACCATCTAAAACATCAAAGTTGTAAGAGCGTGCTTCCGCATCAATAATATTTTGTTCCTCAGTTTTCGTCGGATCGATTGTTGAGAAAATACCAGCAGCCATTTCTAACCATTCGATAGCTTGTGCACCTGTTACTTTTATCGTTGCAACCGTATTATCGTAATGATAGATGTCCGCCATGTTTTTAATAGCAAGTGGACCTACAGGAATGTTTGTGAAGTCTGCAGGGTTATTGCGTGAACCCGCTTTGAAAGGAGCACCCGCAGAAAGAATAGGTGTGTTTTCATCAGCAGTCCCTTTCAGTTCCTTTTCAATAAACCATTTTTGAGCTTGTGTTACGATTTGGATAGATGGATCATCTTGAACCATTGAGAAGTAGCTATGAATAGGTGCAGTCGTTTCACCAACAGCTTGGCGAATATACGTTAATGTACCTTCATGTGCTTCTTTTATAGCGTTTAATACAGTTGAAGATGGTTGTAAGCCTTCTTGCTTAATAGAACGGATTGACCCTTGTCCATTGACAACAACCCATTTCGAACCTTGTTGTTCTAATTTCAAATCAATTACACCAAGGTGGCTACCATAGCTTCCTGCCATAACTGTTGGAACGCCATTAATTGTACCTTTTTCTTGATCGACATTTTTAAGGTCTTTATAGTCACCTGGGAATGTTAAATGTGAGTGACCAGTAATTAACGCATCGATACCTTCAATTTCAGAAATTTGGTATCCTACATTTTCAGCGCCTTTTACATTCGTATCTTCCCCGATACCTGAATGAGAAAGCACTACGATTACATCTGCACCTGCTTTTTGCATTTCAGGTACAACTTCTTTAATCGCTTCTACAGGCTCCTGCATTTCAACTTTACCTTCTAGATGAATGGCATCCCATTCAACAATTTTCGTTGGTACAATACCTGTTACACCCACTTTTAGTGCATGTTTTTTACCTGTATTGTCCACAACCTCTTTATCGATAATAACAAATGGTGTATACATATGTTCTTTTGTTTTTGCATCGTAAGTGTTCGCATTTACGACTGGATATTGTGCATCATTGAGTACTTCCGTTAAAAAATCTAAACCATAGTTGAATTCATGATTTCCTAAAGTGCCGCCATCATATTTTAATGCGTTTAAAGCAGCAATAGCTGGATGAGTTTCGCCTGGTTTTAACACATTTTCTAACGCTTTATAGGAACCTAGTGGTGTTCCTTGAATTAAATCACCATTATCAAATAATAATGTATTAGGATTTTCTGTACGTGCTTGCTCAATAAGAGCAGCAGTGTTTGCTAGACCAACATCAGCAGATTCAGCATCTAAATAGTAGTTATAGTTTGCTAAATTTGTATGAATATCAGTAGTTCCTAAAATTTGAAGATCCACTGTTGTTGAAGATGTAGGTACTTTGTATTCAGCTACAAAACGTTCAATAATACTTTGCATTTGATCAGCTGTCACATAGTCACGCGGACGAATTGTATTATCTTCGTATCCTTGTAATATGTTTGCTGCTACAGCATTTGCTAAATCTTGCTTATGTGTGTCAGCAACTTGATCTGCATCTTTGAACTTATCTAATTCATTAAGTGACGCATTGTTTGCGACTAATCCACGAGCAGAAATAACAAATGCCTGTTGGCGTGTTAGCTTATCATTTGGACCAAATAATGTTGCTGTTTTCCCTTTAATTAACTTTAGTTCTACCGCTTTTTCCACATAAGGGGCTAAATCCTTTGGGACATCCGTAAAACCAAGTGAAGACCCATCACCAAGCTCGACATCCAAGCTTTCTACTAGTTCCTTCACGTAATCCCCACGTGTTACATCATTAGCTGCCGCATTCGCTGAAAAGCCAAATGGTAATACAGCAAATAGAACAAGTAACAAGGCTAACATTTTAGTTATTAATTTCTTATTCAAGCAATTACCTCCCTATAAATATAATATTTTCCTGCAAATTCTATTATATTATACTAATCATTAATTTAACTGAATACTTAGACCTAATTGTATGTACTTTTAAACTAATAGCAGAACACTTTCTTAACAAATCATACATTATTATTATTTCTTATTTTTTATTGTTTATAGTATGTTATTTTATGTAAATGTCTAATAACTGCGCAACACCAATATGTCATACCTTCATACCTCTACCATACTTCTATAAATCTAATAAAAAAAGCCCTCCCAATATTGAGAGGACTTTTAGTAAAAAAAAGTTACTTATGCTTTTACAGCTTGTAAAGATTTTGCTAGTTCTTTAACAGCTTCTAGGCCGTTTGCAATAATTTCTTCTGCTTTATCTGGTGTAGCATTATGACCTTCAATGATAACTTCATTGATAATTTCCATACCGAATACGCCACCAACTACGTTTTTAATGTAGTTTACTGACATTTCCATAGGTTGTGCTTCTGGTGCTGAATAATAACCACCACGAGCATTAAGAATGATAGCTTTTTTATCAGTCATTAAACCAACTAATTGACCGTTTTCATCATATTTGAAAGTGAAACCAGCTTGGTATACATAGTCAATGAAAGTTTGTAATGTAGCTGGGATTGTTAAGTTCCATAATGGGAAAGCAAATACTACTAAGTCTGCTGCAGTTAATGCATCCATAGCTTTTTGTTTTGCAGCTAAAATGCGTGATTCGATATCAGTTAATTCTTCACCGCTTTGAACTTTACCAAATGCGTTGAAAAGATCTTGACCGAAGTAAGGCATATCTTCAGCGTATACATCGAATGTAGTTACGTTTACATCTTGTAAGCTTTCCATGAAAGTGTCATACATTTTTGTTGAAATTCCGTCTGGACGGTTGTTAGCTTTTACTACTAATACGTTCATTATATAAATCTCCCTTAAATATCTTAGTTTAATATCTCTCGAATTCAAGATATATACTTATAATAATAAAATAACATTAAAAAGTCAACGTCCCAAACATCAGACTTTTGACTGAATAATTGTAGTAGAAAACCTTAACATGTTCCAAACGAATACGCCTCGGCGTGATTGCGTCCCGATTTTTTAAGCTTGCTCGAAAAGCTCATTTATAAAATCGATGCCATACGCCGCGGCTTTTAACTTGATTCAGCCGAAGATGAACCCCACTGCATTGACTCCTAATTTAAGTTAAAAATTACAGCTATCATCTGTACATACGCCTGCGTCTCCAGAGCCTTCCATTTTTAAAGTAGGCTGCAAACCTTCTTCCTCTGCTACTTTACGTAATGTATTTTCAAATACCTCTTGTGGTTGTGCTCCTGAAATACCATATTTACGATTTAGCACAAAAAACGGAACTCCTTTAACACCAAGCTGAAGGCCCTCTTGTATGTCTACTTCCACATCAGCTTTAAAATCATCGCTAGCAAGAACCTTTAACACATCATCACGGTTTAGGCCTACTTGTTCTGCAATGCTAACTAACACATCATCCTGACTAATGCGTTTTGCATCTATAAAATAGCTGTGTAAAATTGCCTCAACAAGTGCTGTAGCGTCTCCTTGTTGTTCCGCCCATTTCACAAGTCGATGCGCTTTTAAAGTGTTTTCTGCCATCATCTTATCGAAGTTATAGTTTAACCCTACTTCCTTCGCACGCGCTGTCACACCTTGTGTCATTTCTTTCGCTTTATCTAATGACATACTATATTTTTTAGCCAAAGATTCATAGATTGACTCATTCGTATCTTCTGGCGTTGTTGGATCAAGCTGATAACTTTTATACACAAGTTCCACCTGTCCCTCAAAGCCTGTATCCTGAATCGCCTTTTCTAATTGCTTTTTGCCAATATAACAAAATGGACAAACATAATCTGACCAAATTTCAATTTTCATAATGAAACACGCTCCTTTTGCTACATTGTAACGACACCAGTTCCCTCGAAGCAATTTTTATGCTTCATTGCATAAATTTTCAAAGCTATCTCCATACTAAGCCTAAAAACACTGTGAGGGTTATTTATGACACAATCTCTTTGGCTAGCAACGACCGACTCCGATTCATTGCCATCATTGACGGCTTCAACGAAATGTGATGTTTGTATTATTGGAGGAGGGTTGACTGGACTTTACACTGCCTATGTCTTAGCAAAAGCAGGCGTTGATGTTGTACTACTTGAAGCAAATGCTAAGCTTAGTCATGGTACGACTGGTCATTCAACAGGAAAATTAACTGCACAGCACGGCTTAGTGTATGCGAATCTTATCGAAAAGCTTTCTGTAGATGATGCCCGACTGTACTATCAATTGAATCAGCTTGCTATAGAGAAAGCATTACAGTTACTTCCTAAAGATTCCGTTCAACAAGTGGATTCTTTACTTTATTGTCAAACTAAAGAAGGCTACTCACAATTATTAAAAGAATGG
The DNA here is from genome assembly GCF_006351725.2 of Lysinibacillus sp. CD3-6. Lineage (NCBI taxonomy): Bacteria > Bacillati > Bacillota > Bacilli > Caryophanales > Bacillaceae > Lysinibacillus > Lysinibacillus sp. CD3-6. Next base: position 4,409,521 of record NZ_CP085880.1, read on the forward strand.
AATGCCTATAAAGTATTAAATATAAAGTCCAAAATCACATCTGACACGGAGCTCCCATTCCCTGTTACAAAAGCGCTCAGCCTATCACAACAGGCGCAAATAAATCCTGTAACAGTTAGCAACTTTCTTATAAAAGAGGCGTTATCTATGGGCGCTAAACTGTATGCGAATACCCGTGTTCAGCAACTACAAATTGCACAAAATAACTTACATACCGAAAAAAATATATCGGTTCAATACAACAAGCTAATTTTGTGTACTCACTATCCCATTGAGGCATTTAAAGGGCTACAACTGTTCAAGCTTTCAAATAACCGCTCTTATATGGTCGCTAGCAAAATAACAGAGACGTTCAAAGGGCAATATTTATCAGTTGATTTCCCCTCTCGCTCTATTCGAACGGCAACAATAAATGATGAACATTATTTATTGCTCGGTGGGGCAAATCATATCGCTGGTGAAACGACAAATACAGAACCCTATTACGATGCTATTCAAAATGAAATGAAAGTCCACTTTGGGCAGGAACCATTATATAGATGGTCTGCTCAAGACATCGAAACACCAGACATGGTACCTTACGTCGGGAGAATTACAAAGTCCCTACCTAATGTCTATATAGCGACAGGGTATCGTAAATGGGGCATTTCCAATTCTTTTGTAGCTGGAGACTTACTGTCATCGCTAATTACAGGTACTACAAATGCTAATGATGCAAGTGCACTTTATTCACCAACACGCACGAAATTTGGTGCTCAATTTATGCAAATGCTAAAGGTTGGTGGCTTCGTAGCAAAGGAATTTGTCTCAGGACATATAAGAAACGGCAACGCTCCAACTTGTACGCATTTAGGCTGTAAAACGAAATGGAATGAAGCTGATGAAACATGGGATTGCCCATGCCACGGTTCCCGATTTAATTCACAAGGTGAAGTGCTAGAGGGGCCAGCAGTACAGCCATTAAAGCTTGACTAAAAAGGACAGCCGCATTACGTCATCATTTCCTCTAGCAAGAGCTTTAGTGGAAGGTTGAAAGGCGCCTCCTGCAAGATGGCACGCATAGTTAGACGTAACAGGCGCGGTGCAATAGTGATTGTTGCAGCCTACGGTGTGCTTGCAGAAAGTTCAGCCGTAGCAGACAACATTGACAATGCAAAAAAGTGTTAGATTGATAACAGTCAATCTAACACTTTTCCTTTTTGTCCTAGCCACATTTACGTTTGGGCTATTCCTTAAATTATTTTAAAGCTTCCGTTAATACAGGGACGATTTGTTTTTTACGAGAAACAACACCTGGTAATACAACACGGCTGTTTGTAAGCTCAGCACCAAATGCTTTTGCTGCAGCTTCTGCAACTTGTCCGATTGCAACTGCTGTTGAATCATTGTTTAAAATATCTGTTACAACAAAGAAGAATAAGTCTAAGCCATTTTCAGCAACATTTTTGTTTAAAAGAATTTCTAATTCCTCTTGTCGACCAAGTACGTCATTAATATCGACAGCATTCACTTGAGCTACTACTGATTTATATTCACCAAACTGGAACTCTTTAGCATCTAAAGATAAAAGATCTTCTAGTGATTTATCTGAAAGATCAGCGCCTGCTTTTAACATTGCTAGGCCATAGTCAGCCGCATCAACGCCAGCAATTGCTGCTAGTTCTTGTGCAGCTTTGACATCCTGTTCTGTACATGTTGGCGATTTGAATAATAATGTATCGGAAATAATAGCAGACAACATTAAACCTGCAATGTTTGATGGTACTTCAACATCATTTTCTTTAAAAATTTTATTTAAAATAGTTGCCGTACAACCAACAGGCTCTGCACGGTAGTACAATGGGTCTGCTGTTTGGAAGTTTGCAATACGGTGGTGATCAATTACCTCAGTAATTTGTACTTCTTCAATTCCGTCAGCTGATTGTTGGAATTCGTTATGGTCTACAAGAATAACTTTTTCCGCTTCCCCTACTACGGAAGTAATTAAACGAGGTGCCTCAAAGCCAAATTTCTCTAGGGCATATTTTGTTTCATTATTTACGTCACCAAGACGTACTGCTTCACTATCTACGCCAACTTGTTGTTTTAAATAGGCATATACAATTGCAGATGTAATCGTATCTGTATCAGGATTTTTATGTCCGAAAACTAAAACTTTACTCATTAATACTTTTCCTCCTAAATGGCTTCTACATTTTCATTTATTTTAACATAATTTATGATAGAACATGATATAAAGTAAAACTTTCATCATCTACCATTTTCGTCAACTATCTTCTTGTTCAATGAGGCAGCGCTATACTATAATAAAAGAATTCCACTTCTTTTCATAGTTTATCTATTTATTACCAAGCATTATTTTACTTTTTCTATGTTAAGCATAAATTTCCTTATTTTAGATGGATATATAGTTGTGATTTTTATACAAGAAACGATAATTTTATGCTATTATCATGTAGTCAAAATTTTTTTTTAGGAATTACAGGAATGGGGATTATGATGACAAAGAAGATGGAAAAAAAGTATATTCCTTTAGCAAGCTATTTTGACGTAGCTTCGCAAAATGAAATTACATTATCCTTTAGCGCATTAGAAAACATTATGGGACAAGCTTTACCCAATGCTGCATACTTGAATAAGAGCTGGTGGAAAAAAACAAAGCCCCCTCTTACGCACTTTTTATCTTGGACAAATGCAGGTTATTATGTCATTGATGTCAAATTGGGCACGAGTGTCACTTTCTCTCGCACACAAGAGAAAATGCCTTTGGACAATAATTCTGAAAATAACGAAAATACTTCTGCGTACATAATCCGAGCGATTGAAGCATCAGATGCTAGAGCATTTATTCTTTTACAGGAAGAAATCCTTCAGCAAACTGAATTTTTGTATAATGTAGAAAATGAGTTAGAGCTAACCGTACAGCAGCTAAGAAAAGATCTAACTTATTGGAAGCAATTAAAAAACCGCACGATTTTACTTTGCATTTTAAATGGCACCTTTGCAGGCTATGCCGTTGTCCATGGCTATAAACATTCTAAAGCTAAACATATTGCATCAATTCACATGGCCGTAAAGAAAGAGCACCAACGAAATGGTATCGGTTCAGCACTTATGAATGCAGTGGAAGACTGGGCTAGCAAACGTGATATTTCCCGTTTAGAATTATCCGTGATGGAGCATAATGATGCTGCATTACAGTTATTTAAAAAACATGGGTTTGTGCAAGAAGGAACCCGCACCAATGCTATTAAACTAAAAGATACGTTTAAGGCTGAATATAGCTTTAGCAAAATTTTATAAATTATTTTTCTTTGATGTCTAATGCTTATTTGGACATCTTTTTTTATTTCTACTTCGATTGCCCATCAAAAAAACGTATAGATTAGCAGTTGTACTCCAATCTATACGCTGTTTTTTCAAAATACTTGCTTCTCTCTTGCAATATCTAAAAACAATAAATTATTTTCTACTTGTTCATATGATTGTTGATATTGCTCATATTGCTCTTTATCTTGGCTAACCATCTCCTCAATCAATGCATGCATAAAGGAAAATAGGACTGGCACAACGTCTAAGGAAGATTGATTTTTTAAGCCTAATGCAAACAAAGCACTTGCATAATCCCTAATTGGTGACAATGCCGAACCTGTAATCGCAATGATTTTTACTTTTTTCATTTTCGCTATTTCCACAATTGTTTTTACATCATTGGATTGTTTGTCACATGAAAAGACGATTAACGTAGTACGTTCACTCATACTGTTTATTTGTTGAACGAGATCATCGGAATCTGTACGTAGCTGCTTTATATTCGTTCGTAAAGTTTTCAACGTATACGATAACCAATTTGCAATCGAGGCATCTTGGCGCGCGCCTAAAATATAAATAGTATCCGCTTCATGCATCCACTTGGAGCTTTTTTGAAGCATACTATCGTTAATTAGATGTATTGTATCTTGAATATTTTGCATATCACGCTGCATGACCTTACCGAAGCTAGATGTCTTCTGGTTGCTCGTCATATAGGTGGGATGGTGAGGTGTACCCTCATTTTGAGAGTTTAAATAGTTTCTTATTTCTTCCTGTAGTTCAACATAACCTGACAAATCCATTGCATAACAAAAACGAATCACGGTTGATTCACTAACATTCGCTTGCCTCCCCACTTCTGCCGCACCATTGGCAATCACAACCGCAGGATTACTTATAACAAATTGTGCGACTTTTCGTTGTCCTTTCGACAGCCTTACATATCTTTTCTTTATATCTTCTTTTATACTCATTCCTAACAACCTTTCTTTCAAAGAAATTATCACGAATGGAGATTATTCCCTACTGATTCTAAATTCGATTAAAAATACAGTATCACGATTGCAATTTGAATACAATGACTTTTCAGAAAAATCTTTAATACATTAATACACTAATGCACTAGTTCGTAATAAATTGACATATAATTTATGTATTCGCAATATTAAAAATATGTTTATTATCCTCGCCATTTTACTGTATACAATATTCAATTCGAAATTTTAACACATTTCAGAAAAATATGTATAAAAATAATCTTATATTTTATTTTTTGAAGAACGCAGATTTGAAAAGTCTTGGATCAGAATATAGACAAACTCGAAGTTTTCCGAATTTATCTATAGTCTTTTTTTATTAAAACTAATATAGGTGATGACTACTACCGTTGATTTCCGCTACGGGCGAGCGCTTTCCGCAGGCACATCGTAAGCCGCAACCCTCGCTAGCGCGCGGTCTGTTGCGACTTACGTACTGTGCGTTCTGAGCAGGAGTTGCCACCCTTCACTCCAATCAACTTGATATGGTTTGCTAGCAGTCTACTATAATTATGGCAAACAGCTTCATAGGGCGGGGATGCTTGAAGAGTATGGCGACGCGAAAGTAAGAACCCCTTTTTTACAATAAAAATAACAAAAGGGATTAAGATTTCTATTCTTAATCCCTTTTGTCGACAAGCTGAGTCTTGGATTCAGATAGCATCCAAGACTTTTTTATTCTAATTCAATTTGTTTTGTTTCTGTTCCTAAAAATATAACACCAATAACGCCAATTATTATCGCACAACAGAAAATCGCAAAAATAAAGCCGATATCATAGCCTGCCGTTAACAGTGATCCTACTAATAGCGGACCAAAAATACCGCCAATTCTTCCTACTGCAGCTGCCATTCCTGCACCTGTTCCACGAATAACTGCTGGATACTGTTCAGGTGTGTAAGCGTATAGCGCACCCCATGCACCTAAGTTAAAGAATGATAAGAACATTCCTGATATTAATAGGACAGCCAACGTTTCTGCATTACCAAAAATGAAAGCACTTACAGCCGTTCCAATTAAATAGGAAACTAGTACGAATTTCCGTCCGAATTTTTCAATAAACCATGCAGCTGTGAAGTATCCTGGTAGCTGTGCTAACGTCATCATTAAGACATATTTAAAGCTAGTAATCATATCAAAACCTTTTCCTACCATTACACTTGGCAACCATAAGAACATTCCGTAATACGAGAATACAACCGTGAACCATAGCACCCAAAGCATGAATGTCGAACGTGCATATTTTTTCGACCATACTTCCCGTACATTAAGAAAAATACTGCGCTTTTTAGATTCTACCTTTGCAGTAAATTGAGGCGAATCTGGTAAATGCCAACGAAGGTAAATCGCGTAAATAGCAGGAATAGCTGTTAATAATAATGCTACACGCCATCCCCATGTAGGTATAACAAAATATGATATAAGCGCTGCAATTAGCCAGCCTGCTGCCCAAAAGCTTTCCAGTAATACAACTACTCTTCCACGTTCCTTTGCCTCAACACTTTCAGAAACAAGTGTAGATGCTACTGGTAATTCTCCACCGAGCCCCATGCCTACTAAAAAGCGTAATGCCATAAACGCTACTAATGTTGTCGTAAATGCGGATATGCCGCTCGCTACTGAAAAGAGAATAAGGGTCCACATAAAAACTTGCTTGCGCCCCACTTTATCGGCAAAAATTCCAAATGCAAGTGCACCTACCGCCATACCAATAGAATTGATACTACCAATCCAGCCCATTTGACTTTTTGTTAAATCCCAATCTACCGCTAGCGCTGTAATAACGAAAGATAAAATACCAACATCCATCGCATCAAAGAGCCAACCAACACCTGCAACGCCTAAAAGCTTGTTACGTGAAATGGATTGTTCTGTCTTTATTGTTGTCATAATAACCACCTGTCTTTACATATGACTTTACATTACCAGTTTACTATACAGTTGTTTCGAGAAAGTGACAAGTAAAATTCAAATGACCGAATTGTTTAGACAATTTAATAATTGCTATTGAAAATATATAGTCTTTTGCGTTAAAATGTCTCTTATACAAAAACAACTGTTCTTTCTATAAGAACAAAAGGAGATCGTTACGTTATGTGGAAAGGCCTTATTGAAGAATATAAACAATTTTTACCCGTAACAGAAAATACACCCGCTCTAACATTAAACGAAGGCAATACGCCTCTTATACATTTAGTTAATCTATCAAAACAGCTTGGTATCGAGCTTTATGGTAAAATAGAAGGCGCAAATCCGACTGGTTCTTTTAAAGACCGTGGTATGGTATTTGCGGTAGCAAAGGCTATTGAGGATGGTAGTAAATGTGTAATTTGTGCCTCAACAGGGAATACATCAGCAGCAGCTGCAGCTTACGCAACACGCGCAGGTATTCAATCGATTGTCGTTATTCCTAAAGGGAAAGTTGCCCTTGGTAAACTAGCACAAGCGACAATGTATGGTGCAAAAATTATTGAAATCGATGGCAATTTTGATGATGCTTTAAATATTGTGCGCCAAGTTAGCGAAACAACACCAGTAGCACTTGTCAATTCGGTTAACCCATACCGTATCGAAGGGCAAAAAACAGCTTCTTTTGAAATTGTAGATGCTTTAGGTTCTGCTCCCGACTATTTATGCATTCCAGTTGGAAACGCAGGTAACATTACTGCTTACTGGAAAGGCTTTAAAGAATATAACGATGTGAAAGCTTCAGGTTTACCAAAAATGTTCGGCTTTGAAGCGGAAGGCGCCGCAGCTATTGTTAAAGGCGAAGCAATTCCTAACCCCGAAACAGTGGCAACAGCTATCCGTATTGGTAATCCTGCTAGCTGGCAATTTGCTGAAGCAGCACGTGATGAGTCTGGCGGCATTATTGATTCTGTAACAGATGAGGAAATTATTGCAGCATACAAGCTAATCGCTGGAACTGAAGGGATCTTTGTTGAGCCTGGTTCAGCTGCATCATTAGCAGGTGTAATTAAATCTGTTGAAAATGGTAAAATTGCTAAAGGCTCAAAAGTCGTGACAGTATTTACTGGTAACGGCTTAAAAGATCCAGATACTGCTATGAACGTTTCAACAGTGGACGTCGTATCTCTTAAAAATGATGAAGAAGAAATTCGTAAATATATCGAGGGCGTACTATGAGTAAAAAGTGGCAAATCACCGTTCCTGGGAGCACAGCCAATTTAGGCCCTGGCTTTGATTCTATCGGACTCGGCTTGTCTCTTTATTTAAAATTAGATGTTTCCCTACAGGATAGTTGGGAGATCATACATCTCGATGACAACGGTCCTAGTGAATTTGAGCTAGAACAACATTTACTATATATTATCGCCAAAAAAATTGCGGATCAGTATAATAAACCATTACCTGCTTGCCGAGTTGAAATGGCAAGTGAACTACCATTAGCCCGTGGTTTAGGTAGTAGCGCCGCTGTCATTGTAGCGGGTATTGAGCTAGCCAACCAATTATGTGATTTAAAGTTAACTATACAGGATAAGCTAAATTTATCTTCTCAAATTGAAGGGCATCCTGATAATGCAACTGCCTCAGTACTCGGTGGCTTGACGATTTCCTCAATGGATGACAACGGAGTAGTCGATACATTCCATGTAAATGATATTAACGCTTCTTTTGTTGTGTACGTACCGAATGTTGAGCTAAAGACAAGTGAGTCTCGCTCCGTATTACCAAAGCAATTTGAGCGAGCATATGCAGTACATGCTTCTGCTAATGCTAATATGCTGGCAGCATCTTTAATGACACGTGATTTTAAACGTGCAGGAAGCTACATGGAAGCGGATTTGTTCCATGAACCATTCCGTTCAACATTAATCCCACAATATGCTGAAATACGTGAAGCTGCAAAAGTACATGGTGCATACGGTACAGCATTAAGTGGAGCAGGTCCGACACTCATTTCCATTATTCCAACTTCGATTGCTGATGACTTTGTTACAACAATGCAAACGAAATTCCCAGAACATCAAATCATCTTAACGCAGGCCGATGAACATGGTGTACAAGTAAAATAAATTAGAACGTCTACTTCAAAGTAGACGTTTTTTCTTGAAGGAGGAAGTACTTTGAAACCAATTATTTTCTGCGATTTTGATGGTACTATTACAGAAACAGATAATATCGTCTCCCTTATGACGCATTTCGTCCCTGAACAATCGGAGAAAATTGCAAAGGCAATGATGGCTCAAACAATAAGCTTCAAAGACGGTATTACTGCGATGTTTGAGCTTTTATCGACTAGCCAAAAGGATGATATCATTCAATATTTAATGGAGACCGCCGTTATCCGTGAGGGCTTTAGCGAGTTTGTTCGCTATGCGCAGGAGCACGATATACCTTTTTACATTGTTAGTGGCGGAGTAGATTTTTTCATTCAACCACTGCTTGAAAGATTTGGCCCATTTTCGGGAATCTATTGTAATAATGCAGACTTCTCTGGAGAGCAAATTACGGTTGTCTATCCACATAGCTGTGATGAACATTGTGCAAAATTTTCAACCCAAAGTTGTGGCTGTTGCAAACCAACCGTCATGCGAGAAATGGCACAGCCCGATCAATTTAAAATCGTGATTGGCGACTCTATTTCCGATTTCGAAGCTGCTAAACAAGCAGATTTAGTATTAGCTAGGGAGCAATTAATTGACCGCTGTAATGATTTACATATTCCCTATAAGCCTTTTAACACCTTTTATGACTGCTTAGAGACAGTTAAAGAATTAATAAAGGCATAATAAAAGGAATCTAGTCTTATCGACTAGATTCCTTTTTCAGTAGCTAATTAAGATTTACGCTAATAATACTAAACTAATAGCCATCACTGCCATTCCACCAACTAAACCATACATTGATAAATGTGTTTCATCGTACCTCTGTGCGGCTGGTAATAGCTCATCTAATGATATAAACACCATAATTCCTGCAACTCCAGCAAATACAATACCGAACATAACGTCTGATAAAAACGGCATTAATAGTAAATAAGCTACTAGCGCCCCAACAGGCTCTGCTAACCCTGATAAAAAGGATAGTTTAAATGCTTTTCTACGATTTCCTGTAGCAAAATAAATAGGAACCGAGACAGCAATTCCTTCAGGAATATTATGAATGGCTACAGCAATTGCAATCGCAATGCCGACATTAGGGTCATTCATAGCGGACATAAAGGTTGCTATACCTTCAGGAAAATTATGAATTCCTATTGCAAGTGCAGTGAATACGCCCATTTTCATTAAATGACTTTCATCTACCTGTGGTTTTACAGCATTCACATCTTCAACAAGCTTTACTTCATGAGGGTTCGTCGATTTCGGAATAAACTTATCAATTAAAGCTATAAATAACATTCCGCCAAAGAAACCCGCTATCGTCATCCAATAACCATTCGTTGGACCTAAGGCATTGGTTAATGCATCCTTTGCTTTCACAAAAATTTCAACAAGTGACACATAAATCATAACTCCCGCTGAGAAACCAAGAGCTATTGATAAAAATTTAGTATTTGTTCTTGAGGTAAAAAATGCAATTAAACTACCTACTCCTGTTGCAAGCCCTGCAAATAGGGTTAACCCTAAAGCAAATAAAATTTGTCCTTCCAATTCCTTCTTCCTTTTCTCTTTTTTTTATTGTACTCATCTTAGCTTAAAAGTTTCCTATAAGCAATTCTTTTTTGTTAGGAAAATATTTATTAAATCTAATTTTTCAGAATCATTCGGGTGCCTGGCACTAAAAAGAGCAGTACCATAAAGTTAGGTGCTGCTCACTTGAGTATTACTATTTAATATTGTTCTTATTAAATACGCGCTTACGTCGTTCATACCAAAAAACACAAATGATAAACCAGGTGTATCCTATACACCAGCCTGCAAGCACATCGGAGGCAAAATGGCGCGCACCTGCTACTCGTGAAAGACCAATAAGAATTGTTAGCACAATTGCGCCTATCCAAAGCTGTATTTGACGTGCCTTTGTATTATTTTCAGATAATAAATAAGCAACCGTAAATAAATACAGTATGCCTGTCATAGCATGTCCAGATGGAAAACTGAACGATGTCAATTGATCTTCTATTTCAGGGCGAGAACGTTGCACCCACTTTTTTAACATTTGGTTTAATACGTTCCCTACTGCAAATGTTAATACGACAAATAACATGCCACGGTAATTTTTCGCGATCCATGCTAAATAGATAATTAATATAATCGCAACCCAAACGACAAATTTTGGCTCACCAATATAATGAAAAAACTCTATATACCGATTGCCAAATAATATTTCCGCCACTTTTTTATCGAAATTTAAAATCACGTCACTCTCGTATGTTAAGCGGAACGCAAAAAATATAATTAGAGTTAAAATCGCTAAAGGAAATGACCATTTTTTTATCAAAATTTCACCTCAAAGCTCATTCATGCAATGTTTTTTCACATCATACCATACTTAGGTGAACTTGAGGGAAATATACGATATCTGTCTTATAGCATAAAAATATACTTAATTATATTCGCTAATATAATGGATTCTTCATTCGTTTTATTAAAGTAATTTGAAAGTGCTAACGCAACGATAAATAAAATTGCAATGATAGGTAGTATTTTTCTAAACAACATTAACACTCCCTCACCTTTTATTATTCTATAGTTCAAACTATTTCAATAACACAGGGTCGAATAACCAATCTTTCGGTCCAAAGTTTCGATCCTTTTCCCCTCTCACTTCTCGAGAAATACGATTATTAATAATTAAATCTCTGAACTTTCTACTGAATATTGTTTTTCTGTAAAGATAGCTTCCATCATGACTCCATTCTGAAGAATAGAAAACATCTCCATTTAAATTCATAATATCCTTGCCATCATAAATATCAGGTCCTAGAATTACCCCATTTAACCCACATTTGCAAGGTGGCTGCTCAGTTGCAAAATACAATTTTATTCTTTCTGCATTACTTGCAGGTAGCATTTGAGTTGGGATGATTTGATATGCAGGTTGCTTCTCTACTTCCGACCCGCTGTGAATTACTTCTAGAAGTTCATAGCCTTCCATATTTGCTTGTTTCATTAAAGCTACTAATTCTTCGGAGGCTACCCAGTATCCGCTTACGTGGACTAAATGACGGCCTTTCATTTGAGAAGTATCAATAACTAACGGTGAAAGTTGCTCTTTTTCCATAAGCCCACAATGCTTACAATATGTACTTATTGAAAATAAAGTGCCTCTATCATCTAAAAACATTTCTGGCGAGTTGCCAGTCGAGTTTAACGTAAATAATGGAGTTTGTTCGTATTCGCTATTTGAAAAATCAAAATAGAAACGTTCCCCAATAGAAACAATACCTAGCTCATGTTCCAATGATTTATATAATGCTGCCACCTGCTCATACGTCACATCTTCATTTAAAGTAAAAATAGGATTAAAAGATGCCTTCAAATTTCTTCTTCTGATTTCAGGCGCACCTACATAAATACCGTAGCGATTATAAACTTTAATGACTTGATCTTGGTTAGATTCATCTATAGAGATTAAATTTTCAAGTTCTACTTTCAAATTATACGCCTACCTTTATTAAAGTTTTTTCGTGAGTATGCTGTCTAGCTAGTAACATGCTAAAAAATCTATGATATTAAACTGCTTATATAAACGATATATTCTTAAACTATTACTCACTTTGGAAAAAATTACTTAACTATGATTAATCTAAGCGTACCAGTACTTATACCACCATTTCAATGTTGGGTTTACGCCATTTTTTTGGCGGTCTTCACTAGTTTTTTTGGCGTGATTTGGCGGTCATGAAAAAAACACCGCCAAAAAATGGCGGTGTTTCTTAAGATATATAGGTATTTAGTTGTGCAAACTAAATAATTTTTCCTGATTAATAATATATTGTCTTTACATTACATAAATACTATCCTTTTATAGAAAAATATAACAATTAATATTTATACTAACATATAAAGAGGCTATAGTAAATTCATTCGTTCAGCAAGATTTACTGCCTCTGTTCGGGAATCTACATTTAGCAAAGAAAACAGCTGTGTTAAATATCTTTCAGTAGTTCGTTGAGGAATGTTTAACTCTATCGCTATAGCCTTATTTGTATGCCCTTCAGCAATCAATCGTAAAATTTTCTTTTCTTTTTCATTTAAATGAATATCGAGCTTAGCATCTTGTATTTTAAATCGATTATCTAGGAAATCTAAGAAATTTTTCGGCAAAACAATTTCTCCATTTGCAATGGCACGAACTGTCCGTAAAATCTGCTCTTTAGAGGCCGTTTTGGCTAAAATCCCCTCTATTTTCCTTTCTAAAATTAGTGGATAATAATCTGTAATGTCATCCCCTGTATAAAGGATTATCGAAGCATCTATTTGCATAGCTTTAATATTTCTCGCTAAATGAATGCCATTTTCTAAAGGCATATTGATATCAATTAGATAAATATCATATGGCTTGTCCTTAATTTTTGGTATTACAGAAGTTGCATCACTCTCTGTATCAACTAAAATGTCTTCATTATCTTTAAATAAATTTTTCGTTCCCTCTAACACAATAGGATGATCATCCACTATGAGCATTGTTATCAAGTGTGTCACTTCCTTCTTTTACTGTAATTCTAATAGACATCCCTTCATTAACTTGAGTATCAATGTAAAATTGTCCATCAAAGGCTTTTACACGCTCTTGCATACCTCGGATTCCCATCGAATCAGCGACAATAATATCATTCACATTACATCCTACTCCATCGTCCTTATAAATGACTTCAAAACCATTGTCCATTTCCTTGAGATGAATTTCAACTGTTGTCGCATAGGAATGTTTCAAAGCATTATTGAGTAATTCTTGAAATAGACGATAGATCATTAAATTCATTCGTTCATCTTCTAAATAAAGGCGATCTATTGTATAAATTAACAGAAAGTTAGCTCTTTCCGTTACTTTTCGTATGAGCTTTTCTAAAGCAGCATTTAGCCCTAATGTATCTAATAGTGGGGGCTTTAAGTTTTCGCAATAAGCTCTTAAATCATGTAGCGATGAAACCATTTGTGTATGAATCTTTACTAGTTTTTGTTGGATTTCTGTAGTATCTTTTGCATTTATTAAAACATCAACTTCTCGAGCAATATGGAGTTGCTCTTGTAAATTAGTATCATGTAATTCTTGAGCTAGTTGATATTTCTCCTCTTCAAACCTAAGCCATAATAGCTTATTTAGCCAAGGTAATTGACTTTCATCTGCTTGCTTCATATGCTTTAGTTCCTCTAACAATTCTTCCACCATTTTTGTATTTTCAATAAAGTTATTTACGTATAACAGGAGCAATTCGAGCCATAAAAGCTCTTCATCTTTTAAATGAATTGAATTGTTATGCCCCAATACTAAGGCTCTTTTGTAATGAGCATCTTGATGGAGGAAAGCTAGATAGACTTTGTCAATTTTCCGTATTTCTCCTAATTTTAAATCTTCCATTAGCATAGGATTTATCGGAATCTTTCCCTCAACCATTGAAGTAAATTGATTTGTGTCATAGTCATAGGTCAATACAAATACATGCTCAAGCTCTAGGTGCAGCGAAACTTCCTGGGCAAACTTTTCTAGAAGCTCGTCTAATTTAATTGTTTTACCGATTCTATCTACAGCCGTATATAACTGATGTATATAGTCCCCTTTAGTCGAAAACAAAATTTTGCGTTTGCGATAATCTACCTTTTCTTTTATGTAGAAAAGAACAATTAACGATAAAAAAGTAAACAATGAAACACCCGACATTATCGTCATCGTTAAAAATTTGCCAGCAATCCAATACAAACCAAAAGTAAACCATGCAGTAAAAATTACAGAAAATATGACATAGTAACGAAGCCTTGTAATATGATATTCAATGTCAAATAATCGTTCCGCTAGTTGTGTAAAAATAAAGCTAAATGGAATAAATAATAAAAATAAAGCACTGATTTCAGCGGAAAGTACGGGATGATGAAATAAAATATTCGGAAGTGCATACAGAAACAAGAATGGAAGAAATGGAATCATTACACTATTCAATAAAATTTTTAACTGGGGTGATTTAAATTTAAAATAGCTAAACAATAAAATAATAAGTATTAAAATAAGTAAAACTAAAAAAACGCCTAAAACAACGTACGAAAGAAGGTTGTGCAAATTGTTATTAATAATACCAATATAGCTAAGTAACATCGCAAAGATAGGCAATAGATAAAACAATTTAATATTATTAAAAAGTAACCAATTGGCATTTAAAAATGAATAATAGTTTCTTAAAAAATGTAAAAGTAATACTAAACATAACAACATACTACCTCGATTGACCATAATGCCCACGATATCGAGACTACCAGATGCTCCTATACTCACATATGCCATGGAAACTGTTAGCATAAATAAAATAAGCAATCTTAAAAGTGAAGTGTTTTTTTGTTTATAATGCAAATAACAAACAACAAATAATGTAAGGAAATAATAACAGGCAGGGATAAGCAATATATAGTAAAACCGTTCAGTAAAATCTAAACCAGTAGGAGTAATATGAATTTTTTCCCCGTTAGACTTTAATATTGTTAATGAATTTGCAGCCCTAATTGTAAAATCATACTTTATATAAGAAATGTCGTCTATTTGAACATTATCAACTTTTAAAACGATGTCCCCTGCAGAGATTTTCTGCCCATCCACTAATTGATCATGTGAATGCTCTATTACCCAATTTCCATTTTCCTCGATCAAATCTATACCCAAATAAGGCTTGCTATAAGGAACATATAGCAGGTAGAAACCTAGCAATACGTAAACACTTATAGCAAGCATAAACCATTTTTGATTATATAAATTTAATTCCAAATAGGGTCTCTTAAGCATAGTACATCTTCGAATGAGTCAAGTATTGCCTGCTGTTCAATTGCTGAAACACCTATTAATGCAACTTTTTGTTCTTTTAACAGTGGTACTAGTGCTGGGTTCTCTTCTAGATACTGAATTACATTAATCATAAAAATCTCTCCTCATTTCATTAGTTTTATTAGGTATTCTTTACCTAACTTGTTTATAGCAACTTTTTCAAGATTATTCAATGCTTTTATTTTATAGAGATTTTTAATTGCAACTGCATAACGTATTGCACCGCTATTTGTCAACTCATGTTCTGTAACAATATTATCCAAAAATGTAACTATATCTTTATTATAATAGTTTATCACTGATTTTGATACACTATTTTTTTGTGCCATTAGATAAATAATTGGTAATGAATACTTTCTATTTAATAGATCATTTTTAGGTCCCCAAGTTTTTAAATCTATAATATCGTTTTTTATTTGTTGGATAATACCTATGTATTTCCCGTACTCCTCAATTTCAGCAGTCACCATCCCTTTTGCAAGTGCCTCCCCAATGACGCAACTCATTGCTGTAAGTGACCCTGATTTTTGGTCAATCATTTGTAAGTAGGATTGTTCATCTCGACAAGCATTCAGTACATCTAACTGCTGACCATTAATGCTACGTAACGCATATTGTTCCAGTAGACGAATGGCTATACCTTTATGTTCAAATGATGTCTCATGTATAGCTCTCGATGACATGACGAGTAAGGCAAGTGCTGCATTTAAAGAAAGTTCAGGTGTTTTGCTCCAAATATAGTCCGTATCTTTATCCTGCAAATCATCAATAATATCATAGGATAAAATTAGAAGTTCAATAGCCGCAGCAACTATATATATCTCTTCATTTAAAGAATCAACAAATGCTTCATAATGCCAATAGCATAGTTTTCCAAATGCATAACCCATCTCTTTTTTTTCTGCTTTAAAACTTTTAAGCATTGACTTTATTTCATCACCGAGCATCGAATTATTTTCAATCAGACTGTCTAACGATTCATTAATACGTACATCTATATCACCCAATAGTCCTCTACTCCCTTAAACGTATCGATAAATATTATACATATTAATGGGAATTAATTCTATCTTTTATAAGTTAAATGAATCACTCTATTTTCTATTTATTACCATTAACTATTCATAAATACCGCCAAAAAATGGCGGTATTTATATAAAGCACGCCAGTTTTTTGCTAGGAAATAATAAAAAACTGGCGGTGTCATTAGAGAGACCGCCAGTTTTTGGCGTTAACTGACCATTGAAATGGCGTCCTGACTAGTGTTACGCTTATGATAAGTAAAAATCATGCGTATTGTATGTGACTCAATTTGCAATTTGAGTGTATGATATTTTAATTATTTATATAATATTCTCTAACATTAAGAGGTGATTGAAATGACGAATGGAGTAAATGACTACGTGTTAATACTTACAGAAACTTTTTCCTGTACAATTTCTGTCTCTGCAGAGGAAATTACTATAAAGAAGCCTTCGAATGAACAACAAACTATTGAACAATTGATTATTCAAGCTGAACAGCGAGCATATCAAGAAGCTTTAGTGGAGTATAAACATAAGTCTTCTATTTCTAACTTCATTTGTAATATCCCTGGATTTGAAGATACTTTTCAGCAAAAACTAGACACGTATATGGCGCAACACGACATTGTAAAAGTACCCGAAAAAGATTTGCCATTACTTTCTTTAGTGAGCCCTTTTACATCTAGTTTGAATATTAATACACCAATGCTCTATAAAACTACTCAGTACTGCATTGTTTATGCTAGAGGAACGCAGAGTGGTCAAAATAGTAGTAATGCCGCTAAAATAAGCAGCTTTGCAGGCTCACCAAATGATTTGAAAAACAATAATCAACATCTCTCTTCCAACATATCCAATTCAGTCACAGAGGCCTTTGACGCCTATCATTACTACCCAACTAATATTTCTGGACTATTCATTAATAATGGCGGTATTTCCTTCAACATTAACTCAGCATTTAATATTTGGAGCAAGGCTACTATCAAACATTAAACAGACGTTTCGTTTGCGCTGCTTCCTAAGCTTCGTCGTTCAAATATAATTGCCTCAATATTCAACTTCTATGTGTGGCGAGGTGTGACGTAGTAACAAAAGCCCCTTGCCATTTATCCATTCACCTCTACCTTCTTACAATCCAACAAAAATACATAAACTTCTAATCATTTGACTAGCTCCTCAGTGAGCTTAATTGTTCACACCTTGTTGTATAATGGTTGTTTATATAAAAAGACATAAAAAAAAGAGGTGTCACAATTGACTTGTGAGACACCTCTAGTTTTTATTAAGCTTTTACATAGTAAACATCTTGACCGCTTTCAATAATATAATCAGGTTTAGGCTTACCAGCATTTGCTTTATGACCTGCAATATGCTCAGGGCTCTTCTCCCAATTTTTCCACGCCTCTTCTGATTCCCAACGAACCATAATTAGCACTTCTTCATCTCCGCGGCGAACTTTTTTTACAAGCACTTGCTTATCAATATAACCTGGTTGTTGTTCAAGTAATGAAGGACCATCTTTTTTAGCTCCAAATCGTTCAACAACCTTATCAGCGTTACCCTCAGTTACGACCATACGTTTAATTTGTACAAACATATTAGTTAAACGCCTTTAAAATATCATCAGCTTTAGCAGTTTCTGATTGTAAACCGCCACCTGATAGGTACCAATATTCTGGATCTAAGTAGTAAACTTTACCGTTTTTAGCAGCGTTAGTTGCACCAACGATTTCGTTTTCAATAGCAGCTTTTGTACCAGACTCGCCTTCAGGGTTAACAGCAGCGTCACGGTCAACTACAAATAAAATATCTGGGTTTGTATCACGTACATATTCGAATGAAGCGTTAGCACCGTGTGTAGAAGCTTCGATTTTATCATCAGCAGCTTTTACGCCAAATACATCATGAATTACACCAAAACGTGAACCAGGACCGTATGCAGATAATGAACCTTCATTACCTAAAACGATTAATGCTTTATCTTCAGATGAAGCAGTTTTTGCTTTAAGATCTTCTACTTTTGCTTCGTATGCAGCGAACGCATCAGCAGCTTCTTTTTCTTTACCGAAAATTTTACCAGCTAATTCAGTGTTTGTTTTAAACGATTCCATAAAATTATTGTTATCTACACCAACGAATACAGTTGGAGCAATTTTTGATAATTCTGAGTAAGCAGAAGCTTGACGACCTGAGATGAAAATGATGTCTGGGCTCATAGAAGAGATTGCTTCAAAATCTGGCTCTTTTAAAGACCCAACATTTACGTAAGTTGTGTCAGCATATTTGCTTAAATAACTTGGTACTGATTTTTGTGAAACACCTGCAACTTCAACGCCTAAAGCATCTAAAGTATCTAGGAAACCATAGTCAAATACGACAATATTTTTTGGTTGCTCTTTTAGTGTTACATCTTCAAATGTATTTTCACCAGATGTACTACCTGGGATTGTGATTGGGTAAGCAGAAGCAGCTTCATTTTGCTCTTCAGCAGGTTTATTATCTGTTGAACCTTTATCATCTTCTTTTGATTCTTCTTTAGAACCACAAGCAGCTAATACTAAAAGCATCATTGCCATTAATACCGTAAGTAATTTCCAATTTTTCATTGTGAAATCTCCTTTTTGTTTTTATATTTTTAGATAGTGATGACTATCTATTGTTACTAAGAGTTAAAATACACACAAATGCGGCAACCATTTTGCTCTTGCACAGGGATATCCATATCATAGATTTCCTTTAACGCATCTGAGTTAATAATGTCATTAGTCGGACCGTCTTTTACAACACGTCCATCTTTTAAAGCGACGATATGATCAGAATATACGGATGCAAAGTTAATATCATGTAAAACAATGACAACCGTTTTTCCTAGCTCATCCACCAACTTACGCAAAATTTTCATGATTTGCACAGAATGCTTCATGTCTAAATTATTAAGTGGTTCGTCTAGCAAAATGTAATCGGTGTCTTGCGCAATGACCATTGCAATAAATGCCCGTTGACGCTGACCACCTGATAATTCATCTAAATAATTATGCTGAATGTCAACTAAATTCATATAGTGAATTGCTTCATCTACTTTTTGCTCGTCCTCTGGTTTTAAATTTCCTTTTGAATAAGGAAAGCGACCAAATGAAACGAGTTCACGAATTGTTAGACGCACATTCATGTAGTTTGACTGTTTTAAAATCGAAACGCGCTTTGCAAAGTCATCAGATTTCCAGCGACGCACATCTGACTTATCGAGTAATACTTCACCAGTGTCTGCATTAAGTAAACGGCTTACCATTGAAAGCAGTGTTGATTTACCTGCACCATTCGGTCCAATAAAGGACGTAATTTTACCTGGCGCAACGTCTACACTAACATCTTGAATGACAGGCTTTTTCCCAAAAAACTTAGAAATTTCTTTTACTTGGATCATCCTGCTGACCTACTTTCCTTCAATAATAGGTAGATAAAGTACACACCACCTACAAAGTTGATAATAACGCTTAGTGTTGTATCGAATTTAAATATTCGCTCGACCATCCACTGACCACCGACTAAAGCAACAATACTCATTACACAAGAACCTGCAATTAATACAGAGTGCTTGTACGTCTTGAAAAACTGATACGATAAATTTGCTACGATTAAGCCAAAGAATGTAATTGGCCCAACAAGAGCTGTAGATACTGCGATTAATATCGAAGATAATATGAGCATGCGTTGTACAAGTTTATCATAAGGTACCCCAAGGTTTATTGCTGTATCGCGACCAAGTGACATTACATCTAGTTGACTCATATGACGCCAACCATAAATAAATGTACCTACAATAACAAGACCTGCTAACCATACTAAATCTGAATTTACATTATTAAAGCTTGCAAACATTTTACTTTGTAAGCTCAGAAACTCATTAGGATCAATTAAAACTTGGAAGAAAGTTGTGACACTTCCTAAAAATGTCCCGACAATCATACCGACAAGCAGCAGGAAGTAAATCGGACGTTTACCTTCTTTGAACAATACTCGATAAAATATTAATGCGAAAATGACCATTGCTGAAACAGCTAGCAAAAAATTATAATGTGCGTTAATAACAAATATAGACATCGAGCCAAAGAAGAAGTAAATAATCGTTTGGACCATCATGTACAAAGCATCAAGCCCCATAACACTTGGCGTTAAAATACGATTATGCGTAATTGTTTGGAAAACCACTGTCGAATACGCAATGGCAATTCCCGTTAGTGCCATCGCCACCACTTTAATGAGGCGACGTGGGAATGCATAGCTATAGTTCCCATTTAATTCATAAAAGACGTACAGTAACATAGCAGCTACTGCTAGTCCGATTAATATCAACATTTTCGTACGGTTACGCATATGCTCTCCCCCTAAATAACATAATTAGAAAGATTGCACTTCCGATGACGCCGACCGTCATACTTATCGGAATTTCATAAGGGAAAATTAACACGCGCCCTATAATATCACAGAATAATAGGAACGACATACCGAGTAAAGCCGTGTGCGGTAATGTCTTTGCAAGGTTATCCCCTTTGAACAGCGATATAATATTTGGAATAATTAAACCTAGAAACGGAATCACACCTACTGTTAGTACCACCGTAGTTGTCACTAGAGCTACTAACACTAAACCTAAATTCACAACGAATTTGTAGGAAAGACCAAGGTTTTTTGCAAAATCCTCACCCATTCCAGCCACTGTGAAACGGTTTGCATAAATGTAAGCCATTATTAGAACAGGTACACTTATGTATAAAAGCTCATAACGACCTTTCATTATCAATGAGAAATCTCCTTGTAACCATGCAGAAATGTTTTGGATAATATCAGCCTTATACGCAAAGAACGTCGTAATAGAAGATAGGATATTTCCGAACATTAAGCCTATAAGCGGTATAAAAATCGCATCTTTGAACTTTATTCGATTTAATATTTGCATAAACATTAACGTGCCGGCTAAAGCAAATATGAAAGCGAAGGAAATTTTTTGAAAGTACGTGACATTTGTAAAAAACATCATTGAAATTAGAACACCTAATTTCGTAGCATCTAAAGTTCCTGCTGTCGTTGGTGACACGAACTTATTCCTACTTAAGCTTTGCATAATTAAACCAGCAATACTCATACCTGCACCTGCCAGCAAAATTGCCACCAGTCTTGGTATACGACTAATTAAGAATAGTCTAGTTTCTTCTGATCCGAAGTCCAATAAGTCACTTGGCTTAATATTTACTACACCAATGAATAGTGACACAATAGACAACACAACAGTTGCTGTTAAAAGATATCTTATTTTCATTGTAATCCCCGGTAGATTCATTATTGAGTGTAATTAATAATCAGCTGAAAATGATTATCATTACTCACGATTCTCATTATAAGCATCTTTTTATTATCAGTCAACCTCCTATTGAGAATTGTTCTCGCTTTATTTGGAAATACTTAAAAACTATGTTTTTTCAACAAAAACACCGCTAAATTGAGATATTTCTCATTCAAACATGTTGCTCTTTCCCCTCAGAAATTTATTCATAAAAAAAGGGTAATTGAGAATGACACAGTTGCCCTTCTCAATCACCTCATTAAGCTACTCTTCTTATTCCTCGTAGCCATGCAAAAATTATCGACGCTACTAAAATAAAGCCTAAATAGCCCATTACCGAATATAATTTTGATACAAGTGTTGTAAAGCCCACTTGGCTCGCAAAAAAGCCTAGAATGCCCATGCAAATGACAGCGACCTTAAAGCTAGGCTTTGTCGGTTTAAAAAATCGCACCGAAAACGAATAAAACATACCTACCGCTGTATTATAAATCATCCCCAATAAAGAAAATGACATTAATAAACCTACTATTGGATGAATTTCATTAGCTAATGCGAGCATGGGAATATCCAATCCAACAATAACGTTCATTTTAGCGAGAAGGGAAAAATGAATAATTAAAATGAGCGCGCCTAACATTAGTCCTCCGATAATGCCACCTATGCCTGCAATTCGCTCATTTCGTATAGCGCCACACATCACCGTGAGAAGCGAAAAACAAACGCCGATATTAAAAGACATATAGAGCAAAGCTGTTACCCACCAGCTTTTTGATGATGTTGGTAATTGTTGTTCTGCTATCACTGCTTGCTCTGCAAATGTTAGATCCATCGTAGCTATGGAATAGACCGCAATAATTGTAACAACAGCTAACAAATAAGGCGTCGCAATGGCTATTATATTAATAATACTTTTTACATTCATCATAACTGTCATCATAGTGAGGACAATCATACAAATGCTCCCTAGCCATACGGGTAGTCCAAACATTTGCTCGAAAGTAGCACCCGCTCCAGCAAACATAATAACTGACACACCAAACAAAAAAAGTGATAGTACAAAGTCCATTAGAAAGCCGATAGTATTACCCGAAATTTGATATATCAAATCCTTATGAGATGTTGTCCGCAACCGTGAACTAATTTGTGCTATACACATTCCCACAAAGGCAAACCAGAGTGTCGCTAAAAGAGCGCCTAATATCCCCTTATTGCCATAACTCGTAAAATACTGGATGATTTCTTGCCCTGATGCAAACCCCGCACCGACGATTATTCCTACATAAGCACCGCCGATTTGCAAGCTCTTTTTCAATCACTTCTCTCCTCGACTATTTATCTGACAAACAGATGGAGAAAAGGCAGCCTCCATCGCTTAAAGCTATTCCTTATAAACTTTCTTGCTCATTGTTAATTTATCAATAACTGCCATATTTAGCTCATAGCCTATACCAACACTTGTAGGCACATGAATAACGCCATCTTCTACCATAACCTCAGGCACTATAATATCCTCATACCAATAATGACTCGAACCTGCTGTATCACCAGGTAATATGAAATTGGAGAGTGCAGTTAATGCTATATTATGCGCTCGTCCGATTCCCGCTTCCAACATGCCTCCACACCAGACAGGAATGGCATGCTCCTGACAATAGTCATGAATCTTCTTAGCCTCTGTTAAACCACCTACACGACCAATTTTTATATTAATGACACCACAACTACCTAGCTCGATCGCTTTACGAGCATCTTCAAGTGATGTAATACTTTCATCTAAACATATTGGTGTTTGTAACTGCTTTTGCAGCTTGGCATGATCTATAATATCGTCAGCTGCAAGTGGTTGCTCAATCATTAAAAGGTTAAAGGCATCCAGCTGTTGTAACACTTCTATATCCTTTAATGTGTACGCAGAGTTTGCATCTGCCATCAATGGTAAATTAGGAAATGTAGCACGGATAGCACGGATAACTTCTACATCGTACCCAGGTTTTATTTTAACTTTTACTCGTTTATAACCCTTTTCTACATAGACCTTTATTAAATCAATCAGTTTTTCTGTGCTAGCTTGAATTCCTAAACTAATCCCTACATCAATAGTATCTTTGCTTCCACCTAAAGCATGGGCAAGGGACTGTTTCGTTTGCTGTGCATAAATGTCCCACACAGCCCCTTCAATAGAAGCTTTCGCCATGCAATTACGCCGAATAGGCGAAAACAAGGCACTAACCTCATCTGGGTGTGCAATCTCTTTATGTAGCAAGGTAGGCATTAAAAAGTCCTCTAACATATGCCAAGTTGTCTTTAATGTCTCCTCTGTGTACCACGGTGCTACAAAAGCAACTGTTTCTCCCCAACCAATCGTTCCTGACGCATCCTTCACCTCTAAAAGCAATAGCTCTTTTTCACTAACAGTACCAAAACTTGTTGTGAACGGAGCCTTCATCGGCATTTTTAAATGTCTTATTGTAATTTCTTCTATTCTCACAAAGTTCACTCCTTATCTCTATTATAAAGCCAATAAAGAGCGTCTGACTAACAGATAAAAGTGTATATATTCTTTTTGCTTTTTTACTCGAACAATGGCATATTCTTGGGCAAAGAAGGTAGTTAAAATTGTACGAATCTTATAACGCCAGTCCTCAGCTAATTTCGGACTTTCCACCTTCATCTTTTGTAAATACTGTGGAATAGGAACTAAATAAGCGTCCTTATAAAATTTTTGGTTACTTTGAAATTCACTATCTTGATCGAGCACAGGTAATCCATCAACCGTCAATGACCATGATACAACTTGCTCTGCCGCTTCTTCTAGCTCATCCAAGCTATCATTTGCATGATTACGCTCAACCCACCATTCTACCGCAATCCGATCAGAGGGCAGTCCATTATTAAAATCATCTTGTAACGGTCCATAATAATCTATTTCATACTGATTGCTATATGCATCCAGCTTTAAAAATGATAAATTTGCTAAACGCGCTTCTAATGGATCAAATAGCCAACGAACTAGCTGAAAACCATTTTCTCGAGCATATTCTTGCTGAGCATGCTTCAACAACTCTCCTACACCTTGTTCACGATATGTTTTTTCGACGCCAATCATGTGTGAGTGTAGATACATTTTTTCTTCCCGGTAACCTACAAAGCAGTAATTAAAACCAATTAGTCGACCTTCCAAATATGCCCCAAGCAATAATCCACCATTTTGAACAGCCGCTAGCATTTGATGTGAGGGAATTGCCTGACTCCCCCAGATTTCAACATTTAAGAATTGCACCTCAGCAATTTCCTCAGGTGTCATCATTTTTCTAATAGAAACGTTTTCTAACATTATCTGATGCCTCCTCTATGTTTCGAGTTCTAATGCTCCTAATACAGCGTTTGTAAGAATCTCAACTCCAGTTACAAGTCTTGCCTGCTTAAATTTCATTTTTGGATGGTGTAATCCAGGTGTTAATCCGCAACCTAGTCCAAGCATTGTCGATTTTAAATGCGGACGTTGAACGGCATAATGGTGGAAATCCTCTCCGCCTGGTGTATGCACAGGCTTTCGTAAATTAGATAGCCCCGCTGCCTTAACAATGGCTTGCTCCATCATATATTGAGCAGTTGTGTCTACCTCTGCTGCCACAATATTAGCAACTGTACGCAACTCAATTTGCACTTTATGCAAAATTTTCGAAGAATCAATAACACGTTTCACACCTTGAGCAAGTGTATCCATTACATCATTTCGTTGTGCTCTTATATCAATCGTGAAGGCTGCTTTACCTGGAATAATATTACCTGACTCACCTCCAGCTTGAAATTTTGTCATCTTAACGGATACAGGCACCATGGGATCTGTATGTATGGTGCGTAAATCTTCGATAATTGTTGCACCTACCTCAATTGCATTCACACCAAGGTGTGGTCTTGCCGCATGTGCATCCTCACCGATAATTTCGCCTTCGAGTAAACGAGAGGCACCATGGTACAAAGCTGCACAATATGTGCCGTCCTCAAGCTCGTGTACTGGTCTTAAATGGACTCCAAATAAAAAATCCAAGTCATCAATAATGCCCTCTTTTAGAACCGCTAATGCACCTGTTCCTTTTTCTTCAGCTGGTTGGAAAATAACACGAATTGTGCCTTTGTATGATTGAGACTGCTCTTTCAGAAGTAAAAGAGCTCCGATTGCCATTGTCATATGTCCATCATGTCCACAAGAATGATTTGCTCTAAACTCACCATCTACTTCTTGCCATAATGCATCTATATCCGTCCGTAAACCTACCTTTGGGTTTCCATCACCAATATCAACATACAGCCCTGTGCAATTTTTAAAGCGTTGGGGTGAAAATCCTTCACGCGTCAACAAATCAAATATATAATTTGTTGTTTCTACCTCTTGCCAGCTTATTTCTGGATTCGCATGTAAATACGTGAATATCTCCATTAATCGTGGCCTCAAACGATCCAATGCTTCTTTCATGACAACCAACCCCTTAAAATTGTTACTAGTAAGATTATTATAACGAAAAACAGCTCTATTCTACAGAAAATTAAATTATCTTCTAGCTAATAGACTACACAAGAGACAAAAAAGGTGCAGGGACATTACTCTAAAATTTTAAAAGCAGGGCAAAGGTGTATGTAATAATAATAGTTGGTGGTAGCGGAGGCGGTGACTCCTGCGGGAACGCACGCAGCGTAAGACGCAACAAGCCGCGCGTTAGCGAGGGTTGCGGCTTACGTGTGTGCCCGCGGAAAGCACCGCCGTAGCGGACATCAACGGCATAGCAAAAAAAGTGTTAGATTGACCGCAGTCAATCTAACACTTTTTTCTTTTCTCTAGCCTCTTTAACTAATTAATACCACGCATCGCTTTAGAAATAATAGGTGAAAGTACTAATAAGAGTATGCCGATAACAATCGACAATGTTCCTAAGAATCCGAAATATGTGAATTCGCTTACAACTTCATATACCTTTACAAGCTGTGCGTTAATTGCTTGAGCCGCAGCACTCGTTAAAAACCAAAGTGACATGGTTTGTGCAGCAAAAGCTTGTGGCGCTAATTTCGTTGTTGCAGATAGACCTACTGGAGACAATAATAATTCCCCAACTACTACTAAGAAGAATGATAATACTAACCACAATGGACTAACTAAAGCTTGTCCACCTGAAAGATGTGCTGGAATCATCATTACTAAAAATGATAGTCCTGCAAAAAATAGTGAATAAGAAAACTTACGTGGTGTTGATGGTTGCTTATCGCCCCATTTTAACCATAGCATCGCAAATAATGGAGACATGGTAATAACGAATAATGGGTTAAGCGATTGGAACCAAGACGATTCAAGATGGAAACCACCAATATTTAATTGTGTACGCTCATCTGCATACGTTGCTAAAATTGTTGCACCTTGTTCTTGAATAGCCCAAAACATAACCGCGGCTAAAAACAACGGAATGTATGCAAGTAGACGAGATTTCTCATCTTTTGTAGTTTTCTTACTACGATACATATAAATAAAGAACACTGTTGGTATTATCACACCAAGTGCTGTAATAATTAAGCTAAAGACATCCATTGTTAGTACACCAGTTTTAATACCAATGCCACCTAAAACGATAATGACTAATGCTATAATACCGAATTGCGTAAAGACTTTTTTACGTTCTTCAGGTTTTAACGGGTTATTTACTTGTAAGCCCGCTAGACCTAAATATTTTTTCTCAGTTACTTTAAAAACAATTAATCCAACTAGCATACCAACTGCTGCTAAACTGAAGCCTAAATGGAAACTATACTTTTGTCCAATTGTTCCGACAATAAACGGCGCAATGAATGCACCCATATTAATACCCATATAGAAAATCGAGAATCCTGCATCACGACGACTATCTGTTTCAGCATAAATATCTCCTACAATACTTGAGACATTCGGTTTTAATAAACCAGTACCGATAACAATAAACGCCATTGAAGCAAATAACATTGTCACACCGCCAGGGAATGCTAGCAGTAAGTGACCGATCATAATTAACACGCCACCATAAAAAATCGTTTTACGTGTCCCTAAAAGTCGATCGGCAATCCAGCCTCCAATAATACCCGACATATAAACAAGCGATCCATATATAGCCATAATTGAATTCGCTGTTCCGCGATCAAGACCTAATCCACCTTCATTTAATTCATAATACATGAAGAAGATTAGAATCGCTCGCATACCGTAGTATGAAAAACGCTCCCAGAATTCTGTGAAAAATAATGTAAAGAGCCCTTTAGGGTGTCCGACAAATCCTTTTTGAGGGACGGATTTTACAATTTCATCTTTAGTAGACATACAATATCCTCTCCCACTTTCATTATTCATTTAAATATTGTTCCCCATTGATAAGGATAAAAAACTATGTTTCATCATACTAAAGCGTTTTTATTACTTTCGCAAGAGTTTTAAAAAATGTTGAAAATTTGTCATTTTTCTTTATATTCAGACTGATTAGTTAATATTTTATTAAATATATTGAAATATCTACGTTTTCCCACTCTTCCCTCTCCTCTAATAAATTGTATTTAAATTTAATGTTTGAAAATAATAAATATTAGGTTTTTTATATTTTTTTACAAATAAAAAAATCAACAGCCATAATTGCTGTTGATTTTTCTACACACCCAATTTAGATTACAATCACATTGCAATACTAATTTGCGTATGAATTATTTAATTGCTATTTCACAACAAAATGTTGATATTTTGCGTAATCAGCTTCTTTTGCTTCAAGCTTTAATAATGTGCCATTTTCTTCATATGCCGTTTCGTAAATAGTTGCATTTTCATTTAAATAAGACACTATATTGCCCTGCTCATATGGAATAAGCATTTTACATGTCACATAATCAGAAAAAATGTGTTGGCGTATAATTTGTAATAGTTCATCTAATCCAGTACCCTGCTTTGCAGAAATCCATATATTATCCCCACTAATGACTGGGTACGGAACATTTGCTAAGTCTGCTTTGTTATAGACATATATAGTAGGGATTCCCTCAACGCCAACTGCCTTTAATGTTTCATTTGTAACATCCATCATAAAACCATGCTCTTGATTTGAAACATCCACAACATGAAGCAATAGATCAGCATCACGTGCTTCTTCTAGTGTTGAGCGAAACGCCTTTACTAAGTGATGTGGTAATTTACTTACAAAGCCTACTGTATCAGTTAATAAAAATGACTTCTTATCATGTAATTCAATATAACGGACGGACGTTTCAAGCGTCGCAAACAGCATATCCTTCTCAAATACTTGCTTATGATCTTCTTGTCCAATTTTAGCTAGCAGTTGGTTCATGATAGTTGACTTACCAGCATTCGTATACCCTACAATGGACACAACTGGAACTGCATTTTTCCGACGTTGTTTTCGTTGTGTCTCTCGCTGCTCCTTCACTTGCTCCAGCTCTTTTTTTATTTTTGAAATCTGATCTTCAATTTTACGGCGATCTAGTTCCAGTTTCGTTTCACCAGCTCCACGGTTTTTAAAACCGCCTCCAGTACCACCACCTTGTCGACTTAGCGAAGCGTGCAAGCCGACTAACCGTGGAAGCATATATAGAAGTTGCGCTAACTCTACCTGCATTTGCGCCTCACGTGTTTTTGCACGACGACCAAAAATATCTAAAATTAACATCGTTCGATCGATTACTTTCGTTTCTAAATCACGCTCTAAATTTCGGATTTGTGAAGGTGATAATTCATCATTAAAAATAACAAGATTCCCTTGTGCTTCTTCATAAAAGCTTTTTATCTCTTCGATTTTACCCGTACCAACATAATGTGAAGGTGTGACACGCTCTAAATTTTGTGTCACTACGCCTACGACTTCTACATTCAATGCTTCGGCTAAATTTGTTAACTCTTCCATAGAATATTCAAAATGCTTATCATTGCGTAAATTAACCCCAACAAGAATAGCCTTTTCTAGCAAAACATCTACTTCTTTCAATTTTTCCACTCACAATCCTCCCACCAACGCCTTGGTGACGCTACAGCAAATTTTCTTCATCTTACCATATAATGCCCGAACCTGTGTCTTTTAGTCGTGTTTCTTTCATGACACCAAAGCGCTATTATTTAACAAAATTACTTAGCGTTGAATTTTAATGATTAAAAAATAAATACGCCCTAAAGTTGGGCGTATTCGAACTGTAGATAAAACTTTTTATTTTCTTAACCTCTAATAAAAAATCGAACTACGTCATACTTTTCCCAATGGGCTGAGCCTACATTCTATAAGAAACGAACAGTATTCCTTTTTTTAAGTTTTGTTCATCATTTTCCTTGTTCTTCTTTTAACAGCGATAGGCTACGATTGAATTCATCTTCAATCTCATCGTTTCTTTTGTATGTCATCATACTAACGATTATGGCTATTACTAAACAAACGAGGAAACCTGGTACGATTTCGTAAAGAGCTGTTGACAGTGAATTAATTTTCCCCCAAACAAAGGCTGTTACCGCCCCTAATACCATCCCACTGAGCGCTCCGTAATTCGTCAGTTTCTTCCAATATAATGATAATAAAATAATTGGTCCAAATGCCGCTCCAAACCCAGCCCAGGCAAAACCTACTAAATCTAAAATAGAATTTTCAGGATTCCAAGCTAAAATGGCCGCAATTATCGCTACTACTAATACTGCCATTCGGCCAATAAAAACATAATGCTTATCAGTAGCTGTTTTATTAAACAAAGCCTTGTATATATCCTCAACAAGTGCGGAAGAGGTAACAATTAATTGTGATGAGATTGTACTCATAATTGCTGCTAAAATGGCCGCCAGCATTATACCCGCAATAAATGGATGGAACAATAGTTGACCAAGTACAATAAACACCGTTTCAGCATCCTTTAATTCGCCAGCATTTTGTTGATAGTATGCTACACCTACTAATGCCGTTGCAAGAGCACCCGCAAGACTTAATATCATCCATCCAATACCAATACGACGTGCCTGTTTTGTTTCTTTTACTGAACTAATCGCCATAAAACGCACGATAATGTGCGGTTGCCCAAAGTATCCTAGTCCCCATGCAAGGGAAGAAATAATCGCGGCTGCAGTCGCTGTTGCTGGCAATAAACTTAAATGCTCTGGGTTAACCGCCTTAATGGATTCGACTGTTTCACTAAGTCCACCCGTTAAAAACAATCCGAATAACGGTACTGTTATAAGTGCTAAAAACATAATTAGGCCTTGCAAAAAGTCTGTATAACTTACCGCTAAAAAACCACCAAACAATGTATAGGCAACAACGACACCTGATACTATTAATAAACCTGTATGGTATTCATAGCCAAAAGAACTATCAAAAAACTTGCCTCCAGCTACCATTCCTGAAGATACATAGAATGTAAAAAATATAAGAATAATGAGCCCAGAAGCAATGCGTATTAATTTCGTATTATCCCGTAATCGATTATCCAAATAACTTGGAATCGTAATAGAATCATTGGAAACTTGCGTATAAACTCGTAATCTTGGTGCGACAAACATCCAGTTTAAATAGGCACCGATTGTTAAGCCGATTGCAATCCATGCTTCCACAAGTCCCGATAGATAAATTGCACCTGGCAACCCCATTAATAGCCAACCAGACATATCCGCAGCACCAGCGCTAAGGGCTGTTACAGCTGGTCCTAGCGAGCGTCCCCCTAGCATGTAATCCGTTAAATTTGAAGTTTTTACAAATGCATACCAACCGATTCCTAGCATTGTAATCATATAAATAATAATAGCGATTAGCTGATAAGTGTTGTCCGACATAAGTCTTCCTCCTATCCACAATTATTCTTTACCTTCAAAACGTTTCACTATAAATATACCGTAAAATTATTAAAAACAAAATCGTTTATCTGAATATTCGATATACTGATTATTTAAAATTGAAAACAACAATGCGTTCATAAAATTGTGTTACACTATTGCCATCTATTACACAACGAAGAAGGCGAAATAAATGACATTTGAAGAAATGAAAGAAAAGCTACAAGAGCAATTTGCACAACAACAACTCGTTGCAGCTACAATCAGTCAACCTCGAATGAAGTCTAATGAAGTAAAACGTATTAAGCTCAAACCCATCATGCTGAAAGAGGCTTATCATATACAAATTGAATACCAATATGAGCGCATTTTAAAACATGAGAACGTCCTACTGGCAGATTTCTCTCCTAAGCTCGAGCTGTTTTTTGCTGATTTCCGTCAAGCACATATCGATTTTATTGACGAAAAAGTACAGGTACAGCTATCGAAAAAGAACAAAGTATTATGGAAGTCTGATAAAACAGCTACTCCAAAGGAAGTCAACTTAGCACATAACCGTAAGAAAAACTATTTATTGGATGAGTCCACCCCCTATCCTTTTTTAATTCGCTTAGGTGTACAAAGTGAAGAAGGAAAAGTGAAAAAACAAAAATACGATAAATTCAAGCAAATTAACCGCTTCATTGAATTTATCGACGATGCCTTAGCTTATTTGCCAAAAGATCGCCAAGTCCGCATTTTAGATTTCGGTTCAGGAAAATCCTATTTAACGTTTGCCTTATATCATTACTTAAAAATTGAAAAAGGTTTGGATATTCGTGTTACTGGCTTAGATTTGAAAAAAGAGGTTATTGAGGAATGCTCACGAATTGCACAGGATTTAGGCTATGAGCAACTTGAATTTTTAGTTGGGGATATTAATGATTATAATGACGAGTCCAGTGTAGACATGGTAGTGACTCTCCATGCCTGTGATGTTGCAACAGATATGGCATTATCACGCGCAGTGAAATGGGGAGCAAGTGTTATTTTAAGCGTCCCATGTTGCCAGCATGAGCTAAATCGTCAACTTGATACACCTGCACTCGACATCATGCTTCAGCACGGTCTTGTCCGCGAACGCTTTGCGGCACTGGCTACTGATTCAATTCGCGCAGAGATTTTATCGCTTGTTGGCTATGAAGCGCAATTACTAGAATTTATCGACATGGAAAACACACCAAAAAACATACTAATTCGAGCATATTATACTGGTAAAAAGCCAAGTACACAGCAACGTGCTAAGTACGATGCTTTTGTAACACTGTTGAATGCGAAGCCGTTTTTGGCAAATGAATTAACATCTTATTTATAAACTATGAAAACCCGAGGCGCATTATGTGCCTCGGGTTCTTTTTATAGCTCTTGTCGTAACGCTTGGATAACATCGATCTTTGTTGCTTTACGAGCTGGTCGGTAGCCTGAAATCATCGCAACACCAATGCTGATAGCTGACGCAATAAGAACGAGCTGCCATGGAATAAGTGAAAATGTAATATCAGACGAACTAAACGCATCTTCACCTGTTGCCGCTTTTAATATTAACGGTAAAATCGCATTTGCTGTAAAGCTAATCGCATACGAAATCATTACCGCAATGATTGTTCCAAAAATACCGATAAATGTACTTTCCATTAAAAATAGACGTTGAATCAGCTTTGGACTAGCGCCAATCGCCTTTAAGACTCCAATTTCGCGTGTACGCTCTGTAACTGCCATTGTCATCGTATTAAAAATCCCAATAGAAGCGATCAATACGGCAATTGTGCCAACAAAAATTAAACCAATCTTCAATACAAGGAAAAATACATCCATTTGATCTAATTGCTCAGTCACTGAATACACACTATAGCCTTTGTCTTTAAGTTTTTCCAAAATAGGCTTTACGTGCTCTAAACTGTCTGCATATATATTAAATTCCGAATTAAACACTTCATCTTCTGATACATCATCCAATGCCGCTAAACTGCTACCTATTGCCTCTTTCTGCTTTGAATCCATATGCACTGTATTGTCGATCATCCAATCATAAGAAGGCTTCTTCGTCACACCGACAATCGTATATTTTACCTTTTCAGTTTCAGTCGCTCCATTTGAATTAGAAATTAACGATAACTCAATCTCTTTACCTATGACAGACTGTTTATATCCTTCCTCATTTCCATCATAGTACGTTCCCTCAGCCTCAGCCTTTTTACTTTTTTCGTTAATAACTTTGCGATCGGCGTCATTTAATAATGTTTGAGCGAAATGATACCCAACAATAATCTCATTCGGCTTTGTTGGATACTGTCCTTGCGCAAGTTTTCCCGTTACATCTTTAAAATCTTTCATATTCGTTAAAATTAAGTTTGAGTTTGTATCACGGTCTTCAAAATATGAGTGCGCACTTGCATTAACTGTAATCGTTTCAAGTACTGTCTTAACATTTTCTATCGATTTTATTTCATCTTTTTGTTGCTCTGTAAATTGTGAACCATCATATACTTGTATTTTTGTTACATTTTCATCTGAAAGAATTTCGTTACGAATTGAATCTTGTAGTCCAAACCCTACAGATGCAAGGACAATTAAAAATGCACAACCCATTGTTGCAGCTAGCACTGTCATAAATACGCGTAGTTTATTTTTCTTTATATGTTGTAAAACAAAATCTAGTTGATCTTTCCATACCATGTTATTTTTCCTCCTTCACAAGCTCGCCATCAGACATTCTGAAACGTTGATGAGCAATCGTTGCCACTTCTTCATCGTGCGTAATAATGACAAAGGTTAAGCCAAGCTCACGATTTAAGCTTTGAATAAGGAGTAATATATCTTGTTCTGTTTCAGAATCTAAGCTACCCGTCGGCTCATCCGCAAGCAATATCGGAGGATTGGTAATCAATGCTCTTGCAATACTTACACGCTGTTGCTGACCGCCTGATAATTCATTTGGATAATGGTCAGCTACAGCTGTTAAACCAACCTTCTCCATTAACTTCTTTACCTTTTCTTTACGTATAGCTTTGCTAGCACCTTGCAATTTCAATGGCAATTCGATATTTTCAAATGCAGTTAAACCTGGCATGAGTTGAAAGTTTTGAAAAATAAATCCGAATTGTCGCAATCGAAAAGCAGCACTCTCTGTTTCATTAAGTTTTGCTGTTTCTTGTCCATTAACCTTTATCGAGCCTTGTTCAGCCTTCATAAACCCTGCTAATGTTTGAAGCAATGTAGATTTGCCTGAGCCACTTTTGCCGACAATCGCGACAATCTCGCCCTTCTTTACCTCGAAATTGACGTCCTTTAATACAGGTACATGCTTTTCCTTGCCTTTTTTCCCAATTAAAAATGTATGTTGTAAGTTCTCGACTTGAATCATTTTTGTTGTAATGCCCCTTTCTCGTACTTTCTTAAGTATAGAAAACAATTCTTAAAAATATTGAAGGATAAAAATGAAGATATTCTTAAGAAAATAGGGAACACTATGTTAAAGGGCATTTCTTTACAATGCGTTTACAATTCAATTTAGCCATCAAGTATAATCGCGTAATTGTGATTGCTATATTCTGTACTAAACAACCTATATTTTTCACAAAAACTCTTATTTTATAGGCATTTCCCTGTACTAATAGGAATAAATACACATGCGATACAGCTTATTTGTGAACAAATTGTATATTACAGGATTGTAAAGTTTTATGTAGAGAAGATAAATTTTATGTAGATAAACGAAAGATTTTGTTATGATAGTAAAGTTTAAAGGTTGATTATTTTATATACATCCAGGAGGATTTCATTTACATGCTTAACTCAAAAAAACAAGACCCTTTCTTTATAGCATTGCATAAAATTGCAGAAAACATGAGAGAGGCCGTACATTACGCAAATGATTTTCGTATTACAAGTGTAGCTGACTTAAAAGAGATTAGCATTACAATGAAGAATTACGAAACAGCTGGCGATAAACTTATTCATGAATTAATCGTGATGCTAAACAAATCATTTATGACACCGATTGAACGCGAAGATATTTTAGAATTCGCAATCCGTATGGACGACGTGTTAGATGGTACGGAGCATTGTATCGCTCACTTTGAAATGTTCTCTTTAACAGAGGTTGACGAAGCGATGCGTATTTTCTTAGGCTACATTTCTAAAAGTGCCGATGAAATTGTTAAAGCTACAGAAGAGTTAAAGAAAAAAAATCTTATTGGCATGCGCCCACATGCAATTTTAATAAAAGACTATGAGCGTGAATGTGATGAAGTACAAAGAACTTCTATTAAGCAATTGTTTTTAAATGAAAAAGATCCAATCCGCATCATTAAATTTAAAGATATTTATGAACAACTAGAGGATATCGCTGATTATTGTCAAAACGTTGCAAACACAATGGAAACAATTATCATGCGAAACGCGTAATTAGGAGTGGGTCACTTACTATGAATACAATAATTATACTAACCGTATTGGTCGTCATCTTTGCCCTAACATTTGACTTTATCAACGGTTTCCACGATACAGCAAATGCTATCGCAACGTCGGTTTCAACTAGAGCATTGCCTCCACGTGTTGCCATTATTATGGCGGCGACGATGAACTTCATCGGTGCTATTACATTCGTCGGTGTAGCAAAGGCTCTAACAAAAGATATTGTAGATCCATTTTCTTTAAATGCCTTTCAAGGAGATACTACAGGTTCTGTCGTAATTTTAGCCGCATTGATTTCAGCTATTATTTGGAACCTGCTTACTTGGTACTTTGGTATCCCATCAAGTTCTTCACATACGTTAATCGGTTCAATTGCTGGCGCTGCAGTTGCTTCTGCAGGCTTTGGCGTACTTAACTACGGTGGTTTTACAAAGATTATTATGGCTTTAGTATTTTCACCAATTCTTGCAATTTGTGCCGGCTTTCTAATGATGTCTCTGTTTAAATTATGGTTTAAAAACTTAAATCTATATCGTACGAACAAAGGCTTCCGTACAATGCAAATTTTCACAGCGGCTATACAATCGTTTACACACGGTACAAATGATGCGCAAAAGGCAATGGGTATTATGACAATGGCGCTAATCGCTGCAGGCTTACACACTGGGGATGATATTCCTTTCTGGGTTCGAGCAGCGGCAGCAATTGCTATGGGGCTTGGTACCTCTATTGGTGGTTATAAAATTATCAAAACGGTCGGCGGTAAAATTATGAAAATCCGCCCTGTAAATGGCGTTGCCGCAGATTTAGCTTCTGCTACTGTTATTTTCGGTGCAACTTTAATTCACTTACCAGTATCGACAACACACGTGATTTCTTCATCAATCATGGGCGTTGGTTCAGCACAACGTGTTCGTGGTGTAAACTGGGGAATGGCACGTAAAATCGTGACAACGTGGATTATTACAATGCCAATATCAGCTGTTATGGCATCCGTTATTTACTTTATATTATCTTTATTCTTCTAGATTTTACGGCACTTTCTGCTCACAGAAAGTGCTTTTTTAGTTTTGGTGTCAGGCACTCACACAATTCCCATACAATTCAATATCCCAGTAACAATCCACGGAGACTCCTGCGGGAACGCACGCAACGTAAGACGCAACAGGCGGTGCCTCAGCGACGGTTGCGCCTTACGTCGTGCCCGCGGAAAGCGCCAATTTAGGAGTGACAGGCACGCACACAATTCTCACACAATTCCCACACATGTTACTGTTAGCAGGAGTTTTTACTTTGTCACACGACAAAAAGCGACACATCCTTTACACTAGTTTAAAAGGGGGATGCTTTATAATTATGAAAACTTTTTCAGCTTTTATCACTGCACATGCGAAAGCTATCGTTGCAATTTGGATTGTATTTTTTATCGCAATGGCTGTGTTTGCTATACAGCTTCCGAGCAAACTGCATGGAGATGGCTTTTTTGTTGAAGCTGATCATACCTATGTCACAAATGAACTAGCAGAAACATTCGACTTACCTGCAGAAACAATAATGGTTGTCTTTGACCAAGCAGACGATAAAAAAATCGAAGACACCTTGAAAAAACTTGATAACATTCAAGAAATCCATTCAATCCAGTCACCACTGGATGATTCTGCGTTACAAAAAGATAGCATCGCCTATGCCATGGTACATTTTAAAAATAACATTGAAAATTTGCCTGATATAGTAAAAGAAGTTCGTACTTTAGTTGAAGAGGATGGCATTAGTATTACAGGTGGCCCTGTGATATCAGAGGATATCAATGAAGCTAGCCAGAAAGACTTGGCTTCTGCTGAAGCAATTGGCTTACCAATCGCGATTGTTGTATTATTACTGGCTTTTGGCACCGTTGTCGCTGCCATTTTGCCAATTATAATTGGTGTCGTTACTGTTGTCACAGCATTTGGATTGTTGACACTGCTTAGCGGTAGTGTAAACTTATCCATTTTTGTCTTAAACATTGTACCAATGCTAGGACTTGCCCTCAGTATTGATTTCGCCCTACTATTTATTAATCGCTATCGCGAGGAACGTGGCCATTCAACCATTGCCGATGCAATACAAATGGCTATCCAGACAGCAGGCCGTTCAATCATATTCTCTGCTGTTTGTGTCATGATTGGTCTAGGTGCCATGATCGTAATTGACGTGGAAATATTCCGCAATATTGCACTAGGCGGCACAATTGTCGTGTTATTCGCGGTGTTAGCAGGTCTCACTTTACTACCTGCTACAATGATGGTGTTAGGAGATCGCCTAAATAAATGGCGCATCTTACGCGTAAAGCCAAGCGGTACAAATCGTTGGCGCAGCTTTGCTGGCTTTGTTATGAAACGACCTGTCTCGATTGTCATCGTTGCATTATTGCTGCTGGGTATCGGTATGATTCCATTAAAGGATATTAAACTAGCTATTCCACAAGTGGATTCTTTACCTACCAAATATGATGCACGTGCTGCCTACGATAAATTAGATGAGACATTTGGACTCGGTGATACTTCCGTTTTATATTTACTCGCAGAACGCAAAGAAGGCTGGGAAGATGAGCAAGCAAGAGAGCTACTGTTTGATATACAAGAAAAGCTACTTGATGATCCACTTGTTGATCAAGTATCAACTGTTTATACAGAAGCTAATATTAAATCGCCTGAGGAATTAACAGCATCCTTGGAAATGCCACAAGTTGCAGAACAATTAAAACCACTTATTCATTCGTTTTCAAAGGATACACAATTGTTTATCCCTATTACATTAAATGTAGCTGGTTCGTCCTCTGCTGCGCAAAAATTCGCAAGAACATGGATGGACAAAGACTTAAACGTTGACTTTAAACTAGGTGGACAAGGTAAATTCAATCAAGAGATTTTCGATGAAATTGCCAATAAAATTGTATTCGCTGTCTTAATCATTATCGTGTCAACATTCTTTATTTTAATGCTTGCCTTCCGCTCGGTTTTAATTCCGCTTAAGGCAATAATAATGAATATTATTGGGTTATCCTCAGCGTTTGGGATACTCGTATATATATTCCAATATGGACATTTTGGAATAGAAGCTGGCACCATTGTCCTCATTATTCCAGTCATTGTATTTTGTCTTGTATTTGGTTTGAGCATGGACTATGAAGTGTTTTTAATTTCAAGAATACAAGAGGAATACCAAAAAGGTGCGGACAATACTCGTGCAACAGTAGAGGGACTAACATCTACTAGCCGTATTATTACATCTGCTGCGCTTATTATGATTGTTATTACAGGAGCATTTGCTTTTACTGATGTTATGCCTGTCAAGCAAATCGGTGTTGGTATTGCCATTGCTATTGCTATTGACGCTACCATTATTCGCCTTATGCTCGTCCCAAGTCTTATGAAGCTATTTGGCGATTGGAATTGGTGGCTACCATTTGCTAAGAAGAAGTAACTATCTATAAAAAAACCGAGAACGTCCACGGACATCGTTCTCGGTTTTTTGTTTAAAAATTTTTATGATACCACTCTCTTGCTGAATCTACTTCAGGCATTGTAAGCTGATGACCGTAGTTAAACCATGCTGTCGTTACATTAGCGCCTGCATCAGATAAGAGTGATTCTAAATCCTCTGATTCCTGTGCCGAACATAATGGATCATTCGTTCCAGCCGCAATAAATACAGGCGTATTAGGTAACACTGGTAGTTGAATTCCACGTCTTGGCACCATCGGATGATGTAGAATTGCACCAGCCAATGCATCTTCGAAATGGAATAATAAGCTTGCTGCAATGTTTGCACCATTTGAGTAACCAATCGCTACAATGCGCGTACGATCAAATCCGTATTGCTCTGCTGCTGTTGCCAAAAAGCTTTGTAGTTCTTGCGTACGGAAAATTAAATCTTCTATATCAAAGACACCTTCAGCTAAACGGCGGAAAAAACGAGGCATGCCATTTTCTAATACATTACCACGCACACTTAAAACATTGGCCGTTGCATCTATTTCCTTCGCAAGGCTAATTAAAGAATGCTCGTCTCCACCTGTACCGTGTAATAACAATAAGGTTTGCTTTGTTTCATCTGTTCCTTTATGAAATATATGTTGCATGAACACATCACCTTTCAATTATCTTGAATTCGAGATAATTGTAGCTTGTGGTAAAATTAAATTCAAACTTTTTGACTTATTAAATTCACGATTTTCGCTATTTGGTTGTTCTTCATTGTTTTTATAGAAATTTTGAATCGTAAAAACTGAAAATAAGCATGCAATAATTAAAACAATAATTACGATCCCCACCAATTTTTTACCGCTCATTTCATTTCCCCCATATTACTTAGTTCTTTTTACGAAAGCCTTCTTCCAATAAGTATTCTTTTGCCGCTTCATAAGTACCAAACGCTTCTTCTAAATTATCTCGATGGTAGACATTCCATGAACGTTGTTCAAAGGCAAGCTCTAATTGATCTCCTTCACGGTTACGCCAAGTCTCAATAATTGGTTGTTCCTCTTCTTGTTCTTCGCCTAAGTACGTAATCGCATCTTCAATAATGGCACGTAGCTGTTGCTCATCATAATCACGAATATTTACTAATCCTTTATCATTTGCCTCATTTTCATAGCGCAATAAATCACCTACGAAGACAAAACCATTTCCGTTTGGATGTAATTTTTCAACGACAATCGTTTTTTCAAACAAACTGTCCATAAAATGATAATTTACTCGTTTCATTGAAATTTCTTTTCTTGTTAATTCTGAAAACGATTCAATTATCGCTTGTTTTTGTTCAAATGTTAGCATGTATATGCTCCTTTTCTTTCATTGTAATTACAAGTATAGCTTATTTTCTACACAAATTAACATATAG
Source organism: Lysinibacillus sp. CD3-6 (assembly GCF_006351725.2). Lineage (NCBI taxonomy): Bacteria > Bacillati > Bacillota > Bacilli > Caryophanales > Bacillaceae > Lysinibacillus > Lysinibacillus sp. CD3-6. The sequence continues at coordinate 4,450,333 of NZ_CP085880.1, forward strand.
ACATAAAAAGCTCATAAAAATAACTTCAATTCATTTTGAAGTTATCTTTATGAGCTACTATGATTAATAAATGAGTATTCCCTTATTTAATAGGTAATCCGAGAATGTCCTCGTTATGCTCCCCTAAAGCTTCACTAGCTGCTGTGTATACAGGCTGAAAAATATTTGACTTAATAGGGCAGGCTAGCTGCTTGTGCGTTGTTCCATTTTCCATTGTAATATCAACGAACATGTTACGTGCAAGAAATAGTGGGTGTGTAACCGTTTCTTCAAAGGCTAATACTGGTTCTACACACGCATCTGTTTTAGCGAAAATATTTACCCACTGTGCATATGTTTTTTCTTTAAATATCTCCGTTAAATGCCGCTTAAATAGAGCTTCATCTGTCGGTTTATAGCTGAGCACAAGCGGTAGCAAATCCTGTCTACCTATTGCATTACATAACGCTTGGCGAAATTTAGGCTCTATGCTGCCAACCGACATATAACGTCCGTCTCGTGTTTCAAAATGACCGTAAAAGCTACCACCGTTCAGCATCATTTGTTCCCGTTCTAGTGGCTTCCCTTGGACTAAATATTCAGGTGCAGCTAATGCATTTAACGCTAACGCACAGTCTGTCATGCTTATATCTAAATGTTGCCCCTCCCCTGTTCTTGTGCGATAAATTACCGCTGCTAAAATAGAAGCTACCGCATGTAAGGAACCACCCGCCAAATCTGCAATTTGGATGCCGATGTTTGGAGGGCCTCCTTGTTGACTTCCAGAATAGCCATGGATGCCTGCTAAAGAGACATAATTTATATCATGGCCGCCCTTATCCTTATAAGGACCTGTTTGCCCATAGCCAGTAATAGAACAATATATAAGGCTTGGGTTCATCTCTTTTAACGTTTCATACCCTAAGCCAAGTCGCTCCATTACTCCAGGTCGAAATTGTTCAACTACAATATCATATTCCGCCACTAACTCTTTTAATTGACTAATAACCGTTGCATCCTTCAAATCAACAGCTATCGATTTTTTTGAACGTTGCAAATAATCATCGACAATCCAACGCCCTTCCCCTGCAGTTGGTTTTGTAATATGCACTACCTCAGCACCTAAATCCGCAAGCATCATTGTCGCAAATGGTCCTGGTAAAAGCGCTGAAAAATCTAATATTTTTAATCCATTGAGTAACATGCTATCTGCCCCCTTTATTTACTAAAAGGGCGATGACATTATGTCACGCCCTATACATTTCTATGTTGTTAATTGTTGCATAAAATTTGGTGCTCTCTTTTCAAAAAAGGCTTTCATGCCCTCTTCAGGCTCTCCAGTTCCAAAAGTTTTAGCAAATGCTTCTCGCTCTACCTTTAACCCTGCCTCTAATGTGCCATCTGCAGCTAAAATGCTTTCTTTAATTAAGCCAAGTGCTCCAATTGCACTTTGCCCTAAAATATTTGCAAATTGGTATACTTCTTCATCGAATGTAGCTGGTTCAACAGCTTTTGTTACAAGTCCAAGTGACTCTGCCTCCAACGCATTTAACCGCTTGCTGAAGAACATTAATTCACGAGCCTTTGCCCCACCTATTAGCCGTGGTAATCGCTGAGTTCCACCAGCAGCGGGTAATAAGCCAAGTGATGCCTCAGTCAAGCCAATCGTACCACTACCCATAATACGGAAATCGCAAGCAAGGGCAAATTCACAGCCTCCACCTAATGCATGTCCGTTAATAGCGGCAATTGTTGGAATAGGTAATTGCTCTAATGCATTAAAAATATCCTGTAGTTGTTTTGCACCCTCTGCATAATCAATAGGGCCATCGGTGTTACTCATCTGCCCTAAATCAGCCCCCGCAATGAAAATTTTCGGATGAGCAGATTTAAACACAAGTACACGAATAGATGAATCACTTTTTACATTGTTAATTATTTTTAATAAATCGTTTTGAATTCCTACGTTTAATGTATTTGCTGGCGGATTATTAATCGTGACAACATGTACACCATTTTCAAGTTTTTTAATAGTCATTGTTTCTAATTTCATTTGGTCATCCCCCTTTTATCTTGGTCCCATACGCACTGCGCCATCTAATCGAATTGTTTCACCATTCAACATTGGATTTTCAAAAATTGCCTTTACTAAATGGGCAAATTCTTTCACATCACCTAAACGTGGTGGGAATGGAATTTGCTTACCTAAAGCATCCTTCACCTCTTGAGGAGCCATCGCCATTAACGGTGTATCAAAAATACCTGGCGCAATGGTCATAACACGAATACCATGACTTGCAAGGTCACGGGCGATTGGCAATGTCATACCTACAACACCTGCCTTAGAAGCCGCATAGGCTGCTTGCCCAATTTGACCTTCAAATGCCGCTACGGATGCAGTGTTAACGATTACTCCCTTTTCCCCATAGTCATTTGGCTCGTTATTTACCATAGCCGCTGCAACCAAGCGAATAACGTTAAACGTCCCCACTAAATTCACTTGGACAACAAAGTTAAATTCATCTAATGGGAAAATCCCTTTTTTCCCTACTACACGCGTAGATGTACCTAAACCTGCGCAATTTACAACACCATGAATGGAGCCATATTTTTCAAGAGCCGTATTTATGGCAAGTTGTACATCTTCCTCTTTTGTCACATTTGTTTGTACATACAAACCGTTTAACTCTGTTGCGATTGCATGGCCTTTTTCTTCATTTAAGTCCAAAATTATCGGGAATCCCTCTTGCTCCGCTATTACTCTAGCTGTTGCTTCACCTAAACCAGATCCCCCACCTGTTATCACGATCGCTTTATTGTTAAATTCCATCTTGTCATCTCCCTATTCACACCGTTCTATAATTAAAGCATTCGCCATGCCTGGGCCCTCACAAATTGTCACGAGTCCATATCGCTCTTTCCGTCTTTCTAATTCATTTAATAATGTGGCTACAAGCCGTGTACCTGTTGAACCAAGTGCATGTCCTAATGCGATAGCACCGCCGTTAACATTAACCTTCTCTAGCGGAATATCCGTTTCATGCTGCCATCGAAGTACTACAGACGAAAATGCTTCATTAATTTCTACTAAATGTATGTCGTCTTTCGTTAACCCTGCCTTTTCAAGCACTTTTTTCGTTGCAACAGCAGGACCCTTTAGCATCGCAACTGGATCAGTACCTACAACCGAGAAACCCACAAATCGCGCTCGTGGTCGTAAACTATATTTTTCAGCCGCTTCTTTACTAACAATTAACACTGCACTAGCACCATCAGAAATCTGACTCGATGTACCTGGTGTCACAGTTTTTAGCCCTGCATATACAGGATTAAGATTTGCTAATTGTTCTACTGAAGTATCTGGTCTTATTGTTTCATCCTTTTCAAAAATAGAAGTATTCCCTTCAGCATTCTGAATTGGTACTGCTATAATCTCATTATCAAAATAGCCGTTACGTTGCGCTGTTGCTGCCCGTTGATGTGAGCGGGCACTATATTCATCAATTTGCTCTCTTGTTAAACCGATTTCTTGGGCAATTATTTCAGCTCCAGCAAATTGGTTAAACCCGTAACCTTGTAAATCAAATTTTTCAAATAAACTTTTGGTCATTGGTGTTTTCCCATCACGTGCGGAGGTACCAATTGGCACACGCGACATCGACTCGATACCCGCTGCGATTACTACATCATAGCTACCAGCCATAATGCCTTGTGCAGCAAAATGAACAGCTTGTAAACTAGAACCACACTGTCGATCTATCGTTGTACCAGGAACTGTAATAGGCAGTCCTGCGGCAAGCCATGCATTCCGCGCAATATTCGATGACTGTTCATCAACTTGATCTACACAGCCGACAATAACATCATCTACGACAGTAGGGTCTAAATGATTGCGTTCAATAATTGTCTTTAAGACAAATCCTAATAAATCTACAGGATGCTCATTTGCTAAGCTCCCATTGCGTCTGCCCATTGGCGTACGAATAGCATCTACTATTACTGCTTCAAACATCATCTTCCTCCCTACACTTGATTTAGACGTGTTTTCTCTCTTTCTACTAACTGAATTTTCGAAATTTTACCAGCAGCCGTCATTGGTAACTGATCGATAAATTCCAGCTCCCGTATACGTGAATAATGGACAACCTTATCATTTACAAAACTCATAATTTCTTCTTCCGTTGCGGAGACACCTTGCCTTAATACGACAAATGCTTTCGGCTTCTCTCCTACATTCACATCTTGAATACCGACGACAATGGCTGCTGCAACAGCTGGATGCTCATACAGATGCTCTTCTATTTGGCGAGGATATACGTTATAGCCGTTATATATCAACATATCTTTTTTACGATCTACGATAGATAAAAAACCATTTTCATCAAAAATGCCAATATCCCCCGTATGCAACCAGCCATTAATCAACGTTTCTGCTGTCACTTCAGGATTATTGAGATATCCTTTCATGACCTGTGGGCCTTTAATACATACTTCCCCACGTTGACCGACTTCCGTTACTTCTTTACCTGCTTCATCTACAGACATTAGTTTTACCTCTGTATTATAAATAGGTAACCCTACCGTACCTAATGTACGTAAACCATCATAAAAACCAACACTTTGCACAGCACTTGCTGTCGACTCAGTTAAACCATAGCCCTCTGTCACTACCGCATTCGGGAAGTACTTTATGAGCAGCTTCATTGTTTCCATAGCAATTGGTGCAGCACCCGAATTAATCGTCCGCACACTGGAGAAATCGTGCTTTGCAATGTTAGGGTGCATCAATAAAAAGTTAAACATAGCTGGAGCACCAGATAACTCTGTTACTTTATAACGTTCTAAATCTGCTAAAAATTCTTCTGGGATAAAACGGTCAAATATAATAGAAGTCGCTCCAAAAAGTACACCATAAGCCAAACCACCCATTGTTCCAGCGCCATGATACATCGGTGCTGGGCTTAGGCGGATATTCGTACCTGGCAAAGTTGGATAATGCTGCAAATATTTATCCACTTCTTTCTCCACAACCTTTACTGTTAAGGCACCATCATCATCGAGTTGTGGTAAAGCAGCAGAAGACCATGCGCCCGACTGCAAAACATTACTTACTAAATTTTTATGAGTAATCATAACGCCTTTTGGTTTCCCTGTTGTACCACCCGTATAGGCAATATGCACAACGTCCTCTACAACATCAACATCTATAGTAAATTCCCTTGCTTCATTATTATTAATAAACTGATTGAAACTTACGACACCATCCCCATACGATGTTGTGTCCACACATTGCTCTAAGGAGCTAATCTCAACATCGCCCGTTACAATAATTTTTTCAATTTTAGAATGTTCCATCACACCTTCCCATACATTTACGAGTTGTTCATATGTGATTAACACTTTAGCTCCACTATCCTGCAATTGAAATAAAAATTCATCCTTCGGTAATAATGGGTTAATCGGTGTATACGTAGCACCCGATAGCACGATACCATAATAGGAAATGGCGTATTGTGTACAATTTAACATTTGAATCGCTACAACATCACCTTTACCAATGCCTATCTCTTTTAGTCCATTAGCTACACGCAATGCTTGATTATATAGCTCTTTGTAGGTTAGCTCTTTTTTACGATAAAGAAAGGCAACACGATTGCCAAAGTACTTTGCAGCACCTTTTATAATGGCACCGACTGGTACATGAGGAATATCAATTTCATTAGGTATTGTTTGATTGTAAAACTTCGGATTGTTGAACTGTTTGATCATTTAGCATCCACCCCTGCGCTTTTATGATGACATCATATGAATCTTGCAATTGACCTAAATAGCTTTCCAACAAACGAGCTCTTTTCAAAAATAAATGACAATCAATTTCTGTAGTAAATCCTATCCCACCATGCATTTGGATATTATGCGCGGCTACTTCCATAAAGGCATTTTTGACAAAAGCATCTGCACTCGCTACCGCTGTGACAACATCTGCGGCTTGCTCTGCTACTGCCCAATTGGCATAATAAGCAATTGACTTGGCTAAATCTAATTCTACTTTCATCTCTACAATTCGATGTTTGACCGCTTGGAAACGACCGATTGCATGACCAAATTGCTCGCGAGTCTTGGCATATTCAGTACACATCTCCACAACTTCCTCCATACTGCCTATACTAATCATCGCGAGGGCAGCCTTTAATGATTGCTCACCTTCTTGATAAATGGCCCATCCCCCATGTACTTCTCCAAGAACCGCCGTTTTTGGTAAGCGTAGATGATCGAAGTGTACTTCTGTTACACTCTTTGTTTCATCCACAACTTGCAATCGTTTTGTCATCCATTGGACATCCTCTTTATCAACAATAAATAGTGTTATACCTTCTTCAGAAGTTTTAGCAGCAACAATTAAAGCATCTGCATAATCGCCATCTATTACAAACGTTTTCGTCCCATTGATAATAAAATAATCCCCTATTGACTTAGCTTTTAATTGAATAGCTTGTTGCGCAAAACTTAATGTGTCAGGTTCCACTATTGCTAAAGACATCTTTGCTTCTCCAGCTGCAATTTTCGGTAAGTAGCGTTCCTGTTGTTGCTCTGTACCGTACTTTGTAATAAGTGGTGCAGCAAATGCCACCGTTTCTGCATACACACCTGGTAGTAAAATGCGTCCAACTTCTTCTAGCACAGGGATAAGGTCTATTTGTGTCAATCCCGCGCCACCATATTCCTCTGGTATATTGATGGCCATAGCCCCTAATTCTGCTAGGCCTGTCCAAATTTTTTCGTAGTGTGTAAGGTCACCTGTTATAAACAACCTAGCAGCTCTTGTTTTTTCCTGCGCCGCTAAGTATTTTCTAACCGATGTTTGAAATAATTTTTGCTCTTTCGTTAATGCAAAATACATCATTAGCCCTCCTTTACAACTAAATTATTTTAAATCCTTTGGTAAACCTAAAATTCGTTCACCGATGACATTTTTCAAAATTTCAGTCGTACCACCAGCAATCGTTGAACCAAATGATTGTAAATACTGATGTTGCCAATCAATAGATGTATCTTCATCACCTTTCCAAAGCGCACCTTTTAAACCTTGCATAGAAACGGCAAAATCGGTAAGTACTTTCGATAACTCACTACTCACTAATTTATCAATAGATCCTTCTGGACCAGGATAGCCTTGCTCAATTGTTTTTGTTAAATTACGATAATAGTTCAGTGACGCTGCACGTAATCGCGTATACAATTTGGCAAGCTTCGTAGCATGTTGTTGGTTGTGGATAGCCGAAGTGCGATTAGGAGCCTCAATTTGCATATCTTGTACTAAATTATTAAATATATTTTCCAAATGAAAAATAGTACCAGCTACGCCCACACGTTCATGACTAAGTAATGCCATTGAAACTTGCCAGCCCATTCCTACACCACCTACTATGTCACCTGCTTCGGCTACAGCATCCTGAAGAAAAATTTCATTAAAATCGTGATCATCATTCATTTGATAAATCGGAAGTACTTCAACACCTGGCTGATGCATATCAATTAAAAATGCCGTAATTCCATGATGGCGTTTTCCTGTATTGTCTGTTCTAGCTAAAATAAAACATTTATCTGCCATGTGTGCATAGGTCGTCCACACTTTTTGTCCTGTAATGTACCATTTCCCATCCCGCTCTACTGCTTTCGTTTGTAACCCTGCTAAATCCGATCCAGCATTCGGTTCAGAGAAGCCCTGACACCATATTTCTTCACCACTTAAAATTTTATCGATGTAGTTTTCTTTTTGTTCAGCTGTCCCCATCTGGATTAGCGTTGGGCCTACCATATTAATGCCCATAAAATTTAGTACAGGTGGCGCTTTTACACGAGCAAGTTCTTCCTGATAAATGACCTCTTGAATTAATGTTGCTCCTCGCCCACCATATTCCTTCGGCCAGTGAATGCCAGCCCAGCCACCTTCCATCAGCTTGCGTTGCCATGCTTTTAAAAATTCTTTTCGTTCACGGTCATTTTCAGGCAATGTACGACTACCTGCTAGCCATCCTTCAGGTAAATTCGCTTCTAACCAACTCCGTATTTCTAAACGAAAGTGCTCATCTTCCTGCGTATATGTTAAATTCAAAATAATACCCCCTTTTGTTTTTCAGTGGAAATTACTCTTTGACTAATTCAACAGTTCAAACCTTTTTCGAAAATGCTATTATTTCCAAATGTGCAGGTTCACGTCTCCCTCCCTTTCGAAAAAATCATATTTATTCTGCTTAATTAAGATTTTTTCTGCTTATTAACGTTATTTTATTTTCCAGCACTACTTCATACAATGTATGTTTTTATAGTGTTTCTACCAAATTAATAGAGTTTTTTATATAAAAAGTGCCCAGTTTATTTAATAAACTAGGCACTCTCAAGGTGTCAGGCACTCAAACAATTTCGAATATTCAGATATAAAAATCTCTGCGCATTGAGGGTTGTGGCTTACGTATGTGCCCGCGGAAAGCGTCCGCCCGAAGCGAAAATCAACGTAGCAGTCATCTATATTTTTTAATGATGCTAGAAGAAGACGACTATCGTTTATTTCATAGGAAGAATAATTCCGCTTACTTTTATACTTTTCCATCGGGAGCAAAAGGTGATACCAGTTGATTGGAGCGGAAGGCGGCGACTCCTGCGGGATCGCACAGAACGTAAGACGCAACAATCCGCGCGATAGCGAGGGTTGTGGCTTACGTATGTGCCCGCGGAAAGCGTCCGCCTGGAGCGAAAATCAACGTAGCAGTCATCTAAATTTTTTAATGATGCTAGAAGAAGACGATTATCGTTTATTTCATAGGAAGAATAATTCCGCTTACTTTTTAACTTTTCCATCGGGAGCAAAAGGTGATTCCAGTTGATTGAAGCAGAGGGCGGCGACTCCTGCGGGAACGCACAGAACGTAAGACGCAACAATCCGCGCGATAGCGAGGGTTGTGGCTTACGTGTGTGCCCGCGGAAAGCGTCCGCCTGGAGCGAAAATCAACGTAGCAGTAATCTAAATTTGAAATAACTCATAAATGGCTATAAGACTGCTTTAAATAGCATGCTAATTGCAGCTTCAATAAATCTCCAGGCTGTTGGAAAGAAATATCTAATGCTTCTTCTATTTTTCTTAGTCGTTGATATAGCGTGTTAATGTGGACATGTAAAATTTGAGCAGCCTTAACTGCTGAACGATTTGTATCTACATATACAAGTAATGTTTCTTCTAAAGAATTGTTCATGCTATGTTTTGTACGAAGTGGCTCGAACACTTCAGTTAAAAATTGCTTAATTTCCTCTTGGTCTTGTTTAATAAACAATCGATTGACACCAATTTGTGAGTAATCTACTAATCCTTGTTGTCCTCTTGAATTTAAATAAGCTAAAGCTGTTTTTGCTTCATCATACGTTTTAGGTAAAAAGTAAACGTCTTGATACGTTGTCCCAAGTCCACAGCTCAATGTAATGTTTTTTTCCTTGCCCCATTCATTACAAATAGTTTGTAACTTTTTTCGAAACTGTTTATCAGTCGCACTATGCACACTTATCACAACCGTAACTTCATCGTGATACGCATACAGCAGTTGAATATATGAAAATAAATCACGTTTTAATTGTGCTGTTAAACGATGGATAAATGCCTCTAAATGATGAGGACTTGTATAATGACTAAGTTTAAATAAAGTGACACTGCATGGCTCATGCAGGCTTATATTAAGCTCTTTTGCTTTTTGCAATACAATGGACTGATCTTTCGAATTAACTAACTCAGAAAATAGCTCTCGTCTCTTTTTATAGTAAAATGCTGTATCGTTTTGTTTTCTTACTAGTTCGAGCGCGAGTACTGAATGTCCCTGCTCCATTACAATTGTATCTATTTGCTCAATTTGTGTGGCAGCTTCGACAATAATACAGCCTAATGTAATTTGCATCGAACGGATTGGATAAATAATATGCGTCACATAGCCAGAGCGTTTTAACTCATAGAATGGTTGCTCTTGTGTTGTTTGGAGAATGCCATTTAAATCTTTATACGTTAATTGAACTGGGAGTTTTTCTGTAATGGGCGTTATTTCATTTTCTAATAAATCAACAAAAAGGACATTTTTGCCCATCATACGTGACATCTCTTCTACGATTTTTAATACCCCTTTATTTTGTATGGATAGCTTTGTAAGGGTTGCGTGAATATCATCTCGTTTTAGCAACACGTCATTCAAGTTTTTTATATGCGAGTACTGTCTTGCATTACGAATAGATATTCCAACTTGCGATGAAAAGCCCTGTAGTAAATGCAAATCTTCATCTGACAAAGGATAGGGCTTAACAATTTGGCATAAAAATAGTACTCCTTCTACTTTATCTTCTACATTAATAGGATACGTCAAAAATGATTTGACGTTTTCAGTAAACACATATGATGGGTCCCAGTATTTAGAGTTTTCTTTGGATATATTCCCTATCGTATCCCAAATACTATTATTGTTCTGATTGAACAACAGCGGCCTGTTCATTCTAAATGTGTAACCAACGGGTCCTTCATTTATATCAAATTCCATTTTGTTAATGCCCTTTAATATGTTCCCAACAGAGGCTTTACATGTGAGTTTGTTTTTCTCTTCGTCAAACCACCATAAAGTTCCAATATCACAATTTGGGATGACATCCATCGCATAAGATAAAATATTGTTATATATTTCTTCGGTATTTAACGTTGCCGAGGCTCTTCTAGTACTTTCAATCACTTTCCCTAGCTTGTATCTTTCTCGTTTAATAGCTGCTTGTGTGTAATAGGGATATAAATAGTGAAATAACACAACTAATTCACCATCGGTAAATGTTTTGTATTCAAATAAATTAAGCATTATTTGATAATTGCCTGGATACGTAAAAAGGAGAAACATATTTTCGTTCTGAATTGCTTGGAAAATTTGTTCACTATGAGATGTTAGCTGTTGAAATGGTAATATAGTTGGTGCGATTACACCTTCGATTAATTCAAAAAGTGGGTGCTCCATACTAGCAATCCAAATTTGATATTTACTGTGCCAATTGAATCGATTCGCAAGCTCATTAAAGTACTGTGTCATTTTCAACCTCCTCATTTGTACGAAATTTTATTATATCCGTTCATCCAATTTGTTTAATTACATATATTTCTCTATTAAACTATTATTACCTTCCTAATGTCCATTTTTTATAGAAAGACTTGTCACTAGCATCGTCACAACAAAAAACAAAAACACGCTATCATGCTATAAACTACAACCTTTTCGGGCGTGTAGCAGCATGAAGCGTGTTTTTCTAAAATACTGTGAAGCTATTTTATCGACTGTACATTGAGTTTTTCACAAAATCTATAACATGTGCAACGTACAACTCACGATATGGAACAAATTGCGCTGTGCTTACAGGACGTACTATTCTCGCACGTTGTCCATCTGGAAAATATTCATATCCTTCAATATTTAACGTGACGGTTTTTCCTAAAAAGAAATCTTCGGCTTCATCAAGCTTTGCTCGCACAACACCCGAAACTTCCTCATATTGCAACTTAAAAGAATCCCAATTGTCTTCAAAAGGGTACAAATAAACATGGCAAAATTCATTATCAATCATTTTTTCAGAAACGATACTACATGAAGTCATACCCATTTTCACGATTTCATCAATATCGATTGTTAATCCTAATTCTTCTCTTACTTCTCGTATGCCCGCTTCCACTGTCTCAATAGCCAGTAAGTGACCTGCTGCTGTAATATCAAGCAGCCCTGGATAGTCCTTTTTTTGCGCACTACGAATTTGGAAATAAATATAGTTCTCATTAACAAGCCAGCAGTGAAAAGTCTCATGCCATAAGCCTTTTTCATGCACTTCAGCTCTTGTAGCCGTACCAATTTGTTCATGCTGCTCATTAAAAACTTTAACAATCTCTTGTTCCATTTTATTCGACCCCTATACTGACTTCGTAGCCTTTTTCTTTATGGCAATTCGTTTATCATAAATATTCGAAACAATAACCTTTAATACCGCATAAAACGGAACGGCAATGATAATTCCTATGAAGCCTGCGATATTTCCTGCCGCTAAAATAATTGTAATAACTGTTAACGGATGGATATCGAGTGATTTCCCCATTACATTAGGAGTAATGAAGTTACTATCAATCTGCTGCGCAATCAGTGTAACAACACATACCCAAACAACAAGCATTGGATCTTGAATAACTGCCACAATCACAGCTGGTGTAAGGGCAATCCACGGTCCGATAAACGGAATCATATTCATAAAGAAAGCAAAAATAACGAGCAATAATGAATACTCTAAGCCAATAATTAAATATCCAACATACATAATAAGTGCTAATAAAAAACTAATTTGCAGTTGGCCTTGAATATAGCTACGTAATACATCATCTATTTCACTTAACGTCTTTTTAATCCATTCCCGACGCTCACCACTAAAATATTTATAAATAGAAGGCGCAAATTTCTCATGATCCTTCAACATAAATATGTAGAAAAATGGAATTAAAATAGCTAATAACGAAACTGACACAATAGACTGTATAAATGATACGAGCCATTTACTTGCCACGACCGCAATGCTTTGTACGGAATTGGCGAGGTTATCGATAAATTCGGTTATTTGTGGAGGTAAATTATCCTTATTGCTGAACAGGCTTACAACATAATCCGTTGCATCTTGAAGACTTGATCCAATCATCGGTGCATTTTTTGCAAGATTATTAAGCTGAGTAGCTATCGGATTTCCAACAACCCAGCCAAAGCCAACGACCATAGCAATCAAACCAACGACAATTGTTAATATACTAGCCCATCTTGGCCATTTTCGTTTTTCTAAAAAACGTTGAATTGGCTCAGTCACATAATACAACACGCCACCAAGCAGTAACGGCACAAATATCGCTTTTAAAATAATCGCAAGCGGTGAAAAGAGCCAATGAATTTCTATAAAATATTTAAGTATTAGTAGAACTAGCAAAATGCCTACTCCTACTTGGAACCATACTTTCCTCGTCACGTTCTTCACTTCCTTTTATCGCAGTTACTGAAAATACTACTTATATATTAACCATTTCGCAAGTATCCTAGTATTTATTACAAACATAAAAAAAGATAACAGGCAAAAAAACAACTTATCTTTGACAAATGAGAAAAGTGTTAGATTGACTGCCATCAATCTAACACTTTTTGCAATGCCGTTGATGTCCGCTACGGCGGTTGCTTTCCGCGGGCACACACGTAAGCCGCAACCGTCGCTGGCGCGCGGTTTGTTGTGGCTTACATTGCGTGCGTTCCCACAGGAGTCACCGCCTTCGCTACCATCAACTAGTACTCTTTCTTTGCTGAATTTTATTTATGGCAAAGTAATAATAGCTAAGTTCCAGTCTCTCTAACTAACTCGGTTTCCCAGAGAAGTTCACAAATTTTTTCATTAGCTCTCGAAAGAATCTATCGCAATCTATAATTTTGTATCATCCACTGAATTTAAGTAGTTTTCAATAACACCAATTACTGATTCTACACAGCCATCCTCAAATGGTGAAATTAAGCCAGCTTCCTCCACTAGCTTTGTAAATGACATAGAGCCCCCTAAGCCACATAAATGAATATAGTCCTTCCATGCAGCATCAAACTCTTCACGTGAACGTTTCCAGAATTGGAATGCACAAATTTGCGCTAACGTGTAGTCAATATAATAGAATGGGCTTGCATAAATATGTGCCTGACGTTGCCAAATGCCACCTGATTCTAAGTAGCTATTCCCGTCATAGTCACGATGTGGTAAATATGTTTCCTCGATTTTCTTCCATGCAGCTTTACGTTCAGCTGGTGTCATTGTAGGGTTTTCATAAATAACATGTTGGAATTCATCAACAGCAACACCGTAAGGAAGAAATAGTAGGCCACTACTTAAATGCGTAAATTTATATTTCTCTGTATCTTCTTTGAAAAATAATTCCATCCAAGGCCATGTGAAGAACTCCATACTCATCGAATGGATTTCACATGATTCATATGTTGGCCATAAATATTCTGGAATGCCAATATCACGGCTTGAGTATACTTGGAAGGCATGTCCAGCCTCATGTGTTAACACATCAATATCACCTGATGTACCGTTAAAGTTCGAGAAAATAAATGGCGAATGGTAGTTTTCAATAAACGTACAATAGCCGCCACTTTCTTTTCCTTTTTTCGCTACTAAGTCCATTAAATCATGGTCAATCATAAAGTTGAAAAATTCACCCGTCTCAGGTGATAGTTCTTCATACATTTTTTTACCGTTCGCCACAATCCAATTCGCATCACCTTTTGGTGTAGCATTTCCTGTTAAGAAGTTTAATGCTTCATCATAAAACTTTAAGTCTGCTATGCCGATACGCTTCGCTTGGCGCTCAAATAATTTTGTTGCAACTGGAACGATTAAATCACGCACTTGGTCACGGAATTTTTTCACCATTTCCGCATTATAATCAATACGATTCATACGAATATAGCCAAGTTCTACATAATTTTTATAGCCTAATTTTACCGCAATTTCATGGCGTACTTTGACAAGCTCATCATATAATCGATCAAATTCCTCTTCATGCTCAGCAAAGAAGCCAAAGCGAGCTTCTGTAGCCGCTTTACGCATTTCGCGATCTGTTGATTCTGCATAAGGCCCTAGCTGAGCTAATGTTAATGTTTCCCCATTGAATTCAATTTGGGCAGAGGCAACTAGTTTATTATATTCTGAAACTAGCTTGTTTTCCTTCTGCATTAAATCAATAACTTGCGGAGAAAATCCTTTAATTTGATAGGACGCTAAGTCGAATAACTGTTGGCCCCATTTCTCTTCAAGCTGCTCACGGAATGGTGATGCTATTAATGCTTTATAATATTCTGTTGTAAGCTCTTCAAGTTCTGGGCCTACTTCATCAAAATAATCGCGTTCCTCTTGATAAAACGTATCATTCGTATCAATTGATGCACGAATATATACAAGGTTAGCCATTGTCGCATATTCATTACTCAGTTCATTTAACTTTTCAATTAGCTCGCTTTGCGCCTCAACAGTCTGCGCTTCTTTAAATTGCTCGATTAAAGCTAATTGCTGTTCTTTCATTGCTGCCACGTTTGGACGGCTGTATTTATAATCTTTAAACGTTGTCATAGAAGTACCCTCTTTCTGTCGTTTACTCATTATATTTCTATTATATGACAAATATATTAAAGAAAGAAAGCAAATATACCATTAATGACCTATGATATAGGTTTTTAACAATGCTGCTCTTTCTCGAATCTTTAACTTTGCTTCAACCGATTTTGGTGTTTTTGCAACAACGACATCCGCCTCTAACTGAAGCTTATTCGCTAAATACTTTGCTCTTTGCAAATGGAAATCATTTGAGACGATCGTAATTTGCTTCGTTCCCTCTGGGAGTAATTCCTTTGAGAATAGCAAATTTTCATATGTCGATGTTGACTGTTCTTCCACTAAAATTCGTTCAGGGTCAATCCCCTTCTCTTGTAAATACGAAAGCATTGCAGACGCCTCTGTTCTATCCTCATCCGCCCCCTGACCACCCGATACAATTACTTTCACGTGTGGATACTTATTAAGATAGGTTACAGTCTCTTCCAATCTGTTCTTTAAAGATAGCGATAATACCCCTCCAGGCTTTACCTTCGCCCCAAGTACTATGGCATATTGTGCAGTTCCATCAGCGACTGGCTGTGTCCCTCGTTTAATTTCCTGTCCTAGCCATATGTAGAGGGCACTACCTATACAAACGACAATTATGATTCCTCCCACCAACCACCTTTTCAAATGCAACACCCCTTTTTTACTTACAACGTCCCAAACATAAAAAGGATGCTTGTACAAAGTTTAGGCTACTGTACAAGCATCTTGAATGGCTATCTTATCGTAAAGCGTTGAATGGATTCCTGTAATGCCGAGATTTCGTCCGTTAAATCGTTTGAGGATTCGCTAACTAATTGTATAGCTCTTTGTTGCTCGTCAACAGAAGCTGTTACTTCCTCTGATGCGGCTGCATTTTTCTCACTAATCATAGCGATACTTTCTATAGATTGCATCATCTCATCTTTAGAGCTATTTAAATATGCTACACCTGAAGTCATGTCTCCAATAATCGCTATAATTTTTTCAACAGCCAATTCAATTTCTTTAAATGAAGATTCCATTATTCCCACTGAATTATTTTGCTCTCGAACAATAGCACTTGTTTTTTGCATTTCATCATTTACTAAATTCGTTTCACTTTCGATACCACGTAGTGTTGTACGTACTAAATCAGTGGCAACAGACGTTTGGTCTGCTAGCTTCCTTACTTCCTCCGCTACTATTGCAAATCCTTTGCCATGCTCGCCAGCACGAGCAGCTTCAATTGATGCATTAAGTGCAAGAAGGTTTGTTTGATCGGAGATTTCATTAATCGTTCCTACAATGCCTTCAATTTCTCTTACCTTAACAATTAAGCTATTGAACACTGTTTGTACACTATTAATAAGCGTAGACGATTCTTGTGATGTGTCCTTCAAACTATTTAAGTTTACAAGCCCCTCTTCATTGGAATGCTTCATAGTTTGAGAAGCATCAAGCATTAATTCATTTTTATCATGTAGTCCTTCTATTTGCTGAGCAAACGCTATAGCTGTACGATTTGTATCTTCAGCATTTGAAGCTTGCTTAACTGCACCTCTTGAAACCTCATTAATTGCCTTCACGATTTCATCACCGTACGCATTTGTTTCCTCAGCAACGGCTGTTAAATTAGATGAAGTGGATTGAATTTCAGCAATAGATTCTTCCACATTTGTAATTAATGTCTTTAATTGATCTACCATATCATTAAAGCCTGTGTTTAATTGGCCAATCTCATCTGTACGTTGTAGGTGTTCTATTTCTACCGTTAAATTACCTTGCGCCACTTCACGTACACGAGTTGATAACTTTTTAACTGGTAAAGCTAAATGTCTAGAAACAAGTATGACGATAACCGTTCCGATAATTATAGCTCCTAATAGTGTCAGACCAATAACTAATAACAACGAATTGGCTTCCTTATTAAAATCTTGCATATATGTACCTGATGCTATAATCCATCCCCAATGTGGATCTTTTTCTGAGTAGATAATTTTATCAGCTAAAACATCCTGACCTGGCAGTGCAAATTCATATTGTGTAAAGCCCCCACCCTCTAATGCTCGTTCAGTTACATCGCGAATAAAATACTTACCACTACTATCTTGATCATCCCACAAGTTATCTCCTTCACGTGTCGGATGGGTAGTTAGCGTCCCTTTATCGTCTAACACGTATATATACCCATATTCACCTAGATTACCAGGATAATTGATTGGCCGTTTTCCCTCACTATCCTTTGGACCAAGTAGTGCTTCTCGTACTCTTTCTTGCGCAACTTCCAATGGAATGTTACCTTTTTCTACACTTTCATTTGCCAGTTCGATTAATTGCAAAGTAGACTCAACACTATTTTGAAGAACTTGTTCACCTAATCCTTCCATCCCATCCTTTGCTTTCCCATAGCTAACTATCCCAATGATTAAGCTCGGCACTATTAATAATGCCATTGAAACGATAATTAATTTCCCCTGTATTGAACGTAAAAATTTCATACTTTACACCCCTTTTTACTTCTATCGTTTAATGCATTAATTAATATTATGGAATGGATTTACAGTTTACACAATGGGTATTTCACAATAAATGTGTATATTATTCACCCTTTCGCTTAAATATGCTAATATACACATTTCTTCGCAAACAAAAAAAACTATCTTTCTACAGGGATATGATGTGTAGAAAAATAGTTTTTTGATATTCTTTATAATTTAAAAGTATTAATCGCTTCAATTACTTCCTTCGATGTACGTTCCAAAATTTCCACGACATCATTTAATTCTGTAACCATTGCCACCTGAAGATCAGAAGCTGTCGCTACCTCTTTAGTTCCTATAGCACTTTGCTGTGCAATACTTTGCATTTGCTCTATTGTTGCTAATATTTCTTCTGACCCTGCTGACATTTGCTCTATGATTGCAGAATCATCCTGAATTTTATTATTGACGAGCACAACAGATTGTAAAATTTGAGAAAGGCTAGTCCCTATATGTTGTACTGCGATATTACCTGCCTGGACATCTTCCATACTTCTTGCCATTTCAGAAAGTGCACGCTCTGTAATATCTTTAAAGCTAATTAAATGTTTTTGAATATCATCAGCAGAAGTCTTAGACATTTCAGCCAATTTACGTACCTCGTCTGCTACAACAGCAAAGCCCTTCCCAGCTTCTCCAGCCCTTGCCGCCTCTATAGCTGCATTTAATGCAAGTAAGTTTGTTTGATCCGCAATATTTGTAATAACCTGAACCATATCTTCGATTGATCGGAATCTATTGCCCATTTCTTCAACATGTCCAGCTGTACGTAGGACGGAAGATTCAACATTTTGTATTTGTGAAACTACCTCATGAGAATGATTCACATTCGATTCGACTAATCCCGTCATCGCGGTAGAAGACTCAGCTATTTCCGAAGTCGAATCTGCTAAACGTTGAATACCAATCGACATTTCGTTCATCGTTAACACAACTTCATTATTGTTTTGCTGATGCTGTTCACTGCCAGCTGCAATCTCGATAATACTGTCTGCAATCTTTAAATTTGATGCTTCAACTTGCTGTGACGTAGCATCTATTTTCCCAACAACCTCTTGCAATGCAACAGTACGATGTTGAATTGTTTGTAATGTGTCTTTTAACTTTATTAGCGATTCCTTGAAGGCTTGTGCAAAAATTGTAATTTCATTTTTATTTTTAAATTGAATTTGTTCCACCGCTTTTGTTGCTTCCTCAATATCACCTTGAGCAAAGCTTTCTGCCGCTTCCCCTAAATAACTTAACGGTTTTAATGAACGATTTACATAACGATACACTATGTACATCAAAATTGCCGTTAAAATTAGCATAATAGCAATAAGGGCTGGTAAAACAGAAGTTAGCACGGCATTTGTTACGCCGCTTACTTGTGTTGCCTCAATATCTACGCCAACAAAGGCAACGATAGTACCTGATGCATCTTTTAACGGCACTGTACCTGATAAATAATCGCCAAAATCACTATGTAATATTGCTGAATAATAACTGCCTGTAGATATTACTTTTTCAAGATCTTTATAGTATGTAGAAGATGATTCTGAATTAATGCTACCTGCATTTTCTTGGTCATCTTTAGGCATTCCATCTACTAAAAATCTTACCTTTTGATCTTCCTGTGGCACGGCAAAAGTGTAAGCATAGAGAACGCCATTTTGTTCACGTAATCCGTTTAGCTCTTCTCGTAGCTCCCAGTATAATTTAGACTCCGATGGGCTTTTTGAAAGCTCAATATAATCGTCAACATTTAACTGTTTAGCAATGTTGCCTGCCATTGCAACTGCCTGTGTGCCCATCGTTTTATTTACAGCTGATTTTGCTGTGTAAATAGTAGTTACTATAAAACCAATTAATAAAGCGACTATTGTCATTAATAACATTAAAATAATCTTATTACTTAACTTATTTGTTTTTGTCATATTATTGGCACTTTCCTTCTTCATTTTACTAGTATACTAATCTTATTATTACTGAATATTTTATTTTTTCAACTATTTTGACTTTTATACTACGATATTATTGCTAACCAAGCAATTAATGCTAGTAATGTAATGAAAAGTGTCGGTATCGTTAGTAAAATACCAATCTTAAAGTACTGCCCCCAGCTTATTTTAATGCCTTTCTGTGCCAATATATGAAGCCATAACAATGTAGCCAAGGAACCAATCGGTGTCATTTTTGGCCCTAAATTCGTCCCTATCACATTGGCATAAATCAGACCTTCTTTGATTGTGCCTGTTGCACTTGTTTCAGCAATTGCTAATGCATCAATCATAACTGTCGGTAAATTATTCATAACTGCAGACAAAATCGCTGCCACAAAGCCCATCGTTAATGTTGCGACGAACAATCCTTGCTGAACAGTCAGCTCTAACAAATCCGCTAATAAACCTGTAAGCCCTACATTTTTTAAACCATAAACTACGACATACATACCAATTGAGAAAAACACGATGCTCCATGGTGCACCTTTAATAACTCTTTTCGTATCAATGCTTTTACTTCTCCGTGCCAACCATAAAAAGATTATTGCTACACTGCATAATATAAATGACACTGGAATAGTAAAATACTCACTCGATAAGAAACCAAGTAATAATATTGCAATAACGTACCAAGAAATATTAAATAACTTTTGATCACGAATAGCGACTGACGGATGTACTAACGCTTCCATCGAATATTGCTTTGGAATAACTTTTCTAAAATATACATATAGCACGAATATGCTAGCGATTAAAGAAACGATATTAGGCACAATCATATGCACTGCATATTCCATAAAGCCTATATTAAAATAATCTGCTGACACGATATTCGTTAAATTACTGATTACTAGCGGTAATGAAGTTGTATCGGCAATAAAGCCACTTGCTATGATAAACGGAAATACTCTTTGCTCTGTTAAGTTTAACTTTCTTACCATCGCTAAGACGATTGGCGTTAATATTAATGCTGCACCATCATTCGCAAATAGTGCAGAAACAATCGCACCTAAGCAGGCGATATAAATAAATAGCCGAATCCCACTACCTTTCGCAAGTCGTGCCATATGCAATGCTGCCCATTCAAAAAATCCGATTTCATCTAAGATGAGGGAAATGATAATAATCCCAATAAATGACAATGTTGCATTCCAAACAATATCAGTAACTGCCACGACATCGTTCATTGTAACAACACCTAGCATTAAGGCAAATGCTGCACCTATACATGCTGACCAGCCAATTGACAATTTCCGTGGCTGTACAATGACTAAAAATAACGTCACTAAAAATATAATGATAGCTAAAAAAGTTTGCACAGTTCTCCTCCTTAAATCTGTGACATCCGCCTGTCTTTTAACTTGATTCAGCGGGTTTAGATACCCCCATTTGCAGTTAGTTCATACTTTCCTCACTCATCCTTACTTATTGTAGTAGGAATTCTCTGAATCAAGCCCAATCACTGACGCCTCGGCGTCAGTGCGTCCAGATTTTTTTCGAGCTTGCTCGAATAGCTCCTTTAAAAAATCTGTGACATCCGCTGGTGCTTTTAACTTGATTCAGCGGGTTTAGATACCCCCATTTGCAGTTAGTCCATACTTTTAGCACTCATCCTTACTTATTGTAGTAGGAATTCTCTGAATCAAGCCCAATCACTGATGCCTCGGCGTCAGTGCGTCCAGATTTTTTTCGAGCTTGCTCGAATAGCTCCTTTAAAAAATCTGTGACATCCGCCGGTGCTTTTAACTTGATTCAGCGGGTTTAGATACCCCCATTTGCAGTTAGTCCATACTTTCCTCACTCATCCTTACTTATTGTAGTAGGAATTCTCTGAATCAAGTTAAAAACCAGTAGCAAAGAATTGCTACTGGTCTGCCTTATAATAAAAATTATTCACCTAAGTCTGCGTTATGGTAAACGTTTTGTACATCATCTAAATCTTCTAATGCATCAATTAATTTTTCAAATTTCGCTACATCATCACCTGTTAATGTAACTTCTGTTTGAGGTAACATCGTCAGCTCAGCAACAGTAAATTCTTCAACACCCGCTGCTTTCAGTGCTTCTTGTGTAGCAAAGAATTGGTCTGGCTCTGCATAAATAATGACAGCCTCTTCTTCTTCAAGAATATCACGTGCATCGACATCTGCTTCCATTAAAATTTCAAGTACTTCATCCGCAGTCTTGCCCTCTAAACCAATAACGGCTGTTGAATCAAACATATAAGCAACAGAACCACTTACACCCATGTTACCGTTGTTTTTACCAAATGCCGCACGTACATCAGAAGCTGTACGGTTAACATTGTTTGTTAAAGCATCCACGATTAGCATTGTTCCTGCTGGTCCGAAACCTTCGTAGCGTAATTCATCGAAGCTTTCGTCGCCGCCACCCTTCGCTTTTTCAATTGCTTTTTCAATAATATGTTTAGGAACACTGTAAGTTTTAGCACGTTCAAGAACAACTTTAAGAGCGCGATTTGATTCAGGATCTGGTTCGCCTGATTTTGCTGCTACATAAATTTCACGACCGAATTTTGCATTCACGCGACTTGTGCTTTGGTCTTTTGACGCCTTCTTTTCTTTAATATTGTTCCACTTACGACCCATTGTTTCCACTCTCTTTCGAAAATAAAGTTTATAAAATCATAGATGCATAACTGCACATCTGCAAATGGTATTTAAATACTTTTCGTATCTTTACTCTGCAAATAATAACATATTGATGCTCTCAAAGCTAGATATACCAATGTTTATAGTAATGTTTTCAGAACGGTATGCTGTATTAAACATTTTAAATATTTTACTAATTATAACTTTTTCTCAAGCTTCATTTTAGCCAATAAAGCTTGACAGCCTTCTAGCACTAAATTATAAGTTTCCTGAAAATCCCCTGTATAGTATGGATCAGGTACATCCATTCGATGGTCCGTTAAATCTAAAAAACGGAAAATTTTTGGTGAATCGGGATTACCAAGCATCGTATAAATGTTACGAATATTATTTTCATCCATTCCAATAATGTAATCGAATTGATCAAAATCATGCTTATGTAATTGTCTACTTTTTATTCCTTGCGTCGAGATACCATATTCTCGTAACTTATCTTGTGTACCGCGATGTGGCGGCTCACCAATATGCCATGAGCTTGTCGCAGCTGAATCAACTTTAATTTTGTCATCCAACTTTGCCTTTTCTATTAAATCTCGCATAACTGCCTCCGCCATTGGAGAGCGACAAATATTCCCTAGGCAAACAAATAGTACGCGTATCATTAAAAATACCTCCTACGACAAAGCACCCAAAATCAACTTGATTTTGAGTGCTGTCCGTATTATTTTTTATCTGCTGCAATTCGCTTATTTAATTCTTCTGTTAGAGCGATAAGCTCATGTTCAAGATGGTGTGTAAATTCCTCACGACCTTCTTTCCCTTTTCCTGTTACATAAAATGGCTCACCATAAATGAGATAACCTTTTCCACGCTTAAACACATCCCCAGCATTTCGCGCTCCAACATAAGCAGCTGGAACGATTTGTGTTTTAGACAACTGTGCAATCGTTATAGCACCTTGCTTTAAATCAGACCCTTCTGAGTTCCGAGTACCTGATGGAAAAATTCCAACAATTTTCCCCTCTTTCAGCAATTGTGATGGAACTTTAATAACACTTGGTCCTGGGTTGTCACGGTCAACTGGAAAGGCGTTTAAATGGTCAATAAGCCAGCCAAGGCCCTTAATATCAAACAATTGTTTTTTCGCCATAAAGTGAATTTCACGAGGCAAGACCGAAACACCTAAGTTTAAAATATCCACATACCCTGTATGTGTACATGCAATAATAAACCCACCATCTTTCGGTAAGTTTTGCTCTTCATATACCCGAGCTTTTGAACCCGATAATTTTAATATTAATTTGACAAGATTTGCCGTAAATTTATACACTGTTTTATTCCTACCTTATTCAATAGTTATTACCATTGTAATCGAAAAGAGTTATATACTGCAATTGTCCAAGTCAAATCTATTTGATTTATACCCGACCAACTAGGACATCAACATCAATCGTGATTTCATTTACACAAACTTCTGCATGCTGCTCCTTATGCCAGCCCATCGGCGTCATTTCAAGCAGTGCAGGCACTAGCACCGAAGCAAGTGGCACTGTATAAGTAATACGTTCTACTGTGACATGTGAGAAACTTTCCCGAAAGCGCTCTACAGTTTGTGCATTAGAGTATGTTTCTTTTGCCGAATCAGCATAAAGTTGTGAACGTATTTGTTGCAAATAGCCACTTTGTGGTACCACTTTTACGACACATCCATTTGATGTAAGTAGGCGTTTAAACTCCTCATAATTTGCTGGAGATAAAATATTCAAAATGACATCAAAGCTTGTCTTGGCAAAAGGACTTTTTGCTAAGTCTCCAACACACCAAATTTGCTTTGGATAATGACGAGCAGCTGCAAGAATACCCTCTTTTGCAATATCAATACCAATGCCAATACCTTGTTTTTGCGTCATAATACGGGCTAAATGTGATCCCTCTCCACAGCCTGTATCAAGTACTGTTTTGGCTTCTCCTATTAGCTCTGCTATTTTCTCTTCTAATGGGTCATACAAACCACTATCAATAATTGTTTTACGAGATTCAAAAAGATCTTTACTATATTTAGAAGCTGCACTATGCGTCAGCATATTGACATAACCTTGTTTTGCAATATCAAAGGAATGGTTTGCTGAGCATGTAAGCCTTCCTTGCTCATAGACTTGCATGGATTCCTGACAAATTGGACAAGCAAATAGTCCAATATTTGCATTTATTAATGCCGCTCCTGCAGCACGTTTAGAAAGTGCTCCCATTTAATTCGCCTCCTTTTGGTCTGTAGGTGAGACAATTGCATAAC
Source organism: Lysinibacillus sp. CD3-6 (assembly GCF_006351725.2). NCBI lineage: Bacteria > Bacillati > Bacillota > Bacilli > Caryophanales > Bacillaceae > Lysinibacillus > Lysinibacillus sp. CD3-6. Next base: position 4,474,922 of record NZ_CP085880.1, read on the forward strand.
GCTCCCACTTTCGACTTTTCCATCTAAAGTATACGATAATAGCACGCATCCATTCATCTGCTGATATAGCTAACCAAATCCCGACTAGTCCCCAATCTAATACAAATACAAACAAATAGCCAAGCGGCAAACTCATACAGACCATCGATAAAAATCCAATTTTCACAGGAAATCTTGCGTCGCCTGAAGCACGTAATGAATTAATAACAACAATATTCATCGTACGACCTGTTTCCAATAAAATACTCAATGCTAATACAGACCCACCAATCGCGATGATCTCTGGATTATCTGTAAATATGCTCATTAACGGTTTGCGGAAAATTGTCACTACACTCACCATTAGTATTGTGAAAATAAAAGCTGAACGCACGCTTATCCATAACTGTTGATACGCCTCGTCTTTTTTACCAGCGCCTACATAGCGACCTATAATAATAGCTGTCCCTGTACCGATTGCAACCGCAAACAAGTATGTAAACATCGAAATATTCATTGCATATTGTCTTGCTGCAAGTGTTTCGGATCCTATATACGTTGCATAATAGAGGAAAACAATTTGGCAAAATTGATAAAGTACTTGTTCAAATGCAGAAGGTAATCCGATATTTAAAATTTTTCGTACATACTCTTTTGAAAAAGTAAAAAAGTATTCGATTTTCACACGTATCTCCATTACTTGATACAACAACCATGAAAAAACAATAACTGCAAGTCCACGACTAATAATTGAGGAAATAGCAGCTCCTTTCACACCCAATTCTGGCATTCCAAAATTACCAAAAATCAATCCGTAATTTAACACGACGTGAATAACATTCATACCGAGTGATACGTACATTGTTTGCTTCGTCCAACCATGGACACGAATAATAGCTGCTAACGCATTAATAATCGCTTGTAAGAAAATAAAACTACCAATAATGACTAAATAGCTTTGGGCATATTGTAGAACATCACCCTTTAAATTCATCATCGTCATTAAATGGCTTGAGCCTAAGAAAAATAGAGCACTCATAATAAGCCCTAGAATTAAGTTCAACGTAATAGCTAACGCCGAAATCTTTGTAGCTTCTAAAAATCGCTTTGAACCTAAATATTGCGAGACAACTATCGCAGCACCATTACCCACTACTTCAAGTATTAAAATCGCAATATGAATGTATTGATTTGCTGCGCCGACACCAGATACAGCGTTATCCGATAAGGCACTTAACATAAATGTATCGGCTAATCCCATTAACATAAATAAAAAAACTTCTAAAAAAATCGGCCATGTTAAATGAAATAAACTAAACTGGTCCGCCGAATGTTTCTCTCTTATCGCTTGTCCCAACAACTTCACTTCTCTCTATACTTTACATAAAAATCTATTGTATCTTATCACAGATTTGCCACTGTAAAGGATAGCTAATAAAAAAATATTTTGAATTGCTTACAAAAAAATCCCTCTCACTGAATTACTGTGAAAGGGTGGGCTATTAGCATAAGCAATTTTCTTGTAATTGCTGGCGTTTTTCTGTTGTTAAACCAAACTCTTTCTCTAAAAATACTGTTTTCGAACCATAACGACTATCAATAGCATCGAATGCAGCCTGTAAATAATCCTCACGTGCAGACATTAATGCATGGAACTGTTGTAATTCATGGTCATTAAAAGTATTTTGAATTGCTTGTGCCATTCGTTCTACCATGGGACGTAAGTATATATTAGTATCTAAATAATCTTGCATAATAGTTTCTTCAGGGACATCTAATGCAAGCAAAATGAGGGCACCGCCAATTCCTGTTCGATCTTTTCCTACGGCACAGTGATGGACGAGGCCTAAATTATCTGGATTTTGAATTGTGGATATTAACTTTTTAAATGAAGCATTGTTAAATGGCATTTGTGCGTAAAAATCTCGGAACATCTCTGGGCTAACAACTTTATAAAAATTATGGCCACCAGTATTTGTCGGCATCTCAAACGCGTGATTGCCCTTTGCAGGTATATGAATATACTGTGCGCCCTTAAACGAGGGGTTAGGATTATTCAGTGCCTCGTGTTGATCGCGGTAATCAAAGATTGTTTTTACTCCTAATGCTTCAAAGCGCTCCTTATCCGCTGGGGTCATCTTACCTAGTGCAGCTGAGCGATAGAGCAATCCATTTTTAACTACTCTACCATCTCGGGCCTTATAGCCACCCATATCGCGGAAATTCAAGACTGCCTCAAACGGAATAACCTTCATGTCAAACTGTGTCATCCACTACGCCTCCCTTATTTAAGCAATCATCTATCTATACTTCTATTTTATAGAACAAATGAAGATAATACCAATTATCCAATGCCTTTTTGAAGAGATTGAGAGCGAATCGCCGATAAACATGGAGATAGCGACGATAGATGCTTCTGAATCGCCGATATACTTGGGAATGGCGCCGATAGATGCTCCTAAATCGCCGATATACTTAGGAATAGCGCCGTTAGACGCCTGTGAAGCCCGTGCGCCCGAGGAAAACAGTAGTGGAAAATACCGTTCACTGCAAAAAAGTGTTAGATTGATTGCCATCAATCTAACACTTAATCTCTTTTGCCCAAGGGCTATTATTCTTTATCCTTATTTAAATAACTCAGGATATACTGATTTTGCTACCATCTCTACAGCTTCACCGATACGTGGACCTGGGCGATTTGAAATATCAGTATCAATATAATTTACCGCTTTATCTTGAATAGCAGTGATTGTATTCCATCCATCACGCCCAAGAATTTCACCTACTGCATCTTCTACATAGTTTACTGTAGTTAAAATAACTTGAGGATTTTTCGCAATAACATCCTCCTCAGAAACTTTTACCCATCCTGTTTGATCACCAAATACATTGTTCACATTCGCTGCATCAAGAATTTCTTGTTGGAAAGTACCAGCTGCTGTTGTATAAATATCTGGCTTAGGGCTAATTTCTAAGTAGACATTTTTCGGTGTTTCTACAGTTTTGACTTTTGCTTGTACATCTGCAATTTTCGCTTTAATACTTTCGTTTAACTGCTCACCTTTATCTTTAACACCCATCACTTCAGCAATTTGTTGAATATCTCCATATACATCTTCAAATGAAGCTGCTGATTTAATTGCAAATACTTTTACGCCTGCATCTTCAAGACCTTTTAGCGCATCAAGTGTTTCGGCATTGCCTGTTGAATAAGCAATTACGACATCTGGCTTTAAAGCCACAATTCGCTCAGTGTTAAATGTCACAGAGTCTGAAACACGTTCAATATCTTTTGCTTCTTCTGGGTACGTATCATATTCAGTTGCCCCAATAACTTTATCTCCAACGCCTAGTGCAAATAAGATTTCTGTATTACTTGGTTGTAGTGACACAATCGTTTTTGGTACTGCATCAAATGCTACTTCGACATCGCGATCATCTGTCACTTTATAGCCTGTTTGCTCAGCTTGTTGTCCTTCTTTAGATGATGTATCGTCCTTTTTGGCTTCATCTGCTGTACCGCACCCTGCCAATACAAGTGCTAACATTAATATTGTAATCCATTGGAAATTAATTAGTTTCTTCACTTTACACATTCTCCTTCTTCTTCTTCATAGGGTATGATTTGCTTATAAACGGTATTTCAGCAATACCAGCTTGCTGATTCATGTATACAGCCATTACAAAAAATACATTCGCTAATAATCCTAAGTAATCGAAAAGAATTGCTGGTACTTCTCTTTCCTCAGAAACTTTATGTAGAACACGGTATGATTTTTTTGCCTCACTACGACATAAATGAAGCGCTGTTGCAGCCCCCGTTCCTTGTGGTAAAACAAAGTTCTGTATTTCTTCCTTTACATGCCCCACATAAAAATCATAGCGATCACTAAGCCATACTAAATCTTCTTCCGTTACTGCTAATTTGCCACGTACTGAGCCATTTACATGGTAGGCCATTGGCAAAATCGTCAATAAATCTGTCGCTACAACCTCAACTGCTTCTGCTTTTACAGCCGTTAATGCTACACCGACATGAGTTGTTAAACTATCCGTACGAATCTCAAAATCTACAGTAGATATTTTTTCACGCATGAATGGGTAGCAAGAATAACGAGCATCTTTTTTCATAACTAGTCCCTTCTTTCTTTCATGAACAGATTTTGCTTTATAGGTGCATAAAAAAACGCCGCTCCCTAGGAACGACGAAAATAGCATATATAGTGCCGCCCATGCGACATCGCTTATGTATTTGCCGTATATCCTCCTAGCTTCCGAAGAGTTTTTATACATTAAATAAAGGTCGGTCTCCTGGCTCGTACAGTTCGCTACCACTAATCAGTTGCGATATCATAAAACCTTCCCATCTTAGGACTTCCCCTTTTCGACAGTGGCATTTTTTATGATTCTTGTACTTACAGTTGCGGAAACAGCTTCGGTTTTACACCGAATTCCCGATTATGCTAAAGTTAGCACCATTATTCTGCAAGAATTATTCACTTGATTAGCAGTTTATCATATATTGATTTGAAAAAATAGTTGTGAGATTGTGGAATATTCGAAAATATATATACAAAACTTAGCACTATTTCTACATAGTGATTAGCTATTTGTTATTCCAGCCTAAAAATTCTGATTAAAATGGCTAGCTATAAAATTTTTTCAATAGCTTGCTCAATATCTAATTGTGAATCTGTTGGTTCAAAGCGCTCGACTGTATTTCCTTGATTATCTACTAAAAATTTTGTAAAGTTCCAACGAATGTTACGTCCATCTAAAAAGCTAGGTGCAATTTGGATAATAGCTTCAGCTAACATCTTTTCCTGCATATTCGCCTTACCGAATTCACGAAAATCTACTTCGTGCTTTAAATAATTGAATAATGGATGTGTCTCTTCTCCATTAACTTGAACTAGTTCAAAAATCGGGAAAGTTACCCCGTAGTTAAGCTGACAAAGTTGAGTTGTCTCAACTCCATCTTCTGGGTTCTGCTGTCCAAACTGATTACACGGGAAACCTAAAACAATGAAATTTCCCTTGCCATATTTATTATACATTTTTTGCAAATCTTCAAATTGATATGTAAAATCACATTGATTGGCGGTATTAACGATTAACATTGTCTTTCCTCGATACGTCTCCATTGATAAAATTTCACCGTTTGGCTTTTTCACTAAATAATTATAAATCCCCATTTTCTCGACCCTTTCTAATTTACAATATTTATACTGTTACTATGCTATATACTGTTGCAGATTTACTTGTTTCCTCTTTATGGATAGTTTCTGGCTCTCACTTATACGATAGCTTACGTCAGTATATAAGACCTATCAAAAACTGAATCCATCCTCCTATTTTTATTATAATCAATAACTTTTCTTTCTTCAAAACAACACGCTTGGGCATAAAAATAGCCATCTCGCTATTTTAACGGATGGCGGTTTTATATTTCTTTTTGTATTTCATATCCTGCTCTTCATCTATTAATCGCTTTGCAATATCTAGTAAATTATGATCGTTCGTAGCATCAAACAACTTCTTAAAGGATACAATAATATCATATCGAATACGCGATGGTTGCTTTTCGTCAATACAAGTTTGGAACCTTTTTGCTAAATACGAAACAATTAAATCTCTTTGAACTTGTCCAGCAAGCCCAATTTGCCAAATTGCTTGCAGGGCATGCCTTGCTGTTAATGTTTTTTCATCATACGTGACTGCCCAAATTTTTAAAAAATCATCTAAAACACGTTCTTCTGGGTCACTTTTTGCTGCTAATGCACATAAAAACTGCGCTGCCCGTGCACGAGCATGTCCATCTGTATATGTAAGGGCTTTAATAAGTTGTTCCCACACTGCATATGTCCAATCTACTGGTTCTTGCATGATTTTTATTAATTTTCTATACGACTCGTATTCAATCTCACGGTCACGCTCTGCTAAATTACTAAAAAGTTGCAAAATCTCTTTTTCCATGATTTATCCCTACCTTCATTCTTTCAGAACGTTTTCAAATTTAAAATTTTTTTGTTACACTGTACTTAAAATTTAATGATAAAAAGGAGAGCTTATGAATAGATTTATAACTCGAAAGTTGATTATACGAACGCTAGCGATTATTTGCCTACTTGTAGCCGCATATTTTATCATACCTGTCTCCGTGCCAATTATTTTAGCAGGTGTTACAGCTTTTTTATTAGAACCCATTGTTATGTTCTTTAAACGAAAATGGAAAATGTCTCGAAAAATAGCTGTAGCTTTTATATACATAGTAAGCGTTATTTTTATTTCTATTATTTGTTACTTTACTATTACACAACTAATGTCGCAAATTATTTCCATTTCAAAGCAAGCACCTTACTATATTTCTAAATTATCCGAGATGTGGGGTCATATGCAAGAGAATATTTCAAAATATACAGAAGACTTTCCAACTGAAGTGAGTGCTTCACTTCAAAAAACGACAACCGACTTCATTGAGAAGGTTGAAGAATCTTTTTTAAACTTCTTTAATTATACCAAAGTTACGACCTTCTTTTCACAAATTCCAAGCCTCTTTATTAGTCTTCTCGTTTATATGATTGCCCTATTTTTATTTATGCTAGATTTACCAAAGTTAAAACAGACAACTTATAAATATTTAAAGCCATCAACTGAAGAAAAATTGAAAATTATTACTAATCGCTTAAAAGATGCATTTTTCGGTTTTATGAAAGCTCAAATTCTTGTTAGCTTTATTATAGCTGGTGTGACTCTTGTTGGTTTACTACTTATTCAACCGAAATATGTACTAGTCATGACCATTATTATTTGGATTATAGATGTTATCCCTTTCCTTGGCTCAATTATTATTTTAGCACCTTGGGGAACTTATCACCTCCTAATCGGTAATACAGCGATTGCCATAAAGCTCTTTGTTCTTGCAGCAATCTTATTAATTATTCGGCGCACTGTAGAGCCTAAAGTAATGGGTGCTCACATCGGCTTACCCCCTTTGCCAACATTAATCGCGATGTTTGTCGGTTTGCAATTGTTTGGCGTCATTGGCTTACTCTTAGGGCCATTCATTATCATTCTTTTTTTCACCTTAAAAGAAACTGGTGTTATCAAATTCAATTTTAAAATTTAATAGAATGAAAATGTTTTTATTGCGCCTCAAAAGTCTAAAAGACACTCTCGATTTAAACAGAGAGTGCCTTACATTATCGTCTATTTACTACAATTAAAATTTATGAATTAATAAACGCCATTGTTTAAGATGCGTTCGATTATTCCGCTACCTGCCTGGGGAATGCAAACAGCGGCCGCTAGCTACTCTTATTTTTTCTAAATAAAAATAGCATCCATTATCTAGTGATGATAATGGATGCTATTTAATAATATATTTAACTTTTTTGCTATTATAATCGTCTAATTAATAGAGGCTTATTGAATACGACCGAAGCCTACTAAGTATTGGTTCCACCAATCAAGTGACTCAATGACTACCCCTTTATTTTGAGCATCAATCATTGTGTTATTGCCAAGGTAAATACCAACATGCGCTACGCCTGAGCCATAGCTGAAGAATACTAAGTCACCAACACGAGCTTCGCTTGCTGAAATTCGTTTTGTTGATAAATATTGTTGTGATGCTGTACGAGGTAATGATACGCCCGCTTGCTTGTAAGACCATTGTACAAGACCTGAGCAGTCAAAGCCTGTTGTAGGATTACTGCCACCCCAAACATATGAACGACCTAGGAATTGCTTCGCTGTAGAAATAGCATCACCTGAAGATGCAGTACCTGAACCAGATCCAACTATGATTGGTTGAGGTTTGCTACCACCGTTATTTTTACCGCTAGTGTTAGTGTTGTTGTTATTGTTGTTGACATGCACTACAGGTGTAGCTGCTTGAAGTGCACGTAAACGAGCTGCTTCTTCTTCAGCTGCTTTACGCTCTGCTTCAAGACGCTCTTCTTCTTGTTTCGTTGCAATTTGTGCCTTTAATGCAAGTGATTTTGCTTGGTTTTCAGCTTTTTTCACTTCCATTTCGCTTTCCTTTTGTTGAAGCTCTTGGAATTGTTTTTGAAGCTCTTTTTGTTTCTCGTCTAATGTTGCTTTTTGTTCTTCTAATTTCGCTTTGTCAGCTTCTTGTTGATTTACTAGCTCTTGGTCAGCATCCATTAATGTTTTTACCGCTACGACACGGTCCATTAAATCTGCAAAGCTTTTTGCTTCTAGAACAACGCTTAAGTATACACCCACTGTGTTATCTTGAGCTTGGTATGCAGCCATACGCTCGCTTAAAATAGTTGAACGTTGCTCAATACGTTTTTCAGTTTCAACAATACCTGCATCTACTTCTTTTATATCTGCTTGTACTTGGTTAAATACTTTTACTTTTTGATCAATTTCTTGTTGAAGTTGATCTAACTCTGTTTCTAATTTTTTAACTTCCGCATCAATTTTTGCTTTTTTATCTATCATTTGCTGAGATGTTTCTTCAGCGTGCGCTTCAATCGGTTGAACTGTATTAAATAATAGGCCGCCTGCAAGTGCTACTGCTAGCACCATCGACTTACGCCATTTATTACGCTTACCCATGGGTCTTCATTTCCCTTCATCTATCAATTTCGCTCTTTATTTTCCTATGTAAATACATGAACGATCAATTTAAATTCTTATGTTTTGATTAGCCTTTTAAAGTTTAGCACTATTGCCGTAACTTTTATACTATTTCCGACCGTTTTAATAGTTTAGTAAAACTCGAAATATAATTGTAACATTGTCTTTAAAACGACTTTTATCTACAAAACGTTAATATAACGCTACAAATTACGTCAAATTTCTCTAAATAGTGCATTTCACCTCTGTTATTTGTAATCTTTTTGTAATATAAAAAGGGTAGGGGAAACATCCCCTACCTTAGAATCTAATGATTTCATAGACTAAACTACTAGTGAACCTCTGCTAAGCGCCAATGCTTTCCACGGACTCACATGTAAGCGCAACCCTTGATTGCAAGCGGTTTGTTGACTCTTACGTTCTGTGCGTTTCCACATACGTCCCGCCATAAGCTCCAAAACCTGAGTACCTCTGTTTGTTAACACTAAAGTTAAGGAAATACCCCTTACCTCATTGAGCGTAAAGCTTGGATAGATAGTCGTACTAATAAAATGGCACATAAGAACAGCCCTAAATATGCGGCAGTATTTAAATACACGGCGTACGGCTCATGAATGAACTGAGATATTGCTAGCAGTGCAACTGAGATAATACCAAATGTAATGCCGACAAGTAATAGTACGAATCGAGCAAATAGCTGGGTAATGAAACGTGAGTTATGTTCATCTGAAAAAATATCATGATGTAAAATAATTTTTCCGCTTTCTACTCTTTGAATTAGCTGATCAATTCGTCTTGGCATTTTTCGTAAAGTAGGAAGCAGCATCGACAGTTCTTCCTGCACTCGATCTTTTGTTGCTACCGGTTCTTTAAATGGTCTTAAAAATGCAGCTCTCCTATAGGAAGCAGAAAAATCTTTAGCTTCTGAAAAAATATCAAATTGCGGATCTATGACACGTAAAGTCCCATCTAAAGTGACTAATGATCGAAGCGCTAAACCAACAGAAGGATAGAACGCAAGCCCAAAATCACGTACGACCGTAAACAATGAATGGATTAATTCCTCAGTTGGAATACGATCTACATAAGATATTTTAAGTAATATTTGATCCATTGCCTGTTCTATTCTACTACGCTCTGCATGTTCCTTATTTTCTACTAGCAGCATTAAGCCATCGTATAAAATACTGGAGTCATTTTGTTGAATACCTAATAAAAATAACTTTAAGCCTTCTTGTTGAGTAGCTCCTAGCCGTCCTACAGCTCCGAAATCGAGGAGAATGGGTCCCCCATCCGTCTCATCAATATAAATATTTCCAGGATGCGGATCCGCATGAAATATTCCCGAAAATAACATTTGTTCAAAAAAGGAATACAAAATTGTTCTTGCGAATTGTCTATGGTCAATATTTAATCGTCTAAATTCAGATGACCCCTCAGCAACACTTTTCCCACGAATATATTCCATTACAATGATGTCTTCATCACAAAACTCTGTATATATTTTAGGGATACGTACTTTATATTCACTTTTGGCAAGAGCATTCGTTACTTGTAAAGTGTTGCGCACTTCAATATCTAAATGAATTTCTTCTCGTAAGCCATCTGCAAATGCACCTGCTAACTCTCGGAAGCCTAATGATTCTGCCCAAGTAGACTTGTTTGAAAACCAATTAGCAAATTCCTCTAAAATATCAAGATCATCCCGCATAATTCCTTTTACTTCTGGACGCAATAGCTTGACCACGACTTCTTCATAATTTTTCAGTCGTGCCTTATGTACTTGTCCAATAGAAGCTGCTGCCAATGGCTCCATTTGAAAGTTTGTAAATACATCATCTACAGACATCGGTAGGGAATCCTCTAAAATCTTTGTAACTTGCTCGTGTGGTAATGGCTTAACACTTTGCTGTAAATGCTTTAACTCATCTATAATAATAGGAGAAAATAATTCTTTACGTGTTGAAAGTACTTGACCAAATTTAATAAATATCCCACCACATTGCTCTAAAGTAGAGCGCAACGCAATAGCAAGCTCCTTCTCATTTTCCCGCTGTCTTGCATATTTAATTGTTTGCACAATACCGTTTGTAACGGCTATTTTTAGCACCTGACGCAGTCTCTTCTGCTGTCGCCAGTAGCTTCGGAGTCTCAACAATATTGTTTTTTGTCCATTACGACGCTCTCCGCCCTTCATCCCTATTGGATCAAAAAGTTCGAATACGAGGTAGAGTAGCATGGAAATAAGCAACATACTACCTATCCAAATAAGCGTGCTTACTTCGGTAACGGTTTGCATCATGGATTCCGATAAAAAATCTCGATGACGCAAATAGGAGTACCAATAAACAAAGGATGTAAGCGTAACACTAATAACAACCGATAGTACTCTTCTGACAAAGTTTATATTTGAGCCTATTAAACGACCACTAACAAAATAAATAATTCCTGCAACAAATATAATTTGAATAAGTAACTTTATGTAAACCAACTAGCGCCACCTCCCATTGTTCTTCCTAATACTGCTAATACTGTTAGTATACCAAATTCATGTACTAACTTTCTTTTACAAACTACTAAAGACAGCAAGATAAGTTGGCGCCAGTTCCCTTATTTCTCCTATACAGATGCCTATCAGAACTTCTAAAACGTAAAAATCCACCTCGCTTCCCGATGGCATTTCGAAAGCCGCAGGAATCTCAGTGGGTTTTTTACTGACAATATTCAGAATTGTTTTGGTGCCTGTCACTTTTTAATTCGTAGAAAGTACTTGCTCCCAATCAATCGTGCCATTTTTTACTTGGTCTCGTTTCTCTTTGTCCATTAAATCGTTTGGACGACCACCTTTTGGCCAGTCTTTATCATGGTTAGCCCATTCTGGTCGATCCTGCGATAAAATGTAGGCAGCTAAGTCAGCGGCGTCTTGATCAGTTAAAGAACCACCTGCTCCAACTGGCATATTATTTTTTATATAGCCAGCCATTTTAGACATACGTGCCATACCTGCACCATCATTAAAGGAATTATCGCCCCATAATGCTGGACCTGTATTAGCGCCAGTACCAGAACCATCTGCTGCATGACAAGCTATACAAGATTGAGCGTATAGTTCTTCACCGTTCGCTACATCTGGAACAGGTATATTTTTCATATTACTTGTGCCTGCCCATTCACGCTCTGCTCCAATCGGTACTCCTTGTGAAATGTAAGCAAAATAAGCAACCATCGCTTCAAGCTCGTCACTGTTCATTTCAAACTTTTTACCGTTCATACTCCGTACCATACAGCCATTAATGCGTTCTTCAATTGTCACAATTCCTCCAGAACGTGCGATATATTGTGGATAGTTAGCCATAACGCCAACTAATGAAGAGGCTTGTTCATCATAGCCAGCACCAGCATGACAGCTTGTGCAAGATAACTGATTTCCTACATATTCATCCGCAGCAACGTGCGTATTATTTACAAGCTCATAACCAAATAAGATAGCTTCTTTCATCGGTCCATCGGGTACTTCTTCGATACTCGGTGGTGCGTAGACTACCTTTTGAGAAGCTGCCGTTGTTGGAATTTGTGTCTGCACTCCCGCTTCTTGTGTCTCACCATTCGCATCACCTAAAATTTTTTCACTGATTGCTGCCCCAACAAAAAGTGTAGCGGCTAATAAGACTGTTCCCGCTATACCAGTAGCAATTTTCTTCATTACCAATACCCCCTTTGAATGTTAATTTTATTCTAGCAAGATAATATATGGAACGATGTGACTTTTCTCACACTTCACAGTAATAGAACCATAAAGACAATAAAAATGGAATTATTATACAAAATATTTTGTTCTATAACAATAAAAGCAATCCTTAATACCTCTTGAAGTACCCTATAGTTTCTGCTAATACAGCGCTGACTTTATATCAAAATCCACTGTTCTAGGTAGAAAAAACAAAAATAGTATGCCAAGAAACACTTGGCATACTACATGTTGAATGTTCATAAAATTCAAAATTGTTTCGGTGCCTGACACCTAATTTAAAGTTGGTTTAATGCCTGCAATTTCTGCCGCTTGATGCAATGTACGCACAAATACTTCATTTGGCTCAGCACCTTTAATGCCGTAACGATTTTCAAAGACAAAGAACGGTACGCTTTGCACGCCAATCTGTTGGGCATCATAGCGGTCTTTATCCAACTCTTCCATAAAAGCTTGTGGATTAGCCAACACCTCTTTAGCTGTAGCAACATTCAAGTTTAATTTTTTTATAACCGCTAATAATACTGCCTTATCATTTAAATCTTTACCTTCTATCAAATGAGCAGCCATTAACGCTTCTATAAATACCGCTTCTTTACCGAATTGTTTCGTCCATTTTGCTAGTCGATGGGCGTTTTCGGTATGCACTTTTTTCATTTCAGCAAAATTATAAGGAAGATCCACTTCTTTAGCTCGTTCTATAATGTCAGCCATCATTTGTTGAGCTTCTTCAAATGATACCTTTTGGTGCGCCATGACATAATCATAATAATTTTGACCTACCTCTTTGGATGCGGTCGGATCAATTTGGTAAGATTTAAATTCGATGTCTACTTGACCTGTATATCCAGCCTCTTTTATCGCACGCTCTAATTCCCTTTTTGCGATATAACAAAATGGACATGAGAAATCTGAAAACACTTCTATTTTCATTGTACCCTTTCCCCCCTCCTATAAAATATCCATCCAAATTTTCAATGCAGTAGCTAAAATGAGGACAGCTAATATACTTTGTAATACTTTTATATTCAAGCTTTTACCAGCCTTTGCCCCTAGTGGTGCAGCTATTAAACTAGCTACAATCATTATGGCTGCTGGATAATAATCGACTTGGCCTGTTATTAGCTTTCCTGTTGTGCCCCCAACAGAGGAGATGAACGTAATGGCTAAACTTGTAGCAATCGTCATACGTGTTGGAATTTTTAATACAACAAGCATGATTGGTACAAGCAGAAATCCACCAGCTGCGCCCACAATGCCAGAACCAATACCAACTATAAACGCTAGAATAGCTGCTAACGTCTTATTAAATGTAACTTCATTTAATGGCTTCTCATCTATTTGCTTTTTAGGAATAAACATCATAATCGCCGCAATGAGTGCCAATATGCCATAAACAATGTTGACTCCTGACTCCGACAAATATTGCGAACCAAAGCTACCAACAAAGCTGCCAGCTAATATGGCTCCGCCCATATAAATAATGAGTGATTTATTTAAATAGCCGCCTTTACGATATGCCCATACGCCCGCAATCGAGGCAAACAATACTTCTACCGCACTAATACCCGATACCTCATGGGCAGTGAATGCAGTAAATCCGAGTAAAGAGGGAATATACAAAAGCATAGGATATTTAATAATGGCTCCGCCGATACCTAGCATACCCGATACAAAAGAACCTACAAAGCCAATTATAAATATAGTTATTACCCACGAGATAGTCATTCATTTTCCTTCTTTCAAGTCTTTTACACCTGTGTCCTCTATAAAGAACGAGGCATAAGGCAAAGATCCACATAAATTGTAGTATGAGAGGAAAGGTGAGTGTCCTCATTTGAACACTCACCCTTGCTCGCCCTACGCTTTTTGAATAAAGAATGTAATGACGCCAGCGTCTTCCGATTTATTTAAAATCGTGTGACCTCCTGCTTTAGCCCATGCAGGAATATCCGCTAAAGCTCCTTTATCCGTTACTTGTACTTCTAAAACCTCACCTGAATTCAGTGTATCAATAGCTTTTTTCGTTTTCACGATAGGCATCGGGCAAGATAAGCCCTTTGCATCTAATTGTAAGTTTGCGTTCATGTTAATCTCCTTTTAAATTGTGTGAAAATTGTATGGGTGACTGGCACTCTATCTTGCACTCTATCTAACTGCGCAGCGGTTCGGACCGATTTCCATTTCTGTTTGTTCCTCTAATGCTGGAGTTATTTTCCCCATATTTACTTGGCGAATTTCCTGATATGCATTTGGTTGTGGTGGTAAATTATTAGTTACAATGCTGCGGAATGTCTCATCATCTTCAATATTTAGTCCGTGATTTTGCGCAAATAATTCACCTAGACGCTTCGCTACTGTACCATCTTCATTTAATTCATCAATAATCATAAAATGGGCAGGTAGCACAACTAAATCATCCGATAATTCGCGGTATCGCTTATACAGCGTTTCTCGTAAATCACCAACCCAATCTTCTGCAAGTCCCGCCAAATCAGGGCGACCAATTGAATCGATAAATAAAATGTCACCAGTCAATAAATATTTGCTATCCACCACAAACGACGTTGAGCCAATAGTATGACCTGGTGAATAAAGTGCTCCTACATCAATTTTTGATGCACCAATTTGCACTGTAGTGCCATCTACTAAAGGCGTATAATCAAAGACGACCTCTTCCGCATCCTTCGGCGGTAAGTAATAAGCAGCGCCTGTAGCGGCTGCAATATGACGACCACCCGAAATATGATCAGCGTGCAAGTGCGTATCAAAGACATGTTTAATGTGTACATTTTTCTCTTTTGCAAAGTTCGTAAATACATCCGTGAAACGTACAGCATCAATAATCGCTGCTTCACCTTCTGAAATAACCATATACGATAGGCAGCCTTTACCTAAACGGACGAACTGGTATAACTCGCCCCCACCTGTTAAGTCACCCACTTTAATTGGTTCTAAATATTCGCTCCACGTCTTCATACCACCCTCTAAAAACGCAACTGAACGTCCAGCATCTGAAAGCATCTCTGCTACCATCATCGATGAACCTTCCTTTGCACAAACAACTAATATATCTTTGCTTGTAGGAATTTTAGATAAAATTTCTTCCACTCCATCTAATAGCTCAAAATACGGAATATTAAGGTACTCAAATTTATGCCCTTCAATTTTCCAATCTGCAAAAGCATCTGCATTACGCACATCCAAAATAAATAAATCATCATTGTCGATTACTTTTTTCGCTACATCAGCAGCGCTCCATTTGAATACTGACACTTTTTTACCCCCAACGGTATTATTGTTATTATTTTTTTAGCGGAAAGGATATACCTCTCCGCTTTTCGCTTCATTTTGTCTAATCATATTTTTTCTGAGCCCGCTTGAATAACTACTTTTCCAATCAATCTTCGGACTTTAACTTGCGTCAGCTTTGATGAGTTTTGTGCATAATCGCGCTCATCTTAAACAACTTAAAACGTTAATGATGGTGCTGCATCTTTAGCAAATTCTAAAAATGTTACTGCTCCTCCAACTTCAATACCATCTACGAAATCCTCAATCGTTAAGCCCATAACATCCATCGTCATTTGACATGCTATAAATTTCACACCTAATTCTTGCGCCATTTCCACTAATTGCGGAATTGCAGGTACATTCGCTTTAGCAAATCCTTCAGCAAAATGCTCTGTTCCAGCAGGCATTGGCAAAGCTTGCATCCCTTGCTTATGAATTAAATTTAACCCTTCAAATGTGAAGAAGATCGCTACTTCTTTGTCAGAAGCCGCCGCTGCTGTTGCGATATTAAACACCTTATACGCATCAAAAAGACCACCGTTACTTGCAATAATTGCTACTTTGTT
The DNA here is from genome assembly GCF_006351725.2 of Lysinibacillus sp. CD3-6. Classification (NCBI taxonomy): domain Bacteria; kingdom Bacillati; phylum Bacillota; class Bacilli; order Caryophanales; family Bacillaceae; genus Lysinibacillus; species Lysinibacillus sp. CD3-6. Next base: position 4,491,119 of record NZ_CP085880.1, read on the forward strand.
TGACATAATAAATTCCTCCAATTTAAATAGTTTTGAATAATTCGCCCGTCCAAGAAGTCATACCAGGTAGGACGTTAAATACTTTTGTAAAACCATTTGCCACAAGTTTTTGCGCCGCTAAATCGCTACGCGCTCCTGTACGACAAATCACATAAATTTCTCGTTCTTTATCTAGCTCAGAAAGGCGTGCTTCAAGCTCACCCATCGGAATTGATTTAGCACCTTCAATATGACCGAAAGCAAACTCCGCTTCCTCGCGCACATCAAGAATAAGCCCATCTCTTCCTTGAATTTGCTGTAGCTCAATTGTCGATGCAAACGTTTTTTCACTAACTGCATCTTGTGCACATTTACGTATATAATGTTTTAGCACCGCATCCTCATCTATCGTTCCAATATACTGATGCCCAACAGAATCAGCCCAAGCAGCTATATCTGCTTTCGAACCTTTATCCGTTGCGGACACTTCTAAAATTTGACCATCTGCTAATTCCATCATCGCCTTTTTCGTTTTTACGATTGGCATTGGACAAGATAGCCCTTTCGCATCTAGCTGAAAATCTGCTTTAATAGCCATAACTTCCTCCTTATACCTACAAGGGTATTATTTTTGATAAAAAAATATAGCGTAGGGCACTACATAACCCTTACTATAACCCTTTACTGAACTTCACCTTCCCATGCAAGCATGCCACCAACCATATTCGTCACATCGAAGCCTTGGCTTGCTAAAAATTGCGTAGCACGACCACTGCGGGCACCTGAGCGGCACACCATAATATATGATTCGTTTTTATTTAACTCGTGCATACGAAACTCAAGTAAGCCTAGTGGGATGTGAATAATACTTGGGATATGTCCCGCTTGCACTTCGTCTACTTCACGTACGTCGATTAAATTTAATGTTTTACCTTGTGCTAAAGCTTCTTGAACTTCGATTGCTGTTATTTCTTTCACCATTATTTCCTCCTAATAAGCGCTCATGCCACCACGGACATTAGTTACACGCTCATATCCTAGTTTTTTCAGTTGCTTGCACGCCTGACTACTACGCATACCACTTTGACAAATAACAACTACTTCTTTGTCCTTCGGTAATTTATCGAATCCAGAGCCTAAGGGAATATTTTTAAATTGTGGAATGTTTCGACCTTTGTACTCAGCTGCTGTTCGCACATCAATAAATACTTTGTCCTTATCATTTAGCATATTTTTTAATTGTGCTGTTGATATTGACTGCACCCCTTTCGCTGGCTTCATACGCCAAACTAAAAACCCAATAACAATAGCAATAAAAATCCATGTTTCCACGTAATACGACCTCCTGTCTATATACTATAAAGGGTATATTGAAATCATCTGCTTTTCACAACTAAATCCATCGCTTCTTGGATGGCAGTATTCATCTTCTCTGAATCTCCATCAGCAGTCGTTACACAATCTAACAGGTTCTCACTGACGATAACCCCTATCGTCCGATCAACTGCAGAACGTACGGCAGATAGCTGTGTAATCACATCTTTACAGTTTTGTCCTTCTTCCATCATGCGTAAAATCCCACGCAATTGGCCTTCCATTCGTTTTATACGATTGGCTGTTTTAGCATCGTACGCCATTATGTGAACGTCTCCTTTCAACCTTAGTAATTCATCTTGCTTACGTGCTTTATGATATACCCCTGTAGGTATAATGTCAACATGAAAGATTTAAATATTTATTTTCTAACTTCATTCCATAAAAAAACTCTGTTATAATTGCACAAAATGCGACTTATAACAGAGTTAATAAAATTATTAGTTTGCTATTTGCATTGCTGGACCAAAGAATTCATAGTGAATTTTTTCATCTTTAACGCCGAGTTCATGGAGATTTTTAATGACTGCCTCCATAAAGCCACTCGGACCACAAATATAAACATCTGTATTGTTCGTTACTTGCTCAGCTAATAAATCTTTTGTCAGTAACTTGTTCTCATCCGAATAAAGGGCAGTATACGATGCATTCGGAAGCGCATTTACTTTAGCTTTAATGTCATCACTGAAAGCTACTACATTTTCATTGCGAGCACATTGAATAAAATTCACTTCGTTAGCTGCATTATCTTTTAATGATTGTAGCATACTGTTTAATGGTGTTACGCCAATACCACCACTAACAAATGTAATTGGCGCCGCGCTCTCATGCAGCACAAATAATCCTGCAGGTACACTTACATCTACTAAATCTCCAACTTGTAATGCATTATGAATAAAGTTAGATACTTTACCGTTCGGAGTATGCTCACTTTCACGTTTTACTGAAATACGATAGCCGTCCTCTGCACTAGCTTGTGAAAGAGTATATTGGCGGTTTAATAAATATTCTTCCCCAGGTACTTTCACACGGATGCTAATATATTGGCCAGGTTCGTACGCTGGAAGTGGTGAGCCATCTTCGTTTACAAAGTAAATTGAAGTAACAAGGTCACTCTCAACTTCTTTTTTCGCTACTTTTAAAGGTTTAAATAAACGCCATCCACCATCATTTTCAGCTTTTTGATATAGCTCCTCTTCTACTTGAATGAAAACATCTGCAATGACGCCATACGCTTCAGCCCATGCATTAATTATTTCATCTGTAGCTGCATCACCTAAAACTTCTTTAATTGCTTTTAATAAGAACTCACCCACGATTGGGTAATGCTCTGGTAAGATGCCTAAACTACGGTGTTTATGAGCTATTAACATTACTGCTGGTAAAATTGCTTCTAAGTTTTCAATATGAACTGCCGCTGCATAAACTGTATTCGCTAGCGCAGTTTGTTGACGACCTTTTTCTTGGTTTGTGTGGTTAAAAATATTTAGTAATTCTGGATGAGCTTGAAACAAATTTTTATAGAACGTCTTCGTAATTTCTACCCCATGAACTTCTAATACGGGTACTGTTGCTTTAATAATTTGTACTGTTTCTTGTTTTAACATATCGCATACCATCCTTTCGTGATTACAATATAACGCTTTCATTTCCTTAAAGCAATATTCTAAATACATCTTTAACAAAATAGACATATTTGATGTATTTTAAATACATCTTTTAAAAAAGTAATGAAATACTATAAATTATTGTAGAAATGATATAATTATTATAGTGAACTATATAGAAAGTAGGGTGTTCCAATGCGATTAACTTTATACACAGATTACTCCCTTCGGACACTCATATATCTAGGAGCGAAAGAAGAGGGCCAGCTCTCTACCATTCAAGAAATTTCAGATGCCTATAATATATCAAAAAACCATTTAATGAAGGTGACACACCAATTAGGGCTACTTGGTTACATCGAAACAATTCGGGGAAGAGGCGGCGGTATTCGTTTAGCAATTGACCCTAAATCAATTACTATTGGTGAAATCGTGCGCCATACAGAAGAAGATTTTCACCTTGTTGAATGCTTCGACAAAGAAAATAACTTATGTAAAATTGCACCTGAATGTCAATTAAAAGGTGTTCTATATGAAGCTTTACAAGCATATATGGCTGTCCTTGATCGATACACCCTTGATGATTTTTTACATTCAAAGGAGAAATTAATGGCTTTATTATTCGGCAAATAAAAATACCCGCTCAACAACTGTTGATCGGGTATTTCTTTATAGACAATATCTTTTATAAAGCTTTTGAAAAGATAATCATGTCCAATGCGCGTATACCATTTTCATAAATTGGTTGCGGATAATTACTGAAAAAATCTTTCTGTATAGTCTCCATACGAAAACCCGATTTTTGATAAAAAGCAATGTTATCAATACTCGAATTTGCTGTGCCTACTAAAATATTTTTAAAATCTTGTGCTGCACAGACCGCATAAATTTTATTCAACACTTCCTTACCGATACCTTTACCTTGAAATGCTGGCACAACAGCTATATTTTTTAATTCTACTGTCGTATTAGACTGTGCAATAAGCAATGCGACACCCGCTAATTTCTCACCACATGTAATGGCGTATAAGTCACCCTCATTCATATATTGACGAACGGCAACTTCACTTTCATCTGCTAGTAGTAGATAGGGCATATAGCTTTCTCGGTCACCCTGCACCTTTTCAATAGATGTGTAATATCGAACAAAATCCTCGCGTTCAAAAACATTTAATACACAAGGTTGCTTTTCCTTCATTTCTAACCATGAATGTTCCTGAGGATATTCCTTTTCTACATTAATACGGATAAAAGGTAACTTTTCTTGTGCCTTTCGTGAGCGAATATTGACCTTTCTAGCACCAGCGAAAACTCGTTCTAGCCCTAAGTCAAAAAAAGCGATTTCTAAAATTGCCTTCTTCGCTTCCTCATTATAGCCTTGACCCCAAAACTCGTGACCTAACCAAGACCCAATATGACAGTTTTTATTTTCACGGTCTATAAACATTAATGCTGTTACGCCTATTAGTCGTCCTTCCTCATTTAGCACAACTCGAGGGACACTTTTGCCCTCTTCCTCGTCAACACATTCACGTTTTATAAAGTTAATTGTATCTTCTACTTTCCCAGCAGGTAACCCAAGAGCATCCCGAACCTGAGGCATTGAAGACAATGCATGCATTGCTTCAGCATATTTAATATCATGCTTCACTAAAGTTACTGCCATACTCTTTTCTCCTTTTTATGCAATTAAGCTTTACTATACCAAACATGCATAGGATTTTTATCTTCATCCTCTACTGGCATATGAATCATTCGAAACTCGCGTTCTTCATCAATTTTCTGTAAATCTGCATAGACTTCGCTTGAGCGTCCTAAACCTACTGCAATGGCATCAGCTAATGAATTAGCAAAATAAGCTTTATCCACGCCAGCCATCGCCATCGCACCAAAGCACATTGGGCAAGGCGCCCCACTTGCATACATCACCGTTCCGCGTAAATCGATAGAGCCTAACTTTTCTTGTGCGCGTCTTAAAGCAAGTAGCTCGGCATGACCCGTACTATCTGGTCGTAGGTGCAGTTCATTGACACCTTCACCAATAATTTCATTATCCTTTACTAGAACAGCGCCAAATGGTTGACCGCCTTGTGCTATATTTTGAAGAGCTAGCTCCACTGCTCGCGCCATCCATTGGTTCATTTATACTCCCCCTAAAATTTAATTATACGTAAGTTGCCACGATACACCGAAACGATCCTGAATCCAAGAAAACTGCTTAGAGAACCCGTAATTATCCAATGGCATTAATGCTTGACCACCATCTAATATTTGCTCAGTAAGACTTTTAATTTCTTCCTGCGTCTCACACTCTAAAAAGATTGATATCGCTGGAGTGAATGAAAAATTATGTTTGATTGGACTGTCATTCAACTTAATCTTCATTCCTTTTAACACGATTTCAGCCATCGCAATCTGTTGTGTATTCTCTACATATGTTAAGCTTTCAACAGATAATTCTGGAAACCATTGCTTATATTGCTCCAAGGCATTATGAGCTTGTCCCTGAAACATTAAAAATGTCGTCGCACTTTTCATTTAGTCAATTCTCCTTCATATCTATTAATCCATTCCCCTGGAGTCATTTTTGAAACGAGCTCTCCTAGCAAATCATAGGGAATATTTTTCGTACTAGAGAAACGAATACAACTTTTCCCCATATTTAATTTTGTTGGCACTCGTTTTGCAAACTCTTCCTGAAACCAAGCCAATAAATTAGCATCTGCATAAATACCCATATGATAAACGGCTATATGTCGCTTCTGCGCTGCCAAGCTAATAAATGGTAGCGGTGTATTAGGTGTTACATGATACCCCTTTGGATATAAAGATAACGGTACTACATAACTTATCATGTCGTAATTCATTGTTTGTTCAAAGCCAGCAGGGATATTCGTTGCTATTACATCTGCAAGCTTGGCGAAGCTATCACGCCACTTTTCATCTACCTGTTCAATATATGCCTCCATCATTTCCACCCCACTCTTATTAAAAATGTGTTATTAAACGATTTAAAAATATTCCTTAATAGTAGTATGAAGCTTATTTATTAGCAATAGTGCAAGCACCTTTATTACAACAATCGACAAAAGTTTTAAGAACTAACGCCTACTTCTGGAAATTTCCCTATACTTGGCCCTCTGCTTTCGCTTTTCGATAGTGCTCCTTCGTCTTAAAGCCAGCCCTTGTAAGTTCACGCATCTCCATTAAACGTGCTAGCTGTGTTTCTTGCTTTTTCGCACTATAAATGTAGCGAGCCCAATCCTTTTGATAGCCTGGTGTTAATGCATCATAAAAGACTACATCAATTGGATTTTCTGCAAGTTCACCTCGCAATAAAGGAACCATACTTTCGTAGTCACCTACACATTGACTACTTGCTGTCTTTTTCTTCCCTCTTCCCTTTGCATCTCGTTTAATACATACAATAGAAAACGTATCATCCAATGACATCAAACTTGAAAATTTATAGTCACTCCCAGCAATATATTTCGCCTCGTCCACCTGAATGGCTGGGAAAATATCGTCTCGATGAATATACTCTTTATATTTTTTATTATTTTTTTTCGGATAAACAAAAAATAAATAGCCTTGCTCTGCCAACAAGTTCTGTTTAAGCGTGCTTTTTAAATACGTTAACAGTTCATTAATTGTAAACACAAAAGATATAATACGGTCGTAAGGTGCGTGTCCTACATCCGAAATCCCCTCTAATACCATATTGTCTGGCAAATGATGAACTGTAATAGAGAGTCCATCCTTTAATTTAAATTTCTTCTGCATTATTTCAGCACCCTTCTGTATTTATTTACACTAAATTTATCACAAAATATTTACTTTAACGCTAATTCCATGCCCACAACATAATAGACAAAAAAACGCTTGAACAATTTCTCAAGCGTTCTCACCTTTTAATCATTTCCAGATTGCATTTTATAGTTTCTATAAACCATTCCATTTGTTTTAGTCATGCCGAATTTTTCATAGTAAGGTACGAGGTCATCATCACAGCATAAGTCGATCATATAAAGATGATCGAGTTCTTTCAACATTCGTCTTACTAACTCCTTGCCAATACCTTTGTTTTTATATTGTGGTAATATCTCGAGTAATGGAATGTAAGCAGACAGAACGCCATCACTTATCGCAGTAATAAACCCTATTACTTCATTTGTATTTTCATCAATCGCCAAAATGAATTTACTGCTGTTCTCCAGCAAGCGTAAATGTGTTTGTGGATTAGGTGGACTCGGCCAACCTACAAAAAAACCTTTTAACATATTTGAAGAAATACCTTCTAGTGAATTTTTATAAATCATTCTCTATCAACTCCTAATTTATTTAGTTATTAGATAGTTGCTAGAAATCAAAAGAATAGTAGCAAAATGCGACCTACTGTATTTGTAATTATCTAAGTTATTCTTCTTTCGTTTTCAATTCCCAGCCGATTACTTAATTTTCGATGCAGCAATTAAGCCTTTAGCGATTGGAATACCTGTGCCTATGAGTACAAGGGGCAAGAACCACCATCCTAATCCATCTGTCTTCCCTAATGCAACAAGTACCATTTCACAAGAAATGACTGCAAATAACATTAAGCAAAAGTTTTTCATTTCATTACATAATTTACGACTATTTAAATAAAATGCCTGAACGTTATCCTCATTTAAGCGCGCTGGATAATTGTGCATATGTGGTGCCTTCTCAATAAGTCCTAGAAATATCCATAAAAAAATGCCGATACCTGGTAAAATGAACAATTCTATTTTCGATCCCCATCGATCCACTTCTCCCGCACCATTAAAATGTGCTGGAATTTCTTCAGGTAGGGCGCTCCACTGAGAAATAATAAATATGATGGAGACGATAAATAATCCGCCACCAATGACGTTCAAAATTTTTTCATACCTTGTTTTCGGTAATTTTATAACGGGTCTATACATTGCTCCACATCCTCGTTTATCGTTAATTGTATTTACGTAACTTCCAGCAATTAGGTTTCAAAATTGCCTTTTTTATCATGTCATTTAGTTGCTTCTTCATAGGTAAAGACATAATAGATAGTGCAAAAAATTCCACCTTTACAAACCCACCCTGTAACTAAATTCCCTCTTATTTCATATTTTTCACTATGAATAAACTCATAATGCTTTTTAAAATACATATAATCTGCTATAAATAAGTATATATACATATTTCACTTTTTTGTAACATTTCTACTAAATTACTAGGAAGGGACTTACAATACATGCGATTTACGATTTACAAAAAATTAATTCTCGGTTTTTTTATTGTTATTTTAGTTTTAATTGGCACGATAGCTTTAAACTTTAAGCAGCTTAATTCAGTAAATGGCACTTATCAAGAGTTACTCGAAGAACAAACCCAAAAATCTATTAGCATTCAAGAGCTTAGAGTAATTGCAAAACAGGAAATTGTAAGTATGCGTGGATATCTTTTACTTGGAGATAAACAAAATCGTGATGGTAATGAATCCGCTCGTGAAGAATTTAAAGTAAAATCCGAAAGTTTAATGGCAACATTAGATTCAAAAAAATCAATTGAATTATTAGAGGCTGTCAATAAAAGTGAACAAAATGTTCAGCAATTTGCTGATCGTATGTTTTCTTTAAAGGATGCTGGCGAAACAGAAAAATATGAGAAATTGGACAGCACTCAAGGGCGACTTATTCTTAAACAATTCGATGAACGTGTTGAAAATCTAGCTAACTATCAAAGCGAAGCTGTAGAAGCAAAAATAGCTGCAACCTCAAAAGATATTGATGCTATTAAATTGAACATGATTTCTCTTGGCGTGTTTGCCGTCATCATTAGTCTGATAATTGCCATGATTATGGGAACTATCATTTCTCGACCTATCAAAGGGATGGCAAAAGCTGCGCAAAAAATTGCTGAAGGTGATTTAACAGCTGAACAAATTCGCATTAAAAATCGCGATGAAGTTGGTGATTTAGCCCTTGCCTTTAATCAAATGGCGCAAAATTTAAAAGGCTTAATTACGAATGTTAGTCAAAATACAGCTCAAGTAAGTGCTTCAGCAGCTGAGTTAACTGCAAGTGCAGATCAAACTATCCAAGCTACTGAACAAATTACATCCGCTATGCAGGAAGTCGCTAGTGGCTCTGAGGCACAAGGAAAAAATGCTACAGAAAGCTCACAAGCTATGAAAAATATGACCAACGGCATTCAACAATTAGCATCAACAACTGCTGCTGTTTCTGAACTTGCCATTGAAACAAATACGGAAGCAAACAAGGGCAATGAGTCGCTACATCGCGTCATTACGCAAATGGATACGATTAATACGGCTGTTTTGGAATCTGCCAACGTTGTCAAAAACTTAGGCAATCATTCTGTTGAGATTGGTAACATTATTAGTATTATTACGGACATCGCTGAGCAAACCAATTTACTAGCTTTGAACGCTGCTATTGAAGCAGCTCGAGCAGGTGATCATGGTCGAGGCTTTGCCGTCGTTGCTGACGAAGTGAAAAAATTAGCTGAGCAATCTAAAAAATCAGCTGAACAAATAGCAGGGTTAATTTCTGAAATTCAACAGGAGACAAACCGCGCTGTTACAGTGATGGATACAGGTACACAAGAAGTTCAAGTCGGAATGAAAGTTGTGAAAGTAGCTGAGGAAGGTTTTTCAAAAATTGTTGACCTTATTGAGCAAGTATCGAAACAAATACAAGAAGCAACAACTGTTTCAGAAGAAATGTCTTCTAGTGCAGAACAAATTTATGCGTCCTTCGATGAAATTGCGACAATTGCACAAACGTCATCTTCTAACCTTCAAAATGTAGCTTCTGCATCTGAAGAGCAGCTTGCGACAATCGAAGAAGTGGCAGCTTCTGCGGCAACTTTATCGACAATGGCTGAGGAATTGCAAACACAAGTTTCTCGCTTTAAGGTGCAATAGCTAAGTAACTGACCTTACAAAATTCAGAATTGTTTGAGTGCCTGGCACTTTAGCCCACTTCGCTTTCCGCGGGCACATCGTAGGACGCAACGAGCAGTCGCAAACACGCTGCTTGTTGCGTCCTACTTCTTGTGCGCTCGCGCAGAGTCTACAAGGGTTTTTACTTGGTTAAAATTTTCAAAATTGTTTGAGTGCCTGACACTTTATTATTTCGATCACTGCTGTTCCTGTACTTAAAGGCTGACCTTTAAAACAAATCGTACCATCTAAATCAAATACAAATTTCACCTTTCATCCTACTTTCTATGTATAAAATCCCCTCTCATTATTTCATAAAAAAAATGCCTTTATTTGTGAAATTTACTTTTTAGCATGCCACCTTACTAGTGACCTTTAAAATCACCATTATTAAAACTGAAAACAAATAATTTTTAGAATATTGTTGACATACTGACAATATCAACGTATTATAGCTTTCAACAACACATTGTTAAGCAAAGATTGGAAATAGTAAAAATGCCCGTGTACTTTTAGAGAGCCAGTGGTTGGTGTAAACTGGTAGGCACACATTTTGAACTCATCCATGAGCTACTCCCTGAACCAAAATGAGTCGGCACAACATGCCTGCATGTAAAGCAGTAAGTTGGATGACGTCCAAAAAGTAAGGGAAGTCGGTTTCCACCGTTATTGGGATAGACAGTGATAGCTGTCGATAAGGGGGCTTTTTCTTTAAAGGGAAGGTCAATTAGAGTGGTACCGCGAGCAAATAACTCGTCTCTATATTTTTATATAGAGGCGGGTTTTTTTTATTTTATTACAACAAAAGGAGTGTTTGAAAATGGGAAGAAAAATTTGGGTGTTTGATACAACTTTACGTGATGGAGAGCAAGTGCCAGGAGCAAAACTGAACTTATACGAAAAAGTAGAGATTGCACAGCAACTCAAAAAATTAGGCGTCGATATTATCGAAGCTGGTTTCCCTGCTTCTTCACAAGGAGACTTTGATGCGGTAAAAGCTGTTGCACAAAAGGTTGGCAACACAAATGACATTATGATTACAGCTTTAGCACGCGCTGTAAAAGCTGATATTGATTCCGTCTATAACGCAGTAAAATATGCAGAAAATCCAATGATTCATATGGTGCTTGGCACTTCTGATATACATGTTGAAAAGAAATTCAGTAAATCTAAAGATCAAATACTACAAATTGGCGTAGATGCTGTGAAATATGCCAAAACGCTGCTACCACAAGTACAATACTCAACAGAAGATGCTTCACGTTCAGATTTTGAGTATCTATGGAAAACGATAGAGGCTGTTATGAAGGCTGGCGCAACCATGATTAATGTGCCTGACACTGTTGGTTTCGCTGAACCAGAGGAATTTGGGGCTATGATTTATAAGCTGAACGACCGCATGAAAAATGTAAATGATAGTGTTTTATTAAGTGTACATTGTCACAATGACCTTGGTATGGCAACAGCTAACACACTTGCAGCTATTAAAAACGGTGCAGATAAAGTGGAATGTACAATTAACGGCATTGGGGAACGCGCAGGAAATGCAGCACTTGAAGAAGTAGTAATGGCACTCAAAACACGTAGTTCTGTTTACAATGCAGAGACACGCATTAACACAAGAGAAATTATGAACACTTCACGCCTTGTTTCAAGCTTTATGGGCTTGGATGTCCAAGTAAACAAAGCTATTACTGGAGATAATGCATTTGCACACTCATCTGGCATTCACCAAGATGGTCTACTTAAATCTCGTGATGCCTACGAAATCGTGCATCCAGAAGATGTAGGTCTAGATGATATGGAACTTGTCCTAACAGCTCGTTCAGGACGCCATGCTGTAAAAAATGCACTTGAAAAATTAGGCTTTTCTAATCTTTCTACTGAGGAATTCGAAGGCATTTTCGATGGTTTCCTAAAATTAGCTGATGCGAAAAAAGAAGTTTATGACCATGACTTATATGTTATCGTGGAAAGTTATTATGAAAAGCATGACGTAAATCATGCCAATGCTACTCATTATAGCGAGCAATTTTTTGATATTGAAGATTTACAAGTCGTCAGCAACACAAGCTTCCCTTCTGCTAGTGTAAAAATTCGCAAAGGTGACGAAGTATTGAAAGCAAGTGCTGTTGGTTCGGGCCCAATTGATGCATTGTATTCTGCCATCGCTGAAATTGTAAAGATTGATGTAAAGCTAGTAGAGTATAATATTAACAGTGTATCGCGTGGTAAAGAAGCGCTAGGAAAAGTTAAAATAACGATTGAGCATGACGGCGAAAAGTATATTGCAAAAGCTGCAGATACAGATATTTTAAAAGCAAGTGCGCTTGCATATATCAATGCAATTAACAGCATTGTTGTGGCGAACTTAACTCCTGTTATGAGCTAATCTACAAAGATAAAAGGCCTTAAGAATATTCTTAAGGCCTTTTATTTAGTGTCAGGCACACACACAATTTCGCGGTGTCCCCTAAAAATCAACAGTGTAATTATGAATGACTGTCATTAACTAGCTTCTGATATTCTTCTTCAATTAGCGCTACATCAAGTCGTTCAAATAGCGGTGTCACCTCGCCAATGCTTTTCGGTAGCTCCACTTGCTCATACCACATTAATTCTGTGATGCCTAACATGTCTCGAATTTTCTCTGTAGAGAACGGTAAAAATGGTTGTAGCACTTGTCCTAAATTTGCAATGATGTAGACACACGTTGCAAGCGTTTGATGACAGGCTGCTATATTCTCCTTCACCTGTAACCATGGTTGCTGCTCATCAAAATAGCGATTGGCTGCACGAATATAAGCAAAGATTTCCTCTAATCCTTGTTTAAAATGTCCCCCTTCAATCGCTACACCGACATCACTAAACAACTGTATCGTCTGTTTTCTTATAGTTCCATCTACATCAACCTGTGGTACTTGACTAGCAAATGACTTTTCTAAAAACTTCAACGTCCGATTAACAAAATTGCCGTAAGCTCCTAGCAATTCTCCATTATGACTATATATAAATTCTCGCCACGAAAAATCTGTATCACGATTTTCAGGCGCATTTATAGTTAAAAAATAACGAATAGAATCTGCGTCATAGCGGCTTAAAATATATGGCACCCAAACAGCCCAATTTTGACTTGTTGATAATTTTCTTTTTTCCAATGTTAAATATTCATTGGAGACAATATGTGTTGGCAATGCTTTCGCACCCATCCCCATCAATATCGCTGGCCAAATAACTGTATGGAACGGAATATTATCTTTGCCATGCACATAATAGGAGACTGTTTCTTCATTCCATAATTCCTCAAGCGCTATATTATGTTGTTTTGCCCATTCCATGCTTGCTGTTAAATACCCTGCTACGGCTTCAATCCACACATAAATTTTCTTCCCTTCAAAGCCAGGTACAGGCACATCAATGCCGTTTGGCAAATCTCGCGTAACTGCACGGTCTGGAACGCCTTCCGCTAAGTAGCGTTCGGTTAAACCTATTGCATTGTCTCGCCAGCGCTTATCCGCCTTTGCCTCAGCTACATAAGTTTCTAGCCTTCCTTGGAATTGACTAAATGTGAAATAAAAATGCTCTGTTTCTCGAATAACAGGCTCATTGCCACAAATTTTACAACGCTTATCGATTAATTCTAGTGGATCTAAAATTTTCGAACAATTATCGCACTGATCTCCACGTGCCTTTGCCCCGCAATTCGGACAAGTACCTTCCACAAAGCGGTCAGGTAAAAACTGTTTGTCTGTTTCACAATAAGCCTGCTCAATTTTCTTTTTGTATAAATAGTTATTTGCCATCAATTGTAGAAATATTGCCTGAACAGCTTCATGGTGATGCTGAGCATCCGTTCTCGTATATAAATCATAAGTAAATCCTAAATCATGAAAACATTGCGTGAAATCCTGATGATACCGATCTGCAATCGCACTTGTTGTCGTGTTTTCCTGTGCAGCTCGAATCGATATTGGGGTTCCATTACAATCACTACCTGAAACATACAATACGTTGTCACCTTTTTGTCGGTAATATCTAGCCAAAATATCACCTGGTAATAATGCGGCAATATGCCCTAAATGCAATGAGCCATTGGCATAAGGCCACGCTCCTCCTATTACAATTGTCATCCTAAGTTGCTCCCCTCGAATTATTAAATTTCAATCTTTTAAGCTGGCATGAAAATCAATGAGACAGCTGTCAGCGGCTTTACCTTCATTTAGAGACAAAAAGAATTTCTCTCCTTGTCCACTGTTTTTGAAGATAAAAAAAACGCCCTAATCATGACTGATTAGGACGAGTATACCCGTGTTACCACCTATATTTACAAATAGCTCACACTATTTGCCTCAATCAGTACGTCTTGCATTCATTTAAGAGATACTGCCGCTGTTGTAACGAGTGCCCATCTCGTCGTAATCTACTCACACACATGCTTTCGGTACGAAGCTCAAAGGTCATTTTCAAAAGGGTTCATTTACCTCATTTCCACCAGCAGAGGCTCTCTATTAAATGCTTGTCCAATTTACTTTTCCTTTTCAACGCTTTAATATAGTTTGGCACTATTTTACTCTTTCCCCTTATGAAATGCAATGTAAACCTTTAAATCGACCTCGCATTAGTGAGAAAAAGTAGTTAGATGCTTTGTAATATCCAGTAGATTATCTATTACAACATGTGCCTTTTGTAATTCAGCATCTTGAGCAAAATCAAAGCGAACACCTATTGAAAACAGCTGATTATCCAATGCTGCTTGGATATCAGACGCACGATCTCCAACAACAGCGCCAGCTTGAATGGCATTTTGCTCTACTACACTTTTCACCAAATCAGATTTATGACCACTTGGGATAGATTGAATACTATATGTCCCTTCTATATAACGATTCAGCTTATAGGTATCCACAATTGCTTGCAAATACTCCTTCTGTCCATTGCTCGCTATGTATAAATGATAGTCGTTCGCTAACACCGCAAGTGCTTGCTCTGCATTCGGATATAATGCACCTTTTCCATCTATTATCAGCTCAATAAGCTTGTCATGAAATAGCGCATTACTTGCTTTACGCACCTCTAATGTATGCATCGGACATAATGTTTCCCATACAACAGGCAATGAAACACCCATAATTTCACGATATTGTTCAATCGGTGTGTCCCCTTGCCATAACCCCTTTGTGCGTAGCACATCGAAAGTTGCTGTCAGTGCAGGCTCCAATATAAGATTCGTTTGAAATAAAGTACCATCCATATCGAAAATAATTGCTTTTTTCATACTATCACTCCCAATTTTTAATCATTGAAAAATTCCATATGTGTTTTTTCCTTTTTATAATACTCTAGGCGATCCTGTAACGTACCTGTATGAAACTCGAACTTATGGCCATCTGGATCTGTAAAATAAATGGACTGTTTATCCCGCACATCTCTTTGTCTGCCCGCTAAAATATTGACATTGTAATACACAAGCTTGTCATAGATTTTTTCAAAATCATCAGCATCGATAGAAAAAGCAATATGTGTATAGGAGTGCTGTATGTCGTTGCGTGGAATATCAGCTTCCTCATTTAAAGCTAGCCACAGCCCATTTAAATCAAAATAAGCAGTGCTTCTCCCTTTCACTAGTAGCTTTGCATCAAAAATATTTTGATAAAATGCAATTGATTGCTCTAAATTCGAAACAGAAAATAAAAAATGGTTAATATTTTGTATCGCCATAGGACAACTCCTTAAATGATTAACTCACTTATTAGATAGCAACTTCGCAACACAATAGCGAAGTTGCCTCTAAAAGCTTTTTAACTATTTTTTCCCCTTCTTCATACCTTTCGCAATTTGCTTCCATTTACGTTGCTCATTTAGCTTTGCTTGTATATTCGTTTTTCGTTCAATAAAAGCAAGCTCTTTTTGCAACTTAAAATAGCTTTGCAAACGTGATTGTTCGAGTGCTCCATCACTAATAGCTTGTTGCACAGCACAGTGCGGCTCCATATGATGTGTACAATCTCTATAGCGACATGCAGCTGCGAATTCTTCAATATCGCGAAAACTTGA
The DNA here is from genome assembly GCF_006351725.2 of Lysinibacillus sp. CD3-6. Taxonomy (NCBI): domain Bacteria; kingdom Bacillati; phylum Bacillota; class Bacilli; order Caryophanales; family Bacillaceae; genus Lysinibacillus; species Lysinibacillus sp. CD3-6. The sequence continues at coordinate 4,507,094 of NZ_CP085880.1, forward strand.
GGATAGACTTTCACTTTGATCCCATAATTGCAACTCACGCATTCCTGGAGTATCAATTAAGCAACCCCCACTTGGCAACACAATTAATTCTCGATGTGTTGTTGTATGGCGCCCTTTCGCATCATCCTCACGAATCCCAGAAACTTTCATCAGCTCTTCTCCACTTAATGCATTCATTAAAGTGGATTTCCCCGCACCAGACGAACCGAGCAGTGCACCTGTCACTCCTTCTATAAAGAGGGTCTGAATAGCTTCTATGCCTTCACCTGATCGTGCACTAGTTACAAAAATATCCACACCAAAAGCGACAAGCTCAACCTCCCTTACCATGCTCGTAATATCTTCACATAAATCAGCCTTTGTCAGTACAATGACTGGCTTTGCGCCAGAATCCCATGCTGCTACTAAATAGCGCTCTAAACGACGAATATTAAAATCTGCATTTAAGCTCATTACAAGTAGCACAATATCGACATTCGATGCTACAATTTGTTCCTTTATTTCCTGCCCTGCAACTTTACGAGAAAAAACAGACTTTCGGTTAAATAATTTATGAATAATGGCTTTTTCTTCTCCAGCCATCTTCTCGACTAATACCCAATCTCCAACTGCTGGATAGTCTTCTCTTGCTTGCGATGTATACGCAAAATGTCCAGCGACTGTAGCTAGCCACTCTCCTTCTTCAGCAAGCACACGGTATGAATGCTTATGCTCCAATGTAACTCGCGCAGGTACACAATTTGCTAACTTTGATTCCTCTTTAAACGCAGTTAGTTGCTCTTCAAAATATGTTGAAAACCCTAATGTTGTTAAATTCAATTGTTATTCCTCCTAAATGTGTCTATCATCAATTACGCTTTTTTTGCGCAATAAGCATAAAAAAACCTTGCAACTGCAATTCGGCAGTTCCAAGGTTTCACAGGCACGTTTAAGGGAATACACAAATAACCCTTTGTCAAATAGTAGTTACGCTACAGACAAGGTCAAATTGCATAGTTTAGGCGTGTGAAATTGAACAAACCGAATTGCAGTTCGTTAAAAACGGCTCTATTCATCATGTCACATCACCTACTTCCGATTTAGATGTTACCAATATATCTAAATTTTTCAAAATTGTCAATTATATTTATCGAAGCATGTATGCCCTCCCTATAAGCATACAATGTACAAGACCACTATTTACGGAGGAGCTGTTGACTTGTCAAAAATTATTTCTATCAGTACATATCAACCACCTTACACATTGCAACAGGCAAACGCAGAGGCCTTAACGAAGGAGCTATTTTACGAAAAGATCCCGAAGCTAGAGCGTTATTTAAAAGTATTTGATAATGGTGGCATCGAGACTCGTCATTTTTGTGTACCCGCTGAGTGGCATCGCAGCGAGCATACTTTCGAAGAGCGTAACAATCTTTATATAGAGTTAGCAACGCAATATAGCGTTGAAGTCATTCAAGCCTGCTTACAAAATGAATCTTTTTTAAAGTCACCTATTTCTCCTGAAGATATTGATGCCATTATTTTTGTAAGTAGCACAGGTATATCTACACCAAGTATAGATGCACGTGTTATGAATCAGCTACCATTCTCAGATAGGTTACAGCGCATACCTTTATGGGGGTTAGGCTGTGCGGGCGGAGCTGCTGGTGTCAGTCGTGCTAATGATTATTGCAAAGCGCATCCTCAAGCAAAAGTACTTGTTGTCTGTGTCGAACTTTGTAGCCTAACCTTTCAGCAAAACGATTTTTCAAAAAGTAATTTAATCGGCGCTTCCCTTTTCGCTGATGGTGCAGCCTGCATACTCGTATGTGGAGACGAAGTAGCAATACCAACGAAAAAAGCCATTCCTTCGATAGTTACAACAGGCTCCAAGTGGATGCCTGATTCAGAAAATGTAATGGGCTGGAATATAAAAAACAACGGCCTTCATGTCGTTTTCCAAAAAAGTATTCCAGCCATTATTACGACTTGGCTCGGTCCTTTCATTGAACAGTTTTTACTTGAACAACATCTATACAGTGAACAGCTCGACCACTTTATTGCACATCCTGGCGGAAAAAAAGTATTAAAAGCTTATGAGGACACACTATTTCTTTCTGAACAAAAAACCGACATTTCTCGGGAAATATTACGTCAACATGGTAATATGTCTTCTCCTACTGTGTTGTATGTTTTAGAGCAATTTATGTTAAACAAAGGCCAAACCGATGATATTGGGTTGCTTATCGCCCTCGGTCCAGGCTTCTGTGCAGAAGCTGTATTACTTAAATGGAGGGAGTAGTATGCTTTTTTACATTATTTTAATTCTTGTTATTCTACAAAGATTAGCTGAAGTTTTAATAGCAAAACGTCATGAAAAATGGATGCTTGCCAAAGGAGCCTATGAGGTTGGTGCCTCCCATTATTCATACATGGTTGCTATGCATGTTAGCTTTTTTCTATTTTTTATTGTTGAGGTAGTTTCAAATAAAAACGGTCCATCGTCCTTATTCCCGTTATTTTTCTTATTATTTCTTCTGGTGCAAGCTTTGCGTATTTGGTGTATCCGTTCACTAGGACCATATTGGAATACGAAAATACTGATTTTGCCTGGCGCAGAAGTTGTATGCAAAGGGCCCTACACATTTATGCGCCACCCAAATTATGCCGTTGTTAGCTTGGAAATTCTTCTTTTACCACTTATGTTTCAAGCATATTTCACAGCATTTTGCTTTACGCTGTTGAACATTACGATGCTGTCGGTACGAATTCCTGTTGAGGAAAAAGCGTTACGTGATGCGACAAATTATAATCATGTATTTAAAAAGAATCTACCACAAAAATAATGTGGTAGATTCAGCTTGTCTCCTAAAGTATTCTACTTTCCATTCGTGAGTCCAAGGCAAGTGTTGAGTCTTCTCTTTAATGGTTATATGCACGTTGATTTTCAATTCGGGTTGCTGGCATTCCGTAAGCGTAATTTAATACTCATGCTACTTCTGAATTCGGCCACCCCTATTTCTTTAACTCCACTCCCAATTAAAAGGATCCTCTAGATGCTCCCATGGCTCCGCAAACTCATTCGCTGTCAACAGACATGCATCTAACTCCTTAATAATTGCACTTTTGTCCAGATCGATACCTATAATGACTAGTTGTGTCATACGGTCACCAAATTCCTCATCCCAATCCTCCAAAACCTCTGGGTCTTGTAAAAATACATCCTGTTGCTGTGTTGCTGGTAATGCCGCTACCCAATATGAAACGGGCTCAATTTTCGCAGATGAACCTGCCTGTGACAGTAGTAATGCCACTTCCTGATGTTTTGCGCTCCAAATAATACCCTTCGCACGAACAATGGATTCTGGCATATTATCACACCACTCCACAAAACGCATTGGATGGAAAGGTATTTTGCGCTTATAAGTGAATGAAGTAATGCCATATTCCTCTGTCTCGGGCGTATGATTTTCATGACCGAGTTCTAATTCTTTTAACCAGCCAGCAGATTCCGATACTCGCTCAAAATCAAAACTCCCTGTACTTAAAATTGCACTTGGCTCAATTACACCATTTATTGTACGAATTAGCTTTGCCTCAGGTTGTAATGCACGCAAAATACGCTCTAACCGTTCAAGTTCTTCTTCCGTTACGAGGTCACACTTGTTCAATACTAGCACATCACAAAATTCAATCTGGTCAATCAGAAGGTCTGCCACATCTCGCTCATCTAAATGACCAACTGCTTCCTTGCGTTCTAGCAAGCTTTCACCTGATTGAAAATCATGCCAAAAACGGTGTGCATCCACTACAGTCACCATCGTATCGAGCTGACAAAACTGTGTTAAATCTATTCCAAGCTCCTCATCCAAATAACTAAACGTTTGTGCAACTGGTATCGGTTCACTAATTCCCGTCGACTCAATTAATATATAATCAATATTTCCAAGCATCGCTAGGCGTTCAACCTCTTGCAATAAATCCTCACGTAGCGTGCAACATATACAGCCATTGGAGAGCTCTACAAACTTTTCCTCTGTTCGAGAAATACCACTACCACTTGCAATCAGTTCTGCATCAATATTAATTTCACTCATATCATTGACAATAACTGCCACACGCATATTTTTCTCATTTTGAAGAACATGATTCATCATCGTTGTTTTACCTGAACCTAAATAACCACTTAAAACTGTCACTGGAATTTTCTTTGTCATTTTCCAATCTCCTTAAATCGTAATCATTACTATTTACATTTTGTATTTTAACCATAGAGAAGCTGAAAATGCAATGTTTAACTTTTTGTGAACTGCACATTGACAATAGTATAAAAAAATAATATTGTATAAATCGTAATGATTACTATTTAAAAAGGAGTTGAAACTATGCGTGTGCAAATTACATTAGCTTGTACAGAAACAGGCGATAAAAACTACATCACAACAAAAAACAAACGAAATAGCCCCGAAAGACTGGAGCTAAAAAAATATTCCCCACGTTTGAAGCGTGTTACATTACACCGAGAAACAAAATAAAAAAGTTAATAAAAATAGCTTGCGGCTGGGACTAAGACAAAACACTTGCTGCGACCGTTATTGTCCACTATTGCGGTCGCTTTCCGCTCAGCACAACGTAAGCCGCAATCCTCGCTTGCGTGCGATCTGCTGCGTCTTACGTTGTGTGCGTTCTGAGCAGGAGTGTTTTCTACCGCTACAAACTCCAGCTTGACTTTATTTATTTTTTACAACCTGCTTTTTACGTAGTTTCATTCACATTAATTTCTATTGCAAGCTCGGTCAATTGTTGCTCTATGTCATTAAGCATTCGAACTTTCTTGTCTAGTTGTGCCTCAAAATCATTTGATTGAGCTATTATTTTTTCAATTTTAGCATTTAGATTATGAAGCAACTTAGCGTTCACTTTCGTATTGTCACCATCTAATGCTTCAGCACTTTTATTTTTGTTTTTAATATCCACTAATTCCATGGTTAATCTATTAATTTCATTGTCTTTTTCTGCTAATGCTTTAACTAAATAATCATGTACATTATTTTCGTCCTGTCTCTGTATAGCTTCGATTATAGTATTCATTTTTTCATGCGCTGCTTTTGTAAATGTACTTAACTGTATTTCGAAACTTTCCATTGCCTTCTTTTCTTCTAATACATATTCACCTTTAATAGAAAGCAACTCATCCTCGGTAGTCTTTGTTATTTGCCGTAATTCTTTATTTTCAGAACGCAAATGTTCTATCTCTCTTAATAATGTATCTATCGAAGAAATGTGCTTTTTCCGTTGAGTTTCCCTTCTCTGTATATCCTCATAATAAGCCTTGGCTTCCTTCTCATTCGTTCTTTTTAATTTCATTCGATCCATTGAAAGCTCTTTATTACGTTTCGTTAAATGAACATTTTCCCGCTCTAGTCTAAGTACGAGTGAATAATAATCGCTATCTCTAAGTCTATTTATTTCATTTTTATATTTCGCAAGTTCCGCTCTTAAAAAAATAATCATTTGCTGGAGCTGTATAGGATCGTTATTTTTAACGCTTTGATTATCCACGTTAGTACCTCCTATCACGATAGCTTTTTCAAATAATCCATTATTTCCTCAAATTGCACTTTATTATTAGCTATCAAATCATCGAGTTCGTTTATAACACGCAATTCGAACTGCCCCGTTAAATTTTCTACAGGTGCTCTATCTCCTGATAATAAATGGGAAAGCAGTAATTGCAACGTGCTTTTTTCAAGAAATGCAAAACTATTATCCCCCTCCTTTCGTAAGTCCGAGACATTATGAAGCTGATCACTCATAAAATGACGTACAATTTGGTCTAAACTTGCTTCTACGTTTTGTCCTTCTAACTCACTCATCACTTCCCTCCTGTCCAACATTAATTCCATTAAGATTAATAGGATTTAGCACTAAGACACCGTCTTGCAGCTCATCACAATATGTAAAGCCTGTTATAGTACCCGCATAGGATAAATTATGGGACCATTTTATTTGGAAATTAGTAAAAGAGATCGTCTCATTTGGCTCAATTGTTGTTTTACCTATTGGTTTAAGCCAAAATTCTGCATTATTAGAAGTATCATTTATTCGTTCCCAACTACCCGTTGTTTTTAAATTTTGATTAAAATGCTCATATACATACCTTCCCGAGAAGGAAAACGGAGAATCTTCAGGTAGTTTGATGCACAAATAAGGATTTGTTAATGGTTGATTACCTATATTGCGAATATGATATGAACCAAGACATAAACTTTCCTGTTCTGCATCATAAGAAATATTAAGTGAAGTTGTGAAATAACTAATGACACTTACATTTTTATGAAAGCCCTGTTCTTCCACTAGCTTTTTTATTTCATGGATATAAAAAGTCGTTTGCTCTTTAAGATCCTTTATTTTTCCTTCTATAGAATCTTTTTGAGTATTCATAATTAGTGCCCCCTTGCCTATATAATATGTAACAAAACTAAAAAAAAGAGAGGATAATCCTCTCTTTAAGGTATGACTTTTATTTATCTGTTAGCACCATTATCAAACCGTTGGGAAAATAACGGAACATTGCTTAGGACGAACCGTTGACGGACATGAGAATGGTAAATCTGCTCTTGGGTCGCAGTAATTTGCTAAGAATTCAACAGTTACAGGGAATGTAGACTGAATGCTTTGACATACAGCTACTGTAATTGTTAACGCAGAAAACGTGATTGTTCCCGTACCAGCAGTAAGCGTACCTGTTGTACACACGAAGCAATCTAAGTCTGTATAAAGGATTTCCACATCTGTTCCTTTAGGCGCGCATAATGTAACTTGCTCACAACGTGATACTGGAATTTCACTACTTGTGTACATAGTTCCATTTGGTAAAGTAACAACAATTGTCAGAACAAAATTCTTTTGAATATTTAAGTGTTGCAGACAAACTGTTGATCCATCAATAGAGAATTGACGATTCTCACGACTTAAAATTACGATTGGGTTTGTCGTAGCAGGAGTTACTCTACATGTAACAATTGCACCTGTTAAAGCTGTAGTCGGTGTAATGCCTGGGAATGTAATTGCACCCGTTGGAGAAATATCAAATGACATTTCTTTTACAATCCAGTCATAAACCTTATCCACATTTATACAAATTAGTTCGCTTGCCTGGGATGGCATATTATCTTGCATCCTTTTGACACCTCCATAAGTTTTTTATCTTTCGTTTGTAGCATATGATTTTTAGCGTTACGTGCATGGGCTAACAAATAATTTCCATGATTATTATTCAAGTGGTAATGTTGCTACTACTTATAATGAATGCAATTCTTCACTCTTATGTGCAAATGATTTGTAACAGAAAGTAAAGTTTTTTAATAAAATATAATGGACTGAAAGGGGTGAAATGCAATGGAAGATTCTAAGTTGTACTCCACTCAAGACATTGAAAAACTAAAGGAAAAAATCGATAGTTATAAAGAAACGTTAACAACATTAAAAACGGGTACTTCAATTGAAGATTACTTATTTATGAAAAATGAATTTGAGGAGCTTAAGCCACAAGTCGCGCAACTAGAGGAACTTACAGAAACAATGGAAGGTAATCAAAGTATGCAAATTAAAGAATATGAAGGGCAAGTCAAGCATTTATCCATCCAAATAGAATCACTGAATCAAGTAATTGAAGAGATGAATCATGAAATTTTAGCCGTACTGAATAAATTAATAATAGTAGAAGAAAATGAACCATCAAAAAATACTCCAACGACTGTTGAAGAAAATACCGCAAAAAAAATAGCCCTTCCTTCAAGAAAACTTCTAGAACAAATAGCACAAACGACTGTACAACCATCATTACCTACCAATGAACCAAGTTATAAATTCCTTCAAAGCTTGGCAGGTAAAGCCTCTAATATGAACAATGGGATCCCTTATACTGCTAATGAAAATGCCGTGAAAAAACAGGAAGAACGCCATTTTAATCAGCATTATTTTCAATCAATTAATACACATCCAAGCCAAATTTATAATGGTTTATATAGAAATAATACAGCAGAATCCACATTTCATTTTAAAAATGCAACTGACACACAAGGAATTCCAGTCAGCGTTGTAGATGCAAATAATATTACAGCTCCTTTAGCAAATGAATTGGACAATACAGTGGTCTCCGCTCCTCTTACTAATGAACTGGAGAATACTGAAGCTACTGCTCCTACCGCTAATGAACTGGAGAATACCGAAGCCTCTACTCCTACTGCTAATGACTTGGGCATCATAGAGGCCTCTGCTCCTACCGTTAATGATACGGAGATCATAGAAGCTTCTGTTCCTGCTGCTAATGACTTGGACATTATAGAAACCGCTGCTCCTACCGTTAATGATACGGAGATTATAGAAGCCTCTATTCCTACTGCTAATGACTTGGACATTATAGAACCCTCTACTCCTACTGCAGATGATTTGGAGATAACAGAAACCTTTACGCCTACTACAAATAACGTGACAACTATCGAAGCTTCTTCTATAGTTCCTGCAACTTCAATAATTGAGGTGGAGCCTTCTCCTATAGGCGAAGTGAGTGATGTAATGGAAGAAAGTATTGCACAATTGGACTTCAATAACGAACCAGAAAACTTAGACATTAATGAAGAAGCGGAGGAAGAACCGAAGAAAGAAAAAAATTCTTTGTTTTTCAATCTATTCCGCAGACGCAATTAGTTTGAAAACGCGGAGGAATATTCATTAAACGATATGAAATTAGCTATCTCTATTCCTATATGTACTGTCCAATAGGTATCACCAAATACATATTGGACTTTTTTTCGTCCAAATACTCTAAATTGCTTCCATGTGCACTTTAATAACTTATCCAAATGTTGAACATATAATATTAGTGTATGAATTTTTATATAGACAATAGACTAATTCGCAGCATTTACAGGTGATTATTCTCTTTTACTTGTATTGTAAAAATAGCTTTATGTATGTAGTTAATAGCCCTTTTACTTTATACCTCTACGAATAGAATAATGAAGAAAGGAGGTGTAAATATGTTCTTAAATGATCCTAATGGATGTGGTTGCTCATCAAGATCTGGTAATATGGATTGCCCAAACTTCGGTCCATTTTTAGCAGTTGATGTTGCATGCATTCCACCAATACAGCCAACTACAGAAGGTTCTATTATTCCATTCTCTTCTGGGGTTACACCTGTTGTGTTAACTTCTTTAGTGACTGGTTTAATTGCTACACCGTCCCTTATCGGATTCGGTACTGCCGTTCCTGGCGTTACGCTTGTTGGAGAAACACTTGATTTAACTGGCATAATAACAGAAGCATTTACAGTGCCACGTGCTGGTAGTATTACAGGCCTTTCTGCATCATTCTCGGCTACGGCTGCCGTTACGTTAGTGGGCACTACTACAGTTACGGCTACAATCTATCGTGCACCTGCTGGAAGCTCGGTTTATACAGCTACAACTGCTACTGTTAACTTAGCTCCTCCATTTACAGGCTTAATTGCGCTAGGTGCTACTGCATTTGGTTCAGGCAGTTTTGCACCAGTTCCAGTCGCTGCTGGTGACAAACTAGTAATGGTGTACTCCATTACTACAGCTGGTGTTGCTATTGCTCAAGTACTTACAGGTACTGCAAGTGCAGGTATTACAATTCTATAATTTAACTTTTTAACTTCGCAGTTTATTCGACTAAAGAATCCACACACACATTTGAATAGTCAAAATTCAAAAAGGCGACTTTCCTCAGCAGTGAGGATAAGTCGCCTTTTTTCTATTTCGCAAGAGCATTCTGTATATGGGCAAGATGATGCTTTCCATGCCATGCATAGAGAGCGAGTGCTTTTTCAAGCGTCATTAGCCCGCTGTCTGGATGTTGAAAAGCTCGTTGTAATTGCTCACTTGTTAAAGTTGTCAGCAAATAAACCCAACGTTCATGTAAACTTTCAAGCAACCTATAGGAAGTCGCAACTGGCATATCCGAATCTGGAAGCATTGCCCAGTCCACTTCATTGTAGGGTTTAATCTTCGGTGTATCTTCGGTTAAAGCTAACTTAAAGCGAATAAAACTATTCATGTGGCTATCCGCTAGATGATGGACTAGCTGCGTTACAGTCCAGCCATTCTCCCGGTAGGATTTTGCTAATGATTGTTCACTTGCTCCACTTAATGCCTCCGCTAATTGTCTCGGCAACAGACGGATATCATCAATCCATTTTTTTACTTGCTGTGCGGTCACTACTTCTGGAAATTGAAATTGTCCAATCGGATATCGTAAATCATTCATTTAGCTCTCCCCCATTTCTCTTTCTCATTTCATTATACTACCAATTTAGAAGTTTCATTTCATTTGAATTAAAAATTCTATCGGCGATACTTTCAGGTTTATCGGCGATTGCTTGAGGTTTATCGGCGATTGCTTGAGGTCTATCGGCGATTACAGCATTTTTATCGGCGATTATCCTATTTCTTCACAAATTCTACTAATGATTTCAAAGGATGTATAATCGTCATGTCGAACTCATTTTCAAATTGTTGAGCCGCTTCGACCATCGAAAGCTGCGCAACAGAAATGAACAGGTTATCGTTCATTATTTCCTGGAAATATTGCAAAATGGCATTGTTGTATGCCTGCTTTTCCCCTTGCATAATAAGTTCGAATGTATTGGCTATGACCTGCGCCTGAACATTTATCGATTTATTATGTAGCTTAGCATATTGGTAAAGCCTCTCCATCGTTCCATCTACAGTGGCAGGGTTTGTAAAAAGTATTATTTGTGGTTGTGTCACTTCGCAAATCGTTTTAAAAAAGGGTTCATCAATTTTAATCATAGGTATGGATAATGACAGTTGATCTTCCTGCAATAACGCAATATAATTCGTACACGTAATTAAAATGGCATCGACATCACAGCTGGCTATCCACTCTACTTGCTCCTTCACCTTTAATGACAAATCGCAAGTACCCTTTGCTACATGGTGAATAAGTCCAGGATCAACAAAGTGCTTAAGCTCTATGTCCTGAAAGCTTTGAAATGCCTGCTCTATATAGTCTATATTCGAATAATGTGCGTGCAAACAGCCTATTTTTTTCTTCAAATGCACTCCCCCTAAAGTTTCTTTTCCATTGTTACTATCGGAAGAGAAAAGCCATTACGATTTTCTCCTAACATTTCTTTAGTGATAACATATCCTAACGAACGGTATAACTCAATATTTCGCGGAACATTCATACGCACTTTACATTCACTAATCCTTTTCCCTTGTGCACGTGCATAATCTTCAAGCTTCGCTATTAATGCTTTAGCCAGCCCTTGACCTTGCATTTGTGGAATGACAGATAATCGAAAGAAATAAATACCTTCATCATTTAACGTAAATCGAACCATTGCTACTGGTTGATCTTCCATATAACTAATAAAAGCTTGCTCACCTTTATTTAGCGCCTGTTCAATGGATTCCACTGTTTCACTTAATGCACTGGAGGGTGGCGTTGCATGTTCGTATTCTTTAAAAGCCTGAAGCATTAAATTATGCACTACTGGTGCATCCCGACAATCTGCTAAAAGTACCCTCATCTATGTCACACCCCTTCTTTGATTATAAATACATAATATTGAATTTTTATCCATAAGTAAACCGCATTATTAAAGATAATGCGGTTACAAAATTAATTTTTATTCATAAAACGTATTGCTCTACTCATTACAGTCGGTACGACAGACGCATGATTCTCTTCTAATGCTTCATAAAATTCAATGCCCATTATTTTCTCTAACTCATTTGTCATTTGCCGTCCATCATCTACCATAAAAGTTTCTAGCTCTCCAACACCGATAAATAAATGTTCGTTCACTTGCTTGTGCTCTTTCATAAATACATTTGCTTTATGGAATAATTCGTGTTCATTCCACCAAATGGAAGGGCTAATGGCGATATAGCGTTGGAAACTAGACTTTTCATTAAATAATTGCCACAACACAAAATAACCTGCTAAAGAGTGACCAAATAAAGTTTGTTGCTGTTCATTTATAAGGAATTGCTGTTGAATTTGTGGCTTTAGTTCCTCCTGTAAAAAGCGACTAAAGCCCACCGCACCACCATGCTTATCATAGCCATTTCCTTTAAATCTTGCAGGATAGCTATACGTTTCGGCTGGTGCTGTAAAATCATAAAAACGTCGTTCATGCATATCAGCCCCATGTCCTACACCGACGACAATAGCAGGTACGATGCCTGTTTTAGGCGCATTTCGACTTTGTAGACGAACTGCTTCCTTCACTAAATGGAAGTATGAAGATCCATCTAATACATATAAAACAGGAAAGCCACCTTGAGGTATTTCCCCTTGAGGTACATAGATGTTTATCGTATACGTATAATCTGTAAACTTCGAAGTCATTTCAATAGATTTAAAGTCATTTATGTTCATTGCTTGTTCTACTGTCATTTATCTTCCTCCTTTAACACATCATAGCCATAGCATACGGGGGTGTTTGTTGCTGGGTCTTCCATAATTCTTGCCGAAATATTGAACACTTTTCGCATAACGTCCTCACATAAAATTTCCTGTGGTGTTCCCGTCTCCATTATAACTCCTTGACGCATTGCTATTAGATGGTCTGAATATCTTGCTGCATGGTTAATATCATGCAAAACCATGACAATCGTACAGTTATGTTGTTCATTTAAATTTTTGACGATATCTAAAACTTCTAACTGATGCGCCATATCTAAATAAGTCGTTGGCTCGTCTAACAGCAAAATACTCGTTTCTTGTGCTAATGCCATTGCTAGCCAAACACGCTGACGTTGACCTCCAGAAAGCTGTGCAAGCTCTCGGTTGCGATACTCCAATGTATTCGTGACCGTTAAGGCCCACTCTATCATTTCTTCATCCTTCTTTGTTAAGCGATTGACATTATTACGATGTGGGTACCGACCGTAAGCGATAAGCTCCTCTACCTTTAACTGTCCTGGTGCAATAGGTGTTTGTGATAAGATGGCTAACTTTTTTGCAATTTCTTTCGTCGACAAATTTTGCATATTTTGTTCCTGTAAATAAACCGTTCCCTGTTGTTTCTTTAAAATGCGCCCTATTGTTTTTAATAAGGTTGATTTTCCACAGCCATTAGGGCCTATAATCGTTGTCACTTTTCCTTCTTCTATCGTTAAATTCAATCCTTCAAATACACGAACATGCTCATAACCTGAGGACAAATTTTCCATTCTAAATGCAGTTTGCACACTATTTCCTCCTATGCTTTTGACTTCACTAGTAAATATAAGAAGTACGGAATACCAATAATCGAAACAACAATCCCAACTGCTAGCTCTGAAGGTGCAAAGACCGTTTTACCAATAAAGTCAGCGAACACAAGCAGGCACGCACCTATTAAAGCACTTACTGGCATAACATAACGATGTTGAATGCCAACAAGCTGTTTCGCAATATGAGGCGCCATTAAGCCAATAAAGCCAATACTTCCAGATACGGAGACACAGGCGCTCACTAAGCCAACACTCGCTAATAATAATTTAATTTTCTCCTTTTCAAGCGCTATGCCTAAGCTAGTAATACTGTCTTCTTCTAATTGAAAATAGTCGAGTAAATACGATTTCCGATAAACATAAAAACCTAGCAAAAGAAGCCATGGTAGCATGGATACAACAAAAATCCAATTAGCATTATAAATAGAACCAGCCATCCATACTGCTGCGGATTCATAATCTTGTGCGTTCATTTTCAAAGATAGAAACAGCGATAACGCACCAAATCCGCTATTAATAGCGATACCCGTTAAAATTAACCGCTGCATATCTAAATGACCATTTTTTATAGCAAATGAAAAAATTAAAGCTGCGGCCATCGTACCACCGACAAAACCAAAAATCGGCATGATTAAAATAGATAACCAGCTATGAATATCCGCTGTCACTACACGGAATTGAAAGAAAAACATAAAAATAACTACTGCAGCACCCGCACCAGCGTTAATACCCAGAATCCCTGGGTCTGCCAAGCCATTGCGTGTAATGCCTTGCAATACGACACCTGCCATCCCAAGACCGACACCAACAAGTGCTGCTATAACAATTCGTGGTAAACGAAATTCAAAAATGACAAGATCAAATTTCGGGTTTGGTTCAATGCGGAGGAGTGTTTTTAATACATCTATTACCGACATATCAAAAACGCCATTTGTAATATGGAGGTAGCTTGCCCCTAAAATAAATAATAGAAGTATAGCAACCGTCATCATAACTGCACGGGAAGTTTTTTTATGCATGCTTTTCACCTCCGCGCTTACGAACTAAGTATAAGAAAAATGGGACGCCGACTAGCGCTGTTAATACACCAATTGGCGTTTCGTATGGATAATTCACATAGCGACTAAGCACATCGCAAAGTGCTAAAAAGAACGCTCCTATTACTGCTGCACATGGAATGATAAAACGGTAATCAACACCTACGAGGAAACGTGTAATGTGCGGAATAACGAGCCCAACAAAGGCTATTTTTCCGACAAGTGCAACGGCAGTTCCTGTTAAACATACAACTGCAAGCATACTCACAATTTTTACTGCTTTTGTTTTTTGTCCGAGTCCTACGGCAATATCGTCACCTAATGCGGTAATTGTAATTGCCCTTGCCGATATTAATGCAAGAATAAGGCCAATTAATCCAAAAGGTATTGATAGCATGAGCATATCATTGTCTACCATATGTACCTTGGTGTTATACCAAGCACTAACCGTCTGCGACACTTGGAAATACATTGCAATTGCTGTCGCTATACTACTCAAAAATGTACCTATTACTGTTCCAATAATCGCTAACCGAACTGGAGAAAGTCCATTTCGGATTAGAGAGCCAAAACCGAAAACGATGCCAGCGCCTAGTGCAGAGCCGAGCATAGATAGCAAAATCATTTGGTAATTTGGAAGTCCTGGAAAAAATACAATTGCTATTGTAATAACAAATGCAGAGCCATCATTAACGCCCATTAATGACGGAGATGCTAAATAATTTCGTGTAATACCTTGCATAACCGCACCAGCTACTGCCAAAAACGCACCTACTAGTAAGACAGCGCAAATTCTAGGAATACGACTAGTTCGAACAATTTGATGATCAATATTCCCAGCATCAAATGCCGTAAGTGATTGCCATACGGTTAAGGTGCTAATATCCTTTGTGCCGTACATGACAGAAATTAAAGCCACAATCGCAATTAAGAAAGGTGAAGCTACTAATATAGAAAATGATACTATGTTTGATTTTTTCACCTGCCACACCTTTTTCTATTTAATCTGTATCTTATAAAAGGCTGGTAATAGCCCGGTGCTTGCACCAATTCTACTACCAGCCTACTTGCTTCTATTTAAGTAATTTTTCCGCTGCGACATCTAGGAATTTAACCTTAGACCAAGCAGTACCACCTTGAGCTAGAGGATCAATGGCATTGACGAAAACCTGTTCACTTTTTGTTGCTTTTAAGCTTGCAAAAATCGGATTTTTTTGCAAATCTTCTAATGCTTTCGGAGCATCTGTATTTTCAGATTCCTCAAATTGTAAGAAAATCGCATCTGGGTCAATCTCTGCTAACGTTTCAAGTGAAAGTTCCGCTTGCGCTTTTGTATTATTTAAAATTTCAGGTACTGGTGCACCTAAATCCTCATAAAGTACTGGATTTAAGTAAACGCCTGCAGGATAGATGTACATAACACCGCCACGTAAGCGAATAATTAATACTTCCTTGTCCGCTAGTTGCTCTTTTGATTTAGCTTGAGCATCCGCTACTTTCGCTTCATAGTCTGCAATAATCTTTTTAGCATCGTCTTCTTTTCCAGTAAGCTGTGCAAGGAGTGTTAAATTTTCTTTCCAGTTTGTTGAAATATGTGAGTAAGGAATCATTGTTTGAATTTTATTAAGTTTTTCAGCCGTTTCCTCAGGGAATTTTGAAGTACCTATAATAACATCAGGATCAAGGGCTAAAATTGCTTCAGCATTCGGCTCCATTTTATTGCCGACTAGTGTTGCACCTTCTAATTCTTTTGAAAGATATGATGGAATTTTCCCACCAATGTCAAGTACACCAATTGGCTTGATACCAAGCATTGCCGCGTCTTCCATAGACTCTAAACTTGCCGCTACAATGTTTTCAACCTTTGCTGGCAGTTCATATGTCTCACCTAAATATGTAATGTTTTGTGTTGACGCTTGTTCCGTTTGCGTTGCAGTCGTACTTGTTTCGGCTGTGTCATTTTTGACAGGTGTGGACTCCTCTTTATCAGTACCACACGCAGCAAGGGATAGTGCTAAAAGTGCAGGTGCACACATTTTAATATATTTATTCACAATGAATCTCTCCTCATTATTTTTATCTACTAACGATAATGATAATCATTTTCATTTATATGTCAATAGCAATTGATTATTTAATTGATAGTCATTATCATTTACGAATTCTATCCTACCAAAGAGAAAAATAGTTGTGAATGGACAATTTTATTTTCTATATGGATTTTTGCCGAATGTATTTTAAAAAAAAGAGACTAATCATAAAAGAAAAAGTGTTAGATTGACTGCAATCAATCTAACACTTTTTATCCAGCTATTAATGATGCGTTCCACGGGTTTACGGGTTTTTAACGATGTTTTCTATTGACTTCTTTAAACATACTTAGCTTCTTCTAGCATTACTTTGCGATATGCTGTTGGAGACATACCAGTACTTTTTTTAAAGACACGGCTAAAATAAAAGCTATCAACATAGCCTATACATTCAGCAATTTCAGCTACAGTAGAGTCACAAAATTGTAGCAATTCCTTTGCCCTCCGCATGCGGTATTCTGTTAAATAGCTACTAGGATTCATACCTGTATGCTGTTCAAAAAGATAGGCAAATCGCCGACGCTCCACACCGAATTCCTGTGCAATTTTCGACACCGACAATGGTTTCGAATAATGCTCGTGTATGTATTGTATTACCTGCTCCATCATTTCATTTGCTGTATCAAGCACCTTCATTTTTGCCGAAATTAATATCGCTTCTACTAAATTCATAAATAACGACTTTGATTTAAATGTTGCCATACTCCCTGGCATTGCGTAGCTTTCTATTAGTTGTTGCACGAGATTTATCATTTTTGAGTGCTCACCTGTTTTGATTGAGAAATGCTGTGTTGCTAATGGATAAAGAGCCACCTCTTCTGCTGGTAGATGATAATGGACTACCGCATACTCCCACGCCTTATCACCAATCGTCTGAATTTCTATTGGCATTTGCGGCCCTGCATGGACAACCATTCCTGGCTCCATTAGATAGGGGGTACCATTAAAACTAAAAGACGCTCTGCCTGCCAGTGGGAACACTAATCCACATTTCCCTGGCGCTGTTGTACGCCCTATATCTTTTAGATTTGGTTCCATTTTATTTGTAAAAATATCAACGAAATTCACAGTTGCCTGTGCATAATAATCAATAATGTGATTTATATTTATTTCCATTCCATCTCACCTATAACATTTTGAACTTGTGAAAAATGATGCCGATCATGTTCGACTAACCCTGAAAAATAACTGTACAATGTAAGCTCCGAACGCCCTATTTGTAAGCGTTGCTGCCACAATTCATCCGTTAAATGAACAATCGCCTCTAACAGTAAACGCCGATTCTTAAGTAGCGCTTGCAATGTTTGCTCCATACTTTGCAAACGACTAATGCTGGCTGCTTTATCATTCATCTGTTCCACATTGGGCCCCTTAGGCATCTGCTCTTGTGTCGAGAGAAAGGGAATTCGTTCATGCAATACAAATTCATCCCACGGGCTTAGATGTCCAATAACTTCGGCCACAGTCCATTTTCCTTGTTGGATTGGCAAACGCCACTGCTTGTCCGTAACATCCGAAAGTCGCTCTAGCCACAGTATCGATTTTTCATAATGCATAATGATTTGCTTCTTTTCTGACTGCAATTTTGTCAGCACCTTTCGCTATATCGAGGATACGAATGCTAGTTTCGGCCACACCTTTTGCCATTGTTTGTTATGTATCCTCTTTTGATAAATATCATGTAAATGTGTATTTTCATCAAAATAAGGTGTAGGCGCAACAATGCCCGACAGCAATTGGTGTGTGCCATAGGGCGCTACAATTTCCAGTGCACCTTGTGTAAGCCTTACGCCAATCGCTGTTGGTATTTCAGGAAAATGCGCAATGCCATCAACGGCAGATTGATAGGGTTCACTATCGTTAATAACATGCATTCTAGCTTGATTTTTCACAGACCACGGTTCTTTTGGTAAGGATTGTAACAATCGCTGCTCATATTGCTTCTCTAGTTGTTCTGAGATACATTGTTTATCAAAATAAATGACATCAATATCCCCCAAAGGCGTTCTATCTTTATATTCATGCAAATGGTCCCATACCTTTGAACGAATAAATCCAGCACATACCCAGCAGTCAGGTAATTGTAGTTGCTCGACACAGCGTAAAATAGTCATCATCCATGTATCTGACTCAATTAACGTTATTAAATCACTTTCAGTTAATAACCGCTCCATTCCATCAAACTCCTTGATATTTCGCTATTTTAACGGCTTACTAAAGCCTGTACTTTTCCCTTCAAAGCCCTGCTGTCTGTAAAAGTGGTGCGCAGCAATACGTTCTTCACGATTACCGCTATTCAACACAAGTGCAGATGCATCCTGTTCCACTGCCCAGTATTCTATCGCTTCAAGTAGCTTCTGTCCAATGCCCTTTCTGCGATAGTTAGAATCTACGACAAAGGCGACAATGCGTACATAACAACCATCATGCTCATAAAACAAGCTATGGCATAACCCTGCCATCCCAACTACGTATCCATCCACTTCAGCAACTAATGTATGGTAGCTTGGATTGGCTGCTAAAGCTTGAAATCTTTGCATCATTTTGTCCTCTGTCGTTGGGTAGCCAAGCTGCTCCATTAACAAAGTTAAAGCTTTAATATCATGTATACCCGCGGATCTAATTTGCACCTTTATTGCCCCTCCCATAGGTTTAGTATTGCTTATAAACGTTTCCATTTATTACAATAATAACTGTATGCTATTATTTTTCAAAGGGGTGTGAGTATGAAAATTATTTCTGTACGTGAGGAGCCTCGTTATGCTCTAATGGCGACCAGCTATATACAAAGCAAATGGGCAAGTGAGGAAACTATGATGCTCTATGAGGATTGTATTTCACATTGCATTGAAGCGCAGGCACCACTTCCGCAGTGGTATTTATTAATGGACAATGATGAAATTATTGGCTGTGCAGGTTTAATAACGAATGATTTTATTAGTCGTATGGATTTATATCCTTGGGTATGTGCGGTATATATTGAAGAAAACTATCGCGGGCATGCCTATGGAGCATTGCTATTAGAGCAAGCTAAAAAGGATGCTCAGCAACACGGTTTTTCACATCTGTATCTTTGTACAGACCATATTGGCTTATATGAGCGCTATGGCTTTTCACATATCGGTACTGGCTATCATCCTTGGGGCGAAAGCTCACGCATTTATGCAGCAAAGCTAGATTAAGAGGGTTGATTGCAAAAGGGTGCCCAATGCCAACTGCACTAGCTACTTAAATGCTCATGAATAAGCTTCCATTCATTATTTACTACAGTAAATACGTTTGTTGCTCTCCCGCTCCCTGATACAAATGTGCCATTATGATATCCTTCGTAATGGTATGTATAAATACAGGTAGCGGTAGTTTCATCAACGGTAAGCCACTGAACATTTGCCGCTCGATAAACTTCATCTTTTATGACATGCCATGCATGATTGAAATAAGCTTCTATCTCCACTAGCGTTGTGCATGTTTTATCAGTAAACCAATAAACTGCTTGTGGGTGTAATAGCGCTTTGACATTATTAAAGTCATGCGTATTTGTTGCGTCAATGTACCGTGTTAAAGCTTGTTGATAATCCATACCCATTCCTCCTGTTTTCTTCTTTCCTGCTCTTCAAAACACTTATTTAGTTGCTGGTTGTCTTGATAGATAAAATATGGCAACTAAAACTAGTACACATCCAATTAATTGAACAGAAGTAATCGCTTCACCTAACAACAAAGAAGATAACGCAATACTACTGATTGGCAAAAAGCTCGTTAAAATGCCCGCCATACTCGCTGACACTTTTGCTATCCCCAGATGCATTAAAATAAATGCGATGACCGTTACAACGATTCCAAAATAAAGAATTATACCCCATTCAGCAAACGACACTTTTTCATATGCAAACTGCCTACTTTCATATAGAGCAAATGGTAGAAATAATATTGTCCCAAAACAGCAAACAATTGTAGAAATAGCTAACGCACTAACACGTTGGGAAATAAATTTCCCAACGATAATAAACAATGACTCGCACATAATTGCACCAAATACAAGTAGATTACCAACTACTGATATATGAGGAGTGTTAGAAATACCAAACATCCCAGGAGCATGAATCGTCGTAATTCCCATCATTGCAATGCATATGCCCAATACAATATTCTTTGTTAATTTCTCTTTCAATAGAAAAAATGACAGCAACCCCGTACAGGCAGGGACAGTACTTGTAATTAAACCTGCTTCAGTTGCTGTCGTTTGCGTCAGTCCATAAAGCATAAAAATATTAAATAAAAACACACCTGATAATGCTTGTAAAAATAACAAGAGATAGTCTTTTTTTCGTATTGAAGGCATACCTTCAGCTATTAATAATATCGGCACTAAAATGATTGTTGCCACTAAAAACCTCAGTTCAGAAGCAAGAAATACAGGGAAACTTTGAACAATGAGTTTACCCGCAACAACAGAGCTTCCTACTATACTCATAGCAAGGCTTATATTGATAATAGGAATGATTTGATTCTTCAATAATCTTCACTGCTGTCTACTAATACTGTACTTAACATGTCCGTTACTGCTAAATATAGGTTCTCTGGATTTTCGGCAAGACGATGACATAAATATAAATACCAATCCTGACCATACGGCAAATATACCTTACCGTTATATCCTTTTTCTTTTAAACCCCGAATTAACTCTGGTCGAATTCCATAAAGCGTCTCAATTTCTACATTCGTTTGCTGGAAATATTGTCGTTGTTCCATCACTTGTATAATGGATTCATCATGCGTAGCTATTGAAATAGGATGATTTAATTTAACTAATTGATCTACATATTGAAGATAGCGACGATTCAACTCTTCTGATCGCTTCAATGCAATTGTATTTGGCTCTTGAAAAGCACCTTTCACGATTCTTATCTTCCCAGAATATTGAACAAGCTCCTGTATATCCAACGCAGTTCGGTATAAATGAGCTTGTAACGTGATGCCGATATTGTTGTATTCGATCGCTATCTTTTTATATATGTTAAGAATATCATCCGTCTTTGAGGATTCCTCCATACTAATCATTAAAATAATGCCGTATTTTTTTGCCTGCTGAACAAGTTGAAGTAGGTGTTTATAAGCAATCTCTTTGTTTATAGACAATCCAATATGCGATAAATCAAATGATACAGTTTGCCCCATAGCTAAAGTACCAAGCTCTTCAATCAACTTCATAAATTCGTTTGTAGCCTTTTGACATTCCTCCAGATTGACAGTATTTTCTCCAATAAACTCAAGTGAAATTTGATAATCTTTAGCAAGAAAATTTTTTGCTATAGAAATGGCTTCCGCTCTTTCTTCCCCTGCTACATAGCGTCTTGCAGCCTTCGATAATAGTGGATAAAGTTCTTTCGATTGTTGCAAATCATTTTTCATTTGATTATTTCTTGCAGCCAATTTCAATGCTTGAGTAACTAATTCTTCTGGCCTTTTCATTTTTTCAGCTCCTATTCATTATTTAAAGTTACTGTATCATGGTAATATTGGTAAAAATAGAACCACTTACTATACTTTTTAACGGTACCAATTTGAAGAAGGAGACGAATATTCATGCTGTGGATACCAATAAATAGAGCATTAGATATACCTTTAAATAAACAGGTCTATCAACAAATTCGTGAAAAAATTTTAAATGGCACTTTACAAGGTGGCGAGAGGTTGGCATCAACACGTAAACTCTGTTCCGAGTTAAGTGTGTCTAGAAATGTAATATTAGAAGCTTATGACCAACTAATAGCAGAAGGATTTATCGTCTCCTATAGAGGTTCTGGTACATTTGTTGCAGATGGTGCCTTATTAACTCAATCTAACAAAGTTGTATTAAAGAACAGAACGGAAGAAAAAAAGGAAGAAATGAAAATTGATTTTCGTTCGGGCATTCCTGCATTAAGTTTATTTCCGCGTAAAACATGGGCAAAATTATCTCATCGTATATGGAATGATACGAATCCTACACTTTTTGGTTACGACCTACCTGAAGGTCGATACGAATTAAGGGATGTATTAGCCAACTATTTATTGCGGACAAGGGGTGTCGAATGCCATCCAGAACAAATAGTCATAACTTCTGGTGCTACTCAGGCATTAACCATCATTGCTAGATTATTATTATCAGCAAATGATATCGCTATTATGGAAGACCCGATTACAAATGATATTCAAACAATATTTACATCTTCTGGCGCTTCTATTTATGCAATTCCAGTTGATCAATCTGGTATGAGAACATCCTTATTACCACATAATCAACAGCCAAAATTCGTCTTTATTACCCCTTCTCATCAGTTTCCATTAGGGGGTACTTTACCAATCCAACGCAGGATTCAGTTAATAAACTATGCAAGACAAAAACAGTGTTATTTGGTGGAAGATGACTATGATAGCGAATTTAGATATGAAGGTCCTCCCGTAAGCTCCTTACAAGGATTAGACCCCAATCGTGTTCTTTACGTTGGATCGTTTAGTAAAATTCTCTCGCCAGCATTAAGAATTGGCTATTTGGTTCTTCCAATAGACCTTGTTGAGAAATGCCGTCAACTTAAATGGTTCTCTGATTTACATACGCCTTCGGTGGAACAGCTAATTCTAGCTCGCTTTATTAAAGAGGGATACTTAGAGCGACATATTGCAAAAATGAAGAAGTATTATAAAAACAATAGAGATTTTCTTATCGATTGTTTACATACAACCTTTTCAAATCGAATAAAAATTTTAGGCTATTCTACAGGTTTGCACCTTGTTGTGGAAATACAAAACATCAACTTCTCAAGAGCACTACTTGAAAAAATTGAACACTTTGGGGTGAAAGTATATCCAGTTGAAGATCATTCCATTAGTAAAGGAAACCATAACAATCGAATTATTTTAGGATTTGGCCATTTAAAGAAAGATGAAATACAAGAAGGAGTGACCAGATTATTCCAAGCAGTCTTTCATAAATAAAAGGTCAAATAGCCTTAAATTCAAGGAGGATATTTATGCTAGCTACCATTCAAAAACACCAATCCGTCTACATCGCTCAATTTACTTGCCCATTGTCACATGCAATTAGTGAAGTTTGGGCGGTACTAACAGACAATGGCAAACTTCAAAAATGGATGAGCAATTTAGAAATGGTTGACCTTAAGAAAAATGGTAACATGCGTTTTAATATGAATAATGGAACAGATGCCTTTATAGAGATGGCGATTACGGATTATATTGAGCAGGAGGTACTAGAATTTGAATGGGGCAAGGATAGTGTACGCTTTATGCTATCGGCAACTTGTGATGATGGCTCTATATTAATATTGCGTGAAACAATTGGTCAGCTATCTGACCATACACCTAAAGATTTAGCGGGTTGGCATATTTGCTTGGAGCAATTGTCGGACCTATTAAATGGTATTGTGCATAAGGAGTTTCCAATGGAAGCATGGCAAAATAGAGTAGCAGAGTATACGCTACTAGTAGATGAGGCTGAAAAGTAAATAAACAAAAAAATTCCTTGAGCGCAATTGCCGCTCAAGGAATTTGATTTATTGATTAAAGGCTGATGCAATTGCTAATGCCTTCATTGGATCCTTTATCGAATCAAGGGTATAGACTAGTTTTCCATCTTGCCATACGATTAAGTTTCCTGATTCATAGACGTCTAAATGTACCATGCCGTTCTCATGTGGAATCGGAAGCGTATGGGATTCTAAATATTCTACTGCTTGTTTCGCTAAATCTACTCCAGCGTCTGGATTATCTGTTCGGGTATGAGTAGCAATGGCCCATCTCCCCTCATTCCAGCCAGTCCATAACGAGCCAGCGCCTGCATCTTGGTAGCCATTAATATTGTAGCCGAGCGCTACTTGTTGCCCACCATTTTTACTATAGTCTTCATAAGCAATTTGTTTGTTTGCTTCATCTACACTGTCAAATAGCTTTACAGTAAGCTTGGCAATCGGTGTAGCAGCTGAAGCATTTTTTAGCTTCACATCATTAACAGGAATATATTCTTTGCTTTCTAGAAATAGTATTTCAGCCTGTGTATCAGTGCCATTCGTTGTTGCCGTTAAAAAATTCCCCTTTGTAAGCGGAAGATTATTTGGCATTACTACTGCCAGTTCTGTGCCAAGCTGCTCTTTTATCGTTTTTAATGCTTCTGCCTGTGTTACAGAAGAAACAGTGTCCTCACCATTTGATTCAGTTGTTGCATGCTCATTTTCATTCGATTGCTGCTCTTCTTGTGTATTGTTTTGCTGTGTTTGGTCTTGCTCGTTCACTTTCTCATCCTCATTTGTAGTACATGCGCTTAGCATACTAATCGTGAGTAAGCTTGTAAAAAGTAATTTTTTCATCTAGACACCCCTCTTTGGCTTTATATCAATTACGCTTTGGCGTTTTTTATTTGTTTGAAAAACTATGATATAAGCCCGTTTTCCCCACATTAATAAATGCGAGAATTTCTGCTGAATCAAGTTTATTTTCCCCACTCTTTTCTCTCTTAAACGTGAAACTAACGAAGTTCGTTAATTTGCTTCGTTAAGTCATTAAACTTTCGATCAAGCATTGCATATTCTTTATCCTTTGCCGTTAGAAAGCTCAATTTGCCGAGTATTTCTTGTCTTTCGTTTTCAAGCGTTAATCGTAGTGCGCTCGTATCATTTACTTGTGGAGGTGAACTCTCTTTCCATTTTCTTTCAATGCCATTATTTTTAAGCTCCCAAACAATGTTCGTCGTTTTTTCTAGAAAATAACGATCGTGTGAAACAACGAGCAATGTACCTGTATACAGCTCCAATGTTTTCTCCAATTGCTCTCGTGAAGGCAAATCTAAATGGTTCGTTGGCTCATCTAAAATGAGAACGTTTTTTTCCTCTAATATATAGGCCATAAGCTTACACTTCACACGCTCACCCATACTCATATTACCAATAGGCGCTGTCCAATGACTCGCTGTAAACCCTAAATGTTTCATGACATTGCGGACTTTACCTCTTTCCTCAAACGTCTCCTTGTAAAAATATTGCTCTGGCGTCAGTTCAAGTGGCAAATCAAATACGTCCTGCGTTAAATAGCCAATATTGGCAGCAGGAGAAATCCATATATCGCCATCTGCTTTTTCTTGCCCTGTCAGCACTTTCAATAAAGTCGTTTTCCCGCTACCATTTGGACCAGTAATCGCAATCTTTTCACCAAATTTAATTGTCATATTTACATCTTTCAATATAAGACGATGGTGAAAAGATTTTGTTACATGCTTACACTCTAAAAATCGTTTTCCTACCCGTTGGCTTGTTTCTACTGAAAATCGTACTTCCTCTTCTTGCTTAAGTTGTTCAACTTTATTTTTTGCTAATTCCTTTTCCAATCGTTTTTTCTTTGATTTTACTTGCGCATCCATACGTTTAGCTTTAACTCGATAAAACTCCTTCACACCCTCTTGCTTCGTCGATTGCGCATGTGCCTTATGCGACCACGACGAAAGCTCATTCATCTGCGCTTCAATACGTTCAATGTTCTTTTGCTGTTTTTCATAGGCACGTTGCTGTGCTAATCGTTGCTGCTCTCTAGCCGCCATATAACTTGTATAATGCCCACTATGCTCATGCAATTTACCATCTTCCAATGACCATATTTTCGTGGCAACTTCATCCAAAAAATAACGGTCATGTGACACGACAATAATTGTACCGCCATATTTTTTTACTTGAGCGATTAGCAGTGCTGTACTTGCTTCATCTAAGTGATTTGTCGGTTCATCCAATAATAGTAATTGCGCATGCTGTGAAAAGCCTCGTGCTAGTCGCCTTTTCAGCTTTTCGCCACCACTTAAAGCCGTAAACTCTGTGTTTGGCACATGCCATTTCGCTAGTAAATTGGCTTCCTCTGCACTTACTTCCCCATTTTCAATAGCTGCTTGCTCTTGCTCTACATAAGCTATTTTGATTTGCTGTAACCACAATAGCTGCCCTGTTGTAGGAGTTAGTATGCCTTGAATGAGCTGTAATAATGTCGATTTTCCAGCACCATTTTTACCAATTATGCCAATGACTTCACCTTGTTTTACCGTAGCGTTCACATTTTCAAAAATTAATGTATCATTCACTTCATACTGTACATTCTGTAATTTTAAAAATTCTTTCATTTCATCCGTTCCTCTCCGTATAGAGGGACAAAAAAATCCCTCCAATTATTTTGGAAGGATTAGTCGCGAAATATCATACATAAAAAAGCTCCAACGTAGAGCCTCGTTTATGAGATGATCCAATACTAAAAAAGCTACACCCCATTAAAGAAATTTTAACGGGGAAATATGCGTTTTAAGTATACGGTTAACGATAGTCGGCGGTTATGCCTGTATCGTTACACTTATGGAAAATGGGCAGACTAATCCTATTTTTGGTTCATTGAAATATACATTTCATGTGCAAAAAATAAGATTAGTTAATCATCAGCCACCCATCGTCCCTTCATCTTTAGTTACAATAATTGTAACATCATTTTCTCAAAAACAGAATAATTATCATAAATTTCTCTCTATATTTTCGAAAAAGACACTATGTTCACTACAATAAAAAGGGATTCATCTCGTTAAATCGACGAATCCCTCGCAATAAAAGTCCCTTATCTAAAACATTCGAATGCGAGGATGTTATCCCGCAAAATTGTACTGAAGCGCCAGCCAGATCTACTGCTCCAGCGGAATCCTGCGATAACTTCCCTGCCAATAACCGTTGGGAAAAACCAGAAATTTCTTCCGTTTCTCGTCCATATAAAAGTATTCCTAAATAAACATCTTTGAATACCACTAGATCCTCCATGCCATGCAGGCATAGCTGGCGAAAAACTTGGTGGAGCACTCGTTGGCATTTGTCCAGTAGATGGCGGGCCGTAATTAGGTGGTCCTATATTCGGTGGACCAAAATTTGGTGGGCCAAAGTTAGGCGGCCCCATATTCGGTGGACCGAAATTAGGCGGGCCAAAGTTAGGTGGTCCCATATTCGGTGGACCGAAATTTGGTGGGCCAAAGTTAGGTGGTCCCATATTCGGTGGACCGAAATTTGGTGGGCCAAAGTTAGGTGGTAAACGTCTTTCCCCTAAATCATCATTAGGAAATATATTCAATGCAAACTCCCCCTTTTACATATTTCAATATATGTGTAAGGGCCATTGCTGATTGAGCCATTAGCCTATTCATCAATTTAGTCTTTACTTAACCATTTACTTTTTCGCCATCAAAGCTATGTTCATACGTTTAAGCCTTTATTGTGCTAAGCACGATTGCATCACTTGCCAATCCTCGAGTTTTTCATCAAATGACTTAATATTTTTGCCTGGGATTGGGCTTGTCGATGGCATCTTTTGATATGCTCGCCCGTCTAAAACTTCAAAGCCAATATGTTTTTTAAACACTTCAAATGCTTTACCACCATTAAAAAGCACAAGTTTGATATTTGGATAACGTATAAAAAGTGTTTTAAAATCATTCGGTTTTTCATTTTTAATGGCTGCATCTAAACTGCCCTTCCGCTCACATGATTCGATTGTATCCCACAAACCAATATGATTTTCCTTTAACAACGCTATTCGCTCACTATAATCTACAGGTATTTCTTGCTTTAATATTTCCCCAATAATAGACCAAAAGTGATTGCGTGGATTGCCATAATATTGTTGCTTCTCTAATGATTGCTTTCCTGGCATTGAACCGACAATAAGCACTTTTGTTGTGACATCAATTACAGGGGGCAATACATTTTTTACTTCATCTGACATAGCCATCACTCCTTTTTTTTATTGTAGCGTAAAGTTTTGAATATTCCCCATAATGATGAGCTGTTATCTACTCTCATTTTGTTGAAGATTTATGATAGACTATTTCAAATACGCTCTTTCACGAGGTTTATATCACTTGAATTTAGAAACAATCGAAAAAATAATACTAACTATATAGAGGTGAAATATGAAGAATTTGTTCCAATCTCTAACGGTTAAAATGATTTTTTTAATGACTATTCTAATTCTTGTAATATGTGGACTGTTTATGTATCTTTTACAAGAACATATACGAGAAACAACAGAAAAACAAATAGGCGTAGAAGCATTAAATATTGCTAAAACCATTGCTTCAATGGAGGAAATTATTACAGCCTTCGATCAAGAACATCCAAGTGAATCGATTCAGCTAATTGTTGAACCGTTAAGACAGGAGATTGATGCCGCGTTTATTGTCGTTGGTAATGTTGAAGGTGTTCGTTACTCACACCCATCAGAAGATAAAATAGGACATAAGATGGTTGGTGGAGACAATGATGCAGCATTACAAAATAAACAAGCTTATATTTCTAAAACGATAGGGTCATTAGGCGAATCTATTCGAGGTAAAGCTCCAATTGTTTTAGACGATAACATTATCGGTGTTGTTTCTGTCGGTTTTTTAACAGCGCATATCGATACAACCATTAAGGAACATATTTACAAGTGGCTACAATATACAATCATGATTCTCCTCATAGGCATTCTTGGAGCAATCGCTATATCCATATATATAAAAAAGTTATTGTTCAATATGGAGCCCATTCACATCGCTAAATTATATCAGCAAAACAAAGTAATTTTAGAGACAACAGAAGAAGGAATACTGGCGGTCAATCATTTAAATCAAATTACTACTATTAATAAAAGTGCGTACGAGATGCTAGATTCTACTCATAATCAATCCATTTGCGAATGGATGGGAACAAAAGTTGAGCATATTTTCACTCCTGAAATTGTTGCACAAGAATACATTCATAACTTAGAACTATCATTAGATGAAAATATTATCATCCTAAATAAAGCGCCTTTAGTTGAAAAGAAAAGAAAAATTGGTTCATTGTATACATTTAGAAAAAAATAGACATTCAAAAAGTTATCGATGAACTAAAACAGGTCAAGCAATATGCCAATATGCAACGGGCCTATACACACGAGTTTGCAAACAAGCTTCATATTATTTTAGGTTTGCTTGTTCATAAACACTACCATCAAGCTATCGATTTTATTAAAGAAGAGCAAAACATACAACTTAAAAATCAGACATTTTTAAACAGTAATATAACAGCCCCCATACTACTAGCATTAATTCAGGGCAAAATGGCAGAAGCAGCTGAACTGGGCATTAAACTGGAGCTAAAGGAAATTTCCCCATCTATTCAATTAACTAAACCTCAGGAAGATGCTATTGTAACAGCACTTGGTAATGTCCTACAAAATGCCATTGAATCTTTAAAAAACTGGTCATCCTCCAATAAAGTAATTCAACTTTCCATCAACGATTATAAAAATCATTACTTAATGGAGATCCAAGATAATGGACCTGGTATTGATAATAATTTGTACGATAAAATTTTTACAAAGGGTGTTTCCACAAAGGAAGGCTTAGATCGTGGGCATGGCTTGACGATTAGTAAAAAAATCCTCAAAAAAATCAATGGAGATATTATATTAGATTCTGGTGATTTATCAGGAGCATGTTTTTTAATTATAGTTCCTAAAGGAGGTGTTCTCGTATGACTGCATGCAGAAGTGTGTGGATTATCGAAGATGACTTTAGAGTAGCAAACATTCACGCAGATTATGTACATGCAATAGGAGGTTTTAGGGTTACGGAAAGTTTTCGTACAGGTCAAGAAGCAATAAAAAAACTAAACCTATCCTCTAGCTTACCAGCCATTATTTTAACAGATTTGTATATCCCTGATGTTGAAGGCTGTTCATTAGTACGCCATATACGTCATCACTATCCTTCTATTAAAATAATTGTTATTTCAGCCGCTACAGAAAGAGGATTAATAAAAGACGTCTTAGATTTGGGAATTTTAGATTACTTAATTAAACCGTTTGAACAACACCGACTTCAACAAGCATTTAAAAAATATTTGAATGAGCAACATTTGTTTAAAAATAGCATGAACATCACGCAACATGACCTTGATTCCTTACTTTATCGTGAATCAACTACACCAGAAGAGACGCTAGCAAAAGGAATCGATTTACATACGTTACAAACCGTTAAAAGTATATTTAAAAAAGCTCAAACACAAGAGCTTACTGCCTCACAATTAAGTGAGCTTATCGGTTCTAGCCGATCAACAGCACGTCGTTATTTAGAATACTTAGTTGGCGAACAATTTTTGCACATAAAGCCCATTTACGGCACAATTGGCAGACCTGAAAGAAAATATATTCATCATGCAATTTATGAACAAAATGAATAGTTTGTTTCTTATTTAACATATGGCCATATTATTCCCTTCCAGCCAACACCATGCTAACTTTAAATAATCAGAATAATCAATTAAATTGGAGGGGTTTTTTTGAGCTTAAGTGTAATTGGCTTTTTTACTATTATGGTTATTATTTCTCTACTCATAAGTGGTCGTGTATCGCCACTTGTAGCAATGGTTATTCCACCGATAATAGCTGCATTAATCGCTGGTTTTAGTTTCGATAAATTAGGCGAATTCTTTAATGCTGGACTAAACTCTGTGATGAGTGTCGCTGTTATGTTTATCTTTGCAATTATTTTCTTTGGTATTATGCAAGATGTTGGACTATTCGAACCATTGATTAACAAAATGATTGCGCTTTCAAAAGGGAATATCGTTATCGTCGCTGTTATTACAGTACTTATTGCTGTAGTAGCCCAGTTAGATGGTTCTGGTGCTTCTACGTTTTTAATTACAATTCCCGCATTATTACCTCTATATTTACGATTACGTATGAACCCATATTTATTACTTTTATTAATTGCAGGAGCTGCAGCTGTTGTAAATATGGTACCTTGGGGAGGTCCTTTAGGTCGTGTTGCTTCAGTATTAGAGGTGGATGTTACCGAGCTATGGTATCCATTAATTACAATTCAAATTATTGGTGTTGGACTAATGTTAGTTTTAGCACTATACCTAGGCTTTAGAGAAAAGAACCGCATTCTGAAACAGTATGGCACACTCGGTGTTTCGCACGATGATTCTACTTTAAATCTAGGAGTCGTATCATTAGAAGTAGATACAGCCTTACGTCGACCAAAATTATTATGGGTTAATGCGGTAATTACTATTTTAGTAATAGGAATTTTAGTAGCAGGCATTGTACCAGCGGGTTTAGCCTTTTTAATCGGCGTGGCCATCGCCCTACCAATTAACTATCGTACACCTAAAGAACAAATTGAGCGGATACGAACACATGCCCCAAATGCTTTAACGATGGCGTCCATTATTATTGCAGCTGGATTATTTTTAGGCATCCTCAATGGCTCTGGAATGTTAACGGCTATCGCCAACAATGCTGTAACGATTTTACCGTCTGCCCTATCATCTTATTTACATATTATTATTGGTGTATTAGGCGTACCATTTGATTTGTTGTTAAGTACGGATGCCTACTATTTCGCCTTATTTCCAGTCGTTGAACAGATTGGCTTAACTTTCAATATTGATTCACTTTCAACTGCTTATGCAATGATTATTGGAAATATTGTAGGTACATTTGTATCGCCACTTGCGCCAGCTGTCTGGTTAGCATTAGGCTTATCAGGATTAGAAATGGGGAGACACTTAAAATACTCTTTCTGTTGGATGTGGGGGTTAAGTATTGTTTTACTAGGCATTGCTATAGCAATAGGGATAATCACTATCTAAAGATCAAAACCAGTTGTCAATTCATACATCGACAACTGGTTTATAGCTATTATTGAAATGCTGAACCTGCAAGTATGCTTTTAGAGCTTTTTTTAAGAAGCTTATTAGACGGATGTTTTTGTATATATGTCCTTACAATTTCATAACCAATGCAATATCCTATCAACGGTGGAAGCTTCCCACCATATAAAAATTCAACATGATTGTGTAAGCCTTGGACATGGATATTGGGCACAAAATCATCCTTCCAAATTGCTAGCATCTTTTGCAACGTATAATCTCCCAGCCAAGGCGCTAACCATTTAGACCCGTAAATTTCCTCTACTGCACATTCAGCTAAGCCTTCTAAAATTATTGAATCTAATAGCGTTACTTCTTGTAGCGATTTGTTTAAGTAGTGCAGTCGGCAAACATGATTGTACTCATGTGCAAATAATGCTTTAAGTTCTTCCCTTTCTAGCTCTCCTATAAATAAAAATAATGCATCTGGATAAGCAACACCATTTTTATTTGTAATGGTCTGCTCTTGTGTAATCGGAAAAATATAGATTGGAATATTTGGACCGTTCCACTGTTTCTTTAAATAATAATATTCTTCTTGAACAATATCCCAAGTTTTTTGATCCTGTAACTTCTTAATATTAATTTTTTCATGCGCACGAAAAAGGCCTTGTTGCTGTAACTCAAACTGTATTTCGAGCGGTGTTCCACCATTGAAATGTTCTAGTAATCGGCTACAAAGAATAGTACGTTGCAACTCTTCAAAATCTCTACTGTCTTTTAACTTTTGACTAGTCTTTAACTCGTAAAGCCAATCATCAGTTGATATGACTGACATACGTTCACCCCCTTGCAGTAGCTTATGTTTCCAATAGACATTCGGCTAGTGATGGTTGTAACCAACGGCATATATTATCTTGTAAGGACTAAGAAAGGAGGAGATTCTGTGAATCCAGCTGAATGCTATAATCTTTGCTGTAAATATCACGGTAAACGTGTAAGAATTACTGATACATCTGGGAATGTTCATGTCGGAGAAATAACTAAAGTGGATAGAAGACAGGTATGGATTCTACCTGATAGACAAAATAGAGGATTTGGTTTAGGATTTTGGGGTTGGGGTTTCGGAGGACCAGGGTTTGGCGTTGGAATCGCACTTGGTGCAATTGCCGGAATTGCATTAGCACCTTTATTATTTTTCTAGTTTAAATACCTCAAATACATGTTTAATATAACCGAAAAATAAGCCATTTCAATATTTTTGAAATGGCTTATTTTTTATTGGACTTTCTCTTGTTGCTGTTTTCTTTCAATTAATTCCGATACTGTTACAAATGTATAGCCCTGTTTTTTTAATGTTGGGATTATTTCTTCTAGGGCTTTAATTGTTTGTGTGCGGTTGCCGCCTCCATCATGAAATAAAATAACATCCCCTGGCTTAGTTCCACCAAGCACTTTTTGGACTATTTTATTTACTCCTGGTTCTTTCCAATCTTGTGTATCTTGATGCCAAGACCACATAACGACCTGGTAACCATTTTTTACAGCTGTATTAATTATTTTATCGTTATAGTTACCACCTACAGGGCGAAATAAAACAGGCGAAAAACCAGTAATATTACTAATCATTTCGTTTGTCCGCTGTAATTCATCCTGTAATTTAGAAACAGAAACTTTGAAGGGGTGCGTATAAGTATGGTTGGCTAGTTCATGTCCCTCTTTATAAGTTCTTGACACAACATCTGGATACTTTTCTGCATTTTGACCAATAATAAAAAAGGTCCCCTTTGCTTCATACTTAGCTAAAATATCTAGCACCTGAGAGGTATATTTCGGATCAGGTCCATCATCAAAGGTTAAGGCTACAATTTTATCCTTTGTGTTAATATCCCATACAACCTCACCAGTCTCCTCATATTCACTACGCCCTTTTTCTGCAGAGGTACTCATTTCCGTAAAACATATAGAAATGAATAAAAAGCAAGCCGTCAAAAACAATACATTTTTACGTATCACAGTATCACCTCCCACAATTAATTGCATATTACAGCTCATCTTACTATTTACGAAACACATCAAATTTATTCTTCAAAAAGACTGCCTGATTTTACTGATACGCGATAAAACATTATGTTAAAAAATCGTTCAATAAACGTTTTTCGCATACTTTACTAACTTTTTTTATCTAAACATTTTTCACATTCTTATTTCTAAATAATTTTCATGAAAACCGCGTCAATTTTTGAACGAAATGTGAAACCTTTCATTTAACACTTTATTTTTTAAAAAATCGGTGTAAAATAAGGGGCATATCTGATATATAACAACTACAGACAATTTAACAACTGTTATATTACAAATTTGTGTGAAAGGGGATATTAAACATGTGGGTTATTACTGTTTTTGAACAAGATACATACCGTATGTTCGAGTACACTACGCAAGCTGAGGCTACATTAGCGTTAAAAAATATACAACAAACTGCATTGCTTTCTTACACAAGATAAGTGCCAGGCACCAAAACAATTCACACACAATTTTTTAGTGGAAATACCGAACACCTTTTTATCTATTGCCATATGTATAGAGAGAAAAGGAGTGTGATGTTCATGGTGACGATTGAACCTATTATGATTAAAGGTCATTTTTTCACTGCTGTAATTGTACATTTACCAAAAACGACACTACTAACTATTTCCAATGATACGGGCTACATCATGTGTGGTGCATTAGATGTCGGTCTTTTAAATAGCCGCTTATTAGATCGGAAAATTATTGCAGGTCGAGCGGTTGGAGTAAAAACGATCGATGAGCTATTAACAGCCCCTCTCGAATCCGTTACATTTGAGGCTGAACAACTAGGCATTTTTGCAGGAATGACTGGAGTAGAAGCATTATTAAAAATGATTTAAAACACGACTAGAGCCCAGTCGGGAGGTGGTATTAAATGTATTTCACACAGACAAATGCACAATCGCTCCCTGCATCGCGCATAATGACTGTAACAGGCAACGGAAAAGTAGTGGCTAATGCCAGTTATGTGCAACTTCAAATTGAAGTATCTACGCAAGGAGAAAATGTGCAGCAAGCGCAGCAAGAAAATGCTAGCATTATGAATCGTGTAATTCAATCCATCTTGGCACTATCTATTCCAAGAGAAAATATTCAAACTGCCACCTATTCGATTGCGCCTCTTTATGATTATGTAGATGGTAAACAGGTGTTTAAAGGCTATGAGGTGACAAACGCCATAACAGTAAAAGTGCCTGACACTAATCTTGTAGGGGTTGTTATTGATACGGCTGTGGAAAATGGCGCAAATCGTATATCCTCTATCCAATTTAAAATTGATAATGGGGATGTATATTATCAGCAGGCACTTAGCTTAGCACTTCATAATGCACAAATGAAAGCTAATACAATAGCACAAACAATGCAATTATCTGTGCATCCTCAAGCGATAGAAATTGTTGAAGAAAACGAAAATGGCCCTGTGCTATATAAATCGATGGCAATGGCAGATTCATCAATGGTAACGCCCATTGAACAAGGACAGCTCACCATCAGTGCCGCTGTTCGCGTTACATTTCAATACTAAGCAGTACAACAAAGCCAGACTCCATTTATCATAATGAAGTCTGGCTTCTTTTCTATTAGTGATCGTTCCAAATACGTTCAATCACCGCTTCGTTTTGAATATAGCTTATTTGATAGACATCTGGATTACTGAGCCTTTGCCAAAACTGAAAATCTACGTCACTTTGATAACTCTTTACGAGCAAGGATATTAAATTGCCATGACTGACAATAACCGTCTGTTCAGTACCTCTCACAACCACTTCGTTTACAACGTTCTTGATGCGAGTCATTGCCTCCTGACTGGACTCCCCGCCCTCATATTTCAAATCCAAATCAGTAAAAGTTATTTTTAGTTTTTCATACCAATCTGGTAAATTATCCGTGCTTAATGTACGCTCTGAAAGGCGGTCATCTAATTCAATTTTTTTGTTTGTTCTTTTACTTAATAGTTCGATGGATTGGATAGCACGTAAATAAGGACTCGAAATAATTCGGTCGATGTTATAAGTATAAAAAAAGTCAGCTAAACGTTTAGCCTGCTCTTGTCCTCTTTCTGTTAAAGGCGCATAAGAAGATTGGCCTTGTGCTTCGCAATGTCTAATTACGTAAATCCGCTTCATTTGACTCCCCTCCGCATTCCAATAAATTATTCCGATCATTTTACTATTTGTAACAACTATAAGGAAATGGATTTACTCATGAACTGCCCATAATCATCATATATTTAGTCAGTGTAAAAGATGATGCTTAGAGGAGGATATGATGCAGGCTGAAAACAAACGCCTTCGGAAAATTCAACATCTTGCTCATGAAATTATGGATGAGATGAACGCAGGGAAAGAACTGAATGAGCTCGAAAGATTAATACCTGTCATTGATAATTTATCTCGTGCAATCGGTGATTTAACAGACGCTTATGGAAATTATTCGATAGATTATGTAGAAGAAAAAGTCAAAATTGCACATACTTTATTGTTCAAAAAAGACAAAGTAGATATGTATCAGTTATGAAAAAAGAGGGTAGCCCATTAAGGGTTACCCAAACGCTATTAATGCTCTTCAGGTGTAAATGTTTTGCAATCTGTTTCTTCACTATTCGATGCATGCTGACCTTTTTGACTTACAACGTAAATCGCTTCTGCAGTGCATTTATTACCAGAGCCCCAATACGTGCAGTTATTGACTTCACATAGAATTTGTTGTGCCATCGTATCACACCTCCTCTTTTGTTATATCTTTAACAAATTCGGAGTTTTCAATACTTAACTTAAATAAAACCCAAAAATACCCTTAAGTTACAAAGGCACTGTCTTGCTTTATCTTTCGTCAGTTTTAACAGCAACTAATTTATTTGCTGCGTGACAATGTTGAATATTGTTATCATGCTCATCTTCAAATTGGTAGGAACGATAATATGGAATTGACCAACGATGATATAGTTCTTTGATTTCGCCTTCTTTACATATCCCTTTAATAAATGGTGCTAAATCTTCTGGAATCTCTACTTCATCAGTGAAAACGGTAATAATATTAATTCCTTGTTGCTTCGTATGTATTTGCATTGATTGTATAATGTGATGCCACGCATCTCGCTCTAAAAAATGGAACAAGCCATGCGAAATAATTAAATCAAAGGAACGTTTAAACTCATATGTCGTAGCATCTTGGACAATTGCTTGTAAGGTATGTAATTGGTGTAACTCTTTGTATCGATTGATTTTAGCAATACCTGCCTCCGAAATATCAATAGCTTCCACCTCAAACCCAAGCTGCGCTAAATAGACCGCATGCCTACCATCACCACATCCTATATCTAAAATGCTCGCCCCAGCTTGCAATGTTTTTGCCCATTCAACCACTTCCTCACTAGGATTACCAAAAGCATAATAGGTATCAGCTAAGTAATCTTTCTCCCAAAATGGTTTCACACTACCGTCTCCTCTATATCAGGTTTATCTAAATGTGCTTTGACAAAATTCCATCAAAGCACTGCCAATCTATTGTTTAATAATTAACATATCGTTTTCATCAAATTCCCACATATCACCGTATGCCACTTCCCAATAAAAGCCGTTTGGATCTTGAAAATAGCCACTATAGCCTCCCCAAAACACTGTTTCAGGCTCCTTTACAATGTTTGCTCCAGCTTTTTTTGCTAACAAAAATACTTCATCGACTTCTTCTTTAGACTTTCCATTGTAGGCAAGCGTAATACCATTAAAGCCATTACCTACAGTTGGTGGATTCGCTTCATTTATATCCTTTACTAAGCGATCAATTTGGAAAAGGGATATTTTAGTTCCTCCATTATTAAAGAAAATAACATCTGGATTTGCTTCATCCCCATAGACAACTACTTCGAACCCAAGCCCATCACGATAAAATGCCAACGATTCAACCATATTTTTCACACCTAATGTAATTAAATTTAAACGATTCATCCCATCGTCCCCTTTTCTACAGTATCTATTACATATTCTCCCTTTCTTGTGGCAAATCCTTTTTGCTCTATGCTATTGCCATTAATGTATACGCATTATCAAATTGCTACATGGCTGTACCCATTGCATTATTGTCTCGATTCAAACATCTTTATTTCAGCCATTTCGATTGCCATTTTTTCTGATAAAAATAATATTATCTCCGTACCGAACTTTTTTTACATTCATTGCAACATATATAAAAAGAGGACTACGCTAAGCTTTGTTAGCTAAGAACGGGCTACTTCAACACAAAATAGAATGCCACTACATAAGATACACTAAGATATTAGCTATAGATTGGAGGAATTCTGCTGTATTACAATCCTTATCCGTATTATGTTTATGTACATCAATATCCAAATTGGGGCGTTGCTAATTCGTCTTTCCCCCACCATTTACCTGGACAGCTTGCGATGCCCACATCTCCAAACCCAAATCAGTACCCGCCTATTAATACATTGAAGTTGAAGACATCTGCCAAACAAATTCAGCCGATTATGCAGCAGGCCCAATTATTAACAGAGAAAATTGAAGGGTCCGATCAGTTTGCCCATGATCTTAAAAATGCCGCACAGCTTTCCAAGCAAGATGAAGTCCAAAAACTCATTTCTTCTGCAGGTGTTACAGCGAAATTCGAAGCGAAATATACGCCAGACAATATTCGAATTGTTTTATCAGAAGGTGGGTGCTGTAGTATCGCAATCATTTTATATTGGTAAGAAAGAAGGCATCTTATTTTTTATAACCATGCACTCCTATAGAACTTGTAAACTATTTATAATTATGCTAAAGTATTTGTTATTACTATTTCTGAAAATTCATATATTTTTCTTATCAAGAGAGATGGAGGGATTGGCCCTATGAAGTCTCAGCAACCAGTCTTAGGCATGGTGCTAATTCCAAATGGTGAAATTCACCAAAAGATGAGAAGACTGACTTCTGTTACACGAGAGTCCTCTTCTACAAGTAGGGCTCTTTTTTTATTTTAATTAATGGTTAATTTCCTATTAGTTTTTCTAAGAAAAATTATGAACTTTTGAATGTAGTAGGCTTGAGCTTGTCCGCGAAAGCGTTCGCCTGAAGCGTAACGATGGGAATAATCATTCTTTTTTCACTTCGATGTTCGTATTTAATGACGCAATTGATTCACCACTCATAATTAAGAAAGCAGGGAATAAAAATGACAAATGAACTTTTACAAGCATTACAGCTATTAAAAACTAAGCAATGGGTCGACTTAACACATACATTCGGGCCAGACTCTCCTCATTTCTTTATGTTTGAAGATGCAAAATTTGAAACGCTATTTTCTCATAATGACGGCTTTTTTGCACAACAATTTACGTTTCCTGGGCAATATGGAACGCATATTGATCCACCTATTCATTTTGTTGCAAATACGCGCTACTTAGACGAATTAGAATTAAAAGAACTTGTCCTTCCGCTTATTGTTATAGATAAGTCCAAGGAAGCAGAATTGAACAATGACTTGACGTTAAGCGTACAAGATATTTTAGATTTTGAAGCAGAATATGGAGAAATTGAAGCAGGTACATTTGTTGCACTGCGAACTGATTGGAGTAAACGTTGGCCAGATAAGGACTTATTCAATAATAAAGATAAAGACGGTCATAACCATATTCCAGGTTGGGGATTAGAAGCGTTGCAGTTTTTATTTACAGAACGGAAAATCAATGCCATCGGTCATGAAACATTCGATACAGATTCAGCGGCGGATTTCCGTAAAAATGGAACGTTAGATGGCGAATATTTTGTACTAGATCAGGATACATATCAAATTGAACTGATGACAAATTTAGATAAGCTACCAGCCAAAGGAGCAGTCATTTTCAATATTGTGCCAAAGCCTGAAAAAGCTTCTGGATTCCCTGTGCGTTCATTTGCAATTTTGCCTTAAATTTAAATAAAAATGGTCTGCCTCAAATGCCAAATAAACATTTGAAGCAGACCTTTTTTTACTATTTATTTAATAGTATTTCTTTTTTTAAATACAAAGTACACAATCAGCATTAATACGATAAACACCAATATGGCATATAGGCTGTATTGAGATAAATACATGCCAACAAAACGCCATTTATTTCCGAGTACTTTCCCTAAAGTAA
This sequence comes from Lysinibacillus sp. CD3-6, assembly GCF_006351725.2. NCBI lineage: Bacteria > Bacillati > Bacillota > Bacilli > Caryophanales > Bacillaceae > Lysinibacillus > Lysinibacillus sp. CD3-6. The sequence continues at coordinate 4,547,357 of NZ_CP085880.1, forward strand.
TAAAGGTGAAAGTCCATATTATTGCACCTGCATACGCATAAACAGCAAACTTTTTATAGGGATAATTATTAATAGCTGCAATATATGCTGTTAGATGACGAACACCAGGTATAAAATAGCCAATTAATAATAGGACAGGCCCTATCTTTTCAAACAGTTTTTTCGTAAACTCAATTTTTTGTGCAGTAATATGAACTTTCGGCCCATATTTTTGTAATAGCGGTAACCCAAATCGACGACCGACAAAGTAGCTGAGGGTGATGCCTCCTGCAGCTCCCACTGCAGCACTTATTAATGCAGGAATATGTTCTAAATTTTCACGATAAACATTATATCCTACATAGGTTAAAAAAATTTCGTCAGGAAGTGGCAGCCCGACAATCCCTCCAACTAGTATAAGAATAATTCCGAAATACCCGTAATGTTCAATAAGAGATTGCACGTGATGCACCATAAATTTACCCCACCTAAAGCCTTAATTTTCCCAATATCTTAGCTTACCATAAGCCTCTTAAAGTCAATTATTTCTATCAATTACTTTTGTATAGGTTTAATTATTATTACATGTATATTAATATTGTACAATCATCATAACTTTATTTTTGATAAATTCAGTTTTTAACAATTACTCTCTTTACCGTATCACCCTATCTCTTTCAGTCTAAATTTCTATTTCACATCACTTTATTTCCCTTACCGCCACCAGTGACGGATATGCTGACTGAAAACTACATACATGTGACAATGGCAACGACATCATCTACTCCAATTTATTCATACAATCTAATAACATTCCTGTCTATCCAAAATATAAGTAGCGTTGAGCACATACTATGGAAGTAGATGTTAAAAGCTAAAAAGGGTCTCTTAGGGGCCATTACGATAGCAGAAAAATTTTATTTCTAATAATATTTATTACTCTAGATAAGTTGGAGCTTACGCAATGCATAATCAATGCCACCTTCATGCGAATCTAACGTGACATAATCAGCAATATTTTTTAATGCGACACTGCTATTTCCCATCGCAATACCATATCCAACTTGCTTTAACATATCAATATCATTCTCTCCATCTCCAAAAGCAATTGCTTCTTCTCGAGGGATGTTGAAATATTTTAGCACTGCTTCAACAGCGATGGATTTTGATACATCATCTTGTAGCACATTCATAATTGTCGGATGCCATCTTTCAAACTTTAAATTAGGAAATTGTGTTATGTACTTTTTCTCCACTTGCTCATTGGCATATAAACACATTAAGTAAACTTGCTCATTTAAAATATTATGATTCGTGGGAGGATAGTCATCTAAAGATAATGTCTCCTTCATTGCCTTTAATGTTGCTTGATGACGAACATTATTCATGAATAGGTGGTCAGTAAAAAATGTCAGGCTATCCTGATTATTATCAGCAAACGCTTTTACACTTTGTACGACATCTTGTGCGATGGGCATACTATGGATTATTTGATTACCATGCTGAGTATAAGCCCCATTCGCAGTAATAAACGTATCGATACCTAGTTCTAGTAAACGATGGCACATAGATAGTGGTCTTCCTGTTGCAGCAACTAATCGAATTCCTTTGTTTCTTACTATTTGTAGAGCGTTCTTTGTACTCGATTCAATACAACCATCGCCATAATTGATGAGCGTACCATCCACATCAAAGAAAATAATTTTACAGTCCATTTCAATCTAGCCCCTTTCAATTAAATAAGAAAATATAGAAATTATTGTACTCGAAAATAAAGAAAACAGTAGCTTTCCACTTCCTTAAACTCCTTATCTAAAACCATATTATTGAATAGTAAATTTATCCTATGTGTATTATAATAAAACTACTTAAATTTTTTTATAAAAAAGAGCGTTTTAGGTATGTCAGACTTAATTTAATAAAGTAGATTTAAAACAGTTAACTTTTCCCTAAGTACCACCGATAAATACTATTGCTAGTATATTTAAAGCAAACATTCCCTTTACATAAAAAAATATATTTTCTTCTTGGTACTACTTTAATCATGCTGAAGGAGTATACCAAAAAACATAGAATTGCTAAAATAGTAGAAAATCCATTACATATATTGAACGAGTATTCCCCCTATTTAAATAGAACTAAAGAAATGTTAAAAACTCGACACAGAGGAGTTGGTTCATATGGGTTTTAATATTTACTACTACGAAAGTAATGTGGAATGTAAATTTTGCAAAAAACAATATACAACATATAAGGTACGACCAAATCGTTTTAAAATAATCGAAGAACAAACGGATTTTATGCCCGTTTACGAAGGCTTGAATCCACTTCTATATGAAGTTGCTGTATGTCCACATTGTGGATATGCTTACCATAAATCTATGACGAGAACTTATGGACCGTTCTTGCTACTAATTGATGAATTGTATATTAAAGAACTACATAAGCCAATGAATATTTGTCGTGAACGCACTATGGACGATGCGATTGTTAGCTATAAACTAGCCTATCTCGTAGCGAAGGCTTCAATGGAAGAGGCACTTTTAATGGCTAATATCGCACTAAAAATAGCATGGCTGTATCGTTTAAAAAATGAAAGTGAATCTGAAAATCACTACTTATATGCAGCAAGAGATTTTTACAGTAAATCTTTTGCGTCCAATCAAGAAGGCAGTGAACGAATTCAATACTTACATGCCGAATTAAGTCTTCGACTCGGTGATATTGTAGAAGCAAAAAAAGGATTTTCTCGGTTAATCGCGGATCGAAATGTCTCCAATAAATATCGTAAATTAGCTCGTACTCGTTGGGAAAACTATAAATATGACGAACAACCCGATAATGTTCCAGAAAATAAACAAGAAATCATTAAATAATTGAGAAGGGAGAGGAATTGAATGCTGCTGTTCGGAAAGAAAATAGACGCTCGCGAAGAAGATGTTTTTTCAGATTTACACCATTTTTTATTACGAAAAAATAATCGGCACTTAACGAATGATGAAATTGTTGCGTTAACAGGTATTTCATCAGACTTACTTTATAAATGGGTGAAGACAGGCAAGTTAAAAACCTCTATCTTTCCTAATCTTGGTGCACCATGTGAACGATGCGGTAAAATTACACAAGCCAAAATTTGCGTTAATTGTTCCTCATCCATTGTTAACACCTTACAGCAAGAAGAAAAAGATCAAGCGTGGTTTAATAAAATACAACGCAATAATTCAAGAGCTAGCACTTACCATTACAAATAAATCTTTGAACACAAGAAACTACCTATATCGCGTATAGGTAGTTTCCTTTTTTGCAAAGCTACTTTGCCTTTTTGACTATTTCCATCATAATTTTCGTTACATAGTCTTCCTCTCGATTTTTAATAACCGCATCATAAATATATTCCTCATACACGTACTGCCCAAGCTCGTAGCCGTTTTCTTCCATAACCTTAAATAATCTTTCATACGTTTGCCCAAGCGTCGTTGATAACCCGATATGGTAACCAATAATAAAATCGCCTTCAATCGCCTTAAAATAAGGATGCCCTTCTTGTGGTTGGGGCTGTTCCATATATAAGTAACAATAATTATCATAGTTACCAGCTAAAACTTGCTCTCTTTTTGTGATGCCTCCAATTGGATAACCTGTATCAAGTTGCGAGCGATCCAATTCATCGATAAAATCTGAGACCGCCTTTACAAACTGTTCCTCTGTGGAATCTTCAATATTTTTGCTTAAATATAATGTCTCCTCAGGGAAATGCCCAATCGTCATACTGTCAAAATCTATATGCATCGCTTCCTCTGTTGTCTCTATTTTCACCTCAATAATACTTTCAATCATTTCAAGCTCTCGCCTTTTTTTTGCCACAAGCTCCTTTTGCTGACGCATTAAATCTAGAAAATTTTCTGGTGATTTATCTGCCATATACTTTTGAATTTCTTTTAAAGACATACCAAGCGTCTTTAATAATTCAATAACGCTAAAAAAATCATATTGTGCGATGGAATAATAACGATAGTCCTTACTATCTTTCATAATTGGTGATAAAAGACCGATTTGATCATAGTAAATGAGCGTTTGTTTATTAACCTTACAAAGCTTAGCAAATTCACCTGTTGTAAAATATTTTACGTTTTTATTAAGCATTTTAAGTTTCCTTCCTTGACTATATAGTTACTATATACTTTAGATTGTAGCTATTCACAATAAATTTAGAAAGGTTTTGACATTATGTTCACGGAAATACGTGACATCACAGCTTTAAACAAAGAAGAAGTATTAGCTTTACACATCGCTGACAATCAGCAGAACTTTATTGAAAGTACACAGGAGTGCTTAGACGAGGCACATGACGATCGTCGATTTGTTCCAGTTGGTTTGTATAAGGAGGATATCGCGGTAGGCTTCGCAATGTATGGTGTATTTCCACATGAGGATGATACACAACGCGTTTGGCTAGACCGCTATCTAATTGACGAGCGTTATCAGCATAAAGGACTTGGAAAGTACTTTTTACAACAGCTTATCAATTTCTTACAAGCAAAGTACAATTGCCAAAAAATATTTTTAAGCGTCTATGACAACAATAAAGTAGCCATTCAGCTCTATAAAAAGTTTGGATTCGTCTTTAACGGCGAATTAGATGAAAAGGGCGAAAAGGTGATGGTAAGAGAGGTACTTGCTCATGACGACAATTAATCCAATTGAAACAAGACCGTTAAAGCCATTGTTTTTATCCTACTTATTCCCAGCGATGATTGGGATGCTACTGATGTCTGTAAACATTTTAGTTGATGGTATATTTGTCAGTCACGGAGTTGGCCCGACCGCTCTTGCAGGCGTCAATATTGCCGTGCCGATTTTCTCCATTTTATTATCAATTTCCCTATGGATTGGTATGGGTGGTGCCACTTTGTACTCCATTTCACTTGGGGAGGGCAATAAAAAACGAGCACATCAGCTTTTTACACTAGCGTTTACATCAATGCTTGCAGTAGTTTTAACTTTAGTGCTAGTACTTTTATTTAACTTAAAAGAAATTGCCTATATTTTTGGGGCAAGTGATGTTACTTATCCTTATGTACAAGAATACTTACATGTAATTTTAATATTTGGTGTCTTTTACACAATCGAAAACTTACTAAGTATTTTTATTCGCAATGATGGAAATCCAAAGCTCGCAATGATGGGTTTAATTACTACATCCATTTTAAATATTATATTAAACTACGTATTTATTTTCGTGCTCCATTACGGTGTAAAAGGTTGCGCCTTAGCGACAGCAATCTCTACAATCATCGGCATGTCGGTGCTATGTCTCCATTTCTTCCGAAAGCAATCTGAATTAAAATTTGTATCTACGTTTTTCAACTTATCCGATTTGAAGAAAATATTTGCCATCGGTTTACCAAGCTTTATCGTAGAGGCTTCTATGGCGATTATCGTGATTTTATATAATGTATCGTTTTTGCACTACCTTGGTGCAAACGGTGTAACAGCATATGCAATGGTTAACTATATTCATACAGTACTATTAACCGTATTCCTAGGTATCGGTATGGCTCTACAACCTCTTGTCAGCTACCACCATGGTGCCAGATTAACAAAGCGATTAACTGCACTTTTGAAAATTGGTTTAGCAACCGCTCTTATACTCGGATTAAGCATTGCCATTATTGCTATGCTATTCCCTTCCCAATTAATAGCCCTATTCGGCGATTGTACGTTTGAAATTCGCCATATAGCAACCCAAGGTTTTGTTCAATTTGCAATTGGCTATGTTTTCTTAGGCTTAAATATGGTACTTGCAGAGTTTTTCCAATCTATTGAAAAGATTCGTCTTGCAACAACTATTATGTTACTACGCAGTATTATTTTATTTATTCCAGCGCTCTTATTGCTACCTAAATTACTAGGCGCACAAGCAATTTGGTGGACTTTCCCCGTCGCAGAAGGTATTACTGCATTGCTGATTTTCTTATATATCCGAAGAAAGCCGCGGGCGGTTTTTTCCAACTAACGGGTAATATACTGCTATCGTTGATTTGCGTTACAAGCGGCGCTTTCCGCTTCAATCAACGCCAATAATTGTTTGAGAATTGTTTGAGTGCCTGGCACCCATTCCTAGCATAATATCGCTCCTAACACTTCGCTTTCCGCGGGCACGACCTAAGCCGCAACCCTCGCTATCGCACGGTTTGTTGCGTCTTACATTACGTGCGTTCCCGCAGGAGTCTACGTGGATTTTCCTTGGCAAGACATATAGAAATTGTTTGAGTGCCTGGCACCCTAAAAAGGAAGCATGCGCCTAGAGCGATGCTTCCTTTTTTAATTTACTTATTTACTTTTATAGCTACAGATTGTTTAGGTTCTCCCTCGGTGGATGTTACACCTAGAACATCGAGCAAGAACATAAATAACGGAATCCCGATAATGAGTCCCCATACCCCAAGAAATTGCTCTGAGAAAAGGATCACAATAAATGTATAAAAAATAGGGAGATTCGTTTTAGCAGACATGAGCTTTGGATTTAGGAAATATGCCTCGATAGCATGTAGCACCACTACAATAATAAGAATGTAGACAATGTACATCGGGCCACCAATACTATAAGCGATAATGCTCAACGGAACTAATGAAATAATAACCCCTGCTACAGGAATTAAACCTAAAATGAAAAGCATTATTCCGAGTGCAATTAAATGTGGGAAGCCCATGATCGAGAGCGCTATAACAGATAAAACACAATTGACCGCAGCAATGATAAATTGTGCTTCAATCACTTTACCAAAAGAACGAATAAATATTTTAGAGAAATACGTTAACTCATCGTAAAGCGGACCAATTTTACTATCTTTAAATTTTGCAGTGAATTCAATAATTCGCTTCTTCTCCAGAAGAATGAACAAACTCAAAATAAGGGCGATGAAAACGTGCAAAATGACCTTACCAATGTTCGTTAAATTTTTAAGTGTAATGTCTACACCTTGCTCCAAATATTTACCGAGTTCAATCTTCTCAAATGTTGGGGCTAAATATCTCGCAATCTCATTATCATTCGGATTGAGATTAAAGGCTGCAATTAAATCAAACAGCTGTGTTATCTGTTGGGTCACAACAGGCAAATACTTATAAATAACAGCAATGATCCCAGCAACAAGTAATAAATACAGCGTAACTATCATCGCTTTTTCATTGATTGGCGCAATACGTCTAAACTCTTTAGTCGCCTTAGTAGAGAGCTCATTCATTAAGTAGGTCATAATGAATGTGAGAAGAATAAGGTTAATCATACTGCGCATTAAATATAATGCAACAGCGATTCCCGCTAGAATAATAAAACGTTTAAATCCATTACTTCGAAAAAAATTACTCATGCATTCGCTCCTTCCACAAAACGGCTCCGCCTCAACTGCCTACTTACAAAATAGGATATTATAAAGCAAGCAGACAAAATAGTAGTTATCAATATATATAATTTTCATGTCATTATTTGAGCTACTGGAAAAAATCTCTGTCTAGAAGAGTATTTCTATTACTCTATAAAATATAACAATAGGATGTTTTCTTACTCATAACAATTCCTAATTCAAGAAGTAAATCTATATATAATAGATTTTTTACACTTTTCAAATTAAAATGAAAGACAATACAATTAATCATAGTGTATTGAAAGCTATACCAGCGTTAAAGCCTTATTTTTATTACTTCTATTATAACCCTATAAACTGCGATATCCAAAGTAACTTCTTTTGTAAACAGCATCAAATTAATGGTTTTATGTTAATTTTCGTACGATATTTTAGAAATTTCACTAAATATGACCAGATAAGGATTGATTAAATGAAAATCTCAAGAAATCCCAAGGAAGTTCATCAACCTGTTGCACCATACGTACACCAAATAGAAATTACAGGGCCCAATAAATGGCTAACATTATCAGGACAAATAGGAATGGAAGTTGACGGCACTGTGCCTGAAAATCCAATAGCTCAATTGAAGTTAGCACTTAACAATATTAAAAAAAATCTCGAAAGTGCTAGCATGACTGTTGATGATCTAACAAAAGTAGTTTTTTACTTAGTTGGGGATTTCGACTTAACAGAAAGAAAAAAAGTGATGACTGACTTTTTTGGCGATCACGTCCCATGTATGACGATGTTGTATGTAGTAGCACTTGCTGCGCCAGTATTCAAGGTGGAGATTGATGCTTGGGCATGCCAGGAAATGCAATAACCGAGGTTAAATGGACCTTGAACATATCCGTTCAAGGAGAAGAATAGCTCATGAATGGAGACCCGTCGATTTCTCGTACACTCCATTCACAAGCATATTTTTTTGTCCAAATTTTCATTCTGATTAATTAGGACGTTCTATTTCAAAAAGCTCTCCTATTTTTGCATAACTCGATCCTGCAAGCCTGCTAACAGCCTTTAGTGCTCTTGGATTAATCTTGCCATCAAAATAAATCGTGTCGTCTAAATGAAAATGTACGACTTCGCCGATAAATAAATCGCCTGTCCGCTCCTCCCCATTCAGTAAAGGGATTGTCTGTACTAAGCGACACTCCATCCGAACTTTCGCCTCTTTAACACCAGGTACATTAATACAATGACTGTCTATAAGACTCAAGTTGGCCTTTTCAATTTCACTCTCAGTTACAGGCAGAGCAGCCGCTGTTTCATTAACCTGGCTAACATTATCTTCATCTACAATATGCACAACAAATTGCCCTTGATACTGAATATGACGAGCAGTATCTTTTAAGTACCCTTTTGATCTTTGAATGGCTAAAGAAATCATCGGCGGGTTAGATGATACGATATTAAAATAACTAAACGGTGCGCCATTTATAACACCTTGCTCTGACTTTGTCGTCACAAAAGCAATCGGTCTCGGAATAATACTACCAGTTAATAATTTATAGTTTTCACGCTCTGTATTTTTCTTAGGATCAATCGAAATCAAAAGTTCCATCCCCCCTTTTTATCAATCAACCGAACGAACTTTGATTGGTATTAATGTTCTTTCCAACTGTTCACGATGTGGCTCATACTGCAATGGTAACATTAATTGACTACCCATTGTTTCAGCTGTTTCGTCATGTGCGAATCCTGGAGGGTCTGTCGCAATTTCAAATAAAATTTCCCCTGCTTCACGGAAATAAATCGCATTAAAATAATTACGATCTTTTACTTCTGTTACATGTTGTCCCTGATTCATTACATACTCTTGCCATTCTAAGTGATCTGTATTATCCTTTGCGCGCCAAGCAATATGGTGAACTGTTCCAACACCCATTTGACCACGTATGCCAGGTACCGTTTTTAAATCAATCATATTTCCAATATCGGCGCTTGATTTAAAGCGGGCATATTCCCCTTCTGCTGCGATTTTTTCAAGCCCCATTACCTCTGTTAATACCTTTTCTGTTTCTTGAGGACGACTTGAATAAAGTGTTGCTCCACCAAACCCTTTTATTGCAACCTCTTGCGTAACCTCGCCAATTGTCCAATTATTCAATTCGCCTTCTGCACGTGCAACTAATTCAAGATGAAGTCCATGCGGATCATCAAATTGCACGACTTGTTCGCCAAAGCGTTCAGCTTTTTTGAATGGAATAGAAAATTTCGCAAGACGATTAATCCAAAAAGGCAATGCCCCTTCTGGTACCACATATGTTGTAACGCCAACTTGTCCATCACCGATTCGTCCTTTATAAGCATTTGCCCAAGGGAAAAATGTAATAATGGTACCTGGTTTCCCAGCACTGTTACCAAAGTAAAGATGATATGTTTCTGGGTCGTCAAAATTGACCGTTTGTTTGACTAATCGTAAACCTAAAATTCCTGCATAAAAATCAACATTTTCCTGTGGATGCCCAACAATAGCTGTAATATGGTGAATACCTTCTGTATGTTTGCTCATAATGACAATTCTCCTCTGCAAATAATTTGCTTTCTCTTGTAATAATTTCTAAGAATGTGTTACTTCAAACTTCTAACAAGAAACAATTTGTAAACCTACGTTAATATCTCGAATTAATTTATCTTGAATTCGAGATAATTATAACACGGTATTTTTTGTTTCGTCAATCACTCTGCTAAAATTGATTTTTCATAGCATATAAAAAAGCAAAGTTGCTTCAACAACTTTGCCTATCATTAAATATCTATCATTTGCTAATGACCATAACCCGCTTCCGCAGCCATTGCATCTGCTTTTGTAGTATGAACTGTTCCAAATGGATGGTTAGGAGGAGCATAAATCGAAAATAGCTTTAATGGCTCATTTCCTATATTGGTTACATTGTGCCATGTTCCAGCAGGTATGACGATGGCATAATCATCATAGACATTTCTAGCAAAGGTTAAATTATCTTTACTACTCCCCATTTGAGTAACCCCTTGCCCTTGTTCTATATATAAAAACTGATCAACATCTGGATGCATTTCTAAACCAATATCCTCCCCAACATGGAGGCTCATAACCGTTATTTGCAAATGATCCCCTGACCAAATAGCTGTACGGTACGTATTATTAAGCTTAGTTGCCTCTTCCATATCAACCACAAAAGGTTTTTTTCCAAAATCGGTAGTCAATTGCTTATGATTACCATAGCCTGCTTGATTAGGAAGGACTGCCTCATAAGGAACAGGCAAGTGCATAGGCTGATTACCGTAGCTATACATTGGAACATTTACATAATAAGGCACATAGTACATTTTCTCAATCCTCTCACAGATTATAAAAGTATCCTATGCTTCTGTTTGTTGAAATGTACCCTTTTATAGGGAGTGAGTGAAACTATAAGCCAATAGAGTGCACTATCTGTGTGCTTGTTTCCCTCACAACCAGCAAAAGCATAAATATTCTACCTTTCACGTCCCAAAAAGCTGTGCCAAATAAATAATCCCATAAATCGGAATTGCTATGGATGTGAGTACATACATTACCATTTCACCCTTCGACAGCTTCCTTTTCCATTTCGTTAGTTTAAGCTGCCTATGATAAATAAAACTAGAAAGTAATATGATTAAAAAAGATAGATCTTTTATGTTCTCTAAAAAGAGTTGCAACTCATCCTCCCCCTTTGTTGTATAAAAATAGCTCTATTATAGTAAATGACTACAAAACTAAAAAAAGAATCTAGTATTTCATTTTCCTGCTGCTCTATACTTTAGAGCAAAGTACTTCAAGGAATCATTCAGCTCATTTTTGGAGCACCTACATATGTAAAACCATCAAATCCTCGTCACAATACTGTCCATTAAATTTAAGGGCATTCCGTTCTACTCCGTACACTTTAAAGCCTAAAGACATATATAATTTTTTTGCTGATATATTGTCAGAGACAACCGTTAACTTAATTTGCTCCAACCCTTCACAACTTTTTGCCCTGTCTATAAGCTTACGCATAAGTAATTTCCCTACTCCCTGCCCTCTACCTTCTGGTGCTACATACATGCCGAAAACATTTCCTTTATGACTTGTTTTCATATTGCTTTCGCGCATAAAAGTTACGATTCCAACTAACAAATTGTTTTCATTAAAAGCACCAAGAACAAATTTATCGTTCGTTGTTTCTAATCGCTCTGCGACGGTATCCAATGAAAAGTTTACTTCACGCTCATAGGTTGAACCAAATGCCTCTGGATTAATTTGTAATGCACTTAATCGCACCTCTTGATACAACTGAGCATCTGATTTATTTAAAATACGAATTTCCATCATGTCTCCCCTTACGTCTGTTATTGAAGAAATATTAAATGTATGAATTGAAAACAAATTTTTCAATAGAGGTCTCTCCAGTATCCATGTTCTTTATAACATATTGATTTTGCTTCACTTCTTCCTCTCCTAACACAATGACGAAGGGAGTGTTATCTCGATTCGCTTTATCCATTGCTTTTCTTACTTTTTTTCCATTAAGCTCTACTTCTACACGATACGCTTTCCGCAATTCCCTTGCTAATACAAGAGACTCCGCTACTGTATTTATTGGAATAATATAAATATCAACGAATGTTTCCTGTTTCTTTCGTTCGCCCAACATCATGGCAGTAAATATAACGTCCAAACCAAATGAAATTCCTACCGTGGCAAACCTTTCTGTTCCTCCCAACAGGCCACCAATTGCATTGTCATAGCGTCCTCCACTTCCAATACTCGATGTCATAAGGCCATCGCTTACGAAAATTTCATAAATCGTACCTGTATAAATTTCTAGCCCGCGCGCTAGTAAGGGATTAAATAAACAACTTTGCGAAATGCCCAGCATATTTAAGTATCGTTCTAGTTCTAGCATTTCTGCTAAACCTTCTTGAATGGAGGGTTCCTTATATTGAGCAAAATAAGCAAGTGTAGTTTTGCTATTATCCAATAAAAAATCTTCGATATTTTTTAGTACCAATGCGTCTAAGCCTAATTCCTTTAACTCCGTTAGAACAGCAGCATTCCCGACTTTCTCAATTTTATCTAGTATTAAAATTACTCGACTTTGGGCATCGGCATTTACACCGAAAATACTAAGTAAGCCTACTAATAACTTGCGGTTGTTATATTGAATCACAACATTTTGTTCCAACTTTTCAAAAGCATCTAAAGCCATTATCATCAATTCTGCCTCTGCTGCTTGTGAATCCACCCCTACAATATCTACGTCACATTGTGTAAACTCACGAAATCTTCCCGCCTTAATCGGACCGTCTCGAAACACTTTGCCTATTTCATAACGTTTAAATGGCATCGGTAATGTAGGATTCATCGCTATTACTTTTGCAAATGGAATCGTTAAATCATAGCGTAGTGCCAGTTCACGCTCTCCACGATCTGATAGCACATACATCTCTTGTAAAATTTCAGCACCCCCCGCATATTTAGATGCCATTAAACTTGTATAGTTTAAAATAGGTGTTTCGAGTGGTTTACACCCGTATGCAATAAACGTATCTTCTAATGTACGGCGAATTTTACGACGAATACACTCTTGCTCAGGTAAATAATCTTGTGTTCCTCTAACATTTTGATAATCCATTTTCTTCATCATCTTCACTCCTTCGTTTTTTTTAAAATAAAAAAACCGTATCAACATAAGCTCCAACTTCGGCTTAGTTATACGATTTCATGGGAAATAGTCTTCCTATTCATTATTAAAAAATTAATAAAGATAGCAAAACTAATGGATATGATGATGTGTAGTTGTGGACAGTAGACGATTTAAAATCGACATATAATCTCCTCCATTCGATTATTCGTTACTTTAAATCAATTGATGTTTTTTGTCAATTCATTATTTTCTATTAATACTGACTTTAGTCAAAAATAATAGGTGCACGCAGATTGCATTGTTAAATTACTTTAAAAAGAAAAAAGCAGTTACTCTGTATAGCTAACTGCTCGTTAAAACTTGGATTTAGAGTAGTTTTTGATAAAGTTCAAATTTATCTAAACCATATTCGCTGTATCCCAAATCAATCGTATCAATATAGTCAAATCCATATTTTCTATAAAGTTTAATCGCTGGTTTATTTTTTTCATATACATCCAAACGAATAGCTTTTATGTCCATTTCTTTACTATGTTGAATAATAAAATCCATAAGTCTTGTTCCAAGCCCTTTATTAAGATATGTAGGATGTACAGCAAAAGTATTTACTACCAATATGTCTTCATCATCGAAATTATTATGCCAATTCGCTGTAGAATAAGCTGCTTCTTGTTCATGTCTTAAGATGACAGTGCCCACAATATGATCCCCTTCTTGCAACACATATAAATTGCCTTCCTGTATGCCATTTTGTGCAGTTTCTTTTATTGGATAGACCCCTTTTTTCCATCCTGGGTAATTTATATGGGCCTCAAGGTAATCATTTAAATCATTATATAAAGATTCAATTTCTTCAAGATCGTGTTCCGTTCCCTTTTCAATCCTCATAATTTCTTCCTTTGCTATTTAGTTATTTTAAAAAACCTAAATTATATGGATATTATACCTTATTAATATTTGGTAAACGATTGCTAAAAATGAATTTAAAATGATGGCTTTAATGCTCCGCTTCAGAGGTTGAATATTTCCGCAGATTGGGTATAGAACACTACCTATAATATGAGAGGAAGATGGGCAAAGCGTTAATCAATACTTCGGTGTTTGCTAGAAGTTAATACGAACAACCAGAACCATTTGTATGCGCACTATAGGCGCTTATGCAATGAACTGGACTATGACTAGATGGGGTACGGTATTCGTATCCTTATTTTGCTTAAAAAAATTTAGTACAGAGGAGTTGATTTTATGACATATATGAATATTGGATTGAAGTTATTTTTTGGGTTTATTGCTTTATTACTTGTAACGCGCTTGTTGGGCAAAAAAGAAATATCACAGCTCACCCCCTTTGATTTTATTTATTCCATTGTTCTTGGTGGCATATTAGAAGAAAGCATCTATGATAACAAAATTTCACCGCTTCATGTCTGGTTTGCGGTTTTTGTATGGGGCGTCATGCTGTTTATCATCGAAAATGTATCACAACGCTATGATAAAATAAGAGCTCTTCTGAAAGGTGAATCTTCTATCCTCATTAGAGATGGTGAATTCAACTTAAAAGAACTGGAAGCCAATCACTTAGAGATGGAGCAATTACGAATTATGCTACGGCAACACGGAGTCTTCTCTTTGCGAGAAGTATGTGATTTGTACTTGGAACCAGGTGGTACAGTTAGCTTAAAAAAATATGCTAAATTCGATGCGGTCACACCAGCAATGCTCAATTTAGAGCCAAAAGATGATTCAATTAATTTTCTATTTGTAGATGATGGAGCAATTAACGAAGAAATTTTAAGATATACAGGCAAATCAAAAGAATGGCTTTATACTGAATTGCAAAAGGAAGGCTATCCCATTATTCAAGATATTTTGTATGCAGAATGGTCAGAGACCGATGGGTTTTTTATTAAAACCTATTCAGATCAAAAAGACGATTTAAGCAAAGAGAATTAAAATAATCGTTCATTCTCATATTGAAAATACGCGTGTTTTCCTTTAGACTTAGATTTTCTTTGCATTTTATCTACAATTTTAGCAGCCTCCAGTATGACATACTAGGAAACTAGATTTGTTATTTGGCAGATTTAAATGTAAGTTATATATGGAAGAAATTTAACTAGATGGAAGTATAGAGGTAATTTATGAGAAAAAAAGTTATAGTGTCATTAATGTTAATGACATTCCTTTCTGCTGTAGAAGGAACAATTATTAGTACAGCAATCCCCCGTATAACAAGTGATTTATCAGGTGTTGAACTTGTTAGCTGGGTATATGCCATTTATATGCTTGCTACAGCCGTTTCGACGCCTATATACGGGAAACTAGCGGATTTATTCGGTCGAAAAAAAGTTTTACTTATTGGGGCTACAATATTTTTAGTCGGCTCTGCTCTTTGCGGTGTCGTGACTTCAATGGAACAGCTTATTATCTTCCGTGCCCTTCAAGGTCTAGGAGCAGGCGCTATTATGCCAATTACAATGACCATTATCGGTGACTTATATAGCGAAGTGAAGGACCGTGCAAAAGCACAGGGGTGGATTAGTGCCGTTTGGGGTATTTCTGGTGTTATCGGACCATTAGTAGGCGGATTTTTAGTTGATTCTCTTTCTTGGCGTTATATATTCTTTTTAAATGTTCCTTTTGGCATTATCGCTTGTATAATGATAGTCATTTATTACAAAGAATCTATTAAGCCTGCTAAGCATCATATCGACTATCTTGGTGCGACTGTCTTCTCTTTAAGTGCAATTGCTCTACTATATGCATTATTAACTGGTAGCAGTAAGAACAACTGGGGAGACATGACCATTATCGGTCTATTAATCTTTGCCGTTGTGTCATTCATTATTTTCTTATTTATTGAGAAGAAATCTCCAGAGCCATTAATTCCGCTAGCACTGTTCTCTAACCGAACATTATCTACTATTAATATACTCACACTAATTTCAGGTGCAATGCTTATTAGTATTACAATGTATCTGCCAATTTGGAGCCAAGGTGTATTAGGGAAAAATGCAACAGATGCAGGGCTCATTTTAATGCCACTGCCTGTTATGTGGACAGTTGGGACTATTTTTTCAGGTAAATTAGTTGGACGCTTAAATACGAAACAGATCATTCTCATTGGGGTTAGCGTTCTATCAGTAGCTGCCTTTACATTATTTACATTGTCCGCAGATTCACAAGCCTTCCTTATTTATGTTGGCGTCGGATTATTCGGATTAGGTATGGGGCTTGTATCACCTATTTACATGGTAACGATTCAAACGGCTGTTTCCAATCAAACGCGCGGTACAGCAATTGGCTTAAATACATTTATCAATACGTTTAGCCAAACATTAGGAGCTGCAGTTTTCGGAGCGCTGTTCAACACGATGATCCATGCACATGGTATTCAACACCTTGATCTTGTTTCCTCTGGCGCACATGGAGGAACGACAACAAATGTAATAACTGATTCCCAGGAGGCATTAGCTTCTAGTGTACATTACATTTATATGGGGACTTTTATATTAGCACTAATAACTTTGTTAATTGTTTGGTTCTTTTTAAAGCCAGCCACTCAACTATTGAACGAGCATAAATAACGAATAAATAAGCTATAAAGAGATTACTCTTTATAGCTTATTTTATAAAAGAATACAATGTAGCTATCCTTTAGCATTTCTATCAACAACTGTTCATGAAAATTTATTGCCTGTTTTCATTGTATATCTTCATCGCTTTTATACTCCAAAATATCTCCAGGCTGACAATCTAAAGTCTTACATATCGCTTCTAGTGTAGAAAATCGAACTGCTTTTGCCTTCCCATTTTTCAGTATAGAAAGATTCGCCATAGTGATCCCAACCTTCTCTGAAAGCTCCGTGACGCTCATTTTCCGCTTTGCTAACATTACGTCAATATTAATAATAATCGCCATATCATTCACCTCAGACCGTTAAATCATTTTCTGATTTTATGTTAATCGCTTCTTGTAGAAGTCGTTGGAGGATAGCAGCAAAAACAGCGATAACGAACGAAGCAAATATGATAATAAGTCCTATAAATCCAACAGGAGGGTCAACTTTCTTCGCTATAAACGAAAAAAGCGGCATACCTACTATATAAAAACCACTAATTGTCACTGCGCAGTATTTAATGTTTTTTAACGCCTTTACCGATAAATCTGAGAACGCCGTGTTCTCCTCAATGTACCGTAAAAGATTAAATGTCTGATAGAGCGCAAAGTAAAAAGGGACTGCTGCTCCATACATTACAATGAAAATGAGATATTTCATCAGTGCAATATTTGGATACAAAGTTGATGCGAAATTCGCTATTCGGGGCACTAAAAATATACATAGAGCAAGAACTGCAATTCCAGCCAGAAAAAGAAATACCTTTAAAAAAGTAGTTGAGCCTCGTTTAATATTCATATTAAGCACCTCAGTTATGTAATGACAAAATAAATTTAACATAAAATTTATTGTTTTACAATAAATATAGATTGTTTATCATTATGTAATAAATAGTTCTTACACAGACTTGAGATAAAATTTAAAAAGCATTTCCTAATACAAAGAAATGCCTCTACTTTAAAATATTAAATTTACAATTTGAAAGAAAACTGGGCAACAGGAAAGAAGCGATATTTCACATCATTCCGTTGTTGTTTTTATAAGTAATGTTAAATATTTTAAGCATCACACTCGACCTCTAGATTTTTAATCGCCAACATCGAATTATCCTGAATGATTCCCGTATCTACGAAACCAAATGAAACGTATAATGTTTTAGCTATGATATTATTTGTTCGATAAAAGAGAGCTACATATTCTGCTTCACCATCTGGCAAAGTTTCAATTTCCATCAACATTTTTTCAAAGGCTAGTTTGCCATATCCTTTCCCCTGATAACTTTCATCAATCATCATATGCCAAATAAAATAGCTCTTCTTTCCGTAAAAAACCTCATTTTCAAATGATTCATGATCCATCGTATCGTAAATGTACATCAAAAATCCAACCGCAACGCCATCTGCATAAATGGCAATGGGAGTCGCTGGTATCCCGTCATCATTCAACATATGAGCGTCTCCAAAGCTTTTAAGGTTAGTCGTTTCTATAAAGTCTTTCTGATTTTCTCCCACTCTCAGTGCCATTACTTCATCTATGTTATCCCCGCTTATTTTCCGTAATTCAAGCATTTTACAGCCCTCCCAAGAATATCTACTATTATACATATCCTAAAACATACCAAATACAATTGCAAATATACCTCAAATAGGTAACCACAAAATATTCACCACTACTAACTCTTTTTGTGTTCTGCGAAAATTGCCTATTCATAGACCATCTTATAAAAGTAATTAGATTAAACTTTTTTATAAATTATCGGGCTTTTAATATACGCCACAATATGGCTTGAAATAAAATTAAATCTCTCGCGCCAATCACATCTGATTTTGCAGCACCCCCTGACTGAAGTACGATTCCTATATGATTATTAAACAAACTTTTGAATAACAATAATAATTTAATGAAAAGCAAAATAAATATATTGATAAACGATAAAAAATAGACTAATATCGTATTTAATTATTTTATTATTAAATCAGTGAGGTGCTTCAAATGAATGTTAAACTAAGTTCAATTTTTTTCTTAAAGACCATTGCTTTTCTAATTGGAGTTGCGGTACTTGCTGTGTGTGTATATTGGTTACCTCAAGCAGCTATACGTGATGCGAAAGTACGTCCAGGAGATTACTCGATATATCCATTGTTAATATGTGCCTATGGAGTATGCATTACGTTTTTTGTTGCGTTGTATCAAATATATAAACTATTAAGTTATATCAATATAAACAATGCTATTTCTGAGTTATCCATTAAATCCCTGAAGGTTATTAAAAAGTGTGCTTTTACAATTATTATCTTCATTTTGTTATTAATAATTTACCTAAGGATTTTTGCTATGTTCACGGGTGAAGACGCAGCAGGTCCGATAGCCCTTGGTCTAATAGGAATTTTAGTAACAGCTATCATCGCTGCCATTATAGACGTACTTCAAAAGCCTATAAAAAATATACTAGAAAACATGTAGCTGTTTATTTTTCATGTTTAATACCTATTTTCCCTACTGAAGGATGACTCTTATATGAAATATGAGTGCACATTCTTTTTTGAAAGGTCACCCAAAATTTAGACATTATTAAGTTAAGCAGTTATGAAGGATTGAACTCGGTCTCGGTATTGTACCGAGCTCAATCTTTTTAATTTCTTCTTTATACGTTTGTATTTTCAATATACCGTTCAAGTTCATGCTTATTACAGAATCGCGCCGATTGATGAATAAGAATCTTTCTCTCAACTAATATAAAAAAGTAAACAAAATGTAGCTTCCTCTTATCTAAAAGTTAAACGAAAATTCACTTAATGATTTAAAATTTTAATTAGAATTCTTATTACTTTTTAAAACTGGTATCCATATTTCACTCTTGAAAGTTCGTGAGGTTACATTTTTATGTTCATTCCATAGAATTTCTGGACCTTCTATTTGTTCATAGTTTGAGGATGGAAACCATTCTGAATAAATGCGCCCCCACACATCTTGTAGCGTATCTGGAAATGGTCCGATTGCTTCGAAAATAGCCCAAGTTGAGGCAGGAACTTCAAGTTGCACAAGGTTATTTTGACATCCTTTTGTTGTAGCTACTCCAATATAGTGATCAAGCTCTCCTTTTTCCTCCATTCTGCCTTCAGAAAAGTTCGTGGAGGCACTAATTAGTCCTAAAGGTGTAACATTAGAAAGGCTTTTTAGTTTATTTATCGTTTCATCATCTAAACTTTCCCACATTGTAGCAATTTCTTGATTAACCCCGCTGAAAATAATAGGCACTCTTTTTTTAATACCCACAATGCGAAATGCTTCCTTTTCTTCAATACGATAGTTCATTTCATTTCCTCCTTTGATTGACAATTGGAAGGTCATTGGTGGGTAAGCTTTAAGTGAATGGCCATTATTTCTAGCTTCTGACGGTGTTATCCCATGCAAATTCTGAAAAGCTCGTGTAAAAGAATCAGGTGAGTTATACCCGTATTTTATTGCAATATCAATAACCTTTACGCTACTATCTATAAGCTCAAATGCTGCAAGAGAAAGCCTTCTGCGACGAATGTATTCCGATAGTGAAATACCTGCAAGAAAGGAAAACATCCTTTTGAAATGGTATTCGGAGCAGAAAGCTATCCTAGCTACTTCTTTGAAGTCCATTTCATTCGTAAGATTTTCTTCAATATATTTTAATGCTCCATTCATGTTTTTAAGCAAATCCATTTATGTGATGACCTCCTTTATCAAAAGAATAGCAGGGATTGAATGTACCCGTCCGATAATTCGTGCACAATTATGTAGGGTACCTATACGTCATAATTTTTTTTATTTCATTAAATGACATATTAATGAAGGAAGATACAAAGAATCGCAGCCTATAATGGCATAACTAAAACATAAACTCAATTTAAAAAAGGCATCAAAGTTAAAATCATGGTGCCTAATATTCACTTTACTTTATTTATTTCCGACTTTGCTTAAATGCATTACTTCTCAAAATCTAGATTTCCTATCAGTTATTACAAAATTTCGCTCATAGCGGGATAACAATAGAACTTTTATAATTAAGAAAACCCCATAAAAGTCACAGACTAAACTGCCACTTTAGTACTTTACTTAAAGTCTGTTAAATCCCTCTTTATCAATAATCAACAGGTAAATGCAGGACTATAAACAATAATAAATGCCGTTCCCTAGGGGAAACTAATAGTTTACACCCTTGCAACGATGCGGTTCTTTCGTTTTTTAGTGCAATTAAATATACTGTGGATAGGAGTTGATCATATGTATTTTTCTTCAAAAATAAAAGAAGAACGTCAAAAGCATAATATGTCACAACAACAGCTTGGAGAAAAACTTAATATTAGTAGACAATCTGTTTCCAAATGGGAACGTGGAGAAAGTTACCCTAGTATTGAATTGTTAATTAAGTTAAGTGACATATTTGATATTACTCTTGATGAATTAGTAAAGGGGGATAATTCTTTGAGAGAGAAACTCATAAAAGACAGTCAAAAATTAGTCTATCCACGGTGGAAAGTGTTTTTTGATATTCTTCTAATAATTGGATTTTTATTCATACTAACTAAAATAGTCATTGTAATAGGTAATAAATTATTTGATTTAAACATCGTGTTCTTACAAAGTTCTTTGTTATTTCAAATTATACCGTTTTTCATGACGATCATTGGGGCAATTGGCAGTGAATCTCTAGCCAAAAAATACAAATAATCATTTTGGTTTTAGCATTATGCACTAATTATATAGGAAAGTCCCTTCAAACTAGTCTGAAGGGGCTTTTTCATTATATTTCTTCATTCAATTAAATGGCCCTAATGTGGAATAAAAAAAAGATCCTGCATACATAGCAGGATCTTTAATCAACAACCATAATAACGCTCTAGCCTTACTCCACAGTTACTGATTTCGCCAAGTTACGAGGTTTATCAACGTCGCAGCGACGGTGTAATGCCGCATAGTAGCTAATCAACTGTAATGGCACTACTGAAACGAGTGGTGTTAAGTATTCATTGACATGCGGGATGATTAGACGGTCGCCGTCTTCATCTACGCCAGCCATTGCGATAATACATGGGTAAGCGCCACGTGCAGCTACCTCTTTCACATTGCCGCGAATATTTAATGCTACCGCTTCCTGTGTGACAAGGGCGAATACTGGTGTTCCTTCTTCAATTAAGGCAATTGTACCGTGTTTTAGTTCGCCACCTGCAAAGCCCTCTGCTTGAATATATGAGATTTCTTTAAGTTTTAAAGCACCTTCAAGACTTACGCAGAAATCAATGTTACGACCGATGAAGAACGCATTGCGTGCAATTTTCAAATAGTCTTCTGCTATATCTTCTAACACATCTTTTGAATCGATAATTGTTTGAATACCGTTTGCTGCAATTGCAAGTTCCTGTTTCAAATCAAATTCTAACCCTTTACCACTTGCTTTTGCTGTCACATATGCTGTTACTGCAAGTACTGCTACTTGAGCTACATATGCTTTTGTAGAAGCTACCGCGATTTCTGGACCTGCGTGTAATAATAGCGTATGGTCTGCTTCGCGTGATAGCGTAGAACCAGGTACGTTCGTAATTGTTAATGTTGGGTAGCCTAGCTCTTTAATTTTCACAAGCACTTGGCGGCTATCCGCTGTTTCACCTGATTGTGTAATGAAAATGAATAGCGGTTTTTCTGATAGTAATGGCATATTGTAGCCGAATTCACTTGAAATATGAACTTCAACAGGAATGCCTGCCATTTTCTCAAAGTATTGTTTACCGATTAAACCTGCATGATAGCTTGTGCCAGCAGCGATAATGTATAAACGATCTGCAGCTTGCAATGCTTGTAAAATGTCTGCATCAATTGTTAAATCGCCATTTTCGCCTTCGTATGCTTGGATGATTTTACGGATAACTGTTGGCTGTTCATCCATTTCCTTTAACATATAGTGAGGGTACGTACCTTTTTCAATATCGCTCATATCAAGCTCTGCTGTATATGGTGCACGCTCTACTACTGTGCCGTCTAATTTTGTAATTTCAACACTGCCTTTGTGTACGATTACAACTTCCTTATCGTGTAATTCCACAAATTGGTCTGTCACTTGTAGCATTGCCATTGCGTCTGACGCAACTACGTTAAAGCCTTCACCTACACCTACAAGAAGTGGTGATTTGTTTTTCGCTACGAAAATTGTGTCTGCCACTTCAGCATCTAACAATGCAAGTGCATAAGAACCGTGTAATAGTGATAATGTTTTGCGGAATGCATCTGCTGTTTGCAGACCATCTTTCACAAATAGCTCCACTAACTGCACGATAACTTCTGTATCTGTGTCAGACTTCATAGGAATGCCTTTTAAATATGTTTTTTGTAATAAATGATAGTTTTCGATAACACCATTATGCACAATCGTAAAACGACCTGATGTACTTTGATGAGGGTGAGCGTTTAAACGGTTTGGGACACCATGAGTTGCCCAACGTGTATGACCAATCCCAACTTTTGCCGCAACTTCCTCGTCTACTGCCTCACGTAAGTCAGCAATACGACCTTTTTCTTTGAAGATCGTTACGCCCTCTTCATTGCGCACAGCAATACCTGCTGAGTCATAGCCGCGGTATTCCAGTTTCTCTAACCCTTTTAATAAAATTTCCTTTGCATCTGATTCACCAATATATCCTACAATTCCACACATAATTACTTTTCCTCCGATATTGTCATATTGACGCAATGACAAACTAGACCTCAGCCTATCGAAATTTTTTCAGTGGGCGTAAACCGTACCACTTATTTTCATCTCAAAAATAAGCATACTTATGCGCGCACATCCTCGTACTATTTTAGCCATCTAAAATAGTGCTTCGCTTCGATATGTGAAGTTTTCCTATTTATCTATTGCTTTACTTATACCTTCTCCATTTTCTGTACATTCAATCACTTAAATGCTTTCAAAATGAAAAATGACAATCGGGTATGTCGATCGGGAGGCATCCGCCGAATTTTCGATAAACCTCCACCTCGTCTGCTGAAGATGTCTTCGTCCAATTTCCTCAGCTCAGGCGCTATAATTGTTTTCCGATTTATGTGCAATCTTTCCTCCTTTTGCACTTGCTAAGCGGACATGGTTTAACCAAGCCGTCAGCTTCTCCATAATACTCAATCATATGCTATTCGTCAAATTTTCGTTATAAAAACTTCTTCTTTTCCTCTTTTTTTAAGACGAATTTTAGCGCAAAGACGTAAAAAATAAGCATTATGCGTATATAGATTAAACGCGTAATTTTATAAAGCAGCATAAAACGTAAGACACAACATGGATTACATGTTGCATCTTACGTTATAAGTGCTTAGAGGGCCTTATAATTAACTCTCTTTACTTGCAAGTAATTTCACAATTTCTCGATTAAATGCTGGTAAGTCTTTCGGTGTACGACTTGTGACTAATTGCTTTTGACAAACAAATACTTCTTCGTCATGGAAATTAGCACCTGCATTTTCTAAGTCCACCTGAATAGACTTATAACCTGTCGCATCACGCCCGTTTAGCGTCTTCGCTGTAATTAGAAGCTGTGGTCCGTGACAAATTGCAAAGGTTGGCTTCATGTCGTCCATAAACGTTTTGACAAAGGCTACAATACGATCATCTGCACGTAAGATATCTGGTGAAAAGCCACCTGGAATGAACAATGCATCGAATTCTGAAGCTTTGACTTCATCAATACCTTTATCGATTTTTACTTGTTCTCCATGTTTACCTTTTACTTCTTTTCCTGCCTCAGTATCAATTGTGACTAGCTCATGACCTGCTGCTTCTAACGCTTCCTTAGGACTTGTGTACTCTACATCTTCAAACATATCTGTTATTACTGTTGCTATTTTAGCCATATTCAATAAAACACCCCTTGTTGTTATTGTGACTCAATAGTATTGTTCCCTCCCTTATCTATTTCAAACATAAAAAAACTCAATCTCTCATTATTTGAGAGATCGAGTGAACTAACTATTATTCAGTTAAACCCATTTCCGTACGTACTACATTTGCAATACGTTCTACATAACGTTCACAGTCCGCTTCAGTAGCTGCTTCCACCATAACACGAACTAGTGGCTCTGTACCAGAAGGGCGAACTAAAATGCGACCGTTACCAGCCATTTCTGTTTCCACTTCCGCAATTACGGCTGCAACTTTTGCATTTTCTGTCACTGCATGCTTGTCTGTTACACGTACATTGACTAAACGTTGTGGGAAAATCGTCATTTCTGCTGCAAGCTCCGATAGTTTTTTCCCAGTAGCCTTCATAATATTGACAAGTTGAATACCTGTTAACAGGCCATCACCTGTTGTATTGAAATCTAAGAAAACAATATGGCCTGATTGCTCGCCACCTAGGTTGTATTCATTGGCACGCATTTCTTCTACAACGTAACGATCACCTACAGCAGTTTGTACACTGTGCATCTCGTTTTCTTCAACAGCCTTGTAGAAGCCCATATTACTCATCACCGTAGAGACAATCGTTTGTTTTTTCAAACGACCGACTGCATTTAAGTGCTTACCAATGATAAACATAATTTGGTCACCATCAACGATTTTACCTTTTTCATCTACTGCGATTAGGCGGTCTCCATCACCATCAAATGCTAAACCAACATCCGCACCCTTTTCAGTCACAAAAGCTGCAAGACCCTCTGGATGTGTTGAGCCAACACCGTCATTAATGTTAAGACCAGTTGGTGAAGCACCCATTGTAGAAATGTCTGCTTCTAAGTCAGCGAATAAATGAGTCGCAAGTGATGATGTTGCACCATGTGCGCAATCTAGTGCTACATGAATGCCATCAAATTCTTCATCTACCGTTTGCTTTAAGTATTGGATATACTTTTGTCCACCTTCGAAATAGTCACTTACAATACCTAAATCTGCACCAATTGGACGTGGTAATGTATCTTCTGGTGCATCAAGAATTGCTTCGATTTCTGCTTCTTGTGCATCAGTTAGTTTGAAACCATCTGGACCGAAAAATTTAATGCCATTATCGGCAACTGGGTTATGTGAAGCTGAAATCATGACGCCTGCATCTGCACTCATAATTCGGGAAAGATAAGCTACACCTGGTGTTGAAATGACACCAAGACGCATTACCTCTACGCCGATTGACAATAGTCCAGCTACTAGTGCACCTTCAAGCATTTCGCCTGAAATACGTGTGTCACGACCAATTAATACCTTTGGACGCCCTGTTGCATCCTTCGTTAAAACATAGCCACCTACGCGGCCTAGTTTAAATGCAAATTCCGGTGTTAATTCACTATTCGCGACGCCACGGACGCCATCTGTTCCAAAATATTTACCCATTTTAATTGTTCTCTCCTTCAATGCAAGACGACCGCATCATGCTTGTTTCCTGCGGACAATCGGACGGCTCGTCTGCTTACTTTTGGAAAAGTCTTTTTCATTCATGTAGTAGTAGTTAGGCCTCTCTAACTATCTTTCAGAGGCTCTATGGCTCCAAGCTTTTCGTACTCAGGCATTGTTCGTTTAAGCTAATAAAATTGCTCTTGCGCTCATGCTAGCCTGGGCCACACTTGTTTGTTAGCATTTTTAAATATGCTAGAAAGCACGATTTGTTGAGACAGGAAATCTCTAATGAATCAAGTTAAAATTATAGTCAGTTATTGTTTAAGAATCAATATCTTCTTCTGTACCAGAATCAGGATTTGGTTCTTCAGGTTTTGTCTCTTCAGGTTTTGTTTCAGCATTTGTAGGTGTTTCTTTATCTACCTTATCCACCTTGTCTTCCTTGTCGGCTGCTTTACCTACCTTTGTAACATCTGCTTTAATTTTAATTTTTTGTTCAGAAACTTTAGTCGCACCATCTGGTAATTTTACCTCAAATTCATACGTTTTTGATTCGGTAATTTTTGATAAATCAATCTCAACAGGTATTTCGGTTAAAACATCAATAATTGATTTTTTCCCATATAGCTTCAGTGCAGGCGTACCAAGGGTTAATTGGTTTATAGTAATACCTTCTGCTGCTTTACCTGTTTCCTTTATCGAGACTGGTAGTTCTTTGCTATATTCTGCAATATCTACCCGTACTTTTACTTTTTCTGGTTCTATCGTCACATCTAATTTATTCAAATCCCGATCTAACACTTTAACTGCCGCTTCTTGAGAGAAGGACTGTTTCAAACCTTGTTCACCCGTTACAGTTGCTTTCACATAACTAATGCTCTCAATTACACTTTTTGCACCTGTTACAAATACTGTCGCTGGGTTGGCAGACATCCCTTTTAGATAATATCCTTCATCAATTAAACGGTTATTCATTTCAGGATCGACACGGAACTCTTGTGTGACTTTTTCCTCAATATTTACATTCACTGTTGCTGGGTCAAGTGTCACTTGCAACTTATCAGATATATTCTCATATTGAAGTTGCACATTATGTTGACCAATTAATAAGTCATTTAAGTCAACAAATATTGAGAAATCCTTCACTAACTTTGTATTTAAAGCAATTTGTTTTGGTCCTTTAATCGTAACATTAACTGTTTTCGGAATCCCCGTTACAATAAGATTATCGTCATCATAATAAACCTCTACGGGTACGTCTCGAATCACTTCCATCTGTTCATTCGTTGCCGATTTATTAGTAGAAGATAATTCAGTCCGAACAGAGAAAAATAATAAGCACGCTAGAAAAAGCGCAATGATTCGCAATACCCAAGGGCTATCCATCATTTTATCCATTCTTTTTCCCCCTCCAAGTCAACTTAGAGGCTGCATTCGATTCTTGCGCTGATCCGAACCACATTTTACGTAACAGTGTTTCGAATTCCTCTAGAGAAAGATTGCGATGTAGATTACCGTTTAACGTAATACTAATCGCTCCCGTTTCCTCGGATACAACAATCGTAATCGCGTCTGTTACCTCACTAAGCCCAAGAGCGGCACGATGTCGTGTTCCTAGTTCTTTCGAAATAAACGGACTTTCAGAAAGTGGTAAGTAACAAGCCGCTGCTGTTACCTTATCTTTCTGCATAATGACAGCCCCATCATGAAGTGGTGTATTCGGTATGAAAATATTAATAAGTAATTCAGATGAAACTTCTGCATTTAAAGCAATACCCGTTTCAATATATTCATTCAGGCCTGTGTCTTTTTCAATAGAAATTAACGCACCAATACGACGTTTAGCCATATAACTAACAGATTTCTTCATTGCCTCAATCAGTCTAGTTTGCTCTTCTTCTTCTTGGCTTGTTGAACGTTGGAACAACTTGCCTCGACCAATTTGCTCAAGACCACGTCTGATTTCAGGCTGGAAGATGATAATGATCGCCAAGAAACCAAACTCGATTACTTGCTTAAGCATCCATCCTAATGTTTCTAACCCCAAAAAGTCTGTTGCAATGCGTGCAATAATAATGACGAAAATGCCTTTTAATAATTGGACAGCTTTCGTCCCTTTAATGAGGGTTAAAATTTTATAAACAACGTACCAAACGAGCAGTACATCTATGAAGTTAATAACAATATTCACTGGTGTTAAATCCGTGAATTGTTCGATAATTTGCACGTGGCATCCCCCACTTTTCATTGCGAATCCATATACATTTAAGTATAGCACATTCTTTTCAAATGTAACTTTTTTCAAAAGAAAAGTCTACCCATATGAGTAGACTTTTCATCCTCTCCCGTGCACTACCATGTAGGACGTATAGAGTTCTATTTAGTTTCTTTTTCCTCAAATGTCATTGCAGCCTTAACGGAATTTTTGATAGTATACCATAGCCATTCAAACGCTTCGTCTATTTCCTCTATCTTACCTGAAACGACTGCGGAAGATGCCATATACTGGCCATTAATAATCGTTACATCGCCATCTACTTCACCCTCAACAATTAAGTCGCCATTTTTTACGACAATATCGCCTTTAACAACTTCACCTTTTGGCACTATAACCGTTTGTCCCTCTACAACTAGGTTTGGTTGTTTGGTAACAGAGAAATGCTGATCATCCATAAAGTTCCCCAATAAAGTAGCACTCATAAATAAACAGAAGACTGCTGCCGCAACAAATAACGGGTGACGGCGAATCCATTTTTGCATACCTACACGACTTTTTGGTTTCGGTAAACGAGCCATCACCGCAGCTTCAAAATCTGGAGGTGCTGTAATATGGGAAGCACTCTTCACAAAGGCGATCGTCTCACTCAATTCTTGCATTAATTGCTTGCAATCACCGCATGAATGCAAATGTTGTTTCAACTCTTGTTCATGCTCACGACTAATGTCACCGTCTAAGTAATCATGCATATAATCTATAATATGCTCTGGACAAATATTCATGATGCTCCCCCTCCTACAGATTGTTTAATTGCTTTCGTAATGCTTCACGTCCGCGGTGAATCCTCGTTTTCACTGTCCCAAGAGGCATATCCAAAATTTCACTAATTTCTTGTAACGATAATTCTTCAATATATTTCAATACTATAACTGAACGATATTTATCCGGCAAACGTCCAATCTCATATTGAATGCGATCTTGTAGCTCCATCTGCTCTAACTGCTCTTCTGGTAGCTGGTCGTCTGCTGCAATTTGTGAATACATATCCAGCCCTTCTGTACCAGCTACCTCCGCATCTAAATAATAATCCGGCTTTTTCTTTCTAATACGGTCTATACAGAGGTTCGTCGCGATGCGATAAAGCCACGTCGAAAATTTTCTTTTTTGATCAAAAGTATGCAAATTCATATATGCACGAACAAACGCTTCTTGTGCAATATCCTCAGATTCTTGCTTGTTTCCTAACATTCGGTAGCATACTTGGTACAGTTTGTGCTGATAGAGACTCACAATATCGGCAAATGCGTTTTGATCGCCTTTAAGCACTTGTTTTATTCTCTTATTTACTAACGCATCCATTGTGTTTACTTCTCCACCTTTACAACTGTCTTATACTATACGGCCCGACTATAAGAAAAGTTTCAATTTATATTCAATTATAACAAAAGATTTTTATCCAATGTGGTGATAAACAATATTTTCACAATTTGGAATTAAACTAGTGTCTCACCGAATAAAGAACCGATTAATGCGACAGCGACATCTGCAGTTTTATTTTTTTCATCTAGTATTGGATTTACCTCAACAAATTCAGCAGATGTTAGCATGCCTGATTCTTGTAGCATTTCCATCGCTAAATGGCTTTCTCGGTATGTTATGCCACCAGGCACTGGCGTACCTACTCCTGGTGTATAAAGTGGATCTAGACCATCTAAGTCTAACGATAAATGTAAGCCATCTACGTTACGTTCTTTTAAATAAGCAATAGCATCTTCCATTACACGCGTCATTCCAAGGCGATCTACTTCATGCATTGTATATACTTTAATCCCTTGCTGGCGAATTAGCTCACGTTCACCAGGATCTACTGAACGCGCTCCAATTATAATTACATTTTCAGGTTTAACTTTTGGTGCAAAATTACGAATTTGCACAAGGCGCTCATGACCTAAGCCAATGCTAACAGCAAGTGGCATACCATGGATATTACCAGATGGAGTAGTTTCTGGTGTATTAAGATCCGCATGTGCATCAAACCAAATAACACCTAAGTTTTTAAAATGCTCACCAAGTCCTGCAAGTGTACCGATTGCAATACTATGATCCCCACCAAAAACAAGCGGGAATTTTTTCTGTTCTAATGCTTCATGTACTTGATTTGCTAATGACGTACTAACATCTACAACTTCTTCTAAATTTAATAGCTGTTTATCAATTTCCTTACTCTCTTGTACTTGACTAACAAGAATATCTCCCTGATCCACTACCTTGTGACCAATTGCCTCTAATCGCTCAACAACACCCGCATAACGGATTGCACTTGGCCCCATATCAACCCCTCTTCGTGTTTGACCGTAATCTGTTGGAACTCCAATAATTGATACTTGATGTTTATTCATTATTTTATACCCCCTATTCTTAATAAGACTATTGTAAAGCCTACAATGTACTTGGCTCAACCTAACAGAAATACGTATATTTATACATTTTAAAATAACAAAAAAAAATCTCCTGCTGTTTTCAGCAAGAGATTAGTATCTGTAGTTAATGTTACACTTTTGAATTTGAATTATAGAAAAGTGAGCCATGAAGGACTCGAACCTTCGACCCTCTGATTAAAAGTCAGATGCTCTACCAACTGAGCTAATGGCTCATAAAAGAAAAATGGCTGGGGTACCTGGATTCGAACCAGGGCATGACGGAATCAAAATCCGTTGCCTTACCGCTTGGCTATACCCCATTCATATAAATAAAACTGGTGGAGGGGGACGGATTCGAACCGCCGAACCCTAAGGAGCGGATTTACAGTCCGCCGCGTTTAGCCACTTCGCTACCCCTCCGAAAAAACACTATATGGTGGAGGATGACGGGCTCGAACCGCCGACCCTCTGCTTGTAAGGCAGATGCTCTCCCAGCTGAGCTAATCCTCCATAGAAACAGGTGTTTTTTTCTTCACAGTTTATTTATCTTTTTAAGCCTTTGCATTACTACGATGCTTAGAAAATGGTGACCCCTACGGGATTCGAACCCGTGTTACCGCCGTGAAAGGGCGGTGTCTTAACCGCTTGACCAAGGGGCCATTTATTATGTCTCAAACAAGACAAGATTTATATTAACATCATTTTCAATATGATGCAAGCCTTTTTTAAAATAATTTCTTTTTAAATATAATATGTAGTTAAAAAAGGGCAAAAAAATGGCTCCGAAGGCAGGACTCGAACCTGCGACAACCTGATTAACAGTCAGGTGCTACTACCAACTGAGCTACTTCGGAACAATACTATTCAATTTGGTTTTAACAACCTCTTAAGTACATTTATTATTATAGCAAGCATTCTAAATTATGCAATACTTTTTTAAAAAAAATTATTTAATTTATTGCATAATTTTTAACTTGTAGGTAATAAAGCATAATAGTTCTCTATTAAATCTAATATTTCTATTTTGCGCATCAAATATTCTTGCTGTATATTATTGTAATTGCTAAAATAAAAATAGTTTTAAGAATTTTCTATTAAATTAGTTTTGGGGGAGGAATGTTCATATATGGTAACAAATGATTTAATTGCACCTGAACTTTATAACATCACAGAGGAATTAGAGAAGTTTTCCCAAGATAGTGATCGTCAAGCTATAAGATGGCTAGATACGAAACAAAATCGCCGCACAATTTCATATGCTGACCTTATTCAAAAAATGAACCAATACGCGAATGCCTTTACAGAGAGAGGACTTCAAAAAGGTGATCGTGTACTAGTGATTATCCCACGTCTACCAGAAGCATATTTTGTTTTCCTCGGTTGTTTAAAGGCGGGAATCGTTCCTATCTCTTGTTCAGAGATGTTACGTGCAAGTGATTTAGAATATCGTATGGAACACTCTTCTGCAAACGCAGTGATTGCCTACGAGGCTTTTACTAGCGAGGTTGATCAAATTACTTCTTCTGTTGCCGCTTTAAACAATAAATTAGTCATTGGCAATGCTACAAGCAATTGGGTGTCTTTAGATGCATTAGCTGATAAGCAACCTACAAGCTTTACGGCTGTAGCTACAAAACGCGATGATATGGCATTTCTTTCTTATACTTCAGGAACAACGGGTAAACCAAAAGGAGTAGTTCACTCTCATGGCTGGGGTTATGCACATATTCGAACAGCAGCTTCCAAATGGCTTTGTGTACGCGAAGGTGATCTCGTATGGGCGACTGCAGCACCAGGTTGGCAAAAATGGATCTGGAGTCCATTTTTATCAACAATCATGTTAGGGGCAACTGCTTTCGTCTATCATGGAAGTTTTGATCCTCATACGTATCTCCAGCTTCTTCAGGACGAAAAAGTGAATGTTCTTTGCTGTACACCTACTGAATATCGTATTATGGCAAAGATTGATAATCTAAAAGATTACAATTTAGTCTCATTAAGAAGTGCCGTTTCTGCTGGTGAGCCGTTAAATCGTCCAGTAATTGAAACATTTATGAAAAATTTTGGCCTTAAAGTACGTGATGGCTATGGACAAACAGAAAATACTTTATTAATTGGTACACTTGAAAACACCGAATTACGCCCTGGCTCTATGGGTGTTCCTACGCCAGGAAATATTGTACGTATTATTGACCATGAGGGCAATGAGGCACCTGTAGGAGAAGTTGGAGATATCGCTGTCCATAAATCTTCACCAGCTCTATTCAAAGAGTATTATCGTGAACCTGAACGCACACAAGCTGCTTTTAGAGGTGATTGGTATATTACAGGTGACCAAGCAAAATGCGATGAAGATGGTTACTTCTGGTTTGAAGGACGTGGTGATGATATTATTATTTCTTCAGGCTATACAATTGGTCCGTTTGAAGTAGAGGATGCTTTAAATAAGCATGAAGCTGTACAAGAATGTGCTGTTGTCGCTGCACCAGATGAAATTAGAGGGCATATTGTAAAAGCATTTGTAATCTTACGTGAGAGCTTCCGAGACCATGATGAGGAACAACTAACGAAAGAGCTTCAGGAGCACGTTAAAGCATTAACAGCGCCTTACAAATATCCTCGCAGTATTGTCTTTATCGATGAGCTGCCAAAAACAACATCAGGAAAGATTCGACGTGTGGAGCTACGTGCTATAACTGTTTAATTAATTAAAAAGACATTTCACCTGATAGGTGAAATGTCTTTTTTCTATTTTATCTCAGTTAAATTAATTTTATAGAAATAAAAAAAGCCACTACTGAGTGTATCAGCAGCGACTTTTTGCGCCTAGCGACGTCCTACTCTCACAGGGGGAAGCCCCCAACTACCATCGGCGCTAAAGAGCTTAACTTCCGTGTTCGGTATGGGAACGGGTGTGACCTCTTTGCCATCATCACTAGACTATGTTCGGCTTTCAATATACATCGTATCTTGAAACCCTCTTAATTGAAAGTGTTGTTCTTTCAAAACTGGATAAACGGTTCATTGAATGTTTCAAACTTTTTTGGTTAAGTCCTCGATCGATTAGTATTCGTCAGCTCCATGTGTCACCACACTTCCACCTCGAACCTATCTACCTCATCGTCTTTGAGGGATCTTACTTACTTGCGTAATGGGAAATCTCATCTTGAGGGGGGCTTCATGCTTAGATGCTTTCAGCACTTATCCCGTCCACACATAGCTACCCAGCGATGCCTTTGGCAAGACAACTGGTACACCAGCGGTGTGTCCATCCCGGTCCTCTCGTACTAAGGACAGCTCCTCTCAAATTTCCTACGCCCACGACGGATAGGGACCGAACTGTCTCACGACGTTCTGAACCCAGCTCGCGTACCGCTTTAATGGGCGAACAGCCCAACCCTTGGGACCGACTACAGCCCCAGGATGCGATGAGCCGACATCGAGGTGCCAAACCTCCCCGTCGATGTGGACTCTTGGGGGAGATAAGCCTGTTATCCCCGGGGTAGCTTTTATCCGTTGAGCGATGGCCCTTCCATGCGGAACCACCGGATCACTAAGCCCGTCTTTCGACCCTGCTCGACTTGTAGGTCTCGCAGTCAAGCTCCCTTGTGCCTTTACACTCTACGAATGATTTCCAACCATTCTGAGGGAACCTTTGGGCGCCTCCGTTACCTTTTAGGAGGCGACCGCCCCAGTCAAACTGTCCGCCTGACACTGTCTCCTGCCCCGCTAAGGGGCATGGGTTAGAATTTCAATACAACCAGGGTAGTATCCCACCGACGCCTCCTTCGAAGCTGGCGCTCCGAGATCTCTGGCTCCTACCTATCCTGTACAAGTTGTACCAAAATTCAATATCAGGCTACAGTAAAGCTCCACGGGGTCTTTCCGTCCTGTCGCGGGTAACCTGCATCTTCACAGGTACTATAATTTCACCGAGTCTCTCGTTGAGACAGTGCCCAGATCGTTACGCCTTTCGTGCGGGTCGGAACTTACCCGACAAGGAATTTCGCTACCTTAGGACCGTTATAGTTACGGCCGCCGTTTACTGGGGCTTCAATTCGCAGCTTCGCTTGCGCTAACCACTCCTCTTAACCTTCCAGCACCGGGCAGGCGTCAGCCCCTATACGTCACCTTACGGTTTTGCAGAGACCTGTGTTTTTGCTAAACAGTCGCCTGGGCCTATTCACTGCGGCTCTCGTGCGCTTGCACGCTCAAGAGCACCCCTTCTCCCGAAGTTACGGGGTCATTTTGCCGAGTTCCTTAACGAGAGTTCTCTCGCACACCTTAGGATTCTCTCCTCGACTACCTGTGTCGGTTTGCGGTACGGGCACCTCTCACCTCGATAGAGGCTTTTCTTGGCAGTGTGAAATCAGGAACTTCGTCCATACGGACTCGCCATCACAGCTCAACGTTACAGTGTGCGGATTTGCCTACACACACGCCTTACTGCTTGGACGCGCACAACCAACGGCGCGCTTACCCTATCCTACTGCGTCCCCCCATTTCTCAAACGGTGAGGAGGTGGTACAGGAATATCAACCTGTTGTCCATCGCCTACGCCTATCGGCCTCGGCTTAGGTCCCGACTAACCCTGAGCGGACGAGCCTTCCTCAGGAAACCTTAGTCATACGGTGGACGGGATTCTCACCCGTCTTTCGCTACTCATACCGGCATTCTCACTTCTAAGCGCTCCACCAGTCCTTCCGGTCTGACTTCAACGCACTTAGAACGCTCTCCTACCACTGACATCGTAGATGTCAATCCACAGCTTCGGTGAATCGTTTAGCCCCGATACATTTTCGGCGCAGCGTCACTCGACCAGTGAGCTATTACGCACTCTTTAAATGATGGCTGCTTCTAAGCCAACATCCTGGTTGTCTGTGCAACGCCACATCCTTTTCCACTTAACGATTACTTTGGGACCTTAGCTGGTGGTCTGGGCTGTTTCCCTTTTGACTACGGATCTTATCACTCGCAGTCTGACTCCCGTGTATAAATATCTGGCATTCGGAGTTTGTCTGAATTCGGTAAACCGGGATGGCCCCCTAGTCCAAACAGTGCTCTACCTCCAGTATTCTCATCACGAGGCTAGCCCTAAAGCTATTTCGGAGAGAACCAGCTATCTCCAAGTTCGATTGGAATTTCTCCGCTACCCACACCTCATCCCCGCACTTTTCAACGTGCGTGGGTTCGGGCCTCCAGTAAGTGTTACCTCACCTTCACCCTGGACATGGGTAGATCACCTGGTTTCGGGTCTACGACCACGTACTAATTCGCCCTATTCAGACTCGCTTTCGCTGCGGCTCCGCCTTCTAAAGCTTAACCTCGCACGTAATCGTAACTCGCCGGTTCATTCTACAAAAGGCACGCTATCACCCATTAACGGGCTCTAACTACTTGTAGGCACACGGTTTCAGGATCTCTTTCACTCCCCTTCCGGGGTGCTTTTCACCTTTCCCTCACGGTACTGGTTCACTATCGGTCACTAGGTAGTATTTAGCCTTGGGAGATGGTCCTCCCGGATTCCGACGGAATTTCACGTGTTCCGCCGTACTCAGGATCCACTCTGGAGGGAATAAACTTTCGACTACAGGGCTTTTACCTGCTCTGGCGGACCTTTCCAAGTCGCTTCATCTAACTCATTCCTTTGTAACTCCGTATAGAGTGTCCTACAACCCCAAGAGGCAAGCCTCTTGGTTTGGGCTCTTCCCGTTTCGCTCGCCGCTACTCAGGGAATCGATTTTTCTTTCTCTTCCTCCAGGTACTTAGATGTTTCAGTTCCCTGGGTCTGCCTTCAAGACGCTATGTATTCACGTCAAGATACTACGCGATTAAACGTAGTGGGTTCCCCCATTCGGAAATCTCCGGATCAAAGCTCACTTACAGCTCCCCGAAGCATATCGGTGTTAGTGCCGTCCTTCTTCGGCTCCTAGTGCCAAGGCATTCGCCGTGCGCCCTTAATAACTTAACCTACAGCTTCCGATATACATCGTAATACAGCGTCAGCTTCATTCGTTCAATCAGTCACGTACGAAAGTACGCTCCTTCACTCACTCAATCGCTTCCTTGTCTTACTCGTATCTCGAAACCTTTTAATGTTATTAAGCCTATAAAAAAACTTAAAAAATAAATGTGTTTGTTACAATTTCAATGTCGTTTTATCCAGTTTTCAAAGAACAAGTTTTGAAGTGTTTCATCTAATGATGAACCTTCAAAACTGAACGCAAAACGTAATCTTACAAACCCAAGGTTTGTATTCCGAAAATATCCTTAGAAAGGAGGTGATCCAGCCGCACCTTCCGATACGGCTACCTTGTTACGACTTCACCCCAATCATCTATCCCACCTTCGGCGGCTGGCTCCAAAAGGTTACCTCACCGACTTCGGGTGTTACAAACTCTCGTGGTGTGACGGGCGGTGTGTACAAGGCCCGGGAACGTATTCACCGCGGCATGCTGATCCGCGATTACTAGCGATTCCGGCTTCATGTAGGCGAGTTGCAGCCTACAATCCGAACTGAGAACGACTTTATCGGATTAGCTCCCTCTCGCGAGTTGGCAACCGTTTGTATCGTCCATTGTAGCACGTGTGTAGCCCAGGTCATAAGGGGCATGATGATTTGACGTCATCCCCACCTTCCTCCGGTTTGTCACCGGCAGTCACCTTAGAGTGCCCAACTAAATGATGGCAACTAAGATCAAGGGTTGCGCTCGTTGCGGGACTTAACCCAACATCTCACGACACGAGCTGACGACAACCATGCACCACCTGTCACCGTTGTCCCCGAAGGGAAAACTATATCTCTACAGTGGTCAACGGGATGTCAAGACCTGGTAAGGTTCTTCGCGTTGCTTCGAATTAAACCACATGCTCCACCGCTTGTGCGGGCCCCCGTCAATTCCTTTGAGTTTCAGTCTTGCGACCGTACTCCCCAGGCGGAGTGCTTAATGCGTTAGCTGCAGCACTAAGGGGCGGAAACCCCCTAACACTTAGCACTCATCGTTTACGGCGTGGACTACCAGGGTATCTAATCCTGTTTGCTCCCCACGCTTTCGCGCCTCAGTGTCAGTTACAGACCAGATAGTCGCCTTCGCCACTGGTGTTCCTCCAAATCTCTACGCATTTCACCGCTACACTTGGAATTCCACTATCCTCTTCTGCACTCAAGTCTCCCAGTTTCCAATGACCCTCCACGGTTGAGCCGTGGGCTTTCACATCAGACTTAAGAAACCACCTGCGCGCGCTTTACGCCCAATAATTCCGGACAACGCTTGCCACCTACGTATTACCGCGGCTGCTGGCACGTAGTTAGCCGTGGCTTTCTAATAAGGTACCGTCAAGGTACAGCCAGTTACTACTGTACTTGTTCTTCCCTTACAACAGAGTTTTACGAACCGAAATCCTTCTTCACTCACGCGGCGTTGCTCCATCAGGCTTTCGCCCATTGTGGAAGATTCCCTACTGCTGCCTCCCGTAGGAGTCTGGGCCGTGTCTCAGTCCCAGTGTGGCCGATCACCCTCTCAGGTCGGCTACGCATCGTTGCCTTGGTGAGCCGTTACCTCACCAACTAGCTAATGCGCCGCGGGCCCATCCTATAGCGACAGCCGAAACCGTCTTTCAGAATTGTCTCATGAGAGACAAAAGATTATTCGGTATTAGCCCCGGTTTCCCGGAGTTATCCCAAACTATAGGGTAGGTTGCCCACGTGTTACTCACCCGTCCGCCGCTAACGTCAAAGGAGCAAGCTCCTTATCTGTCCGCTCGACTTGCATGTATTAGGCACGCCGCCAGCGTTCGTCCTGAGCCAGGATCAAACTCTCCATAAAAGAAATTTGATTAGCTCAAATTGTTTTGCTGGCATCAATTTTGATGTCCAAAATTTTGTTTCGTCCGCTAACGAAGTTAGCTACTAAAAACTATATTGATTACGTTTTGCTTGTTCAGTTTTCAAGGTTCATTTTGTTTCGTTTGTCGCGTCATCTCTTGGCGACTTATACATAATAACATCGATTAATCATGAAAGTCAACACAAAATCATAAGTTTTTTTAAGGAGTTTATTTTTATGTTTAAAATTATAGAAATGGGGTTTTAAATATGCTTCGTAAAACGTTGGTATCACTGGTTGTCATAGGAATATTGTTTATCTTTATTAAACCAATTAATTCTACGATGATTTCTGTATTTAATATTGCTAACGCACCAACGGTTGTAACAAAAGGGCATTATGGCACTTCACTTATTGTCGAAATTTCTTTTTCTGATGATAAACTTTTAGATTGGCTTAAAAATGTAAAAGGACCTTATCCGCTCCTTCTTTTAGATGCGGCATGGATTGAGCGATCACCTGAGCATATAAAAGTAATTCAAGAACGAAAACTACCTACAGGATTATTAGGTCCCGAAGATTCAGTAGAAGAACCAATTGATATTGCATTACTACAAAAAGATGTGAGTACTTATGAAAAATATTTAAAGACCACACCGCTTTGGTTTGCTACACGAAATCATCAGTATTCTCAGGATTTACAAAAAAGCTTATTTCAGAAGCAAATAAATATACTTTCTCCTTCACTCATTTGGCAAGGAGAAAAAACACCCGAATTACAAAAAGGCGATTTTTTATTTCTCCCTTTACATCAAGACACTAAGGTTACTTTTAAAGAGTTAAATACATTATTGCAACAAAATAAATTTATGTCGATTGAAGAAAATATATTCGGTTACTCAGTACAATCTAAAAAAACTCCATAATAAAAGTAGCCTCAACATATTTGAGGCTACTCATTTTTCATAATAACTATGCATTTTTCGCCTGATTAAGGCGCGCTTTACGACGTTCTTCTAATTTTTTGCGATCTTCATCGGATTTTGCATTGTATTTTGGTAATACTAATAATTGATATGCATTTACAGCTAGTAATGGAAATAACAATAGTGCAACATATTCGTTAATATTTTCATCGCGTCCCATTAAAGCGATTGTCCACTCTAATGTTGTAATAACAATCATAAAAAATAATGCAGACACTAGAACATGTTTTTTTCCTGTCATTTTAACTTTTTGTACAGCTGTTGCAATAGAAGCGAATATTAACACAATTAACAGCCCTAAATAGAATACCCAGCTTTGTCCATCCTTTACACCTGGTACAAAACGGAAGAACACAATATCAAATACGGTAATAACAATTAATAATAGCTGTACCCAATTCCATAAAGTTAGTGTTCTAAAGATGTTAACACCTACTTGATGAAGTGTTAAATAGGCGAAAAATCCAGCTTGTGCAATAACACTCATTGTAAAACCTAAAAATACCATCCATAAAAGCCCGGCGAAAAATTCACCCCATTGACCATTTTCTACATATGGTTGAAAGAAGCTCCAGCGAATAAATAAACTAAAAATTCCGTTGACTACGCCACCAACGAGCATTGCAAAGAAGAAAAACTTTGCCCAATTTCGTATCGTCACAACTCAAAGTCCCCCAATTTCTTCATATATCTGTAATCATTTTAACAATGCATTGTTAAAAAAGCTATTTCTCTTCGCAAGCTATACATAAAGTCATCATAAATGTGAACAATAATTGAAAGAGTCTATCTATAGAAAGGACTGATGTTGAATGCGAAAATGGACTTTATTACTGATTTTGACGCTTTTTCTTGCTGCCTGCTCACAACAAGATAAAACCTCTAACATGTCTTATGATGAGATAAAAAAAATTATGATCGACTCTCTACAAACTGAGGATGGTAAAAAGGCGTTACGACAGCTTTTAGAGGAGCCGAGTTTTCGTGAATTATTGATATTAGAACATGACGAAGTGAAAAAGGCGACAGAAGAGACTTTGCTTTCAAAGGAAGCTGAGGATTTTTGGAAAAAGACATTCGAGGATCCAAAGTTTAAAGAAACTGTAGCCAAAAGTATGCAAAAGCAACAACAAGATATTATGAAGGAACTAATGAAAGACCCTACATTCCAAAAGGATATGGAGTCATTCTTTGGTCAACCTGATATGCAAAAGCAAATGGAGACGATTTTAAAATCATCCAATCTTCGCAAGCAGATGGAGGAAGTCGTAAAGGAAACGATTGAAAGTCCACTAATGCAGGCGAAATGGCTAGAGCTTATCAAAAAAAGCGGTGAAAGTACTTCCTCGGAAAGTGACAGCAAAAAAGAGGCTAGTGGTGAAAGTGACGGCAGCGCAAATAAGGATGACAAAAGTAAATAGCTTTTCAAAACAAAAAAGGATTTCCTCAACTAGTTGAGGAAATCCTTTTTGTTTATTTATTTATTTAATTTATTAATGACTTTCGAAGCAATATCTAAATATGTTTGTCCTGTTGAATGGTTCTCGGCATATACAGAAGGCGCGAAATCCTCATCAGACCAATCTGGCTGACCTAGTGGAATTTGTCCAAGTAGCTCTGTACGAAGTTCTTCCGTCAATTTTGCACCGCCGCCTTGGCCAAATACATATTCGCGTTCCCCTGATTTTGACTCAAACCACGCCATATTTTCAATAACGCCTAAAATCTCATGTTCTGTTTGTAATGCCATTGCCCCTGCACGAGCTGCAACGAATGCTGCTGTTGGGTGAGGCGTTGTCACAACAATTTCTTTTGAAGAAGGCAACATTTGATGTATATCTAAAGCGACATCACCTGTTCCTGGTGGTAAATCTAATAGAAGGTAATCTAATTCGCCCCATTCTACATCACGGAAAAATTGATCTAACACCTTTCCAAGCATTGGACCACGCCAGACGATTGGTGCGTTATTCTCAACGAAGAATCCCATTGAAATCATTTTTACACCAAAACGATCAACAGGGTAAATACGATTATCTACTACCTTCGGCATATCTGTAACACCCATCATATCAGGCACACTGAATCCATAAATATCGGCATCAATTAAGCCTACTTTTTTGCCAAGTCGCGCTAAAGCTACCGCTAAGTTAACTGATACGGTAGATTTCCCTACGCCACCTTTACCAGATGCAATTGAAATTACTTGCACTGTACTTAATGGAGATAAAATATCTTGAGCTTCTGCTTCTGTTGCTGTTCCGCGGAAGCTTTGTAGTTTTTCTGCAGATAACTCTTCAAAACGAATACCAACAGTGTTAGCACCCGCTTCTTTTAATACATCTACAATTTTCATTTGAAGTTGCATTTGTTCAGGTGTATTTGTTTTAGCAATAGCAATTTTTACACTCACATGGTTTTTTTCTTCTTTGATTGATACGTTCGTAATACCGTCAGTTTCTGCTAAGGTTTTATGTAAAAACGGATCTTGTAGTTGTCCCAGTTTTTCTCGTACTTGTTGTTCAGTTATCACGACGAACACTCCCCTTATTTTCTGTCAATGTTAGTATATCATAATGCTCTGATTTACATAGTGGCTGTTGCTCTATTCAATTTTCCCCAGTAAGTAGTCTTCAATACCTTCAACGATAGCAGTTGCCATTTTCTCTTGATATTTTTTATCGACTAATAGTGCACGTTCCTCATCATTACTGATAAATCCAGTCTCCACTAATGCAGCAGGCACTTCAGCCTTCTTTAGTAAGTAGATTTGTTTAATCGATAAAGCTTCCCGATCAGTATTTTGTAAGTTCGTACGGATAGATTGCTGAATGCTCTTCGCAAGCAATTCCCCATCAGCATGTCCGTCTTTATGATAAAACACCTGCGCTCCACGCCATTTTGTTTCAGGAATTGCATTGGCATGAATTGTAACGAAAATATCTGGTTGTTCTTTAGCAACAATATCTTTCCGTAAGAAGATATCTTGCTTTTTCCGTTCTCTTAGTGTGCCAAATTTTTCTGATGACGCGTGTTCATCAATAACATCTCCATCAGTTGTACGTGTCATCACGACCGTTGCGCCTTTCTTCTTTAATTGCTTCTCCACATGCTGAGCAATTGCAAGCGTAATTTCCTTTTCAATTACTTCGCCCTTTGAAGCACCTCCATCCTGACCACCGTGTCCCGCATCAATGACAATTTTAATGCCACCAAGTGGGTCAGGTAAGAAGAAGTTGCGGTCCGAAGCATTCGTTTCATATGCCACGACCACTATACTCATCAGCATAATTACTCCTAGTGCAAGCCAGCGCTTCACCCATATCCACCACCCTTTATATGTAGTGTACGAAGTTAGTGATGGAACTATGCTAGAAAGTAAACAAAAAAACTCCCAAGCATTTGCTTAAGAGTTTAGGATGTATAAATTATGTTATGTGGTGCGTAGCAAGTCCCTTTTCTAGTCAATCAACTTTCGTCTTCCCATTTCAGCTCATGTTCTGGGGCGATTAAATCTTTAAACACCTTTCCCTCAAAAACGAAACGATTCGCTTCTATAAAGAAACAATCTTTATTGTTAATGTGGAAGCTAAAATTTGTAGAAGACGAAATTTCTTCAATACCTTTTAATTCTGGATCTAAACTTTCGATTGTAATTTTGTTCAAGCCATTTGGATGATAGCTAATCCCTGTTAGCAATTGCTCATCTCCGTAATCGTAGTCATTTAAACGAAAGCCCTCTATATCTTCGAGCTGACACATGACGACAATACAATAGATTGATTTAAGTTTTTTCCTTTTTTAAATAATCACTGCACCAATGAAACAAAGCACATAATTAGTCAAAACCGAAAATGAGAATAGTTTAGCTAAAATAGAAATCCCGCCAAAATAAGTGACAATAAATATTACAGTAATGTCTCGCTTCTTCTTCATAAGATTATTTCCACATCCTATGTCTATTTAATTGAAGTCCACGCTCTTTTTTTGGATATTCTAAAATTTTTATGTCTGGGGGTATTAAGTAAATCATAAACACTGAAGGGCACGACACGTAGACTTTAATACTTAAGAGTTATTCCGATTTTTCACAATCAATTTATAACGTAAAAATGCTGCGATGAGGAATCCAATGATGGGTACAGAATAATTAACCAAAACTGAAAATGTAAATATTTCTTTTAAGATAATGAAAACGATAAAGTAGGCGAGAATAAACTTGAAAGCAAGGTCTTGCTTCCTTTCCATATCCATAAGAAACTTACACATCCTTTGTTATGTAATTTTAAATCTCTAAATACCCTTCGCATCTAATATTCTTTTTTTAAAATTTTATTAAAAACTGCAAAGAATTTTCAATATTTTTAATAAGTGAACTTCATTAAAAACACAAAAAAACCCTCCCCACAAAAGTGGGAAAGGGTTTTGAAAACGCATATAATCGGTTGATTAACGTTTTGAGAACTGAGGTGCACGACGAGCGCCGCGTAGACCTGGTTTTTTACGTTCTTTCATGCGTGAATCACGAGTAAGTAATCCAGCAGATTTAAGTGCAGCACGGAAATCTGGGTCTACTTGAAGTAGAGCACGAGCGATACCATGACGTACAGCTCCAGCTTGACCAGTGTATCCACCACCGTTAACGTTTACGTGGATGTCATAGCTTCCTGTAGTTTCAGTAGCTACTAATGGTTGTTTAATTACTTCACGTAATGCAGCGAATGGTACGTATTCTTCGATTTCACGTTTGTTGATAACAATTTTACCTGTACCTGGTACTAAACGTACGCGAGCTACAGAGCTTTTACGGCGACCAGT
Source organism: Lysinibacillus sp. CD3-6 (assembly GCF_006351725.2). NCBI lineage: Bacteria > Bacillati > Bacillota > Bacilli > Caryophanales > Bacillaceae > Lysinibacillus > Lysinibacillus sp. CD3-6. Next base: position 4,591,615 of record NZ_CP085880.1, read on the forward strand.
GCCGATGTATTGAACTTGTGCCAAAGTAATATCCTCCTCTTAATTTATATTATCCGCGAAGCTCATAAGCTTCTGGTTTTTGTGCAGCATGTGGGTGCTCAGTTCCAGTGTAAACGTTAAGTTTACCGAACATTTTACGACCTAAAGAGTTTTTAGGAAGCATCCCTTTAATAGCTAATTCGATCATACGTGTTGGGTACTTTTCTAACATTTCACCAGCAGTACGAGTTTTTAAACCACCCGCAAATTGAGTATGGTGACGGTAAAGTTTACCCTCTAATTTGTTACCAGTTAAATGGATTTTGTCAGCGTTGATGATGATTACGTGATCACCTGTGTCAACGTTTGGTGTGAATGTTGGTTTATGTTTACCACGTAAGATTGCAGCTACTTCAGAAGCTAAACGTCCAAGAGTTTGGCCTTCTGCATCAACTACTAACCATTTACGGTCTACTTCGTGACCTTTAGCCATGAATGTTGTACGCATGTATATATCCTCCTAATCGATTCGATTACCGTTATTTTTCATTAGTCTACACTATAAGTTTCGGGGCTTATTTTGTGGTGGTAATGAAAATACCATCTGTTATCATATAATGAATGGCTTTTAAAGTCAAGTAATTTCATTAAACACCTGGTGAAGTTGTACAGGGTAACGTTTGGCATTTACATTGCCATTTTGCCCCTCGTATTTTGTTCCATTTAAAGTGAATATCCGCCCCTCTATAACATTCAATATTCGCTTAAACAAATCTCCCTAATAGAACACCTTTTCAAGATATAAACCCTGTGGTGGTGCTGTTTTGCCAGCCTTGTCGCGATCCATCGACGCAACAACAGTCTCCACATTTTTTACTTCTCGGCGTCCTATGCCGACTTCCCACAAAGTGCCGGCAATGATGCGCACCATATTGTATAAGAAGCCACTACCTTCAATGACCATATGCAGCTCTTCACCATGCCATTCAAATTCAAGTGCATTTACTGTTCGCACTTTATTTTGCACACTCGTATTTGCCGCACAGAAGCATGAGAAATCATGTGTCCCTATTATAGCTTTGGCAGCATCCTGCATCGCTTTTACGTCTGGCTTCACACCATTCGTCTCTACAGTGTAATGTCTACGAAATGGGCTTTGTACAGACTCACACGACCATATATAGCGATAGCGTTTTCCTGTGACACTATACCGCGCATGAAAATCATCTGCCACTTCCTCAATCGATAATACACGGATATCTCTTGGAAGCTGAACATTCAATGCCTTCATATACTTTTCTACTGGTATTGCAAGCGGCGTATCAAAATGCAGTGTTTGTCCAGTTGCATGCACTCTTGCATCTGTGCGACCACTTGCCGTAACTTTTACATTGTGACCTTTGTGCATAATAGCAAGTACACGCTCAACCTCTGCTTGTACAGTTCGCTCTCCTGGCTGTACTTGATAACCAGAAAACTGCGTTCCATCATAACTAATAATTGCTTTTAATCGTCGCATAAAGCTACTCCTTTAACTTCTATAGAAAAATAATAAAACAGCCATGGCTACTAGTAAGGCAATAGCAAACGAATCGCCAATATCCCACTTTAGCTTACGATAGCGCGTACGCCCTTCACCGCCACGATAGCCTCGCACTTCCATCGCAGTGGCTAAGTCCTCTGCACGTTTAAAGGCACTTACAAAGAGCGGTACTAGTAATGGCACAACCGCTTTAATGCGGTCTTTTATCGGTCCTGAAGATAAATCAGAGCCACGTGCCATTTGTGCCTTCATAATCTTATCCGTCTCATCCATCAACGTTGGAATAAAGCGCAGTGAAATGGACATCATTAGTGCTAGCTCATGGACAGGTACTTTTATTTTTTTCAATGGATTTAGCAACACCTCAATTCCATCTGTAATGGAAATCGGGGAGGTTGTCAGTGTTAAAATGGACGTCATAAACACTAAAACAAGGAAACGAGTCGAAATATAAATCCCTTGACGAACGCCTCCCTCATAGATGGAGATAAACTTCCAATGAAATAATAGGTCGCCTTCCTTTGTCATAAAAATATGTAGCAAGAAAGTAAACGCCATTAAAAAGAGAACAGGCTTCAAGCCATTTATTAAAAAGTACAAGCGGATACGTGACACTAAAACAATGAGTAACGTAAATGCTAATAGCATTGCATAGGTTATTGTATTATTAGCTAAAAATACAATAATGATAAATGCAAAAACGAATACGAGTTTAGATCGTGGGTCAAGCCTATGGACAGGAGAATCTCCTGGCAGGAAGCGCCCGAAAATCATCTTCTCCATCATGACTCTGCACGCTCCTCTCTCAATAATCGAGCCATTTCAATTGCAAGCTCCTCTTCCGTTAAACATACCTTTGCTAGTGGAGTATTGATCATCTTTTCAACCTTTTGCTGGAACCGTACAATACGGGGTGGTTCTAAACGAAATTGCTTTAATGTCTCAACATCCTTAAAAATATCACGCGGTGTCCCACTCAACACATTTTTCCCTTCATGCATTATGACAATATTGTCAGCATAACGGGCTGCATCCTCCATACTGTGCGTAACGAGTATCGTCGTTAAACTACGCTCCTGATGTAATGCATAAAACATATCCATAATTTCTTTTTGTCCCCGAGGGTCTAGCCCAGCCGTTGGTTCATCTAATACAATCACCTCTGGCTCCATTGCCAATACGCCTGCAATAGCGACACGACGCATTTGTCCACCAGATAAATCAAATGGTGATTTTTCGAGCACATTTTCAGGCAAACCAACTAAACGGACAAGCTCTCTAGCGCGTGCTTCAGCCTCTTTCTCTGAGACACCAAAGTTCATAGGACCGAACATAATATCCTTTAATACTGTTTCTTCAAACAGTTGATGCTCTGGAAATTGAAAAACAATACCTACACGTTGGCGAACCGCTTTTAAATCCTTTGCCTTTTTACCAGCCTCCACTGTACGCTCACCTATTTGCACCTTGCCAGATGTAGGCTTTAACAGTGCATTAAAATGCTGAAGAATGGTCGACTTCCCAGAGCCCGTATGGCCAATAATTGCTTGGTATGTGTGAGATGGAATCTCAAAGTCCACATCGAATAACGCTCGTTTTTCAAAAGGTGTTCCTTGAGAATATGCATAGCTTACTTGTTGAAGTTTGATGTCCATAAATCATTCACCAACTCTTCTTCTGTCATATGTTGCCCCATTAACGGAACACCTTCCTTTTGCAATAACTTTGATAACTTCATGGCAAATGGTAGATCAAGCCCTAACTCCGTTAACTTGTCCCCTAGCGAAAAAATTTCAGCAGGAGGACCTTCTGCAAACTTCTTGCCATCATTCATGAAAAGTATACGATCTGCCAACATGGCTTCTTCTAAATCGTGTGTAATCGATAAAACCGTTAGCCCTGTTTCCGCACGTAACGTTTGTACAGTTTGTAAAACTTCTATACGGCCTTGTGGATCTAACATAGATGTTGCTTCATCTAAAATGAGCAACTTTGGCTTTAAAGCTAATGCCCCTGCAATAGCGACACGTTGTTTCTGTCCACCTGATAAATGATGTGGCTCATGATCCAAAAAATTACTCATCTTTACTTGTTCTAGTGATGCATGCACACGCTTTACCATTTCTTCAAACGGTATACCGTTATTTTCAAGAGCAAAGGCAACATCATCTTGTACAGTAGCACCTACAAATTGGTTATCTGGATTTTGAAAAACCATTCCCATTTGCGAACGACATTCCCATAGGTTGTCTTCATTTAATACTTCTCGTAATATACGAACATCTCCCTGTTGCGGGAATAGTAAACCATTCATCAGTTTAGCTATCGTTGATTTACCAGAACCATTATGACCAACTATGGCAATCCATTCACCTTCCTGTACGGTAAAACTTACATTTTCGACTGCATTTCGCATCTCAGGATTTTCAGGCGTATATGAAAACGTCACATTATTTAACGATAAAATTTCGGGCATTTCTAGAACTCCTCTCTACATGCTCAGCTATACTAACTAACTTACACTTTTTTATGTATGAATTCTACCACAATCAATATGTCGGTATAAGAAAAGTGCCTAAGCGCTTATTCCTATATATTAAAAAAAGCACCATCAATTGGCGCTGTTAATAATAAAAAAGCGCGCACCTCATTCGATAGAAATGCGCTAGTCGTTACATTTACAAGAAACACGGGTGCTCAAGCCCTAGCTTCTTTTGAATGAGGTGCGGAGAGCTAAACGAGACGCCACACATAAGTGTCCGCTCATCATAACGCTCAGCTTAATTATTTGTCGTATAAATCGTTTTATAAAGAAAGAGGGTGGTGGTTCCACCCTCTTCACCACTTGTTTTCTCTTATGATTAAACTAATTCAATCACAACAACAGGTGCACCGTCACCACGACGAGGACCTACTTTAAGAATACGAGTGTAACCACCTTGACGTTCTGCGTAACGTGGTGCAACATCATCAAATAGCTTTTGTAGTGCAAATGAAGTTGTTTCGTTACCTTCTTCGTCAGTAGTTGTTACTAGTTCACGACGGATGAATGCAGCAGCTTGACGGCGTGCGTGTAAATCTCCGCGTTTACCTAAAGTAATCATTTTTTCAACAGCTTTACGTACTTCTTTAGCGCGAGCCTCAGTAGTTTCGATACGCTCGTTGATGATTAAATCAGTAGCTAAGTCACGTAACATCGCTTTACGTTGAGAACTTGTACGACCAAGTTTTCTGTAACCCATGGATGTTTCCCTCCTTTATAAAAAATATCTGATCTTATAAGTTTTGTTTAAATCGCTTAGTCTTCTTTGCGTAACCCTAAACCAAGCTCTTCTAACTTCGCTTTTACCTCTTCTAATGACTTACGTCCAAGGTTACGAACTTTCATCATGTCGTCTTCTGACTTATTCGCAAGTTCTAGTACTGTATTAATACCAGCGCGTTTTAAGCAGTTATAAGAACGAACAGAAAGATCAAGTTCTTCGATAGTCATCTCTAAAACTTTTTCTTTTTGATCTTCTTCTTTTTCGACCATGATTTCAGCAGTTTGTGCCTCATCTGTCATGCCAACGAAGATGTTTAGATGCTCGGTTAAAATTTTTGCTCCGAGCGAAATCGCCTCTTTCGGACCGATGCTACCATCTGTCCACACATCAAGAGAAAGTTTATCGTAGTCAGAAGACTGACCTACACGAGTATTTTCCACTTGGAAATTGACGCGTGATACTGGAGTGTAAATAGAGTCGATCGGGATCACGCCGATAGGAAGATCCTCACGTTTGTTTTGATCAGCAGGAGTGTAACCACGGCCGCGTTGAGCGTACATACGCATACGTAAATGACCGTTTTTAGCGATTGTTGCAATATATAGATCTGGGTTTAAAATTTCTACGTCACTGTCATGTGTAATGTCAGCAGCCGTAACTGTACCATCGCCCTTTACATCAATCTCAATAACTTTTTCTTCGTCAGAGTAGATTTTAAGAGCAAGCTTTTTCACGTTCAAAATAATTGAAGCTACATCTTCTACAACGCCTTCTACAGTAGAGAATTCGTGAAGTACACCATCAATTTGGATTGAAGTGACAGCAGCTCCTGGTAATGAAGACAGAAGGATACGACGTAAAGAATTACCCAAAGTGTTTCCATATCCGCGTTCAAGCGGTTCTACAACAAACTTTCCATATTTGGAATCTTCGCTGATCTCCACCGTTTCAATCTTTGGTTTTTCAATTTCGATCATTTCATTTACCCTCCTTCAAAACATCGAATGTATAGGTTCTTTCCATCATAGATTCGATCGTCATTGACGTATCGTTTAATATCTGCACAAGACAGTCTGTACAAAAAATGATGTTCTCATACAATATGAGACGCACCCATTACACGCGACGACGTTTTGGCGGACGGCAACCATTGTGAGGAACTGGAGTAACGTCTTTAATAGCAGTTACTTCTAAACCAGCAGCTTGAAGTGCACGAATTGCAGCTTCACGACCAGCACCAGGACCTTTAACAGTTACTTCCAACGTTTTCAGACCATGTTCAAGGGATGTTTTAGCAGCAGTTTCTGCAGCCATTTGTGCAGCGAATGGTGTAGATTTACGTGAACCACGGAAACCAAGAGCACCAGCACTTGACCAAGATACAGCGTTACCTTGCATATCTGTAATCGTTACAATTGTATTGTTAAATGTAGAACGGATGTGTGCAATACCAGATTCGATATTCTTTTTCACACGACGTTTACGAGTTTGTTGTTTACGAGCCATGTTAAGAAGGAACCTCCTTTACGTATTATTTTTTCTTGTTCGCAACTGTTTTACGAGGACCTTTACGCGTACGCGCATTGTTCTTCGTATTTTGACCACGAACAGGTAAACCACGACGGTGACGGATACCACGGAATGAACCGATTTCCATCAGACGTTTAATGTTTAATGAAGTTTCGCGACGTAAGTCACCTTCAAGTTTGTAAGAATCTAATTGTTCACGGATTAGGTTTAACTGATCTTCAGTTAAGTCGCGTACGCGTGTATCTTCTGAAATACCTGCGCCAGCTAATACTTTCTGAGCTGTAGTTTTACCAATACCGTAAATGTAAGTTAATGAAATTACCACGCGTTTGTCGCGAGGAATGTCAACACCAGCAATACGTGCCATGTACGTTGTGCACCTCCTTTAGAATCAACCTTGTTTTTGTTTGTGTTTAGGATTTTCACAGATTACCATTACTTTACCGCGTCGGCGAATTACTTTACATTTTTCGCAGATCGGTTTCACAGATGGTCTCACTTTCATCTAACCTAACCTCCTTAATAGTCCGGAGCGCAAAAGATTATTTAAAACGGTATGTGATACGACCGCGAGTTAAATCATAAGGAGATAACTCGATAGTAACCTTATCTCCAGGTAGAATACGGATAAAGTGCATACGAATCTTACCAGATACGTGTGCTAAAATCACATGTCCATTTTCTAATTCTACCTTAAACATCGCGTTTGGCAAAGTCTCAACAACTGTTCCTTCGACTTCAATTACATCATCTTTCGCCATCTACTCTGTCTCTCCTCTCTATATGCAAATTAAAGTTCTCATCGTTACATCAAACGGATATCTGCTGCAACTATAGAAGCAACCTCGTTTCAACATATGTTTGGATTGTATGAGAGATGTTTGAAAGACGCTCGTCTGGTTTCGCTTCACACAATCCACGGAATATACAGGACCAGTCTGGGCACTGAATCTCCCATGTTTACACGAATACCGGAATGTCTTTGATGAGATATTCATACCCGTTACACAGATGCTTCCACGAAACCCATTATACTCTCCCAAAAGTAATGTTGCACTTTTTAAAAGAAATATATACCGGGCACAATATGCTTTTGCAACTCTCAAAAAAATTATGTTTCGGTGTTGCTCCCGCATGCCTCCCGCGGAAGCAGTATTCTGCGCCCGGAGCCGGGTATCAGCTGCGGCTGCTCTGTAAAAGAGCATCAAGATCAGCAAACACTTTATTAATATCTTGCTGTCCATCAATATTTGTTAACACACCTTTTGCTTCATAGAAGTTGAGCAAAGGTTGTGCTTGATTCATATTTACTTCCAGACGGTTTGCAACCGTTTCAGGATTATCATCCGCACGTGTGTAAAGTTCGCCGCCATCTTTATCACATTTACCTTCCACAGCAGGTGGATTGAAAATTAAATGATATGATGTACCGCAAGTTTTACAAATACGACGACCTGATAAACGAGCAATAAGCTCATCTTTCTCAACTTGAATGTTAATCGTATGCTCAATAGCTTTACCAAGATTAGCTAAAATGCTATCTAATGCTTCAGCTTGTGGAACAGTACGTGGGAATCCATCTAATAAGAAGCCCTTTTCACAATCAGGTTTAGCAAGTCGCTCACGAACAATACCAATCGTTACTTCATCAGGTACTAAAGCACCTTGATCCATAAACGATTTAGCCTGTAAGCCTAGTTCTGTACCTTCTTTAATAGCGGCACGGAACATATCTCCTGTAGAAATATGAGGAATTGCGTACTTCTCTACAATTTTATCTGCCTGTGTACCTTTACCAGCACCTGGCAGACCCATTAAAACGATATTCATCGGAAATAGTCCTCCCACAAAAGGTTTGCTGATTTTTAGGAAACGAGGAACGTTCCCTAAAAATCAACATTATTTCATAAAGCCTTTGTAGTGACGTTTAACAAGTTGGGATTCTAGCTGTTTCATCGTTTCTAGCGCTACGCCGACTACGATAATTATACTAGTACCACCGATTTGCACTGAAGCAGGTAGATTCATAAGGTTGATGAATATAATCGGCATTACAGCAATTACAGTTAAGAATATCGCGCCAACAAAAGTCAGACGATATAACACGCTTGTTAAATACGTTTGAGTGTTTTCACCCGGGCGAATACCTGGAATGTAAGCACCTTGTTTTTTCAAGTTGTCTGCCACATTTTCTGGATTCACTTGTACGAATGCATAGAAATATGTGAACGCGACGATCAATGCAACATAAATCAACATCCCAACAGGTTTCTGATAATCGAACGTGTTTTCAATGAATGTTGTTACATCATTTTGACCAAAGAACGCTGCTAACGTACGAGGCGTAACAAGGAACGCTACTGAGAAGATTACCGGAATAACCCCTGCAGCATTTACTTTTAACGGTAAGTGCGTTTGTTGACCACCAGTTTGTTGGTTGCGTCCAGTAACTCGTTTTGCATATTGAATTGGGATTTTACGAAGTGCTTGTTGCACGTAAATAACACCCACGACAATTGCAAGTAAAATCAAAGCAAGTAATGCAAGAATGATAATGTTAATAAACAGTTTATCACCAGCACCCTCAATTTGTTGTGCATAAATTTGGTTTATTCCTGTAGGTAATGCTGCAACGATACCTGCGAAAATTACAACAGAAATACCATTACCAACACCATGTGCAGTAATTTGCTCAGCAAGCCATACAAGGAAAGCTGTACCCGCTGTCAATACAATTGAAATTGTAACATACGTTAGAATTCCCTCTTCTTTAATCAAAGATCCACCATACATTTTATTGAAACCAAATGACATCGCGAACGATTGGATAAAGGCAAGAATAATTGTAAAGTAACGAGTAAATTGTGCAAGTTTACGTCTTCCGACTTCACCTTGCTTTGCCCACTCAGCAAACTTCGGTACTACGTCCATTTGCAATAACTGAACAATAATTGAGGCTGTGATGTATGGCATAATTCCCATCGCGAAGATAGAGAAGTTTTTCAAAGCACCACCGCCAAAAGTATTGAGGAAACCAACGAGGTTAAACTCATCAGTTGCCTTTAATACATTTGCGTCAACGTTCGGTACTGGTATAAATGTACCAATACGGAATACGATTAACATTAAAAGAGTGAAAATGATTTTATTTCTTATATCTCGAACACGCATAAAGTTAGAGATTGTCTGAAACATTAAATCACCTCAGTAGTTCCGCCGGCATTCTCGATTGCTTCTTTCGCTGAAGCTGAGAATTTATGAGCTTTTACAGTAAGCTTTTTGTTAAGTGTTCCATTACCAAGAACTTTAATTCCAGCTTTTTCATTGCTCACAAGACCAGTTTCAAGTAATAATGCAGTTGTTACTTCTGCACCGTCTTCGAAACGGTTTAATGTGTCAAGGTTAACGATAGCGTATTCTTTACGGTTAATGTTCGTAAAGCCACGTTTTGGTAAACGACGGAATAACGGGTTTTGTCCGCCCTCAAAGCCTGGGCGTACACCGCCGCCAGATCGAGAGTTTTGACCTTTATGACCTCTACCCGCAGTTTTACCGTTACCAGAACCGATACCACGACCAACGCGATTGCGTTGCTTACGAGAACCTTCTGCTGGTTTTAACTCATGCAGTTTCATAGTGGGTGGCACCTCCTTGTTCATTAATTAAAAATTAATTTTCTTTTACAGTAACTAAGTGAGCTACTTTATCAAGCATACCGCGAGTAGCTGCATTATCAGCTTTCTCAACAGTTTGATTTAATTTACGTAAACCAAGAGCTTCAATAGTTTTACGTTGTGCCGGTTTAGAACCGATCACAGATTTTGTAAGGGTGATTTCTAATTTGTTAGCCATTATTATTCCCCCCTTATCCTAATATTTCTTCCACTGATTTGCCACGTAATTTTGCAACGTCCTCTACGCGTTTTAATTCAGTTAAACCTTGAACAGTAGCACGCACCATGTTGATTGGTGTGTTAGATCCAAGTGATTTTGAAAGAATATCAGTAATACCAGCAAGTTCTAGTACGGCACGTACTGGACCACCAGCGATAACTCCTGTACCAGGAGCAGCAGGTTTGATTAGGATTTCTCCTGCACCGAAGCGACCAAGCACTAAGTGTGGAGTTGTTCCACCAACACGTGGCACTTCGATTAAGTTTTTCTTCGCATCTTCAACAGCTTTACGGATAGCGTCTGGCACCTCTTGAGCTTTACCAGTACCGAAACCAACATGTCCGTTTCTATCGCCAACTACAACTAATGCTGTGAAGCGGAAGCGACGTCCACCTTTAACAACTTTAGCAACACGGTTAATAGTAACTACGCGTTCTTCAAGTTCTCCAAGTTTGTTTGCGTCAATTCGACTCATGAAATGTGTCCCTCCTTCTTATTAAAATTCTAAACCGTTCTCACGTGCAGCTTCAGCTAAAGCTTTAACACGTCCATGATATAAGTAACCACCACGGTCAAATACTATAGCAGTAATATTTTTTTCCGTAGCGCGTTTCGCGATTGTTTCACCGATTTTTGATGCAGCTTCAACGTTGTTACCAGCACCTTCAAAACCATTTTCTTGAGAAGATGCGCTAACAATAGTTACGCCTGCTACGTCATCGATAAGTTGAGCGTAGATGTTCTTGTTAGAACGGAATACGTTTAAGCGTGGACGCTCAGCAGTACCCGTAATTTTAGAACGTACTCGCGCATGACGTTTTTTACGAACTTGATTTTTATCCTGTTTCGTAATCACAAGGGTCACTCCTTTCTAATGCTTAAGCAGCATTATTTACCTGTTTTACCTTCTTTACGACGAACGTATTCGCCTTCGTAACGGATACCTTTACCTTTATACGGCTCTGGTGGACGAACGTCACGGATATTAGATGCAAGAGCGCCAACGCGTTCTTTGCTGATACCTTTAACGATGATTTTTGTATTAGAAGGAACTTCTACTTCAAGACCATCTTCTGGTGTGAACTCAACTGGGTGAGAGTAACCTACGTTAAGTACAAGCTTTTTACCTTGTAATTGCGCACGGTAACCGACACCGATAAGTTCTAATGATTTTTCGAAACCTGCAGAAACTCCAGTAATCATGTTCGCTAAAAGCGCACGAGTAGTACCGTGGTTTGTGCGGTGTTCTTTTGAATCAGAAGGACGAGATACAGAGATCACATTACCTTCTTGCTCAATTTTCATATCTTGGTGGAAAGAACGAACAAGTTCGCCTTTAGGACCTTTAACAGTAACAGTGTTGTCAGCAGCGACAGTAACAGTTACGTTAGCAGGTACCTCGATAATTTTTTTACCTACACGAGACATTTAGTTGCACCTCCATTCATTTATTGCTAATTACCAAACGTATGCTAGAACTTCGCCGCCAACTTGTTTAGCGCGAGCTTCTTTATCTGTTAATAAACCTTGTGAAGTTGACACTAAAGCGATACCAAGACCGTTCAGTACTTTAGGAACTTCATTTGTTTTAGCATATACACGTAGACCAGGTTTAGAAATACGTTTTAGGCCCGTGATAACGCGTTCGTTATCTTTACCGTATTTTAAGAAGATACGGATGATACCTTGTTTGTTGTCTTCCACGTATTCTACGTCACGTACGAAACCTTCACGCTTTAAAATTTCAGCGATTTCTTTTTTCACGTTGGAAGCTGGTACTTCTAACTTCTCGTGACGAACCATGTTCGCATTACGAATGCGAGTAAGCATATCTGCAATCGGATCAGTCATTGTCATTACATTTACCTCCTTCCCAAATTAGGGGATTACCAGCTGGCTTTTTTCACGCCAGGAATTTGTCCCTTATATGCAAGTTCTCGGAAACAAATACGGCAAAGTTTGAATTTGCGATATACTGAGTGTGGACGACCACAGCGTTCACAACGTGTATATTCTTGCACTTTAAACTTTTGCTTACGTTGTTGTTTAACGATCATAGATTTTTTAGCCACGTTTTCGCCCTCCTTGTTTAATTACTTTTGGAACGGCATACCGAATTGTGTCAATAACTCGCGAGCTTCTTCGTCAGAATTCGCTGTCGTTACGATCACGATGTCCATACCGCGTACTTTTGAAACTTTATCGTAATCGATTTCTGGGAAAATTAATTGCTCTTTAACACCTAGAGTGTAGTTACCGCGACCATCGAATGCTTTTTTAGAAACACCACGGAAGTCACGTACACGAGGTAATGCGATTGCGATTAATTTATCCAAGAATTCATACATACGCTCACCGCGTAATGTAACTTTAGCACCGATAGGCATACCTTCACGTAGACGGAAACCTGCGATCGATTTTTTAGCTTTAGTTACTACTGGTTTTTGACCAGTGATAATTGTCAATTCTTCTACAGCAGCATCTAGTGCTTTAGAGTTTTGAACTGCATCGCCAACACCCATGTTGATAACGATTTTATCAACTTTAGGAAGTTGCATAACTGATTTATATCCAAATTTGCTCATTAGAGCAGGTGAAACTTCATTTAAATATTTTTCTTTTAGGCGGCTCATGTGTGTACCTCCCTTCTTTTATTTACTAATTAGTCGATTACTGCACCTGATTTTTTTGCAACACGAACTTTTTTACCGTTTTCGATTTTATAACCTACACGAGTCGGCTCGCCAGATTTAGGATCGATTAGCATTACGTTCGAAACGTGAATTGCAGCCTCTTGGCTTACAATCCCACCTTGTGGATTCAATTGGTTAGGTTTAACGTGTTTTTTCACGATGTTTACACCTTCAACAAGAACGCGATCTTGTTTAGGGAAAGCAGCTAGGATTACTCCTTCTTTGCCTTTGTCCTTACCAGTGATAACCTTAACCTTGTCACCTTTTTTTACATGCATGCTGTCGCACCTCCTTGATTGGCACTGTCATGAAATTAAAGAACTTCTGGAGCTAGAGAAACGATTTTCATGAAGTTGCTGTCACGTAATTCACGTGCAACAGGTCCGAAAATACGAGTTCCGCGTGGTGATTTATCATCACGAATAATTACACAAGCATTTTCATCAAATTTGATGTAAGTACCGTCTTTACGGCGAACGCCTGATTTAGTACGAACGATAACAGCTTTAACAACGTCACCCTTCTTGACAACGCCACCTGGTGTTGCTTTCTTAACTGTACAAACAACGATATCACCGATGTTAGCAGTTTTACGGCCAGAGCCACCAAGCACTTTAATTGTAAGAACTTCACGTGCACCTGAGTTGTCAGCAACTTTCATACGACTTTCTTGTTGGATCACTTAGGTTACCTCCCTTCGGAAATTGGTTGTTCCGAAATAGTTATTAAATAATAACCGCTTTTTCTACAACTTCAACTAGACGGAAACGTTTAGTAGCTGATAGCGGGCGAGTTTCCATGATACGTACGATATCACCGATTTTCGCTTGGTTTTGCTCATCATGAGCTTTAAACTTTTTAGAGTACTTTACACGTTTACCATAAAGCTTGTGCTTTTTGTGAGTTTCAACTAAAACAGTAACAGTTTTGTCCATTTTATCTGAAACAACGCGGCCCGTGTAAACTTTGCGTTGATTACGCTCAGTCATACTTGAAAACCTCCTTTATCAGTTATTTGCACTGATTTCTCTTTCACGAATAACAGTTTTCATACGCGCGATTGCTTTACGCACTTCACGAATACGAGCTGTGTTTTCTAATTGACCAGTCGCCAATTGGAAGCGAAGGTTGAAAAGCTCTTCTTTCAGTGATTTCACTTTTAATTCAATTTCAGAAGTGGCAAGGTCACGGATTTCATTAGCTTTCATTAGATTCACCACCAGTTTCTTGACGTTTTACGATCTTACATTTTACAGGAAGCTTATGTGATGCTAAACGAAGTGCTTCACGTGCAATCTCTTCAGATACACCAGCGATTTCGAACATAACTTTTCCTGGTTTAACAACTGCTACCCAACCTTCAGGAGAACCTTTACCAGAACCCATGCGGACTTCTAGAGGTTTTTTCGTGTAAGGTTTGTGCGGGAAGATTTTAATCCAAACTTTACCGCCACGTTTCATGTAACGAGTCATCGCGATACGTGCAGATTCGATTTGACGGTTAGTAATCCAGCTAGCAGTTTGAGCTTGTAAGCCCCATTCGCCGAAAGATACTTCTTTGCCGCCTTTCGCTTCGCCACGCATGTTGCCACGGTGTTCACGACGGTATTTTACGCGTTTAGGCAATAACATATTATTTGCCTCCTTCCACAGATTTCTTCGTAGGAAGAACTTCACCACGGTAGATCCATACTTTAACGCCTAATTTACCGTAAGTAGTGTCAGCTTCTGCGTGTGCATAATCAATGTCAGCACGTAGAGTATGAAGTGGAACAGTTCCTTCACTATAATGTTCAGCACGCGCGATATCAGCGCCACCTAAACGACCAGATACTTGTGTTTTAATTCCTTTTGCACCAGCACGCATTGTGCGTTGGATTGCTTGCTTTTGCGCACGACGGAATGAAACACGGTTTTCTAATTGACGAGCGATGTTTTCAGCTACTAGACGAGCGTCAAGATCAGCACGTTTAATTTCGATAATGTTGATGTGTACACGTTTACCAGTTAGTTCGCCAAGGTATTTACGAAGGTTTTCAACTTCCGTACCACCTTTACCGATTACCATCCCTGGTTTAGCAGTGTGAATTGTAATGTTTACACGGTTTGCAGCACGTTCGATTTCAACTTTAGAAACAGAAGCGTCTTTAAGAGCCGTTTCAATATATTTACGCACTTTGATGTCTTCGTGAAGTAGAGTTGCATAGTCTTTTTCAGCGTACCATTTTGACTCCCAGTCACGAATAATACCAACGCGCAGTCCTATTGGATGTACTTTTTGACCCACGGATTAACCCTCCTTCTTCTCAGATACCACTAAAGTGATGTGGCTTGTGCGTTTGTTAATTGCGCTTGCACGTCCTTGTGCACGTGGACGGAAACGTTTTAATGTTGGACCTTCATCAACGAATACTTCAGAAACAACTAAAGAGTTGATGTCTAGATCGTAGTTGTGCTCAGCATTAGCAACTGCAGATTTTAATACTTTCTCAACGACTGGAGACGCCGCTTTTGGAGTATGACGTAAAATTGCAACTGCCTCACCTACTTGCTTACCTCGGATTAAGTCTACAACTAGACGAACTTTACGAGGAGCGATACGTACTGTGCGAGCGATAGCTTTAGCTTGTGTCATTAGGAATTACCTCCTCTCAAAATTAGCGTCTTGTTTTCTTGTCGTCTGCACCGTGACCTTTATAAGTACGAGTCGGTGCGAATTCACCAAGTTTGTGGCCTACCATATCTTCTGTTACGTATACAGGAACATGTTTACGTCCATCATATACAGCAATTGTTAGTCCGATGAAGTTCGGGAAGATTGTAGAACGGCGAGACCAAGTTTTGATAACTTGTTTCTTCTCAGAAGCCTCTTGTGCTTCCACTTTTTTCATTAAGTGGTCGTCAACAAAAGGTCCTTTTTTCAAACTGCGACCCATGTAGGAACCTCCCTCTGTGATTCCACCACGGCTCTCACATAGAACCGTAGTTTAACCACTTTATTTTTTACGACTACGGATGATGAATTTATCCGATTTGTTTTTCTTGTTACGAGTTTTGTAACCAAGTGCTGGTTTACCCCAAGGAGTCATTGGTGATTTACGTCCGATTGGAGAACGTCCTTCACCACCACCGTGTGGGTGATCGTTAGGGTTCATTACAGAACCACGAACTGTTGGGCGTTTACCTAACCAACGGCTACGACCTGCTTTACCGATGTGTACAAGTTCGTGTTGTTCGTTACCAACTTGACCGATTGTAGCGCGGCAAGTAGCAAGAACTAAACGTACTTCACCAGATTGTAGACGAACGATTACGTATTTGTCTTCACGACCAAGTACTTGCGCAGAAGTACCAGCAGAACGTACTAATTGTCCACCTTTACCAGGTTTTAACTCGATGTTATGGATTGTTGTACCCATTGGAATGTTTGCTAATGGTAATGTGTTACCTACTTTAATATCAGCATCTGGACCAGATACGATTGTTTGACCAACCTCTAGACCTTTTGGTGCTAAGATGTAAGCTTTTGCTCCATCAGCGTAATTGATTAATGCGATATTCGCAGAACGGTTTGGATCATATTCAATAGTAGCAACTTTCGCTGGAATGCCATCTTTAATACGCTTGAAATCGATGACACGATATTGCTTCTTATGACCACCACCATGATGACGAACAGTGATTTTACCTTGGTTGTTACGACCAGCTTTGCGTTTAGTTGGTTCAAGCAATGATTTCTCAGGCTTGTTTGTTGTAATTTCCGCAAAGTCTAAAGACGTCATATTACGACGACCATTAGAGGTAGGTTTATACTTTTTAATCGCCATTGTGTTTCCCTCCTTCTTGATTGTTCAAATCATAAATCCATAAAGGATTACATTTCGAATAATTCGATGTCTTTGCTGTCCGCAGTTAGTTTAACAATCGCTTTACGACGTTTGTTAGTATAACCACCGTAACGGCCAACGCGTTTGAATTTACCTTTGTAGTTAAGAACGTTTACTTTCTCAACGTTTACGCCAAAGATTTCTTCTACAGCGTCTTTTACTTGAGTTTTGTTAGCGCGAGTGTCTACTTCGAAAGTATACTTTTTCTCTGCCATAAGTTCTGAAGAACGCTCAGTAATGACCGGACGTTTTAAAATATCACGTGCTTCCATTATCCAAGCACCTCCTCAACTTTTTCTACTGCAGACTTAGTGAATACAACTTTTTCGTGACCTAATAGATCAAGAACGTTGATTCCGTTTGCAGTTAAAACTGTTACACCAGGGATGTTACGAGCTGATAAAGCTACGTTTTCATCAAGGTCAGCAGTTACGAATAAAGATTTTTTCTCTAAAGAAAGATCTTTAAGAATTTTTGTGAATTCTTTTGTTTTTGGTGCTGCTAGTGTAAGAGCATCAAGAACTAAGAAGTTTTGTTCTACTACTTTAGCTGATAAAGCAGATTTAAGAGCTAAACGACGAACTTTTTTAGGTAATTTATAAGAATAGCTACGTGGAGTTGGACCGAATACGATACCACCGCCGCGCCATTGTGGAGAACGGATAGAACCTTGACGAGCACGACCAGTTCCTTTTTGACGCCATGGCTTACGACCACCACCAGCAACTTCAGAACGGTTTTTAACCTTATGATTACCTTGACGTAGAGAAGCGCGTTGTGCAACTACTGCGTCGAATAATACTGCTTCATTTGGCTCGATTCCGAAGATCGCTTCGTTTAACTCGATTTCACCAACTGAAGCACCTGTTTGACTAAGTACAGATACTTTTGTCATTCCTGTTTCCTCCTTTCTTGAAGTGATTAGTTAGCTTTAATTGCAGTTTTAACTGTAACTAGAGCTTTTTTAGAACCAGGAACATTACCTTTAACAAGTAGTAGGTTACGGTCCGCATCAACTTTAACGATTTCTAAGTTTTGGATTGTAACTACTGTGCCACCCATTTGACCAGGTAATTTCTTTTGTTTGAATACGCGGTTCGGAGCAACTGGACCCATTGAACCAGGACGACGGTGATAACGAGAACCGTGGGCCATAGGACCACGAGATTGACCGTGGCGTTTAATAACACCTTGGAAACCTTTACCTTTAGTAACTCCTGTTACATCAATTACATCGCCTTCTGCGAAAATTTCTACTTTGACTTCTTGACCAACTTCGTATTCTTCAACGTTCACGTTGCGGAATTCACGAATGAAGCGCTTAGGAGCAGTATTCGCTTTTGCTACGTGACCTTGTTCTGGTTTGTTAGAAAGCTTAACGCGCTTATCTTCGAAACCAACTTGAATCGCTTCGTAGCCGTCTGTTTCAACAGTTTTCTTTTGAAGAACTACGTTTGGAGTAGCTTCGATAACTGTTACCGGGATTAAATCGCCGTTTTCAGCGAAAACTTGTGTCATACCAATTTTTCTACCTAAGATTCCTTTAGCCATTTGTCACACCTCCTGTAAGTTTTAAAAAGTTATATTGTTTTTACCATTAAAGTTTGATTTCAATATCAACGCCAGATGGTAAATCAAGTTTCATTAACGCATCAACAGTTTGTGGTGTTGGGTTAACGATATCGATCAGACGTTTATGCGTACGCATCTCGAATTGTTCACGAGAGTCTTTGTACTTGTGAACAGCACGTAGAATTGTGTACACAGACTTCTCAGTTGGAAGTGGAATCGGACCTGATACACTTGCACCTGAACGTTTTGCAGTCTCCACAATTTTCTCAGCAGACTGATCTAAAATACGGTGATCATACGCTTTTAAACGAATACGAATCTTTTGTTTTGCCATTATTTTCCCTCCTTCTCGCCTATTTTCTAGACATTCTCCACGAAAATTCTCCAACGCACCGCCATGGCAAAGCGGCCGGGTGTGTCGGCAACCTCTCGTTTCATCGCAGTCAAAGACCAACATTCAACATTATATACAATAAAAAAAGAATAAGCAAGTCTTTTCGCTAAATTCTTTTAAATGTTGTAGATTTTCTTTACTACTAATATTTCTCGCTTATTTAAGCCGTTTACTAGTATATATAATTTCTAATGATTTTGCAACAGATAACCTAATACCATCAACGTTTTCGGACATTTCTAATAATGAGTGTATATCTATAAAGGATAAAAAGCAGTCTCTAAAGTTTAGAAACTGCTTTCAAGCATTATAGAAAGAATACACAAGCAATCCAACCAAATATAACAAGTGGTATGTTTATAAAGATAAACGTCGGTACACATGTATCCCAAATATGATTATGCTGTCCATCAACATTTAAGCCAGCTGTTGGACCTAACGTTGAATCTGATGCAGGTGATCCTGCGTCGCCTAATGCGCCTGCTGTACCTATTAAACACAGAATCGCTAAAGGGCTCATCCCTAGCCCTTGAGCTAAAGGAACAAATAAGGTCGCAATAATCGGCACAGTAGCAAATGAAGAGCCGATTCCCATTGTTACTATTAACCCGATTACTAGCATTAGGAATACCGCTAGGCTTTTATTGCCTTGAAGAAGCGCTAGTGAGCTTGTAATTAAGCTCTCTACATCACCTGTTGCATTGATAACTGATGCAAACCCATTTGCTGCAATCATTACAAAGCCAATGAACGCCATCATTTTCATTCCCTCAGATAATATCTCATCTGCCTCTTTCCATTTAAGGGCGCCTGTGAAATACATAATCATTATTCCTGCAAAAGCGCCGACAATCATAGAATCCGTACTGATTTGTGCATATAAAGAAACAATTAACGCAATCACAGTTGAAATAATAACCGATTTGCTTACCTTCACATTTAAAGTTGTTGTTTCCACATCATTATTCTGATATTTCCGTGGTTTACGATAAACAAAGAACGCTATAGCTAATCCAACCAACATGCCTAAGATAGGTATGGCCATTGCTGCTGGAACATCACTTGCCTTTGCCACCATGCCAGCATTCGTAACTTGCGTTGACACAATCTCTTGAAAAATCGCTCCGAAGCCAGCTGGTACGAAGCTATAAGTACCAATCAAACCAACCGCAATTAATGTTGCGATAATTCTTCGATCTACTTCCAGCATATTTAAAACCTTTAAAATAGGTGGTATTAGTAATGGAATAAACGCTATATGAATTGGGATTAAATTTTGAGAGAAAATCGCCATCATAAAAATAAGAAGAAAAATGAGTACTTTTACTAAGCCCTTCCTATTACTAGAGCCATTTTTATTTAACATATTTAATATACCTGAAATCATCAACTCAGGTATTCCCGTTTTCGAGATGGCTATCGCAAAACCACCAAGTAATCCATAGCTTAGCGCGATCGTGGCACCTGCACCTAATCCTTCTGTAAATGACTCGACTGTTGCTTGAATACCCATGCCGCTTGCTAAGCCTCCTGCAAAGGCTCCTAACACAAGTGAAAGAACTACATTGATTCGAAGCAAACTCAATATTAACATGACAGCTACTGCCACAATTACCGCATTCATAAAGACACTTCACTTTCACACACTAGATTGTTAATATGTTAAACTTTAATATTCAGACAAACGAAAGTCAAGCAGTTCTTTCTTCATAACAAAAAGGCCGAAAAGTATGAAATCTCTCCTTTCTCGTTCCATGAGCAAAAAAACAGCATGATCTTTATCAGACCACACTGTTTTTTGGAGTTTCTACCTATTTAAATGTCTACAGAGACTCTCTAATTACTTTTTTATAATAACCAACTGACAGTACCGCAAATATTGCATATAACGCTATATAACAGCTCATCGCAATCCATAAGGGTGTTGTTAACTCTGTACCAAATAAAAACCATCCTGATTTCACCGCGAAGTAACTATGAAGTAGCCCGATTAATAATGGAACACCAAAATTAAATGCTTGTTTCATAAAGATTCCCTTCATAATATCACGTTCAGAAAAGCCAATTTTTCGTAAAATGGTATAAGCTCCCCGTTCCTCTTCTGCTTCAGACATTTGTTTAAAGTATAGGATGCTACCAGTTGTCATTAAAAATGCTAAACCTAAAAATGCTGTTGTAAAAATTGTTAAGCCAAGTGACTCTATATTTCCCTTACGCTCAGCCTCAAAGGAATCAATTATATAGCTTTGAGAATTGCCATCAGTATCTACAATAGAAATAACATTGGCGCCCGATTCTTTATACAATCTTTCAGCTAGATCAAGGTCAGTCTTTGACTGCAGCATAATAGAAGTTTGTTTATGCCAAGGGAAAAGCTTAGCCTGAGTAGACAACTTATCAAACAATGCGTCAGATACTACAAAAATGGGTCCTCCGCCTCCAGCCGTTATTGTCCCACCAATAATACTTTCCTCGTGAATAGCTTTGACATGCACTGTTTCTTTAAGGTCACCTGCAGACACTACTAAATCACGGTCCTTTTCTAAAGGAAACATCTCGGCCATATAGCCACCGTAATTAGTTAAAATCACGTCATTACCCGAAATTGAAGCATTCGGTGATTTTTTTTGATAATCAGAAAGGGGAATTGTATAAATCGTTCCTTCCATATTATAAAAAGGGCTATCTTGTTGTTCATCCGCCATTAATTGGGCGATTGATGCTGTAACGCCTTGTAAACGATATTCAACCTTATCATAAGCGATATGATTGTCCTCTAGCTTATTTAAAAATGCCTGGCCTTGATTTTCATGCAAAATATAATCTCCAGGTACTTGGCTATAAGCAGAAGCTTCTGAAGAATAATACGAAATATATGCTAGTGTTGTAATCCCAAGAGATACACCTGTTAAAACAGTAATGAGTGTCAATGATTTAGCATTACTTTTCATGCGATGCATAATTGGTGTTAACGCTAATACATCGTGGACAGACAAGTGTCCATTTTTCTTTAAACGAATGGTATTTAATATAAACGCTACGGAGAAACGAAAAACTAAGAACGTTCCACCAATTGTAGTAGCTAAAATTATAATCATATTTACAAATAAATTGCCTGCATTATTAATATCAAATAGCTTTGTTGATGCATAGTAGCCATATGCAATAAACACTAACCCTAAAAATCCGATAATCATTTGTAATGGATTGAATCGTTTCACACGCTCATCGGCTTGTTTAGCAGCGCTAAATAATGATAGTAGCGATACACGGTGGATCATCCACGTCATTTGAATCAAGACAACTACTAGTAAAATAGCGAAAACGATAATCGATTGCTGTAATGCCTGTGTACTAAAGGTCATCGTCACAAGTGATTCTTTTTCAAGTAAACGCAATAAAATCATTGCGATTAGGCGAGAGCTAAAGAAACCTACTAGCATACCTACAACGACAGCTCCAACAAATAATAAAATACTTTCTAACGCCAATAATCGCACAATCAGACCTTTCGTCATTCCAATTAGCTGATAAAGCCCGATTTCTTTACTGCGACGCTTCATAAATAAATGGTTAGCATACAAAACGAAAAATAAAATAATAAAGTACAAAATATACGTTGCAGCTTTAAATCCTGCTGATGCAGTACCACTCTTCTGGACTGTATTGAACACTTCGCCATTGTGCTGTAATGTCACAAAGGAAAAATAGAGCGTCACACTGAAAATAAGTGCGAAAAAGTATAAATAATAATGCTTCATATTTTTCTTCATGCTTCGGAACACAAGCTTACTAAGACTCATAACCGTCACCGCCTAGCACACTTTGCGTATGCATGATTTCTTGGAAAAACGCCTGTCTTGTCTTATCACCTTTATACAACTCACTGTAAATAAGTCCATCTTTTAAAAACAAAACACGTGTACAGAAACTTGCAGCTACCGCATCATGCGTAACCATCATAATCGTCGCCTTTTTCGTTTCATTAATGCTTTGTAAGTTTTTCAGCAATGCTGTTGCTGATTTTGAATCGAGTGCACCAGTAGGCTCATCTGCAAATACCATCGACGGATTTGTAATTAACGCACGAGCAGCCGACGTTCTTTGCTTCTGACCTCCTGATATTTCATTCGGATATTTATTTAAAATATCTGCAATACCGAGTAGATAAGTTAGCTCCTTTACGCGGCTTTCTGCAACAGCTTTTGGTAGCTTACCAATAGCTAATGGTAATAAAATATTTTCTTTAACTGTTAATGTGTCCAATAAATTATAGTCTTGGAATATGAAACCGAGCTGTTCACGACGGAAATTAGCTAACGCCTTTTCCTTCATTCCTCTTAAACTTTGGCCATTTATTTCAATGACACCTTCCGTTGCAAAGTCAATCGAACATAAAACATTTAATAGTGTCGTCTTGCCTGAGCCCGAGGGACCCATAATAC
The DNA here is from genome assembly GCF_006351725.2 of Lysinibacillus sp. CD3-6. Classification (NCBI taxonomy): domain Bacteria; kingdom Bacillati; phylum Bacillota; class Bacilli; order Caryophanales; family Bacillaceae; genus Lysinibacillus; species Lysinibacillus sp. CD3-6. The sequence continues at coordinate 4,614,818 of NZ_CP085880.1, forward strand.
CAACAAATTCACCTTCATTTACTTCTAAATCTATACCTTTCAGCACTTCTTGCGCCGTTGACTTTTTACCATATACTTTTTTTACTTTACGTCCAATTAAAACTGCCACAGGTTAACTCCCCTTTCTATACTCCAAGTGTACCCCGTCTGCTTATTCTTTTCGTTCGTTTTACATGACAATATAAAAAGGTAGGTGACAATTTCGTCATCTACCTGTTAGTTTGACATATTCATTTTGTAATGGAAATCGTAACGTAAATACTGAGCCTTCCCCTACAACTGAATGTACGCTAATACGGACGCCGATTTTTTGCGCGATATTTTGTGCTAAATACAAGCCCATCCCCGTTGATTGTGCAGATTCTCTTCCAGCCGTACCTGTATAGGATTTCTGAAAAATTCGAGGTAGGTCCTCTGCACGAATACCCATGCCTGCATCCTTAATATGTAGCAATGTTGCCCCCGACGAATCAATTTCTGTAAAAATAAAAATCTCGGATTTTACAGGGCTGTATTTTATGGCGTTGGATAGGAGTTGTCTAACAATGAATGCAATCCATTTACTATCTGTCATGACGTTTTCAGTTAATTCTCCTATATCAAAACCTATATCTTTCTCTAAACACCAAGCCTGCATTGCTCGGATTTCTTTAAAAACAACTGTTCGTAGCTCGATTTCTGTTAAATAATTATCATTTTCTATAGAAGCCAGACGTGTTTGATGTAATTGCTGATCAACCAATAGATGGAGCCTGAGCCACTCCTTCTCTAATTTTCTACGCAAAGTTAAATCTTCAATATGGTCTAACATTAAATTAATCGTTGTTAGGGGCGCCTTCACCTCATGTACCCAAGCAAGAAGCTCATCGGCATACTCCTGTAGCTGCACCTTCGCATTATTTAATTCAGTATCCTTGTCATCAAAGACATCTTCAATTTTTTTATAATACTTTTTTTGAAACGGTGATAAAGCTAAACTTTTAGTATGCGGGTCATCAAGTCGACTATCCACATTTCCCAGGAAATCTTTCAACTGGCCAACTTCTCTTATATAACGCCATATTAAAAATAATGAAAAAGTAACGAGCATGATAATATTGACGTACCAAATAGAGACACCAACTAACCCTACATCTAAAGAAAATAATATGTTAAGTATAATGATAAGAAAAACGAAAAACCCAATCCAGGCAAGCCGTTCTCTTAAAAACAATAATAGCATTTTCATTTATGACCCCTGCGTTACGGCTATATAACCAAGCCCCTTTTTTGTCACAATGACTTCCTGTAAACCTATATCCTCTAGCTTTGTACGTAAACGATTAACATTTACCGATAATGTATTGTCATTGACAAAACGCTCATCGTCCCATAACTTCCTCATTAAGTCTTCTCTCGATACAATTTGATTGGCCTTTTCCAATAAAATTCGTAAAATAAATAATTCATTTTTAGTTAAGGAAACGAGCTCGCCCTTAAACATAATTTCACCCCGTGCATAATCAAGAACAGCCCCATTAAAACGAGTAACATCCATTGCTTCTTCAACATAGTCATAAGTACGACGTAAAATGGCTTGTACTTTTGCAATTAACACTTCCATATGGAAAGGCTTTTGAATAAAATCATCTGCACCCATTTGCATAGCCATCACCATATCCATCGGATGATCTCGTGAGGATAGAAAGAGAATGGGTACTTTCGAAATATGTCTTATTTCACGACACCAATGAAAGCCGTCATATGCTGGTAGCTGTATATCAATTAATACAAGTTGAGGCTTCTCTTCTATAAAATCATCCATCACCTTTTGAAAATCATTCGGTCCTACTACTTGTAAAGACCATTGCGTAAAACGCTCTTGTATCATCGCAAAAATTGATGGATCATCTTCTATCAATAAAACCTTCATTTCCATATTGCAGTCACTCCTTTCGCATTTTTATTTTAACATAAAAAACCAATCTGTAAGCGTCCCTACAGATTGGTTTTAAAATTAGCATATGCTAAAAATTATTTTTGGATAGTAGCTACTACGCCAGCGCCTACAGTACGGCCACCCTCACGGATAGAGAATTTAGTACCTTCTTCAAGAGCGATTGGAGCGATAAGTTCTACTGTCATTTCGATGTTATCACCAGGCATTACCATTTCAACGCCTTCTGGTAAGTTACAGATACCTGTTACGTCAGTTGTACGGAAGTAGAACTGAGGACGGTAGTTAGAGAAGAATGGAGTATGACGGCCACCCTCTTCTTTAGATAAAACGTAAACTTCAGCTTTGAAGTTTGTGTGTGGAGTGATTGAGCCTGGTTTAGCTAATACTTGACCACGTTGGATATCTTCACGAGCTACACCACGAAGTAAAGCACCGATGTTGTCACCAGCTTCAGCGTAGTCTAATAATTTACGGAACATTTCAACGCCAGTTACAGTTGTAGATTTAGCTTCTTCAGCGATACCTACGATTTCAACTACGTCACCAACTTTAACTTGACCACGTTCAACACGGCCAGTTGCAACTGTACCACGACCAGTGATAGAGAATACGTCCTCTACTGGCATCATGAATGGTTTGTCAGTTTGACGTTCTGGAGTTGGGATGTAAGAATCTACAGCGTCCATTAATTCAACGATTTTTTCTTCCCATTCTGCTTCGCCTTCAAGAGCTTTAAGAGCAGAACCTTTGATTACAGGAATATCGTCGCCTGGGAAGTCATATTCAGATAGTAGGTCACGGATTTCCATTTCTACTAATTCTAATAATTCTTCGTCATCAACCATATCACATTTGTTCATGAATACTACTAAGTATGGAACACCTACTTGACGAGATAAAAGGATGTGTTCACGAGTTTGTGGCATTGGGCCATCAGCAGCAGATACTACTAAGATACCGCCGTCCATTTGTGCAGCACCAGTGATCATGTTTTTAACATAGTCAGCGTGTCCTGGGCAGTCAACGTGTGCATAGTGACGAGTTTCTGTTTCATATTCTACGTGAGAAGTGTTGATTGTGATACCACGTTCTTTTTCTTCTGGTGCGTTATCGATATCAGCGTAAGATTTAGCTGTACCACCCATTTTTTTAGAAAGAACTGTAGCGATTGCAGCAGTTAAAGTTGTTTTACCATGGTCAACGTGTCCGATTGTACCAATGTTAGCATGCGTTTTTGAACGGTCAAATTTTTCTTTAGCCATTAGAGATTGCCTCCTCGAAATTGTATGTTTTATTTTAAAAATTTATAGAATGAATGCTGATAGAGAACGGGCCCATCCTCTATCCTGCAATCATAGCTTACAAATTAGTTATACTTTATGCAAGATGAAAATTCAATTATTCACCTTTATTTTTTTTGATGATGTCAGCAGCAATTGATTTTGGTACTTCTTCATAATGATCAAATGTCATTGAGAATACACCGCGACCTTGAGTTGCTGAACGAAGAGTTGTTGCGTAACCAAACATTTCCGAAAGTGGAACCATTGCACGAACAACTTGTGAGTTACCGCGAGCATCCATACCCTCAACGCGTCCGCGACGAGAAGTAATGTTACCCATGATATCACCAAGGTACTCTTCAGGAATTACAACTTCTACTTTCATCATTGGTTCTAAAATTACAGCATCACATTGTTTAGCTGCTTCTTTAAGAGCCATAGAAGCTGCGATTTTGAACGCCATCTCATTCGAGTCAACGTCATGGTAAGAACCGAATACTAATTTCGCTTTAATGTCGATTAGTGGGTAACCAGCTACTACACCGCGGTCAAGAGAGTCACGAAGACCTGCTTCAACTGCAGGGATGTATTCACGAGGTACAACACCACCAACGATAGCGTTTTCGAATTCAAAGCCTTTACCTTCTTCATTTGGAGAGAACTCAATCGTTACGTCACCATATTGTCCACGACCACCAGATTGGCGAGTGAATTTACCTTGAACTTTTGCAGAGCTACGGAATGTTTCACGGTAAGATACCATTGGAGCACCAACGTTAGCTTCTACTTTAAATTCACGGCGCATACGGTCAACTAAGATATCAAGGTGAAGTTCACCCATACCTGAGATGATTGTTTGTCCAGTTTCTGTGTCAGTGTGAGCACGGAAAGTTGGATCCTCTTCTTGAAGTTTTTGTAAAGCTTGACCCATTTTATCTTGGTCAGCTTTTGATTTTGGTTCTACAGAAAGAGAAATTACTGGTTCTGGGAACTCCATTGATTCAAGAATAACTAGGTTTTTCTCGTCACAAAGTGTATCACCAGTAGTAGTATCTTTAAGACCTACTGCAGCAGCAATATCCCCTGCGAATACTTTAGAAATCTCTTCACGAGAGTTAGCGTGCATTTGTAGGATACGACCTACACGTTCACGTTTACCTTTAGAAGAGTTTTGTACGTATGAACCTGCATCTAATGTTCCAGAGTACACACGGAAGAAAGTTAATTTACCTACGAATGGGTCAGTCATAACTTTGAATGCAAGAGCTGAGAATGGCTCTTCATCAGAAGATTTACGTTCTAACTCTTCGTCACCATCAACTGAAGTACCTTTGATTGCTGGTACATCAACTGGAGATGGTAAGTAATCGATAACTGCATTTAACATTGGGCGTACGCCTTTGTGTTTGAATGCTGTACCACAGATTACTGGGTAGAATTCTACTGCAATTGTAGCACGACGGATAGCCGCTTTAAGCTCAGCTACAGTGATTTCTTCGCCTTCTAAATATTTTTCCATGATTTCTTCATCAACACTTGCAACAGCGTCGATTAATTTTTCACGGTATTCTTCAGCCATTTCGCGGTGTTCTTCAGGAATTTCACCTTCAGTTACTGCAGTACCTTTTTCGTCTCCGTAGAAAGTTGCTTTCATTTCAACTAAGTCAATGATAGCAGAGAACTGATCTTCAGCTCCGATAGGTAATTGGATTGGGTGAGCGTTTGCTTGTAAACGGTCATGTAGAGTACCTACTGAATACAAGAAGTCTGCACCTGTTTTATCCATTTTGTTAATGAATACGATACGTGGAACACCGTATGTTGTAGCTTGACGCCATACAGTTTCAGTTTGTGGCTCAACACCAGATTGAGCATCTAGAACTGTTACAGCACCGTCAAGTACGCGTAAAGAACGCTCTACTTCTACAGTGAAGTCTACGTGTCCAGGAGTATCGATGATGTTTACACGGTGGCCTGCCCATTGAGCTGTTGTCGCAGCAGAAGTGATAGTAATACCACGTTCTTGCTCTTGCTCCATCCAGTCCATTTGAGAAGCGCCTTCATGAGTTTCACCGATTTTGTGAATCTTACCTGTGTAATAAAGGATACGCTCAGTTGTTGTTGTTTTACCAGCATCAATGTGAGCCATGATCCCAATATTACGAGTATTCTCTAGAGAGAATTCGCGTTTCATTAGGTATTTCTCCTTCCATATTGGGCTTATGCTATGTTTAGATTACCAACGGTAGTGAGCGAATGCTTTGTTCGCTTCTGCCATTTTGTGCATATCTTCACGTTTCTTAACTGATGCACCAGTGTTGTTAGAAGCATCTAGAATTTCGTTAGCTAAACGCTCTTCCATAGTTTTTTCACCACGAAGACGAGAATAGTTAACTAGGTAACGAAGACCTAAAGTAGTACGACGTTCTGGACGAACTTCAACTGGTACTTGGTAGTTAGAACCACCAACACGGCGAGCACGTACTTCAAGAACTGGCATTACGTTGTTTAGAGCAGCTTCGAATACTTCGATTGGATTTTCACCTGAACGTTCTTTAACTAGTTCGAACGCACCGTATAAAATCTTTTGAGAAGTACCTCTTTTACCATCAACCATCATTTTATTGATTAAACGAGTTACTAGTTTTGAATTATAAATTGGATCTGGTAACACGTCACGTTTGGAAACAGGACCTTTACGAGGCATGTGTTTTCCTCCTTTCGAATAATTATCGATTTATTTTTATACGTTGGCCTTATACGAAGTTATCACTTATTGCGAAATCAGCTAGCATGATTTCAGTTTTGGTGATATCAACGTAAGACTCAACATTAGTTAACACTTAACGTGTTAAATTATTTTTTTTCTTTAGGGCGTTTTGTTCCGTATTTAGAACGTGATTGTAAACGACCGTTTACACCAGCTGTATCAAGAGCACCACGTACGATATGGTAACGAACACCCGCTAAGTCTTTTACGCGTCCGCCACGGATAAGAACAACACTGTGCTCTTGTAAGTTGTGGCCTTCACCTGGGATATAAGCTGTAACCTCAATTTGGTTAGTTAAACGTACACGAGCGTATTTACGTAACGCTGAGTTTGGTTTACGAGGTGTCATTGTACCTACACGAGTACAAACACCACGTTTTTGTGGAGATTTAACATCAGTTAAAGATTTTTTAAATGAGTTATATCCTTTGTTTAACGCTGGTGATTTTGATTTCGTGATTTTAGATTGACGAGGCTTACGTACTAATTGGTTAATTGTAGGCATCGGTATTTCCTCCCTTCATTTATTCCTTGTTAATACCACACATCCAGGTGGTTCATTTTTTGGGTAAAAACAAAGTCTTTGTGTTTTATACACAAAAACTAATCTACAGCAATCGCAACTACTGCAGCTCCAACATGGATTCCACAGGCTTTGCCCAGTTCCTTTTTAGACTCGACAAGAATAACTGGTATACCGATTTCTCTCGCGAAAGATATGGCCGAATCGGTTACCCAATTGTCTGCATCAAGTGCCACAAAAAGCTCTTTCACTAAACCAGCTTGCATTGCTTTTACTGCTTGCTTTGTACCAATGATTGTTTGACTAGCCCTTACTTTATCATAAGACATTTTCATATCCTCCGAAGTACAGACAGTTAACTATCAACCTTCAATATATTATCATTATCAATTTCTACTGTCAACTAATATCTTTAAAAAGTCCGAAGAGAGGGCGCTTTTACCATCTCTTCGGAGCTTTTGTTTAAGTTATTCAGCAGAAACTAAATCTTCTGCGTCAAGCTCATCTTTTTCAATGCGGATTTGACGATAACGTTGCATACCAGTACCTGCTGGAACAAGTTTACCAATAATTACGTTCTCTTTTAATCCTAGAAGTTCATCACGTTTACCTTTAATTGCAGCATCTGTTAACACACGAGTTGTTTCTTGGAATGATGCAGCAGATAAGAATGATTCAGTTTCTAGTGAAGCTTTAGTAATACCTAGAATTACTGGGCGACAAGTTGCAGGGTTTTTGCCGTTCATAACAGCATCTACATTTGCCTCTGAGAATTGGTGAATATCTAATAATGAACCAGGTAATAATTCTGTATCACCAGCTTCGATTACACGAACTTTACGAAGCATTTGACGTACCATTACTTCGATATGTTTGTCTCCAATTTCTACCCCTTGCATACGGTATACTTTTTGTACTTCTTTTAGTAAATATTCTTGAACTGTTGAAACGTCTTTTACTTTTAATAATTGTTTTGGATCGATAGAACCTTCTGTTAATACTTGACCACGTTCGATTGAGTCACCTTCGATAACTTTCAGACGTGCATTATATGGTGCTTGGTATTTACGAGTTTCTACGTCACCTTGAACTGTAATTTCTTTTAGACCTTCACGAATTTCAGTAATATCTGAAACCGTACCAGCAATCTCAGAAATGACAGATTGACCTTTTGGATTACGTGCTTCGAAAATCTCTTGGATACGTGGAAGACCTTGAGTAATATCGTCTCCAGCTACCCCACCTGTATGGAATGTACGCATTGTTAACTGAGTACCTGGTTCACCGATTGATTGAGCAGCAATAATACCAACAGCTTCCCCAACTTCAACTTTTTCACCAGTTGCTAAGTTCATGCCGTAACATTTTTTACATACACCATGTTTTGTATTACATGTGAATGCTGAACGGATTGTTACTTCCTCGATACCTGCTTCTGTAATAACACGCGCGACATCTTGGTCGATTAAACCGTCTTTTTCTAAAATTACATCGCCTGTTTCTGGATGGAAAATCGTTTTCTTCGTATGACGACCAACAATACGTTCGTCTAACGCTTCGATTAGTTCTGTACCTTCCATTAACGCTCCGATAGTTAAGCCGCGGTCAGTTCCACAATCATCTTCACGAACGATTACATCTTGTGCAACGTCAACAAGACGACGTGTTAAGTAACCTGAATCGGCAGTTTTTAGGGCTGTATCGGCAAGACCTTTACGAGCACCATGTGTTGAGATGAAGTATTCCAATACTGTTAAACCTTCACGGAATGAAGATTTGATTGGAAGTTCGATAATACGACCAGCCGGGTTGGCCATCAGACCACGCATACCAGCTAACTGTGTAAAGTTAGATGCGTTACCACGGGCACCTGAGTCAGACATCATGAAGATAGGGTTCGTTTTCTCAAGTGACTTCATCAGTTTTGATTGAATTTCATCTTTCGCTGCACTCCAGCTAGAGATAACACGGTCATAACGCTCTTCTTCTGTAATGAAACCACGACGGAATTGCGCTTGAACTTTATCTACTTTCTCTTGTGCTTCAGCTAGGATTTCACCTTTGTCTGGTAATACCACGATGTCAGATACACCAACAGTGATACCAGCGCGAGTTGAGTATTTGAAACCTAAGTTTTTCATGCGGTCAAGCATTTTAGATGTTTCAGTAATGTGGAAACGTTTAAACACTTCTGCAATGATATTTCCTAAGAATTTCTTGCGGAATGGGTTTACAACAGGTACTGATGCAAAATGTTTGCGTAGTACTGCTGAACGTTGTGCCTCTACTTTACCTTTTTCATCTAATTGGCTGTATGCAGCATCTGCTTCAAGCTCTGCTAAAGTTTCTTCGTCAATTGTTAAGTTAGCGAAGTATTTTTCTGGTGTTACTTGCTCTAAGTTGAAATCAGTAGGTTCGTTAATGAACGGGAATGATTCAGGCAAGATTTCGTTAAAGATTACTTTACCCACAGTTGTTAGTAAGAACATGTTATTTTGTTCTTCTGTAAACGTTGGGTTGTTCAGTGAACTTGCTTTGATCGCGATACGTGTATGCAAGTGAACATGACCTGTATCATATGCGATTAAAACTTCGTTTGGTCCATAGAAAATTGAACCTTCACCACGAGCATCTTCGCGCTCAAGTGTTAAATAATAGTTACCTAATACCATATCTTGAGATGGTGTTACAACAGGTTTACCATCTTTCGGGTTTAGGATGTTTTGTGCAGCAAGCATTAAAAGACGAGCTTCTGCTTGTGCTTCAGCTGATAATGGTACGTGAACCGCCATTTGGTCACCATCGAAGTCAGCGTTGTAAGCTGTACATACTAATGGGTGAAGACGGATTGCACGGCCTTCAACAAGTGTTGGTTCAAACGCTTGGATACCAAGACGGTGAAGCGTTGGTGCACGGTTTAGTAATACTGGATGCTCACGGATTACATCTTCTAAAACGTCCCATACGTCGTTGTTTAAACGTTCGATTTTACGTTTAGCAGATTTAATATTATGCGCAAGACCACGTTCTACTAATTCTTTCATTACGAAAGGTTTAAATAGCTCAATCGCCATTTCCTTTGGTAGACCACATTGGTACATTTTTAAGTTAGGACCTACTACGATAACAGAACGACCAGAATAGTCTACACGTTTACCAAGTAAGTTTTGACGGAAACGACCTTGTTTCCCTTTTAACATATGTGAAAGAGATTTTAACGGACGGTTACCTGGGCCAGTTACTGGACGACCACGACGACCGTTATCGATTAATGCATCAACAGCTTCTTGTAACATACGTTTTTCGTTTTGAACGATAATGCTTGGTGCTCCAAGATCTAATAAACGTTTTAAACGGTTGTTACGGTTGATTACACGACGATATAAATCATTTAAGTCAGATGTTGCAAAACGACCACCATCTAATTGAACCATTGGACGAAGCTCCGGTGGAATAACAGGTAGTACATCCAAAATCATCCACTCTGGAGAGTTACCTGAGTTACGGAATGATTCTACTACTTCAAGACGTTTAATCGCACGTGTACGGCGTTGACCTTGTGCTGATTTTAACTCTTCTTTTAAAGAATGAGTTTCATCTTCAAGATCGATTTTACCAAGAAGCCTTTTGATTGCTTCTGCACCCATTGCTGCTTCGAAAGTTGCACCGAATTTTTCACGGTATGCACGGTACTCTTTTTCAGAAAGTAATTGCTTGCTCTCTAAGTTAGTAGCACCTGGTTCAATTACAACGTAAGATGCGAAGTAAATAACTTCTTCTAAAGCACGTGGAGACATATCTAAAATAAGACCCATACGGCTTGGAATACCTTTGAAGTACCAAATATGAGAAACTGGTGCAGCTAATTCGATGTGACCCATACGTTCACGACGAACTTTTGCACGTGTTACTTCAACGCCACAACGGTCACAAACTACGCCTTTATAGCGAACACGTTTGTATTTACCACAGTGACATTCCCAGTCTTTCGTAGGACCGAAAATACGTTCACAGAATAAACCATCTTTTTCTGGTTTTAATGTACGATAGTTAATTGTTTCTGGTTTTTTTACTTCACCATATGACCAAGAACGAATCTTGTCAGGGGATGCTAAACCAATTTTCATATATTCAAATTCATTAACGTCTATCAAGGAGCCTACCTCCCTCTAGTTATAGGTCTTTATAAAGACTCTTTTACGCAGCTCGACAATCGTTTGCAAAAATACCTTTTGACAAAAGATTAAAAATAGATTGATTTCATTCATAAAGAAAAGTCGAGCAGGGCGTTAAATCCTGCCCGACTAATTTGAAAAATAAGTTTGACCCTTCACACGAATGTGAACTTAACCTTATCCATTATTCAAAAGACTCTACTGGCTCTTCTTCTGTTTCTGGTTGTGGCGCAATATTAAGTGCGTCCGCAGGTTGAAGATCTTCTTCTTCGTCTAAATCGCGAAGCTCTACTTCTTCATCATTGATTGTTAACATTTTAACATCCATACCAAGAGATTGTAGTTCTTTAATCAATACTTTGAATGATTCTGGAACGCCTGGCTCTGGTACGCTTTCACCTTTAACGATAGCCTCGTATGTTTTCACACGACCAACAACGTCATCGGATTTAACAGTTAAAATTTCTTGAAGTGTGTATGCTGCACCGTATGCTTCAAGTGCCCATACTTCCATCTCACCAAAGCGTTGTCCACCGAACTGCGCTTTACCACCAAGTGGTTGTTGTGTAACAAGTGAGTAAGGACCTGTTGAACGTGCGTGAAGTTTATCGTCAACCATGTGCGCAAGTTTGATCATGTACATGATCCCAACAGATACACGGTTATCGAAAGGTTCACCTGAACGTCCATCATACAGGATTGTTTTACCATCACGGTTCATCCCTGCTTCTTCCATTGTTTCCCAAACATCTTCTTCGTTGGCACCATCAAATACTGGTGTTGCCATATGAACACCTAAGTAACGAGAAGCCATACCTAAGTGTAACTCTAAAACTTGTCCGATATTCATACGAGAAGGTACACCTAATGGGTTTAACATGATATCGACAGGAGTACCATCTGGCATAAATGGCATATCCTCTTCCGGTAAGATACGAGAGATAACCCCTTTGTTACCATGTCGTCCAGCCATTTTGTCCCCAACGCGGATTTTACGTTTTTGAACAATGTAAGCACGAACTAATTGGTTAACACCTGGTGGTAACTCATCGCCGTCTTCACGGTTAAATACTTTAACGTCAAGGATGATACCGCCCGCACCATGTGGTACGCGTAATGAAGTATCACGAACTTCACGTGCCTTTTCACCAAAGATTGCATGTAATAAGCGCTCTTCAGCTGTTAATTCTGTAACCCCTTTAGGCGTTACTTTACCTACAAGAATATCACCATCGCGTACTTCCGCACCGATACGGATAATACCACGTTCGTCTAAGTTACGAAGTGCATCTTCCCCAACATTTGGAATGTCGCGTGTAATTTCTTCAGGCCCTAATTTTGTATCACGAGATTCTGACTCGTATTCTTCAATATGAACTGAAGTATATACATCGTCTTTTACAAGGCGCTCACTCATAATAACAGCATCCTCATAGTTGAACCCGTTCCAAGTCATGAACGCAACAAGTACGTTACGACCTAAAGCAAGTTCACCGTTTTCCATAGATGGACCGTCTGCTAAAATATCGCGAGGTTTCACACGCTCGCCAACTTTTACAAGTGGGCGTTGGTTGTATGAAGTACCTTGGTTTGAACGAATAAATTTTTGTAATTTATATTTTGTTAAATCGCCTTTAACTTCTTTACCATCAACTGTTTCAATGCGACGCACATGGATTGAACGAGCTTCAACATGCTCCACAATACCATCGTATTTCGCTACTACAGCCGCACCAGAGTCACGCGCATCTACGTGTTCCATACCAGTACCAACAAACGGAGCTTCTGGATTTAAAAGAGGAACCGCTTGACGTTGCATGTTGGCACCCATAAGCGCACGGTTAGAGTCATCGTTTTCTAAGAACGGAATACATGCAGTCGCTGCAGAAACTACTTGTTTAGGAGATACGTCCATATAGTCCATTTGAGCCTTATTGAAAACTGTGTTATCCCCACGGAAACGACCTACAACTTCTTCGTTAGTAAATGTACCGTCTGGATTTAATGGCGAGTTCGCTTGCGCTACATAGTAGTTATCTTCTTCGTCAGCTGTTAAGTAATCAATTTGATCTGTTACTTGGCCAGTTTCGTGATCAATACGACGATATGGCGTTTCAATGAAACCAAATTTATTTACTTTCGCGAATGAAGACAGCGAGTTGATTAAACCAATGTTCGGACCCTCAGGTGTTTCGATTGGACACATACGACCATAGTGAGAATAGTGAACGTCACGTACTTCGAAACCAGCACGCTCACGCGTTAAACCACCAGGCCCTAATGCAGATAGACGACGTTTATGCGTTAATTCTGCTAGTGGGTTTGTTTGGTCCATGAATTGAGATAATTGAGAGCTACCAAAGAATTCTTTAATAGATGCAATTACTGGACGAATATTGATTAATTGTTGCGGTACGATAGCGGCTGTATCATTGATAGACATACGCTCACGTACAACACGTTCCATACGAGATAAACCGATACGGAATTGGTTTTGTAATAACTCACCAACAGAGCGAAGACGACGGTTACCTAAATGGTCAATATCATCTGTTGCTCCTACTTGGTAAAGTAGGTTGAAGAAATAACTTACTGAAGATAATACATCAGCAGGTGTAATATTCTTCACTTCTTCGTCAATGTAGGCATTGCCAATAACATTGATTTCTTTTTGCGCTTCATCTTTAGGAGCATAAATTTTAATAGATTGGATTGTAACGTCATCTTCAAGTACTCCGCCAACTTGTGATAAAGTGCGGTAGCCAATGCCTTTAGAAGAATCCTCTAGGTAAGGTAAAATCTTATCTAAAGTACGACGATCAAGCACAGTGCCCTTCTCTACTAAAATTTCGCCTGTTTCTGGATCAACAAGCGTTTCAGCAATCGTTTGGTTGAATAAACGATTTTTAATGTGAAGCTTTTTGTTCATTTTGTAACGACCAACGTTCGCTAAATCATAGCGCTTAGCATCAAAGAAACGAGAATATAATAAACTTTTCGCACTTTCTACTGTTGGTGGTTCACCTGGGCGTAAACGCTCGTAGATTTCTAAAAGTGCTTTTTCAGTACTTTCAGAGTTATCCTTTTCTAGCGTATTACGTAAATACTCGTTATCACCGATAATATCGATAATCTCTTGATCTGAACCGAAACCTAATGCACGAAGTAACACTGTTACTGGTAGCTTACGAGTACGATCAATACGTACATACACTACATCCTTCGCGTCAGTTTCATATTCTAACCAAGCACCACGGTTTGGAATTACAGTTGCACCGAAGCCTTTTTTACCGTTTTTATCAGTTTTATCATGGAAATACACACTTGGTGATCGAACTAATTGTGAAACGATAACACGTTCAGCACCGTTAATAATGAACGTACCTGTTTCTGTCATTAATGGGAAGTCACCCATGAATACATCTTGTTCTTTCACTTCGTCTGTTTCTTTGTTGTAAAGACGTACTTTCACGCGTAATGGAGCTGCGTAAGTAACATCTCGCTCTTTACACTCATCGACATCATATTTAGGATCACCTAAAGAATAATCGATGAATTCTAATGAAAGATTACCTGTAAAGTCCTCGATCGGCGAAATGTCACGGAACATTTCACGTAAACCTTCTTCAAGGAACCACTCGTAAGACGCCGTTTGAATCTCAATCAGATTTGGAAGCTCAAGCACCTCTTTAATACGCGCAAAGCTTCTACGCTGGCGGTGTTGTCCGTACTGAACTAGTTGACCTGTCAACTCATTCACCCCTCAATAAAGCGATATTAGGTCTTTGCAAAATCATCCAAATAGTGTATGATTTCGAAAGACAAAAAGAAAACGAGTCTTCAAAAGATCTCATTTTCGGTTAACTAAACTTATCTTGGCAAGTATACCCATATAAAATCATTCATATACCAAAAGGGCACACGACCTCAAAATAATATTTTTGCATTGTATCATATTATCATAGCCGTTTTGTCAAGTCAATATTTTATACATATTTCATTTATTTTTTTGCACGCACTATCCAGTATCCTTTTTTCTTCTCCACAACATCGACTTCAGAAAATTTTTCTTCTAAATAGCTAACCGTTGATGGCGCACCTTGCTTCTTCTGAATTACTACCCATAGCTCTCCAGAAGTCACTAACTTGTTATAAGCACCATCGTAAAAGCGGAAAACCGTGTCCTTTCCTGCCCGAATTGGAGGATTGGTTAAAATAGCTGCAGCCTTCGCCTCATCATCTACATTCGATAGTCCGTCACTGACAAATATTCGTACATTTTGAACACCGTTTACTTGCGCATTTTTTTGAGAAAGCGCAACCGCTCGTTCATTAATATCCATCATTAAAACAGTGCGCTCAGGATTCGTCTTGGCAATTGATAATCCAATTGGTCCATAGCCACAGCCTACATCAAAAATCGCACCATCTACATCTGGCATTTGAAACGCATCTATTAATACACGGGATCCAAAATCTACTTCGCTTTTACTAAATACACCTGCATCCGTTTCAAAGGAAAACGTATGCCCAAGTAACTTGAACGTCCAGTGACGAGGTTTACTTTCAGTTTGAGGCTTACTTGTATAATAGTGATCTGACATTTTCACGCCTCCTCAGAATGAAGAAAAAGCTCGCCACAATGACGAGCTTCCTTTTGTATAAAAGTAATACGAGATTACTTAACTTCTACAGATGCGCCAACTTCTTCAAGTTTAGCTTTGATTTGTTCAGCTTCATCTTTAGAAACGCCTTCTTTAAGAGCTTTAGGAGCGTTATCTACAACTTCTTTAGCTTCTTTAAGACCTAAACCAGTGATTTCGCGAACCACTTTGATTACTTTGATTTTTTCAGCACCAGCAGATGCTAATACTACGTCGAATTCTGTTTTTTCTTCAGCTGCAGCAGCACCGCCAGCAACTACTGCTACTGGAGCAGCAGCTGTTACACCGAATTCTTCTTCGATAGCTTTTACTAAATCGTTTAATTCAAGAACTGTCATAGCTTTGATAGCTTCTAAGATTTGCTCTTTGTTCATTATAATTTCCTCCTAATTGGATATGGTTTTAGTTTTTTGCGGTCAAGCCGCGGAAGTTATGCGACGTAAGGAATTACGCGCCTTGTTCTTCTTTTTGTTCTGCAACAGCTTTTGTTGCAAGTGCGAAGTTGCGCACTGGAGCTTGAAGTACAGATAAAAGCATTGAAAGAAGACCTTCGCGTGATGGAAGTTCTGCAAGTGCTTTAACATCTTCAACAGAAGAGATTGTACCTTCAATGATACCCGCTTTAATTTCTAAAGCTTCGTTTTTCTTAGCGAACTCGTTGATGATTTTAGCAGGGGCTACAACATCTTCAGATGAGAACGCGATTGCGTTAGGACCAGTTAATACTTCATTGATTCCTTCAACGCCAGCAGCTTCAGCAGCACGACGAGTTAAAGTGTTTTTGTAAACTTTGAACTCAACACCAGCTTCACGAAGTTGTTTACGAAGTTCAGTCACTTGTGCAACATTAAGACCACGGTAATCCACAACTACTACAGAAGCAGCGCCTTGGAATTTTTCAGTGATTTCTTGCACTTGTGATTGTTTGTTTTCGATTGCTTTGCTCATGATGACACCTCCTATTAGAATGGGTCATTTATACCGACAAAAGTAAAGCCTCTGGGTCATATAGACACAGAGGCTGAAAGTCATCATCTTTAAAATAAGAATCCGAATTCCGATGTCCTCGGTAGGATCATTAAGTGACAAGTCACTCCTACTGTCTACGGTACAAATGGATGATTCACAACAGCATCCATCTTACCAAAGATACGGATAGCTGTCAACCGATTTATAATAAATTATTTTACTACTACGTTAGCAGCATCAATTTTGATAGCTGGACCCATTGTAGTTGTAACATTTACAGATTTCATGTAAGTACCTTTAGCTGCAGCAGGTTTTGCTTTTTGAACAACGTCAAATACAGTTAAGAAGTTTTCTACTAATTTTTCTGTAGAGAAAGAAACTTTACCGATAGGAGCGTGGATAATACCAGCTTTGTCAGCGCGGTATTCTACTTTACCAGCTTTGATTTCTTCGATTGCTTTTGTTACGTCGAAAGTAACTGTACCTGTTTTAGGGTTTGGCATTAAACCTTTAGGTCCTAATACGCGACCAAGTTTACCAACTTCACCCATCATGTCAGGAGTTGCTACGATTACATCGAAGTCAAACCAACCTTGTTGGATTTTTTGGATGTATTCTGCATCGCCTACATAATCAGCGCCAGCAGCTTCTGCTTCTTTAAGTTTTTCACCTTTAGCGAAAACTAATACGCGTTGAGTTTTACCAGTACCGTTTGGAAGTACTACTGCTCCACGGATTTGTTGGTCATTTTTACGAGTATCGATTCCTAAACGAAAAGCAACTTCTACAGTAGCGTCGAAGTTTACTGAGCTAGTTTTTTGAGCAAGTTCGATTGCTTCTTGTGCGCCGTATACGTTGTTACGGTCGATTAATTTCGCTGCATCTTGCAGTTTTTTACCTTTTTTAGCCATTATATATTTCCTCCTTGATTGTGGTTATAGCGGATTTTACCTCCCACGAATAAAGGTTGCGCGTTCACAAAGAAACTCCGCAACCTTCCAAAAACAAAAACATCAAGTAACTGGGATTAGTCTTCGATAACAATACCCATGCTTCGTGCAGTACCTTCAACCATTAACATAGCAGCTTCAACTGAAGCAGCGTTAAGGTCTGGCATTTTAGTTTCAGCGATTTCGCGAACTTTATCACGTTTAACCGTTGCAACTTTTTTACGGTTTGGTTCACCAGATCCAGATTGGATACCAGCTGCTACTTTAAGTAAAACTGCTGCAGGTGGAGTTTTCGTAATGAAAGTAAATGAACGGTCCTCAAATACTGAAATTTCAACTGGAATAATAAGACCAGCTTGATCAGCAGTACGCGCATTGAATTCTTTACAGAATCCCATGATGTTCACACCTGCTTGACCTAATGCAGGACCAACCGGTGGAGCTGGGTTTGCTTTACCAGCAGGGATTTGAAGTTTAACAACTTTAATAACTTTTTTAGCCACGAGACACACCTCCTTAAGTCCGTGATGTGGTAATTGGGTTGCCCCTCCCACTCAATATCTGTCTGTCAGCTAAGTGCCGATAACATTAAAATTATCATTACAGACGTCATCCGAAGTATGACAGTCTGACCTTTGAAATGATACCACTTTTAATTTTTTTAAGCAAGTAGTAATTAACAAAATCTGCGATATACGCTTAATCATACGTAATATGTTAACTAGAAAGTAAAACTATAATTTTTGAATTTGCTCAAAATCCAGTTCCATAATCGTTTCGCGACCAAACATATCTACAGATACTTTCAGTTTTCCTTTTTCAGCGTCGATTTCTTCAACACGTCCTTGGAAGTGCGCAAACGGTCCTTCTAATACTTCAACTGCTTCACCAATAGTAATATCGATTTCAACAATTTTATCAGTCATACCCATTTGCTCTAATAGACGATCTGCTTCTTCTGGTAATAAAGGTGTTGGTTTTGCCCCACCACCTGATGAGCCGATAAAGCCAGTTACGCCTGGTGTATTGCGGACAACATACCAAGAATCATCTGTCATAATTAGCTCTACTAGAACATAACCAGGAAAGACCTTACGCATCATTGTCTTCTTTTTGCCGTCTTTCATTTCTGTTTCCTCGTGCTCAGGCACGATCACACGGAAGATTTTATCTTGCATCCCCATTGTTTCAACACGTTTTTCTAGGTTTGCTTTTACACGGTTTTCATACCCCGAATACGTATGAACAACATACCAATTTTTCTCCATAACTGCTAGGACTATTCGTCCGTCCCTCCCTTACAAATAAAAGTGAAAATGATCGCGATATGCAAAGTGCATCCTTTATTCTTTTTCACAAACTTCCCAATAGAAAAACATAGCTTTCGCCATAGCAAGCGAAAGCTCGATGATATATACCTAATTAGCATAGTCATCTATCGTTACCAACATACTTATACTGGTAGCCACACTTATCATAATGAGAACATTTTACTGCTCTTCACTTCATAAAACAAACGAAAAAACCCGTTATTGTAATGGACGGGCTATTTTCAAAAGTATTAACATGCTCTTTTCTAAATTATAAATCTAAGTACCAGCGGAATAATGATGAAATACCTAAGTCTACTAACACAAAAAATAAAGCCATAATTACTACAGTTGAAATTACAACGACTGTATATTTCGTCAGTTCTTTACTTTTTGGCCAGCTAGTTTTTCGCATTTCCGACATTACGTCGCTGAAAAAACTTTTAATCTTGCCCATTCTAGCCTAACCTCCGAATCAATCATATCTGTCTATTTACAAAATATTTTATAACGTTTGTTTATGCACTGTATGTTCATTGCAATGCGAGCAAAATTTCTTTAATTCGAGACGTACAGTAGTATCTCCCTTAGCAGGAAATGTGTAATTTCTCGATCCGCATTTTTCGCAATTTAGCACGACTTTCTTTGTCATGAAATCACCTTTTCGGCACTTTGTCTTTTAAAGACTAACACCTAAAATTGTCAATGTCAACAAGGGTACATGCGCTCTATAACATTTCCTCGAGCACTAAATGACGCTCTAATTTCCGCTTAACTCGTTGCAAAGCGTTATCAATTGACTTCACATGCCGATTCAATTTTGCAGAAATTTCATGATAAGATTGTCCATCTAAGTATAGAGCTAATACTTGTAGCTCCAATTCACTCAAAATTTCGCTCATTTTCTCTTCTAAATAACCAAACTCTTCTCTATGAATCATTAACTCTTCTGGATCATCCATAATAGCGCCCGTTAACACATCCATCAATGTGCGATCTGATTCCTCATCAAAAATAGGCTTATCTAAAGAAACATAGGAATTTAGCGGAATATGTTTTTGCCTTGTTGCGGTTTTAATAGCTGTAATAATTTGTCTTGTAATACATAACTCTGCAAAAGCTCGGAAAGAAGCCAGCTTGTCCCCTTTAAAGTCGCGGACTGCCTTATACAAGCCAATCATACCTTCTTGCACAATATCTTCTTTATCAGCCCCAATTAAAAAATAGGACCTTGCCTTTGCTCTTACTAGCAAACGGTATTTTGTAATTAAAAAATCTAACGCATCTGTATTACCTTGATGCACCATTTCAATAAGCTCTTCATCATTGAATCGTTCAAAATCTTGTGTCACTTGTACAATACTATTTTTAAACATGGTATCACCTCAGCTGCAACAGATAATTAGGAACAGTATAACGGAATTGGAAAATATGCGTCAATCAATCATTTTAATCCTCGACGCCACTTTTCGAATGCAAGTGCCACATCCGGCTTCAGTTCAATGCGCGAAGGTGGCTTGCTATCTTGCTTTCGTTTTACATCATGAGAAATTTTATGCTGAATAATGCTCATATCAATTTCAAGCTCTCTTGCCGATTTGCGTAGTGCACCATTACCAAAAATAACACTTTGCTCTGCCATATCGGAAGTCGCAACATGAATTTGTACATGTCTTGCCTTAAGTTCATGTGTCATCTTTTCAATGCGTTCATCTGCTGTTTCATTTTTCCTTGTATAAATGATTTCGACACCATTCTCTATATAAGATTGTTCCACACCAGGCACAAGATGGGCGTCAAAAACTACAATTACGCGCCACCCTATCGCCGCTTTGTATTCAGCCATAAGCTCAATTAATCGCTTACGGGCATCTTCAAAATTTGTGTCACGTAATGGACGTAGCTCTTTCCAAGCTCCAATCATATTATAGCCGTCAACAAGCAAAATGTTTTTCATCGTTACTCATTCGCTTCTTGACGTTTACGATACACTTCGTACATTAAAAGTGCGGCAGCTACAGAAGCATTTAATGATGTGACATGCCCGACCATAGGTAGATGATATAAAAAGTCACATTTCTCTTTTAACAGGCGCCCCATTCCTTTACCCTCACTACCAATAATAATGGCAAGTGGTAAGGTTGCATCCATTTTTCGATAATCCGCAGAACCTTTTGCATCTGTACCAGCAATCCATACGCCACGCTCTTTTAATTCATCAACTGTTTGGGCCAGGTTATTAACACGCACGACAGGTACATGCTCAATCGCTCCTGTAGAAGCCTTCGCCACAACCGCTGTTAAACTTACTGAGCGACGCTTTGGAATAATAATACCATGTACACCAATTGCATCTGCTGTACGCATAATAGAGCCTAAATTATGCGGGTCTTCTAACTCATCTAATATTAAGAAAAACGGATCTTCTTGTTTTTTTTGTGCCGCTGCAAATAAATCATCTATTTCCGCATAGCTATACGCTGCAACAGAAGCAACAATTCCTTGATGATTAGCATCTGATAATTGATCGACCTTTTTCTTCGGTACGAATTGAACAATGATGCCACGTTCTCGCGCCAAATCAAGCAGTTCATTGACCCCTGATTTTTTAACACCTTCTGCAATCCATACTTTATTCATATCGCGGCCTGAACGAAGTGCTTCTAACACTGGGTTTTTACCGGCAATAATTTCACCATTTTGTTCTGCCATTATTTTGACACTCCTTTTAATTCCTCGATTATTTGAATAGCGTATGCAATGATGTCATAAACGCGTTCTAATTCACCTAGTAAGTACAAGCTTCCAAGTACAGCCTCAAAGCCAGAGCTATTCCGATATGTTTGGACATCGGTATTTTTCGGAACAGAACCGGACTTGGCATTGCGTCCACGTCGGAACACCGCCAATTCCTGCTCTGTTAAATAGTTTTCATCCATCATTCGATGTACAATCGTAGACTGTGCCTTTGCTGATACATAATGTGTTGCTTCTCTATGGAGTGTATTCGGCTTTACACGGCCACTACGCAGTAAATACTCGCGGACCTTTTGTTCTAAAACCGCATCTCCCATATATGCGAGCGCTAATGCATTTAATTGCTTAACATCTTCATTTCGGAGTTTATCCAAGTTACTTACCCTCGTTTCCATCTTGTCCCTTGGCGTGTATCCTCTAAAATGATACCTTGCGCCTGTAAATGGTCGCGGATTTCATCTGAACGAGCAAAGTCACGGTTTTTACGTGCTTCAACGCGTTCTTGCAAGAGTGCTTCAATCTCTTCGTCTAGCAGTTCAACTTCTTTTGCAAATTCAATACCTAAGACGTCACCTAATACCTCAAAAGTTTCAACAAAAGTGACTAAAACTTTTTCATCAGTATTTGTTTCATTCAAATAAATATTAGCAATACGAGCTAATTCAAATAATACTGAAATAGCATTTGCTGTATTGAAATCATCATCCATCGCTTCTTCAAATTGCGCTTTTTGTGTAGCGATTTGTTGGAGCCATTCATCCGAGTGATCACCTAGACTAGCAGTAGCAGACAGGCGGTACTTAACGTTATTGTAGGAAGTACGAATGCGCTCTAAACCAGTAGCAGCAGCATCTACCAAATCTTTAGCAAAGTTAATTGGGTGACGATAATGTACAGATAACATAAAGAAACGTAAAATTTGCGGATCGATTTGTTTACGAATATCGTTTACAAGTACAAAATTACCAAGGGATTTAGACATTTTTTCATTATCAATATTAATATATCCATTATGCATCCAGTAGCGCGCAAATGTTGTATCGTTATGCGCTTCAGATTGTGCAATTTCATTTTCATGGTGCGGGAATGTTAAATCTTGACCACCTGCATGTATATCAATTGTATCACCTAAATGCTCACGTGCCATAACAGAGCATTCAATATGCCAGCCTGGACGTCCGTTGCCCCAAGGACTTTCCCAATATATCTCACCTGGTTTTGCCGCTTTCCATAAAGCAAAATCTAATGCATCGTCTTTTTTCTCGCCTGCTTCGATACGTGCGCCGATTTTTAAATCGTCCACCGATTGATGTGAAAGCTTACCGTAGCCATTAAATTTCCGAGTTCGGTAATAAACATCACCTGCAGATTCATACGCATATCCTTTTTCGATTAACACTTTAATAAATTCAATAATGTCATCCATATGATCTGTGACACGAGGGTGTACATCTGCCTTTTTGCATCCTAATGCAGTAACATCCTCAAAATAAGCAGCAATAAAACGGTCTGTAAGCTCATGCACTTCTTCACCAAGTTCATTTGCTGCTTTAATAATTTTATCGTCCACATCTGTGAAATTTGATACAAATTTCACATCGTAGCCTTTATATTGAAAATATCGTCGTACCGTATCGTACACAATGACAGGACGTGAATTCCCAATATGAATATAGTTATAAACAGTCGGACCGCAAACATACATTTTCACTTTTCCTTCTTCTAGCGGTACGAAAGTTTCTTTTTGTCTTGTTAATGAGTTAAAAATTTGAATACTCATTGTGTTTCTCTCTCCTTTTGTAAGCGTCCGATTTCTTTTTGCAATGCTGCTATTTGCTTTTCGAAACCTTGACAACGTTCCTCTACTGGGTCAGGAATATTTTGATGGTCTAGTTTTTTCTCCAAACGAACCCCATCTCTCATGACTACTTTACCAGGGATACCGACTACAGTAGAATTTGGTGGTACTTCTTTTAAGACGACTGAACCCGCACCAATTTTACTATTCTCACCAATTGTAATAGAACCTAATACTTTTGCACCAGTGGCAACTAACACATTATCTTCTAATGTCGGATGGCGTTTGCCTTTTTCTTTCCCTGTACCACCAAGCGTTACACCTTGATAAAGTGTTACATTATCACCTATCTCACACGTTTCCCCTATAACAACGCCCATGCCGTGGTCAATAAAGAAGCGACGACCAATTTTAGCACCAGGGTGTATTTCAATTCCTGTAAAGAAGCGACTTACTTGTGAAATCACACGTGCGATAAAATAAAAACGTCTTTTAAAAAACCAGTGTGCAACACGATGTGCCCATGTAGCATGCAGACCTGAATATGTTAACACAACTTCAAGTACACTGCGCGCTGCTGGATCATTTTCAAAAATTGTCTCTACATCTTCCTTTATTCTTTTAAACATCAAAAACTCCCCCTTTTTGATTCAATGTGTGTTTGCGACTCGACTACGTTATTTCAAACCTTACAATAACCCCAAGCAAAAATTTCTTTTAAACCTATTTGTTATTAGTAATGATTTCCCTTTTCCATCTAACACTTGAAAATCATAAAAAAATAATAAAAAGCGCCCCTATCATTCCTAAAAAGGAATGACAGAGACGCTGAATTTGCGCGGTTCCACTCTGATTGAAGGCACAAGCCTTCCACTTTGGACGTCCTATAACGGGAACGATTCGATAAAGCCTACTTATGTTCAGCTCTATGCTCAAAGGTGCATTTCGGTTTTGCCTTGGCTCAGACCACTTTCAGCCGGTGATGGTCCTCTCTTTAGAGCATGCGCCACGTACTTCTCCTTATCAACGCTTTCTCAATGTACATTCATTTTACATCGAAGAAACAGATTGTCAATTAATTTCTATTATTTCGCGAATTTTTCTACACGGTCAATTGTTTTCTCTTTACCGATTAAACAAATAGCATTTGGAAGCTCTGGACCATGTGTTTCACCTGTCGCCACTACACGGATTGGCATAAATAAATTTTTACCTTTATGACCTGTTTCTTTCTGTACAGCTTTGATAGCCGCTTTAACAGCTTCAGGTGTAAATTCTTCTAAATTTTCAAGTTGTGCTTTAAATGCAGCCATTACCTCTGGCACTTGCTCACCAGCTAAAACTGCTTTTGCTTCCTCATCATATTCAATATGATCGTTAAAGAATAGGCGAGATAGCTCTACAATTTCAGCACCAAAGCTCATTTGCTCATGGTAAAGTGCGATTAAATCCGTTGCCCAAGCATGCTCTTCTGCTGTTAACTCTTCTGGTAATAAGCCAGCTTTTTGTAAGTGTGGTAAAGATAAAGCCACTACTTCTTCTAAAGATAATTTTTTGATGTATTGATTATTCATCCAAGTAAGTTTTTGCTTATCAAACATAGATGGCGATTTTGATAAACGTTTCTCATCAAAGAGTTTAATAAATTCTTCTTTTGAGAAAATCTCTTCTTCCCCTTCAGGAGACCAGCCTAGTAAAGCGAAGAAATTGAACATAGCTTCTGGTAAATAACCAAGGTCTTTATATTGTGTTACGAATTGAATAATTGACTCATCACGTTTTGATAATTTTTTGCGGTTTTCGTTAATGATTAATGTCATATGTCCAAAGCGAGGATATTCCCAGCCAAACGCATCAAAAATCATCATTTGTTTTGGTGTATTTGATAAATGCTCTTCTCCACGGAATACGTGTGAGATTTCCATAAAATGATCATCTAATACTACCGCATAATTGTATGTTGGAATACCATTTGCTTTCACAAGTACCCAATCGCCCACATCTTTTGACTCGAACGATACTTGTCCACGCACTAAATCGTCAAAATCATATGTTACGTTTTCAGGAACACGCATACGAATCGTATATTGTTCACCAGCCGCTTCTTTAGCCGCTACTTCTTCCGCAGATAAATGACGGCAAGTACCATCATAAGTTGGTGCTGCAACGCCACGAGCTTTTTGTTCTTCACGAGATGCTTCTAATTTTTCTGATGAACAGAAACATTTATAAGCTTTACCTTCTTGTAATAACTTTTCAGCATGCTCTTTATAAATATCTAGGCGTTCCATTTGACGATAAGGTGCATATGGACCACCGATATCGATTGATTCATCATATTCGATACCTAACCATTTTAAGTTATCTAACTGAGACGCTTCTCCACCTTCTACATTACGCTCAATATCCGTATCTTCAATACGCACGATGAATTTACCGTTATGATGTTTTGCATATAAATAGTTGAATAACGCTGTACGTGCACCACCGATATGTAAAAATCCTGTTGGTGATGGCGCGTAACGAACGCGAACTTCTTTCGTCATAATTAAATGCCTCCTAATGTTCGTCTGAAAATAATTCCGACCTTTTTTAACTTTGTTCATTTTACCACTGTAGTATAGGAAATAAAAGTAGCGCGTGCTATAGGAATTGAACACGCGCCATTTTTTATTTTTTTATCAATAAAATCGTTGCCATCGATGCAATGCCTTCTTCTCGACCAGTAAAGCCCAATCTTTCAGTAGTTGTAGCTTTGACATTTACTTGTGATGCATCTGCGTTTAATAGCGTTGCAATACGATTTCTCATCTGTTCAATATATGGTGCCATTTTTGGACGTTGTGCCATAATCGTGCAATCCACATTGCCTAGCACATAGCCTTTGTCTTCAACGATTTTCCAAATATACTCTAGCAACTTTGCTGAGTCAGCATCTTTCCATTCAGGATCTGTATCTGGAAAATGACGCCCAATATCACCTTCACCTATTGCCCCAAGTGCTGCGTCAGTTACTGTGTGTAATAATACATCTGCATCCGAATGCCCTACTAAACCTTTTTCATGAGGAATTGTAATACCACCAATAATTAGTGGACGCCCTTCTTCAAAAGCATGTACGTCAAAACCTTGTCCTACTCGAAACATACAATACTGCCGTTACAACTGAAATAATTGTAACAGCATTCACCTGCCTTTATGTTTTATATTTATAGACAGTTTACCATATTTCCTAGGAAATTGAGCTCTCTACCTCATGATCAATACTCTTTACATACGCAACAAACTTAATGTTTTTAATAGTTTGGTCAAGATTAATAAAAAAAATCCCATCAGCTACAATCAACTGATGAGATTTCAAAGTTTTTTTAATAAGTTTCCGCCACTCGGCGACGCAAAATTGCTTCACCAAATAGTAAATCTTCTTTAGTTGTCATCTTCACATTCTCGTAAGTACTCTCTACGATATGAACGGCATGACCAAGACGTTCAACTAGCATTGCCTCATCTGTGCCTAAAAAGCCAACTTTCTCGGCAACATCTTCGGCCTCTACAATCAAATCAAATCGGAAGGCTTGCGGTGTTTGTATCATCCACAGGCTTTCACGATCCACTGTTTCTTCAATGATACCGTCACGGACTTTTTTCATCGTATCCTTCGCACGAACACCAGCAATAGCAGCACCAAAATCATGAGCACTTTGCACAAGGTTTGCAATAATAGCATGCGTAATAAATGGACGTGCTGCATCATGCACTAAAACAATATCCACTTGCTCCATTTCCTTCATGCAGGAATGAACCGAATGTTGACGCTCTGCTCCACCATCAGGCAAGCCCTTGACTTTAGAGATACCGTAGCTCGCAAGCATTTCTCGAATAAACGCTCGCTCCTCTGGCTTCACTGCAAGCCAAATTCCTGTACAGTTTTCATGTTGTTCAAATACTTCCAATGTGTGTATTAAAATTGGTTTCCCTAAAAGCTCTAAAAATAATTTATTTTGTCCTGCTCCCATTCGCTTCCCGCTACCTGCTGCTGGAAGTACTACTTCATACTGCACATTTCCCACTTCCTAATCATCCTTTGGCTTGGCAAAAATCATACGACCTGCTGATGTTTGTAGCACGCTCGTTACCGTTACTGTAATCGCCTGTCCTATATAACTGCGGCCACCTTCTACAACTATCATCGTGCCATCATCCAAATAAGCGACACCTTGGTTATACTCTTTCCCATC
The DNA here is from genome assembly GCF_006351725.2 of Lysinibacillus sp. CD3-6. Lineage (NCBI taxonomy): Bacteria > Bacillati > Bacillota > Bacilli > Caryophanales > Bacillaceae > Lysinibacillus > Lysinibacillus sp. CD3-6. Next base: position 4,642,195 of record NZ_CP085880.1, read on the forward strand.
TTTAATAACGACAACCTGCATATCCTCACCAGGAATCACCACTGGTTTTACCGCATTTGCCAAATCATTGATGTTTAACACTTGCACTTGGTGTAGCTCACATACTTTGTTCAAGTTGAAATCATTCGTAACAATTTGCGTATCATTACCCATTTTCTTTGCAAGACGCACAAGTTTTAAATCGACTTCCTGCACATCTTCAAAATCTTCTTCGGTAATCTCTACTTTTGTCATACGTTCATCTTGCAGTTTTTTTAATATATCCAAACCACGGCGACCTCTTGTACGTTTTAATGTATCTGAGGAATCTGCAATATGCTGAAGCTCCGTTAGCACAAACTGCGGCACCACTAGGACACCTTCGATAAAGCCCGTTTCTGAAATATCCGCTATACGCCCGTCTATAATAACGCTCGTATCTAGCAATTTATAACTACCACGAATTTCTGGAACTTCAATACCTTCAGCTGCTTTTTTCTTCGCATTATGTCCACGCAATGTAAATAACTGTAATAGCTCATCTCGCTTCTTAAAGCCTACACGGAAGCCCAAATATCCAAGCACAAACGAAAGGATAATTGGTATTACTTCTGTAATAACAGGTAACTGAACACTATCAATCGCAAAGCCTAGGAAATAGGCAACGATAAGTCCTATAATTAGCCCAAGCGTACCAAATAATAAATCTCCAACAGGTACTTTAAATAGTACCTCTTCCATCCAGCTAATAAGCCGAACGAAATAGTCGGAAAATGCAAATGATAATGTAAATAGTAAAAGCGCCCCTAAAGCAACTGATACATAAGGATTATCAAGCCAAGGATTAGATGATAAATGAAGCAATTCGTATAATGGCGGTAAGAAAACAAGGCCTAAAGCTCCTCCAATCAGTAAAAAAGCAATTTGAATAAATTTTTTCATACTGTCACCTCCAATTCTTATAATCGATTATACATATTTTTCAGTAGAAAATCTTTTTTGAGCCCATCAAAACATTATTATTTTAACTGCATTTTATAGGACGTTATTAAAGCCTAGAGAGATGCATTATTTCCACAATAATTGTTAGCCAATTTTATGAAATTTTATGACTACTGTCATAGGGGAGGAAAAGTGCATGCTAGGGTGTCCCAACATGCACTAATTTATTGAATTACATCATTTAGAATGTTCCACTATAGAATAAAGCCTCCACGCACAAGCACTTAGACGCTAATTTTACACTGCTAAAAAATGTTGGTGTTCTTTTTGGAAAACTATTATTTTATTTATAGTTCTCTAAAGCAGGCATTTAATGCATCCTTAATCGTCTCTACACCAACAATCTCGATGCCTTGTGGGAAGTCCCAGCCACCTATATTAGAGGCTGGAATAAACGCTCGTTTAAAGCCTAGTTTTGCTGCTTCAATTACACGCTGTTCAATACGTGTTACACGACGAACCTCTCCTGTTAAACCTACTTCCCCAATAAAGCAGTCTGTAGCACGCACTGCCTGATCTTTAAAACTAGAAACAATACTCGTCAACACCGCTAGATCAATTGCAGGCTCATCTAGCTTCACACCGCCAGCAACTTTAATATATGCATCCTGTGCTTGTAGCATGAGGCCCATCCGCTTCTCAAGCACCGCCATCAGCAATTGCACGCGGTTTTGGTCTACGCCTGTAGCCATACGTTTTGGATAATTGAAGCTCGTCGGCGTCACAAGCGATTGAATTTCTACTAAAATCGGTCGTGTTCCCTCCATCGATGCCACAATTGTTGAGCCTGCCGCACCTTGTGAGCGCTCCTGTAAAAACAACTCGGATGGATTCAATACTTCCTTTAATCCACCTTGAAGCATTTCAAAAATAGCAATTTCATTTGTTGAACCGAAGCGGTTTTTCTGACTCCGCAAAATACGGTGGTTGTGATGGCGCTCTCCTTCGAAATACAGCACTGTATCCACCATATGCTCTAATATACGCGGCCCTGCAATTTGCCCTTCCTTCGTTACATGCCCTACTAAGAAAATAGCAATGCCTTTCGTTTTGGCAATTCGCATAAGCTCTGCTGTACATTCACGTACTTGCGAGACACTACCAGGTGCACTCGTCACCTCAGGATGGAAAACTGTTTGTATGGAGTCCACGATAACAAACTTCGGCTGTACATCCTCTATTGTTTGGTTTAATAGCTCTAAATTCGTCTCCGAATAAATATAAAGCTCTTGTGAAATTACTCCTAAACGCTCTGCACGCAATTTCGTTTGTCGAATAGATTCTTCACCAGAGATATACAGCACACGGTGACCTTTATTTGATAGCAACGCTGATACTTGTAATAAAAGCGTTGATTTCCCAATCCCAGGATCACCACCGATTAATACAAGGGAACCTGGCACGATGCCTCCACCTAAAACCCGATTGAGCTCGCCCATTTCTGTAGCTACCCGAGACTCCTCAGCTGCTTCCACTTGTATAATAGGTATAGCCTTCTGTGTTACTGTCGCCGAATGTTGGAATGCTCCACGGGGACCTTTTGCAACGACCTCCACTTCTTCAACCATCTTATTCCATTCTCCACATCCTGGACAACGGCCCATCCATTTTGCAGATTCATAACCACAACCCGTACAGACAAATTTAGTTTTTTTCTTCGCCATAGTACCACCTCGAATATTTGTTCTTATATTCATTTTACATAAAAAAAGACAGCTTGGCACTATAGGCCTCGCTGTCTTTGTAAATCATCTTGTTAACAATAAACGACCTGCTTATTTAGAAATTGAAACGCCCTCTTTTTTCTGAACAACGAATTCATCATTCGCATAATCGATTACAACTTGGTTTCCTTTTTCTACATTGCCTTTAAGCAGTTCTTCCGATAGACGGTCTTCCACTTGTTTTTGCAATGCACGACGTAATGGACGTGCACCATATTGAGGATCATAGCCTTCCTCCGCAATTTTATTAAGTGCAGCATCGGTTAACTCTAACGTAATATCCTGCTCCTGTAGACGTTTTGTTAAGGACTTAGCCATCATTGATACGATTTCTTTTAAGTGTTCTTTCTCTAGTGAGTGGAACACGATCATTTCGTCGATACGGTTTAAAAATTCTGGACGGAATGCTTTTTTCAGTTCTTCTAGCATTGTACCCTTCATATCTTTGTGCTTCGACTCTGAGCTTCCTAAGCTGAAACCAAGATTTTTCTGATACTTTAACGCGTCTGCGCCGACGTTGGAAGTCATAATGACAACCGTATTGCGGAAATCAACGACACGTCCTTTAGAATCCGTTAAACGACCATCTTCAAGTACTTGAAGTAAAATATTGAAAACATCTGGGTGAGCTTTTTCAATTTCATCAAGTAGCACAACAGAATATGGTTTGCGTCGTACTTTTTCAGTCAGCTGACCACCATCATCAAACCCTACATAACCTGGAGGTGAACCAACTAAACGTGAAGTCGAATGTTTCTCCATATATTCGGACATATCAACGCGAATCATCGCATCTTCATCACCAAACATTACTTCTGCAAGAGCTCTTGCAAGTTCTGTTTTTCCGACCCCTGTAGGACCAAGGAAAATAAATGAACCAATTGGACGCTTCGGATCTTTTAAACCTGCTCTTGCGCGTCTAATGGCACGAGAGATTGCCTCAACAGCCTCACCTTGCCCAACAACACGTTTGTGTAATTCTTCCTCAAGCTGTAATAGTTTAGATGATTCTTCATGTGCAATTTTTGCAACAGGAATTCCCGTCCACATCGACACGACAGCTGCCACATCGTCTACCGTTACTTTTGATTCGGCTTTACCTTGTTCTTCTTTCCATGTTTTACGCGTTGTTTCGATTTCGTCTTTTAGCTTTTGCTCTGTATCTCTTAAAGACGCAGCCTTTTCAAATTCTTGACCAGATACAGCCGCATTTTTCTCAGAGCGCACATTTTCAAGTTTATCTTCCAATGCCTTTAAATTTGGTGGCACTGCGAATGAACGTAAGCGTACTTTTGAACCAGCTTCATCAATTAAGTCGATTGCTTTATCAGGCAGGAAGCGGTCTGAAATATAACGATCACCCATTTTTGCCGCTGCCTCAATTGCTTCATCTGTAATTTTCACACGGTGATGCGCCTCATAGCGATCACGTAAGCCGTGAATAATTTGAATAGCTTCTTCAACCGTTGGCTCATCAACTTGAATAGGCTGGAAACGACGCTCTAAAGCTGCATCTTTTTCAATGTATTTGCGGTACTCATCTAATGTTGTCGCACCAATACATTGCAATTCACCGCGTGCTAAAGATGGTTTTAAAATGTTAGAAGCGTCAATGGCACCTTCTGCCCCACCTGCACCGATAAGCGTGTGTAATTCATCAATGAATAAAATGACATTGCCTGCTTGGCGAATTTCATCCATTACCTTTTTCAAACGATCCTCAAATTCACCACGATATTTAGTACCCGCAACAACTGTCCCCATATCAAGCGTCATAACACGTTTGTCGCGGAGAATTTCTGGTACCTCGTTGTTAATAATTTGTTGCGCTAAGCCTTCTGCTATCGCCGTTTTACCTACCCCTGGTTCACCAATAAGCACAGGGTTGTTTTTCGTACGACGTGATAGCACTTCAATCACACGTGTAATTTCTTTACTTCGACCAATAACAGGGTCTAGTGAACCTTCACGAGCAATCTGTGTTAAATCACGCGCTAAGCTATCTAATGTAGGCGTATTTGCAGCCTGTGTAGCCTGTTGTCCAGATTGTGCATTGTCATTATTACCCAACAACAATAATACTTGCTGACGAGCTTTGTTTAAGCCCACACCAGCATTGTTTAATACACGAGCAGCTACCCCTTCGCCTTCACGAATAAGCGCTAATAGTAAATGTTCTGTGCCAATATAGGAATGACCTAATTTACGCGACTCATCAACCGATAATTCAATAACTTTTTTCGCACGAGGCGTGTAGTGAACGATTGGTCCAACATCCTCAGTTCCTTTACCGACTAACTCTTCAATACCTGCTTCAATCATTTGAGGGCTAATATCGATGGCTTCTAATGCTTTCGCAGCTATACCACCGCCTTCACGAATAAGCCCTAAAAGAATATGCTCTGTTCCTATTGATTCGTGCTTCCAACGAATTGCCTCTTCCTGTGCAAGCTGTAATACTTTTTGTGCGCGTTGTGTAAAACGATTAAACATCATATGAATCCTCTCCTTTTCCCCCTATAATAGGCTTACTCTTAACTTCTAGAAATAATGCCTCTCGCAGCATTTTTGCTCTTGCTCTGTCTCGCTCAGCAGGCGGTAAAACCTCTCCTGCATAGTGCTGTAGAAATCCTGGCTGCATGCTGACAACACACTCGTTTAAAGAGGTTGCTTTAATATTATCAATCATCTGCAAATCGACCCCTAAACGCACATTTGATATGCAAGTAGCAGCTTCTTCACTTGTTAAAATTCGAGCATGCGTTAGTGTTCCTAAAGCTCTGTATACACGATCTTCTAATGCAAGTTCCGCTTTTTCCATTAGCTTACTTCTTGCTTGTCGTTCTTTTTGAATAATTTTTTCTGCAACACTTTGGATGTCTGCTAAAATGTCTTCTTCTGTTTTTCCTAATGTAATCTGATTTGACACTTGATAAATATTTCCAAGATTCTCACTACCTTCACCGTATATACCCCTAACGGTCATCCCTAAACGAGTCATTGCATTGATGATTTGATTCATCTGACCTGTCAATGTAAGCGCAGGAAGGTGCATCATTACAGAAGCACGTAATCCCGTGCCGATATTTGTAGGACAACTTGTTAAATATCCAAAAGTATCACGAAACGCATACGGCAAGGCTCCTTCTAGGGCTCGATCAATCTTATTTGCTTGCTCATATGCCTTCTGAAGTTGAAAACTTGCCGTCATACATTGAATGCGTAAATGGTCTTCTTCGTTCACCATAATACAAATAGATTCATCCTCAGATAACAACATTGCGCCGACTTGCTCTTTTTTGGCTAGCTGCGGACTAATTAAATGCTTTTCAACTAAAATTTGTCGTTGTAACGTTGTTAAATCTTTTATAGAAAAGTAAGAATATCTTTCTTGAAGCTTGGAACTGTCCTGTATTGCGTGGGTGACAGCCTGCTCTACCTGTAAAGCCTCGTTTTCCGAGAACACTAAAGGAAAACGAAATCCATCTAAGTTTCTAGCAAGGCGGATGCGTGTACTAATGACAATATCTGAATAGTCATCCTCCATATCCATCCATGCAGGTGTAGCACGCTCTAAAAACGATTCAATCATCATGACACATCACCACCTTCGAATTGTAGCTGCTGCTCAAGATCTTTTGCCTTGTCACGAAGCTTCGCCGCTTCCTCAAATTGTTCCTCGTCCACCGCATCCTTCATGCGTTTCCGAATATCTTCAATCTGTTTTTTAATGACAAAAACATTGTTTTGAGCACCAGGCATTTTACCGATATGCTGCGGTCCAGCTTGAATCCGATTAAACAGCTTTGGCAAATGCTCGCTAAATGTGTCATAACAACTAGGGCAACCGAATTTACCCTCTTTCAAAAATCGCTTATACGTAAATCCACATTGTGGACATGTTTGTTGCTGAGGTGGCGCTTGCTGTTTTTCACCGACTTTTTGCCATGTAGGTGAGCCAAACCAGTTGGATAATAATTGTTGAATCGATACAGGCTCTTGTTTAAACTCTGCATGGAACGGATGGAACTGTGAGGCACAGACATCGCAATAATGGTGTTCCATCTTCTGCCCATTTTGTACTTGTGTCACAGTTACTGTTGCATTGCGCTGCTTGCAATGTTCGCAAATCATTTCCATCACCTCTTTATTTTTGCTTTTCATATTTAATGGTTGTTAACATCGCTCGCAAAATTTTCGCACGAATGCTATCCCGTAAAGGTAGTTGTAAATCTAAAGTCGAACGATCAACCGCTGCTAACATTAATTTCGCTTCTCGCTTTGAAATTACCTGCTCGTCAATTAAACGATATACTAAACCTTCTGCAACCGTTTGCGAGGCTCCTCTTTCAATTTGCAAGAGCACATCATCTATTAGATCAATTTGTGAGTTTGCACGGACACGTAAAATACGAATGTATCCACCGCCACCCCGTTTACTTTCAACGAGGTAACCCCGCTCGGCTGTAAATCTTGTATTGATTACATAATTTATTTGTGAGGGCACACATTGAAATTTATCAGCAATTTCACTACGTTTGATTTCAATATGCCCTTCTCCACCTAATTCAAGTACTTGCTTTAAGTAGCCTTCTATGATGTCTGAAATATTACGCACTTTAAGAATACACCTCGCTTACCTCACTGACTTTGACTATCTTTGACTATCTTTGAGTATATTATACAAAACGCTTGAAAATAATTGCAATTATTTCGCACAAAGATTTGTGTAAAGCGCATGGATATGACATATTGCCTTCATCATGACGTGCTTTTAGTTGTGTGTAAAAAAGCGCATGGACTACTAAGAAAATACTTGTCCGCTAAAAATATTACTCGTTCTTGTCTATAATGTACCCTTTTTGCTTAAAGAAAAAACGCAAGCATATGCTCATAGCATATACTTGCGTCGTTAAAAATTATACCCAGCGACCAACGATTGGATAACGCCAAGGTTCATCTGAAAAGGCCTTCACGATTCCGATAATAGGTACGATGTATACCATAGCGATGAATATTAGTAAGAACGGTAAACCGATTAATACAAATGATAGGATACCAGCAATTACAATCAATATGCCCATCACGATTTGGAACAATAGCGCTTGCACCGAAAAACTTTTCACTTCTTCATCAGAACTAATTAGGAAAAATAAAATCGGCACTAAAAATGGCGCAAAAAACGCACTGGCATGTATGATTACCTTAGACCATTTTGTTTCCATATATATCAACCTTCCTTTATGGTGTGTCATTATGATTAATACTTCTATTTACGGAACTATACGCAAAATAGTTTCAAAAGCTGCTTAAATTTTTAAAACTTTTTTGAAAGGTATGTGATACTAGATGGAATTTAATAACACGCTTGCGAACGAATATGAAAAGGGTATAAGAAGGACATTACCAAGTTACGATGCCATGCTACGTTTAACGAAAGCTTTTTATCAATCCACACTGCAAGAGCAAGCAAGTTTTTTAGTTGTAGGCTCAGGTAGTGGTAATGAAATTATACAGTTAGCCGAGCATAGACCCGATTGGTCATTTGTCGGTATAGATCCGTCTGAAGCAATGTTGAAAATTGCAGAAAACCGTCTGCAATCATTACCAAATGATATTTCTCTACTACAAGGCACAATACTAACTGCATCGGTTCCAGCAATGCACTTTGATGCGGCGAGCTGTATATTAGTACTCCATTTTATTGAATCCTACGAGGAGAAACTTGCTACCTTAAAAGAAATTGCACAACGTTTAAAATCTGGTGCACCATTTGTTCTTGTTTCTAAATACGGACAACTTAACTCCGCTGAAACAGAGCTCCAATTTGACCTATGGCGCGCATATTGGCAACAGCACACAAAACTTTCAAGCACGGAAATAGCGACTATGGAGCAATCTATTCGCTCACTTTCATTTATTCGTGAGGAGGCGATTGTTACGCTGTTACAACAGGCAGGTTTTTCACAGCCTTCGAGGTTTTTTGCTACAACACTATTCGGCGGTTGGATATGCTATAAAGAGTAACTTGAATCCCTATAATATATAGTAATGTACGATAAGTAAATGAGGTAATGATCTTGCGGTGATATGTCTCCTCTTACGTACTTAAAACGAGATAAACAGATATGAGGTGATTGCCGTGATTCGCACGATGGCCATGACGAAAGATCAACAATTAATTAAGGACTTTCCACTTGAAGACCTTAAGCAAAACGATTATGAGTGGTATTGGGTAGATTTTAATTGCCCTACTGCAGAAGAAGAACTTTTGCTCGATACATTTTTTCATTTTCATCCACTTGCAATTGAAGACTGCTTAATGCGTCTACAGCGACCAAAACTCGATTTTTACGATGACTATCATTTCTTCGTTATTCACAAATTAAATGAAGAAACGTTAATTGCTGAGGAATTAAATATTTTTCTTTCTGACCATTTCATTGTTACTTTCCACAAAAACGAAACAACCGAGATTGAAAAGGTTCAGAAGCTTTTAGAAGATCAGCCAAAGTATTGGGAACGAGGCGCCGTTTTCCTGACGTATCAAACAATCGATAAAATAGTCGATAGTTATTTCCCGCTTGTATATAAAATCGAGGATCATTTAAATGCGCTTGAAGATGAACTAACTTATCAAAATAATGTAAATGCAATGCAAATTGTGTTTGAATTCCGTAGTGATTTGCTCCATCTACGGCGCACTATTTTACCAATGCGTGACTTATTGTATCGAATACTTAGCTCATATCGCTTTGCACTGAAAAAATCGGAAAGAGCTTATTTCGGTGATATCCACGATCATTTAGCAAAGCTTACAGAAATGGTCGAATCTAATCGAGAGCTTACAGCAGATATGCGCGATAGTTATATGGCTATGACCTCTAGCCGTATGAACGGCATTATGATGATGTTGACAATCGTCTCCACCATTTTTATCCCATTAACGTTTATTGCGGGTGTTTACGGCATGAATTTCGATAATATGCCCGAACTTCATGGGCGCTACAGCTACTTTATTGTACTTGGTATTATGCTATTACTTGGACTATTTATGTTAGCATTATTTAAACACAAAGGCTGGTTCAAACTATTTAAACCATAAACTGCTAAGCTACCCTACTAGCTTTCAAAAAAATCCGCGCAAACTTCTAAGGAGAAATAAGGCACGAAGGTCAGCGAAATGCTTAGGCAAATAGCCTGACTCATGCTTTGCCCTCAGAAGGCAAACGCGGATTTTTAACATATAAAAAATTAAGGATCTACTTACATGTCTCGATGATGAATTAATATGGACCTCGATCATCCACTTTATTTTCACCTTGTTGCGGGAATAAGAAGTATGCGAGCACACCCGATACTATTGTTGCACAAATCGTTATTAATAGTTGGTTTAGATCTGGTACATCTGCATAATATTTAGTTAACATATAAACAGAGCCAATTGCTACAATTACCATCACAGGAATTACAAACTTAAAACGCTTTTTCTCCATGTAATACCTCCTCAATACTATTTTTATCTCACATGCAATTTTTTGTAAAACTAAACAGTTCGTATTTTACAGGTTTCCTACTTGAAATTCAAATTGCCCTAATGCCATGAAAAATTAGCGTGTCATAGGTAATCCGACTAATGTCAGCTTCCCAAGTAAAAAAATAATAAAAAAATATAGAAATATCGGAAATTTTTAACCAAATATAGTACAAAAAATAGTAGAATAGATTTAATACCATATATTCACCAAATTTACAAACCTAACAATAAATACACAAAGAGTCTTCAATTACTATCATTATTATGGATTTATAAAGAATGGAGCAGACACAATGAGTTGGTTTACAAAGAAGAACAATTATGGTTATTCAATTACACTTACACCTGAGGAATTTAAACAACATGTACAATTAGATGTTTCAAACTATCCTAAACTACAAAAACAATTACAGTTATTAGACTTAACAACTGAAGATTTAGCAATCATTAAACAATTACAACCTTTAGTAAAAAATGTTATTCCTGAAATGGTCGATCAATTTTATGCAGCGATTAGCTTAAGTCAAAACTTACTAGATATTATTAATAGAACATCCCAAATTGATCGTTTAAAAGTGACTTTACATAAGCATTTAAGCGATATTTTCGAGAGTCACATCAATGACGACTACATTAAAGAAAGAAAAGCAATCGCTGAGACACATGTTCGAATTGGACTCCAATCAAAATGGTATATCGCTTCATTCCAATCACTAACTTCGACTTTTACAAGCTTTGCAAATGATTTAGATATTTCAAAGCATGACGCTATACGTGCCATCAATGCCTTCTGTAAAATCATTAACTTCGAACAGCAGCTCGTTATTGAAGCATACGAGAAGGAAGAAGACCGTATACGTAGTGTGGCAGATCAAACAAAGCATGCACTTGTTACTACAATTCAAAGTACTGCCGAGGAGTTAAATGCGATAAGCGAGGAAACAGCCGCTTCCCTTTTAGTCATCTCTTCTCAAACAGATGATATCGCTGTAGCAACTAAACAAGGATTAAACTTCGTTGCAGATACACAGGATAAATCTAAACGTGGTCAGCATCAGTTAAAAGAGCAAAATGAATTAATCCACGATATTTTGCAAAGTGTCAACGGCCTTGAAGTGACGATGAACCAGTTGCGTACATCTTCACAAAAAATTTCTGAAATTGTCGGGCTTGTCACAGGTATCGCTGACCAAACAAATTTATTAGCACTTAATGCTTCAATTGAAGCTGCTCGTGCAGGTGAACATGGTAAAGGCTTTGCTGTTGTAGCCGAGGAAGTCCGTAAGCTTGCAGAAGAAACAAAAAATGCTGTGCAAAATGTGTCACACCTTATTAAAGAAACAGAAAGTAATATTTCAACAATGGCAAGTTCTGTCGTTAATGTAGACCAGAAAATCCAACATAGCGTTGATACACAAACAAGTTTGTCTGAATCATTTAATGATATCGCGGATGCTGTATCAGGTATTCAACAGCAATATGTAAACACGGCAAGAGATATTTCAGCAATTTCCACTTTAATTACAGAGCTATCACAAGGGGCTACACTCGTTTCCTCTTCATCAGACTCATTAATAAATGTTGTAAATGAATTAAATATATAACAAACTAAAAAAAGGAAATTGACTGCATCGTGTCAATTTCCTTTTTGTTATTTAATTAATGTGCCAAAGCACGTTTTTGTTTGCGATGCTCTCGTCGAGCAGGACCTGTTTCAAACAGGCGCTTTTCAGCATCCGTTTCAGGGTAAATTGCAGGAATAGCCTTTGGTTTGCCATGATCATCTACTGCAACCATCGTTACAAATGATTCGGTTGTTAACTTTTCCTCACCTGTTTCAATATTACGAGAAATAACGCGGACATAGACTTCCATAGATGAATGACCTGTGGATGAAACAATACTTTCAATTTCAAGAATATCACCTACATGTGCTGCCGATAAAAAATCAACAGAATCAATGGAAGCTGTTACAACATGCCCTTTTGCATGCTTCATCGCTGTAATTGCAGCAATTTCATCAATATAAGCTAACACTCTTCCACCAAAAATGGAATTATGATTATTAGTATCTGGTGGTAACACGAGACGCGTCTGAAGTGTACGCGATTGGCTCATTGGTACAGCATTGGTTGTCATAGTTCTTGTAACTTCCCTTCATGTATTATTCTTTCGTCATCGTATCGTAGAAAAAGAATTGATGCAAATTTAGAAGGTTTTTTTCATCGTAATAAACTTCATATCGGTCATTTCTTCAATCGCCCATTTAATACCTTCTCGACCATAGCCACTCATTTTTATGCCGCCATAAGGCATGTTATCTACTCGGAATGTCGGAATATCATTTATTATAACAGCACCTGCTTGCAATTCATCAGCTGCGTACAGTGCATCAGGTAGTACATTCGTAAAAATCCCTGCATTTAAGCCAAGTTCCGACTCATTCACTAGTCGAATTGCGTCGTCTAATGTTTCATATGAAACAATTGAGACGATTGGCGCGAATGTTTCCTGACAAACAACTTTCATATCAGCAGTTACGTTTGTCATAACTGTCGGTGTTAATGTACGTTCTGTAAATGTTCCACCTGTAGCAACAACTGCACCTTGAGCTTTTGCTTCTTCAATCCATTCACGAATTCGGCTAACCTCATTTGGGTTGATCATCGCGCTAACATCTGTGTTTTTATCAAGTGGATCACCGACAACAAGCTTTTCAGTTTGCGCTACAAATTCCTTTGTAAATACATCTATAATCGAGGAATGTACATAAATGCGTTGTAAAGAAATACATACTTGTCCAGCAAAGCTAAAAGCGCCGCTAACACAACGCGCAATAATTTTATCAATTGGTGTCGATGGCTCTACAATAACTGCTGCATTTGAGCCTAGCTCTAATGTTACTTTTCGTAATCCTACTTTTTCTTTAATACCTAATCCCACTTTACCACTTCCAGTAAAGGTAACCTTTTTCACATATGGATGCGTTACGAGTGTATCGCTTAGTTCGCCACCACTACCTGTAACGATTTGTAATGCACCATCTGGTAGTCCAGCTTCCTTAAATATTTCCGCCATCACAATGGCACTAAGTGGTGTTTGTGTTGCGGGCTTTAACACCACTGTATTCCCTACCGCAAAGGCAGGTCCTAATTTATGTGCGACTAAATTAAAAGGGAAATTAAACGGAGTAATAGCAGAAATAACGCCTAATGGCTCACGCTTTGTCCAGCCAATTCGATCACCAGCTCCTGGTGCGGCATCCATCGGTACCGTTTCACCTTTCACCTGCTTAGCACCTTCTGCTGCAAACTGATAAGTCGCTATCGTACGTTCAATTTCTGGCAAACCTGCTGATATAGGTTTACCCGCTTCTTGCGCTAAGATTTCCGCCAATTCGTCTTTTCGACGTCGCATAATGTCGACTACTTTATATAAAATTTCGGCACGTTCGTAGGCGGTTGTTTTTTTAAATGAAAGAAATGCATCTTGGGCACCTTCTATGGCTTGCTTAACATCTGAAACAGATGCCTTGGCTATCTTTGCAATCACCTCACCGTTATAAGGTGACGTTAATTCATAAGATTCCTTAGCATCTTGCCACTGTCCATTTATCCAAAGCTTTGTTTCGTTCATCTTCAAATACACCTCCAAATAATCTGTTCCTCTTTAGTTTATCATGAAGTGCTCGAATTTGACGCTATTGCGGCCGCTGTAACTGTGGATATCATCACAGCCTATTGTGCTTGTATTAGTAATTCAATAGAAGTCATAATGGCCATTGATAGAGATTGTTGAACTTTTGCCATATCATAGATAGCAATTTGCACGGCCATAAATAATACGAATTCGCGATGCCACTTCAACAATTTCATTCCCTTTAATTCTTGATACAAATCAACAATTTGCTGAAGCTGAGCTTTATTCATTTAAAAATTAATCTTTGTATAACACAATATAGAAAAGGCAGCTCGTTTAGCATGTTAAAACGAGCTGCTCTAGAGAAGTACCAATTGTCCTCTTTCAACTACTACTTAAAATCAAATGAATCAATTTATTGATTCAATAACTTTATTTCGAAATTTATATGCTTTTCTTTGTTCTAATTGAGCAATACTTTCATATTCAATTTCGCTTAAACTTTCAAATAATTTTTCAGACATTAGACTCACTATATCTTCTAATTCAGTGCCTAAATGAATAATTTCTAATATTTCTTTTGAAATTCCTTTAGACTGTAATAAATCCATAGTATAAGGGTTAAATAAAACTTTTTCAGTTTCTTCGATTGTTAATAAATCTTTTTTTAACGCCTCAATTAAACCTATTACATTTATGAGTAGTAGTTTTTCTAATTCTTCGGTATTTGTAGTATTCAATAATAATTTATTCATATTTAATTATTTTACACGCCAACCTTGCTTAACTCGATCTACTGACCAGCCTGCAATTTTCGATACAGCCTCCACAGTTTGTGTAAATTGGTTTTCAATTATAACAACATCCATGTTCAACACACTCTTTTTCACTATTTACGTAACATTCTGTCGAAAAGATTCAATCGTTTTGTAATAATTAACATAAAAAGTAAACATAATTTAATGTTTGTAAATAGGTATTATATGGTTTAATTAATATAAACAAAGATGAACGGGGGCTATATTATGATTGAACGGACAATCAGAAAATTACTATTAACCCAGACCCTACAAGAACGATTACAGCATTATTTATTATTGCGAAACTCCCCAAATAACGTAAACCTACAACTACTTTTCCAAAAAAATTAGCATAAAAAAACAGCGACAAAAAAGCTTTTGCCGCTGTCATTAAACTATTTAATTAAGCCTAACTCTTTTAGTTCCTCTGTAGAAAAAGCTCTAGACCTTGTTAAAAATCGTTTACCCTCAACGCCTTCAAGCGAGAACATACCGCCTCTACCATCCACTACGTCTAAAATAATTTGCGTATGTTTCCAATAATCATACTGGTTTTTGTGCATATAAAATGGTGTATCTCCAATCTTACCTAAGCATACATCCTGATCACCTAATATTAAGTCTCCATCAGGATAACACATGGGAGACGAGCCATCGCAACATCCGCCTGATTGATGAAACATAACTGGTCCGTGCTTTTCCTTTAACAATTCAATTAGTGCCAGCGCTTCTTCCGTTGCTAAAACACGTTCAACCACGCTCTAGCACCTCCTCACTGATTAGAAGAAACCAAGTTTATTTTCGTTATAGCTCACCAATAAGTTTTTCGTTTGTTGGTAATGCGATAACATCATTTTGTGCGTTTCACGGCCTATACCTGACATTTTGTAGCCACCAAACGCTGCATGTGCAGGGTATGCATGGTAGCAGTTTGTCCAAACACGTCCTGCCTGAATACCACGACCGAAGCGATATGCTGTATTCATATCACGCGTCCAAATACCAGAGCCTAGTCCATATAATGTATCATTCGCAATTTCTAATGCTTCTTCTTTTGTTTTAAATGTTGTAACTGCCACAACTGGTCCAAAAATTTCTTCTTGGAATATACGCATTTTATTATGCCCTTTAAAGACAGTTGGTTTAATGTAGTAGCCATTTTCAAAGCCTTCACCTACATTATTTTTCTCGCCCCCAATTAGACATTCAGCGCCTTCCTGCTTACCAATATCTAAATAAGACAGAATTTTTTCCATCTGCTCACTTGAAGCCTGTGCCCCCATCATCGTATTCGGATTAAGTGGATTTCCAACTTGAATCGCTTCGACACGTTGTAACACACGCTCCATAAACTTATCGTAAATAGATTCTTGAATTAATGCTCGTGAAGGACACGTACATACTTCGCCTTGGTTAAGCGCAAATAGTACAAAGCCTTCTACTGCTTTATCTAAAAAGGCATCATCTTCATCCATAATATCTTCGAAGAAAATATTTGGTGACTTTCCGCCCAATTCTAATGTAACTGGAATAAGGTTTTGTGACGCATATTGCATAATTAAGCGACCTGTTGTCGTTTCACCCGTAAAGGCAATTTTACCAATACGCGGGTTTGATGCAAGCGGTTTCCCTGCTTCTAAACCGAAACCATTTACAACATTTAGTACGCCTGGTGGCAATAAATCACCAATTAGCTCCACTAACACCATAATAGAAACTGGCGTTTGCTCTGCTGGTTTTAATACAACACAGTTACCAGCTGCAAGAGCAGGAGCTAGTTTCCAAACAGCCATTAATATTGGGAAGTTCCAAGGTATAATTTGACCTACTACCCCAATTGGCTCATGGAAATGATAAGCAACTGTATCATTATCAATTTGACTTAACGCACCTTCTTGTGCACGTAAAGCACCTGCAAAATAACGGAAATGATCAATTGCTAGAGGGATATCTGCATTTAATGTTTCACGAACCGCCTTACCATTATCCCATGTTTCGGCAACGGCTAACTTTTCTAAGTTTTGTTCAATACGGTCCGCAATTTTAAGTAAAATGTTAGCACGCTCTGTAGCGGATGTTTGTCCCCATGCATCTTTTGCTGCATGTGCCGCATCAAGTGCAAGTTCAATATCCTCAGCAGAGGAACGTGCTGCTTGTGTAAAAACTTGTCCAGTAACAGGAGTAACATTATCGAAGTATTGACCTTTCACTGGGGGTGTCCATTCTCCACCAATGTAATTATCATATCTCTCTTTGAATTGAACTACCGATCCTTCAGTGTTTGGAAATGCATAAACCATTTTACTTCTCCCCTTTACACAAAATAATGAGAACTTTCTAGAAAAATCGTATTTTAATATCGAAATAACGATATTTTCATAGAGACTCTCTTACCCAATATATTGTCAGAAATTAATGTTTATTTCAACTTTTTAAAATAAATTTTTATAATATTTATTTTTAGTAGAAAAGTTTATAGAATTCACGGTAATTACATCGATAGGGTATACTTAAGCTAATATAAAATGTATAGGAGAACAATATGAGAATTAACAAATACTTAAGTGAAACAGGCATCGTATCTCGTCGGGGTGCTGATAAATGGGTTGAAGAAGGTAAAATAACGATTAATGGTCTACCTGCTACTGTTGGCAGCCAAGTAGAGACTGGTGATATTGTTTGTGTGGATGGAAAAGAGGTAAAGAAAGAAGAACAACTCGTTTATATCGCTTTAAACAAACCAGTTGGTATTACAAGTACGACAGAGCGCCATATCAAAGGAAATGTTGTTGATTTTGTTAATCACCCTCTACGCATTTTCCATATCGGGCGACTCGATAAGGAATCAGAGGGATTATTATTACTAACAAATGATGGCGATATTGTTAATAAAATTTTACGTGCAGAAAACCATCATGAAAAAGAATATATCGTACAAGTGGATAAGCCGATCACTGATCAATTCATAAAAAAAATGAGCGCAGGAGTAGATATTTTAGATACAACAACATTGCCTTGCCATGTTGAAAAAATTTCAGATAAAGTTTTTAAAATTATTTTGGAACAAGGCTTAAATCGTCAAATTCGTCGTATGTGTTCAGCATTAGATTATTCAGTTAAACGATTACAACGAGTACGAATTATGAACATTAAGCTTGGAAATTTAAAGGTTGGGCAATGGCGCGATTTAACTGATAGAGAGCGGACAGAATTATTCCAACTACTTAATTACACAGCAAAATAATGCATTTGGAGGGGATAGGGAGATGCTTTCCATTCAAAGTACTGAACAGCTTACAGGTGTACGAATAAGCGGTGATTTTTGGGATTTAGATACGCTCATACATGCTATTTATAAAGTGACTGGAGATGAAAACAAATATTATGATTACCAAGGTGCACGTCTTCGTATCCTCGGTTTTTGTCACAATCTTCGTCAAGCCTTGCAAGGGGAGCAACAGCTTGAATTTGTGAGCAATGGGCTTAACAAAAATATCCTTACTCGACATGAAATTATTTTTCCAAACAAAAATGTCTATTTCGCTGCGGAAGTTCTCTGGCCAGAAATTCTTTTCACAGCTATTGCCTTAAATGATTTTATTCGTCTACATCAGGAGCTAATCGATTCCTCTGCTTGGAATAGTTATGTCGCCACTATTCGTAATTTCCAAGCAGCGGTTGCTGATTGCCTAGAGCAAGAGCTGAGCGATGATCAATACTTAGTTTTTTTAAGGATGCTTCATACAAAAAGTCCATTGACATTCCGTTACGCCACGCAGTATGTAGATGTTCTAAATTTAGAATACATACAATTGAATACACAAGCACGTAAAGCTCAATTAGCCTCCTTTGCTCTTCGCTTAATGCTTGAGGATGAAGAATACACCGTACTAAAATCTCAGCTAATCGAAGTCGCCAGTACGACCAAAAAAGCACTACACGAAATCCCAATCAACGCAAACTACCCTGAAGAAATTTGGTGGTAGGTGCTAATGTTTCTTCATTTCAAAAAATGCTAGGAGAAAAAGAGTTAGCATGACTGCAGTCACGCTAACTCTTTTTTGCTATGCCGTTGATGTCCGCTACGGCGGTTGCTTTCCGCGGGCACACCGTAAGCCGCAACCCTCGCTTGCGCGCGGACTGTTGCGTCTTACGCTGCGTGCGTTCCCGCAGGAGTCATCGCCTTCGCTACCATCAACTAGTGTTCTTTCTAACTTTTATTTATCACAACAGCTAGCATAGCTAAGTATTTTTCACATAAAGTAACTGCTATTGTTAGTCAATCTTTTCGTATGCCATTTTACGAATAACTGTCTCATGTTGCGGATAATCAGCTAAAAGTTCACCTTGTGTAAATAGCTCAAAGTCCTCAAAATCAAACCCTGGTGCTACCATACAGCCTACTAAACTAAATGTATTTGCATCATCAACGGAAGATCCAAAAATCGTATCTTTTGGCACTGCCACTTGAGGAACCTCACCTGCTTCTAGATTTAACCCTAACTTTTTCGCCTCATATGTACCATCAGGGTAAATCATATGAACAGTTAATGGGCTACCAGCGTGATAATACCAAAGTTCATCTGATTTTAAACGGTGTAAATGTGAAATATCCTGAGATTGTAATAAAAAATAAATGCTTGTATAAATTGGTCTTGTTACATTTCGTACAGCTATCTCCTCTGTTGATCGAAACGAAGAAATATAGTATCCTCCCTCGGGATGTTGATCTAACCCTAATTTATCAATAAAATATTGTGCAGAATATTGCATCAAACTTCACTCCTTTTTTCCACCTTACCAAAAAGTAAAGGTCAAACGCTACTTCTATCTATCATTACTACGGTGTTCAACAAAAAAGGCATCTCGAATTAATATCGAGACACCTCCTCCTATTACAAGCCGCCTAAATAAGCCGCTTTCACTTGTTCACTTTCTTGCAATTCTTTCGCAGTACCTGATAACACAATACGCCCTGTTTCAAGTACATAAGCGCGGTCAGCTACCGATAATGCCATATTAGCATTTTGCTCTACTAGCAATACCGTTGTACCTTCTTTATTGACCTTTTCAATTATATTGAAAATATTTTTTACCATAAGCGGCGCAAGCCCCATCGATGGCTCATCCATTAGTAATAGCTTTGGTTTTGCCATTAATGCACGACCCATTGCAAGCATTTGCTGCTCACCACCAGATAATGTCCCAGACTGTTGCTTACGGCGCTCCAGTAGACGAGGGAATAGCTCAAAGACATGGTCCATATCTTTCTTTATCCCCGCCTTATCGTTACGAAGATATGCCCCAAGCTCTAGATTTTCCTCTACTGACATATTAGCGAATACACGGCGACCTTCAGGAACATGTGAAATACCTGATTTTACGATTGTTTGTGCAGCCTTACCTGCAATCGAGAAGCCTTCATATTCGATAATGCCCCCTTTAGGTTTTTGTAAGCCTGACAAGGTTTTTAATAATGTACTTTTACCAGCTCCATTTGCACCAATTAATGTTACAATCTCTCCCTCGTTTACTTCTAAAGAGACGCCCTTTAATGCTTGAATATTTCCGTAGAATACATCAATGTTTTGTACTTTTAGCATTAGCTGATAACCTCCTCACCAAGGTAAGCTTCAATTACCTTTGGATTGTTGCGAATTTCCTCTGGTGTCCCATCAGCGATTAATTGCCCGTGATCCAGTACGTAAATACGTTCACAAATTCCCATTACTAAGCTCATATCATGCTCAATAAGCAAAATCGTTAAACCAAACTCTTTACGAATAAACGCTATTAACTCCATTAAGTCATGTGTCTCTTGCGGGTTCATCCCTGCTGCTGGCTCATCTAGTAATAATAGCTTTGGATTTGCAGCTAATGCACGCGCAATTTCTAGACGGCGCTGCATCCCATAAGGTAAGTTTTTTGCTAGTTCATCCTTATAAATATCTAAGCCAAATATTTTTAAAAATTCCGTGGATTGCTTTTCCATTGCTTCTTCACCTTTAAAGTGACTCGGTAAACGAAAAATAGATGACCACATTGAATGTTTAGCTAGTGAATGGTTCGCTACTTTTACATTGTCCAAAACAGATAATTCCTTAAATAGACGGATATTTTGGAACGTACGGCTTATACCTTTTTGTGTTACTTGATATGGTGCAAGACCATTGATCTTTAGGCCGTCAAAGGTAATCGTACCTTCAGTTGGTGTATATACCCCTGTTAACATGTTAAAGCTTGTTGTTTTACCAGCACCATTTGGTCCAATGAGGCCTACTAATTCACCTTGATTTAGGTACATATTAACGCCCTGTACCGCCTTTAAACCACCGAATTGAATGCCCATATTTTCTACTTTGATCAGAAGGTTTCCAGTCATTATTTTGTACCTCCCTTTTTACCAAACTTAAAGAAGTCTGTAATTTCTTTTGTGCCCATTAAACCAGTTGGACGATATAGCATAACAATAATTAATACTAAGCTGTAAATAATCATTCGTGTTTCTGGGAAATTCGCTAGGTATGTTGATATTAACGTTAAGAATACAGCTGCGATAACAGAACCCGAAAGACTACCTAAGCCACCAAGAACAACGTATATTAAAATATCAAATGATTTTAAGAAACCGAATGTTGTTGGCTGAATAATGTAGAAGTTATGTGCAAAAATGGCCCCTGCAAGACCAGCAAAGAAAGATCCAATCGCGAATGCTACAACTTTATAGTAAGTTGTATTAATCCCCATGGCATCCGCAGCAATTTCATCTTCTCGAATGGAAATACAAGCACGTCCATGACGAGAATTAGTAAAGTTAGAAATTACTAAAATCGTTAAAACAACACCAATGAAAGCGTATGTCCAGTTCGATAAATATTTAACCTGCATCCCCGCTGCTCCACCAACATAATCCGTATTTAAAAACACAATACGAATAATTTCTGCAAAACCAAGCGTTGCAATGGCTAAATAATCCCCTTTTAATCGTAGTGTTGGAATACCTACAATTAAACCAGCTACCGCTGCTGCAAGTGCTCCTAACAAAATGGCTAACGGGAATGGAAGCATTAGTTTTGTTGTAATAATAGCTGAAATATAAGCACCAACTGCAAGGAAACCAGCATGCCCAATAGAGAATTGGCCAGTAACCCCGATAACGATGTGCAAGCTGACAGCTAGCATTATGTTAATACACATTGTGATTAACATATTTTTATAATATAAGTCAATGACTTCCGTTGTAATAAGAGCCTGAACAACTACATAGATGACTAGCGCTAATACGGCGTAGCCCCAGAAAACTTTAGACTTCTTCATCATTACCGCTCACCTACACTTTCTCGCGGGCGTTTTTACCGAAGATACCCGATGGTCTGAAAATCAAGATTAAAATCAAAATGACAAATGCCGCTGCATCGCGCCATAAAGAGAAGCCGAGTGCACTTACCATTGATTCCACGACACCTAGTAACATACCGCCAACCATTGCACCTGGAATAATACCAATACCACCAAGAACGGCAGCGATGAACGCTTTAACCCCTGGAATAACACCCATTAACGGGTCAATTTTTGTATAATACACACCGAAGATAACACCCGCAGCACCAGCTAAGGCAGAACCAATTGCAAATGTTGCTGAAATTGTATTATCGACGTTAATGCCCATTAGGCGCGCTGCATCCGCATCATGGGAAACCGCACGCATCGCTTTCCCAATTTTCGTTTTATGTACGATGAACTGTAATAAAATCATCAGTACGATAGCGACAGATAAAATTAAAATAGACGTACTGCTAATTTGAACACCGAATACATCGAATGTTCGATTTTTAATCACTTCAGGGTATGCTGCTGGCTGCGCGCCTCTGAAGAAAATTGTCGTATATTCAATTAATAGCGACACACCAATTGCTGTAATTAACGCTGCGATACGCGTAGCATTTCGTAATCGCTTATATGCAATACGTTCAATTAACACACCGAAGATTGCACAAATTGCCATTGCTAATAATAATGCTGGTAAAAAGCCCAGCTCCCACTTAGCAATTGCGTAAAAGCCGATAAATGCCCCTATCATGAAAACATCACCGTGGGCAAAGTTAATAAGCTTAATAATACCGTATACCATCGTATACCCTAACGCTATTAACGCGTAGATACTACCTAGTGAAACACCATTCACAAGCTGTTGTATCCATTCCATGAGCGTTCACTCCTTTGTTATTTTTTGAGGAATGCAAAAACGGGACCTATTTCTACATAGCTGAATTGAATGCAGAAAAACTCGTGTCCCTCATTAAAAGTTATTTCCGATTCCTTATGCTAGAATCTATGCTTTTTTTTATTAGTCTAGTTGTCTGTTAAAAAATAAAAGAGAAGGCGGGTTGCCCGCCTCCCCCTTGCCTTTTAGAAAAAAATTAAGGATTTACTTTAGAGTTGAACACTTGTTTACCGTCTTTAAATTCAAGAACCGTTGCTGTTTTAATTGGGTTATGGTTTTCGTCAACTGAGAAAGTACCTGTTACTAAAGAAAGATCTTTTGTTTCAGCTAATGCATTTTTAATTGCTTCGCCGTCAGTAGAGCCTGCACGTTTAATAGCATCTGCAATGTAGTAAATTGAATCATAGCCAAGTGCGTTAAATGCATCTGGTGCTTTATCGCCATTCGCTGCTTTAAATGATTTTACAAAGTCTTGAATTTTTTGATCTGGGTCTTCTGCAGAGTAGTGGTTTGTAATAAACGTATTATTCAGTGCATCTGCTCCAGCTAAATCAATTAAAGTTGGAGAATCCCAACCGTCTGCTCCCATAAGTGGAACTGTAATACCCATTTCACGCGCCTGTTTTACAATCAGACCAACTTCTTCATAGTATCCAGGAATAAAGATAAAGTCTGGATTTGCTGATTTAATATTCGTTAATTGTGTACGGAAGTCTGTATCTTTCGCTACATAAGCTTCCTCTTTTACAACTTTCCCACCGCTTTTAGTGATTGTATCTTTAAATGATTTTGCTAAACCTTTTGCATAATCAGAAGCATTATCTCCAAAGATGGCTACGTTTTTCGCACCTAGTTCACCTGATGCAAAGTTTGCAGCCACAATCCCTTGGAATGGGTCAATGAAACAAGTACGGAAAGCATATTCATTAATGCTGCCATCGTCATTTACTGTAATATTTGGAGCTGTACCTGAACCAGTAACAATCGGAATTTTATTATCGTTTGCGATTTGAACAGTTGCAACGGTATTACCAGATGTTGCAGGAGCTAGCATCGCTACTACTTTATCTTGCGTTGCTAGTTTAATAGCTGCCGCAGTTGCCTCTGAGTTTTCTGATTTGTTATCTACTTTAATAAGTTCAATCTTCTTGCCATCAATACCGCCTGCATCATTAATTTCTTTTACCGCTAATTCTGCACCTAAGCCGATTGATGAACCGTATGAAGCTACGTTACCTGAAAGCTCCAAGTTGGCACCGATTTTAATTGTATCTCCATCTTTTGAGCCACCACCTGATGAAGAGCCTCCTGAATTTGTATCACCGTCTCCAGCACCGCAACCTGCAAGTACACCTGCAAGAAGTGAAGAAGCTACTAGAAGCGAACCGAACTTTTTAAGCTTATTGTATTCTCTCATAATTAAATTCCCCCTGAAAATTCTCAAATGTTAGATATTTCTGATAATTATAAACAATCTTTCGCTAATGCTCAATAGCAAAAATAATTATTTATAACTATCTATTTTTGAAGCAAGATAATATTCAATTAAGCCTTTTACATTGTAAAACATTCTTTATATTTAGTCTAGAGTGATTTTTCAGTATAATTAGTTATTTTTGAATTATCTATTAATTAGGACTAAATTAATAGAAAGCTATTAAGAAAAATTTTTTTGTAACTATACAACTAACATCCTTTTTGCGAAAATTGCTTACTATTTCAATTTATATATTTTTCTTTGTAAAAGGATACCTACCAATGTTCCGTATATAACATGACCAATAAGCCACCAACCGAAAGCATAAGGATCACTTATAATCGGTGTCTGTTTTGAGAAAATTGTTGTAGGGAATAATATACAACCTATGAAAATTTGTAACAAAATACTATTTCTAATCAACAATGCATGATTCCATTTATACTTATTACCAATCGCGCATAATACGGCTGTTATTACCCACGATATAATGAGATGAAAAAAGAATTCTATTACTTCAGGAAATCGAAAGTTATTTAAAATCGGTATATAATCGACATTTAATAGTAATGTATATACACGGCTGCCTGTTAGATTTTCAACAACTTTGAAGAAAGCCCCCAATATACACCCTGCAACAAAGGACGCTATTATTACTTGAGAATTGATGAGTACTTTCATATGCTCCTCCTTGCTTCCATCTTAATAAATCCATAAAAGGATGAATCCAAATGATAAAAAAAACAATTGTGCTATTTCGCAATGATTTACGTCTAGATGATCACCCAGCTCTATGACATGCAGCCAATACAGGGGCCATCTTACCTCTTTATATTCAACATGACCAAACGCAAGAGCAAAACTCGGCTCAAGAATATTGGACGTACTATTCGCTTCAAAATCTTCAATCTACATTTAGTAATTATGACGTCCCGCTCATTTTACGAAAGGGGGATGTCATTTCACAAGTACTTCAATTGGCATTAGATACGCATGCTAACGCTGTATATTTTAATGAGCGATTTAGTCAAACTGAGCGTGCTGAAGATGAGCGTTTAGCCAATATATTACAAGCAAACGATATTGAAGTAAAAGCATTTTATGGTGATACATTATTTGATGTCACTTCCATTCGAAATCAACAAAACAAACCATATGCCATCTTCACATCATTTTATAAACGCTGTTTACAGGAGCAAGCTCGAAAGCCACTTGGACGTCCTGCTAATATGCGCGCTTTTCCTATCAATGTATCATCTTTAACATTAGATCAATTGCAGCTGCTGAATGGAAACTGGTATAGCAAGTTTCGCAATTATTGGCGCCCTGGAATGGATGGTGCATTGGACCAATGGGAGCTTTTCATAAAGGGTGGCTTATATGACTACAAGGACAAGCGAGATGATTTAACCAAGGAAACCATTTCTAAAATGTCCCCATTTATTGCACTAGGTAATATTAGTATTCGTTTTCTGTGGGCCTCTTGTCAGGAGTTAATAGAAGTTGAGGCTGACCCTGCGTTCGCTCAACAAATCGAAAGTTTTTTAAGACAACTTATATGGCGAGAGTTTTCAATTTATCAGCTACTGTCCTATCCTTCATTTACTACCCTCTCATTACGTAGTAATTTTCAGCATTTTGAATGGGAACCTAATTCTCTTTATCTTCATGCATGGAAAAAAGGCCAAACAGGGTACCCTTTAGTGGATGCAGGTATGCGTGAGCTTTGGGAGACTGGCTATATGCATAACCGAGTAAGAATGGTCGTTGCCTCATTTCTAGTAAAACATTTACTACAACCATGGCAAGAAGGCTATGACTGGTTTGAACATACACTACTTGACTTTAATGCAGCTAATAATGCAATGGGTTGGCAGTGGGTAAGCGGCACGGGTATCGATTCCGCTCCTTATTTCCGTATTTTCAATCCTTCCTTACAAGGAGAGAAATTTGATATAGATGGTATATATATAAAAAAATGGGTACCAGAATTAGCAAACCTACCTTCAAAATATATACATGCACCGCAAACAGCACCCACTGCTATTTTAGAGCAGGCTAATATCACATTAGGCGATACCTATCCATTGCCCATCGTTGACCATAAAACAGCACGAGCCCGTGCATTAGAGCGATACAACGCCATAAAAAAAGCTTAGAGCCATCATGCGGCCCTAAGCTTCGAATTAAAATTAAGTAACAGCATACTAGGAGCATCCTTTGCTGCCTGTATGTTGTTTTTTTGTTGAGCGGAGGAAAAGACGCGACGCTTGTGGCAGAATAACCCGATTACAACAATTGTTTTTTTGGCGTCCGCCAGTCATACTGCGAAAGAAAAGTTAAGCCTTTTTTAAGGCAAACACGCAAAGACGTTCATTTATATTTGTTTCATTTTCTAGATGTACCTCATGTATTAATTCAAAAGGTGTACCGTGATGTAAAAACTGCAAATAATCATATGGTGGGTAATATAAAATAATATGAATATCACGCATATTTTGCTCAAAAGACTCCCATATATGATGAATGACAGTTCGAAATATATTAATGGAGAACGGATTAAAAAAGAAAAAAACATTATCACATGGCTGTATCTTGTAGTTTTCCGCAATAGTATGAACAAAAGAAATGGCATTTTGCGAGCCATTTTTTCGGCAATAGCTCTCCTTATTATGCTCTGCTTCCGCGTAAAAACCTGCGTCCATTTCTATTCCGATTGCTGGAGTGTGGAATTTATGATGAATATATATAGGGACCCTTCCTTTTCCACAACCCATATCAATAAACACTGGATTTTCTGGCAAATCATATTGTGTAAATAATTGCTCTAATCCAGCATAGGGGGTTGGCTCATATCGATGGTAATGAGCTAGTTTAGGAAAGCCATATTGTTCCCCAATCGTATTAATGTGCAAAAGTTTATCAAACTGTTGTTCATTCATTTATTTAGATACTCCTCGAAAAAAAGAATGCTTTATTTTAGCATGAATATAAGCAAACACCATATGCAAAAGATTGGCTTCAGTCTTTTTTCTTTCGCCCGCTGTTGATTAAATTGTTTGAGTGCCTGGCACTAAAATGGCATCAAGAGTGAGCCTCTTGATGCCATTTTTGACACTCCGACCATATTAAAACGTTTCGATGAATAGTGTATTTTTAGCGTCCTCTGCGGTTAAATCTGAAAACGAAGAGGAGTGCAGCCACTAAAAATGAAAACGTTGCGGTTGCTGTTAGCACTGTGCTTTTATCAATTCCTGTTTCTTGAGTTGCCTGTCCATTTCCTTGGTTAGGCCCTCCATTTGCATCTGGACGTTGCATAGGACCTCCATTGGCTCCTCCGCCTTGTCCATTGCCCATGCCACCTTCAGGTATTTGTGAAGGGTCGAAGTCTTCTGGTAATTGGCTAGGATCGAAGTCTTCTGGTAATTGGCTTGGATCAAAATCGTCAGGCATTTGCATCTGATTGCCAGATGCCTCATCATTTGTATCGCCATTTGGCATAGCCATATTCCCTTGAGCAGTCGCACTTGTTTCTACAACTAATTCACCTGACAGTTGCTTTAAGATGGATGCAGAACGTTGTTTAGCAAATTCAGGTAGACTATTATCCCCTGATACACCCTCTAAAAACTGTTCCGTTGTATAAAATTTTGTAGGATCTGCTTCTTCATAGCTTGTTAATAGCATTGCTAAATTGTTTGTAATCGACTGTATATAATCTTCTGTTAAATAAGTCGTTGCGAGTTGTTCTAAATAACTTTCATACTTAGCTCGATACGTTTCATTAGACAATAGCGCATTTAAAAGCGGGCGCTCTTCAAGAGTTGTCCCAGATACAGGCGTAGTTACGCTAAAGTTAATTGCACTATCTGACATTAAATTGCTAGACATTCCGCCAACCA
Organism: Lysinibacillus sp. CD3-6; assembly: GCF_006351725.2. NCBI lineage: Bacteria > Bacillati > Bacillota > Bacilli > Caryophanales > Bacillaceae > Lysinibacillus > Lysinibacillus sp. CD3-6. Next base: position 4,670,479 of record NZ_CP085880.1, read on the forward strand.
TGTCGAAGTTCCCTTTATTGCGGTTAGCGTTTTGTTGTCCATCTTGTGTCTGTTCGCCATTTGACTGGTCTTCTTGTGGTTGCTCACCGTTTGGCTGACCACCTTGTGCTTGCTCTCCATTTGCTTGACCTTCTTGTGATTGCGTTACTGCTGGTATGTCTGCATTTTCATCCGTCTCGCCTTCAGGTAATTCCTTATTAGTATTCCCTCGCATTTGATTTGGATTGCCGCCGCCCATTCCACCACCGCCAGCACCAAAGCCACCGAATGACATATTATAATCCCACGGTATTATAGAGAACACTCCATTATTTTCATACAAATAATAGTTGTGTTTCATATTCCCTTGGTAACTATCTAAATTTACTAGCGCGGTATTAACAGCAAAGTAGCGTAGCATTTCATCGACATCAATATACTTCTCAATATCTCCGCCGTTATTTATCGCATCTAACATTTCTGTTAGCTTCGAGTTTTCAACATTGTCTTCATTTGTTTTTAAACCAATTCCAGTATAATCAGCAATATTATCGCTAATATATTTTAAATCACTGCCTGTACCATCTGGTTTAAATAAAAATCCGTTATTGGAACCGTAATTGTTTGCTAAAAATGTTTCATCAACCGCTTCTACTCCAAGATATAAGCCACGTTCTTCTCCATTCACTGTCACATACATATAAGAGTGGGCAGGTGTTGGTAAGCCCATTTTTTCCATCAGCTCATACGAAATATATTCCCGCATTAAAGTTGAATCACTGTAGTTATTGTTTAAGTTTAGTTTTTTCAAGCCGTATAAGCTTTTAGTATCATCGTAATAATCAAAATCAACTTTTAAGCTATAACGATCAGAGTCGCTATTGACAACAGAACGTAGCGATAAATTTCCTTTTGTACGAATCGCTACATTTTCTATTGTCTTACCGTTTATCGTAATATCGGCTTGCTTTAACTCCTCATCAGCAGCGTTTTCTAGCATGTCCTCCCAGTCTTCGTCAGCTATTTCAATATCAACAGTTGTTACTTTGCTTTTATTGAACACCAGTGTCTCATAGGAGAATTCTGTATTTTTCGTATCAATGCCTAAGTTTGGAAGCACAGCAACCATCACGCCAAAGAGTAGGAGGAGAATCGCCATACTAGTATAGACAATTCGATTTTTAATCATTGACTGCACCTCTCTTGCTCGTAGTTAGAAAGCTATTGTTCACTATCATTACGCTGTGAAGTTACCATCGTAGCTAAGCATAATTGCTGATTTTACACCAGGTACTTTTGTTAAATTGTCCATAAACTTTGCGTCGTTTTGCTTCACGCGAATTTCATATGTTGTTTCGATTTCGTCATTTTGAATGATGGATTTTGATTTTAACGCATACTTTTTAGACTGTGCAGCAATGATTCGCTCCACTTCTTCACAAGCTAAATCTTCTTCAAATTTCACAATTAATAAGTAAGGATTTTCAATCGTAATTTTATTCACTAATACTAGTAGCACGAGACCAATCAATATTGCGCCAATAATTACAAGTGGAATGAATCCTGCTCCACAAAGAATACCTGACACGATTGCCCAGAAAATATAAACTAAATCCATTGGATCCTTTATAGGTGTACGGAAACGAACAATTGATAGTGCCCCTACCATACCAAGTGACAACAAGACGTTTGAACTAATACCCATAATAACGAGCGATGTTGCCATCGTCATAATGAGCAACGAAATATTAAAGGAATGCGAATAGATCACACCATTAAAGGTTTTCTTATATACTGCGTAAATAAATAGCCCAACAAAGAAAGCAACAACTAGTCCAATAATTGAATCTGTTAATGAAAATGATGTTGTTTTCTCTAGAAAATTCGATTTAAAAATATCACTAAAATTCATATTATCCATTTTTCATTTCTCCTTTTTATACATGCATACGGCTAAGCTGGTATTTTGAATATGCTTCAGCACGTGTATCCACTGATTGTAGTAAATACTTAATAACATCTGGTAAATACTCATCGTATTTCACTTCTAAAATGACAAGATTCGGTTCCAGTACATCTACCATAGGTAGGTTTTTACTGAACATATCTGTATTGCGAAGGCTTGACTGCACTTTACTGTCGAACGTTACACGTACAGTGCCAAAGGGATAAATGTACGCCTCACGCTCATAATCGACAACGGTCGTCGGCTTAATTTGGTGATATTTCATCTCGTGAAATAATTCCCGTATTAACACGCGATCATCATTTTCCATCCATGCAATTTCACCACTACGCATTTTTTCGTACTCTGTCTGTGTAATGACACACTTCGTTTTGAACGTTAAATTATTACGCTTACTTTTACGCTCTAAATTCACCAAAGCAGCGGATTTTCCATAAATTCGTACTCGGTATTTATCACGATTAATAAACCCTTCTTTTTTTTCATTCAAAACTTTGTTAGCAAAATTATCGAAGTATGTGCTTCGAATTAAATATTTACCGTCAGGACCCGCATTATGATCCAGCTTCATCAAATGCTGAATTTTGCTTTTTAAAAGTGCGTAGTCTGGATATGAGATTGCCTGTTTAATTTCCTTGCGACCATTTGGATTAAATGACGTCAGTTTAGGCATGATATTTTCTCCTTCCTACTATTTCTTTTCAATTTTGTATTGCTCTTGTTTTTCAGCTAACCAAGTCGTATATTCTTCATTGATACGTGTTTCCAATACTGTTTCATAAATTTCATCTTTAACATCTTCAAATACGGCTTCTTCTGCTGGCACTTTACCTGTCACTTTAATAATGTGATAGCCTTCTGCTGACTGTACTACGCCACTAACGGCCCCTTTTTCAAGAGCGAATGCAGCCTCTTCGAACTGCTCATCCATCTGACCGCGGCTAATATAGCCTAAATCGCCGCCATCTTCACTCGTATCTGTATCAACTGAATAGGCTTTCGCTAGCTCTGCAAAATCCTCGCCAGCTGTTATTTTCGCTTCAACCTCTTTTGCAGTTGCTTCATCTTCAAGGAAAATATGACTAGCTGCAACTTGTTCTGGTTGACCGTAGTCATCCTTATTTTCTTCAAAATATTGCTTTAATTCCTCATCTGTAATGTCAATGCTTGCCGCAATAACATCTTTCGTCATCAGATACATGCGAATATTATCCTTAACACTTTCCTTTGTCAGACCATTTGCATCGAGTGTCTCTTGTAAGGAATCCTCTCCACCATAAGATTCTACAAGCTCATCATATTCCGCTTGAATGGCGTCATCCGATACGGTAATATCCTCTTTTTTCGCCTCAAGCTCGATAATTTTATTGTCTATGAGTGTGTTTAACATGTCTGTGCCATATTGACTGCGCAATGCCTCATCTAACTCTGTCTGGAGAATCTTCTCACCGTCCACCGTTGCCACATAATCGCTACTCTCTCCACATCCAGTTAATAGCATTGCTAATGCAACGGGCACAGCAAATATCTTGATAAACCTTGAATTTATAGTCATTCTCTATAACATCCTTTCGTTTATTTTCTCGTTTACATTGCTTACTATAAAGTGCTTATGTGTCAGTCAGATGTCAGCTTTACAATTCCTTCAAAAATTTTTACATTTCTATTAGTGAATCTTTAGACTATCTTCACAAATTCATATCTTTTTATATACAGCACAACAAAAAAAGCCACCACGCTATTACAGCGTAGTAGCCTTTAATAAGGTTATTTCAAAGCATGTTCCTGATGGATTACTTTCAACTAAACGTAAATCTCCACCAATCGATTGCGCCATCATTTTACTTAATGGTAAGCCTAAGCCCAGTCCTCGAACAGTGTATTTTTTATTTTCTCCTCTATAAAATCGTTCGAAAATAAATGCCTGATCCTCCTGAGATATTCCGTTCCCCGTATCCTTAACAGCAATTATGACACTATCAAGTTTTTGCTTTAATGTAATGGTCACTAATCCTTCCTGCATTGCTTGCTTTGCATTTGTTAAAAGGTTGGTGAATATTTGCTGCATTCGTACAACATCTGCCTGGACTTGCACTGAATCCAGAAGATAATTGACCTGTATTTTAACGTTTTGATCATCCTCCATCACTTCCCACTGTGCTACAGCATCACGTACCAAATGATTGACGTTCACTGTGACGAGCTTAACAGGAATAGCATCTACTGCAAAACTATTAAAAGCTAGTAAATCTCCAACCATCGTTTTCATTTTCGTCGTTTCTAGCAGGGCCATTTGAATAAATTCTTCAGCATCTTTACCAGTTACAACATCATCTCTTACAGCCTGCAAAAGTCCACTAATAGATGTTACAGGCGTTTTTAGCTCATGTGTCACACCTGCAAGCAGCTCAGTTCGTGTTCTCTCTAATTGTTCAAGCTTATTAGCCATTTCCTTAAAGGATGTAACAAGCTCGAAAATTTCTTCTTCTTTATTATATTGAGGTAAATCAAATGTATAATTGCCTTCTTGAACTTGTTTAGCCGCTTCAGCTACTTGCTTAATTGGACGTACTAAACGCTTCGATAAAAAGTAGATTGCTCCCCAGCCTAGGACAGCAAGTGCTCCAATTAGTAAGGCCAGTTGACCATATTCTTGTTGCACTTTCGTCAAATTATCCTTTTTCTCTAGCACTAGCACCCATCCGACTACACTATTGTCCTTTTCAATTTTCTTTTTCACGACATATTGAACCGTCTTTTTGCCATCTGTTTCGACTAGTATCTTCTTCGTACCCTCTTCACCATCTAAAAAGTTAGCCACATTATTAGCGCTTCCTGGTGGCATTGGTCGATTACTTGTCAGAACATTACCTTTTACATCAACGACATATAAAATCGGATCAATTTCTCTCATACTAAAGCGTTCGCGATTACCGATAAAACCTGGAATACCGTCTGTAGGCGCATTATTGGAACCTGTTGTATCCGTCAAACGATATACCGTTTCTTCTGCTAAAAAGTTCATTAAATCAAGTCGATTCTCAAAAGCTGTATGACGTATCCAGCTAGCAGAAATTAAAGAAATAATAGCTAGCCCTATAAAGAGCGTAAGTAAATAACGGCTCGTCCAATAGTTAAGTAAGGAAATTCGCTTATTTTTTTTGAACACTTAACTGATACCCCAATCCCCGTAATGTTTTAATCTCTCCTTCTGTTTCATCCCAGTCTATAAGTGCTTTACGTAATCGCTTCACCGCTAAATCGACGGCTCGATCACTGCCCTCATATTCCCACCCCCATACATGTTCGATAAGCTGGTCTCGAGTGAATGTTTGGTTTGGATGTTCTGCTAAAAATAAAAGCACCGATAAATCTCGTGGTGTTAACACAATTTCTTGCCCATTGAGGTGCACTTGATGCGCCTGCATATCAATTTCCAACTGCCCGAATCGCTTCTTTAACGTTGTCTCATTTTTACTTTCAGCTCGCCTTAATACAGCCTTTACTCGCGCGACAACTTCATCCGCAATAAATGGTTTAGGTATATAATCGTCTGCACCTTGATCGAAACCTTCTAAACGATAATTTACATCCCCTAATGCAGTTAGCATAATCACTGGACAAGCGCTCACATTGCGAATTTCTCGTAAAATTGTCCAGCCGTTTTTTTCTGGTAACATAATATCCAATAGTACTAAATCAGGCTGATGTTCCGTAAACAATTCGAGTGCCCGACCACCAGTAAAGCATTGGACAACTTCATAACCAACCTTTTGCAAATAGGCCTTCAATACTTGGCTAATTGCGAATTCATCTTCTACTACTAATATTTTGGTCATCATTTTCACCCCGCCGCGGCTTGTTGATTTTTTATTATAGCATCTGTTTATGTCAGCTAAATGTCAGCAAGCTCCACAAAAGAATGCAATATGTCATTTTAAAATCCGACTTGTACAATACTTCATATAATCTATCTATCCAATGTACTTATAGAGAAAAGTTATTTTTCTTCAATTGAATTTCTGCAATTCTGTTGACAATGGCTTCTTAGGACACTTATCATTGATTGCGAATGATAATCATTGATAATTCATTCAATTGTAGTTTAATCTATCTATAATAAAATGATTAGGGGGTAAAAGTATGATTATTGTTACAAATCGTATTCAAGTAAAGCCTGGCTTTGCTGCAAAAATGGCACCGAACTTTACGAAACCAGGTCCTCTACAACAGTTTGAGGGCTTTCATAAAGTAGAGGTATTAATTTCGACAGACGATCCTACATATGACGAAATGAGCGTCAATATGTACTGGGAGTCGAAGGAACATTTCCAAGCTTGGCGTAATAGTGATGCTTTTGCTGCGGCACATCACCGTCCTGAACCCGGCTCTGAAGGTGCAAAACCTGAGAATAGCCCAATTATCGGCAGTAAAATTGTTATTGCTGAGCTTGCTTCTTCTATTGAAGCACAAAGCTAATAACGAATTGTAAACCTCTTAAATATCTTCTGATTCTATCTAAAAAACCATGCATATTTCTAGAAATATGCATAGTTTTTTTATATTCTGAGTGACAGTCACTCAAACAATTTTGAATATTCCCCAGGTAATACAAATTCAAGTGCCAGTCACGCACACAATTATTGAAACACGACTACTAAAATATAGCCAACAACTGATAAACAAACAGAACCGATTAATCCTGCGATAAATGCTTTAATACCTAATTGCTTAAAGGTTTTAATTTCTACATTTAACCCTAACCCTGCCATCGCCATGGCAATTAATATATAGGCACAGCTCACAAGTGTTTGCGCAACTGCAGGTGGTACAATCCCTAATGAATTAATACCGCTCATGACTAAAAACCCTAGAATAAACCAAGGAATGATAGATAGCGAAAATGCTTTCCCTCCTTGTTCTTTATCCCTTCTTTGATACATAATACCGATTACAATTGCTACTGGTACAAGTAATGCAACGCGAGTTAATTTTACAATGACCGCCATATCAACAGCCTCATCACCGCCTGCAGCCGCAGCTGCTATGACGTGCGCTATTTCATGTAATGTCCCACCAGCAAAAATACCATATTGCGTCGGTGTTAAACCGAAAATCGAATACAACAGTGTATAAACAAGTGTAAATACTGTACCAAGCAACGCTACGATTGCTGCACCTACTGCTGTTTCCTTTTCATTCGCTTTAATTTGAGGTGCAATCGCCACTACAGCCGCAGCTCCACAAATAGCTGTTCCGCAGGCTGTTAAAATGCCGAGCTTTTTATCTACATTCAATACCTTCGTTAAGCCGTAAACGACAAAAAGTGCAAATACTAAATTGATAAATGCAATAAGAAATACGCCTGCCCCTGCATGATAAATATCAGCCAAGTTTAAACGCATACCAAGCAAGATAATACCGAAACGCAATAGTTTTTTACTAGAAAATGATATACCCGTTTGCCACGCATCTGGTACACTAAACGCTGCTCTCCAAGCCATCCCTAGAATAATTGCTATTACAAGCTGCCCTAGTATCGAGAAGAAAGGAAATGTCGAAATATACTTAGCCACTAAGGCAAGCCCCAACGTCAAAATAATCCCCTTCACAAAGGGTGGCGTTAAGAATTTCTTAATCCCTCGTTGTTGATCCATGCTGTCCACTTCTTTCATTCTTTATGAATATTACTTTATAAAAAAGGTAATCATTAGTAAAATACATATATATAATTGCTATCATTAATTTTTTTAATAGTAAGGAGGGCATAAGATGCAATACGATGCATTAAAAACTTTCGTTACATTAGTTGAAGTAAATAATTTCACAAAAGCGTCAGAAATTTTACATATTTCCCAACCTAGTGTAAGTCTGCATATTAAAAACCTTGAACAAGAGTTTCACACGACCTTATTTATTCGCTCACCTAAGTCTGTGCAAATTACACCAACTGGTGAAATCTTGTATAAACGCGCAAAGCAAATTATAGCCATTGCAGAGGCTGCACAGGAAGATATTTTAGCCTATCATCATTCCATTCAAGGAACGCTCATTATTGGGGCAAGCTTTACAATTGGTGAAAATATTTTGCCATCTATATTGTCAAAGCTTCAACAACAATTTCCTCAATTAGAGTTACAAGTTATTATTGGCAATACCGAAGAAATTATTCAATTTACTAAGCTATTACAAGTAGATATTGGACTTATAGAAGGTCAAGCACATGACCACGAGCTCATCATTCAGCCATTTATGCAAGATGAATTATTTATCGTCAGTGCAAGCAACCACCCCCTTGTTGAGCAACCGTCCATTACTATTTCACAATTACAACGACAAAAATGGGTTGCTCGTGAAGCTGGCTCAGGGACACGCAATTATTTAGACCATCTATTTCGAACGAACGGCCTGCAAGTACATTCACTTCTAACCATTAGTAGCAATCAAGGCGTAAAAGAAAGTGTTATCGAAGGACTTGGCCTGTCTTTACTATCTGGCAGTGTCATTGAGCGTGACATTCGGAATGGTGATATTGCCATTTTGCCACTAACAGAGCAACGTTTTATGCGGACTTTTTCTTACCTTCATTCGCCGACGATGAAAAACAAACGAAATGTGGAAGCACTTATTGAATTTATTACGAAGAAACATGAGGCATAAAAAAAGCTTAGCTGGCTATATTCTAGTCGCTAAGCTTATTTTAATGTTCTTGGGTTTATCGGTTTCCGAGCCTGTTTACGCTCGATAATCTCTATAAATTTTGTAGCAGCTCGGGACAATGGAACGCTTTTTAAATAGCACATACCAATGCTACGGTTTGGGATGCTTTCTGTTAATGGCAGCTCATATAGTAGCCCTCGCTGTAAATAATCCTGAGAAAACTCTTTTGTTACACAAGCAATTCCTAAATTACTACGTGCAAATTCTAGCACTAAATCATGGGAGCCGAGTTCAAATTCAGGTGCAATTTGAATTCCTTTCGACATTAAATAATTTTCTACATAGTTTCTTGAGTTTGATTTTTTCTCTAGAAAAATTAGCGGAAACTTAAGTAAATCCTCAAAACGTAAGCTCTTTGATTGCAGTGTTTTATATTTCTCTCCACATACGAAAATATCCTGTATTTCCGTGCATACTGTTAATTGTAGGCTCACATCTTCTATCGGAAAATTACAAAGCCCTACATCGACTTCACCAGATTTAATAAAGTTACATATTTCCGATGTCGTGCCATTTAACATCTGTAGCTTAATATTCGGATACATCGTATGAAATGCCTCAAGATATGGCATTAAAAAGAAGCGTGAAATCGTATCACCTACACCTATTTTTAATTGTCCTGTCGTTAAGTTTTTAAATTCTAGAAGTTTTTCCTCTCCTGCATCTAAAAGACCTAATGCCGAGTTTGTATATTCGTACAGCAACTTTCCCTCTGTCGTTAATGTTACTCCTTTTGGTGTACGATTGAAGAGTCTCGTTCCAAGCTCTTTTTCTAATTGCATCATTGCTTGGCTAACTGCTGGCTGCGTCATAAATAAATCTTTAGCCGCTTTAGAGAAGCTACTATTTTTAGCCACCACACTAAAAACACGATATAAATCTAATTTCCCTATCATATAAGTACTCCTTATAGCTATTATACGAACTATTAATTTTACTTATATCATTAACTCAGCGTATAGTAAAATCATATTGATTTTTATTCATATTAATTAACTTAACATATAGCTTTTTATGAGGAGAGATTATTTTGGAACGTGTAGTTGGTACAGTTGTAAGAGGTCTTCGTGGTCCTATTATTAACGAAGGCGATAATATTGAACAAATCGTAGTAGATACAGTGTTAAATGCTGCTAAAGTGGAAGGCTATTCAATTGAAGATCGTGATATTGTAACAGTAACAGAGTCAGTTGTTGCTCGTGCACAAGGTAACTATGCATCAATCGATGACATTGCAGCGGATGTAGCTGCTAAATTTGGCGACGATACTGTTGGTGTTATCTTCCCAATTTTAAGCCGTAACCGTTTTGCAAACTGCCTACGCGGTATTGCAAAAGGCGTTAAAAAAGTTGTTTTAATGTTAAGCTACCCATCTGATGAAGTTGGTAACCACTTAGTTGATATCGATGAACTAGATGTGAAAGGCATTAACCCTTGGACAGATACTTTAACTGAAGCTCAATTCCGTGAGCATTTCGGCTATAAAAAACATACATTTACAGGTGTCGATTATATTGAATACTACAAAGAATTAATCGAAGCTGAAGGTGCTGCATGTGAAGTCATCTTCTCAAACAACCCAAAAACAATTTTAGACTATACAAAAAGTGTACTAGCATGTGATATTCACACTCGCTTCCGTACAAAACGTATTTTAACAGCAAATGGTGCTGAAAAAGTATTCTCATTAGATAACATTTTAGCTGTTTCTGTAAATGGCTCAGGCTTTAATGCTGAATACGGCTTACTTGGTTCAAACAAAGCAACAGAAGAAAGTGTAAAACTATTCCCACATACTTGCCAACCAATCGTTGATGGTATCCAAGCAAAAATCAAAGAAGCTACTGGGAAAACAGTAGAAGTAATGGTTTATGGCGATGGCGCATTCAAAGATCCAGTGGGTAAAATTTGGGAGCTTGCTGACCCAGTCGTATCACCTGCCTTTACTGCTGGCTTAGATGGTACACCGAATGAAGTGAAATTAAAATATTTAGCAGATAACGATTTTGCTGATCTTCGTGGTGAAGAATTAAAAGCAGCTATCTCTGAATATATTCAAAATAAAGACGAGGATTTAACTGGTCAAATGGCCGCTCAAGGTACAACACCTCGTAAATTAACAGACTTAATCGGTTCTCTTTCTGACTTAACTTCAGGCTCAGGCGACAAAGGAACACCAATGATTTATATTCAAGGTTATTTTGATAACTATACAAAATAATACGCTTAAATAGATAAACACCTGCCTGTATAGGCGGGTGTTTTCGTTTGCAGATGACTACTGGCGTTGATTTCCGTTACGGTTGGACGCTTTTCTCGGGCACGCTGTAAGCCGCAACGCTGGCTAATGCGGGGTGTGTTGCGTCTTACATATTGTGCTGTTCCCGCAGGAGTCGCCGACCTCCACTCCAATCAACTCCTGTTACATTACATCGACTCAATAAAATACCCGCCAATAATGGCGGGTATTTTTTATGGACATAATGTCCGTGCGATATTTTCAAAATAGCGTACACCGTAAATAAGGGCTTCTTCATCAATTTTAAAGCGAGGATGATGCAATGGATAGGCTTCACCAAATTCATCGTTATGCACCCCTATGAACTGCATAGAAGAAGGGACAGCCTCTGAAAAGTCTGCAAAATCTTCTGTACCAAACATGGGTGCAGGTAATTCTTGTACATCCGCTCCAACAATATCACCCGCTATGCGACGTGACAAAGCCGTTAGCTCCTTATCGTTTGTTACAGAAGGACAGCCAAGCTCCCACTTAATCTCTACTGTCGCTCCGTGCATGGATGCTATACCATTTACAATCTTTTCTAAATGACGACGCGCATCGACACGTACTGTCGCATCTAGAGAACGTATTGTACCACCTAGCTCAGCAGTATCAGCAATAATATTTAATGCTGTGCCACAATGGAATTGTGCTACCGTTAAGACAGGTGCATGGATGCTTGGTACTTTACGCGACACGATTGTTTGTAGTGCAACGACAATTTCCGAACCAATTAATAACGGATCAATAGCTACTTCAGGCATTGATGCATGGCTACCACGTCCATAAATCTTAATCTCAAAATCATCTGCGGCTGCTGTAAACTTCCCATCCTTCATGGCAAACTGACCTACTTTATAATCAGGGCTAACATGTAATGCAAATGCATAATCTACGTTTTCCGTAATCCCTAAGGAAACAAGTTGAGCAGCTCCCCCTGGTGTTACTTCCTCTGCATGTTGGAAAACAAAGCGAATTTCACCATTAAAATCTGTTCCGCGCTCGGCTAATGCTTTTGCAGCTCCCATTAACATAGATGGATGTGCATCATGCCCACATGCATGCATAACACCTGGATTTTTTGATTTAAACGGCAAATCAGTCTCTTCCTCAATCGGCAAAGCATCGATGTCAGCACGCAATAAAATAGTATGACCATTACCATCTGTCTTTGTGCCTTTTAAAATTGCACAAACACTCGTTTCCGTTAAGCGATTCACTTCTAAATGTGGGAATGTTATTAATTGATTATAAATATAGCTTGCTGTTTCATATTCTTGATGTGATAACTCTGGATGCATATGTAAATGCTGTCTCCAGGCAATGACTTGTTGTTTTAAATCTGTTGTTTCTATCATTTTCAAATCCTCCTATCAAACTACTAAGTTAAAACGGTCCATAATTCATAGCATGTGCGATTATTAGTAATATTATTGCTAAAGTAGTTTGAATTGCGAAGTATGGGAATACCCATTTAAACCATTTAGAGAATGGTATACCCGCAATTGCTAGACCTGCTAATAATACACCACTCGTAGGAATGACCATGTTTGAAATGCCATCTCCAAATTGGAAAGCCAATACTGCTGTCTGTCTTGATACCCCAATTAAATCTGCTAACGGTGTCATAATTGGCATTGTTAAAGCAGCTTGTCCACTTCCTGATGGGACTAAGAAGTTTAAGCAAAGCTGTAATAAGAACATGCCCACCGCATTAATAGAAGCAGGTAATACACTTACTGCATTCGCTACAAAATGTAAAATCGTATCAATTAAGCCACCAGCCGTAGTAATTACTAAAATAGTTTGAGCAAATCCTATGATAAGTGCACCCTCTACCATATCTCTAGCTCCAGAAATAAAGCCTTCAGCCATTTGATTCGGACTTATTTTACAAATAACTGACATAATGATACTGCTTAGTAGGAACACGCCACCAATTTCACTGATATACCATTGGAATTTAATAACACCAACGATTAATGCGACAAAATTCGCTAATAACACAAGCAATGCTAATAAGTGGCGTCCACTCATTTTAAAGTCTAAAGATATTTCAACACTTTCTTCTGGCTTAAATTTCCCGTAAATTCCTTTAGACGGATCTTTTTTCACTTTTTTTGCATGGCGTATAATATAAATTACTGTTAAAAGATAAAAAACAAAAAATACAATAATTCTATAGGACATACCCGAATACATTGGCAATTCAGCTATTGTTTGGGCAACTCCGATGTTAAACGGATTCGTAATCCCCGATGTAAAGCCAGTGGCTAACGTCCCTAGCATCACGATTGCAAATCCTGTTATGGCGTCCATTCCAAGAGCCATCGTTAGCGGAATAATAATCGCAATGTATACGAGCGTATCCTCTGCTGAACCGATTAAAGTTCCTAAACTACCAAAGATTAAAATCAGTATAGGAATCAGTACATACTCCTTCTTGCCAAACTTCGAAGCCATTACTTTAATAAATGAATCAATAGCTCCCGTTTTTTGCATGATACCAAGTGCTCCACCAAATAAAAATACAAATAAAATAATGGAGGCACCTTCTAGCAACCCTAAATGGACACTATTAAATATTTGAAGAAAGCCAACTGGACTTGAATCAATATAGTGAAATGATTCTGGATCCACTACCATTCGACCATTACTCTCCACACGATCGTACTGACCTGCTGGAATAATATACGTAAGAGCACTCATTACTAAAATAATGATAAACATTAAAACAAATGCATTGATTCCTTTAATTTTAGGCTCTTCTAAATTATTATCTTCCTGTAGATTTGCCATTTTCTCTCCCCTTTACATTCGTAATATGAAATTCTTTCAAAAGTAGAAACTTGCTACATTAACAAGAAACTACTCCACCCCCTTTTCCATTGTACGGAAATATATTCCGACAAACGGAAATATATTAGTAAAAATATAAAAAAATAAAACTTAAATGTCAATATTTTTTGATAATTCTGTTTAATAAGGCGTGAATGTTTTATTCACAATACAGCACAAATTTACTACTTTAACTAATTAAAGCATTGTAAATTATATGTGTTTTATTTTAGAAAACCGTAATTCTACGCATTGGGAAAATTGTCTGAGTACTAATATTTCCCTTTTTTGAATACACGACATTACTTTATTTTCAGTAACTTTCTATCATCTAAAAAAGACTGTTCCATTTTCGGAACAGCCTCTTTAGAAGAACCAACTATGTGATAAAGTCTTAAGCCTCTCATTTATTACAGAAAGACAGCCAAGCTCCCATTCAATCTAATTGCAATGGGCTATATTTTAAGTAGCTTGATATTAGTAATAAACTTATAAAAAAAGAATCTATTATTCTGACAACAAATATTCCGTAATTTAAAATTGAAACATAGTCTATAACATACCAAACAATAACTAATACTGATGTCACTAGAAATAATGTTGACCAATATATGAGTTTACGCTTAATACAAACATTGGTATTTTCATGCCTTTGCGATAAAGCTCTAAAATACAAATAACCAATTATAAAAATTATTCCAATTAAAGTACTACCATGTTGTAATAACTTATACAAAGGTATTTCAAAATCATAAATCCTATAGATTTTGGTAAAAACTGCAGGGAAATTAAGCACCATATACCCATTTATATGAGTAAAGGAATCCCACACTACATGAGTAAACATGCCAAACAGTGCAGAATAAATAAAGACTACTAAATTCACCATTATATTAGAATCTACTTTTTTGGTATAAGTATCTTGAAGTAAAATAGGCAAATGACTAACTAAGGTTTGGTGAATAAAGAAATGATATATAAAGTAGATTAAAGCTACTAATGGTAGATTTAAAGTAATAAAACCTATAAAAGTATGCCCTATTTCACCCTGAGGTTGACCTCTTAAAAAATATTCAAAGTCTGGAGACATGCTACCGAAAACCATTGCAGAGAAATTAATGTATTTGCTTTTTCTGGAGAACAGCAAGACGGCAGCAGGATGTGCAAAAGTGAGTGGCATTGTTTTAAACCCCTTTTGTAAATTTATCTTTTGCTGTAAGTTCTCTAAATTTTTTCGATAAACTGTGAAGTTCAACTCCATGTTATGCCTACAATAGGTGAAGACAATATAGTATAGGCATACTATGATTAGACCCCTTTTTTCAAGTAAAAGTATAAATTCTATATTGAGCATTGACAATCAAAAAACTCAATAATCGGTCGAAAAGAGATATACAACGATGGGAGCCACATCTCTGCCACTATAAGACGTTTAACTAGACTCCCTAGTACAGAACCTTAAATATAAAACGTATAGTCCTCTGGTGTTACACGCTTTAAAAACTTTTTCGTGCGCTCCTCTTTCGGACTAACGAATATATCATGTGGGCTTCCCTCTTCCACAACAACACCACCGTCCATAAAAATAACGCGGTTTGCTACATCCTTTGCAAAGCCCATCTCATGCGTTACAACAAGCATTGTAGTGCCCTCTTTTGCAATGTTTTTCATAACGGTCAAGACTTCTCCTACTAACTCTGGATCAAGCGCAGATGTCGGTTCATCAAACAAAATAATATCTGGATTCAAGGCAACTGCACGAGCTATACCAACACGCTGCTGTTGACCACCTGATAACTGACTTGGATAAGCATCATATTTTTCCGATAACCCCACTTTATCGAGCGCTTTTTTGCCGATTTCAATGGCCTCTGCCTTTGCTATTTTCCGACCAATAACAAGCCCTTCTGTAACATTTTCTAAAGCTGTTTTATTCGTAAAAAGGTTGTAATTTTGGAATACAAAAGCGACACGTTGTCGAATAGCATGAACATCCTTCTTCTTTACATTTTGAAAATCCACATCAATATTTCCAAATGTCGCATGCCCTTGATCGGCCTTTTCCAAAAAGTTAATGCACCGCAGTAATGTCGTTTTACCTGAGCCACTCGGACCCAAAATTACGACTACATCCCCTTTATCAATCGATAAGTCTACACCTTTTAAAATTTCATTGTTGCCAAATGATTTATGAATATTTTTGATTTGTAACATGAATATCACCCCTTAGGCATTTGCCATTTTGTATTTGCTCAAATGTTTCTCGTACCGCTTAAATAAGTATTCAACCGTACTACATAAAATTAAATACACTATGAAAATATCAAGATATGCTTCCACATAATTGTAGCCAACATTGGCAGCAACTTTAGCCTTCAGTGTTATTTCGGGCAATGACATGGCATAGCCCAATGACGTCGCTTTTATTAAATTCACTGTGGCTGTACAAATATTCGGCATTGCTACTACTAGAGCTTGTGGAATAATAATTCGCCGATAGGCTTGAAATGTCGTTAAACCGACCGCATGCGCTGCCTCCAACTGGCCCTTTTCAATAGTACTTAACGCCGAGCGGAATACCTCTATTAAAATTGCTGTTGTACTAAAAGCAAAGACAATGAACGCATACCAAATCGGATTGATTTTATAAATATCGTAAGTAATATGATATTTTTCAAAAATCATTTTTAGTAAGAGTGGAATGCTACTATAAATAATGAAAATCTGAATAATAATCGGAGTACCTCGAACAAAGGATACATAAATTTTTGCTAGATGATGAATGATTGGAATTTTGTTAATGCGTGTTAGCGCTAATAAAAATCCCAGTGGTAGGGCAACGAGCAACGCAACGACTGTTACAAGGAGTGCGATCGGTACACCAGATAATGCCACAAAAAAGGTTTCAACTAAAAATTGATAGTTCATGATTACGCCTCCTTACGTCGTTTCTAACGTTCTTTTTCCCTTGCCAAAAAACTTTTCCAACATAGCAAAGAATTTTTCAATAACAATCGATAGTACCCAATAGACAATCGCAAGTGCAATATATATTTCTAGTGCATGCGCATTGATATTACTCGCTATAATTAAATTCGCTTTCCCGACAATATCGATTAACCCGATTGTGTAAGCTAATGCTCCCTCTTGTAATAACGCAATCATCCCATTCCCAAAGTTCGGCAATGCAATAACAAGTGCTTGTGGGAAAATAATACGGCGATATGCTTGGAATGGTGTTAACCCTACGCTGACAGCCGCTTCATACTGCCCCTTGTTAATTGCCAAATATGCTGATCTAATGACTTCTGACATAATTGCAGCAAACTGCAATGTGAATGTTACGACTACAAAGAACGCTGTTTCTATCGAATGAAGATTTAAACCGATATTTTCCGCTAATGCAGGTACGCCGTAATATACAAGAAATAATAGAACGATAGACGGCGTACAACGCATAATCGTTGTATACAAATTCGCTATTTTTTGTAACACTTTCTTTGAACTTAACTTTGCAGCAGCTAATATTAAGCCGAAAAATGTACCTAATACAATAGAAGAACCAGCAACTAAAAAGGTGATTTTTAAAAACGGCAATAATAAGGGAATAGCGTTCCAAATGTACGATGCATCAAAATACTTCTCCATTTCCTCACCAACTTTATAAAATGTCTTCACTAAAGGCTGCTATGAAACAACACCTTCATTCTCCGTTTATTAAGAAAGACTGCTGAGTATGTTGACTCAGGCAGCCTTTAAAAAAGTTATCGATTAACGTTTTCTAACACTTCAAATAAATCACGGCCATAAAATTCTTTACTTAATTCACTTGTTTTCTTTTGCTCCTTAATTTGGGCAACCGCTTTATCGTAAGCATCTGCAAATTCTTGCTCTTTTTTATTGAACAGTGGCCATGTTTTAATCACTGCAAATTCGTTGTAAACAACTTCATCTTTTAAGTTATGATAAGCCCCATCATCGGCTAATACTTGCTGTTTAAATGGCCCTTCAATCATGACGCCACCATCAACGCGACCTTCATTTACCCATTGCACAACATCAACAGTGAATGCATCACCAGCTTGTAATTTAACTTCGTTAGTTGGATTGGCTTTGTTGTACTCATCAATAATTGTATACTGTGCATTGTTAGCAGCGATTGGCGCTAGTGAATAGCCCTTCGTTGCAAAATCTGACAATGTTTTTATACCTTCATCTTCTTTACGTAGCACCAAACCTGCACTACTTAACCCTAAAAACTCTTTTGGGAAAATAAACTTTTCAGTTCGCTCCTGTGTAAAGAATGCATTTTTTACACCTACTTGGTATTTCCCTTGCTCTACACCAATTAGTAAATCATCACTTGTAGTTCCTACGTATTCAAACTTGTATTCAGGTAATAATTCATCTACTAGCTTCATTACTTCCACATCATATCCAGTTGGATTGCCCTTATCGTCAATATAGCTAATTGGCTTAGAAGCTTGATCGTAAGCTACTTTTACAGTACGAACTTTAACCCCATCTTCTGTTTCATTTTTAGATGCTTCGCCAGAACTGCAACCTGCTAAAATAGCAAGAGAAGCTAACCCGACTGCGGCAAATTGAAATAATTTTTTCTTTTGTTTGAACATATGTCATTTCCCCTTAATCTCAAGTAATTTTATTATTGTTCCTTTAGTTTCTGCTGCTCAATAGCAGCTGTTGCTAGTTTTATAATTGTCATATCATCCATTGGTGGGTTATGTAACCCTGCACGCACATTGCGATAATAGCGCTGTAGTGGATTCGTAAGCTGCAAACTTTTTGCTCCGACGACACGCATCGCTTTATCTACAATATCAATCGCGAGATTTGTCACCGTGTGCTTTGCAACCGCCATCTCATTCGTTAAAGTAGCGCGTCTAGCTGGATCATCATAAGCCTCTGCTACTCCATAAAGTACAAAGCGTGCCTGATGAAGCTTTAATTCAATATCACCTAATAGCTGCTGTACATTAGGTAATGTACTAATTGGGGCATTTAAGCTATTTGGTTGATGATGATTAGCAAAATGTAACGCATAGTCACGAGCGGCCTGTGCAATCCCTAAATAAGTTGCTGGAATATGTAAAATCCAGCCATTAATTTTGCCGCCACTTGGATGATTCGGCAATTCTACTAAATAGTTTTTAGGGACAACGACATTCTCTAACACTAAATCATGACTGCTTGTGCCACGCATTGCAGACATTTCCCAGTTTTCTACAATGGATAGCCCCGTTACATCTTTATGAATAAGGAAGAAGCCGATTTGTCCCTTTTCTTCAATCCAAGCAGAAGTTAAAAAATAATCGAGTACAGGTGAAGCAGTCGTAAATATTTTACGGCCATTTAATAACCAGCCATTATCTGTAGATACAGCTGTAGTACCAGGGCGACCACCTCGTGTCGGACTACCAGTTGCTAATTCACTGACCGCTCGATTTATAATGGCACCTTTTTGTACTTCCAAGGCAAACGCTTGGAGAATATCGTCTGTCCATAGTTTCTTGTCATATATTTCGCCAACAACGCCAAGTGTCCATCCTAGTGAAAGAGAGGCGTTTTCGTCGTAGCTAGCTAGCGTTTCTTGAACGAGTATCATATCGTAAACAGATAATCCCTCTCCGCCATATTCTTTCGGTAATGTTAGTTTTGGATAGCCGATCTGTAATAGTAGCTTATGTGCCTCAAATGGAAAGCGCGATTGCTCATCGACTGCTACAGCCTCAGATTTAATTGGCTCCGCAATTGTTGCAAGCTGCTCCAACCAGTAATGCTGGCGCTCAGTTTTAATAAATAACTCTTTCAAGAAAATCTCCTTCTTCCTAAATTATATAAAACATATATATTTACTAAGGATTAATGTTGAAAAAAAATCTCCACCTACATTTGTAGTGAGACCACTTTAGTACTGAATTTTCTGATTCATTGACATTATGATACGTTCAACATCTTTAATTGTCAATGGTTAATTACAAGTTTTTTTGTAAGAATTATAGGGTTTTGCTTTCTCCTTATTTCAGCCCTTTATTTTATGCACCAAGCTGTATTTAAAACATATGCTAACACTAAGAAAGAGGTGTATAAATGACCAGAAATATTAATCCGTCTCCAAGTACTGTAAACATTACACATATAGCTCCTCAAATTATTCAAACGAAATTTGGAGATATAAATGGTGATGGCTTTTTTGATACGGTTTTTTTAATGGGTACTAAGACGACAGACAGTCCGTTATGGCGTAATGTGACACTTGTTGTTTTTTACGGACAAACAAGACAATTCCAACAAATTGCGCTGAAACAAAACGTTGGATATAACCCTACGATTTTTCTAGGCGATCTTACAGGGGATCATATAGAAGATATTCTTGTTATTTCTGATACTGGTGGCAGTGGTGGGATAATTAATGGCGAGATTTTTTCCTCGAGAAACGGAACATTACTTTCAATATTTGATACCGAGTCATTTAATAATAAGCTAACTTACTCCGTCAATTATTTAAATAACTATAAAGCGTCTGTCAGTAGCACAAATCCTAAAAAACGATATATTCTTGATTTAAGTTATAAAGGACCTGATTATTTAGCGGAAATTTATAATAAAGATGGCACGTTAAAGCAACCGATTGAAGGCTGGGTTGATCCTATTAGTGGTTTATACCCTGTTGATTATGCTCGTGATGGAACATATCAACTATTAGCCTATCAGGAAATTGCAGGCAGATATCATGCAGATGGATTAGGCTATGTTGAAAACATCTTAAAATGGAACGGTCAAGAATTTGTAGTTGATCGTCAAACGGTTTCCATATTTGGCGAAGATTTAGCATAAAAAGTGAATAGCGCTATAAACTAAAAAGTCCGCATACATTTCTGCGAACAAAGCATAAAACAAAAGCCTTTTGAGAAAAACAAAGGCAGTCTTACGCTATGTTCAACAGAAAGCAAAGCGGATTTTTATTTTTATAGAACATTTTAATGGCTCTAAATATTATTTTTCAACTAAAGCGAAGTAATTATTTTCGTTATCGGCGAAGTTAAAGACTCTCCCCATTGGCATCATAACTAAGTCCCCCACTTTAATGCCTTTCGTTTGGAAATCTTGATACATCTCCGTTATATTGTCGGCGTAAAACATTATAGAAGGTGTTCCTAAATTTAATTCGGGTTCCATTTTAGCAATCATTTCTTTGTTGTGTAGAACGAAGGTCGTTTGTACGCCTTTTTTTGGAGCAATTTCAATCCAGCGCATTTCTCCCTCCTTATTGTCCGCTACTACTACAAAGCCAATTTTCTCAGTCCAAAACGCTACCGCTGCATCTTGATCATTTACATATAGCATTACTTGTCCAATTTGTTGAATCATGACAAAACCCTCCCTTTTGAACAATAGTATACATCAAATGATAATTTATATGTCTTTAGTAGCCATGATTTTTAATGAATTTTTGAGATTTTCTTAATTATCTTAATAAAATAAATACTGATAAAGACTTAACTTTTGTTTTTTTTTTGTTAAAATGAGCTAGTCATCTATTATTTACCTTCTTGGGAAATGTATAGAACAATAATATTATAGTGAGGATAACAAACGTGACAAAACTAAGTTTACGAAAAAAGCTCATTTTTTCATTCTTAGCAATACTTCTCATCCCTACATTAATCATTGGTATCATTTCATACCAAAGTGCGGAGAAGCAAATTTCTAAGGAACAGCAAGCAAGTGCAACCGAAAGTATTCGAATGCTTGATACGAATATTACAGGTACGATTAAACCAAAGATTGAAGACATCCAATATTTCACTAAGAAAATTAACCAATCTTTTTTACAAGAAAGTAAAGTTCCAGAGCTTAAATCGCTATTACAAGAATACGTAAATATGCACCCAGAGGTCGAGCTTGTCTACCTCGGCACGAGTGAAGGAAACATTATAGATGAGCCTGCACAACAATACCAAAGTGACTTTGACCCACGTACAAGACCTTGGTATACCCAAGCATTAAGTAATAAAGGGCAAATCGCCATTACACCACCTTATATTTCTCAAGCATCAGGTGCTATGGTTATTACGATTACACAAGCTTTACCAGATGGCTCCGGTGTTATTGGATTAGATCTCAATATATCGACACTTAGTGATATTACTAATGATATTCACATCGGGAAAACGGGCTTTGCCTCACTTTTAGATAACAACAAAACATATATTTCTCAACATGATAAAGAAAGTGGTTCACAAGCTAACGAAAGCTATATTTCAAAAATTTATGAGCAAGATAGTGGCACAATTGTTGAAAAGGATCGTCAGCTACAATTTATTACCAATGAACTAACAGGTTGGAAGCTTGTTGGTACAATGTTTTCAGCTGAAGCAACAAAAGCTGCCGCTTCAACCTTTAATATCAACTTAATCATTATTGTTATTTCAATTATTGTCGGCGTTGTGTTTATGCTTCTGATGATTAAATCCATTGTGAATCCGATTAATCGACTAAAGCATAGCGCGATTAAAATTAGCGAAGGCGATTTAACAGAATTTATCGAAATACATTCTAAGGATGAAATTGGACAGCTTGGAGAGGCTTTCGTTTCAATGAAAGTTAATTTGAAAAAGCTTATTCGCAATGTTGATCGAAGCGTCCAACATGTGCAAGCATCTGCACACGGATTATCTGCGCATGCAGAGCAAAATATTGCTTCTTCAGAGCAAGTTGCACAGGCAATGCAACAAGTAGCAATTAGTGCAGAAAGCCAGACAACAGGTAGTGACCAAAATGCTATTTCTATTGAGGAAATTGCACAAGGCATTGTGGAAGTGGCCGATAGCGCTATGCAAGTGACAGATCTGTCTAGCACCGCTATTGTACAGGCAGAAGAAGGTGGTCAATCTGTTGAACGCACTGTCAACCAAATGAATTCCATTAATGAATCGGTTGCACAATCAGACAGAATGATTAAGTCACTTTACGATCGTTCGAAAGAGATTGGTTCCATTTTAGAAATTATAAGTGCTATTTCTGATCAAACGAATTTACTAGCTCTTAATGCTGCTATTGAAGCTGCTAGAGCAGGTGAACAGGGTAAAGGCTTTGCTGTAGTGGCCGATGAAGTAAGAAAATTAGCAGAGCAATCACATCAATCAGCAGAGCAAATTTCTTCGCTTATTACTGGTATTCAGCAAGATACTGCTAAATCTGTGGAAACGATGGTTAAAGCATCTTCAGATGTACAAGAAGGGTTACAGTTATCCGAAGACACAAGCAAAAAATTCGCTAGCATTACTGACAGTTTACGTAATATTGCACCAAAAATGGAGGGTATCTCAGCTTCCACGCAAGAAATTTCTGCCGTAGTGGAGGAAGTTTCAGCAACGGCTATTGAGTTAACCGACCATGCTAAACTTAATGCTGCGGCTTCAGAGGAAGTTGCCGCCTCAACTGAGCAAACATTATCCTCAATGCAGGAAATGACTGCAGCTGCAAAAGCTTTACTCGATATGGCAGACGAATTGCAAAGCTATGTAAACCGTTTTAAATATTAAAAAATAGCACGATGATCAAAGGTTACCCTCTGTTCATCGTGCTTTTTATATCATGATTTAGCTTTTTCTTCATGGCTAATCTGCCATTCAATTCCATATTTATCAGTTAGAGACCCATAACATTTACTCCAAAATGTTTCTTGTAGTTCCATCGTTACTTTGCCACCTTCTTTAAGGCCCTCAAATGCTTGTCGTAATTGAGCTTCATCATCAGACACAACAGCTAATGTGACGTTGTTGCCTATTGTAAATGGTGAACCTGGGAATGTATCAGAAAACATTACCGTGCTTCCTAAAATGGATAATCGCGTATGCATAACGAGATTTTTTGCTTCTTCTGGTAATGGATAACTTGGATCACTTGGTGAATCGCCAAATGTCATAATTTCAGCCTTGTCCGTATTAAACACATTTTCATAAAATGATACAGCCTCACGACAATTGCCATTAAAAATTAAATACACCTCTACCGCCAATTCCACCACTCCTTTGAATTTTCTGAAACAATTATATTGTACTTAGATTACGAACGATAAGCTAGTCCTATCATGTGAAATCCTGTATAGTTTTACTTTTTCAATTACATATTATACTTATTAAAATGTTTGCGATTTTCTATGTTTTTGATACTTTCTTGTCTCCTCCTACATATTTTTTATTTATTTTGATAAAATCTTTGACTTTTACTTAAAAATCATGTAAATTACCAAATGGCGAACAATTTAAATTAAACATTTAAAAATATTCGTATTTTAGGAGTGTATATAATGGATAACGTATTTGACTATGAGGATATTCAACTAATTCCCGCAAAATGTATTGTAGAAAGTAGATCACAATGTGATACATCTGTTACTTTAGGTGGACATAAATTTAAATTACCTGTAGTTCCTGCAAATATGCAGACTATTATTGATGAAAATATTGCAGCTAAACTAGCTGAAAACGGTTACTTCTATATCATGCACCGCTTTAATCCAGAAACACGTATTCAATTCATTAAGGATATGCAAAATCGTGGTTTAATCGCTTCGATCAGTGTTGGTGTAAAAGAAGAGGAATATGCATTTGTAGAAGAGTTAGCAACTGCCAGTTTAGTTCCTGAATTTATTACAATTGATATTGCACATGGTCATTCAAACGCTGTCATTCGTATGATTCAGCATATTAAAAAACATTTACCAAACAGCTTTGTTATTGCTGGTAATGTTGGTACACCTGAAGCTGTGCGTGAACTTGAAAACGCTGGTGCTGACGCTACTAAAGTCGGTATTGGACCAGGTAAAGTTTGTATTACAAAAATCAAAACAGGCTTTGGTACTGGTGGCTGGCAGCTAGCAGCATTACGCTGGTGTGCAAAAGCGGCAACTAAACCGATTATTGCTGACGGCGGTATCCGCACAAATGGTGATATTGCTAAATCTGTTCGTTTCGGTGCTTCAATGGTTATGATTGGCTCTTTATTTGCAGGTCACGAAGAATCACCAGGTGAAACAATCGAAATCGATGGTAAATTAGTAAAAGAATACTTCGGCTCTGCTTCTGAATTCCAAAAAGGTGAGAAGAAAAATGTTGAAGGTAAAAAAATGTTTGTAGAACATAAAGGTAGCCTACAAGATACGTTAACTGAAATGCAACAAGACCTTCAATCTTCTATTTCTTATGCAGGTGGTACTAAGCTAGAAGCTATTCGAAATGTAGATTATGTCATCGTCAAGAATTCAATTTTTAACGGCGATAAAGTATATTAAGATTTTTTAAACATCTGTTTTGCAAAAACACTTAAATAGACAAAATATCTCGGAAGCTCTACTTTCGAGGTATTTTGTTTTTTTTATAGAGGAACGGTGGTTCACCATTAGGATAAAAAAAGACTATAGGCAAACTCAAATTGCTTTGAATTTGTCTACAGTCAGAAATAATTTTTACAGCTTGTTGATTACTGCATGCAAAGTTTCTTTTAACTCTGCATCATACTTAGAAAGGTCAACAAGGTTACCTAAGCGCTCACGTAATACAGGACGCTCAATGACTAATTTCTCGTCAAGTACTTTTACTAATAATTCAATAATAAGACGGTCACGAACATCTAACGCTTCTTCTAAACGCTCTGGTGTAATTTTCGCATCATTTTTTGCTGCATTTGCCATTTAAAAAAACCCCTTTTATTTTATATTCATGCACATCTATTTTAGCATACCGCCTAATTTTTTTAAAAACTTTCTTTTACAATACTATACAGTAATTTACAGTTTACACATTCCATGTTTACGTTGTCATGTTATATTTTATAGTATGAACAAAATACACGAAATAGTAACAATTATTCTGACAGTCACCATTCTCTTTATAATGTTTTTTTCATATTCTATAAAATAAATATTATTTTTAAATAAGTAAATGGAGGAATAGCATGAACCAAAAGCATTATACGTATATGCAACTTGTGAAAGCTGTGCCAAAAACTTTACAATTATTTCTTAACGTATGCCTTGTATTATTAGCTCTTATATTAGCCTTCCTGCTTATGAAAGAACTAATTGAATTTCTACACATCTTATTAGCAGATGGTACTGGTGATTATAAACTTTTCCTCGCAAATATTTTAATTTTCTTCTTGTATTTTGAATTTATTACGATGATTATTAAGTACTTTAAAGAGGACTATCATTTCCCTTTAAGATACTTTATTTATATTGGCATAACTGCCATGATTCGATTGATTATTGTGGAGCATGATCATCCTATTAATACTTTAATCTATTCGCTTATTATTTTAATTTTAATTATTAGCTATTTCATTATCAATATTACTCCATTAGAAAGACCTGTTCGATCATCGATTCTTTTTAAAAAGGAGTAGAAAGTTCCTCTCCTATTATTAAAAGGCTGTCAATTATCAGCGACAAAATACGGTTGTTCAACGGCTATGTAATAAGTCAACGGCAACTTGCCTACACCACCTAATGATCCCATAGACCATAGTAGTCAATAGCAGCTCATTGCTGATATTAATCGTTCTGGGACGCTTTCTCTCGCCCTGGATAGGTGCCCATCACATATTTACATCCTTTAAAATGTCATCTTCCTGAAGTAATTTCGTTACCATTCGCATTTACCCCTCCTGTTTTCCAAAATAATTTTGGTTTAGTCCCTTTGCTTTTACATTATTTTACGCATCTATTAATAACATATATTACCACAGGACTTTTAATACTGTATGATAAAAGGAAAGTACCATAAATAATGCGCTTGCCTCTCAAGCCGCATGCATTCTTTAACGACAAATTATCACTCTCTATACATTACGCTGTAAAACAAGCACAGTATCGAAGTTTGCCCCAAAAGATTATGTAACAGTATGTATAGCTCTGTCTTTATTTAACTTCTAACGATGTTGTAAGAGCTATATACATTACTTGAGGAGGATGAAAATGCTGAATCTAATTGATGCCTATATTTATGAAGTGACGAGAAGGATTGCGAAAAATAAGCGAAATGCGATTGAGCTTGAGCTAAAATCGACAATTGAGGATATGTTACCAGATCATTATTCAGAATTAGAAGTTAAAGAAGTGCTAATGAAGCTTGGAGACCCTGCAAAACTTGCTGTGAACTATCAAAATGGCCCAAAATATTTAATTGGTCCTGAATTATACAATACTTACATTCAGACAATGAAATTGATTATTCCCTGGGCAATCCTTATTACATTAATTGTTCACCTTGTAAGTAGTGTTTTTTCATTTCCAGAACAAGGAATATTTTTGACTACAATTATCAAAGCATTTACTACAACAATTGTCAGCGTTATTGGCGTAGTGTTACACGTACTTTTTTGGGTTACGATTACATTTATTATAGCCGAGCGCTATAGTGCCACTAATATTCAAATTCCATTTATTACAAGGAGCAAAGAATGGACACCTGAAGATTTAAACAAAGTTATCGTAAGCTCCAAAAGCAATAACATACCCCTAAGTGATATTATATTTAGCTTTTTAGGTATAGCCTTTTTTTCTTTCATATATTTTAACGCTTCTCGTCTTATCGGAATTTACTCATCTGATGACAGAATTGGCTTAAAATTTGTCATGCCCATTTTTAATCAAGATACCCTTTTGTCCTTTAAACCCATTATTTTATGTTGGATTGTATTAAGTTTTGCCTTAACTCTATATAGATGGAAGGTTCGGCAATGGACCATGCCAATTGCCGTCACAAGTGCACTTCTTCAATGTTTCGGCACCATTGTTTTTATAGTCATGGCAAACCAGCCTGACCTTATTCATAGTGCAGCTATACCATATATGGCAGCTATTATGGAAACCACATCTACAAAGATTATGGTAACATTAGACCGTATACTGTTCGTTTGTATTGTTATTACCATTCTAGCAAGTGCTTTTGATATTTATAGTGGTTTTAAGAGGGCTAAATCAAATAAAAATGAAACTTTTTTTAAAAAATAGGTTAGAGAATCGATGAAATAGGGTATAAGTTTAGTTGTTATTATTTCTCTTCCATTGACGACTTTCACCTATGAAAAACATAGTCCCCTCTATAACATAATAACGCAAACTTAATACCTAGTAATATATACCTTAATTTCATTAAAATACCGTTATTATCTAATGTTTTGTATAATAATGATATTAAGAGTATTTTTAATACAATTTATAATCTGCACTTCATCAACGTTCAAGCAGAATAAGGGGAAATAAACTATGACAATTCTTCTTGTAGATGACAATCAAGTCAATCTATTCGTAATTGAAAAAATTTTAAAGAATGCAGGCTATGAAAACTGTGTTTCTCTTTCATCAGCTTATGAACTTTTTGACTATCTTCAATTAGATGCTAAAAATCCAGCAGGTAGTTCAGTAGAGTTAATACTTTTAGATATTATGATGCCTGAAGTGGATGGTATTGAAGCTTGTAAACGAATTAAACAAAATGAAAAATTAAAAGACATTCAAATTATTTTCGTTACAGCATTAGAAGATAAAACCAAGCTGGCTGAAGCACTCGATATCGGAGGGGTCGATTATATTACAAAACCCATCAATAAGACGGAACTTCTTGCAAGAATTCGCGTTGCCCTACGATTGAAGGCTGAATTAGATTGGCATACAAAACAAGAAGCAAAAATCAAATATGAATTAGATTTAGCTACACATGTACAACGCAGTTTGTTAAGTGCACCTTTACATGAAGATAATATTCAAATAGAGGTTTCCTATCTACCATCCTCTAATTTAGCAGGCGATATGTATTATTGGTATAAAATTAATGATCACCGCTACGCCATCATTTTGCTTGATATGATGGGTCACGGTATATCAGCTGCACTTGTTTGTATGTTTATTTCATCCGTCCTACGAGAAGCTGTTAAACAGCTCGTGGAGCCTGAGCTGGTTATAAAGGAACTAAACCGTTATATGACACTGTTACAGAATGCTAAGGAAGAAAATATTCATTACTTCACAGCTATTTACATAGTGATTGACACTGAACAAAAAATGATTGAATACGTAAATGCGGGTCATCCTTCTGGCTACGCTCTTGTTGATGAAAAAACATTAGTTCCTTTAAATCAAGGAAGCTGTGCTGTCGGTTTCTTTGAGGAAATTAAGGTAGAAAAGCAATTTATCCAATATCAAAAAGATGTACAAATTGTTTTATATACTGATGGTGTTTTAGAGGCGATGGGTCCTTGCGAAATAGAGTCTGAAAAACATTTGCAAACGCTAACATCCAGTAAATGGAATTATACGCAATGTCTTATTGATAACCTGCTTCCGAAAGAAAAACAAACAAACCAACCAGACGATATGTGTGTATTAATGATTCAAGCACAGGCATTAAATTAGATAGCGACAAATACAAAAATCCGCATACACTTCTGCCAATGACATGCATTAAAGCAATGTCAAAGTAGAAAGTATAGCGGATTTTTTATTTTCACTTATTAATCTAACTTTTGATAAATTTTCTCAATGGCTACAGTCTCTTTATAGTTCGAAATAATGGCTTCACAGCGAAGCGTCTCCTTATCTCCTAAGCATAAAAAGCCATTTGGACTTAGGCTCTCGTAAAACAAATGATGTACTTGGCTTTGTAATACAGGAGAAAAGTAAATTAATACATTGCGACATATAATTACATGGAATTCATTAAATGATTGATCCGTCACTAAATTGTGTTGTGCAAAAATAATGTTTTTTAATAGTTCAGGATGGAAATAGGCATATTGATAATCCGTCTTATAGTATTCTGAAAAAGCATGGCTCCCGCCTGCAAGCATATAATTTGTTGTATATGCTTGCATTTTCTTAATGGAGAATGCGCCCCTCTTTGCCTTCTCAAGCACATGCTCATTCATATCTGTTGCGTAAATCACCGCTCTATCTATTAGTCCCTCTTCCTGAAGTAAAATCGCCATTGAATAGACTTCCTCACCTGTTGCACATCCCGCATGCCATATTCGGATTTCTGGGTACTGCTTTAAATAAGGAACAACTTCTTTACGGAAAGCTTTAAAGAAGCTAGGGTTTCGAAACATTTCCGTTACGTTAATTGAAAAATCATTTAATAGCTGCTCCAAAAAATCTTCTTCGTGTATAACCTTTTCCAGTACACGAGAAATCGTTGGAATATTACTAACCCTCATTCGATTGTATATTCTACGAGAAATAGAAGATTGATTATATTGTCGAAAGTCAAAACCTGATAAACGATAGACTGCTTCGAGTAGTAACTCAATTTCCATATTCGCATGCTTATTCATTTGCTGCTTTAGCTCAAAATTTTGGAATTGATTATCCATACTGTTCTAACTCCCTTTAGAAACTAGCCATACGCGTAATACCGATTCTAATTGATCTAAATTTAATGGCTTACTAATATAATCAGAAGCTCCCGCCTCTAAAGATTTATCACGATCCGTTTTCATTGCTTTCGCCGTCAAAGCGACAATAGGTAAATCTGTAAGCTTCATTTTTGTTCGAATGATAGACATCGTTTCATATCCATCCATATTTGGCATCATGATATCCATGAGAATAAGATCTATTTTATTATTCGTTTCCATAATCTCTAAACATTCTAATCCATCTTTTGCAACGAGAATATTCATGCCCCTCTTTTCAAGAGCTGCTTTCAAAGCATAAATATTGCGATAATCATCATCTACAATTAATATATTTTTCCCTTGGAACATATCAACTTCCTGTGTAGAGACAAGATCGTTTTCACCCTCTTGCTCCTGTAGCTCTTCTACTACTTCAGGAGCTTCTAGAGTAGCCACTACTTCGACAATAGCAGAATCAATCGTCGGCGTATTATTTAAGCCATTCGGTAAACTTGGAATAGTAAGCGAGAAGCTACTGCCCTTTCCTTCTTCACTTTGTAATGAAACCCAACCACCTAGTAATTTTGCAAACTCTCTACAAATGGATAAACCTAGCCCTGTTCCACCATATTTTCTTACAGTAGCACCATCTGCTTGCTGGAATGATTCAAAGATTAACTGATGTTTGTCCTTTGGAATACCTATTCCTGTGTCAGTTACTGTAATTTCAAGCCATTCCGAGCTTACATCTTGCATATTCGTTGATAACTGTTCAAGGTCAAGTTGCTTGATATCTACATGCACATAGCCTTGTTCTGTAAATTTTAATGCATTTGATAATAAATTTTTTACAACTTGCTGGAATCTCTTTTCATCTGTATAGAAAATGTCAGAAACATTTGCTGCCTTCGATATTTGCAATTCTAGATTTTTTTTCTTTGCTACTGGAGCAAAGATTTGCTCTATTTGTGTCGGCATTTCACTCATGTTCACTTCGTCGAAAATAATTTCAATTTTCCCAGCCTCGACTTTTGATATATCTAAAATATCATTAATTAATACGAGTAAATCCTCACCAGATGAATGAATAACTCTCGCAAATTCCATTTCTTCTTCTGTTAAATTATTATTACCATTCTCAGATAACATTTCAGATAATATTAAAATGCTATTCAATGGTGTTCGTAATTCGTGAGACATATTAGCTAAAAATTGAGATTTATAATTAGAATGTAATACAAGTTGCTCAGAACTATCTTCTAATTCTTTTTTAGCTTTTTCTAACTCTTGTGTTTTAATTTCAGCATCTTTTGTTCTTTCCTCTAGCTGTTCATTAATCATTGTTAGTTCTTCTGTTTGCATTTGTAATTCTTCCGATTGCGTTTGTAGCTCTTCAGATTGAACTTGTAACTCCTCTGTCATAGCTCTCGATTCATTTAGTAAACGTACAATTTCCATGCGGCCTAAAATGCTATTAACCGTTAGACCAAATGTTTCAATTACTTGATTTACTAATTCTTTCTGTAGCGCTGTGTAGCTAGTCATTGTCGCTAATTCTACGACAGCTATCACTTCATCCTCGAATATAATCGGGAAGACAAAAATGCTCTTCGGTGGCGCTTCTCCTAAGCCTGTGCCTATTAAACGATAATCCTGAGAAATATCACTGTTTATGAAAACTCGTTTTTCCTGTGCACATTGGCCAATTAAACCTTGTCCAATTTTAAATTTCTCTATCCCAACATTATCTCCAGCATCTGCAAATGCTGCTTTCTTTACAAAATGGACATCGCCATTATGCATTTCCCTAACATAAAATGCTCCAAATGAAGACCCTGTCTTGTGCGACATTTCGGAAAGGAAAGTTTCCGCCAATTTCGTAATAGCTGAAATACCTTGATATTTAGTCACAATTTCAGCAAGATTGGCTTGCAACCATTCTCTTCGTTCAAATGTATCCAGCAACTCATTTGTAGCGTCTGCAAGATCACTGATTTCATCGTTAGTTTTCACATAAATTCTAGTTTTATAGTCTCCCTTAGAAGCCGCCATCACTTTAATTGTTTGTGTGACTTCCTTCATTGTTTTAACAATTGACCGTGAAATCCCACTAGCAATGACGATTGAGATAAGAGATACAAGTACTAGTATGCCGAACAAGCCAGATGTTAAATTACTATTTTTCTTATCCAGCTGCTTGGCCTTACTTTGTGTTAACGTATTCTCGTCTAAACGGAAAGAATCAAACTGATTGCGCATCGTTTCCATATCTTTACGACCAACGTCTACTTTGAAAAATTCATTTAATGCTTCCGTATTATTTTCTTTTTTCAATCTTATTGTCGGTTCCCCAGAAGTTGCAATCCAATGCTCAATCGTTACTTTAATAGCATCTAACTTCTCCTGTTGGTTACCCCTATCTTCTAATAGCTGATATAGTTCATTAAAATCAAGCTTCCAATTTTCCTCGGCATTATTGTAAGGTTCTAAGTAGCTCGAATCACCGGTAATCATATAGCCTCGTTGGCTCGATTCCATATCTAAAATATATTTTTCAATACGATTAGTAAGTGTTTGTACTTGTGAATCATATTTAATAATGTGATTTCTTTCCTGTTGTAGGGAAGTAATTTGATTATTTAATATAATCACAGATGCAAGTAAACAAAGAATAATAACTACATAACCGAGGATAATCTTGGTACGTATACCCATTTTTATCTTTTTATACATTTAATCCCCCTACTTTTTTTACTGTCATATTGTTATATTAACAGTATAATGGTGGAATTGAAATTAACAGATTAAATTTACTTAGTCCAACTCTAGTTGTTTTCCCTAGAACAACCATACATAAAACCCCACAGAGAGGAAGTTTCAGCTAATCTAATTAATCGAAATTTCCCTACGCGCGCACTGCGTTTATTTTCAGAATTGTTTCCGTGCCTGTCACTTATTTATTATTTTAATATAAGGGGAGAATAACTGTGGACATATTTGTAAGGCCTGGTGATTCACTGTGGTATTTCAGCGAGTTATACAAGATACCACTTCAACTAATTATAGACTCCAACCAAAACATCAACCCACAACGACTTCAAGTTGGACAACGCGTTCGAATTCCTGGTTTTGTTAC
The DNA here is from genome assembly GCF_006351725.2 of Lysinibacillus sp. CD3-6. Classification (NCBI taxonomy): domain Bacteria; kingdom Bacillati; phylum Bacillota; class Bacilli; order Caryophanales; family Bacillaceae; genus Lysinibacillus; species Lysinibacillus sp. CD3-6. The sequence continues at coordinate 4,703,821 of NZ_CP085880.1, forward strand.
AACTGGCTATACAATTAAACAAGGAGACTCTTTGTGGCAAATTGCCCAAAGTCAAAATCTACAGCTCGATGCCATTTTGCTTGCAAATCCTGATGTTCATCCAAATCGACTGCAAATTGGCCAAACAATCCAAGTCCCTCAAAGGCTTACTTGGCGGCTCGTTAACGGTAAACAAAACTACGACTACAACATTATGATAAATGATATTGAAAAGCTACTAGCTGCCTACCCATTTCTTCAAAATGCCTCCATTGGCAACTCCGTTTTAGAGCGTCCAATACCCGAGATTCTTATTGGTAAAGGCTCAAAGCGCATACATTACAACGGTTCATTTCATGCCAATGAATGGATTACTACACCGATTATTATGACATTCCTAAACGATTATCTACTCTCACTAACAAATCAAACGACCATTGGAGGGCTCTCCACATGGCCCCTTTACGAGCAAACAACACTTTCTATCGTACCGATGGTTAATCCCGATGGAGTTAATTTAGTTCTCAATGGCCCACCAGATAATGAAGCAATTAAAAATAAACTTATTACTTGGAACAATGACAGTACAGATTTTTCTGGATGGAAGGCGAATATTAATGGTGTCGATTTAAACGACCAATTCCCTGCAAAATGGGAGCTAGAAAGTGCCCGTAATCCTCAATCACCTGGACCACGAGACTATGGAGGAGAAGCACCGTTAACTCAGCCTGAAGCAATCGCCATGGCCGATTTAACGAGGAAAAGCAATTTTGCTTGGGTTTTAGCTTTCCATACACAAGGTAAAGTCATCTATTGGGGTTTTGAAAATCTCGAACCACCTGAATCACAAACGATGGTGGAGGAATTTAGTCGTGTAAGTGGCTATGAGCCTGTTAAATCAGCCAATAGCTACGCTGGCTATAAAGATTGGTTCATACAGGATTGGCGCAGACCTGGGTTTACCGTGGAACTAGGTAGCGGCACGAACCCGCTCCCAATCAGTCAGTTTGATGAGATTTACGAGGAAGCTTTAGGGATTTTCCTAGCTGGCCTATATTTGTGACAATCAAATACTTCTAAACATCAAAAGCCGAACATGCGGGATACTTGTCCTTCATTTTCGGCTTTTGTATTTTGTAAAAATTTTTCTAAAAAGCAAACAAATATTACTTTGACAGACAGAGTAATATTTGCTAATATTACTCCATCAGATAGAGCAATAAAAGTTAAGTAGGTGACTTATGGTTCGAAGTGACATTATTCGTGGACATTTGGACTCCATTATTTTACGGCTAATTTTAGAGAAGGATCGTTATGGGTATGAAATTTCCCAAGAAATAAGCGTCCGTACAAATAATCGTTTTCAAATTAAAGAAGCAACTTTATACGCAGTGTTTCAACGTTTAGAAAAAAAAGAAGTAATTGAAGCCTATTACGGCGATGTTTCACATGGAGGCAAACGGAAATATTATCGCATTACCACATTAGGCAAAGCTTATTTAAGCGAGCTTGTTAAAGAGTGGACGGAAGTGAAGGAAATTATTGACTTATTTATGGAGGGCTTAGAATGAAAAAAATCAAACATCATATTGATGAGCTATTTAAAGACATGCCACGCAATAATGAAACCGAAATGGTAAAACAAGAAATCATCGAAAATCTAGAGGAAAAAGTATTTTATTTAATGGAGCAAGGAAAAGATGAAGAGGATGCCATTAATAAAGCAATCGTTGAATTTGGAGATATTGACGATTTAAAAAAGGAATTAGGCGTTAAAGCACCAGCAAAGAAAAGTATGGCGAAGTTAAACTTAGAATTTTCCTTATGGGGAAGTGGCTTAATATCAGCGTTCTTTATTTTTATCAATCTATATTACACACCAAATACAATCTGGGCAATCTATCCGATTTTCGCAATATTATGGTGGCCGCTTTCAATGTATTTCGTATGGTCCCGTAAGAAATGGAGTGAGTAAAATGAAGCATTACATTAGTTTTTCAGTTGTCGGTAGCTTGATGACTATGCTGTTTTTAGGAATTGTCAATTATTCAACAACACCTAACACAATATGGTTTATTTACCCTTGCTTATTGTTATTACTATGGCCTATCACTCTATATTTCATGTCAAAAAAACTATATAAACAGTATGCTGTCATTTGCAGTGCCATGGTCATTGCCTTCCTTATTATTGAAAATCTTTTATATACACCGCAGCATTTATGGTTCATATACGCCATTTACCCGATCATATGGTGGCCTATTCTTATGTTTTTAGAGGAAAAAGCTAAATCTATGAACATTGCACTTATTGGCTGTGCAAGCACAATCATTTATTATTCAATAACTAATTTCATTATGTCCCCTCAATATCCTTGGGCAATCTACCCTGCCTTTTTAGTTATATGGTGGCCTTTATCACTATATCACGCTAAGAAAAAGTCATTTGTTGCATTCTCAGTTTACGCTAGCATACACATCAGTATCTTTTTTATTATCGTCAACATCGTTTCCTCACCAGGCGTCATTTGGGCTATCTATCCAATCTTCCTAGTTCTGTGGTGGCCACTAAGTATGTATTTTTATGTTTATAAAAGAAGGCTTTATAAAAGCTCGACAATGTAAGGCATTATGCAATCACTCTCGTAGTAGCCTGTCCCTATTTAACAAAATACGATTAAAGGGAATGTACGTTATGTATAAACAATTAGCCATTCTAAAAATTTTCGCCATGACCTTGCTGATGCTATTCACAACCTGTAACGACGTTGTTTTTGCAAACAGTGAGAATGTTACAGATAAAGCTCTTAATATTTCTGCTATCGATGCATTTATGGCAAAAGAAATCGAGAGATTAAACATTCCAGGTGCTTCGCTTGCTATCGTTAAGAAAGACCAAGTTGCATATTTGCAAGGATATGGCGTCTCTAGCCCAGATGGCACACAAATGACACCGCAAACACCTATTGTTATAGGATCAGTTAGTAAGTCATTTACAGCACTTGCCATTATGCAGCTTGTAGAGCAAGGGAAAATTCATTTAGACGATTTAGTATACATCGTGCTACCAGGATTTCAACTTGCAAATAAAGAGCAATCTAACAAAATAACGATTCAACACTTACTAAACCAAACGAGCGGTCTTTCTACATATGATGGTCAAGTAGCGATATCGCACGGAGATAAAACATTAAAAGAACATGTACAAAGCTTAGAAAATATCAATGTGACATCACCTGTAGGCGAACACTACGAATATTCGAATTTAAATTACAGCATTTTAGGTGCAGTCATAGAGCAAGTAACAAATACACCCTATAAAGAGTATATGAATGAATTTATTTTCAAGCCGCTCGACATGAACAATAGCTATGCTGATCCAAAAGATGATATTAACAATACGATCGCACACGGCTATCAAACCGTATTCGGCATTAAGGTACCAACAGAGCAATTAATCCATGACGGCACCGTTCCTTCTGGTTACATTATTTCTAGCGCAGAAGATATGGCTAATTACATGGTGGCACAATTGAATGAAGGTCACTTTAATGGAAAAAATATTTTGTCAGCAAATGCCATGAATGCTCTGCATCAACCTTACTCACTCGTTGCGCATGATACCTATTATGCTATGGGTTGGGAAGTAACGAATGATGCCATCTCCCACAATGGATGGACAGAAAACACTTATTCAAAAGTGTTGTTAGATGGGGATTACGGTATTAGTCTTCAAATCAATGCTATGGATTATTTTAATTTAAATGAATATGATGCCATAGTTAGTGGCCTTAACAAACTTGTCCATCATGAACAACCTTCTAACACCAAAAGAAACCCTTTTATGAAATATATAATTTTTGATTTAATTTTTGTACTTATCATTGTATTAATTACACGTTCTATTTATATAATTTTTAAACATAACAATCATAAAACATCAATTTTCCGAACAGTTGTTAATTGGTTCTCTCTCATTGTATTTAACTTTCTAATTCCTTTATTTATCTTAATTGGATTCCCCCAATTATTTGGTCCACTATCTACGGTAACATTATTTGCGCCTGGAATAGGACATTTATTATTTATAATACCTATACTTCTTTTAATGGTGGGTGTCATCTTATTCGGAAAACTACTGTTAAAGAAACCTAACGCAGATGTAAATGCGTTGCCTTGATGTTATTCACTTAACATACTTCATATACTTACTATATAATTTAATTAGTAAATATTTTAATAGGCTGTGATCAATTGTTAAAAAATAATCCAATGCAAAATGTAGAAGTGATAATGCGAGAAATGCTTGAAATACAACAAAAGTCGATGATGTTTGTTAATCTGCTATCAGAAGGTGAATCATTATCGCAAAATCAGCTAATCCTACTCCTTCAGCTAAAAATTAACGGTGGTATGAAAGCAACGGAAATTGCAGATTTCTTTAGCGTAACTCCTGGTGCTGTTACGTCTATGTGCGATAAACTAGAAAAATTAAATTTATTACAACGAGTTCGAGAAAATGAGGATAGACGTGTCGTAAACATGGTATTAACAACTGATGGAGAAACAAAAGTCCATGATATATTTTTGAAATTCCCACAAGAAAAATTAGCCGATATAGCAAAAGTGTTAATTGAAGTGAATCAATTAATGCAAAAGATTTTTTAAGATTTCAAGCAAATTAACTACAGACTGTAAACAAATTCGAAAAGCTTCGAATCTTGTCTACAGTCTTTTTCATTTCTAAAATCCCCTTTCTTGAACCTATGTCCACACTCCCATAGAAGTTAAAAAAATGAAAATCCTTTTTTCCTTCATTCACCATAAACATTTTTTGTTCTTGACAAATTAAAGCGACATATACTTTAATTAATATATGTTTTAATAATTAAAATATATATTAATTAAACCAAAGAGGTGATTACTATGTCTAAGGAACCTATACAAAAGCAACATAGTATGACGATTACGAGCGGCACTATTAATGATTTAGCACCTACTTGTCAACATTTAAAGATTCGCGGAGCTGTTTCTTTTCATCGAGAAATTCGATTAAAAACAATCTCTACCCATGGGCACAGCTCATTCCATTCGAGTGTAATTGCGCATGTTTTAAAAAATACAGGCTCTTGTGTGATGAAGGATTATTGTGAAATTGCTGAGGTCACAAATGCAGGGAATTTAAAAATACGTAATGGTCAATTTTCGCCTATTAATAGCTCAGGAAAACTAACAATTGAGCAACAGCTACAAGTGCAACAGTTTCAAGCAATTGGCTTTATTAAAGCACAAGAAATACATGCAGCACATTTTCATTTAAAGTTATCAGGAGCAAGCGAGATTGACCGCTTAATTGCAGATGAACTAACGATAGAGAAGGATACCTTTTCAATTTCAATCCTTAGAAAAAAACTTCATTGTCACTCGATAACAGGAAAACATTTGCGTCTTACCTATACAAATGCGGAGGTCGTGGAAGGAGATGTTGTTGTAGTGGGCAGTCATTGTACAATACAAACGCTTTATTACACAAAAAGTTATTCTATTTCCCCTAATGCGAAAGTGCAGCAGGTTATTCGGAGGGAGCAACGATGATAATAATACGTGGATTTTTTTGCTCGTTAGCACTTTTGGTTCTCGCTGTGCTCTACGTAGGGCTAGTTGTCAGTGCTTTAATAGCAATACTTGCTGGCATTTTAAGGACTGTAGGTGTGGATCAAATAAATATGAGTATTTGGCCTGGCGTTGATGTTCCAGTCATTCTCAGTCTCCCTTTAGCACTTGCTGTGTCGGGCTTACTGTTTTATTGTTCGCTTTATGTAAAACGTTCCATAACATTTTGTTTCTCAATGCTAAAAATCTAGAGCTATAAATGATAAAGAGGTTCAAATTTAACACCCTATTGTTCGAACCTTTTCTATCACTTTTTTTCCTTTATAACTAATTCCTAATTTTTATTTCCCCTGATTTGCAATGCTTGCTTATTTGTTACTATATGGAAAGACATAAAGAGTGCAAATACAAGTCCGACTACACCAAAAATAACTGCAACTAGCTGTAAAGAAAACCAGTCTGCTAATATACCTAAACTAAAGGTCAGCACAATTTGTATAACACTTTGAACAAGGCTAACAGAACTGCCGAATCGCCCCATTAAATTGGGCGGGATATTTTTTTGATAGACCGTATCGTACCCAGTATTGCTGAATGCCATAAAAATGCCTAACGTGATAAAGCAACACGTAGCAAACCAAATATTGCTTGAAGCATAGAAGCCCGTATAGGATAACATCGTGCAAGTAAGTCCTACCCCTACATAGGTAGCGATCGAAAATTTATGTACTAAAACCATCGCCAATAAGCCACCAACAATAGCACCAACCCCCGCAATACTCACTAATACACCGTAAAGACTATCCGAAGCAGATAAAACTTTCTTTATAAAAGTCATTTCCTGAGAATCTAATGCAAAAGCAACCATTAGCGCAATTTGATAGGACATAAAAAATTTCAGGAAATTCCGTTGCTGCAATATAAAAGCCCAAACTACTTTAAAATCAGCTATAATCACGTTGAGTGTTAGCACTACACGCTTCTCTTTTACTTCCTCTTCTATATTCGGCAAACGTGCAATAACCCACGCACAAACAAAAAAGGTCACACTGTTAATCCATATAGCGATACTTATATTAAAAACAGCAATAAGGACACCTGCGATTGCAGGACCTAACATAAAAGAACCAGAATTTAAAGTGCCTAACAATGCATTAAAACGTTGCTTATCCTCATCGCTTACGTATTTTGCAATATAATATGTACTACTTGGCCCGAAAAAACTACTTGCAATATTCGCTAAAAATAACAAGCTATAAATAAGCCAAATAGACGTCATAAATGGCATAAGGAAAACGATGATCCCACGTATAATATCCATTGCTATCATAATATTTCTCTTATTCGACCGATCAATGATTGAGCCTGCCACAAAATTGGTCAATATGCGTGCAATCGGGCCAACAATAAAGATACCTGCAACTGCTGTTGCAGAATATGTTAAATGCCAAACCATTAAATTTAATGCAACGAGATAAATCCAATTTCCAAGATAAGAAAAGCCAAATCCCCCTAATAACATTCCATATTTCCGAATCATCCCCACCGCAATCCCTCCTTTTTAATATTTTACCATTTACTTCTAAATATTATGGATAAAGCCATTCGAATTTTTTACTCATCCTTGCAAACTCTCTATAAATTCATTACAAGATCATATCTAAGAGTTACATAAAATCATTCTATGTTGCTTTTCCTTCACTTTTCTTACTATAAAACTATACAAGAAAGGTGGTGCTTCGATCGTGGACGAACAGCTTTTATTCAGTACGGTGTTTATTGCAGGGATTCTGTCTTTCCTTTCTCCTTGTATTGTCCCTTTACTACCTGTTTACTTTTCAGTACTTTCAACCAATGCAAGTGGTGTCACTATACAACACAGCTTGCCTCTATTTAAATGGCAAGTGAATCTACATTTAGTTTTTAAGACAATCATTTTTGTTTTTGGTCTTTCTACAAGCTTTGTCATCTTAGGATTTGGCGCTGGTTTTCTTGGTGCATTTATTAATACAGACTGGTTTATCGCCATATGCGGTGCAGTCGTAGTGTTACTCGGCCTACATCAAATAGGTCTATTGAAAGTAGCTGTGCTTCATAAAGAAACAAAAGTACGACTGAGTAGAAGCGATAAACGTGATTTACTTGGTACCTATTTATTAGGGCTCACGTTTAGTATGGGCTGGACACCTTGCATCGGACCTATTTTAGGGGCGGTATTAGGATTATCAGCAAGTGAGGGGCAAGCAGCTTACGGGGCACTTATGATGTTTTTCTATGCACTCGGGCTATTAATCCCCTTTTTACTTCTCGCTATTTTCTCTGATTTCCTATTACGACATGTAAAAAAATTGAATAAACATACGGAGAAAATCAAAGTTATCGGTGGGCTTATCATTATTTTTATGGGCATTGTCTTAATGACAAATAATTTAAATCTGTTACTTACGTTCATTCCACAATAAGAAAGGAGACTTAACATGTACAATTTTAAACTGCTCGTTATTATGTTAGCAGCAGTGTTTCTTTTGGGTGCATGTGCGGGGGATTCTACATCCTCTACGAAAGCGGCAGCGAAAAACGAAGGGACTATCGCTCCATCTTTTGAATTAGTTGATACAAAAGGTGACACTTACAATCTTGCTGACTATAAAGGCAAAAAAGTATATGTGAAATTTTGGGCTTCTTGGTGCTCTATTTGCTTAGCAGGATTAGAGGAATTAAATACACTGGCTGGTGAAGAGCAGGATTTTGTTGTTTTAAGCATCGTATCACCCAATTTCAATAATGAAAAAAAGCGTGATGCATTTATTAAATGGTTTAATGGTGTTGAAGGTACATCCAATATTAAAGTGCTATTAGATGAAGATGGTGCAATCGCGAAACAATACAATATACGAGCCTATCCAACGTCGTCCTATATTGGCTCAGATGGTAAACTCATTCAAACGCTCCCTGGCCATGTAAGCAATCCACAAATTATTGAGAAATTTAAAAGTATCCAATAATAAAAGGAGGTAAATTTAATGAATATTAAACTATTCGGCGTATTATTTAGTATTTTATTATTTTTATCAGCATGCTCGGTCAACAATTCTTTGTTAACTAGTCGTGCAAGTACAGCCCAAGCAGAATCGAAATATCCACCAAACCCAAACGTTAACTTAAATTTTGATACAAATAATTTAAAAGATATTTGGCTTGCAGGTGGTTGTTTCTGGGGTGTAGAAGCATATATGGCGCGTGTATATGGTGTTTATGATGCAGCGTCAGGTTACGCAAATGGCAATACAGAAAATCCAACATATGAAGATGTTATTTGGCGGAACACAGGACATGCGGAAACCGTTCATGTTCGTTATGATCCCGAACGAGTTAATTTAGAAAAGATTTTAACACATTTCTTCCAAATTATTGACCCTACCTTATTGAATCAGCAAGGAAATGACCGCGGTATACAATATCGTACAGGTATTTACTATACAGATGAAGCAGATAGACCCATTATTGATCAGGTAGTTGCAAAAGAACAAGAACGCTATGATGACCCGATTGTTACTGAAGTCGAGCCACTTAAAAACTTTACACTTGCAGAAGAATATCACCAAGATTATCTAGAAAAAAATCCAGATGGCTATTGCCATGTAGAGTTTGATTCATTGAAAGATCAAGAAATGCCATCCCTTATCGACCCAGCGCTATATCCAAAGCCAAGTGATGAGGAAATTAAAAAAATGTTAACAAAAGAGCAATATCGAGTAACACAAGGTAATGGTACGGAAATGGCTTATTCTAATGAATATTGGGACAACTACGACCCAGGTATTTACGTTGATATTGTCACAGGTGAGCCACTATTTTCATCAGCGGATAAATACGACTCTAGATGTGGTTGGCCAAGCTTTACTAAGCCAATCGATCCAGCAGTAGTGCGAGAGTTCGTAGATACTAGCTATAATATGATCCGTATTGAAGTGAGAAGCCGTACTGGCGATAGTCATTTAGGACATGTGTTTAATGATGGACCTATTGATCGCGGTGGTTTGCGTTACTGTATCAATAGTGCTGCAATTAAGTTTATTCCACAAGCTGAAATGGAATCTGCTGGTTATGGTTACTTAGTACAGCTAACTAAATAACTAGTGCCAGGCACTGACACAATTCTGAATCTTTATAGCTCAACAAGTAGTCCTATTTATGACGAGCGGCACAAGTAAAAATCCACAAAAATTTTCTGTGGGAACAATACACGACATAAGCCGCAACAATCCGCGCAATAGCGAAGGTTGCGGCTTACGCTGTGCCCGCGAAAAAGCACAGTGGATTTTTACGAAAGTGCCAGGCACTGACACAATTAAAAATCCTAGCACTGCATGCAGTCCTATTTATTACTAGCCAAGTAAAAATCCACGTAGACTCCTGCGGGAACAGCACACGATGTAAGACGCAACAATCCGCGCGACAGCGAGGGTTGCGGCTTACCCTGTGCCCGCGGAAAGCGCAGTGGATTTTTACGATTTAGATATTATTTTTTTGCGTGCTTGGAGTTACTAATCGAACAGTCCCTTTAAGTATTTGTTCTCAAAGAGGTGATATGATGTACAAATTATTAGTGGTCGATGATGAAGCGATTATTATAAAAGGAATTCGCTCATTTGTTAACTTTGAGGAGCTTTCCATTTCGGAAGTATTTGAGGCATCAAATGGAGAGACCGCACTTGAAATTTTTAAAAACCACCATCCTGATCTCGTTTTAGCTGACATTAATATGCCGAAGATGAATGGCCTCGATTTTGCCATTTCAGCAAAAACAATTAAACCGAATGTAAAAATCGCTATTATTACTGGTTATGATTATTTTGATTATGCTGTAACGGCATTAAAGGCGGGCATTGATGATTACGTCTTAAAACCCGTTTCTAAAAAAGACATTCAAGAAACGTTAAAAAATCTGATAGCAAAGATTCAAGCAACACAAAGTCAACATGAGCTATCTCGTCTTGTGGAAGGCCTTTTGAATGAAACAAATATAAATAATGACATGGGCTATAAAGCGAAAATACAAAAAGAAATTGACCGCAATATTGCAAACGTCGATTTTTCATTAAGTTATTTAGCAAAAAAAATGGCACTCAGCAATTCTTATTTAAGTAGCTTATTTAAGAGCCTATACGGTAAAAACTTTCAAGATTATATGCTATCAATCCGCTTAGATAGAGCAAAAATTTTTTTGCTTAGTACAGATATGAAAGTGTACGAAATTGCAGCGGCAGTAGGCTTTGAGGACCCCAATTATTTCAGCGCCACATTCAAGAGGAAATTTGATATTTCTCCAAATCAATTTAGAGAGAAAATGAGAGAGTAGCGATGAAGAAATCAAATATATTAAAAACTTTACGCATGCAAATTGCCCTTCATTATTTAAAAGCGAGTGCACTTATTTTATTATTAATGGGCATTATTTTGTATTACAGTATTTCTTCTGTCGTGTTAAGTGAAGCAACCTCTAGCACGAAAACGGCCGTTGAAAAGAGCGGTATGTATATTGACCTCTATATCGATCGGCTCAAAGCAGTATCTGGTTTACTCGCTGAAAATCCTCAGCTTGTAACGTATTTTTCGAGTGCAGAGCGAGACCCTACTATTAAACAGAATGTATTGTCCTTGATTCAAACAACGATGGCAACGGATCGATTCATTCAATCGGTAGTTATTGTTAGTAAAGACGGGCAAGTCCTATCCAATGAAAAGGGCCTAATTATGAGTATGTCGAGCAATATGATGAAGGAACAATGGTATGTGGCAGCTGTTAATAATGGCAGTAAGCCTGTACTGACATCTGCACGCATGCAACACTTTTCAATGGATAAAGATAACTGGGTAATCTCGATTAGCCGCGAAATTAAAAATGCTGAAGGTCAAAATATTGGTGTTTTGCTTATCGATATTCAATATAAAGTTATCGAAGACTTTTTAGCTAACTTAGATTTAGGGAAGAATGGTTTTTCTTTTATTATGAATGACAACGGCGAAGTCGTATATCATATGGATACCGCGTATTTTGAAAATCATTTGAAACAACAACAATTACAGCAAATTATCACCAATCAAGCGGGCTATGATAAAGAAAAAAATACGTTGACGCACACCTATATGCTGAACAATGCCGACTGGACCTTTGTTGGAGTCTCTTCCCAAGACGGGCTATTAATGATTAAAAGGCAACTGCTCGAAATCTTTTTATTAGTAGGCATGATTCTTTTTATTATAGCTGCTTTTAGTGTTGCTTTATTTGCAGGACGAATCACGATACCTTTCCAACGTCTAGAAAAAGCAATGCAAAATATCGAGCATGGCTTAAAAGAAATACCAATCGATGAAAAAGGATGCTTTGAGGCACAAAGTTTGGCAAAACATTTCAATAGTATGATTGTGCAAATTGAAAAATTAATGCAGGAAATCACGGAAAAGGAAAAACACTTAAGAGTAACAGAAATTAGTGCGCTTCACAGTCAAATCAACCCTCATTTCTTATACAATACTTTAGATACAATCGTTTGGATGGCAGAATTTAATGACAGTGAGAAGGTTATAGAAATCACAAAAGCACTTGCTCAATTTTTCCGCTTATCGCTTAGTGGCGGGAATGAAATGACAACCGTAGAAAATGAATTGCATCATGTTCGTCAATATTTGTTTATACAAAAAGAGCGTTACGGAGATAAGTTAAATTACAACATTGTCTGTGATCAATCCATCCGAAATGTACGAATGCCTAAAATTCTTTTACAACCAATTGTTGAAAATGCTTTATATCATGGTATTCGAAGTATCCCTCATAATGGACATATTCATATTAGTGCAATAGCGAGTGGTAAAGATGTGGAGCTAATAGTCCGAGACAACGGACAAGGCTTTAACGTTAAACAACTAAGTACGGATACTACCGAGAAGCGAACTAAGCTTGGTGGGGTTGGCATTCAAAATGTAGATCAACGTATTAAGCTATACTATGGTTCTAACTATGGAATTACAATTAATTCAAGCCCAACAATCGGTACGACTGTCACAATTAAAATTCCACAGGAAATAAATTAAAATGGCTAAACAGTTTTTATTAGGCATCAAGAAGGTCATACGCTTGATGCCTATTATTATAGGGCAACTTCTACAGGAAAATCGCAAAAGCAGTAATCTGTATTCATTATAAAAAAAGAACTAAGGCTTCCACCTTAGTCCTTTAACTCAATGAATTGAATAGATGTCAAATACAAACTAGTGCCATGCAGTTCGCTCACTTACTGGTTGCTGGGTATCGGTTTTCCCCCGTGCTTCAGGAAAGTTATTTGCTTGAGCGGATGTTGCATCAATATCGAAATCAGATCCAAACTCCTCTTTATAGAGCTTTTTACCGTTTTGATTTACTTCTCGTTTTTTCGCACTATGCTTGTCCCGAACTTTTGCATTGTTACAATTTGTGTTTATATTTGACATAGCCATCCCCCATTGATTTTATTGAAAAGTAATAAAACAGTTAATCTCTGTTCAAATACTTTTCATCATAAAGTTTGGCCAACCTCATGCGTTTTTATTTATAAAAAGGGTCATGTAAGCTGAAACGTTTTTAAAACATGTTAGCTAAATAAGATTGCAAAGATTTAGGTAACATTTGAAAGAATAGTCCCTCATATTTAATATCGAGCAGACCCGCAATAATTATGATAATAACGATGAATGCTAAAAAGGGTTTCTTATTTTTAGAAATCCAATTCAAAAGGCTCCCCTCCTTAGAAAAATTACGTTTTAGTCCATGTTTAGTATATAGTGATTTGTGAAAAAAATATATTATTCCTTTTTATAATGACATTAAGCTAAAACATATACTGTCACCCATAAATGTTTTGTGACATAGATTAAAATGACATGGTATTAAAAGAAGGTTACTTCGCTAATGACACAAAAAGTCACCTTCAATAATTGATTAAACTTTTTTAAGAGAGGAATGGCTATGGTAAATTTTAATTTTTTTCAGGGCACAGTTACACAGATAAATGATTTTGCAGTCGGGCAAAACGGTGAAAGTGAAGGATGTTATACGTTAATGACAGTAGAAAATGGTGCAGGCGGCATTGTTAATTTTGTTATTTCGCCTTCTACTTATTTTGTAAATCAAGAGGTCGTAAGCCGTGGTGATCGTATTGTTGGCTATTATGATGCAAATGCACCTGTCCCGTTAATCTATCCTCCACAATATCAAGCACTGATCATTGCTAAAGAAAATAGCTATCAAAATGTAAAAGTAGACTTTTTTAACTCCCAATTATTAAGTAGTGATGGTCAATTACAATTAAACCTTGCTCCATACACGCCGATTTTGCTTAGAAATGGGCAGCCTTTTTCAAAGAGCCCTGCAAATCGTACTCTCATTGTTGTGTATGGACCTACGACAAGAAGCATTCCTGCACAAACTACGCCACATGAAGTCATTGTTTGGTGTTAAGCACCTAAAAGGGTGTTCCTTTCTAATTGCTCCTCAATAGTAAAAATCCACTGCGCTGTATAGAAGCACAGTGGATTTTATCTATTTTAAACAGTTTGAAGTTTATACTTTTTTACTTCAGGAGGAATCGGACATACATATTCCTCCCCGTTTCGTTGTTCAATTAATTCTAGTTTCGCCTTTTCAAGAATTTCTGGGTTTTGTAGTACTTCAATAGCAGTTGCCGCCATAACTTTACCAGCATGTAGCATGCCTTTATGTGCAATTGACGTTTTACCTGTTGAAACAATCTGCCAAGTATGAAGCGGTGTTCCTATCGGTTCACATGCCACCATACATTGTACGGTTGGGACAACCCAACTAACATCGCCAACATCACTCGTACCTGGTAATATTCCGTTAGATGGAATAAATGGATCGATAACATGTGCCAAATCTTTGCCTTTTAGTTCTTTATTCGCCTTAATATCTTCTTTTTTATCCGCCTCCGATAAAGTTGCACGGATGTCCTTCGCGAATTGTTGTTCCTTTTCATCATACTGTGGAACACCTAGGGCAACAAAGTTATCATGCATCACTTTTTCCAATGTATTATTCGGCAATATATCAGAAGCTGCAGAAGCAAAATCAATTTCAACTTGCGTACCAGTCATAAGAGCCGCTCCTCTTGCGACATCACAAATACGTTGATAAATTTCTTCTGCCTGAGCTACGCGTGGTGCACGAATGAAATACAATACATCCGCCTTTTCTTGTACAACATTAGGTGAAACACCACCTGTATTTGTTACAGCATAATGAACCCTTGCTTCAGGAATAATATGTTCTCGTAAATAGTTAACTCCGACATTCATAAGTTCAACTGCATCGAGTGCACTTCTACCAAGATGAGGGGTACTAGCGGCATGAGAGCTTTTCCCTTTAAATCTAAAGGAAACTTCATAGCAAGCAAGTGATGACATGGACCAGACAGAATTGCGAGACCAAGGATGCCAGCATACAGCAAAGTCTACATCATCAAATAGTCCCTCTCTTACCATAAAGGTTTTACCACTACCGATTTCCTCGCCAGGGCATCCATAGTATCGAACAGTGCCTTCAAGATTGTTTTCCTTTAAATATGAACGAATTGCGATGGCCGCAGCTAATGCCCCTGTACCAAGTAAATTATGTCCACACCCATGTCCATTACCATTCGTGACTTCTGGATTGTACTGAATATCTCCACCAACTTGACTTAAGCCCGTTAGTGCATCAAATTCACCTAATACAGCAATAATCGGCTTCCCTGTACCATAACTACCAATAAAGGCAGTATCGATATTGCCTACTCCCTTTTCTACAGTAAAGCCTTCTTCTTCTAAAGTGTTACATAATAATTGTGCTGATTGGAACTCTTCAAATCCTGTTTCTGCATAACCCCAAATTTGATCACTTACAGAAATTAATTTTTGTCTTTTTTCTTCAATAACCTTTGATAAAATAGTACGATAATCCATTTCATTCACCCCGTTAGAATAATATTTTTGTTAGAACTTTATTAAGCTCAAAATCCTAACAAATGCATCATACTTCCCTATTATTTCGCCATTTCACCTCAGCAAAATGGCGAATAAAGAAAAGAGTCAACGCTCTATACTGATCTATCTTCGCTATTAAAACGGCCCATAATTAATTGCCTGGGCAATAAATAAAAAGATCACAACAATGACAATTTGAATAGCAACATATGGGAATACCCATTTAGCCCATTTTGAATAAGGAATGCCCATCATACCTAAAGCTGCTAACAATAAGCCACCTGTCGGGATAATTAAACTAGAGACACCGCCACCCATTACAGTAGCGAATGCAGCAGTTTGTCTTGATACTCCAACTAGATCTGCTAACGGTGCCATAATTGGCATTACTAATGATGCATGTCCACTTCCAGATGGTACTAAGAAATGGATAAAGAAATTGACAACTGCCATCCCTACCGCTGTCACGCTTGGTGAAAGGCCATTTAGTAAATTAGAAGTAACATGTAATATCGTATCTAATAAGTTGCCTGAAGTAAGTACGACAAGAATTGTATTAGCAATCCCAATAATCATCGCACCTGAAATCATTTCAGAACATCCTTTTAAAAATGCATCTGTCATTTCATTTCCAGAAAGTCTTCCGATAAGACCCATAATAATTGCACCTAATAAGAAAATTCCTACAATTTCACTGATGTACCAGCCAAGACTAATAACGCCATAAATCAACGCGATAAAGCATCCTAAGAACACTAAAAGAGAAAGTGCATGTCTTTTACTCAACTTGAAATCATCATCAAACGTAATTCTTTCATTCGGGTTAAATTTGCCGTATTCAGCTAGTTCAGGATTTTTCTCGATTTTATTGACATGTCGTAAAATAAAGGCAACCGATAAAATATAGAAGATTACGTAAATCGCGATACGTAAGCCCATACCTGAGTACATTGGGAGCTCGGCAACTGTTTGCGCAACACCGATTGTAAATGGATTTGTTATACCAGCAGTGAATCCGGCACCTATCATACCGAGAAATACTATCGCAACGCCTGTTAGCGCATCAAAACCTAAAGCAATCGTCATTGGAGCAACAATCGTAATGTAAACCAGTGAGTCTTCAGCCGCTCCGATAAGGGTCCCTAGTAATGAGAACAGCAGTACCATCACTGGAATAATTAATTTCTTCTTTTTACCAAATTTTTGCGCAGTAAATCGAATTAACGCATCGATAGATCCTGTAGCTTGCATAATCCCAAGCGCACCACCAATTAGCAAAACAAATAATATAATTGGTGCACCTTTGACCATCCCTTGGTGGAAAGCATTAAACATGTCTAGCAACCCTACAGGTGTATTGTCAATATATTCAAATTTAGTAGGATCAATAATCGTTCTGCCATTTTCCTCATATCTATCGTATTGACCAGCTGGAATAACATAGGTTAATACTGTAAGAACAGTAATAATTAAAAACATCAAGACATAGGCATTTAACCCGCCCTTTTTCTTTTTCTTTTTTTCAGTACCCTCTTCTATCTTTAATGGTTTGGCAGTACTCAAACATAACACCCCTTTGTGATTTGTGTAAAAAGCAATCTGTCATACTATGAATGAACTCTAAAAAACGGTCGAGTTTTAATCATCCTCTCGGCTAAAAATAAAATTAGAAAAATTTAGAAAATACCCAATATTGCTAACGCTTTCATAGATTTCATTTTATAATGCATTACAGGTCGTTGATATTCTAATAGTGAATATTCAATATTACTATTTTAAATATTTCGCGTTATAATTATATTTCAAAAATTAAATCAGCAATATATAATCATTTTTATTTACTTTATAGCTTCAGAAATTAACAGGAAAGGTTGTTACTTAATTGGAAATTAGACACCTTCAGACATTTCAGATCGTAGCAGAAGAAAAAAGACTAATCCAAGCAGCAATGCGCCTTAATTATTCACAACCTACTGTTACAAAGCATTTACAGCATTTAGAAGATGAGATTGGCGTACCCCTTTTTGAAAAAGTAGATAATAAAAGGAAGTTAACTAAAGCTGGAGAAATTCTTTATGAACATGCAAAAAATATCTTAAATGAGATGTTTACGTTGCAAAGAAAAATCGAAGAATTCCAAGGAGAAAAGCAAGTTATTCGCGTTTGTGCATTAGATGAACATTGTGACCGCTTTTTTCTACCACATATAGTGAATTTCCAGAAAAGGAACCAAGATATTTTAATAGAGGTTTTTTCTGTAGATAGTAGTGATGAGGCTTTAAAAAAGGTAACCCAAAATGAGATGGACTTTGCTATTGTAAATGGAAGAACGTTAAACTCGGATATTTCCAATCAATGCATTGATTATGAAAGCCTAGTGCTATTCTCTTCAAGGAAAGTGGCGAATGACACTTCTCAAATGGAAAGCAACTTAGCAAAATATCCTGTATTGGTCGACCTAAGAGCTCCCTTTATAAAATTTGAAATATTAAACAAAGGAATTCATTTCCCCAATACGATTCACTGTAATAGTGATGAGAGCATAAAAAATGCCGTCCTCAATCATCCGTATCTCGGAGTGATTGGGACAAACAGAATAAAAAAGGAAATCGAGGATGGCACGGCAACCGTTTTAGAAACCTATACGTCGAACATTCCAGTCAAACTCATTGCTTTAACCAAAAACCTAAGCAATCCAATTTTACAAGACTTTTATAGTTCAATGTCTAAGATGTTTCGACCCCTAAGTAATAATTAGTTAAGGGACAAAAGCCTACTATTAGATGACCCTACTTACTAAATGGGTCATCTATTAGATGCAACCTTAAATTTTAAATTATTAAGCAAGAGTGGAAAAGTATTCAAACACAAATTGACGAAATTGTTTAGCCATAGGCGTTAAATAGCGTTTTTCGGACCACGCTAGCCCAATTGTTCGTTGACAAGCTGGTTCAACAATCCGCAGTTTATGTGGGAACTCCTCTGACTTTGGAACCCAAGATAATTCAGAGACGAAAGCAACACCTAATCCTTGTCTTACTAGATCAGAAATAACGGAAGGTTCGTCTCCCTCAAAAGCAATATTTTGAACAAACCCTGCTTCCCGACAAAACTGATCCGTCAAGCTGCGGAAGCCAAACCCTGTATTCATACTAATAAACGCCTCATCCTTCACTTCTGCCAGTTGAATACTATCCCTATTGGCTAACCGATGATTAGGAGGCACAATAATAAAAATTTCTTCTGTAATGAGTGGCTCCCATCTAATCCCCTCACCCTCAATAGGGACGGAAGAAATACAATAATCTAATTCCCCTTCCATCAACAATTTTTTCATAGACGACACAGACTTTAGAAACTGTTGAAAACGAGCATCTGGATACTTCGATAAAAACGAACCTAATAATGCAGGCAATACTCTTGGGATCGTTACTGCCAATGTAATGCTCTTTTGATCTTGCTCAGAGAATTGAGCCAGTTCCCTTTGACCTTCATTTAATTCTGCAAATGCTCTTTCCACTCGGTTTAAAAAGATTTTTCCCGCTTCATTTAAGCTAATTTTACGGTGTTCTCGGTCAAACAACGCCACACCCAAATCCTCTTCCAAGCGAGCAATGGTTTTACTGAGTGACGGCTGTGCAATTTGAAGTTGCTCTGCTGCCTTTGTCATATGTTCAAGCCGAGCAACCGTTTGAAAGTACTTTAACTGTAAAAGTTCCATATTGTTCCCCCTATTGCATAGATTTAAATCTATTATATAATAACGATTTATGTATTATACAACATATATATAATAGATTATTATGAAATAATCTTTTAAAAATAGGAAGGTAGGATTATTTCATGAAAGGATTTCAATTAATATTGCAAGACTTAGTGGCTATTTGGAAACATAAGCACGGACGAACAGCCTTTATTTTTCTTATTCTTGTTCCTTTAATTTACGTTGGATTCTTTTTAGCAGGATATTGGGATCCATATGGTCAATTAGACAAACTCCCCGTCGCTGTCGTAAATCTTGACGAAGGAGCTACTATAGATGATGAATCTTTACATGTTGGTGATGACTTTATTACCGAACTGAAGGAAGGTAAAGAATTAAACTTCCATTTTGTCTCTGCAAAAACTGCTGATAAGGGACTTAAAGCAGGCGACTATTATATGGTCATCACCATTCCAAAGGATTTCTCCAAAAGTGTAACCACTTTAATGGAAGAAACTCCAAAAACAGCTAAGCTTTCATATGAAATTAACCCTGGGAAAAACTTTGTCGCTTCACAGATTACTACAACAGCCGTGGAAAAAATGAAAACGAAAATTAACACTAGCATTACGAAGTTTTATTCTGAATCTATTCTCACTAAATTCCAGGATGCTTCTACTGGTTTTGCTACGGCTGGAACTGGAGCTGAACAGCTTTATAAAGGAGCGACTGCCATACAAAGTGGAAGTGATAAGTTAGCAGACGGCATTCACAGTTTAGATGAAGGCGCTCAAAAACTTCAAACGGGAAGTACAAACCTTTCAGCTGGGCAGGAAAACTTATCTAATGGCGCACAAGGACTCATTAGCGGTTCTGACTCCCTATATAGTGGACTACAGCAACTAACTGGAGCTGAACAATCCCTTCAATCAGGAATCGGTCAAATTAGCCAAAGTATGACAGACTGGTCTACAAAAAATACAGAGCTAGTTCAAGGACAACAACAAGCAGCTAAAGCTGCAAGTGATTTAAATGGGCAATTAGTTCAATATATAAAAGACCATCCCGAAGCGAAGCAAGATTCAGCATTTCAACAAATCATTGCTTTAGCAGAGACATTATCTGCAACAGAAACCACTTTAGCAGATGGGCAACAACAAGTAGGCACAGCTGCAAATAAAATCGTTACTGGTCAAACTACTCTTCAAACTAGCATGCAATCGTTTGGCACAAACATGACTCAAGCTACCACTGGGGCAAAACAACTTCACCAAGGAGCGACTGAATTTGCAAATGGTTTTGCAAAATGGTCTACAGGCTTTACTACGCTTAATACGGGCATTACAGCTCTATCTAATGGCATCAATGAAGTATCAGTCGGATTCCCAAAACTACAGCAAGGGCTTTCCTCTTTAGTAGTGGGGTCTAACGAGCTAGCATCCAAACTAAATAGTGCTTCAGTAAAAACATCTACGCTTCAATCTGGCGATGCAACGACATCGATGTTTGCGCAACCAATCGAATTAGTAGAATCTGATTTATCTGACGTTCCAAACTATGGTGTAGGCATCGCACCTTATTTCTTGTCACTTGCACTATTCGTTGGGGGCATTATGGCCTCTAATATTCTGCCACTAGGACGCAGAGAACTTCTTAAAGTGACTGGTACCGTTCACTTTATTAATAAACTAGGATTAGTTTACGTAGTTGGTTTCATTCAATCTATTATTGTAGATATCGTTATATTGTTAGGATTTAAATTAGAAGTAGCAAGTGTACCTCTGTTCTTCCTTTCAAGTATGATTGTATCCCTCACTTTCATGACCCTCATCCTAATGCTCATTATTTTATTAGGAAATGTCGGTAAATTTATTGCTGTTACGTTATTAGTATTCCAATTAGCAACATGTGGCGGAACTTTCCCTGGTGAGCTTGGAAATCCTATACTAGCTAAGATTGGCGCATTTTTGCCGATGGCGCACTCACTACAAGGTTTCCAAGAAGTGATTACCCTCGGTGGCTGGTCAAACTTAGTCACACAAGGATCGCTTTTACTCATCTATCTTTTAATCGCTTTCATCATTGCTTGGATTTCAAGTCACATCCAGCATAAAGATCAACCTACTGTAGAAATCGCTAAATAAAGCGATTACTCACTAGCAAGAAAATAAAAGGAGCCTTTCTTAATCGAAAGGCTCCTTTTTTCTATTTGGCATACTCTGTTTACTTGTGATACGGTTTTTCATGGAAGGGATTTCTTTATGTAACACGACATCTCTAAAGTTCAACAACTCCCCCGATTTTCCCGACTACTGCTGACCCAAAATTTCCCCACTAAAAAGTGTTTTATAAAATTATTAAAATAAAATGAACGAATGATTTACTTGGTGCATCTAATCATTAAAGGAGGCATGGAGATGGACGAAATCGAACTTGCCAAACAAGCGATTAATGGAAATGAAGCAGCACAGCTAAGCCTTTTACAAATATATAAAGAACCTATGTATCGCGTTGCGTATAGTTATATGCAAAATGAACATGATGCAAATGATGCGCTACAAGAAATGACGTATCAATGCTTAAAAAACATTCATAAAGTGCAGTCGCCTCAGTATTTTAAAACGTGGCTCGTACGCATTGTTATCAATACATGTTTAATGATGAAACGTCAGCAAAAACGCATTGTCGTAACAGATGATATAGGAGAACAACCTCAGCAAATGGAGGAACTATTTGAACTTAATGAGGTTATTACAAAGCTACCTATTGAACAACAGGAGCTTATTCATTTGAAGTACTTTAAAGATTTAAAAAACAGCGAAATTGCCACGATACAAAAAATACCTGAAGGCACAGTTAAATCAAGATTACATAAAACATTAAAAAAACTTCGCCATTTATTAGGAGAGGGGGGCATTACATGAGCCAGCTGGACAATGAACAGCAACAAAGATATTTAGAGTTACTTGAATCGGTGCCTATGGAATCATTACAGTCAAATAAACAGTTCACGGCATACAAGCAATTGAAAAAAAGAACTCGTCATAAGCGACTTTTACAAGTTGTGATTACTGCTGCGATTCTCATGATTGCCCTTATTAGTTCCATTAGGGTATCGCCCGCTCTTGCTTATACGATGGCACAAATTCCAGTATTAAAACCACTTGTTGAAATGATTGCTTTAGATAAAGGCATTAAAGATATTATTAACAATGACTATTACGAACCTATAAATGTTAGCCAAACAATCGATGGAAAAACGCTTACGATTACAAGTGTTGTGGCAGATGAATCAGGAATGATCATTTCCTATAAACTTCAATCAGATGAAGACTTAGCGAATATCACTGGCATCAATACAGAGGTTACACAGCAAGGTGAACAAATCTATGCATCTGTAGGAACTAGTTGGTCAGCACAGCAAGAAGGAACGTTTGAAGTGGAAAATACAATTGAAGTGGCCGCAAGCCAAGGTATGGATTATTCATCGCAAGATTTTGAAATTACTTTGTCTCTTAGAGAGCATCCAGAAATAGTCTTTGACATACCCTTTACATTAAAAAATGAAGTTAAAGCATCGAAAAAATACCCTATTAATAAACATTTAACTGTTGATGGGCAAGGCTTTACTATTCATGAGCTTATAATTTCTCCGATTAGAACTGAATTAAAAATGTCGATTGATTCATCGAATTCCAAGAAAATATTAAACTTTGATGATATTCGCATATATGATGAACATCAAGAGCAATGGGGCAAAATTCGAAACGGTTATTCTGGATTTGGTAATTATGAAGATAAACAATTTAGCATCATGCTCGAGAGCAATTATTTCCGTATCCCAAAAAGTATTACAATTGAATTTCGAGAAATTGAAGCCATTGATAAGACTGATGATATAGTAGTAATTGATTTTGACAAGAAAGAAATCATTACTCAGCCTAAGAATATTAATATCGAGCTTGAAATAAAAGATAACTTTGAAATTGAATATAAAGTTTTAACCTATAAAAAAAATGAATTTAAAGGCGTGTTTAATCAATTAATTGACGCTAATGGTGAAATTTATTATGCAAACAGCACGTGGATTTCAGAGAATGAAAACCATATGGTCATTGGACAGCGATTCGATATGGATAATGTCGAAAAGCTTCCTGTTAATCCTGTAAAGCTTGAGATCGCTCGCTATGAACAATATTTAAATGGTGTTGGGCGAATCCAGTTAGAACTTAAATAATATTACTATAGAGAGCCAGTGAATTTTACTTATCGTAAAAATTCGCTGGCTTTGTTTGCTTTCTAAATTCCAAAGTTAAAGTATCCCCCTACTAATTCCGTTCCTATTAAGACGCTTGCAATCTTATTTTCTTTCAGATTATAATACTTGTATACAAGTATACTAAAACTATAAAAAGGGTGAAATTATGAATGATTCTAAGGATTACTTATATCCACAAAAATGGCTCTCTAAGGCTTCGACAGGAGATCGCGTCGCTTACGAGCTTAGAATGCGCATTCTCTCAGGCTTAATTGAAAGCGGTACCATTCTGTCTGAAAACAAATTAGCAGCCGATTTTGAAGTAAGCCGTTCACCTATTCGTGAAGCCCTGAAAATACTAGCATCCGAGAATATCATTCGATTAGAAAGAATGGGTGCTGTTGTCATCGGTTTACCAGAAAAAGAAATTGAAGAAATTTATGATGTTCGTTTGCTAATTGAAACATTTGTCTTTGAACGTCTTATCAAAATGGATACAACTACTTTAGCGATGGAACTTAGCAAAATATTAGAAATGATGAAAATTGCAGTTAAATACAATGATGCGGACGAATTTTCTTATCAGGATGTTATTTTTCACGAGACTATAATTCAATCTATTGGTCATTCCTATATCACGATGATTTGGACTAATTTAAAGCCAGTAATGGAAGGCTTTATTTTGCTATCAATGCGTATGCGTTTCAAAGAAAAGTACGAAGATTTCACTCGTATTATAAAAAATCACGAACTGTATATTGAGGCCATTCGAGAAAAAGATCGAGATCTCATGATTAAATCCTTACACGAAAATTTCCATGATGTTCAAGGGAAAGTGGATGACTTATGGCGGTCACAACAATTACTATCTAAGGGAGTTGAACTAGAACATGACTAACTATATGTTAGGTGTTGATATAGGTACTACGACCACAAAAGCCGTATTATTCAGTGAACACGGAAAAGTTATTCAACAGGATAGTATCGGGTATCCACTAAACACACCCGATATTGCGACAGCTGAACAAAATCCTGAAGAGATTTTCCAAGCAGTGCTTCAAGTCATAAAGAATATTATGAAACACCACTCGGATAAGCCCCTATTATTTGTGTCATTTAGCAGTGCTATGCATAGTATTATCGCTGTAGATGAAAACGACATACCGTTAACACCCGTCATCACTTGGGCAGATAATCGCAGTGAAGCATGGGCACTTAAAATTAAAGATCAATGGAATGGACTCGAGGTTTATAAAAGAACAGGTACACCTATTCATCCAATGTCCCCTTTAAGTAAAATTACTTGGATTGTAAATGACCATCCTGAAATCGCTCGTAAAACAAAAAAATATATTGGTATAAAAGAATATATTTTTAAAAAGTTTTTCAATCAGTATGTTGTGGATCATTCACTAGCCTCCGCTATGGGCATGATGAATCTTCATACTTTAGATTGGGATGAAGAAGCTTTAAAAATCGCAGGAATAACAAGAGCACAATTATCGACACTTGTACCAACAACAACATTGTTTAAGAACTGCCATGTTGATTTAGCAAAACAAATGGGCATTGACCCGCAAACACCCTTTGTCATAGGTGCCAGTGATGGCGTACTTTCAAACTTAGGTGTTAATGCCATTAGAAAAGGTGAAATTGCTGTCACAATTGGAACAAGCGGTGCCATCCGTACCATTATTGATAAACCTAAAACAGATGTGAAAGGTAGAATTTTTTGCTATGCCTTAACAGAAAACCATTGGGTTATTGGTGGACCTGTAAACAATGGTGGTATGGTTCTTCGTTGGATTCGTGATGAATTTGCCTCTTCTGAAGTGGAAACAGCCAAAAGACTTGGTGTTGATTCATATGAAGTGTTAACAAAAATTGCTGAACGTGTAAGACCTGGCGCGGATGGCTTACTATTTCATCCCTATTTATCAGGAGAACGTGCGCCTTTATGGAATCCTAATGCACGTGGCTCGTTTTTTGGTTTAACACTATCTCATAAAAAGGAACATATGATACGAGCCGCTCTTGAGGGGGTTATCTATAACTTATATACGGTGTATTTAGCATTACTCGAATATATGGAAAGCCCTGTCACACGCATTCAAGCCACAGGTGGATTTTCTCGTTCTGTCATTTGGAGACAAATGATGGCCGATATTTTTGAATCCGAAGTAACAGTACCCGAAAGCTATGAAAGCTCATGCCTTGGCGCTTGTATTTTAGGTTTATATGCTCTCGGAAAAATTCATTCCTTTGAGATTGCTGCAGATATGGTTGGTGACACCTATACACACACACCAATAGAAGAAGCTGCAAAAGAATATAGACAACTACTCCCTATTTTCATTCGTTTATCTAGAGTCTTAACAGACGAGTATTCATCTATATCTAATTATCAAAGAAGCTTATTAAGCTCGAATTAAAGGAGGAGAATATATGCCATTAGTTATTGTATGTATTGGGATTATTGCTCTGCTAATTTTAATAATGGGTTTTAAATTAAATACATTTATCTCATTAATTATCGTGTCATTTGGTGTAGCTTTGGCTCTAGGGATGCCTTTAGATAGCATTGTCAAGACAATTGAAGCAGGGTTAGGCGGTACGCTAGGGCACTTAGCATTAATATTTGGTCTAGGAGCAATGCTAGGCAAGTTAATCGCCGATTCTGGTGGTGCGCAACGCATTGCCATGACGCTTGTTAACAAATTTGGAGAAAAGAATATCCAATGGGCAGTTGTAGTAGCTTCCTTTATTATCGGTGTCGCACTGTTCTTTGAAGTAGGACTCGTGTTATTAATTCCGATTGTCTTTGCAATTTCAAGACAATTAAAAATATCCATTTTGTATCTAGGTATTCCAATGGCAGCAGCTTTATCTGTCACACATGGATTTTTGCCTCCGCATCCAGGGCCTACTGTTATCGCTGGAGAGTTTGGGGCAAACATCGGGGAAGTATTGCTTTATGGTTTTATTATCGCCATTCCAACTGTTATTTTAGCAGGACCAGTTCTAACTAAAGTAACTAAAAAGTTAGTTCCAGATTCATTCAACAAAACGGGTAATATCGCATCTCTAGGTGAACAAAAAACATTTAAGCTGGAAGAAACGCCTAGCTTCGCTATTAGTGTATTCACTGCATTATTGCCTGTTATTTTAATGTCCATCGCGACGATTATTACACTGCTCCAAAAAACAATGGGCTTTGAAGATAACAGCATTTTAGCAGTTATCCGTTTTATCGGAGAAGCTGGAACATCGATGTTGA
The DNA here is from genome assembly GCF_006351725.2 of Lysinibacillus sp. CD3-6. Classification (NCBI taxonomy): domain Bacteria; kingdom Bacillati; phylum Bacillota; class Bacilli; order Caryophanales; family Bacillaceae; genus Lysinibacillus; species Lysinibacillus sp. CD3-6. The sequence continues at coordinate 4,730,667 of NZ_CP085880.1, forward strand.
TTTCCTTATTAGTTGCCGTTTACACAATGGGAATTGCGAGAAATATCCCTATTAAACAGGTAATGGAATCTTGTACAGTAGCGATTACGCATATAGGTATGATGCTGTTAATTATCGGGGGCGGGGGCGCCTTCAAACAAGTTTTAATTGATGGCGGAGTTGGTGATTATGTAGCAAATTTATTCCATAGTACATCGTTATCACCGATTTTATTAGCTTGGATTATTGCGGCTATTTTACGTATTTCATTAGGCTCAGCAACAGTTGCCGCCTTAACAACAGCAGGGCTAGTCATCCCACTGTTAGGTCAAAATGATGTAAATCCAGCTTTAATGGTACTAGCAACTGGTGCAGGTAGTTTAATTGCTTCCCATGTCAATGATGCAGGATTCTGGATGTTTAAAGAATACTTTGGGTTAAGCATGAAAGAAACTTTTGCTACATGGACATTGCTAGAAACAGTTGTCTCTGTTGCAGGTTTAGTGTTTATTTTATTACTTAATATATTCGTGTAGAAATGTGAAAAAGGAGCGAACACAATGTTAAATACAATAGGCGTTATTGGTTTAGGTGTTATGGGCAGCAACATTGCTTTAAACATGGCCAATAAAGGCGAGCAAGTAGCAGTCTATAATTATACACAGGATTTAACCGACAAGCTTTTACAAAAAGAAGAAGCGCAAAAATTAAATCCATATTATAAAATAGAAGAATTTATCCAATCTTTAGAAAAACCAAGAAAAGTTTTCTTGATGGTGACAGCTGGAAATGCGATAGATTCCGTTATTCAATCTTTAATACCTTTACTTGAGAAAGGCGATATTATTATGGATGGTGGTAATTCCCACTATAAAGATACAGAGCGGAGATATGATGAACTGAAGGCTTTTGGCATTGGCTATTTAGGAATCGGCATTTCTGGCGGTGAAGTCGGTGCGTTGACAGGACCTTCTATCATGCCTGGCGGTGATCTTGAAGTCTATGAAAAAGTTGCTCCTATTTTTACAAAGATAGCAGCACAAGTGGATGGAACACCATGCTGTACGTATATTGGCCCTAAAGGTGCTGGCCACTTCGTTAAAATGGTTCATAACGGCATTGAATACGCGGATATGCAGCTAATCGCAGAGGCCTACACATTTTTAAGAAAAAATGTAGGATTAGCAGTTGAGGAAATTGCCGATATTTTTGAAACATGGAATCAAGGGGAATTGAAAAGCTATTTAATTGAAATTACCGCTGAAATTTTGAGAAAAAAAGACGATTTAACAGGATTACCACTGATTGATATTATTCTTGATAAAGCTAATCAAAAAGGAACTGGAAAATGGACGAGTATACAATCCATTGATAATGGCATCCCTACATCAATTATTACAGAAGCCTTATTTGCACGTTATATCTCATCGTTAAAAGAGGAGCGAGTTCGTGCAGAAGCCATTTTGGCAGGACCTGAACAAAATGAGCAAAATTTAGATAAGGATGTGTGGGTAGAGTACGTAAGACAAGCTCTATATATGGGGAAAATTTGCGCCTATGCACAAGGATTTACTCAATATAAAATGACTTCTGTGCTTTATAACTGGAACTTACAATTGCATAATATAGCGTTAATTTTCCGAAGCGGTTGTATTATTCGTGCAGAATTTTTAAATGTCATCAGCGATGCTTATCAAAAACAAGCTGTTCTAGATAATTTATTAATTGCGCCTTATTTTGCAGAAAAGACAAAAGCATATCAAAACAGCTTACGGAAAGTAGTTTGTGAAGGCATTCAAGCAGGTAATGCCTTCCCATGTTTAAGCACTTCTTTAACCTATTTTGATAGTTACCGAACTGGCTCATCGAATGCCAATCTATTGCAGGCACAACGTGATTATTTTGGTGCGCATACGTATCAACGTATTGATTCAGAAGGCACTTTCCACACTAATTGGTAGTAAGCTAACGACAACACCTATAGAAAAGCCGATTCTAATGACAATCTAGAATCGGCTTTTTCACATTATTTTCTATCACTGTACTGAAAGGAGATTTTCCTGTATAGCATCGCTTAAAAGCGGGCTTGGTTGACCTACGCTATATAACTGCAAATGGTGCATGGCGCGCGTGCAGGCTGTGTAGAAAACTCTACGTAAACTGTCATCGCCATATATTTGCTCAGAAGCATTATAGATAATAACAGCTTCAAACTCGATTCCTTTGGATAAATAGGACGGGATAATGACAACGCCTTGTTCATACTCTGGTGTGCCATTTTTTATAAGCTTCACATCCTCAATTTCGGACAACGCTTCATAAGCATACTTGCTCTCCTCCGCTGATTTACAGATGATGGCGATACTATTATAGCCCTCATTTCGCAAAGCTTCGACTTTTGTCGTAATACAGCGATGCAAAGCGCTACGTTCAGATAGTTGGGTCAGCACAGGTAGTTCACCATTGCGTTCAAAAGGAATAATCCGTTCGCCATTAGGGACTAGTTTGCGTGTAAACTCGACAATCTGTTTTGTAGAGCGATAACTACGCGTCATATTGATAACTTCTGTTTCGTCCGCTCCATACAAGCTACTAAGAATATGAAAATCAATCATTTCACTCGCATGTGCGAAGATTGCCTGATTAAAATCACCTAATACCGTCATTTTTGCAAAAGGAAACAATCGCTTTAAAAACTCGAATTGAAATGGTGAATAGTCCTGTGCCTCATCAACAAGAATGTGCCTGATTGAACTATTTGTTTGAAAACCTTGAATCAATTCCTTTATCAGTAAAAACGGTGTAGCGTCTTCGTAACATAATTTATCTTCTTCCAGCATTTGTAGCGTATCTTGGCAAATAGCCTCCCACTCTGCTGGTGTTTCCCCCTCTACCCATTGCTTCATTTGCAGAGGGTCTACAAACAATTGCTTATATATTTCCTTAACGTCGATAAATTGCAACGCTCGAATTCGTTTCCGCAATGTCTTTAATTTTCTAGATACAATTAATTGCGCAAGTTTTTTTGTATCCATTTCATAATCGGCTATCGTCTCTCTTGCAAAGCCTTGCTTTTTAGCTAAATAAACGCGTGCCTTTTGATATTCCTCGTTGCTAAGCAACTCTATTTCATCTTGCACCCATTCTTTCTTCCATTCGACTCTTTCGATTTCTTTTACTTCTTTTAAAATCCAATCTTTTAATTTTTCCAGTCGATTATGAAAGTTCATCGACGTGTCGCTGCTATAAAACTGCTCAGCAATTTGTTCGGCGCTAAGTATCGGTTGCCCTCTAAAGTTAATAACCTTAAAGATCATACCCGAGTACTCTAGTGACTTTCTGTATGCCTTAATCACTTCAAAGAAGCGCGTAGATGCTTTAAATCGGATGCTCGCCACCCTAGATCGATAGGCGGGGCTGTCGGCTGCTGTTAAAACGTATTCCAATTGCTCATATGGATTTTCCACATCGAACTCTTTACTTAATCGATGATGTAAGTACTCCTGAAATGTAACTTGCTGCATATTTTCTTCACCAAGTTCAGGTAGCACATTAGAGACATAACTATTGAACATTGCATTAGGTGAAAATAATATAATTTGATCCGCATTCAATCTGTCCCGATATTTGTAAAGTAAATATGCAATTCTTTGTAATGCTGCTGATGTTTTGCCACTACCAGCTGCACCATGTACAATAAGCAATCTTCCATGATCATGACGGATAATACGGTTTTGCTCCTGCTGAATTGTTGCAACTATACTTTGCATATGTTTATTTGTACCTTGACCTAGAACTTGCTGTAAAATTTCATCCCCGATCGTTAGACTTGTATCAAACATTGATTGCAGCACACCGTCGCGGATAAGATATTGCCATTTCTTCTCCAATTCTCCATATATAATGCCACCAGGTGTCGTGTACTGGGCAGGACCTGGCATGTAATCGTAGTAAACGCTTGCGATGGGTGTTCGCCAGTCATAAATAAGAAAATCCTCGCCGCTTTTATCCATTAGTGAAGAGATACCGATATAGATCTGTTCTTGAGCTGCCATGCCTTCCTCTAAGAAATCAATTCGACCGAAATAAGGATTCTTCTGCATACGGCGTAATGTTGCTAATCTTTTCGATGCATGTTTGTGGGTGCTTTGGCTTACGGACAATGCTTGCGTTTCTTGTCTTAAGCCAATAATCGTCTCAAGATAATCGTCGAAGGTATCCATATTCACCTTAATTTCATCCCAAAAGTGTTTGCGAATATTTACAACTTCGTTTTTCCGCTGTAAAGTTTCTTGCTCCAACCTACTCATTTGCTCAGAAATAGTCTCCATTACATTAACCAAACGTTTTTGCTCTTGCTGAAACTCCGATTTCATCGCATTCACTCCTTAAAAATGTAAGTATAGGGGTTGACTTCTGAAAAACAATGACTTATAATTAAAGTAGGGATAATATATCCTTTTAATAATTAAGTGCCTATCTATATAAATTTAACACATTGTCATGTATTTATCAATGGATTCAACATGATTTCTTTTTCCATTTAAATAAATATTAAAAATAGCGTAATAACACTTCACATTGCAGAAGTGTTTTTTTAATGCAAAAGCACCGTCTAAAATTTAGAACGGTGCTTTTGCTTATTAGTTCGCTCACTGCAAACAATTATTGTTTTAGTTACGTACATTTTTAGTTTTTGGTACAAACCAAACAACAATAAAGGCAATAATTGCTAAGATGAGCATATAGAAATAAGTTGTGTTGGCTGCGTTAGCATAACCTTCACTTGTGCCAATCGAAACCTTCGTTAATTGAATTGTATAAATCGTCACAATCACTGCTGTACCTATTGCTCCAGCTAATTGACGAATCGTATTATTAACTGCTGATCCATGTGAAGCTAATTCTTTTGGTAGCGCATTTAAAGCTGCTGTATTTAGAGGCATAGTAATAAAAGCTAGCCCAATTCGTAATATAATTGTACGGACAAGTAAATACATATACGACGTAGAAGCAGATAAATCAATCACGGTCCACATCGATACAACAATAAAACACATGCCCACTATAAATAATGGCTTTGCCCCATATCTGTCATACATTTTCCCAGTTATTGGCGATAAGCTTGCGTTTATTAATGCCCCTGGTAATAATAAAAGACCAGCTTCAAAAGCCGTAAATCCACGCCCATCTTGTAAATAAATCGGTAGTAAAATTAAATCCGCATACATTAATATTGTAATGGCTATATTAACAAGCGTTGTCATGGAAAACATTTTATATTTAAATACCGTTAAATTTAATAATGGGTCCGCAGAAGTCATTTGACGCTGACAAAATAAAAACGTCACAATAATTCCTAAAAGAAGAGATGTAATAACGAGCCAATCGGCCCACCCTCTACTTCCTGCAATACTAAACCCAAAAAGTAAAAATCCAAACCCGATTGTTGAATACCCGACACTTAGTCCATCTAATTTTACTTTTGTTCCCTCAACTATATTAAATAAATATTTATAGGCAAACAAAATAATTAGCAAAACAAATGGAATCAAACCGATAAATAGCCATCTCCATGACATATATTCAACCAAAAATCCTGAAACAGTTGGTGCAATTGCTGGCGCGAATATAATAGCAAATCCAACCTTCCCCATAACGGCTCCACGCTCTTCCATTGGATATAAAAAAACAATGACTGTCATCATTAATGGAATGATAATTCCTGCTCCAACTGCCTGAATCATACGCCCCGTCAATAACATACCGAAGTTCATTGCACTTGCTGCAACAATAGAACCTATTAATAAAAAAAGCATAGAACTTATAAACAACTGGCGAGTTGAAAATCGCTTCATTAAAAAGGCTGTAATAGGAACTAGCACGCCATTCACTAACATAAAGCCTGTAGCTAACCATTGAATGGTTGTCGGGGTTACATTAAAAATAACCATTAAATCACTAAGCGCCACATTTAGTAATGTTTGATTTAAAGTAGAAAAGAAGCATCCTGCAATCATTACAAAAAGCAAAAGCTTTTTCGTTCCAGCAGATATTTCATTTTGCATAATAGAACTCCTAACGCTATCATAATTTTATCGACACATTGTCTAAAAAATATCTTAACAAGAATTTGACTAAGTTGACCATGAACAATATTGAATTTACTGTCGACTACTAGACAATTCAAAACAAACTGTATATAAAATCTACTATGATAGACAGGAATGAGAAAAATGACTAAAAAAGAGGATCCACGTGCCCTTAGAACACAGGAAATGCTTAAAACAGCTGCCTTATCCCTCTTAAATGAGGGTCTGTCCATTAATCAATTATCTGTTCAAAAGGTGACACAAAAGGCGTTATTAAATCGAACAACTTTTTATTTGCATTATCAAGATATCGATGGCCTCATTACACAATTAACGCAGGAAATTTTACATGAGCTAACTGAAAAAATTGAAGTACTTATCCAAGTTCAGGACATCGATGAAAAAAAACAATTGATTCAATTACTCGATTATCTTTATACACAACGACATCATCTACTCATTCTTTTTCAACTCGAACAATTTGAAAATCATCTATTCCAATTATTAAAAAAGTTAATTGACGTTCGCAGAAACAAAAATAGTAAAACAACTAAAAAGGTCTATGTCGATGCTCAAATCAAAACAGCTTCAATAGTTGGCGTTATAATGTGGTGGTTAAAAAATGGGCTACATTTAAGTTCTGATTACATAGCAGAACAAATTCACCTTATGTATAAAACATAATAAATATACAAAAGTAGCTGTATAAGTTTGTATGTAATATGCATGCTACAATTAATGTAAGAAGAACAGTTGGAGTGACGAAAATGAGTAAAAGAGAACAACAAAAACAACAACGCCGTCAACATATTATCCAAATTGCCAAGGATTTATTTTTGGAACATGGCGTTCAAAATATACAAATGCAGGATGTGGCGGACGCTTCAGGTGTTGGGATTGCGACAATATTTCGTTATTTCCCTAAAAAAGAGTTTTTAGTAATTGCAGCCTCAAATACTATTACAAATGATATGGCAACGGATATTGAGCAGATTGTTGCGCAAACAATTCCTGCTTACGAAAAAATTAAACAAATTTTGGAATATTATATAAGTGGAACAAAGGATCCTAATCTACGTTTAGCTAAGTTTTTCGAGTCCTTTGATTTACATGAGAAAATTGCTACGGAATCTTCGACTGAGCAATATGCTGAATACTTTTTTGCACGAAGAAAATTAGCTGGTATTTTATTCACATTAGCTGATTATGGTAAACAAGACGGCTCTCTAAGACAGGATATTAATTTAGATTTGTTTATCATGACGATGGTACAAAACTTTAGTTTATTCACATTTAAATCAAGCCTAACAACCCACGATCCAAACCTTTCCCAGTTGTTATCTACGGACAAGCAACTGGAGTTGATGAAGGATGTATTTTTATCTTATATTCGACCACAATAAATGACGAACGTTTTGAATTGACATTCGAACGCGAAAGTTGTTAACTAGGAAGTATAAAAGTGATAGTTAACTATCAAATTTAAAATTTTAGGGGGCTTTCTAAATGAGTCGTTTAGCAGGTAAAGTCGCAATAATTACAGGTGCTGCACAAGGTATGGGCGCTGCACACGCAAAATTATTCGTAGAAAACGGAGCAAAAGTTATTTTAACAGATTTAAATGAGGAAAAAGGAAATGCATTCGCAGCTGAATTAGGCGAAAATGCTATTTTCGTTAAACAAAACGTTACTTCTGAAGAAGATTGGGCTACAGTAATTGCGAAAGCAGAAGAAGCTTTTGGTCCAGTAAACGTATTAGTAAACAATGCTGGTATTACTATGGCGAAAAATATGCTAGAAGTGACATTAGAAGAATACAAACGCATCGTTGACATTAACCAAGTGTCTGTATTTTTAGGGATGAAAACTGTAGCAGGTTCAATGGCGAAAGCTGGTGGCGGTTCAATCGTCAACATTTCTTCAATGAACGGCTTAGTTGCTGGTGCTATCGGTTATACAGATACAAAATTTGCTGTTCGTGGTATGACAAAAGCAGCTGCAATCAACCTAGCACCTATGGGCATTCGCGTAAACTCTGTACACCCAGGCGTTATCGCAACACCTATGGTTGTACAAGAGGATACAAAAGCAGCAGTAGAAGAATTCTCTAAACATATTCCATTAAAACGTGTAGCTCAACCAGAAGAAGTATCTAATATGGTATTATTCCTAGCTTCTGATGATTCTAGCTACTCAACAGGTTCAGAATTCGTTATCGATGGCGGATTAACTGCACAATAATACATGATAATAAAAAGCCCGATTTTCTTTTAAAGAAAATCGGGCTTTTTTATGAGCGTGCTAATGTCCTATTGTCCCCCTTATTTAGCATCTTCGGAATCACTTCATAATGTTTTTATTCCAACTAAAAGGGAATGCATTAAATAAGATTACTTTGAGGAGGATTCAAATGGACAATAAAAAAACTGAACAATTAAAGAAACATATCATTGATAACCAAGGTAAACATGCCTTAACGACCAATCAAGGATTAAAAATGGCAGAGGATGAATTTTCTTTAAAAGCTGGTTTAAGAGGTCCTACCCTTATGGAGGACTTTCATTTCCGTGAGAAAATGACTCATTTCGACCATGAACGTATTCCTGAACGTATTGTTCATGCACGCGGTGTTGGTGCACATGGTGTTTTTCAGCTTTACGAATCATTAGAAGATTATACAAAGGCAGATTTTCTTACAAATACCTCTAAAATCACTCCTGTATTTGTACGATTTTCAACGGTACAGGGTTCTAGAGGATCGAATGATACAGTGAGGGACGTACGAGGATTCTCTACTAAATTTTATACAGACGAAGGTAATTATGATTTAGTCGGTAATAATATGCCCGTTTTCTTTATTCAAGATGCCATTAAGTTCCCTGATTTTGTGCATGCCGTTAAACCAGAGCCACACAATGAAATACCACAAGGTGCTAGTGCGCATGATACTTTTTGGGATTTCATCGGACAAAATCCTGAAACAGCCCATATGATTATGTGGCATATGAGTGATCGTGCGATTCCACGTAGCTTACGCATGATGGAAGGCTTCGGAGTTCATACTTTCCGTCTTATTAATGCTAAAGGACAAGCTCATTTTGTGAAATTTCACTGGAAGCCTACGCTAGGTGTTCATTCATTAGTTTGGGATGAGGCTCAAAAAATTGCAGGGAAAAATCCTGATTTCCATCGACTTGACTTGTATGAAGCAATTGAAAAGGGAGATTTTCCAGAATGGGAGCTTGGTTTACAATTAATTTCGGAAGAAGATGAGCATGCCTTTGATTTTGATATATTAGATCCAACTAAATTATGGCCAGAGGAAGAAGTCCCTGTAAAAATAGTGGGCAAAATGACTTTAAATCGAAATGTAGATAATTTCTTTTCTGAAACAGAGCAGGTTGCTTTCCATCCTGGGCATGTTGTACCTGGTATCGATTTCTCAAACGACCCTCTTTTACAAGGACGATTATTTTCTTATACCGATACACAACTGTCTAGATTAGGAGGACCTAACTTCCATCAAATTCCGATTAATCAACCTGTCTGTCCTTATCAAAACAATCAACGTGACGGCATGCACCAAATGGCGATTTATCGAGGACAAACGAGTTATCATCGCAACGGTTTAAATGACAATCAACCAGCTCCTGTTCCTGCAGAAGAAGGCGGCTATGAACATTACCAGGAGAAAATTGATGGCAATAAAATTCGAGGCCGAAGTGAAAGCTTTTTAGACTTTTATTCGCAAGCAAAGCTTTTCTATAATAGTATGGCTCCTTATGAGAAACAACATATTAAAAAAGCATTCAGTTTCGAGCTTGGCAAATGTAAATCAAATGCTGTGAAAACAAAGGCAATAGACCTTATCAATCATATAGACCATGAATTAGCACAAGAAGTAGCTAACAATATTGGCGTAGCATTACCTAAAACAAATCTTGAAATACAATCAAATAAAAAATCGCCCGCACTCAGCATGGCGAATACTATCTCTAAACCCGACACAAAAAATGTCGCGATTGTATTGAATGGACAACCTAATGCAACACTTCTAACAAAATGGCTTCAAACTTTCGCTAAACAACATGTCAATTATAGTATTATCGATAAAAAGGTATCTCAAATCGACGATTCCCTTAAAGTAACCGATACTTATGACACAGCAGACCCAACCCTTTTTGACGCGGTTTTAGTCATTAGCAGTGAATCACCTATTCAAACTCCTGTGCTAGAGTTTATAGAAACAACCTTTAAACACTATAAACCTTTAGCCTTTGACATTCATGACCCACAAGCTTTAGATTCTTGCAGAATCAAACTAGGGGGAGCTGGGGTCTACAATTTAAAAGACTCCACAATTGAAGCCTTTATTGAAGGCATAGCCCAAGGTCGATTCTGGAATCGTTAAAATGAAAGATGGCCTATTCAAAACTCAGTTTTTGAATAGGCTTTATTTATTGGATTGCCTCATTTGCTCGCATACACTTTTCACTTAAACATCCTCTCCATTCCGTAAAACCCCTAAAAAAACTTTGACTTTCCAAAAACATTGAGGTAAATTGTTAAATACACGAACATATACTGATATATTAATTAACAATGTTCGCATTTTAAAATTCTTCGTATAAAGTTGGAAATACGGTCCAAAAGTCTCTACCAAACTACCGTAAATAGTTTGACTATGAGGAATGACAAAAAACGATATATTATTCTCGTACTGAAAAAACGGTTTGTTTATTCGGTCTATTTACGTTTTTTGTTTTTCTGTATGTCAAACTCTAGTTTATTAACTAGGGTTTTTTCTTTTTTCACTCTTCTATACGTAATTATTTTAAAAAGTCCATCACCAAGAGAGGAAAAAGAGCATGGAAAACACAGAACAACATCAATCCGTTTGGCAAGTAATTAAACAAAATTACAGATTATATTTAGGGGCTCTTGTTATCGTTATCATTGCCGAACTAATTGGAGTAAAGAAATTCCAAGTAGGATCTGCTTTAATCGTTATTTATCCAATGCTATTTGCAATCGTAATTAGTGTTTTACTTGGCCCAGATATTTTTCGATTTTTTAAAGAAAAGGCATCCACAAAGGCTTCATCTCTTGTTCTTGTAGCAATCACACCTTTTATGGCGAAAATTGGCGTACTTGCAGGTTCTAATCTTCCTAAGCTTGTCGATGTAGGTCCTGCATTAGCCTTTCAAGAGCTTGGACATGTCGGAACCATTTTTCTAGCTTTACCAATTGCATTATTGCTAGGAATTAAAAAGGAAGCGATTGGCGCAACAAGCTCTACTTGCCGCGATAAAGATTACGGTTTGATTTGTCATCTATATGGTGCCAATTCTCCTGAAGCAAGAGGAGCTTTATCTATTTACATCATTGGATTTTTAATCGGTACTATTTATATTGGTTTTTTAGCAAGTATCGTAGCTTCTACGGATATTTTTCATCCTTTAGCATTAGCGATGGCTTGTGGAATAGGTAGCGGTGTCATGATGGCGGCAGCATCTAGCACATTGGCAACCATTTATCCAGAATACGGTGATCAAATTATTATGCTAGCAGGTGCAAGTGATACGTTAGCGGCCATTATAGGTATCTACTTCACTTTATTTATCTCTCTTCCTCTTACTAGGAAATTATATTACTTGTTAGAGCCAAGAATCAGTCCAAAACATACACGTGATCCAAAACAAATGAAAAGCATGAAGGTTGGTGATTAAGTTGACTATGAGCATGCGAGATTGGACAATTTCTCTTTTATTAACATCTGTTATTACAACGCTTATGGCTAACCTAATTGGTTCCCATGTATCTATTGCAGAATCTATTCCTGGTGTACTGATTTTATCCGCTATCGCCTTCGTCGGTATTTTTTTAGGAAAAATTATTCCTTTAAAAATTCCTGCAATTATTTATGTTGTGCTAACAGGCTTGCTTGTTGCAAGCCCTATTTCACCTATCTCTCAACCAGTGATTGAGTATACAGCTAAAATTTCCTTTATGGCGCCAATAACAATTGTTGGTACCCTCGCTGGAATTGGACTTAATTTTAAATCATTTATTAGCCAAAGCTGGAAAATGGTCATTATCGCCTTATTAGTTTTTACAGGTACATTCATTACACAAGCAGTTTTTGCTCAAATATTTTTAAACTTAACGAATGCATTAGATTCATTCTAAAACGAACTAGAGAGGCTCACTCCTCTCTAGTTTTACTCAATTCATTAATGGAGGCATATTATGCAGGATATAGCGTATAACGCTGATTTAATAGTTAAAAATTGTTCCATCTTAACCCCTGACTTTCACATCGAGCATAATCAATCAATAGTCATTAAAAATAATAGCATCGTCGCTATTGGGGCTACTGCATCACTTGCTACGAAATATCAATCAAGGGACATTTTAAATGGACAAGGCAAACTAGTACTACCAGGTTTAATTGATGCCCATACGCATACATGTCAACAACTTCTCCGTGGAAGAATTACAGATGAATACCCTATGATTTGGACGCGCATAATGGTGCCGTTTGAAAGTAATTTACAGCAGCGAGATGTTTATATTAGCTCACAGTTAAGCTGTCTCGAAATGATTAAGTCTGGCACTACAGCCTTTATTGATGCTGGTGGCAGACATATGCAGCAAGTCGCAAAATCCGTATTAGAATCAGGTCTACGTGGTGTTCTTACATGTTCCACTATGGATAGTGGCTTAGACATTCCTCAAACGATGAAATTTAGTATCGAAGAAAATATCCGTAACAATCGAGCATTGTTTAATGAATTCCATGGAGCTGGTGACGAGCGAATAAATGTATCATTTTCTCTTAGATCTATCATTACTTGCACACCAGAATTAATACAGGAAGTTTTCGCAGCCGCTAAAGAATGTTCTACTAGTGTGCAATCTCATATGAACGAATATCCAAATGAAATTAGCTATTGCCTAGAAAAATTTAAAATGCGCCCATTTGAATATCTTGCTTCCTTAGGTGTCCTTAATGAAAATTTCTTAGGAGCCCATAGCATTTTACTTTCTGAAAATGAAATGGAAGTTATACAAAATACTAATAGTAAAGTTGTCCACTGTCCTATTAGTAATTCTGGTAAAGGCGTGCCCAAAACACCTAGCTTATTGCATAAAGGAATTGCTGTTGGTTTAGGTACAGATGGGGCTGGTCATTCGGGATTAAGCTTATTCGATCAAATGAAAGTGTTTAAATCATTAATACGGGCATTTTCTGGCGTTCCAATTTTTGACCCGGTAATTATGCCTTCAAAAAGTATTTTAGAAATGGCTACATTAGGTGGAGCAAAAGCTATGATGCAAGAAAACCAGCTAGGAACATTGGAAGTTGGCAAAAAGGCAGATATGATCTTAATTAACATTGATCAACCCCATATTACTCCTTCACATAATTTAATAAATACGTTAATTGAATCCGTTAACAGCAATGATGTAACAGATTCCATTGTTAATGGTAAAATATTAATGAAAAACAGAGAAGTTCTGACACTGGATGAAGAAAAAATAAAATACGAAAGTAAGCTTGCAATGAAGGAACTTGCTATTCGTGCAAACATCTAACTCTTGTTAAGGGTTATAATAATTGAGGTCTAAAATATGTTAACAAACTCACTGCTTTTAAGTATTGTTTTATGTTCCAATTTAGTTATTGGCATTCTTTTAGGGATGTCTGGAATTGCGGGTTTTCTGCTCCCGTTAATTTATGTAGGTTTTTTAGAAATACCTGTCCATGATGCACTTGCATTGAGTTTTTTAGCATTTGCTGTTTCAGGCATTCTCGGAGCTTATTCCTATTGGAAATCGAAAAATATGGATTTGAAATTAGCCCTGTTTTTAAGCATCGGTAGTCTTCCTGGTGCATTTTTAGGTGTGCAAATCAATGTGCTTATTTCTGATTTTCTGGCAAAGTTATTGCTGTACCTATTTATCTTACTAGCTGGCTTGTCGATTATTTTTAAGAAAAACAATGAAAATGCACTTATCAATAAATCGAAAGCACTGAATAACCCATTAATTGTGATAATCATCGGTTTTTTAACGGCAACGATTTGTGCTTTAACAGGTGCAGGTGGCCCGATTTTATTAGTACCATTACTAGTTAACCTTGGTGTCAATATTCGCGTCGCTGTAGGTGTGAGTCTTTTAAATTCAGTCTTTATTGCCATACCATCTATATTTGGATACTTTGCATATGCCAATGTAGATAGTATGTCTAGTTTAGTCATTGCGAGTTTAATCGGTGTAACGATTGGAATTCTCACGGGCACTCGCATTGCAAATAAAGTACCTATGAACATGTTAAAAATAATGATTGGTGTTATTACTATACTGTCTTCACTTTATATGCTCTTTACGTTAAAGTAAGGGCTAATTCAAACAGGAAAAGAGCCTTAGACAGGCTCTTTTTATATGTGTTTTTTAAAAATCTTGAGTAAATGAAGGGGATGGCACATAATGAGGGGAAAGCCATTAAAATAGCAACTGTAATAACATATCCCTTCTAGATTATCCATATACATCATTGACAGAAAAGGCTACTCCTTTGTTCATTCGCAATCATCCATTCTATAAAACACAAACAACTGCAGCTACATTAATTTGAAAGCAAAGGAAGCATTCTTTAAGAGAAAATATGTTTGATAACACACTATTCCAACATTTGAAAGAACAAATTTATATTTCTGGTGATTCTTTGCCTCCTTTTTGAGTCATTTAATTTTTGCAACCTTATATATCAATAAGTCTTTATAATCAATCGTTTCGGGATAATTAAATGCGATTGACAGAAAGTTTAACAGTTGCAATTTTAGTTAACCACAATGTACTATAATAGTTAACATAAGTGAAGCTAACACGCATATAAGAGAGCTGTTCTAAGTTGAAGACCACCAATAGAAAAACTCCTTCCTAAAATTCTGAAAGTATACATAACACAGGGCAACTCCATTCATTAGGGGGCAATATCAATTATGGGAATCTATTGGACGATACAAACAATGGAAAAATGGCAGGTAGCCAAAAATTTAGGCTTCCTTATCGGTCACCGGGAGCATATATGGCCAGATTTTAGTGAGCCTTATCATTGGATGATGCGTCAAATGGCTGAACGACTGCCTAACTATCAAGGGGAATATCCGGTATGGGTATGGACGGAAAGACCTGATCTACGAAGAATGGGGCATTTAGAGAAAGGAACTCGTGGGGTGTTATTAAAAATTGACATCGAAGATACGCGCATTCTATGCTCAGAATTTCAAGCCTGGCATTTTGTTTTAATGGATTGCTATTGTGATATTGAAGCAAAAGAAGACTTTGAACTTGATTTATCGCGACAAGCGATAGAAGAAAGTTGGAAAACGATATTTGATTTAAATTATTTAGCTGAGCATCCTGATTGGGGAGAGTGTACAGTGCAAGGTGTAACGGGTAAGGTCATGCTTCATGAAATCTCTTTAGTGAAAGAATTTACAGCTCGCTAACGACTAAATAGGTGGAGATCAAACGAAGCCTGGCATTTTTTAACGGTAAAACTTAAAGGATGTTTATGTAACATGTAAGAAACGGAAAAAGAGCCTGCCTTTAAACAGGCTCTTTTTTTATGTGTTTTTTAAAAATCTTGAGTAAATGAAGGGGATGGCACATAATGAGGGGAAAGCCATGCTTAAAGGAGCTGAATAATATGCAGCCATTTACTAAAAATGTGATCACTGTAATACAGCGCATCCCAAATGGTAAGGTTATGACGTATGGCCAAGTTGCAGCCTGTGCAGGTAGCCCAAGAGGGGCAAGACAAGTTGTAAGAATACTCCATACGATGAGTGAAAAATATCATCTTCCCTGGCATCGTATTGTAAATATGAAAGGGGAAATAACGATTCAGGATGCAGTGCGTCAGAAAGCACTATTAGAAGATGAGGGGATTGTTGTCTCGCCTACCTTTACGCTTAACTTAAAGCACTATCAATATAATTTTGACCCTATCGATTATGATTTCTAAAGGAAAAAATACCCCTAAATTGTTAACTGTCGTGTCTAATAATTTAGGTGTATTTTACCTGTATATACATATAATAGAATTTTAACTCATTCATTATCGTCAATTAGATAGAGGATGCTTTCTTATTGTTAATTCCACAATCCTGCTTTTTCTAATTTCTTTTTACCTTTAAAGGCCATTAAAATTGCACCCACATTTAACAACAACATGATAAAAATAGTATCCAAAACATACGTGTAACTACCTGTAAATTCAAAAATAAATCCATAGATAGGTAACGCAACAATGCCTGCAACTGCTAAGCCTGTTATGGCAAGTCCATAAATTTGACTGAACTCTCTATTACCAAATAAAGCTGTTGTTAACAGTGGCCCTAATGTTCCTAGAGATGCCACAACAAATCCATATAAACCAGTAGCTGTTTTAAAAACCAATGGATTTTCAGGCACTAATAAAAGAAGTCCTACTGGAACTAATCCTAAAAGCATAGCAGAAATTGCTGTGTTCTTCACGCCTATTTTATCGCTTAGGAAGCCGAAAAATAATGCCCCTATTACAACTCCTACCGACCAAGTACCCATAGCATTACCCGCAAACTTCACATCATAACCTAATCCCATCGCAAATGGCGCAACATGTTGGTTAAATGCGGCTATAGAAGTTTCACAGAAGAAGAAAAATACTAAAAAATAAAACGCACTGGATTTTTTAGCTATAGTTGCTGCAACGCCACTGTTTGTTATCGTATGAACCGTATCGTTCTTATCTTCCTTTACTTCATCCATACCATATGGCTGTAAACCCATGTGTTGTGGAGCTTTTCTAATCGTTAATAAGACAATTGGGATAACAATCGCCATTACTCCTACACCTAAGAAAATATACGTATTTCTCCAACCTGCACTAGCAATTAAGTTGCCTGCTACTGGTTGAAGGAAAGCACCTATTAAACCACCAGCGCCAACCATAATACCTAAAGCTAAACCTTTATGTTTTTTAAACCAATTATTAATAAGTACAGGACCTGCTAATTGTGTTACGACTACAGATCCCATTGCCATAGGGATAGCAAACAAATACCAACCCCATACGGAATTCATGAATCCAAACATTGCATAGGCTCCTGCCTCTAACGTAACAGCTACTACTAACAGTATTCTAATATTGTATTTAGCTATCATCTTACCTGCAACTGGTAAGGAGAGCATTGTGACAATTGAAGCTATACTAAAGTACAATGTTAAACTGCCCATACCAATACCCAAATCTTCAGTAACTGGGGTTAAAAATAATCCGCCTGTAGTCGCAATGCCACCTTTTGCAGCTCCGACCATAACAACTAACCCTAATAACACCCACCAAGCATAGTGGATTTTTTTCTTTGACTGACTCATAATGCTGTCCCCGATTCGTATATTGGATTTTACTTTTACACAAAAATTTCATTCTATTTTTTAATAATCATTAAAATCTTTCTCTAGTTTGAAAAAGATATAAAACATCATTGGTCAAATAGAATTTTTTTATATTAATATACTTAGAATGTACTAAATGAATACTGCCAATTTTATTTCCAATTCCCTCCTAGTTCTTTTGATATATAATTTAGTTTAAAATTAAACTACCTTCGCAATAGTAACCCGATACTTATAATGTGTCAAATATATGAACTTTGTTATTTTAGCCCAAAAACGGGCGCTATAATAGTTGAACTTATGTATACACCATGCTAACAGTGTGTTTGCACGGGGCATCGTGTAGCTTATTAGCCCTTAAAATACAAGTTTTTATTCCACATTTTTAGCTAATTCCTTTAAAAAAAACACCTAGAACGTTGTAATAAAAACGTCCTAGGTGTTCTATTTAATCTTGTTATCTTTCGACTATTCTTCTAACATCTCGATCATTTTTGTATAGCCCATCTCTTTGGCATAATCCAGCGCTGTCTTTCCCGAATTGTCTCGAAGTTCCTTATTGGCGTTGTAGGCTAATAATTCTTGAACAATTTGCTGATACACTACGGAGCCGTCAGTCAATGCGACTGCTTCAATTAATGCCGTATAGCCAAAATTATTTTGATGATCGATATCTACTTTACCATCTTGTAAAAGCAGCTTCACATTGTGTAAATGTCCTTTTTCAGCAGCAGGGATTAAAGCATTTCCTCCATAGCGATTGACAATATTTTGATTTGGTTCCGCATGCTCAATCATATATTTTAAAATCTCTGTTTTTCCTTGTGCACCTGCATATAAATAAGCACTATCCTGAATATGATCCTGTTGATTAATATCAGCACCCACATCAATTAATAATTTTGCCACCTCTATATAATTTTCATGTGTAGCAATTAATAAAGGCGTTTCCCCTTTATCATTTGTTTCATTAATTGGATAAGTTGAATCCTGTAAAATTTTTTGCACTTTTTCTACATCATTGTTTTCAACCGCTTGAATCAGCTTACCTGATTGTTGTGCCATATGGTTTTCCTCCCCCTTCTCGTTACACCCTGTGAGTATGAATAATACACTTACAATACTTATAAAATATTTCATGTAAAACCGTCCTTTCACAAGGAGATTGTCAATTATTAAATCGATATCCGCTTCCCCAAATTGTCTCGATAGGCAGCTCTGATAGTTTTCCCTTTTTTAACTTATCCCGAATGCGCCCAACATGGACAACAACTGTAAAAACATCTCCATCTAAGTCATCCATATACCATAATTGACGGAAAAGTTGCTCCTTTGTCCATACACGATTTGGATGCTCCATAAAAAACACGAGTAGGTCAAATTCCTTCGTTGTAAAAATAACTTCCTGACCTAAAACGAATACTTTGCGAGCGGCTTTATCAACAATAATATTTTTCATCTCCAAATAATCCTGTGCTTGTTCACTACCTGTCAGCTGCTTGTAACGTTTACTATGCGCTTGTACACGAGCGACGAACTCACTAGGACTAAATGGCTTTGTTATATAATCATCCGCGCCTAAGCCAAGCCCTCTTATCTTATCAATATCCTCTTTTTTTGCAGAAACAATTATGAGTGGAATATTTTTCTTTTCACGAATGCGTCGACAAATGTCAAAACCGTTCATTGAAGGGAGCATTAAATCAACGACAATTAAATCAAAAGGCTCATTTAATGCTCGATTCAATCCTTCAAAACCGTCTGTTACAATTTCCGCCTCTATTTCATGAATTTCTAAATAATCTCTTTGCAATTCTGCAATGCTAATATCATCTTCAATGATTAATATTCGTGATGGCATCAGTCATCGACACTTCCTTTAAGCCTTTTCCAAGATTATTGTTACCGTTGTACCAAAATGTAGCTTACTTTGAATTTTTACTTGTCCATTATGCTTTTCAACGATTTGCTTCACAATTGCAAGCCCCAGACCGCTACCACCTGTCGTCGAAGTACGGGCTTCCTCACCACGATAAAAATGATCGAATACATATGGGAGTTGATGCTCTGAAATGCCTTGCCCATTATCCTTTACAACAATTTCAACAAGTTGATTAACTGCCACTACTTCTAATATCATACATAAAGGTTCATTTGGCTTTTTAAACTTCATACTATTTTCAATTAAGTTAGCGATTGCTCGATTCATCTGCATACGATCAATATAAACATAGACATCTTCCACTACATTTAATGCTAACTGTACTTCTCGATTGTATAATTGAAACTCCTCCACTATATGTGTAAGAAACTTGCCAATCTGTATACGCTCAAAATGTAGCTGAACGGCCTCAGCATCAAACTTAGAATAAAGAAAAAGTTCTTCAATTAATCGGTTTAATGCAAGTGATTTAGAATGAATGGTCTTTAAATACTTTTCACGCTTTTCAGGCGTTTCTGCAACGCCTTCCTGTAAACCTTCAACATACCCAATAATTGTTGTAATCGGTGTTTTTAAATCATGAGAAATACTTGCTATTAGGTCTTTACGGTTTTTTTCAAGATTGCGTTGCTCCTGAATAGAATCTAAAAGTGCTGAGCGCATACTCTCAAAATTAGCTGTCAGCTCATGTACTTCCCTTGCTGTATTAGCAGGGAGTGTCGGTGCTTCAATCATTAAATCACCCTCTCGTATTTCAGACATGGTCTGTCCTAAATTTTCGAGAGGTTTAATAATGGTCTTGTGTAAAAGTTGATTTAAAAAAAGCATTGCGGCAAACGAGACTAGAAGGATGATGAAAATAATAATAATTCCCCATTTAGTAAGGAAATCTAAAAAACTGTTTTCTTTTTTCAACACTAAAACGCTACCCTTGGACTTATCGCTATAATAAAAGTCGAACTTAATATAACGGTACAATCCTCCAGCATTATCGATGGTGCCCTTTGTTTCAATATTATTCGTATCAAACGTCGGGAAATGCACGACAAGCGATCTTTCTACTAACCCTTGCGAATAATATACAATTTCCTCTTCATGACGGATGACAACTCCAAGTGACTTTTCCTCAATCTGCTGAAAACTTTTTTGCATATCTTGCCCTAGAAGATTGTCTGGATTCTGCTTAGCCATATTGCGTAGCTCAACATAAGCAAGCTCCTCTTCAGGGCTCAAGGAGCGTTGCTTTGTAAAAGTTTGATACAATGTTTTAGGTGTTGGAACAGAGCCTGTCGTCACATAAAAAACAATGCATAAAATGGATAGAATAGAAACACTTGCAATCACAATACCGCCGATATAAGAAGTTAAAAATCTATTCTTAATTGTCATATTGATCTCCTTTCCTCAATTTATAAAGGAGATTCCTTACTTTTTCAAGTAATGGACTTTATGGTAATTTTAAAAACTGAATGTAGGTTTGAAATCTCCCTTATATGGCTCATGCTCTACGAAGATTGTAATCTCATTGTCATCTGCATCCTTACCTACACGCTTATACGTAAACTTGTCGTCATTTAATTCCGTAAGTTCCAATGCAGCACCATATTTATTTTCGCCAATCGCTACATGTGCGCGAATTTTATTGTCGTGAATGACATCAAAGTAACCGTAATCTCCACGACTCTCTCCTGTCTCTCTATTAAAAAATTCGTATTTATTTGTGTCCGCTTCAAACTTAGCGACACTTAAAAAATTCCCATTAAACTCTGTGACATCATTTCCTTTTTCATCAAGTACCTTTGTTCCTTGCCATAATGTTTTGCCAAGGATTTCATCTCCATCTACACTAGTATTAATATCTCCTGTAGAAGTAGTTAATGTTTTGCCCTCGTTAGTAAACGCTAAATCATTTTCATATGGTATATGCTCTACAAATACTTCTACGTCATTACCGTTTATATCTTTCCCCATACGTTTGTACGTAAAGACTTCTTCATCTAATGCCGTTATTTCAACAACTGCTTGATATTTCATTGTATCTGAAATTAAAATACGCTTTATACCATCGTTTGTCATAAAGAAGGTACCCTCATCGCCTCGCGTCTTCCCTGTTTTCGCATCAAAAAATTCATAGCGACCTGTTTCAGAATCGTATTTTGCTAAGCCGATAAACCCAGCATTCTCCTCAGTTAAATCATTGTTATCTTTGTCATAAACACGCGTACCTTGCCAATTTGTACTGCTTAAAATATTCGCTAATGTTTGTCCCTTTGTCAGTTGCTGCTCAGCTTTATTAGCCTCCGCTTGATCATTTTGCACGACTGCATTGTCTGCCTCGTTTTTCTCTGACCCTGTATCCGAGCATGCAGTTAATATTGTCACTGAACTAAAAATAGCGAGTGTTGCGAATTTTAATTTGTTGTTCATTTAATGTTCTCTCCCTTATCATTTGCTTATACGTAATTATGAAGCCCAGTTCTAAACTGCATATATCGCAAATATAAACAAATTATAAATTCGAGAAAAAAAGCGGATTTCTTGTATCCTGCTTATACAATAAACAAAACTCGCCACAAAAATTGACGAGTTTATTTGTTATTTATTTAATTTTTTTATAATGAAGCATAGCAAGTTGACCTAACTTTTCTGTTTTCATTAAACTATATTTTTGGGTAATATCATCACCATTATAAAGAGAGATGCCCTTCCCTAAAATAATAGGGGCGATGGCTAGTTGGAATTCGTCAATTAAATTTCCTTTAAAAAATTCACGTGCTAATTTTCCTCCGCCAATTAACCATATATCTTTACCAGGCTGTTGTTTTAAATTGTTAATGAACGCCTCTACATCTTTATTTATAAATGAAGCATATTCATCAGAACCGCTGACAAATTTAGAAAACACATAGTTTTTATAATCACTATAAGGATAGTCTATGTCAAATCCTCGAATGGTATCATATGTTCCCTTTCCCATCACAACAGTATCTATTCTATTAAGAAGGGAATTGTAACCCGAATCGCCTTCTACTTCCGTAGTCTCCAACCACTCTAATGTACCATCATCATTTGCAATAAAACCATCAATTGAAGTACCTATATACAAAATAACATTACGTTCTCTTTCCATATAAATCCCCATTTCTGTTTCAGAAGATAACATTCAGTATATCAGAGACTTTTTTTAAAAAAATTAATATGTTCGTACTAATAGTGGTGTATGGTTTGTAATAAATTGTTCAATTTCGATAAATGAGTTGGAAAATAACATTGCTTTTTTATCTGCTTCAGTTAAAAAACCGTTTGTTACCATATCATCATAAAATTCTTTTAATTTATCATAGTAGCCACCTACATTAAATAAAATACATGGATTTTGGTGTTGGCCAATTCTTGCCCATGAAATTACTTCAGAGATTTCTTCTAAAGTTCCAGGACCCCCAGGTAGTGCAATATAGCAGTCTCCTAATTCAATCATTCTATTTTTCCGTTCAGACATAGAATGCACAACTTCTAAACGAGTTAAATTAGGATGACTTAGCTCTCGATCTACTAAAAATGTCGGAATAATGCCGATTACTTTACCATTATGTAATAAAACTTCGTCTGCAATGACCCCCATTAGACCAGCTTTTCCTCCACCATATACTAAAGTATGACCATTTTCCGCAATCCATTTTCCAAGTGATTTTGCTGCCTCTACAAATAAATCATTGTTACCTAGACTTGCGCCACAATAAACTGCAATATTCAAATTCAATTCCTCCTTTATGCTATCATTATAGAAGTATAAGGAGTGATTTTCATTGAATATTTTTGAATACCAAAAGTGGATAACTGAATTTTACAAAAAGCGAGGCTGGTATGAGTTAAACCCCTTTATTCGTGTCAATTTTTTAACGGAAGAAGTTGGTGAAGTTTCAAAAGCCATCCGAACAATTGAAATTGGGCGAGATCGTCCAGATGAAAAAGCTCTATCAAAAGAACAACAAATGGAGAATTTAAAGGAAGAATTAGGCGATGTTCTTGATAATTTATTTATATTAGCTGATAAGTACGAAATTGATTTAACTGAAATTATGGAAAGCCATAAAGATAAACTAACAAAACGATATCAATCATAATAGAAGTCACTAATTAAAAGTTTTAAACATAACAAAACTACCTAAATCGTTGTTATACGAACATCTTAGGTGGTTTTTTTTATATTCCACAGTTATTTATGAAACTCACCGTGGACTTTAAAAGTCCCTATCATCCTCCGTCATATTTCTTTCTATCTCTATTCACCCAATTTTTTATAGTAAAAACTAAATTATGAAGTATATTCCAAAAATACTATTTATGTTATATACTATACGCTAGAATAATAAAGGGAGTTTACAAATTTGGCAAATACTTTTAATTTTGTATTGCGAGTTTTTTTCTTTTGCCATCAAAGACCGGACCGTTCCTTCCATTATAAAGGGAAGAAATTTCCCCTATGTGCAAGATGTACAGGTATGGCTGTAGGTTATCTTTTATCCATATTTTTAGTCATACTTTTAGGCATATTTGATTTATGGATTATCGCCTTATTAATTTTACCAATGGCTATAGACGGTACAGGTCAATTATTTGGTAAATGGACAAGTAATAATAATAGACGGTTCCTTACTGGATTAATGGGTGGAATCGGTATTATTTATATTTTTTTCACTATTGGTCATCAATTTTTCTTACTTGGTCAATATGTTGGAAGAAATCTATAACAAACTATTGGAGGTACTATTATGTATTGTAAAAACTGTGGCGAACATATTTCGGAACATGCTGAAATTTGTATCCATTGTGGGGTCCGCGTAAAAAACGCTGGAGGAGAAGACAAACCAAACTGGGGCGTTAACATTATTACGCTTTGTTGTGTGCCACTTGTTGGGTTAATTATGTTCTTTGTTTGGAAAAATGAAAAACCAGTTGCGGCTAAATCCGCTTTAATGTTCTTCTTTATAAACATAGGAATTATCGTATTATTCTATATTGCAATGTTCATGATTGGTTTATTAAGTTACTAAAAAATATGGATTACATAGGTCTACGGTGAACAAGTTGGGAAATAGGAATTTTTGTAGTATGTAGGGGGTTTTGATATGTATTGTCCTAATTGTGGTTCTACCATTAACGAGAATGCCGAAATTTGTATCAAGTGTGGTGTCAACGTCTTAAAATTTAATAACCAAGCAACTGTAGCAAAAGATGATAAACCAAATATTTGGGTTAACATACTCAGCTTATGCTGCTTCCCACTACTTGGCATTATTCTCTATTTTATATGGAAAGACTCACAACCAAAAGCCGCAAAGTCTGCTTTAATATTTGCTTTGTTTGGCTTTGTGATTTCAATTATTTTAGCAATTATTTCGTTTGTAATAGGGGTTGCTACAGAAATGATGACGGATAGCTATTATTACTAATTAATAGCTACTGCGTTTATATCGTAACAATCATAAACAATAAAGAAGGGTAGACATGTAGAACAGTCTCCCTTCTTTTTATCGTATCGCTATAAATAAAAGCAACAAGCTTAAAAATATATGTATGAGCCTATCGTTTTTTTATTTCAATCATTTAAGATTTTATAAAATGACCATCTTTGTCTGTAAATTTACCAACGATAATCATAATCAAGTCGACTATTGTCCAAATACCGAATCCACCTATTGTAATAAACATTAAAATACCTGTACCGATTTTTCCAACATAAAAACGGTGAATTCCCAGACCGCCTAAAAAGAAACAAAGTAATAATGTTGCTACAAAATTTTTGTCTGACATGTAAATACCTCCGTTAAATTTATTAATATTTATAAGACCCTTCATTATTATAATTACATATAAAGTAATTTACAACATTTTTTTACTTTTACTCAATGCTATATTATTGGTTTTTATATCCTATAAATGTAAGCATCCAATTCTTCTAAAATAAAAAAAGAAGTAACAAGGACATTTAGTTTCCTTGTTACTTCTTTAAAAATAATAACTCAATTAGCTGCCATTATTTATAGTAAATCTAAAGCTATTTCTACCATCTGTGTAAATGAAGTTTGTCTCTCTTCTTGTGTTGTTTGTTCATGTGTAATCATATGGTCACTTACTGTTAAAATGGTTAATGCTTTAGCTCCAGCACTAGCAGCATTTAAATATAAACTTGTCGTTTCCATTTCCTCTGCTAATATGCCCATCTTTGCCCACTTTTCCGTTGCAGTTACATCAGCATTATAGAAAACATCACTAGATAGTACATTCCCGACATGCACGTTACAATTCTTTTCATCAGCAACTTTCTTAGCTTTCTCTAATAAATCATAAGATGCTGTAATTGGAAATTGACCTGGCAGATTAAATTGATGTGCATAATTGGAATTTGTTGCTGCTCCCATAGCCAAAATAATATCATATAATTTAATATCATTTTGCATTGCCCCGCATGAACCTATACGAATTAAATTTTTCACGCCAAAAATATTAATTAATTCCCATGAATAGATCGCCATACTTGGCGCCCCCATACCAGTACCCATTACGGAAACTTTCTTTCCTTTATATTCACCTGTATACCCAAGCATGCCTCTAATTTCATTAAAAAGAATAGGGTTCTCTAAAAAATTTTCTGCAATAAACTTAGCACGAAGTGGATCTCCTGGTAAAAGTATTGTTTCTGCTATTTCTACTCCATTTGGCTTAATATGTGGGGTTTCTTTTAATTCATTATTTTTCATTTTAACTTTCTCCTTAACATCTTTTTATTATTATGTCTTTTATAATCAATATTTTTCTATAAAGAAGTGTTATAAAATATTTAATAAATAAAAATTATACTTATAATACAGCATCTAAATATACATTTAACGAAGCACAACTTCCAATGCAACGTAGGCTATATTTAGATATTCGCCATTTTGCATCCAATTTATTATATACCAGCAGAGAGAACGACAATAAAGCAAAAGTAGAATTCATGGAATCGATTTGTATGACACTGCCAAAGAATAAGTCCCCCTTCGAAACATATATTTTTTTAAGAAGTGAATTTATAGGGGGTTTTATCATAGTTATTACACCAGGTATTGAAGTTTTACCTTATGTACTTCAAAAAAATGGGGTAAAGTTTTTTACTTTAGTTGCGGAAGAAATAACGTGGGAGTTAGTAGATGGTATCTTTATTAAAGCTTGGGGATATAACGGCTCTACACCTGGGCCAACTATTCGTGTTTTTCCTGGAGATAAAGTATGTATTAGAGTCATTAATCAATTACCTGTCCATACAAGCGTGCATTGGCATGGATTAATCGTACCTAATGTGATGGACGGTGTCCCCCCAATTGAGCCCTCTCCATTTATCGAACCTGGATATTATTTTGATTATCATTTTACAATAGTTAATCCCCCAGGTACGTATATGTATCATTCCCATGTAGATGTTTCTATACAAGATAATGCGGGATTATTAGGAGGCTTTATTGTAGAAGATCCGACAATGGAGAACCTCCCAAACCATAAGGATTACCTTTGTTTACTTCAAGAATGGGCAATAAATGCTTTACCATGGGGCGATTTAACAAAGGGTACGTATGATCTTACTTTTATTAAACCTGATTTTAATTTTTTCACAATAAATGGACGATGCTACCCGTTAACCGAACCTTTACGCGTAAGATACGGAGATATGGTTAAAGTTCGCTTTGGTAATATTCAAATGAATCACCACCCCATCCATTTACATGGACATCAGTTTAAAGTGGTCGGCGCTGATGGTTTCCCAATTGCTCCTCATACGCAAATTTGTAAAAATACTATACTCGTCGCATCTGGTGAAACTTGGGATATTAGCTTCCAAGCCAATAATGCAGGTATTTGGCCAATGCATTGCCACATGCCCCATCATGTTACAAATAACGGTGTAGTTGGCTTAGGTGGTATGTTCACTACAGTTAAATATGAAGAATAAATCTATTGTAGCGGCTAACTTAAGTGTAAATTTTTAATGAAATATACGTTTTCTTATAATATTAATTTATTATATATAATGATAGAAAAGTATGTTTTTCACCCTATAAAATAGCTGGCGATATTTTAAAATAATCGCCAGCTATTTTTATTTCCCTAGCGATTCCCCCTTCACCTACCCCTCTTATTGTTCTAAATACCACTTGTCTTTAAATTGCTTCCTTATTTGGCTTGATTGAAACTTTTAGTATGTCATTTCACTTTCGAAAGTTCTACTTTTTCATTAAATTACCAGGTAGATAGATTTAGTTTTCAATTAATAAACTAATACTAATTATCAATATTTTTATATTAGGATATTCGAATTAGTTCTATTGTGATAAATTTAAATTACCACACTTAACTGAAAAGTGTGACAATTAAAGCTGAAGGGGGAAATGTGATTTGAAAGAGTTTAAGTTTACGAAGTTTCTAAGTAGTCTTCTTGCTATTGTTATGGTGCTTTCGCTATTTGTTCCATTGTCGAGTGCTAGTGCTGAAGAACCGAAACCATTCAAGCAGGATAGCCAAAGTGAAAGTATTATTCAATTAAAGGCGGCTATCGCTGAACAGCAAAGCTTGTCTAAAGAAGGCCCTACTCTTCACGAAAGCTTACAAAATGTATCAGGCAATCAAGATGTTGCAGTCATCGTTCATTTATCTGAAATGCCTGTAGCACTAGAGCAAGGAATGAGCCAAGTGAAAGGCAAAAAATTCTCTAATGCCCGAGCAAATGAAGTACGTTCAAATGTAAAAGCTCAACAAGCAAAAGTAAAAAAAGAGTTAGCTACTAAAAAAGTTCAGATGACTCAAGGATACACATTTGATACTGTTTTAAACGGTTTTGCGGCAACGGTAAAAGCAAATGATCTCCCGAAATTGCTTACAATAGAAGGAATTACATTAATCGAACCTGATGCAACCGTTTATGCATCAGAAGATACACCGATACAACCATCGGAACTAATAAAGGAAGACCAATTAGAAGTGCAAATGAATACAAGTATTTCTTTCCTTGGCATCGAACAGCTTTGGAATGAAGGTTTTGAAGGACAAGGAATAAAAGTAGCAGTATTAGATACTGGTATTGATGCAGATCACCCTGAGTTCGCTGGGGTTTATAAAGGTGGGAAAAACTTTATTCCAAATTCAGCAACTTATACGAAGCCTCGTGCAGATGACGATGCATCAGAAACATTACCTTCAGAGCGCCCAGCTGGGACACCTGAATTTAATGAAAAGGGAAGCTCGTTCTATACATCTCACGGTACACATGTTGCTGGAACAATTGCAGCAATCGGTGCTAACGAATTCGGTATTAAAGGAATTGCGCCAAAAGTAGACCTTTATGCTTACCGAGTTCTTGGGGCATACGGCAGTGGTGCTACATCTGGTATTGTGAAAGCTATTGAAACTGCTGTAATAGAAAAAATGGACATTATCAATCTATCACTTGGAGGTGGAGCTAACTCTGAAACAGATGCTGGTTCATTTGCTATTAATAATGCCATGATGGCTGGAACAATCGGCGTAATTGCAACAGGGAACTCTGGGCCAAATCGCGGAACAATGGGCACGCCTGCAACCGCTCGTTTAGGAATTGCTGTTGGTAACACATCATATCCTGAAACGATGTTTAACGGGGAAGTGAATGTTACAATTGGCAACTACAACTTAACGAAACAGCTTCCATTAATGGGGACGACTTTTGGAAAAAATTTAGCTACACAGCTTCAAGGTGAGTTTGACCTAGTTGCTGTTCCTGGAAACGGGGAAGTAAAAGATTTTGAAGGAATTAATGTCGAAGGCAAAGTGGCGTTGATTGCTCGTGGAGGTATTGCATTTGTTGATAAAATTGCGAATGCAAAGGCAAATGGAGCAGTGGCAACCATTATTCATAACTTTGCTGGTGGAACAAATGCACCAAACATTTCAGGTACATTCCTAGGTGATTCATTTGAGTTTCTACCGTCATTTGATATGTCCCAAACGGACGGCGATGCAATTCGCACTGCATTAGCAGGCGGAACTGGAAAAGTAAGCTTTAGTAAATTTGCTTCCACACAGACACTTGGGGATGATGTAAACACTTCAAGTTCACGTGGACCATCTACACCAAACTTTGATATTAAACCAGATGTAAGTGCACCTGGGACAAACATTATGTCATCTATTCCAATGTATAAAAAAGATTTCCCTGATGCCTCTTATGCAGAAGCATATGCGCGTAAAACAGGAACTTCTATGGCAACACCGCATATTGCAGGTATTGTTGCATTAGTTAAACAAGCAAATCCTGAATGGAACGCATTCGACGTTAAAGTGGCAATTTCTAATACAGCAAAGGTTTTAGATACAACAAAATACGATGTGTTTTCTCAAGGTGCTGGGCGCGTAAATGCTTATGCAGCCGCTCATCCTGAAATTCTTGCCTATGCACTTGATAGCGCAATAATAGATGGAACTGGGGCTGTTGCTGAAAACTTAAAAGGTACAGTTACTTTCGGTCCACAATCAGTTAAAGATCGTGATATTTCTGTAACAAAGCAAGTTTTAGTAAAAGATATGAAAGGAAACGGCGGCAATTACAATGTAGCAGTGGATGTGACAAAAACATTTGGTGATGCAACTGTTACAGTAGATCAGCCGACCTTTAACCTAGTTGGTGAGCAAGTTTTAAATGTTACATTAACCGCTTCACAAGCTACAGCACCTAACGGCTCTGAAATACTAGGGTATATTTACATCAGTAGTGGCGATACAGAAATTTCCTTACCATTCGCAGCTGACTTTAGCGGTGCGGCAGTAACTGAAATTAAAGATTATAAAATTACTGAAACAGATCTATCCTTTAATGGCGATGGCGTGAAAGATTCAGCTGTACTTTCATTTACATTAACGGGTGATGTAACAACTAACTATATCGAGCTTTGGGATATTATGAATCCAGAAGGTGGAGAATATGGTGATGGCTACATCGGTTATCTGCATGCAGGGACTGCACTAGGAAAAGGCTCTTATACGCTGAATGTTGGCGGGCAGTACAAACCATGGGGATCAGCACCTGCCACAACGATTCCAGATGGTCTTTATACAATTGACTTCACTGGTCTTGCAGCATCAGGAGTAGTTTCCGATTATGTCGGCCCTATTATTGTAAAAACGACGAAACCAGAAATTACTGGTTCAGTAGCTGAAGGTGTCGCTACAGGTCAGGTAACAGATAAGTATATCGACTACAATGATGAGTTATATTTATACGGTTTAAATTACAATTTAAATGATAAATTAAAAGCTTCTTATATTTCTACAGTAAATGGCGAAGTACAAGCACCAGTTGCTTTTGAATTAAATCAGGACGGTAGCTTTACATTCCCAGTAACAGCAGAAACGAATGCTGTGTCAGTAAAAATTACTGATGCTGCTGGCAATATTGGCGAAGAAAAGATATATGAAAAAGCAGTTGTAGAACCAGTAGTAACACTTTCGGTTAATCCAACTGAGTTAAACCTAACAACTGGCGAAACTGCACAACTTACGGTGACAGAAACGTCAACGCCTGCAGAAGGTGATGCAACAGAGGAAGACGTAACTTCAAAAGCTACTTACGTAGTTGGAGATGAAACTGTTGCAACAATAGTAAATGGATTAGTAACGGCAGTAGGTGCAGGTACGACTACAATTACAATTTCATATGGTAATAACGAAGTGACAATAAATGTTACGGTTAAAGCAACGGTTATCGAGGAACCAACAGTAACATTAGAAATCGACCAGGCTCAGGTTGAAACGAGAATAGGTAAAGAAGTTACAGTTAAGATTACTGAAGTAACAACGTTTGATGGTAAAACAACAGAAAAAGATGTTACGAAGCTGGCAACCTACGAAGTAGCAAATAATAAAATAGCTACTGTAAAAGCAGGGGTCGTAAAAGGAAAAGGTCAAGGTAATACTACTATTACGGTAACGTATGGTGAGCACAAACTAACATTTGATGTGTTAGTTGTAAAGCCAGGTAATGGCAACGGCGATGGCGATGGCAATGGTAACGGCAACGGTAACGGTAACGGTAATGGCAATGGTAACGGTAATGGCAACGGTAACGGTAATGGTAATGGTAATGGTAACGGCAATGGTAATGGTAATGGTAATGGTAATGGCAATGGTAATGGTAATGGTAATGGTAATGGCAATGGTAATGGTAATGGTAATGGCAATGGTAATGGTAACGGTAATGGTAATGGTAATGGTAATGGTAACGGTAATGGTAATGGCAATGGTAATGGTAACAGCAATGGTAACGGCAATAACGACGTTACAGAGGTTCAGTTATAATTCATTGCAGTTCACATAAAAAAGAGAAATTGCGTTATGCAATTTCTCTTTTTGCTATTTATTATAAAGTTATTGATTGTATTTTAAGCGCCAAAGGGGCATTCAATACGTAACAAGTAATTGCTTCCTCTGCTAGATTTTATATTAAATTTCTTAGGAAATAATAGTTAATCGTTTGATGTTTGCAATATTATTGCAATATAAATGCCATAGACGTAAACAAATTAACACCTCCTTGTTCTTTTTCTCAGAAAAATCTATGATACGATTATTTTATATTAACAACCAAGAACGAACATGGAGGATACATGAATGCTTAAAAAAATTATATCAATTGTACCAGTTGCAATGCTCTCTGCAACTTTAGGTGCTAATGCTCAAGCTGCAACGATTACCGTACAAAAAGGTGATACCCTTTGGGATTTATCACGTGCACATAATACATCAGTAGAAAATATTCAAACGTTGAATCATATTAATACTAACCTTATTCACCCTGGAGATGTTCTTACCATTGCACAGCAAAAGCAATATACCGTTAAGCAAGGTGATACATTATGGGATATAGCCTTAGATCATCAAGTAACCGTTTCACAAATTAAAGAATGGAACCAATTACATACTGATCTCATTCACCCTGGTTTACAACTATCCATCTTTGTTGGTATGAAATCTAGTACGGCTGTAACTGAAAAACCAACAATGCCTGCAACCCATGAAGCAAAGGAACCTGCAACTTCAGTGGACAATACGCCTGAAGCAAGCACTCCATCAACAAATAATACTACTTCAACGGAGAGCAAACCTGAAGCGACTGTTCCATCGACAAGCAATACTGCTTCAACTGAAAGCAAACCTGAAGCAACTGTTCCATCAACAAGTAATACTACTTCAACAGAGAGTAAACCTGAAGCAAACGCTCCATCAACAAGTAATACTGCTAAGGAAATTATAGTGGAAGCTTCAGCCTATACAGCATCATGTGAGGGATGTTCCGGTATTACCGCTACTGGTATTAACCTTAAAGCAAACCCAAATGCTAAAGTCATCTCAGTTGACCCAACTGTTATTCCACTTGGTAGTAAAGTTTATGTAGAAGGCTATGGGGAAGCAATTGCAGGCGATACGGGCGGAGCCATTAAAGGCA
The DNA here is from genome assembly GCF_006351725.2 of Lysinibacillus sp. CD3-6. NCBI lineage: Bacteria > Bacillati > Bacillota > Bacilli > Caryophanales > Bacillaceae > Lysinibacillus > Lysinibacillus sp. CD3-6. Next base: position 4,763,641 of record NZ_CP085880.1, read on the forward strand.
ATCGAATCGATGTCTTTTTCCCTTCGCAACAGGATGCCATTAACTTTGGCGTAAAACAATTAAAAGTAACAATATTAAACTAGACTATTAGCTATTTCCATCCTATTCTTAGGATTTAATATATAGATGAACAACAAGGTAACTTGACTCCTTATACGAAACAAAAAAGAACCCAAATTGGGTTCTTTTTTGCTTATTTTTCAGGACCTCTTAGCGTTATTTAAGCATCGTTGCAGTTAAAAATTCACGTGTTCTTTCCTCTTTCGGATGGTTGAAAAATTGATCAGGTGTGCCGCGTTCAATAATGGTTCCATCGTGCATATACACAATCCAATCAGCTACTTCTCTTGCAAATCCCATTTCATGGGTTACAACAACCATTGTCATTCCTTCTTCAGCCAAGTCTTTCATGGTTGTTAATACCTCTCCCACAAGCTCGGGATCGAGTGCCGATGTTGGTTCATCAAAAAGCATAATGTCTGGTTCCATCGCTAGGGCTCTTGCAATTGCCACCCGTTGCTTTTGTCCCCCAGATAGTTTACTAGGATAGACATCTGCCTTATCTTCCAAACCTACTTTTTTCAGTAATTCTTCTGCTGTGTTAATGGCCTTTTTTTTGTCTACACCCTTTACCATAATAGGCGCTTCAATAATATTTTCCAAAACTGTTTTGTGAGGGAATAAGTTGAAATTTTGAAACACCATCCCTACCTTTTCTCTAATCTTGTTAAGGTCATCTGTCCGTGGATTGACTTCATTTCCTTCAATTATAATATTGCCGTTATCCTTTCTTTCTAAAAAGTTCAAACAGCGCAGGAGGGTACTTTTCCCTGACCCACTCGATCCTATTAGACAAACAACATCACTCTCGTAAACTGTCATGTCGATATTTTTTAATACATGTAAATCTCCAAACGATTTATTCAATTGATTTATTTTAATCATTTCCTTGGTGTCCAATTTTTTCAGCTCCTATCTGTCGCTTATTGCTAATTTCAGTTCAGTTCGGTTCACTACAAATGTCATCAACGCTACTAGTAATAAATAGTAGACTGCTACGATGAGTAAATAGGTCATTTCATCAAAATTATTCGATCCTAGTGTTGTCGCCACATTAAACAGCTCATTCATGGAGATAAATGCGGCCAACGAAGAATCTTTTAAACTGATGATAAATTGATTGCCTAAAGGCGGCAATGCTCGACGAAATGCCTGTGGAAGAATAATTCTTCTTAATGTCAGTATCTTTGTCATTCCCAAAGAGCGGCCTGCCTCAACCTGACCTTTATCGACTGCCTGAATTGCGCCTCGAAGGATTTCAGAAATATAAGCTCCATTATGTAACGCTAGAGCAAGTGAAGCAGCCCAAAAATCAGGAATAAGGAAAATCCCACTTATTCCGAAGTAAAGGATAAATATTTGGACAATCAGCGGTGTTCCGCGGACCAAATAGACATATATATCTGAAATAAGTTTTAAAATTTTTATATTAGAAATTTTTAATAGAGCAAAGACAAGTCCAATGACAATTCCTAGTATGATAGAAACCACCGTCAGCTCTAATGTTAATAGCATAGCTTTAAAGAATACACCTTTTGTTTCCATTAGTATGTTAAAAAAATGCGAAAAACTTGGCAAAGTACTACTTCCTTTCTTTCTATAGCATTGATTTATTCTGGTTTTTTGGTAATGTCCTCACCAAAATACTTGATACTGATTTGAGTCAGTGTCCCATTTTCTCGGAGTTGTTCCAAAGCTTCATTTACTCGCTTCAATAGTTTTGGATTATCCTGGGGCAGCACAATCGCTTGTTCACTGCGATTAATTAATTGCTGTCCTTTAATCTTAAATCCTTCCTTTTCAGCTGTTTTTCCTGTAACAAAATCAGTAATGACCGCATCATGACGTCCTGTGCTCAACGCCTTTAAAGCTGTAATATCGCTGTCATAAGTTTTGACTTTGTCTGTATACTCGGAAGCAGTATCGGCATATGTCGATCCTTTTGCAACAGCTACTTCCTTTCCCTTTAAATCTTCGACAGTCTTAATTTTACTATCTGGTCTGGTAAAAATTTTCGGTCCAGAATAATAATACGGGGTAGAGAAAGAAACATGTTTACTTCGTTGCGGGTTAATCGTGTGGCTCGCAACCGCTGCATCCGCTCGGCCTGTTTTTACCCCTTCTACAATCCCTTTGAACTTGATTCGTTTCTGAACCGGCTCAAGGCCCATTTCCTTTGCAATTGCTTCCCCAACCTCAATATCAAAGCCCGACATTGTGAGATCGTCATTCATATAACTAAATGGCTTAAATTCACCAGAAGTAGCAAAAACAAATTGGTTTTTATTTATCAGTTCAGAACCATCCTCAAGCTTCTTCTTCTCTGTACAACCAGACAAAAAGCAGACTACGATTATACTAAAGACCAATAGTAATTTTTTATTCAACAACATGTTGGTTATGACTCCTTTTCCCTTTCGATTATTCCTACAATGCTTCTTGCTAAATAACTTGCTTATGATGGTTAATACCCTATCTACTCCCGATAAAACAAAAAAGTGTCAGGCACTGTTAATAGTACCCGACACTTTTGAATCATTTTTAATTTATATACATCTCTTTCAAGTGTTCTCTCTCCTCAAATATTGATGCTTTTTAGACGTTAAAAAAAGATTATTCTTTGGTGAATTTCATATAACATTTCTCATCAATATAAACTGACTGTTCAAATACTTTGTTTATATAATTGCCCAAATGCTTTAATACTCACTATGGAAGACAATTTATAAGCAAATGGTGTGGTACAAATATGTCTTTGAATCGTTAAACCTTCTTCTCTACAATTGTCTACTAAAAAAACAGCACCAATATAAAATTGATACTGCCTTAATTAACCGCACTTACTTGTGATATGGTTCACCGTTGCACCTTTAATGGAGGTTATTAATTTTCTAAGTCGCTGCTGAGGAAGCAGCTGCGTCAGCCTTTACACAATCAATTGCAACAACGAATGCAATAATGATTTCCTCCATCTCCTCATCCAATATTTGAACTTTATAGCTATCTCCCCAAGTGAACCACTCCTTGTTCACTTTACCGATGACTTCACCATGCTGTAAAACCTGAAACTCCATATCCCACCAGTTACCGTGTATCTCCATGTCTGCCCCATCAATCGTATAGCGTGCTTTAAAGAAAGAAAACTCCTTCTTAATCGTTAACACCTCTCGACCATTTACCTCAATAAAAAACTTCGGTAAAAAGCTGAACACCTTTTTCGTAATAAGGGCTACTTCATCTCTTGTTTTATTCATAATGGAGAAAGTCTTTGGAATTTGCATAAAACTACCTTCTACGTAATAAACATCCTTTTCCTGCTGATCCTTTATTGTGAATTTACCACTTAGACTGAATACCTTTTGCTTTATATAAAGTTGCTTCATTCTACATCTCCTTCGAAATAGCATATCAATATAGCGCAGATTTCATCATAGCTATTAATAATTATCAAAATAGTTTTTTGAAACTTGGACTTATAAATTTATTTATTCAGAGCATCAAATGTCAATACCTTACAACACTAAAGAAGCGTTTCATCTTTTCATATATAAGTAAATTTTATAAAAAAAGTAGTTCCTTCAGATCCTGTTTGAAATTCAATTTTTGCGTTATGACGGGCAGCAATTGCATAGCAGATACCTAGACCTAAGCCAGTGCCATTATCTTTGGTCGTGTAAAATGGAGTACCCAATTTCTCTACTATCGCAGGACTGATACCTTCTCCTTGATCCTGTACTGCAAGAATTACACAATTCCCATCCCCTTTGTAGGTACTGATGGATAGAACCTTACCTATGTTCATTGATTCTAAGCCATTACGGTAAAGATTTATTATCAATTGTCGTATTTCGTTACGATTTAAAAGTAAATCTGGAATGTCATTCAGATTAAATTGAATAATTTTATTTTGATTAAATGCATCTATCTCTATTAAAGGCGTAATATCGCGAATAATAGAATTTAAATCTAACATCTGTAAATCGGATGTCTTAGTATTACCTATAGAAAGAAATTCAGTAATAATAGAATTAGCACGGTCAAGCTCTTCGATCATGACATTAAAGTAATCATTATGTTTTTCGAATTCGCTCTCTTTTTTTAATAGCTGCAAAAATCCTCGTACTGTTGTCATAGGATTTCTAATCTCATGGCTAATACCTGCTGCCATCTGACCTATTAAGTCTAGGTTTGATAATCTTTTCAATTCCTTCTCATATTTCTTTTTTTCAGTTATGTTTTTTAAAAGGCAACAGATTCCCTCATCATATGGGTACGCAACTGCTTCGTACCAATAATCACCATAAGCTGAGGTCATTTCGAAATGTACTGCTATTCGCTCTGACATCGCACGATGAAATTCTTTATACATGACCGTATCTACACATTTAGGGAAAATTTCCCATATATTTTGTCCTAATACATCCTTTGCCGTTTTCCTTTGCGGCAAATATTGATGTTTATTCATGTAAAGAAATTCCCACTCTTTGTTCAATGCAAAGAATCCATCCGTTATACTTTCAATAACACTTGTAACCTTTTCATTAGCAGCAGCTAGTTCCCTTGTTCGCTCTTCTACCATATTTTCTAGTTGGTCCATATATAACAAGTTTGAAATTGTAGGCGCTGTGGCTTCGACTATCGATTTTGCTAATTGAATTTGAGATTCATGGAAATTACATGTTTCCCCTCCTAAATTGACAACTGTTATAACCCCTAATACTTCCCCCATTGAAATCAGTGGCATCATAAAAAGACTCATACTATCTATATTTGGAGTGAGAATTATACTTTTTGTTTCAATAATCTGTTGAATCATAGCTTCGTAGCTTTGGTTCATTCCTATGCTTTTTAGATTCTCCATCCAATCGGCTTCTGTCCAATCACAGTCTGTATTAAATTTCATGAATGTCATTGTGTTTTTTCCCAATGGATCCAGGAGGTGGGCTGCACTTTTTTCGCTACCTAAAACCTTTCCTAAGTAGTAAAAACATTTATCAAGACTTTTCTGCACGGAGGAACACATCGACAAATCACGTGTAACATTGAGTAACAATTGTTTTTCTGCAATAAGGTTTTCCTTTTGCTTTAAATTATTTGCGTTTTGAATTGCAACTGCAGCCATATTTACATATGCTTCAACACTCTGAATTTCTGATTCTGTTAAATTCATCGGCGTTCCATAATCAAATAAAAAAACTAAACCAAATATCTCTTGCTCATATGAGATAGGCAGTGCTAATAAGGATTTAATTTTGAAGGCTTCTACCGATCTCGGGTCCGGCCGATTATCCTTTGAGGTATCAGAGATATAGATGGTTTTTTTAGTTTCAATAACCTCTTTGGCCAGTAAGTCTGTTTCAACATCAATTACCTGTGTATCGAGGGTTATGCCATTCATATCTTCTGGTTTTCCCACAAATCCTCTAAATGTGCCATCTTTTTCTGGTAAATAAATACCCACCGAGTTACATTGCACGATTTCCTCGGAAATTGCCTGCGTTACACGCTGTAAAACTTCACGTAGTTCTAACTTTGTATTAATTACTTTGGTTATACTCGCGAGCCTAGAATATCTCGTCTGTTCACTTAACATTCACAATGTCTCCAATCAAAACCTACTAAAAGTAAAAGTATAATTTCTAGCTAACAGTCTAGTTCTAAATTAGTTTATATTATATCTGTATCCTATTATACATGGAAAACCTCTATTACTTATGATACGGTTTACCGTGATAGCGCTAGTCTGTTTCGACCCGATGATAGGAACGACCATAAGGCTTCTAATAACTCCAATTCGCTTTTATTTGTTCCTGCTATTATTCCATTGCCAGTCACCTTCAATGACTCTATCCCCTCAATAGACCATACATATGATACCGTTGAATAAGAACTGATTGTTGATTCTGTTTGCATGAACTACATTCTCCGAATGATTTTTATTGTCATTTGTTCCCATTCAGCTGCAATATTTAACACTCGCATCAAGACAAATTAAAATTAAAAGAAACATTTGATTCATAAATCTACTATATCCCCATTTTATTCTTAAACTCAGTTTGGAGAAAAAGGACTATCCAACAAATTCTTAAATGGAAACAGGTATAGAAAAAGAGAACTTTTTCTATACCTGTTTTTTTGTCTACTTTTTTAGTAAATCACTATTTTAGTTGGTGATGGATTGTAGCGGAAGGCGGTTTTTTCTATACTTAACTGGACTTAAACCATCCAGTTTTTCTTTTATTCTTTTTTATTATAGTATCCAATGTAATCATTTAATTGCTTTAATCGTATGGCTTTTCCAAAGATTTATGATTAAATCTAAGTTCGGACTTTTAGGAATTGAATAACCAACGATTTCTCAATGAAAGACATCAAAAAACGCAGATAAATAGCGTTTGACTTAGGAGAAGTTCCCTTCAAAAACCGCACTTACTTATGATACGGTTCTCTGTAATAAGTATAAGTGCGGTTTTTTTCGCCAACGTTTATAATAAAGAAAAGGACGGTGATAAGGATGTTAACGAAAGATTTACAGCAACAATTGATTGATACGATTAAGCAGCAGATTAATCCCGATTTTATTATATTGTTTGGTTCCTTCGCAAAAGGTACTGTGCGTGCCGAAAGTGATATTGATCTTGCTTATTTTAGTAAACAACCTCTATCATCTTATGAACGTTTTTTACTGTCTGGCGATTTGGCATTGGTCGCAAATCGGGAAATAGATTTAATTGATTTAAAACAAATTGATACCGTTTTTACAATGCAAATTTTCAAGCAAGGCATACCGATTTATATACATGATGAAAATGAATATACTCGTCAAAAAATGCGTGCCTATAGTATGTATGCCACATTAAGCGAGCAGCGCGCCCCGATAATTGAAGCAATTAAAAAAAGAGGAAGTGTTTTCGGCGATGAATGATGTGATATTAAGTAAAACAGCCACTATCGAACGCTGTGTGAAACGGATTCACGAGGTTTATGCGGGAAATCCCAATAATTTAAAAGATTATACAAAGCAAGATAGTATCATTTTAAATATTCAACGCGCTTGTGAGGCGAGTATTGATTTAGCGATGCACATTGTAAGTGAACAAAAATTAGGCGTCCCGAAAGCAAGTCGTGAAGGGTTTAAGCTGTTACAGGAAGCGAATATTATTGACGCTAAGTTAGCGAAAACATTAATGAATATGGTTGGTTTCCGCAACATCGCAGTACATGACTACCAAGCACTCAAACTTGAAATATTAGAAGCCATTTTAGAAAAACATATTGATGATTTTAAAGATTTTACGAAGGTCGTGTTACAACTTGAAGCATAGGTATTTTAAGTTAAATAAAGAAGAGCTTTTACTTAATAATATTTGCTTACTCAACTTGAATCCGGTACTTCTCCAAGAAACTTAAAATTGGTTAAAGCAGAAGATTGCGGTATCCAATTAGTTGCTTGTATTTAGAGCCATTGAGGATAATGAGTTAAATAACATGATATCTTTATGATGATTTTCTTTATCTGCACTCATAATTTCAATTCCTCGATCATCATACACATGGACGATACTCTTTGTTCGTCGATTAACAATAAAAACATCTGGGGCATACATACTATTATTTCGTTTTAATTGTGGTCGAAGCTTTGGAAAATCTTCATTCGCGAGTGATTTTAGTAGATGGGATAATTTTATTTGTGAAACGTTACATGACCAAGCCATTTGCTGAACTGCAACAAATTCTGCATCAAATAACCATTCAAAGTTCGTTAATTGCAATTGATATTTTCCCATAGAGTCTTTCATGTATCGTTTGAAAACATTGGGGTAGGTCGGTTTATTTTTAACAATAGGATAGCTATTTACAACAATAAAAAGCTCGTCCTCACTTTTAAATAAAAAGGACTGTACTTCCTGAAGTAATTGATACGTAACTTCATTCGTAGGATCATAGGAGGATTCTATATGTAAAAAATAAGGCCAATTATGATAAAAATTCGGCACTAATTTATGACCATCATAATAAGTATCCATAAAACGCTGAAATTTCATACAGTATTGAACCTCCTATCATTCTATTTGTTCCTCATTATATAATAAAAACCAACTAAAACATATTTGTTCTAGCTGGTCTTGTAAAAACCGCACTTATTTATGGTACGGTTCACCCTTCATAATTCTAAAGCTTCGGTAAATTTGTTCGATCAGGACAAGCTTCATTAATTGGTGAGGCAAGGTCATCTTGCCAAATGATTGTTTCTCGTCGGCACGTTTGAGGACATCTTCGTGCAAACCGAGAGAACCACCGATAACAAAGGCAATTTTACTTTTTCCATAGGTCATTAATGACTCGATATCGGATGCCATTTCTTCAGAGGTTTTCATTTTGCCGTTTATGGCAAGGGCGATAACGTATGTGTCTGGGCCAATTTTGGCGAGGATGCGCTCACCTTCTTTTTTCTTCACAATTTCCATTTCTGCATCACTTAGCTGCTCAGGTGCTTTTTCATCAGGCACTTCAATTACGTCCATTTTTGCGTAGCCACCTAGGCGTTTTACGTATTCGTCGATTCCCATTTTTAAGTACTTTTCTTTTAGTTTTCCGACTGATACAATTGTAATATTCACACGTTATCCACCTTTACATTTCATTTACAAACAAATTATCCACAAAAGTTATCAACATATCCACAAGCGTTTTCTATATATTGTGTAAAGTTATTTACTTGATACAATATATTCTGCTGGCAGTTCACAGTAACTACATTTTGTGGATAACTTTTTTTCCTCTTGTACTTTATCCATAATTGGGAATACTTTTTGCTCCGCGACAAACATGTCTAAAGCGTGCTCTATATGCTTTTCACAACTGTATTTTTCCATTTCATAGTCTCTCCTTATTTTCCGAAATTTCCACAAACTTATTCACAATTCGGTCTATGTTATCCACAATCTATTGTAACAAAGGAATAGCGAGTAGGGAAGGAAGGCTTTGTCCCACTATTTGCTGTGTAAAGTTGTTATTCACAAATTCCTAGTTATCCACACCTGTATTTATTAATTGGCATTAACAAAACGCAACATTTTATCCTAACTTAATTTCAATGAAATTGAGGCTAGCTTCCCTCATTTGGATATACCCTTCGAATGTTAAGACATATTTAATTAGAAAAAAGCACTTGTTGATGATAGCGAAAAAAGTGTTAGATTGACTTTTCATCAATCTAACACTTTTATCTTTTGTTTCGTCTCGTTACTATTCCTACAATGAATCGCTATTTGTTAATGTTAATGTCACTTCAACTAATTTACCTTGGCGATATACTTTCATTGTTAATTCATCACCAATTTTTTTGTCGTTATACAAGTGTTTACGTAAATCAATTGATGTTTCAATCTTATCGCCATCCATTTCAACAATAACATCATATTGTTGTACGCCCGCTTTTGAAGCAGGTGAGTTGCCAACAACATCTGTAATGACAACACCTGTTGTAATGTCTTGAGGTAATTTTAATGTTTGTTGTTGATAGAATGCTGGTACGTCTGTTAAATCAACTAGTGAAATACCCATTGTTGGACGTTTCATTTCACCGTTGCGTTCTAGTTCTTCAATAATTGGAATTGCTGAGTTAATCGGAATTGAGAAGCCTAAACCTTCCACAGAGGATTCAGCAATTTTCATGGAGTTAATACCTACTAATTCACCAGCTAGGTTCACTAGGGCACCACCACTATTACCTGGGTTTATAGCTGCATCTGTTTGTAATACTTCTTGTTGCCAGTCAGCTACTTTGTCGCCATTTAAATCAACTGGTACAGAACGATCTTTACCTGAAACAACACCTGTTGTAACAGAGCCATAAAATTCTAATCCTAGTGGATTCCCGATAGCAATAACTGTTTCACCTTGTTTTAGTACATCTGAGTTACCAAATGTCGCAACTGTTTTAACATTTTTCGAGCTGATTGAAATAACTGCTAAGTCTGTCCAAACGTCGCTTCCGACTAATTGTGCCTCTTCTTTTGAGCCATCTTGCATTGTTACTTCTAATTGTTTTGCCCCTTCAATTACGTGATTATTTGTTACGATGAAGGCTTTATCACCATCTACTTTATAAATAACACCTGAGCCGCTTCCTGTTTCTGTATCTTGTGTTGTTTGCTGATTCCAAAAACCGCCGCTTGTCACTTCTTGAATATTAGTTATCCCTACAACAGCACCTGAAGCTTTATCAACTGCACTTGTGACATCGGTCGTTACTTCTGTAGCTACTTGGTTGATGGTTGTCTCATCATTTTTGCCAGAACTGCCTGTTGTTGTCCCTGGCATTTGATTGACAAGTCCAGGAAGCATTAGCCAAACGAGTAAAGCACCAATGATTACACCAACTAGTCCACTAAAGAAATAGCCACCTTTACCGCCTCCACCTCCACTGCCTCCACCTTTCTTTTTGGAACGCTTCTCTTGCATTTCCTTTTCCTCACGTTCAAGTCTCTCTTGTAGAGGTGATTTCTGTATTTCATCATTATTTAGAAAATCACTGTTTTTATCATCTTCGTTAAAATAACCCATGTTCCTCATCCTTTCGTGCGACTGCTCTATCTATTAATTCTTGCCTTTATCATACGATTCAAACATTAAAATTACATGAAAAATAAATAAAATGGATATAAAAAATAGCTGTTCAATGCATTAATAAAAAAATGCAATTGAACAGCTTATATTTTTAACTATAGAAATAGGCAAGAAAATCTTTCATAATTACTTGTCCTATTTTAAACCGTTACTAGCTTTGTTGGCTCCTCAGCATCTGTATCTAATAAATGGACATACTCACCTGCAATAATTCCACAAGATTGTAGCGTTTGTGAAACACTCATGCGCGCAAGCTCTTTCATATTATTATCTTTACTTAAATGCGATAAATAAATATTCGTTGGCTTTTCAAACACAACCTCGCTCATTGCAATGGCTGCATCTTCATTAGATACATGTCCTACATCACTTAAAATACGACGCTTTATGGACCATGGATATCGACCCATTTGTAGCATATTAACATCATGATTACTTTCGAACACAAAGGAATCTGCTCCGCGAATAATACCTTTCATCCGATCGCTAACATAGCCCGTATCGGTAATAATCACGAGTTTACGACCATTCTCATGAAATGTATAAAACATCGGATCTGCTGCATCGTGGGAAACGGCAAAAGATTCAATTGCTAATGTGCCAAAATGCTTCACACTCTCCATTTCAAACTCGAAGCGTTGCTCTACAGGAATTTCTCCTACGAGTCCATCCATTGCCTGCCACGTTTTTGCATTTGCATAGATCGGTAAGTTATATTTACGTGCTAATACACCAATTCCTTTAATATGATCACTATGCTCGTGCGTAACTAAAATGCCACTTAGCTGTTTCATATTGCGATCGATTTTTGCGAAGAGCTGCTCCATCTTTTTACCACTTAAGCCAGCATCGACAATAAATGCATGATTATCGTTCTCTACATAAATCGAATTGCCTGTACTGCCACTTGCTAAAACACTAAATCGCATGATTAAACTCCCCAGTCTTCTTCTTCAACCTCTTGCTTTTCCTCTTGTATTTCAATGATTTTACCTTCCACTGCATCGACAAAATACTCTTCAATTGCCCCGTCGGATAATTTCACTCGGACTTCCCATGTTGGCAATAATACTTGTGTTTGTGTTAAATAAACAAGTGTTGAATAGCCCAGCTGCATATGCTCAATACGTGAATCTGGCTTTAACAGCCCTTTTGCGTATAATGCTTGAATAACTTGAATCGGTGGAAGTACACTTTCTTGTTGCTCTACTTCCTCAATATTATCAAGCATCGTTTGCTCATACATCGTTACTTCATTGTCCGCATTCCACTGTATTTTTAACAACCCAGATTTATTGTAATAGAGCATTCGATTATTTGTTTTTTGAAAGAAGATGGCTATACGCTCATCACGATCGACCTTCCATAATCCGTAGGAACCACCTTCTTTAATATTTGCCTGCACAAATTCTGTGAAGCTTGCATCATCATTTACATTTCGCAATTTCACAGGACTGACTATAATTACCCGCGCCTCTTTAGGGTCAACAAGATTAACTTGATGGTTTGGATCGGTAAAATCCGCTGCCGTAAAAGTATGGACTTTCCCTGAAATATACGTAGCTGATTCGACGGCATTCGGCAGGACACCGTACGTAATATTATCCTCTTTTAAACGAGCATCAATCGTTTTCTCCCCTGGAACCTCTACACTTTGTGCTTCATTGTAGCGATTCACATACAATGAGTATAAGAAAATATTTAAAATTAAAAAGACGACGATAAAAATGGATTTTGTTCTATTCCAATCCATTTTTTACACCCCCAAGCATTTCAGGTGTCACTAAAATCCATGAACCATTACGAATGATAAACCAGCTCGGTTCTAAAGTAAATAATCTTAAATTTTCATCTTGCGTTAAATAATACCCTACGGCAATTTCATCGATATCTGACAATACGATATTATTTAGCTTATGAATTTTTTCAACTATTTCCGTGCCAGATGGCAGTTCTTTAATCTCTTTTTCTGATATGTCTAAAGAAAAATAAGGACGTCTATAGCGGAAAATACGGTTATCTCCCCATACTGTTGTAATACGGGTTGTTGCTTGATCACTATAAACAGGGAAGCCTTGTAAATAAAGCTGATAATCTATTTGATTTTTACTCGGATTGCTCGATACATATCGATAATCTGCTGTGAAGCCTCCATGCTCATTAATAAAATCAAAGCTATCTTTGAAGAGCTTCGATGGCTCTATTCGGATACTACTTTCTGCAGCAGGATATACATATGTTAATGATTTCGATCTTGTATCGACAGTCATAAGAGATAATCCATCTGTATATTTTTCGAATGTCGCACTTTCAACATTACGCTGAACAACGTTTGGCTCTGAGAATAAGACATTTTTAAATAATTCTGGTGATAGTTCATTCATATAATACGTATATTTTACAGATTCAATTTTATCGCTAGGAACGTAAAGTGAAGTATAGCCATCACGCTCTACTTCTTTATACGCACTTTGCAGTTTAGACGGTTCAATAATATCTTTGACAAATTCATTGGCATTCGTAATGCTTACATGTGAACGTAACAATGATTTGTTCGAGCTACTAACGAAATACATCTGTACTTCTTTATTCGAGTAATTGCTCCAATCTATAATAATCCGATTGAAAGTCGTCTCAGGTAACTCTTTTTCGTCGAAGTTGAAAATAGTTCCGAGCTCTGAGAAAGGTATTTCTCCAGCGAAAAATACAGTCATACGATGATTGGCGCGGATCATCTCATTAATATAAGTTGGTGAAATATTATTATTCACTCGAACGAGGTCAAGAATATTCCAGCCTTCAAAGATGTTCATAATATCTTTCATTGCACCATTCGATACTGTACCTGTTAAGTCATCGTCACTGCTATAAATTGCTTTATATGGCTTTATGACGTCTTCCACTTTCTTTTGTGTGCCAATTAATATTTCTTTACCTTCTGTTTGCTCAATTACTTTGTAATCAGGCGTATAGGTCCAAATAATAAAGGTTAGCACAACACTTAGCATGACGAGTAGAAATAAAACAACGGATTTAACTGGCTCTATATATTTCATCCCCACTCACCTGCCTCGTCAAAATCATCTAATTCAAATGGTAGTGTGAAGAAGACGGTTGTACCATATCCTTCTTCACTCTCGGCCCAAATCTTCCCACCATGCGCTTCAATCATTTCCCGTGCAATAGCTAAACCAAGACCTGTACCACCCATAGAGCGTGCACGCGCGCGATCGACGCGATAAAAACGATCAAAAATACGACCTACATTTTCTTTTGGAATACCCATTCCATCATCTGAAATCATTACCTTGAGCATATTTCCTTGTACGGTAAAACCAAAACGGACATTACCGCCATCTGGAGAATATTTAATGGCGTTCGATATAACATTATCAATTACTTGCGTCACCTTATCGGTATCAATTTCAACGTAATACGATGTTTCTGGAAGTAATCGTTCAAATGTTACATTTTCGGATTTAGACATTTCAAAGCGATCAATAATTCGATTAAAGAATGAATTAAATAACACAATATCCTTATTCAATTTATAATTACTACTATCCATTCGTGATAATTGAAGTAGGTCATTCACTAGACGAATCATACGCTCAGTTTCAGTTTGAGTAACATTTAAAAAGGTCGGCGCAATGTTGTCATCCTTCCATGCACCATCCATTAATGCCTCCAAATAACTACGCATCGTTGTTAATGGTGTGCGAAGCTCATGTGATACATTCGATACAAATTCTCTTCGCTCCATTTCAATCTTTTCCTGCTCTGTAATATCATGTAGCACTGTAATTAAACCATTAATAAACCCTGTTTCCTTTTGAATAACAGAAAAATTAGCACGTAAAATATATGGCGCCTCTGACGTACTAAAATCCAAGTTGATTGCATCATTCATATGAATTAAATCTTCAAAGCTATATTCCTGATCGATTCCTAAAACAGAAGCGATTGGACGTCCTAATGTAATATCTCTTGAAATATGCAATAACTCTAATGCTGGATCATTAATAAGGATAATACGTCCTTTACGATCGGTTGCAATAACGCCATCGGTCATGTTACTAAGAACAGAATCGAGTTTACGCCGTTCCGCCTCTGTCGTTGATTGAGACTCTTGCAAACGATTGGTCAAATGGTTAAAGGTAGTAGCAAGCTGCCCAATCTCATCTGTTCCATAAACCCGTACTTTGCGAGAAAAGTTTCCTTTCGCCATTGCTTGCGCTTGCTTACGCATATCAGCAATAGGTTGTGTAATGGTGCGTGCTACTAATATTCCTAAGAAAATAGTAACTACTAATGATACAGCAGTACCGCCTAAGAAAATTCGGTTAATATCATTCATTTGTTCAAAAACAGATTCGATATTTGCTTCAATATAAAGCACACCGATAATTTCATCATCTGGGCCAGCTCCATCACGAATTGGCGTTGCTAACACCCATACTCGATTTCTAGTTTTATTATCGAGTTTTATAATATCAAATAATGTTTCTGCTGATATTGCTCGCCGAACAAGGTCTGTATTTGAACGCTGTCCAATTAAACTTTGATTATCTACCTCTGAAGTTGCAAGTATACGCTGTCTACTATCAATTACGCGAATCTCTAAAATATCACCCGTCGATACATCCTTCAATCCTGTTGAAAATTCTTTTACGATGGATTTCAGACTTTCCTCAAGTGAAGGCATGCTTTCATCGCGCTCTTTCAAAATTTCTTCACGAATGCTATATTGCATCAAATCTACACGCTGAAAAATAGACTCTTGAAAATTACTTTTCAAATTCCGCTCTAATTCCTTTGCGAAATAGATGCCTATAATTTGTAATGCTAACATGATCAACAAAATATAAATTAATACAAGCTTGACATGAATTGATTTAAAGAAGCTTACTTTCTGCATTTCTTTTACTCCTGTTCAGGATTTCGTAAATAATACCCTACACCACGTCGCGTGACAATCCATGCTGGATGACTTGGATTATCCTCTATTTTTTCACGAAGGCGGCGAATCGTTACATCGACTGTACGTACGTCTCCGAAATAATCGTAGCCCCATACCGTTTGTAAAAGATGCTCGCGAGTCATCACTTGACCAATATGTTTACCTAAGTAATGTAGCAATTCAAATTCTCGATGTGTCAGTTCAATTGCTTCATCACGCTTCATTACCTGATAAGCGTCAGGCTGAATAACTAGAGAGCCTACTACAATTTCATTTGATGCTTCTTCTTCCTCTTCAGCTGCAGGAGCTACTACTTGAAGGCGGCGCATATTAGCCTTTACACGTGCAATAAGTTCTCGCGTACTAAACGGCTTTGTTACATAGTCATCAGCGCCCATTTCTAAGCCTAATACTTTATCAATCTCAGAACCTTTTGCGGTTAACATAATAATAGGGAAATCATATTTTTTTCGGATTTCTCTACAAACTTCCATACCATCTCTTTTTGGTAGCATTATATCTAATAGCATTAAATCTGGTTGCTCTTCCTCAACCTTTTCTAATGCTTCATCTCCATCATAAGCACAAATTACTTTGTAGCCCTCTTTAATTAAATTAAACTGTAAAATATCTGCGATTGGTTTCTCATCGTCAACAACTAAAATTGTTTTGCTCATACATTATCTCCCTTTCGCTATTCATCTATTCTAAACAATGTGTATTTGTAAAGTTACTACTCTTAACTCTAACATGCTTTTAGCTTCCATGCATTATTGACGTACAGTTTCCCTCTTTCGACAATTATTGCTCGGGAAATAACTGACCATTTTATGCTTTCTATACAAAAAGGCAGCCCACTATTTGGACTGCCATTTACTAAAGATCAATTACGCCTCAACGTATTTGCATTCAGATTTGAGCTACTTCAAAAGCTCTCTTAAAATCTGTAGCATCTGACGGGACATTTAACTTGATACAGCTTAGGGGCAAATCCCCACTGAATTCAATGCATCTTCTGCATCCCCCATTTAGAGAAAAGGGAGGATGTTTGTTGAAGCAATTTAATTACTGACCTACATACGATAATGGATTGACAAGCTCTCCATTTTTCTCAACTTCAAAGTGTAAATGTGTACCTGTTGAATTTCCTGTAGAGCCCATAATCCCAATAACAGAACCTTTTTCAACTACTTGTCCAACGCTAACTTTTATTGAAGATAAATGTCCATAAAGCGTTGTATAGCCATTATTATGATTAATAACAATGCGATTACCATAGCTGCCCGAAACACCAGCTGATACTACTACACCATTATCTGAAGCTAGTATATTGTAGTTACTAGGACGAGCAATATCAATTCCACGATGAGTCGTACCCCAACGTTGCCCCATTCCACTTGAAATATAGCCCCCTACTGTTGGCCAAGTAAATTCTCCCGTTCCTCGAGATGAAACGACTTTTGTTCCTACCACTTCAATTTCATTTACTGGTTGTTGTAGAATCTTTTCTTCTAAAGCGACTTTTGACGTTCTTGTTCCATTTTCAGCAGTAATTAAGTAAGAAGTTTCTTTCTTGCCGTTAACACCTTGCTGTTTTACAACTGTTTCACCTTTGTACATCGAAGAGTCTTCTTCAATTATTTTTTCAAATGGAATTGTATCCGTAATTTTCTTTTCTTGTTTTACTTCTAACGCTACAAATGGTTTTGCAACTGTTACATTTAATGCCTGTCCAATTTGTAACACTGTATCCACTGTAAGACCTGGATTTAATGCGATTAATTCAGCCGTTGTTAAATCATGTTTTTTAGCAACTGCTCCTAATACATCGCCAGATTGAATTTTATATTCCTCTTGCTCCAGTGAGCCCGTCATTAAATATTTAACTGCCTCTTGAGGTGATACAATGGCATTTGGATCTACCTTTTGTGTTACACCTGAAATACCTTGTTTAAACGTAATATTTAAAAGGCGCGATTCTCCAGACTGTAAAGCTGGTAAATTATTTATAGTTTGCTGGTTCGCTAGTGCGTCTAACTCTTGTTGTGAAACATATTGTAGCTTTAGCATACGAATTGTTTCTTCGTAGGCATCCGCATCTTTTAAATAAGCAATGGGCTTATCATCTACTAATAATGCAAAAGCTGGTGATTGAGCTACTAAAGATTGCTCAAGCTTCGCTAATGTTTCTGCATCCTTTGTTTCATTGCTAAACACTTGCTCTGGTATTATTTTCACCGCTGAGTTTGCATCAATCAATAAGTCTTTATACTGATTGCTAGCTTGTTGTTCTTTTGATGCAATAATTTCGCGAACAGCTTTGTCATTAGATACAGCACCCATATATTCATTATCAACATATATATGATAGATTTTATTTAATGCTTCTTTATGATTATTTTCCTTTGTAAAGCCCACGTTTATTGCAAAACTTGCCATTAACACTGCAATAATTGATACTTTTTTTAAAGAAGAAAAATTGTAGGTGAATCGATTGCTTTCTTCTTTTTTATTCCAAGACGAACTCATTCAATAAAGCCCCTTCCAACTTTAACCTAACATAGGTTTAATTACCCACAAAGAATTTTGCACCACTATAATGTACCATAAAGAAAATGTTGTTTGAATAATTTATCCTTTTTGTAATGAAAATGTATTATTTCTCTACTAATTGTTACATAATCCCTACCATTTACAGTACCTTCTCAAATCCTCTTTTCTCAAAATAAAGAAATATTATCCTTTTTATTTTATTTTAAAAAGGTCTTAGAACTTATTACTTTTTACTTTTTAAATATTTCGATAAAATAGAGTGAGAGACTAGTTGATTGGAGCGATTGAATTGAGTGATTCACAGACCTCATTGAAGGTATCTAAAGCAAAACAACAAAAAAAGAATACAGTTCGGAAAATTACCACCAGAACGATTATGGTTGCAATAGGTGCTATCATTATGGCCGTAGGATTAGAGCTATTTCTAGTACCCAACCACATTATGGATGGTGGAATCGTCGGTGTATCCATTATCGCCTCGCATTTATTGAGCTTACCCCTAGGCATATTCATCTTCGTTTTGAACTTACCTTTTATCTTTTTAGGCTATAAACAGATTGGTAAAACATTTGCACTTTCTACAGGGCTTGGCATTACAGTGCTCTCCGTAACAACGATCTTCTTACATAATCTTCAACCATTTACAACAGACACATTACTCGCCACAGTATTTGGTGGTATTATTTTGGGCATTGGTGTTGGTATCGTTATACGTTATGGTGGTTCTTTAGATGGAACTGAAATTTTAGCCATTTTATTTAACCGAAAATCCCCCTTCTCTGTCGGAGAGATTATTATGTTCTTTAACCTTCTTATCTTTACAATTGCAGGTTTTGTTTTTACGTGGGAGCAGGCAATGTACTCTATCATGGCCTATTATATAGCCTACAAAATGATCGATATTGTAATACAAGGGATGGAAGAATCAAAATCTGTTTATATTATTAGTGATGAAATTGATGAAATCGGGCAAACCATTATGGATCGCCTCGGTCGTGGGGTCACTTTTCTACATGGTGAAGGAGCCTATACTGGGAATGACAAAAAGGTTATTTTTACAGTTATTACGCGATTAGAAGAATCAAAATTAAAATCGATTGTCGCTGAAATTGACGCCCATGCTTTCCTTGCAATAGGGAATATTGCAGAAGTAAAAGGTGGCCGCTTCAAGAAGAAGGACATTCACTAAAATAGTAAACGAAAGAGCGCGTACCTATTATGGCACGCGCTTTATTAATTATTACGTTTAGGAAACAATAAATAAGAAACAACACTTGTTGATTGGAGTGGAGAGCGGCGACTCCTGCGGGAACGCACAGAACGTAAGACGCAACAAACCGCGCGTTAGCGAGGGTTGCGGCTTACGTTGTGCCCGCGGAAAGCGCTGCACGCAACGGAAATCAACGGCAGTAGCTTTTACTATTTTTTATGCTTCCCAAATGTCTACTAACACATTTGTTTGTTCACGACCAGGGCCGACAGAGAAAGTAGCAATTTCAATGCCCGTTAATTCACTTACACGTTCAACGTAACGGCGTGCGTTCTCTGGTAGCTCTTCTAATGTACGGCAGCTTGTAATATCTTCTGACCAGCCTGGAAGCTCTTCATAAATTGGTTGACATTGTTCAATAATATGAAGATTCGCTGGGTACTCCGTAATTGTTTCATCTTTATATTTATAAGCTGTACAGATTTTTACTGTCTCTAAGCCAGATAATACATCAATTGAGTTTAGAGATAAATGCGTAATACCACTTACACGGCGTGAATGGCGAACGACAACCGTATCAAACCAACCTACACGACGAGGACGTCCAGTCGTTGTGCCGTATTCACGACCAACTTCACGGATTTGTTGACCAACCTCATCAAATAATTCAGTTGGGAACGGGCCATCTCCTACACGTGAAGTATAGGCTTTACATACACCAATAACACTTGTTACTTTAGATGGGCCAATACCTGCACCAATTGCTACACCACCAGCAACAGGGTTTGAAGAAGTAACAAATGGATATGTCCCTTGATCGACATCAAGTAAAATACCTTGTGCGCCTTCAAATAATACTTTGCCACCCTCATCTAACACATCATTTAAAATTTTTGAAGTATCGGTAACATATTTTGCAATTTCTTGACCATAACCATAAAATTCTTCGAAAATTTCTTCGAATGTTACACCTTCAACTTCATAAAACTTCTCAAACAATTTATTTTTAATTGCTAAATTATGACGTAGTTTTTCTTCAAATACTTCTTTATCTAATAAATCAGCCATACGGATACCGATACGTGCTACTTTATCTTGATAGCAAGGACCGATTCCTTTACATGTTGTACCGATTTTATTTTCGCCACGGCTTTCTTCATCCGCAATATCTTGCTTAATATGATATGGCAAAATGACATGGGCACGATTTGAAATACGAAGATTGTCCGTATTAATGCCTCGCTCTTGAAGTCCTTTTAGCTCTGTTACAAGCGACTTCGGATTAATAACCATCCCATTTCCCATTACAGAAGTTTTTTCTTTGTAGAAAATACCTGATGGGATTAAATGGAGTTTATATGTTTCTCCATCAATTTTAATGGTATGTCCTGCATTATCGCCACCTGCAAAGCGAGCGATTGCATCTGCCTTTTGTGAAAGAAAATCTGTAATTTTACCTTTTCCTTCGTCTCCCCACTGTGTTCCTACAACTACAACTGATGTCATAATCAGCACCTCCGATAGATACGTATTGTATCTCATTAATCAAGCCGTAAATTATTGTAACAATGATAGAAACGACTCGTCAACAAAAAACAGTTAAAAACACGAACATAAAATCAATTACTATGATTTAACGTTCGTGTTTAATGACGGAATGGTATGAATATTATCTCTATTTTAGATAAATATTACTAATCGCGTGGTGGTGGTGGTGGCATTTGTGACCAATCCACGTTTATAAATTTATTGAATTCCTTTTTAAAAGCAAGTGTAACTGTTCCTGTTGGACCGTTACGTTGTTTAGCAATTATAATTTCAATCATATTTTTACTCTCGGACTCTTTGTCGTAATAATCATCACGATATAAGAAGGCAACAATATCGGCATCCTGCTCAATACTTCCTGATTCACGCAAGTCACTCATCATTGGTCGCTTATCCTGACGTTGTTCCACGCCACGTGATAACTGTGATAATGCAATAACAGGTACCTTTAATTCACGCGCTAATTGTTTTAACGAACGTGAGATTTCTGATACTTCTTGCTGACGGTTTTCACCTGGCTTACCACTACCTTGAATAAGCTGTAAGTAATCGATTAGAATCATTCCAAGTCCATGCTCTTGTGCTAAACGTCTACACTTTGCTCGAATTTCATTGATACGTACACCTGGTGTGTCATCAATAAAAATACCCGAATTCGATAAACTTCCCATTGCCATCGTTAGTTTACCCCAATCTTCGGTTGTTAAAGCACCTGTACGTAAAACTTGTGCATCAATATTTCCTTCCGCACATAGCATACGCATGATTAGTTGCTCTGCACCCATCTCTAATGAGAAAATGGCAACATTTTCACGTGCTTGTACAGCAACACTTTGTGCAACATTTAGCGCAAAAGCTGTTTTCCCTACAGAAGGTCGTGCCGCGACTATAATTAAGTCATTGCGTTGGAAGCCAGCTGTAATATGGTCTAAATCTCGGAATCCTGTTGGAATACCCGTTACATCACCTTTACGTGATTGAAGCTGTTCAATATTATCGAATGTCTCTACTAAAACGTCTTTTACATGTTTAAAGTCGCCAGCATTTTTGCGGTTGGCGACCTCCATCATTTTCTTCTCTGCCTCGCCAAGTAATGCCTCTACCTCATCCTCACGAGTGTAGCCATCTTCTACAATTTTTGTAGCGACACGGATTAAACGCCGTAAGAGCGCTTTTTCCTCAACGATTTTCGCATAGTGAGCAACGTTTGCTGCCGTAGGGACAGCATTGGCGAGCTCTAGTAAATACGATAGCCCGCCAACATCCTCAATCTCTTTTTTTGCTGATAATTCCTCAGTAACTGTTACAACATCTATCGCTTTTCCTAGATCACTTAAACGCAGCATCGTTTCAAAAATCTTCTTATGTGCGTTTTGGTAAAAATCATCGGCTAGCAATATTTCAGATGCCGTGATTAGTGCCTGTGGTTCTAGAAAAATCGCACCGATAACCGATTGCTCCGCTTCCCGGTTATGCGGTGGAACGCGGTCTATCATCGGTTCGTTCATGGATAGTCGCCCCTTATTCTTCCGTTACTTGTACTTTTAATGTTGCTGATACTTCGTGATGTAGTTTTACAGGTACATTTGTAAAGCCTAGTGCACGGATTCCTTCAGGTAATGTCATTTTACGTTTATCTATTTTAATACCATGTACTTTTTGAAGTGCTTCAGCGATTTGCTTAGTTGAAACTGAACCAAATAGGCGACCGCCATCACCTGATTTAGCTTTTAGCTCAACAGTTAGTGCTTCTAGCTTTTCTTTTAAAGCTTTTGCTTCTGCTAATTCTGCAGCTGCATTTTTTTGTTCTAATTTCTTTTGACCTTCTAACTGGCTCATTGCTTGAGCATTCGCTTCCGCAGCATAACCGTTTTTAATTAGGAAGTTTTGTGCATAGCCATCTGCTACATTTTTTACTTCCCCTTTTTTTCCTTTACCTTTAACGTCTTTTAAAAATACTACTTTCATAATTCAGAACTCCCTTCGAGTACCTCATATATGGCCTCTTCTAAATATTTTTTCACTTCATCTATGGAAAGTGCTTCTATTTGGCAAGCTGCATTCGTTAAATGCCCGCCACCGCCAAGCCTTTCCATGATAAGCTGTACATTTACTTCCCCTAGCGACCTTGCACTAATACCGATTTTACCATCAGCTCGATGCGCAATGACGAAGGATGCGTTAACGTCTTTCATCGTAAGTAATATATCAGCTGTTTGTGCGATTAATACGGAATCATAAATTTTCGATTCTTCACCAACAGCTACCGCAATGCCTGGCTTCACGAATTTTACCGTTTGCACAATTCTTGATCGTTCGATGTACGTAATGATGTCTTCTTTTAATAGCCGCTGCACTAACACTGTATCGGCACCATTTGTTCGTAAATACGAAGCAGCCTCAAAAGTACGTGCACCTGTACGAAGTGTAAAACTTTTTGTATCAACAATGATGCCTGCTAATAATGCTGTCGCCTCTAACATATTAATTTTTGCTCGCTTTGGCTGATACTCTAGCAATTCAGTTACAAGCTCTGCTGTAGACGAAGCATAAGGCTCCATATAAACGAGTGTAGGATTTTCAATAAAGTCTTCGCTACGGCGGTGATGGTCGATAACTACAACCTTTTCCGCAAGCTTTAATAAGTATGGATCAATTACTAAATTAGGCTTATGTGTATCCACAATAATTAGTAACGATTTTTCAGTCATTTTCGCTGCAACTTCTTCTGGCGTTAAGAAATGCTCATAGAAGTCGGATTTACTTTCAATTTCATTCATTAAACGAGTAACGCTACCATTTAATTCATCAAAATTAATAACTACATAGCCCTTTACATCATTCATTTGTGCCATTTTGCGGACCCCGACAGATGCCCCTATGGAGTCCATATCAGGGTTTTTATGTCCCATGACAAACACTTGGTCACTGTCTTGTATTAAGTCACGTAATGCATGTGAGATAACTCGTGCTCTTACACGCGTACGTTTTTCTACAGGGTTAGTTTTACCGCCGTAAAATTTAAGCTTTCCAGTAGGCTGCTTGATGGCTACCTGATCTCCACCACGACCTAATACAAGGTCCAAGCTAGATTGAGCTAACTCACCAAGTTCTACTAATGAAGAAGAGCCTGCTCCAACGCCAATACTAAGCGTTAAAGAAAGGTTTTTTTGTGCTGTCTTTTCACGGATTGTATCTAAAATAGCAAATTTCTTCTTTTCTAGTTCCGTTAAAATGGACTCATTTAAAACTGCTAAAAAACGGTCCGATGAAATTCGTTTTACAAAAATTCCATGCTCCGCTGCCCATTCGTTGACAATAGATGTTACCATCGTATTTGTTAAGCTACGCGGTTGATCGTCCATTGCTTGCGTAATTTCATCATAGTTATCAACAAATAAAATTGCAATGACTGTGCGATCTGCAAAATATTGCTTTTCAATAGCAATTTGTTCCGTAATATCGAAGAAGTATAGTAAACACTCCTCTTCTTTGTAAAAGACACGATATTTCCTATCACGAAGCGTAATCGTAGCTTCCTTTGTCTCCTCAGTCTTCATCAGTACATAGATGTCATCGGATATATTAACTATACCCTCACCCACTAATGCCTCATTATCTAAAATATTTTGCATATATGGATTGGACCATTCTATTTCATATTCCTCATTAACCAGCAATATCCCAATTGGCATTTCGAGCAATGCCTCTTCTCCAACCTTTTTCATACGGAAGGATATAGATTCAATATGCTTTTCTGTCTCTTCATAAGTAGCTTTTTCAATTTTCCATGTATAGACCATTAATATAGCAAAGCCTATCCCATAGCCAATACCAATCCCAATATTCCATATACACAGAAGCATGAACGTCACAATGCCAAAAATGGAAAGAACAAAAAGCGGATAGCGGATCGGTCGTTTTCTAAAAGTCCCCATTACATCAGCCCCTTATTCCTTAGTCTTCCCTTTCACAAGTGAACGTACGTCGAAACCTAAATCGATAATACCGAGTAAAATAATGAATGATGCAAGTGGAATGGCTAAAATTGTAGCTATCCATTTTACAACACTCGGCATCCCTTTAGCCGTAATGAAATAATGTATAAATGAGATCCCTTGAAGGATTAATAACAACCACAATATATAAGACACATTTAATACGATAACATCTAGCATAGAGCCTGCTTCTGGACGTATAAATAGATTAATACACAATATAATCATGTAGTACCATAACACAGAGCGTGGTAATCGCATATTTTCAAACGGTGAGAATTTAGGAACATTTAAACCTAATCGCTTTAAAATCGGTAAATTCAATGTAATGACAATAAAAGCTATTGAAAATGCAAAGATTGTTACGGTTGAAGGTATTGTTAGCTCAATCGTTTTAAGCAGAACCTCCATTTGTTCAGGTTGAATTGCCACTTGGCCCGTTACACTTTTAGCAAGCTCATTGGATTGCTCATAACTGTTACGAGCAAGTTCCAAACTCATTTCAATCACGTTAATTCCCGCTAATTGCACATAGGCTAAATACACAAGTGCTGACGATAAAAGTACCGCGATACCTGATGACATGAATAAAAAAAGTTTGCTTTTCTTTAATTGAATTCCATTACCTATGACTATCCCAAGCAACGCCATAATAAAAGCAAATGGCAGCATAAATAGTCCACTCGTTAGCACTGTTAAAATACAGCCAACTACTGCAACGAGTATTGATGAGGAACGCTTGTAACTTGCGCTATACCAAGCAATCGGTAATGGAGTAAATAATAAGGCTACCATAGAAATGATTGGTACATACGCTGAAGCAATCATTAAAATTGTAAAAATTGCAACCATCATTGAGCCTTGTACAAGCGCCTTTGTTTGATTATTCGGCATTGAAAACCTTCCTTTTTGTCAGTCAAACTTACTAAACTTTATTGTACCATTTTTTCACCTTATTGAACAAAAAACGCTAAGAACGTCTGTATGCTTTATGATAAATTGATGTCAAAAGTAAAGTTTCTTAATCGAAAAAGGTAAATCGTATCATATATTACGGCTTTGAACAGCAAAAAGAACATGGACGAAGGAAAAATTAAAAATGAGTTCGGTGCAATACCGAACTCATTATACTCGCGGCACAGTTTGGGAAATTAAAAAAATACCCTCTGAACTCATAACATACTCTTGATCAGCAAACTGAGAGCTTAAGTGACTATGAGTAGCCATGATAATAGTCGTTTCATTCTCACATAGCCTTTTAAAAAGGTTAAACACTAACATCGTTGTATCGTCATCCAATGATCCAGTGGGCTCATCTGCTATTAACAATTGAGGCTTTTTAATAAGTGCTCTAATGACCCCTACCCGTTGCCTTTCTCCCCCAGATAGCTTGTCGATTTTCTTATCAAGTAAATGATTAATTTTTAAACACGCACTCAGCTCATCACTATACGCCATGGTTTGCTTTTTATCATATTTACCTAATAATAACGGAGCTACTATATTTTCTCGAACTGTGAGGTTGCGTATCATTGGATTGTATTGTGAAATGTATCCGATTTGACTGCCTCTTATATTCGAAAGTTCGTTAAGATTTTGCTCATGCATTTTTATACTATCCATAACATACTGACCACTATCTGCTTTTTCAAGTCCAGCTAATATATTTAGAAGCGTGCTTTTACCGACACCGCTTGGCCCTTTTATAGAGATGAATTGATTGTTGGCAACTTCTAAATGAATGTTGTTTAATACCATTTTTTCTTTATACGCTTTTACTATGTTAACTAATGAGATAAAGTTTATAATTTTAATCACCCTTTAACTTTTCAATGACATTCGTTGTTGCTAATAAGTTATTCACTAACCTATAAACAACGACATTGAATAACAACCAAACCAAGAACCCCGCAATTATTAAAATGGATATAATCGAAATGTCTTGCATAAATAGAACGGTGCACAACAATGCCAATCCTATACTCATGCCATTGAGGATTGAAAATTCAAGTTGGATATTTTTTTTGATTTTATAATTTGTAACACCACTCATAATGAACACTAAATACGTATCGAATTGTCTTTTTATAAAGCTTTTCACGAACAAATAGAAAGCACACAAAATAAAAATAAATACAACGCCCGATATTGTAAAAATAAGTGTTTGATTGGTATCAATCATTTTATATAAGAGATCAACTGATAACGAATTTGCACCAATAATTTGATAATTAGTGAAATTCGTAACTTTTCCTATCTCTCCAATTTCCTTTCTTACTTCAAGCGCGTTTAAGTTGGTCATTAAATGACCACCCATTTTACTTAAAAGAAGTGCCCTAAAGAATACTTCATCTACCTGCGTTTTTCGTAACAATTCAGAAGGCTGTTCAGAAAGCGACATGGAAGGTAATAGAATATAACGATTGAGTACTTGCTGCGGTTCATTATCAGTGAAAATAAATGAATTTTCCTTTGCAAAGCCTACTACTCGCCCTACAAATTTTTCAAAATAATGATGAATCTCTAATTGATCATGCAGCTTATAGTATTGACGATAATCAGAGCCAAGAATAACAGGTATTTCCTTTCTTCCTGCTACATAGACATAAGCGGAATCATCAAAGTACTGTCCTTCGATTAGTTCAACGACATTATAATCGAATACAGATTTAGTCACTTGCATCGATTTAGTGGTTTGATAAAACGCACCTTCGTGCTCATATATATTATTAAAGCCACTTTCATAATAAGCGGAGAACTTCTCATCAGGGGGATATTGTTTTAGGCCTATTGGCTGATATACGGCATTATAAAAGACCACTTTATTATTTTTAAATACCCCATTATTAAAATCATTGAGAATATCATAGTTTTTTACATCTTTGAAAAATTCAATTTCTCTTTCACCTATTAAATCATCCGAAATCTGATAGATGTTGTAGTTATGAAATTTACTTGCTGAACGTATTTCTATTTTTGAAATGTTTAGATTCACTAACAGCACAAATAAAACGACAGAAAATAGAAATGAAAGAAGCCCTGTTAACACCACAAACAATTTTTTATTTTTCATTAATAGTCTAGTTGTATTCAAAATGATCTTACTCCTTTTTTAATCAAGGACTTTGTTACAAGTAGACAGGCAAAAAAATATCCTATACATGTAATGAACATATAGAAAACAGATACGTAGTACCAATGATTCCCCCAAATCGAAGTGACGTGGTTAACCGCTATTAATAATATAGATTCCAATAACATTATTACGAATAGCGCAATAAATTCTGATTTAAAAACTTTAACAAATATGATTTGCCATTTCCCGCCTGCTAAATACAATATTTGAAAAATTGATTTTTTACTTTGAATTGAATAATGGATTGTAACAGCTTGAGCAATAATAACAAACAGTAAAGAAATGAGTAAGAACCCTTTTAAAAGAACATTTGACTTCAATATGGCAGTTCCTCTATCCTCATTTTCAAGAAGCTTATAACTCGTATTAGGGAACATTTTTTGCATCAATTTATATGGATTTCCACTTTCTACATTGAGAATAAACTTTGTTCCATTTTGCAAGTTGATTTGTTGAGACTCTGATATATACCACGCCTCCCTATTCAAATAAGAGCCAGGTGTGGCAAATTGGCCAATAACGAGGCTTCTCATATTTTTTGAAAGGGCCCCTTCAGGAAAAACAGTACCTGTAATGATATAGTCTGTTGCTAGTGGTGGTTTGTTATAGTTTATAGGTGGCAACTTTACCGATTTGTTAATATAGATATATTTTAATTTCGGATCGTCTAGTTTATATTGCATTAACAAATAGGGCTCTTCTAAGTTGATGTCGAGGGAAGACTCATCTGTATTGATAATGAATTCAACAGCGTTTTTATTGATATAGCCATTGTTAATCATATTGGTATAGCTAACAGAGTCCATACTATAAAGCAAGGCAGCGGCACTAGCAAACAATAGTGAAGTTAGTAGCACAAATTTGCTGGATACTAAATATTTTTTCATCACGTTATACCTTTATTGCAAGAAAGAGATAATCAATTGATTATCTCTTCATATATGTTATTTTCCATAGTACGTTTTCGCAACCCAGTCTAAGTCGCCAGGGTGCCAACCGCTAATTGCTTGTGTTGTACCGAAACCCCATACACGGCCGCTATCTGCTTCTGCACGACCCGAAATAGCAGATTCGTAACGAGCTCTCGAATAATGGTATACACCTGGCCAAGTCGTGTCTGCAATGACCCGCTCATAAACTGCTGAACCTCTTCTAGTATAATCTTTCGTTGCGCTATGTATCGGGTTACCAGTAGCAAATGAGGAAATATCACTATCTTGTCGTAAAGTAAAATAGCCCGTATCTTCACTCCACCCACCATAAATCGTTGGGTCATCTAGTGTTACTGCATTTGCAGAAGATAAAATTGTGCCGCTTAAACTTAATGTAAGTGCACCTACCAACATCCATTTTGTAGTTTTCAAAGTAAACACCCCTTGATTCACGAAATAAATTTGATAATTTTCAATAATATAATAAATCTCGATATATTTATTTGTCAATATTCAAAATTAAATAAAAATTGATAGTTTTACACTAAGATATTTGTTCAAGCATTTATGTAAATCAGTTACTGCTTCTCCGATTTGTCCTGCAAAAGTAACCTCTATTTTCAAACAAAATAAAAAAGCACAACAAGGTTTAATACCTAGTTGTGCTTAGCAATCTTATTTATCTTCAGATACGAATGGAAGTAATCCCATAATACGAGAAACTTTGATAGCTGAAGTTAATTTACGTTGGTACTTAGCGCTAGTGCCAGTTACGCGACGTGGTAAGATTTTACCGCGTTCAGAGATGAATTTTTTAAGTAAATCCACATCTTTATAATCGATATGCGTAATGTTATTAGATGTAAAATAGCAAACTTTACGGCGTTTGCGGCCTCCGCGACGTGGTGCCATAGTGATGTCTCCTCCTTATAAGTTTATAGTTTTTGTAGATGGAAGATTAGAATGGAAGATCGTCTTCTGATACTTCAATTGGTCCCTTGCTGTTAGCAAATGGATCTTCATCTACTCGTGTATAGTTCGGCTGATTCATTGGTGGTTGATTTTGCTGATAAGAATTACCGCCGCCAAATGAACCTTGCTGAGGCATCGCGCCACCATACTGTTGTTGTGGTTGACCACCGCCATATGACGGTTGGCTATTTGCGTAAGATTGTCCACCGTATTGGTTTGATGCAGGAGCACCTCCACCACTACGAGGCTCTAAAAACTGTACGCTATCTGCCACAACATCAGTTGTATATACACGCTTACCATCTTGTCCTTCAAAGCTACCTGTTTGGATACGACCTTCTACTCCAATCAAACTTCCTTTTTTCATGAAGTTCGCTAAGTTTTCAGCCTGTTTACGCCAAGCAACGCAGCTAATGAAATCTGCTTCTTTTTCACCTTGTTGGTTTGAGAATGTACGATTTACAGCTACTGTAAATCGAGTAGACGCAATACCATTCGGTGTGTAGCGCAGCTCAGGGTCTTTTGTTAGTCTTCCAACTAATACGACACGATTTATCATCAGAATGCAACCTCCTTTTCAGCATTTTGTTTAAAATTATTTTGCTTCTTCGCGTACTGCAATGTGACGAATGATATCTTCGCTGATGTTAGCAAGACGTGTGTATTCGTTGATTGCTTCTGAAGGAGCGTTTACTTTTACGATTTGGTAGTAACCTTCGCGGAAGTCTTGAATCTCGTAAGCTAAGCGGCGTTTGCCCCACTCTTTTGCTTCGATGACTTCAGCACCGTTAGAAGTTAAGATTTCGTTGAAACGTTCAACTAAAGCTTTCTTCGCTTCGTCTTCAATGTTTGGACGTACAATGTACATTAATTCGTATTTTCTCATCTGTTTACACCTCCTTATGGACTCAGGCTCTCCTGTTTACAGGGAGCAAGGAGTAAGCAATAAATATTACTCACATCAATGAATTGTAACACATTGGCATCTTTCTTTCAAGTCGCAATCAAATAATTCATTCGATATAATAAAGATCATAATTAATTTTATAAAGGAGAACTATTTCTATGCTACCAGATCAAGAACCTAATGTAATTGAATTAGATATGAAAAAGCTAATGATGGATAGTGTCGTTATTACTAGTGGTCTCTCTATATTATTTATTGCCATACAATATATTTGTCTAAAAGATTTTCAATTTTCGTTATGGAGTATGCTAAGTGGATTTGTCCTTTTTGTCATACTCTATATTGTGCTTATCGTTTTGCATGAGGCTTTTCATTTAATAGGGTTTATGATTTTTGGGGGTGTGCCCTACAAATCATTAAAATACGGTGTTAATTTAGAGCTTGGTATTGCCTACGCAACCACTGACCAGCTCCTCCCTAATCATGCTATGAAAAAAGCGTTGCTATTACCATTTTGGACAACTGGTATTGTACCAACCATTGCAGGTTTTTACTTTAACAGCACTGTTTTATTACTTGCTGGTGCCTTTTTAATAGCTGGAGCAGTCGGAGATTTTGCCATGTATAAGGAATTAAGGAAATATCCAAAAAACGCCCTTATACAGGACGATCCTCAGTTACCAAAGCTTTATGTTTATTCTCCACCAAAAAAGAAACTATCTCAAAAATAAACGCTTCTTTCTATCCTTATGGTGTTAAAAATCCATGTTGTGCAGCTGTACATAAATTTCTCCAAATTCGATTAATGGTCGCTGTTTCAATAATAGCGTCCATTCCAAGACTCCGAATGATATTGTTTGCAATATCCACACATACAGCTGCACTTTCCTTGCTCATTTGGGTAAATTGCTGAAGTTCTTGTTCTGTCAGTACAACCCCAAGCTTATGTTTTTGCCAATAGTCCGTTAGCATAGAATAAAATTGTTCTTCCACCTGTAAAAAGCGCTTTTTTTGCTGCATAAATAAAAATTGAAGTGCACCCACACGTTCACTATAAGTAGACTTCTTATTTTTTTGCTCCATTAGGGAAAAGGCTTCATCTAAAAAATTTTCTGTAATCCCTAGACAAACACTTAAAAAAGACGCTTCTGCAAAAGCAGTGAACGGAAAACTATGGACGACATTATTATAACTATTTTTACTAATGCCTAATTGGAATGTTTTATCAAACGGTATCCATACATCTTGAACACGAATCGTATGGCTTGCTGTAGCCTTTAAACCCATTGCTTGCCAGTCATTTATGATTTCCACTTGCTCACGGTTGACCGCGCAACTAATGATTTTATCTGTCATCTTGCCATCTTCTTTAATAAAACAATTCATTGTAAAGGTTGTAGCATAGTCAGCACCACTGCAAAACTTCCATTGCCCTGTTACGATATAGCCTCCATCCTTTTTTATGGCCGTACCGTTAGGATAGCCACTGCCCGCTATTACAGCATCACTTGGTGAAAAAATCTTTTCTCCTATTTCTTGATTTAACGTAGGAATAAACAGATTACCGCCTGTTCCAATGGTCACAAGCCATCCAAAGTTCCCATCAATAGCAGACATACGCTGAAACACTTTGATCCCTTCGATTAAATCTAAATCTTTCCCACCTAATTCCTTGGCAATAAACAGTTTAAATAGTTGTTGCTCGTAAATAACCTCTAATATATCTTGTGGTAACTTCCCTAACTGTTCGATTTCTAAAGCACGTTCTTTTATTTCTAATATGTTCATAATATCCCCCTGTGGAAATTGAAAATTCTGATATTATATAACCAAAAATAGGCTTTTCCAAACGTCACAATACTACGCTAGGAGAAGCCTATTATGTTTGTTTATTTATTAGCGTAAAACTGCTTAATCCTCTCACAGGTAAGTCAATAGAAAAGCACTCGTTTACGATGCAACTTTCACATTACCTATGGTAGCACAGCGAATTCTATTTAGACGTTAAAGCGGAATAACATAATATCGCCGTCTTGTACAATATATTCTTTCCCTTCAAGACGTACTTTACCCGCTTCTTTCGCAGCAGCTTGGGAGCCTGCCTCTACTAAATCATTGAAAGCAACCGTTTCTGCTCGAATAAATCCACGCTCAAAGTCAGTATGAATGACACCAGCACATTGTGGTGCTTTCATGCCTTTACGGAATGTCCATGCACGTACTTCTTGTACCCCAGCAGTGAAGTAAGTAGCAAGACCTAGTAAATCATAAGAAGTACGGATTAGCTGATCTAATCCTGATTCTTTAATGCCTAATTCCTCTAGGAACATTGCTTTTTCTTCATCGTCAAGCTCTGAAATTTCTTCTTCGATTTTTGCACAAATTGTAATGACTTGAGCACCCTCAGCCGCTGCATATTCACGTACCTTTTGAACATATTCATTATTATCTGCATCTGCAACTTCGTCTTCAGACACATTTGCAACATACAGCATTGGTTTAATTGTTAATAGGTGAAGACCTTTAATAACTTTTAACTCGTCTTCTGATAGCTCGGCTGCACGAGCAGGTCGGCCGTTTTCTAATTCAGCTTTGATTTTAAGAAGAATCGGTTCTTCAACCATCGCTTCTTTATCTTTTTGCTTCGCCATTTTGCTTACACGTTGTATACGTTTTTCAACTGATTCTAAATCAGCAAGAGCAAGCTCTAAATTAATGACTTCAATATCATCAATCGGATCTACTGCGCCCGATACGTGAGTAATATTTTCGTCTACAAAGCAGCGTACTACTTGGCAAATTGCATCAACTTCACGGATATGTGCAAGGAATTTGTTCCCTAGACCTTCACCTTTAGAAGCGCCTTTTACAATCCCTGCAATATCAGTAAATTCGAATGCTGTAGGGACTGTCTTTTTCGGTACTACTAATTCTGTAAGTTTATCTAAACGTGCATCTGGTACTTCAACGATTCCTACGTTTGGATCGATTGTTGCGAATGGATAGTTTGCAGCTAAAGCGCCCGCTTTTGTAATTGCGTTAAATAGTGTTGATTTACCGACGTTAGGTAATCCAACAATTCCAGCTGTTAATGCCATAAATGGACACAACCTTTCTATAATCAGTTCAATTTTGTTGTTTTTATCCCGTATTTTAGGTGCTAAAATTCTTACTTCCAACAGTAAGTCCGTGTAAGCTGTATAAGCAGTTACAGACCAACATTCATTACTTCGTCTTAGCCGATGTGACGCTCTTAGTCTAAATTCCGTCCATAAATCAGTAAGATGGAAGTAAACTACACACAATTCATTACGCCCCCACGTAATGGCGTCCAGATTTTTGCGAACCTGCTCGAAAATCATTTCTAAAAATCTGTAACATTCGCTTAGGGCATTGAACATGATTCAAGCGAGGTTAGATTCCTCAATGAATGTAAGTGCATAGGTAATATTCATCCCTTTAAGGACGTGTGAAGCAAGTTAGAGATTTCTGTATAACCCTATCTATTATATTGATTCGCCCATAAAAAGTCTAATACGCAAAAAGCTAGGCTTCATTTGCATGCTTCAGAACCTTTTTCATTTTTTTCTCAAATTCTCTACGTGGAATCATTACACTGTGTTGACATCCTTCACATTTAATGCGCACATCCGCTCCCATACGAATAATTTTCCACTCATTTGTGCCGCAAGGATGTTGTTTTTTCATTTCGACAATATCATTTAAATCGAACTTTTTCGCTTCCATCTTATTCACTACTCCCATCTTCTTTTCCACTTCCACCATATAACATCATTTTAGGTTATGCCATAGGAATATTATGTTCTTCAAATAGTTTTGTAACATCACGACGAATAGTACGTGCCACGCCATATTGTTGTTGTGGTAATGTCTCTGCGGCGATGCGAATCGTTACCTCTTTACCTTTTACATTTTGTACACCTAAAAAGGTAGGTACTGCCACAAGCTCTTTATGATTTTCTTGAAGAGATTTTAAATATTGCTTAATAAGCATTTCCGCTTTTTCAAAATCTGCATCGATAGTCATTTGTAAATCTATAAAAATTTTCGAGTTATTGATAGAGTAATTGATCACTTCTCCTATTGAACCATTTGGAATTATAAATTGCTCACCAGTAGAACCTTTAATTTTCGTAGTACGTAACCCTATTTCTACAACTGTTCCTTCTGCTGCATTTATTTTAATATAATCCCCTACACCAAATTGGTCTTCAAAAATAATAAAGAATCCTGTAATGACATCCTTCACTAAGCTTTGTGCACCAAAACCAATTGCTAAGCCGACAATCCCTGCTCCTGCAAGTAAACCAGCGACTTTAATATTCAGCGAAGAAAGGATAGCTATAATAGCTGAAAAATAGACAACGTAGGAAATAACACTTTGTAATAATCTTGCAATTGTTCGTTGCCGACGCTCTGAGTGATTTAATGGTGAGCGCATGCGTATTAAGAATACTTTTTTAATAAATTTTTTACCTAATCGTACTGCTAACCACGATGCAATAAGGATTATCGTAATCTCAAAGGTTGCATCTATGACTTGATCCCAAAATGTTTCGGACGTCAGTGTTTCCCATTTTTTCTTAATAAATCTAGCGTTAAAATCCATTATTACCACCTCTTGAATAACTTGTTAAAAATTTGCGTATACTGCATAAAAATTGAGCACTTCCTCCAAATAAAAATGAAAGTGAGTTTTTTTATGAATACTATATCTAATTTAGTACTACCCTATTCTCTTCATCATGAAAGTAAAAATGCCGTATGGCAATTGAGTACATTATTTTTAGAGTATATCCCTTTCCATCATGAACGTCTTGTTTTTTGCTGTATCGGAAGTGACCGTTGTACTGGCGATACACTTGGACCTTTAACAGGTAGCTTTTTGAATAAGTCTGTTAGTTTTCCCTATGAAGTTGTTGGAACTTTAGAAGATCCATTGCATGCGCTCAACTTAGATACGAGAATACAGCAGTTACATCATCATACTACGAAACCTTTTATTATTGCGATTGACGCATGTCTCGGTAGTGAACAAAATGTTGGTCATATTGCTGTGCAAGATGGACCAATATTGCCTGGAAAAGCTGTAAAAAAAGAATTGCCCCCAATCGGTGACATTTCCGTTAAAGGAATCGTCAATATTGGAGGCTTTATGGAGATGCTTGTTTTACAAAATACTAGGTTGCATATATCTTACGCAATGGCTGAAAAGCTTTCAAGAGCCTTACTGCTTGCTGCACATCGTTACTCATTGAAAAGGATAGATGATGGCAACCATAATACCGACAACGACGATACCCGGCAACAAGTTGGCAGCCTTGATCTTTGTTAAGCCAGCTATATTTAAACCGATTGCTAAAATCATCACACCACCTACAGAAGTCATTTCTGTAATAAACATTTGTAATGCATCATCTGGAATATAAACGCTGATAACACCTGCAAAAATAGCAATAATCCCTTGATAAATAAATACTGGAACGGCTGATAATAGTACGCCAATACCTAAAGTAGAAGCTAAAATAATAGATGTAAATCCATCAATAATGCCTTTTGTTATGAGGACGTTATGGTCCTGACGCAGACCGCTATCGAGTGCACCTATTATCGCCATTGATCCAACAACAAATATTAATGAAGCTGTGACAAACCCTTCTGCAATATTAATTTGATTGTCGCTTTTACGCTTTTTACTAAAAAGGGATTCTACCCACTGTCCAAGTCGATTCATTTGCTTATCTAAATCTAGCCATTCACCTATTACTGTTCCTACTACTAAACTTACCACTAAAATTATAAAATTATTACTCTCAAAGCCCATTTTTATCCCTAATAACGCGACAGATAAGCCAATAATTGATAATACAGAAGCTTTCATTGACTCAGGAATATTTTTAAAAATGCGTCCTACCAATGCGCCTACTACGATCAGTAGTGCATTAATTAATGCTCCTAAAATAACCACAAAAAGGCCTTCCTTCTCTCTAAAAAATAGAGAGCGCCTAGTATGTTGGCGCTCTAATTTACATTAATGGTCCATTAATCATCTTCTTGAATGTTTAATATTTCCAAAATACGTTCTAAGTCATCTTCTGAGTAAAATTCGATTTCAATTTTACCTTTATTATTTGCTTTTTTAATTTGGACATTAGTACCAAAATAATCTCTCAATTGAGATTCCTTCGCTACAACAAAAATATCCTTCTTCTTCGGCTGCGATGTTTCACGTGAAACTTCTTCATTTAAATTTTGCACTAAAATTTCAACTTGGCGAACGTTCAAGCCTTGCTTTATAATCTTGAGCGCAATTTCTGGAATTCTTCTTTTATTTTTCAACCCAAGTAATGCACGTCCTTGCCCCATTGATAATGTACCGTCATTCATTAATGCACGAACATCCTCTGGCAATGCTAATAATCGAACGTGATTGGCAATGTGTGGCCTACTTTTACCTAATCGCTTGGATAGCTCCTCTTGTGTTAAGTGCAAGTTTTCCATTAAACTTTGATATGCTTCAGCCTCTTCAATAACTGTTAAATCTTCACGCTGAAGGTTTTCTAATATTGCCAGTTCCATCATTTGTGAGTCTGTTAGCTCTTTCACAATCGCTGGTATTATATCTAGCCCAGCCATTTGCGCTGCTCTAAAACGACGCTCGCCCGCAACAATTTCATATTTCCTAGCTTTTTTTCGTACAGCAATTGGTTGTAAAATACCATGTTCATGAATCGAATCTGCTAATTCTTGCAATGCTTCTTCATCAAATATTTTACGAGGCTGAAATGGATTTGCGACGATTAGCTGTAGCTGTATTTCTTCTACTTGTCCGCTTTGTTCTAACGATTCTCCTGGAAATAGAGCACCAATACCTTTTCCTAAACCTTTAGCCATTTTTTATCACTTCCCTCGCCATCTCTAAATAAACTTCAGCTCCTCTTGATTTTGCATCGTAAATGATAATAGGCTGTCCATGACTCGGAGCCTCACTTAATCGTACATTACGAGGAATGATTGTTTTATATACTTTATCTTGAAAATATTTTTTTACTTCATCAATTACTTGTAAACCTAAATTAGTTCTTGCATCAAGCATTGTTAATAATACACCATCAATATATAGTTGCTGATTCAAATGTTTTTGCACTAAACGTACAGTTGACAATAATTGACTTAAACCTTCTAATGCATAATATTCGCATTGCACAGGAATAATTAATGCGTCTGATGCCGTTAATGCATTAATCGTTAAAAGCCCAAGTGATGGTGGACAATCAATAATAATATAGTCATAGTCCTCTTTCACATCTTGAAGTGCATGCTTTAAACGTACTTCCCTAGAAATCGTTGATACTAATTCAATCTCTGCCCCCGCTAGTGAAATGGTAGCAGGAACGATTGATAGATTTTCTACATTTGTTTGTTGAACAACATTTTCAACATTTTCGTCATCAATTAGGACATCATAAATACAACTTTGTATTTCACCTTTATTAATGCCAAGTCCACTTGTTGTATTGCCCTGTGGATCTGTATCAATTAATAGCACTTTTTTCCCTAAGTATGCCAGACAAGCGCTCAAATTGACCGATGTCGTTGTTTTCCCTACGCCACCCTTTTGATTGGCGATTGCTATAATTCTACCCATTTAAAAGCACCTGCTTTCATCCATCAAAGTTTGCTTTGACAAATCCATTTGTAAAATCATTGTTCAATACCGCTATCTTAATTATCATTCTATCAAAAAAAACGAATAGAGTTGTATAAAATATTAAGAATATATACAAAAAAGGAGGCATCTTAGAAATAATTCTAAGATCCTCCTCTATACAGAAGATATAGTACAGTGAAAAATACTTTTTTAGTATAATTAAATATTCATTAAGATTTCTTCTTTTTAGGGATTTTCACTGTAATTTGATAATATTCCTCGGTATCCTCTTCCTCTGTTTTAACCGTTATTCCACTTTTCGTCACCATTGATAGCGATTGCTTAATTGTATTCAAGGCAATACGAACATCTTTACTAATTGCTTTCCTTTTTGGCTTTACCTTTTTAGGCATATCTTCTTCTTGATCTACCACTTCAGGATGTAGCAATGTATGAATGTGCTCTTCTAACTGGCGCACATTCCAATCATTTTCAATTGTTCCTTGTAAAATTTCTAATTGCAACGGTTGATCTTTAATTGCAATTAGTGCACGGGCATGTCTTTCAGAAATTTGACGCTTTAAAATAGCTTGCTGCACTTCTTCAGGAAGCTTTAATAAACGTAATTTATTGGCTACCGTGGATTGTCCTTTTCCTAAACGTTGAGCCAGTGCTTCTTGTGTCAGTTCATGAAGCTCTAATAATTTTTGGTAGGCTACCGCTTCTTCAATTGCCGTTAACTCTTCACGTTGAAGGTTTTCAATTAATGCAATTGATGCTGTTTCCTTATCCGTTAAATTTCGTACAATCGCAGGAACTTCCGTCCATTGTAGCTTTTTCATTGCTCGATAACGACGCTCACCTGCAATGATTTCATATTGATTGTTTGCTGTGCTACGTACAACAATTGGTTGAATTACACCATGAGTATGAATGGTTCTTGATAATTCTTCAATTTTTTCGTCATCAAAAATAGTACGTGGCTGAAAACGGTTTGGTACAATTTGATCGATTGGAAGCTTAATGACCTCTTCTGTTGTACGAACCGCCTCTGCTTGTTCTACTTCATTTTCCACAATAGGCTCTGCTTTATTTCCGCCTCCAAAAAAACGTGAAAAAGGACTTTTCATCCAATTGGCACCACCTTTAAGTAACTATCTTGCTCTGTCTCATTCTATTATTATTTATTATATTTCCTAAAATGTATATAGTTCATAGATGTCATTTGCGTGAACCATCCATAACTAGTATGTATGCTCAAACTAGAGAAAATATTTTTCCAGTTTGAGAAGTTTCACATGAAACACTAATTATTGAATAGGTGTTTTATTTGGTACACCAGGTTTACGCGGGTATTTTTTTGGTGTTCCTTTTATTTTATCAAAAACATATAAAGTACGTTCACTTTCTTCAACAGGTAGAGAGAAAGAATATTCTTCTTTTAGTGAAACACCTAAAGTAACCAATGCTTTTTTTGCATCTTTTAATTCTTCAGGACCTGCAGAAGCCTTTAATGCAACAAAATAACCGCCCTGTTTTGCCAATGGCACACATAATTCTGATAGTACAGACAAGCGAGCTACTGCACGGGCTGTCACAACATCAAATTGCTCACGATATTTTACATTTTGACCGAATTCCTCTGCGCGAGCATGGACAAAATGCATATGATCTAACTGTAATTCATCACTTAAATGATTTAAAAATGTAATTCGTTTATTTAAAGAATCTACAATTGTTACTTGTAAATGTGGGAAGCAGATTTTAATCGGAATACTTGGGAAGCCCGCTCCTGCTCCTACATCA
Source organism: Lysinibacillus sp. CD3-6 (assembly GCF_006351725.2). Lineage (NCBI taxonomy): Bacteria > Bacillati > Bacillota > Bacilli > Caryophanales > Bacillaceae > Lysinibacillus > Lysinibacillus sp. CD3-6. The sequence goes on from NZ_CP085880.1 coordinate 4,804,027, forward strand.
CAAACTGTCGTTACCTTTGTAAAATCAAAATAAAACGAGGCACTAATTGAATCATAGAAATGTTTTAAATAGACGCCTTCAAAATCTGTAATAGCCGTTAGGTTCATCTTTTCATTCCACTCGACAAGCAGCTCGAAATACTTTTTGAACTGTGCAACTTGCTTTTCAGAAAGCTCAATGCCCTTGTCCTTCAATGCCTCAATAAATTGTTGTTCGTTCATGTAAGGTCTCCTTTTAAAAAATGGCTCAGTATTGTCTAAATGGTGATTGTCATGCCGAATAGGGGGCAATCAACCTTGAGTCATAACATAGCCTAAAAATAGGAAGCGGGCACAATGGTATGCCCGCCTCTTATTCACTTTGCTGTTACTCTATTATTCGCCACTTACACGCGCGATTTTTCCTTGTTCAATGTAGACAAGTAAAATCGAAATGTCTGCAGGGTTTACACCAGAAATTCGAGACGCCTGTGCAATAGAAAGTGGTGTAACTTGTTTTAATTTTTGGCGTGCTTCTGTTGCAAGACCTGAAATGGCGTCATAATCAATGTTTTCTGGAATTTTTTTATTTTCCATTTTATGAAGCTTTTCAACTTGTTGCAATGCCTTTTCAATATACCCTTCATATTTTAGCTGAATTTCGATTTGCTCTTTTACTTCATCCGAAAGTTCAATATCCGTTGGTATTAATGAAGAGACTAAATCATAGTGCATTTCCGTACGTTTTAATAAATCTGCTCCACGGATTCCATCTTTTAGCTCGCTACCGCCTACAGAGCGAATGGCAGATTGCGTTGCTTCGTTCGGTTTAATAATGACTTCACGAAGGCGGGCAATTTCATTTTCTATTAATGCCTTTTTCTCCATGAATTTTTCATATCGTTGCTGTGATAACATGCCCATTTTATAACCGTGTTCGACTAAGCGTAAATCTGCATTATCATGACGCAATAGTAATCGATATTCGGCACGAGACGTTAGAAGACGATAAGGCTCATTCGTACCCTTCGTTACTAAATCATCGATTAATACACCTATATAAGCTTCTGAACGGCTTAAAATCAGTTCTTCTTTACCAAGGACGTTGGCAGCAGCATTCATCCCTGCCATCAAACCTTGAGCAGCAGCTTCTTCATAGCCAGATGTTCCATTAATTTGTCCTGCTGTATATAAGCCTTTAATGCGTTTTGTTTCTAAAGTTGGCCATAATTGTGTTGGCACAATGGCATCGTACTCAATAGCATAGCCTGCTCGCATCATTTCAGCTTGTTCTAATCCTGGAATTGATTTTAGTAAACGTTGTTGCACATGCTCAGGTAAGCTTGTCGATAAACCTTGTACATAAACTTCTCTTGTATTGCGACCTTCTGGCTCTAAAAAGATTTGGTGGCGTGGTTTATCATTAAATCGCACGACTTTATCTTCAATTGAAGGACAATAGCGCGGGCCAGTTCCTTTAATCATACCTGAGTACATCGGTGAAAGATGTAAATTGGCTTCAATAATTTCATGTGTTTGAAGGCTTGTATATGTTAACCAACATGGAAGTTGATCCATGATGAATTCCGTTGTTTCAAAACTAAATGCCCGTGGGACATCATCACCTGGTTGTATTTCTGTTTTAGAATAATCAATTGTACGGCTATTTACACGAGGTGGTGTTCCTGTTTTAAAACGTACAAGGTCAAAACCTAATTCTTTTAAATTATCCGCTAAGCGAATGGAAGGCTGTTGGTTATTCGGGCCACTTGAATATTTCATATCGCCAATAATAATTTCACCACGTAGGAAAGTACCTGTTGTAACGATTACTGCGTCGGCACGATAAATGGCGCCGATTTGTGTAATAACCCCTTTTACTTCGCCTTCTTCGATAATTAACTCTTCCACCATAGCTTGGTGAATCGTTAAGTTTTCATTTTCTTCTAACACGCGTTTCATTTCGTGTTGATATAGTACTTTGTCCGCTTGTGCACGTAATGCACGTACAGCTGGACCTTTCCCTGTATTTAACATACGCATTTGAATATGCGTTTTATCAATAACTTTCCCCATGACTCCACCTAGTGCGTCAATTTCACGTACGACAATCCCTTTTGCAGGACCACCAATGGATGGGTTACATGGCATAAATGCAATCATATCTAAGTTGATTGTTAACATAAGCGTGTTAGCGCCCATTTTAGCAGCAGCATACGCAGCTTCTGCGCCTGCATGACCTGCTCCAATAACAATCACATCAAACGTGCCTGCCTCATATTGTGTTGGCATGCTCGTATCTTCCCTTCTCTAGTAGAATTATTTTCCTAAACAGAACTGCGAAAATAGTTGATTTATTAAGCTTTCTTGCACTGTATCCCCAATAATTTCACCAAGTATTTCCCAAGTTCTTGTAACATCTATTTGCACCATATCAACTGGTATTCCAGCCTGTGCTCCAGCTAATGCGTCCTCTACGGTCGCTTGCGCTTGGTGGAGTAATGCAATATGTCGTGCATTTGATACATATGTTAAATCGCCCGCTTCAATTTGCCCCTCGAAGAATAATGCAGCAATTGCTTCCTCTAATTCTGTTATTCCTTCTTCTTGTAAAAGTGATGTTGTCACAATACGATGACTACCTGCTAATTCTTTTACACGAGCTAAATCGATTTTTTGCGGTAAATCTGTCTTATTGACAATGACGATATAATCCATCGCCTCAATTGTTTCGAATAAGCGCTCATCCTCAATCGTTAATTCATCCGCATAGTTTAATACGAATAAAATTAAATCTGCGCTTTGTAACGCCTCACGAGAACGTTCCACACCAATTCGTTCCACAATATCTTCTGTTTCACGTATACCAGCAGTATCCACTAAACGAAGAGGTACACCACGGACATTTACGTACTCTTCTATAATATCACGAGTTGTACCTGCTATATCTGTCACAATCGCTTTATTTTCTTGCACTAAACTATTTAGAAGTGAAGATTTCCCTACATTCGGTCGTCCTAAAATAACAGTCGATAAGCCTTCACGTAAAATTTTGCCCTGAGATGACGTTTGTAAAAGTTTAATAATTTCATTGCGCACCCATGTACATTTTTCAAGCAATACGGGCACTGTCATTTCTTCTACATCATCATACTCTGGATAATCTATATTAACCTCTACTTGCGCTAATGTCTCTAGCAATGCTTGGCGTAAATCACCGATGAGGCGAGATAATTTTCCATCCATTTGACCAAGCGCTACATTCATCGCTCGATCTGTTTTTGCTCGAATTAAATCCATCACCGCTTCGGCCTGCGATAAATCAATACGACCATTTAAAAATGCACGTTTTGTAAATTCACCTGGCTCTGCAAGTCTTGCACCATTCGTTAATACTAATTTTAATACTCGATTAACTGATACAAGTCCTCCGTGACAATTGATCTCTATTACATCCTCACGCGTGAACGTTTTCGGTCCTCGCATGAACGATAGCATAACTTCTTCTACTACCTCGTTTGTTTTAGGATCTACTAAGTGTCCATAATGAATTGTATGTGAAGCCTGCTTCGTTAAACTTTTCCCACCAGGCGATTTAAATATTTTATCTGCAATGGCTACCGCTTCATCTCCACTTAATCGAACTATAGCAATAGCACCTTCACCCATAGGTGTGGATATCGCAGCAATTGTATCGAACTCCATTTTACTACCTCCTCAACGTTATCCACATGTGGATAATTAAAACCGATCAACACTTTCTAACATCTTAGACTAACATATTTTCGTTAAAATCTAAAGTAAGGACCATTTCCAATTGTGGATAAGCTAACATTTATTTATCGTTCAACATTTTTCACTGTGAAACGCAATAAATGACATGTTATGACTTGTTTTATTGCCACACATAATGATTCGTTTATACGACATAAAAAACGGCCACTTTATCATAGATAAAATGACCGTTTTTTCCATAGCATATGTCTGTATGCCTTTTCGTAAAGAGAGCTTAAGCCTTCTTTACTGGTTCGATAACTAAATAGCGATTCGGTTCTGTCCCTTCTGAATATGTTTCAATATCGAGACGATTCGCTAATTGATTATGAATAATTTTTCTTTCGTATGACTGCATCGGCTCAAATGCCACACGTTGATTTAAACGAAGTGCCTTATCAGCCATACGATCTGCCAGTTGCTCTAAGGCTACCTGGCGACGTTCTCGGTAGTTTTCAACGTCTAATTTAACCATCAGGAACTGTTTAGCCGTTTTATTTAATACAAGTTGTGTTAATTGCTGTAAGGAATTTAACGTTTGACCACGTTTCCCTATCAGCAGCGCTGCTTTCTCACTATTCAATTGAAACAGCACATATTTGCCTTCGCGCTTTGTTTCAATGTTTAGATCTTGAATGTCCAATTGCTCAGCTATACTTACTAGGTAAGCTTTTGCCTCTTCGATCGGATTTATAGAGTGATCTTCTTCCTCTTTTTTTACTTCTGTAACTACTTGTTGAATAGCTTCGATGTCCATTGGTTGTTCTGAAACTTGTGAAATTAATTTTTCAACGTCATCCACTACCTTTTGTTCGTTCAATTGCTCAGTAGCTGCCTCACCTTGCTCAGCTACGATGGGCATTTCCGTAGTTGGACGAACTTGTACTTCCTTTACAGTCACACGCACTTCTGCAGAACGTGCTCCAAAACCTAAAAATCCTTTTTTACCTTCTTGTAAAACTTCAACATCTACTTGTTCACGGGTTTTGCCAAGTTTCTGTAACGCCAATGAGATCGCTTCTTGTGTTGTTGCGCCTATTTGCGTAAGTTGTTTCACTTTTTAGCCCCTCCATTTTGAGCAGGTTGTGTTTTATTTTTTTGCCAAGGTTTATAAATATACAGGTTTTGAAGAATCGAGATAATGTTCCCGATTACCCAATATAGTGATAATGCAGCTGGTAACGCCATACCAAAACCAATAATCATGAATGGCATAATATACATCATTATTTTCATTTGAGGGTTATCCATTGCTGGGCCCGTACGTAAAACGAAAAATTGCATGATACCAGCAATTATTGCCAAAGCAGGTGCAGATTCTGCTAATGGGAAGATAAAGAAATTTCCTAAATCAAAAGCAGGTGTAGCATTCATTCGGCTAATCGCATGGTAGAAACCAATTAAAATTGGCATTTGAATGACTACTGGTAAACATCCAGCAACTGGGTTTACACCGGATTCACTCATCAGCTTCATCATTTCTTGCTGATATTGTTTCTGTGTTTGTGCATCCTTAGAAGCATACTTCTTCTGCAATTCCTTCAATTTCGGCTGAATTTCTTGCATTTTTTTAGAGCTCTTCGTTTGTTTAATCATCAATGGAAGAATCGCTAAACGAATAATAATTGTTACCGCAATAATCCCCCATGCATAAGTACCAAGTAAATCAGCAAAATATTTAATTGCTGATACTAGCGGCCAAACAATGAATTCATTCCAGAAGCCTTGGCTTTCTTTGGATATTGGTTCATTAAATTCTGTACATCCAGATAGTAGTAATGCTACTGATACTAGCGACAAAATTACCCAAAGTTGTTTCTTCAACCGTCTTCCCCCTACAATTACTATTCACTTTTCTTAAATCTATATGCGTTGTCTTTATTCAATTTTATTATGGAAAGAATAAAGTTATCAGTTATTTTATCATGCAAATTAGCTTTCACTCTACTAAATATGCCAATTATTATAGGCTCATGCAGTAAAGTGTTTACTTAATTTACATAAGTTATCGTGGAATCTTTTATAAGTGTACTTTATCGCCACTTTGGTTGCCGTATATATTACGATTTCTTTAAAACTCTAGCAATTCGTAGTACATGCTGCAAACTTTGTTTCACTTCATGAAAATCCATAGTGGCCGCCGGATGTCTGGCGATAATAACATAGTCCATATTCGGCTTTAGTTCATCTTTTAATTCATGAACGCTTTGTCGAATATAACGTTTAATTTGGTTGCGTGTTACCGCATTACCAAGTTTTTTACTAACTGATAAACCTACGCGAAATTCTGCTTGTCCCTCTTTCGGTAAAAAATAAACGACAAACTGTCGATTCGCGAAAGATTTACCCTTTTTAAACACCTTTTGAAAATCCTCATTCTTTTTCACTCGTTGGCGTTTTTTCATTACTTTCACCTGCTACTAAATTATACTTTTGATCCTTATCGGCTTCAAAAAATAAAGAAAAAAAAGACCACTGATGTGGCTCAGTGGACTTATTTTATGCTGATAAAACTTTTCTTCCTTTACGACGACGAGCAGCAAGAACTTTGCGACCGTTTTTCGTGCTCATACGTGCGCGGAAACCGTGAACTTTGCTGTGCTTACGTTTCTTTGGTTGGTAAGTACGTTTCATTGTATATAGACACCTCCTGAATGAAAGTTGAATTTTTCAACATACAGACCTGCATATTATATAAAGTAAACGGCTATTTTGTCAATGAATTTTATAAAATTCTTTTAAACCATATAATCTATATTTTTAATTTCCCTCTTTTAAATTATCCACAGAATACTTGTTTTTTTTACACAGACTTGTGTATAGTATTTTTTGCCGCATTTTTTATCCACAACTGTTATCTACAGCTTTTTCACATAAGCAGTGCTTGTGGACAACTCGAAAGTGAGTAAATCAAGGTTATGTGGATAAGTTTCATAAACTATTGAAATAGCTTTGTTTTTCTGATACGATTACTGTGCTTCACTTTGTTGAAAACTAAAACGAACTATTCTTTTATCCACAACTGTTGATATGCTGTGGATAATTTTTATCACAGCCTTTGGTTAAGTCTTATCCACAGCTTGTGATTTTGTGGATTAGTCGTAAAATGAACGTATTTACTTATCACATAAATGCACTATCTTTTTTTATTGCTGTATATGTATTGAACTGTAAAGGAGAATAGCAGC